>CAWCPN010000002.1:0-4105976 GCA_963797495.1 uncultured Acidobacteriota bacterium | reverse complement strand
CACGGCACCGAGCATCCCTTTACGTTGGAACCGATCGGAAGCATGATGTCGCATCTGGCGACGCCGGCCGTGATGAAGCGACAATCGGCGGACTGAGAAATTGCCTGACGCAATGAAGCAACAGGACATCGACCCCCGCGTGGTGCTCGACACGACCCCGGCATTGATTTGCAGCGGGCGTCCGGACGGCTACATCGACTACTTCAACCGGCGCTGGCTCGATGAGGTCGGCGTTTCGCTCGATGCACTCGAGGGATGGGGCTGGACGAACTTCATCCACCCCGACGATCTGGAGGAGCACCTGCGCCGCTGGCGGACGTCGATCGCCAGCGGCGACCCGGTCGATATCCCAGGCTCGCGTCCGCTCGCGCGAACGGCGAGTACCGGTGGATGCTGCATCGCATCGCAGCCGCTGCGCGACGGCCCGGGCGACATCGTCCGGTGGTTTGGCTCGAGCGTCGACATCGAGGAATCCAAGCGCGCCGCACGAGACGATGCGGAACACCGAGCGGGAGCTCCGGACGATCCTCGAGACGATCCCGGCCTTCGTCTGGACGGCCCGACCCGACGGCGCTCTCGACTTCATCACCGAGAGCTGGTTCGAGCGGATGGGTCACACCCGGGACCAGGTCCTCGGCTGGGAGTGGACGAGCATGATCCATCCGGACGACCGCGAGCGCCTCTCTGACGCAGTGGCGGAAGGCGATCGCCGAGGGACGCCCGCTCGATGCGGAAATGCGCGGCTGCGACGCGAACGGGAAGTATCGATGGCTCCTGACGCGCGCCGTTCCGCTGCGCGACGAGGCGGGCGCGATCATCCGGTGGTACGGGACGCTCGACGGACATCGATGACCGCAAGCGCGCGGAGGAAGAGCTGCACAGCCTGAAGGAACAGCTCCACAAGGAGAACATCGCGCTGCGCGACGAAGTCACCCAGACCTCGATGTTCGAGGAGATCGTCGGCTCTTCGGCTCCGCTGCGCCGCGCTCCTGGCGCTCGTGGGAAAGGTGGCGAGCACGGATTCGACGGTGCTGATCACCGGCGAGACCGGCACCGGGAAAGAGCTGATCGCACGCGCCATTCACAAGCGATCCCCGCGGTCCTCACGGCCGTTCGTGTCCGTCAACTGCGGCGCTATTCCGCCGTCGCTGATCACCTCGGAGCTGTTCGGCCACGAAAGAGGCGCCTTCACGGGCGCCGTGCAGCGCCACCTCGGCCGGTTCGAGCTCGCCGACGGGGGAACCATCTTCCTCGACGAAGTGGGCGAGCTTCCCCCGGAGACGCAGATCGCTCTGCTCCGGGTTCTGCAGGAGCGGACATTCGAGCGCGTCGGCGGCACCAAGACCGATCCCCGTCGACGTGCGCGTGATCGCGGCGACGAACCGCGATCTCGACCGGGCCATGTCGGATGGTTCGTTCCGTGACGATCTCTACTACCGGTTGAGCGTTTTTCCGCTCCAGGTGCCGCCGCTGCGCGACCGCCGCGAAGACATTCCGTTGCTCGTCGAGTATCTGACGCAGCGGTACGCGGCAAAGATGGGGAAGAAGATCACGAGCGTGAGTCGGAGGACGATCGATCTGCTCACGGCGTACGACTGGCCCGGCAACGTGCGCGAACTGCAGAACGTCATCCAGCGAGCGGTGATCCTGTGCGAGGGGACGCTCGACGGTCGATGAAACGTGGTTCGAGAAGGGATCGCGGCGGCGCACGGGCGGCGCGCGGTTCTCTGGGCCGGCCGAACATGCATGAAGAGAAGGATCTGATCGAAAGCGCGCTGGCCGGCTCCCGCGGCCGCGTCGCCGGTGCGGACGGCGCAGCCGCCAGGCTCGGTATCCCGCGCTCCACGCTCGAGTCGAAGATCCGGTCGCTGCGCATCGACAAGCATCGGTTCAAGACCGACTAATCCGCTCGCTCCCGAGTGGCGGTGTCGAAACTCGCCATTTGTCGAGATTCGCCACCGTCCACCGCGGCCAAACCCTTCCCAATCAATGGCTTCGCTGTGGCACCGCGATTGCCTTCTCAGGTGTCGATGACTCTGAGAATCGAAGACGTTTCCAGCGAATCGGAGATGGCCTTGACGCTCAGCGGGAGGATCACGTGGCGGGACGTTCAGCAGTTGAAGGCACGCATCGGCGAGGCTCGGGGGCCGGTCGCCCTCGAGCTTCAGCAGGTACGGCTCGTCGATTTGGACGCCGTCCGCTTCCTGGCGGCGGCCGAACGAGGAGGCGTCGAGCTACGCCACGTTCCGCCGTTCGTCCGCGCGTGGATCCTCCTGGAGCGACCGAGGCTCAGCGATCAGGAGTGAAGGGCGGTTGAAGCGAGCTTGACCAGGAAAGGAGAGAGGATATGGAACGGATGTTGGTGGTGGTTTTCGACAACGAGAAGAAGGCCTACGAAGGCAAGACGGCCCTGGGCAGCTGCAGGCGGAAGGCAACCTCACGATTTATCAGGGAGCGGTGATCCTGAAGCACGCGGACGGCACCGTCAGCGTGAAGCAGGTCGACGACTCCGCGCCGGTCAGCACGCTCACCGGCACGGCCGTCGGCGGCCTGATCGGAGTGCTGGGCGGACCGGTCGGGATGGCCCTCGGCGCCGCCGGCGGCGCGGGGATCGGCGTGCTTTACGACGCCGACACGCTCCAGGTTGGCGAGGATTTCGTCGAGGACGTCGTCGAAGTCGCTGGCGCCGAACAAAGTCGCGGTGGTCGCGGAAGTCGACGAAGCGTGGACGACGCCGGTGGACACCCGGATGGAGGCGCTCGGTGGGACCGTCTTCCGCCGTGCGCTGTGGGCGGTGCAGGAGCAGGTTCGCCGCGAGGAGATCGACGCCATGAAGGCGGACCTCGCCGAGTTCAAGAGCGAGGTCTCGAAGGCCAACGCGGAACGCAAGGCGAAGCTCCAGAAGAAGATCGAACAGCTCGCAGGGAAGATCGACGCTCAAGACAAGAAGCTGACCGAGCGGCTCGGAGCGTTCGAGGCGCGCCAGAAGGCGAAGAAGGCGGTTCTCAAGAAGAACGCCGCGGCCGCCGGCCGGGCGCTCAAGGACCTGGCGCACACACAGGTCTGACGCACAGCATCCGATCGGCGAGGGCTGCTGCCTGGCGGCCCTCGCCGTCTCCGAGCCCGTCGTCCCGCATCGACCGTCCATGTAGGAGAACCCCACAATGGCAAGAGTCGTGATCCTCGGCGCAACTGGTTCCCTGGGAAGGCATGTCGTTCAACAAGCCATATCCGCCCGGCATGATGTGGCGGTCGTGGTCCGCACGCCCTCCAAGCTGACCGCGGAGGTGCGCGACAAGGTGTCGGTCCACCAGTGCGACCTGAGCTCGGTTTCGATTGGCGATCTGACCGCCGTGCTTCGCGGTCACGATGCCGTCATCAACACCGCCGGTCTCGTCACCGAAGGTCAAGTCTTCGTCGACCTCGTTGATCGGATTGTCACCAGCCTCGAGGCAATATCAACTTCCGATCGCCCCGCTTGCTGGTTCCTTGCAGGCGCCGGGCTGCTGGACATCGATGCTTCCGGCCGGAGAGGAGTGGACCTCCCTCGCATCGGCTCCACTTACTGGCCGCATCGCGTGAACTTCGAACGCATCCGCAATTCCGACTCTGGATTGGCGGCTGCTCTGTCCCGGCCCGATGGTTGAACAGCCTCCCCTCGGCCTGGCCAAACTCCGGATTTCGCTGGAGCGGCTACCCGTTCAAGTTCCTGCTTTTGGCCGCGTCCTGCCAGGCGCCTTGTTCCTGCCCGTGTTCGCCTACCTCGTTCCGGAGATGATCATCTCCTACGCCGACGCCGCTGCTCTGATGCTCGCAAATGTGACCCGGGGAGGGGAAATGTCCCGCCACAGGGTTGGCCTCGCGCTGCCGCTGGGCATGCGAGGCCAAAAGAACCAATGGGCAGCGCGGCCAAAGAAAGCGGCCTGACCTTTCATGGTACTGAGAATTGATCACGTCCGCGGCGACTCCGGGACGACTTTCCACCTCATCGGGAGGATCACCTCGCCGGACGTCCAGGATTTAAAGGCACGGGTTGCCGAGGAGCTGAATCCGGTCGCTCTCGACCTCCGGCAGGTGCGGCTCGTCGATCTCGACGCAGTCCACTACCTGGCGGGCGTCGAGCGAAGGGGAGTCGAGCTCCGCAATCTTCCGCAGTATGTCCGCGAGTGGATCTTTGCAGAAAAGCCGAGGCTCGCTGACCTGGAGTGATGCGTCTCTGGGCCGAATTCGAAAGGAGGATCGAAATCATGGAACGGATACTGGTGGTGGTGTTCGACAACGAGAAGAAAGCCTACGAAGGCGAGTCGGCCCTTCGGCGGCTGGAGCTGGAGGGCAGCACCAGGACGCACGCCGGGGTCGTGGTCCTCAAGCATGTGGATGGCACCGTCAGCGTCAAGCGGTTCGAGGAAGACGTGCGGATCGGTTCGCTCAGGGGACGGCCGTGGGCAGTTTGATCGGGGTGCTGGGTGGACCGGCGGGGCTGGCCGTCGGTGCCCTCTCCGGCCTGACGTTCGGCGCGTTCCACGATATCGATACCGCCCGCGTGGGCGAGGATTTCGTCGGCGACGTGTCGAGATCGCTGACGCCCAATCAGGCCGCGATCATCGCGGAAATCGACGAGGAGTGGACGACGCCGGTCGACACCTGGATGGAGGCGCTCGGAGGAATCGTGTTCCGCCGCGCTCTGTGGGAAGTACGGGAGAAGATCCATGACGGGAATATCGGCGCGATGAAAGCGGATCTCGCGCAGCGCAAGAGCGAAACCGCGAAGGCGCATGCCGACCGGAAGGCAAAGCTCCAAGAGAACCTCGGCCTGCTCGGGGCCAGGATCGAGGCAGAGCACAAGAAGACGACGGAGCGGCGTGATGCGTTCCAGGCGCGCCAGAAGGCGAAGGGGACAGGCCTCAGGAAGAACGCCGCCTCTGCCGGCCGGGCTCTCCTGGAGCTGGCGCAGACCCGGGTCTAACCCAAAAGTTGCACGTCCTTTCGAACAAGGAGAAATGATCATGACAACGAACCAGGCTGTTGCAATCCAAGTGGTGGGGAATCCGGTACACAACAAGGGCCTCAACGTCACGCTCTGGATCATGCAGGCGCTGCTGGCCCTCGCCTTCGGCATGGCGGGGCTCATGCACGCGACTAAGCCGATCGCGGAGCTGTCGAAGACGATGGGCTGGACCGCCAATGCGCCCGAGGCCCTCGTGCGGTTCATCGGTCTCGCGGAGCTCGCCGGCGCCCTGGGCCTGATCCTCCCCGGACTCACGCGCATCAAGCCCGGCCTGACGGCGTGGGCCGCGACCGGTCTGGCCGTCATGATGGTTTTCGCGAGCTTCGTTCACATCTCGCGCAGCGAGACGTCCAGCCTGCCCGTCACCGTCGTCCTCGGGAGCCTCGCCGCCTTCGTCGCGTGGGGACGGTTCCGCAAGGCGCTAATCGCACCGCGGGCCTGATCTCGCCGGATTGGAAGGATCCAGAGGAGAAGAGAGGAGGCACGTTGGGGGCATCCCGCAGCTTCTAAGGGCCGGACAGAACCCAGCCACGGCCAGTCGAGTAGTTGCGTCCGACCCTCAGGTGGCGCCGAGAGAGCGAGATGGCGGCTGCAGACGAGGCCTCATTGCACTACGTTGAATGCTTCTCTCGCGTACAAGCAGAACTTCTCCGCTGCCGGACCGAGTCTTCCTCTGCGCGAGATAACTCCGAGCGGAACGCGCGTCGGCTCAGGCGTAAGAGGAAGAAGTTTGATCCGCCTGCCGAATGCGTAGTCAAAATCGTTCGAGGCGATGGCGACCCCTGTCCCGGCCTCCACCGCAGAGAAAAGGCCGGCCCAGCCGTCGTGCTCCTCCACGAATCGCGGCTTTCCTTTCACCCCTGCGAAGATGGCCTGCACATAGACGCGGTGTTGCGGAAATTCCTTGTTCAGCAGTCCAATGAAGGGCTGGCGCGCCGCCTCGGCTAACGAGACGGTCTTGCGTCGCGCGAAAGGATGACTGGATGAAACAGCAAGACAAACGCGCAAGCTCATCAACTCTTCGAAGCGGAGCTGGCGGCGCCAGTGCCCGGTGAGTGGAGGAATGATGATCGCAAGCTGTAACTGGCGATCGCGGACTGCGGCGATTTGCTTCTCTTCCGGCCAATCGTGCAGTTGGACATGCACGTTGGGCATGGCCTTGTGGCAATCCCGAAGAATCCCGGACATCATGCGCGCGGCCACGAGGGGAAAAATCCCGACGTGCAATTCCGTCTCGCCCTTGCCACCAATCTCGCGAGCTCTGAGCACTGCATCGGCGGCGCTTTTGAGGATCGTGCGCGCCTCAGCGAGGAAAGCGTGGCCCGCGTCCGTCAACTGGATGCCTTTCGGAGTGCGTTCGAGTAACTGCACCCCGACCCTCTTCTCGAGATCTCGGATCTGGCGGCTCAATGACGGCTGCGCGAGATACAGCCTGTCGGTCGCGGCGCCGGAAACGCTTCCCGCCTCTGCGACCGCCACGAAATAGCGCAGATGCCGCAGTTCCACGCGGGGGAGCCTATACCTACGAGGCATGGCGAAGCAACCAACAAAGTCTTTCCCAACCGGTACGCTGCCAACGATAGTGCGCGCAGCAGGTGGGGGCCTCAAATGAATAAGAGATGCGCATCACGCAGCAGCCGGATTCTGGCCGCCGCGACAGCGACTCTGCTTCTCGGAACTGTCGGGCTGGCGCAGATGCCCACGTCTCCCTGGAAGAGGGCGGCGCCGTTCCCCGAACCCGATGAAGAACTCTACGGAGTCGCGTGCAACGGCAAGATGTACGTGATCGGCGGCTGGGACGATGGGAAGGCCCGCGGGGCCAACTACGAATACGACCCGGGCACCGACAAATGGACCAAGAAAGCGTCGATGCCGCGAAAGGCCCATCACCCGGCGCTGGCCTCGTACAAAGGCAAGATTTACATGTTCGGCGGTTTCGTCGTGCCGGAGAACACGAACCTGCCCCTCGGCGGCGCATGGCAACCGATTGACAACGCGTGGGAGTACGATCCGGCAGTCGATTCTTGGAGGTCGCTCGCGCCGCTCCCCGGCACGCGCGGGTCTGCAGTGGCCGTCGAAGCCGGCGGCAAGATCTATGTGATCGGCGGCGCTACGACGGTGCCAGGGTCGAAGGAGTCATGGACCATGAGCAGTGGCGCCGCTGCGTCACCGCAGTCCGTTTCCCCGTTCTTCACTTTCTACGGACCGGCTCAGATTCTCAGTACGAACGATGCGTACGACCCGGCCACGAACAAGTGGGAACACCGCAAGCCGATGTCGGTGCCGCGCAATCACGCGTTCGCCGGGGCGGTCAAAGGCAAGATCTACGTCATCGGCGGCCGCACCGGTAGCGCTTACATCTTGTCGGCGACGAACACGAACACCGTAGAAGAGTACGACCCAGTGTCCGACAAGTGGAGTGGTCCGCTCCAGCGGATGCCGACGGCTCGAAGTGGCGGGGGCTGGGGGACCGACGGCCGCAGAATTTATTGCGCGGGCGGCGAGGTCACGACAACGGAGCTGACCGGCGCGTTTCGTGCAGTGGAAGCGTTTGATCCGGCGACCAATTCCTGGACGACGCTACCCTCGATGCCGATGCCTCGCCACGGGGTTGCGGGCGCTGTGCTCGGCAACGACCTTCACCTTGTCAGCGGGATGCTGCAGACCGCCGGGGCGCTGACGTTCTTTGATCCCCAACTCCAAACCTATACGGCGGTGCACGACGTTCTGGACCTGAAGTTCAATCCGAATCCTCCACCGAGTGCGGCGGGTGCCAAGAGCAAGACGGGGGCAAAATGAAAACGACTGCGTTGAAAAACCAAATGGCCAAGCGCGTTTCGCGCAGTAAGGCGACTCTGACCCTGGTCGCGGCCAGCCTGCGTTCTCGCCACGGCCGCGCTGGCTCAGATGCCGCCATCTCCCTGGAAGAAGGCGGCACCGTTCCCGGAACCGGATGAAGAACTCTACGGCGTTGCCGTGCAACGGCAAGATGTACGTGATTGGCGGCTGGGACGAAGGCAAGGCTCGCGGGGCTCAACTACGAGTACGACCCGGCCACCGACAAATGGACGAAGAAGAAGTCGATGCCGCGGCCGGCCCACCACGCCGCCCTGGCCTCTTACAACGGCAAGATTTACGTGATCGGCGGCTTCGTGCCGCCGGAGAACACCCAGATCCCGACCGGCGGCGCATGGCAACCCATTGACGACGTGTGGGAGTACGATCCGGCGGCCGATTCCTGGAAGGCGCTGGCGCCGCTGCCGACGCAAACGCGGGGCCGCGGTGGCCGTGGAAGCCGGCGGCAAGATCTACGTCATCGGCGGCGCCACGACGGTGGAAGGGTCCAAGGACCCGTTCTTCACGTTCTATGGGACCTTGCTCAGGTTCTCAGCACCAACGATGTGTACGACCCCGCCACGAACAAGTGGGAGAGCCGCAAGCCGATGGCGGTGCCGCGCAATCACGCGTTCGCCGCGGCCGTCAACGGCAAGATCTACGTCATCGGCGGCCGCACCGGCCACGGCTTCATCCTGTCCGCCACCAACACGGATGTGGTGGAGGAGTACGATCCCGCTAGCGACATGTGGAGTGCTCCCAAAGAGCGGATGCCGACGGCCCGCAGCGGCGGCGGCTGGGGCACCGACGGCCGCAGAATCTACGTGCGCCGGCGGCGAGGTGACGACCAAAGAGCTCGTCGGCGCGTTCCGAGCCGTCGAGGCGTACGAGCCGGCGACCAATTCCTGGATCGACGCTGCCCTCCGATGCCGATGCCGCGTCATGGCGTCGCGGGCGCGGTGATCGGCAACCAGCTTTCACCTGGTGAGCGGGATGATCCAGTCCGCCGGCGCGATGGCGATGCTCGACCCGAAGCTCGAAGTCCACACGGCGTCAGCACGACGTCCTGGAGCTGAAGTTCTTCAATCCGAATCCTCCGACGGGTGCGAAGAGCGAGCGTCGCGCCTTCGGAGCAGCTGTAGTCGGATCCTGCGGCGGGCTCGAACAACGTAAGCTGGTGCTGCATCCGAGTCCGAAGCCGAATCGCTCCACCGGTGCGACGGCAGCGAGCCGGCTCCTGCCGGAGCGAAGAAGCCCTACATCCGCTACAACGTCAACAGCCCCGAAGGCCAAGTGATGCTCGCGAAATACGCGCGGGCGATCGAGATCATGCGGACGCTGCCGGACTACGATACCCATTCGTGGACCTGGTGGTGGAATACCCACTGGATCAAGGGCCCCCCGGCGTTCCTGTGGGACTTCTCCAGGAAGAAGAAAACAGAAGTCATCGCGTCACTCCCGCCAGATAAGCAAGCCGATCGCCGAGGCCGTATGGAACGGCTGCCAGGCCCACCCATACAACCCCGCCGACCCCGAGCAATATCAACAGTGGTACTTCCTGCCGTGGCATCGACTGATGCTCTACGAGTTCGAAGGCGTCATTCGCGAGGTGCTGCACGACGAGGACTTTCACGCTTCCCTACTGGAACCCGGTCACCGGAAACCCCGCCGATCTCGTCGTCCCCGCCGTGTTCCGGCGATCCGGGCAGCACGCTCTACAACGGCACGCGCTGGCCCTGGGTCAATGGCGGCGAACGGATCGATATGCTCTAGAGGGACTGGCTCACTCTGGACTGCCTGAACGAGAAGTTCTACATCGACTCGCCGACCGGCAGCCTTGGGTTCAACCCCAGGCTCGACCTGAACCCGCATTTCTTGACGCATATCGCCCTCGGGGGCGATATGGCCGACTTCGCCACCGTCGGCGGCGACCCGATCTTCTATCTCCATCACTGCAACCTGGACCGGATCTGGGAAAGCTGGAACCGGCTCGGCAACAAGAATCCAACCGATCCCAAATACCTCAACCGCAAGTTCGCATACGGCGGACCGGAACGGCAAGCGCGTGGATCTGCGGTCAGCGCCGGCGACCGCACCGCGCAGCTCGGCTACGAATATGACGCGTACGAAAAGCCGCCCCAGGCAAAGCTCAGCTGCGAAGGAGGCCGCCGTCAGAGACGCGACGCTCAAGGATCTTTACGCGCGTCAATGCGGCGGCTCGCATGACCAGGAGCAGATGGACATCATGGACCCGCGTCTCGCCCGCAGCCACGATGTCACCGGCGGCGATGCGTCCTTGTCGGCTCCGGATTGGTGCCTCCCGGATGCGTCCGGCAAGGACGTCTCCCTGGCTCAGTATAAGGGCCGACCGCTGGTTCTGATTTTCTACGAGGGCTCCAGTTGTCTCCGTTGCTCGACGCAGCTCAACGCGTTTGCGCAGAACGCCCGAGAGTTTGCCGACAGCGGGATCGGTCTGGTCGCCATCGGCAGCGACTCGCCGCGCCAGCTCGAGAAGTCGCTGGCCGCTTCCCCGGATAAAGGCAGCTTTCCGTTCCCGGTGCTGTCGGATGCGAATCTGGATTCCTTCAAGGCCTATCGATGCGTCGGCTTCAACGACCGCCCGTTGCACGGCACCTTTCTGATCGATGCACAGGGAGAGGTTCGCTGGCGGCAGATCAGCGACCAGCCGTTCAACGATCCGGCATTCGTGCTGGACCAGGCAAAGCAGCTTTCGAGGGCTGGCGCTCCCGTCAGCGCAGAATTGTTCCTCCCGCGGGCGGCCGGACAATGAAATGGGGCGAAAGCGCTCCGGACACGGGTTCTGGCGACGCCTGGCAACGCCGATCCCCGCGCGCGCCTGGGCGCGGCGAGGTCGATCGCTTCGCCACGCTGTCCGCAGGAGGCGCATCTCGAGGACCTTCGTGTACGGGGACGAAGCGCTGGTGCTGATTTTCTAGGGCCGTCGGAGGCTCGATGCGGATCGTTGATGAGCGGCGGGGCCAAGTGCTGCTTAGGCATCCTTGTTGGCGCGACGGCGTGCCACGATCCCCGCTCCGCCCGACCGCGGGGACGCGGCTTCCACGCGCGTGCCTCGCGCTGGCGCTCCTGTGCGCCTGGGTGACATCGGTCAGGCCCGCGGCCGCCGAGGATGCGCCGCCGCCGCCGCCCGCGCCTCCGATCGAGCGTCTCTTCGCTCCTCTCAAGGAGGGGACGAAGGACCTCCCGCCATTCTTTCGGGACTCCGACCTGAAGCTTCATTTCAGGAGCTACTACTTCGAACGCGAAAACCCCGAAGGCGGCCCCTACAACCAGGCCTGGACGTTCGGAGGCTTCGCCAGCTACAAGTCCGGCTGGCTCTTCGACGTGTTCGGTATCGGTGCGACCTACTTCGGCTCCGCGCCGCTCTACGCGCCGGCCGACAAGGGCGGGACGCTCCTCCTCAAGCCGGGGCAAGAAGGGTACGCCGTCTTCGGCGAGGCGTACGCCGCGCTCCGGTACCACGATTACGTGCTCGTGAAGGGTTACCGTCAAATAGTCAACCAGGCCTACATCAACGCCATCGACAACCGAATGACCCCCAACACGTTCGAGGGCGTCACCGCCGGCGGCAAGGTCGATGTCGTCCAGTACTTCGCCGGCTATCTCTCGAAGATCAAGCCCCGAAACCAGGACAAGTTCGTCTTCATGTCGCAGCAGGCCGGCGCCATGGGGAGCAACGACGGCGTCATCCTGAGTTCGGTCCGTCTGACACCGCTGGCGGGGCTGCTCATCGACGCGGCGGAGCAATACGGCATCAACACCTTCAACACCGGGTACCTGGAAGGCGCCTACCTCCTGCCGCTCGCAGCGAACTGGAAGCTCCGCCTCGGCGCCCAGTTCACGGATCAGCGCGCGGTGGGCGACATGCTCGTGGCCGACGCGGCGAAGACGGACTGGAGCACGCAGCAGGAAGGCGTGCGGGTCCAGGCGCTGTTTCGGGACCAGGCGCTCACACTCACGTCCGCTTTCTCGATCACCGGATCCGGAAACTCCATCCAGTCTCCATGGGGCTACACCCCGAACTACCTCTTGATGATGGATCGGGACTTCAACCGCGCCAACGAGAAGGCCGTGCTGCTCGGGGCGACCTGCGACTTCTCGACCCTGGTGGCCCAGGGGCTCAGCGGCAACTTCAACGCCGCCGCGGGATGGGACGCCATCAATCCCAGGACCGGGGCGAGCGCGCCGAACCAGCGCGAGTACGACCTGACCTTCGATTACCGCCCGCCCCGGGTCCGGCCAACGTTCGTCCAGGGCTGGTGGCTCCGCGTGCGAGGTGGCATCCTCGATCAAGAAGGGAACAGGCTCGGATGGCAGGTGCGCCTGCTTCTCAACTGGGATCGAGACCTCTTTTGAGGCAAGCTCGCCGAAGTGCGGAGTTACGCGACGCAGTGTTGATACATTTCGCGAAGCCATCCGGGAGGCCGACCATGACACGGAGTGCCCTTCGCTCCTTGGCCGCCGTATTCACCGCGACCGTGGCCGTGGCGTTCTCGGCCTCGCTCCTCGGCTGCGCCAGCTACGGGCCCGCCGCCCGCGTCGAGGTGCAGGACCTCAAGTCACTGATCGGTACGTGGAAGGGAACGGTGTACCGGTCCAGTTTCGCGCCCGACTCCGTCACCCTGACGATCCACGACGACGGCTCGTTCGACGTCGTCTCGGTCCTGCCGCACGGGACGTCGACCGGAACCGGGACAATCGTCGTGAGCGATGGACGCCTCCTCGTGGAGGGAAAGAGAGGGCGCGGCACGGGAACGTTGCAGAGAGGTCCCTCCGGCGATCTCGTACTGAACGTCGAAATGACCCTCAATGACAACAGCACCCTGACGGCCAAGCTCTGGCCCAACCGCTAGGATGAAATCGCTGTTGCGAGCCTGTGGCCTCTTGTGTCTTGGAGTCAGTCGCTTCAATTCGACCGGCGCTCGGTTGCGACGTCAGCGACGATACGGATTTCCCCAAATCGGCCGCCCTAGCCCGGAGCACCAACCGGCCGCTCCTGCTGGCATTCATCGGCACGGACTGGAGCATCTCCAGCCTCAAGCTGGACCGCGAGGTCTTCGATCAGGCCGACTTTGCCGACAACTCGACCTACGACTTCGTGCTGTGCAAGCTTCACTTCTATCAGACGCGGGATCGATCTCCCGAGATCATCCGGCAGAACGAGGAGCTTGCCACGAAGTATGAGGTCCAGGAATTTCCCACGGTGGTTGTGCTCAGTCCCGATGGCGAAGGAGATTGGGCGGCTCGGATACATTCCGGGCGGTGTGAAAGCGTTCGCCGCGCAGTAAACGCGATCATTGCAAAAGCTCGCCGATGAGCGAGCAGCACTAGGCGGTCGCCATGGAACGCCAGGCCAAGTCGGCTTAACCGCGTGCTGCCTTCTCCTGCTGGCGTGCGTCGTGCTTCAGCCTGCCTTGCGCAGGCACAACAGACCGTAGCCCATCTCGCCGGCAAAATCGATCGTGAGCTCGCCGCGATGCGGACGCACGAGCTCATCGACCGAGAAGCAGCAACTGAGCGCCCGCCTGGCGCAGCACGTCACCGCGCTGAAAGAGCAGATCGATCATGGTGTTCGGCAGCCGCAAGGAGCGGCTCGAGCGAGACGTTGCAGCAGTTGATCCGATCGTGTGAACAATGGCGCGTCAGGCTCTCCGGACGAAGCGCGTGCGGCAGCCGAGCGCGCGCAAGAGTTGTGGGCGGAGGCGAAAGCGCTTTATCCGCGGGAAGCCCTGGAACTCCTGCCACCGCTCTGGTCATGCCCGATGCATCAGGATCTGATGGAGACGGCGGCCGGCAATTGCCCGGTCTGCGGCATGCCGCTGGAGCCGATCTATGTCACGCAGCCGCAATTGACGGAAGGCCCGATCATCGGCGCCGAGATCGTTGCCGATGGCCCACTGGAAGTGGGTAAACGCGCTGATGTGCGAATCCGGCTGTTCTTTCTGGATAACGGCCAGCCTGTGGGCCTTTCTGATCTGGAGGAAGCGCATACACGCAGGATCCATTTGCTGATCAGCGATATTTCTGAAACGGATTACCACCACGAGCACCCGGAACCCGTCGGCGATGGTGAGTACGCTTTTGGCTTTACGCCCCGGCGGCCGGATACCTACCGCGTCTGGGCCGACTTGCTGCCGGTGCGAACCCATGTGCAGCAATACTCGGTCGCCGACATTCCGTCGAGCACGCCGCGCCGGGCACGACTGGCCGAGAACGAGAGGGAAAACCGGCACGCGGAGATCGACGGCTACAAATTCGACCTTTCGTTCGAGAAGGAAGTCATCCACGAACGCGAGACCGTCGCCGGCAAGCTGCGCGTCACGCGAGCCGGACGGCCGGCCGTGCAAGAAACTCGGCGTCGTCATGGGGGCGTTCGGCCACTTCGTGGGCTTTGGCGATGACTTCGCCACGGCTCTGCACCTGCATCCCACCGGGCCTCTCGTCACCGACCCGGAGGCGCGGAGCGGTCCTGAGCTCCCGTTCTACTTTCGCTCGAACAAAGCCGGGCGCTGTTCGCCTTTTTGCGCAGGTAAGAATCGAGGGCAAAGATTTCTTCCCGCGCTTCGTGCTTCAACGTGCGCCTTCGGTCCCCGGCAATTTCTCTGCCGGACAGTCCATCTCGCGTGTACTCCGGACCCGCTCTGGCGATGCGCCGTGGACCAGCGATATGGACGGGATAAGCCCCGATCCCCCAAGTTCGAGAACAAATGACGCCGTGACGCCGGCCAAAGCGGAGCTCCGGCGGGAGGCTGACGGGACGGTGCTGGCCCTCTCGGGAGCACTCGTCCTGGAAACGGCGGCCATGGCCCGGCGGCAGGTCGCGGCGCTGCTGAGGACGACTCCGGGCGCCCCGCTCAGGGTCGACGCGAGCGGGGTGGATCGTGGAGATATGTCGGGGATGTCCCTGCTCTACGAGCTGGCCGAGGGTCGGCTGACGCGCGGAACGCGCCCTGAATTGACCGGACTCAAGCCCGAGTTCCAGATGCTGCTGGCCGAACTTCCTTCACCGGAAGCGATCGCGAAGCTGGAGGCGCCACCGGCTCAGGAATCGATTTGGGAACGAGTCGGCGCCGAGACGGTCTCCCTGTTACGCGATCTTCGAGAGCAGCTGGGCTTCCTCGGCGACGGCGTGCAAGGTTTCGCGGCCGCGCTACGGCATCCCGGCATTCTGCGTTGGAGAGAGGTCGGCGTGATCCTGGAGAAGGCGGGCGTCAACGCGGTGCCGATCGTCTCGCTCATCTCTCTTCTGACGGGCGTGATCATCGCGTATGAGGTCGCGCAGCCGCTGGCGATGTTCGGCGCCAAGTCCTTCACCGCGGACATCATCGGGATCGTGATGATCCGGGAATTCAGCCCCATCTTCACGGCCATCGTGTTCGCGGGCCGCTCCGGCTCGGCGTTCGCCGCCGAGATCGGGACCATGAAAGTCAACGAGGAGCTCGACGCCCTCACGACCATGGGGCTTCAGCCCATGCGGTATCTGGTGATGCAGCGAATTCTGGCAGGAACGCTCCTGATGCCGCTTCTGACGGCGTTCTCGATGCTGAGCGGAGTCTTCGGCGGGGTCATCGTGATGATGGCGATGGGCTTCCCGCTCGCCCAGATCTGGAGCCACCTCGCAAACTCCGTGGGCGATTCGGACGTGATCGTGGGTACCCTGAAGGCGATCGTGTTCGGAGCGATCGTTTCGGGCGTGGGCTGCCTGCGAGGCATGCAGACGAAGGAGGGGCCGAGCGCCGTGGGCGACTCGGCAACCCGCGCGGTCGTGGCGGGCATTCTCATGATCATCGTCGTCGACGCCGTATTTGCGGTGCTGACCAACGTGCTGCAAGTATGAGTGCGTCTGCCGCCCGCCATCGAGATTCGCGGAGTCGTCGTCGGCTACGGAGAGACGGTCGTCCAGCAGAATCTCAATTTCCAGGTCCGCCGGGGCGAAGTGTTCGTCATTCTCGGGGGCTCGGGATCGGGCAAGAGCTCGGTGCTGAAGGCGATGATCGGGCTCGACGAGCCGCTCGCCGGAGAGATCCTGATCGACGGAGAGGATCTGGTGCACGCCGATGGCGAGGACCGCCTCCGGCTGCTACGGAAGTTCGGGGTCATGTATCAGAGCGGCGCGCTCTTCGGCTCGATGACGGTCCTCGAAAACGTGCGCATGCCCCTCGACGAGTTCAGCGACCTGGGGCGGGACGAGAAGGATCTCGTCGCCCTCGGGAAACTCAATCAGGTCGAGTCTCCTCTCCGCCGCGGCCCAGATGCCGTCCGAGCTTTCCGGAGGCATGAAGAAACGTGCGGCGATCGCCCGCGCGCTGGCGCTCGATCCCGGCATCCTGTTTCTCGATGAGCCCTCGGCCGGGCTCGATCCGATCACTTCGGCGGGGCTCGATCAGACGATTCGACGGCTTGTCGCAAAGCTTCGGCATCACGTTCGTCGTCGTGACCCACGAGCTCGCGAGCATCTTCGCGATCGCGGACCGCTGCATCATGCTCGACGCCCAGGCGCAAGACCATCGTCGCAGAAGGCTCACCCGCGGACCTCCGCGACCACTCCGAAGACCCCTATGTGCGGCAGTTCTTCCAGCGGCAGGCAGAGCCTCTGGCCGGGACCGGTCGCGGAAGCGAGGTCGTATGAGCGCCAAGAGCGAGCCACGTGCGGATCGGGATCTTCGTCGTGAGCGGGATCGCCGTCCTGGCGGCCGCTCTTTTCTTCTTCGGCATCCGGAGTGCGTTCGAGCCGACGTATCGCCTGGAGACCTACGTATCGGGCGATGTCGAGGGCCTGTCCAAAGGATCCGACGTCAAGCTGCGAGGGGTCGTCGTCGGCAAGGTGACGGAGATCGGATTCAGCTGGAAGCTCTATGGCGACATGCCTCCCCGGTGCGTGGTCGTCCGGTTCACGATGATGCAGGGAATCACGCCGGTGTCCGCCGGCGGCGACCCCGCGGAAGAGTTGCGCCAGTCCGTCGAGAAAGGATTTCGCGCGATAGTTCAGGGGGAGGGAATCACCGGAACGAGCATCGTGGCGCTGCAGACGCTCGACCCGAAGCAGTATCCGCCACTCGTCGTGCCTTGGAAGCCTCGGTACTATCTACGTCCCCTCCGCCCCCAGCCAGTTCGGCCAGATCCTCGCATCCCTCAACCGGACCCTCGCCAATCTCGCGGCGCTCGACGTCGCGAAGATCGGAGCCAGCGCCGACCGCGCGCTCAACTCCGCCGACGCGACCTTCCGGAAGCTCGGCGAGCTGGACACTCCGGGAGTCTCGCGCAACGTCAACCGGGCTGCGGGGGATGCCAGCGATGCGATCCGAGAGTACGGGGGCCTCGCCAGCGACGCGCGGCGGACGCTCCAGGCGATGCAGCTCGAGAAGGTCGGGCCCGACGCGGACCGACTCGTGAACAATCTCGACAGTCAACTCCAGGAGCTGATCGCGAGGCTGAATGCCGTCGACGTCCAGGCCCTGAACGACACGCTCGCCGGCACGCGAGAGGCGGCCAGAAACCTCAACGACGCGCTCGAGGCTCTGAGGGCGAACCCGTCCGGTTTCCTGTTCGGTGGGGCGCCACGCCCCGTGCCGGGGCTCGCCAAGGCTGAAGAATGAGGCGGACTCTCTTCGGAAGCGTTCTCGCAATGGTCGCGACCGGGATGGCGGCAACGGGCTGCCTCCCCAGGCCGGCCATAGTCCCGCGCTCGTACTCGATCGATCCGCCGGCGAAGCAATCACCGCCCTCCTTGGGGGGCATCGTTCTTTCCCTGCCCCGGGTGGAAGTCGCGCCCCCGTATTCCGGGCAGTCGTTCGTCTATCGCACCGGCGAGCACGATCTCGTTCGCGATCCTTATGCGAGATTCGCTTCGCCGCCGGGATGGCTACTGACCGCCGCGATTCGTGGTTACCTCGCCAATGCAGATTTCGTGCGTGACGTCGTCTCTCCGGGACACGGTATTCGTTCCCAGGCTACGGTCGAGGTCGCCGTGAGCGAGATTGCGGGAGAGCTCCGTCCGAGCGGTTCCTCGGCTGTCCTCACGCTGAGGTTTCGCGTCTTCTCGAGCTCGGACGGCGCCCACCCGGCCGTGGAGATCCTGCTCAAAAGCTATTCCTCAACCCTGCCAATTTCACCCGCCACGGCGCAAGAGACGGTCCGTGGCTGGAATCAAGGCCTGGCGAACATCATGGTCGAGTTTCAGAGCGACCTGCGCGCCTCTCTCGTTGCGTCATCGCTGGTCTCGTCGGATTCAGACCGGGTGACCGGCCCCGGCCGGCGCTCGGCGAGGAAGTAGGATGGACACAATCCCAAAGCCCGAAGGAGCGGAACCCGGCCATGATCGTCGAAATCCGCCGACGAAACAATTCTCGATCCAGGGTCTGAGAGAGATCCTTTGGCCGCGGTTCAAGGAGCCGTCCTCGCCGGATCAGACCGCGGCCGCGGCGCGGGCCGCGTTCGGCGCGTTGCCGCTCCTGCGGTCGAGAAAGCATGGCGACCTCGTCGCGTTTCTGAGCGAAGTCGCGCTCTTCGCGGACTTCAGCCAGTGGGAGCTCTCCCGACTGGCTCGAAACGCGCACGAGAGAACCTACCGGGACGGCGAATACATCTACGAAGAAGGAAGACCCGGCGCGGCGCTCTTCCTCGTTCGCAGCGGAATCGTCGAAATCACGCGTCGAGACCCGAAGGGAGAGGAAGTGGCGATCCTGGCTCTGGAGCGCCCGGCTTCCTTTTCGGAGCAGGCCGCGATCGGGACCGATTTCGCTCGCTGGACGTCGGCGGTGGCCCGCGGACCGGTTTCCCTCGTCGCCCTGGGGAAGCCCGACCTCGACTCGCTCGGTCGCCGCTTTCCGCTTCTCGCCAACAAGATCCTCAGCAGGATCGCGCAGATTCTGATGACGAGACTCGAGCTGCTGATCGAAGCGCAGTTTCCGCCGGGCGAAGCTCCGAAGCCGAATGCCGACGGCGCCAAGTAACCCGTCGGCCTCCCTCCGGGTGGGAGCCGTTCTCGCGGGCGTCGCGCTCTCGGTGTGGCTCCTGTGGAGTCTGCGGTTGCTCATCCTGCCGGTCGTGGTGGGGGGTCTGCTCGCCTACGTGTGTCAACCTCTCGTGGCGGCGCTCGAGCGCTTTCGCCTGGCCCGAGGGCTGACGGTCGTCCTGCTCGTCGTCGCCATGGTCGCGGTCGGCCTGCTTCTCCTGATCCGGGTGAGGGCCGCGCTCCCCGGCGAGGTCGGTGTGCTCGAGATGCGAGTTCGAGCCTTCCACAACATCAACCAGCAGTATCGGACGCTGATGGAGCTCGACGACTCGCTCAGAGAGGGGAACCGCCTGTATCGGTTCGCGGGACAGGACCTCGACCCCCTGATCGACCAGATCGACCGCTCGATCGCCCTGAGGCCCGAGGAGCGGGCCCGGTTTCTCGCCTCGCGAGCCGAGAGTCGCCATGCCGGCGCCGATCCGCTGATCGGCTACGACGTCGAGAACCAGCAGACCCTGGAAACGCGCGGGCTCACGGACGTCAAACCTCCGCCGGTCTTTGCATCGAACGGCGAGGCGCGGCGGCCGAAGAGCCGGCTGTCCATGCTGGGAGAGGCTCTCTCCACGTGGATCGTGGCTCCGGCCGTCTTCTTCTTTCTCCTCCGGGACGGGAGCCGGATCAAGATCGGCCTCGTCAGAGCGGTTCCGAATCGCCTCTTCGAGCCGACTCTCGCGGTCTTCGCGGATCTCGATCGCGCCCTCGGCGGCTATGTGCGCGGGATTTTTCTGGAAAGCTGCTTCCTGGGGGTTTCGGTAGGGCTGCTCCTTCGCGTCCTCGGCGTTCCGGTCGGCTGGGCGATTCTCGTCGGACTCGTCGCGGGCGCGGCCAGTCCCGTGCCCTACATCGGCTCGGCCGTCGCTCTGGTGGGAGGGTTGTCGTTCTTCATCGTGTCGGATTCGGCCCGTCCGCTCCTGTCGGCGATCCGCCCGCAGAATGTCGTGATCTGGCTCGTCGTGGGCATCCTTCTGATCGAGGTGCTCAAGAACTCCGTCTTCGAACCCTTCGTCGTGGGCGAATCCGTCGACGTGCACCCTCTCGTGATCTTCATCGGAGTCCTGGCCGGCGGCCTGTTGTTCGGCCTGGTCGGGTTGCTGCTCGCGCTTCCCACGATCACGATCGTGAAAACCCTGGTCACGAGCGCCTCGCACCAGCTCAAGGCGCACCGGTTGATCTGAGCGGTTTTCTCTAGGGCAAACAGATGTGGCGGTGTCCAGGAATGACGAACTCCTCAAGGTCAATGGGGCAAATTCACGCGGGGCCTGGAATTACGGTGCCTATTTCATGCCGGGCGCCGACCCGCACCTCGCCTAAGGCCCGCCGCACAACCCTTCGGGCCGCGACGATAGGCCGACAGCCTTGTGGAAATGTGGACGGTGTTCATGATGTCTGGGCGCAGCGAACAGACACGGCCACCCGCTTCCTGCGCCTCCAGGAGAATTCAGTCATGCGACGTTCTTACGAGGCCGCGCGGAACTTGGTTGTGGGAGTTTCTTTGCTTGTGAGCGCGACGATCCCCGCTTGGGCGCAGGGAGCAGCAGCAGCCCAAGCAGCGCTCAGTGCCAATGAATTGGCCAAGGAGATTAGCAATCCGGTCACCAGCCTCTGGCAGCTCCAGTTCCAATTCAACAATGTCCAACTTGAGAGCTCGGATTTCAGCCCTGTGAGCGAGAAGTGGGTCAACAATCTCTATTTTCAGCCCGTCATGCCAGTGAGTCTGACCAAAGATTGGAATCTGATCACACGCCCCGTGATGACGCTGTACCAGAGCGTGCCGTATCCCACGGCGACCGGTAGCATTGAACGGACAACTCATTTTGGAGACACCATCCTGGCTCAGGTGCTTTCGCCCGCCGGCACTGAGCCGTGGATTTGGGGCATAGGTCCTACCTGGATATTCCCGACTGCCGGCTCGGATCTCACCGGACAGGGTAAGTGGCAGATCGGCCCAGCTGTCGGAGGTGGCTACGTCACGAAAAAGTTCATGATCGCTGCCTTGGTTCAGCAATGGTGGTCGTTCGCCGGCGACTCTGACCGCAGGGATACAAACCAAATGAATCTCCTGCCTTTGATCTACTATTTCTTCGGAGAGGGATGGAGCGCCGGCTACTCGGGCAACATTCTGGCTGATTGGAAGGCGCCGAGCGGCGAGAAATGGACTGTGCCCTTCGGACTGTCGATCGGCAAGGTCGTCTTCCTCGGGAAGCTCCCCTTGCAAGTCCAGCTCGCCGGTCAGTACTTCGTGGAGAGACCCACGGGTGGCCCGAAATGGAACATCCAGATCCAACTTACACCGGTGATTCCGAAACTGATTACTGGAACGCTGTTCCAGTGATCTACGAGGACAGAACGCTTCCCATCGGGATGCCAGGCGAGTCCGAGCCACGCGTCGGAGACGGAGGTCTTGTCGCGAACGGAAAGCGACTTCAGATCCCCGACTGTCAGAGACGGCTTCGCGTAGCCGTTGTTCGTCACGATGACCCATCGCCCGTCGGGAGAGACCAGCATGGCCAGCGGCAGGTCACCGATCATTAGGTGTCGACCCGCGGGTGCGATCCGCCAGCCATTGGGCAGGAGCGTCAAGGTTACCCTCATCCCCTGTGGCGCCCACGCACGTGGCGGCCCCCAATCACCTCCACCGTTCTACCGTCGTATTGGTAGATAAAGGATGCAGACCGCGGGCACAGATGACGGTGCCCGTGTGCCCAGGCTCGAGTTTTGGACGCAACTCGACAACGACCCGATCCGCGCACTCCGGGCACACCAATGGCCACCGTTTTGAAGTCTTCAAGGCGCCGCCGCGAGGGTGTCCAAGCGTGCCTGCAGGACCCTAAACCAGAAGTCGTGGCCCGCGGGGCACGTTTGCTTCTCCACCGTCCCGACCGGGGTGTTCGACGGAATGATGACCTCTAGGTGGTCCCCGCAGGAAGGGCATGCGAGAGTAGCGCCTCTGAGTTGTTCCATCCTGAGTCCTCAAAAGACCGCCGCCCGTCGCTCGCGCAGCGGTCACGTCTTTGGTTTCGCGACCGCCTTTCCCCGGCGTCGCATGCGAGCGCCGGGTAAGAGCGGCGAACCCTTCGAGGCGCCTGCGAAGATCGCGGTGTACTCCACACAGCCCGGCACCGAGCACCAAAGCACGAGGCGCCGACGGGGGCCCTCACGCGACTCGGGTGGGATCGTGGTTCGGTTCTCGTGGCCCAGCTTGCATCGCCAGGGATGCCGCGCAGATCTCCCCGCGTCGGAAGTGTCGTTCATCCCTTCTCGCTGAGAGCTCCGAGCGTTTCCACGGTGTGCCCGTCGTACTGGAACGCAAAGGGATGCCGGCGTGCGCATTGTGCCGCTCCGGTGCGCCCCGGCTCGACGTCCAATGGCAGCTCTATGAAGGTGGGATCTCCGCACTCGGGGCAGGTCAGCGGCCATCTCGTCCAATCTTTCTGGGTCATGGGAGTGCCTCCGGCGCGACGCTACGGCGTAGAGCTGAAGCAGGTTTGAAGCTGGCAACTCTGCGGAGATCGGTCAGTCGAGGGCAGGCCGTCGACCACGGAAAGATCGGCATGATCGACTCAGTCGTCCACCTTGTCGCCTTCGATCGAAAAGCGCGCGGCACCGCCACGAACGCTTCGGTCGGTGGCGTCGTGGCGGACTACGACCGTTCGGGGGTCGAGTCGCGCAACCTCGACCATTTGCCCCGAGAGCTCGATCGCGCGACCGATAGCGTTCATATGTTCGACAACCTCGCCGGCCGTGGGTTTCTTCTTCGCGCGGAACAGAAAACCCCAGAACGCGCCCGATCTCTCCGTCGCCTCGATGAGCCAGTACCGCAACCGTGCCTCCTTTTTCGAAGGCGGGACTGTCTCACGGCGATGTTAAGAGGTCGAGCTTCGCAGGCAGAAGAGATCGGCCGAGATGGGAGCTGGAGAGTCATCGACGCTGTAGGCAGAAGGTAAGGGCATGGCGCGGCAGCTTGCGAGGCTGCCCCAGGATACCCATCGCTTTCCCCACCCCCTTCGCGCGCGAACCGCGGCGCGGGGCTGCCGCCCTTCGAGGGCAGAGGCGGAACGAGGGTTGAGCGCCGGCGGCACCAGCGCGCGAGCAGCGCCCGTCCTCGGTCAGCACCTACTGCTAACCTTAGAGGTCGGGGATACGAACGACGCCATGGGTGGAACGATCGGAACCGGGACCCTTCCGGGCCGCGCCTTGACGGAGCTCGCGACATCCGTGTCCGCGCTCCGGGACGACCTTCTGAGGGTCGAAGCGGAGAACGCCGACCTCGTCCGCTCGTTCGGTGATAGCAATCGGCGGAGCGCCCGGAACCTGCTGCACTATGTTTCACTCAGGCGCCACGACATCCGGCAGCTTCAAGTCGACCTGGCGACCCTCGGGCTCTCGTCGCTGGGTCGTTGCGAAGCGCACGTTCTCTCCTCGGTCGAGGCGGTGGCAGGCTGGCTGACGGGCCGGCCTGTCCTGGAAAGCGTCGCCCCCGTGGATCTGCACGAGGGCCACGCACTTCTCAAGCGGAATACGGAAGTGCTCTTCGGGCCGCGCCGGTCGAACCGTCACGTCAGGATCATGGTGACGATGCCGAGCGAGGCGGCCCGCGAATACGGCCTCGTACGGAGCCTGGTGGCTTCCGGAATGGACGTGATGCGCATCAACTGCGCACACGATGGGGCACCAGAATGGGCCGGCATGATCGAGGGTCTGCGGCGCGCCGAGCGAGACGTCGGGCGTCCTTGCCGGGTTCTTATGGATCTCGGCGGCCCCAAGCTCCGGACCGGGCCGATCGCGCCGGGACCTGCCGTTGTCCGGTGGAAGGCGCAGAAGGGCGAGGTCGGTACAGCGGCGGCGCCGGCTCGCGTCTGGTTGACCCCTTCAGAGCGCCCCTCGCAACCGCCGGCCCTCGCGGCCGCCCGTCTGCCGGTGCCTGAGGAATTCCTCTCCGGTCTTTCGATCGGCGACGTCCTCGCCTTCACCGAGACCCGCGGAAAGGTGCGACAGCTCGAGATCGTCGGCGAAGGGGCGGGAGGACTTTGGGCCGAGTGCGCGCGGACTGCTTGCGTGGCAGCCGGAACGAGGTTCACATCGCAGCGCGGGCAGGAAACCTCGGTCGGGCTCCTCGACGCGCCCGAGCGACCGCTCGTTCTGCGCCCGGGCGACCAGCTTCTCCTGACCCGCACTGGCGAGCCGGGACGCCCGGCGGTTTACGACTCGGCGGGGAGGGTGCTCGCGCCAGCGACCGTCTCCTGCACTCTGCCGGAAGTCTTCTTGTCCGTTCGCCCCGGCGAGCGGATCTGGTTCGACGACGGGAAGTTTGCCGGCGTCATTCGGGAGGCCGGCGCGGAGCGACTCCTCGTCGAAATTACGCACGCCGGGCTGGAGAAAAACCAAACTTCGTGGCCACAAGGGTGTCACCTTGCCCGAGCACCAACGCGACCTTCGTCGTCGACGCCCGGAGCTTCGAATTCCCGCCCTTCGTGCGACACGCGGACATCGTCGGTTGTCATTCGTCGAGCGTGCTGCTGATGTCCCGCGAGTCGCGCGCGCGGCCCGGAGATTTTGCAGCGTCGCAGAAGGGCGTCGTCCTGCGATCGAGACCCGAGCTGCATTCGAAAAAATCTCCCCGACCTTCTCTTCGAGGCACTTCCGTTGCCTCGTGCGGGGGTCATCATCGCCCGGTACGACTTGCTCGTTGAGATCGGTTACCAACGGCTCGCACAGGTCCAGGAAGAAATCCTCTGGCTCTGCGAAACGGCCCCATGTTCCTTGTCGTCTGGTCCACGCAGGTCCTGGAAGGCCTGGCCCAGAAAGGCCTGCCTTCGTGTGCGGAGATCACTGATGCCGCCATGGGTGGCCGGTCCGAGTGCGTTATGCTCAAGAAGGGGCCACACATCGTCGAGGCCGTCCGAGTGCTCGACAGCATCCTCCAGCGGTGCAGGCGCATCAGTCCGAGAAGAGCTCCCGGTTCCGGCTGCTGCATTTCCGATGTCCGGGGGCGCCAGCGCGGCCGGGAGTCTGGCGTCCAGTCTCTCCCCGGCGACCGGCATGCCAGGGTCCTCCATTTCCGACAAGCTTTCTGCAGTTTCACGTTTTAACTCTACCGGGACAAACGATTGCAAGGGCACGGCCAAGGCGCACATGCTCGCGCTGCGGATTCAGGCATGCGGATCAATGGCAAGACATTGCCCGTTTTCTTAGAAGTGGCAAGGGCATTTCATTATCCGAAATGATCGGAAGGCATGAAGAAGAATCTCAGAGGCCGCGCCAAGCAGGTCGTGGCATACTACCGGTAACAAGCATCTCGAATCGGCGGGTGCCCGCAGCGCGCGGCGGGGGCTACTCGGGAACCAATTGGGAGCGCGAGCCGCAAGGTTCTCGAGGCCATCGAAGATCCGGGTCGGAAGATCCAGAAATAGAAATGATCACGATCCTCGGAGCAGGCGGTGCCATTGGGAACGAACTCGGTCAAACTCCTGGCCGCCGGGAAGCAGCCGTTTCGACTCGTCGGCCGCAACCCACGGCCGACGCCGGGCGCGACCGAGACGGTCGCCGCCGATCTCTCGGACAAGGACCAGACCATCGGCGCCATCGCTGGTTCCGAGCGTCGTGCATCTGGTCGTTGGTCTCAAGTACGATCACAAAATCTGGCGGGAAATGTGGCCGCGGATCATGTGGAACACGATCGAGGCCTGCAAGCGCGCGGGCGCGAAGCTCATCTTCTTCGACAACGTGTACATGTACGGCAAGGTCAACGGTCCGATGACCGAAGAGACGCCGTTCAACCCTTGCAGCAAGAAAGGCGAAGTCCGCGCGAAGATCGCCACCGCGCTCATCAATGAATGGAAGGCGGGGCACTCACCGGCATGATCGCGCGCTGCCGCCGATTTCTACGGCCCCGACACCTCGAACGGCGTGCCTAATCCTCCTCGTCTTCGAGCCCTCTCGCGCCAGAACAGAAAGCGTCGTGGCTCGTGAATGATTCTGTGCCGCACTCCTTTACCTACACGCCGGATGCGGCGCAAAGCCTGGTACGACTCGCCGAGCGGGCAACCGCCTGGAATCAGACCTGGCATGTCCCGACCGCGCCTAATCCGCTTACCGGAAAAGAGTTCGTCACCCTGGCAGCGAAGGAATTTGGCGTTGCTCCGCAGATATCGCGTTCTGAGCAGGCCGATGGTCCGGTTTGCAGGATTGTTCGATCCGCCGGTCGGGGAATCCTACGAAATGCTCTATCAGAGCGATTCGCCTACCTGTTCGACTCCAGCAAATTCGGCAGGGAGTTCGGGTTCGCCGGCACTCCCTACGCCGACGGCATCCGCGCCACGGCCGCGTCGTTTCGGCGCGACCCGGACGCGGCCTAAACCGGGAGATTGTGGATCGAGGGCGGGCCATAACGGAACGCGTTCGCAAGGGGGCGTGCTGGCCGGGCAGGCCCCTGCGGGGCACCGGACCGCTGAGATGGTTCACCGGATCTACACCCATCTCCACGATGAGCTGCTGAAACCCCTCGACGTCCGTGCGACCCATGTGCAACAACCCACACGGACAATCCGGACAGGACGGAAAATACGGAATCGTGAAATCATTGAAAACACAAAGGGGCCGTAGCTCAGTTGGATAGAGCAAGAGTTTCCTAAACTCTAGGTCGCCGGTTCGACTCCGGCCGGTCCCACCAGGCTCTTCGGCGGCGCAAGAACGCTCCCTCCAGGCCGGTTTCCGCTCCTCGAACCCGGTCTCTTCCTGCACACGCCTTGTGCAGGATCACCTCGAGTCCCGACCGCGCGGCGCCTACCAGACCCGCACGCGCGCCGACGGCTCGAGGTACAACCGCTGGCCCGGGCGTACGTCGAACGCCTCGTACCATGCGTCGAGATTGCGAACCGTGTCGGCCCGGGATTCTTCCGGGGCGTGGTCGTTGGTGAGGGTCTGTGTCCGCAGAGCGGCCTCGCTGGTCTTTCGCCGAAGAGTCCGGGCGTAGGCGATGAAGAACCCCCGGTCCTGCTCCCGCACGCCGTCCGAATCCGTCACGCTCCCGCCGAGCGTCTTGCGGTAGGCGTCGAACGCGGCGGCGAGGCCGCCGAGGTCGGCGATGTTCTCGGTGAGCGTTCGCTTTCCATCGATCGAGAGGCCCGGGAGCGGCTGGTACGCCGCGAACTGATCCACCAGCGGCCGTGTGAGAGCCTCGAATCGCAGCGCGTCCTCGGGGGTCCACCAGCGCCGCATCCGGTGCTCCGGGTCGTATTCGGCTCCGAGCACGTCGATGTAGTGCGTCAGATCGTGCCCGATGAGCGCCCCGACGGAGCCGTAGGCCGCGGCGTCGGAGGATCCGTGATCGTACTTCGGAGGCTCCAGGAGTGCGGCCGACATGACGTACGCGTTTTGCTGGAACACGAGCAGAGCGCCGACCGTCTGGGGGGAGATGTACCAGTACTTCAGGTCAACGGGCCGGCCGAGTCGGGCGACAGCATTGCGGTAGTCGCGGTCCGAGACCCTTCGCAGGTTGCCGAGCGGGTCCGCCGGGTCCACGGTCAGCGGAGAATCGTCCTCCCATGAGTCGGGGTAGCCGATCCCCACGTACAGCGTCCGCAGCTTCGACAGCGCGCTCGCCCTGGTGGCCGGCGACATCCACGTCGCCGCCTCGACGCGCCGCGTGAGCGCCGCGCGGACGTTGTCGGAGATTCGCTCCACGCGCGCCTTCTGCCGGGCGGAGAAGTAGCGCTCGACGTACATCCTCCCGAGCGCATTCCTCATGGCCGATTGCGTGGCAGCGAGCGCTCGCTCCTCCCGGGAGGGCTGCGGCCCGGCCCCCGCGGCGGCGCGAAGCGCCAGCGCCTGCTCGGCAAAGGCGCGGGGCAGCACGTCCGCGTAGTGCTGGATGGCGTGGAAGCGCAGGTAGTCCTTCCAGGCCTCCAGGGGCTGCGATTCGACCTGCGCCGCCAGGCCCGTCACGGCGGGCGGCTGCCAGACGACGAACTCGCCCTGCCCGGCCAACCCCGCCTCGTCGAAGAACGCGGTCCAGTCGATCCCCGGCGCGCGCTGCGCGAAGTCGGAGCGGGTCCAGACGTTGTCGGCGTTGCGGTCGTTTGCCGACGCCTGCGGCGTCGCGTGGCTTTGCGCGATCGCCGTTTCCAGTGCGAGGACCGCGCCCGCGCGTTCGGCCGCGCGGTCCAGGCCGGCCAGCGTGAGCATCGTCCGGATGGAGTCGCGATAGCGTGCTCGAAGCGCCTCCTTTGCGGGGCCTGCGGCGAGATAGTCCTCGCGGTCCGGCAGGCCCAGTCCTCCCTGCACCAGGAAAGCCGTGTTGGTCTTCTCTCCGTGGATGCTCTGCTCCACGGAGAGCCCCAGCACTCCGGCGGACTCGTAGATGCCGAATCCCATCGGGTCGACGTCGGCGCGCATTCCGCGAGCGAGCAGGCGTGTGAGCTGCGCCTTGTCCGAAACCCTGTCGACGCGGTCGAAGAGCGGCTTGAGCGACGCGAGGCCCCTGGCCTCGATGGCAGACTCGTTCCTGTAGGCGGCGTGGAAGTCCGCGACGCTGCGCGCGTCGGAGCCGGCTGGCGCGGCGCCGGCGGCGTCGAGGAGCCCCGCGATCCGGCGGCGGGCCTCTTGCTCGATCTCGTCGCGCCCACTCCATCGCTCCTTGCCCGCCGGGATCGTGGTCGACTCGAGCCAGGCGACGTTGGCATAGGCGAAGAAATCGTCGCCGGGGACGATGCTCCCGTCGACCGTGCTCTCGAGCCCCGACGGCCTCCCGCCGTTCGGTTTCTGCGCCGGGGACTGGCCCGCGCTCCACCACGCGAGGGCCGCCGCCAAGAGGGCCGGCAGCGGAGCCGCGGCAACGAGCCTCGATGCTCGGCGCCGGGAAGCGTCCGGGGAGTTTCGTCCAAAGGCATCGGCATGGCCTCTCGCTCGAGTAATAATCCCGACGGCGGCGAAGATACCGGGGGCCCGCGTTCGTGTCGCGGCGCAGGGCCGACAACTTTGAATCAGTTTCGGACACGAGGCGACGCGCGGAGCCCGGGGGCCCCCTTCCGCCTGGGGTATCCTGTGACTCGCTGGTCCTTCCGCCCATGATCACGCGCGCCCGGCCCATCGATGTGCTCTTCGTCATCGTTCGGCACTCGCTGCTGCTCGACATCGCCGGTCCGGCCGAGGCCTTTCGGCTCGCCAACCTGCATCGCGGCGCTCGCGGGCTGCCACCGCGCTTTCGTCTTCGATTCGCTGGGCCCTCGACGACTCTGCAGACCTCGGTCGGGCTGGCCCTCGCCGACCTCGTTCCGTTGCCGCCGCAGCTGCGCACGCCGACCTGGGTCGTGGTCGTGGGTCAACCGGCGGCCCAGCTGACACGCGTCACGCCGGAGATCGCGGCCACCGCCCGATGGCTGAACGATCGATTGCGTGATGCGCTCCTCGACGCCGACACGCCCCACCGCCTGCTGGCGATCTGCTCGGGCACGCTGCTCGCAGCGCGGGCGGGGGTGCTCTCGACCCGCCGCTGCACCACGCACCACGAGCTGTTGCCCATGCTTCGCGCCCTGGCGCCGCAGGCGGAGGTCGTCGACAATCGCGTCTTCGTGGTGGACGGTCCGCTCGCGTCGAGCGCCGGCATCACGGCGGGGATCGACGTTGCACTGCACCTCATCGCCGAGGAATGCGGCGAGGCCCTGGCGTCGACGGTCGCCGAAGACATGGTGGTCTACCTGCGGCGTTCCCCGCGCGACACCGAGTCGTCGCCGTTCCACATGCACCGCCGTCACCTTCACCCCGCCGTGCACCGTGTGCAGGACGCGATCCTCACCGATCCGCAGCGCGACTGGGACATGGCATCGCTCGCCCAGGTTGGTCACGCGGCCGAGCGTCACCTGTTGCGGCTGTTCGTCGACCACGCCGGCATCTCGCCGTTGCACTACCTCCGGTTGATTCGCCTCGAGCGCGCTCGCCAGTCCCTGGAATACGGGTCGACCGTCACGCGCGCCGCCGCGATGGCCGGCTTTGCCTCCGACCTGCAGCTGCGCCGTGCCTGGAGTCGGCAGTGGGGCGGGTCTCCCCGCGATGCGGCCCGGGCGGCGGGTCCGGGTGCTTCGGCACCGGACTCGCCACGCTCCCCACGAACGCGAGCCGGCCGTTGATCGCCTGCGAACCTTGCCGAGCTCGGCCGCTTGTTTCCCTCCTGCCCGCACGCCGCCGCGGAACATTGTCCCGGCGGCGGCGTATCCGTTTCAGGAGCCGGCCATTCCGCCGGTCGAGGAGGTCCTACGAAGATCGCTATGCCTTCGATCCTGGTCCTGGGACTGGTTTTCTCCGCGGCCCCGGCCCGGGCCGCCGACGTCATGAAGACGGTCCAGGCGGAGCTCTCCGGAGCCGACCTCGCGAATTTCGGCGTCGAGAACCTCGCCGGCCGGATGCGCATCACGGTCGGCGGGACCGACCGCGTCACGGTCACGGCGACCGTCCATGCCGAGGACTCGGCCCTGGCGGACGCGGTGCGGATCGAGCGGGTCACCGACGGCGCCGCCCCGGCCACACTCCGGGTCCGGTATCCCTATGCGCAGGTCCGCACCTTCCGCTACGAGGATCCGGATTCGCGCTGGAACTTCTCGGGCTTCAATCCGTCGACGAGCTTCGACTACGACGGCCGGGACGTCCGGGTCAACGAAGGGCGGGGCACCCGGCTCTGGGCCGACCTCGAGGTGCGCGTGCCGGCCGGCGCGCGGCGGGCCGCGTTCCGCAATCTCGTCGGCCGGATCGACGCCGACGGCCTGCAGGGGACGCTCCGGTTCGAGGTCGCCAGCGCCGACCTGATCCTCCGCCGGCTCGACGGCGACGTCACGCTGACGGGATCCTCTGGCGACCTCCGGGCGAGCGACCTGCGCGGGAGCTTCGACTTCGAGTCCTCGAGCGGGGACTGCGAGATCGACGGTTTCGACGGGGGTACGTTCGCCTTCCACTCGAGCTCGGGCGACCTCGTGGCGCGGCGAGTCCGCGCTTCGGACGTCCGGACCGAGACGAGCTCCGGAGACGTGACGCTCAGCTCGGCCGACGTGGAAGGGTTCGAAGCCGACGCCTCCTCGGGCGACGTTGCCCTGGCGGTGGACGGCTCACGCCTCACGCAGGTCGAGGTCACGACCTCGAGCGGGGACGTGAGGCTGCGCCTGCCGGACGGTGCGGCGTTCGACGCCGTCGCCGATCAGTCGAGCGGCGACATGATCGTCGGATTCTCGGGCGGGCAGGCGCATCTACGACGACGACACCATGGTGGGGTACCGCCAAGGCACGGGCGGCGCGAAGATCCGGGTTTCGACATCGAGCGGCGATTTCTCGATCACGCCGCGTTGAGTTCCCGGGCGTCAGCCCTTGACGCAGATGACCTGCTTGAGCCGCGCGACGACCTCGACGAGGTCCGAGGAGTTCTCGATCACTTCGCCGATCGTCTTGTAGGCTCCGGGGATCTCGTCGAGCACGCCGGCGTCCTTGCGGCACTCGACGCCCTCGGTCTGCGCGGCCAGGTCCTCCCGCGTGAAGCGGCGGCGGGCCTCGCCGCGGCGACATCCTCCGGCCGGCGCCGTGGGGGGCGCTCTCGAAGGAGTCGGGGTTGCCGAGGCCGCGGACGATGAAGGAGCCCGTTCCCATGGAGCCCGGGATGATGCCGAGCTCGCCGCGGCGGGCGCGGATGGCGCCCTTGCGCGTGACCATCACGTCCTCGCCGAAGTGCCGCTCCCAGGCGACGTAGTTGTGGTGGCAGTTGATCGCGGGCTCGGTCTCGAAAGGGCCGGCTTCGTGACGGAGATCCCGGAGGACCTCCTCGACCATGATGTCGCGGTTGAGCCGGGCAAACTCCTGGCACCAGCGCAGATCCTGGACATAGGCGTCGAACTCGGCGGTCCCGGTCGAGAACCAGGCGAGGTCGGGATCCGGCAGGTCGACGGCGAGACGCCGGATGATGCCCTTCGCCTTCCCGATGTGACGTTCGGCCGTGACCTTGCCGATGTTGCGCGAGCCCGAGTGGAGAAGCACCCAGACGCGCCCGTCGTCCTCGTCGACGCAGATCTCGATGAAGTGGTTGCCGCCGCCGAGCGTGCCGCATCTGATGGGCGGCCTTTCGCTTTTCCGCGTCGGAGGCGACCGCGGGAAGCCCGGTGTCGCCGGTGTCGCGCAGGAGCCTGGCGGCGCGCGGATGGACGTCCTTGCGCTGGTGGAACCCGACCGGGATGCCGCGCTCGATGGACGCGCGCAGGCGGGGCCGGCGGCCGTCGAGGGCGGAGGCGTCGAGCGAGGTCTTGACGGCGGCCATGCCGCAGCCGATGTCGACGCCGACGGCCGCGGGGCAGATGGCGCCCTTCGTGGCCATGACGCTGCCGACGGTCGCGCCCATGCCCCAGTGCGTGTCCGCCATCGCGGCGATGTGCCGGAAGACGAAGGGGAGCGAGCCCGTCCGGACGAGCTGCGCCGCGGCGGTGGCCTCGACGTCGTCGGTCCAGACCTTGACGGGGACCCGGGAATCGAGGGTCCGGAGGACCGGCACGGTCAGTCGGGCCCGGAAGGCAGCTTCAGGGAGAACCGCATCATGCGGTCGAGCCAGCGGTCGGGCAGAAAGCGCTTGAAGAGGACGAGCACGTGGGCGAGCCAGGTGACCCGGTAGCGCGGCCGGGGCCGGGCCGACTCGATCGCGTCGACGACGACCCGGGCGACGGCCTCCGGAGGAAGATGGCCGCGCCGGAAATCGCCCTCCATGGCCCGCTCGGCGTTGGCGTAGAAGCCGCGGTAGGGTCCGGGCTTCGAGATGAGCGGTCCCACGATCGAGCGCGCGCGCTCGGCAAAGCGCGTGTCGATGGGGCCGGGCTCGATCGCCACGACGCGGACTCCGAAGGGGGCAGTCTCCACCCGCAGGGCGTCGGCCACGGCCTCGATCGCGTGCTTCGAGGCGCAGTAGGGCGATGCGAAGGGCACGCTCACCAGGCCCCCGACCGAGGACATGAGGACGATCGTGCCGTTGCGGGAGGCGCGCATGGAGGGAAGAACGGCGCGCGTCACGTCGAGCAGGCCGAAGAAGTTGACGTCGAAGACCGCCCGCCACTCCTCGGGCGAGACTTCCTCGACCGCGCCGTACTGGGCGTAGCCGGCGTTGTTGACGACCGCGTCGATCCGGCCCGCGAGCTCGAGAATCCGATCGACGGCGGCCCGGACGGAGACGGGATCGGTCACGTCCAGACCGAGGCCCGTCAGGTTTTCCCGGCGCTCGAGCTCGGCGAGGTCGTTGCGATTGCGGGCCGAGGCGAACACGCGGTGGCCGCGGCGGGCCGCCTCGATCGCGGTCGCGCGGCCGATGCCCGAGGAGCATCCCGTGACGAGGATCACCTGCCGGGCGGCCACGCGTCGATGTTACCCTTGGCCGTCATGGCCGCAAACCGCTCTGGGCGAGACGGTTGGGGCCGCCTCCCGGAGGCGCGGAGGCGTAAACCGTCCCTCCGGCCGTTCGTCCAATGCCCGTGCAAGCTCTCGCGATGATTCCCCACGAGACCGAAGCCCCCGTGGACGAAGGCCGGCTGATCCGGGAGATCCTCGGCGGCCGGACCGAGCAGTACGAGTACTTCGTGCGGCAGTACCAGAAGAAGATCACCCGGATCGCCTACCGGTTCCTCCGGGACGTGGGAGAAGCCGACTGCGCGGCCCAGGAAAGCTTCCTGCGGGCGTATCAGAGCCTCGAATCCTTTCGGGAGGGCTCGACCTTCGAGACGTGGCTGACCCGGATCTGCATCAACTGGTGCAAGGATCGCTTGAAGCGCCGCCGCTTCGTGCTCTACTTTCACCAGGGGCCGCGGCGGGACGGTGCGGACGACGAGCCCGACGGGCCGCAGGAGGTCGCGGTCAGCCGCGAGCCCTCGGCCGAGCGCCGGACCGCCGGCCGCGAGATCCGGGAGCGGATCCGCGAGGCGATGAACGCGCTGTCGCCGAGGCAACGGTCGATTTTCGTGATGAAACACTTCGAGGAAATGTCGATCCCCGAGATCGCCGAGGTGACCCGGCTCGATGTCGGGACCATCAAGTCGCACCTGTTTCGGGCCGCCCAGAAGATGCGCGGGCGGCTCGAAGAGTTTCGGAGGTAGACGCGCCGATGAACGCCCGGGGACCCGATCCGCACCTGACCGACGCCGAGCTCTTCGCGCTCGCGGCCCCGCCCTCCGGGGAACCGGAGCCGCTGCCGCAGCACCTGGCGCGGTGCGAGGCCTGCGCGCGCTCGCTCGTCGAATGGCGGGAGGCGGTGTGCGAGCTCGGCCGGGAGCAAGCCCGCCGGATCGACGAACGGCCCGCGGAGGACTGGGACGCCGCCCGGGAAGCCACGATGGCCGCCGTTCGCAGCGCCGGACGGCACCGGTCCGCGTCGGCGGTGCGGTGGATCGCCGGGATCGCCGCGGCGCTGCTCCTGGTCGCGCTGGCGATGCCCGCGCGCCGCGGCGGCACGGCTCCGGCCGGACCCGACGCCCCGCAGGCGGCGAGCTCGATGTCTCCGGCGGACCGCGCCGACGATGCCCTGCTGCGCGACGCCGAATACATGGCCCAGGGCGGCGACGACAACTTCTCTCTGATCGGCGAGGATGGCGTGGAGGATTCCTCGCCGGTCGTGGAGGAGCGGCTTTGAAGCGGGCCGTCCTCTTCGCCGCCGTTCTCCTCGCCGCTTCGAATCTGCCGGCGCAGAGCATCGCGGAGGGCAAGTGGTGGAAGCGGCCGCGCATCGCCCGCGAGCTCGAGCTCACGGACGACCAGGCCGCAAAGCTCGAGAAGATCTTCGCGGCGGCCAAGCCGAGGCTGATCGACCTGCGCGCCGACTTCGAGAAGAAGCAGTTCGCGTACGACCAGGCCATGCAGAGCGACCCCGTCGACCGCAAGGACGTCGAAGCGAAGATCGAGGCGCGCGAGCAGGCCCGTGCCGCCCTCCAGACGGCGCTCGCCCTCATGGAGCTCGACATGAAGCAGGTGCTCGATCCCGAGCAACGCGAGAAGCTCGTCCTCATGCGCGAGCGGGCCCGGGCGCTGATCCAGAAGCGCCGCCGGCAGATGCGGGACGGCGTGTCCGCCGACGTCGACGACGTCCCGGCGGCGCGTCCGCGCCAGCGCACGCCCGAGTAGGGGAGGGGCTCGTCCTCCCGACCTTCCCGGACGCTCGATAGGGCGGGGCTATTCCCCTCCCGGTCCCCTCCTACAGGTCGTCCCGAAAGCGCTCTTCCGTCCAGGGGTCTCCCCGCATGTGGTACCCGTTGACCTCCCAGAATCCCGGCTGGTCCTCCGCGGTCAGCTCCAGCCCGCTCGCCCACTTCGCGCCTTTCCAGAAGTAAAGATGCGGAATGACGATGCGCATCGGGGCGCCATGCTCGATGCTCAGGGGCTTTCCCCCGTGATGCGTGGCGAGCAGGTTCTCGTCGCGGTCGAGGTCGGAAAGCGGCACGTTGGTCGTCCAGCCGCCGACGGCGTGCTCGATGACGAAGCGCGCGGAGGGCCGGGGCCGGGCGATCTGCAGGACCTCGCGGACCGGCACTCCCTCCCACTCGTTGTCGAGCTTCGTCCAGTGCGTCACGCAGTGGACGTCGTTCTTCCGCGTGGCCCGGGGGAGCTTTTGAAACGCCTCCCAGGTCCACGAGACCGGGTTCTCGACCTCGCCCCAGATGGAGAACTTCCAGGTCTCCAGATCCACTTTCGGAATCGACCCGAAGTGGAGGACCGGCCACTGCTGTGTGACGAACTGACCCGGCGGCACGCGGGTCGGGTCCGGATTGGGAAACCGGATGTTGGGGTTCTTGCGGATGATCATGACCTACTATCCCTTTCCATGGATGCCGCGGCGCGGAAATCGATTCTCGACTACGTCAAACCGCTCGCCGTCGGCCTGGATGGCGTGACGAATTACGGCGACGTCGAGCGAATGGTTTCCGCCTCCGAGAGAATCGCCGCCGGCCGGGACGGGCTCGACCCGGACCTCCTCTTCCTGCTCGCCGTGTTCTCGGGCCAGGAACGGTGGGTGTCCCGGATGGGCCATCGCAGCCGCACCGAGATCTTCCTGGGTTCCCTGCACCTGGCCCGGAAACTGGTCCTCCGCCTCTTCGCGGGCCTTTCGCGGCTGGAGGCGGCCCCGGGCGGACCGGAAGAGGAGATCGTCCACGACGTTCTGACGCTCGAGACGATGGGGGCCTACGGGATCGCGCGGGGCCTGGCCGACGCCTACCGCGAGCGGCTCGACATCCTCGAGATGGCCGAGGCGATCGAGGCGGCGGCGGCCGCACCCCTTGCGACGGAGGCGGCCCGGCGCCTGGCCGAGCCGCGCCGGGCCCTGATGCGGGAATTCGCCGCCGGCTTGCGAGCCGAGCACGCCGAGTTCGCGGGACGCTGAGCGCCGCCGGGCCGGCGCTCAGGGCGCGTAGATGCTGAGCCCGAACGTCTTGACGAGGAAGGCCGCCATTTGCCCGCGGGTGATCTTGCCTTCCGGGCAGTACGAGATCGGCGCCGGCGGCGGGCCTCCCGAGCAGCCCCCCGTGATCCCGCGGTTGTAGAGGTCCTCGATCCACGGGCGGTAGCTGTCGGCCGCGACGTCTTCGAAGATCCCCGTGGGCGCGGGCGGCTGATAGAAGGCGCCGAGCCGCGTCTTGAGCAGGAAGACAGCCATCTGCTTGCGCGTGACCGTCTGGGACGGGCAATAGAGGGACGGCCCGCAGCCCGTCGTGATCCCGCGATTGGCGAGATCCTCGATCCAGGGCGCGAAGGCGTTGGAGACCGGAACGTCCGCAAAGCTCCCGGTCGCGGCCGGCGGAACGTAGCAGGGACCGAGGAGGGCCTTGAGCAGAAACACCGCCATCTGCTGGCGCAGGGTCGTGCTCGCCGGGCAGAAATAGGTCGGGGTGGCGCAACCGCTGCTCACGCCGTTGTGCAGGACGTTCTCGACGAAGGGATAGAAGATGTTCGAGGGCGGCGTGTCCGCGAAGCTGCCTCCGACGTGGAGGACGTGCCGGCGGGTCGCGATGGCGGCGGCCGCGGTTCCGACCGCCGAGGTCGTCTCCTCGAGAATCGCGTCGCGGTGCCCGGAGGTCGAGCCGTCGATCTGGATGCTGTAGCAGTCGGCGGTGGCCTCTTCGCAGCCGGCGGAAGCCCCGGCGTCGATCGTGCCGTAGTCGGCCGCGGAATCGAGGAGCTGATAGGTGAGGCCTCCGGGTCCCGTGAGGCTCGAGGCGGTTCCGGTCAGGCCGATGGCGGACCCGGAGTCGTTCTTCCACGCGGGCGCGACGGCGACGAGTTCGCCGGGATCCAGAATGCCGTTGCCGGCCGCGTCCACGGCGATCGCCGCCGGCTCGCGGTCGTCGAGCGTGCCCTGGACGGACAGGATGAGGTGCGACTCGGGATAGCCGAGGTCGGCGAGGTTCATGCGACCCGGGTCCGCGCATCCCACCGGGGAGTAGACGTACGTCGGCCCGGTCTGCGGTTGGCTGTTGGAGCCCGGGAAGAACTTGTCCTGGCTGGCGATCCCGTCCGGGACGGAGATCTCCACGATCATCTCCGCTCCGGCCGGGATCACGGCGCTGACGGGCACGACCAGGTTGCTGAGGGCCTGGTCGGCGACGTCGATCGTGGCCGTTCCGACGAGCTGGTCCGCGAGACAGTCGAAGTTGCCGGGGAAGGCGTGATCGGGGTTGGCGTAAACGTTGATCGTCAGCGGCTGGCCGCCGCCCGCGCCGCTCTGGGCCTCCTCGATCGAGATCTCCACGGCGCACACTTCGAACTGCGGCCCCGGCGCAGGAAACGCGCGGTACCAGCTGTTGTCGTAGTGGAACCGGGTGGCGTCGTCGATGCACGCGAGACTGCTGAGCGCCTCCGGCACGGTGCTCGAGCTCTGGGACACGGAGACCGGGCCGCAGGCCGCCCCTCCGGAGGTGTCGGCGGACACGCACGGAGCGACAACCAGGGCCAGAGCGAGTACCAGCGCGGACCGCCGCGCGAGGGCCGGGGACATGGGGCCTCCTTGTTCCGTTGTGCCCCCATGGTAACCCGGGTCCGGATGCTCCGTCAGGTCAGCGACTTGCCTGCGGCGGCCCGAAAGAAAACGGCCCCGGTTGCCCGGGGCCGGAATCCGCGGAATGGGCCGGCTCCTATGGTCCGTAGAGCTGGAGAAGGAAGGTCTTGACCAGGAAGGCCGACATCTGTCCCCGGGTCACCGGATTCTCCGGGCAGTACGAGATGGGGGCAGGTGGAGGTCCGCCGGCGCATCCGCCGGTGATGCCCCGGTTGTACAGGTCCTCGATGAACGCCTGGAATCCGTCGGCGGGAACGTCGTCGAAGATGCCGGTCGCCGCCGGCGGGACGTACCCCGATCCGAGCAGCGTTTTCAGGAGAAAGACCGCCATCTGCTTGCGCTTGACCTCCGCGTCGGGGCAATAGGAGATCGGCGCGGGAGGCGGGCCACCGGCGCACCCGCCGGTGATGCCCCGGTTGTAGAGGTCCTCGATCCACGGCTGAAAGGCGTCCGCCGCGACGTCGTCGAAGATGCCCGTCGCCGCAGGCGGGACGTAGCCGGCGCCGAGAGCAGACTTCAGGAGAAAGACCGCCATCTGCTTGCGAAGCGTCGAGTTGGCCGGGCAATAGTTGACGCCGCCGCAGCCTCCCGTGACACCGTTGTGGAAGATGTTCTCGATGAAGGGATAAAAGAGGAAGCCGGAGGGAACGTCGGCGAAGCTGCCGCCCACATGGAGCTGCCAGACCTTGTCGAGGGTGGCCCCGGCTGCGGCATTGACGGGGATGTCGAGGTCCTCTCCCACGAACAGGTCCTCGTGGGCGCCCAGGGTCTTCGTGCCGCCCACGTCGATGACGGCGCAGTCGCCGGTGGCGGTGAAGCAGTCGCTGAACGCACCCGGTGCGATGGTTCCGTAGCCGCTGGTGGAATCGCTGAATCCCTTGGTCAGGCCGCCCGGCGCCAACAGGGGGAACATGGTGCTGGTCACGCCGACGGAGCCCGGGAAGAAGCTCTGCCACTGGGTGACGGTTGTCGTGCTGTCACCGACGTCGAGAACGTATTGGGGGTCGTTCTCCGGGGAGAGGCCCGTGGGGGCGATCGGGACCTCGGTCGCTCGGAAGTTGATGATGAGATGAACCTCCGCAAAGCCGATCGACTCCATCGTCACGGGATCCGGGGACCCGCAAGCCGGCGCGGAGATGTAGCTCGGGGCCGACTCGGGCGCCGTATTGGCTCCGGGGAAGAGGACAAAGCCGCTCGGGACCCCGTCGGGGACGTGAACCTCGATGTAGACCTCCGAGCCGGCCGGGGCGTGGATGTTAACGGGCACGGAGAAAATGGCGGAGCTCATGTCGGGCAGGGTCGTCGACACGGAACCGAGCTCGTACCGGTACCCGTCGGGAAAGGGCGCGCCGATTGAAATCCCGACGTGGATGTCGATGGGCTGCCCGGCGCCGCCGGAGAACGACTCGTCGACGCCGAACTGAATCTCGCATATGTCGACCGGGCCGAGAATTCCGAAGTCAGGGAGATAGTAGCTCCGCCACCAGGTGTTTTCCAGATGCGCATTGGTCGACTGGTTAGCGCAGGCGATGCCGAGATCCGGCTCGTTGATCAGACTGGAGGAGTGGGTCAGGAACAGGATGCCGCAGAGTTCGCCCTCGGGTGTCTCCGGAGCCGGGGCGGCGTCACGGGATCGCGGCGGGGAGTTCGATCCATAGGCCTGGGCGGTCAGCGCTCCGGTGGTCGCCACCCCGACTAGGACCGCCAGGAACGAAATGCGAAATCTCGACATCACGGCCTCCTTTCCCCGAACGGCCCGGACGTCGGCGGGGACCTCCTGGGCCGCTCAAATGGGCGTTGCCCCGATCCTATCGCCTTGGGACGGCAGGTGGGTCTATGTCAGCGATTTGCCGCCGTCGACCCGGAGGACCTGCCCGGTCACGAAGGACGGGCCGGAGCACAGGAACACCACCGCGGCGGCCACGTCCGTGGGGTCGCCGTTGCGTCGCAGGAGGGCCTCGCGGGCCCAGCGCTCCGCCTGCTCGGCTGAAGTGCCGTCCGGAACCAGCACGGTCCCGGGCGCCACGCCGTTGACCGAAATCTCCGGCGCGAGCTCGACGGCGAGCGCGCGAACGAGGCCCTCGACCGCCGCCTTCGAGACGGCGTGGGCGACGTAGCCCCGGATCGGTTGGAGCGCCAGGAAGTCGGAGACGAGGACGATCCGGCCCCGCCGGGCGCGCAGCGTCGGCGCCGCGGCGCGCGCGAGGAGCATGCCGGCCCGGGCATTGAGGTCCATCGCATCGTCCCAGACGGCGGCGTCCGTGTCCTCGAGCGGGAGGCGGCGGAAACTGGCGGCGGAATGGACGAGGATGTCGAGCGCGCCGAGCTCCGCGATCGCCCGGCGGACGAGCTCCGCCGGGGCGTCCGGATCGGAGAGGTCGGCCGGCAGGGCGCTCGCGCGGCGGCCGAGCTTCCGGATTGCGCCCGCCGCCTCCTCGGCGGGGTCCCGCGAAGTCTTGTAGTGGACCGCGACGTCCGCCCCCGCCGCGGCGAGGGCGTCGGCGATCGCGCGGCCCACGCGGATGCCGGCGCCCGTCACCAGCGCGACCTTGCCGGAGAGCGGAAGTGGAGTCATCGGGCGGCCGAGTACCGGGCCGGGTCGGCCATGAGGCGGCCGTTCTCGATGAAGGCGCCCCATTCTGCCCCGAGCGCCCATAGGTGCGTGCCCACGGCGCCGAGCGAGGCGGCCAGATGGACCCAGGCGGGCAGCGCTCTCGTATGGGCGGCGCCTCCCAGCACGAAGACCGCAATCGCGGAAAGCAGCGCGAACGTGGCGGGGGAGACGTCCGGCGCTTGAAGCCGCGGAGTGCCTCGAGCACGATCCGGCGCTGCGGCTCGCCGTACCCGGCGATCTCGTCCTTGACGAGGCGGCCCGTTCCGATGAAGAAGAAGATGACCATCGATTGCGAGAAGAGCGAAAGGAGCACGGTGGGAATCGCGTAGGCGACGTGTCGGGTCACGAGCATCCGAGCTTCGGGATGGGCCGCCGCCAGGTGCGCGGTCAGCGCGAATCCCTGGACGGAGGTCAGCAGGAAGCCCGCGAGAGCGAGGACCGTGCCGGCCAGGAGGGCGATCGCCATCGGGCTGCGAGCCTATAACGCGGTTGACCGGCCCGGAGGGGCGCGACAGAATCGGGCGGGGAGGAGAGAGCATGGCCAACGCGCCGCGGACCCTGTGCGACATCTTCACGATCGCCGCTTCGTCCGGAAAGCCCAACCTCCTGATTTCCAAGGTCCAGGGGGTCTGGAAACCGATCTCGGCGGCCGACTTCGGCTTCACCGTGCGCGCGCTCTCGCTCGGCCTGAACGGCCTGGGGATTCAGCCGGGCGATCGCGTCGCCATCCTGTCCGAGAACCGGCCCGAGTGGGCGATGGCGGACTACGCGATCCTCTGCGCCGGGGCCTGGTCGGTCCCGATCTACCCGACGCTGCCGGCCGGGCAGGTGGCGCCCCTTCTGAACGACTGCGGCGCCCGGGCGATTTTCGTCTCGAGCCTCGAGCAGCTCGGCAAGATCCTGACGATCAAGAGGCAGTGTCCCGCCCTCGACCACGTGATTCTGATCGAGGGGAACCCGCCGGGCGAGCCGGGCTACACCACGTTCCACGCCGTCGTCGACCGGGGGCGGCCCACCCTCGAGATGAATCCCGCCGCCTTCGGTCAGCGCGCCGGTCGCGTCCAGCCCGACGACGTCGCGACCATCATCTACACCTCCGGCACGACGGGCGAGCCCAAGGGAGCGATGCTGACGCACGGAAACCTCGTTTCCAACGCGGTGACCGGCTGCGAGGTCATTCCATTCACCGCCGACGCGATCGCCCTCTCGTTCCTGCCCCTCTCGCATGTCTTCGAGCGCATGCTCGACTACGCGTACCTCTACAAGACGGCCTCGATCGCCTACGCGGAGTCGATCGACAAGCTCGCGGCGAACTTCACCGAGGTCAACCCGCACTGCTTCGGCGCCGTGCCGCGCGTCTACGAGAAGGTCCACGCGAAGATCATGGCCAAGGCCGACGCCGGCAGCCCCATCAAGAAGAAGATCTTCGCCTGGGCGGTGGCCGTCGGGCGCGAGCGCGTGCCCTTCGTCACGGAAGGCCGGCCGCTGCCGGGGCCTCTCGCCCGCAAGGCGAAGATCGCCGACGCCCTCGTCTTCAAGAAGATCCGCGCGGCCCTGGGACGAACTTCCGCTTCGCGGTCTCGGGCGGCGCGCCGCTGTCGAAGGACCTGGCGGAATTCTTCGTCGGGGCCGGGGTGGCGATCTACGAGGGATACGGCCTGACGGAGACCTCCCCGGTCATCACCGTCAACGGGCCCGGGCGATGGCGCCTGGGGACGGTCGGGCGGCCCCTGCGCGGCATCGAAGTGCGGATCGCGGCCGACGGCGAGATTCTGACCCGCGGCCCGCACGTCATGAAGGGCTACTTCAACAAGCCGGAGGCGACCGCGGAGGCCATCGACGCCGAGGGCTGGTTCCACACCGGCGACATCGGGAAGATCGAAGAGGGGTTCCTCGCGATCACCGACCGCAAGAAGGACCTCATCGTCCTGGCCGGAGGCAAGAAGGCCGCTCCTCAGCCGATCGAGAACGAGCTGAAGAAGTCGCCCTTCGTGGCCCTGCCGATCGTGGTCGGGGACCGGCAGAAGTTTCTGGCGGTGCTGATCGTCCCCAACTTCGACCGCCTCCGGGAATGGGCGGGGGCCGCCGCGCCCGACATACGATGGGACGCGATCGACGCGCATCCCGCCGTCCGGGCCCTCTTCCAGCGGGAGATCGACGCGTACAACGCGGGGAAAGCGCACCACGAGCAGATTCGAGCGTTCGCCATTCTGCCCTCGGACCTGACGATCGAGGACGGCTCCATCACGCCGACCCTCAAGGTGAAACGGCGGATTCTCGAGAACCGCTACCACTCGCTGATCGAAGGCATGTACGAGGCGGCCGGGCGAACCCATGTCGCGTGACGTCGTCGTCGTCGACGGGCTCCGGACGCCGTACGCACGGGCGGGCACGGAGCTCAAGGACGTCCCGGCGGACGAGCTCGGGCGGATCGTCGCCGGCGAGTTGCTGGCCCGGACGGACTTCGATCCGGAGGGCCTCGACGAGGTGATCTTCGGCAACATCGCGCAGCCTCCCGACGCCGTCAACGTGGCGCGTGTGGCGGCGCTGAAGGCCGGGATTCCGAGACGGGTTCCGGCCTTCACGGTCAACCGTCTGTGCGGTTCGGGGCTGGAGTCGATCGCCGACGCGCACTACCGCATCTCTGCCGGCGATGCGGACGCGATCCTGGCGGGCGGCGTCGAGTCCATGTCGAACATCCCGCTGCTCTACTCGCGCGAAAGCCAGGAGGTCTTCACGGAGGTGTTCGCCGCGCGGGATCTTTCGGCCCGACTCGCGGCGGCGGCGAAGTTCCGCCCGCGGCACTTCAAGCCCGAGATCGGGCTCCTCATGGGCCTGACCGACGCCGTCTGCGGCCTGAACATGGGGGAGACGGCCGAGGTCCTGGCCAAGGAGCACGGGATCAGCCGCGAGGAGCAGGACGCCTTCGCCCTGCGCTCGCATCAGCGGGTCACCCTCGCGCGCAAGAAGCTCGCGGAAGAGATCGTTCCCGTGCCGATCCCGCCGAAATTCCAGGCCATGGCCGTGCAGGACAACGGCGTGCGGGAAAACCAGACCATGGAAGCCCTCGCGAAGCTCAAGCCCTACTTCGACCGGAAATTCGGAACGGTCACCGCCGGCAACTCCTCGCAGATCACCGACGGCGGCGCCGCGACGCTCATCATGAGCGCGTCGGCGGCGCGGGCCCGGGGGTACAGCCCGCTCGGAAAGATCCGCGGCTTCGCCTTCTGCGCGCTCGAGCCCGAGCGGATGGGCCTGGGTCCGGCCGTCGCGACGCCCCTGGCCCTCAAGCGCGCCGGGATTTCCTGGAAGGACGTCGGACTCGTCGAGATCAACGAGGCCTTCGCCGCACAGGTGCTCGCGTGCGCCCGCGTCTTTCCGTCGGCGGCCTGGCACGCGAAGTACCACACGGACGGGCCGATCGGCGAGATCGACTGGGAGAAGACCAATGTCAACGGGGGCGCGATCGCCCTCGGCCACCCGGTCGGATCCTCCGCCAACCGCCTGGTCACGACCCTCCTGAAGGAGATGAAGCGGCGGGGCACCCAGTTCGGCCTGGCGACGATGTGCATCGGCGGTGGCCAGGGCGGCGCGGTCGTCGTGGAGCAGATGTGATCGAGACCCCGCGCCGCGGCCCGCCGGGATGGGCCCCGCGTCGTAGGGGAGGGGCTTGCCCCCTCCCGATCGCAGCGGGCGGCCGCGAGGGCCGCCCCTACGAACGGGAACCTGCGGTATTGGCCCTCCGTCGTGGCGGAGGGGCTTGTCCCCTCCCCGACGGGCCGGGGCCGCGCTCTTGAACGCCTTCGACCTGAAGGTCGAGGAAGACGGTCTCGCCGTCCTGACCTTCGATCTGCCGGGGGAGAAGGTCAACAAGTTCTCGACGGAGGTCATTGCCGAGCTCGGGGACGTGCTCGTGCGCCTGGCGCGCGAGGCCCGGATCCGCGGGCTCCTCGTCCGCAGTGGCAAGCCGGACGTGTTCATCGCGGGCGCGGACGTCAAGGAGTTCACGCGGGTCCGGCCGGAGGACGCGCGGACGGCCGTCGAACGCGTTCAGGCGCTGTTCGAGCAGCTCGCCAACCTCCCGTATCCGACCGTGGCGGCGATTGGGGGCGCGTGCCTCGGTGGCGGCACCGAGCTCGCGCTGGCGTGCGACTATCGGCTGCTCTCGGACTCGAAGAAGGCGCAGATCGGCCTGCCGGAGGTGCGGCTGGGCATCTTCCCGGCCTGGGGAGGCTGCACGCGGCTGCCGCGGACCATCGGCCTGGCTCCGGCCCTCGACCTGATCCTGACGGGCAAGTCGCTCGACGGGCGGCGTGCGAAGAAAGTCGGGTCTCGCCGACGAGGTCGTGCCGGCCGCGATCTTCGAGGAATGGACCCGCCGCTTTGCGCGGGAGAAGCTGGGCGGCCGCAAGCCCCCGACCCGTCGCGGGCCGCGTCCCTTCGCCGGGCGCGCTCTCGAGGCGACGCCGGTCGGGCGCCGGGTCATCTTCTCCAGGGCCCGGGAGAGCGTCCTGAAACAGACCGGCGGGCATTATCCGGCTCCTCTCGAGGCGCTCGAGGTCGTCGAGGAGGGTTACGGGAAGCCGATCGCCGTCGGTCTCGAGGCGGAGGCGCGGCACATCGGGCTCGTCTTCGGCGGGGACGTCCAGCGCAACCTCCTCGGCATCTTCTTTCTCACCGAGGAGGTCAAGAAGGAGAGCGGCGTCTCGGACCCCGCCGTGCGGCCGCGGGAGGTCACCCGGATCGGCGTCCTCGGCGCGGGCGTGATGGGCGGGGGCATCGGACAGCTCGCGGCCGACCGCGGGCTGCCCGCCCGGATGAAGGACATCGAAGCGACGGCTCTGGCGCATGGCTACGCCGCCGCGGCGGCCGTCTGGCGCGAGGCGGTGAAGAAGCGCCGCCTGACCCGTCGCGAGATGAACCTGAAGATGGGTCTTCTCTCCGGAACGCTCGACTTCTCCGGGTTCCGCCGCTGCGAGGTCACGATCGAGGCGGTCGTCGAAAAGCTCGCGGTCAAGCGCGCGGTGCTCAAGGACTGGGAGGCGGCCGTGCCGGCCGACGCGATCTTCGCGTCCAACACGTCGACCCTTCCCATCACCGAGATCGCCGCCGGGGCGCTCGGGCCCGGCCGCGTCGTGGGCATGCACTTCTTCAACCCCGTCCACAGGATGCCCCTCGTCGAGGTCATCCGCGGAGAGCGAACGGACGACGAAACGGTGGCGACGATCTTCGCGCTGGCGAAGACCCTGGGCAAGACGCCCGTCGTCGTCCAGGACGCACCGGGTTTCCTCGTCAACCGGATCCTCGCGCCGTACCTGTCGGAGGCCGTTCGCCTGGTGCTCGAGGGCTGTCGGATCGAGGACGTCGACACGACGATGACGGCCTTCGGGATGCCGGTGGGGCCACTGGCTCTGCTGGACGACGTCGGGCTCGACGTCGCGGCCAAGGGGGGCGAGGTCCTCCAGGCGGCTTTTCCGGAGCGGATGAAGCTCGGCGGGGAGGAGGCGCTCGTCGCGGCGGGACGCCTGGGACGCAAGAACGGAAAGGGCTTCTACCGGTACGACGGCACGACGCGCGTGGGCCCGGCCGAGGAGGCGTACGCCGCGCTGCGCGCGCCGCGCCGCGACAAGTCGCCGCTGCCGGCGGAGGTCATCGAGGCGCGCCTCGTTCTCCCGATGATCAACGAGGCGGCGTTCTGCCTCGAGGACGGGATCGTTCGGGATCCCGGCAAGCTCGACCTCGCGATGATCTTCGGAACGGGCTTCCCGCCCTTCCGCGGAGGCCTCCTGCGCTACGCGGACTCGCTCGGCGCGCACCGCGTCTTCGCCCGTCTCGACGATCTTTCCGAGCGACTGGGGCCGCGCTTCGCGCCGGCCGAGACGATTCGCACCCTCGCCAACGCCCGCCAGGGCTTCTATTCGGACTCGATCCCAACCGCGGAGATCATTCCATGAGCAGCCGACTGTCCGGTACGGTCACGATCCTCGCCGACCCGCGCCTGACGCCGGTCGTCAAGTCCCTGTTCTCCGGCCAGATTCCGGAAGACACCGTCTTCCCGTTTCCCGAAATCGGCGAATCCGAGCGCGAGGTGGTTTCGACCTTCCTCGACTCCTTCCGCGGTTTCGCGAAGGACCACATCCGTCCCGCCGAGATCGAGCGCGATCATCGGATCCCGCCGGAGGTGGTCCGCGGCCTCGCGGAGCTCGGCACCTTCGGAATGACGATCCCCGAGGAGTACGGCGGGTACGGGTTCTCCTCGTCGGCGTACTGCCGGGTGACCGAGGAGATCGGGACGGTCGACGCCTCCCTCGGAATCCTGATCGGCGGCCACCAGTCGATCGGCCTGAAGGGTCTGCATCCTGTACGGGACCGAGGAGCAGAAGCGCCGGTGGCTCCCGAAGCTCGCCTCGGGCGAGATGATCGCGGCGTTCGCCCTGACCGAGCCCGAGGCCGGCTCCGACGCCGCCTCGATCCGGACGACGGCGGTCTTCGACGAGAAGACGGACACTTTCGTGCTCAACGGCTCCAAGCACTGGATCTCCAACGGGGGCTTCGCCGAGTTCTTCACGGTGTTCGCCAAGGACGTCGGCCTTCCCGCGAGCGACGAGCACCGCCGGATCACGGCCTTCGCCGTCACGAAGGACCTCGGCGGGGTGGAGCCCGGAAAGGAGGAGCGCAAGCTCGGGCTGAAGGGCTCGTCGACCGTTCCGGTCGAGCTCCAGAACGTCCGCGTGCCCGCCTCGCACGTCCTCGGCGAGCGGGGGCAGGGCTTCAAGATCGCCGTCGAGATCCTCAACACGGGCCGGACGTCGCTCGGCGCCGGGTGCATCGGGGGATGCAAGGCGATGCTTCGCGAGGCGGCGCGCCACGCGACGCAGCGCAAGCAGTTCGGCACCCGGATCGCCGACTTCGAGATGATCCGCGTCGAAGTTCGCGCGGATGGTCGTTTCGACGTACGCGCTCGAATCGATGGTGTACCTGACGGCGGGCCTGGTCGACCGCGGGCTGCAGGACTACTCCCTCGAGGGCGCCTGCTGCAAGATCTTCGGCACCGAAACGGTCTGGGCGAACATCAACGACGCGCTCCAGATCGCGGGCGGCAACGGCTTCATGGAGGAGTATCCCTACGAGAAGGCGTTGCGCGACTCGCGGATCAACATGATCTTCGAGGGCACCAACGAGATCCTGCGGGTCCTCGTCGCGCTCTCGGGGATGCGCGACGTCGGCGAGGACCTGAAGGAGGTCGGCCGGGCCCTGAAGGCCCCGCTGTCCTCGCTCGGGATCCTTTCGGACTACGCCGTGCGCAAGATCCGGGGGGTCGTCCCCGGCCGGATGACGAAGCTCGCTCCGGAGCTGGCCCCGGAGGGGGAGCTCGTCGCCCAGTACTCGCGGGCGGCCGGCGGGGCGGTCGAGACGCTGCTGAGGAAGTACGGCAAAGGCGTGATCGAAAAGGAGTACCACCAGGAGCGGCTGTCCAACGTGGCGATCGACCTGTACGGGTCTCTGGCGGTGCTCTCGCGCGCGACGGCGGCGATCGAGCGGCACGGTGCCGAGAAGGCCGCCGAGGAAACGCGGCTCGCGAGGGCCTTCGTGCGGGGAGCCAAGTACCGGATGGTCGGGCACCTCAAGGAGATGGACAAGAACCGGGACTCCGAGCAGACGGCCATCTCGGAGACGGCGTACGGCGCGCTCGGCTATGCGTTCCCGCTCTGGGAGTGAGGGCGCGGGCGGCGCACGGGGAGAAGCCGGTCGCAATCCGCGTCGCTGACGTTTCAGTTCCAGGGTCGGGGAGGAAGGTGGTCGGGGAGCCCGAAACCTCCGCCCGGGAAGATCCCGTGGCGCAGGCCCGCCCGCAGGTACTGGATGGCGGCGACGATCGCCTCGTCGAGCGGCTTGCCGAGAGCCAGGTTGGCGGCGATGGCCGACGACAGGGTGCAGCCGGTGCCATGAGTGGCGCGGGTTGCCAGCCGCGGGGCGACGAACTCCGTGAAGAACCGGCCGTCGAAGTAGAGGTCGCGGACCTCGCGGCCCCGGCCGTGGCCGCCCTTGATCAGCACGGCGCGCGCCCCGAGATCGGCGATGGCGCCGGCGGCCACGCGCCGGTCGGCGATCGTCCCGACGGGCAGTCCCGACAGCACCCGCGCCTCCGGAAGATTCGGCGTCACGAGATCGCAGAGCGGAAGCAGGTGGCGCTTCAGGCTGACGACGGCGGGACGCGCGAGCAGGCGGTCGCCGCTCTTGGAAACCATCACCGGATCGAGCACCACGTTGGCGGCCCGGTGCCGCCGCAGGCCGCGGGCGACGGCGCGGATGCGCGGCGCGTCGAAGAGCATGCCGATCTTCACGGCGCGGGGACTCAGGTCCGCGAAGACGGCGTCGATCTGACGTGCCAGGAACCCGGTCGAGAAGGTCTCGATCGCGGAGACGCGGCGTGTGTTCTGCGCCGTTCCGGCCGCCAGGACCGTGGCGCCGTAGACGCCGTGCGCGGCGAAGGTCAGGAGGTCCGCCTGAATCCCGGCCCCGCCCCCGGAGTCGGAGGTGGCGATCGACACGGCCACCGGCGGACGCTTGCTCATAGAATCATCCTATGTCCGAAGACGCCGGCCCCCTCACGATCACTCCCGAGGCCGCGCGGAGGCTGCGCGCCGACTCCGACTTCTCGAAAGCGGTCCTGTGCGTGCGGCACGTCCTCGGTTGCGGCGGCGCCGGTTTCCGGATCTCCGTGGAGGAAAACGCTCCCGACGAGGGGCACCGCTTCGAGGCCTCGGGGATTCCCGTTGTGATGGACGCGCAGGCCTTCCGCCAGCTCCGGGGCGCCGTCCTCGAGGTCGATCCGGATCCGGCGGGCGAGGGATTCCGGCTGGATCATCCCGACGCGGTGATGACGACCTTCTGCTGAGCGCCGTGCCGCCCGAGGCCGGGCGCTAGAGCGCGCTCCGGCGGAGCCCCAGGGTCTCGGCGACGAGATACGCCGGACCGATCAGCAGATGGACGAGGTTCCGGAAAAACGCGGGCTTGTTCTTCTCGAAGACCGCGTGGCCGATCGCCTGGAAAATCCAGCCGACGAGGAAAGCCGCGACCCCGATGCGCCAGTCCCCGACGGCACGGGCGGCGACGTCGAGCACCGCCGCATAGGCGAGGACCCCGGCGGCAAGCGCGAGGTCGAGGCTCGCGTAGACGAGGACGGCGAGGCCGACGAGCGCTTCGCTGGCGGTCCAGGGACCGAACAGCGGAACGGTTCCGAGCACCGAGAAGATGCCGAAGAGGATCAGCGTGATTCCGGCGGCGTGGCAGGCGAAGTTCCCCCGGGTCCGGTGGCTCGCGGCATAGTCCGCGAGAAGGCCGTCGATCCGCCGCATCGGCCGATTATAGTTTTCGGATGCGCGCCATGCTGCTGCGCCGTCCGGCGCCGGCCGAAGAGCGGCCGCTCGAGGCGGCGGACCTGGAATCGCCGGTCCCCGGGCCCGGAGAAGTCGCCATCGCCGTCGAAGCCTGCGGCGTCTGCCGGACGGACCTGCACATCCTCGAGGGCGAGGTCGCGGCCGCTCTTCCGATCGTTCCGGGCCACCAGGCCGCCGGACGGATCACGGCCGTCGGCTCCGGTGTCGCGGGCCTGCGGGCGGGTGATGCCGTGGGCGTCGGCTGGATGGCCTCGACCTGCGGCCGGTGCGCGTTCTGCGGGTCCGGGCGGGAGAACCTGTGCGCCGCAGCGCGCTTCACGGGACGCGACCGCGATGGCGGATATGCCGGGGCCATGACGGCCGAGGCCCGATGGACCTACGCCCTCCCCGAAGGCTTCGTCGCCCGGCAGGCGGCGCCGCTGCTGTGCGCGGGCGTCATCGGCTACCGATCCCTGGGGATCTCGGGCATCGCGCCGGGCGGCCGGCTGGGGCTCTTCGGTTTCGGTGCCTCGGCCCACCTGGCGATCCAGGTGGCGCGGTACTGGGGGTGCGCGGTGTACGCCTTCACGCGCGAGGCGCTCCACCGCGAACTCGCCCTGCAGATGGGGGCCGTCTGGGCGGGCGGCACGGAGGAGGACCCGGGAGTCCGCCTCGACGCCGCCGTCACGTTCGCCCCGGCGGGCGAACTGGTTCCCCTCGCCCTTTCGCGCCTCGAGCGCGGAGCAACCCTCGCCGTCAATGCCATCCACATGAGCCCGATTCCGGCCCTGCCGTACGAGACGCTCTACGGCGAGCGCGCGGTGAAGAGCGTCATGAACTTCACGCGAACCGACGCCGAGGAATTTCTCGCTCTCGCGGCGAAGATCCCCGTTCGGGCCGAGATCGAAACGTTTCCGCTCGAGAAGGCGGGCGACGCCCTGCTCCGGGTCAAGCGGGGAGAGGTTCGCGGGGCCGCGGTTCTGACGCTGCCCTGAGCGGCGCCGTGTCCGTCGGGCTACTCGACGGCGACCGTCAGACGGCGCGTGCGATCGCCGGCCCGAAAAACGAGATCGCGGAGGGCGACCTCGGCAGCGTCGGGCGGGCCGGGCATGGCCTGAGCAGCGCCGATTCGTTCCCGGGAGAGCTTGCCTTTCTCCTCCGGCTCGTCGACCGCGACCACGTGGCCGTCGCTGTCCACGGTCACCGTGAACTCGCGGCCCCGCATCGCCACGAGGCTTCCGTGGGACGGCTCCCGCAGGAGTTCGGGCGCCGGCTCTTCGCCGTCGGCGGCTCGGATCGTCAGCCGGACCGGAGCCGGCGGCGCGGCGGAATCCGCTGTCGCTCCCGCCGCCGGCGCGGCAGACGCCGCCTCGCGACGGGCCCGAAGGCTCTTGTCCAGAGCCTGCGGCGGCGCCGCCGGAACTTCGGCGACCACGGCCGGCGCCGCCGCGGCATTCGCGCGCTCGTGGGCGGGGGATGCCGCGTAGGCTTCGGGAGCGTCCTTGCGGGCGGCTGGCCGATTGTCCGAAGGGCCGGAGGAGGGCGCTGGCGCGGGTTCGGCGGCGCTCTTCTTCGGAGGCGGCGGTGCCTGCGCCCTTCCGGCGGAGCGTACCTCGTCGGAATCGACGAGGTAGGCGGAGATCGGCGCGGCCGGCCCGGAAGCCGCGGGCGCCGGCGCGGCCGCACGGCGCGAGAACACGGGCGCTCCGATGATCACGAGAAGCAGGGCCGCCGCGAGGAGGCCCGCCCAGCGAAAGTCGATTCCGAACGTGACGCCGAACGGCCGCCGGGCGGGCGAGGTCGCGCGGATCTTGCGCAGGATCCGGACCGAGAGGTCCGACCCGACCGGTGCCACGGGCGCTTCCCGGTACGCCGAGAGGGCGCGTTCGAAGTCGGCCACCGCGGCGCGGCAAGCGGGGCAGCGGGCGCGGTGGACCTCGAAGGCCGAGGCTTCGGCCGGGTCGAGCTCCCGGTCGTGGAGCCGGGACAGGAATTCGGGCGATTCGGCGGGGTGATCGGCTGCCATCATGACTGTCTTCCGGAAATCAGGGGCGTGAGAACTTCCTTGAGCCGCCCGCGACCGCGCGCGATGCGCGACTTGACGGTGCCGACGGGCAGGGCAAGGGAGACGGCGATCTCCTCGTAGCTCCATTCCTCGAGGTCCCGCAGGACGACCGGCATGCGAAACTCCGGTGCGAGGTGCTTCAGGGCCTCCGAAACGAGCCGCCGCGACTCGCCGGCGCGGGCGTCGTCTTCCGGTCCCGCTCCGGGCTCCGGCGGGTCGAGATCGGGCCGCGCGTCGGTCGAGCCGGCAAAGATCCGACGGAAGCGGCTCCGCGACCGGTAACGGTTCTTGACCGCGTTGTCCGCGATCGAGGCGAGCCAGGCCCGGGGCGGGGCCTCCCCCCGGAAGCGGCCGAGGCCGCGGTAGGCCTTGAGGAACACGTCCTGGGTCATGTCGTCCGCATCGTCCTCGCCGACGGCACGGGCCATCCACCGGTGCACCGTCGCCGTGTGCCTGCGGACGAAGGCGCCGAACGCTTCCTCGTCGCCCTGCCGGGCCGAGTCGAGAAGCTCTTCGTCGGTCCGCTCGGATTGCGTCAAGGGCGAGTGCCGCCGCAGGGGCGGCGGCGTCTCGATTCTACGGCGAATCCGCCGGGCGCCGTCAGCGCCGGTACGGATCGGGTGCGTAGCCGTGCTCGAAGCCATGGGCGCCGTCGCGCGCGTAGAGATCGTCCTCGCGGGGCAGGACGCCCAGCCGGAGGAGCTCGGCGCGGAATTCGTAACGCAGGGCGATCCGTGCCGTCGGCACGCTCTCTTCGTCGAAGGCGACCCACTCGACCGGGAAATCGGTCTTGTCGCCGATTCCGGTCGCCGCAAAGCTGTCGGCGGCGCGGGCCTTCGCCTCCGGGGGCGCGGCGCCGGCCGGCGCCTCCGGAGCGTTCCGGGCGCCTCGCTCGCGCATCGGCTCCGCGGCGCCGTCCTTGCGGACGAACGGCCGGCGAAGTTTCTCGCGGTAGAAGACCGCCTCGATCGTGCCGACGTTGGCGGTGTCGCCGAGCCACTTCGCATAGGACTTCGAGGTCTCGGTGAAGAAGAAGCGGCGGGCCACGGCCCCCGAAACCTGCCAGCCGGGGACGTCCAACGTCTGCCCGGGGGCGAGGATCCACTTGACGGCGTCCCTCGAAGTCGTGCGGCGCGCATCGATGACGTTGCGGCCGTCGACGGAAAGGGCCACGGCGACCCGCTCCGAGGTCGGGTTCGAGAGCCGGACGAGGAAGTCTCGGCCCCGAAGGGCCTCGACGTAGATCCGGCCCCGGGCCGCGTACTCGGCCGCCGGAGCGCCGGCGACCAGGACCGAAAGCGTGAAGCCATTCTGCTCGGCCGCGGAAAGCGGCCCGGCCAGTCCGGCAACACCGAGGGCGAGAACGATCAACCGGGCATTTCGGGTCATGGGCGTCCCTCCGGCAAGTAGGGACACCGGTCGGGCCACCCGGTTCCCGGGCCGCGCGACTACGCCGGAATGTCCGTCCGGAGCGTCTGCTCCATGCGGGCGCAGCCTGCCGCGACGGGCCATCGTGGATCCGGGATCGTTGCCGGGCCTCCTATCGCGGACGCGGGTCCTCGAGGTTTCCCGTGATCAGCCGGGCGCCGCGCTGGTAGCTGACGTACGACCAGGCCCATTCGAACATGACGACGAAGCGGTTGCGAAAGCCGATCAGGTAGAAGATGTGGAGGAAGCACCACGCGAGCCATGCGGGCAGGCCCCTGAGGTTCCACCCGAGGATCTCCGCGACCGCGGCCGAGCGGCCGACGACGGCCATGCTGCCTTTGTCGAGGTAGCGAAAGGGCCGCGCCGTGTCGCCGGCGAGACGGCGCCGGATCGAGCGTGCGACGTGGCGGCCCTGCTGCATCGCGACCGGCGAGACGCCGGGAAGCGGCCGGCCGCCCTGGTGGGTGAAGAGCGCGAGGTCGCCGATCACGAAGATCTCCGGGTGCCCGGGGACGGTCAGGTCGGGTTCGACGACGACCCGGCCGTTGCGGTCGAGCGGGACGCCGAGGAAAGTCCCGATGCGGGAGGCGGCCACGCCGGCGGCCCAGAGCACGGTGGCGGTTTCGATGCGATCGCCGCCGACCTCGATCCCGGCCGCGTCGACCGCGGTCACGGCGGCTCCCGTGCGGACCTCCACGCCGAGCCGGACGAGCTCGGCGCGGGCGTTGGCCGAGGAAGATTCGGAGTAGCTCGGCAGGACGCGGGGACCCGCCTCGAGCAGGACGATGCGAGCCTCGCGGGGATCCACGTGGCGGAAATCGTCGACCAGGACGTGGCGGGAGATTTCCGCGATGGCGCCGGCGAGCTCGACGCCGGTCGGTCCGGCGCCCACGATGGCGAAGGTCATCAGGGCGCGCCGGCGGGAGACATCGCCCGCCCGGTCCGCTTCCTCGAAGGCGAGGAGAATCCGGCGGCGGATCTCGAGGGCGTCCTCGAGGTTCTTGAGGCCGGGCGCCCGCGATTCCCACTCCGGGTGGCCGAAGTAGGAGTGCCGCGCGCCGGCCGCGACGACGAGGGTGTCGTAGGGGAGGACGCCGCCGTCCGCCAGGGTCACCTGCCGGCGGTCCGGCTCCACCGACCGCGCCTCCGCCAGAACGACGTCGGCGTTCTTCTGGCCGCGGAGGATCGACCGGATCGGGTAGGCGATGTCGGCGGGGGAGAGGGCCGCCGTGGCCACCTGGTAGAGCAAGGGCTGGAACAGGTAGTGGTTACGCCGGTCGACGACCGTGACCCGCGCGGGGGCGCCGGCCAGACCCCGGGCGGCCTCGAGCCCGCCGAAGCCGGCTCCGATGATCACTACCCGGTGTCCCGAAGGTGAGGCCATCCGGAACAATAATCCCCCGGCCCGCGGGACAGGCCGGCGGAACGGTACCGATGGACGGATACCCCCGGCCTCGTTTTGTGATCCAATGGTGGCGATTCGTGTTTGGCTCGAGGCCTTCGAGCCGTCGAAAGGAGATGAAGTTCCATGACGACCTCCATCATTCCCGCTCGTCTCCCGGAACGCTCGCAGCCTTCCCCGCGCGAATCCGGCGCGTCCCGTCCGGCCTCCTGGCGCCAGGAGAAGAGGCCGTCCCGGTTCGTCATCAAGATCGCCGGCAACATCCCCTGCTAAGGGCTTCCCGTTGAGACCCTTCGGCGGCCCCCATTTGGGGGCGCGCCGCCATTGGTGTACCCTGACGTCAAGAGCGTGCGGGTGGAAGAACCGTCGACCCGATCGTCGAGCGAAATTCAGTCCGTCTTCGAGGCGACGCTGAATGTCATCCATTCGGCTCTGGTTTCGTACTATCGACTGACGGAGGATGAGGCGAGGGGAGCCGAAGAGGACCTGCTGATGTGGTTCCAGAGGCTCGCGCGTCGCGGAGGGTCCGGAAACATGCCGCCCAAGCTGATGCGACTTTCGTTGTTGTCGGCGGCCTGCCAGTACGGCCGTTCGTTTCAGCTCTGGAAGCTCGGCGGCGAACAGTCGCCCGACTCGGAACTGAACGTTCTGCTGGCGCGCGAGGCCGATGAGGTCGCCAGCGAGGTGGATCGACGCTTCGAAGAGGAGAGGTCGTGACCGCAAAGGTCATTCACTTCCCGCGACAGCCGCTCTCCTCGGAGGCCGGAGCCGCCGCGGCCGAGCGGGTGCTCGCGACGCCTGTCGCCGAGCGCTATGCCCTCGTGGAGCCGCTCCAGCTGGAGGATCCGGAAACCCTTCTGTCGCTGTGCAGCCTCCTGCGTCTTCGCCTGGAATCCGCGCCGGGTCTCGTGCGCGACGAGGCCGAGTTCCTGTACCGGTTCATCGAGAGCCCCCGGCGCGAGATCGGCCTCTTCGACGAACGCGAATACTTCCTGGGGGAGACCGCGCTGCTGGCCGGGACGGCCTGCCGGCAGCTCTCGCGCCGCGAGGAGGCCCATGTCTGGTTCGACCGCGCCGAAGCCGGATTCCGGCACACGGTCAACGCGGCCGGAGACCTGTCGCGGCTGGGCTACCAGCGCCTGGCCGAGCGCCTCGAGGAACGCCAGATCGACGTCGTGCTGGAAATGCTCCCGCCCCTGATCGAGAGCTTCCGGAGTCTCGACATGCGGGACGACGCCCTGAAGTGCCGGACCCTGGAAGGGCTGGCACTCATGGAGTCCGACGAGCTCTCGGAGGCGCTGCGCGTCTTCGAGGAGAGCGCTCTGGAGGCCGAGAGGATCGGGAACGCGAAGCTCCTCGGAAGCGCCTACACCAACCTCACCCACGTGCATGCCATGCTCGGAAACTCCGAGGCCGCACTTGCCGCGTCGGCGCGCGCGATCCCCGTCCTGCGGCGACAGAACGACCGGGTCGCCCTGGCGAAGGTGCAGTGGGGAATCGCGACGCTCCTGCGCGAGACGGGGCAGATCGACCCGTCGATCGACGCCTATCGCCGGGCCCAGGATGAGTTCGCCGCGATCGGAATGCGCGCCGACGTGGCCGCCCTCAACCTCGTGGTCGCGGACCTCCTGCTCGAGACCGGTCGCGACGTCGAGGCGCAGCGCGAAATCGCCGCGGCCCTTCCGGTGATTTCGGAGCTCAAGATGGCACCCGAGGGCATGGCCGCCCTGTCTCTGCTCCGGGAGTCTTCGCGGAGGAAGGAAATCAACCGCGAGGCTTTGCGCGACCTCCACGGCTACTTCGAGGACCTCCACTCTTAGGAGCGCTCGCCCCTTCCCTGGAGTGGCGCATGATCGGTTTCTTTCGGCCCTTCGCTTTCGCCTTCGTGCCGCCGCCCGCCCGCTTCGACTTTCCCGTGCGCTTGCTCATGGCGTGATCGTACCGCCGGCGGCCCGCGCCGCGATCCCCTGGAGCATTCCCCCGAACACCAGGCGGTGGACCGGGTAGAGCGCATACCAGTAGGCGAGGCCGGCGAGCCCCGATGCGTCGAAGATGGCAGTCTGGCGAATCCGGCAGCCGCTCGCCTCCGGCGTCGTCTCGAACTGCAGCCAGGCGCGCCCCGGCAGCTTCATCTCGGCCCGCAGACGCAACAGCCGACCGGGCTCGATCTGCTCGACGCGCCAGAAATCGACCGGGTCGCCTTCCGTCAGGCCGTCCGGGTCGCGTCGGCCGCGGCGAAGGCCCACCCCGCCGCAGAGCAGATCGAGCAGTCCCCGAAGCCGCCACATCGCGTTTCCGTAGTACCAGCCGGCCGAACCTCCGATGCGCCGCACGACCGCGAAGGCCGCGTCCGCCGTGGCGTCGACCCGCACGGCGCGCGAATCCACCAGGCGGGTGCCGAGGCGCTGGCCGCCGTAGCGATCGGTCAGGCCGGAGGACGAGAATGCGTCGGACCAGCGGGTCTGCGCGAACTCGTTGTCCTCGTTGATGAGCGCGCGCGCGATCGCTTCGGACGTCGAGCGGGGGCGGATCGGGAACGCCCGGAGGGCGGCAGGATCGACGACGATCGTGGGGTTCTGAAGGCTGTCGACGAGCTTCCGGCCCACTCGGGCATAGAGAGGCGTCACGAGGCCGAGCCAGAGACTCGAAAGGCGGGGGGTGAGAACCGGAACGGGGATCAACCAGCGCCGCAGGCCGCGCTGGCGTGCGTATTCGCGCATCAGGTCCCCGTACGTCACGCGGTCGGGCCCACCGATCTCGTAGATGCGTTCGGCGCCCGGCGGAAGGTCGATGGCGGCAACGAGGTACGCGATGGCGTCCTCGACGGCGATCGGCTGCGTCGCGACGGCGACCCAGCGCGGACAGACCATCACCGGAAGGCGTTCGACGAGCGCGCGGATCATCTCGAACGAGAGGCTTCCGGACCCGAGCACCACGGAGGCGCGGAACTCGACGACCGGGACTCCGGAGGCGCGCAGCCGGTCGCCGGTCTCCTGGCGGCTGCGCAGATGCGCGGAGAGATGGGCCGCGCCCTCTCCGAGGCCGCCGAGGTAGACGATGCGACGAACACCGGCGGCGGCCGCGGCCGCACCGAAGATCTCCGCCGCGTTGCGGTCGCGGGCCGCGAAATCCTCGCCCGAGGCCATCGAGTGGATCAGGTAGTAGGCCGTATCGATCCCGCACAGCGCGCGTTCCACGGCAGCGCCATCGAGTGCGTCGCCGCCGGCAACCTCGGTCGAGGCGGCCACCCGGGAACGCAGGCTCCCGGGGTGCCGGGTGAAGCAGCGCAGCGGGACACCACGGTGCTCGAGCTCCGCGAGGAGTCGACCACCGACGTATCCGGTGGCGCCGGTCAGGAGGACGCGTGGCATCCGACGACGGTATCAGTGCCGACTTTCGAGCGGCGGCGGCGTCCAGTTCCGGCTAGGATCGGCCGGTGCCGCGGGTCCTCCTCCTCCTGCCGACGACCAGCTACCGCACGTCCGACTTTCTGCGCGCGGCGGCCTCCCTCGGGGTCTCGGTGGCCGTCGGCGTCGAAGAGCCGAGCGCGGTCGAGAGCCTGAACCCGGACGGCCTGCTGACGCTCGATTTCCGCGACCCCGATGCGTGCGCCCGGGCGGCGGCCGAGTGGGCCCGGCGGAGGCCGGTCGACGCGGTCGTCGGCGTCGACGAGGAGACCGCCGTGGCGGCCGCCGCGATCGCGCAGACGCTCGGACTCCGGCACAACCCGATCGAGGCCGTGGCCGCAGCGGGACACAAGGGCCGCCTGCGGGAGCGGCTCGCCCGGGCGGGTGTGCCGTCGCCGTCGCACCGGGTCTTCGCGACCGACGCCGACGCGGGCGAGGCGGCGCGATTGGTGCGTTTTCCGTGCGTGCTCAAGCCGACGTTTCTCTCCGGCAGCCGCGGCGTCATCCGCGCGGACGACGGTCCGGCATTCGAAACGGCATGGCGCCGCATCGCCGCCATGCTCGCGGTGCCGGAGCTGGCGCGGCGGGGCGGCCCGGCGGCCCGGGAGATCCTCGTGGAGGACTTCGTCGGCGGTGCCGAGGTGGCGCTCGAAGGGCTGCTGACCGGCGGGGCGCTCGAGACCCTGGCGCTCTTCGACAAGCCGGATCCCCTCGACGGCCCCTTCTTCGAGGAAACGATCTACGTCACGCCGTCACGCCTTCCCGAGGCGGCCCGGTTCGCGATCCGATCGGCCGCGGAAGGCGCGGCGCGAGCGCTCGGGCTGACCGACGGCCCCGTCCACGCGGAGCTGCGTTGGAACGCGTGGGGGCCCTGCGTCATCGAGTTCGCGGCCCGCTCGATCGGCGGGCTGTGTTCGCGGACGCTACGGTTCGGTACGGGGATGTCGCTCGAGGAGCTGATTCTCCGGCATGCCCTCGGCCGAGAGCTTCCGGGCGGCCGTTCCGACGACCTCGCGTCGGGGGTCATGATGATCCCGGTGCCGCGAGCGGGCGTGCTCGAGGGACTGTCCGGCGTGGAAGCCGCTCGCGCCGTGCCGGGCATCGTGGAAGTCGCCATTTCGGCTCACCCGGGCGAACGTCTCGTCCCGTGGCCCGAGGGCTCGCGGTACCCGGGTTTCCTCTTCGCGCGCGGCCGGACCCCGGAGGACGTCGAGCGCGCCCTGCGCGAGGCGCACCGGCGGATCGTGTTCGACGTCCGGGACTAGGGCCGGCTCATTTGGCCGGAGCGTAGTAGGGGTTGCGCCCGGCTCCGTGGTCGGTCGTATCGAGGATTTCTCCGATCGCCGGCGCGAGCGTTCGGATCGCGGTCTCGATGCCCTGCTTGAGGGTGACGTCGGCGGCGCCGCAGCCCTGGCAGCCGCCGCCCAGGCGCAGGTAGACGTTGTTCTTCTTGACGTCGATCAGCTCGACGAACCCGCCATGCTGGCCGACCGCCGGGTTGATCTCGCGGTCGAGAAGGTCGCGGATCGCCCACTTCAGGTCGCCTTCCGAGGGCAGAGCGTCGAAGTAGGCCGCCGCGACGATCGGCTGGCCGCTCCGCACGTGGCGCCGGATGACGTTCCCGATGCCGAGGGCGGGCCAGTCCACGGCATGCGCCGGCCGACACCGTGACGGTGTTCTCGGCGATGAGCGCCGAGGCGACCCCCGGCAGCGTCAGGAGCTCGGCGGCCAGCGGGGAGTGGCGCGTGGCGGGCGGACCCGAGAAGTGGGCGGAGTCTCCGGGCAGCAGAGGGCGGTCGACGACGAAGGCGCAGCGGTCTCCGGAGCTCGACGGTTCTCCGGTGATTTTGATCTCGTCCATGGCCTTTCCGAGTATAGCGGCGTTTGACGGACCCCGCCGCCTCGGACATAATGCCCCGTTTTTCGGGGAGCAGGCCAAGCATGACGCAGAGGATCACCCGTCGGGACATGAAGCGCAACGAGCTCGCCGAGACCGTCGGCAAGACGGTCGGCTACGTCAGCGAGCACAAGAAGGGCGTGACCGAGGCCGGCGCGATCGCGGCCGGTCTCGTGATTCTGGTGGCGGCATTCTTCGGCTACCGTGCGTGGGCGGACCGCGCGGCCGGACGCGACCTCTCGCAGGCGCTGGGGATCCTCGCGACTCCGCTGATCACCGAAGAGCCGAGCGCGGCGAAGACCTATCCCGACGCCGCCGCGCGGCAGGCCGCGGCCGATCCGTTCCTGCGCAAGGCCGCGGGGCACGGCTCCACGCCCTCGGGTCGCGCGGCGCAGGTGATCCTCGCGGCCTCGGGTACCCAGAAGGCCGCGGAGGCCATCCCGTCGCTCGAGAAGGCGGCCCGCCGGGGCAGCTCCGAGTCGGCCGCGGCGGCCGAGATCGACGCGGCCAAACTGCTGGCCGCCGAGGGCAAGGCGACGGAGGCGATCGATCGGCTCAAGCGTGCGATCGAGTCCCCGTCGACCTCCGCGCCCAAGGATGCCCTGCTCTTCACGCTCGCTCAGATCTACGAAGCGAACGGCTCGGCGGCCGACGCGCGCGCGACGTACCAGCGCCTGATCACCGATTACCCCAACTCGCCCTACCGCGCCGACGCCCGGCAGAAGGTCCCGCTGTCGTAGCCCTTCTCCACGGCGCGCTCGTCGCGTCGACGGCCCTGGCGATTTTCTCCCTCGTCTGTCTCGCAGTGAACCTGCTGACGGTCCGGCGGCTCGTTCCGGTCCGGCCTGCGGCCCCCCCGCATACCCGCGTGTCGGTCGTCGTCCCGGCGCGCAACGAGGTCGACGGCATCGAGGCCGCGGTCCGGTCCCACCTGGCGCAGGACTATCCGGCCCTCGAGGTGATCGTCGTCGACGACCGGTCGGAAGACGGCACGGCCGCGGTTCTGGAGCGGATGGCCGCGAAGGACCCGCGCCTGAAGGTCGTCGCCGGCGTCGAGCCCCCGGACGGCTGGCTCGGAAAGCCTCACGCGCTCTTCCAGGGAGCGAACCGGGCGGCCGGAGACCTCCTGCTCTTCGCGGACGCCGACGTTCGGTACGATCCAACCGCCCTCTCCGAGGCCGTCGCGATGCTCGAGCGGCACCGCATCGACCTGCTGGCGCTGTTCCCGCGCCTCGAGATGCGGGGTTTCTGGGAGAACGCTCTCATGCCGTATCTGGGGGTCTCCTACTTTTTCGTGCCGGCCTTCTGGGTCAACTCGGATCTCCAGAGCCGCTACGCGGCGGGCGGTGGGGCCGGAATGCTCCTGCGTGCGGCCGCCTATCGGGCCGCGGGCGGCCACGAGGCGCTGAAAGCATCGGTCATCGACGACATCGGTCTGGCGATCCGCGTGAAGCGGTCGGGGGGACGGTGCCGGATGGTCATGGCGGACGGCCGCGTCCGCTTGCGCATGTACCGCGGCTTTCGAGAGATCTTCGACGGCTTCTCGAAGAACATCGCGTACGTGTTCGAGGGCGCGCTCGGCGCTTTCCTGGCCGCCTCGACGGTGTTGACCCTCCTGGCCTGGACGCTGCCGGCCCTCGTGCTCGTGGCCGCGGCCCTGGGAGCCCGCGTCGCCGAGCCCGACGTGTCCCTGGCCGGGTTTGCGTTCGGGCTGACGGTGGCCGCCCGGCTCGTGATGGGGCTGTACCTGGGGTATCCGGCCTGGACAGCGGTCACCCAACCGCTCACGGCCGCCGTCTGGGCGGCGATCAGCGTGCGTTCCCTCGCGTGGCGATTCCTCCACCGGGAAGTCCGCTGGCGCGGCCGTACCTACGACGCGGCCCGCGCACGTTTCTAGGGCCGGTAGAATCCACCCGTGCTGTACCGATTCGACCGCGTCCGCAAGAGCTATGGCCCCAAGGAGGTCCTCCGCGAGGCCAGCTGGCAGCACAACCCCGGGCAGAAGGTGGGCCTGGTCGGACGCAACGGCGCGGGCAAGACGACGCTGCTCCGGATCGCGCTGGGCCGCGAGGAGCCCGATTCCGGGGAGTTCGTGAAGGCCAACGCGGTACGCATCGCGACCGTGGACCAGGCGCTCGAGTCCGACCTCTCCGAGAGGCTCCACGACTTCGCCGCGGGGGCATTCGCTCACCTCCACGAGATCGAGGCCGAGCTCAGGGCCATGGAGCATCGGATGGCCGAGGGCGACGCTTCCGGATCGCTGCACGACCGGTACGACGCGCTCACCCACCGGTTCGAAAACGAAGGCGGCTACGACATGGTCGCGGAGGTCGACAAGACCCTGTCGGGCCTGGGGTTCGAGAAGACCGACTTCGAGCGGCCGCTCGCGGAGCTCTCCGGCGGACAGAAGAACCGCGCCATGCTGGCGCGCGCGATCCTCTCGTCGCCCGACGTCCTTCTGCTCGACGAGCCGACCAACCACCTCGACTTCCAGGCCGTGGAGTTTCTCGAGGAGTACCTGGCGAAGTCGCGCCGCGCCTACCTGGTCGTCACGCACGACCGGCGGTTTCTCGATCGTGTCGCCGAGGAGATCATCGACCTCGAAAACGGCCGCCTGACCGCCTATTCCGGCGGCTACACGGCCTACCGGGCGCAGAAGGCCGAGCGGGTCCTGACCGCCACGCGGGCCTTCGCGAAGCAGCAGGAGTTCATCGACAAGGAGCAGGAGTACATCCGCCGGAACATCGCGGGCGTCAACTCCCGGCAGGCCAAGGGCCGCCGCACGAAGCTCGCCCGGGTCGAACGGCTCGAGCGGCCGGCCGAGGACACGACCAACGTCACTTTCCAGTTCGACGCCGCCCGCGTCGGCGGCCGCACGTTCCTGCGGGCGAATCATCTCGATGCGGGATATGTGCCGGGCGAGCCGGTCGTCCGGGACGTCGGCTTCGAACTGTTGCGGGGGGAACGTCTGGCGATCCTCGGCGAGAACGGTACGGGCAAGACCACGCTCCTCAAGACGCTCGCGGGGCGGCTTCCTGCGCTGGCCGGATCGTCCACGACCGGCCACGACGTGTCGATCGGCTACTACGACCAGGAGCTCTCCGACCTGGATCCGCGGGGCCGGGCGATCGATGCGGTCTGGGATCGGCACCCGTCCGAAACGGAGGGGGCGATGCGCTCCTACCTCGCACGGTTCGCGTTCCGGGGCGACGACGTCTTTCTACCGATCTCCGGGCTCTCCGGCGGCGAGAAGGGACGGTTGACGCTCGCGGTCGTGATGCAGCAGCGCCACAACCTGCTCCTTCTCGACGAGCCGACGAACCACCTCGATCTCGATTCCCGCGAGGCCCTCGAGGAATCGCTCGACGACTTCCCCGGCTCGATCGTCTTCGTATCCCACGATCGCGCCTTCATCGACCGGCTGGCGACCCGGGTGATCGACCTGAGGGGAGGCCGCGCGAGGCTCTTCCCGGGCAACTACTCGGAGACGGCCGAAGCGCGGGCCGAACGACGCCGCCGGCCCGAGCCCGAGCTCGCGGCCTCGAGGCCCGCGGAGCCGGCTCCCGCACCCCCGGAGCCGCGGACCGTGCCCCCCGCGGCGAAGCCCGCTTCCCGCAACGCCCGGAAAGCCGAGTCCGCCGAGGACCGGGACGCCGCGCGGCGCCGGCGGCGCATCCGGACTCTCGAGGAGAAGATCGAGTCGCTCGAGACCGGGATCGAGTCGATCGAGGCCCGCCTCTGGGAGGAGGGCCTGACGCTGGGGCCCGTGGCGGCCAACGAGCTCGCGACGAAAAAGGCGGCGATGCGGTCGGAGCTCGACGGCCTGGTCGAAGAGTGGGCGGCTCTTTCGGAGGAGTCCGAAAAAGCCGCGCCACGGCAGTCGTGAGCGCGCGGCAGCCGACCTCCGCGGCGATCCTCGCGATCGGCAGCGAGATGCTCGGACCCCTGCGCCAGGACACCAATTCGCTCTGGCTGTCGGCCCGCCTGGAGGAGATCGGCATTCCCGTCGTCCGCAAGTCGGTCGTGGGCGACGATCCGGGGCAGCTCGCGGCGGAGCTGGACGCGGCGGCCCGGGCCGCTCCCCTCGTTTTCACGACCGGCGGCCTCGGGCCCACCGCCGACGACGTCACGGTGGCGGCGGTGGCGGCCTGGCTGCCGTCGCGTCTCGAGCGCAACGCCGACTTCGTGGCCCGGATGCGGCAGCGCTTCGAGCGCCGCGGCATCGCGATGCCTGCGTGCAACGAGAAGCAGGCGGACTTCATCGTCGGCGCGCGGGTCCTGGAGAACCCGAACGGCACGGCTCCGGGATTCTGGGCGCGGCGCGGCGAAACGGAAGTCGTCATCCTGCCGGGCGTTCCTTCGGAAATGAAGGAGATCTTCGAGAACCGGGTGCTGCCGGAGCTTTCGCGGCAGACGGGCGGAATCGTCGGACGGCGCCGCGTGCTCCGCATCGCGGGAATGGGCGAATCGGCCGTCGAGGAGCTGGTGGCTCCCGTCTATGCGAAGTGGAAGGACGACCCGGTGACGATCCTCGCCTCGCCGGGCGAGGTCCAGCTCCATCTTGCGGTCCGCGGAGAGGCGGGCGCCGCGGAGGCACGCCTGGCGGCGATGGAGTCGGACTTTCGCGCCATCCTGGGCGACAGGATCTTCGGCGTGGACGGCGACGACCTGGCGAGGGTCGTGGGAAGGCTCCTGCGGGAAGCCGGGTCGACCGTCGCGCTGGCGGAGTCCTGCACGGGCGGCCTGGCGTCGACGATGCTCACCGAGGTGCCGGGCTCGAGCGACTACTTTCTGGGTTCGATCGTTTCCTATGCCAACGACGCGAAAGCGAACCTCCTCGGCGTATCGGAAGACACGCTTCGGCGGCACGGCGCCGTTTCGGCCGAGGCGGCCTCCGAGATGGCGCTCGGCGGTCTCGGACGGTTCGGCGCCGACTTTGCCGTCGCGATCACGGGCATCGCGGGTCCCGACGGCGGATCGCGGGAGAAGCCGGTCGGGACGGTCCACTTCGCGCTGGCCGTCCGGGGCGGGGAAGTGTCGGGCAAAAAGCGGCTCTTCGGCGGAGACCGGAGCGTGATCCGGAGAGCGGCGGCGGTCCACGCACTCGAGATGCTGCGGCGGCGCCTCGCCGGCGCGGCCGGCGCCGCATGAGAGCTTTCGTCGCCGCGCCGGCCGATTCGGCCTGGGTCGAGAGCGCCGACCGCCTGGCGAGCCCTCTGCGGGCGACGCTTCCCCGGGCGTCATGGACGCGGCCAGCGGCCTGGCACCTGACCCTGAGATTCCTGGGCGAGATCGGGCCCGAGGCCGCCGACCGCCTCCTGCAGCGGCTCCAACCGGTCGCCGAATCGGCACCCGCGCACCGGCTGACCCATGCAGGCGCCGTCGTCCTTCCGCCGCGGGGGCGCCCGCGGGTCCTCGGGCTGGGCTTCGCGACGTCGGAGGCGCTCAGCGCGCTCGCCAGGGGCATCGAGGGCGCGGTCCGCGGCGCGGGACTCGCACCGGAGGATCGGCCCTTCCATCCGCACGTGACGCTCGCGAGGCTCCGGGACCCGTGGCCGGCGCCGGCGGTCGAGGCTTTTCGTCGCGAGGCCGACGGATGGACACTGCCGGCCTGGAACGTGAAGGCGTGCGTGCTCTTCGAGAGCCGGCTGGACCCGGCAGGAGCCGTCCACGTTCCGGTCCGCACGTTTGCCCTGGCCGTGGCGGCCAAGGAGATCGGAGCGTGAACACCACGGCCGCGGCGCTCGTCGGCGTCGCGTACCTTCTCGGCTCGGTCGCTTTTGCCGTCCTTCTCGTGCGGGCGACGACCGGAAAGGACATCCGCGCGGAGGGTTCCGGAAACGCCGGGGCGACGAACGTCCTGCGCGCGCACGGGAAGGCTCTCGGGCTCTGCGTCGCCGTGCTCGACATCGCCAAGGGCGCGCTGGCGGTCTGGCTGGTGCGCCTCGTGACGGCGGACCCGCGCTACGCCGCCGCGGCCGGGTTCGCGGCCGTCCTGGGCCATGTCTTCCCGCTGTACTACGGCTTTCGCGGCGGAAAGGGCGTCGCGACGGCCGTCGGGGCGTTTCTCGTTCTGGCGCCGGGGGCGGCGCTCGTCTGCGTCGGCGTCTTCGTGCTGGTCGTCGCGATCACGCGTTACGTCTCGCTCGGGTCGGTCGTCGGGATGGTCGCTTCTGCCCCCGATCGCCGGGCTCGTCTTCCACGCCCCCAGGCCGATCGTCATCGCGGCAGCGGGTACGGCCGTGCTCATCGTCGCTCAAGCACCGGGACAACCTGAAACGCCTCGCCGCCGGCACGGAACGGAAGCTGGGGTCCGAGGTGAGGGTGGCGATCCTCGGCGCGGGGTCGTGGGGGACCGCGCTGGCGATCGAGTTCGGCCGGTCGGGTCACGACGTCCTGCTGTGGGGCCGCGACCCCGAGGTCGCTGCCCGGATCGAGGCCGACGGTGTGCATCCGCGGCGGCTGACCGGCTACCCGATCCCGCTCCTCGACGAAGACATCCGTCGGACCTGGGCGAGGCGTGCGCGTTCGCGGAAACGCTTTTCGTCGCCGTTCCCTGCGCGTCGTTGCGCCCGCTGCTCTCCCTGTCCCGGCGTTCCGACGGGCGCGGGGCTGCGTCTGGTCTCGACCGCGAAGGGCATCGAGCCCGAAAGCCTCCAGCGGATGACCGAGATCATGCTCGAACGCTTTCCCGGAGCCGCCGTGGCGGCGCTGTCGGGCCCGACCTTCGCGGAGGGGGTCGCCCGCGGCGATCCGACGGCGGCAGTCGTCGCCTCGCGCGGATCGCGGCTTCGCGGAGACCCTTCAGAGCGAGCTCTCGAGCCCGAGCTTCCGCCTCTACCGCTCGGACGACGTCGTCGGCGTGGAGCTGGCCGGAGCTCTCAAGAACGTCGTCGCGATCGCGGCCGGGATCGTGTCGGGGCTCGGTTTCGGCCCCAACACGCTGGCCGCGCTGTGACGCGCGGCCTCGCCGAGATCGGGCGGATCGTCCGCTCGGCCGGGCGGGCAGGACCGCACGGTCCACGGCCTGGCGGGCATCGGCGACCTCATGCTGACCTGCACGGGGCAGCAGTCGCGCAACCGATTTGTCGGCGAGCAGATCGGCCGGGGCCGCAAGCTCACCGACGTGCTCGTCGAGATGCCGGAGGTTGCCGAGGGCGCGCGGACGTGCCTCGCGGTGCCGCGGCTGGCGGCGGCCGGCGGGCGCCGAGGCGCCGATCGCCGAGGCCGTCGTCCAGGTGCTCTACGAGGGCGTGGCGCCCGCGGGATGCCGTCGAGCAGCCTGATGACCCGGGCGCTGCGCTCCGAGTAGGACGCGCTCAGGACGCCTTCTTCAGGCCCTTCCGGGGCTCGAGGACCCGGATCGGAAGAACGATCGCCTGCAGGCCGGCGAACTGCAGCCGCCGCTGGATCGCGAAGGCCGTCTCGTTGTGGAGGAAGCCGGTAGTAGAAGCGGTCGTTCTCGAACACGAGCTGGCCGAGGAAGAAGATGGAGCGGGGGTGCTCCTGCCGGACCGTCTCGCACAGGCTACGACCACGGACTCCACGGCCTCCGTGCCGATGTCGAAGCGGTATTCCGCCCGGAACCCGAGCCGCCGCACGAATTCCGACGTACTTTTCGAGGTCCTCGACGGTCTGCTGCCTTCAGGGCGTCGATCTCCGCCACGCCCTTGAAGGTTCTCGGAATCGATGACGCCGACCGACAGGAAGAGGTAGTTCTTGAACTGGTGCGGGAAAGAGGTTCTGCACCGAAAGCACCGTGTGGATTCCCATCCCCGTGAATCCGTTGACGAGCATCACCGCGACCGGCTCGTCGTGGGGGATCGTCGGCGTCGGCTTCGGCGTGCGGCCGGACGCGGGATTTCGAGCAGGGTCTCGTCGATGCCGCCGCATCGCGTTGCGCACCCGCGCGTAGTGGCGCTCGATCAGGAACGCCAGGATGACGAACGGCGCCGTCACGATGACCGTGAGCCAGCCGCCTTCCTCGAACTTCTCGTAGACCGTGACGATGAGGATCACGACGCAGAGGACGAGGCCGACGAGGTGCAGCGCGAGGTTGCGCTTCCAGTCGGGCGCGCCCCGGTGGAGCGACCCAGTGCCGGACCATGCCGAGCAGCGTCAGGCTGAAGGTGAGGAAGACGTTGATCGAGTACATGACGACGAGGCGGTCGACGCGAGCCCCGGCGTGTACACAGAGCGTCGCGAGCGGCAGCCAGACCCATCAGCCAGATGCCGTTGTTCGTGACGAGCCGGTCGGAGAGCTGCGCGAAGCGGCGAGGCACCCACGAGTCGACGGCCATGTTCGCGAGAACGCGCGGACCGGCGAGGAAGCCCGTCTGCGCCGCGACGAAGAGGAGAGCGCCCGCCGAAACGAGCGTGCATGCCACGAGGACGGGTCCGATCGCGACGCCGCCGATCGTCCAGCCGCCGAAGACCGCTCTCGGCGAAGACGGCGTTCATCGTCCTGGACGGCGCCGGGCGGGCGCCGACCAGAAGGTACCCGAGGATGATGCCGCCGGCCGTGAACGCCAGGGAGACGGCCATGTAGAGCATCGTGCGTTTGGCGTTGGCCACCCGCGGCTCCCGGAGGACCTGGACGCTGTTGGAGACGGCCTCGATGCCGGTGTACGTGCCGCCGCCCAGCGAATAGGCCGCGCATGATGATCAGGGCCAGGGCGAACCAGCCGAGCTCGGGCGATGTCGCGCCGGCCTCGCGCGTGCGCCGCGACGAAGATGTCGGCGAGCTGGGTCAGGCGTGCTCACGAGCGCCGTCGACGATCAGGAGGAAGTGCGTTCCGATGAAGAGCAGGAAGATCGGCACGAGGACCTTGATGCTCTCCTTGACGCCCCGCAGATTGAGGACGATCAGCACGAGCCGAGCACGACGAACTCGGTGCGGAACTTCCAGTGCTGCCAGCCCGGCGGCAGCAGGCTGAAGATCTGGTCGCACCCCGAGGCGATCGGAGATCGAGATCGTCAGGACGTAGTCGACGACGAGGGCGCAGCCCGAAACGACGCCGAGCTTGCGAGCCCAGCAGCTTCGTGGCGACGAGGTAGCCGCCGCCCCCGGCGGGAAAGAGCTCGATCACCTTGCTGTAGGCGAGCGAGATGATGCAGACGGTGCACCGCGGTCAGCACGGCGAGCCAGACCGCGAGGTAGGCGTGGGAGCCCAGGGCCTTGAAGGCTTCCTCCGGACCGTAGGCCGAGGACGAGAGCCCGTCGGCGCCGAGGCCGACCCAGGCCAGGAAGGCGGCCAGCGAGACGGCGTGAAAGATCCGCGGATCCATCGGATCCCGGGCCTTCCCGACGAGGATGGTCTTGATTGTGTTGGGCAAGGTTGAGCCCTTCCGGGGCGGGGCCGGATTATGTTTTTGGGGACCGGGCAAGTCAAACGCCGTTGCGGATGAAAGAGTTGCGTCTCCGCGATCCTCGGTTCACGCAACTGTCACGCGTGCTATTTTTCGCACGGACGGCCCCATCGTCTAACGGTTAGGACACGGCTCTTTCAAGGCCGGAGCACGGGTTCGATTCCCGTTGGGGCCACCAACTGGCTTCCCGCGCCGCCAGGAGGAGCGACAGATGAAGGCATCCGTATTCGTCGGCACGAGCGTCGACGGTTTCATCGCGCGGCTCAACGGGGACCTCGACTTTCTGCCGCCGGGCGGGGGCGAGGAGCATGGGTACGCGGCCTTCATGGCGTCGGTCGACGCCCTGGTGATCGGCCGGAACACATACGAGACCGTCCTCGGCTTCGACACCTGGCCCTACGGGGAGAAGCCGGTCTACGTCCTCAGTACGCGCGAGCTCGCGCCGGCCCCGGCCGGGGCCGTGGTCGAGCACCTCGCCGGTGATCCACGGGCGATCGTGTCGCAGCTCGAGGCCCGGGGCGTCCGGCACGCCTACGTGGACGGAGGCATCACGGTCCAGCGGTTTCTCCGAGCCGGGCTCATTCAGCGGCTCATCGTCACACGGGTCCCGGTGCTCATCGGTACGGGGATCCCGCTCTTCGGGCCCACGGATCGGGACATCACCCTTCAGCACGTCGCGACACGTCAATACGCCAGCGGGCTGGTGCAGAGCGAGTACGTGATCGCCGGCTAGGGGACCAGCGTTCCGAAGGACCCCAAAAAAGAGGGCGCGGCTTCGCCGCGCCCCACGCTCGCGAGAGCAACAACTCTACGGGACCTCGGGGAGTCGGGACCGACTCCCCGTCCGGAACAGCCATTCGATGTAGCGGCGGCATCCGGTTCGATCCACTCGGGGAATTACGGGGTCGCGACAACGGTGCGATACTGGCGGAATGAAGACGAGACTGGTGGCGGCGGGTCTGGCGGCGATCGTGGTGGCCGGCGGCTGCACGAACCTCAAGGAGGCCGACAAGGCCAAGGAGGAGGCGTCGACGAAGGGCAAGTACGCGGTGCGGCTGACCGAAGATGGCGAGCGGGTCCAGGGAACCTGCAAGTTCGTGAAGAACATCGAGCCGCAGTACGACCCGGTGCAGATCCCGGCACCCTCCCAACTGCCGGACTACTTCCGGACGCAGGCCGTCCTGGCGGGCGCGGACACGGTGCTCGTGCGGGGCAAGACGGGCGAGGCCTACATCTGTGGGCCGGGCCCGCTGAACCCCGACGGCACGCGGCGCGAAGGCTTTGCGCCGCCCTCGGTAACCCCCGCGCCGGCTCCGCCGCAGTAGGGACGCGGCGCTTTCGCACCCTTTTCCTGCGCTGCCGCAAAACCGTATAGTCGGGTCTCAATGACCCGCTTTCGGCGTCGGGTGGCCTCTGCTGCGTTCGTGCTCGCCTTTGCCGGCGGCCTGGTTCGCGCCGACTCCCCGGGGGGCCGATTCCTGTCGCCCTCGCCGGGAGAATCGCTCGCACCGGGAGCCATCGTCGAGGTGCGCTGGGCGTCCCTCTGCCAACCGGACGGCCGCCGCGCGGAGCGCGACGAAGCCGAAATCATCCTGTCTCTGGACGGCGGCCTGACGTTTCCGGTCCGGGTGTCGTCGCGACTCTCTCCCTGTGAGACGCGCTTCCTGTGGCGGGTGCCGATGCTCGCCACCGGGCGGGCGAGGCTCGCGGTCCGCTCCGGCACGGAGGGCTTCGGACGGACCGAGCGGATCGCTTTCGTCACCGGCGACTTCCGGATCCTGTCCGACCTCGACGGGCGCGTCCAGGAGTTGTATCGCCGCGCCGCCGAGTGGTGGACGCCGCCGGAGGCGACCGTTCTGACCGCCGAAGACCTGTTCGGAGGCGCGATGTCGTCGGCCGAGGGGCGGATGTTGGCGGCCTGCGTGACTCACGAGATCGGGGCTCCGTCCTCCCCGGTACGATCGATCGATTCCCGCGCCTGCGCAGGTCGCGTGGCTCCGGCCGTCGTCCAGGCCGCCGCCCTCGGGTTTCCCCGGTCCCTCCACCAGGGCGCCGCAACCCCGCTGCGGCTCTAGACCCCTCCCTTCTCGAATTCTGTCAAGGACGACGAGCGCGGCACGCGCCTCGAGCGGGCGCCGTTCCGCGAACGTTGTCCCGGGCTGATCTCTCGCATTTTCGCCGAGCTCACCCGGTTTCCATGCGGCTCGTGCGGCCCTCCGTCCGCACGGGCCGCCTTTTTGTTCGAGAGGCCCGCCTCCCATACAATCCGGCCGTGATTTCCACGACCTCGAGCAGAAAGACGCTGGCGATCTGCGCGGCGACGCTGCTCGTTTGCGCCGGCGCCGCCGCCGAGGCCGCGTTCCCGGTGCCCTCGCCCGGAACCGTCCTGGTGGCCGGGCAGACGACGGGCGCCGCCTGGACGTTGCCGTGCGATCGCGAAAACCGCGATGAGGCGGAGCTCGTGCTCTCCCTCGACGACGGCCTCACGTTCCCGATTCGCGTGACGGAAGAAATGCCGTCCTGCGCGGCGAGCCACCGGTGGCGCGTGCCCGACGTCGGGTCCCGCCGGGCGAGGCTGGGGCTGCGCCGCGGGCGGGAAGGTCGCGCCGAGGCGGAACGGATCGTGCTCGTGAGCGGACCCTTCGTGATCGAGCCCGATGGCCACTCCGACGATTCCGGGTTGACGCGGGGGGCCGCGGAGTGGTGGACCGATCAGGCGCTCTTCGCATTCGCGGCCGAGGATTTCCTCGCGGAGTCGCTCGGCCGCGTCCCGGCGTCCGTCCGACGTCCCGCCGCGGATTCCGAGATCGACGATTCCGGCCACGAAACGCTGCCTTCGGGTGCGGCGGCCAGGGGTCGGATTTCCGCCGTGCGTTCGACCGGCAGGCCCGCGTCGCGGGCTCCCGCGGTTCCCGTTCCCGGCATCGACCTGCCTCTGCGGCTCTAGAGCCCGGCCGCTCCGCCGGTCATCGTCTCCAAACGACGAAACGAGGAGAGGTCTATGAACGGGAGCCTTGCGCGCCGGGTTTCCGGTGTGTTGACGAGTTTCATTTTCGGGTCGATTTCCGCGGCGGCGTTCGGGCAGACACCCACGCCCGCCCCGACGCCGACGCCCACACCCGCGGCCGCGTCGCAAACGCCGTCGTTCGAGGAGGACGTGGTCGTCTCGGCGACCAAGGTTTCCGAGGAGGTCCTGGACATCCCCAACGGCGTCAGTGTCGTCAGCGGCGAAGAGCTCCGGCGGCGCGGGACCCGGACGCTCGCCGACGCGCTTCAGAACGTGGTCGGCGTGGACACGGGCAACGGATCGGACAACGGCCCGAGGCTGCCGAACATCGGCGTCTACGGCATCAAGGAGTTCGACGCGCTCCTCGTCACGCTGGACGGCGTACCGCTGGGGGGGCCGTTCAACCCCAACCTGGCCATGATCCCCGTCGACGACATCGACAGGATCGAGATCGTGCGCGGGCCGCAGGGAACGCTGTACGGAACGTCGGCCTTCGCCGGGATGGTGCAGGTCTTCACGCGAGCGCACACCGGCGGAACGACCTGGGGGAGCGCCACGGTCGGAGGCTTCGGTGCCTTCGCGCAGGGGTGGGGAGACGTGAACGTCGGGACGCAGGTCTCCCCCGATTTCGCCATCCGACTGAATGGATCCATCGCCCAGGGGGGAGGCTGGCAGGAACGGACGGACTTCACGCGGGAGCAGCTGCGCCTGTCCTTCGACAACACGTTCGGTGCGACCAAGATGACGACCTCCGTGCTCTGGTTCCGCGACACGAACTTCTGGGGCTCTCCGCTCCCCGTGGACGCGGGCGAGGTCATCCCGGGATTCGAGCCGGATCTGAACTATGCCGTCCAGGGGGCGCGCGTCGACCACCACACGATCGGGATCTTCAACAACGTCTCGACGCCGCTCGGCCCGAACGTCCAGTTCGAGAACACCCTGGGCGTCACCAACGACAACCAGGGACAGATCCGATCCTGGATCACCGCGGTGGACGGCAACGAGGCGGAGTCGGAAGGCATCGCCCTCTACCCCAAGGAAACCGTGGTCTACGACGACGCGCACATCATCACCCAGTTCGAGGCCGGAGGTCACCATCGCCTGGTCGCCGGCGCGGCTCTGACCTGGGGCCAGACGACGGCCGAAGGGCACGGCTTCGACTTCAACTTCGAGATCGTGCCGCCGATCATCCCCGTCTACGGCACGTTCCCGTTCGGCGACAACCGGAATTTCAAGGACACGCGGACCTTCTTCGGTCTCTACGTCAACGACCAGTGGACGCCGGTCGAATGGTTCACGCTGACGGTGGGCGGCCGGGAGGACTTCACGAACGAGAAGCTGCACGTCTTCCAGCAGGAGATCGGAGATCCGGAATTCGACGAGGCGGACGACGAGAGCACCGTCAACCGGTTCTCGTGGGGCGTGTCCGGCCTGTTCCACATCGTGGACCGTCCGAACGACTACCTCTCGGGCGTCAGCCTCTACGGGGCGGCGCGCCGCAACTTCAAGCCCGCCGCGCCGAACCTGACCGAAGCCGAGGACGCCGAGATCCTGGATCCGGAGACCACGAACACGCAGGAGGCCGGGCTCAAGACGCTGTGGCTCTGCGGAAAGCTCTCGGTCAACATCACGTGGTTCCACATGATCTTCAGCAACCTCGTGGTGGGGACGCTCACGCCGGATGGCCCGGCCCTGACGAATGCCGGCAAGGTCCGCTTCCAGGGCACGGAAGTCGAGATCGGCTACGAGCTTCCGTTCCTCGAGGGCCTGTCGGTCTACGGCGGGTACGCCCACCACGACTCCCGCTTCAAGAAGTTCACCTTCTTCACCCCGGACGGGGGATACCGGGTCGTCGACGGAAACCGGCTGGAGCTCGACGCCCGGGATCTCTGGAACTTCAAGGTCGTCATGGCGCCGCCGAAGGGGCTGGGCGGATTCGTCGCCGTGCGTCACCAGAACCACCGGCCGCTCAATCGGCGCAACACCTTCTACACGCCGTCCTTCTACGAGACGGACGCAGGTCTCTCCTACGGGTTCGAGCATCTCCAGCTCGCGGTCATCGGCCGCAACCTCGGCGACTCCCGCCACTACACCACCGAAAGCGAGATCGGCGACAGCCAGTTCTACGTGGCCGCCCCGCGGGGCGTCACGGCGCAGCTGACGGTGCGCTTCTAGTTTCTAGGGGGAGTTCTCTCCCCGGCCCTCTGCCCCTTTCGGGGGGGAGAGGGCGGCGGGGACGGGGCGGTACGCGACGCCCAGGTGGTCGAAGAGGAACGCATAGACGTCGACGGCCTGCGCGGTCTTCTCGCTGAGCGAGCTGCCGATGCCGTGGCCCGACGAAGCGCTGGTGCGCAGGAGCACGGAGCCCTTCGGAGCGCCGGCGGCCTGAAGCCGGGCCGTCATCTTGCGCGATTGCATGGGGTCCACGCGCGGGTCGTTGGCGCCGGTCATGAAGAGAACGGGCGGATAGGTGACGCGGTCCTCGCACGTGGTGGTACGGCGAGTAGGCGTACAGCGCGCGGAACTCGTCCGGGTCCTTCACGGTCCCGAACTCGGTGATGTTGAACTGCCCGTTGGCCGAGATCTCGACGCGGAGCATGTCGTAGATGCCGACGTGCGAGACCACGGCGCCGAAGAGCTCCGGATGCTGGGTGAACGCGGCGCCCATCAGAAGCCCGCCGTTGGATCCGCCCTCGATGCCGAGGCGCGCGGGGCGGGTGTACCCGAGCGTCGATGAGGCTGCCGGGCACAGGCGGCGAAGTCGTCGAAGACGTTCTGCTTGCGGGTGCGGTGGCCGGCCCGGTGCCAGTCGTCGCCGAACTCGCCGCCGCCGCGCAGGCCGGCGACGGCGAAGACGCCGCCCTGCTCGAGCCAGACGCGGCGCATGGCCGACGTACGCCGGCTTCTGGCTGATGCCGTAGCCGCCGTAGCCGTAGAGGAGCGTCGGGTTGTTCCCGTCGAGCCGCGTTCCCTTGCGGCGCAGGACGTCGATCGGGCACCCGCGTGCCGTCCTTCGAGACGGCCCACTCGCGGACGACCTCGCAGTCGGCGAAGTCGACCGGCGAGCGGCGAACGAGCGCGGTCTTCGCAGACGTGGCCGTCGGCGGCCGCGCGGTACCAGGCCGGCGGGACGAGCGCGCTCTGGTTCTCGAAGAGGATCGCGTCGTCGGCGACGGCCCGACCATGCCCGAAACGGACGAGGTCGGGAGGACGTCCAGAGCGCCTTTCGGCTTTCCGTCGCGGTCGAGAACGCGGACCCGCGACGGTCCGCCCACGAGCTCGTGCACGTAGATCCGGTTCTCCGTCAGGCAGAAGTCCTGGATGGAGCCATCGCTCTCCGCCGCGACGACCTGGGCCGCCGCGAGGCCGGGTCTCGCCGGGCGCCAGGCGAAGGATCCGGCCGCGGGAGGCCCCGAGCCGCGACAGCAGCGTACAGGGAACCGTCCGGCCCGAAACGGCCGTCGACGACGCGATCGGCATCGGCCGCGACGCGCGTCCAACGACCGTCGGGCGTGCGGAGATACTGCGATCGGTCGCCGCCGTCTCCGTTCTTGACCGAGGCGAGGACGAAGCGTCCGTTCTCCGAAGAGCGTCGAGCGTCGTCTCCGCGATCCTCGGGCAAGTCCTTGCCGAGAGAGTAGGCGTCCCGCTCGGTCGGGGTCCCGAGGCGGTGGAAGTAGACCTGCTGGTAGAAATCGAGCTCCGCCGCGGCTCGTTCACCGACCCGCGGATAGCGCGTGTAGAAAAATCCCGAGCCGTCGCCGTTCCAGGCCACGTCCCCGCCCGCGGTGCCGCCGTTGACGCGCGGGATGGTGTCGGACAGCGGCCGACCGGTGGCCGTTTCGTAGACGCGCAGGTTGCCGGCCTCGCTCCCGCCTTGCGAGAGCGACACGGCGACGAGACGGCCGTCCCACGACGGCACGAACCAGTCGATCGCGGTCCCGCCGCTCGGGTCGAGCGCGTTGGGGTCGACGAGCGTCCGTTCGGCGCCGGGGTCGTCCGGGGAGGGGAGGGTCACGAGGAAGTTCTGCTGACGGGGGGGCTGGTTCTTGATCGCGAAGAGCGTGGAGCCCCGACGGACGATGGCGGAGTAGCCGGAGGTCGAAAAGTCCGCGATCGCTCGGACCCGCCCGGAAAGCGCCGCCACGCCCGGGAGCCCGTCGAGCACGAACCGGGCGAATCCGTTCTGGGCCTCGCTCCAGGTCTTCACGGCCGGGTCGTTCCAGTCCTCCAGCCACCGGTAGTCGTCGCGGACGTCGACGTCGAAGTAACGGTCCGTCACGGGCTTGATCGGGGCTCCGGGGGGAGCGGGGGAGGGTTTCGCCGGTGAGCCCGTGCCGAGGGACACGAGCAGGACCGGCACCAGCGTGGCCGCGGCGAAGAGCAGGTCTCGGCGCATTGGGGCTCCTTCGTGGACGGAAGCTCCCGGGATCTTATCCCCGCGGACCGTTCATCCCGCGTTCATCTCGCGCCCGCGTAACGTCTGCAGCCTGGACGCGTTGCAAGTGGGCAGCGCGTCGAAAAGGAGAGACGAAAATGAAGAAGTTCCTGGTTCTCGCCCTCGCCCTGGCGTTCCCGCTCGCAGCCTCCGCTCAGCAGGCTTCCTCGGCTCCGGCCGCCAAGCCCGCCGAGGCCCCGAAGGCGGCCCCGGCCAAGACCGACGCGGCCGCCGCGTCCAAGGCGGAAGCCGCTCCGAAGACCGCGCACAAGAGCTCCCACCACAAGAAGAGCACCAAGAAGACGACCGAGGCCCCCAAGACCGAGCCGGCGCCGGCGGCCAAGCAGTAATTTCCCCGGCTCCCGATCCACGCGCGGCGCGCCGGCTCCCCGGCGCGCCGCTTCTTTTTGCTACTCTCTGCGGGCCATGACGGCCGTCCCCGACGTCCATTCCTATGCGAATCCGGGACAGGTCCGCGTCCGCCATGTCGGACCTCGATCTCGACGTCCGCTTCGACCGGCGGATTCTCGAGGGCGCCGCCACCCTCACCCTCGAGCGGATCGATGCTTCCGCCACGAGCCTCGTGCTCGACACCCGCGGTCTCGACGTGTCGGGGGTCGAAGCCGCGGAGGGGGACCGGTTCGCGGCGACCCGCTTCGAGGTCGGCCCGGCCGACCCGATCCTGGGTGCGCCGCTGACGATCGCCCTCCCGGCCGGTGCCGGTCGGGTCCGCGTCCGCTACGCAACCCGCCCCGCGGCTTCGGGCCTTCAGTGGCTCGCGCCGCCGCAGACCGCCGGAAAGAAGCACCCCTTCCTGTTTTCCCAGTCCCAGGCCATCCACGCCCGCAGCTGGATCCCGATCCAGGACACGCCGCAGGTTCGGATGACCTACGGCGCGACCGTCCGCACGCCCCCCGAGCTCGTCGCCGTCATGAGCGCGGCCGGCAATCCGACCTCGGAACGGGGCGGGACCTATCGGTTCACGATGCCGCAGCGCATCCCGGCGTACCTGCTCGCGATCGCGGCGGGCGATCTCGGGTTCGCGCCGCTCGGCCGGCGTTCGGGCGTGTACGCGGAGCCCTCGCTGCTCGCGCGGAGCGCTCACGAGTTCGCCGACACCGAGCAGATGATGGAATCGGCCGAACGCCTCTACGGACCCTACCGCTGGGACCGTTACGACATCCTCGTGCTCCCGCCGAGTTTCCCGTTCGGCGGCATGGAAAACCCGCGCCTGACTTTTGCGACGCCGACCGTGCTGGCCGGCGACCGGAGCCTCGTCTCCCTCATCGCTCACGAGCTGGCGCACTCGTGGTCGGGCAACCTCGTGACCAATGCGACCTGGAGCGATTTCTGGCTCAACGAGGGGTTCACGACGTACCTCGAGCGTCGGATCGACGAAGACGTCTACGGCGCGGACTTCGCGCAGATGGAGGCGGTCCTCGGGCGCCAGGACCTCGAAGACGAGATCGCGCGGCTCGAGGACAAGCGACGAGATCCTCCACATCGACCTCGGCGGGCCGGGATCCCGACGACGGAGCCACGCGCGTCCCGTACGAGAAGGGATCCCTCTTCCTGCGCTCCCTCGAAGAGCTGTACGGACGCGAGCGATTCGACGAGTTCCTGCGGGGATACTTCGACCATTTCGCCTTCCAGAGCATCACGACCGCCGATTTCCTCGCGTACCTGACCGACAAGCTCCTGTCCCGGGACGGCGCCCGGGCCGCGCAGGTCCCGATATCGAGCGTGGATCGAGGCCCCCGGCCTGCCCGACGCGGCGCCGCGCCCGGCCTCGCCGAAGCTCGCCGAAGCCGCTCGCCTCGCCGGGGCATGGAGCTCGGGAGCCGTCCCCGCGTCGGACGTGCCCTTCGCGTCGTGGACGACGCAGGAGCGCCTGGCGTTTCTGCGCCGGTTGCCGTCGCCTCTGCCTTCCGACCGCATGGAGCAGCTCGACGCGGCTTTCGGTCTCGGGTCCACGGGAAACAACGAGGTCGCATTCCAGTGGCTGCTGATGGCGATCCGCAGCGGATACCGGGCCGCCGACGCGCGTCTCGAGGAGTTTCTCGTGTCGATCGGCCGGCGCAAGTACATCAAGCCGCTCTACGAGGAGCTCGCCAAATCCGGGCCGGAGGGCCGGGAGCGCAGCCTCGCCATCTACCGGAAGGCCCGGCCGGGTTACCATCCGATATCGGTGGACAGCGTGGACCGCATCCTCGACTTCAAGGGATGAGCCCCGCGGGGAGCGCCTCGGGGCGGCACGTGGCGAGCGCCTGTCCGCTCGATTGTCCGGACGCGTGCAGTCTCGACGTCACCATCGAGCACGGACGCGTGGTGGCGGTCGGCGGGTCCCGCGTGAATCCCGTGACGCAGGGCTACATCTGCGCCAAGGTGCGGGAGTACCCGCGCCACATGTACGGCGAGGCCGCGGATTCTCCACCCGGGGATCCGCGCCGGCCGCAAGGGCGAAGGGAAGTTCCAGCGGGTCTCCTGGGAGGAGGCCCTCGCGACGGTGGCCGGGCGGCTCCGAGCGGTCCGCGACGGGCGGGGTGGCGAGGGGATCCTGCCGTTCTCCTACGGCGGTTCCAACGGCTACCTTTCGCAGGACACGACCGACGCGCGGTTTTTCCGCCGCCTGGGAGCTTCGCGGCTCGCCCGGACGGTGTGCGCGGCGCCATCGGCGAGCCGCCAACGCCGGCCTCTACGGAAAGATGACGGGCATCGCATACCCGGACTACGCCGGAGCGAACCTGATCGTGCTCTGGGGCGCCAATCCCTCGGCCTCGGGGATCCACCTGCTTCCGTACATCCAGGAAGCGCAGAAGCGGGGCGCGAAACTCGTGGTCGTCGATCCGCGGCGCACGCGTGTCGCCGAGCGCGCCGACCTCCATCTCGCCGTGCACCCGGGCACGGACCTTCCGGTCGCGCTCGCCGTGATCCGCTGGCTCTTCGCCAACGGCCGGGCGGATCGAAAGTTCCTGGAGGCCCACGCGACCGGCGCCGCCGAGCTCGAGCGGCGCGCCGACCCCTGGACTCCGGAGCGAGCCGCCGCCGAGGCCCGCATTCGTGCGCAGGACATCGAGCGTTTCGCCGCCATCTACGCCGACGCATCCCCGGCGGCGCTGCGATGCGGATGGGGCCCGGAGCGCTGCCGCAACGGAGGCTCGGCGATCGCCGCGATCCTGGCCCTGCCGGCCGTGGCCGGGAAGTTCGGCGTGCGGGGGGGCGGCTACACGCTTTCGAATTCCTCTGCCTGGCGGGATGTGGACGGGGCGGCGGGCGCCGCCGCGCCCGAGCCCGCAACCCGCCTCGTGAACATGAACCGCCTCGGCGCGGCCCTTGCCGCGACCGGAGCGGACTCGGTCGACCTGCTGTTCGTCTACAACGCCAACCCCCTGATGACGATCCCGGCCCAGGAACGGGTTCGGGCCGGGCTCGAGCGGGAGGATCTCTTCACGGTGGTCTTCGATCCCGTGATGACGGACACGGCGCGCTACGCCGACGTGGTTCTCCCTGCGGCGACGTTTCTGGAGCGGCGGGAGATCTCGAGAGGGTACGGGGCTCTCGTCCTCCAGGACGCGGCACCGGCGGTCCCGCCCGCGGGCGAGGCCCGCGCGAACCACGAGGTCTTCGCCGAGCTGTGCCGGAGAATCGGCGTTGCGCGGGCGGGGGATCCCGAGACTGCGGAGGAGCTCGCCGACGCGCTCTACGCATCGACACCGCGGGGTTCGGTGCTGCGGGGCGCGGTCCGGCGCGGCGAGGTCGGGACGCCCTCGGAGGGCGCCTCGCCGGTCCAGTTCGTGGACGCCTTTCCCGCAGACTTCCGATCGGCGGGCTCACCTCGTGCCCGAGTCGCTGGACGCCGAGGCCCCGGGCGGCCTCTATGCCTATCGTCCGGACCCGGGGAGCGCGCGGTATCCGCTGGCACTGATATCTCCGGCGACCGAGCGGACGATCAGTTCGACGCTGGGCGAGCTCCACCGGGAGGCGGTTCCCATCCTGATCCATCCGGCCGACGCGGCGGCGCGGGCGATCGAGGAGGGCTCGGCCGTGCGCGTCTTCAACGAGCTCGGCGAAGTGCGCTGTCGCGCGCGCGTGAGCGATTCTCTCCGTCCCGGCGTCGTCCTCCTGCCCAAGGGTCTCTGGGCGCACAACACCGCGAGCGGGACGACGGCCAACGCGCTGGCACCGGACAGCCTGACCGACCTCGGAGGCGGCGCCTGCTTCAACGACGCACGGGTCGAAATCGAGAAGGCTCGCCCGGCATGAGCCGCGCCGCCCCGGCGGCCCCCGTGACCGACCGGATGTGGCGCCGGGGGCGCCTGCGCGCCGCGCTGATCCTGACGGTTGCGGTATTGCTGCTGGAGGTTGCCGGCGGAATCGCGACGGGCAGCCTGGCGCTCCTGGCCGACGCGGCCCACATGTTCACCGACGTTGCGGCGCTGACCCTGGCATGGGCGGGAATGGCGTTGTCGGATCGCGCTCCGACGCGCCGGCACACGTTTGGATTGGCCCGCGCGGAAATCCTGGCGGCGTTCGTCAACGCGCAGCTCCTCCTGCTGGCAGCGGCGGGCATTCTCTGGGAGGCCTGGCGTCGGTTCCAGTCTCCCGCTCCGATCCGGACCGGCCTCATGCTCGGGATCGCGGCCGCGGGCCTGGCGGCCAACGTCGCGGCCATCGCGCTGCTGCGCGCGGCGCGGCGCGACAGCCTGAACATGCGGGCGGCGTATCTCGAGGTCATGACGGATGCGCTGGGCTCCGTCGGCGTCCTCGCCGGAGCATTCGTCATGCAGCGCACCGGGTGGTTCGCCCTGGATGCCCTCGTCTCGGCCGGCATCGCCCTTCTGGTACTGCCCCGCGCCGTGGGCATCCTGCGCGAAGCCGCCCACATCCTCCTGGAAGGCGCTCCCGCCGAGATCGACCTGGCCGATCTCCGGTCCCGGCTTCTCGCGCTTCCCGACGTCTCGGCGGTGCACGACCTCCACTTCTGGACGCTGACGTCGGGTCAGCATTCGGCGAGCGTCCACATCCGCGCCAGGCGGTCGAGCTCCCGGAGCGAAGTTCTGCAGCGTGTGCAGCTCGTCTTGCGGGAAGGCGCCGGCGTCGATCACGCCACCGTACAGGTCGAGCTCGACGACGATGCCGACTGCCGCTCGGCGGTGCGTCATGCCTGACGCATCGGGAGACCGGACGCGGGCGGCCAACGACCGCGCCCGCAACGTCGTCGAAACGGGATAGGAACGTCGTGGCCCGCAGGGCCGGCGCCTCGACGCCTCCCCCCGAGCTACGGCCGGGTGTGGGGCGCCGGCTTCCGAAGGGTCTCGCGCCTTCGGGAGCCGCACGGGCCGCCGCGGCCATCCCGGACGGCGTCCGCGACCCGCGTTTCGCGGCCCTGGTCGAGCGCATCGACGACGACGTCTTCTACGGCCGCTGCTCCGTGGACGTGTATTTCGCCGGCACGGAGGCGTTCGATGCCATGGTCGCGGCGGTCGACGGCGCTCGCGAAGAGGTTCTGCTCGAGTCGTACATCTTCAAGGACGATCCGACCGGCCGGCGGTTCCAGGGCGCCCTGATCCGGGCGGCCCGCCGGGGCGTTCGCGTCCGCGTGCTTGCCGACGGAATCGGATCGTTCGAGACGCGCCGCGAGTTCTGGGACGAGTTGACCAGCGGCGGCGTCGAGGCCCGGCTCTTCCGCCCGCTCGGCGATCCGCTCCGGCTGCTCAAGATGCGGGATCACCGCAAGATCCTGGTCGCCGACCGGCGGACCGCCTTCACGGGCGGCATGAATATCGGAGACGAATACGGGTCGTCGCCCCTGCCCCGGAAGGGGCGGTGGCGCGACACGCATGCGCGGGTGGAAGGGAGCGCCGTATGCGAGATGGCCATCGTTTTCGAAGAGGCGTGGCGGGAATCCGGCGGCTCGGCGCTCGGCATCGAGGGCCCCTCGGCACCGGGGTCCGGGGACCCGCGCGTCCTGGTGCTCGACTCCCGTCCCGGACGCGGCCAGCGCGAGGTGAGCTCCGCGTTCGCGGCGATCACCGGAGCCGCGCGCCGGACGCTATGGATCACGGTGGCCTATTTCGCGCCGCGGACCCGCGGTCTTCGGCTCCTCGCAGCGGCGGCCCGGCGGGGAGTCGACGTGCGCCTGCTTCTGCCCGCGCGGACCGACGTGGGGCTCGTGCGGCATGCCGGGCACGGGTTCTTCTCGGGCCTGCTCCGACGGGGGCTGAGGATCTTCGAGTACCAACCCGCCGTGCTGCACGCCAAGACGCTCGTCGTGGACGGGTACCTCTCGGTGATCGGCTCGAGCAACCTCGACTTTCGATCGTTCGAGCTCAACGCCGAATGTAATTTCCTCGTCCTCGACGCGGCGGTGGCCCGCCGGATGGAGGCCCAATTCGAGGACGACCTGGGTCACGCGAAAGAGATCCACCTGGAGCCCTGGCGCAGGCGCGGCGCGCTGCACCGGCTGGGCGATCACCTGGCCCGCCGGCTGGCTCCGTTCCTGTAGGCGCGGTCAGCGTCGCGAGGCGGGGACGATCAGCACCGGGATCGGAGAGCGCGCCAGGACGCGTTCCGGCGTGCTGCCGACGAAGAGCGAGGACACCGGGTTCCGGCCTCGCCGTCCCATCACGAGAAGGGCGTAGCCGCGCCGGGCTTCCTTCGACAGGGCGATCTCGGGAGCGCCGCGGAGCAGAAGCGTTCGGTCGCCGTCGGCCTTCCTGGCCCAGGCGCCGAGCCGCTTCGCGTAGTGGACGGCGAGCTCGCGGGACAGGACGCGCCCGCCCGCGCGGACGAGATCGCCGCGTTCTTCGACGACCGCCGCCCGGACGTCCGAGACGGGACGGACGTGCACGAGGGTCAACGCCGCGCGGCTCCGGAGCGCGAGACGGCGAGCCGCCTGGAGCGCCCGCCGCGAGCCCGGCGAGAAGTCGATCGCCACCAGGAACCGGATCCGCGGCACGCCGGCAGCGTATCATCCGGCCCGAGCAGGGAGGACTCCATGAAGTTCCTGGCCGGTGCGGTCCTGGGGATCGCCGGGCTCGCCGTGATCGTTGGTCTGGTGATCGTGAGCGGAGTCGTTTCCGTCGGCGCCACGTCGCCGCCGGGAGCCCTCGAGCGCAAGCTGGCGACCCTCGCCGTGGACCGTTCTGTGGCGCGGCGGGCGCCGGTCCGTACCAACCCTGTCGGCACCGCGCCGGCCGCCCGTGCCGCGGGTCTCGCGCACTACCGCGAAATGTGCGTGACCTGTCATGGGGCTCCGGGCGTCGACGCCTCCGAGATCGGCCAGGGGCTCAACCCGCCGGCGCCCGACCTCACCCTGCCGAAGATCCAGGCGCGCACCGACGGGGAGCTCTTCTGGATCGTGCAGAACGGACTGCGCATGACCGGGATGCCGGCGTTCGGACCGACCCATCGCGAGGAGGACATCTGGCGCATCGTCGCGTTCGTGCGCCATCTGCCCGAGCTCACATCGGAAGAAGAAAACGCACTGGGATCCGGAGGCGAACCCGAGTCGCATGCGGCGGCGGAGGAATCCACCGTCGCGCCTCCCCGGTGACGGCGCGCTAGACGGCCAGACCCGAGGCGACGACGTCGCCGACGGAGATCCCGCCGCGGTAGTTGCCGATGAAGTGGAGCCCGGGCCAGCGTGCCTCGGTGCGCGCGAGGGCGTCGATCCGGGCGCCGTGGCCCCGCTCGTACTGGGGAATCGACCTGGCCCATCGCGTGAGCTTGACGAGCCGGGGCCCTTCCCGCACGAGACCCTCGGCTTCCATGTCGCGCGCCGCCGCGGTCACGAGCGCGTCGTCCGGGAGGGCCGCGGCCTCCGGATCCCGTGCCCCGCCCAGAAACACGGTGACCAGCGTTTCGCCGGCGGGCGCACGGCCGGCGAAGAGACTGGAGCTCCAGACGGCTCCGAGGATCCGTCGCGACGGGTCCGGCACGACGAGGTGGCCGAAGCCCCGAAGCGGACGGGGCAGCGCCGCGTCCGGCCAGGCCAGGTGGAGGACGACGAGCGGAGGGTGCGGCACGCCCTCGAGCGCGTCCGCGGCGTCCGGGGCGAACTGGCGAACGAGACCGGCCGCGGACGTCGCCGGGACCGCGAGAATGACCTCGCGAGCTTCGAGCTGAGCGCTGTCCGTCGAGACGCGCCAACCGCGCGGGCCGGGAGACAGGGCGGTCACGGCCGACCGGGGCCGGAAGCCGGTTCCGAGAGCGGAGGCCATGGCCCGGGGGAGCGTTTCGAGGCCGTCGCGAAAGGAGAGGAGGCCGCGGATGCGCGGCCCGGAGGACCTGGTGCGGCGGGACCGGGCCTCGCGGATGGCACCGACGAAAAGGCTGCCGTGCTTCCGTTCCCAGCGCGCCAGCGAGGGAAAGGCGTTTGCGACCGCGAGTCGGGAAGGGTCGCCGGCGAAGATCCCTCCGACGAAGGGCGTGACGATCCGCTCGGCCACCTCCGGGCCGAGGCGGCGCGCGAAGAAATCGCGGACGCTCTCGTCCGCCGGCCGCGGCCCACCGCGGCGAAATGGCTCGGCGAGGATGCGCAGCTTTCCGCCGGCCGACAGAAGCGGCGTCGACCAGAAGGACCCGAGCGAGGACGGCAGCGCGAGGAGCCGGCCTCCGTAGTCGACGTATCGCGGCAGGGTGGGATCGCTGACGAGCAGCTCGTTCTCCAGGCGAAGCTCCCGGACGAGGCCGAGGACCGCGGGCGTGGGCCGCACCGTATTCGGCCCCGCCTCGAGGAGGAATCCGTCGCGCCGCTCCGTGTGCACGACGCCACCGGGCCGGTCGTCGCGCTCGAGCAGGACGCCGTCGACGCCGGCCCGGAGTCGCTTGAGCGCCGCGGCGAGGCCCGAGAGCCCGCCCCCGACGACGACCGTCTCCGGCATCAGTCGGCCCAGAACGCTTCGGCGGACCGGGCCACGTCGGCGAGCGCCTTGAGGAAGGTCGGCCGCGCGTTGAGGCCGGGCGTCCGGAGGAACCGGGCGATGCCGGCGGCGCGGGCCTCCTCGCCGAAGAGCTGATCGATTTCGTAGAGCGTCTCGACGTGATCGGTGACGAACGCGATGGGGACCACGAGGACCTGCTTCCGGCCCTGCCTCCCGAGCGCGCGGATGACTTCGAGGGTGGGCGGACCCAGCCATTCGATCGGACCGAGCTTCGACTGGTAGGCGAGGGACCAGGGCCCTCCCCAGTCGAGGCGCGCGAGGATCGCACGGACGCTCGCCTCGATCTCCGATGCGTAGGGGTCGCCTTCGCGGGTGACGAGCTTCTTCGGAATGGAGTGGGCCGAGAAGAGCAGGTGCACGGCCTCCGGGCGGGGGTCCTCGAACCCGGCGAGCTCCTCGCGGATCGACTCCGCATGGGCCTGGACGAAGAGGGGATGCGTCGGCCAGGAGCGCGTCTCGTGGAATCCCGCCCCGGGCGCAGCCGCGGCGACGGCGGCGCGGGAGCGCTCGAGGGCGCCCTTGGTCGTCGTGAGGGAATACTGGGGGTAGAGGGGAACCGCGAGGAACCGGTCGAATCCGCTTGCGGCCAGCTCGCGCACGACGTCCTCGACGAGCGGGGCCGAGCAGTTCATCGCGGCGCGGACGACGACGTCGCGGGCCTCGGCGCGCAAGAGCCGTTCGACGCCGGCCGACTGCTCCTCGGTCAGGCGCAGGATGGGGGATCCGCCGCCGATCGAAGCGTAGAGGGCGCGGGAGGCCCGGCTCCGGCCGAGGGCGATTCCGCCCGCGATGGCCTTGCGCAGGAGGGCGGGCCGAACGCGGATCACGTCCGGATCCGAGAACAGGCGGTAGAGAAACCCCGGCACGTCGTCGAGCGTGGCCGGGCCCCCCAGCTGGAGGAAGAGAATCGCCCGGCGGGTCACAGCGTGCGGGAGAAAACGGGCTTCTCGGCGGTCCGTCCGAGGTAGGCATCGAACGGCATCGCGAGATTCCGCAGAAACACGCGCCCGAGGGCCGTGGCCCGGATCTCGCCCGGCTCGAGCACGACGAGGCCGTCGCGCACGCACGGCGCGAGCGCCTCGAGAGCGGGCGCGAATTCCCGGTCGAATCCGATTCCGAAACGGGCCTCGATCTCGGCCTTGACCACGACCCCGTGACACAGAAGGCTTTGGATCACCTCCCGGCGCAGTTCGTCGTCCGGCGTCAATCGAGCCCCGCGGAACGTGGCCGCGCCACCGGAGGCGATCGCGGCGCGGTAGTCGGCGAGCTCACGCCGGTTCTGCACGTACTGTTTCCCGACCGAGCCGATCGCGCTCATGCCGAAGCCGACCAGGTCGGTCCCGGCTTTCGTCGTGTATCCCTGGAAGTTGCGATGCAGCGTGCGGTCGCGCCGCGCCCGCGCGAGCTCGTCGTCGGGCCGCGCGAAATGGTCCATGCCGATGTACTCGTAGCCCGCGGCGGTAAACCGGTCGAGCGCCGTGCGGAAGATCTCGAACTTGGTCGCTTCGTCGGGCAGGTGCGGCTCGAGCAGGCTCTGGTGCCTCTTCATCCAGGGCACGTTGGCGTACGAGTAGACGGCGAGCCGATCGGGGTCGATCTCGAGAACCTGGTCGATCGTGGCCGAGAAGCTCGACGGCGTCTGGTGGGGCAGTCCATAGATCAGGTCGACGTTGACGCTCGGAAAGCCGAGCGCCCGCGCCGAGCGCACGAGGTCCCGCGTCGCCGCGTAGGGCTGGATCCTGTTGATCGCCTCCTGCACCCGGGGGTCGAAGTCCTGCACGCCCATGCTCAGTCGGTTGAATCCGAGGCGCGCCAGCGTCTCGAGATGCTCGCGCGTCGTGACGCGGGGATCGACCTCGACCCCCAGCTCCGCGTCGGGAGCCACGGCAAACCGCTGGCGGATGACCGTCCCGAGGCGCTCGAGCAGAGCGGGCGGAAAGTAGGTCGGTGTGCCGCCGCCCCAGTGAACCTGCACGACGGAACGGCCCGCGTCGGCGCCCGCTGCCCGGGCCACGAAGTCGATCTCCTTTTCGACGAGGTCGAGGTAGGCGTTCTCCGGGGCGTGGCGGGTCCCGGTGATCACGACGGTGCAGCCGCAGAAGAAACAGAGCTTCTCGCAGAAGGGGAGGTGGAAGTACAGCGACAGGGGAGAGGGGTGCGTGGCGGAGGCGCTTTCGGCGAGGATCGTCCCGTAGTCGGCCGCTCCGAAGTTCTCGGCCCACATCGGCGCCGTCGGGTAGGAGGTGTACCGCGGCCCCTGCACGTTGTACCGGCGCAGCAGATCGAGGGAGACGTCGCGCACGGCGCTCATGCCGGAGACTCCACCGAAACGGCGCGCCGTGCCGCCTCGAAGAACGCCTCGACGCACTCCAGGCGCGCGCCCGGCAGAATCCCGTGGCCGAGGTTGACGACGTGGGCCTCCCCCCGCGTCTCCTCGATCATCGCCCGCGTCCGGCGGCTGACCTCGGCGGGCTCGCCCAGAAGGACCCCGGGATCCAGGTTGCCCTGGAGCGGACGGCCCGGGACGCGCCGGCGCGCCTCCGTGAGGGAAAGGCGCCAGTCGATGGAAAGCACGTCGGCCCCCGACTCGGCCATCGCTTCGATCAGGTGCGCGCTTCCGTTGACGTAGAGGATGACCGGCGCGCCGGAGCGCCGGATGCCGGCGATGGCGCGGGCGGCGGCGGGAAGGGCCCACTGCCGATAGTCCTCCGGCGCGAGCTCCCCGGCCCAGGTGTCGAAGATCTGGACCGCGTCGGCCCCCGAGGCGAGCTGGAAGGAGAGAACGTCGGCGACGACGTCCGAGAGAAGGTCCAGGAGGCGCCGCAGCGTGTCCGGTTCCCGCCCCATCATCGTCTTGATCGCGGCGAAGCTCTTCGACCCGCCCCCCTCCACGAGGTAGGAGGCCAGCGTCCAGGGCGCGCCGCAGAAACCGAGGACGGCGGCCCTCCCGGCGACCTCCCGCCGGATCCTCGACAGGATCTCGCCGGTGAACGCAATCTCGGCTCCGGGATCGAAGCGCGCCAGTTTCGCCACCGCCGCCGCATCCCGGACAGGCTCGGGCAGGTCGGGTCCGGCGTCGCCGAATTCCACGCGCGCGCCCATCGCGGCGACGGGAACCAGAATGTCGGAGAAGAAGATCACCGCGTCCGGCGAGAAGCGCCGGAAGGGCTGGAGCGAAACCTCCGTGGCCAGGTCGACGGACCGGCAGAGATCCATGAACGAGATCCCGCTGCGCACTTCGCGATACTCCGGCAGGTAGCGGCCGGCCTGCCGCATCATCCACACGGGGGGGCGGTCGACGGGCCGCGCTCGGCAGGCGTCGAGGAAGCGCGAGACAGGGTTCGGGCCGTTCATTCGCGTCCCTGAATATAGCGCGGCCGCCCGGGCCGGACCGCTATACTGCCCGCCAATCCCGAACGGAGGACACATGCGCAAGAGTCTCGCGCTGGGCGTCCTGGCGGCCGCCGCGGCGATCCCGGCGCTCTCTCAGCCTGCGATCACCGGCCCCGTCGATCCGCTCGCCTTCTCGCAGCTCAAGGACTTCCGGGCCCATCGGTCCTCCTCGAACTCGCGCTACCCGGACTGGAACGACGACAGCGCCCACCTGTTCCCCGGCGAGACCCTGACGATCGCCGATCTCGAGGGGCCGGGGATCGTGACCCACATCTGGACGACGTCGTCGGGATCCCAGTACGGGTGGCCGAGGCTGCTGAGGATCCGCGCGTACTACGACGGCAGCGACGTCGCCTCCGTCGACGCGCCCCTGGGCGATTTCTTTGCCGTCGGCCACGGCCTCGAGCGAGCCGTCAAGTCGCTCATGATCCGCGACAGCTCGGACGGCCGGGCGCGCAACAGCTACTGGCCCATGCCGTTCCGAAAGCGTTGCCGCATCACCGTGACCAACGAGGGCTCGCGCTACACCGGCCTCTACTACCACGTCGACTGGCAGAAAATGGCGGGACTGCCGCCCGACACGGCCTACTTTCACGCCCGCTACCGGCAGGAGCTGCCGGCCCCGGCCGACGGAAGCCCCTACGTGTTCCTCGAGACGCGGGGGCGCGGTTTCTACGTCGGCACCGTGTTGAACGCCATCCAGGCCGAGCCCGGCTGGTTCGGCGAAGGTGACGACATGTTCTACGTGGACGGTGAGAAGGTCGCCTCGATCCAGGGCACCGGTTCGGAGGACTACTTCAACGACGCCTGGGGCCTTCACGTGACCGACGGCGACTACGCGGGGGTCACGGTCGCCGACGGGGAGGGGCTGGGCTCGCGGATGACCGCCTACCGCTGGCATCTGACCGATCCGGTGCCGTTCACGTCCTCGCTGCGCGTCGAAATCGAGCACAAAGGCTGGACCTACAAGCCCGATGGCACGGTCCGAACGGCCTTCGGCGTGCGCGAGGACCTGATGTCGAGCGTCGCCTACTGGTACCAGCAGGGAATCGCCGCCGATCAGCCTTCTGTCCCGTACGGACGCGCTCGGCTGCCCCAGGGCAACGCACTGCAGATCGAGCTCGAGGCAACGCTGCCCGAGGCGAAGATGGAGGGCGGCACCGCGACGATCTTCCCCAGCCTGTTCTGGGGCAAGGACGTCATCGTCTTCGGCGCCGAGGGGCCGGGGTCCCGGATCGAGCTGCCGTTCGACGTCCCGGCCGACGGCGAGTACGAGCTGCAGGTGCAGGTGGCGCAGGCTTCCGATTACGGCGCCTACCGAGATCTGGCTCGACGGAAAGCCGCCGAAACCGGCCGAGCTCGAACACGAACCCGGCGCCGACATCCGGAACGAGGGCGAGTACGACGGGTACGCCTGGGAGACCTACGTCGGCAAGATCGTTCAGCTCGGCTGGCCGCACCTGACGAAGGGCCGGCACACGCTGACGTTCATCTGCACCGGCAAGCGCTCCGAGTCGACCGGCTTCAAGGCCGGAATCGACAACGTGATCCTGGCCCGCGTGGGCAAGGACGCGTGGGCGAAGGCGGGCGAGGACCGGCCGCCCGCGTTCCGCGCCGGCGACGTACGATCCCTGATCGCGCAACTGGGAAGCCCCGACCCCGCGGTGCGGACCCTGGCGGCGTGCGGGCTGCGTGACGCGGGCGCCGCGGCGCTCCCGGCCCTCGATGCCCTGATCGCCCGGTTGAAGGACCCCGAAGTGTACGTGCGCTCGGCGGCGGCGGCGGCGATCGGCGCTCTCGGGCCCGGGGCGGCCGCGGCGGTGCCCTCCCTGATCGCGGCATGCCGGGTGCCGGGCGAGTCCGGACAGGCCCTGCGCGCCTATGCATACGCTCTGGGCGACATCGGTCCTGGGGCGAAGGCCGCGCTGCCGACGCTCGAGGGGATGAAGGCGGATCGTTCGGTCGAGTGGGTCGTCGTGAAGACGATCGACGAGATCGAAGGGAAGCGGCCGGGGCGCAGCGGGCCCTAGGAGCCGGCCTTGCCGAGGAGCTGCCGCAGCACGTAGGGCAGGATCCCGCCGTGGCGGTAGTACTCGATCTCGATCGGCGTGTCGATGCGCAGTCGCAGCGCCACGTCCGTCGGCGTGCCCCCGGATCGCCGCACCTGCATGACGATCTCCTGCCGCGGCTCGAGCCTGCCTCCGAGTCCCGCGAGCGCATAGGTCTCCGTGCCGTCGAGGCCGAGCGACGCGGCGCTGGCGCCCTCGGGAAACTGGAGCGGCAGAACGCCCATGCCGACGAGATTCGAGCGGTGGATCCGTTCGTAGCTCTGCGCGACGACCGCCCGCACGCCGAGCAGGCGGGTTCCCTTCGCGGCCCAGTCCCGGGAGCTCCCGGTGCCGTACTCCTGTCCGGCGAATACCATCAGCGGGACGCCCTCGGTCTGGTAGCGCATCGCCGCGTCGTAGATCGCCATCGTCTCGCCCGAGGGCCGATGGACGGTGACGCCCCCCTCGGTTCCGGCAACCATCCGGTTCTTGATCCGCACGTTGGCAAACGTGCCGCGCGTCATGACGCGGTCGTTGCCCCGCCGTGATCCGTAGCTGTTGAAGTCCTCGGGCGAGACGCCGAGCGACTGGAGGTAGAGCCCCGGCGGGGGAAGTCTTCTGGATGGCGCCGGCCGGGCTGATGTGGTCCGTCGTGACGGAGTCGCCGAAGATCGCCAGGGCGCGGGCGGAACGGATGTCCGCGACCGGAGACGGCTCGAGGCCGAATCCGTCGAAGAAGGGCGGCTCCTGGATGTACGTCGAGGCCGCGTCCCAGGCGTAGACGGTCCCCGAGGCTCCGGGAATCTCCTTCCAGAGCGGATTGGCGGCGGCGAGGTCCGCGTAGAGCCGGCGGTAGGTCGCGGCGTCCACCGAGGCGAGCAGGGTCGCCTGGACTTCCTCGGTCGAGGGCCAGACGTCCCGCAGGAACACGGGCCGCCCCTGCGTGTCGTTGCCGAGCGGCTCGCTCGAGAGATCGATGTCGGCCCGGCCGGCGAGCGCGAAGGCCACGACGAGCGGGGGGCTCATCAGGTAGTTCGCCCGGATCGACTGATGGACGCGGGCCTCGAAGTTGCGGTTGCCCGAGAGGACGCTCGCGGTGACGAGGTCGTGCTTCGTCACGGCCTCCTCGATGCCGGCGTCGAGCGGCCCGGAGTTCCCGATGCAGGTCGTGCACCCGTAGCCGACGTGGAAGAAACCGAGACGGTCGAGGTAGGGCTGCAGGCCCGTGCGCCGCAGGTACTCGGTGACGACGCGCGAGCCCGGCGCGAGGGACGCCTTGACGCGGGGCGAGACGGTCAGGCCCCGCTCCACGGCCTTCTTCGCGAGCAGGCCCGCCGCGAGCATCACGCTCGGGTTGGAAGTGTTCGTGCAGGAGGTGATCGCGGCGATCAGGACGTCGCCATGGCCGACCTCGACGCGTCCGGGAGCATCCGGCGGCAGCGGCGGGCGGTCGGGGGTCGGCCGGTTGTTGGCCATTTCGGATTCGGTCCAGGCGCTGGTGTCGCGGGCCAAGGCGCCGCGAGACGCTGGCAGGTTTCTGGCTGCCGCCGCCGGGCGTGACCGCGCGCCCGAGGGTCGCGGGATAGCGCTCGGACAGCGACTGCCGCGGACCGACCGTATCCGCTCTCCGCGACCGGCCGGGAGAAGAGCTCGCGGAACCGCGTCTTCATCTGCGGCAGCGCGATGCGGTCCTGGGGCCGTTTGGGCCCCGCGACGCTGGCTCCGACGCTCCCGAGGTCGAGCTCGAGCACCTCGCTGTAGTCGCAATCCCCGGGGCGGGGCATGCCGAAAAGGCCCTGCGCGGTGTAGTACGCGCGGAAGGCGTCGACCTGCTCGCGGGTGCGGCCGGTCGCCAGGAGATACCGGCAGGATTCCTCGTCGACGGGGAAGAACCCCATCGTCGCGCCGTACTCCGGAGCCATGTTCGCGACCGTGGCGCGATCGGTCACCGGCAGCGAGGCCGCCCCCTCGCCGAAGAACTCGACGAACTTCCCGACGACCTTCGCCTTGCGGAGCATCTCCGTCACGGTCAGGACGAGATCCGTGGCGGTCACGCCTTCGCCGAGCCGCCCGCTCATGTGGACGCCGACGACGTCGGGCGTCAGAAAGTAGACCGGCTGCCCGAGCATTCCGGCCTCGGCCTCGATGCCGCCGACGCCCCAGGCCACGACTCCCAGGCCGTTGATCATGGTCGTGTGGGAGTCGGTGCCGACGAGCGAGTCGGGATAGAAGACGCCATCCCGCTCGAGGACCCCCTGGGCGAGGTACTCGAGGTTGACCTGGTGCACGATGCCGATACCCGGCGGCACCACGGCGAAGCCGTGGAAGGCCTGCATGCCCCACTTGAGAAACTCGTAGCGCGCCCGGTTGCGGCGGAACTCGATCTCCATGTTCAGGCGCAGGGCGTCGGGGGAGGACCACTCGTCGACCTGCACCGAGTGGTCGACGACGAGGGCCACGGGCACGAGGGGCTCGATGACCTTCGGGTCGCGGCCGAGCCGCTCGACGGCCGAGCGCATCGCCGCCAGGTCCACGAGCAGCGGCACGCCCGTGAAATCCTGCAGAACGATCCGGGCGACGACGAAGGGAATCTCGGCCGTCCGCTCGGTGCGCGGCCGCCAGGCCGCGAGCGCCCGAACGTCGTCCGCCTTGACCCGCTGGCCGTCGCAGTTGCGGACGAGGGACTCGAGGACGACCCGGAGGCTCGCCGGAAGGCGCGAGATCCCGCCGAGGCCGTCCTTCTCGAGCTGCGGCAGGGAGTAGAACGTGCCCGTCTTGCCCGGGGCGGGGGAGAAGGTCTGGCGGGCGCCCGCGAATTGGCTCATCGCCCGCTATCGTATTACGCCGCTGCGGCGGTTGATAAACTGGCGGCTCGCAATGGGATCTCATGGTCTGGGCTGGCTCGCCGTCGCCTGCTACGCGGCGGCGGAGGTTTCGGCGATCGTCTGGCTCGCGCGGCCCCGCAGCCTGGCGGGCCGCGCGGCGCTCGCGCTGATCTCGGCGGGGCTGGCGCTCCACTTCTCCGATCTCCTCAACCGGGCCAGGGCCCTGTCCTCGGTTCCGTACCGGACGCTCGGCGGCTCGGTTTCGTTTTTCGGGTGGATGCTCGGGATCGCCTACCTGGCCCTCGCGTTGCGTCACCGGGAGCGCGCCGACGGGACCGTTTCTCATCCCGCTGATCATCGCCGCTACGGCGGCCGGCCTCCTTCTCCCGGATCCGTCGACGCCCCCGGCCCCGGGCGCCCACGGCTCCCTCTTCGCATTTCACGTGACGCTCGCGATCCTCGCGTACGCGGCCTTTGCCCTGTCGTGCGTGATCTCCATCCTCTACCTCGTCCAGAGCCGCCAGATCCGGCGGGGCCAGACGGGATTCCTCTTCTCCCGCCTGCCGCCGCTCGAGGTCCTCGGCCGGATGAACCGCACCAGCGTCTCCATCGGCCTCGCGGTCCTCGCGCTGGCGCTCGTGCTCGGGCCTCGTCCGGGCCGAGCAGGTCTGGACGACCCTCGCCGACCCCAAGGTCGAGTGGGCCGTTCTCACGCTGGCCGTGTACGGGTTGCTGCTGTGGATGGACCGGCGCGGCTGGGAGGGACCGCGGGTCGCGCTTCTTTCGATCCTCGGCTTCTGCATCGTTCTCTTCTCCTACACGGTCGTGAACATGGTCTTCAGTCAGGCGCACCGGTTTCGATGAGCGGGGCGGAGGCCCGGCTGCTCCTTCTGGGTTGGAACTTCCGCGGCGCGGACGCCTCGGTCCGGGAGCGGATCGCGTTCACGGCCGAGGAAGTTCGGGAGGCGCTGGTTCAGATCCGGGGCGAGGGCCTGGCGAGCGAGAGCGTCATCGTCGCGACCTGCCACCGGAGCGAGATCTACGCGCTGACCGACGGGAATCGCCCGCACGAGGACATCGCCGGCTGGATCTCGCGGTGGCGCGGGCTCGATCCCGCAGAGGTCGCCCGGGCGAGCTTCACCCGCGAGGGGTCGGAGGCCGCCCGACACCTCTTCCGCGTCGCCGCTGGCCTCGACTCGATGGCGCTCGGCGAGAGCGAGGTGCTCGGCCAGGTCCGCGCGGCGCTCGGCCTGGCGCGCGAAGCGGGGGCGACCCGCTCGGTGTCGCACCGGATGTTCGAAAGCGCGCTGGCCGCCGGAAAGCGGGTCCGGACGGAGACCGAGATCGCCCGGCATCCGCTCTCGGTCGCGTCGATCGGCTACGAGCTCGCGGCGAAGGTCTTCGGCCGAATGTCCGAGCGCACGCTGCTCGTCATCGGGGCCGGCGACACCGGGTCGCTCTTCGCCCGGCAGGCCCGCGAGGCAGGGGTCAGCGACCTGCGCATCTGCAATCGGACCCCGGCGCGGGCCGAGGAGCTGGCGGGTCGGGTCGGCGGCCGCCCCGATCCCCTGGGATCGCCTGGCCGACGAGCTCGAGCACGCGGACGTCGTGGTCGGGAACGACGTCGAGCCCGACGCCGGTCGTGGGCCGTGCGGACGTGGAGGCCGCCATGCGCCACCGGCGGGGCCGGCCGATGATGTTCATCGATCTCGCGATGCCCCGGGACATCGCCGCCGACGTGGCTTCCGTGTACAACGTCTATGCCTACGGTCTCGACGACCTCGAGGCGGTCGCGGAGGAGAATCGCCGGCGCCGCGCCCGGGAGATCCCCAGAGCGGAAGCGATCCTGGAGGAGGAGCTGGCGCGGTTCATGGCCTGGTTCGGAAATCTCGCCGTCGTGCCCACGCTGACCGGCCTCCAGCGGCGGCTGGCGGACCTGCGGGACCGGGAGCTCGAAAGGGTGCCGGCGCCCGAGCGGGAGCGCTTTCGCGAATTCGCCGACGCGATCGCGGCCAAGCTGCTGCACGAACCCCTGCGGCGCATGAAGTCGGAACCGGATCCCTCGCGCAAGCTCGACCGCGTCGAAGCGATCCGGCACCTCTTCGATCTCGACGAATGAAACTCCGGCTCGGCGCGCGCGGAAGCGCCCTTTCGCTGGCGCAGGCCGCCCTCGTGACCCGTGCCCTCTCCGACCGCACCGAGGTCGAGCTCGTGGTCGTGCGCACGACGGGGGACCGCAAGTCCTCGGCGGGGGAACCGATTTCCTGGAAGGGAGACTTCACGCGCGAGCTCGACGAGGCGCTCGCAACCGGCGCGGTGGATTTCGCCGTCCACAGTCTCAAGGACGTCCCTTCCGCGATGGCGGCGGGCATCGTTCTCGCCGCGGTGCCGCGTCGGGAGGACCCTCGGGACGCGCTCATTTCGCACCCGGCCCGCCGTTTCGCGGAACTGGCGCCCGGAGCGCGGGTCGGCACGTCGAGCCCCCGCCGCCGGGCGCAGCTGCTCGCCGCCCGGCCGGATCTGGAGGTCGTCGAGGCCCGCGGAAACGTGGACACGCGCGTGCGCCGGTTGCGGGAAGGCCGCTGGGACGCGATCGTCTTGGCGCGCGCGGGCCTGGCGCGCCTCGGGCGTCTGGAGGAGATCGTCGAGATCTTTCCGGAGGAGGTCCTTCTCCCCGCAGTGGGGCAGGGAGCCCTGGCCCTCATGGCCCGCGCGGGAGACGCTCGCGTACTCGAGGTGCTCGCCGGCATCGACGATCCGGCGTCGCACGCGGAGGTCGCTCTGCGAACGGGCGGTGCTCGCGACGCTCGAGGCGGGATGCCGCGCGCCGGTCGCAGCGCGGGCGCGGGTGGTTGAAGAACGGCTCTCGATCGAGGCTGCGGTCTTCGCGTCGGACGGCTCCCGCTCTCTGCGCGAGCGCGCCGAGGGCCCCGCGGCGCGATGCCGAGGCGATCGGGCGCGAGCTCGGAAAGCGCCTTCTCGGGGCGGGAGCCGCCGCGCTGATCGCGGAGGCGGCATCGTGAAGCGTCCACTCGTCCTGGTGGTGCGTTCGGGCGCCCGACCTTTCGGGGCCCGATCCCGGGCGTCGACGTCGCCGAGTATGTGAGTCACTCGGTCGAACCGATCGCCCCTGCCGCCGCGGAATGGACCGGCGGGCTGGGACACGGTGATCGTCACCAGCCAGACGGCCGTCGAGCAGATCGCGCGCGACGCCCGAAACGCCGACGTCCTGCGGCGTGGTCTCGAGTCGGGCACGCTGGTGGCCGTCGGGGAGGCGACCGCGCAGGCCCTGCGCCAGAACGGCCTTCCGCCCGACCACGTGGCGGCGGGTTCGGCCCGGTCGATGCTCGAGCGCCTGTCTTCGACGCTGTCCGGAAGCCGCGTGCTCTGGCCCTGCGGCGAGGACGCCTCCCTCGACCTGTCGGAGCTGCTGCAGGAGCGCGGCGCGCGGGTCCAGAAACTCGTGCTGTACCGCAAGCGGCCGGCCGCCCCCAACCCCGGCCTGTCGGTCGAGATCCTCGAACGTTCCCCCGCCGCGTTCTGCGCGACCTCGCCGGCGGCCGCAGACTGGCTCTTCGCCGGCCTGACGCCGGAGGCGGCGGAACGGCTGCGGCGGGTTCCCGCGGCGGCCTTGGGTCCGTCGACCCTCGAAAAGCTGGCGTCGCTGGGTGTCGAGCGGGTCGAGCTTTCGCGGCGAGGCGAGGTTCGCCAGCCTCGGCGACCTCCTCGCCAGGCTTGCCAGCGCGCCAGCGCGGGACATAGGCTGCGGATTCGCATGAGCGGTTTTCCCGCAGTTCGCCTCCGGCGGCTACGCCGGTCGCCCGGAACGCGGGCGCTCGTCCGCGAGACGCGTCTCACGCCGGACCGTTTCGTCGCGCCGCTCTTCGTCCGGAAGGGGCGCGGCCTGCGCGAGCCGATCGGCTCGCTGCCCGGGGTCGACCGCTTCTCGCCCGACGAGGCCGTTGCCGCCGCACGGGGAACTCGCGGCGCTCGGCATTCCCGGGCGTTCATGCTGTTCGGGATCCCCGAGCACAAGGACGAGACCGGAAGCGAGGCCTGGGACGACCGGCGGCGCCGTCCAGGAGACGGTCCGCGCCCTGAAGCGCGCCGCTGCCGGGGCTTCGTCGTCATGACCGACGTCTGCCTCGACGAATACACGTCGCACGGACACTGCGGCGTGATCGCGGACGGGCGCGTCGACAACGACGCCACCCTTCCGCTGCTCGCCCGCGTGGCCGTGTCGCATGCCCGGGCGGGCGCCGACGTCGTCGCCCCTTCGGACATGATGGACGGCCGCGTCGCGCGCGATCCGCAGCGGGGCTCGACGGGGCGGGCTTCGCCGAGACGGCGATCCTCGCGTACGCCGCCAAGGCCGCCTCGGCCTTCTACGGGCCGTTTCGCGAGGCGGCCGACTCGGCTCCGAAGTTCGGCGACCGCCGCGGCTACCAGATGGACGGCGCCAACCGCCGCGAGGCGATGCGGGAGATCGCGCTCGACCTCGAGGAGGGCGCCGACGCCGTGATGGTCAAGCCGGCGCTCGCATACCTCGACTGGATCCGGCGAGGCGCGGACACGCTTCGATGCGCCGATCGCGGCCTACAACGTCTCCGGGGAGTACGCGATGGTCAAGGCGGCGGCCGCCAACGGCTGGATCGACGAGAAGCGGATCACGCTCGAGATCCTCACGGGGATCGTGCGAGCCGGGGCCGACTTCGTCCTGACGTACCACGCCCGGGACGCGGCGCGCTGGATCCGCGAAGGCAGCCTGGACGCTTGAAGGCCCGGCGCCGGTCCCGCTCTTCGGCCCGATCGGCGGCGCTCTTTCGGCGGGCCCGGAAGCTCATGCCGGGCGGCGTGAGCTCGCCCGTCCGCTCGTTCGCCTCGGTCGGGCGGCGAGCCGTTCTTCGTGGCCTCGGGCCGCGGCGCCCGGGTGCGCGACGCGGACGGCCGCTCCTACATCGACTACGTCATGTCCTACGGGCCGCACCTCTTCGGCCACGGGCCGCCGTTCCTGCGCCGGGCCCTGGACCGCGCGTGCCGCCGCGGGACGTCCTTCGGCGCGCCGACCGAGCTCGAGGTGCGGCTGGCCGAGCGCGTCGTGAAGCTCGTCCCGTCGATCGAGATGGTCCGCTTCGTCAGCTCCGGCACCGAGGCGACGATGAGCGCCGTGCGCCTGGCGCGCGGCGCCACGGGCCGCAAGCGGATCCTCAAGACCGACGGCGGCTACCACGGCCACGCCGACGGGTTCCTCGTCGCGGCGGGATCCGGGGTCGCGACGCTCGGGATCGCCGGCAGCCCGGGGGTTCCGGAAGAGATCGCCGCGCTGACGACGGTCGTCCCGTACAACGACGCCGCCGCGCTCGAGGCCGCGCTCGAAGGCCTTTCCCGGCGACGTGGCGGCATTCATCGTCGAGCCCGTCGCGGCGAACATGGGCCTGGTTCCGCCGCGACCCGGCTACCTCGAGGCCGCGCGCGAGCTGACGCGACGTCACGGGGCGCTCCTGATCTTCGACGAGGTCATCTCGGGATTCCGGCTCGCGGCCGGCGGCGCCCAGGAGATCTATCGGCGTGACGCCGGACCTCACGACGCTCGGAAAGATCCTCGGCGGCGGTCTGCCCGTCGGCGCCTACGGCGGCGCCGCGGAGCCTCATGGAGAAGATGGCGCCGGCCGGCCCCGTCTACCAGGCCGGGACGCTTTCGGGAAACCCGCTCGCGATGTCCGCCGGCCTCGCGATGCTCGGCGAGATCGAGCGCCGGCCGCCGTATGCGGACCTCGAGCGGCAGGGCGCGCTCCTCCGACGAGCCTCCTCGCGCGAGGAAATCGCCCGCCGCGGTTTCGCGAGCCGGGTCAGCCTGCCGCGCATGGGTTCGCTCCTCACGCTCTTCTTCGCGGCGGGGCCCGATCGGCGACTTCGCGCAGGCCAAGCGCGCGGACACGCAGCCGCTACGCGGCCTTCTTCCACGCGATGCGCGAGCGCGGCATCTTCCTGCCGCCCGCCCAGTTCGAGGCCTGGTTCCTCTCGACGGCGCATGGCGAAGCGAGATCTGCGCCGGACGGCCCGCATGGCCGGCGAAAGCCTCGCGGCGGCTTTCGCGGCCTAGGGCTCGGGAGATCCGGGGGCACGGAACCGCCGGAATCCGTCCTCGCGGGTCTTGCGGATTTCGTCGGTCTCGGACTCGATCCAGGGCAGCGGGGATCCGATGCGCTTGAGCGTGCGGCTGGCGATCTCCAGCGACGTCTCGAACTCCTCGGCCACGATCTCGTCGGCGCCGGCCGCCGCCAGGCCGGGGATCTCGGCGACATACCGGGCGCGGGCCAGGATGAAGAGGCGCGGAGCGAGCGTGCGGCAGTGGCGGACGGTCTGGCGCGTGGCGCGCAGGTCCGAGATGAGCACGATCGCGGCCCGCGCCCTCTCGATGCCGGCGCGCCGCAGAACGACGTCGTTGGTCGAGTCGCCGTACTCGATGGGAACGCCGAGCTTCGTCCCGCGGCGGACCCGGTCCGGATCGAGGTCGATGACGCGGAACGGCGCCTCGGCCCGGCGGAGAACGCGGGCGACCGTCTCACCCATGTGGCCGAACCCGATCACGACGACGATGCCTTCCGGAACCGGCTCGAGCCTCGCCCGCGGCGCGGTCTCGCGGCGGCCGACCCGGAGGGCCACCGCGTGGCTCGCCTCCGACAGAAAGGGCGTCGCGATCATCGTGATGATCGCCGCGGCCAGGAAGGTCTGGTAGGCCGAGCCCGAGATGAGGTCCGCCGCGCGGCCCTGGCGCAGCAGGACGAACGAGAACTCGCCGATCTGGGCGAGCGACAGCCCCACCACGGTCGCCACGCGCAGTCCGTAGCCGAGCGCGAGCACCGCGGCGCCGCCGGCCACCGTCTTCCAGACGAGGATGAGCGCGAGGAGCACTCCCACGATGAAAGGTTCGCGGAGGAGGACGCGCGGGTCGAAGAGCATCCCGATCGACACGAAGAACACCGCGTTGAAGGCATCGCGGAACGCCGCGACGTCCGCCATCGCCTGGTGGCCGTACTCCGACTCCGAGAGCACGAGGCCGGCCAGGAACGCGCCCAGGGCGGCCGACAGGCCCGCCCAGGCGGTCGCGAGGGAGGACCCGAGCACGATGAAGAGGACCGCGACGACGAAGATCTCCTTCTGGCGCGTCCCGGCGAGCGCGCCGATGAACGCTGGGAACGAGGACGCGGGCGACGAGCAGAAGCACGGCCGCCGTCATGGCCGTCTTCCCCGCGGCGAGGAGCACCGCGAGGAAGCCGCCGGAACCGCTGCTGGAGAGGTAGGGAATGGACAGGAGCATCGGGACGACCGCGAGGTCCTGGAAGATGAGGATGCTCAGGAGCGCCCGACCGTGCGGCGAGTCCAGCTCCCGCCGGTCCATGAGCAGCTTCAGGACGATCGCCGTCGACGACAGGGCGACGAGGTAGCCGAAGAAGAGCGCATGCGTGGGGCGATAGCCGCCGGCGGTCGCGACTCCGAAGACGAGCGCGACCGTGACCGACACCTGGATCGTCCCACCGAGCCATACGAGCTTGCCCAGGCGTCGGAGGTTGCCGAGCGAAAGCTCGAGCCCGACGGTGAAGAGCAGGAGGACGACTCCCAGGTCGGCGAGCACCTCGACGACGTGGACGTCGCGCACGAGTCCGAGGCCGAACGGACCGAGGAGACCGCCGGCCACGAGGAACCCGATCAGCGGCGGCTGGCGGACGCGGTGGAGCACGTACGCGGAGCCGAGCGCCGCGAGGAAGATCAGGGCGAGGGGCCCGAGAAACTCCGGGGCCTGCATCGGGGTTCATTATGCGCGTCCGGCGGTTCTCTGGTAGCCTCCCCGCCATTCGCTCATGAGTTCGTCATCCGCCGCCGTCGTCCCCGCCGGGCAGTCGTGGTTCGGCCATCCGCGCGGACTCTCGACGCTGTTCTTCACCGAGATGTGGGAACGGTTCAGCTACTACGGCATGCGGGCGCTCCTGATCCTCTTCCTGGTGGCGTCGGTGCAGAACGGCGGATTCGGACTGACCGACCAGAAGGCCGCGGCGATCTACGGGCTCTACACCGCCGGCGTCTATCTCATGGCGCTGCCGGGCGGATGGATCGCGGACCGGATCTTCGGCCAGCGGCGCGCCGTTTTCATCGGCGGCTGCGTGATCGCCGCGGGGCACTTCAGCATGGCCGTCCCGTCGGTCCCGACCTTCTATCTCGGCCTCTGCCTGATCGTCCTCGGAACGGGGCTGCTCAAGCCCAACGTCAGCGCGATGGTGGGCGACCTGTACCCCGAAGGAGGCGCCCGCCGCGACTCCGGCTTCTCCCTGTTCTACATGGGCATCAACACCGGGGCCTTCGTCGGGCCCTTCATCTGCGGCTTTCTCGGCGAGCGGGTCAACTGGCACATGGGCTTCGGCGCCGCCGGCGTGGGCATGGTCCTCGGTCTGATCCAGTACCGGCTGGGGGCGCGCTATCTCGGGACGGCCGGGTTGCCGCGGCGGCAGGCCGCAGGATCCGGTCGCGCGTGCGAAAGCCGTCCGCGGCGTTCTGACGGGAATCGCGATTCTGGCGGTCGTGCTCGCCGCCGGCACCATGGCGGGGCTCGGTCTGGAAGCCGCCGCCCGGGGAACGGGCATCATCATCGTGAGCATCGTCGTCCTCTACTTCGGCTCCGTGCTCGTCTCCGGGAGCCTGACGATCCCGGAGAAGAAGCGCGTCGTCGTGATCTTCCTCTTCTTCCTGGCCTCCGCGCTCTTCTGGGCGGGGTACGAGCAGGCCGGCTCCTCGTTCAACCTCTTCGCCTCGCGACTGACCGACCGGATGGTCGGCACCTGGGAAATGCCGGCGTCGTGGTTCCAGGCCGTCCCGCCGACCTTCGTCATCCTGCTGTCGCCGGTCTTCAGCCTGGTCTGGCTCAAGCTGCGCGACGGCGGTCCCTCGATGCCCGCCAAGCTCGGCCTGGGCCTCGTCCTGCTGGCGATCGGCATGTTCGTCATGGCGGTCGCAGCGGCGCACACGCACGCCGGCGCGAACAAGGTCGGTCCCTGGTGGCTCGTCACGGTGTACTTCATCCACACCGTGGGTGAGCTGTGCCTGTCGCCCGTCGGCCTGTCGAGCGTGACCAAGCTCGCTCCGCGGCGACTGGTCGGCCAGATGATGGGGACGTTCTTCATGGGCAACGCGCTCGGCAACCTGATCGCAGGGCTGACGGCCGGCGCGTTCTCGACCATGCCGCTGCCCGACCTCTTCGGAACGATCGGCAAGGTCACCGGCGTCGGCGGCCTCGTCCTGCTGATTTTCTCGGGACCGATATCGCGCCGCCTGATCGGAGTCCTTCCTTCGCAGGCGGGGGCCGTTCCGGCTCCCGGAGAGTCCGAGATCCCGGCCTAGCCCTTCTCGCCAGGATGCGGAACCTGGTCGGGCCCGGTCCGGAACGGCTGGCACTCTCTCTGCATGAACGCCGGCACCGCAGACGTGCAGGACGTCCGCGCCTACTATCGAAGGATCCTGCCGTTCTATCGGCTGGAATCCGTGGCCCGATCGCACCTCGATTTCTGGCGAGCGATGGCGCGCCGGATCCGTCCCCGACGGGTCCTCGAGATCGGATCCGGGCTCGGCCGGATCACGGCGGAACTGTCGCGCATCGCGCCTTGCATCGGGATCGACGTGTCCCTGGAGATGTTGTTCGAGGCCGGGGGGCCCGGCCGCGGCCTGTTCGTCGCGGCCGACGCGCGGCGACCGGCATTCGGTCCCGCCTTCGATCTCATCGTCGCACCGGGCGATCCGCTCTCTCACCTGACGCGGCTTCGAGACCGGCGCCGGGCCCTGCGGGCGGTCGCGAGGCAGCTGTCGCCGGGCGGCCGGTTCGTACTCGAGGGCCTGTACCGCAAGCGCCACGAGGTCGCCTTCCCGCAGCGTCGGATTCCCCATGGAGCCGGGGTGCTGGAGGTCGACGAAGCCTGGTTCCCGGTGGGCTCGGGCGACCTGTGGCATGCCCGATATCGATACCTGAATCGGAGCCGGAGGGGCGGCGCACAGCGGCTCTCGGCCGCGTTCCTGGCGCGAGCCTGGAACGTTCGGACGCTTTCCGAAGAGTTCGCGGCGTGCGGGCTGCGGGTCCTCGATATTCTCGGCGACTTCGACGGGCGTCCTTTTCGCGAAGACGCGAAAAGGCTGCTCGTCGTCGCCACCGGAGGGACCGCACCGGCCCGAGCCGGCGCCTAGCGGGCTGCCTCCCGGGCGCGTTCGGCGAATTTCTCCCGCGCCGCCGAGAGGCGGCCGAGGACCTCGGCCTTTTCCGTGGCGTCGTTCCAGCCGCCGTGCGCTCGGGCCGCGGCTTCGAGCCGGTCGATCCAGCGGACGAAGAAGTCTGCGTCGCCCGCGTTTCGCACCGGCCGGCCGGCGACGGTCACGTAGATCGGGCTCGTCGTCGCGTATGGGTAGATGTCGAGGACGGGCTCGATCGCGCCCTCGGACCAGGCCCGCAACACGTACCATCCGCTCGCCGCCACCGGGATCGGGACCGTGGCATCCGCGCGCATCCCGCCGGCCGAGGTCGGCACCGTCGCGACGACGGCGCCGTTGGCCACGATCTCGAGCCTCTCGACCGGCACGATCGAGCGCAGGCTGACCCTCGCCGTCACGTGCCCGGGGCGGCCCATCGCGATCTCCTCTCCGATCTCGCGGCCATCCAGCGCGAAGGACAGAAGCGGGCCGTTGGTCGCGAAGGTCTTCCCGGCCCGCAGCGCCGCGAGCCACGCCCGGTAGTCGAGCTTGCCTCCCGAGCGAACGTAGACTCGATTCATCCCGACCGGGCCCCGAAGGGAAGCGTAGTTGGCCATGGCATCGGTCCCGGCGCCGGCGGGGATGTGGAAGCCACAGTTGAGCAGCCGGTACCAGACGTCGGCCGTGATTCGGTGATCGGAAAATCCGACGATCTCGAGGTAGTCGGCCTTTCCGAGGGCGACGTCGACCGGCAGGGCGTAGGTCAGCGGAGCGGCACCGTCCGGGTCGGGCGGCGGCGGGTCGAACGGGTGGACGTAACCGGAGACGCCGTCCTGGGCGTGTGCGAGATCGATGATCGTCGAGTTGTCCGGAAAGAGGCTCGCCGCCGCGGTACGGAAGTAGCCGGCATAGTTCGGCAGGATCAGGTTCCGGGTGAGGCCGAGGTGGCCCGTGTGGCCCCAGAAGCTCGTGTGGTACTCCTCGTCGTGCTTCAGCAGGGTCGTGGCGGTGGAGACCGGGTCGAGCCGCGGGGAGAACATCGCGACGTCCGGGATCCGCTGCTCCTTGTTGACGATCAGGTTCTCGACGACGTGGAGGTCCTCCGCGTCGGCCTGCGACTTCAGGTGCGCGGGGTCGTTGCGGTACGCGCCTCCGTAGTTCATGTGGACGTGCAGATCCCCGCTCCACCAGCCGCTGGCCGGCAGATCCACCAGGCGCGTGGGGTTGAGGCTCGCGGCGACGGTCCCGCCATCGAGGACCTCGACCTCGACGCTCGCGGGCGCGTATTCGAGGCCGCGCGTCGCGAGGACCGTATACCGGCCGGCGGGCACCGTGAGCGTCCGAGGTCCGCTCGCGTGGAAGTACGTCACTTCGTAGGGCCGCACCTTCCGGTCGAACGCGTCGTCGGCGTGCCGCCAGGCGGAGTCGGGCGCCCAGCCCCGGCCGTCGGATCCCGTCACGGAGAACCGGACCGGCAGCGGGGACCCGGAGATGCTTCGCGCCGCCACGCGCAGCGTGCCGGTCGGCCGCAGGTAGCGCCGCCGGGCTGCCGTGACGGTGTCGACCGCGCCCCCCGGGATCGTCACCACCCGCAGCGAGACGTTGCCGTCCTCGTTGGAAATGAATGCGATCTTCCGGCCGTCCGGCGACCAGCGCGGCCGCGTCTGGTCGCAATCGCAGTACGTCAGCTCGAAGGGGTCACCCCCGTCGGCCGTCGTCAGCCAGAGTTGGTTGCGCTGCCGCCCGAGGTACGAGCTGTAGACGACGCGCTTGCCGTCGGGGGCCCAGTCCGGCCGCGCCTTCCAGTTCGTCTCCTCCCTGCGGACGAGACGCATCGGCGCGCCGGGCCGCGCCTCCATGCGCCAGATGTCGCCCGAGCCCCAGATCTCGCCGCGGTTGGAGACGAGGAGGATCTCCCGCCCGTCCGGCGACCACGCCGGTGAGAGGTACATGTCGAATTGCGAGTAGTAGTAGCGGGGCAGCGGGCTCTCGACGTCCTCCGTGATCCGGACGCCTTCACCGTCGGCCCGCCCGCCGGCAACCTTCAGCACGAACACGTGGAAGCGTCCCTCGAAAGCCGTCGAAACGTAGGCGATGCGCGACCCGTCCGGCGACCAGTGCGCGTCGAGGTTCACGGCGCCGTTGGCCACGAGCGCTCGGGTGGACCCGTCGGCCAGATCGAGGATCCAGAGCTCCAGCGCGTCGTTGCGGTACGACGTGTACAGGACCTGCCGCCCGTCCGGCGACCAGTCCGGTTCCGAGTCGTAGCCCGGGCCGTCCGTCAGCTGAATGGCTTCCGTGGATCCGAGCTTCTGTCGCCAGAGCGAGCCCTGCATCGCGTAGACGAGCTCCGTCCCGTCCGGCGACCAGGCGGCGGCGCCCGGCCCGCTCGTGACCTGCGGGAGGTACATCTCCCGGTAGTAGTAGGGATGCGGCTCGTGAATCTGCTTGAGGACCGGCTCGCGCTGGGCGAGGGCGGGGGCGGCGATTGCCAGCAGCGAGACGGCCAGCTTCGACACGCTCATGGCGTGCACTCCACCACGACGCGACACGGGAGTCCATTTCGGCCCGCCGTGGTCGAGGGGAGCGTGCCGGCACCGGCCCTTCGTCCGACGACCCCCGGGGGGTAGCATCGAGTCGACACGCATCGCAGAGGCTACGAAAGGAGGAGCGCCATGAAGACCTCGGCGGGGTTCGTCGCAGCGGTGGCTGTGGTTCTCGGGGGGTTCACCGCGAATCCGGGCTCGGCGGAACAGAAGGCGGAGGGGTTTGTCACATCACCGCAGGTCGCGGCCGCCCAGGAAGCGGCCGCGGATCTTCAGCTGCAGATCGTGAAACGGCATCGAAGTGGCCAGGACGGCCCGGACTACTTCGGCACCGCCTGTTGCCAGATCATGCAAATCCCGGCCGCGGCTTTCAGCCCGCTCGCCGGGGCCGTCGCTGCGACCAGCAGTTTTGGCTACCTCTTCTCGAATGACGCTTTTGCTTATTTCTGGGCCCCCGTCATCCTGCCGACCGGAGCCCGCATCGTGTTCCTTGATCTTTATTACTATGACAACTCCGGCACGTTTGACCTTCTCGTCGACTTGCTCGCCCTCTCGGGGGGATCGAACTTCTCCGGTCCTCCGCAGATTTCCACGGTCGCCCAGGTTTCCTCAACGGGTTCGAGCGGGTATGGCTACGCCGCGACTCAACTGGACTACCAGGTCAATAACAGCGTCCACATCAACCACGGAGCACAGCTCATACTGCAAATTGGGCTTGGCTCACTTGTCGGCGGCCACCGGTTCAAGGGGGTCGACATCTGGTGGCGGCGGGACGTTTCGCCGGCGCCGGGGACCGCGACATTCCCCGACGTGCCCACCTCCGACTTCGGCTTTCAGTACGTCGAGGCACTCGCGTTTTCCGGCATCACGGGTGGCTGCGGCGGAGGCAATTATTGCCCCGACGACCCCGTCACGCGGCGGCAGATGGCGATCTTCATCGCCAAGGCCCTCGGGCTCTACTGGCCGTTTTGAATCGTCTGCGCGTGGGCGCCTGGGCAGGTCGATTTGGTGGGCCGTCTGGGACTCGAACCCAGGACCACCGGCTTAAAAGGCCGATGCTCTAACCAACTGAGCTAACGGCCCACCGTGCGGTGGAGTTTACTTCGCCGGGGGCAGGCCGTTGAGAAAGGGCGTGTCGGTCCGCCAGACCGTCTCCTCCCGGCGCGGGCCGGTCGAGATGAAGGCGGCGGGGGCGCCGATGGCGTCCTCGAGGGCGCGCACGTAGCGCTGGGCGGCGGGCGGGAGCTCTTCATAGCGCGTGACGCCGGTGGTTGTGGACTTCCAGCCCGGAAGCTTCTCGTACTCGGGTTCGAGACGGGCGACGTCCTCGGCGAGAGCGGGCAGGGTCGACACGGGCTTGCCGTCGAGCTTGTAGCCGAGGCAGACGGGGATCTCCTCGAGCTCGTCGAGGCAGTCGAGCTTCGTGATGGCCACGGCATCCGCGCCCGAGAGTTCGACGGCGGTGCGGGCGACGACGGCGTCGAACCAGCCGGTGCGGCGCGGGCGGCCGGTGGAGGTCCCGTACTCGTTGCCGCGCTTGCGCAGGAACTCGCCGGTCTCTTCGTGGAGCTCGGTCGGAAAGGGACCCGCGCCGACGCGGGTCGTATAGGCCTTGAGCACGAGCATGCTGGATTCCAGCGCGCGCGGGGCGATCTCGAGGCCCGACGCGACCGCCGCCGAGGTGCAGTGCGACGAGGTCACGAAGGGGTAGGTCCCGGACGAGAGGTCCAGCATGGCGCCGTGGGCGCCCTCGGCGAGCAGTGTCGCGCCTTCCTTCAGGCGGCCGCGCAGGTACCGGCCGGTGTCGGTGACGTGGGGCCGCAGCCGTTCGGCCAGCGGAGCGAGCATCCCGAGGACCGCATCCGGGCCGGGCACGTCTCGAACGCCGAGGGCGGCGAGCAGGGTGCCCGTCTCCTCGGCCATGGCCCGGACCCGGGCCGCCAGGGTCGCCGGGCGGTAGAGCTCGGCGACGCGGACCGCGCGTCGCGCCGCGAGCGACTCGTAGGCCGGCCCGATCCCGCGAAGGGTCGTTCCGATCTTCGCGTCGCCGGCGGCGCTCTCCCGCGCCGCGTCGAGCAGGCGGTGATAGGGGAGGATGACCGGGGCGCGATCCGAGAGCCGCAGGTTCTCTCCGATTTCGACCCCGGCCGCCCGCAGGGCATCCATCTCCGTCAGCAGGGCCTCGAGGTCGACGACGACGCCCGGGCCGATGATCCCGGTCCGACCCGCGGACGACACCCGCCGGGAGCAGGTGGAGGGCGAAATGCTGGTTCCCGAACTTGACGGTGTGGCCGGCGTTGTGGCCGCCATGGTAGCGGGCCACGATGTCGAACCGATTCGACAGGAGGTCGACGAGCTTTCCCTTGCCCTCGTCTCCCCACTGTCCGCCCAGGACGGCCAGGACCTTCACGCGCGTTCTCCTCGTTGCGTCGAAAAAGCAGCGCAGGCTAACAGAGTTCCGAGCGTGCTGTCAGCTTAGAATCGGGCCTCGATGAAGATCATACGGCTCGCGGGCGAAGGACTGGAACTGGCGGATCTCGACGCGATTTCGCGCCGGCAGGTGCGGGTCGCGCTCTCGCCGCGGGGACGGAGGTCGATCGCGGCCTCGCGCCGTGTCGTCGACCGGGCCGTGCGCTCCAATGCGAGCGTCTACGGCGTGACGACGGGGTTCGGCAAATTCGCCGACGTCGCCATCCCCCGCGCCGAGCTCGAAAGCCTCCAGCGAAACCTGATCCGCAGCCATGCGGCCGGCGTGGGCCCGCCGCTGTCCGACCCCGTCGTGCGGGCGATGATGGCCCTGCGGGCCAACGCCCTCGCGCGCGGCAATTCCGGGATCCGCGTTTCGACGGTCGAGGCGCTGCTCCGGATGCTGGCCGCGGACGTCCTGCCGGTCATTCCGTCGCAGGGCTCGGTCGGGCGCCTCGGGAGATCTCGCGCCGCTTTCGCACCTGGCGCTCGGGCTCATGGGCGAAGGCCGGGTGCGCGTGAGGGGGCGAGAGCGGCCGGCGAAAGCGGCCCTCCGGTCGGCGCGCCTTCGTCCGGTCGCGCTCGCGGCCAAGGAAGGCCTCGCGCTGATCAACGGCGTCCAGATGTCGGTCGCGGTCGGAGGCCTCGCGCTCCACCGGGCGATCGCGCTCGCGCGCGCCGCGGACCTCATCGGGGCGGCCTCGCTCGACGCGTCGCGCGGCTCCGACGCCGCGTTCGACCGCCGCCTCGTCGCCGCGCGCCCCCACCCGGGGGCGCTCAAGAGCGCGGCCAACCTGCGGGGGCTGCTCGCCGGAAGCGCGATCCGGGAGTCGCACCGCGGATGCGGCCGGGTTCAGGACAACTACGCGCTCCGCTGCATGCCGCAGGTGCACGGAGCCGCCCGCGACGCATTCGACCACGCCCGGCAGGTCCTCGAGCGCGAGATGAACAGCTCGACGGACAATCCGCTCGTCTTCGCGGGGCGCGGCGACATCGTGTCCGGCGGCAACTTCCACGGCGCCCCGGTCGGCCTCGTTCTCGACTATGCGGCCATCGCGGCCACCGACCTCGCCTCGATCTCGGAGCGCCGCATCGAGAAGCTCGTGAACCCGGCGCTCTCGGAGCTGCCCGCATTCCTCGTTCGCGAGGGCGGCCTGCACTCGGGCCTCATGATCGCCCAGGTGACGGCGGCGGGCCTCGTTTCGGAATGCAAGGTGCTGGCGCATCCCGCATCCGCGGACTCGATCCCGACCTCGGCGGCCAAGGAGGATCACGTCTCGATGTCGCCGATCGCGGCGCGCAAGCTCGCGGCGGTCGTCGACAACCTCGAGCGCGTTCTCGCGATCGAGCTCATGGCGGCCTTCCAGGCGATGGACTTCCTGCGCCCGCTGTCCTCCTCGCCGCCGATCGAACGCGTCCGCCGCGCCTTTCGCGGAAGGGTCCGCACGTGGAGCCGGGACCGGGAGCTCGCGCCGGACCTCGAAAAGGCCCGCCTGTTCCTCTCGGACGATGCGATGACGCGCGAGGTCGACCGCCTCGCCTGAGGCGGCCCGCGCTCGGCCGCTCGTATAATCGCGAAATGAGCACGAGCGTTCTGTCGGCACCCCGCACGGTCCGCGCCGAGCGCGGCACCGACCTTCGCTGCCCGGGCTGGGCCCAGGAGGCCGCGCTCCGGATGCTGGAGAACAATCTCGACCCGGAGGTCGCCGAAAAGCCCGAGGACCTGATCGTGTACGGCGGAACGGGCCGGGCCGCTCGCAGCTGGCCGGCCTTCGATTCGATCGTGGCGACGCTCAAGCGTCTGCGCTCCGACGAGACGATGCTGGTCCAGTCCGGGAAGGCCGTCGGCGTGTTCCAGACGCACGAGGACGCGCCGCGCGTCCTGATCTCCAACGCGATGCTCGTGCCCGCGTGGGCCACCGGCGACGAGTTTCGCCGCCTCGAGGGCCTGGGCCTGACGATGTACGGACAGATGACGGCGGGCTCGTGGATCTACATCGGGAGCCAGGGCATCGTGCAGGGAACCTTCGAGACGTTCGCCGCCGCGGCGCGGGATTTCGGGGGCGACCTGTCGGGCCGTCTCGTCGTGACCGCCGGCCTCGGCGGGATGGGCGGCGCCCAGCCCCTGGCGGCGACGATGAACGGCGCGGTGGCTCTGGTGGCCGAGGTCGACCCGGAAAGGATCGGCAAGCGTCTCAGGACCCGGTACCTCGACGAACACGAACGCGACATCGATCGGGCGATCGACCGCGCGCTCGCGGCGAAGGAGGCCAGGCGGGCCGTCTCGATCGGTCTGGAGGCCAACGCGGTGGACCTGCTCGAGCGGCTGCTCGCGCGGGGAGTCCTTCCGGACATCGTGACCGACCAGACCTCGGCCCACGACGAGCTCAACGGCTACGTGCCGCGCGGCGCTTGCCTGGCGGAGCTCGAGGACCTGCGCACCGCCGACCCGAAGCGATACATCGAGCGCTCCTACGCGACGATGGCGGACCACGTCCGGGCTCTCCTCGAGCTCCAGAGCCGCGGCGCGGTCGTCTTCGACTACGGCAACAACCTGCGCGGGCAGGCGCAGAAGGCGGGGGTCGGCGACGCCTTCCGGATCGGCGGCTTCGTGCCCCTCTACATCCGTCCGCTGTTCTGCGAGGGCAAGGGCCCGTTCCGGTGGGCGGCGCTCTCGGGGGACCCGGAGGACATCCGGACGACCGACCGGGCTCTCCTCGAGCTCTTCCCGCAGGACCGCGGTCTGGCGCGCTGGCTGACGCTGGCCTCGGAACGGATCGCGTTCCAGGGCCTGCCCGCCCGCATCTGCTGGCTCGGCTACGGCGAGCGGCATCGCGCGGGCCTCCTCTTCAACGAGCTCGTCAAGACGGGGCGCGTCCGCGCGCCCGATCGTCATCGGCCGCGACCACCTCGACGCCGGATCCGTCGCATCGCCCAACCGGGAGACGGAGGGCATGCGGGACGGATCGGACGCGATCGGCGACTGGCCCATCCTCAACGCCCTCGTCAACACCGCGGCCGGAGCGAGCTGGGTGTCGGTGCATCACGGCGGCGGCGTCGGCATCGGATATTCGCTTCACGCCGGCATGGTCGTCGTGGCCGACGGCACGGAGGGCGCCCGACGTCGCCTCGAGCGAGTGCTGAAGTGCGATCCGGGCACCGGCGTCATGCGCCACGCCGATGCCGGCTATCCGGAAGCCATCGCGGCGGCGCGCGAGCGGGGAGTGGACCTGCCCTTCCTCCGCTGACGCGGACTCCACGGTGAAACGCCCCGCGTTCTGGGCCGCCCTCGCCGCCGCCGTCGCGGCGCTGGCCTGGCTCGACGGATGGGTCGAGCTGCCGAGCCGACGGGCCCGCGGAACGGAACCGCCCGCCGAGCTCCATCGTGCCCTGGAGAGCGCCGCCCAGGATCTCGACCGACGCGCGCGATCCCTCGCCGAGAGCCCGGAAGTCGCGCGGTCGCTGGAAGGCGGCGGAATCGCCGTGCAGCGCGAACGGCTGTTCGCCAGCGCGAGGCAGGCCGTCGCCGGCTCGGCGCCCGGCACCTGGATCGTGCTGGCCGACCCCCGCGGCAATCCGCAGGCGTGGTGGGGCGATGCCCCGTCGCGCATCCCTCCGGTGCGCGCCCCCGGCACCCTGGAGGTGCAGTGGTCGGCGACGCGGGTCGAGCTGCTCCACTGGAGCCTCGCGGGAAAGGATCCGTTCGCGGGAGTCATCTGCGCGGGGCGCTCCCTTCCCGTCGAGGCCCCGGCCTTCGCGGACGCCTTCGGCCTGGCCGGAACCGCCTCCGACTGGGAACCCATCGCTCCGGAGCCCGGTGCCCCGCCTCTCCTGAGCGACTCGGAAGGAACGCTGCTCGCCGGGCGCGTCGCGCCGGTGGCCGCGGGACCCGACTCCCGGACGAGCACGCTCGTCCTGGCACTCCTCCTGGCGATCGGGCTCGGCCTCGTGGCCTCCGGCGGCGACTCGATCGCCGTGGGAAGCGGGCTGGCGATCGGCTTTCTGGCCGCGACGTGCTTCGCGGACCCGGGCGGGCGCGTCCTCCTCGCGAGCACGCACCCGTGGCTCCTGGCACTGGGGCTCTTTCTGCTTCCGACGGGTCTGGCGCGCCTGCGCAGCCGTGATGCGGTCCGGCCGGGAAGGTGGATGGCGGCGGGCTACGCGCTCTTCGCCTGTTGTGTCGCCGCGGCGCAGGGCGCGGACCTTCCGGACCTCGGGACGCCCCTTCCGGTCTGGAGCGCCCGCTTCCTCGGCCTCCTCGCCCTGACGGCCCTGACCGCCTCGGCGCTGTCGATCGGCGCATGCGCGGGCCCGCGGTCGAGCCGTGGCGCATGGACGAGTGCGGCCGTCGGCTTCACGTCGCTGGCGCTCATCTGCGCCATCCTGCTCGTTTCGCCGGCGCCGGCCTTTCCCGTCCTCGTGGCGCTCGCCGCGGTCGTCGCGTACGAGGGCTGGCGGCGGGCGGTCGCGGCGGCGCCCGAAAGCGGAGCGCTCGGCCCGTTCCGGCTCGCCGCGGGGATGACCCTGCTCCTCGTGCTCGTCGCCGTGCCCCTCCATGCCCATCGGCGCGTCGTCGCCGCCTACCGGGTCGCGCGGGCGATCCGGATGCCCGACCCCGAGAAGCATCTCGGCGGGCGCCGTCGTCGCCGTGCGCCGCGCCGTCGAACGGGCGGAACGATTCGACCTGGCCGTCGAGCTTCCCGCACCGGTCGACGAGGTGGATCTTTCGGATCTGGCCTACCGTCTCTGGCGGGCCGGCGAGGAGGCCGCTCCGTCGGACACGCTCATCGCCTTCGAGGTCTTCGACCGCACGGGGTTTCTGCGCAGCCGCTTCTCGCTCATCCCGGAGGCGGATACGGCCGGGCCCGACGGCGATCCGGGGGTCGGGATCGAGCGGCATCGGGTGGCGCTGGTGCGGCAGTCGGCGGTTCTTCGCGACGGGGGCCAGGTCTGGGGCCGGGCGCTCGTGTCCGTGGCCGACTGGCCGAGCTGGGACCCGTTGCCGCCCCGGCTCGAGGTCTACCGACGGCTCGTCGGGGCCCCGACCTCCGTCCTGCCGGCGTCGCGTCCCGTCCTGGTGTTCTACGGTCCGGATGGCGCGCGCCGCGAGGAGGGACCGGACCTCGGCATCGCGATCTTCGACCGGGTCCGGCGGACCGGCCGGCCCGTCCGCGTCCGGGTGCGATATCGCGGCGAAGCGCTGTACGGGGAACTGCGGCCTCGCGTCGACGGCTTTCAGCTCGTGGCGATTCCCGCGCCGGACACGCTGCCGCGGCTTCTGGCGGCGGCGGTTCTTCTGCCCGCCGCCGCCGCCCTCTACGCACTCGGGGGGCTGATCGTCCTGGTCCGCGCCGTGGCCGCACGTCGAAGGCTTCGCGACCTGTGGCCTCCGGGGGCCCGGACGTTCCGCGGCCGGCTGGTCGCGCTCTTCGTCCTGTCCGTGATGATCCCGCTGCTCGCGGTGACCTTCTTCCTGCGGGCGTCGATCAGCACCCGTTCCCGGCAGGACACCCTCGACCACGCGCGGACGGCGCTCGGCACCGCCCGTCGCGTGCTCGACGACTACCTGCCTTCCGCCGCCGCCGCCCGCGGCCGCCTCGGTCTTCTGGACGATGCCCTCCTGTCCTGGCTCGCCAACGCGGTCGGTTTCGATCTCTCCGTGTATTCGCCGGAGGCGCTCCTCGTCGCGAGCTCCCGGCGCGACCTCTACGCGGCGGGCCTCCTGCCCGAGCGCGTTCCGGGTGCGAGCTACGTGGCGGTCGGGCTCGCGGAGGCGCGGCAGCGGACGGATGCGCGGCTGATCGCCGGCAGCCCCTTCGAGGAGCTGACCACGGCGCTCTCGGCCGTGCCCGGAGTCCCGGGCGTGCGGAGTCCGGTGCTCCTCTCGCTCCTGCTGCTTCCGCAGCAGCGGGTGGCCGAGGCCGAAGCCTCGCAGCTCACCGCGGCGGTCACGGCGTTCGCGCTCCTGGTGTTCCTGGTGTCCGCGGCGATCGCCGGTCGCCTGGCGGTTCGCGTCGCGCGGCCGGTGGCGGACCTCGTGCAGGGGACCCGGGCCGTCGCGCGCGGCGACTTTTCGCCGCGGCTCGCCGAGCCGCCGGACGAGGAGCTTCGGGAGCTCGTCCGCGCCTTCCTGTACATGTCGCGGAGTCTCAAGGAGCAGACCGAAGCGCTCTCGCGCGAAAAGGAGCGGCTCGCGACGCTGCTCTCGCAGCTGACGGCCGGGGTCGTCGCATACGCGGAAGACGGCCGCGTGCTGCTCGCCAATCCGGCGGCGGCCCGCCTGGCCCGCGGACGCCCCGACGGCGCCACACTCGACGAAGTCTTCCCCGGCGAGGAGATGCGGGCGGTGCGGGCCGCCCTCTCGCGCATGGGCGGCACGCCGGTTTCGGAAGAACTCGAGCCCCGGCCCGGCGAGCGATGGCGCGTCGTCACGGTTCCGCTGCCCCTCGGCGGAAGCGGGGCGCGCATGGCGGTGATCGAAGACGTCTCCGACGTCGTGCGGTCGAACCGACTCGCGGCCTGGGCGGAAATGGCGCGGATCATCGCCCACGAGATCAAGAACCCGTTGACTCCCATCCGCCTCTCGGTCGAACATCTGCGCGAGGTTTGGAGGCGCAAGTCCTCCGATTTCGACGCCGTCCTGGAGGAGTGCGTGACGAACGTTCTGCGGCAGACCGAGGAGCTGCGGCGATCCGCGTCGGAGTTCAGCGACTACGCGCGGCTCCCACGCCCGGAGCTGCAGCCCACCGACGTGTCCGGACTGCTCCGGGAGGCGGCTGCGGCCTATGCCGCGGCGCCCGGCATCCGCTGGCGGGTCGAGGCCGACCCCGGCCTCGTGGCTGCCGGCCGACCCGCGCCTGCTCTCCCGGGTCCTCGCGAACCTGGTCGGCAACTCGGTCGACGCCCTCGCCGGCGGCGGGGAGATCCGACTCGCCGCGCGGCGGCGCGACGGTCGGATCGTGGCCTCGGTCGAGGACGACGGTCCCGGCGTGACGACGGAGATCCTGCCGCGGCTCTTCGACCCGTATTTTTCGGCCAAGAGCGGCGGCACCGGCCTCGGACTGGCCATCGCCAAGAAGATCGTGGAGGAACACGGCGGCACGATCGGGGCGTCGAACCGGCCCGGAGGGGGCTTCCGGGTCATGTTCGACCTGCCGGCCTCGGAGACCGGGGCCTGATGACTCTTCGGCACGCGCTTCCGGTCGTGGTCGGGGTCGCGGTCGGATGGGGGAGCGTTGCCTGCCACAGGCCGGAGACCCGCGCCGGCGCCGCCTCGGGAGGACCGCCGCGCGGGGACGCCGTGTGGTTCACGGATGCGGCGGCTCTGGCCGATCCGGGAATCGAGGATCGACTCGCCCGCCTGTCGGCGGCCGCGCTGTTTCTCCCGGCGGGCGAACTCGACTCCGCGGCAGGCCGGTGGTCGTTCCGGGCCGACCCGGCTCCACCCGCCCCGCCGGCGCGCATACCGACGGTCCTCGTCGTGCGCGCGGGCGCGGCGCTGGCGGCCGCGCTCGCCACGGAGGCGGGGGCGGACCCGAATGCCGCGGCCGCCGCGCTGTCGGCCGGCCTGTTCACGTCCGGACGGCCGGCGCGTCCGTTCGGTCGCGTGATCGGCGTCCATCTCGACTTTCCCTTCTCGGTGGCGTCGGCCCGGCCCTCGGGAGCGTTGCTGGCCGCGCTGCGTCGTCAGCTGCCGCCGGGAACGTTCGTTTCCATCGCGGCCTCCTTCCCGTCACCGGCCAACGAGGACGCCCGCAAGAAGCTGGCGCCGCTGGTCGATCCGGCGGACGCCCTGGTTGTGCCGATCTTCGGCCTCCCCGGCGGGGCAGACGCGGCGGCGATCGACGCGCTGCGACGTCCCTGGTGGGCCGCGTTCGGCGCGGGGGTGCACGGAACGCTCGTGCGAGCCGGCGGCGGAGCGCCTCGGGCGGTGCCGGAGTCGTCGCTCGACGCGCTGACCGGCGACTCCCGGATCGACTTCGAGAACGATCTGTCGACTGCCGAGGCGAGCTTCGCGGCCTTTCATCTGACGGCACGCCGTCCCGTGCGTTCGGGCGGGCTCGAGCTCGAGGCCGGGGACCGGGTGACCTATCGGGTGCCGGTCCTGAGCGAGATGCTGTATCAACTGGGTTCCTCGATGGCGGGCCGGCGCTTCGCTCTCGGGCGGCTGCTCGTGTTCGACGGAACGTCGGACGCCGGCCGGATTTTTCCGGTCGCGGCCTTCGAGGACGTGATCCTCGGCCGGTCGCTGGCTCCGTCGCTCAACCCCACGGTGGGTCCGGCGGGGCGCAACGCGATCGCGGTCGAGGCCGTCAATCCGTCGGTGCACGCGTCGATCGCTTCCCGAACGTCCAACTGGGTCGAGGTCGACCTCGCGCCGGCCCATCCTGCCGACGTCGTTCTGGGCGGCTTCGATCGCTACGTCACCTACGATCACAGCGGAGAAGCGGTCACGCCGGGCCGGGCCACGCGCGTGCGCCTTTTCGAGACCATCGTTCTGCCCGGCGAGACGATTTCCCCGGCTCGCATCGTGCTTCGGGGCCGCGCGCCCGCGCGGTGCTGCCGGTACCGCTCCCACGTGATCGCGGCGTCCGGCAAGGAAGCGGAGACGGACTGGACGGAGCCGCCGGCGCCGCCGACTCCCACCAAGGCGCCCGAGCGCAAGCGGCGGGGAAAACCCCGCCCCTAGGCCCCCGGCGAGGCTTCCGTTCGCCGGAAGACGGCCGCCACCTTCGCGGCGGGGCCCGAAATGACGAAGACGATGGCGATCGACGCGAGGGCCATCTCCGGCCGGTAGGCCACGATCGCGAAGAGCAGGGCGATCGCCGGCAGGATCCATGCGGGCCGTCGGCGTCGGAGATCCAGGTCCTTGAAGGAGCGGTATCGGATCGTCGAGATCATCAGGTAGGACAGGACGACCGTCAGGGCGAGCAGGCCCCCCATCCAGACCCGGGACAGGAGGTGCTCGGGCGTGGCCAGTACGACCGCCGCGACCGTGCCCGCCGCGGCCGGAATCGGCAGCCCGACGAAGTACTTCTTGTCGGCGACGTGGGTCTGAATGTTGAAGCGCGCGAGGCGCATGGAGCCGCAGACCACGAAGAGGAACGACGCCATCCAGCCGAGCCGGTGAAAGTCCGACAGCCCCCACGAGTAGGCGAGCACGGCCGGAGCAACGCCGAAAGACACCAGGTCGGCGAGCGAGTCGTACTCCTCCCCGAATTCGGACGTCGAATGCGTCATCCGGGCGATCCGGCCGTCGAGGCCGTCGAGCACGCCGGCCGCGATGATCAAGTAGGCCGCCACCTCGAAGGTTCCCCGAATCGAGGCCCAGAGGGACAGGTATCCGCAGAACAGGTTCCCGACCGTGAAGAGCGTCGGGAGAATGAAGAGTCCCCGCGAGAGGCGCTCGCGCGACAGGGGACCCATGTCAGGCGGAGGCTTTCCAGCGTGCGATCGCGGACTGGCCGGCCTTGAGCTTCTGGCCGCGCTCGACGAGGACATCCGCGTCGTCCGGGAGGAACAGGTCGACCCGCGAACCAAACTTGATCAGGCCGATGCGTTCCCCGCGCCGGACCTCGTCGCCCACACGCGGGTAGAAGACGATGCGCCGGGCGAGCGCCCCGGCGATCTGCTTGAACGTCAGCGACCCGCGCTCGGTCGAGAGCGTGATCCGGTTCTGCTCGTTTTCGATCGACGCTTTCTCGGCGAAGGCCGCGGCCTTCCGGCCCCGCACGTAGGCGTAGTCGGAAAGACGGCCGTCCGCGGGAGCGCGGTTGACGTGGCAGTTGAAGACCGACATGAAAATGGACAGGCGGCGCCGGGCCCCGGCCGGCGCCTCCGGCGCTTCGGTCACGGAGAGAACGGTTCCGTCGGCCGGCGACACGATGGTTTCGGCGCCGCCTTGGGGCTTTCGGTCGGGGTCCCGAAAGAACTGCAGGAGAAAAAGCGTCGCCGCGAAGAAAAGCACCGCCAGGGGAATGCTCCCCGTCATGGTACACAGCGACCCGGCGGCGAACGCCGGAACGATGAAGGCCCAGCCCTCGCGGGCGATCGGTACCCTCAGCTGGCGACTCCCTCTCGGTGTCGCGCGATCGCTTCCATGCGGTCCTTGAGAAGGAGCTTCTCCTTCTTCAACCGCTTCTCTTCCAGTTCCTCGTCTTCGGACAGGCTGCTCTTGACCGCCAGCAGTTGGAGCCGCTGCTCGTGGTCGCGGTGCTCCTCGTACAGGCGGCGAAACTCCGGATCGGCAACGGCCAATGCCTCTCGGTTCCCGTTTTCCATCGGGGTAAACCTCCTTGAATTTTTTGCGAGGAGAGCTGTGGGGAAGGCCACGACCCAAGTCTAGCCCTGCCCCCAGGAGCTTTCAACCGCGCGAAGCGCCCGAAAACAGGTGCAAAACCAGGACGAGGGCATCCTCCCCGTCCTGGTAGTAGGCCCGTCGCCGGTAGGCCTCCGTGAACCCGTAGGTTCGATAGAACTGCCGGGCGGCCGCGTTGGACACGCGAACCTCGAGCGTGATGGCCGTCGAGCCCGTCGAGCGGGCGCGGGAGAGCGCATCCTCGAGCAGCCAGCGGCCGTAACCCTGCTGGCGAAGGCGCCCGTCGGTCGCGATCTTGTTGATGTGAAACTCTTCGTAGAGCGAGACGGCGAAGAGGTACCCCCCGATGCGAGGCTCGCCGCCGTCCTCGCGGGCGAGAACGCGGATGTAGCGGTGGGGTTCGACGAGTTCGCTCGCGAAGAAGTCGCGCTTCCAGGGAGCGGGGAAGGACTCGGATTCGATCCGGGCCACCTCGTCGAGATCGAACGGCCCGGCGGCGCGAAGACGGTAGGGGGCCGTGCGCGGCTCACGCAGAGCCATGTTTCTCCTCGGCGGCGCTCGGGCGCGAGTAGATGGCCGAGAGCTCGGTGGCGGCGTTCCCCGGCTCCCGGTCGACGCAGCGTGCCAGGGCCTGCGCGAGGGAGACGGACGGGGCGCGGCCCGCCTCTCCGACGAGCCCGGCGGGAAGGACCGCGACGGCTGCGCCCGCCGCCAGGTCGGCGATCATCGCCGCGGAAACCCGCCGTGCGGGTCCGCGCGAACGGGGCCGCGGGCCGGCCAGGTCGAAGACCTCGCCGACGAGCTCCCCGCGGCCGGCATCGAGGAAGGCCGCGACGCGCGTCTGTCCCCAGGCGCGGGCGGCTTCGGCCATGGCTTCGAGGGTCGAGACCGCCTCCACGGGGCAGCCGAGGGCCCGACCCAGGCTCCAGGCCGTCGCGAGTCCGACGCGCAGCCCCGTAAACGACCCCGGTCCGGCGCAGACGGCGATGCGCGCGCACTGGTCCAGCGTCAGGCCGGCGGCGTCGAGCGCGCGGCCGACGGCCGGCAACAGTTCCTCGGATGCGCGCCGGTCGCCGGGGAGCGGCTCTTCGAAAATCCGACCCGCCGCAAGAACCGCTACCGAAGGCGCCGGGCCCGCCGTGTCGAGCGCGAGGACGTTCATGATCGTTGGCGCGGCGGCGTCGAACGCCGCGCGACTTCGGACTATGCTAGCACCAGCTTGAGCGCCACGATTCCGCGCGTGACCCCGATGCTCCGGCAGTACTTCGAGATGAAGAGCCGCGTGCCGGACGCCATCCTTTTCTATCGGATGGGCGACTTCTACGAGATGTTCTTCGACGACGCGAAGGACGCCGCGCCGCTGCTCGGGATCGCGCTGACCGCCCGTCACCGCGATTCGGACATCGAGGCACCGATGTGCGGAGTTCCGCACCAGGCCGTCGAGCACCACGTGGCCCGCCTGGTGGCGGCCGGGCGGAAGGTGGCCATCTGCGACCAGGTCGAGGACCCGCGCGCCGCGCGGGGGCTCGTCCGACGGGACATCACGCGCGTCGTGACGCCGGGGACCGTTCTCGATCCGGAGTCTCTCGTCCCGGGCGCCCCGTCCTATCTGGCCGCGCTCCGGCCCGGGACGGACGGTTGGGGCGTGGCCTTCCTCGATCTGTCGACCGGCCGTTTCCTGGCCGGGGCGGTACCGGCAGAGCGCGTCGACGACGTGTTGGCCCTGTTCCGGCCGCGGGAGATCCTCCTCCCCGAGGATGCGCCGGCGCCGGCCTTCCCGGCCACCCTGTCCCGCCGCGACGCGGGGTGGTGGAGCTCAGCCGCGCCGGGCGCCCCTGCCGAGGCGGCGGCCGCGGCCGCGCGAGCCTACGCGGGGCAGATGCGGCCGGGCGGGATGTCGCACGTACGGCCCGTCGCCCCCCTCTCCTTCGACCGGCGGATGGGGCTCGACGCCGCCGCGGTCGCGACCCTGGAGATTTTCGAATCCTCGGACGGCTCGGCCTCACGCAGCCTCTGTGCGCTGCTCGACCGCACACGCACGCCCCTGGGCGCCCGGGCGCTCCGGGAGGCGCTGGCGCATCCCTCGCTCGACGAGGTCGACCTCGAGTCGCGTTGGGACGCGGTGGAGGAACTCGTTCGGCGAACGGACGCGACGGAGGCCCTCCAGTCGGCCCTCGACGGCGTCGGAGATCTCGAACGGCGGTTCGCCCGGGTCGCCGTGGGCAATGCGGGTCCCCGCGAGGTGGCCGCGCTCGCCGCGGGCCTGCGGGCTGCGCCGGAGGCGGCGGCGGCCGCCGCGGCGCTCTCGGCCGCCCGGTTTCGCTCGCTGTCCGAGTCCGTACCCGACACGTCCGATTGCGTCGCCCGCGTCGAGGCGATCCTCGCTCCGGAACCTCCGGTTGCCGCGTCCGCGGGAGGCGTCATCCGGGAGGGCGCCGATGCCGAACTCGATCAGCTCCGGGCCCTCCGGCGCGACGCCCAGGGCGCTCTGCTCTCGATCGAGGCGGAAGAGCGTCGGCGCTCGGGCATCGGCACGGTTCGCGTGAAATTCAACCGGGTCTTCGGCTACTCGCTCGAGGTCGGCAACGCTCACAAGGACCGCGTGCCCGCCGACTGGATCCGCCGCCAGTCGCTCGCCAACGCGGAGCGCTTCGTGACTCCGGCACTCAAGGAGCTCGAGGAGAAGATCCTCGGAGCCGAGGACCGGATCGCCGAGATCGAGTCGCGGCTCTACGCGGAACTGCTCGCGTTCCTGGCGCAGGCCGGGGATCGTGTCGGGCGCACGGCGTCGGCGCTGGCCGATCTCGATCTCCTTGCCTCGTTCGCGGAGATCGCGCGTTCCGGGCGCTGGGTCCGCCCGAAGCTCTCGGAAGCACCGCGCCTGGCGATTGCCGACGGACGCCACCCCCTCGTGGAGCGGCTCCGGCGCGAAGAGGTCTTCGTGCCCAACGATACGGACCTCGACGCCGACAGGCGGATCCAGGTCGTGACGGGACCGAACATGGGGGGCAAATCGACCTACCTGCGCCAGGTGGCGACGATCGTGCTTCTTGCCCAGGCCGGGTCCTTCGTTCCCGCGTCCCGCGCCGAGCTGTCGCTCTGCGACCGGATCTTCACGCGGGTCGGAGCGGCCGACCACCTGGCGCGCGGGGAATCCACGTTCATGGTGGAAATGCTCGAGGCGGCCGCCATTCTGCGCGAAGGGACCGGGCGCAGCCTGGTAATCCTGGACGAGGTCGGCCGCGGGACGTCGACGTTCGACGGATTGTCGATCGCGTGGGCGCTTCTCGAATACCTGCACGACAGTCCGGGAAAGGCCGCCTTCGTGCTGTTCGCCACGCACTACCACGAGCTGACGGAGGTGGCGCTGGTGAAGCCTGCCGTGCTCAACTCCACCATGGCCGTGAAGGAGATTGCGGGAAAGGTGGTCTTTCTCCGCAAAGTCGTTCCGGGCGGTGCGGACCGGAGCTACGGGATCCACGTCGCCGAGCTCGCGGGGCTCCCGGCGGAGGTGACGTCGCGGGCGCGCGAAGTGCTGGCCAACCTGGAGAAACAGGAGCTCGACGTGCAGGGCGCGCCGGTCCTCGCCCGCAAGTCCGGGGAGAGCGCCGGCAGCGGGCAGTTCCTGCTCTTTTCGGCCGAAGAGGAACTGGCGCTCGAGAAGCTCCGGGCTCTCGACGTCGACCGGATGACACCGGTGGCCGCGCTCTCCCTCCTGGCCACGCTGCAGGAGCGGCTCAAACGCTCCTGACGTCGCAGCTCTTCGGCGTCGGTGTGGAGGGGACGACCCTCACCCGCCCGGAGCGGGAAATTCTCGGCGCGCATCCGCCGTTCGGCGTGATCCTGTTTCGACGCAACATCGAGAGCGCAGCGCAGCTCGAGAGACTGATCGGCGAGATCCGCGGGCTCGGTGCGCGGTTCCTCTTCGTCGACCAGGAGGGGGGGCCGGTGGATCGCCTTCGCGATCTCCTCGCTCCCGCCCCCTCCCTGCGCCGTGCGGGCGCATCGCCGGAAGAGGCGCGCCGGGCGGGGGAGCTCGCGGGAACGGCCCTCCGGCGGCTCGGCTTCGACGTCGACCTCGCTCCGGTGGTCGACCGGGGCCTGCCGGGCGCCGGCGATCTCGTGCTCGGCGAACGCTCGGTGTCGCCCGACCCGGCCCGGATCATCGAGGCCGCCGGGAATTTTCTGGACGGCCTGCACGCGCGCGGAATCGGCGGCTGCCTCAAGCACTTTCCGGGCCTCGGCCGGGCGCGCGTGGATACGCACGAGGCCCTTCCGGTTCTGGAACAGGATCCGCACCAGCAGGCCCTCGATCTGACGCCGTTCGATGCCCTGATGCCGAGGGCCGGCGCGGTCATGATCTCCCATGCCGCCGGGTCCGACGGCATCCCGGCGTCCCTCTCGGATGCCTGGGCGTCCGTCCAGCTGCGGACGGTTCTCGGGTTCGAAGGCGCGGCCTTCTCGGACGACCTGGAGATGGGCGCGCTCGCGGCGTTCGGCACGATCCCGCAACGCTGCGCGCGCGCGGCGCTGGCCGGCTGCGACCTGCTGTTCGTCTGCCGCAAGCTCGACGAGTACCCGGCCGCGATCGCGGCCGTCGAGGCCGAAGTGCCGGAGCTGCGCCGCGCCGAGTCGATCGAGCGGCTCGATGCCTACGGCGAGCACCTCGCCGCCCTGCGCCGGGCCGCGAAGAGCGACGCCGCGGCGGCGATTCCGCTCGACACGCTGGCCTCGGAGATCCGGTCCTTCAACGAATCGCTCGCCTGAGAAGCCGGTTCGCGGGTCTCACAGGCCTTCGATCACGATCATGTTGGTCCGGGCGCAGGACTGGCGCAGCGCCTTGCCCTCGGCATAGTCGGCCGAGGCCCACCACTCCCGGGCCTTCTCGAGGCTCGGAAACTCGAGGATGACGGCGCGTTGCGGCGACCAGTCGCCTTCGAGAACCGTGGTCCGTCCGCCGCGGGCCAGATAGCGGCCGCCGTGGGCCGCAATCGTGGCCGGCGCGAGGGACCTGTAGCGCTCGAAGATCTCCGGATCCCGCACCTCGACGTCGACGACGACGTAGGCCGGCATCGCGGGATCAGAAGGGAACGTCGTCGTCGTACGCGCCGGCTCCCGCCGTCGCCGGCTCGGGAGTCTCGGCCACCTCACGCGCTGCAGTCGAGCGCGCGCCGTCCTCGCGCCGGGAGAGCATTACGACGTTGGAGGCCTTGACCTCCGTCTTGTAGCGCTTCTGGCCCGCCTGGTCCTCCCAGCTGCGCGTCTGGAGGCTGCCTTCGACGTAGACCATCTTTCCCTTGTGGAGATACTCCCCGCAGATCTGCGCGAGCTTTTCCCACGCCACGATGTCGTGCCACTCGGTCCTCTCCTGCTTGGCGCCCGACGCATCCTTCCAGGTCGTCGAGGTCGCCACGGAGAAGCGCGCGAGGGTCGTCCCCTGCGGCGTCGTCCGGATCTCCGGGTCCTTGCCCAGGTTTCCGATCAAAATCACCTTGTTCACGCTGGCCATGTATTCGCCCTCCTTTCAGGTGCTGGAAACATATTCCACTTCCAGCGGGACAGTTGATGTCCGGGCTCGAGGCCCACGAATTTTCCGTCTCCCGGACGCAAGCGGGGACCGGCGCCGGGAGTCGGCCGCGCGCGCCCCCGCCGATTCCGGTGTCCCCGGATCGCGCCGGCGCGCATTCTTGGCATCGGGATCTGCGCGACGACACTAGAATCGCTCAACCACATGACCGACAACGAGATCGAAGCGACCCGCGGTCACCTCGTCCGCTCGGCCTCGACGATTACCCCGCTCACGCTGCTGTCGAGGATCACGGGGTACCTGCGCGACAAGGTGATCGCCGCGACGCTCGGGGCCGGAATGCGCAGCGATGCCTTCCTCGTCGCCTGGAGGATTCCCAACATGCTTCGGGAGATCATCGGAGAGGGCGCCATGTCCTCGGCGGTGATCCCCGTCTACACGGAGGTTTCCGCCCGGGAGAGCGCCGAGCAGGCGCGGGCCTTCGTGGGTCGCGTTGTGGCGACATTCGCGCTGATTCTCGCCCTCATCACAGTCGCCGGGATCCTCCTGTCTCCGCAGCTGGTGTCGCTGCTCGCCGGCCAATTCCGGCAGGACCCCGGGAAGTTCGAGCTCACGGTCCGGCTCAACCGGTGGCTCTTTCCGTACATCCTGCTCGTGTCCCTCGCCGCGCTGTGCCAGGCGCTGCTCAACGCCCATCGCCGTTTCGCCGCTTCGGCCGCGGCGCCGATCTTCCTGAACGTCGCCATCGTTCTTGCGGCTCTGTTCCTGTCGCCCCGGATGGCGGATCCGACCTACGGGCTCGCCGTGGGCGTTCTCGCCGGAGGCGTGTTTCAGATCGGCCTCCAGGTGCCGCAGCTCGTGGAGCTCCGCGCGGTCGGGCGCCCGAGGCTCGGCTGGAGCGACCCGGCCGTGCGCTCGGTCCTGCTGCTCATGGCGCCGCGCCTGCTCGCCTACGGCATCAGCGCTTTCAACACCGTCGTCTCGACGCGCTTCGCCGCGAGCCTCGGCGGAGGGAGCGTGTCCCACCTGTATTTCGCGAACCGCCTGAAGGAACTCGTTCTCGGCGGCTTCGCGGTCTCGGTGGCGACCGCGATCCTCCCGCTGCTCTCGAAGCAGGCGCTGCTTCCGGACCGGGATCCCTTCAAGGAGAACCTGGCCTTCGCGATGCGGCTGATCGCCTTCGTGACGGTGCCGGCGAGCGTCGGCCTCGTGTTGCTGCGGGTGCCGATCGTGCGCGTCCTCTTCCAGGGCGGTCGCTTCGGTTCCGCGGACACGCTCGAGACGGCGGGCGCGCTGGCGACTCTATCGGCCGGCCTCTTTTTCTTCGCCGGCATCCGGGTCATCGTGCCCGCGTTCTACGCGCTGAAGAACACGACGATGCCGGTGGCGGCGGCGCTGGCCGACGCCATCGTCTTCGTGGTCCTTTGCCGGCTCTTCACGGCGCCTCTCGGCCTGCCCGGAATCGGTCTGGCCGCGTCCTCGGCCGCGGCGGTCAACGTTCTCATCCTCGTCGCGATGCTCCGACGGCGGGAAGGCCGGCTCCGCGGTCGCCAGGTGCTGGCCTCGGTCGCTCGGATCAGCGCCGCGGCGGCGATCATGGGGGCGCTCCTCCATCTCGGCCTTCGGCTCGTTCCGGCCGACCGGCTGGCCGGCTGGGGTGGCGCCGGCGTCCTCGCCGTGCTGATCGCCCTGGCCTCGCTGGTCTACTGGCTCGCCGCGCGGCTGCTCGGCGCGCCGGAGCCCTCGGAACTGGCCCGCGTGGCGAGGCGCCGCCGGTGAGGCTCGTCATCCAGCGCGTCTCGAGTGCTTCCGTGCGTGTGGAAGGGGCGGTGGTCGGAGAAATCGGGCGAGGGCTGCTCGTGCTCTTCGGTGCCGAGAACGGCGACGCTCCCGGGCTGGCGGAGGAGGCGGCGCGCAAGGTCGCCGGGCTGCGCGTCTTCGAGGACCAGGCGGGCAAGATGAACCTCGGACTCGCGGAGGTCGGGGGAGCGGTGCTCGTGGTCTCGCAGTTCACCCTCGGAGCCGATCTCTCTCGCGGACGTCGCCCCGGCTTCGACCGCGCCCTGCGCGGCCCCGAAGCCGAGCCCCTCTACGAGCGCTTCGTCGCCGCGATGGCGGCGCAGGGGATTCCCGTCGCGACGGGCGTCTTCGGCGCGACGATGCAGGTGGCGCTCGTCAACGAGGGCCCGGCGACCTTTCTTCTCGAGCTGCCGCCTCGGGGATCGCGCGCCGCCATCTAGGGCGTCTGGAAGGGCGCGAGCGAGAAACAGAGAAGAAAGATGCCCACGCAGGCCAGAGCGACGAGCTGGCGGCCGAAATCGAGGGGCTCCGCGTCGTCCGGCATCGGGGGATGGCGAAAGCCCATGAGGACGACGACGAGCACGGAAAAGACGAGCCACACGGGAGGGCCGAGGAAGGCGCCGGCGACGGCGAGAGCTGCGGCCCCGCCCGCGGCCAGCGGCTGGCGCCGTCCCAGAAGGGCCCGCATCACGTGCGATCCGTCGAGCTGACCCAGCGGAAAGAGATTCATCGCGGTCACGAGCAGGCCGAACCAGGCGGCCATGAACGTCGGATGCTCGTGCACGGAGGCGCTGCTGTACGGGCCGACGTGGACCCAGGTCTGGGCCCAGCGCACCAGCACGGGGTAGTCGAAGAGGGTCGTATCCGGGGTCAGCGGCGTCGTGCTCGCGGTGGGGTGGGCCACTCCGAAAAGGAGAAATGGAATCGTCGCGATGAACCCGGCGATGGGCCCGGCCGCGCCGATGTCGAGGAGGATGCGCTTGTTCGGAATGGGCTCCTTGATCCGAATCACGGCTCCGAACGTCCCGAAGGACAGGAGATTCGGCAGCAGGATGGGCGACGGCAGAAAGATCGGCAACGTCGCGTCGAGTCCGTAGCGCCGGCACATCAGGTAGTGGCCGAGCTCGTGGACTCCGAGAATCACCATGACCGGAATCGAGAAGGGGAAACCGTCCGAGAAGCGTCCGTGCGACAGCCAGCCTCCCGAGGGCGTGAATGCGGCCGCGCCGGCCAGTGTCGTGGTGACGAAGGTCAGGAGGAAGAGGGCGAGATGAAAGAGCGGATGCTCCGTCCACCGGCGCCAGCGCGCCCGGGGCGGCGGCGGGTCCGGAAACGGATCGGGGGACGGATCGGTCAGAGAATCAGCTCGCGGGCGAAGACTTGCGCAGCTCGATGAGCAGGCGGGCCAGGGAGCTGCCGAGAGAGCTCGCCGCGACCTCGAGTTCCCGGTAGTCCTCCTCGGACAATGGCGCTCCGCCCCGATCGGCGTAGAGGAACGCGATGAGTCGGTCCTTGATGCGCACGGGGAAAACCGCGCAGGCGGCGGTCGCTTTGTCCCCCACCAGCTCCGCGAGGGCCGAAGGCATGAGAATGCGCGAAAGCGCCCCGCGGTGCGCGCTGCCCGAGAGCTTGACGAACGCGAAAATCGAGGGCTCTCCCCAGGGAATCCGAAGCTTCGAGACCCGCGAGCGCGTCAGCCGGCCGCCCCGTCCGGTCCATCCCTGAACGGATTCCTGTGCCGAGACGAGCAGCAGAACCCGGGGGAAGCGCGACGCGAGAGCGTCCAGGGCCACCTCCGCGATCTGGTCGCGGCCGGTCGAGGGGCCGGCGTCCGCGAAACCGACCGGCGCCGGCCACGGCGCGCGGACCGGGGCCGGCGGGGGCGCCTCGTCGTCCACGGGAATCTCGTCTTTCCACATCCGGGCCGCAAGTTCGTCGGGCGTCTCGACACGGGCCGGCGTGTAGTCCGGGAGGAGTCCGCCCTCGGCCACCTCGGTCTGGGGCGTCTCGGCGGACGAAAACGGCGCGGCGAAGCTCGGGGGCTGCGCGGCCTCGAGGTCCGGGCGGCCGAAGGAGATCGGAATCTCGCGCGCCGCGGGCCGGGGCCGAGTCGGCGCGAGGGGGTTGACGAAGCGACCGGCCAGGGGAGTCCGCACGGTGGCGTGGTTGCGATAGAGCCGCCGCTCCTCGTTGCGTTCCAGTTTCTGCAGGACGCTGCGGAATTCGATCGGGATGGGCCGACCGTAGAACAGGTTCAGCGCCTGGACGAGACGAACTTCGCTGATCACCGCCGGGAGGATCGGACGGCCGGTCAGCGCCGACACCTCGTCGACGGCGGCGAGGTTCGAGGGATTCTTGAACGCCACGCGAACTCCGCGCCCCTCCAGGGCGTACGGAATCGCCGCCAGACGGACGGCCGCACGCTCGGGAAGGATGCGGACGATCTGGGGTGTGGCCTTCAGGATCTGCGACCAGCTCGCGAAATCGCATCGGTGAATCGCCGCCAGGGCCTTCAGCAGGCTCTCTTCCCCGAGCAGGTCGCGATCGAGCAGGATCGTGCCGAGGCGGAAGGGCTCGCCGGTATGGCGCTGAAAACCGAGGGCGCTCTGAACGGCGACCTCCGAGAGCACCCCCTCGGCGACCAGGAGCTCTCCGATTCGCGGCATCGGCCTATTCTATGCCGCGCTTTCAGGGCAGGTCGCGGAGGTCTTTTCCCGGCTTGAAGCGGATCGTATTGCCCGGCGGGATGGAGACTTCGACTCCCGTCTTGGGATTGCGCCCGATTCCGCGCTTGCGGCGCTTGACCTGGAAGACGCCGAAACCGCGCAACTCGATCCGATCTCCGGCGCCGAGCGCCGAGCGCATGGCCTCGATCACGGTCTCGACGGCCGTGGCCGCCTTGGCGCGCGGGATCTGAGCGAGATCCACCACGCGGTCGACAATGTCCGCTTTGATCATGTCTCCTCCGGGGTGACCAGGATTATATAACCTGCTTTTTCTTCAATCGGATGGATGCCGCCAGGGCGGCAGCCGTGGCCCCGGCGAGTTCCCGCACGTACATCAGGTCGGCCGGCGTGGCGCCCTGGACCTCCCGGCACTCGGCGTAGAAGAACGCGACCGTCTTGTCCCGCATGAGGACCGGCTGCACGAGGCACTCGGAGGGCCAGCCGCCCAGAGCCGAGGCCAGGCCCTCGTGCCGGGCGAGCGGGGGCAACGCGCCGAGGTAGAAGGCACGACTCATCCGGACGTTCAGAAAGATGGACGGCTCGTTCCAGGGCAGATCGAGACGCCGAAGGGCGTCCACGTCGAGGCCTGGGCCCGTACCGGACCATCCCGCGACCCCTTCCGGACGGACCACGAAAACGGCGCTCCGCCGGAATCGACGGACCAGGGCAGCCAGGCCGGCCTCGAAGATCTCGTCGCGCCCCCGGGCCGCGAGGATGCCGGCCAGGTCCTCTGTGGTCGGCATCCCGGTACCGACCGGGGCTCCCGCGGAACGCGGCGGCGACGGCCGGGTCTGGCGCCAGGCGGAGGCGGCCTGCGGAATCGCCCCGCTCCGGGAAGCTCCGGCGCAGCCGGGGCGTGGCGCGGCGGCTCCGCGGGGGCATGCGGCCAGGTCCCCGTCGCGGGTGTCTCCTCCCACTGAATCGTTTCCGGATGTTCGTCTTCCTTCTTTGGGGGAGGCGGCAGTCCACCCCAACCCACCGGCGGAGAATCCGGGACACGCCAGGCCTCGAGGAGCGTCGGCTCGTCCGGGTTGCCCGGAGCGAGCCCGGGAGGCAGTTCCCGCGCGCTCGAGGAGAAATTCGGCGGCGGGGGAAGGGGTTTCTTGATGATGGACGGGGCCGTGGGCCTCGAGAGCTTTTCGGCCAGGATTGCGAACCGAGGCGTCCGTCGCTCCCCGTAGTACTTCTCGAGGGCCTGGTACAGGCGGACTTCCGGTGCGACGGCAGGGAGGATCTTCTTTCCGGTGACGAAAAAGAGCTCGTCGAGGATCCGGAGGTTCGACGGGTCCCTGAGCACGATGCGGATGAAACCCTCGCCGACGGCCACCGGAACCGCCGAGTGGCGAATGGCGAACTTGGCCGGAAGAGCCGCCGTGATCGTTCCGGGGACGGACCCCAGAACCGACCAGGGAACGTACGGACAGCCGTGCTGCTCGGCCAGGGCGTGGCCGATCTCGTCCTCCGAGGCCGATCCGCGCTCGATCAACAGGGTTCCGAGCCGTCCCCCGGCGAATCCCTGGACCGCCAGCGCGCGGTTGACGCTTTCCTCACTGACGGTGCCGGAGCGAAGAAGAAGGACCCCGAGTCGAGGCATCGCTCTGGCGATTATCCCGTACCGCAGAACGGACGGAGCAGATGGAGCTCAGGCGAACCCGGGCGCATGCGACCTCCCGCGCGGACACGTTCCGCGCGACCTCGCGAGCATATCGCCGGGCGGGCGCGTGACGCGCGACACATGGCCTCGCCGTGCTAGATTCCGTGGCGTGAAACCGGGCGCGCTCGTTCTCGCCGCCTTCCTCGCGGCCGGCGTGGCGGCCGCCGACGGCGATCTCGCGGCCAGCCGGAAGACCTTTCTTGCGGCTCGGGTGGCCGTCGCGGACGGGCGTTACCAGGATGCCCTCGGGCTCTATCGAAAGGTCCTCGAGCAGGTCCCGGACGACGCGGTCGTACATTTCGAATACGCCCAGCTTCTCCGCGATCTCAACGTACCCGCCGAGGCGGAGAAGCAGGTTCGCGAGGCGGTGCGCCTCGATCCGACGCTCGCCGAGGCGCAGCGGCTGCTTGGCAACCTCGATCTGGCCGCCTCCGAGAAGGACCCGTCCCGCCTGACGGCGGCCATCGAGCACCTGTCGGCGGCGCGACGGCTCGCGCCCTCGGACATCGGCACGGCGGTGGGACTGGCCCGCGCCCTGCTCGCGGCCGACCGGGCCGCCGAGGCGGCAGCGGTTCTCGACGAGCTTCCCGAGCTCGCGAACCAACCCATGATTCAGCGGCTGACGGCGGAGGCCAAGGCGAAGGCCGGCCGCCTGCGGGAAGCCGAAACCATCTACCGTGCTCTCTACGACGCCGATCCCGGGGATCGCGAAATCGCGGCCGCGCTGATCGACCTCTACGAGGACCAGGACCAGCTGGACCGGTCGCTCGAGATTCTCCGGGCCCTCGAGCACCGGGATCCGGCCAACCCGGCGATCGCCGAGAGGATCGTTCTCGACCTGGCCCGGGCCGGGCGGTTCGAGGAATCCGAGGACGCCGCGCGCGCGCTTCTCGCGAAGCAGCCCGAGAACCGGGGCGGGCGCCGGCTGCTCGCGACGGTGCTCTTCGAGCGAGGCAGCACGGAGGAGGGCGAGAAGATCCTGCGAGCGATGATCGAGGCCGACCCGGACGATCCGGTGACGCGCCGGGCGATGGCCTCGGAGCTGACGCGCGAACGGCGTTTCGACGAGGCGCGCGCGATGTACGAGGACATGATCCGCCGGGCGGGCGAAGATCCCCGCCAGGCGGACGTGAAGGCCGGCGCCCAGGTCGAGCTCGGCTTCATCGCGTACCTCGAGAAGGACTGGTCCTCGGCCCGCCGGATCCTCGGGCCGCTGGCCATCCAGAACGGCGCCGTGAATCCCCGGGCCGCGCGGATCCTGCTCGCCGCCGATCGCGACGGCGAGTTCTACGCCGAGGGGCTGGAACGGGCGCGCGCATTCGAAGCCGCCAATCCGAAGGACCCCGACTGGGCCGCGACGGCGGCGGAATTCGAGTATCGCAGCGGCAGCGAGAAGGACGCGGAGAAGAAGCTCGACGCGCTCGCGTCCACCGGAGAGCTCCAGGACATGGCGGCGGTGGCCGACGTCTGGGCACGCCTGAAACGGTTCGATGCCGCGGTGCGTGTGGCCCGGGCCGCCGTGGCGAAATACCCCGAGAGCTCCGAAGCGCTGTTCCGGCTCGGATCGAGCCTCGAGCGCGCGGGGACCTCGGCGGAGGCTGAGACCGTCTTCCTCCGGCTTCTCGCGGACCGGCCCAACGACGCCGCCACGCAGAACTATCTGGGCTACATGTGGGCGGACCGCGGTGTGCAGCTCGACCGCGCGCGGGAGATGCTCGAAAAGGCGGTGGCCCGTGAACCGCGCAACGCGGCGTACCTCGACTCGCTCGGATGGGCCTACTTTCGACTGGGGCGGATCGAAGCCGCCGAGAAGAACCTCCGGGAGGCTGCCCGGCGCGAGCCGACCGATCCCACGATTCTCGAGCACCTGGGCGATCTGGAAATGAAGCAGGGAGAAATCGAGGCGGCCATCCGGAACTGGGAGAAGGCCCTCGAGCTCAAATCCGAAGAGCCCGACCGCGTCCAGGAAAAGCTCCGGCGCGCCCGTCCGCCCGTCTCCCAGCGTTGACCTCGCGTTCCCTCGCCGGCCTCACGGTTCTCGCTTCCGCCCTCTTGCTGGCCGCCTGCGCCACCGGCCGGGTCGCCCGCAACTTCACGCCTCCCGGCCCGGGGGATACCCGCGAGACGGTCGAGGCGCTGGCCGTCGCAGAGCGGCGGGCCGCCGAACTGCCGCCGTCGCGCCTGCTCTACGACGCCCGGATGAGCGGCGGCGGGGCCCCGGCGGTTCCGGGAACGCTGGCCGTCACCTACGACGGCGAAGTCGTGCAACGGGCGTCCCTGACCGGACCGTTCGGTTCGCGAGTCGCCGAGTACGATTCGGGCCGGGTGACCGGCGAGGATCGCCGTGCGCTCGTCGTGGATCCGGCGGCTCTGCGCGCGGTGCTCGCGGGTGTCTGGCCGGGGGAACCCGCGTCGGTGACCGGCTGCGACGGAACCGACTGCCTGGCCGTTTGGGACACGCCCCGCCGCGTGACCGCCACCGTCGACCGGAAGGAAAAGCGGCTGGACTCCCTCGAGATCGCCGGTGAGACCGGGCGGCTGACGGTCACCTACGGCGGGACGACGAGTCCCTGGCCGGAGCGCATCTCGGCCCGGGAGGACCCGTCGGGCCGTCGGCTCAGCCTTTCCCTCGTCGCCGTCGAGTCGGTCTCCGCGGCCGGGACGGATGGGCCGCCGTGAAGTTCTCGGCGTCGGCCCCGGCGAAGATCAATCGCGAGCTCCGCGTCGGGCGCGTCCGCGCCGACGGCTTTCACGAGGTCCGGTCGCGCATGGTTTCGATCAGCCTCGCCGACGGAATCACCGTCGAGCCTGCGTCCTCGCTCGAGTTCCACTGCGACGACCCCGCAATTCCGCCGGGGAGCGAGAACCTGGTCGTACGCGCCGCCGAGCGCCTGGCCGCGCGCGCCGGCGTGCCGCCCCGCGCCCGGATCGTCCTGGAGAAGCGGACCCCCGCGGGCGGAGGTCTGGGCGGCGGCAGCGCCGATGCCGCGATCACCCTGCGACTGCTCGCGCGTCTGTGGGGCCTGGCCGCGCCGCCCGACCTTCTGTCGACGGTCGCCTCCGAGCTCGGCAGCGACGTGCCGTTTTTCCTCTCGGGCGGACAGGCCGACGTCACGGGGCGCGGCGAGGTGGTCGCCGGCGTCCCCGACGGACCCTCCGCGGACCTGCTTCTGCTGGTGCCGCCTTTTTCCATCTCGACCGCAGCCGTCTACAGGGCCCACGCGGGACGCTTCGCACTGGCACCCAGCCTCGCCGTCGAGTCGCCCGGGCATACCGGGTACCTGGGGCCGAACGATCTGGCATCGGCCGTGCTAGAGATAGAGCCCAGGATGCAGCCGTACCTCGATTCCGCGGCCGCCATGACCCCGGACCACGCGATCAGCGGCTCCGGCGCGACGATCGTGTTGCACGGTGCATCGGCGGCGGCCCAACGGCACCTGGCGACCCGGCACCCGGACGCCCGGATCCTGCCTTGCCGAACGCTCAGCCATGACGACTATCAGCAAGCATCCAGCCCCAGGGGAGGTCCTCGATGAACATCACGCAGGTGAAGGTTTTTCCGGTCGCCGAAGAAAAGCTGAAGGCGTACGTCTCGATCGTGATCGACGAATGCTTTCTTGTCTCGGACCTGAAGGTGATTCAGGGGCCCAACGGCCTCTTCATTTCGATGCCGTCCAAGCGCAAGAAGAACGGAGACTTCAAGGACATTGCGCATCCTCTCAACCGGGAAACCCGCGAGCGGATGGAGAAACGCATCCTGTCGGAATACGAGATCGTCAAGGCGGCCGCTCCGTCCGCGCCCGCCCCGCCGTCCGCGCCGGCGCCGGTTCCGGAGGGCGCCCCCGAGTCCGAGGCGTAGAATCCAGACCCAGTGGGGCGTCGCCAAATTGGTAAGGCACCGGCCTTTGGAGCCGGCATTTCCAGGTTCGAGTCCTGGCGCCCCAGCCAGTCAGGCCCGACGTTGACTGTCGACTGTCGACCCGCCTGCGCGTAGAATCCCCCCGCTTGGCTTCCCACGCCTTCAACTACGGCGATCTCAAGATCTTCTCCGGGCGCGCCCACCCGGCGCTCGCGCAGGAGATCTGCGCCTACCTTGGAATTGCGCTGGGAGAGCTGACGCTCTACAACTTCTCGGACGGCGAGGACTACTGTCAGATCGACGAGAACGTCCGGGGCGCGGACGTCTTCGTCGTTCAGCCCACCTGCTCCCCGGTCAACGACCACGTCATGGAGATGCTGATCCTGCTCGACGCATTCCGGCGCTCCTCGGCGTCGCGAATCACCGCGGTGCTGCCGTACTTCGGCTACGCGCGGCAGGACAAGAAGGACAAACCCCGCGTTCCGATCGCCGCCAAGCTGATGGCGGACCTCCTGACGGCCGCCGGCGCGGACCGGATCCTCACCATGGACCTCCATGCCGCCCAGATCCAGGGGTTCTTCAACATTCCGGTCGACCACCTGTTCGCCGCACCGGTCATCCTCGATGCCATCCGCAAGCTCGATCTGGACGACGTCGTCATCGTGTCGCCGGACGTCGGCGGAATGACCCGGGCGCGGGCCATCGCCAAGCGACTCGGCGCCTCGCTCGCCGTGATCGACAAGCGGCGGACCGGAAAGAACGAAACGGAGATCCTCAACGTCGTGGGCGAGGTCGACGGTCAGGGACGTTCTGATCCTCGACGACATGATCGACACCGCCGGGCACCCTCGTCCAGGCCGAGGAGGCCCTCCGCCGGGGGGGGCCCGGCGGACCTATGCGGCGGCGGTCCACGGAGTCTTCTCCGGACCTGCCCTCGAGCGAATCGAGGGGTCGGGGCTCCAGGCCCTCCTGGTGACGAACACCATCCCGGTCGAGGCCGCCATGGCCCGTTGCCCCCGGATCAAGGCCCTTTCCGTGGCCCCCCTCCTGGGGGAGGCGATCCAGCGGATTCACGACGGGGCTTCCGTTTCCTCGCTTTTTGTGTAGAATCCGCCTCTTTGCGCGGACTCTCCGCGCGAGGTAGGGCATGAAGACCGTCGAACTCAACGTCGAGAAGCGCTCGACCACCGGAAAGGGCCAGGCGCGCCGCAGCCGCGCCGGCGGCCGTATCCCGGCCGTCGTCTATGGGGCCGGCAAGCCGAACGTGCCGATTGCCGTGGACCGCAAGGCCCTGGCCGACCTGTTTCGCGAGGGCGCGGGCGAAAACGCCATCTTTCTTCTCAAGCTCGCGGGGTCAGACCAGACCCGGCACGCGATGATCAAGGAATTGCAGCGCGATCCGCTCTCGCGCAAGCCCCTCCACATCGATTTCGTCCGCGTTCTCATGGACGTCAAGATCACCGTCCGGGTGCCGATCGAGGTCACGGGAGTCGCCAAAGGCGTCAAGACCGACGGCGGCATACTCGACCTGGTCACGCGTGAGATCGAGATCGAGTGCCTCCCGGGCAACATCCCGGCGAACCTCGCGGTGGATGTGACCGAGCTGGCGATCGGCGACGCCATCCGCGTCTCGGAGCTTCCCGCCATCGAGGGCGTGCGTGTGGTCGACAACCCGGAAAAGGTCATCGTGCACGTGGCGCATCCGACCCGGGAAGAGGAGCCCGTCGCCGCCGCCGAGGGCGCCGCCGAGCCGACCGAGCCCGAAGTCTTGAAGAAGGGCAAGGTGGTCTCGGAAGAAGAGGGCGCCGAGGACGGAAAGAAGGAGAAGGAAAAGGAGAAGTAACTCCTGCGCGCGATCGTCGGCCTCGGCAATCCGGGGGACGAGTACGAAGCCACGCGTCACAACGCCGGGTTTCGGGTCGTCGAGAGGTTCGCGGCAGAAGAGCGAATTCGAATCCGGACGCGCGAGTGTTCGTCGCGCGTGGGCCGGGGACGGGTCGGGCCGGAGATGGTCCTCCTCGCGCTCCCGGAGACATTCATGAACGCCTCGGGCGAGGCCGTTCGGGCTCTTTGTCAGAAATACGACGTCGACCCCCCGGACCTGTGCGTGGTGGTCGACGAGATCGCGCTGCCGCTCGGATCGGTCCGGATGCGGGCGCGAGGCTCGGCCGGCGGGCACAACGGGCTCAAGTCGGTCATTGGCCACCTCGCGAGCACCGAGTTTCCGCGCCTGCGGGTGGGAGTTCGGGGAGAGAGGTACTCTCGCGAACGTGATCTCGCCGACTACGTGCTCGAGCCGTTCGGCAAGGCCGAGCGGGAAGAACTGGAAAACAGCGTCGGGCGGGCCGTCGAGGCCCTCCGGACGTGGTTGACGCAAGGAATCGACGCCGCGATGCGGCGAGCGAATCATTCACCTTCCTCTCCGGACCGCCTCGATCCGGATTGACATCCATGAGGAGGAAATCATGAGGCTGTACGACATCGTCGTCCTGGTCACGCCCGACCTGGCCGACGACGACGCGGCGAAGGTCGCGGGCGAGTATCGGAAAATCCTCGTCGACGGCGGCGCGACCGTCGTCAAGGAAGAGCCCTGGGGCAAGCGCCGGCTCGCCTTCCCGATCGGAAGCAAACGCGAGGCCCACTACACCTACTGGCAGGTCCAGTCGGAGCCGGGAGCGGTCGCCGAGGCCGAGCGCCGGATGGGGCTCTCGGACCAGGTCCTGCGCCACCTCGCCGTTCGCATCGACGAGGACCTCAAGCGACAGGCGAAGATGACCGAGCGACTCCGGAAGAAGGCGATCAAGCGGCCGCCGCGACCGCCGGCGCCGCCCGCCGAGGCTGCGGCCGAGCCGGCTGCGGAGAGGAGCGAGTCATGAGAATGGGAGGAGGCTCCGGCCGGTCCGGATCCCGCACCGGCCCCGGTGGACGCGACGCCAAGGGCGGTCCCGCGCAAGAAGTTCTTCGTCCGGCGGCGGAAAGTCTGCAAGTTCTGCGCGGAGAAGCTCGAATACATCGACTGGAAGGACATCAAGCTCCTGCAGGGGTTCGTCCCGGAGCGCGGAAAGATCCTTCCGCGCCGCATTTCGGGAACCTGCGCTCTCCATCAGCGCAAGCTGCAGACGGCCATCAAGCGGGCCCGCTCGATCGCACTTCTGCCTTACGCGACGGACTAGCGGGAGGGGATGGCCTCTCCCGAACCTCTCGCGGGGCGCGCGGGTTCTCACGCGGCCCGGTTCGAGATTCCTCTGGCGGCGCTGGCCGCCGCCGGAGCGTTCTCGGCTCTGTTCGTGCTGCCCGTGATCGGAGCGCTCGGAATTCCGATCCTCTCTCTGGCGAGCCCGCTCGGAGCTCCCCTCGCGGCGGTCCCGGTGGTGCGCCTGGCCCACCGGCGGGGGATGGTCACGGGCGTGATCGCCTGCTCGCTGGCCGTCGCGATCGTGCTCGGACTCGGTTGGGCCACGGGCGGTCCCGGCGCGGGAATCGCGATCGCGTTTCTCGCGGCCGGCGTGACGCTGTTGCCGACGGCGACGGTGGGGTTTCTCCGTGCGGGTGTCGATGCCTCGCGCTGCTATCTCGGGCTGTGCCTGGCAGGCGGCGCCTTTCTCGCGGCGGCGCTCGCCGCGTCGGCCGGCAGTCCCGGGCCCTCGCTCGCCTCCCAGGTGTCCGCTTCCTTCGACGAGGTCATTCCGGCCGCGGTCGAGTCCTACCAGCGTTCGGGCGCCAGCGCGGAGACCGTTGCCGCGATGCGGGCCACGCTCGCGGCCGCCCGGGATTTGACCCGTCGCTATCTCTGGGGAATCTTCGGCGCGCCTCTGGGTTCTCGGGGGGGCGATCGCGTTCTATACCGGGGCGGCCAGCGCCCGGCCCACGCCCACCGCGGAGGCGGCCCGCTTCGAAAATCTCCGGGTCCCCGCCCAGGTGGCGGGACTCTTCGTGGCCACGGGGGCGGCTTTCGGGGTCCTGGCGGGGGAGGGCCGCCGCATCGCGGGCAACCTCCTGCTGCCCCTGCTGGCCTTGTTTTTCGTGGCCGGCCTCTCTATCATCTGCCACTTCTTCCGGAGGTGGCTCCGGTCCCGGATTCTCCGGGCGGGTCTCTACGCTCTGGCCGCTTACTTCCCGATCAACATCGGCGTGGCGCTCCTGGGCCTCTTCGACTGGTATGCAGATTTCCGCCGGCGGGGCGGGGAAGGAACCGAGAGAACATGAAAGTCATCCTGGCCGACGACGTCCGCGGGCTCGGACACCGTGGCGAAACCGTGAGCGTGAAGCCCGGCTATGCCCGCAATTTTCTCTTTCCGCAGGGCGTCGCTTACGAGGCGACGCCGGCCAACGTCCGCCGCCTCGGCGAAGAGAAGAAGAAGTACGACGAAAAGACGATGCGCGAGAAGGGCGTCGCCGAGACCGTGGCCGGCAAGGTCGAGGGAATCACGGTCGTCATCGCCAAGAAGGCCGGCGAGGAAGGTCACCTCTACGGCTCCGTCACCGCCTCGGAGATCGCCGACGCCCTCTCGGCCAAGGGGGTCGAGGTCGACCGGCGGCGCGTCGAGCTGGCCGAGCCGATCCGCCGCCTCGGGTCTCACACCGTGCACGTGCGTCTGCACCGCGACGTCGCCGCCACGCTCACCGTCGAGGTGCAGGCCGCCAACGCCGCGGCGTCCTGAGGCGTCGCCGCGGCCGCCCTCTCACCGGGGAGCGGGCGTCGGCGGGATCAGGACCGCGCTCTCGGGCAGCTCGCCCTTCTTCGGCACGTAGAAGGGCTGCTGGAGGGACCACGGGAGGCGGGCGATCTCCTGGGCGCGGGGACTCCACTCTTCGGTCGGCTGCGAGCCGCTGACGAACGCTTCGAGGACCGGAACCGGCGTGTCCGCCGTGGCCTTCAGCCCCGTGTCGTAGTCGACGGGCGTCAGCACGACGTTCGACGGGACCTCGAAGTCCTCGTGCGGGTCGATGCGGCCGCCGTCGCGCATCTTCTCCAGCACCCGCATCCAGATGGGCAGCGCGACCCTCGCTCCGTCGGCGCCGTTGCCGATCGTCTGGGTCTTCTGATCGTTCCCCACCCAGACGCCGATGGCGTAGCGGGGCGTCACTCCGACGAACCACGCATCGGTGAAGTCGTTCGTCGTCCCGGTCTTGCCGGCGACGTTGAGCTTCAGGGCGGCGGCGCGGGCCGCGGTTCCGCGCTGCGTCACGCCCCGCAGGATCTGCAACAGCTGGTAGGCGGCCTGCGGGGTTTCGACTTCCCGCGCGTCCGGATGCGTCTGCTCGAGGAGGTCGCCGTTTGCGTCGGTGATGCGCTCGATGAGGTACGGCGTGAATGCGAGCCCCTGGTTCGCGAACACCGAGTAGGCCGAAGTCAGCTCGACGAGCGTGACCTCGAACGCGCCGAGCGGCATGGAAGGATAGGGCTTCAGGTCCTGGCGAATGCCCATCCGGCGCGCGGTCTCGATGACGTTGGACAGGCCGACCATCTCGCCGACGCGGATCGCGGCGATGTTGTAGGAGTGCTCCAGCGCCCGGCGAAAGGTCACGATGCCGTGGTAGCTGGCCGTCGTAGTTGTTCGGGCGGTAGGGGGGCTGCCGCGGGTCGATGACGATCGAGAGCGGGCCGTCGAAAACGGTGTCGGCTCCGGTGTAACCCTGTTCGAGGGCGGTGAGGTAGACGAACGGCTTGAAGGCCGAGCCGGCCTGCCGCAGCGCCTGGGTGGCGCGATTGAACTTCGACTGGGTCCAGTCGTAGCCGCCGACCATGGCGCGGATCGCCCCGCTCGAATTCTCGAGGATGACCACGGCGCCCTGCTCGCGCGGTTCCTGGTCGAGCATGAGGGAGAGCCGGCCGTCCTTGTCGCGCTGGGCGGTCACGGTGACGAGGTCCCCGACCCGGAGGAGCCGCGCCACGGAGGAGGCGCCCGTCCAGGCCGTCCCGGCCTTCGGCAGCGGCAGCGTCTCCGAGGCGATCCGGACCTCGGCGCCGGAGGCCGAGACCGCCGTGACGACGCCGCGCATGCGTCTGCCCGTCCTCGACGCGCACGCCTTCCCACGACGGGTCGACGAAGGAGTCGAGGGAGCGATATCCCTCGTCGGTCAGATTCCGCGGCTTGTGGAACCCGTGCCGCCGCGAGATCTGGCGAAGCCCCCAGCCGAGGGCCTCCTCCGACCACGCCTGCATTTCGGGATCCAGCGTCGACTCGACGCGCAGTCCGCGCCGGTAGAGGTCCTTTTCGCCGTAGGTGCGCTCGAGATACTGGCGCACTTCTTCGCAGAAGTACGGGCCCACGATCGTCTCGGCCAGGGAGGGCGCCGAGGGCAGTGGCTCGGCCTCCGCGGCCGCGCGCTCGGCCTCCGTGATGAGCCCCGCCGCGCGCATTCGCCGCAGGGCGGTCGAACGGCGCGCCCGCGCCGCCTCGGGGTTGCGAAACGGCGACTGATCCTCCGGCCGTTGGACGATTCCCGCAAGCAGCGCGGCCTCGGCCAGGGTGACGTCCTTGACGCTCTTCCCGAAATAGTACCGGCAGGCCGCCTCCACGCCGTAGTTGCCGTGGCCGAGGTAGATTTCGTTGGCGTACATCGTCAGGATCTGGTCCTTCGAATAGCGCCGCTCGATCTCGAATGCCACCAGCGCCTCGTTGACCTTGCGGGAGATCGTCTTCTGCGGGGACAGGAAGATCGCCCGGGCGAGCTGCTGCGTGAGGGTCGAGCCGCCCTGCGCGTATCCGCCCTGCTGGAGGTTTGCCACGAGGGCCGAGGCCGTCCGACGGACGTCGATGCCGCCATGCTGGAAGAAGTTCTTGTCCTCGGTGGCGACGATGGCGTTGCGGACGACCGCGGGGATCTGCGCCCGGGAGACGAGGATCCTCCGCTCGATCGCATAGCGCGCGATCGTCGATCCGTCACGCGCGGTGATCTGCGTGATGATGTCCGGCCGGTACGTCGCCAGCTCGGAGACGCGCGGCACCCGGACGAATCCGGTGGCCGTAGAGCCCGCCACGGTGCCGAGGAAGGCGACGACGACGAGCGGCAGGACGAGCGCGAGGACGCGCCGGGCGGTCTTCACCTGGCGATTGTGAGGCATCCGCCGCCGTTATGCTATAAGCGGCGGTTCACCCGATGCCGCGTCGCAACCCACCCCGGTCCACCGCCTCCCGCTCCACCCTCGGGGAAGCCGGCCTCGTATCTGGAGGCCCAGTCCCGGGCCTCGGGACGCTTCCAGCTCCGCACCGAGTTCAAGGCCCAGGGCGATCAAGCCCGGGCGATCGAGCGCCTCGTCGCGGGACTCAACGAGGGGCGCTCCGACCAGGTGCTGCTCGGCGTGACCGGCTCGGGAAAGACCTTCACGGTGGCGCGGGTCGTGGAGGCCGTGAACCGGCCGACCCTCGTGCTGTCCCACAACAAGACGCTCGCGGCGCAGCTCTACCAGGAATTCCGGAGCTTCTTCCCCGAGAACGCCGTCGAGTACTTCGTCTCCTACTACGACTACTACCAGCCCGAGGCGTACGTTCCCCAGACCGACACGTACATCGAGAAGGAGACCTCCCGCAACGAGGAAATCGACAAGCTCCGCCTCGCGGCCTCGAAGGCCCTCTTCGAGCGTCGCGACGTGATCGTCGTCGCCTCCGTCTCCTGCATCTACGGTCTCGGCGCCCCGGACTCCTACTACGACATGCTCGCCTACCTGGAGGTCGGCGACACCCGCGGGATGCCGGCCCTCCTGGCCCAGCTCGTGACGATGCAGTACGAGCGGACGAATCTGGACCTGGCGCGAGGCACGTTTCGGGTCCGCGGCGACGTTCTCGAGGTCGCTCCGGCCTACGAAGACACCGCCGTGCGGGTCGAATTTTTCGGGGACGAGATCGAAAAGATCACGAAGACCGATCCCCTCCGGGGCACGCCCCTGCAGCGCGTCGAACGTTTGGCCCTCTATCCGCGGACCTTCTACGCGACCCCGCGCGAGACGCTCGAGCGGGCGATCGGGTCGATCCGGGTCGAGCTCGACGAGCGGCTCGCCGAGCTGACGCGGGACGGCCGGCTGCTGGAAGCACAGCGGCTCCACCAGCGCACCATGTTCGACCTGGAGATGATGAAGGAGCTCGGGTACTGCAGCGGCATCGAGAACTATTCGCGACACCTCTCCGGGCGCGCTCCCGGCGAGCCACCCCCGACGCTGCTCGACTACTTTCCGCCGGACTTCCTGCTGGTGGTCGACGAGTCCCACGTCACGCTGCCCCAGGTTCGCGGGATGTTCCACGGCGACCGGTCGCGCAAGCAGGTCCTCGTCGACTACGGTTTCCGGCTGCCGTCCGCCCTCGACAACCGGCCGCTGACCAACGAGGAGTTCCGCTCGCGCATCCACCAGGTCATCGCCGTCAGCGCGACGCCGGGCGCCGAAGAGCTCTCGCGCGCGGGCGGAGAGATCGTCGAGCAGGTCATCCGGCCGACGGGTCTTCTCGACCCGGAGATCGAGGTTCGTCCGGTCAAGGGGCAGGTCGACGATCTGCTCGCCGTGGTGCGGGAAACGGCCGCGGCCGGCGACCGCGTCCTCGTCACGACCCTGACCAAGCGCATGGCCGAAGAGTTGACCAACTATTTCGCCGAAGTCGGGGTGCGCTGCCGCTACCTCCACTCCGACATCGAGACCCTCGACCGCGTGGCCATCCTCTCGGATTTTCGCCGCGGCGTGTTCGACTGCCTGATCGGGATCAACCTCCTCCGCGAGGGCCTCGACCTCCCGGAGGTCGCGGTCGTCGCGATACTCGACGCCGACAAGGAGGGCTTCCTCCGAAGCGAGACGTCCCTGATCCAGACGGCGGGACGGGCCGCGCGCAACCTCCGAGGACGCGTCCTCTTCTACGCGGACGCGATGACGGACTCGATGCGCCGCGCGATGGAGGAGACCTCCCGTCGGAGGGCGATCCAGGAGGCCTACAACCGGGAGCACGGGATCGAGCCGGCTTCGATCGTCAAGCAAATCAACTCCCCGCTGGTGCGGATGGCGAACCTCGACTACTACGAGGTGCCGGTCGATCGGCCGAAGGCGGACCTGCCCGACGCCGAGTCGCTGCGCAAGCGGATCGGAGACCTCGAGAAGCTGATGAAGGCGGCCGCCAAGGAGCTGGACTTCGAGCGAGCGGCCGCGCTGCGGGACGAGATCCGCGGCCTGCGGGAACTGGAGATCTTCCGAAGCTGAGGTCGGTCGGCCGGCGGGTCCTGGGAGACTAGGGCGACGGCGTGGCCCCGGGCGGGGGCGGGTGCGTCGTGGGAGTCGGCCGGTTCGCGGCCGGGATCGCGGGCGCCTTCGCGGGAGGCGGCGCGGGGTAGTGGCGCAGGTACATCCGCGCCGCGGCCTCGACCGGGTCCTCGGAAACGGGAGGGCGGTCGATCTTCGGCCGGAACCCGTCGTCGAGGCCGCTGCTGACGGAAACTCCCGTGTTGCCCTGCCCGAGGTTGTTGCCGGGGGTCCACGCGGCGGCATCGGCCGGGCGCAGGCCGATCGGGATGTTGCAGGGGATCGCGGAATTGCACCGGGTAATCGGGACGAGCTGCGCGCGCGCCGCCGACGCCAGGAGCATCGCCGCCGCGACCGCCGGTGCCCTCCGGGTCATAGCCAGTGGCAGGCGCGCGCGAACCCGGCAAGAACGAGCAGCAGCGCTGCCGCCGCGGCGGCCCACACCGCCGTGCGGGAGCGCGCGGCGAGCGGGCGCTGCCGCGTGTAGAACCCGGTCTGCCAGCGCTCGAGCTCCCGCCCGCAATTGGGACAGACGGGCGTGCCCGGCTCCACGGGTGTGTAGCAGTACGGGCACTCGTACATCGGCATGTCGTCATCATACCGAACCGGACCGCGACGAACTTGCCAACCGCGCTAAACTGATGGCGTGGTTGATGCCCGCGCGCCGGAGAATCTGCCCGATTCCCCCGGCGTCTATCTCTTCCGCGGGGACAAGGGAAAGTTGCTCTACGTGGGCAAGGCCCGGTCCCTGAAGAAGCGCGTCGCCTCGTACTTCGGTTCGGGCGCCGACAGCGCCAAGACGGCCGCCCTCCTGCGCGCCCACCGCGAGATCGAGACGATCGTCACGCACACCGAGCTCGAGGCCCTGCTGCTCGAAAACACGCTGATCAAGAAGCACCGGCCCCGATACAACGTGTGCCTTCGCGACGACAAGACGTATCCCTACATCAAGATCACCACGGCCGAACCCTGGCCCCGGGCCCTGGTCACGCGTCGCGTTCAGGAGGACGGACACTCCTACTTCGGGCCTTTCTGGGGGGGACTCGCACGGCGGATCATGCGGATGGTCACCCGGCACTTCCAGATCCGGACCTGCACCCTCGAAATCGACGGAAAGCTGCCCCGGCCCTGCCTCTACTACGACCTCCACGCCTGCCTGGGCCCCTGCGTCGCCGGGCTGACGACCCGAGAGGCCTATGCCGACGCGGTGGCCGACGTGGTCCTCTTCCTCCAGGGACGCAACGACGAGCTCGAGACACGCCTCGTCCGGAAGATGCAGTCGGCCTCGGAGGAGGAGAATTTCGAGATGGCCGCCGCGTACCGGGACTCGCTGCGCACGGTCCGCGAGGTCGCGGAACGCCAGGTGGTGCAGTCGCTCAAGGGCGAGAATGTCGACGTCTTCGGGTTCTTCGAATCGGGTCAGGACGTGGCCGTCGCGGTCCTCGTCGTTCGTGGCGGGGTGCTGCAGGACCGGCGGGACTTTTTCTTCGAGAAGTCCCAGGAGATCGAGCCCGGCGCGTTTCTCGAGACGTTTCTTCCGCAGTTCTACGACACGAACCCATTCCTCCCGCAGGAGATTCACCTGCCCGTCGAGATCGACGGCGGGTTGCTCGAAGAGTTCCTGGCGGCGCGCCGCGGGTCGCGGGTCGCCGTGCGGATGCCCCGGCGGGGGGCCGCCGCCGACCGCCTTCGGCTCGCCGAGGTCAACGCCCGCGAGCGGCACCGGATCCGGTTTCGCCGGGTCGGCGGCGACGAGGCCGTCGCCGCCGAACGGCTGGGGCGCGCCGTCGGCCTGGCCCTCCCGCCGCACCGGATCGAGGCTTTCGACATCTCGCACACGCAGGGCACCGACAGCGTGGCTTCGCTCGTCGTGTTCGAGGACGGCAGGCCGAAGAAGTCGGAATACCGGCTCTTCAACATCGCGTCTCAATCCCTCCTCGAACCCGACGACTTCCGCAGCATGGCGGAAGCGGTCGACCGCCGATACCGGCGGGTTCAGGCCCAGGACGGGCCCTGGCCGGACCTGGTCCTCGTCGACGGCGGCCGGGGGCAGCTGCAGGCCGCCCTGACGGCCCTCGACCGAATCGGCCTGGAACTGCCAATCGCCGGGCTGGCCAAGCGCGAGGAAGAGGTCTGGGTTCCCGGCCGGCCCGAGCCGATCCGTCTTTCCCGGAAGGATCCGGCCCTCCAGCTGATCCAGCGGGCGCGCGACGAGGCCCACCGCTTCGCGATCGCCCGGCACCGGCTGCGGCGCGGCAAACACATGCGTGAGACCGGGCTCCGGGAGATTCCCGGCGTCGGTCCGGCCCGCGCCCGGCTCCTGTTGCAGCGATTCGGCTCGGTGAAGGGACTCCGGACCGCCAGTCCGCGCGAGATCGAGGCCGCCGTTGGACCCGTCACGGCGCGCGCCGTGGCCGCCTACCTGGGGCGCGCCGACGCCCGCTCCGCATGAGAACGACCTTCGGCGCGGAGGGGGAGATCCGGGGCACGGACGTTCTCGCCGGGCTCGTCGCGCTCTGGCGCGAGACTGCCAGCGGCTCGCTGCAGTTCCAGCGCTCCGGAGCCACGGCCGGCTTCGATCTGGCGGCCGGCGAGATCGTCGGCGCGTCCTCGTCCGACGCCCGCTTCGACACGGCGGCGATCCTCGTTCGCGCGGGCAAGCTGGAGGCGTCGAACCTGGAACGCCTCTCGGCCTCGGAGGGCATGGACCGCGCCATGGCGGCCCTCCAGGCCGGCGTCCTGACCCGGCGCGAGTGGCGCTGGGGCGAGAAGATCCGCGCCGTCGAAGTCCTTTCGGACCTTCTGACCTGGATCGAAGGCGACTACACGTTCTTTCGGTCGGCCGCCCGCGAGGCCGGCGAGTTCCGATTGACGATCCCGAGGCTCGTTCTCGAGCTCTTCCTGCGCTCCCGGGACCGCAGCCTCGTGCTGCATCACCTCGGCGGGGTGGACGTGCCGCTCGTACGGGACTCGCGCTTCGATGCCGAGTTCTCGACGTTCGGCCTGACGGACGACGCGGAGTCGGTCGTCCGGCTCATCGACGGCGAGTCGACCGCGGCGGAGATCGCCAGCGAAGCGCCGGCGGACTCGTTCGCCGTGGAAAAGCTCCTCGCCGCGCTCGTGACCCTGGGGCTCGTCCATCCGGCCTACGCGATCCAGGAATCGGATTCGGCGGCTTCGCCTCCGCCCGGGCCGGCCGAGGCCCCCGATACCACGGTCGCGGAGGAACCTTCCGGCACGGACGAAACCGAGCCCTCGGACGCCGGCCGCGACCTCGAAGTGGAGGAGCTCGAACCCGAAGTCGACATCGAGGAGAAAGACCTTCCAGCGCCCGACGACGAGTCGATCGAAGCGGTGGCGGAAGAGCCGATCCGCTCGGCGGCCGAATTCGACGACGTCCCGCTCGACGTGCCGCCCGCCGCGGTCCAACCGGATGAGGATCGCGAAGAGGCGATGGCCCCACCCGAAGAGGCGATGTCGGCCATCCCGGGGGATCTCATGGACCCGGACGCCGCCGGCAGCACCGCGTTCGACCGGCCTCTGGATCGGACGACCGGCGTCGGCGCCTTCGAGCGGCCGCAGCATCGATCGACGTCGCCGCTCCTGTGGGTGCTCGTCGTTCTCGCGGCGATCGTCGCCGGGGTGCTCTACTGGCGCGCGCACGGTCCGGCGGGGACCGAGCCAACGGCCGTCGTACCGTCGCCGGTCCCCACCGGGGCGGAGGCGGCGTCGGCGGTCGAGGCGGTGCAGACCCCCCCGGCATCATCGCCGCAGATCCCCGCAGCCGCTTCGCCTGCAGCCGCGAACCCGCCGGCGCCGAGCGTTGCGCCTACGCTGCGCGTTCCGACGCCCGTCCCCACGCCCCGGCGGACGGCGAAGAGTTCCTCGGCCGGCGCCGCGCGCGGCCGGCGTGCCCGGACGGACGCGGAAGGCCTGGCTCGACCGGGCCGAGCGCGACCGAAGGATCGCGGCCGCGGACCGGAACGCGCGCTTTGCGGTTCAGCTCGAGCTCGCCTGCGAGGTGCCCTCGCTGATCCAGGCCTGGTCCCACGATCGTCCGACCGGCTCGATGTGGGTCGTCTCGACCGAATTCCACGGACGGACGTGCTTCAAGGTCCTCTGGGGCCGGTACCCCACCCAGGAGGACGCGTCCCGCGGGCTCGCCGGAGCCCCCGGCTTCTTTTCGACGGCGCGAAACCATCCCATGGTGGTGGCCATACGCTGACGGGCCACTTTCTGCTACCCTGAGGCCCACACAGTCACACCGACGAAATGACCACACAGGCGGCATCGGCCGGGTTTCGCGGATCCCTCTCCGAGACGCCCCTTCCGCAGGTTCTGCGGCGGATCTTCCTGGAAGGGCTCAAGGGAACCCTCACGCTCGTCCGCGGCGACGAGACGCGACACCTTTTCTTCGAGAAGGGGGAGCTTCGCACCGCGACGTCCTCCCGCGAGGGCCAGCGGATCGGCGCGTTCCTCAAGCGCCGCGGCTGCATCACCGACACCGACCTGAACTGGGCTCTGGAAACCGTCGCCAAGCAGGGCCGCGCCCGCCTCGGCAAGATCCTCGTCGACCGTGGCCTGGTCTCCCGGACGGTCCTCGACGCGGAAATGCGCCGGCTGGTCGAGGAGATCGTCTTTTCGACCTTTGCCTGGGACGCGGGGGAGTACAAGTTCCAGTCCTCCTCCGGCGTGCTGGACCCCGACGTCGCCCTTTCGCTTTCCACGGCCGCGATCATCGTCGAAGGCATCCGCCGGCTGCCCGAGAGCGAGGCTTTCCGGGAGCGGCTCGGCGACGGCCACCGTGTCCCGATCCTGGCGACCGACCCGATGTCCCGCTACCAGTACCTGCCGCTGACGCCTCAGGAGGCCTACCTGTTGTCGCGCATCGACGGCATCCTCGAGGTCGATTCCCTGCTCAAGATCGCGGGCTCCTCCCGCGGCGCCACGGCGAAGATCCTCTACGGCCTGGTCTCCTGCGGGATCGTCGAGTGGAAGCGGGAAGGCGTCGCGCGTCCCGCGAGCGGCCGGGGCGGGTTCCACGGGCTCAACGTCGAGGTGGCGGCCCAGCCGTCCGACCGCTCGCCGGGACACGCCGAGCTCGTCAAGAACACCTACCGGCGAATCGACTGGCTGACCCACTACGAGCTTCTCGGCATCCCGCGCGACGCGCCGCCCGAAAAGGTCGCCGAGGCTTACTTCGAGCGCAGCCGTCTCTTCCACCCAGACCTGCGCCACCGCGAGGACCTGGGCATGTTCGAGAAGGAGCTCAATGCCGTCTTCGAGCGGATGAAGGCGTCGTACGACACCCTTTCGGACCCGGAAAAGCGCGCGATCTACGACCAGAGCCTGGATGCGGCGCCGGCGTCGGTGCTGATGACGTCGTCCCCGACGACGGACCCGGAGGCCCGAAAGAAGCTCGCGGCGCAAAACTTCCGGCGGGCCCGGCAGCTGATCGAAGAGCGCGACTATCACCCGGCGGTCGAGATGCTCCGTGAGGCGATCCGGTTCGTGCCCGACAACGCCGAGTACCGCTACGTTCTGTCGCAGGTCGAGCTGAAGAACCCCAACTGGACCGATCAGGGCCTCGCGAATCTCAAAGAGGCCGCCCGGCTCGACAGTCGGCGCGTCGGCCTGTCCGTCGAGGCCGCCCGGATCCTGCTCGAGCACCAGCGCCCGCTGGAGGCCGAGCCGTTCGCCCGGCGGGCGGTGTCGCTCGACCCGTCGCCGGACAACGAGGCCCTGCTGCAAAGGGTGCTCGACGCCGCGGCGCTCGCGCCGCCGCCTGCTCCGGCCTCGAGGGCGCGCCCGAGGGCGAAGCCGTGCCCGACCCCGACGATTCCCGGCCCCGGGACGACCGGGCATCCTGTCCCGCCTCTTCCGGCATCGCGGTTGACCGCGATCCTGACGGGCCTGGGGCTCGCGGCCGCCGCGGGCCTGAACGCCTGGGCGGTCCTCCTTCTTTTCAACGGCCTCGTGCTTCTCCTGCCGCTCAGGAGTTTCCGGGGCCGGCCGCGGCGTTTCTCTCGAGCCATGCGCGTCCTGACGGCCTGCACCGTTCTGTTCCTCGCCGAATTCGTCGCCGACAAGATCCCCTTCGTCGACCACCTCTGGAACCTGGCCCAGACGCTCCTGCGCCCGGTCGTCGGCGCTCTTCTGATGCTCGCGGCGTCCCGGAATCCATCGGCCGCCTCGCGCGCGGCCCTGGTCCTCGCGGGAGCGCTCGCCACCCTCGCTACCCACCTGGCCAAATCGACGACGCGCCTGACGTCCACGGCCGCGACGCGCGGTTTCGCCCAGCTCGCGCTCTCCCTGGCCGAGGACGCCTTCGCCGTGGCCCTCGGTGCGCTCGTCTTCTTCGTTCCCTGGTTCACGGCGATCTTTCTCGGCGCCCTGGTGGTGCTGCTCATCGTCGACCGCCGCCGCGTGCTCCGCGGGCTCGCCGTGCTCTTCTTCCGCCTCAAGCACCCGCGGCGCGCCCGGACGGCATGAGATGCCGTACCTTCTCGACGGCAACAACCTGATCGGCCGTCTCCGGCGGGTCGGCGCGGCCTTCGGACGAGGACCGACGTACCCTCGTGGCGGAGCTCGCCGAGAGGCTTCGTCAATCACAGGCGCGGGCCGTGCTCTTCTTCGACGGCCCGGCGGAAGGCCGCGGTACCAGCCTGGGGTCACTCACCGTTCGCGGCGTGCCGGGACGCAGCGGCGCCGACGACGCCATCGTCCAGGAAGTCGAAAGGGCCCGTGCGCCGGGGGAGATCATCGTCGTAACGGCCGATCGCGGCCTCGGCGACCCGGTGCCGGGACGCGGGCGCGCAAGGTCTGTCCGCCCGAGCGAATTCTTCGCGCGCTTCGGCAGACGCCGGGGCAAAACCCCGTCCGGAGAACAAGACCGGAGCCCTGGCGGACGCGTGGACGTCGACGAATGGCTCCGGTACTTCGCCGACCCGCAAAACCGGGACACGGAACCCTAATGGGCGGCGTGGGCCGCAGGTCGCGACCCTCATGGTAGAGTCGGTGCGGCTCCGAGCGGGCCACGTGATCGCTCCGGGCAACCGGAGAGGAAAGTCCGAACTCCACACGGGCGGCATGCCGGGTAATCCCCGGTCGCGGCGACGCGAAGGAAAGTGCCACAGAAAACAAACCGCCTTCCGAAAGGACGGCAAGGGTGAAACGGTGCGGTAAGAGCGCACCGCCCCGCCGGCAACGGCGGGGGCACGGCAAACCCCATGCGGAGCAAGGCCAAATAGGGGGGCAGCGGGCGCCCGTCCCGCCTCACTTCACGTGAGCTGCCTCCGGGTCGGCTGCTCGAGCCCGAGGGCGACCTCGGGCCCAGAGGAATGATCGCGACTCCGGGCGACCGGAGCACAGGATTCGGCTTACCGGCCCGCTCGGGGCCTCTTGATCCTCCCGCCGCGTCTGCTCCCGGCGATCCACGATCGGCATAGCGCGCCGTTTCGGGCCCCGTCGAACCCCGGCGGCTCGCCGCCGGCGTCGCTGCCCTCGAGCTCCGCGGCTATCGTGTGGTCCTGCGCGCCGAACACCGGGGCGCGCCGGGGATTCCTGGCGGGCTCGGATCGCGAGCGCGCGGAGGGATACCGCGACCTGCTCGCACGCCCCGATGTCGACGCGATCTTCTTCGCGCGGGGCGGGTACGGCGCCGCGCGGATCCTCGCCTCGCTTTCGCCGGAGGAAATTGCCGCGCGCCCGCGGATCCACCTCGGAGGATCCGACCTGACCGCGCTGTTCGCCTACCTCCGGGCCCGGGCGGGCCTCGTCGCCTTCTACGGTCCGATGCCGGCCGTTTCGATGGCCGAAGAGGAGGGCCTCGACTGGGAACCGGTGCTCTCGCCGGCGCCCGGCCCGAGCCTCACCGCTTCCCGGCGTCGGAAGTCCTCGTCCGCCGGCTCCGCCGAGGGGCCGCTCGTCGGCGGCTGCCTGTCCCTGATCGCCTCACTCGCCGGCACGCCCGAGGCCATCGACGGCCGCGGGGCGGTCCTTTTCTGGGAGGACGTGGCGGAACCGGCGTACCGGATCGACCGAATGTTGACCCAACTGGAGCGGTCGGGTACCCTCGATGGACTGCAAGCCATGCTCATCGGCTCGATTTCGCCCGGCGCGCGCGGCGGCGGAGAATCCCCCGAAGCCGTCGACGCCTGGCTCGCGGACCGTTTTACCGGGGCTCCGTTCCCCGTGGTGCGGGGCATACCCGCGGGGCATCTCCGCCGGTCCCGGACCCTTCCGCTCGGGGTCCCGGTTCGCGTGGATACCTCGGCGGGCCTCCTGGAGTTCCTCGGGCCCGGGGGTGGCCTGAGGGTCATGCCCTCCGTGAAGGCCGTCTTCAAGTCCGGGCCCGGCGGTCCCGGCAAGAACCCCTACGAGAAGTTCCTCGTCAGCCACCCGATGGGGGACATCGTCTTCTCCGAAGGCGACATCGGGACCGAGATGTACATCATCCAGTCGGGGACGGTCGAGCTCCTGAAGACGATCGGCGGCGAGACCCGCATCCTGTCGACGCTGGAGAAGGGCGATTTCTTCGGCGAAATGTGCGTGCTCGAAGACGTGCCCCGCACCGCGTCGGCGCGCGCGAAGACCGACGTCGAACTCGTGCGCATCAACGGCGCCACTTTCGACGCGATGCTCAAGTCGAACACCGAGATCGCCATCCGCATGATGCGCAAGCTCTCGCGGCGGCTCCGCGAGGTCACGGCGATGCTCGAGCAGGCCCAGGGGCGGCAGGTCGTCGAGGAGGAGAAGCCGCCGGCTCCGGCTCCCAGGAAGCGGGCCCCGGAGCACGACGCCTTCCGCCTCGTGGGGGAGGATCCGCCGTCGGAGTTTTTCCTCAACCGGGAGGGCGACACGCTGGTCGGCCGCAGCGACCCGGTGACCGGAATCACGCCGGACGTCGACCTGACCCCGCTCGACCCGCAGCGATCCACCTCGCGGCGGCACGCCAAGCTCTATGTCATGGCCGACACCTACTACGTGATGGAAGAGATCGGCGTCATGAACGGCACGCACGTGAACGGGAATCGCCTCACGACCGGGGTCCCGCTCGCCATCGCCAACGGCGACGTGCTCAAGTTCGGCCTCGTTTCGCTGACCTTCCTGGCGCCCGAGAGTCGCTGACGCTCTCCGCCGGGGCACCACCGAGTCGGATTCATCCGGGTGATCCGATCGCCCGCCTCCCGGGCGTCGGTCCCGCCCGGGCCGGCCGCCTGGCGTCCGCCGGGCTCTCCACGGTCGCGGACTTTCTGCTGGCGTTGCCGTTCCGGTACGAAGACCGGCGTCACTTCGCGACGGTGTCGAGCCTCGAGTGGGGGCGACCCGCGACGATCCTCGTCCGCTTCCAGGGCGTCCGGTCGATCCGCATGCGGCGCGGACTGCTGCGCGTCGAGGCCGTCGCCGACGACGGGACCGGGGCGGTGCGCGTCGTCTGGCACAACCGATATCCGTCGTTCGCCCGGGCGCTGGCGGACAAGCGCGCGGCCCTGTACGGAGCGCCGGTCGCGGGAAGCAAGGGCGAGATGCGGATCGAGAACCCCGAGACCGAGATCTTCGGGGCCGACGAGGAGTCGGACCCGCTGCACGTCGGCCGGATCGTCGGCATCTACCACCGCGTGGCCGACATCCCGGCCCGACCGTGGCGCAGCCTCGTCCGGCGCGCGCTCGACGCGCTCGCACCGGATTTTCGGACGATCGCGGCCCCGGCCGCCCGGGTTCTGCGGGCGCTCGAGGAAGCGCACTTCCCGACGCACGTGGATTCCGCGAGGCCGGCGCTGTCCGAGCTCGCCCGGGAGGAACTTCTCGCGCTGGCGGCACGGATCGAAGACCGCCGGGCCCGGCTGCGTGAGAGGCGGGGGCGTCGGCTGCCGGCCGAGGAGGCGATTCGCCAGCTCGCGCGCTACGTCCTGCCCTTTCCCCTGACCCGGGCCCAGAAACGCGCCGTTCGGGAAATCGCCGAGGACCTCGGATCCGGCCGGGCCATGGCCCGGCTCCTCCAGGGCGACGTGGGGTCCGGCAAGACCGTCGTGGCCGGGCTCGCCATGCTCATTGCCGCCAAGAACGGCGCGCAGGCCGCCCTCATGGCGCCGACCGAGATCCTGGCCGAACAGCATGCCGAAAGCCTGTCGTCCTGGCTGTCCGGGGCCGGCGTGCGGCTCGGCCTTCTGACCGGGCGGGTGCGGGGTCGGACCCGCCGGGCCCTCCTCGACGGCCTGGCCGCGGGCTCGATCGATGCCCTGATCGGCACGCACGCCCTGGTCGAGTCCCCGGTCCGGTTCCACGGGCTCGGTCTCGTGGTGGTCGACGAGCAGCACCGCTTCGGCGTGGCTCACCGCTCCCGCCTCTTTCGCAAGGGCGACCCGGCCCCGCACGTCCTGATCATGACCGCCACCCCCATCCCGCGGTCGCTCGCCTGGGCCGTGTACGGCGAGCTGGACGTGTCGGTCCTCGACGAGAAGCCTCCCGGTCGCTCTCCGGTCGTCACCCGCGTGCGGGAGGAGGCCGCCCGGGACCGCGTCTATCGCTTCGCCGGCGAGCGAGCCGCCGCGGGGGAGCGCGTGTACGTGGTCGTTCCGGCGATCGAGGAAGGCGCGCGCGAGGTGGCGGCGACCCGCGAAACGGCAGATCGCATTGCGGCCGCCCTGCCGGGGGTGCGGATCGGCGTCCTCCACGGCCGCCTGCGATCGGCCGAACGGCAGGCGATCCTCGCGGACTTCGCTGCCAGCCGCTGTCCCATACTCGTTTCGACCACCGTCGTCGAGGTCGGCGTCGACGTTCCGGAGGCCACGTTCATGATCGTCGAGAACGCCGAGACGTTCGGACTGGCGCAGCTCCACCAGCTCCGAGGCCGGGTCGGCCGGAGCGAGCGTCAGAGCTGGTGCGCTCTGATCGTCGGGCCGGGCGCGACGGACGAGGCCCGCCGTCGGCTCGCGGTGCTCGAGCAGACAGCCGACGGGTTCGTGATCGCCGAGAAAGATCTCGAAGCCCGCGGACCGGGCGACCTGCTCGGGACACGCCAGAGCGGCCTGCCGGCCCTGCGGGTCGCCGATCCGGTGCGGGACCTGGCCCGCCTCCCGCAGGCGCGCGGCGAAATCCTGGCCCTGCGGGCCGAGGGCCGGACCGTGGCGAGCGATCTCTTCGGGTACCCGTAGTTCCGTACGGCCTGCGGGCGTCGCGTTCGCCGGCGTGGTACAAGACGGCCGCGGAGGTGGGCTTGAAAATTCTCGTGACCGGTGGGACGGGGTTCGTCGGAACGCATCTGGTCAACCGGCTGCTTCACTCCGGGCACGCCGTCGCCGTGCTCGCGCGATCGCCGGAGAAGACGCGCAACCGTTACAACCACCCCGTGGAAACGGTGGCGGGCGACGTCCTCGATCCGGCCTCCCTCGGAACGGCAACGGCCGGGCGCGACGCGGTCGTCCACCTGGTCGGGATCATCAATGAGAAGGGAATCCAGACCTTCGACCGGATGCATCGCGAGGCCACCGAAAACGTGGTCGCCGCGGCACGGGGCGCCGGCGTCCGCCGCTACCTGCACATGAGCGCCATGGGGAGCTCTGAAGACGCTCCGTCCCAATACGGCCGGAGCAAGGCGGCCGGCGAGCGGGCCGTCGGAGCGTCCGGCCTCGACTGGACGATCTTCCGCCCCTCGATCATTTTCGGACCGGGCGACGGATTCGTGTCGCTCCTCGCGCCCATCGTGAGGCTCAACCCGGGCTTCATCCCGGTCATCGGACCTGGGACCACCCGCTTTCAGCCCGTCTCCGTGTTCGACGTGGCGCGCGTCTTCGCGTCCGCTCTCGAACGGCCCGAGACGGCCGGGAAAATCTACGAGGTGGGCGGACCGGACGTGCTCACCCTCAACGAGGTCTACCGCGAGATCGCGGCGGCCGTCGGAAAGCCGGGCAAGCGGCTGATCCACTTTCCGCTGTGGTACGGCCGCCTGCTGGCCTCGGGCTTCGAGTGGCTCGCCCGGCGGGGCGTTCTTTCGGATCCGCCGCTGACGCGAGACCAGCTCCGCAGCCTGTCGCGCGACAACACGGCAGATGCGTCCGCGACCCTCGAGGCCTTCGGCGGGCCGTGGCGCCGTTTCGCGCCGGGCATCCGCGAGTATCTGTCGACGGGCACCCACGATCCGCGGCAGGGGACGGGCGAGGAAGTAGAGCTCGAACGGCGGGCTGTCCTGCGGATCCGCTAGGAACGGCCCGGCCGCCGGCTCAGGACGCGGGCGACTTGCGGAGACGGATCGACCCCGACGTCGTGCGGATCACGATCTTCTCGCCGCCACCGTTGAGCGTGGCGGTGGCCCGCTGCGTGCCGGGCCTCTTGTCGAGCGTGAGATAGGGGAAGTCCGACCGGATGACGGTGTCGTCGTCGTCTGCGCCGGTCACGACGAGCTCCACGTCCGCCTTGCAGTCGGCCGGCACGAACAAGGACACGTCGCCCCCCGAGTTGCGGATCGTCACGCCGCCACGGACGTCGCGGCTCGTCAGGCCGATCCGGACGTCGCCACCGGCCGTCGAGGCGCGCACGCTCCCGCCCACGCGGGGCACGATCACGTCGCCGCCGGCGGTGTTCGCGTCGAGGCTCCCGCCCACGCTCTGGATCCGGATGTCGCCCCCGGCGGTGTCGGCCAGCGCCGATCCGGAGACGGAGTCGATGCGGATGTCGCCGGCCGACGTCGAGACCTTGAGATCCCCGGTCACGGGTCCGAGGATGACGTCGCCCCCGAACGTCTTGAGCTCGCCTCCCGACCCGATGGCGCCGACCTGGATCTCTCCCGAGTGCGTCAGGATCTTGACCCGCCCGCTCACCCGTCCGATCCGATAGCTTCCGCCGCTCGTCGTCGAGAGAAAGTCGCCGTTGACGTCGCCGCGGACGACCTCGCCGTCGAAGTCCGCCGGGGGAACGGGGGGAACCGGAGGCACGGCCGGGACCCGCGCGACGCCGTGCACGGGAGGTACCGGGGGCAGGGGGGCGACGCGGCCGGGGACCGTTCACGGGCATTTCGGGGACGGTCACGACGAACTCCCGCCGCCCGGACACGAGCGACTTCGCGTCCTGCTCCCGGGTACCCGCGGCGAGCAGCATCACGGTCCCGTTGAGGGTCTCGAGGCGAACCCGCGCGCCACCCTTCCCGATCGAGGCGCTGTATTCGCGTCGGGGATCGGTGATCCGGATGGTTCGCAGCTCGCGCCCGACGTGCCGCATCTCGTCGCCGCTCTCGCGCAGCCGGCGCTCCGCCTGGCGAATCTGACGCTCGGCGTCCTTCATCGACTCCGCCAGCTCCTGATCGAGATCGTCGAGATCGACGAACGTCGATTCTCCGTCTTCGTCGGTCACGACGATCTGGCGGGACTTCTTCTCGGAGTTCCTGGGATGACCCGACATGTCGTCCCGAGGGTGCCCGCCCGACAGGAACGCGGCGGGCGGGAGCGGAAACGTCGAAGCAATCGTGCCGTTCATCGTCTCGGCGGAAAAGTCGAAGCGGGCGTCCTTCGGAAGGGTCAGGTTGACCGAGCCGTTGACGGACTGCAGCTCGACGCTTTCCTGCGCCGGCAGAGTCTGGGACACGGCGTCGATCGAGCCGTTCACGGTCTGGGCCTCGAGGCTGGCCCGCACGCCGCGGGCCTCGATCGCCCCGTTGACGCTCGACAACGACAGGCTGCCGCCGACGTCCTCGACACGCACGTCGCCGTTGACGGTCTGGAGCTCGGCCGCGACGCCCGGCGGCACCGTCAGCGCATAGCTCGCCTCGACCCGGCAGCGGGAGCAGGCGGCCGGCCGGGAAGACCGATCGCCGCGGCCGCGCATGCCGGGCCACCGCGTCTCGAGCGACCAGCCGTCCTCGTCGTGGCTCTGAACGATGCGGGCGTTGCGAAGGAGCTCTTCCGCCTGCTTTTGCGTCGGCGCCGACGCGCTGATGGTGACGACGGCCGAAAACGCCGGGCCGGACCTGGCCACGATCTCTCCCGAGACGTTCTCGACGGAGAGCGTTTGGCCGGAGGTCAGGGTTCCGGTAATTCGTTCGGTCCGCGTCGCCGTGCCCTGCTCGGCCTTGCCGGTCGACACGAGCATCAGGAGGAGCCCGATGGCCAGCAGGATCCAGACGGCGAGGCGGTCGGCGCGCGCCGTCGGCGTCTCGAATTCGTCGCGGCGGCGGTCGAACTTCAACGTGTTCATCGTGAGAGAGAGACGCTGGTCGGTCATGGGAGTTTCGCTGGGCCTTTCCTCAGAACGAGATCGCCTTGAGGGCCGACGCGGCCTTGGCGCGGACGAAGCCGTTCTCCCGCGGATCCACCGCTTTCTCCCGGAGCGACTCGATCGTCCGGGCGTCCGGCGACTGCTTGGCCGCCGCGGCGAGAGCGTCGACGGCGGCCAGCCGCACCGCCGGGTTGGCGTCCCGGGACAGGGCCTCCAGAAAAGTGGTGCGGATCTCGGGAGTCATTCGGAAGGATGCGAGCGCGTCGGCCGCCTTCTTGCGAACGCCCGGATTCGAGTCCTGGCGAAGCGTGGCGCAGAGCGCGGCGACGATCTCGGGCGAGGCCTCAGCGCTGCCCGCGCCGTAATGTTCCGAGACGAGCGTGATCGCTCGCGACCGCTCGCCCGCCGTGTCCGCGCTGCGCGAGACCATGTAGGCGAGCAGCTTCGCCACCTCGGGCTCCTCCGGCCGGCCGACGATCGTGCGGCGCGTCGTCACGTCGAACTCGATCCCCACGCGTCCGTCGGCATCGGCCGGGAGGTAGGAGACGTTCGAGAGGCGGGGACTTCCGGTCAGGTCCGGCAACCGGGACGCCTCCGGACGCTCGACCGCCACGGCGGGAGCTGCCGCCGGCCGCCGGAGCCGAACCGCCGGGCAGGCCGCGGGCGACGAGGTAGCCGAGACTGCCCGCGCCGAGCAGCGCCGCGGCCTGGAGCATCGGGCGGACGAACCGTCGCGCGGCCCGGGGCCGGAATTCGCGAATCCGGCGCCGGATCGTCTCCTCCTCGAGCAGGGCGAGCGAGCGGCGGCGAAATTCGGGAGTGACTTCGGCATCGGGGTCCGTCCCGAGGACCGTCCAGAGGTCCTCGAGCCGGACCATCTCGGCCCGGCAGGCTTCGCAGGCCGCCAGGTGCGCCGAGAGCTCCCGGCGCGCGGCCTCGCTGCCTTCGCCGGCGAGCCGATCGAGGGCGATCGCGGTTACGTCGCGGCAGTCCATGCTTGTCCCTCCGAGAAATGGGCCTTCAAGGTCTCGACGGCCCGGAAGATGCGGGTTTTGACGGCACCGACGGAGATCCCGAGGGTCTCGGCGATCTCGGCGTAGGGCATTCCGTGGTACCGGGCGAGGACGAGCGCCTCGCGCTGCTCGTCGGAGAGCCGGGAAAGCGCCTCCCGCACCGCCTGGCGCCTCTCCCGCGAGGTGATCACCGACTCGATTCCCTCGCCGTGCGCGCTCGGTTCGGCCACCGCCTCGAGCGGGACGACGGTCGCGCGCCGGTCGCGCCGCCGGCGGTCCCGGCAGGCGTTGGCCGCGATGGCAAAGAGCCACGACGCCACTCCGGCCCTCCCGTCGTATTGATGCGCTCTCGAGATCACCTTGACGAAAACCTCCTGTGTCACTTCCTCGGCCGAAGCCCGATCGGACAGCATCCGGTCGGTGAACCGGAGCAGCGCCGGCGAGTAGCGCTCGAAAAGCTCTGCCGCGCCGCCGGTGTCCCCGCGGCGAATCCTCTCGAGCAGGTCGAGATCCTCGCTGCCTCTGGTTTCCATTCGTCCGGCCAACAGGGGGAGACGTCGTCTCCCGGGGAAGGTTTCGGCGACCGGCGCGGAATCTACGGCCTTTTGCCGCCTCCCACAAGCCGCGGCGGCTCAGGCGCTTGCTATAGTCCTGCCGCTTGGAACACAAGATCGTCGACTTCGCCATCCAGCTCGCGGTGATCCTTTTCGCCATCTCCTTCCACGAGTCGGCGCATGCCTGGACGGCCCTCAAGTTCGGGGATACGACGGCCCGGGACCTGGGCCGGATCAGCCTGAACCCCATCCGGCACATCGACCCCGTGGGGAGCATCCTCGTGCCGGCCCTGCTCTATTTCTTCTCGGGTCTGATCTTCGGGGCCGCCAAGCCGACACCCGTCGACCTGCGGCGAACGGCGAACCCGCGTCTCGCCAACCTGATGGTCTCGGCGGCCGGGCCCGCTTCGAACTTCCTTCTGGCCGGGGTCGGAATCGTGCTCCTGCGCGTGATCGGAGCGATGGACCCGTCTGCGATGGCGGACCTGGTCGACGCCCTCCGGGGCAACCGCTTCGCGGTCGGGGACACTGGCGCCGATCGCCTACGTTCTCTACATCTTCGCGATGGTCAACGTGATGCTCGCCGTCTTCAACCTGCTGCCGATCCCGCCGCTCGACGGCAGCGGGGTCGTCGTCTCGCTCGTCGGGGCCCCCGCCGCCCGGCTCTACGCGACGATCGCGCCCTTCGGTTTTCTGATCCTGCTGCTTCTGATCGCCACGCCCGTCCTCGGCACCGTCTTCCGGCCGATCCAGATCGCGGTCCTGCGTCTGATTTTCGGGGGTCTGTGATGGGCGAGACGGTGCTCTCGGGCCTGCGGCCCACCGGACGCGTCCACCTCGGGCAACTACTTCGGGGCGGTCAAGAACTGGGTCGACCTCCAGAACTCCGGCCGGTTCCGCTGTTTCTTCTTCGTCGCCGATCTTCACGCGCTCACGACCGACTACGCCGACACCGCGGCCCTGGCGGCCAACACGCGGGAAGCCGTGCTCGACTGGCTCGCCGTGGGCCTCGATCCGGCGGCCTCGACGATCTTCCTGCAGTCGCGGGTGCCGCAGCATGCCGAGCTCGCGCTCTACTTCTCCATGATCACGCCGCTGGGGTGGCTCGAACGCGTCCCGACGTACAAGGACCAGATCGAACAGCTCCGGTCGAAGGATCTCGGCACGCACGGGTTCCTCGGATACCCGGTCCTCCAGACGGCCGACATCGCCGTCTACCGCGCGAACCTCGTTCCGGTCGGCGAGGACCAGGCCAGCCACCTGGAGATCTGCCGCGAGATCGTGCGGCGATTCAACGGACTCTACGGCGAAGTGTTTCCCGAGCCGAAGGCCCTCTTCACGCCGACGCCCAGGGTCAACGGCATCGACGGGCGGAAGATGTCGAAGTCCTACGGCAACACGATCGGGATCACCGAACCGGCCGACTCGGTTCGGGAAAAGGTCATGGCGATGGTCACCGATCCGGCCCGGGCCCGCCGCGCCGACCCGGGGAACCCCGAGAACTGCAACCTGTTTCCGTTCCACGAACTCTACTCGCCGGCCGCGGAGGTGCAGGTCGTGGACGTCGAGTGCCGGACGGCCGCACGCGGCTGCGTCGACTGCAAGAAGCACCTGATCGGCAACCTGAACGCGGCGCTCGAGCCCTTTCGCCGGAAACGCGCCGACCTGGTGGCCGCGTCGTCCGACGTCGTCCGCGACGTCCTGCACGCCGGGGACGCCGCGGCTCGGATGGCCGCCGAAGCCACGATGGAGAAGGTCCGGGCGGCCGTGAAGCTCTCGCCGGAGCCGTGATGGCGGAAGAGACCGGACCGGGCGCCCTGCCGCCCGTCGCGATCCCGGCCTTCCGCGGGCCGCTCGACCTCCTGCTGCACCTGATCCGGATCAACGAGGTCTCGATCACGGACATCCCGATCGCGGAGATCACCGAGCAGTACACGGCCTACCTCGAGGCCATGCAGGAGCTCGATCTCGACGTCGCCTCCGAATACGTCGCGATGGCCGCCGAGCTCATCTACATCAAGTCGAAGATGCTCCTGCCGCGGGCGCCGGGCGAGCCCGAGGTCGATCCGCGGGCGGACCTCGCGCAGCGCCTGCTCGAGTACGAGAAGTTCAAGCGGTCCGCCGAGACCCTCCACGCCGTGGACACCCTCCGGAGCGGCCTGTGGCCGCGTCCCGAGACCGAGATCCCCCGGGGCGACGGGGAGGGAGAGACCCTCGAAGTGTCCCTCTTCGACCTCATCGAGACGTTCCGTTCGGTCACGGAGAACTACCGCCTGGCGCATCCGCCCGGCGCTGACGATCCACCATCTGCGCTTTTCCGTCCGGGACAAGATGCTGGAGCTCCTCGCCCGCCTCGACGAGCGGCGAACAATGCCGCTTCTCGAGTTTCTGGGCCAGATGCGCTATCGCGCCGAGGCCGTGACGGCGTTCCTCGCCTGCCTGGAGCTGATCCGCCTCGGCGTCGTCCGGGCGTTTCAGACGCGGGCCTTCGCCGAGATCCATGCGAGCCGGACCGAGCGTCGTTTTCACGCCGGACCAGATACGCGATACTTACAGCGAATGACCGAGACCGCCGCACCCGCGCCCGAGACCGGTGCCGAGCCCAGGCCCCGGGAGACCTCCATCGAGAGGATTCTGCCCGCGCTCGAGGCGCTCCTCTTCTCTTCGCCGCGGCCGGTCAAGGAGAAGGACCTGGCCGACCTTCTCGAGGCCGCGCCGAAGGCGGTCGCGGCGGCCCTCGAGCGGCTCACTTCCCGCACCGACACGGAAGAACGCGGCGTGCGCGTCGAAAAGGTCGCCGGCGGCTGGCGGTTCGTGACGCGGCCGGAGTTCGACTCGCTCCTGCGAAAGTTTCACGAGGTCACCGAACGCAGCCGCCTCTCGCTCGCCGCCCTGGAAACGCTCGCGATCATCGCGTATCGCCAGCCCATCACGCTCCCGGAGATCCAGGAGATCCGCGGCGTCAACTCTTCGGGCGTTCTGAAGACGTTGCTCGAGAAGAGGCTCATTTCCACGGCGGGCAAGAAGCCGGTCGTGGGCTCGCCGTTCTTCTACCGCACGACGCAGGACTTCCTCATCCGCTTCGGGCTCAACGAGCTGGCCGAGCTGCCACGGCCCGAGGACCTCGACTCGGACCTCGCCGCGACCGTCGACGCGAGAGAGATCGCCGCTCCGACGGCGACCGAGACGTCGATCCACGTCGAGGCCAGCGAGCCTCCGGATGAGACCGAACCGCCCGGAGACGAGCCGTCGGCCGAGGAGTGACGCTGCCTCCCGTCCGGATCCAGAAGATCATCGCGTCCGCCGGCACCGCTTCCCGGCGCCAGGCCGAGGCCTGGATTCGTGAGGGCCGGGTCCGCGTCAACGGACGTGTTGCGGTGCTGGGCGAGCGCGCGGATCCCGAAAGCGACTCGATCAAGGTCGACGAGAAACGGATTCGTCCGGCCTCGGGACCGAAGACGTATCTGTTGCTGAACAAGCCGCGGGGGTTCGTGACGACGGTGTCCGATCCCCGGAAGCGCGACACGGTGCTCGACCTTCTCCCGGGGGCCCTGCGCCGGGGGATCAAGCCCGTCGGCCGACTCGACGTGCAGACCGAGGGGCTCATCCTCATGACCGACGACGGCGATCTCGCGCGCCTCGTCACGCACCCCTCGACCGGATGCCCGAAGGAATACATGGTCAAGGTGGCGGGGGAGCCGGCCGAAGCGAAGCTCGCGAAGCTGCGCCGCGGCGGGCTGCGCCTCGACGGCCGACCGACCCGGCCCTGCGCCATCGAGCGCGTTTCCGGAACGCCGCGAAGGGGCGAGGAGGAAGGCAACTCCTGGCTCCGCGTGACCCTCACGGAGGGACGCTCGCGACAGATCCGGCGGATGTTCGAGATGGTCGGGCACCCCGTTTCGAAGCTGAAGCGGGTGGCGATCGGCCCGATCCGCGATGCCCGCCTGACGCCGGGCGCCTACCGGCGGCTGGCCGCGTCGGAAGTGGCGGCCCTGTACCGGCTGGACAAGAAGGCTTGAGCGGCCCCCTGATCGTCGCCATCGACGGGCCGTCCGGTGCCGGCAAGTCGACGGTCGCCCGGGCCCTGGCCGCCCGGCTGCAGCTCCCCTACATCGACACGGGAGCGATGTATCGGGCGGTGGGATTCGCGGCCGAAAGGGCCGGCGTGCGTCTGCCGATCGAGGATCCGCAGGCCGTCGCGCGCATCGCCGAGGGCTGTCGCGTCGAACTGACCCGCTCGCCGGACGGAGGCAACCGGGTGCTCCTCGACGGCGAAGACGTGTCCACGGCGATCCGCCGCCCGGAGATCTCGCTCTATGCGTCGGCCGTCTCGGCCATACCCGCCGTCCGCCGGACCCTGGTGGCCCAGCAGCAGCGCCTGGGTCGGGAGCGGGGAGGGGTCATGGAGGGCCGGGACATCGGCACCGTGGTCTTCCCGGAGACCCCCCACAAGTACTTCCTGACCGCCGAGCCGGCCGAGCGCGCCGGCCGGCGCACTCGCGAGCTCGCCGACCGGGGCACCCCGCGGCCCTACGCGGAGGTCCTCCGGGAGATGGAAAAACGCGACCGGGACGACGGTTCCCGGGCGGACTCCCCCCTGACCCTGGACTCCCGATACACGCTGATCGACTCGACAGGCCGCGACGTTTCGGCCGTCGTGGAGGAGATCGAAAGGCGCGTCCGGGAGGGCATTTGACTGCACTCCCACCGAAACCATAGGATATTGCTTTGCAAATCAGCGACTTAAGAGAGGGGATCCCTTTATCCGATGCCCGGAGAAAAGCCTAAAGCAGGAGGTCGGGAAGCCGAGCCGATGGAAACAGAGCAGGAACTGACGGCCCAGGAGTACGAACACCTCCTGGCCCAATACGAGAACTCCTTCAAGAACTTGCAGGAGGGCCAGATCATCCGGGGCCGGGTCCTGTCGATCACGCCTTCCGAAGTGATCGTCGATATCGGCTACAAGTCGGAGGGCATCATCCCCCTGACCGAGTTCACCGATTTCTCAGGCCAGGTCACGATCAAGCAGGGCGATCCGGTGGACGTGCTGCTCGAGCGGACCGAGGACCAGAACGGCTACGTGGTCCTGTCCAAGGACAAGGCCGAGAAGATGAAGGTCTGGGACGAGGTCGAGAAGTCGTACCGTTCCGGCACGACCGTCCGCGGCCGCGTCATCGACCGGATCAAGGGCGGCCTGGCCGTCGACATCGGAGTCAAGGCGTTTTTGCCGGGCTCGCTGGTGGACGTCAAGCCCGTCAAGAACCTCGAGGCTCTGCGGGGCAAGGACCTGGATTTCAAGGTCATCTCCGTCGACAAGAAGCGCGGCAACATCGTGCTCTCGCGAAAGGCCGTCGTGGAAGTCGAGCAGGAGGCCCGGAAGAAGGAAACCCTCCAGCTGCTCGAGGAGGGCCGGGTGCTCCGGGGCACGGTCAAGAACCTGACCGACTACGGCGCGTTCGTCGACCTCGGCGGGCTGGACGGGCTGCTGCACGTGACCGACATGTCCTGGGGGCGCGTGAACCATCCGTCCGACCTGGTCAAGGTCGCCGACGAAATCGACGTGGTCGTTCTGAAGTTCGATCGCGAGACCGAGCGCGTGTCCCTCGGAACCAAGCAGCTGACCGAAGACCCCTGGGCGCACGTGCCGGAGAAGTACCCCGCCGGGTCGCGAGTGACCGGCCGGGTGACCAACGTGACCGACTACGGGGCGTTCGTCGAGCTCGAAGACGGCGTGGAAGGCCTCGTGCACGTCTCCGAGATGTCCTGGTCGAAGAAGATCAAGAATCCGTCCAAGGTCGTTTCGCCGGGCGATACGGTCGAGGCCGTCGTTTCGGACGTCAACCCCGAGGCGCGGCGCATCTCGCTTTCCCTCAAGGACACCCTCCCGGATCCCTGGGAGAGCGTGGCGGCCAAGTACGCCGTCGGCAGCCGCGTGGCGGGCAAGGTCCGCAACCTCACCGACTTCGGCGCCTTCGTGGAGCTCGAGGAGGGGATCGACGGACTCGTCCACGTCTCCGACATGTCCTGGACGCGACGGGTCAAACACCCGTCCGAAGTGCTCAAGAAGGGCGACGACGTCGAGGCGATCATCACCTCCATCGACCAGGACAATCGTCGCATTTCGCTTTCGATCAAGGAGTTCCAGCCCAACGACTGGCAGACCTTCAAGGAGAAGCACCAGCCCGGCGACGAGGTCGACGGAGTCGTCACCCGCATCGCCGACTTCGGGGTGTTCGTGCAGATCGAGGGGCTCGTCGAGGGCCTGATGCACGTCTCGGAGACTCCGCTCGAACGCGGCCAGAAGCCTCAGGACCACTACAAGGAGGGCGACACGGTTCGCGCGCGGATCCTGCGAATCGAGGACGCCGAGATGAAGGTCGGTCTGTCCGGCGTCGGCGTCGGTTCCTCGGCGGCCCCGGCAGAGGCGGCGACGGTCGCCCCCGAGCCGGCCGTCGTCCCGGAGGAGCCCGTCGCTTCCGCCGAAACCGCGCCGCCGGAGGGGGAGCCGGCCGCGGCAACGGCCGAGCCGGCGCCCAAGAAGAAGCGCACCCGGAAGAAGGCGGACGAGGCCGGCAAGAAGTAGCCGGCCCGCGGGCAAGGCCCTCGGGACCGGGAGGAGATCGATGACGAAGGCCGAACTGATCGAGCGCGTGGCGGTGGCGACGGACGTCACCAAGAAGCAGGCCGAGGCGATCGTCGACACCGTGTTCGAGGCGATCGTTCGTTCGCTCAAGGACGGCCAGAAGATCGAGCTCCGCGGGTTCGGCTCGTTTCGGCTGCGGGAGCGGGGGGCCCGGATGGGCCGCAACCCCAAGACGGGCGTCAAGGTCTCGGTTCCCGCGAAGAAGATCCCCTATTTCAAGCCCGGCAAGGAGCTGAAGGAACTGATCAACCGGTAATGCCGGAAGTTCTCTTCGCCCCCTGGCGTTACGAATACCTCGTGTCGGACAAGGACTCGAAGTGCATTTTCTGCGAGGCCGCGGCCTCCCGTGACGACGAAGCGTCGCTGGTCGTCCAGCGGGGCCGCCGCGTCTTCGTGATGCTCAACCGTTACCCCTATACGAACGGCCACGTGATGGTGGCGCCGTACGCCCACGAGGCCTGGTTCTCCGATTCGAGCGCCGATACGCTGTCCGAGCTGATCGCGATGGTGACCCGCGCGCAGAAGGTCCTGGTTTCGCACTATCGGACGGACGGCCTGAACGTCGGCGTCAATTTCGGGGCCGCCGCCGGGGCGGGGATCGCCGGCCATTACCACGTGCACGTCGTACCCCGCTGGGCGGGCGACACGAATTTCATGACCGTCGCGGCCGGCGTCCGGGTCGTGCCCGAGGAGCTCGGAGCGACGCGTGCCCGGCTGGCGCCGCTGTTCGCGGAGGCCGCGTCTTGACCAATGCGCCCCAGGCGACGTCGCGCAATCCGTACGTGGCCATGCTGCTCGCGTGGCTGTTTCCGGGCCTGGGCCATTTCTACCTGGGGCGCCGGCGCACGGCGGCGGCCTTCGCCGTCATCGTCACGCTCACGTTCGTGGCCGGCCTCTCCTTCCAGGGCCGCCTCTACTCGGTCGAGCCGGGCCAGCCGCTGACGATCCTGGCCACCTTCGCCGTCTACGGCGCGGGCCTGCTCAACGTCGCCGCCCGTGCCCTCACGGAGAACCCGGGCGGGGCGATCCTCGCCACGACCTACGAGTACGGGTGCGCCTACCTGCTGACGGGCGGCCTGATGAACCTGCTTCTGGTCCTCGATTGCTGGGACATCGCGTCCGGAAAGAAGAAGTGATGGCCGCCATCCTGCCCGCCGACCACTTCCTGATCATGACGTTCTACGCCCTGCTCGTCTCGGCGTTCTTCGCCCTGCTCTGGCGCGAGGGCCGGCGCGAACGCTGGAAGCTCTTCGGCACGCTGCTCGCGTCGCTCGTTCTCGGCGGCCTCGCGGTCGCCTGGCTGATGTATCCCCTCCCCAGGTAGAGCGCCTCGCCGAGCGCCGGCGGCGCGGGGTCGCGCCGCGATGCGCTGTTGACTGGGGGCCGCGGACTGTCGAACATGGAGCGTGTGAATCTCCTCATCTCGGCAGGCGAAGCCTCCGGAGACCTGCACGGCGCGCGTCTGCTCGGCGAGCTTCGCAAGGCCCGGCCGGATCTTTCCGCGTTCGGCATGGGGGGAGAGCGGCTGGCGTCCGCCGGTCTCGAGCGCGTGGTGTCGTCGGAGGCCCTCGCGGTCGTGGGCATCTCCGAAGTCGTCGAGAAGCTTCCCGCACTTCGCGCGGCCCTCGCCCGGCTCGATGCCGAGGCCCGGCGTCGGCGCCCCGAGGCCGCCGTTCTCATCGATTTCCCGGACTTCCACGGCCTCCTGGCGCGGCGACTCGTTCGAGACCGGGTGCCGATCGTCTACTACGTGCCTCCCCAGGTCTGGGCCTGGCGCCCCTGGCGCGCGCGGACGATCGCCCGCCGGGCCCGCCGCATCGTCACGCTGTTCCCCTTCGAGACGGAGATCTACCAGCGCCTCGGTGCCGACGCGGTCTGGGCGGGACATCCGCTCGTGGACGACGTGCGCGAGGGCCTGGCGGCCCCGGCGCCGGTTCCGGCGCCCGCGGCCCGGAGGCTCGTGCTCCTGCCCGGCAGCCGTACCGCGGAGCTCGAACGCCACTGGCCGACCCTCGCCGAGGCGGCGACGCGCCTGGCCCGGCGACTGGACCTGGAGGTCGTCGCCGTTCGGGCCCCCTGGCTCTCCCTGAACCAGTTTCCCGGCGCCGCGGAGCGCGGGATTCGGATCGTGACGACGGGCATGCATCCGCTTCTCGCATCCGCCGACCTCGCCTTCGTCGCCTCGGGAACGGCCACGCTCGAGGCCGCGCTCTGCGGCACGCCGATGGTCGTCGTGTACCGCACCTCCCGCGTGTCTCACGGCATCGCGAGGGCCCTCGTCCGACTCCGGTGGATCTCGCTCGTCAACATCGTGGCCGGCGAGGAAGTCGTCCCGGAGCTCGTTCAGGAACGCCTGACCGCCGACGAGCTCGAGCGTGAAGGGCTGGCGATTCTGGAAAGTCCGGCCCGCGCCGCGGCGATGAAGTCCGGTCTCGCGCGCGTTGCCGAGGCGCTCGGACCTCCGGGGGCGAGCGTGCGCGCCGCGGAGGCCGTGCTCTCGGCCGTCGGGCGCGCGGCCGGGATGACGACGGACGCCTTCCGGGTCGCGCGATGAGAACGCTCCCGCGCCTGCTCGCCTACTTCGGCCGCTACCGGGGACGGGCGGGACTCGCCCTGGCCGCCATGGTCGTCGTGTCGGCCGCCACGGTGGCGCTGCTCTTCCTGCTCAAGAAGGTGATCGACGACGTCCTCGGTGCCGGAGCCTCCAGCGCGCTGCCGGGGGTGTCGGCGGCGCAGGCCTCGTCGCGGATGGCCCCGCTCCTGCGCTGGCTCGAGTCGGCATACGCCTCCGGTGTTTCCGCGGCGGCGGCGGTCGGGGTCGACCCGCGATACGCCATCCCGCTGCTGCTGCTCGCGGCGCTCCTCGTGAAGAACGTCTTCGCCTACTTCTCCGAGTTCGCCCTCAATTCGATCGGGCTGGGAATGGTGCGCGACCTGCGCCGGGACGCCTACCGCTCCCTCCTCGGCCAGTCGACCCGGTTCTCCTCGGAGAAGTCTTCCGGCGACCTGATGACGCGGCTTCTGTCCGACGCCGAGCAGATCCAGACGGCCTTCGGTGCCCGGATGGCGGACTTCGTCCAGGGGATCCTGACGATGCTCCTCGTCCTGCTCTACGTCTTCTCGCTCAATTTCCAGCTCGCGATGGCGGTTCTCGTGGTCGCACCCCTGCTCGTCGTGCCGATCGTCGCGAACTTTCGAAAGCTGCGGCGAACGGGCCTCTCCGCCCGGCGACGGATCGGGGACATGGGCTCGCTTCTGGGCGAGACCCTCCGGGGCCACCGCCTGATCAAGACCTACGCGATGGAAGCCTACGAGGCCAGCCGGTTCGGCGAAGCCAACGAGCGTTACTACGCGGCCAGCCGGCGTTCGATCCGGCTCCAGGCGCTCAACTCCCCGCTGATGGAAATCCTCGCCGGCATCGGCCTGTCGGTCGTCTTCATCTACGCGGCAGGACAGATCCGCGCCGGCCAGATGACGGTCGGCGGCCTGCTGTCGTTCCTGGCGGCGATCATGATGATGTACAAGCCGCTCAAGGACGTCACGCGAACGAACATCGTCCTGCAGGTGGCCCTCGCCTCGGCCGACCGCATCTTCGAGGTCGTCGACGCCGACAACGAGATCGTCGAGAAGCCGTCGGCGCGGGCGCTCCGGCCCTTCGCCTCGGCCGTCGCGTACGAAGGAGTCACGTTCGCCTACGGGACGGAGCCCGTCCTCGCGGGCGTGGACGTCGCCATTCGGCGGGGCGAGACCGTCGCGCTCGTCGGCCCCTCCGGGGCCGGGAAGACGACCCTCGTCAACCTCCTGCCGCGCCTCTACGATCCCACCGGGGGCCGCGTGACTTTCGACGGGGTCGATCTGCGGGACACGACGCTCGCCTCGCTGCGCCGCCAGATCGGCCTCGTGACCCAGGAAACGATCCTGTTCGGCACCTCCGTCCGGGAAAACATCGCCTACGGGGAGCCGGCGCCTTCGGAGGACCGCGTGCGCGCGGCCGCCGCCGCGGCCTGTGCGGACGAGTTCATCGACCGCCTTCCCGAGGGTTACGACACGCTCCTCGGGGAGGGCGCCTCCCGCCTTTCCGGCGGCCAGCGCCAGCGCGTGGCGATCGCACGGGCGATCTACAAGGACGCGCCCATTCTCATCCTCGACGAGGCGACGTCCCAGCTCGATGCCGAGTCCGAGGCCCTCATCGCCCGCGCCCTCGCCAACCTGATGCGGGGGAGGACCACGCTCGTGATCGCTCACCGTCTCTCGACCGTTCGGCGCGCGGACCGGATTCTCGTTCTGGACAGCGGCCGGATCGTCGAGGAGGGCAGCCACGCGGCGCTCTTGACTCGCCGCGGCCTCTATCGCAGGCTGCACGACATGCAGTACTTCGGGGAGAGCGAGGCGGCCGAGCCCTCGGCGGCCGCCCCATGAGCCTTCGAAGCATGACGGGGTTCGGTCGGGCCCGCGGCGCCGTCGGGACCCGGTGGACCGCCGAGATCGTCGCCCGGAGCGTCAACGGGCGATTCCTCGACCTGACGGTCAAGACCCGCGAAGCCGAGGCGGCCCTCGAACCACCCGTCCGCCGGGTCTTCGGCCGCGAGCTCCACCGCGGAAAAGTGGACGTGGCCTTGCGCCTCAAGCGCAACGCCGCCTCGGGTTCCGAGATCCGCGTCGACGAGGGCCTGCTCGAGGCGCTGCTCTCCCGGCTGGCCGACCTCTCGCGGAAGTACCCGCTCGATGCCGGGCTCTCCACGCGCGACCTGCTGGCGGTCCCCGGGATCGTCACCGTCGAGACCTCGGAGGATGCATTCGCCCCGGAGGAGATCGCGGACGTCGAGGCGCTCGCCCGCGAGGCGGCACGCACTCTCGTGCAGATGCGGGAATCCGAGGGCGCCGCCATCTCCGCGGACCTGACCCCCCGCATCGCCCTCCTGCGGGCGCGCGCCGGCGTCCTGGCCGGACGCAGAGAAGAGATCGCCCGCAGCCTTTCGGCGACGCTGCGCGAGAGAATCCGGACGCTCTTTCCGGACACGCCGCTCGACCCGGGCCGGCTCGAGCAGGAGGCCGCGCTCGCTGCCGACCGTGCCGACGTGGCCGAGGAGCTGCAGCGGCTGGGCGGCCACCTCGATCAGTTCGACGCCCTGCTCGCCAGGCCGCCGGAGGCCGTCGGCAAGACTCTCGACTTCCTGTCGCAGGAGATCCTGCGGGAGCTCAACACTCTGGGCTCCAAGAGCCGGGACCTGGCGTCGACGCGCGAGATCCTCGACATGAAGGCCGAGGTCGAGAAGATCCGGGAACAGATCCAGAACGTCGAATGAGCGCGCCGCGTGGGTCCCTCTTCATCGTCTCGTCGCCCTCGGGCGGAGGCAAGACGACCCTCATCCGCCGGTTGCTCGCCCGCCCGCCGGGGGACGCGCTGCGTTTCTCCGTCTCCCACACCACGCGCCCGATGCGGGAAGGGGAGGAGGACGGCAGGGAGTATCACTTCGTCTCCGCCGGCGCCTTCGAACAGATGGCCCGCCACGGGGAGTTTCTCGAGCACAACGAGGTCCACGGGAACTTCTACGGGACGGCCCGCTCCGAGGTGCTCCCGCGGCTGGCGGCGGGGGAGGACGTGATCCTCGACATCGACGTGCAGGGCGCCCGGGACATCCGGGAGGCATACGCCGAGGCCGTGTCGATCTTCATCGTCCCCAGCACGGCCGAGGAGCTCGAGCGGCGCCTGCGCAAGCGGGGCCTCGACGGCGAGGACGCGATTCGAAAGCGCCTCATCAACGCCGCCAAGGAGATCGAGCAAGCCGAGGATTTTCAATACGTTATCGTGAATGATGACCTCGATCGGGCCGGTCTTGAGCTAGAATCCGTGGTTCGCGCCGCGCGGTTGACGCCGGCGCGCCAGGCGCGAGTCCTCGAGCGGCTCCGCAAGGACTTTCGCTAGAGACAGAAGGGGTTGGAAGCCATGATTCAGCACATGCCCGAAGGTGTGGACAGCAAGTTCCGTCTCGTGCTTCTGATCGCTCGCCGTGCCGAGCAGCTCATGCGCGGTGCGCGACCCAAGATCGAGGCCGACCGGCCCCTCAAGCCCACCCGGCTGGCGGCGGCCGAGTTCGAGGCCGACGAGATCCGCTGGGGCCTCGGGCCGGAGGGCGGCGTGCTCGAGGAGCCCGGCGAGGAGATGACCGAGGACGATCTGGTCGAGGAAGAGGCGGCCCGCTAGCCTTCCTCCGGCTCCCGCTTCCCGATGAACAGGCCCCCGCGCATCCTTCTCGGCGTCAGCGGGGGTATCGCCGCGTACAAGGCGGTCGAGATCCTGCGCGGCCTGACCTCGCGCGGCTCGGAGGTGACGGTCGCCATGACGCGGGGCGCCCGCGAGTTCGTGGCCCCGCTGACCTTCTCCGTTCTTTCGAAAGGCGAGGTCCACACGGAGGTGTGGGGGAACGGTAACGCTCCCGCGGTCGATCATGTCGCGCTCGCGGAGGGATGCGACCTCCTCCTCGTCGCTCCGGCCACGGCACACACCCTCGCCAAGTTCGCCCGGGGCCTCGCCGACGATTTCCTGTCCACGTACTTCCTCGCTCACCGCGGGCCCGTCCTCGTCGCGCCGGCGATGGAGTCGGCGATGTGGGCCCACGATGCGGTCCAGGCCAACATGGAAATCCTCGCGGCGCGCGGCGTCCGCACCATCGGACCCGAGACGGGGGCCCTCGCCTCCGGCCGGGACGGCGTCGGGCGCATGGCGGAGCCCGGGGCCGTCGTGGAGGAGGCCTGGCGGATTGCGACCGGCGGTCACAGGGATCTTGCCGGCGTCCGGCTGCTCGTCACCGCCGGTCCCACCCGTGAGCCGATCGATCCCATCCGCTTCGTCTCGAACCGTTCGAGCGGACGGATGGGCTACGCCGTCGCCGCGGCGGCGCGCGACCGCGGCGCGTCGGTGACGCTCGCCTCCGGACCGACCGGGCTCCTCTCGCCTCGAGGCGTGCGGATCCTCGGCTTCGATACGGCGGACGAGCTCGCCGCGATTCTGCTCCGCGAGTTTCCCGAGTCCGACGGGCTGGTGATGGCCGCGGCCGTCGCCGACTTCATCCCCGAGGCGAGCCCGCGGCGTCTGCACCGGGCCGCCGGCGAACGGACGCTCCGCCTCGCCCCCGGGCGCGACCTGCTCGCGTCCCTGCGACCCCTCAAGCGGGCACAGACCGTCGTGGCTTTTGCCGCCGAAACCGAGGACCTCGAAGCCCGCGGCCGGCGCAAGATGCACGAAAAGGGCGCCGACATCGTGGTCGTCAACGACGTCGGCCGCGAAGGCATCGGGTTCGATTCCCCCGACAACGAGGTCCTGATCCTTTCGTCGACGGGCGCGCGGGTCCCGGTATCCCGCCGGTCCAAACGCGAGGTCGCCGAGAGGATCCTCGACGCCCTCGTCGAGGCCCGCCGGACTCAAGCCGCCGAGCGCTCCGCGAGCACCGTCCACTTGTCCGACAGCCAGCCGCCGAGATAGCGGCGGGACGGGTAGATCGCCCGCACCGCCAGCCCGGCGGCCGCCATCTCCCGCCGCAGCCCGTCCCTCGAGAACCGGTGCTGCATCATCGGAAGGAGCCCCACGGAGCGCCGCAGGTTCCAGCCGAGCCACCGCAGGTTGTATCGGTGCCGGATGTCGACGATCACCCACCGCCGCGAGACCCGCGCCATCTCCGCCAGCACGCGCCGTCGGCCTTCGGCGTCGAGATGGAAGAGGAACCGGATCGCGAAGACCGCGTCGAGCGAGCGATCCGCGAGGGGGATCGCATCGGCGCTGCACTGGAAGACCGGGACCTCGCGGCCGAGCCTGCGTCGGGCCACCCGCAGCATCTCGATCGCGACGTCCGCGCCCGCGGCGGCAATCCGCCGTCGCCGGAGCAGGGGGACGAGTCGGCCCGTTCCGCAGGGCAGGTCGAGCGCGGCGACGACCGGCGTCCCCCGGCGCGCCGCCTCGTCGAGGGCCCGGCCGATCGCCGCGAGGTCCCGTGCGTTCCGGCGCCGGCCCCGCGGAGAGTCGTACCGCCAGGAGTCGTAGCCCTCGGCCACGGCGGTATCGCGGTAGCGGGCCTTCGCGCGGTCGAACGTCGGGCCGCTCACGCGCCGGATTCTATAGACTCGGTCTCGTGGACGACCGGCGCCCGCAGCTCGAGTTCTTCCGCGACATCGGCGTGACCGACCTGTTTCTCGACCGGTCGGCGGCCGCCCCGAGCGCTTCCGTCTCGCCGGGCTCGATGCCGGATCTCCCTTCGCTCGCGAATTTCCTCGAGGGCTGTCCGCGCTGCAAGCTGTCGAAATCGCGAACGCACATCGTCTTCGGCCAGGGCAACCCCCGCGCGGACCTCATGTTCGTCGGCGAGGCCCCGGGCCGCGACGAGGACGAGCAGGGGCTGGCCTTCGTCGGCCGGGCCGGCCAGCTCCTGACGAAGATCATCGAGGCGATGGGGCGAAAGCGCGACGACGTCTTCATCGCGAACGTCCTCAAGTGCCGCCCGCCCGGCAATCGGAACCCGGAGCCCGACGAGGTCGCCTCCTGCATGCCGTTTCTCGAGGAGCAGATCCGCCTCATCGCGCCGAAGGCGATCGTGACGCTCGGCACGTTCGCGGCGCAGGCGGTACTCGAGACCGACGAGCCGATCGGACGCCTGCGCGGACGCTGGCGCACCGCGCGCGGTACGCGGATCATGCCGACCTTTCACCCGGCGTTTCTCCTGCGCTCCCCGGAGCGCAAGAAGGACGTCTGGGAGGACATGAAGCTCGTCCGCGACTACCTCGCGGGCGGGCCGCCCGCGCACCCCTAGGGCGCGATCGTTTTCTCCAGGGTCGAGAAGATCGGGAAGTGACTCGCCGCCCCCATGAAGAAGAGCATGGGGATCGAGAGCCACGTGTTGGCCCGTGACGCGAGGAAGGCCCGCCGCGCCCACCGCGGCATGTCGGCCGGCGCGGGCGCCCCGTTCGCGGCCGTGGCCCGGGTCGCGGCGATGATCTTCTTCTGGAGCGGCCAGATGATCATCCAGACGTTGAAGAACATGATGGTCCCCAGGCCCCCGCCGACCATGATGGAGATCGTGCGGCTCGACGACCCGGCCTGCTGCGCCATCAGGGCGGTGGCGTACCCGAAGAACAGCACGATGACCGCGACGACCAACCCGAGCACCCGGCCGTCCTTGAGCGGCCCACCGGCGACGGACGCGCGGAACGCCCCGGAGATCGCGACGAAGGCGATCGACCAGCCGACCAGGAAGTAGGCCAGCGGCTTGTGGCCCGCCGTCTCCGACCCGACGAGCAGGAAGTAGTACGTGAATCCCGAGAGCCAGGTGAGCATGGCCCCCCAGCGAAACCAGAAGAGCGTCTTCGGCATGAGAATGGGATTGATCTTCCCCTTGGTCGCCGCGTCGATCTCCTTCTGGAACTGCACGTTGACGAGGTTGAAGAAGTAGAGCATTCCGATCCAGGTGAATCCCGCCAGGAAGTGAATCCAACGCAGGAAGAACTGGACATTGGTCGCAAGATCCTGCGGCCAGCTGATCATCGAATTCTCCTCCTTGTCGATGCTGGCGGGATCTTCTCACAGGGGACGACGGCTGCCGTAGAATCGCCACTCGCAAGATGAACGCGCGCTTCTCCCGGGCCGCGGCGCTCGGCCTGTTGCTCCTGGCGGTGGCGGCCTGCCGCCGCACGCCCCCCGGCCCGGACGCCGCGCGACGCGCCGGGCCCGCACGAACCCCGGCGCCGGCGCGGACGCCACCGTCCCCGGCGAGCCCGGACGCCGCCGGCTACGAGCTTCCGGCCGGCGGAGAAGACGGCGGTCGCGGCCTTTCTCCGCGCCTACCCGGACCTGCGTGCGGCCGACGACGACGACCGGTTCCGGACCGAGGCCTCCGAGGACGTGGCCCGGACCTATGCCGTCTACCACCCTTATTTCGTGCGGGGCGACGTCAACGACGACGGCGTGCTCGACTTCGTCCTCGGCTTCGTCCGGCGCGACTCCGATCGCGACGCGCCGTGGTTCTCGATCGTCGTGTTCTCCGGCGAGGCGCGGGGCGGCTTCGCGCCGGGAGCTTTTCTGGAGCGGGACATTTCGCTGTCCCACGGCGATCTCTCGCTCGACCGCGACGCGATCGTGATCACGCCGGACATGGACGACGACGCGACGCGGCGCTACCGCTGGGACCCGGAGCGCCATCTCCACGTGTTCGTCCATGATTCCCCGGAGGATCCCCCCTCGCCCCCGGCGGCCCAGATTTGACCGACGCCGCCCGCCGGATCTCGGTCGCGCTTCCGCTGCCCCTGCGGCGCAACTTCACCTACCTGGTGCCCGACGGGCTGCCCCTTCCCGCGCCCGGCGTGCGCGTGCGCGTGCCCTTCGGCGAACGCGTCCTGACCGGCGTGGTCCTGCCCGAGCCCGGCGCCGGGATCTCCGGGACCGAACGCGCGGTCCTCGAGGTTCTCGACGACGACCCGGTCTGTCCGCCGGAGCTTCTGGCGACCGCGGGCCGCGTCGCGGAGCGCTTCTTCGCCTCGATCGGCGAGGTTCTCAAGAGCGTGCTTCCCGCGCGCCTGCCGGCATCCGGAGCGGTCCGTTACCGCATCACGGACCGTGGGGCCCTCGCGCGGACACGGGACTCCGACGAGGAACGGGCGATCCTGGATCGGCTCGCGTCCGGGGAGTCCGTGCGGGTTGTCGACCTTCCGGGGGATGGCCGCCCGCGAAGGGAGGCCCTCCGCCGACTCGAGGAGGGCGGCCTCGTGCGCGCGGTGGCTGCGGCCCGCCGCACCGCCACGCGGCTCGAGACGGCCTGGGCGGTGGCCGCGGTGGATCCGCCCTCCCGCGCGAGGATTCTCGGCCGGAGCCGCCGCGGACAGGCGGTGCTCGATTTCCTCGACGCGATCGGCCGTCCGGCCTCCTCGGCCGAGATTCGCGCTTCGACCGGCGCAGGAACGGCGATCCTTCGGGGGCTCGAGAGCAAGGGCCTCCTCCGGGGCTTCGAGCAGGACCGTCGCGAGGAGCGAGGACCGGCCGCCGCCGACCCGGGCCCGGCGGACGTTCGCCTCACCGGGCCGCAGATCGGCGCGATCGATGCCATCGTGGCCGCGGTCCGCGAACGCCGCTACTTCCCGGCCCTCCTCCAGGGTGTGACGGGCAGCGGCAAGACCGAGGTGTATCTCCGGGCGATCCGGGCGGCGCTCGACGCAGGTCGCGGAGCGATCTGGCTCGTGCCGGAGATTTCGCTGACTCCGGTGTTCGCCCGGGAGCTGAAGCGGCAGTTTCCGTCACGAGCGGCCGTGCTCCACTCGGCGCTCTCCGAACGCGAGCGAGCCGAGGCCTGGGACCGCGTCCGTGCCGGCGAAGCCCTCGTCGTCATCGGGCCCCGCTCCGCGGCCTTCGCCCCGGTGGCCGACCCCGGGCTGTTCGTCGTGGACGAGGAACACGACGCGTCCTACAAGCAACGCGAGTCGCCGCGCTACGACGCCCGCGAAGTGGCCGCGCTCCGGGCGCGGGAGAACTGCCGCGGCCCTCGTGTTCGGCTCGGCCACGCCCTCGGTCGAAGCCGTCCACGCCGCCGATCGCGGGCGCGTGGCCCGGCTCGTGCTGCCCGAGCGCATCGCCTCGCGGCCGCTCCCGTCGGTGACCATCGTCGATCTCCGGCGCGAACCGGCCCGCCCCGACGAAAAGGGCATCCCGCTGTTTTCGCGGCCGCTCGTCGATCGCCTGCGGGAGGTCTTCGCGCGCAACGAGCAGGCCATTCTCCTGCAGCCGCGCCGCGGCTTCGCTCCCTTCCTTCTCTGCCGGGATTGCGGCCACGATTTCCGCTGCTCGCGTTGCAGCGTCGCCCGGACCGTCCACGACCGCGGACGCCGCCTCGTCTGCCACTACTGCGGCGAACGCGTGGCCCGGCCGACGCGCTGTCCCGAATGCGGCGGGGGCCTGCTCGAGGCCATCGGCGCCGGTACCGAGCGCGTCTCCGAGCGCTTCGAGGACCTCTTCCCGTCGGTCCCCCATGCGGTTCTCGATCGGGACACGGCCCGGCGCCGCGGGGCCGCCGCGGTGATCGAAGAGTTCCAGTCGGGCCGCGCCGCCTGCCTCATCGGAACGCAGATGGTGGCCAAGGGCCACGACTTCCCGGGCGTGACCTCCGTCGGAGTCCTCTCGGCCGACACGCTCCTGCACTTTCCGGACTTCCGGTCCGCCGAGAAGACCTTCCAGCTGCTGGCCCAGGTCTCCGGGCGCGCCGGGCGCGGCGATTCGCCGGGAACGGTGCACGTTCAGACGTTCCATCCGACGCACCCCGCGATCGTCCTCGCCGCGCGGCACGATGCGGACGCCTTCGCCCGCCATGAACTCGAGTTTCGCCGGGCCTTCTTCTATCCGCCCTTTTGCGAGCTGGCCGCCATCCTCGCTTCCTCCTCCAGCCGCGACCGCGCCGAGGCGGCCGCGCGGGAACTCGGCACGGCGCTGCGGACGGCCGGGGAGGACCTGCGGATCTCCGGCCCCGCCCCGGCGCCCCTGGAGCGCCTCCAGGGACGCTGGCGCTTCCAGATCCTGCTTCGCGGGACCGACCGGCGGGCCGTCCTCGCCGCCCTCGGACGCGCCGTGCCCGAGCGCGCGCCGGCGGGCGTGCAGATCGCGGTGGACGTGGACCCTCAGGACCTGATGTAGCGGGCGCGCGCCGCCTCGAGCCGGTACAATCCGTCTGTGAACGCCTGAGAACGGCCACTTCGAGGAGCCGATCATCCGGCTGCGTCGGCGGATCGAGGAGCTCTCGGCGCTCCCCGACGACGCCGCGCATCGGCGCGAGATCGAGAAGCTCCGCGAAAAGCTCGACCGCGTCTCCCGGGAGATCTACGCGAGCCTGACGGCGTGGCAAAAGACGCTGGTCGCCCGCCATCCGGCGCGGCCCTACGCACTCGACTACATCCAGTCCCTGATGACGGACTTCGTCGAGCTCCACGGGGACCGGCGATCTTCCGACGACCCGGCCGTCGTGGCGGGATTCGGCCAGTTCCGCGGCCGGCCGGTGGCCGTCGTCGGCCACCAGAAGGGTCGGGATACCAAGGAAAAGATCCGCCGCAACTTCGGAATGCCGCGCCCGGACGGTTTCCGCAAGGCCCTCCGGGTCATGGAGCTCGCCGAGAAGTTCGGCCGGCCCATCCTCTCTTTCGTCGACACCGCGGGCGCCTACCCCGGCATCGACGCCGAGGAACGGGGACAGGCCGAAGCGATCGCGGTCAACCTGCGCGCGATGGCCCGTTTCCACGTGCCGATCGTCGTGACCGTGACCGGCGAGGGCGGTTCCGGAGGAGCGCTGGCGCTCGGGATCGGCGACCGCGTCCTGATGCTCGAGCACTCGGTCTACTCGGTCATTTCCCCGGAAGGTTGCGCCGCGATTCTGTGGAAGGATGCCGCGCGCAAGAAGGACGCGGCCGAGGCTCTCAAGCTGACGGCCCGCGACCTCGCCGAGCTCGACGTGATCGACGAGATCGTGCCCGAGCCTCCCGGCGGAGCGCACGCGGATCCGGCCGGCGCGTCCGCCGCGGTGGGGGAGGCGGTCGACCGCCACCTGCGGGAGGTCGCCGACCTGACGGCGGAGGAACGCCGGGAGCGGCGCTACCGGCGCCTCCGGGCCCTCGGCCGGTTCGAGACCGCCGCGGCCCCGTGAGCGGCGCGCCCGCCGGGCGAGAACAGCCAGCGAGCGCCCCGCCGGCGAGACTCTCGAGCGTCGGCACCTGGCGCGTGGCAGCCGAAGACGAGGCCGAGACCGGCGGACTGGCACGCGGCGCCGGCGTGTCACCGCTGCTGGCGCGCCTGCTCCTGCGGCGCGGGGTGCGCGACGCGTCCGGAGCCCGCGCGTTTCTATCGCCCCGGGAAGGGCCCTTTCACGATCCCGAACGGATGTTGAACGTCGGCGCGGCCGCGGATCTGCTCGTCGCCACGGCCCGGGCCGGCCGCCGCGTCGTCGTATTCGGCGACTACGACGTCGACGGCGTCACGGCCGTGGCCCAGCTGCGCGCGGCGCTCAGACGCGTCGGCGCCGAAGCCGCCGCGTTCATTCCTCACCGCCTCCGCGACGGCTACGGCCTGAAGCCCGCGACCGTGCGTCGTGTGCTCGCGGAGCTCTCACCTTCGGTCATCGTCACGGTCGACTGCGGAATCACGGCGGTCGAAGGCGTCGCCTGCGCCCGGGCCTCCGGGGTCGACGTCATCGTGACCGACCACCACCTGGTCCCCTCGGAGCTGCCCCCCGGGGCGATCGTCGTCAACCCGAGACAGCCGGGCTGTGGCTACCCGGAGAAGGACCTCGCCGCGACCGGGATCGCGATGAAGATCGCTCAAGCCGTGGCGCACCGCGCGGGGGCCCGCCTCTCGACCGAGTCGCTGTTGCGCGCGGCATGTCTCGGAACGATCGCCGACATGGTGCCGCTGACGGGCGAGAACCGCTCGATCGCCGCCGCCGGCCTCGCGGCGCTGGCGACGGCACGCGCGCCCGGGATCCGCGCCCTCCTCGCCGAGGCGGGGCTCGCGCCGGGTGTCGCACCGAGTTCCGAGGACGTCGCCTTCCGGATCGGTCCACGGCTCAACGCCGCCGGGAGGATCGACACGGCGATGCTGGCGCTCTCGCTCTTCGAGGAGCCGGACGCCGCGCGCGCCGCTGCGATCGCCCGGGATCTTTCCGCCGAGAACGCGAAACGCCAGGCCCTGGAGCGGCGCGTCGTGGACGGAAGCCCGCGCGCGGATCCAGTCGGACCCCGGATCCGGTGAGGCGTCGATCCTGATCGAGGCCGATCCCGGCTGGCACCGCGGCGTCCTCGGGATCGCCGCTTCGCGCCTGGCCCGCGAATTCCACCGGCCCGTGCTGCTCTTCGGCGTCGACGGCGACCGCGCGAGCGGCTCCGGACGGAGCATTCCGGCCGTTTCGCTCCATCGTCTCCTGTCCGAGCTCGCGCCCCTCTACACGGACTTCGGCGGCCACAGCCAGGCCGTGGGCGCGAGCCTGCCCGCGAGCCGGTTCGAGGCGTTTCGGCGGGAGGCGCGCGAGCTCTTTGCCGCGCGCGTCCCGCGCGAGGCGCTGGATCGCGTCGAGGAGGCGGACGCGGAGCTCGAACTCGACCGGATCGGCCCGGATCTGGCCGCCGAGCTCTCCCGTCTCGAGCCGCATGGCACGGGCAACCCGGCTCCGCTCTTTCTTGCCCGCGGTGTCCGCGCCGCCGGCCCCTTCGTCCCCGTCGGGACGTCCGGGGTTCGCGGCCGCCTCGCCACGCGGTCGGAATCCATCCGGGCCATCGCCTGGAGGCCGGAGGCGCCGCTGACCTCCATGGTCTCCCGCGGCGACGCGATGGATCTGCTCTATCGGGTCGAGCACCGGCGCGGCTACCCGCTCCGTGTCGAAATTCTGGCCGCCCGTCCCGAGGCGTCGGCCTCATGAGACCCCGCCGAAGGCTCGAGCTCGCGGTGGCCGCATGCGCGGCGGTCTTTCTCGTCGTCCTCGCGCTCTCGTTTCGTCCCGGCCGCCGCCCGTCGGAGAGACCTTCCCGCGGCGGGATCCCGCCGGCCCCCGAAGCCTCGGGAGAAGCCACGACACTGCTCGAGGGCTTCGACTTCACCGAGTCGGTGGGCGGCAAGCCGCTCATGAGGATCCGCGCCGACCGCACTGTCGGGTACGGCCCCGCCGCGGGTCTCGCCCCCAACCTTTACGCCGGAGAGAAGGTCGAGCTGACCGTCTATCCCGACGACGGGCCACCAGTCGTCGTCCACTCCGACCGCGCCGAATACGACGAGCGCACCCGGGAGTCGCGCCTCTCGGGCAACGTCCGGTGGACCGACCACGATGGCGCCCTCGCGACGACGGACCTGGTCGTGTTCCGGCCCAGGACGCGGCAACTCGAAGCGCCGGGCCGGGTCGTCTTCACGGAGGCGGAGAGACGATTCGCGGCGCCCTCGGCCCGCTACGACCTCGCCGAGCGGGTGGTGCGCTTCTCGGGCCCGGTCGAGGGCACCGTGGGGTCGGCGTCCGGGTTCTCTCGGCTGACCGCGCGTCAGGGTCTCTACCGCCGGGACTCCGACGCGATGGAGCTCGAGATCGTGGACGCCACCTCGTCCGGCGGCGACCGCCTCGCCTGCGATCGACTCGACCTGAAGATGACACCCACGGGCGGGCGCCCGTCGTCCGCGCGGGCCGAGGGCAACGTTCGCGGGCTTCTGGCCGCCGCTGCGCCCGGCGGCTCCCGCGCCGGCACGTCGGTGCCGACGCCGGAGCGCCCCTACGCCGGGGACGAGGCGACGCTCGATTTCGACCCGGCAGGAAACCTGCGCTCCGTGACGCTCGACGGAGCTCCAGCCACGCTCTCGGAAGCCGCCCGTCGCCTGACCGCGCGCCGCATCGCGATCGGGTTCTCGGGCGGCAAGGCCTCCTCGGCTTCGGCTTCCGGGGACGTTCGCATCGACTTCACCGGGGGACACGCCCTCGCGAGCCAGGGAAGCGTCGAGCTCGGGCCGGACGGAACGGCCCGAAACGTGGCGCTCGAGGGCGAGGTTCGGGTGGAGGCCGACGGACGGGGCGGCCAGGCGGAGCGCGCGGTCGAGTTGTCGGACCGCGACGTCTGGGTCCTGACCGGAAGCCGCGAAGCAGGCCGCTCGCGTCGACAGCGCCGGCTCGAGGCTGTCGGCCGACTCGATCGAGCTCGACCGCCGGCAGCAGACCGTCCGGGGCAAGGGTCGCGCGCGGGCGCTCTTCAGCCCCGAGGCCCGGAAGAACGTGCAAAGGGCGGGCTTCGTGGGCGATCCGAAGAAGCCGACGTTCGGGAAGGCGGACCTCATCGTGCTCGACGACGCCGGCCACCTCGCCACGCTCTCCGGCTCGGCGACCCTTTGGCAGGACGACTCGTCGCTCTTCGCCGACCGGATCACGCTTTCCGACGCGGACCGCACGGTGCGCGCCGAAGGACAGGTGCGCGCCGTCATGGCTCCCGCCCCGGGCAAAGGCGCGGGCGACGCGGCGCGGCCGGCCTCGGTGATCACATCGACCCGGCTCCTCTACCGGGACGAGGACCGAACCGCCCGGTTCGAGGGCGGCGTCGGAGTGACCCGCGGCGGCTGGAGGTCGACCGGGGGGGAGTCGACGGCGTGGCTCGACAAGAAGGGCCAGGTCGAAAGCGTCGAGATCACCGGGAACGTCCGGATGAACGACCGGACGATCGGCCGGTCGGCGGAAGCGGACAAGGCGCTCGACTCACCCCGCCTCGGGAAGACCGTTCTCTGGGGCTCTCCGGCGCGCGTCACGGACGCCGGCGGCAACCAGGTGGCGGGCGCCGTCTTGACGATCACCGACCGCGGGCGTAGCGTCGAGATCACCGCGCCCGAAGGCGGCAAGACGGAAACGATTCACCGGACACAGAAAGATTGAGCGAGAGCGTTTCGAGATCCGGAGACCGGCCGGTCCTCTCGGCCGAAGGCCTCACCAAGGCCTACGGCGGAAGAGCGGTCGTGCGCGGAGTCTCGCTCGAGATCGGATCGGGCGAGATCGTCGGCCTTCTCGGGCCCAACGGCGCGGGCAAGACGACGACGTTCTCGATCGTCGTGGGTCTCGTGACGCCCGACCGGGGCCTCGTGCGCCTGGGCGACCGGGATCTGACGGACCTGCCGATGTACCGACGCGCCCGCGCCGGGATCTCCTATCTGCCGCAGGAACCCTCGGTCTTCCGAAAGATGACGGTGGAGGAGAACCTGCTCGCCATTCTCGAGACGCTCGAGCTTTCGCCGAGGGAACGCGCGGAGCGCTGCGACGCCCTGCTGACGGAGTTCGGCCTCCAGGCTCTCCGCCGCCACCGCGCATACACGCTCTCCGGGGGTGAGCGCCGCCGGGTGGAGATCGCCCGAAGCCTGGTGCTCTCCCCGTATTTCCTGCTGCTCGACGAGCCCTTCGCCGGGATCGACCCGATCGCCGTCCTGGACATCCAGCAAATCGTCCGCCGCCTGGCCTCGTCGGGCATCGGGGTGCTCGTCACCGACCACAACGTCCGAGAGACTTTGTCGATCGTCGACCGCGCTTATATAATTCACGGGGGAGAGATCCTTCGCTCGGGCACGCCTCTTGCACTCTCGAGCGACGCCGCCGTCCGAAAGATCTATCTCGGGGAGAGTTTCCGGCTTCACTAAGGCCGGTGTCTTTATGGCCCTGGAACAGAAGCTCAATCTGAGGCTGTCGCAGCGACTGGTCATGACGCCGTCGCTGCAGCAGGCCATCAAGCTGCTGCAGATGTCGCGGCTCGAGCTCCAGGAAGTCCTCACGCAGGAGGTCGTCGAGAATCCCGTGCTCGAGGAGCAGGAGGAGACGATCGAGCCGGAGGCGGCCGCCGAGGCGGCCCGTCAGACCGAGGACGCACCGGCGCCGGACGGCGCCGCGCCGGCGGAGAAGGAGCGCGACTCCTTCGAAGAAATCGACTTCAACTCGTACTTCGAGGACTACCTGGACTCGGCCTACAACCCGCGGCAATACCAGGAACAGCCCGAGGAGTTCTCGCTCGACAACGTCCTGACCCGCCCCGAGGGCCTCGCGGAACATCTTTCGTGGCAGCTCTCGATGTCCGAGGCGAGCGATTCGGTGCGGGAGATCGCGGCCTACCTGGTGGGCAACATCGACGAGGACGGATACCTCCGGGTCTCGCGGGAGGAAATCCGCGCGGCGCACTTCGAGAACGAGAACGACGTCGAGGCCGCGATCGCCCTCGTGCGGTCGCTCGACCCGCCGGGCGTCGGGGCCTTCGATCTTCCCGATTGCCTGCTGGTGCAGCTGGCGGCGCTCGGAATCGAAAACCCCCTGATCGAGACGATCATCCGGGAGCACTGGCCGGCCTTCCTCAACCGCCAGTTCGCGCCGCTGGCCCGCACCCTCGACGTCGGGATGTCGGAAATCCAGGCGGCCTTCGAGATCATCAAGAATCTCGAGCCCAAGCCCGGCCGGAAATATTCGAGCGAGCGGACGATCTACGTGGAGCCCGACGTCTTCGTGCGCAAGATCAGCGACGAATACGTCATCCAGCTCTCGGAGGACGGCCTCCCGAAGCTCCGGATCTCGGCGGCCTACCGGAAGCTCCTCAAGGGCGGCAACGGCGCGATCGGGTCCGAGGCCGCCAACTACCTCAAGGACAAGATGCGCTCCGCGATCTGGTTGATCAAGAGCCTCGACCAGCGCCAGCGGACCATCTACAAGGTGGCCGATTCGATCGTGCGGCACCAGCGGGCGTTTCTCGACCACGGCATCGAGCACCTGCGTCCGCTCGTGCTGCGCGACGTCGCCAACGACATCGGCATGCACGAGTCGACCGTCTCCCGCGTCGTTTCCAACAAGTACATCCACACGCCCCGGGGCCTCTTCCCGATGAAGTACTTCTTCCACAGCGGAATCGACTCTTCGACCGGCGACGACGTCTCGTCGCTCTCGATCAAGAACAAGATCTCCCGCATCGTGCAGGACGAGGACGGGAAGCGGCCGCACTCGGACGCTCGGATCATGCAGAAGCTCCGGGCCGAAGGGATCCAGATCGCGCGCCGCACCGTGGCGAAGTATCGCGAGGAACTGCGGATCCCTTCCTCCTCCCAGCGGAAGCAGAATTTTTAGGAGGGCGAGCGATGGCCGTCGAATGCACCGGACGCAATGTCGAAGTGACCCCGTCTCTGAAGGAGCTCGCAGAGGAACGGACGCAGCGGCTGGAACGCCACCTCGGCGGGCCCGCCGACGTCCGCGCTCGTCCTGTCGCATGAGAAGCACCGGTTCGGCGCCGAGATCATCGCGATCCACCGCCGGCGCCGCTGGAAAGCGCAGGAGGAGACCGCGGATCCCGCGGGCGGCCGTGGCCGCCGCGTTCGAGAAGATCGACGCCCAGGCCATGCGCGACACCGAAAAGCGCCGCGACCGCAAGCATCGCACCTGGAAGCGCTTCCTGCCCAAGGGCTGGCGCAACGCAGCCGCTGGCGGTCGCCGCGCCGCCGGCGGCCGCGCGCTTCGATCGGGGCGCGACGCGCATCGTGCGCATGCGGCCGCCGGCCGTCAAGCCCATGGGCGTCGACGAGGCCGCGCTGACGCTCGACTCCTCGGACCAGGAAGTGCTGGTGTTCCGCGACCCGTCCAACGACCGCGTCTCGTGCTCTATCGGCGCCGCGACGGCGACTTCGGATTGATCGTGCCCGAATGCTGATCGGATCGGCGGACGGCGTCGAGGGCCGGCCGCGGGGCGAGCGGGTCGGTCGACCCGCGCCTCGTTTTCTTCCGCGTGCCCGGCGGAGTCCCGCGACGCGCTCTTCGACGACTCGCCGAGCCGGCTCGCGCAGCGGGGGGCCATTCGCGACGCGGGGGAGCTCGTCGCGCCGCTGCTCAAGCGCGAGCGTGACGGCTGCACGGGTGTCGGCCGGCGGCATCGCGATTCCGCACTGCCGCCTCGACGGGATCGACGGAGAGGTCGTCGCTTTTGCGTCGACGGCGCGGCCCGTCGATTTCGGAGCACCCGACGGCATGCCCGTCGATCTCGTCTTCCTCGTGGTGTCGCCGACGCAGGCCGCCGCCGCGCACCTCCAGGCCGTCGCCCGGGTTTCCCGGCTCCTGCGTGTGCCCGGCATCGCCGAGGCGCTGCGCGGCGCGCGCTCCGCCGAAGAGGCTCACCGCTCTGCTTCACGACGCCGAGGCGAACCGCGGGAGCCCCGGCGTGAGCGATCCGGCGGCGCGCAAGCCCGTATCCGCTGACGGCCGAGATCCTGCGCTCGCCGGAGCTCGAGGAACTGGAGATGCGGGTGGTCACGGGAGAATCCGGTTTCCACCGCCCGATCGCCGTGGGGCCGGATCCAGCGGCCCGGCCTCGCCCTGGCGGGGTTCCTTCCGTACATCAAGCCAGGCCGGATCCAGATCCTCGGCGAAAGCGAGCTCAACTACCTCGACACGATGCCGGAGGCCGTTCGCCGCGAACGCATCGAGTCGATCTGCGCCCTGCCGGTGGCGGCGTTCGTGATCACCAAGGGGCAGGCCCCTCCCGACGACATCGTCCGCGAGTGCCGGCTGCGGGAGATACCGCTGCTCGTCTCGGACCGGACGACTTCCGTGGTCATCCAGTCGATCACGCGGGTCCTCGAGGATTCGCTGGCCCCCATGACGACGCTCCACGGCGTCCTGGTCGACGTCTACGGCATGGGCGTGCTGCTGCTGGGCGAGTCGGGGATCGGCAAGAGCGAGTGCGCGCTCGACCTCGTGCACCGCGGCCATCGCCTCGTCGCCGACGATGCGGTCGAGATCCGTCGATATCCGAGCGGCGCCCTCGTGGGCCGCGCCGCCGAGATGATCCGGTACCACATGGAGCTGCGCGGCATCGGCATCATCAACATCAAGCACCTCTTCGGCGTCTCCGCCGTTCGCGGCTCCAAGTCGATCGAGATGGTCATCGAGCTCCAGCGCTGGGACCCGACCCGAAAGTACGATCGGCTGGGCCTCGACGGGGAGGCCTACGCGATCCTCGACCGGGAGCTGCCGCTCCTCCGGCTTCCGGTGGCGTCGGGCCGCAACCTCGCGCTTCTGATCGAGATCGCCGCCCGCAACGAGCTCCTGAAGGCGCAGGGCTACGACGCCGCCAAGGAGTTCGCGCGCCGCGTCGACGAGGAGATCGCCAAGAACGCATCGGCCGAGGGCGGCCGGCGCCCATGAGTGAAGGCGGCGCGGGCGTCGCTCGCGACCAGCGTGCCCGAGAGTCTCGTGGTCGTCACCGGGCTTTCCGGCTCGGGCAAGAGCTGGGTGAACAAGTGCCTCGAGGACATGGGGTACTTCTGCGTCGACAACCTGCCGCTCGAGCTTCTGGAGCCGCTGATCGATCAGGTCACCGGCAAGAAGCGCGTCGGCATCGTGCTGGACGTTCGCAATCCCGACTTCGCGACGCGTTTCCCCGGGATCCTCGCGCGCCTGCGCCGCCGCGTTCCGGGAGCGCGGCTGCTGTTTCTCGACGCCTCGGAGGAGGCGCTCATCCGACGCTTCTCGGAGACGCGGCGCCCGCACCCCCTCGCCGGCCGGAAGTCGCTTCTCGAGGCGCTGCGCAGCGAACGCGCGATGCTCAAAGAGGTCCGCGCCGTCGCCGACGTCGTCGTCGACACCTCCGTCATGACGGTCCACGAGTTGCGCTCCTTCATGCAGAAGACGTTCGTGAGCGACCCGGGCAGCCGTGGAATGGTCGTTTCGGCGACGTCGTTCGGGTACAAGTTCGGCACGCCCCACGACGTGGACCTTCTCTTCGACGTGCGATTCCTGGCCAATCCGCATTTCGTTCCCGAGCTCAAGGGCAAGACCGGGATGGACCCGGCGGTCGCGGCCTTCATCGAGCAGGACCCGGAAACCCCGGCGTTCCTGGACCGGCTCGTGGAGTTCATCGACTACCTCCTTCCGCGCTTCGAGAAGGAAGGCAAGAGCTATCTCTCGATCGGGGTCGGCTGCACCGGGGGGAAGCACCGCTCCGTGTACGTCGCCGAACAGCTGGCGGCAAGGCTCCAGGAGAAGGGATACCCCGTCCGGGTCTCCCACCGCGATGCCACGCGTGAGTGAGATAATGAAGCCCTCCCGATGATCGGAATCCTCCTGGTCACCCACGGCAAGCTCGCGGAAGAGCTACGGGCGGCGGCGCTGACGATCCAGCCCGGGATCGAGCGCATCGTCGCCGTCGCCCTCGAGTGGAGCGAGACGGGGGAGGACGCCCGGGAGAAGATCCGCCGCGGTCTCGCCGAGGCCGACTCGGGGCACGGCGCCGTGATCCTGACGGACATGTTCGGGGGAACGCCCACGAATCTGACCCTCCCGTTCCTCTCGAAAGACCGCGTCGAGATCGTCACCGGCGTCAACCTCCCGATGGTGCTCAAGTGCGCCTCCCTCCAGAAGAGCGGGCGCCCCGTCACCGAGGTCGCCCACGTCGCCAAGGACCGCGGCCAGCGTTCGATCTACGTGGCCTCGGATCTGCTGGCCGAAGAGGCGGTGCCCGCGCCGGCCGGGGCCGCCGTGGTCGTCTCGCAGAAAGAGGATTCGTGATCGAACGCGAACTCGCGATCCGCAACCGGCTCGGCCTCCATGCGCGCGCGGCCGCCAAATTCGTGCAGACGGCCAGCCGCTTTCAGTCGGAGGTCAAGATCCGCAAGAACGGGGAAGAGGTCGACGGAAAGAGCATCCTCGGCATCCTGCTGCTTGCCGCCTCGCAGGGCACCCGGATCACGCTGGCCGTCACCGGGACGGACGAACAGGACGCTTTCGCCGCCGTCGAGGACCTGATCGCCCGCAGCTTCGACGAGGAAGAGTAACCGGGCCGGCCGCCCGCCATGCTGCAGGGGCTTTCCGTTTCGCCGGGCGTGGCCGTGGGCCGGGCCGTGATCATCCGCTTCGGGGGCCTGCCCGCCTACCGGCGGGCGGTCGCACCCGAAGAGCTGGACCGCGAGGAGCGGCGACTGCGCCGCGCCGCCGCCAGGGCCGCCGAGGACTTCAGCCGGCACTCCCGCGGGGCCAAGGGCGACATGGGCTCGGAGCTGGCCGCGATCCTCGAGGCCCACGGCCTCATCGCGGAGGACGAGACGTTCCTCGGCGCCATCGCCGAAAGGATCCGTCGCGAGAGGGTCAACGCGGAATGGGCCCTGGCCGAGGTCACGCGGGAGCTGGGCGGGCGCCTGGCCGCGGCCGACTCGGCGGCGATGCGCGAACGCGAAGCGGACATCTCCGACGTGGCGCGGGAGATCGGGGCCCACCTTTCGGGCGGCGAACGGCCCGTTCCCGCCGAGCTCCCGCGCGGTTCGATCCTGGTTGCCGACGAGCTCTCCCCGGTCGACGCCGCACGGCTCGATCCGAGGCGGGTCCGCGGCCTCGCCCTCGAGCGCGGAGGCCCGACGTCGCACGCTTCGATCATCGCCCGCTCCTTCGGGCTTCCCGCCGTCGTCGGAATCGCGGACCTGTGCGATCGCGTTTCCCCCGAGCGCCCGATCGTCGTCGACGGCGATCGGGGCACGGTCGAAGCGAATCCATCCAAGGCCGCGATCCGCCGAAGCCTCGGACGGGTCCTGGAAGCGCGGGAGAAGAGCCGGCGGCAGCGCGGCCGTGTCGCGAAGGCGGCGGTCACCCGCGACGGCTTGAGGATCGCGGTGCGGGCCAATCTGGAGCTGCCCGAGGAGATCCCGGCGCTCGAACGCTTCCATGCCGAGGGCGTCGGTCTCTTTCGTTCGGAGTTCCTGTACCTCCGGGCCCTGCCGCATTCGCCGGGGATCGACGAGCAGCGTGAAGCCTACGAGACGCTGCTGGCGGCCGCGGCCCCGCATCCGGTGGTGGTCCGAACCTACGACCTCGGCGGTGAGAAGGGGATCGGCCCGGCCCCCGGTGAGAATCCCGCCCTCGGCCTCCGCGGGCTGCGCTACTGCCTCGCGAATCCGGATCTCTTCTCCCGGCAGCTGACGGCATTGTGCCTGGCCGCCCGCCGGGGCCAGCTGCGCATCCTCCTTCCGATGGTCACCTCGCTCTCGGAGCTCAAGGCGGCGCGCCGTGCCCTCGAGAAGGCGGCTCAGCGCAGCGGCCTGTCCCGGGTCCCCGACCTCGGCGTCATGGTCGAGGTACCGTCGGCGGCGCTCCTGGCCGGGCGGCTCGCGACGGAAGCGGACTTCTTCTCGATTGGTACGAACGATCTGACCCAGTACGGTCTCGCCGTCGACCGGGCCAATCCCGATGTGTCGGAGGTCTACCGGCCGCTTCATCCGGCGATCCTGCGAATGATCCGCATGGTCGTGGAAGCGGGGCGGGAACACCGGCGACCGGTCGCCGTCTGCGGCGAGCTGGCCGCCGATCCAATCGGGGCGGCGGTCCTCGTCGGCCTGGGTGTGACGGACCTGTCGGTCACCCCGGTTGCGATTCCGGCCGTGAAGGAGCACCTCTCGACGATCGACGTCACGCGGGTGCGCGCGCTGGCCGTGAAGGCGCTCGATGCCGCCGAAGCGAGCGAGGTCCAGAAGCTGTTCGGAGGCGACGCATGAGAATCGTTCCCAAGCCGTGGGGCCGCGAAGAGATCTTCGCCGAGAACGAGCGCTATGCCGGGAAGCTCCTCCACATCGAGCCCGGCCACAGCCTTTCGCTGCAGTACCATGAAAGGAAGGACGAGACGCTGTACGTTCTGGAGGGCGAGGTCGTGCTGCTGGTGGGTACCGCGGAGAAGATGCAGGAGCTCAGGCTGACGCGGGGTCAGGCGTTCCGGATCACTCCGGGGATGCGCCACCGGATGCGGGCCGAGCGCTACTGTGTCCTCGTCGAAGTCTCGTCCCCGGAGCTCGACGACGTGGTGCGTCTCGAGGACGCGTACGGCCGCGCGGGGACAACCGCTCCGTGAAACGCGGCGTTCGGGGACTCCGGGGGCATGTCGGCGTGGCCTTCTGGGCTCGCTGCGGCCGCCGCCGTAGCGTCCGTGACACCCACTCCCACGCCGCGTCCGAGACTGTCCGGAGGATTCGGACGAGCGCGGTCCACGCCCGTCCCCGCCACCCTGACGGACGGGGGCCAGAGTCTGGCGGACGTCGTACGCGCGGCCCAGGAAACCCGCAGCGGGGCAGCCGCATCGGACCGCAGCGCCGTGACGATCGACAACCGGACGCTCGTCAAGAACCCCGAAAAGGGCCGCCTCTCGATCTCCTCCATCCAGCCGACCCGCACTCCCGCGCCGGCCCCCGGTGGCCGGGCCTCCGAGGTCGAGGACGCCCAGTCCGCGCCGACGCCCCTCGCCGGTGGCGAGGCCGAATGGCAGGAGATCGCGCGCAAGGACCGCAAGGCCGTCGAGGACGGCAAGGCGCGGGTTGCCGAGTTGACCGCGACCTCGAGGAAGCTCGAGAACGATTTCTATGCCTGGGACGACGGCCAGTATCGGGACCGCGTCATCAAACCCTCCTGGGACCGGACCCTCTCCGAGCTCGAGGACGCCAAGCGCCAGCTCGCCGAGGCCGAGAAGAATCTCGCGGACCTGCCGGAGCGCGCCCGCCGGGCCGGCGCCCTGCCAGGCTGGATCCGGCCATGACGGAGACGGCCTTCCTTCCGGCTCTTCCGGCCCGCGAGAGCTACAGCGTCGAGACCTGGGGCTGCCAGATGAACGTCCTCGACGGCGAGCGCATGGCCGGCCAGCTCGAGGCCCTCGGTCTCGCGCGCGCGAACGAGGCTTCGGAGGACTCCGCGGCCAGGGTCGTCATCCTGAACACCTGCGCCGTCCGGGAAAAGGCGCAGGACAAGGTCTTCAGCGCGCTCGGCGTCCTGGCTCGGCGCAAACAGGAGGACCCCGACCTGGTCGTCGGGGTGACCGGCTGCGTCGCCCAGGTCTCGGGTCCCGAGATCCTGGAGCGCGCGCCGTGGGTCGACTTCGTGGCGGGGACGGGTCAGGTGGAAAGGATTGGCGAGCTGGTGGCCGCCGCACGAGCCGAGCGCCGTCGGGCGATGGTGCTCGACCTGCCCGAGGAGGACCCCGTCTACCAGTTTCGCCAGATCAGCCGCTCTTCGCCGTTCCAGGCCTACCTCACGGTGATCGAGGGCTGCGAGCAGTACTGCACGTTCTGCATCGTGCCCTTCACCCGAGGCCGGGAGCGCAGCCGCGCGGCCGACGAGATCGTCGCGGAGGCGCACCATCTCGCCGAACAGGGCTACACGGAGATCACCCTGCTCGGCCAGACCGTCAACGCCTACCGCGAGCCGTCGGAGGGATTCGGGCTGGGCGAGCTGCTCCGGCGGGTCGGCCGTGTCTCCGGCCTGCGCCGCCTGCGCTTTCTCACCTCGCATCCGCGTTTCGTCGACGACGGGCTGCTCGCGGCCCTGACCGAAGTCGAGGTCCTCGCGCCCTATCTTCACCTGCCGGCCCAATCGGGCTCGGACCGCGTGCTCTCGCGGATGAAGCGGCGCTACACCTGCGCCCAGTACCGGGCCGTCGTCGCCCGCCTCCGCGAAAGCGTGCCGGAAATCGCCCTCTCGTCGGACTTCATCGTCGGATTCCCCGGCGAGACCGACGAGGATTTCGAGGACACGCTGGCACTCGTTCGCGAGGTCCGGTTTGCCAGCCTCTTCGGCTTCCGCTACTCGCCGCGGCCCGGCACGGCCTCGGCCCGCTGGGGGAGCGAGATCGAGGTTCCCGAGGCCGCCTCGGCCGCGCGCCTTCAGGCGCTCCTCGGCCTCCAGGCTCGCATCCAGCGCGAGGAGAACGAGCGTCTGGTCGGCCGCGAGTTCGAGATCCTCGTCGAAGGCAAGAACAAGCACGGCCAGACGACCGGCCGCACCCCCTGCAACCGGATCGTCCATCTGGAGGCCGACCCGGCCGCCGGCCGCCTGTCGCCCGGCGGATACGCCCGTATCCGCATCACGCGGGGGCTTCCCAATTCCGTGACCGGCCGGCTCAGCGACGGAGGCGCCGCGTCATGATCCGGATGGAGATCAAGGGCCTCCTGATGGACCCCGTGTCCAACATGCCGGTCGTGATCCTGCGCGACACCGAGAAGGGCCATTTTCTTCCGATCTGGGTGGGAATCTTCGAGGCCAACGCGATCGCCCTGGAGATGGAAAAAGTCTCCACGCCCCGGCCGATGACCCACGACCTCCTCAAGAACCTCCTTGCGGAGCTCGACGCCCGCGTGGAGCGCGTCGTGATCAACGATCTCCGGGAAAACACCTTCTTCGCGAGAATTCACCTGACCCGGGGCGGCGCGTCCCTTTCGGTCGACAGCCGCCCGAGCGACGCGATCGCCCTCGCCCTGCGCTCGCAGGCCGAGATCTTCGTCGAGGAGGACGTGCTCGAGAAGAGCCGCAACCTCCGCTCGGACTCGGATCAGGACCCGGACCGCCTCAAGAAGTGGCTCGAAGAGGCGAGCCCCGACGAGCTCGGCAAGTACCGGATGTAGCTCCCCGGCCCGCCCGGTCGACGACCCCCTTCCGCAAGCCCCGGACCTCACCGCCCTCCCGAACGGAAAGCTATACTCCGACCCGTGATCATCTCGATTACGAACCAGAAGGGCGGCGTCGGGAAGACCACCACGGCGATCAACCTCGCCGCCGCCATGGCCCAGAAGGGGATGAAGACCCTTCTCATCGACCTCGACCCGCAGGGCAACAGCACCATGTCCTATCTCGATCGGCGCACGGTCGAGAAGTCCATGTTCGACGTCCTGACGGACTCCGAGGTCAAGCTGAAGGACATCATCCGGCCCTCGGGAATGAAGCACCTCGACATCGCACCGGCCCGGATCTCGCTCGCGAAGCTCGAGTCGAAGCTCCTCGGCGAGATCGACGGCCACTTCCGGCTCCGCGACAAGATCGACCCCGTGCGGCGTTCCTACGACGCCGTCCTGATCGACACGCCGCCGACGCTCGGGATGATCACCGTCAACGCCATGGTCGCTTCGAGCCACATCCTGATCCCCATCCAGTCCTCCTACTTCGCGCTCGAAGGCACCGACGACCTGCTCGAGACCATCGACAAGATCAAGGCCCGCCCTAATCCGAACCTCCAGATCCTGGGGGTCGTCATCACGCTGCACGACAAGCGAACGGTGCTCGGCAAGGACGTCTACAAGCAGATCGCCGGCGTCTTCGGCAAGAAGATCTTCAAGACCACGATCTCCAAGAGCGTGCGGCTCGAAGAGAGCCCCGCGCACCAGGAGTCGATCTTCACCTTCGCACCGCGCTCGTCCGGCGCGGCCGAGTACTACTCACTGTCCGAGGAGGTCCTTTCCCGTGTCTAAGCGCCGCGGCCTGCCGATGGAATCCCACATGAAGCACGACGCCCACTTTGTCGACTCGCTCTCGGAGCGGTTCGGCCCTTCGATCGGGCGCCTGGTGCCGATCGAGGAGATCGAGACCAACCCCGACCAGCCGCGCCGCAGCGTCGGCGACCTCGCGGAGCTGCGAAAGTCGATCGAGTCCAAGGGCGTGCTCGAGCCGATCCTGGTGCGGCCGCTTCCGGATGGACGGTTCCGGATCATCGCGGGGGAGAGGCGGTTCCGGGCCGCGCTCGAGGCGGGCCTGGGCGAGGTCCCCTGCATCGAGCTCGACGTCCCGGACAACGAGGTTCTCGAGATCGCGCTGATCGAGAATCTCCACCGCCGGGACCTCCATCCCTTCGAGGAGGCAGCAGGCTACGCTGCTCTCGCCGAGACGCACGGGTACACGCAGCAGCAGGTCGCGACGGCGGTTGGCAAGTCGCGCGTCTCCATCACCGAGGCGATGTCGCTTCTTGAAATCCCGGAGGACCTCCGCGAGAAATGTCGGCGCGCCGACATCGGCGCCCGCTCGGTGCTGCTGGAGATCGCGCGCCTCGGCGATCGGCGCAAGATGGAAGCCGCGATCGAGCAGGTCATCGCCGGATCGACGCGCGACGACCTGCGCGAGCAGAAAGAAGGGTCATGAGCCGGAATCCGAGAAGAAGCGCGCATTCCACTTCGTGTACGCGCCCAAGGACGGACCCTTCCGGCTGAACCTCGCCTTCCACAAGACGCGGGTCGGGAAGGCCGAGGTCATCGAGGCCCTCCGCGGCGTGCTGCAGCCAGCTCGAGAGCGGGCCAGCTCGACCTCACGAAGAAGTAGGTCGAGGCACAGGACGACAGGGCGGCCGCCGAGGCGTGAACAACCAGCCGGCCGACCCCGAGTACGCCGAGCGGATCCGGGCGAGCTTCCAGGCGCAGGCTTTCATGGCAACGCTCGGCGCCAGGCTCGAGCGCGTCGCGCCGGGGGAAGTCGACATCGCGCTCGCGCACCGGAGCGAGCTCACGCAGCAGCACGGATTCCTGCACGCCGGAGTCGTCACCGCGATCGCCGACAGCGCGTGCGGATACGCCGCCTACACGCTCATGCCGGCCGGCAGCGAGGTCCTCTCGGTCGAGTTCAAGCTCAACCTCATCCGGCCGGCGAAGGGCGCCCGATACCTCGCCGAGGGCCGCGTCGTACGAAGCGGGCGAATGCTGACGGTGACCCGGGCCGACGTCCTGGCCTACGGCGAAACGGGGGCGGCGGTCGTCGTCGCGACGATGCTCGGGACCATGATCCGCCAGGGGTAGAACGTCCGATAAGATATATTATGTAAAATCCGTTATCAGGGCCTCGCCACGCACGCTTTACAAACCCCGTCCCCCTCTGCACTATCGCGCCGATGCGTCCTCGACTGATCTCCCGCTCGGTTTTCCGGGAGATCTGGCCGCCCTTCCTTCTGGGCTTTGCCGGCTACACGTTCATCCTGCTGATCCGCACCATCTTCATGCTGGCCGACTTCGCCGTCCGGCGAAGCGCCCCGTTCTGGGAGGTCGCACGACTCGTCCTGCTCTCGCTCCCGTGGATCGTCGTCCTGACCCTGCCGATGGCTTTCCTGGTCGGCGTGCTCGTCGGCATCGGCCGTCTCAACACCGACTCGGAGCTCGTGGCCCTGCGTTCCTGCGGCGTGGGCCCGGCGGCCCTCTACCGGCCGGTCCTCGGGGCCGCGGCCGCCGCTCGGCGCATTCGTCCTGTTCCTCTACAACGTCGTCCTCCCGCCCGCCAACGAGGCCCTCCAGGCGTCCATGGTCCGCGTGGCGGCCACGTCCATCGTCAATCTCGTGGCGCCCCGCACCTTTCGCGAGCCGCGCCCGGGGATCACCTTCTTCTTCGACCGCGACCGCCCCCGACGGCCGATCGTTCGAGGGCGTCTTCCTCCGTCTCGGCGACGACGTCGGAGCCCCCCAATCGGATCATCGTCGCGCGTCGTGGCACGCTGACGCTCGAGGGCGATCGCCTGTGGCTCGACCTCTTCGAGTCGACGGTGCACGAGCTCGATGCCGCCGACCCGGCGCGGGACCGAACGAGCCGGAACGAAACCCAGCGACTCCTGCTGGCGGGCGACACGTCCGCGCCGGCCGGGTCGAGCGTTCGCGTCCAGCGGAGCCTTCGCTCGCAGACCCTGCCCGAGCTCTGGCGCGCGGCGCATTCGCTGCCGCAGACGGACCCGGGCCGCCGCCTCGCCTGGGTCGAGATCCACAAGAAGTTCGCGATCCCGGTCGCCTGTCTCGCCTTCGCCCTCGTGGGGGTCCCGCTGGCGCAGACGCTCCGGCGCGGCGGCCGCGGAGGCAGTTTCGCGCTTTCCCTCGCCGTTCTCCTGGGTTACTACCTTCTCCTCTCGAGCGGCGAGACCTGGGCCCAGGAAGGCCGGATGGCTCCCGCTCTGGCGATGTGGCTTCCCAACCTGGTCCTGGTGCTCATCGGTGTCGCCGCAGCGCTGTGGCGGCCCGGCGGTCGGACGCCTCGCCTCCCCCGGCCGCCGATCTCCGAGCGCGGCCCGGCGGCCGCCCCGGCTCCATCCGTCGCCCGCGCCGCGTCCCCGCGTCCCCGCCTCGGGCTCGTTTCACTCCTGGACCGTTACGTGCTCTCCCGGTTCCTCTCGGCTCTGCTTCTCGTCTTCGGCTCGGCCCTGCTCCTGGCCGTCGTCGTCGACTACGCCGACAAGCTCGACGAGGTCGCCCGACACCACCCCTCGGCCGGCGTCGTCTTCGGCTACTACCGCTATTTCGTCCTGTCGATCGCCGTCCAGATCGCCCCCTTCGCCGTCCTGCTCGCGATCCTCGTCGGGCTCGGCGTCCTTTCGAAGAATGCCGAAGACACGGCCTTCAAGGCGTCCGGCGTCTCGCTCCTGCGCCTGGCCCTGCCAGTCTTCGCCATCACGGGCCTCTTCGCCGTGCTGATGTTCACGATCGGCGAGTACGTTCTCCCCCTCGCCGAGCAGCGCCAGGCGCGGCTGCGCAACGTAATCTACGGCCGGTCGCCGGACTATGGCATCCGGACGTCCGCCGAGCGCAACTGGTACCTGTCCCGCGACGGCAGCATCTGGTTCCGCGAGGAGGCGGCTCCCTCCGGGAACAGCCTGCTCGGCGTCGCGATCTTCCGCTTCGGCCCCGGTTTCACCCTCGCCCGCCGCACCGATGCCCGCGAGGCCGTCTGGACGGGCGGGCAATGGACTCTCGAGGAGGGCTGGACGCGCGCGTTTGAGGCGGACGGCTCGCCATCCTACCGGCGCTTCGACCGGGAGCGGATCGCCGGCGATCCCCCGACCTCGATCGTCGCCACCCGTCGCCGGCCCGAAGAGATGCGTTTCCGCGAGCTCGAGCGCCTCACGAGGCATCTCCGCGCCGGCGGCTATCCGACGGCGGGCCTCGAGACGGCGCTCCAGGCGAAACTCGCCCAGCCGGCGCTGCTTCCCGTCATGGTGCTGCTCGCGGTGCCCTTCGCCTTCCGGGTGGGGCGCCGGGGGGCCCTCGCCGGGATCGGGCTCGGACTGGGCCTCGGGATCCTGACGCTCGTGGCGTCGGCCTTCGTCACCAAGCTCGGCGAGGTGGGCGCGCTTCCCCCGCCGCTGGCCGCGTGGTCGCCCAACGTCTTCTTCGCGCTGACCGCCACGTACTTCCTGATCCGCCTCCGAACGTGAGCCGCGCCCGGGTCCCGCTCGCCGTCCTCATGGTTCTGCTGGCGCTGCGCCCGAACGTGAGCGCGGCCGAGCCGCCCGCCGAGGACTCCCCCGCGGCCGCGACGGCGTCGCCCGGCCTCGGCGCCGCCCTGCTCGAGGAGGCCCGCCGCTACCTGCGCGACGGTGAGGCGCTGGCGACGAGCCCCCTCCACTGGGACGGCGAAGACCTCCGGCGATTCGGGGCCTTCGCCGCCTCGCTCGGCATCCTCCTCGCCGCCGACGAACAGACCTATGCGGCGATCCAGTTGCGGCGCTCCGCGACGACGGACGCGATCGCCGACGCGACGACGGACTTCGGCGGTCCCTATGCCTGGGCCATCTCCGGAGGCCTCATCGCGGGCGGCCTCATCGCCAGAAACCCGGCGATGCGGGACACGGGCCGCGACGCCCTGGAGGCCGCCGCCTTCGCGAGCCTCTTCACGCTGGCGCTCAAGCCGGTCTTCGGTCGCGAACGTCCCTACCAATCCGACGGCCAGACTGTCTTTCGCGGCTTCACCACCCAGTACACCTCGTTTCCGTCCAACCATGCGACGACCGCCTTCGCGGTGGCTTCCGTGGTCGCGATGCGGACCGACGGATGGATCGTCCCGACGATCGCCTATGCCCTGGCGACCCTGGTCGCCTTCGACCGGGTCAACGACCAGAAGCACTTCGTCGGCGACGTGTTCGCGGGGGCCGTGCTCGGCGTCGCGGTCGGCCGGTTCATCGTCGGGCGTCACCGGGAGGAAGCGGCCGTCTCCGGCGCCCAACTCGAAATCGTCCCCATCGGCGGAGGGATCGGGGCGCGCCTGACGTTCTAGACGGGAAACTCGACTCCCGCTACGTGCCCTCTTCCCACGAGCTCATGTACTTCTGCTGCTCCGCGGTGGCCGTGTCGATCGTGACGCCCATGGAAGCGAGCTTCAGACGCGCGATCTCGCGATCGATCTCTTCGGGCACCGCGTACACTTTCTTCTCGAGCGAGGCATGGTTGCGCACCATGAACTCGGCCGCCAGGGCCTGGTTCGCGAAGGACATGTCCATGACCGACGCCGGGTGCCCTTCCGCCGCGGCGAGATTGATCAGTCGGCCGTCGGCGAGCAGGTGGATCCGACGCCCGTTCTGGAGGAGGAACTGCTCGACCGCGTCGCGGATCGGACGCCGCTCGCGGGCGAGCTTCTCGAGCGCCGGGATGTCGATCTCGACGTTGAAGTGCCCGGAATTGCAGATGACCGCTCCGTCCTTCATCGCCCGGAAGTGCTCTTCGCGGAGGACGCCCTTGTTTCCCGTGACGGTCACGAAGATGTCGCCGATCTTCGCCGCCTCGGCCATCGTCATCACCCGGTAGCCGTCGAGGACAGCCTCGATCGCCTTCGTGGGGTCCAGCTCGGTGACGATGACGTGGCCGCCGAGTCCCCGGGCGCGCATCGCCACGCCGCGGCCGCACCAGCCGTACCCGGCTACGACGACGTTGAGTCCGGCCACGAGGAGGTTCGTCGCCCGGACGATACCGTCCAGCGTCGACTGTCCGGTGCCGTAGCGGTTGTCGAAGAAATGCTTGGTCTTCGCCTCGTTGACGGCGACGACGGGAAAGCGCAACACGCCGGACTTCTCCATCGCCTTCAGACGGATGACGCCGGTCGTGGTTTCCTCCGTTCCGCCGATGATTCCGTCGAAGAGTGCCCGGCGGTCCTCCGCCGACAGGCCCTTGGCCCACTGGCGGATCACCGGGTCGACGTCCGCATCCCTCCCCAGCGCCAGGAAGAGCAGCGAGGACACCAGGTCCGCCCCGTCGTCCATCGTCACGTTGGGCCGATGGGCCAGGGCCGAGCGGATGTGATCGTAGTAGGTGGCGTGGTCCTCTCCCTTGATCGCGTAGGTGGCCACTCCGTAGTCCACGACCAGCGAGGCGGCCACGTCGTCCTGCGTCGACAGGGGGTTCGAGCCGCACAGCGCCAGTTCGGCGCCGCCGGCGGCGAGCGTCCGGGCGAGATTCGCCGTCTCGCTCGTCACGTGCAGGCAGGCGGAGAGGCGAACGCCCTTGAGGGGCTTCTCGCGGGTGAACCGCTCGCGGATCTGGCGAAGCACCGGCATACTGGCGTCGGCCCACTCGATCCGGGTCTTGCCGCGGGGCGCCAGCGCGAGATCGCGGACGTCGCTCTTGACGCCGGACGACACGGCGCTGCTCATCGGCCACCCCCGACCGGCGCGGCGACCTCGACGCCGGCCGCCCGCGCGAGCGCCTCGGCGCGGTCGGTCCGCTCCCAGGTGAAGTCCGGCAGTCGGCGGCCGAAGTGCCCGAAAGCCGCCGTCGCCTTGTAGATGGGCCGCCGGAGGTCGAGCGCCTCGATGATGCCCTTGGGGGTCAGTTCGAAGTGCTCCCGGATCAGGGCCACGATCCTCGCCTCGGGCACCCGGCCCGTGCCGAAGGTCTCGACGTGGACGGAGACCGGGTCGGCCACGCCGATGGCATACGCGAGCTGGATGAGGGCCCGCTCCGCCAGACCCGCGGCCACGACGTTCTTGGCGACGTAACGCGCCATGTAGGCGGCGGACCGGTCGACCTTGGTCGGGTCCTTTCCGGAGAAGGCTCCCCCGCCGTGCGGGGCACTTCCGCCGTAGGTGTCGACGATGATCTTTCGACCCGTCAGGCCGGTGTCACCCTGGGGACCGCCGATCACGAATCGGCCCGTGGGGTTGATGTGGAACTTCGTTTCGGGCGTCAGGAGGTGCGCCGGCACGACCGGGCGCACGACCTCCTCGATGATGGCCTCCTTGAGCGCCGGATGCTTGATCGCCTCGGCGTGCTGGGTGGAAACGACCACGGTTTCGACGCGAAGCGCCCGCGGCCCCTCGTACTCGACGGTGACCTGGGACTTGCCGTCCGGCCGGAGGAAGTCGAGCTCGCCCTTGCGCCGTGCCTCCGAGAGGCGCTGGCACAGGCCGTGCGCCAGGGTCAGCGGGAGCGGCATCAGCTCCTCGGTTTCGCGCACCGCGTAGCCGAACATCATGCCCTGGTCGCCGGCGCCGCCGGTGTCCACTCCCTGGGCGATGTCGGGCGACTGGGGATCGATCGAGGACATCACGGCGCAGGTCTCGTAGTCGAAGCCGAACTTCGCCCGCGTGTATCCGATCTCCTTGATCGTCTGGCGGACGATCGAGGGCAGGTCCACGTAGGTCTGCGTCGAGATCTCGCCCGCCACGATCGCCAGGCCCGTCGTGACGAGGGTTTCGCAGGCCACGCGCCCGGTGGGGTCGTCCCGCAGTACCGCGTCGAGGACGGCGTCGGAGATCTGGTCGGCGATCTTGTCGGGGTGGCCTTCGGTCACCGACTCCGAGGTAAAGAAGTGCCTGCCGGTCTGGAGCATGGGTTAGGACTCCTCAGGTTGTGAGTGGGTCGCCCGTCGAAACCGCGAAGGCTAGCATTTCCGGGCCGCGCCCGTCAAAGAATCTCGAAGAAATGGAAGACGTTACGCCCGTAGGCGCGGCTCCGGACCTCGCGTGTCCCGGGCGGCGGCAACGGAGCGGCGGCGGCGTCGGTCTGGAGGACCAGGGTCCCTGCGGGGCCGAGGATCTCCGCGATCCGGTCCAGATCGGCTCCCGGGCCCCTGCCGTAGGGTGGATCCGCGAAGATCAGATCGAACCGCGCTCCGGCTCGGGCGAGGGACGCGATGGCGGAAGCCGCCGACCCGGCTTCGAGACGGACCTGGCCGGCCGGATCGCCCAGCCGCGCGAGCGTGCGCCCGATGGCCCCGGGGTCCGCCTCGACGAGCACCGCCGCCCGCGCCCCGCGGGAGACCGCCTCGATGCCGACCGCACCCGAGCCGGCGTAGACGTCGAGTACGCGGGCACCCGCGACCCGGGCCGGGCCGAGAAGGTCGAAGAGCGAGGCGCGCGCCCGGCCGGAAGTGGGCCGGGCTCCGGCCGGAACGTCGAGCCGCCGCCCCTTCCACCGGCCGGCGAGGATCCGGATGGGCGGCGTTCGTCCGGCGGCCCGGATGTTCACGGCCGCGCGTCCGGGGGGGCAAACTGGAAACGCAGCTCCTCGATCTTCAGGAATTGCGAGTAGGGCTCGGTCACGCCCACGAGCTCGACGAAGCCGGACTCGCGCTCCAGCCGACGGACCTGAAAGACCGCTCCGTCGAAGCGCCGCAGCAGAGTCCCGGGCTGCAGGAGGTCGGGGTGGAAACGGGTCACCGGAGCGAGCGGCGACAGAAACAGCCCGCGGAGCCCCTCGAGCGCCGAGCGCAGGGAGGAGCTCTCGGCCGTGTCCGTCGAGAAATCGTCGAATCGGATCGTGCGGCGATCCCCGTTGGCCCGGACGAGGGTCACGGCGGACGACGAGGCAAGGTCCCCGGTCAGGCCGGTTCGGCGGTCCGGGGGGATCGTCCACAGGTCCGGCCGCGCGAAGAAGTCGCAGTAGAAAGTCAGCTCCGCCGGTCCGAGGTGGTCGCGCTTGACCTCGTCCTTGCCCTGGCGGCTCGTCTTCCAGACGAGCGTGCCGTTGCGGAAGAGGGTCAGACGATCGTAGCCCTCGCTCGACTGGCGAACCCATTCGGCACAGAAGGTCGGGCCCGCGACCGGCGAGGGGGTCGGCGTTGCGGTGGCCGCCAGAGCCGCCGACATCGCGAGCGCGGCACCGATCAGCTCCGCCTCCGCGCGGCGGAAAGGGCGAATGCGAGTTCCTCGCCTGCCGTGATCTTCCCGTCTTCACGCGCCGCCCGAGCCGCGTCGAGCGCACGGCCGATCGCGGGGCCGGGCGGGACGCCCCGGGAGACGAGATCGGACCCGGAGATGGAGAGCTTGAGTCCTTCACGGGAAACGAAAGCCTGGCGAATTGCGCGCGCGTCGGGTCCGGGGAGCACGGCCGCGGCCGCGAAGACTTCGTCGATGCCCAGGCCCATGACCAGGCGGCGCCGTCGCGACGGTGCCAGGCTCGCCGCCCCGGGCCGGAATCGCCGGCGCGTGCCCGCCCATCCGACGAGGACCGCACGCTGCCGACCCGAAATCGAAAGCCGATCGGCGGCCTGCCGAAGGTCCCGGGGAGTCGACGGTGCCATCCACGCCAGAAGGTAGCAGAGCCAGCCCGGGCGCGGGCCCGGCCCGAAACGGCCCGCCCGATCGATCCGCCGCCCGGCCCCAGGCGTCGCGCGCGCCAGCGCCGGCGCAAGGGCGCGGTCGAGACCGAGGCTCGCGAGCAACCGTGGCGCCCGGGCCCGGGGCTCCTCCTCGAAGATGAGCGCGAGCTCGCGGCGCAGCCGGTCCCCGGACACACCCCGGAAGGCGCCCGCAGCGACCGCCGCCGTGACCTGGCGGCGGGCCGAGGGGTGGATCCGGAACCCCAGCCGACCGGCGTACCGCACCGCGCGCAGAGCACGAGTCGGGTCGTCCGAAGGCGAAGCGGGATGAAGGAATCGGATCCTCCTCCCTTCGAGGTCCCCGCGGCCGCCGAAGGGATCGATCAGCCGGTCCGGCGTCGGAAGCTCGAGCGCCAGCGCGTGGATCGTGAAGTCGCGCCGCGCGAGGTCCTCCCTGATCGAGGCGCCGCGCTCGACCTCGGGAAGCGCTCCCGGACGCGGGTAGTGCTCGCTTCGGGTCGCAGCCACATCCACGCGAGAGCCTCCGGACAGGGCCAGCGTGGCCGTCGAGAAGCGCGCGTGCGCCACACAGGATGCGCCGAGCCGGCTCGCCAGCTCCTCGGCGAATGGCGCTGCCGCACCCTCGATCGCCAGATCGACGTCGAGGACGGGGCGACCGAGAAGGAGGTCCCGCACCGCGCCTCCGACCAGGTAGACCCTTTCCCGGCGCTTGCGGGCCAGGGCGCCGGCCTCCCGGACGGCCCGCCGGAGCGTGGGCGGAAGCGCCGCGAGGGACGGGAGGCTAGAAGACGTACTCGACCGACCCCTCCCCCGCCAGGGCCTGGATCTCGCTCGTCAAAAGCGGCGAGGGCGCGATGCGCATCGAGTCGGCCGCCTTGAGCGTCGCCTCGAATTCCCCCGGCCGGATCAGCCGGATCGACACCGGGGTCGTTCCCGGGTGCCGCCGCAGCCGTTCCTGGAGACGCGTGAGGACGTTCTCATCGGCATAGGCGAGGTTGACGCGGATGGCGAGCTCGCGGGCCCGCCGCTCGCGGATGCCCTCGAGCGGAGTGATCTCCTGGATCGTCAGTTCGAGCGCGCCGCCCGACTCCCGGACGTTGGCCGTCGCGAGAACGGGCAGATCGTCCTTCACCCAGCCCTGGACCTTCTCGTAGAGGCTGGCGAAGATCGCCACCGGAACCGACCCGCTGGTGTCCTCGAGCGAAGCCTTCAGCATCGTCTTGCCCTCGTTGACACCCTTCTTGATCTTCTGCTTCTTGAGGTTTCCGAGCACCCCGGCGACTCGGACGGACTGCTCGACGCGCCCGGCGAGGTCGCCGATTCGAGCCTCGGCGAAGCGCTCGATCTCGTCGGTAAAACGCGTGAGGGGGTGCCCGGTCACGTAGAAGCCCAGGGTGTCCTTTTCGCTCTTGAGCCGCTGGTCGAGCGGCCAATCCGGAAGATCGGGGAAATCGTCTGCGGGCGGGCCTTCCTCCCCGCCGGGGCCCAGGAACAGGTTGGATTGACCCAGCTCCGCCTCCTCGCGCCGGCGCGCGGACTGGGCGAGCGCACGCTCCGAGGCTGCGGCCAGAGTGGCGCGGTTCCTGCCGAGCGAGTCGAAGGCGCCCGCGGCGATCAGCGCCTCGAGCGTGCGTTTGTTGACGAGCCGCGAGTCCATCCGCTCGATGAAATCGGTGAAGGACGCGAAGCGTTTCCGCCCGCGCTCCTCGAGTATCGCGCGCGCGGCCGATTCCCCGACGCCCTTGATCGCCGCCAGGCCGAAACGAATCGACGACCCGACCGCCGCGAAAGGTTCGCCGGACTCGTTGATGTCCGGCGGAAGCACCGGGATCCCCGATTCCTGGCAGTCTCCCAGGACCTTCACGATTCCGTCGGTGGAACCGATTTCGGCCGACAGGTTGGCCGCGAAGAAGTCGACCGGGTAGTGCGCCTTGAGGTAGGCGGTCTTGTAAGCCACCAGCGCGTAGGCCACGGCATGCGATTTGTTGAAGCCGTAGCGCGCGAAGGGCTCGATGAGCGACCAGAGCTCCTGGGCCTTCTTCTTCGGCGTGCCGTGCTCGACCGACCGGCGCAGGAATTTCTCGGCTTCGGCCTCCATGATTTCCCGCTTCTTCTTCCCGATCGCCTTGCGGAGCAGGTCCGCTTCGGCCAGCGAATAGCCGGCGACCGTCTGGGCGATCCGCATGACCTGCTCCTGGTAGACCAGGATCCCGAGCGTTTCGGCCAGGATGGGCTCGAGCTCGGGCAGAGGGTAGGTCACGCGGGTTCCGCCGCGGCGGCGGACGTAGTCCTCGACCGTTCCGGCGTCGAGCGCACCCGGGCGGTACAGGGCATTCAGGGCCGCCAGGTCCGGGAAGACACGCGGCTTGGCGCGGCGCAGCAGGTCCCGCATCCCGCCCGAGTCGAACTGGAAGACGCAGGCCGTCCGGCCCGACCGGAAGAGCTCGAAGGTCGGCTCGTCGTCGAGCGGCAGGTGGTCGAGATCGACCGTGACACCGAGCCGCGCCTGCACGGCCGCGGCCGTCGCCTCGAGGATGTCGAGGGTGATCAGGCCGAGGAAGTCGATCTTCAGGAGGCCCATCTTCTCGACGGCGTTCATGTCGAACTGCGTCGTGATTTCGTCCTTGTTCGTGCGGTAGAGCGGCAGGTACTCGGTGATCGGCTTCGGCGCGATCACCACGCCCGCCGCGTGCATCCCGGCATGGCGCGAGAGCCCCTCCAGACGCTCGGCGATGCGCACCACCTTCGCGATCGACGCGTCGGAGGCCATGGCCTCCTTGAGGCCCGGGGAATCCCGGAAAGCGCGCTCGAAGTTGACGTCCGGCCCGTCCGGAACCATTTTTGCGATCCGGTCCCCGAGCGACACCGGAAGCGAGAGCACGCGGGCCACGTCCCGGACCGCGAGCTTGGGCTTCAACTGCGAGAACGTCACGATCTGCGCCACGTTCTCGCGGCCGTACTTCTTGGTGACGTAGTCGATGACCTCTCCCCGGCGCGCCTGGCAGAAGTCGATGTCGATGTCGGGCATCGAGATCCGCTCGGGATTCAAGAAACGCTCGAAAAGCAGGTCGTAGCGCAGCGGGTCGATCTCCGTGATGCGCAGGGCCCAGGACACGATCGAGCCCGCGGCGCTGCCCCGGCCCGGGCCCACGGCGATGCCCTTTTCGCGAGCGTGGCGGATGAAGTCCGAGACGATCAGGAAGTACGAGGGGAACCCCATTTTTTCGATCACCGTGATCTCGTACTCGAGCCGTTCCCGGTACTTTTCCGTGGGGATCCGGTCGACCCCGGCGCCGGCCTCGGCATCCAGCTCCGCGAGCCGACGGTCGAGGCCCTCGCGGGCGAGGTCCCGGAAGTAGTCCGCCGGCGGCCGCCCATCCGGCGCGGTGAAGGTCGGCAACTGCAGGCCTTCGTTGTCGAACGAGACGGCGCAGCGCTCGGCGATCGCCACCGTGTTCGTGACCGCCTCGACGCTCCACGATCGAAAGCGCGCCAGCATCTCGTCGGGGCTCTTGACGTAGAACTCGTCGTTGTAGAAGCGCATGCGGCGCTCGTCCTCGAGCGTCTTTCCCATCCCGATGCACAGCAGGACCTCGTGAGGAAAAGCGTCGTCGCGGCGCAGGTAGTGGCTGTCGTTGGTCGCCACCGCGGGAGCTCCGGTTTCCGTCGCCAGCCGCAAGAGATCCGGGACGATGGCCGTCTGCTGCGGCAGGCCGTGGTCCATGATCTCGACGTAGAAGTTCCCGCGGCCGAAGATCTCCTCGTACTCGAGGAAGGCGCGCTTGGCGGCCCCGAAATTGTTGCGCGAGAGCGCCCCGGCGACCTCCCCCTTGAGGCACCCCGAGAGCCCGATCAGTCCCTCGGCATGCTCCCGCAGGAGCGCCTTGTCCATGCGCGGCCGGTGGTAGAAACCCGAGGTGTAGGCCTCGGAGACCAGGCGGACGAGGTTGCGATAGCCCTTCTGCGTCGCGGCCAGCAGCGTGAGGTGGTAGGCGTAGCCTTCGCCCGATTCGCTCGCGGCCCGCTCTTCGCGATCCCGGCGGTCGCCCGGAGCGATGTAGGCCTCGACGCCGATGATCGGCCGGACGCCGCTCTGCAGCGCCTCGTGGAAGAAGTGAAAAGCTCCGAACATGTTGCCGTGATCGGTGACGGCCACGGCCGGCATTCCGAGCTCCGCGACCCGCTTGCAGAGCTCCGGCAGCTTGTTGGCGCCGTCGAGGAGCGAGTACTGGCTGTGGAGATGAAGGTGAACGAAATCGCCGGACATCGAGCATCGATCATAAGCGATCGGGCGGGCGCAAAGCGAAGGTCCCGGCGCGTATAGTTGTGCCACCATCGCCGCGATGAAAAAACTTCTTCCGCTTGCCGCCGCGGCATGGCTCGCCTGCGCCGCGCAGCCCGCCCCGAAATCCGCCACCGTCGCGGCGGCCGCCGCAGGACCCGACGCCGTCTGGTCCCCGCCGGCGACGTTTCGGGAGACCTTCCACGGGGCCTGCGACGCCGCCGGCCAGGAGATAAGCGCCTGCTTTCTTCGAGAGATGGCGACGGCCGGAGCATCGCCGGCCGCCGTCGCGTTCGCGCGGCTCACGGGTGGCCAGGGCTACCTGGTGCGATTTCGCGAGACCGGCATCGTGGATGTCGCCTACGCGGAGTACCCGTTCCGCGCCAACGAGAATCGGGTCGTCTTCCTCGTCAACGGGCATCCGCCCATGATCGACGTCGATACCGAGTTCGACGAACGGGCTCTGGAGGGAGACAATGTCTTCGCATCCCTTCGCCGGGGCACATCGAACCTCACGATCTTCCCCGGCGATCGAAGCGACGCGCGGTTTCCGCGGGTTCTCCCCCGCACGGACGGCGGCACCGAGTTCGTGGTCCCGTACGAGCTGACGGACGGCTGTCATGCCTGCAAGGTCCTCGCGGACGCGCTGATCGCCTTCGTGTTCGACGCGAACGGCCGGCTCCTGGGAACCTCCGTCGTGCGGGTCAGCCCGCGATACCACTAGGACCGCGGATTCGGTGTCCTTCCGCCGCGCCCTCGGCCCGTTCGACGCGACGATGCTCGTCGTCGGCGGAATCATCGGCGCCGGAATCTTCATCAACCCCTACCTCGTGGCCCAGAGGCTGCCGTCGGCCGGCCCCGTGCTCTGGGCCTGGATCGCCGGGGGCGCGATCGCCCTGGCCGGGGCGCTCGCGTTCGCCGAGCTCGCCGCGCTCGTCCCGCGCGCCGGTGGCGAGTATGCCTACCTGCGGGAGGCCTACCACCCGCTGGTCGCATTCCTGTTCGGCTGGGCTTCGCTCGTCATGATCCAGGGCGGAGGCATGGCCGCGGTCGCCATCACGTTCGCGCAGTACACGCTGCGACTGGTCGGGGCGTCCGGGGCGGACCCGACGCCGCTCGCCGTCGGGGCCATCGCCATCGTCGCGCTCGTGAACGTCGCGGGCGTGAAACCCGGCAGCCGCTTGCTGAATGTCCTGGTCGTCATCAAGATCGCCGCCCTCGCCGTTCTGATTCTCGGCGGCCTCTGGCTCGCGCGCTCCGGCGCACCGGCCGTGGCGGCCGCCCCCGCTCCCCGCCCGCCGGCGACTTTCCTGGCGTTCGCCGCGGCGCTCGTCCCCATTCTCTTCTCCTATGGCGGCTGGCAGAATGCGAACACCGTGGCCGAGGAGATTCGCTCGCCGGAGCGGACGCTCCCGCGGGCACTCGTCGCCGGAACCGTGCTCGTGGTCATCGTGTACGTCGCGGTCAACGTCGTCTATCTGACGACCCTGACCCGCGACGGGCTCGCCGCCACGGCCACGCCGGCGGCCGACGCCGTGGCGCGCATCTTCGGTGCCGGCGCCGACCGGTGGATCGCCGCCGCCATCGCCGTGTCGACGTTCGGGTTCCTCGACGTGTCCCTCCTCGGCCCGACCCGCATCTCCTACGCCATGGCGCAGGACGGCGTGTTCTTTCGGGGCTTCGGCCGCCTGCACCCGCGCTTCGGGACGCCCCACCGCGCGATCCTCCTGCAGGGCTTCTGGTCGATCGTGCTCGTCCTGACCGGGACGTACGGCGGGCTCGTGGATTCCGTCGTCTTCGCGGACTGGATCTTCTTCGGTCTGACCGTGGTCGCGGTGATCCTCATGCGCCGCCGCGTGCCCCTCGCGTCGCGGCCCCCGGGCGCGTTCGCCGCGCCCGGCGTTCCGATCCTCCCGGTCCTCTTCGCCGCGGCCGCCACGTTCGTCGTGGCCGGAGCGGCCTGGTCGAATCCCGTCCGGTCCGCGATCGGCGTCCTGATGCTCGCCGCCGGCATTCCCATCTACTACGCCTGCCGCCGCGGCTCGGGCGCGGTCGCGTCGCCATGACCATCTCGCGTGCGCCGTACATGGAGTGGGCGAAGTCCCGACCCCGGCCGAGGATCGACCTGGCCGGCTCGAACCTTCTCGCCTGCACGCTCGACGACCTTCCCGGGGCCCGCGATGCCGTGGATATCGCCGGAGAGAGTCCCGAGGGCTACGGACCGTTGCGCGAAGCCATCGCCGCGCGGTACGGCGTCGCGGTCTCTCGGGTGGCCACGGCGGGCGGATGTTCCGGCGCCAACTTTCTGGCCTGCGCGGCGTTGCTGGGCGACGGCGACGGCGCCGTCGTCGAGAGCCCCTACTACGACCCGATTCCGGCCGCCGCCCGCATGCTCGGCGCCCGTGTGACCACGTTCCCGAGGCGCTTCGAGGACGGCTTCGACGTCGATCCCGACGCGGTCGCCGCCGCCCTGACGCCCCGGACGCGTCTGCTCGTCCTCTCGAACCCCCACAATCCGTCCGGCGCCCTCGTCTCCGAGGCCAGCGTCGCCGCTCTGGCGCGGCTCGCCGAGGAGCGCCGGATCCACGTCCTCTTCGACGAGGTGTATCGCGACACCGTTCCCGACGGCCGTCCGGCGGCTGCGGCGAGCATCTCCGATCGGTTCATCTCGACGTCGTCCCTGACCAAGTCCTATGGCCTCGCCTCCCTGCGGTGCGGCTGGGCGCTCGCCTCTCCGGCGGTGGCCGAGCAGATCCGACGCGCCCGCGACGTCGTCGACGTCTGGGCTCCCATGCCGGCCGACCGGCTCTCCGTCGTGGCCTTCGCGCACCTCGACCGCCTCGAACGGCGCACGCGGCAGATCGTCCGGGCCAACCTGGACGCCGTCTCCGCCTTCCTGGCCTCGCGACCGGACCTCGAGTGTGTCCCGCCCCGCGCAACGCTCGCTTTCCCCCGGCAGCGGGGCGTCGCCGACGCCGGCCCGTTCGTCGAGCGGCTCTTCCGGGAAACCGGTACGGCCGTGACGCCCGGCGCCTTTTTCGGGGCGCGGGCCCACTTCCGGATCGCTTTCGGGGGCGACGCCTCCGCCCTGCGGGAAGGTCTTGCAGCGATCGCGAGCACCCTCGACCCCGCTTGACATCGGGCGCTCGACGGCTTACGTTTTCGCCTCCTGCCTGCCGTCTGAATCCCGAAGAGGAGGACCTATGCCGGACCAGCCCAAGGGCAACGAAGGTGGCCAGCGGGACTTCACCCAGTGGCATGAAGTCAAGAGCGGCGAGACCCTTTCGAAGATCGCGCAGCACTACTATGGCGACGCGAGCCTCTATCCCAAAATCTTCGAGGCCAACAAGGACGTCCTGAAGGACCCGAATCTGATCCGGATCGGCCAGAAGCTCCGGATCCCCTAGGCCGCCCGGATGCGGGGCGCGATCGTCGGCGCGTTTCGCCGGCTCGGCCTGCGATTCCCCGCGCTCTTTCTCATCCTGCTGACGGTGACGCTCGTGGACCTGGCGGTTCCCGACGTCCTCCCCTTCGTCGACGAGATCGTGCTCGCGACCCTGACCGCGATCTTCGGCCTCTGGAGGGAACGCCGCAATCCGCCGGGAACGGCGCCGCCGGCCCGCACACGCAATTCACAACACCGGTCCTGATCGGAGAGACGGAAAAAGGTCGAAGAGGAAAGAAGAGGAGGAAACATGCGAAGACAACTCGGGAAGTATTTCGCGGTGGCGGCCTGCGTGCTCGCGGTCGCCTGCAACAGCGGAAAGGCCCCCGCCGAGGCGGCGCTCAAGCTGGCCGACGAAGCCGTCGCGAGCGCGCGGGCCGAAGCGGAAAAGCTGGTTCCGGACGATTTCAAGTCGCTGTCGGACGATCTCGCGGCGGCGAAGGATGCCTTCGCCAAAGGCGACTACAAGGGCGCTCTGGCCTCCGCCCAGTCGATCCAGCAGCGGGCCAACGACGTGATGGCCAAGGCCAGGGCGAAGCAGGACGAGCTCACCGCGAGCTGGAACTCCCTCTCCGAGGAGCTGCCGAAGATGATCGATGCGATCTCGAGTCGCGTCGGCATCCTGGCGCAATCGAGGAAGCTTCCCAAGGGCCTGGATGCCGCGACCTTCAACTCCGCCAAGGAAGGCCTGGCGGCGGCGACCACCGAATGGTCGGAAGCTCAGGCGGCGCAGGCGGCGGGAAACTGGACCGAAGCCATCGCGAAGGCCAACGCGGTCAAGGCGAAGGCCACCGAGGTCATGGGCATGCTGGGCATGTCCGCGGCCGGGGGCGCCCCGGCCAACTGATCCGTTGATCCGTCCGATTCGGGGATTCGCGGGGCCCGCTCACGGGCCCCTTTCTTTTCGAGCGGTCTACTCCCACTCGATCGTGGCCGGGGGCTTCGAGGTGATGTCGTACACCACGCGGTTGACGCCGCGAACCGAGGACACCACCCGGCTTGCGATGGCGTCGAGAACCTCGTGCGGCATCCGAAACCAGTCGGCCGTCATGAAATCCGTCGTCTGGACCGCGCGGACGGCGAGGACGGATTCGTGCGTTCGGCCGTCGCCCATGACGCCGACCGACTTGACCGGCAGCAGCACCGCGAAGGCCTGGGAGATCGCATCGTAGAGGCCGGCGCGCCGGATCTCGTCGAGGACGATCTCGTCCGCCTGCTGGAGGATCGCGACACGCTCCGGCGTGACCTCGCCGGGGATGCGCACGGCGAGGCCGGGGCCCGGAAACGGATGGCGCGCCAGGAATTCCCGTGGCAATCCGAGCTCGGCTCCGAGCAGCCGGACCTCGTCCTTGAAGAGCTCGCGGACCGGCTCGATCAATTCGAAGCCCAGCCGTTCCGGCAGTCCCCCGACGTTGTGGTGCGTCTTGATCACCGCCGACGGACCCTTGATCGAGACCGACTCGATGACGTCCGGATAGAGCGTTCCCTGGGCCAGGAACCGGGCATCCGGGATCGACTTCGCCTCCTTCTCGAAGACTTCGATGAAGGTGCGGCCGATGATCTTGCGCTTCTGCTCCGGATCGATCACGCCCGCCAGCCGGGACAGGAAGAGCTCCGCGGCGTCGACCGCGTGCACCCGGATGCCCAGATGCGCGAAGGCCTCCACGACCTGCCGCCGCTCGTGCGCCCGCAGGAGACCGTGATCCACGAGGATCGGGTGCACGCGGTCCCCGAGCGCCTCGCGCAGGAGGATCGCGGTCACGGAAGAGTCGACGCCGCCCGACAGGGCGCAGATCACGGCGCCCGTCGGCGCCTGCTTCCGGATGGCCTCCACCTTCTCCTGGCGGAAGCCCGCCATCGTCCAGGTCGGCTCCACCTTGCAGATCCGGAAGAGGAAATTCTCGAGGACCTCGGTGCCGTGGATCGTGTGCCGCACCTCGGGATGGAACTGGATGGCGTAGACGCGGCGTGACGGGTTCTCGAACCCCGCCAGCGGCGTCACCGGCGTGGACGCGATGACCCGGAATCCCGCGGGCGGCGAGACAACCGAGTCGCCGTGGTTCATCCAGACGGTCTGCTCCGCTTCGAGCCCCGCGAAGAGCTCCGAATCGAGGGCCAGGCGCGCCGTGGCCCGGCCGTACTCCCGCCCCTCGTTCGCGACATCGCCGCCAGCCGCCTGCGCCAGCCATTGCATGCCGTAGCAGAGTCCCAGGACCGGCACTCCGAGCACGGTGGGGTCGCCGGACGGTCTCGGCGCGTCGGCTTCGTAGACGCTCTGCGGCCCGCCGGACAGAATGATCCCCGCCGGGTTCCAGCGCAGAATTTCCTCGGCCGGGGCGTCGGGGGGAAGGACGACCGAAAACACCCGGGCATCGCGGACACGGCGGGCGATCAGCTGCGTGTACTGGCCACCGAAATCGAGGATGACGATGGAACGTCCGGCGTTCACGCGTGGCTGACCTTTCCGAGCAGCGCCACGGGTCCCGCGAGAGCGGCCGCCGGCAAGACGGCGAGGGCCGCACCCACGAAGGGTGACGCCGCCGCGATCAGCGGAGCGACCAGGGCCCCAGGCGCCTGTCGCAGCGCGGCGCGCTCGGCGATCCACATCACGATCGCACTGCCGACCAGGAAGAAGGCCGGATACGTCGTCGCGAAAGCCCGGCCGAAACCGCCCGCCCGGCGTGTGCGCCGCGGCCCGAAGACCGAACGCTCGGCCACGGCGATCGCGAGAATGAAGAGCAGCGACATCACGTAGGCGGGCAGAAAGAACACCAGCGACTGCTCGAGGAACCTCAACTCCGGCGCGGTCGAGGCGGTGCCCTCGCCCATCCATTCCTGGAAGAACGGGTAGGTCCCGAATCCCGGGTCCTTGCGGCCGTGCGTCAACAGGAAGAGGAGGACGACCAGCAGGAAGGCGGAGGGAAGGAGCAGGGCGGCTTGCCGGAAGAACCTCACGACCGTTCCGATTGTAGCCGATCTCGAAACGGCGCCCCTCGCTACAATGCAGGCCGGGTGACCATCAAGAAATCGACGCGGATCTGGCTCGCCCTGCTCGCCGTTTCGGCGGTCGCCGCAGCCGTGCTCGGCCGCGTGACCCCGGAGGCCGGCTGCATCGTCACGCTCCTGTGGGGCCTCGCGGCGTCGGCACTGCTCGTGCTTCTCATTCGCGGCGGCGTCGCGCTCTTTCGCGTGGTCGTGCGGCGTACCGCCCTTCGACTCGCGTTTTCCTACTTTCTCATCGGCGTCGTTCCGATTCCTCTGCTCGCCGCGTTGCTCGCCCTGGCCGCCTACATCGTGGCGCACCAGTACATGGCCAATCACCTCCGGCGGGAAGTCACCGCGGTCGGCGAGGCCGCGGTCGCGCGACGCAACGACCTTCCCTCGCTGACCGCCCGCAACGGGCACATCGTGGCCTCCGACGTTCCGTGGCTCGCGGTCGGACAGGCCGCCGCGTGGCCGGAGGCGCTCGCACGGCCGGGTTTCCTCGTCGGCGCCGGCCGGCTCTGGCTTGCGGCGCCGGCGGGAAGGCCCGGCGAAGCCCGGCTGCTCGACCTGTCGGACCCGACCTCGCCCTGGCTGCAGAGCCTGGCCGATCGCACCGGCTACGCGATCGGCGCGGAGGCGGGCGAGGCCTCGGACGACACCCGCGGCATCAACGTCAGCACGGGACCCCCCGCGGCTTCGGAGCCCAAGATTCTCGAGCCCCCGTCCCGGCGGCCCGCCGCCGCGGCGCCCCCGAGCGATGGCCTCTGGAACGGCGAGTGGATTCACGCCTTCTACCTGGAAACCGTGCTCGACTCCCCCGGCGGACAGCGCTACGACGTCGCGATCCTGACGGCCACGACCTCGCCCCGCCTGCTCTTCGAGCAACTGTTCTCCCAGGGCGTGGCCGGGGTCCAGCAGGTGTTCTGGATCGCCTTCGTGTCGCTGGGAGGGGTCCTGCTCGTGGTCTATCTCGCGGCCCTGGGGATCGCGTTCGTGCTCGTCGGGTCTCTCGCGCGCAACGTCAATCGCCTGACCCGCGCCGCCGGCGCGATTTCGCGGGGCGACTTCTCGGTGCGGATCGGCTCCAAGTCGCGGGACCAGATCGGCGACCTCGCGCGGTCCTTCGACGGGATGGCCGCGTCCATCCAGAATCTGCTGGTCGAGACCGCGAAGAAGGAACGCCTCGAGAGCGAGCTCGCGGTCGCCCGCACCATCCAGCACAAGCTCCTGCCGCCCGCCGAGGCCGAGTTGCCCGGCTTCACGGTCCTCGCGCACTTCGAGCCGGTCGCGGAGATCGGCGGCGACTACTACGACTACCTTCCGACCGGCGCCGGGCGGACCGCCGTCGCCCTCGGCGACGTCTCGGGCCACGGTCTGCCGACGGGACTGCTCGTTGCGATGGCCAAGGCCGGGCTCTCGACGCTGCTCGAGGCCGGGCACGAGGACGGCGAGCTCTTCGGGCGCATGAACGAGCTGATCCATCGCTCGACGGATCCGCGTCACTTCATGACCCTCGCCGTGCTCTCCTACGACCGGGCCACGCGCCGGGGCCGGCTGACCAACGCCGGACACCTCGCTCCCTACCGGATCTCCGGCGGGCGCGTGGAGGCGCTGTCGTTGCCCGGCCTCCCGCTCGGCCTCTTTCCGGACCGGACGTTTCCGACGCGGGAGTATGCGTTCTCCGCGGGCGACCTCGTGGTTTTCCTGACCGACGGCTTCGTGGAGGCCGTCGACGAGCGGGACGAGGCGTTCGGCTTCGATCGCCTCGAGGCGCTCCTGTCACGGCACGCACCCGAGGGCGCCGCGCCCCTGCTCCAGACGATTCTGGCGGCCGTCCGGGCGCACACCGGCGGACGCGCCGCCGACGACGATCGGACTCTCCTCATCCTCACGCTGGACTGACGGGCCGCCGCCGGCGACCAACGGGCCGTGCGGTAGAGTTCGCGCACGCCACTCGAGGAGGAGCATGCGAAAGTCGATCGTCGGCGCCCTGCTGGTCCTGCTGCCCGGTCTCGTCCGTGCCCAGAGCTCTCCGTTCGTGGACCCCGCGGTCGAGCGGGCCCTGCGCAACGAGCTCTCCGGCGACCGGGCCTTCGAGACGCTCCGGATCACGACGCAATGGCACAAGCCTCCGGGCTCGGAGGGGTTCTTCGCGGTGGCCCGGGAGATCGAGGCGCGCGCGAAGGCCGCCGGGCTGCAGGACGTGCACTGGATCGACCAGGTGGCCGAGACCATCAATTGGACCTGCAGGAGCGGCGAAGCCTGGCTGGTCGAAGATTCGGGCGCCGGGTCCAGGGAGACGAAGATCGCCTCCTCCGCCGAGGTCGCGACGTCGATCGCGGACTACTCCCGTCCGGCCAGCCTCACGGCCGAAATCGTGGACGTCGGTGCCGGCGAGTCGGCGGTCGACTACGCGGGCAAGGACGTTCGCGGCAAGATCGTCCTGGCCTACGGAAGCCCGGGTCTCGTGACGGAGCAGGCCGTCTGGAAGCGCGGCGCCGCCGGAATCCTGTCCTGGTCCTCGTCCCGCCTCAATGCGCTGGCCGACGCTGCCGACCAGGTCGCATGGCTCCGCGTTCCCGATCACGACGGCCCGAACGGCGAGAAGACGACGTTCGCGATCGTCCTTTCCGCCCGCGAGGGCAAGGCCCTGGCGGACCGGATGCGCGGCGAGAGCTCGCGGCGCTGGGGCGCGGAGGGCGCGGGCGCCCCCCAGCCCCTGCGGCTTCGCGTGTCGATCGACGCCGTGGTCCTGCCCGAGCGCCGAACGGCGATGGTGGAAGCGCGCATCCCGGGCACGGACCCGACGCTGCCCGAGGTCGTTCTGACGGCGCATCTCCAGGAGGAGAAGGCCTCGGCCAACGACGACCAGTCGGGCGTGGCGAACGTTCTCGAGATCGGGCGGGCCTTGACGCGCCTGATCGCCGACGGAACGCTCCCCGGCCCCGCCGCGGGATCCGCCTGTGGTGGGCCGACGAGATCTACTCGGAGTACCGGTGGTTCGCCGATCACCCCGGCGCGGAGGCCCACATTCTCGCCGACATCAACCAGGACATGGTCGGTGCGAAGCAGTCGGTCGGCCACCGCACCCAGTACATGGCCCGCACGCCCTGGGCCCGATCCTCGTTTCTCTCGGACGTGCAGCAGAGCATCCTGGAGGCGGTAGTCGAGGGCAACAATGCGTACCTGGCTGCCTGGCAGGCGCAGAGTCCTCCCCCGGGCGAGCCCTTTTCCCGGCCCATCTATTCCCGTCTCGGAACCCGTGAGCCCTACCGCGCGAAGGCGGTTCCGTACTTCGACTCGACCGACCACCTCGTCTTCAACGACCCGTGGGTCCGCGTGCCCGGGACGTCGCTGACCAACTGGCCGGACGAGTTCATTCATTCCTCGGCCGACGACCTCTGGCAGGTCGACCCGACCCAGTTGAAACGCAACGCCTTCGTCGTTGCCGCGACCGCCTGGTGGCTCGCCAACGCGGACGCCGGAGACGTCGACTTCCTTTCGCGCTTCGTCGCGGCACGGGCCAGCGAGCGCCTCGCCCGCGATCTCGCGACGGCCGAATCCTGGATCCGGGACGGAAGCGGAGCTCCGGAAGAACGTCTCCGCGCCGCGTCGGATCTGCTCGCCGTGTCTCAGGCCATCGAGACGGCCGCCGTCGAATCGTCGCGCTCCATCGGTCCCGCCCCCGACTCCGCCGTCGCCGAGGGCACGGCCAGCCTCCGGGCTTGCGCCGCCGCCCTGGCGGCCCGCCTCCCCGCCCGCCCCGGCACCGAGGACCCGGTCCTCGCGCGCCTGGCCTCGAAGACGCCCCGCTTCGCCGTCTCGACCCTGGACGCCTGGATGGCGCTGGAGAAGCAGGTCGCCGACAAGCGCGACGGCGCGAAGCGGGCCGCGCGGGAACGCCGGGAGGCCTCCGCGTCTGCCGGCGCGAAAACGCGTACGGGAGCCAGTGGCAAGGCCCCGACGCCCGAGGACGACGGACCGAAGCTCTCGCCGTTGATGGGGTCGGCCGCGATGGGCTGGATCGACGGACGGACCAGCGCCGCCGAGATCGCGCGGCGTGTCTGCGCCGAGGCACTCTCGGCGGGCTGGTGGTACTACGGCAGGACGACGCCGGAGCTGGTCGAGAAGTTCTTCCAGCAGCAGGTGGCCGACGGTCTGATCGTCTGGTGAGGGTCTCGACGGCGGCCGCCGTCCCGTGAAACCATCGTCGCGGCATGGCCGTCAAGCGGCGGAAGAAGGCGGAATCGAAATCGCGCGGCCTTGCGGCGGCAGAGGCCGCCGAGGGGGCGCCGCCGGCCGCCGCGACGGCTCTGCGGGATGCCGTGCGCGAGGATGGCGGCGCGGCCCTCGCGCTCTACCGGGATCCGCTCGGCGGCCACTGGCAGCTGCTCGCCGCGTTGCCGATCGAGAAGGTCGAGCCGACCGCGTTCCAGCGCGACCTCTCGGAAGCCCACGTCAGGCGCCTCACCGGCGTGATCGACGCCCTCGACCGGTTCCTCGATCCCATCATCGCCGTGCGGGGCGGGGACGGAATCTACCGGACGCCCAACGGCCATCACCGCCTCGCATCGCTTCGCCGGCTCGGCGCCCGATCGGTCACGGCGCTCGTGCTTCCCGAGCCCGAGATCGCCTACAAGATCCTCGCCCTCAACACCGAGAAAGCCCACAACCTCCGGGAGAAGTCGCTCGAGGTCGTCCGGATGGCGCGCGACCTCGCCGGCCGCGACGGGCGCGCCGAGAAAGACTACGCCCTCGAGTTCGAGGAGGCGGCGTTCCTGACGCTCGGCGTGTGCTACGAGACGAACGGACGATTCGCCGGGGGTGCGTACCACCCCCTGCTCAAGCGCGTCGACGCTTTCCTCGCGAAGCCCCTCGGGCAAGCTCTCGAAGTCCGCGCGGATCGCGCCGGTCGCCTGCTGGAGCTCGAAGAGGCGGTCGCAGCGGCGATGAAGGCGCTCAAGGACAAGGGATTCGACAGTCCGTACCTGCGGACGTTCGTCGTCGCACGCATCAACCCCCTGCGCTTCCAGAGAGGCGCCAAGGCCGAGTTCGACGAGACTCTCGAGAAGATGCTGGCCTCGGCGAGAAAGTTCAAGACGGACTCCGTCAAGCCCGAGCAGCTCGCCCGGGCCGGCGGCGCCGCGGAGGAATGACGATGATCATGCGACGCAAGTTCACGCTGACCGGACTCCTGCTGGTGCTGGCCGCCGCCGCGTACGCACACGCCCAGAACGTCCCCGGGCTGGCCGATTCCCGGGTCGTGGACCTGACCTATGCCTTCGACGACAGGACCATCTACTGGCCGACGTCGCCCTCGGCCTTCGAGCTCAAGCCGCTGGCCGACGGCGTGACACCGGGCGGGTGGTACTACCGCTCGAACGCGTTCTGCACGCCCGAGCACGGCGGCACGCATCTGGACGCTCCCAGCCACTTTTCGAAGGACGGCCAGCCGGCCGACCGGATCCCGGTTCGCCGTTTGATCGCTCCTGCCGCCGTCATCGACGTCCGCGCGGCCGCCGCCCGGGACGCGGACTACCGCCTGACGCTCTCGGACGTGAAGGCCTGGGAGAAGGCCCACGGCGCAATTCCGGCCGGAGCGATCGTCCTCCTGCGTACCGGCTGGGGCGCGCGCTGGCCGGATCGCAAGGCGTACCTCGGCGACGACACTCCGGGGGACGCCTCGAAGCTCCACTTCCCGTCGTACGGGGAGGAGGCGGCGCAGTACCTCGTCGCCGTCCGCAAGGTCGGCGCCCTGGGCGTCGACACGGCCTCGATCGACTATGGCCCGTCCAGGGATTTCGTCGTTCACGTCATCGCCAACGGCGCCAACGTCCCGGGGCTCGAGAACGTCGCGCACCTCGAAGCGTTGCCCGAGTGGGGGGCCTGGGTCATCGCCCTTCCGATGAAGATCGCCGGAGGATCCGGCGGCCCGGTCCGGATCGTGGCGCTCCTGCCGTGACCGCCGGCGCGCTGACCGCGCCGCACCCGTTTGGCCTGCACCGTTCGCTGGATCCTCCGGGTGCCCTGCCTCAGGTCGCCCGCCGTCTCGATGCCACGCCCCGGGCGCTGGAGAACGAGATCGCGATCTCCGTTCGCGCCCTCTCGATCGATTCGGCGTCTTTTCGCCAGCTGCGCGACGCGGAGGCCGCGACCGGAGAGACGGTCGGCCGGCAGATCGCCCGGATCGTGAAGGAACGCGGAAAGATGCACAACCCGGTCACGGGCTCCGGCGGCATGCTGCTCGGCGAGGTGGCCGCAATCGGCCCGCGCCACCCGGACGCCGGTCGGCTCGAACCGGGCGTCGCCGTCGCCTCGCTCGTATCCCTGACGCTCACTCCCCTGCACCTGGACTCCATCGGGGTCGTGCACCCGGAGACCGAGAGGGTCGAAGTTGCGGGCACCGCCATCCTGTTCGCCCGCACCCTGTTTGCCCGGCTTCCCGAGGACTTTCCGGAGGAGGTCGCCCTCGCGGCCTTCGACGTGGCCGGAGCCCCGGCCGCGGTTCTCCGCGACGCGCGGGCCGGTCAGACCGTGCTCGTCATCGGCACGGGGAAGGCCGGGCTGCTCTGTCTCGCGGCAGCGCGCGAGGCCGTGGGGCCCACCGGCCGCGTCCTGGCCGTCGAGCCCGGCCTTTCCGCCGCGGATCGCGCCCGCCGCCTGGGTCTCGCCGACGCGGTGTTCGCCGTCGACGCCCGCGACCCTGTGGCGATGCTCAACGCGGTCGAGACGGCGACCGGGGGCGACCTCGCCGATCTCGTCGTCAACGTGGCCAACGCGCCGGGCACCGAGGCCGCCAGCGTTCTCTGCGCCAGCGACCTCGGGGCCGTCCTGTTCTTCGGAATGGCGACGTCGTTCTCCGCCGCCGCGCTGGGCGCCGAAGGCCTCGCCAAGGCGACGCGGCTCTGGATCGGCAACGGCTTCGTTCGCGGCCACGACCGGACGGCTCTCGATCTGCTCCGACGACACCCCGCGCTCGCCGAGGTCTTCGCGTCCCTCGCGCAGAGGCCGAGCGCGTGACCCGTGCGGCCGCGGCCCTCGCGGACGCGATCCGCGGGTCGGGCGCGCGCCGAGTCGCCTTCCTCGGCCTCGCCAAGAACGTCGGCAAGACGACGGCGCTCACCGCCGTTCTCGCCGCGTTTCATCGCGCGGGAGTCACGGCCGCAGCCACCTCGGCGGGACGAGACGGCGAGGCGTTCGACGCCATCACCGGCGAGCCGAAGCCCCGATTCCGGGTTTTTCCGGGGCAGGTCGTGGCGTCCGCCGAAACGACGTTCGCGGCCGGATCGCCGCGAACCTCCGTGCTCGCCACGCTCCCGTTCCCCACGCGCTTCGGTCCGGTCCAGCTGCGGCGCGTGGATGCCGAGGGCGAGCTCGAGGTGATCGGGCCCTCGACCGCGTCGCAGCTGGCTCTCACGGCTGCCGCCCTCGAGTCCGCGGGCGCCGAGATCGTTCTGCTCGACGGCGCCGTCGGGCGGCGGGCGTTCGCGGCCGGGCGGGTTTCCGACGGGATCGTGCTCTCCGTCGGCCTCTCGGCCGGTGAGTCCCTCCCGGCCGCCCTCGCCGCGGGCGTCCGGACGGCCACGCTCATCCGGCTCCCTTCCCCGACTCCCGGGGCGCGGCGGATCCGCGAGTTCGCCGGTGCGGTCACCGAACCGATCCTCCGCGGTTGCCCGCCGGCGGCCGGGGAGACGCTGGTCGCGGAGGATTTCACCGCCTTCTTTCTTCCGCCGGCGCTCCAGCGCCGCTTCGCCGAAACGGGAATCGGGCTGGCCGTGCGGCGGCCGGCGCGCCTTCTCGCCGTCACGGTGAACCCCACCGCGCCGGGCCGGCCTCCCCTGCCGGCGCGACGCTTCCTGGAGGCGGTCGTTCGCGAGATTCCCGGCGTCCCGACGTTCGACGTCGTCGCTGACCTCCGGTCATAGCGACGGGACGGCTATACTTCCGCCGCCGATGGCCTCGAAACTGGGCCTCTCCCGCGAGACGATCGAAAGCTGCCGGCGCCTGGCGCGGCAGGTCGCCGACGGGATTCGCAGCGAAACCGAGCCGTTCACGACGGTTGCGACAGAACGGACGGTCCTTCGGCTTCTCGGGGTCGACGGAGTCGACGCCGAGGAAGTTCCCGTACCCAACCGCGTGGTCGAATCCCTCCAGAAGGCCGGGCGGCTCGGCCACGGCGCGGCGGTCTGGATCGGAAGCGCGCTCGCCGGGGGTGCCGGAAACGTCGCCGCGGCCGCCGCCATGCTTTCCGACCCGCGGCTGGCGGCCGCTCAGCGGGAACACCCGCGCTGGCGCGAGGCCCTCGCGCCCCACGTCGAGGCCACCCTGACCCGAATCGCCGCCAACCGCTTCGAGCGGGAGCGCCGGCAGGCGAGTCACCCGCCGGAGGAGCATCCGCTCCTGTACGCCATCGTCGCGACGGGCAACATCCACGAGGACGTCGTCCAGGCGGAGGCCGCCGCCCGCGCCGGCGCCCAGTGCATCGCCGTCATCCGTTCGACGGCACAGTCGCTCCTCGACCACGTCCCCTATGGCGCCACGACTTCCGGGTTCGGCGGCACCTACGCCACGCAGGAAAACTTCCGCCGCATGCGAGCCGCGCTCGACGCGCTCGAGCCCGAGATCGGCCGCTACGTCCGCCTCGTGAACTACTGCTCGGGCCTCTGCATGCCCGAGATTGCCGCGATGGGCGCTCTCGAACGTCTCGACATGATGCTCAACGACGCCCTCTACGGGATCATCTTCCGGGACATCAATCCCCTCCGCACGCTCATCGACCAGAACTTCTCGCGCCGGATCAACGCGGTCGCGGGCGTCGTCATCAACACGGGCGAGGACAACTACCTGACGACGGCCGACGCCGTCGAGCAGGCGCCGGCCGTCCTGGCCTCGCAGTTCATCAACGAGCGTCTCGCCCGCGACGCCGGCCTCGAGGACTGGCAGATCGGCCTCGGGCACGCGTTCGAGATCGACCCCGGTCGGGAAGACGGTCTCCTGTACGAGATCGCCCAGGCCGAAGCCGCCCGCGAGATCTTCCCGGACGCGCCGCTGAAGTACATGCCTCCGACCAAGCACATGACCGGCAACGTGTTCCGCGGCTATCAGCAGAACACGCTCTTCGCGCTGACGTCGGTGGCGACGGGACAGTCGATCCACCTGCTCGGCATGCTGACCGAAGCGCTCCACACCCCCTTCCTCCACGACCGCTGGCTGGCGATCGACCAGATGAAGACGATCCGCACCAATGCCCGGCACCTGCGCGAGGAGCTGCGCTTCGCGCCGGACGGGAGAATCGTCCGCCGGGCCCGCGAGGTCCTCGCCGGCGCCCGGGACATCCTCGAGCGGGTGGCGCGGGCCGGCCTCTTCGGCGCGCTGGCCGAAGGCGTCTTCGCCGACACGCGGCGCCGCCGCGAGGGAGGACGGGGCTACGACGGCGTTCTGCCCAAGGGCGAGACCTACGCCAATCCCTTCCTGGAGGCCTGGACGCATGCCGCCGCGGGGGCCCGGGTGTGAGCGCGCCGCGGCTCGTCCGCCCGTACGGCGACAAGAAAGGCGACGGGGCCGTCCAGGTCTCCTTCACCCTGCCGCTGCCCCGTTCCGCCGTGGCCACGGAGGCCGCCAAGCGGTACGTCGCCGCCATGGGCCTGCGCGAGCCCTACGTGACGCTCGCGGAGGCGATCGCGCCCGAGTTCACCTACTTCGTCGTTTACGGAAGGGCGACGCACGACGTGGACGTCGCGTCGATCACGGCCGAGGAGGCTCCGGCCGCGGCGCTCTCGCGCGAAGAGATCGACGCGGAGATCGACCGCCGCTTCGGACGCCGCCTGGTCGTGCTCGGCTGCGCCCTCGAGTCCGACGCCCACACCGTGGGTATCGATGCGATCTTCAACATGAAAGGGTTCGCCGGCGACTACGGGCTCGAGCGCTATCACGGGTTCGACGCCCGCAACCTCGGGGCGCAGCTGCCCGTGGCCGAGCTCGCCCGGAAGATCGGCGAAATGGGCGCCGACGCCGTTCTGGTCTCGGCCACGGTGACCCAGAACGACATCCACGTGCGCCACCTGACCGATCTCGTCGACATGCTCGAGGCCGAGCGCCTCCGCGATCGGGTGGTTCTCGTGGCCGGCGGCGCGCGCATCGACCACGCTCTCGCCAAGGAGCTCGGGTACGACGCGGGGTTCGGCCCCGGCACGACCGCCTCGCGCGTCGCGGCTTTCCTCCTCGAGGAGATCTCCCGCCGGCACGGGCTCCCGGGGAGCGCTGCGTGAGCGAGAAGGTCCTGCTCCGGCTGCGCGTCGGCTCCGAACAGGCCCACTACGGCGAGGGACTCGTCGACGGGGCCTTCGTTCTCAAGCTCTTCGGGGACGCCGCCACGGAGCTGCTCGTCCGACGCGACGGCGACGAGGGGCTCTTCCGCGCCTACAGCTCGGTCGAGTTCCTGGCTCCGGTCCGCGGGGGCGACTACCTCGAGATCGAGGCCGAGATCACTCGCGTCGGCCGCACGTCGCGCGCGATGCGCTTCGAGGCCCGGAAGGTCATCGCCCCCTCCGAAGGCTCCGCGGCCCGCGTGCTGGAGCCGCCATTGGTCGTCGCCCGGGCGACGGGCACGTGCGTGGTCCCGCTCGAGAAACAGCGGGGCCGGCCGTGAGCGACGCGCTGCTGATCACGGTTGCCGGAGTCGGCGCGGAAGTCACCCGTGAACAGCAACCGCACCTTCCCCTCCTTCCGGACGAGGTCGGTGACGAATACGCCCGCGCCCACGCCGCGGGCGCCACCATCGGTCACGTTCACGGGCGCCGACCGGACGGCACGCCGACCCAGGACCTGGAGACCTTCCGCGCCTACTCCGCCGCCATCCGCGCCCGCTGTCCGATCCTTCAGCAGTTCTCGACCGGCGGCGCGGTCGGCATGGGCGTCGAAGAGCGCATCGCCGCGCTCGAGCTCAAGCCCGAAATGGCGACCCTGACGCTGGGCACGTGCAACTTCGGGGAGGACGTCTTCGAGAACCCTCTGCCGACGATCCGGACCATCCTCGAACGGATCCGCCGGTTCGGGATCACGCCGGAACTCGAGATCTTCGACGTCGGGATGCTCGCCACCGCCGACGTCCTCTTTGCGAAGGGCCTCCTGCAGTTGCCGGCGCACTTCGACTTCGTGCTGGGGGTCCCCGGCGCGGCCGCCGCCACGCCCGAGAACCTGACGCATTTCGCCCGGTCGATCCCGGCCGGCTGCACCTGGACGGTCGCCGGAATCGGACGGCGGCAGACGTCGATGGCCACCCTGGCGATCGCGATGGGTGGCCACGTGCGCGTGGGGTTCGAGGACAACATCTACTACCGCAAGGGCGAGCTGTCCGACTCCAACGCCCGCTTCGTCGAGCGTGTCGTCCGGATCGCCCGCGAGGTGGGCCGCGAGCCGGCTTCGATCGACCAGGCGCGGGAGATTCTCCGCATTCCGGCCGCCGCGTGAACGACTCGCCGGACGGCGCCACGAGCGTACTCGCCCGGGGCCTCGGCCTCTGGGACACGAGCCTCCTGGTCCTCGGTCTGGTCATCGGCGGCGGGATCTTCCTGACGCCGAGCGGAATCGCCCGGGCCGTCCCGAACGCTTCCTGGATCCTGGGACTCTGGGTCGTCGGGGGCCTGCTCGCGATCGCGGGGGGCTTCGTCTACGCCGAACTGGGGGCGATGATGCCCCGCGCGGGTGGCATGTACGTCTACTTCCGGGAGGCGTTCGGCGACCTCCCGGCGTTCCTGTACGCCTGGGTCGCTTTCTGGGTGATCCTGATCGGAGCCGACGCGGCGGTCGCGATCGGCTTCGCGCAGTACCTGTCGGTCTTCTTCCCCGCGCTCTCGAGCGCCAACGTCGTCCTGGCGGCCGGCCCCTTCGCGATCAGCGCCGCCCAGCTCGTGGCGGTGGCGCTGACCCTCGTCCTGTCGGCCACGCACTACGTCGGCATCCGCGAGGGCGCCCGCGTCCAGGGCGTCCTGACCTCGATGATCCTCCTCGCCCTGCTCTGGATCGCCGTCGGCGGTGCCTTCGCCGACGCACCGGCCAGTGTCGCGTCTGCCGCCGCACCCGTGACGGCCCTGACACTGGCGGGCCTCGGCACCGCGCTCGTGGCGATCTTCTGGACATACTACGGGTGGAACGAGATCGTGGCCGTGGCCGGCGAAGTCTCCGACCCCCGCCGCAATCTTCCGCTGGCGCTCCTTCTCGGGACGGGCATCGTGACTCTGCTCTACGTCGCCGTCAACGCGGTCTTCCTCAAGGCCATCCCGGCGGCCGAGATGGGGGGCGTGGGTGAGCCGGCGGCGGTCGCCGCGACGCGCCTGTTCGGGGGTCGAGCCGCATTCCTCATCGCGCTCACGGTCACCGCCGCCGCCGCGGGCTGTACCTCGGCCGGCCTCGCTCCGGCCCCGCGCATCGTCTACGCCCTCGCCCAAGACGGCCTCTTCCCCTCGCCGTTCGCGCGCGTCCACCCCCGGTTCCGCACGCCCTCCTTCGGAATCGTCGTGCAGGCGCTCTGGATGTGCCTCCTGTGCCTCTCCGGGCGATACGAGCAGCTCTATACTTACGCCACGTTTTTCGTAATCCTCGCCTACGCCGCCACGGGAATTGCCCTGTTCGTGCTGCGCCGAACGCAACCCGACCTGGTCCGTCCCTACCGCTGCTGGGGCTACCCCCTGGTGCCCGCGGCGTTCGTCGGGTCCACCGTACTGCTCGCCGCCAACACCGTCCGCGAACAGCCCGCGGAGACGCTGGCGGGCCTCGGGATCCTGCTGCTCGGCCTGCCCGTGTTTTTCCGGATGCGCCGCACCGTGCGCCGGATTTCCCGATGAAGGCCGCCGCGGGTCCGGCGATCCTGCTCGCCGCGCTCGCGGTTCCTCCCGGGCCGTCCCGGGAGCCGACCCTCACGGGCTTCACGCCGGCGCGGGCACGGTGGCAACGCGAGTACGAGCGGCGGCTCGTCGCGCTCCCCCGCCCCGAGGAATGCGCCGAGATCCATCGCGAGATCACCCGCTCGCCCCACTCTGCCGGCACCGAAGGCAACGCGAGGGTCGCGGAATACCTCGCCGCCGAGTATCGCCGCGCCGGATGGTCCGTCGAGATGCCGGCTTACGACGTCCTGCTCTCGTACCCCCGGAGCGCGACGCTCGAGATCGTCGGGGAACCGGACGTCCGGCTGGCGCGGGGCGAGTTGCCGATACCCGGCGACCCCGACACGGACGTCCCGGAGGCTCGCCTCCCCTGGAACGCCTACTCCCCGTCGGCCGAGGTCGTGGCTCCCGTCGTCTACGTCAACCGGGGCAGTGCCGAAGACTACGAGGGGCTCGCCCGGATGGGGGTCGACGTCCGCGGGAAGATCGCTCTCGCTCGCTACTTCGGCGGGTATCGCGGCGGAAAGGCGCTGGAAGCCGAGAAGCGCGGCGTCGCCGCAATTCTCGTCTACTCCGATCCGATCGACGACGGCTGGTTCCAGGGCCCCGTCTACCCCGACGGCCCCTGGGGACCGGCCTCCCACTTTCAGCGCGGATCCAACGTCTACGACTTCATCGTGCCCGGCGACCCCCTGACGCCCGGGTGGGCCTCCACGCCGGACGCGCGGCGCATCCCGGCCGCCGAGTCCGAGATCCTGCCGCGCATCCCGATGATGCCCCTCTCCGCGCGCGATGCCGCGGAGATCCTCGCGCGCCTCCAGGGGCCGAGCGTCCCCTCGGCGTCCTGGCAGGGCGTGGCGATCCCGGATACCTACCGGATCGGGCCCGGTCCCGTCCGTCTCCACCTGAAGATCGAGAACACCCGCGAGACGCGCACCATCCGCAACGTCGTCGCCACGCTCCGGGGTACCGACGAGGGCGAGCGCTCGATCCTCCTGTCCAACCACTACGACGCCTGGATTTACGGCGGCGTCGACCCGTCTTCGGGAACGGCATCGATGCTCGCGCTGGGGAGGGCGCTCGGTCGCCTCGCCGCCGACGGCTGGCGGCCGCGCCGCTCGATCGTGATCGCCGCCTGGGACGCCGAGGAGTACACGCTGACGGGTTCGACCGAGTGGGGCGAGCAGTACGAACGCAGCCTCAAGGACAACGCCGTCGTCTGCATCAACGTCGACGCATCGGTCGCCGGAAAGAATTTCGCGGCGGCCGCCTCGCCGCTCCTCTTCACGACGTTGCGCGAGGCCGCGGCCGACTTTCCGGACCCCGCACACCCGGGGCAAACGCTCGCCGATGCCTGGCGCGGGAGCGGCGATCGCGGCTCCGGTTCCGACGATCTCCCGGTCGGCATTCTGGGGAGCGGCTCGGACTACACGGTCTTCTTCAATCATCTCGGAATCGCTTCGGCCGACCTCGTGTTCGACGGTCCGTACGGCGTGTATCACTCGGTCTACGACACCCATCGCTGGATGGAGACCCAGGGCGATCCGGGCTTCGTGTATCACGCGGCCATGGCCGGCTTCGCCGGAATGGTCGCGCTGCGGTTCGCCAACGCCGATGCCTTCCCCTTCGACGCCGCCGCCTACGGCCGGGAGATCGCAAGGTACGCCGCCGAGCTCACGCGGCTCGAGGGGGCTCGCACCCTCGCCGCGCCGCTGGCAAAGCTGGCGAACCTCGGGACGGCGTGGAGCCAGAGCGCCGGTGCCGCACAGAAGCGGATCGCGGCCCGCATCGCCAACGGGCGCACCGACCTGACGGCCATGCGTGCGGCCAACGCGTGGCTCCTGTCGCTCGAGCGATCCATGCTCGATGCGCCGGGGATACCGGGTCGCCCCTGGTTCCGGCACCTGGTCTTCGCGCCCCTTCCCTCCTACGAAGCCGAAACCCTCCCCGCCATCCGGGAGGCGATCGTGGAGGGCCGAACGGCGGCTGCCGAGCCACAGATCCGGCGTCTCGCCCGCAAGCTCGAGGCCGCGATCGCCGCCGCGAAGAAGGCCGGGGCGGAGGCCGTCCCCGTCGCGCGACCGACCGCACGGACCCGCTGAGGAAAGCCGATCGCGGCTAGTGACCTGTAACAGCCGGTTCGATATCAACCTCGGGGCGAGAATGGCGCAGCAAGTCCTGCAGTGCCAGAGCCACACGTCTTGTCTCGGGCCAGACGGCGCTTTCGAAGCTCCTGTTACAGAGTACTAGTTCCGGGACTCCAGGTCCCGGTGGGAAACGGATGCCGCGGGGGCGGGCCCGGGCGCCGCAGTCCGCGCTTCGGCCGGGCGGCACCAGGCCAGAATCCGGCCGACGTAGGCGACTGTTTCCCGATACGGCGGCACACCACCGTAGGCTTCGACGGCGCCCTCGCCGGCGTTGTAGGCCGCCAGCACCAGGTCGGGCCGGTGGCCGAACCGGTCCACGAGCTGCCGCAGGTACTTCACGCCTCCACGAACGTTGGACTCCGGATCGAAGGGACGCCGGACCGCGAGCCTTCGCGCCGTCGCCGGCATGAGTTGCATGAGGCCTCGCGCGCCCTTGCGCGAGATCGCCCGCGGCTCGTAGTTGGACTCGGCCCGGATCAAGGCCGAAACGAGGGAGGCGTCGATGTCGAAAGTCTTCGCCTCGCGCTCGATGATCGCATCGTACGGCGAGCCGAACAGAGCCTTCCGATCCGACCGATAAGAAAGGTCGAACGGCCCTCCGGGCGGCGCGAGCTCCGGCTCGACCACGATCGAGTCGATGACGATCTCGTCGTCGACGATGCGGTCGACGCGCGCGAGGTCCACCCGATAGCTCCCTCCCCCCGGAAGGGAGATCTCCACTTCCTCGGCCAGAAGCCGGTAGCCGGCCGCCTTGACCACCCGGCCGTCTTCGAACACGATCAGCTCCGCCCGGACGGTGCCCGCCCCGGCGAGGGCCGCGACGACCGCCACGATGGCCGGGACGAGGCGCTGGCGGGGTCGCATGCCGAGCGCACAACGCTCCCGGCCGGCCCGACATTCCGGCTCGGCCCGAAAGGTCCTCATCGGCCCATTTTCGCACGCGGGCGGCCACGGGCACGGGGATGGAACTCGTCGTAGACGCGTCGGAGCCGGCCCCGCGACACGCTCGTGTAGATCTGGGTGGTCGCGATGTCGGCATGCCCGAGCATCATCTGGAGGGCCCGCAGGTCCGCGCCGTGCTCGAGAAGGTGGGTCGCGAAGGCGTGTCGGAGCACGTGCGGCGTCAGCCGCGATCGGATCCCGGCCTTGCGCCCGTAGCCCTCGATCAGCTGCCAGAAGCGTTGCCGCGTCATCGCGCTTCCGCGCGCGGACAGGAACAGGTGGGGAGACCGGCGACGGTCCAGCGGCGGGCGGGACGCTTCGAGATACCGCGCGACCCAACGGGCCGCCGAACGTCCGAAAGGGACGAGCCGCTCCTTCCCACCCTTCCCGGTCACGCGCAGGATCGATGCCTCCAGATCCACGGCATCGCGAGGCAGCCGCACGATCTCGGATACGCGCAGGCCCGATGCGTAGAGCAGCTCGATCATCGCCCGGTCGCGCAACCCGAGCGGGTCACGCACGTCCGGGGCCGCAAGGAGCGCCTCGACCTCCTCTTCGCCGAGGCTCTTCGGAAGGCTCACGCCGACCCGCGGATTCGCGAGGTCGGCCGTCGGATCTTCGGGAAACCCGAGATGCGCCGCGGCGAACCCGAAAAAACCACGAATCGCAGAGAGGGCCCGCGAAGCCGAGCGTGACGACAATCCGCGGGCTCGCAGCTGGCTCATGTAGCGTACGAGATCGCCGCGTCCCGCGTCCTGCGCTTCCAGGCGCCGGGAGGCCAGAAACGCGCCGAACGCCGCGAGATCGCTCCGGTAGGCGGCGACGCTGGCGCGCGACAACCCGCGCTCGACCGCGAGATGGTCGACATATGTCGGCAGATCGCGTTCGAGAAACCGCGACGAACGGGGCGCAAGCGGCGCCCCTCCCGCCCCGCTCTTCCGGCTCCGGCGGCGCAGGCTCGGCACCTACCGCAGCGGTGCGGTCTCCGGGGTCATCCGCTGCACGACGTCGAGGATCTCGTCGTCCTCCAGCACGTGGTCGCTCTCCTTGGCTCGCCGGAAGATCGCGTCCACCAGGTCGGCGCGCGCCTCGAAGCCGCGACTCTCCAGCCAGCACTGAACGTTCGAGAGTCCGCTCATGGGCCCCACCTCGATCACCTGGTGCCGGCCGACCATCGATGCCGGGACGCCGGAATAGATGCGGTCCGAAAGCCATTCGTCGCCCTTGCGGCGCGCCTTGATGATCGCCGCCGCGTGCACTCCCGTTCCGGTCCGGAACGCGTCGCGGCCGACGACGGGGTAGTTGTCGGGAATTCGCACCCCGGTCGCTTCCGAAACGGCGGAGCAGTAGTCGTGGAGGCGAGTCAGGTCGCGGTCGATCCACCCGAGCAGCTGGAGGTTGACCAGGAGCTGATCCATCGGCGTGTTGCCGACCCGTTCGCCGATGCCGAGCGCGCAGGCGTGCACGCGATGCGCCCCCGCTTCCAGCGCCCACAGGGCGTTGGTCACGCCGAGCCCGCGGTCCTGGTGGCCATGCCAGTCCACCTGGACACCCGGGTTGACCTCTTCCACCACGCCGCACACGAAGCCCACCACGTTGCGCACGCCGTTGGGAGTCGCGTGGCCGACCGTGTCGCAGACGCACACGCGGCCGGCTCCCGCCCGGATCGCCGTCGTGTACATTCGGCGGACGTGCTCGGGCTGCGCGCGGGTCGTGTCCTCCGTGACGTACATGACGGGCAGCCCCTCACGGACGGCCAGCGACACCGCGTCCTCCGACAAGCGGAGCATGCGCTCGAAGTCCCAGTCTTCGGCGTACTGCCGGATCGGCGAGGACCCGATGAAACAGGACACCTCGATCGGGATCCCGACCTTCTGCGAGATTTCGATGATCGGAACGATGTCCGCGGCGACGGTCCGCGCGGCGCAGTTGGGGCGGATCTTCATCTTGCCGCGGACGATCTCCTGCGCGAGGCGGGTCACGGTCTCGACGACGTGGGGGCCGGCCCCGGGCAGACCGATGTCGGCCGAGTCGATCCCCAGCGACTCCATGAGGTGAAGAATCCGGATCTTCTGGTCGATCGACGGACTCTTGACCGAGGGCGACTGGAGGCCGTCCCGCAGGGTCTCGTCGTCGATCTCGACCCGGCCGCGCTTGGGGACCGCCGCGCCGCCGGCGCGGTTCCAGTCGTAGATGAGGTCGGAGTCCGGCGGCTTCAAGACAGCTTCTCCCGATTCAAGTTTAGCACCCGAGGCGGGCTCACGGCGTCGGCGCGCCGATCGAAAAGTCCGCGCCGATGAAGAAGGCGAACTCGGGCGACCCGAGGGGATCCGAAAGGCTCCCGCCGAAGATTCCGCGCCGCAGCACGTCCAGCGTCTGCGTCGGGCGGGTGCCGTTGAAATCGGTCAGCGTCACGGTCTCGTCCCCCCAGGCCAGGCGGACCCCCAGGCGGGCGCGAATGGCGGGCGTGAAGGCGTAGCGAAAGACGAGGTCCCAGAAGATCTCCTCGTTGTCGGAGGCCGGATCGTAGCCCTCGTCGAACGCCACCGTCTCCGTCCCCAGGACGGCGAGCGAGACGTACGGGAGTTTCTGGCGATCGTAGGTCGCCGAAAGCATCAGGTCGGAGCACGTCCAGGAGTAGCCGGCCGAGAGCCTGTAAGCCTGGAGCGTCGCCCTGAGCTTCGCGTCGCGGTCCTGGAAGTCCGGAAAGCTCTCTCGGTGAACGTCGATGTCGCCACTCATGTACTCCCCGTGGAGGACGAACGTCCACGGGCCCGGTCTCCAGCGGACCTCACCTTCGCCGCCGAGAATCGGTCCCGAGGCGTCCTGGAAGGACTGCGCGGTCGCGTTGTAGCCCGACGGCTTCGTCCATCGGAAAGCCGCCGCCGCCTCCAGCCCGGGCCAGCGGTGCCTCCAGCCCGCCGCGATGTCGATCCGCTGCGACGAGAGATCCCGGGCCTCGTCGAGCTCCTGATTCTCGCCGCCGATGTTGATGACGTCGGTCGACCGGTTGTTGCGCCCCTCGCCGGCGAGTTCGATGGAGTCCGCCTTCGTCACGGGCAGGCGGAGCAGAAGGGCGAAGTTTTCCGCGCGACCGGTCCCGTTGGAGAGCACCCGCGGCAGGCCCAGCTCCGGCTGCGCCCGCCGCTCCTGCTCGTCGTGGGACGTCCCGAAGGCGACCCTCCCCCGCCACTCGAATTCCGGAGTCCCCGCCCCAAGACCGTCCGGGGCAAACCGCGCGAACCCCATTCCGACGAGAACAAACTTGGGGGTGACGTCCGAGGTATCGACCGTGTTCCCGATGTCGTATCGGCGGGCCAGCGTCGAGTAAGAAAACCCCAGCTCCGCCCCGAGACCCGGACGGGGAGGCAGGTCCATGCCGAAAAGCATCCCCGCGCAGAAGACGCAGGCGCTGACGAGGTCGATTCCCACGACTTCCTCCTTCTTATCGCCCCGTGAAGCGCGCCGGCCGCTTCTCGAGGAACGCCGTCATGCCCTCCTTCATGTCGGACGTGGCGGCGCACAGCCCGAAGAGCGTGGCCTCCAGCAGGAGCCCTTCGGCGAGCGGCATCTCCAGACCGCGGTGGATCGCGTCGAGAACGTACCGGCAGGCGACCGGGCCGTTGGCGAGGATGGCTTTCGCCGTCTCGCGCGCGGCCGCGAGAGCCTGTCCCGCGGGCACGACCCGGTTCACGAGCCCGATCCGGTGCGCCTCCGCGGCGTCGATCTGCTCGGCCGTCAGGCACAGCTGCATCGCCCGCCCCTCGCCCACCAGTCGCGCCAGGCGCTGCGAGCCGCCGTAGCCGGGGAGGATCCCGAGCTTGACCTCCGGCTGCCCGAACCGCGCGTTTTCCGAGGCGATCCGGATGGTGCATGCCAGGGCGAGCTCGCAGCCGCCCCCCAGGGCGTACCCGTTCACCGCCGCGATCACCGGCTTGCCGAGCCTCTCGAGCTTCGCCAGGACCGCCTGTCCTCGCAGGGCATGCTCGCGTCCCTCCACCGGGGACAGCTTCGAGAGCTCGCCGATGTCGGCGCCGGCGATGAACGCCTTCTCTCCCGACCCGGTGATCACCACGGCTCCGACGCCCGCGTCGTCGCGTGCCCCGTCGAGCGCGCGGTCGAGAGCCGCCATCACCTCGCCGTTCAGGGCATTCAGCTTCTCGGGGCGATGGATCGTCAGGGTGCGGATCCCGTCCCCGGTCTCGACCTGGACCACGTCGCTCACTTCCCACCCCCGTACTCGTAGAAGCCGCGACCGGACTTTCTTCCGTAGCGGCCGGCGAGCACCATTCGCTTGAGCAGCGGCGGCGGAGCGAAACGCTTCTCCCGATACTCATCGAACATGATCTCGGCGATCGCGTAGGTCGTGTCGAGGCCGACGAAGTCCAGGAGCTTGAGGGGCCCCATCGGATGGCCGCAGCCCAGCTCCATTCCCTTGTCGATGTCCTCGCGGGAGCCGACCCCCTCCTCCAGCGCCCGCACGGCGTCCAGAAGGTAGGGCACCAGCAGGCGGTTGACGATGAAGCCCGAATTGTCGTGCGTCCGGATCGGCTCCTTGCCGAGCGATTGGGCGAACGCGAACACCGCCGACGCGGTCTCCTCGGAGGTCGCGATCGTCCGAACGACCTCGACGAGCTTCATGACGGGAACGGGGTTGAAGAAATGCAGGCCGGCGAACCGTTCCGGACGCCTGGTCGCGGCCGACATTTCCGTGATCGTGAGCGAGGAGGTATTGGAGCAGAAAATCGTTTCCGGTTTGCAGGCCGCGTCGAGGGCGCGATACGTCTCCTTCTTGATCTCCAGGTTCTCCACGATCGCCTCGACGAGAAGGTCGCAATCCGCCAGGTCCTCGAGCCGCGTCGTCGGGCGCAACCGCTTCCACGCCGCGTCCCGGTCGGCCGCCGGGAGCTTGCCCTTCTCGACGGCTTTGGCGAGCGATCCCTCGATCCGCGCCAGGCCCTTCTTCACGAGCTCGTCGCTGACTTCGCGGACGGTCGTCTCGTACCCGGCCTTCGCGCACACTTCGGCGATGCCCGACCCCATCAGACCCGCGCCCAGCACGCCCACCTTACGTATCGTCATTGTTCTCCGCACCCTCCTCCGGTGGGACCTCCGACGGCGTCGCGTCCCGGTCCTCCAGAATGTCGATCTCGCTGCAGAAATCCGACAGCGTCAATTCCGCCTCGAACGCCGGGCCCGCGAGCGCCAGGAGCGGCGTGTTGGGCGCCAGCACGATCCAGCCGTACTCCGTCCAGCGCTGCACGACCTCGCGACACAAGGCACCCTCATTGAGCGTCGTCAGCACGGCGTGGAGATCCCCGGTGCCGCGCGCGCGAAGATCGCGCAGAAATTCGTCGACGGCGGCCGCGCGGACCGGGAAGTCGAGGATGCGTTCGGTCCACTCCATCGTCCGGGTCCGCCCGCGTGCCCCGGTCAGTCGACCGACTCCACCACGACGGCGATCCCCTGCCCGCCGCCGATACACGCACCGGCCAGTCCGTAGCGGACGCCGCGGCGGCGCATCTCCTTCAGGAGCGTGAGCGTGCACCGCGTACCGGTCGCGGCCAGCGGATGGCCCAGGGCGATCGCGCCTCCGTTGACGTTGAGTTGGGCGACGTCGAGATCGAGCTCCTTCACGACTCCGAGAATCTGGCCCGCGAAGGCCTCGTTGATCTCCCAGAGGCCGATGTCCTTCTGGGCGAGCCCCGCCCTGGCGATCGCCGCACGCGCCGCCGGCGCCGGGCCGAGGCCCATCAGCTCCGGCTCGACACCGACGACGGCCCAGGAAACCAGCCGGCCGAGCGGCTTGCGGCCCGCGGCGGCTTGCGCCGACGCGACGACGACGGCCGCCGCCCCGTCCACGATGCCCGAGGCGTTCCCGGCGGTGACCGAACCGTCCTTGCCGAAGGAGGGCGGCAGCCCCGCCAGCCCCTCGAGCGTGGAATCGGGACGGAGGTGGTCATCCTTCTCGACCCGAATCGTCCTGCGCCCCGCCTTGACCTCGACCGCCACGACCTCCTCGGAGAGCCGGCATGCGGCCCAGGCCGCCGCCGCCCGCGTCTGCGACGACAGCGCATAGGCGTCCTGCTCGGCGCGCGAGATGCCGTACCTGGCGGCCACGCGGTCGGAAGTCTGGGCCATGTAGAGACCGCAGTAAGAATCCAGGAGGGCCACCATCAGCGAGTCTTCGAGCTGTCCCTGGCCGAGCCGAAAGCCCTTTCGGGCACCTCGGATCACGTGCGGGGCCTGCGACATGTTCTCCATACCTCCGGCGAGAACGACGCCCGCCTCGCCGAGAAGGATGCGATGGGCCCCCTGAATGATCGATTCGAATCCCGAGCCGCAGAGGCGGTTCACCGTGAGTGCCGGCACCTCCTTCGGAACGCCCGCCTTGAGGGCGACGTGCCGGGCTCCGTAGATCGCGTCTCCCGAGGTCTGCAGGGCATTTCCAAAGATCGCGTGATCCACCTGGCCGGGGTCGATGGAGCTGCGGCGAAGCGCTTCGCGCGCGGCGTGTACCCCGAGATCGATCGCGGAAACATCGGCGAAGGCCCCGTTGTACTCGGCCATCGGGGTCCGCGCGCCGTCGAGAATGAGGACTTCCGTGGTTTGCGCCATAGAGGCGGGGAGTTTACCTCAGCCGCGCGGTCCGGCCGGCTCCCTGCGCCTTCAGGTATCGGCGCCCCAGACCACGTGGTGGAAGCGCTGGCGAACCTCGTTGAAGGGAATCTCGCGCACCGTCGGGTGGATCCGGTTCGTCAGCAGAACCGCGATGCGATCGCGGGCCGGGTCGATCCACACGGACGTCCCCGTGAACCCCGTGTGACCGAAGCTCGCCTCGGACATCCCGGACACTGCCGATCCCGCCCCGCGCCTCGCCTGCCAGGCGAGCCCGCGTCCTTCAGCGAGCTCCTCGGTTCTGTCCGCCGTCCAGGCGCGCAGATCCGGGTCGAGCCAGGTCCGCGCGAGGGCCCAGACATCCCTGGCCGTCGCGAAGAGGCCGGCATGGCCCGCGACGCCACCGCGGCGAAAGGCGTTCCCGTCGTGCACTTCGCCGCGAACCACGCCGACCCGGAAGTGCGCATAGGAGAGGCCCCGGGCCTCCACCATCGCCCGCTCGAAACCATCGTCACGCTCCGTCGCGGCGGTCCGCGACGGGTCCGGCGGCAGGAAACGCGCGGCCGAACCCGCCGGACCGGCGACGAGCTCCGCGAACGCGCGGTCGAGCGGCGAAGACAGGATCGACTCGAGGACCTCCGACAGGACGAGGATGTTCACGTCGCTGTAGATCACCCGGGCGGCCGGCGGCGCCTCCGGTTCGATTCTGGAGAGGGTTCGACGATAAGCGGCCGCTCCTTCCCCGAAGACGTATAGCGGATGCCAGGCCGGGAGGCCCGACGTATGCGTCAAGAGCTGTGCGATCGTGATGCCGTCGAATCGCAGAGTCTTCCACTCCGGAAGAAACCGGCCGGGCGGCGAGTCGAGCGACAGGCCGGTCCCGCAGGCCCGCGCCAGCGCTCCGGCGCACAGCGGCTTGGTCAGGCTCGCCAGGTCGAACAGCGTCTCGGACGCGACGTCGATGGCGGCGGGCTCCACCGACGCCCGGCCTGCCACGGCTTCCTCGAGGACGCGGTCGGCCGAACCCACCAGCGCGGTCGCGCCGGGAAACGAGCCCGCCTCGATCTCGTCCGCGAGAAACCGTGTCAGAGCGCTCACGGGCCCAGGGCTTCCAGCTCCGCGCGGCGCGGGGCGAGGAGGGCGGCGTTGGCAACGACGGCCGGAGTCGCGGCGTCGAACCGCCGCATGGCCGCGCGCTCCCGCTCTGCCGCGGTGATCTCCGCGTCGAGCCGTGCGGCCGTCCGCGCGTCGAGAGCCGACCGGCGTGCCGCCCGGAGCGCCGCAACCGCCCGCGCCGCGCTTTCGAGCGCCGCTTCGTGCACCGCTCGGGAATCGAGCAGGCCGAACGCTTCGATCATCCGGGCCCGGATCCAGTCGAACTCGGCCGGGTCGATGCCGAGCTCCCGGGCGGCCCGCGTGTCCGACCGGGTGCTTCCGACGGCCCTGCGAACCTTCACATAGGCATCCACCTGCGCCCCGGTCATCCGCCCGTCGGCGGGAGGCCGGAACCGGGGCTCGACTCGGGCCCGGATCGCGCGGATCGGGTCGAGCTTTCCGGCCTCCCTGCCCTTGCATCCGGCGGCAACGACCGACGCCACGACGGCGCTCAGGAACAGAAGGGCAGGACCGCTCCGCACGCAACCAGTCTACCCATCGCAAGCTGCTTTGCGTGAATGGTTTCCGGCCATCCCCCCTTCGTTTACACTAGCGGAGTTCCAGGGCAGACGGATGTTCGAAAAAATCGGGAAATACGAGGTCTCCGAGCAGATCGGCGTGGGCGGCTTCGGGGCCGTCTACCGGGGCCGTGACCCGTTCATCAAGCGCTCCGTCGCCATCAAGACCTGCCAGGTCAACGACGAGGAGATCAAGCACCGATTCTTTCGGGAAGCCGAGCTGGCCGGCAATCTCCACCACCGCCACATCACCACCATCTACGACTTCGGTGTCGAGAACGGGATCCCCTACATCGTCCAGGAATTCCTGACCGGAGAGGATCTCGACAAGAAGATCAAGCGCGGCGAACCGCTTCCGATCGCCCGAAAGATCGAGATCCTCATGGCCATCGCCGACGGGCTCGGCTACGCGCACAACGCCTCGATCGTGCATCGCGACGTCAAGCCCGCCAACGTCCGCATCCTCGACGACGGAACGGTCAAGGTGATGGACTTCGGAATCGCGAAATCGCTTCAGACCGAGTCCAACCTGACGCAGACCGGCATCACCCTGGGGACCTCCGCCTATCTCGCGCCCGAGCAGATCCGGGGCGAGCCCATCGATCGGCGGACAGACATCTTCGCGCTCGGCGTGCTGGCCTACGAGCTCCTGACGTATCGAAAGCCCTTCCGCGGCGAGCACCTGTCGACGGTCCTCTACAAGATCCTCAACGAGACGCCGGAGCCGATCGACACGCTCGTTCAGGACGTGCCGCCCGCCCTCATCGCCGCGGTGAGCTGCGCCATGGCCAAAGTGCCCGACGACCGTCACCCGACCATGGAGGCCTTTCGGAAGGAGCTCCTCGCCATCTACCGCGAGATCGTCGGAGCCTCCGGGATGTATCCCACCCTGCAGGGCGACACCGTCCGGACGGCCCGGTCGGACTCCGACGACATGGACGCCACGCTGGCGACACCCTCGAGCGGCGTGATCGCGAATCGCGGACAGATCACGCCTCCATCCGGCGCTCTCGCGCGAGCGCCCGCCCCCTCCGACCGGACGCCGACGTCCGCGAGGATCTCCGGGGCGCGACCCAACCTCGAGCTCGTCAACTTCCGAGATCCCTCCGCGGAGCCGCCAGGCGACGAAACGGTGCGGCGCACCAGCGAGACCGCAACGGCGACCGAACCGGCGGCCGGAAAGACCCGCATGGTCATCTCCGGCGCCGTCGCGGCGGTGCTGGCGATCGCCGCCGCTGCCTACTTCGCCACGCGACGCGGCGCTCCGCCGGCTCCCGCCGTCCCGACACCGGCGCCCGCCGTGACCGCCCCCACTCCGGCGCTCGAATTCCCCGAGCCCAAGCTCGGCGAAGGCGAGGCCCCCGCCGTCCCGGCTCCTCCCCCGGCCGAGGCCGCGGACGTTCCGACCCCCGCTCCGACCGAAGCGCCGAAACCCACAGCGGCCCCGCCCCAGAAGTTCAAGGTCCAGTTTTCCTCGGTCCCGGTCGCAACGCTATCGGTGGACGGCAAGACGATCGGGCCTTCGATCCCGGCACGGACGCTCACGCTCGAAGAGGGCGAGCACACGGTTCGACTCGAGGCGAGCGACTTTCCGCCCTACGAGAGGAAGTTTCGCGTCGGACCCAACTCGGACCACCGCATCCACTACCAGTTCCCGATCTCGATGCTCGTGATCGAGGCCCGGGCTGGGCGGGGCGCGCGTGCTCGTCGACGGCAAGTTCCGGGGTACCCTCCCCGATGCCGCCCGCCTGAAGCTCGCCCCCGGCACGTACAGCGTCACCCTGTCGCGCGAGGGCGCCAATCCCCTCACCGAGACGATCGATGTCCCGGAGGGAGCCCCCAAGACCTGGAGCGCCGCCGCCGCCGACCGCGGCGGCTGCCGGAGGTAACTGATGCGCCGATTCGCTCGGGCTCGTCCTCGTCATCGCCCTGTCCGGTGCCGTCGTGTTCGCGCAGGACGCGAAACTCCAGGCGGAGGCCAAGAAGGCCTTCGACGCCGGCCGGTTCAAGGAGGCGGCGGACAAGTACGCGAAAGCCGCCGAGGCTCCCGGCGTTTCCACCGATCACAAGGCGGATCTATCGCTCCAGAGCGCGTGGTCCTACTACATCGCGGGCAACTCCCGGAGCGCGCGAGAACAGCTCAAGACCGCCATGGAGGCCCGCCCGGACCTCCAGGTCATCGCCGACTTCTACAGCCCGGACTTCGCGAACCTCGCGGCGGCGGTCCGCGCCGAAGTCGCCGGGGCCAACCTGCCCCCGATCGACGTGGAAGAGCTGAAACGCTCGGCACGGGCCAAGCTCGCCGACGGAAAGGCCGAGGAGGCGCTCTTCGACCTCAAACGCGCGGCCGGCTCCAACGACCCGGAGGTCGCCCGGATCCAGGCGGAGGCCAACGACCGCCTCGGCCGGACGACCGAGGCGGACGCGGCGCGGCAGCGCGCGGCCGACCTCGAAAAGGGCCTCGTGAGCTCGGCGCCGATAGGAACTCCACTCGATACGGGCGCCGTCCCGTCCGGGGCCGTGCTCGTGCCCGCGGTTGCCCCGATGCTCGAAAGCGCCGAGAAGGCCCTCGCCGCCGGCGATTACGGGGCGGCCGCATCCTTTGCCCGCCTCGCCTCGGATGCCGACCCCAAGAACGCCGAGGCGCACCGCCTCATCGGCGACGCAGCGCTCGAGGGAGGCCAGCCGGCGGAGGCCGAGCGCGAGTTCACCGCCGCCATCGTTCTCGAGCCCGGCAACGCAAAGGCCGTTTTCGGTCTCGCCGCGCTCGCGGAGCAGCAGAAGAAGTGGAACACGGCGGCGGGCCTCTATCGCCGCGCCCTCGATCTCAACCCGCGCAACGTCGCGGCGGCCCGCGGGCTCGGCCGGGCCATGAGCGAGGTCGGCGACGCCACCACGGCCCGGATCGCGTTCGGGCGGGCGATCGAGATCGATCCGGCCTCGGCGGCCGCCCGCAACGATTTCGGCGTTTTCCTCTTCCGGTCGGACGATTCGGACCGCGCGATCGAGGAGTTGATCGAGGCCGTCCGCCTCGACGGCGCCCGCTCCGCGTATCACGAGAACCTGGGACGGGCCTACCGCAAGAAGGGCATGTGGAAGGAATCGGAGCGCGAGCTCGCGGAGGCCTCGCGCCTCGCCCCCGAGGACGCCACCGTCTGGACGGCTCTCGGCCAGGTCCGCGCCGCCCAGGGCGAGCTCGACGAGGCCGCGGCCGCGTACGCAACGGCGCTCGAACTGCAGCCGGTCAACGAAGAGGCGGCGGCGTCCCTCGGCGCCGTCCTGGCTTCGGCCGGCAAGCTCGACGCGGCGGAGGCGGCCCTGACCAAGGCCATCGAGAGCAACACCAAGTCTCCAGCCCTCTGGAACAACCTCGGCGTCACCCGCGCCCAGCGCGGCAACTATGCACGGCGCCGCCGAGGCGTTCGAAAAGGCCCTGTCCCTCGACGGCAGCCTCGACGCCGCGAGGGCCAACCTCGCGCGATCCAACGAACTCGCCGCGCTGGAGAAGGCCGCGTCCTAGGGTGGGGATCCTCCCCGTCCTCCTGCTGATGCTCGCGCCGCCGGCCGAGGCCCCGAGCGCCGCATATCGCGCCGAGATCGAGGCCTGGCGCGCGCAGAGGGTCGCCCGGCTCCGCACCGAAGACGGATGGTTGTCGGTCGTCGGGCTCTACTGGCTCGACGAGGGCGACAATTCCCTCGGCAGCCAGTCCGGAAACCGCGTCGTCCTGCCGCACCCCGCGCCCCCGAGCCTCGGCTCGATCGTTCTCGTCGGGAACCGGGCGACGCTGCGTCCGCTGGCGGGAACCGCACTGACGGCCGACGGGAACCCCATCGACGGGCCGCTGGTGCTCGCATCGGACGCGGACGGAGAGCCGACGCGGCTGCGCCTCGGAAGCCTCCTCTTCTACCTGATCCGCCGCGGCGATCGGCTCGGCGTTCGCGTCAAGGACAGCGCGAGCCCCGCCCGCCGGAGCTTCCACGGTCTGGACTATTTTCCGATCGCACCGAGCTGGCGGATCGAGGCCCGGTTCGAGCCCTACGCTCCCCCGAAACGGATCTCGGTCCCGAACGTGCTCGGTCAGGACAACGCGGAGACGTCCCCGGGCGCCCTCGTCTTCGAGCACGGCGGCAGGACCTACCGTCTGGACCCGGTTCTCGAGAGCGGCGAAACGGACTATTTCGTGATCTTCGGGGATCGCACCAACGGCGTCGACACGTACGGAGCCGGACGCTTCCTCTACGTGGAGCCGCCCGTCGGCGGCAAGACCGTGATCGACTTCAACCGCGCCTACAACCCGCCCTGCGTCTTCACCGAATACGCCACCTGCCCGCTGCCCCCTCCCCAGAACAAGCTCCCGATCCGGATCGAGGCGGGCGAGCGGGAGTACGCGCACACTGATATCACGCCTCGGCGGTCTAGCGCATCGCGTCCAGAAGCTCCTTCAGCATCCGCGCCGTCGCGCCCCAGATCACCTGCTCTCCGTAGTGGTAGAAGAGGACCGGTTCCTCGCGACCGGGGAAAGGCCGCGTCTCCAGGGCCTTCGGGTCGAGCAGCGCGGGCAGCGGGACCTCGACGAGCCCGGCGATCTCGGACTCCTGGATGCGGAACGGGTACGGGTGGGGAATCGCCCCGACGTAGGGTTCGATGTAGTAGTCGGTGACGGTCGTCAGCGCCGACAGCGCCCCCAGATAGCGTACGTCCTCGGGCGCGACCCCGACCTCTTCCTCGGTCTCGCGCAGCGCCGTGCGGTAGAGAGTCTCATCCTCCTCCTCCTCCCCGCCCCCGGGAAACGCGATCTGTCCGCGGTGACGCTCGACGCTCTCGGTCCGGCGGGTCAGCAGGACCCAGAGCGCCCCATCCCGGACGTAGAGGGGAACCAGAACTCCCGCGCGGCGCTGGCCCTCGGCCGCGACGGCGGCCCCCCGCTCGCACGCCGCCAGCCGCGCGCGGACCTCCGCCATCCAGGGAGATCCGACCGAGCCATCGGGCGAACCGGCGTCAGGAGGAAACACGGGCGCGCCCGCTGTCCGCCGCCGATCGGAGAAACGCCTCGACGAAGGGGGTGAGTCCGCCGTCGAGCACCCGATCCGTGTCGCCCGTTTCGAAGCCCGTGCGGTGGTCCTTGACCATCCGGTAGGGGTGCAGGACGTAGGACCGGATCTGGCTGCCCCATTCGATCGACTTCTTCTCGCCGACGCGCTTCTCCTCCTCGGCGCGTCGCTCGTCGAGAGCCCTCTGATAGAGGCGGGCCTTGAGAACGCGCATGGCCGTTTCCCGGTTTCGCCCCTGGCTGCGCTCGTTCTGGCAGGTCACGACGATTCCGCTCGGCAGGTGGGTGATGCGGACGGCCGAATCCGTGACGTTGACGTGCTGGCCTCCGGCGCCGCTCGAGCGGTACGTGTCGACGCGGATGTCCTTGTCCGCGACCTCGATTGCGATGTCCTCGTCGACCTCCGGCGCCATGTAGACCGACGCGAACGACGTGTGCCGGCGCTGGGCGGCGTCGAAGGGCGAGATCCTGACGAGCCGGTGCACGCCCATCTCGCTCTTCAGGTAGCCGTAGGCGTGGTCGCCGACGACGTGCAGCGTCGCGCTCTTGATACCCGCCTCCTCGCCGTCCTGCCGGTCGATCAACTCCGCCTTCCAGCCGCGCGATTCCGCGAAACGCATGTACATGCGCAGGAGCATCTCGGCCCAGTCCTGGGACTCGGTCCCGCCGGCCCCCGCGTGGATCGACATCCAGGCGTTCTTCGCGTCCTCGGGAGCGCTCATCTTCACCGCGAGCTCGAGCTCGTCCGCAAAAACGGTCGCGGTGGCAAGCGAGTCCCGGGCCTCGCCCTCGGCCGGCTCGCCTTCGCGCAGCAGTTCCGAGAATGCCGCCATCTCGCCTCGGAGCTCGTCGAGCCGCTTCACGCTGTCGATCTTTCGCTCGAATGCGCGGGTCTGGCGCAGGACGTCCTGGGCTTCTTCCGGCTTCGTCCAGAAGTCGGGGGCGGCGGCCTTGTCCCTCAGGGCGTCGAGCGCGCTCCGCGCGGCGTCCTGATCAAAGATAGCCCCGAAGCGCCAGCAGGCGCTCCGAGGCGGCGGAGAGGGCGGCGACGAGATCGTCGCGTTCGGTCATCGGGTGGTTCCCGGGTCGTGGCTCATGGGTTCACGGCTCGTCTGCGGACGCGCAGGAGGCGCGCCGTTGCGAAGAGTAGCACGGCGAGCGCCATCACGTCGGCGAACACCGGGAGCCGGTGCCCCCACCGCACCCACGCCGTCCTGCCCGTCTGCAGCCGCACGGTCCCCGTCAGCGTCGCCCGTTCGTCGGGCCGCGACTCGGCGACGATACGGCCGCGCGAATCCGCGATTCCGGAGATGCCCGTGATCGCCGCCCGCACCAGGTAGCGTTCCGTCTCGACCGAGCGCATGAGCGCCCCTGCAAAATGCTGCTGCTGCGCTCCCCCGCGGCCGTACCAGGAGTCGTTGGAAATCGTCGCCAGCAAATTCGCGCCCTCGGCGACCTCCCGGCGCGCCAGCGACGGGTAGATGATCTCGTAGCACACGCCGACGCCGATCGCGACGGGTCCCGACCGTAGGAGCACCGGGCCCGGGGCCGGCGTGAAGGCGCCGATCGCGGTCGAGATCCGGCGAACGAAGAAGAAGAGCCGGGGCCACGGGACGTACTCCCCGAACGGGACGAGGTGGACCTTCCGGTACGGCGGCCCGGCCAGACCATCCATCGTGAGAAGCCGGGCCACGTTGAAGTATCGGTCCTCGCTCTCCTCCTCGAAATCGTTGAAGAGGATCATCGGCCCCCGCGCGGCGATCGCCCCGAAGTCGCGGCGCAGCGCGATCGCTGCCCTGCCAGTGGATGGGAAGGGTCGACTCGGGGATCACCAGCAGGTCCGGAGACGCCTCGGCGGCTCGATCCATCTGCGCGAGGACCTCCCGGTAGCTTTCGCCCCGCCGCTCCGGCGTCGAACGGTCCTCCTCGGTGAGGTTGGGCTGGAGGAGCGCGACCGACAGCGTCGGACCGGCCTCCTCCGGCCGGCCGAGCCGCACCGCTCCCCAGAGACCGAGCACCAGGACGAGGCCGGCCGCCGCCGCCAGCGGACCGATCCGGCGCGCGATCACCGCCCGCGCCACCAGCACGCCGATGACCGCGACCGACGCACCCACGCCGTAGGCTCCCCAGACCGAGGCCGACTGCAACCAGATCGGGTGGCGATAGAGGGCGTGCGCGGTCAGGTTCCAGGGAAAGCCGGCGAGGAAGACCGTGCGCAGATGCTCGCCGGCCATCCACAACAGCGGGAAGGCGACCAACCGCGCGCTGCGGCCCGCGCCGGCGACGGCGGTCGTTCCCCAGCCGACGAGCGCGAACGGCGGAGAGAGGATCGCCGCCGTCAGCAAGAGGCTCACGAAACCCATCGCCCCGCTCTGCCCGCCGTAGACGGTCACGACGTACTCGATCCAGCGGATCGACACGCACCAGAAGGCGAACGCGAAAGTCACGCCCGAGAGCAGGGCGCGGGCGCGGCTCGGCTCGTACGCGAGCGCCACGATCCAGGGCGTCAGCGCCAGCGGGAGCAGGAGGACCCAACCGAACGGCGGGAAGGCCAGCGCGAAAAGGAGCCCGGAAACGGCACCCGCCGCCGCGGTGCGCCAGACGCCGACCCTCGCGCCCAAGGCTAGCGGACGCGGCCCGCGTCTGGCGGGGCGGCTCCGGCGGCGGCCTCGAGCGCTTCCTCGGCCCGATACGAGGATCGGACGAACGGGCCGGAAAAGACGTGGCGGAACCCCAGCGCCTCCCCCCACTCGCGATAGAGCTCGAAGACCTCCGGACGGACATACTCGACGACCGGAAGGTTTTCACGCGATGGCTGCAGGTACTGCCCGATCGTGACGATGTCGACCTCCGCCTCCCGCATGCGGCCCAGAAGCTCGGCAACCTCGTCCGGGCGCTCCCCGAGACCCAGCATGAACCCGGATTTGGTGGTCACGCCCGGGTCCATTTCCCGGGCGGCAGCCAGCAGGCCGAGCGAGCGTTCGAGCTTCGCCCCGCGCCGGACCTCACGGTACAACCGTTCGACGGTCTCCACGTTGTGGTTGAAGACTTCGGGTCGAGCCTCGAGGACCGCGGCGAGGGATTCCCGCCGGCCGCGGAAGTCGGGAGTCAGCACCTCGACACCCGGCACCGGTTCGAGCGTCCGCACCGCGCGAATCGTCTCGGCGAACTGAAACGCGCCGCCATCGGGAAGGTCGTCCCGGTCGACCGACGTCAGCACGACGAAGCGCAGGCCCATCCGCTCGACGGCCGCGCGAACCCGTCCACGGTTCCATCGGGTCGACGGGAGCGGGCCGACCGTTCGCGATGTGACAGAAGCCGCAGGCCCGCGTGCACACGTCTCCGAGGAGCAGAAACGTGGCGGTCGCGCGGGAAAAGCACTCGCCGCGATTGGGACAGCGGGCCTCCTCGCACACGGTGTGCAACCCGTTCTCCCGCATCACGGAGCGGACCGCGTGGAGGTCGGAGAGCCGCAGCTTGCGCTCGCGGATCCACTCGGGCGCCCGGACAGGAAGCGGCGAGCTCACTGGCCGTCCGGAACGACCCAGGGCGATTTCAGGTTTTCCTGCTTCGTCAGCTTGGCGGCCGCACGATTGGCATCGTCCTCGGAGCCGTAGGGCCCCACGCGGACGCGAAAGACCCGCCCCTTCCCTTTCGGGCCGGCGGCCGTGAGCACCTGGGACCGGAACCCCCGGCGGGCGAGGCGCGTCGAGAGCGCACCCGCCTCGTCCCTGGACGAGAGCGAGGCGACCTGGACCCAGAAGCGTTCGCCGGGCCCACCGGCGGGCGCCGGAACGGGCCTGCCGGGGGCAGGTCCCCGGCCCTCCGACGCGGACGCGATGGGCGAGGCCTCTTCCGCGGAAGCGTCCTCGAAGGGATGCAGTGTGGTCGGCACCGGCGCCTCCCCCGGCCCCGGGGTTGTCTGGAACGCTCCGGGGCCGAGCTCGGTCCGTGAGCCGAGGGGGCCCGACGGGGCCACCGCGGTCGGCACTGCCGTCTCGACGGGCGGAACCCATTCGGCCATCTCCGCGTCCGGTCGGGTCGCGTTCGACGCGGCCGGAGCGGAGCCGCTCCGCCCGGACGCGCCCGCCATCAGGCCGAAGAAGAAGGCGACCCCGAGCGCCACGAGCAGCGCCAGGAACGCTCCGACCGCCTGACGTGCGGTCAGCGAAATCTGATAGTGCGTCCGCGGCTCGGGCACCCCGGGAGTTTAGCCTGCCCGAGGGAGCCGGGAAAGGGTACGCGGCAGGACGCCCGGGAACGCCTCGGGAGGAACCCGGGCCTTTCCGGCGAACCTCTAGTCGCGCTTGAAGAACATCTTGATCAGATCGATCGGCAGCGGGAACACGATCGTCGAGTTCTTCTCGTTGGCGATCTCCGTCAGGGTCTGAAGGTATCGGAGCTGGAGCGTCGCCGGCTGGCGATCGATGATCTCGGCGGCTTCCGAGAGAGCGGTCGCGGCCTGGAGCTCGCCCTGAGCGTGGATGATCTTCGCACGCTTTTCCCGCTCGGCTTCCGCCTGCCGGGCCATGGCGCGCTGCATCTCGGGCGGGAGGTCCACCTGCTTGAGTTCCACCAGCGACACCTTGATGCCCCAGGGCTGGGTATGCTCGTCGATGACCTTCTGCAGGTCGAGGTTGAGCTTCTCCCGCTCGGAGAGCAGCTCGTCGAGGAGGGCCTGGCCCAGGACGCTGCGCAGGGTGGTCTGTGCCAGCTGCGAGGTCGCGTAGAGATAATTCTCCACCTGAACCACGGCCTTGTCGGGTGCCACCACCCGAAAGTAGACGACCGCGTTGACCTTCACCGAAACGTTGTCCTTGGTGATGATGTCCTGCGACGGAACGTCGTGGACGACGGTCCGCAGCGACATGCGGACCATCCGCTCGAAGGGCCAGAAAATCAACACGAGCCCCGGCCCCTTGGGCGTCTTGCCGAGGCGCCCGAGCCAGAACGTGACCGCGCGCTCGTACTCGTTCAGGACGTTGATCCATTTCGAGAGAAAGACCAGCGCGATGAACCCGGCGATCGCCAACCCGGGCAGTGAGAAAACCGTCATCCGTCCCTCCGTTCCACCCGCAGCGTGTCTCCGTCGATCCGCACGACGCGGACCGGATCTCCGACCGAAAGGCCGTCCGGGCCGACCGCCTCCCAGTACTCGCCGACCACCTGCACCCGCCCGCGTGCGGACACCGCTCCGAAGCCGTCCGCGACGCGCGCCTCCGCCCCGATCAGGGCATCGAGGCCCGTCCGCGGCGGCATCCGCCGAAGCTGGAGGGTTCGCCAGGCGAGAAGTCCCACGACGCCGAGCGTCAGGAGCAGTCCCGGCACGATGATGCCGAGGTCGACCCGATAGCCTGCCGCGTCGCCCTTCCCGGTAAAGAGCAGCATCGAGCCCGCGATCAAAGCGATCGCCCCGCCGAGCGAGAGGAGACCGTGGCTGACGACCTTGATCTCGGCCACGAAGAGGACGATCGCGAAGAGGATCAGGCCGAGGCCGGCAACGTTCACGGGAAGAACAGAGAACGCGTACAACGCGAGCAAGAGCGAGATCCCCCCGACGACCCCGGGCAGGATCGCTCCCGGCGTCGAGAGCTCGAAGTACAGGCCGACCAGGCCGAGGAGGAAGAGCACGTACGCGACGTTGGGGTGCGACACGATCCCGAGGATCTTCTCCATCCGTCCCATGTCGCGGGTCTCGATGCGCGCCCCCGACAGCGCGAGCCGGGTCTCGCCCCCGCCGACGCGGCGCAGGGACCGTCCGTCGAGCTGGGCGACGAGATCGGGGACGTCCCGGGCGATGATCTCGACCAGGCCGGCCTCCCGCGCTTCCGTCTCGGTGTACGAAACGCTCTTCTCGACGGCGGCCTCCGCCTTCCCGACGTTGCGCCCCCGCTCGCGGGCCAGGGTCCGCACGAATGCGCGCGCATCCTGCTCGGCTTTCTCGTTCAACGTCTTCGGCAGATCCTGCCCTTCGCCCCCGACCGGGTGGGCGGCACCGGTGTTGGTGCCGGGGGCCATTGCCGCAACGTCTCCGGAGAGCAGCAGAAAGAAGCCGGCGGAGGCAGCCTGCGCTCCCGAGGGTGCAACGTAGGTGGCGACCGGCACGCGGGAGGCGAGTATCGCGGAGCTCATTTCGCGGGTCGAGGCCAGCAGTCCTCCCGGGGTCGAGAGCGTCACGACGACGAGCGCCGCTCCGTCCGCCTCGGCGCCGACCAGGAGCCGTTTCAGGTAGTCGGCCGACGCCGGCTGGATCGGGGTGTCGATCCGACCCGACAGCACGAGCGGGGCCGGCTCGGCCGCCGGAGCGGCACCCGCGACCGCGAGCAACGCGGCGGCGAGCCACACACGGACTTTCATGGACGGTTGCGAGTCTATCGCACGCGGCCGGCCTCGGTTATAAAGGCGCGTGCGCATGCGACCGACCGAGGCCATCCACCTGGGGGCGATCGCGGTGCTCGCGATTCTGACGGTGGTCTTCCATGACCGCCTGGCCAACCCGGGCGGGAACCTGATGGCCTACGGCGCGCTCGCGGGGGTGATTGCGGTGATCGTTCCGCTGGCCAAGAGGGAGGATCGGCTCCCGGCACCCGTGACGCTCTTCCTGGACTTCTACCCCGCCATTTTTCTGCCGATCCTGTTCAACACGCTGTCTCCGCTGATCATGGCGACCCGCGGGGGGCCGCGCGACGAGCTGCTGATCGCCGCCGACCGCGCGATCTTCGGCGTGGACGTGACCGTCTGGCTGGAGCGCTTCGCCCGCCCCGGAGTCAACGACATCTTCTACATCTTCTATTCGACCTACTACTTCATCGCCCTGTCGCTCGGCCTGGTGCTCTGGGCCCGCGACCGGGCGACGGCGCGGCGCTACGTTTTCACCTTGATGGTCGTCTACTACGTCTCCTATGCCGGGTACTTCACCATCCCGGCCCTCGGGCCCCGCTTCGCCCAGTTGTCCCTCTACACCGAGTCGCTCACGCAGACTCCGGTCGCGCGCTTCATCGATGACACGATCAATCACCTCGAGAAGACCAAGCTCGACGTCTTCCCTTCCGGCCACACCATGATCTCGGTCGCCGTCCTGCTGGTGGCCTGGAAGCGGGCCCGCGACGTCTTCTGGATCCTGTTGCCGATCGCTACCGGTCTGATCATCTCGACCGTCTTCTGCCGTTTCCACTACGTCGTCGACCTGATCGCGGGGACGGCGCTGGCCTTCGCGAGCGTGCCCCTGGGGGACTGGATCTACGACCGGGCGATGGCCGGGCGAAGAGCGGCGGCGTAGCCGTTCGGCGGACGGGCCGGCGCGGCACGCCGGCTACAGCGGTTTCTCGTAGATCCGGTAGGTCTTGTAGAGCTTGCCGCCCCAGAGCCGCACGGCGGCGATCACGAGCTCGTTGTCCTCGAGCAGCCAGGACACCTCGGCGCCGGTGTAGCCCTTGCCCAGGAGGAACCGCAGCGAATCCGCCATCATGATCGACTGGACACCCGACATCCGCCAGGGCCCCTTGACCCCGAGAGTCACGACCCGCACGGTGCGGATGCGGCGCCGGGCGAGCAGGAACTTCAACCACCCGAAGGGCAGCAGCCGCCCCCGCGTCGGGGCGAGAGCCACGTTGTAGTCGGGCAACATCAGCATGAAGGCGATCGGCTCGAGAGAGCCGTCGGCCTTCGGCGCCTCGGCAATCCAGAGCAGCTCGGCGACGAGGAGGGGCTTGAGCCGCTCCGCCATGAAGTCCATCTCTTCCGGGGTCATCGGAACGAAGCCCCAGTTCTTCTCCCAGGCTTCGTTGTAGACCTCCCGGATCTTCGCGAGATCGCGGGCGAGGCCCGACCGCGTGACATTGCGGACGCGGATCTCCGGCGAGCGCCTCCGGAACCGATCGGCCACCCGGGACAGGCGTTCGAGCGGTCGCTCCTCGAGGGGGAACCAGTAGGCCAGGAGATCCTTGGCCTTCCGAAAGCCCTGTCCTTCGATCAGGTCCGCGTAGGATCGGGGGTTGTACGTCATCATCACGACCGGCGGTGAATCGAAGCCCTCGACCAGGAGTCCGGCCTCGTCGTTGAGGGTCGGGTTCGTCGGCCCCCGGAGCACCGTCATCTTCCGCTCGCGCCCCCAGAGCGCGGCCGCGTCGAGGAGACGGGCGGCGACGACCGCGTCGTCGACGGCTTCGAAGAAGCCGAAGAATGCCGCCTTCTCTCCGTGAAACTCGTTGTGATTGCGATCGAGGATCGCAGCGACGCGGCCGACGTCCTCTCCGCCGCGCCGCGCGACGAAGAGCTGAATCTCGCCGTGCCGAAAAAGCGGGTTGTCGTCCTGGAAGACCTTGGCGAGGTCCGATCGCAGTGGCGCCACCCAGTGCGGGTCCCCGGCGTAGATCCGGTCGGCGACGTCGAAGAAACGCTCCAGATCGGCCTTTCCCCGGCCGATGCGCTGAATCACGACATCCGAAGGCATGCGAATGCTCGACGGCGGCGCGACCGGTTCAGACTGCGCTGGCGCGCACGATCCCGACCTCGCGGCCGACCTTCTCGAACGCGTCGAGGACCCTCTCGAGCTGCGCGCGGGAGTGCGTCGCCATCAGCGACGTCCGGATCAGCGCGCGGCCCGGAGGGGTCGCGGGCGAAAGCACGCAGTTCACGAAGACGCCCTCCTCCTGGAGGCGGTGGACCATGCGCAGCGCGACCAGGTCCTCGCCCACGACGACCGGGACGACGGGCGTGCGCGACTCGCCGGTATCGAGGCCGAGCGATCTCAGGCCCTCCGCGAAGAAGCGGGTGTTCTCCCACAGCCGATCCCGGCGCTCCGGCTCCCGGTCCATGATCTCGACGGTTGCCAGCGCGGCTGCCGCGGAGGCCGGAGGCGGCGCCGCCGAAAAGATCGAGCGTGCGGGCGCGGTGCTTCACGTAATCGATCACGGTGGCGTTGCCGGCGATGAATCCGCCAACGGAGGCCATCGACTTCGAGAACGTCCCCATGATCAGGTCGACCTCTTGTTCGAGGCCGAAGTGCTCGGCGGTGCCCCGGCCCGTCCGGCCGAGCACGCCGATGCCGTGGGCGTCGTCGACCATCACTCCCGCCCCGAACTCGCGCGCCACGCCGACGATCTCGGGCAGGGGCGCGACGTCCCCCTCCATGGAGAAGACACCGTCGACCACGACGAGTCGCCCCTTGGCCTCCCCGTCGTTGCGCATCTGCCGGCGCAGGTCGGCCGGATCGCTGTGCTTGAACTTCTTGACGTCGCCGAACGACAGGCGCGCGCCATCGATGATGCAGGCGTGATCCTGCTTGTCGAGATAGACCGTGTCGCCCTTGCCCACGAGGCAGGCGATCGCGCCCAGGTTGACCTGGAAGCCCGTCGAAAACGTCACGGCTGCTTCCTGCCGCATGAACTGGGCGAGTCGCTCTTCCAGCCGAACGTGAAGATCCAGCGTTCCGTTCAGGAACCGGCTGCCGGCGCAACCCGATCCGTATTTTCGAATCGCTTCGATCGCCGCTTCCTTGACGCGCGGATCGTTGGTCAGACCGAGATAGTTGTTCGACCCCATCATCACGAGGCGCCGGCCGTCGAGAACGACCTCGGGATCCTGGGCCGATTCGATCACCCGGAAAAAGGAATAGAAGCCGGTTTGCCGGACGCGACTCGCATCCTCGTACCGATAGCATTTTTCGAAGACCGGAGCAGTCCCCACCGCTTCCGGCCTCGTCGCCCGAGCGACTTTGCTCATGGCTCCCCCCTGCCTTTGTTGCCGAGTTGGCGGGCGGATCTTAGCAAATTTTACAAAGTTTCGCCCGGGCCCCTCAAGAAAGCCACCCGGCCTGCCGGTACCAGGCCCAGGCGGCCGAAAGACCCTCGGACAGGGGCGGCGGGGCCGGCAGGGAGAGCTCCCGGGCCAGGGGCTCGGGATCGCAAAGCCAGTCCCCGGCCAGCAGCTCCCGGGCCTTGTCCGCATTGAACGGACGCGATCGTCCGGTCAATCTTTCCACGACCGTTTCGGCGCCTCCGAGCATTCGGACGAAGAGATCGGGCACGGGAATGAGGCGGCCTGCCCTCCCCGAAGCGCTGACGATCCCGGCGGCGAGCTCGCCGACGGAAACCGGCTGCGGATCGCAAAGGAACCGGACACGACCGCCGAGGTCCCGCCGGCCGGCAGCGCGGGCCACGGCCAGGGCCGTCCGCTCGGCCCCGATCAGCTGGACCCGTGTCCTGGCCGCCGGCACGGGGATCCAGCCGGTCGACGCCATCTTGAAATAGACGAACAGGCTGCGATCTCCCGGGCCGAAGATGACCCCGGGCCGCAGGACCGTCCACGGCCCTCTCCATGCGCGTTCGACGGCGACCTCGGCCTCGCGCTTGGACTGGCCGTACCAGGAAACCGGCCGCGCCGGATCATCATGGCCGACCGGGCGGCCGCCGATCGACGGTCCGGCGGCGGCCTGGCTCGAGACCAGCACGAAGTGGGCGTCCGGGGAGACTCTGCCGGCCGCGCGGAGCAACCGCTCCGTGCCCCGCAGGTTGACCTCGCGGTACTCCTCGAGCGTGCGGGCCTTGGTCAGGCCGGCCACGTGCACGACGGCGGCGGTCCCGGCGGCGGCCTGCGCGAGCGCCGCCTCGTCGTCGAGGCCCCCGGGGATCACCTCCACGGGAAGACCGGAAAGTCCTCCGCCGTCCACTCTTCGCGGGTCTCGTGCGAGCAGCCGGACGGACCACCCTTCCTTCGCGAGCGCCCGAGCGACGTGTGAGCCGACGAAGCCCGTTCCTCCGGTCAGCAGCGCGCCTCGCATCCACGGAATTGTATTGACTCGGCCATGCCGTGGGGGCAGCATTCGCGGCGTTCATGGAAAATCCTCGGGGGCTCTTCGGAGCGGCGCTGGCGCTCGCGGCCGCGACCCTGCCGGCCGCGAGAACCGTCGGAGCCGCGGAACTCCCCTCGCCACCCGTCGTGGAATACCGGATCGAGGTGGCCCTCGATCCGTCGACGAAGATCCTCGAGGGCCACGAGCGGCTGATCTGGCGCAACCCGTCGGACGACACGGTCGCCGAGTTGCGCTTTCACCTGTACCTGAACGCCTTCAAGAACGACGAGTCGACGTTCATGCGCGAATCCGGGGGACAGCTCCGGGGGGATCGGCACGGTCCCAAGGCCCGGGACTGGGGCTGGATCGATGTGGCCTCGATCAAGACCGCCGGGGGAGAAGAGCTCAGGCCCGGCGCCCGATTCGTCCAGCCCGACGGCAACGACCTGGCCGATGAAACCGTCCTGGCGGTGCCCCTGCCCTCCCCCGTGCCGCCCCGGGGAGAGATCACCCTCGATATCGACTTCACGGCGAAGCTTCCGAAGATCTTCGCGAGGACCGGCTTCGTCCGGGACTACTTCCTCGTCGGTCAGTGGTATCCGAAGATCGGCGTCTACGAGCCGGCGGGCATGCGCGAGCGCAGATCGGGAGGCTGGAACTGCCACGCGTTCCACGGAAACTCCGAGTTCTACGCCGACTTCGGCAACTTCGACGTCTCGATGACCGTGCCGTCGCGGTTCATCGTCGGGGCCACCGGGAAACGGGTTTCCGAGACGACGACCGGCGACCGGACGACGTACCGGTACGTCCAGGACGGGGTTCACGACTTCGCCTGGACGGCCGACCCGCGATTCCTCGTGACCGAGTTCACGTTCGATCCGGCTCGCGACGTTCCCGCCGGGTGGGCCGCGAAGGCCGCCGACGAGCTCGGCATGACCGAGGCCGAGATCGCCTTGAAGCCCGTCCGGGTCCGCCTCCTTCTCCAGCCCGACCACGCATCGCGGGCCCGGGACCGATACCTCCGGTGCATCAAGGAGGCGATCGCGTTCTACGGCCTGTGGTACGGCGCCTACCCCTACGAGACCCTCACGGTCGTGGACCCGCCCGACGACGGCATGGGCTCGGGCGGGATGGAGTACCCGACCTTCATCACCGGCGGTGTCTTCAAGTCGTTTCTCCTCCGCTGGCCGTTCGAGCGCGTCCGGATCCTCGAGGTCACGACGATCCACGAGTTCGGGCACCAGTACTGGTACGGCATGGTCGGATCCAACGAGTTCGAGGAGTCCTGGCTCGACGAGGGCCTCAACGACGACTCGGAACACCGCGCCATGGCTCTCGCCTACGGGCCGCGCGACATGGCCCGGCTGCCCGGCGGGATCGGGACCGACTCCCTGTCGCTCGCGCACCTCGAGTACACGCTGCTTCCCAATCTCGACCCGATCCGGCGATGCGCCTGGTGCTACGCCTCGAGCACGTCCTACAAGGTGAACTCCTATCCCAAGGTCGGGCTCTTCATGGCGCAGCTCAAGAACGACCTCGGTTCGCAGGTCTTTTCCCGGGCGCAGCGCGCCTACTTCCAGGAGTGGTCGTTCCGGCACCCGTCGACCTCCGATTTCTTCCGGACCTTCGAACGCGTCTCGGGCCGGGACCTCTCGACGTACCGACGCAGCCTCATCGAGGGCGCGGCGCGCCTGGACTGGGAAGTCGTGACGGCATCGAGCCGAAGAGCCCAGCCGGACGAGGGCGTCTTCGACCGGACCTCCGGGCGCGTCACGCTCGAAGAGGGGCGGCTCGTCCAACCGGAGAAGGCCGGATCGGCGCCGGCACCGACCGCGCAGACGGAACCCCGAATCTATGACTCGCTCGTCCTCTTCGGCAACACGGGCGACTGGGAGCACGGCGCCCACGCCCGGATCGCCTTCGAGGACGGAACGATCCTCGAGCGCGACCTGCCCGCGGCCGCGCGCTGGGTCCGATACCGGATCCGCTACGGCTCGAAGCTCGCCTGGGCGGTCGTGGACCCCGACCGCCAAAACGCCTGGGACTGGAACCGCCTGAACGACTCGAAGGTGCTCGGACGCGGGAAGGCCGCGACCCGCGTCCTCTCCGCACGGGCACCCGTCAAGTACATCGGCTGGGCCGCCTGCCTTCTCGGTCTGTGGCAGCAGATCGCGTGGGCCCTCGCGTGAGGAGCCTTGCCGCGGGCTTTGGCGCGCTCCGGCACGGCAAGCTGATCCTGCTGCTGACGGGGACCACCGTGCTGATCGCCCTCGCCGGGGTCGCTCCCCTGCACGCGGTCCTCGACAAGTACGTCGGCCGGACGCTCGCCGGGGACCACTTCCTGGCCAACGCCCCCACCGCGGCGCCGACCGACTTTTTCGACTTCGCCCGTGTGAACTGGGGGACGATCACCGGCGTGGTCCAGGGCGCTCACGGAGGCGCCGCCGTCTCGGTCGTTCTCCAGATGTTCCTTGCCGGCGGAATCGTGGTCGTGCTCGGTCGCGGGCAGTTCACGTTCGGCCAGTTCTTCGAGCCGGCGCGCCGCAATTTCTGGCACAACGTCAAATGCTTCCTGGTCTTCGCAATTCTGCTCGCCTCCGTCCTGACGGCCCTGATCGGGGGCGCGAACGAAGCGGCGGCGCGGATCTTCGAAGACGCCGTCCCGGGATCGGCGGCCTGCCGGGCCTGGGACTGGGGCGTCGCCATTCTCGCACTCGGGGTCTGGGGCGTCCTGTCGCTACTCTACGACTTCGCCCGCGCCGCGCGCCGCTACTCCCCGGACATCGGCGCCTGGCGCGCCTTCGGTTTCGCTGGTCGTGCCCTCCGGGGCTCGTGGCTGCGGGCCCTGGCGCTCTTTCTCTTCTGGCTCGCGCTCGGCGCGGCCGCTTGGCTCGGCGCCTTCGCCCTGGCTTGGACGATGCCCGCGGCGTCCCGGCCGGCGATCGGCCTTCTGCTGGGGCTCCAGTGCCTCGTCCTCGGTGTCCGCGCCGCCGTCCGGGTCGCCACCTGGGGCTCCTATCTCGAGTTTCTCGACCACCGGGCCGCGCAGGCCCTGGCACCGCGGGACGGGTCCCCCGTCGCGATCGGCGCCGCCGCTTCCCGGTCCTTCTGACTGAATGGTCAGCGACGCGACCAGTCGGCGATCCGGCTCACGCCTTCCCGGATCCGGTCCGACTTCGTCGCGAAGGAAAAACGCACGCAGCGGTCGTCGCCGAACGCGTCGCCCGGCACCGCGGCCACGTGCGCCTCGGCGAGGAGCCGGTCGCAGAAGCCGGCCGACCCGGACACGCCCTTCCGCTCGTAGAGCGCCGAAACGTCCGCGAATGCGTAGAAAGCGCCTTCGGGCATCGGACAGCGGATCCCGCCGATCGCCGCCAGACCTTCGACCATCGTCTTCCGGCGGGAGGAATAGTGCTCCAGCATGTCCGCCACGGACGCCGACGCGCTCTCCAGGTCGGTCAACGCCTCGAGCGCGGCCGCCTGCGAAATCGACGAGGCGTTCGATGTCGTGTGGCTCTGGTACGACGTCATGGCCGAGATCAGCTCCCGCGGTCCGATGGCCCATCCCAGACGCCATCCCGTCATCGCGTAGGTCTTGGAGGCGGCGCCGGTGACGACGATTCGTTCGTAGCCGCTCCGGAGCGCCGCCGCCGACGCGTGGGGCCGGCCGTCGTAGAGAAACCGGTCGTACGTTTCGTCGTAGACGAGCCACGCGTCCCGCGCTGCGCACCAGTCGACGATTCGCGAGAGCTCCGCGGCGGAGGCCACGGCTCCGGTCGGATTGTTCGGCGAATTCAGGATGACTCCCCGCGCGCGGCTCGCCCCGGCGCCGTCGAGCCCGGCGGCCGTGACGCGCCAGCCGTCGTCGAGCGACGTGGGCACGAAGATCGGCGACGCCCCCGCCAGGCGCACCATCTCGGGAAACGACACCCAGTAGGGCGAGAACAGGGCGACCTCGTCCCCCTCGTCGAACAGGGCCACGCACACGTTGAAGACCGCCTGCTTCGCGCCGGCGGTCACGATGATGTTCTCCCGGGCGACCGTGGCGCCCTGCTCGCGTGCGTACTTGGCCGCGATCGCGTCCCGCAGAGCTGCCTCGCCGGCCACGTCGGTGTACTTGGTCCGACCGCCCTCGATGGCCCGGACGCCGGCTCGCCCGACGTATGCCGGCGTCGGGAAGTCGGGCTCGCCGATCGAGAGGTCGACGACGTCCACGCCCGTCGCGGCCGAGCGCCTTGGCCTTGCGCCCGGCAGCGGTCGTGGAGGAGGGAGTCAGCGCGGCGATCCGGCGTGAGAAACGCAGTTTCATCACCCTTTCCCCTTCCAGGACCGGGAGAACGCCTCGAAGGCGCGGATCTTCTTCTTTCCGGCCGCCACCAGCAAGAGCTCCAGGCCGATCCAACCGCCGTACACCCAGATCATCGTATGCCGCGACGCCGGAAACACGAACTGCACGAGCCACAGCACGAAGAGACCCGCCGCCTCGTAGGCCTCGAGGGTCATCGACGCCAGGAAGATCCAGCCGAGGAACGCCTGCAGAATGGTCAGCAGGATTTCCAGGCGCTGGAACTCGTCGAACGGAAGGGGCGACGTATCGCCGTGGCTCCAGCAATAGACGACCGCGAGCAGGCCCGAGAGGACTCCCCACTGATTGATGTTCGACGACACCATGTTCATGAGAGCGACTGGTGCCCGGGTGATCCGCCGGGCCCACACGAAGGCCGAAGTTTTCTCCGGGAATTCGGAGATGAACGGCGCCACCCACTGGATGAAGGTGAACTGGGAGATTCCGAGGCTGAGCGCGACCGCGAGCATCGAGTTCAGGAACGGCTCGGCCACCAGAAAGATGATGACGCCGCCGGCCGCGAAGAGCCCGAGGACCGCGGCCCAGCGCTTCCCGCCGGAAAAGGACAGCGCCCAGCGCGAGACCCGCGGGATCTCCTCGTTCTCCTCCTCGCGTGTCTTCGCGCGGAGGCATGCGCAGGAGAACGTACAGGTAGACGACGTAGGTCGCGGTCAGCACCGCCGCGTCCACAAGCGACAGGCTCCCCTTCGCCCAGACCAGCACGAAGTAGGCGAGCGGCGGCAGGAGGCCGAGGACCTCGACGGCATGCTCGTCGTGGAGACGGAGTGACCCGAGCGCCTTCCCCCGGCGCTTGCGCGAGAAGTAGGCGGCCACCGCGTAGATCATCGGCCAGCCGAAGCCGGTCAGCAGCCGCAGGCTCCCGGTGAAGTTGGCGATGGCCAGGTGAACCATGTCGGGGTTCTTTCCGGCCTTCCAGGCGATCACCGCCTCGACGGCGAACTCCGGCATCGTCTGGATGAGCGCGAGAATGGCGAGGGCGAGCCCCTGGGAGATCAGGAACTCCGCCGCCTCGGCGCCCCACGCCACCACGAACGCCGCCCCGATCATCGCCGGGAAGGTCCACAGCGCCGACCAGGCCGAAGCGGGCGGCGACGCTTCCGAGACCGACACGAGCAGCCTCTTGGCGCCGAGCCACTTCATGGCGCGCGGTTATAGCATGGGGCCTCCGTGCCGGCGATCGAGTCACCCGCAAACCCGCTGATCCGCGAAATCGCCCGCCGCCTCGAGGAGCGGACGCATCTGTTGCTCGAGGGCGAGAAGGCCATCCTCGACGCCGTCGCGGCCGGGATCTCGCTCGAGCACCTGCTCCACGACGAGAGCGTGCGGCCCGGCCGCCTGGCCGCGTTGACCTCCGCGCATCCGCGGCTCGTGTCGCGCGCGGTGCTCGAGCGCCTGGCCGACGCTCGCACGCCGCAACACCTGCTGGCCGTCGCCCGGCGGCGGGACGTCCCGGTCGCGGAGATCCTCGGCCGCCCGGGCCCGGTCGTCTTCGCTTTCGCGGTCCAGGATCCCGGAAACCTCGGCGCCATCGTGCGCGTGGCCGAAGCGGCAGGCGCCGCCGGCGTCGTCGCCGCACCCGGCTCGGCCGACTTTTTCCACCCGCGCGCCGTGCGCGGCAGCGCCGGAAGCGTGCTTCGCCTGCCCGTTTCCGGTCGCGTCGCTTTCGAACTCTTCGCCGCCGACGCGCGGGCGGCCGGACGGCCGATCTGCGGCGCCACGGCGACGGGAGGCGACAACCCGTTCGAGGCGCCGCTCGACCCGCAGTCGATCCTCGTCGTCGGCGCCGAAGGGACCGGCCTTCCGGCAGGCGCCTACCGCCACCTCGATCGCCGGCTCACGATCCCGATGCGGGAGCCGGTCGACTCTTTGAACGCCGCGGTCGCCACGGCCCTGCTCCTCTATTCGCCGGGGCTGCGGCGCCCTTAGGCGGGGACCTCACTGCGCCGCGAGCCGTGCGTGGAGCGACCACCTTCTTCTGCCGGTTACCGATTCCCTTCATTCGGAAAAGACCTCGGCCTGGAAGGCCCAGATGCGCGCCGCCGGATCGCGCCAGCCGTCGGGCGGCAGGCCCGCCTTCCGGCAGAGCTCGGCGACAAAGCGTTCCCGATCGAAGCCCCATTCGGTGGCGACCTGGGGCAGCAGCAGCCCGCGCCGGCCCCGGCTCTCCAGGATCAGCCCGTCGCGCCCGATCGTGATGTCGTGGAGACCGGCGATCGGCTGCGGCGCGGTCAGGACGGAGATCTCCAGCCGGACGCTCTCGAGCTCGGCCTCGGCCAGGGGCTCGAACCGCGGGTCCTCGAGCGCCGCCTTCAGAGCGAACTCCGCAACCACGCGGGTCAGGTCGCCGTCTCCGGCGAGCGTTCCGATGCAGCCGCGCAGCTCGCCGGCCTTCCGGAGCGTCACGAACAGGCCGCGCGCCTGCCCGAACGCCTCGGCCCGGTCCGACGCCAGGCGCGGCGGCGGCTCGCCGCGGAAGTGGGCTTCGAGTGCCCCGCGCGCGAGCCCCAGCAGCTCTTGCCGGCCCGCCTCCGAAAGGGGCCGTGCATCTGCGCTCACGCCGGCGCCTCCGCCTTCGGCCGCGGCGTCGGGAGCCCGGCGAGGAACCCGACGATCGTCTCGGCCAGCAGCTCGAGCCGCCCCTCGAAGAAGTGGTCCGCACCGGGGATCACGACCATTCGGTGACGCCCCTCCAGGAACCGTTCGAGGAGCTCCGGCGGGCCGAAGCGGTCGTTCTCGCCGACGACAAACAGCGACGGCGCGTCGGGCAGCGGAATCGTGCGTCCGGATTCGGTCGCCAGCGGCAGGCCCAGGCCGATGAAGGTCGCCACGCGCGGATCGTGCGCCGAGGCCTTGAGCCCGACCGCCGAACCGAAAGAGAATCCGCCGGCCGCCATGGGTAATCCCACGGTCCGCTCGGCCTCGTCCATCGCGGCGCGGAAGTCGTCGGTCTCGCCGCTTCCGCCGTCGTGCCGGCCCTGAGAGACTCCGACGCCGCGGAAGTTGAACCGCAGGGTCTCGTAGCCCGATCGCGCCAGGGCCTGGACGGCGCGATAGACGACCTTGTTGTGGAGCGTGCCGCCGTGGAGGGGATGCGGGTGGGCGAACACCGCGGAGCCGCGGCGCGGCGGCGCCGCCTCCTTCCAGAGGCCCTCGAGGGCCCCCGCCGGGCCGCCAAAGGTCACCGATCGCAGCCTGCCCGTCACGTTGCCCTCCGGTTGGCGAATCGACCGTCTCATCGTATCCTTCCCGCCGTTCCGAGCTGATCCCTAACGCCGCCGGCCTACAGGAGAACGCGATGAAGAGGATCGTCCACATCGTCGGTACGGGCACGATCGGAGAGCCACTGATCGGTCTCTTCACCGACTTCGGGAAGCACCTCGGCGTCGACGAAGTCACCTTTCACAAGCGCACCCCGATGACGACCGAGCGGGCAAAGGTCAACCACCTGATGGCGCGCGGAGCCCGGCTCGCCGTCGACACGGACAAGGTCGCCGACTTCGAGGCTCTTGGCCACAAGGTGTCCCACGAGGCCGGCGCGGCCCTGGAGCGCGCCACCGTCGTGATCGACTGCACGCCGGCCGGGAACGAGAACAAGAAGATCTACGAGAAGGTCTCGGGGCCGAAGGGCTTCCTCGCGCAGGGCAGCGAGTTCGGGTTCGGCAAGATGTATGCGATGGGAATCAACGACGAGGCCCTGGATCCCGGCAAGGACCGCTTCCTCCAGATCGTCTCCTGCAACACGCACAACATCTCGTGTCTCATCAAGACCCTCGGGACCAGTGATTCGGGCGCGCACATACTCACCCGCGGCCGTTTCGTGTGCATGCGCCGGGCCAACGACGTGTCTCAGGATTCGGGCTTCGCGCCGGCGCCGTCGGTCGGGAAGCACGACGATGCCGAGTTCGGAACCCACCATGCCCGCGACGCCTCGGCGCTTCTTTCGACGATCGGCTGGAAGCCGCCCATCTTCTCCTCCGCGATGAAGATGAACACCCAGTACATGCACGCCCTCTGGTTCGACATGGATCTGTCGGAGCCGACCTCGAAGGATCAGGTCCTCGCCCGGTTGAAGGCGAACCGGCGGATCGCCCTGACGGAGCGCCGTTCCTCCAACCAGATCTTCTCCTTCGGCCGCGACCACGGATACTACGGCCGCATCCTGTCGCAGGCCGTGGTGGCGTCGCCGACCATCGCGGTCCATGGAGACAAGGAGGTCGTCGGATTCTGTTTCACGCCGCAGGACGGCAACTCGCTCGCGTCCTCGATCCATGCCGCCCTCTGGCTGATGGACCCGGAGCCCAAGCAGCTCCGGGAGCGCATGTCGGTGCTCGACCGGTTCTTTTTCCGGGAGATCTAGTGTCGCGTCACGGCACTTCCGATTCCATGAGTACCGCGGAGAGTCGCCCGCGGGCCGTGGATGCCGCTACCCCTGGGGAAGCCTTCGTGGCAGCGGGCTGACGAGGAGGCTTCCGGGACCGGACACTGGCTGCCGGACCGCGCCGCGATCCTCCGTTGCGCTACTCGGCCGCGCACCGCCCTGCTACCATGGACCATGGCTTGGGCTACCTGTCCCCACTGCGGGTTCACCCAGATCCCCGCCGCGAAGTGCCTCAAGTGCAAGAAGTCCCTCGACCGTCCGCACGAAGCGCAGGCCGCCCCGAGACCCCCCTCCCCGCCCCAGAACACACCGGCCTCGCTGTTCGCCGCGATCCCCCGGCAGTACCTGCTGATCCTGGCCGGCCTCGCGCTGGCGGTCATCACCGGAGTGCTTGTCTGGGGCTCGGGGACGGCACGAAAGGCCGCCGTCGCCGCGCCGCCGACCGCCGCCACTCCCGAGCCTTGGGCCCTCGACCTCACGGGGCGGTGGGAAGGTAAGCTCACCACGACGATCGCCGGCACGCCTCCCCGGCCGGCCCTCCGCGAAGTCTTCCTGGAGACCGACCGCTCGGGAAACATCGTGGCCGCAGGCGTCACCCTGACCGACCCGGGCCGGGGCGGAGCCGGCGCCGGCTATCTGACGGTCCCGGACGGCGGTCGGCGCGTCAGGCAGGTCGCCGATGCGCTGGCGGCCGCGCCCGCCGGGGCCGCCCTCGCCCTCGACTTCATTCCGTACGCGCCGTGGGTTCCCCAGCGCGAGCGCTCCTGGAAGGCCGTCGAGGGCCAGCACCGCAACCCCAAGGACACGACGTACCTGTTGCTCGAATCCCAGGAGCGGGACTATCTCGTCCAGGCCGGGATCAACACGAGCGGCTTCCTTTCCTACGTCTACCTCTCGCCGGAATACGCGGCCGGACGCGGGACCGACGCCCTTTCCCGGATCATTCACCCGGGACCGGATGCCTCGCTCCGCGGGTTTCGCAACCTGATCTGGGACCTCTCGGGAGCCGCGGATTTCGTGGACTTCAGCGTCGCGGCGTCGCTCTCGGGCCCGGCCGGATCGAACGACCGCATCGTCCTCCGCCGCAGGGAAGGGCCGCGCCCCGCCGGCGCGGCCGGCCGTCCCTAGGCCGAAACCGCGTACCCTCCGCTCTTGGCGTCCTTCTTCATCGCGAGGATGCCGTGCCGCTCGGCATCCTCGAGCAGCTCCGAGAACGACTTGTAGCCGTAATAGGACTCGTTGAAGTACGGCTGCTTGCGCTGCATCGTCTGCTTCACCATCGAGCCCCAGATCACGTCGTAGTTTTCGCGGCGCAGGGCCTGGATCGAGTCCAGGACGAGGCGGAAGGCTTCCTGTTTCTTCTTGGGCAGGTTGTCGATCGACGGCAGGGCCCGCGTCTCCCGGACGAGGTCCTCGTAGAAGATGAACTCGTCGCAGTTGGAGATCAGCAGATTCGACGTGGAGTTCTTGACGCCGACCCCGATGACGCTCTTGTCGTTCTCCTTGAGCTTGGACACCAGCGGGGAGAAGTCCGAGTCCCCCGAGCAGATGACGAAGGTCGTGATGTGGCCCTTGGAGGCGACGAGGTCCATCGCGTCGACCACCATCCGGATGTCGGCCGAGTTCTTGGCCGAGTAGTTTCGCTGGGGAATGTCGATCAGCTCGATGGCCGCCTCGTGAAATTCGCGCTTGTACTCCGAGTACCGGGTCCAGTCGGCATAGGCCTTCTTGAAGACGATTCGGCCCTTCTCGATGAGCCGCTGGAGCACGAGATGGATGTCGAATTTCTTGTATTGGGCATCGCGGACGCCCAGGGCGATGTTCTCGAAGTCGATGAAGAGAGAAAGGCGCTGGTCGACGCTCGTGCGGGCTGGCGGTCCGGAGCTGACGCTCATCGTCGACGGCGCGGCGGGCGAAACCGGGGCCGCCGCCGCGGGCGCGGGCTCCTCCGCGGGCACGGGAAAGGTCGGCTTGTGCCGCCGCGCCCCGCCGCGCCTCCGGCGCGAAGGTTTTCTGTCCGTCTCGGCGGCTTCGGCCGCCGGGAACGGAGCGGATTCGTCCATCATGATTTGTCCTGTTTCCTTTCCGGCGCGTACTCGAAGGAGGAGGTGGTCAGCAGAAACGTCGCGAGGGCCCGAGCGACTTCACGCCCGGAACCGTCCACGATTTCCACTTCTCCTACGTTGACGCGCTGTCCTTTCTTGATGATCCGCGCCCGGGCCCGGACGTCGCCCCGTGCCCGTCGCAGAAAGTGAATCGTCATGTCTGCGGTCGCGAACCCCATCTTGCCGTCAAAATTCGTGGCGAGGGCGAACGCCACCGCCGTGTCCGCCAGCATGGCGAGCACGCCTCCGTGAACCGTCCCCGACCCGTTGGTCACCGACTCGCGCAGCGGCAGGGAAAGCACGCAGGTGTCCGGACCGAGCTCATCGAGGCTCGGGGACAGCCAACCCAGGGCGGGCGAGTCGGCGAGGCGTTTCCGCAGGCGCTGCAGGAGGTCCGGGGCCATCCCCGCCTCCCGCGTGGCCGGTTGCAGGCTCACGAAGGCTTCATTCTATTCGATTTCCGGGCCGGGCGCCCGATCAGTCCGCGGGCTCGTCCGGGGGCGGCTCTTTTTCGTAGTAGGGCAGCTCTTCCGCCCGGCGCGTCGAGTTGTCGAGGTGCTTCGGCACTTCGACGATCGTCCGGGTGACGTTGGGGTCGCAGGTCTCGTTGTCGCACTCGTAGGTATAGACGTTCTTCTCCGGCAGCTTGCGGAACTTGACGATCGTCTGGTAGCTGTCGCAGTTTCCGCACTTGACCGACATCATGAAGATGTCGATCACGTGCCGGTCGGGACTCGCGTCGGTCATGGCGGGCAATGATACGCTCTGCAAGCCGGAAGGAGGTTCGCATGCTGCGTCGGCTCATCGCCACCGCCGCCCTGCTCGGAGCCGCCTCCCTCGCCGCCGAGGACGGGCAGTTCGAGAAGACCATTCCCTTTCCCCGCCACCGCGAGGCCAAACTCGACTTCACGTTTCACAAATGCACGATCCGCGGCGTCCAGGTCCGCAACTACCCGGACGAAGAGGACATCGAGAAGGCACGGGCCTCGGATCCGAAGGACAGCTCGTGGCTCTGGTGGGAGTTCGACGTCGACAACCGGGGACCGGAAAAGCTCAAGCTCAAGCTGTTCGTCGAGATCCTCGACAAGAGCGGTCAAACCGTGAAATCGGGCGACCGCAGCGCGACCATCGACGGCTTCGAGAGCGACGAGTATCGGGTCTCCACACGGATGCGGACCCTGGACGCCGCCGACTCGCCGAAGGTTCGCATCCGTGCCCAGATCGTCCCCAAGTAGCCCTCCGGCCGCTCTGCCCGAGGACTACCTCGCGGCGCGTCAGCGCCTCGGCCATCGTCCGCGCGCCGGGGTCGTCGCCGTCGAGGGCGCCGACCGCGAAACGTTCCTCCAGGGCCAGCTGACGCAGGACGTGCGGGGGCTGGCGCCGGGACAGTCGCGCCCCGCCGCCGGGCTGACGCCCAAGGGCAAGCTCCTCTACTTCGGAACACTCGCCGCGGAGCCGGACCGCCTGCTCCTGCTTCTGCCCGCGGACGCCGTGGCCGGAGCCGTCGCGCACCTGGGGAAGTACGCGGTCTTTCAGAAGGTGACGGTCCGCGACGCCAGCGCCGCGTACGTCCGCATCGCCCTGTACGGGCCCGGGGCGGTCGACGCGCCGCGGCCGGCGGGCGCAACGCGGCTTCCGCCGGAATGGGAACTGGCGGGAGAGCTGCTCGGTCCCGCCGCGCTCGAATCCGAGATCCTGCGGGCTCTGGAGAACGCCGGCTCGACGGCCGTCGGCCGCGAAAGCGCCGAGGCCCTTCGCGTGGAGGCCGGGCGCCCGCAACTGGGCAAGGACGCCGACGCGACCCACCTCGCCGACGAGGTCGGCCTGCGCGCCGCGATCTCGACGACGAAGGGATGCTACGTCGGCCAGGAGATCGTCGCGCGCACGCGGACCTACGGCCGGGTGAACCGGCGCCTCGTCGGTTTCCGTTTTCCCGAGGGACCGGTGGCCGAGGGCACGGTGTTTCCCGACCCGGGCCACCCCCAGCTGGAGCTCGCACGCGTCACGAGCAGCGTCGCTTCGCCCCGCCTCGGCCCCATCGGCCTGGGGTATGCGTTCCGTGACGTCCTCGCCGGGGCCGCCCTGCCGTCCGCCGGGCCGACCGCGCTGGTCGTCGAGCTTCCTTTCGCGTGAGTCCGCGGGCCGCCACGCCGCCCTGGCGCGTTCATGCCGCCCTGGCCGGAGCTCAGGTGGGGTTCGCCCTGTTCCCGATCTTCGGAAAGCTGGCCCTGGTTTCGATCCCGCCGTTCGTGTTCGCCGCGCTCCGCGTGGCCGGCGCGGTCGTCATTCTCGACGTGGTCCGCGTTTCCCGGACGCGCGAGCCGATCCGGCGGACCGACCGCAAGCGCATCCTGCTCTACAGCCTGCTCGGCGTATCCTTCAACCAGATCCTCTTCATCCTCGGCCTCTCCATGACCTCCGCGATCAACACCTCGATCCTGATTGCGACCATTCCGGTATTTACCCTGGCCGCCGCGGTCGCGCTCCACCGGGAAGCGATGAGCCTGCGCGCGGCGCTCGGGATCGCACTCGCCGGTGCGGGCGCACTCGCGCTCCTCAATGCCCAGCGCTTCGACCTCTCGAGCGACTCCTTCCGCGGTGTCCTTCTGCTGCTGCTCAACTGCACGTCGTACTCGCTTTACCTGGTGCTGTCGCGGCCCATCCTGGAGCACTACCACGTGGCGACGTTCACCGCGGCCGTCTTCCGATACGGCGCGATCCTCATCGCGATCGCGGCATTGCCGCAGCTCGCCCGTTTCTCCCCCTCGAAGGTGCCGGCCCTGGCCTGGGCCTGTCTGGCCGCCGTGATCGTCTTCTGCACTGCGATCCCGTACCTGCTGAACTCCTGGGCCCTCGCCCGGACCCACGCCTCCCAGGTCGCGTTCTACGTGTTCCTGCAGCCGGTGATCACGACCGCGCTCGCGATCGCGGTTCTCGGCGAATCCTTCTCAGGGAAGACCGCGATCGCCGCCGCCCTGATCTTCGCGGGTCTCACGATCACCGTCTCGCGCGGGAGGCTCATCGCCCGCCCATTGCCGTGAGGCGGGGACGGGCGGTGACGCGCGCCGCTACCCGCCAGCCCCGCGAAAGCGTTCGAGCGGGGCGAGGATCGCCTCCGGGGAGCGGGACGGCCTGCCCGAGGAATCCGTGAAGATGTGCCGTGTCGCGCCGTCCGCGAGCAGCTCACCCCCTTCGCCCCGGACGGCGTACGCGAATGCGCAGCCCCGGGCCGAGAGCGAGGTCATCCGGGTCTCCACCGTGACCGCGTCGTCGTAGCTCGAACGGCGGCGGAACGATGCCTCCACGCGCGTGACCGGTATGAAGAGGCCGGCCCGCTCCATCTCGGCGTAAGGCAGGCCCGCGGCGCGGCACCACTCCGTCCGCCCGATCTCGAACCAGACGAGGTAGTGGGCGTGGTACACGATGCCCATCTGGTCCGTCTCCGAATACCTCACGCGCAGGGGCGTCTCGACCGTGCGCGAAGCGGATCCGGGACCGCTCAGAACCGATCCGCCAGGCGCTGGCGCACGATGTTGGGCACCAGGCCGGTCACGTCCCCGCCGAGGCGCGCGAGCTCCTTGACGAGCCGGCTCGAGACGTAGGAGTACTCCTCCTTGGCCATGAGAAACACCGTTTCGATCGACGGCGCGAGCCGCCGGTTCATCAGGGCCATCTGCAACTCGTACTCGTAGTCGGACACGGCTCGCAGCCCGCGCACGATGATGGTCGCGCCGGAACGGCCCGCGAAGTCGACGAGAAGCCCCGTGAACGAGGCGACGGCGACGGAAGCGTCGCCACCGACGATGTCCCGGATCATCCCCATGCGGTCGTCGACCGAGAAGAGCGGGGTCTTCTGGTCCTGCTCGAGGATCGCGACGATGACCCGGTCCGCGAGTCGCCGCGCCCGGGCGAGGATGTCGAGATGGCCGTTGGTCAGGGGATCGAAGGAGCCCGGGTAGACGGCAATACGGTCCGTCATGCGTGCCTGCCTCTCTCCGTCGTCGCGACGCGAAGTCCTTCGGCCAGGAGATTATAGGCGGACACGGTCACGAAGAGGGCCAGGCCCGGGAAGAGGGCGATCCACCAGGCCTCGTCGATGTAGGTGGGCGCCGCCGAAAGGATTCCACCCCAGGAGACCGCGGGGGCCGGCAGCCCGACGCCGAGAAAGGACAGGGCCGCCTCCGCCAGGATGGCCCAGCCGATGCCGAAGGCGGCCGATACGATCAGAGGCGCGATCGCGTTGGGCAGCACGTGCCGCACCAGGATCCGGGGCGTCGAGGCCCCCGCCGCACGCGCCGCACTCGCGTAGTCGAGCTGCCGGATCTTCATCACTTCGGCCCGGGCGTACCGCGCATCGCCCGGCCACGCCGTCAGCCCGATGGCCAGAATCAGCGTCCAGGGCGACGGAGGCAGAAACGCGGCCAGCGCGAGCAGCAGGAAGAGGACCGGAAAGCAGAGCACGACCTCGATCAGGCGCGAGAGCGCCAGGTCGACCACGCCGCCAAGCCAGCCGGCCGTGGCTCCCACCGCGAATCCCACGCCGAGCGCGACCGACGCCGCGACGAGCCCGATCCCGAGGGAGATGGGCGTGGCCACGATCACCCGGGCCAGGAGGTCCCGTCCGAGATCGTCCGTGCCGAACGGATGCGAGGCCGACGGAGCCTCGAGGCGATCCGCCAGCCGGATCGCGCTCGCCCTCTCGGCGAAGAGCGGCGAGACCGCGGCCACGACCCACAGCAGAACCACCGCCGCCAGGGCGACGCGCCCCGTCCACGGAAGAGCGCTCCGGCCGCGGCGGGCGCCCCCGATTCCCTCGCCGTTCACGACGCCGCACCGTCGCGCACGCGCGGGTCTGCCGCCGCGCTCGCCACGTCGGAGGCGAGGGTCGCCGCGAGCGTCACCACCGCGGACAACAGCGACAGGGCGAGGATGACGGGATAGTCCCGGGACAGGATCGAGTCGAAGTAGAGCCTTCCGAGACCCGGCCAGGCGAAAATGCGCTCGACGATGACGCTGCCCGAAAGCAGGGCCGGCAGCAGGAGGCCGAAGAGCGTGATCAGCGGCAGGACCGCATTGCGGAAGGCATGCGCCCAGATCGCGCGCCGCGGCGAGGCTCCCCGCGCCCGCGACGCCAGCACGAAGTCGCTCTCCCGGGCCTCGGCGACTCCCGACCGAACCAGACGGGCAACGAAGGCGAGCGTCCCGTAGGCCAGGCAGGAGGCGGGCAGCGCGACGTGCGCGAGACGGTCCGGGATCCCGGCCAGACCTCCCGGCGCCGCATCCGACGCCACGCCGTACAGCGGCAGCCAGCGGAGGCGGACCGCGAAGAGCGTCTGCAGCAGAAGCGCCGCCCAGAAGGTCGGCGTGGAGTAGAGCGCGAAGAGCGCGGCCCCGGACAGCCGGTCGAAGGCGCCGTCCGGATGGGCTCCCGCCGCGACCCCGAGGGGGATGGCGATCGCGAGCGCGAGGACCAGGGCGAGGCCGTTGAGGAAAAGCGTGTTCGGCAGAGCTTCTCGAATCCGGGTCGCGACCGGCCGGTGATCCACGAGGCTCTCCCCCATGTCGAAGCGCGCCGCGCGCGAAAGCCAGGCGCCGAAACGCTCCGGCAGGGGCCGGTCGAGGCCGTAGAGGCGACGCATCTCCTGGGCGGCACGTCCCGTGCTGCGGCGCAGCGATCCGTCCCCTCCCGACACGGGACTCCCGGGGGCCAGGTGCACGAGAAGAAACACGATCACCGTGATCCCGAAGAGGGTGGGAACGGCCAGCAGCAGGCGCCTCACGACATACCGGATCACGCCGGAGGCCTCCCCGGCGCCGGCGTGTCCGCCGTCCACCAACCCACGGGGCCCGGCCAGATCCCGAAGAGTCCCAGCGGCGACGTCGTCACCCCGCGGATGTTCCGGTCGAAGCCGAACTTCTGGGTCGAGTTGACGAGGAAGATCGCCGGGGCGTCGTCCCGGAATATTGCGTGCAGCCGGTGGAACAGCGCGTTCCGGCGGCCCGGATCGAGCTCGCGCCGGGCCTCCATCATGAGCCGGTCCGCCTCGGCATTGCGGTAGCAGCCGCTATTGAGCCCGTTGGGCGGGCACTGGGAAGAATGCCAGTAGGGATACGGATCCGGGTTGGGGTCGACCGCAGACCAGGCCAGCGACGCCGCCTCGAAATCGCCGGCGTCCACCCGCTCGACGAAAGCCGCCCACTCCATGGCGCGGACCCGGGCCGTGATCCCGGCGCGGGCGAGCTCCGCAGCGAGCATTTCGTCGACCTGCCGGCCGATCTCCGAGCCCGCGGATACGCGAAGCTCGAACTCGAACTCGCGGCCGTTCCGGTCGAGGGTTCCGTTTCCGTTGGAGTCCCGCCATCCGGCGTCGGCGAGGAGAGCCTTTGCGGCATCCGGGTCGAACGGGAGCGGCGCCAGCGCCGGGTCGTAGGCCGGCGAGTCGGGCGACCAGGGACCCGAAATGACGCGGGCCGAGCCACGGTAGAGGCTCTTCGCGATCGAGGCCCGGTCGGAGAGCATGGTGAGCGCGCGGCGGACGCGGGCATCGGAGAAGAGGGGTGAGCGCGTGTTCAGCGCCACGTAGCTCCAGTCCAGGTTGTAGAACTCGATCAGCCGGCAGCAGGATTCGAACTCCGGGTCGCCGGCCGAGCGCGCCTTGAGGGTGGCGTCGAGCTGATCCTCGTCGAGGCTTCCCGCCGTCAACGCACGGTAGGCCGTCGTGTTGTCGGGCAGGGTCCGGAAGACGATCCGGTCGAAGTGCCCGCGCGGGCCCCAGGCTCTCGGGTTGGCTTCGAGCTCGACCGACTCGCCGGGCTTCCAGGAAACGAACCGGTAGGGCCCGTCCGACAGCGGGGCGCGGTTGTCCGGAGCGTCGAGAAAGTTCTTCCCCCGGAATCGGTGCTCGGGCAGGGGCGGAAAGACGAAGGCCATCTCGCGGAAGGCGTAGGGCTCGCGAAACCGCGCCCGGAAACGGCGCGAATCGAGCTCCTCGACGGATTCGAGATCGTCGAAGAGGGACTTGAAGAAGGCCGCCGGAACGTCCGGGGTCGACGATCTTCCGGATCGTGAAGACGGCGTCCCGCGCGGTGACGGGAGCTCCATCCTCCCACACGGCTTCCGGCCGAATCGTGATCGTGTACTCGCGACCATCGGGCGAGATCTCCAGCCTCTCGGCCAGGCTCGGCCGAATCTCGAGCCGGGCGTCGAAGTCGAAGAGGTTGCGCTGGACATACTGCAGGACGAGCGCCTCGGGCAGGCTCGACTGGAGGACGGCGTTCAACGTGGTCGGCTCCCCCACGAGCCGGCGGAACAGCGTTGCCCCTTCGCGGGTGCCGGCGTCGCCCGTTTCGTCGGAGCTCACCGCCGCCGGGCCGGGCGTCGGAGCACCCGGCGCGCGCTCCGGCTGCGCCGCGGCATCCCGCCAGGACCACCAGCGCCGCCAACCCCCAGGCCCGCCTCATCGGCTCAGATTATGACGGACCCGGGAACGGGACCCGGGGCCTAGGGCGCCGTGAACGACTGGGTCGCCACGTTGCGCGACGCGTCGGTGACGCGCACGAGCAGGTAGCCGCCGCGCGCGTCCGGGGCAATCCGGATCCGGTAGGTCTCGTGCGGCGAGTCCGACAGCCCGTCCTCGGCCTCCACGCGCGTCCACTTGCGCGCGTCGACGCTGTACTCCGCCTCGGCCAGCGGCGAGCCGGCATCGACGACCTCGACGACGAGCACGCCCGCCGCCCGCGACGCCTCGCGGATGGCCGGTGGCGAGTTGTCCAGGCGGACCGGCGAGGACTCGCGCTCGGTCGTCTTCCCGTCGACCGGGTTCGTTTCGGCGTCCGAGGCCGTGAGTCGAAACACGTAGTCGCCGTCGGGAAGCGAAGTGGAGTCGAACGAGTACGACGAATCGCGGACGTCCTTGCGCAGCAGCATCCAATTCGAGGCTGCGACGGGGCGAAAGTCGAGTTCGTACGTCAGCGTATCGCCGTCGGGATCGGTCGCCTTCCACTGGATCGTCCGGTATCCCTTGCGGAACAGCTTGCGGGGCGAGGATTCGGACTTCGGTTCCTCGAGGCTCGTGAAGATGCCCTTTTCGTCGGGAGCGGAGGCCTCGAAGACGTTCGCCCCGCTCGAGCCCGAACGGGCCAGAACCTCCGCGGGCTCGAGAGCGACGACGCTGTCGACGACCGGGGCGCCATTGCGGTTGCGGTAGGCCGCCTCCGTGCGGCGGATGCGCGGGGTCCGGGTCCCGTCGGACTCCATCCGGACCTTCCACTGCAGGAAGCGCCCGTCGGGAGCGGCGATCCGGGACCGACCGGCTTCCCTGGTCCCACGCGGACCAGTCGCTCCAGGTCCCGTCCGGCGTCGAAGACTCGCCCGAGCGAAACGCGAATTCGACCTTTCCGCCCGCCGCGTCGCCTTCCCATCGAAAGGCGCCGTACCGGCTCGTTCGACCCGTGTCCTTGACCGGCGAGACGTACTCGCCGGCCGAGACCCCCGGCCGGCTGCGATAGAGCGCGGTCGACGCGTTCAGGCCGACGCCGGCGCCCGCCAGGAACGTGACCTGCTTCTCGTCGAACGTCCGGACCAGGGCGGATCCGCCCGGAGCGAGCGCATAGAGCTTGCCCTTCGGGCCGGTTGCGGCGACGACGCCACCTCCCGCCTCGTCCTTCGCCAGGTCGAAGACGACTTCGTCCGTATCGCTCCAGACCGACCGGGGGGGTTCGCCATCTTCGAAGAGGATCACCTCCGAGGAGTAGCCGCCGCGCGAAGACCCCCGCGACGGCGCCAGCCGGGCCGTCGAGACAGTCACTGTGACTTCGGGCTTGGACCGGTCCTCCTCGTCCGTCGGGGACGCGGGCTTGGTCGGCTTCGTCGTCGCGGCCACGACCGGCATCGCGACCGGCTCGCCGCTCGACGAAGCGGCCATGTCTGCCGACCCGGCCGCCGCCCAGACGCGCCCGCCCGCGTCCGCGACGATGGCGGTGACCTCGGGCTTGCCGGAGTCGTAGACGGTCGTCACGCGTCCGGTCCTGTCCATCCGGAGCACGAGGCCCGAGCCGGACGTGCCGGCCCAGAGACGCCCCTCGCGGTCGACGAAGAGGCACCGGACGTGGGCGTCCGTCGTCGCGTGAGCCCGCTCGCCCTGGCCGGGCCCGCGCACGCGGTGGATCTCGCCCGGGAGTCCGGTCGCCACGTACAGGGTCTGGCCGGAAAACGCGAGCGCCCAGACGTACTGCGCCTTCGTCTCGTAGTAGAGCGTCGGCCGGCCGTCCTGGATGCGGTAGACCTTGCCGCCGGGCGAACCGCCGGCGTAGACGGCCCCGTCCGGGCCGACGGCGAGCGCGGTCACTTCCTGCTCGGGAAGGCTCGCCCAGGATTCCACGGACCCCGCCGAGGAGACGCGGAGGATCTTCCCCGTGTCCCCCGTGCCGACGTAGAGCTCTCCGTTGCGGCCGGCCGCCGCCCCGAAGAGAACGGCCTCCGTGACACCCTCGACCTTCGAGAGCGAGCGTCCGGCGACGAGCTCGCCGTCGGTGGTCACGGAAATGCCCCGAGCCTCGCCCTTGGAGAACTCCGCGGACGTGTCGGAGACCCAGATCTTGACGGTGGCCGCCGCAAGCGGCGTGGCCAGCCCGAGGACCAGCAGCGGTCCGAGCCGCCGGGCAAAGCGCCGGCTCACCACACCCTCGGCTGCACTTCGAGGTTGAGCCGCGCCGAACCCGTGACCGGGACCGGTTGCTCGATCGACTCGGCCTGGAGTCGCAGGTAGCCGAGCTGCGGCGTGCCGTCGCCCGGCCCGCGGTCCTTCAGGAGCGCGGCTCGGGTCGGCGGCAGCGCGGCGAGCGGCTCGCCGTTGACGACGGCACCGGGTGCCGCGCGATAGGCGAGCAGGTTCAGCGTGTTGGCTGGCCGCATCCTCGAGATGAAATCCAGGACCTGGTCGAGCGAGTGGGGATCCGGGGGATACAGCGCCAGGTCGTAGGCCGTGGCCGCGTTCCCGTCTCCCACGAAGACGGTCAGCGGGCCGGGGGGCGCGTTGTCGGGAACCCGCGCCGTCATCACGACGCGGCGGGGCCCGCCGCGGAAGTCCTCGAGGTCGACCCAGACGGGCACCGTGTCACCGGGATGCACCCGCTCCTTCTGCGCCTCCACGTGGACGATCCGGGCGCTCTGGAGGCGGTCCGAGTGGACGATGTCGATCTCGACACCCCGGATCGACAGGTCGTGAAATTCGTTGGCCATGAGGTAATTCGTCAACAGCGCCAGAGATCCCACCGCTTCTTCCTTCGCCGCGAGTCCCGAAAAGACCGAGTCCCAGCGAACCGTACGTTCGTCGGTCTCGATGGCCGATTTCCAGACGATCGTGCGCTCACCGGCGCGCTTTTCGAGAGTCGTCAGCACGTTGTCCGTCGCGAGCGCCACGAGGATGGGGGTCAGCATGGCATTGTGGACGACCTCGAAGTGAAACGTCTGGGTCGGCACGTCCTCCGACGTCATCCGGATGGTCACGGGAACCATCGTGGGCGGCTTCCCGAAACTGCCGAGGATCCCCGTCGAGCGGTCCTGCGAAATCGAACCCAGGACCTGTCCCGTGGAGGAGAACTTGAACGAGCGAAACAGCGACGGAAGAACGGTCAGGACCTCGGCGCGCGCCATCGGCATGTCGACCGGGCCCATCGAAAGAAACGGGTGGCCGAAGGCCAGGATCGAGTTGCCGTCCACCCACGTCACCGTGCCGGTGGCGGACAGAACCATGTCACCGGAAAGCAACACCGCGGCCACGGCCGAGCCCGGCTCGAGGCGGCCGTCCGCCTCCGATCCGGCGGCTCCCGCTCCCGGGCGCGAGGCCCCGGTCATCGAGGCGCCCGACGGGGCCACGAGCCAGCCCGCGGCTTCGGCGACCCGGCCGAGGAGCCCGCTGCCCGGGGCGATGCCCGATGCGCTGACGGGAAGCGGCAACGCGACCGGGCCCGAGCCCGAACTCTCGCTCCGGAGCGGGGCCAGCAGCGCCGACAACGCATTCCCGAAGTCCCGGGCGCCGAAGTTCGCCAGCAGGGCCGACGCGCGCGTGGCGGCCCCGCCGATGGGCACGGGAGCCGCGGCCGGTGCCTTGCGGATGTCGAGCATGCTCTGGATGGGCGTGATCCCGCAGATCGGCTCGCGCGAGAACGGCCAGCCGTAGGCCAACGCCCCGACCAGCCGGTCGCCCACGTACACCGGGCTGCCGCTCATGCCCGCGATGATGCCGGTCTTCTCGATGGCGTCGGAGAGCACACGGGCGAGGATCAGGTCCTGTTTGGGCGCGAAGCTCTGAAGGACGCCGGCGATCTCGATCTCGAAGCGTTGAACGCCCTTCCCGTCGCCGAGATCCGAGAGCGTGTACCCCCTCATCCCGGGCGCGAGGTCCTTGACCGGGATGATGTCCGTGGCGAGCGTCGACGAAACGATCGCGAACGTCCCGAGCACGAAAGCCACCAGTCGGCTCGAGAACGATCTCACGATCGGCACAACGTCCCGACTCCGGCGCTCCATTCCCTTTGACCCTTTCCAGCCCCTATGTTACGGTCGAAAGCGTAGATGGCGACCGTCTTTCAGCCCGTCACCACCGAAAACCTCCCCGGACAGACTTCGATCCTCTCTTTCTTCTGGGAAACCGGGACCACGGCCAAGGTCGTCCTGGGCATCCTGCTCCTCTTTTCGTTCGTATCGTGGGTGATCATTTTCGCGAAGTTTCTCCGGCTGCGCCGGGTCTCCCGGCAATCGGAGAAGTTCGTGACCTTCTTCCGCAAGTCGAAGCGCTTTTCGGAGGTCAACACCTTCGCCGGCGACCTTGCGGACACGCCCCTGACGACCCTCTTCAAGGCGGGCTACGCCGAGCTCGACGCCCAGGTGAAGGCCAATCGCGCCGACGACTCCCCCGCGACCGGCGGAGGGGCGCAGGGGAAGCTCGTGATCAAGAACATCTCGGGCATCGAGCGCGCGCTCGAGCGTGCGATCGGCGTGGAACTCTCCCGGCTGACCCGCTGGATGACGTTCCTCGCGACGACGGCCTCGGCATGCCCCTTCATCGGTCTCTTCGGAACGGTGTGGGGAATCATGCAGTCCTTCCGAGCGATCGGCATGACGGGATCCACGTCGATCGCTGCGGTCGCACCGGGAATCTCCGAGGCGCTCGTGAACACGGCGGCCGGCCTGGCCGCCGCCATCCCCGCGATGATCTTCTACAACTACTTCATGGGGAAGGTCCGCGAGCAGCGCGCCGGGATGGAGGATTTCTCCCTCGAGTTCATCAATCTGGCCGAAAGGAACTTCACGTAGGCTTCGGTGTCTCTCCAGATCATGGCCTTCCATCGCCAATCCGCCGACGAATTCGACCACCTCGCGGACATCAACGTCACGCCGTTGGTCGACGTCATGCTGGTGCTCCTGATCATTTTCATGGTCACCGCCCCGATGCTCCATCAGGGCATCTCCGTCGCGCTGCCGAAAACGGCCACGACCAATCTTCAGTCGAACCCCGAGGACCCGATCGTCCTCTCGATCTCGCGCGACGGATTGTTCTACATCAACGAGACCCCCGTGGCCCGCGGCCTGTTGCGCGACCGCCTGCGGGCCATCCTGCGCGGCCGGCGGGAGAAGGCCGTGCTCCTCAAGGCCGACCGTGGGCTCTCGTACGGCACGGTCATCGAAACTCTCGATCTGCTCAACCGCATGGGCATCGAGAGCCTCGGCCTCGTCACCGACACGTCGGGAGCGTCCAAGAAGTGACCGCGCCGGACGCCGCCGCGCGACGCTGATGGACGCGGTCGGAAGCATCCTCGCCGCGCGGCAGGAAGAGCGCATGCCCTGGGGCCCGGCCGCGGTCCTCGCGTTCGTTCTGCACGGCGCGGTCCTTCTCGGGTTGCTCGCCTCGTTCGTCGCCCGGCCGATGCGCGTGACGCCGCCGCGGGCGGTCGCGATCCGGCTGCTGCGCTCGGGCTCCCTCCAGACGCCCCGGGTCCAGGCTGCGCCGGCCCAATCGGTCCCGGCGCCCCCCGCGGCCGAGAAGCCCAGGATCGAAAAGCCCGTCGAGGAGGCCCCGAAGCCTTCGAAGAAGGCTCTGCTCCTCCCGGCCAAGGAGGACAAGAAGAAGCCGACACCCGTTCCGGTCAGCCGGCCGGGCCCCGCGGCGACGCCGGTCGTCAGCCTGCCGACCGCCGATGCCGATGCCGCCGGAACCTCCGCCGGTGCCGCTGCGGGTGCCGGCGGCTCTGCGGGAATCGGGGGGTTCAAGATCGACCAGGCCGACTTCAAGTATCCCGTCTACATCGAGCGGATGGTGGCGATCATGAGCCTGAACTGGTTCAAGCCGGCGCAGATCGTGCAGACCAATCCCGTCGTGCATTTTCAGATCGAGCGGGACGGAACCATCACGGACCCCCGCCTCGTGATCTCGAGCGGCCTGCCCTTCGTGGACCGCGCGGCACTGCGCGCGGTGCTGGCGTCTTCGCCGCTTCCGCCGCTGCCGTCCGAGTACCCGGGCCCGCATCTCGGAATTCAGGTCGTCTTCGAATGACCCAGGAGAAACCCATGCTCCGACGCCTCGCGGCTTCGCTGGCTCTCGCCCTGGCCGCCGCGCCGCTCTGCGCCCAGGCTCCCGCACGGCCGACGCCGGCGCCGGCCGACGACATCCAGATCACGATCCGCGGAGGCGAGGGCCGCCGGCTGTCGGTCGCCGTTCCCGCCCTCTTCGCCCCGGGGACCGCCGCCCTGCAGGACCGGGTCGTGGAGCCCTTCACGGCGACGCTGCGGTCGGACCTCGAATACGCCGGGGCCTTTGCCGTGGCCGAGCCCGCCCTCTACCCGTCCGGCTACCGCGACCCGTCGACCCCCGACGCCGCCGACCGGTGGCTCGGCACCGGCGCCGAGGCCCTCGTCGACACCCGCGGGGAGGTCTCCGGCGACAAGGTCTCGATCGAGGCCCGCGTCTGGGACCTCAAGTCGCGAAAGCTGATCATGGGCCGGCGTTACACGGGCGGGGCGACCTACGTCGAACGCATCGCCCACACGATCGCCAACGACATCGTGAAGTACTTCACCGGCAAACCCGGCCTGTTTCTGTCGACGATCCTCTTCGTGAACCAGCAGGGCACCTCGAAGGAAATCTCCGCGATGGACTTCGACGGCCGGGGCGTCCGCCAGCTGACCTCCCACAAGTCGATCGCCATCTCGCCCGAACGGCGCCAACGGCCGAATCGCGTATACGTCCTACGTGCGCCTCTTTCCCCAGATCTGGACGATGTCGCCCGACGGGTCGGACAAGCGCGAGATCCAGACGGGTCTGGAGCTGAACGCCTCGCCTTCCCTCTCCCCCGACGCCTCCCAGATCGCCTTCGCCGGCTCGGCCCGGGGCAACACCGACATCTACACGATTTCCGTCGCGGGAGGCGCCGCCCACCGGCTGACGACGAGCCGCGCCCTCGAGGCCTCCCCGGCCTGGTCGCCGAACGGACGCCAGATCCTGTACACGTCCGACCTCACGGGCACGCCCCAGATCTACGTCATGGATCCCGAAGGCACGGGCTCTCGGCGGGTGACGTTCGCCGGGAACTGGAACGACGAGGCGTCGTGGTCTCCCGACGGCTCGCGAATCGCGTTCGCGTGCCGCAACGAGGGCGACTTCAACATCTGCGTCATGGATTTCGCCACCGGCCAGACGATCCAGCTCACGACCGACGGCTCCAACGGACATCCGTCGTGGTCACCCGACGGCGAGAAGATCGTTTACGCCTCGCGACGCGGCCCCTCAACGCAGATCTACACGATGGACGCCAACGGTCAGAACAAGCGCCAGCTGACGCGCGGCGAGAACCACTCGCAGCCCTGGTGGATTCCCTGATCGGCGCTGGCGTTTCGGACTGGGGTTTCCCTTAACTCTTTGCTACACTGGGTTTCCGGGCGGTGCCAACGCTTTTCGAGCCCCGCTCCATCGACGAAGGAGTACTGGATGCGTAAAAACCTCACGACCCTGACCACTCTCGCTCTGCTCGCCACGGTGGCGTTCGCGTTTTCCACGGCATGCAAGAAGAAGGCGCCGACCACGGCGCCGGACGCGCGGCCTCCTGTGACCGCCAAGGCTCCGTCCACGGACACCCAGGTCCCTCCGCCGCCGGCATCCACGACCGGCCACGACGTGACCTCGGACGTGATCAAGATGCCCCTCGAGGAGCTCAACAAGAAGGGCTATCTGACCGACGCCTATTTCGACTACGACCAGGCGGATCTGCGCGAGGACGCCCGCTCGGCCCTCGCCGCCGATGCCGAGTGGCTCAAGAAGTACCCGTCCGTCCAGATCCTGATCGAGGGTTACTGCGACGAGCGGGGAACCAACGCCTACAACCTGGCCCTCGGTGACCGCCGCGCCAACGCTGCCAAGGAATACCTGGTTTCGCTCGGCATCGACGGATCCCGGATCAAGACGGTGTCCTACGGCGAAGAGCGCCCGTTCTGCTCGGACTCGAACGAGAGCTGCTGGCAGCAGAACCGCCGGGCGCACCTCGTCATCACGGCCAAGTAGCTTGACCCGGCCTCGGCGTTTCGGCCTCTGCGGCCTGCTCGCGGCGTCGGCTCTGGCCGGCGCCGCCTGCGTTTCCTCCGACGACATCGAGGGCCTGCACCGCCAGATGGGCGACATCCAGAAGCAGATCCAGACCCTCGAGAAGAAGTCGTCCAGCAAGGAGGAGGTCGAGAAGCTCAACCAGAACGTGGCCGCGCAGACGACCCAGCTTCTCAAGTCCAACGCCGACACGGCGGTCCGCCTGGGCGAGCTCACCACGAAGATGGAACAGCTCGAAGCCAAGCTGGAAGACACGAATCGTCGGCTCGCACAGCTGTCGCAGCAGATCGCCGAGACGCAGAGCGAGCTGCTTCGGCTGCGCAACGGGGGCGCCGCGGGATTCCCCGCTCCGGGCGCGCCGAGCCGCCGAAGCGGGCGGCGCCGCTGTGCCGGCCGGCCCCTCCCCCTCGGAGCTCTACGACACCGCCTTTGCCGACTACTCGAAGGGCCGGTACGCCCTGGCCATCCAGGGTTTCCAGGACTACCTGGCGAGCTACCCCTCGACCGATCTGTCCGACAACGCGCAGTACTGGATCGGAGAATCGCATTTCGCCCAGCGGAAGTTTCCGGAGGCGATCGCCGATTTCGGGGATCTCCTCAAGCAGTGGCCCTCGAGCGACAAGGCCGCGGCGGCGCTGCTGAAGAAGGGCTACGCCCTGCTCGAGCTCGGCCAGAAGGCCGAAGCGGTGGTGCAGCTGCAGTACGTGATCCACGAGTTCCCGACGTCCGAGGAGGCTCGGCTGGCCAAGGCCAAGCTCAAGTCCGTCGGAGTCGACGCCGGGTAGGGCTCGGGCCCTCCCGAGCGTACCGGCCCGAAACGCGATATTCTCCCCCACCCGGTACGACCGGAGACTCGAACCGGGCCGGAATCCCATAGCTGAGGAGCGAAGAACAGTCACCATGGCCAACATCAAATCCGCAGAGAAACGCATTCGCACCGCCGCCAAGAAGCGTGCCCGCAACAAGGCGCGCATCTCGCGGCTGCGCGGAGTCGTCAAGAAGTACGCGACGGCCGACTCGAAAAAGAAGGCCGAGGCCCTGCCCGCCACGCACTCGGCGATCGACCGCGCGCTGGCGAAAGGCGTGATCCACCGCAACGCCGCCGCCCGCACCAAGAGCCGCCTCGCCAAGAAGGCCGCGCGCTGAGCCGCGGCATCCCCGCCTCCTCGAGGGACTAGAAGCCCTCGAGCATGCTCGTCACGAGGCTCTGCGCGAACCGGTCGGCGACGCGATCGATCGCGTCGTTCTCCCGATCGACGTAGGTCGCCGCGCTCGCGTTGAACTGGTAATTGTCGCGAAAAGTGAAGGCGGGGTTCTCCCAGAGGACTTTCTCGTCGGGAAGGGTCTTGAGCGAGGCCCGGGCGGTGATCTGGACCTGGTAGTCGGTCGCCCGGCCCTGGGAGTCGAACGCCACGGGAAAGAGGTTGAAACCCACCACGGCGCCCGACAGGACGGCGTCGGCCCCGTCGGCGGTCGCCTGGACGTGGAAGCGCCCCCGCGAGGCGAGTTCCCGGGCGATCTCGCCCGAAAGCCGTTGTTCCAGCCCGACCCGCTGCGTTCGATTCTCGAGCGTCGTGAACTCGACGACCCGCACGCTCGCGGGCAGCGACGATCCCTTCCCCACCAGAGCGTAGCCGCACCCGGCGGTGGCGAGCAGGCTCGCCGACGCCGCCAGCAATCCGACCGCCCGCCGAGCGGCTCCCGCAGGAATCAACGCACCACCAGATTCAGAAGCCGGTCCGGCACGAACACGATCCTCGCGACCTCTTTGCCTTCGACCCAGGGCCGGATCCGCGGATCCTGGCGCACACGCTCCATGGCCTCGGCCTCCGTGGCGCCGCGGGCGACATCGAGCCTCCCCCGGACCTTGCCGTTGACCTGAACGACGAGGGTCACATCGAGGGTGACGGCCAGTTCCGGGTCCGCCTCGGGCCATCGCGCCTCGACGAGGAAGCCCGTCTCTCCGAAACGCTGCCACAACTCCTCGGTCAGGTGCGGGGCGATCGGGTGCAGAAGCCGGATGAGCGTCCGTGCCGCCTCCCGCAGGGCCCGTGGCGTCTCGGACCCCGCCTCCTGGGCCTCCGTGATCCCGCGCTGGAATTCCATGAGGGCCGCGACGGCGGTATGGAAGTGGAAGGCCGCGGCGTCGCGCGTGACCCGGTCGATGGTCCGGTGCGTCAGGCGCGCGAGCGGGGTGTCCCGGGGCCCGACCGGTCCATCGGCGGGGATCTCGTGGATCCGGCTGCAGATCTCGTGAACGCGATTCAGGAACCGGAACGCTCCCGCAACCCCTTCCTCGGACCACTCCGACTCCTTCTCCGGTGGGCCGATGAAGAGCGTGTAGAGACGCAGCGTGTCTGCTCCGAACCGTTCGATGAGCTCGTCGGGTGAGACCGTGTTCCCCCGCGACTTGGACATCTTCTCGATCTTGTTCGTCGAGGGATTCAGCCGCGTGATCATTCCCTGGTTGAACAGGCGTTCGAAGGGCTCCTCGAGGTGGACCAGTCCCATGTCGTGCAGCACCCGGCAGACGAATCGGGCGTAGAGCAGGTGCAGGATCGCGTGCTCGATGCCTCCGATGTACTGGTCCACCGGCAACCAGCGATCCACCCGTTCCGTATCGACCATGCGGGCCGTGTCGTCGGGGTTCAGGAAGCGCAGGTAGTACCAGGAGGAATCGACGAAGGTGTCCATGGTGTCGGTCTCTCTCCGGGCCGCTCCTCCGCATTTCGGACAGCGGGTCCGAACGAAGGCTTCCGACTTCTCGAGCGGATTGCCCTCCGCGCCGCGAAATTCGACGTCCTCCGGCAGCAGGACCGGGAGGTCCGCATCCGGCACCGGGACGACGCCGCAGGCGGGACAATGGATGGCCGGGATCGGCGTGCCCCAGTAGCGCTGCCGGGAGATCAGCCAGTCGCGGAGCCGGTAGCCGACCGTCCCCTTGCCGAATCCCGACTCCTCGAGCCACGCGATCGCCACGCGGACGGCCTGCGGGCCGTTCGGGGTCCCGTCCCAGCTGCCGGAGCCGACGAGGACGCCGTCATGGGGCACGGCGTCGGTCATCGCGGCCGGATCGACGACGCCCTCCGCGGTGCCGTAGACCGGCCGGATCGGCAGTCCATAGCGACGAGCGAACTCGAAGTCCCGCTGGTCGTGGGCCGGCACGCCCATGATGGCGCCGGTCCCGTAGTCCGGCAGGACGAAGTTGGCGAGCCAGACCGGAATCGTCTCGCCGGTCGCGGGATTGGTCGCGAGCACCCCGCTCTCGAGTCCCTGCTTCTCCGCCCCTTCGGCCTCCCGTTCCAGCCGCGACTCCCGGCGAACGCGCTCCACGAAGGCGTCGATCTCCGCCTTCCGCGGGGAACGCAGCGCCATCCGCTCGACGGCCGGGTGCTCCGGCGCGAGCGCCAGAAACGTCGCGCCGTACAGGGTGTCCGGCCGGGTCGTGAAGACGCGGAGCGGTTCCGTCAGGCCGTCGACGCGAAACATGATTTCCGCGCCCTCCGAGCGCCCGATCCAGTTTCGCTGCATCGTCTTGACGCGCTCGGACCAGTAGGGCAGCCGGTCGAGACCGTCCAGGAGCCGCTCGGCATAGTCGGTGACGCGCAGAAACCACTGGGTCAGGTCCCGGATCTCCACGAGATCCCCCGACCGCTCACACCGCCCGTCGACGACCTGTTCGTTCGCGAGCACCGTCCGGCAACCCGGACACCAGTTGACCGGCGCCGTCTTCCGGTAGGCGAGGCCCCGTTCCCACATGCGCAGGAAGAGCCACTGGTTCCAGCGATAGTACGCGGGATCGCAGGAGGCGAGCTCCTTGGACCAGTCGTAGAGGCAGCCGAGACTGAAGAGCTGTTCCTTCATCCGGCCGATGTTCGCGAGCGTGTGTTCCCGCGGATGCACCCCGCTTTGAATCGCGGCGTTTTCCGCCGGCAGGCCGAACGCATCCCAGCCCATCGGGTTCAGGGCCTTGCGACCGGCCATCCGCTCCCGCCGGTAGAGGGCGTCCCCCAGGATGTAGTTGCGGCCATGCCCCACGTGCAGGCGGCTGCCGGACGGATACGGGTACATGTTCAACAGGTAGTACTCGTCGCCCGGCACCGCCGTGTCGACGTAGGCCACCCGCGCGTCGGCCCAGCGCTTCTGCCACTTGCCCTCGATCTGCGCCGGGGCGTACTTCTCCGCCATGGGAGCCGGCAATATACCCGAACCCTTCCCACGCCACGGCGAACCGGGAGGGGTCCGGCTCAGCGGAACGGCCGGACGCGCAGCGTCGCCTCGGGCAGGCGTCGGACCGGGAAATGGAGCTGCCCCGAGGACTCGACCGCCGTGAGCGTCAGGTCCCTCGGACGCTCGAATGCCCGGCGCCCGAAGGGCACGTACCGCGCGTCGACGGCATTGATCGAAGAGAACGGATCCGAGAAGACGTACCCGCGGTCCGGGTAGTAGATTTCGATCCAGCGGTGGTAGACGCCGCCGATTCGCGGGTCATAGCCGTCGCTGCCCGGTTTCGAGCGCAGGATTCCCTGGACCGTTCGGGCGGAAATGCCGACCCTCCGGAGCAGGTCGACGGCGAGCTCCGAGAAACCCACGCAATGGGCCCGGCGCGAAGCGAAGACCGAAGCCGGATCCTGCCGTCGGCTCCGGTCCGGGTCGTAGCGCACGAACGACGCCATTCCTGACAGGATCCGCTCGACCGCCTCGGCCTGCAGGACCGCGTCCCCCGCGAGCGTCCGGGAGAACGCATCGCGCTCGGCCGACGGCGTGATGTCCGCCGCGCGCGGTCCGGCCGACGGAAACGGCGCCCGGCTCGCGAGGGGTCCGTCGGCGACCCGGACGGTCAGCTCCAGGCCGCCGTCGGCGCGCGGCGCGACCGCGAGCGAGTAGCCGTCGTTGTCATACTGGTCGAACAGCTTGGCGTCCGGGCCGCCCGCCCGGTACACGGCGAGCTCATCGGCGCCGGCCACCGGCCCGAGCACCGCGCACAGCAGAAGCGCGCCCGCCGCTCGCCTCACGTGGACGGGACCTCGCCGCGGCGTCCCTTCAGGACGCCGTCGAGGATTCCGTTGATGAACTGGGAGGACTTCGGGGTCGAGAAGCGCTTGGCGATCTCCAGGGCCTCGTCGATCACCACCGGCCGGGGCGTCTCGGGCTCGTGGAGCAGTTCGAACAGCGCCAGCCGCAGGATGTTCCGGTCGACGACGGGCATCCGCGTCAACCGCCAGTGGTCCGCCTGCCGCGAAATCAGCGCATCGAGATCCTCCCGATGAAGCAACGTACCGGAGACCAGGCGCCGCGTGAAGTCCTGGAGTCCCTCGGAGGCCTTCTTCAGGTCGTCCGAACGCCGGAACATCTCCTGGGGCTCCGTCCCGGCGACGTCGTGCTCGTAGAGCATCTGGAGGGCGAGCTCCCTCGCCTTGCGCCTCGCGCCCATCTACTTCGCCTTCAGCTGCCGGCGCAGGTTCGCCATCTCGATGGCGGCCTCGGCGGCCTCGACACCCTTGTCGGCGCGGCTGCGGGCCTGTTCCATGGTGTCGCAGGTCAGGATTCCGAATCCGATGGGCACGCCGGTCTCGCTCGAAAGCGACGCGAGCGCCGTCGCCACGGCGTGCCCGAGCACCTCGTGGTGCGTCGTTTCCCCGCGAACGATGGCCGCCAGAGCCACGACGGCGTGCGTCCGGCCGAAATCCAGGAAGGCCCGCGCGCCGGCCGCCAGCTCGAACGCCCCGGGGACGCGGGCGACCGCGACGTCCGCGGCCCGCGCTCCCCGCCGGCGCAGCGTGTCGAGCGCGGCGCCGAGCATCGCGTCGGTCACCGTCGGGTTCCATCGCGCGCATACGACGGCCAGCCGCAGCCCCGAGGCGTCGAGGCTCCCCTCGTACTGCTTCGGCGAAAAAGACGCCGCCACGCGGCGCGGCACGCGCATGCTCAAAGGACTGCCCTCGTTGAAAGAAGGGAATTGTAACCCGGCTCGGCTCCGCTCAGGCGAAGAGGCCGGCGAGCTCGGGGGCATCGCCGAAGTTGCGCCGGTAACGCTCGACGAACTCCGCCGGCGTGTACCGGGGCGGTTGCGGGCCCAGAGCCTCCAGCCCGAAGACCGCGCTGACGCTCCCGATTCGGCCGGCGACCGGCCAGGCGGCCCCGATCCGGAGCCCCCGGAGGAGCCCGGCCCGGTACATGTCGCCCACGCCCGTCGGGTCCACGGCCTCCCCCTCGACCCGGGCGGGCGGGATGGCGTGCGCGGCGCCCTCCGCGACATGGACGGTCGATCCGTCGGCCCCGCTCGTGACGATGAGGGTGGGAACGCGCTCCAGGATCTCCTCGCGGCTCAGGCCGGTCTTGTGGGTGAGGATCCCGAATTCGTACTCGTTCACGATCAGGATCGAAGCGCCCCGAAATCCCTCCGTCATCTCCTCACCCGAAAGGCGGGTCACCTGCTGGCTCGGGTCGTAGAGAAACGGGATCCCGTGGCGCCGGCAGGCCGCGGCATGAGCCGCCATCGCCGGGGGGTCGTTGGGCGATATCACGACGAATGCGATCGAGGCCGGATCGAGGGAATCGAGGGGCAGGTCGCGGGCCCGTGCCATCGCGCCCGTATAGAACGAGGCCAGCTGGTTCTGGTCCTGATCGGTCGAAACGAAGAACGAGGCCGTGAAGAGGTCCGACTCGAGTCGCAGCCCCGAAACGTCCACGCCCTCGCGGGCCAGGCGATCCCGGTAGTCCTCGGCGTCGGTGCCGGCCGTCGCCAGGAGCGTGGCGCGTTCCCCCAGCAGCGACAGTCCATACGCGATGTTCGGCCCGCAGCCCCCCGGGACTCGCCGCATCTCGTCCACCAGGAACGACACCGACAGCCGCGACATGCGGTCGGGAATCAGGTGTTCGGTGAATCGCCCCGGGAAGGTCATCAGGTAGTCGAACGCCACGGACCCCGTCACGACGATTCGTCCCTCGCGCCTCACAGGTATCTCCCCACGATCGGCCGGAGCCGGCTCTTCGCCTCTTCCGCGATCGCCTCGCGGTCCGTGAGAATCCCGAAGCGCATGGCGTCCCGGCAGCCGCAGCCGCGGCTCGCGTCGACGCGGGCCACGGCCTCGGCCAGAGCCCGCCGGGCCGCCGCGGCATTCTCCGCGAGGACGGCGAGAATCGTCTCGACCGTCACGTCCTCGTGCGTTTCGTGCCAGCAGTCATAGTCGGTCACCAGAGCCAGGCTCGCGTAGCAGAGCTCGGCCTCGCGCGCCAGCCGGGCCTCGGTGAGGTTGGTCATCCCGATCACGTCGGCTCCCCACGAGCGGTAGAGCCGCGACTCCGCGCGCGTCGAGAACTGCGGCCCCTCCATGCAGACATAGGTCCCGCCGCGCTGAACCTGCAGCCCCCCCTGTCGTGCCCCCTCCGCGAGGGCCGCCGAAAGCGACGGGCAGGTCGGATCGGCGAGCGTCGCGTGGGCCACGACGCCCTCGCCGAAGAACGTGTCCCTCCGGTGGCGCGTGCGGTCGATGAACTGGTCCGGAATGACCGCCTGCCTCGGGGCGAGCTCTTCCTTCAGGCTGCCGCAGGCCGAGGCCGACAGCAGCGCGTCACAACCGAGAAGTTTGAAGCCGCAGACGTTGGCCCGGTAGTTGACCTCCGTCGGCGACACCCGATGCCCCCGGCCGTGGCGGGCCAGGAACGCCACGGGGACGCCTCCCAGAGTGCCCGTCATGAACGCATCGGACGGCGATCCGAAGGGCGTCTCCACCGCCTCCTCGCGCAGGCCCTCGATCGCGGACAGGTCGTAGACCCCGCTGCCGCCGATCAGGCCGATGCGTGCGGGAACCGTCAAACCGAGATCTCCGGAAATTCGGCGCGGTGCGCTGCGATGGCGTCGAGAACGCGGTGGGCCAGCACCAGGGCGTCGCGACCGACCTCGCCCGACACGATTGCGTCCCTTCGCTCCCGCACGGCTCCGACGAAGTCCGAGAGCTCGCGGGCAAGAGGATCGCCGGAGCCCACGGGAACCTCGACGGAGACGATTTCCGGCTGCCCCGACCCGCGCTCGAGGCCCAGGGCCCGCAGGGTCCGCGCGTGCATGTCGACCGAGCAGTAGATCGGCGGGGCGAAGACGCGCAGCCGGCGCAATCGCTCCGAGGACACCCGGGACGCCGTCAGGGTCGCGACGCATCCGCCTTCGAACTCGATCCGCGCGTTGGCGATGTCGATGCGCGAGGTCACGACCGGCATGCCGGCGGCTCGGATCTCGCGGACCGGCCGGCGAACGAGGTCCGAAACGATCTGCAGGTCGTGGATCATGAGGTCGAGAACCACGTCCACGTCGAGGCTTCGCGAGGCGAAAAGGCCCAGCCGGTGGCCTTCGATGAAGACCGGCGCCCGGCCCGTCGCCAGGAGAGCCTCGATCGCCGGGTTGTAGCGCTCGACGTGCCCCACGGCCAGAACGCGCGACTTGCGTCGCGCCAGGTCGACCAGCTCCGAGGCCTCCGCGACGCCCCCGGCCAGGGGCTTTTCCATGAGGACGTCGAGGCCGCGCTCCAGGAAGTACCGGCCGAGCTCTCCATGAGAGCTCGTCGGCGTCGCGACGACGACGGCCTCGGCCTCCTCCGCCACCTCTTCGCGGCCCGAGAGCACGCGGAGCCCCCGCTCCCGGGCCACTTCCTCCGCGCGTCCTTCGTGGTGGTCGTGGATGCCGACGAGCGCGATCTCCGGAAGCCCCGCCGCGACGCGCGCGTGCAGCCGGCCCAGATGGCCGACCCCCACGACTGCAAGCCGCACAGGAGCGGCGGCCGTCACTTGATGAATCCCCGCTCGCTCGACTTGATGAACCGGACGAGCTCCTCGACGTCGGGCTGTCCCGACAGCTCGGCGGCGATCCGCTCGAGGGCCTGGCTCGTGTTGAGCTTCGACTTCACCAGGAATCGGTAGGCTCGCTGCAGCGCGTCGACGCGCTCGTCCGAGAAGCCGTTGCGCTTCAGGCCGATCGTGTTCAGGCCATACGTCCGCGCATCGAGGCCGTCGGTCCGGCAGAACGGAAGGACGTCCTGGCGACAACCCGTATAGGCGCCGAGGAACGCATAGGCGCCGACGCGGCAGAACTGGTGAATGGCGTTGAATGCCCCGATGATCGCGTGGTTGCCGACCTCGACGTGCCCGGCGAGAACGGCCGAGTTCGCCATGACCACCCGCGAACCGATGCGGTTGTCGTGGCCGACGTGCGTGTAGTTCATGAAGTAGTTGTCGTCGCCGATCACCGTCTCGGCGTGACCGCTGGCTGTCCCCCGGTGAACCGTCGTGAACTCGCGAAACACGTTGCGCGAGCCGACCACCAGCCGCGTCCGTTCGCCCCGGTACTTCACGTCCTGCGGCTCGAAGCCAAGGGCCGCGTGCGGGAAGACGCGGTTTTCCTCGCCGAAGATCGCGGGGCCCTGAATGGAGGCGTGGGCGCCGACGGTGGTCCGCGCCCCGAGCGACACGTCTTCGCCGATCACCGCATAGGGTCCGACCTCGACGCCTTCCCCGAGCTGTGCCCCTTCGGCCACGACCGCCGTGGGATGGATCGCGGTGGTCACGGACGGTCCACCAGGACCGACAGCAGGTCGGCCTCCGTACAGACCGCGCCGTCGACCGTGGCCCGCGCGCGGCACTTGCACACGCGGGTTTTGAGCGAAACGATCTCGGCCTCGATCCGGAGCTGGTCGCCCGGGACGACCGGCCGCCGGAACTTGCAGCGATCGACCCCGGAGAGGTACAGCAATTTCTTCTCCTTCTCCGGAACCACGCCGAGCAACGCGATTCCGGCGACCTGGGCCATCGCTTCGAGAACGAGCACGCCGGGCATGACGGGATTGCCGGGGAAGTGCCCCTGGAAGAACTCTTCATTGAAGGTGACGTTCTTGATGCCGACGACGCGCTTGCCCGGTTCGAGCTCGAGGATCCGGTCCACGAGCAGGAACGGGTACCGGTGCGGCAGGATCTTCAGGATTTCGCCGATCCGAATCTCCACGTCTCCTCCTATCCCAGTCTCTTCTCGAGCGCGGCCAGGCGCTCGAGAGCGCGCTCCAGCCGGCCCAGGAGCGCCGCCCGGCGAAGAAACTCGCGGTGCGGCAGGGCCGGCATTCCGGAGAGTACCGCGCCCGCGTCCACCCGCCCCTGCCGGGCGATCCCCGCCTGGCCGGTCAGCGTGGCCCCGTCCCCGATCCGGACGTGGTCCGAGATCCCGACCTGACCCGCCAGCGTCACGCCCCGGCCCAGGGTCGAGGAGCCCCCGACGCCGGCCTGGCCACAGAGGATCGAATGCTCTCCGACCGTCACGTTGTGGCCGATCTGGACCAGGTTGTCGATCTTGGTTCCGCGCCCGATCACGGTTTCGCCGAGGGTAGCGCGGTCGATCGCCGCGTTGGCCCCGATTTCCACGTCATCCTCGAGCCGCACGATGCCGACCTGGGGGATCTTCCGGTGCGCGCTGCCATCCCACACGTAGCCGAAGCCGTCCGAACCGACGACCGCTCCGGCCTGCAGGATGCAACGGGAGCCGACCTGGCATTGCGCGAGAACGGCGGCATTGGGATGGATCAGGCAATCCTCGCCGACGCGGACGCCGCTGCCGACGAAGGCGCCCGCCGAGATCACCGTCCGCGCTCCCACGACGGCCCCGGCACTGATCGTCGCGCCGGCGGCCACCGAGACTCCCCGGCCGAGCTTCGCCGTAGGATCGACGAAGGCTCCCCGGGCGATCCCCGGCTTTGGCCGCGCCGCCGGCCGATGGACCTCGAGCCAGTGGCCGAGCGCGAGCTGGGGGCGATCCACGACGACGCACGGCCGGCCGGCAGCGTGGCTTTGGTTCCCGACCAGCAGGGCCCCCGCCCGGCTGGTCGCTGCCCCGGCGGCCCGGCGGTCGTCGGCAACCCAGGAAAGGTCCGACGGCCCGGCGGACTCGAGCGGCGCCACCCCCGTCAGACCGCCGGCCGAACCGTGCAGCCTGCCGCCCACGGCCCGGGCCACCTCCGCGAGCGTGAAGGAAGCGCGGGGCGCGCCGCTACGCCGCGGCCTGCCCTTTCCCGGTTTCGGGTGCTTCGAGCGGGCCACGGCCTCTGTTCCCGGTTGCGCTACGGCTTTTTAGTCGGAGCCGGTTTCGCTCCGCCGGCCGCGGGCTTCGGGGCGCCCGCTCCGTCGCCGGTCTTGGAGGCGGCGGGGACGGCGACCGTCGTGTTGAACACCTTCAGGACATCGTCGGTGATGTCCACGGATTCTTCGGCGTACACGAGACCCGACTGGAACTTGTTGAAGATGAGCGTGTAGCCCTTTTCCTTGCCGACCTGATTGATGACCGGGAACACGCGCCGCTCGAGGTCGGAGAGCTCCTTCTTCTGAGCGGTCTCGAGCTCCCGGTTGGCGTCGTCCTGAAACCGTTTGAAGGCGATGGCCTTCTCCTGGTACGACTTCTGGAGGGCGTCCCGCTTGTCCTCGGCCAGGGCCGCTCCCTGGTCCGCGAGCTTCTGCTCCATGTCGCGGAGCTCCTTCTGGAGCTTTTCGCCCTCTTCCTTCTTCTGTTCATTGAGCCGCTTGACGCGACTGAAGGCCTCTTTTCCGAGCGCCGATTCCTGGACGAGGCGCTCGACGTTGATCACGCCGATCTTCATCGACGAGCTCCCAGGCGCCGTCCCACCCGTGGTCCCCTGTGCACCGGCAACCGCCGCGACGAGCACGGCCGCCACCGTCAAGACAAAACCTTTCATTCCGTCTCCTTCTTACAGTCCGTCGCGAAAGCGCGGAAGTGTAGCAAAAATCGCGGCTTAGACAACAGGGCGCCTTTCGGCCCCATTCCACCTCGGAGAGCCCCACTCTCCGGGGATGCGGGGACCCCGCCCGCCCGAACAGGCCGAGCGGGGGCCGCCCGCCCCGGTTCCCCGCTCCCGTCGGCGCGTCGAGCGCCGCCTAAAACGTCCGCCCGATCGAAAACGTGAAGCCCGAGGGCTTTTCGGCGAGGTACCCGATCGGGAAGCCGAACTGATCGACCGGCTGGATCGGATGGAGGTTGAAGGCGTAGATGAACCGCAGGGGCGCCTGGAAGATCGGGAGGAAAATGCGCAGCTCCGCCCCGGCCGACGCCCGGACGTTTCCGATCCCGAAACTCTGCGTGTCGTAGTAGTTCTGGCCGACGTCGAAGAACGCGAGCAGCTTCGCCGGCCCGATCGAGACGAACTGATACTCGACGTTGAACACGAAGAACTTGTTGCCGCCGAGGATACGTCCCAGGGGGTCCGTGAAGACCTCGTAGGTGTCGGGGTTCACCGGAACGACCGCCCCCTGCTGGAAGCCCCGCAGGCTCTGCTCGCCGCCGAGCTGGAAACGCTCGAATATCGGGATCTCGATGTCGTTCAACGCGGCGACGTAGCCGATCTCGAGGTTGAGGGCGACGGTGGCGTTTCGCGGAATCCGCACCGGGAGGTAGATCGTTCCTCCGCCGATCGCCTTGACGAACGAGCTCGTGCCGCCGAGAAACGAGGGCGCGACCTGCACGGACGCCGACAGGCGCAGGCCCCGGGTCGGGTCGAACGGGTCGTTCCGGCTGTCATAGCGGTACCCGGCGTGATCGACGAAGTCGTTCCGCTCGTTTCCGTGAACTTCTGCGGAGGGGGCGTCTGACCCGGCGGCGTCGGCGCGCTGCGTACCGGGAAATTGGCCGTGATGTCTTCGTAGGCGTAGAGCAGTGAGACCGAGTCGAAGAGCGAAAGACCCTTCCCATAGAAGAGCGAGCCACCCGTCCGGCGCTCTTCCTGCGACAGGTAGTTGACGTTGCGCCGGAACAGCGCGGCGCCCACCGACTGGTTCCTGTCGAGGAACCACGGGACCGTGTAGGACAGGTCGAAGAAGTTGGAAACCTTGCCGAGCTGGGCCGAAGCGCCGATGATCTCGCCCCGTCCCAGGAAGTTGCGCGTCTGGAACGAGAACTGGCCGAAGAACCCGTCGAAACCGGAATATCCAGCGCCGAACTGGATCTCGTTGCGGGAGGTCTCCTGGCCCTTGATCGTGATGTCGACCTTCCGCTCCTGCTGGTTGACCGCGAACTGTGGCTCCTCCGTCATCTTGAAATACCCGAGCTGGGTGATCTTCGTGACGCTCTTCTTGACCGCGTCCATGTCCATGACGTCACCCTCGTCGAGGGCGAACTCCCTCCGGATGACCTTGTCCCGCGTCTGGGTGTTCCCCTGCACCTCGAGTCGGCCCAGATAGAACTTGTCGCCCTCGAAGATGGAGATGTCGACGTCGACCCGATGGTCTCCGACCTCCTTGAAGACCGGGTTCGGGTACGAGTAGATGTAGCCTCGGGATTTGTACATGGTTTCGATGGCGATGAGACCCTCGACGATCCGGTCCCGATTCAGGATCGTACCCGGCTTGAGCTCCCAGAACGGCTTGAGGAGCTCGCTTTCCGAGAACACCTCGGGCTTCCCGGATTCGGTCGGCTGGCCGTTGCCGCTGCACGGCGACGATCCGGACTTCGTTCGTGTAGAAGAGGTCGCCCTCGACGATCGGAATCGTGATCCGCACCCGCCGCTTGATCTTCTCGGGCTTGGCGTCCGGGTTCACGACGTAGACGTCGAGGATCGGGTCCTTCACGACGACGTCCTTGTACCCCCGGGCCTGGTATACGCCCTTGAGGCTCTCGACGTCGGCCTCGTAGTTGGCCTGGCTGTAGACGGTGTTGTCGGACAGGAATCGCCAGAAGACCGCGACTTTCGTCTTGTGCATCGCGTTGCGCAGGGTCTGCGACGAGACATGCTCGTTGCCGGTGAAGGAGATCGATTCGATCTTGACCTTGTCTCCCTCGTCGATCAGGAAGATGACCTTCTTTTCGGTCTTGGACAGATCCTCGATCCGGTAGTCGACCGTGGCGCTCCGGAACCCCTGGGCAAGATAGGCGTCCGCAATGGCCGCCCGGGCCCGGGCGATGTCGCGCAACGACAGAGGCGCGCCGGCCTTGACCTCGACCTTGGCCTCCTTCAGGACGTCCCGGATCTGCGTCGTGGTCAGCTTCTTGTTTCCGCTGAATTCGACCTCTTTGACCAGCGGCCGCTCTTCGATCGTCACGATGAGGGTCACGCCCGCCGGCTCACGTTCGGCTTCGATGCGGACGTTCTCGAGGAGACCCACGTCCCAGAGGCCGTGGAAGTTCGCCCGTATCTTCTCCGGGTCGTACGGGTCGCCCACCTTGATGCCCAGGTAGTGCGCGATGGTGTCGGGCGACACCGTCTGGTATCCCACGACGCGGATGCCGAGGATGGGTTCACCCGTCGACGCCGCCCGGAGTTTGCGCCGCGGGCGCCGGTGCCCCCGGCTCGCACGGCAGCCGCCGGCGGTGTCGGGATCGGGGTCGGCGGCGGCGGCTCCTGCGCCCGGGCCGCCCCAAAACTCATCGCCGCCGCGGCGAGGACCGCGGCCGTGCAAGGCCTCCGACGCAAGCGCTCAGCGCCCCTGTGTGATCGGCTCGTCCTCGCGAGCCGTCACGCGCAGCCCCTCGGGACCGACGCGAACCTCGATCGCCTCGATCCGCTCGTCGCGGGCCGCGATCAAGAGCTCGGAGACCGGGTCCTCGACGTGCTTCTGGATCGCGCGGCGCAAGGGCCGCGCGCCCATGTTGGGGTCTTCGCCGCTCTGCGCGAGCAGCCACTCGATCGGCCGCGTCGTCGATGTCGATCACCGCGCCCTTGGAGGCGATCGTTGTGTTGACGTCGTCGATGAGGAGCCGGCAGATCTTCGCCAGGTCCGACCCGCCCGAGCGGATGGAAGACGATGATGTCGTCGATCCGGTTGATGAACTCCGGCGAGAAATCCCGGCGCAGCTCCTTCAGCACGAGGTCCTCGATCTCCTTGTTGGTCTGCGTCTCCCGACTGCCGCCGAACCCGACCCGCGTCCGGTTGACCAGGTGCTTGGTTCCGATGTTCGAGGTCATGATGATCAGCGTATTCTTGAAGTCCACCACGTTCCCGTACGCATCGGTCAGGATGCCGTCTTCCAGGATCTGCAGGAGCAGGTTGGCGATGTCGGGATGGGCCTTCTCGATCTCGTCGAAGAGGATCACGCTGTAGGGATTGCGGCGGATCCGCTCGGTCAGCTGTCCGCCCTCCTCGTGACCCACGTAGCCCGGAGGGGAGCCGATCAGCTTCGAAACGGCGTGCTTCTCCATGTACTCCGACATGTCGAAGCGTACGAGCGACTTCTGATTTTCGAAGAGGAACTCCGCCAGCCGCCGCGCCACCTCCGTCTTCCCCACGCCCGACGGCCCGAGGAAGATGAAGGACCCCATCGGTCGGTTGGGGTTGTTGACCCCCAGGCGCGAACGCCGGATGGCCTTGGACACGCCGATGATCGCGGCCTCCTGGCCCACGATCCGCTTCCGAAGCGCGTCCTCCATGTGCAGGAGCTTCTCGGCCTCCTCCATCTCCAGGGAAGCCACCGGAATGCCCGTCCACGACGAGATGATCTCCTCGATGTCGCGGCGGGTGACCTCCTGCGTGGCCTCGCTCTTCTCCGCCGACTGGGCCTTCGCCCGCTCGATCTCCTCCTTGAGCTCGATCTCGCGCTCCCGCAGGAAGACCGCCTTCTCGAAGTCCTTGTCGGAGATCGCCTTCTTCATCTCCTTGACGATCTGTCGGATCTCGAGCTCGAGCTTGCGCAGGTTCTGCGTGTCGGCCACCCGCTTCAGCTTCACCTTCGCCCCGGCTTCGTCCAGGATGTCGATCGCCTTGTCCGGGAAGAAGCGGTCGGTGATGTACCGGTTGGACTGGTAGACCGCCGTCTTGATCGCCTCGGCCGAATAACGCACCTTGTGGAACTGCTCGTACCGGTCCTTCACGCCTTCGAGGATCTCGAAGGTCTCGTTCTCCGAGGGTGCGGTCACGTGGATCGCCTGGAAGCGACGCAGGAGGCTGCGGTCCTTCTCGATGTACTTGCGGTACTCCTTGAGCGTCGTGGCGCCGATGCACGACACCTCGCCCCGCGAGAGCGCGGGCTTGAGGATGTTGGCGGCATCGAGCGACCCTTCGGCCGACCCGGCCCCGATCAGCGAATGGATCTCGTCGATGAAGATGATCAGGTCCGGGTTCTCCCGGAGCTCCCGGATGATCCCCTTCAGCCGCTCTTCGAACTGCCCGCGATACTTCGTGCCGGCCACGATGAGCGACAGGTCGAGAGCCAGGATCTTCTTCGACGACAGGAACATCGGGACGGCGCCGTCCACGATCCGGGTGGCCAGGCCCTCGACGATCGCGGTCTTCCCCACGCCGGGCTCGCCCAGCAGGATCGGGTTGTTCTTGGTCCGGCGCGACAGGATCTGGATGATCCGCTCGACTTCCTTTTCCCGGCCGATCAGCGGATCGAAGGTCCCCGTCCCGGCCAGCTGCGTGAGGTCGCGGCTGTACTCGGCCAGGAACGGAAGCTCCTTCTTCTGCTTGGAGACTTCGCGCTCCTTGATCAGGGAGATCGTCTCCTCGCGCACGCCGTAGAGGTTGAATCCCCGGGCCGAAAGGAGGCGGCCGGCGACACAGCCATCGACCCGCAGCAGGCCGATCAGCAGGTGCTCCGTACCGACGTAGGGATGCATCATGGACTCGGCCTCGTGCGAGGCGTAGGCCAGGATCTTCTTGGATTCCTCCGAGAGGGGAAGCTCGGCCGTCGAGGAGATCCGCTCGACGAAAATCCGGTCGCCCTCGATCTCCCGGCGGACGTCCTCGGGCTTGACGTTGAAGCGCGCGAAGATCTCCTTGATCACGTCCTCGCCCTCGCGAAGGATCCCCAGGAGCAGGTGCTCGGACTCGATCACCTTGGACCCGAGCTTGGATGCCTCGTACCGCGCGAAGAAGAGGGCCCGGCGCGCCTTCTCGTTGTACTTCTCAAACATGGAAGGAGCCTGTCGCCGCGGGGGTCGTGTGGTCGAAAGCCATGGGGCGAAGTCTCCGGACTAGGACTCCGTCGCCGAGGTCGCGAAACCGACCGCAGGCCCAGTCGGCACCGCCGGTCCGCCGCGACGACCACGCCCCGCCCAGGGGCCGCTGGTGAGATTTGCGATATCCGTCAAGGAACTCTAGCCTCGCTCTGGCAAACCGGGCGACGGAGAAATTCCTTCCCGGGACATCGTGAAAAGTCTATCACAGCGCTTCGCCAGATCCGGGTTGTGAGTGACGAGAACCGTCGTCATTCCCCGCTCCGCGTGAAGCTCCCGGAGGAGCCCGAAGACCGTCTGCGCCGCGGCCGCGTCCAGGTTGCCCGTCGGCTCGTCCGCCAGGAGAAGGCCGGGACCGCGAGCGAGAGCGCGCGCGATGGCCACGCGCTGCTGTTCGCCGCCCGAGAGGGCCCGCGCGCCGTGGCCGCGCCGGTCCGCCAGACCGACACGCTCGAGCAGGGCCGCGGCCTTCCGCCGCGCCTCCCCCTCCGGCACCCCGGCGATGCGGTGCGGCAGCGCGACGTTCTCCTCGGCGGTGAACTCCGGGAGGAGGTGATGGAACTGGAACACGAAACCGACCCGTTCGTTGCGAAATCGGGCGCGCTCCCGCGGCGAGAGCTCGTCGATCGCCCGGCCGAAGACCTCGACCCGGCCGGCGTCGGGGCGGTCGATCCCGCCGACGAGATGCAGAAGCGTCGACTTGCCCACGCCCGAGGGCCCCATGATGGCGGCAAACGCACCGGCGGGCAGGGAGAACGACAGCCCCGAGAAAACGGTCACCGGAGCGCCCTCGCCCGTGTAGGTTTTCGATACGTTCTCGGCCCGGATCGCGAGCTCGCTCATCGCGACAGCCGGATGGCCTCGCCCGGAGCCAGCCGGGCCGCCGCGCGCGCCGGAAGCGTCGCGGCACCGAGTGCCGTCGCGACCGCGAACGCCGCGCAGGCGACGACCTCGCCGGGATGGATGGCGAAAGGGACGTGCGAGATCATGTACACGTCGGCCGGCAGCGGAACCAGCCGGAAGCGATCGGCCGCCAGGGACAGGCCGATGCCGATCGCCACGCCCGCGCCGGTGCCGGCGAGCCCGATGACCGCGCCGAGCGTCAGGTAGATCCGGACCAGCATTCCCGGTGCCGCGCCCATCGAAGTCAGCACGCCGAGGTCGCGCTTCTTCTCGACGACCGTGAGCGCGATGCTCGCGACGATGTTCAGGGCGGCCACGACGATCACGAGCCCGACCGTGACGAAGATGACGGACTTCTCGAGCCGCAGGGCAAAGGCAAGCGGGGCGTTGCGGTCCCGCCACGTCTCCACGCGGTAGCCCGGAGGCAGGGCGGCGCGGACCACGGTGGCGGCGGCGTCGGCGCGGGTCGGATCGGACAGCCTTGCCTCGTAGGCGAAGGCGCCGCTCGCGACACCCGTCAGGAGCCGGGCCGTCGACTCCGACACCTCGACCTCCGCCGTCTTTTCGAGAGCGCCCGCGCCGCGCACGTCCGCGACCGCCAGAACCACCGAGACGGGGATCGGCCCCACGGGCGACAGCCGCGTGCGCGACGAGGTCACCCGCATCAGGTCGCCGGGCGAGAGCCGCAGGCGGCCGGCAAGCGGCCGCGTAATCAGGGCAGCCGGCGGATCGTTCGGGCCCGACCCGGCCACGGGTCCGCTGCGAAATCGGACCGGGGCATTCGACGAGCCGTCGAGGTCTGCCGCCCAGCCGCGCCCCTCGATCACGGCCGACACGCCCTCGACGCCGGGGCCGGACGCCAGGGCCCGGCGCGCCACCTCCGGGTCCGGCAGCAAAGCGCCGCGCACCGGCGACACGGTCAGGTGGGCGGTTCGCTCCATCATCTGGGTCCGGATCCGGTCCTGGAACCCGGACAGCAGCGCGAGCGAGACGATCAGCGCCGCGACGCCCACCGCCAGTCCGACGATCGAGATCGTGGCGATCAGCGCCACGTGCGCGCGCCGGCGGGAGCTGGCCAGGTACCTCAGGGCGACGGAGGTTTCGAACCGCACGATCAGCCCCGGGGCCGCAACAGGGGGAAGAGGATCACGTCCCGGATCGAATGCCGGTCGGTCAGGAGCATCGCGAGGCGGTCGATGCCCAGCCCTTCTCCGGCCGTCGGCGGCATCCCGTATTCCAGGGCCTCGACGTAGTCCTCGTCGTACGGGGCCGCCTCGAGATCCCCCTGCGCCCTCTCCTGCATCTGCCGGGAAAAGCGCGCCGCCTGCTCGACGGGGTCGTTCAACTCGGAGAAGCCGTTGGCGATCTCCATCCCGCCCGCATAGAGCTCGAAGCGGTCGGCCCACTCCGGGTCGTCCGGCATGGGCCGCGAGAGCGGCGAGATCTCGGTCGGAAACTCGTGAAGGAAGGTCGGCTGCACGAGGCGCGCCTCGCCGACGGCCTCGAAGACCTCGGCCAGAAGCTTGCCCTTCTTTCCGCGGAACCGCTCCGGCTTCTCGACTCCGAACCGCTCGGCCGCGGCGAGCAGCCGGGCTTCGTCGGCGAGGTCCTCGCGCCCGACCGGGCCGCGGGGATCGTCCCGCGTGAACTCGACGACGGCCTCCCGCATCGTCAGCCGCCGGAACGGGGGCGTCCAGTCGATTTCGGCGTCGCCCCATGGCGTCCGCATTCCCCCGGCCACCTCCCGGGCGAGGCCCGAGAGCATCTCCTCGGAAAGCCGCATCAGGTCGTCGCCGCGGGCGTAGGCCTGGTAGAACTCGAGCATCGTGAACTCGGGGTTGTGGTGCGTCGAGATCCCTTCGTTCCGGAAGTTGCGATTGATCTCGTACACGCGCGGGATCCCGCCGACCACGAGTCGCTTGAGAAACAGCTCGGGCGCAATGCGCAGGAACAGCTCGAGGTCGAGCGCGTTGTGATGCGTCTTGAAGGGTCGCGCGACGGCTCCGCCGGCGATCGTCTGCATCATCGGCGTCTCGACTTCCAGGTACCCGCGCGCGTCCAGGAAGCGTCGCAGGTAGCGGACGATCGCGGCGCGCCTTTCGAAGACCTCGCGGGACTCCGGGTTGACCGCGAGGTCCACGTATCGCTGCCGGTAGCGGCGCTCGACGTCCTTGAGGCCGTGCCACTTTTCGGGGAGGGGGCGGAAGCACTTGGCGAGAAGCGTCACCGACCGGGCCTTGACCGAGAGCTCTCCGGTCCGCGTCCGGAAGATCTCGCCTTCGACTCCCAGCCAGTCCCCGAGGTCGAGGGCCTGGTAGAGCGCGAATCCCGTTTCACCGACCGCCTCCCGCCGCAGGTACACCTGCAGGCGCGAGCGCCCGTCCGACAGGTCCAGGAAGCCGGCCTTTCCGGCCGTGCGCAGGGCGAGCACCCGGCCCGCCGTCGCGATTGAAGGCGGATTCGACTCGAGCTCCGGTCCCGCGACGTCACGATATTTCGCCGCGATCTCCGAGACGGTCGCCGTGATCGGAAAGTGGAGGGGCGCGACCGGGACGCCCAGCGCCTCGAGGCGCCGGAGGTTCTCGCGCCGGTTCTGCACGAGATCGCTCGGCGAAACCGGCTCCGTCGCCGGCGGCTCCTGCGAATCGCTCATCGCAGCGGAGTATACGGGGGGGCGAAGCCTACGAGCGGGAGTCGCGCCGTTCGCTTCGCGGCGAGTCCTGGGTCAACCAGAGGTCGGCCGAGGCCCGCAGGAGCCGAAACCGCGTGCGCGTCCAGGCCCGAATTTCTTCGGAGGAACTGACCGCCTCGGCCTCGTCGACGACGCTCGAGATTGCCGCATCGAGCACCGGCACGCGTCCGAGGGTGGCGCGGGCCGACCGCAAGAGCTCGGGAGGCGGATCCCCGGCGGCCGCTCCACGCAGCGCATCCGTCTCCTCCTCGGCCTTGAGCCGCAGCGCCACGGCCCGGAGCAGAACACGGTCCCGATCGGAGGGCGCCTCGCCGCCGGCGGCCACCGCCCGGCGCGCCGCCTTGAGCTCCCAGGGCTCGAGCCGGAGGTGCACGAGCCCGGCGAGGTTCGTGCGCAGTGCGCCCTTACCGTCGTCGTACAGCTCCACGGCCCCGAGGACCCGATCGACGTAGGGCTTCCAGAAGGCGGCGTCGTCGGAGTCGGACTCGACCTCCTCGACCAGGTTCAGAACCTCGTCGATGTCCTCCGCGGCCAGGCCCGTCAGCTCGAACCGGCCGAGCACCTCGCCGATGGCCTCCTTCAGCTCGACGACCTGGAGGGCCTTCAGATTCGACGCGCGCGACTCGCGCTCGAAGCGTTGCCGCGACTCGTGAAATCTCCGGAACTCGTCCGATGTGGGATTGTCCAGGCCTCCGCGGGCCAGCTCCTTTTCGAGGTCTCCAATGCGTTCGGTCGCCTCGTCGAGCCGCTGCTCCTCGCGCTCGTAGAGCCGATGGAAGACCGATCGGGTGCGGAGGTTGCACGTCGTCACGGCCGCGAGCACCTCCGGATGCGCGAGCCCACCCGCGACGCTGCGCTTCAGGGTCCGCACGTTGTGCAGCAGCCGGGCGGTGACCAGATCTTCGAACTCCTGCGCCCGCGTCATCTCCGAAGCGAGGTCGTCGAACGCCCGCGCGATCGTCGGGACCGTTTCGGCATCGATGCGCGGCCAGACGCACGTCGCCGTCGCGGACTCGAAGAACTTGCGGGCATCCGGCCGCGGCCGGGCCGCCGAACGGTCTCCCGACTGGCCGGCCGCGACGACGGTCGCCAGAAAGTCGACCTTGTCGATCACGTCCTCGTCGACGTCGGGCTGCGAAAAGTAGAAGCGCAGGAGGTGGAAAGCGATCTTCTCGTCCTGGGGCTGGACCTTTTCGAAGAAGCGCCGCACGTAGGAAGGCGAGATGCGGCGGTCCGCGTCGCGAAGCTTCGCCGAGAAGGCGTCGAGGCGTTCGGAGAGCTCGTGGAGCCGCGGCGCGACTTTCTCCGGCGAGGGCGTGTCGATCGCGCCGGCCACCGCCCGCACGTCGTCATAGAGTCGGGAGAAGTCCAGCGCATAGGCCGGCTCGGAGGCGAAGAACGCCTTCTGGACGCCACGCAGGAACTGGTGGAACGTCCACAACGCCTTGAACCTCTCGGTCAGGCGAATGTAGTCTTCGTGAAGAAGCTGGATTCGCTCGACGGACATCGTCTTGTTTCCGCGGTTCCGGCTATCTTAGCGCGGAAAGGTCGCGGCGCAGGCTCCGGGCCGGCGCCGGGAAGGTGCGAAAACCATGAAAACCATCGCGACTGCCGGTGCCCCGAAGGCAATCGGTCCGTATTCGCAGGCGATCGTCGCCGGCGACCTCCTCTTCGCGTCGGGCCAGGTGCCGCTCGACCCCTCCACCGGCGAACTCGTCGCCGGCGGTTTCGAGGCGGGCGTCGAGCGCGTCTTCGACAACCTCGAGGCCGTCCTCGCACAGGCGGGCGCGCGGCTGGAGGACGTGGTGAAGACGACGGTCTACCTTCTCCGGATGGCCGACTTCGCCGCGATGAATGGCGTCTACGCTCGCCGCTTCGGTAACCACCGACCAGCCCGGTCGACGGTGGCGGTCGCGGAGCTCCCGAAGGGAGCTGCCGTCGAGATCGATCTGATCGCGCGACTCCGGGCCTGAGCTCCGCGGGTCGCTAGGACCACAGCGCCAGCCCGAGGGCGGCGCCGATCCAGCCGAGAACCACCACACGGGTCGACCGCCGGTGCAGCCGGTCGAACCGCGCCCGGAACGGATCCCCGGGCGCGGCGGCGTCGAACGACCCCACCTTCATGCGGAAGTACTCCATCCGGGGCCGGACCACCATGGCGACGTAGACGTTGCTCGCGATGGCGACGAAGATCGCCACCGCGCCGACCGCCATGCTCCCGCGAAGCACGAGCCCCCGCTCCAGCTCGACGAACACGCCGATCACGAGCGCGAGCGAGACGACCTGCTTGACGATCTCGAAGCGGCGCAGGATCTCGCCGAAGACCGCGCCCGCCGCATCGCGCGATGCGATCCGGCCGAAGACGACCGGTGCGGCGATCAGAACGACGAGAGTCCCCCCGACCCAGACGGCGAGGCCGAACCGCACGAAGAGAGAGGCGGCGCCCAAGGCGCGCGAGTCTACAACCTCGGCCGCCGCCGAGCGCAGGCTATTCTGTGCGCGTGTCGCGCCGCTTTCGCTGGGCTCTCGCCGCCATCGTCCTCGCCGGCTTCGCGCTGACCCTCGTCCGACTCGACCGCTTCTCCTACTGGCTCGACGAGATCCTGCAGACGTACTGGACCAGCGGGGACTGGGCGTTTCTCTGGAAGTCGCTGCGCTTCGATGCCTTTCATCCGCCGCTCGACTACGTCCTCGGAAAGCTCTTCGAGGCGCTTCACCCGAGCGACCCTCTGCGCAAGCTCCTGCCCGCGGTGTGGAGCGCCGGGGGCGTGGCCGCCCTGGGCCTCCTGCTCGGCCGCCGAGGCGGGCCCGTCCTCGGACTGACCGCGGCCGCGCTGCTCGCGTTCGCGCCGTACCACGTGCGCTTCGCGCAGGAGCTGCGTCCCTACTCCCTCGCCCTCTTTCTCCTGACGCTCGCCCTCTACGCGCTGGAACGCTTCCTCGAACGCCCCGGCCCCGCCCGCCTGGCCGGGTTCTACCTCGCCTGCCTCGCGACGGCATACGCGCTCTACACGGCGGCCGTCGTTCTCGCCATTGCGGCCGCCGCGCTCGTCGCCGAAGACGCCCTCGGCGCAGCGGCCGACCGCCGCAGGGCGGCGCGCCGGTTCCTCGCCTGGAGCCCCGTCTTTCTCCTCGGTCTCGGTCTGGCGTACTGGCCGTGGTGGCCCGTGGTGCTGACGGCGATGCGCCGGCCGCCGATGGCGCCGCCTTCGCCCGCGACCCTGGAGCGCGCCGAGAGGATCGCGTCGTTCTTCGCCTTCGCCTGGAACGACGGTGTGAAGCTTTCGGCCGGGGGCTGGGCGTTTCTCGTGCTCGTGGCGTGCGGTGCCTGGATCGCTCTGGCGCGGCGCGGCCTTCGCTTCCTCGCCGCCTGGGCGCTCGGTGGAGCGGCGGCGATCGAGCTCCTGTCGCAGATGCACCCGCACTTCGACGCCTCCCGGCGATTTCTCCCCGCCGGGCCGGCGCTGACGGCTCTCGCCGCGGCCTCCCTCGCCGCGCTGCTCGCCCGCCCCGCCGCCCGCCTGCCCGCCGCGGCGCTTCTCGCAGCGTTCCTGGTGCTCGACGTCCGTGCCCTCGAGATCTACTTTCGCCAGGGGCGCGTGGACTGGCGCCCGGTGGCGGAATACCTCCGGCGGGAAGCGGCGCCCTCCGAACGCATCTTCACCGAGAACCAGCACACCCAGCTCTGCGTCGCCTTCTACCTCGACGGGCCCCGCTGGCTCTACGACGCGACGGAGGGCCGCGATCCGGGGCGTTCGATCGTCAGCCTCGACGGCGACACCTCCCGGCTCGCGCGCGCCTGGAACCCCGGCGCGCGCGGGTGGATCGTTCTCGCGGCGGGACCGGCGGATCCGTCCTTGCGGCGATGGTCCGCGTCCTTCGACTCCCGCGAGTTCGCGGCCGCCGGCGGCGCGATCGTCCGCCGCATCGAACCCGCCCGTTCCGCGAGGCGCTAAGATGCCGATTCCGATGGATCCGGAGCTCTCCTCCACGCTGGACGACCTCGTTCTCGGCCGCGGGGTGGCCCGCGGGCGCCACCGGCTGCGCTGGAAGGACCGATCCGTCGCGCGCGAGTTCGAGACCCGCCTGGCCGCCAACGGATTCTCGCCCACGACGGTCCGTGAGGCCGAGATCGAGCCCGGCGAGCGAATCCCCGCCTTCTATCTGCACGGCGACGACACCGCCGACTTCGGCTACGTCCGCTGGGAGATCTTCACGCCGCGCAGCCGGCGGAAGCTCTTCGCTTCCGAGCGTCGCCGGCCGGACAACCAGGAATGGGCCGTGCAGCTCAACCTCGCCTCCCCCGAGACGATCTGGGCCAACCCCGCCGCCCGGGAGAAGCACGACGTCGAGACGGTCGTGCCGGTGCATCCATGACCCCGGAGCCGATCGTCGAGACTTTCCCGGTCGGACCGCTGCAGTGCAACTGCACCGTGCTCGCCGACCCGGTCTCGCGGGAGGCCGTGGTGATCGACCCGGGCGACGAGCCCGACCGCATCCTGCGCGTCCTCGAATCGATGCGCCTCGCCCCGGTCGCCCTGCTCCACACCCATGCGCACCTGGACCACATCACGGCGTCGCGCGCCGTCAAGGAATCCACGGGCGCCCCGATCCGACTCCATCCCGCCGACCGGCCGCTCTACGACGCCCTGCCCGACCAGGCGGCCTTCTTCGGCCTGCGGGCCCAGACGCCGCTGCCGCCGGACGCGCCGCTCGCGGAAGGGGACGTCGTCGCCTTCGGGCCGCATCGCCTGCGGGCGATCCACACGCCCGGCCACACGCCGGGCTCCACCTGCTTCCTGCTCGAGGGGGACGCGCCGCTGCTCTTTTCCGGAGACACCCTCTTCCGCCGCTCCGTCGGTCGCACGGATCTGTGGGGAGGCGACACGGAGGAGATCCTCCGGTCGATCCGCGGCCGGCTGTTCTCGCTCGATCGCGGGACGCCGGTGGTCTGCGGCCACGGGCCCGGCACCACGATCGACGAGGAGAAGCGGTTGAATCCTTTCGCCGCCCTCTGACCCGTTTATAATCGTCCGCCGATGCGACTCTCGATTCCGGAGAAATCCGCCCTCGTGGCGTCGTTCTGGAAGGATGCGCCGTCGGTCTGCCCCGCGCACGACGTCCCGATGCGGACCTTCTTCGTGGACCGGGTCTACAAGCCGCAGGTCGTGATGGTCTGCCCGCGCGGCAAGGAGATGCACCGCTTCGCGCAGAAGCCCAAACAGATCGAGTTCTCGCGGCCCCACCTCAAGACCATGGTCCGCGACGCCCAGGAACGCGAGTTGCCGACCTGCCCGCAGGACTTCACCGCGCTCGTCGTCTATCGGACACCCGCCGTATTCCTTCCGCAGGGCTGGGACTACAACTTCGTCTGCCCCAACTGCCTCTCCTACGGCCAATGGATCGAGACCGGCCGCGAGGAAGAGGAAGTCCTCGCCGCCCCCAAGCCGAAAAAAGAGGCGCCGGCCTTCCACGACGAGACGATTCCCCTGCCCAAGCGGATGGAGATGGCGAAGGACGGCAACCTCGCACTCAAGCTCTACGCCGCCATGGCGCAGACGGACTGCACCGCCTGCGGCTACGACTGCGAGGGTTACGCCGCGGCGCTCGCCAACGGCAAGGAGAAGGATCCCAACCTCTGCGTTCCGGGCAAGGAGGAGACGGCGAAGATCGTCAAGGACCTTCTCAAGGGCACCGGCCTGCCCGCCGCCTCCGCCTAGGCCCGCCGCCGCTCGGGCGGGTCGGCCGTCCCCGACGCGGTCGCGACGTCGCCCGAGTCCCCCGCCCGGCGTTCCGCCCCGCGGATCGGCACCGAGAAGGTGAACCGGCTGCCCTGGCCGACGATGCTCGTGACCCAGATGGTCCCGCCGTGGAGCTCCACGAGCGAGCGCGCCAGGGCGAGGCCGATGCCCATTCCCGCGTGGCCCCGGGTCGCCGAGCCGTCGACCTGCCGGAACCTCTCGAACACGTGCGGCAGCTCGCTGTCCGGAATCCCGATTCCGTCGTCCTCGACGCTGACGAGGAAGCGCTCGGGCTCCCGCTCCACGCGCACGACCACACGGCCGTGCCGGGGCGTGAACTGGATCGCGTTGGCGAGCAGGTTCCAGAGGACCTGCTGCAGGCGCAGCGCGTCGGCCCGGACCGGAGCCATCGGCTCGGGCATCGGCGCCGCCATCAGCACGACGCCCCGAGCCTCGGCCATCATGCGCACCGTCTCGATCGACCGCTGGACGACCTCCGAGAGAAAAATGGGCTTGAGCTCGAGCGTCAGGGCTCCCCGGTCGAGCCGGGCGAGGTCGAGCAGGTCGTCGATCAGGGCGAGCAGGACGCGGGCCGACTGTCGGATCTGGCGAACTCCGCGCCGGCGCGTCGTCTCGTCGAGGTCTTCCTCTTCGAACAGATCCGTCCACCCGACGATGGCCGTCAGCGGCGTCCGCAGCTCATGGTTGACGTTCTGCAGGAAGTGGTCCTTCAGACGGCTCGCCCGGCGAAGCTCGTCGACCGTGCCGGCGAGCGCCGTGTAGAGGCGGGCGTTGCGCAGCAGCAGCGACGCGAGGTCGGCGAAGGACGTCACCGCGTCGATTTCCTCCTGTCCGAAGCCCTCGGAGCGATTGATGGCCACGGCCACGCCGAGCGTCTCTTCCTCCGTCTTCAGCGGCGCGAAGACCCCGTTGGATACGCCGGCCAGGCGGGACAGGTCCGGGTTGGCGTACGGGTCGCGCGCCGCGTCGTTGGTGCAGTACGGCTCCCCCGTCCGGTAGACCATGCCCTCGATCGACCGGGCGTCGACGGAGACGCGCAACTGCGCGGCGACCTCCTCGGTGAGGTTGAAGGCCGGCACCGTCGCCTCGAGCCGGTGGGTGTTGCGGTCGTAGAGATAGAACCAGACCCGCTCGGCTTTGGTGAAGGCCGCGATCGCCTGGGCCGAGCGGGCCAGCACCTCCTTGACGTCCGTCATCCGATAGGCCGAGCGGGAGAACTGATGGAGACGCCGGAGCGTCTCGACCCGGCGCGCGACCCGATGGCCCATCGTGTCGATCGCGGCCGCCAGACGGCCGAGCTCGTCCGCCTTCTCCCCGCCCCCCACGCGGACCGGGCGCCCGCGGCCGATGTCCTCCGCGACACCCACGAGTTGGGACACGGGCGCCGAGACACGGCGCGAAACGATGCCGATGACGACGAAGGCGACGGGCAGGAGAAGCACGAAGAGCAGCAGCACGTCGCGCCGAAGATTGGAGAGGGAGGACGGCGGAAACGTGATCGCGGCCTCGCCGCGGATCGTCTCGAGTGCTTCTTTCGAGAGACCCTCGTAGAAGATCCAGCCCGTCGGCCCCACGCGGGCCGAGGCGATCCGGATCCGCTTGCCGTCCACGAGGTATTCGTCGTTCGAGCGCGCCGCCGCCCGGGCGCGTCCGGCGAGCGTCTTGAGCTCCGGCGAGGGCGCCGCCGACAGGGGAACGCCGCCCACCCCGCTCCACCCGAGGACCGCGGCGGCGCGCGGCGTCATGAAGATCGCGTGGCCATCGGAATCGGTGGCGAACCAGAAGTCGCCGGGGGCCTGCCAGGTCTCCATCGCTTCGGCGATGAAGCGCCGGGCATCGACCTCGATCGCAACGGCCGCGATGAGCCGTCCCGACGCATCGCGGACCGGAACGAAGACACTCGGGAACCGCGGGTCGGCCCCCTCGGTCGCGGGCCCCGCGTGGGTCTCGGACCACACCGCGTTCTCCGGTGCCGCCGGCGGGGCCACCGGAAACCGCGCCACCCGGTTGAAGACGAAGCGCTGGAGCTCGCCTCCCGACTCGCGGTCGGCCCGGTGGACGTCGACCCAGGGCGACATGCGCATCACGCCCGAGGCCGTCCAGAGGCTCACGTTCCGCAGCGTCGGTCGCCGCCTTCGCAGTTCGTCCATCAGGGGCGCGAGAACCCGGGTGCGCGCCAGGTCGACCCGGGCGAGCTCGGGGTCCGGACTGCGCGAGGAAATCATGCCCACCGATTCCTCTTCCGGGATCGGAGTCCACACGTGCCCGTGGGCGTCGGGGCCCGGGGCGCCTTCCGGACCCGTCCGGGCCGCCCGGCCGCCCAGCGCCTCGCTCGCCGCGGCCGCGAGCGCCCATCCCGCCTCCGCGGCCACCTGGGCTCGGCGCTCGGCCCAGCCGGCGCGGAAGATCGCGTCCTGCGACATCCGGATCGCGGCCTCGGTGACCCGAACCGCGGCGACCTGTTCGGCCGAGGCGGTCTGCAGGGCCGAAAGGCGCCTCTGCACGAGGAACACGAAAACGCTCGCCGGCAGGAGGAAGGCGGCGAAGGACGCCAGCAGGAGCCGGGCGGCCAGGCTCGTGCGCGGATCGAACCGGCGCCAGAGGCGCTCGAAGGGCAGAGGCTTCACCGAGGAATTGTAGCGCCGGAGCCTACTCGTACCGCAGGGCTTCGATCGGGTCCAGGCGCGACGCCTTGCGCGCGGGATAGAAGCCGAAGAAGACCCCGATGGCGGCCGAAAAGCCGAACGCGAGCGCGATCGCGCTGCCGGAGAGCTCGATGGGCCAGCCCGCCTTCCAGGCGAGGATCCTCGACGCTCCCACACCGAGAGCGACGCCGATCGCGCCCCCGGCGATCGACAGCGTCAGCGCTTCGATCAGGAACTGCGTGAGCACGTCGCGGCCCTTGGCTCCGATGGCCATCCGGATGCCGATCTCGCGGGTCCGCTCGGTCACCGACACCAGCATGATGTTCATGATGCCGATTCCGCCGACGAGCAGCGAGATCGACGCTGCCGACGCGAGCAGCAGTGACAGCGTCTTGGAGGTCTGGTCGGCGGTCTGCGCGATCTCCTGCTGTGACCGGATCATGAAGTCGGAGTCCTGGCCCGGGGCGAGGCGGTGGCGCTGGCGCAGCAGCCCCTCGATCTGCTTCTGGGCCTCGTCGACGGCCGCCCGCGAAACCGCCGAGGCCATGAACATGTCGATCTTCTGAGTCTTCTTGAGGAGGCGCATGACGGTCGTGTACGGCGCGACGACCACGTCGTCCTGATCCTGGCCCATCGCGTTGCCGCCCTTCGTCTCCAGCACACCGATCACGCGAAATGGAAAGTTCTTGATACGGACGATCTGGCCGACCGGGTTCTGGCCTTCGAAGAGCGCATCGGCGACCGTCGAGCCCAGGACACAGACCTTGGCGGCGGCGCGCACGTCCGACTCGCCGAAGAACGCGCCCCGCTCGACGTTCCACGAGCGGACGAACGGCCACTCCACGCCGACGCCCTGGACCGTCGTCCCCCAGTTGAGGCTGCCGGACACGATCTGGGCCCCGGTGCGCGACATCGGCGTCACGTAGGCGACGGCCGGGCACTCGGCCCGCACGGCATCCGCGTCCTCCTCGGTGATCGTGGACTGGCCCGTGAAGATCCGGGCCCCCGACTGGGTCGAGACGCCCGGAAAGATCATCAGGAAGTTGGTCCCGAGCGAGGAAATCTGGGCCTGGATGGCCGCCTGGGAGCCCTGGCCGACCGCGATCATCGCGATCACGCAGGCGACGCCGATGATGATCCCGAGCGCGGTCAGGATCGAGCGCATCGTGTTGCGGGCGATCGCCTTGAGTCCCACCTTCAGAATCGTCAGGAACTTCAGCATCGCGACCCCCTCAGTGTCCCTGCGGCGCCACGCGCCGGCTCGTCACGGGGCGGTCCTCGACGATCCGCCCGTCGCGGAACACGACGACCCGCCGCGCGTACTCCGAAATGTCCGTCTCGTGGGTGATGAGCACGACGGTCTTCCCATCGTCGTTGAGCCTCTGAAGGACGCCCATGACCTCTTCCGAGGTCTTAGAGTCGAGGTTGCCCGTGGGCTCGTCGGCGAGCAACAGCTTGGGGTCGTTGATCAGCGCGCGGGCGATCGCGACCCGCTGCTGCTGGCCGCCGGAGAGCTGACTCGGCTGGTGATCCTCCCGCCCCGCCAGCCCCACGAGCGCCAGGCAGCGCCGCGCCCGCGCCTCCCGGTCCCTCGCGGCCAGCCCGTTGGTCGCGTAGATCAGCGGCAGCTCGACGTTGTCCAGCGCCGAGGTCCGCGGCAGCAGGTTGAACGACTGAAAGACGAACCCGATCCTTCCGTTGCGGATCTCGGCCCGCTCGTCCCGGTCGAGCCCGGAGACGTCGACGCCATCGAGAAAGTACCGGCCGGAGGTGGGGCGGTCCAGGCAGCCCACGATGTTCATGAACGTGCTCTTTCCCGAGCCCGACGGGCCCATCACGGCCACGAACTCGCCCGTGCCGATCGACAGGGTCACGCCGTCGAGGGCGCGCACTTCGACTTCGCCCATCTGGTAGACCCGGACCAGGTCCTCGATGCGGATGACCTGGGTCGCCGCCAATCTCAGAATCTCCGGCGGCCCGGCGCGCCCATCGGGCTCCGGGCGGCGGAAGCGTCCGCCTTCGCCGTGGCGAGACCCACGACCACCGAATCGCCCTCCCGCAACTCGCCGGAGGCGACCTGGGTGTAGCGCCCGTCGGTGATTCCCGTTCGGATCTCGACCGGCTGCGGCCGGGCAGGTTCCCCGGAGCCGAGCGTGTAGACCGTCTGCCCGGGCCGGTGCGCCTTCCCGCCCCCGGCCGACCGGTCGAACTGCCGGGCCGCTCCCGCCGGCCCGGAGCCGGTTCCGCGTGCCGCCCGTTCCTCGACCGTGCCTCCAGCCGCCGCTCCCGTCGAAGACGCCTCTTCCGGCTTCCAGCGGAGGGCGGCGTTGGGCACCCGGAGCACGTTGCGCGTCGTCGCGACGTCGATCGTCACGTTCGCCGTCATGCTGGGCCGCAGCGCGAGCTCGGGGTTGTCGACCTCGATGATCACCGGATACGTGACGACGTTCTGGTTGACCGTGGCGTTGAGCCGGATTTGCGCGATCTTTCCGCGAAAGGTCTCGTCCGGGTACGCATCCACCGTGAACCGGACCGGCTGGCCGACCTTGCACATTCCGATGTCCGACTCCGAGACGTCGGCGGAAACCTGCATCTTGGTCAGATCCTGGGCGATCGTGAAGAGCGTGGGCGCCTGAAACGACGCCGCCACCGGCTGGCCGACGTCGTACTGGCGGTCGACGACGACGCCGTCGATCGGCGCCGTGATCCGACTGTTGCGGAGGTCCGTCTCGGCCTGAGCGAGAGAAGCTTTCGCCTGGTTCACGGCGGCGGCGGACGAGTCGAAGTTGGCCTGCGCCTGGTCGAGATCCGCCTGCGCCGCGAGCTTCTCGTCCCAGAGCGCCTTCTGGCGCCGCAGGGCGATCTCGGCGTTGCGTTCGTCGACCTTCGCCTTCTCGAGCGCGGCCCGCACCTGCGCGACGCGATCCTGAAAGGGCGCCGGATCGAGCTCGGCCAGGAGGTCGCCCTTGTGCACCTGCTTGTTGAAATCGGCGTGGAGCGCGGCGACGTTGCCCGAAACGACGCTTCCGACCTTGACCGTCGTCACCGCCGAGACCGTCCCCGTGGCCGCGACGGTCTGCGTGATGTCGCCCCGCTCGACCCTGGCGGTCCGGTACTTGGGCTCTGCCTCGCCACGGTTGCCGAGCAACAGGAATGCGGCTGCGCCCAGGGCGACCGCGGCCGCCAGCCAGAGCCATCGCTTTTTCATGACGTTCTCTCCAACCGCCTCCGCCGTGGCCTTCTTCCCCCGGGCCGCCGTCCGGGCCGTGCCCGGGCGCCGGGAGGGTACAACGCGGGCAAAGGAAAAGGGCCCGCGAGGGCCCTCACCGTGCGCGCCGGAAACCCGGCGGGTTACAGGTTGCGATCGATCAGCTTGACGAACTCGCTCTTCGGGAGGGCGCCCAGCGCCCGATCCGCGACCTCGCCGTTCTTGAACAGAATGAAGGTCGGGATCGAGGTGATCTGGTAACGCATGGCGACCTCGGTCGACTCGTCGACGTTGATCTTGGCGACCTTGATCTTGCCGGCGTACTGGGTTGCCAGGTCGTCGACGATCGGCGCCACGGAACGGCAGGGGCCGCACCAGGGGGCCCAGAAGTCCACGAGCACGGGTACCTGGCTCTTCAGGATGTCCCCGTCGAAGCTGGCGTCGGAGACCTGGGAAATGTTCGCATTCGACATCAAAACAACTCCTCCACGCAGATATATGCCGGACGGGCTCGAGGAGATTCAGACCGGCAGGGGTCCCATCTTACCAAAACCGGCCTCAGTGCACGTGCGCGTGGACACGGCCCCGGACGTGCGCGAGTCCCTCCCGCAGAAACCACGGAACCATGAGCAGCGAGAGGGCCGGATCCACCCAGTGAGGCGCCGAGAGCAGGGCCGCGATCATCGCGAGCATGGTCAGACCCGAGTCGATCGAGCAGGCGATCGACTCCTTGGCCTCGGCGGCCAGGCCCTTGCTTCCGAGGCTACGGCTCGTCTTCCACTTGAAGTAGCCCACGACCGGCATACCGAAGGTCGCGAAGATCGTCAGCAGCAGGCCGAGAACGCTCGGTTCGACGTGGTTGCCCCCGACGAGCTCGTATCCCCCGCGCGCCAGCGTGTACGCGGCGAGCATCAGGAACGACACCCCGATCCAGCGCGCGAGCACCTGGTCGCGCCGCTCGTGGTCCTCCTCCTCGTCGGCGAGATGGCGCAAATGGCGGACGGCGAGAAACGCCGCCCCGCCTTCGATGACGCTTTCCAGGCCGAACGCCAGGAGGGCGAGGCTCCCCGTGCGGAGCGCCTCGAAGAGCGCCAGCCCGCCCTCGCCGAAAACGTGGACGAAGGTCAGGCCGAGAAGCCAGTGCATCCGGCGGCGCAGGGCGTCCGGGCCCGCCGACGCCGCGGACCCGGGGACGGCCAGGGCATGGGGACCGGTGGTCACGCCGGCATTCTACGCACGGGCCGCAACGGCTTTCGAGGAATACAATAGCCGCGGTACCGATTGCCACAACCGATGCTGCGTCGAATGCGACTCGCCCCGGCCGTTCGAGCCACCCTCGTGGCGGCGGCCGTGCTGGCCCTGCTCGCCGGCTTCGGCCTGCACCCGGAGCCGATCGGTTCCGCGGGATTGGCCTCGCACCGCGGTCTCTCGAGCGCGCACATGGACGAGGCCCCGCACGCCTGCCCGATGTGCCTCACGCACTCCGCGGCGCTCACGGCTCCTCCTTCCGGCATGGTGACGTGCGATGCCGGCGGGACCCGTTCCCCGCGCCTTCCCGAGGACGCCGCGCCGTCCCTGCGCGCCGCCCTCGATCTCTCCGGACGGTCGCCTCCCTCCCCCGCGTGAGTCCGCGGCCGCATGTCGCGGCCCGGTTTCGTACGCAGGGAGGAGACTTGAGAGTCCCGATTGTCCTGATTCTCGCCGCGGCGCATCTCGCCGCAGGCGCCGCACTGGCGCAGGATGCGCCCACGCCATCACCAACACCGACCTCCGCTCCGGCGCCCGAGCCCACGCCGACTCCGGCGCCCGAGCCCGCTCCGGCGCCCGAGCCCGCCCCGGCCCCGGCGCCCGCCCCGGCCCCGGCTGTCAACCCGACGTTTTTCAATCCCGCGATCGCGGTGATCGGCAATTTTCTGGCCTCGGCCGGGCACAATCCGGTCCAGCCGTCCCCGGCATTCCAGGTCGAGGAATCGGAGCTGTCGCTCCAGGCCGTCGTCGACCCCTACGCGCGGGCGGACATTTTCCTGTCCTTCAACAACGACGGCGTCGACCTCGAGGAAGGCTACGTCACTTTCCTGACCCTGCCCTGGCAAACGCAGGCCAAGGCCGGCAAGTTCAAGATGCAGTTCGGCAAGATCAACACGCTGCACCTGCACGTCCTCCCATGGGTCGACGAGCCCCTGCCGATCGACGACATCCTCCTGTCTCCCGACACATGGGAGGGCGAGGGCGTCTCCTTCTCGAAAGTCATCGAGCTGCCGGGCGACACGTTCTCCGAGTTCTATTTCCAGGTCGTCAGCGGCAACACCGAGCCCCTCTTCGACGGCCCGAGCAAGGGCGACGTGACGTACAACGGCCAGTACCGCGCCTACCGCGACTTCGGCGATGACAACAACCTCGAGATGGGGTTCTCCTACGCCTACGGCCACAACGGAACCTCGCTGACGAACACGACGAGCCTGCAGAACCTCCACCTCGTCTATCGCTGGAAGCCCCTTCAGGGCCGGCCCTATCGCTCCTTCATCCTCCGCAGCGAGTACTTCTGGAGCGAGCGCGAACAGCCCGGCGGAACGCAGAACGCCCAGGGGTTCTTCGTCGGAGGCGACTACCAGCTCGCCCGCCGGTGGTTCACCGGCGCGCGGTACGAGTTCTCCGACCACGCCGACAACGCGGCGCATCCGCGACGAGGGAGTCGCGGCGACGCTGACGTTCATGCCCAGCGAATTTTCGATGCTCCGCGCGGAGTACCGGTACCGCAACTACGGCCCCGGGGTGAAGGCCAACGAGGCCTTCCTCCAGATCCAGTTCGCCATCGGCGCCCACGGCGCCCATCCTTTTTGAGGTCCCCCATGAAACGCACCGCGATTCTCGCCCTCGCCCTGCTCCTCTGCCTGACCGCGTCGTCGGCCCTCGCCACCGTCCGAATCGTCACCAGCCTGCAGGACTTCTCCTCGATCGCCGAGGCCGTGGGCGGCAAGCGGGTGGAGACCTTCGCGCTCGCGAAGGGGTACCAGGACCCCCACTTCGTGGAACCCAAGCCGTCCTTCATCCTGAAGCTTTCGCGCGCGGATCTTCTGATCGTCGCGGGCCTCGAGCTCGAGATCGGCTACCTTCCGCCGCTCATCGACCAGAGCCGCAACGAAAAGATCCGCCCGGGCAGCGCCCGGCTACCTCGACGTCTCGGCGGGCTGCGACATCCTCGAGCGGCCCACCGGGCACCGTCACCCGCGCCATGGGCGACGTCCACCCCTTCGGCAACCCCCACTACTGGCTCGACCCGGAGAACGGCCGCGTCATCGCGCGCGTCGATCGCCGACGCGGCTGACGAAGCTCGACCCGCCGGGCGCCGCCGAGTACGCCGCGAACCTCGCCGCCTTCGAGGCGAAGCTGACCGAGGGCGAGAAGCGCTGGCAGGCGGCGCTCGCGCCCTACGCCGGGACCGAGCTCGTCACGTACCACAACTCCTGGCCGAACTTCCTCAAGCACTTACAAGCTCGTCGCGGCCGGGTACGTCGAGCCCAAGCCGGGCGTGCCGCCGTCGCCGGCGCACACGCTCGAGCTCATCAACATGATGATCGAACAAGAAGATCCCGGTCATCCTCATGGAACCCTACTTCGATCGGAAGACGCCCAAGGCGCGTGGCCGAGAAGACGGGTGCCACCCTTCGTGATCTTCATCCCCTCGGTCGGCGGCGTCCCGCGAGGCGAAGGACTACTTGGCGCTCTTCGACTACGACGTGAAGCTCCTCGCCGGAGCGCTCGCCGCGAAGAAGGGGGCCAAGCCATGACGGTCTTCGAGGTCCTGCTGCCGGCGTTCGTCGCCGGGCTCATCGTCACCGGCATGCTCGCCTACCTCGGGGTGCACGTCGTCGAGCGGGGCGTCATCTTCGTCGACCTGTCGCTCGCGCAGATCGCCGCGCTCGGCACGACCGTCGGCTATCCTCGCCGGCTACGACATGCACTCGGACATGGGCCACGTCTTCTCGCTCGGCTTCGCGCTGATCGGCGCCGCCGTCTTCGCCTTTTCCCGCGTGCATCGCAGCACCCGCATCCCCCAGGAGGCGATCATCGGGATCGCCTACGCGGTCGCTGCGGCGGCGCGATCCTGGTCGATGTCCAAGGCGACGAGCGAGACCGAGCACCTCAAGGAGATGCTCGTCGGCAACATCCTTTCGGTTTCGTGGAGGGAGCTCGGCGAAGACGGCCGGCCTCTTCGTGCTCGTGGGCGCCTTCCACTTCGCCTGCGCCGGAAGTTCCTGCTGATCTCCATGAACGAGCCGGAAGCCGAGGCGCGCAGGGCCTGTCGTCCGCTTCTGGGACTTCCTGTTCTACGGCTCCTTCGGCCTCGTCGTGACCTCTTCCGTGCCCATCGCCGGCGTCCTCCTCGTCTTTTCGTACCTGATCGTCCCGCCGTCTCGGCCATGCTGTTCTCGACTCGGCTCGGCGTGCGCCTCGCGATCGGCTGGAGCATGGGGGCGATCGCCTCGGCCGTCGGCGTGTATCTCTCCTACCTGCTGGATCTGCCGACCGGCGCCACGATCGTGGCGACCCTGGGCGCCGGCTCGTCCTGCTCGCGCGCGTGCGCTGGGTCATGCGGCCGGGGCCGCGGCGCGGCCTAGAGCAATTCCGGTTTCGGGCCGGGCTCGCGTCAGCCCGACGTCCGGTGGCTCGGTCGGTCCCGCGGCGCGCCGCGAAGAATTCCCGCGTCGATGCGATGTCGCGCTGGATCTGGTCGCGAAGCTCCATGACCGAGGGGAACTTGCGCTCCTCGCGCAGGCGGTCGAGGAAGAAGAGGCGGACCCTTTCGCCGTAGACGTCCGACGAGAAGTCGAGGACGAAGGTCTCGATCGTCGTCCGGTACTCCTCGTAGAGCGTGGGACGGCGGCCGATGTTCGTGACGCTCGGTGAACCGCCGGCCGAAGGAGCGGATTTCGATCTCGGTGACATAGACGCCGTCGGCCGGCGACAGCTCGTTCTCGGGCTGGAGGTTGATGGTCGGCACGCCGATCTGATGCCCCACGCGGTCGCCGCGGGAGACGAGACCGTCGAGCTCGTATTTGCGGCCGAGCATCGCGTTCGCCTCCGGGATCTCCCCGCGCTCGAGCGCCCGGCGGATCCGGCTCGAGGAGACCGGCCTCGCCGCTCGTGCAGGACCTCCCCGACGGCCGACGCGACGAACCCGCACTCGGCCCCCAGGCGCGCGAGCAGGGCCAGGTCTCCGCGCTTGCCGCGACCGAACGCGAAGTGCGCGCCGATGTAGAGCTCCGACGGCCCCGAGCCGCTCGGCCAGGAGGCGTCCGGACGAAATCCTCGGGCTCGGTCAGCGAGAAGTCCCGGGTAAAAGGGATCACGAGCAGGGCGTCGATTCCGATCGCCTCGATCGCCTCCTCCTTCTGCCGGAGCGTCTGGATGCGCCGGGGCGCCCGGTCGGGGCGCAGGACGGCCATCGGGTGGGGCTCGAAGGTGATCGCGAAGGAGGGGCGGCCGATCTCCCGCGCCCGCGCGACGACGGTCTCCAGGATCCTCCGGTGGCCCAGGTGCACGCCGTCGAAGTTGCCGATCGTGCCCACGCCGCCGCGCGGCAGGTCCGTCTGGCGGAGCGGATCGCGGATCACCTGCATCGGCGGTCGGCCCGCTTCAGCGCCCGGCCCCGACGACCGACCCGGTGGCGTCGTAGTCGAACGTCTTCTCGACCTTCACGCGCACGATGTCGCCCGGGAAGAGCGTCCGGCCCCCGGCGTCGGTGATGAGGAGGCGGCCGTCGATCTCGGGGGCCTGGGAGCGCAGTCGCCCGTCCAGGAGGTACTCGTGCTCCTCGGACGGGCCCTCGACGATCGCCTCGACCTCGCGGCCCGCGCAGGGACTTTGAGCTTGCGCCGGGCGATCGGCTGCTGGAGCGAGAGGAGGAAGTCCTTGCGGCGCTCCTTCTCCTCCGCCGGGACCGGGTCGCCGAGCGACTCGGAGCCCGAGCCCGGCTCCGGCGAGTAGGTGAATGCCCCGAGGTTGTCGAACTCGGCCTCGCGCACGAACTGACACAGCTCGGCGAACTCGGCCTCCCCTTCCCCCGGGAAACCCGAGGATGAAGGTCGTGCGGATGGCGATCTCCGGCGCCTCGCTCGCGCATGCGCTCGATCATGCGCAGGTAGGACGCCGAGTCGCCTCCCCGGCGCATCGCCGAGAGAATCGGACGGGCCACGTGCTGGAGCGGGATGTCCACGTACGGCAGGAACCGCGGCTCGCCGGCCATCAGATCGAGGACCGAGTCGTCCAGGGTTTTCGGGTAGGCGTACAGGAACCGGATCCATGGAAAGTTCGTCCCGGCGGCGAGCGCCTCCACGAGCCTCGCGAGCCCTGCCCGGCCCATCCCCAGGTCCTCGCCGTAGCGCGTCGTGTCCTGCGAGATCAGGACGAGCTCCGAGACGCCCTGCGCCTCGAGCGATCTCGCTTCCGCCACGAGCGACTCGACGGTGCGGCTGCGCTGCAGGCCGCGCATCTGGGGGATCGTGCAGAACGTGCAGGGATTGTCGCAGCCCTCGCCCACCTTCAGGTACGCGTAGCCGCGGCGGCGCGAGAGCACGCGCGGAGCGCGCTCGTCGTAGAGACGCGTCGCCAGGGGCTTGTCGGTGAAGCGCGGGAGGCCCGGCAGGCCCGCTGCGGCCGCCGGGGCGTTCTCGAGCTCGTCGAGACCGACGAACGCGTCGACCTCCGGGATCTCCGCAGAGAGCTCGCGGCCGTACTTCTGGACCATGCATCCGGCGACGATCACCCGGTCGATCTCGCCCTTCTTCTTGCGCTCGACCTGCTCGAGGATCGTCTCGACGGACTCCTCCTTGGCCCGGTCGATGAAGCCGCAGGTGTTCACCAGAACGACCCGCGCCTGCCCGTCCGGGACGATCTCATGTCCCGCCCGCTGCAGGTGCCCGAGCATGACCTCCGTGTCGACGAGGTTCTTCGGGCAGCCGAGCGAGACGACGCCGACGGAGGGTGCGGACTTCGTCATTCCGGCTCCACGAGCGTCAGGCCGTCGAAGTAACTCCGGTAGAAGCCGCGGTCGCGGGTCAGCAGCCGGTCTGCCTGGAGGCGAGCATGCGCCCCGATCAGGAAATCGGCCAGCGGCCGGCGCGTCCGTCGGGCGATACGAGCGTCCTGGCGCGCCTGAAGCCTCCCGGCCTGGACCGCGGCCTCTTCGCGGATGGGATCGTAGAGGACGCCGATATCGCGCACCCAGGCCGCCGGGTCCTGGGCCGAGTCGAACCCTCGAGTCAGCTCCGCGAGGACGACGTCGCAGACGACGAGATCGCCCAGCGCGCCGAGCTCGTCCAGCGCGCGCGCCGCGCTGCGCGCGCGCTCCACGTCCCCGGCCCCAAGATCGATGAGGACGTTCGCATCCACGGCGGTGATCAACGCTTTCGCCCCTTGCGCTTCGAAGGCGCGGGGCGGCCCTCGATCTGCGCGAACGAGCCGCCACGAACGTAGTCGATGTACGCGTCCACCGTCTTCGGAATCCCGCGCGGCCAGCGCCACGTGTCGCGGAGCGAACCGATCTGGTCCCAGGCGGGGTGCCGCTCCGGGCGGCGCCGGCGCACCAGCGCGCCGCCCTCCCGCACCTCGAACTCGACCCGGGTTCCGGGCGTCAGACCGCACCGCTCGCGCACGCCCTTCGGGATCGTGATCTGGCCCTTGGACGAGATCGTGCCGCCGGTCGCACCGTAGGGCGCCTCTCCTTCGCGGATCCCGCCGGGCTTCCTTTTCATACCTGAAGGGTAAAGAGGTAGGACGTTAAAGTAAAGCGCTAGGGGTAGATCCGCTTCAGCGTGCGCGGATACGGGATCGCCTCGCGCAGGTGGTGAATGCCGCAGACCCAGGCGACCAGGCGCTCGAGGCCCATGCCGAAGCCGGCGTGCGGGAACGTCCCGTAGCGGCGAACGTCGAGATACCACTCGTAGGCCTCGCGCGGGAGCTCGTGCTCCTCGAGCCGCTTCTCCAGGAGCGCGAGGTCGTGGATGCGCTGCGAGCCGCCGATGATCTCTCCGTAACCCTCCGGGGCGAGCATGTCGAGGCCGAGGACGACCTCGGGGTCCTGCGGGTCGGGCTGCATGTAGAACGACTTGATCGCCACCGGGAAGCGCGAAACGATGAGCGGCTTCTCCGAGTCGGCGCAGAGGGCCGTCTCCTCGTCGGCGCCGAGGTCGTCGCCGAACTTCACCGGGAAGCCCCTGCCCTGCAGCGCCGCGATCCCCTCGCGGTAGGTGATGCGGGGAAACGGCTTGACGATCGGATCGAGCTTGGTGGTATCGCGCTCGAGCCGCTTGAGGTCCTCGCGGCAGCGCTCGAGCGCCCGCGCGACGAGGTAGACGATGAAGTCCTCGGCGAGCTCGCAGAGGCCCTCGAACTCGAGGAAGGCGACCTCCGGCTCGACCATCCAGAACTCGGTGAGGTGCCGCCGCGTCTTCGACTTCTCGGCGCGAAACGTCGGCCCGAAGCAGTAGACCTTGCCGAACGCCGCGGCGGCGGGCTCCAGGTAGAGCTGGCCGGACTGCGAGAGGTAGGCCTTGTCGCCGAAATAGTCCGTCTCGAAGAGCGTCGAGGTGCCCTCGACCGAGGAGCCCGTCAGGATCGGCGAGTCGATGCGGACGTACTCGCGCTCGTAGAAGAAGTCGGCGATCGCCTGTTCCATCTCCGAGCGCACCCGCAGCACCGCGTGCTGTTGCGAGGAGCGCATCCAGAGGTGGCGCAGGTTCATCAGGAAATCGACGCCGTGCTCCTTGGGCGAGATGGGGTAATCCGGGGAAGCGCCGAGCAGGACGACCCGGGTCCCGGACATCTCGTAGCCGCCGGGCGCCCGCTTCTCCTCCCGGACGGTGCCCTCGACCTCGAGCGAGCACTCCTGGGTCGCCTTCTCGGCGGCCTCCCAGACCTCCGCCGGGACCTCGGCCTTCGGGACGACCACCTGGACGTAGCCCGTCCCGTCGCGCACGATCAGGAACTGGAGCTTCCCGGAGGAGCGCTTGTTGTAGAGCCACCCCTTCACGACGGCACTGCCGCCGGCCTTCGAGCCGATCTTCGAGATGGAGGTGGCGTCCATGCGGGCGCGGATTATACGGGCAATCCGGCGCACAGCCGGGCCTCTCCAAGGACCGGCTCCCTGGACCGTATACTCCCAGGCCAACCCATGCGCTCGTTGCCTCGGCTGGCCTGGGCGGCGGCCCTCGCGATTCCCCTGCTGGTCTACCTCGTCCCGCCCCGCTACATCGGAAGCGGGGACACCGTCGGGGCCGAGCTGCTCCCGATCTCCTTGCTCGAGCGAGGAACGCTGACGTTCCAGCAGGACGCCCAGGGGAGCTGGCTGCCCTACTGGTTCCATGCGACCGACCGCGGGGTCGTCTCGAACTATCCCGTCCTGCCCGGGCTCCTCAACGTGCCTGCATTCGCGGTCGCCAGGCTCGCGCACCGCAACCTCTTCGCCGATCGCTTCGGCATCTCGCACGTCACCGCCGCGGCCGTCGCGGCCCTTTCGGTTCTCTTCGTCTACGGTATCCTCGTACGGCTCGGTGGGTCGCGGAAGCGGGCCCTCGCTTTCGCGTTCGTCTACGCCTTCGCGACCGAGGTCTGGAGCGTAGCCAGCCGCGGACTCTTTCAGCACGGCCCCGCGCTGCTGTTCCTGGCCGCGGGTCTGTACTGCCTCCTCGGAAGGAATACCGGGACGAGCATCGCCGCGGGGCTGTGTCTGGCGCTCGCGGTGCTGGCAAGACCGACGGCCGCCGCGATCGTCCTTCCACTGGTCGTCTACGCGGCGACCCGGGACCGGAGGTCGCTCGGCAGGCTCGCCCTCGGCGCGGCGCTCCCCGCGATTCTCCACGGGATCTACGCCTGGACCTATTGGGGTAGCCCGTTCTCCTCGGCCCAGCCCATCGGCATTTCCGGTTTTTCCGGAAACTTTCTCCAGGGCCTGGCCGGAATCCTGGTGAGCCCGTCCCGGGGGCTGTTCGTCTTCAGCCCGGTCTTTCTACTGGCGCTTCCTGCCCTGGTCACCGCGCTGAGACCATCGTCGGGCCCGGACCGGGCCCTGCCTCGCGCCCTGGCCTGGGGCGTCCTCCTGACGATTCTCATCTACTCGCTCTGGCCCATCTGGTGGGGTGGTCACTCCTTCGGATACCGCCTGTTGCTGGAACTGAGCCTTCCGCTGACCATCCTGCTCGCGCTCGACTGGAGCCGCATTCGGTCGAGCCGCCCCGCCAGGGTGCTGTTCGCGGCGGCGCTGTTCGCCTCCATCGCGGTGCAAGCGACGGGCTCGTACCTCTTTCCCTCGCACTTCAACGACCGGGTGGATCAGGATCCGTCCCGCCTCTGGGACATCGGCGACTCGGAACTCGTCCTCTGCTTCCACAAGCTCATCGGCAAGCGAGATCCGGGATCGAAATCGCCGCTCGCGCGGCACCTCCGGCCCTCGCCGGCTCCGCCTCCACTCTGGTGGTCCGGGATCCTCGATCGCGGGATGCCGGCCGCGCTGGACATCCCGTCTCCGGGAACCATCGTCCGCGGGCCGTTGACCGTCCTCGGCTGGGCCAAGCCCGGCCTCGACGACGCCGGCCAGGTGCTCGTCTCCCTGAACCCGGGCGCCCGGCGCTTCTCACCGGATCGGTTCCTGCGGGCGGACGTCGGAAAGGCAGCTCCGCAGCTCGGCGACCCGTCCGGATCGGGGTTCGGCCTCCGCTTGCCGCCGCCCGCGCGCCTCGAGGCGGCCTCCCTTCTCGTCGAAGTTCGTGATCGCCAAGGAAGGGTCAGCCGGTTGGGACCGGTCGCCTTTCTCTGGGGCCCGGACCGCGCCGCGGACCGACGCGAGCGCGCGATCCCGGCACCCGCGAGCCAAGGCCCCGCGCGCTGAAGCGAACCGGAGACCGGCGGCTCAACGCAGGCGCTGTCGAACGGCGTTGGCGATCGTGATCGCCTGCTGGAGCCGCTGCATCCGGCGGTGGCGCTTCTGCGCCGCCTCGACGTCGCCCGTGGGAGGCACGTTGCCCCGGATCTCGCGCATGAGCTTGTCCGCCTCGATCCCGAAGGACTGGAGATCCCCGACCTGGAACTTCCGGAACGTCAGCTCCGTGGCGATGATGTAACCGTCGGCGACGTCGCGCACCATGGTGTAGGCGGAACCGCCGAGAAACGCGCTCATGCCGTCGAAAGTGTAACCCCGCCCGAGGGCGGCGGCGGGATCCCGCTTCCCCGGCGGGGCCCTGCCGGGATAGGATTTCGCCCTTTGCGGGAGGGCACACCGTGGCTGCGCACGCGGACTATCTCGATTTCGACGGGCTCCTGACCGAGGACCAGCGCCTGGTCCGGGACACCGTGGGGTCCTGGGTCGACGACAAGGTCCTGCCCATCATCGAGGAGGCGGCCTGGGAGGGCCGTTTCCCGCGGGAGCTCGTCCCGGAGATGGCCGCGATGAGCCTCTTCGGTTCGACCATCTCGGAGTACGGGCTGCCGGGCCTCGACAACATCGCCTACGGCCTGATCATGCAGGAGCTCGAACGCGGCGACTCGGGTCTGCGCTCCTTCGTCTCGGTGCAGTCCGCCCTGGTCATGTACCCGATCTACGCGTTCGGCTCGAAGGAGCAGAAGGACCGCTGGATCCCGAAGCTCGCCAGGGCGGAGGCGCTCGGCTGCTTCGGCCTGACGGAGCCGGACTTCGGATCCAACCCCGGTGGAATGCGCACGACCGCGCGCAAGGACGGCGACTCCTACGTCCTGAACGGGGCCAAGGCCTGGATCACGAGCGGTTCGATCGCCGACGTCGCGGTGGTGTGGGCGAAGCTGGACGGCGTCGTCCGCGGCTTCCTGGTCGAGAAGGGGACCAGGGGGTTCTCGACCTTCGAGCACAAGGGCAAGATGTCCCTGCGCGCCTCGGTCACCTCGCAGCTGGCCTTCGAGGATTGCCGCATCCCCTCCGAGAACATCCTGCCGGGTGTCGAAGGCCTCAAGGGCCCGCTCTCCTGCCTGACCCAGGCCCGCTACGGAATCGCCTGGGGCGCCCTCGGCAGCGCGATGGCGACCTACGGCTGCGCCCTCGACTACTCGAAGAGCCGCAAGCAGTGGAAAGACCGTCCGATCGCGGCGCACCAGCTCGTCCAGGAGCGGCTGGCCTGGATGATCACCGAGATCACCAAGGGGCAGCTGCTCGCCTGGCGCCTGGGTCGCATGAAGGACGACAAGACGATGAAGCCGCACCACGTGTCGATGGCCAAGCGCAACAACGTCTGGGTCGCCCGCGAGTGCGCCAAGCTCTCGCGCGAGACGCTGGGCGCCAACGGTGTCGTCAACGAGTACCCGATCTTCCGCCACCTCGCCAACATCGAGAGCGTGTATACCTACGAAGGCACCCACGACATCCACACGCTGATCATCGGCGAGGCCGTCACCGGGGTCGCCTCGTACAACCCCCCGATCGAGTAGCCCTCCCGGGCATCCCGCGGGGCCGCAAAACCCCCTGCCGGCGCCGGAAATGACTGACTCCCAGTCTCTTGCGCTAAAATAGCGAATTCGAGACACCACCGTTGGGAATCACCGGCAACCTCAAGACCATGCAGCTGGGAGAGCTGTTTCAGTGGCTCTCCCTCGGCTCGAAGACCGGCACGTTGCTGATCGACGGGCACGGCGTGGAGAAGCGCATCTACTTCCAGGACGGGCGGATCGCCTCGACCTCCTCCTCGGACCAGAGGGAATACCTCGGACACTTCCTCGTCTCCAACGGCTTCATCTCCGAGGAAGAGCTCAAGATGGCCATGGAGGTCCAGGAGGAGTCCCAGATCCTCCTCGGCAAGATCCTCGTGATGATCAACGCGATCGCCGAGGCCGACCTGCTCCGACTCATGCGCAAGAAGGCCGAGGAATCGATCTACGACGTCTTCCTGTGGACCGAGGGGAGCTTCGAGTTCGTCGACGGGGAGATGCCCGACCAGAAGATGGTGCCGCTGTCGCTCGACGTGACGGGCATCGTCATGGAGGGGATGCGCCGCTACGACGAGTGGCAGCTCATCCGCCAGCGGGTCCCGGATTCCACCGTGGTGCCGGACATCATCCGTCCTCTCGACATGGAGACGGTCGGCGATCGCGAAAAGCTGATCGTCCCCTACATCGACGGCCAGCGGTCGATCGAGGAGATCGCGCTTCAGACGCACAACGCGGAGTTCGTCGTCTCCAAACTCGTCTCCGACGGCCTGCGCTCCGGGACGATGCGCCTGGCCGAGACCCGGCCGCAGCGGCCCGCCGCCCCGTCGTTTGCCGCCGGCGCCAGCGAGGTCGACCACTTCCTGCAGAGGGGCCGCGCGCAGCTCAAGGACGACCCCCAGGCGGCCTATCGCCTCTTCAAGGCGGCCCACGAGCTCGACCAGGGCGACGGCCGCACGACGGAGGCGCTGCGGGAGGCCGAGCGGGCGATCAAGGCCGCCCTGGACCGGGACGGTGTTTCGGGTGAGAAGATCCCGGAGCTCGCGGTTCCCCTGGGCTCCCTCACGAAGCGCTCGTTTTCGCCCCACGAGGGTTTCGTCCTCTCCCGGATCAACGGACAATGGGACGTCAAGTCGATCATGAAGATCTCCCCGATCAAGGAGCTGGACGTCCTCGTGATTTTCCAGAAGCTCCTCAAGGACGAGCGTCATCCGCTGGAAGGAGAAGGGGGCATGACGGGCGAGGCCTCGCACCCGGTCCCCTCCGGCGGCTTTCGCACGCTGCAGATCGCCGTCTGCGCCGGGGCCGGAGGCATTCTCGCCGTCCTGGCTCCCACGATCCCCTGGGACCGCTGGCCGGAGCTGCTGTTCTTCACGGCCCTCTCGACCCTGGCCTTCCGGCTGCGGGTCCGCTACGCCGAGAACTACGTCGGCCTGGAGGCGGCCGCCCTCGTCCCGACCATTCTGCTGCTCGGCTCCCCCGGCGCGGCGATGCTGGTCTGCGTCCTCTCCGACTCCGTATCGAAGCTCGTCTCCCGTCCGCGGCGCCTCAACCTGTCCAACGCGTTCGACATCGCCCAGCTCTCGCTCGCCTATGGAGCCGCGGCTCTCTTCTGCCGGGCCCTGCACGCGGCCGGGAGCTCCTGGGCGACCGTCGCGGCCCTGGCGACGGGGGTGCTGCTCGTCTTCTACTTCGTCAACACCGGCCTGGTCTTCGCCTACCTGGTCCTCGGAGGCCGGGCGCCGCGCGAGCGCATGCTCGAAATCGCGCTCTTCCAGCTCGCCGCGCTGCTCCTCCTCGCTCCGATCGTCATTCTCGAGGTCCTCGTCTATGCACCCTACGGCCCGGCCGGGGCGCTGCTCGCCTTCTTTCCCGTCGTGCTCGCCTCCTTCGTCGTCCGGAACCTATCGTCCATGGAGAGGCGCGTCGCCGAGGTGTCCCGCCAGAACCGGGAGCTCGACGTCATGCGCGAGATTTCGACGACCTTCGGCGTCAGCGCCCGCGTCGATCGTTATGAGAGAGTTTTCGCGGCTGTCGCGCGCCTGCTGCCCGTCGAGGCGATGGCCATCATCGAGTGGCCCGGCGGAGAGGACGAGGAGCTGGCGGTCCACGTTTCGGAGAAGGCCGCGGCATCGCGGCGCGAGGTCCTCGCGTGGGCCCGGCGCAGCCGGATCGACGAGCGGCGGATCGAACGCGGCAGCGCACCCGAGGAGCTTGCCGCGGGCGAGGCGCGCGAGGTCCGGCTCTGTCCCGGCCACGCGTACCAGGTCCGGATCCGACTCTCGACCTTCGAACTGCACTCGGGGCTGCTCGTCCTCGAGGGCCCGGATCCCTCACTCCACACGGCCGAAACGGTCGGGTCGCTGCGGACCATCGCCGATCACATCGCGCTCGTCCTCCAGGACCGCGCCGTCCGCGCCCAGATCGAGGAGCTGTCCGAGCGCAACCGCGAGCGGGCCGAGACTCTGAACCAGATCCTGGAGATCTCCAACGATCTCAAGAAGAACCGCACGCTCGACGACCTGTTCCCGTCCATCGCCTCGGCGGTCGCCAAGGCGCTGGGATACCAGCAGGTGGTCCTGTCCCTCTATGACCGCGAGCGCAACGTCTTCGCGCCCCGCGCCCACCACGGCCTGGGCGATCGCTGGCCGGAGCTGCGCGAGCGCGACGTGCCCGCCGAAGAGGTCACGTGCCACTGGACCGAGAAGAACCGGGTCTCCAAGTCCTTTCACGTGCGCAACCGCGCCGCCCGCCCGACCCCGCCGGCCGCCCCCGCGTCGCGCCGCGTAGTCGCCGCCGGCGACGACGGCTGGCAGCCCGGCGAGCTGCTGTGGATCCCGCTCTATGCCGGCGACCGCCTGCTCGGTTGCCTCTCCGTCGACGATCCCCGAAACGGAGAATCGCCCACGCTCGAGACGATCCGTTCGCTCGAGATCTTCGCCAACCAGGCGGTCGCCGCGATCGAGAACGCCCGGTCCTACACCGAGGCCCGCGAGCAGTCGATCCGCGATTCCCTGACGGGCGCCTACAACCACCGCCACTTCCAGGAGGTGCTCCAGCGGGAGCTCGGCCGTGCCGAGCGCCTCGGCAGGCCGCTGACGGTCGTGATGCTCGACATCGACGACTTCAAGGCGATCAACGACCGGTTCGGACACCCCGTGGGAGACGCGATCCTCCAGGGAATCGTTGCCGAGATCCGGAACGAGGTCCGCGTGGACATGGACCTGCTCGCGCGCTACGGCGGCGACGAGTTCGCGCTCGTGCTGCCCGAGACGCCCATCGGCGAGGCCGTCCTCGTCGCCGAGCGCGTGCGCCGCCGGGTGGACGAGCGACTCTTTCGCATGCCCGATTCCGGTGCGATCCTGCGCGCCACGGTTTCGATCGGCCTCGCCGCGTACCCCGACGACGCCACGGACAAGAAGCCGCTCGTCGAGAAGGCCGACGCCGCGCTCTACCGCGCCAAGCACGGCGGCAAGAACGCCGTCGTGGCGACTTCCGAGCCGGGGCCGGGGCAGCTGCCCTTACTCCCGCACTAAACGTCGCTTCGCTTGCTCCGGGCGTCTGCGCCCTGCGGGCGCACCGGCGAGCGGCTCGCGCGGTCGCGCGCTCGACCGCTCGCCTCACGCCCTCCGCGGCGCTTCGCTCCCGCGGCGCGAGCCTCCTCCCTCCCTTCGGTCGGGAGACTTCTCGCGCCGCGAACGGAGGGACCATGGCCGCGCGTCCACTCCCATGTGGCTGGCACGGAGGCTGGGAGCGAGGCCGGCTAGCGGGACACGGAGACGGATTCGGGGTCGTAGAAGCGGAGGAGCCAGTCTCTTGCGTCGCCCGCGTAGTCGATGCCGATGCGGGGTGAGACGGCGAGGCGGCGGCGGGGGCGGCGGGCCGGGACGAGGATCCGGATCGTGCCGCCGACGAGGTCGACGCCGCTCGATCGGGTCGTGATGCCGAGGCCGGCGCAGAGCTTGCCGGGACCGGCGAGCAGGCGCGGCGCCTCCGCCGGGCCTTCCGCCGCCCGGAGCAACACGGCTTCCGCGACGCCTTCGCGCCGCGTGACGACGTTGGCGCAGTGGTGCATGCCGTAGACGAGGAAGACGTAGAGGTGGCCGCCGTCCGCATACATCGGCTCGTTGCGCGCCGTGCGGCGTCCGCCCCAGGAGTGCGACGCGCGATCCTTCGGCCCGAGGTACGCCTCCGTTTCGACGATCCGACCTCCATACCAGCGCCCGCGCCAGCGACGAACGATCCAGGATCCGACGAGATCCCGCGCCACGCGCCGCGTGTCGCGCCGGAAAAACGCGCGCGGCGGCAGGCGCAGCCCGAGGGCACGCGGGTCGACCGCGAGGCGGGGATCGGGGCGCGGGTTCGCTATCATGCCGGGATTCGAAAGGACCGGCCCATTCTATGAACATCCTCGTCACCGGCGGCGCGGGCTTCATCGGCTCGCACATGGCGAAGCGGCACCTCCAGGACGGCCACCGCGTGGTCATCGTCGACGACCTCTCCTCCGGCCGGCGCGAGCGTCTGCCCGAGAAGGCGCGCTTCGTCCAGGCCGACATCGCCTCGACGGATCTCGAGCCGCTCCTCAAGGAGGAAAGGATCGGCTTCGTCTCCCACCACGCGGCCCAGATCGACCTGAGGCACAGCGTGGCGGATCCCATCGGCGACGCCCGCGCCAACATCATCGGCAGCCTCATGCTCTTCGAGGCCATGCGCCGGGCGGGCGCGCGGCACGTGCTCTTCTCTTCGACCGGCGGCGCGATCTACGGAGAACCGGAAGGCGGACGCCCGGCGCCCGAGTCGCACGCCACCAACCCGGTCTCTCCCTACGGCTGCGCCAAGCTGGCGATCGAGAAGTACATGCACTACTACCGCGTCGTGCACGGGTTCCAGACCCAGGTTTTCCGCTACGCCAACGTCTACGGCCCCTGGCAGGACGGAACCGGCGAGGCCGGAGTCGTCGCCATCTTCTCGCTCGCCATGCTCGGTTCGCGGCCGCTCAAGATCAACGGCGACGGCGGGCAGACGCGCGACTACGTCTACGTCGGCGACCTCGTCGAGGCCGCGGCGGCCGCAGCGCAGAGCGACAGGAGCGGGGTCTGGAACCTCGGGACCGGAATCGAGACCTCGGTCAACCGGCTCTTCGCCCTGCTGGCGAAGGAGCATGGCTACGCCGCGACGCCGCCGCACGTCCCGGCTCCCGCCGGCGAACAGATGCGCAGCGTCCTCGACGGCTCGCTAGTGCGGAAGGACTTCGCGTTGCCGCCATGGACCCGTCTCGAGGACGGCCTGAAGAAGACGGCCGAGTTCTTTCGGGGCCGGCTCGGCGGCTGAGCCGCGGCGCCGCCGGCGTCAGACCGGAGGTCTTGCGCCCGGTCCAACCACCGGATAGGTCCCCGACGTCGTTCGGCGGTCGTCCCCGCCCGGCGCCGTCCCGAAGTGGCGCTTGAGCAGGACGACCGTGCGATCGTCCTCGGGCTCTCCGCCGCCCGACCACTCGTTGACGCGCGCGATGAGCTCCCGGGCGACCTCGTCGCACGGCCGCTCCCGCAGCTCGAGGAAGGCCCGCGTCAGCCTCCCGATGCCGAACTCCTCGCCCTTCGTGTCGTGCGCCTCGACCATCCCGTCCGTGTACAGGAGGACGGCATCGCCCGGGTCGATGCGGCGGTAGCCGCGGCTGTACGTGGCGTTGGAGGTCGGTCCGAGAACGAGGCCCGTCTGCTCCAGGGGCGTCACGCTCATCCCGTGGAAGTGCAGCGGGTGGGGATGCCCGGCGTTGACGTACATCAGGTTCCCGTCGTCCTCGATCTCGCCGTAGAAGAGGGACACGAACCGGGTCGTCAGGCGGGACTCGTGGATGATGCGGTTGAGACGCTCGACCGTCCGGACGATCTTGAAGTCGCGCTCGACCGCCATGCGGAGGCCGGTGTAGACGTCGCGCACCTGGAGCGCCGCGGGCAGACCGTGGCCGGACGCATCCGCAATCGCGATTCCCAGGATCCGATCCGAGACCGAGATGAAGTCGAAGTAGTCGCCGCCGACGAGCTCGGCGGGCGTCGTGTAGCCCGCCAGCTCCAACGACCCGCGCCGCAGCGCCCGCTTCGGCAGGATCGACATCTGGATCCGGCGGGCTTCCTGGAGCGCCGAGACGTAGCGATCCTGGCGGAGTTTCTGGTCGACGGCCAGCCGCAGAATTCCGAGCGAGGCGAGCAGGTCGTCCTCGGGCGCGGCCGGGTCGACGCTGAAGGACAGGATGTACTCGTCGTCCCCGACGGCGATCGCGGCGAAGCGCTCCGCGCCGAGCTTGCGCTCGAGCTCGGCGTCGACCCCCGGCGCGGAGAGGTCCATGACGGTCACGCCCTCGTCGATCACGTGCTCGATCGGGGCGTAGTCTTCGGGAATGAAGAGTCCCGGACTCACCGCCGGCACGTTCCCGAACGTCCGGACCAGCTCGTACCCTCCCTCGCGCCGCATGTAGAGCCGTCCCCCGCGAACGCCCAGGACGTCCGAAAACTGCTCGATGACCGTCGAAGCGGTCTGCATGATCGTGGCGGAGGCATCCGCCGTGCGATCGATCGCCTCGATCGCCTTCTCGACCTGGCGAAAGAGATGCTTTCCGGTTTCGGCCATGACGTTCGGGCGCGGATTCTACCCCGGGGACCGAACCCGCCGTGGCGGTTGCTGCCACGGCAGTCGCCCGAACGCGCCGTACCGGTCGTTGAGCGCCGCCAGCGCCTCTTCGAGCTCGCGCCGCCCGGCGTCCGAGGGCACCACCGGCGGCGAGGGGCGCACGCGCACGATCCATCGATCCCATGATTCCAGGAGCTTGGCGTGACGGCCGCTCGCGGTGTGCTCCGGCTCGCCGCGCACCAGCAGCCGCGTCTCGAGCTCCCGCGCGACGCCCCCGGCGGCGCGGGCCTGTCCTTCGCGATCGATCGCGTCCAGAAGCGATCGGGCCGCCGCCGACAACCCCTCGGTCTGCCAGGGCTCGCGGGACCGGGCGGCCGCGAGCACGGCCGGCCAGAGCCTCCGGTGGACCCAGGTGGCCTTGCCCGAGACGAGCTTCGCGAGGAGCACGTCGCGGTGGGCGAACAGGGCTTCGCCGGTCGCGAAGATCGTGTGGCCGAGCGGATGGGACCACCAGGAGCCTCGGACGGGTCCTCCCGCGACGAGCGCGACCAGGCTCGGCAGCTTCGGGTCCGTCTGGAGAAGGAGGCCCCAGTGTTCGAGCTCGCGAAAGACCCGGGCGGCCTGCCGCTCGACGTTCCCGGCGGTCACGAGCCGAGCCTAACAGCATAGAATTCGCCGCCGTGAGGCATCCCTGGCGGACGGCATTGGCTCTCGCGTCGGCCGCCGCCGTGGCCCTCCTCGGCCTGGCCTGCGGCCGCGCCGAAAAGCCCGGGCGCGTCTTCGTCCTGGGCCTGGACGGAGCCGACCCGGCGACCATCGACCTCCTGATGTCGGAAGGCAAGCTGCCCAACTTCGCCAGGCTCCGACGCGAGGGCGCCTATGCGCCCCTCCTGTCGCAGAAGCCGCTTCTTTCACCCGTCATCTGGACGACCATCGCCACCGGAAAGACCCCCGACCGCCACCGGATCGGTCACTTCGTCGCGGTCAACCCCTCGACCGGGGAGCAGCTGCCGGTCACGAGCCAGATGCGCCAGACTCAGGCGATCTGGAACATGCTCTCGGGCGCCGACCGCTCGGTCGACGTGGTCGGCTGGTGGGCCACCTGGCCGGCCGAGAGCGTCAAGGGCACCATCGTGTCCGATCACTTCGCCTACCACTTCCTGATGGAGGAAGGCGCGGCCGGGGCCGCCGGCGGCACGGGAAAGATTTCACCACCCGGGGCCGAGGCGCGGATCGCCGTCGCGCTCAAGCGCCCCCAGGACGTCACGCCCGAGGAACTGGCTCCCTTCGTGACCGTCTCGGCGGAGGAGGCCGCACGGCCTTTCGATTTCGAGGACGACCTGTCCCACTTCAAATGGGCCTACGCGACGGCCGAGACGTACACGGCGATCGGGCTGCAGCTCTGGAAGGAGGAACGCCCCGACAACCTGCTCCTCTACATCGAGGGCCTGGACTCGACCTCGCACCTCTTCGGCCATCTCTTTCGGGCTCAGGGGCTTTCGGGCGAGCTCGCCGTCCAGCAGGCCAAGTACGGCCACGCCGTCGAAGCGATGTACGGGTACGTCGATCGGCTCCTCGGACGCGTCATCGACGCGATAGACGCCCGAACGACGCTTCTCGTACTCTCGGATCACGGATTCGAGCTCGGCAAGCTGCAGGACGACCCCTCCAAGACCCGGGACATGCGGCGGGTCAGCGAGGCCTTCCACCGGAGTGAAGGAATCCTCTACCTCTACGGCAACCGCGTGAAACCCCGAACGCGCCTGAACCGCCCGACCATCCTCGACATTGCCCCCACCGTGCTGGCCCTGAACGGCCTCGGCCGGGGAGCCGACATGCCGGGCCGTGTGCTCGCCGAGGCGCTCGACCTGACGGTTCCGCCTCCCGTGTCCACCTACGAGACCGCCTCGGCCCGGGCGGCCGCCGGCTCCCCGGCGACCGACTCTCAGGTCGACCCCGAGATCGTCAAGAAGCTCCAGAGCCTCGGCTACATCGGGGCGAAATCGGCGACCGGCGACCGGAACCTCGCGGCCGTCGCATTCGAGGCCGGCCGCTTCGAGGAAGCCGCCCGCGAATACGCGAGGCTCGTCGCGGAAAAGCCGGACGATGGATCCCTTCGCGCGAGCTATGCCGGGGCGCTGGGCGCGCTCGGCGACTACGCGGCCGCGCTCGAGCAGCTCACGAAGGCGATCGAGCTCGAGCCGCTCAACGTCGAGGCGTACCACAACCGGGCGGTGCTCCACGAGCGGCGCGGCGAGAAGGCCGCGGCGGTCGCCGACTACCAGACGGCGGTCAAATACAACCCGCAGTACGAGCCCTCCCGAAAGGCCCTGCAGCGCCTCGGCGCACCGCTTCCCCAGCAGCCCCGCTCCGAGGCCGAAAAGCGGGCCCTCGCGCTCGCCGAGGAAGCCGCAGGCGCGGCCAGGCGCGGAGACTACGCCGAGGCGGGCCGAAAGCTCGACGAGGCGGCCCGGATCGCTCCGAAACTCCCGCTCCTGTACCAGTATCGCGCCAACGTCTCGTACCTGCAGGGCGACACGGCCGCAGCGATCGCGGCGCTCGAGGCGGGTCTCAAGGTCGATCCCGGAAATGCGCTCTTCGCCGAAAACCTGAAGCGTCTCCGCCAGGCGCCTCCTCCGTCGCGCTGAGGCCCGGGGGGCGCCGTGACGAGGACCTCCCGCAGCGAGACGTGGCGGACCCTCGGCGTGGCGGCCGTTCCTCTCGCCGTCTACGTCGTCGGCGCGTGTCGCACCGCCTACGTGGGCGACAGCGGCGACCTGCTGACGGCGATCGCCGTGCTCGGCATCCCACACCCCTCGGGCTACCCGCTCTACGTTCTGCTCGCGAAGGCCTGGTCGCTCGCGCTCTTCTTCCTGCCGCTGCCCTGGAGCGTCAGCCTCTTTTCGGCGGTCTGCGCGGCCGGCGCCTGCGCCGTCCTGTATCGAACCGCGCGCGAGTCCGGTGCCGGCGCGGGGGCGGCGGCCGGGGCGGCCTGGCTCCTCGCCTTCTCGCCGAGCTTCTGGGCGGAAGCGAACATCCAGCGGGTCTACGCGCTCAACGCCCTGTTTCTGACGACCGCGCTGCTCTTCACGCTGCGCTGGCTCCGGCAGCGCCGCGATCGCGACCTCGTGGCCGCCGCGTTCGTCTGCGGCCTCGGGGCGTCGAATCATCTCGAGATGGGCGTGGCCGGGCTCGCCATCGCGATCTTCGTCGTCGTGACGGAACCGCGGATCCTCGCCCGCCTGCGTCTGGTCTCCGCGTGTGCCGTGGCCGTTTTCGTCGGCCTCCTCCCATACCTCTACCTGCCTCTGCGCGCCCGGGCCCACCCGCTGCTCGATTGGGGGCACCCGGTCACGCCCTCGAGCTTCGTCTCCGTCGTGCTGCGGTCCGACTTCTGGGGGCGCGCCTGGATCCGCGGGCCGGCGGATCTCGTCCCGATCCTCCAGGACTACGGAATGGGTCTCCTGCGCGAGTCGGCCTGGGCCGGCGCCGGCCTGGCGCTCCTCGCGATCGCGGCCGCGCGTAGGCGCAGCTGGCCGGTCCTGCTGCCCCTTCTGGTGATGCTCGCCAATGCCGCCACGATGGCGCTTCACGGCTCGAGGAGCGACCTCTTCATCTGGCACCGCTATTACATGCCGTCGTACACGGCGCTCGCCCTCATGGCGGCCTGGGGATGGCAGACGCTTGCCGAGGCCACGCGGCCGCGCCTGGCCGCGCTCGCCCTGCTGCCGCCACTCGCCCTGGGCGTCACCGGCTGGCGGGCCAACGACCGCAGCCGCTACAGCATCGGCGAGGACTATTCGCGCACGCTCCTCGCGACGCTTCCGCCCGGCGCGCACCTGATTGCCTCGGACGACAACATCCTCTTCATCCTGATGTATCTGAACCTCGGCGAGGGCCTGCGGCCGGACGTCGATCTGATCCTCGAAGGTGTGGGCGGAGCGAGCCTGCCTCCGCTGTCCTTCAACCCCGACGTCGATCCCGTCTACACGACCCACTATCCCAACTGGAGAATCGCCGAGCTCGAGAACGTCCCGGTCGGCCTCGCCTTCCGCGCCTGGCGGGCCGGACGCCCCTGGCCGCCTCCGACGCCCGTGAAGGACCATCTCGAAGGCGAGCTCGACGCCGGGGTCCCGAAGGACTACCTGACGCAGAATCTCATCGGTAATTTCCACCAGATGCTCGGAATGACCTGGGAGACGCGAGACTGGCCCCGCGCCCGGCGCGAATTCGACATTGCCGCGGCTTCGGCGCCGTTCAACGACGTCCTCTTCTACAACCTCGGGCTGATCTACCGCCGCAACGGCCTGCTCGAGAAGGCCCTCGCCGCCTTCCGCCGCTCGGACGAGATCAACCCTCGCGAGATCGCGAGCCTCACCAAGCCACGGGCGGCCGAGCGGGCGCGGGAGGTCGAGGCGGAGATCGTCGAGCGGGACCGCCTGATGGCCGAACTGGCAGCGGACCCGGCACTCTCCGGCCTCGACCCGGCGTCGTCCGAATGGCTGCGAACGATCGGCGCCCTGCTTGCGTCACGAGGCCGGCCGACCTGGGCCCGAGGCCAGAGACTCCAGGCGATCGCAGCCGGGGGGTCCTGAGACCGGGCCCGAGCGATATGCTCAAGACGGGTTATTCGGGCAAAGGAGCGCCCCATGCGCTTTTCGATCGCGACCGGCCTTTTCCTCGCGGCCTCCGCCACGACACTGACGGCGCAGTCGCCGCCGCTCGGCCAAGAATTCCAGGTCAACACGTACACGACCGCGGGGCAGTATCGTCCGGGCGTGGCGGCGCGGCCCGGGGGAGACTTCGTCGTCGTCTGGGAGAGCGGGCCGAACCCCACGATGGTCATTCGGGGTCAGAGGTTCGACGCGACTGGAGCATCGCAGGGAGCCGAATTCCCGGTCTCCGCTGGCGCCGGCTCCCGGCCGGCCGCCGCCGCAAGTGCCGCGGGCTTCGTGATCGTCTGGGGTAGCACCGCCACCGAGGCTGTCCACGCGCAGCGCTTCGACCCGAGCGGCGTGCTCCAGGGTGCCGAGTTTCCCGTCAGCTCCTCCACATCCCTCCAACAATTCGATCCACGGGTCGCGATGGGCCCCGGGGGCACCTTCGTCGTCGTCTGGAGCACCTACGGCGACGACGGAGACGACATCTTCGGTCGCCGATTCGACGCCGCCGGAGCTTCCCTCGGCGACGACTTTCACGTCAACACCGTCACGGACGGCTACCAGTTCGGCCCGGACGTCTCGATGGATGCATCCGGTGCCTTCGTCGTCGTCTGGGAGAACGAAACGGGCTCCGGCGACACGCAGGTCTACGCGCGCCGATTCGACAGTGGAGGCGCGCCCATCGGGGGCCAGTTTCTCGTTGCCGGGGACGCGGCCTGCCCCTCCGTCGGGCGGGATGCTGCCGGCGCCTTCGTCGCCGCATGGAATGCTCCGGACGGCGACGCTGCCGGCAACTTCGCGCGCCGCTTCGACGCCGCGGGAGTCCCGATCGAGACCGCATTCCAGGTTAACACCTACACGACGAATGATCAGGCTTGCCCCCGCATCGCGATGAGCGGGCTCGGCGAATTCGTAGTGACCTGGGAAAGCGATGGGCAGGATGTGCCGGGTAATCCGGCTGCCGGAGTCTTCGCCCAGCGTTTCGACGCGTCGGGCCGCCGTGTCGGCACCGAGTTTCTCGTCAATACGTACACGACAAGCAGTCAGAACGCCCCATCGGTGGCACTCGACGACCGGGGCGGCTTCGTCGGGGCGTGGCAGAGTTTTCAGCAGGACGGCTCCGGTTTCGGGATCTTCGCGAGGCGCGGTGGTTTCCCCGACGGCCGACCGATGAAGGTCGATGAGCGCGCCAGCGCCGGAGTCTCGGACCTCAACGGCGTGCTCGAATCCGGCGAGCGGGTCACCGTGGATCCGTCATGGTTCAACGCGAGTGCGCTCCCCCAGCCTCTGTCGGGCAGCGCGGCCAATCTGACCGGTCCCGCCGGGCCCTTCTACACGCTTCACGACGCCTCGACCGACTACGGGACGATCGCCGCGGGCTCCGCGGCGGACTGCTTCACGGCCACGGCCGATTGCCTGGAAGTGGCCGTCACCGGGACACGCCCCGCCGTCCACTGGGACGCGACGTTCGAGGAAACGCTCACGACCCTGGTCACGAAGACCTGGTCGCTCCACGTCGGCGAGAGCTTCGCCGACGTGCCGAGAACGAACCCCTTCTATCGGCAGATCGAGGCCCTGTTTCACAACCTCGTTACCGTTGGATGCGGCGGCACAGACTACTGTCCCACGCTCGGTGTCACTCGGGAACAGATGGCCGTCTTTCTCCTCCGTTCCAAGTACGGGCTCAACTTCGTTCCTCCGCCCGCCACCGGAACCGTCTTCCCCGACGTGCCTCTCTCCAATCCCTTCGCCGCCTGGATCGAACTGCTCTACGCAGAGGCCATCACCGGAGGATGCGGCGGCGGAAACTACTGCCCCACGGCCACGGTCACCCGCAGGCAGATGGCCGTGTTTCTCCTGAAGGCCAAGCTCGGCGCATCGCACATGCCGCCTCCGGCCGCCGGAATCTTTGGAGATGTCCCGGCCGGGGACCAGTTCGCGCCCTGGATCGAGGAGCTCTACGGGCTCGGCATCACCGGAGGTTGCAACGCCTCGCCCCTGCTCTTCTGCCCGGGCTCAGCCGTCACGCGAGGGCAGATGGCGGCGTTTCTGGTCAAGACCTTCCTGCTGGCCCTTTACGGGCCGTAGGGCGGCTGCCGCGGAGCTGTTCTCCCGGCCAGGTATATGCTCCGCGCCAGCGAGACACATGACGCTTGAGGGTTCCGCTCATCCGCCGCCGGGAGCCGCGGGCATGTCCCGGTATGCCGCGCTCTCGAGTCCCCCGGTGAGCGGATCCCGAGCTCGCCAGGGCCAGCCTGAACCATCTGAGCCAGCGGATCCTTTTTCATCGATACATCCGGACCCGCCCGAGGGTGCCGGTTGACCACCGAATGAGGAGGCCAACATGCGATCCAGGCCCCTGTTCATACTCGGAATTCTCGCCGCTGCGGCGCCCCTTTTCGCACAGTCTCCCGGGCTCAGTCCGATCTTCCCCCTGAACAGCTACACGACCGGCGCGCAGCAGCAGCCGGCCGTCGCCATGGACCCTTCCGGCGGGTTCGTCACGGTCTGGGAGAGCTTCGGCCAGGATGGCTCCGCTCGCGGCGTATTCGGCCAGCGTTTCGACGCCCTCGGGGCAAAGGTCGGCAACGAGTTCCAGGCCAACTCCTACGCCACCGGCGACCAGCGCTTTCCGCAGGTCGCGTCGGATTCGAACGGCAACTTCGTCGTCGTCTGGGACGGGCAGCGCGAAGGCGATACCCAGGGAATTGCGCTTCGTGCGTACGACAGTGACGGAGTCGCCCTCTTTCCGGGGGAGCGCGAGGCGCACACCGGAACCGCCGACCCGGAAACCCTCCCCCGCGTCGCCCGCAACGACAACGGGTTCGTCGTCGTCTGGCATTCGACGGTCCCCGTGGTCGGGTATGAGCTTCGCGGCCAGCTCTTCGAGCCGGATACCGACCCGACCGGGGCCACCTTCCAGGTCGCCGCGTACACGACGGCGGACATTCAATCGCCCTCCATCGACATGGACGCCGCGGGCAACTTCGTCGTCGCCTGGCAGTCCTACGACGACGGTTCCGCCACCGGCATTCGTGCGCGCGCCTATGCCTCGAATGGCGTTCCGATCACCGGCGAGATCGACGTCAACTCCTACACGACCGGATTTCAGCGGCGCCCGTCCGTCGCCATGGACGGGACCGGAGGATTCGTGGTCGCCTGGGACAACGGGGAGAATCCCCCGTTCTCGATTCACGCGCAGAAGTTCGACGCCACGGGGGCGCCCGTCGGCGGCAACGTCCTGCTCGGCCAGGGCACCGACGTGGTGATTTCGAAGCGGGAGCTCGGCGGCTACGGCGCCGTCTGGGTCCCGGCCTCCAGCACCAGCGTCCTGCTCGCCCTGATCGAGGGTGCGCGGTTCGACGATGATCTGGCCCCCGTCGGGGGCCCCTTCGATCTTCACGACCTCGCCGTCTCGACCCAGCCGTTCGCGCGAACCGTGGCGGCCGACAACGGCCGACACTTCGTCTTCGCGTGGCAGGACCTCGGGCCGGGCGGCGACGTCGACGTGTTCGCGCGGCGCGGCGGCCATCCGGACGTCACGGCGTTCACCGTCGACGAACGCGCGAGCGGGGGCTCCTCGAACCTCAACGGCGTGCTCGAGACCGGCGAACGCGTGGTGGTCGATCCCGCGTATCTCAACCTTTCGGGAGCCCCCTATCCCCTCTCCGGCGCGGCGAGCAATTTCACGGGGCCCGCCGGACCCATCTACACGATCCACGACGCCTCGGCGGATTACGGCACGCTGCCGGCCCAGGCCGCGTCTTCGGCCGCGGGCGGCTCGGCGTCCGTCGATTGCTTCACGGCGTCGGGCAACTGTCTCGAATTCGAGCTCGTGGGTGCCCGCCCCGCGGGGACGCCGCACTGGGACGCGACCTACGACGAAGCCCTCTCGGAGGGAGTGTCGGTCACGCGAACCCTGCACGTGGGAGGAAGCTTCGCCGACGTGCCGGGCTCGAGCCTCTTTTTCCGATTCGTCGAAAACCTCTTTCACAACGGCATCACCGCCGGCGGCGCGTGCGGAGGCTACTGCCCGACCGACGGCGTCAAGCGGCAGCAGATGGCGGTTTTCCTGCTGAAGTCCCGCTACGGATCGAGCTACGCGCCTCCCACGGGCACCGGCACCGTCTTCACGGACGTCCCCCTCTCCAACCCGTTCGTCCACTGGATCGAGGACCTCTATGCCCGCGGCATCACCGGCGGCTGCTCGGGCGGCCCGCCGCCGGCGCCCATCAGCTACTGTCCGGATGCCATCGTGAACCGCCAGCAGATGGCGGTCTTCCTGCTCAAGACCCTGGAGGGCTCGGGCTACACGCCCCCGGCCGCGACGGGCATCTTCCAGGACGTCCCGCTTTCCAACCCCTTCGTGGCCTGGATCGAGGAGCTCTACGCGCGGCAGGTCACGGGAGGCTGCGCCGCGAACCCGCTCCAGTACTGCCCGGCCAATCCGACCAACCGCCAGCAGATGGCGGCCTTTCTCGTCAAGACCTTCGGGCTCGTCCTCTACGGACCCTAGATCGCGAACGCCTAGACGGCCGCCGGCTCCGCGACGCGCTTGTGCTCGTTGACCTGGTCGTCGCGGACCTTGCCGTCCTTGAGGCGGACGATGCGCCGCGCGTGGGCGGCGATGTCCTCCTCGTGCGTGACGACGACGATCGTGTTGCCGCGCGCGTTGAGCTCGTCGAAGAGGGCCATGATCTCGGCACCGGTCTGGGAATCGAGGTTTCCCGTGGGTTCGTCGGCCAGCAGGATCGACGGGTCGTTGATGAGCGCGCGGGCCACGGCGACCCGCTGACGCTGGCCGCCCGACATCTCGTTGGGCGTGTGGTTCATCCGGTCGCCCAGGCCCACGGCCTTCAGCGACTTGACGGCGCGGTCGCGACGCTCCTTGCGCGGCAGCCCGGCGTAGACGAGGGGCAACTCGACCTGCTGGATCGCGGAAGTCCGCGGCAGGAGATTGAACGTCTGGAACACGAAACCGATTTCCTGGTTGCGGATCGCGGCGAGCTCGTCGTCGGTCATCCGGGCGACTTCCTTGCCGTTGAGGACGTAGGACCCGGAGCTCGGCGTGTCGAGACAGCCGATCAGGTTCATGAGGGTCGACTTCCCGGAACCCGACGGCCCCATGATGGCGAGGTACTCGCCCCGCTCGACGCCGAGGGAAACCCCGGAGAGAGCGTGGACCCTCTCCTCCCCCATCTCGTAGACCTTCGTGATGTCCCGAATGTCGATCAGCATCAGGCGGAGTCCTCTCTATGCGTCTATACGGATTTTCGCGCGTCCTGTTTCGAGGACGGTTCTCACCCCATCATCGCCGAGACCCCCGCCTTCCCCAGGACGTAGAGGCCCCACAGGGTCAGGACCAGGGCCGCGACACGTGCCCGCGAGGCGTTCGCCGCTGCCGAGAGCCCGAGCACGAGCAGCACCATGGTCCAGAAGGAAAACAGGTCGATGGAGGACAGCAGCCCGTGCATCACCTCGTCGACCCGGCCCGCGAAGAAGTGGCCGAGATTGGTCGGAAGGACATCGCCGATCTTCCGGGGGTCGACCGTCGTCCGGTTCCAGAGGGCTACGAGCAGGCCGAGCGCGGTGAGAACGCCCGGCAAGAAAGCGTGCGACGAGACACCGAGCGATTGGCGGAACCGGACCTCCCAGCCGAACGCGTTGCAGGCGCCCCAGAGCACGGCAGCGACGATGAACAGGACGAGGATCGGCGCCAAGACCGCGATGAGGTCCCAGAGCCAGGAGATCCGCTGCGCCTGCTCGACGGCCTGGTCGATCTGCGCGTCAGAGAGCCGGCGCCCTGATTTTGCGATCTGGGCCGAGACGACAACCCTCCAGTCGGTCTTCGAGAGAATCAGCTCCGAGACGGGAAGCGACAGCCCCGCCGAAATGACGACCGGTAGGAGCCACGTGGGCCTCGCCGCGATGGCCGCGAACGTCCGGACGGGACTCACGAAGACTCCGATCAGCCGCCCGAAGGCGTTCTCGGAGGCGCCACTCCCCCCGGGAGCCGCCGGAGCGGCTTCGCGCATCCGGCTAGGGCGCTCCCGCCGGCGTCCCGAGGTTGAGCGCCCGCTCGACGAACGCGGCGCGCGCCTCGACCGTCTGCGGCGGCGCCATGTCGGGAAGGCCGTCGATCTTGACGTTTTTCCATTCGAGGATGTCCGCGATCGCGTTGTGATACGCCGAGACGGCCTTGCGGTACAGCACCAGGGCGTTCAGGTACTTGGACTGGGCATCGGAGAGCTGGTTCTGGATCTGCGAGACCTCGAAGGACGTCGTCATTCCGTTGTCGTACTTCTTGCGGGCCGCATCGAGATTGCGCTCCGCGAGCTCGCGTCCTTTGGCGGCCGCGTCGATCTGCCGGATCCCGGTGACGATGGCGCGATGGGCGTTCCGAACGTTGAGGACGATGTCCTGCTCGAGAACCGTCAGGCTGGCACGCGACGACTCCAGGTTGAACTGGGCGACGCCCCGGGCCCCCTTCGCGGCCCGATTCAGGATCGGATAGGAGAAGACGAGCCCGACGCGCCAGTTCTTGAAGTTCTCCGAGAAGAGCTGGTCGGCCGAGTCCCACCAGTTTCCCTGCGCGATCACCTGTCCGGGGACCGCGGGGTTGAAGAAGGTCCCGGACAGCCCGTTCTTTCCGTATCCGGCCACCAGGTCGAGTTGCGGCAGGGTCTGGTTCTTCCAGTATTCGTACCGAAGCAGATCGGAGGCGACGGCGTAATTCTGCGCGATGATTTCCGGCCGCCGCTCCAGGGCCGTCCGGACGCCTTCGGCGAGGTCGAAGGGTTGACGCTGGACGTTGAGCTCGTCCGTCGGAATGATGGGGACGGTCGTGGGCGTTTCCGCTTCGAAGTTCAGGTTGCGCCGCAGCTGGTCTTCGGCGAGGCCGACGGTGGCATCGGCATTGATGATGTCCTGTTCGGCGGTCGCGATCCCGACCTCCGTCTGTACGACGTCGATCGGCGCGAGCGAGCCCACGTCGATCTTGATCTTCGTGATGCGATTGAGCTCCTTTGCGATGTCCCGGGCCTCGACCTTCACCTTGAGGTTGGCGCGGGAATAGACGAGGTCCCAGTAGGACTGCTCGACCGCGTTGATGACGCTCTGGACGCTCCGCACGAACGTCTGGTACGAGGCGTCGCGCGCGTTGCGGGCCGTCTCGATGTTGATCTCGGTCGGAAGCCGCCCGAAGTTTCGCAACAGGGGCTGGGACAGCCCGAGCGACAGGCCCGAGGGGAGAGCCGGGTTGACGCTGGCGAAGGAGTTGTTCGTCAGGTTCCGGGATCCGGTGAGGCCGAACTGGACCGTTCCGCCCCAGGGGGTGAGCTGGTTGAGTCCGATCCCCGCGTCCCAGGTGTCGTTCTTCAGGACGTCGGCGCCGGCGAGCTCCGAGGACGTCGGCGTGTCGGTGTGGAAACGCGTGACGTTCGTGGTCAGGAGCGGGTCGTAGATCCCCTTGTTCTGAAACAGGTAGAACTGCGACGCCTCGGCGGAGTTGACCGAAACGTTCAGGTCCTGGTTGTTCGCCAGCGCGATCCGGATCGCCTGATCGAGCGAAAGCGGGAGACCCTCGGCCCCTGGCGCCGGAACCGCCATCGGTGTCCGCTCACCCGGCCGGGCGCTCACGACGGCGCCGGCCGTCTGCGCCGGCGCCGAACCGGTCGCCGCGATGAGGAGGGCGGCGGTGGCGACCGCACCCACGCCTCGGAACCTCAACGAGCTCTTCATGCCATGACTCCTTTTGTCACCCCAATTTACGCAGCGGTCCGGCGAATGTTTCGGTAAGTCCTCATATCACGGCATTTCGCCCGGAAAAAAGCACGCAACACGGCGCCCCGGAGAGGCTTGCGCGAGGCTCGGCCTCTCTCCCCGACAGCGTTCCCGGACGATCGGGCACCTCGGGTGATAGGGACACCCCGGAGGCGGCTGCCCCGCCGACGGCGGCTCGCCGTACGGCGTGATTTTCGGACCGACGGCGCCCGGGTCCGGGTCGGGCGAAGCCGCAACGAGCGCCGCCGTGTAGGGATGGAGCGGTCGGCGGGTCAGTTCCGCGGTGGGCCCCTCCTCGACGACCCGCCCGAGGTAGAAGACGCAGACGCGGTCCGCCAGGCGCGCCACCACCGCCAGGTCGTGGGAGATCAGGAGATACGAGATTCCCGTCCGCTCCCGGAGATCGATCAACAGGTTCACGATTTGCGCCGCCACCGACACGTCGAGCGCGGACACCGGCTCGTCGCAAACGATCAGCCGGGGGCCGGTGGCGAGTGCGCGGGCGATCGCCACGCGTTGGCGCTGGCCGCCGGACAGCTCCGACGGAAACCGGGTGCCGATCGCCGGCGAAAGGCCCGACGTCGGCCAGCAGCGACTCGACGCGTCTCCGTCAGCGAGCGGCCCCGGGCGATGCTCTGCACGCGCAGGGGCTCGGCGATCTGATCGCCCGGCGCGCATCCGGGGATTCAGGGACGATTGCGGGTCCTGGAACACGATCTGCAGCTCGCGGCGGCGGCGGCGCAGCTCGGAGCCCTCGAGCGCCAGCCAGTCGATCCCGTCGAACAGGATCCGCCCCGCGTCCGGTTCGAGCAGACGCGCGACGATGCGGCCGGCCGTCGTCTTTCCGCTGCCCGACTCTCCCACGAGGCCCAGGGTCTCGCCGGCCTCGATTCGAAATCCGACGCCGCGCAGCGCGAGGAGAGAGCCGGCGTCGGCGCCGAAGATTCCCGCGCCGGATCGTGAAACGCTTCTCGAGGCCCTCGGCGAGCAGCAACGGCGCGTTCATGGCGTGCGGCCGGCGGGCGGGTCGGACTCGTAGAGAAAGCAGCGCGCCCGTCCGATGGGTGTGGCGTAGAGCTCCGGCTCCCGGATCGCGCAGGGGTCGAACCGTTCTTCGCATCGCGGCGCGAATGCGCATTGCGAGGTCCCGCGCTCGGCGAGGTCCGGCAGGGCGCCGGGGATCGCGTCGTATCGCTCCCCCGCCCGACGGGCCTCCGCGGACAGCCGCGGAACCGATCGAAGCAATCCCCGCGTGTAGGGGTGAGAGGGAGAACGGAAGAGATCCTCCGTCGCCGCTTCTTCGACGATCCGGCCGGCGTACACGACCAGGATGCGCTCGCAGTGCCGCGCGACGACGCCCAGATCGTGGGTGATGAGAAGGACGGTCAGGCCCCGTTCGCGGCGCAACCGATCGAGCAGCTCCAGGATTTCCCGGGCGACGGTGGCATCCAGCGATGCCGTCGGCTCGTCCGCGACCAGCAGCTTCGGCCCGGCGGCAAGCACCGAGGCCAGGTGCGCGCGCTGCCGCAAGCCGCCGGAGAGGCGGTGCGGGTACTCGTCCAGGCCACCGTCCGGATCGGGGAACGCGACGTCCGCGAGCGCGGCCCGGGCCAGGTCCCGTACCCGCGCGCGGGGCAGACGCGAATGAAGGCGAATGGCCTCCTCGATCCCGGCTCCCACCGTCCGCACGGGATCGAGCGCGGCCGCCGGCTCCTGGAATACCAGACCGATCTCGGCTCCCCGAAGCCTTTGCCAGGGCTTCTCCGCCAGCCCGACGAGCTCCCGGCCGCGATAGAACATCCGGCCCCGGACACGCGCTCCGGGCGGGGACAGGCCGAGGATCGCCCGCGCCAACTGCGTCTTGCCGCTGCCGCTCTCGCCCACGACGGCGACGGATTCGCCTTCGGCGAGCGTGAACGTCACGCCATCCACGGCCGGAAGGAGGCGGCCCGCGACGGGCAGCTCGACCGTCAGGTCTTCGACGCGCAGGAGAGGCTCCGCGCGGGCGGCGGCGAGCGGCGAGGTCAAACGGTCCACCCGGAGTGGCCCACCCGCACGCTCAGTCGTTCTTCCGCACGGCCTCGAGATCGCGTACGCGCTGGACCACGTCGCGGTAGTTCGCGTTCAGGCCGAAGACCTCCTGGAACGTCCGATAGGCCAGTTCCGTCTCCCCGGTGTCCTGGTAGACGCTGGCGAGGTCGTAAAGCATTCCGGCGGTCTCCGCGTCGCGGATCGCGGGAACGTCGAGCCCCTTGCGAAACCACTTGATCGCGAGCTGTGGCATCCCCTTCTCGAGAAAGCAATGCCCGAGCATGCTGCAGCACTCGACGGCCCGGCCCGGGTCCTTGCTCGCGAGCTGAAACTCTCCGATGGCCTCGTCGACGAGGCCCATCTCCTTGTAGGCGATCCCCAGGTTGTAGTGGGTCTCGTAGTCCTCGGCCGAAAGCTGTTGCTCGACGCCCTTCTTGAATTCCCGGAAGATCTCCTCGAGGGACACCTCGCCCTGCGGCGTCGAGATCTCCCCGGGCTCTTCGGTCACGGCCTCCTCGCCGAGCTCCTTCTCGAGCTCCTCGGCGAGGTTGAAGAACTTCTGCTCGTCGGCAAAAAGATTTGCCTCGTCGACGATGGGCATGGGCGACGGTTCCTGCGGACTCTCACCCGCCCGCTGCATCTCGTCCTCCAGGAGGTTGCCCAGCTGCTCGTACGACACGAACTCCGAATCGGCGGAGGCCTCCGGCTCGGGCGTCGCCAGCCTCTCGAAGGGAGCCGGCTCGTCGGTCAGACCCGTGTCCGCGAAATCGATCGCGTCCTCCGGCGGGGCACCGCTGGCGATCGGCGGAGAGGCCGGAGTGTGCCCGATATCGAACTCCTCGAACTCGACCTCGCCCGACGCAGCGGGCGGAGGCGGTGCCGGGGCGATCGGCATCGCTTCCTCCACGGGCCCCAGACCCGCCGTCGCCAGGACGCGGGCAGCGAGGTCGTGGCTGCCCGTGTCCCGGTAGGCCGCCGCCAGGGCCTCGGCCTCGCGCTGCAGCGCCGGATTTTTCGACTCGCCGAGCAGCTCCACCAGCCGCTCCCTGGCCTTGAGGAGATCGGGCCGGCGGCGCACCAGCGAAAACAAGCGTTCGATCGCCTTGTCGACCAGTCCGTACTTGGCGAAGACCTCGGCCTCGACGATGAGAGTCTCGATCTGTTGGTCGTTGACCGGCGGCCCGCCCTCCGGAGGCAGGGGTGCCGGCGTCGCCGCCGCCGGCGGTCGCGCCACCGGTGCCGCAGGCGTCGAGGGCGGGGCGGGTTCCTGTCCGGCCGCCTGCTGGGCCTCGTCCCACTCGATCGAAGGCACCTTCGGCTGCGGCGCGTGTACCGAAGCGGAGTCCTCCAGGTCGATCACGAGCTCCTGGTATTCCGGTGCCGCCTCGGCCGGGCTCGGCGCGGACGGCTCCGGCTCCGCAACATCGGTCGGCGGGCCGATGTCCTTGAGCCGGGAGGCGGCCTCGGCGTCGGCAGGGTTCGCCTCCTGCGCACGCCGATAGTGCTCGAGTGCGGTGGCGGGATCCTGGCGCTTCTCCGCCGCCTCTCCCAGCGCGCACATGGACCTTGGCCAACGCCGGACGGTTGCCTTCGGCCTCGTGGACGGCAGCGAGTTTTTCGAGAGCCGCGGCGTGGCCGGGATCGGCCGCCAGGATCGGCTCGAGCAGTTCGGCGGCCCGCGCGTATTCGCGGCGGCGAACCGCGCGCATCGACAGCCGGCGCGATGACGGCTGCGGCGCGATCGAGCCCCTGCTCCTGCACACGCAGCCGACAGAGAAAAACGCGCGGCGCCTCCGCGTCCGCGTCGAGCGCAAGCGCCTGTTCGGCGGTCCTCACGGCCTCGGCGCGCTGCCCCATTTCGAGCTGGGCTTCGGCGAACAGCGCGAGGCTCGACGCCGTGCGCGGGGCGGCCCTCAGGATCGCCATCGCGGCCTCGGTGTTGTTCTGGGCCAGCAGGGAGCGGACCAGATTCTTCTGCGACTCGGCGTCGTCGGGCGAGAGTTCGAGCGCCTTCTGGAAGACCTGCGCGGCCTCGTCGTGCGCGCCCCGCTTGAGCAGCATCGAACCGATCAGGCCGTACTGCATGACGGCCTGGTCTTTCTGATTGGAGGCGCGGTAGAGGTCGGCGAGCCGGACCTGGATCCGCATGTCGCCGGGGTCGATCGTGGCCATCTTCTTGTAGACCTCGATCGCGTCCACGGCCCTGTTGTTCTTCTGGTAGTGATCCGCAAGGACCTGGTACTGGCTGCGCGCGTCCTGGACCAGCCCCTGCTTGTGGTAGAGGTCGGCGAGCTTGTCGTAGACTTCGAGCTGTGCCGGGTCGATCTTGTTGATTTTCTTGAAGATCGCGATCGCCTTCAGGAAGAAGCCGTCCTTCGAGTAGAAATCCGCGATCCGCGTGAAGTAGGGAATCGAATCGGCCGGCCGGTTCATCCGGACGTACAGGTCTCCCACCTTGTTGAGCGTCGAAATGTCCTTGGGGTTCTCCTCGAGGACGCGCAGGTACTCCTTGAGCGCCTGGTCGAGCTTGCCTCGGGCTAGGAGCTTTTCGGCGGACTGAAGGACCTGTTCGCGGTTGACCGCCATCTGAACGCTGATTCTAACCGCGACGGCGAGCCATCCGGCCCACGATCCCCGGTTCGGGCGGCTCGGGCACGACGCCCCGGTAAGTCAGGCGGTGCTCCGCGCATGGCCCGCAGCGCCGGAGCGCATCCCAGTGGTCGGGCGTCCCGTAGCCCTTGTGCTGGTCGAATCCGTAGGCCGGGTGCACCCGCGCCAGCCCGTCGAGGAGTCCGTCGCGGTGGACTTTGGCGATGATCGAGGCCGCCGCGATCGACGCCGAGAGCGCGTCGCCGTGAACGATCGGGATCTGAGGCATGCGGACGCCCGGGACCGTGACGGCGTCGACCAGCAGGACCTCGGGCGGCGGCTCGAGCGCGACGACGGCCAGCCGCATCGCCTGGAGGCTCGCCCGAAGGATGTCCCCGGAGTCGATGTCGCGGGCCGAAACGACGCCCACGCCGACCGCCAACGCCCGCCGCCGGATCTCGGGGGCCAGCCGCTCACGGGCCTCCGCGTCGAGCTTCTTGGAGTCGTCGATGCCGGGGATCACGCAGCCCGGCGCGAGCACGACCGCAGCGGCCACGACCGGCCCCGCCAGCGAGCCGCGTCCCGCCTCGTCGACCCCGGCGACCCGCCGGAATCCGCGGCAGGCGAGTTCGGCCTCGACCCGGGTCAGATCTCGCAGACGACCCAACTCGGCGAATAGAGCGGCGAGCGGGTCGGGAGTCACGTCCTGGAAAGTGTCAGGACTGGTCGGTCTGCTTCTCGTCGATGCGTGCGGCCTTGCCCCGGCGCTCGCGGAGGTAGTAGAGCTTGGCGCGCCGTACCGCACCCTGGCGCTCGACGTCGATCTTGTCGATGATCGGCGAGTGGAGCGGGAAGATGCGCTCCACGCCGATCCCGCCCGAGATCTTGCGAACGGTGAAGGTCTCGCGGGCCCCTCCGCCGCGGCGAGCGATGACCACCCCGGCAAAGAGCTGGATGCGCTCTTTCTCGCCCTCGCGCACCTTCACGTGCACTCGGACGCTGTCCCCCGGGGCAAATGCCGGAACGTCGGTCTTGAGGGCCGGCTTTTCGATGTCGAGCAGGAGGTCGGTCATGACAGGGCTCTCCCAAAACAGTCGCGAAAACTCACGGAAACGGCGAATTCTAAACGAACGGGCCTTCCGGGGCAACCCGGCCTCAGTCGCCCCGCTCGCCCGGCTCCTCCGGCCGCCGGAGGAGCAGGTCCGGGCGCCGCCGGCGCGTCCGCTCCAGCGCCCGCGCGCGCCGAAATCCCTCGATCCGTCGGTGGTCCCCCGACAGGAGCACTTCCGGGACTTCCAGGCCCCGAAACTCGCGCGGGCGCGTGTAATGCGGATAGTCCAGCCGCTCGCGGAGAAAGGACTCGTTTTCGAGGGACTCGGCGGCCCCGACCACGCCCGGCAGGAGCCGCGAAACGGCCTCGGTCAGCGCGAGGGCCGCCGCTTCGCCCCCGGGCAGGACGAAGTCGCCGAGCGAGATCTCCTCGTCGTAGAGACCCAGGTCCCGAACGCGCTCATCGATGCCCTCGTACCGTCCGCAGACGAGGAGCAGCCTCTCGCGCCGAGCCAGCGCCGCCGCCCGCTCGTGCTCGAGCCGGGCTCCTTCGGGCGCCAGCAGCACCGTCCATGCCCGCGGCAGCCCGGGCGGCTCGCGCCGGGCCTCGATCGCCTCCGCCACCACCGGGGCGAGCATGACCATGCCCGCGCCTCCGCCGTAGGGCTCGTCGTCCACCTTGCGATGGCGGTCCCGGGCGAAATCCCTCAGGTCGGTCGCCCGGACGTCCACGAGCCCGCCGGCGATCGCCTTGCCGAGCAGGCTTTCGCGCAGGGGCGACGTGAAATAGCCGGGAAAGATGGTCAGGATCTCGATCTGCATGAGCCCCCGCCGGCTGCGTTAGTGTCTCACGCCGTCAGCCGTCGGCCAGTTCCATCAGGCCCTCCGGCGGATCGAGAACGATTCGGCGTCCGGGCCGATCGACCGCGACGACGATCCCATCCACGAACGGAACGAGCGCCAGGCGGCCCGGTCGAACCTCGACCGAGAGCAGCGGCCCGGCGGGCGTGCTCTCGAGGGCGACCGCGATTCCCAGACGGCGCCCGGACGGGCCCTCGCAGACGAGGCCGCGGATCTGGTGTTCGTAGAAGTAGCCGTCCGGCGCGGGAAACGCCTCGCCGGCGGGCACTCCGAGCTCACCGCCGGCAAGACGGCGTGCTCCGTCGACGTCGGCGACGCCTTCGAAAACCACCAGGAGGCGATGACCGTGCCGGCGCACCGCAGATAGCGTGAGCGCCCGGCTCTCGCCGCCGCGCCTCCACTCCAGGACGCCGCCCGGCTCGAAGCGTTCGGGAAAATCGGTCCGGATCGAGACCGAGACCTCTCCGGTCAGACCGTGAGGGCGCTCGACCCTTCCGACGACCAGAAACTCTGGGGAATCCGGCATCGCGCCCGGAGCGCGCCGCGCGACCTAGTACTCGGTAACAGGAGTCTCGATAGCGCCGTCTGGCCCGAGACAAGCCGTGTGGCTCTGGCACTGCAGGGCTTGCTGCGCCATTCTCGCCCCGAGGTCGATATCGAACCGGCTGTTACAGGTCACTAGTCGCGGACGCGGATGAGGACTTTCTTGCCGCGCGCCGCGGCGGCGGCCGCCACGAAGCCGCGCAGGGCGCGGATCGTCCGACCTTCGCGGCCGATCAGGCGCCCACGGTCCCCCTCCGGGACGTCGATGTCGTAGACCGACGTCCGGCCCTCGAAGCTTTCGATCACCCGCGTTTCGTCGGGTCGATCGGAGAGACGGCGAACGACGGTTTCGACCAGGCGTTTCATGGCGTCAAGCCGCCGGGACGGGGGCCGGCTCCGGCCGCTCGAGCAGCGACTGGACGGTCGGCGAGAGGCTCGCGCCCTTGCCGATCCAGACGCGGGCTCTTTCCCGGTCGAACGAGAGCGTCGGAGGGTTGACGACGGGATCGTACGAACCGAGCTCCTCGAGGACCTCGGCGCGCGCGGTGCGACGCGAATCGGAGACCACGATGCGGTAGTAGGGACGGTTGCGAGCGCCCATCCGGCGCAGGCGGATCTTGAGCATGGTTTCAGTTTCCTCTCGGCCTATTCAAAAGCGGGGCATTCTACACCAGTCCCCGGCCCGGCCCGCCCGGGACCTAGCGGCCCCCGGGCAGAGCCAGCTTGGAAAGGTCCAGGCCCCGAACCCCTTTTCGGGCCGTTCGCATCATCCGTCGCATCTGCTGATACTGCTTCAGCAGGCGGTTGATCTCGGCCACCGAGGTGCCCGAACCGCCCGCGATCCGTTTCTTGCGGCTGCCGTTGAGGACCTGCGGATATCGCCGTTCCTCCAGGGTCATCGAATCGATCATGGCGGTGACCCGGACGAGGGCCTTCTCATCGACGCTCTCCGGCTGGCGGAGGGCCTTGAAGGCGCCCCCCTTCGGAAGAAGGTCGAGCAATCCCTCGATCGGGCCCATTTTCTTCATCGACGCGAGCTGGTCGCGCAGATCCTCGAGCGTGAACTCCCCTGTCGCCGTCTTCGCGGCCAGCTTCTTCGCGGCCTCGGCGTCGACCGAAGCCTCGACCTTTTCGATCAGCGTCAGGACGTCGCCGAGGCCCAGGATGCGGGACGCCATCCGGTCGGGATGAAAGGGTTCGAAGTCTTCGGGCTTCTCCCCCACGCCGACGAACTTGATGGGCTTACCGATCGTCGTCACGACGGTCAGGGCGGCGCCCCCGCGCGCGTCTCCGTCGGTCTTGGTGAAAATGATCCCGGTCAGCGGCAACGCCTGCGCGAAACCGGACGCCGACCGCACCGCGTCCTGTCCCGTCATGGCGTCGGCGACGAAGAGAATCTCCTGCGGCTCGACCGCGGCCGCGACCGCCTGGACCTGGCGCATCAGCTCTTCGTCGACATGGAGCCGTCCGGCCGTATCCACGATGACGGTGTCGCGTCCGGTCTGGCGCGCTTCGCGCAGACCCTGTCGGGCGGCCTCGACCGGGTCGGTTCCCTTCGGCTCGAAGACCGGCACGCCGATCTGACGGCCGAGGACCGCGAGCTGTTCGACGGCGGCGGGCCGCGCCAGATCGGCAGCGACGATCAGCGGATACCTGCCGCGGGTCTTCAGGTGGCGCGCGAGCTTGGCTGCGGAAGTCGTCTTTCCCGAACCCTGGAGGCCGACGAGGGCGATGACCGCGGGCTTCCCGGTGAGGACGACATCGACGGCCTTGCCTCCGAGCAGCGCCATCAACTCGTCCCGGACGATCCGGGTGACCTCCTGCGCGGGCGAGAGCTGCTGGGTGACTTTGGCGCCGACGGCGCGCTCCTTGACCTTCTCGGTAAATCGCTTCACGACCGGCAGGGCCACATCGGCTTCGAGCAGCGAGAGCCGGATCTGCCGAAGCGCCTGGTCGAGGTGGTAATCGGTCAGGTGCCCCTCTCCCCGGAGCTCCTTGAAGACACCCTGCATCCGCTCGGAAAGGCCCTCGAACACTGGGTAACCTCCGTTTCCCTCGGTGGCCGGCGGTCCTCCGCCGGTCCACCGTCAGGATAGCGGACCCGCGCCACCGAGTCGAAGGCGCGTTTTCGGTTGACAGCCGCCGGGGTTCGGGTATCATTCCGCGTCGATTTTCGCAGGGGATTTTTTTTGCGTTCCGACGGGACGCCTGCATTTTGCAGAAGGAGAAGAGGGATATGAAGAAGGTTCTGACCCTGGGTTTTGCGGCCGTGGCGGCGATGGCGCTGACCACCGGCTGCCAGAAGAAAGAGGAGCCGGCCCCCGCGCCCGCCCCGGCTGCGGAAGCCCCGGCGGTCGTCGAAGAGACGGGAACGGCGGCCACGACCTCGACGGAGACCATGACCACGATGACGTCGACGGAAACGGCCCCGGCGACCACGACTCCCGAAGCTCACTGAGTCGCACTCCCCAGCACGGTTGCACCGAGGCCCCCGAGAGGGGGCCTCTCGTTTTTCGAGGCTCTTGCGGGGCGGTCTACACTCGAGCCGGTGTTTCCGTTCTGGGCCGAGTTGCTCCTGGCGGCCGCCGCAATTTCGCTTGCGGCCCGCGCCTGGCGCCTGCGTCGCCGGGTCGGCCAGCTCGAGGCGCGCCTCCAGGCGCGCGAGCGCGAGTCGCATTTCCTGGGCGAATCTCCCGATCCGCGCCACATCCTGCAGCACGCGTTCCGCGCGGCCTCGGAGATCCTTCCGCTGGTGCGATTCGACCTCTATCGGGTCGATTCCGCGCAACGGATCACGGAGGTCTGGACGCTGCCCCCCGGCGGGCCAGCCGCGGAGCGCCGCCCCGAACGTGAACTCCGGAATCCGCGGATCGGTCAGATCGTCGACTCCCGCGCCGTCGAGCTCCAGTTCGCCGCCACCGAAACGGACCGCTCGTTCGCGCCCATCGAGCTGCTCCCGGGCGCACATCCGACACCCGTCCTTCACCTGCCCCTGTATTCGGGCGATTCGCTCGTCGCCTACCTCGTCCTCGTTTCGACCCGGGCGGTCGACGAGGGCCGCAAGGCCGAGATTCGCGCCCTTCTCGCCCCGCTGACCGCGTCACTTCACGCTTCCCGCAACTGGGAGATCGCGGTCACCGACGAGCTCTCCGGGCTTTCGTCGCGGCGCTATTTCGAGACCCGGTTCGCCGAGGAATGGGCAAGGCACCGCCGATACGGCGCCCCCCTGTCCGTGGCGCTCTTCGACCTGGACCACTTCAAGAAGCTCAACGACTCCCTCGGCCATGGCGCCGGCGACATGGCCATCCGGCGGTTCGGAGAGATCCTGCGCGCCGCGGTGCGGTCGAGCGATCTGGCCTGCCGCTATGGCGGTGAGGAGTTCGCCGTTCTGTTTCCCGAAACCTCCGCCCGCTCGGCGCTCGCCGTTGCCGATCGCGTCCGTCGCAACGTCGAGCGCGAGCCCTTCGCCGCGGGGCGCCCGTTCCGCGTCACCGTTTCCGCCGGCGTGGCCGACACCAACGGCCCGCCCGCCGAGGACCGCCACGAGCTGCTCGTCCGCGCCGACAAGGCGCTGTACTACGCGAAGGACACGGGCCGTAACCGGTCCCGGCTGTATTCGGCCCGGATCCTCGCGGCCGCCGGCCGGCGTTGAACGCAGGATGACGGGCCAGCGGTGAATTCTCAAGACGTTGTTCAGCGCGCCGGCTCTCCTGCGAACCCCGAGTCGGCCGCGCCCCGGTCTCACGCCACCGTGGCGCGTGAACAACATGTTGAGAAACGAGATCTAGCGGAGCCAGCGGCCGAGGCGCCTCACGAGCGACTCGAGCGGACGCGGCAGGCGAACCCGCAGCCGCGCAACGATGAGGCTCGCCAGGGCGTCGGCTTCCATCCGGATCCACCGCGCGTCGTCCGGGCGCACGCCGAGCTCCCCGAGAACACGGCCCCGCTCCTGGGCCAGCCGGCGCAGGGGATCGGTGCTCATGTCAGCCCGGCCCCGGCCAGCAGCCGCTCCACGGGCTCGTCCCAGGTCAGGCGCGCCGCGCGCCGCCTTCCGGCCTCTCCCATCTCGACGAGTGCTTCCGGACGCGACCAGGCGAGACGCAGGGCCACTCCCAGGGCCTCCGGCCGCGGCGCCACGACGAGCCCCGTCTCGCCGTCCCGGACGAACTCGAGCGGCCCCCCCGCATCCTCGGTGGTCAGAACGGCCTTGCCCGAAAGGTGAGCCTCGAGCGGGACGTAGCCCAGGTCCTCCCCGGAGGCCGTGACGGCGACCAGCCGCGCCTCGGCGTAGAGACCCAGAAGCGTTTCGTCATCCACGGCCGCAAGGAACCGGACACGCGGCTCGACGCCGAGCTCGGCCGCGCGCCTCCGGAGCCGCTCCTCCTCCGGTCCGCGTCCCAGGAAAATGGCGCAGGCTTCCGGCGCGTGAGGCAGGGCTTCGAGGAGGAGTCCCGGGCGCTTCCACGCGTCGAGGCGCCCGATCCAGAGAACCGTGTCGCCGGACGGCCCGCTCCTGTAGCGACCCGCCAGGGGCGGCGGATGGTAGAGGGGCTCGGAACGGATTCCGTTGAACCGCAGGAGGCGCGCGGCGACGGTCCGCGAATTGGCGAAGATCGCCCGCGCCTCGGAGAGACCGACGCGGTCGATCTCGGCGATCGACTCCCGAGTCCGCCGGTCCTCGGGCGAGGACGTCAGGTCGGAAAATGCGGTGCCGTACTGATCGTAGGCCTGGCGGTACTGGTGAATGAGCCAGACGACCTTGTTCGGATGTCGGACCGCATAGCTCGGAAATCGTGTCGCGATGACCGCATCGACCGGCCGCCCGCCGGCTTCGCTCAGGTCGAGGCTGCGCCAGGCCGCGGCGCTGCGGATGAGGTCGAATCGCTCGCGCTCGACCAGAGGCAGCGTGACGAGATCGGCCTCGACGCCGCGGCGAACGAGCTCCTCCGTCAGCCTCTGCACGTGCCGCTCGGCCCCGCCGCGCGCAAAGGGCGTCTGCACGCCGAGGACGAGGATGCGACGCGGCCTCACGGGATCGGCGCGCGGGCGATGAGCGCGTAGTCCTGCGGCCCGAAGAGCAGCGCGTTCAGCCGCTTTTCGTTTTCCGAACGCTCCTCGAGTCGCTCGTCGGGCGGCAGCGGTGACCGGAACTCGATGCGGGCGTCGGCGAAACCGGCCGCCTCGGCGAGAAAGCGCAGCGCCTGGGGCGAGACCGGACGGACGTGTGTGGGGTCGAGGTAGAAGGCGCGCAGCGCCGAAAGCGAGTCGGCGTTGATGGTCTCGGCGATGATTCTCCCGCCCGGCGCCAGCGCCCGGCGCGCCAGCTGCAGGAACCGGAAGATCGCCTCGGGCGGCCAGTGCTCGACGACCTGAAATGCCACGACGGCGCCGAGCCGCCCTTCCGGCCGCGCGCTCAGCCTCTCGAGGGCATCCCCCGCCTCGACGTCCAGCCCCGCCCGCCGGCAGGCCTCGACCGACACCGGATTGACCTCGAGGCCGCTGCCCCGGATTCCGGAGGCCCGAAGCAGGGCCAGGAACTCGCCTCGACCGCATCCGACGTCGAGCACCGGGCCGGGGAGGTCCTTCAGGAACTCGAGGTAGAAGCGCTGACCCCTTGCGATCTCCTCCGGGCTACCCCGAAATCGCTCTTCGAAGAGCGCGTAGACACCCGGCGGAATCGCCGCGGCCGGAGCGGGGGCCGGTCCCGGGCCGGGACCGGGGGCGCCCCGCGACTCGGCGAGCGTCAGGCGCGACTCCTGGATTCCGGCCCTCCGGGACAGCTCGTCGAGTCCGTGGGAGGACTCGGCGCGCAACCGGTCGAGGCCGTCGGCCAGCCCGGACGAGGCCGCGAGTGTCAGGGAGTTGAAGGAGGACTGGTTGCGCCAGAGGAATCGCAGCGCCCGAATCGCCAGCCGCTTGAGCCCGGCCAGGGGGGAGTCGTCCGGGACGGCCGGAGTCATGACCTCCTCGGCGCGCGCGAGGGCCGCCCGGGCGCTTTCGCTCGACGCATCTCCGCGCGAAGCGGTCGACGCCGCCGCGGGCGCGGTCTCGGCGATCGCGGCGCGCACCTCTTCCGCGAGGACGCGTTTCAGGTCTCTCGGAGAATCCATCGGGAATCCCGTCGAGGATACGGCAAATCGCGGCTAGAATGCCCGGCCCATGCGACACCGTTACGCCGTTCCCGCCGCCGTCATCGCCCTCGCCTCCCTGTCGGTTTTCGCCTCCCCGGACCCGACGCCGGCGCCCACGCCGTCACCGCTGATCCGGCCGGGCGAGGAACCGTTCCTGGCCAACCTGCGCCAGCTGACTTTCGGCGGGCAAAACGCCGAGGCCTACTGGTCGGCGGACGACTCGCAGCTGATCTTCCAGTCCGATCAAGGCTCCCTGCCCTGTGACCAGATCTTCACCATGCGCGCCGACGGCTCCCGGCTCCGGCGGGTCTCCAACGGCGAGGGCAAAACGACCTGCGCGTATTTCTTCCCCGACGGCGATCGAATTCTCTACGCTTCGACGTTCCGGGCGGGAGCCGCCTGCCCGCCCCGGCCCGACCGTTCGCGGGGCTACGTGTGGGCCCTCGACGAGTACGACATCTACGGGGCGAACGCCGACGGGAGCGGGGTGCATCCCCTCTCCGCCTCTCCGGGCTACGATGCCGAGGCCACGATCTCCCCCGACGGGTCGACCATCGTGTTCACCTCGGGCCGCGACGGCGACCTCGAGATCTACGTGATGCGGGCGGACGGATCGGACGTACGCCGCCTGACCCACACGCCCGGCTACGACGGCGGACCCTTCTTCTCGGACGACGGCAGGAAAATCGTCTATCGCGCCGACCACCCGCAGACGGCCGAAGGCCTCGCGCTCTTCCGCGAGAACCTGGCGCGCCACGTCTACGCCCCGCGCGGACTCGAGATCCGGGTCATGAACGCCGACGGCTCCGGGGACCATGCCGTGACGTCCAACGGAGCCGCCAACTTCGCCCCCTACTTTCTGCCCGGCGGACGGGAGATCATTTTCTCGTCCAACCTCGGCGACCCGAAGGGCAGGGAATTCGACCTCTACCTCATCCGGGAGGACGGGACGAACCTCACGCAGGTCACCCACAGTCCCGACTTCGACGGGTTTCCGATGCTCACCCGCGACGGCAAGCGCATCGTGTTCGCATCCAATCGCAACGGCACGAAGCCGCACGAGACGAACATCTTCGTCGCGGACTGGGTCCGGAAGTAGCGCCGCGGGCCCGCGGCAATCAGGTCGACGACGCCGGTCCGGCCCCGGCCTCGAGGGCGCGGTCCTCTTCGGCAAACTCGATCAGCGCGAGAACGAGGGCCAGGACGACCGGGCCCAGGAAGAGCCCGACGATCCCGAACGCCCCGATCCCGCCGATCACCCCGAAAAACGCCGTCAGGGTTCCGATCTGCGCCCGCCCCGAAACGAGCGCCGGCCGGAGGAAGTTGTCGGCGCTGCCGGCCACCACGACGCCCCAGACGAGCATGAAGGCGGTCTTCCACACGACGCCCTTCGCCAGAAGGAAGAGGCAGGCCGGCCCGACCACGAGGGCCGTGCCCACGAAGGGCACGAACGACGCGATGAAGGCGAGCCCTCCGAACACCACCGGTGAAGGCAGGCCGGTGACTGCGAAGGCGATGCCGATGAGCAGGCCCTGCACGAGCGCCGTGACGAGGGTTCCAAAGACGACCGCGCGCGTTACGTCGCCCAGGTGGCGAACGAGCCTCGCTTTCTTCTTGTGGTCCATCGGGATGAGTCTCACCGCCCTCGCCGCCATCTCGTCTCCGTCGCGGAGGAAGAAAAACAGGATGAACAGCATCAGTGAGAGGCTGCCGAAGACTCCGAAGGCGCCGACGACGAAGTCCCCGCTGTGGGACAGCAGGAACTGCAGAACGACTTGAAGGCTCTGGATCAGCCAGTCCCGCATCTGCACGGTGTCCACGGCGAAGCGCTCCTCCACCCATTTCACGGCTTCGCCCAGGATCGGTACGTGCGTCAGATCCTCGGCCGCCCGAATCTGGTACCGGCCGGCCAGCTGCGTCAGCTTCTGGCCGAGCTCCACGGCCTGCCCGCCGAATGCGCCCGCCACGAGGACCGCGGGGAGGACCAGCCCGACGACGACGCCGACGGTCATGAGAGTCGCGGCCAGGCCCCGCCGCCCGCGAACGATCCGCCGTACCGCTCGCACGACGGGGAAGAGCAGAAACGTAATCAGCACGGCCCAGACGATCGGCCCCGCGAACGGTCGGAAGATCAGAACGAGGACGTACGCGAGAACCGCCAGGACCGCGAGGCCGAAGACTCTCGTCGCGAACCGATCGGAAGGCATCGTGGCGCCCGGATGCTAGCATCGAAGCCTTGCCGTCCGACGCCCCGCCCGACCGGCTCCTGGCCGCGCGCGTCTTGCGCGAGGAGGCGACCGCCGCCGGGTTCGCCCGTATCGGCATCGCACGTGCGGAGGAGCCCCCCGGCCACGCGCGCTTCGAGTCCTGGATCGACGCCGGTCACCATGCCGGAATGGGCTACCTCCGGCAGACCCGCCGGACCCGCGGCGACCCGAGACGCCTGCTGCCCGGCGCCCGATCGGTCGTGTGCCTCGCCGTGCCCCACTCGGCAGCGCCGTGGGTCGCGTCCGACGGCGCGCGCTTCGCCCGGTACGCGCGGGGCTCGGACTACCACGGCTCCATCCGCGAACGCGCCCGGACCGCGGTCGAGCGAACGCGGCATCGCATCGGTGCCGCCTGGAACTACCGCATCTGCGTCGACTCGACGCCGATCGCGGAGCGCGCGTTCGCGGCCGCGGCGGGGCTCGGCTGGATCGGGAAGAACGGGTGCCTGATCGATCCGGAGCTCGGATCCTACCTGCTGCTCGCCGAGATTCTCACCGACCTCGACCTGCCCGCCGACGCACCGGCGGCCGAGCGCTGCGGGTCCTGCACCCTCTGCCTCGACGCCTGTCCCACGGACGCGTTTCTCGAGCCGTCCCTGCTCGACGCCGGACGCTGTCTCGCCTACTGGACGATCGAGCATCGCGGCCCCATCCCCGATCGCTGGAAGGCCGCCGTCGCGGAGCATGTCTTCGGGTGCGACGTGTGCCAGGAGGTTTGCCCCTGGAATGCGCCGCTCCCGCTCGCCGAACCGGCCCCGTCGCCGCCGCCGACCCGGGCCGAGATCCTGGCGATGGGTCGCGGCGCCTGGAATCGCCGCTTCGCCCGAACGGCGGTCACCCGACCGGCGCGCCGCGGGCTCCAGCGCAACGCGGCGGCGTCCGCGGGGGCCTGCGGAGACGCCTCCGCCGTTGCCGCCCTTGGCCGCGCGGCCGGGGTCGGGGAGGCCGGCCTCGCGGACGCGGCGCGCTGGGCGCTCGGCCGAATCGAGCGGCGCAGCCTGTAAGATCGCGGCTCGATTCGAAAGGACGCCACCGATGGATCCGCAAATCCTCCTCTATGCCGTGGCCTTCGGGCTGTCGACCCTCGCCTCCGGCTTCTTCGCCGCTTCGGAGACGGCGCTGGTCTCCCTCGGCCGCATCGACCTCCAGGCGATGCGCGAGAAGGGCGACCGCCGCGGAGCGCTCATCCGCACGCTGCGGGCCAGCACCTCGCGCCTCCTCGCGGTGATTCTCATCGCCCAGAACCTCTTCCTGAGCGCCGCCTCGGCCTCGGCGACCACGCTGGCCGACCGGTGGTTCGGCCCCCGGTACGGCATCCTCATCGCGGTGATCTTCTCGACCCTGACCCTCTTCGTATTCGCGGAGATGATGCCGAAGGCCATCGCCGCGGCCTCCCCGGTGCCATTTTCCCGCGCGGTCGCCATCCCGCTGTCCTGGATGATGCGGCTTCTGTCTCCGGTCGCCGAGGTCTGCGTGAAGATGACCAACGCCACGCTGCGCCTCTTCGGCGTCGCCGAGCACCGACCCGGCCTGACCGAAGACGAGCTCAAGAGCATCTTCAATCTCGGTGCCGACGAAGGGGTCATCCACCGCGGCGAGCGGCAGCTCCTGCACAAGGTCATCGAGTTCGGGGACAAGACGGTCCACGACATCATGGTGCCCCGCACGAAAATCGTCGCGCTGCCCGAGACCGCGAGCTTCGCCGACGTCCGCATGCTGCTGCGGGAGCACAAGTTTTCGCGGTTGCCCGTCTACCGGGGAGCGCTCGACAACGTGATCGGCGTTCTTCACGCGAAAGATCTCTTCGACCTCACCGACGAAGAGGAGAAGACCTTCGAGCTGTCCCGCTACGTCGATCCCCCGTTCCTGGTGCCGGAGTTCAAGCACGCCGAAGATCTCTTTCGCGAGATGCGACGCCGGCACACGCACATGGCGATCGTCGTCGACGAGCATGGTGGCACGGCCGGCCTCGTCACGATCGAGAACGCGATCGAGGAGCTCCTCGGGCAGATTCAGGACGAATACGACGAGGAGAAGCCCGGTTTCGAGCCTGCCGGCGACCACGCGTTCGTCCTCGACGGCAGCCTGCGCCTGGACGACCTCGAGGAGCAATTCGGAATCACGCTTCCCCGCGACGAGGCCGAGACGATCGCCGGTCACCTGATGCTCCGGTTCGGCCGGATCCCCCGCAAGGGGGAGCGTTGGAAGGGCCGCTTCGCCGACTTCGTCATCGAAGACGCGACCCCGACGGCCGTACGGCGCATCAAGATGATCCTCCCCAATCCGCCCCCCAAGAAGGAGCCGCTTTGAGCCAGAACCGCACCGTCACCCTGATCCGCGGCGACGGAATCGGTCCCGAGGTCGCCGACGCCGTCGTTGCGATCCTCGAGGCCGCCGCCGCGCCGATCACGTGGGAAGAGGTCCGGGTCGGCCGCGAAGCCGAGCTGACCGACGGCGATCCACTCCCGGAGCGGGCCATCGCGTCGGTCCGTTCCACCGGCGTCGCCCTCAAGGGACCGGTCGGCACTCCGATCGGGAAGGGATTCGCCTCCGTCAACGTGCGGCTCCGGCAGACGCTCGACCTCTATGCCAACCTCCGCCCGGTGCGCAACGTGCCCGCGATCGAGAGCCGGTTCTCCGGCGTCGACCTGATCATCGTCCGGGAGAACACCGAGGACCTCTACAGTGGCCTCGAGCACACGGTGGTTCCCGGTGTCGTCGAATCGCTCAAGATCATCACGGCGGCCGCTTCCACCCGGATCGCCCGTTTCGCCTTCGACTACGCACGCGCCAACGGCCGCCGACGGGTCACGGCGATCCACAAGGCCAACATCATGAAGCTCTCCGACGGTCTCTTCCTCGACTGCTTCCGCAAAACCGCGGAGGACTATCCCGACATCGCCGCCGATGACCGGATCGTCGACGCGCTCTGCATGGACCTGGTGATGCGACCCGAGAAGTACGACGTGCTTCTGCTCGAGAACCTGTACGGCGACATCGTGTCGGACCTGGCGGCGGGTCTGGTCGGGGGGCTCGGCGTCGTCCCCGGAGCGAATCTGGGATCGGCCGCCGCGATCTTCGAAGCCGTCCACGGGAACGCTCCGGACATCGCCGGCCAGGATCTCGCCAACCCGACCGCCCTCCTGATGTCGGCCATCCTGATGCTGCGGCATCTCGGCTGGCAGGAAATCGCCACGCGGGTCGAAGACGCCCTGATGGCGACTCTCCGGGCGGGCGTCAAGACACCGGACGTTGGCGGGACGGCCGGAACGAAGGCCTTCGCCCGGGCGGTTGCGGAGCGAGTCTAAACCCGTCACTCCGCTTTGCCGACGGGCTCAGTACAGCTCGACTTTCGGGATCATCAGGGCCCGCACCGCGCAGTTGCCGAGGACCCGGGCCTGGCAGCCCAGACGGCGGCCGCCCCCCATGTCGTAGGCGAGTTCCTGGGGATTGACCGGGGAGAGATTTTCTCCGCCCACGACCACTTCGACGCGGCACGTCGAGCAGGTGCCGTTTCCGCCGCAGACGTGGCTGATCTTGACGCCGAGGTCCAGGGCCGCCTGGAGGACCGTCGTGCCCTCCTCGACCGAGCAAGCCTTCCCCTCGTTGACGAAGACGATCGTGGGCATGAGAATCGCGGCTCTGCGAAATCAGGGTAGCACAGCGAATCCGCCGGGACGGTGGCCGGGCGCACCGGACGAAGAGCTCTGGTTCGGCCGGAGATTCGATTCGCCGGAAGCGTTCGGCCGGCGCGCCCCACTCGAGGTCGAGATCGGGAGCGGAAAGGCACGCTTCCTCGTCGCGTCGGCCCGAGCCTGCCCCGAGCACGACTTTCTCGGCGTCGAGCGAGCGCTCGCGTACTACCGGATCTGCCGCGAGCGCGTCGAGCGCGCCCGGCTTCCCAACGCCCGGGTCCTGCGTGCCGACGGCAAGACCTTCGTCGAAACCGGCCTGTCGCCGGAGTCCGTCCGCGCGTTCCACATCTACTTTCCGGACCCCTGGCCCAAGAAGAAGCAGAAGAAGCGCCGGCTCCTCGACGGGATGTTCCTCGAGCTCGTCGCGTCGCGGCTGGAAGTCGGCGGAACGCTGCGCATCGCCACGGATCATCCCGAGTACGGCTCGCACCTCGGCCCCCTTCTCGAGACGGTCCCCGCGCTCGAGCGCCTGGACTGGGCGGCGCTCCCGGCCCCGCCGCCCACACACTACGAGCTCAAGTACCTCGGCGAGGGCCGGCCGATCTGGCGGTTCGCCGCGCGGCGCGGGGCCTAGCCTCGGCGCCTAGTCCGCCGGCCGGCGCTCCTCGAGGACGATTCGTCGAAAGAATCGGAGAAAGTAATCCGTCCCCGACACGAGAGCCACGGCCACGACGAGCCAGAGGGCGTAGCGGCCGGCGTCCAGGAAACGCTCGTGACGCAACGCCAGGATCAGAAGCGAGACCGCGGCGATTTGCGTGATCATCTTGGCCTTTCCCCAGCGCGAGGCGGGGATGACGATCCCCCGGGCCGAGCCGATCGAGCGCAGGCCCGAGACCGCGAATTCCCGGCCGACGACCACGACCACCATCCAGGCCGGCGCCATCTGCAATTCGACCAGCGAAATGAAAGCCGCCGAGATCAGCAGCTTGTCGGCGATCGGGTCGAGCAGGGTTCCCAACGTCGTGATCTCCCCGCGGCGGCGGGCCAGCCAGCCGTCCAGGAAGTCCGTCGCGACGGCCGTCAGGAAGATCAGGAGGCCGACCGTCTCCCGGCCATCGAACTTCGTCAGCAGAACGACCACCAGGAATGGCACCAAAAAGATGCGCGTCAGGGTCAGCGCGTTGGGCAGGTTGATCGTCACGGAGCGGCAAATATACGGGATGCCCGTTCCCGCATAATAGGCTGGTGAATCTCCCCTGTCCGACACATTCCGGCCGGCGGGCCCACAAGAGCTGCAATTTCTGCCGCAAGCCCATCTGCCGGCTCTGCGAAGTCCGCATGCGGGGTCACATCTTCTGCTCGACCCGCTGCGCCCGCGACTCCGGCCGGCACGCCGTTTGGCGGGCGATCTCCGGCCGGCTCGTCCGTCCCGTGCCGGGGCGGGTGGCCGTGGCCATCGTGGCGCTGGCCGCCTCGACTCCGATGATCCTGGCGCTTCGGACGGTCCGGGAGCTCGACGCGCTCTCCGCGCCTTCCGCGATCGCCCCGCCCCGGCACCTGGCCCCGGCCGCACGGCTCGAATCGGTCGAGGAAACCGCGGCCGGCGTCCGGCTCGAGGGTACGGCCTCCGAGGGCAGCGCGGTGTTTCTCTTCGCCGGCGGACGCTTCGTCGCGAGTGTGCCCGCCTCCGGCGGCCGGTTCCGTTTCGAAGCCGTCCACGAGAAGGGACCCTACCGGGTCGGCGCCATGACGCTGTCCGCGGAAGCGGTTTATGCGCCGACTCCGGCCCCGCCGACCCCCCGGGGGGCGACGCGGCCCGACGCCGCCGCAGCCGCCGCCGCGCCGGTCCCGGCGCCGACCCGGGTCGTGGTCGCCCGCCCGGCACCGGCGATGGCTGTTCCGCCGGCAGTTCCTCCCCGAGGTCCCGCGGCGCCCGACCTGACGCGCGGGCCGGCCGACCGCCGCGACATTCTGGTTTCCTTCGACGCGGGCTCGTCGGACCGGGGCGCCACCGACATTCTCGACGCGCTCGCCAGACGGAGGATTCGGACCACGATCTTCGTCACGGGCGAGTTCATCCGGCGTTATCCCGCGGTGGTTCGCCGCATCGCCTCGGACGGGCACGAGGTCGGCAATCACACCGACACGCATCCTCACCTGACGACGTACGCCGCCGACGGGCGCCAGGTGACGCGGGCCGGTGTCGACCGTGCTTTTCTCGCCGGTGAGCTCGCCCGGACCGCCCGTCTGTACCGCGACGCAACGGGTCAGTCGATGGCGCCGATGTGGCGCGCCCCGTTCGGCGAGCACAACGCCGAGATCCGGCGCTGGGCGGCCGAAATGGGCTACTGGCACGTCGGGTGGACCGGAGGCCGGACGGGCCTGGACGGCCTCGACTGGATCACCGACCCCCGCGCGAAAGGCTACCAGCCGGCCGAGCGGCTGCTGTCGCGCCTGGTCCGCCATGCCGAGAACGGCGGCATCGTTCTCCTGCACCTGGGCAGCGACCGCGAGGACCCGGTGGCCCGACAGATCGACATCCTCCTCGACGGGCTCGGAGAGCGCGGCTTTCGCCTGGCCCGCGCCTCGGAGTTCCTGGAGCGCCAGGGCTACGACGCCGATCGCCTCGCGGCCTTTCGCTCCGCCCCTCCCGCGGCCGTCCGTTGACGATCGCCTTCGGGACCGATGGATGGCGCGGCGTCATCGCCGACGCATGCACGTTCGCCCAGATCCGGCGCATCGCCCGGGCCACGGCACGCTGGTACGCCTCTTCCGCCGACCCCGGAGATGCGACCCGGATCGTCGTGGGCCACGATCCCCGCTTCTTCTCGCCGGAGTTCGCCCGCTCGGCATCGGAAGTGTTCGCCGAGGCCGGGATCGACGTCCTCCTGACGGATCGCGCCATTCCGACGCCGGCGGTTTCGTACCACGTCCGTCAGCTCGCCCTGAAGGGCGGCATCGCGATCACGGCGAGCCACAATCCGGGCCACTACAACGGGTTCAAGATCAAGGCGCACTTCGGGGGTAGCGCTCCGCCGGAAACCTACGCGGCGGTGGCCGCCGAGGCCGACCGGCCGGCCCGCCGCGCCCCGCGCCCGGGACGGATCGACGTCGCGAACCTGCGGCAGGGCTACGCCGAACGCCTGGCCGCGCTCGTGGACCTGACCGCCATCCGCTCGGCCCGGCTGTCGGTCCTGGCCGACGCGATGCACGGGGCCGCCGGCACTCTCCTGCCCGACCTGCTCTCGGGTGGAACGCTCCGCGCCGTGTCGCTCCGCACTTCCCGGGACCCCCTCTTCGGCGGCGTGCACCCGGAGCCGATCGCCGAGAACCTCGCGGCCGCGGCCGTGCTCGTCCGGTCCGAGCGCCTCGATCTCGCCGTGGCCCAGGACGGCGACGCCGACCGCCTGGGGGTGCTCGATGCCGGGGGCCGTTTCGTCTCGCCGCACCAGATCCTCGCCCTGCTCCTGCTCCACGCATTTCGACGCCGCGGCGTCGCCGGGGGCATCGCCAAGACCTTTTCGACCTCCTTCCTCATCGACCGGATTGCCGCGAGCCTCGGCGCTCCGCTCATCGAAACCGGGATCGGCTTCAAGTACGTCGCCGAGCTGATGAACCGGGGCGAGGCCGTCGCGGGCGGCGAGGAGAGCGGCGGATACGCCTTCGGGTTTCACCTTCCGGAACGCGACGGTGTACTCTCCGCGCTCCTGCTCCTCGAGAGCCTCGCTCTCTCCGGCCAGACCCTGGGCCAGGCCCTCGACGCGCTCGCCGCGGAGTTCGGGCGCTTCGAGTACGCGCGGCGCGACGTACGGCTACCGGTGGAGCTCGTCCGGCGATACGTGTGCGCCGTCGGGGCCGAGCCCCCCGCCTCGGTCGCCGGTGAGGGCGTCACGGACGTCCTCGATCGGGACGGGGTCAAGTACGTCTTCGGCGGGCGCGGATGGCTCCTCCATCGCCTTTCCGGCACCGAACCGATGGTTCGGCTCTACTGCGAACACGAAGACGGGGCGAGGATGACCGCGATCCTCGACGAAACCGAGGCGGGCCTCCACCGCTTCGCCCAGAGCCACCGGGGGGACCCGGGGGGCTAGCCCCGGCGCTGGTCGATCGGGCGGTCCTGGTCGGAAGCGCGGCGACGGGGACGGGGCGGCTCGGTCAGCACGGTCCCCTCGCCCTCGAATCGGATCTTCGGCGGGCTCGAGACGTCGGCGTGCATGACCTCTTCGAGAAAGTCGTCGTCCAGGACGGAGGCGACGAGATCGCCCGACCAGCCGACGAGATCGCGCGAAGAGATCGACAGGGGGTAGTCCGCCGACACCTCGTGCGCGAGGACCGGCCCGCCGACCGAGAAGATCGCGCTTCCCCGTCCCTGGACCCGCAGCACGTCGACCCGCCGGTTGCGCCGGAAGTCGTGGATGGCGTCGATGCGGAACGTCAGCCCGTGATCCAGGGCGAGCAGGCGGGATCCCTCGACGAAGAGCGTCTGGCCGCTGAGGTCGCGGCGATAGGCGCGGCGGCCGGGATCGTTGACCAGCAGGGCTCCCACGCCCGTCGCCCGGAGGATCCTTTCGAGCGAGGTCCCGCGGAACTCGGGCAGGGGCGAAAACCGCAGCTTGCCGCTGTACCACACGACGCAGCCCTTCCGGACGAAGACCGTCCCGCGCGACGCCACCTCGAGGCCGCCCTCGGAGCGGATCTTGAAAAGCGGTCTCGCCTCGGGCGCCCCGATGGCGATCGGCGCCGGCTTCTCCGTGACCTCCGGAAACGCGGGCTGAAACTCGGTGGACCCGCCCGGGTTCCCGTCGAGGGTCGTCCGCGAGGACCCGTGATCGGCCGCGGCGTCCGGGCCCCCGGGCCTTGCCGTCGGCGTCGGCGCCGTCTCCGTCCCGCCCGCCCGACCGGACGCCTCCCGGCTGTTGCGCCGCAGGGCTTCCTCGATCTCGACGACACGCCGCCGGGCGCCGGCCACCCGCAGGTGCTCGAGGGCCAGGCCGAGCTTGCCCCGGGTCTGGTACAGGAGCCCGAGATAGAGATGGCTGCGCAGATGGCCCGGGCGCATCTCGATCGCCTTCCGGAGCTCCAGCTCCGACTCCGCGAGAAACCCGGCCTTGAACAGGATGAGGCCGAGGTTGGCCCGCAGCACTTCGGACGTGGGGTTGTCGGCGAGCAGCGTGCGGGCCGCGTTCGCCGCCTCGTTGTAGTGGCCGCGCTTGAACTCCAGGAGCGACAGGAGGTTGAGGACGTCCTCGTCGCGCGGCCGCATCGTGCGCGCCTGTTCGAGCTCTTCCCAGGCTTCCTCGAGTCGGCCCTCCCGCACGCCCCGGCGGGCGCGGTTCAAGTGCAGCAGGAACAGGCCCTGATCGACGGGTGCCGGGTCGCCGGCCGCTGAATCCACGGTCAAATCCGCCGCGAGGCTACCCGAGGCGGCGGGCCACGGGGGCCTTCGTCGTCAGAATCACGCGGTTCGTCCGTTCATCGCGCATCCAGCGCACCGGTTTCCCCTGCGAGCTCGGAATGCCCCGGTACGTTTCCGCCGCGGGTTTGCCGAAGCCGCCGCCGAGCGTGGACTTGCCGTAGTAGGCGGCCAGGGCCTTGCGTACGTAGAGCTGCGTCTCGCCGTACGGTGGGACGCCGCCGTAGCGGTCGACCGCCGTCTCGCCTGCGTTGTAGGCGGCGAGGGACTTGACGAGATCTCCTCCGTAGTATGACGAGCAGGCGCGAGAGGTGTCGCGTGCCCGCGGCGATGTTCTGCCTCGGGTCGTGGATGTCGGAGACGCCGTGCTCGGCCGCCGTCTCCGGCATGAGCTGCATGAGACCCCGCGCTCCCTTTTTCGAGATCGCGTCCGGGTCGAACCCCGACTCCACGAGCATCACCGACTTGACCAGCTTCGGATCGACGGAGTTCGCGCGCGCGGACTCCTCGATGAGGTCGTCGAACGCCGAGGCGCTTCCGGACACGGGACGCGAGCCAGTCCTCGCTCGCGCCGAGCCTGGCCGGTCCGTCGTTGTAGATGACATGCCGACCGGCTTCGACCTTGACGCGAACCTGGGCCGAGGCCACCGGCGAAAGCCCGGCGAGCACCCCCAGGCAGAGGAGCGTTCGAGTCTTCATGGATTGGGAGTCCAAATTATAGCCGAGCGCGCCCGCGAGGCAACCCGAGGCGACTCAGCGTTTTCCACGGGCCGCGCCCTGTGACGAGGCGCACGGCCGCGGAACCTAACCTGGGACGGCGGGCTGGGGCTCCGCGAGAAGGTCCCGCACCGCTTCGGCGGCCGCCTTGAGGCCGGCCGGCAGCAGTTCGGCGCTCTTGCCCCCGGCCTGCGCGAGATCGGCCTTGCCGCCGCCGCTCCCGGCGAGCGCCTTTCCCACCCGGGATGCGATCTGCGCGGCGGGAAGCGTCCGCACCAGGTCGGGAGTCACGGCGATGATCACCGAGGTCTTTCCGTCGCCGACGGTCCCGACCGCGACGACCCCGCTCCGGAGCCGGGAGCGCAGCGTGTCGGAAAGGTTGCGCAGCTCCGGAATCGACAGGCCCTCCACGACGCGCGTGACGACCGGAACCCCGCCGACCTCGATCCGGCTGCCTTCCGAGCCGGCGTCGCCGGACGCGAGCTTGAGCTTGAGCGACGCGATCTCGCGTTCGAGCGCCTTGACCCGCTCTTCGCGCTCTCCCCATCGCGCCGGAAGCGAATCCCGGTCGACCTGGGCGGATGCCGCGAGGTCGTTGAGGATCCGCTCGTCCTTCGACGAGGAGCTCGACCGCGCCGAGCGACGTCACCGCTTCGATGCGGCGCTGGCCCTGGGCGATGCCCCGGTCCGAGACGACCTTGAAGGCGCCGATCTCGCCGGTGCGCGGAACGTGACAGCCCCCGCAGAGCTCGGTCGAGAACCCGGGCACGGCCACCACGCGGACCCGCTCGCCGTACTTCTCGCCGAAGAACATGTCGGCGCCACGGCGCCGCGCCTCGTCCATCGCCACGATCTCCTTCGAGACGGGCTGGTCCCGCAGGATCTCCTCGTTGACCAGCCGTTCGATTTCCGTGATCTGCGCCGGCGTCGTCGGCGCGGCGGCCGCATAGTCGAATCGCAGCCGATCCGGGGCGACGAGCGAGCCCATCTGGCGCGCCGAGGGCCCGAGGACCTTGCGGAGCGCGGCGTGCAGCAGGTGGGTCCCCGTGTGGTTGGCCTGAGTACGGCGGCGGATCCACTCGGGCACGTCCATGTCGATCGCCTGGCCGAGCTCGAGACGCCCCCGGAGGACCGTTACGTGATGTGCGATCAGGTTTGGAACCGGCTTCTGCACGTCCGAGACCTCGGCCGCTCCGTCCGGCCACGACCACGTGCCCTTGTCGGCCACCTGGCCCCCGCCCTCCGGATAGAAGACGGTCGCGTCCGTGACGATCTCCCCGGATCTGGCCGGCCCCGAGGATCGACGTCTCGCGACCGTCCCGGACCATGGCCTGCACGCGCGCTCCCTCGAGGTGCACGAAATCCTGCTCCGGATAGCCGCGGAAGACCGAGTGGGAGTCGGGCAGCTCCAGCCGCTCGAAGACCGACGCGTCGGCCGCATCGAATTTCTGCGAGGCCCGCGACGAGGCCCGCTGCCGCTCGAGGGCTTCCTCGAATCCCGCCCGGTCCACCGCCACGCCCTCGTCGCCCGCGATCTCCTCGATGACCTCGAGCGGAATGCCGTACGTGTCGTAGAAGCGGAAGACCGTCTCGCCGGAGAGCGCCGTCGCGCCCTCGCGGCGCAGGCGCTCGATCGCCTCTCCCACCCGGTCCGCGCCCTCGGAGAGGGTCCGGCCGAAGCGCTCCTCCTCCGGGGCGATGACGCCGGCCACCGTTTTCGAGGTCGGACCCACGGCTCCCGGCTCGAAGTAGACCCCCGAGAACCCCTCGATCACCGTCGGAACGATCTCGTGCAGGAAGGGCCGATCGAGCCCCAGCCGTCGGCCGTAGCGCATCGCGCGTCGCAGGATCCGGCGCAGGACGTACCCCCGGCCCTCGTTCGAGGGCAGCGCGCCGTCGGCGACCAGCATCGTGGCGGCGCGGACGTGGTCGGCGATCACCCGAAAGGGGGCATCCTCGGGCGCCATGCCGCCGCGGTAGGCATGGGACGACAGTCGTTCGATCTGCTTCAGGATCGACGCGAAGAGGTCGGTGTCGAAGTTGTTGTTGACGCCCTGCAGGATGGCTGCCAGGCGCTCGAGCCCGGCCCCGGTGTCCACCGAAGGCCGCGGCAGCGGGGTCATCGCACCGGAGGCGTCCCGCTCGTACTGCATGAAGACCAGGTTCCAGATCTCGAGCGTTTCGTCGCCGGGACCGTTCACGCGGTCCGGCGTGTTGCCGGCGAGGCTGGCGCCGCGGTAGTAGTGGAGCTCCGAGCACGGGCCGCAAGGACCGGTCTCCCCCATCGCCCAGAAATTTTCCTTATCGCCGAAGCGCAGGACGCGCCCCGCCGGCAGGTGCCGCTCCCAGAGCCGGGCCGCCTCGTCGTCATCGGTGTAGACGGTCGCCCACAACCGCTCCGGATCCAGGCCATACCCCCGCGTCGGATCGGTGACGAGCTCCCAGGCGAATCGGATGGCGTCGTCCTTGAAGTAGTCGCCGAACGAAAAGTTGCCGAGCATTTCGAAGAACGTGTGGTGGCGGCCTGTGTATCCCACGTTGTCGAGGTCGTTGTGCTTTCCGCCGGCCCGCACGCACTTCTGGGCCGTGGTGGCGCGGGCGTAGTCCCGCTTCTCCCGGCCCGTGAAAACGTCCTTGAACTGGTTCATCCCCGCATTGGCGAACAGCAGCGTCGGATCCTCGGCCGGGATGAGGGAGGACGAGGGCACCCGGCGGTGCCCGTGCCGCTCGAAATACCCGAGAAACCGCTCGCGAACGTCAGTCGACTTCATACCAGCCCCGGATGATCTCAGAAATCTTCTCCGCCGGAAAACCGCGCCGGGTCAGCGCGTCGAAAACGCGGCGGCGGCGCACGGCGGGCGCCATGTGGGCGCGCGCGGCCCAGAGCCTCTCGAACGCCTTGCGCAGGGCCGCTTCCTCCCGCTCCGCGGCCCCCTCGGCGGCGAAGGCGGCGCCGATGGTCTCCCCGGCGAAGCCGCGGGCCTTGAGCTCCCGCTCGATTCTCGAACGCCCGTGCCGCGCGCCGCGGACACGCACCGTGGAACGCGCCGCCGCCAGGTCGTCGAGGAGGCCCTCCCCGGCCAGGCGCTCGAGTGCCTCCTCGACCGTGCCTTGCTCGAACCCCCGATCGGCCAGCGCGCGTGCGAGCTCGTTTCGCCCCCGGGCGCGCATCGCGAGGAGCCGCAGCGCTCGCTCGCGCGCCGCGGCCGCGGAGGCGGGCTCCCGGGGAGCCGACTTTCGCCCGGCCGTCTAGGTTCTTCCCGTGGGCGTCTGGTTGGAGAAGTCGAAGGGCGACTCCTCCTGGAGCGGGTTGAAGTCGTTGGGCGTCTCGAGCGCCGAGTCCATCTCCTCGCGGGCCATGTCGGCCGTCGACTGGATCCCCTGGATCTTGAGCTTGAACTCGTTCGGGTTGGTGGCGCGCTTCAGGGCCTCCTCGAGCGTAATGAGGCCGGACTTGTAGAGACTGTAGAGCGACTGGTCGAAGGTCTGCATCCCGTACTGCGACGTGCCCTGCTGGATCGCGTCCTTGATGTACTTGGTCTTTTCTTTGTTCTCGATGCACTCCCGCACGTAGTTGGTCCGGATCAGGATCTCCGCCGCCGGCACCCGGCCGAGGCCGTCGGCCCGCGGCATCAGGCGCAGTGAAATCGCCGCCTTGAGCACGGCGCCGAGCTGGAGGCGGATCTGTTTCTGCTGGTGCGGCGGGAAGACCGCGATGATGCGGTTGATCGTTTCGGTCGCGTCGAGCGTGTGGAGGGTCGAGAAGACGAGGTGACCCGTCTCGGCCGCGGTCAGGGCCGTTTCGATCGTCTCGTAGTCGCGCATTTCACCGACCAGAATCACGTCCGGATCCTGGCGCAGGGCGCTGCGCAGGGCGACCGAGAATCCCTTGGTGTCGACGTCGACTTCGCGCTGGTTGACGATCGACTTCTTGTCCCGATGCAGGAATTCGATCGGGTCCTCGACCGTCATGACGTGCTCGTTCCGGGTCGAATTGATGTGATCGATCATCGCGGCGAGCGTCGTCGACTTGCCGGAGCCCGTGGTACCGGTGCAGAGCACGAGGCCGCGCTGCTCCTGGCAGATCTTCTCGAGGACAGGCGGCAGGAGCAGGTCCCGGATCGACAGGATCTTGGCCGGAATGACGCGCAGCACCAGGCCGACCGTGCCCCTCTGCTGGAAGATGTTGCACCGGAAGCGGCCCAGGTTGGGAACGTTGTAGGCGATGTCGATCTCGAAGTTGTTCTTGAACTTTTCCTTCTGGCGGGCCGACATGATCGAAAAGGCCATGGCGATCGTGTCTTCCTGCATCAGCCGCCGCATGTCCGCCAGGGGAATGAGAGTGCCGTCGATCCGGATGACCGGAAAGGCACCGACTTTCAGGTGCAGGTCGGACGCCTTGCGCTCGACTGCAATCTTCAGCAGATCGTTGATATGCATGGGTTTGTTTTCCCTCGGTTGGCAGCTAGATTACGCCCGTTCCTCGGGGAATGAAAGCGGCCCACGCCCCGCCGGGTCATACGTTTCCGGGCAGCGGCACGACCCCGCTCAGCCTCTAACGTGCTGACTCGACAGTGGATAACGGGCAGGCGGCGCTATCGGACCGCAGCCTCGACCGGCAACGGGGTGAGCCACCCGTACCGATCCGGCAGCCTCGCCGCGGACCAGCGCGAAGAATTCCTTCTGGATCCGCTCCGTGACCGGTCCGCGGCGGCCCGATCCGACCGCGATGCGGTCCACGGACCGGATCGGCGTGATTTCCGCCGCCGTACCGGAAAAGAAGATCTCGTCGGCGACGTAGAGCATTTCGCGGGCGATCTGCTGCTCGACGACCGTGTAGCCGGCGTCCTGGGCGATCCTCATGACCGAGTCCCGGGTGATGCCCGGCAGGATGGTTCCGGCCAACGGCGGCGTCAGGATCCTCCCCCCGTACACGACGAAGATGTTCTCGCCGCTGCCCTCCGAGATCCGTCCGGCGTTGTCGAGCGCGATGCCCTCGGTATACCCGTTGGTCACCGCTTCCATCTTGATCAGGGCCGAGTTGAGGTAGTTCCCGGTGGCCTTCGCCATGGCCGGGAACGTATTCGGCGCCATCCGGTTCCACGACGACACGCACACGTCGACTCCGCGCTCCACGGCTTCGTCTCCGAGGTACTGGCCCCACCGCCACACGGCAATCATGACGTCGACAGCGCTCTTGAGCGGGTTCACCCCGAGGGCGCCGAGGCCACGATAGACCACGGGCCGGATGTAGCACTCGTCGTAGCCATTGACCCGGATGGTTTCGAAGATCGCCTCGCGAAGCTCGGAGGCGGTGTACGGAACCTCCATCCGGTAAACCTTGCACGAGTCGAAGAGTCGCTTGATGTGCTCGTCGATCCGAAAAACCGCCGAGCCCTGCTTCGTCTTGTACATCCGCGCGCCCTCGAACATCGCCGAGCCGTAGTGGAAAACATGAGAGAACGCGTGGATCTTCGCGTCCGCGAAGTCCACGAGCCGGCCGTTCATCCAGACCTTCTTGACGTCCTCGTACGACATGCGTGTCCTCCGATCGGGCGAATTGCGTCGAGTATTCCGTGCCGGGGAGGACGTGTCAATGCGCTCGTCGGGAAAGCGCGGTCCGCGTCAACGTCAGGGCGGCGACGGCCGCGGTCTCCGCCCGGAGCTTTCCCGCCGCGAGCGAGACCGTCGTCCAGCCCGCGGCGATCGCCGCCTCCTGCTCTCCTTCGCTCCATCCGCCCTCCGGCCCGACGAGAAGCGAGGCGGGGGCCGGCGCGAGCGACGCCGGGAACATCTCGCCCTGCGGATCGAGCAGGAATCGATGCCCGGCCGGCGCCTTCGCGAGTGCGCGGGCGAGATCCACCGGACCCTCGACCCGCGGCCAGCGTGCCCGCTCCGATTGCTTCGCGGCTTCGACGATCACGCGTGCGAGCCGACCCGCGACGGACGCTCCGGCGCGCCCGGCCTGGGTCCGCTCGCTGGCGACCAGGGTCAGCGCGGCCGCGCCGAGCTCGGTTGCCTTCTCGGCGATCCACGACAGTCTCTCGATCCGCACCGCCGCGACGAAGAGATGAATCGGCGGGATCGCATCCGGAGGGGCCTCGGAAATCCCGTCGACGTGCACCTCGGTCGCGCCGCGGCCGGCCCGCCGGACGGTGGCCCCGGCCTCCCACCCGCTGCCGTCGACGAGCACCACCAGGTCCCCCGGGGCCAGGCGCCGGGCACGGGCGTGCGCCGAGTCCGCGCCGCCGAGGCGGAGTTCCTCCCCCGGGGCCGGGAGCCGTTCGACTACGAAGCGCGCGACAGGCACAGGCACGCCCACTCCTTCTCGGTCCGGCGCCCCGTCAACTTCCAGCGACCCGTGCGCATCCGGGCCAGCACGTCCGGTTCCCGATCGCGCGTCACGCCGGACAACACGACGCGCCCGGAACGGCCGGCGCGGCTCAGGATGCGCCGCGCCTCCGGCAGGATCTCTTCGGCGAGCATGTTGGCGACCACCAGGTCGTAGGCCCCGCGGGCGGCGGCAACCGGGCCCGCGAAGAGTCGGACGCGGTCGCCGAATGCATGGCGACGCACATTCTCGCGGGCCACGAACACGGCGTCGACGTCGGTATCCAGCCCCACCGCGACCCGGGCGCCGAGACCGGCGGCCGCCAGCGCCAGCACTCCGGAGCCGGTCCCGACGTCCAACACGGTCTTTCCGGCGATTTCCTCCTCCTCGAGGGCCAGGAGAGCGAGCCGCGTCGACTCGTGGGCGCCCGTTCCGAACGCGCGCGAGGCCGGCAGGCGCAGTGCGACTCGGCCCCGGGGCGGTTCGGCATCGCTCGGCTCGCCGGGGTCGATCCACAGCCGACGGCCCACCGGGAACGCGCGCGACGCCGCTCGGAAGGCTTCGAGCGGATCGCCTTCCGGGATGTCCGTCGTCAGCGTGTGCCTCACGCCCTCCGCGCGAAGGCGACCGGCCGCGTGTCGGGCCGTCTCGGCATCGCGAAAAAACGCGACGAGATCCCGGCCCTCCTCCGCAAATCCGAGGGGACCCTGCAGCCAGAGCCATCCCAGCATGGCGTCGTCGCCGGAACGGCGCGGTACGACCAGGCGGCTGAATCGGGAGCGGCGCAACTCCCTAGGAGAATATCTTCTTCGCCTTTCCGAAAACGCCCTTGCCGGCGACCGGAGCCCCCGTCACCTCGGCGTACTGGCGAAGCAGTTCCTTCTCGGACTTGGACGGCTTGACGGGGATGCGCACACCCACGCGAACGACGAGGTCTCCGCGGCCGCTGCGGCCGAGGCGTTTCATGCCCTTGCCCCGCAGACGAATCTCCGAGCCGGCGGCCGTGCCCGCCTCGATCGAGATCTTCTCTTCTCCCTCGAGGGTCGGAGCCGCGACCTCGCCGCCGAGCACCAGGGTCGGATACGGCAGGTCCAGCCGCACGACGACATCGTCGCCCTCCCGCTCGAAGACCTCGTCTTCGGCGACGGTCAAAACGACGTACAGATCCCCCGCCGGCCCCCCGTTGGGGCCCGCGTCGCCCTCGCCGGACAGACGCAGCCGCGAGCCCGATTCGACGCCTCCGGGAATCCGGATGGTGAGGTCCTTCTTGGCGCGCTGCCGGCCCTCGCCCGCGCAGGCCTCGCAGGGACTGTCGATCCGCCGTCCCTCGCCGCGGCAGTGGCCGCACGGGCGCGCCATCGTCAGGAAGCCCTGAGTGATCCGCTGCCGCCCGGTGCCGCGACAGTTCGGACATGCCCGGGGCCGCGTGCCCGGCGCGGCCCCGGAACTCCCGCAGGCTTCGCAGCCCTCGAGGCGCGAGATGGTGATCGGAGCCTCGACGCCGTGGGCGGCATCGCGAAAAGAGATCTCCATCCGATAGACGAGGTCGCTGCCTCCGACCGGGCCGGCCTGCGCGCCCGTCGCGAACCCGAAAATCCCGCTGAAGAGGTCCGAGAAATCGCCGAAGGCCGACGCGTCGAAGCCCGGAAATCCCCCGAAGCCGCCGGCCCCGGCGGCCGCGTGCCCGAACTGGTCGTAGCGGGCCCGCTTCTCGGCGTCGGAGAGGACGGCATAGGCCTCGGACGCCTCCGTGAACTTCTCGGCGGCGTCCGGATTGTTCGGGTTGCGGTCGGGGTGGTAGGTCAGCGCCAGCTTGCGATAGGCGGACTTCAGCCCCGCGGCGTCGACGTCGCGCGAAACGGAGAGGATTTCGTAGTAGTCGCGTCTGGTGGCCATGGAAATGGATCCCGCCTTGTGGTCTACCGGTTCGCCGACCCGCCCGCGCTCGACCCGGTCAGCTCGCGGCCGCGCCTCCGGCGCCGGCCCGCGCGAGCATCACGCGCGTGAGCACCTTGGAAACGCCCTGCATGTCGAAAATGGCCTCGTTGAAGGCCTCGCGCGACTCTCCCGCTGCAATTTCCCGCGAACGCTTCAGGGTTTCCTCGATTCGCTGGCGCTCGTCCTCGGCCAGGCCACTGCCGAACTCGCCGAGCACCCGCTCGTTGGAGGCGATCATGCCCTCCAGCCGATTCTTGATCGCCGCGATCTCGCGGCGCTCGTGGTCCGCCTCGGCGAACGACGAGGCCTCCTTGATGATCTTGTCGATCTCCGTCTGCGACAGGCCGCCGGCCGGATTGATCTGCATGCCCTGCGCCTTGCCGGTCGCCAGGTCGCGGGCGGACGTGTTCACGATGCCGTTGGAGTCGATGGCGAAGGTCACCTCGATCTGAGGTACGCCCCGCGGGGCCGCCGGGATTCCGACGAGCTCGAACCGGCCGAGGGACTTGTTGTCCTTGGCGATCTCGCGCTCCCCCTGGAGGACGTGGATCTCGACGACCGACTGGTTGTCGGCGACGGTCGTGAAGACCTTGGTGTTCTTCGTCGGGATCGTCGAGTTGCGCTCGATCAGCTTCTCGAACACGCCCCCGTGCATCTCGATGCCGAGCGAGAGGGGCGTCACGTCGAGGAGGACGACGTCCTTGATCTCGCCCTTCAGAACGCCGCCCTGGATCGCGGCTCCGATGGCGACGACCTCGTCGGGGTTGATGTCGCGGTTGGGCTCGCGGCCGAAGAGCTCGGCCACCATGCGCTGGACCTTGGGCGTGCGGGTCTGGCCGCCCACGAGAATCACCTGGTCGACGTCCGACGGCTTCAGGCCCGCGGCGGCGAGCGCGTCGAGGCACGGCGCCGCGGTCCGGTCGATCAGGTCCGCCACGAGACCTTCGAAGCGCTCGCGCGTGATCGTGCGGTTGATGTGCTTCGGGCCCGAGGCGTCGGCGGAGATGAACGGAAGCGTGATCGTCGTCTCGGTCGACGTCGACAGCTCGCACTTGGCTTTCTCGGCCGCCTCCTTGAGGCGCTGGAGGGCCATCCGGTCCTGCCGGAGGTCGATCCCCGTCGCCTTGCGAAAGTCGTCGAGCAGCCAGTCCATGATCTTCTTGTCGAAGTCCTCGCCGCCGAGGTACGTGTCCCCCGCGGTCGCCTTGACCTCGTAGATCCCGTCGCCGAGCTGCAGGATCGAGATGTCGAACGTCCCCCCGCCGAGGTCGTAGACGGCGACCGTCTCGCTCCCCTTCCGATCCAGGCCGTAGGCGAGCGAGGCCGCGGTCGGCTCGTTGATGATGCGCAGGACCTCGAGGCCGGCGATCCGGCCGGCGTCGCGCGTGGCCTGGCGCTGGGCGTCGTCGAAGTAGGCCGGCACGGTGATGATCGCCTCGGTGATCTCTTCCCCGAGCGCCTCCTCCGAAAACTCCTTGATCTCGGAGAGGATGAACGCCGAGATTTCCTCGGGGCTGTACTCGCGGGCGCGCGCGCGGATCTTGACGTCGCCGTTGACCGCGCGGACGATCTCGTAGGGCAGGATCTCGCGGGCGTGCTGCGTCTCCTCCGAGTCGTATTTCCGGCCGACGAGGCGCTTGACCGCGAACACCGTGTTCATCGGGTTCGTGATCGACTGGCGCTTGGCGATCTGACCGACCAGGCGCTCTCCGTCCTCGGTGAACCCGACGATCGACGGCGTCGTCCGGCTTCCCTCGCGGTTCGTCAGGACCTGCGGGGTCGCGCCCTCGACCACGGAAACGCAACAGTTGGTCGTTCCGAGGTCGATGCCGAGGATCTTGCCCACGATGCCTCCCTGCTCCCTACTTCTTCTCGCCCGAAGAATCGGAGTCGCCGTTGCCCGCGGTGCGGACGGCCACCTTCACGAACGACGGCCGGATCAGACGGTCGTTCAGAAAGTAGCCCTTCTGGAGCTCGTCGACGATGGTGTTGGCGGGCACGGACTCGGTCTTCTCGGTCGCGACGGCTTCGTGGAGGTTCGGGTCGAAGGCGCCGCTGGCGTCGATGGGGATCAGGCCGTAACGCTTCCAGAGCTCGCCGAGCTGCTTGCGGATGATCACGATGCCCTGGCCGAAGTCGCTCTCGAGATCCTCGGGGCGCGCATGCGCCAGCGCCCGCTCGAAATTGTCGAGGATCGGCAGGAAATCGTGGGCGAAGCCGGCCAGCGCGATCTTGAAATATTCCTGGCGCTCCCGCTCGCTGCGCTTCTTGTGGTTCTCGAACTCGGCCAGCTTGCGAAGGTGCCGGTCCTTGAGCTCCTCGATCTCCTTCTGGATCCCGCGCAGCTTGTCCTCGGCGGCCGCGAGAGCCGTGGCCTCTTCCTCACCGAGCGCCGCCTCGAGGGAATCGCCCGAATCCTGGACCTCGATCGTGTCCTCGTCGATCGGCCGGCCCTCCCGGTCGCGGTCCCTCATTTCGGACGACCCTCCTTCAGGCGCTCCTCGCGCCGGTCGAGGCGGTCCGAGACCGCCCGGCCCAGCAATTCGACGACGGGGATGACGCGAGTGTACTCCCGCCGAGCCGGACCCGATGACCCCCAGCATTCCCGTCAGTGTCTCTCCCGTTCCGTAGGAGGTCAAGACGGCCGAAAGGCGGGGATCGACCGACCGGTCGTCCTCGGATCCCAGAACGACGCTCGTCCCGGGCGAATCGAGGTAACGGGAGACCAGATCCAGGACGCGGGCCCCCTCGTCGAACGCCTGGAAGATCCTCTTCATCGTGAAGACGTCGGCAAACTCCGGTCTTTCGAGCAGGCGGGCCGTTCCGTCGTAAAACAGGCGATCCTCACCGTCCTTCTTCTCCAGGGCCGTGCGCGCCAGAACCGAGGCGCGTCCGAGGACGCGGTCCGCCTCGGCGCGCTCGCGAGCCACGGCGGCCGAGAGGCGCCGGCGCACCTCGTGAAGCGTGAGGCCGGAGTACTCCCGGGTCAACCGCTCCGAGAGAGCGTCGAGCTCGGCCGGAGCGTACGAAACGCTGGTCTCGAGCACGCGGGAGATCACGACGTCCGGTTCATTGACCTGGACGCAGAGGATCTTGCCGGGGGCGACCGCAAGGAACCGCAGGCTCTTCACGATCGTGTGGAGGGCGTCGGGGGCGACGACGAAGCCGACCTCGCCCGACAGCTGCGAAAGGAGGCGCGAGGCCGCGGTGAACAGTCGGCTGACGTCCGCGCCGGCGGAATCGAGGTCCGAGTCCACCTGTTCGCGGACCTCGTCGCCGACCTTGCGCTGCCGCATGAGCTCGTCGATGTAGACGCGATATGCGCGGTCGGTCGGTACCCGACCGGCCGACGTGTGCGGCTGGGCGAGGTAGCCGCCGTCGGTGAGGTCGGCCATGATGTTGCGGATCGAGGCCGGCGAAAGGCCGAAACGGTTCGACTTGAAGAGCGTGCGCGAGGAAACCGGATGCCCCGTGTCCACGTGGACTCGGATGATCTCCTTCAGGATCGCGCGGCTTCGGGCATCGAGAGGCACCATGTCTAGCACTCTTCCATCGAGAGTGCTAATGATAGCAGACCGCACGCGCTTAGACTGGCCGCCATGCCGCCCGAGATCCTGAGCTCGAGAGTCGTCATCGTCGGGGCGGGCCGCGCCGGAGCGGCGTTCGCCCGTTCCTGGCTGGCGGCCGGCGGGACGATTTCCCGGATCCTCGTTCGGGATCCCGCCCGTGATCTGCCGGCCGGCCTCGGCGGGCTCCCGCGGGCAACCGTGGCGGCCCCGGGACCCGAGTGCGACGTTCTCATCCTCGCCGTCCCCGACGACTCGATCGCTGCCGTGGCCACGGCCCTCTCCGGCAAGCTCTCCTGCGACCATGCCTTTCACCTCTCGGGCGCCCTGCCGGGACGCGTGCTCGAGCCACTGGCGAGACACGGCGCCGCAATCGGCTCGATACACCCGGTCCGACCGTTTACCGGGGCGGCCGGGGAAGACTGGAACGGCGCCTTCGTCGCGGTCGAAGGCGAGCCTGCGGCCGTGGAGGTTGCCGGCCGCATCGCCCGGGCCGCCGGGGCACGGCCCTATCCGCTCGGCCCCGACGCCAAGCCGCTGTACCACGCCTCGGCCTCGCTGGCGGCCGGTGGAGCGGCTTCGGTCGTCTCCTTCGCCGTGCGCGGCTGGATGGACTGCGGAATCCCGGAGGACGTCGCGCGCGAAGCCCTGGCGGCCCTCGCGGGCCTCGCGGTCCGGGCGACCGGCCAGCGGCCGTTCGCCGAGGCGTTCACGGGCGCCGTGGCCCGCCGCGACGTCGGGACGGTCCGCGCTCACGCCGCCGCGCTCGCGGGACGCGGCGACGCCCTCGCGCTGTATCGCCTGCTGGCCGAAGAGATCCTCACGCAGACACCCGGCCGCGGGCGGGAATCGGAGATCCGGCAGATCCTCTCCGCTGACTCCGGTACCCGCTGAACGCGTCGAGCTGCCCGTAACCCTCTCAGGGTGCTACAATTTGCGTCAGTCCGCAGCTCGCCTGTCGCCGGCGGCGCCGCGTGCTCGGACCCAGTAGTCATGGTGTTCTTCAATTACGCCACGATGCAGATGGCGGCCAAGGTCGTGTACTACGGCCCGGGTCTGTGCGGAAAGACCACCAACCTGCATCACATCTACGGACGCACGGCGCCGGGATCCCGCGGCGAGATGGTCTCCCTCGAGACCGAGACGGACCGCACGCTTTTCTTCGACCTGCTGCCCCTCGACGTGGGCGTGATCGGCGGATTCAAGACGCGGGTCCAGCTCTACACGGTGCCGGGTCAGGTCTTCTACAACACGACGCGCAAGCTCGTCTTGAAGGGCGTCGACGGAATCGTCTTCGTCGCCGATTCGCAGCGAGCGATGAAGGAAGCCAACGTCGAGTCGCTCGCCAACCTCAAAACGAACCTGGCCGAAATCGGAGTCCGGCTCGACGAGATCCCGCTCGTCCTTCAGTACAACAAGCGAGACCTCGCCAACATCCTTTCGCTCGAAGAGCTCGAGGAGAGTCTCAACCCGGACAAGGTCTTCGAGAGCTACGAAGCGTGCGCCGTCCTCGGACAGGGCGTGTTCGAGACGCTCAAGGCGATATCGCGTCTGACGCTGCGATCGCTCAAGAAGCGGATGCTCGGCGAAGAGAAGGCCCCGTCGGTGGCCAAGCCCGCCGCGGCCCCCGCAGCCCCGCCGTCCGAGGCGCCCCGGACCGCCGCGGCGCCGACTCCGGCTCCCCCGCCGAAGCCGGTCACGCCGCCGCCTCCCCCTCCGGCGGAGGACCTGCAGGAGGCCCTCGACGTCGATCCGGGGACGTTCTCCGAGGCTGAACCCGCGCCCGCCCAGGCCTACGAGCTCAATCAGCCGCCCGCCGCGTTCGACGGGACCGACGTCGAAACCGTGCAGGAATTCGAGCAGGCGCTCGACTCTCTCGACGCCCCGCTGCCCGAACCGCGAGCGGAGGGCGAGCCCGCCGGCGAAGGCGAAATCGCGGACGTTTCGTTTGCCGAGGCGGCCCAACCCGAGCCGGAGAAGGCCATCACCGAGGAAGTGCGCCACGTCAAAGTCCGCTCGAACATCGACATCCTGGCCGAGCTCGAGCGGCTGAGAAAGACTTCGACCTCCGGGGCGGACGGGACCGAGAAGGAAAAGCCCCGGCGCCCGGCGACCGGGATCTCGGTCGACGATCTGCTCGCATCGAGCCTGAATCATCGCAAGGAGGTCAGCAAGGTTTTCGAGATTCAGGTCCCGCGCAAGCAGCTCTCGCAGGGCCACCAGGTCACGGTGGGATTGCGCTTCGAGGACCGGCAGGGCAAGGATCTCGGAAACGCCCAGTCCTTCTCGATCGAGCTCCAGTCGCGCAGCGACATCGAACGCCTGTTGTTGTCGCTGAAGTTCCACATCCTCGGGAAGTGAACCCGCCTGCCCGGATGGCGCGAACGAACCGCGGCGCCGCCTCTTCCCCCGCGTTTCTGTCCTCTCGACGCGACACTGTACGGAAAACCCTTTGCATTCCCGCGCGCCGGCGGTTTACCCTTTTTTGATGCGACCCCTGAGGATCGAACGGCGAGGTTTTGCCGCTTTCGCCTGCTGCATCGCCGTCGGCTGCGCGAGCGGCAGCCACCCCACCCCGTCCGTGCACGAGGCCAGGTCGATTCCGCGACCTTCCGCCGACGAACGTCGGATGACCGCGGCGTCCGAGGATTTCGGTCTGGGCCGGGACGCCGCGCTCGCCGGCGATTTCGAGTGCGCGCGCTACCGGTTCGGCCAGGCGATCGGGATCCTGCGTCCGGCCGGAGGCGACACCGTCTCGCCCGAGCTGCAGGCTTTTTCCGTCGACCTCTACGAGAGCATCCAGCGCTACGAGGCGCTCGCCGGGCCGACCGAGGAGGCCGGGACTTCCGACGGTGAGGTGACCTCCGAGCTCGCGGCCGACATCGAAGCCCCCGCCACTCCCGAGGCGATGGCGAGTGCCCGCGAGGCGGTGGACTCCGACCTTCCCGTGGCGCGCCCGGACGTTCCGATCGTCGTCAACGATTCGGTGCTTCGCGTGGTGGCCGCCTTCCAGAGCGACGCTCTCCACGACAAGATCGCCGCGGGCCTTTCGCGCTCGGGGCGCTACGTTCCGATGATCCACCAGGTCTTCGCCGAGGAGGGCCTGCCGCAGGATCTCGCGATGATCGCGTTCATCGAGTCTTCGTTCCTGCCACATGCGCGCTCCCCGAAGTCCGCGCACGGCATCTGGCAGTTCATGCCCCGAACGGGGCGGGAGTACGGGCTCAAGTCGAACGGGGTCGTCGACGAGCGGAGCGACCCGGAAAAGGCGACGCGCGCCGCGGCCAGGTATCTCGCCTATCTGCACGAGCTCTTCGACGACTGGTACCTCGCGATGGCCGCGTACAACGCGGGCGAAGGAAAGATCATGCGCGCGATGGACCGTACCGGTGCCCGGGACTTCTGGCAGCTCGCCCGCACCGGCGCCATCCGCAGGCAGACCCAGAACTACGTCCCGGCTTTTCTCGCGGCCGTTCTCATCTCCAAGAATCCGTCGCACTACGGATTCGACGTCGTCGCTCGAACCCCCCATGGAATACGAGACGGTGACGCTCGAGCGGTCGGTCAATCTCGAGGATCTCTCGCGCTCCGCGCAGATTCCGCTCATCGAGCTCGAGACGCTCAACCCGGAGCTGCGGTCGTCGATCACGCCGCACCAGCCGGAGGGGTACGAGCTCAAGGTGCCCGAGGGGATGCGCCAGACGGCGCACCTCGCGCTCGCGGCGGTTCCGACGGCGCGCCCCCCCGCCTTCAAGACGCACGTGGCCCGGAAGGGAGACACGCTCCGCAAGATCGCACGGCGATACGGGGTTTCGGTCGGCGCTCTGGCCTCGGCCAACTCGCTGACGACGCGCTCGAGAGTGGCCCGCGGCCAGGAGATCATGGTCCCGGTCAGGACGGCGAAGGCAAAGTCGACGAAGCCGAAGAAGGCCAGGGCAAGCGCACCCACGCGCACGGCCCGGGCCAAGACGCCTCCGGCGAAACCCACGGCGGCCAAGAGTTACAAGGTCAAGCACGGAGACACGCTCTACGACATCGCGCTCCGGCATGGCACGACCGTGGCCGCGATTCTCGCGATCAACCCCCTGGGAGGGTCCGTCCTCATCAAACCCGGCGACAAGCTGACGATCCCGGCCAAAGGCAAATAGCGTTCCGGGGCCCGCCTCGACCCGGGCACCCCTTCCCCCCGACCTGCTAACATCACCCGGTCCTCGTCTCCGATCAGGCCTCCTCGGCCCCGAGGAGGTGTTCATGCTCTCTCGCGTTCACTCGGCCGCGACCCTCGGACTCGAGGCTCGAGTCCTCGACGTCGAGGTCGACGTTTCCGACGGAATGCCGCGCTTCACCATCGTCGGTCTTCCGGATGCCGGGGTCCGCGAAGCCCGCGATCGCGTGCGCTCGGCTCTCCGCAATGCCGGATTCAATTTCCCAACGGGAGCGGTGACCGTCAATCTCGCCCCGGCGGACTTCCGCAAGTGTGGCGCGGCCCTGGACCTGCCGCTCGCGCTCGGGGTGCTGCGGCTCGAGAGTGCGGGGGCCTCCTCCCCCGTGCGCCGCGTCTTCGTGGGCGAGCTCGGGCTCGGCGGGCAGATCCGCGCCGTTCGGGGCGCGCTCTGCCTGGCCCTCGCCGCCCGTGACGCCGGGTTCCGCGAAATCGTCCTGCCGGCAGCGAGCGCTCCGGAAGCCTGCGCCATCGAGGGGATCGATGTCATTCCGGTGGCGCATCTGACCGCGGCGGTCGGGCACGTCGTGGGCACACGGCCGGTCCCGCCCCTTCCGCATCGATCCGGAGCCGGAACCGGGCAAGCGCCCCCGCCGGACTTCAGCGACCTGCGCGGCCAGCGCGTCGCCCGGCGCGCCGCGGAGATCTCGGCGGCCGGCGGCCATCACCTCCTCCTGACCGGCCCGCCCGGCGCCGGCAAGACGATGCTCGCGCGGCGCATGCCGGGAATCCTCGCGCCGCTGTGCCGGGCCGAAGCCATCGAGGTCACACGCGTGCATTCCGTGGCCGGCGCTCTTCCCGCCGGCTCCGGACTGCTCACCGCTCCTCCGTTCCGGGCTCCCCATCACGGGATTTCGACACCGGGCCTGGTCGGAGGCGGCGCGCGGCCCGCGCCCGGCGAGATCTCGCTTGCCCACCGCGGCATCCTGTTTCTCGACGAGCTTCCCGAGTTCCGCCGAGACGCTCTCGAGGCTATCCGCCAACCGCTCGAGGAGCGGTCGATCACCGTGGTGCGCACGGGCGGCGCCTGCGTCTTCCCGTGCGACGTCCTGCTGGTGGCCGCACGCAACCCGTGTCCCTGCGGGTTCGCCGGTGACCCGCGCCGGGCCTGCACGTGCGACCCGAGAGAACGCGGACGATATGCCCGTCGGGTCTCGGGCCCGCTGCTCGACAGGATCGATTTGCACGTTTCGATGCATGCGCTCACCTGGGCGGACCTGCAGTCCGCCGGCCGCGCCGAGGGCTCGATTTCCATCCGCGGTCGGGTCGAACGCGTGCGCCGGCTCGCGGCCGCTCGCCGACCGGCAACGCCGGGATTTCGCAACGCCGACCTCTCCGCACAGGAACTTGTGCAGCACGCGGCCCTCGATCGCGCCGGCCGACGCGTGCTCGAGGTGGGCGTCTCGCGCCTGCACCTGTCCGCCCGCGCGATCCACCGTGCCCTCCGGGTCGCGCGCACGATCGCCGACCTCGAGGAAGACGCCCGCATCGCGGCGCCGCACCTGTCCGAAGCGCTGGGTTTTCGTCCGACGTCCGCGTCGCCGCCGATCCCCTGCCCGGACGAGCAGGTTGACTCCGGCCGGGGCGACCCATAGGATCGGCGACACCATCCGGAGTTTCGATTCCGGCTTGCACTCTCGAACCGGTCCGACGGACGTACGCGGGAGAGACCCGTGCGGATCGAGGAAGGAGGGACCGCTTGAAGTACAACACGATCATCTTCGTACCGCACGCCCGGGCGCGGTTCCGCAAGCTGACGATCTCCTCGCGCCTTCTCGCCTTCGCCGGTGTCGCCGGGGTCGCCCTGCTGGCGGCGGCCATTGCCTTCGGTTGGGCGTACTTCGCCTCGGCGCGCCGCGATCGCCAGTACCGTTTCGCCGTCGCCGAGAACGCACGCCTCCGCTCCACTTCCGCCGTCCTGAACAGGCGCCTGGATGGGATCACCCGGCAGCTCTCGGAGTTCGAGGCGCGCACGCGCCGGCTCGCGATCGTCGCAGGCCTGGCCGACTCGGTCTCGGGCGGAGTCGGTGGGCCGGGAATTCCCCTGGACGGTCCGGCGACGTGGGGCGATCAGTCCGCGATGCTCGATTCCCGCCTCTCGCTGCTCGAGTCGCAGTTCTCCCGCCGTTCGGCCCAGATCGCCTCGACGCCGACCGTCTGGCCGGTCCACGGCGTCGTGACGTCGGCATTCGGCCTCCGGACCGATCCCTTCCACGGCGGGACCGCGGTCCACGAGGGAATCGACATCTCCACCTCCCGCGGTGAGCCCGTCCTCGCGACGGCGGACGGGACCGTGCTGCTCTCGGGCTGGGCCGGAGAGTACGGCCGGGCCATCGAGATCGTCCACAACGACCGATACGTGACCCTGTACGGACACCTCGAGCAAACGCTCGTATCCCAGGGCCAGGCGATCCGCCGCGGGGATCGCGTCGGCCTCGTGGGCTCGACCGGGCGGTCGACGGCGCCCCACCTGCACTACGAAGTCCACGCGGACGGACGGCCGGTCAACCCGCTCGAGTACATCCTCGAGTCCCGCTAGGACGCCCGGGCTCGCGGCCCCTTTTCCCTTCCGCGTCGGCGCGCAGGTCGGGAGATCGCCGCAGCCACCGGTGCTCGACTCCTCACCCGATTCGAAATAAACTCCCGCCCTTCAGGTGTTAACGGCCAGAACATGATCGACCGCTTTCTCGCCAAGGTCTTCGGCACCCAGCACGAGCGCGACCTGAAAAAGCTCGCGCCCAGGGTGGCCCGGATCAACGCCCTCGAGTCCGAAATCCAGGCCCTCTCGGACGAGGCATTGCGGGGGAAGACCGCCGAATTTCGCGCCCGAATCGCCACGGCCCTGGGGGGGGTCCCGGAGGAGGATCAGAAAGCCGCCCGCGACTCGGTCCTGGACGAGATCCTCGAAGAGGCCTTCGCGGTGGCGCGGGAAGCTTCGCAGCGGGCGCTCGGCATGCGGCCGTTCGACGTCCAGCTCATCGGCGGCATGGTGCTTCACCAGGGCAAGATCGCCGAGATGAAGACGGGCGAGGGCAAGACTCTCGTGGCGACGATGCCGGTCTACCTCAACGCCCTGACCGGCCGCGGCGTCCATGTCGTGACGGTCAACGACTACCTCGCCCGCCGCGACGCCGAGTGGATGGGCAACATCTACCGGTTCCTCGGCCTGACCGTCGGCTGCATCCAGAACAACCTGTTGGACGACGAGCGCAAGAAAGCCTACGCCTGCGACGTCACATACGGGACGAACAACGAGTTCGGCTTCGATTATCTCCGCGACAACATGAAGTTCGAGCTCGAGAACATGGTCCAGCGCGTTCACGCGTATGCCATCGTCGACGAGGTGGACTCGATCCTGATCGACGAGGCCCGGACTCCCCTCATCATTTCGGGCCCGTCCGAAGAGAACACCGACGTCTACTATCGCTGCAACCGCGTCATTCCCCACCTCGTCAAGGGCAAGGAAGACAAGGACAAGCACGGCAACAAGACGACGACGGGCGACTATCTCGTGGACGAAAAGGCGCGGACCGCCGTCCTGACCGAGGAGGGCGTCGCGAAGGCGGAGAAGTTTCTCGGCATCGACAACATGTACGAACTGGCCAACATCGAGCTCCTGCACGGCGTCGAACAGGCGCTCCGCGCCCACGCGCTCTACCGCCGCGACGTCGAGTACATGATCAAGGACGGCCAGGTGCTCATCGTCGACGAGTTCACCGGCCGCGTCCTCCCCGGCCGACGCTGGTCCGACGGCCTCCACCAGGCCGTCGAGGCCAAGGAGAACGTCAAGATCGAGCGCGAGAACCAGACCCTGGCGACGATCACGCTGCAGAACTACTTCCGCCTCTACGAAAAGCTCGCCGGCATGACCGGAACGGCCGACACCGAGGCCGCCGAGTTTCACCAGATCTACAAGCTCGACGTCGTCGTCATCCCGACCAACAAGCCGATGATCCGCCAGGACCACCAGGACGTGGTCTACGCCTCCGAGCGGGAGAAGTACGACGCCGTCGCCGACGAGATCGTGACCCTGCGCGAGCGCGGCCAGCCGGTCCTCGTGGGCACCGTCTCCATCGAGAAGTCCGAGACTCTGTCCGAGCTGCTGAAGAAGCGCAAGGTGCCTCACGTCGTCCTCAACGCCAAGTTTCACGAGCGGGAGGCGGAAATCGTCGTCCAGGCCGGCCGCTCCGGCTCGGTCACGATCGCGACGAACATGGCGGGCCGCGGAACCGACATCGTGCTCGGCGGAAACCCCGAAGCCGTGGCGAGCCACGAGCTGGCGGCCGTCGACGATCCCGAGGAGCGCGCGCGCCGGCTCGCCACTCTCCAGCAGAGCTGCGCCGAGGACAAGACGCGGGTCCTCGGGGCCGGCGGCCTGCACATCATCGGCACCGAGCGTCACGAATCCCGCCGCGTCGACAACCAGCTGCGCGGCCGGTCCGGCCGCCAGGGCGACCCGGGATCGTCGCGATTCTATCTTTCCCTCGAAGACGACCTGATGCGAATCTTCGGCTCGGACCGCCTCCAGAACATCATGCGGCGCCTCGGCATGGAGGAGGGCGTGCCGATCGAGCACGGGATGGTTTCGCGCTCGATCGAGCGCGCCCAGAAGCAGGTGGAAGGCCGCAACTTCGAGACGCGCAAGCACCTCCTCGAATACGACGACGTGATGAACCGGCAGCGCGAGGAGATCTACGGCATGCGCCGCGGGATCCTGAAGGGCGAGCTCGCGCGCGCGCACGTTCTCGCGCTGGCCGAGACGATCCTCGACTACATCCTCGGGCGGCACCTCGACGAAGAGAAGGGACCGGCGGAGTGGGACCTCCCGGCGGCGGATCTCGACCTCCAGGAGTACTTCGGCCTCAAGCCCGCGTCGGTGACGTACGAGGGAAAGACGCGCGAGGAGATCCGGGAAGAGATCTGGAAGGCGCTCCTCGTCGTCTACGACCGCAAGCAGTCGATCCTCGGCGACGAGATGATGCGGACGCACGAGAAGTTCGTGATGCTCCAGGTCGTCGACCAGCAGTGGAAGGACCACCTCCTGGCCCTCGATCACCTCAAGGAGGGGATCGGCCTCCGGGGCTACGGCCAGCGGGATCCGCTCATCGAGTACAAGAAGGAGTCTTTCGAGCTCTTCACCCTCATGAAGGAGCGCATCGAGGACCAGAACGTCCAGTACCTCTTCAAACTCCAGCCGGTCCCCCGGGAGGAAGCCGAGGCCGCCGCGGATGCGGCTCCCCGTCGGGCGCCGATCGCCATGCCTTCGCGCCGGGCGCCGGCCAACGTCAACTACTCCTACGGCGCGGCCGCCTCCGGCGGCCAGGACGCGAAGGTCGAGACCATCCAGCGCCACGCTCCCAAGGTCGGCCGCAACGATCCCTGCCCCTGCGGCTCCGGCAAGAAGTACAAGAAGTGCCACGGGGCGGCGGCAGCAGGAGCGTAATGGCCAAGCCACGCAAGGTTCGAAACGGCGCCGAGACGATTCCCCTGGCCCTCACCTTCGACGACGTCTTGCTTCTGCCGGCACACTCGGAGGTCCACCCCCGCGAGGTCGACCTGTCGACGCGTCTCACCCAATCGATCCAACTGAACATTCCCCTCATGTCCTCGGCCATGGACACGGTGACCGAGTCGCGCCTGGCGATTGCGATGGCGCAGCAGGGCGGGATCGGGGTCATCCACAAGAACCTGACGATCGAGGCCCAGGCCGCCGAAGTCGACAAGGTCAAGCGCTCCGAGTCGGGAATGATCGTCGATCCGGTGACCTGCCGCCCCGAGCAGACGATCACCGAGGCGCTCGAAGTGATGTCGCGCTACAAGATCTCCGGGGTGCCCGTGGTCGACAATCGCGGCAAGCTGGTCGGCATCCTGACCAACCGCGACCTCCGATTCGAGACCCGAACGGACCACCCGATCTCGTCGCGCATGACGCGCAAGAACCTCATCACCACACCCGTCGGAACGACGCTCGAGCAGGCCAAGGAGCTTCTCCACAAGTACCGGATCGAGAAGCTCCTCGTCGTGGACCGGTCCGGAAATCTCAAGGGCCTCATCACGGTCAAGGACATCCAGAAGGCCATCAAGTATCCCAACGCCGCCAAGGACGGCCTCGGGCGCCTGCGCGTCGGCGCCGCGATCGGCGTGACGAAGGACATCCTGGATCGCTCGCGGGAGCTCATCGCCGCCAAGGTCGACGTCCTCGTCCTCGACTCGTCGCACGGACACAGCCAGGGAGTCCTCGATGCCCTCCGCCTGGTGCGCAAGCGGTTTCCGTCGACGCCGATCGTGGCAGGCAACGTGGCCACCGAGCAGGGGGCACGCGACCTGGTCCGGAGGGGCGCCGATGCCATCAAGGTCGGGATCGGGCCTGGTTCGATCTGCACGACGCGTGTCGTCACCGGCGCCGGGAGTCCCCCAGATCCACGCGATCCGCGAGTGCGCGAAAGCGACGCGGGGCACCCGGGTCCCTCTGATCGCCGACGGCGGCATCAAGTTCTCCGGCGACATCACCAAGGCCCTCGCCGCAGGCGCTCACCTCGTGATGATCGGGTCCCTGCTGGCTGGAACCGAGGAGTCACCCGGCGAAACGATTCTCTACCAGGGGCGCACGTTCAAGGCCTACCGCGGCATGGGCTCCCTCGGAGCGATGAAGGCCGGTTCCTCGGACCGCTACTTCCAGGAGTCCATGGAGGGCGAGACGCCCGCCGCCTCGCGCAACGGGAACTCCCTCTCGAAGCTCGTGCCCGAAGGCATCGAGGGCATGGTCCCCTACAAGGGCAGCGTCGAGGGCCTCGTGCTGCAGCTGACCGGCGGCGTGCGCTCGGGCATGGGACTCTCGGGCTGCCGGACGATCGACGAGCTGCGGACCAAGGCGAAGCTCATCCGCATCACGGCGGCCGGGCTCAAGGAATCCCACGCCCACGACGTGATCATCACCAAGGAAGCGCCCAACTACCGAGGCGGCGACGTCTAGGGGGCCCGCAGCGGGTCCCTACGTCTTTTTCCGACTCTTCTCCTTCGCCTCGGCCTCCCGGGCCCACTTGTCCTGGCGCAACTTGAGGACGGCTTCCAGCCGCCTGGCGAGCTCGGCCTCTTCCCCCGAGGCACGCGGGCGGTAGTACCGCCGCCCCCGGAGATTGTCCGGCAGACACTCGATCCCGCCCACGCCCTCGGGCTCGGCGGGCGCATAACGGTAGCCGCGGCCGTATCCGACCTGCCGCATGAGGCGCGTGACGGCGTTCCGGATCACCGCCGGAACCGGCTCCGCGGGCTTGTCGGCGACGTCGCCCTTCGCCTCGCTCTCCGCCTCGTAGAGCGCGTTGGACTTGGGCGCCAGCGCGCAGTAGACCGCGGCCTCGGCCAGAGCGAGCGACCCTTCCGGCATCCCGAGAAAGTCGAAGGCCTCTTTCGCGTCAAGCGCCACGCGCAGGGCCCGGGGATCGGCCAGCCCGACGTCCTCGGACGCGAATCGCACGATCCGGCGCGCGACGTAGAGCGGATCCTCACCCGCCTCCAGCATCCGCACCAGCCAGTAGATCGTGGCGTCGGGGTCCGACTCCCGCATCGACTTGTGGAGGGCCGAGATCAGGTTGTAATGCTCTTCTCCGGCCTTGTCGTACAGAAGCACCTTGCGCTGGAGCAACTCCGAGAGCCGCCCGACCTCGATCACCTTGGACTTGGAGGCCTCGGCATCCGCGGCCGCGGCCTCGAGCAGGTTGAGCGCCCGGCGGGCGTCCCCCCCGGAGGCCTGCGCGATGAACGAGAGACCCTCGTCGTCGAGTCGGAAATTGCGCGCGCCCAGCCCTCGGGAGATGTCGTGCAGCGCCCGCTCGACGATGCGCGCGATCGCCTCCGGGGCCAGCGGCTCGAGGACGACGACCTTGCACCGCGACAACAGCGCCCCGTTGAGCTCGAAGGACGGGTTCTCCGTCGTCGCCCCCACCAGGACGACGTCTCCCGCTTCGACGTACGGCAGGAACACGTCCTGCTGGGAGCGGTTGAAGCGATGGATCTCGTCGAGAAAGAGGATCGTCCGCTTGCCCTGACGGGCGCGCAGGCGCTGGGCCTCTTCGAGGACTTCGCGCATCTCCTTCACGCCGGTGGCGACCGCCGAATAGGCCAGAAAGAGCGAGGACGTCTGGGTCGCGATCAGCCGAGCCAGGGTCGTCTTTCCCACCCCCGGCGGGCCCCAGAGGATCAGCGACGGGACGCGGTCCTCGTGCACCGCGCGCCGCAGGAACCCGTTCGCGCCGACGACGGCCTCCGGACCTTCGACTTCGTCGAGCGACCGGGGACGCATCCGGTCGGCGAGCGGCGTCGACGCGGCCAGGGCGCGGGAATCGGCCGCCGGAATCCCCGTGTCGAAGAGGTCCCGGCTCATCGCGCGGCCTCGAGCGATCGCCGGCATTCTGCCGAGCAGACCGGAACGGTCTCCGAACCCCTCCGGGCCGGCAGGGCCAGCCGCCGGTCGATCCACGTCCCGCACACGGGGTCGCGAACCATCTCCTGCTCGGCGGGAGCCGGCGGCCGCGCCCGGGTTCCCCGCGAGGACGAGCGCACGGCCTGAAAGAAGATGCGCAGGCCGCGCAGCACCGTCAGAAGCATGAAGAGCACGAAGAGGAGAAGGACGGCCCGCGCCACCCCGTCAGGCTCCCGTGCGGAGACTCGTGATCTGAGCCTGGATGCGATCGAGCTGCGGTATTTCCGGGTACCTCTGCTTGAGCTCGTCGAAGAGGCGCTGCGCCGCGGCGGCATTCCTCCGGTCGTACGCCTCGACGAGGACCCAGTTGAGCAGCGACTGCCACTGGTTCGGGTCCGCTTCCCGGGCCTTCCCGAAGAAGGCCACGGCCAGCTCAAACTCGCCCGCGTTGCGATGGGCGGCGCCCAGGTCCGAAAGCAGGTTGGCGTTTTTCGGCGCCTTGCGTCGGGCCTTTTCGTAGGCGGCGATGGCCGCCTCCCAGTCCTCGCGGTCGTACTCGAGGTTCCCGAGCTCGGTCCAGAGCGCGGGATTCTCCGGGTCCCGGTCGATCGCCTGCTTCAGCTCCCCGAGGCGGCCTCCCGCCATCGAGCCCGCCGCGGCGGCAACCCGCGGGCGGCCGCCTCCGCCAGCGAAATAGCCCGCGGAGAAACCGACGAGCGCCCCGACGAGCAGGGCGACGACGATCCGGGGAACGGCGGAGCGAACCGTGTCCATGGCGACATTCTCTCAGAAACGGAGCGGGGCGGCTCTCGCCGCCCCGCTCGAGTCGATCGAAGGAACCGAATCAGTGCGAGGCCGCGCGGGCGGCGACCGGAACCGGCCGGCCGGCGACCGAAGCGGCCCGGCTCGACGCCGAGCGGGCGAGCGCCTTGTCGACCTGGCGCTCGACTTCCTTCTCGTCCAGATTGTTGATCACCGCGATCTCGGAGACGATCAGGTACTTGGCCCGTTCGTACATCTTTTTCTCGCGAAACGACAGGGTCTTGCGCGACGAGATGTAGTTCAGGGTCTTCAGCACGTCGGCGATGGCGTTCAGCTCTCCGGACTTCATCTTGTCGAGATTCTGCTTGTAGCGGCCCTTCCAGTCGCCCGTGGCCGAGAAGCGGCCATCCCCCAGGGTCTTCATGAGCCCGGTGATGTCCTTGCGCTGGGTCAGACGGCGCAGTCCGATGAGGCCCGTGTTGCCCACGGGAACCATGACCCGGGAATTGTTGGACAGGAGACGGAGATGATAGAAGCTCCGCGGCGCGACCGGCTCCGTCGCGAAACCCTCGCCGATCTTTTCGACCACCGATACCCCGTGATTGGGGTACACAATCTTCTCTCCCACCTTGAATCCCACTCGCCCCTCCTCGATTGAAGTTAAAAAGACCTGATCCGGGAGCCGCGGATTATAGGGAAAAGAAGCTTGAAACTCAATCGTTGCGCCCCATTTGCGAGGCAAGAACTTATGCTGTTTCAGCAACTTAACGACAGATTGTGAGGTTCGTCACAGTGCCCTCGAAAGGGGTCAGTGGTGGCGGAACCTCAACCGTTGCAAGGCGATCCGGCCGGCCAGGCCGACGGTCGAGGTCACGATGCAGGGTGCGGCCGGCCGGCCAATCGAACCGCCGAAAATAATTCGTCGATACGGACCGCGACGCGGTCCGATCTCTGCCAAATCCGGCAAGTTCTATCAGCCGAGCGTCACGACGACTTTCCCCTGCGTGCCGCGGCCAGCCAGCGCACGATGCGCGTCGGGCATGCGCTCGAACGGGAACCGCGGCCCGAGGACCGGTCGCACCGCACCGGCCTTCCACAGCGCGAAGACCTCCGCAGCCGCCCGCTGGAGCTCTCCCCCCCGATCCGGAAGAAGGGAGAGGTTGAAGCCGATCAGCGTCCGGCTGCTCTGCACGAAACCATAGGGCGAGAGGAGGCCCATCGTCACGAGTTCTCCCGCTGCGGTCAGCGTAGAGACCCCGGAGGCGCCCGAAGCGGCGGCGAACCCGTACAGCACATAGCGACCGCCGGCATCGAGCCGCCGCCAGAGCCTTCGGAATATCCGCCCGCCGATGGCGTCGACCACGACGTCCGCCCGGCCTCCGAACGCGCGACCGACGATTTCATCGGCCCGCGCGTAGAGTCCGGATTCCGCCGCGCCGAGCTCCCGGCACAAGCCCGTTTTCGCTTCCGACCCGACGAGGGCGACCACACTCGCGCCCCGCTCGCGAAGCAGCTGCAGCAGCGCCGTTCCGACACCTCCCGCCGCCGCCGTCACGACCACCCGGTCTCCGGACGCGACCACCGCCCGGTGGCACGCGTACCACGCCGTCAGGAACACGACGGCGACGGCCGCCGCCTCGACCGGGTCGAGCCCGTCGGGGATGGGGAAGACGCGGCGCTCTGGAACCACGACTTTCTCGGCATGCCCCCCGAAGATCGGCACGCCGACCACGCGTTGCCCCGGCGCATGGCGGGTCACGCCCGGGCCGATCGCTTCGACTGTGCCGGAAATCTCCATGCCCGGAACGAACGGCGGCTTCGGCGCACGCGGATAGTCGCCCGAGCGCACGAAGAGATCGGCGAAGTTCAGGCCGATCGCGGCGGTCCTCACCAGCAGCTCTCCCGGACCCGGAACCGGATCGGCGCGTTCCCGGAGCACCAGGCGCTCGGGGCCGCCGTAGCGATCCACGAACCAGGCGCGGGAGGACGGCATCCCGGCGATTATGCCTGCGTGGACGCCCGGGGGCCCGCGAATCTCGACGCCTCAGCTGCGCCTCTCTCGGCGGACCCTCCAGTAGCCCTTGAGTGTTCCGAGCGACTCGAGCCAGCGAAGCTCCGCATCGAAGACCTCGCGCCGTCCGAGGAGGAAGGAGACCCTCCACTTCCAGAAACGCACGAGGGCTATCGGGTAGCACGAGAGAGGCGCACCCACAAGCGAGGGACCGGCGACCGGAGCGGCGCGAGCATCCCCCTCGCCACTGTCGAACATCAGGCGCCGAAAATAGTCGCGCTGCATGCGGTCGGGACCGATCCGGTGGTAGACCTTCAGCGCGCCGTCGTAGGCGATCCTCAACCCCGCCATCAAGGCCCGATCGATCAGGTCGGACTCCTCGCCCCGGAAGAGCCGGGGGCCGCTCACGCCGCGCCGGGAATCGAACCCTCCGACCCGCTCGAAGAGTTCTCGGCGGAAGGCCATGTTCGCCCCCCAGACCTGCGGCTGCCGCTTCAATGGGAGCGCGAGCGGGCCGCTCCCTTCGAAATCCATGATCGCGAGACGGCGCAGCAGGCGCCAGTTGCCGGTCAGCCAGGCCGGTGGCGGGGATTCCCATCGCGGAAGGATCTGCCCGCCGACACCGTGCGCGTTCCATCGGTCCATCGCCGCTGCGACCTGGGCGACCCAGTCTGGCGCCGGGAAGACGTCATCGTCGCTGAACGCGAGGATGGATCCGTAGGCTTCCTCGACACCGCGATTCCTGGCGTGGGAGAGACCTTGCCGGGGCTCGAACACGTATCGCACCAGGACCGGCGCCGTCTCCGAGAACGCCGCCACCACCTCCGCCGTCGAGTCGGCGGAGTTGTTGTCGACGACCACGATCTCCCATGGCACGGAGCGCGGAACGTCCTGGGAGGCGACCATCGCGAGTGTCTCCTCGAGCAGGCGGGCCCGGTTGTAGGTCGCGATGATGACGCTGACCCGGATGGTTCGGGCGGTCGATGGCGTCCCGCCGCTCACGCTGGCTTTCCCGTTCTCATCGGGTTCGAGGGCTCGGACGATAGCAGCATGCGACCGATCAACGTCACTCGGAGCATCCGCACCCGACCGGGATCGCCGGCCTCGAGGCGCTAGACTGTGCCCCGGGGGGGTTGCCCTTGGCGCGTCACCGGGTGCTGGTCATCGGACTCGACGGACTCGAAGCCACGCTGACCGAGCGCCTCATGGCGGCAGGCGAGATGCCCGCCCTGGCCGCGCTGCGATCGAGGTCCGCGCGGTTCCGACTCGACCATGGACCGGCCCAACGGACCGGGCTGGCGTGGGAGCATGTCGCCTCGGGGCTCTCGCCCGACGCGGCTCATCGATGGGCGGCCGTGGAATTCGATCCGAAACACTATTCCGCCTGGCAGGAGGGCGCCCGGTTCGCTCCGTGGTGGGCCGGTCTCGATCGGCGTGTCGTCGTGTTCGATACGCCCTACGTGGACCTGGCTCGCGCGCCCAACACGCGTGGGGTGGTGGGATGGGGCGCCCACGACCCCGGGGTCGCGATGGCGACGTCCCCGCCGGGACTCCTTTCCGAATTCGAGAGCCGGTTCCCCGGCTATCCCGCTCGCGAATGGACTTACGGGCTGCCGTTCCCGTCGACGGATCGAACCCGGACGATGGGAGAGGCCCTGAGTCAGGCCCTCGACGTCCGCTCGCGGGCCGCGCGGTGGCTCGCCACCGAACGATTCCCGGATTGGGATCTCTTCATCGCGGTCGCAGGCGAGGCCCACGGCGCGATGGAAGGACTGTGGCACGGTGTCGATCCGAGCCATCCGCTCCATGGACACCCTTCGGCGCAGGCCGCGGGCCGAGCGCTGATCGGAATCCATCGAGCCATCGACCGCATGGTCGATGATCTCGTTTCCATCGCCGGCGACGCTACGCTCATCGCCTTCACGATGGGCGGCATGGGACCCAATCACTCCGACGTTCCCTCGATGGTCCTCCTGCCCGAACTGCTCTACCGCCATGCATTCGGCCAACCGCTCCTCACCCTGCCCGAGCAGTGGGCGTCGGCGCCGGACGGCATGCCCGTGCTGGACGATGCGGCCGGCTGGTCCATGGCGAGTCGGGCGTGGCTGCCGGAGCCGCAGCCGGCTCCCAAGCCTGCGCCCACGATGTCGGGGGAGATCCTCGCGCTCGCGCGGCGACTTCCGGGACCGGTCAAGACCGCGATGAGGGGCCTCCGATCCGCCGTGAGCGGGCGCCGCAACGGCGTACCGACGGCCCGGCAAGGCCTCCAGTGGCAGCCGGCCTTGCGCTACCGACATCACTGGCCGCGCATGCCGGCGTTCGCGCTGCCGTCCTTCTACGACGGGCGCATCCGCATCAACCTCCAGGGACGCGAAAGGCACGGCACGATCGCGCCGTCAAAGTACGAGGAAACGTGTCGAGAGCTCGAGGCGCTGCTGCGCGAATGTCGAAACCCCCGGACCGGGGAGCCCTCGGTCGAGTCCATCGAGCGCGCAACGACCGCAGACCCCCTGGCACTGACGTCGTCCGAGGCCGATATTCTGATCGTCTGGCGAGGCGTCGCCACCGCACTCGAGCACCCGCGGCTGGGTCGGATCGGTCCGGTGCCGCTGCGCCGGACCGGGGGCCATACCGGACCGCACGGGATGGCCTACGTGGCCTCGCCGGAGGTCCAGCCCTCGGATTGCGGCCTCCGCTCCTCGTTCGACGTCGTTCCCACGCTTGCAAAACTGCTGGACGCGGAGCCGACCCTGCGCGTGAGCGGAACGAGCCTTCTGTGACCCGACACTCATCCGACGACGACCTCCCAGACACCCGTCCCGCCGCCGCCGCCGCCACCGCCGCGGCGCCGCTTCGGACAGTCCGTTCAAGGGAGCACTTGCATGCCGCTTTTTTCGGTGGTGATTCCGACGTACAACCGGGCCAAGCTCGTTCGACGCGCCATCGACAGCGTCCTCGCGCAAACGTTCCACGACTTCGAGCTCCTCGTCGTCGATGACGGCAGTACCGACGACACCGGCACGGTCGTCTCGGCGATCGGCGATCCGCGAATCCGCCTCGTCTCGCTGGCCCGGAATCGCGGTCCCGCCGCCGCCCGAAATGCCGGGATCGCCGCCGCCCGTGGAGAGCTCGTTGCGTTGCTGGACAGCGACGACGAGTACCTTCCGGCCTTCCTGGAACGGACCCGTGCGACCCTGGCCGGAGCGGATCCTGGCGTCGGATTCTGCTGGTCCGGAACGAGAAAGACGTCGACATCCGACGTCGACGGTCTTCACCTCGAGATCGCTCGTCGGCGCATCTGGAGTCCTCGATTCCCGTCGCGGCACGCGGCGTGGCGCCATTGCCTGTCCCACGATGCGCCATGGGGAACGAACAACGGCGTAACCCTCAAGGCCTTCGTTTTCGCCAAGAGCGGGCTCTTCGACGAAGCGCTGCTCGCCTGCGAAGACGTCGACCTGTTGATCCGCCTCGTGCGAAATTTCGACTACGCCGTCATCCCCGAATGCCTCGTCGTCGTTCACGAGGATGCCCCGCAACGGGTCGACGGGAACCCTCTCAACCAGGCAATCGCCTGGTCAAGGATGTACGCCAAGTATCGGAAGGACATCCGGGATGATCCGGCGGCGGTTCGCTTCTTTCTGGCCAACGTCGCGCGACATTTTCGGCAATCGGGACGTCGGTGGGAGGCGCTGTCCTGGGCCCTGCGGTGGATTGCCCGATCGCCTCTCGACCCCTCGCCCTACAGGCTGCTGCTCGGATGAAGGGCGGCTCGCCGGCCCCGCCGACAGCCGGTCGACGGCCTTGCGGTCGATTGGAATCCGGGAGCCTTGCATCTATCATCGAGACTCCGGCCGGAGTGGCGGAATGGCAGACGCAGGGGACTCAAAATCCCCCGCTCGCAAGGGCGTGCCGGTTCGAGTCCGGCCTCCGGCACCAGGTCCGCCGGGCCCCCGGCCCGGCCTCAGTGCTCGAGACCGTATTCCTTGATCTTGTTGTAGATCGTCTTGAGGGAGAGCTTCAACAGCTCGGCGGTCTTCTTCTTGTTGCCGCGGGCAAACTCGAGGGTCTTCGAGATCAGGCGCCTCTCGACGTCGGCGAGCGAGTCGCCGACCGCGATTCGGACGACCGGCGGCTTGCGCTTGCGCAGGCGCGTTCGTGGCAGCGGCCGGCCGAGGACGGAGCGGACCCCCGTGGGGCCGATGACGCCATCGGCCACGCGGGCGGCACGGCGGACAGCCTCCTTGAGCTCGTTGGTGTTGCCCGACCAGTCGTGGGCCTGGAGAACGTCGAGGGCGTCGGCATCGAACGCGAGCGTCGGATCGAGCTCCTCGAGGAAACGCCGGGCAAGCAGGGCCACGTCGCCCTCCCGTTCGCGCAGCGGCGGAAGATGCACCGGCTCGTCGGCAAGCGCCTCCCGAAGCGACCGGAGGAGACGGCCCCCGTCGAGGGCCTCGCGGGGATCCTCGTCGAGGCCGACGACGAATCGCGTCGCGCCTCCCGCCGCCACCCGGGCGAGCAGCGCCTCCTGGAAGGCCGCCGACGTAGTCTCGACGTTGGGCAGGAAGAGCGTTCCGAGGCCCGTCTGGCGGACGGCCAGCTCGAGCAGTTCGCCTTCGGAAATGTAGGCGAATCGTCCCGCGCCCCGTCGCGAGAGCCGGTGCACGGCCAGCGCGGCGGCGTCCTTTTCCGTGCCGATCTCGCCGGTCAGGAGCACGGAAGCGTTCGAGGCCGCGGCCTTTTCCATCGAAGCCATCGCCGAGGCCCACCGGGGCGAGCGGCCGGGGAGGGTCTCGCGCAGCTCCGCGCGGACGAGCCGCAGGCGATTCTCCTCGACTTCCGCGTCGCGTTCCCGGAGCCGTTCGGCGGCCGCGTACAGTTGCGCGACGCGCGCCTCCGAGACCGGGCGCCACAGGAAATCGTGGGCTCCGGAGGCGATTCCCGACTCGAGGTCCCCGCGGTCGACCAGCGCGTAAACGATCCTCCCGACCCCGTCCGACCGAAGACGATCGAACCGTTCCGGACCCCGGGCTCCGTCCAGGGCCAGCACGACCACTTCGGGGTCGAAGCCCGGGAGGGCCCGCTCGGCCTCGGCGGCCTCGGAGAAGACCCGAACCGACGCGCCCACGGCCGCGAAGCCCTGACGGAGGGCGTCGCGGGAGGAGGCGTCGGGGTCGAGAACGAGCACCTTCATCGGCGAACTCCGGATTCTACACCGCCCGCCGGGAATTGGATCAGCCCCGGCGCGTCGGCGGCATACCGAGGGCGGGCCACAGGGCGTCGACCTTCCGGCGGATTTCGTCGCTCATGACGATCTCGTCCGGCCATCGCCGCTCGAAACCCTCCTCCTTCCACTTGCGGGTTGCGTCGATTCCCATCTTGCTTCCATAGCACGGCATCCGCGCCGCGAAGTCGAGCTCGTCGACCGGTCCCCGCACGATCTCGACGTCCCGCTCGGGGTCGATCGCCGCCAGCACCTTCCACAACAGCAGGCCGCCGCCGCGGACGTCGACGTCGCGGTCGACGACCACGATCGTCTTGGTGAACATCATCTGGCCGGTGCCCCAGATGGCCTGCATGGTCTTGCGCGCGTGCCCGGGATACCGCTTGTCGATCGACACGATCATCAGGTTGTGGAAGATGCCTTCCACGGGAAGGTGCATGTCGACGATCTCCGGGATCGTCTTCTTGACGAGAGGCAGGAAGAGGCGTTCGACGGCCTCGCCCATGAACCCGTCCTCCATCGGCGGCCGGCCGACGATCGTCGTGAGATACGTCGGGCGCTCGCGACGCGTCATGGCCGTGACGTGGAAGACGGGAAAGTCGTCGTCGAGCGAATAGAAGCCGGTGTGGTCGCCGAAGGGACCCTCCCGGCGCCGTTCGCTCGGATCGACCCAGCCCTCGAGCACGATCTCCGCCTCGGCGGGAACGAGGAGGTCCACCGTCCGAGCGGCGGTCAGCGCCACGGCCTCGCCGCGCAGGAATCCGGCGAAGAGGAACTCGGAAACGCCGGGCGGCAGCGGCGCGATCGCCGAAAAGACCGTGGCCGGGTCGCAGCCGATGGCGACGGCCACCTCCATGCGGCGGCCGGTGCGGGCGTAGCCGCGGGCCTGGCCCGCCCCGTCCTTGTGCTTCTGCCAGTGCATGCCCGTGGTGTTGCGGTCGTAGACCTGCATGCGGTACATCCCGACGTTCGTCCTGCCCGTATCCGGGTCCTTCGTGATGACCAGAGGCATCGTGATGAAGGGACCGGCGTCCTGCGGCCAGCACGTCAGGACGGGGAGCGTGCCGAGGTCGACCGCATCTCCCGTGGCGACGACCTCCTGGCTGGGCCCTCCCCGCACGGTCTTCGGGAACACCCCGGCGAGCTCGGTCACCCTTGGGATCGCCCTGAGCTTTTCGACGATGCCTTCGGGCGGCTTCGGGTCGAGAAAGAACTCGAGCCGCGCGTCCCACTCGGACCAGGACGCGAGCTCGAGGGCTCCGAGCATCCGTCGGCGCGAACCGAAGACGTTGATCGCCACCGGGAACGCGGAGCCCTCGACGTTCTCGAAGAGCAGCGCCGGCCCGCCGCCCTTGACGGCGCGGTCGGCGATCTCCGAAATCTCCAGGCGCGGCGAGACACGCTCGCGGATTCGGACGAGATCGCCGTCGCGCTCGAGGGTCGCGAGAAACGCGGCGAGGTTCCGATAGGCCACCGTCTACCGCCTCGCCTTCGCCGGCCGGGTGAGCGGAACGTCCGCCTCGATGCGCCCGACCTCCAGGCCGACTGCGTTGAGGATCCGCGGCTCCGCGTACGCGGCCAGGGCGCGCCGCGCCTCCAGCGGCAGCCGACCGAGGCGGGACAGGACGTCGAGGGTCACGGCGTCCCGGGCCCGCGCCGAGCCGTCCTCGATCTTGAAGACCACGCCGGCGGCCTTGGCAGTCGACGAGGGTGCCAGCCCTACGGCGTAGACGCCCTCGGCGCCCTCCTTCCCGATCCAACGACCGCGCCCCCCGACGATGAAGGCGGTCGTGAACCTCTCCGTGCCGGCGACCATCAGCGGACTGCGGATCATCGCCCGTGCGACGCGCGCCCGCGCCGCCGCGGCAGCCCGCTCCTCCCGGGGCCCTCGGGGCGCAAGCAAGCGTGCGTAGGCGGTCCCGAGCGCGGACAGCGGAATGCGAAAGACCGGCAGGCTGCACCCGTCCACCGCGACCCCGATCTCCGACTCGGCGATCCCCGCGCAGCGCGCCAGCGTCGAGCGCACCCGACGCTGCAGGGGATGGCCGGGATCCGTGTACCCCTTCGAGGGGAGACCCAGCAGGCGGCAAGCCAGCAGCATTCCAGCGTGGTTTCCGGAGCAGTTGTTGTGCAAAGCCGTGGGCTTCACACCACGCCGCGCGAGCGCGGCCGCGGAGGGTTCGTGCCACGGGGCATGCGCACCGCACTCGAGGTCCGCGGCGCGAAAGCCTCCCTTGCGCAGAATTCTCTCCGCCGTGCGGACGTGACGAGGCTCACCGCCGTGCGACGCGCACATCAGCGCGATCTCGTCGTCGCCAAGCTGGAAGGCCTTCTCGCCGCCCGCCTCGAGCAGGGGCATCGCCTGAAAAGGCTTGGCCGCCGATCGCAGGTATACGGGTGTCGCGGCATCGCCGCAGGCCGCAAGCAGCGACCCCCGCGAGTCGACCACGGCGAGGTCTCCGCGATGCACCGACTCGACGCGCGGTCCCCGGAACACCCGCGCGAGGACCGGAGGGGCCTTGGTCATGTCCGCACATTATGGGTCAGGTGGGGCCGGCCCCGGTTTGGCGGCCGGGCCGGGACTCCGCGACCGACATGGGCGCGCCGACCTGTTATCCTGAACCGGTCCATGCAGCGGAATAATCGCCGGGCCGGGGCCGTTCGCTGATCCGAATGCGCAGGACCCTGATCGCCATCGCCCTGTCCGCCGGGCTCGCCTCCGTCGCCCACGCCCAGACCTCCACGCCGCCGGTCTTCCCGGACCTCGAGTTCGTGGGGTCCGAAGGCGGCAGCGTGCGGCTGTCCGAGCTCAAGGGCAACGTCGTGCTCCTCAACGTCTGGGCCACATGGTGCGGTCCGTGCAAGAAGGAACTGCCGATCGTCCAGCGCATGTACGACACGTTCAGCGACCGGAACTTCGTGGTCGTGGCCGTGAACGTCGACGCCGACCGAAAGCGCGTGTCGCCGTTCCTCAAGCAGTTCAACCTTTCGCTGCCCGTGTACTTCGCTGCCCCCGAGGACGCCGGCCCCCTGACCGCCATGGGGATCCCGTCGACCTTCATCCTCGGACCGGACCGCAGGCTCCTCGACCGTTACGTGGGCTACTCGCCGGACGTCGAGACGCGCTGGAAGAAGGTTCTCGAAAAGAACCTGAAGTCGCGCAAGTAAACCCGGCACCCGAGGACGCTCGTCCAACCACAACGGAGGTCTCCATGAAAGTCCGGATCGCCTGCCTCGTCCTCCTTCTCGCGGCCTTCGCCGCTTCGGCGCAGGCGCAACTGAGGGCCGGGACCGTCGAGATCAATCCGTACGCGGGCTACCTCTTCGGCGGCAACTTCGGCGACGCCGAGGTCGAGTTCACGCCCTACCGCATCGGCATCGACGACGACGCCATCTACGGCGGGCGCCTCGGGTACAACGTCACGCAGCCTCTTCGAGTTCGAATTCGAGTACGGGTACGACAAGACCCGGGTCGTGCTCGACAACAACCGGAACTTCGCGCCGCCGTCCAATCTGGGGGAGCTGAAGCTCCAGTACTTCATGGGCTATGCGACCTTCAATTTCGGCTACAGCCGCCTGGTTCCGTACTTCACGATCGGGGCCGGGGCCGCCAACCTGAAGCCGGAGATCTCCGGACACCGTCACGGTCTCCGACACGCGGTTCACGGCCGGGATCGGCGGCGGGATCAAGTACTTTTTCGACCCGCACTTCGCCCTCCGGATCGACGGTCGCGTCTACTCGACCTACCTCGGCGACACGACCGTGCTCTGCGGCCCGTACTACTACTGCACGCAGAGCAACTGGCTGACCAACGGCGCGGCCAACGGCGGGCTGATCATCGCCTTTTAGCGTTGCGTCACCCGGGTTCCAATCCCCGAGCATCGCGGATGATCGTCCGTATGCCGTTGATGCGGCGGTCCGTGTGAAGCAGTCGCGGCCGCCGGTTGATGGCGAGACTTCCGGGACAGGACACTAGCGCCGAGCGGCCGGCTCCGGAGACATGCGATCGCACCGGATGCGACGGCTGTCGTCCGCCAGGGCGTCGAGTCGAATTTCGATCGTCGGGGGCAGGGCTTGCCGGATCGCGAGCCCCGGCCACTCGACGCACACCGGCGCGCCCGCGACGGACTCGGGAAGTCCCAGCGCTTCCAGCTCGCGCACCTCGTCGCGCAGGCGGTAGAGATCGAGGTGGCGAAGCACGATGCCGCCCCCGATGCCGGCGTACTCGTGGACCAGCGCAAACGTCGGCGACGCGACCTCGCGCCACTGCGCCCCGAGGCCGCGCGCGATTCCGCGAGCCAGCGCGGTTTTCCCGGCGCCGAGGTCCCCGGCGAGGTAGACGACGTCGCCCGGCGACAGCGACGGGGCGAGAGCCTCTCCGAACGCCTCGGTCTCCGACTCCGAGCGCGTGACGACGCTCCGTGCTATCGCAAGATTGGCCGGCCTGCCGAGAAGCGCCCGGCGGACCCCCGGAAGGGCATCGGCGATTTCGTGCGCGAGCAGCCCGGCATCGCCGAGTCTCGGCTCGAGCGCTTCGGCGGCCGCGCCGTGGACCCACGCCCCCGCCTGTGCGGCCAGCCGCGGCGAAAGCCCTCCGGCCAGCAGCGCTCCGATGAGACCGGACAGGACGTCGCCGGAGCCGGCCGTCGCCAACAGCGGTGTCCCCGTCGGATTCCCGACGACGACACCCTGGGGGCTCCGCCACGAGCGTGCGGGCACCCTTGAGGAGGACCACGGCATGGGTTCGCTTCGCGAGCAAGCGCGCCACACCCAGCCGATCCGCCTGGACCCGCGCCGCGGTCCGGCCCAGGAGGCGCCCGGCCTCGCCGGGGTGCGGTGTCAACACCAGCGGACCTCGGCATCGCGCCAGCGCGGCCGACCGGCCGGAGAAGGCGTTCAAAGCGTCGGCGTCGAGGAGCATCGGCAGGCGCGCGCCCCGGAGGAGACCCTCGAGAAAGGCGACCGTGCCTCTGGCGGTCCCGAGGCCCGGACCCACGACGGCGGCGTCGAAGGCGGCCAGAGCTCGCATCGCTTCCGGGAGCCCCTCGATCGCGAGCGCCCCCGAGGCCTCGGGCAGCGGAAGGGTCATGGCCTCCGGAAGGGCCGTGGTCACGATCGGCGCCATCGACCCGGGACAGAACACGGTGACCAGACCCGCTCCGCCCCTCAATGCGGCCCGCGCGGCCAGGATCGCCGCCCCCGCCTTGCCCCGCGATCCCGCGACGACCGCGACGCGTCCGAAGTCGCCCTTGTGCGAGTCGATGGGCCGGACCGGCAGCGAGGCCGCCACGTCACCCGCTTCGGAGAGGTAGAAGCGCGAGGCCCGCGCCGCGAGCACGGATCTCGGGATTCCGATGTCGGCCACCACGAGGCGTCCGCAGAGGCCGCCGGAGGGCGAGAGGAGATGGCCGACCTTGGGTGCGCCGAACGCCACCGTCAGCGCCGCGCGAACCGCCGCCCCGCCGACTGCGCCCGAGTCGGACGAGAGGCCGGAGGGCAGGTCCGCGGCGACGACGGGCCGGCCTGCACGGTTGATCGTCTCGACCACCCGCCGCGCCCGACCTCCGAGCGGCCGCGAGAGGCCGGTCCCGAAGAGCGCATCGACGATTCCGTCGCCGATCGCCAGAGCGCGGGCGAAACCGGGCAGGCCGCCGGGACCGAAGATGGCCACCGGAGACAGCCCGTACGCCCGGGCCCGGGACAGGTTCCGGGCGGCGTCGCCATTTCCGTCGGCGGGCTCGGCGAGGGTGTAGATCGAAGCCTGGACACCCGCCCCGGAGAGCCACCGAGCCGCCACGAAGCCATCGCCCCCGTTGTTGCCCGGGCCGCAGACCACGGTGACGCGACGCCAGCGGGGAAAGAAGTCCCGCACGGCCGCCGCGAGCGCGGCACCGGCATTCTCCATCAGAAGATCGGACGGCACGCCCCCGCGGATCGCGGCGGCATCGGCCGACCGCATTCGACGGGAGTCGAAGACCGGAATCACACCCGGATTATCCGCCTGCTCCCGACTCCTCCCCCGGCGCTATTGCCCTCCGGGCTTGCCGGCCGCCGGCGATGGTTTCGCCTCCTGAGGGAGAACCGACACGAAGACCTGCTTGCGCAGGTACGAGGTCAGGTTGGAAACCGTGTCCCGCACGCCCACGGCGAGGACCTGGCCGCCCGGGACGACGAGGAGCGTCGCGTCGTAGTAGAAGTCCTTGCGCTGGGCCACGTCCATGTCCTTGGCCGGAACGCGGACTTCCTGGCGCTGGATCGAGAGGTCCGACTGATTCCCGGAGACGTCGCGCACCACGAAGTAGACCAGGAACTGTCCTTCGTATTGATCCCCGGCGGGCACCAGGCCCAGCTTGCCGATCGGCACCGAGACCCGGATCGGCAACTCGTAGTTCTGGCGGTCGTGCGGCTTCGCATCGCCGACCGAGAGGCTGGCCTCCGAGGGGGTTGTCGTCCCGCGGGTACGCGAGGCTGGCGACCACGGCCTCCGCCGTGCGGGTCTCGACCGATTTCTCCACGTAGCTCGCGCGGGTCCGCACGCGCAGACCCTTCCGACTCACGCTGACGTCGATCTTGTGCGGCCGGTCCGTCACCCCGCGCGCCGTGCGGAAGCCGATCGAGTAGTAGTTCGAGAAATCCGCGGCGATGGCGTCGAGGCCGGCCTTCCAGTCGTTCGAGTTGACCGTCGCCTGGCCACCGGTTTCCTGCGCGATCATCTTGATCGGGCCCTGCATGTTCTGACGTGCCTGGAAGTCGTCGACGTGGACCTCCTGCCGCGTGCGCGAATCGGCGGACATCACGTCGCTCGTGGTCAGGCCCGACGCGTCGAGAGTGTAGATCGTGACCCCGTTCGCGTTGGCGGCCTGAACGATCTTCACGTACTTCGTGCTGAGGTCGAAGTCGAACTGTTCCATGGTGGCCGAGGTGTCCTGAAACTTCTCGCGCACGGCATCGAAGAGCTCGTAGCCCGCAGACGCCGGGAGACCCTCGGACATGTACAGGAGGCTCTTGCGTCCCTGCAGGCCCGCCATGCTGTCGATGGTTTCCTTGACCGCGTCGATCGTGAACTCCATGTCGTTGCGCACCGATTGCGCGTACGTGCGCACCGCGCTCGTCGCCTCGGAGGACGACTTGGCATTGGCGATCCGGTCCAGCGTGTCCTTCCACTCGCCCTTCGCGGTCGTGCCACCCGCGCTTTCGAGCTCGATCTGGTCGATCGCCCCGAGGATGTCGTTGACCTCGGAGGTGAACTGGCGCCGGACCTTGAGCGACCGGTTGAACGTGACCACCATGCCCTCGGCGTTGGGCCCGATGACCTCCCGAACGAACTCCCTCAACCGCTTGAACATCCGATTCCGGTTCATGGCCTGGATGTTGAGGTTGTCGATGTAGAAGACGTAGCGCGCCTTGACTTCCCTGGGGACCTCGACCGCCTCCTGCTTGTCGGCGAGGTCGACGACCGAGCCGTCGTCGAGGAGGAGCTTGCCGCCGGTGACCGCGTAGAAGTTCGTGATCTTCTGGGCGACGCCGTCCTGCCTGACCTCGAAGTCGGCGGCGGTCAGGCCCGGGACGCGATTGCCCTTCGAGTCGGTCACGATCACCTCGACGCTCGTGACCGACACGTCGACCGATTCGACGACCGGCGGAAACGCTCTCTCGGGTGCCGTCTTCGGCAGCCCGGATCCGGGGGTCGGGCTCGCGGCGGGCGGCTGCTGAGCGGCCGCGGGGCCGGATCCCGGAATCAGGGCGGCGAGGGCCGCCATCGCGAACAGACGTCTCAAGCATTTCCTCCTGCCAGCGCAAAGCGCTGCTACAAGCGACATTATTCCCCGCCTCGGGAAAGCCTCGGCTCCGCGGATCACGTGCGCGCAGCCCGCACATTCGGCCGTGCCCGCCGTTCGGGACCAAGAAATGCGCGAGAACGGGCGCGGCGGCCGGCCAAAAAAACTCTGTTGCTTTGTCGGTGGGAATTCAACAGAATTCGGCCCTCCGGGGCGGGCGGACTCGAGCCCGGTGGGATAAGAAAGGCAAGGAGCGAAGCGAAGCATGTCACGCACAAGGAAACGTGCGGCCACGACGGCCATTCTCCTCCTCGCAGTCCTCGCGCTCCCCGGCTGCAACAAGCTGAAGTCCAAGCAGGAGATCAAGAGGGGCAACGAGTTCCTGAAGGCGGCGCAATACGAGGCCGCGCTGTCGGCCTACCAGGAGGCCCTCCGGCTCGATCCGGGCGAGACCAAGCTCCACAAGCACATCGGCATCGCCTACATGGGCATGTACCAGCCCGGCTCCAAGCACCCCAAGGACCTGGAGTACGCCCAGAAAGCGATCGAAAACCTCAAGGAATACGTCGCGGCGTATCCGGACGACGCGAAGGCGCTCGAATACCTCGTGTCGATGTACCTGAGCACGGAACGCTTCGACGACGCGATCGCCTTCTACCAGAACGAGATGCTCAAGCGGGATCCGAAGGACAGCAAGGCCATGCAGTCGCTCGCCATGCTGTACTTCAAGAAGGGCGACTTCGACAACGGCGTCAAGTGGCTCAAGGAACGCCTGAACGTCGAAGGCAACAACCCGGAGGTCTACTATCTGATCGGCGTCCAGGCCTGGGACCGTTCGTACAACTTCCCGGACATCGACCCGGAGCTGCGGGCGAAGATCGTCGAGGACGGTCTCGCGGCGCTGAACAAGGCCGTCGAGATGAAGCCGGACTACTTCGAGGCGATCTCCTACATCAACCTGCTCTACCGCGAGAAGGCCAAGATGGAGACCGACCCCGCCAAGAAACAGGAATACACGGACATCGCGAACAAGTACCTCCAGCAGGCGCTGGACTTGCGGAAGGCAGCGCAGGAGAAGGCGAAGGCGGAGGCCGCCCAGGCCACACCGGAACCGGGGTCGTAGGTCCGGTGTCTCACTGGGTCGGGGGGATCGTCAATGTTTGAAACTTCACTCATCGAATCGACCCACCAGACGGGCGGATCGAGGAAGGCCATGTCCTTCCCGGTATCGGTCCTCATTCACGGCCTGGTGATCGGAATCGCGCTCGGGGCCTCGATCTGGTTCGTCGGCGACGTACCGGAGCCGACCATTCCGGTGACTTTCTACGCGGCCGCACCGCCGCCCCCGCCCCCGCCCCCGCCCGCGCCCAAGCCGGCCGCTCCCAAGCCCGTGCAGGCCCAGAAGCCCGTCGAGGTGAAACAAGTCGAAATGGCCCAGCCGATGGTCGTACCCGACATCGTGCCGGCCCCGCTGGCCGAACCCGAGCCCGTCGCGGATGCGGGCGTCGAGGGCGGCGTCGAGGGCGGCGTCGAGGGCGGTGTGCCTGGAGGCGTGATGGGCGGAGTCGTCGGCGGAACCGGCGCCGGCGGCGGGGCCGAGCCCCTGCGCGTCGGCGGCGACGTCAAGGCGCCGGTGCTGTCCTCGCGCGTCGAGCCCCAGTACCCCGAGGCGGCCCGCAAGGCTCGCATGGAGGGCGTCGTGATCCTCGAGGCGATCATCACGGCCGAGGGCAACGTGGAGGACGTCCGGGTCCTGAAATCCGTCAACCCGCTTCTCGACGCATCGGCGGTTCGCGCGGTGCAGCAGTGGAAGTACAAGCCCGCGACCCTCAACGGCCGGGCGGTTCGCGTCTACCTGACCGTGACGGTGACCTTCCGGTTGAACTAGGATTGTAGAGTTGAGCGCGACGGCAAAATTGAGGAGGAGCGTCTCATGAGTTTTGATCCCATTCACCTGTGGAACCAGATGACCCCGATCGCCAAGGGCGTCGTGGTCCTTCTGATCATCATGTCCATCTATTCGCTGACCGTGGCGTTCGAGCGGTTCCTCTACTACCGCAAGGCGCGCAACCAGTCGGTCGCGTACGCGAAGATGGTCACCGGATTCCTGAAGCAGGACAAGCTGCAGGAGGCCATCGACGCCTCGAAGAAGTTCAAGAACAGCCACGTCGCGCGCGTGCTCTCGGCCGGCCTGTACGAGTTCTCCCACGACATCAAGAGCGGCGGCGCCAACGTCAAGGGCCACGACATGATCGAGGCCGCCGAGCGGGCCATCGAGCGCGAGGTCCTCGTCACGACCGCCGACATGAAGAAGGGGCTCTCCGGCCTCGCCACCATCGGCACGACCGCTCCGTTCATCGGCCTTTTCGGGACCGTCGTCGGGATCATCAACGCGTTCCGCGGAATGGCCATGAGCGGATCCGGCGGCATCGCGGCCGTCTCCGCCGGCATCGCGGAGGCGCTCGTGACCACGGCGCTCGGCCTCTTCGTCGCCATCCCGGCAGTCTGGATGTTCAACATCTTCATGAACAACATCGAGCGGTTCCAGGTCGAAATGTCCAACTCGTCCAACGAGCTGATCGACTACTTCATCAAGCGCCGCGGCGCCGGCGCCCAGCTCAGCGCATAGGAGACAGGCCATGGGTATGGGAGGCGGCGGAGGCCGCGACAAACTTCAAAGCGACATCAACGTCACGCCGCTCGTCGACGTGTGTCTGGTCCTCCTGATCATCTTCATGGTGGTGACGCCCATGCTCCAGAAGGGCGTCAGCGTGCAGATTCCGCAGGCCGACAATCCCGACAAGAAACCCGAGTCGAGCAAACAGAAGCTGATTTCGGTGTCCTACACGAATCCGCCGGGCTACTACATGGACAACCCGAAGCAGATGTCCAAGGCCGAGTTCCAGCAGGCCCTCGACGAGCTCTACCAGCGCAACCCGTCGGCCGAGCTCGTCATCAAGGCCGACCAGCGCCTCAAGTACGGCGAGGTCAAGACGGTCTTCCAGATGACCAAGGACGCCGGCTTCCAGGACGTCGGCCTGATCGCCGAGAAGAAGCAGAAGGGCCTCGGCGGCTAGGCCGCGCGGCGGAAGGAGACCAGCGACATGGCCATGGGACCCGGGGGCGGCAACGACTACAAGAGCGACATCAACATCACGCCGCTCGTCGACGTGGTGCTGGTTCTCCTGATCATCTTCATGGTCATCACGCCCCTCCTGCAGATGGGCTACGACGTCAAGGTCCCGCCCAAGATCAACCAGCCGACCGATTCCCCGCCGCCGCCGGACCTCATCATCGTGTCGCTGACGCCGACGAACAAGATTTACCTGAACAAGGACGAGGTGTCCCCGCAGGTGCTCTCGCTGCGGCTGACCGAAATCCTCAAGAACCGCGCCAACAAGACGATCTTCTTCTCGGGCGACGACGCGGCGACCTACGGCGACGTCATCCAGGTCATGGACCGTTGCCGGAACGCGGGCGCCAAGAACATCGGCATCGTGATGGAGACCGTGCCCGTCGGGCCATAGCCGGACCATCGAGGGCGTCCTGGCCAGCCGCCCGGAGCCGGTTTCGGGGCGAGACCGCCCCGCCGGAAACCGAGCCCCGGATCCGAAACCGTTCTGATATCCTCCCCCGCCGATCCGCCGCAACAGCGGCAAGAACCACGAAACGACAGGAGTTGGCCGAATGTCTCACGAGCTTGCCCTGCCCCTGATCTTCGTCTTCTCCATCGGGTCTCTGTTCGTCGCCGGATACCTCATCCGCTGGGTCCTGAGGCGCGACACGGGCACTCCGGCCATGCAGGCCATCTCCAACGCCATCAAGGAGGGCGCCGAAGCCTTCCTCCGGCGCCAGAACACGACGATCGCCCTGCTGGCCCTGCTTCTGGCCGGAGTGATCTTCATCCTCTATGCCTTCGTCCGGGCGCACCATGACTTCGACCCGGTCCCCACGGCGCTGCGCCTGGCCTTCTGGACCACCCTCTCCTTCGTCCTCGGCGCGGCCTGCTCGGTCGTCGCCGGATACATCGGCATGTGGATCTCCATCCGGACCAACATCCGGACCGCCTCCGCCGCCCGGACCTCGCTCAACGACGCCCTCCGGACGGCGCTCCGGGGCGGCGCGGTCTCGGGTCTCTTCGTCGTGGCCATGTCGCTCTTCGGCGTCGGCGGCCTCTACTGGCTCGTCAGCCGATTCACCGAGGTCCCGCCGGCCCAGATCCCCCTGCTCATCGTCGGCTACGGCTTCGGCGCTTCGTTCGTGGCCCTCTTCGCCCAGCTCGGCGGCGGTATCTACACCAAGGCGGCCGACGTCGGTGCCGACCTGGTCGGCAAGGTCGAGGCCGGGATTCCGGAGGACGATCCGCGGAATCCGGCGGTCATCGCGGACCTCGTCGGAGACAACGTCGGCGACTGCGCCGGCCGCGGCGCCGACCTGTTCGAATCGACGGCCGCCGAAAACATCGGCGCGATGATCCTGGGAGCCACGCTGGCCGCGTCCCTCGACAAGCAGGGCATGGCCTTCTCGACCGGGGTCGTCGGCGTCATGCTCTTCCCGCTGGTGGCTCGGGCGTTCGGTCTGCTCGCCTCGATCGTCGGCATCCTCGCGGTCAAGACGCGCGAAGACGCGGATCCCATGGCGGCCCTGAACCGCGGGTACTACATCACCTCGTTCCTGGCGATCGTCGGCTTTTTCATCGCGACAAAGTGGCTGCTGTTCAACGCGAGCCACCCCGACGCCTGGTGGAAGTACTTCATCTGCGGAATGATCGGCGTCCTGACCTCCATCGTCTTCGTCTTCATCACGCAGTACTACACGGAGTACAAGTACCGGCCGGTGCGCGAGATCGCGGAGGCCTCCCAGACCGGCCCCGCGACCAACGTCATCGCCGGCATCGCGATCGGCCTCGAGTGCACGCTCGCTCCGGTCATCGCGATCTCGATCGCGATCCTGTCCTCCTACAAGATCGGCGTCTCCGCGCTTCCGGGGGGCGGACTCTTCGGGACGGCGGTCGCCACGATGGGCATGCTCGGGACCGCGGCCTACATCCTCGCGATGGACACCTTCGGGCCGATCACCGACAACGCCGGGGGCATCGTCGAGATGTCGCAGCAGCCCGAGGAGATCCGAAAGAAGACGGACCGGCTCGACGCCGTTGGCAACACGACGAAGGCCCTCACGAAGGGATACGCGATCGGATCGGCGGCACTCGCCGCCTTCCTCCTGTTCTCCGCGTACCTCGACGAGCTCAAGAACTATGGCGCGGAGCTGACGTCGGTCAACCTGGCCAAGCCCGAGGTCTTCGTCGGCGGGCTCATCGGGGCGATGCTCGTGTTCTTCTTCTCGGGTCTGGCGATCAAGGCCGTGGGCAAGGCCGCCTACGTCGTCATCCAGGACGTTCGCGACCAGTTCCGGGAGCACCCGGGAATCATGCAGGGCACCGAGAAGCCCGACTACGGCCGCACGGTGGACATCGTGACCCGTGGCGCCCTGCGGCAGATGATCGCGCCAGGTCTCGTGGCCGTCGGCACGCCCATCGTGGTCGGCCTCATCTTCAAGCAGTTCGGTGTCGGCGCCGAGGCGGTGGCCGCCCTCCTGATGGTCGGCACGATCGCCGGCATCATCATGGCGACCTTTCTCAACAACGGCGGGGGCGCCTGGGACAACGCCAAGAAGTACATCGAGACCGGTGCCTTCGGCGGCAAGGGCTCGCCCACGCACAAGGCGGCCGTCGTCGGCGACACGGTGGGCGATCCTTTCAAGGACACGGCGGGCCCGTCGCTCCACGTGCTGATCAAGCTCCTCGCGACGATCACGCTCGTGCTGGCTCCGCTGTTCATCTAGTGTCCTGTAACAGCCGGTTCGATATCAACCTCGGGGCGAGAATGGCGCAGCAAGTCCTGCAGTGCCAGAGCCACACGTCTTGTCTCGGGCCAGACGGCGCTTTCGAAACTCCTGTTACAGAGTACTAGTCATCGCGGGGGCGCGGGTGTCCGGGGCGGCCCTCGCGGCCGCCCTTTCTCTACACGAACCGGGAGAGGACCTCGTTGGAGACGAGGAATCCCCGTTGCGTGAAGCGGACGCGGCCGCCGGCACACTCGAGGACCCCCCCGCGGAGCCACGCCGCGTAGTCCTCCGGGAGGCGTGCGTCCCCGCTGGCCGCGATCTGCGCCTCGACCCGTCCCGATTCCACGCCTCGGCCCAGCCGGAGGCCCAGAAACACCTCTTCCCGGCCGGCCTCGGCGGCATCGATGGGCCGGTCGAGCGCCGTCGGCCGTGATCGCTCACGCAGCCGGGCCACGTAGCCTTCGAGGCTCGAGACGTTGGCTCGCCGGTGATCGGCCCAGAGCTCGTGCGCCGACACGCCCAGGCCGAGCGTGGGCGCGCGGGTCCAGTACTTCAGGTTGTGCCGCGCCTCGCGCCCCGGGCGCGCCCAGTTCGAGATCTCGTAGTGGACGAATCCGCGGGCGTCGAGCGTCTCCCCCATCTCGAGCCACATGTCGGCCTGGGCGTCGTCGGAGGGATAGCGCTCCGGATGCAGCCGCCGCTCCGCCTCGAGCGTCGGGGACTTGTCCGCCTCGAGCAGGTAGACCGAAACGTGCCCTACGCCGGTTCCGCAGAGTCGGGCGAGGCTGTCCCGGAAGCTCGCCGGCGTCTGGCCGGGCAGGCCGAGAATGAGGTCTCCCGACGTCGAGATCCCCTCCGCCGCCAGTGCTTCGAGCGCCCCGCGGGCGCGCGCCGCGTCGTGGCGTCGACCGACTGCGGCGAGCTCCGGGTCCGCGAAGGACTGGACGCCGACGGACACGCGGGTCACGCCTGCGGCGGTCCATGCACGGGCAGCCTCGGTGCTCACGTCCTCGGGATTGGCCTCGAGACTGACTTCGGCGCCGGGCACGATCGAAAATCGGCCGCGGAGCCCCTCGAGAAGTCGGGAGAGAGCCTCGGCCGGCAGAAGCGAGGGCGTCCCGCCGCCCAGGTAGATCGAGTCGAACGCCACGCCGACCGCTTCGTCGGCCGCAAGCTCGGCCTCGGTATGGAGCGCGTCGAGGTAGGCGTCCCGCGTCGAGCCGTCCGTCGACACGACGAAAGCGCAGTAGCCGCAGCGCGAAGCGCAGTAGGGCAGGTGGACGTAGAGGCCGGCCGTCATCGCGCGGCCAGCAGCGCCGCTTCGGCGGCCTGCCGGATCTCGCCCTCGAAGGGAAAGATCCTCGGAAAGTTCCGCTCGCGCGCGACCGCCGCGAGGTCCCTTGCCGACTCGTCGATCCAGCGGACGGCCGCATACAGGAGGGCGGCCCGATGCTCCCCCGGGTCGCCGAGCTCGGCCAGTTCCTCGAGCCGCGCCGCCGCCTCCACGTTGCCCGCCGGCTGCCCGCAGCCCGCCGGTCTCGGAGGCAGGGAAGCCAGACCGTGCCGTTGTGCAGCGGCTCGCGCCGCCTCGAGGCGCGATGCGACCCGGTCGGGCCAGTCGCCGTGGTGGATGACCTCGAAGAAACGGTCGGCGTTTTCCGGATCGACGCCCGCCCGGGCCGCAACGATCGCCCGCCGCCCGTCCCCGTCCGCCACCGGCACCATCCCGCAGAAGGCCACCGCCCCGCCCGCCGCTGCCGCGGCGGCGAGGCCATCGAGTGCATCGTCTTCTGCGGTCCAACCGGGCAGCAGCGGAAATATCGCCGTGGCCGCGAGTCCGGCCTTCCGGGCCGTCGCCAGGCCGGGGAATGCCGCGCCGGGGCGTCCCGGCCTCCAGGAGCACAGGGCTACCGGCCGGCCACCGGCGCCGGGAATCGCCTCCGGGGGGTCGAGCAGAAAGACGGGCCGTCCCGCGCGCATCGCGGCGCCCGCGGCCGCCGCGTAGGCGCCCCAGACGGGCTCGCCCGGCGCGGGAGGCCCCACGAGAACCGGTCCGGCCGGAATTCTCGCCAGCGCCTCCGTCCATGGGCCTTCGCGGTGGGGCCCGACCCGCACGACCGGCTCGGATGCGCCGAGGACGAATCGCCGGTCGACGGGGTCCAGGCGGGGACCGGCTCCGGTCTCGGACCCGTACGGCAGGAGCCGACCCGCGATCCGCCGTCCGGACAGAACGGATTCGGCGCCACGCACGACCGGCGTGGCCCCGGGCTCGTACGCGATCATCGGCGGCGGGCGGTGCCGATCCGAGCCAGGGACCCCCGACGGCCGTACCGGGCGAACACGTCGGCCTCGAAATTCACGCGGTCTCCCGACTTCAAGCGTCCGAGCGTCGTGCGCCGGTGGGTCTCGGGAATGACGGCCACCGAGAAGGCCCTGCCCCTGCGCGAGGCGACCGTGAGGCTCACGCCGTCGAGAGCGACCGATCCCTTGGCGGCCACGAACCGCTCGAGCCCGCGGGGGACCGAAAACCGGTACGTCCACGAGTTGCCGGCCCGGCGGATCGAGAGCACCCGCGAAACCCCGTCCACGTGGCCCATCACGAAGTGGCCCGAGAGCCGATCGCCCCAGCGCAGCGCCCGCTCGAGGTTCACGCGATCTCCCGCGCCGGTGGCTCCGAGCGTCGAGCGGCGGAGTGTCTCGGAAGACAGATCGGCCGCGAGAAGCCGCCCGTTGCGCAGCGCCGTCAGACACACGCCCGAGACACAGACGCTCTCACCGGAACGGTAGCGTCCGCCGCCCCGTGGAGGCTCGACCACGATCCGGGCTCCGCCGCGGCGCCCCTCGACCGACCGGACGAGGCCGAGACCGGTCACGATGCCGGTGAACATCCGCCGGAGTCTACGCGAGCCGGCCCGTCACGAGCAGGTCGTCCCCCGCGGGCTCGATTTCCAGCTCCGTGAGGCGCGGGGTCCGGTCGAGAGAGAACCCCCGCCCCCCCACGCCGCCCGGAGCGGCCCGGCCTCCGAGGACGCGCGGAGCGAGGAATACGGCGGCCCGGTCCACGAGCCCGTCGGCGAAAAAGCCCCAGAGGGTCTCGCCGCCGCCTTCGACCATCAGCCCGGTCACGTCCCGGGCGGCCAGGTCCGCCAGGAACCGCCGGAGGTCGACCCTACCGCGCGAACGGCCCGGCAGGCTCCAGACCTCGACGCCGCGCGCGCGCAGCCGCGCGACCTTCGGATGCCCGAGCCGGACCGCGGTGACCACCAGGCGGCGGCCCGGGGAGCGAAACACTCTTGCCGACTCCGGGACCCGCAGCCGCCCGTCGAGGACGATCCGCCATTGCTCGGTCGACCGATTCCGGCCGAGGCGCCGGGTCAGGAGCGGATCGTCGGCCGCGACGGTCCCGGCACCGACGAGCACGGCGTCGTACTCCTCGCGCCAGAGCATGGCCCGCCGGCGCGCGGCCTCGCCCGTGATCCAGCGGCTCTGCCCCGTCGCCGCCGCGGTCTTGCCGTCCAGCGTCTCGGCCCACTTTGCGAGCACGAAGGGGCGTCCGGTCGCCACCCACCTCCGGAACCGTTCGTTCTGGCGGATGGCCCGCCGGCGAAATTCCGGGGGCGCCGCGATCACCTCGATTCCGGCTCGCCGCAACGCGGAGACGCCGCGGCCCGCGACCTTCGGATTGGGATCGTTGGCGGCGACGATCACGCGCCGAACTCCCGAAGCCGCCACGCGCGGGGCGCAGGGCGGCGTGCGCCCCGCATGGACGCAGGGCTCGAGCGTGAGATAGAGGTCGGCGCCGCGGGCCGCGCGCCCGGCGCGCCGGAGCGCCGTCAGCTCGGCGTGCGGGCCGCCGGCCCGGCGGTGATGACCTTCGCCGATCGGCTTGCCGGAAGCCACCACCACGGCGCCAACCATCGGATTGGGTGAGGTCGAGTACCTCCCGCGTTCGGCCAGATCGAAGGCCCGGTCGAGCCAGCCGAGATCAATGGGCGGCATCGTCCTCGAGAAGCGCTTTCGCATACTCGGACGGATCGAAGGGAACGAGGTCGTCGACCGTCTCCCCCACGCCCACGAAGACGACCGGCAGTCGGAGCTCCCGGTAGATCGCCAGGACGATCCCGCCGCGGGCGCTGCCGTCGAGCTTGGTGAGGACGACGCCCGTGGCCCCCGCCGCTTCGACGAAGCGCCGCGCCTGGACCAGGCCGTTGCCGCCCGTGGTGGCGTCGAGAACGAGCAGCGTCTCGTGCGGAGCTCCGTCGACCTCGCGGGCGGCGATCCGCCGCATCTTTGCGAGTTCCTCCATGAGGTTCTTCTTCGTGTGCAGCCGCCCGGCGGTGTCGACGAGCAGGCTCGCCGTCCCGCGGGCCCGGGCGGCCGACAGCGCGTCGTGGAGAACGGCCGAGGGATCGGCCCCCTCCCGGAGGCGAACGATCGGTACGTCCAGGCGGTCGGCCCAGGTCTGCAGCTGGTCGATCGCACCCGCGCGAAACGTATCGGCAGCGGCCAGGAGCACGCTCCGTCCGGCGGCCTTCTCCCGCGCGGCGAGCTTGGCGGTCGTCGTGGTCTTGCCGGAGCCGTTGACGCCGACGAGGAACGTCACGAAAAGCGGGACGTCGGCCCGTCGGGCGGGCCGCGGGGCCGTGGCCAGCAGCTTCTCCATCTCCTCGGCGAGCAGCGTGCGCACGAAATCGATATCGCGGCGCTCCGAACCGCCGGCCCGCTCCCGAACGGACTGCGTCAGGGCGGCGGCCGTCTCGGCCCCGACGTCGGCCGACAGGAGCGCCTCTTCGACCGACTCGAGCACCGACTCGTCGACGCCGAGCCCTTTCTTGACGGCCGTGCCGACCTTCTCGAGGATCTCGGTGTGGGTCATGAACAGACCGCGCCGCACCTTCGCGAAGAATCCCCCGCGCGCGGGCCTGTCGGTGGGCAGCGTTTCGTCGCTCATTCGGGAGGGGCAAGATATCAGGCCGTCCCGGCCGCTCCATTGCCGCCGGGACTCTTCAGGGAATTCGATGGCGCCGTCCCGGCTCCCGACCAGCCCCGCGCTTCTGGCGCGGCCGGACCCCACCGCCAGTCGAGCGCCGAGGACGATCGCGAAGCGTCTCCGACGGGAGGCTAGGTCGCGTTCCTCGAGGCGTCGAGCAGCAGGCGCGCCTTGGCCCCGGTGTCGCCCGTCGGATCGAGATCGACGGCGCGCTGGAGGTACCGCCGCCCGAGATCGGGCTTGTGCAGCGTGACCAGGCAAAGCCCGAGGCGCAGGTTCGCTTCCGCGCTCTGGGGATTCAACTTGATCGCCGCCAGGTAGTCCTCGGCGGCCCCCTCGAGGTCGCCGGAGGACTCCCGGGACGCCGCGCGGCCGAACATCGCTCCGAACGACTGGGGATCGCGGGCGAGCGCCGTCGAGAACGCCGTCTCGGCGGCGGCGTACTGCCCCTGCCTCTGGTACAGCCGGCCGCGATTGACCGTCGCCGCGACGCGGTCGTCGGGATTGACCGACTGTTCGGCCGCGTCGAAATCCGCCGCCGCCTCCTTGTACTTGCCGAGCTCCATGTAGGCGACGCCACGGTTGTTGCGGTAGGACGCGTTGTTCGGGGCGAGGTCGACGGCCTTGTCGAGGTACGGCAGCGCCTCCTCGAAACGGCTCTGCATCACGAGCGCGTTTCCGAGGCCGTCCTGGACCTCCGGATTCTTCGGATCGTCCCTCAGGACCTCGAGAAAGGCCTTCTCGGCGTCGGCGGGCCGGCCCTCCCGCAGGAGAACCTGTCCCATGCGCTCGGTCAGCAGGACCTCGGCGGAAGTCTTCGACTTCTTCGATTGGCAGCCGGCGGCCGTCAGCACGGCGAGAGCCGTGGCCAGGACGACCGCGGCCCGCGGGCGGCCGCTCATCGCGCCGTCCCGGCGCGGGCGGGCGCCGGCGCGGCCTCCGTCGGGATCAGTCCCCCCTTGGCATGCGACCGCGCGAGGGCCTCGACCACGGCGCCGTCGAACCGCTTCCCGGACATCTCGCGGAGCCGCTGAAGGACGTACGAGACCTCCATGGCTTTCTGGTAGGGACGCGTCGTCGTCATCGCGTCGAACGCGTCGGCGACGGCGACGATGCGGGCCTGCAGCGGGATTTCCTCGCCCTTGAGACCCTCGGGATAGCCGCCGCCCTCCCACTTCTCATGGTGATACTTCATTCCCGGGATGATATCGGCGAGCTGGGGAATTGTCTCCATGATCGCCGCGCCTTTGACCGGATGGGCCTTCATCAGCTCGAACTCCTCGTCGGTCAGCGCGGTCGGCTTGCGGATGATCCGGTCGTCGACTCCGATCTTGCCGACGTCGTGCAGCAGGGCCGACAGTCGGGCGCGGCGGACCTCGTCGGCGGGCAGCCCCATCTCGCGGGCGATCGCCGTGGAATAGCGCGCCACCCGCTCGGAGTGGCCACGGGTATACGGGTCCTTGGCGTCGATCGCCGCTGCCAGGGCCCGGATCGACGACACGAAGAGCTCCTGGTTTTCGCGCGCCGCTTTCTGCACCTTTTCGAAGGCGTCGGCGATCGAGACGCTCATGCGGTTGAAGTTTTCCGAGAGATCGGCGATCTCGGCGGTCCCGGCCACCTCGACGCGGGTCCCGTACTCGCCCTGGGCCACGGCGCGGGTCGAGTCCGCCAGCTGCGCGATCGGGCTGGAGAGCCGCCGGGCGAAGAGGAGACCGAGCAGCAGCGCTCCGGTCAGGCACACGGCGCTCCAGAGCACCGTGTCCCGGACCATGCGGTCGACGGACGCGAAGGCGAGCTCCCGGTCACGCTCGACCAGGACGCCCCACGGGGGGTCGCCGACCGGGGCGATCGACGCCAGCACGCTGCCCGCCGCGGTCGACTCGGAGCGGGTCAGGCGGGCCGGGAACCGGACGAAGTCGGCGACGAGCGTCGAGGGATGCGATGTCGCTCGACCTCCGGTGGCGGGCGGGAACAGCACGCGGCCGCGGCGATCGACCAGCGTCGCCCGGACCTCGCGCCGCGCCTCGTCCTGGAATTCGCGGACGATCGGCTCCCAGGAGACCAGGGCTTCGACGACGCCGATTCGTGTCCCCTTCTCGTCGTTGACCGGCGTCGCGAGGACCGCCACGGCCCCGATCTCGCCGACCCCGAGGGGCTCGCCCGCGTACCGGACGCCGTCCCGGGCCGACTCGAAGCCCCGGCGGAACTCGAAATCCATCTCCGGGGAGTGCAGATCCGGCCCGACGAAGCTGCCCCGGCCCTCCAGGTTGACCGCGCGCAGCGCAACGAGCGCGCTCTGCCCCTGCAGGACGCCGCCGAGGATCTCCGCCGCCGCTCGAAGAGCCGAACGGGTCCCGGCCCGTCAGCTGGAGGGCCAGCCGGAGGGCGTCCGCCGCCTTGGTCAGCTGCTGGCCCGCGGACGCGTAGTACGAGGCGATGTGGTCCGCGATCGCGGCGGAAGAACGCGTCAGGTACTTCTCCTCGAGCGTCTCGAGGGTGCGGCGGTTGCGCCGGATGAGGACCGCTTCCGCGACCACCAGCGGCACCAGGGAGGCGAGGATGAGCGCGCCGGACAGCAGAACGAAGAGGCGGATCCGACGCCGACCGGAACGCCCGCTCACGATAGGGTCATTATAGCCGCTGCATCGAGCCACTCTCCGGCATCCACCGACTCCTCGATGCGCGCGCGTCCGATCGACTCGAGCAGAACGCCCGCCGTGCCTCCGGACGTGGCCTTCTTGTCGCGCGCGAGCAGTGGCGCCAGACGCGACCGCGTCGCGAACGGGCTCGGGAAACGGACCGAGCCGGGACAGCACGCCGCGAACCGCCGCGGCCTCGGCTTCCGGGAGTCCGGCCCGCCGGCGGGAGATCTCGAGCGCGGCCGCGATTCCCCACGCCACGGCCTCGCCGTGCTTGAGCGCACCCCATCCGCCGGCCGCCTCGAGCGCATGCCCGAGCGTGTGGCCGAAATTCAGGATCCGCCGGCGATCTCCCTCGCGAGGGTCCGAGGCCACGACGCCGGCCTTGACGCGCGCGGCGCCGGCGAGCAGTTCCCGCAGGGCGTCCGGCCTCGCGCGCGAGGATCGCCGGCAGCGCCGCCGCCGACCGCTCCGCCAGGCCGGCGTCCGCGATCCAGGCCGCCTTGAACGCCTCGACAGTCCGGCGCGATAGTCGCGCTCCGGAAGCGTGGCGAGACAGCCGGGGTCCGCCAGGATCGACCCGCGGCGGATGGAAGGCGCCGAGCAGGTTCTTTCCGCGGGCGTGGTTGACCGCCGTCTTGCCGCCGATCGCGGCGTCCGCCATGCCCGGCCGTCGTCGTCGGCACCGCGTTCCAGGCCACGCCGCGCAGAAGAACGGCGGCCGCGAACCCGGCCACGTCCGTGACGACCCCGCCCCCGACCGCGACGAGCGCGTCGTCCCGCCGCAGCCCCGCCGCGAGGGCGGCGTCGGCGATCCGCTCGACGGTCGTGCAGGGTCTTGTCCGCTTCGCCGTCCCCGATCTCGAGGTCGAGGATGCACGCGCCGGCGAGCGAGGTCCGGACGGCGGCCGCGGCTCGCGCGCCGGCACCGGCCGAGACCAGGAGAAACCGTCCCGACGGCGAGACCAGGTATCGCCGGGCATCGCCGAGCAGTCCCTCGCCGACCCAGATCGTGCCGCCCGCGTCGCCGGCGGGAATCCGCTCGGGAGGGAGCCGGCGCGCTCACCCGTCCGACCGGCGGGGCGGGTCGAGGCCGAGCTCGGCGAGCTGCTCGGGCATGGACGCCGGCCGGCGCCTTGGTCATGAGGTCGATGCCCGAGGTCGTCTTCGGGAAGGCGATCACGTCGCGCAGCGACGTCGCCCCGGCCGCGATCGCGCAGATGCGGTCGAGGCCGAGCGCGATGCCCCCGTGGGGCGGCGCACCGTACCGCAGCGCCTCGAGCAGGAACCCGAATCGCTCGCGCCCCTCCTCCGCGGAGATGCCGAGGACGCGGAAGACGCGCTCCTGCAGGTCCGCCCGATGGATGCGGATCGAGCCCGAGCCGAGCTCCCATCCGTTGACCACGACGTCGTAGGCCCGGGCCCGCACGCTGCCCGGGTCGGACTCCAGCCGATCGAGGTCCTCCTCGCGCGGCCCGGTGAACGGGTGGTTCATCGGAAACCACTGGCCCGGTCTCCTCGTCCTGCCCGAGCAGCGGGAACTCCGTGACCCAGCAGAATGCGTACTGCGATTCGTCGACGAGCTTGAGCTCCCGGGCGGCCTCGGCCCGCAGGGCCGCGAGCGCCGCGAACGCGGCCTTCTCCCGATCCGCCACGATCAAGCAGCAGGTCGCCCTCCTCGACGCCCGCGGCGCCGGCGAGACCCTCGAGCTGCGCGGCCGTCAGGCTCTTCTTCGCGGGCGAGGAAATCTCCCCGCCCGCCTTCTTGACCCACAGGAGCCCGGCGGCGCCGTGCTCCCGCGCCTTCTCGGTCAACTCGTCGAGCTTCTTGCGCGAGAACGCCGCGCCGCCGGGAACCCGGAGGCCGCGGACCGCTCCCCCCGACCCGCCAGCGCCTTCTCGAACGGCGCGAAGCCCGTGCCCGCCGGCGGCCGCGGAGAGGTCGCACAGCGGCAGATCGAACCGCAGGTCCGGACGGTCGGTCCCGTACGTCTCCATCGCCTCCCGGAAGGTCAGCCGCCGGAACGGGCCGCTCCGCAGCGATCCCGGCCGCCGCGAAGGCCTCGACGAGAAACGCTTCGACCGTCTCGAAGACGTCCTCCTCGGTGGAAACGACATCTCGAGGTCGATCTGCGTGAACTCGAACTGGCGGTCGGCCCGCAGGTCCTCGTCGCGGAAGCACCGGGCGATCTGGAAGTACTTCTCGAAGCCCGAGATCATCAGGATCTGCTTGAAGAGCTGGGGCGACTGCGGAAGCGCATACCACCGGCCCCGGTGCACGCGCGACGGAACGAGGAAGTCGCGGGCCCCCTCGGGCGTCGAGCGCGTCAGCATGGGCGTTTCGACCTCGAGGAAGCCGCGCTCGTGCAGAACCCTGCGGACGCGGAACGCGATCTCGTCGCGCAGAACCAGGTTCTTCAGCATCGCCGGGCGGCGCAGGTCGAGGTATCGGTACTCCAGGCGCAGCTCCTCGGTCGCGTTCGTCCGGTCCTCGACCACGAACGGCGGCGTCTCCGAGCGGGCCAGGAAGACGAGGCCGTGCGCGATGACCTCGACCTCTCCGGTCGGCTGCTCCCGGTTGCGCTGGCCCTCGCCGCGCAGGACCACTTCCCCCTCGATCGCGACGACGTCCTCGCTGCGCGCCTGGCCGGCGGCCGCGACGGCCTCGGCGGGACAGCGCTCCCGGTCGAAGACGACCTGGACGAGGCCGCTGCGGTCCCGGACCGACAGGAAAATGAGCTCCCCGAGGTCGCGGCGGCGGGCCACCCAGCCCTCCAGGAGGACCGTGCGTCCCGCGTCGGCCGCGCGCAGCTCACCGACGGGCTGCCGGTCCCGCTTCATCGCTCCCTCGCGGCGCCGAGGCGTTCGGCCAGTTCCGTCCGGGGAAACGTCTGCTGCTCGCCGGTGGTCAGGTCCTTGATCGTCACGTTCCGATCCTCTCGCTCGCGGGAGCCGAGGAGCACCGCTTGGACCGTGCCGGCGGGAGACACGTAGCGGGAGGGCTCCGCCAGCACCTGCGCGGCCCGCGCCAGGCCCTTCACGATGCCCCGCCCCGTCAGGTCCGTCTCGACGACGGCGTCCGGGAGGGCGGCCCGCAGGTCCGACGCGACGGCCAGAGCGTATGGAAACTGCGCCTTCGCGTCGGGAACGACCCAGAAAACGACGCGCGGCGTCCGGGCGTCTCCCGCCATCGCCGTCAGCAGCCGGTCCTCGCCGATGGCAAAACCGACCGCCGAGGTCGGCGGTCCGCCGAGCTCGGCGACGAGGCCGTCGTAGCGGCCGCCGCCCAGAATCGCGTTCTGCGCCCCGAGGCGCTCGGAGGCGACCTCGAAGACGGTCAGCGTGTAGTAGTCGAGTCCGCGCACGATCGCGGCGCTTTCCGAGAACCGCACGCCCGCCTGCGCCAGCATCGCCTTGAGTTCTTCGTGATGCTCGCGCGACTCGTCGTCGAGAAAGTCGAGCGTCGCGGGCGCGTCCTCGAGAATTCGCGCCACCTCGGGATCCTTCGAGTCGAAGAGACGCAGGGGGTTCTCTTCGAGCCGCCGCGCGTCCTCCGGTCCCGAGGGCGGCCGCCTGCGGGCGCACGTGCTCCTGCAGCGCCCGGGAGAAGGCCTCCCGCGACGCCCCGCTCGGAATGCAGTTGAGTGTCGCCGTCAGATCCGTGAACCCGAGAACGCCCAGGAAAGCGAAGAGCATGATGAGGACCTCGGCATCGCCCGCCGCCGAGGGCACCCCGACCAGCTCCACGCCGATCTGGCGAAACTCGCGGTATCGGCCGGCCTGGGGCTGCTCGTAGCGGAACTGAGGCCCCGCGTACCACAGCCGGATGGGCCGCGGCATGTCCTGGAGGCCCTTCTCGACGAGGGCCCGGACGACGCCCGCGGTGTTCTCCGGGCGCAGGGTCAGCGACCGGCCCTTGCGGTCCGGAAACGTGTACATCTCCTTGTGGACGATGTCGGTCGTCTCGCCGACCGACCGGGCGAAGAGCTCGGTCGCCTCGAAGGTCGGCGTGCGGATCTCGCCGTAGCCGAAGGAGCCGAACACGCGGCGAGCCACCGCCTCGACCGCCGCGAACTTCTCGCTTTCGGGCGGCAGGAGGTCGTGCGTGCCCTTGGGCGCCCGGAGCCGCCCGCTCACCGGGGGCAGGCCCCGTCGATCCGGAAGTACTCCTCTTTGTAGCCGAGGTAGTTGCGGTGGAAGTGCTTCAGGTCCTCGACCTCGGCGTCGGAAAGCTCGCGAATCTTCCTGGCGGGCGATCCGAGCCACAGCGTTCGGGGCGGCACGATCGTCCGCGGCGTCACCAGGGCGCCGGCGCCGATGAAGGCCGACTCACCCACGTCGGCGCCGTCCAGGACCGTCGCGCGAATGCCGATCAGGGCGCCCCGCCGCACGGTCGCCCCGTGAACGATCGCGCCGTGGCCGAGCGTGACCTCCTCCTCGAGGATCGTGGGATGGGTTCCCTGCGTGACGTGGATCGCGCAGTTGTCCTGGATGTTCGACCGCGCTCCGATCCGGATGAAGTGGCAGTCGGCGCGAACCACGGAGTTGTACCAGACCGACACGTCGTCGCCGAGAACGACGTCGCCGATCACGGCGGCGGTCTCGGCGAGGTAGACGCGTTCCCCGAGCTGGGGCGTCTTTCCCGCGTACGGCTTCAGCAGGCCCATGAAAGCGCGCAATTTAGCACGGAATCAGCGGTCTTCCGGCGGCCAGGGGAAGGCGCCCGCGCGCAGGACGCGGACCGGATCGACCGTCGCGTCGAGGACCGTCGACGCCTCGCCGCCGGGAGTCCTGCCGCCGTCGACGAGGACGTCGATCTCGCCGGCGAAGAGGCGCGCGACCTCGTCCGCCTCGACGCACGGCGGCTCCCCGGACCGGTTCGCGCTCGTTCCGGTGATCGGACCCGCGATCGCGAGCAGCCGTCGCAGCGATTCGTGCGCCGGCATCCGCAGACCGAGGGTCGGGGCGCCGAGCGAAGCCGGGATCGGCGCGCGCAGGCCCAACACGACGGTCAGCGCCGCCGGCCAGATCGCGAGGAACCGGTCGAGGACGGCCTCCGGGGCGGCGACTCCCAGAACATCGAGATCCGGACGCGCGGCGAAGAGGACGAGGAGAGGCATGGAGGCGTCGCGCCGCTTCAGGCTCCGGATCCGTCCGACGCCGGCGGAGCTGCGCGGGTCGGCGGCAAGACCATAGAAGGTCTCCGTCGGCACGGCGGCCACACCTCCCGCGGCCAGCAACGCCGCCAGCCGCGCACCCTCCTCCGGCGAGGCGAGCAGCTCACCGATACCGATGCGGCGCACGCTCAGCCTCCGACGTAGCGGTCGTACAGCGTCCGGGCACGCATCGGGTCGTCGGTGCCCCGCACGACGCAGCGTCCGTCGGCGAACACGGTCAGGCTCACGCCCTCGACCTCGGCGTTGAGCAGTTGTGGCGACCTCCGCACGCGACCGAGCGGGGACAGCCGCCGTTCGAGGCGGTCGAAGTCGGGGCGCGTCCGAGCGGCCGGCGAAACCTGGACCGACTGGCGACCGCACAGCTTGACGAGCTCCGAGGCACCCTCCCCCTCGAGAGCGGGAAAGCGCCCGTGCGCGCAGACGGGGCAGGATCGCGAAGGCCGGGTTTCCGCGAACCGGCGCCGGGAGGCCAGGGCGCCGTCCCACGCCGAGATCACGAGCATTCCCGGCGACGGATCCCGTCCCGCCGCCAGCCGCAACGCCTCCGTCATCGCGATCGAGGCCACGAGCAGCGGCAGCGTCGGCACCACTCCCACGGTGTCGCACGTCGGACCCGAGCCCGCGGGGGGAAGGGCCTCCAGGTAGCAGCGCAGGCAGGGGGTCCTCCCGGGAACGGAGACGGCCACACGGCCCTCGGCGCCGACGCAGGCGGCGTAGATGGAGGGCACACCGAGGGCGCGCGCCGCGTCGGACACGAGCAACCGCGTCTCGAAGTTGTCCGAACCGTCGAAGACGAGGTCGTGATCTGCGAGAACCTCGCGCGCGTTTCCCGCGTCGAGCTCGGCCACGACCGGCCGCACCGGGATGCCGGGGTCGATTTCCGCCAGCCGCGCCGCCGCGGCACCGGCCTTGGGCGCGATCCGGTCCGCGTCGTCGGCGTCGAACAGGAACTGGCGCGAGAGGTTGGACGCATCGACGACGTCCCGGTCGACGATCGTCAGCCGTTGGAAACCGGCCCGCAGGGCCGCCTCCGCCGCCGCCGCGCCGATCGCACCGGCGCCGACGAAGACGATCGAGTACCGTCCGATCCGCTCCTGGCCCTCCGGGCCGATCCCCGGGAAGAGCACCGACCGCGAGTGGCGGCCCGCGTCGCTCACCGCGCCGCCTCCAGCAGCGTGCGCGCGTGGCGGAGCGCCGTGTCGGGCACGGTCTCGCCCGCGAGCATCCGCGCGATCTCCGCGACGCGCTCCTGGCCGTCGAGCCTCCGCACGCGAACGACCGTTCGCCGCCCGATCTGGCGCTTTTCGGCCAGGTAGTGAGCCCCGGCCAGCGCGGCGATCTGGGGCACGTGCGTCACGCAGAGGACCTGGTCGTGGTCGGCCAGGTCGCGCAGCTTGCGGCCGACCACCTCGGCCACGCGGCCGCCGATCCCGGCGTCCACCTCGTCGAAGACGAGCGTGCGGCCGCCCCCGGCCCGCCCCGAGGCCACCGACCGGATCGCCAGCTGCAGCCGCGAGAGCTCTCCGCCGGAGGCGATCTTCTCGAGCGGCCTTTCGGGCTCCCCCGGGTTGGGAGCGAACAGAAACACGGCCCGCTCGAGGCCGCCGGCGCGGGGCGCGTCCGGCGCGAGCGCCTCCAGGTCCACGCGGACGCGCGCGCTCTCCAGAGCGAGGCCCCGGAGCTCCTTCTGCACCGCGGTGGAAAAGCGTCCGGCGGCCGCATGGCGCCGCGACGACAGAGCCGCCGCCTCGGACCGGTAGGCGGCCTCGGCGAGAGCCGCCTCGCGCCGCCGACGCTCGAGCGCGTCCTCGACGTTGGAAAGCTCGGAGCGCTCCTCCCGAAGGTCGGCCAGGCGGGCGAGGATCTCGGTGACGGTCGCCCCGTACTTGCGGCGCAGTCGCGCGAATTGTTCGAGGCGCGACTCGACGGCCGTCAGGCGCGACGGATCGGCCTCGATCCCGGCCGCCGCATCGCGAGCCGCCGCGGCGAGGTCGGCGATGCGGCGCTTGAGATCCTCCGCCTCGTCGCGGTGCGGCGCCAGCCGCGCGTCGATCCCGGCGAGCTCGGCGAATGCGCGCGCCGCCTCGCCGAGACGGTCCGCCGCCGACCCCTCCGCCTCGGACAGGGCCTCGAGCGCCGCCACCCCGGCGCCCCGGATGCGATCCGCGTGAAGCAGGCGCTCCCGCTCCGCCGGCAGATCGGACTCCTCCGCTTCACCGGGCGCGACCGCCTCGATCTCGCGGACCTGGAAGTCGAGCATCTCGAGGCGCTCCTCGCGCTGCCGGCGCGACCCCTCGAGCGACGCCAGCCGGTCCCCCGCTTCGCTCCATCGGGCCGCCGCCGCCGCCACGGCCCCGCGTTCCCGGTCGACCTTCGCGAAGGCGTCGAGCAGCTCCAGCGCCGCGCCCGCGCCGGTCAACTCCTGTTCCGAGCTCTGGCCCTGGATGGCGACGAGCCGCTCGCCGATCCGCGCGAGAGTGCGAACGGACGCGGGCTCGTCTTCCACGAACGCCCGACCGCGGCCGTCCGGCGTCAGTTCCCGCCGAAGCAGCAGGCGATCGGCGTCCGGCAACCCCGCCTCGGAAACCAGCGCGCGCACCGCCGCGTCCGCGTCGAATTCCGCCGCGACGGAGAGCCGCGCGGCGCCCTGCCGGATGAGATCGGCCGAACCGCGACCTCCGGCCACGAGCGTCAGGGCATCGACCAGAATCGACTTCCCGGCACCGGTCTCCCCCGTGATGACCGTCAGGCCTCGACCGAGCTCGAGCTCGAGCTCCTCGACGATGGCGAGGTTCTTGACCGTCAGCCGACGGAGCACGGCGGAGAGTCTACCGCTGCTGCTAGGGCCTGACGCTCTTCTGCGCGATCGGCCGTGCGGGAATGCCCCCCACGATCGCGCCCGACTCGACCGGCTTGGACGCCACGCCCATGGATCCGACGATGGCATCCTTGCCGACCTTGACGCCGGACAGGATCACGGAGTGGTAGGTGACGCGGGCCCGGTCGCCGATCTCCGTCCGCGCGAGGCTGACGTCCTGGATGTCCTCGACGGCGTGCGCGTGCGAGTAGATGTTGGCGTAGTCCGAGATCGAGGCGTCGTCGCCGATCACCACCTCGCCACGGTCGTCGATCAGAACGTTGCGGTGAATCGTCACGCCGTCGCCGACGGACAGGTTGTATCCGAAGGACACTTCGACCTCGTGGAAGATCCGGACTCGCCGGCCGCACTTCTTGAAGACCCGCTGGGCCAGCATGTACCGCATCTGGGTCCCGAGTCGGACGTTGCGCCCGACCGGGGAGTGGTCGAACATCTGCCAGAACCACAGGAGCGGCTTGACGGGCAGCCACCGACCGAGGTCGATTTCCCGGTAGTACTCGGCCTCGAGCGTGGCGTTGCGGGGGTCGAAGGAGGCGACGAGCGTTTTCGTCGCGAGTGGCACGTTCGGATCCGCGAGGACCGTCTCGTGATCGAGCGTGCGGCCCAGATACAGCTGCGCGAGCGCGTCCCGAACGATCGCGTTGCGGTCGAGCGACGCGTCGTCGAGCTTCTCGGCCAGACGGCCGACGAAGCGCGGAAAGACGTCTTCGCCGACCGGGCCGATTCGGAAATCTCTGAGCGGCATGGCGCGCCACCGTAGCAAAGGGGTCCGGGCGAGTCAATCGCCGCCGCCCGCCGGGCTACGCGGAGAAACGCTGCTTGAGGAACGCGATCGTGAGCGCCACGCCGAAACCGGAAGCGCCTGGCGGCCAGCCGCTCTGGTCCTTCTCGAAGTGCGCCACTCCGGCGACGTCCAGGTGGGCCCAGGCCGCGCCCTTCGGGACGAACTCCTTCAGAAACACGCCGGCGTTGATGGTCCCCGCCGCGCGGCCCCCGGTGTTCTTCATGTCGGCCCACTCGGACTTGAGGTTGTCCCGATACTCCGGCCACAGCGGCAGCCGCCAGACCCTCTCCCCCGTCTGCTCACCGGCGGCTTCGAGCTCCTTCGCGAGACCGGCATCGTCCGTCATCAGCCCCGCGCACTCGTGCCCGAGGGCGACGAGGACCGCGCCGGTCAGCGTCGCGTAGTCGATCAGCACGTCCGGCGCGAACTTCTCGGCATACGAGAGGGCGTCGCCGAGGACCAGCCGCCCCTCGGCGTCGGTGTTGTCGACCTCCACGGTCTTGCCGTTGCGCATCCGGAGGATGTCGCCGGGGCGCTGGGCCTTGCCTCCCGGCATGTTCTCGGTCACCGGCGCCAGCGCCACGACCCGCATCGGAAGCCCGATCGCGCGGGCCGCCGCCAGGCAGGCGAACACCGTCGCCGCGCCCATCATGTCGTACTTCATCTCCCCCATCGCGGCGGCCGGCTTCAGGGAGATGCCTCCGCTGTCGAAGGTGATCCCCTTGCCGACCAGGACGACCGTCCCCCGCGGGCGGGCGGGAGCGTGCTCCCCGATCAGGAAGACGGGCGGACGGGCGCTTCCCGCGTTGACCCCGAGGAGTCCCCCCATCTTCTCCTTCTCGATCTCCGCCCGGCCGAGAGTCCGGAAGGCGAGCCGATGCCGCGCGCAGAGGGCCCGCGCCGCCGCCGCGAGCTCGGCGGGTCCCAGGTCGTTGCCCGGCGTGTTGCCGACGTCGCGCGCCCAGCGAACCGCCTCCGCGATGGCCTCGGCCGCGCGCACGGCCTCCGCCAGGCTGCGCGCCCGGACGCCGGGAGGCGGCATCACGGTCGCCCGCGTTGGCGCCGGCCGCTTCCCCCGTCCCGATTTGTACCGGTCGAAGGCGTAGTCCGCCAGGGCGACCTGCGGAAGCAGCGCCTGAAACGCCTCCCCGGAAAGGCCGGCGTCGAAGGCGAGGACGAGTGGGCGGCGGCCCGACCGGCCGCTGGCCTCGCGGACGGCGCGGCGGATCGCCGACCGGCATCGGGCCGCCGAGGCGGGCGCGGGCCCGAGTCCGCAGAGCGTCCAGGCCCGGTTCCCGGAACCGGTGGACACGGTCTCCTTGTCCCGCCCCTGAAAGCCCGTGGCCCGGACGGCCGCCTTCACGGCGGCGGCGACGGCCCGCGGAGCGCCGCCGGCCGGGTCCCGGGATTCGTGCAGGAAAGCGACGCGCGTGGCCGAGGCGGCGCGAGGCAGGCTATCCGAAAGGTGAATTCGCATGGAGCCTCCTACGATAACAGAGCCCGCGGGCTGTGCTAAGTTCACCGGCCCATGACGACCATCACCGAAACTCACCTCGCCAGCGCCCGCCTGTCGCGCCGGGGCAAGGTCCGCGAGCTCTACGACCTGGACCATTCACTGCTCCTCGTCGCGAGCGACCGGATCTCGGCTTTCGACGTGGTCCTTTCGCCCGGGATACCGGACAAGGGAAAGATCCTGAATCAGCTGTCCAATTTCTGGTTCCGCAAGTTCGCCGACGTCGAGAACCATCTGCTCGAAACCGACGTCGCCCGGTTCCCCGAAGAGCTGCGCCCCGACGAGGCGCAGCTGGCGGGCCGGTCCGTGATCGTCCGAAAGTGCGAGGTCATCCCCTTCGAGTGCGTGGCGCGGGGATATCTCGCGGGGTCCGGCTGGGCCGAGTACCGGAAGACCGGACAGGTGTGCGGGATCCGGCTGCCCGAGGGTCTGCGCGAGTCGGACCGGCTCCCCGAGCCGATCTTCACGCCCGCGACCAAGGCCGAGACGGGACACGACGAAAACATCTCGTTCGAACGGATGGCCCGCGGGCTGCCGGACGGCGAAGCGGAGAGGCTGCGGGACATGACGCTTTCCCTCTACGCCCGGGCCGCGGAATACGCGACGTCGCGGGGCCTGATCCTCGCCGACACCAAGCTGGAGTTCGGCCGGTTCGAAGGCCGGATCCTCTGGATCGACGAGGCCTTCACGCCGGACTCGTCCCGATACTGGGACGCCGCGCTCTACCAGCCCGGGCGGGGCCAGGCGTCGTTCGACAAGCAGTTCGTGCGGGACTGGCTGGACTCGACCGGCTGGGACAAGCGGCCCCCGGCGCCGAAACTTCCCGAGGGCGTCGTCCGCACGACCCGCGAGAAGTATCTCGACGCCTATCGCAAGATCACGGACGCGATGCCCGAGCACCTCGAGGCCTAGCGGGCGGCGCACCGGCGGGCGCCCTCCGCTCAGCGCTTCCCGAACAACTCCGCGAGAAACTCCGAGACTCGGTCCACGGGCCGTCCGGCCAGATCCGGAAAGGCCGCCGCCTCCCCGGCGTTGCCCGCGGGAAGGAAGACGGTGCGAAATCCCAGGGCCGAGGCCTCTTTCAGGCGCGAGGCGGCCGCCGGCACCCGGCGGATCTCGGAAAGCAAGCCGATCTCGCCGAAGAATACGGTGCCCTCCGGCAGCGGGATGGACCGCGCCGAGGAGGCGAGCGCCGCGACCACGGCGAGGTCCGCGGCCGGTTCCGTGACCTCGATTCCGCCCGTGCACGCCACGAAAACCTCCCGCGTCGAAAGCGCGAGTCCCGCCCCTTCGAGCACCGCCAGCAGCAACGCGAGACGTCCGCCGTCGAGACCGATCGCCACCCGCCGCGGGGAGCCCGCCGATGCGGCACCGACGAGGGCCTGGATCTCGACGAGGACCGCGCGGGTTCCCTCCCGGGCCGCCGTCACGGCGCTGCCGGGCAGGCCGGCGCGCCGCTCGGCCAGCAGGACCGCGGAGGCGTCGGGCAGTTCGGCGAGCCCCTCTCCGGTCATCTCGTAGAGCGCGATCTCGTCCACAGGCCCGAAACGGTTCTTCGTCGCCCGCAGGAGGCGCCTCGCCCCGCCCCGGTCGCCCTCGATCGAAACGACGGCGTCGACGAGGTGCTCGAGCGACTTGGGCCCGGCGAGGTTGCCGTCCTTGGTCACGTGCCCGACCAGGATCACCGGCACCCCGCGCGACTTGGCGTACCGGGTCACCTCGGCGGCGACGGCGCGAACCTGCGACACCGTGCCGGGAGTCGAGGCGAGGGTCGGACTCGAGACGGCCTGCACCGAATCCACGATGACCACCGCCGGCCCGCGCGCCTCGGCCTCGGCGACGATCGCGCCCGACGTCCGTCTCCGCCAGGATCAGGAGTCTCCCGTCACGGATCCCGAGGCGCTCGGCCCGCAGGCGCACCTGCGCGGCGGATTCCTCGGCGGTCGCATAGAGCACGTCCCGCCCGCCGCCGACCGCGACGCCGCGAGCGGCCTGGAAGAGCAGCGTCGACTTGCCGATCCCTGGTTCGCCCCCGAGGAGGACCACCGACCCGGGAACGAGCCCGCCACCCAGCACCCGGTCGAACCCGGGAAGGCCGGTCGGGCAGCGCGGGCCCTCGAGGGCATCGACCTCCCCGATCGGCACCGAGCGCGCCGCGCCCGCCGCCGGGGCGACCGACGACGGCTTTTCCCGCGCCTCTTCGATGTACGAGTTCCAGTCGCCGCAGTCGGGACAGCGGCCCAGCCACTTGGGCGCGGTCGCGCCGCAGGACTGGCAGGCGAAGATGGTGACGGCGCGGGCCATGACGCTAGTGCGGGATCGATCCGGCGAGGTACTTCATGTCGTCGTCACCCCAACGGACCCCCGCGCCGACGAAAAACGAGTCCCGGTTCGCCTTCGTGTTCAGCAGGTCGTCCCATCCTCCCGTGATGAAGATGGACGGTGAGATGTAGTACCGCCCGGTCAGCTTGGCGTGCGGATTGAGCCCGTCTTCGTCCGAGAAGTTCCAGACCTCGGCCGAAAAGCGCAGGCGGTCCTTGAGCGTGAGGTAGTCGATCCCGGCGCCTCCCGAGTTCTCGATGAGCCCGGCGCGACCGACCCAGTGGCCGATCCGGTAACCGACCTCCGCCGAGATTGCCACCGTGTCCTTGAACTCCGCCTGGTCCGACCGGACCGTTTCCGTGTGCCCGTCCGGGTAGGTGACCGTCGTGATCGTCGTCGTGTCGTGCCGGACCCCGTAGGGCTGGCTCGAAAGCTCCAGCCGGTAGAAGCGCGGGGTGCCGACCGGCTGCAGGTCCGCCGAGAAGTATGCCTTGCTCTTGCCCGGGGCCGTGAGGTACTCGGCGCGCAATCCGAGATCCAGGTTGAGCTTCTTGACCTTGGTCATGGCGCTCGTCAGGCTCTCGACGCCCTCCTTCACGGAAACGAGCGCCTCGTTCAGGTTCTTGCTCGTCTCGTCGCTGTTGACGAGGTTGCCGACGGTGCCCTGGCCCTCCGCGATCTTGCCGGTGATCGCGTTCATGTTGTCGACGGTCGTCTGCAGCTTTGCCGTCAGGTCCTTCGCGTTCTCGATGCCCTGCGTGACGTTGCCCGAGTTGGCGGCGACGAGTCGGTCGATCCGGTCGACGAGCTGGGTCATTTGGACCGAGAACTCCTTGAAGTTGGCGGTCGTCGAGTCGATGTTGGCGCGGTTGGACTCGAGGATCTTGCGCAGCTCCTGGGACAGAACCAGGACGTTGTCGACGATCCCGGTGAGTCGCTCCTCGCCGAGCGCCCCGCCCAGCGACTCCTTCAGGTTCGACGTGATGTCGCGGATGTCGACTTCGATGTCCCGCGCGAGCCGCGTGATCTGGTCGAACGAAATGGGCGCATCGCCCCGGAGTGTCGCGCCTTCCGGGAGCGCCGGGCCGCCCGCCGGCCCGGGCCCGAGCTCCACGTACTTGTCGCCCAGCATTCCCAGGCTCTGGATCGAGGCCGAGGCGCCCTCGCGCAGCGCCACCTCGCGCGTCAGCTCGATGTCGACCAGGGCCTTGCCGCCGACGAGCCGGATGCGCTTCACCTTGCCGATGAGCACGCCGGCCATCCTCACGTCCGACTTCTCCTTCAGCCCCGCGACGTCGGAAAACTCCACAGAGATCACCTGCCCGGTACCCCCTCCGAGCCGAAGGTCCTCGATTTTCCAGACCAGCAGTCCCGGCCAGGATCAGGACCACCAGGAAAAAAGCACCGACCTTCGCCGTATTGCTCATCGCGCCTCCGAAATGGCTCGCTGTCCGGCCCGCTCCGCCTCCGAGGTCAGCGGGCCGTCCGCCCGGCCCTCGACGAACTGCCGCACCGCAGGATCGCTCGAGCTCATGAACTCCTCGGGCGGAGCGTCGTAGAGAATCTCGACCGCCGAAGAGCAGCGCGAGCCGGTCGCCGATCTTGCGCGCGCTGGGGATGTGATGGGTGATCGTCACGATCGTCGGTTCCATCTGGCGGCGGATCCCGAGGATGACTTCGGCGATGACGTCCGTCGTGATCGGATCCAGGCCGGTGTTCGGCTCGTCGAAGAGGAGGATTTCGGGCTGATGGGCGATGGCCCGCGCGAAGCCGACCCGTCGCCGCATGCCGCCGGAGAGCTCCGACGGCCGCTTCCCGCCGATTTCCGGCAAGCTGGACGAGCTCGAGGCATTCCTCGACGCGCTCGCGCACCTGCGCCGGCGAACGCCCCGTCCGCCGCAGCGGAAAAGCCACGTTGTCGAACACGCTCATCGAATCGAAGAGAGCCCCTTCCTGGAACGCCATGCCGAACTTCTTGCGCGCCGCGTTGCGGCCGACCGGGTCGAGCGCCCAGAGGTCCTGTCCGTCGACGAAGACCCGCCCGGAGTCGGGGCGGATGAGTCCGATCAGGTGCTTGAGCAATACGCTCTTGCCGGTTCCCGACGGACCGACGATCACCAGCGACTCGCCGCTTCCACGGAGAGGTCGATTCCGTCCAGCACGACGTGACCATGGAAGGCCTTGCAAAGCCCCTGGGCGCGGAGCTTGCCCTCCGGGGCCGGTCCCCGCAGGGGACGCTGCGCGCTCAAAAGAGGAGCCTCGTCAGGAAGAAGTCGGCGAGGAGGATGGCGAGGCTGCCCACGACCACGGCCTGCGTCGTCGACCGGCCGACGCCCTCGGCGCCGCCCTCGGTGTGGTAGCCGCGGCTGCACGCGACCACCGACAGGATCAGCCCGAAAACCGCCGCCTTGATGAGGCCGACCGTGAAGTCCTCCAGGTCCAGAAACTGGAACGAGCTGTCGTAGTACGTGACCGGGTTGGCGCCGAGCAGCTGGACGGCGACGAAGTACCCGCCGTACATTCCCACGACGTCGCCCATCACGACGAGCAGCGGCAGCATCAGGATCGTCGCGAACACCCGCGGCACCACCAGGTACTGGACCGGCTCGGTGGCCAGGGCCTGCAGGGCGTCGATCTGCTCGGTCACGCGCATGCTCCCGATCTCGGCGGCCATCGCGCTGCCGACGCGGCCCGAGACCATCAGGGCCGACAGCACCGGCGCGAGCTCGCGGGTCAGCGAGAGCGCGACGACGGCGCCCACGAGGCTCTGGGCATTGAAACGGGCGAAGCCCGAATAGGTCTGGAGGGCCAGAACCATGCCCGTGAAGAGCGTCGTCAGCAGGACGAGCGGGATCGAGTTCACGCCGACCCGCACCATCTGGCGGAACCACTCGGCGACGTCGTAGGGCGGCCGCGGCGCCCACGCCAGGATGCGGCCCAGCATGCTGAAGAACCGGCCGAGCTCTTCCAGGAACCGGATCACCGCCCGGCCGACCGACTCGAACGCCCGGAGGATCACCCGCCGCGCCTCCGTGTGGACGCGCTCGACCCGCGCTCCGATGCCGCAGAGGATCTCGTAGGGGATCGTGTCGGCGGCGCGGGCCAGATCCCAGGCGGTGATCGACTGCCCGCCGTCGCTGCCGAGGCAGACCGCCCGATCGCCACGGCGCGCACCGGTGCCAGTCGCGTCGACCAGGGTCACATCCATGCTGATCGCTCCCACCACCGGCGCCCGCATGCCGCCCAGCAGGACCCCGGCCTTTCCCGTCATGCACCGACGCAGCCCGTCATGATAGCCGATGGGTAGCACCGCGATCTCGGAGGCCCGCTCGGTGACGAAGCGCCCGCCATAGCCGAGCGGTGTTCCCGCGGGAACGTTGCGAACCGAGGTGACTCTCGCCTCGACCGACATCGCCGGCGTGAGCCCCGCGATGTCGGACGCCGGCGACGGCGCGACGCCGTAGAGGACGAGACCCGGCCGCACCGCGTCGAGCCACGCGGCGGAGGCTCCCGAGGACCGCTCCGGAGTTGGCCACGTGCACGAGGCCGGGCTCGATTCCGGCGGAGCGGAGCTTCGCGACGGCGGCGCGGAGGGCTTCGACCTGCCGGTTCGTCTCGAGCGCGGCAGGATCGTCCGCGTGCGAGAGGTTCGCGAACGTTCCGGCCAGCGCGAGGCCGCGCGCACTCCGCAGGACCCCGATGATGCGGTCGATTTCTTCGGGGCGAATGCCGGTTCGCCCCATTCCCGCGTCGATCTCCAGATGCACGGGCAAGGCGCCGGACCGTCCCGCAGCCGCCGAGGCCAGCGCTTCCGCCTGGCCGGCGTCGTAGAGCGCCGGCGTCAGCCCGTAGCCGGCGAGCCGCGGGAGGTCCTCCGACTCGGCCCGCGACAGCACGAGAACCTCGCCCGCGACACCGGCCCGGCGCAGCGCGATCCCCTCGTCGGTGTTGGCCACGGCGAAGCGGACCGCCCCCTCGCGCGCGAGGCGTCGCGCCACGGGGCCGGAACCGTGCCCGTACGCATCCGCCTTCACGACGGCGTAGATCGGTCTCGGGGCACACGCGGCCGGAGAGAAATCGATAGTTCGAAGCGATGGCGTCGAGGTCGACGACGGCGCGGACCGGAGCTCGCGGTTCGGGGATCGTAAGAGGGGGGCTCACAGGCTGGCGATTCTCTCCCGATTCGGGGCCGGGGGACTCGTCCCGGAGGCGGGCGCCCGGGCCGCCTAGAAAGGCTGCCCGGAGGGCTCTGCCGCCGGGCCGCCGGCGTAGTTCGCGAAGGTCATGTGGTCGCCCAGAAACACCAGCGGAAAGTCGCCCGTCGGGCCGTTTCGCTGCTTGGCGATGATCACGTCCGCGATCCCCTTGCGCTCGGTGTCCCGGTCGTAGAGCTCCTCGCGGTAGAGGAAGACGACGACGTCCGCGTCCTGCTCGATCGAGCCCGAATCCCGCAGATCGGCCAGCTGGGGCTTGCGCTGGTCGCCCTTGCGCGCCTCCGGCTGCCGCGACAGCTGGGACAGCGCCACGATCGGGACGCGCAGCTCCTTGGCGAGCAGCTTCAGGCCGCGCGAGATCATCGACACTTCCTGGGTGCGGTTGTCGAAGCGGCCGTGGCCCGCCATCAGCTGCATGTAGTCCACGAGGAGCAGGTCGAGCCCCTTCTCGCGCTTCAGCCGCTGCGCCTTGGCGCGCATCTCGGGGACGTTCAGGAGGGCGCTGTCGTCGATGAAGAACCGGGTCGCGTGGATCTTCGACTGCGCGAGGACCAGCCGCTGCATGGCCTCCTTCGAGGCGAATCCGTCGCGCACCTTCTTCGCATCGACGTCCGCCTCCGAGCAGAGCACGCGAAAGCCCAGCTGCTCCTTGGACATTTCGAGCGAGAAGAAGCCGACGGACCGGCCCTCACGGATCGCGACGTGCTGGGCGATGTTCAGTGCGAAGGAGGTCTTGCCGACCGACGGCCGCGCCGCGATGACGATGAGGTCGGTTCCCTGGAGGCCCGAGGTCATCCGGTCGAGCTCGGTGAAGCCCGTGGCGAGACCCGAGAGCATCCCCTGCCGCCCCCGGGCGTCCTCGATGATCTCGAGGTTGTGACGGACGACCTGGCCGATGGGCTCGAAGCCGCCCTGGACCGCCCCTTCGGCGATGTCGAAAATCTCGCCCGTCACCTCCCCGAGAAGCGCCTCGGCGTCCCGCTCCCCGGAGAGGCCATCGCGCACGATCCGCTGCCCGGCGCGGATCAGCCGCCGGAGCGTCGATTTTTCCTTGACGATCCTGGCGTAGTGCTCGACGTTGCCGACGTCCGGCACGGCGTCGACCAGCGAGGTCAGGTACGCGGCGCCGCCGGCCTTCTCGATCGAACCCGCACGGTCGAGCTCCTCCTTGAGGGTCAGCACGTCGATCTCGGCCGACCGCTGCGAGAGCTCGATCATCGCGTCGTAGATGCGCCGGTGCGTGTCCGGGAAGAAATCGTCCCGCGTCAGGAGCGGAACGACGAAAGAGAGAGCCGCCGAATCGAGCAGGACCGCTCCGAGAACCGAGCGTTCGGCCTCGAGGTTCTGGGGCAGAGTCCTTTCAGCGGTCGCGGAGTCGAGCATCTCGGAGGTGCCGGCGATTCTCGGTCCGGCGTCGAGCGCTGTCAATCGGCTCCAGGATTTCCGCATGCGCTTTTCCCCCGCGGCGAAGCGCGACGACTGCTGAAAAAATATCTTTTCCGCAATCGCAGGCTTTTCCGCAGGTCCATTGGGCCGCGGAGACCCGGACAGATGATGTCCGAGGGCGCAACGGGAATCTACGGAAGGCGCGCGCGGAGAGTCGCGAGCATTTCGGCGTCGCCGACGACGCCGCCGGGACGCTTGCGGCCTTCCGGAGCGCCGTGGAAGTCGCTGCCCGCCGTCGTCGCCAGTTCGAGTTCCGTCGCGATCGCTCCGAAACGCCGCTCCTCCTCCGGGCCGTGGTCGGGATGGAAAACCTCGATCGCATCGAGGCCCTCGGCCGCCAGGGCGCGGATGAGCGCGTCGGTGTTCTTGTACCAGACGGCGTGCGCGAGCGACGACACCCCGCCCGCGGCGCGTATCGACCGGACGACCTCGGCGGCCTTCCACTTTTCGTAGGGCACGTACCAGGGCTGCTCGCGGCCGAGGAACCGCTCGAATGCCTCGTCGTTGGACGCCGCATAGCCGGCGCGGATCAGCGCCCGGGCCAGGTGCGGCCTCCCCCACACGCCGTCGCCCACGTCGGCCCGGATGGCGTCGAGGTCGATCGCGTACCCGTGCTCGACCAGCTTTCCCGCCATGCGCTCTCCCCGGGTCCGCCGCTCCTCCTGGCGCCGCACGAGATGGTCGTGGAAGGCGACGTTGCGTTCGTCCACGAAGAGGGCCAGGATGTGGATGTCGTCCTGCCCTCCCCACTCGGCCGAGATCTCCGCCCCCGAGATCAGCTCGATGCCCCGCCGTTCGGCCTCCCGCCGGGCCTCCGGCAGGCCCTGAAGCGTGTCGTGGTCGGTCAGGGCGAAGACGGTGATGCCGGCATCGGCCATCCGGCCCACGAGGGCTGCCGGCGCGTCGAGACCGTCGGACACCGTGGAGTGACTGTGGAGGTCGAGCTTCATCGGGGCGGCATCGTACCTCGTATAGAATCCCGCCTCCCCGGCCGGGCGGCGCCCGGCCGAAAACAACCGCGAAGGAGACTTCCATGGCCCTCCAGCCCGGCGACACCGCTCCCGACTTCACCCTCCCCTCGACCGTCGGGGACAAGGTCACCCTCTCCGACTTCCGGGGCAGGAAGAGCGTGATTCTTCTCTTCTACCCCCTGGACTTCTCCCCGGTCTGCTCGGTCGAGACCAAACAGTGCGCCGAGATGCTGCCCGCGCAGGGCGGCGACGGGGTCGAGGTTCTCGGCATATCCGTCGACTCCCTCTGGAGCCACAAGGCCTTCGCGGCCCAGCAGGGCATCGCCTATCCCCTGCTGGCCGATTTCCATCCGAAGGGCGCCGTCGCCGAGAAATACGGCGTCTACCTCGCCGACAAGGGCATTGCCGCCCGGACGGCCTTCGTCATCGGCAAGAACGGAAAGATCAAGCAGATCGTGGGCAGCGAGATCCCCGTGGCTCGCGACATCGCCAAGCTCATCGAGGCCGCCCGGGCCGCCTAGCCGGGCAATACCTCGACAGACGAGGGCCGCCGCGAGCACCGCGCCGAGAATGACCTCTCCATGAGCGAGCTGGGAGTTCCCACTCTGGCCGACACCGGCCGGATCCGCGACATCGCGTCGCACTTCCGGAAGATCATCGAGCTGCTCGGCCTCGACCTCGGGGACCCGAACCTCGTCGAGACGCCCGAGCGCGTCGCGAAGATGTATCTCGAGCTCTTCGCCGGCCTCTCGCAGGGCGCGGAGCCGCGGGTCACGTTCTTCCCCAACGACGAGGGCTACACCTCGATGGTCATGGAGAAGGACATCCCGTTCTACTCGCTCTGCTCACATCACTTCGTGCCCTTCTACGGCCACGCCCATGTGGCCTACATCCCGAACCAGTCCATCGTGGGGCTGTCGAAGATGGCGCGCATCGTCGACTTCTACGCCCACCGGCCGCAGCTGCAGGAGAGGCTGACCGAACAGATCGCCGGTTTCATGGCCGAGAAGCTCGACCCGCAGGGGGTGATGGTCGTGGTCGAGGCGCGGCACCTCTGCGTGGAGATGCGCGGAATCAAGAAGCCCGGCGCGCTGACCGTGACCTCGGCCATCCGCGGCATCTTCAACACGCAGTCGGTGCGCGAGGAATTCCTGGACCTGCTCAACCGCCGCGCCGGCTAGAACACGACCGGACGGGTCCCTCGGGGCCCTATTCGCAGACCTTCCCCGGACCCCGGTAGACCTTCCCATCCTTCATCACGAACGTGACGCGCCCCGCTCGATCCGGTGATTCGCCACGACGATCGCCTGGTCCCGGCGCGGCGTCGCGGAGGTACCGTCGATCAGCGCTCCGGCGCGGATCACGGTGACGGGCGCCGCGCTTCCGGCCGGCAGCGCGCCGAGCGTAGCCGAAACTGCCAGTATCAAGGCCGGAAGAAACCCATATTTCATAAGGCTATTCTCGCTCTTTCACTAATTTCATTAGGGCTCTCATTGCAGAGAGCCCGTCGAACGTCCTCACTCCGTGCCAGCAATAGTCGTCCCCCTCGACGAAGAGCCTGCGCGTGTGGGCCCCGAAGAGCTTCGCGACCAGGGCGCCGTGGCGCTCCTCGGCGAACGGATACGGCTCGCTCGGGAAGATGTGGACCTCGGGCTCGTACCCCAGCGCCTCCGCCGGGTGCGTCGAGGGATACCGCTCCGAGGCCTTCCCGTAGACGTTGACTCCGCCAGCCAGGCGAATGAGATCGGCCACGTAGGTATCGTCGGAAATCGACATCCACGGGTCCTTCCAGATCCAGTAGGCGTAGCGAAAGGTGCCCGCCGGCCGCTCGGCTTCGAGCTCCGCGATTCCGCTCTCGAGCCGCTTTGCGAGGGCCTCGGCCTGGTCGGCGGTTCCCAGCCGCGCACCCCAGCTCCGAATCGCCGACGGAACCTCCGCCACGGTGCGCGGCAGGGTCACGTCGACGTCGACCCCCGCCGCACGCAGGGCCTCCACGTCCTCGCGGCGATTCTCTTCGGCGTTGGCGAAGACGAGGTCCGGCTTCAGGTCGAGGACGCGGGGAACATCGGGGTTCTTGGTGCCCCCGATCCGCGGGAGGCCCCAGAGCAGGCCCTTTGGACGCGTGCAGTAGCGGGTCGCGCCCACGAGCGACTGGAGGCCTCCGATCGCGACGATCGTCTCCGTGATCGACGGGCAGAGCGAAACCACCCGTATCGGCGGCACGGGCGCAGTCTATGCCTTCCCGGTTCGCTACACTAAGGGCGGTTTGGACGTCGCCGCCAATGACCTGTCCCTCCTGCTTCGGTCGCGCCATCCCCTGATCGTCTGCGAGACGGTCGAGGAGCAGCGATTCGAAGCCCTGCTGCGCGCCGTGTCGAGTGAGCTGACGATCCCTTTCTGGAGCTGGAGCGCGGCGAGCGGTCTGGCTCCGGCGCACCCGCTGGATGCGGACAAGTCCGTCGACCTCGCCTGGACCCTGCGCCTGGTTCGGAAGGCCACGGGCGACGGCACCTGGCTCCTGAAGGACCCGATGCCCCACCTGGAGCCGCCCGCCACCCTCCGACTCCTGCGCGAAACGGCCCAGGGCTTCGCGGGCTCGTCGCGGACCATCGTGCTCGTGGGACCCGCCATGGTCTCCCGGCCCGAGCTCGAAGGCCTGCAGGTGCGCTTCGAGTTCGCCCTCCCCGGCGCCGTCCGAGCTCGCCGAACTCCTGCAGCGGGTGATTCGCCAGCGGACCCGGGAGGCTCCCCCAGCCCGGGTGATGCTGACGGAGGACGAGGCCAGGGGAATCGTGGCGGACCTCCAGGGACTCACCATGTTCGAGGCCGAGCGGGCGCTCGCCCGGGCCATCGCCGTGGACGGCGCGCTGTCCGCCGCGGATCGGCCCCGGATCCGCGAGTCCAAGAAGGTCCTCGTCGAGGGCGGCGGCCTCCTCGAGTTCATCCCGGCCCCGGACGGGCTCGAGGGCCTCGGAGGCCTGGAGAGGCTCAAGAAGTGGATCGCCACCCGGCGGGCCGGTGTCCTGCCCGACGCGGGTCAGACGCCGCTCGACCCGCCCAAGGGCATCCTGCTGCTCGGCGTGCAGGGCTGCGGCAAGAGCCTCGCCGCCAAGGCCGTTGCCACCACCTGGGGGCTGCCCCTGCTCGCCCTGGACGCCGGCAAGCTGCTGGCCCCCTACATCGGCGAGTCCGAGCGCAACCTCCGCGACGCCCTGCGCCGGATCGAGCGCATGGCCCCGTGCGTGCTGTGGATCGACGAGATCGAGAAGGCCTTCGTGTCGGCGCGCACGAGCGAGTCCGACGGCGGCGTCTCCAAGCGCCTCGTCGCGACGCTGCTGACGTGGATGCAGGAGCGCGCCTCCCGGGTCTTCCTCGTGGCCACCGCGAACTCCGTCGAGGAGCTGCCGCCCGAAATGATGCGCAAGGGCCGCGTCGACGAGGTGTTCTTCGTCGATCTGCCCGGCCGCGGCCGCGCGCGCCCGGATCTTCGACATCCACCTGGCACGGCGAGGCGAAGACTCCGCCCGATTCGACGTCGGCGCGCTCGCGGCGGCGGCCGAGGGCTTTTCGGGCGCGGAGATCGAACAGGCCGTCGTCTCGGGACTCTACGAGGCGCGCGCGGGGCGCTTCCCGCTGGACACCAACTCGATCCTGGTTGCCCTCCGGTCGACCCGGCCGCTCTCGGTCGTCCGCGCCGAACGCATCGAGGCCCTGCGCGCCTGGGCCTCCGGCCGCTGCGTGCCGGCGGACTGACCTGACGTCTCACCCGTTCGGCCGGAAGATCCGGGCGAACCTATCGGGTGACGCTGTACGCCAGGGCCAGTCCCTTCGGGTCGGCCTCCGCGCCCCCGAGGTACCGATGCAGCCAGTCCATGACCGTGTTGTGCCACAGGCAGGAGTTGCCGGGCTTCAGCACCCAGTGGCCCTCGTCCGGAAACATCAGGAGCTTCGAGGGGACGCCCTGGACCTGCAGGGCCGTGAAGAGCTGGAGGCCCTGCCCGAACGGAACGCGATAGTCGCGCTCGCTCGTGATCACGAGCATCGGCGTCCGGAAGTTCCCGGCCGAGCCCATCGGGTTCCACTTCGTGTAGAGATCGGAGGTCCAGGGCCAGCCCCGAAACTCCCACTTCGGAAACCACAGCTCCTCGGTCTCGAGGTTGGCGGACGCCAGGTCGAACGTCCCGTCGTGGGAGACGAGCGCCGCGAATCGCGCGGTGTGGCCGGCGATCCAGTTGACCATGTAGCCGCCGTACGAGGCGCCCGCCGCGCCGATCTTGGTCGAATCCACGAACGGCAGCGCCGCGAGATCGTCGGCCTGCCGCATCAGGTCGTCGTAGACCTGCCCCGCCCAGTCGCCGCTGATGGCGTCGAGGAAGTCCTGGCCGAACCCGGTCGAGCCCCGGGGATTGGCCGCATAGACGACGTAGCCGTACGCCGCCCAGATCTGCGGGTTCCAGCGGTTCGACCAGGAGTCGGTCCATGCGCCCTGGGGACCGCCATGGATGAAGAACACGGCCGGGTACTTCTTCGCCGGCGTCGAAGAACGGCGGCTTGACCACCCAGGCCTGGAGCTGGCGGCCGTCGGAGGAGGCCGTGAAACGTTCCGAGACTTCGCCGAGCTCGAGCTCGCGGAACCGCGCGTCGTTGACGTGCGTCACCGCCGCCGCCGCCCGGCCGTCCAGGCCGACGCTCCAGAGCTCCGGCGCGCGCGACAGCGAGCTCGTCGAGAACACCACCCGCGCTCCCACGATCTCGAGGGAGCCCACGCCGCCGCCCGTCCAGATCGGCGTCGGGGCCCCGCCCGCCACGTCCACCCGGTACAGCGTCTCGCGTCCCCGCACCTGGGCCGCGAAAACGAGGCTCTTCGAGTCCGGCGCCCAGCGGTACTCGTCCACCCAGAAGTCGAAGGTGTCGGTCAGGCCGCGGACGGCGCCCGTGGAGCGGTCGAGCAGCATCAGGCGGAATCGGTCCGCCTCGAAGCCCGGCCGTTTCTGCGCGCGGTAGGCGATCCACTTCCCGTCCGGGGAGTAGCGCGGCGACCCGTCGAAGGTCGGGTTGCCCGGCGTCCGGTCCCGGGCCGGAACGCCTCCGGCGAGCGCGACCGTGTACAGGTCCGCGTTGGTCGAGAGCGCCTCGTCCCTGTCGGGGTTGGACGCGTAGACGAGCTCGAGCGAATCCGGGGACACGTCCCAGTCGGCGCCGCCGCCGACGCTGAAGGGCGGGGCATCGTGGTCGCCGGGCGTCAGGTCGACCGCCGGGGCGGTACCCGCCGCCGGCAGCCTCCAGATGTGCGAGCGTGTGGCGTCCTTCCACGAGTTCCAGTGGCGGAAGAGCAGCCGCTCGACGACCCGGCCCTTGACCTTCGCGTCCGCACGCTGCCGCAGGATCTTCTCGAGGCAGGCGGCGTCGCTGCAATCGGGAAACACGTCGGAGGAAATCAGGAACCATCGTCCGTCCGGCGACCACGTGAAGGCGTTGACCTGGGTCGGGAAGTCCGTGGCCTTCACGGGATCTCCGCCGCCCAGGGGCAGCGTCCAGATCTGCGAAGTCCCGTCCCGGTTCGACAGGAACGCCAGCCGCTTTCCGTCCGGGGAGAACCGGGGATCCGAGTCCTGTTTCTCGCCGGAAGTCATCCGAACGGCCGGGCTGCCGTCGACGGGCGCCATCCAGATCGCGGACCGGGACGTGTTTTCCGCGACGTCCGGCGTCGCGGCGGCGAAGGCCACCTGGCGGCCGTCCGGCGACACGGAAAACCCGCCCACGCGCTGCAGCCGCACGGCCTCCTCGAAGCGCATCGGCCGCTGCGGCGCCGGCCAGCGCGCGGCGCGGCGCGAGCGGCGCGGCCGCGAGCGCGGCGCAAAGAACGCCAAAGCGAGAAAATGCCATTCGGGTCCCTCCCGCGCGGCATTCTATCCACCCGCCGCCGCGGGCCGGGGGCACGCGACCCCTTTGGTATCATCGGTGCCCCGCGGCGCGGGCCGCGGCAACCTGAGGGAGAAGCATGTCCACTGCCGTCCTCGAAGATCAGCCCGCGGATGCTCCGGGCCGCGCGTCCGTCGTCAACGATTTTTCCATCCACGTCGCCACGGCCAACGGGTCGGGCAGCCAGTCCTCGAACAGCATCCTGATGCGGGCGATCTTCCAGATGGGGATCCCCGTGTCCGGAAAGAACCTGTTCCCGTCCAACATCCAGGGCCTGCCGACCTGGTTCACGATCCGGGCCTCCCGGGAGGGGTTCATCGCCCGCCGGCGCGACGTCGGCGTCCTCGTCTGCATGAACGCGGAGACGGCGCACGAGGACGTCCGGACGGTTGCCCCGGGCGCGGCCGTCATCTACGAAGAGAGCCTGAAGCTCGACGGACTGCGCACCGACGTCCACTTCTACCCCGTGCCCTTTCAAAAGCTCGTCCTCGAGCTCGTCCACGACGGCAAGCTGCGACGCCTGGCGATCAACATGATCTACGTCGGGGTCGCCGCCTGGCTGCTCGACATCGACATGGCCGAAATCGAGAAGGCCGTCGCCAAGCAGTTCAAGAGCAAGGCCGCCGCCGTCGAGATCAACATGACGGCGATCCGCGGCGGGTTCGAGTGGGCCGAGAAGAACCTGGCCAAGCGAGACCCTTTCCGTCTCGAGCGGATGAACGCGACCGCCGGCAAGATCATCATCGAGGGCAACGCGGCCTCGGCGATCGGCTGCATGATGGCAGGCGTCCAGTTCCTGTCGTGGTATCCGATCACGCCCTCGTCTTCGCTCGCCGAGGCGCTCATCGACTATGCCGCGAAGTATCGCGTCGACCCGGAGACGGGTCAGTCCACGTTCTCGGTCGTCCAGGCCGAGGACGAGCTCGCGGCGCTCGGCATGGTGCTCGGCGCGGGCTGGGCGGGCGCCCGCGCCATGACGACGACCTCGGGGCCCGGCATCTCGCTGATGTCGGAGTTCACGGGGCTCGGCTACTACGCCGAGGTGCCGGCCGTCATCGTCGACGTCCAGAGGGTCGGGCCTTCCACGGGCCTGCCCACGCGGACGATGCAGGGCGACATCACGTCGACGTACTACCTGGGACACGGCGACGCGAAGCACATCCTCCTGCTGCCGGGCTCCGTGGAGGAGTGTTACCGGATGGCCATCGAGGCCTTCGACCTCGCCGAGCGCTTCCAGACTCCGGTCTTCCTCATGAGCGACCTCGACCTCGGCATGAACAACTGGATGGCCGACCCCTTCCCCTACCCCGACGGGACGCTCGACCGCGGCAAGGTCCTGCGCACGAAGGCGGAGTTCGAAGCCCACGTCGCGAAGTTCAAGGAGTTCGCCCGCTACCGGGACGTCGACGGCGACGGCATCCCCTACCGGACCCTCCCGGGGTTCCTCGACCTGCCGGGCTCGGCCTTTTTCACGCGCGGTTCGGGACACTCGGACCGCGCCACGTATACCGAGCGCCCGGACGACTACAAGGACAACATGGACCGGCTCGCGCGCAAGCTGGAGACCGCAAGGCAATACGTGCCGAAGCCCGTCGTCTCCAACGGTACGGGCAGCCGCGTCGGCGTCGTCGCCTACGGCTCGTCCGACTTCGCGGTGGAGGAAGCGCGCGTCCTGCTCGCCCGCAAGGGCCTCAAGACCGACTACCTCCGCCTCCGGGCCCTCCCGTTCACGTCCGAGGCCACCGCCTTCGTCGCCGCACACGACCGGGTCTACGTCGTGGACCAGAACCGGGACGGCCAGATGTACGACCTGCTCCGCCTGGAGGTCGGCGACGACGCCACCCGACTGCGGTCGATCCGCCACTACGATGGCTTCCCCCTCGACGCCGAAACGGTCGTCGAAGGGATCGAGGCCGGGGAGAAACACTGATGTCCTCCGTCGCCGAACCCAAGGCTCCCCCCGTCAACCGCGTCGGCCTGTCGGTCAAGGAGTACGGCGGGCTCAAGTCCACGCTCTGCGTGGGCTGCGGCCACGACGTCATCACCCGCCAGATCACGCAGGCGATCTACGAGATGTCGATCCCCCCGCACCGCGTCGCCAAGCTCTCGGGAATCGGCTGTTCGTCCAAGACCACGGCCTACTTCGCCGACCGCGGCCACGGCTTCAACGCGGTGCACGGGCGCATGCCCGCGATCGCGACCGGCGCGGTGATGGTCAATCCCTCGCTCCATGCGATCGGCGTCTCCGGCGACGGCGACACCGCCTCGATCGGAGCCGGTCAGTTCGTCCACCTCCTGCGCCGCAACGTGCCCATGGTGTACATCGTCGAGAACAACGGGGTTTACGGGCTGACCAAGGGCCAGTTCTCGGCCACGGCCGACGCGGGCTCCAAGCTCAAGACCGGCGTGATGAACGAGCTGCCGGCCATCGATCTCTGCGCCATGGCGATCGAGCTCGGCTGCGCCTACGTGGCGCGATCCTTCTCCGGCGACATGAAGCAGCTCCTCGGGCTGCTCAAGGGCGCCTTCGCCCACCGCGGCACCGCGCTGCTCGACGTGATCTCGCCCTGCGTCACCTTCAACAACCACGACAGCTCGACCAAGTCGTACAAGTGGGCCAAGGACCACGAGATCCCGATCCAGGAGATCGGCTTCATCCCCTACTACGAGGAGATCACGGTCGACTACGACCCCGGCACGACCCAGGACATCGAGCTGCACGACGGCTCGCACATCCGGCTCAAGAAGCTGCGGACCGACTACGACGCGACCGACAAGGCCAAGGCCCTCGCGCTCTGCCAGGAATCGCAGGCGAAGCAGGAGTTCCTCACGGGCCTGATTTACGTCGAGCCCGCCAAGCGCGACTTCCTCTCCCTTTCGGGCCTGGGCGAGGAGCCCATCGTCGCAATGGCGGACGAACGCCTCCGGCCCGGACGCCAGGCGCTCGATGAGATCATGGAGAGCCTGAAGTAGCTACCGGCCGTCGGCTCCACGACGTCGAGCATCCTCCCCGCCCATGCGCTGGATGCGATGAGATTGTAGGCGCCGACCGACCCGATCACGAGAAGATCGCCCTCGCGCGGACGGCCGACCCGCTCCGCGCGCGAGAAGACGTCGAGGTCCAACGGCAACGGGCCGGCGATCAGCGTCGAACCGCCTCCCGGGCGGCGCGGCACCGGCCAGAACGGATGGCGGCCGTTGGCCACGAAGAAGGCGTGCGACATCCGGGACGCGTCCAGGTAGATGCGTCCCGAGGTCACCCGGACGACGCGCGTGACCAGGTGAAAGGCGTCCGACGCGACGGCCCGTCCCGGTTCGAGGAAGAGACGCGCCCCGGGCAGCGCGGTCCGAACGGCCATCCGCAGCTCCCGAACGATCGCTCGCGGGGGGCGCCCGCGACGCCCGTCCGCATCCCGGCGCGCCTCGCCGCGGGCGGGAAATCCCCCTCCCGCGTCGATCACGTGCGTCGGGATCCCGTCCGATGCGAGCGCGGCCGCGATCCGCCCGGCCTCCCGGATGGCCGAGACATACGGCGCCGTCGACGGCAGACCCGTGCCGAGGTGGAAGGCCAGACCCCGGGGAACCGGCCGACCCTCGCGAACCATCCGACGGCCGAACGCGATGGCCTCGGCCGGAAGCATGCCGAAAGGGCGCTGCTGGGGCTTTGCGGCCGCCGGCCGGAAGCGCAGGAGGTATCGGGCGGCGAGGTCCGCCGTCCGCGCGCGGTCGAGGATCGCGAGCCCGTCCGCTGTCCCGTCGGCCACCAGCCACGCCCCCGCCGCCAGAGCGGCGTCGATCGACGCTGCGTCCTTGGCCGGCCCCTGGAAGACGACGCGGCCTGCGCCGGACATCGACGAAAGCGCCGCGGCGAGGTCGTCGGGCGCCGTCACCTCGGCCCCCCAACCCTCCCGGCCGGCAAGCGTTCGCAGGGCCGCGTACCGGTTGCACTTCCAGGGATAGAAGAGGTCGACCTCCGATCCCGCCGCCATGCGCCAGGCCCGAAGGCCCCGCTCCGCGACCGTCCGCGCGAAGAAGTAGAACGGCGTCGGATGCACGCGCGCGGCCGCGGCCGCGGCGCGCGTCAGCCTCGCGCGGTCGGCTCGGTCAGCCATCGTGTGGCGGCAGCCCGGTCGATCTTGCCCGCGGCGTTGCGCGGCAGTTCCGCCACGCCGAGAATGCGGCGAGGCCTCGCGAACGCGGGCAGGCGCCGAGCGGCGTGAGCCCGGATCACCGAAGGCTCGAGCATGGCCCCGGCCCGGCCAACGACGAGGACGCCGAAGGCCTGTTCGACGGGCGCGGCCGCCACGTCGGCGACGGCGGGGTGTTCGGCGATCGCCGCCTCGACCTCCTCGGCGCACAGGATCCGATCGCCGATCGAGATCGCGAAGGCGAGGCGTCCGCGGACGGCGAGCTCGCCGAGCTCGTCGAAGACTCCCACGTCGCCCGTCCGGAGTCTCCCTTCGGCGTCGAAGGGCGAGGGCTCCTCCGGCACCAGGTAGCCCGAGAAAACGGCCTCGCCCGACAGGCGGATCTCGCCCGGCTCGCCCGTGCGGCAGCGGCGGCCCCCCGGCCCGATGATCTCGACGGTGAGGCGGGGGGCGGGCAAGCCGGTCGTGCCGGCGCGGCGCGGACGGGCGATCGGCTGTCGCGTCGCGAGGCCTGCCGACTCGGTCATTCCGTATCCGAGCCGCACGGGCACGCCGCGGTTGAGCTCGACGGCATCGGCCCACTTGGGCGCGACCTCCCCTCCGCCGCACTGCAGCGCCCGCAGCGGTGGGCGGGAACGGTGGCGGGCCGCGAGCTTGACGAGCGCGCTGGGAAGCAGGACCAGTGTCGCGCCGAGGCGCGCAGCCTCTCCGAGCGGATCCCGGCGGGGCACGAAGAAGATCACTTCCGCGCCGGCGGAGAGACCGTTGAGCGCGCCGCGGACGAAGGCGAGGATCTGGGCCGGTGAGAGACCCACGGCCAGCCGGTCGGAATCCGAAAGCTCGCCCCACGACTCGAAGGCAAGCGCCGCCGCCGCGAGGTTGGCCTCGGTCAGCGGGACCGCGCGGCCGGGTCCCACGCTGCCCGAGGAGAAGAAGACGGTCGAGCCGGCCGGAGGCGGATGGTGTTCGAGCGTCTCCTCGCGAAGGGACCTCAGCGTCGCCGGTGCCGAGGCCGGATGCGCCACGGCCCCGCGCCCGGCCCGTCCGGCGGCGAAGCATCCGACCACGAACCCGATCGGGTCTCCGCCCTCCAGGCGCACCGTGCCCTCGCCTCCCGCGTACTCCGCCGCACGGCGTTCGACGGCCGCGACGAGATCCCTGTAGCTCAGCACCCCCGACGGCGTCGAGAGCGCCCTGGCCTGCGGGTTGCGGCGCGCCACATCGAGGACCCGCTCGTAGATCCTCACCGGACGCGCTCCGCGATGTCGGCATAGACCACGCCGTCGAGGTCGAGTGGCGCGCGCGCGGCGACCTCCGCGACCAGCCGCGCGAACGCCTCGGCCGCCGCACGCTCGTCCGGCGGGAGGGGCGGCCCGAGCGTGAGCGTCCAGCTCCCGCCGGGAAGCGTGGCGAATGCGGGACGGCAGTCGACGCGCGCCGCGCGGGCGAGGCGGAACGGCCGGGTGTCCACGAGCATCCAGCCTCCCAGAAGCGGCCGGCGAATCCCGCCTTGCGGGGGCAGATCGGCGGCCGCGACCAGGCTCCCGCGCTTCAGTGCGCTGCGGAGCCGGTGCACGGCGGCCGACGGATAGGCGTGCGGGAAGGCGTTCGGGTGCCGGCGGTCGAAGACCCGGTCCTGCGCGACAGCCCGGGCGCGGTCGAGGTTGTGAGGCCCCAGCACCGTCGCCGCCGGCGCCCCCCGCGCGCGAAGGGCGTAGCGCAGGGCCTGCATCGAACCGAGGTGGGCCGTCACGTACAGGCAGGGTTCCGGGGATGGCGGAGTCCCCTCGAGCCGGAGGTTCCAGCGACCCGTCCGGAGGGCCCGCGTGGCCAGGCGTGCGAGCTCCCGGCGTGCCGCCGCGACCAGAGGAGCCGGGATCCGCCGGCAGCTCCGTGTAGATCCGCGCAAGATCGCTCCAGCGATCTGCCGGCAGGCCCGTCAGCGCCATCACCCGGTCGCCGCGGCCGGACCGAGCGGCGCGGGCGAGCCACGGCGCGAGCGCGCGTGCGATCGCGTCCGTCATCGGCGACCGGCCGAGGCGTACACCATGGTCCACGGGACCGCCCACGAACCGGCCGAACCGGCCAGGCCCAGAGTCTCCAGAGCGGCCTCGATCTGCCCGTCCGATGTCTCCGGACGCAGGCCGAAGAGCTCCCGGAAGAATACGCGCGCGTCGTCGCTCTCTGCGAAACGCCACGCGATCGCGGCCTCCTCCGCGAGCAGCTCCCGGCCGCCGGCCGCCTCGAGGTGGGCCGCGAGCGCCGCCGGCGTGTAGAACCGTCCGGCGTGGCCCGCCTCCGTGTGCCGGTCGACGAACCGGTTGAGAAACTCGGACGCCGGAGAATCGGCGGCGACATCGCCGACCGCGACGCGCCCGTCCGGGGCGGTGACCCGGAGCAGCTCGCCGAGGACGCTGACGCGGCTGCTCGGCGTGGTGCAGAGCGGCCAGACATGCCGAGGCCGAAAATGCGCCGTCCCGGTACGGAAGTCGGCCGTATTCGACGACCGTCCGCATCGCATATCCCGACGCATCCGCGAGAAACGTCGCCGATTCGTCGCCGCCCACGGCGGCCGACCGGATCCCCCGCGCGGCGGCCCGGGCGGCCAGGAATCCTCCTCCCGCGCCCAGATCGAGCCAGCGTCCCCCGGCCGGGAACTCGCAGAAACGGAAGAGGCGCTCCGCCTCCTCGGCGCGGGCCTCGGGGTACATCCGGTTGGCTCGGTTGTATCGCGCCCCGCGCGCGTCGAAGAGGACTCGGTACTCGGACATGGAGCGCCGGGATTAGCGTTTTGTTGTCACGGAACCCGGTTTCGGAGCACTAGGCCGAAAATGCCTTCTGGGCCTGGCTCGGAGCGTTGAGCGGGCCCGGACCGGGATCGCGGTCGGGAAGCTCGACGGCCTCCTCGCGGAGCCGCTCCCGGCCCCCGCTACCCGGCAGCACCGGAAGGAGCGAGGCGTCGGCCGGCGGGTTGGTCCCGTCCCCCGGGTAGTAGGGGCGGTACCCGTACCCGTGGCGCGCGATCTCCTCCGGGGTCTCGCGGAGGCGGTCGATCGAGTAGACCGCGTCCTCGCGGTTGAAAAACGCCATCTCGTAGTTGCGGGTCATCCAGATCGCGTCCTTCGGACAGGCGTCGACGCAGAAGCCGCAGAAGACGCACCGCATCATGTCGATGTCGAAGACGACCGGGTACTTCTCGTAGGCGATCTTCGGATGCTCGCCGGCCACGATGGTGATGCACTCGGCGGGACACGCCTCCTGGCACATGTAGCACGCGACGCACTTGAGCGTTCCGTCCTCGCGCGCCTTGAGGATGTGCTTGCCGCGGAAACGATTCGAGTACTTGCGGAGCATCTCCGGGTACTGGATCGTCGGCAGGCCCTTCATGTTGGCGAGGTTGCGGACGAGATGACGCAGCGTCACGGCCATCCCCCGCAGGATCTCCGGGAGATAGAGCCTCTGGAGAAAGGTCATCCGCTCCGGAACGCGCCGGCTGACGTCGATCACGCCGCTCATCGGTCGAGTTCCCCGGCGATGACGTTCAGGGTCCCGAGCGTCGCGATCGCGTCGGAGACGGTGCCGCCGACGACGATCTTCTCGAAGGCCGCCATGTTCGGGAAGCACGGGGGGCGAACCTTCAGCCGATACGGCCCGCCGCGGCCGTCCGAAACGGCGTAGAAGCCGAGCTCGCCGTTGGCGCCTTCGATCCACTCGTAGCGCTCGCCGGCGGGCACGCGAATGCCCTCCATCGTCAGCTTGAAATGGTAGATGAGCGACTCCATGTCGTGGTACACGGCGTCCTTCGGCGGCAGCACGACGTGCCAGTCGTCCGAGCTGACCGGGCCGCGCGCCGGAAAGATGTCGAGGGCCTGCCGGATGATCTTCAGCGACTGGCGCATCTCCTCCACGCGGACCAGGTAGCGGGCGAAGTTGTCGCCGTCCTGCGCGATCGGGACGTCCCAGTCGAAGCGGTCGTAGAAATCGTAGGGCCGCGCGCGCCGCACGTCGTAGGCCACGCCCGAAGACCGCAGCATCGGGCCCGTCAGGCCCCAGGCGATCGCCTGTTCGCGCGTCACGATCCCCGTGCCCGAGAGGCGATTCCGAACGATCCGGTTGTTCGTCACGAGCTTCTCGACGTCGTCGATCAGCTCCGGGATCGTCTCGAGAAGGCGCCGGCAGCGCGGGACGAAGTCGTCGGGCACGTCGATCGCGAGGCCTCCGACCCGCACGTAGGACACCGTGAGCCTCGCGCCGCAGCAGGCCTCGATCAGGTCGTAGATGTTCTCGCGGTTCTGGTAGAGGTACACGAAGTTGGTCAGCGCCCCGATGTCGACGAGGTTGGCGCCGATGCAGACGCAGTGGTCCATGATCCGCGTGAACTCGGAAAGGATCGTCCGAACGAGCTGGCCGCGGTCGGGGACCTCGATGCCCAGCATTCTCTCGACCGTCCGCACGTATCCGACACCGTTGATCATGGCGGACACGTAGTTGAGTCGATCCGTGTACGGGATGACCTGGTTCCAGTGGTGTTTCTCCGCCATCTTCTCGAAGCAGCGGTGCAGGTAGCCGATGATGGTCTCGGCCTTGACGATCGTCTCCCCGTCGAGCCGGGCGATCAGGTGAACGATGCCGTGCGTGGCCGGGTGCGAGGGGCCGATCGAGATCGTCTGCGTCTCGAAGTGGCCGGCCTTCTCCGGGGTCTTCGCCCACTCGGGGTACCGCAGGTCTTCCTCCGCGTAGAACCAGCGCTGCCCCGGCGCATAGTCCTTGCGCAGCGCGTGTCCCACGAAGGCGTCGTGGCAGAGGATCCGGTGGAGGTTCGGATGCCCCGGAAAGTCGAATCCGTAGAGGTCGAACGCCTCGCGCTCGAACCAGTCGGCCGCCGGCCAGATGCTCCCGACGCTCGGGAGCGACGGGCGCGCGGGCGCGTCGGGGAGAACCACCCGCACGCGGACATGCTCGTTCTTCGAGAGCGAATGGAGGTGAACGACCGCCTCGAAGCGATGGGCGGGCGCCCCATCGCGGCGCCTCAGGTTGTCGACGCCGCACAGATCGAGAAACAGGTCGTACTGGCAGCCCGGGTCGTCCCGGAGATACCGCGCGAGCTCCAGCCAGTCTCCGGGAGCGACCTCGATCGTCGGAAGGTCCAGGTCGAGCACGGTCGACCGCGCCGCGACCGGCGAGGCCTCGATCCGCTCGCGCAGCTTCTCGGCCGCGGGCGAGAGGGCGGCGCGCGGCGACCGTCACGCCGGAGCGTCCGCGGCGAGGCGCGCCGACCGCGAGTCGCGCGACTTCTCGCCGGAAGCGATCTTCTTCTGAAGCTCCATGATCGCGTAAATCAGCTGCTCGGGCGTCGGGGGGCAACCCGGGACGTAGACGTCGACCGGGACGATCTCGTCGATGCCCTGGGTGACGTGGTAGGCGCGGTAGAACCCGCCGGACGAGGCACAGACGCCCATCGAGATGACCCATTTCGGCTCGGGCATCTGATCGTAGATCTTCCGCAGCACCGGCGCCATCTTGTCGGTGACGGTGCCGGCCACGATCAGCAGGTCCGCCTGCCGCGGCGAAAAACGCATCACCTCGGAGCCGAAGCGCGCGATGTCGTAGTGGGCCGCCGACACCGACATGAACTCGATGCCGCAGCAGGCGGTCGCGAAGGGGAACGGCCAGAGGGAGTTCTTCCGGGCCCACCCGACCATCTCCTCCAGCCGCGTGACCAGAAAGTCCGACGTGGCGCCCCCGTCACCGCGTGCCGGCGGGTGGGCCGGCAGGGTGCCTTTCTTCGAGAAGAGAGACATCGCGGGCGATTCTATGGCAAAAAAACCCGGAGTCGGACGCGCCGTCCAGCCGCCGGACGCCGGCGGACTGCCCTAACCGAAATTGACCGTGTACGACAGGCTCTTCATGTCGCGCATCCGGTCGAGGTAGACGAGGCCGTTCAGGTGATCGATCTCGTGCTGAAGGACACGCGCGTGATATCCGGAGGCCTCGAAGACCACCCTCTTTCCCGAACGATCGAGCGCCTCGACCTTCACCGTCTCGAAGCGCGGCACGACGCCGCCCCAGAGAAACGGAACCGAGAGGCAACCCTCGGAGTCCTCCTCCAGGACGTCCCCCACGCCCTCGTAGGTCGCGTTGAAGAGGGCCGTCAGGGCGACCTCGGGCTCCTTGCGTTTTCGCGTCTCCGGGTGAACCTCGTAGAGAAATGCGCGCAGCGGAGTGAACACCTGAGGTGCGGCGATGCCGGTGCCGTCGTACTCGCGCATCGTGTCCTCGAGGTCCGAGAGAAAGGCCTCGTAGTCGCCCCGGGCCAGGGCCTTCGGATCGACGTCCTGGGCGATCTGCCGCAGCGTCTTCACGCCGAGCTTGGCGACTTTCAAGATCATGCGTCGTTTCCCGGCCGGAAGGGTGGTGCCCAGGGACGGAATTGAACCGCCGACACAGGGATTTTCAGTCCCTTGCTCTACCAACTGAGCTACCTGGGCGTCCGGAAAGCCCGAAACCGGAGCGCGGAGTCTAGCGGATCGGGGCCCGTTGGGCAACGCGCCGTCGTCTACGGCCGCTCCACGACCCGCGTCGCACGATCCTCCCCCGCCGGCGGCTCGGGGGTCGCTCGAGAGCCGGAAATGCGGCCGACCGCGAAGAGGACGCCGTTGTTCTGCGTGTAGATGATGCCGTTGTCGCCGATCGACACCGGCGTGTAGGCCGCGCCGAGAGCCGTGTCGAGGAAGATCCGGCTCCGGACCTGCCCGTCGCGCTCGAACGCGTACAGCACGCCGTCTTCCCCGTTGAGGTACGCGACGCCCGCCGCGTCGAGGACGGGCTGATTGACGCACCACTCGAAGCCTTCCGGGTGGTCTTCGACGCATTCGATCGTGTCGTCCGGCTGCCGCACGCAGCTCTCGGTGTTGTCGGACCGGAAGGACCAGACGGGAACCAGGTCCGCATCGAGGGTCGTGACGTCGTAGTACGCGTCCCCGTCCGAGCTCGAGTAGTGATTGTCCTTGATGAGGATCGAGTACGTGCCGTCGTGCTCGAAGACGGCGGGCGTGATGTCCCAGCCGAAGTCGTAGGTCGCGAGCACCCCGCCCGTCGCGTCGAACTTGAAGAGGTGCCCGCGGCTGAAATTGTAGGACGTGGACGTGCCGACCAGGACGTTTCCGTCGGGCAGCACCACCGGCGAGGCGGTGCCCTGGTCGCGCACGCGGCCCGCCGGCCGGTCGTTGGTCGCCGGGTCGACGCCCATGTTCGCGCCCGCGCGGCAGCCGAGATTGGAGTTGTCGTCCTCGAGCAGCACGCCGCAGCCGTCGTTCAGGACGCCGCGAAGCGACGCCGCCCAGGCGGGCGAGAGATCCGGGTGGACCGCGACGAGGTAGCTGTACCGGTCGTTGCGATGGGCGCGGCTCAGGGTGTAGATCGTGCCGTCGGGAGCCACCGCCGGGACGACGTTGATCCCCGGCCGCTGGGCGCCGCACGGCGCCGAGTTGGGGACCGACATCGGCGACGGCGGCCACGGGCGTTCGCCGGTCGAGAACGTGCCCACGCAGAGGTCGTCGGGGGCCGGAGCGCCGGGAACGATCGCCGCGAAGTCGACCCGCGAGGTCGCGCCGCCCCCGGGCTCGACGCGAACGAGCCACGCGCCGGTGATCGCCTGCGGGTCCGTGGCCAGCCCGAGGACGTCGTAGATGACGCCTCCATCCGGCGCGACGGCCAGGCCGCCGGCCACGTACCGGTCCGGGTCGATGTCGGTGAACGGATTGATGCGGCCGCCCGACGCACCCGTCTCGCGGTCGACCCGGAACACGGTGCCGCCGAGGCCGGGGACGTAGACGTCGGAACCCGAGATCGCCGGCAGGAAGACGGCCTCCCACGCCGTCAGCGAGAGGGGCTCCGGCTTCCAGTCGCTCGCGAACGTCCACACGGTTTCGAGCGCTCCGGCGTTCCAACGCAGCTTGCGCACCGTCCAGGTGATCGAGTCCCAGTTCCCGAAGCCCGTGTAGGTACCGGTCTTGAAGACCATGTAGACGCCCGAGGAATCGACCAGCGGGACGGAATAGTGCGCCAGCAGGTTGCCGTTGGTCTGCGCCTTCATGGCCTCGACGAACGGGTCGTAGACGACGTCGGCGAGGATCGCCTCGAGCGGCTGTGCGGCCACGGTCGCGGCCCCGCCGTGCTGAGGCGTCCGTCCCCACTGCAGCCAGTCCGCGCCGGCCCGCGCCGCCGGGAAAACTCCGAGAAACGTCAATCCGAGCGCCAGCTTCTTCATGATGGGAGATCATAGCGCCGCACCCCCCGGCATCCGGGAATTCCGGAGGGCGCGGAAAGGTTTGCCCGCCAGATGTCGCCAAGAATTCAACGCGCCGGGGTCGCGGCCGCGGCCCTCGCCCTCGGCCTCGCCGCGGGACGCGCCGCCGCCCAGGTTTCGCCGACCCCCGCACCCCGCGACGGCAACCGCCCCGTGACGAGCCCCGGCAACGCGGACTGGGCCGCCACCCCCGGCGACGCGCGCGCGCGGGCCGCGTCCGAAAAGAAGCTCGTCTACTACGAGTTCGACAGCGAGAGCTGCGGGGACTGCCGCCGGATGCAGAGCCTCCTCTATCCGGCATTCGACTTCGAGGCTCTGCTCATCGGCATGGTGCCCGTGAAGGTGCACCGGGACTCGCCCGACGCGAAGCCACTCCTGGAGCGCTACAAGATCACCGAAACGCCTTCCGTTCTGATCACGACGCCCGACGGACGCCTGGTTTTCCTGATGCAGGGCTTCAAGGACACGCAGGATTTCTACTCCCACGCGCGACGCGACCTGGACGCGTATCGGAAGTTCGCCCGGAAGCTGGAGGCACCGATCGACACGTTCTCGGCGGACGAGGCCCTGGCGATCGGCCGGGAGCTGTATGCGCGCCTCGACCCGAAGGCCGCCCTGCCGTACCTGAAACGCGCCTCCTCCGCACCGAACCCGGGGCCGGGCGTCCGCGAGACGGCGCTCGAGGGACTCGCCGCCGCCGAGCTCGAAGCGGGCGATGCCGTGGAATCGCGCAAGACCATCGACCGGCTGATCGCCTCCACCCGGAGCCCCGACCAGAAGGAACGCGCGGAGCTCTTCCGGGCCCAGATCCCTCTCTCGCAGAACGACCCGGCCGCCGCGCTCGCCCTCTACAAGCAGTTCGTCCGCGACCATCCCGGATCGAGGTACAACGAGCGCGTGCAGTCGTTCATCGCCCGACTCGAAGCGACTCAAACGCAATGACACGCCTCCGGCCGCTTCTCGCGGTCCTCCCCATCGTGCTCGAGGCGGCCTTCGTCCGCGCCGCGCCCGCTCCGGATCCGTCCACGCTGATGACGATCGAAGCCGACGTCTCCGCGTCTCCCGATCCCGGGAAGGGAACCGTCGCGCTCCACGCCCGGCTCGCGGAGGGCTGGCACGTCAACAGCCACACGCCGACCGAGGACTACCTGATCCCGACCGAGGTCACGCTGACGCCGGCCGACGGCGTCACCTTCGGCGACCCCGTCTACCCGGAAGGCAAGCTCGAGAAGTTCTCGTTCTCGGAGACGCCGCTGTCGGTGTACGCCGGAGAATTCTCGATCGAGGTCCCGATCCGATGGACCGGGACCTCGGCGCCCGCCGTGTCGGGCTCGGTCGGGTACCAGGCCTGCAACGACACCCAGTGCCTCGCGCCGACGAGCGTCAAGTTCGCGACGACCGGCACATCCACGGCCGTCGCATCGGCCGCGACCGCTCCCCTGGCCGGCGGCGCCGTCCCGCTCTCCGAGGCCCGCCGCGTTGCCGCCGACGCCGGAAACCCGTCCAGCGAGCTCGAGGCCCTCCTCGAGAAGCGCGGCCTCCTGATCGTCCTCCTCTCGATCTTTCTCGGCGGGCTCGCCCTCAACCTCACGCCCTGCGTCTATCCCGTGATCCCCCTGACGGTCGGCTTCTTCTCCCGCGAGGCCCGCGGCTCGACCTCGCGCGCGTTCGGCCTCTCGGCGCTGTACGTCCTCGGCATGGCGACGACGTACTCGGCGCTCGGCGTGGCGGCGGCCCTCTCCGGAAAACTCTTCGGATCGCTCCTCCAGAACCCGTTCGTCCTCGGCGGCATCGCGGGCGTTCTCGTCCTCATGGCCCTCTCGATGTTCGGCTACTGGGAGATCCGGATGCCGACCGCTCTGATGAACCGCGCCGGCGCCCGCAGCGGCGTGGCCGGGGCCTTCGGCATGGGGCTTTTCGTCGGCGTGGTCGCGGCGCCCTGCGTCGGCGGATTCATCGTCGGCCTGCTCGCCTTCGTCGCGGCCCGCCAGGACCCGGCCCTCGGGCTGCTGATGTTCTTCGTCCTGTCCCTGGGACTCGGCCTGCCGTACCTCTTCCTCGGAGCGTTCTCGGGAAGCCTCTCGCGGCTTCCGCGCGCCGGAGCCTGGATGGAGTCGGTCAAGAAGGTCTTCGGCTGGATCCTGCTCGCGATGGCCGCCTATTTCCTTCGGAGCGTCCTGCCGCGCCCGTTCGGCTACTGGCTCCTGCCGGCGGTCCTCGCCGTCGGGCTGACCGCCGTCCTCGTCCGCGGCTACGGGCTTCGGTGGCCCCTTCGGGCCGGCGTCGCCGCGCTCTTCCTGGCGATCGCCATCTTCTTCCTGCCCCGAACGCTTTCGGGCTGGCAGCCCTACACCGCGGCAGCGGTCGCGGCGACCGGGCGGCCCGCGGTCGTCGACTTCTCCGCCGACTGGTGCCTGCCCTGCCTCGAGCTGGAGAAGCGGACCTTCTCCGATGCCCGCGTCCGCAAGGCGCTCTCCGGACACGACCTCTTCAAGGCCGACATGACCCGGCTCGGCTCGCCCGAATCCGTCGCTCTGACCCAGAAGTACGGGATCCTCGGCGTACCCACCGTCATCTTCCTCGACGCCTCCGGCCGGGAGCGGCCCGAACTGCGGCTGGTGGGATTCGAAGACGCCGAAGCCTTCCTCGCGCGGATCGAACGGGCGCGCTGAGCCGCGGACTCGCGCCGCCCCGGGGCGCGGGACCTTACGCGGGCAGGCGCCCGAGCTTCTTGAGCGCTTCCTTGGCGGCCTTGCGCTGAGCCTCGCGTTTCGACGCTCCGCGCCCGCGCGCGAAGGGCTCGCCGTCCCAGGCGAGCTCGACCACGAAGGCCTTCTCGTGGTCGGGTCCGGATTCCTCGACGACCCGGTAGTCGGGAAGCGGGAGGCCCAGGCTCTGCGCGGCCTCCTGGAGCGTCGTCTTGTAGTCGTGGAAGGAGAGATCTCCGATGTCGATTCCGGCCACCTCGGGCTCGAAGACCCGGCGAACGAAGGCCTCGGTCGCCTCGACTCCCCCGTCCAGATAGATCGCCGCCACGACCGCCTCGAATGCGTCGGCCTGGAGGGAGAGCTTTTCCGCGCCTCCGGAGCGCGCCTCCCCCGCGCCCATCCGCAGATACCGTCCGATCTCGAGGGCGCGACCCTTGCCGGAGAGCATGTTGGACGACACCAGGTGCGCCTTGATCTTGGAGAGGGCGCCCTCCTGCAGGTTCGGGAAGGACCGGTAGATCATCTCCCCGATCACGAAACCGAGGACGGCGTCGCCGAGGAATTCCAGCCGCTCGTTGTTGGGCGAGCGAAGCTCCCGGTTCTCGTTGGAGAACGACTTGTGCGTGAGCGCCCGTTCGAGCAGGTCGAGGTTCTTGAACACGTAGCCCAGCCGCGCCTGGAAGGCGGCCGCCGTGTCCTCGGTGGTTCCGTTCATGCCTGGATCGGTGGTGCCGGAGGCCGGAGTCGAACCGGCACGGGCCTTGCGGCCCTCGGGATTTTAAGTCCCGTGCGTCTGCCCATTCCGCCACTCCGGCGAAGTCGGGGAATCCGCAAGAAGGCAGGAGGTCCGTAGCCGCGGCTCACGGCCGCCCCCCTGCCGACTCCGCGGGAATGGAGGCGACGGGCGGATTCGAACCGCCGAATAAAGGTTTTGCAGACCTCTCCCTTAACCACTTGGGTACGTCGCCCTTCGAGGGGCGAATTCTACCGCAGGCGGACCGAGCTCCGGCTCAGCGGGAGGCTCGCGCATAGTCGCGGATCAGCCCCGTCACCACCCCCTGGATCGTCACGTCCCGGGCGTCGAAAGTCAGGGGACGCATGGCGGCGTTGGCCGGCTGGAGCCGCACGCGCGCGCCTTCGGAGTAATAGCGTTTCAGGGTGGCTTCACCCCGCACGAGCGCCACGACCGTCTGGCCGCTGTCGGCCTTTGCGCGCCTGGCGACCACGACGTAGTCGCCATCGAGGATCCCGTCCTCGACCATCGATTCCCCACGCACGCGGAGCACGAAGTGATCACCTTTCCCGAGCAGCGCGGCCGGGACTTCGATCGACTCCTCGTTGGGGAAGGGCTCGATCGGCCGCCCGGCGGCGACCAACCCGAGCAGAGGCACGCCGCGGGCGACTGCCGCCTCCTCCTTCGGCGCGATGCCACGGCTGCGGTTCCACTCCCTCGAGAGGGCGCCCTTTTCTTCGAGCCGCTTCAGGTGCTTCTGAACGGTCCCGAACGACGAGAGACGGAACCTCTCGCGGATCTCCCGCTGCGTCGGCGAGATTCCGTTCTCCAAACGGTACGTTCGGATGAAGTCGAGAATCTCCTTTTGTCGTTTGGTTAGATTCATAGTTAGCCTAACTATTTAACGTCCGACAACGTGACTACGTTATTTCGTTAACATTCCAGATCCTGCCGATTCGGCCACTGGTTCGCTGGGCCAGGCATTAGGACCCCTAATAAAAATAGGTTGCTAGCCATAGTTTCAATAAAAAATAAGGCCGAGGGAACCACCGCGGCCGCCCGCAGGCCTGAGCGGGTCGGCCCATCGGCCTTGACAATCCATCGTAGGCGCAAATGAGGCGCAAGTCAAGCGTCCGTGGCGCAGGACTCAGGGCGCGATTAAGAGGCGACCGTCGCCGCAATCGGTGGTAAGGATGGGCCAAGAATCCGGTGGCGTTCACGCCACGGAAAGGAGCTCTCCGATGCGAATGATGCGTTCCGGCCTCCTCACAGCGGCCTTTGCGGCCGTGATCCTGCTGCCCGCTTGCAACGATTCGAACGACGTCGCGTCTCCCGGCCCCATGGGCACGTCGGTCGACGTTTCCGGCACCTGGGCGGGCGACTTCCAGTCCGATGACCCGAGTCTCTGCACGAGTCGGGACGCCACGGCGACGTTCTCGCAGCAAGGCACGCAGGTCATGGGCTCCTTCGAAGCGACGGGCTGCGGGATCAAGGGTTCCTTCCACGGAAGGGTCGACGGATCGCACCTCGACGGCACGGTCGACATGATCGGCTGCACGGGCGGAGCGACGAGCGGCACGATGAGCGCCGCGGGCCTGCAGGTCACGATCACCGACTTCAAGAAGATCCTGGTGACGGGCGACCGGGACCTGTATCCCGGCGGCCAGGTCACCCTCGTCCGTCGATAGCGCGGGGCCCGCCAGGTCCGCGGCCCGGATATCTTCCGCGTCGTGGCGGCGCAACGAGGACGGATCGCGGTCATCGGCGCCGGCGCCGCCGGCACGATGGCGGCCATCTTCGCTGCGGGCTCGGACGCCGATGTCCTCCTTCTCGAGCGCACTCCCGACGGCGGCCGAAAGATTCTCATCAGCGGCGGAGGTCGGTGCAACGTCCTCCCCGCGCGCCCGGCCGAGTCCCGCTTCGTCACCGAGTCCCCTGCTCGAACGCTGACCCGGATGCTCCGGAGCTGGCCCCTGCGGGAGCAGGTCCGGTTCTTCGAGCACGACCTCGGCATCCCGCTCGCGGAGGAGACGGAGTCCGGAAAGCTCTTCCCGGCCTCCAACCGCGCGCGCGACGTCCGCGACGCGCTTCTCCAGCTCGCCCGCCGGCGCGGTGTCGACCTGCGCATGAACACGCTGGTGACCGGTCTCGATCCGGACGCGGGTCGCTGGAGCATCGCGCGCGACGGCGCTCCGCCGCTCGAGGCCGATGCGGTCGTCGTCGCAACCGGGGGACTCTCGATCCCCCGTTCCGGCTCCGACGGCGTGGGACTCTCGATCCTCGAGCGCCTGGGCCACCGCGTGCACACGACCTACCCCGCCCTCACCCCGCTGACCGCCCCCCCGGCATCGGCGTTCTCCGGCCTCTCCGGACTCTCGCTGCCGGTGACGCTGACCGCACGGGCGCCGGACTCGGGCGCGTCCTCGACCGGCGGCTTTCTCTTCACGCACCGGGGATACAGCGGTCCGGCGCTGCTCGACGTCTCGCACGTCGCCGTCCGGTCGCGACGGAGGCGAAGATTTCCGTGCGCTGGTCGGCCTCCGGCGCGAAGGCCTGGGACGAGGCCCTGCGCCGTTCCGGCTCCGCGCACGGCTGCGGGCGCGCTGCGCGCCGAGCTGCCCGACCGGCTCGCCGCCGCCCTCTGCGCGCAGGCCGGGGTCGACCCGGCCCGGACGCTCGCCCAGTTGCGACGCGAGGAGCGCCTGCGCCTGATCGAGACGCTCACCCGCGGCGAGCTTCCCTGGTCGGGGCACGAGGGCTACGAGAAAGCCGAGGTCACCGGCGGCGGGGTCGCCCTCGACGAGCTCGACCCGGCCACGCTCGAGAGCCGCCGGCACCCGGGCCTCTTCCTGTGCGGGGAGGTCCTCGACGCCTTCGGCCCGATCGGGGGCCACAACTTTCAGTGGGCCTGGGCGACGGGACGGGCCGCGGGCATCGGGGCGGCCGGGTTGGCGGGTCGGAGAGAACGCTCGGCGGAGGCGTAGGACCGGCTCAGCCCGTCACCGGCCGAACGGGCGCGGTCCGCGCCAGCTTGTCGGCGAGCGCCTGCCACCGGGCTTGCCCGCGGAGCCGGTCGAACGCCGGCCAGTAGATCCGGAACCAGAGCGCCGCGTTGCGCTCGTCGTACGCGCGCTCCAGCGCCCTCAGGGCCTCGTCCGCCTCTCCGAGAGGGGTCAGGACCATGGCCAGATCGAAGGGCGGGACGTACTCCCGCGCCGAACGCTCTCGCAGCTCCGAGAGGATCCGCCGGGAATCCGCCGTCCGTCCCGCGCGGGCCAGGGCGCCGCCGAGCAGCGCGACGTAGAGACTGTGCTGGCTCCGCGTCGCTTCCACCGCGTGCTCGAAGACCCGAACCGCTTCCTCCGCGGCTTCCGATTCCTGGAAGGCGAGGCCAAGCGACAGGAGCGGGTAGCCGGCATCGGGCTCGAGGGCGACGGCCTTGCGGAACTCCTGAACGGCTTGCGCAAAGCGTCGGCGCACGAAGAAGGTCCATCCGATCTGAGCCTGCAGGTTGGCCGAGTACGGCTCGAGTTCGGCTCCGCGACGGGCAACTTCCAGGGCCTCCTCGACACGGCCCACGCACACCAGGCAGACGCTCAGCCAGAAGTAGCCCTCCGCCGATCGGGGGTTGCCTTCGACCGCGAGGCGGAATTCCCGATCTTCCCTGGCCACGTCCCAGCCGTAGTACTGCTCGATGATGCCGAGCGAGAGGTGGACGCCCGGAGCATCGGGCGTCAGCGCGCGCGCCCTCTCGACCGCGGCGCGGGCCCGGCTCGAGGCTTCCCGTGTCGGGATTCCCCCGTAGTAGCCCCACTGGCCGTAGGCGTCGGCGATCGCCGCGTGGGCGGCGGCGTAACTCGGATCCCGCGCGATCGCGGCCTCGAACTGCTCGATGGCGACTCTCGGCCGCCGCAGGTTCTGGAAGTACCGACCCTTGAGAAACAGGTTGTAGGCCTCGACGTTCTCGGTCGGCGGCGCCACGAGCGGCCCCCGACTCGATCCGACCAGCCGAGGCTCTAGCCTCTGCGCGATCGAGCGCGCGATCTCGTCCTGGACCGCGAAGACGTCCTCCATCTCGCGGTCGTACCGCTCGGACCAGAGGTGGTAGCCGCTCGCCACGTCGATCAACTGGGCCGTGATCCGCAGTCGCCGTCCCGCCTGGCGGACGCTGCCTTCGAGCACCGAGCGAACGCCGAGCTCGGCGCCGATCCGCCGGATGTCCGCGTCCTTCCCCTTGAACGCGAACGATGACGTCCGCGCGGCGACCCGCAGCGCCCCGATCTGCGCGAGCGCGTTGATGATCTCCTCGCTGATCCCGTCGCTGAAGTACTCGGCGTCGGGCTCGGCACTCATCATGCGAAAGGGCAGGACGGCGATCGACGCCTCCACCCCCGGCGCTTCCGCGGCCGGCCCGCCGCCGCTCGTCGCCTCCGGGAGGTGGTCGCGTACCTTCGCGAGCTCCTTGGCCAGGTCGTCGGTCGACGTGTACCGATCCCGGGGATCCTTGGAAAGGCACCTTTCGGCGATCCACCGCACGGGCGCCGGGATCCGGGGCCTCGCCGTCGCGATCGGCTCCGGCTCCTCCTGGATGATGGCGGCCAGCGTTTGCGGCACCGACGGGCGCTGGAACGCGCGCCGACCCGTCGCCATCTCGTACAGGATCGACCCCAGCGAAAACTGGTCGGATCGGTAGTCGACCGGCGCTCCGGTCGCCTGCTCGGGGGACATGTAGCCGACCGTCCCGAGGATGATGCCTTCCTCCGTCCCGCCCGAGACGGTCGGGGCCTGCGTCCGCCCGCTCGCGCTCGAGTCCGCCTGGGTCAGCTTCGCCAGCCCGAAATCCAGGATCTTGACCAGGCCGTCCTCCGTCACCATGACGTTCTCCGGCTTCAGGTCCCGGTGCAGGATCCCCGCCGCGTGCGCCTTGGCCAGGCCCTCGGCCATCTGCGCGCCGATCCGGAGCAGCTGCGGGACCGCCATCCCGTCCGGCGGCACCATCTGCCGAAGGGTCTGCCCGGACACGAGCTCCATCGCGATGAACGCCGTCGCGCCTTCGGACCCAATGTCGTAGATCGTGACGATGTTGGGGTGATTGAGCGACGAGGCGGATCGGGCCTCGCGCTCGAACCGCCTGAGGCGATCCTCCCGCGACGCAAGGCCGTCCGGCAGCACCTTGATCGCCACTTCGCGTCCCAACCGCGTGTCCCGCGCCCGGTAGACCTCCCCCATCCCGCCCGCGCCAATGGGCGCGAGGATTTCGTAGGGGCCGAGTTTCTTGCCCGCAGGAAGGGTCATGGCGAGGCCGCGGCCCGCATTCTAGTCCGCTGCCCGATCCCGCGAATCGAGAGGATTGGTCGGGGCGAGAGGATTTGAACCTCCGACCACTCGGTCCCGAACCGAGTGCGCTACCAGGCTGCGCTACGCCCCGAGGAGGTGCGGTTTATACGCGATTCCGGCGGTTTTCGCAAAGGGTGGCCGGGGCGAGGCGGGCTACTGGAGGGCGATTCCGAGCTTGCCGCCCGAGAAGTTGAGGCGCATCGTCCGCGTCTCGCCGCCCGAAAACTGGGCGGTCGTCGTGGCGAAGGCCGAGGGCATGTCGGGTCCGGACAGCCAGGCCTTGATCGTCGCCGTCCCGGGCGGCATGGTCAGGTTCGCGAGAACGCTCCGGCTCTCGTCCTTCTTGAACGAGTAGGGCTTGCGGAGAACGATCTGGTCGTTGACCGCGATCATGATGTGGCCCTCCGGGATCGGGGAATCGAACACGAGCCGCACGGTCGCGTTGCCCGACGCCGGTGCGCGCGCCGAGCCCTGGGCCGGAGGCGCCGCGGCGGCGCTCGTGACGGGGCTCCCGGGGGGCGTGGGGACGGCAGGGGCCTTGGCCGCCTGGCTGCCGCGGGTCGACCGGGTCTTCTTGCGCGCCGCGGCCTCCGCCGCGACCTTCTGCGCGATCTTCGTATCGGCTTCGTCGCGCACGGCCTGGGCGTCCGCGTTCTCCGCGTTGGCTGCGAGGAGCTCTTCGGCCATTTTCTTGGCGTCCTCGGGCCGGTCCTCCTCGAGGGCCGTGCGTGCCGCGGCGAGTGCGGTGGCCGCCTGTTCGCGGCGTAGCGCCTCCTCCTGCTGACTCGCCACCGCGTTCTCGGCCATCTGGGCGAACTTGCGCGCCTCCTCGTTGTTCGGGCTGCGGGCGAGGACCTGCCGGAACCTGGCCAGGCTTTCCGCGTACTGGCCGGCGGCGAAGAGCCTCTGCCCTTCCTCGAGGGCCTCCTTGCGATCGTGCACTTCCTGCTCGAGTACGGGATCCCGTTCGACGCTCGGGGTCGCCGCGGACCTGGCCCGCAGAGCGAAGAACCCGATGACCACGATCGCCAGGGCGGCGGCTCCGGCAACCACGCGCCAGAACCACTTCGGGTTGACTTCGGCTTTTGCGATTTTCTTCCACTCCTGCGCGGGCAGCGGCGCGGGAGAGACGACGGTCGCCGACCCCGGAAGCGGCGGGAGCTGGTCGGCATTGGCGAAGCTGCCCTCGATCGGGATCGGCGGGGTCTCTTCCATGTCCATGGCGGCCGCAAGCTCCGGGGAGGCCGCCGTCATTTCGCCGTCGTCCTCGCCGCCGGGCATCGCCGACGGAGGCGGCGGCGAAGGCGGCCCGGCCGGAGGCGGCACGACGGTCGTGTCCCGGGGAGCCCCCTGCGCCGCGAGCGCCTGGAGGTTGGCGAGCTTGAGCGTCGGCAGGTTCTCGGCCGCCGAGACCATGGTCCCCAGGTCCTGCAGGGCCTTCTGCTCCTCCATGTGCGCCTTGAGCTGGTAGAGCGCGAGGGCCATGTCCTTGCCCCGCTGGTACCGGTTCCAAGGGTCCTTGGCCATCGCGCGCGCGACGATCGGGTTGAACTCGGGCGGGATCTCGCTCGAGAGCTCGGCCGGCGGCGTGAAATCCTCGTGGACGATCTTGTAGGAGATCGCCGTCAGGTTGTCGCCCTGGAAGGGCTTCCGGAGCGTCAGCAGCTCGTACAGAACGACGCCCAGCGAAAAGATGTCGCTCCGGCCGTCCACCGGCGCACCGGAGACCTGCTCGGGCGACATGTAATTGGGCGTGCCGAGAAACTGCCCCGTGGTCGTGAGATTCGACGAGGCGACTTTAGCGATCCCGAAGTCGGTGATCTTCACCTTGCCGTCGGTCGTGAGAATGATGTTCGCGGGCTTGATGTCCCGATGGATGATGCCCTTGCGGTGCGCGTAGTCGAGGGCCTCGCCGATCTGGGCCACCAGGTCGGCGATCTCGTCCCAGGTGAACCGGTTCTTGTCGGTCAGAAGAGACTTGAGGTTGCGCCCCTCGATGTACTCCATGGCGATGAACGACGCCCGGCTCTCGGTGTCCTCGCCGATGTCGTGGATGGTGACGATGTTGGGGTGCGAGAGAATCCCGGCCGTCTGGGCCTCGCGGACGAACCGCTCGCGAAACTCCCGGGACTCGGAGTCGTCCTCCCCGGTCTGGGAGGTCTTGATGGTCTTGATGGCCACGAGCCGGCCGATGACGGGGTCCTTGGCGAGGTACACCACGCCCATCGCGCCTTTACCGAGCTCGTTCAAGACCTCGTAGCGGCCCAGCCTGCCCACGCGCGCCCCCGCTACCCTATCGGCCATAGGTTCGGAACGAATCCCTCCCCGCCCGGCGGACGGCCCACGGTGATGCAAGCACACGCCGGAACGCCGAAATTCTAGCAGGTTGGCCCCGGCCTGCGGAGCGAATCTCGGCAGGGCACCCGGCTATCCGGAAGCGCTCGGCGACGCGTTCGAGCGGTATTCTTCGCCCATGGACGGGACCCGCGACGCGCGCATCGTCCGGTACGAGGCGGGCGCGGCCACGCCGCGGGGGGACCGCGTGACGGTCGAGGAGCCGCTCGAGATCCGGCTCGGCGGGCAGACGCTGGCCGTGACCATGCGCACGCCGGGACACGATTTCGACCTGGCCTCCGGCTGGCTCCTGTCGGAAGGCATCGTCCAACGGCCCGGGGAGATCGTCCGGATCGAGCACTGCCGGGAGCCCCGGTCGGACGAGGAAGCCGGCAACGTGGTCATCATCCGCGCCACGGCGGCCGCCGGCGACGCCGTCGACCGCGCCAAACGCCTCCTTCTGACGAGCTCCTCGTGCGGCCTCTGCGGAAAGGGCTCGATCGAGTCGATCCACGGCCGGTTCCCCGCCGTCGACTCGGATGCCCGCGTGCGTCCCGACGTCCTCGGCGCCCTGCCCGCGATCCTGCGCCGGTCCCAGGCGGCCTTCGGCGAGACGGGAGGCCTTCACGCCGCCGGCGTGTTTACGCTGGACGGCGAGCTCGTGGCGGCGCGGGAGGACATCGGCCGGCACAACGCCGTGGACAAGGTCCTCGGCCATCTCTTCCGCGAGGGCCGCGTGCCGCTCTCCCGCCACATCCTCCTCGTTTCGGGCCGGGCGTCCTTCGAAATCGTGCAGAAGGCCGTGGCGGCCGGTATCCCCGTCCTCGCGGCCGTCTCGGCGCCGTCGTCGCTGGCGATCGACCTGGCCCAGGCGTCGCGCGTGGCGCTGGTGGGGTTCCTGCGCGAAGGCGGGTTCAATCTCTACTCCGCGGAGGACCGTCTCGTCGCTGCCGCGACCGTTCGATGATCGCCGGGATCACCCACCCGAGCATCAAGCCCGCGAAAACGAGGAGGCCCACCGCGATGGCGAACGCGAGGCCGACGCCGAGGCACGAGAGCGCGGTCATGCGGGCCCCATTCTCGCCGGAACACGTGTCGTGCGGCGGGAGAACGCCGCTCGGGAAGCACGGGCCGGGCGCCGCACGGACCGGGCTTCCAGGAAAAGAATCATGGTGACCTCTCCGCCTCCGGATCCCCAAGAGCGCCTGACCAGCGGCAAGGCCGTGTCCGCCGCCCTTCTGCTGGCCGCGCTCGTTTTCGCCGCGCTGGCCGTCTTTTTGTGGGTCGTTTTCAGCCGGGCCTGCGCATAGATTTTTCTGTCGTAACCGCCGTCCACGTTGTCCCGATGCGAGCCTGCGCCAGTATCAGTACCGCCAGTAGAGCCCGAGCGCCTTGGCCAGGAACACCGCCATCTGGCCGCGCGTCAGCGGATTGTTCGGGCAATAGTTGCCGCCCCCGCATCCCACGGTGATGGCCGAGGCCTCGAGTGCCTCGATGAACTGGAACTGGGGGTGATTCGCCGGCACGTCATTGAATGTCGCCAGCGACGGCGCCGGGCTCACCTGCCGCATCCACCAGAGATCCACCGCCTTGAACCCGAGCAAGCCGTTCGCCGCGGAAACTTCGACCACGATCGCGAGCTGCGCGGCGTTGGGATCGTAGCCGACGTGGTTGTTGACCGTGTGGGTCAGGGCAGCGGCCGCGTACCCGTACACGGGGTTTCCGGCCGAAGACGCAGTCCCGAGGTTGGCGAGTGTCGGGGGACCGCTGAGAATCCCGCCTCCGAAAAAAGCATAAAGGCTCGCGGAGATCGCATTGACCGGGTCGACGTCGTAGTAGTACAGATCCATAAACTGGAGCTCTACTCCGGAGGGCAACATGACGGGAGCCCACAGCGCATTCGGCACGCCTAGGTCGAAAATGTATCCGCTCAAGTAAAGCCAAGTCTCGCCGGCTCCGCGCGGCGTGAATGCCGCGGCGGGGATCTGCGTGATCTGGCAGCACTGCACGCCGAACTGCTCCGGATCCGTCCCTCCGTGAGACGCGCGGAACTTCTCGTGGACGGCCTCGACCCTCTCCCCGACCGCCGTCCGAGCCTCCGGCGACAGGCCGGGACTCGCGAGCAGGGCCGAGGTCTCCATCGTCTGCCCCGTTTGTGCGGCCGCCAACGCAGAGACCAGTGAAAGGCAAGTGAGGAAGAGCGCCAATCGACCTCTGTCCATTTGGACCTCCCTTCGTAAAGTGAAGTAGGTCCAAGCGTACTCCCGACGCGGGGAGCACGGTCTCCTCGAACACCCCCGCCGGAGTCTTCGACTCCCCTGCCAGCCCTTCCATATAATCCGCCCCATGAACCCACTTTCCGCTCCCCAGCTGCGCAACGTTGCCGTCGTCGGCCACAACACCGTAGGCAAGACGACGCTGGTCGCCTCTCTCCTGTACGCCGCCGGCGCGACGACCCGTCCCGGGAAGATCGAGGACGGAACGTGCCCGACGGATTTCGACGGCGAGGAGATCGACCGGAAAATCTCGATTAACCTCGCCTGCGCCCACGTCATCCATCGCGACACCCGGATCAACTTCCTCGACGCCCCCGGCTACGGCATCTTCGCCCCCGAGGCCCGCGCCGCCATCTATGCCGCCGACTCCGCCCTGATCGTGCTCGACGCCGTTTCGGGCGTCGAGGTCCAGACCGAGCGGGTCTGGAAGTTCGCCGCCGAGTTCGGCCGGCCTGTCATGTTCGTCGTCAACCGCATGGACCGTGACCGGGCGTCCTTCGACCGGACGATCGAATCGCTCCGGAAGAAGTTCGGCCGCGGGGTGGTGCCCCTGCAGATCCCCATCGGCGAGGAAAAGGCCTTCCACGGCACGGTCGATCTCGTCCGCATGGAGGCCCATCTGAATGACGACGGCAAGCGCAACGACGGCCCGATCCCGGCGGGATTGGCCGAGCGGGCGAAGGCGGAGCACGAGGCGCTCGTCGAGGCCGTGGCCGAAGGCGAGGACGACCTCATGGAGAAGTTTTTCGCACAGGGCACGCTCGAGCCGAAGGACATCCTGCCGGGCCTGAGGCGCGAAATCGTCGAACGCAAGATCTTTCCGGTCCTCTGTGCCTCCTCCTCGCACACCGTCGGAGCCATCCGGATCCTCGACGCCTGCGAGGCGCTTCTGCCCTCGCCGGAGGGCCGGAAGACGGAGGCGGTCGACAAGGACGACAAGCCGGCGATGATCTTCAGCAACGAGAGCGACCCCGCGGTGGCGCAGGTGATCAAGACGGTCTCCGACGCCTTCGCGGGTCGGATCTCCTACCTGCGCGTTCTGGCCGGGCACTTCCAGTCCGACGGAACCTACTGGAACTCGACCAAGGGCGTGCCGGAGCGGTTTTCCGGCCTCTTCCTGCCCCAGGGCAAGGAGCATGTGAGCGTTTCCGAGGCGAAGGCCGGCGACATCGTCGCCGTCGCAAAGCTCAAGGAGACGCTGACCGGCGACACGCTCACCGCGAAGGATCATCCGGTCGTCGTCCCCAGGCTGAATGTGCCCGAGGCCTCGATCGCGTACGCCATCGAACCGAAGGCGAAGGGCGACGAGGACAAGATTTCCACCGCCCTCCACAAGCTGATCGAGGAGGACCCCTCGCTATCGTTCCAGCGCGACGACGAGACCAAGGAGTTCCACCTCGCCGGCGCCTCGCAGCTCCACGTCGAGATTGCCGTGGCTCGCCTGAAAAAGCGTTACAACGTCGAGGTGATCCTCCACCCGCCCAAGGTCCCCTACCGGGAGACGATCACGCGCAAGGCCGAGGCCCACGGACGCCACAAGAAGCAGACCGGCGGTCACGGCCAGTTCGCCGACTGCCGCATCCGGGTCGAGCCCCTGCCCCGCGGCCAGGACTTCGAGTTCGTCGACGACATCTACGGAGGGGCCATCCCGCGCAACTTCATCCCCGCCGTCGAGAAGGGCATCCAGGAGGTCCGTCGCAAGGGCTTCCTCGCCGGGTATCCCATGGTGGACTTCCGCGTGACCCTCTACGACGGCCAGTATCACGACGTGGACTCCTCGGAGCTCGCGTTCAAGCTCGCCGGAGCGCTCGCCTACAAGGAGGCGATGGCGGCGGCCAAGCCGACGCTGCTCGAGCCCGTCATGAACGTCGAGATCACCGCGCCCAACGAGTACGTCGGCGACCTCATGGGCGACCTCTCATCGCGCCGCGGCAAGGTCGAGGGCATGGACGCGGCCGTGGACGACACGATCATCAAGGCCCAGGTTCCGATGTCGGAGCTGCTGACCTACGGCGCCCAGCTGCGCTCGATCACGCAGGGGAGGGGCTCCTTCCACCTCGAGTTCTCCCACTACTCCGAGGTCCCGCACGCCCTGCAGGACAAGGTCATCGCGCAGTCGCGCTCCGGCAAGGCGGAGGCCAGCCAGGCGTAGGGTCGGTCTTGCGGTCGATGCGTCAGGAAAACCGGAGGAGGCGGTAGCCGTAGGTTCCGTCGCGATATCTCTCGCGGTACCCGCGGCCGCTCGCGAGGAGCTCGTCCAGCTGAGCGGGCTCGAGACCGAGGCTCCGTTCCAGCGCATCGCGGTGGCGCGGGATCCGATCGAGAAAGTAGTCGATCGTCGGCGCCGCCTGACGGGTCACGTCGACTTCCTCTTCGAGCCGGAATCCCTCGCCGTCCGCCACCCGGAGAAATCCATCCAGACGGTGGAGGGACCCGGGGCCGTCCACCGGCCGCAAAGCGAACTCGTCGAGGACGACGACCCGGGCGCCCGGCGCGGCCAGGGCACGGATCCGGCGGAAGAGCGACTCGCTCGCGATGTACTGGGAAGACTCCTGGAAGAGGACGACGTCGTACCGGCTCGTCGTCTCGAAGCGTTCGAAGGGCGCCGTGTGCGCCCGGATCCGGCCGCCGAATCGCGAGGCAGCCGCCACAGCCTGGGCCGGATCGGGCGTGATGCCCTCGGCGGCGTAGCCAAGATCCGTGATCCGCGCGAGCGTCGTCCCCAGACCGATCCCGACTTCGAGCAGGCGTGCCGGCGGCGGGGGCAACCGGGAAAGAACGAGCTCCGTGGAGCGCTCCTGAGCGACCAGGATCGAATCTCCGGGATCCGCGAAGAGGCCGTAGTGCATCGACACGACCTTCCCCTCTTCGCGCTCGAGGACGGAGAGCAGGACGTTCAGGGGGAACGGAAAGTCGCGATACCCGGTCAGAGTCGCGCCGCTCAGAGCGTCCGCCAGCGACGCCCGTCCTTCTCCAGGAACCGGTCCGCAGCCTCCGGGCCGAACGTTCCCGCATCGTAGTTGGGAAAATCGGTCGGCGGCGTGCGCGCCCAGGCGTCGAGGATGGGCGTGAGAACCTCCCAGGCGTGCTCCGCCTCGTCGCCGCGGATGAAGAGGGTCTGGTCTCCGTGCGTGACGTCGACGAGCAAACGCTCGTACCCGCCCGCGATCGGGGCGCCCAGCTTCGAGTACGGGAAGTCCATGTAGACCGACTGGACCTGGAGCACCGACCCCGGCACCTTGACGCCGAATTTCAGCGAGACGCCTTCGTCCGGCTGGATGTGCAAACGGAGGACGTTGGGCAGAAGCTCGCCCGACGCCTTGCTGAAGAACCGGTGCGGGACCTGCTTGAACTCGATCGCGACCTCGGTGACCCGCTTGGCCAGACGCTTGCCCGACCGGAGGTAGAAGGGAACGCCCGCCCAGCGCCAGTTGTCGATCGCGACCTTGATCGCGGCGTAGGTCGGGGTCTGCGAGTTCGCTTCGACCTTCGCCTCCTCGCGGTAGCCCGGCACGCGTTTCCCGTTGACGACACCCGATCCGTACTGGCCGCGGACCGCCCAGTCGTCGATCGCGCCGTCCTCGAACGGGCGAATCGACTCCAGGACCTTGACCTTCTCGGCGCGGATGGCATCGGCCTCGTAGGCGGCCGGCGGCTCCATCGCCGTAAGGGTGAGCAGCTGCATGATGTGGTTCTGAAACATGTCGCGCACCACGCCCGCGTGCTCGTAGAAGCCGGCCCGGTGCCCGACGCCGACCGACTCGGCCACCGAGATCTGGACGTGGTCGATGTAGCGGTGGTTCCACAGGGGCTCGAAGATGCCGTTGGCGAAGCGCAGGACGAAGATGTTCTGAACCGTTTCCTTTCCGAGATAGTGGTCGATCCGGTAGACCTGCTTCTCGGGAAAAGACTTCAGGAGGACCTCGTTCAGGTGCCGGCAGGAGGTCAGGTCGTGGCCGAACGGTTTTTCGACGACGGCCCGAACCCAGCCGTTCTCGACGCGCGAAAGTCCCTCCTCCCCGAGCCCGCGCACGATCGGCTCGTCGGCATCCGGCGGGGTGGCGAAGTAGAAGATCCGGTTGCGGGCGCCGCCCCGCGCCGACTCGATCTCGTCGAGGGCGGTCTTCAGCTTCCCGTAGAACTCCCGATCCCCGAAATTGCCGGCGAGGTACCGAACGACCTCCGGGAAGTCACCGGGCCGCCCCTGGTTGGGCGGCGAAAACTCGCGGGCGCCGCCCTCGAGGTGCTTCCGGAACTCGTCGTCGGAGAACACGGTCCGTCCGATACCGAGGATCGCGAAGTCCGGCGAGATGGCGCCGTCGCGGTTCAGGTGCGCGATCGCGGGGGCGAGCAGGCGCCGCGTCAGGTCTCCCGAGGCTCCGAAGATGACGAGGGTGCACGGCGGACGGATCTCCTCCTCCGTCCGTCGCACCGTCACGAGGACCGAGTCGGTCGAGGAGCTCATCGGACCGAGGCTCCGGGTCGGGCCCCGGCGCCGAGGGCAAGGTCGATCGCGGCCGAGAGCTCGTCGAGTCCGCGGTCCTCGGCGCGGGGCAGGCGCACCCGTGCCACGCGCCGTCCGCGCAGCTGCAGCGCCTGCGCGTCGCCGGCCGCCTGGGCGGCGAGGACGTCGGCGAACCCCCACGGCCGGCCCGGCACGGGCAGGGCCGAAGCCGCGCCGCCGACGACCTGGAGGAAAACGCCCGAGGCCGGCCCGCCCTTCTGCAGTTGTCCGCTGGAGTGCAGGAGGCGGGGAGCAAACTGGACGCTCGTCGCGACGCGCCGGGCCCGGCGCACCTTCATCGCGATCGTCTGAAGCGCGGCGTCGTGCGCGGGAGTCTCGGAGACGTACGCGGCGATTCCGAAGTAGTCGCGGGGCCCGAGCGATCCGAGCAGCTCGGCCAGCTCGGCTTGCGCGGCCTCCGGCCCGGGCGCGTCGGGGCCCGCGTCGGCGCTGCCGGACAGGATGGCGCTCGCGCGTCCGTCCGAATCCTCGGCCTCGAACTCGTCGAACGGGTTGACTCCCAGCACACGCGCGGCGACCACCGTCGCGAACTGCCACCGGAACATCTCGGCCCCGAGATCGAGCGGATCCCGCAGGCTGAACGTCGCCACGGTGTGGCCGTGCTCGACGAGGGCCGCGGCCCGCGACCCGGCCGCCGCATCCTCCCGGCCGAGGATTTCGTAGCGCACGAAGAAGCGGTCCGACCCGTACACGGAGGGCGGGCCGAGCAGCTCCCCGTCGATCGGCACGATCCCCTTGCCGTCCTTGCCCGTCGACGACGCCACGAGACCCCCGAGCCACCGGCCGAACGGCTCGAGGGGAGGGTCGATCGCGAACGTGAGCTTGTCCCGCCCCACGAGCGCTTCCGCCGCCAGCGCGGCGCCCAGGAGGATGCCCGGGTTGAAACTCGCTTCGCAGCGGCAGGCCTCGGCCATCTGGCGGGCCCGCGCGATGAGCTCCCGGAGATTCACTCCGGCCAGCGCCGCCGGAAGCAGTCCGAAGGTCGAGAGCGCCGCGTACCGACCCGAGGTCGACGGGTCGCCGAAGAAGACGCCCCGCACGCCCCGCTCCGCGGCGAGCCGTTCGAGCGGCGAGCCCGGGTCCGTCACCACCACGAACCGCTCCCCCGCCGCGCCGCCGAGCTCGAGGCGCGCGATCTCGAAGAAAAAGTCGAACAGCATGCTCGTTTCGAGCGTCGTCCCCGACTTGTCCGACACCACGAAGACGGTCCGCGCCGGCTCGCTCCGGGCGGCGGCGGCGGCGACGGCCGCCGGTTCGATCGAATCGAGCACCTCGAGCTCGGGAAACCCTTCGACCGGGCCGAGCCCGCCGGTGAAGACGGCCGGTGCCAGACTCGTGCCGCTTCCGTCCAGAAGGAGCACCCGCGCGGCGCCCGCCCGGACACGCTGCCCGAGGCGCTCGAATTCGGAGACGTCCCCGGCGATCCGGTCCGGCAGCCTCAGCCAGCCCAGCGAGCTCTCGATCCGGCGCCGGGCCACGGCTTCGGCCTTCCAGAAGGCTCCGTCGCCTGCCCAGATCCGCTCCACGGCCCGCTCGGCCTCGAGGCCGGCGACCGCCGCGCGGCAGCGGGCGGCGGCGCCTTCGGACTCCAGGTTCACGCGACCCTCATCGCCTTCTCCTTCTGCACGATCGCCTGGAGAAGGCCGTCGTAGGAGTCCGAGAACTTCTTGACGCCCTCGTCCTCGAGCTCCTGAACGACGGACGCGAAGTCGATTCCGAGGCCCGGAAGCGCCGAGAACGCGGCATGGGCGGCGTCGATCTCGTCGTGGATCCGGACCTTCGGATCGCCGTGGTCGCGATAGGCCTCGAAGGTCTCGGGCGGCATGGTATCGACGGAGTCCGGGGCGACGAGCGCCTCGACGTAGTAGATGTCCGAGAGCGACTTGTCCTTGGTCGAGGTCGACGCCCAGAGGGGACGCTGGGCGCGGGCGCCCTGGCCCCGGAGGACGGCGAACCGCGGGCTGCCGAACACTCCCTGGAAGGCCTCGTACGCGACACGCGCGTTGGCGATCGCGACCTTCGCCCGCAGGCCGCGCGCGACGGCGTTGCCCGAAGCCGCCAGCGCGTCGAGCTTCGCGTCCACGTTGGTGTCGACGCGGGAGACGAAGAAGCTCGCGACCGAGCGGATCCGGTCGATCGGCTCGCCCCGGCGGACCCGCTCCTCGAGCGCCGAGAGGTACGCGTCCATGACCTCGCGATGGCGGGGCACGCCGAAGAGGAGGGTCACGTTGATGTTGAGCCCGTCCGAGAGGCACTGGCGGATCGCGGGAACGCCCTGGGCGGTCCCGGGAATCTTGATCATGACGTTGGGCCGGTTGCACTTCTTCCAGAGGCGATGGGCTTCGGCGATCGTGCCCTGGGTGTCGCGGGCCAGATGCGGACCGACCTCGATCGATACGAAGCCGTCGTCGCCCGCGCTGGCGTCGAAGACCGGGCGGAACTGATCGGCCGCGGCGCCGACGTCCGCGACCGCCAGGCTCTCGTAGATCGCGGCGGGCTCCTGCCCCGCCGTGCCCCGGATGACTTCGTCGTAGAGCGTGCTCCTGGCGATCGCATTCTGAAAGATCGTCGGGTTGGAGGTCATCCCGCGAAGCCCGTCGTTGGCGATCAGCGCCTTCAGGCCGGGCCCGGTGTAGAGGTCCCGCCGGATGTAGTCGTACCAGACGCTCTGGCCGAGCTCGCCCAGCCGCTGCAGAGGATTCGTGCTCATGGCTTTCCTCCTTTCAGTCCGAGCAGGCCGTGGGCATAGCTCACGACGTGCTCGACGGTGAAACCGTATTCCTTCATCACGATGTCTCCGGGCGCCGACGCGCCGTAGCGATCGACGCCGATCGAGCCGCCGGCGTCGCCGACGTACTTCCGCCAGCCGAGCGTCACGCCGGCCTCGATCGAGAGGCGCGCCTTCACGCCGGGCGGAAGGACCTCGTCCCGGTACTCGCGCGGCTGCGCGTCGAAGAACTCCCAGCACGGCATCGAAACGACGCGCGTCGGGATCCCCTCGGCCTCGAGCTTCGGCCGCGCCGCGGCGGCCAGCTGCAGCTCGGAGCCGGTCCCGATCAGGATGAGCCGCGGCGCCCCGCCCGAGGCCTCGGCCAGGATGTAGGCGCCGCGGGAAACGTCGCCTTTCGCCCCCGAACGGTCGAGGACCGGCACGTTCTGGCGACAGAACACGAGGCCGATCGCCCCGTCGCGGTGCTCGATCGCCGCGCGCCAGGCCTCCGCGGACTCGTTGGCGTCTCCCGGGCGCAGGATCGCGAAGCCCGGCATCGCCCGCAGCGACATCAGTTGCTCGACGGCCTGGTGCGTGGGGCCGTCCTCTCCGAGACCGATCGAGTCGTGCGTCCAGACGAAGATCGTCGGAAGGTGCGAGAGGGCCGCCAGCCGGATCGACGGCCGCATGTAGTCCGAAAAGCAGAAGAACGTGGCGACGAAGGGCCGGACACCCCCGTGGTAGGACATGCCGTTGGCGATCGCCGCCATCGCGTGCTCCCGCACGCCGTAGTGGATGTTGTTGCCCTCGCCGGTCCGCCCGTCGAACTCGGCGGCGCCGTCGATGTGCGTCTTGGTGGACTCGGCCAGGTCCGCGTCGCCGCCGAGCAGCCACGGCACGTGCTTCGCGATCGCGTTGATCGCCTTGCCCGAGGCCACGCGGGTCGCGAGCGACTCACCGGCCTTCCACTTCGGCAGGTCGGCGTCCCAACCCTTCGGCAGCGAGCCGCTGGCCTCGGTGCGCCACTCCTGCGCCAGATCCGGGTAGGCCTTCTCGTAGGCTTCGAATCGGCGAAGCCAGGCCGCCTCGGCTTTCTCTCCCCGGGCAATGGCCGAGCGCAGGTGCTCGAGCGCCTTCGCCGGGATGTGGAACGAATCCGTCCACTCCCAGCCCAGGGCTTTCTTCGTCTGCGCGACCTCCTCGACGCCGAGCGGACTTCCGTGGGCGGCGTTGGTGCCCGCCTTGTGCGGAGAGCCGTAGCCGATGGTGGTGCGGACCGCGATGATCGTCGGCCGTTCCTGCTGCGCGACGGCCGTCTGGATGGCCCGGTCGATGCCGTCGAGGTCGGTGTTCCCGTTCTCGACCCGCAACACCTGCCAGCCGTACGCCGCGTACCGGGCGAGAACGTCCTCGGTGAAGCTCTGCTGCGCCGGGCCGTCGAGCGTCACGTGGTTGTCGTCGTAGAGGTACGTGAGCTTGCCGAGCCGCAGATGACCGGCCAGGGAGCCGGCCTCCGACGAGATCCCCTCCATCAGGTCGCCGTCGCCGACCAGGCAGAAAGTCCGGTGGCCCACGATCTCGTGTCCCGGGCGGTTGAACCGGTGGGCGAGCCAGCGCTCCGCCATGGCCATCCCCACCGCGTTGGCCGTCCCCTGCCCGAGCGGTCCGGTGGTCGCCTCGACGCCGGGAGTCAGGTGGAATTCCGGGTGGCCCGGCGTGCGGCTGTCCCACTGGCGAAAGGCCATCAGGTCGTCGAGCGTCAGGTCGTACCCGGTCAGGTGCAGCAGGCTGTAGAGCAGCGCCGACCCGTGGCCGGCCGAAAGGACGAACCGATCCCGGTCGGGCCAGCGCGGACTGCGCGGGTTGTGGACCAGATGCCGTTGCCACAGCACGTAGGCCATCGGGGCCGCGCCCAGGGGCAGCCCCGGGTGGCCCGAGTTGGCCTTCTGGACGGTATCGATCGACAGCGTGCGGATCGTGTCGATCGAGAGTTCTTCGAGGGACTTCGCAGCGGTGGTCAAGCGGGCCTCCTCGGCCGGATCTTATTACGCCGGCTCGAAAAGACCGGATGGAGCCGGCGCGGAGTTTCGGCGAAGAGCGCTCTTCTGATAGAGAATCAGCGGGAAAGGTCCCGACCCCGTGAAGATCGACGAAACCGTCGCCGCTCCCCGCGGCGCCCTCCGGCCGTTCGAGTGGTCCGGCGCGGACCTCTCGGACCGGGCCCTGTCGATGGAGTGGCTGGAGACCGACGGCCGCGGGGGCTTCGCCTGCGGCACCGTGGCCGGGCCCCGCACGCGCCGGTACCACGGGTGGCACATTCCGGCCATCCCGCCGCCGCGCCGGCGCTGGGTCGTCGTCTCGGGCTGCGACGAGTTCGTCAGCGCCGGGGGACGGGAGGTCGGGATCTCGACGCAGGAGTACCACGACGTGTTCCATCCCGAGGGGATGCAGAATCTTTCGCGATTCCGCCTCGAACCCTTCCCGACGTGGAGGCACGAGACCCCGGATTTCGCCATCGAGCGGTCCCTGTGTCTCGTTCGCGACCGCTCGGTCACGATCGTGCGGTGGGTCAACCGCGGCGACTCGGAGCTGACGCTTCGCGTCCGTCCGCTCACGGCGTTCCGGGGGCTTCACCGCCTGCAGAAGGAGACCGCCGACTGGGATGCGACGGTCGAGGTCCGTGGCGAGACCTCGTGGGTCAAGCCGCTGCCCTACCTTCCGCGCCTCTATCTGCGGGGCGTCTTCGCCACGACGCGTGCCGATCCGGCCTGGTATCGCAGCTTCCGGTACGCCGAGGAAGCCGCTCGTGGCTACGACTGCGAGGAGGACCTCTGGAGCCCTCTCGAGTGGGTGTGGACGCTGCGGCCGGACGCCCAGGCCTTCGCGCTCTTCTCGCTCGACGAGATCGCGGCCGATCCGGACGACTTTCTCGAAACCGAGCGCCGACGCCGCCAGGAGTTCGCGCCGACCGGCGACCCCGTCTTCGACGAGCTCGCCAGCCGCGCCGAGTCTTTCGTGGCGGAGGCGAATCACCGACAGACCACCGTCCTGGCCGGCTTCCCGTGGTTGTCGGACTGGGGCCGCCAGACGATGGTCGCGGCCCCGGGCCTGGCGCTCGCCCACGGCCGCGTCGGACCGCTCGCGCAGGTGCTCAACACCTTCGCCGCGTTGCGACGCGACGGGCTCGTGCCAAACCACTTCACCGGCGACGACGGCCAGCCCGAGTACGACTCGATCGACACCTCGCTCTGGTTCATTCTCGCGGTCGAGTGGTTCAGCCGCGCGCGGCGACACCCGGGCCGCCCCTCGCCGATGCTCGGCGCGGTCCGGGGGACCATCGACGCCTACCGCCGCGGCACGCGCTCGGGCATCGGCGTCGGTCCCGACGGACTGCTCGCCGGGGATGCGCCGAACCGTCCCCTGACCTGGATGGACGCCATCCTCGACGGACAACCCGTGACGCCGCGCGCGGGCCGGGCCGTCGAGGTCAACGCCCTCTGGCACGCAGCCCTCAAGAGCGCGGCGCGGCTCGAACGGCTCGCCGGGGAGACCGGCCGCGCGCGGGAACTCGAGTCGGAGGCCTGGCATGCCGCGCGGCGCTTCAACGAGACCTTCTGGTGCGCCGAGAAAGGCTGCCTCTACGACGTGGTGGGAGACTTCGGCCCGGACCCGAGCCTGCGTCCCAATCAGATCCTCGCCGTCGCGCTCACGGACGACCTGCTGCCGCCCCACCGCGCGCGGTCCGTCTACTGGTCGGTCCGGCGGAACCTGCTGACGCCCTTCGGCCTGCGGACACTCGACCCGGAAGACCCACGCTACCGCGGAGAGTCCACCGGAGACGAACGCGCCCGTCTTTCCGCGATGCACCAGGGGACCGTGTGGCCGTGGCTCATGGGGCCCTTCGCCGACGCGCACTTCCGCGTCTTCGGCAACAGCGAGGATTCGCGGCGAACCATGCGCGCGCTTCTCGCGCCGCTGCGCGCCCACGTCCGCGAGGCGGGCCTCGGACACATCTCCGAGATGTTCGACGGCGATCCCCCGCACACGCCCCGGGGCGGGTTCGCGCAGGCGTGGAGCGCCGCCGAAATCGCACGCGTGCTGTACACCCACATGCGGGGAGGGGAATGAGGAAAGCGTCGAGCGACTGAGGGCTTCATGAGAGTCCTCATGTTCGGCTGGGAGTTCCCCCCGTACGTCTCGGGCGGCCTCGGCGTGGCGTGCGAGGGCCTCGTCCGGGGACTGCTGGAGCTCTCGACGGAGGTCTGCCTGGTACTGCCCCGCCGCGTGGAGAGCGCCACGCCCGGCCTCCGGATCCTCTCGGCCGGCGGCCCCGCCCGCAGCCGACGCTCCGCGCCGCGCCTGCGTCGCCTGCGCCTGCGCGTGCGGCGCATCCGCACGCTCCTGCAGCCCTACGTGACGGAGGAAGCCTACGCGGAAGAGGTCCTCGCATTCTCGGGGGCCGGCTCGCGGCCCGACGGCCTCTACGGTCCCGACCTCCACCGGGAGGTGCTGCGCTACGCCGATGAGGCCGCGCGCATCGCCGCGCGCGAGACGTTCGACGTCATCCATGCGCACGACTGGCTGACGTTCATGGCCGGCATGCGCGCCAAACGGGCTTCCGGACAGCCGCTCGTCCTTCACGTGCACGCCACCGAGTTCGATCGCACCGGCAACTGCGACGGCGGCTTCGTGGTCGGCGTCGAGCGCGCGGGCCTGGCGGCCGCCGACCGCGTGATCGCCGTCTCCGCCTACACGGCCGACGTCCTCGTGTCGCCGCTACGGCCAGCCACCCGAGACAGATCCGCGTCGTGCACAACGCCATCGACGCCCGCCAGATGCGGCCCCGGTGGACCCTCGGCGAGGGCGCCCCGCTGGTCCTCTTCGCCGGCCGCATCACCTGGCAGAAGGGCCCGGACTACTTCGTCGACGCGGCCGCCCGGGTCGCGGCCGAGATGCCCGACGGTCCGGTTCGCCGTGGCCGGCGCCGGCGACCGCCTGCGCCCGATGATGCAGCGGGTCGCCGACTCCGATCTGCGAAGACCGCTTCCTCTTCACGGGATTCCTGCCCCCGGAGGACCTCGATCGCCTCTACGCGCGCGGCCGACGTCTACGTCATGCCGTCGGTTTCGGAGCCGTTCGGCCTCACGGCGCTCGAGGCCCTGCAGCACGGGACGCCCGTCATCGTCTCGCGCTCGGCCGGCGTCTCGGAGGTCGTGCGCCACGTCCTGCGCGTCGCAATTCGGCGACGTGGAGGACCTGGCATCCAAGATCCTCTCGGTCCTCCTGTTCCCTCCCCTCAAGGACGCGCTGTCGACGCGGGGGCGGGCCGAGGTCGAGCGACTCTCGTGGCGGGAGTCGGCGTGGCGATGCCGGACGGTTTACCGGGAGTTGGTGGCAGAATGAAGGCTCCACCATGATCCCCGTCTGCCTCTACTTCCAGGTCCACCAGCCGTACCGCCTGCGCCGCTACAACTACTTCGACGTCGGCCGCGAGCACCGCTACTTCGACGACGACGCCAACCGGGCGATCCTGACGCCGGTCGCCGAGCGCTGCTATCGGCCGGCGACGGCGATGCTCGAGCGGCTCCTCGAGCGGCATCCCGGCTTCTCCGTCGCGTTCTCGCTCTCGGGCACGCTGCTCGAACAGCTGTCCCGGCTGGGCCCGGACGTGCTCGCCGCCTTCCGCCGCCTCGCCGGCGATCCGGGCGGGCGGGTCGAGATCCTCGCCGAGACCTCGCACCATTCGCTCGCGTGGCTGGCCTCGCTCGAGGAGTTCGAGGCCCAGGTCGCCCTGCACCGCCACGCGGTCGCGGAGCTGCTCGGCCGCGAACCGACCGTGTTCCGCAACACCGAGCTGATCTACTCCGACGCCCTCGCGGCGTTCCTCGAGGTCGCGGGGGTATCGCGGCGTCCTCGCCGACGGCGTCGAGCCCCTCACAGGACCGCGTTCGGCACGCCGCCTCTACCGGGCCGCCACGGCCCGGGGACTGCCGCTCCTGCTGCGCGACTACCGCCTGTCCGACGACATCGCTTTCCGTTTCTCCAACCGGGACTGGAGCGAGTGGCCGCTGACCGCGGAGAAGTACGACGGCTGGCTGTCGCGGCTGGACGGCGACGTCCTGTCCCTCTTCATGGACTTCGAGACCTTCGGCGAGCACCAGTGGAAGGAGACAGGCATCTTCGAGTTCTTCGAGGCCTGGGTCGCCCGGCACCTCGCGCACCGCGGCGCCCGGTTCCTGACGCCTTCGGAGGCGATCGCGCAATCTGCCGCCGGGAGACCGGCTGTCGGCGCCACGCACCCTGTCCTGGGCCGACGAGGCGCGGGACGTCTCGGCCTGGCAGGGCAACGACCTCCAGCGCGACGCGCTCCAGCGTCTCTTCGCCCTCGAGGGGCGGGTGAAGGCCTCGGGTTCGGCGGAGCTGCTCGCGGACTTCCGGCAAGCTGACGACTTCGGACCACTTCTACTACATGGCCACCAAGACCTCCGACGACGGCCAGGTCCACGCGTACTTCTCGCCGCACGAGTCTCCCTACGAGGCCTACATCGCCTTCATGCACGTCGTTTCGGATCTCGAGCGCCGACTGACCCGCCCGCGCCGCCGTCCGGCCCTGCCGGCCGGCAAGACGCGCCCGCCCGCACGCGCTTGAGCTCGAAGCGGACGCCGGTCTTCCTCCTGATCTGCGACGGCTGGGGCCACGCCCCACCGTCGCAGGGCAACGCGATCGCGCTCGCGCGGACCCCCATCTACGACCGTTGGATCGCCGAGCATCCCTGGACCCTGCTCGACGCCTCGGGCGAAGCCGTCGGGTTGCCCGCCGGGGTGATGGGCAATTCCGAGGTCGGCCACCTGACGCTCGGCGCCGGCCGCATGGTGCCGCAGGACCTCCTGCGCATCGACCTCGCGCTGCGGGACGGGTCGTTCTTCGAAAACCCGCCTGCGCGAAGCCTGCGCGGCGGCCCGCCGCAGCGCGGCGCGACGCTGCACGTCATGGGCCTCCTTTCCGACGGCGGGCGTGCACTCGCACCTGCGGCATCTCGAAGGGCTCCTCGAGCTCGCCGCCCGCGAGCACGTGCCGCGCGTGCGCATCCACGCCTTCACCGACGGACGGGACACGCCGCCGCGCTCGGCGCTCGGGCTACCTCGCCGCGCTCGAGGCCCGGCTCGATCCGTCCACGGCCCGGATCGCCACCGTCTCGGGCCGCTACTACGCCATGGACCGGGACAAGCGGTGGGACCGCGTCGCGCGCGCCTACGCGGCGCTCGTCTTCGCGTCGGGCCTGCAGGCGGCGAGCGCGCGGGACGCGGTCGAGCAGGCGTACGCCCGGGACGAATCGGACGAGTTCATCCAGCCGACGGTGATCCTCGAGGACGGCGAGCCGGTCGGCCCGCATCCGCGACGGCGACGCCGTCATCTTCTTCAACTTCCGCGCGGACCGCGCGCGGCAGATCACGCGGGCGCTGACCGAGCCGGACTTCTCGGACTTTCCCCGCCCGAAGCCCCCGAAGCTCCGCTTCGTCGGCTTCACCCGAGTACAAGGCGGAGTTCGGCCTGCCGGCCGCGTTTCCGCCCCAGGACCTGGCCCACATCCTCGCCGACGTGTGGGCGGGCGCGGGGGTCGAGAACCTCCGCGCTGGCCGAGACGGAGAAGTACGCCCACGTCACGTACTTCTTCAACGGCGGCGTCGAGAAGGCGTATCCCGGCGAGGAACGGATCCTCGTTCCGTCCTGGCGCGGCGCCACCTACGACCTCCACCCGCAGATGAGCGCGGCGGAGATCACGGAAGAGGTCGTGCGGGCCCTCGCCGCGCGCCGGCACGGAGCCTACGTCGTCAACTTCGCCAACGCCGACATGGTCGGACACACCGGCAAGCTCCCCGAGACGATCGCCGCGGTCGAGACCCTCGACCGCTGCTTCGGGATCCTCGAGGCCGCCTGCCGCGACGCCGGGCGTCGTGCTGGCGATGACGGCGGACCACGGCAACGCCGAGCAGATGCTCGACCCGTCGACGGGCCAGCCGCACACCGCGCACACGACCAACCCCGTGCCCGTTCATCGTCTGTGCCGGCCGCGGCCGCCTCGCCGTCGGCGGGAACGCTGGCGGACGTGGCGCCGACGCTGCTCGCCATCCAGGGGATCGCGGCGCCGCCGGAGATGAAGGGACGGGACCTGCGCTCGCCGTCGTAACGGAGGGGCTCGTCCCCTTCCTCCCGGCCCCGGGCCGGACCGCTTCGGCCGGCCCTACCCCGTGACTTTCCGCTCCTTCGCCTTCGGAAAGAGCCGCTTCGCCTCGACCCGCAGCCCGGCCGCGGTGATCGCGTCGCCGAGGATCGTCGTAGGTCTGGCTCGCCGTGTAGTACGCCTCGGGGTGTGGAGCTGCCGGACGAGGTCGGTCAGCGTCTGGCGCGCCTCGGCCTCCCTTCCCTGGCTCGCGTAGAGCATCGCCAGCGCCGCGCGGGGTGCGGGGCTGCCGGGAAAGGCGCGCATCTCCTCGTGAAAGGCGGCCTCGGCTTCCGCTGCCCGGCCCAGGCGCGCGAGGCAGTCGCCGCGCAGGTACTGGAGGTTCTGGAGCGTCACGCGGGTCTCGGCAGCGCGTGGTCGCGCCGCCACGTCGAGCTCGGCCAGCGCCCCGCGGCAGTCGCGCCGGTCGTGGAGGACGCGGCCGAGGATCATCCGCGGGACCCGGCGCGTGGGATATCGCTCGATCGCGGCCCGGACCTCGCGCTCGGCCGTGGCCAGATCGCCTTCGGCCAGCGCGATCCGCGCCAGATTTTCGTGCGGGCTCGCCGTCCCGGCGTCGCCGAGAAGCTCGGCGTGCTTGCGGGCCTGCGCATAGTCCCCCGTCACCGTGAAGTAGTCGGCGAGGGCCATGAGGACCTGGGGGTTGCCGGGCGAAAGCCGCGCCGCCGTCTGCAGAGCCTCGAGCGCCTCCTTCTCCCGCCCGAGCCTCATCAAGGCGTCGGAATACATCTGCCAGACGTCGGTCATCCCGGGCTCGGTGGCGAGCAGGGCGGACAGGATTTCCGCCGCCCGCTCGTATCGTCCCGCCTGCAGCGCCCCGAACCCGGCCTTGAGCTTCTCGACCGCGGCGATTCGCTCGCTCGGGGCCGGCAGATCCTTCTTGGTCAGGTCGGCCGTCGACGCGCTGATGTACCCGAGCGCCGCGAGCTTCTTGATCTGCTCGGGGTCGGAGCCGCCCGGCGGTTGAATCGGCCGCGGCATCCGCGCGAGCTCCGCGCGCATGGAGCGAAACGCCGGGGGCAGGCCCGCCGCGAGGTCGTTCTTCTCGCCCGGGTCGGCGACGATGTCGTAGAGCTCCGGGTGCGGCGATTCGATGTACTGGTGGCCCGAGTCGATGAGCGAGGCGAGGTCGCTCCAGCCCAGGTGCAGCCGGGGGTAGAGGGTCTCCCCGTAGATGCGCCGCGCGGGCGCGGCCTGCTCCCCGGCGAGGACGCCCGTCAGCGGCCGCCCCGCGAGGCCCGGAGGCACCGGCAGCCCGGTGGCCCGGGCCACGGTGGGAAACACGTCGGTCAGAGCGACGGGCGCGTCCACCGTCTCGCCGCCGCGGCGGGACCCCGGGAACTTCACCATCAACGGCACGTGGATCGCCTCGCGGTAGAGAAGGACGCCGTGCTCGTCCTCGCCGTGTTCGTCGAGTCCCTCGCCGTGGTCGGACAGGAAGACGACCAGCGCCCGGTCGTAGACGTCCTGGTCCTTCAGATACTTCAGGAACGCGCCCACGATCTCGTCGGCGCGCGCGATCTCCCCGTCGTAGGCCAGCGGGTAGCGGCTGGCATAGGGCTCCGGGGGCTCGTATGGCGAGTGCGGCTCGAAGAGGTGGAGGAAGGCGAAGAACGGGCGATCGGCTCGAGGGCCGATCCAGTCTTCGAGCAGGGCCGCCGTCTCGTCGCCGGGACGCTGCACGCGCGAGAGCGTCTGACTGACCTTCGTCGGCTCGACGTTGTCCTCGTAGAAGTCGAAGCCCCGCGCGATGCCGGTCGCATGCGAGAGCACGATCGTGGAGACGGCGCCCCCCGTGGCGTAGCCCTTCTCCTTCAGGTACGCGGCCAGTGTCGCGGGGCCGCTCGACAGCGCGTAGCCGAGGTTGTCGCGCACGCCGTTCTGCGGCGGAAGGAGCCCGGTGAAGATCGAAACATGGGAAGGCAGCGTCAGCGGGACGTGGGAGTAGGCGTTCTCGGAAGAGAACCGCATCCCGCCGGAACGCGTCGAGATCCGGCGTCTCGAACGCCCGCGTAGCCATAGGCCGGCAGATGATCGGCGCGGAGGGTGTCGACCGAGATAAGCACGACCGGGGCATTCCGGAACGTGAGACCCCCGTCCTTCCGGCAGCCCGGGGCCCCCAGTGCCAGGCCGAGAGCCGCAAGGGCCAGCGCGAGAACCCGTCCTCTCTGCGACTCTGCTAGCATCCGTCTCCATGCCCACTTCCCGCGAAATCTATCTCCGACGGCTCGAAACCGTGCGCCAGCGGCTCGCATCCGTCCCCGCCGACGGCCTCTACGCGACGCCCTCGTCGAACCTCTACTACCTCACGGGCATCGACTTCCACCGAAGCGAACGCCTGACGGCCCTGTTTCTCTTCCAGGATCGCGACCCCGTCGTGGTTTGCCCGGCCTTCGAGGCGGCCCGTCTCAGGAGCATGTCCGCCGTCGGCGAGGTCGTCACCTGGGAGGAGACCGAGGACCCCTGGAGCCGGGCCGCTCGCCTGTTTCCGGCCTCGGCGGGCACGCTCGCGGTCGAGCCTTCGACCGCCTACGACGACGTCGAACGCCTCCTGGCGGCTCGGCCCGGCTGGAAGCCCGTTTCGGCGGCCGGTCTCTTCGGCGCGCTGCGCATGATCAAGACGCCGGACGAGATCGACATGATGCGCCAGGCGATCGCAGTGGCGCTGCCCCGCTTCCGACGGGCGTTCGAATCGCTGCGGCCGGGGTCGACCGAGGCCGAGATTTCCGCGGCCTTCGGCGGGGAAAACGTCGTCCAGTTCGGGCCGTCCTCGGCGTTTCCGCACGGGGCCTCGGGTCCCACCGCGTTGACCGCGAATCAGGCGGTCCTGATCGACGCGTGGGACAAGCCCGACGGCTACTACTACGACATCACGCGGTCGACGTTTTTCGGGCAACCCACCGACGAGTACCGCAAGGTGTGGTCGATCGTTCTCGAGGCGCAGGGCGCCGCGATCGATCGGGCCGCGCCCGGGCGTTCCGTGTTTCGAGGTGGACGCCGCCGCCCGGCGCGTCATCGAGAAAGCCGGCTACGCCGAATACTTCAATCACCGGCTCGGCCATGGCCTCGGCATCGACGTGCACGAGCCGCCGTACATGGTGGGCCACGACCGCACGGTCCTCGAACCCGGGATGACGTTCACGTCCGAGCCCGGCATCTACCTGCCCGGCCGTTTCGGCGTGCGCATCGAGGACGACATCGTCTGCACGGCGCGCGGCGCCGAGTCGCTGTCGCCCCGCGTCGAGCGGCTGGATCCGCTGCCGGCGTAGGCGCATGCGCCCGCGCGGCTGCGGCCGGGCTTCGTCCCGCGAATCGCCCATTTCGTCCCCCAACCCATCCCCGACCCAGCGGAAGGCGATACCGTCTCCATGGAGACGCTATGACCTTCCGATTTGGAACCTTCACGCTCGACTCGGATTGCCGCGCCCTGACCAAGGACGGGCGCCACGTTGCGATCTCGCCCAAGGCCTTCAAGCTGCTCCAGGTCCTCCTGGAAGGGCGGCCGAGAGCGATCCCGAAGGCAGAGCTGCACCAGCGACTCTGGCCCGACACGATCGTCTCGGAGGTCAACCTGCCGACGCTCATCGCCGAGATTCGACAGGCGATCGGCGACGGCGCGCGCGCGCCCGAATTCATCCGCACGGTCTATGGCTACGGGTACGCCTTCTCGGGCGCAGCCACGACGGTCCGGAGCGACGGCGCGCGATCCCACAACGGAGACCAGATGTTCCGGCTCCTGTGGGGCCAGCGGGAAGTGGCCCTCGGCGACGGGGAGAACATTCTCGGCCGGGGCAACGATTCGCTCGTCTGGATCGACTCGAAGAGCGTGTCGCGCCGCCACGCCCGCGTCCTGATCGACATGGGCCTGGCGACCCTCGAGGACCTCGGTTCGAAGAACGGGACCTACGTCAACGGAATCAAGCTTTCGCAGCCGATCGCGTTGCGGGACGGCGACGAGCTCCGTATCGGGACCGTTCCGATGGTCATGAAGATCTTCTCCAAGCCGCACACGAGCGAGACGGCGACCGGCTACTGATCCCGGCGGCGCGGCCGTGATCGCCGGCCGCGCCCGATTCGGGCGCCTCCTGGTGCTGCTCCTCGCCGTTTCGCCGGCGGTTTCGGGCCAGGACGCCTCGGTGCCCGACGCCGAAGAGGCTGCCGACTTTGCGCGGCGTTCCGCTTCGGCGGCGCTCCACGGTCCGCGGAAGATCTTCTTCGAGTCACTCGACGCCGACGGGATCGTCCGCCGCCTGGTCGGAGCGCCCGTCTGGGCGGCGCTGACGGGGCGCCAGCAGGATCTGCTCGCCACGACCGTCCGCGAGCACTTCGCCAGCGCTCTCGCGCCTCGCCGGCCGGATCCCCGTCCGAGGTGGCATGGGCCTTCGTTCCGGAGGCGACGGCGGCCGAGGCCATGCCGATCGATCTCGGCCTGCGCTACGGGGGACGCATCCTCAAGACGCGCTGGACCGTCCGACGCGGGCCACGCGGCTGGAAGGTCGAAGACGTTGTCCTCGTCGACCCGGGGCTCTCGCTCGCCGATGAGGTCGGCCGTCTCCTCGGGCCGGAGCCGGTGCGGCGGCGCGACGCCGCGCGGGAGGCCCGCTCCCGGGCCTGGCCGCGGCTGGGGGGCCTCGCGGCCATCGCCGTCGTCGTGCTTCTCTTCGCCCGGCGCCTGCCCCCGGGCCGGCGCCGCCTCCTCTGGCTCGCGGCCGTTCCCGCCCTTCTCTTCGCGGTCGACGGTACGCTGGCCGTCCGACGAACACTCTCGGAGCCGTTCGCGCTCGGCGAGCCGGCGGCCCAGGCCTGGCGCGGGTTCCAGGACGCCGCCATCGAGGCCCAGCGCGTGGCCGACACCGGCGCGGCACGGGCCGCCTGGAACCAGCGCGATCGAGGCCGGCGCACCCCGCGCGCCCGTGGAGTATCAGATGGGACTGTCCGCCCGCTCGGTGGGCGAGCTCGCCGTCGCGCGTGCCGACTTCGAGCGCGCCCTGGCCGAGAGTCCGCCGGCGCCCGGCGGCGGCCAAGGAGCTCGCGACGATGGCTCTGGCCGACGGGCGCAACGACGATGCCCGGACGCTCCTCACACGGTACCTGCGTGATGCCGGGCCCGACCCCGAGACCCTGTCCACCCTCGCGGTCGTCGAATCCAACCTCGGTGATGCCGAGGCGTCCGTACGCGCCATCCGGCAGGCCCGGGAGCTGCTGCCCGAAGGCTGGAAGCGGGCCGAGCTCGAGGCCCAGATCTACGCCCGCGCCGGAAATGCCGCGGCGGCTATCGCGGCCCTGCGCGTCCTCGAGGCGGAGGGTCACGTCGACCGGACGGCGCTGCGAAGCGATCCCGCCTACCTCGCGATCGCGACCGACCCCGGTTGGATCGCGTACCTGGGAGAGGGGTCGGTGCCCTAGATCCCCGCCCAGCGTCTCCAGTCCGCGAGCAGCGCGTCCTCCGACCAGAGGGTTTCCCGCCGGAGGGCCTCCGGGAACGGTACGCCCCGGGAAAGCTCCTCCACGACGCAGGTCAAGAATCGCCGCCGGGCGGCCGGTGGAAGCGGCGCCGCGTCGGGCGCCATCTTTTCCGCCACGTCGATGACGTCGAAGCCCAGAATTTCCTGGCGCTGCCCATCGTCGGTGAGCGTGAAGTCCGCGGCCGTCAACCCCTCGACCGGCCGTCCCTGCCGGTCGAGAACGCGCACCGGAACCTCGACCAGGGAGACCTCGGCGGTCTCCCGCACCCGGCCCGCTTCCTGCGCGCCCGCCGGCACCTCCCACCATCCGAGAACGGCGGCGGCAACGGCAACGGCGAGCCTCACGGTCGGCCTCCTAGGGAATCGACTTGAGCAGGTCGCGGATGTCCCTGGCGTCCGGGCCGTCGGGCGCGAGCTCGAGCGCCTTCTGGAAGTCGGCCCGGGCTTGCGCGTTCTTCTTCTGCTGGAACTCGGCGAGGCCCCGATAGTAGAACGCCGTGGCGTCGGGCCGAACCCCGATCGCCCGGTCGAACGCCGTCACCGCTTCTGCGAGCTTCTTCTCGTTGTAGAGGAGGATGCCGGCGTTGAGATACAGGGTCGGGTCCAGGATCTTCTCGGCCGGCACCCGTTCGAGGGCAGCCAGGCCGGCCGCCGCGTTGCCCCGCTCGATCTCCAGCTCGGCGATGATCTGCCAGGGTTGGGGGTCGGCCGGCGCCTTCTCCGATGCCATCCGCGCGTACCGGAGAGCCTCGTCCTTTTTGCCCTCGCCGAGGCAGGCCACGGCGACCCGCTCGATCAGCGCGGTGTTCTCGGGAAGCTCCACGAGCGCCTTCACGTAGTTCTCGCGCGCTCCCGACCAGTTCTGCGCGGACATCGCCGCATTGCCCGCCTCGATGGCCTCGGCCGTCTCCTTCGAGATCTTCTGGCCTCCGACGAGCACCTGGGGCGACGCCACCTCCGCCGGCGGCGCCTGCGGGGCCTCTTCGAGGACGATCTGGACGGTCTCGTTGCGGCCCGACTCCTGAAGCGAGACCTGGATCGCTTTCGTCCGGTATCCCGCCGCCTCGAAGTCGAGATCCCAGGGTCCGCCCGCGAGCCCGAAGATGGCCCACTTTCCCTTCTTGTCGGTCTTCAGGTCGGGGCCGCCGTGCTCGCTCCGCCCCCACCGGAGCTTGACGACGCAGCCCTCCACGGGCTCGCCCTTCTCGTTCTTGACCTGACCGTCGACGCGCGCCTTGCCGCGCCATTCCTGCGCCCGTGCCGCCGGTGCGAGGACGACGGCCAGCGCGACCGCCAGGGACATCGAACGATGACGCATGCGCCCTCCCGTCGTCTGAAAGTATATGGAAGACGGCCGTCCCGCGTCCCGCCGTCTAGCGCTTGCCGCTCGCGGACGTCCGCGGGCGGCCGCCGCGCGCCGAGCCGCCATAGAAGTCGATCAGGGCGTCGACCAGCGGCCTCGGCGACCTTCTCGCGGTATGCCCGCGTCCGCAGGAGCTTCCGGTCATCGGGGTTGTTGAGGTTGCAGACCTCGACCAGGATGCGGGCCGGAATCCGGTTGTATCGGAGGATCGCCGGCACCCACTCCCGCCCGCCGCGAATGACGTTGCGGCGGACGGGCTGGAACGCGTGCAGCGGCAGGCCGGCCTCGCGGAACGAGGCCACCAGCCGGTCGGCCAGATCCTGGGAGATGCCCTCGGCGGCGATCCGTTCGCGGCGCGAGAAGGAAACGCGGGGCGACTCCCGAAACTCCCGGCGGGAGGCATACGGCTCGCCCGTCTTCTGGAACGAACCGTCGAGAAACTTCTCGCCCGGGAACGTAGATCATCGTGCCGCGCACCGCGGGGTGAAGGGAGTCGGCGTGGAGCGAGATGAAGACGGTGCGGTCCTCCTGCCCGCCGTTCTTTTCGACGTGGCGGAAGACGGAATTCGCCAGATACCAGCGGAAGTTGACGCCGGCCACGGAGTCTTCGATCGGATACGGCGGCGTCGTCAGGACCCGGGCGCTGCGAAACTCCCCGACGGCATCCGAACGGCCCGACGGCGCAGGGAGCATCGCGGCCGACCGTGGGCACGACGCGCGCCCGGGTCTTTTCGCGCAGGCGGCGCTCGACGCGACAGGCGATGTCGTACACGTACGCGGCTTCCTGCATCCCGGCGACGATGGCTCCGGTGTCCCGGCCGCCGTGCCCCGCGTCGAGAACGACGGTCACTCCGGTCAGATCCGCCGTCCGCACGGTGTTGGCGAACTGCGAGGCCTCGAGGCGGGCGTTCTCCGACTCGATGCGCTCCGGGTCGTCCGGCGGCCGGAACTCCGGGGAAAGGTCCGCGATCGGAATCTTGATCGGAAAACCGATCGGAATCGACCGCACGTCGGTGATCCCGCTGCGCGTCGCGATCTCCCGGGCCTTGGCGTTGACGTCTTCCGCGTGGACCCGGTCGGTGAACCGCACCACGACGGCGGAATAGAGCGCCTCTCCCTGCTGCAGCCGGTAGACGGCGTACCGGCCCGTTCGCATCGGACCCGTATTCCAGCGCCGGGGGCGTCTCGGACGCCGGTGCGGCGGCGGCGACGGCTTCCTGGAACGCGGGCGTCAGGAGCTTGCCGGGGATGACGAGCACCTGGCCCGAAGACGTCTCCAGCGACGGGATGGCTCCGTCGTGGCGCATGAGGCGATAGTTTTCGCCCGCGCCGGTGAACCACTCGGCGATCCGCCACAGGCTCTCGGGCTTGCCCGTCAGCGCCATCACCCGGTGCTCCCAGCCCGACGGCGTCGCCCGGTCACCCGGGTAGAGCGCCTCGATGGCGATCTTCCGGAAGGACTGGGAGAGCAGCCGGTACGGGACGCGCACGTACTGATCCTTGCGAAGCCGCCGCAGGCCCCCGTTGACCCGCAGAATGTCGGTCTTGGCCTTGGGATCCTCCGTCAGCCGCCGGACGAACGCATCGACGCCCTCCCCGGGAATCGGACGTGCGGCGAGGGTGATTTCGTCTCCGGCCCCGATGGTCACGCGGATCTCCGGCGAGACGACGACCGTCCTGTCCTCCGCCGGCGCGTGGGCCGCGGACACGGCGGCGCCGAGCAGCGCCGCCGCGAGGCAGCGGCTAGCCCGAGACCGGGGCCAGCGCATCCGGAAAGCCGGCGCCCGCCTCGAACGCCCGAGCCGCGGCGAACATCGCCTCTTCGCCGAAGCACGGCGCGAGGACCTGCACTCCGAGGGGCAGGCCCCCCCGCGTCAGACCCGACGGGATGGAGATTGCCGGGAGCCCCGCGAGCGAGGCCGGAACGGTGAACACGTCGGACAGGTACATCGTCAGCGGGTCGTCCGTCTTCTCGCCGATCCGAAAGGCGGGGCCCGGGATCGATGGACAGACGATGACGTCGGCCTCCGCGAATGCGCGGTCGAAGTCCCGCGACAACAGCTGCCGCGCGCGAGAGGCCAGGCCGTAGTAGGCCTCGTAATATCCCGAGGCGAGCGCGAAGGTGCCGAGCAGAATCCGCCGCTTCACCTCCGCTCCGAAGCCGGCGGTTCGGCTCTCGACGTAGACCGACAGGAGGTCCTTCTCGGAAGCCCTCGGGCCGTACCGAACGCCGTCGAAGCGGGCGAGATTCGACGAGGCCTCGGCGCTGGCGATGACGTAGTAGATCGCGATGGCGGCCGGGGCCCGCGGGACCGAGACCGAAACGACTCGCGCACCCGCGTCTCGAAACACCCGGCGCGCCGCCTCCAGGTTCGCCGCCACCTCGGGGTCGAGGCCCTCGGTCTCCGCCTCCGCCAGAAAGCCGACCCGCATCCCCTCCACGCCGCGTTCGAGGGCCTCCTCCGGCGAGCCGACCGCGCGGTCCGCGGTGGTCGAGTCGAGCGGGTCCGGGCCGGCGACGATCCGGTAGAGGCGTGCGGCGTCGGCCACGCTGCGTGTCAGCGGCCCGATCTGATCGAGCGAGGATGCGAAGGCCACCAGGCCGTAGCGCGAAACGCGCCCGTAGGTCGCCTTCAGGCCGACCACGCCGCAGCACGCGGCGGGCTGCCGGATCGATCCGCCGGTGTCGGAGCCGAAGCCCGCCGGGACGAGGCGGGCCGCCACGGCCGCGGCGCTGCCTCCGGAGGATCCGCCCGGGATTCGCGTGGTGTCCCAGGGATTCCGGGTGACGTGCGAGGCGCTGTTTTCCGTCGAGGAGCCCATCGCGAACTCGTCCATGTTGGCGCGCCCGACGAAGACCGCGCCCGCGCGGCGCAGGCGGGCCGCGACGGTCGAGTCCCCGGGAGGGCGGAATCCGGCGAGGACCCGCGAGGCGCAGGTGGCGCGGCGGCCCGAAACCCAGATGTTGTCCTTCATGGCCAGCGGCACCCCCGCCAGGGGCAGGTCCTCGCCGGCAGCGACCCGGCGGTCGACCGCTTCCGCCTCTTCCAGGGCCTGTTCGCCGGTGACTTCCAGAAACGCCCCGAGCCGGCCGTCGCCCTGGGCGATCGCCTCGAGCGACTCGCGGACGACCTCGCGCGCCGACCGGCGGCGGGTGCTGACATCCGCCGCGGTTTCGATCACTCCGGCCATGGCCTACGTCCCGGTGCCGACGACGCGGGGCACGGCGCCGTATCCGTGGACCTGGCGGGGGGAGTTCCGGGCGAGGGCCTCCGCGCCGGCCCCGTCCCGCGGCGCGTCGTCGCGGACGGGCGTCGCCGGCGCCTGCGCCGGAATCGCGAGCTCCGGTTCGGGAATCTGCCGCAGTTGCTCGATGTAGCCGACGATCCGCGACAGCTGGCCGGTCCAGAGGGGAAGCTCCGTGTCCGGCAACCGGAGCCGCGCGAGCTCCGCCACTCGGCGCACGACGTCGGGAGTGACAACGGCGGAGGAGGGTGGCATCCTGAAAATTGTACCAGCCCGTATGCCGTCCCGCCCCGCCCGCGGCCGAGTCTCCGCCATCGCGCGCCTGTCCGGGCGCGGCGAGGTGAGGGCGTTCGCGCGCGTCGTCCGCCGGCTGGGGACCGAAGCCTGGATCGTCGGCGGCGCCGTGCGCGACGCCTGGCTCGGAATCGACGTGCCCGAGATCGACGTCGCAATCGCGCACGACGCCGAGGCCGCGGCCGACATGCTCGAGCGGGACGGGCTCGGCCGGGCCGTGTTCCTCTCGAAGGACCGGCCCGGACCTCGCGTCTTTCGCGTCGCCGGCCGGCGGCCGCTCGACATCGCCGAGATCGAAGGCGGGTCGATCGCCGCGGATCTCGCGCGCCGGGACTTCACGGTCAACGCCATGGCGCTACCGGTCGGAGCCGCGGACACCGGGATCCTCGACCCGTTCGGAGGCCTCGCGGACCTCGCGCGCCGCCGCCTCCACCCGGTCGAGGCCGCGAACATCCTGGACGATCCTCTCCGGGCGCTGCAGGGCGGCGCGGCTCCTGGCCACCCGCGGTCTGATCCCCGATCGGGCAACGCTCACGGCGGCGCGGCGGGCCGCCCCCGGCCTCGGCGGCGTCGCCGCCGAGCGCATCGGCGGCGAGCTCGCGCGCATCCTGGGCAGCCGTCGCTCGCAGCCGGCCCTCGTGTGGGCGGCCCGCGCCGGCCTGATGGGCCCGACGCTCGGACGGACGCTATCCGCTCGCCGCGCCGCCGCCCTGGCGCGGTCCGTCTCGGCCCTCGACGATCCGGCCACGCAACGCCGCCCGGAAGAACGCCGCCGGGTGCTTCGCCTGGCCTTCCTGGCGCTCTCGCTCGGCCTGAGCGGCGCCGAGGCGCGGACCTGGATGGCCGGGCGGCGGCTTCCCCGCCGCGAGACCGACGACGCGGCACGTTTGACGGAGCTCGTCACCTCGGCCGCCGCGCTCCCGGCCGGGGGCCGACGCGCGGCCTGGCGCTGGGTTCTCGACGCCGGTGCGCTGGCCGGCGAGGGCGCGCACCTGCTCGCGCGCCGGGGGTCCCCCGCGCTCGCGGCCCGGCTCGCGCGCCTGGCGCGGCAAGAGCCCCGCCGCGTCCGGGTCGGCGGCGAGGACGTCATGCGCTGGCTCGGAATTGCCGCGGGACCGCGCGTCGGCGCTCTGCTCCGCGAGCTCGCCCTCGCGGCGGCCTGCGGCGAGGTGAAAAATCGGCGCGAAGCCCGGCACTGGCTGTCCGGACAGGTCCGGGAAAGCCCTCGACCGGCTATAATCCCGGCACATTGACCCTCACTGAACTGCTCAAGTTCATGGCCAAGAAGGAGGCGTCTGACCTCCACTTGAAGCCCATGAGGCCTCCCTTGCTCCGCATCAAGGGTCGCCTGATCCCATTGAATGCAGACGCTTTGCAGCCGAAGGATCTCGAAGAGATGCTCATCGGGATCCTGACGCCGGCGCAGCGGGAACGGCTCGAGCGGAATCAATCCGTCGACGTCGGGTACGGCCTGACCGGCGTGGCCCGCTTCCGCTGCAACATCTTCGTCCAGCGGGGGTCCTACGCGGCCGTCTTCCGGCGCATCCCGTTCAAGCTCCCGTCGATTGCCGAGCTGAACCTGCCCGAGGTGCTCGAGAGCTTCGTCCACCTGCCCAAGGGGCTGGTCCTGGTCACGGGACCGACGGGATCCGGCAAGTCGACCACCCTGGCCGGGATCATGCGGTCCATCATCGAGAAGCGGCCGGTCCACATCGTCACGATCGAGGATCCCATCGAGTTCCTCTTCGCCGACGGAAAGGCCGCCGTGTCCCAGCGCGAGGTCTCGACGGACGCGCCGAGCTTCAACGAGGCCCTGAAGAACATGTTCCGGCAGGACCCGGACGTGATCATGGTCGGCGAAATGCGCGACTGGAACACGATGCAGACCGCGATCACGGCCGCGGAAACGGGCCACCTGGTCTTTTCCACGCTCCATACCAACAGCGCGGCCCAGTCGATCGACCGCATCATCGACTCGTGCCCGCAGGAGCAGCAGGCGCAGGTGCGGTCCCAGCTCTCGATCGTCCTGCGGGCGATCGTCTCGATGAACCTGATCGAAACTTCCGACGGCTCGGGGCGGTGCGCCGTCGTCGAGGTGATGATCAACTCGCCGAAGATCGAGAAGCACATCCTCAACGGAGAGGTCAAGGAAATCCACGAGGAGATCGAGAACTCCGTCAACTACTACAAGATGCAGTCCATGAACCAGTGCCTGATCGCGCTGCTCGTCAACAAGCGCATCACGTATGCGAAGGCCATGGAGCTCTCGACCGACCCCGAAGACCTGTCCCTCAAGCTCCGCAAGCTCTTCCCCCAGATCGAAGAAGACCAGCGAGGAGGTCTCATGGCGTCCGACAACGATTTCTCGCAAATCACGCAGCTGATCGAGATCAAGCGCCTCTACGAGGAGCAGGAGGAGAAGTGGAAGCTCCGCCTCTCGGAGAAGGAAGAGGAACTCAACAAGTACATGGCGGAACTTCGCGATCAGCGGCGCGTGATCGAGGGCCGCGACCAGGTCCTCAACGACACCGAGGGCGAGAACGTCCGGCTCAAGGCCGACGGCGAACGGATCTCCCGCGAGTTCCAGCAGAAGATCGCCCAGCTCAACGAGCGCATCAAGGAGCTCAACCAGCGCCTGGTTCTCGCCGAGGGCGGTCCGAAGGCGGCCGCCGGCCAGGGCGGCTTCTTCAAGAAGTAAGCCCCCGGGCCGCGGCACGCCGTAGAATGCCGGCGTGACGAGCGCCGTTGCGCTTCTGGTCGCGGCACTCGTCGCGGCCGGCCCGGATCCCCTGGTCGAGGCCGAGAAGCTCCTCGAGGCCAGGGACTACCGGGGTGCCGAACAGATCCTCCGGGAGCTCGTCGCCCGCGACCCCTCCAACGCCCGCGCCCACGGGAACCTCGCCCTGGCCCTGCTCGCCCGCCGCCGCGTCCCGGAGGCCGTCGACGAGGGCCGCCTCGCCGCGGCGTTCGCCCCCACCGTTCCCGAAGCCCGGTACATCTACGGCATGACCCTCCAGGCCGCCGGCAGCCCCCTGGAGGCGGCGCGGGAGCTCGAGCGGGCCGACGCCTTGAGACCCGGCCAGGCGGGCGTCCTGAGGGCCCTGGCGCAGGCGTACGCCTCGGCCGGCGACGAGCGCGCGGCCGCGGCGTACGAGAAACTCATCGCCATTTCACCGTCCGATCCCGATGCGCCCGCCGGGCTCGCCGAGGCCTACTGGTCCGCCGGCCGGTTCGAGGACGGCAACAGGGCTGCGAGCCAGGGCCTCGAACGTTTTCCGAACTCGCCCGACCTTCATCGGAGCTTCGGCCGGGCGCTCTTCGAGCAGGAGCGCTTCCCCGACGCGGCGCGCGAGCTCGGCCGGACGCACGACCTCGGCGCCCGGGACGCGGAGACCTACCTCCTCTGGGGCAACGCCCTCCGGCGGGCGGGCGACACCGCCGGGGCGGCGGCCGCGTTCGACGCCGGCCTCGCCATCCATCCGTCCTCCGCGCCCCTGCTCCAGGACGCAGGCCAGCTGGCTCTGGCGGGGGGCGATCCGACCGGCGCCCTGAAGCGTTTGACGGAGGCCGCGCGTCGGAATCCGAAGGCCTACGACATTCAACTCGACCTCGGGCGCGCATACGAGGCCTCGGGCCGGAAGGGCGAAGCCGAGAGCGCCTATCGCCTCGCCGTCGCCCTGGCACCGCAGCTCGGCTCCCCGCACTACGCCCTCGGGAACCTCCTGGTCCGCACCGGGCGCCGCGAGGAGGGGGAACGCGAGCTCGCCACCTACCGGTCGCTCTACGAGCGGGCGGTTCGGCTGTCCGAGGAACAGAATGCACGCGCGGCGGAGGTCGCGCTCGCCTGGTCCGAGCTCAACGCCGGAAATGCCGCCGCCGCCCTCACCCGATTCTCCTCCCTGCCCGAGACGGCCGAGGTCCTGCTCGGCCGGGCCGCGGCACTCACGCGCCTCCAGCGGCATTCCGAAGCCGTCCGGACCCTCGAGCGCGCCCGGCAGCTGTCGCCCGCCGACGCCCGCGTTCAGGCCCGCCTGGCCGCGGCGCGGGCGACCGAGGCTCCGTGATCGAGCTGCTGCTCGCCGTGCTGGGCGCAAGCGCGGCCGACTGTCCTGCCCGATATACCGACGTGGCGGCGTCGGCCCATCTCGCCTTCACCCACGATCGCGGGGCGGCACCGGAGCACCGCATGGCCGAGACGATGGGGTCGGGCCTCGCGTGGCTCGACTACGACGGCGATGGCTGGATGGACCTGTACGTCGTACAGTCGGGCCCGTTCCCGCCAGCGCGCAGCCGCGCCGCGCAGGATCGTCTCTATCGCAACCGCGGCGATGGGACGTTCGAGGACGTGACCGCGCGCGCGGGTTTGGAGGACTCCGCCTACGGCATGGGAGCCTACGCCGCGGACTACGACAACGACGGCGACGTCGATCTTTATGTCACCAACTGGGGCGGAAACATTCTCTACCGCAACGCGGGGAACGGGACCTTCACGAACGTCACCTCCGAGGCCGGCGTGGCGGCTTCCGGCTGGAGCACGGCGGCCGTCTGGACCGACTTCGACGGCGACGGCCGTCTCGATCTCTTCGTCGCCCGCTACGTGGACGATTCGAAGGAGAAGGACCTCTTCTGCGGCGACGCCATGACGGGCAAGCGCATCTACTGCCCGCCCACGGTCTTCCCCGGCTCGGTCGGAATCCTGTATCGCAACAACGGGGACGGGACCTTCGCCGACGTGACGCACTCGGCCGGGCTCGATCGGGCCGTCGGCAAGGGCCTGGGCGCCGTCGTCCTCGACATCGAGCCGGACGGGCGCCCGGACCTCTACGTCGCCAACGACGAGCTCGCGAACTCCCTCTTCCGCAACGCCGGACAGGGGCGCTTCGAAGACGTCTCCGTCGTCTCGGGCACGGCGTTCGATCCCGTCGGCAACCCGCAGGGCGGCATGGGCGTGGACGCCGGGGACATCGACGGTGACGGGCTGCTGGACCTCGTCGTCGCCAACTACGAGGACCAGACCAACGCGCTGTATCGCAACCTCGGCGAAGGCCTGTTCGAGGACGTTTCCGTGGCCTCGGGCTTCGGACCGCGGCACTGGAGCCTGGTGGCGTTCGGCCTCAACCTGGTCGATTTCGACCTCGACGGCGACCTCGACGCCTTCGTCACCAACGGCCACGTCGACGTGGTGCCGCGTCGACAGGGGGCGCCCTACGCCCAGAAGCCGCAACTGCTCACCAACGACGGGCACGGCCGCTTCCGGACGACGCCATGTGGCTCCCCCTTCGAGACGACCGGGGTCGGCCGGGGTTCCGCCTGGGCCGACTACGACAACGACGGAGACCCGGACATCGCCGTCTCCAATTCGGGCGGCCGGCTTCAGCTCCTGCGCAACGACGGCGCCCACGGAAACTGGGTCGGGATCGTGCTCCGGGGGACGTCCTCCAACCGGCAGGGCATCGGAGCGCGGCTGGTCGCCGAGCTTCCGTCGGGCCGGAAGCTGACCCGGCAGATCTCCGCCGGGTCGAGCTACCTCGCCTCGTCGGATCCGCGCGTGGTCTTCGGCCTCGGAACCGAGAAATCCGTCAGGGTTCTGACGGTCCATTGGCCGTCCGGGAAAGTCCAGGTCGTCCGGGATCTTCCGGCGGGGAAATACGCGTCGATCGACGAGAAGTAGACGCGCGGAGGGCGAGGAGCGCGCCGGCAAATCCCCCGGCGGCGTCCATGAGGGCGTCCGCCGCCTCCATGGCGCGCCCCGGAATGAACGCCTGGTGGATCTCGTCGAGCGTTCCCCAGACCGCAAGGATTCCCGCGACGGCGAGGGCCCGCCGCCAACCCGGGTGGGCCGGCCCGCGCCAGGAGACGGCGAAGTAGAGAAAGTAACCCTCGACGGCGTAGAGCAAGGCGTGGACGAGCTTGTCGACGTTGGGGATGGCCGAAATCACCGGGACCTCCGGGGGCGACGGCCAGGAGGTCAGCGCGAGAAGGAAGATTCCCCAGGCCAGGGCGGCGCGGCGGGCGCGTTTCGGGCTCATCGAAAACGAAAAAGGGCGCCGCGCAGGCGCGGCGCCCCGGATACCTCGTTGCGAATGCCTACGCCCCGCGCTTGGACGGGCCGGTGCGCGACGGGCCCTTCTTGGGAGCGGGCTTGGCGGCGGGCTTGACCCGGGGTGCGCCGGCCTTGCGCGCGGGCTTCTGACCCTGCGCATCTTCCCCGCCCTCGCCCTCGGCCTTCTTCTTCCGAACCGTCTCGACACGCCCCCCGGCGGCGCGCCGCGCCCGGTCCGACAGGGACTCCTTCTTCGGTCCCCGTTCCTTCGGCTCGAACTTGAAGTCGACGAACTCCAGGATGGCCGCCTCCGCGGCGTCGCCCTTGCGGGCGCCGAGGCGCAGGATGCGCGTGTAGCCGCCCGGCCGATCCACGAACCGGGGCGCGATCGCCTCGAAGAGCTTCTTGACCGTGGTTCGGTCGGGGATCCAGCGGGCCACGTGCCGCCGGGCGGCGACATCGTCGTTCTTCGCCCGCGTGACCAGACGCTCGGCCAGGGGCCGCAGCTCCTTGGCCTTGGTCAGGGTCGTCTCGATCCGCTCGTGCGTCACGAGCGAGGCGAGCTGGTTGGAAAACATCGCCAGGCGATGGGACGTCGTGCGGCGGAGCTTGCGCCCCGCGCGGTTGTGCTGCATAACCTACTCGCTCTTGGCTTCGACGGGCTCGAGCTCCATCCCGAGGGACAGGCCCATCGGACGGAGGATGTCCTTGATCTCGTTCAGGGACTTGCGCCCGAAGTTCTTGGTCTCGAGCATGTCCTTCTCGGTCCGCTGCACGAGGTCGCGGATGCTGCGGATGCCGGCGTTTTTCAGGCAGTTGGCGCTGCGAACCGAAAGCTCCAGCTCGTCGACCGACTTGTTCAGGTACTCCGCCAGGTTCTCCGGCAGCTCGCCCTCGCCCGCCCCTTCGAGCGCGGTTTCGTGGTCGGCGTTGACGAAGATGGTCAGGTGGTCGCGGAGCAGCGTCGCCGCGAGGCCCACCGCGTCCGTGGGGGAGATCGTACCGTTGGTCCAGACCTCCAGGACGAGGCGGTCGTAGTCGGTGGCCTGCCCGATGCGGGCGGCCTCGACGTGGTAGTTGACGCGCCGGACCGGGGAATGCACGGAGTCGATCGGGATGTAGCCGATGCCCATGTCGTCGTCGAAATTCTTGTCCGCCGAAACGTAACCCCGGCCCGTCGAAACGCGCAGCTCGGCGCGCAGCCGGCCGTTCTCCGAAAGGGTTGCGATCGGCGCATCCGGCTCGAGGATCTCGATCGCCGAATCGCCCTGCAGGTCGGCGGCCGTCACCTTGCCCTTGCGCTCGACGTCGATCGTGAGGAGCTTCTCGTCCGTCGTGTGCATCTTGATGGGGATCTGCTTGAGGTTGAGGATGATGTCGGTCACGTCCTCGACGACCCCCGGCAGCGACGAGAACTCGTGGAGCACGCCCTCGATCTTGACGGCCGTGATCGCCGCCCCTTCGATCGAGGACAGCAGCACGCGCCGCAGCGCGTTGCCGACGGTCGTGCCGAAGCCCCGCTCGAAGGGCTGGGCGTAGAACTTTCCGTACGTCGAAGTCAGCGTCTCGGTATCGATCTCGAGCCGCTTGGGCTTCTGAAAACCTTTCCAAAGCGTCATATGGGACTCTCCTCCTGACCGAACTACTTGGAGTACAGCTCGACGATCAGCTGCTCCTGAATCGGCAGCTTGATGTCTTCGCGCTTCGGCAACTCGACGACCCGACCGGAGAAGCTCTCCGGCGTCAGGTCGAGCCAGGCCGGGACGCCGCGGGCGCGGGCCGTCTCGACCGACGACTTGATCTGTTCGTTGGCGCGACTCTTCTCCTTGATGGCGATGACCTGGCCCTTGCCCACCCGGAAGGACGGGATCGAGACCTTGCGGCCGTCGACCGTCACGTGGCCGTGGCGCACGAGCTGGCGCGCCTGGGCGCGCGAGGCGGCGAAGCCGAGCGCGAAGGTCACGTTGTCCAGCCGCCGCTCGAGCTCCTCGAGCAGGTTGGCACCGGTGATTCCCTTCCGGCGCTCCGCGCGCCCGAAGGCCAGGCGGAACTGGCTCTCGAGCAGCCCGTAGATCCGTTTGACCTTCTGCTTCTCGCGCAGCTGGATGCCGTAGCCCAGCAGCTTCGAGCGACGCCGGCCGTGCTGGCCGGGCGGATAGTTGCGCCGCTCGATGGCGCACTTGTCCTTGAAACAGCGGTCCCCCTTGAGGAACAGCTTCATGCCTTCCCGCCGGCAGAGCCGGCAGACCGATTCGCTATAGCGGGCCAAACCCTATTACCTCCTCGATCCCATCGTCGCGTTTAGCGTCCTTCCTCCCGGCCGGGACCGAAGCGCCGGTTTACGGACGGGTCGGCGGCGCAGGCCGCCGACCATGTCAACAATCCCCTATTCCCTAGACCCGCCGCCGCTTGCGGGGCCGGCAGCCGTTGTGGGGAATCGGGGTGGTGTCCTTGATGGACTTGATGTCGATGCCGTTGGCCTGAAGGGCCCGGATGGCCGACTCCCGGCCGGCGCCCGGACCCGTGACCCGAACGTCGACCGAACGCACGCCATGCTCCTTGGCATGCTCCGCGCAGTTGGCGGCGGCGAGCTGCGCCGCGAAAGGCGTCCCCTTCCGCGACCCCTTGAACCCGATCCGCCCCGCCGAAGACCACGCGAGGACGTTGCCCTCGGCGTCCGCGATCGAAACGATCGTGTTGTTGAAGGAGGCGTTGACCGTCGCCATCCCGTGCGGAATGTTCTTCTTTTCCTTCTTGCCGGCGCGGGCGCGCTTGCCCTTGCCGGGCTTGGCGCTCTTCTCGGGGACGGCGCTTGCGGGAGTCGGTTCAGCCATGTCTTCCTCTTACTTCCTACTTCTTCGTCGCCTTCTTCTTGCCGGCGATCGTCTGCTTGCGCGGGCCCTTGCGGGTCCGTGCGTTCGTGTGCGTACGCTGACCGCGGACGGGCAGGTTGCGCCGGTGGCGCGTCCCCCGGTAGCAGTTGATGTCCATCAATCGCTTGATGTCGACCGAAATGTCCCGGCGCAGGTCGCCCTCGACCTTCACGTCGTCGGTGATGACCTTGCGGATCCGGACGACCTCCTCCTCGGAGAGGTCCTTGACCCGCGTGTCGGGCCGGACGTCGGCCTTCTCCAGGATGAAGTTGGCCTTCGGACGGCCGATGCCGTAGATGTACGTCAGCCCGATCTCGACCCGCTTGTTCAGCGGCAGGTCGACTCCTGCAATGCGTGCCATGTCCTACCCCTGCCTCTGCTTGTGCTTGGGCGTCGTGCAGATCACGCGGACGACCCCCTTGCGGTGCACGATCTTGCACTTGGCGCAAATTTTCTTGACGGACGCTCGAACTTTCACGATGGCTCCCTTGTACCGATCCCTACTTGTACCGATAAATGATGCGGCCCCGCGCCAGGTCGTAGGGCGAAAGCTCCACCAGGACCTTGTCGCCCGGGAGAATGCGGATGAAATTCTTCCGCATCTTGCCCGAGATATGCGCCAGAACCTGGTGCTTGTTCTCCAGCTCCACTCGAAACATCGCGTTCGGCAACGGTTCGACGACCGTTGCCATGACCTCGATTGCGTCTTCCTTCGTCATGGCCTCAAGCCGAGACCGCCGTCCGCAGCGCGGACAGCGAACCCATTCCCAGAATGACCGCCCCCTCGGGCTCCAGGGCGATCGTGTACTCGAAGTGCGCGGACGTCGACCGGTCCCGCGTGCGCACCGTCCAGCCGTCCGGGTCCACCGCCACCTCGGCCCGTCCGAGATTGAACATCGGCTCGATGGCCAGCACCATCCCGGCCTTCAAGAGGCTGCCCCGGCCCGCCGGACCGTAGTTCGGGATCTGGGGCTCCTCGTGGAGCGCCGTGCCCACGCCGTGGCCCACGAAGTCGCGGACCACACCATACCCGTGGACCAGGGCGACGGCCTCGACCGCCGCGCCGATGTCGGAGACCCGGCCCCCGGGACGGGCCGCCGCGATTCCGGCGTGAAGCGCCTCCCGGGTCGTTTCGAGCAGCGTCGCGGACTCCCGGTCGATGCGGCCGACCGCAACGGTCCTCGCGGCGTCCCCGTAGTAGCCGCCGACCACCGCGCCGCAGTCGATCCCGACCACGTCGCCCTCGGCGAGAGCGCGCTTGCCGGGGATGCCGTGCACGACCTCGTCGTTGATCGACGTGCAGAGGGTCTTTGGATACCCCCGGTAGCCCACGAAGGCGGGACGACCGCCGCGCTTGCGGATCTCCGCCTCCGCGATCGCATCGAGGTCGTTGGTCGTCACGCCCGGGGCCACGGCCTTCTCGACGACGTCGAGCGTCTCGAGGACGATCCGCGACGCTTCCTCGAGCTTGACGAGCTCTTCCTGGCTTCGGATCGTGATCACGCCGCGCCCCCCGGCCGGCGCACCGCCGAGAGAGCCTCGTCGATCCGCTGGGCGATCTCGGGCACCGGTCCGACCCCGTCGACCTCCGCCAGCAGGTCGCGCCCCCGATAGAAGCCCACGAGCGGCTCGGTCTTCTCCCGGTAGACGCGCAACCGCTCCCGGATCGTCTCCGGGCGGTCGTCCGCGCGGCCCTCCGCCTGGGCGCGGGCCAGCATGCGCTCCGTCAACTGGGCCTCCGGCACCGAGAAGTTGAGGGCCGCCGACAGCGCGTCGCCGGAGGCGGCGAGCATGGTTTCGAAGGCCTTCGCCTGAGCGAGCGTCCGCGGGAAGCCGTCGAGGATGAAGCCCGCGCGGGCGTCGCGCTGCCCGATGCGCTCGCCGATCAGGGCAAGGATGAGGTCGTCCGAGACGAGCTCGCCCGTCTCCATCACGGCCTGCGCCTTCAGACCCAGCGGCGTCTTCTGGCGGACGGCCTCCCGCAGGATCTCGCCGGTCGAGACCGTGGGCACTCCCAGCCGCTCCGCGAGGAGCCGCGCCTGGGTGCCCTTGCCGCTGCCCGGAGGCCCGAGGAAGACGATTCGCATCAGCCCCGCCGCCCCCGGATCCGGCTCTTCTTGAGAAAGCCGGTGTAGTGATGTTCGACGAGCTTCGACTCGACCTGCTGGACCGTGTCCATCGCGACGCCGACCACGATCAGCAGCGACGTGCCACCGAAGTAGAAGTTGAATCCGAAGCCCTGGGTCAGGAACCGCGGGAGGACCCCGTCGAGCCATGGGCCCATGCCCGGGATGCCCTGGACCTTCAGGCCGTTGTTGAGGATGTCCGGCAGCAGGGCGACGAACGCCAGGTAGGCGGCGCCCACGACCGTGATCCGCGAGAGCACCGCGTCGATGTAGTCCGCGGTCTTCTTCCCCGGGCGGATGCCGGGGATGAACCCGCCGTACTTGCGCATGTTGTCGGCCGTGTCGGTCGGGTTGAAGACGATCGAGGTGTAGAAGTAGCAGAAGAACAGGATGCCCGCCGCGTAGAGGAGCAGGTAGAGCGGATGCCCCATGCCCAGGGACTCGGCGACGCGCTTCATCCAGTCCGCCCCCGAGATGCCGGCCAGATAGGCCGGCAGCTGCAGGATCGAGATCGCGAAGATGATGGGAATGACGCCGCCGGTGTTCACGCGCAGCGGCAGGTACGTGTTCTGCCCGCCGTAGACCCGCCGCCCGACGACCCGCTTGGCGTACTGGACCGGAATCCGGCGCTGGGCGCGCTCGACGAAGACGACCAGCGCGACGATGGCGACCATGAAGACGAGCACGAAGAGGAGCACGACGACGCCGATCGTCTGGTTGCGGATCTGCTGGAAGAGCCCGAAGATCGCCCGGGGCAGGTTGGCCACGATGCCGGCGAAGATGATGAGGGAGATGCCGTTGCCGATCCCCCGCTCGGTGATCTGCTCACCGAGCCACATGATGAAGATCGTGCCCGTGGTCAGCGTCAGCACCGTCATCAACAGGAAGCCCCAGCCCGGGTGCGGCACGAGGGGAGCGCCGCCCGGCGCCGATTGCTTCTGCAGCCACGCAGCGATGCCGCTTGCCTGAATGAACGACAGGCCGACGGTCCCGTACCGCGTGTACTGGGTGATCTTCTTGCGGCCCATCTCCCCTTCCTTCGAGAGCTTCTCGAGGTAGGGCCAGACGACCGTCAACAGCTGCAGGATGATGGAGCTCGAGATGTACGGCATGATCCCGAGCGCGAAGACGGACAGACGCCGCAGGGCGCCGCCCGAGAAGATGTCCAGGAACCCGAAGATCGAGCCGGCCGACGCCTTGAAGAAGGCGTTGATCGCCTCGGGATCGACGCCGGGCGTGGGGATGTGCGCCCCCAGCCGGTAGATGGCGAGGACGAGGAACGTGAAGATCACCCGCTTGCGCAGGTCCGGCACGTTGAAGACGTTGGCGAAGCTCTGGAGGGCGCTCAACGGGCAAGCACCTCGCAGCGGCCGCCGGCCGCCTCGATCGAGGCCTTGGCGGACGCCGAGAACTTGTGGGCCGAAACCGTCAGGGCCTTCCGGATCTGCCCGTCGCCGAGAATCTTGATCAGCCGATTCTTGCGCGTCAGGCGCGATGCCGAGAGGGTCTCGGGAGTGACCGCCGCCCCGGCCTCGAAACGATCGAGGTCGGAGATGTTGACCACGTCGTACTCGACGCGGAAGATGTTCGTGAATCCGCGCTTGGGCAGCCGCCGGTGCAGCGGCATCTGGCCGCCCTCGAACCCGCGCTGGTGCCGATAGCCGGACCGCGACTTCTGACCCTTGTGCCCGCGGCCGGCCGTCTTTCCGTGCCCGGAACCCGGGCCGCGCCCGACGCGCTTGCGGTAGTGCGTCGCTCCCGCCGCCGGGGCGAGGTCGTGCACGCCCGTGGCGGCCGGACGCGACGGGGACGCCGCCGCCTTGCGGGCCGCCTTGGGCGGTTTGGCGGCCTGCGGGGCCGCGGGCCTGGCAGCCGCGGCCTTCGCCGTGGACGGAGCCTTCGCCGCCGCCCGGGCCGGCTTCCTCGCGGCCGGGGCCGCTTTCTTCGTGGTTTTCTTCTTCTTCTCGACCATTGACCTAGCCCTTCGCCACTTCCACGAGGTGGCGGACCTTGCGGATCATCCCGCGCACCGCCGGCGAGTCCTCGCGCATGACTTTCTGTCCCATCCGGCTGAACCCGAGGCCGACGAGCGTGGCCTTCTGATCCTTCGGCGTGCAGATCCCGCTTCGCACCTGCGTGATCGTCAGCCGGTTGCCGTCCTTCTTGCCTCGCTTCTCGGAGGCCTTCGCCGTCTCCGTCACGCCTTCTCCTCCACCGCCGGGGCCTGCGCGGGCACGGTGCGGCCGCGCCGGCGCGCGAACTCTTCCTCGTTGCGCAGCCTCAGCAGCCCATCGAAGGTGGCCTTGATGACGTTGTGCGGGTTCGTCGTCCGAAGCGACTTCGTCAGGATGTCCTGGATGCCGACGGATTCGAGGACCGCACGCACGGGACCGCCCGCGATCACGCCGGTTCCGGCCGCCGCCGGCTTGAGGAGCACCCGGCCGGCTCCGTAGGCGCCGATGATGGCATGCGGGATGGTGGATCCCTTCAGGGAGACCTTCTGCATGTTCTTCTTCGCCATCTCGATGCCCTTCTTGATCGCCATCGGGACTTCTTTCGCCTTGCCCGAGCCGTATCCGACGCGGCCCTGGCCGTCCCCGACGACGACGAGCGCGGAGAACGAGAAGTTCTTTCCGCCCTTGACGACCTTCGTGACGCGGTTGATGTGGACGACGCGGTCGATCAGTTCGCGACCCTGCGCGTCACGTTCCTTCTCGCGCTCGCGCGGCGCCCGCGGGCCCCGGTTGCTGCTCATCGTTCCGTTCTCCTCGTGATCCCGACCATTCCTAGAACTCCAGGCCGCCCGATCGGGCGCCCTCGGCCAGCGCCTTGACCCGGCCGTGATAGCGATAGCCGCCGCGGTCGAAGACGACCTTCTTGATCCCGGCCTTCTTCGCGCGCTCGGCGACGAGCGTGCCCACCTTGCCGGCGGCCTCGCGCGATCCCCCCTTGGGGCCGTCCTTGCGCAGGCCCGCGTCGAGCGACGAAGCGTGAGCGAGCGTGGATCCCCGCCCGTCGTCGATGATCTGGGCGTAGATGTGCCGTCCGCTCTTGAAGACGGCCAGTCGCGGGCGCTCCGCGGCGCCGCGGACCCGCTGCCGAACCCGGATGCGAACCCTCCCCCGGGCTTCCGTGCGTGCTTGCGATCGGTTCATGGTTACTTTCCGCCCGCCTTGCCGACCTTGCGCCGGATCGTTTCGTCGGCGTATTTGATTCCCTTGGCCTTGTAGGGGTCCGGCACCCGGAGCTTCCGGATCTCCGCGGCCGTCTGGCCGACCCGCTGCTTGTCGGCGCCGGTCACGGTCATCTTGCCCGCCTTGGCATCGATCGCGATCGCGATGCCGTCCGGAATGGCGAAGTCCACGGGGTGCGAATAGCCCAGCGAGAAGACCACCGACTTGCCCCGGACCTCGGCCTTGTAGCCGACGCCCGAGATCTCGAGCTCGCGCGTGAACCCCTTCGTCACGCCCTCGACGTTGTTGGCGACCAGGCTCCGCAGAAGGCCGTGAACGGCGCGCATCCGCGGCTCGTCCGACCCGCGCGCGATCCTCACCAGACCGTCGGCGACGGACACGGTCAGGCCGGCCGGGATGGCGCTGGAAAGCTCACCCTTGGGCCCCTTGACCCGGACCGTCGCGGCGTCCGCCTTGACATCGACCCCCTTGGGGATCGTCACCGGCATTTTCCCTATGCGCGACACAAATGTGCTCCTTTGGCCCTCACCATACGTTGCAGAGAACTTCGCCGCCCAGGCGCGCCTCGCGCGCGGCCCGGTCCGTGACGATGCCCTTCGATGTCGAAACGATCGAAACCCCGAGGCCGCCCAGGACCTCCGGGATGGCATCGGCCTTGGCGTAGACGCGCCGGCCGGGCCGGGAGACGCGCTCCAGGCCCGAAACGATCGGCTCGCCCTCGTGGTCGTACTTCAGTCCCACGCGCAGCACCGGCCGCCCCGCCTCCTGGACCTTTCGGAAGGAAGACACGAACCCTTCCTGCTCGAGGACCTTGAGGACGGCCTCCTTCACGCGCGAGGACGGCACGTCGACGCGCTCGTGGCCCGCACGCATCCCGTTCTTGAGCCGGGTCAGCAGATCGCTCAGCGGATCGCTCGTTTTCATCGCCTCACCACGAAGCCTTCAGAACGCCCGGGATGTAGCCCTGATTGGCGTTCTGACGAAAGCAGATTCGGCACAGGCCGAACTTGCGGAAGACCGCCCGCGGGCGGCCGCACACGCGGCACCGCCGGACCGTCCGGGTCATGAACTTCGGCTTCCTCGCCGCCTTGATTCGCATTGCACGTGTGGCCATCGGGTCTTCCTCTGTCTACTTGGCGAACGGCATGCCGAGCTCGGCCAGAAGCGCCTTCGCCCGGTCGTCCCGCCCCGCCGTCGTCACGATCGTCACGTTGAGCCCCTTGGACTTGTCCGTCTTCGCGTAGTCGATCTCCGGAAAGATGAAGTGGTCCCGGACCCCGAGCGTGTAGTTGCCGCGGCCGTCGAACGCCTTGCCCGAGACGCCGCGGAAGTCGCGCACGCGCGGCAGGGCGATGTTGATCAGGCGGTCGAGAAACTCCCACATGCGATCGCCCCGCAGCGTCACGCGGGCCCCGATCGGCATCCCCGTCCGGAGCTTGAAGGTCGCGATGGACTTCTTCGCCTTGGTGACGTTGGCGCGCTGGCCCGCGATGGACGACAGCTCGTCGGCCGCGCCTTCGAGCATCTTCGGGTTGGCGACGGCCTCGCCCAGGCCCATGTTCAGGACGATCTTCTCGAGGCGCGGGATGGCCATGACGTTGTCGATCCCGAACTCCTTCTTCAGGGCCGGGGCGACCTCCTTGGCGTACCGTTCTTTGAGTCTCGCAGCCATGGCGTTCCTTTAAGCGAGCACCGCGCCGCTCTTCTTGGCGACGCGCTCGGGTTTGCCTTCCGCGTCGCGGCGGCGGCCGATGCGCGTTCCGACGTTGCGGTCCGGGTCGACGAGCATCACATTGGAGATGTGGATCGTGGCCTCGCGCTCCGAGATGCCCCCGGCGATGTTCTTGCTCGGGTTCGGGCGCGTATGCCGCTTGATCATGTTGACGCGCTCGACGATGACGCGGCCCTTGCCGGGAATGACCCGCAGGATCCGCCCCTGGCGGCCCCGGTCGCGGCCGGCGATCACGACGACCATGTCGTCCTTCTTGAGCTTCGGTTTCGGCATCACAGCACTTCCGGTGCGAGGGAGATGATTTTCATGAACTTCTTCTCGCGCAGTTCGCGCGCGACAGGCCCGAAGACGCGCGTGCCGATCGGCTCTCCCTCGTTGGAGATCAGCACGGCGGCGTTGTCGTCGAACCGGATGTACGAGCCGTCGCGACGACGGTGGTTGCGCCGGGTGCGCACGATGACGGCGCGCACGACCCGCTTCCCGTGTTTTTCGACGAACGGCGAGTCGGGCGCGGCCTCCTTGACCGAGGCGGTGATGATGTCGCCCAGCCCCGCGTACTGGCCGGCCGAGCCGCCCCGCATGCGGATGCAGGCGATCTTGCGCGCCCCGGAGTTGTCCGCCACCTCGAGGATGGTCCCCATCTGAATCATCGGTTCTCCCTACGCCTGCGCCTTCACGAGGATTTCCCGCAGCCGCCAGCGCTTCAGCTTCGAGAGCGGGCGGGTCTCTTCGATCCGGACGCGGTCCCCGACGTGGGCCGCGTTGGCCTCGTCGTGGGCGTGGAAGCGGCTGGTCCGCCTGATCGTGCGCGTGTACTCGGCGTGCTGCACGCGGCGCTCGACCTCGACGACGATCGTCTTCTGCATCTTGTCGGAAACCACGCGGCCGACTCGCGTCGCCCGGTTTTTCGCCCTGGCCGTTTCGTTCACTGACCTGCCTCCGCCTTTCGGGCCCGCTGGTACGTTTTCACCCGCGCGATGTCGCGCCGGATGGTCTTCAGGCGGCTCGGATCCTCGAGCTGCCCCGTCGCCTTCTGGAGCCGGAGCTTCCAGGATGCTTCCTTCAGCTGCTTCTCCTTCTCGGCGAGGTCGGCCTCGCTCTGCTGGGCGAGCGTCTCGCGTTCCTTCCTCTTCATCGGATCTCCATCTCGGATGCCCGGGTCACCAGGCGCGTCTTCAGGCCGAGCTTGTCGGCCGCGAGCTCGAGCGCCTCCTTGCCGATGGTGAAGTCGACCCCCTCCATCTCGTAGAGGATCCGGCCCGGCTTGACGACCGCGACCCAGCCCTCGGGCGCTCCCTTGCCCTTGCCCATGCGCGTTTCGGCCGGTTTCTTCGTGTACGGCTTGTCCGGGAAGATCCGGATCCAGATCTTCCCGCCCCGCTTGACCGCGCGCGTCATCGCGACGCGGCCGGCCTCGATCTGGCGCGCGGTGATCCAGCCGGGCTCGAGGACCTGGAGGCCCATGTCGCCGAACGCCAGCTCGCCGCCGCGGAACGCCTTGCCCCGCATGCGACCGCGCTGCTGTTTCCTGTATTTGACCTTCGAAGGCATCAACATGACGGAACTCGCTTACGCCGCGCTCTTGCGGCGGTTCTTGGCCTTGTGCTGCTCGCCGCGATAGATCCAGACCTTCACGCCGATCTTCCCGTAGGTGGTGTTCGCCTCGGCGAACCCGTAGTCGATGTCGGCCTTCAGGGTGTGCAGCGGCAGCCGGCCCTCCTGGTACCACTCCGATCGCGCGATTTCGGCGCCGTTCAGCCGGCCGGCACACCGGATCTTGATCCCCTGCGCGCCGAAACGGAACGCGGACTCGATTCCCTTCTTCATGGCACGGCGGAATGCGACCCGCCGCTCCAGCTGCAGAGCGATCGACTCGGCGACGAGCTGGGCGTCGGTCTCCGGGCGCTGGATCTCGATGATGTTGATGTGCACCTCGGTGCCCGTCCGCTTCTGCAGCTCGTCCCGCAGCCGGTCCACCTCGGCGCCGCGCTTTCCGATGATGATGCCGGGACGCGACGTCTGGATGTTGACCTTGAGCTTCCCGGAGAAGCGCTCGATGTCGACCTCGGAGACGCCGGCGTGCGAGAGCCGGCGCTTGAGCTCCTGGCGCAGCTGGAGGTCGTCGTGAAGGAACTTCAGGTAGTCCTTCTCCGAGAACCAGCGCGAGTGCCAGGTGCGGTTGAATCCGAGTCGGAATCCGTAGGGATGGACTTTCTGCCCCATGGTTCTCCTTACGCCTCGTCCGAGAGTTCGATCGTCAGGTGGCTCTTGCGGTGCAGGACCCGGTAAGCGCGACCCATCGGCGCCGGCCGCACCCGCTTCTCCTGCGGGCCCTTGTCCACCGTGATCCGGCGGACCACGAGCTGGTCCACGTCGAGCTGGGCTTCCTTCTGCTCGGCGTTGGCGACCGCCGACTGCAGGGTCTTGAGGATGTCGCGGGCGGCGACCTTCCTGGCGTGGCGCAGGATGGCCACCGCGTCGTTGACCTTCTTGCCGCGCACGAGGTCCGCCACCAGGCGCACCTTCTGCGCGGAGCCCTTCATGTACCGGAGCTTCGCTGTGGCTTTCATCGCGTCTACGCCTTGGCCGCCGGAGCCGCCGGGGCGGCGCCCGGAGCCGGTCGGGCGGCGGCGGCGACGGCCGCGCCGGCCTCCGCGGCCTTCTTGCCGCCGTGCCCCTTGAAGATCCGGGTCGGCGCGAACTCGCCGAGCTTGTGGCCGACCATGTTCTCGGCGACGTACACCGGGATGAACTTGCGCCCGTTGTGCACGGCGATCGTGTGCCCGACCATGTCGGGGATGACCGTCGAGCGGCGGGACCAGGTCTTCACGACCTTCTTGTCGCGGGACGCGTTCAGGGCCGCCACCTTCTTGACCAGGTGATCGTCCACGAACGGACCCTTCTTGATCGAACGTGCCATCGTTTAGACCTTCGACTTGCGCCGGCGGACGATGAATCCGTCGGTGCGCTTGTTGTTGCGAGTCTTCATTCCCTTCGTCTTCCAGCCCCAGGGAGAGGTCGGGTGGCGCCCACCCGAGGTCTTGCCTTCGCCGCCGCCCATCGGGTGGTCGACGGGGTTCATCGTGACGCCGCGGTTGTGCGGGCGCCAGCCCATCCACCGATTCCGACCGGCCTTGCCGATCGAGACGTTCTCGTGCTCGAGGTTGCCGACCTGCCCGATCGTGGCGTAGCACTCGCTGTGGACCTCGCGGACCTCGCCGGAGGGCAGGCGGACCTGGGCGAAGGTGCCCTCCTTGGCCATCAGCTGGGCGGCCGCGCCGGCCGAACGCACCAGCTGGCCGCCCTTGCCCCGGGTCAGCTCGATGTTGTGGATCGTCGTGCCGAGCGGGATCGCCTTCAGCGGCAGCGCGTTGCCCGGAAGGATGTCCGCTCGCGGGCCCGGACACCACGGTCGCGCCGACGGTCAGGCCGTTGGGAGCGAGGATGTAGCGCTTCTCGCCGTCGGCGTAATGGAGCAGCGCGATCCGCGCGGAGCGGTTGGGATCGTACTCGATCGACGCGACCCGGGCCGGGATGTCCTGCTTGTCCCGCCGGAAGTCGATCATCCGGTACAGCCGCTTGTGCCCGCCGCCCATGAACCGGGACGTCGTCCGACCCTGGTTGTTGCGGCCGCCGGTCGCGCGCAGGCCGACCGTCAGGCGCTTCTCCGGGCGGACCGGAGAGAGCTCCTGGAAGTCGAGCTTGGTCTGGAACCGGACTCCGGGAGACGTCGGTTTGAACTTCTTGACTGCCATACGGTTATACGCCCTCGAAGAACTCGATCTTCTGATCCGGCGCGAGCCGGACGTAGGCCTTCTTCCAGGCCCTGCGCTGGCCGAGGAACCGGCCCATGCGCTTCCACTTGCCTTCCCGGTTGGCGACCCGGACGTCGAGCACCTTGACGCCGAAGAGCTTCTCGACGGCGCGGCGGACCTCGATCTTGTTGGCCGAGCGGTCGACCTCGAAGCAGATCGTGTTCGCCGCTTCCTTCATCTGCGCGGCCTTCTCGGTGATCAGCGGCCGGCGGATGATTCGCTGGGCATCCATCACTCGCCTCCCAGGTTCTTGACGACGCGCGAGAGCGCCTGCTTCGAGAGCACGAGCGTCCCGTGGGCGAGCACGTCGTACGCGTTGACCGCCAGCGGATCCACGACCTTCCACGTCTTCACGTTGCGCGAGGCCCGGACGAAGTTCTCGTTGCCGCGAGCATCCACGAACAGCGTCTTGCCCTCGATCCCGAGCGCCCCGACGGCCGTGACGAGATCCTGCGTCTTCGTGGCTCGTCACGTCCATCTTGTCGATCACGACGATCCGCTCCTCGGCCGCCCGGCGCGAAAGGACCGCCTTCAGGGCGTTCTTCTTCTCGCCGACCGAGATGCGCTGGGCGTACGAGCGCGGCACCGGGCCGTGCACCGTCCCGCCGTGGCGGTGAATCGGCGGCCGCCCGCCGCCCTGGCGGGCGCGCCCGGTGCCCTTCTGCTTGAACGGCTTCTTGCCGGAGCCGGCGACCTCGGACCGGACCTTCGTCTTGTGCGTGCCGGCGCGCTGGCCCGCCAGGTACGCCTTGACGACTTCCCACACCAGGTGCCGGCGGTACGGGTACGCGAAGACGTCGGCGGGCAGGGCGACCTCGCCGACCTGCTCCTTCTTCCAGTTGAAAACGGGGATCTTGGCCATGGTCCTTACGCCTTCTTCCTGCCGAAGCTCGAGCGCACGATCTTGACGATCGCGTTCCGCGCGCCCGGGACGGCGCCGGAGATGTAGAGGAGGTTCTTCTCGGCGTCGACCCGAACGACGACCAGGTTCTTGGAGGTCGACTGGCGGCCGCCGAGCCGCCCCGAGGAGCGGGTTCCGGGATAGACGCGCGACGGAAATGCGGACGGACCGATCGAGCCCGGCGCCCGGTGAAACATCGAGCCGTGGGTCGCCGCGCCGCCGCGGAACCCGTGCCGCGCAACGACGCCCATGAACCCCTTGCCCTTGGACGTGCCGATGATGTCCACGTGGTCCTGCTCGGCGAACGCGTCGCAGAGGACCTTGTCCCCGGGCTTGAGCTCGTCGCCCTTGTCGGCCCGGACCTCCATCAGCGTCCGCATCGGGGCCACACCGGCCTTCTCGAATCGGCCCCGCGCCGCCTTGTTGGCGCGGCGGTCGGGCCGCGGGCCCGACCAGGCCGATCTGGAGCGCGTCGTACCCGTCCTTGTCCGCGGTCTTCTTCTGCACGACGAGGCACGGCCCGGCCTGCACGACGGTGACCGGCACCACCGTGCCGTCCGCCGCGAAGATCTGGGTCATCCCCACCTTCTTGCCGATGATTCCGTGTACGGCCATGGCTCTACTTTCCGAACGCCTTGATCTCGACGTCGACGCCGACCGGGAGCTCGAGCTTCATCAGCGCGTCGACCGTCTGCGACGTCGGCTCGAGGATGTCCAGCAGGCGCTTGTGCGTCCGCATCTCGAACTGCTCGCGCGACTTCTTGTCGACGTGCGGCGAGCGGTTGACCGTGAAGCGCGCGATCGCCGTCGGCAGCGGGATCGGGCCCGCGACCTTGGCTCCGGTCCGCTTGGCCGTGTCCACGATCTCGCTCGCCGACTGGTCGAGGATCCGGTAGTCGAAGGCCTTGAGGCGGATGCGGATCTTGTCGTTCTTGGCATTTAGCGCCGCTCGACGCGGCGGACGAGTAAACGGCCGCTACCCACGATCCCTGGCGAAATGCGATCTGCATAGTTACTCCAAATCTCGACGATGGTTCCGGCGCCGACGGTGCGGCCGCCCTCGCGGATGGCGAAGCGCAGGCCCTTTTCCATGGCAATCGGCGTGATCAGGTTGATCTCCAGGTTCACGTTGTCGCCGGGCATCACCATCTCGACACCCTTGGGCAGCTGCGCCGTCCCCGTCACGTCGGTGGTCCGGAAGAAAAACTGCGGCCGGTACCCGTTGAAAAACGGCGTGTGCCGCCCGCCCTCTTCCTTCGTCAGGATGTACGCCTGCGCCGTGAACTTCAGGTGCGGCGTGATCGATCCCGGCTTGGCGCACACCTGACCCCGCTCCACGTCCTTGCGCTCGGTCCCACGCAACAGCAGCCCCACGTTGTCCCCCGCCTGCCCCTGGTCCAGCAGCTTGCGGAACATCTCCACTCCCGTCACCACCTTCTTCTGCGTCGGCCGAATCCCCACGATCTCCACTTCCTCGCCCACCTTCACCACCCCGCGCTCCACTCGGCCCGTCACCACCGTCCCGCGGCCCGAAATCGAGAACACGTCCTCGATCGGCATCAGGAAATCCTTGTCCATCGCACGCTCCGGAACCGGAATGTACGCGTCCACCGCGTCCATCAGCTCCAGAATGCACTTGGCCTCCGCCGAGTTCGGGTCCGCCGACTCCCCCGCCTTCAACGCCGAACCCTTCACGATCGGAATCTTGTCCCCAGGAAACCCGTACGACGTCAAAAGCTCCCGAACCTCCAGCTCCACGAGCTCCAGAAGCTCCGGGTCGTCCACCATGTCCGTCTTGTTCAAAAACACCACCATGTACGGCACCCCAACCTGACGCGCCAGCAGTATGTGCTCCCGCGTCTGCGGCATCGGCCCGTCCGCCGCCGACACCACCAAAATCGCTCCGTCCATCTGCGCCGCACCCGTGATCATGTTCTTCACGTAGTCCGCGTGACCCGGACAATCCACGTGCGCGTAGTGCCGCTTCTCCGTCGAATACTCCACGTGCGCCGTGTTGATCGTGATCCCACGCGCCTTCTCCTCCGGCGCGTTGTCGATCTGGTCGTACCCCTTCGCCGTCGCCAACCCCTTCTTCGACAAAATCAACGTGATCGCCGCCGTCAACGTCGTCTTCCCGTGATCCACGTGACCAATCGTCCCGATGTTCACGTGCGGCTTGCTGCGATCGAATTTCTCTTTAGCCATCGCTCCTCACCAATTTCGCTTTACGGAAGCCCGCAAATCATTCCTACTTGCTGCCCACTTTGGCGATGATCTCTTCGCTGACGGACCGGGGAACCTCGTCGTACGCGGCGAACTGCATCGTGTAGTTGCCGCGGCCCTGCGTCATCGAGCGCAGGTTGGTCGAATAGCCGAACATCTCCGAAAGCGGCACGCGGGCCGTGATGACCTGGACGCCGGCGCGCGGCTCCATGTGCTTGATGTGGCCGCGGCGGGACGAGAGGTCGCCGATGACGTCGCCCATGTAGTCCTCGGGCACGACCACCTCGACGTCCATGATCGGTTCCTTGATGATGGGCTTGGCCTTCTTGGCGGCGTCCTGGTACGCCATCGAGCCGGCGATCTTGAAGGCCATCTCCGAGGAGTCGACGTCGTGAAAGGAGCCGTCGTAGAGCTCGACGTGCACGCCCGTCGTCGGGTACCCGGCGAGAATCCCGGTCTCCAGGGCTTCCTTGATGCCCTGCTCGATCGGCTTGATGAATTCCTTCGGGATCGCACCGCCCTTGATCTCGTTGTCGAAGACGAAATCGTGGCCTTCCTCGGCCGGCTTGATGCGGATCTTGCACTCTCCGTACTGTCCGCGCCCGCCCGACTGCCGGATGAACCGGCCGTGGCCCTGGGCCTCCTTGGTGATCGCCTCGCGATACGCGACCTGCGGCTTGCCGATGTTGGCCCCGACGTTGAACTCCCGCACCATGCGGTCCGTGATGATCTCGAGGTGGAGCTCGCCCATGCCGCGGATGATCGTCTGCCCGGTCTCCTTGTCGGTGTGCACCTTGAAGGTCGGGTCTTCCTGCATCAGCTTGGCGAGGGCCATGCCCATCTTTTCCTGGTCGGCCTTGGTCTTGGGCTCGATCGCGACCGCGATCACCGGCTCGGGGAAGTTCATCGCCTCGAGGATGACCGGATTGTTCTCGTCGCAGATCGTGTCGCCCGTCTGGACGTTCTTGAGGCCGACGGCCGCCGCGATGTCGCCGGCCCAGACCTCCTTGATCTCCTCGCGCTTGTTGGCGTGCATCTTGAGGAGGCGGCCGACCCGCTCGCGCCCGTCCTTGGTCGAGTTGAACACGCCGGACCCGGCGTCGAGGTGGCCCGAGTACACGCGGAAGAACGCCAGCTGGCCGACGAAAGGATCCGTCATGATCTTGAAGATGAGGGCCGAGAACGGCGCGTCGTCGGCGGCCGGCCGCTCGAGCTCCGCGCCCACGTCGTCGTGGCCCTTGATCGCCGGGACGTCGAGCGGGGACGGAAGGTAGTCGACCACGGCGTCGAGCAACTGCTGCACGCCCTTGTTCTTGAAGGCCGAGCCGCAGATGACCGGCTGCACGTGCCCGGAGACCGTCGCCCGGCGCAGCGCGGCCTTGATCTCCGGGTGCTCGACCTTGCCCCCGTGCAGGTACTTTTCGAGCAGGGCGTCGTCGGTTTCGGCGACGGTCTCGATCAGCATCTCGCGGTACTTGTCGGCTTCGGCCTGCATGTCGGCCGGGATGTCGAGGATGTCGAACTTCGACCCCTGGGCGTCGTCGTGGAATTCGATCGCCTTCATGGCGACGAGATCGATGACTCCCTTGTGGTCCGCCTCGGTCCCCCAGGGGACCTGGATGGGCGCCGGCTTGGCGTTCAGCTTCGTCTTCATCATCTCGACGCAGCGCGCGAAGTTGGCTCCGACCCGGTCCATCTTGTTGACGAAGGCGATGCGGGGAACGCCGTACCGGTTGGCCTGGCGCCACACCGTCTCGGACTGCGGCTCCACGCCCGCGACGGCGTCGAAAACGGCCACCGCGCCGTCGAGCACCCGAAGGGACCGCTCGACCTCGGCCGTGAAATCCACGTGGCCGGGCGTATCGATGATGTTGATCCGGACCAACGGCGCATCGGGGGTCGAAGGCTTCCAGAAGCAGGTCGTCGCGGCCGACGTGATCGTGATGCCGCGCTCCTGCTCCTGCACCATCCAGTCCATCGTCGCGGTGCCTTCGTGGACCTCGCCCAGCTTGTAGTTGACGCCCGTGTAGAACAGGATGCGCTCGGTCGTCGTCGTCTTGCCGGCGTCGATGTGCGCCATGATCCCGATGTTCCGGGTGTCGTTGAGTGGGTGAATGCGCGCCATGGGTCTCTCGTCAGCTCTCGTGTCTTGCGGTCTCGGGTTACCAGCGATAGTGCGCAAAGGCCTTGTTGGCCTCCGCCATCTTGTGCGTGTCGTCCTTCTTCTTCACGGCGCCGCCCCGCAGGTTGGCCGCGTCCAGGAATTCGGCGGCGAGCTTCTCGCGCATCGTCTTCTCGCCGCGTGCGCTCGCGTACTCGATGATCCAGCGGATCGCCAGCGAGGTCCGGCGATTCGGCCGCACCTCGACCGGAACCTGGTAGGTCGAGCCGCCCACGCGGCGCGACTTCACCTCGAGCGCCGGCTTGACGTTCTCGATGGCCTTCTTGAAGGCCTTCATCGGGTCGTCCTGGGTCTTCTCGGCCACCTTGTTCAGGGCGCCGTAGAGGATCCCCTCGGCGGTCGACTTCTTGCCCTGCGACATCACGGAGTTGATGAACTTCGTGACGAGCTGGGAATTGTAGAGCGGGTCCGGCAGGATCTCGCGCTTGGCAACGACTCGGCGTCTCGGCATCGTTCCCTTCTCCTAGGCCTTGGGGCGCTTGGCGCCGTACTTGGAACGACCCTGCTTGCGGTTGGCGACGCCGACCGCATCGAGCGTTCCGCGAATGACGTGGTATCGGACGCCGGGGAGGTCCTTGACGCGGCCGCCCCGGATCATGACGATCGAGTGCTCCTGCAGGTTGTGCCCGACGCCGGGGATGTAGGTCGTGACCTCGATCCCGTTCGTCAGGCGAACGCGCGCCACCTTGCGCAGCGCCGAATTCGGTTTCTTGGGCGTCGTCGTGTACACGCGCGTGCAGACGCCGCGACGCTGGGGCGAACGCTGGAGCGCGGGGGACGCGGTCTTCATCGCGAGCCGCTCCCGGCCCTTCCGGACGAGTTGAGAAATTGTCGGCATCGACTCTCCTGATCTCCCCGAGTCCCCCGGAGCCGTGGAAGGACCCGAGATCGACCGTAAAACGCTTTACTTTGGGTCGGGCGAGTCAGGCCCACCGGCCCGCCCGAGTCCAGAGGAAAAACCCGCGAATCGTACGCGCCGCACGGGGGCCTGTCAAGCGAAAACCCCTGCCCCTGAGCGACTTCCCCGGTTCCGGCTCCTACCGCCCGGGCAACCCCCGAACGGCCCGCCCCGACCGGGAGGCGGAGTATATGCGAAGTTCCTCGAAGGCGCCGATCTATTTGGCTGAAGGCCCGGGAGTTACCACCGCAGCCGGCGGCGCTGCCCGTTCTTCCCGGCGGGCGCGCCCCGAAAAGCCGCTCCGGCTCGCGCTCCTACGGAAAGTAGAGCCCGAGCGCTTTCGACAGGAAGACGGCCATCTGGCCGCGCGTCAACCCGTCATCGGGGCAATAGTTGCCGCCGCCGCAACCCGCCGTGATCCCCGAAGCCGCAAGGGCCTCGACGAACTGGAAGAAGGGATGGCTCGTCGGGACGTCGCCGAACGTCGCAACGGCCGGCGCGGGAGAGACATCCCGCTTCCACTGATACCGGATCTTCTGAAGCGCCAGATCGCTCGACGGATCCTCGAAGAACACTCGCGCCAGATAGTAGCAATCCCGGTTGTTCACGGTGTAGCCGCTCGAACCGGGCACCACTCCCGACTGGTTGCCGTCTTGGCCGAGAGTAGCGGGATCGGCCGATCCCCTGAGGATGATGCTCGGCGGGCCTTCGGCGCCCGCCCGGCAGACCTCGAACAGGAAAATCGAGATATTGCCGAGATCCTCGTCGCGAGCCCACCACCGGACGGCGGCCACGTTGGCGCCCGTCGGAAGCTCCACCTGGGCGTCAGCGAACTCCACGGGCCCTTGGCGGTACACCTCCATCCCATACCCCTCGCACCACCATTCCCAGGAATCAGGGGACCGGGAACCCCGGAGGGCCACCGGGGCGATCGTCTTGTGGTGGAAGAACGGGCCGAACTCGTCAGGTTCCTCCTTCACGGGCAGATCGACCGAGCGCGCGCGATAGACGTTCGTTGCGTCTCGCGGGAACCCCATGGACTCGAGAAGGTCCGGATCCGTGATCCGCGTTCGATCGCAGAGCCGCGGGCTCCCGGGCCGGCGAATCATAGGGCTGGGCGATTTTCGGCTGGCGGTCCGTCAGGGCGCGGGGGCCCTGCTCAGGCCCCCCCGGATTCGAAGTCTCCTAGACAGGGCCGCCCGGTGAGAAGAGGCGGAGAACTCCTACCGGAAGTAGAGCCCGAGCGCCTTGGACAGGAACACGGCCATCTGACCTCGTGTCACGCTCGCGTCGGGACAGAAAAGCGGCGGGGCAGCCTGGCAGCCGCCCGTGATGCCTGCGAGAAATCGTACTGGCCTCCAAAGGAGCTCGGATACATGTATCCGGTATCGCCGTCGGAAAGCGGCACGGCGCCATCGACGCTCGTGAAGGCCGCGGCGGGAATGTGCAGAATCTGGCAGCACTGAGTGCCGAAGAAGTCCGCGGACTTCCTGCCGCTCGAGCGGCGCTCGATAATCGCGCGCTGGAGTTCTTTGGCCGCGGCTTGGTGAGCCGCGATTTCCGGACGGATCGAGCTCGCGCCCTCCTTGATCTGTCGGGCCAACACGGAAGATGCGACGAGCGCGCGGAGGGGCGACGACGCCACGACGACGAGACCTGCCCTTCGCCTCACGCGACTTCTCCTTTCGACGTGGGTTCAGGACTTCGGTGCCGAAATGCTAGCACCGCGCCCGAAACCGCCGAGAGTTGCTGGATCTCGACCCGTGTGCTCGAGCCGGCGCCTCCCGCCGAACGCAGGCGTCAGGCGTCACGCCAAAGAAAACGGCCGGCCCGAAGGCCGGCCCTTCCATCAACTCCTCAGGGGAACTGTAGACCGAGCGCTTTGGCCAGAAAGACGGCCATCTGCCCGCGCGTCACGGGGTTGTTGGGGCAGTAGTTGTTGCCTCCGCAGCCCGCGGTAATGCCGGCGGCAACGAGCGCTTCGACGAACTGGAATTGCGGACTCGACGTCGGAACATCGAGGAACGTCGCGACGCCCGGAGCGGGGCTGACCTGCAAGACGTAACCGATGATGATCTGGCTGAGGGCCGTCGATCCGTCGTTCGTCGTGTTGCCGACGGCAAAGACGTAGCGGTTGCTGTAATTGTCCACCGTAATGGCGTCGCCGCTCATGTCGGTTCCCACGTAGGAATACCCGGGCGTTGCGGCATTGCCCGAGCACAGCGCGAAGGGAGCGTCCGAGCACCCGTTTTGGTCGCCGACGTAGAGGATGCACAACTGCCCCGTGAAGCCGCAGACGCCGATGGCAGCCTGGACCTCGCCGACGGCCGAATTGTCGTAGTAGTCGAGCTCGACGTACGTGATCAGGGCGCCGGACGGCAGGTGAATCGGCGCCTCCAACCCGAGGCCGGCCACGTTGGTCAGGTAGCGAAGTTGAAAGTTGTTGATACCGCTGTACGTGTTGGCGGAAGTGATCGGATCCATCTCCGAGGCGTCGATCCGAATGTAGGACTCTGCGGTGGTGCCGTACGTCTCGGACCGCTGCGGCAACCGCTTGGGCGCGGCCGGCTCGCCCGAGCCATGCGTCCCGACGCTTCCATCGAACGTCACCGGCTGGTCCTCGGCCAGGAGGGGCAGGGAGCAGACGACCGCAAGAAGGCACAACCGGCGGAGAATGGAAGCCGCAGATTTCGACATGGGGTTCTCCTTTCCGAAAGAAAGAGGAAGAGACATAGGTAGGCGGTCGCCCGCTGTCCCTGTCACACCACCGTGCGTACGGGTCCGTACACGGCGGTTCGGCTGGTCAAGGCGTCACCGCGTGGGCTAACTTTGGAAGTCGGAGCGAGTCGAAGTAGGCGTTAGGCAGAGCGAGGCTCAACGCCGGACTGCGACTGATGCGCCAGGGGCCGTGAGGGCTTCCGGCCGCACAAGCGGCCAGATCCTTCCCGACATCGCGGCTTCTCAGCTGCTCGAACCGGTTCCTTCCCCGCTTCCACTGCTTCCAGACGGCGCATCGGAGACGCCGGCTAATCCACGAGTCGAGGTCTCGAAGCGTCGAAGGGGTCTGGCAAAACCCGAAGTAGTTCCGCCAGCCGATCAGATAGGGGGTGAGGTCCCTCACCATCTTCTCTACTGAGACCCCTCGTGTCCGCCGCGTCAGCCCTGCGACCCGCCTCCTAAGGCGCTGAAGAGCTTCTGGTGCGATCGCACGCTTGGGCTGCTTCGGCCTGATCAGGCGAAAACCCAGGAACTTGCGTTCCCCCGTCTTGCCCACAGCGCTCTTCTCCTCGTTGACCTTGAGCTTGAGCTTGCGAGTCAGGAAAGCCTTCACGCTCCCCATGACCCTCATCCCCGCCCGCTCGCTGCGAACGCTGCAGTCGTCGGCATACCGCACGAAGCGGTGGCCGCGCCCCTCCAGCTCCCGATCCAAGTCGTCGAGCAGCAGGTTCGACAGAAGAGAAGAGGCGAGAGAGGTCCGCCCTGCGGCGTCCCCTCCACGCTCGGACTCTCCAACCCGTTCTCCATCACCCCGGCGTTCAGAAACGCCCGGATCAACTTCAAAAGCCGCTTGTCCGATACTCGCCGTGCCACCCGAGCCATCAGCTTCGATCTTGCGCTCGGCCGTCAGCGGTTCGGTCCCTCCACCCGGAGTCTCCGGGCTTCACCCCTTCTCTCCGTCGTGATAGCCAGCTCCATCTGGCTGTTCTGCCGCCTGCCGCTCATCGAGTCGCGCCGCCTACTCGCCTCTTCCATTTACCCCTCGGCGGGAGGGGCACCGTTCGGGCCTTCGACCCGGCTTCGCCAGATATACTACGCCCTCTGCTGACTCCTGCGCCGCGTTCACAAGCCTCACGGCTTCCTCGGTCCCGCTTCCGGGACACGACGCAGGCCTCCCGAGGTAAGTCCCATCGCCTTCCGCGCACAGCCGCCGGGTTTACGCTCTGCGCTCCTGATGGATGCGGACTTCGCGATCAATTGCTCGCTCGTCCAGCGCTCACGCCTCATACCCGGTTCTTGTTCATCGGCTCGCACGTTCGTTCCGCGCTTCCTTCAGACCCCGCCTCACGACGACGCCCTTGCGCTTCGCGGACCCTTCACCTCCATCTGGTCGGGTGAGGGACTCTCACCCCCGGCTCTGGAACATGCTCGGCACACAATGAAAACGGGGCCCGTCGCCGGGCCCCGATCTCTGCGAAAACGGGAACGCTTCTACTCTTCTTCGCTCGCGTCGACCTCGGCGTCGGCCTCCGCCAGGGCCAGTTCCTCCGCCGGATCGACCAGGAAGTCCTCGAGCGCCGGCTCCTCGACCTGCGGGATCTCTTCCCGCTCGAGTACGACGTTGCGGTAGTACTCCATGCCCGTTCCGGCCGGGATGAGACGGCCGACGATGACGTTCTCCTTGAGACCCCGGAGCACGTCGACCTTGCCCGAGATCGAGGCCTCGGTCAGCACGCGGGTCGTCTCCTGGAACGAGGCCGCCGAGATGAACGAGTCGGTCGACAGCGACGCCTTCGTGATGCCGAGCAGCATCGGCCTGGCGTTGGCCGGTTGGCCCTCGGCGGTGAGGACCCGGTCGTTCTCGTCCTCGAACCGGAAGCGGTCGACCTGCTCGTCGATCAGGAAGTCGGTGTCGCCGACGTCTTCGACCTTCACGCTGCGCATCATCTGCCGGACGATGACCTCGATGTGCTTGTCGTTGATGGCCACGTTCTGCGACCGGTAGACCTCCTGGATCTTGTCCACCAGGTACCGCTGCAGCTCCTTCTCCCCCAGGATCGCCAGCACGTCGTGCGGGTTGATCGGGCCGTCGATGAGCGGATCGCCCGCCCGGACCCTCTCGCCTTCCTGAACGTTGACGTGGGTGTACCGCGGGATCAGGTACTCGCGCGCGTCCCCGTCGTCCCCCGTGACGATGACCTTCCGCATGCCCTTGGCGATGGGACCGTGCGACACGGCGCCGTCGATCTCGGTGATGACGGCCGCGTCCTTGGGCCGGCGCGCCTCGAAGAGCTCGACGATTCGCGGCAGACCGCCGGTGATGTCCTTCGTCTTGGTCGTCTCCCGGGGGATCTTCGCCAGCACGTCGCCCGGGTGGACTTCCTGCTTGTCGGTGACCATCAGGTGCGAGCCGATCGGCAGCAGGTACTTCCGCTCGCCCGACTTGCCCTTGATGATGACCTGCGGCGACCGCTTCTCGGCCCCCACCGTCTCCACGATGATGTTCTGCGCGAGGCCGGTGACGCGGTCGGTCTCCTCGCGGAGATTCTCCCCTTCCACGATGTCCCGGAACTCCACCGCTCCGCCGACCTCCGTCAGGATCGCCGAGGTGAACGGATCCCACTCGACGAGCTCCTGGCCGGGGACGACTTCCTGGCCCTCCGTGACCTTGATCGTCGAACCGTAGACGACCGAGTAGCGCTCCTTCTCGCGCCCCTTGTTGTCGACGATCGTGATCTTGCCGTTGCGGTTGACGACCACGAGGTGTTTGTCCTTGCGCTCGACGGTCGCGATCGAGAGGAACCGGACCGTGCCCGGGTTCTTGGCCGCGTGCTTGGACTGCTCGGTGACGCGGGACGCCGTTCCGCCGTAGTGGAACGTCCGCATCGTGAGCTGGGTTCCGGGCTCGCCGATCGACTGGGCCGCGATGACGCCGACCGCCTCGCCGATCTCGACCATCTTGCCGGTCGCGAGCATGCGGCCGTAGCACAGGCGGCAGACGCCACGCTTGGTCTCGCAGGTCAGCACGGAGCGGATCTTGACCCGCTCGATACCCGCCTCCTGGACGCGCGAAGCCAGGTCCTCCGTGATCTCGTCGCCGATGCCGATGATCTTCTCTTCCGACAGCGGGTCCAGGATGTCCTCCTGGCAGACGCGGCCGACGATGCGGTCGCGCAGCGGCTCGAGCGTGTCGCCGCCCTCCATGATGGCCGAGACCGTGATGCCGTCCGACGTTCCGCAGTCCTCGAGGAGGACGATGACGTCCTGGGCGACGTCGACGAGGCGCCGGGTCAGGTAGCCGGAGTCGGCCGTCTTGAGGGCCGTGTCGGCGAGGCCCTTGCGCGCGCCGTGCGTCGAGATGAAGTACTGCAGCACCGACAGACCCTCGCGGAAGTTCGCCGTGATCGGCGTTTCGATGACCTCGCCCGAGGGCTTGGACATCAGTCCGCGCATGCCGGCGAGCTGCCGGACCTGCTCCTTCGAGCCACGGGCGCCGGAGTCCGCCATGATGTAGATCGGGTTGAACTCGGAACCCACCTGGTCGGACTTCTTCATCTCGCGGAACATCTCGTCCGAGATCGACTCCGTCGTCCGGTGCCAGATGTCGATGATCTTGTTGTGGCGCTCGCCGGCGGTGATGACGCCGGAGTTGCGCTGCGCCTCGACCTCGACGACCTCCTTGCGGGCAGCCGCCAGGTAGTCTTCCTTCTTGGCCGGGATGACCATGTCGTCCACGCCGATCGAGATCCCCGCCCGGGTCGCGGCCGCGAAGCCCAGGTCCTTCAGGTCGTCCAACATCTTTACGGTCATGACGTCGCCGAAGGTCAGGTAGACGTAGCTGACGAAGTCCGTCAGGCCCCGCTTCTTGAGGTTGCCGTTGATGAACGGGACGACTTCGGGCAACGACTGGTTGAACAGGACCCGGCCGACCGTCGTATCGATCAGCGTCCGCTCGACGTCCTGGACCTCGGCGTGGGAGATGTCCTGGTCGTTGTACTGGGTCGTCAGGTCCATGTACCGACCGGAGTACCGGACGCGGATCGGCGTGTGGGTCGTGACGTCGCCCTGCTCGTAGGCCAGGACGACCTCGTCGAAGTCCGAAAAGATCCGGCCTTCGCCCTTCGTGTTCACGCGGGACTTCGTCAGGTAGTAGATCCCCAGGACGAGATCCTGCGACGGGACCGCGAGCGGCCGGCCCGAGGCCGGCGAGAGGATGTTGTTCGAGGAGAGCATCAGCAGCTCCGCCTCGATCTGCGCCTTGGGCGACAGCGGCACGTGAACGGCCATCTGGTCGCCGTCGAAGTCGGCGTTGAACGCCGGGCAGACGAGGGGATGGATCTTGATCGCCTTGCCCTCGACGAGAACGGGCTGGAACGCCTGGATGCCGAGCCGGTGAAGCGTCGGTGCCCGGTTGAGGAGCACCGCATGGTCGCGGATGACCTCCTCGAGCGCGTCCCACACCTCGGTCACGCCGGACTCGACGAGCTCCTTGGCGGCCTTGATCGTGGAGGCCAGGCCCTTCTTCTCGAGCCGGTTGTAGATGAACGGCTTGAAGAGCTCGACGGCCATCTTCTTCGGAAGGCCCGCCTGGTGGAGCTTGAGCTCCGGCCCGACGACGACGACCGACCGGCCCGAATAGTCGACGCGCTTTCCGAGCAGATTCTGCCGGAAGCGCCCCTGCTTGCCCTTGAGCGTGTCGGAGAGCGACTTGAGCGGGCGGTTGTTCGAGCCCTTGAGCACGCGGCCCCGGCGGCCGTTGTCGAAGAGGGCGTCGACCGCCTCCTGCAGCATGCGCTTCTCGTTGCGGACGATGACCTCGGGCGCGCGCAGCTCCAGCAGCTTCTTCAACCGGTTGTTCCGGTTGATGACGCGGCGGTAGAGGTCGTTCAGGTCCGAGGTCGCGAAGCGGCCGCCGTCGAGCGGCACGAGGGGCCGCAGCTCCGGCGGGATGACCGGGATCACGTCCAGGATCATCCAGTTCGGCCGGTGGCCCGACCGGCGGAACGCGTCGCACACCTTGAGGCGCTTGGCGGCCTTCTGGCGCTTGATCTGCGAAGTCTCCGTCTTCATGATCATGCGGAGCTCTTCCGCCAGCATGTCGACGTCGACCCGCTCGAGAAGCTCCTTGATCGCTCCGGCGCCCATGCGGGCGACGAAGACGTCGCCGAGCTCGGTCCGCAGCTGCCGGTAGCGCTCCTCGGAGAGAAGCTCCTTCTCCTTCAGGTCCGTTTCACCCGGATCGATGACGACGTAGGACTCGAAGTAGAGGATGCGCTCGAGGTCGCGCAGCGAGATGTCGAGCAGGTGGCCGATCCGCGACGGCAGCCCCTTGAAGAACCACACGTGCGAGACCGGCGAGGCGAGCTCGATGTGGCCCATCCGCTCGCGGCGGACCTTCGACTTGGTGACCTCGACGCCGCACTTGTCGCAGACGACGCCGCGGTGCTTCATCCGCTTGTACTTGCCGCAGAGGCATTCCCAGTCGGTGATGGGGCCGAAGATCTTCGCGCAGAAGAGCCCGTCCCGCTCCGGCTTGAACGTGCGGTAGTTGATGGTCTCGGGCTTGGTGACCTCGCCGAACGACCACGACCGGATCTTCTCGGGCGAAGCCAGAGAGATCTTGATCGCGTTGAAGTCCTTCAGCGTCGTCGGCCGATTCGCAAAAGCGAGCGTTTCCAATCTAGTTGCTCCTTCCCATGGGTCGTTCATCGCGACCTAGCGAGAGCAGACGAATTAAGCGGTCGCTCGACGCGACCAACGTGGGCAAGCGGCCGCTGATCACCAGCCCACGGCTGGAGCGCAGCGTTCGCGTCGATTCGATCGCTCGAACCAGGTCATCGCTTGATCAGCTCCACGTCGAGGCAGAGAGACTGCAGCTCGCGGACGAGCACGTTGAAGGACTCGGGAAGGCCCGGCTCGGCCGGGACCTCGCCCTTCACGATCGCCTCGTAGGCCTGCGAGCGGCCCTCGACGTCGTCGGACTTGACCGTCAGCAGCTCCTGGAGCGTGTACGAGGCGCCGTAGGCCTCGAGCGCCCAGACTTCCATCTCGCCGAACCGCTGGCCGCCGAACTGGGCCTTGCCGCCCAGGGGCTGCTGCGTGATGAGCGAGTACGGCCCGATCGACCGCGCGTGGATCTTGTCGTCGACCAGGTGCGAGAGCTTCAGCATGTAGATGTATCCGACCGTGACCTGCTGCTCGAAGGGCTCGCCGGTCATGCCGTCGTAGAGCATCGTCTTGCCGGAATTCGGAAGGTTGGCGTCCTTCAGGAGCTTCTTGATCTCCCCTTCGGTCGCTCCGTCGAAGACCGGAGTGGCGACGGTCAGGTTGAGCACGTGGGCCGCCCAGCCCAGGTGCGTCTCCAGGATCTGGCCGACGTTCATGCGCGACGGCACGCCCAGCGGGTTCAGGACGATCTCGATCGGCGTCCCGTCCGGCAGGTACGGCATGTCCGCCTCGGCCAGGATCCGGGAGATGACGCCCTTGTTGCCGTGGCGCCCGGCCATCTTGTCGCCGACCGAGAGCTTGCGCTTCATGGCGACGTAGACCTTGACCATCTTGATGACGCCGGGCGGCAGCTCGTCGCCCTTCTGCAGGAGCTCGATGCGCTCGGCATTGACGCGGTTCAGCACCTCGATCTGCGAATCCTGGCGGCGGAGGATGATCGTGATCTCGTCGGCGATCTCCTCGTCCTTGAGCTTGAGACGCTTCAACTGTTGCGGGGTCAGGCGGGCCACCGAATCCTCAGTGAACTTGCCGCCCTTCTTCACGATCTCGCTGCCGTCGCGGTCGAGCACGTCCTCCGCCGCCGCGCGGTTGACGAGCAGGTCGCGGATCTTCTTGTTGGCCTCTTCCCGGATGATCCGAATCTCGTCCTTCGAGTTTTTCTCGATCTTGGCGATCTGGTCCTGTTCGATCGAGAGCGCCCGGAGGTCCTTGTCGATGCCCTTGCGGGAGAAGATCTTGACGTCGACGATCGTCCCCTCGATGCCCGGCGGGCACTTGAGCGAGGCGTCGCGGACGTCTCCGGCCTTCTCGCCGAAGATGGCGCGCAGCAGCTTCTCCTCGGGCGTCAGCTGGGTCTCACCCTTCGGCGTGACCTTGCCGACGAGGATGTCGCCCGGCTTGACGTTGGCTCCGATCCGGATGATCCCGGACTCGTCGAGGTCGCGCAGGGCGTTCTCCGAGACGTTCGGGATGTCGCGGGTGATCTCCTCCGGCCCGAGCTTCGTGTCCCGGGCCTCGATGTCGAACTCCTGGATGTGGATCGAGGTGAAGAAGTCGTCCTTGACCAGGCGCTCCGACACCAGGATGGCGTCCTCGTAGTTGTAGCCGCGCCACGGCATGAAGGCGACGAGCACGTTGCGGCCCGAGGGCGAGCTCGCCCTCCGAGGTGCACGGGCCGTCGGCGAGGACCTGTCCCCGCTCGACCCGGGTCGCCCTCCTGGACGATCGGCTTCTGGTTGATGCAGGTGTTCTGGTTGGAGCGGCGGAACTTCGTCAGCGGATAGATGTCCGCGCCGAACTCCCGCGCCGCGCCGCCGGACTCGGCCGGGCCACCCTCGACGCGCACGATGATGCGCTCCGAGTCGACCTGGTCGACCATACCGCCGCGCTTGGCGAGGACGACGGCGCCGGAGTCCCGCGCCACGGTCGCCTCGAGGCCGGTCCCGACCAGGGGAGCCTCGACCTTGAGCAGCGGCACGGCCTGCCGCTGCATGTTGGAACCCATGAGCGCGCGGTTGGCGTCGTCGTGCTCGAGAAACGGGATCAGAGCGGTGGCGACCGACACCAGCTGCTTGGGCGAGATGTCCTTGTAGTCCACCTTGTCGCGATCGGTCGTGATGAACTCGCCGTTGAATCGGGCGATCACGCGCTCTTCCCGGATCCGGCCCGAGGCGTCCGTTTCGGCGTTGGCCTGAGCAATCGTGAAGTTCTCCTCTTCCCAGGCCGAGAGGTAGAAGGCGTACGGCATGGCGTCGGCCGCGCGCTTGTGGTTCTTGCGGACGCGCTCGTTCTCCTCGTCCAGCTCCTTCTTCTCGACGATCTGGCCGAGCTTGAAGGCGGTATCGCCGACCGAGGTCACCTGGAAGTGGTCGATGACGCGGCCCTTCTCGACCCTCTTGTACGGGGTCTCGATGAAGCCGAAGTCGTTGATGCGCGCGTAGCACGAAAGCGACGAGATGAGGCCGATGTTCGGCCCTTCCGGCGTCTCGATCGGGCAGACGCGGCCGTAGTGGGTCGGGTGGACGTCGCGGACCTCGAAGCCGGCCCGCTCGCGGGAGAGTCCGCCCGGTCCGAGGGCCGACAGGCGGCGCTTGTGCGTGACCTCGGAGAGCGGGTTCGTCTGGTCCATGAACTGCGAAAGCTGGGAGGACCCGAAGAACTCCTTGATCGAGGCGATGACGGGCTTGGAGTTGATGAGGTCGTGGGGCATCGCCGAGTCGATGTCCTGGTGGACCGACATCTTCTCCTTGATGGCGCGCTCCATCCGGACCAGGCCGATGCGGAACTGGTTCTCGAGGAGCTCGCCGACCGAGCGGACGCGCCGGTTGCCCAGGTTGTCGATGTCGTCCGTGCGCCCGACGTCCCGCTTGAGGCGAAGCAGGTACCCGACGACGCGGTAGATGTCGGCGGGCGTCAGAGTCCGCGTGTCCTCGGACGAGTCGGCCTCGAGCTTGATGTTGAACTTGAAGCGGCCGACGCGCGAGAAGTCGTACTTCTTGGCGTCGAAGAACATCCCCTCGAACAGGTTCTTCGCCGACTCGTAGGTCGGCGGGTCCCCGGGGCGCAGCCGCCGGTAGATCTCGAGGATGGCCTCGTTCTTGGTCTTGTGGGTGTCCTTCCGGATCGTGTTGACGAGGACGTCGGTGGACAGGTCCCAGTCGGGGAAGAAGATTTCGACTTCCTTGATCCCCCGCTCCTTGAGCGCCTCGACCGCGCCGGCGCCGAGCTCCTGGCCGGCCTCGAACAGCACCTCTCCGGTCGTCAGGTCGACGACGTCGGCGAGGAAGCACGCCTTCTCGATCGCGGACTCGTCGACCGAACGTTCCAGCGACCCCTTCTTCGCGATCTCCTGCTGGTCGTCGCCGGAGAGCTTGATGCCGGCGAAGACGAGCTTGGTTTCGCGCTTGACGCGGGCGTAGCGGTCCCGCATCTCCTCCTGCCGGAGAACGTCCTTGCCGACGGTCAGGTGCGCGCGGCCGCGCTCGAACCGTGCCGGCACCGAGAGGTAAAACTGCCGCAGGATCGCCTCGTCGGTTTCCAGGCCCAGCGCCCGGAGGAAGATCGTCGCCGGAAATTTCCGCTTCCGGTCGATCCGGACGAAGAGAACGGCCTTCTGGTCGTACTCGAACTCCACCCACGAGCCGCGGTACGGGATGATCTTCGCCAGGTACCCGTGGGCCGACTCCTTCGTGAAGAAGACTCCCGGGGACCGGTGGAGCTGCGACACGATCACGCGCTCGGTCCCGTTGATGACGAACGTGCCGTGCTCGGTCATGAGGGGGATGTCTCCGAAGAAGACCTCCTCCTCCTTCGCGTCGCGCATCGTCTTGACGCCGGTCTCCGGGTCCTTGTCGTAGACGAAGAGACGGAAGGTCACCTTCAGCGGGACCGAATAGGTCATTCCCCGCTCCTGGCACTCGGCGACGGAGTACTTCATCTGCAGGTCGACCGGGTTGCCGCAGACGTCGCAGAGGGTCACCTTGTTCGGGTTCTGAACGCCGCACTTGTCGCACGAGACGACCTCTTCGTGCGGGTGAGCCGTCACGATGCGGGCCCCGCACGAACGGCAGTCCATCCGCAGGTGCTCGAGGCCCTTGAGCCGGCCGCACTTGCATTCCCAGTTGCCGATGGCGTACTTGACGAACTGCAGCTCGCAGGCGCCCCGGAAGTCCGCGAACGGGAAGACGCTCGTGAACACCGCCTGGAGCCCCGACTGGTCCCGCTCCTCCGGGAGCAGGTTCATCTGCAGGAAACGCTCGTAGGATCGGCGCTGGACGTCGATCAGGTTCGGAAGATCCATGAACGACCGGATCTTCGAGTAGTTCTTCCGCTCCACGGGCACAGCAACCTCAGTCATTCGCACTCCCCGCCGGAGATACTCGGCGCAATTAGCGCGCTGGGCGGGTCGCACCCCCGCAGGGGCGCCCACCAAGATCAACAGAACGGGTATTCCAAGAGGGCGAGATGACTACTTGATCTCCACCTTCGCGCCGACTTCCTCGAACTTCTTCTTGATCGCGGCGGCCTCGTCCTTGGTGACGCCCTCCTTGAGGACGCCCGGAGCGCCGTCGACCAGGTCCTTGGCTTCCTTGAGGCCCAGGCTCGTGACCTCGCGAACGGCCTTGATCGTCTTGATCTTGTCGCCCGCCGCGGCCAGGTGCACCGTGAACTCGGTCTGCTCTTCCTCGGCCGGAGCCGCCGCCGCGGCCCCGCCGCCCGCCGCCGCCACCGGCATCGCCATCGCCGCCGCCGAGACGCCGAACTTGTCCTCGAGCGCCTTCACCAGCGTGTTGAGCTCGAGGACGGTCATGCCCTCGATTTCCTTCACGAAGTTCTCTGCGGTCATCGCCATGATCTGTCCCTTTCTCTTCCTGTTACGGTTCTCTAAAGCTAATTGGCAGGCTCGGCTTCGGCCGGCCCGGATTTCGACTTCTGTTCCGCGATCTGGCTCATGACGACCGCGAGGTTGCGGACCGGGCCGTTCAACACCGTCACGAGACGGCGCATCGGAGACTGCATCACGAAGAGCAGCTTCGACACGAGCTCCTCGCGGCTCGGCAGCTCGGCGAGCGTTCGGATCTCCTCGGCCGGAACCGCCTGGCCCTCGATCACCGCCGCCTTGAAGACCAGGTTGGGATTGGTCTTGGCGAAGGTGGTCAGGACCTTGGCGAGCGCCACCGGGCTGTCCCGGTTGTAGGCCACCGCCGTCGCCCCGGTGAAGTGCTCGGCAACCGCCTCGAGCGCCGTTCCCTTGGTCGCCCGGAGGGCGAGCGTGTTCTTGACGACGAGGTACGTCGAATTCGTCTCTCGAACCTGGCGGCGCAGCTCCGTCACCTCGGGCACCTTGAGCCCCGCGAACGCGAAGAGGATCGCATTCGAGGACTGGGCCAGCCCCTGCGAGAGCGCCTCGACGGCTTCCGTTTTCTGGGTGCGATTCATCGTGTGTCCTCGCTCGCCTTAGACGGTCTCGATCGACGCCGTGTCGATCTCGACCCCGGGCCCCATCGTCGAAGAGACGGAGACGGTCCGGAAATACTTGCCCTTGGCCGCGGCGGGCTTCGCCTTGAGCACGGCCTTGATGAACGCCGAGGCGTTTTCCTCGAGCTTCTTCTCGTCGAACGACATCTTGCCGATCGGAGCGTGAATGATCGACGTCTTGTCCACCCGGAACTCGATCTTTCCGCCTTTGATCTCCTTGACGGCCTTGCCGACGTCCATCGTGACCGTGCCGGCTTTCGGATTGGGCATCAGGCCCTTGGGCCCGAGCACCTTTCCGAGCTTGCCGACGAGCCGCATCATGTCGGGTGTGGCGACCAGCGCCTCGAAGTCGAGGAAGCCGCCGGTGATCTTCTCGACCAGATCCTCCGCCCCGACGTGGTCGGCGCCGGCCTCCTGGGCCTCCCGCGCCTTGTCGCCGCCCGCGATGACCGCGACGCGCTTGGACTTTCCGGTCCCGTGTGGAAGCACGACCGTGCCGCGCACCATCTGGTCGGCGTGCTTGGGGTCGACGCCGAGCAGCATCGCGACGTCGACGGACTCGTCGAACTTCGCATAGCGCACGTCGCGCACCAGCTTGACCGCTTCGGGCAGGGGGTAGGGGCGACCCTCCACCTTGGCCCTGGCCGCCAGGAACTTCTTACCGCTCTTGGGCATCGTCCTCCTTCGTCGTGCAAACGATCGAGTCGTGGCTCGATCTCCGACTGGGTCCCGTCAACCGGGATTTGTGATCCGTGATTCGAATGACTAGACGACCTCGATTCCCATCGACCGCGCGGTTCCTTCGACGACGCGAATCGCCGCCGGAAGATCCGACGCGTTGAGGTCCGGCATCTTGGTCTTCGCGATTTCCTCGACCTGCTGCTTCGTGACCTTGCCGACCTTTTCCTTGTTCGGCGTTCCCGATCCCTTCGGCACGCCCGCCGCCTTGAGGAGCAGGATCGACGCCGGGGGGGTCTTGGTGATGAAGGTGTACGAACGGTCCGCATAGACCGTGATGACGACCGGGATGATCAGCCCCTTCTGCGAGGCGGTCCGGGCATTGAAGTTCTTGCAGAAGTCCATGATGTTGACGCCCTGCTGACCGAGCGCGGGTCCGACCGGCGGCGCGGGGGTCGCTTCCGCCGCCGGGATCTGGAGCTTCACGTAACCGGTGATCTTCTTGGCCATTGCCCTTCCTCGCTTACAGCTTCTGGACCTGCAGGAACTCGAGCTCCACCGGAGTCGAGCGCCCGAAAATCGTGACCATGACCTTCAGGGTCGAGCGGTCGAGGTTGATCTCCTCGACCACGCCCGTGAAGTTCGTGAACGGACCGTCGGTGATTCGCACATGCTCGCCCTTCTCGAAGGTGTGCTTCGGCTTGGGCTTCTCCTTGGTCGACGTGACGCGGTGGAGGATCTGCTCGACCTCTTCCGCCGTCAGCGGCGTGGGCTCCTTGCCCGATCCGACGAACCCGGTCACCTTCGGCGTGTTCTTGACCAGGTGCCATGCGTCGTCCGACATCTCCATCTCGACGATGATGTAGCCGGGAAAGAATTTTCGCTGAATTTCCCGACGCTTCCCGCCCTTCATCTCGACGAGCGTCTCGGTCGGGATCCGGATGTCCCCGAACTTCTCCTGCATGCCCATCGCCTCGATGCGCTGGCGGAGGTTCTGGCGCACGCGCTCCTCGAACCCCGAGTACGTGTGGACGATGTACCAGTTCTTCGCCGTGGTTTCCGTGATCATGTTCCAATCACCCCCGCGGCCCGGAAGACCTTGTCGACCAGCCACGACAGACCGCTGTCGACCAGGAACAGATAGAAACCGAACAGGAAGCAGGCGATGATCACGACGACCGTCGTGCCGACGACCTCGCCCTGTCCGGGCCAGCTGACCTTCTTCGTTTCGGACCACACGTCGCGGAAGAAATCCCGCGTCTGTGGCCACCATTCTTTGATCGGCGTCATGTGAACTTGCCTGTTCCCTCGTCGTCCGTCGTCCGTCGTCCGTGTATGGCAGGGGTGGAGGGATTCGAACCCCCAACCTACGGTTTTGGAGACCGCCGCTCTACCAATTAGAGCTACACCCCTATCGATTCCTGCGTTAGACCTTGCCTTCCTTGTGCGCCGTGTGCTTTCGGCAGAACCGGCAGTACTTGGAGAGCTCGAGCTTCTCCGTGTTGGTCTTCTTGTTCTTCGTCGTCGTGTAGTTGCGCCGCTTGCATTCGGGGCAGGCGAGGCTGATGTTCTCTTGCATGGGTTACTCCAAAATCTCGACGATGGTTCCGGCGCCGACGGTGCGGCCGCCCTCGCGGATGGCGAAGCGCAGGCCCTTTTCCATGGCAATCGGCGTGATCAGGTTGATCTCCAGGTTCACGTTGTCCCCGGGCATCACCATCTCGACACCCTTGGGCAACTGCGCCGTGCCCGTCACGTCGGTGGTCCGGAAGAAAAACTGCGGCCGGTACCCGTTGAAAAACGGCGTGTGCCGCCCGCCCTCTTCCTTCGTCAGGATGTAGGCCTGCGCCGTGAACTTCAGGTGCGGCGTGATCGATCCCGGCTTGGCGCACACCTGACCCCGCTCCACGTCCTTGCGCTCGGTCCCACGCAAAAGCAGCCCCACGTTGTCCCCCGCCTGCCCCTGGTCCAGAAGCTTGCGGAACATCTCCACTCCCGTCACCACCTTCTTCTGCGTCGGCCGAATCCCCACGATCTCCACTTCCTCGCCGACCTTCACCACCCCGCGCTCGACACGGCCCGTCACCACCGTCCCGCGGCCCGAAATCGAAAACACGTCCTCGATCGGCATCAGGAAATCCTTGTCCACCGCACGCTCCGGAACCGGTATGTACGCGTCCACCGCGTCCATCAGCTCCAGAATGCACTTGGCCTCCGCCGAGTTCGGGTCCGCCGACTCCCCCGCCTTCAACGCCGAACCCTTCACGATCGGAATCTTGTCCCCAGGAAACCCGTACGACGTCAAAAGCTCCCGAACCTCCAGCTCCACGAGCTCCAGAAGCTCCGGGTCGTCCACCATGTCCGTCTTGTTCAAAAACACCACGATGTACGGCACCCCAACCTGACGCGCCAGCAATATGTGCTCCCGCGTCTGCGGCATCGGCCCGTCCGCCGCCGACACCACCAGAATCGCTCCGTCCATCTGCGCCGCACCCGTGATCATGTTCTTCACGTAGTCCGCGTGACCCGGACAATCCACGTGCGCGTAGTGCCGCTTCTCCGTCGAATACTCCACGTGCGCCGTGTTGATCGTGATCCCACGCGCCTTCTCCTCCGGCGCGTTGTCGATCTGGTCGTACCCCTTCGCCGTCGCCAACCCCTTCTTCGACAAAATCAACGTGATCGCCGCCGTCAACGTCGTCTTCCCGTGATCCACGTGACCAATCGTCCCAATGTTCACGTGCGGCTTGCTGCGATCGAATTTCTCTTTAGCCATCTCGCTCTCCCCTATGCTCCTGCCTGCGCCGCCGGTGCCTGCGTCGCCTGCACCCTGCGACCTCTGGAGCCCACGACCAGGATTGAACTGGTGACCTCGTCCTTACCAAGGACGTGCTCTACCAACTGAGCTACGTGGGCGCTTCCGATCTGTGAATCGGAAATCGAGAATCGGTCATCGATCGGCTGCGACATGACTCTGTCCCTCTTCTCTCGATGACCGATTTCCGCTTCCCGATCTCTCCCGATGGAGCGGGAGACGGGATTCGAACCCGCGACCAACAGCTTGGAAGGCTGTGACTCTACCCCTGAGTTACTCCCGCGTTCTGCGATGCGACTCTCCCGTTTCGATGGTGGGCAGTGAAGGATTCGAACCTCCGTAGCGCAAAGCGCGGCAGATTTACAGTCTGCTGCCATTAACCACTCGGCCAACTGCCCGTGCCCGAGAACGAAACACCTGACCGCCCGCCGTTGGGGAATCTCTGGAGCCGGCGAAGGGACTCGAACCCGCAACCTTCCGATTACAAATCGGATGCTCTACCCATTGAGCTACGCCGGCGACGCACACTGTGTACGGCGAACCCGCGATACGGAGTCCCAGCCGGCATTCAAAGAACACACCAAGACCTACCCCCACCGGCGTGAATCGCGGAGTCTAGCAGCGGCAAACCACTCGATCAAGACCTCTTTTGCGATTCTTGAGCCCGCTGCCGGACGGCCTCGTATCCGGCGGCCGCGGCGGCCGTGGACACGTTGAGAGACCCCACGGAACCCGCCATGGGCAGTTTCGCGAGCCGGTCGCAACCCTCCCGGACCAGGCGCCGGATGCCCTTGCCCTCCGCCCCGAGGACGAGTGCAAGGTCACCCCGGAGGTCCAGCTCGTACAGAAGCTCGCCCGCCGGGTCGAGGCCGACGACCTGAAATCCCTCATTCTTAAGGCGATCGACGAATCGGCGCAGGTTCTTGGCGCGGATCACGGCCACCCGCTCGACGGCCCCGGCCGAGCTTCGCGAGACCGTCTCGGACAGGGGGGCCGACCCCCGCTCCGGAACCACCACCCCGGCCCCCAGGCCCTCGGCGACCCGGATGGTCGCGCCCAGGTTGTGCGGATCCTGGATCTCGTCCAGGATCAGCAGGAACCGGCCGCCCGGCGGACCCGACAGGGCCGCCTCCTCTTCGAGGTAGCCCCGGACGGCGATCCGGGCCACCGCCCCCTGGTGACCGGCGGCCAGCCGATCCAGGGCTGCCCTCTGGCCGAGGCGGACGGCGACACCCTGGCTGCGGCACAGGCCCTTGAGCTCGCCGATACGCCGGTCCCGGCGGTCCGAATCGAAGAGCACCCATTCGATTTCGCGCGGCCGGGCGCGGAGGGCCTCCTCGATGGGGTGCAGCCGGGACAGGATCACCGCGTGCCCGTCAGGAGCACGACCGCCATCGCCGCGACTCCGTCGCGCCGGCCCGTGAAGCCGAGGCCGTTCGCGCTCGTGCCGCGGACGCTCACGGCGGACGGCTCGACGCCCAGGATCTCCGCGACCCGGGTCCGGATTGCTGCGACGTGCGGCGCCAGCTTTGGAGCCTCGGCCACCACGACCGCATCCACGTTGCCGATCTCGAGCCCCCGGGCGGCGGCAAGCTCGCATGCTTTGCCAAGAAAGACCGCGCTGTCGGCGCCCTTCCACGCCGGATCGCTCGGCGGGAAATGATCGCCGATCGATCCCGCGCCCGCCGCCCCGAGCACCGCGTCCGTCAGGGCGTGAAGCAGCGCGTCGCCGTCGGAATGACCCTCGAGGCCTGCCTCGTACGGTATCGCCACGCCCCCGAGCCGCAGCGGCCGCCCGGGCGCGAACGGGTGCGCGTCGAAACCGATTCCGACTCTCGGAAGCATGTTCTCTCCTCAGCCCGGCGCGTGCGCGAAGGATGGCCTCGACCAGATCCCGATCCGCAGGCGTCGTCACCTTGAAACCGAGTCGCGAGACGGGAACGACCGCGACCGGAATCCCCTGATCCTCGCACAGTCCGGCTTCGTCGGTCGCGTCCTGGCCGGTCTCCAGGATCCGGCGCAGGATCGGCGTCTGGAAGGCCTGGGGCGTCGCCGCGGCCACCAGCTCCGAGCGGTCGAGCGTCCGCAGGACCCGGCCTCCGGCTGCCACCTTGATCGTGTCGACGACGGGAATGGCGGCGATGGCGGCGCCGGTCTGCCGGGCCGCCTCGACGACCGCCGCAGCTTCAGCCGCGGTGACGAGCGGTCGAGCCGCGTCATGGACTGCGACGACGTCGCCGTCGGCCGCGCCGATCGCCGCGAAACCCTGCCCGGACCGAGCCCGATCGGGTATCACCGCCCGCGACCACGGTCACGCCCTCCCCCGCGATCCGCCGAAAGTCCGCGAGGCGGCCGGCCGGAGCCGTCACGACGACCCGGGCGAACCCGGATGCGAGCTCCGCCAGAGTCCACGCCAGAAGCGGCCGGCCGGCGACCGGCACCAACGCCTTCGGCTCGGAGAAGCCGAGCCGCGTCCCGCTGCCGGCCGCCACCACCACAAGCAGAGGTCTCATCGACCAGCGTCCGTGAGGAAGTCCATCAATGTCCTCCTCCGCATGAGGATCCCACATCAGCGGTTCTGTCCGGGAGCCCGCCCGGTCGATCGGGTTACCCTAGGCGCAATGAGGCCCTCACGCCCAGATTCCGGCGGCGAAGCGGTCTCCGCTCCGACCCGGGGTTCCTTCGCTCTCGTCCTGCTGCTAGGCGCCGCAGGCTTCGCCGAGATCTGGTTCGCGACCGCCGGCTTCGGGCCGGTCGTCAACTGGGATTCGATCGCGTACCTCGACTTCGTCGCGAATCCAGGCTCCGACTCCCCGACGATGAGCCTCTTCTGTCCCCTGTTTCCTCTGTTGCTCAACGCGCTCGGGCTCGTGACAGGCCTTACAGCTCCCGTGGCCGCGCGTCTGCTCAACGCGATCCTTTTCGGAGCGACGGTGGTACTCGCCGCCACAGCTGTCCGGAGCCACACCCGTTGGAAGTGGTCGCCGTTGCTCGCTGCCCTGCTTGTCCTCACTTCCCGAATCCTGCTCGAGCAGTATTGCCGCGTGATGTCAGACCCCCTCGCCCTCTTCCTCGGATTCCTCGGCCTCCACTTCACCGCGCTGTTTCTCGATAGACCAACCAAGCAGCGTTTGACGATGGCTGGAATATGCATGGGCCTCGCACTTTTCACACGCTATTCGACATTACCCCTCGCCACCACGGCGGGGCTCGCCCTGCTCGCGCAGCGAAATGTTCGCTGGCGTGACCGCATTTTCGAGGCCGGCGCCTTTGCGGCGCTCGCATCAGCTCCGCTCGCAATGTGGATCGGCAGGAACATCGGCTCGACCGGAAGTGCCCTCAATCGAGGGTTTCAGCTCCGCCCACCAACTCCTGGGATCATTTCGCGATTTCTCAATGAGCTCTCCACGTGGCTCCTTCCGGCCCGCACGCCCGCAGCCTTTCGCTTTGCCCTCCTCATGCTGGCGGCTGCCAGCGTAGTCTGGCTTGCACTACCTGCCCGGCGAACGAAGACTTCACTCCGCAGTTCGTTCGAGCGACTACTGTTCGGCTCCATCGTCCTTTTCGCGACATTCATCGCCTTCGTTCACCTCATGGTCGATACAACTGTCGCAGCCGGGACCCGCCACTGGCTCCCCGTCTACTTTGCCCTCCTCCTACTCTTCGTCCTCCTATTCGACCGGGCGATGTCGAACCCACTGTCTTCAGCACCATCGCGCCGGATGCTTGCGGCGGCCGTCGTCGTTTTCCTCGCTTGCTCAGAAGTGATGGCGGCCGGCAAGGCAATCCTGCTTTTCCGCAACGGGGCGGAGTTCTCGAGCCGGGCCATGGCCAGCTCCGTAGTCCACCGGCTTGCGGAGCCGCGCTGGGCGGCGCGACCAATCTATGCAAGCGACCCCGAGGGTCTCCGGTTTGTTGCGGGACTCGAATCCAGGCGATTCCCGGTCAAGTACTTCCCGATGAACCACGAGCCCAACAAGCTATACGCCGCGCAAGTCTTGAGCGCCGTTGACGCTCTGCGCAATCGGAACGGCCTGACCGTGCGACTGGCCGGCGGCTACTCGCCGCGCTTGCCGTCGGTGGCCGAGCTGGAGGAGGAGGCGGGCCTCGTCGTCGTCGCGCGCGATGCGACGGCGACGATCTACGCCGCCCCCGGATCCGGGCCCTAGACGGCCAGGATCTCCTGCTCCTTCGACTTCAGGAGATCGTCGACCTCCTCGATCTTGCGGTCGGTGATCTTCTGGGATTCATCCAGCCCGCGGCGCTCGTCGTCCTCGGAGATCTTCTTGTCCTTGAACATCTTCTTCAACCGGTCGTTGGCCTCGTGGCGGTACCGCCGAATCTCCACGCGCGCCTCCTCGGCCATGTGGTGAGCCGTCTTGGCGAGGTCCTTCCGGCGCTCCTCGGTCAGCGTCGGGATCGGGATCCGCACGAGCTTGCCGTCGTTCTGGGGATTCAGATCCAGCTCGGACTTGCGGATGGCGCGCTCGATCTCCACCGCCATCTTCGGATCCCAGGGCGCGGCCACGATCATGGTGGGCTCCGGCACCGAGAGATTGGCCACCTGATTGATCGGAACGTCGGCTCCGTAGGCCGACACCAGGATCCCGTCGAGCATGCCGAGGTGCGCCCGCCCCGTGCGAAGGGTCTTGAATCGATCCTTGAGCGCGGCGACCGCATCGGACATGTGCTTTTCGACGTCTTTCAATTCCTGCCTCATGCCTCGGCTCCCCCTGCAGAAACCAGCGAGCCGATGTCCTCGCCGACGACGACCCGCTGGATGTTGCCCTTGACCTTGAGGTTGAAGACCTTGATCGGAATGCCGTTGTCCATGCAGAGCGCGACCGCGGCCGCGTCCATGACCTGCAGCCCCGTCTCGAGCGCCTGCCGGTACGTCAGCGTCCGCAGGAACTTCGCTCCGGGGACGCGGTTCGGGTCTGCGTCATAGACGCCGTCCACCTTCGTCGCCTTGAGCAGGACGTCGGCGTGAATCTCGTTGGCGCGCAGGGCGGCCGCGGAGTCCGTCGTAAAAAACGGGTTGCCCGTTCCGCCGACGAAGAGCACGACGCGCCCCTTCTCGAGGTGGCGAAGCGCGCGGCGACGGATGAACGGCTCGGCGATCTGCCGCATCTCGACCGCCGACATCAGTCGCGTCGTCACGCCGCGCTTCTCCAGGGCGTCCTGCAGGGCGAGGCCGTTGATGACCGTCGCGAGCAGGCCCATGTGGTCGCCCGCCACCCGGTCGATGCCCTGAGCCGCCGCCGAAACGCCCCGGATGATGTTGCCTCCGCCGATGACGAGCGCCGTCTCGACCCCGAGGGTGTGGACGTCCCGGATCTCGTCGGCCAGCCGCGCTACGACCTCGGGAGCGATCCCGAACTTCTGGTCCCCCATCAGCGCCTCTCCCGAAACCTTCAGGAGGATCCGGCGGTAGACGGGTTTCTCGGCCATGCGGACCGGGATTATCCGCGAAGACGGCCCCGTCACCTAGCGGTGACGACAAGGTCTCCCTCCAGGCCCTTCCGCGGCAGTCGCGCCTTCAGGCGCAGATCGCTGCGCAAGCGACGGCGACTCTTATGCGGCCTCTTCGGCTCGACCGAGGCCTTCGCCGAGCTTGAACCGGACGAAACGCAGGTCGAGCGCGCCCTTGCCCGCCTTCTCGACGATCACCTGCCCGACCGTCTTCTCCGGGTCCTTCACGAAGGCCTGCTCGACCAGAACGGCTTCCTGGTAGAACTTTTCGACCTTGCCGTCGGCGATTCTTTCGACCACGTTGGCCGGCTTGCCGGCCGCGGTCGCCTGGGCGCGGGCGATCTCCCGCTCGGTCGCGAGGATCTCGGGCGACACCTCCGACCGGGCGGCGAACCGGGGATCGGACGCGGCGATGTGCATGGAGAGGTCGCGCCCGAGCTCCTCGTCGCCGCCGGGAAGGCCGACCACGACGCCGATCCGTCCGTTGCCGTGAATGTAGCTGGCGAAGCCCTCGCCCGGCCGGGGGACCAGTCGCGCGAACCGGCGGATCTGGATGTTCTCCTTCAGCACCGCGACCATCTGGGTGACCGCGTCGCCGACGGTCTCACCGCCCGGCCAGGAGAGCTTCGCGAGCTCCGCGGGATCGCCCGAGCGAGTGTCCCCGAAGGCGTCGTGCGCCGCGATCCGGTCGGCGAGCTTCTCGGCGAAGACGCGGAAGTCCTCGGTGCGGGCGACGAAGTCGGTCTCGCAGTTGACCTCGAGGAGGACGGCGCCCTTGACCGTCACGTGCGCGACGACGAGGCCCTCCGAAGCGGCCCGGCCGGCCTTCGAGGCGGCCGCGGCGAGCCCCTTCTTGCGAAGGATCTTCCTGGCCTCGTCGAAATTGCCGGCGGCCTCCACGAGGGCCTTCTTGCAGTCCATCATCCCGGCACCGGTTTCGGTGCGCAGATCGGCGACGAGCTTGGAGCTGATTTCCATGATTTCCCCTGGTCGAGTGTCATGAGTCGCGGTTTCGGTCCCGGAGCCCGGCCCGCGGCCCGGCTCCCGACCTCCCACGACCCGTTCCTACGATGCGTCGGCGACGACGGCGGTCTGCGAAAGCTCGGGCGTGCGTGGCCGGTCTTCGGAGACGGCCTCTTCGGCCCCGCGCTCGCTGTGGGCGTGGAGGCCCTCGAGGATCGCGTCGGCGACCTTCGACGTGAAGAGCCGGATGGCGCGGATCGCGTCGTCGTTTCCCGGGATCACGTGGTCGACGAGGTCCGGATCGCAGTTCGTATCGACCACCGCCACCACCGGAATGCCGAGGATGTTGGCTTCCTTGACCGCGATGTACTCCTGCTTGGGATCGATCACGAACAGGGCGTCCGGAAGCTCGTCCATCTCCTTGATGCCGGTGAGATTCTTTTCGAGCTTCTCCTTCTCGCGTTCGAGCCGCAGCCGCTCCTTCTTCGTCAGGTTCTCGTTGTCATCCTGCGCGAGGATGCCCTCGATCTCCTTCAAACGATGGATCGACTTGCGGATCGTCGAGAAGTTGGTCAGCGTCCCGCCGAGCCAACGCGTGTTCACGTAGAACATCCCGCAGCGGTTGGCCTCTTCGTAGATCGCATCCTGGGCCTGGCGCTTCGTGCCGACGAACAGCAGGTTCTTGCCCGCGGCGGCAAGGTCGGTCACGAACTTCGAGGCTTCCTTGAACTGCTTCAGCGTCTTCTGCAGGTCGATGATGTAGATCCCATTGCGCTTGCCGAAAATGAACTTCTTCATCTTCGGGTTCCAGCGCTTGGTCTGGTGACCGAAGTGGACGCCAGCCTCGAGCAGTTCCTTCATCGAAATAGATGCCAGATCACACCTCCTTGTCCGTCGCCGGGGCGACGGTCGTTTCTTACCGCTTGCTGAACTGGAACCGGGCGCGCGCTCCGCGCTGTCCGTACTTCTTGCGTTCCTTCATCCGGGGGTCGCGCGTCAGGAAGCCTTCCTTCTTGAGCTTCTTGCGGAGCTCCAGGTTGTACTCCGTCAGCGCCCGGGAGATCCCGTGGCGAATGGCTCCGGCCTGACCGGTCGGCCCCCCTCCGGCGACCGTGACGTGGATGTCGAACTTCTCGACCGTCTCCGTCGCCTGGAGCGGCTGCTTGATGACCATCTTCAGGACGTTGTTGGGGAAGTAGTCGTCGATCGAGCGCTTGTTGACGGTGATCGCGCCGGTGCCGGGGACGAGCCGGACGCGCGCCATCGAGGTCTTCCGTCGTCCGGTCGCCTTGTGTTGGATTTCGACTGCCAAGACTCCTCCGAGCTTCACTTGCCGGCCGGGGCGGCCGAGACCTTCAGGGGCCGAGGCTGCTGCGCCTCGTGCGGATGCTTCGCACCGCGATAGACCTTCAACTTCTTCAACTGCTTGCGGCCGAGCTTGGACTTCGGAAGCATGCCACGCACGGCATCTTCGATCATCCGCTCCGGATACCGGGCCTGCTGATCGCGGGCGGCGACCGACTTCAATCCGCCCGGAAACCCGGTGTGCCGGCGATAGACCTTGGCCTCGAGCTTGGTCCCGGTCAGCTTGACCTTCTCGGCGTTGGTCACGACCACGAAGTCGCCCATGTCGAGGTACGGGACGTAGGTCGGACGGTGCTTGCCCGAAAGAATTCGCGCCACGCGGCTCGCCAGCCGGCCGAGCACCTGCCCGGAGGCGTCGACCACGAACCAGTCGTGGCGGACGTCGGCAATTTTTACCGTCGAAGTGCCAGAAGCCATTCGCAAAACCCCTAATTCCAAGACTCTCAAGGTGGGCCGCCCCGGGGCGCACCCGGGCGGAGCCCCCGTTTCGAGGGCGCGTAAGAATACGTAAGGGGCGTAGGGGTGTCAAGCCGCTGCCCGGGTGGGGGGGGCGCCCGGGGAGGGCCCGGGCCGAGAGCTGGCCAAATAGAGCAGGACCAGGACCATCATGGCTGCAAACAGGAGGAAAGACTGAAGCACGTTGAGCCGGCTGCCCGCAAAGCGCCCGGTCAGGGTCAGGGGTTGGCTGGCGAAGAACGTCGCAACACCCAGAAGCCAGGGCGTGAGACCGCCCAGCGCCGGTCGAGCGAGGACCGCGGGAGCCAGGAGCGCGAGGATCGGTACCAGGACCCCGTAGTGGTGTTCCCAGGCGATCGGCGCGGCCATCGTCGCGCTCAGAATCCCGATGGAGAGATCGAGGGCGTTCGGGCCGTCGCGGGTTCGGGCGCGCCAGAGCAGGGCCGCCGCCAGCAAGATCACCGCGCTCGCCAGCGTCGCCGCGTAGACCGCCGGATGAAAGGGGGGCAGGCTGTCCTCGACCCAGCGCATGTTGTTGCCGTTGAAGGCGAGGCGGTGGGCGAGTCCGTTGACCGACTGATTCGCGAAGTAGCTCTCGCCGTGACGTGACAGGGTCGAAAGGACTGAGAAGTAGTCGACGTAGTTCCGGACGCCCCAGGCGATCGCCGAAACCGCGACCATCCCCGCGGCCGTCAAAGTCTCGGCCGCCGCAAAAGCGAACTGACGGCGGATCAGGCCCCAGGCCACGAGGACCGCGAACTGGGGCTTCACCGCGCACGCCAGGCCGATGCAGACCCCGGCGAGGATCTTCCGCCCCTTCTGCCATGCGAAGATCGAGACCCCGGCCAGGAACGTCAGTAGAGTCTGGACCTGCCCGAGCCGGTACCCTCGAGTCAACGGGAAGAACATCAGGGCCAGCAGGACGACGGCCGCCGACCGCGCGAGGTCATCGATCCGGGAGCGCGGGAGGAGCTCCGTCGCCGCCGTCTGAATGATGCTCTCCCGGAAAATCGCCGCGGCCAGGAGCGCGGTCGCGAGCATCAGAATCCAGCTCGCCAGATTCAGAAACGCGATCGGGTGCAGGCGCGCAAGCGGAAGATGCTCCGACGCCGCAACGATCAAGAGACTGGAAGGCGGGTACTGATACTTGACGTGCTCGCGAAAGAAGATCTCCGGGTAGACGGGTTGCCCCGGGTGGGATTGCATCCATTGATAAGCCGCCCGCATTGGCATCCAGGAGTCATCCAACGCGTCCATCTTGAAAAAAGCGGAGGCGTATCGGAGCGATGTCCATTCACCGGGAAGAACCGCCGACTCGAACAGGCTCGCGGCGACCGACAGGCCCAGGAGGATCCACAGGCTCGCTGTAACCGCCGAGATCTTCGGCCCCCGACCAGCGGGGTCCCGAGCCGCGTGCATTCTCTAGCCCGGGGACCGCGAAGCCAGGCTCTTCGGCCTGCGAAGCGAGGGGCCGGCAAGCCCGAACGTCCGCACGAGGAATGTGGCCATCTGCTCCCGAGGCGTCCCGGCCGCCGGGCAGTAGTTGCCGCCACCGCAGCCCACGGTGACGCCCTCCGCGGCCAGCTGGTTGACCCAGTCGACGAACGGGCCCCCCGGGCACGAAACGTCGGCGAAAACGGTCGCCGAACACGCGGGAGGCGCATAGCCGCCCCCGTGCTCGCCCTTCAGGAGAAAGACGGCCATCTGGGCCCGGGTCATGGGGCTCAGCGGACAATAGTCTCCCCCACCGCATCCGCCCGTGATGCCCTCCGTAGCGAGCTGGTTGACCCAGTCGACGAAGGGGCCCCCGGGACACGGAACGTCCGCAAAAACGGTCGCCGAACACGCGGGAGGCGCGTACGCGCCCCCGTGCTCGCCCTTGAGTATGAACACGGCCATCTGGGCCCGCGTCACCAGGCTCGCGGGACAGTAGATGCCGGTGCCGCACCCGCCGGTCACGCCGCCCCGGAAGATGGTCTCGATGTCGTTGTGAAAGATGCTCGACTGGGGCACGTCGGCGAAGTCGGCGAACCAGCCGTCCACGAGTGTGCCCGTGAGGCTTCCCGGATTCGTGACCCGGACGTCGTACAGCGCTCCCGCGGGAAGCACCGGCGTCGTTGCCGTGATCTGCGTCGGGCCGACGACGGTCGCCGATCCGGCGACCGATCCGCCGATCGTGACCCCTGCCCCGTCCAGGAAGTCGGTGCCACCGATCGCGACTGCCGTGCCGCCGGCACCCGGCCCGGAGCCGGGCGAGATCGAAGAGACCGTCGCCGTCGTACCGGACCCGTTCGAGAAGACGGCCGTATACGTCGTGTCGTCGACCGGCGTCGAAATCGTGTGGTTCTGGGCGCCGCCGTCGGACCACGATACGAAGTCGTAGGTGTCGCCGCCCGGGGACTGCGGCGACGGCGCGCCCAGGGCCCGCTGGATCCCTTCGACGCCGACGACGTCCATCGGAGAGGTGAACGGCTGCCCGTCCAGCGTCAGCTGTAGGCCCACGGGCGCCGTCGTCAGGGTCATCGTCGTCGTTCGCGGGAGGACGTCGACATATTTCTCGTCGGTCAGGCCGAACGGGTCGACCACCTGGACGTGAATCCGGTACCAAACGTTGGCCGACGTCTCCCCGATCGTGGGAATCGTGATCGAGCCGCCGGTCGAACCCGTCGTCGGGGGCAGGAACGGATGGAAATGGGTGTCGTGGTGAAAGTTGACCCACCAGGTGAAGGCCGAGCCCGTCAGGGACCCGGTCTCGGGATCGGTCGCGGAGCCCGAGTAGTCGACGACGTCTCCGCCCCCGTAGGTCGTGCCCGTGGTCGGGAGCAGAATCGTGGCGGTCGGCGGCTGGTTCGTGGTGACGCTCAGGACGGCATCCGCGCTCGTTGCGTTGCCGGAACCGTTGGAGACGACGCAGCGGAACTGATCGCCGTCGTCGGCGAGAGCGACCGGGTCGAGCGTGTAGGACGAGTCGGTCTCGAAATCGATGTCGACATGATTGCGCTGCCACTGGTACGCGAGCGGCGCCTGCCCCGAGGCGGCCACGGCGAACGTCACCGGATGGCCGGCCGAGACCAGCTGGCTGAGCGGATCCTGCGTGATCGTGGGCGCGTTGTTGCCCGTATAGGTCACGCGGGAGACGCGGTTCTGGCCGCGCTCGATGTAGTACAGGTTGCCGTCGAAGTCGGCGTGCACGTCCACGGGGCTCGAAATGCCCGTCGCGAACGTGCTCGCAGTCGGCGAGCCCGAGGCTCGGGTCCACGTACTTGATCCAGCCCCCGCAGTAGTCGGCGAAGAAGTACTTGCCCGTGTAGCTCGCCGGGAACTGCGGCACGTCCGGATTGTAGAAATCTCCGCCGGCGATCGAGCACGCCCCCGAATGGTCGTAGGTGTAGAACGGGTCCTCGTAGCTCGGGTTGTTGCAGTCGCCCTCGCACGTGGGCCAGCCGAAATTGTCCGCTGCCGCCGCGTCGTTGATCTCCTCCCAGGTGTTCTCACCGACGTCGTTGACGAAGATCCGGCCCGTCACGGGCTGCACGGCGAAGGTGAAGGGATTGCGCAGGCCCAGCGCCCAGATCGCCTGGTTGTTTCCGAAGTAGTCCGGGTCGCCGAAGAACGGATTGTCCGTCGGGATCAGCGGGTCCGGCGGAACGCCGATCCGCAGGATCTTGCCCTTGAGCGTTGCCGGCGACTGCGCATTGGAGCCCGTGGCGTTGTCTCCGACGGCGACGTAGAGCTTTCCGTCCGTGCCGAAATGAAGCGCTCCCCCGTTGTGGTTGGTCGCCGAGGTCAGATCGTTCAGGTCGAGAAGGACGAGCTCGCTGCCCCCGGCCGCGACGTCGCCGCTGGCGGTGAAGCGGGAGACCCGGTTGTGCGGGGGTGAGCCCGGCACGGTGTAGTAGACGTAGACGTACTGCGTCAGCAGGAAGTTGGGATCGAACGCCACGCCGAGCAGGCCCCGTTCGCCGTTGGAGTCCACCGTGAGGGAGACGAACGGGGTCCCCAGCAGCGTTCCGTCCTTGATGACGCGCAACGAACCGCCCTGCTGGCAGACGAAGAGCCGGCCGTCCGGCGCGACCGCCATCGCGGTGGGATTCGTGATCCCGCTCCAGGAGGTCTCGGTGAAGCCGGCGGGAAGCGTGGCGCCGGCCGTCGCGGCGGCCACGGCGAACGCCAGGAGGGCGCCGAAGCGCGCGCAGACGCATCTTCAGGGCCGCCGGACCCGGGGACGGGGACCCTGGGGACCGACGATTGGCGAGCGGCCCGCCAGGCTCGAAAGGCCGAAGGTCCGGACGAGGAACGTGGCCATCTGCTCTCGCGGGGTCGCCGCGGTCGGACAATAGTTCCCGCCACCGCAGCCGGCCGTGATCCCTTCCGTCGCGAGTTGGTTGACCCAGTTCACGTTTAACCCTCCCGGGCAAGGCACATCGCCGAAGACGGTGGCCGAGCACGCCGGCGGCGCGTAAGCGCTCCCGTGCTCACCCTTTAGCAAGAACACGGCCATCTGGGCACGGGTAAGGCTTGCTGGGGCAGTAGTTGCCGCCGCCGCATCCGGTGGTGATTCCTTCCGACGCCAGTTCGTTGATCCAGTCGACGAAGGGGGCTCCCGGGCACGGAACGTCGCCGAACACCGTGGCCGAACAGGCCGGCGGGACGTATCCGCCGCCGTGGATGCCCTTGAGCAGGAACACGGCCATCTGGGCCCGCGTCACGAGGCTGGCGGGGCAGTAGTTTCCGGCCCCGCACCCGGCCGTGATGCCGCTGCGGAAGACGGTTTCGATGTCGCCGTGGAAGAGATTGGCCTGCGGCACGTCGGCGAAGTCGGCGAACCAGCCGTCCACGAGTGTGCCCGTGAGGCTTCCCGGATTGGTGACCCGGACGTCGTACATCGATCCGGAGGGAAGGACGGGGGACGTCGCCGTGATCTGCGTCGCGCCGACGACGCTCACGGACCCGGCGACCGATCCGCCGATCGTCACTGCGGCTCCGCTCAGGAAATTGGCGCCGCCGATCGAGATCGGGGTACCGCCGCTTCCCGGCCCGGAACTCGGCGCGATCGAAGAGACGGTCGGCTGGACGGGCGTGACGACCCGGCGTGGCGGTCGGCGTGCGCGTCGGCGTCGGGCTGGGGGTCACCGAGCCGGTCGACGTCAGGGAGGGCGTGGAGGTCCGAGTCGGAGTCGAAGTCGAAGTCGACGTGAAGCTCGGAGTTGGAGTGATCGTCGGGGAGAACACGACGTTGTCCATCGTGGCCGAGCAGAGCAAGGAGTTGTTGTGGCTCGTCAGCGGCAGTCCGACGAACACGCTCGACGACAGGCCGCTGATCGTATCGGAACCCACGAAAGTCCAGGTCACGCCGTCAGGAGAGCTGTAGCCGCTCAGGGTCGACCCGGTGCGGACCACCCGCACCCAGTAAGGAGCGCCCACGGAGGCCCCGAAGTTCGTGTCCGTCGTGCCGCCCGCGACCGTCCGGCGCTGGAAGACCAGCCCGTTGTTCGGCGTCAAAGCCATCATGGCGTGCCGGGAGTCGGCCGCGAGCGTCTCGCGGATCATCACCCCGCCCTTGGCCCAGGGGTCCGTCGGCTCGATCGCCGCCACGCGCGCCTGTATCGCACCGTCTCCGGTCAGGCTCTGGAACACGAAGTGAAACTGGTCGGAGTCCTCCTCGATGTCGGTTCCCGACGCGTCGACGCCGAAAACGCCTCCCGCGTAGCTCGCGCTTCCGGGCAACCCGACCGCGCCGACGTCCTGCTGCGCCCAGGGCGGCGGCAAGCCGCCGGATGGCGTGACGGTTGGTGTCCGCGAAGGCGTGGAAGTCGCGGTCGGCGTGCGCGTCGCCGTCCGGGTCGGGGTGAGAGTCGCCGTGCCCGTGCGCGAGGCGGTCGGCGTATTGGTCCGGGTCTGCGTGGCCGTCGGACTCGACGTCCCGGTCGGCGTGCGCGAGGCGGTGGGCGTGTTCGTCCGGGTCGGCGTGAACGACGGGGTCGGAGTGATCGTCGTCGTGACCGCCACGTTGTCGAATGTCGCCGTGCAGATCAGGGAATTGTTGTGGCTCGTCACCGGCAGGCCCACGAGGACACTCGTGGCCATCGAGATGGTCGACGAGCCGACCAGCGTCCAGCCGACGCCGTCCCCGGACACGTAGCCGCTGAAGGTCGACCCGCTCCGGACGACGCGGACCCAGTACGGCGCCGCGACGGCCGGGCCGAACGTGGTCGTGGTCGAACCGCCGGTCGTGGTGCGCCGCTGGAAGACGGATCCGTTGCCCGGCGTGACCGCCATCATGGCGTGCTTCGAGCCTGCGGCTGCCGTCTCGCGGATCATCACGCCGGCCTTGGCCCACGCATCGGTGTTCTGGAGCGTCGCCACCCGGGCCTGGATGGTGCCGTCGCCGCTCAGGGTCTGATACACGTAGTGGAATTGGTCCGATACGTCCTCGATGTCGGCGCCCGACCCGCTCACGGCGAAGACACCCGCCGAGTAGCCGGCGCTGCCCGCGAGACCGGGAGAGCCGATGTCCTGCTGCGCCCACGGGGGCGGCAGCGACCCGGAGGGCGGCGTCGGCGTGGCCGTCGCGGTGGAGGTCCGCGTGGCCGTGCGGGTCGGCGTACGCGTCGACGTCGGCGTGTTCGTGCGCGTCGAGGTCGGCGTGGGACCACTGGTGAAGAGGGCCGTGTACGTCGTGTCGGAAACGGGCGTGGAGATCTCGTGGGTCTGCACGCCGCCGTCCGACCAGGACACGTAGTTGTAGGTGTTCCCGCCCGAAGACTGGGGCGACGGAGCTCCGATCGTCCGCACGATGCCCTCGACGCCGACGACGTCCATGGGAGAGGTGAACGGCTGGCCGTCCAGCGTCAGCTGCAGGCCGTTGGGATTAGTCGTCAACGTCATCGTCGTCGTCCGCGGAATGACGTCGACGGTCTTCTCGTCGGTCAGCCCGACCGAATCGACGACCTGGAGATGGATCCGGTACCAGACGTTCGAAGAGGTCTCGCCCACCGTCGGGATAGTGATCGAGCCGCCCGTCGCCCCGCTCGTGGGCTGAAGGAACGGGTGGAAGTGCGTATCGTGATGGAAGTTGACCCACCAGGTGAAGGCGGAGGCCGGAAGCGAACCGGTTTCGGGGTCCGTCGCGCTGCCGGAGTAAGCGATCACGTCGCCTCCCGCGTAGGTCGTCCCGGCCGTGGGCGACGAGATCGTCGCCGTGGGGGGCTGGTTCGTCGTGACCGTCAGGGTGGCCTGCGCGCTCGGCACGCTTCCCGAACCGTTGGACACGATGCAGCGGAACTGAGCGCCGTTGTCGCCGGTGCCGACCGAGGCGATCGTGTAGGAAGATAGCGTCGCGGGGCCGATGTCGACGCTGTTGCGCTGCCACTGATACTGCAGCGGCGCCTGCCCGGAGGCGCTGACGGCAAACGTCACGGGGTGGCCCGTCGAGATAAGCTGGCTCTCCGGGTTCTCGGTGATGGTGGGGCCATTGCTCCCCGTGTAGGTGACCCGGTAGACCTTGTTCTCGCCGCGGGCGATGTAATACAGGTAGCCGTTGAAGTCGGCGTGCACGTCGACGGGGCTCGAGATGCCCGTCGCGAACGTGCTCGCGGAGGGCGACCCCGAGCTCGGATCCACGTACTTGATCCAGCCCCCGCAGTAGTCGGCGAAGAAATACTTGCCCGTGTAGCTCGCCGGAAACTGCGGGACATCAGGATCGTAGAAGTCCCCGCCCGCGATCGAACACGCCCCCGAATGGTTGTAGGTGTAGAACGGGTCCTCGTAGCTCCCGTTGTTGCAGACCCCCTCGCAGGTCGGCCAGCCGAAGTTGTCGGCGGCCGCCGCGTCGTTGATCTCCTCCCAGGTGTTCTCGCCCACGTCGTTGACGAAGATCCGGCCCGTCACGGGCTGCACGGCGAACGTAAAGGGGTTGCGCAGCCCGAGCGCCCAGATGGCCCGGTTGTTCCCGGACGCCGACCCGTAGAACGGGTTGTCCGTCGGGATCAGCGGATCCGGCGGCACGCCGACCCGGAGGATCTTGCCCTTCAGGTTTGAAAGGGTCTGCGCGTTGGAACCCGTCGCATTGTCCCCGACGGCCACGTAGAGCTTGCCGTCCGCGCCGAAGTGAATCGCGCCGCCGTTGTGGTTGGTCGCCGACGAAAGGCTGTCCACGTCGAGAAGCACCAGCTCGCTGCCCGAAGCGGCCACGTCGCCGTTGGCGGTGAAGCGGCTCAACCGGTTGTGCGGGGGCGAGCCCGGCACGGTGTAGTAGACGTAGACGTACTGGGTGAACAGGAAGTTGGGGTCGAAGGCCACCCCGAGCAGGCCCCGCTCGCCGGAGGAATCGACCGACAGCGTCACGAACGACGTTCCCAGGAGCGTCCCGTTCTTGATGACCCGCAGCTTGCCGCCCTGTTCGCAGACGAACACGCGCCCGTCGGGCGCCACGGCCATGGAGGTGGGATTGGTGATCGAGCTCCAGGAGGTTTCCGTGAACCCGGAGGGCAGAGAGGCGGCCACGAGCCCGCTGGTGACGGCCAATACAAATGTGGCGACGAGTCCGAGTCTTCTCATTCCGGGGCCTCTATGTTGTCGGTGGAGTCCGCAGGCTATTCGACCCCCGCCGGCCTGTCAAAGGCCCGACTACGTCGGACGTTCGAGCTGGGTGTAGGTCAAGAGAATCAGGTCCGCACGACGCCGGACCCCGTATTTTGCCAAGAGATTGGAAACATGGAACTTGGCCGTCCGCTCGGACATGTTCAGCTTGCTCGCGATCTCCTTGTTCGAGAGGTTCTCGAGCAGCGCGTCGAGCACCTCTTTTTCGCGCCGCGACAATCGGGCCGGCCCGGCGGGACCCCGCGGCCGGCGAACCGAGCTGATCGTCTCGTCCACGAAGCTCGAGAGCAGCGACCGAGGGACCCAGAAGCCGCCGCTCGCGACCTCCAGCACCGCCCGTGCGAGCTGTTCGGACGCCTCCGCGAACGTCAGCAGTCCCTTGGCTCCCAGCCTCAGAAGCGGGAAGGCCTCCGCCTGGCCGAACTTCTCGGCGACGACCAGGACGCGCCCCGCCGGCTGCCGTCCGAGGACGCCGACCACCAGGGCCTCGGTGGTCGGCCGATGGGCATGGCTCTCGACGACGTACACCGACGCGCGGGGCACGTTCAATTTGGCCGGGTCCGCGATCAGGTCCGGTTCGAGCCTCCGATGCTGGACCGAGACCGGGTGCTCCGCCAGCAATCGTTCGAATTCCGAGAGAACCAGCGGATGGAAAGCCAGCAGGCAAACGGAAGCCCGACGGCGCGGAGCAGCCTTCGACATTTCCAGCAGGGTACGGGTTTTCGGGCGCCGGGGCAAGGGCGAAACTGTACTTAGGGACAGGTACCGCGGGCGCCCGACCGACGCCTTGTCGGCGGCCCCGGCTTCGAGGCCGGCCGATCACAAGGCGCGTGCGGAGAGCGTCCAGAACGCCGTCGGAATCCCGGGGGATTCGAAGAGCGGCCGCTCCGTCGCGCTCAGGAGCCAGATCAGGGGATAGGCGAGCGCACGGAGCAGGGGACGCCGGGACTGGACGAGCCAGTCGATCTGCTTGGCGATCGTACGGCGGGGGCCGACCGTTCCGGCGAGCATTTCGATCGAGAAGCCGTGCTCCCGGCACAGGCGGCGCAGATCCGTGTCCTCGAACACCGCGTGCCACTCGTTCTGGGGCAGCCGCCGCGAGAACGGAACGCGCGCGCGCGCGCGGGGAACCAGGAGAAGGAGTCGGCCTCCCGGCTTCACCCAGGATCGCATACGATCGAACAGTTCGTCGATGCGGCCGTCGCGCGCCGCGTAGTGGATCGCGGCGACCGACAGGACGACGTCGAAGGGCTTCTGGGCCGCGTATTCGAAGAAATCGCTGACCCGGAGGCGGACGTTGTCGAGTGCCAGCGCTCCCACGCCGACCTCCGCCGTCGCGACCGCGTCCCGATTTCGATCGACCCCGATCACTTTCCAGCCGGGCCGGCGCGCCGCGATCTCCAGGAGCCAGTCACCGCTGCCGCAACCGAGGTCGAGGATCTCGAGGTTCTGCTCCGGAAGTCCGGAAACCAGCGGCCACACCGCCGACCATTTCTGGCGGGCGTGGATCGACGGAGCTCCCCAGACGCGGTACAGCCAGCGGCGTCCGCCACTCTGGGTCTTGTACGCGTGACGACCAAGCATTCGGTTGAACCCGTCTGCAAGTATCCGGCCGCTTTCGTCAAGGCTTTTTCGGAACACCGTCGCGACCTGTCCTTATCCTGTCCCTCGTGCACGCCGGCACAGCAGACTCCGCATGGAAAAAACCGTGCGGGCGCTGTCCAACCGATGCGGTCCGACGCCATCCTGTCCCCGAGTACAGGCCCACCACCGCGGGATGACGCTGTACGTCGTCGGGTCTTCGGGACCAGTAGCCTGCGGAGCCGCTTAGGGGCATCCTGCGTGCCATGACTGGTGGGTTTCGGAGACTCTTCTACACGTCCGTCCTTCATGCTCGCGCGTTCTCCCCGGAGTCGCCGCCGCGGCGGAGTTCTACGTCTCCCCCGGCGCCAGCTCGAGCGGCAACGGATCCATTGGCAACCCTTGGAAGCTCCAGACGGCCTTGAATCAACTCCTCGGCCGTCCACGCCGGGCGACACGATCTGGCTGCGCGGCGGAACGTATGCGGGGACGTACCACAGCTACATCAACGGACTGCTCCGCTCCCGATCGTCGTCCGCCAGTATCCCGGGCGAACGCGCCATCATCGACGGCGGGAACTCCAATGGCGCTGACGATTTTCATCGTGAAGGGCTCATACACCTGGTTCTGGGGCTTCGAAATCATGAGCTCGTACACGGTCACGCGTGACGTTCGGCTCCGGCCCGGGCCCCACCGGCACCGACATCCCCTACGGGAGGGCAATCGTCATCTACCAGAGCTCCGGTCACGACCCGGGCTCAAGTTCATCAACATGATCGTTCACGACACGCGTGCAGGGATTCAGCTTCTGGGACGAGGCGATCGACTCGGAAATCTACGGAAGCCGCTCGTCTACTACAACGGCTGGAACGGGCCAGACGACGGCCACGGCCACGGTGTCTACGGACAGAACCTCCACGCCGAAGAAGATCACGGACAGCATCGTTTTCTCGAACTTCGGTGAGGGATTTCAGTTCTATGGCTCCCCCGCGGCACGTTCAACAACATTCACGCTTGAGGGCAACACGGTCTTTCAGAACGGGACTCGGCACGGCTTCACCCGCAACGTTCTCGTCGGAGGCGATAACCCGGCGCAGAACCCGAAACTCATCAGCAACTATCTCTACTACTCGCCGCGGCGGTCCACACGACCGCCCTGAAGCTGGGCCTCTCGGGCTCGAACTGCCAGAGCCCGGTGCTATCACCGACAATTACGTGGCCAACAACGTTCTGTCGTATCTGCAGCTCGATGACCATCAACGGAAACACCTTCTACGGCTACATCCAGGGATTCACCCAGTCGCCAGTTCCCGAACAACACCTACTACTCGTCCCGTCCCGACGGCGTGAAGGTCTTCGTCCGGCCCAACCAGTACGAAGCCGGCCGCGCCAACATCACGGTCTTCAACTGGGCCGCCCAGTCCACGGTTTCCGTCGATCTGAGTAGTGTTCTGTCGCCCGGCCAGGGATACGAGATTCGAAACGGCCAGGACATTTTGGGCGCGCCCGGTCGTCTCCGGGACCTACGACGGGTCGCCGATCTCGCTCCCGATGAACCTGACCCCGGCCGCTCCGATTGGCTGGTCGACTCCTCCGAACACCGGGCCCGACTTCAACGTCTTCCTCTCCTTCCCGCCTCCCCCGGCGGCTCGCCAACGGCCACCGCCGACGCCGACGAAGACCGCGACGCCCACCGCGACGCGGACTCCCACACCGCCGCCGCCGACATCGACTCCGACGGCGACCCGCACGCCGACGGCGACTTCGACACCGAGCCCGACCGCCGACGCGGACGGCCGACCGTTTCGCCGAGCACGACCCCGACACCGACCCGCACGCCCACGCCGGCGCCCCCGACGGCCACTCCGACCGCGACGCACACCCCGACCAACGGGCCGTCGCCGACGCCGTCCCGACGCGCACCGCCACCCCGATACCGCCCACCGCCACGGCGGTCCCACCGACGGCCACGCCGACACCTGCGCCGCCGACGCCGACGCGGACGAACACGAGCGCACCGCCGCCGACCGGCACGCCGACGCCCACGCCGGCTCCGTTCACGCTGAGACTCGAGGCCGAGGCCGGTACGGTGACCTCACCGATGGCGACCGCATCCGACACCAAGGCCTTCGGCGGCCAGTACGTGGTCACCAACACGGGCGAGGAGGGCTCGGTCCGCTGGAATTTCTCGGTTCCCGCGACTGGCAACTACTACGTCTGGTGTCGGGTGCTCGCGACCAGTGCCACGCACGACTCCTTCTACGCCACGCCCGAGGGCAGCCGGAATGGACGTCTACGACCTCGCGGAGGGCACGTGGTCGCCGAAGTGGCAGTGGAGCGTTCTCAACGGACGGGCCGGAACGGGCATTCCGCTGACGCTCGACCCGCGCATCATCACGCTGCAGGCCGGTTCGCACTGGATCGAGTTCGACGGTCGCGAATCGGCCAGCAAGGTCGACCGCATCATCGTGACGAACGACCCCAACTTCGTCCCGACCGAAGGCAACGTGGACGCCTTTTCCGACACTCCCCCGTCGAACCTTTTCTATGAATTCATCGAGACGATCGCGCGAAACGACGTTTCGAGCGGCTGCGGAAGCGGACGCTATTGCCCCGGAAACGGCGTCACGCGCGCGCAGATGGCGGTGTTCCTGCTCAAGAGCAAGTACGGAAGCAACTACGTCCCGCCGGCGGCAACCGGCACGGTCTTCAGCGATGTTCCGGCCAACGCCTTCGCGGCCGCCTGGATCGAAAAGCTCGCCGCGGAGGGAATCACGACCGGCTGCGGCGGCGGGCGCTACTGCCCGGGCAACGTCGTCACCCGAGCGCAGATGGCTGTCTTCATCCTGAGGGCCACTCACGCTCCCGGCTACGCACCTCCGCCGGCGACGGGAATGTTCACCGACCTCCAGATCGGCGATCCCTTCACGCCCTGGATCGAGGAGCTCGCACGGGAGGGAATCACCGTCCGGATGCGGTACCAACATATTCTGTCCGAACCTTCCCGAACACGCGCGCCCAGATGGCGGCGTTCCTCGTGCGAGCCTTCGCCCTCGAGTAGACGCCTGCCCGGTTGGCCAGCTGGCGCGGAGTCGAAAAGCCCTGTACAACTGTTGCCAGCGGGACCAGTAGTCTTGCGGGCTCGGCCCCTCTAGCATCGAACATGAGATTTCGCGTCGCATCCTTGCCAGCACTGCTGCTCTGGGCCGCAGTCGCACTGCCGCAACGGACTTCTACGTTCGCCCGCGCGCCGAGCGCGAGCGGCAACGGCAGCTTCGGCAATCCCTGGCCGCTGCAGACGGCGCTCAACTCAGCCTCCCCCGTTCAGCCCGGGGACACGATCTGGCTGCGCGGCGGCGACCTACGCCGGGACGTTTCACAGCTATCTGGACGGGACCGCAGCAGTCCCGATCATCGTTCGCCATACCCGGGCGAGCGCGCGTCATCGACGGCGGCAACTCCAACAGGTCACCGATCCTTATCGTCGAGGCTCCTACACCTGGTATCTGGGGCTTCGAGATCATGAGTTCATACGGCCACGGACCCTCACGCAGGACCCGGCCCGGCGCCAAGCGACATCCTCTACGGCGCCGGCATCGACATCTACCAGCGGCTCCCATCCCGGGCCTCAAGTTCATCAACATGATCGTTCACGACACCGCGCCAGGGTTTCAGTTGCTGGGACGAGAGCGACGGACTCCGAAATCTACGGAAGCATCATCTACTACAACGGCTGGCAGGGGTCCGACGACGGACACGGACACGGGATCTACGGACAGAATCAGGCCGGCTCACGAAGCGAGTCACCGACAACATCGTTTTCTCGCAATTTCGGCGAGGGATGTCCAGTTCTACGGCTCAGCCGCCTACGTCAACAACGTCACCCTCGAAGGCAATACGCTCGTTCGAAACGGCGTCGGCGGCGGACTACACACGCAACATTCTCGTCGGTGGCGACAATCCGGCGCAGAATCCGAACCTCGATCCGCAACTATCTCTACTACCGTCCGGGCGGACCGACGTCCGCGCTGAAGCTGGGCCTCTTCGGTTCCACTGCCAGAGCCCGTTGCTTATCCGACAACTACGTCGCCAACGGCGTCATGACCTACTGCGATTCGATGACCATCAACGGCAACCTTCTACGGATCGGTCGACGGCTTCTCGCGTCCCAGTTCCCGAACAACAGCTCTTCTCATCTCGCCCAACCGGTGTGAAGGTCTTCCTGCGCCCGAACCAGTATGAAGCCGGCCGCGCCCACATCACGATATTCAACTGGGACGCCCTTCCCGCGGTCTCCGTCGACCTGAGTTCGATTCTTTCACCGGGTCAGGCGTTCGAGATCCGAAACGGCCAGGACATTCTCGGCGCCCCGGTCGTTGCCGGTACCTATGACGGTTCTGCCGTCTCCGTCCCGACCGTCCTCGCTCCCGGCACGCCCGTGGGTTGGCCGGCGCCCGCCTCGACCGGGCCCGATTTCAATGTCTACGTGCTGATTGCAGCTCCCGGTCCGAATGAGTTTCTGGACGTTTTCCCTTCCAATCCTCACCATGACGACATCGTGAGACTCGCGGCGGACGGAATCACCGCAGGTTGTGGCGGTGGCGACTATTGTCCCGAACAGGTGGTACGACGGGACCAGATGGCCGTGTTCCTGGAACGGAGCTCTCATGGAGCGTCCTTTACTCCCACTCCAGCCTCGGGCTCCGTGTTCAATGACGTTCCGGCTGCGGCCTTTGCTGCGGACTGGATCGAGGCCCTGGAATCCGACGGCGTCACGAATGGCTGCGGCGGTGGCTTACTACTGTCCAGGATCGGCCGTTAGTCGGGCTCAGATGGCAATTTTTCTCCTGAAAGCAAGCCTGGAGCACCGATACGCTGCCTCCGCCGGCCACAGGGACTGTCTTCTCCGACGTCCCCGCGACCGGTTTCGCCGCTTCCTGGATCGAAGACCTTGCTGGCCGAGGCATCACGGCCGGTTGCGGCGGCGGGATCTTCTGTCCGACCGCCCCGATCAAGCGGGGCCCGATGGCGACACTTCTGGTTAGGGCCTTTAACATTTCCTGAGGCCAGAGGACCCACTCCCACTGGGCCAATCGGGCTCGAGTGGTCCCAATCACATCGGGAAGTCGTGGGCGGCCGTACAATCCCAGGGTGAATCCGCGATTCGGAATCGGCATCGGGCTGCTCGCTTGCAGCGCCACCGTCCTTTGTTCGGCCGGCAGGCGCAGCGCCGCTCGCGGAAACCGGCCCGACGCGATCCTCCGTGCAGTCATCGTCGGGGAAGTCCCACTTCGTGTCGCCGCAGGGGCGACCGCAGGGCAGGGCAGCGAGAGCGACCCGTGGGACCTTGCGACCGCCTTGAGCGGTCGCCAGCGTCGAGCCAGGCGACACCATCTGGCTCCGGGGTGGGATCTACACAGGGTCTTCCCCAGCCGCCTCGACGGATCCCACGATCACCCGATAGTTGTCCGGCCTATCCGGGAGAACGCGCGACCCTCGACGGCGCAGACAGCAAGGGCACCGCAATCCTGACGGTCAAAGGCGCCTACACCTGGTACTGGGGTTTCGAGGTCATGAGTAGCAATCCTGTCCGACGGACCTTCTCGACCCGGCCCTGGCCGAGCGGAACCGCTCTGCCCGCGCGGCGAGGCGATCCTCACGACCAGGACATCCGACGGGCCCTGGGCTCCGCTTCATCAACCTGATCTTGCACGACACCCGCCAGGGCGTCAGCTTTTGGAAGGAAGCGGTCGACGGCGAGATCTATGGCAGCCTGATCTATTACAACGGATGGGAGGCATCGACCGCGGACACGGGCACGGGATCTACACCCAAAACCAGGCAGGCACGAAGACGATCGCCGACAACGTCATCTTCTCCGGCTTCAGCCATGGCATCCATGCCTACGGCTCGGACGCGGCTCCCGCTCGACAACTTCGACATCGAGGGCAACACGATCTTCGACTCCGGCGACCTCTCGGCGAGCGGCGGCCGCAACGTCCTCCTCGGCGGCGGACGGGTCGCGTACCGGCCGACGCTTCGAGCAACATGATCTACGACCCCGCCGGAGGGCCCGATCTCTGAGCTCGACCTGGGCTTCGCCGCAGGCGCGCCGAGGCGATCGTCAGCGACAACTACGCTCTAACGGCGTCGTTTTCGTCAACTGCCTTCCCGTTTCGATGACCGGCAATTCTTCCTCGGGACCGATTTCCGGGATCACGCCCACCCAGTATCCCGAAAACGACTAGTGCCGGGGCGCCCCACCGGTCTCCGGCTTCTGAGGGCAACACCTTCTTCGGAACGATCGAGGGTTTACTCCGTTCCCAGTTTCCGGACAACACCTACCATCGTCGCCCGCCCCACCGGCATCAACGTCTTCCTCCGCCCCAACCAGTACGAACCGGGCCGAGCCAACGTCACGATCTTCAACTGGGACGGCAAGGACGCGGTGGACGTCGACCTGAGCTCGGTCCTCGACGAGGGCGACCGTTTCGAGATCCGAAACGTCCAGGACTTCTTCGGCGAGCCGGTGGTGACGGGGACCTACGCGGGCGGGCCGGTCTCGGTCCCGATGACGGGACTGACGGTCGCTCCGCCGGTAGGCTGGCCGGCTCCACCACCGACGGGTCCGGAGTTCAATGCATTCGTGCTGATCACGACGGAGTCGGCCCGCCGTGATCCCGGAGCCGCCCCGCCGGGCGACCGGACGCCCCGCGTCGTGGAGCGGCCCCCGGCGCCCTGACGCCGGGAGAGAGCTTCGCCCCTGTCGGAGCGGTGATTGGCGGTCGCGCGGCCGCGTCTACGCCACGGGGGGCGTGACGCGTTCGGGCCGCACGGTCTCGGTCGTCCGCGCGCGCTCCCGCGTCGCGCGGCGAACGCCGAGATTCGCTTCGGGCAGGAGGGAGTTCAGGAACTTGCGGACGGCGGTGCCGTCGCCCTCGCGCGCGAGATCTTCGAGGAACCGCAACGCCCGCTCGACGTCCTCGGGGGGATAGGCGTTGAGCTTGCCGATGTAGATCTTGGGATGCCGGGTCTTGGCGATCTGCTCGCCGGAGAGCTCGAGCTCCTCGAAGAGCTTCTCGCCGGGGCGCAGGCCCGTGAACACGATGTCCATGTCGACGTACGGGCGCAGGCCCGTCAGCGTGATCATCTCTTCGGCGAGGTCCAGGATCCGCACCGGGCTCGCCCATGTCGAGGATGAAGATCTCGCCCCCCTCGCCCATCGCGCCCGCCTGCAGCACGAGCTGCGCCGCCTCGGGAATCGTCATGAAATAGCGGCGCATCTCGGGGTGCGTGACCGTGACGGGGCCGCCCCGCCGGATCTGCTCGCGGAAGATCGGGACGACGGACCCGGCCGAGCCGAGGACGTTGCCGAAGCGCACCGCGACGAACCGCGTGCCGTTGCGCCGGGCGAGATCCTGCACGGCGAGCTCGGCCACGCGCTTGGTCGCGCCCATGATCGACGTCGGGCGCACCGCCTTGTCGGTCGAGATCATCACGAACGTCTCGACGCCCGCGCTCGCCGGCGATCTCGCCGAGGAGGCGGGTCCCGAGGACGTTGTTCTTGATCGCCTCGCCGGGGTTGGCCTCCATCATCGGCACGTGCTTGTGCGCCGCGGCGTGGAAGATGACCTGGGGCCGATGCTCGGCGAGAACCGCCCGCATGCGCGCCTCGTCGCAGACGTCGGCGACGAGCGGAAGGACCTCGATGTCGGGGCGGGAGCGCCGGAGCTCCCGGTCGATCTCGAAGAGCGCGAACTCCGCCCGCTCGACCAGGAGGAGCTTGGCCGGCTGGAACCGCGCCACCTGGCGGACCAGCTCCGAGCCGATCGAGCCGCCCGCGCCGGTCACCATGACGCGCTTGCCGGCGAGGAACTGCCCGAGCTGCGCTTCATCGAGGTAGACCGGCTCGCGGCCGAGCAGGTCCTCGATCTGCACGTTGCGGATGCGCGTCACCTGGACCTTGCCCTGGAGCACCTCGAAGAGTCCCGGGATGATTCGCACCGAGACCTGGATCTTCCGGCAGAGACCGATCAGGCGCAGGATCTCCTGCCGGGAAATCTGGGCGATCGTGATCACGACCTGCTCGATGCCCAGTTCCTTGACCAGACGCGGCAGGTCCTCGGTCGTGCCCAGAACGCGGATGCCGTGGACGACCGCGCCCTGCTTTTCCGCATCGTCGTCCACGAAACCCTTGACGTCGAGGCTCATGTCTCCACGGTTGGCGATCTCCCGCGCCGCCAGAACGCCGGCGCGCCCGGCGCCCACCAGGAGCGTCGGCACGTTTTCGCCCTCGACGGCGCCGATGGAGCGCTTGCGGCGCTGGGAGAACTCGTAGACGTACCGCCGCACGACGCGCAGCCCCAGCACCCCGCCGAAGGCGAGGACCGTCCCCATGAGAATCACCGAGAACGGGACCCTCCAGCCACCGAGGCGCTCGGGCAGCGTCAGCCGGGCCACGGCCAGCACGAGAGCCGACCAGACGGCCGCGTAGACGAAGGCCTTGACCTCGCCCATGCCGATGTAGCGCCAGATGAAGCTGTAGACGCCGGCCAGGGCGAGGGCCCCCAGCTGGACCAGGACGACGTAGGGAAGCTGCTGGATCGCCTTGTTGATCTCCACCTCGGGGACGGCGAACTCGAAGCGGAGCAGGTAGGCGAAGACGAACGCGAGGACGAGCATCGCCACGTCCAGCGCGAACTGGACGCCGCGAGTCAGACGGGGCTGGAAGGTTTTCCGGTTGATCAAGACAGATCCGCCCTCCGCCGTTGGAGTCCGGCGGCTACTCGATTCGCTGCTGGGTAGAGGATGAAGGAGAGTCGCGGCGCGGCGCTCGTTCCTCCCCCCCCGACGGCGGGAGAAGTCATTTAGTTTGAACGTGAAACGTTAAGGCAACGGGGCCACCATTTCAAGGTCTTGATGACCTCTTCGGCCAAAGAACGGCCCCCGCGGTCTCGATCAGCACCACCAAGTCCGATCTCCAGGTCCGGCGTTCGAGATACTCCCGGTATCCCCTAAGCTTCTCCGGCTGAAGGGTTTCCCTGTAGTAGCGCTCCCTGTCGCCCGCCACCGCTTCCAGCAATCCCTCCTCGTTTCTCAAACCGATCGTCACGGGGTCCGTCAAACCTGGACGACTCTGCAAGATCTCGGCCCAGACGGGATTTCCGAGGTCGACCAGTTCCGGGACCTCGGGCCTCGGTCCGACGAAGCTCATGTCCCCGCGGAGGACGTTCCACAGCTCCGGCAGCTCGTCGAGCTTCGTCCGGCGAAGGAAGCGGCCCACCCGCGTGATCCGCGGGTCGTCGCGGGACGTCACCTGCGAGCCCGGACCGCCCCGTGCGCATGGTCCGGAACTTCACCAGTTCGAATCTCCGACCGCCGCGCCCCATGCGGACCTGGCGAAAGAAAATCGGTAAGCCCGAGCCCAGTGCCACCGCCGCGCCCGCGATGGCGATGACCGGACGCGGCGAGGATCAGTCCGGCCACGGCCATGGGAATCTCGATCGCGCGCGGGAGACCCCGGGGCCCGGCGTCCGCACGACCCATCCGCTGCGTCAGGGCCTCGCCGCAGCCGCAGGCGTACTGGTCGCGTGCTCGCGCGCCACGGCCCGTACGGTGTCGGCCACGTGGGCGATCTCGTCCGGCCGCATCCCCGGGAAGAGCGGCAGGCTCACCAGCCGTTCCCAGACGCTCGTGGCCGTCGGCAGGTCCTCCGGCCGCCATCCGAACGTCTCCTCGTAGTACGGGTGGAGGTGGAGCGGGCGCCAGTGCACCGAACAGCCCACGCCCCGCGCCTTGAGCTCGTCGATGAACGCGGCGCGATCGATCGCGAGCCGGTCGGTGCGCAGGCGCACCGGAAAGAGGTGCCAGGCGTGGACGCGGTTCTCGCCCGCCGGCGGCAGCTCCACCTCGTCCACGTCGCGCAGCCGCGCGGAGAGTTCCGCCGCGATCGACTCCCGCTCCCGCCGCATCGTCTCGGCCCTCGCCAGCTGGTGAATTCCGATCGCGGCGGCGACGTCGGTCAGGTTGTACTTGAACCCCGGCGCCAGGATCCGGTAATCCCACTTGCCCCCACCGCTGTAGCGCCTCCACGCATCCTGCGAGAGGCCGTGCAGCGACATCAGGCGCATCCGCTCGGCCAGCCCGGCGTCGGCCGTCGTGGCCATGCCGCCCTCTCCGGTCGTGATCGTCTTGTTGGCATAGAAAGAGAAGCAGCTCACCGCAGCCGTCCCCTCGCCGCAGCGCTGCCAGGCTTCCTGCGCCGACGGCCGCCACGCGGCCGGGAAGGCATGGGCGGCGTCTTCGACGATCCACAGGCCGCGCGCCTTCGCGAAGGCCTGGACACGCGCGACGTCCATCAGCAGCCCGCCCACGTGCACGGGAATGATTCCCACGGCCCGGGGCGTGCCGATCCGGGGCCCGAGACGCCCGGCGGCCAGGGCGTCGAGTTTGCGGCCGGCGTCGCCCAGGTCCATGTTGAGCGTCACCGGATCGCAGTCGACGAGGACCGGAGTCGCGCCGAGGTAGCGCACGATCTCCGCCGTCGCGGCGAAGGTCATGGTCGGAACGAGGACCGCGTCGCCGGGCTGGAGACCGAGCGCCTCCACGGCCAGGTGCAGGGCCGCCGTGCACGAATTGACCGCGACCGCGTGCGGCGCGCCGACGGATTTCGCGAACTCGTCCTCGAACCGCTTGACGCGCGGCCCGGTCGTGAGCCACCCGGATCGAAGCGCCGAGACGACTTCCTGGACCTCGTCCTCACCGATCTCGGGACGGAAGAAAGGAACCGACTCCTTCATTCAGGACTCCTTTACGAGGACGGACAGCAGATGCGTGCGGAGAAACGGGACGGACTCGAGAACGCTGGCGGCCAGCCAGCTCACGGGAACGACGCGCCGCGCGATCGGAGGCGCCAGCGTCACGGACCGGTGCGCCCGGTCCCTGAGCCCCGGGAAGAGCTTCGCCACCTCCGCCCGCCGAATGCCGCGAACGTTGGGGTTCGTCGGGTTGTTCACGGTGAAGTCGTACCAGAGCACGGCCCCGCCGCCCGCCAGAACGCGAACGATCTCCCGGGCGATCTGGTGCCGCATCGCCTCGTCGAGGATCGACGACATGAGGGTCGAGGCGATCACGAGGCGAAACGTCTCCGCCGGCCAGGGCAGGCAAGAGGCGTCGCCCTGCCGCAGGTCCGCCGCCGGAAGCGCCTCCTTCGACCGCCGCCAGCGCAGCGGGTCGAGCTCGATGCCGTGCAGATCCGCCTCGCGCACGCCGAAGCACAGCAACTCCCCCAGCCACCCGAGGGCGCCGTAACCGACCTCGAGACAGGCGTCGCCGGGATGCGGGAAGACGTGCGCCCTCCGCAGCATTGCCGCCGCCACGCGGCGTCGCTGGGTCCGGAAGAAGAGCTCCGCCGGCTGCCAGGCGGCATACCGATCCGGGTCGATTTCCGCTTCCCGGCGCCGGTACTCGGCCTCGATGCGCGCCCGCTCGGCGGCCACCCGGGACTCGGTCGAGAGTCCCGTCCCGCTCGACCCCTCAGCCACCGGCGCGTTGCCCAATGGCATCCCCTTCCTCCTCCCCCTCCCCCTCTCCGCCCCCGGTCCAGCCGATCTCCGTGAGCCAGCGCTCGACGATCGTCTTCCAGCTGTAGTCGGCCAGGACGAGAGCCCGGCCCGCCTTCCCCATCTCCGCCCGGCGCCCGGGATCGTCCGCGAGGGCCTCGAGGGCCGTGGCGAGGGCCCCGGCGTCCTCCGGAGGCGTGACCACGCCGCAGCGCTGGTCGCGCAGGATTCCCGCCGCCTCCCCCGCTCCCGCGTACACGACGGGAACGCCGCAGGCCAGCGAGGGGAAGATCTTCGACAGGCGCATGCCGCGGGCCACCTCGATGTTGCGCAGGGTGGCCACCGAGGCCCATGCGATCGAGTACAGGCGGTCCATCTCCTCGTACGGCGAGGTTCCGAACACGACGTTTGAAAGTTTCTTCCCCTCGGCCATGCGCTTGAGACGCAGCCTCTCGGGGCCATCTCCCACCAGCAGGAAAGCCAGGTCGGAGCGGTGCCGAAGGCGCTCCGCGGCTTCGATCAGAGTGTCGAGCCCGTGGTAGAAGGCGTGGGTCCCGACGTAGACGAACACCCTCTTCCCATGCAGGTTCCAGCGGTCGAGCAGGGTCGGATCGGGTTCCCGGGGGCGGAGGAAGTCGGTGTCGGCGCCGTTGGGAAGAAACGTCACCCGATCCCGTGCGACGCCCCGGCCGACGAAGTGCCGCATGAAGTCCTCGGTCACCGTCGAGACCCTCTCCGCCCGGCGCAGGAACAGATTCTCCAGCGCGGTCGCCAGCTTCAGGAGGGTCTCGCTGCGGAGAAACCCCATCTGGCGCGCGACATCGACCTGCAGGTCCGGCACGTTGTAGAGATACGGGACGCCTCGGAATGCCCGGGCGAAGAGGCCGACCAACCCCAGGGAGAGCGGTTGGGACTCGAGAAAGATCAGGTCCGGACGGGGAGTCCGGGCGACCGCGAGCAGCGCCGAGAACGTGAAGCTGAAGTAGTTGGCCAGCCGGGCACGCGCGGACTTGCCGGTGGCTCCATGGACCCAGGTGCGGTGCACCCGGACGCCGTCGATGATCTCGCGGACGGACCACCTCCCGCGGTACCCCTCGAAGACCACGCCGGCCGGGTAGTTCGGCAGGGCCGTCAGCACCTCGACCTCGATGCCGTGCCGGCGCAGTTCGCGAACGACGCAGCGCAGGCGGATCTGCGGCGCGCCCATCTCCGGCGCATAGTACTGGCTGACGACGAGCCACCGCCGGGCCCGGACGGGGTCAGCGCTCATGCGAACCCACGACCGGCCGCGGCGCCGCCGGACCCGAGCCATAGAGGTCGATGCGCGGCAGTCCCGGCGCGAGACGCTCGATCGCCTGCTCGAACACCGGGCCGGCGCTGGGTGACGACGACCGCCTCGCAACCGGCCAGTCCCTCCTCGACCCGCTCGCGGAGAATCTCGCGGATCTGCGGGAGCTGGCGCTGGAGATATTCGCGGTTGCTGCCGAGCATCTCCTCGAGGCGGATGTCCGGGTCGTGGACGGTCAGGTCGAGTCCATCCTGCCAGAGGTCGCGGATCAGGGCGATCACGGGACTCTCGCGCAGATCGTCGGTCCCCGCCTTGAACCCCAGTCCCAGGATCGCGACCCGCCGCACGCCCAGTTCCGCGATCCGGACGCGGGCCGCCTCGATCTGCTCGCGGTTGCTCTGGAGGATTCCCCGAATGATCGGCAGCTGGACGCCCCGGCGCTCGCCGTGGTGGACCAGCGAGCGGAGATCCTTCGGCAGACAGGAGCCGCCGAACGCGAATCCGGGCCGGAGGTAGGCGGCCGAGATGTTGAGCTTGCGGTCGGCGCAGACGAGGTCCATGACGGCGCCGGCGTCGAGTTCGAGCGCCGCCCCGAGCCGCCCGATCTCGTTGGCGAAACCGACCTTCAGGGCGTGAAAGGCGTTGTTGGCGAGCTTGAGCAGCTCGGCCTCCTCCAGCGTCACGCGGTGGATCGGCGCCGACAGACCGCCGTAGAGGGCCGCCGCCGCCGCACCCGACGCCTCGTCGAGCTGCCCCACCACGGTGTAGGGAGCCTCGTGGAAGTCGCGGACCGCCGTGGTCTCGCGCAGGAACTCCGGGTTGAAGACGAGCCCGAACCCCCGGCCTCCCTGCCGGCCGGAATGCTCCTCCAGGATCGGCAGGACGACGCCGCGCGTCGTCCCCGGAAACACGGTGCTGCGAACGACGACGACGTGGCGCCGATTGGAACCGCGGATCCCGCGCCCGATGTCCTCGGCCACGCGGCGGAGGAAGTCGAGCACGGGGCTTCCGTCGGCCGCGGACGGCGTCCCGACGCACACGAGCGAGAAGTCCGCATCGCCGACGCAGGAGCCGCCCTCGGCCGCCGCGCGCAGCCTCCCGGACGAGACCGCGCGCGCCACGAGCTCCGGCAGCTCCGGCTCCTTGATGGCACTCCGGCCGGCGTTGATCGCCTCGACCTTCGGAAGGCTGGGGTCGATCCCGGTGACCTCGTGGCCCAACTCGGCCAGGCAGGCCGCGGTGACCGTGCCCACGTACCCCAGGCCCCAGACGAGAACTCGCATGCGCCTCTACCCTCCCATGTCCGACGTCTTCGCGGTTGCCGAATTCCGCGGCTCGCCGCTGCGGCGGCGGTATTCCGCTTCGAGCGCGACCCGCTCGTCCTTGCCGAGGGCGCAGACGACGGCTCGGAACTTCCCGTTGGCGTCCCGCGGGATGGAACCCACTTCCTCCAGGATCACGGCGACGTCGCCCATCCGTTCGCGCAACCGATCCGCGATCGCCGCCGCGGCGGCCGAATCGAACCCTTCCGCGGGAACGTACCGCACGACCATCCGGCGAAGCGATTCCTGCACGATCTGGGCCTCGACGATGGGAAGACTGGACTTGAAGACGGGGTCGAGACGGCCGATGCGCCGGCCGTCCGAGGTGTAGAGCGCATCGTCGACGCGCCCTTCGATTCCCCCGAGCGCCGGCAGCGTTCGGCCGCAGGCGCACCGACCCTCCTCCGCCCCCGGCAGCACCGCCCGGTCCCCCACCCGATACCGGATGAGCGGCATGTCCGCGTTGAGAAGCCCTGTCGCGACGATGTCCGCCGGCGCGGACCCGGCGTCTCCGCCCGCCTCGATCCAGCCGACCTCGGGCCACAGGTGCAGCCGTCCGGAGGCGCATTCGCTCGCGCAGGCCACGATCTCGGCCATGCCGTAGGTTTCCCGCACGGGACACTCGAAGGCCGCACCGATCGCCTCGCGCTGGTGGTCGAACAACGGCTCGGCATTGGTCACCGCAACCTTCATCGGGAGCCGCCGCCCGGCCGCGAGCGTTCCCACGGCCAGCGCGTAGAGCGACGAGGAATACCCCACGAGATAGTCGATTCGGGCCCGCTCGATGGCGTCGAGATACGCGCCCAGGAATCCGGGGGCCAGGTGATAGGACGACATGTAGAGCTGGGAGAGGGCGGCGTTCCAGACCCAGAACGGCGGCCGGCGCTGTGCGGCCGGCGTCACGAGCTGGCCCCCGACCAGGGCCCACCGATCTCTTCGCGTCACGCCGTTCCACCGGCGCCAGCGGGCCTCCATCAGCGCGTACCATGCCTGCACCGTCGAACGGCTCCACCAGAGATCGAGGGGTTTTCCGGTCGTGCCGCTCGTGTGCTCGTGGAAAAGGGACCCGATGCGGCGATCGTCCGCGACGAAGGTCTCCGGCGCCAGGCGCAGGGTCTCCTTGTCGAGGATCGGCCAGTTGTCGAGCACGTCGACCGCCGACCGATCCCCGCGCCGGCGTCGCTCGGCCCACATGTCCCGATAGTGCGGAACCCGGAGGGCGGCGCGCTCGAGGACGTAGGCGAGACGCTCCTCCTGGTAGCTCCGCCATCGCTCGGCGGGCCAGGATTCCCGTTCGAGGGCCGCCGCGACGAGCTCCTCGGTTCCCGATCCGTAGCGCCACCAGCGCAGGTAGAGCCCGCGCAGGCTCGCGACGCCCGACCGCGCCGCCGAGGGCAGGCGGTGATAGATCGACACCATCGAACCCTTCACTCGGAGATCCCATCGCCGACCTTCACGCGCCTTTTCATATCGACGCGGCCTAGCGTCGCCCACAGCGACTCAACGCGGTCTCGTATGTGGCAAGCAGCCGAGGCCCGAGCGCCGAAAGGGCGAACCCCGTTTCCACGGCCGCGCGACCCGCCTCACCAAACCTCCGTCGCAGGACAGCATCGCCCGCGAGCAGCGCGAGTCGCTGACCCATTGCGTTTGCGTCGCCATGGTCCACGACGAAGCCCGAGACGCCATCGGCCACGACTCTGCCCGCGTCGCCCGCCGGTGTCGTCACCACGGGCAGTCGCCCCGCCATCGCTTCGAGAACCACGTTGGGCATTCCCTCGTGGATCGAGCACAATGCGACGATGTCGCTGCAGGCAAGGATCCCTGGAATGTCGCAACGTGCCCCGAGAAAGCGGACGCCGTCGCCCATGAGGCCGAGCTCGGAAGCCCGGGCCTTGAGACGGCGCTCCTCCGCCCCGTCTCCGACGACGTACCCGCAGACTCGAGGCGCGCGTCGCCGCGCAACGACAAGGGCCTCCAGGAACATTTCGATCCGCTTGACCGGTAGCAAGCTCCCCACCAGTACGACACGTATCTCATCCCCGCGGGGCGAAAGACCCGTGGACGGCCGCCCGGTCGAACTCTTCGAGGTCGATCGCGTTCGGAAGCACCTCTAGACGTTCGGGATCCACCCCGTGGCGGATGGCCCGCTGTCTCGCGCTACCCGAATTGACCACGACCAGGTCCGGAGCTCTCAGAAGGGTCTCTCCCCAATAAGGATTCGATCCGAGCTCGTACTCCAGGTCACTACGGATACTGCCGACGGACACGGCGCCACACAGTCGGGCAGCCACCGTCGCATAGAGGTTGCAGAAGAAGTGCGTCGCATGGACGACGTGCGGGCGCACGCCGGCCAGGATGCGAGAGAGCGAAGCGACGCGAGCCGGTGCATGGATTGCTCCCTCCGAAGAAATGAACGGGAACCGCCTCTGCCTCGAGGACGGACTCATAGTCCTCACCGCGCGTCACCGTATGCACCGTCACGACCGCTCCCAGCCGCGAGAGCTCACGCGTCGCAAGCAGCAGCTGGCGCTCCGCGCCGCCTCGCCGGAGTGATCCCGCCACGAACGACACGCGAAGACCCTCAGATCGTTTCAACGCTTGTCCTCGTCCTCGGCACGACGACGGCCGCGGCCCTCCCAAGCGTCCTTCCCGCCAATGCCGCCCCGTGCCCCGGCCCTGCGGAGCTCGAGGGTACCCATGGCGGCGAGCAGCCAAAGCCCTTTGGCCTGAAATTCGGTGGAGATGAAGGCGATCGCAAGAATGAGGCTGATGGTCAGACAGAAAGGCAGGACGCCATCAGCGCGCAGCCGCCATCCCACGGCCGCGTACGACAGGGAAAAACCGAATAGTAGCACTACGCCCGGAATTCCGTTCTCGGACAGGGTCTTAATCCAACCCGAATGGGCCTGCATTCCGACACCGAGCTTGAACCGCGACAATCCCGGAGGCATCCGTCAGCCGCGTCCACCGGGTCGCGAAGGCACCCGTTCCCACACCCGTCAAGGGATGGTCGAGGAACAGGTACCAGCCCGCCTTCATGAGTTCCGATCGCCCGCTGGTTCGTCCCGACAAGGAGTATTCATCGCTGAACAGCTTCTCGAACCTCCACACGGTTCGCTCCTGCTGCTGTTCGAAGAGGTTGAACAGGAGCGCCACCGCAATCGCAGCTCCGACCAGCGCGCCAACCCGAGCAGACGCTCCGCCGAGGCGCCACAAGAGGTACCCAAAGGCACAGCCGCGACCAGCGTTGCGCCCCGGCTTCCCGTCAGAAAGACCCAACCGGAGTTCACGCAACACAGGGTCGTGATCAGCAAGCGGTGCGCCTTCGACCGAACCCCGCGCGAAACCGCGGCGGCCGCCACCAGGATCGCCGCAAGGGGGAAGTACGAGAGCGCGTTCTCGTTGATCTTCCCGACCAGATCCTCGTTGAAAATCATGAGAGAGGCCATTCCTCCCGCAGGAAGCAGCCCGCAAATGACAGCGGCCCAGCTCCAGGCATCCGGGTCGGCCTCGCCGCGGGCCACGACGAACCAGCAGCCCCCAGTATGCAAGGGCCCCGAGGATGTGCAGCGCCCCTTCGAGAGGATCCCAACTCCACAGAAGACCCAACCCCGCGCAGAGAACCACTCCTGCCAAAAGCCGGCTGGGCAGTTCCCGCAGAGGCCCACACCATCTCCAGCCGACCGCCGCCGCCACGAGCAGGACATAGGCGAAGGTATTCCATCGAAGCAATCCGCCCGAAAACACGAAGTAGCGGGACACGGGATCGAGGGTACAGAGCATCGACGCCCCGACGATTCCGAGTCCGCGAAACTGGAAGGACGAAACCAAAAGCGCAAGACCGATCAGTGTCAGAAACTTCGTCGCCGGCTCGAAGCCGAAGAAAAGACTCCCGATCCAACAGAAGCCGACTCCGAAGAAGAAACTCCAGGCGATTCGGGGAGAAATGCCACGGGCCGATCCCGGCCGGCTCCGGATCGCACGGACCGCCGTCACGTCAACCGGAGTCGGCCGCCGACGACCGCTCCTCCCCACTGTTCCGCGGCGATCTCCCCGACGCTCTGGGTCCAGCGTTCGAGCGTGTACCCCTCGACGAAACTGCGACACCGTTGCCTGATCGCCGGCCACTCCGACGGACTCTTCAGAATACCCGCGAGGGCGGCGGCGACTGCAGCGCCGTCTCCCGACGGGACGATCCAACCGCGCTCCCCATCCTGCCCGATGAGCATCCGGCCGAATCCCACCTCCGTAGTGAGAACCGGCACGCCACAGAGCATCGCGTCCAGGCGAGCTTTGCAGAAACTCTCGGACAAGGAGGGCAGCACGCACAGATCGGCCCGGACCATCCGCTCAAGCAGCCGACTCCGGTCCAGTTGGCCGACGAACTCCACCATCGCCTCGCATCCGAGTTCCCGCACACGCGCCTCCATCCATGCCCGCATCGGACCGTCACCCACGACGACCAACTCGAAGCCTCGACCCGCGACCGGCCCGCGAGCCAGCAGACCGAGGCCCTCGACGAGTGACTCCATGCCCTTCTCTCTGGAGAGGCGTCCTGCATAAATGAGTCGAAACGGATTCCCGACGGGCCGGCGAAGGTCCGAACTCGGATTCGATCGCAATTCGGCTTCCGAAATCGCGGTTGCGAAAAGCCAGTGGATGTTGGGCGCCGGCGGCGTGTCGCCTTCTCCGGTGGCGAGCATGACGTTGCGGCCACCGGCGAACGCCCGCATGAGTCCCCGGGTGATGGAGTTCATCGCCGTCGTCTGTTCCGTGCGAATCCACGAGCCGCCGTACCGGGCGATGACACGCTTCCGCGCCAGGACGGCCATCAGCATCGCGACCAGGGGAATGTCCCCCGGGAGCGGTACGTGCACCACGTCGGCACTCCGGATGACCGGAGCGAGAATCGCCAGATACGACGGCAGGCCGGCCAGAATCGAGAGCTTGCGCCGGGCGTCCTGCCCGCGGGGCGGCCGGAGTGTGACGATCTCCGCCCCCTCGGGCAGCGCGAGTCCGCCGTCGCGCGCCGGCACCTCCACGATCGCCAGCGTGAACGAGTCGAAGAGCGAGGCCACGCCCGCCATCTGCAGGGGGAAGCCGCCGGAGGACCACCAGCGTCCGCCGGAGCGCCAGCATTCCTTGAAGGACACGGCGCACAGCCTCATGGGCCCGCCTCGGCCGCGAGAAGGTCGCGAGGCAGCATGGCGCGCAGCCGTCCCGCGCGGATCCACTCGCGGGCCTCGGCGAGAAAGCGCACGAAGTGCGGCTCCCCTTGCGAGTTCGCCGAGGGCAGCGAGTGGGGATGCCCGTAGACGACGACGGTTTTCCCGGTTCCGAGCGCGCCGCGGACCACGGCGCGGGGCGCGTCATCGAACCCGCCCCCCGTGTTGAGCCGCGCGCACAGGACTCCCCGGATGTGCACCGGGCGACACGGCGCATCGAGCCGCCGGCCGGCCAGCCTTTCGGCCAGGCGCAGCGGCGCCGGGCGGTAGGCCACGCGGGCGAACCGGTAGCCGGTTTCCCTCAGAGCGTCGCAGAGCCTGGTCAGGGTCATCCTTTCCGAAGAACCGCCTCGCCGCTCGGACAGGCTGATCGAGAGGCGGCGCGGGTCGTCGAACGGTTGATTGTAGGGCGGCACGAAGGCCCGCACGGGCGCCCCAACGCATTGTTCGAGAGCCTCCCGGCTGGAGCGGAGCGTTTCGTAAACCTCGGCCCGGGAAAGTCCGGGGAGCCATTCATGCCGCATCGCGTGGCTGCCGACCTCGTGCCCCGCCGCGTGGATCCGGCGGATCTGGTCCGGGTCGTGGTACGGCCTCTCGCCCGCGAGGGCGGCCGCGCCGACGACGGCAAAGCACGCCGGGATCCCGTATTCCTCGTGCAGCTCGAGCAGACGCTCGGTGGCCGTGAACTCGAGCGAGCCCCAGTCCTTCGGCCCGCCCGCGCTTCGCGAGCGGTCCCCGCCCCACTGGGTGTCGTAGTCCCAGAACACCAGCAGGCGGCCCGGCCCCTCACCGGCCCGCAACGATGTCCCAGGTCGCCCGCACGCGTCCCGCGATCTCGCCGAGCGTGCTCGACCACCGGCTCGGAATGAGTGCGTGGCGGGCGAGGAGCAGGGTATCGAGCGTCCAACCGTACGCGAATGCGAAGCCGCTCCAGCCCCGCGACTCCCGGTTGCGGCGGTGAACGACGTAACGGTTGTAGATCGCCATGTATCCCTTGCGAAATGCGTTGGGGCGGCCCGCGGCCACATGCTCGTGCCGCACGCGCGCGGCCGGGGCGAGCAGCAGCCTGCCCTCGCGTCCGGCTCGCAGGGAGAACTCCAGGTCTTCCGACTGCCCGTAGCCCTCGAATCGTTCCTCGAACCCGAGCCGCCGGGCGATCTCCGTTTTCCACATGGTGGCTCCGCCGGGCAGCCAGTCTCCTTCGCGGACCGCCGTGCCCGCGGGCAGAAATCCCCAGGGAATCGACATCCCGCTTTGGACGTAGCGGCCCGGCTCCAGCGTCGAAACGATGCCGAGGATCCGCCGGGTGCGCCAGAGGAGGCTCGGCGCCGACCGCTCGTTCTCGATGGCCGCGGCGACCCCGACGCTGCGGCCCTCGTCCCGATGCACCCGCTCCATCTCCTCCAGGCAGCGAGGCCCGAGCACGATGTCGTCGTCGAAGAAGGCCACCAGGTCGGTCGTCACGCGCGCGAGCGCCTGGTTTCTCTGGCGCGTGAGGCCGACGAGCGGCCGCCCGACCCGCACGTACACGACTTCCCGCGCCGTCCGGCGGCGTGCCGCGAAGGCCTTCAGCGCCTCCTCGGTCGCCGTGTCGGGGCTCGCGTCGACGACGACGATCTGGTCGGGAGGCCGCGTCTGGCCGGCGAGGGACTCGAGGAAGCGCACGAGGCCGTCGGGCCGGAGCAGGGTGCAGACGGCGACGGCGACTCCGCGGCGCAGTCGCTCCGGGCGGGTCGGCGCGGGGCCCGGCGCCCTCCGGCCCTCGGCCTCGCCCCATTCTTCGAGCACGCCGGCCGCGTTCATGCCGCCCTCATGCCGCGTCGCAGCACGTCGGACAGGGTGGGAAGCCAGCGGCGGACCGAATATCCCTCTTCGCAGCGCCGGCGCCCCGCGGCTCCCATCTGCGCGCGACGCGCGTCCGATGCGAGCAGCGCGCGCAGGCCCTCCGCCCACTCGCCGTCGGTGGAAGCATGGTAGCCGGTCTTCCCGTGCTCGACGATTTCGGCGTTCACGCCAACCGGCGAGGCGAGCACGGGACGACCCGTGGCCATGTACTGAAGCGCCTTGAGCCCGCATTTGCCGCGCTGGAACTCGGTGTCCTGCAGAGGCATGAGGCCGACGTCGAGCGTCAGGAGGGAGGCGACTTCCTCGAGCTCGCTCCAGGGCAGGAACGACCAGCGCAGATCCGGCAGGTCGATCCTCGGGCGCGTGTTCGTGATGACGACGAGCTCGAACGGCACGGATCGCTGGATCTCGGCCAGCATGGGGAGGAACGCGAAGAGCGTCGGTCCGATCGACTGGTCGGAGCCCGACCAGCCGACCCGCGGCAGCGGGCCGCCCGGCAGCGGTCGGGCCTGGTAGAGGTCGGTGTCGATCACCGTCGGAATCACCGTGTATCGGTTCGTGTGGCGCCCCACCCAGGCTGCGAGATAGGCATTCCCCGGCGTGACCCACGTCGCCCGGGAACACATCCACGCCACCGCGGGCTCGTTGTCCGACAGGAAGATCGCGTCGTCGAAATCGAAGACGACGTTGGGGTTGCGCGCGATCAGACGCTGCTCGAAGAAACGGCCGCGCCCGGCCAGGTCCCGATTCACGAACACGGCGTCGAAGTCCCCCGCGGACGCGACGTCTCGCCAGCGATTCGCCTTCATGGCCAGACGCCCGAGGCGGTGGTGTACGGCCCGCGGGATGCGCCCCGGGATCCGGCTCGTCCACTGCCGATCGGGCCGGTTGGGCCTGTGCTCGACGTCCCAGCCAGCGCGTTCGAGATGGGGAATGAGCTGAACGAAGCGGAAGCGGCTCGCCGGATCGAAGGCGCTCGTGGTCATGCCGAGGAGTCGAGGTCGGCGCCGCGTCGCTGCCAAAGCCGGGCTCAACGCTTCGAGCCTCCGCGGACGAGGCGCACGAGGCGAGCCAGAGTCGATCCCGCCCGCAGTCGCCGGTTGTCGGTCTCCGCGCGCGCCAGTCGGGCCTGCAGCGCGACCGGGTCCGACTCCGAGAACGCCGCCTGTCCCGGGTAGAGTGTCTCGAGCGTTGGCCCGGTGACTCCGGCTCGGGCCGGCGCCAGGCCCGCCATGCCCGCCGGCAACGTGAGCGGCAACCCGGCCGCCCGCGCCTTCCTCCCGAGGCGGGCCATGTCGGCGATCAGCGCGGCAACGCGAGGCGCCGCCGGTCCGTCCACCCGCAGGCTGTCGTGGAGACACTCGGCCTGGAACAGCATGCGTGCCGCCGGCGGATCGAGAAGGTCGAGCACGAGTTCCGGCAGCTGCGACGGCGCGGACGCTCTCCACGCCGTGGCGACGAACGCAGGACGGTTGTGATAGTCGAGCGCCGCGACCGGCCGTCCGGCCAGCATCGCCTCGAGGAGCACGGTGCTCGGCGTCGTGATCACGGCGTCGACCTCGGCCAGCACCTGCGAAAGCTCGGCCGTCGCGAGCTCCGTGAGGCGATTTTCGACGCCGAGCGTCTCCGCGAATCCGCGCGTCACGCGCCAGACGACCTCGATCTCGGGCCGCCCGGCCAGGTGCGCCTTGAGGTCCCGGAGCGATTGCTCGATGACCCCTCGTTGAGCTTCGTCGTACCACGGCTTCTTGGCGGTGGCGACGAGAAGGCGCCGGCCCGGGCGCGAGGGCACGGCCGGCCGGCGCACCAGCAGCGCGTCGAGACGGGGCATCCCGGTGACCTCCACCTTGCCGCCGTTGCCCCATGACGCGATGTGACGAGCGCTCGCCGGTCCGATGCAGGCGATCTTGTCGGCGAGGACCGGCTGATGCTGCGGCGCTCCGCCGCCGGCCCCGAACAGGGGATTCTCGTACTGGCAGCGCCATTCGAGGATCCCGTCCTGGAGCACCAGCGACGGAACCGATGCGCGACGGGCCGCGTCGAGGCATTGAGCCGCCTCCCAGGCGAAGTCGTTGACGCAGACGACCGCGTCCGGGCGCGCCGCCCGCAGCGCATCCGGATTCCACTCCGAGTCGTAGACGAACCGGCCACGATCGCCGAACGCCGCTTCGACCGGCTGGACGTGGCCGAGCTGGTCGCGCAGCAGGCACCAGACCGTCAAAGTCTCCGGTACCGGCCCCTCCTCGCGCCCGAGCCCCCGCGGGAGCGGGGCCGGCGTGCTCACGCCCATTTGGCCGGCAGGTTCCTGCGGATTTCGATGTTCTGAAAGGCCTTGCTTTCACGAGAGCCGACGCGCCTCGCCCAGGCCGCCATCCGCGCGATGCCATCTTCGAGCGGGACCGGCGGCCGGTCGCCGAAGAACCGCCTGGCCTTGGCGTGGTCGGAATAGGCATGGACGACTTCGTTGCGCGCCGCGAGGTGCTCGACGTTGGGCGCGACGCCGAATGCCCCGGCGACGACCTCGGCCAGGCGATTCACCGTGTGGGGCGCATCGGCGCCGATGTTGATGACCTCGCCGAAGGCCGCCGGGATCGAAACGCTCGCTGCGATCTGCGGGGCGACGTCGTCGATGTGGCTGAACGCCCGCGACTGCTGGCCGTCGCCGAAGATCGTCATCGGCCGCCCCTGCATGATCTGGTTCATGAAGATCCCGATGACGTTGCGGTATCGGTCGCCGATGTTCTGGTTCTCGCCGTAGACGTTGTGGGGCCGAAAAACGACGCTGTTGAGCCCGAACATCTCGTGCGCCGCGCGCAGGTCCAGCTCCACGGCGTACTTGGCGACACCGTACGGGTCCTCGGGCTGCGGGACCATGTCCTCCCGCATCGGCAGCTGGCCGGCGCCGTAGACCGCGATCGAAGATGTGAAGACGAAGCACTTGACTTCGTGCCGCACCGCCTCGTTGATCAGCGTCACGCTGCCGACGACGTTGTTCGTGTAGTTGAACCGGCGAATGAAATGCGAGAGGCCCTCCGCCGCGTATGCGGCCAGGTGATAGACGTAGTCGATCGGTGCTTCTGCGAAAATCCGCCCGACCAGCTCGGCGTCCGTCACGGAACCGTCCACGAAGCGGCAGCCGGCGGGGACGTGGTCTTCGAACCCCCCGCTCAGATCGTCGAGCACGACGACCTCGTCGCCGCGCGCCAGGCAGTGCCTCGCCACATGGGAGCCGATGAAGCCGGCTCCGCCCGTCACCAGTGATCTTGCCACTCAGTCCTCCTCGTCCCGTGTACCCGCGGCCTGCTGCCGGCGGTTCAGGTCATCTCGGCGAGCTGCCGCGCCGTGAGCGCTGGGATGGGCCGGCCGTCGGCCCAGTCCCGCAGGATCTGCAGGGCCTGCTCGCCCACCCGCCGCGCGCATTCCGGAGTCGAGCTGGCGTTGTGGGGCGAAAGAATCACGTTCGGGAGGGATCGCAGGGGGTGCCGGCGCGGGAGCGGCTCCTGGTGAAAGACGTCGAGCGCGAGGACGACGTCTCCGCGCCGGGCCCGATCGACGAGGGCCTTCTCATCGACGAGGGCCGCTCGCGCGGTATTCACGAAAACCGAACCCCGCGGCAGCGCCGCCAGCAGCGAAGCCCCGATGAAACCGCGATTGCGTTCCGTCAGGCCCTTGTGCAGCGAGACCACCTTCGCACCGGCGAAGACCTCGCCGACGCTGGCCCGCCGCGCCCCGAGCCGGCTGAGCTCCCCTTCGTCCGCGTGTTCGGAGGCCACGAGCAGGTGGCATTCGAATGGTCGCAGGAGCTCGGCGAACCGTCGCGCAATGTGCCCCCATCCGACGAGGCCGACCGTCTGACCCCGCAGGTCGTTCCAGCCGCCGCTCCCGTTGGAGGACGCCGGAGCGAGGATGCGCTGTGCCGCGGGCTTCAGGAAAGCCTTGAACGGTCGCACCGCGGGCAGCTGTGCGGCACGCGTCGCGACCTTTCGGAGCGAGGCCCGACGCCCGCCGCCCGGGGGCCACCCTCCGCCGTGCATCTGCCGGTCGACGTCCGGTAGGCGACGCAGGCCCGCGAGGCTCAGGAGCAGACAGTGCTCGGCCACGCTGCGCGCGATGGCGTCCGCCGTGTTGCACAGCACCAGTCGGCCCGGCGCCAGGGCATCGGGCGGCAGCGCCCACTTGACGGAGGCGCCGAGCACGATCGCGATCCGGGCGTGTTGCGCGTCGGCAAACGCGGCCGGCAACAGCGGTGGCGCTCCCCAGCCCAGGAGGATCGCCTCGGAATCGCGGAGGGCCGACGAGTGTCGGAGCCCGACGCGTAGCGCAGGTCGCAGAAGGCGGAGAGCTCCGCGAGCGTCGCCGGGGGGAAATACTTGCGCGCGGCCTCGGGTGTCTGGAGCACCGAAACGACCGGCCGTCCCCGGAAACCGGAAGGCTCCCGCGCGGGCATCGGCGGCGCGACTGCGTCCGCCGCCGCCACGCGGCGCTCCTCGACGCTCCGCCCCGCCTCTTCCGGCGGCATCGCCAGGATCTGCCCGACGAGCTGCATGAAGCGGGCGCCGTATTCGAAGTCCGAATCGGGACGCGCTCCCCTTCCGGCCACGGCCTCGGCGAAGCAGCGGTGCTCGTCGAGGAACCCGTAGTTGACGAAGAATTCCGGGCTGCCGGAGACCTCCGCGGCGGTCCAGGATTCCGAACCCTCGCGCCCGGCGAAGTTTCCCCGTTCCGGCAGCTCGAGAGAGACGTCGTAGCCGGGTCCTGCCCATTCAAACCGCTCCAGGCGTCGGCCGGCCGCGAAGTCGAGCCACACCGAGGCTTGCCCGGACTCGCCGGAAAGCTGGATGAGCCAGGCGTTGTCCGGTCCGGTCCCGACGCCGCGGCGGGCCACGCTGACCCGCTGCGGAAACCCGACCGTCGCGACGGCGAGATCGAGCGCATGGGAACCGTCCGAGCTCACCCAGTCCCGCGCCGAGTTGCTCGGCGCCTGCCCCAGCGCGCCGCGGGTGAAGCGCGCCACGAAGCTGTGAACCGGTCCCAGGCTGAGGGACCGCTCCCGCGCCTTTCGGTAGAGCGGCGCGTGTCGCCGGTTGAACGCGACCATGGTGACCCGATCCGGCCTGCCGCGCGCCGCCTCGGCCATCCGGCGTGCCTGGGACTCGTCGCGTCCGGGGGGCTTCTCGCACAGGACGTGGAGTCCCATCTCGAGTGCGGCGATGGAGATCTCGGCGTTGGGTCCGGGCAGCACGACGACCGCAACGGCTTCGGCTTCGACGTCGCGAACCAGTCGTTGCCAGTCGGTCCCCCACGACGCCACGGCGAACTTGGAGGCGGCCGCCTCCGCCCGGGCCGCGTCGAGGTCGCACACGCCGGCGAGTTCGAGGACCCCTTCCGCGCGAAGCGCCGCGAGGGCCGGCAGGTGGGCCACCTGGGCGATGTCGCCGCAGCCGATCAGGACGATCCGCGGGCGCGCCGGGTTCACACCACCACCCACGGGAGAGGCGGCGTCGCGGCTGCGCCGCCGGTCGGGGCGGGGGCACGGTCCTCCATGCACGCTCTCGAATTGCGAATAGAGGTCCTGCACTCGGATCACCTGTTTGGCCTCGAACGCGCGCTGTTGGTCCCGCTCGGTCGGCCGCTTCCAGAAGCGAAGCGACCGCGAGGGAGAAATGCCCACCATGGCCTTGAGGCGATCGGTGGCGCGGACGATGTCTCGCCGATCGATGTCCGCGCGCGCCCGTTCGGCCGCCGCGCGGATCGCCTTCTGGTCCGCGTCCGTGTGCCGCGGCGGCGACGCGACCTCGTCGATCGCCCGGGCACAGCGCTCGGAGGACCGGCCGTCGATCCGATAGTAGGTCTTCTCAAGGAAAGCTGCGCGGGCGCACGCCTGCTCCTCCGGAATCTGCGGGTCGGCGATCCAGCGGGCCGTGGCCGACAAGCGTTTCCTCCATCGACCGCGTGGTCTGACTGCCCGCCAGGTACTCGGTGCCGATCTTGAGGGCGGGCTGCCGTGTGGACAGCGAGAGAACGGGCTTTCCCAGCATCCAGGCCTCGTTGGCCGCCGTCGAGCACCACTGGAGCATGACGCTCATGTGGAACAGGAGCTCCCGGATTGGAACGTTCTGGACGACGTGGAGGTTCGGAACGCCTTCCCTCATCCACAGGAAGCGCGAGAGATCGTCTCCCGGGTGCACCTTCACGATCACGGTCCAGGAAGGCTGTCGACGGGCGATCTCGACGATCCACGGGCTGTGCTCGTCGTACTGCGCGACGGTGTCGGCCATCTCTTCGCGGAAGACCTCCGGGTCCACGCGCGTGCCCTGGGCCCACCGGTCGAGGGCCTTGCCTCCCGTCGCCGCATACGCGACGTTGCCCGGAGCCCAAACCACGACCGGCCGGTCCACCTCGTCGACGCCGATGGCTCGGAGGAAGTCGGTCCGGTCGCGCACCAGGGACGTGTAGGGGGCGCTGTAGAAGTCGAAACGCGGCGAACCGGTGGTTTGTGTCTGGTCTTCCCGCAGCCCGTCCTCGAGCAGCGATTGCCGCGCCTCCTCGCCCCAGGCGAGATAGAGGTCCACGAGCTTCGTCGCCGAAAACGCCTTGCCGGCGATCAGCCCGTGTTGCCGGAGATCTTGAAAGAGCCCCGAGGTCGGCAGGAGGACGAGTCGACAGCCGAGGCGTCGGGCGAGCGCGGCCTGCCGTGCCCGGTAGTCCCAAGCAATCTGATCGAGAACCAGGACGTCGGGAGCCTGCTCGACGAGGTCGGCCGAAAGGTTGCGACCCGTCGTATAGCGCACGTCGTGACCGAAACACCGTTCGAGGTGGTACCCCACGAGCGCGCAGGCTTCCAGGTCCCGAAGCAGATTCGGCACCGTGACGAGAATGCGGCGTTTCACCGTCGGCCTCCGTCCACGTGTTCCCACGCGAGCGGCGTCCCCCTCGAAATGTCCGATGCCGCGCGCCGTCCCAGCACGGCCTCGAGATGCTTGGGCGCGAGGCCGTAGCCGGGCCGGATCGAGCGGACGTTTTCCGTGGTGAACGTCTCCCCGGCGCGAACGTCCGCGACGACGAACAGGGACCGCCGGAAGACCCGGCTCGCCGACTCCTTTTCGCCGACCTCCCAGCGCGCGCTACCCATCGCGGCTTCGGCGTCCCGGATCATGTCGACCATCGCTCGGAACTCCGACGGCTCCATCGAGAACACGCTGTCGGGTCCGGGCACCGCCCGCGACCGGGTGAAGTGTTTCTCGAGGATGCACGCCCCGAGGGACACGGCGGCGACGGGCGCCGTCGGCCCCATCGTGTGGTCCGAGAGACCCACCGGGAGGTTGAATCGCTCGGCGAGGGCGGGAATCGCCCGCAGATTCAGCTCGGCGGGCGGTGACGGGTACGCACTCGTGCACTTGAGAAGGGCCAGCTGCCGGGCACCCGCTCCCCGCGCCGCGTCCACGGCCTCGCCAATCTCGTCGAGGTCCGCCATCCCGGTCGAAAGGATGACGGGCTTGCCCGTCGAGGCAACCCGCCGGATCAGAGGCAGGTCCACGTTCTCGAAGGACGCGATCTTGTACGCGGGCATGTCGAGCTTCTCGAGGAACGCGAGCGCGCTCTCGTCGTAGGCCGTCGAAAACAGGTCGAGACCCAGCTCCGCGGCGCGCTTCTGGAGCGGCTCGTGCCATTCCCAGGGCATGCAGGCCTCGGCGTAGAGGTCGTACAGGCGTCGACCTTCCCACAACGTTCCCGATCCGATTCGGAACGGTGGCGCATCGGAGTCGATCGTGAGCGTGTCCGGCGTATAGGTCTGGAGCTTCACGGCGTCCGCGCCCGCGGCCCGCGCCTCCTCGAGGATGGCCAGCGCTTCGTCCAGCCGCTGGTGATGGTTCGCCGACATCTCCGCGATGACGTACATCGGGCGGCCCGGACCGATGGTGCGCTTGCCGATCGTCAGCGTCGCGTCCGGCATGCTCCCCTCACGATGGCCCCACGGCGCGCGACCGCCCCGTCACGGCGAGCACGAGCAGCACGAGTACAGCCGCCGCGGCCACGGCCGTCCCGACATAGGTGAACGTCGGCTCGTAGGAAAAGATGACCTCGCTGTTTCCGGCCGGAACCACGACCGCGCGAAAACAGTTGTAGGCCGGAAGAATCTCGAGAGAACGGCCGCCGATGGAGGCTTTCCAGCCGGGCGCGTAATTGTCGGTGAGCACGAGCAGACTCGGCGCCTCCGTCTGTACGCGTGCCACGACGCGATCCGGCGTGTCCGACACGAGAGTGGCATTGCCGGCGGCACCCCTGGCCGCCGAAATCGGCGGTGCGGGTCCTTCCAGGAACACGGAGGAGCGGAGTTCCTCGGTCGAGGCCGTGGACATGGCGTCCAGCAGGGCCGGGCGGTCCGGAAACGTCGTCACCGCGGACACGAGGAACGCCCGGGGGAACGCCTCGGTGTTCTCGTACACCCGCTCGTCGCCCTCCTGGAAGGCGAGCCTCCATCCGGGACGGTCGAAGGGTACGTTTCGGGCATAGAGCCAGCGAACTCCCATGAGGCTCGCCAGGGTCGAACGGAACTCCGGCCCGAACAGGTAGGCCCTCTGTCCCCATTCCATGAAGTAGCGGCGATGGAATGCATCCCGCGCGAGATGCGGCCATATCAGGAGCGCGAAGACCTGGTGATAACGCAGCGGGTAAACGTCCTGGTATCCATCGGCAGCGTAGAGCCCGTGGTACATCATTCGATTCGGATGGAGGCGCGGGTTCAGGTGTGACCGGTCGGCCAGCGTGAGGGTGCGCCCGTCCTCCCCGGGCGGGCGGGACTTCAGGAAGCGAATTGCCGGCGTCGCCTCGAGGCTCGCCGAGAAGGATCCGAGGGTGCGCTGCTCGATGCGGCGTTCGATCCGGGTGTAGATCAGTCGCTCCAGGGCGAGGAGGCCGAGCAACAGAATCACCAGGCGGGGCCCCGAGATCCGCTCGAACCATCGCCGACCCGACGGGTCCCGGAGCCGCAGGCTCCGGAGCAGTATCACCGCCGCCACGGAGGCGAACGCGAAGTACACGCAGATGGCTCCCCAGGCCAAGACCGCCTCCGGCTCCGTCGGGTGCCCGGCCGCCTCTCTCCGCAGGATGTAGACCAGGAAGCGGGCGCAAAGAGCTCCACTGGCGAGAGAGAGCACGAGGAGAAACGCAGCGACGGTCCGCGGGGGGCTCCGTTTCAGTGCTCCGGCGTTTCCCGGCCGGAACAAAAGCGCGACTGCCACCGCCGCGTTGGCGGCCAGGGCGAAGGGCAGAAAGGTCCGGACGCGATCGATCGAAAACGACTGCAGCGCACCGAGACGCTGAAGAGCGGGCGCGATCAGAATTGACAGCAGGTCGAGAACCGGAATGCCGACCAAAAGCCAGGCCAGCGCCCGTTCGCGCCGGGTCTTCCGCGGCGTGGCGAACGACATGGCCAGCAAGCCGATGGCCGCGAAGCCCACGTACCAGATCCCGTCGGCCGCCTCGTGGAGCCGCAGTCCGGCCCCGATCGCCGCTGGCCGACTCAGCAGCACTTCTGCGTACTCGCCGGCCACGCGCGTCGCCGCCGAAAGCATTCCCGGAAGGTCGGATGCCACGACGCGGACCGTCCTCACCGATTCGGGCAGCAGTCTCAACTGAGTCGCGAGCACCGGGCCGTACAACGCCAGCCCGAGCGTCCAGGCCCCCGCCCAGGTCGCCACGCGCGACCGCCGCTCCGCGGCCGTCTCGGCGACCAGCAGACAGTAGAAAAGCTGCAGGCCGCCAGCAATGACCGCAGGCTGCGCGGCGAAGTCGTACAGCATGAACGCCGCAACCAGAGCCAAGGGCACCACCCGCCGCCGGCGTCTCCCGCCCCACGTCTCCACCCGATCCGACATCCACAGCAGCAGCGGCAGGAGGACGGCCGAAAATCCGAACGCGTAATGTCGGAAACCCAGAACGTAGATCAGCCCACCGGCGAAGGCGGCCGCGCGGGGAAGGCAAACGGAATCCTCCAGGAAGACGTGCATCGAGAGACCGGCCGCCAGCGCCATGAGCGCGACGCACGCCGCGTAGCCCGCAAACGGCGTCGTGAGGAGCGCCAGGACACTGTCGAGGGCGATCGGCGTTCCGTTGAACTGGCCGATGTAGGTGTTGCCCGCCATCAGGTGCGCGTTCCACAGAACCGGCCCGAACGCCGAAAGGTCGAACCGCATGGCCCCCAGCCGAGAGACGGCCCCGTCGTCGAATACGTCGTGCGCGAAGTCCCGGGCATTTGGTCCGGAGATCAGCATCTCCAGAACCGGGAACGAAAGCACCGTGGCCGCGACGTAAACCAGCAGCACGCCACGCCATCGGCGAGGCTCCGCCGCCCCGATCGTCACGACGACCGCTCACCGAACTCCACGAGTCCGCGCTCGGCCAACTGCGTCACGACGCGCTGCACGGCACCGAAGGAAACGTCGATCTCGCGTGCGATCTGGGCGATGCTCCGGGTACCGTCGATGCGGTCCATGACCCCGAAAAACGCCATGTGGCCTTCGCGATCCTTGTACCAGTCGACGTGGACGCCGTAGCGCGAACAGAAGGCCTCGCCTTTGAACCGGTTGACGGGGACGCGATTGGCCTCGAGGGTGTCGATCATCGCGAGCACGAGGTCCCGGGACTCTTCGAGACTCTTGGCCGAAATGATCGCCGGCGTGTCGTGGCTGGAGTGGTATTCGCGGTAGGGATGGTCGGGATCGCTGCGCGGCAGCAGTCGCGAGAGCGAAAGCATCGGAACGCGAACGCCCGGACCATTGAACTGCTTCTCGTCGTTGCCGATCACCATCCGGAATGCGCCCGTCCAGGCCCCGGGGTCCCGCTCGGCGAGTGCGAGGCCGAAGCAGAGATCGGCTTCGGAGTCGGCGAACAGGGAGCTCTGGAGGGAATGCGGGAAGTCCTTGCCGAGCATCTCGAGAAAGAGACCGGTCTTCATCGTCGGGATCAGGCTCTCGTTCCGGGAAAGGTAGGCGACCGTGCCGATCGTCTCCGGCACGATCAGGATCCGGTAGGTGTATCGCAAATCCGTCCGCTTCCGGAGGGCGCGCGCCACGTCGATCGCGACCGCCACGCCCGTCATGTCGTCGTTGACCATGTGCGGGTGGCAGAGATGGCTCTCGAGGACCACGCAGTCCGGCGCTCGCCCCCGGCACGACGATCTCCCCCACCTTGAGCGTTCCGTAGGAAAAGCTCGTCCGGATCACGACGCGATACCGGTCCTCCGTCAGCCCGTTCCCGCTGGAGCTGGCTGCAGCAGAGCCCCCAGTCCCGCTCGTAGTACTTGAAAATGAACGGCACCGCGTCCGGGATCCGGGGATGCGCATGGAGGTGTGCCAGCAGCTCTTCCCGGCTGACGACGCCCTCGAACGGCAGCGAGTAGGACACGACGTGCAGCGGGTGGTCGGCGTACGAGAACAGACGGCGCCCGTCGAGCGTCTCGAGGTACGCCTCGTGGCAGGTCCACTTTTCCGGGACGACCCAGGTCCAGGCCTCCATTCCCGTGGGGTATTCGTGGATCGTCATCGGCAGCTGGGTCGCGAGAGCCCGCAATGCGGCGTCATAACCGTTGGAAACGATGTCGCGTGGCAGGCGCCACAGCGAATCGATGATCTGGCCCATCGACGCGTTCGGCGGGCAACGGCGCGGCCCCGGCGGGACCCCCCGTCCGGGTCTCTTCGATCGCCAGGGCGTCGCCGGCCGGCCCCCGGGCGGTGAACCACGGATCCCGTTTCAGCTCGGCCGAAGCGAGCCGGAAGTACTCCTCCGCATCGACGCCAACGAGCTCGCCCGCACCGACCGGGGCCGACCGGCACACCCCCGTCCTTCGCGCGAGTTCCTCGAGCGCCTCGCCCGCCGGGTTGCCGTTGGGTGCGCCGATCCGGACGTTGTACAGCCAGCCAGCCTTGCGCTCGACACCGTTCTCCCGGATGCGGCCCGTGAAGAGCTTGTCGAACCGCCAGGGGACGCGGCAGACCGACTCGACGTAGTGCCGGAAGATGGCCTCGTACAGGCCCACGCCGAGAATCGCGATCTTGCCGCCCACGCGGCGCATGCGGGCATGGACGCTGTCCTCGCCGAGACTGACCGGCGGCACGTCCGCGAGCATCTCCGCGGCGCGCGGGCCGATGCCGACGTTCGAGAAGATCGGGTCCCGAGAGCGGATCGCTCCCGGCAGCCCGCGCAGGTGTTCCGGGAAAGCAATGAAGGTGTTCCAGGGTCCGACCGTCGTGGGCGTCCGCTCCGGATCGAAGACCTGCTGGCGGCAGAAGGAGAAGGTGTATGAGGGGGCGATGATCGTTCCGGCGGGCCCGACCGCCTCCATCAGTCCCGCGAGCAGAAGGGCGGCCAGTTCGCCCTCCGTCTCCGCGCCCTCGGCCGGACCCAAGGACTCGTGGTTGACCTGGAAGTAGACGACGTCCCCCGGTCCGATGCCGACGGCGCGCAGCGCCTGGACGAACTCGGTCCGGCTCCATCGTCGAGCCGTCGGCTTCGAGGCGGGACCCGGAATCAGCGTCGTGGACACTCAATCCCTCCGCGGTTTTTTTGCGAACACATAGGTGATGTTGCGCCAGAAAGGAAACCGTTGCCCGGTCCGGAACAGGAGCTTGCAGAGGAATTGAGCGTGGTCCCGAAGGGGGCGCGCGTAGGGCGACCTCCAATACGGGTGTCGCACCTCGACGTCGCCAAAGCCGCAGTTGCGGAGCACCATCCGGAGCGACGTATCGCACGGAATCCAGAAGTGGAGGTCCTCCTCCAGGAACGGCAGGGTCCCGAACCGTCGGTAGTAGGGCGAGTTCGTGTTCGGCGCGCTGATGAAGAGCCAACCGCCCGGCTTCAGGGCGCGATAGGCTGCATAGAGATACTCGAAGGGGCTCGGCAGATACTGGATCGTGCCGCGCAGCACCACGAGGTCGAAGAAGTCTCTCTCGCTGAAGACGTCCTTCTCGAAGGAGATTCCTGACGCGCGGGCCTTCTCACGCGCGAACTCCGCCACTTCCATCCCGTAGGCACGGGAGAGATCCCATCCGAGCGCCTTCAGGAACTCCCCCGTGGAGCAACCGATGTCGAGCACGGTCCCGCTGCGAAACACCCCCGAACCGAGCCGCTCCTCGAGCAGACGTTTTTCCTGGGCGAACGTCTTCGCCCGGAGAGGATCGTTGCCCAGCCGGTTTCGAAAGTACGAAGCATCGTACTTCTCGGCCGCGGTCATCTGCCGCTCGAGAGCAGTGTCGGCGAAGCTCATTCCCTCTCCAGTTCCACGCTCACGTAAACACGCTCCGCGCCCGCCTCGAGGTAGGCACCCCGGTGCGGGGGAAACGTGCGCGCGCGGAGAATGTCCAGGAGCTCGCTGGCGCGATAGTTCCGATCCGGGTCGATCGCATCGATGCGCTCGACGTCGCGCACGCGGTGAAAGGAACCCTCGCCGCGCTGCGGCGTCCGCGGCGCCCGTCCCTCACGGACGAGCGGCCAAGCCGAGGCGAAGACCTCGAAACATGCCGCCTCGAGCTTCCGATAGAGGCTCTCGCCCGTATCCGTCGGCTCCACCTCGACACGCCGCTGGGCGACCACGTCACCCGTATCGATTCCCTCGTCCACGTGATGGAGCGTGGCACCCGCCGGCGTTCGGTCGACGATGCTCCAGACGTTCGGATAGGCGCCCCGGTTGTAGGGCAGAAACCCCGGGTGGAGATTGACACACCCCTGCGGCAGGCTTTCGAGGAGCGGCCGGCGCAGGACGTATCCGAAAAGGACCGAGACCCCGATGTCGGCGCCGGCCGCCGCGATCCCCGCCAGGACGCCGGCCTCGTCCAGACGCGATCCGTCGAAGATCCGCTCGGCCGGAACGCCGCTCGCCGCGACGATCTGATCCCCGTGCCGCCGCCGGGCCTCCGGGTGGAGGACGAGGCCGGCGATCTCGTCGCCTACCGCGACCATGTGGGCCGCCACCCGGGCGGCCAGGGCGTTGTTCCCGAAGAAGAGCACTTTCACGAGAATCGCTCCACGACCCGGTCAGCGCCCCTGCCGTCGACCAGGCCCTGCCCCGCCGCACTCATTTGCCTTCGCGCTTCCGGATCGGCGGCGATCGAGGCGACGAGGGCCGCGAACTCCGCATCCCGAAGCGACCCGTGCCAGCCCCCATCGACCGATGCGCCGGCCGACGCGAGACTCCGGGCGATCGCCGACTGATTCTCGGCGATCACGACCGTGACGAAGGGCGTTCCGCGGAAAGCAAGCTCCCAGCACGTGCTGCCACCGCCGGTCACGGCCAGATCGGCCCAGTCGTAGAGCTCCGCCACGTCCTCCACCGAGCCCAGAACCTGAACGGGTCCCGGAAACCGGGCGGCCGCCGCCTCGATCGCCGCCGCACCGGGGTTGGCCGGTCCGACGAGGACGCGCAGCTCGATGTCCTTACTGAGGCGACCGAGGGAGCGCACCACCCTCTCCGTCGCCCGCACCGGATCGCTCCCTCCGAGGGTCACCAGCAACCGGCGGGCCTCGGGCGGGAACTCCCGCTCGGGGCGCGGGCGACGGGCCAGCTCGCGACGCAACAGCGAGAAGCGCGTTCCGAGAAGGAGCACGGACTCCGGGCGGCGTCGCGCGTAGAGACCCGGATGGGCGTGGAGGTTGGGGTTGACGATCAGGTCCGCCGCATAGGGCGCCAGCGCACCCGTGTCATCGACGACTGCCAGACGGGCACCCTCGCCGCACACCCCGTGCTGGAAGTCCGAAGAGGCCCAGTAGCCGTCGGCGACGATCCAGCGCGCACCGATCCGACGGGCGAGCGCCGAGGTCGCCGCGACGTCGGAGGCTCCGCCCGGCTCGGCCGCGATCGGCTCGACCGGGATGCCCTCGCCTCGGAGCCGCGCTCCGAAGAATTCCGCACCCGAACTCATCCCGAAAACGGGCCGCCCCCCGGCCTCCTGCCACGCCTGCGCGAGAGCGAGGGAGCGCATGACGTGACCCGCGCCCGCGGAGACGCTCGCGTCCGCGCGGATCACGATCGGGGCGCCCCCTCCGCCGCCATCCGTCACGCGTTCCCGGCCCGATTGAAAGCCCGGAATTCCTCGTAGCGGGCCTTGAGCGCCGGCGAGATCCGGGCATGGATGCCCTGGATCCGGATCGAGACGGCCCGGCGGTGCCGGTCCGAGCGGTTCTCGGAGGCCAGGTGAACGAGGTTGCAGTGGTGAAAGGACACGTCACCGGGCTCCGCGTCGAAACGGAAGAGTTTCTCGTCGGGCACCGGCGAGGCCGGCATGCCGCTGGAGAAGGCCGGAACCTTCGACTTCTCGTGATCGAAGATGCCCTGCCGATGCGACCCGGGCGCGTAGCAGAGCTGGCCGTTCTCCGCGTCCTGCCGCTCGAGCGGGACGTACGCCGTCACGGCCGCGGGAGGTTCGAGACAGAAATAGAAGTTGTCCTGGTGCGGCGGCGTGAACGTGCCGCCGCGCGGCCCCTTGTCGTGGACTTCCATGACGACGAAATACGTGGGCTGCCCGAGGATCGTGCTCGCGACCGCCAGGAGGTCCGAGTGCAGAAGCTTGCGGAACTCCGGGATCTCGAAGTCGACGTCCTTGAAGTACTTGACCTGGCGCGGCCCGACGGTCGCGTCGTCGAAGACGACCTCCGCGCGCGGGATCCCGGAACCGGGTGTGTAGCGGGCGAATGCCCCGAGGCAGTCGTCCACGAGATCGCGCGGGAGGAGGCCCCTCCTTACGAGAAATCCGTTCTCCTCGAAGGTCCGGGCGTCGTCGGATGCGGTCATGCCGTTCCCCCTTCCGCGGCGGCCGTGGTGCGCGACCGCTCGCTCCGGACGTCGGCGACGAGTCGGCGAAGCACGTCGCCGTCGTCGCCGTATCGGGCGAAGAGCCGGTTGATGTGGAGATAGTTCTCGAACGTATCGACGCCGACGAAATAGTCGGATAGCCGGAACTCGGGCGGCGGCTCGACGTGAAGGGCCGAGTCGGCGCGGCGCAACGCCGGCGTTACGTGCTCGCGACTGTATTCCGTCTCGTCCCACGAGAGGGTGTCGACGAGCGCGTCGAGCCGGAACGCCTCGGCCTGCGACCCATCCGGAACACGATCCATGTTCATGATCGCGTATGGCCGATCGGGAGCGCGGCGAAGCGCCCCGACCAGCGCGTCGATGAACACCGGTTCGGTGAGGGGATTGTCCGCCGTCACCCGCACGACGATTCCGGCTCCGTGCGCCGTCCCGACCGTGACGAACCGGCTCCGGACGTCCGACAACGAGCCGCGGAAGCAGTCCACGCCGATTCGGCGGCAGATCCGTTCCACGATCTCGTCGTCCTCCGCCGTCGACGTGGCGACGACGACGTCCTCGACGGTCCGGGCGCGCCGGACCTGTTCGACGACCCGCTGGAGCAGGCACTTGCCGTGGATGTCGAGGGCCACCTTGCGCGGCAGCCGGCTCGAGCTCATCCGCGCCTGGATGATCGCGACGACCCTGTCCGACGGCACCGGCGAGGTCACAGGTACTGCCCCGCATCGACCTTGAGCACCTGCCCCGTGACGTGACGTGCGGCATCCGTGCACAAAAAGACGACGACGGGAGCGATGTCTTCCGGAGTGCCCAGACGTCGAATCGCGCATTCATTCAAGACGAGGTCGCGAATGAGCTCCGGAGTGTGGGTCTGCGAGGTCGTCTCGATGAAACCCGGCGCCACGAGATTGACGTTGACGTCGTAGCGGCCAAGCTCGGCCGCCGCGGTCTTGACGAGGCCGACGAGCCCGGCCTTGGCCGCGTTGTAGGCGATCGTCCCGATCCGTCCGCGCAGGCCGTTGATCGAGCCGATGCAGACGATCTTGCCGGAATTCTGCTTCATGAAGACCGGCGCCACCGCCCGGATCGCGTTGAACGACCCCTTGAGGGTCACGCCCACGGTCGCGTCCCAGGCCTCCTCGGTGACGTTGGCGAGCGACATGGGATTGGCCACGCCCGCACTGCAGACGAGGATGTCGAGCCGCCCGAACGACCGCACCGCGTCGGCGACCACGCGCTCGGCGGCCGCGAAGTCGCTCGCGTCGGCCCGCAACGAAAGACGGCGGCGCCCGAGCGACGCGATTTCGGCCTCGAGGTCCCGCGCCGCCGCTTCGTTGCTCCGATACGTGAACGCGACGTCCGCCCCCGTTCTCGCGAGCTCGCGAACGATTTCCGCCCCGAGGCCGCGCGCACCGGCCGTCACGAGCGCCGCCCGGCCCTCCAGGACTCTCATCGCGCCACGGGCTCCCCGGGCCCGAGCGCCGATGCCGCCTGGAGCGCCAGCTCGATCACCGCGCGACCCTCCTCCAGCGTTGCTTCGATCTCGCCGCCGGCGACGACGTTCTCGAGGAAGCGGCGCACCTCCTCGACGTACATGTCGCCGGGATCCCCCGGCGCCGTGCCCGTCTCCCACGTTCCCGAGCCGGCGTCGTACACACGGACTTCCCGTCCGCGGAAATCCCACAGAATGGTCCCGTCCTCGCCGGCGATCTTGAGCGACCGGCTGTAGCCGCGCTGGACGAAATCGACGTGGACGTCGGCCTGCGCGCCATCGGCGAATCGCAGCAGCACGGTGGCGCAATCATCCACGTCCACGTCGAGGCGGCTGACGCGACCCGTCATGGCTGCCACCTGAATCGGCGGACCGAGGAGCCAGGTCACGTAGTCGAGCTCGTGCGACACGTCGAGCAGTACCCCGCCGCCCAGATCGCGCCGCGCCGAGTAGCTCTCGCGGTAGTCGCGACCCGGGCGCCAGTCCGGGAGGTACTGGCCGTACTCCGCGCGCGCCCAGAGCACCCGTCCGATGCGGCCCTCTCCGAGAAGGTCCCGCACGCGCCGGAGGCCGGCGTCGAAGCGCAGGTTGTAGCCGACCTGCGCCACCCTCCGTGCCGCCCGCACCTCGTCGATCAACGCGTCGACGCCGTCGAGCGAGCTCCCGAGCGGCTTTTCCACGAAGACATTCGCTCCGGCGGCAACTGCCTCCCGTGCCTGCGCCACGTGGAGGGCGGGCGGCGTGCAGATGAACGCGGCGTCGGGCCGGAAAGTCGAAAGCGCCCCGGACAGCGCGGAAAAGACCTGGGCTCCGCCCGCCGCCGCCCAGGCCCGTCCCGCCGGATCGGGATCACAGGCCGCGAGCCGGCCGACGCCCAGCGCGCGAAGCGTCTTGAGGTGACGGCGGCCGATCGAGCCGCAGCCCACGACCAGGCAGGAAGGCGCCGCAACGCTCATCCGCGCAGCGCCCTCCCGACGACCTTGCCCACCGCGGCCACCACGTCGTTCGCATCCTCGTCGGACATCTGCGGGAAGAGCGGAAGCGTCAGAATGTCCTCGTAGGCCGCCTCCGCGACCGGACAGAGTCCCCGACCCGTTCCGAAGCGCTGCTGGTAGAACGGATGCAGGTGCACCGGCACGTAGTGCACGTTGACTCCGATGCCCTCGGCTCGGAGCGCCCCGAAGATCTCGGCCCGCCCCGCCGTCAGGCGCGCCAGGTCCAATCGGACGACGTAGAGGTGATAGGCGTGTTCGACTCCCGGCCGCACGGACAGGGGCACCACGGCCGGAATGTCCGCGAACGCTTTGTCGTAGACACGGGCGATCGCTCTGCGTCGTTCGATCCAGCCCGGCAGCTTCTTCAGCTGCGCCAGGCCGAGAGCGCACTGGAAGTCGGTCAGACGGTAGTTGAAGCCGAGCTCGGTCATCTCGTAGAACCAGGAGCCGGCCGCCTCGCGCTGTCGCGCGTCCGTCGTGATCCCGTGGTTGCGGAAGCGGCGCATCCGACGGGCAAATTCCGAAGAATCGGTCGTGATCATCCCGCCCTCGCCCGTGGTGATGTGCTTGACCGGGTGGAACGAGAATGTCGACAGGTCGACCAGCGAGCCGACGGGGCGCCCGGCGAGGCGCCCGCCCAGGGCATGGCAGGCGTCCCCGACGATCGGAAGGCCGCGCGACTCGGCGACGCCCCGGAGGCGCTCGTAGTCGCACGCCTGGCCGGCATAGTCGACCGCCACGATCGCCCGGGTCCGCGGCGTCAGGCGGGCCGCAACCGACACCGGGTCGACGAGCAGGGTGCGGCCGTCGACGTCGGCAAAGACCGGAGTGCCACCTTCGTAGACGACGGCGTTCGCGCTCGCGGCAAACGTCATGGCGGGCACGATGACCTCGTCGCCAGGACCGATCCCGAGGGCCCGCATGGCCGCATGCAGGGCCGCCGTGCCGCTGCTGACCGCCACGGCCTCCCGCGCCCCCACGCGCTCTGCGAAGACGCGCTCGAATTCGCCGACCTTCGGGCCGGTGGTCAACCAGTCCGACCGCAGAACCTCCTCGACGGCGGCGATGTCTTCGGCATCGATCGCCTGGTGTCCGTACGGCAGCATCGTCCGCCGGATCGGCACCGCGTCGCGCTCGGCCGCCGGCTTACCGGGCGAGGACGGGATCGGTCCCTCCCAGGAGCGCCATCAGCTCCTCCCCTCTGAGCCACTGCGTGTTGTTTTCACTCGTGTAGCGGAAGCCGTCGGGTACCGGCCGCCCCTCGTCCCAGGAATCGCCGAAATACCAGGGGGACGGCGGTTTGACGACGTAGTGATCCGACAGTTCGATCGCGCTGCGCGCCTCGTCGTCGGAAATGAGAACCTCGTGCAGCTTTTCGCCCGGACGGATCCCCACGAAGTCGATTTCGCAGCCGGGCGCCGCCGCCGCGACGACCTCCATGATGCCGGTGCTCGGGATCTTCGGGACGAAGATCTCGCCGCCCTTCATCCGCTGGACCGACTGGATGACGAAGCGGGCGCCCTGCTCGAGCGTCAGCCAGAAGCGCGTCATCCGGGCGTCGGTCACGGTGACGCGTCCGGTCTGCCGCTGGGCGAAGAAGAGGGGGATGACGCTGCCGCGACTCCCGAGAACGTTGCCGTACCGCACGCACGCGAAACGGGTGGGCCCGGTGCCGCTGTAGGCGTTGCCCTGGACGAAGAGCTTCTCCGCCACGAGCTTGGTCGCCCCATAGAGGTTGACGGGGTTGACCGCCTTGTCGGTCGAAAGCGCGAGGACGCGCTGCACTCCGGCGTCGATCGCGGCCGACACGACGTTGCGCGCGCCCTCGACGTTGGTCCTCACGGCCTCGATCGGGTTGTACTCGCAGGCCGGAACCTGCTTCATCGCCGCGGCGTGAACCACGACGTCGACGCCCTGGAATGCGCGGCGGAGGCGTTCGACGTCGCGGACGTCGCCGATGAAGTACCGCATGGGCTTGCCGGGCCGGTCCGAGAAGACTTGCCGCATCTCGTGCTGCTTGAGCTCGTCGCGCGAAAAAACGATGAGGCGGGCGGGGTGCAGTTCCCGGAGCAGGATCTCCACGAACTTGCGGCCGAACGAGCCCGTCGCACCCGTGACGAGCACGGACTTGTCGGCCCAATCGAACATTTCTGTCATCGCTCTCCTTCCCGGACGGCCTGTCCGGACGGCGGAAACGCCGCCAGGGCATGGTCCCGTTGCAGCCCGAATCCGTAGACGGAACCGTCGGGCAGGATCCAGTCGTACGGCGCCACGAGGGGCACCGATTTGACGGCGAGCGAATGCCAGGCGCCCAGGTATCCGAACGCCTTGATGTCGCCCGCCACCGTGAAAGCTCCCACCTCCTGCACGTCGATGATGTGGTCGCGGTTCCGGGCGCGCACGCCCATCCGCACCGTGTAGCTCTGGGGAAGCAGCGACAGGCTCCGGAAGCGGCACTGGACCCTCCCGACGCCTTCGATGAAGGGCGGCTGGCTGCCATCGAGCAGCATGTTGGCCGAGAAACTGGGGCCGTGCACGCTCTGCACCAGCACGTGGAAGGCGGGCGACTCGAGGCGCCGGGTCGCCTCGTACTGGATGTCCACGATCAGCTCGTCTCCCGGAGCAAAATGGTTGGTCGGTATCCCGGCGGCGTCGCGGAGTACGACGCTCGTCACCGTCAGCGTGTTGTCCTTGCTGACGCACCGGAAGGACCCCTCCGAGAGGGCATTGAGATATTCCCGGGTCACTTCCTCCACGCCGCCGTCCGCCTTGATGGTGCCGTGGTCGATCCAGATCGCCCGGTTGCAGAGTCCGGCGATCGCCGCCATGTTGTGGCTCACGAACAGCACGGTGCGGCCGCGCCCGGCGACCTCGCCCATCTTGCCGAGGCACTTCTGCTGGAAGGACGCGTCGCCGACCGCGAGCACCTCGTCGACGAGGAGGATTTCCGTGTCCATGTGCGCCGCGACGGCGAACGCGAGGCGCATGTACATGCCGGTCGAGTAGTGCTTGACGGGCGTGTCGATGAACTGCTCGAGCTCGGCGAAGGCCACGATCTCGTCGAACTTCTGGTCGATCTCCGCCTTCTTCATCCCCAGGATCGCCCCGTTCAGGAAGACGTTTTCGCGACCCGTCAGCTCCTGGTGAAACCCGGTGCCGACCTCGAGGAGCGACCCGACCCGCCCGTGGATCTCGGCCCGTCCGACGGTCGGCGGAGTGATGCGGGACAGGATCTTCAGCAGGGTGCTCTTGCCGGCTCCGTTTCGGCCGATCAGGCCGATGACCTCGCCCTCCCGGACCTGGAAGGCGACGTCCTTGAGCGCCCAGATCGTGTTGTCGCCATCCCGCGAGCGGCGCCGGCCGCGACCCATGAGGCGCTTCCAGGGCGCAGAGACGATCTCCATGAGCGTGTCGCGCAGCGTGGAGTACTTCTCCTGCCGCCGGCCGAGCTCGAACACCTTGCCGAGCCCCTCGACCCGGATGGCAGTCTTGCGAGTGGCTCAGCGCCTCAGACAACATCGGCGAAGACCCTTTCGGTCCGCTTGAAGTAGAACATTCCCGATACAAGCAGAACCGCCGAGACGACCGTGCTCGCCGCAATCAGGCCGAGCGGCCGATTCTGCCCGCCGAGGAGGGCCCAGCGGAATCCTTCCACGACGCCCGCCATCGGGTTCAACCCGTAGATCCAGCCGGGGATCCCCTTTTCCGCCAGCTTGGCGAGCACCCGTCCGCTCGGATAGATGACCGGCGTCACGAAAAGCCAGATCTGGACGAAGAACGGAACCACGTAGCGCACGTCGCGGTACTGCACGTTGAGCGCCGCCAGCCAGATGCCGACACCCAGAGTCGTGCAGACGGCGAGCAGGACGAGGTACGGGAGAAAGAGAATGGCCAGCGGCGGCGTCACGCCGTAGTAGACCATCATCGCGCTCAGCAGCAGGAAGGCGAGGACGAAGTCCACCAGCGCCGCGAAGACGGACGACGCCGGGATCACCAGCCGGGGGAAGTACACCTTCTTGATCAGGTTGGCCGAGCTGACGAGGCTCGCCGACGACTGGCCGATGCCGAGCGCGAAAAGCGTCCATGGAAGCAATCCGGCAAACGAAAATAGGGGGTATGGAAGGCCTTCCGAGCCGACGTTGGCGAGCCTCCCGAAGAAGATCGTGAACACGACCATCGTCAGGAGCGGCTGAAGAATCGCCCAGGCGACGCCCAGGACGGTCTGCTTGTAGCGAACCTTGACGTCGCGCCAGACGAGGAAATACAGCAGTTCCCGATAGGCCCAGATGTCGCGCAACCCGAGGCTCGTCCACCCGGCCACCGGCTGGATGACCACACTGGGAATTCGATCGGCCGGCGTCAGGGCGCTCATGCTCGGCTCGGCGCGGAGGCGGCGAAGAGGCTCGCATAGTACCGGGCCGCCCTCCGCAGGCCCTCCTCCAAGGTTACGGCGGGAGCGTAACCCAGGCGCTGCCCGGCCAGATGAAGATCGGCCAGGGAATGCCGGACGTCGCCAGGCCGCGAATCCTCGAACCGGGGCGGGCGCCCGCCGCCAGCGACCTCGTCGATCATCCGCGCAAGGTCCAGGACCGACGTCCGCGATCCTCCCGCCACGTTGTAGGCCGATCCGCATGCGGACGGGTCCGCTGCCGCCGCGGCCAGATTCGCGGCGACGGCGTCCTCGACGAAGGTGAAGTCCCGAGTCTGGCCGCCATCGCCGTAGATGACCGGCGATTCGCCGGCGAGACTCGCGCGAAAGAAACGCGGGATGACCGCTGCGTAAGGACCGTCCGGATCCTGGCGTGGACCGAAGACGTTGAAATAGCGCAGGCCGACGAGGCCCATTCCGTAGCACCGTCCGAAGACGGCGGCGAGCTCCTCGTTCATCCATTTCGAGACCGCGTAGGGCGACAGGGGCCGCCCCTCCTCGCCTTCCCGTTTCGGCAGGCGGTCGCTGTCCCCGTACACACTCGAGGAGGAGGCATAGACGATCCGGGACACTCGGGAATCGCGGGCCGCGGCGAAGAGATTGGCGGTTCCGGACACGTTGACCTCGAGGCTCGTCGCCGGGTCCGCGATCGAGCGCGGCACCGAGCCGAGCGCCGCCTGATGAAAGACGATCGAGACTCCGTCGCACGCGCGCGCGCAGGCGGCTCGGTCGCGCAGGTCTCCCTCGACGAACTCGATCGACGCCGCCGAGGCCGACAGGTTCTCGCGCCGGCCGCTCGCCAGGTTGTCGAAGGCGCGAACGCGCGCTCCCCGCCCGACCAGGGCATCCACGAGGTGCGATCCGATGAAACCCGCCCCGCCCGTCACGAGCACGGAGCGATTCCGGAAATCCGACTCGGCCATCAAGTCCCCCCGTTTGCGGCCGCGCAGAAAGGCTCCGCGGCGGCACGCTGTCCCTGGATTTCGACCCAGACGGCCCGCCGATCCGCGCCGCCACGCTCGAATCCCCGCTCTTCGAGGCCGACGAGGACCGGTGCGCGGCAGGCGGCACGCGTCCCCATGCTCGCGGCGGCTTCGCCGGCCGTTTCGACCCAGACCCGGCGGCCCAGCTCGGTCGGCCAATCCTTCGTCACCATCCCCGTGCAGACCTGCGCCGTGTGACAGAGCCACCCGTCGTCCGACAGGACGGCGAGTGTCACGCCCTCGCGAGACGCGACGATCGGACGCAGCGCTTCGCCCACCGCCGCCATGGTCTGGCGCTGGCGAACGGCCGCGGCACTCTCCTGCACGACGGCCAGACCGACGAGCAGGCCGACGAACGCTCCCGCCAGTCGATGAAGCTCGGGCCGCACGACAGCGAGAAGGATCGCCACGGTCAGCGCTGCCGCGATCGGCAGTATGGGAATCTGGAATCTCGACCCGAATCCCGTCCGGTAGATCGGCCGGAGCAGCGCGATCGGAAGCACGCCGACCGCCAGAGCGAAGGCCAGGGCCGGAATCCACCCGCGCGGGGGCCGCTCTTCGGAACTGCTCGCCCGGCCCTGGGCCCACCACAGGAGAGCAGCCACGATGGCTCCGAAGAATCCAGCCAGAAGCGACGCGTGCGACGTCCACTGAAGATCCATGTTGGCAAAGCTTCGACCAAGCTCGCCGATGACGGCGTCCCAGAACCGCGTCGCGGCGTTGAAGGGAACCCGGATCCAGCGCGAAGGTTCCAGATACCCGCTCGGCTCGAGCTTCGGACGCAGGCGGAAGTCCGCGAGTGCGAGATACGCTCCGTAGCTCGCGACCGAAATGGCCGCGAGGATCATCGCCGCGAACCGTCGCCGCCCCGGGTCCGGCGCGGGTGGCCAGAACCAGAGCAGGGCCGCGGCCGAAGCCGCCGCGACGACGCCGTATTCGGTCAGGAGGCCGGCGACCGCCACGAGGCCGGCCGCCGCGACGAGCCAACCCGGGCGACGCACCTCCAGGTACCGGAGCGCCGCCAGAAGCGCAGCATAAGCGGGAACGACGCTGAGAATGCAGATGGCCGTCACCGTGACTGTCGAAAGCTGCGTCCGGACGCCAATCGGCGCAACGGCCAGTGCACCGACCACCGGCGCGGCAGCGCCGAGGCTCGGGCACAGCCGCCGCCAGAGCCGGCACGCGATCAACCCGAGCGCCACCCAAAGAAGGAAGTGAGCGGCAAAACCGGCGCTCCAGAAGCCCCCGGGACCCAGAAGATCCGCGGCCTTCTCCCAGAGCGCCCCGACGAACGGACGGTCGAGGCTCGCCCGCGGGATGCCGGCCGGGCCGCGTTCCTTGAGAAGGAGCAGGAGAACGCCATCGTCCATCTGGGGAAATGCGCGCACCGCGCCGGCGGTGAAGACTCCGACGATCACCACGAGCGGCAGCAGGTCCATTCCGAACCCGGTCCAGCCGCCATCGGCCGCCGCCCTCCGCGGATTCTCAGGCCCGGACAACGTTGGGATATCCCTCCCCCCGGTAGACGCCCCGCGTATCGACGATCAGCGGTGCGTGCTTCGCGACTGCGGCGTAATCCACTGCCGAGTGGTCGGTGACGAGCACGACGGCATCCTGGGCCCCGAGCATCTCCGGCGTCAGCGGCTGCGAGGTCATCGGAGGCAGCTCCGGCCACGTGCGCATCCGCGGTGCCAGAGCGACGTGAGGATCGTGGTAGCCGACGGACGCGCCGAGACCGAGCAGCAGGTCGATGATCTCGAACGCCGGGCTCTCGCGCGGGTCGTCGATATCCTTCTTATACGCGAGACCGAGCACGAGGATGCGGCTTCCCTGAACCGCGCGGCCCCGCCCGTTCAACGCGAGCTGCAGCTTCTCGATCACGTAGCGCGGCATCGCCACGTTGACGTCGCCTGCGAGCTCGATGAATTTCGGTGAGGCGCCATACTCGCGCGCCTTCCAGGCCAGGTAGAACGGATCGAGTGGGATGCAGTGGCCGCCCCAGCCGGGGCCGGGATTGAACCGCATGAAGCCGAAAGGCTTCGTTGCAGCCGCGTCGAGGACCTCCCAGACGTCGATTCCCATCCGGTCGAACACCATTTTGAGCTCGTTGACGAGGGCGATGTTCACGGCGCGGAAGATGTTCTCGACGAGCTTGGTGGCCTCGGCCGTGCGGGCGTCGCGCACGCGAACCGTCCGGGCGATGGCCTTGTCGTAGAACGCCTGGGCGAGATCGCCGCTCGCCCGGTCCACCCCGCCGACGACCTTGGGAATCGTCGTCGTCCCGAAGTGGGGGTTGCCCGGGTCCTCGCGCTCGGGCGAGAAGGCCAGGAAGAATTCTCGACCGCAGGTCAGGTCCGGCCGCTCGAGGATCCCGCGGACGAGCTCGTCGGTCGTCCCCGGGTACGTCGTCGACTCGAGAACGACGAGCTGGCCCGGGCGCAGCCGCCGCGCGATCTCCCGTGTCGTGCCTTCGACGAAACGCATGTCCGGTTCCCGCTGCCGCGTCAGGGGCGTCGGCACGCAGATGACGAGGACGTCGGCCTCCGCGAGGCGTTCGAAGTCGCAGGTCGCCTCGAACCGGGAGGAGGCCATGGCCGCCGTCAGACGTCCCGGTTCCAGATGCCGGATGTACATGCGCCCCGCCGAAAGATCGGCGATCTTCGCCGGCTCGACGTCGAAGCCGATCACGCGAAAGTTCTGCTCCGCAAATGCGAGAGCCAGCGGAAGACCCACGTAGCCGAGCCCCAGCACGCCGACGACGGCCGTGCGCTCGTCGATCCGACGGCGAAGGTCGGACGCCGCGACAGGCGTCTCCAGCGGACTGGACTCAGGAATTCGGCTTTTCATACGGTTGCTCAGGCTCCGCCCCCGTCGGTGACCGAACGCTCAGAGGCGCCCACCGAAACGGGATCCGCATCAATTTTCGAAGGCACCGAGCTTCGTCGCTCAGGCGACGGCGCTTCGAGCCTCCCTTGCCAACCGGCGTGGCGAGGTCTGGACCACGAACCCCCGGTCGATTTCTACCGCGACGGCCCGCCGAAGCATCGAGACCGACACGACGAGTCGTGGCTTTTCCTCGCCGCGAAGAATGACCCCATCATGGCCCCGGAAGGGCCCGTCCACGATTCGAACCCGGTCCCCGGGTCGGAACTCCACGAGCGGCACCAGGGAGAGGCCGGCATTCTGAAGTGCGCGAAGCTGGCCTAGCTCGTGGCCAAGCTGCTGCTGGTTCGGAACTTCCAACACCCGGACCAGCAGGTTACTCCGCAGCGCGGCCTGCCGCTCGGCTGCTCCACCACGGAAGAAAACGTAACCGGGAAAGAGCGGAAGGAACGAGGAGCGAGTCCTTCCTCCGCGGCTCTGGGACTTCTCCCACTGGGGAAGGTAGAAAGGAACGCCGAGGGGGCGGAGCATGCGCGCGAGCGCCTTTTCCTGCCGACTCCGGGTATGCGCGACCCACCAGGGGAGCTCCTCGGACGGCAACTCGATACCGTTTTGAGGAAAAATCTCCAGTTCGCGCCCCAAAAGTGGCATCGCCGAGGTTCCCTCCCCATCCTCCCCGGGGGGAGGCAGGTGTCAGTTTTTGTGAGCGGAGATGGTACCACAGGGAGGCCCTTTTCCGGGGCCGGAACCTGTCCTCGGGGACAGGTTCCGGCCGTGCTCTGGTACGGGCCCGGGGACTCAGGCGCCTGGATCGAGCGTCGCGGCACCGAGCCGAATCGGCCCCCCCGCCTCGGCCGATACGGACAGGATCTGGCGGCCAACCGAGGTCTGGATCGGGAAGGCGTACGAGCCCGCACCGGCGGGCACGAGAATCGCTCCGGATCGCCCGCCCTCGCGACCGTATCGAACGATGGCCGGCCGTGCGGCCTCGATCTCGACGCGCAGGCGCCGGACGCCCGGCTTCGGAACGCAGACTGTCATCGATCCGGATTCCGCCCAGGCCTCCGGCGGAAACGCGGTCCGGTCCATCGCGTCCAGCCGTCCCTCGGCATAAGCGACCTCGGCCGCATCGCCGAGGGCCCTGGCCACGTCGCGCCGGCACGCGAGCGCATCGCAACCCTCCGCGGCCGTCGCCGAGAGTCCGCCGAGGAGCGCCCGGGCCTTCCCGGTATCGCCACCTTCCAACTCGGCACGGGCCGCCGCCACGCGGAAAGGAACCCACTCGTAGGCGGACGCCGCGCCGGACCGGCGCATCATGTCCATGGCCCCGGATTCGTCGCCGGCAAGAAGGCGCACGCGCGCCTCGACGGTCTCGGGCACGGCCGAAAGCACCTCCACGGCGGAGAGCATGGCGTCCGCCGGAGCGTCGCTCTCCCGCCGATCGAGAAAGAAGCGGACGAGGTCCCCCCGGGATCCGTCCTCCAGATGCCGCCGACGTCGTTCGGCCAGAGTGCGAGCAGTCGGGCCGACTGAGCCCGGCCGGGGCCGTCGTCGAAGTCGCGGGGCGGGAATCTCTCGTAGGACCTCTCGCAGAGATACCGAGCCACGGACAGGTCGCCGGCCGCACGGCGGCGCGCGATGGCCTGCAGGTCCTCGTCGCGCGCACGCGACGAGGCGGCGCGTAGCGCCGGAAGCAGCCGCGCCGCGCCGATCACCTCGCCGCTCTCGACCAGGGCGCGCGACGCCGCAAGCAAGGGGCCGGCAGAATCGGGAAGAAGCTCGATGGCGGCATCGGGCCCGAGCCGGACGCGGGCCGACAGAAATCCCCGCGATACGGAACCTTCGTCCAGAAAGGCCCGGCGGAGAAGAGCCGGGGCTTCCTGCCGCGCTTGCGCGGGCAGCTCCAGCCAGGACTCGAGGATCGCCGCGCTCAAGGTCGCATACACAGGGTCCATTCCGGGTGCGGCCACGCCGGCGAGGTCGAGAGGAACGAACCAATCGAGCGGCCGGCGGTCGGCCGGTTCAGACGGGCTTGCCGCTCGCGCTCAATCCGCCCGAGCAGGAAGCGATGGGGACCCCAGCCCGGACGGCGGGCGACGGCGTCGAGCATCAGGTCGCGCCCGTCCTCCAGCGCCGCCGGAGGCAACGAGTCGGCCATCGGGCCGCTGGTGGCCGGCGCTCCCCGCGGATCGTCACGCTCCGCCAGGGCCTCCAGCGCCGCATCGGTCGCCGCCGCCGCCGCACCGTCTGACCACGTCGCCAGGCGCATCGCCGCAACCTCCAGGGGACGCCGACGATCCAGGCCGTATCGGCGGGTGAAGTTCTCCCGGGTCGACGCGAGGCACGGTCGAGCACCAGATCAGCCACGGCACCCGCCGCGAGGAGGACGCAAGCGATTCCGGCCACGATCCGGAGGCCGCGACTCTCGCCGCCTGTCGCGGTCAGGGGGGGAGGAGAGAATCGATCTCTCCGCAACATTCACCGTGGCCCCTCGCGCCGAAGCCCGCGTTTCACGCGGCCCTCTCGGTCAGTTGGTGCGCACCGCCCGCGGACCCGGCTCCTCGTCGGCGGTTTCCGGGGCGCTGCGGTAATAGGCATAGCGGTAAGGGTATCCGGACGCGGCGAGGTCGAGATCGTTCAGGAGGACGCCGAGGGCCAGGGCCCGACTGCGGAGGATTCGATCCCGAGCGCGAACGACCTGCTCCCGGGGCGTCTCGCCCGCGCGCACGCACAGCACGACACCGTCGGTCTGCTGCGCGAACACGAGCACGTCCGAGACCGGGAAGATGGGCGGGGTGTCGACGACGACGCAGTCGAAGTTCATCTGCGCCAGTTCCAGAAACTTCGTCATTCCCTCCGACGAAAGGAGACCCGACGGGTTCGGCGTGGTCGGACCCGCCGGCACGACGAAAACCCCGGGAACGCTGGATTTGAGTATGGCCTGGGAGGGTTCGAGGCCCTCCGCGAGGATCGACACGAGGCCGACCTTGTTCGTCAGGCCGAACACCTCGTGTACGCGAGGACGATGGAGATCGGCGTCGACGACCAGCACCCGCTTGCCGAGCTGCGCGAGAACGACCGCGAGGTTGACCGCCGTCGAGGTCTTCCCTCCCCCGGGAAACAGGACGTGATGACGATCGAACGCACGCCTCCCGCCCGTGCGAGCAGCAACGCCGTGCGAAAGGCCCGGTAGGCCTCGGCGACCGCCGAGCGCGTGTCGCGGTGCGGCAGGAGCTCGATCGCCGCGCCCGAGGAGAGCTCCGCCGGTCCCGCCCGCTTTCGACGAAGCAGCCGCGGCCGGCGCTTGCGCGGCGACTCACCGGAGGCCGGGATCACTCCGAGGGCCGGAAGCTGCACGAACTGCTCGACCTGCTCGATCGTGTAGAAGCTTCGGTCGAGGTACGAGAGGAAGAACGCCAGCCCGATCCCGGCGAAAATGCCGCCGAGCACGCCGGTCAGGGCGCTGCGCCGGTAGGACGGCGAGCTCCGTCCCGCCGGGGGCAGCGCGCGATCGACGATCCGGATGCTCGACACTCGTTCGCCGCGCAGCCGCGACATCACTTCCGTCTCCGCCTGCTTCTTGGTCACGCTGTCGAGCAGCGCGCGCTTCGCCTCGACCTCGATCCGGAGGTTGTTGTATTCGACGGCGTTGGTGTTCAGGTTCATCGCTTCGGTCTTCTGCGAATTGAGGACCGAGCGCAGGCTTTCTTCGCGACGCTGCGCCGTCAAGTAGTCCGAGCGCGCCGCCTCGCGCGCCTTCGTCACGCTCTCGTCGATGACGTCCTGGAGATGCTGCTTCTCCTTGTCGATCTGGATCTTCAGCTGCTGCATCGCCGGCCACTCGGGCTTGAACAGGTTGAGCTTTTCCGCGTAGTCGCGCTCCATCCGGTTCAGGTCCGCCTGCAGTTGGCTGACGAGGCCGCTGGAGAGTGTGTTGGCCAGGGCTTCCGGCGTTGCGGTGCGGACTTCGTAGTACCGGGCCTCCTTCGCCACCCGCTCGGCGACCGCCGATGCGTAGTCGCGGTTGAGGGTCTCCAGCTTCTGCATGGTCACGTTGGCGCGGGGATCGACGGAGATGATGTCTTTTTCGCGGCCGTATGCGAGAAGCCCTTTCTCCTTCTCGTCGAGCTCGGCCTTGAGCTGCTCGACCTGACCCGCCAGGAAGAGCGACGCCTGGTTCACGATGCGGAACTTGGCCTCCAGGCTCCAGTCGATGTAAGCCTCGGCCACCGCGTTGGCGATGTCGGCGGCCAGGCGAGGCGAGGGCGCGACGCACGTGACCTCGACCAGGTTGGTTCCGCGAATCGGGGCGGTCGAGAGGCTTCGCTGAACGCGCGCGACGCTGCGATTGATCGCTCCCCGCAGGGATTCGGTGCCCACCTCGGCCGATGGTTTCTGACCCACCGTCGCCTTCCGCGGATTGAAGACCGGATCGGCGGCCAGGTCGAGCTTCTGCACGACGCGATCGGCGATCTCCCGGCTCTTGATCAGGCGCATCTGGGTCGGCAGGTACTCGGGGTCGTATCCGCTGACCTGATCCAGTGAATTGACGTCGAGAAGGCTTCCGCGATCGCGCTCGACGTTGAGTACGACCGTCGCTTCGAACTCCGGCTTCTTCAGGAGTGCGGAGATCATCGAATAGGCGAGGGCGACAACGACGCAGGCCGCGATGAGCTTTCGGCGCTTGACGAGCAGCGCCCAGTACTCGCTGAGGTGCACCTCCTTCGAAGGCTCGGCGGCGGCGACGGACTCGTCGTAGAAATCGCCGGGCGGGGCGCTCATCAGAAAAGGGACTCCTTCACGACGATCACGTCGTTGCCCTCGATCGCCGGGTCCGGATCCTTGCCGGAGAGGACGCGGCCGAAGTTGACCACGGTTTCGACGTCCTTGCCCTCGGCATTCCGACGCTTGATGCGAATGCTCTTGGACGCCCGGTCCGTCAGACCGCCGGCGCGGGCGATGACGGAAAGCAGCGTCAGCCGGTCTTCGCTCGAGAAATCGAGGGCACCCGGATTCTTCACCTCGCCGAGGCAGAAAACGCGGATCTGGGTGCGCGGGGCCACGTTGATCACGTCGGCCGGGAAGATCGGAATGTTCCACACCGGCGAGGACGCACGGAACAGGTCCTCCGTGTTGATTTCGAGCGTGTCGGACAGCCCGTTCTCGGACCGCCGAAGGACGTAGATCTTTCGCCCGGCGTCTGCCGTCATCCCTCCCGCCGCGGAGATCGCCTGGAGGAGAGTCCAGCGGCCCGAGATGTTCAGCGAGCCCGGAGACCGGACGGCGCCGACCACCGAAACCGGCTTGTTCGCGTACTCCTTCACGACGACCGACACGTTGGCGCGGTTGACGTACTTCGCCGTCAGCATCTGCTCGAGTCGTGTGCGGACCTCGGCGGCGGTCAGCCCGGCCACCGAGAAATCCCCGAGGAGGGGAATGTCGATCGCGCCGTTGTCGGTCACCCGGCGCTCCACGTTGAGGTCGGGGATTTCCAGGACCCGGATCTCGAGCAGGTCTTTGGGGCCCAGACGGTAGTCGAAGCTCGCCTCCTGGCCGGCGAGCGCGCAGGCCCAGGCCCCGGCGAACAGGGCCAGCAGGCAGCAACGCATGGTCGAAGCCCGTTTCATGGAATCGGAACCCCCAGAACGAAGCTCGTCGTAAAACGGAGTGCTGACCGATCGAATTCCGGAACGTTTGAATCGTATTCGGTGTTGTAAGCGTTCGCCGTAACGCTCAGGTTGCGGAACAAGAGCAACTCGATGCCGCCCCCATACGTCGTGACGTCGTCGACCCGCTTCACGAGGGCGCCGCTTACATCCGGTACAGCGACCGGATAAACATTCTGGCCGAGCTCGCCGTACGCCCGAATTTTTAGGCGATACCCGACTTGAAGGACAAGACCGCGCCACCGGAACTGCCGAAATAGTAGGGTTCCCGAAGTACTGGCCATAGCGAATGCCGCGACTGCCATAGAGTTGCAACTGGAGGCTCCGCAGGAGTTCGTAGGAAAGATATCCAGATCCGGTAAATGTAGAGAACTCCGGAAAGGACGAACCATTGATGGGCTTCCCAATCCGGTAACCGCCGTTGAAGTTCACGAAGAGGCGCGGGCGGTTGAAATAGACCGCTGCCAAGAACGCTGTACTTTCGTTGTCCCCGTTGGCCGGGTCCTGATCGAACTCTGTTCGAGTTCCTTCGGCCCCAAGCCCCGACATCGAAGGACGATGAGATCTTGTACCGCAGTCCTCCGCGTGCGGCTCCTTCCTTCCGATTGAGGTCACCATAAGGATTCTCGCTCTCGCGGGACGTCCTGACCGAGGGGCCGGTAGTTGATGGTCTGATAGATCGCCGAACCGAACAGGGAGATCGCGCCCGTCAATGGAATCTCTATTTTCCCGTCGGCCCGGTCGGTTTCGCCAAGGACTTGGACGAGCTCTTCGTATTGGGTACTGTGGCGTGAGCGTCTTTCCGTATCCGCCTTCGAATGCTGCGCGGCCCAAGAATAGCATTCGGGTCGCCGCCATAGCTTCCACCCCATTGCCGCCGATCCGCCAGTCGGTCATACCAAATGTATTGAGGAACTGCGCTACCGCGCACGTAGACCGACCGGCCGATAGGGATGACCACGCCCAACCCGGCGCCGAAGATCGCGTACCAGTCCGACACCTTCGGCTCTTCGCCGCTGGCGTCGAAAACGTTGTTGTCGTAGGTCGGGCCGGTGATTCTGAAGCTGCGGCAGGAACCGAAACGGGCCCCGAGCTTCCAGCGGGCGCTCTGAATTTCACTCTCGATCTGCTCCTTGACCGGTACTGTGCGCTCCCGGGGCACCGAGTCGTTGGTGATCTGCGCAAAGGCGCCCGGCACGGCCAAGCCGAGCAGAGCCGCGATCCCGGCGCCAAGCCGGCCCGCGCGAATCACCGAGCGTCGTGTCATCGCGAGACTTTCCATTCTAGCTGGCGCTCGACGCCTTTCCCGGGACACGGGCGCGGAGACACCCGAGGCCCGAAGCCGACGCCTCACCTTCAGCTCTCCCTTCGAAACCGGAAGCGCTCAGGGTACGGTCCTCGCCCGGGGTTGTCAACGCAACGGTGCCGGAAAATCCCTCGCCTGAACGCCTAAGACACAACTTTCCAATGACTTAAGAACCTGTCCTCTCGGTCAGGTCTGCCCGCTCAGGACGGCGCCGCCGCCAGCTTCTGCCGGGCCCTGGCAACGTCCGGCCGCGAGGCGTCGGCGGCCGACAACCGGGCCGCGGCGTCTCGGGCCGGCGCCCACTGCTTGAGCTCCACCAGCACCACGAAGCGGTCGGCGGCCAGGTCCGGCCGCGAGTCGAGATCCTGCGGCGGCAAAGCCTGGAGATCCGCCCAGGCGAGCGTCCATTCTCCCCGCGAGGTCCGCGCGTGGGCGCGCAGCGCGCGGGCTTCGGCGTTGCCGGGCTCGAGCTCGAGCGCCTTTCCCGTCCACTCCACGACCGCCTTCGAGTCGTTGCGCGCGGCGGCGTCCCGGGCGAGGGCCAACGGCCAACGCGGGCTTTGCGGCTCGCGCCGCATGGCGGCTTCGTAGGCCTTCGTTCTCTCGCGCGGAGGCAGTTTCGCGAGGCGCTGCTCCTCGGTCTCGACCAGTCCCGCGAGACCCGGGTAGGAGAGCAGGGTCGCCTCGGCCACGCGCCGCCGCAGAAGAACCTGAAACTCGGCCGCGACCGCGGGATCCAACGGCACCTTTGCAAACACCGCGAAACGGCGTTCCACCTCGAGAAACTGTCCAAGCGTCGCGTCGGACGCCGCGCCTTCGCCGGCGGCAGCCTGGGCGAGAGCCAGGTAGGCCAGGGACTCCGAGAGGAGAACCGGCCTCTCGAGCAGCCCGAATGCGGCGATCTTGAGGCTCGCCTCGGCCTCCGGTGACCTTCTTCTGCCGGTAGGCGGCCTCTCCGTCTCGAAGACGGGCCTCGTAGAATTCCTCCCCCGCCGCCAGCAGGGGTGGCATCATCAACGCCGCAGCGAGGGACAGGACTTGCGCGAATCGCTTCATCGGGCCGCTCGGAAATTACGCCTGGCGATCTCGCCCACCGGCACGAGCCGATGGGAAACCGTGGGCATCGTGCTGCTCCTCGGCCTGATCTTCGCGGCGCCCTTCTGGGGAGGCGGTGTGCCGGCCGCAGCGAGACGTGCCCTGGCTGCGACGGCGTTTGTGATTGCGGCGGCGGCCTTTTTCGCCCGGGCCGCCGTCCCCGGATCGTCTCGACCCGGGTCCCGGTCTCGGCGATGATCGCCATCGCCATACTCGGAGTCATTCAGCTGATACCGCTGCCATCCGGCACATTGGAACGAATATCTCCTGCCAGCGCCGTAATTTACCATGAAACCGACCGGGTCCTCCGGCTCTTCGGGCGGACCCCCCGTTGGTCGCCGCGGATCTCCATCGCCCCGGACCAGACGCTCGACGCCATCCGGCTCGTCCTCGCCGAAGTTGCGCTCTTCGCCGCGACCATCCGCCTGGCCCAGAGCCGGCCGCGCCGACGCCTGATCTCGCTCGCCGTCGTCGCCTCCGCGATTCTGCACGTCGTCGTTTTCGCGCCTTCCCAGATCGGTACGGAACGTCTGCGCGGCGCGTTCCCCAACGCCAACAGCTTCGCGGGGTATCTGGAAATCGCGCTGGCCGTCGCGTTCGGCGCCCTCTGGGCGGAGGTGTTGGTCGGCCCCGACCGCGAACGGCCCGGAACCGAGCGGGCTGACCGGCTGGAACGCCGGCTCATGCCGATGGCCGGCCGGGTTCTGGCGTGGAGCTGTGTCGCGATCGGAATCGGGCTCACGCAGTCTCGCGGCGCGATCACGGCCGCGGCGTTGACCACTCTGGGGCTGCTCGCCCTGGGCACATCCCACCCCCGCGCGCGCGCGCGGCGGGTCTTCGCCGGCATCCTCGCCATCGGCGTCGCCCTGGGATGCGTGGCGGCCGTCGCGGGACGGGTGCCGCTGCTGCGATTCTTTTCGTCCGAATCGCGCGACCTGCACGGAGGGACCCGGTTCGAGATCTGGAAAGCCTCCCTCGAAATCTGGCGGAAGTTCCCGACGCTGGGCTCCGGCCTCGGCTCGTTCGCAGACGCGTTTCGCCGGGTCCAGCCCCGCGGCCTGAACGCGGTCATCGAACAGGCCCATTCGGACCCGTTGCAACTCCTGGTCACCGGGGGCGTCGCGGGCGCGGCCCTCGGGGTTCTCCTCTACGTGTCGCTGTTCGTGACCCTGGGCCGCGCCTGGTGGCTCCAGGCCCACCGCGAAGAGAGCGCCGCGGTCCTGGCCGGACTCGGAGCGCTGGGCTCCCTCACGCTCCATGGGTGCATCGAGTTCAACATGTCGATCCCGGCGGTCCCGATCACGCTGGCCGTCGTCCTCGGAGTGTCGATCGCCGCCGCCAGGGCACGGGGCGTCTTGAGCTGAGGCCGCCCCCGGGCCATTTCGATATTCTCGATCCATGACGGCTTCCGCGGTGCTTCTCGACGGCGCGAAGACCGCTCTCGCCATCCGCGAGCGCGTCCGCACCGCCGTGGCGGCTCTCGGACCGAAAGCCGCACCTCCGGCACTCCGGGTCCTCCTGGTTGGCGAAAATGCCGCGTCGCTCTCGTATGTCGGCGCAAAGACCCGGGCCGCCGGGGAAGCGGGGATCCGGGCCGAAACGGTTCGGCTTCCGGCAGATTTGTCCCGCGAGGGCCTCCTGGACGAAGTGCATCGGGCCAACCGGGATCCCGCCGTCCACGGCCTGCTCGTCCAGCTTCCGCTTCCGCCGACGCACGACGCCACGGCGGTCCTCGACGCCGTCGCCCCGCTCAAGGACGTCGACGGCTTCCACCCCGAAAACGTGGGCCTGCTCCACCAGGGCCGGCCCCGATTCGTGCCCTGCACACCGGCCGGGATCGTCGAGCTGTTCGGCGCCTACGAGATCCCGATCGCCGGACGCCGCGCGGTCGTGCTGGGAAGAAGCGACATCGTCGGAAAACCCATGGCGGCACTGCTGACGGCCCGGGACGCGACGGTAACCGTCTGCCATTCGAAGACGCGCAACCTTGCCGCAATCTGCCGCCAGGCGGACCTGCTGGTCGCCGCCATCGGCCGTCCGGGCTTCGTGACCCGGGACTTCGTGGGGGAAGGGGCAGTCGTAGTCGATGTCGGCATCAATCGGATCGAGTCGATCGACGGGCTGCCGGAAGGCCTGAGGAAGTCCGACCGGATCCGGCGCCTGCTCGAAGCGAAGGGGCGTGCCCTGGTCGGCGACGTCGACTTCGACGACGTTTCGCCGGTCGCCGGGTGGTTGACGCCGGTTCCGGGCGGAGTAGGGCCCCTCACGGTCGCCATGCTGCTCGAAAACACGCTGAAGGCGGCGGGCCTGCAGGCCGCACGGGCAATGGCAATTCAATAAGTTTTCCTAATAAAATTAAGACATCCAGCTATCGGAACTTATTTTATTGGGAATCGGCCGGAGGATAGAGCCGCATCGTCTTGCCGATTCGGAGGAACGGTCGACCCTCGAGCCAGTCGAAGGGACCCGCCTCACGGCCAGGCTCCCGGAGGGTCTGATTGTCCAGTCGAAAGGTCGACTCGCTCACGCCAACCCACCCCTCGACCGGTTCGTACGGTGTCAGCTCCAGCAGGGTGGACGGGCCGGCCGGCAGGGGCGGCAGATCCGCGATCCCGAGAAAGATGCAGTCGCGGCACCAGTAGTGGAGCGTCGTGACGCCCCGACGCGAAGCCTCCGCCAGGAGGGGCTCGATGTCCTGGCCCAGCTCGAAGTCCGAATCGACGACGATCCGCGACGGCTCCGTCACCAGCTCGTTGAAGTAGGGCAGGTAGTCCGGGTGGGCCCGCCAGCCGGCCGCGGCGAACCATAGCGCAAGCGCGGCCGCCACCACGGGGCCGCCGGGCCGCCACCGGTGAGCCCTGGCGAGCGCGGCCAGCCCCAGTCCGGCTTCGATCGACAGGAGTGGGAAGACCGGCAACACGTGGCGCAGCCCGAGATTGATTCTCGATGTCATGGCGAACACGAAAATGCCGAGCGCGGCAAAGACCGGTGCAAAGTCCTGCCAGCGAGCACGACGGGAACGTCGCAGGAGCAGGCCGCACCCGGCAGCCAGGAGCAGGAGATACGGAATCGGCGTCTTGAGGGCGAACATCGTCGGAAAGAAATCCCAGCTCCCGTTCGTCCGAACCGCTCCACGGTAAAAAACCGTATGCCCCTCGGTGTTGTGGACCTTGACGATCGCCATGCCGTGGAGGAGGTCGCCGGCTGGAACGGGGAGTTCGACCGCTCGAAAGAACGTCTCGCGAAGAAAGGACGAAGGCCAGCGTTCGACGCCGAGGAGCCGGCCGATGCGATGGGGCCGGTCTTCCGGCTGCGTGAGCGGCGTGAGCTGAAAGCGGTACCCGGCCCAGACGACCGCCGTGGCCACGAGGCTTGCAAGAAGCAGCTCGCGAGCCCGCCGCCTCGCAGGGACCATGCCGCGTCTCCCCCGTTTCTCGATCGCCCGGACCACGAGAATCGGCGCCAGACCGACGACGAGAAAAGGAATCGCCGAGTGCTTGGCGAGCACGGCGGCCCCGGCGAATGCGCCCCAGCAAACGGCGCGCCTCCAGGACGGGGCCTCGAGCCAGCACACGAAGAGAAAGAGCGTCGCCGAGAGGGTCGCCGCGAGCGCGATGTCCGTCATCACGATGCCCGAAAAGGTCAGCACGGTCGGCAGACCCTGGAAGAGGAAGACCGCGGCCAGAGCCGCCACCTCGCCGTGAAGTCGTCGCGTCCAGACCCAGACGATGACGGAGGCCAGCACGAAGAAGGGGATCATCGCCAGCCGGGCCAGGGCGAGATTGCGCTCGTAGGCTCCGCCCGAACGCAGGACGGCGCTCCCCTCCAGGTAGGCGCGACGCGAGAAGTGCAGTGCGCGGACGCCGGCCGCCGCGAGCGGCAGGGCCGAGGCGACCCTCGCCAGCGGCGGCTGGTCGAGACACGCGTAGGGGTACTCGCCCGCGAGCCAGAGCATCCCGCAGCCGACATGAAAGGGCTCGTCGTGCGTCTGGAAGGACCTGGTCACCGTGTCGGCAATCCGCGCGACGCCCACCAACGTGAGAGCGACGAACGCCAGCCTCGAAACGAGGCGAACCCGGTACTCTCCGGTCGTGACGATGCCGCCCTGCCCCGCCGTCAAGACCCCGGACACCCGCGATAGTAGGGCTCGGCCGGAGCCTCATCGGGCTCGGCCGGGAGCCAGAGCAGCCGTTCGATCGGGCCCCGGGCCTTCGGCCACCGAAGATCCTCGGGCAGTGCGATCGAGGCGAGCGGCCGGCACCCGGAGCGTGGACCCAGCAGCAGCCGGGCGAGTCCGGGTCGCATCATCCACAGCCTCATCGCGCGATCCGTCGGCCACCGGATCGTCGCCTTGGCCATGGCCTCTTCCGCGGACTGCCGCGTACGATCGGGGGTGACGACGACGACGAGTCCGCCGCTCTCCGGCACGAGCGGTTCGAGACGCTCGCCGTACCGTTCGAGGTCGGCCTGGAGCCGGCGGTTTTCGAACGCGAGCGAGACGAGGCGGTCGGCGCACAGGAACACCAGCGCGGCCACGACCAGCGGAGCGAAACGGTTGCGAGCCAGGGCGAGGATCCCCGCTACCGTCGCGCAAGCGGCGAAGACCATGACGGGGTGAAAGAAGCGCGTTTCGAAGGCCACGTTCAGGGGCCAGCGCTGGATGAGGATGGCCGGTGCGAGTCCCGCCACGACGGCCGCGGCCAGTGCGAGGAGCCGCCGACCCGGGCCTTCGGTTTGGGCCCGGAAGCCCCGGGACCTTGCCAGGAGAGCGGCTGCGGCCGCAACGCCCAGGCCGACGAGCAAGGCGAAGAGCGTCGATTTCGACTCCCAGTCTGCACGAACACTCGCCAGCGCCAATCCCCAGGAGCCGGCCAGGCCGTACCAGGCGGCGGAGAGCACCTCGAAGGACCGCGAAAGCGGGCCCTGCAGAACGGCTGCGAGCTGCTGACCGGGGTTCGTCACCTTCCGAATCGTGACGTCGCTCACGGCTCGAAAAACGGCGTAGCCGATCCCCGTGCCGAGGACCAGGACGAGCCCGGCACGCGCGCGCCTGAGCATGAGAAGGAGAACCACGGCGGCCGCGGCCGTCGCCAGCGCGTACTCACTGACCGTCGCGGCGGCGGCCGCAAGGGCTCCGGCGAGGAGCGAGCGAGCGCGCAAGTCCGCTCCCGGGCCGCGCCAGATGAGAAGGAGCGCCGCGAGCACGAGGATGACCGGGAGAAGTGTGGGCACGACAGATGTCACGGTCGTGAACTGAAGCTCGCTCAGGATGGGCGAAACAGCCGCCAGCATGACCGCGGGGGCGCCGCCCGGCCACTCCGGGAACAGGCGGGCCCAAAGAAGCATGGCCTGGATCCCGATGAGCGCCCACGCCCCGACCGCGACCGGAATGTAGAGCGCCCGGTGCTCCCCGGCGATCCTCGCCCAGGTGCCGATCAGGAATCCCGAGATGGGACGGTCGGGATGCTCGACGAAAACCCTTTCCGGCCCTCCGACGCGGAGCAGTCGGATCAGAAATGTGTCGTCCTGAACGGGGAATCCCCACCAGGCTCCTGCCGAGATCGTAGCGATGAAGAACACGGCGAGACCGCTCCACGCAAGGAGGGTCTTTCGGGCGGGGCGGGCGGATCCCATGGCGCTTGAGCGGAGCATATTCCGGACCCGGCCGACCGCGACGAAGGGCTCACCCCGATCCGGGACGTCCCCCGAGCTTGAGCGCTGCCGCGCGAAGGGTGTGGGAGAGACCCCGCACCGCCACGATTCCCACCGCCGCCGCGAGCACGAGCAGCAGTTCGGTCGATGTCCGATAGCGGGTCTCGCCGGTCTCGAGAAGGCAAGAGACCAGAGCGTTTCCCAGGATCAGGCCGGCGCACGTGGCCCAAAGCCCCCAGGCGGCGTCGGTTCGCGAGTCCCGCGGCAGCCCCGCACGTCCGCACAGCCACCACGCCCCGAACAGAGCCGCCTCAAGGGCCAGGACGCCGACCACGGCAAAGTGCACGGCGTACCACAGCCCGCGGAACGTTCTTTCCGAGAGCAACGGAAGCGAGCCGCCGGCGGGGAACCAGAATCGCGCGAAGGAGCCGGCGACGATTTCCGCGTACTCGACCGGGTGGGCCAGGATGGCTCGCGAGAACTGGCGACGGTACCAGCGCTCCAATTGCTCCGGTGGAATTCCGAGCTCGGCGACGAGACGCTCCTGCGCCGCGAAGTGCGACCACGGCACGGAACGGCCGTTCACGTAGGCATCGTTGCGCGCCGCCACGAGGATCCGGCGCGTCACGGGATCGGGTATGGCCTCATAGAGTTCCGGGCAGCGGTTGGCGAGGTTGAACCCGAGAGTCGAGGGCGATTGGCCGAAACGCACCTGGCTGTAGAACGAGTAGCCGCCCGCCAGAACGATCGTCCCCGCGACGAGCCCGGCCGCCGCGGACAGACTCCACTCCCGCCGCGCCGAACCTCGGGTCAGCGGGAACAGGACCACGGCCAGGAACGGCGCCGCGAGAAGGAACGTCGGGCGTGTCAACGCGGCGTAGCCGAAAGCGAACGACGCAGCAGCCAGCCAGCCGCCTGCACCGCCGTCGAGAAATCGCTGAAGGCAGACGACGGCGACCACCAGACAGAACTGGGTCAGGCTCTCCGTCAACACAGAAGCCGACGACTGGACGTAGGGCGGCAGCATCCCGACGACTCCGGCAACCAGCGTCCACCCCTGCGAGGCTCCGGCCCGGCGAAGGGCCGCACACATCAGGAGCACGGCCGCGGCCTGAAGAAGCAGCTGGACGAGAAAGAGGGTCCGGGTTCCCTCCTGGGTTGAGCCGGTCGCGGCGAGCAGCAGCGGATATCCGGGGGTGCGAAACTGGGCCTGCCTCAGACCGCCCTGGGCCAGCTCGCGCGCTACGGCCATGTAGCTCGGCGAGTCCGTCCGGACGAAGGGCGCTTCGGGCCAGAAGTGCACGTAGGCACCGATCGCGAGGCCGGCCAACAGAAGCAGAACCCACGGCCACCACGGTCGTCGCAAGACCTCTCCCCCTCTTTCGAGCGCCTGAGTGCCGAGAGGATACTCCAGCGTCCGATATCGGACACCTGGGTCCCGCAGCCGAGCACATGCCCAGGCCGAGGCCCCGAAGGTCGCCGTGTTTTCAAAGACTTGCGCAACGACCAGGTGGCACGGTTCTCGCCTCTGCAGGGGATCGTGGACATCATCCGCGAGGACATCTCCGAAAAGAAGCGCAAGAAGCGAATCGTGATGGCGGTCGCCGGGGCCGGGGCGATCCTTCTGATCACGCTGGGCCTCTCCCGCTTGAAGCCGGCCGCTCCGACGGTCGAGAAATCGACGATCTGGATGGACACCGTCAAGCGCGGGCCGATGCTGCGGCAGGTCCGCGGACCGGGATCCCTGGTCGTCGAGTCGTCCGGGATTCGCGTGCTGTCGGCCGCAACCGACGGCCGGGTCGAGCGTCTCCTTCTCGAGCCCGGCGCGATCGTGAAGCCGGAAACGGTGATCCTCGAAATGTCGAACCCTGAGCTCCAGCGTGATGCCCTCGACGCCGAGCAGGCCCTCAAGGCCGGCCAGGCCGAGCTGACGAACGCACGCATCCGCGTGATGCGCGAAACGCTCGATCAGAAGGCCGCGGCGGCGACGGTCGAGTCGGACTTCCACCAGGCCGAGCTGCAGGCCGAGACCAACGAAGGGCTCTACAAGGAAGGCATCGTCGCCTCGCTCACGCTCAAGCTGTCGCAGGTGCGCGCCGAGGAGCTGAAGACGCGCAACGCCCTCGAGAAGGAGCGCATGGCGATCGCCGAGGACTCGGCGCGGGCGCAGGTCCAGGCGGCCGAAGCCCACTTCCAGCAGCTCAAGGTCCAGGCCGACCTGATGCGCCAGCAGATGGACGGCCTCAAGGTCCGCGCCGGGATTCCGGGCGTCCTGCAGGAGATCCCGATCCAGGTCGGCCAGCGCGTCACGCCGGGCACGATGCTCGCGAAGGTCGTCCAACCGAACAAGCTCAAGGCGCAGCTGAAGATCGCCGAGACCCAGGCCAAGGACGTCGCGATCGGACAGCCGGCCTCGATCGACACGCGCAACGGCATCGTTCCGGGCAAGGTCTCGCGCGTGGATCCGTCGTCCCAGAACGGAACCGTGACGGTCGACGTGGCGCTCGAGGGCGAGCTGCCGCAGGGCGCGCGTCCCGATCTGTCGGTCGACGGAACCATCGAGCTCGACCGCCTGGCGGACGTCCTCTACGTCGGGCGGCCGGCGTTCGGACAGGAGAAGAGCCTCGTCGGCCTCTTCAAACTGGTCGACGACGGCGACGAAGCGGTGCGCGTCCAGGTCAAGCTCGGCAAGAGCTCGGTCAACACGGTGGAGATCCTCGAGGGTCTCAAAGCGGGCGACAAAGTGATTCTTTCGGACATGAGCGCGTGGGACGCCCACGACCGCGTACGTTTGAAGTAGGGGGGAAAGGCATGAGCTCCAACAATCATCCGGTCATCAAGCTCGACGGCGTCACGAAGGTCTTCTTCACCGACGAAGTCGAAACGCACGCCCTCTCGGGCGTGCACCTGGAGATCTCGCACGGCGAGTTCGTGTCGATCGCCGGGCCGTCGGGCTGCGGCAAGTCGACGCTCCTTTCGCTCCTGGGTCTCCTCGACTCGCCGACCGAGGGCAAGTACTCGTTGAACGGGAAGCCGGCCGAGTCGCTGACGCTTTCGGAGCGGGCGCGCATCCGCAACCGGGAGATCGGCTTCATCTTCCAGTCGTTCAACCTGATCGGCGACCTCTCGGTCTACGAGAACGTCGAGCTGCCGCTGACCTACCGGGGCATGCCCTCGCACGAGCGCAAGAAGCGCGTCCAGGAGTCCCTCGAGAAGGTCGGCATGGCGCACCGGATGAAGCACTTCCCCTCGCAGCTCTCGGGCGGCCAGCAGCAGCGCGTCGCCGTGGCGCGCGCGATCGCCGGCTCGCCGCTGATCCTGCTCGCCGACGAGCCCACGGGCAACCTCGACTCGGTCAACGGCGACGCCGTCATGAGCCTCCTCCAGGACCTGCACCGCGCCGGCGCGACGATCTGCATGGTCACGCACGATCCGCGATTCTCGAAGCACGCGGGCCGCACCATCCACCTCTTCGACGGCCGGGTCGTCGAGGAGGAGAAGGGCGAAGAGCGCGCGCACAGCGAGGAAGAGCTCAAGGAGAGCGGCTACCGGGTGAGCTGATGCGGATCCTGATCCAGGACCCCCGCTACGCGTTCCGGGGAATCGGCCGCCCCTCTCTCGACTCTTCGCTTCGGCGTCTTCGTGGAGCGACCCTCTCAAACATGCCGAAGCCTCGTGCTGCCCACGCTCGCGTCGATCCCACCACAGCCCTGAGGGGCAAACGATGAACGACCTCAAGTATGCCCTGCGAAGCCTCTCCCGCAGCCCCGGGTGGACCGCGGCCGCCGTCCTGACGCTCGCGCTCGGTGTCGGCGCGAACACGACCGTGTTCTCCTGGGTCAACGCCGTTCTCCTCGACCCGATCCCGGGCGCGTCGGACCCGGGCCAACTGCGCGTTCTCTACGGCACGAGCCCGTCGGAGGAGGGGATCAGCCTCTCGTATCCGGTCTACCGGGAGCTGGCGGCCCGCACCGATGTCTTCGCGGGCGTGCTCGCGCAGCGTTCGATCGCCGTGGCCCTCGGAGCGCCGACGGGCGAGCCCCCGCGCGAGCGCTCGGCGAGTTCGTCGAAGAGCGCCCGACCTCGTTCGGTCGCCCTTCTGGCGACCTGGCTGCCCGCGCGGCGGGCTTCCCGAATCGACCCGATGACCTCGCTGCGGACCGACTAGCGACTAGGAGGATGACGTGAACGCACTGAGACAGGACCTCCGGTACGCGCTGCGCTCCCTGAGTAAGAGCCCGGGCTTCACGGCCGTCGCCGTGGCCACCCTGGCCCTGGGCATTGGAGCCAACGCGGCGATCTTCAGCGTCCTGAACGGCGTCCTTTTCGCGCCGCTTCCGTATGTCGATTCGGACCGGATCGTGACGCTCGCCCGGAACGTCTCCGTCCCGGAGCTGGAGGACCTGAAGGCCTCGACGCGCTCCTTTTCCGCGATGGGCGGCGCGACGTGGATGCCGATGGACCTGACCGGCGTCGGCGAGCCGGCGAAGCTGAAGGCCGCGTACGCCGCATCGGACCTCTTCGAGGTCCTCGGGGCGCGGGCCGTCGTCGGCCGGCCGCTCACGGCCGCCGACGACCGAAAGGGCGCGGAGCGCGTCGTGGCGCTTTCCTATGGTCTCTGGCAGCGCCAGTGGGCGGGGGATCCGTCGGTCGTGGGCCGGGCCATCTCGCTCAGCGGCGAACCCTACACCGTCGTCGGCGTGCTCGCTCCGGAGTTCCGCCTCCCGGCGTGGGACGTCGACATCTACGTCCCGGTCTGGGTCGCCTATCCCGTCGCGGCGGCGGAACGGGGCGTGCATTTCCTGCGGACCGCATTCCGCCTGGCTCCGGGCGTCTCGCCGGTGGCCGCCCGGGCCGAGCTCGCGAGCGTCATGGCTCGCCTGGCCGAGGCGCACCCCGACGAGGACAAGGGAATGACCCCGGAGCTCATGCCGCTTCTCGAGCGGATCGTCGGCGAAAGCCGTCGGCCGCTCTGGATTCTCGCGGGCGCCGTCGGCATGGTGCTCCTGATCGCCTGCGCCAACCTCGCGAACCTCCTGCTCGCCCGGGCCTCCGGCCGCCGGGCCGAGCTCGCGGTCCGCACCGCGCTCGGCGCGCCGCGCTCGCGCCTCGTCCGCCAGATCCTCACGGAGTCGCTCGTCCTCGCCGTCGCCGGCGGCGCCTGCGGAATGGCCCTGGCCATCTGGGGCACCGACGTTCTGCTCGCGACGCTGCCGGATGCGCTGCCGCGGCTCGAGCTCGTCTCGGTCGACGGGCGCGTCCTCCTGTTCACGCTCGCAGTCTCGCTCGTCACCGGGATCGCCTTCGGCCTCGCCCCGGCCTGGAAGGCTTCGAGCCGGAGCTTTTCCTCCGGCCTCTCCGGCCCCCGCGGTCATGCCGGGGCCTCGGCCGGACGGCTCCGCAACGCCTTCGTGGTGGCGGAAGTCGCGCTGGCGATGGTCCTGCTCGTCGGCGCGGGCTTGCTCCTGAACGCGCTCTGGAGGCTCTCCGCGGTTCGTCCCGGCTTCGACCCGGAAGGCGCCATCGCCGTCCGGCTCGACCTGCCCGAATCGCGCTACGGCGACGTGCCGGAGGAGACGCGCTTCCGGGAACGGGTCCTCGAGGAGTTGAACGCGGCGCCGGGACTGCGCGCGGCGATGGTCTCCGAAGTTCCGCTCTCGGGGGACGCCCTCAACCACAACTTCGTGATCGAGGGCCGGCCGCCGATCGCCGTCGGCGACGAGCCGGACCTCTGGTCGCGCAGCGTCATGGGCGACTACTTCGGCGTGATGAAGATCCCCCTGCGCTCCGGGCGGGACTTCTCGCCCCGGGACCGCGAGGGAGCCCCGCTCGTCGGCATCGTCAACGAGCGGTTCGTCCGCGAATACTTCCCCGGAACGAGCCCGATCGGCGCCCGCTTCCGCTGGGCCCGCATGGAGGGCGAGCCTCGGTGGATCGAGATCGTCGGCGTCGCCGCGGACGTCCGGCACTTCGGCCTGGCAACCGGCGATGAGCCCGCCGTCTACACGCCCTACGCGCAGTCCCTTCAACCCTGGAAGCGCTGGATGGAGGTCGTCGTGCGCGGCTCGGGCGGCCCGACCGGGCTCGCGGCGGCCGTCCGCGACAAGGTGCACGTCGTCGATCCGCTGCTGCCCGTCCCCGGCGCGCGGCCGCTCTCGGCGATCGCCGACGCTTCGCTCGCCCGCGAACGCTTCCGGACGCGCCTCCTCGCGCTCTTCGCCGGGCTGGCGCTCCTGCTCGCCTCGGTCGGCATCGCGGGCGTCATGGGCCAGACCGTGCGCCAGCGAACCGCCGAGATCGGCATCCGCATGGCCCTCGGCGCCGCGCCCGGCGGGATCGTGGCGGGGTTTCTCGCGGAAGGCCTGCGCCTGACCGCGATCGGTCTGGCGATCGGCCTCGCGAGCGCGCTCGCCATGACACGCCTGCTCTCGAGCTTCCTATTCGATGTCGGCACGGTGGATCCTCCGACCTATGCCGGCGTTGCGCTGCTGCTGGTCAGCTGCGCGATGCTGGCCTGCTGGGTCCCCGCGCGGCGCGCCGCCCGGATCGACCCGATGCGCGCCCTGAGATCGGAGTGACGCGATGACGACGATACTCCAGGATCTGCGCTACGGCGTCCGGTCGCTCCGGAGGAGTCCGGGCTTCACGGCCGCGGCCATTGCGACTCTCGCCCTCGGCATCGGCGCCAACGCCGCCGTCTTCAGCCTCGTGCGCAGCGTCCTCCTGCGGCCTCTCCCATTTCCGCAGCCCGAGGCCCTCGTGTCGATCGCCGAGTCCAATCCGGGGAGGGGATGGCCCACGATGACGGCGTCGCCCCCGAACTTCCTCGACTGGCAGGCGGGGAGCCGCTCTTTCACGGCGATGGGCGCCTACACGACGACCGACACCACGTTGACCGGGCGCGGCGAGCCGGAACGGTTGAGCGCCACGCTCGCGACGGCGGGCTTTTTCCCGGCGATGGCGGTTTCTCCGCAGGCCGGCCGCGCGTTCGGCGAGGCCGAGACGGTTTCGGGCCACGACCACGTCGCCGTCCTCTCGCACGGACTCTGGATGCGCCGCTTCGGCGGCGACCCGTCCATCGTGGGTGGGTCGATCCGGCTCGACGGCGAGCCGTACACGGTGCTCGGCGTCATGCCGCCGGACTTCCGATTCCCCGAGGAAGGCGCGGATCTGTGGGCGCCGCTGTCCTTCGGCCCGGACATCGCAACGCAGCGTGGAGCCCATTACCTCGACGTCGTCGGGCGCCTGCGGCCTGGAGCATCGGTCGAACAGGCGGCCGCCGAGATCCGCGGAATTGCCGACCGGCTGCGCGTCACCTACCCTCGAACGAACGACGGCTACTCCGCGGTCGTGACTCCGCTGTCGGAGACCATCGTCGCCGGCGTGCGACCGGCCCTCCTGACTCTGCTCGCGGCGGTCTGTCTGGTCACGCTGATCGCCTGCGCCAACGTCGCCAACCTGCTGCTCGTCCGGGCCACCCGGCGAAGCACCGAGATCGGGATTCGGACCGCGCTCGGCGCAAGCCGGATGCGGCTGGTGCGGCAGCTCCTGACCGAGAGCCTGGTTCTGGCCAGCGTCGGCGCCGCGGCGGGGCTCGCGCTCGCGGCCACCGCCCTCGACCTGATCGTGCGTCTCGCTCCGGGCAACGTACCGCGGCTCTCCGAGGTGCGCATCGACGGCGGCGTGCTCGCCTTCACGGCCGGCTGGGCGCTCGCGGCTGCAATCGTCTTCGGCCTGGCGCCGGCACTCGCCGCCCTGCGGCCCGGACCGATGCAGGCGCTGCGCGGCGCGCGAGGTGGGGCTTCGGGCCGGGGGGCTGTCCGCCTGCGCCGAGTGCTCGTCGCGGGCCAGATGGCGGTCGCCCTGATCCTGCTCGTCGGCGCGGGGCTGCTCGTCAAGAGCCTCGCGCGTCTGACCGCGGTCGACCCGGGCTTTCGCGCCGAGCATGTCCTCGCGTTCGACGTGACCCTGCCCGAGAAACGCTATCCCGACGAGGCGCGCCAGGCGGCGTTCGCCGACCAGCTGCTCTCGCGCATGCGCGCCCTTCCCGGCGCGAGGTCGGTCGGCGCGATCTTCGGTCTTCCGCTGACCGGCCTTTCCTTCAGCAGCAGCATGCGCATCGCGGGCGCGGCCCCGGACGCCGACCAACCCTCGGCGCAGCTGCGCGTCGCGAGCGCCGACTACTTCCGAACCCTTGGAATTCCCCTCATGGCGGGCCGCCTCTTCAGTCCCGAGGACCGCTTCGGCGCGCCGCACGCGATCCTCGCGAGCCAGTCCGCCGCCCGAAAGATCTGGCCTCGCGGCGACGCTCTCGGGCAACACGTACGGTTCGGGGCCCGCCCAGGCCCAACGCGGATCGAGGGCGAGGTCGTCGGAATCGTCGGGGACGTGCGCGACGACGAGCTCGGCGTGGGTCCCCGGCCCGAGTTCTATGCCTCGCTGGCGCAGGCTCCGATGTCGCAGTTCCACGTCGCCATTAAAACGGCGGGCCCTCCCGACCGACTGGCCGACGCCGTGCGCGCGGAGGTCGGCCGCCTCGATCCCGAGATCGTCGTCCACGGGCTCTCGAGCCTTGATGAGATCGTGTCGCGCTCGGTGGCCCGGCCGCGGTTCACCGCGCGCCTGCTGCTCCTCTTCGCGGGCATGGCCCTCCTGCTCTCGGCCGTGGGAATCTACGGTGTCATCGCGTTTGCCGTCGGCCAGCGCACACGCGAGATCGGCATCCGCATGGCGCTCGGCGCGGACCGGCGCTCGGTGCGGCGGCTGGTGCTCGCCGATGGCATGCGCCTCGCGCTGGCGGGACTCGTCCTCGGCCTGGCGGGGGCCTTCGCCGCGTCGCGGCTTCTGTCCGGCCTGCTCTTCGAGGTCGAGCCCGCCGACCCGGCGACGCATGCGGCCGTCTCCCTGATCCTTCTCGCGGTGGCCCTCCTGGCCTGCTGGATTCCTGCGCGCCGCGCCTCGCGTGTCGAGCCGATGGCGGCGCTGAGGTCGGAGTAGGACATGGCCCTGCTGCGGGAAATCCGCTATGCCCTGCGGGCCCTTCGGAAGAGCCCCGGCTTCGCCGCCGCCGCGATCGCGACGCTCGCCCTCGGGATCGCCGCGTCGACCACCATCTTCTCCATCCTCCACTCGGTCGTGCTCGCGCCGCTGCCCTACCGGGAGCCCGAGCGCCTGATGGTCGTCTGGGAGGTGATGCCCGACGGCAAGCTCTGGCGCCCGGCCCCCCCGACGGTCACCGCGTGGCGCGAGCACGCCCGCGCCTTCGAGAGCCTGGCCGCGTTCCTGGGCGCCGACTGGACCCTGACCGGCGAGGGCGAGCCCGTCTCGCTCTCCGGCAGCCTGGTCACCCCGGAGTACTTCCACATGCTCGGCGTGTCTCCGGTCCTCGGCCGCGGCTTTCTGCCGGAGGAGGCTTCGACGGGGGCCTCGCCGGTCGTCGTCCTCGGCCACGATCTCTGGATCTCCCGCTTCGGCGGGGACCCGGAGGTGCTGGGCCGCTCGGTGACGCTCGAGGGCAAGCCTCGCACGGTAGTCGGCGTCATGCCGCCGGCGCCGTATCCGACCATGGCCCTCGCGATCGGGCGCCTCGCTTTCACGCCTGGCAAGCCCGACTTCTTCGCTCCTTTCCGACTCGACGGCGCGGGGGCGCCGGGTGGCCGAAGCTACGTCCTCGGCGTCCTCGGGCGCCTCTCCGACGGCGTCACGCGGGAGGCGGCACAGGCCGAGATGACGGCCCTCGCCCGGCGGCTCGCCGCCGAGGACTCGAGCAACCGAGCCGTGGACGCCCGACTCTCGCCGCTCGATCTCGAGACCCAGGGCGCGATGCGGCCGGCCCTGTGGCTGCTCTTCGGGGCGGTCCTCTTCGTCCTCGCGATCGCCTGCGCCAACGTGACGAGCCTCGAGCTCGCGCGGGCCCAGGCGCGGGGCCGGGAGATCGCGGTGCGTGCCGCGCTCGGCGCCGGCCGGGGACGGATCGCGGCGCCGGTCCTCGTCGAGTCGATTCTCGTCTCCGCCGCGGCCGGGGTGCTCGGCATCGCTCTGACGGTCTGGGGCCTCCCCCTTCTCGTCGCGCTCGTGCCGCACGACGTGCCTCGCCTGGCGCAGGCCCGGATCCACGGCGGGATCCTGGCCTTCGCCGTCCTGATCTCGTTCGCGGTGGGCGTGCTTTCGGGTCTCGTGCCCGCCCTCTCGGCTTCCCGCCGGGGAGCCTCGCGGGCCCTCTCCGCGGTCAGCCGCGGGGCCACCGAATCGCGCGGCGCGCGGCGGTCGCTGCGGCTTCTCGTCCTCGCAGAAACGGCGATCGCCGTGCTGCTCGCGTCGGGCGCGGTGCTCCTCACGAAGAGCTTTCTGCAGCTGTCGAGAGTCGAACCGGGCTTCCGCGCTCACGACGTGACGGTCGCGAAGTTTTCGCTGCCCCGTTCCCGCTATCCCGGCTGGGAGGACGTCGCCCGTTTTCAGGATTCGCTCCTGTCGTCCGTGCGGAGCCTTCCGGGAGTCGCCGCCGCGTCCCTCGCCTACAACCACCCGCTCGAGGCGCACTGGATCGGCGGGGGGCAAGCCGAGCCCGCCTCCGGCGAGCCGGCCGACGAGAGGGCGCCGTCCTGGTTCCGTGCGGTCAGCGAGAGCTACTTCCGTTCGGTCGCCGTCCCGATCGTCGCGGGACGGGACTTCACGCCGACCGACGATTCGAGGCACCCGGGCGTCGCCATCGTCAATCAGGCGTTCGTGCGGGCCAATTTCCCCGACGGACGGGCGCTCGGCCGCTACCTCGACTCGAGCGACGCGGCGATGTGGTGGGGCGAGGGTCTACCGAAGCGCTTCGAGATCGTCGGCGTCGCGGGCGACGTAAGGTTTCTCGGTCTCGACAAGGAAACGGCCCCCGCGTACTACCTCTCGGTTCGGCAGTTTCCGATCGAGGACATGAATCTCGTCGTCCAGGGCCCGCCGAACGTCCCCGCCTTGCGGCAGGCGCTCCACGCGCTCGACCCCGCCCTCCCGCTGCAGCGGGTGGACACGATGAGGCGCCTCCACGACGCGGCACTGGCACCGTCGCGGCTGAACATGCGCCTCATGCTCGTCTTCGGCGGGATCGCCGTCGGCCTCGCGATGGTCGGCGTGTACGGCCTCCTGTCCTACGTCGTCGCGCTGCGGCGCCGAGAGCTCTCGATCCGCATCGCGCTGGGAGCCCGCCCGCCGCAGGTCCTCGGCACCGTGCTCGCCGAGACGGGGCGCCTGGCCCTCGGCGGCATCGGCCTGGGCCTTGCGGGGGCCCTGGCCCTGGGTCCCCTGCTCTCCCGGATTCTCTATGGCGTCGGCGCCGCCGACCTCGCGTCTCTGGCGGGCTCGGGGCTCGCGCTGGCAGCCGTCATGTTCATCGCGAGCGGTCTGCCCGCCCGGCGCGCCGCACGCATCTCCCCCAGCGAAGTGTTGAAAGGCGAATGAAACCGATGATCCAGCTCTCCAACCTCGAGAAGGCCGTCGCGACCCGGGCCGGCCAGACCTTCCTCCTGCGCCGGATCGATCTCTCGATCGCTCCGGGGGAATTCGTGACGATCATGGGGCCCTCGGGAGCCGGCAAGTCGACCCTGCTCTCGATCCTCGGAATGCTCGACCACGACTGGACCGGCCAGTACCGGCTCCTCGAGCACGACGTCCACGCGCTCAAGCCCCGCGACCGCATCGAGCTCAACAAGAAGTACGTCGGGTTCGTCTTCCAGCAATACCACCTGCTCGACAACCTCACGGTCGCCGAGAACCTCGACATCCCGCTCTCCTACCGGAACGTCAAAGGCTCGGAGCGCGCGTCGATCGTGGCCGACACGCTCGACCGCTTCCAGATCGTGGGCAAGAAGGACCTTTTTCCGAGCCAGCTCTCCGGCGGCCAGCAACAGCTCGTCGGCGTGGCCCGGGCGCTGATCGCCAAGCCGAAGCTCCTTCTTGCCGACGAGCCGACCGGCAACCTCCATTCCGACCAGGGCCGCGAGATCATGCGTCTCTTCAAAAAGCTCAACGACGAAGGCATGACGATCGTCCAGGTCACGCACTCCGAAGAAAACGCCACGTACGGCGACCGCGTCGTGCGCCTGCGCGACGGCTGGATCGTGAACGACTGAGACGGCAACGGTGACAGGGCAGCAGGTTCTTCGAGGGTGATGCCATGAGCGGAATGCTCCAGGACCTCCGACTCGCGGTTCGCACGCTACGCCGCAGCCCCGGCTTCACGGCAGTCGCGCTGGTCACGCTCACGCTCGGCATCGGGGCCAACGCCGCCATCTTCAGCATCGTCGACGCCGTCCTGCTGGAGCCGCTGCCCTACCCGGGCGCCGATCGGCTCGTCCGGGTCGGCGACCGGTCGCCGGACGGCACCTCCGTCGAAAACGTAGGCTACGCGACCTACGAAGACCTTCGCGACCAGAACCACACCTTCGCGTCCATGGCCGCGATCCGGACCTGGAATCCGACGCTCGAGACAGCCGGGCAGGCCGAGCGACTCCCGGCGATGCGCGTCACCGCCAACTTCTTCCCGACCATGGGCGTTTCTCCCGCCCTCGGCCGCACGTTCCTTCCGGAGGAGGACCGTCCCGACACGTGGCGCGTCCTCCTTCTGTCGGACGGCCTCTGGCGCCGGACCTTCGGTGCCGACCCGTCGGTCGTCGGCCGGGTGATCCGGCTCAACGACATGGACTTCCGGATTGTAGGCGTCATGCCCAGGGACTTCCCGGATCTCGTGTCGGCGCGATACTTCCAGGCCGCCGACCTCTGGGCGCCGATCGGCTACGACCGGAGCCTTCCGTACGCCTGCCGCGACTGCCAGCACCTCAAGGCGATCGGTCGGCTGGGCGCCGGAGCGACACGGGAAGCGGCCCGTGCCGATCTGGACGGCATTCGCCGACATCTCGCGGCGGAGTATCCAGCGAGCTACCCGAGCGGTTCCATGGCGGTCGTTCCCCTGACCCGGGAGCTGACCTCCGGGGTTTCGGCGCTTCTACTCATCCTCGCCGGCGCGGTCGGATTCGTGCTGCTCATCGCGTGCGCCAACGTCGCGAACCTGACGCTCACGCGCTCGCTCCGGCGCGGCCGCGAGATGGCGGTTCGGGGAGCGCTGGGCGCGAGCCGCGGCCGGTTGATCCGACAGCTCATGGCCGAAAGCCTGGTTCTCTGCGCCGCCGGAGGCGCCGCCGGGCTGGCCCTCGCCTCGGCGCTCGAGACGGCGTTCGTGCGCCTTGCGCCGGTCGGCGCGCCGCGGCTCGACCGCGCCTCGGTCGACCTGCGGGTGGTCGGCTTCACCGCGCTCGTCTCCGTGGTCGCCGCGTTGCTCTCGGGGCTGCTTCCCGCCTTGCGAGCCTCGGCGGCGCGCCTGACCGACGCGCTGTCCGCGGGGGCCCGCGGCAGCATGGGTGCTGCGGCCTCCCGCTCCCAGCGACTCCTGACGGCGGCCGAGCTGGCCGTGGCCGTGGTGCTCGTGGCCGGCGCCCTTCTCATGGTGCGGAGCATGGCTCGCCTCCTCGAAGCTCCGGTCGGCTTCACGCCGCAGCGGGTCCTCACGCTGGCGATCTCGCTCAGCGGAAACGCCTATGCCGAGGACTCCGCCATCGTCGACTTCCAGAACCGGGCGCTCGAGCGTGTCCGCGCGATCCCGGGCGTCGAGGCCGCCGCGTTCGCCGGCCAGATCCCCCTCGGCGGCGACGGCGATTCGATGGGATTCCACATCGAGGGTCGCATGCACGCCAACCCCGCGGAGGATCCGTCCGTGGAACGATTCTCCGTGACGCCGGACTATTTCCGGACGATGCGGATCCCGCTCGTGCGGGGGCGGCTGTTCACCGACGAGGATCGCGCCGGAGCGGTTCCGGTACTGATCGTCTCCGAGACGACGGCGCGCACGCTCTGGGCCGGCGACGACCCGCTCGGGCAGCGCGTCCGCGTTGCGGGCACCGACGGTCCCTGGCGAACCGTCGTGGGCATCGCGGGAGACGTCCGCCACGACGACGTCGCCGAGGCTCCGACTCCGCAGATGTACCTGCCACAGGCTCAGATGACGGATTCGTTCCTGACGCTGGTCGTGCGGTCGCGGACATCGCGGCCGGACACGCTGGCCGGACCCGTGCGCGAGGCGTTTCGGGCGCTCGACGCGGGCGTGCCCGTCTATCAGATCGCGACCATGGAGGCCCTGGTGGATCGCTCCGCGGCACCCCGCCGGTTCGTGATGCGCATTCTCGCGGCGTTCGCGGTCGTCGCGCTGCTGCTGGCGGCGGTCGGCCTCTATGGCGTCGTCTCGCACGCCGTGGCGCAGCGCACGCGCGAGATCGGGATCCGGGTCGCGCTGGGTGCCACGCGTCGCAGCGTCGCCCGACTCGTCCTTGCGAGCGGTCTGGCGACGATCGGAATCGGCCTCGCCGCGGGCCTCGTCGCCGCCGTCGCCCTGATGCAGCTGCTCCGCTCGGTCCTCTACGAGGTCAGTCCGAACGACCCGCTCGCGCTGGCCGGGGCGGTTCTCGTGCTGGCCGCGGTCGCCCTCGCGGCCCACTGGCTCCCGGCGAGGCGCGCCGCGAAAGTCGATCCGGTCGTGGCGCTCCGGGCCGAGTGAGCCGAAACGAGCGCAAGACATGAAGGAGGCCGCATGAACGCCCTGCTCCAGGACCTGCGATACGCCCTTCGGGGCCTCTCCCGCAGTCCCGCCTTCGCCGCGGCCGCCGTCGCGACGCTCGCCCTCGGAATCGGCGCCAACGCCGCGATCTTCGCCCTCGTCGACCGCGTGCTCCTGAGGCTCCTGCCGGTCCGCGCCCCCCGGGAGCTCGTCCTCCTGCGCTCGCCGGGGCCGCGGCAGGGACACACGTGGAGCGACGACGACCCGGCCTCGTCGTTCTCGTACCCGATGTACCGGGATCTGCGGGACCGCAATTCCGTGTTCTCCGGGCTCCTCGGAACGTTTCCGTTCTCCGCAAGCGTGTCCGCGAAGGGCGAAACCGAGCGGGCGTCGGGTGAGCTCGTCACGGGCAACTACTTCGACATCCTCGGCGTGCCGCCGGCCCTCGGCCGCGTGCTCTCGCCGGACGACGACCGGACTCCGGGCGCACACCCCCTCGCGGTCCTCTCGCACGGATACTGGACGCGGCGCTTCGGCGCCGACCCCTCGATCCTCGACCAGACGATCGTCGTCAACGGAGAATCGCTGACGGTTGTCGGCGTGGCCCGGAGCACGTTTGCCGGCGTACAGCCGGGCCGGGGGGCGGACCTCTTCGTCCCCCTGGCGATGAAGGCGCAGATGACCCCGTCCCGGGACGGCCTCGACGATCCCAAGGACTACTGGCTGCAGCTGATCGGCCGGCTGGGGCCCGGGATTTCGCGCCGCCAGGCGGAAGCGGCTCTCGCGACGACGTACCGCCCGCTCCTGGAGGCCTTGCTGCCGCGGATGAACAACTGGGACGACAACCGCAAGCAGGAGTTCCTCAATCGGCGCATCGAGCTCCGCCCGGGCGGTGTCGGCCGCGCCGTCATGCGCAACGGCATCGGAACGCCCCTGCTCTCTCTGATGGGCATGGTGGGACTCGTGCTCCTCATTGCGTGCTCGAACCTCGCGGGGCTTCTCGCGGCGCGGGGCGTCGCCCGGCAGCGCGAGTACGGCATCCGCCTCGCGATCGGCGCGAGCCCGGGGCAACTCCTGCGCCAGTCGATCGTCGAGTGCCTGACGTTCTCGGTCGCCGGCGGCGCCCTCGGTCTGGCCGTCGCCTCGTGGACACTGGCGGCGCTGCTCTCGGCCTTTCCGCCGGACGCGGAACTGCGGCAGGTCTCGGCCTCGATCGATCCCCGGGTGATCGGCTTCGCCGCACTGCTCGCGCTCGTCGCCGGAATCCTCTTCGGTGTGGGTCCCGCCTATCGCGCGTCGCGGCTGGATCCCTCGCGCACCCTGCGCGGCCAGGGGCGAAGCGCCGGCACGGCCGGGCGCGAGGCGATCCGCATGCGCGGATGGCTCGTCACGGCGCAGGTCGCCCTGACGCTGGTGCTCCTGGTGGCCGCCGGCCTGTTCACGAAGAGTCTCGCGCAGCTGGGGGAGGTCGACATCGGCCTGAAACCGGAGGGCGTGCTCTCCTTCTCGGTGGAACCCGAGTCCAGCGGCTACTCGGCCGAGAGGACCGCGGGCCTCGCGCGCCGCCTGACCGAAAGCCTGGCCGCGGTCCCCGGCGTACGATCCGTCTCGGCGGCCGAGCTCGCCGCCATGACCGGGAGCACCGAGTCCACGAGCGCGCGAACCTCCGCGCCGGAGAGCGCGGAGACCGAGAACCTCAAGATCTGGCGCAACCACGTCGGACCCGGGTATTTCGCGACTCTGGGCGTCCCGCTCGTCGCCGGACGGGAGTTTCGATTCGAGGACGACGGGCGGGCGGCAAGGGTCGCGATCGTCAACGAGACGATGGCCCGCCAGTTCTTTCCCGGCCGCTCGGCCGTCGGGGAACGGCTCGCCATCGGAAAGAGCGAGGAGCCGCCCGACGTCGAGATCGTCGGTGTCGTCCGCGACAACAAGAGCGCATCCGTCGGCGAGCCGGAGCGCCCCTTTGCCTACACGCCGTACCTCCAGGACGAGAAGCTCGGCGGCCTGACGTTCTACCTCCGGGGCAACGTGCCCCCCGAGCGGCTCACGCCCGAAACGCGAGCCGCGGTCGCCGCCCTGGACCCGCAGCTCCCGGTCTTCGACGTGAAGACGTTGAACACCCAGATCCGCGAGTCCCTCCTGACCGAGCGGCTCACGTTCGTACTCTCGGTCGCGTTCGGCGGGCTCGCGGCCCTTCTGGCCGCCATCGGCATCTACGGTGTGCTCGCCTTCTCGGTCGCCGAGCGCCGGCGGGAGATCGGCGTGCGGATGGCGCTCGGCGCCGGTCCCGCCACGGTGCGGCGCCTCGTGCTGTCGGAGCTCGGCCGGTTTCTCTTGATCGGTGGCGCCGTGGGCCTGCCCGCCGCGTGGGCCCTTGCGCGAATCATCGAGTCCATCCTCTACGGCGTGAAGGCGTCGGACCCGCTCGTCTTCGCCGGCGGCATCGGCCTGATGGCGGGCGTCGCCCTCCTCGCGGGCTACTTCCCCGCCCGACGCGCCGCGAAGATCGACCCGATCGACGCGCTCCGGGGCGACTGAAAGGACTCTCCTCATGACGACCCTCGGACAGGACCTGCGGTACGCCCTCCGGACGCTGCGCAAGAGTCCCGGCTTCGCGGCCGTCGCGATCGGCACGCTCGCACTCGGGATCGGCGCCAATGCCGCCATCTTTTCCGTGGTCAACGCGGTCCTCTGGCGACCGCTCCCCTTCGAGCGCTCGGGCGAGCTCGTCCGGGTGACGGCGGATTTCTCGCGCCGCGGCGCATCCGACGTTGGACTCTCGGCTCCCGAGTTGTTCGATTACCGGGAGAGGGCCGGAGTCTTTTCGGCGATGTCCGGCCTCTACCCCATCACCGCCAACGTGACCGGCGGCGACCGGCCGGAGCGGGTCGAGACGCTCCTGGTCGACGTCGAGTACTTCGACATCCTCGGCGTCAAACCCCAGGTCGGCCGCCTCTTCGAACGCAAGGACTACGACCCGGGAATCGCCGACTACGTCGTGCTCTCGGACGGATTCTGGCGCCGCCGCTTCGGAGCCGACCCGAGCGTCATCGGCAAGCCCCTGCGGATCGACGACGACCTCTGCACGATCCTCGGGGTCCTGCCCCCGGGCTTCCGCCACCCGGGACGCGTCATCGAGACCGACGTCGAGGTCTGGGCGCCGTCGGGCTGGCTGGGGCCGCCGTTCCAGGGTCCGAACCGGAAGGCCTACTTTCTCCAGGGGGCGCTGGCCCGCCTGAAGCCCGGCGTCACGCCGGAGGCGGCGCAGGCCCGACTGGACGCCGTGGCCGCGGACCTGCGCCGCGATTTCCCCGGGGACTATCCCGAGAACGACGGCTGGACGCCGCGCCTCGTCCCGCTGCAGGACGACCTGGTCGGCACCGTGCGACCGGCGCTCGTGGTCCTCCTGGCCGCCGTCGGCCTCGTGCTCCTGATCGCGTGCGCCAACGTCGCGAACCTGCAGCTCGCCCGGGCCTCGGCACGGCGCCGCGAGATCGCGGTCCGCCAGGCCCTCGGCGCCAATCGCTCGCGTCTCGTGCGCCAGCTCCTGACCGAGAGCCTCGTCGTCGCGCTGGCCGGCGGGGCGCTGGGGCTCGCGCTGGCGTCCTTCGGCGTCGACCTCCTCATGCGCCTCTCGCCCCCGAGCCTCCTTCGGCTTCCCGAGGTCGAGCATCGACCGCGCCGTGCTCCTCTTCACGCTCGGAGCCTCGATCGTCACGGGGCTCGTCTTCGGAATCGTTCCGGCGCTGCAGGGTTCCGCATCGGCCCTCGGCGAATCGCTCAACGAGGGGTCTCGCGGCGCTTCCGGCCGTCGCGGCAAGCGCATCCGGTCCCTGCTCGTCGTCGACGGAATTCGCCCTCGCGCTCGTGCTCCTCGTCGGCGCGGGCCTGCTCGTCCGCACGCTCTGGCGCCTGCAGCGGGTCGACGTCGGGTTCCAGCCCGCGAACGTGACGACGGCGAGTCTCTGGCTCCCGCAGCCCGACATCCGGGAAAACGGCCGATACAACGACAACTCGGCGCAGGTCGCGTTCTACCGCAAGGCCCTCGAGCGCATCCGGGCGCTGCCCGGCGTCGGCCGAGGCCGCGGGCGCGACCCGCGTGCCCGTTCAACGGCTCGCGGTTCACCACCCGGCTTTTGATCGAAGGCCGCGACCCGGAGCGCGACGGCACGGCGATCGCGGTGGGCTCGAGCGCTTCGACGCGCTACTTCGCGACGCTCGGCATCCCGCTGAAGGCCGGACGCGACTTCGACGACCGCGACGCCGAGGGCGGCGCGCCGGTCCTCATCGTAAGCGAGTCGTTCTCGCGCAAGTTCTTCCCGGGCGAAGATCCGCTCGGCAAGCGGCTGCGTTTCCCGGGCGGGCCCCGCAACCGGCCGGGCTCCGGCGCCGCCGCGCCGCCTCCGTGGATGACGATCGTCGGCGTCGTCGGCGACGTGAAGTCCGAGTCCCTCACCCTCGAGGAGCGGCCGGCCTTCTACCGCCCGCTCCTCCAGGCCTCGAGCCCCATCTTCACGTTCGTCGTGCGAGGCACGGCGCCGCCCTCAACGCTCGGACCCCGCTGGACGCGGCCGTGCGCGCGCTCGACCCGGAACTTGCCGGTCTTCGCCATCCGCACGATGGACGAGGCCATGGCTGCGACGGTGGCCGAGCGCCGCTTCGCCATGGAGCTGCTGGCCCTCTTTGCCGCGGCGGCACTGCTGCTTTCGGCCGTCGGCATCTACGGCGTCATCGCCTACGGCGTGTCCCAGCGGACGCGCGAGATCGGCATTCGCATGGCGCTCGGCGCCCGGCCGGCGGATGTCCGACGGATGCTCGCTCTTGGAGGGCGGCCGACTCGCCGCGATGGGAGTGACGCTGGGACTCGCCGGTTCCTTCGCGCTCACCCGGATGCTGTCCTCCCTGCTCTTCGGCGTCTCGCCGCGGGATCCGTGGACCTTCGCCTCGGTCCCGGCGGTTCTCGCCGCGGTGGCCCTCGCGGCGTCGTTCTTCCCGGCACGCCGCGCGAGCCGGGTCGACCCGACGACCGCCCTGAGGAGCGAGTAGGCGTGGGCGGCCTCGCGCCGTCCGGCCGGGGGACGGGTCGACTTGCCCCCGGGCGGTGGTAGATTCCTGCCGTGGTCGACGAGGACACCGGCCGCGTCGAGAAGACTCCCCGGAGGAGTGGCGCGCCGCGCTGACGCCGGAGCAGTACCGGATCCTGCGCGAGAAAGGCACCGAGCGCGCCTTCACGGGCAAGTACTGGAACCACCACGGCACCGGGGTCTACGCGTGCGCGGCCTGCGACAACACGCTCTTCGACTCGCCGGCCAAATTCGAGTCCGGGACCGGATGGCCGAGCTTCACGACCCCGGCCGCGCCCGGCGAGCGTGAAGACGCGCGAGGACGCCAGCCTCTTCCTCGTCTCGAACGGAGGTCCTCTGCCGCCGCTGCGGCTCGCACCTCGGCCACGTCTTCGACGACGGGCCCGAGCCGACGGGGCTGCGGTATTGCATGAACTCCGCCGCGCTCGACTTTCCGCCCGCGGTGACCGGCTTGCGGCGGCCGCCGCAGATGAACCGCGCGCCGCGGGTCCTGATCGCGGACGACCAGCGCGACGTGCTGGAGGCGCTGCGCCTCCTGCTCAAGGGCGAGAGCCTCGAATGCGAGACCGCAAGCTCTCCGGCCGCGGTGCTGGCCGCCCTGGAGTCGCGCGAGCACGACGCCGCGCTGATCGACCTGAACTACACGCGCGACACGACGTCGGGGCAGGAGGGCCTGGACCTGCTGGCGAAGATCCAGGAGATCGACTCCGACGCTGCCCGTGATCGTCATGACCGCGTGGGGCACGGTCGACCTCGCCGTCGAGGCGATGCGCCACGGCGCCCGCGACTTCGTCCAGAAGCCCTGGGACAACGCGCGCCTCCTGACGACCCTCCGCACGCAGATCGCCCTCGGCCGGGCGCTTCGCCTCGGCCAGCGGCTCGAGGCCGAGAACCGCATCCTCCGCTACGAGGGCTTCCCCGCCGATGATCGCGGCATCCCCCGCGATGCGGCCCGTCCTCGACGTCATCGCGCGGGTCGGCCCGTCGGACGCCAACGTGCTCGATCACCGGCGAGAACGGCAACGGGCAAGACCCTGGTCGCGCGCGCGCTCCACGCCGCGTCCTCCCGGGCCGCGCGTCCCTTCCTGACGCTGAACGCCGGCGGCATCTCCGAGGGCGTCTTCGAGAGCGAGCTCTTCGGCCACGTCAAGGGCGCCTTCACCGACGCACGCGCCGACCGCGTCGGCCGTTTCGAGCTCGCCGACGGCGGGACGCTGTTTCTCGACGAGATCGGCAACGTGCCCCTCTCGCAGCAGGGCAAGCTGCTGCGCGTGCTGGAGACGGGAGAGTTCGAGCGCGTCGGCTCCTCGCGGACACGGCGCTGCGACGTGCGGATCCTGTCGGCGACCAACGCCAACCTGGCGGCCGAGGTGGCCGCCGGGAGGTTTCGCCAGGACCTCCTCTTCCGCCTCAACACCATCGAGATCCACGTTCCGTCGCTCGCCGAGCGGCGGCGAAGACATCCCGCTCCTCGCGCGGCAGTTCCTGCAGAGCCACGCGCGAGCGCTACCGCAAGAACGGTGACGGGCTTCGAGCCCGCGGCCATGGAGGCGCTGCTGGCCCACTCGCTGGCCGGGCAACGTGCGCGAGCTCGACCACGCGATCGAGCGCGCCGTCCTGATGTCGGCCGGAGGAGCGATCCGCGCCGGCGACCTGGGACTCGAAGCGCGGCGGCGACGCGCACCCGCCTCGAGGACCTTTCGCTCGAGGAGGTCGAGAGCCTCCTCGTGCGCAAGGCCATGGACCGCTTCGGCGGCAACGTCAGCCAGGCGGCGAAGGCCCTGGGCGTCTCCCGCAGCGCCCTGTATCGCCGGCTCGAAAAACACGGACAATGACGTCGATGGCCGCCCGCGCGCTGACGCACGACCGGCGGATCCTGGCCCTCGCGCTCCTGGCAGCGCTGCCCGCGATCGACCACGGCGCTCGTTCTGCTGTGGACGGGCGACTTCACGCCCGAAGCTGCGCTGGACGCTGACCGCGGTGCTCGTCGTCGCGTTCCTCGCCTTCACCCAGGCGCTCCGCGAGCGCGTCGTCCGGCCCCTCCAGACGGTCTCCAACCTTCTCGCGGCCATGCGCGAGGACGACTTCTCGATCCGCGCGCGCGGGCGCGCGGCCCGACGACCCCCTCGGCGAGGTGCTTCTCGAGGTCAACGCGCTCGCGGAGACGCTCCGCGAGCAGCGCCTCGGCGCGCTCGAGGCGACGGCCCTGCTCTCGAAGGTCATGGAGGAGATCGACGTGGCCGTGTTCGCCTTCGACGAACGCGGCGAGCTCCAGCTCGTCAACCGCTTCGGCGAGACCCTGCTCGGACAGCCGGAGCCCCGGCTGCGCGGCCGGCGCGCCGAGGAGCTCGGCCTCGCGGCGTTTCTCGGAGCAGGGCGCCGCGCAGATCCGCGAGGCCGGCCTTCCCGGGCAGGAACGGGCCGCTGGGAGATCCGGACGAGCGCCTTCCGCCAGGGCGGCGCACCGCACCGGCTCCTCGTGCTCGCCGACGTGAGCCGTCCTCTGCGCGAAGAAGAGCGGCAGGCGTGGCAGCGCCTGATCCGGGTTCTCGGACACGAGCTCAACAACTCGCTCGCGCCCGATCCAGTCGATCGCGGGGAGCCTGCAGCGTCTGGCGAGCCAGAGCGAGCCGCCGCCGGACTGGCGCGAGGACCTGCGCCACGGGCCTGTCCGTGATCGCGTCGCGCGCCGAGGCGCTGTCGCGTTTCACCTCCGCCTATGCCCGGCTCGCCCGGCTCCCGCCGCCCTCGCCCGCGCCCGTCGACGTCGCGAGCCTCCTGACGCGGGTGGCCAGCGCTCGAGACGCGCCTGCCCGTCGGCGTGATCCCGGGACCGGCCCTGACGATCCAGGCCGACGCCGATCAGCTCGAGCAGCTCCTGATCAACCTCGTGCGCAACGCCGCCGACGCCGCGCTCGAGACACAGGGCGGCGTCGCGCTCGGCTGGAAGCGCAGCCTGCGACAGGTCGAGATCTGGGTCGCCGACGACGGGCCGGGACTGCCGACCACGACCAACCTCTTCGTCCCGTTCTTCACGACGAAGCCAGGCGGCTCGGGAATCGGCCTCGTGCTCTCGCGCCAGATCGCCGAGGCCCACGGCGGCAGCCTCTCGCTCGAGAACCGCCGCGGGCATCACGGCTCGATCGCGCGCCTGCGCCTGCCCCTCTCGGCGGCCGCCTGAGAGAGTTCACGACGGTCCCAACACCCTCCGCTGTCCGGCCCCGCTCGCGGCGGCGCTCCCCCCCTCGGATCGTCCCCGAAAACCCGCGTTCCGTCCCCACCGCGGCATCGACGATCCGTGCGGCCTTGCGGCACCCCCCGTTCTCGGGTTTTTCTGAGCCGTGAACCGGGCCCGACTCGGACTCGCCGCGCTGCTCGCGCTCGCCGCCGCCCAGGCTGTGGGGCCTCGATCCGGCCACGCCTCCGTCCCAGTTCGGCTACGACGTCTGGACGAGCGACTCCGGCCTTCCGCAGAACTCCATCACGGCCATCCTGCAGTCGCGCGACGGCTATCTCTGGCTCGGCACCCAGGAGGGCCTCGTCCGGTTCGACGGCGTACGCTTCACGATCTTACGACACACGGAACACGCCGGCGCATGCACGACGACTGGGTTCAGGCCCTGCTGCAGAGTCGCGACGGCACGCTCTGGATCGCCACCGTGACCGGGCTGGCGCGGCTGCGCGACGGCGAGTTCCTCCCGGAGATCGGCGGCGGGCTGGCCCGCGCGATCGCGACATCCCTTTTCGAGAGCCGCGACGGATCGGTCTGGATCGGCTCGAACCTCGGCGCCTCGCGAGTCCGGGAGGGCCGGGTTCGGACCTACGCCGCGGAGGACGGCCTTCCGGAGGGCCGAATCCACTCGATCGTCGAGGATACGGACGGCGGCCTGTGGGTCGGGAGGCCCCTGGGGCGCCGCGCGGCTCGAGAACGATCGATTCCAGCCATGGTCCGTGCGCGACGGGTTCCCCGGCAGCGCCCTGGCCCTGCTCGCCGATCCGGAAGGCGGGCTCTGGGTCGGCACGGGACGCGGCCTCGCCCACGTCGCGCGGCCGGACCGTCGTCCGCTACGGGGAAGCCGAAGGGCTGACCAACAACTTCGTCCGCGTGCTCCTTCGGCGACCGCGACGGCAACCTGTGGCTCGCGACCGAGGGCGGGCTCTTCCGCTTCCGGGACGGCCGGTTCGTGCGCCACGGACGAATCCGACGGTCTCTCTTCCAACCGGATCCTTTCGCTCCTGGAAGACCGTGAGGGCAGTCTCTGGGTCGGAACCGCCGACGGCGGCCTCGCCGGATCAAGGAGCAGCGCATCGCCCTGTACACCGAGGCCGAAGGCCTTTCGGACGCGAAGCTGTGGACGGTTTTCGAGGACAGCCGCGGCAACCTCTGGGCCGGAACGGCCGAGGGGGTCCTCAACCGCATGCCGCCCGGAAGCGATCGCTTCGAGCGCGTCGCCTCGCTCGGCGCGTCGATCATGGCGATCGCCGAGGACGCCGGCCGGCGGCCTCTGGATCGGAACGCGTGGCGGCGGAGTCGTCCACCTGCGCGGAGGCCGGCTCGCACCGCTACACCCTCGCCGAGGGCCTCGTCGGGCAACTGGATCTCGTCGGTGCTCGTCGATCGGCAGGGGCGCCGTCTGGATCGGCACGATGGGCGCCGGGTCTGAACCGCATCGAGAACGGCGTGATCACCTCGCTCCGCGGGCCCGGCCGTGCTCGGCGCCGACGCCGTCTTCTCGATCTTCGAAGACCGCGACGGGAGCATCTGGATCGGCACGTTCGGCGGCGGCGTCACCCGCTACGCCGACGGCCGATTCCAGACGTTCACGACGAAGGACGGCCTCGCCCACGACGTCGTGATGTCGACGTACCAGGACGCGGAGGGCACCTTCTGGTTCGCGACGCGCGGGGGGCTGTCCCGCTTCCGCGACGGCCGCTTCACGACCTACCGGCAGAAAGAGGGCGTCTTCCACGACGCCGCGCAGCGGGTCGATCGAGGACGGCCGCGGCTACCTCTGGCTGACCAGCAACCGCGGCGTTTTCCGCGTCTCCCAGGCCGAGCTCGCGGCCGCCGCGCGCGCGCCCGGCCGGATTCCCGACACCGCGACGTTCACGACCGCCACGGGATGATCCTCGCCGAGTGCAACAACGGACAGCACGGCGCCTGGCGAGAGCCGCGACGGCCGCCTCTGGTTCGCCACGGTCAAGGGACTCGTCATGGCCGACCCGGCGCACATCCGGCTCAACCCGGTCCCGCCCGGCCTCGTCATCGAACAGGTCAGCGCCGACGGGCAGGCGCTCGGCCCCGCAGGCCCGATTTCCCTGGCGGCCGGGACCCGCAAGCTCGAGATCGCGTATGCCGCCCTCGCATTCCGTAACCCCCGGGCCGTCCGGTTTCGCTATCGCCTGGAGGGCTTCGAAACCGACTGGGTCGATGCGGGGCCGCGGCGGACCGCCTATTACACGAACCTGCCTCCCGGCCGGTACCGGTTCCGCGTCCGCGCGGCCAACGAGGACGGCGTCTGGAGCGAGGCCGGGGCCTCGACCGAGGTGGTGTTGGCCCGGCATCTCTACCAGACCTTCTGGTTCCGCGCACTGCTTCTGCTCCTGGCGGTCGCGACCGGCGGGGCGCTGTACCGCCTCCGCGTCCGGCGCCTCGAGGTCGCGCGAGCGCCTGCGCACCGCGCTCGTCGAGGCGCAGCTCGACGCCCTGCAGTTCCAGCTGCGCCCCCACTTCCTGTTCAACACGCTCAACAGCATTCTGCCGCTCGTTGGAAAGGACCCCGACCGCGCGCGACAGATGGTCGTCCGGCTCGGCGATCTGTTGCGCCTGTCGCTGCGATCCGAGGACAACCCCCTCGTGACGCTCGACGAGGAGATCGCGATCCTCGAGAAGTACCTCTCGATCGAGCGGGTGCGCTTCCGCGACCGCCTCGACGTGTCGATCGCGGTCGATCCCGCGGTTTCCCGCGCGAAGGTCCCGTGCTTCCTCCTGCAACCCCTGGTCGAGAACGCGATCAAGCACGGCCTCGGCGGCCGGGCCGGCCGCGGGTGCATCGCGATCGCGGCCCGGGAAGATGCCGGGGCCCTCTCCCTGACCGTTCGCGACAACGGCCCGGGGCCGCGGGCGAGCACGTGCGACACCACGAGCGGGATCGGTCTGGCCAACACGCGCCGACGCCTCGAGGCGCTGTATCCCGGCCGCCATCGGCTCGAGTTGACGGCGGCGCCGGGCGGCGGAGCCGAAGTCCAGCTGCAGATCCCGCTCTCGCTCGCGGCCCGCGGGGTCGCCGTGGCGGCGAGCGAGCCGGCCAGCTTTTCCCGGGCGTCCTGACCGACGCCCGCCATCGTGTCCGACTCTACGCCAGGTCCGCCGGCCGGATCGGAACCCGGCGCGGACGCTTGCCCGTGGCCGCGAAAATCGCGTTCGCGACCGCCGGCGCGACGCACGGGACCGGCTGCTCCCCGAGACCGCTGGGCGGCCGGTCGCTATCCACGAGATGGGTCTCCAATCGCGGCATCTCGGGCAGCGAGAGGACCGGAAACTCCGAATAATTCGTTTCGACTACGCGGCCGCCCTGGATCGTGATCTCGCCCTTGAGCGCGTAGGAGAGCCCCCAGGCGATGCCGCTCTCGACCTGCCCTTCCACGCCCAGGCGGTTGACGATCTGCCCGCAATCGACGGCCGAGACGACCCGGTGGACCTTGACGTCGCCCTCCGCGCCGACCGAGACCTCCGCCACCTGAGCGATCACCGTTCGGGCGTGGTAGACGTTGCACGCGATGCCCCGGCCGGCACGCCGCCCCGGCGGATCCGCGAGCTTCGAGCCCCAGCCCGCCTTCTCCGCAGCGAGCCGGACCACGGACGCCAGACGCTGCCGCTCGATCTTCCAGCGCCCGTTCCGGAGCGTGAGCACCGGATCGCCTTCGAGAAGCGCCAGTCGCAGATCGAGAGGGTCGCGCCCCAGCCGCGCCGCGAGCTCGTCGAGAAACGACTCGCGGGCAAAGACGTTGGGCGGGTAGTACACCGACCGCCAGGCACCCGTGCGCACGGGAGATTCGACTTCCGTGTACCCGGCGAGAACGTTCGGGACGGTGTAAGGCATGTCGTAGCCTCCCCACGGGGAGGTGTCGTTCTCGTTGTCGGCCGGGTCCAGGTCCCCGAACATCGACAGGTGGAAGCAGGTCGAGCGGTGGCTCCAGGCGACGACCTTCCCGGAGGCGTCGATGCCGGCTTCGAGGTCGACGCGCTCGCTCGGATGGAGATAGTCGCCGAGGAAGTCGTCCTCGCGGGACCACACCACCTGGACGGGGACCCCGGCGGCGCGGGCGACCTCGACGGCCTCGGTCGCGTAGTCGTCGCCGAGTCGGCGGCCGAAGCCGCCGCCGAGCAGCGTGACGTGCACGTCGACTTTCTCGGGCGCGATCTTCAGCACCCGTGCGCAGGACTTCTGAACCCGCTGGGGATTCTGGGTCGGAGCCCAGATCTCGCACCGCCCCCGGGCGATGCGGGCCGTGCAGTTCTGCGGCTCGACCGACGCATGGGCCTGAAATCCGTCGCGGTACGTGGCCGCGAGACGGGTCGGCGCCGCCGCGAGTGCCGCGGCGGCGTCACCCTGGTGGCGAGTCCGGTGCACCGCGTGGCGCGAGGTCGAGGGATCGTCGAGGCGCCGGCCGAGCTCGGCGGTGGTCATCGAGGCGTTGGCTCCTTCGTCCCAGGACACGGCGAGGGCGTCGCGGCCCGACAGGGCCGAAAAACTGTCTCGGGCCACGACGGCGACACCCATCGAGATCGGCACGACTTTTTCGACGCCCGGCACGGCCATGGCCTTCGCCGGGTCGAAGCGGACCAGCTTTCCGCCGGGCACGGGACATCGGGCAACCGCGGCGAAGCGCATGCCGGGAATGCGGACGTCGATCCCGTACACGGCGCGGCCCGACACGATCTCCGGGCCGTCGATCCGTCTCACGCCCGTCCCCACGAGACGGAAATCCTTCGGGTCCTTCAGTTTCGGCGCTTTCGGCACCGGAAGTCTCGCAGCCGCCGCCGCGAGCTTGCCATACGTCAAGCTCCGTCCGGTCGCCGCGTGGACGACGGCCCCGTCGCGGGCCGTGCACTCGGCAGGCGGGACCTCCCAGGCTCGCGCCGCAGCGGCGACGAGCATTTCGCGGGCCGCCGCCCCGGCGGTGCGCAGCGGCGTCCAGGAGTCCTCGACGCTGGCGCTGCCGCCCGTTCCGAGGTCGTCGTAGTCGGGCCCGGGCGAGGCCTGCGTGATCCTCACTTGCGACCAGTCGGCCTCGAGCTCCTCGGCGAGGATCATCGCGAGCGAGGTGCGCACGCCCTGGCCCATCTCCGAATGGCCGACGACCAGCGTGACCCGGCCGTCCGGACCGATCGACAACCAGGGATTCGGCACGAACGGCGCGGCGGAATCCTTGCCGAACAGAGGCACCTCGATCAGGAGCGCCGAAGCCCCCAGGGCTCCGGTGGCGAGGAACTGCCTGCGCGTGGCCCTCATCGGGCGGTCTCCCCGGCAGCCAGGCGGCCGGCGGTGTGGACGGCCCTTCGGATCCGGTGGTAGGTGCCACAGCGGCAGACATGGTCGGCGAGTGCGAGGTCGATGTCGGAGTCGGCGGCGCGGGGCTTCTCGCGGAGCAGGGCCGCCGCCTCCATGATCATCCCGGGCTGGCAGTAGCCGCACTGCGCGACGTCCTCGGCGAGCCAGGCCTTCTGGCAGGGGTGGAGACCGTCGCCGGAGAGTCCCTCGATCGTCGTGACGGCGCTCGCAGCAGCGGCGACTTCGGCCACCGTGAGCTGGCAGGAGCGCTTCGCCCGTCCGTCCACGTGCACGGTGCAGGCGCCGCAGATGCCGGCACCGCAGCCGTACTTGGTTCCGGTCATGCCCAGAAAGTCGCGAAGAATCCAGAGCAGCGGCGTGTCCGGATTGCCCGCCTCCACGGTCCGCGTCCGGCCGTTGACCGACAGCGCATAGGTCTTCATGAGCGCGGGCCCTCCTCACCTGTTAAAACGGGAAAGTGGGGCCGCGGGTTTCTCCGGCGGGACGAGAACCCGGGGACGAGGCTATTTCGCCCGCGCGACCGCGACCGTCACGAGCCACGCCTTCTCGCCCGCGGCGCGTTCCACCCGGGCGGTCTCGGTCCAGGAGCCGCCTTCGCCCTCGAAGCGGTGGGAGCCTGAGGCCTGCCTCGTCCAGCCCGGTGACGCTTCGAACGCCCGGTCCATCCGGGCGAGCAGCGCCTGCGCGCCGGCATCGGTCCGGACCTCCCAACTCGCCTCCCACCGGTCGCGTGTGCCCTCGTAGCGAAGGAGCGTCCGCGGGTAGGCGTTGACGGCCTCGAACCCCGGATAGAGGTGCCGGTCGGCGAGGCTCGCCCGGGTCCAGCCCGACTCCGGCCGCCAGTCGTACTCCATTCCCACGGCTGCGATCTGGGCCGTGCCGCGGCCGTAGAGTTTCTCGATCACGTGAAGGGCCCCGTCGATCCCCGACGAGAGACCGGCCGAAGTGATGATCTTGCCGTTGTCCACGAAGCGCTTGTCCCGGACCACCTTCGTTTTCGGCGCCGCCGCCTTCAGGTCGTCGATCATCCCGGCAAAGGTCGTCGCCTCGAGGCCATCGAGAAGCCCCGCCTTCGCGAGATAGAACGCGCCGTTGCAGACGGACAGGACGACCTGGGCCGACTTCGCCGTCTCCTGGATCCAGCGGATGACGGCGGGATTGTCCGGGTCGACGTTGCCGCCCGGAACCACCAGAACGTCGGGCTTCGGCGCCCGGTCGAACGCGAAGGACGGGATCACCGTCATGCCCATCGCCGTCTCGATCGGCGAGGTCGTCTCGGCGACCGAGTAGATGCGAAACGCCCGCTGGTTTCCGACGCGCGCGTGGCCGAGCACTTCCCAGGGCCCCGTGTAGTCGATGATCTGCACTCCGGGAAAGAGCAGGATGGCCACGTTCTTCGTGCCGCCGTCCTGCGGTCCGAGAGCGAGCGACGGCATCGCCGCGAAAAGAATCCCGATCGTCCAGAGCGTCCGTTTCATGGCGTCTCCTCCTTCAGGCGCCGCGCAGCGCCACCATGGGATCGACGGTCGTCGCCCGCCGGGCCGGGACGAAGCACGCCACCGCCGCCACGAGCGCGAGAACCGCAGCGACCGCCGCGTACGTCGGCGGATCGGTTGGCGTCGTCTCGAAGAGCAGACTCGCGAAGAGACGGGAGAGCAGGAACGCGCTGCCCACTCCGATCGCCAGCCCGACGGCGACCAGGCGCATCCCCTGCCGCAGAACCATCCGAAGCACGCCGCCGGGCAGGGCGCCCAGGGCCATGCGGATGCCGAACTCCTGCCGGCGCTGGCCGACGGTGAAGCCGATGACACCGGCGATCCCGGTCGCGGTGATCACGAGGGCGAGACCCGCGAACGCGGCAAGGAGCATCGCCGTCAGCCGGGGCATGTCGAGGGCGCTCGCGTGGAGTTCCTCGAGCGTCCGAAACCGGTCGACCGGCTGCTCGGGGCCGATCGCGTGGACGTCGTCGCGCACCGTCTTCGTCAGGGCCATCGGGTCGGTGTTGGTCCGGACGAGGCAGGCCGTCGAGAGTCCGGGGAATTGCAGGATCGACAGATAGACCTGGTCGATGGGCAGCCGCGCGAGGCCGTACTGCCGCACGTCGCCGGAGACGCCGACGATGGTGACCCAGCGGACCTCGCCCGGCTGGGTGCCGTCGACGCCGATCCGGCGGCCGATCGGGTCCTCGCCCGGAAACAGGTGGCTCGCCATGGTCTTGTTGATGACGGCGACGTCCGGCGCCTTGTCGCGATCCGCCGGCGACAGGCCCCGGCCCCGCACGAGCGGGACGCCGATGGTCTTGAAGTAGTCGGCGCTGACCCGTTGAAAGTCGGCCCGCGGGAGCGCTTCGGGCGTCGGCGCCTCGCGCCCCTCGATCCGAAACTTCCCGTTTGCGGGCCCGCCCTCCGTCAGGGGAAAGCGGCCGGCCAGGGCCACGGACGCCACGCCGGGCTCGGTCGAGAGCTTCGCGAGCAGGCGCTCGAGGAAGTCGAGCTGCTTCTCGCGCTCCCGGTAGCGGGTGAAGTTCAAGTCGAGCCGCGAGGTCAGCACGCGCTCGGTCTTGAAGCCCGGGTCGATCGACCGCAGGTTCCAGAGGGTCCGCAGCATGAGTCCCGCGCCCGCGAGCAGGACGAACGAGATCGCCACCTGGGCGACGATCAGGAGGTTGCGCATCCGCAGGCGCGCGGGAGCCGAGGCCGCCGGATCGCGGCCGTTCTGCAGGGCCGAGACCAGACTGCGCCGGGAGGACAGCGCCGGAATGAGCCCGAGCCCGACGCCCGCCACGATCGAGACGACCAACGTGAAGAGCAGAACCGGCCCGTCCACGGCGATCTCGGCCGCGCGCGGCGTGAACCGGGCCGCGAAGAGGACGAGCATCTGCCGGCCCGCGGCCGCGACGGCGAGGCCAAGCACGCCGCCGAGGACCGCGACCACGACGCTCTCCGTCAGGAGCTGGCGGGCGAGCCTTCCCCGACCCGCTCCGAGCGCGGACCGGAGCGCCATCTCGCGCTCCCGCCGCACCAGCCGCGAGAGCGTCAGGTTGGCGACGTTGGCGCAGGCGATCAGAAGTACCAAACCGACCGTCGCCGCCAGCAGGAGGAAGGTCGGCCGCGCCTGCTTCGTCAGCTCCTCGCGCAGCGAGACCGGCTGCAGCGCGAGCCGGACCGCTGCCGGGTAGTTCGCGGGGTGGTCCTGCGCCATGCGCGTGGCCACGTCCGCGAGGTCCTTGCGCGCGGCCTCCAGCGTCGTGCCGTCCTTGAGCCGGCCGAACGCCCGGAGCATTCCGCCGTCGCGGTTGTTCTCCATCATGGGGTCCGAGCGGAAAGGGCAGGCCGAGATCGGCATGTAGACGTCGTTCTCGTCCGGATAGCCCGGGATCGGCGGCAGCACTCCGATCACGGTGTGGGGCCGGTCGTTCATCGTGAAGACCTGGCCCACGACCTTCGGGTCGCCGCCGAAGCTCCGCATCCAGTAGTCATGGGACAGGACGAGCACGGCCTCCGCGCCGTGCTTGTCCTCGCCATCGGCGAACGTGCGGCCGAGGATGGGCTTCACGCCCATGAGGTCGAAGAAGTGGGCCGACACCACCCCCGTCTGCACGCGCTCGGGCTCGGGCCGGCCCAGGAGCACGAACCACATCGAGTGGTATTCCGCGATCGAGGAGAAGCTGTGCGTGAGGTTCTGGAGGTCCGCGATCTCGGGGGCCGAGAACGCGCCGTCCGAGATCCCGGCGCCGGGGGCGTCGACCTGGATGCGGACGAGCCGGTCGCCCCCGCCGTAGGGGAGCGACTGGAGGAGCACGCCGTGGACCACGGAGAAGATCGCCGTGTTCGCGCCGATGCCGAGGGCGAGCGTCACGATCGCCGCGGACGCGTAGCCCGGGTTCTTGCGAAGCGAGCGCAGGCCGTACCGGACGTCCTGCAGGATCGTCTCGAAGAGAACGGCACGGTCGGCCTCGCGGACCTCTTCCTTCGTCTTGTCGACGCCGCCGAACTTCCGGAGCGCCTCCGTCCGGGCCGCCGCGGGGGCCATCCCGCGCCGGACGTTCTCCTCCGCTTCCCGCTGGAGGTGGAAGCGGATCTCGTCGTCGAGCTCCCCTTCCATGCGCCGGCCCGCGACGAGCGACCTGAGGCTGCCGAAGATTCGCTTGAGCATCGTCGTCTCCTAGGTTGCCGCCAGGACGCGCCCGACGGCCGCCGCAAACCGCTCCCAGCTCTCGGTCTCGTCGGCGAGCTGCCGGCGCCCCGCGCGGGTCAGGGTGTAGAACCGGGCGCGCCGGTTGTTCTCGGAGCTCCCCCACTCGGCCGAGATCCACCCCTTCTGTTCCAACCGGTGGAGGGCCGGATAGAGCGAGCCCTGGTTGACCTCCAGCACGTCCTGGGACACCTGCTGGATCCTGGCGGCGATCCCCCAGCCGTGCATCGTCCCGGGGGCGAGCGTCTTCAGGATCAGGACGTCGAGTGTTCCCTGCAACAGGTCGCTGCGTTCCGCGGCCATCGGCCCTCCCCTCGAATCTCTACAGGAGAGCATACGGCGCCTTCCTGTCGATTGTTTAGGGGAGGCCGAAAAAACTCTCGAGGATCCTCCGCGATAGGCTTCGCCAAACCGCATGCAGGAGGAACTGTGACGAAACGACCCACCCTCTCGGTCTCCCTCTTTGCGCTTGGCTGCCTCCTGGCCGCCGCCGTCCTGGCGAGCCGATCCCCCGTCTCCGACCCCGATCGCGATCCGCGCCGCCCGCCTGCTCGACGTCAAGTCCGGCCGATACGTCGACCGCCCCGTCGTGGTCGTCATCGGCGACCGGATCGACAGCGTCGGCGCCTCGGTGCCGCCCGGCGTCCGCGTGATCGACCTCGGCAACCGCGTCCTGTTGCCCGGCCTGATCGACGCGCACACCCACATGCTGCTCCAGGGCGACCCGACGTCCGTCGAATACGACGAGCAGATCCTCAAGGAGTACCCCGCGCACCGGGTCGCGCGCGCCGTGCGCGCCCTGAAGATCGCGCTCGGGCACGGCTTCACGACCATGCGGGACCTCGAGACCGAGGGCGCCGGCTACGACGACGTGGCCCTGCGCGACGCCGTCAACGAAGGCGTCATCCCGGGACCGCGCCTGAAGGTCGTCGGCCCGGCCCTCTCGACCACCGGCTCCTATCCGATCCAGCACTACCGGCCGGACTGGAAGTTCCCTTCCGGAGTGATGGTCTGCGACGGAGCCGACGGCTGCCGCAAGGCCGTCCGCGAGCAGCTCTCGTACGGCACGGACTGGGTCAAGATCTATGCGAACACCGGCGGCCTCCGAATGACCGCCGACGGATACGTCGATTCGCCGCCGAACTGGACGAAGGAGGAGATCGACGCCGTCGTCTCGGAGGCACACGCCCACGGGGTCAAGGTGGCCGCGCACGCCCGGTCCGACTCGGGCCTTCGGATCGCGCTCGCCGCCGGCGTCGATTCGATCGAGCACGGCGATTCGATCCGCCCCGAGGCCGCCCAGGAGATGGCGCGCCGCGGGATCTTCCTCGTCCCGACGCTGCTCGTCGCCGACTACGTGGCCGGGCCGCGGGCCGCCGCCGGTTGCGCCGTGTGCGCCGAGACCGAGAAGTCCCACGCCAGGTCCTTCGACAACTGCCGGAAGGCGGGCGTCAAGATCGCGTTCGGCACCGACGCCGGCGGGTTCCCCTGGACCGAAATCAACCAGGCCCGGGAGTTCGAGTTCGAGGTCAAGCTCGGCATGACTCCGATCGAGGCCATCCGCAGCGCCACGACCGTCGCGGCGGAGCTGCTCGGGATGACCGGCCAGGTCGGAACCGTGGAGAAGGGCGCTTTCGCGGATCTCGTCGCCGTACCCGGGGACCCGCTGGCCGACGTGGCCGTCCTTTCGAACATCGACTTCGTCATGAAAGGCGGCGAGGTGGTCCGCGCGCCGGCGCCCTGATGCTCCGGGTCGGCCTGACGGGCGGCCTCGCCTCCGGAAAGTCCACGGTCGCAGAGATCCTGGAGGATCTGGGCGCGGCCGTTCTCGACGCCGACGCAATCGTCCGCGCGCTCTACCGGGAGGGCGGCGCCGGCGCCGGCGCCGCCCGGGATCTCTTCGGCGACTCGGTCGTCGGCCCCGACGGCCGCATCGACCGCACCCGCATCGCCGCCGTCGTGTTCTCGGATCCCGCGGCGCGTCATGCCCTGGAGGCGCGCATCCACCCGCTCGTCGCCGAGGCGCGGGCCCGGTTCTTCGCCGAGGCCGAGAAGGCCGGCGCACGCGTCGCGGTGGTCGAGGCCTCGCAACTGCTCGAAGCCGGGACGGCGTCCGACTACGACCGGGTGCTTCTCGTCATGGCCCCGGAGGAGGAACGGATCCGCCGCTGGGGCGAGGGCGGGGGCGACCCGGAGGACGCGCGGCGCCGGATCTCGGCCCAGATGCGGGCCGAGATCGCGCGGGAGCGGTCCGACGACGTGGTCGTCAACAACGGCACCCTCGAGGACCTGCGACGCAAAGTTACGGATCTGTTTCGCCGCTGGACGGCATAACATCGCACGCCTATGCCGGCCAAAAAGATCAAGGCGCCTTCCGCCGTCGCCGCCCGCCCCGGGGACGTCCTGCTTCTCGTCGGGACGATGAAGGGGCTCTTCCTGTTCGCCTCCGGTCCCGGCAGGCGCCGCTGGCGTTCGTCCGGACCGTTCTTCCCGGGAAGCTCGGTCTACGCGACCGCCTTCGACGGCCGGGCCGGACGCCGCCGCATCTGGGCGGCACCGTCCAGCATGCACTGGGGCGCCGAGCTCGTCTGGACCGACGACCTGGGCCGGAGCTGGAAGCGCCCCGCCGAGCCGCTGGTCCGGTTTCCCGAAAGCGCGGGGACATCCCTCAGAAACATCTGGCAGATCGCTCCCGGCCGGCCCGAGGATCCGGAGGTCCTCTACTGCGGAGTCGAGCCTTCCGCCCTCTTCGTGTCGCGCGACGCCGGGAAAACCTGGGCCCTGAACGGCGGATTGTGGAACCACCCGCACCGAGCGAAGTGGGCGCCGGGAGCGGGCGGCCTCTGCCTCCATACCGTTCTCGTCGATCCGAATCGGCCCGGCCGGCTGACCGTCGCAAGCTCGACCGGCGGCGTGTACCGCTCCGACGACGGCGGCGCCACCTGGAACGCGCGCAACCGGGGCGTGCGTGCCGAGTTCCTGCCCGATCCGCTCCCGGAGTTCGGCCAGTGCGTCCACAAGATCGTTCACCACGCCGCCCGGCCGGGCCGCCTCTTCCTCCAGAACCACTGGGGCCTCTATCGCAGCGACGACGGCGGCGACATCTGGAAGGACGTGGCCAACGGCGTTCCGTCGGATTTCGGGTTCTGTCTCGGGATCCACCCGCGGGACCCCGACACGGCCTTCGTCGTTCCGCTCCACTCCGACATGTTCCGCTGCACTCCCGAAGGGAAGCTCCGCGTCTATCGGACGCGGGATGCGGGGCGGTCCTGGCAGCCCATGACCCGGGGACTGCCCCAGAAGAACGCCCTCGAGACGGTCGTCCGCGACGCCATGGGCGTCGACGCTCTGGATCCGGCCGGCGTCTACTTCGGCACCCGCAGCGGCAAGCTCTTCGGCTCGCGCGACGAGGGCCGCTCCTGGGATCTGCTGCGCGACGGTCTTCCGCCGGTCGTCAGTGTGAAGGCCGCGGTGCTGCCGGCCCGCCTCCGGGCGGCCGTCACGCGCCGCCGCGTGGCCGCATGAGCGTCGTCGTCCTGGTGCCCGGGCCGCTCCAACCGTTCTCCCGGGGCGAGAGCCGCATCGGACTCGGCTCCCCGGGCACCGTGGCCGAGGCGCTTCGGGAGCTCGAACGCGTCCATCCGGGACTCTCGCGGCGCGTCCTGGACGAGACGGGCGCCGTTCGGCCCCACGTCAACATCTTCGTGGGCCCCGACAACATCCGCGACGCTTCGGGCCTGTCCACGCGCGTGCCGGACGGATCGGAGATCGCCATCCTGCCCGCCGTCAGCGGGGGGTGAGTTGAGGCTCCGAGCGGCCACGCCTCCCGGCTGGATCGCCGCGGTCCTGGCCGACTTCGACGCCTTCCTCCTCGATCACGCCGCCTGCGAGCGGAAGGCATCGGCTTCCGCCCTGGCCTTCGTCGCACACTATCCCGACCGTCGCGAGCTCGTGTCCGAATGCATCGCCCTCGCGCAGGAGGAGCTCGCCCACTTCTCGGCGGTCTGGCAGCGGCTCGACGCGCGCGGGCTCCGGCTCGGACCGGACACGCGGAATCCCTACATGGAACGGCTCTCGAGGGAGTTCCGGCAGGGAAGCGACGCCTACTTCCTGGACCGCCTGCTCTGCGCCGGAATCGCCGAGGCCCGGGGATGCGAGCGCTTCGGCCTCGTCGCGGCCGGGCTGACACCGGGCGAGCCGCAGGAGTTCTACCGGGAGATCGCCCGGGCCGAGGTGAGGCACCAGGACCTGTATCTGCGCCTGGCGGCTCTCTACTTCGACGCGCCCGAGGTCGAAGAACGGCTCGACGCACTGCTCTCGGCCGAGGCGCGTATCGTCGGAGAGCTCCCGATGCGGGCGGCGCTCTACTGAGTCCCGAATCACCGTGATCCGCAGCCTCGAGGCGCGGCGAGCCCGGGATCCCTCGCTTCGCTCGGGATGACGGACCGAAGTGCTCGGGATGACCGACCGAAGCGCTTTTTCTCGGACCGCAGGAGGGGGTAAGCTCCCGCCCCCGTGACTTCCCGACCCGTCTCGCAGTATCTGGCGCGCCACGCGGAGCCCGAAGCGGCCGCGGCGGACGCCGTCACTCGGGACCTCGGCCACGTTCTCGTCATCCCGGCCTACGGCGAAGGCCAGAGCCTCTTCGACACGCTCGGCTCGGTCCCGAAGGGGCCGCGGGGCGAGACGCTCGTCATCGTCGTCCTCAATGCGCGCGAGGACTCTCCCCCGCCCGTTCACGCGGCGAACGCGGAGTCCCGCCGGCGTCTGGAGGGCGTCGCGCAGGGGGTCTCCGGACGGACCGAGCCCCACCCGGCGACCGCGCTCACGGTGGAGAACGGCACGATCCTGCTCGTCGACCGGGCCGCTCCGGGCCACTTCCTCCCGAAGGGGCAGGGCGTGGGCCTCGCGCGCAAGATCGGCAACGACATCGCGCTGCGGCTCCACGCCGCGGGCCGCATCGCATCGCCGTGGATCCACAACACCGACGCCGACGCCGTCCTCCCGAACGACTACTTCGACCAGACGGCGACGATCCCGGAGGCGGGCAACGCGGCGGCACTCTACTTCTTCGAGCACCGGATCGCCGAGGATCCGACGCTCGCCGAGGCCGCGCGGCTCTACGAGATCTCGCTGCGCTACACGACGCTGGGCCTCGCGTGGGCGGGATCCCCCTACGCGTACCAGTCCATGGGCAGCTGCCTCGCCGTCCGCCCCGAGGCCTACGCCGCCGTCCGCGGCTTTCCCCGGAAGAATGCCGCCGAGGACTTCTACCTGCTCGACAAGCTCGCCAAGGTCGGCTCGATCGTCCGCCTCGCGGGAAGCTCGGTCCTTCTGGAGGGGCGCGTCTCGGATCGCGTGCCGTTCGGAACCGGCAAGGCGCTGTCGGATTTCGTGACGAAGAAGCGGGCCCTCTCGGGGTTCCGGCTCTACCACCCGGCGGTGTTCGCGCACCTGGCGGCCTGGTTGCGCGTCCTGACCGTTTCCGCCGAGAGCGGCGGACGCGTCGATCTCGCCGTCGAGGAGCTGCCCCGCGGCAATCCGTTCTTCCGAACCGAGGTCCTGCTCGAATCCCTCGAGAAGATGGGAGCGTTCCCGGCGATGCGGGACGCGATCGCGCGTTCCTCCGGCGACCCGGCGACCATGCTGCGACACTTCCACACGTGGTTCGATGCGTTCCGAACGCTCAAGCTCGTCCACGCCCTGCGCGACGGCGGGCTGCCTTCACCCGGCTACCTTCAGGCGCTGGCCGAGGCGCCGTTTGCCGGGCTCTCGGGGTCCACCGAGGAGGAGACGGAGCCGCTGCGCACGGCGCTCGCCGCCGAGGAGCGAAAGCTCGCCGAGACCCCGGCGGGCCTGACGGGCTGAGCGACGCTAGTTGACCTGTAACAGCCGGTTCGATATCAACCTCGGGGCGAGAATGGCGCAGCAAGTCCTGCAGTGCCAGAGCCACACGTCCTGTCTCGGGCCAGACGGCACTTTCGAAACTCCTGTTACAGAGTACTAGTTGACGGCGCAGGCGCCCGGCCCGCGCGGGTCACCGCACGAGCCGCACCCGTTTCCGGAAGGCTCCGACGCGGCGCTCCGGCTTCCGCCGCCGTTCCCGACCGCAAAGACCGAGAGGAGCTTGTCGACCTTCCGGCTCGCGCACGACGGGCAGCGTGGCCTGGCGCGCCCGAGAACGATTTCCTCGAAGCGCTTTTCGCAGTCGCGGCAGCGATACTCGAAAAGGGGCATGGACGAATTCTAGCGCAGCCTCAGAACGGGTAGCCGATCGAGAGGAAGACCCGTCCGGTCTCCTTCGTGGAAGCGCGCTCGACCAGCGGCGTGCAGGGCGAGGGATCGCACGGCTGCCCGTCCGGCTCCAGGGTCCGCGTGACCTGGTAATCGATGGTCCGCAGCTGTATCGGTCGCGCGTACTCCAGACGCAGGGGGCCGACCGGAGTCATGTAGTGAAGGCCGGCGCCGATCGACTGCCGCAGGCCCGTCCGAAACTGCGCCGGCACGTTCGGATCGCCCTCGATCCGGAAGTTGATGCCGCTCACCCTCGACCACACCTGGGCGAGGTCGTAGAAGACCGAAACGCCGAGATTGCCGAGGATGGGATACCGGTATTCGAGGGTCCAGGCCATGAATCCGTTGCCGCCGATGATCCGGGGGCCCGCCGTGCAGTCGTAGAGAGCGAGCTCCTCCTCATTGGGCTGGTTCGGGTACTGCTCCGCGCAGGTGCCCACGGTCCCCTCCTTGGGGACCGCCTGGGTGTTGTAGTCGACCGTGTCCCTGGGGATGCCGGCGAGATCCGTCGCGAATCCCCGCCCGGTCGACGAGCCTCCCGAATAGAAGCGCTCGGCGATCGGGACCGGTATGCGCTCCTGTTCCGGAACGTAGGAGTACGACGACTGCCCGTACGGGTAGATCGCCCCGATCTTGGCGGAGGCACCGAGCACGCCCCCGAAGAGGCTCTTGAACCAGGCCGCCTGGCCCGAGACCTTGCCGTACCGGGCGTCGGCCGAGGCGAACGGGAACGCATACTTGCCGGCGAGCGTCGCGTACCAGCCGGAGTGCGGATCGAGAATGTCGTCCCGCCGGTCGTAGAAGAAACTCGGGCCGATGGCCGACTGCTGGATCGGAAACGCTGTCTTCGGGAAGCGCTCGACTTCGATCGTCGAGAGGTCCTCCGGGTTCTGGGGGCCGGTGACCTGGTACTCGTAGCGCAGGCCGACCCGCAGGTAGCGGCCCCAGGGGCGAACGGTCTCGACGTAGCCGCCGTAGCTGTCGACGTTGACGTCCTGGATCGGAAGCCGGCTGGCAAATCCCACGACGCTGATCGGAACCGTCGAATCGAAGGCGTAGGGGTCGAGGAACCGCGCGAAGAGGTAGCCGCGGGTCGAGAGCGGCGCGTACTGCAGCTCGACGGAGGCCGACTGCATCCGGCCGAAGAGATTGCGGTAAGTCGCCCCGACGATGCCGAATACGTCGTTGCGATTGACGTCGGCGCCGGCGGCGTAGAGGTATCCGAAACCGTAGAGCAGCGACAGCCGCCGCGCCTCGGCGACCTCCACGTCGATGTTGCGCGTCAGGGTCTCGGGGTTGGTCGGTTGCGGCCGCACGTCGATGGATCGGAAGACGCCCGTGCGCGCCAGATTCTGCTGCGTGTCGGCGACCTTCTCTTCCGAGAAGGGCTCGCCTTCCTTCCAGGCGATCTGGCGGCGGATCCTCTCGATCTCCGTGACGGCGTTGCCACGGATGATCGTCCGCCCGAAAAACGCCCGTTCGCCCTCCTCGACGCGGTATTCGACGTCGACCGCCGTCCTGTCCTCCGAGAGGGTGAATCGATCCTGCACCGTCGCCGCGGGCCAGCCGCTGTTGCGGTAGCGGCTCGTCAGCGCGGCGACGTCGCGCCGCACGTCGACGGGATTGAACGGATCCCCGACCCTGACCGTCAGAAGGGCCGCCAGGTCCTCCGGCGTGAGGTGATCGGCGCCTTCGACGTTGCGCTCGCGGACGAAGGCCCGCGGCCCCTCCGTGATGTCGATCCGTACCTCGAGGCGGCCGGGCTCCGTGCCGTCGGTCACCTTCGACGTGACCTTCGCCTCGACCCAGCCGCGCGTCTGGTAGTACCCGAGAATCGACGAGACGTCGGAGGCCAGGTCCTCGTCCGTCAGCCGGCCCGCGGCCACGACCGGCAGGCCCTTCGGCCGCGTGACCATGAGGTCGCGCAGCGTGTCCTCCGGAACCGATGCGTCGCCTGCGATCTCGACCGCCTCGACCGCGTACTTCGCCCCGCGGTCCACCACGAGCTTCACGATCACGGGATCGGTCCCCGCGGCCGTCGCCGACACGGCGGCGCGGTAGCGCCCCGCCCGCTGCAGCTCCCTGCGGCGATTCGTCGCCCAGAGCTCGAGCAGGTCGTCGTCGAACCCCTGGACCTCGAGGAGGGCGAGGATCTGCTTGCGCGCGGCCTTCTCCTTGATGCCGGTGGCCTCGATCTCGAAGCGGGGACCCACGGTGATGCGGTAGACCGGCCGAATGCGGCCGTCCTCCGTCGGCTCGGCGGCGATCAGCTCGACCGAGGCCCGAAAGCGCCCCTGGCCGAGCAGGTACTTCTGCAGGCGCTCGGCGTCCTCCCGGGCCTTCGCTTCCCGATAGACGTCGCCGGCGTCGAGCCTCATGTGCTTCTCGAGCTCGGCCGTCGAAAAGGGCGCCACTTCGCCGTCGAAGAAGGGCTCGGTGGCGCGCGCACGCTTCCCGGCCGCGATGCGGTAGACGACCGTCACGGTGGATTCCCGCTCGTCGAAGACCGCTTCCGGCTCGACGACGGGCCGGATGTAGCCCTCGGCCGCGAGCCGACGCTCGAGGGCGGCGCTTCCCGCCTCCAGGGCCGCGGCGTCGAAGGGGTCGCCCGACGACAGCGGAACGACTCGGCGCAGGTCCTCGCGGGTCGGCGCGAACTTCCCCTCGAACTCCACGGCCCGTACGATGCGGGCCCGCCAGAGGTAGACCGTGACCGCGACCCGGCCGTCCGGCAGCGGCTCGGCGGCCACGGCCACGTTCGAGAAGCGGCGCGTGCCGTAGAGATTGCGGATCGTCGCGCCCGTCTCGACCTCCGTGAGGGGCCGGCCGGCGACCACGGCGATCAGCGACTCGACTTCGTACTGATCGATCTCGCCGTCGGCGACGTAGGCGACCGAAGCCACGACCCGGCCGTAGTCCGCGGAGGCCGGGTCCCCGCCGAACGCGGTCTCCGCCACGGCCGCGACGGCCGTGAAGAGCAGGATCGTCGGAAGCGCGCGGCGCATCAGAGACGCTGGCGGCGGCGGAACGTGACCGAGAAGTTGCCGTCCTCGTCCCGGAGCAGTTGAACGAAAATCGTGTCGCTGACCTGCCACTCGATGCGGACGATGGGATCCTTGCTCGAGTCGACCGCGATCGACGACGTGACCGTGAGGTCCTGTGTGATCTTCTTGCCGATCGTCGTCCGGAACGTCGTGAGCGAGCTCCCCTCGAAGACGGGGTCGATCTGGAAGCGGTCGAGCTTGAAGAGCTCCTTCCCGCCCCGGGTCAGCCCGCCGGTCACCGCGCCCGAGACGATGCCGCCCGCGGCGGACACGAGCTGGTCGGTGGTCTTCGATTCGGCGCGCGTGTCGGGCGGCGTTCCCGAGAGGACGAGGCCCAGGATCTCGTCGTTCGTGAGCGGCGGGTCGGACGCGAAGTTCGCCGACACCCGGGGCCACGTGCCGACGAGCGAGACGACGAGGTCGTATCCCTTGACGTCGGCGCGCGCGCGCAAATCGACGAAGGGCGCGATCCGCGTCGTGTTCGAGAAAGTGATCGCGCCCGATTCGATCTCGTACCGGATGTCCGAGAAGACGACCCGGCCGCCCTCGTCGAGCAGCACCTGTCCCAGCAGGATCGGATCCGCCAGCGTGCCGCGGGCCGTCAGGTCGACCGTCCCCGAGAGTCGGGCGACATTGTTCCGGATCTCGAGCGCCGCGGCCGAGACGATCCGCACGTCGAGCGCGGTGCGCTCCTTCCAGGGCTCCCGAGCCGCCAGCGCGCCGGCCGGACGGCTCTTCGACAGAAGGTCGGAGACGGTGAGGTCGACGTCCTTCGTGTAGGTCCCTCGAAGCAGCGTCACCTCGCCGCGAACCTCGCGGTCCTGCGAATCGCCCGACACCACCAGGTCGGCGTCGACGACCAGACGAAGCGCCGGGATCGCCCGCAACGAAATCCGCCGTCCCTGCACCGTCAGCCGATAATTTGCGATCGAACTGCCGTCCAGCCGGAAGCTTCCGGCCACGAAGGCCTCGCCGTCGGCGACCCGCGCGCGCAGACCCTCGATCTCTCCCGACGCGCCGACGAGCCGCAGCGTTCCGTCGACATCCTCGAACGAGTACCCGGCCGCGCGGTATCGGCCGTCTTCCAGCCGCACCGACCCGTTGAACGCCGGCTCGTCGACCGTGCCGCTGGCGCCGACATCGAGCGTCATCTTGCCCGACAGGCCGAATCCGGGCCGGACGAGCTCGAGGATTGCGGCATCCGCGACCCCCGATATGTGCCCCTCGATGGTCGTGGCTGGACCGCTCGCGTCGAGCGCGCCGTTCGCCGTGACGTCGATGCCCTGCCCGACCGCGTGAAGGTCTTCGAGGGCCACCCGCCGGTTGGCGATCCGCAACCGGGCCTCGCCCGCGGTGGACAGCAGGCCGGGCCGATCCCGCGTGTCGAGCCGGGCGCGGGTGATGGTGACCTCTCCGGACACCGGGGCGTTCTCGCGGAGCCACTGGAAGCGGCCACGGGCGGCGAGGGCTCCGCCCACGCCCTCCGGCAGATCGATCGGCGTGAAGAGGGCGAACGAGGCCAGGTCCGCGGCGTCCAGCTCGACCTCGATGTGTCCGGGGGAGCCGAGAGGTTCGCCCTTGCCGCTCATCGTCCAGTGACCCGGCGCCGAAAGGGTGCCCTCGAGTTGCCCCCGTGTCAGCGTCGCCTCGAGCCGCGGCGCCATTTCCGGCGGGATCTCGCGACCGTGAAAGCGCGCGTGGGACAACGCGGCCGAGACCTCGACATCCGGATGGTCGAAGGAGCCCGAGGCGGTCAGCTCGAAGGTCAGGTTCCCCGACAGCTCGGCCGAGACGTCCTCCACGGCCTTCAGTTCCTGGATCGGAACGCCGTCGCCGGCCGCCCGCACCTCGAAGCTCTTGTCCCCGAGGTCGATCGCGCCGCGGCCGCCGAGCGTCCCCTCGTGCAGCTGGGCGCGGACCTCGTCGAGCTCGAAGCGCCCCGGGGTGAGGGTGGCCCGCGCGGTGGCCCGGGGAATCGGCTGCCCCCAGACGACCGCATCCTCGAGCGTCAGGATCCCGCCACCCGAAACGTTTCCGGGAGGCGTTCCGGACACCGGGAAACTGCCGGAGAGGCGGCCGGAGATCGGATACTCGAGGTCCAGGTAGTCGAGGACCCGCTCGATCGGATAGCGTTTTGCCGTGGCCGTGAGGTCGAACCTCGGGCGCGTGGGATCCGCGCGGTAGCGGGCCGTCCCCTCGAGGGAGATCGTCTCGGCTCCGTCGTAGACGGCGAGCGGATGGAACAGGAACGCGCCGTCGTGCATGTCGGTGGCACCCCGCACGCTGCCGAAAAGAACGCCGGCGTAGCGGGTGTTCTCGGCCGCCACGTTGGCCGTGACGTCGGGATTGCCCCATGCTCCGGTGATGTGACCCTCCACCTCGCCGCTACCCCCGAGGCCGAGGGGCGAGGCCGCCCCGCCGCTGGCGGCGGTGAAGTTCTGGAAGAGTCGATCCACCTCGATGAGGTCCCGCGACAGCAGCTGAAATTCGAAGTCCGGCGTCCACTGTCCGATCTGCATGCCGCCGGTCAGCTCCAGGGTCGAAGCCCGGAATCGGAAGATGGTTCCCGGGAACAGGATCCGGCCGTCGACGATCGACAGCGCCCCGTCGGCCGCGATGGGGATCCCGTAGCGCCCCCGCACGATCGACGCCGCGGGCCCGGGCGCGATCGCGATCGTCATTCCGCCCTCGGCCCGCTCGAGGCCGCCCTCCGCCCAACGCAGGACGATCCCGAGGTTCGCCTGTCCGGAGAGCCCCGTGCCCGGCAGGTGGATGTCTCCAAAGAAACGCTCGATCGAGACCCCGCGCGCCTCCAACTCGAGGCTCATCGGCGGGGGCCGGCGGCCGCCGGCGAGGCCCTCGATCCGGTATGCGCCGCTGGCGAGCCCTCCCGCGTAGCGCAGCCGCTCGATCCGGGCGATCAGGGCGTCGGGGCGCGCCACGACCGTGGCTTCGAGATCCTCGACCGGGAACCCCTTGGCATCGACGCTCTGGGCCCGGACGCTTCCGCTGATGCGGAAACCGCCGCGGGGAGGGATCCGGATCTCCGCGCGGACGGTCGCGTCGGCCGAGAACCCGAGGCCCGAGTGGAAGATTCTCTCGATCTCGGAGACGTGGTACACGCCCGACGTCATCAGCAGGAGCGTGGGGTTCTCGAAGCTCTCGACGCCTCCGGAGGCATTGAGCTCCCCGAACTCGCCCACCAGGCGCAGGGCCTCGATCGAGGCGCCACCGCCGGCATCGAGGCGGAAGCGCAGGTCGAGTCCGAAAACGAGCGGCTCGGCGCCCGGAAGCCGAAGCTGGACCCGGCGGCAGGCGAGCGTGCCGCCGTAGCGCCGCCGCCCCAGCGACGAGAGCTCGACGGCGAAGTCGTCGAGCCGCCCGTCGATGCCCGCCGCACGGCCCTCGAACGTGAAGAGACCGCGCTGGACGACCAGCTCGCCGATGCGGACACCGAGGCCCCCGTTCTGCGAGGGCCCGGTGAGTCCGGGAGGCAGGTTCCAGGTCCCGTCCTCGAACCGAACCAGCGAGATCCGGGGCGACACCGCGCGCACGCGACCGAGCCGCAACTCGCGTCCGCTGATGGAAACGCCGCCCCCGATCGTCAGCTCGGCCGCCGCCAGCAGCGGCTCTCCTCCGATCCGCGGATCGTTGTCGATCCGCACGTCGGCGAGCTGGATGGAGGGCGGGAAGATGTGGAAGTCGACGCGCCGAAAACTGACGGGCCGCTTCAGCAGCTCCGAGAGGCGCTGCTCGGACACGCCCTGCAAGAGGGTCTGGAACCGGTCCGAGTTCCAGATCGAATAGGCGGCCAGGACGACGAAAAGAACGACGATCAGAAACAGCCGCGTGGCCGAGAGCAGCTGTGCCTCGTGCGGCACCTCGTGCGGCTTGTCGTTCCGGCCGTCGCCCGCGTCCGACATCCGCCGGAACTAGGATCCCGCGGCGGGAGACGCCGCCGCGGCCGAGCGACCACGCGCCGGGATCGTCTTCCCGCCGGTCCGGGATCCGGCTCGATCGTCCGCCCTGCCGACGCCCTGAAAACCCCGGTCTCGAACCATTACACGCCCCAGGACAGCTTGCTCGCGAGCTGATCGAAATGATCGGTCTCCGGCGGCCGAAGCAGCGTCACCGCGAACGGGCTGGAACGCACCACCACCGTCGAGCCCGACAGGATCGGAAAGCCTTCCTGTCCGTCGAGCGTCAGATAGACGCCACCATCGCGCCGTTCGGGGCCCACCACCCGGATGCGGATCTCCGTCGATGCCGGGACCACGAGGGGCCGCTGGGCCAGCGTGTGCGGACAGATCGGCGTGATGACGTTGGCCGGAAGCTGCGGGTGCAGAATCGGGCCGCCGGCCGACAGGTTGTACGCCGTCGATCCGGTCGGCGTCGAGACGATCACGCCGTCGGCGCGAAATTCCGCAACCGTCCGCCCGTCGAGAGCGATCGCGAACGTCGAGATTCGAGCCAGGGCCTCGCGGTTCAGGACGGCATCGTTGAGGACCCGATACGAGCCGTGGTGCGGCCCCCGCACGACCGTCACGTCGAGGACGCCGCGGCGGTCTTCACGGAAACCGCCTGCGAGCACCTCGTCGAGCCTCCGGATCGCGTCCTTCTCGGGAAGGCCGGTGAGAAAGCCGAGCAGGCCCACGTTGATACCGAGCAGCGGCGTCTCCGTCGGCGCCACGCGCGCCACCGAGAGAAGCGTCCCGTCGCCGCCGAGAACCACGACGAGATCCGCCTCCCGCGAGATCCTCGCGCGCGCCACACCGCCGCGGCGCCCGAGCGCCTCCGCGGTCCCCTCCTCGAGGACGACCCGTCGCCCGCGCCGCTTGAGGGCCCTCTCGACGGCCGCGGCCAGCTGGATGGCCGCTTCCGAGGCCGTCTTGGCAACGATCCCGACGCGGGAGAATTTCGGCGCCGATCGTCGCGACCCCTTCATCCCGCTCAATTTACACGAAATCCCACCAGAAACTCGGCGTTGCCGCGGGCCCCCCGGATCGGTGACGGAATCGATCCCAGGACCGTCAACCCCAACTCCCTTCCCGTCGCCTCGACTTCCGCGACGACGCGGCGTCGCGTGGTTTCCGACCGGACGACGCCGCCGCGGGGAACCTCGCCCCGGCCCGCCTCGAACTGGGGCTTGACCAGCGCGACGAGCGACGCGCCCGGGGCGAGCCGCGCAACGACGGCCGGCAGGACCAGGCGCAGCGAGATGAACGACACGTCGATCGCGGCCAGGGCGACCGGTTCGGGGACGGCTTCGGGCGAGAGATGGCGGGCGTTGACCTTCTCCCGCACGACGACGCGGGAATCCGCGCGGAGCTTCGCATCGAGCTGGCCGTAGCCCACGTCGACCGCATAGACGCGCGCCGCGCCGCGCTGGAGCAGGCAGTCGGTGAAGCCTCCCGTCGAAGCCCCGACATCCATGCAGATGCGCCCCGCGGGCTCCAGGCCGAAGTGGTCGAGGGCCGCGGCGAGCTTGATCCCCCCGCGCGACACATAGGGATGCGGCGGCCCCGACACCGCCACCGTGGCGTCCCCGGCGACTCCTTGGCCGGCCTTGTCGGCGCGCCGCCCGTCCACCGTCACGAGGCCCGCGAGGATCATCGCCTGGGCCTTCTCCCGCGAAGGCGCGAGCCCCCGCGCCACCAGGAGGAGATCCAGCCGCGTCTTCAAAACGTGATCGCCACCTTCATTGCGCCCTCCGGCGCCCGGGCCCGGTCGAACGCGTCCGCCGCGCGCGAGACGGGGAACCGGTGCGAGATCAGATCGGCGACCCGGACCTCGCGCCGGGCGATGCGGTCCAGGGCCTCGGCCGTGTCGTCGGGTCCGCAGGAGTAGGAGGGGATGACCGAGATCTCGCGGAAGTAGAGATCGAAAAGGCCCGCGCTCCACGTCTCGCCCGGCGGCGCCATCGTGAAGAGGAGGAGCGTACCGCCCGGCGCCACCGCCTCGAAGGCGTCTTCGACGACCTCCCGCTTGCCCGGGCCGACGAAAACAACGTCGAAGCCCCCGGGCGCCGCGCGGCGGGCGCCGTCCCGGATCGACTCGTCCGCAACGTCGATGACCAGCTTCCGCGCCGCTCTCCTGTCCGGCCGCCAGCCGCGAGCCGACGCGGTCCGCGCCGGCGACGATCGACGCGCCACGGGAGCGGGCGAGCCGCACGGCCAGCTGTCCGGTCGGCCCGAGCCCCACGCACAGCATGGACTGGCCCCGCGCGAACCCGGCCCTGCGGAAGGCCTTCACGACCGTGGCGAGCGGCTCGATGAAGCACGCCTCCTCGTCGGAGACGCCTTCCGGCACCCGGGCAGTGTCCCGGGCCAGGTTGCCCGCGGGAATCCGCACGAGCTCCGCCATCCCTCCCGGCTCCAGCCTCGAGGCGCGCCATTCGGCGCAGTGCACGTACCGGCCGGCCGCGCAGGCCGGACAGGCCAGGCAGGGCGCGTGATGATGCGGGGCCACGCGGTCGCCGACACGGAAGCCCGCCACGCCCGGGCCGACGGCGACGATCTCCCCCGCGACCTCGTGGCCGAGGACCGTGCCGGCCTTCCGGCGGACGTACCAGTCGAGCAGGTCGGAGCCGCAGATCCCGGACACGCGCGTTCGCATGAGGGCCTCGCCGGGCCCGATCGCGGGCTCCGGCAGCTCGACGACGCCGGCCGAGCCGTCGGCCTCGATGCGCACCGCCTTCATCCGCCGCGATTATGGGTCAGGTGCACCGTCCGGGTTCAGGCGTCGACCCGCGCGACTTCCGCGACCGCCGCGACGAGCCGGTCGACTTCCTCCTCGGTCGTGTAGCAGGCGCATCCGGCGCGAACGACCCCGTCCCGGGCGTGCCCGAGGCGCTCGACGACCGTCAGGGCGTAGAAATCGCCGCTCGAGAGGTACAAACCGCGCCGGCCGAGCGCCTCCGCGACCTCGTCCGCGGTCCGTCCGGCGAGCACGAACGCGAGGGTCGGCGTGCGGGGGGCCGACGGCGGCGGGCCGTACAGGGTCACGCCTTCGATCCTTTCGAGTCCGGCCCAGAGCCGTTCGAAGAGCCGGCGCCCCCGCCGGTGGAGCTCGGCGAAAGCGGCCGCCAGCCGATCCCGGCGCGCGAATTCCTCCCCCTCGGCGAGCGAAACGAGAAAGTCCACGGCTGCCGCGGCGCCGACGATCCCCTCGTGCGAGAGGGTCCCCGTCTCCAGCCGCTCCGGCGCCCAGTCGGGAGCGGGCACGAGCCGGGGAACGTCGAGCGCCTCGATGAGCTCGCGGCGACCCCACAGCACGCCGAGGTGAGGACCATAGAACTTGTAGGGCGAGCAGGCCAGGAAGTCGCAGCCCATGCGGCCCACGTCGATGAATGCGTGGGGTGCGAAGTGGACCGCATCGACGAACGAGAGGGCCCCGGCCTCGCGCGCCAGGCGGCAGACCCGCGCGACGTCGTTGATCGTTCCGAGCGCGTTGGATGCCGCCCCGATGGCGACGAGCCGCACGCCGGGCCGGATCGCGTCCGCGAGATCGGCCTCGTCGAGCTGCCCGGTCTCGGGCCGCATCCGGACCGTGCGGACCGCCACTCCGCGTTCGCGCTCGAGCGCCTTCCAGGTGTCCACGTTGGCATGATGATCGAGCTCGGTCACGACGATGCGCGTCCTCCGGCCCCCACTTCCGGCCGAGCGCACGCGAGAGGTGGTACGTCAGCGTCGTCATGTTCTGGCCGAAGGCGATCTCGGCCGGATCGCCTCCGACGAACTCCGCCAGCGTCGCCCGCGCTCCGGCCAGCGCCGCGTCCGTCTCGACGGAGGAGGGATATCGCCAGTGGGTGTTGGCGTTGTGCTTGAAGAGGTAGTCCGCCATCGCCTTCACCACGCCGACGGGGACCTGCGTTCCGCCGGGGCCGTCGAAATAGGCGACCGGTCGGCCGCCCTGCTTGCGCTCGAGCGCCGGGAAGCGACCCCGGATCGAGGCCACGTCGAGGACATCGGGGACGCGGCCGAGCCCGGGAAGTGTCGGCGTGTCCATGGCGGCGCCGAGGATATCAGCGGGCCTTGAACCCGGGGCGCTTCTGCCATAGCGTGCGCCGCACTCATGACGCCCCCGCCATCCGAGCGCCCGGAGCCTTCGGAGGTCGACGCGGTTGGCCTCGCGCGGGATCTGTTCGGCCTCCCCGTGAGCGCGGCCCGGGGCCTCCCGAGCGAGCGCGACCGGAACTTCCACCTGCGGAGCGACGCTGGCGAATTCGTCCTGAAGATCGCCGGACCTTCCGAATCGGACGGGACGCTCGACCTGCAGAACCGTGCCCTCGCCAGGATCGCCGAGCGCGACGCCGGCGCTGCCCGTTCCCCGCGTCGTCGCGACCTCGGCCGACGGTCGGGTGCGGCTGCTGACGTACCTGCCGGGGACGATCCTGGCCGACGCCTCGCCGCGCGAGCCCGGCCTTCTCGCCCGCGCCGGAAGCCTGCTCGGGAGACTCGACGTCGCGCTGGCGGGCTTCGCGCATCCCGCCGCCGTCGCCCGCGACCTGCTCTGGAGACCCGAGCGGGCGGAAGAGGTGATCGCGCGCCATACCGGAGAGATCGCGGATCCGGCCCGGCGGTCGCTCGTCGAGGACTTCGCGCACCTCTTCGCCTCGACCGTGCGCCCCCGCCTGTCCGAGCTGCCGCGCAGCGTCATCCACAACGACGCCAACGACCACAACCTTCTCGTGGGCCCGCCCGCGGCGGTACCCGGCTCGCGGGAGGTCACCGGCCTCCTCGATTTCGGCGACATGGTCGAGACGTGGACGGTCTGCGAACTGGCGGTCGCCATCGCCTACGGCGTCTTCGGACAGCACGATCCGCTGGCCGCGGCGGGACGGGTCGCCGCCGGCTACCACTCGGCGCGGCCTCTGTCGGAGCCCGAGATCGAGGCCGTCTGGCCGCTCGCGGCGCTGCGCCTCTGCACGAGCGTCTGCCTCTCGGCGCACCGGCGGACCGCGGAGCCCGGGAACCCTTACCTGCTCGTCAGCGAGGGAGCCGCCTGGGAGGCCCTGACGAAGATGCGTGAAATCCATCCCCGATTCGCCCACTACGCGCTGCGCGCGGCCTGCGGCCTCCCGCCCTGTCCCCAGACGCCCGCGATCGAAGCGTGGCTCGAGGCCCACCGGGACGAGATGGCGCCCGTGGTGAACGCCGATCTCTCGCGCGCGGTCATCTTCGACCTCTCGGTCGCGAGCCCCGAGTTCCGCACGCCGGCCGACGCGCTCTCGACGGCGACGCTCTCCCCACGCCTCTTCGGTCGTTTGCGCGAGGCGGGCACCGACGTCGGCATCGGACGGTACGACGAAGCACGGCTGGTCTACGGCGGCGACGCCTTCGCGGGCGCGGCGGGCGAGCATCCGGAACGCCGCACCGTGCATCTGGCCGTCGACATCTTCATGGAGCCGGGCTCCCCGGTCTTCGCGCCGATGCCGGGACGCGTGCACGCGGTCCGCGACAACGCGGCGCGCTTCGACTACGGTCCGACGATCATCCTCGAGCACGCGCCCGCGGACGCACCCGTTTTCTACACGCTCTACGGGCACCTGGCGGCGGACTCGGTCGCGAATCTCTCGCCCGGGGCGCCGGTCGACCGCGGGCAGCGCATCGGCGCGATCGGAGCGCCTCCCGGAAACGGTGATTGGCCTCCCCACGTGCACTTCCAGCTGGTGACCGACATGCTCGACCGCGAGGGCGAATTCCGCGGAGTAGGCGCCGCGAGCGAGCGGTCCGTGTGGCTGGCCCTCTCGCCCGATCCCCGCCTCGTGCTCGGCCCGGCAGGAGCGCCCTTCCGGGCGTCCCCGGAGGACCCCGTGCGGATCCGCGAGCAGCGTCGACTCCGCCTCGGCCCGTCCCTCTCGCTCTCGTATCGGACTCCTCTCGAGATCGTCCGGGGCGCCGGGACGTTCCTGTACGACCAGACGGGCCGGGCCTTCCTCGACGTGGTCAACAACGTCGCCCACGTCGGCCACGCCCACCCTCGGGTCGTCGAGGCCGGCCAGCGACAGATGGCGATCCTCAACACGAATACCCGCTACCTCCATCCCTCGATCGTCCGCTACGCCGAACGCCTCGCCGGGACGCTGCCGGCGCCCCTGTCCGTCTGCTTCTTCGTGTGCTCGGGCAGCGAAGCCAACGAGCTCGCGCTGCGTCTGGCGCGCGCACGCACGGGCCGCAGCGGCGTCGTGGTCGTCGGCGGGGCGTACCACGGCAACACGCAGGCCCTCGTCGACGCGAGCCCCTACAAGTTCGACGGCCCTGGAGGAGCCGGTCGCCCGTCCCACGTGGCCGTCGTCCCGATGCCGGACGAGTATCGCGGCGCGTACCGCCGCGAGGATCCGGCCCGGGGCGAACAGTTCGCGGCGCACGTCGCTCCGGCCGCATCTTCGCTGCCGGGCGGCGCGGCCGCCTTCCTCTGCGAGAGCCTGCTGTCCTGCGGCGGCCAGATCGTCCTGCCGCCCGGCTATCTCGCGGCCGCCTACCGTCTCGCGCGCGCGGCCGGCGCCGTCTGCATCGCCGACGAGGTGCAGGTGGGCTTCGGGCGCGTCGGCAGCCATTTTTGGGGGTTCGAGACGCAGGGCGTCGTGCCCGACATCGTGACGATGGGCAAGCCCATCGGCAACGGCCATCCCCTCGGGGCCGTCGTCACGACGCCGGAGATCGCCGCCGCCTTCGCCAACGGCATGGAATACTTCAACACCTTCGGCGGCAACCCCGTCTCCTGCGAGATCGGCCTCGCCGTCCTCGACGTGGTCCGGGACGAGCGGCTCCAGGAGCGGGCGCTCGCCGTGGGCGGGGGCCTCCGCGCCGGGCTCGAGCGCCTCGCCGAGCGCCACCCGGCCGTCGGCGACGCCCGCGGCCTCGGCCTGTTCCTCGGCATCGAACTCGTCGACGACCGCGTGGCCCGCACGCCGGCGGCCGCGAAGGCCGGCTACGTCGTCGAGCGGATGAAGGACCACGGCATCCTGCTCTCGACCGACGGACCCGACCACAACGTGATCAAGATGAAGCCGCCGTTATCTTTCGGCGAAGAAGACGCCGCCCGTCTGCTGGCGGCCTATGATCGGGTGCTCTCGGAAGATTTCGTGAGGTGGAAATGAGGCCGGTTCGCATCCTGGCGGCCCTCGCGGTTCTCCTGCCCGTCCGCCTCGCCTTCGCGGAGCATCGCACCGAAAACGTCGTCGTCATCGTCACGGACGGCCTGCGCTGGCAGGAGGTCTTCCGGGGCGCCGAGCCGGCCCTCCTCAACGAGACGCCGGGCGGCGTCGAAGACGTCGCGGCGACGAAGGCCGCTTTCGGCCAGGCCACGCCGGAGGCGCGCCGCCAGGCGCTGCTCCCCTTCTTCTGGTCGGTCGTCGCCCGCGAGGGCCAGATCTACGGCAACAGCGACGCCGGGTCCTCCGCCCGGGTCGTCAACCGCTTCAAGTTCTCCTATCCCGGCTACAACGAAATCATCACGGGGGCCGCCGATCCGCGGATCGACTCGAACTCCTACGGTCCCAACCCGAACGTCTCGGTCTTCGAGTGGATGAATCGCCAGCCCGGCTTCCAGGGGCGGGTCGCCGTGGTCGCCGGCTGGGACGCCTTCGAGCGGATCTTCAACCGGCAGCGCAGCGGCCTCGCGATGCAGATCGGCTGGGAGGCCCCGGTCCCCCACCCGGCGACACCCCGCCAGGAGCTTCTCGACACGATGTACGCGACGATCACGCGCGAGTTCTCCGACATGCCCTGGGACGCGCTCCTCCAGCAGACGCTGCTCGAGACCGTGCGCGCGACGCGGCCGCGCCTGCTCTTCGTCGGCTACGGCGAGACGGACGAGTGGGCGCACAACGGCCGATACGACCTCGTGCTGCAATCGGCGCGCTCGGTGGACGGCTTCATCCGGGAGTTGTGGACGACGATGCAGGCGATGGACCAGTACCGGAACAAGACGACCTTCATCCTCACGACCGACCACGGGCGCGGCAGCGGCCCGGAGAACTGGAAGCACCACGACGTCGACGTGGAAGGCGCCGAAGACATGTGGATCGCGGTGCTGGGCCCCGACACCCCGCCTCTCGGAGAGCGCCGCAACGTTGCGCGGGTCACGCAGAGCCAGATCGCCGCCACCGCTGCGGCGCTGCTCGGGAAGGACTGGCCCGCGGCGAGCCCCGGCGCCGGCGCGCCCATCGCGGAGGCCATCGGGGGCGCCCGAAACGAAACCGGCGCCTCGCCAGGCTGGCTTCTCCGAGAAACAGCCACTGGAGCCGCCGCGCTCGACGCAGGGGCGCCCCTTGCGGGCGACCTCCCGCCGGTGTCCATCGAGCGGCGGCACGCGAGTTCGTCGGTGGGCGAGCGGGCGGCCACGAGGGCCGCCCCTACGACCGGGGGTCCCTCGTCGTGAATTCCGGTACGCATTCAAGCCGAAGAGGAGTGAACGACTTCCAGAAGCGACAGCCAGGCCGCGCCTAAAGCTTCACCACGGCCGGGCCCGGCCGCGTCGCGAAGAAGCGTGAGCGCTCGGTTGGATCGGGAAAGGCCGTCGCGTAGGCCTCCCCCCAGCGCTTCCGGAACGCGTCGGCCTGCTCGCTCTCCACGAGGGCCCATACGCTGCCGCCGAAGCCTCCACCGAATGCCGAGGCCGCCGCGGCCCCGAGCGACCGCGCCGAGCGCTGGAGGGCCACGGTCTCCGGGATCTGATTCCCGAGGCAGCGCTCGGCGAGCTCCTGGGAGCGATCGACGAGCTCGCCGATCGGAACCACGTCCTCGCGCGAGAGCCACGCGGCGACGCCGGGAACGAGGACCGTCGACTCCTCGAGAAACTGGTCGAAGCGTCCGGTCAGATACTCCTTGGTAAACCCGTCGACCGCAATCACCCGCAGCAGGTTACGGATCCGCTCGGGCGAGTCGTAGAAAGCGGTGGCCGCCGCGAACAGGCTCGCGTCTTCCCGTCGCGCGGAGCGGTTCCAGAGATCGAGGATCGCCTGCGCCGCGAGCGACAGACGGTTGTAGCGATCCCGGACGGCGCCGGTCTTGTCGGCCGCCACGCCGCTCGAGGCCACGATGAAGGTCCAGCCCTCCGGCAGCCGAACGGTCCCTTCGCGGCGCACCGGACAGAAGGCGTACTGGGCGATCTCACCCGCGCGGCTGCAGAGGATCGCGGTCTGGTCCTCGCTGCCGCCGAACGTTCCCACACCGTGCGCGCTATCGAGCGTCCCGTAGCCGCGGCCGTTCTCGAGCGCCCCCAGGTAGCCGCCGAGGTCTTCGCCCGTCCGGATGCTGCCGGCGTACTCGGAACGCGAAGGGAGGTCGCTCGCCTCCGAAAGCGCCGCGAAAAGCGCGACGACGAGCGCGCTCGAGCTCGACAGTCCGGAGGCCCGTGGAAGATCGCTCGAGAGCGCGACGTCGGCACCCCGAAGGCCGCCGGGAAAATTGCGGGCGACGCGCGAAGCGACGGTCTCGACGAATACCTTCCATCCGGAGGCCGAAGGGACGAGTGCCGGATCGAGCGGCACCTGCGCCTGGAGGCCGCGACCCGCGTCCACGACGCGCAGGATTCGATCGTCCCGCGGCGAAGCGGCGACGCAGAAGCCGCGCCCCACCCCGCACAGCAGGCTGCGTCCGCCGGCGTAGTCGGTGTGTTTGCCGAGCACCTCGATCCTTCCCGGAACGAACCACCGGGCCTCGGCCTCCCGGCCTCCCGTGACCGCGCGAAACGCCGCGTCGACGTCGGCAAAGAGCTCGCGCTTTCGGCGCGCCTCCGCAGCCGACAGGCCGGCGCCGACCAGCCGGTCCTCGACCGCGCTCACGGCTCCGGCTCCAGGCCTGCCAGGCGCGATTCGACGAGCGCGACGTCGCGGCGCGTCGACAGGTCGAGGACGCCTTCCGCGCACGGGACGGTGCGGAACGTATCGCGCCCATGCGCGATGGCCCACGCCACGGCCTGCGGGAGCTCCCGTTCGCCTCGCGCGGAGACCGGCACCCGGCGGCACGCGGCGAAGATGGCCGGGGACAGGCGCCAGAGATTCATCGAAAGAAGGACGCGGCCATCCGCGCCGCCGGAGCCCGGCGCCTTCTCAACGATCCCGCGGAGCTCTCCGCCGGGGCCGACGTCCAGGACCGCGAAAGCGTCGACCCGTTCGCGCGTGAAATTGCTCGCCGCCAATAGCTCCTCGCGCTCGAAGACCGGCAGGCCCGGTCCTCCGAGATCGCGCATCGCGCGGCAGGCCGAGAGCGGGTAGAGGTTGTCGGAATTGAGCGCGAGAAAGTCCCCGCCGTCCGCGAACTCCTCGGCCGCGGCGAGCGCGTCGGCGCTACCGAGCGGCCGGTCCTGGATCACGAAGGCGAGGCGCACCCGCCGCAGCCGGCGGGCCCGGTAGGTCTCGCGGACGGGGCTCTCGGGACCGTCGACGACACAGACCTCCTCGATTCCGGCGGCGGCGAGGACGGAGAGCCCGTAGTCGAGAAAGGGTCGGCCGTGGATCGGCATCAGCGCTTTCCAGCCGCGGTCGGCAGCGGCGTCCTGCTCGGGTGTCAGCACCGCGTCGGCGTCGGGACGGCGCATTCGCGTGCCGCGGCCCGCGGCGAGGAGCACGGCCTTCGCGACGGCCCCGCTCACGGCGGGAGCTCCCGCACGACGCGGAATCCGAGGCTGAAACCGCGGTCCGCCGGCCGGTGCGTGTACCGGAGGGCCGAGCGCGCGCTTTCGGCGTTGAAGTACCAGCTTCCACCACGGATGACCCGCCGCGGCGATCCACAGGCGCCGAGCGGGTCGACCGCCTCGCCGTCCCCATAGGGACAGAACTCGTCGGCGCACCACTCCCAGACGTTGCCGTGCATATCGAAGAGGCCCCAGGGATTGGCCGGGAACGTCGCGGCCGCCGTCGGACGCGCGCGGTCGAGTCCCCGGGGAGCGCTTCCGTAGGGATAGCGACCATCGTAGTTGGCCTGGGCTGTCGTCAGGTCGTGCCCGGTCGAGAACGGGGTCGTCGTGCCGGCGCGGCACGCATACTCCCATTCCGCCTCCGTCGGCAGCCGGAAGACGGAGCCCGAGAGGGCGGAGAGACGCGCGAGGAACTCCTGCACCTCGTACCAGCTGACGCTCTCGACCGGGCAGCCCCCTCCACAATCTCGGAAGTGGGCCGGTTGCGTCCCCATGACCCGTGCCCACTGATCCTGCGTCACCTCCGTCTGCCCGATCTCGAAGGCCCGCGTGAGGCGGACGCGATGCGGCGTCTCTCCCGATTCCCGCCCGATCTCACCGGGGGGACTTCCCATGAGGAATTTCCCCGCGGGCAGCCGAACGAGCGTCATGCCCGTCACCGGTTCGCGACGGGTCGGCGGCGCGGGCATCGCCCGGAGGCCGGCGGCCAGAACCACGCCGGCGATCACTTCGCGTAGGCCGCCGCTCCGAGGAGGTGAATCGACACGTACGGCCCTTCGCCCACGACCCAGCTGTCGTGTGGCACCGCGGGAACGTGAAAGAGCGAGCCCTCGGTGAGCTCGATGACGCGCCCGTCCTCGAAGGCGACCGTCGCGGTGCCCGAAACGACGAGGCCGACGTGCTCGACGGAGCACAGCGCGGCGCCGACGGCCGGCCCCACGTGCAGCGACCATTTCCACCCGGGCGCATACGTGGCGCGGCCGACGGTCATCCCGCCCAGGTGCACGAGCTCGAGGCGGCCCTTCTCGAAGATCCGCGTCTCGTCCGGCGTGTCGAAGCGCTTCAGGATCACCGAGTCCATGTCAATCTCCTCCCAGAATGGCGTAGCGCACCCCCTCGCCCCGCCGCTGCGCCTCGAGGAATCGGGGCAGGTCCGCCGAGGCTGCCGCGCGCGCTGATCGAGGGGTCGAGGATCGATCTCGCCGGCGGCCAGGCTGTCGAGCGCCGCCCGTGCCTCGCTCGGCGAATAGTGGAACGATCCGATCAGCGTGATTTCCGCGTAGTGAAGGCGCGCCGCGTCGAAGGCCACGGTCGCGCCGGGCGCGCAGCCGCCGAAGAGGAGGACCTGCCCTCCCGGACGCACGAGCGTGCGGCAGGCGCTCCCAGACCGACGGCTCGCCCGTGCAGTCGACCGCGATGTCGGCCGGGTCGCCGTTCTCCGCGACGAGTGACTCGGGACCCTGCCGCGTCAGGTCGGCGAAACGCGCCCCGTAGCGCGCGCCGAGCTCTGCCCGTTCGGGCCGCCGGCCCGCGATGACGACCTCCAGGCCGTGCCGACGCGCGACGGCCGCCCACAGGAAGGCGAGGGCGCCCGCGCCGTAGACGAGCAGTGTCCCCGACGGCGCCCGCAGCCGGTTCCAGCCGTGGAGCACGGAAGCCAGCGGATCCAGGAACGCCGCGACTTCGTCGTCGAGACCCTCGGGGACGCGGTGAAGGTTCGACGAGGCGACCGCCGGCCGGCACCCGCACGAACTCGGCGAAGGCTCCCCACATCCGGTCCGCGTGCCCCGCCCCACAGAGGTTCGACCGGCCGCCGCGGCAGTCGGCGCACCGCCCGCAGGGCCCGGAGATTCCGGGGACGACCCGGTCGCCCGCGTTCCACCGCACGACGCCCTCGCCGACCTCGACGACCTCGCCCGACACCTCGTGGCCCATCGTCAGCGGCAGGCGGATGCGCGGGTGGCCGCGGACGAGCGTCTTGATGTCCGTGCCGCAGGTCAGCGCGGCCCGCATGCGGAGGAGGACCTCACCCGGGCCGGGAACGGGACGCGCCACGTCCTGCTCCCCGAAGTGCCCGACGGAGGTCTGCACGAACGCCCGCATGGATCGCGCCATGACATATCACCGATCGGCGGCGGAGATCCCGGGCTGCGGGCACGCCGGAGGAAGAAAAAAAAGGCGCCCTTCCGGGCGCCTCTCGAACTCGCTCTAGCGAGAACTCAATGGCACTTGTAGACCAACACGTCGTCGATGTACCAGCCGACGACGCCCGTGCAGCCGTCGTTGCCGATGTCGAAGCGAAGCCTGATCTTGTCCTTCGGCTTGCGCGTAGGGCGCCAGGTTGATGATCGAGCGGCCCCAGGTTCCGCCCACCGAGCCGCCGTCGGTGCCGGTGAACGCCGGCTGGCCCGCGAGCGGGTTGGTGTTGCCCTGCCCGGCCGTGAAGAGCGTCGTGTTGTACGGCGTTGTAGACGAAGTCGGCAGCCTGGATCAGCCTGCCACGGTCCGTCGTTGACGCTGATCTTGACGTTGCCGCCGTCCCAGCCGCCTTCGGTCGCCACCCAGTGCATCGAAGGTCAGCATCGGCGTCCGTGACGGAGGCCGGAATGGTGATCTTCGGGCTGTCGAGGTGGAGAACGCCGGACTCGTCGCCGCCCGGCGCGCAGGTCCCGATGGTCGGGATCGGCGCCGAAGAAGCCCTTGCCCGGGCGGCCGTCCGGAAGGTCGGACACGAGTACCCAGTCGCGCTCGGTGAAGTCCGACGGAGTGACGGCCTCGTGGCTGACGTCCCAGCTGAGAGCGCGTTGTCGAAATCGTCGTGGAAAAGCTGAGTGGCCTTGCCACCGCCGTCGCAGAGCGCCGGCGGGTCCTGCGCCAGCAACGGCTGGAAGCCGCACTGCGTCGGCGGGTTGCGCATCTCGACCGCCAGCATGGCCTTGTGCACCTGGGCGACGTCGGCCGCCGAGATGATCTGGCCCGAGGGTGCGCCCGTGACGAGGTCCTTCAGGTTGACGCCGATCAGGTCCGAAGCCGACTGCTCGATCGCGTCGGCGTGATCGGCGAAGTCCGTGGCCGGGTTCTGGTAGACCGTCATCGCCCGGAAGTAGATGTGCGCGGCCTTGGTCAGGCCGATGCCGCTGATCGTCTGGCCGTTGTAGGTGCCGCCGTCCACGATCAGGGCGTAGGCGTGGTTGTGGAACGCCGGAGTTGGTGTGCACGCCGCCGCCGTCGGCCGTGCGAGCACGTGTACTCGAAGGTGTCCGACACCTTGCCGGGGTTGCCGAAGCAGCGCGGGTTCCACATGTCGCGCAACGGCGCCGGTGCAGGCCGGGGCCGTGTCGTCCTCGCCGACGAGCCAGCGCACCGAGTCGTCGGTGCCCGACCGCCGAAGGCGATCGTCGCGTCGGCCGGCAGGCCGGCCTTGATGGCCGTTCCGTCGGCGCTGGTGACCTCGACGCTGGCGATCGACGCGCGCTCGAGCCCAGGTTGAGGAGGCCGGCCGGAGGCGCCACGAAGATGATGCCCGTCGCGCCGGCCGTCGAAGGCGTTCGCGGCGCGGGTCCCGGAGCCGCACTCGTTGCCGCCGCCGGGAGTGAGCGTCCAGTCGACGATCGCGATCTTGCCGGCGACGTCGCTGACGGCTCCGCAGGCGCCTGTCGCTGGAAGGGCGCCGGCCGTGGACGACGATCGCCATGGCCGTGGGTCCGACCGTGAACGGCACGCGGCGGCTCGTTGACCGAGGCCCGGGCGAAGTAGCTGCCGGCCGCGCTGCCGCCGGTGATGGTCAGCGACGGCGGCGGGACGCCGCCGAACGTCGGAGCAGGCGCCGGCCGAGCGCGAGTTGTCGGGCGTGTCGCGCGCCGCGCCCGTTGATGCGGTCGATCGTCTCGCCGAAGATGTCGGAGTAGGACTCGTTCAGCGCGCCCGGCTGCCACTGGTAGATCAGGTTGTGCGTGTACTGCGTGTAGGCGTGGGTCCACTCGTGGCCGGTGACGTCGTCGGTCGTCAGGCCGGTGCAGAACGAGATGAACGTGCCGTTCCAGGACGCGTTCGGGCAGCTGTAGCCGCGGTTGAAGATCGAGTCCATGGTCGCCCCGGCGCCGTCGAAGGAGTCGCGGCCGAAGGCGTTGCATGTACATGTCGTAGGTGTCCTTGGAGGACAGGATCATGTTGTCGGCTTCGGTGTTCGCCGGTCGGGAAGGGATCGCCCTCGACCCAGAACGGGCGAGCCGGGATAGCCGCGGCGGAACGTGTCGGAAGGAACATGCCGTCGTAGGCCCGGCGGTAGAGCGCGTCGATGATGCCGGGCAGCCGGTCCACGACCTTGCCCGAGTGCGCGTCGACGTAGACGAACTCGCGGACGTCGGCGTCGTTGCCGACCTCGATCTGCCAGGCCAGGTGGTTCTCCCCTCGACGCCGCGGGCGAGACCCGTGCGGTAGACCATCAGAAGGCCCGATCGGGCGAAGAGCTCCCGGCCCGGGTTGTCGGCGCCCGACGGCGGCGATCGCCGCCGATGCGGCATCCGCGGCCGCAGCGGGTCGGGTCGGGATTCACCCGGATCGCCGGGATCACGTTGCCGTTGACCGAGGTCAGTTCGCCGTCGCCGTTGAAGTGCGCGCGCAGCATGCCCGCGAACACGGGAACGCCGCGGTAGGTCTGCGCGTAGCTGACGAGACGCCCGCCGAGGCCGTCGGCGCGCTCGCCGCTGACCTGGAGCTCGGCTTCCGCGCCGCGCAGACCGAACATGCCGGCGTACTCGTGCAGGAACGCCGAGGCCTTCTCACGCGCCGGGGCCGAGACCGAGCTCATCAGGTCGCCCCGCTCGCCCGGCTCGATCGCGACGAAACGCACGGCGCCGGTCGCGCGGGAGATGCTGACCCGCGCCTTCCCGCCGGTGCGTTCCTGCAGACGCTCGACCCCGGCCGGGTCGAGGCCCTTGCCCTTTCCGTTCCCTTTCTCGGCAGCCCCGGCCGGAGCCAGGCCTGCAAGAAGGAGAACGGCGCCTAGACTCGAGATGAAACCGCGAGATCTCCTCACTACGACACCTCCATTCAAAAAAAGTCCACCAACTCCCAGCGAAACCGAAACGTGGAGGTATCTATAGCCGCGTGACCAAGAGTCTCGCAAGGTATTTTCTGAGGAATCGCCGATTTCGGTTTTCCGCTCACGGGATACGGCTCGAGATCCTCGAGATGCACTTCGAATGCGCCGACGCTCGCCTCCGCCGCTCCGCGCGCTGTGTCGAGCTCGACAGTCACCGGCGTTTCGTCGCGAATCTGCACGCGAATCGACAACACGCGCGTTGCCCGCCGTGATGCACTGCTCACCCTTCGGACATCGCGAGTCTTCGAGAATCGCGACGAAATTCCACGGCGACGTTTGCGCCGGCGATCGATGCTCGCTCGCCGAGCGGAAGCGCAAAAGCTTCCCCGAGAGACGCTTCCACCGGCTGCGCGCAACTCGCGCCCGCGGCGAAGAGTGAAAAAAGTGCAACGAGAATCGCCGACACGAGCCCGCGAGCGATTTTCATCACGACTTGCGCGATCCGACGAACCGTGCGAGCTCGGGGAGCACGCCTCCGCCGCCCGGAAGCGCCTGAGCCGTCGCGACGGCCTCCTCCACGTTCTCCGCCGAGGATCTGCCTCGAGCGCTCGACCCCCCAGATGCCCGGGAAACGTGGCCTTGCCCGCGGCCGCGTCCTTGCCCGAGGCCTTTCCGAGGGTCGCGGCGTCCGACTCCACGTCGAGCAGGTCGTCCTTGATCTGGAAGGCGAGCCCGATCCGCTTGTCCGTAGAGGTCGACCCGCTCGAGGGTCGCCTCGTCGGCGCCGGCGAGGATGGCGCCGGCCGAGAGCGAGGCGCGGATCAGGCGGCCCGTCTTGTTCTCGTGGATCTTCGAGACGAGCTCGGCCGTCGGCGCGGTCTCCTTCTCGGCCTCGAGGTCCGCCGCCTGGCCGCCGATCATTCCCTGCGTCCCGATGGCGTCGACGACGGTCTCGAGGACCCGCACCTTGGCCGCGGCGAACCGCTCGCCCTTCGGGTAGTCGGCGAACGCCCCGAGGCCGTGCGTCAGGAGCGAGTCGCCGGCGAGGATCGCCGTCGCCTCGCCGAAGACGACGTGGCAGGTCGGAACGCCGCGGCGCAGGTCGTCGTCGTCGAGCGCCGGCAGGTCGTCGTGGATCAGGGAGTAGGTGTGGATCATCTCGAGGCCGCAGGCCGCCTCGATGAGGTCTTCGGTCCGGGCCCCGAGCACCTCGCCGGCCGTCAGGCACAGGATCGGGCGCAGACGCTTGCCCCCGGCGAAGACCGAGTGGCGGATCGCCCGATGGAGCTTGTTCGGGCCAGACGTCGGGCCCGGGCAGCAGCCGTTCGAGCGCGCGATCGACCTCCTCCGCGCCGGCGCGCGAGGTACCCCGCGACGTCCCGGGCGGCCGCCTCAGTCCCGTCCGTCATCGCCGGCGTCCCGCGACGGATCGAAGGGCTCCGTCTTCCATTCCTCGGCCGATTCCTTCAGCACGATCTCCACCGACTTCTCGACCTCGGAGAGCTTGCGGTCGCAGAAGCGGGCGAGCTCCATGCCTTCCTGAAAGAGCACGAACTGTTTCTCGAGACCGCGCTCCTCCCCCTCGAGCTCGGCGACGATCGCCTCGAGCGCGCTCGAGCGCCTCTTCGAAGCTGCGTTCCTTGCGCACGCGCGTCGTCACGTCCTTCTCCCCCTTCGCCCGGAACAGCGGGCCCGGGTCGAAGATCCGACCCCCGCCGCGCACCAGGGCGGACAGCTCGCCCTCGAGGAAAGCCGCACGCGGATCCGCGCCCCGTCCTCGACCTCCGCCGCGGACAGCAGCGGCCGCGTCGCCCCCTCGCGGTAGGCGACCGCGTAACCTCGCGCCAGCACCGCGAGCGGGCTCAGCGCCTCCAGGCGGGAGGCCAGCGACGAGAGACGGGCCCGCCGGCGCTCGCCGGCCCGGGCGAAGCGCTCGACGAGCATGGCCTTCGCGGCCGCCGCGGCGTCCCGGCGCCGCGCGAGCTCCGCCACCCGCGGAAAGTCCTGCAGAACCCGGCGGGCGGCGGACAGCCGCGCCGCGTACTCGGCCGGCCGCCGCTCGAGGCAGCCGACCAGGGCCTCGCGTCCCTGCGCGACCCGACCCGAGAGCTCCGCCAGGCGCCGCGGGAACCCCGCGATCGCGTCCGACCGGCCGAGCCCGTGCAGGCGCGCCCGCGCGAGCGCCAACCGCGCCTGCATTCCGGAAGCAGGCGCGTCCGGCCGTGCGCGACGCGCCGGGCGATCTCGTCCTTGCGCTCGACGACGAGCTCGGCCGCCGCCGACGGCGTCGGGGCGCGCAGGTCCGCGACGAGATCGCAGATGCTCCAGTCCGTCTCGTGACCCACGCCCGAGATCGTCGGAATCGCCGAGGCCGCGAGCGCCCGGGCGACCGCCTCGGCGTTGAAGGGCGCCAGGTCCTCCGGCGAGCCCCCGCCGCGCGCGAGGATCAGGACGTCGAAGCCGCCGCGGCGGTTCAGGTGCCGGATCGCCGCGACGATCTCGGCCGCCGCGAGCTCGCCCTGGACGCGCACCGGGTAGATCGGTGATCGCGAGACCCTCGAAGCGGCGCGACAGCACGTGGAGGACGTCGCGCACGACCGCGCCCGTCGGCGACGTCACGACGGCGATCGAGCGCGGCAGCCTCGGGATCGGCCGCTTCCGCTCGGGCGCGAAGAGGCCCTCGGCCTCGAGCTTCGCCTTGAGCTGCTCGAAGGCGAGCTGCAGGGCGCCCCGCCCGACCGGCTCGATCGCGAAGGCCTTGATCTGGAACTTGCCCTGCGGCGCGTAGAGATCGAGCGAGCCCCGGACGACGACCTCCAGGCCCGGCTCCATCCGGAAGGGAATCCGCTTCAGGTCCGAGGCGAAGATGATGGCCGAGCAGCGCGGCCGAGCTGTCCTTGAGCGTGAAGTAGCCGTGCCCGCCCCGCAGGTCGAACCGGCCGATCTCCCCGACGACCGCCACGTCGCGCCAGGTCGTCCGCAGGACGGTCGAGACCTCGGCGAGCAGCTCGGAGACGCGTGTAGGGCCGGGGCGGCGCGGCGGAGGGAACCGGAACGGACCGGGAGAACATCGCTGGGATTCTAATCGCCCGGACCGCCCGCCGCCCGCGAAAACGGCAGGGCGAAGACGAGGAGCGTCGCCATCTCGACCTCCGTGTCGCCGAAGTTGTATTCGAAGAGCCCGGCGACCAGGATGGCGGCCCCCGCGAGCAGGGCCCCGGCCCAGACGGCCGCTCCGCGCCGGCCGGGTCTCGCGCCGCAGGCCGTCGGACGGCGCGCGCGAGGAAGAGCAGGACCCAGGCGGCGTAGACGCCCGCGGCGAAGATCCCGCTCGCCGCCGCGATCTGGGCCGCGTTGTTGTGCAGGTGCGGCACCGTCCAGCGCGGCGCATCCGCGTCCCGGTAGAGCGGGTAGTAGGGCTTCACCATGTCGGGCCCCAGGCCGAAGACCGGGTAGTCCCGCGACGATGCGGGCGCCCGCACGCAGCATCGCGACGCGGTCGCGGTTGGTGCGGTCCGAGAGGTCCCCGATCGAACGGATGCGGGCGCGGATCTCGGGAGGCGCCAGGAGAAAGACGGCGACGAGAGCCGGGGCCAGAACGAGGAGACCCCGCGGGCGACGCACGGCGAGGTAGAGAAGAACGGCCGCGCTGATTCCGACGTAGGCGCCGCGCGTGTACGTCAGGAGCACGGCGCAGAGCGGGACGGCGGCAGACGAGGCCGACCAGCCTCCACCGGCCCCGGCCTTCGAAGCGCCAGCCCGAGAAGCAGTCCGGCCGAGATCGTCGCGAGGCCCGAGAAGGTCATGTAGTGGGAGAGCGTTCCGCGAATGCGGTTCTCGAGATCGTCCCCCCCGTGAAGAAACTGCCAGATCCCCAGCGCCGCGAGCGCCGTCCCGGACCCGGCGACGGCGAGCAGCACGGTGCGCGCCCGGCCGAGTCGTCGACGAGGTCCATCGCGACCGGAACGACGAGCAGCAGGGCGAGACCGGCCAGGTGGCGGACGCTGACGGACGGGTCGCGCGAGAAGATCGCCGATGCGGCGGTCAGCAGAGCGAGCAGCCCGGCCAGGAAGGTGAACGGCGCGCGGAGGCTGTCCGGGAACCGGCGCTCGCGCAGGAGCGAAGCCGTCCACGCCGCCAGCAGCAGTCCCGAAACGACGTAGGCCGCGGAGATGACGGGAGTCAGGAGGGCGAAGAGGACGAGGAGCGCGAACGCCGTCTTCCGATACGTCACCCTGCTTACGAGCGCCCCGCCGCCTCCGAGCCGGGGAGAGCCTCGTCGATCAGCATCACCGGGATGTCCGACACGATCGGATAGACGAGGTCCGCCTTCTTCGAGTAGAGGCCCTGGGTCACGACGGGCTCCTCGTCCCGGAATTTCTCCCGGTACTTCTCGATCAGCGCCTTGCGCGTCGCCTCCTTCAGGTCGACGAGCTCGAGGGGCCCCTTGGTCTTCGGGCACACCAGAATCGCCAGCAGTTCCGGGTCCACGGCCATGATGAATCCTCTCGGCCGGGAGTATATCGAGCGGGCTCGCGGCGGCCTGACTCCCGAAGTACCCTAAGCCGTGCGCATCCTTCACCTCGTCGCCGGCGAGAAGTGGACCGGAGTCGCCGCCGTCGCGTGCGACTGGACCCGGGCCCTGCGCGGCGCCGGCCTCGAGGCGCAATTCGCCTTCGTCGGGGGGCACAACCTCGAGAAGCGCCTGCACCCGGCCGGCTGGGCGCGGCCGCTCCTGTCCCGAACCCACGGGCCCGCGGGGCATCGTCGAGGACGTCCGGCGGCTGCGCGAGACCATCCTCCGTGAGCGCTTCGACGTCGTCCACGCGCATCTGACTCACGACCATGCCCTCGCCGCCCTGGCGCGGCGCGGAACGCCGGCGAGGCTCGCGAGGACGATCCATCACCTGCGGCACGTGCGGCGAAGCGCCTTCACGAGGTTGCTCTTCGCGCGCACCGACGCGTTCGCCTTCGGCAACACGGAGATCGCATGCGCCTTCGGCGCGCCGGGGCCCGTGCTGCTGCCGGTCGTCGACACCTCCACTTTCGCCCCGGGTCCGAAGCCGGCCGGGCTTCCCGGTCTCGGGCCCGCTTCCCCGCGACCGGTTCGTGGTCGGAACCGTGGGCAAGCTGGCGCCGGGCCGTGGCCATGCGGAGGCCCTCGCCGCCGCGGCCGCCCTCCCCGCCGACACCGTCCTGCTCCACGTGGGCAAGGGGAGAGCCGACCGGCGCTCGAGGCGCTCGCGACCCGGCTCGGCGCACGGGACCGGAACCTCTGGGCGGGCTACCAGGACGAGACCCTTCCCGACTTCTATCGCGCCATGGACGCGTTCCTCTTCACCGCGTCCGGCTCCCAGCAGGGCCAGCGGGCGTCCTGGAAGCGATGGCGACGGGGATCCCGGTCGTCGCGCTGCCCGTGCCCGGCGTCGGGGATCTCCTGACCGACGGCGTCGAGGGCTTCGTCGCCGGGGACGTTGCCGGTCTGACGGCCGCGCTCGAGCGGCTCCGTTCAGACCCGCGGCTGCGCGCCGCGACGGGCGCCGCCGCGCGGAATCGGGCCCTGGCGTTCCGGGGTTCCGCGTTCGTCGCGGCGTCTCGCTCGATCTACGCGGCGATCGACCGACCCTAGATCGAGTCGAGAATCTCCCGGGGATGCGACTTGACCGACACCTTCGGGTGCGCCTGGGCGATCTTCCCCTGCGGGTCGATCACGTAGGTGATGCGGCTCGGCGTACTCCGCGCCGGGCGAGTCGGCCGCGCCGTAGGCGAGACCGATCTCGCGTTTCACGTCGCACAGGAGCGGGAACGGGTACTCGAACTTTTTCGCGAACGCCGCGTTCTCCTCGACCGTATCGAACGACACGCCGAGAATTTCGGCATTCTTCTTCTGAAACTCGGCGTAGAGGTCGCGGAACCCGCAACCCTCGATCGTTCAGCCGGGAGTGTCCGCCTTCGGGTAGAACCAGAGGACGACCGTCTTGCCCCGGTAGTCGTCGAGCGACCGGGCCGCGCCCGTGTGGTCCTGGACGCGGAATCCCGGGCGCCTCGTCTCCGACGTTTTTCATGACCGGCTTCCTCCACATCATCTTCAAGAGCCCCGGAATCGACGTCACGCCCTGCCCTCCCAGGTCTCCGGCGAGTCATCGTATGCCGGAAGCTCGACCGGCCAGCCGTTGCGCCGGAACCGGTCCCACTCCCAGACCTTGGCCCACTTGAGAAAGACGCTCCACGCCTGCAGACCGCAGAGGACGAGCCCGTGGCGGCCGTCGAGGAACCCCGCCTGGATCACGTACATGCGGAAGAAGCGCCAGCACGGCCGGAAGAGGAGCTCGGCCGGGCCGGCGCTGCGCCCGGCCCGGAAGGCGTCGGCGGCGCCCCAGGCGGCGTAGCGATGGATCTTTTCCAGGTACTGGGAGAGCGACCGGCACGTGAAGTGGATCATCGGCGACAGGAGGGTCGGGGTCGGCCCCGTCGGGTCGAGGTCGGCGTGGACGCGGCGGTTCGGGTACCGCGCCGCTCCCCGCTCCATCAGCCGGACGACCCTGTCCGTCGACCAGCCCGAGTGGCGGATGACCCGGTCGAGAAAGACGTTCTCCCGGCGGATGAAGTAGGCCTTCGCCTCGGCGCCGGTCTCGAGAAGCGACACGATCTCGCGGGCGAGGGCCGGCGGCACGCGCTCGTCGGCGTCGAGGATCAGGAGCCACGGCGTCGTCACCTGGTCCATCGCCCAGTTCTTCTGCGCGGCCGACCCGAAGTACTCGCGCTGGACGACGCGCGACTTTCGGGAAGGATCGGGCGATGGCCGACGGTCCCGTCGGTCGAGAACGAGTCGACGAGCAGAATCTCGTCCGCGAAGTCGAGGCTCTCGAGGCACTCGCGGAGGTTGACCTCTTCGTTCAGGGTCGTGACGATCGCGGTGAGCTGGGGTCGTGACATCGCTGCGCCGGTGCGGTTCCCGCGGCGGGTCGACACCCGCGCGGGCGAGCGCGGGGACCGGCCGTTGCTCTAGTCCACCCGCACCTGCACGCGCTCGATCCTGCGCGCCTTGCCGGTCGCCTCGTCGACGTCGACGACCGCTCCCGACAGGCGAATGTCCTTCTTCGCCGTCTCGAAGGAGCGCGGCGTCTGGGACAGGAACTTCTCGATGATGCGGTCCTTCGAAAAGCCGATGATGCCCTCGTAGGCTCCGGTCATGCCGGCGTCCGAGAGGTAGGCGGTGCCACCGGGCCGGATGGTCTCGTCGGCCGTCGGAACGTGCGTGTGCGTGCCGACGACGGCGGAGACGCGGCCGTCGAGATACCAGCCGAGGGCCGCCTTCTCCGAGGTCGCCTCCGCGTGGATGTCGACGAAGATGACCTTGACGTCACCGGCGCGCGCGAGCTCCTCGTCGGCGACCCGGAACGGCGAGTCCGCGTTGGCCGGCATGAAGACCTGGCCCTGGAGGTTGAGCACGCCGACCGGGATCCCGGCGGCGGTCGCCTGGACCGTCCACCCCCGCCCGGGATTTCCCGGCGGGTAGTTGGCCGGCCGCAGGAGGCGGTCGGACCGGTTCAGGGTGTCGTAGATCTCCTTCTTGTCCCAGATGTGATTGCCCGACGAGAAGACGTCGATGGGCATTTTCGAGAGATCCTCGAAGAGCTCGACGGTCAGGCCGAAGCCGCCGGCGGCGTTTTCGACGTTGACGATCGTGAAGTCGACCCGGTGACGGTCGATGACGCCGTCGAGGGCCTCGACGAGCGCGCGGCGCCCCGGGCGCGCCGACGACGTCGCCGACGAACAGTATTTTCATCCGTCTACCGCGCGTACTCGACGGCGCGGGTTTCCCGGATCACCGTCACCTTGATCTGGCCGGGATACTGGAGCTCTGCCTCGATCTTCTTGGCGACGTCGCGGGACAGCCACAGGGCCTCGTCGTCGGTGACCCGGTTGGCCTCGACGACGATCCGCAACTCCCGTCCGGCCTGGATCGCGAAGGCCTTCTGCACGCCCTTGAAGCCGTCGGCGATGTGCTCCAGCTTCTCGAGCCGCTTGACGTAGGTCTCGAGGATTTCGCGACGCGCGCCGGGGCGGGCCGCCGAGAGGGCGTCCGCACCGTTGACGAGCACGGCCTCCAGCGACCGCGGCTCGTAGTCCCCGTGGTGGCATTCCATGGCGTGAATGACCTCGTTCGACTCGCCGAACTTCTTGAGGACCTCGCGGCCGAGCTCGAGGTGCGTGCCCTCCATCTCGCGGTCGATGGCCTTGCCGATGTCGTGCAACAGCCCCGCGCGGCGAACGACCTCGACGCGGGCGCCGAGCTCGGCCGCCATGTTCATGGCGAGCCAGCCGACCTCCTTGGAGTGCTGGAGCACGTTCTGGCCGTAGGACGTACGGTACTTGAGTCGGCCGAGCATCTTCACGAGCTCGGGATGGAGGTCCGGGATGCCGAACTCGAGGGCCGTGGCTTCGCCCTCCTGCCGGATCTTCTCCCACAGCTCGGAGCGGACCTTTTCGACCACCTCCTCGATGCGGGCGGGGTGGATCCGGCCGTCGATGATGAGCTTTTCGAGGGCGTGCCGGGCGACCTCGCGGCGCAGCGGCTCGAACGCGCTGATGACGATGGCCTCCGGCGTGTCGTCGATGATCAGGTCGACGCCCGTCGCCGCCTCGAGCGCGCGGATGTTGCGGCCCTCCCGACCGATGATCCTTCCCTTCAAGTCGTCCGACGGCAGCTCGACGACCGAGACGGTGGCCTCGACGACCGTGTCGGAGGCGAGGCGCTGAATGGCCATCCCGATGATCCGGCGGGCCTTCTGGGTCGCCTGCTCGTTGGCCTCCTCTTCGATCCGCCGGATCAGGCCCGCCGACTCGAGGCGCGCCTCGTTCTCGACGGACTTGATCAGGTCGCGCTTGGCGTCGACGGCGGTCAGACCCGAAATCTGCTCGAGACGCCGGCGCTGCTCGTCGATGACGGCCTGAATCTCGGACTCCTTGTCCTCGAGCTTCTTCTGCTGGTCGGCGACCGCCTTTTCCTTGCGGGCATGGTCCTCTTCCTTGCGCTCCTGCTGGGTGAGCTTGCGGTCGAGGTTTTCTTCCTTCTGCTGGACCCGCTTCTCGAGGGCCGCGATCTCCTGCCGGCGGACCTGGACCGTCTTGTCGAACTCGGCCCGCGCTGCGAGCACCTTTTCCTTGGCCTCGATGTCCGCCTCGCGGACGCGGGCCTCGGCCTGGCGCTTGGCGTCGGCCAGAGCCCTCTCGGCCTCGTTGCGAATTCCCGCCCGCTCGCTCTCGACCTTGCGGCGAAGAAGCGTGTAGGCGACGGCGATCACGATCCCGGCGGCCACGAGGGCCACCGCGATCACCATCGCAATCGATGTGTTCATTCCGCCCCCCAAAAAGGCCCGGGGGCGCCGCGAAACGCGGGTCGGCTACACGATGGGACGGAAGCGACTCTTCCGACGGGCTTTACGCACGGATGAGACCGAGGCCATCCTCAACACCACTTCGTATTCCTTCGTGTGTCCCGACCTCCGGGTCGGGAAGCCGACGCCTCGCCGTCTAGGCGCCCAGGGCGTCGTCCAGTTTTCGAATCAGGCGCTCCGCCCGGGCCCTTGCGTCCGTCGGGTCGCCCTGCCTGCGTTTTTCCGTTTGGTGAAGGTCGTCCGAAATGTTCAGCGCGGCCAGGATGGCGATTTTCGTCGTGTCCACCGTCGCCGTCCGCTCTGCCACTTCTTTCATCCGGGAATCGACGAAACGGGCCAGGTCGTGAATGTAGCCGCTGTCGCCGTCGGCGCGGACGCTGTAGGTCTGCCCGAAGATCTCGACTTGAGTCACGCTGCCCCGCTTGTCCATCGAGACACTGACTCCTTTCCGCGGTGAGTCTAGTGCGTTTGAGCCAGAGCCGTCAATGCTTTAGCCGTAACTTGCGGGCCGGCTAAGACTTCTTTTCCTCGGCCGCCTCGATCGTCTGGATGAGCTTTTCCAGGCGCTCCCGGACCAGGTCCTGCTCCCGTTCGAGCTTCTCCACGGTTCCCCGCGAGTCCCCGGCCTCCTTCTCGGCCTTGCGGGCGGCGGCGAGGTCGGCCTTGAGCTTCTCGTTCTCGGTCTCCAGCGACTTGAGGCGAACGAGCAGCCGCTCGATCTTGCGGTCCAGCGTGTCGAAGACCTTGGTCGTGTCCATGCTCTGCACTTTCCTTCCCTACGCGATCGTGACTTTGAGCTCTCCGCGGAGCCTTTCCGCGAGCCCCTGCACCTGGCGGTTGATCTCTTCCTGGGACAGCGTCTTCTCCATCGAGCGAAACGTCAGCCGGATGGTTGTCTTGACGTACCCGGCGACCACGCCCTCCCCCGAGTACCGGTCCATGCACCGCAGCGATTCCAGGTCCTCGAGTTTCTCCGAGCGCACGAACTCCTCGACGGCCCGCCAGGATAGCTCGCGCGGTTGGGTGAACGTGAGGTCGGCCTCGATCGGCGGCAGCGTCGAAAACGGTTCGAAGACGAAACCCGGCCGCTCGAGCGGGAGGGCGTCGACGAGGATCTCGCCGGCAAAGACCGGCACCGCGAGGTCGCGGCGCTCGCGCTCCTCGCCCGACACGAGGCCCACCACGCCCAGGAGCTCGCCCGACCGCGCGTGGCAGGAGGCCGCCGTGCTCGGCGTGAAGGCCTGGACAGCCACCGGCTTCCACGCGACCCCGGACGGAATCCAGGGCGCGAGCAGCCGGTCCACGAGGCCCTTCGCGTCGAAGACATCGGCGTCGCGAAGGCTTTCCGGAACGCTCCAGTGACCGCGCTGCTCGCCCGCGAGGGCGAAGGCGAATCGCCGCGACTCGTAGGATTCGGGGCGGTCGGACTCCCCGGAACCACCGAAGGCGCGGCCCACCTCGAAAAGCCCCACCCCGGGCGCGCCGTGGCGCAGATTGCGCGAAACGGCGTCGAGCAGGCCCGGCAGGAGCGTGCCCCGCAGGTGCCGGCGGGACGCATCGAGCGGATTCAGGATCGCGAGGGGTTCCAGAGCCGTCTCCGTCAGGCGGAGCCAGTCCCCCCAGCCCGACTCGTCGGCGTCGCGGTCGACGAAGGGGATGTTCACGGTCTCGAAGAGACCCGAGGCGGCGGCCTCGTCGGCCAGGCGTTCCTCGGCCTGGCGCCGGGGCTCCCTGTACGTTCCGGGAGCCGACGACGCCGGCAGGCGCGAGGGCAGGCGGTCGTAGCCGTAGACGCGCAGCACCTCCTCGACGAGATCGTCCTCCCGGCGCACGTCGCCCCGGAAGAGCGGAATCGAGACGGCCAGATGCTTGCCCCGGCGCTCCGTCTGAAACCCGAGGCGCCCGAGGGCCTGCTCGGCGAAATCGAGGTTGAGTCGCCCGTCGCCGGACAGCAGCCGCAGGCGCGACAGGCGCAGCCTCGTCTTGCGAACGCGCATGATCGCCCCGTGGGCGTCCAGGAGGCCGGGCGCGACCGTGCCACCCGCCGCCTCGACGAGCAGCCGCGCCGCCAGCGCGAGGGCTCCCGGGATCGCATCGTGGTCCGCGCCCCGCTCGAAGCGGTGCGAGGCGTCCGTGTGCATGCCCAGACGCCGTGCGGTCTTGCGCACCGTGACGGGATCCCACCAGGCGGCCTCGAGCAGCACGTTCTTCGTCTCGGAGGTCACGGCCGTGTCGAGCCCGCCCATGATCCCGGCGAGCGAAATCGCCCGCTCGCCGTCCGCCACCACGACGTCGGAAGGTTCGAGCACGCGCTCGACGCCGTCCAGGGTGACCAGCGTTTCCCCACGCAACGCCTTCCGAACGATGAGCAGACCTCCCGCCAGCTTGTCGTAGTCGAATGCATGGAGGGGCTGGGCCGTGTCCCAGAGAACGTAGTTCGTGGCATCCACGGCGGCCGATATCGACTTGGAGCCGATCGCGGCCAGTCGGCGCCGGACGAGCTCGCCGGCCGGAGCCGACGCGATGCCCCGGACCACCCGCGCCCCGAACCGCCGGCAGAGGCGCGGGCACGCTGGATGACGATCGAGGCGAGCTGCTCGGTCGACTCGCCGTCGGCCGCCGGTTCCGCGTAGCGGCTCGAGACGTCGCGCTCGGCCTGGCCCGGCCATCGCGGCGATTCGCGCGCGAGCCCCCGGTGGCCCATCGCGTCGGGACGATTGGGCGTGATCTCGGCGTCGAGGATCGTGTCCGGCCCCTCCGCGGCGATCGACTCGATCGGGAATGCCGGCCTGGTCCAGCAGACGCCGCACGCCCTCGGCTTCCGCCGGCGGCGTCGACGTCGACGAAGTCCCCGAGCCACTCCAGCGAGAACTTCACGCGAGCCCCGCGAACTGACGCAGAAAGCGCTCGTCGCCGTCGAAGAGGAGGCGCAGATCCGGGAAGCCGTACTTCAGGAGGGCCACGCGGTCGATCCCGAGCCCGAACGCGAATCCCGTGTATTCCTCCGGATCGATCGCGACTCCCTGGAGGACGCGCGGATGGACCATGCCCGCGCCCATGATCTCGATCCAGCCGGAGCCCTTGCACTTGGCGACACCCGCTGCCCGCGGCAGAAGATGCAGCTCATCGCCACGTCGACCCCGGGCTCGACGAACGGAAAGAACGTCGGGATGAACCGCGTCTTCGTGCCCTTCCCGAAGAGCTCCTCGAGGAAGACCGAGACGGTCCCCTTCAGGTCGGCCATCGAGATGCCCTTGTCCACGAGGAGGCCTTCGACCTGGTGGAAGACCGGCGAATGCGTGGCGTCGACCTCGTCCTTGCGGTACACCCGGCCGGGCACGAGGATGCGCAGCGGCGCGCCGTGACGGCGCATCTCGCGAATCTGGACGGGCGACGTGTGCGTCCGCAGCAGCAACGGCGAAACGGCCTTCCGGTCGAGGAGCAGCGTGTCCTGCGTATCGCGGGCCGGGTGCTCGGGCGGGAAGTTCAGGGCCTCGAAGTTGTGGAAGTCGTTCTCGACCTCCGGACCGTCGGCGATCGAGTAACCCATCCGCAGGAAGATGCCTTCGATCTGCCGCCGGACGATCGTGATCGGGTGCAGGCCTCCCTCACGCGGGCGCCGCCCCGGCAGCGTGACGTCGACCGCGGCGGCGCTGTCGCGCCGGGCGGACTCGCCGCTTCTCCAGGGCCTCCGCCAGGCGCGCCGACGCCGGCCTCGATCTCGACCTTGGCCGCGTTGGCGCGCTGCCCGAACGCGGCGCGCCCGGCGGCGGGCAGGCTCTTCAGTTTTCCGAACAGCGCGGGGAGCAGGCCCTTTTCGCGGCCGAGATAGCGCCCCTTCAGGCGCTCGAACTCGGCCCGGGAGTTCACACCTCCGGCGCTCTCCCGGCGGAAGGAGCTCAGCAGCTCGTCGATCGGGTCCTGCGCCACGTCCGGCGGTCCCGTCCTCAGGCGGTCTTCAGCGCCTGTTTCGCGACGCCGACCAGGTGCCCGAAGGCGGCCGGATCCGACACGGCGAGCTCGGCGAGCATCTTGCGGTTGATCTCGCTGCCGGCCTTCTTCAGGCCGTCGACGAGCCGCGAGTACGAGATCTCGTGCTCCCGGGCGGCGGCGTTGATCCGGATGATCCAGAGGCCGCGGAAGTCCCGCTTCTTCGCCTTGCGATCGCGGTACGCGTAGACGAGCGACTTCTCGACCTGGAGCTTCGCCATCCGGTAGGACTTGGACTTCGTGCCGTAGTAGCCCTTGGCCAGGGCCAGCGTTTTGGAACGCTTGTTCTTTCTCTTGGGTCCCCGTTTGACTCTGGGCATCGTTTCTCTCCTCTGCGTGTGTCTCGGTGCGTTCCGGCCGCCTAGGCGTAGGGCAGCATCTCGCGCACGCTCCGGGTGTCCGCGGCGGAGACGGTGGTGGACTGGGCGAGGCCGCGCTTCCGGCCGGCCGCCTTCTTCGTCAGGATGTGGCTCTTGAACGCCTTCGCCCGCTTGAACTTGCCGGTGGCGGTTTTCTTGAACCGCTTCGCGGCCCCGCGATGAGTCTTCAGTTTCGGCATCGTTTTCTCCGCATCGGCGCGCGTCAGACCGCGGCCTTGGTTCCCTTTTCGTGTTTGACCGGCGACAGGATCTGGTAGAGGCGATTGCCCAGCATCTCGGAGCGCGACTCGGCGATGGCCTTCCCGGCGAGGTCCCGCAGCAGGCGGTCGAGGACCTTCTGGCCGTTCTCGCGGCGCGCCATCTCGCGCCCGCGGAACTGCACCGTGGCCTTGACCTTGTCGCCGTGCGACAGGAACTTGAGGATGTTCTTCATCTTGAAGTCGTAGTCGTGGTCGTCGATGTTCGGCCGGAACTTCACTTCCTTGACCTGGGTCGTCTTCTGCTTCTTCTTGGAGTCCTGCTGCTTCTTCTTCTGCTGGTAGATGAACTTTCCGAAGTTCATGATGCGGCAGACCGGGGGCTGGGCCGTCGGCGCGATCTCGACCAGGTCGAGCCCCGCCTCCCGGGCCTTCTGGAGCGCGTCGGCCATCGACACGACGCCGACCGCCTCGCCCTCCGCCCCGATCAGCCGGACTTCCTTCCAGCGGATCTGCTCGTTGACGCGAATGCTCTTCTTATCGATCTTTCACCTCCGAAATCAGTTCCCGCCTCCGCGAGGCGACCGCGGACCGCGCGGCCGCCAGGAAATCCTCGAGCGACATGGTGCCGGCGTCGCCGCCGTGGCGCAGGCGGACGGCGACCGCGCCCGACGCGGCCTCCTTCTCGCCCACGACCAGCATGCAGGGGACCTTCTGGAGCTCGGCCTTCCGGATCCGGGCCCCGAGCTTCTCGTTGCGGTCGTCCAGCTCGACCCGCAGACCCGCCTCCCGGAGGCGGGCGGCGCAGACGCGCGCCGCCTCGGCGAAGCGGTCGGACACCGGGATCACGGCCGCCTGGACCGGCGCGATCCAGAACGGGAAGTTGCCGCCCGTGTGCTCGATCAGGATCCCGAGAAACCGCTCGAGCGAGCCCAGGATCGCCCGGTGCAGGACGACGGGGCGGTGGGCCTTGCCGTCCTCGCCGATGTAGGTCAGGTCGAAGCTCTCCGGCTGCGCGAAGTCGCACTGGATCGTCCCGAGCTGCCAGGGTCGCCCGATCGCGTCCTTGACGCGGAAGTCGATCTTGGGCCCGTAGAACGCGCCGTCGCCGGGCGTCACGACGAACGTGCGTCCCGCCTTCTTGAGCGCCGCGTCGAGCGCCGCCTCGCCGCGGCTCCACTGCTCGTCGGTGCCGATGCGCTTCTCCGGCCGCAGCCCGAGCGAGATCTCGACGTCCGTGAACCCGAACGCGCCGTAGACGAAGTCGAGAAACTCGAGAAACGCGAAGATCTCGGCCTCGACCTTCTCGAACGGCGTGAAGATGTGGCCGTCGTCCTGCGAGAACGTCCGGACACGCGTCAGGCCCGCCGTGACGCCCGAGAGCTCGTAGCGGTGCAGCCGGCCGAAATCGGCGAAGCGCACGGGAAGGTCCCGATAGGACCAGTGGCGCATCTGGAAGAGCAGGAAATGTCCCGGACAGTTCATCGGCTTGACGCCGAACTCCCTCTCCTCGACGTGCGTGAAGAACATGTTTTCGCGGTAGTTCGCGTAGTGGCCGGAGGTCTTGAAGAGCTCGACGTCGAAGATCTGCGGCGTCACGACCTCCTCGTAGCCCCGCCGGCGGTACTCCGTGCGCAGCATCTCGAGCAGGCCGTTGTAGAGCACCGTTCCCTTCGGCAGGAAGAACGGCGAGGCGGGCGCCCACGGGTGAAACGCGACCAGGTCGAGCTCCCGGCCGAGCTTGCGGTGATCGCGCGCCCGGGCCTCCTCCTGCTGCTTGAGGTAGGCGTCGAGCTCCTTCTGCGTCAGGAAGCAGGCGCCGTAGATCCGCTGGAGCATCGGGTTCTTCTCGTCGCCCTTCCAGTACGCCCCGGCCGTGTGCGTCAGCTTGAAGACGCCGAGCTTTCCGGTCGAGGGGACGTGCGGCCCGCGGCACAGGTCGATGAAGTCCTTCTGGCGGTAGCACGAGACCTTGTCGTCGGGGATCCCGCGGATGATCTCGACCTTCAGATCGTCCTTCTGGCCTTCGAAGATCCGGATCGCCTCTTCCTTCGACATCTCCGAGCGCTCGATCCGGTTGTCCTCCGCCACGATGCGGCGCATTTCGGCCTCGATCGAGGCGAGATCCTCGGGCGTGAAGGGGCGCTCGGGGTGAAAATCGTAGTAGTAGCCGTTGTCGATGGCGGGGCCGATGCCGATCTGGACGGTCGGAAAGAGGCGCTTGACCGCGTTGGCCGTCAGGTGGGCCGTCGAGTGCCGGTAGAGCGCGAGCGCCTCGTCCGACTTCGGAGTCACGATCTCGACCTTCGCGTCGGCCCGCACGGGGGTCGACAGGTCCACGAGGCGGCCGTCGAGCTTGCCGCCGAGCGCGTCCTTGGCCAGGCGCGGCCCGATGCCGGCTGCGATCTCCTGGACCGTCGTACCCGACGCCACGGTCTTCGTCGAACCGTCGGGCAGCGTGATCGTGATTGTCTGTGCCAGGGCTTCCATGATGACATCCCAAAAAGAAAAAACGCGGGACCTCCGCGTTTTCGTGACGACTTTGGTAGGCGCTAACGGGATCGAACCGTTGACCTCTTCCGTGTGAAGGAAGCGCTCTCCCAGCTGAGCTAAGCGCCTGCGTTCTCGAAGACTGGTAGGCTCGAGCGGATTTGAACCGCTGACCCCCACAGTGTCAATGTGGTGCTCTCCCCCTGAGCTACGAGCCTGTTCTTCGATCCCGGTTGCCCGGGGGGCTACCGGCCGGAAGCCGCGAAGGCATTTTCATCCCGGCCATCGTCCCTGATTGTGAAAGAGCCGTCCGGCACCCGCGCCGGGATCGGCGACTTTACCAGACGTCCCGCAGAGGCGGCAAACGGAACGGCGGGAGCGGCGATTCCGCGCGTGGGCGCCGCGTCCCGTCGCCTCACCTGCTACACTGGATCGACGTCCCGATAATGTCCTCCGCGATCCGCGACACGTTCGCCTCCTTCTCGCGACGGTGGAGCGCTCTGCGCGCCGCTCGGGCGGAAGCCGCCGCCGCCCGGGATTTCTGGGACGCCGGGGCGCCGGGCGAGCCCGAGGACCGCTACTGGGGCTCGCAGCCGCTGGTTCGCCGGGCGATCAATCGCCGGGTGACGGGCGACCCGAACCGGTGGCCGATGGAGTGGTTCGGCGCCCGGTACGCCCCGGCCCCCCTGCCCCTCGGCCTTTCGGTCGGATGCGGGACGGGCCTGCTCGAGCGGGACATCCTCGGAAAAGGGCTCTGCGAGCGGGTCGAGGGGGTCGATTTCTCGCCCGAGGCGATCTCGGAAGCCGAGCGCGCCGCCGAGGAGGCCGGCCTCGCCCGCCGGCTCGACTACCGCGTGGAGGACATCAACGCGATCAAGCTCCCGGCGGGCCGATACGACGCGGTCTTCTTTCACGGCTCCCTCCACCACATTCGCAACGTCGAGCGGGTGCTCGAAGAGGTCCGGGCCGCGCTCGAAACCGGGCGGCATGGTCTTCGTCGACGAGTACATGGGGCCGGCGCGCTCGGAATGGACCGATGCGCAATGGGCCTTCGCGCGAAGCGCTTTCGACGCCCTTCCCGACGAGCTCAAGAACCGGCCGGAGCTGGCCATCCCGCTTCCGATGGACGATCCCTCGGAGTCCGTTCGTTCGTCGGCAATCCTTCCGGCCTGCCGGCGTCTGTTCGAGACGCTCGAGGACCGCCCGTACGGCGGCAACGTTCTCTGGTTCATCTTCCCGTGCCTGGACATCGCCCGGCTGCGGGAGGACCGGACCGAAGCCCTCTCGCGGCTGATCGCCCTCGAGGACCACCTGCTCGAGAGGGGCTGGGTCGAATCCTACTTCCGCGTCTTCGTCGGGCGGGCCGCCCCTTGAAGCGGCTGGGTCTGGCGACCCTCCTCGTCTTCGACCTGGTCCTGTTCGCACCCCTCCTCGTCACCGGCGGCGTCTTCTCGTCGCACGACTTCGTCCGCGCGCACCACCCGTGGCGCCAGACCTCCCTCGGCGTGCTCGAGGCCGAGAACCGCCTGCTCTCGGACCCCGCGGCTTCGGGCCAGACCACGCTCGTGCGGTACCGGGACTTCCCGGGCGGGCTTTTCTGGAACCCGTGGGTCGCCGCCGGCGCGATCGGCCCCTTTCAGCTGGCCCAGGGCTTCCTCTCGCCCTTCGTCGCGCTGCCCGCGCTTCTTCTGCCGGAGGCCGGGATCGAAACCGGCATCCTCTTTCTCAAGTTCAACTTCGCGTTTCTCGCGGCCTATGCCTTCCTGCGCAGCCGCCGGTTTTCGGATCTCTCCGCCTCGGTCGGCGCGGCGGCCTGGGCCTTCTCGACGGGCCAGACCGTCTGGGGCCTCTGGATGCAGACCTCGGTCTCGATCACCTATCCGCTGCTGCTCGCCGCGGTCGACCGCGCTTTCGAGGAGCCGCGGACGGCGCGCGCCATCCGTTTCGGCGCGCTGTCGATCCTGCTGTGTCTTTCCGGAGGGTTCCCGCACTGGATCCTCTACGGGGCCGGCGCGACCGGGCTCTATTTCGTCGTTCGCGCGGTCGAACGGCGGGGCTTCGGCGGGATGCGCGCGCTGCTGCGCCTGTCGGCCGCCGCCCTGATCGCGCTCGCGATCCTGACACCGTCGATTCTGGCGACCGCGCGGTTTCTGGAGGCGTCCGAGTACCGGGAGCTGCGGCGGGGCATGGGTGGCAGCTTCGCCCTCCCGCTCCGGCACCTCCGGCTGTACTTCCTCCCCGACTACCAGGGCACGCCCCGGCGTGACGACTACCGCGGCGTGGGCTGGATCCCCGGCGACAACTACATCGAGACGGCGGCGGGCGTGGGTGTGGCGGCCGGGGCCCTGGCCTTCGTCGGACTCTCCGCGCTGCGTCGCCGCACGGAGGCGCTCTATGCCGTCCTCCTCGGCGCGGCGGTTGCGATCCCGCTCTACGCCGGCGGAAGAATTCTGGAAATCGTCGGAAGCCTGCCGCTGCTCGACATCAGCCTTTTCGCCCGGTCGAAGATCCTGATTCTCCTGGCCGTCGGGATCCTCGCGGCTTGCGGCGCCGAGGCCCTCGAAGGCCTCGCGGCGGCCTTCGACTGGCGGCGCGCCGCGATGCAGCTCACGCCCTTTCTCGTCGCGGTGCCGCTGTCCTTCCTGGCGCTCGATTTCTACCCGGAGTGCCGGCCGCGGGAGGCCGTCTTCCAGGAGACGCCGGGGATCGCTGCGGCTGCGGGAGCTGACCGCCGATGGCTCGCGCTTCGCCGCCGCGGGCTGGACCCTGATTCCCAACGTCTCCGAGGCCCTCCGGATCGAGGACGCCCGCGGGCATTTCCTGCTCGACGCGAAATACCGGCGCCTGATGTCCGGGGCCGACCCGAATGCCTTCGGCAACTACGGGACCTACCTGGTCTTCGATCCGCTGTCCCTCGATCCGGGTGCCGCGGCGCTCGACCTGGCCGGCGTCCGCTACCTGGCCGCGCCGCCGGGTGCCGGGAGCCCCATCGGTCCGCAGGTCGAGGATCGCGACGCGGCCCCGTTTCACCCCCCCGGAGCGCTCGACCGGCCGCACCGGGACGTCCGCGGCGGCCAGTTCCCCCGCGTCTATGCCGGCCCCGACCTGACGATCTTCGAGCGGCCGACCGCGTTGCCGCGGTTTCGCCTCGAGGGCCCGGGGACGGTTCGCACGCTCGCGCTCGAACCGGAGCGGTTCACGGTCGAAACCGAGGCCCCGATCGCGGTGACGTTGGCGACCGCCCAGAAAGTCCTCGCGCCCTACTGGCGGGTGTCTCTCGACGGCCGCGAGATCGCCGTCGCGGCCGAAGGGCCGTTCCTCGCCCTCGAGGTGCCGGCCGGCACGCATCGGATCGAGGGCCGTTTCCGCGTTCCGCGTCGCGAGCTCGCGGTATCGCTGCTCGGGCTGGCGGCGCTTTCCGCGGCTATCATCGCGGCGAGCCGGCGCCGTCCCGGCCCGCAAACCGGATGAAACTCGTCATCCAGATTCCCGCCTTCAACGAAGAGGCCACGATCGAGCGGGCCCTGGCGGCGCTTCCACGCGCGGTCGAAGGATTCCGGGAGGTCGCCACACTCGTCGTGGACGACGGATCGACCGATGCGACGGGCGACCGGGCGCGTGCCGCGGGCGCGAACCGCGTACTGCGCCTGACGACCAATCGCGGCCTCGCCGAGGCCTTCTCGCTCGGACTCGCGGAGGCCCTCGCCATGGGTGCGGACGTCGTCGTCAACTTCGACGCCGACCTCCAGTACGACGCCTCCGACATCCCGGCGCTCGTCGCGCCCATCCTCTCCGGCCGCGCCGACCTCGTCGTGGGCGACCGCGGCCCCGGGGAGCTCTCGCATTTCTCGCCGGCCAAGCGCCTGCTCCAGCGGCTCGGCACGTGGGTCGTTCGCCAGGCCGCCGGAATCGAGATCGCGGACGCGGTCTCCGGTTTCCGCGCGCTCTCGCGGGAGGCCGCCCGCCGCATCAACGTCTTCTCGAAACTGACCTACACGCTCGAAACGCTGATCCAGGCCGGCTACAAGGGCCTGCGGGTGGAGTCCGTGCGCGTGAAGGCGCACCCGCCCGTCCGGCCCTCGCGGCTCTACGCGTCGACGGCGAAGTACGTGCTGTTGCAGGGCGCCAACGTCATCCGAATCACCGCCCTCTACAAGCCGCTCAAGATTTTCTCCATCGCCGGCGGGTTGCTGGTCGCCGCCGGCGCGGCCCTCGGCGTGCGATTTCTCGGGTACTACTTCTTCGGGGAAAACCCGGGCGGCCACGTCCAGTCGCTGATTCTCGCCGCGGTGCTCATCCTCGTCGGCTTCCAGACGTTCCTGATCGCCCTGGTGGCCGACCTGGTCGCGGTGAACCGGCGTCTCCTGGAGGAGATGAAACTGAAAGAGAGCGACCGGAGATAGAGGGCCGCTCCGGGCCTATCATCGGCGCGGAGGGTTCGATGATCACCAACGCGGAATCGGGAACCAACGTCCACGAGGTCGCCGACGGGATCTACCGCATCAACACGCCTCTGCCGGCCGTCCCCGGGGGCTTTTCTTTCAACCAGTACCTCGTCCTCGACGACGAGCCGCTCCTGTTTCATACGGGGTGGAAGCGAATGTTTCCCCTCGTCCGGGAGGCGATCGCGAGCGTCATGCCGGTCGACCGGCTGCGGTACGTGGCCTTCTCGCATTTCGAGGCCGACGAGTGCGGGGCCCTCAACGAGTTCCTCGCCGTGGCGCCGCAGGCGACGGCGCTGGCCAGCCAGGTCGCCGTGATGACGTCGGTCGAAGACTTCGCCGTCCGGCCTCCCCGCGCCCTGGCCGACGGAGAGACGGTGCCCCTCGGGCGGCGGACCGTCCGCTGGCTCGACGCCCCGCACGTTCCGCACGGCTGGGAAACGGGTTTCCTCTTCGAGGAAGCGACCCGGACGTTCCTGTGCGGCGACCTCTTCACCCAGGGCGGGAGCGGCGAGATTCCGGCGACCGAGTCCGACATCCTCGGCCCGAGCGAAGCGTTCCGCCAGGCCATGGACTACTACTCGCACTCGAAAAACGCCGGACCGCACCTCGAGCGCTTCGCGGCCCTCGAGCCGAGGACGCTCGCCTGCATGCACGGCAGCGCCTGGCGCGGAGACGGAGGCCGCCTGCTTCGGGAACTCGCCCGGGCCCTCGCGGCCTGAGCTCGGACCGGTCAGCGCGGCAGAAACCGGCTTCCCGGCGCCTCGACCGGAATCCCCCGCCGGCAGAGCGGGCATTCGGCTTCGGGCCAGGACGGGACCGAGAGGGAGAGCAGAGACCGCGCCGGGACCGAAAAGGCGCCGGCCGGCACGCCCCGGTCGACGATCGAAGCGACCGCGACGACGCGCCCCCCGGCCGCCTCGACCGCCTCGGCCGCCTCGCGGGTGGACTTGCCGGTCGTGAATACGTCTTCCACGACGACGACCGGCTCGCCCCGCTCCAGCGAAAAGCCGCGGCGCAGAGCGAACGCCCCGTCCTTGCGCTCGACGAACATCGCCGGCACGTCGAGAGCCCGCGCCGTTTCGTGACCCACCACGACGCCGCCGAGTGCCGGTGACAGCACGGCCCGCGCGCCGAACTCCGCGAGTTTCGCGCCGAGCTCCCGCCCCGCCTGCTCGGCCCGCTTCGGCCACATGAGCAGCCGCGCGCACTGGAGATACCTGTCGGAATGAAGCCCCGACGAAAGCCGAAAGTGCCCCGTCAAGAGCGCCCCCGTCTCCTCGAAATCCTTCAACGAGATCACGCGGCCGATTCTATTGGACAACAGCGACATCCGCTCGCGGCGCGAGGAATCTCCGCGAGCGTAGCGGAGGACGCCTCGCGCCGCGGGAGCGAGCGGAAGCGAGGTGGCCAGCCCGGCGGTCGAGCCCGCAGGCGAGCCGCGGGGCGGTGCGCCCGAAGGGCGCAGGCCGCCGAGCGCCCGCTCGCGACGAGTCATTCGCGACTGATCTTGTGATGCTCGATCTTCTTGTACAGGTTCGACCGCGGCGTCTGGATCACCTCCGCCGTGCGGCTGATGTTCCAGCCGTTCTCGCGAAGCCGCGCCACCAGAAACTGGCGCTCGGCAAACTCCTTGAACTCGGAGAGTGTCTCGAACGCCATGCCGCGGCTCGAGATCTCGCTCGGCGTCACCCGGGCCTCGGGCGGCAGATCCCGGGCCTCGACGGGGTCGGCGTCGGTCATGATCAGGACACGCTCGATCAGGTTCTTCAACTCCCGTACGTTGCCGGGCCAGTTCCGGGCAGCGAGCAGGGACAGGGCGCTCGAGCCGAAGCGCCGCGGCTTGCGATGATCGCGCTCGGCGAAGATCCGCGTGAAGTGCTCGGTGAGAGCCGGGACGTCCTCCGGGCGTTCCCGCAGGGGCGGCGTCGTCAGCGGGACGACGTTCAGCCGGAAGAACAGGTCCTCCCGGAACTTCCCCGCCTTGATCGACTCGGTCAGGTCCCGGTTGGTCGCCGCGATGACCCGGACGTTGACCCGGCCGACGCGGGCGGCCCCGACGGGCTCCACCTCGCCGGCCTCGAGCACGCGGAGGACCTTGGCCTGCGCGCGGGCCGACATGTCGCCGACCTCGTCCAGGAAGATCGTGCCTCCGTCGGCCTCGACGAACTTGCCGATCTGCTTGCGCACGGCGCCGGTGAAGGAGCCCTTCTCGTGGCCGAAGAGCTCCGATTCGATCAGTTCTTCGGGAATCGCCGCGCAGTTGACCTGGATGAAGGGCCCTCCGGCGACTTGCGACCCGCCGTGGATTTCGCGCGCCACGAGCTCCTTGCCGGTGCCGCTCTCGCCGAGGATCAGCACCGTGGCGGTCGTCGGCGCGGCGCGCGCCACCTCCGCCCGCAGCTTCTTCATCGGCTCGCTGTCGCCCACGAGGACCGTTTCCTCCTCGACCCTGCGCCGCAGGCGTTCGTTCTCGGCGCGCAGCCGGTTGCCCGACAGGGCGTTGCGCACGGACACCAGGACCCGCTCGCGCTGGAGGGGTTTCTCCAGGAAATCCGCGGCCCCGCGGCGCGTGCACTCGACCGCCGTCGCGATGTCCCCGTGCCCCGAGATCATCAGGACCGGCGGCGCGCCACCCCGCGCGACGATGCGATCGAGCGTCTCGAGACCGTCCATCCCCGGCATCTTGATGTCGAGCAGGACCCCGTCGGCCGGCGCCGCGTCGAGCTCGGCGAGAGCCGCCCGGCCGTCGGCGGCCGTCGCGACCTCGTATCCCTCGTACTCCAGCACCATCCGGAGGGTGTCGCGGATCGCAGCCTCGTCGTCCACGACGAGAATTCTGTGTGCCATCGCTCTCCGTTACAGGTTCGGGCGAGAGGTTATTCCCTCGGGTCTCCCCCGCAAAGACGAACGCCCGCCGAAGCGGGCGTTCCCCGGGAGCCGAGAATCGCCGATCAATCCTCGAGTTTCACGAGCGCGAAGCGCGAGATGTCGGCGCGGGGGTTGTAGACGTAGAGGCGGAGGTAATCGCCCTTCTTCGCCTTCGCCACCAGCTTGCCGAACTCCTCGGCCGTCGTCACCTTCTCGCCGTTGACCTGCGTGATGATGTCGCCTTCCTGGATCTGGGCGTCGGCCGCGGGCGAGACTTCCTTGACGCGGACGACGATCAGGCCCTCGATCCCGGCCTTGATCCGCTGCATCTGCCGAAGCTGCGGCGTGAGCTCCTGGACCGTGATGCCGATCTTGCCGGGCGAGTCGTCGCTGGCGCTCGCCTCGGAAGCGCCCTCGTCGGTCGGCTCGTCCTTGCGCTCGGCGAGCGTGCCCGTCAGCGTCATCTCCTTGCCCTCGCGCACGACGGTGAGCTGAACCCGGCTGCCCGGAGCCTTGCTCGAAACGTAGCCGATCAGATCCCGCGTGTCCTTGACCGGAACGTTGTCGACCCGGATGATCGTGTCGCCCGGCCGGACCCCGGCCTTTTCCGCCGGCTTGCCGGCTTCCACCGACTCGACGAAGGCCCCGTCCTGGGACTTGAGCCCGAAGGCCGCGGCGCGATCCGAGTCGACGTTCACGATGTTGATGCCGAGGAAGCCGCGGACGACCTTCCCCTTCTCCCGCAGCTGCGGAAGGATCGACTTCAGCGTGTTGATCGGAACGGCGAATCCGATGTTCTGCGCGGGCCGGAAGATCGCCGTGTTGATGCCGATGACCTCGCCGTTGACGTTCAGAAGCGGGCCGCCGGAGTTGCCGAAGTTGATCGCCGCGTCCGTCTGGATGTAGTTCTCGAAGCTGCGCGTGGCCGCGTCGGCCGTGAGGCCCGACCGGTCCTTGGCGGACACCACGCCCACCGTCACCGTCTTGTCGAAGTTGAGCGGATCTCCGATCGCCATCACCCACTCGCCGACCCGGACCTTCTCGGAATCCCCGAGCGCGAGCGGGGTCAGGCGCTGCTTGACGTCGACCTTGAGCAGCGCGAGATCGGTCGCGGCATCCTTGCCGACGAGCCGGGCCGGATACTTTTCCTTGTTGTTGATCCGGACCTCGATCTTGTCGGCGCCTTCGATGACGTGGTTGTTCGTCACGATGTAGCCGTCTTCCGAGATGATGAACCCGGTGCCCCCCTGGACCTCCTTGTGCTCCTCCTCGTCCCGCGGCTGGCCGCGGCGGTTCTGGCCCCCCGGAGGGCCGAAGAAGAACTCGAAGGGGTCTCCGTCGCCGAACGGGCTCTGCTGGTAACGGCGGCCGCGGCCCTTGACGATGTCGGTCGAGGTGATCGACACCACCGACGGCATCACCTCCTGCGCCGTGTCGGCGAAGGAGGGGAGCAGCACTCCCCCGTTGTGCGCGGCCGTGGGCGCCGGCGGACGCTGGGCCTCGGAGCGCGGAGTCACGTTGACGGAGCCTGCGACCACCATGCCGAACACGACGGCGGCCGCGATCAAAGCCGAAAAAGACAGGGCCCGTTTGGTGGTTCTCTCCATAATGAAGCGTCTTTCTCCTAAAGTTGTGTCCCTATCGGACATGCAGGAAACGCCTTCCTACCGCCCGGCATTCCTCGATTTCGGCGGAATTCCCAGCCGCTCGTGCTCCACGAGGATGCAGCGGTCCATGGCCACCCCGACGCCGGCCTCCTCCAGCCGGCGCGCCGAGGCCGGGTCCACCACCCCCAGCTGCAGGAACACGAACCGCACCCTCCTCCGGATCGCCTCCTCGGCCACGGGCGCTACGAACTTGCGAACGGCGAAAGACGTCCACGATGTCGATCCGGAGGTCGTCCGGAATCTCCGAAAGCGACGGATAGCACCTCTGGCCCAGGATCTCGGCGTGATTCGGGTTGACGGGAACCACGCGGTAGCCCTCGCCCAGCAGATAGCGGGCGATCGCATGCGAGGCCCGCGAAGGATCCGGCGAGCATCCCACCACGGCCACCGTTTCCGCCTCTTCGAGCGCGCGGCGGATCCGTTCGGGCTCGTTCACCGCGGCTCCCGGTAGCCGTCGAGCTGTTCCTGCGTCGGGAAATAGATGAAGTTGATGACGATCCGCTCGCGGTCCTTGCCCGGGACCATTTGCAGGAGGTCCCTGGGCAGAGGGCGAAACGGATCCGACTCCAGGATCGCCTGCATCGCCCCGTGCGTGTAGGGCGGGATCGTCGACGGCCGCTGGACCCGCACGTCGGCGACGCTTCCGTCGGCCATGATCGAGAAAGCGATCTGGGTGTTTCCGTTCTGTTGGAGCAGGAGCAGGTCCCGGGAGATGCGCCAGTGGAGCTTGATCCGGCGGAGCATCTCGGCCGCGTACGGACCCCAGTCGTACCAGCTCGTCTCGAACGACACACCCCCGACGTCGACGAACCCGCCCTCCTCGTTCGGCATCGGCGCGCCGCCCTCGCCGCCGACCGTGCCGCGCGCGGCCTCACGAATCGCGGCGTCGAGACCGGCGAGCTTGGTCACCTCGCGGGGGCCGTTCGAGAGGGAGGGCCGCATGTCCGCCGGGAACTCCGATGCCTTGCGCTCGGCCGAGGCATCCGCCTTGTCGGGCGCCGCGCGCCGCTCTGCCTCCGCCTGCGCGGCAGACCGTGCGTCGCGGCCCTGGGCCTGCGCCGGCCCCCCGGGAACGCGAGGCGCCCGGGGCCCCGGCGCGAGGCCCGTGATTCCGGGCGACCGCGGCACGAACGGCGTGTCGGACTTCGGGCGGGCCGGGTCGCCGCCGCCGGCGCGGCGATCCGCGTCGGAGAGGGGCGAGCGCTTGGGATTCTCGCGGGCCGCTCCCGGGAGGTCCCGGAAGTTCACCGGTATCGGCGAGTCGTCTTTCGGGGTCTGCATGGCCGCAGCCAGAGTGTCGATGATGTTTCCTTCGGTCGCCGGCGTTCGAACGGGCACGACGATGAGGAGGATCAGGAGAACCAGGTGCGCGAACAGCGAGATGAGGATGGCGCGTTCGATCGGGAAGGCGCTCGTCGCGTGCTCCTCGAGACCCGCCAGCTCGGCCAGGGTGCTGTGTGCGATTGGCGCGACCGCGCCCGGCGGGCGCTCCGCCGGGGTCGTTGGGGCACGTTCCAGAGCGAGCAGCGAGGGGCGGACGGTCTCCTCGGGAGGCTGCGGACCCGCCTGGCTCGCGAGCGACCCGAGCATGCTCCGGGCAAACGGGCCGTCGTCCTCGTCGGCTTCCGATGGGCCGGACTCCCCGGCCGGCTGCGGACCCGCGTGGCTCGCGAGCGACTCGAGCATGCTTCGTGCCGACGGGCCCTCCAGCTCCGCTTCTTCTTCCTCTGAGGGGTCGGCCTCCTCCGGGTCCCGATCGCGGGAAAACCACGAGCGACGCGCCCCCATCGAAGCCAGCATGCTCCGCTCGCCCGCGAAAGGACCGGTCTCGTCGGAATCGGACACGCAACTCTCCCAGGGCGGTGCCGGCCGCCACCCTGATTCAACACGCCACCGGCCCGGCGGATTCTCCTGATTGTAGACTTTGCACAGCCTTTGCAATCGGCGGCACCGCCGGCCGGCCGGCCGGCGCCCGTCGCGAAGCACGGGCTAACGCTTTCCCCCGGCTCCGCTTACCGACGCGACGGGCGGAGGCCCCGCCACCGGGCGCGGCGGGTGCCGAATTTTGATATAAACGGCCCGCGTCTGAGGTAATGCGGGCTCGGCCCGCTTTTTTGTTCGATGAAGAGGCCCTTGAGCGACAAAACGACACGGGAAATCGGCGAGATCGCCGAGGAGAGAGGCTGCCGCCTTCTGGCCGTCGAGTCGGCCGGCGCCGGCCGCTTTTCGGTCCTCCGCCTGGTCCTCGAACGCCAGGACGGCAGTCCCGTCTCGGTCGAGGACTGCGAGCGCGTTTCCCGCGAGGCCTCGGCGCTGCTCGACGCGGCCGACGAGATCGGCCACCGCTATACCCTCGAGGTGTCGTCGGCCGGCCTGGATCGCCGACTCTACTCGGTCGAGGACGCGGCGCGCTTCGTGGGACGGCGCGTCCGGGTGAAGACCGACGAGCCGGTGGTGCCCGCGCCCCTTCCCGTCGACGGCGCCCGGCCTCCGGCGATCTCTCCCGCGCGAAACTTCGGCGGACGTCTCGAGAGAGTCGACGGCGACGTGCTCACCGTCGTTGATGAGGCCGACCGCAGAATCTATAATGTCCGTTTCGGCGAAATTCGACTCGCACGACTCGACTTCGAGTGGCCGCGACGAGAACGCCCGGGGCGATAGGAAAGAGCGGGTTTCCATGATCATCGATCCGTCGGTCATCCGACAGGTTTCGCGCGAGAAGGACATCGACCCCGAGAAGATGTTCGGAGCGCTCGAGGAAGCCATGTCCTCGGCGGCGCGAAAGTACTACCACGACAAGGCCATGGTCACGCTGATCGACCGGCAGACCGGCGCGATGACCGTCTACTCGCCGCGCACCGTCGTGGCCGAACTCGACACCGAATCCGAGGAACCGCCGCCGCAGGTTCTTCTCGACGAGGCGACGGCGCTCATCGCCGCCAAGGGCACCAAGGGCGAGGTCCGCGTGTTGCGGCCCGGAGCCGAAGGGGAACCGTCCGTCGAGGTCCACGACCTCGTCCTCGGCGACGAAGTCCGCATCTATCGCGAGACGGTGGGCCTCGGCCGCATCGCCGCGCAGACGGCCAAGCAGGTCCTGTACCAGAAGGTCCGCGAGGCCGAGCGGGACAACGTCTACAACGAGTACTTCCCGAAGGTCGGCGAGCTGATGAACGGCACCGTCAAGCGTTTCGAACGCGGGGACATGATCGTCGACCTCGGCAAGAGCGAGGCCATCGTCCCGCGCGACCAGCAGTCCCGCGCCGAACGCTACGGGCAGGGCGAGCGCATCCGCGCCATTCTCTACGACGTTCACCGCAATCCGAAGGGCCCGCAGCTGGTGCTCTCGCGCACGGATCCGCGCCTTCTGATTCGCCTCTTCGAGATGGAAGTTCCCGAGATCTACGACGGAACGGTCGTCATCAAGGGCGCGGTCCGGCAACCCGGTGAACGCGCCAAGGTCGCCGTTCGGTCGCGGGAGAGAGACGTCGATCCGGTCGGCGCGTGCGTGGGCATGCGCGGCAGCCGCGTCCAGTCGATCATGCGGGAGCTCCACGGCGAAAAGATCGACGTCATCCTGTATTCCGACGATCTCATCAACTTCGCCCAGAACGCGCTCGCACCGGCCAAGATCACCCGCGTATCGCCGATCCACCACGACGACGGCACGATGAGCCTGGATTGCGTCGTCGAGGACGACCAGCTCTCGCTCGCAATCGGCAAGAAGGGCCAGAACGTCCGGCTCGCCTCGGCCCTGATCGGGATGAAGATCGAGATCAAGGGCGAGACCGAGGTCAAGGGAGAGGTCGCCCAGGCGTTGTCGCGGATGCTGCAGGCCTCCCGCCGCCGCCAGACCGCCGTGGCGACGATCGACGGCATCGGCGAGAAGACCGCCGAGCGGCTGACCGAGGCCGGCATCGCGACGCTCGGCGAGCTTCTCGACAAGTCGGCCGAAGAACTCTCGGCGATTCCCGGGCTCGGCGAAAAGACCGCCGAGAAGATCCTCGAGGCCGCCCGCGCCGCGGAGGAGAGCCTCGTCGCTGCCGACGAGGCCGAAGACGAGCTCGACGAAGACGAAGCGGCCGACGAGGCCGAACCCGAAGCAACGGAAACGCCGGCCGAGACCGGCGTGAGGGAGTAGACCGAGCCGCATGGGAAAGATCCGCGTCGAAGAGCTCGCCGCCCAGATGGGGATCGGCAGCAAAGAAGTCCTCTTTCTCCTTCAGTCGATCGGCGTCGACGTCAAGTCGCCGCAGGCGGCGCTGGATGAATCCACCGTCCTCGCCATCCTCCAGGGCAAGACGCACGCGCCCAAGCAGCTCATCGTGCGGGACACCGAGGCCCGGGCGGCCCGCCCGCAGAAGAGCGCGTTGAATCGCATCAAGATCGTCGAGAAGCCGGCGGCCCCCGAGACCGAGACCCCCGAGGACGAGGCCGAGCCGGCCGCGAGCGCAGCCGCTCCGCGCAAGGCCGCCCCCGGGGCCCCGGCCGCCCCGGCGCCCCCCCTGTCGCCCGCCGCGAAACGCGCGAAGGCGGCCGCGGAAGCCAAAGCCGCCGCGAAAGCCGCGGCCAAGGCCGCCGAACCCGCTCGGACGGCGGTCGTCCCGGAGGAACCGGAACCGGAACCGGCCAAGCCCGCCGCGCCGCCGGTGCCTCGAAAGATCATCCTGCCGCCCCGCCCGGTCGTCCCGCCGAGACCGACGGGACCGTCCGGATCCCGGCCCGGCGGCCCGGTCAGCCGCCCCATGGGTCCCTCCGGCGGACGCCCGATGGGCCCCGCCGCCGGCTTGAATCGGCCGATGGGACCCTCCGGAGGTGTCGGGCGGCCGATGGGTCCGCGTCCGCAGGGACCGTCCGTCTACCGGCCCGCTCCCGGCGGTCCCGGAGCCCGGCCGCTCGGCGGGCCTCCCCGCCCCGGCGCGCCGGCGGGCCGAGTGGCGGCCGGAGCGCCCGAGCGCGGCCCGGTCAAGCGCAAGAAGGACGCCGACGACGCCAAGAAGGCGGCCGCGGGCAAGCGCAGCGCGCGTCCGAAGATCACGGTCGCCGACGAGGTCAACCTGCGCGACTTCGTCGGAACCTACAAGGAAGACACCTACTCGGACATCTCGCTTCCCCTCATCGAGAAGACGGGTGCCGACGACACCGAGCCTTCGGGCCCCCCGCCGGTCTCGAAATCGGCCATCCGCCGCGCCGCCAAGGAGACGCGGGCGCACGACTCGGGCAAGCTGCTGGAGTTCAAGAAGCCGGCGCCCACCGGCCCCGTGTTCTTCACCGAGGGCGTCACGGTCAAGGAGCTCTCCGAGAAGCTCGGCGTGCTCGGCCGCGACATCCAGCGCCTTCTCATGCAGCGCGGCGTGCTCGCCACGGTCAACCAGACGATCGACGCCGCGACCGCGGTCCAGATCGCCAAGGAGATCGGCGTCGAGGCCGCCGTCGTATCCTTCGAGGAGGAGCTCGAACTCGCGCGCGCGGAGAAGGATTCGGCCGCGCCCGAGGGCGAGGGCGTCGCCCGGGTGCCGCGCGCGCCTGTCGTGACCGTCATGGGCCACGTCGACCACGGCAAGACGTCGCTCCTCGACGTCATCCGCAAGGCCAACGTCGCGGCCGGCGAGGCCGGCGGCATCACCCAGCACATCGGCGCGTACCGCGTCGAGGCCAACGGCAAGCCGATCGTGTTCCTCGACACCCCGGGCCACGAGGCCTTCACCTCGATGCGCGCGCGGGGCGCGAAGGCCACCGACATCGTCGTTCTCGTGGTGGCCGCCGATGACGCGGTCATGCCGCAGACCATCGAGGCCATCAATCACGCCCGCGCCGCCAAGGTGCCGATCGTCGTCGCCATCAACAAGATCGACAAGCCGAACGCCAACGTGGAGCGCGTCAAGAAGGAGCTCGCGGACCAGAACGTGCTGCTCGAGTCCTGGGGCGGCGACACGCCCGCGGCCGAGATCTCCGCGCTCAAGAAGCAGGGCATCGAGCACCTGCTCGAGCTCATCCTGATCGTCGCCGACATGCAGGAGCTCATGGCCCCGGCGGCCGGTGAAGCCCGGGGCATCGTGCTCGAGGCCCGGCGCGAGGCCGGCCGGGGCAACGTCGCCACGGTGCTCGTGCAGTCGGGGACGCTGAGGGTCGGCGACGTCTTCTTCGCCGGCGCGGTCTTCGGCCGCGTGCGCTCGATGCAGGACGACCGGGGTGCCAAGGTCGACGAGGCCGGGCCGGCCACGCCCGTGGAGGTCACCGGCTTCGAGGATCTGCCCCAGGCGGGAGACGCCTTCCAGGCGGTCGAGGACGAGACGAAGGCCCGCTCGGTGGTCTCCTTCCGCCAGCTCAAGGAACGGGAGAAGGCCATGGCCGCCTCTTCGCGCCTCTCCCTCGAGCAGCTGTTCAGCAAGATCCAGGAAGGCAAGGTCAAGGACCTGCCGCTCATCCTGAAGGCCGACGTCTCCGGCTCGATGGAGGTGCTTTCGCAGGCCCTGCGGCGGCTCTCCAACGAGAAGGTCAAGGTCTCGCTGCTGCACGCCGGGGTCGGAGCCATCAACATCAACGACGTGCTGCTGGCGTCGGCCTCCGGCGCGATCATCGTCGGATTCAACGTGCGCCCCGAGAAGAAGGCGGCCGAGGAAGCCGAGAAGGTCGGCGTCGAGATCCGACTGCACACCGTCATCTACAACGTGACCGACGAGATCAAGAAGGCCATGGAGGGCCTGCTCGATCCGACGCTCAAGGAAGTCGCGCGCGGCCGCGCCGAGGTGCGCAACACCTTCAAGGTGCCGAAGTTCGGCGTGGTGGCCGGTTGCCACGTGACCGAGGGAGTCATCCCCCGCGCGGCGCAGGTCCGGCTCCTGCGGGACAACCGCGTCGTCTACGAAGGCAAGATCGGGTCGCTGCGGCGGTTCAAGGACGACGTCTCGGAGGTCAAGCAGGGCTTCGAGTGCGGCATCGGCCTCGACCGGTACCAGGACGTGAAGGTCGGAGACGTCATCGAAGCGTTCCAGGTCGAGAAGGTCGCCGGAGTGATGGCCTGACCGGCCGGGCGCTCGCCGCGTCCGGGCCGGTGCACTCCATCGACTGAGCGGAACGCGCCGGTTTCCGGCCGCCCATGGTCCTCGCCTACGCCGTCTTCGACCTGCACCTGCCGGGCTGCCGCGGCCTGAAGGAAAAACGGATGATTCTCAGAAGCCTCAAGGCGCGAATCCGGGGCGATTTCGAGATCTCGGCGGCCGAGGTCGGCGCCCAGGACCTGCTCCAGCGCGCCGCGCTCGGCGTGGCCGCGGTCGGCCCCGACCAGGCGCCGCTCGACGCGCTGCTCCAGAGCGTGCTGCGATTCGTCGAGGAGAATCTCGACGGAGAGATCCTGGAGTACCGAAACGAGTTCATCCATGTGTAGAAGCGCGGTCGCCGGAGGGCATGGCCGCGCCTTCGTCGTAGGGGCGGCTCTCGTGGCCGCCCGTCGAAACGGGGACGGGACGAGCCCCTCCCCGACGGCCGAGGGCCCGGATGCCGGAATGAGTTCATGCCTGTGCCATGGGACGGGGACGACCAGACCATGAAGAAGGATTCCCGGCGCAGCCAGCGCGTCGCCGACCTGGTCCGGGCGGAGATCTCGAGCCTCGTTCTCATCGAGGCGCACGATCCCGACCTGCGGCGCGTGACGATCACGGACGTCGAGATGCCGTCGGACCTCCGGTCCGCCCGCGTCTTTTTTTCCTGCCTCGGCGACGACGAGGATCGCGAGAAGGCCGAGAAAGCCCTCCAACGGGCCGCCGGTTTCCTGCGCCGCGAGGTCGGCCAGCGCTGCAAGCTGCGGTACGCCCCGGAGCTCCACTTCGTCTCCGACCGGTCGCTCGAACGGGGCGCACGGATCGAGGCGCTCCTCCACGAGGTCCTGCCCCCCGGCCGGACCGACGACGGCGAGGATTCGTGACGGGCTCCGATCCCCTGCGCCGGGGCGCCCTGTTTCTCATCGACAAGCCGGAGGGCCTGACCTCGCACGACGTCGTGGAACGCGTGCGCAAAGCCACCGGGGTTTCGCGCATCGGCCACAGCGGCACCCTCGACCCGATGGCGACCGGCCTGCTGCTGCTCTGTGCGGCCGGCGCGGCCCGGCTGCAGGGCTTCTTCACGCTCATGGACAAGACCTACGCGGGGACGATCCGGCTGGGCCGATCGACGACGACGTACGACCGCGAGGGTGCGCCGACCGGGCCCGACCGCGACTTCGCCGGCGTCGATTCCGCCACGATCGAGGCGGCGGCCGCGGCGTTCCGGGGGGAGTTCCTGCAGTCGCCGCCGCCTTACTCCGCCAAGAAGGTCGGGGGGCGCCGTTTCTACGAGATGGCGCGCCGGGGAGAGAGCGTTCCCTCGATGCCCAAGACCGTGCGCGTCTCCGAGCTTTCCTTCGGCCCTCTCGAGGGAGGGCGGCTGACGTTCTCGATCGCCTGCAGCTCGGGCACCTACGTCCGCTCGATCGCCAGCGAGCTCGGGGAGAAGCTGTCCTGCGGCGCCCACCTGGAAACGCTCCGCCGAACGCGCATCGGCGCCTTCGACGTCGCCGATGCGGTCGGCCTCGAGCGCTTCGAGTCCCTGCCGGCCGCCGAGAGGCTCGCCGCACCGCATGCCGTGCCGCTCTCCCGCGTCCCCTTCCCGTTTCCCAGGATCCAGTTGGCCTCGCTCGAGGCGTGGAAGATCCGGCGGGGCCAGTCCGTGCCGGCCCGGGACATCGACGCCCGCGAGGGGGACTGGGTCACGCTCGTCGGCCCCACCAACGACATGCTCGCGCTGGGCCAGGTCAACCCGATCGGGGACCGGGGCGTCGCGCTCATCCGGCCGAGAATCGTGCTGGAATAGCGGGGGTTTTCGCCTCGGCCCGCCCGAAAACGGCCCGGTCGGGCGGCCCCGCCCCTACACAGGGCTCACGGGTTGTGTTAGTCTCCGCCGCTTATAGAAAAAGAGTGAGCGTTATCAAGTCTTTGGAGGCCGAGTGAACGTTACCGAGTTCGAGTCCGGAAAGCCGGACATCATCAAAAAGTATCGTACCCACGATACCGACACCGGGTCACCGGAAGTCCAGGTTGCCCTGCTCACGACCCGGATCACCTACCTGACCGAGCACTTCCAGACCAACGCGAAGGACCACCACTCCCGCCGCGGCCTGCTGCAGATGGTCGGGCGCCGGCGCCGCCTGCTCGCGTACCTGCGGAGCGAGAGCTCGCAGCGGTACCACAAGCTCATCGAGCGTCTCGGCCTCCGGAAGTAGTCGTCCCGGCGCCGGAACGCCTCCGCCGTGGCGCATCGCCGCGACGCCGCGCGCCCGGTTCGGTCCGAGACGACCGACCTCCGACGCCTTTTTTGAAAAGGGCAGAAACCCATGATCGACCAGATTTCCGTTCCCCTCGGCTCGAAGACCCTCGAAATCCAGATCGGCAAGCTCGCCAAGCAGGCCGACGGAGCCGCCGTCGTCCGCTACGGAGACACGGTGGTGCTCGCCACCGCCGTCTTCAACAAGGAGCCCAAGGAAAACGCCGAGTTCTTTCCCCTGACCGTCGACTACCGTGAACCCACGTACGCCGCGGGGCGGATCCCCGGCGGATGGTTCAAGCGGGAGGGGCGGCCGACGGAGAAGGAGATCCTGACCTCCCGCCTGATCGACCGGCCGATGCGGCCGCTGTTTCCCAAGGGCTTCAACCACGAGACCCAGATCGTCGCCTTCGTCCTCTCGGCCGACGGCCAGAACGACGCGGACATCCTCGCCATCAACGGGGCCTCCGTCGCCCTGACCTGCTCGACGGTCCCGTTCCACACGCCGGTCGGCGCGGTGCGCGTCGGACGGCTCGACGGGAAGTTCGTCCTGAACCCGACCAACGCCGAGCGCGACAAGTCGGACCTCGACCTGATCGTCGCCGGCACCGACGACGCCGTTTGTCATGGTCGAAGGCGGCGCCCGCGAAATCTCCGAGCAGACCCTGATCGACGCGATCCTCTTCGGCCACGAGGCGGTTCGGCAGATCGTCGGCGCGCAGGTCACCCTGCAGCGCCGCGGCGGATTCCAGAAGCCCTTCTGGCAGGCGCCCGAGTCCTATCCCTCGAGCGTCTTCGCCGAGGTCCGCATGGCCTGGGAGGCCCCGATGAGGGCGGCCATGACGCATGGCCAACAAGATCGCGTCCTACGCCGAGATCAAGGCGGTCAAGAAGGCGGCCGTCTCGATGGTCCCCGAGGCGGAGGCCGACAAGCGCAAGCAGGTCGCGCGGGCCGCCGACGACCTCGTCAAGGTGCTGACGCGCGAGACGATCCTGGCCGGCAAGCGCCTGGACGGCCGCGAGTTCTCGCAGATCCGCCCGATCACCTGCGAAGTCGGCATCCTGCCGCGGACCCACGGCTCGGCGCTCTTCACCCGCGGCGAGACCCAGGCCCTCGTGACCGCCACCCTCGGCACCTCCGACGACGCCCAGATCATCGAGGAGTACGAGGGCGAGAGCGAGCACACGTTCCTGCTGCACTACAACTTCCCGCCGTTCTCCGTCGGCGAAACGAAGTTCATGCGCGGGCCCGTCGCGCCGCGACATCGGTCACGGCAACCTGGCCCGCCGGTCGCTCTCGCCGATGCTGCCCTCCGAGGACGCGTTCCCGTACACGGTGCGCGTCGTCTCCGACATCCTCGAATCCAACGGCTCCTCCTCGATGGCGACGGTCTGCGGCGGCACGCTCGCGCTCATGGACGCCGGCGTTCCGATCAAGGCGCCGGTCGCGGGCGTGGCGATGGGCCTCGTCTCCGACGGCGACCGCTTCGCCGTCCTGACCGACATCGCCGGCCAGGAGGACCACTACGGCGACATGGACTTCAAGGTCGCCGGTTCCCGCGAGGGCATCACCGCCCTGCAGATGGACATCAAGATCAAGGGCCTGCGCCGCGACATCCTCGAGAAGGCGCTCGAGCAGGCCCGCGCCGGCCGGCTCCACATCCTCGACCGGATGGCCGAGGCCCTGCAGGCGCCGCGGCCGAACATCTCGCGCTACGCGCCCGCGCATCTTCACGATCCAGATCCCCAAGGACCGCATCCGCGACGTCATCGGCTCCGGCGGCAAGACGATCCGTTCGATCATCGAGTCGACCGGGCTGCAAGATCGACGTCGAGGATTCCGGCAAGGTCTCCATCGCCTCTTCCGACGAGGCCGCCGCGCTGAAGGCGATCGAGATCATCGAGTCGCTGACGCAGGAGCCGGAGATCGGCAAGGTCTACCGCGGCAAGGTGCGGCGCGTGGAGGCCTACGGCGCCTTCGTCGAAATCCTTCCCGGCCAGGACGGCCTCGTCCACATCTCGGAGCTGGCTCCCTACCGGGTCCGCCAGACGACCGACGTGGTCAAGGAAGGCGACGAGGTCACGGTCAAGATCATCGCCGTCGATCCGATGGGAAAGATCAAGCTCTCCCGCAAGCAGGCCATGTCCAAGGAGGAGCTCGACGCCGAGATGGCGCTCGCGCCCGTCGGCGCTCCCGGCGAGGACGAGGGCCGCGACGAGTTCCCGCGCGGCGGGCGCGGACCGGGCGAGCACCGCGGCCACTTCAACCGCGACCACCGGGGCCCGAGGGGACCCCGAAAGTAGGGGCGGGGCTCGCCCCCGCCCGGTTCTGTCCGGGAGCTACCACCGAGCGCGGCGGCGACGCCGCGCTTTTCGTTTTTCTGACCGGGTCTCCGGCGCCGGCTCAGCGCAGCCGGACCTCGATCTTGACCCACCAGGAGGGTTTCGGCGGTCGCGGGTACGCCCTGTCCTGGAAGTCCGGCGCGACGCACCGGGCGAGCGCCGTCTCCGGGCCGAAGACGACCTCCTCCGCCTTCCCGTCCTCCCCGACCCGCACCAGTGCATCGAACGAGATGAGCTCCTCCTTCGGTACCTTCTCGGTGCAACGCTCGAGCGCGGGCCGCAGCCAGTCCTCGAGCCTTCGGCACGAGCACGCCCTCGTAGCGCTTTCCCGCCGGAGACTTCGCGTTGACTTCGGCCTCGTTGCGCGCGACCTCGACGGGGGTCGCGGCGCGGGCAAACGCCGCCGCCGCCAGCGACGCCGCGAACGCGAAGGCGGCTCCCCGCTTCATGCCGCCTCCGGGACGGGAGTCGCCGAGCGCTTGCGCAGCATCAGGAGCGATCCGACGATGGCGACGACCATCACCGTCAGCAGGCCGAGCTCGAAGAGGGCGCTTCGGAAGGCGAGGGCGTCCGGTTTCTCGACCAGGACGGCCAGCTGCGCGGTCACGATCAGGATGCGGCGCATTACGGCGATCAGGCCGACGATCAGGAACGGCTCCGGCACGAGCGTGTGCTCCCGATAGGAGACCTTCACGGTGTAGAGCAGCTCGACGATCATGAGCACGAGCAGGATCCGGTCCAGCACGAGCACGATGTCGTGGACGGTCGTCGTTCCGCTGGATCGCGTTCCAGAAGGCACGCACCGCTGTCAGGGCCACGGCCGCGCACGCCGCGAGCAGGATTCCGAGACCCAGGTACGCGACGTCCTCCACGTGGGTGAAGGCGTTGGCGACCCGCATCCGCGCGGCGGCCGCGGGCTTGGCGCTCACCGTCTCGCCGGTCTCCGGGTCCTTGCGTGTCTTCATGTCGGTCCAGAGCCTAGCAAAAGGCCTGCCCGGCCCCGGCCGGTCAGTACGGCATCTCCTCGTCCTCGAGCCCGAGCATGTGGCCGACCTCGTGGACCACGGTGTCGCGGATCTCGCGGACGGCCTCCCCGCGCGTGGCGCAGCTGGCGCAGGATCGGGCCCCGAAAGATCGCGATCTGCGCCGGGAGGCTCGAGACGAGCTTCGCCCCGCTCGAAGTAGGGGACGCCGCGGAAGATGCCGAAGAGCTCGTCCTCGTCGTCGACGTCGGTTTCATCGTAGTCCTCGTCGCTCGGCTCGTCCTCGACCGCGACGACGACGTTCTCGAGGTACCTGCGGAAGGCCGCCGGGACCGAGGCGAGCGCCTCTTCGACGCAGGCTTCGAACTCGCGATCGGAGATGCGGCGCCCGGCCACGCTAGCGAAGGCCTTCGACCAGGTAGAGCTCCGAATAGAACCGGCGGGTGTTGTAGGCGTACGCGGTACCGTCCGGCGTCAGGCGAAGGCGGCCCAGGACCGAATAGGCGCCCTTGGGGACAAAAGTCTTCCAGGGACGGCGCCTTCCGGTCTCCACGTCCACGATCCACGCCTCGCTCGAACCGAAGCTGAAAAGACCGCCGGCGACGTAGATCGAGCGGCCGTTGGCGCTCCACTGGACCGGCACGCCCTCGCTCCAGCCCGGAACCTCGCGCGGTTCCCCGCCGTTCAACGGGAGGATGCTTGGAACGCCGGGCCCGTTGCCGGACGCGCGGCGCCCGAGGACGAACCGCCCGTCCGGCGAGACCGCGTTCGCGTACGGCCAGAGCGTCGTGCCCTCGGGTCCGACGGGACGCGGCATACCCCCGGATGGGCCGAGCAGGTAGATTCGGCCGGCGCCCGGATTCTCCCCACCGGTCGAGAACAGGATGCTCCGGCCGTCGGGCAGAAACGCGCCCCATCCGGTCGGATCGAGCGAACCGGTCTCGAGCGCTTCGACCTCTCCCGGCCCGGTCGGCAGCAGGACCAGCGCGGGCTTGCCCCCGCCCGCGTCCCGCCTCGCCAGCACCCGCGTCCCGTCCGGCGATAGCGCCAGGCCGGCGCCGTCTCCCAGTCGGACGGCGGGGGATCCGTCGGTGCGGCGGAGGTAGACCGCGCCGCCGGAGCCGGCCCCCTCGCCCTCCTCGCTCAGCAGGAGCGTCCGGCCGTCCGACGAGAGGTCCGCCAGGATCGAGGCATCGAGCCAGGAGAGCTCGCGTTCGGCCGAGCCGCCCGGAGGCAGTCCCCGAAGCCCGGTCAGGAGCGTGTGGTGCGCGAGCAGCACCCGGCCGTCCCGGGCGAGGTCGTCGAGCTCCAGGTCCCCGGGGACTCGCGCGACGAGCCGGACCCTTCCTTTCCGGTCGACCGCCCAGAGCGAGATTGGCTCCCCCTTGCGCGAAGCGGTGAACCAGATCTCTGCGCCGTCGCGACTCCAGCACGGGACTCCTGCCATGTCGGACCAGCCCGACGTGATCGTCGCGAGGCCCTTTCCGGTCGGCTCGACTGCGACGAGGGAAGAGGTCGCAAGATCCCAGAATGCGATCCGGTCGCCGCCCGGCGAGAATCGTGGAAAAGCCGGAACGAGGCCGGCGCCCTCGAGGATCCTCCTTCCGACCGGAAACTCGAGACGGAACGCCCCCTCGACACCGCGCACGGCCACTAGCGCCTTCCCGTCCGGCGACCAGTCGGCTCCGGCGTATGGCACACCCTCGAGAATCTTGCGAGGTGCCCCGCCCGCGATCGGCACGCGCGCGAGGGTCCCCTCGTCGGGGGCCTGATCCATCAGGATCGCGAGCTCTCCCAGCGAGGAAACGGCCAGGATGTCGGTACCCACCGGAAAATCGAGGGCGCGGGACTCGGGGCTGTCCGGCCGGGTCATGTAGAGATGCACTCCGGCATCCCCGTCCCATATCGCGCCGTAGTAGACGGTCGCGCTGTCCGGGGAGAACCGCGCGTTCTTGAGGACGCCCTGGCGGTACGTCAGCCGCTGGAAGGTGGGCACCGCAAAGCGTCCCGATCGATCGGGGCGTCCGAGCCATCCGGCAACGGCTCCGGCGCCGAGCAGCCCGAGCGCCGCGGCGAGGCGCGCGGCACGGCGGCGCGAGCGGGCCGGCCCGGCGGCGGCCGCCTCCGCACCGCTCGAGACCTCGGAGATGTGGTCCCGCACGGCCGCGAGCTCCCGGGCGAGGTCCCGCGTCGACGTGTAGCGCTCCTCCGGCTCCTTGGCGAGGCACCGCTCGAGGATCCAGCGCACCGGGGCAGGAAGATCGGGACGGAGCTTGCCCGCCGGCTCGGGCTCGTCGCGGATGATGGCCGACATCGTCTCGGCGGCGGTCTTCCTCAGAAACGCCTTCTGCCCCGTCGCCATCTCGTAGAGGATCGAGCCGAGCGTGAACTGGTCCGACCGGTAGTCCACCGGCTCGCCGCTCGCCTGCTCGGGCGACATGTAGCCGACCGTGCCCATCACGACACCCGGCCGCGTCTCCGGCCTGGCCAGCGTGGGCATGGCGGATGCTCCCCCGGCCTCGGGCTCCGTGAGCTTGGCAAGCCCGAAGTCGAGGATCTTGACGAAGCCGTCCCTGGAGACCATCACGTTCTCGGGCTTGAGGTCCCGGTGGACGATCCCCGCCGCGTGGGCCTTGGCGAGCCCCTCGGCGATCTGCGCGCCCAGTGCGAGCATCCGCCGCACGGGAAGCGCGCCGGGAGCGACGATCTCACGAAGGCTCTTCCCGTCGACCAGCTCCATCGCCAGGAACGGGCGCTGCCCCTCGAATCCGATCTCGTGAATCGTGACGATGTTCGGGTGGTTCAGCGCCGAGGCGGCACGGGCCTCCTGCTCGAAACGGCCGAGACGGTCCCGATCGCCCGAGAGCTCTTCGGGCAGCACTTTGAGGGCCACGTCCCGGCCGAGCCGCGAATCGCGGGCCCGGTAGACCTCACCCATGCCTCCCGCACCCAGCGGCGAGACCACTTCATAGGCGCCGAGTCGATCGCCGGGAGCCAGCGGCATGGAGGTCCTTCCGGTCCCGGGATTCTACGTCCGGGAGCGGAGCACGAAGAGTCGGTCGAAGTTCGCGGTCGTCGCGGCGGCAACGGTATCGAGATCCGCCTTTTGGGCCTCGGCGAGCCTTTTCGCCGTCTCGACGACGTAGGCCGGCTCGCACGGCTTGCCGCGGTGCGGGACCGGGGCGAGGTACGGCGTGTCGGTCTCGACGAGCATGGCCTCGAGCGGCAGGCCGGCCGCCGCCGAGCGGATGTTCTCGGCGGCGCGGAAGGTGATCATGCCGGAGAAGGACACCAGATAGCCCAGCTCGATCGCCTTCCTGCCGTACGCCGCGTCCTCCGTGAACGAGTGAAAGACGCCAGCCCCTTCCCGCGCCCCGAGCCGCTGGAGGGTCGCCAGCATCTCGGCTCCGCTCTCCCGGTTGTGGAGCAGCACGGGCAGCCGCAGGCGTCGCGCGCAGTCGAGCATCCACTCGAGGACCTCGATCTGCTTGCCGCGCGGCGAGTGGTCGTAGTGAAAGTCGAGGCCGACCTCGCCGATCGCGACGACTCCGGGCCGCCGCGCGAGCGCTTCGAACTCCGCGCCGCCTCTCGCCGGTTCGAAATCCTTCGCTTCGTGAGGATGGACGCCGACGGCGGCGAAGATCCCGGCCGGTGGGTCCGCCATCGCGGCCGCCGCCACGGAGTCGGCCAGGGTCGTCCCGGGGACCAGGAATCGCGAGACGCCGGCGGCGCGGGCCCGTCCGATGAGCTCCGGCGCGCCTTCCCCCATCTGCAGGTGGCAGTGGGAGTCGGCGAGGCTCACGTTACTTGACCTTGCTGCCCGGCGGCACGTCCGCCGGAACGTCGAGAAGCACGGGCGACCCGGCCTCGCCGACCGAGGCTGCGAGGACCATGCCGTTCGACTCCACGCCCATGAGCTTGGCGGGCTTGAGGTTCGCGACGACGACGACGTTGCGGCCGACGAGCGCCTCGGGCTCGTACTGCGCCGCGATGCCGGCGACGATCTGGCGGCGCTCGTCGCCGAGGTCGACCTCGAGCCGCATGAGCTTGTTGGACTTCGGAACGCGTTCGGCAATCAGGATCTTCGCGGTCCTGAGCCTGACCTTCTGGAAGTCCTCGATCGCAATTCTGTCGTCGGCGCGCAGAAGCCGCCGGAGCGGAAGGTGTCGGACTCGGTCATGGAGCCATCCTTCGTCTGTAAATAGGCCTCGGCGTCGGCGCGCGGGAAGAGCGCCGGCAGTTCGGGCATGGGACGCGAGAGGGGCAGGCGGCCCCAGTCGAGGTCCGCCGCCGCGGGGTCTTTCGGCTCGAGCGCGAAGGTCTGAAGATCTTCCGCGCCGTGCTCGGAACGAACGGCGACAGCATCACCGCGGAAAGGCGCACGCCCTCGGCGGCCGCCGAAAGCACGCGGTGCAGCCGCGCCGAGTCATTCCCCTCCGCCTTCCGGATCTTCCACGGCTCCCGGGCGACGACGAAGCCGTTGACCTGCGAGAGGAACTGCCAGACCGCCTCGAGGGCCCGGTTGAACTGGCAGTCGGCCATGGCGGCCTGCCAGTCGGCACGGGCCGGGCCCCAGGCGCGCATGACCTCGTTGTCGGTGCAGACCGCGTTCGGCGTCCCGCCGAAGGACTGCCGGCAGAGCGCCGCGACCCGCGAGACCGTGTTGCCGAGGTCGTTGGCGAGGTCCGCATTGAAGCGCGTGAGGAACGCTTCGTCCGAGAATGCCGCGTCCTGCCCGAAGGCCATTTCCCGCATCAGGAAGTAGCGCAGCGCGTCCGGCCCGAAGTCGGAGACGAGCTGGTCGGGCCGAACGATGTTGCCGACGGACTTGGACACCTTCTTCGCGTCACGCAGCCACCAGCCATGCGCCCGGACCGTCGTCGGCAACGGCAGGCCGGCCGACATGAGAAACGCCGGCCAGAAGACCGCGTGGAAACGGAGGATGTCCTTGCCGATGACGTGGACGCGCTCGGCCTCCGGATGGTCCCAGAACTCGCGGTAGCGCCGGTCGTCCTCCGAGCCGAATCCGAGAGCGGTGATGTAGTTGGCGAGGGCGTCCAGCCAGACGTAGACGACGTGGCCCGGGTGCCCGGGAAACGGGATGCCCCACTTGACCTTCGAGCGCGAGACGGAGAGGTCGTTGAGGCCGCCGCGGACGAACGAGGAGACCTCCGCCAGGCGGCTCTCGGGCCGGACGAACTCGGGGTGCGTCTGATAGTGCTCGAGAAGCGGGCGCGGCGTACTTCGACAGGCGGAAGAAGACGTTCTCCTCGGACTCCCAGACGGTCGCCGTTCCATGGACGGGGCACCGGCGCTCGGCATCGAGCTCCTTCTCGGTGTAGAAGGCCTCGCAGCTGGCGCAGTACCAGCCCTCGTGCTTCGCCGTGTAGAAGTCGCCGGCCGCGCCGATGCGAGCGATCAGGGCCTCGACGCCGCGGCGGTGCCGCTCCTCGGTCGTCCGGATGAAGTCGTCGTTGGCGATCTCGAAGGTCCGGTAGAGGTCCCGGTAGCGCTCGACGACCCGGTCGGCGAGCTGGATCGGCGTCACCCCCTGGGCCGCGGCCGCCTTCTCGATGTTCTGGCCGTGCTCGTCGGTGCCCGTCAGGAACCAGGTCTTCTCCCCGACGAGACGGTGGAAGCGCGTCAGGACGTCCGTGACGACCGTCGAGTAGATGTGCCCGATGTGGGGCAGGTCGTTGACGTAGTAGATCGGGGTCGTCGCGTAAAACGTCTTCATCGGGAGGGCGAAAGATACCTCAGAAGAGATCGAGCTCGATCGGCACGACCGTGCGGATGCGGGCGAAGTCGCGGTCGCGCGTCAGAAGACGATAACCGCCGTCGAAAGCGGAGAGCGCGATCGTGAGGTCGATCAGACCCGCCGCGAAACCGCGACGGGCGAGCGCAAAACGGTGTTCCGAGACCCGAAGCCACAATCCCTCGGGCTCCGGTGCCCACTCGATTCCGTCGAGCAGCTCCTTCAGGGCGCCGTATTCCGCCGTCGACCTCGCGCCCGAAAGGAGCTCCGCGCAGATCGGCCCGGTAATCGCCGCACGGTCCTCCGCAAGGAGCACGTCGACGCGACCGGAAGCCTCCATGTCTCCGTCGAGAAAATCCATCCAGGCCGACGAGTCGACGAGTGTGCGGCTCACCGCTTTCGGGAACGGGACAAGTCGAGGTCGAGATGGATCTTGCCCGCCAGGGCCCGGAGCCGCTCCCGCTTGTCCTTCTTCACCAGCTCTTCCAGCCCGCGCACGATGGTCTCGCGCTTCGTCTTCGAGTCGGTGGCGCGGCGCGCTTCTTCCAGAAGCTCCTCCGGAAGGTCGACCGTCGTTCTCATGCATAGAGCATAACAAAGAGATGTTTTATATGCAACCGCTCACAGCAGGCCCGCCTCCCGGAACGACACGCAGCCCTCCCGGGCCACCACGATGTGATCGAGCAAGCGCACGCCCACGGCCTCGGCCGCCGTGGCGAGGCGCCGCGTGAATTCGCGGTCCTCACGCGAGGGCGTCGGGTCGCCCGAGGGGTGGTTGTGGTACAGGATCACGGCCGCCGCCTTGCCCAGGAGCGCCCGCCGCAGGATCTCCCGCGGCTCGACGACCGCGCGGTCGAGGGTGCCGCGGTAGATCTCCGGGTCGTTCCTCAGAAGCCGGTTCCGGGCGTTGAGGTAGAGCGCGCCCGTCCTCTCCTGCGTGTCGTCGACCTGCGCCGCCCGGAGATAGTCCTTCACGAGTCGCGGATCGTTCAGCAGGTCCCGCTCCGCGAGCGCCTCGCACGGCAGCCGCCGCGCGATCTCGATCGCCGCGGCGATGGCGCCGGCGCGCGTGGGCCCGATCCCGCGCTCGGCGGCCAGTTCGTCGGTCGAGGTTCCGGCCAGGCCGGCGAGGCCCCCGCGGGTCGCGAGGAGGCTGCGCGCCCGGTCGAGCGCGCTTTCTCCCGGAATCCCGGTGCGAAGCAGCAGGGCCAGCAGCTCCTCGTTCGACAAGGCGGCCGGTCCCAATCGGAACAGCCGCTCGCGCGGGCGCTCCTCGCAGGGAAGGTCGCGGATGCGGAAGACACGAAGCGCGGATCTTTCGGTCATGGTCGTTGCGCCGGCGAGAACCGCCGCGCGACCCGGTGAGGACGGCCCGATGATATCAGCCCGGGGTTCAGTCTCCGTCCGGCCAGTCCTTCGGCGCCCCGTCCGGCACCAGGACGACCTTGCCGTGGGCGTCCCCCTCCTCCATGCGCCGGTAGGCCGCCACGGCTTGCGAGAGCGGGAAAACGCGATCGATCCGCGGCCGGATCCGGCCTGCCGCGACCGCCGCGTAGAGCGCGCGGAACTCGTGATCGTTGGCCATGGTCGAGCCCAGGATCGAGAGCTGCTTCCAGAAGATCAGCCGGATCTCCTCCCTGGGATTCGGGCCCGAGGTCGCGCCGCAGGTGACGATGCGGCCGCCCTTGGCGGCCGCCTTGAGGGACGTCATCCACGTGGCCTCGCCAACCGTGTCCACGACGACGTCGACGCCGCGCTTGCCGGTGTGGCTCCGGACGGCCTGAAGGACGTCCTCCTTCGCATAGTCGAGGACGAGTTCGGCTCCGGCCTCCCGGAGACGCGCGGCCTTCGTTTCGCCTGACGTCGTGACGAGGACCCGGGCCCCGGCCAGCCGCGCGATCTCGAGAACCGCGCCGGCCACGCCCCCGCCCCCGCCGTGGATCAGGACCGTCTCCCCCGCGCGGACGGCGGCACGGCCGACGACCATCCGCCAGGCCGTCTGGTAGGCGAGGGGAAAGGCCGCCGCTTCCGCGAACGTCAGGCCGCCCGGGATCGGAAAGAGATTCCGCGCCGGAACGACGGCGAATTCGGCGAGCGTCCCGGCGACGTGCTCGCCGAGAATCCGGTACGTCGTGCAGAGGCTCTGCTCGCCCGCACGGCAGAACTCGCAGGCCGTGCAGGAGAGGCCGGGCTGGACGAGCACGCGGTCGCCGGAAGCCAGTCCGGCGACCTCCGCCCCGAGGCGGTCGACCACTCCGGATGCATCCGCTCCCGGAATCTGAGGCAGCGGCACGTGCGGGATCCCGTTGCGAACGAAGAGATCGAGGCGATTGAGGGCGGCCGCGCGGACGGCGATTCGCACCTCGCCCGGCCCGGGCTCCGGCACCGGGCGCTCGCCGTATCGCAGGACCTCGTTGCCGCCGTGGGCCTCGAAGTAGACGGCTTTCATCACTTCAAGTATCCCAAAGAACGCAGCTTCTCGAGATACTCGCGGTCGCTTTCCGGCGCCGCGGAGGCGAGCGGCACCACGCGGGGTCCCCAGGTCGCGACGGTCTCGGGATCGACCGTTCCGGGAGCGAACAGCGTCGCCACGGGTCGTCCGGGGATGTCGCGGGCGGCCGGCACGCCGAGCCGCGCCAGGATGGATGGCGCCACGTCCTCCGGTTGGATCTGAACGCTGCGCGGCCCGAGCCGGCCGTCGAAGACCACCATGCGCCCGAGCGCGGCCGGCAGCGGATGGCTGTCCGCCGCCAGAACGACCAGAACGACTTCCCCGCGCCCCGCCCGGTCGATCCAGGACTCGAGGACATCGCGGATGCGAGCCTCCGCCTGCTCGAGCGCGGCCGGGTCGTCGCGCGCGATGTCGCAGCCGGGCAGATACACCGTCGACAGGCGAAAGCCCCGGCCGGACTCGCTCTCGAACGCCGCCAGTGCTTCGCGGTCGGCTCCGGGGCCGCTGTCGGACCGGGCGAAGACCGTGCGATTGTCGACGACCGTCGCGCCGGGCCAGGGGCCCGAGGCCCACCAGCCCACCGAGAGACTCGGGAGGCCGGCGGACGCCGCGACCTCCCAGAAGTCGGGGCGCCGCCGGTCGATGTGCGACACCGGCGCGTTCGAGACCAGGTGCAGCGCGGGTCCCAGGCGCCTGAGGTACCAGGAGGTGCCCCAGGGAGGACGAACGGCGAGACTCGAACCCAGGGGTCTCACGCGCGTCAGGGCCCGGACGCCGTGGCGGTCCGGGGAGTCGCCGGTCGCCAGCGTCGTCCAGATTTCGGGGGGCGACCCACGCTCCGCCGGCCACCAACCGGCCGCTCCGCCGGCCAGCAGGGCGGCGGAGCGGCTCCCCTTGCCCGCCCCGTCGAGGGCGAGGCCATCGACCGCGATCACGACCTCGGGCGTCGCCCGGGGCGAGGGTTGGGGCGATGCGGCGGACGGCGGCTCCCTCCGGGAGAAGAGCAGCAGGATGGCGACGAGCAGCCCCACCGCCGCCGCTACGGCGAAGAGACGCCGGAGGCTGCGGCGCGGGAGGTTGCCCGCCCTGGCGAAAGCGAGCGCCAGGACCCCCAGACGGACGGCGGCCGCGAGAAACAGCGCCGCAACGGCGATCGGGACGGCCCACAGGAGGGTCCGCGCCGAAAGGGTTCGCCCGAGGCTGTACGTTCCGCCGATCCACAGGGCGAACACGATCAGCGCCGCGACCGTGCCGGCCGCGCTCGCCGCGATTCCCGGCGCCCGGACCCGCTCGGCGAACCAGGCCAGCACGAGGGCGAGAAACACCGCGGGGAGCAGATCCGCGACGAAGACGTGCACGAAGACCGAGGCGATCGACGCCGGAGAACCCGCGAAGCCGGGCTCGGCCGCCTCGAGAGCCGCCACGGCGGAAAGGGCCGCGGCGAAGGCGCCGATTACGATCGCCGTCACGAACGCCCCGCCCCGGCCCTCGAAGACGGGACGGAAGAGCAGGCGGTCGACTCCGCCATCGAGATAACCGAGCTCGCGCAGGCGCGCGCGGGCTTCGACGAGGGTGGGTCCGTTCTTCACGAGCGACGGTCTCGGACCACACGGGTCAGGTCCGCCAGCGTCCCCGCCCGGGCACCCAGCGGCGCGAGCGCGTCGAGCGCCGCCGCCAGGAGCTCCTCGACGAGCTGGCGCGAGGAGTCGGCGCCGAGGACCGTGGCGAAGTTGGCGCGATGGGCGTCGCGGCCGGTTTCCTTGCCCATGGTCTTCGAATCGCCCTCGAGATCGAGAAGGTCGTCGGTGATCTGGAAGGCCAGACCGAGGTTGCGCGCATAGCGCGTCAGGGCGTTCAACGTCCGCTCACCGGCCCCGCCCGAGAGCGCCCCGCCGCGGACGGCGGCGACGAAAAGAGCGCCGGTCTTCTGCGCATGGATCGACTCGAGATCGTCGAGGGCCACGGCCGCGGGATCCGCGGACAGGTCCGCCGCCTGGCCCGCGCAGCAGCCGCCGGCCCCGACGGCGCCCGCCAGTTCACCGACGATCCGCGCCTTCAGCGCGCCGGAGAGGGAGCGGCTCCTGGCCACGAGCTCGAACGAGCGGACGAGCAGGGCCACGGCGGACAGCTCCGCCGTCGCGACCCCGAAGGTCCGGTGGAGCGCCGGACGTCCGCGGCGGCGCGGCGCGTCGTCCATCGAGGGCAGATCGTCGAGAACGAGGGAGGCGGCGTGAAGGTATTCGACGGCCACCGCGACGGGCATCGCCGCGTCTCGGGAAGCCCGGACCAGATCGCCGGCAGCCAGGGTGGCGAGCGGCCGCAGGCGTTTCCCCCGCGAAAGCGCCGCCTCCGATATCGCCCGGGACAATTCCGGTGCACCCGGCGAGGGGGCGGGCAGGCCGGCGGCCAGCGCCTCCTCCAGTGCGGGAGCGGCCGCCGCCGAGAACCGGTCGAACGCGCCGCCTGACCCGCCGGGGTGCCTCAGGAGTGGCGCCCCGCGCCCTAGCTCCGGAAGCTCCCCAGCGCCTCCGGCTCGGACTCGTAGACGTCGAACACGGTGATCAGCTGCGTCACGGTCAGGACGTCGTTGATCTTCGGGGGCAGGTGCAGAAGCTTCAGCTTCCCGCCCTTGTTCGTCACCGACGTGTAGCAGCCGACGAGCTCGCCGATGCCCGACGAATCGATCGTGGTGACGTCGTGCATGTCGACGAGGATGTTCTTCTTGCCGGAGTCGACCAGCTTGTTGATCGTTTCGCGCAGCTGCACGTCCCCCGACCCGATGGTGATCTTTCCCTTGAGTTCGACGATCTGCACCCCGCCGGACTCGCGCACGTTCGTCTTCATGCTGGGTTCTCCTCCTTCTCTTTTATCGCGCCCAGGTTCTTTTTCAAAACGATTTCCATCCCGCCCTCGGGGTGGCGCTGGAAGCGGACCTCATCCATGAACGTCCGCATGTAGAAGATGCCGCGACCCGAGGTCTTGAGCCGGTTTTCCGGGGCCAGCGGGTCGACCACTGCGCCCGGATCGAACCCCTCGCCCTCGTCCCGGATCGAGATGGCCAGAGTGTCCGCGACGACGTCCATCTCGAGGTGGACGTGCTTGGACATGTCCTGCCGGTTGCCATGCTTGATCGCGTTGGCCACCGCCTCCCGCACGGCCATGAGGATCCAGTGCCGGGTCTCCTCCGGGACGTCGCGCCCCTCCAGCAGTCGCGAGCACAGGTGCTGCACCATCTCGATGTTCTCGAAACGGCTGGAAAGCGACATCCGGATCGGGCCGGTCTTTGCGGACGGTCGAGGTGCGTTCATTCACGAGCTTCGAAAGCCCGGCGGATCTTATCGAAAAGCCCCGGGGGAAAGGAATCGATAACGCCGTGCTACCCTCGGCCGTGCAGACAAAACGCCCGGCCCGCCTGGCCGGAATCGCCCTGGCGGCCGCCGCCGTTCTCGCCGCCGCCGACCTGCTGCCGGAGCGGATGGCTCAGGTTTCCCGCAGTGTCGAGGAGGTTCGCGGGCGCCGCTTCTCCCGGGCCGTCCCGGCCTCGCGGATCGACAAGGCCGAGGCCCGGCGGGTCCTGCGCGCCAAGATCTCCGAGGGGCTGCCCGTCGACGGTCGACGAGTACCTCCGCTCGCTCACCGCGCTCGGCCTGATCGAGGATTCGCCCCGGCTGCTCGATTCGCTCGTCGACTTCTACGCCTCTCAGGTCGTGGCGTTCTACGACCCGGATTCCCGCCGCTTCTACGTCGTCGAGGGCGCCGAGGGACTGGCCGGCGCCGAGTCCGAGGACCTGGCGCAGGGCCTGATCTTCTCGCACGAGCTCACGCACGCGCTCCAGGACGAGTCGCTGCACCTGGCCGATCGGGTCCAGCAGCTGCGGGAGGACGGGGACCGGAGCCTCGCCCTGCAGTGCCTGCTGGAGGGGGAGGCGACGCTCGTCATGATCCGGGTGGCCTTGAAGGACATCCCGGGCGCCGGCGACGCCGTGGAGGAGCAGATGGCCCCCCTGCTCACGGCGGGGGCGCTCGAGCGGGCCAACGTCCCGAAGGACGTGCCGGACTACTTCGTCGACCAGCTCTTCTTCCCCTATGCGGACGGGATCGGCCTTCGTCCGCGAAGCCGTCCAGAGCGGCGGATGGGCCGAGGTCGACCGCCTCTGGAGGGACCCGCCGCAATCGACCGCGGAGATCCTCCACGGTGCGCCTTACCCCGCACCGGCCCGCGGCCTGCTCCCGTCGAACGTCGCGACACTCGCCCCGGGCCACAGGCTCACCTACACCGACACCCTCGGCGAGTGGACGCTCCGGTTCCTGCTCGGCCGCTCGCTGCCGGCCGAGGAAGCGGCCACCGCCGCGACCGGGTGGCGCGGCGACCGGATCGGCTTCTTCGCCTCGGGCGGTTCGACCGGCTACCTGTGGCGCCTGCGTTTCGCGGACTCCCTGTCGGCCGCGCGCTTCGAGGCCGGCCTGCGCAGGGCGCGGGCGGCACGGCCCGTGCCCTCGACCGAAACCATCCGGCGCGAGGGCGCGGAAGTGCTCGTTGCCGCGGGGCTTCCGAAAATCCCCGACCTTCCCGGGCTTCCGCGCGCAGTAGCCGACGGCGCGGCCGAAAAAAGGAAACGGGAGGCGGCAGCCTCCCGTTTCCCGCGAAACCGAAGCGAGATGCTAGAGCTTGCGCCGGAGCGTGAGCGCCGCGCCGAGGCCGAGGCACAGCACGCCGAGAGCGCCAGCCAGCGGAACCGCGCTGCCCGTCTTGGGAAGGCTCGAGGCCATCGCCTGCTGGGCCGCAGCCGCGTCCTCGGCCGCCCGGGCCGCCGCCGCTTCCGCGTCGGCACGCGCCTGAGCATCGGCCGCCGCGCGGGCCGCCGCCGCATCCGCCGCCGCCTTGTCGGCCGCCGCCCTCTCGGCCGCCGCCCTCTCCGCTGCTTCCTTGTCCGCCGCCGCCTTGGCCGCCGCGGCGCGCGCCGCTTCGTCCGTGGCGCTCGCGTTCGCGATCTCCTGCTCGGTGACCGTGCCGCGCGCCGTGTGCACGATCGTGGCGTTCAGGTGCTGGTTGACCTGGAGCTCCTCGAGCCGGAGCTTGGCTCCGCCGATGTCGAAGCGGAAACCGGACGGAATGTTGTAGCTGTGGATTCCGTCGGACTCCCGGACGTAGAGCAGGCCGCCGGCGTTCTTGATCACCTTGGCGTTCTTCAGCTGGGTCGTCTGCACGACGGTCGGCGTCGTCACCGTCTTGATCGTGGCCGTGATCTTCATCCCGGGCTTGAGATCCTTGAGCGTGACGTCCTTGCCGTCGACCATCATGTGGAAGTCGGCCGGAACGTCGAATTCCTTGATGGTGCCGTTGGCTTCGCGGATCGCGATGAACTTGTCTCCGACGCTGACGACCGTTCCGTTCTTGACTTCATAGGTGGATTGCGCGGACACCGCGGGCGCGACGAGCGCCACGACGGCGGCCAGACGCGACGATCGCAAAAAGGCTTCGTTTCATTGTCCCCTCCTTGATTTCCGGTTCATTATTCGAATCCGTACCGACTCCAGACGATGGCTTTGATAACTACGGCGCGTGGCTCCTCCGTTCTGCCACCTGGGCGGCGGCCGAGCCCTCGAGGGTGGCACGCACGATGAATCGTTGCGGCGCACTCCCGACGAAGTAGAAGGGATAGCAGGTCACGAGCGTCAGCGCGGGCTCCGCCGTGGGCCGGAGGACTTCCACGCTTCGCGGCGAGACGATGGACAGGCTCTCGATCCGGTACCGGGTGCGCCCGCCGAGCGTCTCGACCTCGATCACGTCGCCGGGTGTCACGTCCTTGAGGCCGCGGAAGAAGCCGTCGCGGTGCCCGGCGATGCCGACGTTGCCCGGCTCGCCCGGCCGCGGGGTGCCGGCGATGTGTCCGACGCCGCGGTTGAGGGCGAGTTCCTCCGTGCCCTCGAGAACCGGGACCTCGAGATCGATCTTCGGCACCCGCAGAACGGCGAGCGGGGCCCGGAAATCGTGAGACAGGCTCGCCTGGAAGCCCCGCACCCGCTCCGGCGACCACAGCGACTTGTCGGGGGTTTCGAACGCAGCGAGCGGGACGAGCTCCGGCCGGGCCGCCGCCGCCCGCGCCGCATCGAACTTGCCGAGGGCGGCCCGGCGCCCGATCGAGGCATCCAACCGGGCCCCCATGAAGATCGCGGTCAGGACGATCCCGGCGCACCACGCCGCGACCTCGAGCGGGTGTGCTCCCGCCCTCTTACCCCGGGCCGCGACGGGCCTGGAAGCCTGTGAATTGTTCATTGGTTGTGCCCAAAGAACAGGCCTTAAATATCGCCGACGGCACCGGTTGTCAACGCCCGTCCAGCCTCCCGGGGGCCGTTTCCAGGGCGTTCGGACGCATTCCGGGCGGGTCCGGAAACGCCCTTGGCCCGTTTGAGCCGGCCCCACGGGGGCCCTCCACCGGGTCGCCGCCTAGAAGCCCGGCAAAGACCTCATCGCCAGCGGGATGATCACGAACATCTGGATGGCGTCGAAGACCCCGTGGGCGACGATGCAGGGCAGTACGTTGCGGTAGATGGAAAAGGTGATCGCGAGGACGGTCGCGATCACCAGGATCCCGACGAGAACGAGCGGCTGGCCGTACGCGCCGTGCGCGGCGGTGAACATCAGGGTCGCCGCCACCGGCCCGACGCGCGTCTGGAGGAAGGCCCGGAAGAACAGCTCCTCGACGACCATGGCCGAAACGACGATCAGGACCTTGACCCAGACGGGCTGGCCGATGAGCCAGACGATCATCGGCGCCACCTCGGCGCCGGCGGACGCTTCCCCGCGAAACCGCGGGGACACCAGGTACCAGATCGCCGAGGATCGCGCTCGCCGTCATGATCGTCAGCACCCAGCCGATCACTCCGATGCCGGCGCCCACGGCCAGATCGCGGGCCGGTCGGGGACTCGAGAGCTTCAGGAACTCGGCGATCGAGCGGCGCCCCGACAGCGCGTAGTAGCAGGCGAGAAAGAAAACGAGGATGGCCTGGACCGCGAAGACCGACACGAGCGAGAGCTCCTTCGTCTCGGCCCGGGTACCCATCAGGCCGCCCGCGAAGGGGATCGCCACGACGAGGAGGAGCACCGCGCCGAGCAGCCCCATCGCCACCGCACGGCGGCCCGGCTCCGCGAAACCGTCCTCGGCAAACACCGCACGCGAGCGAGCCTGCACCAGCGACAGCAGGATCCCCAGGCTGCCCGCCACGACCAGGAGGACGAAAGACACCGAGCTCATTGGCACATCGGAGTGAGCCGCGCAGGATAGCGCGGATTGCCGCCTTCGCGAAAGCTGGACAACCGGCGAGGTTCCGGGGGAGGATCGGCCGGACGATGCCTGCCGCGACGGATGCCCGGATCCCGCTGGAGGTCCGCGAGCTCTCCAAGAGCTTCGGGGACCGCCGGGCGCTCGACGGCGTCTCGCTGCGCCTGTCGCCCGGAGAGGTCCTCGGCCTCCTCGGCCCCAACGGCGCGGGAAAGACCACGCTCGTGCGTGCCGTCGCGGGCCGGGTCGAGCCCGAGGGCGGCTCCCTCGCGATCCTCGGGCTTTCCCCGCTCGAGGACGCCGCCCGATCCGCCCGCGGCTGGGTCCCCCAGGAAATCGCCCTCTATCCCCTGCTGTCCCCGCGCGAGAACCTCTGGACCTTCGGGAAGTACCAGGGTCTCGAGGGCCCGACGCTCGACGCGGCGATCCGCGACAGCCTCGACTGGATCGGCCTGGCGGATCGGGCCGACGACAAGACGGGCAGCCTTTCGGGGGGAATGAAGCGGCGGCTCAACATCGCCGCCGGCACGATCCACGGGCCGAAGGTCCTGCTCCTCGACGAGCCCACGGTCGGCGTCGACCCGCAGTCGCGCGAGCGGATCTACGGAATGATCGGCGAGCTCAAGTCCCGCGGGGTCTCCCTGCTCTACACCACCCACTACATGGAAGAGGCGGAGCGGCTCTGCGACCGCATCGCGATCATCGACCACGGAAAGATCATCGCCCAGGGAACCAAGGACGAGCTCGTCCGAAAGACCATCGGGGCGGCCCAGGCCCTCGTCATCGACGCGGTCGCGCCGATCTCCGGAACGCTCCGCGGCGAGCTCGAGGCGCGCGGGGCCCGGGTCGACGGCACGAAGGCCTTCCTCACCGTCGCGAACCCGGCCGAAGAGATCCGGCGGGTCCTCGAGGCCTTCCACACGCACCGGGCCGAAGTGCGGGACCTGACGCTCAAGAGCCCGACGCTCGAGCAGGTCTTCCTGCAGCTGACGGGCGGGAGCTGCGCGAATGAGCGCGATTCTCGCGGTCGCCAGAAACCGCCTGATGAACTTGAAGCGCGACCGGGCGGCGTTCGTCCTGGCCTTCGTGCTGCCGGTGGCCTTCTTCTCGATCTTCGCCGGCATCTTCGCCGGGTCGGGCCGGGCGACGACGCGCCGGATCGAGGTCCTCGTGGCCGACGAAGACGACACCCCGGGTTCGCGGCGCTTCGTCGCGGGCCTGAAGGCCGAGGCCGGGCTCGACGTTCGCACCGCCTCATTGGCGGAGACCGGCGCCCCCGGCGCGCCCTACACGGCCGCCGTGGTCGAGGCGGAGGTCCGCAAGGGCGAGGCCCCCGTCGCCCTCGTCGTGCCGAAGGGCTTCGGCGAACGGCCGATCGTCTTCGGGCCCGGCGGCCAGGGGCCGCAGCTCACGATCCTCGCCGACAGCTCCGACCCCGTCGCGCCGCAGGTCCTGAACGGCCTGGTCCAGAAGGTCGTCATGACGTCGATGCCCGCGGCGATGTCGCGGGCCGGAGCGGCCGAGGTGGACAAGTGGAGCGGCGGGCTGACGCCCGAGCAGAAGGCGCGGCTGGAGGAATCGATCCGGTCGATCGAGAGCGAGCCGCCGCCCGGCCAGGCCGCGCCGCCCGCCGCCCGCCGCGGCGGGGGGGGCCTCGTCGCGGTCGAGATGCGCGACGTCGTCGGCGAAACCAAGCGCAACCCGACCGTCACCTTCTATGCCGCCGGCCTCGGCGTGATGTTCCTGCTCTTCTCGGCCGCCGGAGCGGGAGGAGCGCTGATCGAGGAGGCCGAGAGCGGGACGCTCGACCGGATCCTGTCGACGAAGGTCTCGATGACGAAACTGCTCCTCGGAAAGCTCGTCTACCTCGCGGCGGTCGGCGTCGCGCAGCTGACCCTCATGTTCGTCTGGGGCGCCCTCGTCTTCCACCTCGATCTCGCCAGCCACGTCCCGGGCTTCGTCGCCATGACGCTCGCGACCGCGATCGCCTGCTCGACCTTCGGCCTCATGCTCGCCTCGCTGTGCCGGTCCCGCATGCAGCTCGTCGCGCTCTCGAACCTCTCGATCCTGATCATGTCGGCGCTCGGCGGAAGTCTCTTCCCGCGCTTCCTGATGCCGGAAAAGATGCAGAAGATCGGTCTCGTGACGTTGAATGCCTGGGCGATCGACGGCTTCCAGAAGATCTTCTGGCGCGACGAGCCGGTCTGGAGCGTCTGGCCCCAGGTCGCCGTCCTGCTGGGCCTGGCCGTCGCCTTCTTCCTCGTCGCTCGGAAGGTCGCCGAGAGGTGGGAAGCGGCCTGATCGCGGGCTCGCCTCTCGCCCCCTTTCAGGGCGCATGATTTCGCCATGAGTTCACGCCTGCTTCGAGAGGCCATGAAGCTCAAGCCCCGAGCCCGCCTCGAGCTCATTGGCGATTTGTGGGACACGCCGTCGGAATCAGACATTCCCGTCAGTCCGGAGGAGCGCGCACTCGTCGACTCCCGGCTCGCCGACCGGGATTCTCATCCAGACGTTCAGAGCTCCTGGGATGAAGTCAGGGCCCGTCTCGAGAACGCGTGAAAGGCCGCCGGATCGGCAGACGCTGAGGCACCCCTACTCGTACGCCCGTTCCCCCACCGTCAGCCGTTCGAGGTAGACCGTCTCGCAGGAGTTCGGCCCCTCGTCCTGGCGCGTCGTGCTCGTGCCCCAGTGAAAGTCGTCTCCGCCGACCGCGTCGATGTCGACGAGGAAACCCTCGAGGCGGACGAGGTCGCCCCGGGTGACCGAACGCAGCGCGCGTTTCAGACGTCCCGACCGTGGAAAGAAGTGGACGTTGGCGGTGTGGGAGACGATCGTGCCGCGATCGAGCGAGAGGTCCTTCGTCCGCCAGAAGTAGAAGCGCGTGAACTGGGAGAACGAGATCCGGCCGGCATACGGCGCCTCCAGCACCGGCCCCCAGGCCAGGGCGAGGTCTTCGGGCAGGAGCGCCCCCTCGCGGCCCCAGCGGTAGGCGCGCGAGGACACGACGCGGGCCGACTGGTCGTAGCGAAAGCGCGGGGTGATGCGGTAGTCGCGGCCCGCGACGCGGCGCTCGAAGGGCGGGCGGTCGGCGGGCGACTGCACGGGCTCGGCCGAGGGGTCGGGCGCCGGGGTCGGCTCATGGTGCAAGAGGGCCAGGGTCAGAGGATGACGAAAGAGCAGAAGCGCGAGCGCGATCGCTCCCAGGACGGCGGCGGTGCGGGCTCGCATCTGCGCCAAATTGTCCCTCGTTCCGCCGATTTTCGGCAGCGCATTCGGCGATTGACACGCCCGCCGCGGCGCGGGAGATAATCCGCGCTTCCGCGAGCCTCGTCTCTTCGATCGGCCAACCGAAGGAGATCCGAATGCGCAAACCGCTGTCGATGTTCGCGACGGTCCTCGCCCTGCTCGCCGCCCTGCCGGCCGGCGCCGCCGACCCGCCGCAGGACGCGAAGAAGAAGGACCCCGCCGCGGACATCAACAAGCCGCGCGCCGACGCCCGGCGTCTCGCCTTCTCGTCGAGCGAAGCCACCTGGGCCTCGCTCGACGTCTCGCCCGACGGCACGACCATCGTCTTCGACCTGCTCGGCGACATCTACGCGTTGCCGATCGGCGGCGGAACGGCCAAGGCCCTGACCTCCGGCCCGGCCTGGGACTCGCAGCCGCGTTTCTCGCCCGACGGAAAGACGATCGCCTTCACGAGCGACCGCGGCGGCATCGACAACATCTGGCTGATGGACGCCGACGGGAAGAGCCCCGAGGCCCTGACGAGCGAGAAGGACTTCTACCTGCGCTGCCCCGCCTGGACGCCCGACGGGCGGTACGTGATCGCGCGCAAGGAGGACGGCAAGAAGGCCGGGATCCCGCCCGTCGAGCTCTGGATCTACCACCGGGAGGGCGGCGGCAGCGGCATCAAGCTCACCTCCTCGGACGACGTCCACAACTCGGGCGGCGCCGCAGTCTCGCCCGACGGCAAGTCCATCTACTTCTCCGCGCGCGTGCGCAAGTTCAGCTACGTCCCGAACCTCAACGACGGGCTCTGGCAGATCTGGCGCTACGACCGCGACCTCGCACAGACCTTCCCGGTCGCGAGCGGTTTCGGCGGCGCCGTGCGCCCCGCGATCTCGCCCGACGGGAAGACGCTGACCTTCATCTCGCGCCGCGACGACGACACGTGCATCGTCGCGCGCGACCTCGCTACCGGCTCGGAGCGCATCCTCGCCCGCGGCGTCACGCGGGACGAGATGGAAGGCTTCGCGTCGCTCGACCTCTGGCCGGGCTACGCGTTCACGCCCGACGGGAAGTCCCTGGTCTTTTCCGACAAGAGCAAGATCTCGCGGCTCGACCTCGCGTCGGCCGCCGTCCGCGACGTTCCCTTCACCGCGTCGGTCGAGCAGTGGGCGGCGCCCCGGGTCGCCTGGCAGGAACGCGTCGAGGCCGGCCCGGTGCGGGCGAAGATCCTCCGCTGGCCGAGCCAGTCGCCCGACGGGCGCTGGATCGCCTTCGAGGCGTTCGGACGCGTCTGGCTCCAGGAGATCGCCGGGAACCGGCCGACCGGCGTGCCGCGCCGACTGACGAAGGACGATGCATCGCTTCCCCGCCGCGAGTACGCGCCGGCCTTTTCGGCCGACGGACGCTGGATCGCCTTCGTCTCGTGGAGCGACGCGGAGGGCGGCCACGTCTGGAAAGCGGCGCGCCGCGCCCGGCGTCGCTCCCGTTCGCCTGACGAAGACGCACGGCCACTACGCCAACCCGGCCTGGTCGCCCGGGGGCGACCGGCATCGCCGTGCTTCGGGGCTCGGGCCTCGAGTTCCGCGGCCGCCAGCCCGAGGACGAAGAATTCTTCGAGCTCGACCTTCTCGACGCCGCGGGCGGGGAACCCAAGCCCGTGACCACCGTCAAGATCGGCAACGGCCTGAAGTTCCATCCCGCAGGTCTTCTGGAACGCCGACGGGACGCGCATCTACTACCGGGACCCCGTCGAGCAGAAGAAGCCGACGGACGACCCCAAGAACGACCTCGTCGCGATCCGCCTCGACGGGACCGACCCGCGCCGGTCTGCTCCGGTTCCCGCCCGTCGACGACATCGTCCCGTCTCCCGACGGCGCCTGGGTCGTCTTCACCTCGCGCGACAACGTCTACGTGACGGCGCTGCCCGCCATTCTCACGAAGGAGCCGCCCGAGGTGGATCTCAAGGAGGGCGCGGTGCCGGTGTACCGGCTCTCGGACGACGCGGGCGGATACGTCCGCTGGGCGGACGGCGGGCGGACCATGACCTGGGCGCTCGGGAACACCTTCTACCGTCTTCCGCTGGCGTCGGCGCTCGAGTTCGCGCGGGCCGAACGCCGCAAGGCGGAAGAAAAGGCGAAGAAGGAGGGCGAGAAGCCCGGCGGCGCGTCCCAGAAGGAAAAGGACGAAAAGGAGAAGGAAAAGGTCCAGGAGGCGAAAGTCCCGAAGTCCGAAACGATCGCGATCGCCCTCTCCATGCCGCGCGCGGTCGCCGCAGGGCTCCTACGTCCTGAAGGGCGCGCGGGTCGTGACGATGAAGGGCGACGAAGTCCTCGAGACCGCCGACGTCGTCGTGACGGGAAACCGCATCGCGGCCGTCGGACCGTCGGGCTCGGTTCCGGTGCCGGGCGGCGCCAGGACCTTCGACGGAACCGGCATGACGGTCATCCCCGGGCTGATCGACACGCACGCCCACCTGCACTACTCGGCCTTCGAGCTCTTCCCCGAGGCCAAGTGGGAGTACTACGCGAACCTCGCCTACGGCGTCACGACGACGTACGACCCGTCGGCGCCTTCGCTCGACGTCTTCGCCCAGGGCGAGCAGGTCGAGGCCGGACTGATGGTCGGGCCGCGGATCTATTCCTCCGGCGACGTGCTCTACGGAGGCCACCAGGCCGCGATCTTCGCGGAGGTCAACTCGCTGGAGGACGCGAAGCACCAGGTCCGTCGCATGAAGGCCTACGGCGCGCGGATGATCAAGGTCTACCAGCAGCCGCGGCGCTCGCAGCGCATCCAGTTCGCACAGGCCTGCCGCGACGAGCACATGCTCCTGACGGCCGAGGGCGGAGGCGAGCTCCAGACCGACATGACGATGGCCCTCGACGGCTTCACCGCCTTCGAGCACGCGCTGCCGGTTCGACTCGGCGGCGACGTCGTCGACTTCGTGGCGAAATCCCAGACCTTTTACACTCCGACGCTTCTGGTGGCCTATGGCGGTCCCTGGGGCGAGGAGTACTACTGGCAGACCGCCAACGCGCACGACGACCCGAAGCTCAATCGCTTCGTCCCCCACGACGTCATCGACCAGAAGGCGCGGCGGCACCCGTGGATCTGGCCCTCGGAATACAGCTTCCCGACCGTGGCGGAAGGCGCGGCCGCCGTGCTTCGGGCGGGAGGCAACGTCTCGCTCGGCGCCCACGGACAGGTCCAGGGCCTCGGTCCCCATTGGGAGATCTGGGCGATGGCCGGCGAGGGCGATCAGCGGAAGAACGCCGCGATGACGCCGATGGAGGCCCTGCGGGCGTCGACCATCCTCGCCGCGGACAAGCTCGGGTTTCTGCCGGACCTGGGCTCGATCGAGTCGGGCAAGCTCGCGGACTTCGTCGTCCTCGAAGCCAACCCGCTCGAGGACATCCACAACACCGTGAAGATCCGGTGGGTCGTCAAGAACGGCGAGGTTTGGGAGGCGGACACCATGAAGAAGCTCTGGCCGCGCGAAGAGCCGCCGCCGACCTTCTTCTGGAAACGCGAGGACTGATCCGCGGCGCCCACGGCCGGAGTCGGCGACGGCGCGGGCGCCCGCGGTCGTCTTTGCCTGCGGTCGCCTTTGATAGTGTGACCGCATCGTGCCCTTCGAGCTTCGCGTCACCCCCGGCGAGTTCCTCGCGCACGTCCGCGGCTGGGGACGCGAGGACTTCGCGTCGACGGCCGAGGCGATGCGCGCCCTGGGCCGGGACCCGCGCCTGGCGGCCGGCATGCCGGTGCTGTTCGATGCCCGGGAGCTCGACTACCTGGCGACGCCTCCCGAGGTGGCCGCTTTCGCCACTCCCGAATCGTTGTCGACCCTGTTTGCCGGCCGGCGTGTCGCGCTGCTGACGCGGCGCGGCGCACAGTTCGGCGTGGGCCGGACGTTCGCAGCGAAAGCCGAGGTTTCGGGCTCCGAGATCGAGATCTTCGTCGAACCGGACCTGGCCCTCGCCTGGCTGGCCGGGCAACGATGACGGCGGGAGGCCGCACCGCATGAAGCGAATCCTGAAGTGGGTCGTCGGCCTCGCCCTCGCGGCCGTGCTTCTCGGCATCGGACTCGTGCTCGCCCGGGCGTTCAGCGCCCGCTCCGGGCCCCCGCTCAAACCCTGGCACGAGGCCCTCGCCGGGGAATTCCGGGCGCGCGACCTGACCGACGCCACGACGCTTGCCGACTACCTCGTCTTCGAGGACGCGGTTTTCCGGGAGATGAACGAGAAGGTGCTGCCGGCCGCCGCGCCCATCGATCGGACACCGGTCAACCGGTACTGGCCGGAGAGCCCGATCAACCCGGAGCGCTATGCGAAAAACTGGAATCGGACCTTCGAGCTCCTTCCCGAGGGCGAGATCCGAGGGGGGGCGCTTCTCGTCCACGGCCTGACCGACTCGCCCTACAGCGTGAAGGCCGACGCCGAGGTCCTCCGGCGGCTCGGTTACTACACGCTGTGTCTGCGCATGCCCGGGCACGGAACGGTTCCCGGCGGCCTCGTCGACGCGAAGTGGGAGGACTGGCGCGCCGCCGTCCGGGTCGGCGCCCGGCACGTGCGGGGCAGGGTCGGGCCCGCAGTGCCCTTCGTGCTCGCCGGCTACTCCAACGGCGGGGCGCTCGCGGTCGAGTACGGACTCGAGAGCACGTCGGGCGACGCCGGCGCCGCAAGCCTTCCGCGGCCCGACCGGATCATCCTCTTCTCCCCGATGATCGGCGTGTCTCCGTTTGCGGCCTTCGCGAAGATCGTGGTGCGGGTCGGATCCATCCCCTACTTCGAGCAGTCCCGTTGGCTCGACGTGATGCCCGAGTACATTCCGTTCAAGTACGACTCCTTCCCCGCTTTCGCCGCGCAGCAGACCTCCGAGCTGACGGCCGAGATCAACGAAGGCGTCCGGAAGGCCGCCGATTCCGGGGCCATCCGGAACTTCCCGCCCGTGCTCTCCTTCTCCTCGCTCGTCGATTCCACGGTCGAGACCTGGGCGACGATCGACCGTCTGTTCGCCTTCCTGCCCGCCAACGGGAGCGAACTCGTCCTCTTCGACGTCAACCGGACCGAGGCCGTCCGCGCCTTCCTCAAGAAGTCCTACGACGCCCAGGTCGCGGCCCTCTTCGCCCATGGCGAGCGCACCTACCGGCTCTCGCTCGTGACCAATGCGGGAGCCGGGACCCTCGAAGTCGTGGCGAAGAACGCCGGGCCCGGCTCGGCCGATTCCGAGGAGACCCCCCTCGGGCTCTCCTGGCCCCGCGGCGTTTTTTCCCTGTCCCACCTCGCGGTGCCGTTCGCGTTCGACGATCCGCTCTTCGGCCTCGATCCCGACATGAGCGTCGACTACGGCCTGCGTCTCGGCCTCGTCGCCCCGCGCGGCGAGAAGGGAGTCCTCGACGTGCCGATCAGTCAGTTCATGCGGCTCAACTGCAACCCCTTCTTCCCGTACGTCGAGAAGCGGATCGAGGAGTTCGTCACCCGGCCGTAGGGGCCGCGCTCCCCGACCGGGCGCCGCGAGGGCAGGCCCCGCTCAGGCGTGCGGCGTCGCGGAGGCGAGGCGCAGCGGCTGGAGGTTGGCGAGGATGCGCTCGTCGAGACTGAGAACGAAGATCTCCTCGTGGACCCTCGCGAACTCGAGCGCCGTCGCGAGGTGGACGGCATCGAGCGTCCGTACGGGCTCGACGGGGAAGTCCGCTCCCGCCCTGGCGCGGACTTCGGCGGTCAGTTCCATCGCGTCCCACGCGGAAACCGCCCGAACGAGGAGTCTCTGCAGGTGGAGGGCCTGCGCCGAGGTGATCCGGCCCTCGCGCGAGGCGCGCCCGATCCCCCGGCTCGACTCGAGAACGGTCAGGACGGACGTGACGACCCTGTCCGCCGAATCGATGATGGCGCGCGGCTGGACGGGGCCCTCCTCGCCCAGCAGCCAGCCGAGGACGGCGGAGGTCTCCGCGTAGAGGACCCTCACGGCCCGCGGTCGGAGTCGAGGAGTCGCCGTGCGGTGCCGGCGGCCAGGCGCACGGGCGATGCCGGCAGCTTCCGCTTCCTGGTCGCGGCCGGCCGCATCCTCCCGCTGGCGACCCATTCGATGGAGAGAGGGTGGGAGTCGGCGGTCACCGCGCTCCGGGGCCTGCTCAGCTCGGCCACGACCTCACCGCGGTCCGTCACCAGGACACGCACTCCCCGCCGCGCCTGCCGGACGTACGCACTGAGGCTGTTCTTGAGGTGTTTGATGCCGACTCTCACGACGTTGGCCACGGCCTCATGGTAGCTACCGTAGCTACTTTGTCAATCCGAGGCGAGCCGAGCGCCCGGGACCCGGCGTCACTTCCCCTCGTGGCCGTAGTACTCGTAGGCCGACATGGGCCGGGTGTAGTCGAGGTTCCACGGCCGGCCCTCTTTTTCGGCCTTGCCGAGGGCCCGCGCCATCTCGCGGACGTGGATCGCCACCGAGCCGCAGCAGGACCCGATGAAATCGATGCCGAGGTCCCGCGCCTGCTGCGCCCAGCGCGCCATCTCGCGCCGGGTGAGCTGGAGCGGATCGAGCTCGAAGGGAAAGGCCTCGAGGCTCGTGAAGTCGGGCCGGTCGGCCGGCGTCCGATAAGCGACCGGCTGGCAGGCGACGAATCCGGTGACCGCCTTGCGCATCTCCTCGATGAGCGGAAGCGAGTGCTCCGGCCCCCGCAGGCAGTTGATGCCGACGATGTCGGCACCCGCGTCCTGCAACGCCCTGGCCGCATCCGCCGCCGTCTGCCCGTCGGAGGTGACGGGCTTGTTTTCGAAGCACACCGTGACCATCACGGGCAGGCCGGTCTTCTTGCCGCGCTCGACGGCGAGCAGCGCCTCGCCCAGCCACGAGAAGGTCTCGCCGATCACGAAGTCGATGCCCTCCTCGACCTGCACCCCGAGCTGCTCGTCGAAGGTCCGGCGCACGAGGTCGTACGACGCCGGGCTTCCGTGCTCGTACATCCAGGTCAGGGACAGGTTGCCGGCCACGAGGCACCGGTCCCCGGCGACCTTCCGCGCGATCCGGACCGCGGCGCGGTTCAAGTCTTCGAGCCGGTTCTCGAGGCCGACGGTCGCGAGCTTGTCGCGGCTCGCGTAGAAGGTCAGCGCCTGCAGGACCTCGGCCCCGGCCTCGCGAAACTCGACGTGGAGCTCTTCGAGCGCTTCGGGCCGGGTGAGCGCAACCTCCGGCGTGAACGGGCCGGCGCGGACCCAGCCGCGCTTTTCGAGCTCGAGGAGATAGCCGCCGTCGCCGAGCACCGGGCCTTCGGCGAGACGTTCCAGGATGTTTTTCTTCTTCAAGCGTCACTCCCTGATTGCAGTTTCGGATCGAGCGTTTCCGAATCGAACGTCGAAAATCCTCTTTCAAGTGTAGGCGGTCGGTTCCTCGTCTCCGTACTCCCATTCCGCGCGTAGGGGCCCTCGGGTCGCGAACCGGTCGGGCGCGAAGCACGTCAGATCGACCGTGAGCGCGCGACCGTCGAGCAAGAGCTCGGAAAGGCACAACCCGACCGCGGGCGAAATCTTGAAGCCCATGCCCGAGAAGCCGGCGGCGACGAAGAGGCCGCGGATTCCCGGCACCTCGCCGATCAGGGGCCGGAAATCCGGCGACACGTCGTAGACGCCCGTGACGCTGCGCCAGATCCCGGCGTCGGCGAGCGCCGGAACCCGGCGGCTCGCCCGTTCGACCAGGCTCGCGAGCGATTCGGAGGTGGCCGACTGGGGGAACGCGTCGGGATCCGCTCCGCGCTTTCCCCAGAAGTCCCCGACGAGCGTCAGGCCGCCGACCTCGGAGCGGAAGTAGGTGGTCGTGATGCCGTCGATGCACGCCGGCGCCGGCGCGCGGAGGCCCGGCGGGTTGCGGAGGATCGCGACCTCGTGAAACTCGCCCTCCACCGGCAGATCGAACCCGGCCGCGGAAAAGAGCGGGCGGCTCCAGGGTCCCGTCGCGGCCAGAACGACCGGGGCCGCGACGGGCCCGCGGTCGGTCTCGACGCCTCGCACACGGCCGCCCTCCACCCGAAAACTCAGTACGCGGGTCTGCGACCTGTATGCGGCGCCCAGCTCGCGCGCTCGTTCGAGGAAGTCCGTCGCCACGCCGGTTCCGTCGCCGTATCCGGAGCCCGGCTCCCATGCCGCGTAGGGCAGGTCGTCGACGTTCCAGTCGGGGGCGATGGTCGAGAGCTCGCGCCGGTCGACGACGCGGCAATCGACGCCGTGCGCCCGCTGCATTGCGACGTTCTTCTCGAGCCGCGGGAGGTCCGTCTCGGGCACGATGCGAACGAAGCCCGTCTCCCGGAAATCGCCGGGGCGGCCGACGTAATCCTTCCAGCTCCGGAAGATCTCGAGGCTCTTGACGGCCAGATCGACCTCGGGGGGATAGCTGTAGTGCATGCGCACGAGCGCCGACGAGCGGCCGCTCGCGCCGTGGGCGACGTCGCCCTTGTCGAGGACGAGAATCCGTCCGGCCCCACGGCGCGCGAGGTGGAACGCCGCCGAGGCGCCCATGACGCCGGCACCGAGGATCACGACGTCGGCGGAGCGCTCCAGGCCGCCGCTCACGCGACTCTCCGCTTCCAGTCCTTCAGGACCGTCCGGGCGGCGTTGTGTCCGGGAGCGCCGGTGACGCCGCCGCCCGGATGCGCGCCGGCGCCGCAGAGGTAGAGCCCGGCCACCGGGGTGGCGTAGCGCGCCCAGCCCGCGACCGGCCGCATGAAGAAGAGCTGCTCGAGCGAGAGGTCGCCGTGGAAGATGTTGCCCTCGGTCAAGCCGTACGTCCGCTCCAGGTCGAGCGGCGTCAACACCTGCCGCGCGACGACCGCTCCCGGCACGTTGGGGGCATACTCCGCGATCCTGCGGACGACGCGGTCGCCGAGCAGTTCCCGATTCTCGTCCCAGCTTCCGCGCGCGAGGCGGTAGGGAACGTACTGGACGAAGGTCGTCATGACGTGCCGCCCTTCCGGGGCGAGCGACGCGTCGACGTTCGAGGCGACCACACAGTCGACCCAGAGCTCCTCCGGGATCTCACCCGTTCGCGCGACTCCATAGGAACGTTCGGCGAACTCGAGCGACGGAACGAGCGTGAAGAGGGAACGCTGCGGGCGCGTGAAGTCGCGCGGCATCCCGTGGACGCGCGGCTCTTCGGACAGCACGAAGTTGACCTTGGCGCAGGGACCGTCCATCTTGATGGCGGCGATCGAGGCCCGGAACTCCGCCGGCAGATCCCGCTCTCCGACGAGGCCGAGAAACGTCCGCTTGGGGTCGGCGTTGGAGACCACGACGCGGGCCGCCACCTGCGCGCCGCTCTCGAGCGTCACGCCGCGGGCCCGCCCCCCGCCGACGTCGATCGAGGCGACCGGCGCCGAAGTCAGGATTTCGGCGCCGAATCCGCGCGCGGCCGATGCCATCGCCTGAGTGATCGCGCCCATCCCGCCGAGCACGTGGCCGTAGAAGCCCTGGAGCCCGTGCTCGCCGCCGGAGAGCAGGTGGAAGAGCAGGCCGAGCGCCGTGCCCGGCGAATACGGCCCGCCGTGCTTTCCGTAGACGGCGTTGGCGAGAAACAGCGTCTTCACCTTCTCGTTCTCGTAGCTGCGGTCGAGGAAGTCCCCGAGGCTGCCCGTGAGGAACGCAACCATGCGGCCGGTCTCGGAGGCCGAGATTCCCCGAAAGCGCCGGCCGACGCGCAGGGCCTCGAACAGGCCGGCCCATCCCCGCGCGCCGACGTCCGGCGGCGGCTCGAGAAAGAACGGCTGGAGATAGCGCGCCAGGCGCTTGAGCTCGTCGTCGACGCGAACGAAGGTGCGCGCGTCGCGGACCGAGAGCGCCTCGAGCTCGCGAACCGTCCTTTCCCGCTCCGACCACCACGGGACGACCGTCCGGTCGGGAAACGGAACCAGCAGGGCCGGATCGCACGGCACCATCTTCAGACCGTGCGAGGGCAGGTCCAGGTCCCGGATGACCTCGGGCCGCAGCATGCTGGCGATGTAGGAGGTCGTGGAGGCGCGGCACCCGGGCGCGATCTCCTCGGTGACGCACGCGCCGCCGACGATCCCCCGCCGCTCGACGACGAGCGTCGAGAGCCCGCCGCGTGCAAGATACGCGGCTGCGGTCAGCCCGTTGTGGCCCGCGCCGACGACGATCGCGTCGTAAGACGCCCGGGAAGGTCCATGACCATCAGTCATTTATCGCGACTCGAACGGGGCTAAGCTAGCACACGTTGTATTTCTTCAACGGGATAGGTAGTCTGACCTGAAGTCATGAGGACAAACGAGCTTCGCGCCGCGTCTCCCGGCCGCTCCGCTCCGCAGGGTTCCCGCTCCGAGGCGAAGCGGGCCCGCATCCTCGAGGCCGCCATGCGGCACTTCGCCGAGCGGGGCTACCACGCCACGCGGATCGAGGACATCGCCACGGAGCTCGCGATCGCCAAGGGTTCCGTGTTCCAGCACTTCGGAAGCAAGGAAGGCCTCTTCCTGGCCGCCTACAAGAAGGCGGTGGCCTCGTTCGCTGCCTATCTCGACGCCCCCGCGGCCGTGAGCGCGCGCGGGTTCTTCGAGATCCTGCGCTACTGGCTCGAGCGGACCGACCGCCTCGTCCGCGAGAACTGGATCCCCTATCGGATCGCGCTGCTCGGCAACTACGGCACGGACCTGCGGTTGCGGCACGAAATCAACCGCTTCCTGCGCGACCGGGACCCCTACGGGACCGCGGCCTTCGTGCGGATGGGTGTCGAGCGCGGCGAGGTCCGGGACGACATCGACGAGGAGATGATCGTCTCGATGCTCGAGTGGACGGTCGAACGCTTCCAGGACGCCCTCCTGACCGAAGAGCTCGATCCGGGCCTCTTCCCGCGCCAGGGCAACCGCCCCGAGAAGACCGCCGCGCGGATCGCCCAGTTCCTCGAGCTCTTGAAGAGCGCGACCGAACCGCGGGACGCGGCGCCGGCCGCCCGGCCGAAAGGGGCGAAAAAGGAGAGGGCGTGACGACGACCGGCTTCCGGTTCGAGAAGGACCTGTCGGCGGCGTCGACCATCCCCTCCTCCTGGTACCTCGATCCCGGCGTCCTTGCGCGCGAGCAGGACCTCGTTTTCGCGAAGACCTGGCAGCTCGTCGGGCACGCGGAGCAGGTCGCCGCGCCGGGCGACTACTTCACCTGCACCGTCGCGGACGAGCCGCTGGTGGTCACGCGCGGCGAGGACGGCGTCGATTCGCGCCTTCTCCAACGTCTGCCGCCACCGGGCCGGCCCCGTCGCCCGCGGCGCGGGAAATCGCAAGGCCCTGACGTGCGGCTACCACGGCTGGACGTATGCGCTGGACGGCCGGCTGGTGAACACGCCCGAGTGGGAAGGCGTGCGCTGTTTCGAGAAGGACGCGCACAGCCTCCCGTCCGCGCGCGTGGATGCCTGGGGACCGTTTGTCTTCGCCTGCCTCGATCCGGCGACGCGGCCCCTGGCGGAGGTTCTGGGGACGATCCCCGCCGAGACCGACCACCTGCCGCTCCCGCGCATGCGTCTCTTCAAGAAAATCGACTACGCGGTCCACTGCAACTGGAAGGTCTACGTCGACAACTACCTCGAGGGGTACCACATCCCCATCGTCCACCCGGGGCTCTTCCGGGAGCTGGACTACCGCGCCTACCGCGTGGAGACCGCGGCCTTCCACTCAAAGCAGCACGCCCCGATCCGCTCGGGCAACGCGGAGTCCCTGTACCGGCAGCCGCTCCCTCCGGGCGTCGCGGCGCGAGGCCCTCTACTACTGGGTCTTCCCGAATCTGATGTTGAACCTCTACCCCGACAACCTGCAGACGAACCTCATCCTTCCGCTCGGACCGGAGAGGACGCTGACCCGCTTCGAGTGGTACGTCCTCGAGCCCGACCGGGCCGGTGTTGCGGAGGAATTCGCGCGCTCCTTCGCCTTCTCCGACCAGGTGCAGCAGGAGGACATCGGGATTTGCGAGGCCGTCCACCGGGGACTGCGATCGCGCACCTACGAGCGCGGCCGCTACTCGGTGCTCCGGGAAAACGGCCTGCACCACTTCCACGGGCTGTTGGCGCGGGCGCTCGCGTAGCGGCGGAGCTCGCTCCCCCTCCCGATCGGGCGGCCGCGAGGGCCGCCCCTACGACCGGGACACGAATTGGACCGCCTCGCTCCCGCCGTAGGGCCGGTGTACGTCCCCGCCCGTCTCAGGGCCCGTAGAGCCTCAGCCCGAAGGTCTTCGCGAGAAAAACGGCCATCTGGCCGCGTGTATTGGGGTTTCCCGGGCAGTAGTTGCCTCCGCCGCAGCCGGCGGTCACGCCCTCGGCCGCGAGCTGCTCGATCCACGGCGCGAAGGGGCTGCCCGCCGGAACGTCGGCGAAGACTCCCGAGGCCGGCGGCGGAACGTAGCCGCTGCCGTGCTCCGCCTTCAGCAGGAAGACGGCCATCTGCGCCCGCGTCACGGAGCCGGCCGGACAGAAGAGCCCTCCCCCGCAGCCCGCCGAGATCCCGCTCTCGGCCAGGTCCTCGATCCAGTCGGCCGCGAAGGCGCCGGACGGCACGTCGGCGAACATGGTGCCGGAAGCCGGCGGTGGCAGGTAGGCCCTCCCGAACTTCGCCTTGAGCAGGAAAACCGCCATCTGCGCGCGCGTCACCGCGGACGACGGGCAATAGTTCGATCCGCTGCAGCCGGCAGTGACGCCGCCGTGGAAGAGAGTCTCGATCGGCGCGTAGAAGCCGCTCGAGGACGCGACGTCGGCGAAACTGCCGCCGACGTGCAGGGTCCAGGTCTTCGCGGCGGTGGCGTTGACCTTCTCCGTGACGCGTCGCGTCCCAGTGCCCGGCCGGCCGCGCGGCCGGATTGGAAAGGGTCAGGCGATAGCAGTTCCCGGTCGCGTCCCAGCAGCTCGCCGGCGCCCCCGAAGCGGGCGAGCCGTATGCGGCCGCGGCGTCCGCGATCGTGTACGTCGCGCCGGCCGGGCCCGTGAAGCTGCTCGCGGCTCCGGCGAGCGACGCGGACGCCCCGTCGGCGTTTTCCCACGACGGCTCCACGATCACCGACTCCCCGGGCTCGAAAACGCCGTTCGTGTTCGAAGTGCCGCCCGGCCGCTCGTCGACGGCGAGCGCGGGCGAGAGCGCCGGCTCCCAGCCGAGCTGGACCACCTCGAAGTCGGACGCCGTCAGCTGGCCGAGCGCGGGATTCAAAATGTCGTTGTCCCATCGCTCGTCCCACGTTCCCGACACGTACATGTCGGTGCCGTTGTCGGCGACGATCATGCCGTAGGTCTTCAGCGCCCGGACGATCCGCTGGACGCCCGGATCGGCGCTGGAGACCTGCACACCCGACTTCAAGCGGAGGCGGGCGCCCATCGGCAGCGCGGGCGGGTCCTGGAGCCCGGCCTTGTGCGATGCCGGGTACACGTAGCCGTTGGTATGGCGCACCGTCATGCGGAAGGCGTGGCGGATCTCGTCGTCGCCGTAGGCCTCGTCGTAGCGGACGAGCCCGGGAAGGATCGCCAGGCCCGCTGCGTCGGCGGAGGTCCAGCCGTCCGGCCGGCGATCGTTGGACGCGAGATCGAACGCCGCGCCCGAGTAAGCATGCCAGGTCGAACCGTCGTAGAAGACGTTGTAGAGCTCGTAGAGCACCCGCGCGTCGCGATCGACGATGAGCACGTGCCGGTCCTCGTCCCCGGTCAGATCGACGTTGCCGGGCGCCCCGCCCTCGACCCAGTGGGGCTGCGTGATGGCCTCGTCGGGAATCGGGTAGAACGGGAAGGACGTCTCGGTGGAATGGTCGACGCCGTCGCTTTCCGAAGGCTCGACGAACTCGACCGTGCGCTTCGTCTGGCCGGCGCCGACGACGATGTACGGGAAACCATAGATCGACATGCCGTCGGGCAGTGTCCCGCCGAAGTCCGGATGCAGGGGCCGCACGCCCTGGGCGTCGATGTAGCCGAGGAAGCCGTCCGAACCGGCGTCGACGGGCGCCGCCGAGACGTCGACGTTCCACCAGTTGGTCGGGGGAAGCAGCGGCAGCGGTCCGGGCACGGCGGCCTCCAGCCGCGGCGCGATGCCCTGCGCGGCGGCCGGTCGGGGCGAAGCCGGTCGCGGTTCTGCCGCCTGCGCGGCAGCGGCCGCCAGAGCGGTGGCGAGCACGAGCGCGGCGCGGCTGGACGTAAACCCTTTCATTGCCTGAGGCGTCGGGAAGGATTATGGGCGCAGCCCGCCCCCCGAAACACTGTCCCGACAGCCAGCCGTCGCGCACGCGGGCGGACTGTCCTTCTTCGACCCGCACGATCAGTCGCGCGGAGGATCACGGCGTCGTACCCTCTCGAGCCATCTTGAAGCCCTCGAGCCCTCGTCGTGTGACGCAGATCACCCATGGCGCGGGCGTGTCCCGAATAGAATTCGACCACTCCCACAACGCAGCGGAATTGAACGGCCCTCAGAAAGGAACAGCGCCGATGAGAGACAGACCCTCTCTCCCAAACCCCGTTACCACTCTGTTCGCGAGAGGCGCCGCGCGCGCGACCGCGGCGGTTCTCGCGACCCTCGGACTGTTGTCCGCGGGCATCGCGTCGGCCGACACGTCGTTTCAGGTCGGGTACATGTACGGGACCTCGGGCGCGGCGTCCGGCGGAACGGCGATCAACATCGTCGGCAATCAGTTCCAGTCGGGAGCGACGGTCACGGTCGGCGGCATCAACGCGACCGCGAGCGTGACGAGCTCGACCCGGATCGGCGCGACGACGCCCGCTCGCTCCGCGGGCGCGCTCTACGACGTCATCGTGACGAACCCGGGCGACCCGCCGGCGGTGCTCACCAAGGGCTGGTTCGCCGACTTCCTCGACGTTCCGCAGGCGAGCCCCTACCACGCGCCCGTCGAGACGATCATCCGGGACGGCATCACCTCCGGATGCGGCGGAGGCAACTACTGCCCCGCCTCGGGCGTGACGCGGGCGCAGATGGCGGTCTTCCTGCTCCGCGCCGAGCACGGTTCGGCCTACGTGCCGCCGCCCGCGACCGGAACGATCTTCGGCGACGTGCACGCGGGGCGACTTCGCGGCGGACTGGATCGAGCAGCTCTTTGCCGAGGGCATCACCGGCGGCTGCCAGGCCGGCTCGCCCCCGAACTTCTGCCCGACGTCCTCCGTCACGCGCGGCCAGATGGCGGCGTTCCTCCTGAAGATCTACCACGGCACCAGCTACGCGCCGCCGGCGGCGACCGGCGTCTTCTCGGACGTCTCGACCTCGATCCCGCTCGCGCCATGGATCGAAGAGATGGCGCGGCTGGCGATCACCGCCGGCTGTGGCCCCGGTCTCTACTGCCCGAACAATTCCGTCACGCGCGGGCAGATGGCCGTCTTCCTCGCGAAGACGTTCCACCGTCCGGAGGCCGTCCGGTTCCTCCAGCAGGCGACCTGGGGCCCGAAGGACAGCGAGATCTCGGGCCTGCTCGCCGTCGGATACCTACCGTGGCTCGCGGCGCAGTACAGCCTGCCGGCGTCGAACTATCCGCCCCAGCCGCTCGTGCCCGACAACGCGCCGAACGGCTGCGAGAACGTTCCGTGCCGGCGCGACCACTACTCGACCTGGCCGCTCCATACGACCTTCTTCAAGAACGCCCTCTACCAGCCCGATCAGTTGCGCCAGCGGGTCTTCTTCGCGCTCCACAAGCTCGACGTGATCTCGACCAACACGATCACCCGCCCCTCGCAGTTCATCCCGTACCTCAACCTGCTGGTGCAGGACGCCTTCGGCAACTACCGCGACGTGCTGGAGGACCTGACGCTCAACCCGGCGATGGGCGAATTCCTCAACATGGCGCAGAGCACGAAGAACAACCCGAACGAGAACTACGCGCGCGAAATCATGCAGCTTTTCTCGATCGGGACCGTCCTGCTCAACCAGGACGGCACGGTGCAGATCAACGAAACCACCGGGTTCCCGGCGGACAGCTACGACCAGTCGGTCGTCGACCAGCTCAAGCTCGTCTTCACCGGCTGGTACATCCCCCAGGTGTCCGTCACGCTGGCGGGCGACACGGACGACACGGGCGACTACCTCAACCCGATGCCGATCCACAAGAACGGCTCCGGCACGGAGGATCGCCACACGACCCTCGCCAAGAACCTGTTCGCGGGCTTCCTGCCGAATCTGAACGGCGAGGGCGCTGCGACGGCGATCCCGTCCGGGCAGCCCGCGGCTCAGGATCTGCAGATGGCGATCGACGCTCTCTTCAACCATCCCAACGTCGGCCCTTACCTCGCGAAGGAGCTGATCCATTCGCTGGTCACCTCCAATCCCAGCCCGGCCTACGTCGAGCGGGTCGCCGGCTTCTTCAACGACAACGGCTCCGGGCAGCGCGGAAGTCTCTGGGCCATGGTCAAGGCCGTCCTCCTCGATCCGGAAGCGCGCAACGCGCCGAGCGATCCCACCTACGGCAAGCTCAAGGAGCCGGCGGTCTACATGCTCAACGTCCTCCGGGCCTTCAACGCCATGTCGGCCAACGGCGCGACGCAGTCGGACGGCTACGTGAACACCCCCTGGGCGCGCGACATGGGCCAGGAAGTGTTTCGCCCGAACACGGTCTTTTCGTACTTCCCGCAGGACTACTACGCGCCGCCGGCCTCGGCGGGCCTGTTCGGACCCGAGTTCGGGATCATGGACGCGACGACCTCCCTGAAACGGGCCAACTTCTTCAACCAGATCACGTTCAGCAACGGTATCGCGGTCAACTGCGGCACCAACTCGTGCAATTCGCCCAACGGGACGTCCATCGACGTGACGGAGCTGCAGCTGCTCTCGGCGAACCCGGTCAACCTCGTCGATCGCCTGAATCAGCTCATGCTCCACGGCACGATGTCGGACGAGATGAAGGACTCGATCGTCACCGCGGTGTCCGCGGTGTCTTCCAACAACACGCTGCTGCGCGCGCGGCAGGCGCTATACCTGGTCGCGACATCGTCGCAATACCAGGTGCAGAGGTAAGCCATGACGCAATCCCGAAGGGACTTCCTGCTCCGGACGACCTGCGCGGCGCTGTCGGCGTCGGCGATCCAGGGAACGATCCGCCAGTGGGGGCTGGCGAACCTGCTCGCGACCCCCAACACGATCACGCCCAACTACCGGGCGCTCGTCTGCGTGTTCCTGAACGGCGGCAACGACAGCAACAACATGGTGATTCCGCTGGACGGCGGGGCCTACGGTTCCTACCAGGCGGCCCGGCCGACCCTGGCGATTCCCCAGGGCAACGTCCTGCCCATCAACAACCCTCCGTCGATGGCGGGCCAGAGCTTCGGCTTCCACCCCAACATGGCCGAGATGCGGGACCTCTTCAACGCCAACAAGCTTTCGGTCGTGACGAACGTCGGCCCGCTGGTGGCGCCGATGACCCAGGCCCAGTACATCGCCAACTCGGTGCCGAGGCCCTACGCCCTGTTCTCCCACTCGGACCAGATCCAGGCCTGGCAGAGCGGGCGCTCCGACGTCAAGATCGGAACGGGTTGGGGCGGGCGCTCGGCCGACGCCATCGCCGCCTGCAACGGCGGCGGCTCGGGGTTCCCGACCGTGACGTCGATCTCGGGCTCCGCCACCTTCTGCGTCGGGCTCAAGCGTCCCCTGGCGATCGGCACCGGGTCCCTCACGAGCGTTCTCGTCCTGAACGGCTTCAACAGCACGCCCGAGGCGGTGGCCCGCAAGAACTCGATGGACTTCCTGCGGACGATCGACACCACGGCCACGATGATCGCCGGGGCCAGCGCGACCACGCAGCAGGCCCTCGACATCAGCGCCGCGTTCCAGACGGATCCGACGATCACCACGGTGTTTCCGAACACGTCGCTCGGCAACCAGTTGAAACAGGTCGCCAAGGTCATCAAGCTCAACCAGACGTCGCCGGCCGTCAACCTGCAGCGCCAGATCTTCTTCGTGTCCCAGGGCGGCTACGACACGCACCAGGACCAGATCGCCGACCAGGGAAACAACTTCCTCACGCTGTCGCAGGCCCTGTCGGCCTTCTACTTCGCGACCGTGGAGCTGGGACTCCAGGACAAGGTCACGACGTTCACGCTCTCGGACTTCGGCCGCACCCTCGAGGAGTCCGGCGACACCGGCGGCGTCGGTTCCGACCACGGCTGGGGCGGACACCAGTTCATCATCGGCGACGGGACGGTCGGCGGCGACTTCCACGGGACGCCGAACACCTCGACCGGGTCGATCTTCCCGGCGCTCCAGAAAGGCGGCCCGGACGACACGACCACGAGCTCGAACGGCCGCGGCCGCTGGATCCCGACGACCGCCTCGGACCAGTACGGGGCGGCCCTCGCGAAGTGGTTCGGCGTGGCCGACGTCAACATGGGAACGGTCTTTCCCAACATCGGCAACTTCGCCACGCCACCGGCGTTCATGGCCGCGCCCCCGCCCGGCTGTTGAGTCACGTTCGACGCGGGGGCGGCCTCCGGGCCGCCCCCGTTTTTTGAGCCATCGGGAGTCACGCCGCCGTGCGACGCCCCTTCCGCTTTCTCGCCGTTCCGGTCCTCGGCCTCGCCGCGGCCTGGCTCGCGCGGGCGGCCGGCGCGCCGACCCTCGGGATCGAAGCCCTCCCGCCCAACCCGTCGGCCGGCCAGCCCGTGATCCTCAGGGGCCTCGCCTCCCCGCCGGCAGAGGGGAGCTGGTGGGATTTCGGTGACGGCACCTCTTCGCCGGCGGCGGCCCCGAGCCACGTCTGGGAGTCGCCCGGGGAGTACACGGTAGGGCTCTCCTCGCCGGAGGGCCGCGTCGAGTCGCGAATCGTCGTTGCGCCCGAGGACGCCCTTCGCCTGTTCGCTTCGCATCCGTTCGAGGTGACGGCCGAGGCCGAACGGTCGGACACCGGGGCACGCTCCTCCGGGCGCGCCTTCGCCCAGGACGACCGCTTCGGCTGGTTCGCCTTCCCGGAACTGACCGGCGAGGGGGGCGGCCCCGAGGTCACCGTCAAGATCGTCGAGGCCCCGCGGGACGGGCACTACTGGATCTTCTGGAGCGGAATGACGCCCCTCGTCTACACGCTCACCGTTCGCGACGTCGAAACCGGCCAGGTCGCGGTCTACCGGCAGGAAGGCTCCGGCGGCGGCTGGGACACCGGCAGTTTCCCCTCCTTCCGGCCTTCCGGCAGGGCGAGAGCGGTCCTTCCAACCCCCGGGAGGTGCTCCGCGGGCTCGAACGCGGCAAGCCCCGTACGGTCCCCTCCCGGGGACCGAGCCCGACGCCGGGAGGACCGCTCCCGACCCCGACGCCGGTCCCCCCCTCGCCGACCCGCACGCCCATGGGCCCGACCCACACCCCGTCGTCGACGCACACGCCCTCGCCCACGCGGACGGCCACCGCAACCCCGACCGTGACGTCGACGCCGACCATCACGCCCACGCCCACGATCACCCTCACGCCGACCATCACGCCGACGCCGACTCCGCCCTTCATCGCCCTGCGGGCGATCCAGTGGCAGTGGAGCTTCTGCCCGCCGCCATACTCGTGCCCCGCGGTCTGCACGAACTGCGGCAACGAGGTCACGCTGCACGTCGGGCAGACGTACCAGGTGTGGGCGTACAACGGCGACTTCGAGGACGTGATCGACGTCCACGGCCTCTCGAGCATCACGGCCATCGGCCTGGTCGGTGGACAGCTGCCGCAGGGCACCTCGCTGCCCGTCCAGACCATCACGCCGATGACGGTGGGCGACTTCGCCTTCAACTGCACGACCTTCTGCGGGAGCGCCGTGGGCCACGACAGCATGGTCGGCGTGGTCCACGTCGTCCCGTAGCTGTCCCGGCCCGCCCCGCGCCCCCGGGCGAGCGGAGGGGGGGTCGACGGCGATAGACTCGGGGTTCACCGGAGGACCCATGGCTGACACCCGCCTCGGCGAAGACCTTCCGTTTCGGTCGGAGAAAGAGGACGACGCTTGGGATCACCGCGTGCCGGTGCACATCCGCGTCGGCCCACCGCGCGTGAACCCGCACGTCGTCCCCCGGGCCGGCAAGACGGGGACCCTGACCAAGGGGGACTTCGTCGTCAGCTTTCTCGTCGTCTGGCAGCCCTCGCCCCCGCCGCCACCCCACTGGATCAAGGTCCTGCGCGAGGCCCCGTTCGGCTCCGGGCTCGTGCATGCGCGGGACCTGCACTGGGACGGCAGGCACCTTTCGATCGAGCTCGTGAGCGAGGAGGACGCCGAGGCGTTCGCGCTCGAGATGCCCGGCTGGGTCGACTACGCCAACGCCGAGTACACGCGGGGCGAACACCTGCCGTTCGTCGATGCCCTCGAGGAGGCTCGTCTGCGCGCCCAGGAGCTCGAACGGCGCCTCCACCGCTAGGCCAGGCCTCCGATTCTCCTTGACCCCCGAACCGATTCGGGGGTCTAGACTCCCGCTCGTGAGGCGATCCGATGCTCCCGAGGGACTTCGTTCCGGCGAGCTCGCACGCCGCGCCGGAATCAGCGTCGATACGCTTCGCGTCTACGAAAAGCGGGGGCTTCTCGCGGCGCCCGGCCGGACGCGCAACGGCTATCGGCTGTACCGTCCCGAGGCCCTCGAGCGCGTGCTCACCATCCAGCGCGCCCTCGCGTTCGGTTTCACGCTCGCGGAGCTCACGCAGTTTCTCGGCACCCGCGCCTCGGGAACCGCACCCTGCCGCGACGTGCGCGACGCCGCCGAGCAGCGGCTCTCCGAGATCCGGGCGTCGATCACGGAGCTCGCGGAGTTCGAGAGCTCCCTGGCCCGCCTCCTCACCGACTGGGACGCGAGCCTCGCGGCGCGCCCGAAGGCCCGGCGGCACCGGTTCCTCGAAGCCCTTCCAACCTCCCCGGCCCGCGGCGGCGCAGCGGCATTTGCCGCCCGCCGATTTGCCAAGCGCAATTCTCGGAAAAAGGAGACGCCATGAAGACCCTCCGCACCCTTCTGTTCGCCCTCGCCGCTGCGGCGCCGCCCGTCTTCGCGCAGGAGGCCCAGACCTGCCCTCACGCCGACGGCCATCAAGCCGACGGGCATCATGCCGGCGTCGACGCGCGTGGGGACCAGGTCATGGGGTTCGACCACGCGAAGACGACGCATCATTTCCTCCTCACGGCCTCCGGCGGGGCCATCGACGTGTCCGCCAACGATCCGACGGACACCGCCAGCCGCGATGCGATCCGGTCCCACCTCGAGCACATCGCGAAGATGTTCGCGGCCGGGAACTTCGAGGCCCCCATGCTGATCCACGGCCGCGTGCCCCCGGGTGTGCCCGAGATGAAACGCGACGGCAAGCAGATCGCCTGGAGCTACGAGCCGACTCCAGCGGGCGGACGAGTCGTGGCCACCACGAAGAACTCCGCGGACCTCTCCGCCATCCACGACTTCCTGCGGTTCCAGATCGAGGACCACCGGACGGACGATCCGACCGACGCGCCGAAACCCTGAGGGCCGGCGGGCGGCCGCCCGCCTCGGATATCCTGCCCGCCACCGAAAACGGCAGGAGGCCGCCCATGCCCGAAAGCACGTCGAACATCGAGTTCGCCCACCGGATCCACGAGCACGGGCATTCGGGAGGGGGGCACGGCCACCGCTCCGAGTGGCTCGAGATCCTCGAGGCCGTCGTGCTGGCCGCCGTCGCCGTGCTGACGGCGTGGAGCGGCTACCAGGCCGCGCGGTGGGACGCCCGGAGCGCGGCCCACTACGCGGAGGCCTCCGAGACGATCGTGGACGCGCAGGAGCTCTTGACCCTGGCCGGGCAGGACCACCTCTACGACATCACGACCTTCGACTCCTGGCTCGACGCGAAGCTGCGCGGCGAGCACGAGCTCGCGTCGATGCTCGAGCGGCGTTTTCGGCCCGAGTACGCGGCGGTCTTCGCGGAATGGCTGAAGACCGACCCGTTCCACGATCCGAAGGCGCCCGTCGGCCCCGGGTTCATGCCCGACTACCGCAGCGCAAAGGCCGCCGAGGCCCGGAAGCTCATGGCCGCCTCCAACGCCTTGTACCGCCAGGGGGTCTCGACGCGGGAGACGGGCGACCGGTACGTCCGGATCACGGTCGTCCTCGCCACCGTCCTGCTGCTGACCGCCCTGTCCCAGCGCTTCAGGATCCGGGGACCCCGGATCGGGCTGCTGGTGGTGGCCTTCCTGATGCTCGGCGCGGCGCTCTACTGGATCGCCAGCTTCCCGAGGGCCTGAGCGACGTGCTCCGCTCGTGGCTGCGCGGGGCGATCGCGCGAATGCTCGGGCGGGCACCGTCGGACTGGATGGGGCCCGACCCGGCCCTCCGGGCCGCCGCGCGGGCCGGACCGCCGGAACGGGACGACTTCCACGAAATCGTCGTGCTCGGCGGGCCGGCGACGGACGCGATGCGCCGGCTGGCACGGGAGGGCCACAGGGTCTTCGTCGTTTCCTCCGGCCCCTCCGGCGGTGCCCGTCCCTACGACCTGCGGGAGATCGCACCCAGGCTCTTCGAGGTCCGGCTTCCCGAATCGCGCTTCGAAGGGCTCGACGCCCTCCGGCGCGATCTGGGACTGGGCGCGACGGTGTGCCTCGCCGCGGATCCGACCTGGCTCCCGCTCGCCGAGCGCCTCCGTGACGAGCGGAACTGGCCGATCGCCCCGGGCGACGGTCGCGACCTCGCGAATGCGTTCGACCGCCTCTCGATCGTCGTCGTCACCTACAACAACCGCGAGCTCAACCGCGTCTGCCTCGAGAGCCTGTTCGCACGCACCGAGTGGCCTTCCCGCGAGGTGCTCGTCGTCGACAACGGGTCGACCGACGGAACGCCCGGGCTGCTTGCCGGACTCGCGGCGCGGCATCCTCAACTGCGAACGGTCCTCCTGGAAGACAATCGGGGCTTTCCCGCCGCCGCCAACCTGGGCGTCGCGCGGTCGACGGGCCGGTACGTCGTTCTCCTCAACAACGATACCGTGGTCACGCGGGGCTGGGCGACGGCGCTCCTGCGGCATCTCGCGCGGGACCCCGGGCTCGGCCTCGTCGGCCCGTCGACCAACGCCATCGCCAACGCCGCGCAGGTCGCCGTCGGCTATTCGGAACTCGCCGGACTGCCGGCCTGGGCCGCGCGCCAGGCCCGGGACCACGACGGCGAGACGCTGGCGCTCCCGTCCCTCGCCTTCTTCTGCGTCGCCCTGCGGCGCGACGTCTGGGACCGTGCCGGCGCGCTCGACGAGCGCTTCGGGATCGGAATGTTCGAGGACGGGGACTACTGCCGCCGCGTCCGCGCGCTCGGCCTCGACGTCCGCTGCGCGCGCGACGCCTTCGTGCATCACTGGCAGATGGCGTCGTTCCGGCGGCTGGGCCGGGACGAGTACCTCCGGGTCTTCGAGGAGAACCGCAAAAAGTTCGAGCAGAAGTGGGGCGTGCCGGGTCCCTGACAGAACTTCCCGCCGGTGTTCCGTCTTCGGCGTCTGCGCGCCCCTATCCGCCGGCGAGCCACCTCGAGAGGGCGGCCGCGATCAGGTCCCCGTGCTCGACGAGCATGCCGGTGTGGCCGCCGGGGATGCGGACCACCGTTCCCGGCGCCGCGACCCGAGTCCACCCGTCGCCGAAACCGCGGCGATACGCCTCGTCTGTTTCGATCCGATGGACCGTTCCGTCGAACGGTTTCGGCCGCGAGGACATGAGCGTCCCGACGTAGGAGGCCCTCCGCTGCCGGGCCTGCGGGCGACGCGCAGCGGGCGGCGCGACGAGTCCCCGGGCCCCGACGTCCGCGATGCGCCGCAGGTACCCGAGCCGCCCCCGCCGGAGGGCGCCCAGGACGCCGGCGTGGTGGCGAAGCCGGTTGAGGAAATATCGGGCGCGATCGGTGAACCCTTCGGCCCAGGGCGCGTGCGAAAAGAGCCTGGCGCGCAGACGACGCCGCGGCGAGGGGAAAGGCGTGTCGACGAGAGCGAGCAGCGCGATCGGCTCTCCCAGCTCCTGCAGGCGGCGCGCGATCGCGAATGCCAGCACGCCACCCACGCAATCGCCGACCAGGCGATAGGGGCCATGGGGCGCGAGCTCTCGGAGCTGCCTCACGCAGCGCGCGGCGAGCTCTTCGATCGGGGGATGCGGAGGCGGCCCGGATCGGAAGGCATAGAACGCGAACTCGCCCCGGGCCAGCCTCGCGAGCCGTCGCGCCGAGAAGAGGTCTTCTCCGTCTCCCCCGCCGCCCGGCACGACGAACACCGGGCTTCCCGCCTCCCCGCCCAGCGGCACGACTCCGCCGGGATCGGCGGACCCGCCCTGGCGTGCCCGCAGCGCCAGGGCTGCCGGCGTCGTCGACTCGAGCAGGTCGGCGACGGACAGCTCGGCACCGAATGCGTCGGAAAGCCCGGCCAGAAGCTCGACGGCCGACAACGAGTCGCCGCCGAGCTCGAAGAAGTCGTCGTTCGCGCCGACCCGATCGAGCCCCAGCGCTCGAGTGAATCCGGAAGCCGCGAGCGCCTCGTCGCCGTCTTGAGGCTCGACGAATTCGGTAGCGAGGCGCGGACGCTCGCCGACCGGGTTGGGCAGCGCTTCGTGGTGAATCTTGCCCGTCGCCGTTCGCGGCAGGGTCTCCAGGAAAACGAACGCGGCCGGCACCATGAACTCGGGAAGGCGCAGGGCCAGGGTGCGGCGCAGGTCGGCGACGCGGGGCGGCTCCCCGGTGCCGCAACCGAGCCAGGCGACGAGCCGCGTTCCGTCGGGCCCGCTGCGCCCGCCGACGGCCGCCTCCCGAATCCCCGGGATTTCCCGGAGCGCGGATTCCACTTCCAGCGTCTCGACCCGATGCCCCCGGATCTTGAGCCGCGCATCCTTCCGACCGGCGAAGAGCAGGCACCCGTCCGGAAGGACGCGGCCCAGATCTCCGGTCCGAAAGAGCCGGTAACCCGGACGACCGGGGACCGCCTGGAACGCGGCGGCGGTGGCCTTCGCGTCCTTCCAGTAGCCGATGGCGAGCGTCCGGGCGATGACGGCGATCTCGCCTTCCGTCGGGCACGCGCGACCCGCGTCGTCGAGAAGGACGACCTCGGTCGCGTCGACCGGATGACCGAGCGGCATGCCGCCGGGCCACGCGGTCTCGTGTCCGGCGGACCAGAGCCGGACCACGCCGGTCTCCGTCGTCCCGAGACTGACGTGGAAGCGACAGCGCGTCGGGAAACGGTTCCGGTAGAGGTGGAAGTCCGTCGCCAGAACCGGTTCGCCGCCCAGCCGGATGGCCCGCACCCGTGACAGATCGGCGGCGCCATCCATCGTGGTCCAGAAGCTCCGAAACACCGTCGGGACCGAGTGGAACACCGTGATGCCCGCCCGCTCCAGGGACTCGGGGAGGCGGCGCAGGCCCTCGCCAGCCAGGGAGAGCGGGCAGACCGCCGCACCTGTCAGGAGAGCCGCGAAAACGTCCGACGCTCCGGCACCGAAGCTCGGCGACGAAAGCAGTGTGAGCCGGTCCTCCGGGGTCAGGCGGAGCGCGGTTGCCAGCCGGCGCGCGTTGTGCAGCACGTTGCGGTGGCAATGGATGACTCCCTTGGGAGCCCCGGTCGATCCCGAGGTGAAAAGGACGTACGCCGTGTCGTCCGCCGAGGCGGCGGTCCCCGCACCGGGCGCGAGCCGGGCCGACACGAGCTCCTCCAGGGGCCACGCGGACGGGCCGCCGGCCACGAGGTCCCGGGCACGCTCGAACGATGCTTCGTCCGCGATCAAAACGGCCGCGTCGAGGTCCCGAAAGATCGTCTCCAGCCGCGCAGGCGGGAGACGGGAATCGAGCGGGACGTAGAAACGACCCGTCTTCAGCGCGCCGAGCATCGCCGCGAAGAGGCCCGGACCCGCTTCCGCGAGAAGCACGACCGGGCCCGGCACCGGCCCGAGGCGTGCGGCCAGCGCCGCTCCGGCGGCGTCCGCGGAGACCTCGAGCTCGCCGTAGGTGGTGACCCGCCCCGCCGCGAGCACGGCCGGCCGTTCCGGGTGCGCTCGGGCGACCTTCCGGAAGCGCTCGAAGATCGAGTCTTCGATCTCGATATCAGGGAGATCGATCGCCATAGACCGCCTGGAGCCGCGAATAGAACTCGACGTCGCCCGCGCCGTGCTCCGGGGGACCCAGCCCCGAGGCCTTCCATCCGCCGAAGGGCGCATGCGCGTCGGCGTCCGCCGTCGATGCGTCGAGCTTCAGGATCCCGGACTCGGCCTCGGCCAGAAACCGGTCGGGCCACGGTCCGGGTCCCGAGAGGAGGGCCGCGACGAGGCCGTGCCTCACCCCGTTGGCGAGCCGCAGCGCTTCCTCGAAGGTCTCCGCGCGTTCGAGCACGAGCACCGGACCGAAGGTCTCCTCCTGGACGATCTCGCTCTCGTGCGGCGGCGCGACGACGAGCGTCGGCGGATAGTACGCTCCCGACCCCCGGGGCGCGGCCGAATGCGGCGTCACGATGCGGATCCCGGCCTGCGCCACGCGCGAGACCGCCGCCGCGACGCGGTCCCGCGCCTCTTCCGAGACGAGGGGGCCGACCTGCGTCGCCGGGTCGAACGGGTCGCCCCAGGGCATCGCCGCCGTCGCGGCCACGAGACGGTCCAGGAATGCGTCGAAGAGGCCGGCCTCGACGATCGCCCGCCGATTGGCGGTGCAGCGCTGGCCCGCGAACGCGAATGCGCCGTGGGCGACGAGCCCGGCCGCGCGCTTCAGATCGGCTCCTTCCCAGACGATCGCGGCATTGTTGCCCCCGAGCTCCGCCTGGAGCGACAGCCGGCGCCGGGCGCAGATCTCCTGCGCCGCCCACCCGGCCGCCGAGGAGCCGGTCAGCGAGACGGCGTCCACGCCGGGATCGCCCATGACGGCGGCCGCCGCACGACGACCGCCGGCGACGAGGTTCACGACGCCGTCGGGCAGTCCCGCTTCGCGCGCCGCCTCGAGCGATCGCCGGGCGGCCGCGAGGCCCGTCGGAGACGGCTTCCAGACGACCGTGTTGCCCAGCGCGACCGCCGGTCCGATCTTGCCCCACGGGATCGCGACCGGATTGTTCCAGGGCGTCACGATTCCGACGACGCCCAGCGGCACGCGCCGGACCGCCGACCCGGGCCCCGCCCGCTCGAGCGCCGCCGCCGGCAGCGCCGCCGCGGCGCGCAGAAGCTCCGCGGCGCGCCGCAGCTCCACTTCGCCCTGGGTCACGGGCTTGCCGATCTCGGCGGCGAGCTGCCGGGCCCATGCGGGCGCATCGGCCTCGAAGCGGCCGGCCAGGGACAGAAGCGGCCGCGACCGCGCGTCCCGCGACGCCGTCCGCCAGGCCCGGGACGCCGCGCGCGCGGCCGTCGACGCTGCGGCCGCGACCTGCTCGGACTCGGTGTCCCCGGGTTGGCTTCCATCGAGCCACGCCACCAGCGCATCGACCGACGCGAAACGCGCCGCGCGGCCGTCGAGATACCGACGCGTGACGGCGGCGTGCAGCGGGTCGTCGCTCGCGACGGCGTCTTCGGCCACCCACACGGCGAGCCCGCGCGCGTAGGCGTCCAGAACGGTGGCGCGCACACAGCCGTGCAGGTGTACGCCGGCGACGAGCAGGGTGTCGGCGTCGGAGAGCGCCGGGACCAGAGCCGGCGACGAGAAGGCCGAGAAGAAGGTCTTGGAGACGGTCGTCTCCCCCGGCCGCGGCGCGAGCTCCGGCGGCGGCGATGCCCCCGGCGTGCCGCGAACGCATTTCGAGCGTTCGAGCTCCTTCCAGTGCGGCATGCGGTCGTCCCGCGCGGGATCCACCGACGTCACGGCGTGCACGACCGGGATCCCGCGCCCGCGCGCGCCCGCGAGGAGTCGCGCGGCCATCCGCACGACGTCTCCCGCGGATGGCTCGAGGCCCGGAGCGGCGAGGAAATCGTTCTGCAGGTCGACGAGGAGGAGGAGCGGTTTCATTCCGCCGGGCGAGCCCGGCACGCGACCGCCGCGGCGATGCGGCGGCCGAGCTCCGCCGTCCCGACGACCGTCGCGCCGGACTCGGCGATGTCGAAGGTCCGGAACCCGTGACGCAGCACCTCGTCGACCGACGCCTCGATCCACGCGGCCTCGCGGGCGAGACCGAAGCTCTCCCGCAACATCATCGCCAGCGAGGCGATCTGGCCGATCGGATTCGCGCGGTCCTGGCCCGAGAGGTCGATGGCCGATCCATGGTTGGTCTGGTAGGTGGCGGCCCCGCCGGCCGAGAAATTGCCCGAGAAGGACATCCCTCGCGAGGCGAGCAGAACGGCTCCCACGTCCGCCAGAACGTCCCCGAACAGATTCGGGGCGGCGATCACGTCGAACGACAACGGATCCTGGACCAGCCGGTAGGCCGCAAGATCGATGTCGACGAAGGACGGCTCGACGCCGGCACGGGCCGCCATCTCACGTCCGAGCTCGCGCCAGAGCGCGCTCACGGAGGGAATGCCGCCCTCCTTGACGACGACGGCGAGCTTGCCCCGGCGACCCGCGGCGAGCGTGGTCGCGACACCGAGGAGCCGCCGCACCTGGGTTTCCGTGTAGCGGAAAGAGTGCTCCGCGACGCGCCCGTTCTGCGGATGCGCGATCTCGCCCCAGTCGCCCTGGTAGACGCCGCCCGAGTTCTCGCGAACGATGAGAACGTCCGCGCCGTCCACGCAGGAGGCCTTGAGGCGCCCGGCCTCGCAGAGCGCAGCGACGGGCTTCAAGGGCGAGATCTTGCAGAAGAGATCGAACCGCCGGCGCATGTCGTACACGAACCGCCCGCCGCCCGGACCGCAGAGGATGGCGCCGCCCTCCGCGAAGATCCCTTCGGAGAAGTCCACGACTTCGTCGGTCAGCGAACGGCCCGTCAGGAGCTCGGCCTCACGGCCGATTGCGCCGCCCGTCCGGATCTCGAAGTCCGTTCCGACGGAACCCGCCGCGGCCAGGACCTCGAGCGCCGCACCGACGACTTCGGGGCCGATCCCCTCGCCCGGAAGGACGCCGACGAGAAGACGAGCGTCCCGCGGCCCACGGGCCTTCTGTCCGAAAACGGCTTCGCTCCACCGACGAGCGCTCCAGACCTCGCTCGAATCGACCGACAAGATCGCCCCCTTTTTTGAGGCTGAGTTTAACTCCGCCTGTCCCCGGGGCCGGGGGCCTAGATCGCCCGGGCGAGCCGCGCCGTAGTCGTGATCTTCTTGACCGTCCCGCACTTACATGCGCGGGAGAACGTTTCGCCGACGCTCGCCCCGACGTCGGCCCGGTTGGGCGCCGCGCATTTTTCGCAGGTCCACTCGATGGGCTGGATCTGCGAGCCCCCGAAGCCGTGCCAGAACTGGAGGCAGCTGCCCAGTCCCGACCACCCCTCGTAGACCGTCACGCGCCCGTTGTCCCGGCCGAGCGCCTTCCGGATGGCGGCGACCTCGTTGGCCCTGTGCAGGTCGTAGTGCGCGAGGCGCCCGCGAAGGGCGACGTCGGTCAGCAGTCCGATCTTGCGGGGAGGGGAAACGCCTTCCGAGGTGTCGATGGAGGCCAGGACCAGCCCGGGAGCCCCCTCCACGCCGGGAAGGCGCCGGAACTGGATCGCGAAGACCCTCTGGGTCTTGATCACGGGGCGCCCTGGCCGCGGCCGCTGCCGAGGAAGGCCGCCGCGAAGTCCCGCGTGGCCGCCTGCAGGCTGGCCGCCGCGAGGCGACGGCGCGGGACCGAGGCGCCGGCCGAATCCGACGGAAGATCGGCGTTGAGTTCCATCGCGAGATCTTCGAGCCACAGGACGACGAGTTCGGCCCGTTCGGTCTGAAAGGCCGCGCCGTCGGCGCTGGGATTGCGCAGTTTGCCCAGGATCCAGTCGAGGTGCCCGCCGTCCGGCGGCGGTGAGACGAATTCCCTCGCTTCGCCGTATCGCGCCCTCAGGCGGAAGACGACCTGTTCGTGCGTTGGGGCCGGGGAAGCCGCGGAATCGTCCGGGAGATCGATGACGTGCCTCGCAATTCTGTCAGAGAGCCGAAAGAACCGGCGACGGAGTCACGGAGCCGGAGGGCTGGCCGTCGGAGGGAATCGGACGCGATCAGGGTACCACGCGCCAAAAATGCGACTCCGTCCCCGGATACCATCCCACCGGATGGACGCCCCTTTTGGCAGCAGGGCCTTCAAGGCCGATCCGCATCCGTTCTATCGCCGCCTGCGCGCCGACTCGCCCGTCCGCCGCGTCCGCTTGCCGGATCGGCGGGAGGCCTGGCTCGTCACGCGCTACGCCGACGTGGCGGCGGTCCTGAAGGACGAGCGGTTCACCAAGGACATCGCGCGCGCCCGTCCCGGCAGGCAGCCCTGGGTCCCCTCGCTCTTCCGGCCGCTCGCCCGCAACATGCTCGACGTCGACGCCCCGGACCACACGCGGCTGCGGGGCCTCGTGCACAGGGGATTCACCCCGCGCTTCGTCGAGCGGATGCGGGACCGCATCGAGGCGCTGACCGAAGGCCTGATCGATGCCGTCGCGCCGTCCGGACGCATGGACCTGATCCGCGACTACGCCCTTCCGATCCCGACCACGGTCATCGCGGAGATCCTGGGTGTGCCGCCGGAGGACCGTCATCGGTTCCAGCGCTGGTCGAACGCCATCGTCGCGGCGTCCCCCTCGGGATGGCGGATGCTGCGGGCGATTCCGGGCGTCCTCGGATTCCTCCGCTACATCCGCCGCCTCATCCGGTCCCGCCGGAGCGACCCGCGGGACGACCTCGTCACGGCCCTCGTCCGGGCGGAGGAGGCCGGCGAGCAGCTCTCCGAGGACGAGCTCGTCGCGATGATCTTCCTGCTGCTCATCGCCGGATTCGAGACCACGGTCAACCTGATCGGCAACGGGACGCTGGCGCTGCTGGACCACCCCGAGGCGATGCAGCGCCTCCGCGGCGACCCGTCGCTCCTGCCTCGCGCCGTCGAGGAGCTGCTGCGCTACGACGGGCCGCTCGAGACGGCCACCGAGCGCTACGCGCTCGAGGACGTCGCCGTCGCGGGCGTCGAGATCCCGCGCGGCGCCCTCGTGTACGCGGTCCTGACCTCGGCCAACCGCGACGCCGCCGAGTTCGCCGACCCGGACCGCCTCGACATCACGCGCGAACCGAACCGGCACCTCGCCTTCGGCCTCGGCGTCCACTACTGCGTCGGCGCTCCGCTGGCCCGCCTGGAGGGGCAGATCGCGTTCGGCACGCTGCTGCGGCGCCTCCCGGACCTGGACATCGCGACCGACCGCGCGAGCCTGCGCTGGCGCGGCGGGCTCGTCCTGCGCGGGCTCCGGTCCCTGCCGCTCCGCTTCACACCGGATCGGCCGCGAATCGAATAACGTACGGCCGTGCCGGCGTGGCCGGCGGGAGAGACCCATGAGCACCCGATACGACGCGATCATCATCGGCACGGGACAGGCCGGGCCGCCCCTCGCCGCCCGGCTGTCGGCGGCCGGCATGAAGGTCGCCATCGTCGAGCGCGGGGCTTTCGGCGGCACCTGCGTCAACACGGGCTGCATCCCGACGAAAACCCTGGTCGCGAGCGCGGCAGCGGCCCACGCCGTCCGCCGGTCCTCCGAGTTCGGAGTGTCGGCCGCCGGACCGGTCACCGTGGACATGAAGGCCGTCAAGGCCCGCAAGGACGCGATCTCCGGCGTCTCGCGCCAGGGAGTCGAGACGATGCTCCGCGGCCTCCCGAACGTGACCGTCCACGTCGGCCAGGCCCGGTTCGAGTCGCCGGGTGAGGTGCGCGTCGGCGACGACGTGCTCGCGGCCGACCGCGTCTTCATCAACGTCGGCGGGCGTGCTTACGCTCCGCCCATCACCGGCCTGAACGCAGTGCCTTACTGGACGAATTCGTCGATGATGAGCGTCGATTTCGTGCCGCCGCACCTGGTCGTCGTCGGGGGCAGCTATGTCGGGCTCGAGTTCGCGCACATGTACCGCCGCTTCGGGTCGCAGGTCACGGTGATCGAGATGTCCCCCCGCCTGATCGCGCGCGAGGACGAGGACACCTCTGCGGCGATCCGCGAGATCCTGGAGCGCGAGGGCATCGCGGTGCGGACCGGCGCCGAGTGTGTCGCCCTCGAGAAGGGCGCGTCCGGAGTGCGCGTCCGGGTCGACTGCCGGGAGGGCTCCCCCGCCGTGGACGGAACCCACCTGCTGCTGGCCGTCGGGCGGCGGCCCAACACGGACGACCTCGGCCTGGACCGGGCCGGCATCGCGGCCGACGCGCGCGGCTACATCGCCGTCGACGACGAGCTCCGCACGTCGGTCCCGGGGATCTGGGCCCTCGGCGACTGCAACGGCCGGGGCGCGTTCACCCACACCGCCTACAACGACTTCGAGATCGTCGCCGCCAACCTCCTCGACGGGGACCCACGCCGGGTGACCGATCGGATCGAAGCGTACGCCCTCTACATCGACCCGCCTCTGGGCCGCGCCGGGATGACCGAGGCGACGGCGGAAAAGTCCGGCAGGAAGATCCTGGTCGGCAAGCGTCCCATGGCGAAGATCAAGCGGGCGGTGGAGAAGGGCGAGACGCAGGGCTTCATGAAGATCGTCGTCGACGCCGACTCGAAGCAGATCCTGGGGGCGGCGATCCTCGGCGTGGGCGGCGACGAGGTCGTCCACGCGCTCCTCGACGTCATGTACGCGAAGGCGCCCTACACCGTCGTCCAGCGCGCGATGCACATCCACCCCACCGTGTCCGAGTACCTGCCGACCGTCCTCGGCGATCTGCACCCGGGCGAGGGTCAGTCCTGAAGAACTGACGTTACGGTCGCGAGGCCAAACGTCAGAACTTCAGGGCTGACCCCGTCCGACGACCCAGAACCCGAGGGCGATGGCGATCACGTCCTCGAGCAGCGCGATGGGAAGATCCCTGCCGCCGGCGGCCCGCACGAGCCGCGCGCGGAACTCGTATCCTCCGAGCGTTCCGACGACGGCCCCGACCGCGCCGGCGACGAGCCCGCCGACGAGGGACTGCCCCGCCGCTCCGAGCGCCGCGCCGCAGAGCGCTCCCATCACGACGCGGGCGATGAATGGCGGGGGCGCCTTGCGGCTTCCCGTCCTGGGGAGCTTGTCGTTGACGAGCTCGCCGAGCGCCCCGACCGTGAAGATCCAGGGCGTGACCGCCGCGCCGAGAAATGCCAGCGGAGTTCCCTCGAGGTGGATCCAGCCCAGGCGCGCGGCCCAGCTCACGGCCGCCGGAGCCGTCATCGCGCGAAGGCCGGCCACGAGCCCGATGAGAAATGCCAGAACGGAGAGCGGCATGCGGTGTCCCGCCTTTCGGCGCGATCCTACATCCGGCGAGTGAGAACGGACGTGAAGACCGCCGGCCGCCCGGGTTCGCCCGTGGCGGCCCGGTCAGCGCAGGCTTCGCCCGTCTCCGTGGAGGCGGCGCGGACCGACGTAGCTCCGGCCCTCCAGGCTCTTCAGGATCCGGCGCAGACTCCGATCCCGGAGCGGGAAGCGGACGCGGTAGACGCGCCGGAAGATGGAGTACAGGATCGCGCGCAGCCGGCGCACGCTGATCCGGCGCATCGGGGGACCGGAGATCGGCTCGTAGTAGAGGACCAGGGACACCGCCGGCGTTTCCTCCCGGAGCGACGGCTGCCGGTAGTCGAGGTCGAGGGCGAGGGCGCCCCGCTTGCGCACCAGGTTTCGGAGCCACGGGTTGTCGGCCTCGACCTCGCCCATGACGGCCTCGAGCCCCGGCCGGCCGCTCGCGCGGGCATCGCGCTGCATCTCGACGACCAGCCGTGCCCGCAGACGGCTGCCGATCCGCTCGCCCTTGAGCCGGGGCTCCGAGGCGAGGTATCCCACGAATCCCATGTTCACGACCGAAAGGTAGCTGCCGGTGGCGAGCCCCACGACCTTGCCCTGCTTGCGCGCCACGAGAAAGTGGACGTTGAACGGATACAACAGGCCAAGCCGCTTCTCGCGAAGGAGATCGACGAAGTACCGCCGATCGATTCTCTCCTTGGCGGGAAAGATCCGGTGATACAGCCGAAGCGCCTCCTTGAAGCCCGGCTGCCGGTGATCGTCGAGAGACTCGATCACGATCGCCGGAAGCGGAGGGGTCCGGACCCGTTTCACGGCCGCGGACGCCTCCCGGCCGTCCCGGTGCCGGGCTCCCCGGCGTTGCCCTCCTTCGCGGTCTCGGCCGGCAGCCGGAAGAGACGGATCGCGTTCTCCGCGAGGATTCTCTTCTTGGTGGTCTCGGGCATGTCGAGGTTCTTCATGAACTCGAGATAGGACTCCATGCTGGCAATGGGCCAGTCGGTGCCGTACAGCAGGTACCTCGGCTCGCCGGCGTACACGATCACCTCCTCGATCTGCTTGTGCATCCACTTCTCGAACTTCGAATCGAAATCCCCCAGCACGAGACCCGAGATGTCGGCGTAAACGTTGCGGTTCTTGTACACCACTTCCATGCAGTCGCGCAGCCAGGGATTGCCGAGGTGGCAGATGACGATTTTCAGCTCCGGGTGGTCGACCGCGACTTCGTCGACCTCGAACGGGTGCGCGTACTTCAGCCGGCCGCGCGGCGTGAAGGTGTCTCCGCTGTGGATCATGACGGGCACGTCGTACTCGAGGCACAGCTCGTAGAGGACCTGGCACCGCTTGTCCCAGGGATAGAAGGGCTCGTATCCCGGATACAGCTTCAGGCCCTTGACCAGGCCCTGCCGCAGAAACTCCGCGATCTCGCGGAGATCGCGCTCCTTGTACTCGACGTAACTCATGCCGGCGATCACGCCGACGTTCTTGAGGTCGCGGACCGCCCGCACGACGTCGCGGGTCGCGGGCCGATGCTCGCTCACCTTGTAGGACGTCAGCACCAGTGAGTAGTCGACGTGGTTCACCGCCATCGACTCGAGCAGCCTGTCGAGGCACGCGTCGAGAGAAACGACGTTCTCCTCGTGGTAGTTGTTCAGATGCGTGTGGCAGTCGACGATCACTGGCTCTCCTAATCCGCGGCCGCACCCGGACATCCGTCCGGCCGCAAGGATCCTTCTGAGAACAACTTAGGGCCCCGCAGCGCGGCGTGTCAAGTCGCGCGGCCGTATCGGCGCCGGGCCTCAGGCCCCCGGCTCGAACCGGCGCGCGATTTCGTCGAGGCTCGCGAGCGGCCCGAGCACCGTCACGCGGTCGCCCACCTCGAGTCGCGTGTACCCGTGGGAAACGATCGCGTGGCCGCCGCGGTGAACCGAGAGGACGAGCGTCTCGAGCGGGAGCCGCAGGTCGCGGAGCGCGACGCCCGCGACGCCGGGGTTGCGCACCTCCAGGTCCGCAACCTGTTGGTTCCCGTCCATGCCGAGCAGCAGGGATGCGGCGGCGGGCGAGCGAACGAACTGGTCGAGCAGGCTGACCATCGCGGTCCCCGGCTCGACGATCCGGGCCCCGATGTCGACGAAGCGGGGCGAATTCGCGCGGTCGCTCAGCCGCACCACGAGTTGCGGGGTGCCGAAGTGCTCGTAGGCCACCTCGCAGAGCCGCAGGTTTTCCTCGTCGGAGAGCATCAGGACGAGGGCCCGGGCGCTGCCGGCTCCCAGACGGCGCAACTCCTCCACCGTCAGATCCGCGATGGGCTCGATCGGGACGTCGGCGTCCGCGGCTTCGGCCAGCGTGGCGGCCTTCCGCGAGGCGACGCGGGCCTTCCAGCCGTGGGACCGAAGCTGCCGCGCGAGCGCGAGCGACTGGTCCTCGAGCCCGAAGATGAGGACCTCGCGCGACACCTGCTCTCCGGGTTCCGCCGGGACGTGCGCCTCCCCGGCCCGGTGGATCGCCCACTTGAAGAGGGGCGGCCCGGCGATCTGGTTCAAAACGATCACGGCGATCAGGAGCGTCGCGAACGCGGCGCCCCAGTCCGGAAACTCGTCGGCCACCTCCCGGGCGAGGCCCAGGCCGACCCCCGCCTGCGTCACGTAGACCATCCAGCTGATCCGATTGAGCCGGGCCGGCTCCTTCGCCGCCACCCCGCCGAAGAACGAACCGACGAAGATCGCCACGAGCCTCAGCGAGGCCAGGGCGACGGCGATGGGCCAGGTTCGGGCGAGGACGTCCGAGGGCGAGACCCGCCCCCGTCAGCGTGAAGAAGGCGACGTAGACGCCCGGCGCGATCCGTCTCGAGCAGCAGCGTGAACTCGGCCCGATGCGCGGAGAAATTCACCACCGTGAAACTCGCCACCATGCAGACGAGCAGCGGCTCGATCGCGATCTCCTCGGGGAGCCGGGCAGCCGTCAGGGCACGCAGGGCCGCCGTCCCGGCGAATGCGCCCTAGCCGCAGCCCAGGATGGCGAGCGTCTTGAACCACGGAGCCACGCGCAGCGAGAGGATCGCCGTCAGGAGCCGGCCGAGGACGTATCCGGCCCCGAAGGAGAGACCGATCTCCAGCGCCAGCACGAGCAGGAATCGGGCGTCGAACCCGAGCCCGTGCAGGAGAGTGTCGGCCACCGAGATGCTGATCGCGAAGACGACGATCACGACGACGTCGGAGATGATCGTGACGCCGAGAGCGGTCCGGGTCAGCGGTCCGCGCGCGCGCAGCTCCGAGACGATGGCGATCGCCGACGAAGGCGATCGGGCGACGAGGATCGCGGCCGCGAGCAGGGCGATCCCGGCGCGACTGGCCGGATTGAGGTCCTGGAGGAAGGGGATCCGGTCCGAAAGCAGGTAGAAACCGGTCGTGCCGACCGCCAGCGTGACCGCGACCAGTCCGGCCGTCACCCAGCCGATGCTCCTCCACCGCCCCCGGAGGGAGGCGCCGTGGATCTCCGCCCCGGCGGCGAATGCGATGAAGGCGAGGGACACCTGGTCCACGAAGCGCAGGCGGACGATGGCCTCCGGCGAGATCAGGCCGAGGACGTGCGGCCCGGCGAGGATGCCCGTCACGAGGAACCCCGTGATCAGGGGCAGGCGCGCCCGCCCGAAAATCTCCCCGACCTGCCGGGCGCCGAGCGCCACCAGGACGAACCCGCCGAGGGCGATGAGGGCCAGCACGCCGGGAGTCTAACCGCCGGCCCGGCGGGCGAAGGAGGTCGGACGAGGTCCGTGCGGGTCAGGCAATTGAGTGGCGGGGCCGACGGGACTCGAACCCGCGACCTCCGGCGTGACAGGCCGGCGTTCTAACCAACTGAACTACGACCCCGCGTATGGAACGGCGCATGATACCGGAATGCCGAGCGCAGTCAACCGGTTGGACAATAAATGCGGAGGGGCGAACCGGGGCCGGGCCGGGGCATGATCCGACTGGCGAAGTTGCGAACGGCCGTTCTGGCGGCGGCGATCGCGCTTCCCGGTCACCGTTCCGAGCGCGGCGCAGGTCACACCGGACTACGTGGCCATCTTCGACGGCAAGCGCTTTCTCCAGCCGGAACCGATCACCCACGACCTCAGGGACTGGGCCAAACGCCAGAGAACCTCGCGGCGGGGACCCTGGCGGAAATTCACCGACACGCCTCCGGGCCCGCCGCCGCCGGCCGAGGTCTGCGACGGCAGGATCCGCGTAACATTCGTGAACCACGCCACCCTGCTCGTCCAGCTCGACGGCGTCAACATCCTGACCGATCCGACCTGGGCGAAGCGCTCCGTCCCGAGCGTCGGCGTCCGGCGGCGACGGCCGCCGGGCCTGCTGTTCGAGGAGCTGCCGCGGATCGACGCGGTTCTCGTCTCGCACGACCACCAGGACCACATGGACGTCCCGACGCTCCGACGCCTCGCCGGGGCGTTTCAACCGGCCATCTACGTCGGGCTGCGTAATGCCGCGTTCCTCGGGGGAAAAGGCGTGCCGGGAGCGCATGATCTCGACTGGTGGCAGTCGGCGGAGATCGCGCCGGGCGTCACGGTCACCGCCGTTCCGGCGCGGCACCACTCGGGACGCACTCTCTTCGGCGGCAACCGCACGCTTGTGGTGCGGATTCGTCGTGAGCGGGCCGTCGGGCTCGGTCTACTTCGCGGGGGATACGGGATGGGGCCGGCACTTCGCGGAAATCGGGAAGCGCTTTCCGGGACTGCGGCTCGCGATCCTGCCGATCGGCGGGTTCACGCCCGTCTGGTACCAGTACGAGCAGCACATCGGCCCCGAGGCCGCTCTCGCCGCGCTCGAGGAGCTGGGGGCGCAGACGATGATCCCGATGCACTTCGGGACGTTTCCCAACGGCGACGACGGCGAGATGCTGCCGGTCCTCGCCCTCGAGGCCGCGCTCGACGCCCATCCGGCGCTGCGGCGCCACGTCGTCGTCCTCGACAACGGCCAGTCGGCCGTGTTCCGGGGGACCGGGAGGGCCTCCTCGGAGCTCGCCCGGGGTTCGCCCGGTGAGGCGCCTTCAAAGTCCGAAGAATGAAGACCTGACCCCGCCTACCAGACGTCGCAGCGCTGGTTGTCGGGGCGGACCATCGGCGAGCCGGGCTTGCAGCCGAACGCCTTCGCGAATTCCGGGAGGTTCGACAGCGGCCCGATCACGCGGTACTTGGCGAGCGGGTGCGGGTCGCCCTGCGCCATGGTCCGCGCGAGCTCCGGCCGGATCGCGTCGCCGCGGAACTGCCCCCACGCGATGAAGAACTGCTGGTCGGGCGTGAAGCCGTCGATCGTCGGCAGCGGGGGTTTGCCCTGCTGCGCGATCTGGAAGGCGCGGTACGCGATGCGGGCCCCCGCGAGGTCGCCGATCGATTCGCCGACGACGAGCTTGCCCTTCTGCCGGACGCCCGGGCTCGACCTCGTAGGCGTCGTACTGCTCGACGACGCACCGGGTCTTGGCCTGGAACTTCTTCAGGTCCTCCGGGCTCCACCAGTTCTCGAGGCGGCCGAGCGCGTCGTACTGCGCGCCCTGGTCGTCGAAGCCGTGGCTGATCTCGTGGCCGATCACGACCCCGATCGCGCCGTAGTTGACGGCGTCGTTGAACTCCATGCCGAAGGCCGGCGGCTGCAGGATCCCGGCCGGGAACACGATCTCGTTGAGCGACGGGTTGTAGTACGCGTTCGACGTCGGCGGGGTCATGCCCCAGCGGCCGCGGTCGACCGGCTTGCCGATCGTCGCGCGGTCGTCGTCGACGTTGAACTTCGAGCGCCGCGGCCACGTCGTCCCAGTACGAGGACCGCGCGATGGAGACGTGGCTGTAATCCTTCCACCGGTCGGGGTAGCCGACTTTCGGATTGAACGTCGAGAGCTTCTCGAGGGCCTTCGCCTTGGTCTCGGCGCTCATCCAGTCGAGACCCTCGATGGTCTCCTTCATCGCGAGCAGGAGGTTCTTGACGAGCTCCTGCATGCGCGCCTTGGCGGCCGGCGGGAAGTACTTCTCGACGTACTTCCGTCCGAGGGCCTCGCCGAGAAGCCGGTCCGTCGATTCGGCGCAGAGCTTCCAGCGCGGTTTCATTTCCTTCTCGCCGCGAAGGTATGCGCCCTTGAACGCGAAGTCCTCCTCCACGAAGGGGTCGGAGAGGGAGCGGGCGAGGGTGTCGATGAGCTGCCAGGTCATGTAGGTCTTCCAGTCGGCGACCGGCCGGGAGACCAGGAGGCGGTTGACCTCGGCCATGAACTTCGGCTCGTTGACGTTGGCGGCGCCCGCCGGATAGCCCGCCGCCTTCACGTAGTCCGCTCCAGTCGAACGCGGGCGTCATCTTCTGGAGGGCCTGGAACGAGGTCTTGTGGTCGGTCGCTTTCGGGTCCCGCAGGGCGACGTTATCGAGCGACGCCTCGGCGAGCTTCTTCTCGAAATCGAAGACGGTCGCGGCGCCCGCCCGGGCGCGGGCCGCGGTCCAGCCCGCGAGCTCCAGCATCCTGGCGACGTGCTCCCGGTACTTCTCGCGCGCCTCGACGAAGCGCTTCTCGGTCTTCACGTAGTAGTCGCGGTCCGGCAGCCCGAGGCCGCTCGCGTAGACGAAGGCGATGACGTCGTTGGGGTTGTGGTTGTCGGAGCCGCCGGAAACGCCGAAGGGAACGGGGATCCCCAGGGCGTGGAACCTCCCGATCATCCGGCCGACGTCGGCCGTCGTCTTCATGGCATCGATCTCGGCGAAGTACGGCCGGAGCGGCGCGACGCCGGCCGCGTTGCGCGCCGGCTGGTCCATGCACGCGGCGTAGTAGTCGCCGACGAGCTGCTCGACGCTGCCCTTCGGCGCGTTCCTGTCGGCCGCCGTTTCCTCGAGGATGTCCCTGAGCTGTTCCTTCGCGTCTTCGCCGGCCTTCCAGCGCCGGCTCCAGCGCGACATCGAGGCCGGGATGGGGTTCTCCGCGCGCCAGGCGCCGTTGGCGAAGTCGTAGAAGTCGGTGCAGGCCTCGACCTCCCGGTTCATGTCGGAAAGCTCGATGCCTTTCCGGGGGGTGTCGTCGGGCCCGGCGAAAATCGATGCCGGGAAAGCCAGGAAAAGGGCCAGAATCCCGGCCGCGGGCACACGTCTATTCATCGTTCCTCCGCCTGCATTCTACGGACCCGGAGCGCCGGGGTTTCCCTCCGGGTCCGCGGGCCGCCGGCACCCCTACATCCAGGGTTCGTCGAGCGACGGACCGTAGACCGACGGCACCTTTCCTCCGACCATCCGGAGATAGACCGTCAGCTGCCCGCGATGGTGGATCTGGTCGTGGAGCATGAACCAGAGGACGTGATGAAGCGGCAGATCGGAGATCTGGCCCGGCCCGGTGAGGAACTGCACCGGGCGGTGAAACTGGTCGTCGCGCTGCGCCCCGACGAGCTCGGTCGTCTTTCGATAGCCGTCCTCGAACGCCTGGACGACCGCGTCGAAGGACGCGGGCGCCGGCGGGAAATGGAGCGGCTTGGAAAAGTCGAACCCCGTCGTCATGACCGTCTGCATCGCGCCCTGCTCGAGAACGAACGTCCAGACGAGCTCGCGGGCCGTCTGCGACTTCGGGTGCGGCCGAAACTCCGCCTGGTCCCGCGGGTAGGCCCGCAGCACGCGCATGGTCCGTTCGTGCTCGTCCCGGTAGACGTCGAGGAAGCTCTCTCTGTCGCCGCGGGACGCGGTCGGGGTGCTCGGTGTGACGTTCGGCATGGAAACCTCCTAGAGTGGCCTGGAGACCGGACTCTATCGCGACGGCCCGAAGGCCGCGCGAGGAGCGTCCGGTCGCGAATCGACGCCGGATCCGACCCGGATGGGGCGGGGGCCGCCCCCTGATCACATGCGGCGACGCGGCCGCGCTACTTCTGGCGTCGGGTTTTGTGGCGTGCCGGATCCCGGCGCGTCGGGCGCTTTCGGTCGACCCGAACCGCGTCCCCCGAAGCGAGTAGGCCGGCGGGCGCCTCGCGCATCGCCGCATATCGCGCCGGGGCGCGGCGGCGCCAGGCGCTCTCGAGGACCATTGAGAGCAGCTTCGAGTCGACCCGATCGAGGCGCACGAGTACCCAGTCGTAGTCGCGGTAGTGTTCCGTGAAGAAGAACGACTCGGGATCGACTGACATCAGCGCCTCGCGCTCGTCGAACTCGGCGCCGACCACCAGTGTCCCGCCGTCCTCCCGGATTCGGGCGATGAGCTTGCCGCCGACGCGAAAGCCCGGCGTTCCGTAGGAGAGCTTCTCCTCGACGCCCGGGAGGGCGAGCAGCATTCGCCGGGCATCGGCAAAGGTGAGCGGCCGCCGCTTCATACCGCCCCTTGCGGCATCGGGTCTCTCTGCGGCCAAGTCCCGTCGAGGGCGACATCGCCGACGCATCTGCTCATCACGCGATTCGCCTCCTCGCCGGTTCCCAGTCTCACACATAGAATCGGGACGGCGAAGCCATGACCGTTTCGGCCGGAACGCGGCTGGGGTCCTACGAGGTCCTGTCGCCACTCGGTGCGGGGGGCATGGGCGAGGTGTATCGGGCGCGGGACTTGCGCCTGGGCCGCGAGGTGGCGCTGAAGGTTCTCCCGGAGGCCCTGGCCGCGGATCCCGACCGGCTCTCGCGGTTCGAGCAGGAAGCGCGCGCGGCGTCGGCGCTGAGTCATCCCAACATCGTGGCGATCCACGAGATCGGCCGGGAGGGCGCAACGGCCTTCATCGCGATGGAGCTCGTCGACGGGAAGACGCTGCGCGAGCTCGTCGCGGCAGGGCCGATGCCGATCCGGAAAATGCTCGGCGTTGGCGCACAGGTGGCCGACGGCCTGGCCAAGGCGCACGGGGCCGGGATCGTGCACCGCGACCTTAAACCCGAGAACGTGATGGTGTCCCGGGACGGGTTCGTGAAGATCCTCGACTTCGGCCTCGCCAAGCTCGTCGAGCCGGACTCGGGAGAAGTCTCGGCCATGCCGACCATGGCGCAGCCCGAGACGCATCCGGGAACCGTGATGGGCACGGTGGCGTACATGTCGCCGGAACAGGCCAGCGCGGAGCCTCTGGACTTCCGGTCGGACCAGTTTTCGCTGGGCTCGATTCTCTACGAGATGACAACGGGCCGAAAGGCTTTCCAGCGGAAGACCGCGGCGGAAACCATGTCGGCGATCATCCGCGAGGAGGCGGAGCCGGCCGGCGAGCTCCGCCCGGAGCTCCCGCTGCCGCTGCGCTGGATCCTGGAGCGCTGCCTGGCGAAAGACCGGGAGGAGCGCTATGCATCGACCAGGGACCTGGCCCGGGACCTGGCGAGCGTCCGCGACCATATCTCCGACGTTTCGAGCGGCGCGGACGCCCGGCTCGCGGCGCCAGCACGATCGAGACGTCACGTCCGATGGCTTCTGTTCGCGGCGGCCGTAGCGCTGCCGGCCCTCGGACTCCTGGCCGGCCGGGAGTTGACCCGCGCGACCTCGAAGGCCGTCGCTCCATCCTTTCAGCGCCTCACCTTTCGCAGCGGCGTCATCGGCAACGCCCGGTTTGCCGACGACGGTCGCACCGTCGTATACGGGGCCATCTGGGACGGGGACGGGTCGCACATGCGCCTCTACCTCACTCGTCCTCCCAACCCCGAGTCACGACGGTTCGAGTTTTCGAACGCGGACGTTTTGGCGGTTTCGACGTCGGGAGAGCTGGCGATCCGCGAGTCCATCGAGGCGCGGCTCGGGACGCTTTCCCTCGTTCCGATCACGGGAGGCGTACCGCGGCAGATCCTGGAAGCCGTTCCCTACACGGGCGCGGATTTCGTCCCGGGGACAAATTCGCTCGCCGCCGTTCACAGCGTCGACGGCAAGACCCGGCTCGAGTTTCCGCTCGGCCACGTGATCGTTCCCGATGGCGCGGCATCGATTCGCTTCTCGCCCGATGGATCCGCGATCGCGTTCTGGGCGCATCACGGCGGGATTGGACAGGATCGACTCGCCGCCGACCTCAGCCTCGTGTCGCGGACCGGCGGCCCATCGGAGACCCTGTCACGGGGCTGGGACGAGTGGTCGGGCGTCCCGTGCTGGACAGCCAACGGCGGCGAGGTCTGGTTCACGGCCAAGAAAAAGCGAGGAGGAGGCCTCGCTCTCTGGGCGGTCGATCGATCCGGGCGCCTTCGCCTCGTGACACGACTGCCGGGAGAGCTCGAGCTCGACGACATGGCGACCGATGGTCGGCTGCTGCTGGCGCACCATACTCTCCTGAAGAGCGTCCGGGGACGGCCGCCCGGGGCCTCGGAGGAGCGGGAGCTCTCGTGGCTCGACTACTCCGTGCCCTCCGACCTCTCTCCCGACGGAAGGACGCTGCTCCTGACCGAGCTCGGAGAGGGATCCGGAGGGACCCCGTCCGTATACCTCCGCGACACGAACGGGGGCGGAGCGGTTCGTCTCGGCGAAGGACTCGGTTTCGCCCTGTCGCCCGACAAGCGATGGGTCCTCGCGGCAGCAGGTGCGAACGCCGCAAGACTGGTTCTCTTGCCCACCGGACCCGGCCTCCCGGCGCCGCTGGAGACGTCGGGGCTGGGCGAGTTCGACTGGGGCGCCTTCACGCCGGACGGGAAGCGGATCGTCTTCTCCGCGATCGGGCCGCAGGCCGAGCATCGCATTCACGCGCTCGATCTGCCTGCCGGGACTCCGCGCGCGATCGGCCCCGACGGCACGGCGCTGCCCCGTTACTCGAATCCGGTTTCGCCCGACGGGAACTGGGTCGTCGCCCTGCGCAAGGGCACGCCCGAGCTCTATCCGACCGACGGCGGACCACCGCTGGCGATCGCCGGATGGCACGATGGCGAGCAGTTCAGCGGATGGAGCGCCGACGGGCGCTCGCTCCACTTCTACACCTGGAACTCGTCATCCATCCGGACCTGGGCCCTCGACCGAGCCACGGGGCAGCAGCGCGCGTTCCGGACGATCGCCACCCCTACGCTCTTCCGCAAAGTCCTGAGAATCACGCCCGAGGGCGAGGGATACGTCTACGGCGGGCTGCGAACGATCTCGGAGCTCTACGTCGTCGAGGGCCTTCGCTAGTCTCCCTCCGAGTCCGATCGTTCTCCGACCGGAACATCACCGGGACCGATCCGCTTCTTTCGCATATGCGGACAGGATTGCCAGGCGCCGCGGAGCATACGGTAGGATCCAATGCTCACACTGGAGGACCCGAATGAGGACGACTCTCAAGACATCCGCGGCGCTTCTGGCGACGATCGGCCTGTCGATGGCCAGCGCAGCCGTCGGCCAGGCGGGATCCGGGATCCCTCCCGGACTCGTCACGCCGGACCGCGTCCAGTCCCGCCTGGGAACGCTCGACTTCAAGGACGGCGCGCCCAGCCCGGCGACGTCGGGCAAGGTCTACGACAACCTCGATCACTACTACGCCTTCCGCGCTTTTGTGGACACGCTGCAGGGCGTCAGCATCGAGTCGCTCCGCAAGGGGCTGATGGGCGTCGGGGTCAAGGACAACGAGGTCATCGTCTTTTCGGATCTCATGGATGCCAACTCGCTGTTCCTGACCGCCAACGCCGACACGATCTACGCCATCGGGATCCTCGACCTCACCAGGGGCCCGATGGTGCTCGAGGTGCCTCCGAAGTTTCTCGGCGCCGTCGACGATCACTGGTTCCGCTGGGTCATCGACATCGGCCTGCCGGGTCCCGACCGGGGGGAGGGCGGCAAATACCTGATCGTGCCTCCCGGATACGAAGGAGACCTGCCCGCGGGCGGCTATTTCGTGGCCCACGCACGCACGGTCCGGGTCGCGTGGTTCGGGCGCTCTTTCCTCGAGAACAAGAACGACCCGAAGCCGGCGGCCGAAAGGATCCGGACGTTCACCAAGGTCTACCCGTATGAGGCCGGCGGCGTCGGCACCCCGGTCGCCGAGTTCCTGGCCGGCAAGGCCACGCTCGGAAAGATCACGGCACCGCCGCCGACGGTGTTCCACGAAGGCAGCGGCAAGGTCATGAACACCGTTCCGCCGAACGACTTCAGCTACTTCGAGGTCCTCAACGACATCGTCCAGCAGGAGCCGGCCACGTCGCTCGATGCCGAGCTCATGGGGCCGCTCGCCGCCATCGGCATCGTCAAGGGCAAGCCCTTTGCGCCGGACGCGCGGATGAAGAAGATCCTGACCGAGGCGCTCGCGCTCGCCAACGCCACCTCTCGCACCCTGTTCATGAATCCCCGGGATCCCGACTGGTACTTCTACCCCGGCTCGGCCTGGATGAACTACCTCTTCCAGACGGGGTACGAATTCGAAACGCCGATTCCGATGATCACCAAGGACGGCGCCAAGCCGTTTCCGCCGACGGGCTACCGGACGCTGTCGGCGCGCACGAACTTCTTCTACGGAATCACCGGCATCACGCCCGGAATGGCGATGCGGCTGACCGGCATCGGGTCCCAGTACCTCCTGGTCTACGCGGATTCCGCCAAGAACTACTTCGACGGATCCAAGACCTACAAGGTCACCCTGCCGAAGGGCATCCCCGAAGCGAACTTCTGGTCGCTCACGGTGTACGACAACATGACCCGCTCGATGCTCGCCACGCCGCAGCGCTATCCCCGCGCCGGCAGCCAGAGCTATCCGTCGCCCGCGGCGAAGGCCAACCCCGATGGCTCGACGACGATCTACTTCGGCCCGAGGCAGCCGGCGGGCGCCGACCGCGGCAACTGGATCCAGACCATGCCCGGCAAGGGCTGGTTCACGATCCTGCGCCTCTACAGCCCGCTCGAGCCGTTCTTCACGAAGGAGTGGCGGCCGAGCGAGATCGAGCCCGTGCGGTAGGCTCCGGACGGCGCGAACAGCCTCCGCGTCCGGACGATCCGGTCTCGGGAGGCGCCCTTCAGACCTTCGGCGTGAACTGCGCCAGGTCGTAGATACCGAGCGACTTTTCGATGGTGGCCACCCGGTCCACCATCCTCTCGAAGCCGTCTTCCCCGAAGAGCTCGTGCTCCCTCTTCTCGAAGTCCTCTCCGAGGGAGCCGTATTCATGGGCCGAAACGATCTCCCGGAAGGCCGGAAACAGGACCGTGTCCTCCCGCGCCTCGTGCGGACGGTACATCCGGATGAACTGCCGGAGGGAGTCCGCCAACTGACCCCGTCCCTCGGAGCTCTTGAGGGCCTGTGGCGTGGCGACCCGCAGCGTGATGTCCGTCAGCCGCCGGCCCGCCTTGTGCTGCTGGAGCAGCACCGCGACCAGATCCGTCAGCCGGTTGGCCTTCACGAATCGCGGGAAGAGATAGTCCTCCTCCAGCTTCTCGTGGTAGCTCTCGATGAAGTTCCGGATGATCCCGGCGGAGGCGGCGACGGATTCCGGCGGCAGCTCCTGCCTGGAGTCGAGTCGCCGCAGGGCCTCCGAATAGACCAGGAGTATCCGGTTGAGGACCCCATGCTCCCGCATCAAGTCCTCGGCGGGAGATACATCCTCTTCCCCGTCGCCTTCTCCCTCGGGTGGGGGCCTCCCCTCGCCGTAGGCCCGGGCCGGCCCCGAAACCCCGGAGATCAGCACCACCGTTCCGCCGGCGGCTGCGACGTTCAGGAACCGGCGCCGGGTTGGATCACGCGTCTCGCTCATCGGGCACCTCCGTGGAGCATTCGGGACTATCAATTGGTGGGAGGTGAGGGGATCGAACCCCCGACCACCTGCGTGTAAAACAGGCGCTCTACCGCTGAGCTAACCTCCCGGCGGGCGGATGGGCGGAATTCTACGTCGGCCTGACGCACCCCGCGTCGGACTCACCGGGCCGGCGGAAGCTCTTCGAGAAAGCGCCACAGCGCGGTCCAGGCCTGCGTGTCCTGGAAGAGGATCGAAGAGCCGTGGTAGCCCGTCACGGAGGCGTGGCTTCCGGCCCTGCTCGCCGGCGCACCTTCGCGGCGGCGGTTATCCGCCGACCGGGAGGGAGGACTTCTCGGGACGACCCGGAACTCCCGGCGACGGGCCGGCCGCGCTAGATCGCGATCGAGGCGAAGCGCTCGATCTCGCCGACCGGCATGGGGCGCGCGAGCAGGAATCCCTGCCCGTAGGGCACGCCGAGGGACTGCAGGACGCGCAGCTCCTCGCGTGTCTCGATGCCCTCGGCGATGACCTTGGTGTGCATCTTGCGCGCGAAGCTCATCAGCGCCTCGAGCAGGTCCTGCTTGACCTGGCGCCGGTCGATCCCGCGCACGAAGACGTTGTCGAACTTGAGGTAGTCCGGCTCGATGTCGGCGAGCGAGGACAGGTTCGAGTAGCCGGTGCCGACGTCGTCGACCGCGATGCGGAAGTTCTGCGAACGGAACTTCGACAGGACCTCGCGGAAGAGGCCCTCGTAGACGGCGTAGGTCCGCTCGGTGATCTCGAGAACGATGCGGTCGGGCTCGAGCCCGAGGGCCATGACCTGGTCCCGGAAGAGCGGTCCGAGGAACTCCGGGTCGGAGGCCGCGGCCGGAGAAAGGTTCAGGAAGATCTGCCTGCCGGTTGTGCCCGTTGGCCGCCGCCTCGAGCGAGCGCTGCCGGCAGACACGCTCGAGCGGCACGAGAAGCTCCGTGCGCTCGGCGAGCGAGAAGAGCGTTTCGCCGCTCTCGAATTCGCTGCCCCGCGGGCCGCGGGAGAGCGCCTCCATGCCGATCATGTTGCCCGTCGCCAGGTCGAAGACCGGCTGGAAGACGGGCTGGATGTCGCGCCGGGAGATGACGTCCTGGAGCAGCTCGCCGCCCCGGATTTCCTGGCGGACGGTCTGCCGCGTGACCTGGTCGCGCGCCTCCTGCACCCCGCGGTACACCAGTCGCTCGACGCGGTGCTTGGGGTCCTTCATGATGCGGGCCGAGCCCGACGAACGAACGGAAGCGGGCGGAGAGGTCGGCGCGTTCCGCGAGGTAGCCGCGGATCAGTTGATCGAGCTCGGCCGCCTTCTGCCCGAGGGCCGCCGGCCCTTCCATCGCCGCGCCGCCCTCGGGGCTGACGAAGAGGATGATCTCGTCCGAGCGGACGTTGGGGAGGCAGAAGGTCCCCTGAGGCACGATGCCGTCGGTCTGGAACGCCTTGAGGCGCCGGACGAAGTCGAGGAGGAGATCGTCGTAGGCCTCCCAGCCCCAGACCTCCTCGACCTGGCCCTCCGAGCTCGGCCGGAACACGAGGACCGACAGCGAGCCCCGCTCCTCGAGCCAGCCCCTCAGGTCGTCGACGAGAACCGCGACGGTCGGCAGGCCGGTCTCGCGGTCATAAAGGCGCGTGCGCTCCTTGAACCACTTGCCGCGGAGAGCGACGAGCTCACTCTGCTTGCTGGAAGTCGTCTTCGTCATGAACCGTGACCTGTCCGGGGTCTCCTCAGGATAGCACCGCCGGATCCGGCTGCGCCCGGTCCTCCTGCAGCCGCGCGATGGCCTCGTCGTTGCCGAGCACGACGATCAGATCGCCCGATTCGAACCGGTCGGGAGGCCCCGGTACGAACCGGCGCTCGTGACCGTCCCGCTCCATCCGCTTCACGGCCAGAACGGACACGCCGAAGCGCGAACGCAGGCGCGCCTCGGCCATCGTGAGCCCGGCGAGCGACGCCGGGACCTCGAGCTCGACGAGGTGGTGCTTCTCGGGCAACTCCAGAAAATCGATCTCGCCCGCTTCGTCGCCGAACGTGCGGACCGGCGTCACCAGGCGCTTGCGTCGCAGGACCTCGCTGTCGAAGGCGGCGAGGAGATCGCGTTGCGTGACGACGCCGAGGAACTTCCGGTTGGAGGCGGACTCGACGACGGGGAGCTGACCGACGTCGCGGAACCAGAGCTTTTCGTTGACGGACGTCAGGGGCTCCTCGGGCGTCGCGAACGGGATCTCGGTGACGAGGTCCGCGGCGATCACCAGGTTCGAAAGCTCCCGCTCGGGAAACGACTCCTTGATGTCGTGGATGTCGACGACTCCGAGCAGCCTGCCCTCCTCGTCGCCGACGTAGAGGAACAGGCTCCGCGAGGAGAGGAAGCGCGAGATGATCTCGGGCAGCGGCGTCGTCCGCGGGACGAGGGCCACGTCGCGGCGCATGATGTCCGCGACCTTCAGGCTCGCGAGCGCCGTCGCTTCCGGAGTCGACTCCCAGACGATGCCGGCCGAGCGCAGGCTCGCGACGTACATCGAGTCCTTCTGGAAGACGCGCGCGGCCGTCACCGCCAGGACGGAGACGACCATCATCGGCAGCAGCACGGCGGTGTTCTGCGTCAGCTCGAAGATCATGATCACGGCCAGCAGCGGCGCCCGCGTCATGCCGGCGAGCATCCCCCCCATGCCGAGCAGCGCGTAGCCGCCGACCGAAGCGGAGATATGCGGCGCCGCCAGGTGCAGCAGGTTGGCGACCATGCCTCCCAGCGCCGCGCCGAGCATCAGGGACGGGGTGAAGACGCCCCCCACGCCCCCGGACCCGATGGTCGCCGTCGTCGCGACCATCTTGCCGAGGAAGAGCACCGCCAGGAAGAGGAGGGTCGGATTGCCGTGCAGGATCCGGTCGGTCGCCTCGAAGCCGTTCCCGTAGACCTGCGGCAGGCCGATCGCGATGAGCCCCACGATCGCGCCGCCGAGCGCCATCGACGCCCATACGGGCAGCTTCGACCGGGCGAAGACCTTCTTGCCGAGAGACAGGACCCGGACGAACGCCGCCGAGCCGAACCCGCCGAGAGCGCCGATCAGCATGAACGGCACGTACTCGACCAGCGATTCGACCTGAAAGGGAGCGATCCGGTAGACCGGGTCGTCGCCGAGCACCCACCGGACCACGAGGGTCGAGACGACCGCCGAGACGACCGCGGGCCCGAACAGGGTCATGGAGAAGGAGCCCGACGACGACCTCGAGCACGAAGAGCGTCGCGGCGATCGGCGTGTTGTACGCGCCGGCGACGCCCGCCGCCATCCCGCAGGCCGTCAGGATGCGGATCCGCTCGGGCGAGACCTTCCAGGCGCGCGCCAGGGCCGAAGCGCACGCCGCGCCCGATCTGGATGATCGGTCCCTCGCGTCCCTCCGATCCGCCCGTGGAAATTACGGCGAGCGAGGAGGCGCCGCGCGCGAGCGCCGGCCGCAGCCGCACCGTCCGCCGCCCGAGCGAGACGACCTCGATCATGTGCGAGATCCCGTGCAGGCTTCGCTCGCCGAAGAAGAACCGGGCGACGAGTCCGCCGACGAGACCGCCGCAGGCCGGCAGCAGGACGCGGACCCAGGGCTCGAGGGACTCGCCTCCGCGCACGATGTCGCCGGTCCCCATGAGAAGCGTCGTCAGCGCCCGCGTCAGCCACCGGAAGACGATCGCGCCGAGGCCTCCGGCCAGGCCCGCGACGGCCGCAAGGATCAGGAACTGGGTGTTGGGGTCGCGCCAGAAGAAGCGGCCGAATTTCGAGGGCCGGGTCGGGGCGTCAGGCGAGCTCATTCTCCTTCTTCGAAGGACTCGGCCTGGGACTCGTCGATCTCGTCCTCGCCTCCGAAAAAGAAGGCATGGGAGCAGTCGGTGCCGCAGAACGTGCTGCCACCCATGCGCTTGGCGCAGCCGTCGCAAACCGACTTGTGGCAGATCGGGCAGCGCGGGAGGGCATAGAGAAACTCCAGCCCGCAAACCCCGCAGTGGTCCGAGAGACCGGGCACCCGGACAGTATAAGGCGGGCCTTCCGGCCTCCCCGCCGGACCGGCCGGCGGCCCCCTGTCCAACCGGCCATCTTCCGGATGGCGCTCCGACCGGGTACCATGAAGGCCACACCATGAACAGAACTCGGAACCCGGCGGGGGGCTCGAGCCTCCTCGCGACCGCCATCCTCGTCGCGGCCGGCCTGGCCGTGGCTCGCGGCGCGGCGGCCCAGAGCTACCCGGGCTTCTGGAAGGTGGGGAACCTCGTCTACGCCCCCTGTGCCTACGAGCCCTACACCTCCTACACCGATCCCTCGACCGGTTTCGAGCGGTACCTGCGCTACGACTTCTCTTCGATGCGTACGGATCCCTCCCGGCCCGGCCAGGACGCGGGCTACGGCGGCGCCAACCACACGCTGCAGTGGTACGGGTACGATGGGAAGATCTATCCGATCCTGCCCCAGGGCGTGCCCAACCCCATTGGCTACTACCCGGGCCCGCCTCCGGAGGCCGACATCTGCAGCGTGTACGTCCAGAACAATCCCGGAAAGTCCTGCCCCACGGCCTCGAGCACATACAAAAACCTGATCTCGCACAACGCCGTCTGGCTCGCCGGCCGGAACGCCTTCATCGACCGGATCAACGCGGAATGCGGGTCGAATCCGCCTCCCCAGCCCACGCCGACGCCCAAGGCCCCCGGCTGCCGCGGCCGGTCGAGCGGCTGCGTCGTGCCGGGCCCCGGCACCTCGCCCGAGCGCCCCTAGGCTCCCTCGGCCCGACGCCTTTTTGCTATCATCCGCCGCCCCTGGCGGTGTAGCTCAGTTGGTCAGAGCAAGCGGCTCATATCCGCTGTGTCCGGGGTTCAAATCCCTGCACCGCCACCAACTCTGCCGATGCCAGCTCGGCACGTCCCCGGCTGGCGGCGCCCGACGGTTCGACGGATCGGGTCGCCCGTGAGTTCGTCGGCGGCATTGAACGCACCACCGAGGGACTGAAACGGAGACGGCGTCGATCGCCCGGATCAGAGACGGCGCGCGGTCTTCGTGGTTCCCAGGGTGCCGAGGACCGCGTCCCACAGCGGTGAGCTGACGCCGAAGTCGTGGCTCGAGTCGGCGTAGTGATGACGGAAGTGGCGGCGCTTCAGGGCCCGGACGAGCGCCCATGATCCGCTCGCGTGGTGCACGACGAAGTGGATCGTGTCGTACACCAGGTATCCCGCGATGAAGCCGGCGAAGACCGCGGGCGCCGCGGCCCCGAAGAGCGCCTTGAAGGCCAGAAAGAAGAGAGCCGACAGCGGAATACTCACGGACGGCGGCATCACCAGACGCGTCGAGTCGTTGGGGTAGTCGTGATGCACGCCGTGCACCACGAAGTAGAACTTGTAGCGCAGGGTCGGAAGGGCCGGCAGCACCGCCTGGCCCGGCGCGAGGGAACCGACGATCCGCCGCGTGCCGTCTTCGACCCACTGAGGCGGATGGAAGATCGAGCGGTGGATGAGGTACTCGAGGAGAGTCCAGAGGAAGAGCCCTCCGAGAACGAGGGCACCCACCTTCGCCGGGCCCGCCGTCCGGAAGGCGGCCGCGAGCGCAAAGGCGATGACCGGCAGAAAGATGACGTGCGGGGCCCAGGGGGGCACGTGGCTCAGGGCCTCCTGGACGCGGCCACCGAACATCCGGCAGGAGGCGTCGTCGTTGTTGACGAACCGCACGGCGCGGGCCACCGCCTTCGCGTTCCCCTCGGGGGCGCCTTCCGACGTCATCATCGTGGTTTTCACTGCCGACATGTAACGACCTGAAATTCTCCCGCGTTCAAGAACACCTGCCTCCGAATGATATGCGACTCCGGGCCCGGCCGCGAATGCCCAGTGGGGATCGAATTTTAGGGCCGGGCGGCGAAATGGGTGCATTCCGCTCTATCGAGCCGGCCACCCGGGAGCCTCCGTCGCCGGCCCGGGGGGTTCGACCTCGAACCCCGCGGAGTCTGGCGCGCGGAAGGCGAGCACCGCGTTGAGACCCCCGAAAGCGAAGGAGTTGGAGAGGGCGGCCTCGGGCCGGGCAGCCCGCGCTCGGTTGGGCACGACGTCGAGGTCGCATTCGGGATCCGGGGCCGTGAAGTTCGCCGTCGGCGGCAGGATCCCGCTTTCGAGGGCGAGCACGGTGGCGACCGCCTCCAGGGCACCGGCCGCGCCGAGGGCGTGTCCGTGCATCGACTTGGTCGAACTGACGGCGAGGCGATCCGCTCGAACGCCGAAAACCTCTCGAATCGCGCTGGCCTCGGCCGAATCGTTGCCGCGTGTTCCCGTGCCGTGGGCATTGATGTAGCCGATCTGCTCGGGGACGAGCTTTGCGTCGGCGAGCGCCCCGCGCATGGCGCGGGCCGGCCCGGCGACGGTCGGCTGCGTCACGTGGTGGGCGTCGGAAGACATCCCGAAGCCCGCCATCTCGGCGTAGATCCGTGCTCCCCGGGCTCGGGCCGCCTCGAGCGGCTCGAGCACGAGCATCGCGCCGCCCTCCCCGAGAATCAGCCCCCGGCGATCGAGAGAGAACGGCCGGCACGTATCGGGAGCGACGATCCGCATCGCCTCCCAGGCTTTCAGGTGACCCGGAGAAAAGGGAGCCTCGCTGCCCCCCGCAATCGCCAGGTCCACCGCGCCCCCGCGCACCAACCAGAAGGCCTGGCCGATCGCGTGGTTGGCGGACGAGCAGGCGGTGGAAATCGTGCAGCAGGGACCGGTCAGACCGAAGTCCATCGAGATCTGGCTCGCTCCCGCGTTGGCCATGGTCCGGGGAATCGAGAGGGGATGGACGCGGCCGGATTTCCGCTGATAGAGCTCGACGAAGGCCGCGTCCTGCGTGGTCTGGCCGCCCAGGCTCGATCCGGTGTAGACGGCAGTGCGCTCGCGCAGTTCCGGCGTGAGCTCCACGCCGGAGTCACCCACGGCCTCCCGGGCCGCGATGACGGCGAATTGCGCGAAGCGATCCAGCAGATCCATGCGGCCGGGATCGAAGTGCTCGGCGGGATCGAGACCCTTCACTTCGGCGCCGTTCTGAAACCGAAGGCCGGACACGTCGACCGACTCGATGCGGGCAATCCCCGAACGGCCGTCGCAAAGCGCCGCCCACACCCGCGGGGCATCGAGGCCGAGCGCCGAGATCGCTCCGACGCCGGTCACGGCGACGCGCCGCCCCGGCGAGGTCATTGGCCCTGCGGGCGCGGGTGGGGGCACGGGCTCCGCAGGGCCCCGGGCGATCAGCACCCTGAGCCCTTCGACGACGTCGCGTACGCTGCGGGCCGATTTCGCCGCCTCGTCGGGGATGACGATGTCGAGCCGGTTTTCGAGCTCGAAGAGGAGCGTGATGGCATCCAGGGAATCCACGCCGAGCTCCGCGAAGGTGCTGTCGATCGAGATACGCTCCGGGGCAACGTGCTTGACGTCGGCCAGGGCGGAGATGACGGTCTCGGCGAGTGGATCCGGCATGCGGGCGAGCCTCGGCGCGTCGGACCGTATCGGGCGCGCGCCGAAAAAGCAATAAGGATCGGGTTGAGGGACCATCGGCCGGCTCTGCCGTGACTACGATCGGGGCGGCCGCGCGGTATATGCTCGAGCAGTTGCGCGACGCGTTTCCCGAGAACCCGCTGTACGCCCGCGAAATCGTCCGCATCGACGCCCGCCGGAACTGACGCATGCCCGAACCCGTCATCGCGGCCACCGCGACCGCGGTCCCAGACTTCCTGGTCACGCGCGAGGTGGTCAAGACCTACTTTGGACAGGTGTTCCCCCTCGAGGGCCAGCGACTCGACGCGATGATGGGGGTCGTGGACAACTCCGGGATCCGGCAGCGCTTCTGCGTCCTGCCGGTGGACGAGCTCATCCGGCCGAGATCCCTCGAAACAATCAGCCAGCAGTATCGGGAGCACGCGATCCGCCTCGGCCGCGCGGTCGCGACCGAGTGCCTGGAGCGCGCCCGGTTGCGCCCGGAGGACATCGACCTGATCATCACCGTTTCGTGCACCGGCGTGATGATCCCGTCGCTCGACGCGCATCTCGTCAACGCCATGGGCTTTCGGGCGAACGTGCGCCGCCTGCCGATCACGGAGCTCGGGTGCGCCGCGGGCGCCTCGGCGATCGCCCGGGGGCGCGATTTCCTGCTTGCCTTCCCGCGAAGCAAGGTCCTGATCGTCGCCGTCGAGCTCGCGAGCCTGACGTTTCAGCGCGGCAGCCTGTCTCAAGCCAACCTGATCTCGAGCATCCTGTTCGGCGACGGTGCCGCCGCGGCCGTCATGAGGGGGAAAATGCGCCCGGGCCACGGGTCCTCGACGCCGAGAGTCACCTGTTTCCCGATTCGATCGACGCGATGGGCTTCGTCCTGAAGGAGACGGGGCTCCACATCGTGCTCTCCCGCGACGTTCCGGACATGATCCGGGGCCGGATCCGGGACCTCGTGCAGGGTTTTCTCCAGCGCCACGGTCTTGTTCCCGGGGGAATCGACGCCTTCGTGCTCCATCCCGGGGGCAGAAAGCTCCTCGTCGCGATCGAAGAAGAGCTCGCACTGCGCCGCGAGCACACACAACCCTCGTGGGACGTTCTGGCCGAGTATGGGAATCTCTCGAGCGCGTCGGTCCTCTTCGTGCTCCACGAATGGCTGACGAGACGGCCGCCCGCGCCGGGCAGCCTGGGCCTGATGGCGGCCTTCGGTCCCGGTTTCACGGCAGAACAGCTCTTGCTGCAATGGGCCTGAGGGCCCTGCCGTGAGTCTCCTGGTTCCTCCCCGGAGCCCCTCTCGCGAGCTGCTCGACGATCCTTCGCTCCCCGATTCGGAGATGCGGCTTTCACTCGAGGACATCGACCTCGCTCACCGGCACTGGGGCGGATCGCGGGCCCTCGTGCGCCACCTGGCGTCTCGACTCGAGGTCCCCGGTCGTCCGGCCTCGATCCTGGACGTCGGTGCTGGTTCCGCCTCGGTGGCCCGCCGGCTCGGTTCATGCCTCTCGAACGCCAGGCGTGAGCTCCGCGTGACCGCGCTCGACGTCCAGTGGAGGCACCTGGCCGCCGGCCGACCCTCCTCGACCCCGGACTCCGTGGCGCTCGTCGCCGCTGACGCCTTCCGCCTTCCGTTTCCAGATCAAGCCTTCGACCTTGCCGTCTCGACACTTTTCTTTCACCACTTCTCTCCCGACGAGAACCGGTCGATCCTCGCCGAGCTCCTGCGCGTCGCCCGCGCCGGTTTCGCCGTCCTCGATCTGCGCCGGCACCGGATCCCGCTGGCTGTCATCGCGGTCGCCGGGCGCGCGCTCTTTCGGAGCCGAATCTCGGTGCTCGATGGCGTCGCCTCCGTGCGACAGGCCTATACGACGGCGGAGGCGCAGGCGATCGCTCGCACGGTCACACCGAGGGCCCGAGCCGTGCGCGTGTTCCCCTACGGCCTTCTGGTCACTGCCGACGCATGAGCGGGTACGATGTTCTGATCGTCGGCGCGGGCCCCGCCGGATCCGCAGCGGCGGCAACCCTCGCCATGACGGGGCGACGCATTCTCGTCCTGGAGAAGGACCGCTTTCCGCGCGCCAAGGTCTGCGGGGAATTCCTTTCCGGCAGCGCGAGGGCGGATCTCCGGCGCCTCGGCGTCCTTGCCGAAATCGAAGCCGGCGCGGAGTCCATCGAGCGTGGGTTCCTGCATCTTCCCCGCGGCCGCTCGGTGGCTTTCGAGCTTCCCACCACCGGCCTCGGCATTTCCCGCTCGCGCCTGGACAGTCTGCTCGCGCGGCGTGCCGCCGCGCTGGGAGCGGAAGTCCGACACGGTGCTCGCGTGACGTCGATCGACCGGGGCACCGGCTCCGCGTTCCGAGTCCGATTCACATCCGACGGGAGCGCACGCACCCTCCAAGCCCGCAGCGTCATCGGCGCGTGGGGACGGTGGGGCACTCTCGATCGCAGTCTGCGACGCCGCTTTCTCGCCGGCGGCTCGCGATTCTTCGGCTGGAGCCGGGATTTCGTCGGCGGCGGACGGCTCGCCGGCCAGGTTCACCTCTTCCTCTTTCCGGGCGGCTACTGCGGGCTCTCCCGGGTCGAGGACGGTGTGACGAATCTGGCGGGAGTCATTTCCGAACGAGCGCGCCGGAGGCTCGACAGCGGATGGGATGCTGTCGTCGCCCATGCCCGCCGCTCCAGCGCTGCGTTTGACCAGGCGATGGCGGACCTGCGTCCGGGGCCGGGCGAATTCCTCGGGATCGGGCCCGTCTTCTTCACGGTGAAGCCACCGGTGGAAAATCAGATTCTCATGGTCGGCGATGCTGCGGGCGTCATCGATCCCTTCTCCGGCGAAGGTCAGGCGGGGGCGCTGGGATCGGGAATTCTGGCGGCGGAGATCCTGAGTCGGGGCCTCGACGGGCAGATCTCCATGGACGATGTCGCCGCCATCTACACGCGGGCATGGCGCGAGCGGTTTTCCCGGGCGTTTGGCTGGGCATCGGTGTTCCGACGGCTCATGCTGCAGCCTGCAGCCGCCGCGGTCGCTGCGCGAGTGGCGGGGCCGCGCCTGCTGCGCTTCGCGACCGCGCGCCTCGGCGCGGGATAGCGCGCGTTTCTCGCTCGACGGTGCGCGCCAGGCTCCCCGACTGTCGCGCCGCTCGCTGAGATTCGCCCGGCCGATCCTCAGATGCCGCAGCCAACCGGCCGACGACGCTCTCTGCGAGGTGCCGCGCAGCAGCCGCGTTTCAGGGCGGCATGGGTTCGCGGCACCAAGGGCAGACCACCCGATCGAGGATCTCGGGCCCGCGGCGTTGTCGTCCATTGAGGCGCCGTTGGCGGGCGCGCAGGCGTGATCCGCCGAGGTCTGGCTCGGTGCGCCTTCCGGACTACAATCCCGTAAACCGACTTTCGGAGGTCGAGCGCTCCTTTGCCACAGCAACCCGGCACACTCATCGAGGGGAAGTACGAGATCCTCGGCAAGCTGGGCGAGGGCGGGATGGGCGCCATCTACAAGGTCCGTCACCGGCTCCTGGACGAGATCCGTGTCGTGAAGGTGATGCGGCCGCAGGTCGCGGTCGACGAGGAACTGAAACTGCGCTTCCTCGAGGAGGCCAAGACCGCGACCCGGCTCAAGCACCCGAACATCGGCTCGATCTACGACTTTGCTCTGGACGACGACGGAACGGCCTACCTCGTCATGGAGTTCATCGAGGGCGTCAACCTCAACGAGTTGATGGCGCTCAAGGGGCGACCCTCCATCGGCCTGGTCCTGGAGATCGCTCACCAGACGCTTCTGGCGCTGGGCTACCTGCATCGCGGAAACGTCGTGCACCGCGACATCGCGCCCGACAACCTGATGCTGACGCAGAGCGACGAAGGCCGCGCGCTCGTCAAGTTGATCGATCTCGGAATCGCCAAGTCCCTGGACAGGCCCGACAACATGACCTCGACCGGCGTCTTCCTGGGCAAGCTGAAGTACGCGTCGCCGGAGCAGTATGGCTCGCTGCCGGCCGGTCAGAAGCTGGACGGCCGCAGCGATCTCTATTGCCTGGGCCTCGTGCTCTACGAGCTCGTGACGGGGACCCGTCCCCTCCCGGGCGATACGGCCGCGGAGCTCCTCAGGGCCCATGTCTTCGAAGCCCCGATGCCCTTCTCGCAGTCGGATCCCGAAGGCAGAGTCCCGGCAGAACTGCGCGCCTCGATTCTCAAGGCGCTCGAAAAGGACAGGGAGAACCGGTTCTTCTCCGCCGAGGATTGGGATCGCGAGATCCTGGCGATCGCAAAGCAGTTCCCCCCTCCGGAGCGGCTGGAGCGCACGGCTGCGATGCCCACGGCCATCCCGACCGCTCTCGGGTCTCAAGTCGTTACGGTCACACCGAACGCCTCGGTCACGCCGAGCGCCCAGAATCGGCTGAACCGCCAGTTCGTCGCCCAGGCCACCACGCCGTATCGCTCGACCGGTCTGCCGAGGGCTCCGGACGGGAGCCTCGAGAGAGCGAGCGAGAGCCGGATCCCCACGTCCGGCGGCGACCGGTCGCCCATGTCCGCCCGCCGCCGCGCCTGGATCCCGGTCGTTGTGGGCGTGCTCCTGGTGACCGCCGCTGGGCTGGTGCTGTTGCGACCGTGGGCTCGCTCGGAAATCCGCCGACCCGCGACGGCGCCGGTGGAGACTCCCGCGCCGGCGATTCCCGCCGCGCCGGAATCGGAGCTGCAGGCCAGACCGACGGCGGCGCCGCCGGAGCCGACCGCACCGGCGAGCCCGGGGCAGATCTCCGGGGAGGCCGCGGCTCGGGCGGAGGAGTCATCGGCTCTGTCGAGGCAGGCGGAAGACGCAAAGGCTGGCGCCAGCCGCGCGCGGAGAGACGCCGAGCGGGCCGGGGCCCCGGCCCTTGCCGCCAGCCTCTACGACCTGGGTCGCGCCCAGGAGAAGGAAGGACAGAGACTGGTCAAGCAGCAGGACTACGCCGCCGCCCGCGCAGCCTTCGAAGCCGGGGCCGCGGCCTTCGAACAGGCTGAAACCTCGAGCCGGGAACTCTCGAAAAGACGTCCGAGTCCCGTTGCGCGAATCGCCGCTCTGCCGGAGCCCACCGCGCGCCCGCAGCCGGCCTTGCCTGCGGTCTCGGTCCCGTCCGCAGCGCCTGAGCCGAGCCGTGTCCCTTCTTCCCCCACGCCGGAAGCAGCCCGCGCGGCGCCTTCCGACCAGGAGAAGATCCGCGCCGTTCTTCAGGACTACCGGAGAGCCCAGAACTCGTTGGATCTCAACCTGTATGTCCGGGTCTATCCCGCGCTCGCCGGAGAAGCCCGCAGCAGCGTCGAAAACGCCTGGCAGGGACTCAAGTCCCAGCAGGTCGAGCTGGAGATTCGTCAGATCGAAGTCAAGGACTCCCGCGCGGTCGTTCGGGCGTTCCAGCGGCTGGTCGCGGTTCCCCAGGTCGGAGGGGAACAGCATGACGAGCGCGAGCGCGTCTTCATCCTGGAGAAGCGGGGGGATTCCTGGGTGATCGTCAGCCTGCGCTAGTCCTAGAAGCTGTAGTCCACGCCGACCAACGGGGCGATGTTGAACTGCAGCCCCTGCCTGTTCAGCGAGAAGAGGACGTTGGCGGTGACGAGCAGATTCGCGAACGGATTGACCTTCAAGCCGAACGACCCGAGCAGCGTGTTCAGGTCTCCCCGGGTCGTGGTGAGCCGGGGATACTGAGCGGTCACGGTCTGCGGGGGCTGTTGGCCTTCCGGTTCGCACTGGCAGTCGCCTCCCCGGGAGTCGCCCGTTTCGGCGGTAAACCTCTGATCCTGGACCTGGACGATCTGTGTCTGGAAAAAGGTTCGGCCGATCACGTCGAAGGCGACCGTGACGCGCGGGTGCACGGCCCAGTCGAAGCCCACGGTGTAGTCGAGCTGATCCGGGATCGTCAGCCGGGGTAGCGGGTCCCCGCCATGCGGGGGGTTGATTTCCTCGGGCGTCCGATCGTCCGACGGGTTCGTCGACCACGTGTACCCGGCGTTGACATGGGGCGAGATCGTTCCGAGATGGACGGACCAGATCAATGCGAGCCGGGCCTGCCATACCCCGGTGCCCAGCAGATCGCGCTCCTCTCCGGTCGGCAGTCGAAGGTCCGCGCCCAGCGCGAGGCCGCCGGCGGACCCCTCGGCGACCCGGTACTTGCCCCGGAGAACCATGTCGCCGACGCCGGTGGCGCTCCCGCTGTCTTCGAAGGTCTCGCTCGACGTGTCCCCGGGGAAGCGGTGGATCGGAGTGGCCGAACAGTCGGGGGTTCCTCCCGGGCAGGGGCCCGTCGCCAGTCGCTGGACCGTGGCGTCCGTGCTGGCGGACAGTCCGACCTTGACGATCGGAATGGCCGCGGCGATGTCGAACCGGTCCGTGATTCCGTAGGTCATCACGAACGCGATGATGTCCGACTTGAGCTTCAGGGAAAGATCCGCGGTGATGACGTCCCCTTCGATGTACTTCCCGACGTCCGTGTGCTGAAAGACGAGCTTCAGGTCGCCGTCTTTCAGCGACAGGTCGTTGATCCGGCTGAAGTCGAAGTGACTGAAGTTCAGGCCGAGGTTGGACTTTCCCTTGCCGATCGTGTCGGAGCGCTCCGCGTAGATCGGGCCGAAGCTCTCGGTCGCGCGCGTGAAGGTCCCCAGCGCCGGGTCGAATCGATAGGAGAAGCCCCCGGACGAGGACGCGAGAGGGTAGGACGAGAGCTGAAACGCAAGCTCCTGGTTGAACTGCCGCACGGCCACGAACTGCGTCTGGTCGAGGCTGTTGAAATGGGCGACGTGGCTGGTCCCCCCGACCAGAGGAGGCGGCGCGAGCGTGATCCCCTCCCGCAGGAAATCCGTCAGAAGGTCCCGCAGGCCGGTTTGCGCCGTCACCGCGGCGGTTGCAGACAGCGAGAGAGCGACGGCCAGCAGGGCGGGTCGGCGAGCGGACATGCCCCCTCCTTTTCGTGCAGCGACAAGGTGAATCTCCGGCAAGACTACGGGGGGCCCGTCAGCCGGTCAAGGACAAACGGGTTCTCGTCCCGGCGGCCGTCTCCGTTGCGATCCACCTCGAATTCCGACGGGGCTCCGGTCATAGAGTGATGTCCGAAGTGACGGCCTCCTTCTGGGACTCCCCCGAGAACGTCGAGCGCTTTGCGGCGCGGGAACCCGACGCGCGTCTGACGCAGCTCGTGAACGAGTGTCCGGACGCCTCGCGCGTCCGGGTCCTCGATCTCGGCTGCGCGGGCGGCCGCAACGCCGTGCTTCTCGCCGAGAAGGGATTCGACGTAGAGGCGGTCGACGCCTCGCCGGCCATGGTGGCGAAAACCCGCGAGCGCGTGGCCGCGATCCTCGGTGCGGCGGAGGCGAAAAGGAGGGTGCGCGTCGGGCGAATGGACGATCTCTCCGCGATTGCCGATGCCACGGTCGACCTGGTCGTCGCGCTCGGCCTCTATCACTGCGCGCAGAGCCGCGAGGAGTGGGATCGGGCCCTCGCGGAGACCGCGCGCGTACTCAAACCGGGCGGGCGGTTGCTCGTTTCCGTCTTCACTCCCGAGACCGATCTGACCGGCCGCGGAGTTCAGGCGGTCCCCGGCGAACCCGATGTCTACGAGGGCTTCGACAGCGGGGGCCGCCACGTCCTCGTGGACGCCGCGGCGCTCGACCGCGACATGGCGCGGCTCGGCCTGATGCCCCTCGAACCCACCCGCACCGCCCGGCCCAAAGTCGAGACGGGCCGCCGCGTGTCCGCCAACGGGTTGTATCGGAAGACGGCCTGACGCTGCCGGCCGCGCCGATCTCCCTCTGGGATACGCTTCGCCTTCCCGTCAAACCAGCGCTGACTTCGGAACCAGGAGGCCTTTCCATGGCATCCAAGCTTCGCGCCGTCGCTCAGGCGACCGGTTGCCTTTCCGGAATCATCCTCGCCGGCCTCTGTGTCGCCGGCACGGCGCGTGCCCAGGTCATCACCGAGTTCCCCATCGCGACGAGCAACAGCGAGCCGGTCGGCATCTGCGCCGGGCCGGACGGCAATCTCTGGTTCACCGAGTTCGGCGCGGGCAAGATCGGCCGGATCACGACCGCGGGATCGATCGACGACTTTCCCGCGGGCGCCAACCCGCAATTCATCGCGGCCGGGTCGGACGGCAACCTGTGGTTTCCCGAAGCCGGCAGCAACAAGATCGGGCGGATGACGACCCTGGGCGGGTTTGACGACTACGCCGTGATGAGCGCGATGAGCGGACTCGTCGGCATCGCAGCCGGATCGGACGGCAACCTCTGGTTCACCGAGGGTAGCGCCAACAAGATCGGGCGCATCACCACGGCAGGCGTCGTCACGGAGTTTCCGACCCCGACCCCCGGCACGGCGATCCAGATCGCCGGCGGACCGGACGGCAACCTCTGGTTCACGGAAATCACGGGCGGGAAGATCGGGCGGATCACCACGGCCGGGAACATCACGGAGTTCCCGGTCGGAGTCGCCGGCAGCCAGCCCCAGGGAATCACGGCCGGCCCGGACGGAAACATCTGGTTCACCGATACGGGCGCCAACCAGATCGGCCGGATCACGCCAACCGGCGCGATCACCGAATTCCCGATCCCGACCGCCGCGGCCAACCTGCTCGGCATCACGACCGGCCCGGACGGCAACCTCTGGTTTGCCGAGGCCGCTTCCAACAAGATCGGTCGAATCACACCGGCCGGCGTCGTCACCGAGTTCCCAGTTCCCACGGCGGCCGCGGCCCCGGTCGCCCTGACGAGCGGCCCCGACGGCAACCTGTGGTTTACCGAGGTGGTCGGCAAGATCGGACGCGTGACGATGGCCTCGCTCGCGCCGCAAGCCGCCTCGGTCGACGCCCATGCGGTCGCCGGCACCAATTCCAACCTCAACGGCGTGCTCGAGCCCGGGGAAACCGTCGAGGTGTCCCCCGCGTGGATGAACACTCTCGTGGGACCCCAGAGCTTCACCGGCTCGGCGTCGAGCCTCACCGGGCCCGTGGGCCCGACCTACACGATCGACGACGCGACCGCGGCCTACGGGTCCGTTGCCGGCGGCGGGACGGCGGATTGCCACGACGCGACCGGCGACTGCTATCCGCGTCACCGTTTCCGGAGCGCGCCCGGCGCAGCACTGGGACGTCGTACTGACGGAGACCCTGAGCCTCGAGGGGACCAAGTGGGCCCGACTGCTGCACGTCGGCAACAGCTTCGCCGACGTACCCACGACCCACCCGTTCTACACCTTCATCGAGAACCTCTTCCATTCCGGCGCCACGGGCGGCTGCGGAGGCGGCAACTACTGCCCGGGCAGCACGGTCACCCGGGCCCAGATGGCGGTCTTCCTCCTGAAGGGCATGTTCGGCGCGGGCCACGTGCCTCCGCCGGCGACCGGAACGGTCTTCGCGGACGTCCACATCGGCGACTTCGCGGCGGACTGGATCGAGGAGTTCGCGGCGCTCGGGATCACCGGCGGCTGCGGAAGCGGCAACTACTGTCCCAACCAACCCGTCACGCGCGCCCAGATGGCCGTGTTCCTCCTGAAGGCGGAACACGGGCCGGCCTACATGCCGCCGTCCTGTACCGGGATATTCGCGGACGTTGCGTGCCCGTCGACGTTTGCGGACTGGGTCGAGCGGCTCCAGGCCGAGGGGATCACGGCCGGCTGCGGCGGCGGCAACTACTGCCCGAACGACCCGAACATCCGCGGCCAGATGGCCGTCTTCCTGGTCAAGATCTTCGGGCTCCCGCTCTACGGCCCCTGAGCGCCTCGTCCCCGTCACTGAAGCGACGAGGCCTGCGCGGATTTGCGCCGCGGATCCCGGGACGGACCCACCTAATTCGCGAGAAGCTTCCCCAGCTCCGCGCGCATGTCGTCCACGCTCACGTCGTGATCGGGCTGCTTCCAGAGGACCTTGCCGTCGGCGGAACGGATCACCATGCCGTGATTCTCGAATCCGAGCGAATGGACGATCTTCTTGTTCTCTTGGGTCGTGGCGTCGAGATTCTGCCCGATGACCCGGCCCTTGTACTCCTGCTCCAACCCGCTCACGGCGGGCTTGATCTTCGCGCAGATCGGTCAGCCGGGGAGGTAGTAGAAGGTCACCTGCAACGGTCCGGCCGCCTTCGGGAGAGCCGGGGCCCACGCGGCCGTGAGCGCGAAGAGGGTGGCAAAGAGAACCTCTCGTCGAGTCGTCATGCTCACTCCCTTCCCGGCGGCCGTCCGCGCCCGCGTCCGTCTGGGCGACGCTGGCCGAAGCCTACAGGACGCTGCGGCGCGAAGGAAGGCCGGCGCGCAAACCCGCGCACGAGGCCTACGGCCGCGCGCTCGAGACGACGGCCGAGAGGATGCCTCCGGCCACACCGAGAAAAACGATGCCGCCGATGGCGTACCTCACGATCCGTGCCTTCAGCTGCCCCAGGATCGACTCCGGTTCGCCCTTCATGATCCGCGTCTCCTTCGCCCAGTTGGCGTGCGGGACGATGCCGCCTCGGGACTCGGAGAAGAGGCCGACGACGTAGACCCGGTCGCCCTTCCGGATCAGGTCCTCGTGATACTTGCATTCCTCGAGCGGCACTTCGCCGTCGGTCGGATGCCGCTTCTCGCTCCGGTAGGCCCCGTCATCGTCGGTCCACTGCCTGGCGAGCGTCTTGCGCGCGGCTTCCGGCGTCTCGAAGGGCGCCGTCTTCGCGTGCTCGGACCAGTGAAAGAGGGCCTGCTGCGGTTCGATGCTCTCCCTCCCGAAGTCGAACTCGGGGACCGCGAGCAGGCGGAAGCTCCCCGCGGGCGTCGCGATCACGGACGGCACGAGCGCCACGCCCTCGAAGTACACCGCCCGGGTCCGGCGCCGGCCGTGGCCGACCCAGAGGTAGATCTCGTACCGGTACGCCAGGCACGCGGTGCCGGTCAGCGGCGAGCGCAGAAGATCGCCGACCGGCTCGATCGTTCCGGCGATGCCGGTTCGCTTCCCGTCGGTCGGCCGCTTGCCGGCGAGGCAGTCGCGCAACGCCGCCCGCTCGCGAAGCGGCCGCGAGATGGCGAGGAGGAGGCCGAGTCCGATGCATCCGAAGAGGGCCGCGAAAATCGCCGGCCCGATGACGCGACCCGGCGCGAGCCCGTGGCGAACCTGGAGAAAGGCCAGCACGCCGGCGAGGGCCACGAGAACCCCCACGACCTGGAAAATCAGGCTTCGCGCGCAACCCTTCATCCTGTCGGCCTTTCCGCCGGGCGGAGTATAGAGTCTCGCTCTCCGTGCCCCACCGCTCGTTCTGGCTCCAGGAGGTCGCGGGCGACGCCCCGGACGCGCCGGCCCTCGAGGGCGACGTCCGCGCGGACGTCGGGATCCTCGGCGGCGGCTACGTCGGGCTCTGGACGGCGATCCGGATCAAGGAGCTCGAGCCCGCGCGCGAAGTCGCGGTGCTCGAGCAGGACGTCTGCGGCGGCGGCGCGTCGGGACGAAACGGCGGCTTCGCGCTGTCCTGGTGGTCGAAGCTGCCCTCGCTCGTGTCGCTCTGCGGGACGGCGGACGCGCTGCGAGTGGCGCGCGGTTCGGAAGAGGCCGTCGGCGAGATCCGGGACTTCTGCCACGCGCACGCGATCGACGCGAGGTTTCGCCAGGCCGGCTGGCTCTGGACGGCGACCTCGACGGCGCAGCTCGGAGCCTGGGACGGAGTCCTCGAGGTGGCGGAAAAGCTCGGGGTCGAGCCGTTTCGGCGTCTCGCACCCGAAGAGGTCGCGCGGCGGTCGGGGTCGAGGATCCACCGCGCCGGAGTGTTCGAGCCCGGCGCCGCGACGGTCCAACCGGCCGCGCTCGCACGGGGCCTGCGCCGGGTGGCGCTCGAATCCGGCGTGAAGATCTTCGAAAACACGCGGGTCCGTGCGTTCACGCGCGGCGCGCCCGTCGTCGTCTCGACCGGTCGCGGCAGACTGACGGCCGATAAGCTGGTCGTCGCGGTCAACGCGTGGGCGGCGGGGATCCGGGAGCTCTCCCGCGCCATCGTCGCGATCACGAGCGACATGGTGATGACCGCCCCGGTCCCGGATCGCCTCGCATCGATCGGCTGGACCGGCGGCGAGTGCATCACCGACTCGCAGCTGATGGTCGACTACTACCACGCGACGGCCGACGGACGCGTCGCTTTCGGAAAGGGCGGCTGGGGCATCGCGTGCGGCGGCCGGATCGGGACGGACTTCGACCGCAACGCGAAGCGCGCGCGCACGGTCGCGGGCGATCTGCAGCGCTACTATCCTGCGCTCGGCGCCGAAGTCACGCACGACTGGTCCGGGCCGATCGACCGCACGCCCAACAGCCTCCCGCTGCTCGGCCGGCTCGGCGGGCGCCCGCACATCGTCCACGGAGTCGGCTGGAGCGGGAACGGCGTGGGTCCGAGCCGCGTCGGCGGCCGGGTCCTCGCCAGCCTCGTGCTCGAGCGGGACGACGACTGGAGCCGGCACCCGCTCGTGGACCGCTCGGCCGGCCGCTTCCCGCCCGAGCCCATCCGGTGGATCGGCGCTCACGTCGTCCGCGGCGCCGTGGCCCGCAAGGAGCGGGCCGAGATGGAGGGCCGCCGGCCATGGCCGACCGACGTCGCGCTGTCGCGGCTGGCCCCGTCCGGCCTCGAGGACAAGGTCGATGACTGACGGGCCACTGCTCCCCCCCGCGGGGATCGCCGGCGAGCTGGCACGGCTCGCCGGCTCTCCCGCTCGCGGCGGGACCCGCGTCCGCCTGTTGCGCGACGGCGCGGAAGCATTCCCGGCGATGCTCGAGGCCATCGCGTCGGCTCGCCGGCAGGTGCTCTTCGAGAACTTCATCTTCGCCGCGGATGAGACCGGCATGCAGTTCGCCGAGGCCCTGGCCGCGGCCGCCCGGCGCGGGGTCGAGGTCCGCGTCCTCTACGACCCGATCGGATCGATGATGGTGCGCGGCGGCTCGATCGCCTCCGTGCTCAGGAACGACGGGGTGACCGCCCGGCCGTTTCGGCCCCTCTCCCCGTTCGCCCCGTGGAGCTGGCTCCGCATGCGGCATCGCGACCACCGCAAGGGACTCGTCGTCGACTCCGAGGCGGCGGTCGTGGGCGGAATCTGCATCAGCGACCGCTGGTCGCCGTCCGAGAAGGGCGGGCGCGGCTGGAGGGACACGGCGCTCTTCGTCCGGGGGGAGATCGCGCGCGACGTCGGGCGGGCGTTCGAGGCGATGTGGGCGGGAGGGGCCCGGGGCGACCCGCCGCCGCCGGCGGCGCATGCCGCCGAGCTCCGGCCGCCGGTCGCGATCCTCGCGGAGGATCGGCCCGGTGCCGGGCGCATGGCCGCGATCTATCAGCGGCTCGCGGCCCAGGCGCGTTCCACGCTCGAGGTCACCGACGCCTACATGGTGGCGCCTCCGGGAGTCCTCGCCGCCTTCCGGGGCGCCGCGCGCCGGGGCGTGGCCGTTTCCATCCTGCTTCCCGGCCGCAACAACCATCCGCTCGCCGGGACCGCCGCGCGGCGCGTGTATCAGGATCTCCTCGATGCCGGCGTGCGCGTGTACGAGTGGACGGGCGTCATGGTCCACGCCAAAACGGCCGTCGTCGACGGGCAAATCAGCCTGGTCGGATCGAGCAACCTCGATCCGCTGTCGATGACGCGCAACTACGAGCTCAATCTGATCGTCGTCGACCCGGCGACGGGCGCGGCGATGCGGGCGATGTTCGCCCGCGACCTCGAGCAGGCGTGTCGCGTCGAGCCGGCCGGCTGGCGCCTGCGCCCGCGCTGGCAGAAGGCGGCCGAGCGCGCCGCGGGACTGCTCGGGAGCAGGCTCTAGGGCGCGGCCTCGACGCCGGGCCGGCGGCACCAGACCCGTGCGGACGGAAAACACCCGGGAGCCGTCACCGGCGTTACCATCGGCGAATGAACGCCGTCGAGGCCGCCCTCGAGAGGGCGGCGACCTGCGAGCTGGCGCCCCCCGGCTCGTCCCTGCTTCTGGCGGTCTCCGGCGGCGCGGACTCGATGGCCTTGCTCCACGGGGCGGTCGAGGTCGCGGCACGGACCGGCTGGTCGCTCGCCGTCGGCCACGTCCATCACGGCTGGCAGCGGCGCGGGGCGGATCGGGACCTCGAGTTCGTCCGGGACCAGGCCCGGCGGCTGGGACTGCCGCTTCTTTTCCGGCGACGCGACGCCCGCGCCACCTCGCGGGAGCTTCGGCTCTCGCCGGAGGCCGGCGCCCGGCACGTGCGCTACGAGGCGCTCCTCGAGATGGCCGGCGAAGCCGGCGCGAGCCGCGTCGCGACGGCGCACCAGGAGGACGACGTCCTCGAGTCGCACCTGCTCGCCAGGGAGCGGCGGGGCGGACTGGCGCTTCTCGCCGGTCCGCGGGAGGCGCGGGAGGACGGAATCGTCCGGCCGCTGCTCTCGGTCTCGCGCGCGGAGATCCTCCGGTCACTGGCGGAGCGGGCGATCCCGTTTCGCCGCGACCCCTCCAACGGCGACCTGCGCCTTTCGAGAAATCGCATCCGCCGACGGCTCGCGGAGCTCGAACCGGAAGCGCGCTCGGCGCTGCTGACCGAGGTCTGCGCGCCTGCGCGCGCAGCGGGACGAGCTCGAACGCGAGCTCGCCGCGAGCATCCTGCCGCGTCTCCGGTTCGCCGAAGGCGCCGCGTTCGCGGAAGCGGCCTTCCTCGCGGGCCTCCCCGAAGAGCTCGGCCGGGCGGCCCTCGAGAGGCTGGCCGCCCCGTTCGCGCGGCCCGGCCGGCCGCCGATGACGGGACGCGAGCGCGAGCAGGTTCTCCGGCGGCTGGCGTCGGCCGGGGACTTCCGGTTCGAGGCGGGCCGGCGCATCCGGTTCGAGCGGCGCGGCGCCCTTCTGTCGGTCGGCCCGGCGCCGGCGGTGTACCATTTGCGGATCGACACTCCAACCGTCTCGGAGACCCCGTCGTGAGGCTCGAGCGGCGCTACGAAGCGCGGCTGATCGCCGAGCGTGTGGAGGCCGTCGCCGGCGCCATCGACCGCGACGTCCGCGACCGGCCGCTCGTCGTCGTCTCGATCCTCAAGGGCTCGGCCTTCTTCATGGCCGATCTGGCCCGGCGGATGCGCGGCCCGTTCGCCTGCGAGTTCCTGCACGTGCGCCGGGCCGAGAGCGCCAACGACACCCTGGCGATCGATTTCACCACCGGTTTTCAGGTCCGCGGCAAGCACATCCTGCTGCTCAAAGACGTCGTGCACACGGGCGTGATCGAGACGTACCTGATGGACCACCTCCGAGGGGCGGGGGCGGGGTCCCTGCGTCTGGCCGCGGTCATCGACAAACCTCTGGACCGTAAGGCCAACGTGTCCGTGGACTTCTCGCTCTTCTCGACGGAGGGCGGAGGCCTCTACGCCGGCTACGGGATGGAGCACGAGGGGCTGCACGCGCACCTGCCGGACATCCACGAGGTGGTCACGGAGCAATAAAAGCCGTCTGGAGTCCGTTATGCTCAACCCGGGCTGTCCCTCGGCAAGGAGATTTCGTTGAACGGAACCATCAAAAACCTGCTGCTCTGGATGGTGATCCTGGTCCTCATCATCCTGGCGTGGAACGTGTTCAAGACGGGTGCCACGACGGTCGAGGAGGTCACCTTCTCGCAGTTCCTCGACCAGGTGAGCCAGGGCCACGTGCAGAAGGTGACGATCCGCGGCGAGGAAATCGCGGGGCAGTACGCCCCGTCGGCCGGCAAGCGGGAGCCGCGCTTCAAGACCTACGCCGCCGACTACCCCGACCTCGTCAAGGACCTGCGCGCCAAGAACGTCGAGATCGAGATCGCCCCCCAGAAGGACTCGTCCTTCGTCTCGGCGCTCGTCATGTACGGACCGCTCATCCTGCTCGTCGCGATCTGGTTCGTCATCATGCGGCAGATGCAGGCGGGCGGCAACAAGGCCCTCTCGTTCGGCAAGTCGCGGGCCAAGCTGCTGACACCGACCCAGAAGAAGGTGACGTTCAAGGACGTCGCCGGCGTCGAGGAAGCCAAGCTCGAGCTGCAGGAGATCATCGAGTTCCTCAAGGACCCGCAGAAGTTCCAGAAGCTCGGCGGCAAGATCCCCAAGGGCGTCCTGCTCATCGGCTCGCCCGGCACGGGCAAGACCCTCCTCGCCCGGGCCGTCGCCGGGGAGGCCAACGTTCCGTTCTTCACGATCTCGGGCTCGGACTTCGTCGAGATGTTCGTCGGCGTGGGCGCCTCGCGCGTGCGCGACCTGTTCGAGCAGGGCAAGAAGAACGCCCCGTGCATCATCTTCATCGACGAGATCGACGCGGTCGGCCGTCACCGCGGCGCCGGTCTCGGGGGCGGGCACGACGAGCGCGAGCAGACGCTCAACGCCCTGCTCGTCGAGATGGACGGCTTCGACACCAACGAGGGCGTGATCCTCGTGGCGGCCACCAACCGCCCGGACGTCCTCGACCCGGCGCTCCTGCGCCCCGGCCGCTTCGACCGTCGCGTCGTCGTCGACCGGCCCGATCTGCGCGGCCGCGAGCAGATCCTGAAGGTCCACACGCGCAACACGCCCCTGTCCGAAAACGTCGACCTCTCGATCATCGCGCGCGGATCGCCGGGGTTCTCCGGCGCCGACCTCGCCAACCTCGTCAACGAGGCGGCGTTGAACGCGGCCCGGTTCAACAAGAAGAAAGTCGAGATGATCGACTTCGAGTACGCCAAGGACAAGGTCATGATGGGCCCGGAACGCAAGTCCATGATCATGACCGAGGAAGAGAAACGCAACACCGCGTACCACGAGGGCGGACACGCACTCGTCGCGGCGATTCTCAAGGACGCCGATCCGGTGCACAAGGTCACGATCATCCCGCGCGGCCGCGCGCTGGGAGTCACGATGCAGCTGCCCGCCGAGGACAAGTACTCCCACACCAAGGAGTACCTCGACGCCATGATCACCGTCATGATGGGCGGACGGATCGCCGAGGAGAAGTTCCTCGGCCACATGACGACGGGCGCGGGCAACGACATCGAGCGCGCCACCGACATGGCCCGAAAAATGGTCTGTGAGTGGGGCATGAGCGAGATGGGGCCGCTGACCTTCGGCCGCCCGGAGCAGGAGATCTTCCTCGGGCGCGACTTCGGCCGCACCCAGGACTACTCGGAGTCCACGGCCAACCAGATCGACGCCGAGGTCAAGCGCATCGTGACCACCGCCTACGACCGGGCGAAGAAGATCATCGACGACAACGAGAAGGCCATGCACCGCATCGCCCGGACGCTGCTCGAGAAGGAAGTACTGGACGGCGAGGAAGTGCTCCAGATCATCGCCGAGGAGTCCGGCACGGACATCGCGAAGCTGCGCAAGGCCGGCCCGCCCAAGCCGCCGATCCTGCCGGGCCCCACGCCCGAGGTCGCGGACGGCAACATCGGGCCTCTCGTACCCGAACCCGCGTAGGGCGGACCCGCCCGGACGCGCCGACGGCTCGACCATGACCTTCGCCGAGACGATCCTGCCCGAATACGACGCCGAGATGGCGACGACCCGCCGCCTGCTCGAGCGTCTCCCGTCGGACCGTCTCGACTGGAAGCCGCACGCGAAGTCGCGGAGCCTGGGCGAGCTTGCCACCCACGTGACCGAGCTCCCCCGCTTCGGAATGCGGATCGAGAAGGACCGCTTCCAGATCGGCAGCGAGAAGGCTCCCTCGATGAAGACCGCGGCCGAATACGTCGCCCGGTTCGACGAGAACGTCGCCGGGGGCCGGGCCGCCATCGCCGGCACGTCCGACACCGCCATGGACGAGGAGTTCCCGGTCGTCAAGCCGGACGGAACGGTCTTCTTCGCGCTCAAGCGACGCTCGATCCTGCGGCGGGTCCTGCTCAACCACAGCATCCACCACCGGGGGCAGCTCAGCGTCTACCTGCGCGAGCTCGACGTCCCCCTGCCGTCCGTCTACGGCCCGACGGCGGACGAAGCCGTCTAGTCAGCGCGCGAGGCGCCGAAGCTCCTCCGAGGCCGCGCGGCTCGCGACGACGACCGTCCTGTCCTTGAGCGGGTTGTACGGGAAGCGGCGCCGCCGGGCCGGCGGTCATCGCCCGGGGAGCCGACGGCCGGGTCGGACGGGCGCCGGCCGCGGCGAACGGGACGCCGTTTCCGGGCCGCCGACACGATCCACTAGACTCCGGGAATGCCGCCGCCGGCCGACCTCGTCATCGCCGCGCACGACGCCGCTTCGCTCCAGGAGATCTGCGGCTGGGACGGCTTCCGACCCGCGACCTTCCCGCCCGCCGATTTCCCGGTCGACGTGGTCCGTTTCGAGAGCTCGGCGTCGCGGCCGGTCGTCATCGCGCGCTCGCGCCGGGCCGAAACGCTCCGCGCCATGCCCGCGAGCCTGCGCCAGCGCGCCGAGGCGGCATTCGAACGGGCCGCCCGGCGCCCGGCGCGGCTGGCGATGGCCCGCGGGCGATCGCTCGACTTTTCGGCGGGCCCGGCCGTCATGGGGATCCTCAACGTGACTCCGGATTCTTTCTCGGACGGGGGGCTCTACTTCGACCGCGGGCGGGCCGTGGCCCGGGCGCTCGCGATGTTCGACGAGGGTGCCGCGATCGTGGACGTCGGCGGCGAATCCACGCGGCCGGCGACCTACGGCCAGGCGCAGCCACTCTCCGCCGAAGAGGAAATCGCCCGGATCGTTCCGGTCGTTTCCGCAATCCGCGAGAAGACCGACGCCCCCCTGTCGGTCGACACGCGCCGGTCGTCCGTGGCGCAGGCGGCGCTCGCGGCCGGCGCCGACGCCGTCAACGACGTGTCGGCGGGGCGTTTCGACGCGGAACTCTTCGCCACGATCGCCTCCGCGGGAGCGGGGGCCATCCTGATGCACATGCGGGGAACCGATCCGCAGACCATGCAGGACGACGTGCGGTACGAGCACCTGATCGGCGACATCGCGGAGTTCCTCGCCGCTGCCGCGGACCGCGCCGTATCGGCCGGGATCGCGGAGGACTCGATCGCGCTCGACCCGGGACTGGGATTCGGCAAGGCCCCCGAGGACAATCTCGCGCTGCTCCGGCACCTGCCGGCCTTCGCCTCCCTCGGCCGGCCCCTGGCGGCCGGGGCCTCGCGGAAAGGGTTCGTCCGGCGCTTCTCGGACGTGCCCGATTCCGCTTCGGCCGCCGAGCGGCTTCCCGGATCGCTCGCGGCGCTGGCCGCCGCCGCCCGCGGCGGAGCGTCGATTCTCCGGGTCCACGACGTGGCCGAGTCGGTCCGCTTCCTCCGGATGTCCGACGCGATCGCCCGTCCGGCCGCGGCCGCACCGGCCGCCGCCCAGGCGACCGCCCGCTGATGGACTCCCTGGCGAGCCGGCTCGGGCAGCTGACCCACCTGAACTTCGGCTGGCGCGACGCCCTCGACATCGCGATCGTCGCGGTGATCACGTACGGCCTGCTCCGCCTGATCCGCGGAACGCGCGCCGTGCAGATGGTGCTGGGCCTCTTCGCCATCTTCGCCGTGTACGCGGGGGCGGTCTTTCTCAAGCTGGCCGCGTTGACGACGGTGCTGCGAGCGCTGATCTTCTACGTCCCGTTCGCGGTCATCGTGCTCTTCTCCCACGAGCTGCGCCGCGCGCTCGCCGCCTTCGGCCGGACGCCGTTCTTCGCCCTCTTCTCCGGGTATCACGCCGAAGAGTCGATCTCCGAGATCGTCCTCGCGGTCACCTCGCTGGCGGCCCGCCGCGTCGGCGCCCTCCTCGTCCTCGAACGCCGGGAGGGCCTGAAGACCTACATCGAGAACGGTTCCGCGATCGACTCCGCGATCTCGTACGAGCTGCTCGTGACGCTCTTCGCGCCGGGCACCCCACTGCACGACGGGGCCGTGATCGTCTCGGGCGACCGGATCGCGGCGGCGGCGAGCTTCCTGCCGCTCTCTCTCAAGGAGGGCCTGCCGAAAAGGTTCGGCACGCGCCACCGCGCGGCCATCGGAATCACGGAGGAGACCGACGCCCTCGCGATCCTCGTGTCGGAGGAGCGCGGCACCATTTCGGTCGCGCGCGACGGGGACCTCCAGGAGGACCTGGACGGCAAGTCGCTGCGCGACCTGCTCTTCCGCGAATTCGCGGTGCACCCATGAAGCTCTCGGGCCTCTTCCTCCGCAATCCGGGCACGAAGCTGCTCGCCCTGGCGATCGCCTGCATCACGTGGTACGTCCTGACGGGCGAGCGGCGCGAACGGATCTCGGAGCGCAGCTACCGCATCCCCCTCTCGATCGTGAACATCCCGCCCGGGACCGTCATCGTCTCGCCCCTGCCGGACGGCGTCGATGTGCGGGTGCGCGGCGCGTTCACTCCCCTGCGACAGCTCGAACCGTCCAAGCTCGAAGCCGTCGTCGACCTCGTGGATTCGTTGCCCGGCGAGAAGCGCTACGCTCTCGAGCCCGCCGACATCAACGTGCCGCGGGACATCGAGGTCATCGCGATCTCGCCGACCGAGATCCGGGTCGTCCTCGACGCCATCGGGGACAAGACCGTCCCGATCCTCCCCGACATCATCGGCCAGGTCGTCGACGGCGCGAATGTCGAGGAGGTCTCGGTCGAGCCGCACCAGGCGCGCCTCCAGGGCCCGGCGAAGACCCTCGCCCGAACCGTCCAGATCAAGACCGAGCCCGTCTCGGTCGAGGGTCGCGACGCGACGTTCTCGACCTCCACGACGCTGTCGACGCCGCCCGCCGGCGTCCGCGTGCGCGACGGGCAGGTCGTCACGGTCCGCGTCCGGATCCGGCCGGCGCCGCCGCCGACGCCCACCCCCGCGCCCCGCCCGAGACGAAAATGACCAGCTCTCCAGGAGACCCGGCTTGAAGCTCTTCGGAACCGACGGACTGCGCGGGCGGGCGGGCGAGTACCCGCTCGACCCGCCCTCGGTGCGCCTGCTCGGCCGCGAGCTCGGCAACAACCTGGCCGGGGCCGGGGCCCTTCGCGTGGTGGTGGGAGGCGACACGCGGGAGTCGACCCCGGCGATCGTCGCCGACCTCGCCGCGGGCCTTCGCGAGGCCGGCTGCGGCGTCGCATCGGCGGGCGTCATCACCACGCCGGGCATCGCCGAGCTCGTCCTCGAGATCGGCGCCGCGGCCGGCGTGGCCGTCTCGGCCTCGCACAACCCGTACGAGGACAACGGAATCAAGATCTTCGGCCCGGACGGCCGGAAGTGGCCCGACGCCGGCGAGGCGGACCTCGAGAAGAAGCTCGTGGCGGGCATGGGCGCCGGCGCTCCCCGACCCACGCCGGCGCCGCCCGACCCGGACCCGGGCCTCATCGCGACCTACATCTCGCGCCTGAAGGCCGGCGTCCCGCGCGACCTCGAGGGCCTTCCGATCCTGATGGACGCCGGGAACGGCGCGGCGTTTCAGATCGGCCCCCGCGCCCTCCACCGCGCCGGTGCGCGGGTCACGGCGATTCACGACGCTCCGGATGGCCGCAACATCAACCGCGGCTGCGGCGCCCTTCATCCCGGAGGAGATGGCGCGCGATGACGCGGGAGGAGGGTGCGGCTCTCGGTGTCGCCTTCGACGGCGACGCCGACCGGGCCATCTTCGCGGACGAGACCGGGCGCATCCTCGACGGCGACGACGTGCTCTGGATCGTGGCCTGTGACTGGAAGGCCCGCGGCACGCTGCCGCCGGGCGGCGTGGTCGGCACGGTCATGTCCAACTTCGGGCTCGAGGCGGCGCTGCGCCAGGAGGGCATCGCGTTCTCCCGCGCCGCCGTCGGCGACCGCAACGTGGCGCGGCGGATGGACGAGACCGGGGCGGCGCTCGGCGGCGAAACGTCGGGACACACGCTGCTGGCTCCCCTGTCGCCGGCGGGCGACGGCATCCTGACCGCGATGCTGGTCGCCGCGATCGTCCGCGAGAGCGGACGAAGGCTCTCGGACCTCGCGACCCTGCAGAAGATGCCGCAGACGTTGCGCAACGTCCGGGTCGGCCGGCGCGTGCCGATCGAGCAGTCGGCCGGCATCCGGGGAGCGGTCGCCCGCGCCGAGGAGAGCCTGCGGGCCCGCGGGCGCGTCTTCCTGCGCTACTCGGGCACGGAGCCGCTCCTGCGCATCCTCGTCGAGGGGCCGGAACCCGGCGAGGTCCACGCCATCGCCGACGAGCTCGAAATCGTCGTCCGGGCCGAGCTCGGAGGATGAAGGACATCCGGGCCGTCCTCTTCGACGCCGGCGGCACGCTGATCCACGTCGACGGCGAGCGCGTCTGTCGCGCCGCCGGGGTCGGTTTCGACGCGGCGGCGTTTCGGCCGGGCCGAGACGCTGGCCGTCGCCGCGGTGCGCGCCCTCGTTCTCGAGCGGCCCGAGTCCCGGGACGCCGAGCGTCTGCCCCTGTACCTCGACACGCTGCTCCGTGGCCTCGGGCTGGCGGAGGCCGGCGCCCGCCGCCAGGCCGCGGCCGGCGTCGCCGGCGAGCACCGCCGGTCCAACCTCTGGTCGAGGCGCGCCGAAGGCTCGCTGGAGGCCCTCGAGACCCTGCGGCGCCGGGGATATCGCATCGCAGTCGTCTCGAACGCCGACGGGCGCGTGCGGACGCTCCTCGAAGCGGCCGGCCTCTCGGCCCACCTCGAGTTCGTCGTGGACTCGGCCGAGGTCGGCGTCGAGAAGCCGGATCCCCGCATCTTCCTGGCGGCCACCGGACGGCTCGGGCTTCCCCCGGCCGCTTGCGCGTACGTCGGCGACATCTACGAGATCGACGTCGTCGGTGCCCGGCGCGCGGGACTGGCGCCCGTGCTGATCGGCGACGCGCCGGCTCCGGAAGGGACGCGGCGCGTGGCGGACCTGACGTCGCTTCTGCCGATCTTCACCGGGTTCGCATAGACTGCCCGAAGAGCGGTCGGCTCCAGTCCGCCGACCGGAAGGAGGTTTCTCATGGCCCGCAGAACGACTCACCGCAGCGTCGCCGGAAAGAAGCTCTACGCCGTCCGCGACTCCTCGGGGCGCTTCAAGGACATCCAGACCTACGAGCGCGCCCACCGCGCCGACCTCAAGCGCAAGAGCAAGGCCGAGAAGAGCAAGGCCGCCGCGAAGAAGCGCAAGCCGGCGGCCCGCAAGAGAAAGCCCGCCGAAGAAGAAGTAGAGCGACCTCGACGGCGTCGCCTCGGGACAGCAACCTGGAAAGGAGTGACCGATGGCCGCCTTCTCCGCCGTCCGGACCATGGCCGAGCACTGGTGGGTCGTCCTGCTCCGCGGCATTCTCGCGATCCTCTTCGGTGTCCTGGCGTACGCGTGGCCCGGCCTCACCATCCTGATTCTGGTCGCTCTCTGGGGCGCCTACGCCCTGATCGACGGCATCTTCGGCGTCGTCGCCGGCATCCGGGGCAAGTGGGGATCACTCGTCGTGATCGGCCTCGTCGGCATCGCGGCGGGTATCGTCGCGTTCCTGTGGCCCGGCCTGACCGCGATCACGCTGCTCTGGGTACTCGCGTTCTGGGCGATTTTCGCCGGCGTTCTCCAGATCTCGGCCGCGATCCGCCTGCGCAAGGAAGTCCAGGGCGAGTGGATGTGGATCCTTTCGGGGATTCTCACCGTCGCCCTCGGGGTTCTTTTCTTTCTCTACCCGGGCGCCGGAATCCTCTCGGTGACCTGGCTGATCGCGGCGCTGGCGATCGTGTGGGGAATCCTGCTGGTCATGCTCTCCTTCAAGCTCAAGGGGCTCAAGGGGAAGCTCGCCGCGCAGCCGGCGTAACGGACCGGCGCAACGGAGAGGAGAGCGGGGACACGCTCCGCCCATGCGTCGGGGCGGCCCTCGCGGCCGCCCTACCCGTATCGCTCGACGTCGGGCGGGATCTGTCCGATGACGTTGGGCTCCTGGAACACGATCGCCGTGCCGGCGATCGGCAGGTAGACGGTATGGTTCCCGGCCGCCATGTCGATGCGGCACTCGTAGTAGCCCTGGGGCGAGATCGTCATCAGCATCGCGGGCTGGTTCTTGAACTCGAGCATCGGGCAGAACAGGATGACCTTTGAGGGCATCGTCACTCCTTCCCTTCGAGGATCCCGAGCATCTCTTCCCAGGTCACGGTGCGCGACGCCGAGCGACCTGGCCTTTTCCAGCTTCGATCCCGCCGATTCTCCCACGACCACGTAGTCGGTCTTCTTCGAGACCGAACCCGAGACCTTCGCACCGGCGCGCCTCGAGCCGCGCGGCGGCCTCCTCGCGGGAGATCTCCGGAAGGCTGCCGGTGATCACCACGGTGCTTCCCGCCAGCGGACCCGCGGCGGCGCGCGGGCGGCGGGGTCCCTCGAGCCGGACGCCGTGCGCGCGGAGCTTCTCGACGAGCGCGCGGCTCTTCGGATGCGAGAAATAGGCCCGGATGGCCGCGGCCGTGTTGGGCCCGACCTCGTCGACGGCCTCGAGCTCCTCCGCGCTCGCCGACGGCGAGCGCGTCGAGCGAGCCGAACTGCGCGGCGAGGGTCTTCGCCGCCTTTTCGCCCACGTGCCGGATTCCGAGCGCAAAGAGCAGCCGCGACGGCTCGTTGCCCTTGCTCTTCTCGATCTCGGCGAGCAGGTTCGCGGCCGACTTCTCTCCCCAGCGGTCGAGCCCGGCCAGGTCCTCCGCTTTCAGATCGTAGATCGAGGCCACGTCGGAGAGCATGCCCGCCGTCACGAGCTGATCGACGAGTTTCTCCCCGAGACCCTCGATGTTCATGGCCCGCCGGCCGCAGAAGTGGCGCAGGGCTTCCCGGACCACCGCCGGGCACGCGGGGTTGACGCACCGCAGTGCGACCTCGCCCTCCTCGCGCACCACCGGATCCGCCGCAGACCGGGCACCGGGACGGCATCTCGAACGGCGCCGCGCCGGCGGGCCGCTTCTCCGGGAGCACGCGCACCACTTTCGGGATGACGTCGCCGCCCTTCTCGACGACGACGGTGTCGCCCACCCGCACGTCCTTGCGGGCGAGATCCTCGTAATTGTGCAGGGTCGCCCGCTTGACGGTCGTCCCGCCGAGCAGAACCGGATCGAAGTGCGCCACCGGGGTCAGCGTTCCCGTCCTCCCGACGTTGACGCCGATCTCGCGCACGACGGTCACGGCCTCCTCCGCCGGGTACTTGTAGGCGAGCGCCCAGCGCGGGGATTTGGCGGTCGCGCCGAGCTCGCGCTGGACGGCCCGCTCGTCCACCTTGATCACGACCCCGTCGGTCTCGAACTCGAGCCCGTGGCGCTTCTCCTGCCACTCCTCGACGAAACGTCGGACGTCCTCGAAGGTCTCGCAGACCCGGCGGTGCGGGTTCACCGGAAATCCCGAGCGACTCCAGGCGCGCGAGCGCCGCGCTCTGGCTCGCCGGCATGGGCGTCGCCTCGGCGACCGCGTACACCCACGCGTCCAGCCGGCGTTTCGCGGTCACCCGCGAGTCGAGCAGGCGCATCGTCCCGGCGGCGGCGTTGCGGGGATTGGCGAAGAGCGGCTCCCCCTCCGCCTCGCGCTCGGCATTGACCCGCTGGAACGCCTTCTTCGAGTAGTACACCTCGCCCCGCACCTCGAGGGCGGAGGTCTCGGCGATCCGGAGCGGCAGGGTCCGGATCGTCCGCACGTTGGTGCGTCACGTCCTCGCCCGCGCGCGCCGTCGCCGCGGGTCGCGCCCGCGCACGAGACGGCCGTTCTCGTAGCGGAGCGCGATCGAGAGTCCGTCGATCTTCAGCTCCGCCACGAACCCGGAGGGCTCCCGGCCGAGCAGGCGCGTGTTGCGGGCGAGCCAGGCCTGCGCTTCCTCCCACGAGTACGCGTTCTCGAGCGAGAGCATCGGCACCGCGTGCTCGACCGATCGCGAACCCCTCGGCGGGCTCGCCGCCCGACGCGCCGGCTCGGCGAGTCCGCGCTCGCGAGCTCCGGATGCGCGGCTTCGAGCTCCTGGAGCTCGCGCATGAGCCCGTCGAACTCGGCGTCGGTGATCTCGGGTCGGTTGTCGACGTAGTAGAGCCGCTCGTGGCGGCGCAGCTCGTCCGCGCAGCGCCTCGACGCGCCGCCGCGCGTCGGCCGAGGCCGGGCCGTCCTCCGAAGGCGTCATCGCCCTCATGCTACAGTCCGCGCAATGTCTTCGGCAAAAGCCGGGGTCCTGGCGGCCGCGCTCGGCGCGGCCGCGACCGTCGGCCCTCGCCGCTCGTCCCTTCCCGCCGCCGCCGGTCGCCTCGTACCAGATCTCCTGCAAGCTCGACACCGGAAAAAAAGACGGTCGAGGGCACGCAGGTCCTGACCTGGAAGAACACCACCTCGCGTCCGGCCGCGACGTCTGCGCTTTCACCTCTATCTGAACGCCTTCCGCAACACGCTCTCGACCTTTTACCGGGAGTCCCGCGGCGAGAGCCGCGACGGCCGGCTGCCGCCGGACTCCTGGGGCTCGATCGAGATCCTCCGCATGACCGGCGCCGACGGCGAAGACCTGCTGGCCTCGCTCAAGTACATCGCCCCCGACGACGGCAATCCCGACGACCGCACGGTCGCCGAGGTCGATCCCGGGCCGCCCCGTGGCGCCGGGCGAGACGATCTCGATCGCCATGGACTTCGTCTCGCGGCTGCCGCGCGTGTCCGTGCGCACCGGCTACAAGGGCGATTTCTTCTTCGTCGTGCAGTGGTTTCCGAAGATCGGGGTTTTCCAGGACGGCGGCTGGAACTGCCACCAGTTCCACGCGTCGAGCGAGTTCTTCGCCGACTTCGGGAACTACGACGTCTCGATCGACGTGCCCGCCCGCTTCAAGGGCCGGGTCGGCGCCACCGGCCGCCAGCGTCGAAGAGCGCGAGACTTCGGCCGGCCGGGTCCTCTACCGATTCCGCCAGAAGGGCGTCCACGACTTCGCCTGGACGGCCGATCCTGCGTACCTGGTGCTCGAAGACGCGTTCCGGGAGGCGGGGCTGGGCGACGTTCGCCTCATCCTGCTCCTTCAGCCCGAGCATGCGGCCCAGGCGGAGAGGCACTTCCGGGCGGCGAAGGCCGCGCTCTCGGGCTACGGCCGGGTCCTCGGCGGCCTATCCGTACGAGCACCCTGACGATCGTCGATCCCGCCCTGGGGCGCCCGGGGCGCGGGCGGGATGGAGTACCCGACGCTCATCACCGCGGGCACCTCCTGGAGCGCGCCGAAGAACGTCCACCGCCCCGAGGGCGTCACCGTGCACGAGACCGGCCACCAGTTCCTCTACGGCCTGCTCGCCTCGAACGAGTTCGAGGAGGCGTGGCTCGACGAGGGATTCAACACCTACATGACCGACCGCGTCCTGAAGTCGGTCTTCGGGCCGAACCACGTGGAGCTGAACGTCTTCGGCCTCCACTTCCCGCTCGGGATCGAGATCCACTACCCGCTCGACTCGAACCGGCGCTACTTCGAGGTCGCCGACTGGGACGTGCTCGCGTCGGAGAGCTGGAAGTTCCGCGAGCGCAAGTCCTACGGCGCCCACGTCTACCACGAAGACGGCGCTCACGATGGCGACCCTCGAGCGGCTGCTCGGCACGCCCGCGATGGACCGGGCGCCTGCGCCTCTATGCCGACCGCTGGCGCTTCCGCCACCCGACGACGCAGGACTTCATCGCCGCCGTCAACGACTCGACCGGCCAGGACTGGACGTGGTTCTTCGACCGGACGTTCTTTTCCTCGGGCATCGTCGACTACGCGGTGGCCGAGGCCGAGAGCGAGCCCGCGGCGCCGCCGCGCGGGCCTCTTCGAGAAGGACGGCCGCCTCTCCGACGGGCCCGCCGCCGGAGCTCGCGAAAGCCGCGCGGATATGACAGCCGGGTCACGGTCGTCCGCAGCGGAGACGTCGCCATGCCGGTCGACGTCGCTGCTGCGCTTCGAGGGCGGCCGCGAGTACCGCTCGCACTGGGACGGCGAGGCGCGATGGAAGCGGTTCCGCGTGACGTCCGGACCGCGGCTCTCGAAGCCGTCGTGGACCCGGAGGAGAAGATCCTGCTCGACGCCGACCGCACGAACAACGGCCGGCGCACGCAGGACGACTCCGCGCGGCCGCGACGCGCTGGACGGCGCGCGCGGTCTTCTGGGTCCAGAACATGATCGACTTCATGACGGTGGTCTGGTGAGGCGCCGCGGCCCGCGGGCCTTCTGCCTGCTTCCTGCGCGGGCTGCGGCTCTCGCTCTCCAAGCCCTACCTCGCCGTCGCCCTCTGGCTGATCCAGCTTCTCCTGTCGGCCGCGCTCATCCTCCCGATCTCCAACACGCTGCACTGCGCTGCTCGACCGCTCGCCGGCCGCCGACAAGATGGTCGCCAACCCCGACTACGGCTGGTGGGAGACGGTGCGCCGCGTCCACCCGGACGTGCTCGGCAACTTCCCCGAGATCGCGACGGGCCTGCTCTCCGCCGAGGGCATCCGGTGGTCGGAGCTGCCGGGGATGCGCGGCGTGGGGGCCACCGCCTTCTCCCTCGCCCTGCTCGCGACGGTGCTCCACGCATTCGGTCTCGGAGGCATGCTCGGCGTGCTGCGGGAGCCCTCGAGCTCGCTCGTCACGTTCGGCCGCGAGGGCATGCGTCGCATGCCGGCCTTCCTGCTGTTCACGTTCGCGGCGCTTCGGCGCGGCGTTCGCGGCCTACGAGTGGATCTACGTCGGCTCGGGCGAGGCGCTGGCGCGCGCGTCAAGGAGCTCCACACCGAGCAGGCGGCGCTCGCGGTCACGGGGCTGCGGCTGCTCGCGCTCGCGCTCGCCTTCGCCGCGATCAAGCTCCTCGCCGACGCCGTGCGGACGGTCTGGGTGGCGCGGCCGGACCTTCCGCCCGTGTCTCGCGATTCGTCTTCGGAATCGCGGGCGCGCTCGGGCCGGCCGCTGCGCCTGCTCGGCGTGCTCGGGATCTACACCGCTCGTCACGGCGGCCCTCTACCTGCTGTGGCTCGTCCTCGATCCCTCGGCCGGGCGGCGAGGCGCGCTTCGCCCTGGTGCCGCTGATCCTCGACGCAGCAGGTCTTCGTCTTCGTGCGCCTGCTCATCAAGGTCGGCTACTACGCCGCGATCTCGGAGGCCCTGACGCGGACGCCCGAGCCCGAGTACTCCTACGTCGCCGGCGACGCCGCCCCGCCGCGGCGCCGACGCCCTCAGCGCCCGCTGCGAACGAAGCCCCGCTCGACGGCGCGTAGCGACGCGGTCCAAGCGGACGCGGTAGACGAAGGGCTGCCGCCGGATCCCCTGCTTCTGGTCGGGCTCCCACGGGCCCGTGAAGAACGGCAGGAAGCGCAGGTCCTGGACGATCACCGTCGCTCCTCCGTCCGGCTCCGGGTAGACGGTCTCGAGCGGAAACCGCGCGAACGCCAGGTAGATCTGCCAGTCCGTCGAGGCGTGCGCGCCGCCTCGAGCGCCGGCGCGGCCCGCCGGCTTCTCGTAGCGTCGCGACCTTCGCGCGCGCGGGCGGCGGGTAGAAGTCCGAGAGGCTCCGCAGCACCTCCCCCCACCGCTTCGGCGGCTGCGGGTCCGCGACGCCCTTCGCGAAGGGTCCGATGTCGAAGAAGGCGACGCGGATCTCGTCCGCCGCTCTCCGAGAGCCCGAGCCAGCGGAAGGGCGACAGAAACTGCGGCAGCACCGCGACCCGCGCGCCCGGCGGCGGGCCGCGTCGAGCCGCTTCCAGATCTCGAGGGCGCGGGCATGGAGGACGGCGCAGGCTGCGACGTAGGCCGCGAGCACGCCCGAGCCGACGATCGCGATTCGACGCGCGCGGTCCCGGAAGCACGAGCGTGAGGATCGAGCGTTGCCGAGCGCGATCCCGGTGAAGAGCGGGTCGAGGATGAAAAGCCAGTCGAGGGCGTAGCGATGCCGCGTCACGGGCGTCCAGAACATCGTCCCGAAGGACGTCGCCCAGTCGAAGAGGATGTGGGACGCGATCCCGATCGCGGCGAAGAGCCACAGCATCGCGCAGAGCGCGCCCGGCGCGCGAAGGCCTTCGCGACGAGGGCCAGCCCCAGCGCGAGAAACGGCAGGACCAGGAAGGAATGGGTCCAGCTCCGGTGGTCGCGCAGGTAGTCGAGGCGGTTGGAGAAGAAGAGGAAGTCGAGGTCCGGAACCATCGCCGCGACGGCGCCGAGAACGAGGGCCGCCCGCGCCGCGGGGCGCTCCGCGGCCGAGCGGGCCAGGATCGAGCCCGCGAAGCCGTGGGAGATCGTGTCCATGCGGGAGCGGATGATACAGGCGCGGACAGCCGGCGCCCGGCGGGCGCTGGACGCCGGCCGGGGCCGCCAATAGCCTGATAACTTGGCGCCATGACGGGCCAGACCCTGCACGGCAAGGTGGCGCTGATCACGGGAGCCTCCTCGGGCCTGGGCCGGGCCTTCGCGCTCGCCCTGGCCGCCGCGGGCGTGAAGGTGTTCCTGGTCGCGCGCCGCGAGGAAAAGCTGCGCGAGGTGGCCCGCGAGATCACCGATGCCGGCGGAGAGGCCGCCTACCACGTGCTCGACCTGCGCAGCGTCCCGGCCCTCTACGACGCGCGTCGACGTGCTGCTCTCGCGCTTCCGGCGCCTGGACATCCTGATCAACAACGCCGGGCTCGGCTACCGGGCGCCGCTGCTGGAAGCCAAGCGCTCCGAGGTCGCGTCGATGCTCGAGACGAATCTGGCCGCCGCCATCTACCTGTCGCAGGCCTGCCTCCATGCACTGCTGCGATCCGCACCCTCGGACATCGTCATCATGTCCTCGATCGCGGGCCTCGAGGGTTTCGCCGAGGGCACGGTCTACTGCGCCGCCAAGGCGGGGCTCGTCGGCTTCAGCCGCGCGCTCGCCGCGGAGCTGAAGCCGGCCAACATCCGGGTCACCGCGATCTGCCCGGGCTCGGTCGACACCGAGTTCTTCGAACCGCTATCGGCCGACGCTCGACCGGCCGCAGATGCTGACGACCGAGGACGTCGTGGACGCGCTCATGTCCGTCCTGACGTCGCCTCGCCCACGTGCTGCACGGCGAGGTCGTGCTGCGGCCGCGGGGATTCTGAGGCACCGATGTCTCCGATCCTCCTCGTCGACGACACGGGGCTCTTTCGCGGAGCCGCGGAGGAAGTCCTGAAGCGCACCGGCTGCGAGACGCTCGAGGCCGCCGGCGGCACGGAGGCGCTCGACCTCGTGCGCCGCGGAACGCCCGGCCCTGATCGTCGTCAGTGCCGGCATGAAGGGGATGACGGGCGTCGATCTCACGCGGGTTCTCAAGGCGGACCCCGCCTTCGCCCGGACGCCCATCGTGGTGGTCGGACCGACGGGGTCCGAGGCGGCGTCCACGCGTGCCGGGGCGGACGCCACATTGCCGCTGCCGCTCGACCCGGAGGCCTTCTTCGCGGCCCTGCGCCGGTTCCTGCAGGTCCTGCCGCGCGAGGAGGCGCGTGCCGCGGTCGGGTGGTCGATCACGTTCTGGCGGGACGGCCTCCAGCACGCCGGCACGATCCGGGACCTTTCGCGCGGCGGCTTCTTCGTACGCACCGACGCGCGGCAGCCGATCGGAGCGCGGCTCGAAGTCTCTTTCGACGTTCCGGTCGAGCACGGCGTGCGCACCGCTCGTCGCCGAGGCTCTCGTCGTCCGGCTCGGGAAGGAGCCCGACCGGGGCACTCGGGTGCCGCTTCTTCCAGCTCTCGGCCGCCTCGAAGGGCCACCTGGAGGATTGCCTTCGGATCCTCGCGCTCGGAGGGGCGCCGGCGCCCTCCTGATCGGTCGCGTCAGGCCCGTGCGGAAGCGGAGAGGTCCACGAGCTCGATGCCCGCACTCCTGGCCACGAGGAGCGAGCGCTCGTCCCGGTAGAACTCGCCGTAGTACACGCGGCCGAGACCGGAGTTGGCGATCAGCTTGAAGCAGGGCCAGCAGGGGCTGGCCGTCGTGTAGATCTCGGCGCCCTCGATCGACACTCCGTTCTTGGCGGCCTGGATGATCGCGTTGGCCTCCGCGTGGACCGTAGCGACGCAGTGGCCGTCCTCCATCGTGCAGCCGACGTCCGAACAGTGCGGCAGGCCCGCGGATCGAGCCGTTGTACCCGGTCGAGAGGATCGTCTTGTCGCGCACGATGACGGCGCCGACGTGCTTGCGCGGGCAGGTCGACCGGGTCGAGACCTGCCGGGCGATGTTCATGAAGTAGGTGTGCCAGTCGACGCGTGCATCCGCCACGGGCGGGATTATGGCAGAGGAGTCAAGAACGTCCTGGACGGCGCGCCGCCGCGACGCCCGGCCCTGTGCCACAATCGCCGCGTGGGCCAGCGGCGTGTCGTCATCACCGGCTTGGGGGCGGTCACGTCGATCGGCGGAACGCTCGCGGATTTCTGGACGAACCTGCTCTCGGGCGCCTGCGGCATCCGCCCGTTCTCGCTCTTCGACCCCGCCTCCTACCGCACGCAGACGGCGGCCCAGGTCGAAGAGATCCCGGACGGCTTCCTGACGGCGGCCGAGCGGCGGCGCATGTCCCGCGCCGACCGCATGGGGGTCGCCGCGGCGCGGGAGGCCATCGCGGCCGCGGGCCTCGACCTCGCGCGCGAGGATCCCGTCCCGCATCGGCGTGATCCTCGGCGGCGGCACCTCGGGCCTGATCGACTCGCGAGGCCTTCTTCGAGCTCTACCTGCGCGGCCGGAAGGCCCGCCCCTCGAAGGTCCTCAATCACCTGCCCGACTCGATCACCGACCGCGTCGCGCAGCGCTTCGGCCTCGAGGGCATCAAGTCGACGATCACGACGGCCTGCTCCTCCTCGGCCAACGCCATGGGCTACGCCTTCGACGCGATCGCCGCGGGCCTGGCGGACGTCGTGGTCACGGGCGGCTCGGACGTGCTGGCTCGGCTGACCTACGGCGGCTTCAACTCGCTGCGCTCGGTGGATCCCGATCCCTGCCGGCCCTTCGACCGCGAGCGCAAGGGCCTCTCGATCGGCGAGGCGGCCGGGATCCTCGTCTTCGAGGAGGAGGGGCGCGCGCGCCGCCGCGGCGCGCCGGTCGTCGCCGAGTTTCGCGGCTATGGCGTCACCTCCGACGCGTACCACATGACCGCGCCGGATCCCTCCGGCGCCGCCGGCGGCCGCACGATCCGGGCGGCGCTCCGGAGCGCCGGCCTCAACCCCGAGGACGTCGACTACGTCAACGCGCACGGCACCGCGACGCCGCAGAACGACTCGGCCGAGACCTCCGCGCTGAAGGCCGCCCTCGGCGACCGGGCACGCGCGATCCCGGTCTCCTCGATCAAGTCCATGATCGGCCACTGCCTCTGCGCCTCCGGGGCGATCGAGGCGGTGGCGACGGCGCTGACCGTCCGCGACGGCATGGTCCCGCCCACGATCCACTACGAGAACCCCGACCCGGCCTGCGACCTCGACTACGTTCCCAACGCGGCGCGCGACGTCGAGGTCGAGGTCGCCCTGTCGAACTCGTTCGCGTTCGGCGGCAACAGCTCGGTCGTCGTTCTCTCGCGCTATACCGGCGCCGGCTGATCCGCGCGGCCTCGTCACGGGGACCGGCGCGGTCTCCCCGCTCGGCCGCAGCCCGGCCGAGTTCTACCGGCGTCTCACGGCCGGAGACCGCGCGATCCGTCCGCTCGACCCCGAGGCCCGCGGCGGCATGCAGGCCACGCATGCCGCGCGCTACGAAGGTTTTTCGCCGCAGCCCGAGATCCCGGCGATGAAGGCGCGGCGCCTCGACCGCGGCAGCCAGTTCGCCCTGATCGCCTCCGCCCAGGCGATCGCCGAGTCCGGCTACGCCATCGCCGACGACCCCGAATCGATCGGCATCGCCATGGGAACCGGCTCGGCGGGCGCGGGCGCGCTGACCGAGTTCCTCAAGGTCCTGATCCTCGAGTCGCCGGAGGCGGCGCCTCCGTTCCACTTCCCCAACACCGTCGCCAACGCCCCGGCCTCCCAGGTCTCGATCGAGCTCAAGATCTTCGGGCCCAACGTCACGATCACCCAGAAGGACCCTTCGGCCCTGAACGCCGTCCTGTTCTCGACGCTCGCCCTCGCCTCGGGTCGGGCGCGTGCGATGCTGGCCGGGGCGGTCGACGAATGGAACGCCTTCTATGCGATGGGCTTCGACCGCGTCGGCGCGCTGCGGGGCGAGAAGCGCGCCAACGGCATCGTGCAGGGCGAGGGCGCCTTCGTCCTGCTCCTCGAGGAAGAGTCGGCCGCGCGCGGACGTGGAGCGACTCCCCTGGCCCGCATTTCGGGCATCGGCACGGCCGGCGTGGCGTCGGAACCCTACCGGTTCGCGCCGCACCCGGGCGCCATGGAGCGGGCGATCCGGGGGGCCCTCGAGGATGCCGGGGCCGACGCCGGGAGCGTCGATCTCTGGCTCTCCTCGCGCGACGGGGTCGCCGAGATGGACCGGGCCGAGGCAGGAGGCGATGCGGACCGTCTTCGGCAGCCGGCGGCCCCGCGAGGTCTCGGTCAAGGACGCGATCGGCGAGATGGCGGCGGCCGGAGGCGCCCAGCTCGTGGCGGCTTGCCGGGCGGTGGCGGCAGGCGACGCGCGGCGCGCCCTCGTCAACTCTTTCGGCGCCGGCGGAAATTTTCTCGCCGCCGTGATGGAATCGCCGGGATGACCCCTCCGGCGCGCTCCGCTCCTCCTCTCTGCGGCCTGACGCTCGAGATCCCCGTACGGTTCGCCGAGTGCGACCCGTACGGGGTCGTGTGGCATGGACACTACGTCCTGTATTTCGAGCATGTCCGCGAAGCCCTGACGGGCCGCTTCGGCTTCTCGGCCGCCCGCGCGCTCGAGATGGGCTACCGCGTGCCGGTCACGCGGATGGAGCTCCGGTACCGGGCACCCGCGCGCCCCGACCAGACGATCCGGGTGACCGCACGCCTGCGCGCGCCGAGCGTCGCGCGCCTCGTGATGGACTACGAGGTCCGCAGCGAGACGGGCGACCTGCTCGTCTCGGGCGAAACCGAACAGGTGGTCGTCAACGCCTCGGGCGAGCTCCTCCTGACGCTCCCTTCGGGCCTGCGGGCGCTCTGCAGTTCGATCCTGGCGTTCCAGGAGGAGCTCGACGCGGCGGCCCGATGAATCGGGCCCCCTCGCAGGCGAAGCGTTCCTAGCCCCGGCGACCCCGCTCGCGCCGGAGGTATCGATAGTCCGCGATCCCGAACTCCTTGAGCTTGGCGATCAGGGAACCGCGCGAGATGTTGAGGACCTGGGCTCCCCGGCTCTGGTTGCCTTCCACGCGACGCATGGCGCGGTCGATGACCTCGCGTTCCACGGTCTCGACGATCTTCTTGAGGTCGTCCGTCTGGCGAAGCACCGTCTCGGCCAGGCTCGGCTCGGCGGCCGGCGCGGCCGGGGCCGGAACCTCCATCGTCTGCCGGACGGCGGCGTGTCCCGGCTCGTGCGCGCCGATCCCGGAGAATGCGATGCCGGCCATCTGCACGAGCTCCTCGAGGAAGAGAACGGCCCGGGCCGCCAAACGCGGCGTTTCGCGCACGAGGATCCCGACGCAGCCGACCCCCTCGCGCATCGGTTCGATGAGGAGCGTCAGCGCGCCCGTGACGGTCTCGGCGCGCGCCAGGCGCTCGCCCGACCGCAGGTCCTGCGCCATGCGGGGCGGAAGAGCCGGGTTTTCCCGGAACGTCGAAGCGAGCGGCCGGAATCCCGCGACCGCGGAAAACTCGCCGACCGCCCATTCCGAGGGGGGAAGCTCGCGGTCCAGGAAATCCGTCAGCTCGGTGGCGAGGTCCTCCGAGGAGTGCGCCTCGCGGCACAGGCGAAACGCCGCCAGCCGCAGCGCCCGATACTCGACTTCCGTCACCGGCAGGACGGCGGCGGCCGGCACTTCCGGCGGCGCCGCGAGATCGCCCGCGGGGATCTCCCCCAACGGAGTCGGCCGCATGGCCGACGAAGCCTCCACCACGGTGAGCGTCGCCTCGCCGATCGAGATTCGGTCGCCCACGGTGATCGGACCTCCGAAGAAGTCGCGGCCGTTGACCTGGACGGTCTCGATGCCCTTGAAGAGGTCGAGGTGGTAGTTGCCGTCGCGTTCGAACAGCCGCATGTGGCGGCCGTAGACTCCGCGCGCGCGGACGACGATTTCGTTGCCCGACGAGGCGCCAACTGTCGCGCTTCCGCCGGTGACGCGATGCATCTCGGCACTCGTGCCCGGGCGCCGACGAACCTCAACTGTCAACATGACCGGAAGGCCCCCTAACAGCGCGACCATACACATACCCTGAAGACAATCGCAACACTTGTCGTACACCGATGTTTGCGACCGCGGGTCACTTTTCGAGGCGCGCCGCCGCGCCGGGCGGGATCAGAAGAGCCCGGAGATCCGCCCCTCGGCGTCGACGTCGATCGTCTCGGCGGCCGGCTGCTTGGGCAGTCCGGGCATCGTCATGATGTCGCCGCAGACGGCCACCACGAACCCCGCGCCCGCAAAGAGCCGCGTCCGGTCCACGCGCAGCGTGAACCCGGAGGGACGGCCGCCCTTCTTCGGATCGTCCGAAAACGAGTACGGCGTCTTGGCGATGTTGATCGGCAGGTTCCCGAACCCGTGCTTCTCGTAGCGCTGGAGGCGCTGCTCGGCCTCCTTCGAAAACGAGACCCCGCCCGCGCCGTAGAGCCGCCGCGCGACGATCTCGATCTTCTCCGCCAGCGGCCGGTCCCAGGGATAGAGCGGACGATATTTAGCCGCGCCCTGCCCGATTTCGGCGAGCACCGCCCGCGCGAGGTCCTCGCCGCCGGCGCCGCCGCGTGCATAGACCTCGGAGAGCGCGGCCCTCACGCCGAGCTCGGAGCAGCGCTTCTCGAGGAACGCGATCTCGGCCGGCGAGTCGGTCGGAAACTTGTTGATTGCGACCACGGCGGGCAGGCCGAAGATCCGGACGTTGTCGAGATGCCGCTCGAGATTCAGGACGCCGCGCGAGAGCGCCGCCAGGTCCTCCACGCCGAGGGCGTCCTTGGGCGCGCCGCCGTGCATCTTGAGCGCCCGCACGGTGGCGACCAGCACGACCACCGACGGCCACATGTCGCCGTAGGCGCACTTGATGTCGAGGAACTTCTCGCCGCCGAGGTCGAACCCGAAGCCCGCCTCGGTCACCGCCACCTCGCCGTAGCGCATGGCGATGCGCGTCGCGAGGATCGAGTTGCAGCCGTGCGCGATGTTGGCGAAGGGTCCGCCGTGGATGAGCGCGGGAGTGCCCTCGAGGGTCTGGACCAGGTTGGGATGGATGGCGTCCTTGAGCAGCGCCGCCATGGCGCCGTTGGCCTTCAGGTCCGCGGCGCGGATCGCGCTCGTGTCGCGCCGGTAGCCGGCCACGATCGACCCGCAACGCTCCTTGAGATCGTTGAGGTCCCGGGCGAGGCAGAGAATCGCCATCACCTCGGAGGCCACGGTGATGTCGAAGCCGGTTTCCCGCGGGATTCCGTTGATCTTGCCGCCGAGTCCGATGACCGTGTCGCGCAGGGCCCGGTCGTTCATGTCGAGCACGCGCCGGAACGGGATGTCGCGCTGGTCGATGCCGAGCGCGTTGCCGTGATGGAGATGGTTGTCGATCATCGCGGCGAGGAGGTTGTGCGCCGCCGTGATGGCCGGGAAGTCTCCCGTGAAGTGGAGGTTGATGTCCTCCATCGGCACGACCTGCGAGTAACCGCCGCCCGCGGCGCCGCCCTTGATCCCGAAGCAGGGACCCAGGGATGGCTCGCGCAGGGCGATGATCGCCCGCTTGCCGAGGCGGTTGAGCGCCTGGCCCAGGCCCACCGTGGTCGTGGACTTGCCCTCGCCCGCGGGCGTGGGAGTGATCGCCGAGACGAGCACGAGCGGCGCTTCCGGGCGTCCCTCGGCGCGGGCGATCGCCGAAACGGCGACCTTGGCCTTGTCGCGCCCGTAGGGGATGAAGTCTTCCGGATGGATCCCGGCGTCGCGCGCGACTTCCTCGATCGGACGCAGCCGAGCCTCCTGGGCGATTTGAATGTCGGATTTCATGCTGCGCGGCATCCTAGCAACACCGGCCGGCACGACCTCCGCGGACGGGCGATCGGAACCCGCGCACTTCGTCGTCGAAACGCATGGCCGGGGGTCGTCCCGCGGGCCTCGGGCGGCCGGCCGCCGTCGAGCGTCCGCCTACCGGTTATTGGGGGTCCGGGCGGGTCGGGCCCCAATCTCTAGTGGCGGCGCCACTGCCGCTTTGCTACATTGCTCGGAAATGCTCCGTTTGAAGCGGGTCGAGATCGCGGGCTTCAAGTCCTTCTACGACAAGGTGGATCTGGCCTTTCCTGGCTCGGTCACCGCGGTCGTCGGTCCGAACGGCTGCGGAAAGTCGAACATCAGCGACGCCGTGGCCTGGGCCCTGGGAGAGCAGAGCGCCAAAGTGCTCCGCGGCGAACGGATGGACGACGTCATCTTCAACGGCTCGGCCAAGCGCCGGCCGCTCGGCATGGCCGAAGTCGTTCTGACCCTGGCGGCTTCGAACGGCGATTCCGAGAAGGGCGACGCCGACGGGGACCTTCGCGTCGGACGGAGGGTTTACCGCGACGGCGAAGGCGAGTACTTCCTCAACGACAAGCTGGTGCGCCTGCGCGACATCCAGGACCAGCTGCTCGGAACGGGCCTCGGCGTGCGCGCGTACTCGGTCATCGAGCAGGGGCGCATCGACCAGGTCCTGTCGACCAAGCCGCAGGACCGCCGTCGGCTGATCGAGGAGGCGGCGGGGATCACCAAGTACAAGCTCAAGAAACGCCTCGCCGAGGGCAAGCTCGAGGAGACGCGCGGCAACCTGCTCCGTCTCTCCGACATCGTCGGCGAGATCGAAAAGAACGTGGCCTCGTTGAGACGGCAGGCCTCCCGCGCCGCGCGGTACAAGGAACAGACCGAGATCCTCCGGCGGCGCAAGGCCTCGCTGACCCGGGTCCGCGGCGACGCCCTCCGCGAGACGCTGTCCGGGAGCGAGCGGCTGCGGGACGAGCGGCGCGACCGCGAAGCCGAGGCCGCGGCGGTACTGGCCCGCGCCGAGGCCGCCCTCACCCAGGCGCGCCTGGAGGCGGGAGAGGCCTTCGCCCGGCGCGATTCGCTGCGTGAAGCCCTGGCGTCCCTCGAAGCTTCGATCGCCCGCGACGACGCGCTGCTGGACGCCAACCGGCGCGCGGCCATGGACCTGGCCGCCCGCCGCGGCGCCCTCGAGCGCGAAGGCCGCGACTTCGCCTCCGAGCAGACGCGCGCGGCGCGGGACCTCGCGGACCTCCAGGAGCGCCTCGAACGGACGGTCGCCGAGGCGCGCGCCAAGTCGCTCGCTCGCGAGGAGGCCGACCGACTCGCCTCCGAAGCCGCGGACGCCTCCGACGCGCTCGAACGCGAACTGGAAGAGACCCGGACCCGCGCGCTCAACGCCGCCGGGGAGCGGGTCGGCGCGCGCAACGCCCGGCACGAGGTGGACCTCGCGGCCGAGCGCATCGCGGCGTCGCTGTCCCGCCTGGCCGAAACCGGGGCGCGGATCGCCGAGGAGCTCGCAGGGCGGGAGAGGGAGGCCGGCGAGGCCGAGCGCGAGGCCGAACGACTGCGGGCGGCCGCCGCCGAGGCGAGCGGGCGCGTGACGGCCGCCGAGGGAGAGATCGCCGGGCTCGCCGCCAGGATCGCCGAAGCCGAGGCGGGGCGGGATGCCGCCCGCCAGGCGGTGGGCGCGCTCGAACACCGGCTGGCGTCGCTGCTCGAGACCCTGCGCGCCCGCGAGATGAGCGTCAACGAGGTTCGCCAGGCTCTGCGCGGCGCCGGACTGTCCGAGCATGGCGCGCTGTCCGATCGAATCCGTCCCCGCGCGGGCTGGGAAGACGCGGTGGGCCTCGTGCTCGGGAGAGACTCGGACGCGCTGCTGGCCACGGGAGACGTCCTCCAGGCGGTCGATGCGATGCGGAGCCTCTCGGCCGCCCGCATGGTGCGGGCCGACTGGCGTCACGCGGCCCCGAACGGGAGGCCGGAGGGCGCCCTCGGCTGGGACGCGGTGATCGAAGGCCACTCCGGGCTCTCCCCCGCCGAGCGCGCGGCACTCCCGGCGACGGCGTTCGTCGAGAGTCTCCCGGACGCGCTCTCGCTGTCGGAGCAGCATCCCGGCATGACGTTCGTCACCCGGAATCGCGAGGTCGTTCGCGGACCCGTCGTCCGCATCGCGGGGCCGGCCGCCGAGGCGTCGGGGCTCTTCGCGCTGCGGCGGGAGAAAGACTCGCTCTCGGACCGCCTCGAGGCCCAACGGGCGACCCTGGAGGCGGCGGAGGCCCGGCTCGAGGAGTTTCGGGTCCGCCGTTCGGGCCGCGAGCGGGACCTGCCACCGCTGCGCGACGCCGAGCGCGCGGCGCAGGCCGCCCACAGCGCCTTCGTCGCTCGTCTGGAAGAGAGGCTGTCGGAGCGCGACCGCCTGAGGCGGGAACGCGAGACGATCGCGGCCGAGACCGCGGCGCTTTCCGCCGAGGCCGACGGGCACAGGGCGCGCCGCGTGGCGCTCGAGACCGAGGAACGTCGCCTCGCGGAGGCCGAAGACGATGCGCACCGCCGGACCGGCGCTCTGTCCGCCGCGCTGTCCGAAGCCCGCTCGACGGCGCAGTCCCGGGGCGACGAGCTCGCCCATCGCCGCACGGAGGCGGAGGTCGCCGCCGAGCGGCGACGGTCCATGGAGGCCGCGCGGGACACGCTGCGGGAGACGCATTCGACGCTGGAACGGCGCCTCGCCGAGGCCACCGAGGAAGAAGCGCGCATCGCCACGCGGGCGGCGGAACTCGTCCACGAGGAGTCGGAGGCACGGACCCGCCAGACCGCCAACCTCGCCGACCGCGAGAAACAGGCCGTCGAGCATTCGGCCGCGGTCGAGACCGCCCGGGAAGTCGTGTCCCGCGTCGAAGGCGCCGAAGCCGCGACCCGGGCCGACCGGGCCGCCCTCGACGCCGCGCGCGAGGCCCGTTTCGAGGCCGAGGTCGCCGCCACGCGCGCCGCCTCGGATCTCGAGCATCTCGTCGCGCAGTGCCGGGAGGAGTTCGGCGTCGAGCCCGAGGCGCTCGAGGCGCCCGCCGACGCGTCCCCGGAGGCCCTGGCGGCCCTCGAGACGGAAGTCGCCGAGCTGGCGGCCTCGATCGAGCGGCTGGGGCCGGTCAACGTCCTGGCCTTCGAGGAGCACAAGGAGATGTCCGAGCGGCTCGTCTTCCTGACGACCCAGCGCGACGATCTCCTCAAATCGATCGCCGAGCTCCAGGAATCGATCCGGAAGATCAACGCCACCTCCTCCGAACGATTCGCCGAGGCGTTCCACGCGATCAACGAGAACTTCAAGGCCATGTTTGCCCGGCTCTTCCAGGGCGGCTCGGCCGAAATGAAACTGCTCGATGAAACCGACGTGCTCGAGTCGGGCATCGAGATCGACGCGCACCCGCCCGGCAAGCGGAACCAGTCGATCCTGCTGCTCTCCGGGGGCGAGAAGGCCCTGACGGCGATCGCTCTGCTGATGGCGATCTTCCGCTACAAGCCCTCGCCCTTCTGCATCCTGGACGAGGTCGATGCGCCCCTCGACGAGGCCAACATCGACCGGTTCACGCGTCTGCTGCGCGAGATGACCGAGGAGACCCAGTTCATCGCCATCACGCACAACAAGCGCACGATGGAGACGGCCGACGTGATGTACGGCGTGACGATGGAAGAGCCGGGCTGCTCCAAGATCGTCTCCGTGAAATTCGACTAGGGCCCGGGGCCTCCGGACACGGGCGGCACGGGCCGGCCGTTTGACGCCCCCCCGCCCTTTCCGTAAGATGCCCCGCTCGAACCCCGAGCCGACGTAGCTCAGTCGGTAGAGCAGCGGTTTCGTAAACCGCAGGTCACCGGTTCAAGTCCGGTCGTCGGCTCCATTTGCGCTGTTTTCCACATCGGCCGCACCCGGCCCCAGAAAAGACTGGACTCCCGGTGGCGAGTCGCGAGAGGCTGTGGCGGTAACTGTGATGTCAAAACCTGAGAAGGCGTCCGCCGGGACCCGGGCGCTCGATTTTCTGGAGCCGGAAGGCCCCAACCCCCACGGCGGCCGCGCGCGCTCGATCATTCTCCGGCACCCGGAGATCCGGGACCTCGTCGGCAAGAATCCCTGGACCTTCTGGATCACGTTCGGGATCGTGGCCGCGCAGACGGCGGTCGCCGCCTCGGTGGCCGGGAGCCCGTGGTGGGTGATCGGTCTCGTCGCGGTCACCTTCGGCGCGTTCGCCAACCACGCGCTCTGGGTCGTCATCCACGAGATCACGCACAACCTGGTCTTCAAGACCCCCGGGAAGAACACGCTCGTCGGGATCCTCGCCAACCTGCCGCACGGCGCCCCGACGTCCGTCTTCTTCCAGCGCTACCACATGAAACACCACGCCTTCCTCGGGACGTACGACTTCGACGCGGACATCCCGAGCCACTGGGAGTTCCGGCTCTTCGGCCGCTCGGCCGTCGGCAAGGCGGCGTGGCTCTTCCTCTTCGCGATCATGCAGGCCCTGCGGCCCACGCGGCTGCGCGTCCTGAAGCCGATCGACCGCTGGGTCGTCATCAACGTTCTCGCGCAGGTGGCCTACGACGGCGCCCTGATCTACTTCTTCGGCTGGCAGGCGCTGGCGTACCTCTTCGTCTCGCTGATGTTCTCGGTCGGCCTGCATCCGCTGGGCGCCCGCTGGATCCAGGAGCACTACATCGTGTTCCCGGGCCAGGAGACGGTCGACTACTACGGGCCCATGAACCCGGTCGCCCTCAACGTCGGATACCACAACGAGCACCACGACTTCCCCTCGATCCCGTGGAACCGCCTGCCCGCGATCAAGCGCGCCGCGCCCGAGGCCTACGACACGCTCCACTACCACTCGTCGTGGACTCGACTGTTGCTGCAGTTCATCTTCGACCCGCGGCTGTCGCTGCGCACCCGGTACGTGCGCGAAGGCCCGACCGGCGGCGCGCAGCTTCAGGAAGCGAAGGCCGGGAGCCAGGAGCTGCGCGAAGCCCCGGACGCGCAGATCGCGGTTTCCGAGCCCCTCTCCGCGTAGAGCGCGCAAGCCGCCCGGGCGCGCCGGCCGGCCCCCTCCGCAGGCCCCGCACAGAATCGTATTGAATCGTATAGAATCGTCGGCATGGCTCGAAACGCCGCCCTGACGCCGGCCGAGGCCGCCCGGGCCCTGGGCGTCAGCTATCCGACGATCAAGCAGTGGATCTACCGGAAGCGGATCCGTTCGGTGAAGACGCCCGGCGGCCACCACCGCATCCCCCGCTCCGAGATCGCCCGCCTGGGCGGATCGGCACCGGCCGGGTCGGGCCTCGACGCGATCAGCGGGCGCAACAAGCTCGCCGGCGTCGTGACGAAGCTCCGAATCTCGGGCCTGCTCGCGGAGGTCACGCTGGAGGTCGGCGGCCAGACGCTCACGGCGATCATCACGTCCGGGGCCGTGCGCAACCTCCAGCTCAAAGTCGGTTCCCCCGCCGTCGCGCTGATCAAGGCCACCGAGGTCATGGTCATCCGGGGCTGATGGGGCCGGCGGCGCCATGAGAGCGAATCCGGTCCGCGCCCTGCTCCTGGCCTCGGCGTTCGCGATTGCGGCGCCTCCCTCGGAGATTCTCGTCTTCGGCGCGGCGAGCCTCACCGAGACTCTCCGGGAAGCCGGACGTGACTTCGAGGCCAGGGCCGGAACGAAGGTCACCTTCTCCTTCGCGTCCTCGAGCGACCTCGCGCGGCAGATCGAGGCGGGCGCACCGGCCGACGTCTTCTTCTCCGCCGACACGGCGAAGATGGACGCGCTCGAGAGGACCGGCCTCGTCCGCGCGGAGGACCGGAGGGAGTTTCTGTCGAACGCTCTCGTCGTCGTGGTGCCGGACGCCTCGGCCGCCAGGATCCACTCGGCGCGGAACCTCCTCGCGTTCTCCCGGCTGGCGCTGGCCGACCCGGCCGCGGTCCCGGCGGGCATCTACGCAAAGGCCTGGTTGACGCAGGAAGGCGTCTGGGACGCTCTCGAGAAGCGGGTCGTCCCGACCCTCGACGTCCGAGCCGCCCTCGCCGCCGTGGCGGGCGGCGACGTGCCGGCCGGAATCGTCTACAGCACGGACGCGGCGATCTCCCCCGAGGTCCGGATCGCCTACCGCGTGCCGAACGGACCGGCCATCACGTACTCCGTCGCCCCGATCGCCGGCTCGAAACACCCGGAGGCGGCCGCGAAATTCGTGACCTTCCTCGCATCGCCCGCGGGCCGCGCGGTGTTCGCGCGCCAGGGCTTCCTCGTCCGGGAGACACCGTGACCGGCGGCGACGTTTCGGTTCTCCTCCTCACACTCCGGGTCGCCGCGATCGCGACGGCCCTCATCCTGCCTCTCGGCGTCGCGGCCGGCTGGGCGCTCTCGCGGCGCGGAGGGCCGCTCCGCACGCTCGCGGAGACACTCCTGTCGTTGCCGCTCGTCCTGCCGCCGACGGCGGTGGGAATTCTGCTCCTCGACGCGCTACGCCGCCGCGGCCCGCTCGGCGGCCTCCTCCAGCGACTGGACATCGAGGTCCTCTTCACGACGAAGGCGGTCGTGCTGGCGACCGCGGTGATGGCCTTCCCCCTCCTCGTGCGCCCCGCGCGGACGGCCTTCGAGGAAGTCGACCGCCGATTGCCGGCCATCGCGCGTTCGCTCGGCTGCGGCCCGTTCGAGGCGTTCCGGCGCGTGACGCTGCCGCTCGCCGGCCGCGGAATCCTGACGGGGACCCTGCTCGCCTTTTCGCGAGCGCTCGGCGAGTTCGGCGCCACCATCATCGTCGCGGGGAGCATCCCCGGCCGCACGCAGACCATGGCCCTCGCGATCTTCCAGCGTCACCAGATCGGAGAGGACGCGGGGGCGATGCGGCTCGTCTGGGTGACCGTGGCGATCGCTTTCGCGGCCGTGCTCGCCTCGGAGCTCATCGGCGGGCGCGGGCGTCGGGAGGCCGCGCGGTGATCACGCTCGACCTGAGTCTGCCGCTGGCGGCATTCCCGCTGGAGATCTCGGCGCGCCTCTCGGCCGATGCCGTCGCCGTCCTCGGGCCGTCCGGCGCGGGGAAAACCTCCCTGCTCGAGGCCCTCGCGGGCCTGCGGCCGTCCGCGCGGGGGCGCATCGCGATCGACGGAGATGTGCTCCTCGACACGGAGCGCGGCATCCGGATGCCTCCCGAACGGCGGCGGATCGGCTACGTCCCCCAGGACTCCTGCCTCTTTCCGCACCTCGACGTTCGGCGCAACGTCCGGTTCGGCATGCGCGGTGCATCGCGCGAGGGACTCTTCACGGAAGCCGTCGGGATCCTGGAAATCGCACCGCTCCTCGACCGCTATCCGGGCAGCCTCTCCGGCGGGGAGCGACAACGCGTGGCGCTCGCCCGGGCGATCGCCACGCGGCCGAGGCTGCTCCTGCTCGACGAGCCGCTCGCGGCCGTGGACGTCGAGCTGCGCGAGCGCATCCTCCCCTACCTGCTGCGCGTGCGCGACACGCTCCGCATCCCGTGCGTGTACGTCACCCACAACACCGGCGAGGCCGCCGTGATGGCCGGCGAGGCGCTGCTGCTGCGCCGCGGAGCGCTCGTCCGCCAGGGAGCGACCGCCGCGGTGCTGCGCGAGATGCGGACGTCGTCCGTCGATCCGGACGCGCGGTTCGACAACGTGATCTCGGGAGAGCTCGAAAGCGGCGTCGCCGGCGACGAGAAGGCCGTCCTCCGGTCGGGCCAGGCGCGGCTGGTCGTGCCGACGGGCTCCCCGTCCGCCGCCGACGGGCGCGCGATCTACGCCGTGTCGCCCGACGACATCCTGGTGTCGACGGAGGCTCCCGCGCACGTCTCCGCGCGCAACGTGCTCGCGGGCCGCGTCGCCGCGGCCGACCTCTCGCCCGGGGGAGCCTGGATCGGCGTGGCGGCCGATGGTTTCGACTGGACCGTTCGGCTCACGCGCGCCTCGGCGCAGGAGCTTCGCCTCGAGCCCGGGGCGCGGGTCTGGCTGACGATCAAGACCCACGCCTTCCGGAGACTGCGTTAGGAGGCGCCGGGGCCATCCCCGCCCCGGCGCCGAACCGGCAACCTCACGCTCGTGGTGTGCGCGCGTCGTCTCGTCCGCCGGAACACCGGTCCCGTCCCAAGACCGTGGCCAGGGCCTCCCCAGAGTCCGTATCCTGACCATGACGAGAGGAGGCAACCCGCATGGCGCTCCCGACGCTGCCCGCCCTGGCCGGAATCCTGGCGCTGACGGTCGGCGAAACCACGATCGTGCGGCCGCCGTCGGACGCTTCCATGACCGCCGCCGCTCCGAAGCCCTGCACGTCCCCGGAGTATCGCCAGTTCGATTTCTGGCTCGGCAACTGGGAGGTCGTCGAGGCCGGAAAGACGGCCGGGGGCAATCGGATCACGTCGATCCTCGCCGGATGCGCGGTGCGCGAGGAGTGGAAGGGCGCTTCCGGCCTGAGCGGGACGAGCCTGAACATGTGGGATTCGGCGAAGAAGCGGTGGAGCCAGACCTGGGTCGACGACAAGGGCAACGTCCTGCTGCTGACCGGCGGACGCCAGGGGGCGAAGATGGTCCTCGAAGGCGAGAAGCCCCAGGGCGCCGGCACCGTCCGCAACCGCATCACGTGGTCGCCGATTGCCGGAGGACACGTCCGGCAGCTCTGGGAAACCTCCACCGACGGTGGCAAGACCTGGGCGACGGCATTCGACGGGGACTACGGGCCGAAGAAGAGGTAGCGCGTCGGATCCGTTATCGCAGCCCCTCGACCCCCTTCGTCAGCCGCTTCAATCCGGACCCGTCCACCCCGACGACGTAGACGTCGTGGACTCCTCCGGCCTTCGCGGAAAAGATCAGCCGCTTCCCGTCCGGCGACCATCCCGCCTGGGACCAGACGTCCATTCCGCGGGTCAGGCGCGTCACGGCCGAAGAACCGACGTCGAGCCGGTAGAGGTCGCGGCTGCCGTCGCGCGTCGAGACGAACGCGACCGAATTCCCGTCGGGCGAGAACGACGGTGTTTCGTCCGTCGCGTCGCTCGCGAGCAGGGCCTTCACGGCCCCGGTGGCCACGTCGAGCAGGAACAGCTGGTTGCGGACCTCCGGGTCCGCGTGGAAGACGAGGGTCCGCCCGTCGGGGCTCCAGCTCGGCACCTGGCTCGACCAGGCGTTGGAGGTCAGCGGCCGCACCTTCCGGCCGTCCATGTCCGCCACGAACAGCTCCCAGTGGAACTTCTCGCCGGAGGGGGTTCCCCGCTGGAACGCCAGCCACCGGCCGTCGCGCGACGGCACCGGGACGCCGTCGAAGCCCGGGCCGCCGATCAGCCGCTTCGGGCTCGAGCCGTCGGCGTTGGCGACGTAGATGTCGACCTCCCCGTCGGCGTCCCGGTCGCGCGGCGATTGAAACAGGATCCGCAGCCCGTCCGGCGTGAACTGCGGATGCGCGTCCCGGCCGGGGCTCGACGTGAGGCGCCGGGCATCCGAGCCGTCGGCCGACATCGTGTAGATCTCCCAGTCGCCGTCGCGCGTGGAGCCGAAGACCACCCGCGTCCCATCCGGCGACCACTGGGGGAAGGCGCTGTCGTATGCGGCGTCGGTCACCTGCCGCCGGTTGCCGCCGTCGGCGTCCATCACGAACACCTCGAACCGGCCGCCCGGCGCGTCGGAGTAGTAGGCGAGTCGGCCGCCGTCGGGCGACCAGGCCAGCTCGTACTCGGTCGAAGCATCGCGCGTGAGGTTGTGCGGGTTCGAGCCGTCGCGGTTCATGAGGTAGATCTCGGCGTGTCCGTCCCGCTCCGAGAAGAAAGCGATTTTTCGGCCGTCGGGCGACATTCGGGCGGCCCCGTCGGCGGCGGTGTCGCTCGTCAGCCGCCGGGGAATCCCTCCCGGCGCATCGACGATCCAGACGTCCTGGTTGCCGCCTCGGGTCCCGGTGAAGAGGATCTCGTTCCCGTCCGGGCTCCAGGCCGCGTGGCCGTCGGGGCCGGGGCTTCTCGTCAGCCGCCGGGCGTTCCCGCCGTCGGCGTCGCAGACGTAGATCTCCTCGTCGCCGTCGCGATCGGAGTCGAACGCGATCCGCGCTCCGTCCGGCGACCACGACGGGTGGCGCGCGAACGCTTCCCCCGGCGCCTCGCCCCGGTACGTCAGGCGCGTCAGGCCGGTGCCGTCGGGTCGGACGAGGTAGAGATTCCAGACGCCGTCGCGGTTGGAGTCGAAGAGGATCCACCGGCCGTCGGGCGACCACGAAGGGTGCGTGTCGTCGCCGAGGCTCTCCGTCAGGCGGCGCTCGCCCGTCCCGTCGGCGCCGATGACGTAGAGCTGCGCATTTCCGTGGCGGGCGCTCTGGTACACGAGGCGTGTCCCGTCCGGCGACCACGACGGATTGATGTCCAGGAAGTTCGGCGGCGCCAAAGGCGCGTCCGCCGGGACGGCGAACGCGGCGAGCAACGGGACGAACGCGAAGGGGGTCAACGCGGAGACGGCGGCAGACTGGCGAGCCACTTCTCGACGGCTTCGCGGTCGGCGCCCTTCAGCCGCCGGAGGACGCCCGCGGAGTGCGCGGCGATCGTTTCGGGGCGGTCGAACGGGAGTTTCGCGTACATCTTTCCGCCGGGTTCGTGGCAGGGGGCGCACCGGGCGGCGAGCACCGGCCGCACGGTCGCGGCAAAGGCATCCGGGTTCGCCTCCGGGGTCGCGGGCGGCGGATCGGCCTTTCGGCCGCCGGAATCGGGCCCGAACCCGATCGGGAGGGCCAGCAATGCGACGGCGAGGAAGCGCAGTCCGCTCACTTCGACGTCCGGATCATCGAACACTCCATCCGAAAAACGCGATTCGGCCCTGCACGGTCCGGACGCGCGAGCGGTTCGCCCTTCGATTGCGCCCTTTCGTCACAGCAGTTGGCCCCTCGCGCGACCCGTTCGGCATCATGTTCCGCTTTTTGAACCCGACGTCCGGAAACTTGGGTCGAAATGACCCGGCATATCCATGTAACTCCTTTCGTTCCTTTACGTATCAGCCCTTGCGGCGTTGCAGAAAAGAGGAGGGTGGGCATGAAAATCCGAACCCTGATCGTCGACGACGAGCCGCTGGCGCGCGAGTGGGTGCGCAACGGCCTTCAGGACGAGCCGGACATCGAGATCATCGGCGAGTGCGGCGACGGCTTCGAGGCCGTCAAGGCCATCACCGAGATGAAGCCGCAGCTCGTGCTCCTCGACGTGCAGATGCCCGGACTCGACGGCTTCGGCGTCCTGGCGAGCTGCGATCCCCAGGACCTGCCCGCCGTCATCTTCGTGACCGCCTTCGACCGCTACGCCCTCAAGGCCTTCGAGGCGCATGCCGTCGACTACCTCATGAAGCCCTTTTCCGGCGAGCGTCTGCACGACGCCGTCGAGCGCGCCCGGGGAGAGATCGACCGGAGCTCGTCGCGCCAGCTGAAGGCCACGCTCCACGCCCTGCTCGAAGACATCCAGCGCGAGCGCGCCTACCCGGAGTGGCTCCTGATCAAGAAGGACGAGCGGAGCGTCTTCCTCCGCGTGGCCGACGTCGACTGGATCGAGTCGTCCCGCAACAACGTGCGGCTGCACGTCGGCAAGGAGGTCTACGTTTTCCACGAGACCACCTCGGGTATCGAGTCACGGCTCGATCCCAGGAAGTTCTTCCGCATCCACCGCTCGACGATCGTCAACATCGAGCGGATCAAGGAAATGCACCCCTGGTTCAACGGCGACTACGCGGTGACTTTGAGGGACGGCACGAAGCTGACCCTTTCGAGCACGTACCGCGAGCGGTTGAAGGAGTTCCGCCGGCTGGCGGTCTAGCGGCTGCCGACGGCCGAGCGGGATGGCAATGCGAGCGCCCCGGATCCGAAGGCGAACGCCCGCGGCTCGGAGATGAGGGCGGCCGCGCGCGCACGGATCGCGATCGTCCGGGAGGCCTCCGACGCCTCCGGGCGCCCCGCGACGGCCGTCTTCGTTCCGGCCGCCCCCGACGTCCGGTCGCCTCCCCCGGCGACCGACCGGCCGCAGCGGCGGCGGGCCCTGGAGGTCCTCGCCGTCTGGACGGTCGTCGGCCTCTTCATCGCGGCGCAGCGCTACCTCCGCGGCCCTTCCCTGCAGCCGCGGCTGGCGCTGCCGGTCGGCGAATCGCTGGCCGCCAGCCTCGTCACGGCCTACCTCTGGGCCGCGCTGACGCCGCCGATCATGCGCCTGGCCCGGAGGTTCCGCCCGCGGCGCGGCCGGCGCCTGGCGACGGTTCCGGTCCTGCTCGCCGGGGGCGCGGTCGCCGCGCTCTTCCACCTGCTGGCGACCAACGTCTTCTGGTACGCCGTCGATCCCCCCGAATTCGGCGGGGGATTCATGGCCATGTTCACGGCGACCCTCGCCTTCGGCGGCGCGGCGCGCCTGGCGACCTACATCGGAATCGTCGGCGTGACGTGGGGCATCGACGACTACCGCACCTTTCGCGAAAAGGAGCTCCAGGCCTCCGAGCTCGAGCGCGAGCTCGTCCAGACGCAGCTCGAGGCCCTGAAGCTGCGCCTCCATCCGCCGTTCCTGTTCAACACGCTGGCCACGATCCTGCCGCTCATCCGGACCGAGCCGCGCGCCGCCGCGCGCACCGTGGTCCAGCTCGGCGACATTCTCCGCCTCGCCCTGCACAACGACGCCACCGGCCTCGTCCCGCTGAAGACGGAGCTCGAGTACATCCGCCTCTATCTCCAGATCGAGCAGACACGCCTCCAGGACCGCCTCGAGGTCCGGTTTTCGATCGCCCCGGAGGCGCTGGATTCGGCGGTGCCCAATCTGGTCCTGCTGCCGCTGGCCGAGAGCGCGATCGCCAACGGCATCTCGGTCCGGCCCGGCCGCGCCGCGATCGAGATCCGCGCCTGGCCGGACGACGCCGGCCTGCACCTGGAGGTGCACGAGTCGGCGCTCGATCCCGGGGAGGTTCCGGCGGCGACCGCCATCGACGACTCGTTCGTGCGCAAGACGAAGCTGCGGCTGGAGCTGCTCTATCCCGACCGCCACCGGATCGCCATCTCCGATCGGCTCGAGAAGGGGCACGACGTGACGATCACGCTGCCGCTGGAGCCGATCGTGGCTGCGCGCCCGGAGGGAGCGCTCGCGTGAGCGCCGCCTTCCCGTTCCGGGAACTGCCCCGGGCCCCGCGCGGCGAACGCTGGCGGGCGGCCGGCTGGGTGCTCGCCGCCTGGACCCTCGTCGGTCTCTTCCGCGCCGCCGACCGGTACTTCAGCGACCCGTTCCAGCTCCAGCGGCTGGAGTTCGGACTCTGGGAAGCCGCTGGCGCAGTGCCTGCTCGCCTCGACCATCTGGGCGGTGTTCACGCCGGTCGTCGTCTGGCTCGCCCGGCGCTGTCCGCCCACCCGCGCGAACTGGGCCCTCCCGATCGCCGGCCTCGCGGCCGGCGGAATCGTGTTCCCCATCGCCCATTGCGCCGCCTACCAGGTCGCGTATCCGCTGCTCATGGGCTTTCCGCTGGTCGTCGCGACGCAGTTCGCGGCCCTTCCGCAGATGTTTCGGGTCCTGTTCCCGACCACTTTCGTGACCTACGCCGCGATCGTCGGGGCGACCTGGGCGCTGTCGTACGGGCGGCTGACGCGCGAGCGCGAGCTGCGGGCCTCGCAGGTCAAGACGCGGCTGCTTTCGGCGCGGCTCGAGGCGCTGAAGATGCAGCTGCACCCGCACTTCCTCTTCAACACCCTCAACAGCATCCTGCCGCTCGTCTTCCGCGACCGCGAGGCGGCCGCGCGCACCGTCGTGCGCCTGGCGGACCTGCTCCGGCTCTCGCTGCAGAACGAGGGCAGCGACCTGATTCCCCTCCGCAAGGAGCTCGAGCTGCTGAAGGTTTACCTCGAGATCCAGCAGACGCGCTTCCAGGACCGGCTCACCGTGCGGCTCGACGTCGAGCCCGGCATCGCCGACGCGCTCGTCCCGAACCTGATCCTTCAGCCGCTCGTCGAGAACGCGATCAAGCACGGCATCGGCGCCCGACCCGGCTCCGGGCCGATCGAGGTCCACGCGCGGCGCGAGGCCGGCGACCGCCTGCACCTGCTCGTGCGCGACGACGGACCGGGTCCGAGCGGCGTCGCCCCGCGCCCGACCGAGGGCGGCGTCGGCCTGCGCAACACGCGCGATCGGCTCGAGCTCCTGTACCCGAACCGCCACGACTTCGACTTCCGCGGCGCGCCCGGCCGCGGCTGCGAGGTCTCCCTGACGTTCCCCCTGGTCATGGCGGCGACCGCCGCCGCGCGCCCGGTCGACGTCGCCTCCCGTCGCACGGCGCCGAGCGCCGGGCCGAGGCTCGCCCCAACCGCATGAGCACGCTGCGCCGCCTCGCCGCTCCCACGCTGCTCGCCGCTTCTCGCGGCATCGGCGCGCCCGGGCTGCCGGGCCCGAGCTCGCCCTACGCGCGCGCGATCGACGAGTCGAGGGCGATGCTCGACCAGGTCCTCCAGCTCTATCCCGGAACGGCGGTCGCCGTCGCCGTCGGCGACGACATCGTCTGGTCGACGGCGTTCGGCTTCGCGGACGTCGACCGACAGCGCAAGGTCTCGCGCTCGACCCAGTTCCGGATCTACGAGGTGGCGATGCCGCTGACGGCGACCGTCATGGAACGGCTGGCCCAGGACGGGCGATTCGACCTCGACGCCCCCCTGCAGAAGTACCTGCCCGACCTTCCCGAGACGCGCGTCCCCGTCACGGCGCGCGCCCTCGCGGCGCACCTGGCCGGGACGAGCGACTTCGCGGACGACGAGGTCGCAGCCGCCCCCTGCGCCGGGGCCCGCGACGCGGCGCGGACGCTCTCGGGCCGGCTCTTCATCCGCCCCGCGGGACTCGCTCATTCGATGTCGCGCAAGGGCTACCTGCTCCTCTCGGCGGCCATGGAGGCGGCCACCGGAAAGCGGTTCTCCGAGCTCCTGAACGAGACGGTCGCCGGCCCCGCCGGCATGAGCTCCACCATGGCCGACGATCCCCGGCGGTTTCTGCCCGGCCGCACGCCTCTTCTACGAGCGCGGTTTCCTCGGGCTCCTGCGCGCCGCGCGACCGGTGGACACGAGCTGCCTCTGGGGCGGCGGCGGCTACGTCTCGACCGACCGAGGACCTCGTCCGCTTCGGCGAGGCCCTGCTGCGGGGCGAGATCCTCCGCAACGACGCCCTGGAGGCGATGTTCACGCCGCAGAGGACGCGCAACGGCGCCTCGACCGGATACGGCCTCGGCTGGTACGTCGAGACGCGACGCGCGCGGCCGCCGTTACGTCTGGCACGGCGGCCGGGGCGTGGGCGGCCGCAGCGCCATCGTCGTCGTGCCGCACGCGCGCCTGGTGACCGTCATGCTCTCCAACATCGAGGGCGAGCGCCTCGACGAGCACGCCCGACGGATCACCGCCTTCTTCCTCGAGGCGGCCGAGGCCGCCGGCGTCGCGCCGGACCTCATCCGCGCGCGGGGCCAGAACGACAAGCCGGCTCCCCCGTTCGTCTTCCGCGCCGTTCCCGCGCCGGGAGAGTAGGACTCGACACCGGCCTCGCGCGCCTGAGCTATCCTGCCGGCGCATGAGCGGTTCGCGGGCGTTCGCCTTCACCGCGACCCTGATCTTCGTCGGCGCGTCGCTCGCGTCCGGCTTCGCGTCGATGGCCCGGGACCTCGAAGCCGTGCGGCGGGGGCCGGGGCCCGGGGTCTTTTCGCCGGGGTTCGAGGAACAGGCGCGACGCGTTCGTGCGGAGGTTTCGCCGGGCGTTCGGATTCTCCTGGTGGCCTCCCGTTCCGACGAGTGGGAGGCGCGTCTCTGGCAACGGGCGCTCTACCCCCGGAACCCCGTCTCCGTGCGGTTTCTGCCGGTCGCCGAACCGGAGACGCGGGATGCGGACCTCGTGCTGACGATCGGTTCGCCTCCGCCGGAGCTCCGCCTTCGCTCCCCGCGCCGGATCGACGGGCCGAAACCGGTCGTCATCGGAATCCCCGGAGAGTGAGCGTCCCGGTGCACGAACTGCTCTGGACCGGTTTGCTCGCCCTCGCCCTCGCGTCGCTCGGCGGCCTGTGGATGCCTCCCGGCACCCGCGGCCCCTTCGGATGGACGGTCCGCTTCGTCGGCGGGGGCGCCGCCTGCGCGGCGCTGCTCTTCCCCCTGTCCGTGCTCGTGCCGAAGCACGCGCTGGTCGCGATCGCGGCCGTCCTCGCCGGCGCCCTGCTCCTCGCGGCCGCCCGCCGCGTCGTCGCGCGGCTTCCGAACCGTGACGCAATCGATGGAGCGACGGCCCCCCTGGACCCGCGATCCATCCTCCTGCTCGCCGCGATCGCCGCCGCGGTCCTCGCCTTCACGGTTCTCGATCTGCGCCACCCCCTGTGGTGGGACGGGTTCCAGATCTGGGCGAGCAAGGCGCAGAGGCTCGTCGTCGAAGGCGGACTGGGCCGCGAGTGGTACGCCGGGGACGTCTACAACCGGCGGCTCCTGACCTATCCCCCTCTCGTCCCGATGCTCGAGGGACTCCTGTCGCTGTCGCGGCGCGGCTTCGACTTCGACGCCCTGAAGCCGATCTTCCTCCTCTTCTACGCGGCGCTTCTCGTCTCGACTTATGCCGCCGCGTCCTCGCGTCTCTCCCGCCGGGCGGCGCTCCTGGCGACCCTTCTCGTCGCCGTCGTGCCCGGACTCTCGACGCGGTCGGCGGCCGGCGGCTATGCCGACATGCCCGTGGCCGCGATCGTCGCGGCGACCGTCGCGGCATCCCTGCGCCCCCGCGACGCGGGCGCCCTCCCCTGGATGATCGGCGCACTGACCGTCGTGAAGAACGAAGGGTTGATCCTCGCGGCGATCGCGTGCCTCGCCGTCGCGGCGTCCTGGGTTCTGGCCGACCGGCACCGGGCCGCCCGCCGGCTTGTCGCGCACGCACGCGGCATCGCCGTCGTCGCCGCGTTCGTGGCCGCGAGACTCGCCTACCTCGCGTGGCTCGCGGTGGACGATCCCAACTTCCGGAGCATCACCGCGCCGGGAAGCCTCGCCGAATCGCGGCGGCGGATCCTTCACGTCGGGCGCCTCTGTGTCGAGTCGGCCCTCGACGTCTCACGGTGGGGCCTGCTCTGGCCCGCGCTCGCCGTCGCGGTCGTGTACCTGCTGCGGCGGAGCTGTGTTCGCGAGCGATGCCTGGCCGCGGGGGTTTCGGCGGCCCTGGTCGCCTGGTGGGCGATTTTCCTTCAGACCAACTGGCCCCTCGAGCTGCACGTCGCGCAGGCACTCCCGCGGCTGCTCGCACAGCTGGCCCCGGCCGCGATCCTCCTCGTCATGTTCGCCGCCGCGCGCGCGCTCGGCTGGCCGTATCATCCGTCCGAGGTTCCGTGACGCATCCGAGCTCTTCCGATTATCAGGAGCGTCTCCAGGCGGAGGGCCGCAAGTGGGGCGATCATCTGGCTGTCGAAGCCACCCACGAGATGCATGCCTGGATCGACCACCCGTCGATACAGACCCACTACGAGTCCCGGAGCCGGATCGACGGCCTGCCCTGGCGGCGGTGGCTCGCCCGGGAGCTCGGCGGGCCCGCGGAGCGCAGCCTGGAACTGGGCTGCGGCTCGGGTTCGTTGAGCCTGCAGCTCCACCGGATCGGTTCGACCCGCGAGGTCGAGGGGATGGACGCGAGCCCGGACCGGGTGCGGGAGGCGGAGGCGGCGCGGGAAAAGGCCGGCGCGCCCGGACACTTTCGCGTCGAGGACTGCAACCGGCTCCGTCTCGAACCGAACCGGTACGACCTGGTCGTCTCGTCTCACAGCTTCCACCACTTCCTCGAGCTCGAGCACGTCATGACCCAGGTCCTCGACGCCATGACGCCGCACGGCCTCTTCATCCTCGAAGAGTTCGTCGGTCCGACCCAGTTCCAGTGGACCGACCAGCAGATCGAGCTGACGAAGGCCCTCATGGCCCTGATTCCGCCGCGCTTCCGGACGCTTCGGCGGGGCGAGGTGAAGCCCTACGAGGGCCGGCCGACCGTCGAGGAGGTCGTGGCGGCGTCCCCTTTCGAGTCGATCCGGTCGGCGGAGATCGGGCCGCTCTTCGAACGGTACTTCGAGGTCCCGCACCGGAAGCTCCTCGGGGGGACGATTCAGCACCTGCTCTACAACGGCATCGCCCACAACTTCACGCCGGGGGATCCGGAGGCCGAGGCGATCCTGCGAGCCGTGTGGGAGACCGAGGACGCCCTCGTCGACTCGGGACTGCTGACAAGCGATTTTCAGCTGCTCGTCGGGCGGCGGCCGAAGGACTGATGTCTAGCCGCCCTCCGGTTCTGGCGTTGTTCTTTGCCGTATTTCTTCTCTATCTCTCGATGTCCCCGTTTTCAACCGTCGGGATGGGCTATGTCCATTTCGACGTTGCCGCCTGCCGCGCGGCCGCCGGGAGCGGCCACTCGCTGCGCGAAGTCGACTGGGGGCGCAACGGACCCGCGGCGGTCCTGCTCGAGTGTCCGTTCGTGCTCCTCGGCGATGCCGCCGGCGGCCCCGCCTGGGGCGACCGTGCCTTGTCCATCCAGCCCGTCGCGGCGACGGCCGGTATCGTGACGCTGCTGTTCGTCTGGTGCTCGCGCCTGGGGCATGGCGCAGGGTTCGCCCTGGCGCTCTCGCTGACGGCGGGGTTCGCCACGATGCTCTGGCCCTATGCGTACATCGGACTCGAGACCACACAAGCTCTGGCCCTTCTGGCCGCAGGTTTCCTGGCGCTCGGCGACTCCCGCCGACCGCGCTGGCCGGCGGTGGCGCTCTTCACGATCTGCTGCGTCTTCGCCGTCGCCTCCAAGTCGAACGGCGTGATGCTCGCGCCGGCCGTCGGATATCTGATCTGGAGCTTCGCCGCGCGATGGGGCCGCGCGGCGCTCCCTGTCCGGGCGCACGCGGCACGGGCGCTCGCGATCCTGGCAGTGGTGGCAGCCGCGTACCTGCTCAACGCATCCTGGCGAATCGCATCCTGGGAGCGATTCGGCGGGACCGGCGCGTACCTGCGCGGCTTCCGCGCCCGGAGCGTCGTGGCTCCCCTGCTGCATCTGGTGGGATTCATCGGTTCGCCGAACAAGGGGCTGCTCGTCTTCGCCCCGGTCGCGGTGGTTGCGCTGGTGCGCCTTCCCGCGGCCTGGCGGCGGAACCGGCCAGTCGCGGTTTTCGCCGTCCTTTCCGTGGCCGGACTGGCTGGCGGCTTCTCCCTTCTCGATCTGTGGGCCGAGGATACGTGGGGGCCGCGATATCTCCACGCGGCCATCGCTCCCCTCGTGCTGAGCCTCGCCGCGAGCTACGCGCCGGGCCGCCGCGCAGGACGCCCCGCTCTGGTGCTTTCGGCAGCCGCCGGGCTCGCGGTTTCGATCCTCGGCGTCCTCTTCTACTACGGTGCGATGGGCGGGGTGGCGATGGGCACGACGGACGTCTTCCTCGAAACGTACCAGGGTGATCCACTCTGGAATCACGTCGAGTTCAACGCGCGCCTAGCCGAAGCGTGGATTCGCCGCGAAACGGGCCACGACCGGGGGCCCGCGTTCGTCGCAGCGGGCCACAACTGGAACTTCCGCAGCCCGGGCCAGGTGCCAAACTGGAAGCCCGTGGACGTGCGACCTTTCGCCGTCCCTCAACCTCTGATTCTGCGCGGTCGAGTGATTCGACCGGAGGACCGGCCGGTTCGCATCTTCGCCGGGCTGTGCCTGCTCGGGGGCCTGGCCTTCCTGGTCCAGACGGCGATCCGCGCATCGCGACCGTCGTCGGCCCTTCCCGGGCCCCCGGGGTCGTCGAGAGACGCGACACCTTGAGCTGGCTCAAGCGCATCACGCCGCCCCGGCTGTGGCAGAAGGTCAAGGCGGCCGTTCAAGCGGCCGCGTGGCAACGCATGGGCCCGCGCATCGAGAGACTCGAACAGTGGCGGGAGGCCGATCTCGCGGAGAAGCGCGGCCGTATCGAAGACCTCGAAGCCACCGTCGAGCAGCTCCGCGCGGTGGTCCGCCACGAGGGGATCGTCCTGCCGCCGCCCAAGCACATGCAGGTGAGGGTCGTCGGTGGCTACGTCCCGGGCTTCATCGAGAGCGGTTTCTCGATCTGCGATGACTTGAATTCGGTCCTCTCGGTCGTTGACCAGGATCTGGCGAGCTTTCAGCGCGTCCTCGACTGGGGATGCGGCTGCGGCCGGACCATCCGCGCGCTGAAGACCCTGTATCCGGGTTGCGAGACCCACGGAACGGACATCGACGAGGAGGCGATCGGATTCCTGCAGCGCAGGTACGGTCGCTATGGCGAGTTTCGCCTTTCTCCCCACCTGCCGCCGTTGCCCTACCCCGACGAGTACTTCGACCTCATCATCGGCATCAGCGTCTTCACGCATCTGCCCGAGGACATGCAGCTCGCGTGGCTCGGGGAGCTACGGCGAATCACCAGGCCGGGCGCCCTGCTCGTCGTGACGACGAGCGGAGAACACCACTACAGTCAGTTCTCCGGCGACCGGCTCGAGCGAATCCGCCGCGAGGGCTTCCTCTACGTCGACGGAGTCTACGGTCAGTCCATCGACCTCCCTGCGTTCTACCAGAACACCTTCCATACACACGATTACATCCGCCGCCAGTGGGTGCGATTCTTCGACGTCCTCGACATCCAGGCTCTGCGCATGCAGAAGAGCCAGGACACGGTCCTGCTGCGCCATCGCGACACGCCGCGTTAGGGTCTCGCTCAGGCCGATCCGGGTGCGAGGCTCAAGGCGCGACGCCGGCTCCAGGAGACGAATGACTGCACCAGCCATCCCGCATCCGCGATCAGAATGAGGTCGAACATCGCCTGGAAGGCGTAGAGGTGCCGCGGCAGGTCGCCGAGAAAGTCCGCCAGAGCGCACACGAAGAATTCGACGGTCGCCATGATCACGAGAGCTCCGAGCGCCGTGCGAAACGACCGCCCGCGCGGCGAGGCCCGTCCGAACCCGTGGCCCACGAAGAGCGCCGTGCCACCGAGCGCGAGGCCCAGCCAGAGGAGTCCCCGGCGACCCAGCCGGAGCCGCAGATCGCTCCACGCGGCAAACCGCCTCGTCTGCTCGCCGGCCGGGCGTCCGGCATCCTCGGCGAAATTACCCAGCGACGCGGGCCGGAGGCGGAAGGCACGCCGGGCCGCCCTTCGGGTGCGATCGAACAGGCGGGACGGGTGGGTGGCGTAGAAGACGAGGAGCTTGCGGTACCCGAATCGCTCGAAGAACCGGGCCTGAAAGCCGGGATCTCCGATCGGAGACGTCGGGAGGTATGCGTGGATCCCCGAGTATCGGATGAGATCCGCGTCGAGGCCGAGCTCGGCGAGATCGCGCGCGGGTTGCGGCGAATTCGGAAGAAGCTCCATGAAGACCGTGTGGTACCGCGCGACTTTCCGGATCTCGAGCTCCGGGATCGCGTCGTAGTAGTACCAGGCGGAAAAGGCGATCAGCGCGACGCCGAGGCCCGCCGCGACCCAGCCCTTCCTGGGGCCGGCGAGGGCCACGCCCAACAGCGCGAGGACCGGCCCGTGGATGCACTCCTGGGGCTTGGACGCCAGGAACAGGACTGCGCAGAGAACGTATCCGCCGAGGAGCGGCCACGACAGGCCGCCCCGCCGCACCGCCAGTCCCGCGATCCCAACCAGATAGAAGAGAAACAGGAAAGACGCCGTCTGCCCGTACAGAGAGTTGAAACAGGCGGCGTAGCCGACGTCCGTGAAGAAAAAGACGAGAAGGACGGCGACGGCAACCTGCGTGACGGGCGCCAGGTCCCGACAGGCTGCGAGGATCAGCGCGATCGCGCCGAGCAGCACCACGATGTGGACCGCTCCGAGAGTCCGAATGTCGAAGACTCGGGCGCCCTCCGGCCGCAGCCAGCGGCTGAGTCGGGCGGCCATGCCGGCCACCAGAATCTCCGAATAGAGGGCGCCGCTGTTGGAAGGCCGCGGAGCCACGACCGAAAAACGGGTCAGCGCCCAGGACCAGTGCCGCTCGCCGTAGCTCGCGGTCGGATATGCCAGGCCGACCGGGGCCATGACCTTTTCGAAGTCTCCGTTGTCCGCCAGTCCCACGACCGGAGGCACCAGCAGCTGCAGCGAAAGGATGGCGCCGGCCACGACAACGGCCATGCCACAAAGCCACCGGTTGAGAGCCACGCGGCCGACCGGCCCACCGAGCCTCAGGACTCCGCCCCCACCTTCGACGCCACCGCCGCCACCCCCTCGCGCGGGATGTGCTTCTTCCATTCGACCCCGAACTTCTTCTCGAAGTAGGCCTGGTTCTTCTTCCAGAGCGCGTCGTAGGCCGCGGGCGAGAGCTTGCGGAAGGCCCCCTGGCCGACGTGATGGACGTAGGCGTCCTCGGCGCAGGCGACGCGGTAGCCCTTCGCACGCATCCGGACGGCGAAGTCGTCGTCCTCGAACATGCCGATCCCGTACGCCTCGTCGAGAGGCCCGACGTCGTCGAGGACGGCCCGCCGGGCGGCGACGCAGTACATCGCCGCGACACCGATGTCGAAGACGCGGCCGCGATGCGCCTCGGCGCGGCGGGCGGCAAAGTTCGGAAGCCCGCCGATCTCTTCGTAATCCGGTTCCACCCGGGCCTCATTGCCGCAGAAGTTGGTCGTGGGGCACAGGAGGCCGATGGAAGGATCCCGCTCGAGGTGCCGGACGAGCATGCCCATGAGGCCCGGCGGAACCACCGTGTCGTTGTTCAAGAGCACGACGACCTCGCCGCTCGAAGCGGCGATCCCCTGGTTGTTGGCGGCGGCGAAACCGCGATTCTCGGCGTTGAGGATCGTCCGGATCCGGGGCTCCCGGGCCGCGGCCTCGCGCAGGTATTCGGGGGTGCCGTCGTTGGAGGCGTTGTCGACGACGAGGATCTCCAGGCGCGGCCAGGTCTCGCGGTCGAGCGAGTCGAGGCAGGCCCTCGTCAGCTCCAGGCCGCCGTAGGTCACCACGACGACCGAGACGAGAGGGTGTGCTTCGGCGAGGCCGGCGTCGATCGCCGCGTACCGGTGCGCCCAGTCGTTCTCCTCGGCGACCTGGCGGCGCTTCGCCCGGCGCGGGTCGTCCGTCGGCTCGGCCAGCGCCCGGGAAAGCTGGGCCAGGAACTCGTCGTGGCCGCGGGCGAGGTAGGAGATGTCCGCGTACGGCAGAAGCTCCGTCAACGCCGGGGCGACGACGGGCTTGCCGCCGTAGAGGTACTCGTAGAACTTGACCGGGTTGGTGGCCTCGGTGATGTCGTTGACGAGAAACGGGATCACGCAGGCGTCGAAGCTCCAGAGGAGCTTCGGCATCTCCTCGTAGGGCCGCTGGCCGAGAAGCCGGAGGTTGCTTCGCGAGACGATCGGCGAGAGGTCCACGTCGAAGTGGCCGCCCGCGAGCACGATCGTCGCGTCCGGATGCGCGTCGGCGATCTTCGTCAGGAGCGGCACGTCCACCCAGGACGCCAGCGCCCCGTAGTAGCCGATGATCGGCCGCCGGGCGTCCTTCAGGAGCGCGTTCGGACCATAGAGGCGGCGGTAGTGCTCCGCGTCGATGCCGTTCTTCGCGAGTGTGAGCCGCGGGGCGACACCCTTCCACTTCTCGAGCAGCCGGTCGGCCGAAACGACGGTCACGTCGGCGCGGCGGACGAGATTCTCCTCGAGCGACAGCACGCTCTGGCCGAAGCCCGGAAAGTTCGTCCACTCGTCCATGCAGTCGTACACCACGCGCCAGCCGAGCCGCTCGCGCAGCCGTTCGGCGAGCGGGGCCCAGAACGGAATCTGGACGACGCCGACCGTGTCGCCCATGGCGAGGTCGCGTGCCAGGGACTCGAAGGCGGCGACGAGCGTGTCGAGGTCGGCCTCCTCGAGACGGCCGCTGTAGATACCGAGGGCGCGGCGCGACCGGATGCGCAACTCCCCCACGTTCTCGGCCTTGCGGGCCAGGTCCCAGGCCGGACCGCCCGGCGCCAGAAACTTCGTGGTCGACAGGTACAGGACGCGGTGGCCGTGGCGGCCGAACTGCGTCGCCAGCTGTTGCGGCCGCTGGAAGCGGAAGTCCCAGTCGATGATCGAGAAGACGACGACGTCGTAATGGCCCGACGGCACGGCCGGCACGGCGTCCTGGCGGCGCGGCGCGTCGGCCGGCAGCGTCACGAGCTTCTCGGGCTGCGCCACGGGGGCGAACGTCCGCCGCAGGTACCGGGCGAAGGGGCGCGGAATGGTCCGACGGCCGATCTCGAAGAGCGGGGTCCCGGGCGCGGTCGCCCGCCCGAGCGCCCGCCGGGCCGAGCCGGGAACCCCTCGGACGCGTTCGGCCGCCCTACGAAGCTGCCCGAGGCGCGAGTTCTCCCAGCGCGAGAGCTCCTCGAGAACGGCGGACAGATGCGCGCCCCGGGCCTCCGAGGTCTCCTCGGCCCGGGCGAGCTGGGTTTCCAGGTCCTCGATGTTGCCGCGAAGCTGGCGCTCGAGGCCCGCGAGCTCTCCCTGCAGAAACCGGATGCCCTCCTCCCGCTCCCGGACGATGGCGGCGAGCCGCCGGATCTCCTTGACGCGCCGGTCCACCGCGTCCGAGGCCGGCGCAACCGTGCCCCCTCTCCCCGAGGGCGAGGGTCGGGGCGAGGGGATTGCATCGAGTCGCTCCCGCAGCGCCTCGTATCGCGCCTGCCAGGTGTTCTCCCGCGCGAGTCGGCGCCGCCGGTCCGCCGCCGGTCCCGGGGACACGCCCTCGCGGATCGCGCGCTCGAGCGCCGCGACGAACTCGGCGGAAGTCTCGTACAGGTCCACAACGTCGGAGTACGGCTCGAGCTCCGGCAGGCGCCGGGCGACCACGGGCTTGCCCGTGGCGAAGTATTCGAAGATCTTGACGGGATTGGTGGCCTCGGTCAGCGGCGTCCGCCGGAACGGGATCGTGCAGACGTCGAAGGCCGCGAGATAGGACGGCAGCTCTCCGTAGGCCACTTCTCCCGTCAGGTGCACGTTCGGGCGCGTGGCGAGATCCCCGAGCTCGGCGCCGCGCGTGTCGCCGATGAGCGCGAAGGACCAGTCCGGATACCGCGCCGCGGCTTGCCGGACCGCCGGGCCGTCGAACCAGGCGGAGATGGCGCCGTAGTACCCGACGACCGGGCGCGGCAGGCGCGCGAGCGGGCTCGCGGCCCGCGGCGGGAGCCGCGCGAAGTGCCGCTCGTCGCCCGCATTCGGGAGGCGCAGGGCGTCCGGGCGAACCCGCCGCACGCGCTCCTCGAGCTTCGAGGAGGTCACGAGGACGAGGTCGGCGCCGCGCAGGAGCCGCTCCTCGTCGGCCGCCGTGTCTGGCCCGTGCGTTCCGAACCCCGAGTGGTCGTCCATGCAGTCGTAGACGACCCGCCACCCGAGCTCCTCGCGCAGCCTCCGCGACAGGGGCTCCCACGAGGGGTACTGCACGAGAACCACGGCGTCCCGGATCCCGTGCCGCTCGGCGAGCTCCGCGATCCCGGCGAACGCCTGGTCGAGCGTTTCGCCGCCGACGGTCCTCCCGTAGAGGTCGAAGTCGTGCTCGCCCGGCAGCCCGATCTCGAAAACGCGCTCCGCGACTTCCGCCAGCTCCGGCTCCCGGTCGAGGCCGAGAAAAGAGGTCTTCCCGTAGAACACGCGGTGCCCCGCCGCGGCGAAAGGCTTCAGGAGCTGCTGCGGCCGCTGGACGCGAAATCCCCAATCGATGATCGGGAGACAGACGACGTCGAAACCGCGGGGGGGCGGGATGCGCGCGGTCGAATCGGGGCTCTTCTCGCTCAGGGCCCGTATCTTGCCACGAAGGGCGGCCCCGGCCGCTCCCGGCCCCAGGGCAGACAGAAAGGGCGGGCCCCGGGAAGGCCCGCCACGGAGAGTGCCGGAGGCGGCCGCCTAGAAGCCGATTCGCGCGCCGAAGCGAACGACGCGCGGGCTCTGCATCTCGATGATGCTGTCGTAGGCGGAAACGTCCACGCGGGCGTTCCTCTGCAGGATGGTGCCCTGGTTGAGGACGTTGAAGACGTCGGCCGCGAGGGTGATCTGGAGAGGGTTGACCGCGATCACCTTCTCGAGGCGCAGGTCGAGCTCGTAGACGTCGTCGTACCGATGATCGGAGAGCTTGCCGATGACGTTGTCCCGGGTCCCGAGGCCGTCGCCCGGATCGAACCGGTAGTAGTTGACGTACGGGTAGCCCTCGCGGCCGAAGAAATTGCCCGCGACGGCGAAGCCCGCCGGGAGCTGGTACAGGGCGCCGACGTTGAAGAGCCACCGCGCGTTGAGGAAGACCTCGTTGCGCGAGCCGCTGTTCGAGCCGGCGGGAAACGCCGCGATGTCGTTGCCCGCGCAGGTCGAACCGGTCTGGATCGCGATCGCCGTCCCGGGCCAGAGCTCGTTGTTGCCGCCGCGGTCGCTCGTCGGGTCGTAGCAGGAGCCGGCGCCGCCATTCTGGTTCCAGGTCTGGTAGGTGCCGCTGCCGCGGACGAGCCATTTGTCGGTCAACCGCTTCTGAAACGAAAGCTCGACGCCGTTGTAGACGGTGTTCCAGTCGGGCCGGTTCTCCAGCGTGACGCCGGCCGGAACCCCGACGCCGGGCTTCAACTGGTAGTACGGCTGACTGAAGGGCGAGCCGTCGAACAGCGTTCCCGTCAGGACGCCCCCCACCTCGTAGTCGTCCTCGGTGAGGCCCGTCCGGTGGGGATAGAGCTGCGCCCGTGTATTTGCGGTAGGTGTAGCTGACGCCGACCACGAGGTCGTCGGACAGCTCGCGCTCGATGCCGCCGATGACCTCGGTCGTCTTGCCCGCCTTCAGGTTGGGATCGATGCGGTTGGCGGAAATGGCCGAGCCCGGGTTCGCCGGGTCGACGCCATAGCTGGCGATGAGGTTCGAGAGGTCGAGCTCGTCGCGCGTCACGACGAAATCCCCGTTGGCGTCGTTCCAGTAATAGTAGAGACCGGCGATCTGCCCCGCACTGATGAAGCCGATCGCCGCCGAACCGAGCTGGTCCGCATACTGCGAGTAACTCGCCCGGAGCAGCGTCTTCCGGTCGGCGCCGAGGGCGTAGGTCGCCCCCACGCGCGGCACGACGTCCTCCCAGGTGAACGGAGTCGCTCCGCCGGGCGCGGTGACGGCCGGCAGGAGGTCCGGGATCACGGGATTGGCGGGCGTCGTGGTCGCGAGGTTGCGCCCCTTCTGCGAGTCGAAACGGACTCCGGCATTGATCGTCAGGTTCCCCAGCGTCAGCGTGTCCGCCAGGTAGCCGCTGTAGTAGTCCAGCGTCGAGTCGAGGACGGCCGGCCGCGTCAGGAGGGCGGCGGGCGCGTTGAAGTCGGCGAGGTCACCGACGTTGCCGTTGCCCGGCCAGAAGGAATTCGACTCGACGTTGGTCGTGCGGTAGTTGAAGCCGAATTTCAGCTCGTGGCCGAGCTCCCCGGTCGAGAAGAAGTACGAGCCGTTGGCCGTGGCCTGCTGCTGGGGGCGGACGGTGTCGGCGTAGAGGTAGCTGCCGATGAACTGGCCGTCGGTGTTGATGTAGAGGTCGTTCACGTCGATCCCGCCCTGCGGCGTGAGCGAGAAACCGCTCGAGACCGACGAGTAGGACGCCGAGGCGAACAGGGACGACGAGAAGACCTGCGAGACCTCGCCCCGCCAGATGGTCGTCGGGCCGTCCTGGTTCCAGGAGGCGGGCGGCGGCCGGGAGAAGCTGACGTTGCGGCCGAACTTCTGCTTGTTGCCGTTGGAGAAGTTCCCGGCCAGCGCCGTGGAGTCGAAGAGCTGCAGATTGACCTTGGCGCTGTAGTCCACGAGTTTCGTATCGTCCGGATTGCCCTGGGCGTTGAAGAGGTTGATCTGGTTGCGCCCGGCGGCGCCCCAGATCCAGAGCCGGTCGCGCACCAGCGGGCCGCCGATCTCGACGCCGTAGTCCTGGACCTCGTTGATCCGGTTGCCCCCGTTGGTCACGCCCTGCGCCTGGTCTTCGGCGGTGACGTTGTTCCACTGGAGGTCGCCGTCGGCCAGGTAGTACCGGGCGGAGCCGTGGATGTCGTTGGTGCCGCGCTTGGTGACGAGATTCAGCTGTACGCCCGGCGAAGTGGCGGTGACGTCGCTGCCCCCGGTCGTGGCCTGGATCTCCTCGAACGACTCGAAGTCGTAGTAGGTCGGGGAGGACCCGAGTGCGCCCATGTCGGTGATCGTGACGCCGTCGAGGTTCCAGGTGTTCTGGCTCGAGTCCGCGCCCTTGCCGACGTAGGTCGACTGCTGGCCGCTCTCGTTGCCGCCGACGTTGACCCGGTCGAGCTGCACGCCCGGCACCGTCGAGAGAATGACCCACGGATCGCGCGCCGTCGGGATCGCCTGGAGCTCCGTCTGGTCGACGACGGCGCCGGTCTGGACCTGGCGCGTGTCGAGGAGCGGCTGCTCTCCCCTCACGACGACGTCGGTCTCGATGCCCGAGATCCGGAGAATCCCGCTCGTCTCCGTGTTCTGCCCGACCGAGACCTTGACGTCGGGCTTGGTGACCTTGCCGAACCCCTGCAGCTCGTACTCGAGCGTGTAGACGCCGGGGCCCAGGCTGACGAAACGATACTCGCCGCGGGCGTCCGTCGTCTGGGTCTTCGCCGCGCCCACGCCCGTGAGCGTGACGCTGACCCCGGGCAGGCGCCCGCCCTGCTCGTCGGCGACGTAGCCGATGATGTTGCCCGTGAGCTGCTGCGCGGCCGCGAGCGACGCGAACGCGAGCACGGCCGCCAGGGCCGCGACCGCAATCCACGCCCTCCGGAACCCGGGACTTCTGGTGGTCATCATTGTCCGCTCCTTTCTGCGGCGCCGCACGCACGGCGCCTGACCGCCGAGGGAGCAACGCGGGTGCCACGGGCGACCCGCGCGCGAACGGGCCGGAACGCGCTCGGGCGCGGACGCAAGACCCGTCGCGGGGGACGAGCTCGCGGCCGACGCGGAAGCGAACAACGACGATTTCGCTTTTCCGAACGATCGCCCAAGAACGTGAAGGCCCGGGACGAACCCGAAATCGATGACCGCGCGCGGCCTCGCGCTGACGAGGCCGGCGATCGGCGGGATGCGCTCGGGCGCCGCCGGGATCCCCGACGGCGGACTCCGGGAACTTGGAGGCCCGCAGCGGTCCAAACGCCAACCGCGGCGCTCGCGCGCCGCGGTTTCATCCCCCCCGGAAATTTTTCAGAAACTCAGGGGACGAGCGCCCCTTCGCGGATGCCGAGCGGACGCTCGCCCGCCTCGAACTTTCTGCCGAAAACCGCATCGAGGGAGATCGGGCCCGCGCCGTAGGCCCCGAGCCACAGGCAGAGGGCGATGTAGAGGTACTCGATGAACCCGAAGACGTCGGAGATCCCGGTGATCTCGCTGCGTCGCGCCGTGAGGATCGCCACGATCATGGTGCCGATCAGCGGCAGACTCGCCAGCCGGGTGGCGAGGCCGAGCAGCATGAGGACCCCGCACACGAACTCGGTGCCGGCGGCGAGCGGCGCCTGGATCTGGGGCGCCGGAATGCCCAGGTCCGTGAAGTACCCGATCACCTTCTCGAGGTTGTGCAGCTTGCCCCACCCGGACTCGACGAACACCCACCCGAGGGTCAGGCGGGCGACGGTCGGTGGCAGCCAGCGCAGGCCCGTCGAGACGCGCAGGACGAGGCGGCGGAAACGCGAGAGGCGGTCGGTCAACGTCGGCATCGGAGCTCCTTGATCGGAAAAGCCTAACCCGCGGCGCGCGCCATGGCGCCGCGGACTTCCTCCTGCGGCTGGGAGATCGTCTCCCTGCGCCGCGAGAGAAACTTGACGAGGTCCTTCGAGAAAACGAGATCCCACGTCCAGTCGAGGGCGACCCGGAGGCGCTTCTCGAGCCGCGGGAGCTTCATCAGGTAGATCGTCCGCCACATGCGGGGTCAGGTCTTCATTTTTCGGGTCTTTGCCCCGATCCCGACCAGGGCGAGCGCCACGGCGGCGTGCAGGATCACCGCCGGCCAGAGCAGGAGGCCCCGCATGTGGCCGATCGTGCCCAGTTCGCCCAGGTACAGCGCAATGAGCGCGTTGTAGACCAGCATGGCCCGGAAGGCGGCGGTCGCGGCTGGACGCGGCCAGCAGGCCAGCCCCAGCGCGAAGAGCGCGATTCCGAAACACCGGCCGACGAGCTGACCGGCGCCGGCGAGCTCGGCGCCCACCAGCAATCGAACGACGAGCGCCGGATCGATCAACAGGGCCAGGCCCGTCCCCGCCTCCACCACCGAGGCGAAGACCAGGACTCTTCCCGACCCGTCGAGGCGCGTTTCGCTCACGGCCCTTCCTTTCGAACTCCTTGCCGCCGACGCCGCGGGCTCCCCCGTCGAATCCGCGCCTAGTCTCTCGCCCGGGCGATGGCCTCGTCTGCCTTCTTCTGATCACGGTCCGCCAGCTGCGAGGGGCCCAGCTTGATGGTCAGTTTGTCGATCTTGCCGTTAAAACGGAACGGAACCTCGTAGCTCCGGTCCACCGGAGTGCGCATGTCGACGCCGACGTCGAACGTCTCGTCCGGCGGCATCAGGAACGCGATCGTGTGCTCGATCGCCTTCGTGGCGAGCTCGTGGCCGTCGACGATGAGAATCCCGGTCCCGCCCTTCGCGATGCCCGGGCCGTCGTAGTGGAAGTTGAACTCGATCGTGTGCTTCCCTTCCTTGAGCGAGTCGCCCATCCAGTCGCGGGCTCCCTCGCCGCCCTCCCAGCGGAATCGCTCGAGGTCGAGCAGGTTGTAGGTGAAAACGGGCTTGCCCTTGAGCAGGTAGAGGCCGTATCCGCCGAAGCGGCCCCCCTCGGTGACGATCATGCCCTCACCGCCGCCCGACGGGACGTCGATCTCGGCCGTGATCGTGAACGACTTGTTCAGGATGTTGGGCGAGTTGCCGACCGGGATGCCGGGGTTCTCACCGGAGTACGTGAAGACCGTCCTGCCGGCCACCGTGCTCGGCCGCGGCGCGATCGCCCGCTGGAACTGCGAGTTGTCCAGCGGAAGCACGCCGTACTTGACCGCTTCCTGCTGGAAGAGCGCCTGCATTTCCTCCAGCTTCCCCGGCATCTTCGCCGCGAGATCGTTGTCCTGCGAGTAGTCCTCGGCGAGGTTGTACAGCTCCCACCGGTAGTCGCCGACGTCCGGAAACTTCGCGTTCAGGTCCCATGGCGGCACGGGCGGGTGCGTGTTCGCGTACCAGCCCTCGTGGTAGATCCCGCGGTTGCCGGCCATCTCGAAGTACTGCGTCCTGCGCCTCGACGGAGCGTCGGAATTGGCCGCATCGAAGGTGTACGCCATGCTCACGCCCTCGATCGGCTTCTGCTTGATGCCGTCGACGACTTCCGGCGCCCGTATCCCGGTGGCTTCGAGGATCGTGGGCACGATGTCGATCATGTGATGGAACTGGTGGCGCAGGCCGCCGGCGTCCTTGATGTGGCCCGGCCACGAGATGGCCAGGCCCTGCCGCGTCCCGCCGAAGTGCGAGGCCACCTGCTTGGTCCACTTGAAGGGCGTGTCGAACGCCCAGGCCCACGCGACCGCCATGTGGGGGTAGGTCGCCGACGAGCCCCAATCCTCGTAGTGGAGCAGCTGCAGGGGCATCGGCGCGTCCAGGACGCCGTTGTAGGCGGTCATCTGGTTGAACGTGCCGGAGAGGGTCCCTTCGGGGCTCGTGCCGTTGTCGCCGTCGATGTAGATGATCAGCGTGTTGTCGAGCCTGCCCATGTCCTCGACGGCCTGGATGACGCGGCCGATCTCGTGGTCGGTGTAGGCCGTGTACGCGGCGAAGACCTCCGCCTGGCGCGCAAAGAGCTTCTTCTTCTCGAACGAGAGCGATTCCCACTTCGGCAGCACGTCGGGCCAGGGCGTGAGCTTCGCGTTCGTCGGGATCACGCCGAGCCGCTTCTGGTTGGCGAAGATCTGCTCGCGCAGGACGTTCCAGCCCATGTCGAACTTGCCCTTGAACCTGTCGATCCACTCTCTCGTGGGCTGGTGCGGCGAGTGGCTGCCGCCCGGGACGTAGTACACGAAGAACGGCTGCTCGGGCGCCGCGGCGTTCAGGCCGCGCATGTGCGCGATGGCCTCGTCGGCGAGGTCGGTCGTGAGGTTGTAGCCGGGCTTGCCGATCCATGGAAAAATCTGCGACGTGTTCTTGAAGAGATAGGGCGTCCACTGGTCGGTCTCGCCGCCCATGAAGCCGTAGAAGTATTGAAAGCCCATTCCCGTCGGCCACTGGTCGAACGGGCCCGAGAGGCTGTACTGGAAGCCCGGCGTGTTGTGGTTCTTGCCGAACCACGAAGTCGCGTAGCCGTTGTCGCTGAGGACGCGGCCGATCGTCGCGTTCTCCGGACCGATGATGGAATCGTAGCCGGGATAGCCGGTCGACAGCTCCGAGATCACGCCGAAGCCGACCGAGTGATGGTTGCGCCCGGTGATCAGGGCCGCCCGCGTCGGCGAGCAGAGCGCGGTCGAGTTGAACTCCGTGTAGCGCAGCCCGGCCTTCGCAACCCGGTCGAGCGCGGGAGTCGGGATCACGCCGCCGAACGTGCCGGCAACCCCGTAGCCCTGGTCGTCGGTCATGATCAGCAGCACGTTGGGCGCTCCCCTGGGCGGCACGACGCGCGGCGGCCACCAGGGCGTGGAGTCCTTTGCGCTCTCCTTGATGACGCCGCCGAATTTCGGGGGCGGCGGCGGAAGCTGCTGGCCGTTGATCGTGGTGGTGGCGCTCGGCGAACCGAGCTGACCCGTGACCTGCTGCGCGGAAAGGGGAGCAACGGCCATCAGGACAGAGATCAGCCAGCCTCCCGCGAGGGCTCGTTTCATGGGACGTCTCCTCTTTCTGGATGGTTCGGCCAGCGGAGGCTTGGACAACGGGCGAGGGCCGATCTCGCGCGTTGCGGGAATCAGATCACAGTCTGAGGTGGCCAAAAAACGGGCTCTGATAGCTTCTTGCAGTTTTCATGCGCCAGCGCACGATCCGGTCCGCCCCGAGAGTCCGGGTCCTGCCGGCGCTGTTCTCGTGCATGCTCGCGTTCCTCGGCGCCGCCTCGGCCTCGGCCCAGTCGCTCGAGCCGCGGGCCTACTCGCCCAACCCTGTCGGGGCCAACTTCGCGATCGCCAACTACGGCTACCAGACGGGTGGCGTCGTCTTCGACGCCTCGCTCCCCTTCTCGGACGTCACGGCGAAGATCAATTCGGGGACCCTGGTCTACCTCCGCACGTTCGGCCTGTTCGGCCGGTCCGCGAGCGCCGGTCTCGCCGTGCCCTACGCCTGGGGGTCCGTCGAGGGCGACGTCCAGGAGGAACATCGCCGGATCACCCGCTCGGGGTTCGCCGATCTCCAGTCGCGCCTGACGGTGAACCTGCTGGGAGGCCCCGCGATGACCCCGGGCGAGTTCGCGGCCCGCACGCCTTCGACCACGCTGGGATTCAACCTGGTCACCGTGGCGCCGACCGGACAGTACTTCCCGGACAAGCTCATCAACATCGGCGGCAACCGCTGGGCCTTCAAGACGGAGCTCGGCCTGTCGCAGCCGGTCGGCAAGTGGGCCTTCGAGGCCTACGCCGGCACCTGGTTCTTCACCCCGAACGACGACTTCTACGGAGGACAGAGGCGGACGCAGCAGCCCATCTGGGCCTTCCAGGGCCACGTCAGCTACACATTCCGGCCGCGCCTGTGGCTCGCCGCGAGCGCGACCTACTACACCGGCGGCCGGACCAGCCTCGACGGCGAACCCCGCGCGGACCTGCAGAAGAACGCCCGCATCAGCCTGACCGGGTCCGTGCCGCTCGGGCGGCGGCAATCGCTCAAGCTCTTCTGGGCGAAAGGCGCCACGACCTCCATCGGCGCCAACTTCACGACCTACAGCGTCTCGTACCAGTTCCTCTGGTTCGATCGCTGAGCGGCGAGCGGGGTCAGGTCTGAAATCTTCGGAGTTCCGAGCCGGCGGCCGAAATTCCGAAGAATCCAGACCTGACCCCCTATTCGGCGACCTCGCAGTAGGCCTTGATCACTCCGTTGCCGGAGGTCAGGTGGCCGAGGAGCTCGCGGAAGTTCTCGAGACCCTTCACGGGGTGGGTCAGAAGCTTCCGAAGCCAGCCCGGATAGGAGAGCTCGGCCTGCGAAAGGTCCCGGACACCCGCCTCGAAGTCCTCGCGGCTGGCGTTGACGCTGCCGACGGCGACCTTGTTGCCGAGGACGAACCCCTGGTTGATGCGGTCGGCGGGAACCTCGATCTTCCGGTCGCCCCCCGTCACGGAAACCATGGCGAGGACGCCGTTCTTGGCCAGCACCTCCATCGCCTCGAAAACCAGCGGCGAGAAACCGGTCCCCTCCAGGATGATGTCGAACGGCCCGTGCTCGGCCGCCGCCTGCCGGAGGCTCGTCGTCTTGGTCGACACGTACCGCACACCGATCTCTTCCAGGAGATCGGAGTTGCGGTAGGGCGCCTCCTGCAGGCCGAACGCGACGACCTCGAGTCCCCGCAGCTTGAGAATCATCGACGCGAGCAGACCCAGAGTCCCGGTCCCGAGGACGGCGGCCTTGCGCGGCCGCCATACCCGCAGCCGGCGCTGGATTTCGTAGGCCTGCCCGATCGCCTTCTCGGCGACGCTCGTCGGCTCCATCAGGACGCCGACCGACTTCAGCCGCTCGGGCACCTTGACCAAGAAGTCCACGGCGTCGACGTAGTACTCGGCGAGGTATCCGTGGAGCAGGTTGATGCCGCGCTCGAAGTAGGAATCGTCGGTCGTCATGTCCTGCAATCCGATGGCATCGTAGAGGCTCGTGCCCGGCCGGCGCACGGACGCGACGACGTAGTCGCCCGGGGCCAGCGTCCGGACCTCGGGCCCGACCGCCTCGACCCGGCCGAAGCTCTCGTGACCGAGGATCAGGTAGTCGTGCCCGGCGGGCGGTGCCCCGTACTCGGCGGCGTTGATCTCCTTGTCGGTACCGTCCACGCCTACGTGCAGCACGCGCACGAGCACGCCGCGCCCGCCGGGGATCTCGTCGAGCGAGGGCTTGGGAGCCTCGCGCAGGTGGATGGAGTCGGGCTTTCCGGGAATGACGGCAATGGCTTTCATGAAGGTTCGGATGCCCGAATGGCTGTCGAGGTTTCGGGGTCAGCCCTTCCGCCCTTGCGGCCCGTCCCGCCGCGGGGCACCCCGGTGGGCAACCGAAACTCCGAAGAATTCAGACCTGACCCCGCTACTGGCCGCTCTGCTGGATGAGCTTGGCCACGAGACCCGTCCAGCCGGTCTGGTGGCTCGCGCCGATGCCGGCGCCGTTGTCGCCGTGGAAGTACTCGTAAAAGAGGACGTGGTCCTGGAAGTGGGGGTCGGTCTGGAGCTTGTGCGCGCCCCCGAAGACCGGCCGCCGCCCGTCCGCGTCGCGCAGGAAGATGCGGTTGAGGCGCCGCGACAGCTCCCCCGCCACGTCCCAGAGGCTGCGCAGCTGGCCCGAGCCGTGCGGCAGCTCGACCTTGTAGGCGTCGCCCAGGTAGAAGTGGAACTTCTGGAGCGACTCGATGATCAGGTAGTTGACCGGGAACCAGACGGGCCCGCGCCAGTTGGAGTTGCCTCCGAAGAGACCCGTCGAAGACTCCGCCGGCTCGTAGTCGACCCGGTGCTCCATACCCGCGACCTCGAGCACGTACGGGTTGTCCTTGTGGTGGCGCGAGACGGCGCGGATGCCGTGCGGCGAAAGGAACTCGTTCTCGTCCAGCAGGTACCGGCAGATCTGCTTGAGTCGCTGGCGGTTGACGAGCGAGAAGAACCGGCGCACCTGTCCGTTCGGCGCGGTTTCGGTTTCGACGTGCTGGGCGAAGTCCGGCCGGTTCTCCAGGAACCACTGCATGCGGCGCTTGAAGCCGGGCAGCCTGTCGATCGTGTCGGAGCCGAGCGTCTCGACCGCGAAGAGCGGGATCAGCCCGACCATCGACCGCACCTTCATCGGGAACTTCCGCCCGTCCGGCAGATCCAGGACGTCGTAGAAGAACCCGTCGTCACGGTTCCAGAGCTCGATGCCCTCGCCTCCGATGTTGTTCATCGCCCGGCAGATGTAGACGAAGTGCTCGAAGAACTTGGAGGCGACGTCCTCGTACGCGGAATCCTCCCGGGCGAGCTCGAGGGCGATGGCGAGCATGTTCAGGCAGTACATCCCCATCCAGCTCGTCGCGTCGGACTGCTCGATGTGGCCGCCCGTCGGCAGGGGCGCCGAGCGGTCGAAGACGCCGATGTTGTCGAGCCCCAGGAAGCCGCCCTGGAAGACGTTCTTGCCCTCGGCGTCCTTGCGGTTGATCCACCAGGTGAAGTTCAGCAGCAGCTTGTGGAAGACGCGCTCGAGGAACTTGCGGTCTCCCGTGCCCGTCCGCTTCTTGTCGATCTTGTAGACGCGCCAGGCCGACCAGGCGTGGACGGGAGGGTTCACGTCCCCGAAGGCCCATTCGTAGGCCGGCAGCTGTCCGTTGGGATGCATGTACCACTCGCGCAGCAGCAGAACGAGCTGCTGCTTGGCGAAATCGGGGTCCACGAGCGCGAGCGGAATGCAGTGGAACGCCAGATCCCAGGCGGCGTACCAGGGGTACTCCCACTTGTCCGGCATGGAGACGACGTCGGCGTTGAAGAGGTGCGTCCAATCCGAATTGCGGCCGTGCAGGCGTTCCTTCGGCGGCTCGGGGCCGGCGGGGTCGCCGCGCAGCCACCGGTTGGCGTCGTAGTAGTAGAACTGCTTGGACCACAGCATTCCGGCGAAGGCCTGGCGCTGGACCGCGCGGGCGTCGTCCGAGAGGTCCGGCGTGGCGAGGGTGTCGTAGAAGGCGTTGGCCTCGCGGATGCGCTCCTCGAAGAGGTCGTCGAACTCGTCACCGAACGGCCGGTCCGGCGCGGAGGTCCGCGAGAGGCGCAGGCGCACGACGGCCGACTCGCCGCCCGGGATCGTCAGGACGTAGCGGGCCGAGCTCTTCGAGCCCACGCCCTCGGGGTTGACCGCGTCCTTCGCCCCATGGATCACGTAGTCGTGAATGCCGTCCTTGACGTGCGGCGAATCGTTGTCCACGCCCCAGAGGCGCCTGGCATTGGACTCGTTCTCGGTGAAGAGCAGCTCCGGCGCGCCCTCGCACTGGAGGGCCAGGCGGCCGTAGTACTCGCTGTCGACGTCGATCGTCGAGAACCCCGAGTGTGCCTCGCCCGCGCGCAGTCTCTGCCGCCGGTGGCCGAGGCCCCACGACCACGTGTTGCGGAACCAGATCGTCGGCAGCAGATGGACCGTGGCCGCCTCGGGGCCGCGGTTGAACACGCGCACGCGGATCAGGATGTCGTCCGGCGAGGCCTTCGCGTACTCGGTGAAGACGTCGAAGTACCGGTCGTCGTCGAAGACGCCCGTGTCGATGAGCTCGAGCTCGGGGTCCTGCCGGGAACGGTTCCGGTTCTCGTCGAGAAGCCGCTCGTACGGAAACTCGCGCTGCGGGTACTTGTACAGCGCCTTCATGTAGGAGTGCGTCGGCGTCGAGTCGAGGTAGTAGTAGGACTCCTTGACGTCCTCGCCGTGGTTGCCCTGGGAGCCCGTCAGGCCGAAGAGGCGCTCCTTGAGGATCGGGTCCTTCCCGTTCCAGAGGGCGATCGCGAAGCAGACGTACTGGTGGCGGTCCGAGATGCCCATGAGGCCGTCCTCGCCCCAGCGGTAGGTGCGCGAGCGGGCGTGATCGTGGGGGAAGGAGTCCCAGGCGGTGCCGTGGGCGCTGTAGTCCTCGCGGACCGTCCCCCACTGGCGCTCGGACAGATACGGGCCCCAGCGCTTCCAGTTCTTCGACGCGTTTCCGGTCCTCGTCGAGGCGGAGGCGCTCGGAATCGAGTTGAGCGTGTGTTTCGGTCATGTCCGCACCTTGGATGCCGGGCGGCGCCCGGCGTGTCGCGCGGCCGGTTTCGCGGGCGTGGCCAGCGCTTCGGCGAGGATCACCCGGTCGAGGCGGATGAACTCGCCGAGCGACCAGGCCTGGAACGGGCAGCCGCGCGGGGTGTGAGGGGAATCGGCGTCGGCGATCTCGGAAACGTGGCCGAGGCCGGCCTCGTCGAGGTGCTCGCGCAGCGGCGCGAGGAACCGCTCGCGCGCCTGGCGGACCACGTCGGCGCCGCCCCCCCGGACGCGGACCCAGGCTTCGGCGAAAGCGCCCTGGAGCCACGGCCAGACGGTCCCCTGATGGTAGGCGCCGTCGCGCTCGAGCGGGCCGCCCGTGTAGACGGGCCGGTAGTCGGGGTGCCCCGGCGGCAGGGTGCGGGGACCCAGCGGCGTCGACAGCCGCGACTCGACGGCGTCGACGATCCGGCGCGCCCGCTCACCCGTGACGAGGGGAAACGGCAGGCCGCCGACGGCGAAGATCTGGTTGGGTCGCAGGGTCGCGTCGGCCGTGCCGGGGCGGTGGTCGACGTCGACGACGTCGTACAGGCAGCCGTCGCTCGCGTTCCAGAAACGCTCCTCGAAGGAAGCCGTCGCCCGGCCGAGCAGGTCGGCGAAGTCGTCGGAAAAGCCGCCGGCGATCTTCAGGGCGTTGATCCAGAGCGCCTGGATCTCGACCGGTTTGCCGATGCGTGGCGTCACGACCCAGTCGCCCACCTTCGCGTCCATCCAGGTCAACTGGACGCCCGGGACCCCCGGCGGCGAGCAGCCCGTCGGCGTCGGCCCGGATCCCGAATCGCGTGCCGCGGGCGTAGCCGGCCAGGATTGCCCCGAAAGCCTCCTCGAGACTCCGGCGCTCGGCCCCGGCGACGCGCCGTCCGGCGGCGGCCCGCGCCTGAAAATACTCGTGCACGGCGATCAGATACCAGAGCGAGGCGTCGACCGAGTTGAACTCGGGCTGAACTTTCCCGTCGGGAAAGAGGTTCGGAAGCATCCCTTCCGAGACGGCGCCGGCCCACTCGACGAGGATCTGCCCGGCTTCGTCGAGCCGGCCCGTCGCCAGGCACAGACCGCGAAGCGCGATGAACGTGTCCCGGCCCCAGTCGGTGAACCACGGATACCCGGCGACGACCGTCTGCCCCTCGCCGCGGCGCACCAGGTAGGCGTCGGCCGAACGCTCGAGCCGGCTCGGGAACGCGGCGCGCCGCTGCCTCTCGGCGTTGCGAAGCGCCTCCAGGGCCGCCGCCGCTCTTGCGCCGCCGAGGGTCGCCTCGTGACCCTCCGCGGCCATGAGCCAGATGCCGTCGCCGCGGTCGAGGTCGAAGCGGAGGGTGCCGGGCGATGCGAGGTCCTCGATGAAGTCGAGTCCGCGCTCGCGCTCCTCGGCGTAGAGAAAGTTGCGATACCACTCGGGCGAGTGCGCGTAGGTTCCGGTCGAGCGCATCGCGATCGCCGGCTGATCGGCGTACGGGCGGAACCGGAGCCCCCCATCGGCCGAGACTTCGGCCTCGAACCGGAAGGCCGGATTTTCGTGGTGCAGGGAGTGATAGTCGCGCCCGGAGAGAAACGGCCGGACCTCCAGGGCCACCGGCCCCGCGCCGGAGAGGAGCCTCCACTCGACGGCCGCCGCGGCGGCGCCCCGGGGCACGAACACCTCCTGCGCGATGCGCGTGCCGTCGGGAAGGGTGAACGTCCACCGTGGCCAGGGATCGAGAGTGAAGGCGTCGGCGCGGGAGGCGCCGTCCGGGTAGGTCACGTCCGGGCCGTAGGCCTGGGACGTTATGGCGTAGCGGCCCGAGGAGGTCGTCACCCAGGCGTCGAATCCGTTGACGAGGACGACGCGGCCGGTCGGAGGCGTGGTCGCCGTCAGGAGCAGGGCGTGATAGCGCCGGGTCCGGATCCCCGCGACCGTCCCCGAAGCGAAACCGCCGAGGCCGTCGGCCTCGAGCCACTCCCGGGTCAACGTGTCGCGCATGGGCACAGGCTATCCCTCCCCGACTACGCCGCCGCCGACGCCGAGCGTGCGCGCGGCAATTCGATGCGGACCGGCCGGATCGTCCAAACGGGGGCGCGACGTCAGCGCGATTCGTGCAGGATGACGCCCTGGAACATTCCCTCCGCGACCCAGTCCCGCAACCACCGGAAAAGCTGGTCGCCCGCGGAGCCCTGCAGGCCGCGGGAGGCCTGCGCCACCGCCCGGCCGAACGGACGGCCCTCGACGAGCGCGGCCAGGAATGCGTGCGCGGGGCGGGAGAGATCCAGCCGCCACACCTCGTAGGACTTCCGGTACACCGCGATCCACGTGGCCTTGCGGTCGGTCGCCGGATGGTCGTGATCCTCGACCTTGACGGATTGGAGATACGCGTTGACCGGATACGCGAATGCCGCGACCCGGAGGGCCGCCGACGGCACGAGCACCGCGTTCGGCCACGCGGCCTCGGGCACGCGCGCGACCTCCTCCGCCGGCCAGACGGGCGACTCCGGGGCGTCGAAGACCTCGGTCACGAGGAGCTCCAGCCGCGCCAGGTCGGCCACGAAGGCCTTCCGGCGGATCCCGCGGGACCCGCGGACGAAGGCCGGAAACTGGTCCCCGAGGCGATTGAGGGTGTAGCTGCGCGAGGGATGGGCCGCGACGTAGCGCGCCACCAGATCCGAGAACGCCTCGTCGCCCAGAAAGTGCGCGACGGCCGGAAAGTCGTTGCCGAGGGCCTCCGTCATCCGTGCCAGATACATCCCCTGGTAGACGCCGACCCGCTCGACCGGGGACAGCGTCTTCGAAGGCAGGATCACGCTTGCGATCTCCTCCGGGTCGAGCTCGGTCCGGGCCGCCGGCGACGCGACGGCGTCCTCCGCCGCGCCGGGCTGTTCGATGACCGCCTGCATCCAGCGCTGCAGTCGCGGAAGCGGCAGCTCACGAGGCCGCGGCAACGCCCTTCTCCTGCTCCCGGAACCGCCGGGCCTTCAGCGCCTCCGCGTGGACGACCTCGAAGGCCGGGATGTCGCCGTCCCACTCGAAGAGGGTCGAGACGTTGCCGGTGCGCGCGACCGCGTGGCGATACAGGTCCCAGACTTCCGGGATCGCGCGGTCGCTATGCGTGTCGATGATGTGGGTTCCCTTGTTCGTGTGGCCCGCCAGGTGGTACTGCGCGACCCGTGACGGGTCGATCGCGTCGAGGTACGCCTTCGGGTCGAATCCGTGGTTGAACGCGCTGACGTAAACGTTGTTGACGTCGAGCAGCATCCCGCAATCCGCTTCCTCCATCATCCGGCCGAAGAACTCCCACTCCGGCATGCTCGAGGCGGCGAACTCCGCGTACGTCGACGCGTTTTCGAGGATGAGCGGCCGCTCGAGGATCTCCGAAACGGTCTTGACGCGCTCGACGACGTGGGCGAGCGCCTCCTCGGTCAGCGGCATCGGAAGCAGGTCGTGGGTGTTTCGCCCGGAAACGCCGGTCCAGCACAGATGGTCGGACACCCAGAGCGCGCGGGTGCGGCCGGCGAGAGCTTTCAGTTTCGCGAGGTAGGCGCGGTCGAGCGGATCCGTCGAGCCGATCGACATCGAGACGCCGTGGAGGACGAGCGGGTACCGCTCGGCCACCTGGTCGAGCACCCAGGCGGGCCGTCCGCCCGTGTCCAGGTAGTTCTCCGAAAGGACTTCGAAGAAGTCGACCGCGGGCCGATGCTCGAGGATGTGCGGGTAGTGGACCGTGCGCAGGCCGACGCCTACGCCCAGATCGGGAAGGTTCCAGCGGTTGCGGGTCACAGATCTCAATTCCCGGACCTCGAGAAGAGACGGGGGCCGGTGCGCGCCGGCCCCCGTCGCGAAATGAAGGAGGACTAGGCCGCGTGCTTCTCCACCGGGACGGCGCAGCCGCCGTGGCCCTTGCAGGAGTTCTTGCCCGCGCAGCTGTTGTCGCCGCTCTTGCAGCCGCCCTGGCCCTTGCAGGCGTTCATGCCCTTGCAGGAGTGCTTCATGTCGGCCGACGCGCAGCCGCCGTGGCCCTTGCAGGAGTTCTTGCCCGAGCAGCCGTTGTCGCCGCTCTTGCAGCCGCCCTTCCCCTTGCACGAGTTCATGCCCTTGCAGACGTGCTTGTCGGACGTCGCTCCCGCCTTGTCCTTGGCGCCCTTCTCGTCTCCCGCGGTGCCGTTGCGGTCGCCGGCCTTGGAGCTGTTCTTCGGCAGCGCCGAGAGCAGCTGCGAGCCGGCGACGATGCCCGCCACCGCGAGCCCCATCGCCTTGACCGTCAGATCGCTCTTCTTCATCCCTCTCTCCTTTCGGCCCCGTGTCCGGGGTCCGACGAACACCGCGTCAGCCGGCATGGCTGCCGCCAGATACCCACGTTCCGGATCGCGACGGCCGGGCATCCCGGCATCGGCGCAAGCCGCGAATTCTACTGCTCCTCCGGCCGCCCGGCACGTCCGGTGCGTTCCCGCGCGCCTCCGCTGCGAACCGTGAAGGAAACCCGGGGACCGCGCCTGTCACCCCCGTAGTACGCGGAGACCCCCACGGTCGGATCTCGCTCGGGGGAACGGGCCAGCAGATAGAAGAGGTTGCGGCCGCGGGCTTCGCCCGGGGGTCCGAAAAGATGAATCGTCATGGCGGATTGGATGCCCCCCATCGCGCCATGGTTACGGCCCAACGGGTCCCGGGGTTTTCCTCAGGAAGTGGTCAAGGCGGCGCGGCGGCGGCCGCCGCTAGCTCGCCCGCGCGGGCGGGAACCGGCCGGCCTGGACGTCACGCAGGAACCCCAGGAGGAACCGGAAGTAGGTCTCCTGATCGTCCCACATCGCCAGGTGGCTGCCGTTTCCGCAGATCGCGACGCGGGAACGCGGCAGCAGGGTCCCCATCCGCCGGATGTCCTCGGGATTCATCTCGTCGTAGGTCGCTCCCATGACGAGCGTCGGAACGCGGATCTTCGAGAGGTCGTTCCAGCGATCCCAGTCCTTGAACGTGCCCGTCACGACGAACTCGTTCGGCCCCTGCATGGTGCCGTAGACCTGGGGATTGATGTGCCTGAAGGCGCGCGCAACCGGATCCGGCCAGGGATCGAGGCGGCACACGTACCGGCCGTACACGCCCCGGTACATGGCCTCCTGGTATTCGGGGGCATCGTAGTCCCCGGTGGCCTCGTACTTCTCGAGGGTCGCGAGGAGGTCCTTCGGCAGGGCCGCGCGCAGCTTCGCCACGTAGGCCATGTAGGACGGGATCGAGGCCGTCATGCTCGACAGCACCAGCCCCTTGAGATAGCGGGGATACTTCAGCGCGTACTCGATCGCCAGCATGCTGCCCCAGGACTGGCCGTAGAGGTAGAAGTCCTCGAGGCCGAGCGCGGAGCGGACCTGCTCGACCTCTTCGCGAAATCGGTCGATCGTCCAGAGCGACGGGTCGTCGGGCTGGTCCGAGTAGAACGAGCCGAGCTGGTCGTAGTAATAGAACTCGACTCCGGCCTGGGGCAGGAAGTCCTCGAAACACTCGAAGTACTCGTGCGTCACGCCGGGCCCGCCGTGGAGCGTCAGCATCCGGATCGGACCGTGGCCGACCTTCTTGGTCCAGACCTTGTACTTGCCGTCGACCGGGATCAGCCGGATTCCGGCGGTCTTGACCACGGGCGTCTTCGTCGGGTCGGGCCGAGCCGTCGCGAGCCGCGCGTGCGCCAGCGCCGCGGCCGACAGGGACAGGAGCGAGCGGCGGTCGATCGGCATGCCGCCATCATAAGCACGAAGCCGGCGCGGGGCATCCAGCGGCCCCGCGGCCGTGGCTGGTGGCGGCGAAGGGCGCGGCGCGTCGTCGGCCGCGGTGTCGCTCCCGGAAGGCGCGGACGGGGCATCGGCCCGCACAGGCCGCCGATCGGCGACCGGCGGGTTACGGCCGGTGCCTGGCCTCGAGGATGGCCTGGACCAGCTGCTCGGGCGCCTCGCCCTCGACGGGGAGATCCAGGTCGGCGAAGACCGCCCGGCCGAGGCCAATCGATTCCTGGTACTGGCGAATGTAGTCGCGGCAGGGTGGACAGACCGCCTGGTGCCGTTCGAATGGCGCCGGTCCTCGGGCGGCTCGTGCTCGAGATCGAGGTCGAGGTCGAGGTAGAGAAAGTCCAGAAGCTTCCGGCAGGTGATGTCGGGACGCTCGCCGCCGCTCATCCTCGCCCCCGGCCGGACTCATCCGCCCGGGGGCTTTCCCGATCCGTCCTCCTCCGGCCAGTTGGGCTCAAGGCTTCACTTCCACGCCTTCGATGCCGCTCCCGGCCCGAGGTTTCACCCCTTGCCTCCGACGCTCCAATGTTTGACATAATCCGCCCACTCGATGGACCTGACAACGCGGGAAGACGGTGGCGTGACGATCATCACGGTCGGGGGCGACCTCGTGATCGGCGAAGCCGAGGCCAACTTCAAGAAGACGGTCACCCGGCTTCTCGAGGACGGGCGCGTCAACCTCCTCATCGACCTCTCCAGCGTCGGATTTCTCGACAGCTCGGGCCTCGGGGCCCTGGTCCGCGCGCTGACCAACGCTCAGAAGGAAGGCGGCCAGACGAAGCTGCTCAACGCCGGCCCCCAGATCCGCAAGCTCCTCCAGATGACCAAGCTCGATTCGGTGTTCGAGATCCACGAGGACATGGAGGCCGCCGTCTCGAGCTTCTGAGTCGGCGCTTCGGTTGCCGTTTCCGGAAGGAGAAGGTTGGCGGACGAACCCGAACGACCCCGCGGCGGACCCGTCCGAGTCGAGGAGAGAGAGACCGAAAGCCAGGTTTCGGCCCTCGCAGAGCTCGCCCTGTGCGAGAACCTGGCCCAGACCTCGGGCTGGGCGGCGCGCTGGAGCGCGGCGATGGCGGGCGCGGACGCGACGCTCCTCTGGGCCCCCGACACGGTCCACCCGCTCTTCCATTGCATCGGCGCCGAAGGCGCGGGCGTCGCGAAGTTCCTGAGGCGCTCGGCGCCCCGGGACACCGGCACCATCCACGACCTCGTCCGCGACCGCCAGCCGGTCGTGCTGGCGGGCGAGGAACTGACGTCGAACGACCCGTTCGTGCGGGGGCTGCCGGGCTACCGCGCCTGTATCGCCGTGCCGCTCGAGGCCGAGGGGCTGGTGGTCGGCCTGCTGGCGCTCTTCTTCACCGAGATGCCCGACGCCGACAAGGCGCTCGCGCGCCTGGAGCACTTCCTGGAGCAGGCGGCGCCGGCCCTCGGGCGGGCCCTGCGCGCCGAGCGCAAGACGATCGGGATGCTCCATGCCATCGAGCGGCTGACCAACCTCTACGACCTGTCCAAGGCCTTCGGGTCGACGATCGACACGGACGAGCTCTCGGCGCTGATCGCAGGAAAGGCCGCGGACATGGTCACGGGCGAGTTGGCCTGCCTGTGGATGCTGGAGAGCGATGAGAGCGTGACCGTCGCGGCCACCGCGGTCAACGAAAACTACGACGTCGAAACACCGCCCGAGTCCGTCGGCGGCGACCTGGTCGGGGACGTCATCGCCGACCAGGAGCCCGTCCGCCGCAACCGGATTCCGGAGACCGATCCCGTCTCGACGGAGAACCCGCTCTACCCCGTCCGGTCCGCGCTGGTGGTGCCGCTCGTGGAAGACGAGCTCCCGATCGGAGCCCTCGTCGTCGCCAACAAGCGGGGCCGCCACCCCGAGTTCTCCGCGGAGGACGAGGAGCTCCTCAACGATCTCGCCCGGCAGGCCGTGCGGGCGCTGCGCACCGCGCGACAGCACGAGGCCGAGAAGAAGGTCGAGGAGCTCGACGCCCTGCTCGCGGTCAGCCGGGAGATCACCGCGACCCTCGACCTCGACAAGGTCATGCAGACGATCGTCAACGCGACCGCCGCCCTGATCGCCTACGACCGCTGCGGCATCGCCATCCAGGAGAAGGGCCGGCTGCGCCTCGGCGCGATCTCCGGAACCTCCGAGCTCGACCGCAAGAATCCCGAGGTCCGCCGCATGGAGGACCTGCTCCAGTGGGTCTTCCTTTCCGGTACGGACACGGCTGTCACACAGACCGAGGACGGCGAGATCACGGCCGACCGGCCGGAGACCGAGGAGAAGTTCCGGACGCTGTTCCAGGAGACGGGCCTGCGGTCCTTCTTCGGCGTCCTGCTCAAAGACGAGGAGGGCAAGCTCGGTGCCCTGGGCTTCGAAAGCCGCGAGGCCCTCCTCTTCGACGAGGGCACGCGCGACCTGCTCTCCATTCTGGTCAACCAGGCAACCGTCGCGGTCCGCAACGCCCAGCTGTACCGCCAGGTGCCGCTGGCCGGGTTCTGGAAGCCGCTGCTCGAGAAGAAGCGCAAACTCGGCGCGCTCCCCGAGGCCCGGCGGCGGCGGGCCGCGATCGGCATCGGGGCAGCGGTTCTCGCCCTGTGCATTCTCCCCTGGCCCCTCCGGATCGCCGCACCCGCCCGGGTCCTGCCGGGCCGCCGGGCCGCCGTGACCTCGCTCGTCGGCGGCGTCGTCGCCTCGGTTCTGCATCGCGAAGGCGACAGCGTCGAGGCCGGCACCGTGATCGCCACGCTCCGCGACGAGAGCTTCGCGGCCGATCTCGCCGCGGCCCGGTCCGCGCTCGCGATCGCCGACAGCGAGGTCTCCCGCGCCCGCGAGCAGGGCGACCCGGCCGCGGTCTTCGATGCCGCCGCCCGCCGGGACGAGGCGCGGGCGCGCATTGCCCTCGAGCAGGAGAGGCTGACCCAGACCCGGCTGAAAGCGCCGTCCGCGGGGGTGATCATCACGCCGAGAATCGAGGAGCGGGTCGGCCAGCTCCTGCCGCGCGGAGAGGAGTTCTGCGTCGTCGCGGACGTCCGCTCGCTCACCGCCGAGGTGGCGATTCCCGAATCCGAGGCGGGCCTGGTGAAGACGGGTGAAAATGCGACCCTCAAGTTTCACCCCTTTCCCGGCCGCGCCTTCCGCGGCACGGTCGAGCGCGTGGCCGCGAGGGTCCGCGAGGAGGGAACCGAGCGATTCGTGATCGCCGAGGTCGCCATCGCCAATCCCGACGGGCTCCTGAAGACGGGGATGCTCGGGACCGCGAAGGTCAGTGTCGGCACGCGGCGGATGATCACCGCCCTGTTCCGCAAGCCCCTGCGCTACCTCTGGAACAAGGTCTGGCCCATCCTGCCGTGAACCCCCTCGCGCGGCCCTCGAAACTGATGGCCGCCGGGCGGCCCGAGCAGGGCGCCGCCGCCCTGGCCGCCCGGCTCGGAGCGGCGAGCCAACGTCCCGCGATCCGCCCCGACGCCGTCGTCCGCCGGGTCGTCCAGCTCGGCGAGGTCAAGTGGGTCGTCAAGAATCCGGAGACCACCAAGTACTACAACTTCGAGGACGGCGAGTGGGGCCTGATCGCTCTGTTCGACGGCACGCGCTCGCTCGCCGAGATCCATGCGGAATACCAGGCCCGGTTTCCGCGCGAGAAAATCGAGATGCCCCTGATCGTCGAGTACTACGAGCTGCTCCGCGAGCTGGATCTTCTCGCCCAGTCCGTGGCGGAGAAGAACCTGTCGCTGCTCGCGAAGGCCCGGACGGCGCGTCAGCGTGCGGCCCAGGAGAAGGCGGAGGGATTCAACCCGTTCTTCATGCTCTTCCACGTCCTCGACCCCAATCGCTTCCTCGACCGCACCGTCAAGTACGTGCGCTGGTTCTGGACGCCGCCGGTCGTCGCCGCCGCCCTCGTGTTCGCCGCCTGGGCCTTCGGCGTCATGCTCGTTCACTGGGACGTGATCTGGAGCGGCACCACGGAGCTCTACGCGCTGACCTCCAAGCCGCTGATCGACATCCTGCAGTTCTTCTTCCTCCTGACGTTCGTGGGCCTGTTTCACGAGTTCGCCCACGCCTACGCGGTCAAGATCTACGGGGGCGATGTCCACGACATCGGCATCGCCCTCCTGTACTTCACGCCGGCCTTCTACTGCGATACGACGGATTCGGTCCTCTTCGAAAGCAAGTGGCACCGCCTGTGGGTCACCACGGCGGGTGTGTACGTGGAGGCGTTCATGTGCTCGGTGGCGACCGTCGCCTGGGTCGCATCCTACCCGGACACGCTTCTCCACGAAGTGGCCTTCAAGGCCATGCTCTTCACGGGTGTCTCGACGGTTTTCTTCAACGTCAACCCTCTCATCAAGATCGACGGCTACTACGCGCTCTCGTCGATCGTCGAGATACCGGACTTGCGCGAGGAATCGATCCGGCACATCGGTGCGGTGTTTCAGAAGAAGGTCCTGCACCTGCCGGTCGAGGTCCCGCCGGCTTCGCGTCGCAAGCGCAGGATCTACTGGGTCTTCGGCCTGCTGTGCCTGGCCTGGGTCACGGTGATCATGCGGTTCATCGGCGGCCTCTTCTACAACCTGTACCACCATCTGTTTCCGAACTGGGCTCTCATCCTCGTCCTCGTGACGATGTACCGCCTCTTCCGCCAGCGCGTCCGCCTCGTCACGCGCACGGCACGCCTCTTCTACCTCGACAAGAAGGAGCTGCTCATGTCCCCGCGAACCCGTTCCGTCCTCCTGGCCTCGGCCGGGATCCTCGCTCTCCTCCTGCTGCTGCCCCTGGGCCGCCGGACGCTGCGCGCCCCGGCGACCCTCAAGCCCATGGTCAGCGTGCGGCTCGAGGCCCCCGAGGACGCCGTCGTCGCCGAGACATTCGTCAACGTGGGCGATCGCGTTCGGAAGGGCCAGCCGCTCCTGCGCCTCGTCAGCCCGCAGGCGGACGAGGAGACCGCGCGCCTCGAAGCCGAGCGCGGTCGACTGATCGGACAGGCCAGCCGCGCCCGGCAGGAAGCGGCGCCCGCGCGCGTCTTCCGGTCGGAGAGCGAGGGCGGGTCGGTCGCGGCCGCCATCCGGAGCGGCCAGGCCCGGGAGGCGCAACTCGTCGTCCGCAGCCCGATCGCCGGACGTGTGCTCACACGACGGCTGGAGGACCTCGTGGGACGTTCCATGCCGGCCGGTGCGCTCCTGTTGGAGGTCGGAGAGGTCGACCGCCTGCGCGCCGAGCTCCCGGTGACCGAGCGGCTGCTCGACGACCTGCAGCCGCACGATCCGGTCACCGCGCTCTTCCGGGGCCGAATGGCGCCGGCGCACGGCACCGTCGCGTGGATCTCGCCCGCAACGCTCGACTCGCCGGCGACCGCAAGCGCGGGGGTCGAGCCCGCCGTTCCCGGCGAGCACCCCGAGCAGTTCGTCGCTCTGGCGGTCTTCGAGAATGCCGACGGCAGCCTGCGGCCCGGGATGGTCGGCTACGCGAAGATCTACGGCCGAAGGGCGTCCTACGCCTCACGCGCCTGGCGGGTCGTGAAACGCTGGGTGCAGTCGGTCGCCTGGTAGGCGCCGCGAGAATGGCGGCGAGAAAAGAAGAGCGCCCCGCGGGTGCGGGGCGCTCCGGGATGACCTGCCTCGACTAGAAGCTCGCCTTGCCGGCCGCACGGGCGCTGATCGCCTTGCCAGCCGCACGGGCGCTGATCGCCTTGCCAGCCGCACGGGCGCTGATCGCCTTGCCAGCCGCACGAGCGCTGATCGCCTTGCCAGCCGCACGGGCGCTGATCGCCTTGCCAGCCGCACGGGCGCTGATCGCCTTGCCAGCCGCACGAGCGCTGATCGCCTTGCCAGCCGCACGAGCGCTGATCGCCTTGCCAGCCGCACGAGCGCTGATCGCCTTGCCGGCCGCACGAGCGCTGATCGCCTTGCCAGCCGCACGAGCGCTGATCGCCTTGCCAGCCGCACGAGCGCTGATCGCCTTGCCGGCCGCGCGAGCGCTGATCGCCTTGCCAGCCGCACGAGCGCTGATCGCCTTGCCAGCCGCGCGAGCGCTGATCGCCTTGCCGGCCGCGCGAGCGCTGATTGCCTTGCCCGCCGCGCGAGCCGAAACCGCCCGACCCGCCGCGCGGGCCGAAACCGACCTGGAGGTCGGGTGCATCGGCGAGCCGAACGTCTCGAGGCGGATCTCCGGCAGGTCCTTGCCCGTGGCCTGCTTGATCTTGGCCTTCTGCGCCTCCGTCAGCTTGATCTTGACTTCGTTGCCCATTGGATCCTCCTTCTGTTGCCAGTGATAAGCGCAAGATCGAGGCCATGATCTCGGCCGCAAAGGTCTCGATCGAAGTCTATGTTTTTGAGTCATTTAGGTTTGGCCAGCCGGAAAGTGCGAGCGCCGAGGATGAAATTTTGCCCCACGAAGTGTTGAATTTCTCAACCGCCTACAGGTTGTACTTTCGACACAGATATTTGATCTGGTTCGGATCGAGGCCGAGCCGCCGAGCCGCCTCCGCTTTCACGCCGCCGGCCGCCGCGATCGCGTTCGCCAGCGTTCGGCGCTCGAAATCCTCGACGGCGGCGGCAAAGTCCGCCGGCGCGCCGCCCGGTGCGACCGGGCCCCCGGATCCCTCGCGCAGGGCCCGGGGCAGCTCCTCTTCGCCGATCTCCGGCGTGTCGGAAAAAAGCACGAGCGTCTCGATGACGTGCTGGAGCTCGCGGACGTTTCCCCGCCAGGCGTGGCTGCGTAGCCGCGCGAGCGCGCCTGCCGAAAGGGACCGGTCGGGCTTGCGATGTCTCTGACCGAAGAGTGCGAGAAAGTGCTCGGACAGCAACGCGATGTCCTCGCCGCGCTCACGCAGCGGGGCGATGCGAAGCGCCACGGTGTGGATCCGATAGAAGAGGTCCTCGCGGAAGGTGCCGGCGGCCACGCGCGCCTCGAGGTCCTCGTTGGTCGCCGAGATCAGGCGGAAGTCCACCGGGATCGAACGGCGGCCGCCGACACGCTCGATTTCGTGGCTTTCGAGGACCCGCAGCAGCTTGGCCTGAACTGCCGCCGAGAGCGTTCCGATTTCGTCCAGGAAGAGCGTGCCGCCGTGCGCGAGCTCGAAGCGGCCGGGCCGCGACGCGATCGCGCCGGTGAAGGCGCCCTTCTCGTGGCCGAAGAGCTCCGCCTCGGCCAGCGATTCCGGAAGGGCCGAGGCATTGACCGGAACGAACGCCCGGTCGCGGCGCGGGCTGGCGGCGTGGATCGATTGGGCCACGAGGTCCTTGCCCGTCCCGCTTTCGCCCAGGAGAAGCACCGTCGCGTCGCTGCCCGCGACCCGTTCGATGTCGCGAGCCAGACCCCGCATGGCCGAACTCGTGCCGATGATGCGGCCGAAGGGCGCCGGCTGCGCCGCCTGTCGCAGCTCCCGATTCTCGACGAGCAGTCTGCGCCGCTCGAGGGCCCGGTTCAGGATCACGAGAAGCTCGTTGGTGTCGATCGGCTTCTGGAAGAAATCGAAGGCCCCGTGGGCGATGGCCTCGAGGGCCGCCTGACGCTCCCCTTCCCCGGACATCATGACGACCGTCGCCTCCGGGTCCCGCTGGCGGACGTATCGCATCAGATCGAGGCCTTCCCGAACCTGGCCGGAGGGCGGCAGCCGCATGTCGAAAAGGTAGAGATCCGGCTCCGAGGCGCACAGGGCGCGGCCCTGGGTGGCGTCGCGCGCCGAGGACACGGCGAACCGCCCCTTGAGCGCCCAGGTCAGCTGCTCCAGCAGAAACGCGTCGTCTTCGACGATGAGAATCCGCCCGGCGGCCGAGGCGTCGGCGTCGTTCACGCCGACCCGGCCGTGCCCGGAAGCGCGATCCGGATGAGCGTTCCGCCGCCCGGCTGCGAAAGGATGCGGATCGAGCCCCGGTGAAACTTGACGATCTGGCCGGCGGTCGCCAGGCCGAGCCCGACGCCCTGCGGCTTGGTGGTCTCGTAGGGCCGGAAGAGGCGGTCGCGGAGAAACTCGGGGGTCATCCCGGCGCCGTTGTCGATGAACTCCACCATGGCGCGAGGCCGCCGCGGGGTGCCCGCGGCGTAGCTGCGCACGAGCACCCGGCCTTCGGGAACCGCCGCTTCCCACGCATTCTCGAGGAGGCTGCCGAAGGCGTCCGCGAGGTAGGCGGGATCTCCCCAGATCCGAGGAACCGCGCCGAGGGCCAGGGACACGCTCGGCCCCGGGCCGGAAATGCCGCGTCCCCCCCGCCGGGTGGGCCGCCCCGCGACCTTCCGGAGAAGCTCGTTGACGTCGAGCTCGACCTTGATCAGGAGGGCGTCTTCGCGTTCCAGGAACCGCCCGGCGATCCCCTCCAGCCGCTCCACGGTGGCGGCCAGGAGGTCCCTGACCGTCCGCCGGAATTCCGCGTCCTCCCAGTGCTCGTCGAGGTTCGACAGCAGCAGTCGGAGCCGGAACGACATGTTCTTGACGTCGTGGACGAGGACCCGGTCGAGCGCGGAACGCAGGCGCGCCTTCGAGCGGGACGGTCTCGGCGCCATCGGCCGTCGTCCCGGCGTCAGGGCGCCGCGGGCGACGGGAAGCGCACCTGAATCGCCATCCCGGGCCGCAAAACCGACTTGCCCTCGCGACGGACCCGCACGACGACCTGAAAGGTCCCGCTCGCCGCATCGACCGTCGGGCTGATGAACTGGACCTCGCCCGTGGTCTTCGCCTCCGGAAAGCGGTCCGGGACGACCTCGACCCGGTCGCCCACGCGGACCTTCAGGAGGCGCTCCTCGGGAAGGTAAATCCGGGCGAGGAGCGGCTCGATCGCCGTGATCTTGAAGAGCGGTTCGATCCGGTCCTCGATCACCTTCTGCCCCACCCGCGCGTATTTTTCGGTCACGATTCCGGCAAACGGGGCCCGGATGACCGCGTAGTCGCGCTGTGTTTTCGCCTTCTCCCAACGGGCCACCGCGACTCCGTACTGCGACTTCTTCTCGTCGAGGTCCTGGACGCTCATCACCTGGGATTTGGCCAGCGACTCCGCCCGCTCGTACTCGGCCTTGCGCAGGTCCATCTCCTCCTTGGCCTCGCGGACGTCCGCATCGAGGGCTCCGGTGTCGAGCGTCGCCAGCGTCTGCCCCTGGGCGACCGCCGTTCCCCGGTCGACGGCGATCGACTCCACGATGCCCGTGATGCGGGCCGAGACGACGACCTCCTGGTCGACCATCAGGTGCGAGGCGTAGACGGTCTCGTCGGCGGGAGCGCCACGGACGGCGGCGCCCGCCAGCAATAGAAGGGACGCGATCAGGGCTCTTTTCACGGTTTCGGAAGTCTGGGGGAATGCTATCGTCTGGCCAGGTCCATGTCGATTACTCTGGCGAGCGAAACGCCGTCGATCGAGCAGAAGGGGCTTCGGGCAAACTTCTCCTGGACCATGTCCGAGCCCTGGGACGAGCGTCGCCTCGCGGCCTTCCTCATGACCAAGCACCGCCGGAGCGATTCGGACTGGACGCGGCGGCCCTCCCCGTTCTTTGCCTCCCTCGGCCAGACCACCATCGAGTGCTCGGTCCCCGTGGCGCGGCCCGAGGCCCTCCCGGAGCTCGCCGCGATTCTGACGGTCGAGCTGACGGGCATCCTGACCGGAGCGAGCGCGATCTACGGCCAGATGGTGGCCGGACAGGACTGGAAAGCGGTCTCACCGCCCTGAAATCGGCCCTGTCTCGAGGTCATTTCTCTAGGCTCCAAACCCCCGACCGCGGTATACGCTTTCGCCGCCCGGGCGGGGGACTGGTCCTCGCCGGGCGACGGACGGCCAGGAGGTGACCATGATCTCGGTGCCCTCGCTTCGGCTGAACCAGTTTGGAGTGCGCTTCTACGAGGCCCTGCTCTCCGGCGCGGACCTCCAATCCCTGGTCGGCTTCGAGGTGCTCTCCTTCGGCCCGGGCCGCGAGACCACCCGTGGCAAGTCCAAGGCCGCCGCCGGGCGGGTCAACTGGGAGTTCCTCGAGAAGCGGATCGCGGCCTCCGAGCAGGCGTTTCAGCGTCCGATCATCAAGAAGAAGATCGACGAGCTCGTCGCCTACTACCTCCAGTGCGCCGATTCCGGGACCCTGCCCGCCATCCCGGGCAGCGTCCTCCTCGTTTCGGAGAAGCGGCTCGAGTTCGCGCCCTCGAGCGGCCGCTCCGATACCGGCTCGCTCAAGCTGCCGGAGGAGTCCGGCATCCTCCGGGCCCTCGACGGCCAGCACCGGCTCCTCGCCCTGCACCAGCTGGCCGAGAAGCACAGCCTCAGGGACTTCCAGGTTCCGGCGGTCGTTTTCGACAACCTGACGGCCGATCAGGTCGTGGAGCTCTTCGTGACGATCAACAGCAAACACACGAAGCTGAACCCCTCGCACCTGATCTCGCTCGCGGGCCGGCGCCTCTACCGGGACGACAACCTGGCCGCCGCCCACGACGTCATCCGGACCCTGAACGAGGACGATGGCTCGCCGCTTCGGGGCTCGATCAAGGTCCTCGGAATCGGCAAGGGCACCGTCACCCAGGCCTCGCTCGCCGACGAGCTGCGGGACGTCTTCGCCGCGATCGACACGGCCGGGGGGCGGGTCTCGCGCGAATTCCGCGAGAACGCCCGGCGCTTTTTCCTGAACTACTTCAAGGCCGCGGCCCGGGCTTTTCCCGCGGCCTTCGCCGGGCGCAAGTACTCGATCAAGAGCTCGACGTCGCTTCGCGCCTTCATCCGCATCGTCCCCTACGTCATCGCCATGGTTCGCAAGCGTGGCGGCGACGTCTGGTCCGCGGGAGAGCTCGACGCGGCGCTGCGGCCCTGGGCCGAGGCGATCGGGGACCGGCGCTTCGAGACCGAAACCGTCTGGAAGGAGAAGCTCACCGGCGGCACCCGCTCCGGCGTGGAGATCCTGGCCCGGGAGCTGCGGCAGGGGTTGAACGCCTGAGTCTGAACTCTTCCGGCCGGGGCGCGTAATAAGAAGCGGAGGAACACGCATTTGGCGGCTTTCGGCGGTTGCTTGCTGGTCCTGCTCGTGGGCGCGGTGTTCTGCGCCATGTGGGCGATCTGGCGCTACAACAACCTCGTCTCGCTCCGGAACCAGGTCGCCAACGGCTGGAAGCAGATCGACGTCCAGCTGAAGCGCCGCCACGACCTGATCCCCAACCTCGTCTCCGCCGTCCGGGGCGAGATGCAGTTCGAGCAGGACACGCTCGAGAAGGTCATCCAGGCCCGCAACTCGGCCGCGTCGGCCCGAGGCGTCGCGGACGCCGCCGACAAGGAGAACACGCTGACCCAGACGCTCTCGCGCCTGTTCGCTCTCGCCGAGAACTACCCGAACCTGAAGGCCAACGAATCGGTGAAGACCCTCATGGAGGAGCTCTCCTCGACCGAGAACCGGATCGGCTTCGCCCGCCAGTTCTACAACGACATCGCGACGCGCTACAACACGGCGCAACAGGTATTCCCGGACAATCTGATCGCGCAGACGTTCAAGTTCCAGCCCGTCGAGCTCTTCGAGATCCAGGACGCCGCCGAACGCGCGGTGCCGAAGGTGGATCTCGGTCTGCGGCCGCCCGGGTAGCGTTCGGGTCTCGGAACACGAGACGCCGATGCCGCTCAATCTCTACGACCAGCAGAAGCGCAACATCGCGAACACCCGCATGTTCATCGCGGGTTTCGTGCTGTTGCTCGCACTCGTCGGCCTGGGCGCCGACGGCATCCTCTACGCCGGCGGCGTCTCGCCGGGCCTTCCGATCGCGACGCTCGGCGCCCTGTGCGTCGGGGGTTTTTCGGCGTGGTGGTCGCTCGAGGGCGGCGACCGCGCCGTGATCGACTCGACGCGGGCCGTGCCGCTCGACCGCGCCGACCCGGCCCAGCGCGTGCTCGAGAACGTCGTCGAGGAGATGTCGATCGCCGCGGGCCTCCCGAAGCCCGCGATCTACGTCATCCCGGACTCCGATCCCAACGCGTTCGCCACCGGGACCGGCCCGGACCGGGCCTCGATCGCCGTCACGCGAGGCCTGATCGAGAGGCTCAACCGCGAAGAGCTCCAGGGGGTCGTGTCCCACGAGCTGTCGCACGTCCGGAACTACGACGTGCGCCTGATGACCGTCGTGGCGGCGCTGGCCGGGGCCATCCTGCTCCTCTCCGACTGGAGCCGTCGAGGCCTGCGCTGGGGCGGCCGACGCAACTCGTCGGAGAAGGGCGGCGGGCTCGGGCTCCTCTTCGTCGCCCTCTGGCTCGTTTCGATCGTGCTCGCGCCGATCATCGCCCAGATCGTCTCGATGGCCGTTTCGCGGCAGCGGGAGTATCTCGCCGACGCCTCGGGGGCGGAATTGACCCGCAATCCCCTCGGCCTCGCCTCGGCCCTCGAGAAGATCGCCGCCGCCGTCGAGCCGACGCCCTCCATCAAGCAGGGCATCGCGCACCTGTGCATCGAGGACCCGCGCGGCCGGCCCGTGAACGGCCAGGAAGGCGCTCTCGCGAACCTGTTCGCGACGCACCCGCCGGTCGCGAAACGGATCGCGGCGCTGAGGCAGATGGCCTACCAGTCCGCCGGCCCGGCCTGACGCGCGCCGTACGCCGCCCCGTCAGTCCAGGTCGATGTCCCGGACGGGCTTGGACGTGTCGCCCTTCGTCTTCTCGAAGAGCTCCTGGAACTTCCGGTTGAGGACTTCCTTCTTGGACTTCTCGGCCTCGACCGAAGCCGCGAACTTCTTCTCCCGCTCCTCGTCCTGCCCCTTGAGCGCCCCGATGGCGTCGTCGACGGATCCGAACTTTCGCGGCGTCTTCGGCGCCTCGTGCGCGATGACCGCCTTCAGGTCCGCGTCGACCTTCAGCCGGGCGTTGCAGCAGGGGCAGAGGACGTCGAAGTCCATGGGAGGAGAAGTCTATTCCGTGTCGCCGCGTTTGTGTCGGATGCGGTCCCGCCGGGTCCGCTTGTCGGGCCGGCCCGCGTCCCGTCGGGGGGCGAGCAGGCGGTCGAGCCGCCGCGCCTCGCGCACCTCGGGCGGCGGCGCCGGCGTCACGTCGTCGTAGAGAGCCCGCGCGGCGGCCTTTGGAACGGAATGGTCGGCCAGGCCCCGGACGATGAGCTCCCGGCGGCCGCCCGATTCGCCGCGGGCCGCGAGCGCGATCCGGTCGCCCGGCCGCACCTCGCGGTGCGCCTTGGCGCGCGACCCGTTGACGTCCACCTTGCCCCCCTCGCAGGCGGCCTTCGCCTGCGTGCGCGTCGGGAAGACGCAGGCGACGTCGAGCCAGACGTCGAGGCGCACCGAGACGAGCGCCGGGGCCTCGCCCCGCGGCGCCACCTACGCGCTCCGGAAGGCGCCCGGACGGGAGGCCAGCCAGGCGCGGAACTCGGGCGAGGGGTCCGGGGCCTCCACCGCGGGCCGCGCCAGGAAGTAGCCCTGCGCGGCCGTGACCCCCTCCGCCGCGCAGACGTCCAGGTCGTCTCCCGACTCGATCCCCTCGGCCACCAGGCGGAACGAGAACTCGCGCGAAAGCTCCGAGATGAACTTCAGGATCGCGCGCCGCCGGGGGTCGGTGGCGATGCCCCGCGTCAGCTCGCTGTCGACCTTGATGAACTCGGGCTGGAGGGAGTGGCACAGCTGCAGAGTCCCGTACCCGGACGTGACGTCATCGAGGGCGATGACGGCGCCGAGGTCCCGCGGCACGACCAGCGGGGTCGCCAGATCCGGCGCGGCCGGAAGCGTCTCGACTTCCACGATGTCGAGCACGAGGCGCGCGAATGAGATACCGCGCCGCTCGGCCTCGTCGCCGAGAGCCGCCAGAGCGTCCTCGGACCGTCCGATGAGTCGGGGGTTGACGTTGAGGAAGACCAGCGCGCTGCCGGGCAGGCGCGTGGCGGCCTCGAGAACGCACGCCCAAGAGAACGACTCGAAGGCCGGCGCGAGGCTGAGCGCTTCGGCCGCCGGAAAGATCTCGGCGGCCAGCCGGGTGATGCCCCGGCCCCGCGACCGCAGCAGCCCTTCGTGCCCGATGATCTCCCCCGTTCTCAGATCGAAGACCGGCTGGAACTCGGTGAAGAAGTCGCCGGTCGAGAGCTCGTCGGCGAGCCAGAGCGCATCCACCTCGCGCCGTGCGCGCGGAAGCGGCGCCAGCCGGCTCATGGCATCCCACTTGGTCTGGCGCAGGTCTTCGGGCGCCACCCGCACGCGCTCCGAAAGGGGCCCGAGCGCCTTGTCGAGCTCGTCGAGAAAGTGCTCCGGGGTGCGCTCGACCAGCAGTCGGCGGGCGCGCCCGTACATCGGAGCCCGAACCCAGCTCCTGCCGTATGCCGCGGCGACCGCGCGCTCGGCCTCCACACCGTCGGGCCGCACGAACACCGCGCGCGCTTTCCGCCAGCGATCGAGCCGGCCAAGCACCTGGCCGTCCAGAACGCCCCCGGATGCCTTCACCGGTTCGATTGTACGTGGGCCGGCGCCGGTGGGAAGGGGTTTCTCTCCACGGCCGGGGCGGCCGGCCGGACCGGAGAACGCCCTTCGCGCTATTCCTGTTCGCCGAACCGCTTCAGGTCTTCCGGGGCGTCCTTGGTGGCCACGCGTTCCTTGCCCTGGACGGCCTGACGGATCTGCTCGACGATGTCCGGATTGGCCAGGGTCGTGATGTCTCCGGTATCGAGCGTGTTGGAGATCGCGGAAAGGACGCGCCGCATGATCTTTCCGGACCGGGTCTTGGGCATGTCCGGAACCATGTAAACCCGTCTGGGACGCGCGATCTTGCCGATCATCGTCTCGAGGGTCTTGATGACGGAGTCCGCGATTTCCTTGCTCGGCGCAACGCCCGGCTTCAGGGCGATGTAAACCTCCGGGACCCGCCCCTTGATGTCGTCGGCCACGGGCACGACGGCCGCCTCGGCGACCTCGGGAACCGTCAGGCAGGCCGACTCCAGCTCCTTGGTCCCGAGACGGTGTCCCGCCACGTTGATGACGTCGTCCACGCGCCCCAGGATGCGAAAGTAGCCGTCGGCCGCCAGCACCGCGCCGTCAGCCGCGAAGTACGGCCAATCCCGCCAATCCTTGCTCTTGGGGTCCCTGCAATACTTCGAGTAGTACTGCTTCACGAAGCGCTCCCGGTCGCCCCAGATCGTCTGGAAGATGCCCGGCCAGGGATTCCGGATGCAGATGTTTCCCGCCCGCCCCGTCCCCGCGCCGACCTCCTCGCCCCGTTCGTCGTAGATGACGGGGTAGATCCCCGGCAGCCCCGGCCCGGCGCTGCCCGGCTTCATCCGATCGATCGCGGGCTTCGTGCTGCAGAGAAATCCGCCGTTCTCCGTCTGCCACCACGTGTCGACGATGACGGCCTTTCCCTTGCCGACGACCTCGTAGTACCACTTCCAGACCTCCGGCTCGATCGGCTCGCCGACGGTCGTCATGTGCTTGAAGCGGTACCTGTACTTTTTCGGTTCCTCGGGACCGGCCTTGCGGAGCATGCGGATGGCCGTCGGCGACGTGTGGAAGATGTTGACGTCGAGGCGCTCGGCGATCCGCCACACGCGGCCCGCGTCGGGATACGTCGGGACGCCCTCGTAGATGACGGACGTTGCCGCCAGCGCGAGGGGGCCGTAGACGATGTACGAGTGGCCGGTGATCCAGCCGATGTCCGCCATGCACCAGTACACGTCCTCCGGATGGATGTCCTGGATGTACTTCGAGGTTCCCGTCACGTAGGCGAGATAGCCGCCCGTCCGGTGCTGGCAGCCCTTGGGCTTGCCGGTCGTGCCGCTCGTGTACATGAGAAAGAGCGGGGCCTCCGCGTCCATCGGGACGGGGTCGACCCGGTGCCCGCGATAGTTCCCGATGATCTCGTCCACGAAGAAGTCGCGTCCCTCGACCATCGGCGTGGGCGAGGAGCTCTTGCCGGGATACCGCCTCCACACCAGAACCTTGTCGATCGTCTGCCCCTGGGCTTCGGCCGTCGCCACGGCGATCTCGGCCGAGGCCTTGTGGTCGAGGAGCTTTCCGCTCCGGTAGTACGCATCCATGTAGATCAGCACGCGGCTGCCGGAGTCGGCGGCGCGCAGGCCGCAGGCTTCCCCGCTGAACCCTCCGAAGACGACGGAATGGATCACGCCGAGCCGCGCGCAGGCGAGCATCGTGATGGGCAGCTCCGCGAGCATGGGCATGTGGATCGTGACGCGGTCGCCGGCCTTCAGGCCCGCGAAGTCGCGCAGGAGCGCGGCCATCTCGTTCACGCGGACGTAGAGCTCCTGGTACGTCAGGGTGACCGGGTCCTCGTCCTCGAGCTCCGGGACCGAGATCAGCGCCGCCTTGTTCTTGTACTTCGCCAGGTGCCGGTCGACGCAGTTCTCCGAAGCGTTGAGCTTGCCGCCCACGAACCACTTCCAGAACGGCGGGTCGCTGGTGTCGAGGACCGTGTCCCAGCGCTTCTGCCAGGTGAGCATGTCCGCGTATTCCTCGAAGCACTTGGGAAAGTTCTTCTCGGCGAACCGCTGGTTGATCGCGGGGTCCTGGAGATTGGCCTGGGCGACGAAGTCGGGCGGAGGCGGGTAGTACTCCTCCTCCCGCCAGTGGACCGCAATCTGCGCCTCCGTCGTTTCCGCAACCTTGGGCGTCTTCGATTTGGCCATGTCTCTGTCTCCCTTCGAAGGCTTCGATCGGGGAGCCGCCGACCAAAGCCGGCCACGGTGCACCATCCCGGATCTTATTGCACTCGGCCGGCGGCGCGGACCGGAGCGGCATGCCTTACGATGCGGTCCGGGGCGGGCCCCGCCGGTGATCGGTCCGCGCCCGGAGGTCCATGGCGGGCAAGCCCGGCTTCGCCGAGTCGCTGGATCCGGCCGCGTTCCTGCGGACCGTCCACCCTTTCGACGCCCTGCCGCCGGAGGCTTTCGCGCGCGCCGGGCACCAGCTCGAGATCGGCTACTACCCCCGGGGAACGCGCCTCGTTTCGGCGGGCGGCGAGCCGAGCAAGGTCCTGGGGATCATCCGCAAAGGGGCGCTGCGGCTCGAGCGGCAGGGGGAGACGATGGCCACGCTCGAGGAAGGGGACGTCTTCGGGTACCCGTCGATGCTCTCGGGAAAGGCGTCCTTCGACGCCGTCGTGGACGAGGACATGCTCGCGTATCTCCTGCCGGAGAAGGTCTTCCGCGAGCTGCTCTCCGAGCCCGCCTTCACGAAGTTCTTCACGCTCGCCCTCGCTTCCCGGCTGCGCAGCTCGCTGCCCCGGCCCACGGAGGAACGCCTGGCCGTCGACTTCAACCGGCCGGTGGAGCATCTGCTGCGCCGGGGCCCGGTGACGGTGGCCGCGTCGGCGAGCGTCCGGGACGCCGCCCGCCGGATGCGCGAGGAGGAGGTCAGCTCCGTTCTCGTCGAGGGCGAGACGTGGGGCATCGTCACGGATCGGGACCTGCGCTGCCGGGTGCTCGCCGAGGGGAGGGGCGCGGAGATGCCCGTCCGCGACGTCGCGACCTTTCCCCTGCGGACCGCGCCCGCCGACACACCCGTCTACGGCGCGTGGCTGATGATGCTCGACGGGCGGATCAAGCACCTCCCGGTGACGCGGGACGGTCGGATCGTGGGCGTCGTGACCGACACCGACCTCCTGCGCAACCACACCCACGGCCCGCTCTTCGCTTTCAAACGCGTGCAGCGGCTCCCCGACCGGTCCGCCCTGAAGGACTACGCCACGGATCTCCACCGCATGGCCGACGTGCTCCTCTCGAGCGGTCTGGACGCGGTCCCGATCGCGCGCCTCGTATCGCGGGTCAACGACGCCCTGGTCGCCCGGATCCTCGACTGGGCGCGGGCCGACCTCGGCGACCCGCCGCAGCGTTACGCGTGGGTCTGCTTCGGTTCCGAGGGACGCTACGAGCAGACGCTCCTGACCGACCAGGACAACGCCCTTCTCTGGGAGAGCGACGCGCCGGAGGCCGACGCGTACTTCGCCGCGATGGCGGAGCGCGTCAACACGGACCTGAAGGCCGCGGGGTTTCCCGAGTGCCCCGGCGGCTACATGGCGACGCAATGGCGCGGCCCGCTGTCGCAGTGGGAGTCCCGCTTTCGCAACTGGATCGAAGAGCCCGAGGCCGAAGCTCTGCTCCGTTCCTCGATTTTCTTCGACCTGAGGCGCGTGGCGGGCGACCTCAGCCTCGAACCCATCTCCGCGATCCTTCGGACGGCGCCGGCCCACGCTCCGTTTCTGGCGCGCCTCGCCGAGACGGCCCTCCAGTTCCAGCCCCCGCTGACGCTCTTCCGCAACGTCCGCGAGGAGGAGGGGGGCGTCGACCTGAAGAAGGGGGGCCTCATGCCCATCGTGGGGCTGGCACGCGTGTTCGGCCTGGAGTCCGGCTCCGACGCGACCGCGACGCTCGACCGCCTCGCCGCCGCGGCGCAGGCCGGTCTGCTCCCGGAGGAGGACGCCGAGAACCTGCGCGAAGCGTACGGCTTTCTTCTCCAGCTCCGCCTGAAGCAACAACTCCGCGATCTCGCCGCGGGCTACCCTCCCGGCCACCGCGTGGCCCTCGAGTCGCTTTCGCCGCTCGAGCGCCGGCAGCTGAAAGACGTTTTCCAGGCGGTCCACGAATTCCAGGCCGGAGCCGCCGCGCACTTTCACACGGCCGAGTTGTAGTGTGGTGTCGTCGTTCCGCATTCGGCTGAAGCCGGCTGTTCCGGACCGCGATCGCGGCGCACGCCTGCGGATCGCGATTTCCGGCGCAGAACGCTAGGCACCGATGTTTCGACGGTCGCCCGAGTGGACGCAGGTGGACTACTGGGCGCTCGATCTGGAAACCGGGGGCCTCGCCGTCGGCCGGGACCCCATCCTGGCGGTCGGGATGGTCCCGATCCGCGGCGGGATCGTCCGACTCTGCGAAAGCTACGCCACGGTCATCCGTCCCCCGCGCAGCCACTTTCTGCCGTCTCCGGCGGCGGTGGCCGTTCATCAGATCCTGCCGGCCGAGGCGGAGAGAGGGCGATCTCTGTCCGAGGTTCTTCCGGAGATCGACCGGCGGCTGCGCGACAGCGTCCTCCTGGTGCACCACGCGCGCATCGACGTCGCCTTCCTCAAGCGCGCCCACCGCGCGATGTTCCAGGACTGGCCCGCTCCGCGGGTCGTCGACACGGTCTCTTTGATCTGGAAGGTCTCTTCCCGCGGGCGTTTCCTGGCGGGAATGCGGGGCACGGCCGAGCCGAGCTTTCAGCTCTCCGAGGTTCGCGCCGAGCTGGGGCTGCCCTCGTACCCCGCCCACGACGCCCTGACCGACGCGGTCGCGACCGCCGAGCTCTTTCTGGCGCTCCGAGCGCGTCTGCAGGCGAGGACTCTCCGCGAGCTGCTCTGAGGAAACCGGAAGCGGCGACCGAAACGCTTCCGGTGCCCGCAGGTCGACTCCGACCCGACCACGCCCGGATGCCAGCTTAAAAAGGTCTTGACATCGCTCCTGACTTCTCAAAGGCTAACCCCCAGCGAATCTCCAAGACAAGCGTTCCGGTGTTCTTCGCAGGAGGCCGAGGCCTCGAGATGCAATGACACACAGGGATCCCGAGGGCGCCAGGCCCAACGCTCGCATCCCCACGCTCGCGCCTTCGCTGCGCCCGCTCCGCCGACCTTCCGCCGACCTCTCCCGGTCCCAGTCCCCGGTCGCTACGAATGGAGGACCCCGATGAGGAAACCGAGGCTTTTTGTCAAAGGAGGTGGTTCATGTCTGAGCTGACCCAGGAACAGAAGGACTCGTACTGGCGGTACAACATCCGACTCGTCACGATCCTGCTCGTCATCTGGTTCGTGACGGCCTACCTGATCTCGGGCCTGTTCGCCGGAGCCCTGAACCACTACAGCTTCCTCGGCTTCCCGCTCGGGTACTACATGGCCGCCCAGGGCTCGCTCGTCATCTTCGTCCTCGAGATCGCCATCTACGCGAGGCTCATGAACAAGAAGGACCTCGAGTACGGCATTCGAGAGGAGGGCTAAAGTCGTGACCCTCAAGAAGATTTTCACGCTCTACACCGTCGGGTTCCTCAGCGTCACGATCCTGATCGGCATCGCCCAATCGGCTTTCGGCCTCCCGAACAAGTGGGTGGGATGGCTGTTCATGGGCCTTTCGCTCGGCATCTACATCGTCATCGGGATCCTCACGCGCACGTCCAATGCCGACCAGTACTACGTGGCGGGCCGCAACGTTCCCGCCATCTTCAACGGCATGGCGACGGGGTCCGACTGGATGTCGGCCGCGTCCTTCATCTCCATGGCCGGCGCTCTCTACGCCCTCGGCTTCGCCGGTCTCGCCTACGTCATGGGTTGGACGGGCGGGTACCTGCTCCTCGCCGTGCTCCTCGGGCCGTACCTGCGCCGGTTCGGCGCCTACACCATTCCCGACTTTCTCGGCGCCCGCTACCGCGGCAACACGGCGCGAATCGTCGGCGTCATCGCGGCGATCACCTGCTCGTTCACATACCTGATCGCCCAGGTCACCGGCGTGGGCCTCATCGTCTCGCGCTTCATCGGCCTCGACTTCAAGGTCGGGTGCTTCGTCGGGCTCATCGGCGTGCTCTTCTGCTCGGTCCTCGGCGGCATGCGCTCGATCACCTGGACGCAGGTCGCGCAGTACATCATCCTCATCCTGTCCTACCTCGTCCCCGTGGTCGTGCTCTCCTGGAACATCTTCCGCGTCCCGATCCCGGAGCTGACCTACGGCAACCTGCTCCAGCAGAACACCGCGCAGGCGGTGGAAATCACCCGGAACCCGGCCGAGAAGGCCACGCGGGCGATCTGGAAGCAGGAGTCGGACGCGCTCGCCGTCCAAGCTCAAGGCCCCCGATCTCTCCAAGGCCGACGCGGACAAGCTGAAGGCCCAGAAAAAGATCGCCGACCAGCAGGCCACGGCGCCGGCTCCGAGCGACGATGCGACCGTCAGCAACTACCTGATGGTCCCGAGCGGCGTGAAGATGTGGAACTTCCTCGCGCTGACCTTCTGCCTCATGGTCGGGACGGCGGGGCTTCCCCACATCCTGACGCGCTACTACACGACCCCGTCCGTGCGGCAGGCGAGGACCTCGGTGGGATGGTCGCTGTTCTTCATCTTCCTGCTCTACTTCACCGCACCCGCCTACGCGGCCTTCGCGCGCTTCGAGATCTACACGAAGCTCGTGGGCACGAAGATCGCGGACCTGCCGACCTGGGTCAACCTGTGGAAGCCGGCGGGCCTCTTCGAGGTCGTGGACAAGGCGGGCGACGGCGTCGTCCATTTCGCGGACTTCGTGATCAAGAGCACCGATTTCGTGGTGCTCGCCACCCCCGAGATCGCCAAGCTGCCCTTCGTGATCACGGGTCTCGTCATGGCGGGCGGCCTCGCCGCGGCGCTGTCGACGGCCGACGGCCTTCTCCTGACGATCGCCAACGCCATCTCGCACGACCTCTACTACAACGTCATCGACCGCAGCGCCTCGCTGATGAAGCGGTTGACGGTCACCAAGATCCTCCTCGTCGTCACGGCCCTCATCTCGGCCGCGGTCGCCACCCTGCGGGTCGCAATCATCGTGGAGCTGGTGGCCTGGGCGTTCAGCCTCGCCGCGGCCTCGTTCTTCCCCGCCCTCGTCCTCGGAATCTGGTGGAAGCGGGCGAACCGGGAGGGAGCCGTGACCGGAATGCTCGCCGGGTTCCTGCTGACGCTCTTCTACATGATCGGCAGCCGTTTCTACGGGCTGTCGTGGTTCGGGACGGGTACGGTCGCGTCCGGCGTCTTCGGAATCCCGTTGGGCTTCCTGACCATCTGGATCGTCTCCCTGATGACCGCACCCCCTCCCCAGGAGATTCAGGATTTCGTCGTCAGCGTTCGGTATCCCCAGTCGGGCAAGCGGGTTGCGCCCCCGACGTTCGGAGGCCGGGAGTCCGTCACGAGTTAGTCATCCGTTCCGGCCCGGGGGCGACGCGTCGGGCGTCGCCCCCGGGCACCGGACGTTCGAAATGAACGAGTTCCTGCTGCGCCTGCTCTTCGTGCTGCGGCTGCTGGCCTTCATGGGGGTCATCTACATGACGCTCCACGTCCTCATCGCTCCCATGATCCGGAGGCCCGACAGCAAGATCGCGGCATTCCTCACCACCCTGACCTCCCCGCTGACCCGGCCCGTTCGCGCCCTCGCACCGCCCGGTACTCCCGAGTCGCGCCTGCGGGTCCTCGCCCTCGCCGCGCTCGTCGTAGTGTGGCTCGTGCTCGCTTCCCTCACCGCGGTCGTGGCCCGGACGACGGTGTAGCCCGACGATGCTCGCCCTCGCGTCCACGAATTTCGGGAGCGCGCTTCTCTTCGCCGGTCTCTACGCGGTCGCCGCCACGCACCGGATCCCGGGCGCCGCGTTTCCTCCGCTGCTCGTCCTGCTGTTCGTGGCCGCCACGGTTCTCTGGGTGCGGGTCGAGGCGGCGCGCGGCGCCGGCCTCTCGCCCACGTCCCGGGCGATTCGCTGGGTGTCGGCATTGGCTCTGGCCGCCATCCTCACGCCCGTTCTCGTCCTGATGCCGCTCTTCTGGCTCTTTCACGTCCTTCCGGCGACCGCCGGCCTCGACGTCATCCTGAGCCGCACCATGTTTCTGCTCATGCTCGCGCTCGTCCTCACCGCGCTCGTCAACGTGGTCGGCGTCGCCGTGGCGCTGTGGCGCTTCCTGCGGGAGCGCTCCCGGCGGGCGGCCTCACCGTCCGTGGAGACGCCGTGAGGGCTCCGTCCGACTCCCATCCGCGACAACTCCCCGGCACCGCCTCGGCCGGAACCCGTCAGTCGGGTCGAGACGGAGTGGATGCCCGGGGATGACGTAAGGAGGTCCCATGGCAAAGAAGCGTTCCCAGGGCCTGACTCGAAGGCAGTTCGCGAAACTCGCGGGCGCCGGCACCGTCGCGGCGGCGGGACCCGCCTTCCTCTTTCCCGCCCGCGCCGCGGCGCAGCAGAAGACGCTGAAAATCCTGCAGTGGAGCCACTTCGTGCCGGGCTACGACAAGTGGTTCGACGGCGTGTTCACGAAGGAGTGGGGCGCCAGGAACGGAACCAACGTCGTCGTCGACCACATCTCGATCGGCGAGATCAACGCCCGGGCCGCCGCGGAGGTGGCGGCCAGGAAGGGCCACGACCTCTTCATGTTCCTGGCTCCACCCGCGGCCTACGAGAAGCAGGTCATCGACCACCGCGAGATCTACGAGGAGGTCGAGAAGAAGCACGGCAAGATGATCTCGCTGGCGGAGAAGTCGACGCTCAACCCCAAGACCAAGAAGTACTTCGCCTTTTCCGACTCGTACGTTCCCGACCCGGGCAACTACCGCAAGGACCTCTGGGAAAAGGTCGGGTATCCGAACGGCCCCGACACCTGGGACGACCTGGCGAAGGGCGGGAAGAAGATCAAAGACGAGTTCGGCAACCCGGTCGGAGTCGGGCTCTCGCAGGAGCTCGACAGCAACATGGCGATGCGGGCCGTCCTGTGGTCGTTCGGCGGATCCGTCCAGGACGCCGCGGGCAACGTCTCCCTCTATTCGAAGGAGACGATCGAGGCGATCAAGTACGTCCGGTCCCTCTACAAGGACGCCGATGACCCCGGAGGTGTTCACCTGGGATCCGTCCTCCAACAACCGGGGCATCCTGGCGGGCAAGCTCTCGTTCGTGTGCAACGCGATCTCGGTGACCCGGACGGCCGAAAAGGACAACCCGGACATGTCCGCGAAGATCTGGGTCGGCCCCGCGCTCAAGGGTCCGGCGCGCCGCATCGCCGCCGAGCACGTCATGGACTGCTACGTGATCTGGGACTTCGCCGAAAACAAGGAGGGGGCGAAGAAGTTCCTGGTCGACTACCTCGACGACTTCGGAGAGGCGTTCAAGGCGAGCGAGTTTTACAACTTCCCCTGCTTCCCGCAGACGGTGCCGAACCTCGTCCAGCAGATCTCCAACGACCCGAAGGCCAACCCGCCCGACAAGTACAAGGTCCTCGCGAACGTCCTGGACTGGGCCACCAACGTGGGCTACCCCGGCTACGCGACGGCGTCGATCGACGAGGTCTTCAACACCTTCGTGCTTCCGACCATGTTCGCCAAAGCCGCGCGCGACGAGATGAGCCCCGAGGAGGCCGCCCGCGCCGCCGAAAAGGAGGTCAAGCGAATCTTCGACAAGTGGAAGTAGGATCTCTCCTTCTTCCATGGCAATCGTCGAGACGCGGGGGCTGACCAAGCTCTTTCGCAAGGGGCAGGTCGGCGCCGTCGTCGACGTCAACCTGGAGAGCCGGGAGGGCGAGTTTCTCGTCCTCCTCGGCCCATCCGGGTCGGGCAAGACGACGCTCCTGCGGATGATCGCGGGGCTCGAGGAGCCGACCTCCGGGGAGATCCGCATCGGGGGCGCCGTCGTCAACGACCTGACCCCCCGCCAGCGCGGGATCGCCATGGTGTTCCAGAGCTACGCGCTCTACCCGCACCTGAGCGTGCAGGGCAACATCGAGTTTCCCCTGAAGGCTCGCGGCATGCCCCGCGACGAACGTCGGCGCAAGGTCGAGTGGGCGGCCGGCCTGCTGGGTATCGGCCATCTCGTCGGCCGAAAGCCCCGGGAACTCTCGGGCGGGGAGCGGCAGCGAGTCGCCCTGGCCCGCGCCATCGTCCGCGAGCCGTCGCTGTTTCTCCTCGACGAACCGCTTTCGAACCTCGACGCCAAGCTCCGGGCCTCGGCCCGCGAAGAGCTCGAGCAGTTCCAGCGGCGGGTCGCCACGACCACGATCTACGTCACGCACGATCAGGTCGAGGCCATGGCGATGGGCGACCGGGTCGTCGTCTTGCACCAGGGCTCGGTCCGCCAGATCGGGACGCCGGCCGAGGTCTACGACGATCCCGCCGACACTTTCGTCGCCACCTTCCTCGGCTCGCCGCCCATGAACCTGCTCGATACGCCGGAAGGCGTCGTCGGCTTCCGGCCCGAGCACTTCCACCTGGCCGGGACGGCGCCGGGCAGCGACTCGGCGCTCCGCGTGCGTCTGCAGGCGGCGCACGAGGAGTATCTCGGCGCCGAGCGGATTCTGTACGGCCGGCTGGAGGGCGGGGCCTTCGACGGCAAGAAGGCCGTGGCACGCATGTCCTCGAACCAGGCCGCCCCTTTCCTCTCGGGCACCACGTACGACTTCTTCGTGACCGAGAAGAACCTGAAATTCTTCGACGGCGACAAGGGCCTCCGGACGCCACGCCGGGCCATCCCGTGAGCGGGCGGCGGCAGGGCTGGCTCGGCCCCGCGATGCTCCTGCCGGCCGTTTTCTACGTCCTCGCGCTCGTTGGAGTCCCCTTCGTCCTCGCCTTCGTCTACAGCCTCGGCGACGTGACCGTCGGGAGCGTCGGATATCACTTCGTGGGCCTGGAAAACTTCCGCTCGGTGCTGCAGAACCCGACCTTCCTGCGTGCCCTGCGCAACTCGTTCCTCTTCACGATCAGCTCGCAGGTCCTGGTCCTCGTGGGAGCCACCATCCTCGCCCTCGTCCTGAAGGATGCCTTCCGCGGGCGCCGCTTCGTCCGGTTCCTCATCCTCCTGCCGTGGGTCGCTCCCGTTTCGATCGGCTCGATCGGTTGGAAGTGGATCCTCGATTCGCTCTACAGCGTGATCAACTGGGTGCTCGTCCGACTCCACATCGTGGGCCAGTATTCCGCGCCGATGTGGCTCGGGGAGCCGCACCTGGCGATGATCTCCGTGATCCTCGTCCACACCTGGCACATGCTGCCCTTCGCGACGGTCATCATCCTGGCCGGCTGGACCGCGATTCCCCGCGACATCCCGGAGGCGGCCCAGGTCGACGGCGCCGGGTTCTTCCGCCGGATGTTCCAGATCGAGATCCCCATGATGCTTCCGATCATGAGCGTCGCCGTTCTCTTCGGCGTCGTCTTCACCTTCACGGACATGACCGTCATTTACATCCTGACGCGCGGGGGCCCCTACGACACGACGCAGGTCCTGCCATCGCTCGCCTTCTTCACGGGCGTTCTCGGAAGCGACCTGGCCGAGGGGGCGGCCATCTCGATCTTCCTCGTGCCTCTGCTCGTCGTGGCGGCCTGGCTGATGCTCCGCACGGCCCACCGCGCGGAGGTGACCTGATGGGCGTCGGCCTCCGGACGCGGCGGGCGGCGAAGCGCGCGTTCCGATGGGGCGTGCTCGCGTCGTTCGCGACGCTGCTCGCGTTCCCGTTCTACTGGATGCTGATCACGGCTTTCAAGCAGACCCGCGACCTCTACAACCTGGAGAACAATCCCTTCATTTTCAACGCGCCGCCGACCCTGGAGCACCTGAAGCTCCTCTTCGAGGAGACGCTGTTTCTCCGGTGGCTGGGAAACACGGCCTTCGCGGGGCTCCTGGTGGTCGCGATCACCCTGGCCCTCTCGGTGCCGGCCGCCTACGCACTCGCACGCCTCACGGGACGGTGGGGCGGCCGGCTCGGAATCGGCATCTTCCTGACGTATCTCGTGCCGCCGACCCTGCTCTTCATCCCGCTCTCCCGGATCGTCGCGTGGCTGGGCGTTCAGGACACGCTCTGGGCGATCATTCTGGTCTATCCGAGCTTCACGATCCCGTTCTCGACCTGGCTCCTCATGGGGTTCTTCAAGTCGATCCCGACCGAGCTCGAAGACGCCGCGATGGTCGACGGACTGACACGGTTCCAGGCGTTTCTCAAGCTCGTCGTTCCGATCTCGGTCTCGGGAATCCTGACCGTCGTGATTTTCAGCTTCACCCTCGTGACGCAGGAGTTCGTGTACGCCCTGACGTTCATTTCCTCGGCCTCCCACCAGACGGTCGGCGTGGGAGTGCCCATCTACCTCGTCCGCGGCGACGTGTACTACTGGGGGTCGCTGATGGCCGCGTGCCTGATCGCGAGCCTGCCGATCGGTCTCCTCTACAACCTCTTCCTCGACCGCTTCATCGCGGGATTTACTTTCGGATCCGTCAAGTGAAGGTGATAAAACGGCGTTAAGATAACGCCCAAACAGCCGGGGGACGACTTCCATGTCGGTGGGACGCGGCTCTCACGGTGCACCGGTAGGCAGTGGCTGGAGGCGCCAGGCCCCTCAGCAATGGGGCCACTCCGGCGGCCGCGCTCCCTGACCCCTTCCCGGATGGTCCCTCCTCGATCGAGGCGAGGTCCGCGCATCGCGGATCCAAAGGAGGAAAGGAGCTCGATATGAAGCCTGCGGTTCGGTTCGCGGTGGTCGCTGGACTCGCCCTGCTGGTGGCTTCGGCGCTGTCCGCTCAGGCCACGGTCAACCTGGGGGGCGCCGGAACCCTGACGTTCAAGGGGTTCATCAGCGCCACAGCCTTCGCGCAGAATCAGAACATGTCGTTCGGCAACGGCCAGAACGCCGAAATCCCGGTCGGCCCGGACTGCGGCACCGACTGCTGGTTCGGCGGCGGTGACATCCGCAACACGCGGCTCACCCTGGTCTTCGACGGCCCGAAGATCGTCAAGGACTGGAAGGTGGGCGGGACCGTCGAAATGGACTTCTTCGGGGGCTTCAACGGCACCGGAGCCTTCAGTGGGCAGCAGCCGCAGCCTCGCCTGCGCCTGGGGTTCATCGACTTCACCAACGGCTGCACGACGATCCGGATGGGCCAGCAGTGGGCGCCGCTCTTCGGCAACACGGCCGTGTCGCTCGCCCACATCGCGTTTCCTCTCGGATACGGGTCGGCCGGCGACGTCGGCTGGCGGTTCCCCGGACTCTTCATCTATCAGAGGCTGACCGAGAAGACCGCGCCGATTCAGGTGGACCTGCAGTTTGCCGTGATGACCGGAAGCTGGAGCGGCCCCGACTGCGGCACGACGACCAACTGCGTCAACTACCTCACGGCGGGCAACGCCACCTGGCCGCAGTTCGAGCTGCGTGCCAACGTCGGCGGCAAGGCCGGCGACAAGGGGACCTGGAGCGTCTACCTGGTCGGACACATCGACCAGAAGGATCTCTCCGGGTACGGCGCCTCCACCCCGAACGACAAGCTCACCGGATCGGCGGTCGAGGTCGGCGCGAAGTTCCAGCTCGGTCCGGTGCTGATCCAGGGCAACGGATACTCCGGGCACTCGATCGGGCAGCAGTTCGGGATGATCACGCAGTTCGGCCGGATCCAGGGCCAGGGCGGATGGGCCCAGATCGGGTTCGACCTGACCAAGAACTGGGGCATCTTCGGGTTCTGGGGCATCGACGACCCCAAGAACAACGACGTCCTCGCCGCCGTCGGCCCCGCCGGCAAGATGAAGAACACGATGTACGCGGGAATGCTGCGCTGGAAGAGCGGCCCGCTGGCGTTCGGCTTCGAGTACATGCACGACGACCTGCGCACCGGCGCGCTCGAGGTCAAGACCAGCGGAACGCAGCTGGCGCTGTCGGCCCTCTACAACTTCTAGGAATCCACGCCGGGCACGACACGGGCGCGGGAGCTTCGGCTCCCGCGCCTTTTTCTCAGGCCCGGGGCTGCAACTGGGCCCGCATCGCGCTCCAGGCTTCGCGGGCTTCCTCGACCGAGCCCTCGTCCTCGATCGTCGTGATGTCGCCGGGCTCCTTCTCGAGAGTGACGGCCTTGAGCACGCGCCGCATGATCTTGCCGCTCCGGGTCTTCGGAAGCGAGTTGACGAAGTTCAGATCCCCGATGACGGCGACCGGCCCGAGCTCGCGGCGCACCGTGTCGAGAATCTCCTTCCTGAGCCCGTCGGACGCCACCTGTCCCTGCTTGAGAACGACGAAGGCCGAGATGACCTCGCCCCGCAGCTCGTCCGGGCGCCCCGTCACCCCGGCCTCGGCGACCGCCGCGTGCTGGAGGCACGCCGTCTCGACCTCGATCGTGCCGATGCGGTGGCCCGCGATCTTGATGAGCTCGTCGGCGCGTCCGGCAAACCAGACGTAGCCGTCCTCGTCGATGTGGGCCGAATCTCCCGTGTAGTACACGCCCGGAATCCGATCCCAGTAGTCCCGTCCGTACCGCTCCGGCTCTCCCCAGAGGGTCGGCGTGAGCCCCGGAAACGGGCGTCGAATGGCCATGATCCCCTTCTCTCCCGGGCCGCAGGGGGTCCCGTCGGGGGCGACGACCGCCGCGTCGATCCCCGGCAGGGGCACCGTGGCCGAACCGGGCTTGATCGGCAGCATCGCGAGGCCATAGGGGTTGCCGAAGACCGGCCCTGCCGTCTCCGTCTGCCACATGTGGTCGATCACCGGGACGCGGCCACGAAATACCGTCTCCTGCAGCCATTCCCAGGCGGGGGCGTTGAGAACCTCTCCCGCGCAGAACACCCGTTCGAGCGACGACAGGTCGTGGCGGTGCGCCGGCGCCTCGCCGTAGCGCATGAGCAGGCGCACGGCCGTCGGGGAGGTGAACATCCCGGTCACCCCGAAATCCTCCACCACCTTCCACAGGGTCTCCGGGTCCGGGTAGTCGATCGCGCCCTCGTAGGCGAGCGTCGTGCAGCCGGCGAGCAGGGGCGCATAGACGATGTAGCTGTGGCCCACGACCCAGCCGATGTCCGACGTCGACCACCAGACGTCCTCCGGCCGCAGTCCGAAGACCCAGCGGGCCATGCTCGCGATGTGCACCGCGTAGCCGCCGTGGGTATGCACCGCCAGTTTCGGCTTGGCCGTCGTGCCGGAGGTCGCGAGGATGAAGGCCGGATCGTTGGATTCCATGGAAACGAACTCGCCGCTCTGGCCCCGACCGCCCGCGAGGAAGTCGTCCCAGCTCATGTCGCGGCTCGCGGCCGCGGCGGGCGCGGCGCCGGGCCGGGTCCAGACGACGACCTTCTCGACCGCATGGTCCCCGGCCGCGAGGGCCTGGTCCACGATGCCCTTCAGGTCGACGTCTTTGCCCTTGCGAAAGGTCCGATCGGCGGTGAAGACGAGCTTCGACCCGCTGGCGCGGATGCGGTCGCCCAGGGCACCGTAGCCGAATCCGGCGAAGACGACGACGTGCATGGCGCCGATCCGCACGGCCGCGAGCATCAGAATGATGGCCTCGGGACAGGTCGGCATGTAGATCGTGATGCGGTCGCCCCGCCCGACCCCGAGCCCGCGGAGCGCCGCGGCGGCCCGCTCGACCTCCGAGAGGAGCTGGGCATAGGTGAAGACGCGCCGCCCCCCGCGCTCATCGAGCGCGACGAGCGCGGCATGGCCGCCGCGGCCGTGTTCCACGTGGTCGTCGAGGGCGTTCCAGGCCAGATTGGTCTGCCCCCCGACGAACCACCGGAAAGTGGGCGGTTCCCAGACGAAAGCCCGGTCCCAGGGCCGGAACCAGTGCAGCTCGCGGGCGGCCCGGGCCCAGAAGGCTTCGGGGTCGGACCGGCCGTCCTCGAGCCAGCGGCGCACGATCGGGTTGACGAGGTTCATCGCTCTCCCCCCTCGCGTCAGGTCCGCCGCTCGTTCGGCGGCCTCGGGCATGCTACTGCACGGTCGGAGGGCCCTTCTGATGCAAATGCGCCAATCCGCGCGAGCGGCCGGCGCCTCGAGGCCGCCGGGCAGACCGGTTCCGGAGGTGGCGGCTCCTCCGTCCCGGCGGCGTCCGGAGAATTCCTTGACATCGGGCTTGGCGAGGAATTGAATTCGTTTGAAGAGCGCGAATCGCTCGGGTTGATCCGGAAGGAGGACCCATGGAGGTGACGCGTCGCGGGTTCCTGAAGGCCACCGGTCTCGGAACCACCATCGCTCTCGGGTTCGACGTCTCCACGGCCCGGGCGGAAATGCGGGAGCTCAAGATTTCCCGCACGACCGAAACTCGAAGTACATGTCCCTACTGCGCCGTCTCGTGCGGGATGATCATCCACACGCTCGGCGACAAGGCCAAGAACGCGACGCCCGCCGTGGTCTACGTCGAGGGGGATCCCGACCACCCCATCAACCGCGGCACGCTGTGCCCGAAGGGGGCCACGGTCAAGGACGACATCAACAGCAAGACGCGTCTGACGAAGCCCCAGGTGCGCCGGCCGGGCGCGTCCGATTGGGAGGACATCAGCTGGGACGAGGCGATCGCGAAGATCGCCCGGCACATCAAGGACACCCGCGACAAGAATTTCGTCGCCAAGAACGCGAAGGGGCAGGTCGTCAACCGCAATCCGGGCATGGCCATGATCGGCGGCTGCACGGACACGACCGAGTTCAACTTCCTCTACTGGAAATCCGCCTCGGCCTGGGGGGTGCCGTACCGCGATACCCAGGCACGGGTTTGACACGGCCCAACGGTGGCCAGTTTGGCCGCCACGTTTGGCCGGGGGGCGATGACCAACGGATGGGTCGACATCAAGAACGCCGACGTCGTTCTGTGCATGGGCGGCAACCCCGCCGAGAATCACCCGTGCGGATTCAAGTGGGCGATCGAGGCCAAGAAGACCCGTAACGCCAAGATCGTCGCGGTCGACCCGCGTTTCACGCGGACCGCGGCCGTCGCCGACCTCTACTCGCCGATCCGAACGGGCACCGACATCGCGTATCTGCTCGGGATCATCCGGTACGCGATCGCGAACAACCGTTACCACGAGGAGTACGTCAAGCTCTTCACCAACGCCCCGCTGCTGATCAACCCGGAATTCCAGTTCGAGGCCGGCCTCTTCTCGGGCTTCGACGAAGCGGCCGGCTCCTACAAACGCGACACCTGGGCCTACCAGATCGACCCGAAGACCGGATACGCGAAGACGGACCCCACGCTCCAGGACCCCAACTGCGTCTTCCAGCTGCTGAAGAAGCACGTAGACCGGTACACGCCCGAAACGGTCGAGAAGATCTGCGGGACCCCGAAGGAGACGTTCCTCAAGGTGGCCGAGGTCGTGACGTCGACCGGGAACGCCGAGCGCTGCGGCACGATCATGTACGCTCTCGGCTGGACGCAGCACTCGATCGGCGTGCAGATGATCCGCACGGCGGCCATGATGCAGCTCCTGCTCGGCAACGTCGGGCGGCCGGGCGGCGGCGTCAACGCCCTGCGCGGCCATTCCAACATCCAGGGAGCGACCGACACCGCCGGCGTCTTCGACATCCTCCCCGGGTACCTGAAGACGCCGCAGGCCCAGTGGCAGAGCCTCAAGGAATACAACGACGCCAACGTCCCCAAGGCCCTCGGCCCCTCCATGAACTACTGGCAGAACTATCCGAAGTTCATGGCATCGGTCCTCAAGGCCTGTTACGGCAAGGCGGCCACGAAGGACAACGACTTCGGCTACGGGTGGCTTCCGAAAGTCGACGGGAACTATTCGTGGATGTACATCTTCGACGACATGTATCGCGGCAACGCCAGCCGCGCCGGCGGAGAGGAACCGGGCCCCGAGGGTCTGATGACGTTCGGAATGAACCCCGTCGGCATCGGTCCGAACTCTCCGAAGATGGTCGCCGCGCAGGCCAAGCTCAAGTGGCTCGTCGTCGTCGAAAATCACGAGATCGAGACAGCCACGTTCTGGAGGGCACCCAAGGAGTACGGAGGCCCCGACGCTTCGCAGATCCAGACCGAGGTCTTCCAGCTGCCCGCGGCCAACTTCGCCGAGAAGGACGGTTCCTTCACCAACTCCGCGCGCTGGATCCAGTGGAAGTGGAAGGCGGTGGATCCTCCCGGCCAGATCAAGTCCGACCAGGAGATCCTGGCGCGCATCTTCCTCGCCGTCCGCGAGCTCTACCGCAAGGAGGGCGGGGCGTTTCCCGAGGCCATCCTGAACGTCGACTGGTCGTACACGAACCCCGCGGCGCCCGATCTGGCCGAGATCCTCAAGGAGCTCAACGGCAAGGCCCTCGCCGACATCCCGGACCCGAAGGACAAGACGAAGGTGCTGAAGACCGCCGGGCAGCAGCTCGACGGCTTCGGACAGCTCCAGGACGACGGCTCGACGATGTGCGGCAACTGGCTGATGACCGGCGTCTACACGGAGGCCGGGAACATGGCGCAGCGCCGCGTCTCGACCGACGACCCGAGCGGGCTCGGGATGTTCCACAACTGGACCTTCTCCTGGCCGGCCAACCGCCGCGTCATGTACAACCGGGCCTCGGCCGACGCCGAGGGCCGTCCCTGGGACCCGACCCGCGTCGGGATCCGGTGGAACGGCCAGAAGTGGGTCGGCGACGTCCCCGACATGAAGCCCGACGCCCCGCCCGGGGAGTTCGGCGCCTTCATCATGCTGCCGGAAGGCTGCGGACGTCTCTTCGCCCCGCTCAACGACGGACCGTTCCCCGAGCACTACGAAGCCGTCGAAGCGCCGGTCGAGAACCTGCTGCACCCGAAGGTCACGTCCAACCCGGTCAGCAAGAAGTTCAAGTCCAACAAGGACGTCTACGGCACGGCCGCCGACTTCCCCATCGTGTGCATGACGTATCGGCTGACCGAGATGTACCACTACTGGACGAAGCACATCAATCGCCTGAACCAGCTCCAGCCCGGATTCTTCATCGAGATCCCGGAGGCCCTGGCGAAGGAGAAGGGCATCGTCAACGGAGGCAAGGCCCGCGTCACTTCCGCCCGCGGTTCGATCGAGGGGGTCGCGATGGTGACCAAACGCATCGGTCCCCTCCAGGTGGACGGCAAGCCGCACTGGCAGATCGGCTTCCCCCTCCACTGGGGCTACGAGGGGACGGCCGATCACACCGGTCCGCTCGCGAACTTCCTGACGCCGTCGGCGATGGATCCCAACACCTGGACGCCCGAGTACAAAACCTTCCTCGTCAAGCTCGAGAAGGCCTGAAAGGAGGAGCACGATGAGCACCCAAGCCCTCGACCTGCGTCGCTCCTCCGCATCGGTTCTCGGCAGCGGCTCGGGCCTCCGGACCGCCACGACCGTCTCCAAGTACATCGACACGACGACCTGCATCGGCTGCAAGGCCTGCGAGGTCGCCTGCCAAGAGTGGAACGACCTGAAGATCGTCCCGACCGAGCAGACCGGCACGTACCAGACGCTGCCGACGCTTCATCCGGACTACTGGAACCTGATCCGGTTCAACGAACGCGACGTCGATGGCGGCATCGCGTGGCTCATGCGCAAGGACCAGTGCATGCACTGCGACGAGCCCGGCTGCCTCGCGGCATGCCCGGCGCCCGGGGCGATCGTCCAGTACGCCAACGGCATCGTGGACGTCAATCCGGACCAGTGCATCGGGTGCCAGTACTGCGAGACGGGCTGCCCGTTCGACGTGCCGCGCTTTTCCGCGACGACCGGCAAGATGTCGAAGTGCACGCTCTGCGTCGACCGGGTCGCCGTCGGCCTCGAGCCGGCCTGCATCAAGGCCTGTCCGACCGGCTGCCTCCACTTCGGCACGAAGGAAGACATGGTGGCACTCGGTCACCATCGGGTGGACCAGCTCAAGGCCGGCGGGTTCACCAACGCCGTTCTGTACGACCCGAAGGGGGTGGGCGGAACGGGCGTGGTCACCGTGCTGGCCCACGGCGACCATCCCGAGTGGTACGACCTCCCGCCGGATCCCCATGTCCCCGTGCTCGTCAAGTTCTGGAAGTCGGTGCTGCGGCCCATCGGGGTCGTGGCGATCTTCGGTACCGTCCTCGGCGCGTTCGCGCACTACACGAAGTACGGGCGCAAGACGGTCGCCGGGGCGGACGCCGAAAACACCAACCAGCCGGATGCCTGACCGGAGGCAAGGGAGCACCCGATGAGCACCGCCGTTCCGCACCGCCCGGTGGATCTGGCCGTCATCGCGGCCCAGTCGAAGGAAGACATCGTCGTCGGCAACGAGATCGTCCGCCACAACCGCGGCTCGCGCCTGATTCACTGGACCGTCGCCTTGACCTTCGCCGGCTGCGTTCTGACCGGCATGCCGATCTGGACGCCGGTCTTCGGCTGGATGGCGCACCTGTTCGGCGGGCTGTCGGTCTGCCGGGTGATCCATCCCTGGCTCGGGATCGCGTTCTTCGTGGCGTCGGCCGCCATGTTCTTCCGGTGGCTCGGCGACATGCACCTGGAACCCTCGGAGCGCGACTGGCTGGGTCCCAAGACGCTCCGATACCTGCGCTACGAGACCGACGATTCCAACGTGGGCAAGTACAACGGCGGCCAGAAGCTGCAGTTCTGGCTCGTCAACCTGGCGGCCCTGGGTCTGATGATCTCCGGCCTGGTGATCTGGTTCCCGGGAACCTTCGGGCGGCTGCTCGCGCAGCTCGCCTACGTGACGCACGACGTCACGTTCATCCTGTTCGCGATGCTCATCGTCTTTCACATCTACCTGGGGACCGCGGCCGAGCCCGGCACGTTCGGATCGATGACGCGGGGCACGGTGACGAAGGCATGGGCGCGGCTGCACCATCCCCGCTGGTTCCGCGAAGTGACGGGTGAGTCCGACCGGAAACGGTAGCGGCGCGCCGGTCGTCTCCGCGTTCGAGCGGCGGGCCGCGCGCGCGGAATCTCTGGCTCGTACCGCTCCGTCCGCCGGGCAGATGCTGCGTTTCGCGGCCGGCCTCAATCGGGCGCAGGGCCGCGCCGCGGCGGCCGTTGCCGCGCTCAACGCCGAACGGGCCCTCTCGGGCCAGCTCGCCGGGGACGCCGAACGGCTTCGCGAGCCCGCGGCCGTCGTACTTCGCTACGCCGCGCAAGCCGGGCCGGCCGCGCTTTCGGAAGAGGCCGCCGCCCGCCTCGAGGACGCGGCCGACGTCGCACGGACGCGGCTCCTCGTCAGCTGGGAGGCGGCCCGAACCTCCCGGGAGGACTATCTGTCCCGCGCCATCCTGCGTCCCTACGTGGAGGTCCTGCGCGCCGTCGGAGTCGCTCCGGACCGGATTCACCAGCCGGGCCGCTGTCCGTTCTGCGGCGGCGCGCCGTGGGTCGCCGCCCGCCGCGACGGCTCGATGATGGAAGGGGCCAGGCGCATGCTCGTCTGCGCGCTGTGCGGCGGCGAGTGGCCCTTCGGACGGATCCTCTGCCCCTCCTGCCGGGAGGAAAATCCGGAACGGCTTCCCTCGTACTCCGCACAGGCCCACTCCGGAGTCCGGATCGAGGCGTGCGAGACGTGCCGGCGCTACGTCAAGTCCATCGACCTGTCCGAGGATGCCCGGCCGATTCCGGAAATCGACGACCTCGTCTCCGCGTCGATGGACCTCTGGGCGGGCGAGCAGGGCTTCGAGCGCATCGAACCGGGCATCGCCGGCCTCTGACGTGGCCGACGCCCTCGCGTTGCTCAACGCCGCCCAGGCCTCGCTTCGCAGCCGCTTCGACGACTTCCGTCAGGCCTTCGACCGACGCGACGGGGCCGCCTATCGGCTGGCTCTGTCCGACTTTCACGAGTGGCTTTGCCGCTGGACGGCCGCCGAGGAGCGGACCCTCCTCCCGGCGCTGCGCCGAGCCCCCCTCACCGGGCGCGACGCCCAGCGGGAGCTGTCGCTCGAGTACGTGCAGCTGCGGGAACTCACGCGTCACATCCGCGTCGAGATCGAATCCGGCGGCCGGCTCTCCGACATCCTCGGGTTCGTCGAAAACTTCGCCCGGAGGCTCGACGCGCACGAGGCCGGGAACGCGACCGTGTACTACCCGGCCGCGGCGCCGCTGCTCCGGCCCGAGGATCTGGACGCCCTGAAGTCCGACGCTCCCTAGCCGAGCTGGGGCGATTCCTCGGCGGCCGCGACTTCCCGGGGTACCAGGATCTCGTAGGCCTCCGCGAGGCGGTCCTGCGGCCAGCCGAGGAACACGCCCTCGCCGCGATGAACGACCTCTCCCGAAGGGACCTCGACGCGCGTGATCGTTCCGTCTCCCTGCTCCGACGCCACCGCGAGGCGCCACGCCGAGAGCGTGACCCCCTCCTCCCGCAGGCGGATCGGGAACCGCCCGAGGCCGAGGCCCCGGGCATTGGTCAGCCCCGCAACGGGCGTTTCGGGGGACGCCGTCACGGCCTCGCCTTGCACGAGAAGATCTGGGCGCCGGCGGCGTCCCGAAGGATCAGGTCGCCGCCCGCCTCGAGCGCGCGCTCTCCGCACTCGGTCGAGGCCAGCCCGTTTTCATCGGCGCACGCAATCCCCGAAGGGACGTCGCCGAGGTAGACGCAGCCGCGAGCAGCCTCCCGATCCGCCGTGACACGGACGGTCGGCCGCGTCCCCGCGGGGGGCGCCGCAGGTGCCGGGCGCTCGGTCGGCGAAGGCGGAGGCGGCGGCGCGGATGTGGGCGAAGGGGCGGGCGCGGCCGACGGCGCGGGAGTCACGGCCTCCTCGATCTTCGCGGCGCCGCCGGAACAGTCGTACGCGTCTCCGGCGGGGCCCCGCATCAGGAGCGTGTCGCCGCCGGCGCGCCGGACCTGGTAGCGCAGGCACTCCTCGGGAGTGGGCTGCACGGTGACGCCGCAGCCCTTCGCCGAGTCCCGTGAATCGACCCTCTCGAGGAAGCGGCAGCCCGAGACATCGGCGGCCTCCGTCGTGACGTGCACTTCCCAGATCGACCGCGTCGCGCTCTGGATCTGGGTGTAGTCCGTGCAGCCGGGGGCGAGGGCGAGCAAGGCGACCGCGGAGGCCGCGACGGTCCACACCCCTCTTCCGCCGAGACGAAGCCTGGGACGCACTGGCGCAAGGGTATCAGCTGGGACCGTCCCCGCAAGGGGACCGGACGCCCGGGAGCGACCGCGGGTACGTGCCGCGCGATCACTCAACCCGTCGCGTTGCGGCGGGTAGCGCCGGCGAGAAGCCGGTCGCTCGAAACGATCGCTCTCCGGTGTCTGGCGCGGCCGATCTCTCCTCCCCGGTCGCGCGCCACCACGTCGAATACGAACAGCTTGCCCTCCCGCCCGAGGTAGCGGGCGGTCGCCGTGACCGTGACGCCCTCGGGCGTGGCGGCCGAGTGGGTGACGTCGACCGTCACGCCGACGGAGAGCTCGCCGGGGCCGAGGCAGGGCCAGAGCAGCCGCCCCGCGGCCACCTCCATCAGCGCCACCATGCGGGCCGTGGCGAAGACCGCCGGGAAGGCATCCTCGGGACGCGGCGCGAAGGCGCTCGCGAGATCCGAGCCCGAGACCACGAGCTGCGCCGAGGCCTCCGCGCCGACGGCCGGCTCGGCCGCGCGCCCCTCCGCGGCGGCCGTCACGACGGTCTCCCGTCTTTCTCGACGAAGCGGTAGAACGACGCGCCCCGAACATTCTCGTCGATCCCGAGCCGGCGGTGGATCGGGGGAAACGCGCGCTGTTCGCAGTCCATCCGTTCGCAGAGGCGGCACGTGATCCCGATCGGGACGGCGGCGTTTGGGTTGTTCACGTCGACGCTGTCCCCGTAGACGAGGTGCTTCGCGTGACTGACCTCGCAGCCGAGCGAAATGGCCAGCAGCGGATGCGCCGCGCCGAAGCCGCCGAGGCTCTGGCGCACGGTGCGCGCGACGCAGAGGTAGGTCGTGCCGTCCGGCATGCGCGAGATCTGGGTGCGCACGATGCCCGGCGTCATGAACGCGCTGTGGACGTTCCAGCGCGGACAGAGTCCGGAGAAACGCGCGAACCGGATGCCGGAAGCCGAGAACCGCTTGGAGATGTTGCCGGCGATGTCGACGCGGATGAAGTGGAACGGGACTCCCTCGGCGCCGGGCCGGCGCATCGTGGTCAGGCGGTGGCAGACCTGCTCGAAGCTGACGCCGAAGCGCCGCTCGAGGAGTTCGATGTCGTAGCGAAACGACCGGGCCGACTCGAGGAAAGGCCCGTATGGCATCAGCAGCGCGCCGGCGAAGTAGTTGGCGAGGGCGACGCGGGCGAGCGTGACCGAGTCGGGCGTCGTCAGCCGGGAATTCGCCAGGATGCGCTCGAACTGGGGAGCCAGACGCAGCAGCCCGACCTGGTGGGCGATCTGGAAGTTCCGGGCGATCGGCGAAAGCAGCTCGGAGAGAACGAGCCGGCGGCGCTCGGGATCGTAGGCGCGCATCGCGCCGTGCGGGCCCGCGTGCGGCGCGATCTCCACGGCGATGCCTTCCTGGCCGAGCAGGCGCACGAGCCCGGAGTACGCATCGGGCCGCTCCAGGCCGGCCTCGCGCGACAGGCGTTCGGCCGCCTCCTCCAGGTCCGGGAAGTGGTTCTGGTTCTCCTGCAGGAGGTCGGAGACCTCCTCCGACGGGAGCCGCGCCGGATCGATGCCGGTCAGCTCTGCGCCCTCGGACACCTTCGAGGCGACCGCGCGGATCGACTCGAGCGCGTCGCGATAGGCGTGGTAGAGCTTCACGATCGCCCGCGAGACCGATTCGTTCGAGGCCGTCTCGCGCAGGTCGGTCGTCGTCACGTCGTGCGACTCGAAGAGCGTGTCGCCGAAGACCTCGTGGAGGTCGGAGATCAGGCGGGCATGGTCGTCCGGCGCGAAGCTCTTCAGGTCCAGGGGGTAGAGCTCGGCGAGCTTCAGAAGCAGGGGCGCGGTGAGGGGCCGCCGGTCGTGCTCGATCAGGTTCAGGTAGGAGGCCGAGATCCCGAGCTTCTCTGCAACGTCGACCTGCCTCAGCCCGTGCCGGCGGCGAAGGGCCCGGATCTTGGGACCGAATTTGGATTGCGACATCCGCGAAACCTCTAGTGACTTTACAGCATCTACTAGTTTACAGAGATCGGTTTTCTATTCTTTGCAACGTAACGCAATGGCCCGACTGGATTTGTTGACATGACAGGCCTTTCGATGATCTCTTGTAAATGCGACGTCGGCGATTTACCGAAGGCGGATACAGCGAGACGTCGCGGCCCTGGGGTTTGAAAGATTCCTTCGGCCGGGCGCTGGATCCCGGCCGCGGGTCTTGCGGGTGGGCGCTGGATCCCATCCGCGCGGTGCCGAGAGTCCCGGGCGGGCGCTGGAACCCGTCCAACCCATCCTTCCGGGCGGCCGCTGAGGCCGCCCTTTTTTATGGCCCGCCCCCCCGCCGGCTCACTCCCACTTCCGGAAGATTCGCTCGACGTCCCGCTGGGCCGCCGCGACGGCGGCCTCCGGCTCGACCTCGCCGCGGGCGACGCGGGCGAACATCGTCGGAATGACGAAGGTGTTGAAGACCTCGTCGACCGCGGCCGTCGCATAGCCCGGATAGCCCACGTTCGTCGCCCAATCGAGCACGCCCGAGAGCGCCGCGTACTTGCCCCGTGGCTCCGCGGGGTCCTTCGCCAGGACCTCCGCGAGGTCCGGGACGGTCGTCGGGTAGCAGGGAAAGTTGTAGAACTCGCTCTTCGAAAACACCTGCGCGAAGTGATCGACGAGGTCGACGAGGAACTGCCGCGCACCGTCGATGTTCTCGGCGAACTTCCAGATGACGTAGCAGTTCATGACGTGCTCGGCCGCGATGCGGCGCGCCGGGCCCTGCAGCGCCGGAACGAGCCCGATCGTCTTCGCCAGCTCCGGGTGCTCCTTCTCCGCCGTCCGCGTGACCGAGATGGCGTTGCAGACGAAGGAGGCCCGTCCGGCGAGCATCATGCGATTGTTGGACGCCGGGTCCCAGGTGAAGACTTCCGGCGTCATCGCCTCCCGGTACAGCGCGCGCACGAAGCCGAGGGCCTCGACCGTTTCCCTCGACCGGAGGACCGGGCGCCCGTCCGCGTCCTGGACCGAGCCGCCGAAGGACCAGAGGAGGCCCCGGAGGGCCATGTTCGAGTCCATCTCCTGCGAGAGTCCGAGGCCCACGGGGTTGCCGAACCTCTCGCGGATCTTCCGGCCCCCGACGCGCAGGTCTTCCCACGTGCTCGGTCCGTTCGGATACCCCACCGGGCTCCAGAGGTCGATGCGGTAGTTGCCGGGGTCGGGAACGAACGAGTCCGAGAACGCGAAGTACTTGCCGGTCTTCGGATCGAGCGTGGACTTGCGGGCGAGCGGAATCATCTTTCCGTGGCGGCGTTCGACCTCTTCGACGATCTCCCGGTGGTCGATGACCTGTTTCTCGTAGGCCGCGGGCGGCGAGATGAAGAGAAAGAGGTCGTGCCCCTTGCCCGCCGTGGCCTCGGCGGCGCCGCGAGCGTTGACCTCGGTCGCGGCCATGTGATCGACGATCACCTCGGTGCCGTTTCTCTCGCCCCAGGCCCTCGTGTAGACGCCGTCGAACCAGGCGTCGTAGCCGGGCACGAAGTGGCTCCACTGGAGGATCCGGAGGGTCTTCCTGCGGGCGGACTTCCCTCCCGGGGGCGAGCACGACAGCGCCGGGAGGGCCCCCGCCGCGACCGCCGCGCCGGCCGACTTCAGGAATTTGCGCCGCGAGATCCGGGCGCGCTGTCTCTGCGTCATCACCGCGTATCCTTCCGAACGAACCTTGACGTGTGGGCCGCCGCGCCCGCGGCGAAGTCTATAATCGCGGGCCGTGGCCGCCCTCGACCCCGGAACCCGCTTTCCCGAGCTCACGCTGCGCGACGCGTCGGGCGCCGCTGCCGCGCCCCGCACCGGCGCAGAGACCGTCTACGCCGTTTTCAAGACGACCTGTCCGACCTGCGAGCTCACCTGGCCGTACCTCGAGAAGATCCGGAAGATCGCCGACGGCGGTCCGCTCGCGATCGTCGCGGTGACGCAGGACGACGCCGCGAAGACGGAGGCGTTCGGATCGCGGCTTCGCACGAAGCTCGACACCCTCTACGACCGGGAGCCGTGGCCGGCTTCGGACGCCCTCGGAGTCACGAACGTCCCGACGCTCTTTCGGGTCGGCGCCGACGGCGTGATCGCCGAGACCGTCGTCGGGTTCGACCGCACGAGCATGCAGGGCCTGGCGGCCCGGGCGGCGGCGCTCGCCGGCAAGCCGGCTCCCGAGCTCTTTGCGCCGTCCGACCCCGCCCCCGCGTTCAAGCCCGGTTGAGGATCCCGCAACGCCGGCAGGTAGCCGGAGAAAGCACCCCGTGAGTCCCAAGCCCCAGAGTTTCGGAGAGCTCAAGTCTTCCGGCTACGCGCCGCGAGGCATCAAGGAGGAGCTGCGCGGCAACCTCGCGCGCGCCCTGACCCGGGGCGAAAACCCGTTTGCCGGAATCCACGGGTACGAGCGCACGGTGCTGCCGGCGCTCCACAACGCGATCCTTTCCAGGCACGACATGCTGCTGCTCGGCCTGCGCGGACAGGCCAAGACGCGCCTGCTCCGGATGCTCGTCCACCTGCTCGACGCCGAGATCCCGGCGATCGCGGGAAGCGAGCTCAACGAGGACCCCTTCGCGCCGATCACCAAGTACGGACGGCGCGTCCTCGCGGAGAAAGGCGACGCCACGCCCATCGTCTGGATCGCGCGCGAGGAGCGCTACCGCGAAAAGCTGGCGACGCCCGACGTCACGATCGCCGACCTGATCGGCGACATCGACCCGATCAAGGCCGCCACCGAGCGCCGCGCCTACTCCGACGAGGAGGTCATCCACTTCGGCATCGTTCCGCGCACGAACCGCGGGATTTTCGCCATCAACGAGCTGCCCGACCTCCAGCCGCGCATCCAGGTCGGCCTGCTGAACATCCTCGAGGAGCGCGACCTCCAGATCCGCGGCTTCCCGGTGCGCATCCCGCTCGACATCCTGCTCGTCTTCTCGGCGAACCCGGAGGACTACACCAACCGCGGCAACATCATCACGCCGCTGAAGGACCGCATCTCGTCGCAGATCTTCACCCACTATCCCGACGACGTGAAGACCGCCGCGCGGATCACGGCCCAGGAGGCCTGGCTCGAACGCGACGGAGGTCCCAAAGTCGAGATCCCGGACCTCTTCCGCGAGCTCATCGAGGAGATCGCCTTCGCCGCCCGCGCCTCGGAGTTCGTCGACCAGTCCTCGGGCGTCTCGGCGCGGATGCCGATCTCGGCGATCGAGATCCTCGCCTCGAATCTCGAACGGCGCGGCCTCGTCAACGGCGAAAAGCGTGTCTCCCCCCGACTCTGCGACCTGCCGGCCACCCTGCCCGCGATCACGGGGAAGGTCGAGATGGTCTACGAGGGCGAGCAGCAGGGCGCCGAGGTCATCGCCAAGAAGCTGATCGGAACCGCGGTCAAGAAGCTCTTCGACGCGAAGTTCCCGGCGCCCGACGGCGGCCGGCCCTCCGAACGCCGCCGCCAGGAGCTCGACGAGGACGAGGAGCCGACCGGCCCGCAGCGCCGCCCCCGCACGCCGCCTCCGGCCGAGAAGGTCCACCCCCTCTACGAGCCCATCGTCGCCTGGTTCGCGGCAGGCAACCGGATCACGCTGTCCGACGACCTGCCCTTCACCGACCACCTCGCGGCGCTTCGCTCGGTCCCGAGCCTCGAGAAGGCGGTCGAGGAGCACTTTTCGCCCGCCTCGAAGGAGGAGCTGGCGATCGGCATGGAGCTCGTCCTCGAGGGGCTGACCCAGCACCTGAAGATCGCGCGCGAGGACCTGGACTCCCGCGTCTCGTACACCGAAATGCTGAAGTTCAACCTGGTGCGCAACCGCGTGAACTGATCGATGACCGATGGCTTCCGCTCGCGCGTCCTGTCGCGCGCGCCGCTCCTCGGAGCGTTCCTGACGTGGCCGGTCGAGGGCCATCTCGAGATGCTCGGCCTCTCCGGCTTCGACTTCGCCGTCCTCGACACGGAGCACGGTTACTTCAACCCCGAGTCGGTCGAGCGCATGGTGCGCGCGGCGGAGGGGGCGGAACTGCCCGTCGTCGTCCGCGTCCCGAACTGTCTCGCCTCGGCCGATGTCGGGCGGGCCCTCGACGCCGGCGCGTGCGGCATCCTCTTCCCCCGCGCGGACTCCCACGCGCCCGTGCACGCCGCCGTCGAGTCGGTCAAGTACGCGCCGACCGGAAAGCGCGGCCTCGCGGGCGTGCGCGCGAACCGCTACGGCGGCGTCCCCTTCGACCACTGGGTCCTCGAAGCCAACCGGGGAACGATGATCTTCGTCCAGATCGAAACGGCCGGCGCGCTGAACGCTGTCGCGGCGATCGCCGCAGAGCCGTGGGTCGACGTCCTCTTCGTCGGACCGAACGACCTGTCGCAGGCTCTGGGCGTTCCCGGGCACTACGAGGATCCGCGGTACATCGCCGCCGTGGAGAAGGTCGGCGCCGTCGCGCGCGAGCACGGAAAGGCGGCGGGGATCATGCTCCGCACGGCCGACCAGATCCCCGACCTGACGGCGCTCGGCTACACCGTCTTCACGACGAGCGACCGCTCTCTCCTCATGCAGTCCGCCGGGACGTGGCGGGCGGCGCTCGCCCGCGGATAGCCGACCGTGCGTTACCGCTACTCCGACTTTCCGCTCGACCTGCTCCGGCAGCTGCTGACCTACCAGGAGCTCGTCAAGCTCTTCCTCCAGCTCGTCCTGCAGTCCGGCGGCGACGTCGAGGAAGCGCTCCGCTGGATGAAGTACCTCCAGGAACGCGGCATGATCGATCCCGGGATCGACCTCGAGGAGTTCCGCAAGGAGCTCCAGAAGAGCGAGATGGTCGAGGATCGCGGCGGCCAGCTCGAGCTCTCCGCCGCCGGCGAGCGGCGCATCCGGCGCTCGGCCCTCGAGGAAGTCTTCACGTCGCTCAACCGGGCCGGGCCCGGCTACCACGCGGTGCCCCGCGCGGGCTCGGGCGGGGAGCTTCTGCCCGAGACGCGCGCCTACGAGTTCGGCGACAACCCGGGCGCGATCGACGGGGTGCGCTCGATCGGCAACGCCGTGCGGCGCGACGCCGACGACATCACGCTGACGGCCGAGGACTTCGAGGTCCACGAGGAGGAGCACCTGACCTCCTGCGCGACCGTGCTCGCGATCGACATCTCGCACTCCATGATCCTGTACGGCGAGGACCGCTTCACGCCGGCCAAGAAGGTCGCCCTCGCGATGGTCGAGCTCATCCAGTCCAAGTACCCCAAGGACTCGATCGACGTCCTGCTCTTCGGCGACGACGCGAAACGCGTCCCTATCTCCGAGATCTCCAAGACCCAGGTCGGCCCCTTCCACACCAACACGAAGGCCGGCCTGGCGCTCGCCCGCAAGCTCCTCGTCCACCGCAAGAACCCCAACAAGCAGGTCTTTCTCATCACCGACGGCAAGCCCTCGGCGATCTGGGAGCGGGGGCGGCTCTACAAGAACCCGTTCGGCCTCGACCTGAAGATCGTCAACCGGACGCTCGAGGAGGCCGACGCCTGCCGCCGCGACGGGATCACCATCACGACCTTCATGATCGCGACGGACCCCTACCTCGTCGAATTCGTGGACAAGCTGACGAAGATCAACCGGGGGCGCGCGTACTACGCCTCGCCGTACAACCTGGCCGAGTTCCTGTTCACCGACTACATTCGGAACCGGAAGAAGTTCCTGCACTAGGAACCGGCCCGCCGGGCAATCCCGTTGGCCGGTCGAGCCCACACTCACGAGACCTCCGGGCCCACGGACGTCCTCCGGCCGGCCCCCGGGGATCCGGTGGCCTTCAGATCCGTTTCACACGAACTGGACTTTCCCCCGTACCCGGGTGTATAGCGTCGCCTCGAGCTCACGGGGAAACCCCGAGGAGGACGCGTGAAAGCTCCCGCCGCGGCTCTGACTCTCCTTCTTGCCGCTCTCGCTGCGCCCGCGGTCGCCCAGACCCCTCCGATGCAGCCGGAGTTCCAGGTCTCCCAGGGCACGCTGTACTACCAGTACGCGTACGGCGTGGCCCTCGACCCGAAGGGGCGCTTCGTCGTGTCCTGGAACAGCTACAACGAGACGGACTCGAACTACGACACGCTCGGCCGGCTCTACGACAGCGCCGGCGCTCCGGAGGGCGACGAGTTCATCGTCGATCCTCTCGCCGGCGACCAGTACGGCGGCGACGTGGCCAAGGACGCCTCGGGCCGGTTCGTCGTCGTCTGGTACGAGGGCGACACGAACTCCGGGCCCGCCGCTTCGAGGCCGACGGCACGCCGATCGGAGCGAGCTTCCCGGTGAACACCGTGGCCTATTCGGTCGCCGACGCGCATGTCGCCTCCGACTCCTCGGGCAACTTCGTCGTGGCCTGGACGCGCGCGGATCCTTCCGCGTCCGACGACGTCGCGGCGCGGCGATTCGACGCCAACGGGATGCCGCTCGGTGACGAGATTCTGGTCAATGCGCACACGACCGACGCCCAGGTCGCGCGCGGCGTCGCGGCGGCGGCCAACGGTTTCGCCGTCGTCTGGTCCGGGGAGGGCGCGGGAGGTCCCGCCGTCTGGGCCAGACGGTTCGACGCCGCCGGCGCACCGGTGACGGGCGACGTCCAGGTCAACCAGGGTGCCCTTTGGTTCGTGCCGGCCGAAGCCGAGGTGGCGATGGGCGCCGACGGCCGGTTCGTCGTGGCCTGGGACGGGGCCGTCGGGGTCAACGACGTCGGCGTGTTCGCCCGGCGCTACGACGCCGCGGGGGCGCCGCTCGGACGGCGAGTTCATCGTCAACACGAACTATTCCACCGGTTACCAGGGCTCGGCGCGCGTCGCCTCGGACGACGCGGGCAACTTCCTCGTCTCCTGGACCGGCCTGCCGAGCGACGGCGATGCGACGGGCGTGCTCGGCCATTTCTTCGACCGGTCCGGCAACTCGACGTCCGAGGACTTCGTGGTCAACTCCACGGCGACCGGATATCAGTACAGCTCACAGGTCGCGATGAACGACGCGGGCACCTTCGTCGTCGCCTGGCAGTCGCCGGATGCCGATTACTACGGCGTCGTCGGGCGGCGCAGCGCCTGCGCACGGCGACCGAGATCACCGCCGACATCGCCACCTCCAGGCCCCGCAGAGCCCCACGGCCGTACCCGCAAACGGCGTCATCGAGCCGGGTGAAAGCGCGGTCCGGTCGCGACCGGGTGGACCAACGAGGTCGACGGCGACGTCGCGCTCACCGGCATGGCGACCGATTTCACGGGGCCCGCCGGCGCGACCTACACGCTCGAGGACGCGACCGCGGACTACGGGACCGTGGTCGGCCATAGCGACGGGAAGCTGCCTCGCCACCGGCGACTGCTACGGCGTGACCGTCTCGGCTCCGGCCAATCGCCCGGCGCAACACTGGGACACGCAGCTCCAGGAGGCCGCTGTCGGTCGGCGTCCCGCACACGTGGACGCTCCACATCGGCGAGAGCTTCCCCGACGTCCACGACCGCCAACCTCTTCTATCGCTTCATCGAAACCCTCTTCCACAACGGCGTGACCGGCGGCTGCGCCGGAGGCGGCTACTGTCCGACCAACCCCGTGACCCGCGCCCAGATGGCCGTCTTCCTCCTGAAGTCCAAGTTCGGCTCCGCCCACGTCCCGCCGCCGTGCACCGGAACCGTCTTCACCGACGTGCCCTGCACCGGCGGACCGTTCGATCCCTGGATCGAGGAGCTCGCGGCGCCTCGGCGATCACCGGCGGCTGCGGCGGCGGCCTCTACTGTCCCAACAACACCGTGACCCGCCAGCAGATGGCGGTGTTCCTGCTCAAGGCGCTGCTCGGTTCGACCTACGCCCCGCCGCCCTGCGCGGGAGCCTTCGACGACGTCCCATGCCCCAGCCAGTTCGCCGACTGGATCGAGGACCTCTACGGCCGCGGCATCACCGGCGGATGCTCCGTCTCGCCCGCCGCTCTACTGCCCGACCAACCCGAACAACCGCGGCCAGATGGCGGTGTTCCTCGTCAAGACCTTCGGCCTCGTGCTCTACGGCGGATCCTGATCCGACGCCCTGTCCCGCTCCCGCGCCGAATTCGCGTCTTCACGAGTGAGGTCTTGACTCGGCGGATCGCCGTGACATGATCCGCGCAGTTCCCTGTCGATCGTTGTCGATCTGTGGAGGACGCATGCAGATCGGCTCCTGGCCGCGTCGCTGGCCAGTCTGGTCCGTTCAGCCGCGGCGGTCGCCCAGGCCCCCGTGTTCGGTCCGGAGTTCCAGGTCAACACCTACACAACGGCGATCAGTACGGTCCGGGCGTCGCCAATGTCGGCCCGGCCGGCGACTTCGTCGTCGCCTGGACCGGGGAAGCGGCCAGGACGGCGCTCTCGGGGGCGTTTTCGCCCGCATGTTCGACGTGACCGGGGCATCCCGCTGCCGGCGAGTTCCCGGTCAACAGCGTCACGGCCGACGATCAGGGCATCGTCCGCGTCGCCTCGAACGCCGCCGGAAACTTCGTCGTGACGTGGACATCGGTGATCGGGCCCTACGAGGTCCGGGCGCAGCGCTTCGACTCCGCGGGAGCGCCGCAGGGCGGCGAAATCTGCCGTCAACACATACACGACCGGATTTCAGTTCAGGCTCCGCGCCGGCGCTTGACGCGTCGGGCAACTTCGTCATCGTCTGGCAGAGCACCGGTCAGGACGGCGATCCGACAACGGCGTCTTCGGCCAGCGCTTCGACAGCGACGGCAACAAGGTCGGCGGCGAGTTCCAGGTCAACCAGCACACGACGGGATACCAATCGCGGGCCCGCATCGCCATGAACCCGGGCGGCGACTTCATGGTCGTCTGGAACAGCCAGCAGGATGCCCAGGTCGGCGCCGTCATGGCGCGGCGCTATGCCGCCGACGCCACGCCGCTCGGCGGCGAGTTCCAGGTCAACACGACCGAGTTCGGCGCCCAGTACCAGTCCGACGTCGCCTTCGACGGCGACGGCAAGGCGATCGTCGTCTGGACGAGCTTCCTGCAGGACGGCTCGGGAGGCGGCGTCTTCGGCCAGCGCCTGGACGCCTCCGGCAGCAAGCTCGGGCCGGAGTTCAACGTAACGACCTTCACCAGCGGTTTCCAGGGACGCGCGAGGGTCGCCGTCGCACCCGCCGACGACTTCGCGGTCATCTGGCAGAGCGATGCGCAGGACGGTTCCGGAGTCGGGGTCTTCGCCCAGCACTTCGACGCCGAGGGCAAACGCGACGGACGGGAGCTCCCGGTCAACAATTTCACGGCCGACTTCCAGGGCAACCCGGTCATCGCCGCCCAGCCCAACGGCCAGTTCGTCGCCGCCTGGGAGAGCTTCGGCGTCGACGGCTCGAGCTACGGCATCTCGGCCCGGCTCGCCGGCTTCCCCGCGGTGCAGCCCTTCCTGGTGGACGCACACACGCAGCCCGGACTCGCCGAGGCGGTCAACCTCAACGGCGTCATGGAGCCTGGCGAGACGGTTCTCATCGAGACCGCCTTCAAGAACCCCTCCGACTCGCCGCTCGACCTGAGCGGAACGGCCTCGAACCTCCGAGGGTTGCCCGGCCCCGACGTACGCGCTCGACGACACCTCCGCCGACTACGGGACGATCGCCGCCGGAGGGACGAGCAACTGTTTCGACGCCACCGGGAACTGCTACCAGGCGACCGTCAGCGGGTCGCGCCCGACCCAGCACTGGGACGCGCCTTCGACGAGACCCTCTCCTACAACGGCTTCACCCGGACGGCGGCGCTCCACGTCGGCGAGAGCTTCCCCGACGTTGCGACGGGAACATCTTCTATGCCTTCATCGAGAACCTGTTTCACAACGGCGTGACGGGCGGCTGCGCCGGCGGCGGGTACTGCCCCGGCAACGATGTGACGCGGGCGCAGATGGCGGTCTTTCTCCTCAAGGCCCGTTGGGGCTCGGGCTTCATCCCGCCGCCGGCGACGGGAACCGCCTTCACCGACGTGCCGGCCTCGAACCCGTTCGCGCCCTGGATCGAGGAGCTCTTCCGCGAGGGCATCACCGGCGGCTGCGGCGGCGGGATGCTACTGCCCCGACAATCCGTGACACGGCAGCAGATGGCCGTCTTCCTGCTGAAGACCCGCAACGGCTCGACCTATGCGCCGCCGGCCGGAATCGGGATCTTCAGCGACGTCGCGTGCCCGAGCGTCTTCTGCGACTTCATCGAGGACCTCTACAACCAGCAGATCACCGGCGGCTGCCAGACGAATCCCGTCCTGCTGTACTGCCCCTCGAACTCGGTGCTGCGCCAGCAGATGGCGGCCTTCCTCGTGAAGACCTTCGGCCTGCAGCTCTACGGGACGTTCTGATTTCGGAGACCTTCGGAAATCCTCAAGGGCCGCTCCGGCGGCCCGTCTCATCGGAGTCCGCGCCGCCCCGGTTCGCGGCGACCCGGTTCAGAATCGCCTCCGCCGCGACTTCGTGAAATGATCCACCCAACTCCAGCGGACGGCCTCGAGGGACCGATGAGACGCAGGCGGCATTTGGGCAACACTGGCCTTTCGGCGATCGCCGCCCTCGCGCGGGCCAGGCCCCCGTCTTCGGCCCCGAATTCCAGGTCAACACGACGACGACGAGCTATCAGTACGCGCCCTCGGTCGCCAACATCGGCCCGGCCTCCAATTTCGTCGTCGTCTGGAGCTCGGACGGGCAGGACGGCTCAAACACCGGCGCGGTCGGTCGCCTTTTCGACGCGGCCGGGACGCCTCTCGGCAGGAGAGTTCGCGGTCAACGTGTCGACCACCGGGTACCAGGACTCGCGTGCTGGTCGGCTCCAACGCCGCCGGAGACTTCGTCGTGGCGTGGACCGAGTTCGTCTCCTACGACGCATCGTACGAGATCCGCGCGCGGCGGTTCGACTCCTCCGGGACACCCCAGGGCGGAGACATCGTCGTCAACACGTACACGACGGGAACGCAGGCGGGATCGCCCGTGGCGCTGGATTCGGCCGGCAACTTCGTCGTCGTCTGGACCAGCGCCCCCGACTTCCTGACCGGCCAGCCCCCCCAGGACGGCAGCGGTTCCGGGGTCTTTGCCCGGCGCTACGACGCGAGCGGCAACCCGCTCTCCGCGGAGTTCCAGGTCAACCAGTACACGACGGGCCATCAGTACGGCCCGCGCATCGCGATGAACCCGGCCGGCGACTTCATCGTGGTATGGACCAGCGAGCATCAGGACGCCCAGTCTTCCTCGATCATAGCGAGGCGCTACGACAACGCCGGAACACCTATCGGCGGAGAGTTCCGGGTCAATACGCACGAGGCGAACTTCCAGCAGGATCCCGACCTGGCGCTCGATCCGGCGGGTCGGGCGATCGTCGTCTGGCAGAGCAACGCGCAGGACGGTTCGGGCATGGGTGTCTACGGCCAGCGGTTCGACGCCTCCGGCAACGGGCTCGGGCCGGAATTCAACGTGAACGCCTTCACTCCGAGCGATCAACGGCGGCCACGGGTCGTCGCCGGTCTCGGCGGTTTCGACCCCGGCGAGTTCGCCGTGATCTGGCAGAGCTCGGGAGAGGACGGGAGCGACGCGGGCGTGTACGCGCAGCACTTCGATTTGACGGGCCGGCGCTCCGGCGTGGAGCTTCGGGTGAACGAATTCACCGCAGGCTTCCAGGGTTACCCGACGCTCGCCGCGCAGCCCAACGGGCAGTTCGTCGCGGCATGGCAGAGCGACGGCAACGACGGATCGGACCTGGGCGTCGCCGCCCGGCTGGCGGGCGTTCCCCGCGTCGAGGCCAACTTCGCCGACATCCCTCACGGGTCCGGCCTGGAGGGCCCGGCCGGCGGGTCCAACCTGAACGGCGTGCTCGAAGTTGGAGAGCAGGTCAACTTCGAGACCGCGTACCGCAACTGGACGAACGCCTCGCTGCCCCTGACCGGAACGGCGTCGAACTTCCGGGGTCCCCTCGGCCTGATCTATGCGATTCCCGACGCGACCGTCCGACTACGGAACGTTCCCGGGTCCCGGCGGTCACCGGCCACTGCTTCCAGGCCACGGGCGACTGCTACCAGTTCTCGCTGACCGGCACGCGGCCCGCACAGCACGTGGATACGGCGTTCGACGAGACGCTCTCCTACAACGGCTTCATCCGCACGCGGCCTCTCCACGTCGGCGAGAGCTTCACGGACGTGCCCTCGAACAATCTCTTCTATCCGTTCATCGAGAACCTCTTCCACAACGGCGTCACCGGCGGCTGCGCCGGAGGCGGCTACTGTCCGGCAACAACGTCACGCGAGGCGCAGATGGCCGTCTTTCTCCTGAAGGCGCGCTGGGGCGCCGGGTTCCTGCCGCCCCCGGCCACGGGAACGGCTTTCACGGACGTCCCGGCGTCCAACCCCTTCGCGCCGTGGATCGAGGAGCTCGCGCGCGAAGGCATCACGGGCGGCTGCGGCGCGCCGGGACAGTACTGCCCCGAGAACCCGGTGACGCGGCAGCAGATGGCGGTCTTCCTCTTGAAGACGCTTCGGGGCGCGACCTACGTGCCGCCCGACTGCGCCGGGGACTTCGACGACGTCCCGTGTCCGAGCCTGTTCGCGGACTGGATCGAAGACCTCTACGGAACGGGAGATCACCGGCGGCTGCCAGGTCGAGCCCTCCGCTCTACTGCCCGCTCAACTCCGTCCTTCGGCAGCAGATGGCCGCCTTCCTCGTCAAGACCTTCGGGCTCCAGCTCTACTGACCGGACTCGCCGTCTTCAGGTTTCCTTAAGGGGCCGCGCAGGCGGCCCTTTCTTCGATCATAATCCGGCGAATTCGCGCTTCGATCGCAAAAGGAGGTCCCCGTGCGTACTTCGGACCCGGCCTCGCGTCTCTGCTCGCCGCGCTGCTCATACCCGCCACGGCCTCGGCCACCTTCCACGAGATCAAGATCGTCGAGGTGTTTGCCGGCAGCGCGGCCGCGCCGAACGCCCAGTTCGTCGTGCTCCAGGCCTGGGCGTCGGGCCAGAACTTCGTCAACGGGCATTCCCTCCTGACCTACGACGCGACGGGAGCGCCGACCGGCACCTTCACGTTCTCGGGCAACCTCGGCAACGGCGCCAACCAGATGAACATCTTCATTGCGACGCCGGAGGCCGCGACGCTCTTCAACCTCGCCGCAGACCTGAGCATGACGCCCGTGCTCTCCGCCGCCGGCGGCAAGGTCTGCTGGGACGCGACGCTGCTCGATTGCGTCGCCTGGGGCAACTACACCGGCAGCGTCACCGGCGTGGGAACTTCTTTCAACCCCGCGGTCGGGCTGGTCCCGGGCTATTCCGCCCGGCGACGTCTCGACATCTGCATGGCCTTCGTGACTCTCGACTCCTGCGACGACACGGACGACGGGGCGAACGACTTCGTCACCGCGATTCCCGATCCGGTCCGGAACGCCGGGACACACGGAGTAACGCCGCCGGCCACGTGCGGCAACGGGATCCTGGAAGGCCTCGAACGGTGCGACGACAACAACACGGACGACGGCGACGGCTGTTCGGCGATCTGCCGCATCGAGCCGGACCCGATCCTGCCGGCGGCTCTCTCCGTCGATGCGTTCGCGGGAGCCGACTCCGACGGCAACGGAGTTTTCGAGCCCGGCGAAACGGTCCAGATCGCGCCCGGCTGGGCCAACGGGGGCGCGAGCGACGCCATGCTGTCCGGACAGCTCACGCATTTCCTGGGCGCGGCGACCTTCTACCTGATTTCGAATGGAGGCGCCGACTACGGCACGATCGCGCCGAACGAAACGGCCAGCTGCGCCGCGGATTGCTACGCTCTGACCATTCCCGACCAGGCCCGGCCCCTGCAGCACTGGGACTCGACCGTCGACGAGATCCTCAGCTCCTCCGGCGAGACGACCTGGACCCTCCACATCGGAGACAGCTTCGCCGACGTGGCGAGGGCCAACATCTTTTATGCCTTCATCGAGAACCTGTTCCACAACGGCGTGACTGGCGGCTGCGCCGGCGGCAACTACTGCCCGGGCAATCCCGTCACCCGCGCCCAGATGGCGGTCTTCCTGCTCAAGTCCAAGTACGGCTCCGGCCACGTTCCGCCGCCCTGCACGGGCGCCGTCTTCACCGACGTGCCCTGCACGGGCGGATTGTTCGATCCATGGATCGAGGAGCTCGCGGGACTGGCGATCACGGGAGGCTGCGGCAGCGGGATCTACTGCCCCGACAACCCCGTGACGCGGGGCCAGATGGCGGTGTTTCTCCTCAAGGCCAAGGACGGTTCGGCCTACGATCCGCCCGACTGCGCCGGCATCTTCGACGACGTCGCCTGCACGCCCGGGTCCGGCTTCTCGGACTGGATCGAGGAGCTCTACGCCCGCCAGATCACCGGCGGATGCTCGATCATGCCGCCCCTCTATTGCCCGGACACTCCCAACAACCGGGGCCAGATGGCGGTTTTCCTCGACAAGACCTTCGACCTCGTCCTCTACGGCCCCTGATCCTGTAGAGTTTCGGGTCCGTTGAGCCCGATCATCGTTCTGCTCGTGGCCGCCGTCGCGGCGGCCGCGCTGCTGCTCTTCGTGCCCGGCCGCCTCCTGCGCCGTGCCCAGGACCGGATCGCCCGGCGGCTGCTCGACGAGCCGGGGGCGACGTTCAAGCTGCTGACCCGCGCCGAGCGCGTGGCGGGACAGTACCGCCGCCTCCCGGGCGTGCTCGGGCTGACCGAGGACGCCGTCACCTTTCACGGTCTCTTCGGCGAGGTCGACGTCCTCCCGACCGCGCGCATCCAGAAGATCGCGACCGGACGGCGGCTCGCCAGCGGCCGGCGCCTCCTGCGGCTCGAGGTGCTGCGGCTGACGAACGTTTCCGGCGGAGAGCTCGAGTTCCTCCTCACGCGTGCTTCGGCCGGGGCCTGGCGGAGCCATCTCGGCCTGTGGGCGGTCGCGGAGCGCAAGGCCGAGATGGACCGCGTCACGCCCGGCCGCTGACGCCTCGGCTATAGTTGAGCGCCGTGAAGACTCGAAGCGCGATGGCGCTCGCTGCCGTGATGCTCGCCCGGATCGCCTTCGCGCAGGCTCCCGCCGCGCCCCGGCTGCTTTCTCCCGGCGTCATTTCCACCGGCGACATCGAGTTCGGCCCGGCGCTTTCTCCGGACGGGAAGACGCTCTACTTCTGCAAGGGCAGTCCCGGGAACAAGCGCGCCATGTGGATCCTGGTCTCGAGACTCGAAAACGGCGCCTGGACGATGCCCGAGCTCGCGCCGTTCTCCGGGCGCTACACGGACATCGACCCCGCCTTCTCGCCCGACGGAACGCAGCTCTTCTTCGCCTCGAACCGGCCGACCGAGGGCACCGAGCCCAGGAAGGACTTCGACCTGTGGGTCGTGGATCGCACGAAGGCCGGCTGGAGCGACCCGCGCAACCTCGGACCCAACGTCAACGGCCCGGGCTCCGAAACGACGAGCTCGGTGACCGCCGACGGCACGCTCTACATCGGTGCGACGGGCCGGGGCGGCGCGGCCCGCCCCGGCCGCCGCCTCTACCGATCGCGCCTCGCCGACGGCGAGTACGGGGCGCCCGAACCGCTCCCGGCGCCCATCGACGCGGGCGAAGAAGAATCCAACCAGTATGTTTCGCCGGACGGCCGTTTCATGATCTTCCTGTCGAAGCGCGGGAACGCCGAGCCGGCACTCTACGTCTCGTACTCCGAAGGCCGCGGCTGGACGATGCCCGAGTCGATCGGAACCGGGCTCAACGCCGAGTATTCACCCTACACGCCGCTGATCTCGCCGGACGGCAAGACCTTCTACTTCACGAGCGTGAAGGGCGCATTCGACCGCTTGCCCGTCGCCCCCATGTCCTACACGCGCTTTCTCGAGGTCATCCGTGCGCCGGGCAACGGCCTCGGCGACATCTATACGGTCCCCACCGAAACGCTTTCGCTGCGCCCGACGCGCTGAGGCGCGCACCCTCGCCCGCGTCCCGGGTCAGGAGAAGGCCTGCTGCCCGGCCCAGCATCCCGTACTTGCGCAGGCGGCTGCGCAGCGTGCTCGCCCTTCATGCCGAGGCGCTCGGAATGCCGGAAGTTGAAGTACTTCAATGTGTTAACGGCGGCCTCGAGCCGCCCCTCCAAGCCTGCGCGGGTCACGGGTCGGCTCGATCCCGCGGTCGCTTCATACGCCGCGCAGGGATTTCGGATATGAAGGCTCCAGGGTCCGCGTGCCGGACGATTCGAGTCGAGGAAGGAAAAGGAGGTCAGGATGCTGAGGTTCAAAGCGCCAGCACGGCTACTCTCGTGGGCACCCCTTCTTCTGGTGATCGGTTTCTTCGGTTGTTCGTACCCCCAGGAGCTCATCAACGCGAACCAGGCGATCGAGAACGCGAGGACGGCCGGCAAGGACCGGGAATGCCCGAGCGAGTTCATGGCCGCCGAGAGCCTCAAGAACGAGGCCTACGCGGTCTGCACCCCCTGCGACACGAAAAAAGCCATCGCGCTCGCCAACGAGTCGATGGCGAAGACGAGCGCGCTCTGCCCGGCCAAGCCGGTCGTCGTGGCCGAGAGCAAGCCGGCGCCCGCTCCGGCCCCCGCCCCGGCCGCGCGCGCGGCGAGCGTGAGTCTCTCGGCGAGCCCCTCCTCGATCCCGCAGGGTCAGTGCGCGACGCTCTCCTGGTCGGCTTCGGACGCAACGAGCGTCTCGATCGACCAGGGCGTGGGAAGCGTCGACACGAGCGGATCCCGGCGGGTCTGCCCCGATCAGACTACGGTCTACGGAATCACCGCGAACGGGCCCGGCGGCTCCGGCTCGGCCAGCGCGCGGGTCGGCGTGACGAAGGTCGTCGATCGCCTGACGCTCCACGTCAACTTCGACTTCAACAAGGCGACGATCCGCAAGCCCGACGACGCGGACCTCGCGAAGGCGATCGCGTTCGCCCGAAAGTACCCGGACTTCCAGGTTTCGCTGGTCGGCTACACGGACAGCATCGGCGGCGACGCGTACAACCTGAAGCTCTCGGAGAAGCGTGCCGAAGCCGTGAAGGACTACATGGTCAAGCACGGCGTCGATGGTTCGAAGATCCAGACCTCCGGCCGCGGAAAGGCCGATCCCATCGGCGACAACGCCACGGAAAAGGGCCGTTTCGAAAACCGAAGAACGGAGATCCTGATCCTGTCCGAGTGACAAACCGCCGCCAGGGGCGGCCGGGTCAGCGCGCCGGCGCGGGAAAACCGAAACGGAGCGGAAACGACGGAAGCCGAAGGGCTCCGTCCCGGGAACCGGTTACTCCCGACCCGGTTCACAGCCGGACGTTGTCGCAACGTCCGAGCGGTGCGACGCCACGGAGTTGGCTGTGGGGGGTGGAATCGAACTGCCCGGGGGGCACGGGGGTCTCCCCCGCCTCGTCCGACCCGGTTCACAGCCGGACGTTGTCACAACGTCCGAGCGGTGCGACGCCATGGAGTTGGCTCTGGGGGGTGGAATCGAACCACCCGGGGGGCGCGGGGGTCTCCCCCGCCTCGTCCGACCCGGTTCACAGCCGGACGTTGTCACAACGTCCGAGCGGTGCGACGCCATGGAGTTGGCTGTGGGGGGTGGAATCGAACCACCCGGGGGGCGCGGGGGTCTCCCCCGCCTCGTCCGATCCGGTTAACAGCCGGACGTTGTCGCAACGTCCGAGCGGTGCGACGCCATGGAGTTGGCTGTGGGGGGTGGAATCGAACCACCAACCTTCCGGTTAACAGCCGGACGTTGTACCAATTCAACTACCCCACAACCGCGCTTCCATCATAAGGGCGGAAGGAAGGGCACGACCCGGGAAGCGAGGGGCTCCGGGATCCGCGCGAGCGCCGTCCGGATTTCATCCGGCCGGTAGCGCTGGGAGAAATGGGTCAGGACGACGGCCTCGTTCTCGAACCGGTCGGCGCGGTCCAGGATGTCCTCGAGGTGGATGTGCGCGTACTCCCGGGCGCGCTCGACGTCCTCGGGAAGGAGGAACGAGCACTCGAGGAGCAGCACCCGCGCGCGGAGGATCTCCGGCGCCGCGTCGAAAATCTCCTCGCCGCAGTCTCCGGGATACGCGAGCAGTGGAATCTCCTCGCGGCGCGTGACCTCGACGCCCCTGCGGCGCAAGGCGGCGATCTCGTCCCCGCTGTGGCCTGAGAGCTCGTCGATGAGCTTGTGGCGGACCTCGGAGAACAGATATCCGACGGTCGGAACACGGTGGCGTCCGGGCAGCACCGTCAGGGACAGGTCGTTGCGGAGGGCGACGCGGTCCCCGGGCGCCGCCGCGACGATCTCGGTCCCGTACGCGATCGCCTCGAGACGCTCGCAGGCCGCGACCCAGGCGGCGACGTCTTCCGCCGCCTCGGCGGGCACGAAGACGCGGGCGGGCGGAAGGCGCGCGAGCTTCCGGCGCGAGGCGTGATGCGCCAGGCCCGCCACGTGGTCGAGGTGGCCGTGGGAGACGCAGACGTCGGCGTAGCCGACCGTGTCCTCGGGCGCGCGGCCGAACTCGAGGAGCGTCCGAAACTGCGGGACCTTGTAGAACGACTCGTGCCCGGCGATCGAGACGCCTTCGAGCGCGATGCCGCCCGCCTCGATCGACACGCGGCCCCGGCCGGGCATGTAGTCGGCGGTCATCGGCGCGAGAGTAGCCCAGCGCGCAGGAGCGCCGCCGGGCTCAACGCGCGGGTGGGGGCGCCGGCAGGACCGGGCGATTCGTCGAGGGGGTCCGAAGCCGGTTCTCGAGCGAGCGGACCGCGATCGACGCGGCGCCCGCCCAGACCAGCGATGCGACGCAGAGCGCCATGGCGAACTTCAGCGACCAGCTCCCCGTTCTCGTCATCGGTGCGTTTCTCCTGGCCCTCACAAGGGCAAGGCGCGTACCAGCCTGGCCGCGGATTCGTAAGTCCTTCTCCGGCATGCGGATCCCGGACGGGCCTCCGGATGGAGGAGGACGTTCCCGAAAGCCCCTTGTTACCTTCGGTAACGGCCGCCTTCCGCTACCCTTCCCGCCGTGCGCGTCGACCTCTTCGACTACGACCTGCCCGCCGAGCGCATTGCCCAGCAGGCCCGGCCGCGCGGTTCGAGCCGGCTGCTGGTGCTCGGCCGCGCGAACGGCGAGGTGGCGCACCGGCGATTCGTGGACTTGCCGCAGCTGCTGCGCGAGGGCGACCTGCTCGTTCGCAACGACGTGCGGGTGCGGCCGGCGCGTCTCTACGGCCGCGACGCCCGGGAACGGCTCGTCGAAATCTTTCTGCTCGAGAAGCGCAACGCCGATCCCGCGCGCTGGCTCGCGCTCGCCAGGCCTGGCCGCCGCGCCCGGGCGGGCGGCCGGATCCGCTTCGACGCGGACCTGACGGCCGAGGTCGCCGCCGTCGCGGACGACGGGACCCGAACCGTGGTCTTCGACCGCCCGCTCGACGCCGCGCTGCTCGAACGCATCGGCCACACTCCCCTCCCTCCGTACATCCGGCGTGAGGCCGGGTCGCCGGACCGGCCCGAGGACCGCTCGGCCTACCAGACGGTCTATGCGCGCGAGCCCCTGGCGGTCGCCGCGCCGACGGCCGGCCTGCACTTCACCGAGGGAACGCTCGCGCAGATCCGCGCACGCGGCGTCGAGATCGTGGATCTCACACTCGCCGTGGGCGCGGGGACCTTCAAGCCCGTGACTTCCGACGACACGGCGGACCATGTCCTGCCCCCGGAAAGCGTCGCGATCCCGGCGGCGACCCGGGCGGCCCTGGCCCGCGCGCGCTCGGTGGGACGCCGCGTCGTCGCCGTCGGGACGACCGTGGCCCGCTCGCTCGAGGCCGCCGTGCGCGCTGCCGACGTTCTTCCCGGCGGGGACCTGGGGTTCGAGACCGGGCTCTTCATCACGCCGGGGTTCGAGTTTCGCGCGGTGGACGCGCTGTTGACGAACTTTCACCTGCCCCGATCGACGCTCCTGATGCTCGTATCCGCTTTCGCCGGGCGGGAGAACGTCCTCGCCGCCTATTCCGAGGCCGTGCGCGAGGGCTATCTCTTCTATTCGTTCGGCGACGCCATGCTCATCGCTTGACGGCCGGCCGATACAATGGTCCGTCCATGAAACGCGCGGGACGGTGGGTCGGCTACCCGGCATCCATCCTGTTGGTCGCGGCGACGATCGCCCTCCTCAAGCTCTTCCCGGCCCTGACGATTTCCTCGGTCGCGTTGCTGCTGCTGCTCGCCGTGTTTTTCTCGGCGTCGGTCTGGCAGAGCGGCCCGGGTGTTCTGGCCGCCCTCCTGGCGACGGTCGGACTCAACTACTTCTTCATCCCGCCGCTCCACACGTTCACGATCGCCGATCCTCCGAACGTCGTGGCGCTCCTGGTCTTCCTCGTCTCGGCCCTGCTCATCGGGAGGCTCTCCGCGCTCTCGCGTCGGCGGCTCTCGCTCGTGGAGGCCGAGCGGCGGGACCTGATCGCCCTCACGCGACTCTCGCAGGGGTTTCTCGCCGACACGAACCGGGAGACGCTTCTGGGCGTTGCCGCCGACCGGCTGCGCCAGGCGCTCGTGTGCGAGCAGGTCGCCATCCTTCTCGCCAACGACAAGGGCGAGCTTTCGCAGCGGATCCAAACCGACGAGGTCGCCTTCCGGGAGGACATCGCCGCGCTCGCGTTCCGGCAGGGCAACTCGGCGGCGTTCCCCTCGGAGCTCGGCGGTACGGACATCTACCTTCCGATTCCGGTCGGGGTCCAGCGGGCGGGCGTTTTGGTCGCCCGCGGCCTTCGGACGAGCGAGCGCATGGCCGAGGCCTGCGCCCTGCTTCTCGGCCTGGCGGTCGAGCGGGAGCGGTTTCTGCGCCTGGCGCTCGCGGCGGAGGAGACCCGGACGAGCGACGCGATGAAGTCGACCCTCCTCGCGCAGCTCGCGCACGACCTGAAGACGCCGGTCGCGGCGGCCCGGGGCGCCATCGAGAACTGGGAAGCCTCCGCCAGCGGCGGCTCGGACGCCTCGCGCCTGGCGCGGGGCCAGCTCGCGGCGCTCGACCGACGCGTCACCGAGCTGATGGACGTCGTGCGGCTCGATTCGGGTGCCGCGCGCCCGCGTCCCGAGCGCGTGGCCTGCGGGGAGATCGTCGAAGCGGCGCTGTCGCGTTTCGGCGATGCCCTCGCGGCCCATGCTCTCTACATCGATCCCCCCCCGCCCGACGCCGCCGTGGACGTGGACCCCGCGCAGCTGACCGAGGCGCTGGGTCACGGCCTGGAGAACGCGGCGCGCTACTCCCCGCCGGGTTCGACGATCCGCGTCTCGATCGAAGCCGACGCGAAGGATGTCTTCCTGCGCGTCGCCGATCGCGGGGCCGGAGTGCCCGCCGGGGATCGCGAGCGGGTCTTCGAGCGCTTCGTTCGCCTCGGGGACGGGCGCTCGGCGCCGGGCAGCGGACTCGGCCTGTTCATCGCGAAGAGCCTCGTCGCGCTCAACGGCGGGCGACTGCGCCTGGCCGATGCCGAGGGCGGTGGAACGCTCTTCGAAATCGCGCTGCCGCGGAGCGTTTCATGAGTCGGATCCTCGTCGCGGACGACGAGCCGGCCCTCCGAAAGATCGTGCGTGACGCCTTCGAACGCGAAGGCCACGAGGTCGTCGCGGCGATCGACGGGCAGGAAGCGCTCGAGCGTTTCGAGGAGGCCAGCTTCGATCTCGTCGTGACGGATCTCGCGATGCCCCGCCTGGGCGGCCTCGAGCTCGTCCAGGAGATCCGCCGGAGGAAGGCCGCGGCTCCGATTCTGGTCCTGACGGTCAAGAACGAGGAGCGCGAGAAGGTGCGCCTGCTCGACGCGGGCGCCGACGACTTCGTCACCAAACCCTTCGGCGTGGCCGAGCTCCTCGCCCGGGCGCGAGCCCTCCTGAGGCGAGGCGTCCTCGAGAAGACGACGATCACGCACTGGGCCGACATCGAGGTCGAGGCCGAAGCGCGGCGCGTCCTCAAGAGCGGCCGAGCCGTTCATCTCACCCCGATCGAGTTCTCGATTCTGCTCGTTCTGATCGGCCGGCCGGGCGCCGTCTGGACGCACCGGCAGCTGCTGTCCGCGGTCTGGGGCACGACGGCCGGCGTCACGAACGACACGTTGCGAGTCCACGTGGGGAGCCTGCGCCGCAAGCTCGAGGACGACCCCAACCGTCCGCGCTGGTTCCGCACCGAACCCTGGGTCGGCTACCGCTTCACCCCGGAAGGCTAGGGCCCGCGCCCCACCGCCTTCCGGAATTCTTTCGACTTTCGTCCGGACTTCCTCCGGGCGATGGCCGGATGCTCGTCCCATGGCGAGCCGGTGCAAGGCGGCCTTCTTCGCGGCCCTGGCGGCGGCGGCGCTTGCCGCCGGTGCCATCGGAGGGCTGGTATTTCCCCGCTGCGAGCTGCCGCTGGTCGTCGCGGGGTTCCTCGCGTATCTCTTCTTCGGAAGCCGCGCCGTTGCGAACTGGAGTTCGGTCGGCAAGGTCTTCCGCCTCGGCCAAGAATGGCGGCCGACTCGATCAAAAACGGGGATTCGAAGGGCAACGCCGGCCTGGCCGAGCTCGGATACGCCCTCTTGAGGAGGCACTCATGCTGGACCTGATTTTCCTGGCGGCGACGATGCTGCTGTTCTGGCTGTCGGTCGTCTACGTGCGCGGCTGCGACCGCATTTGACGAAAGCACGAGGACGCCGATGGGATGGGAAGACGCTGTGGGGCTCGCGGTGAGCCTCGGACTGCTCTGGTACCTGCTCCGGGCGATGGTTCGGGCCGAAAAAGTGTGACGCCGTGACGAGCATCAACGTCGTCGAGATCCTGGCGTACCTGGCGATCATCGTCGCCATCACGCCCGTCCTGGGCCGCTACATGACAAAGGTGTTCACCGGCCAGCGGACGGTCCTCGATCCGGTGCTCAAGCCCGTCGAACGCGGCCTGTATCGCATCTGCGGCGTCGACGCCTCGCAGGACCAGACATGGATCGAGTGGACCGTGACGATGCTGATGGTCAACGCGGCCTCGCTCGTCATCCTCTACGCCATGCAGCGGCTTCAACAGTTCCTTCCGTTCAACCCGAACGAGTTCGGAGCGGTCTCGCCGGACTCCTCGTGGAACACCGCGGTTTCCTTCACCACGAACACCAACTGGCAGGGCTATTCCGGCGAGAGCACGATGTCCCACTTCACCCAGATGGCCGGCCTCGCCCTCCAGAACTTCCTGTCGGCCGCGACCGGCATCGCGATCGCCGTGGCCGTGATCCGCGGCATCGCCCGTGAGAAGGCGACGGGGATCGGCAACTTCTGGTACGACTGCACCCGGGCGATCCTCTGGGTGCTGCTACCCTTCTCGTTTCTCGCCGCGCTCTTCTTCGTCTCGCGCGGCGTGGTGCAGAACTTCCATGCCGACCTCGCGGTCACGACGCTCGAGGGCGCCGAGCAGAAGATCGCGCAGGGCCCGGTCGCCTCGCAGGAGGCGATCAAGGAGTTCGGAACCAACGGCGGCGGCTTCTTCAACGCCAACTCGGCGCATCCCTACGAGAACCCGACGCCGGGAACCAACTTCCTGCAGGTCATCCTGATCTTCGCGATCGGGGCGGGGCTGACGAACACCCTCGGCCGGATGACGGGCTCCGTCCGCCACGGCTGGGCGGTCTTCGCGGCCATGGCCCTCCTCTTTCTCGCCGGCGTGTCGATCTGCGGCATCGCCGAGCAGAAGGGCAACCCGATCCACCAAGCCGCCGGCGTGATCGCCGGCCCGACGGCCGGGGGGACCGGCGGCAACATGGAGGGCAAGGAGGTCCGCTTCGGCATCGGGGACTCGGCCCTCTTCGCGACGGTCACGACCGACGCCTCGTGCGGCGCCGTGAACTCGATGCACGACTCCTACACGCCGATCGGAGGCCTCGTGCCGCTCGCCAACATCGCGACGGGCGAAGTCGTCTTCGGCGGCGTCGGGGCCGGCCTCTACGGCATGTTCCTCTTCATCATCCTCTCCGTCTTCATCGCCGGTCTCATGGTCGGGCGCACCCCGGAGTACCTCGGCAAGAAGGTCGAGGCGCACGAGGTCAAGCTCGCGATGCTCTCGGTGCTGATCCTCACCCTCTGCATCCTCGGCTTCACGGCGGCGGCGTCCGTCTTGCCCGCGGGCCTGTCCTCGCGGAACAACCAGGGCCCCCACGGCTTCTCCGAGATCCTCTACGCGTTCATGTCGGGGGCGGGCAACAACGGCTCGGCCTTCGCCGGACTCAACGCCAATACGCTCCTCTACAACACGACTCTCGGCCTCGACATGTTCTTCGGACGGTTCTTCATGCTCATCCCGATCCTCGGGATCGCCGGATCCCTCGCCGCCAAGAAGAAGGTCCCGGAGTCGGCGGGAACCTTCCCCGTGACCGGAGCGATCTTCACTCTTCTGCTCGTCAGCGTGATCCTGATCGTCGGCGCGCTGACGTTCTTCCCGGCCTTTTCGCTCGGTCCCATCGTCGAGCAGCTGCTGATGAAGGCCGGGACGCTCTTTTGAGGAGGACCAACGTGGCCCAGCACCGCCGCACCGCGCTCTTCGATCGGGCGATCGTCCGCCCGGCGATCGTGGACTCGTTCCGCAAGCTCGACCCGCGCCTCCAGGCGCACAACCCCGTCATGTTCGTCGTCCTCGTGGGCGCGGTCCTCGTCACGGTCCTGCTCGTGCGCGACGTCGCCCGCGGCAAGGACGTGCTCTTCAATCTCCAGATCGCGCTGTGGCTCTGGTTCACGCTCCTCTTCGCCAATTTCGCCGAGGCGATGGCCGAGGGCCGCGGCAAGGCCCAGGCGGCGGCGCTCCGGCGTGGGCGGACCGAAGCGATGGCCCGGAAGCAGACGAAGAAGGGCGAGGAGTCCGTTCCGGCGACGGCGCTGCGCAAGGGCGACCGCGTGATCGTCCAGGCGGGCGAGACGATCCCGGGCGACGGCACCGTGGTCGACGGCATCGCCTCGGTCGACGAGTCGGCGATCACCGGCGAGTCCGCTCCCGTCATCCGGGAGTCGGGGGGCGACCGGTCGGCCGTCACGGGCGGCACTCGGGTCCTCTCGGACCAGATCGTCGTGGAGATCACCTCGAACCCCGGCGAGACGTTCCTCGACCGCATGATCGCGCTCGTCGAGGGGGCCTCGCGGCAGAAGACGCCCAACGAGATCGCGCTCTCGATCCTCCTCGCCGGCCTGACGATCGTGTTCCTGATCGCCACGGTCACCCTGCGGCCCTTCGCCGTCTACGCCGGCGGCGCGGCTTCGACGGCGGTCTTGATCGCGCTCCTCGTCTGCCTGATCCCGACGACGATCGGGGGCCTTCTCTCGGCGATCGGCATCGCGGGCATGGATCGCGTCCTGCAGCACAACGTCCTGGCGATGTCGGGCCGCGCGGTCGAAGCCGCCGGCGACGTCAACGTCCTCCTCCTCGACAAGACCGGCACGATCACGCTCGGCAACCGCCAGGCGACCGACTTCTGCCCGGCGCCGAACGTTCTGCCGGGCGACCTCGCCGAGGCGGCGCAGCTCTCCTCGCTTTCGGACGAGACGCCCGAGGGCCGCTCGATCGTCGTCCTCGCCAAGGAGAAGTTCAGCCTGCGGGCCCGGCGGGTCGAGGGAATGAAGTTCATCGCCTTCTCGGCCCAGACGCGCATGTCGGGCGTCGCCTTCAACGGCCGCCAGATTCGCAAGGGCGCCGGGGACTCGGTGGCCGAGTGGGTCCGCGGCCAGGGAGGCACGATCGACCCCGCGGTGTCGGACCTCCTGAACAAGATCTCGGCCGAGGGCGCGACCCCGCTGCTCGTTGCCGACGGCGCGCGGGTCCTCGGCGTCGTCGCCCTCCGGGACGTCGTCAAGGCCGGGCATGAAGGACCGGTTCGATCGCCTGCGCGCCATGGGCATCCGCACCATCATGATCACCGGCGACAACCCGCTGACGGCCGCGGCCATCGCCCGCGAGGCCGGGGTCGACGACTTCCTCGCCCAGGCCACGCCCGAGCAGAAGCTCGCGCTGATCCGCAAGGAGCAGGAGGGCGGCAACCTCGTCGCGATGACGGGCGACGGCACCAACGACGCGCCGGCCCTGGCGCAGGCCGACGTCGGCGTCGCGATGAACACCGGCACGCAGGCGGCGCGCGAGGCCGGCAACATGGTCGACCTCGACTCGAACCCGACCAAGCTGATCGAGGTCGTCGAGATCGGCAAGCAGCTCCTGATGACGCGGGGATCGCTGACGACCTTCTCGATCGCCAACGACGTCGCCAAGTACTTCGCGATCCTGCCGGCCATGTTCGCCGCGACCTACCCGGCCCTGAACAGCGTTGAACATCATGGGGCTCGGCAACCCGAAGTCGGCGATTCTCTCGGCCGTCATCTTCAACGCGCTCATCATCATCGCGCTCATCCCCCTGGCGCTCCGGGGGGTGAAGTACCGCCCGCTCGGCGCGGCGCGGATCCTGGCGCGCAATCTCTGGATCTACGGCGTCGGGGGCGTGATCGTGCCGTTCGTCGGGATCAAGCTCATCGACTGGATCGTCCTGGCCCTGCACCTGGCCTGAGGAGACACCATGACGGCTCGCTCGACGCTCGACTTGAAACTCGCCATTCGCTCGACTCTGTACGTGGTCGCCCTGACCGTCCTCCTCGGAGGCGTCTACCCGGCGGCCGTCACGGCCGTCTCGCAGCTCTTCTGGAAGTACAAGGCGAACGGCTCCTTCGTGACCGCCCGGGGACGGGTCGTCGGCTCGGAGCTGATCGGCCAGGGCTTCAAGGGCGACCGGTACCTGCGCCCCCGGCCTTCCGGGGCCGGCAAGGAAGGTTACGACGCCACCGCCTCCGGCGGCCGGAACAAGGGTCCCACCGACGCTGGCCTGGCGCAGGCCGTCGCAGAGGCCGTCGCCGGCGCGCGCGCCGACCGTCCCGGGGAGACGCGGCCGGTCCCCGCGGACCTCGCGACCGCGTCGGCCTCCGGCCTCGATCCCCACCTTTCGCCGGACGCCGCCCTCTGGCAGGCCGCGCGCATCGCGAAGGCCCGCGGCGTCGAGGAGGCCCGGGTCGCCGCGATCATCCAGAGGCACGTCGAGCCGCGCACGCTCTGGGTGTTGGGCGAGCCACGGGTCAACGTGCTCCTGACGAACATCGACCTCGACCGCGAGCTTCGCGTTCGCCCGTAGAATCGTCGAAATGCCGCAGGAGCAAGGCCGGCGCACCTCTCCGGACGTGTTCCTGCGGCTGATCGAAAAGTCGCGCCGGGGAAAGCTCAAGATCTACATCGGCCACGCGGCCGGCGTGGGCAAGACCTACCAGATGCTCGAAGACGCCCACCTCCTCAGGAAGCAGGGGGTCGACATGGTCGTCGGCCTGGTCGAGACGCACGGGCGCGCGGAAACCGCGGCTCGGATCGGTGAGCTGGAGGTCGTCCCCCGCCGCACGATTGAGTACAAGGGGAAGCCGCTCGAGGAAATGGACCTGCCGGCGATCCTCGCCCGGCGGCCCGAGGTCGTGATCGTCGACGAGCTCGCCCATTCCAACGTCCCGGGCGCCGAGAACGTCAAACGCTACCAGGACGTCGAGGACCTGCTCGATGCCGGCATCTCGGTCATGACGGCCGTCAACATCCAGCACTTCGAGTCCGTCCAGGACATCGTCGCGCGGGTTACCGGCGTCGACGTGCAGGAGCGCGTGCCGGACCGGATCCTCCGCCAGGCCGACGCCATCGTGAACGTCGACCTGCCGTCGGCCGAGCTGCAGGAGCGGCTTCGCGCCGGGAAGATCTATCCTCCGGAGCGGGTCGGACCGGCGCTCGCAAACTTCTTCACCGACGCAAACCTCGCCTCCCTGCGCGAGCTGGCCATGCGCCAGATCGCCGACCGGCTGGAGGCCGAGCGCCGCGGCCCGCACGCGGCAGCGTCGACCGAGCCGGTCGGCACGAAGGCCATGGTCGCGATGTCGTCGAATCCCGAGACGACGCGACTCCTGCTGCGGCGGGCCTCGGCGCTGGCGGGCCGGCTCAACACGAACTGGTTCGCCGTCTACGTTCGCACGCCCCGGGAGGACCCGCAGCGGATGTCGGCCCGGGAGCACCGGCTCCTCTCCGAGAACGTCACCCTGGCGATGGAGCTCGGCGCCAAGGTCGTCTGGCTCTCGGGCGAGAACGTGGCGCGCGAGCTGATGCGGTTCGCCCGCGAGCACGGCGTCACGCTCGCCATCTTCGGCAAGTCGCGGCGCCCGGCCTGGTCGCGGCCGCTGCGCAAGAGCCCCATCGAGGCCTTCGCGGACATCGGAACGGGAATCGACGTCTACGAGATCGAAACGGAAGGCTAGGCCGGCCGGGCCGCCCGACCGCCCGCCGCCCCGTCGACGAGCCCCCGAAGCGCCCGCGTGTGCTCGGCCGTCGTCCCGCAGCAGCCGCCGACGATGCGTGCGCCGAGCTCGAGCCAGCGGGCGGCGTGGGCCGCGTAGACCTCCGGCGAGAGCTCCTCGGTGAAGGCCCAGCCGCGGCTCGCGTCGGGCAGGCCCAGGTTGCCGTACGCGGCGAGCGGAATCCCCGGCGCGGCGGACGCCAGGACCTCCAGGTCGCCGGCGAGGCGCGCCGCGGGCACGCAGTTGATGCCGAGAACGTCGGGCCCGAGCGCCAGCAGCGCACGGGCGGCGTCTTCGACGGCCTCGCCGGAGAGAAGTCTCCCGGCGCCGTCCGTCACGAGCGACAGGACGACCGGCAGGCCCGTGGCCTTCGCCGCCTGGAGCGCGGCTTTGGCCTCGCGGATCGAGTTGTGCGTCTCCGCCAGGATCAGGTCGACCCCGACCTCGGCGAGGAAGCGGGCCTGTGCGGCGTGCTCGCGCGCGAGCGCTCCATCATCGGGCGCGAGGTCCGGCCGATAGCAGTCCTCCAGCGGCGAGAGAGACCCGGCGACGAAGATCTCCCTCCCCGGCACGGCCGCGGCCTGGTGGGCAAGCTGGACGGCGAGCGCGGTCAGCTCGGCGGCGCGCTCGGCCAGGCCGGCCCGGCCGAGGGTGCGGGCGTGGGTGCGAAAGGTGTCGGCCGTCAGGATCTCGGCGCCGGCCGCGACCTCGTCGCCGTGGACCGTCCAGACGAGCTCGGGATCGCGGACCAGGGCCTTCGCGCTCCAGAGGGGCAGTGACGTGTCGGCGTCGCGGCGCTGCAGCTCCGTCCCGAGGGCGGCGTCGAGGACGAGGACCGCCGAGCGCCGACGAGCCGCTCCCGGAACCGGCTCGGACAGAACACCCATCGCTTGCAGTCTAGTCGAGCCGATTGCATAAAAAATAAGGCCAGAGTCGCCTCTGGCCTTATTTTGTTCGGAGCGGAATCAGTACGTCTCGAGGTACTTCTCCGTCTCCCAGGGCTGGACGCGCGAGATGTACTCGGCCCACTCGCCCCGCTTGGCCTCGAGGAAGTGCGTCAGGATGTGCTCGCCGAGCGCGTCGGTCACGACCTCGTCCTTCTCGAGGTTGTCGAGGGCCTCGGAGAGGTTGGCCGGGAGCTGGTCGATCCGCAGACGCCGCTTCTCGCGCTCGCTCATCTTGAAGATGTTCCGGTCGACCGGCTCGCCCGGATCCATCCGGTTCTTCACCCCGTCGAGACCGGAGGCCAGCATCACGCCGAAGGCCAGGTACGGATTGCAGGACGGGTCCGGCATGCGGACCTCGATGCGCGTCCCCATGCCCCGCCGGGCCGGCACGCGGACGAGGGGCGAGCGGTTCCGCATGGACCAGGCCACGTTGATCGGTGCCTCGTAGCCGGGCACGAGCCGCTTGTAGGAGTTCACCAGCGGGTTGGTGATCGCGACGAAGGCGCGGGCATGCCGCAGGATGCCGCCCGTGTAGTTCATCGCGGTCTTCGAGAGCTGGTACTTGGCCTTCGCGTCGTAGAAGACGTTGTTGCCCTTCTTGTCGAGGAAGGACTGGTGCACGTGCATGCCCGAACCGTTGATGCCGTAGATGGGCTTCGGCATGAAAGTCGCGTGGAGCCCGTGGTCCATCGCCACCTTCTTGACGATGAAGCGGAAGGTCGAGACCCGGTCGGCGGTCGTGACGGCGTCGGCGTACTTGAAGTCGATCTCGTGCTGTCCGGCGGCGACCTCGTGGTGGGCGGCCTCGACCTCGAAACCCATCTGCTCGAGCGCGAGGACGATGTCGCGCCGCGCCTCTTCGCCGCGGTCCACGGGGGTCAGGTCGAAGTAGGCCCCCTCGTCGTGGGTGTCGACGATGGGATCGCCGTTGGCGTCGCGGCGGAAGAGGAAGAACTCGGCCTCCGGCCCCGTCACCATGGTGTAGCCGAGGGCCCCGGCCTTGTCCATCTGCTTCTTGAGCGTCATGCGGGGGCAGCCGGCGAAGGGGCTGCCTTCCGGGTTGTAGACGTCGCAGATCAGGCGGCCGACCTTCTCGCCGTTGCGGTGCGCCCAGGGATAGATCGCGAACGAGTCGAGATCCGGCACGAGGTTCATGTCCGACTCTTCGATCCGGGTGAAACCCTCGATCGAGGAGCCGTCGAACTGGATCTCGCCGTCGAGCGCCTTGGAGAACTGCGAGCTCGGCAGCTCGACGTTCTTGATCACGCCGAAGATGTCGGTGAACTGCAGGCGCATGAACCGGACGTTTTCCGACTCGCACACCTTGAGAATCTCGGCCTTGGACAGACCCCCGCCCGCGGCGTCGAATTTGAGGACCTTCGCCTTTGCCATCCCGCCCCCCTTTTTTTGAAGTCGGTGCAGGATTTTATTTGCATTCTGGCGAATTGCAAGCCGATTCGGCCGCGATGACCTCGAAATTCAGCCAAACTTGCACACTTTGTTGTGCACCTCCCGGGCCGGCCCGGGAGGGCCCGGCTTCCGGCTTCCGCTACCATCGGCGCCATGTCCACCACCCCCCGCTGGCCGACCCGCGACGAAGCCCGGGACCTCCTGTTCGAGTTCACGCAGTCCGACGCCCTGCGCAAGCACGGGCGGGCCGTCGAGGAGGCCATGCGGGCCTGCGCGCGGCGCGCCGGCGTGACGGACGAGGCCGAAGTCGAGCGCTGGGGCATCGTGGGCATGCTCCACGACTTCGATTACGAGCAGAACCCGACCGAGGACACGCACCTGCACGTCGGCGGCCGGATCCTGCGGGAGCGCGGCTACGCCGAAGAGATGGTCCAGGCGATCGAATCCCACGCCGACTACATGAAGATCCCGCGGGACACGCCGTTGAAGAAGGCGATCTACGCCTGCGACGAGCTCGTCGGCTTCATCGGCGCATGCGTTAAGGTCCGTCCGACGAAGAAGATCGCCGACCTGCCGGCCTCCTCCGTCGTGAAGCGATTGAAGGACAAGGCTTTCGCCCGTTCGGTCGACCGTCCTACGTGTACGGAGGCGCCGAGGCCGTCGGTCTCCCGCTCGAGGAGCACATCGCGTTCCTGATCGAGGCCCTCAAGCCGATCGCCGACGAGATCGGGCTTTAGGGCGAATCTGGTATAAATGGGGGCTCCCGACAACCGAAAGCCTCTGTCGCAAAAGGACTTGCACACATGAGCACCGTCGAGACGATTTCCCCGCGCGTCATCCGGGCCCGATCGATCGCCAAGGATCTCTCGGGCGAGGAGCTCCGCGAGCTGGCGCGCTCGGGCGAGACGACGACCGAGTACGGCTCCCCCGTCTACGCCACCCGGGTCAAGAGCCGTTCGGCCAAGAAGACCTACGTCGTCGCCGACGGCGTCGAGGTCGGCGTGATGCAGCAGTCGATCGACGCCGCGCGCGCCGCCGAGAAGATCCGCGAGGTCCAGGAGGCCCTGGCCGAAGATGGACCTGATCCAGGTCGACCGGCGCATGGGCATGAACTCCGAGGTCCCCATCCATTGCCGCCTCTACGTGCCGAAGGACTACGCCCGGATCGCGTACATGTGGAACAACATGCTCTTCCCGTCCGACTCCTCGAAGGAGCCGGACTTCATCTCCGTCTACGTGCCCGACTGGCCGGAGACGCTGATCTTCCTCGACGTCAACCAGGGGTACACGTACATCCTCGGCACCGACTACCCGGGCGAGGCCAAGAAGTCGATGCTGCGCCAGGCCATGTACTGGATCAAGCGCCGCGGCGGCCTCGGCCTCCACGCGGGCTCCAAGATCCTGCGCGTCACCGGGCCGGACGGCGAGCTGCGGGACGTCGGCTTCCTCCTCTTCGGCCTCTCGGGCACGGGCAAGACGACGCTGACGCTCCACGACCACGGCCTGAAGCAGCCCGAGCAGGCGATCATCAAGCAGGACGACGTCGTCCTCCTCTCGCGCGACGGCCGCGCCTTCGGCACCGAGGACGGCTTCTACATCAAGACCGAGGGCCTCGAGCCGTCGCAGACGGTCCTCTGGGGCGCGGCGACGCATCCGACCGCCGCCTACGAGAACATCGCGGTCGGGGCCGACGGGAAGGTCGACTTCCTCGACACCTCGATCACCTCGAACGGCCGGGGCGTCGTGCTGCGGCGCTACATCCAGGGCACCGGCGACGGCATCGACCTCGAGAAGGCCAACAAGATCGTCTTCATCACCCGGCGCAACGACGTCGTCCCGGTCTGCGCGCGGCTGACGTCGGAGCAGGCCGCGGCGTACTTCATGCTCGGCGAGTCGATCGAGACCTCGGCCGGCGACCCGACGAAGGCCGGGCAGGCCAAGCGCGAGGTCGGCACGAACCCGTTCATCGTCGGCCCCGAGGCCGAGGAAGGCAACCGGGTCCTCCAGATCCTCCGCGAGAACCCCGACATGCACGCCTACATCCTGAACACGGGCTCGATCGGGGCGAAGGCCGGCACCGCGGGCGAGAAGATGACCATCAAGGTCTCGACCGAGATCATGAAGCAGATCGCCAAGGAGGGCATCCGCTGGGAGAAGGACCCGGACTGGGGCTACGAGGTCCCGGCGGAGGTCCCCGGGATCGACCTGGCGAAATACGATCCGCGCCGGCACTACGCGGCCGCGGAATACGCCGCCCTCGTGGACAAGCTGCGCGCCGAGCGGCGCGCGTGGCTCGCGAAGTTTCCGGGGCTCGACCCGGTCATTCCGAAGGCGATCGAAAAGAGCGCCTGACGCGCGCTCGGGAGTTCATCGCGCGCGGGCGGTCATCCCGAGCGAGGCGCCGTAGTCCCCGTGCGGCCGGTGATCCCTGAACCGCCGTTATCCCGAGCGAGGCGCCGTAGTCCCGTGCGGGCGGTCATCCCGAGCGGGCGGTCATCCCGAGCGAAGCGAGGGATCCCGAACTTTGGCGATCGAGTGCGGGATCCCTCGTCGCCCTGCTCCTCGGGATGACGGGCGCCCGCTTCGCGACGCCCGTCACTCCCCCAGGTAGGCCTCTTTCACCTTCGGGTTGGCGGCGACTTCCGCCGACGTGCCCTCGAGGGCGACGTGCCCCGTCTCGAGGACGTAGGCGCGGCTCGAATGGCGCAGGGCGGCGTTGGCGTTCTGCTCGACCAGCAGGACCGGCGTGCCTTCCTGGTGGATCTTCTCGATGGCCTCGAAGATCGCATGGACGACGATCGGCGCGAGGCCGAGCGACGGCTCGTCGAGCAGCAGGACCTTGCGGCTTCGACATGATGGCGCGCCCGATGGCAAGCATCTGCTGTTCGCCGCCCGAGAGCGTGCCGGCGGTCTGGAGGAGCCGCTCCTTCAACCTCGGGAAGAGCGCGTAGACCTTTTCGTAGTCGGACGCGATGCCGGCGTCGCGCCGCGAGTACGCCCCCATCTCGAGATTTTCGCGCACGCTCAGGTTCGCGAAGACGATCCGCCCCTCGGGAACGAGCACGAGCCCCTCGCGGACGAGGTTGTGGGTTGCCTTCGAGCGGGTCGGCTGGCCCTGGTAGCGCACCTCGCCGCCGGCCGCCGGAACGAGGCCCATGATCGCGCGCAGGGTCGTCGTCTTTCCCGCCCCGTTCGCGCCGATGAGCGTGACGATCTCGTCGTGCCCGAGCGTCAGGGACACGCCTTTCAGGGCCCGGATCGCGCCGTACGAGACCGACAGGTCCCGGACCTCGAGGATCGCGCTCACGCTCCTCCCAGGTAGGCCTCGATGACCTTCGGGTGGCGCTGGATCTCGGCCGGCGGGCCGATCGCGATGGTGGAGCCGTAGTCGAGCACGTGAACGCGTCTCGCAGATGCCCATGACGACCTTCATGTTGTGCTCGACGAGGAGGACCGCCATCCCGAACCGGTCCCGGACCCAGCGGATGAGATCCATGAGCTCGTTGGATTCCTGCGGGTTCATTCCAGCCGCGGGCTCGTCCAGCAGCAGCAGCCGCGGGGCCGTCGCCATCGCCCGTGCGATCTCGAGGCGGCGCTGGCTGCCGTACGGCAGGTTCTTGGCCCGCTCCTCCGCCAGGTGATCGAGCTTGAAGATCTTGAGCAACTCCCGGCTTTCCGCGTCGACCCGCGCCTCCTCGGCGTGGTGCTTCCGCGTCCGGAGAATCGCGCTCGTCAGGGTCGTCGCCTGACGGCAGTCGAAGGCGACCTTCACGTTCTCGAGCACCGACATCTCGGAGAAGAGCCGGATGTTCTGGAAAGTGCGCGCGATCCCGCGGCGCGTGATCCGCCCGCAGCGCTGGCCTTCGATCGACGTCCCCTCGAAGGCGATGCCGCCGGAGGTCGGCGTGTAGACGCCGGTGATGACGTTGAAGACCGTCGTCTTGCCGGCGCCGTTGGGGCCGATCAGGCCGTAGAGCTGCGATGGCTCGATCGTCGAGGTCGAGCGCGTTGACCGCGACGAGCCCGCCGAAGCGCATCGTGACCCGGGACAGCTCGAGGATCGCCATGCGCGCCTCAGTCGTCTCCCGAGGTTCCCGGCGCAGCTCCGATCGATCGCCGGCGCCGCGTCAGAAACGTCACGAACTCGCTGTGGCCGAGGATGCCCTGCGGGCGCACGATCATGATGACGATCAGAAGCAGCGAGAAGAGGATCATCCGGTACTGCGCGAACTCCCGCAGGCCCTCCGTCAGGGTGATGAAGAGGACCGCGCCGAGCACGGAGCCCGAGATCGATCCCAGACCGCCGATGACGATCATGATGATGATCTCGAAGGATTTGAGGAACGTGAACGAGTTGGTGTGGATGTACATCAGATAGTGCGCGAAGAGCCCGCCGGCCACGCCGGCCATCGCCGAGGAGACGACGAACGAAATGACCTTGGCGCGCGTCGTGTGAACGCCCATCGCCTCGGCGGCGATCTCGTCCTCCCGGATGGCCACGAGCGTCCGGCCGAAGGAGGAGCGCACGATGCGATGAACGACGAGGATCGTGGCGGCGGCGAAGAGGTAGATCCAGAAGAAGTTCGCCAGGCGCGGAATCCCCGAGAAGCCGCGGGCGCCGCCGACGGCGTCGATGTTCAGGATGAAGACCCGGATGATCTCGCCGAACCCGAGCGTCACGATGGCCAGGTAGTCCCCCCGCAGCCGCAGCGAGGGCACGCCCACGACGAACCCCGCGATCGCGGCGAGCACCGCCGCGATCGACAGGCCCGCGAGAAGCAGCACGCCCTGCTGGCCGAACTCCGGCAGAAAGCCCAGCGGGGCGCGCAGCCGCTCGCCGAACGTCACCGTGAAGTACGCCGACGAGTAAGCGCCGATCGCCATGAAACCCGCGTGGCCGATCGAGAACTGCCCGGTGAACCCGTTGATGAGATTGAGGCTGACGGCCAGGATGATGTTGATGCCGGCGAGCGAGATCACCTGTACGAAGTACGGCGACATCGAAACCCCGGGCACCAGCGTTCCCAGCAGGAGGCCGTTGACCACGAAGAGGGCCGCGACGACCCCCAGGGCGGCCGCGAACCCCTTCACACCTTTTCCTTCTCGACCCGTCCCAGCAGGCCCTGCGGCCGGATGATCAGGACGAGGATCAGGATCCCGAAGGCGATCGCCTCCCGGTACGTCGACGAGAGGTAGCCGACGACCATGACCTCGGAGATGCCGATCAGGAGGCCCCCGAGGACCGCGCCCGGGACGCTGCCGATCCCGCCCAGGACCGCGGCGACGAAGGCCTTGAGGCCGTAGATGATGCCCATCAGCGGGTCGATCTTCGGGATCTGCATCCCGATGAGAACGCCCGCGGCCGCGGCCAGCGCCGACCCCAGAGCGAACGTGATGGCGATGATCCGGTCCGTCGAGATCCCCATCAGGCGCGAGGCGTCGAGGCTGAACGACACGGCGCGCATCGCCTTGCCCGTCCGCGTCTTCAGGATGAAGAAGCGCAGCCCGAGCATGAGCAGGACCGAGACCGCGATGACGGTGATCTGTTCGCTCGTCAGGCGCACGCCGCCCACCAGGATGTCGGCGCGCGGCGCGAGCGACGGAAAGAACTTCGGCGTCGGGCCGAAGACGAGCTGCGCGACGTTCTCGATGAAGAGTGAGACGCCGATGGCGGTGATCAGCAGGGTCAGCCGCGACTCCCGCCGCACGGGACGGTAGGCCAGGCGCTCGATCAGCATCCCGAGCAGGGCGCAGACGATCATCGAGCCGAACATGACGAGCAGGGCCGAGACGATCGAGGGCTCCTTGCCCTGCAGCCTGCCGCGACAGGTAGTAGCCGACGTACGCCCCGATCATGTAGACGTCGCCGTGCGCGAAATTGATCAGGCGCAGAACGCCGTAGACCATGGTGTAGCCCAGGGCGATCAGGGCGTAGATCGACCCGAGCGACAGGCCGTTGACGAGCTGCTGAAGGAAGGTGGTCATGCGCGAAGGCCGCCCGCCTTCCGGATCTGTGCCGTCCAAGCCTCCTACTGCACCGACTCCGGCTTGATGGTTTCGGTCAGCAGATACTTCCCGTTCTCGACCTTCACGATCACGGCCGTCTTGACCGCGTTGCGCTCCTCGTTGATCGAGATGTTGCCGGTCACGCCCGGGAAGTCCTTGGTCGACGCGATCGCGTCGCGAACCTTCTCGCCGTCGGTCGAGCCGGCGCGCGTCATCGCGTCGGCCAGGATGCGGGCGGCGTCGTACGCGAGGGCCGCCAGCGCGTCGGGGAGCTGATCGTACTTGGCCTTGTAGTCCGTCACGAACTTCTGGACGACCGGGCTCGGATCGTCGGTAGCGTAGTGGTTCGAGAAGTAGCAGCCGTTCAAAGCCGTGCCGCCGATCTCCCAGAGCTTGGGCGAATCCCAGCCGTCGCTTCCGAGGAAGGGAACGGTGATCCCGAGCTCCCGGGCCTGGTGCACGATCGTGCCGACCTCCGTGTAGTAGCCGGGGACGTAGATGGCCTGGGGGTTGGCGGCCTTGATCGCGGTCAGCTGCGCCCGGAAATCCGAGTCGCCCTGGCTGTAGGACTGCTCCGAGACGATCTTTCCGCCGAGACGCTTGAAGGACTGGCCGAAGAAGGTCTGGAGGCCGACGGAGTAGTCGCTGCGCACGTCGACGAGAATCGCGACGTCCCGCACCTTGAGGGTGTCGTAGGCGAACTTGGCCATCACCGCGCCCTGGAACGTGTCGAGGAAGCAGACCCGGAAGATGTAGTTGCCGACCTGGGTCACCCGGGGATTCGTCGAGGAGGGGGAGATCATCGGGATCTTCTCCGCCTGGCAGATCGGAGCCGCGGCGAGCGAGTGGGAGGAGGCGACGTGGCCGAGCATGGCCACGACGTGGTCCTGGTGAATGAGCTTGTTGACGACCGTTCCGGCCTCTTCGGGCTTGGACTGGTCGTCCTCGACGAGCAGCTTGACCTTCTGGCCGAGCACCCCGCCGTGCGCGTTGACGTCGTCGAAAGCCAGCTGGGAGCCGTCCCGCGTGGAGATCCCGAACGTCGCGATCCCGCCGGTCAGCGACCCGTATTCGCCGACCAGGATCTCCTTGCTCGAGCCCTTCGAACCGCAGGACAGCGTGACGGCCGCAAACGCCGCCAGACAGACCGCGGCGAGCACTCGAAATCTCATCACTTTGGACCTCCTCCTCATTGCTGGACGACCGAAAGACGGCGTATTGTTTCGCACCGGGGGGGCGAAGTCAAAACGTCCTTTCCATCAATGGCTTAAGCTAGAATCAGCCGCTGAGGACAAGCGAGGCCGAACTTCATCAGCGATACCCAATCCCCCCCCTTCGCCGCGCCGTCCGCGGCCGCCAGCTCGCCCGAGCCCGCTCCCCGCATCCGGCCCCGCGCCGAGCACGGCATCTCCCGCTCGCGGATCGACCCGGACGCGCTCAAAGTGCTCTATCGGCTGCGCGGCGCGGGGTACAAGGCCTACCTCGTCGGGGGCAGTGTGCGCGACCTGCTGCTCGGCCGCGCCCCGAAGGACTTCGACATCGGAACCGACGCCCACCCGCCGGCGATCCGTAAACTCTTCCGCAACTGCCGGCTCATCGGGCGGCGGTTCCGCCTGGCGCACATCCTTTTCGCCGACGGCAAGGTCGTCGAGGTCGCCACGTTTCGCGGGCGCCCCGAGCCGGCGGGCGCCGGGGACCGCGGGGAGCTCCTCCAGACTTCCGACAACACCTTCGGAACGCCGCGGGAGGACGCCCTGCGGCGCGACTTCACGATCAACGGTCTGTTCTACGACGTCTCGGATTTCTCCGTCATCGACTACGTCGGCGGGCTCGAGGACCTCGGGGCGGGCCTCATCCGGACCATCGGGGAGCCGGACATCCGCTTCCAGGAAGACCCGGTGAGGATGATGCGGGCGGTCGAGTTCGCCAGCCGTCTCGGCTTCGCGATGACGCCGGATGCGTACGAGGCGATCCTCCGGCACCGGAAGGAAATCGTGAAGTCCGCCCCGCCACGGGTCACGGAGGAGCTCGCCCAGGCGCTGCGCGGCGGCCATGCGCTGCCCACGCTCCTGCTGATGCGGGAAGTCGGGCTGCTGGACGCGTTGCTGCCGGAGCTCGCCGCGGTCCTGCGCGAGCTCGACCCCGATCATCCGCGCGGGACCGGGCATTTCTTCTGGGCGTTGCTGGAGGTCCTCGACGCGGAACGGCGCCGGGGCCGCAGCTACGAAGACGCGCTCCTGTTCGCGCTGCTCTTCGTCCCGATCGTGCGGGCCCGCGTCCGCGAGGCCTCGCCCGGCGCCGAGCCGGATCCCGGCCGCCTCTCGGTCATCATCGAGGACGTGGTCTCTCCCCTCGCTCTCCGGATGTCGCTGCCGCGCGCGGCCACGGATCGGATCAAGCAGGCGCTCTCGATCGTCGGCAAGCTCTCGCACCGCCCCGACGCGAAGGTCGCGACCCGCCGCATCGCGTTCCGGGAAGCCTTTCCGATGGCGCTCGATCTCTTCGAGCTGACGGCGATGGCCACCGGCCTGGGGCAGGACACCGTCCGCGACTGGCGCGGCCTCCAGGCGCGCATCGAGCGCGGCCGCGCGACCGGCGAGATCCCCGCGCCGCCGGCTCCCCCGCCCCGGCGCCGCCGCCGCCGCGGCCCCCGCCGGAAACCCTGATGGGGTCAGGTCTTCATTTTTCGGATTTCGGCCCGACCCTTGCCCGGCCAAGACCGTCCTGAAATCCGAAAAATGAAGACCTGACCCCAGTATCATCCGCGCCATGCAGCTCTACGACAATTTCCTCGGCATCCCGCCGGAAGACAGTTCGCTCGAGAAGAGCCGCGTCGTCATCCTCCCCGTGCCCTACGAGCGCACCGTCTCCTACGGCCCGGGGACTCGCAACGGTCCGGGAGCGATCCTGGAAGCCTCCCACTACGTCGAGCTGTACGACGACGAGCTCGACGAGGAGGTCTACCGGGTCGGAATCCACACGCTTCCGTCCTGGCTGCCCGACGACATGGAGCCGGCCGCGTGCGTGGCCGAGCTCGAGAAGGTCGCGGCCGGGCTTCTGGCCCCGGGGCGCTTTCTCCTGACCCTCGGCGGCGAGCACTCGATCGCTCCGGCTCCGATCCGTGCCCACCACGGGCGGCATCCGAAGATGTCCGTGCTGCACTTCGACGCCCACGGCGACCTCCGGGACGAGTACGAAGGGCAGAAGAACTCCCATGCCTGTGCCGCCCACCGCTGGGTCGAGCTCGGCATCCCGTCGGTGCACGTCGGCATCCGGTCGATCTCGAAGGAAGAGGTCGAGTACGTCCGCCGGACGGGCACCCTCGTCGTCTCCAACCGGGAGATGCACCGTTCCGACGCCTGGATGGAAAAAGCCCTCGCGAAGCTGACCGGAGAGGTTTACGTGACCTTCGACGTGGACTTCTTCGACGGATCGCTCGTCCCCGGAACGGGAACGCCCGAGCCGGGAGGCGGGAGCTACGACCAGGCGCTCGCGATCCTTCGCCGCGTCGCCTCGGAGCGCAGGCTCATCGGCGCCGACGTGGTGGAGCACTCGCCGCTGCCGGGCAATCGCGCCCCCGACTTCATGATCGCCAAGCTCTGCTACAAGCTGCTCGGGTACGCATTTTTCCCGGAGAAGGCGAAAAAGCCCGTCCTGTCGCCGGGCTAGCCCGGCCGGCGACGCCGCGGGTGAGGTACAAAGACTTGCCACTCAGCGACTTGCGGTCCGGTCCGGGGGCCCCGACGGGCGACCCCCTGAGCGAACTTTCCTTAAGAACCTGCGTTTGTTGGGTTTGAGGCCAGAGTGAACGACATCGATGAAAAGACCCTGGTCTCCCGTTGCCGCGACGGCAACGACGACGCCTGGAGGGAGCTCGTGGATCGGTTCGGTCCGAAGGTCTACGCGATCGCCTACCACTTCACGATGAAGCGGGAGGACGCCGAGGAGCTCTCCCAGGAAATCTTCCTCAAGATTTTCGAGAACCTGCATCGCTACGACGGGGGTTTTCCCCTGGTGGCCTGGGTCCTGTCGGTGTCGCGCAACCTCTGCATCGACCGTTACCGGCGCCGGAAGCGCGAAAAGTCGTTCCGCTTCGTCTCCGACGACGCGGTCGCCGCGCTGCTTCGCTCGGACGACGATCCCGCGAGCATGGCGCTCAAGAAGGAGCGCACCAGGCTTCTCTTCTCAGCGCTCGCGGAGATCCCCGAGGACCTCGCCGAGATCCTGGTGCTGCGCGACCTCAACGGCCTCGCCTACGACGAGATCGGCAAGGCGCTGGACCTGCCGGACGGCACCGTCAAGTCGCGCCTCTTTCGCGCGCGGGCCGAGGTGGCCCGCAAGATCCGCGAGCGCCACGAGTCCCGCGGCACGGCGAACGCATTTGCCTCGATCGCGCTGGCCGCGGCGGGGATCGCGTGAGCTGCCGGGAGCACGAGCGCCTCTTCGTCGCGGGCGCCGCGGAAGCCGACGTCCTCGCTCACCGCAAGACCTGCGGCGAGTGTGCGCACCTGGGTCGGGACCTCGACGAAGCCCGGCGGCTGACCGAGGGGCTGGAGGCGCCGCGCTGGAGCCCGAACCTGCGCTCGGCCCTGCTCGAGGTCCCGCGACGGACCGTGACCTGCGAAGGCGCGGAGATGCTTCTCGCGGCGGCGGTCGACGACGAGCTCGCCTCCGCCGATCGCGTGCGCCTGGACGGCCATCTCTCGCGCTGCGCGGCCTGCACCTCCGCCGCCAACGTCCTGCTCTCGGTGCGCGAGCTCGCGGCCCCGGCTCCCCCGGCGTGGCTCGCCACGCGGCTCGCGGCGGCCAGACCCGTGAAAACGGCCTCGCGCTGGCGCGGCTTCTTCTTCTCGGGCCGGGCGGTCGTGGCCTACGCGTACGCGGCGGCCCTCCTGGTGATGATCCTGGGCTGGAACCCGACGGCCGTCGTCAAGAACGCGAGCTTCGCGAGCCTCGGTGTCAGCACGCGCAACGCCGTGATCGTCGCGCAGAGCTCGCTGACCGATCGGCTCGGCGCCCTCCAGGAGAGGGCGCTCCGCACGCTCGCGGTCTGGAAGGGCCACATCGGCGGCTACGGCCGGGCGGCGGTCTCCAACGCGATCGCGCTCGTTTCGCGGCCCGAGCCGAAGAAGACTCCGAGCCGCCCGCCGCTGGGCAAAGACGGTGATGCCGCGTCGAACTCCAGCGATTTTTCCACCGCCCGCGCCCCGCGAAGGGAACCTTTGCCCTCCCGATTTCGTGTCTAGGGGCGACGACAGAAAGACGACGAGGAGAAAACCATGAACGAGTACGCCAACCCGCAACCTTCGGCCCCGCAGGCGAACCCCGCGGCTCCGACGGCCACCCCGCCGCCGCCCCCGACGCCGGTCGCGCCCGTGATCCTGGACCGCAAGTCGCCGGGCCTGGCGGGATTCCTCTCCTTCTTCCCCGGTCTCGGCCACCTGTATCTGGGGCTCTACCAGCGCGCGTTCGCGGTCGGCGGAGCGTTCATCCTGGCGATCGCCATGACCTCGCACGGCAGCGCCGGCGAGTTCTTCGGGCCCGTGATCGCCTTCATCTGGTTCTTCGCGATCATCGACTCGGTGCGGCAGGCCAAGGCCATGAATCGCGGCCAGCTCGCCGAAGCGGGCTTCGCCGGCGAGCAGCAGCTCAAGGCGGCGGCCGGATCGGGCGGCCTGACGTGGGGCGTGATCCTCGTGGGCCTCGGCAGCCTCTGGCTGATCGACCGCTACATCGACATCGACTGGTCCTTCATGGAGGAGTGGGGCGGCCCGGCAGCCTTCATCCTTCTCGGCCTCGTCCTCATCGTGAGCCACGTCCGCAAGCGGCGGCAGGAAAACGAACGCGAGGTCGGAATGCCCCCCAGGAGCCAGTAGGGGCGGGGCCTCACCGGGCTCCGGTTTCGACGGGCGGCCACACGGCCGCCCGTCGCGTTCTCAGGAAATGGTCGCCAGCTCCGCCAGGTACTCGACGAACGACCGCGTCGCCCCGGCGTAGCCCTGGATCTTCGGGTTCGACGACTCGAGGACGTAGAACTCGTCGGGCGCGTGGGCGCCGCCGCCGTGTCCGAGGCCGAAATGCCCGGCGGGAAGATGCAGCGGCTCTCCGGTGAAGACGTAGCCCGGCCAGGATCCCGCGTTGCGCGGCCAGAGAATCGGCTCGAGCCCGGCGCGGCCGTAGACGGCCTGCTCCGCGCGGATGATCGGGGAATCGGCCGGGGTGCTCGTCGGATCGTAGCCTCCCGTCATGTTCACGTCGATGTCCCCGAAACCCTGCGTCGCGAGATGGGCCTTCAGCGCCGCCAGCGCCTCGGACGCCTTCATGTCGGGAACGAGCCGGAGGTCGAGCTTCGCCACCGCCTTGTGGGGGAGAACGGTCTTGCCGCCGGGGCCCGTGTAACCGCCCACGAGACCCTCGATGTTGACGGTCGGCCGCGAAACCAGCATCTCGAGCGCCTCCGGCCAGCTCGCGTCGCCGATCCAGCGCGAAACGCCCAGCTGGGCCTTCGCGGCGGCCTCGTCGAGCCGGCGGGCCGCCTCCGCGATCATCGCCTTCTGCGCGGCGGAGACCGGGCGCGCGCGGTCGGCGAATCCGGGGATCGCCGGCGTGTTGCCGTCCGCACCCACCAGCGTGTGGAGGGCCTGCACCAGATGCCAGGCCGGGCTGTCGACGCGCGCCTTGTTGCTCGAGTGAATGTCCTTCGTCGGACCGCGCCCCCAGCGCTCGCCGCTCGAGGTCAGTTCGCACTCGATGACGCCCTTGGCGCCGAGGCTGACCGTGACGATGCCGTCCGGGCCCTGCGCCGCCGACGGCATGAAGACCCCGGTGCAGCGTCCGAGCGCGGCCGCCACTTCCGGCCTGCGAACCACCTGCGGGAAGTGCGGCGAGCCGATCTCCTCCTCGCCCTCCGCGACGAGGACGAGATTGACCGGCAGCTTCACACCCGCGCCGCGGTAGGCGTGGATGGCCGCGAGCAGCGCCGACTCGGGGCCCTTCTGGTTCACGGCCCCGCGGCCGACGACCGCGCGCCCGAGGTCGGGCTTGTCGACGATCGCCGCCTCGAACGGCGGCGAGGACCACTCGGACGGGTCCACCTGCTTGACGTCGTACATGAAGTACACGCCCACCGTCCGCGGCGCCCCGGCGTCGAGCGTCGCGAACACGCCGGGCTGTCCGTCCGTCGGGACGCGGACGGCGTGCTGGAATCCGGCGTCCGAGAGCATCCGGATCAGCAGCTCGCATCCCTCTTCCATCCCGCGGTTCTCGGCCGCAATCGACGGATGGCGGATCCACTCCTGAAGCCGGCGGGTCGCCTCGGCGTTGCGCTTCTCGACCTCGGCGCGCACACGGTCCACTTCGGAGGTCCCGGGTCGCGCGCCCGCGGCGGGAGCGAGGGCGAGCGCCGCGGCGCTCGCCGCGACGTCGTGGAGAAAGACGCGTCGGTCCATCGAGTCCCCTTTCCCGGCGCTCGTGTTCTGCAACAGAAGCCTCGTTGTCAATCCTGCTGCCACGAACGCTTCATGAAGGCTGAGGCATCAACGTGCATGCGGGTAACCGTCCGCGGTGGTCATGGAATCGGAACTTCTGTGAGACAACGTTAGCGCCGCTTGAAGTACTTCTCGAGCTCGTCCTCGTTCATCGCGAGAACGACCGGCCGGCCGTGCGGGCACGTGAAGCGATCCTGCGTCTTCGACCAGTCGGCGATCAGGCGACGGATCTCCTCCGGCGCGAGGTGATAGCGGATCGTGACGGCGGAGCGGCAGGCGACGCTCGCCGCGAGGCGGTCCCGTCGGACGGCCTCGTCGCCCGGGCCGGACTCGGCGAGCGCCGAGAGCGCCGCGCGCAGCGTCTCGCCCGGTTCGCGGTCGGTGGCCTCGGCCGGGAGCGCGGCGATCGCGTAGGAGCGGCCCGACATCGGCTCGATCTCGAAGCCCGCCGCCGAAAGATCCGCCAGCCGCGCGGCGAGCGTCTCGGCCTCTTCCGGCGTCGCCTCGAAGAGGACCCGGAGCAGGAGCCGCTGGGACAGCATCCGGCCGGAGGCGATGCGGTCGCGGATGCGTTCGTAGAGCGTCCGCTCGTGCGCGGCGTGCTGGTCGATGATCAGGAGGCCCTCGTCGCCCGAGGCGAGGATGTAGGACTCACGGTGCTGGCCGATGGGGTGGATCTCCGGCGTGCGCACCGCGGGCGGCGTCTCGGGCAGCGGCGTCTCCGACGGCGGCGGGGCGGGAGGCACGCCCACCGGCGGACCCGGCGGGGCGAAGGGGTCCCGATAGGGCGCCGTCCCCTCGGCCACGACGCCGCCCGACGGCACGGGGCGGAGCTTGCGCTCCTCCTTACCCGCGAGCAGCGCCGAATGGAGCGAGTGGTAGACGAGGCGAAACGCGGTCGCGGCGTCGGCGAACCGCACCTGCGTCTTCGACGGCGAGACATTGACGTCGACCGCGCCGGGCGCGGCGGCGATGTACAGGATGACCGCCGGGTGTCGGTCGACGCGGATCACGTCCCGGGACGCCTGGGTGATCGCGCGTGACAGCGCCCGGTCCTCGACCGGCCGGCCGTTGACGAAGAGGTACTGGTACCGGCGGCTGGGAAACGTCACGGCGCCGCGCGTGGCGTAGCCGACCACGCGCAGGGGTCCCGACTTCGCCTCGAACGGCTCGAGCTCGCCGAGCGTCGCGCGGCCGAAGATCTGGAGAATCCGGGAACCCCGGTCGACGGCGGCCGGCGCGTCGAGGGTCTGCCGCCCGTTGGACGTCAGCGTGAAGGCCACCGACGGGTTCGACAGGGCCGCCTTCGTGACCGCCGCGGCCACGGCCCGGGCTTCGGCCTCGGGCGAGGCCAGGAACTTGCGGCGCGCCGGCGTCTTCGCGAAGAGGCTCTCGACGAGCACGTCGGTCCCGCGCGGGCGCGCCGCCGTCTCCTCGGCGAGGGTGCCGCCGTACTCGATCCGCAGGCGCACCGCCTCGGGGCTCGAACCGTCCGCGCTCGTGAGCGACAGGCGCGAGACCGAGGCGATCGACGGGAGGGCCTCGCCGCGAAACCCGTAGGAGGCGACGCGGGCGAGGTCCTCGTCGGACGAGATCTTGGAGGTCGCGTGGCGCTCGAGGGCCAGCCGCGCGTCCTCGCGCGTCATCCCCGATCCGTCGTCCCGTACGAGGATCCGGTCGCCGCCGCCCCCGTCGACCTCGACGTCGATCCGCGATGCCCCGGCGTCGAGCGCGTTCTCGACGAGCTCCTTGACCGCCGAGGCCGGCCGCTCGACGACCTCGCCGGCGGCGATGCGGTCGATGACGGCGCTGGCGAGGCGGTGGATGCGGGGCATTTCCGCGGAGTCTATCGCCCCGGGGCTCGTCACCCCCGCTCGCGACAATGAGTAGGTCGAGAGATTCGCCGGCGAGCTCCCGTGAAAAGGAGTGGCGATCATGACAAAGAAACTTCCCCGCGCGCTCGTGCTCTGCCTTCTCGGCCTCGCGAGCCGACCGCTCGAGGCACAGAGCGGACCCGACAACGACGCCGACGCCGCACCCGGGTACACGAACAGTGTCTTCCACCACGACGCGTTCGACTCGGTCAACCTCTACAACGGCCAGCTGACGGTGCCGATCGCCCTCGGCCCGTCCTATCCGATCGGGCCGAAGCTGCGGTTCCAGCTCTCCCTCGTCTACAACTCCCGCGTCGACGACTACGGCGCGCCGCTGCCCGGCCAGCAGCAGCCGTCCTTCGTCTTCAAGCCGCTGGCGGGCAACTCGTCGCTGCCGATCGGTTGGGAGCTCTCGCTCGGCGCCATCAAACCGTGCCGCCACGGGATCACCTCGGCCCAGTGCTATTTCGCGCCGGACGGCAGCCAGCACATGTTTCCCACGACCCGGGGCAACGGGCGCGTCACCGGCGACGGGAGCGCGTTCTTCCTGAAGGGGTCCGGGCCCTACGAGATGTGGGACGGCGACGGAAACCACTACGTCTTCGACAAGCAGGCCGCGGGATTCGACGATCCCCTCTCCGGCGGTTTCACCCACGACTTCGGCCGCGGACGCGACGGCTGGTACCTCGGCTCGCTCACGGACCCGCACGGCAACGGCTACAGCGTGACCTACTGGACCGGGTCGCATCCCCGGTGGACCTACCCCCCGTCCGGCTGCGACGCCGGAACGACCTCGCTCATGCAGATGCGGGCGCCGACCGGCACGGGAGGCTGGGTCCCGAAGGACATCGCGCTCCCGTCCGGAAAGGCCATTCACATCGAGCGCGGACACAACGGCTCCGTCGACGGCATGGTGCTCTCCGCCGACATTTCCGGTTCTCGTCGACGGCGCTTCCACGACGCGGACCTGGAGTCTCGTCTACGACACGCCGGATCCCGACTACGGGCACTGGTGCGGGACCGGCACGGTGCCGGTGAATCTTCAGCGCTTGAAGGAGCTTCGCCTTCCTTCCGATCTCGCCGGGACGCCGAAATACGAGTTCACGCAGTCGAGCCTGCTGACCCGAATGGTCCTGCCGACGGGAGGAATCACCGAATACTGCTATGGCGGCTACACGTTCTTCCACGGGCGTCGCGGCGCCGTCGTGCCGAACTGCCCGGGCCTGCCGCCGCCGCCGGAATCGTTCACCACGGTCTCGCCGACCGCATTCTTCTGCGGTCCTTCGGTGGGCGGGGACGGACCGCCGATCGACGCCACGGCCTCGTGCACCGAGGACGAACGAGGCCCGCTGGGTGGACTCGCAACTCGGAGTGCTGAAACGCACCGTGACCGAGCCGCTCTCCGGCCGGGTCTCGACGACGAGCTACACCCAGTACGCCTTTCCGTTCGGTGAGGGCGGGTCGGCGTCCTCGCCCGGGGAGCCGCAGACGCTGACCGTCGTCGTGGCCCCGCCGACGGACCAGAACATCGCGAGCAGCGCCGGGCGGCGGCGCGCCCAGGCGACGCTCTTTCTATCCAGCCCCAGGGTGGTGGCGGCGCCCGCGGGCTCGACCCGGCCGAGCGTTCCCGGAGACCGTGTCGGCGCGGACGTGGAACAACGATTCTTCGAAGGCGACCCCAACGTCGCGTCACCGGCCTCCCCGGCCTGCCCCGGCACGTCCGCCGACGCGCCGTTCTGCGCGAGCCGGGCGCTGCGCACCGTCCGCCGCACGTTCGCGTACGACGACCCGACGAACCTCGAAGGCAACCGCCGGCTCTCGGCCGAACGCACGATCTTCGGGGCCGGGACGTGTGCGAGCTGCCCCTGGCATCAGGTCGCATTCTCGGACTCGACCGGCTCGTGGGAGCTCCACGGCCGGCACTACCAGAACGAGGTCCACACGGGAACCGTCGGCGGCGACGCGCGATCGACTTACACCGACTGGTCCCCGGTGAACTGGGCGTCGGGGCCCCCCGCCGGCGGCGCCGTGCTGCCGAACCTGTTTTCCGAACGGCGGGTGACGCAGGGGTCCTCGGCGCGCGACGAGTTCTTCGAGTTCGACGCATCGACCGGCTTCCTGCGGGGCTCCTTCGTCTACGATCCCGGGCGGGACCTGGCCTTTCTGCGCTGCCGATACGACGACGGCCGCGGCAGCGTCGACAAGGACTTCTCGAAGACGCTCTCATCGGCGACGCCGCCGTCGCGCACCTACTGTTCCGACAATCACCCCGTGTTCCCTGCGTCGGTCGGCACCGACGGCGACGCCTTCGGCCGCGACTACTCGTGGAAGAACGGCGAGCTGCTGTCCGTGCGCTGGATCGACGGCTCGGCCGGCACGCCCACGTTCCCGATTCGCAGCTACGACCGCGACGCGACCACCGGATGGGTCACCGCCTCCCGCGACACGGCGGGCCTCGTCACGCAGTTCGCCTACGACGGCCTGGGACGCGTCATCCGGATCACGCCCCCGGCCTCCGGCGAATACCGGACCTTCGTCTGCTACGAGGGCCCCAACGCCACGACGGCCTACCGCGCCGCGTCGGCGCAGGCCTGCCCGGTCTCCGCCGGCAACTCCGCCGCCAGGACCTGGGAGCACTTCGACTACGACGGACTCGGCCGCCTGGCGCGGGAGAGGGTGCTCCGCCCGGGTGCCGGCGTCTCCAAACGGTTCCACCTCTTCGACGCGGCGGGCAACGCGTACTTCCTCTCCGAGTGGCTGGCCGATGCGGTTTCCGAGTCGGTGACCGCGGATCTCGGCACCGCGTGCGTGTACTCGGGCGGCAACTTCGGCACGGCCCGACCGTCGTCGGCGCCCGGAACCTACCGCCTCTGCTTCGATCCCTTCGGGCGGCCCCAGCAGATCGTGGGCTCGAAGCACTCGAGCCTCCAGACCGTCGACCGCAAGGACGGCGCCGTCTGGTACAGCGACACGGCCGAAACGACGCTGACGTACTGCGTCAACGCGACGTTTTCCAGCCTCCAGGCGGCCACCTGCTCGTCGGGCGGGATCAACGCCACGACGACGCTCCGGCGGGACGCCTTCGGCCGGACCGGGAGCGTGACGGAACCGTCCGGCGAGGTCACCTCCTACGCGTGGGACGTCAACGCGAAGCTCGCGTCGGTGATCCAGGGCCAGCAGGTCCGCAGCTTCACGCACGACGCCGCCGGCTGGCTGCGCTCGGAGTCGACACCGGAAGGCGGCAGCGTCGCGTACGCCTCGATCGGCAGCCTCGGAAACGTGCGGCAGGAGACGCGCCCCGGGGGCCTCGTGCTGACCCGCGGGTTCGACTTCGCCGGCCGCGTGACCCGGGAGGATGCGGGCGGCGAAACGTATGCCGTTCACTGCTACGACGGCACCGGGTCCTGCGCCGACGGGGCGCCGAACGCTCCGGGCGGCGCAAACCCCGCCGGAAAGCTGACGCGGCGCTACGGATACAACCACCTGCCGACGGAAGGCCCTCCCGTCGACGAGGCCTTCGAATACAGCGGCCCCGGCGGGCGGCTCTCGAAGCTGACGACCGCGGTCGGCAACGGAGACCTGTCGGCCTCGGCCTCGCAGACCTGGTCCTACGACGCGCTCGGCCTGCCGTCCTCCCACGCCCACCCCCGACTCGCCGGCGCCCCGGCCTTCCCGGTCGTGTTCGGCTACTCGCAGGGCCTTCCGACCTCCATCACGGCCAGCGGCCAGAGCGTCGTGCCGGCGGCGTCCTACGGGCCGTCGGCCGCCCTCGCGTCGTGGACCGCCGGCAACTCCGGAACACCCGTCGTCACGACGATCGCGCCGGATGCGAGCTTTCTGCCCCGTCCGGCGAGCATCGCCAACGCGCTCTGGAGCTCCGGGACCTTCACGTACGACTCGGCCGGCGACATCCTGAAGGTCGGCGGCAGCGACACGTTCACCTACGATTCCCGGGCGCGCCTGGCCTCGGCGAAATTCGGCTCGTCGACCCGCGGCTTCGCCTACGACCGCTGGGGCAATCTCAGGCAGAACGGCTCGACCGCGTTCACGATCGACGCCGCGACCAACCGCATCGTTTCGGGCGGCGCGCAGTACGACGCGCGCGGCAACATGACGGCCTACGGCGGAGAGGCGATGAGCTACGACCTCCTCGACCGGCAGTATCGCAACTCGTCCTCCGGCGCCGACTGGGTCTATCTCTTCGCCGGCTCGGGCGAGCGCGTCGCCAAGTTCCCGGCCAAGTCGGCCGTGCTTCGGCGGGAGATGGCCCGCTACGTCGCCGAGGCCAACGGTCTCGCGAAGGGATGGGCGCTGCACGCCTGCACCGCGGTCTTCTCGGACGTTCCCTGCTCCGACCCGGACGCGCGCTACGTCGAGCTCGTCTATGAAAAGGGCGTCACGGCCGGCTGCAACGCCAGCCCCCTGCAGTTCTGTTCCGACGCGACGCTGACCCGCGCGCAGATGGCGGTGTTCGTCGTCAAGGGGTACAAGCCCGACGGGTTCGTCCCGCCCCCCTGCTCCGGGACGTTCCAGGACGTCTCCTGCGCGGGGACCTACGGCATCTTCGCGCCCTGGATCGAACAGCTCTACCGGGATGGCGTCACCGCCGGCTGCTCCGCGAGCCCGCTGAAGTTCTGTCCCGGCAACTCGGTCGGCGAGTGGGAGATGCTGGTCTGGCTCGCCAGGGCCCCCGGCGCGTTCCCCGGCTCGGCTTTCTGGGACGCGTACCATCCCGTGCCGCGCGGCACGACGTATACTTTCCGCGACGACTCCAATCGCATCGTGACCGAGATGGCGGGCGGCTCGACCGGCGCTTCCACGGCCACCCTGTCGGTGACCCGGGACAACGTGTTCCTCGGCAACCTCCTCGTCGCCTCCTACGCCGCCTCGCCTGCCGGATGGCAGTACACGACCTCCGACCACCTCGGCAGCCCGCGCCTCGTCTTCAACCAGGCCCGCCAGGCCGTCGAGACCCACAAGCACTGGCCCTACGGCGAAGACACCGTCACCGCGCCGGCCACCCAGCGCCTCGCCTACTGCCTGATGGAGCGCGACTCCGAGTCCACCCGATTCCACGACCACGCCCGCAACCACGACTTCAAGCTCGGCCGCTTCCTCTCGCCCGACCGCGTCGGCGGGGCGCCGGAGAGTCCGCAGTCGTGGAACCGGTATGCGTACACCCTGAACAACCCGATGAAGTACGTGGATCCGGACGGGAATGTCGCGGTGGGCTTCACGGGACTTGGAAACAGCTACCTCTCGGGAGTCCACGGCATCGCAAACCTCTTCGCCGGACACCAATCCTTGGGAGCAACTCGGGTCTTCCGGCACCAGGACGGGTCACGGGCCTACGCCTTCGTGATGTCACAGCTGAAGGCGAATCCTCATCAGCCGATCGTCATCTTCGGGCACAGCCGCGGAGCGGCAGCCAGCATCAAGCTCGCGAAACAACTCCAGAAGGCCAGAGTGACCGTCGATCTGCTTCTGACCGTCGACCCCGTCATGGTCGATCCGATGCTGAGCCAACGGATTCCATCCAACGTGTCGCTCGCAGTGAACTACTGGGAGCGGCGCTCCTCGCCCCTGGAGGGTCTCTACCTGACCGGGGACTCGGACGCGACGGCGATCGAGAATCGGCGCATGGACACGACGCACGGCGCGGCGGATGATCTCGTTTCGACATCCGCCAGCGATCTCGAAGATCTCGTCGCGAGGGTGACCCAATCGATGCAGCAAAAGAATACCGAAAGTCGCAGGGGGGCTTGCGACACAGAAGCACGGCCCTGCCCAGTGCAGTAGCTGTTGCAGAACGAGGAGTAGCGAAAATGACCGCCACCGCGTCCGCGGAACTTGGCACCGAGCACAGCAGACCTGGTCCGGCTGCCTATTGTGTCGTGGGGCTCATTTGGTGGGGTTTTCTGATGATTGCTTTCCGAACTCCGATGAACGAGGCCGTCTTCTGGTGGACACTGACTCAGGGTCTGCTCGTGGAAAAGGTCGGGGCGGCGGGCACTCCCTGGGGCAGCCGCCTACTTCTCCTGGCAGCGTACATGACCGCCGCGGTCGCCGCATGGTGGGTTATCGAGCGCACGGAACGCGACCCAAGTCACGTGTGGAGGCGCGCTGCCCTGGCCTGGGTTGGAATCCAGATCATCTACAGCTTGACCGCAACAGCCCTAGTGCAGACCGGGATTCTCTATGAGTGAGACGGCGGCCGCGCCAGTCTGCCGACTCCAGTGAGACTACCGTGAACGACGAGACGGGCCCCAGATTCCGATCGTCAAGGCCATCGAGGCTCACGGCGGACCGAGAAATGAATGCCATCTCGAGAATCGCCCTGGTCCCATGTCTCGCAGCCCTGGGCGGCCTGGTCCTGTTTTTCATTCCCACTGCCCGGTTGATCGACTCGGTGTACCCCGGCCCGCATGAGGGATTTACGCTGATGGGTATCTGGCTCTACATCGTCGTACCGGGCGCGGCGGCCCTCGGGGCCGCCGCTCTCGGCTTCTATCCGCGGTTCGCTGCAAGGGGCGCCCGTCACAGTTCGCGGTTCCGGTTGCTCGCGTGGGCTTTCCTGGCCCTCCTTTTCGCGGTGGCGCTCAGCTGCTACCGGTCCGCGGCATGACTCCGTTGGGAGCCTGCCCAGCTGACCTGTTCCCTCGGAGGAATCGTCGATGATTCTCGTACTGCTGATTCCCATCCTCAGCCTGATCGAATCGTTCAGCAATGGCGAGACAAACCGAACGTTCATCCAGGCACTCCACCATTTTCACCAGTCATCCGCGCTCGTCGTCGCTTCCCAGGCCGTCGACGAACGTCCCGTCTGGTCGCCGGACGGCCGCTTCCTGGCCGTCAACGTCGACGAGTCGTGGTCGAAGGTCGATCTCGCCTCCATTTCGCTGATCAAGGGGACCTGGCACGACGGGGTGGAGATCGGCGTAGCCGATCCCCCGCCCCGCCTGGACCCAATCCCCGAATCCGAGGTTCGGAACTGGGAGAAGGCGGCGAAAGCCGGGCCGCGACATGTCGAGACGGCCAACGGCACGTCCATCGAACTCGAGGAGGAGGGTCTCGGCACCGTGTTTCGGATCACGAGTCCGGGCGGCCGACCGCGGGTGCTCTGGAAGACCTCCCTCGAAAACTGTCATGGGCTCGCGCTGTCTCCGAACCAGTCTCTCGTGGCGTTCGTCTGCGAGCTCAACGGTGTCATCGTCACGGCGCTCGAAAGCCAGAAATGACCGCCATTCCGTGGCCGGGACAATCCGGCACCCGTCGAGCCAGCGTTGACCAGCAAGTCAGACTAGACTAGACTTAGTCCACTATGCGCACGGTCAAGGTCCACGAGGCCAAGACGCACCTGTCGCGGCTCCTGGAACGGGTCGAGAAGGGAGAAGTGATCACGATCGCCCGGGGACGCCATCCGGTGGCTCGCCTGGTCCCGATTGCCGACGCGCCGCGCCGGCCGGGCCTTCTGAAGGGAAAGATCCGGATCGCGAAGGACTTCGATGCGCCGCTTCCCCCGGAGATGCTGGCGGCTTTCCGCGGGGAGCGGGAGTGAGGCTCCTGCTCGACACGCACGTCCTTCTCTGGTGGCTCCAGAATGCCTCGCGTCTGTCTCCGGGCACGCGGAAGGCCATTTCGGACGCCGCTGCAGTGGTGCACGTCAGCGCGGCGACCGTCTGGGAAGCCGCGATCAAGGTTGCTCTCGGAAAGCTACAGATATCGGGGGACCTGCCGTCGGCAATTCCGGCGAGTGGGTTCATCGAGCTCCCGATCACCGCCCGTCACGCATGGCTCGCCGGAACGCTGCCTCGGCATCACGACGACCCTTTCGACCGCATTCTCGTCGCTCAGGCGCGACTCGAAGAACTCACGATCGTCACGCACGACGTCGCCCTGCGCCGGTACGACGTCCCCGTCCTTCCCGCCTGACCCGGTCTCAGCCCGCCACCCGTTCCGCGAACCAGACGAGCCCGATCGCCGCCACCGCGACGGACCCGGGGACGACGACCCGCGCGCGGTACCAGGGCTTCTCACGGAACGCGAGGCCGACGAGGAGGAACGCGGCGGCGATGACGGTCAGCTGGCCGAGCTCGACGCCGACGTTGAAAGACAGAAGGGCCGGCAGGAATTCGGAGCGTGGAAGTCCGAGCTGCGCGAGAACGCCCGCGAAACCCATCCCGTGGAGAAGCCCGAAGGCGAAGACGAGAGCGACGCGCCACGGGGTCAGCGTCGGCCGGACGAGATTCTCGATGCCGACGTAGACGATCGAGAAGGCGATGAGCGGCTCGACGATCCGGGGCGAAACGGCGACGACGCCGTAAATCGTGAGAGCGAGGGAAATGGTGTGGGCGACCGTGAACGCGGTGACCTGGAGAAGGACGGGGCGGACCCGGATCGACAGCAGGAAGATCCCCAGCACGAAGAGAATGTGGTCGGTCCCCTTCGGAAGGATGTGGGTGAAGCCGAGCTCCAGATAGGCCCGGAAGACCTCGGCACGGGTCATGGGAACGATCGCCGCGTCGAGGGCGAAGGGTGGGCTCTCCTGCGCGCCCTCGAGCCACCGGCGTTCGGCGCGCTCGTCCTGCCCGGCGCGGATGGTCAGCATGTAGGCGCCGGGGGCGCCCGTGTTCGACCACGTGAACGCCCGGGCGCCGGGAGGAATCGCGCCCGAGAGGCGGATCGTCAACTCCGGGGCGCCTTTGAGGGCGGCCACTCCGCCTTGCGGAACAACGAGTTCCATGCGCGGGCTGGCCGGCCGGCCGTCGAACGCGATCCGCGCCCCGTCGATCGCCCCGGCGACGAGGCCGCCGACCTCGGTCCCGATCGCCGGCGTGAGGTTCTCGATCCCCCGCGCCGGTGCCATCCTCGCGCCGAAGCCGGGCGGCAGGTGCTCCCGGTCGACGACGGCGTCGATCGCGTAGCGGCCGTCCGCGAGGCGGACGAAGACCCGGATCGTGCCGAGCTCGTGAGCGCCCGCCAGGGCCGGCGCGGCCGCGAAGACCAGCGCGAGCGCGACGAATCGCGCCGCGGACGCCCGCCGGCTAGCGCTCGAAGACGACCCGGCCGCCGACGACGGTCGCGTCGACCTGGATCTTCTCGATGGCTTCGGGCCGCACGGAAAGGGGATCATCCGACAGGACTACGAAATCCGCGAGCTTTCCGATCTCCAGCGACCCTTTTTCCTTCTCCTCGAACGCGGCGTAGGCGGCGGTGACCGTGTAGGCCCGCAGGGCCTCCTCGGCCCGGATCTTCTGCTCGGGCACCCAGCCGCCGGGCTGCTTTCCGTCGATCGTCGCGCGTGTCACGGCCGCCGCGATCCCGAGGATCGGCGAGAGCGGCGCGACGTCCCAGTCCGAGCCGAAGGCCACCTTCGCCTTCGCGTCGAGCAGCCACCGGAAGGCGTAGGTCCCGAGGCTGCGCTCGCCGCCGCCGAGCCGGCGGTCCGCCCACCGCCCGTCGTCGACGGCGTGGTACGGCTGCATCGACGCGATGACGCCCTGCGCGGCGAACCGCGGGACTTCGGCGCGGCGCAGGTGCTGGGCGTGCTCGATCCGGAACCGCCGGTCCTTCGGCCCGTTCTTCTTCGCGACGCGGGCGTAGATGTCGAAGAGCTCGGCGATGGCCCGGTCGCCGATCGCGTGGACCTCGACCTGCAGCCCGGCGGCGTCGGCGCCCGCGATGCGGTCCTCGATCTTCGAGAGCGGGATGGCCTCGGCGGCGTGGAGGCCGGTGTTGCCGGGGTCGTCGGAGAACGGCTCGAACATCACGGCCGTTCCCGCTCCGAGCGCGCCGTCCATGTACCCCTTCACGCCTCCGACCCGGAGCCAGTCGTCCTGCTCGAGCGTCTCCTGCGCCTTCTTCGCCGCCGGCCAGTCGGTCAGCGACGGCCGGTAGTTGACGCGCACCGTCAGGCCGCCCGCGTTCCGGATCTCGTTCCAGGCCGGCAGGTCGAGGCCGAAGCCCGGAAGGTCCTGGACCGACGTGACGCCGTTGACGGCAGCGTGCTTCACGGCGGCGCGCAGGCCTGCAACGATCTCCGCCTTCGTCCGGGGTGGTCGGACCTTCCCGACGAGATCCATCGCCGCGTCCTTCAGGACGCCCGTCGGCTCCCCGGAGGCGTCCTTCACGATCACGCCACCCGGCGGGTTCGGCGTCGACTTCGTGATGCCGGCGAGCTTCAGCGCCAGGCTGTTGCAGACCATCATGTGGCCGTCCTGGCGGCCGAGGCAGGTCGGCCGGTCCCCCGTCGCCGGGTCGAGGAGGGCCTTCGTCGGCAGCTGCGGGGGCGTCCACTGCTCGTGGTCCCAGGCGCCGTCGGTCAGCCACTGGCCGGCCGGCTTCGTCTTCGCGAACGCCGCGACCTGACGCGTGAAGTCCGCAGGGTCCTTCGTCTTGCGCAGGTCGAGGGCGAGGAGATTGAGGCCGCCCATCGACATGTGCGTGTGGCTGTCGATGAATCCCGGGACGACCCGCCGGCCCTTGCCGTCCAGGACGACCGTGGCCGCTCCGCGGAGCTTTTCGACGTCCGCGTTCGATCCGACGGCCACGACGCGGCCGTCCTTCACGGCGAGTGCCTGCGCCTCGGGCCGCGCCGGGTCGCCCGTCCAGACCTTCGCGGAGACGAGGATGAGGTCGGGTGGGGCCGTGCCCGGAGCGAGGCCGAGAACGGCGGATGCGGCGGCGGCCAGAAAGACGCTCATGCCGTCGACGAGACGCCGACGCTCTGCTCGGCGAGCGAGGCCCGCGCCGCGGCCAGCCGCGCGACCGGAACGCGGTAGGGCGAGCAGGAGACGTAGTCGAGGCCGACGTGGTTGAAGAACTCGATCGACCGGGGATCGCCGCCGTGCTCGCCGCAGATGCCGACCTTGAGCTTCGGCTTGACCTCGCGGCCGCGGCGCGTCCCGATCGCGACGAGCTCCCCGACGCCATACTGGTCGAGGCTCGCGAACGGGTCCTCGGGGAGGATGCCCTCGGCGATGTAGACGGGAAGGAACGTCCCCATGTCGTCGCGGGAATACCCGTACGTCATCTGCGTCAGGTCGTTGGTCCCGAACGAGAAGAAGTCGCAATTGAGCGCGATCCGGTTGGCGCGCAGCGCCGCCCGCGGCACCTCGATCATCGTCCCGATCTTGTAGGGAATGTCGCGGCCCGACTCCGCGATGACCTGCCGGGCCGCCGCCTCGACCACCAGTCGCAGGCGCTCGAACTCGCCTCTGGCGCCGACGAGCGGGATCATGATTTCCGGCTGCGCCTTCACGCCCTCGGCGATCACCTGCGCCGCGGCCTCGAAGATCGCCCGCACCTGCATCTCGTAGATCTCGGGGTTCGTGATGCCGAGCCGGCACCCGCGGTGCCCGAGCATCGGGTTGGCTTCCTTGAGCGCGTGCGTCCGCTCCCGGACCTTCTCGACCGAGACTTTCAGCTCCGCGGCCGTCCGCTCGATCGTCTCCTCGTCGTGGGGCAGGAACTCGTGCAGCGGGGGGTCCAGGAGCCGGATCGTCACCGGTCGCTCCCCCATCGCCCGGAAGATGCCGGCGAAATCCTCCCGCTGCATCGGCAGGATCTTCGCCAGGGCCGCCCGGCGCTCTCCGGCCGTCTCGGCGAGGATCATCTCCCGAACCGCGAAAATGCGCTTCGCCTCGAAAAACATGTGCTCCGTCCGGCAGAGGCCGATCCCCTCGGCGCCGAACAGGCGCGCGATCCGGGCGTCGTGGGGCGTGTCGGCGTTGGCGCGAACGCCCAGGCGGCGCCGCTCGTCGGCCCACTGGAGGATGCGCGTGAACGCCCGGGTCACGGTCGACTTCTCGGGGTCGAGCGTGCCCTCGATGACGGCCTGCAGGACCTCGGACGGCTGCGTGGGAAGCTGGCCGAGGATGACCTCGCCGGCCGTACCGTCGACCGAAAGCCACTCGCCCTCGGCAACCTTGAGATTCCCCGCCCGGACCTCGCCATGCGCGTGATCGACGGTGAGCTCGCCCGCGCCGACGATGCAGGTCTTGCCCATTCCGCGCGCCACGACTGCGGCGTGCGACGTCATCCCGCCCCGGGTCGTGAGGATCCCGGCCGCCGCGTGCATCCCCGCGATGTCTTCCGGCGAGGTCTCCTCCCGCACGAGGATCACGGTCTCCCCCCTGGCGGCCATCGCGACGGCATGCGGCGCCGTCAGCGCGACGCGGCCGCAGGCCGCGCCGGGGCCGGCGGGCAGGCCCTTGCCGAGGAGGCGGCCGTCCTTGATCGCCGCCGCCTTCTCCTTCGACGGGAAGATCGGGGCGAGCAACTGGACGAGCTGTTCCGGCTCGACGCGCGAGACGGCCTCGTCCGCGTTGATGAGACCCTCGTCGACCATGTCGGTCGCCACGCGCACGGCGGCGAAGCCGGTCCGCTTGCCGTTGCGGGTCTGGAGGAGGTAGAGGCGGTTTTCCTCGATCGTGAACTCGAGGTCCTGCATGTCGCGAAAGCGCTTCTCGAGGAGATCGCGCACGCGCAGCAGCTCCTCATAGGCCTTCGGCATCGTCTCCTGGAGCGACTTTCCCGATCCGTCCGCGTTCAGCGGCCGCGGCGTCCGGATCCCGGCGACGACGTCCTCGCCCTGGGCGTTCGGGAGGAACTCGCCGTAGAACTTCCTTTCGCCCGAGGACGGATCGCGGGTGAACGCCACGCCGGTGGCCGAGGTGTCGCCGCGGTTGCCGAAGACCATGGCCTGCACGTTGACGGCCGTGCCCCAGTCGTCCGGAATGTGATGGAGCTTCCGGTAGGTCTTCGCGCGCTCGTTGTCCCACGAGCGGAAGACCGCCCCGATCGCGCCCCACAGCTGCTCGCGCGGATCGTCCGGAAAATCGTGGCCGGTCCTCTGACGGACGATCTGCTCGTCCCGCCGTACGATCTCGGCCAGGTCCGCCGCCGACAGCTCGATGTCGGACGCGACGCCCTGCGCCGCCTTGACCTCTTTCATGACCTTTTCGAACTCGTGCCGGGCAACGCGCAGGACGACGTCCCCGTACATCTCGAGGAACCGCCGCCGGCAGTCGAGGGCGAACCGTTCGCCCGGGCCGCTGGCCAGCGCCCGCCACCGTGCGCGAGGTCAGGCCGAGGTTGAGGATCGTGTCCATCATCCCCGGCATCGACGAGCGCGCCCCGGACCGCACCGAGACGAGCAGCGGGTTCTCGGGGTCGCCGAAGCGCTTGTCGGTGTCGTGCTCGAGCCGCCGCAGGGCCGACTCGACTTCGCTGCGGATCGCGTCGAGCGACACGCCGCGCGAGAAGTCCGCGCAGACGGAGGTTTCGATCGTGAACCCGGGCGGGACGGGAATGCCGAGGGCCGTCATCTCGGCCAGGCCCGCGCCCTTGCCCCCGAGCGTTTCCTTGCCGAGGCCGGCCCCCTCGGCCACCCCGTTGCCGAACGAAAAGACGCGTTTCATTTTTCCACCACGATTTCGGAAAAGTCCGCCAGCCGGCTGAATTCCTTCTGGATCGAGGCGAGCAGCGCCAGGCGGTTCCGGCGCAACTCCTCCTCCGGCGCGTTGACGAGGACCTCGACGAAGAACTGGTCGAGCGCCGGCGAAAGCGATGCGATCGTCTCCATGGCCTCACGATACTGCCGGCCCGAGGCGAAGGCGTCGATCGCCTGTTTTGCCTGCAGAAAGTCCGACGCCAGGACCCGCTCGGCCGGCTCCCGGTAGAGATCCGGCGACGGATCGCCGGGCGCGGCGTCGCCGAGGATGTTGCGAATCCGCCTGGCCGCGAGGACCAGGGACTTGAAATCCATGTGCCGGCGGGCGTCCGAAAGCGCCCGCGCCCTGTCGGCGGCGTCCGCGAAGTCCCAGACGCCGACGTTCAGGACCGCCGAGATCTCGTCGTAGCTCGAACCGCGCCGTTCGAGGAGGCTGCGCAGGCGGTCGGCGAAGAAGCGGCCGAGCTCCTCCAGGATGCGGTCGGGCTCGACGCTTCCGGAGCCCGCCGGATAGAGGGACAGGGCCTTGCGGGCGATCGGGCGCCAGTCCGACCTCCAGTTACGCGCGATCGCGATCGAGACGATGCCGAGCGCCGCGCGGCGCAGCCCGTAAGGGTCCTTCGATCCGGTGGGCACCAGACCCATGTGGAAGAGGCCGCAGAGCGAGTCGAAGCGGTCGGCGAGCGAAAGGATCGCGCCCGAGGCCTCCCGCGGCGGGTCGTCGGAGCCCGAGGCGGGGCGGTACTGGTCGGCGACGGCCTTCCACACCGAGTCCGGATAGCCCTCCCGCCGCGCGTAGATGCCGCCGATCACGCCCTGGAGGTCCGTGAATTCCTTGACGACGTGGCTCGTCAGGTCGGCCTTGGAGATCAGACCCGCGGTCCGCACGGTCTCCCGGAGCTCCGCGCGGCCGACCTGCTCCGCGATCGCCTCGCCCAGGTCCTGGATGCGGGCGGTCTTCTGCCGGTAGTCACCGAGCTTTTCCTGGAACGTCAGGCGCGAGAGCCGCGGCAGCCGCGACTCGAGCGTTTCCCGGGCGTCCTCCTCGTAGAAGAATCGGGCGTCCGCGAGCCGCGCGTTCAACACCCACTCGCAGCCCTTGGCGATGAAGCCCTTCCGGTCGGCGTCGTTGTCCATCACGGCCACGAAGTGCGGGAGGACGCCGCCGGGGCCCCGCACGGGAACGAACTTCTGGTGGGTGCGCATGACGGTGACCGTGATCTCCTCGGGCAGCTCGAGAAACTCCGGCGCGAAGGACCCGCGCACGAGGCCGGGCCACTCGACCAGATCCGCGAGCTCGTTGACGAGGTCCCCGTGCGCCTCGATCTGGCCGCCCACTTCCGCCGCGAGCTGCCGGGCCCGGTCGAGGATGGCGATTCGCCGGACCTCCGGGTCCGGCTCGACGAAGTTCCGGCGGAGCTTCGCGAGGTAGTCGTCGGGACCGTCGACCTCGAGGTCCCCGTCGGAGAGGACCCGGTGGCCCACCGTCCGGTTGCCCGCGGCGACGCCGTAGAGCTCGAGGGGAACCACTTCGCCGCCGTAGAGCGCGACCACGCCGCGCACCGGGCCGCACGAACGACCGGTCGCCCGCGCCCCAGCGCATCGTCTTCGGAAACGTCAGGCCGCCGACCACCCGGGGCAGGACCTCGGCGAGGACCTCGGCCGCCTCGCGGCCGGGGATCGTCTTGCGCGCCGCGACCGTGCGTCCGCGGGGTGAATCGACCACGACGAGGTCGGCCACGTCGACCTTCTGCGCCTTCGCGAAGCCGGTCGCCGCGCGCGTCGGCTTGCCGTCCTTGCCGAAGGCGCTCGCCTCGGAAGGCCCGAGGACCTCGGCGTACCGGTCCTCCTGGCGCTCGGGCAGCCCCCGCAGGACGAGGACGAGGCGGCGCAGGGTCGCGTAGGTCTCGATCGCGCGCGGGCGCGAGGCCCTCGGCCGCCAGGGCGTCGCCGGCCGCGCGCGCGAGCTCCAGGCGCGCCGGCAGCAGCGCCGGCGCCGGGATCTCCTCCGTCCGGATCTCGAGTAGGAAGTCTTGGGCGTTCACTTCTGCCGATTGCCGCTGCGAGGGCGCCACCGGATCCACCGTTGACCGCTGCGAGAAAAACTCTCCGCTCTCGTCGGGCGCCTCGAGCGCCCGCTCAGACAGCCGCGGGCTCCGGCTGCGCGGCCGGCGCCCGCTCCCCTTCCTTGCCCGAAACGTAGGCCCGCGCGCACGCGCAGGCGAGATCGCGGATCCGGCGGATGATCCCGACGCGGTCGGTCGCCGACACGGCGCCCCGGGCGTCGAGGACGTTGAACTGGTGCGAGCAGACGAGGGTCGCCTCGTACGCCGGGATCACGAGGCCGGCGTCCAGGCAGCGCCGCGCCTCCCGCTCGTGGCGGTCGAGCATGAGCTGCGCGAGCTCCGCGTCGGCGACCTCGAAGTCGTACTTCGACATCTCGACCTCGTCGCTGCGCCGCACCTGGCCGTAGGAGAGCGTGTCGTTCCACATCACGTCGTAGACCGAGTCGAGCTTGTTCAGGAACATCGCGATGCGCTCGAGGCCGTACGTGATCTCGGCCGTGATCGGCGCGAGGTCGATGCCGCCCGCCTGCTGGAAGTAGGTGAACTGCGTGATCTCCATCCCGTCCATCACGACCTGCCAGCCCACGCCCCAGGCGCCGAGCGTCGGCGATTCCCAGTTGTCCTCCTCGAAGCGCACGTCGTGCTCCGCCAGGACGACGCCCGAGCCGCTCGAGGCTGCGCAGGTACGTCCGCTGCACGTCCTCGGGCGACGGCTTGAGCACCACCTGGAACTGGAGGTGCTTGCCGAGGCGGAACGGGTTCTCGCCGTAGCGGCCGTCGGCCGGGCGCCGCGAGGGCTGGACGTAGGCGCACTTCCAGGGCTCGGACGTCAGCACCTTCAGGAAGGTCGCCGGGTGCATCGTCCCCGCGCCCGACCGGAAGGTCGTAGGGCTGCTCGATCAGGCACCCCTCGCCCTCCCAGAAGGCCGTCAGCTCGGCGATGAGGCGCTGCAGGGTGAACACGGAGCGGAGTTTATCGCAGGACACTTCTCCGGCCGTCTCCCCATGCCGCCGGAGGGCAGGATCTCGCGGCCGCCGTGCCTGAGCGCCGACCTCCTGAGGCGAGGCCCGACGATCGCCGTCAGCGGAGTTCCAACGCCCGAGAGCCGAGCGAGGCGACGCGGAGGTTCGCTCAGCCCGGCAACGAGCGTGTGTGGTGGAACGTGTATTCGCCGATCACGCGCTCGCTCCCGAGCTCATCGAAGGCCACCAAACGCGCCATGTACGTGCACGAAGGAGCGCCCTTCTGGGCGGCGATCGACTCCTGATAGGAAATGCGGCCTGCCCCGGAGTGAAAGGGAATGTCGGGAAAGCGGACCTGTTCGACGCCCCGCTCGTCACAGACGCACAAATCGACCCGTGCCGCCCCAGCCAAGCTGGCAGCCAGGCGCACGACCAGAAGGTCGTCTTCGGCCTTCACGGTGCACTGGACGCTGCCTCCGGGGGGAGGGACGTATTCGCGGATTCGCAATCCGTCCTCCGCGACACGCTGAAGAAAGGCGTCGCTCACGACCATTCGCAGATTCCCTGCGAGTGCCAGCCTGCGGACTCCTTCGGCAAGCGCGATCACTTCACGGAGCCGAGCCCCGCACTCATCGCAGCCGAGCAGATGCTCTTCGACGGCTTCCTCCTCGGGACCCGACAGCGCGGCGAGCCAGTAGTCGGAGAGCACGGTCGCGTCGATGGGATGCGCGTTCATGCGACCGTCTCCATGCACTCGCGCAGCTGGCGGATGGCGCGATGACGAATCACCCGGACGTTGGCTTCCGACACGCCCAGGAAACCGGCAACATCCGCGCAGACACGCTCGTCGTAAAAACTCATGACGACGACGGCCCGCTCCCGCTCTTTCAGGTTCCCGACACAACGGGTGAGCTGTTCATGGTCGAGGTGTGGCAGTGGTGACGGGGCCGGAGCCAGGAGACCCGCCCCGAACCGTTCGAGGAGGCGTTTCTTTCTTTGCGCGTTCCGCCGCAGGTCGAGCACGGTCATCCGACACGTGCCCAGGACGAACGAGACGAGCTTCTCCGGATCACGCAGGCGACCGGCACGCAATGTCCCGAGCGTCGCGATGAGAACCAGCTGGGTCAGGTCATCCGAGGCGTGCTCGTCCCTCAAGTGGCGCAGGCCGTACAGCCGGATGCGCGGAGACATCCGACGGAACAGTTCGGTTTCGGCCTCGGAGTCGCTGCCGGCGCCGATTCGCCGCACCAATTCGGAATCCTCCAGTTCAACGTCCACACCCGGAGTTTACGTGTAACGGCAAGGCAACTCGTTACACATCCCCGGTAGGAGCGGGAATGAAGACCGGGTCCGACCGTGGGGCGACTCGCACGGAGGAGGGTGGCATGTCCAAATTCCGCTGACGGGGCGGCGCGGAGGGCCATCGAATCTTCCATGCGGCCCTCCGGACGAATGGAGGACGTCGAGAACAGCGCCAACCTGCAGCTTCGACAGGGCCCCGCCGCCGGGGCCTCCATCTCTTCGCCCTCGCGCGGCGCCCGGGTCCGATCAGGCACTCGTCTTCGAGCCGACGCAGAAACGACCGAAAACAGGAGCCACCCATGAAACAGGCATCACGAGCCCCGGGCCGACTTCTCAGCGCGCTGCTGACCCTGACCTCGCTCGGCGCGGCGGCGCCAGCGCGTTCCGGCCCGATCGTCGTCACGACGACGTCCGAGCTGGAGGCCGCGCTCACGCCGGCCAACGCGGGAAAGCGGATTCTCATTCGTGCCGGAGACTACGAGCTCGGCCAGGCGCTGACCGTACCGGACGACGCGACCCTCGTCGGCGAGGGCGTCATGAGCTTCGACGAAGCGGGGCTGCCCACGGGCTTCAAACCCTCCGGAAGAACGGTCATCCGGAGCACGCCGGCTCTCGACGGCGACATTCTGACCCTGGGCGATGGCGCTACGCTGCAAAGCCTGGTCATCGAAGACGTCGTGGGCCGGCAATCGGGAAACCCCGTCGCCGTGGTTTCGAGAGCGGCCGGGGACTTCGTTTCCGCGCGGATCAAGGAGTGCGAAATTGTCAATCCCAACCCGCTGGGAAGAACGCCGCGGGGCCCCACGGGCCGCGGAGTAGCCGTCTACACGCCCAATCCGAACCTGAATTTCGACCCGCCTCCCCACGACGGCGCCGCGGTCCGGCTGCAGATGACGCGTTCGATCGTGCGCTCGCAGGCCGCAGGCAACGGGATTTTCGCGATCAACTTCGCGTCGCACGCCGACATCGACGTCGACCTCGAGGGCAACGTGATCGGTGGAGGATTGGATTTGGCCGGCGGCGTCAGCCGGCCGGATGGCGTGACCGGATCGCGCACGATCATCCAATCCCGCCGAAACCTGTACCGATCGGACAGCTCCGCGCCGGCCGCGCCCGGCTGGAACCTGGTCGGCGGAGTGACCGCCCCGCTTCCCGGTCTCGTGTCACAGGCATCGACTTTCAATTCGCTTCGGCTTCATTCCACCGGCGATCGCATCGAAGGCTTCGCGCAGGGCGTGTTCGCCGCCGGGAGCATGCGGACGAGCCCGCTTCCCGAACCGAGCTCCTCGAACCGCGTCGAGATGAATCTCCACGACCTGAGCATTCGGACGACGGCCTCGCCGACCTCCTCGGACCTGGTGCTGTTCGGGGCACAGTCGCTGGTCGACGGCGTTTCGCCGGGTGACGGGAACTCCGTTCGCCTGCTCCTCAAGAAGTCGACCGGCAGCGGGCCCCGGGCCAACATCTACGCCGACAGCTCGATGGACCTCGGCGTCGACAACCGGCTCGAGATCGTCGGCACCGAGAAAGTTTTCGTTCGGAGCAACGACGGCTTTGACCCGATCCCGCCCACGGAGTTTTTCTACGAGCCGTAAGGAGAACGGGTGAAGACGCCCCGCAGGGCCTATCCGAGCAGGTCCGCCAGCACCCGCTGCGACTTCAGCTCGTGTCCCAGGAAGTGGCGACGAGCCCGGCGGGCGATCATGGAGATCTCCGGAAGCCCCTTCGGGCGGGCGGCGGGATCGAGGGGGCCGCCGAGGATCCCGCGGAGGGTCGCATGGGCGTCGGCCGACACGCGGATCACCTCCGATCGTCGGCACTCCGCCCCGATGAACCCCGGCCTCACCTCGTCGAAAATCAGGGGACCGGTCTCCTCGAGCGGCCGTCCGCAGCCGGCGCACTCGCGGGGTGTGGGAAAAAGACCCGAGAGCTTGAGGATCCAGACGTCGAAATATGCCGCGACGAGCGGCGCGGGGCCGCCCGCAAAGAGCGCGTCCATCGCGTGCCGGGCCAGGCGGTAGAAGGGCTCGGCCGGGATCGGACTCCGACACGAAAGTCTCGAGGCTCTCGGCGAGAGTCGAGAGAAGCAGGGCCCGGTCGAGCTCGTTCGACAGGGCGAACGACGGGCGGATCGGGTCGACGGCGTTCAGCGAGACGAGCTCGCGGCCTTCCTTCTCGAAGTACACGACGCGGGCCTCGGTCATCGGCTCGAGCGCGCCGGAAAAGACGCTCTTCGCCCGGCGGGCCCCGCGCGCGACGCCGCGCTTCTTGCCCGCATCGCGCGTGAGGAAGGACACGATGCGGTCGGTCTCGCGCAGCGAGTGCGTGGCGAGGATGAACGACTCGGAGGTCTGGAGCTTCACGGGAAAGCGATTATGATCAGGACGCGGCCCGACGCTCGCCTAATAAAATTAAGAAGAATTGATAATTCTTACCTAATATTTTATGGGCCAACAGCGATCCGACAAGCTGAACCCCGGCGTCGTCACGCTGGGCTGGGTCTCGTTTCTCACCGACGTGTCCTCCGACATGATCTTTCCGCTCCTCCCGGACTTCCTGACGCGCAGCCTGAAAGCCGGCCCGGCGGCGCTCGGCCTGATCGAGGGAGTCGCCGAGGCGACCGCTTCGCTCATGAAGATGCTCTCGGGCGCGTGGTCCGACCGCGCTCGCCGGCGCAAGCCGCTCATTCTCGTCGGATACTCGCTGGCCGCACTGGCCCGGCCGCTCGTCGGACTGGCGGCGAACTGGATGCAGGTGCTGGCGATCCGGTTCTCGGACCGGATCGGCAAGGGCATCCGCACCTCGCCCCGGGACGCGCTGCTCGCCGACATGGTCCCGGCCGAGAGGCGCGGCCGCGCGTTCGGACTGCAGCGCGCCATGGACAACGCCGGGGCCGTCGCCGGGCCGCTCGCTCGCGGCCTTTCTGCTGAAGTTCGTCTTCGCGGACGTGCGCACCGTCTTCCTGCTCGCCGCGATCCCGGGCCTGGCGGCGGTCGCTCTCCTGCTCTTCGCCGTCCGGGAGCCGCCGCGGTCGAAGCCGGCGGCAGCGGCCGCGCCGGCACCGGCCGCCGGACCGCTGCCCCGGCGGTTGTGGACCGCGATCGGCATCTTCGTCCTCTTCACCCTCGCCAGCTCCACCGACGCGTTCCTGATCCTGCGCGCGCGCGATGCCGGCGTCGCTCTCTGGCAGCTGCCGCTGCTCTGGGCCTTCTTCAACGCGGTCAAGTCCGCGGCCGGAGTCCCGGGCGGCATGCTCGCGGACCGCCTCGGACGCGTTCCTGCGATCGTCGCCGGCTGGACCATCTACGCCGTCTCCTACGTGGGATTCGCTTTCGTCGCGGCCCCCGGGCCGATGTGGGGCCTTCTCGCCTTCTACGCCCTCTTCTACGCCCTGACCGAAGGGGCCGAGCGGGCGCTCGTCGCGGATCTGGCCCCCGCGAATCTGCGCGGAAAGGCATTCGGAGCGTTCCACGCGTCGGTCGGCCTCGCGGCGCTTCCGGCCTCGATCCTCTTCGGCCTCTGGTGGAAGGTCTTCGGCGCCCACTCGGCGTTCCTCGTCGGCGCCGGCATCGCGGTCGCCGCGACGGCCGCGCTCCTGGCCTTTCGGCGCCGGTTCGGAGCCGGTCCGGAGCCGTCCGGGGCCTGATAGCATTTCCGGCGGGGGTGACCGCATGGGCCCGGTCTGGCGTCTGATCAAGGGACAGAAGGACATGTGCCACCGCTGCGGCCGGGAGATCGTCGACTTCCCCGCCGTCGGGCGGGTGATCGACTTCCAGTTCCGCGCCGAAGAGAAGTACTGCTGGGACTGCTACGGCTACCTGACGCCCTTCGTCGACGAGGTCGCCCCGGTGTCGGAGGACCCCTTCCAGGCCGTCACCAAACCCGCGATCCCGTGACGGATCTCCTCTCGACCTTTCGCGGCTCCGATCTTCTCCCGCTGGCCGAGAAGACGCTCGCGGGAAAGCGCCTCGACTTCGACGACGGCGTGCGGCTCTTCCGGACGCGCGACTTCCTCGGGCTCGGGCGCCTCGCCAACCACGTCCGCGAGGCCCGCCACGGCAACCTCGCCTTCTACAACGTCAACCGGTACCTGAACCCGACCAATCTCTGCTGGGTCGACTGCGCGCTCTGCGCGTGGGCCAAGAAGGTCAACGAGCCGGGCGGCTACGAGATGGCGATCGAGGAGTGCGTCGCCGAGGCCGGCCGCGGCTACACCGAGGCCGTCACCGAGTTTCACATCGTCGGCGGCCTGCACCCGACCTGGCCGTTCGAGTACTACACGGGCCTGCTCCGCGCGCTCAAGGCGAAGTTTCCGGGCGTGCACCTGAAGGCCTGGACGATGGTGGAAGTCGACTGGATCGCCAAGGTCGGCGGGCGGGCGCTCCCCGGGGCGATCCGCGAGCTGAAGGAAGCCGGGATGGACTCCTGCCCCGGCGGCGGGGCGGAGATCTTCGCCCGGCGCGTGCGCGACATCATCTGCACGAACAAGATCTCGGGCGAGCGGTGGCTGGAGGTCGCCCGCGAGTGCCACCGGCAGGGCGTCCGCACCAACGCCACGATGCTCTATGGCCACGTCGAGACCGTGGAGGAGCGCGTCGACCACTTGCTGCGCCTGCGCGCGCTGCAGGACGAGACCGGCGGGATCCCGGGTCTGATCCCCCTGGCCTTCCACCCGGAAAACACGCCGCTGGCGCACCTGCCTCCGTCGACCGGCCAGCTCGACCTGCGCGTGATCGCGGCCTCCCGGCTCCTGCTCGACAACGTGCCGCACATCAAGGCCTACTGGATCCAGATCGGCACGAAGCTCGCCCAGGTCGCTCTCTTCTTCGGGGCCGACGATCTGGTCGGCACCGTCGTCGACGAGATCATCACGCACGCGGCCGGCGCGACGACCGCCTCCGGGCTCACGCGCGCCGACTTCGAGCGGCTCATCCGCGAGTCGGGCCGCGAGCCCTACGAGCGCGATTCGGAATACCGGCGCGTCGAGAGACGCGGACCCCGCGCGGAGCCGGTTCCGGCGCTGGCGTGACGCGGGGCGGCCCGACCCGCGCCGCCGCAGGCGCGCTGGCGGCGGCCCTCTCGGTCGGGTGCGCGGCCGGCGGCTACGAAGGCAAGCCCCGGGTCGCGGTCGTCGACGGCGACCCCGTCGTCCAGATGACGCCGCAGGACCAGGCCCCGGGTCTCGAGGCGCCGCTCCTCGTCCCGCTCAAACAGCACACGGACCCGCCGTTTCGCAACGAAAAGGTCCTCGGCCTCGCGCTCGGCGAGCCCGAGCGCATGTACCCGGTCGGCCTGCTCGACGACGTGGAGGTCGTCGACGACGAGGCCGGCGGCGTTCCGTTCGTGGTGGTCCGGTCCCCGCTGGCGGGTCTCTCGACGGTCCTCGACCGACGGGTCGGCGGCCGGACCCTGACGATCGAGAACTCGGGCGCCGTCTGGCGGGACGTCCTGGTCCTGCGCGACCGGGAAACCGGAACCTACTGGGCGGCGGCGACCGGGCGCGCGCTGTCCGGCCCCCTCGCGAGCGAGTCGCTGACGGTCCTTCCGGCCGCGGTCACGACGGCCGAGGCCTGGAGGGAGCTCTACCCGTCGACCCTCTGCCTGGAAACCGGCAAGCTCTCGGCCGTCGCGCTGAGCCTGCGGGCGTATGCCGCTTCCTCCCGGGAAGGCGTCTCGGGCAAGAAGACGTCCGACCGCCGGTATCCGCCGAAGGAGACGGTCTATTTCGCCGCGGGCGGGAGCGAAACGCTCGCCTTCACCGCGGAATACGTCCGGGCAAAGAAGTCGCTCGAAGCGGAGCTCGACGGGCGGCCACTGACGGTGGAGTGGGACGGCGCGGTGCGGGCCCCCCGCGCCTTCCGGCCGGCGGCAGGCGCGCGGCAGGAGGTCCCCCTGGTCCCGATCTACTGGTTCGCGCTCGTCGAGCAGTTCCCCGAGGTCAGGGCGATTCCCTGAGCTTCCCCCGCGCGTTCGGGCCGCTTTCGGCGGCCGGGGGCGACGGGCCGAAGTCCGAGGAGCCCAGGCCCGAGCCCTCCGGGTGAATCTCCTCCTCGGTTCCGACGGAGAATTTCTTGTAGTCGAAATACCTGGAGTCAATTTCGACCCGGCTGCTGAACACGAGGAGGACCCTCGCCTCGCCGCGGAAATGGGCCTCCGAGGGCAGCCAGATCTCGCCGTTGACCTTGCGGCGCTGGATGAAGGCGGTCGAGCCTTTCTGCAGCCGCGCCAGACGCATCGGACCGACGCCGAGGCTGTCGAGCAGTTTCGCCTCGAGACGGACGAGCTGGCGGTCCTTCTCGTCGACCCAGGCCTCGCCCGCCAGCTTCTGGGCCACCTTGCCTCCCCGCGTCACGGGCTCGAAGCCCGGACGCGGAGCGAACGCGACGACGATGGTCGGCCGGCCGTCGATGACCTCCCGCCGGACGATCCGGAACTCGTCCATGCGGAAGATCTCATCGACGGCCTCCTCGTCCTTGCGGCGGTTCTCCTCCTCCCTGGCCAGCCGCTCGCGGCGGGATTCCTCGTCCTCGCCGACCCGGTTCCGCGCGCGCTTGGCGGCCTTCGCCTCCTGCTTGCGGTCCTGCTCGGCGAGCTCCTCGGCGCTCAGGGGATGCCCGTCGCGGGCGACGAGCCGCCGGTAGAGCTCTCCGGGCTCGGCGGACGGATAGACCTCGTAGGTCTCGGTCTTCGTTTTCTTGATCGCCCCGTTCGCATCGAGCTTGCTCTGCGTATACGTCTCGTTGAACGTATATTGCTCGAGGAGCGAATTGTCGCCTCTCAGGTTCCGGCGCACTTCCTCCAGGAACGCCCGGGTGTCGGGCAGGTCCGGCGCGGGCGCCGGGGCGTCCTGCGCGGCCAGGGCGCTCGCGAAGAGCGCGGCGAGGAGGGCGGCGAAGAGCGCGCGAGCCTTCCTCATCGATTGCTGCAACAACGCGCACGCGAAGGTGAATTCCCGGCCGCGGGCCGACGGATTGCGGGGCGCGGGCCGCGCCTGCATATAATCCCGGATCGGATGGCTGAACCGCCAGGTTTCATCGGATCGTCCATCGGCCGCAAGGTCGTCATGGCCGTCACCGGCGCCATCCTCTGCGCGTTCGTCCTGGGCCACATGATCGGCAACCTTCAGGTCTATCTCGGCCCGGAGACCATGAATGCCTACGGCGTCTTCCTCCGCGCGCTCTTTCACGGCGCCGCCCTCTGGATCGTCCGCGCCGTGCTCCTCGCGGCCGTGATCCTGCACATCTGGGCGGCGACCTCGCTGACCCTCACGAGCCGGAGGGCCCGCCCCGTCGCCTACCGCGAGCAGAAGTGGAAGGAGTCGACCTACGCCTCCCGGACGATGCGCTGGAGCGGGGTCATCCTGTTCTTCTTCATCGTCTATCATCTGATGCACTTCACGTTCGGCAACGCGCACCCGAGCTTCATCGAGGGCGACGTCTACCACAACTTCGTTGCGGGCTTTCGAAGCGTCCCGGTTTCGCTCGTCTACATCGTGGCGATGGTCCTGCTCGGCCTCCACCTGCGGCACGGCGTCTGGAGCCTGTTCCAGACCCTGGGCGTCTCGCATCCCCGGCACATCGCCATGGCGAAGACCGGCGCCTGGATCTTCGCCGCCATCATCGTCCTGGGCAACATTTCCTTCCCCCTGGCCGTTCTCGCCGGGATCGTGAGGTGACCGGGTGAAGCTCGATCCGAACGTTCCCTCCGGGCCGCTCGAGAAGAAGTGGGACCGGCACCGCTTCGAGATGAAGCTCGTCAACCCGGCCAACAAGCGCAAGTACACGGTCATCATGGTCGGCTCGGGCCTGGCCGGCGCCGGCGGCGCGGCCGCGATGGCCGAGCTGGGCTACCACGTCAAGTGTTTCTGCTACCAGGACTCGCCCCGGCGGGCGCACTCGATCGCCGCGCAGGGCGGCATCAACGCCGCGAAGAACTACCGCAACGACGGCGACAGCATCCAGCGCCTGTTCTACGACACGATCAAGGGCGGCGATTTCCGATCCCGGGAGTCGAACGTCTACCGGCTGGCGCAGATCTCCGTCTCGATCATCGACCAGTGCGTCGCGCTCGGGGTCCCCTTCGCCCGGGAGTACGGCGGATTGCTCGACAACCGCTCGTTCGGCGGCGCTCAGGTCTCCCGGACGTTCTATGCACGGGGTCAGACCGGCCAGCAGCTCCTGCTCGGGGCCTACCAGGCCCTCGAACGGCAGATCGGGCTCGGACAGGTCGAGATGTACTCGCGGCACGAGATGCTCGAGCTCGTCGTCGTCGACGGCCGGGCCAGAGGCATCGTCGTGCGCGACATGGTCACCGGCGAGATCGAGACCCACATGGCCGACGCCGTGTGCCTGGCGACCGGCGGCTACGGCAACGTGTTCTACCTGGCGACCTACGCCAAGGGCTGCAACGCGACCGCGATCTGGCGCGCGTACAAGAAGGGCGCGGCTTTCGCCAATCCCTGCTTCACGCAGATCCACCCGACCTGCATCCCGGTCACCGGCGAGTACCAGTCGAAGCTCACGCTGATGTCGGAGTCGCTGCGCAACGACGGACGCATCTGGGTCCCGAAGGCGAAGGGCGACGAGCGGCCGCCGGGCCAGATCCCGGAAGAGGAGCGCGACTACTACCTCGAGCGGATGTATCCGAGTTTCGGCAACCTCGCGCCGCGCGACATCGCCTCCCGCGCCGCCAAGAAGGTCTGCGACGAGGGGCGCGGCGTCGGGTCGACGGGCTTCGGCGTCTATCTCGACTTCCGCGACGCCATCGCGCGCCTCGGCCAGCGCAAGATCGAAGAGAAGTACGGCAATCTCTTCGAGATGTACGAACGCATCACCGACGAGAATCCCTACCGCGTCCCGATGCGGATCTACCCCGCCAGCCACTACACGATGGGCGGCCTCTGGGTGGACTACAACCTGATGAGCACGATCCCGGGGCTCTTCGTCCTCGGCGAGGCCAACTTCTCCGACCACGGGGCCAATCGCCTCGGAGCCTCGGCCCTCATGCAGGGGCTGGCCGACGGGTACTTCATCATCCCGTACACGATCGGCAATTACCTGGCGCGGGGCAAGTTCGAGAGCGTGCCGCAGGGCCACCCGGAGATCGCGGCGGCCGAAGCGGCCGTCGCCTCCCGGACCGGGCGCCTGCTCGGGATCCGGGGCCAGCGGTCCGTCGCCTCCTTCCACCGCGAGCTCGGCCGGATCATGTGGGACCACTGCGGCATGGCCCGCGACCGCAAGGGCCTCGAGCACGCGCTCGGGAAGATCCCCGGCCTGTCGGAGGAGTTCTGGAAGAACGTGAACGTGCCCGGCTCCGGCCAGGAGCTCAACCAGTCGCTGGAGGTCGCCGGGCGGGTCGCCGACTTTCTCGAGCTCGGCGAGCTGATGTGCCTCGATGCGCTCGAGCGGGACGAGTCCTGCGGCTGCCATTTCCGGCTCGAGCACCAGATGGCCGACGGCGAGGCGAAACGCAACGACGAGGCCTACTGCCACGTCGCGGCCTGGGAGTACGCGGGCGAGGGCCGCAAGCCCATCCGCCACACCGAGCCGCTGACCTACGAAAACGTCGAGCTCGCCGTCCGGAGCTACAAATGAAGATCACGCTCAACGTCTGGCGGCAGAAGGACGCGAGGTCGGCCGGCGCATTCGTGAAGTACGAGGCGCCGGACGTCAGCCCCGAGATGTCCTTTCTCGAGATGCTCGACGTCGTCAACGAGGGCCTGGCCGCGAAGGGCGAGCCCCCGATCGCCTTCGACCACGACTGCCGGGAAGGCATCTGCGGCACCTGCGGCTTCGTGATCAACGGGCGGGCGCACGGGCCGCGGGAAAAGACGACCGTGTGCCAGCTCCACATGCGCAGCTTCTCGGACGGCGACGTCCTGACGCTCGAGCCCTGGCGGGCCGCGGCCTTTCCGGTCGTCAAGGATCTCGTCGTCGACCGCGGCGCGTTCGACCGCATCATCGCCTCGGGCGGGTTCATCGCCGCCGCGATCGGCGGGGCCCAGGACGCCAACTCGATCCCGATCCGCAAGGAGGACGCCGACCTCGCCATGGACGCCGCCGCCTGCATCGGCTGCGCCGCCTGCGTCGCGGCCTGCCCCAACGCGTCCGCGATGCTCTTCGTCTCCGCCAAGATCTCGCAGCTCGCGCTGCTGCCGCAGGGCCAGCCCGAACGCCCCGACCGCGCGCGACGGATGGTCGCCCGGATGGATGCCGAGGGCTTCGGCACGTGCACCAATCACGGCGAATGCGAAGCCGCCTGCCCCAAGGGCATCCGCATGCAGTTCATCGCGATGATGAACGCCGATTTCGTGAAGGCGAAGCTCACGGAGGGCCGGCGCCCGACCGGCCTGTCCGAGAGCGGCTCGGGGTAGCCCGTGACCGAGACCCGGAAGACCCGCACCGAGACCGACACCATGGGGCCCGTGGAGGTCGCGGCCGACCGCTACTGGGGCGCCCAGACGGAGCGCTCCCTCCACCACTTCAAGATCGGTCCCGAGCGTTTCCCGCGCGCGATCATCCGGGCCCTCGGGATCCTCAAGAAGGCCGCCGCGGTCGTCAACCGCGACCGGGGCGCACTCGATCCGAAGAAGGCCGACGCGATCATCCAGGCGTCCGACGAGGTCCTCGCCGGACGGCTCGACGATCACTTCCCCCTCTCGGTCTGGCAGACCGGCAGCGGCACGCAGACCAACATGAACGCCAACGAGGTCATCGCCAACCGCGCGATCGAGATTCTCGGCGGCACGCTCGGCTCGAAGACGCCCGTCCACCCCAACGACGACGTGAACAGGAGCCAGTCCTCCAACGACACCTTCCCGACCGCCATGCACATCGCCGCCGTCGAGCAGATGCGCTTCCGGCTCGTTCCGGCCGTCCGGAAGCTCCGGGACACGCTCGACGCCAAGGCGAAGGAGTTCGCGGGCATCGTCAAGATCGGCCGGACGCACCTCCAGGACGCCGTGCCGATGACGCTCGGCCAGGAGATCTCGGGATGGGTCTCGCAGCTCGACCACTCGATCGCGCACATCGAGGACTCCCTGCCCCACCTGCAGGAGCTCGCCCTCGGGGGAACGGCGGTCGGTACGGGCCTGAACGCGCCGAGCGGACTTCGGCCCCAAGGTGGCCGCGGAGATCGCGAAGCTGACGGGCATCCCGTTCGTGACCGCGCCCAACAAGTTCGAGGCGCTGGCGGCGCACGACGCGCTCGTCGCCGGCCACGGCGCCGTGCGGACGCTGGCGGCGGCGCTGATGAAGATCGCGAACGACGTGCGCTGGCTGGCGTCGGGGCCCCGCTCGGGCCTGGCGGAGATCCGGATCCCCGAGAACGAGCCGGGCTCCTCGATCATGCCGGGCAAGGTCAACCCCACGCAGTCCGAGGCGCTGACGATGGTCTGCGCGCAGGTCTTCGGCAACGACGTGGCGGTCACCGTCGGGGGCGCGTCCGGCAACTTCGAGCTCAACGTCTACAAGCCGCTCATCATCTCCAACTACCTGCGCTCCGTGCACCTGCTGGCCGACGCCTGCGAGTCGTTCGAGGAGCACTGCGCCCGCGGCATCGAGCCCGACCACGAGAGGATCCGCGAGCACGTCGGCCGGTCTCTGATGCTCGTGACCGCGCTCGCGCCCCGGATCGGCTACGACAAGGCGGCGGCGATCGCCAAGAAGGCCCACAAGGAGGGCACGACGCTCAAGGAAGCCGCGCTCGCGCTCGGATACCTGACCGCCGAGGAGTTCGACCGGGACGTCAAGCCCGAAACGATGGTGGGGCCGCGGGACTGACGTGCCGGAGGCCGCTCCCGTCTTCATCCTCGATCCGCGTCGAGTTTCTCGTGCTCGCGGGAGCACGTCTGGTCTTCGCGGCCGTGCTCGGCGCCCTGCTCGGCCTCCAGCGCGAGCGCGTGCACAGCGCCGCGGGCCTGCGGACCCACATCCTCGTCGCCCTCGGGTCCGCCCTGATCGTGCTGTCCGGGATCCAGTCCGGGTTCGGTCACGATGCCGAGAGCCGCGTGATCCAGGGCATCGTCGCCGGGATCGGGTTTCTCGGGGCCGGGACGATCCTCAAGATCGGCGACCGCGCCGAAGTCCTCGGACTGACGACGGCCGCCAGCATCTGGCTGACCGCGGGCGTCGGCATCGCGGCCGGTCTCGGCCACCTGTGGCTGCCCGTCCTCGCCGCCGGGATCGGCTGGTTCGTTCTCGGGCCGCTCGGCCGGCTGGAGAGGCGATCGCCCGGGCAGGGACCGCCGCGCGGCTGAAGCGCGCTAGCGCAGCAGCGCGGCCAGCCGCGTTTCGGCCTCGGCGTGCAGCGTCGGAGGCGCGCCGTAGAAGGCTCCCGCCGCGTTGCCCTGCCGGTCGAAGACGAGCAACGTGGGAACGGCCCCGACGTCGCCGAAGGCGCGGACGAGGTCGGGCTTCCCGATCACCCAGGTCAACGGGAGGCCGAGCTCTCCGGCGAGCTTGCGGACCTTCGGCTCCTCCGACTCGATCGCGACGGCGGCGACCACGAGCTTCTCCCCGTACTGCTTCTTGAGCTCACCCAGCCAGCCGAGCGTTCCGCGGCAGGGCGGGCACCAGGTGGCCCAGAACTCGACCAGCACGACGCGGCCCTTCAGGTCCTCGCGGGAGACCGTCTTCCCGTCGAGGTCCGTCAGGGTGACCGCGGGGAAGGCCGCGACCTCGGAGCCCTTCGCCGGCGAGGCCGCCGCCCGCGCCTCGGCGGACCGCCCTTCGAGCAACAGCTCGATCATCCGGGTCAGATCCGCCTGGAAGCGTTCGTGGGCCGCGGCGCTCTTGAGCGGCGCGTAGCGGCCGCCCCCTTCCTTCTGGCCCCGCCCGTAGAACCCGAAGTCGTTCGGCGTCGCCACCAGGACGTCGTCGACGAAGATCGCCGGATATCGGGTCACGCCGTACCGCTTCGCGAGCGCGGAGTCCCCGTAGTTCTCCGATACGAACCGCGCCCTCCCTCCGAACTTCTGGACGACGCTCTGGGCCAGCAAACTTGCCGGGTCCGAGAGGTTTCAGGTGTAGGGCCAGCGGACCAGGGTGACGGTGACCGTCGCCGGGGGCGGAGACGGCCGCGGCCGCGCCGGCTCGAGCGCGGCGAGGTAGCGGGGAAGAACCTCGGCCGCGACCGCCGAGGCCTGGGCCGGCGGGGTTCCCGGCGCCGCGGAGGCGAGGTCCGCCTCGCCGGCCTCCAGGAAGATCCGTCCGATGCTCTGGTCGACGCCACCGGCGTCGGACAGACGCCCGTGGAACGCGGCGAGCCGCGTCTTCGCCTCTTCGGCCGTCAGCACCGGCGCGCGGCCCGAGAGCGGCGCGGATTTCAGGACGGCCTGGAGGTAGCGCAGCATCGCGCCGTGCGAGAGCCCCGCGGCGTCGAGCTCCCGCGCTTCCTTCAGCGTCGCGCTCGCCGCGATGAACTCCCGATGGCGGTCGATCGAGGCCGGCGGCCGGTAGGCGGCGAGCAGCTCGCCTTCGAGGGCGTCGAGCTCGTTGCGCAGGCTGCGCAGCGGCGGCGGGCGCAGTTTCGAAGGGGCCGAGAGCGTCCGGCAGAGGGCGGTGAGGTCCTGCTGCGCCCGCGCCACGCCCAGGTAGTAGAAACCGGCTTCCGGCATGGTGTTGCGCCCGTACTCGAGGCTGGCCTCGTAGAAGACGCGAACGGCCGGAACCGATGCCTCCCCCACCGCGCGGACGGCCGCCGGGGTCACGCCGTCGAGGGCGCCCGGCGAGGGAGCGCCGAGCTCCCCGGCGAGGTCCCTGCCGGCCCGTTTCCAGGCGGCCTCGAAAGCCGCGTCGCTGCTGCGCTCCACGGCCGGGACCCGTCCGAGGAACTTCGCTGCGTCCAGCTCCGGCTGCACGCCCGCAAGACGCTGGAGCGCGAGCAGTCGGCGGCCGTCCTGCATCGCATCCGCGACGCGATCCATCGCCGGCGCCGCGCTCTCCTTGATCTGGAGCCACATCTCGTCCTTCGAGTCGTTGGTGCTCAGGTACTCCGACCAGCTCCGGATCGCGGCAGCGAGCGGATCGGCGCGGGGCGGCGCTGCCGCGATCGAAGCGAGCGAGGCCGTGGCGACGGCCACGGCCGCGAGCAGGACGAGACGGGACGGTCGCATGCCGAGGCGGAGGATGGCACGGGGGCCCCCTGCGAATCGCCGGGCGAAGTTTCGGGTTCTCATTGGAAGTCTCTTGGCCGGCTCGTTTTCTCTAAGCGGCTCGGTTCGCCCCGGCCTCATCGGCCCCACTTCTTCGCAGCCTCCTCCGCCGCTTCCTGCAGGACCCGCGCCTGCCCCGGGGCCAGCGTGATCGATGCTCCGCCCGGAAGGTCGAGCTTCGCGGGCAGCCCGACCGGAGACGCGCCGTAGAGAAGCCCGAAGAAGCCCAGCGCCGCCAGGTAGGTTCCCGCCGGCGTTGGATGGAGGCCGTCCGGCGAATAGAGCGCGAGCTCCGGGTCCTTCTTCCGCGCGATGCGCCACGCGTCACCGGCGGGGCACACGAGCCCGCCGACGGCCTTCGCCGCTCCGGCGTAGGACTGGACGACCCCTTCGAAGTCCTGCGGCCGGCGCGTCGACGGCCAGACCATGTAGAGAACGGGCACGCCGCCCTGGGTGCGGATGACCTTCGCGAAGCGCTCCGCATAGGCGTTCAGGATCGCGAGCCCCTCCGCCGACGCCGAAGGCCCCTGCTGGAGAACCACGTAGTCCCAGCCCCCGACCGCGATCGTCTTCTGCGCGTCGCCGCGGTTCCACTGGTCCTCGAGGCTCACTCCGGGCGCGGTCACCGCGCGAACGAACGGCCGGGTCTTTCCGGCCGCTTCGGCGAGCGCCCCGAACATCGCCGGGAGATCGTTCGTGTAGGTCAGGCTGTTGCCGACGAAGAGCACGTGGAGCGGCGGCGCGAGGGCGTCATCGGGGGGCTCCTGCGCCGGGAGCGCGGGGACCGCGAGAAACAGAACGGCGGCCAGCGCCGGTCCCGCGACCCGGGCGATCCGACGCCGGCATCGATTCGGCGGCCCGGTCAACGGCCCCGGGCCTGGCCGGATCCCCCGGCCGGACTGCGCAGGGTCTTTCCGTCCTGCTCGATGCGGACGAAGAAGCCGCCCGAGGCGTACGTGCCGCCACGGGCGCGGATCACGATCACGTTCTCCCCGGCCTTCAGGTCGATCGATGAATCATCGCCGGGGTGGTCGCGGTTGCGTCCGTGATCGAACCACGCGGCGTCCTCGCGCGAAAGGAAGCCTACGAATCGGCCGTTGATCCAGACGGCCAGATCGTCGACCGACCCGAAGCGAAGAAGCCCGGGCCCATCGGCACCGGCCACGACGACGGTCCGGAAGTAGGCGACGGTGTCAGGCCCGCGGTAATCGACGACCGTTCCGGTCGCGATCGCGCCGCGCGCATCCGGGGCGAAGCTCCGCCAGCGGCCCGTCGCCGGATCCGTTCCGCGCGCGACCGCGTCGTCCGTTCGGGCGAGCGGCCCCAGGACCTCCCACCGGAGGCCCCCGCCCGCCGCCGCGAGGGATCCCGCGGGCGGGCGCGGAGGGCCGGCGTACGAGAATCGCTCGATCGAACGCACCGTCACGTTGTCGACCCACACGTCCTTTCCGACCGACCGGGGCTGAAGGCCCAGCATCCCCGGACCCGGCTCGGCGATCGGGAAGACGAGCCGGGGCGTCTCGAAGTCGCCCACGTAGAAGTGGCTGACCCCGTCGACGACCTCGACCCGGAAGCGCTGCCACTGTCCGGGGATCACCGCGGAGGCGCCTTCGAGAGGAGCCGTGAACTCCGGGTAGAACGTCCTCGAGACGTTGTAGTCGCGATGCGGGTTCGCCTGCAGGTAGGCGCGCCGTCCGGACTTGATGTAGACGAGCCCGAAATCGCTTCGGCCGCCGCGCTCCCGGTAGTCGTAGATCACGCCCAGGTAGGCGTTGCCGGGCACCGGAAACTGGACCTCCCCTTCCAGGGCGACGTTTCCCCACCGCTCCGAGCCCCGGATCAGGGCGTGGACCTCGCCGTCGGACCGCAATCGCAGCACGTTCCCGTGCTCGCCGCCCACGTCCAGGATGCCGACGTTGTCCGCCCCCCCGACGATCCAGGCCGACAGGCCGTGTTCGAAGTCATCGCGGAACTTCAAGTCCGCCGACGGAGCGCCCACCGCGAAGACCGATCCGCCGGACAGGGCGGCGCCGAAAGCCAACGCGACGAGCAAGCGGCGCCGCCTCATGCCGGGGGCCGGACCAGGACGGGAATCGTCACGTGCGACGGGTGCGAAGGCGAGCGATAGATGCGGTGGATCGCCTCCCGGAAATCCGAGGCCTTCGCCTCGAAGATGTTGGGAACGAAGGTCTGCGGGTTCCGGTCGATGAGCGGGAACCAGGTGCTCTGGACCTGAACCATGATGCGGTGGCCCTTGCGGAATGCGTAGCTCTGGGTGTGGAGGCTGTAGGAGTAGTCGAGGACGGCGCCGGATGCAATCGGCTGGGGCTTTTCGAAGGACTTCCGGTAGCGCCCGCGAAACACCTCGTTGGAGACCATGAGCTCGTAGCCGGCGAGATCCCAGTTCTCCGGATACCGTTCCGGGTAGACGTCGATCAGCTTCACGATCCAGTCGGCATCGGACCCGGAGGTCGCGGCGAAGAGATGCGCGACGACCTCGCCCGCGATGGTGACGTCCTCGGCCAGGGGCGCCGTTTCGAAGGTCAGGACGTCGGGACGGTCGTCGACGAAGCGCTGGTCCTCGAGGAGCCAGGTCGGCCACTTCGACCCGCCGGGAAAGTACGTGGTCTGGATCGGCCGCCTCCGATACGGCACGGGGTGCGCGGGATCGGACAGGAAGGCGTCGAAAGGCTCCGTCGCCGCGCCGGCCGGCGCGTCGAAGGAGAGCGAGCCGTCCGGCCCGAAGTAGAGGTTGCGGGTCTCCGTGCGCGACACGGGCGGCCAGGCCTCCCACCGCCGCCAGCGATTGGCGCCCGCCTCGAAGGTCAGGGCCTCGGGAAGCGCCTGCGGGCCGCGGTCCTTCAGATAGTGCGCGAACCAGGGAGCCTCGATCTCCTCCCGGAAATACTTGGCCGTCGCGCAGTCGAACGGGATGGCGCCGAGCCGGTCGCCCTCGCCGTGGTTCCAGCCACCGTGGTTCCAGGGGCCGACGACCAGGCGGTTGAGGTCCTTCGGATCGTTCTTCTCCAGGGCCGCGTAGATCTGGAGAGGACCGAAGAAGTCCTCCTGGTCCCACCAGCCGGCGACGTTCAACGTCGGGACCCGGACCTCCCGGATGTGGGGAATCAGCGTCTGCTTCTTCCAGAACGCGTCGTAGTCCGGGTGCGCGACGAAGTCGTTCCAGGTGGGGATCTTCCCGTGGAAGAAGAGAGCATTGACGTTCGACAGGGGCCCCAGCGCGAGGTACCAGGGGTAGGTGTCGTAGCGATCGAACCCGAACGGCTCGAGGTCCTTGCCGCTCTCCAGCCAGTAGGCGTACTCGAACCCGTAGCTCAGGCGAAAGGCCCCGTTGTGGTGGAAGTCGTCGCCGAGCCACATGTCGGAGGGCGATGCCTGGGGCGAGATGGCCGCCAGCGCCGGGTGCGGCTCGAGCGCCCCCATGATCGTGGTCCAGCCGTCGTACGACACACCGAGCATTCCGACACGGCCGTTGTTGCCCGGCACGTTGGCGAGCAGCCACGCGATCGTGTCGTACGTGTCGGTCCCCTCGTCCAGGCTCGTCGTGTCGCCCGGCACCCGGGCGGGCCGCTGCATCACGAAGACGCCCTCGGATCCGAACTTGCCGCGCAGGTCCTGGAAGGCGAAGACGTAGCCGTCGTCGGCGAGCGCCTTGAGCGGCCCGTCGAGCTGCCGGCCGGCGTTCGCGACGCCGTAGGGCGTACGCAGCAGGAGGATCGGGACCGGCCCGTGCGCCCCGGACGGCGCCAGGATCTTCGTGTGGAGCTTCACCCCGTCGCGCATCGGGATTATGGCCTCGGACGCGACGTAGGGCTCCGCGACCGCCGCCACACGCGGGGCCGCAAGCGCCCCGGCGCAGAGAACGGCGGCGACGCCGACACAGAGCCCGAGCCCGGCCGCACGGGGTCGGATTTTCACGGGGCGCATTGTAGCCCCCGCCGCCTCAGGACTTCGGGTTGGCCGTCAGGGCGCAGGCGGCGATCCGCCACTTCCCGTCCGCTTCCTTCCTCCAGACGATCAGGAACTTGCTCGTCGAGGGGGGCCCACTGGCGTTGGGCAGCGTGACGGCGGTCGATCCCGTCTCCCAGGCGAGGCCGCCGCCGGGCGCGACCTGGATCGAGTCGCTCGTCGCGCGGAACGTATCGAGGCGCGGCAGCCGCTCGGCGTACATCTTCTGGATCGCGGCCCTGCCCTTCAGCGCGGCTTCGCCGTTGAAGTGCACGACCGCATCCTCGGCCCAGAACGGCATCACGGCGAGCACGTCCTTGCGCGCTTCGGCGTCGGCGACCCCGCGGCTGCGCGCCCGGACCTGGGCCTCCGCCTCCGCGGTCGAGGCCGGGGGCGCTTCGGGACCGGCACGCCGGCACGCCCCGGCCAGAAGCGCGACGCCCAGAAACACCATGGCCCGAGAGACCTTCATCGCGTTTTCCTCCCTACCTCGTCGCCCGGCCCGGACCGGGGCCACGCGGGCCGGCCGGCGTCCACCGGAACCGTGCCAGCGGGATAGCGCCCGCCTTCCCGAAACACACGCCCTCGCGCTCGAGCAGGAACCGCTGAATCTCATCCATCGGCCGATCCCCGGTCCGCAGGCTGATGCGGCCCGCCGCATTCACGATCCGGTGCCAGGGAACGCGGCTGCCCTCGCCGAGGGCCGACAGCGCGTAGCCGACCATCCGCGCGTGGCCCGGCAGGTCCGCGACGATCGCGATCTGTCCGTACGTCGCGACGCGCCCGGGCGGCACACGCGACACGGCCGCGTAGATGCGCGCGTACGCCGATTCGGACGCCGTCGGCCGCCGGGAGCGGCTCACGCCGCGCGTTCCGGCGCCGCCTTCCGCGCCGCGATCGCGATCGGGAGGCCGATCAGGAACATGTGCGCGAGAACGCCCGTGATCCATACCACCGGAGCCGGCGGCCCGCCCCGGCGCGGAGCAGCCGACAGCGGGACGACGACGTAGTTCATCACCACGTACACGCCCACGCCGTAGAGGGGACCCCACTGCAGCGGCCGCCGCGCGAGCTCCGGCAGCCGGCGGCTCGCGAGAACGTAGACCGCGGCGATCAGCAGAGCGTTCACCATGTGGAGGAGCGCGCCGAGTGCCGCTGAGCTCGCCCCGCCGTCGAACGACGACGCTCCGAGAAGCCCGCTCGCTACGGACTGGAGGATGCGGGCCGGGCTCACGCCTCGGGAACCAAAAAACAGCAAGGCGTAGGAGATGTCCAGGATCCCGGCGGCGAGCCCGCCCGCCGCGATGGCCCGCACCGGCGTCCAGGGTTGCTTCATGGACAGAACCTATCGAAGGGATCCTTCGAAAGTCTTTGGAAATCGATGGCGGCCGGCCCGCCTCCGCCGCCGTGTCGCTTCAGAAGTGCGCGGGGACGGTGACGCGGGGGCCCGACGCCAGGCGTTCCTTGAAACAGCGGCCATGGCAGAACCAGGCTTCCGTCATGCCCTCCTCGGTTTCGACACTGACGACGCACGGATCCACGGCCGTGCGCTCGATCGTCTGCCCGCAGAAACAGCAGGGTCCACCCTCGATGTCGGCCATCCATCCTCCATTCCGTCCGCCGGGGCGGCGGGCGCCGGGCCTCATGTATCACAGGGACTTGCGGAAGCACACGACGCGGTCGATCTCCTCGAACCCGACGGCCCGGTGGGCGCCCGCGCTTCCGGCGTTGCGGATCTCCGTGTCCGAGGCGAGCTCCGCGCAGCCCTGGCCGCGGCCCCAGGCCTCGGCGGCCTCCACCAGCGCGCGCCCGGCCCCGCTTCCGCGCGCCTCCGGATCGACGTACCAGCCCTCGAGGTAGGCGACGCGGCCCGAGCAGCCCTCGGCATGGGACCGGATCGAGAGCTCGGCAAATCCGACGGCGCGCCCGCCGGAATCTTCGGCAAGCAGCGTTTCCTCCGAGTTCGGCCGATGACCGGCAAAGAACCGTGCGATCTCACCCGCATGCTCGCCCGCCGGGGAAGGCCACAGGGCCTGACGCATCCGTTCCCACGCGGCGGCGTCCCCCGGTTCGGCGAGCCGCACGGTCATGCCCTGCGCGTCCCGCGATCGCGGCGAACCGGTCCCCGGCGCGTTCCCGCCGCCGTTGCAGCGGAAGTGGAACACCACCGGCGCCCGCGGCGGTTCGGTCCCGCCACACGATCGGTAGAGAACCATCGCCACCGGGTTCTCGCGGTCCGTGAGCACCCAGGCTTCGCGGCAACCCAGCCCGCCGCCGTGAGCCACCATCGCACGGAGGAGTTTTGCGGCGAGACCGCGCCGCCGCTGTCCGGGTGCGACACCGACTTCGTTGATCCAGAGCTCCGCCGGCTTGTCCGGATGGACGTAGTGGACGGCGGAAACGAACGCGACCGGGACGCCGCCCTCCAGCGCCACGACGAGGTGGTGGCGCGGGTCCGCGAGGAACTCGAGCGCGAGCGCGTCATCGACGCCCCGGTCGAAGACGCCCGGTGCCGCCCGCCCGAGCAGATCCCGGTCCCCCGGACCGAGGAAGCGCACCTCGACGGCCCCGCTCACCCTCCGCACCGTGCGGCGACCTTCCGGACCGTCGTCGCGTTGCGGAGCGTGGTCCGCGCTCCCAGCGTGCGTTCGAAGAGCGGCCCCGAGAACTTCGAATCGCTGCTCCGGGTCCGACACAGCCAGTACACTTCGCGGCCGAAGACCCGGAATCGGTCGTTCTCGGTCTGGAGCGCCAGCAGTTTCGCGACCGTCGCCGCCGACGGAGGGGCGGCGAGGAAGGCGACGTAGAGCCCGTACCTCTCCTCGCCCGGAAACGGCTCGCGCTCCGCCACCTCCGCGAGCTCGGCGGGCGTGCGCAGGAAGGTCGCGACCTCGTAGCCCAGGGCGTCCTCCAGGCTCGCGGCGAGCCGGGCCGCGAGCGCCCGCTCGGACTTCGAGCCGGAGCGGAAGATCACGTTGCCGCTCGCGATCACGGTCTCCACGTCGCTCGCGCCGGCTTTCTCGAAGATCCGCCGGAGCGCGTCCATCTTGACGACGTGACCGCCCACGTTGAGGGCCCGCAGGAACGCAGCGTATTTCGGCATGGCTACCGAAGAGGCACGCGGCAGCGGGGGCAGAGCGCCGGGTTGCTCCCCCGCCCCAGGTAGCGCCCGCAGGCCGGGCAGCGCCAGTTCTGAAGCGTGAAGACGAGGATCGCCGCCATCGCGGCGAAGGGCAACAGGATCCCGGGCATACGGCCCAGAGCCGGCTGGGCGGGCAGGATCATCAGGAGGACCGCGCCGAGGGCGATCACGATCGCCACGGCGATCTGCCTCCGCCTCCGGACCGCGAAGTCGGCCTTGAAGGCCGAAAGCTGATCCCGCGTGTATTCCATGAGCCCTCCCCAGAGCATATCGGCTGGCGACGAAGCACGCGGCAACCCCCTCAGCTCGGGGTCCGAGCCACCCTTTCTCCGGACGCCGGGGAAACGCGGAGCCGGGCGGCTTGAATGGCGATGCGGTCGTGGGCGGCAGGGACCCGGCGTTCGGCCGCCTCGAGAATCCAGTCGGCGTGACGATCCAGCGCCGAGCGCCGTTCGGGGTTCGCGGTCCGGCTCGCCACGGTCTCGAGGACGCCCAGCATCCGGAGCAGGACCGCCACGTTGGCCTCCGCATTCTGGCGAATCTGGTCGAAGGCCCCGTCCAGGAAATCCGAAAACGTCTTGCGGCGAACGATCAGCCTCACGCGCCCCTCGTCGCGTCGTTCCCAGGGGCCCATCCTCCGGTCCGCCAGACGCGCGAGGATCGCGCCGAGATAGTCGACGCAGTTGATTGCGGTCGTCGTGTCGTTGATGCCGGGCGAGAGCGCCTTGAGGGCGACGTCCACGATCTGCCGAACGCCATACGAGGCGTCCTGGTGCATCGTCCGGTTGCGGCCCACCGTCCAGGCAGCCTGGATGCGCGCGACGAGCTCCTCGTCCGGCGCCCGCCCGGCGGTGGCGGCGACCGGCGATCCCTCGAGGACGAACTCTCCGGGAGCGCTCGTCAACCGGATGACGACGTCGCTCTCGCGGGCCAGCGCGAACAGGGCCTCGGCATCGATTCCCTGGACGTAGCCGGTCCGGCTCGACACGACCTCCGTCCACTCCCGCGCGGCCGCGACGGTCTCGCCGCCGGCCGGCGCCGTGCCGCCGTCACTTTCCGCCGGGAACAGCCGGTCGACGGCGTGGAACGTCTCGTCGGCGGCCGCCTCCACCACACTCGACGCCTGGATGGCGTCGGCGATGTGATGAATGAAGAAGATGAAGAACCCGATCGCCAGGAGCGCCAGAAGGACGGCCACCACGACCGAGAGAGCCGGCACGAACGCGCCTCCCCCGGTGCCCCGGACGCTCCGCAGGACGACGAGGCAATAGGCGAAGACACCCACGAACACTCCGAGGACCGTCTGGTTCGCCCGGTCGCGCATGAAGTTGCGCAGGATGCGGGACGTGTACTGGCTCGATGCCAGAGCGAGGGCCACGACCGTGATCGAGAAGGTCACACCCGCCACGTTGATCATCGAACCGGCGATGGTCGCCAGCAGCCCGCGCGCGCCCTCGGCGCCGGCTCCGAACAACCGGGGCCAGCGCTCCGAGAGGCGGCTGAGAGCTCCGGACGAATCCAGGTCGATCAGCCACACCGCGAGAATCACGGCCGCCGCCACGATCAGCCCGGGGACGAACCAGAGGCTCGTGCGCAGGTCGTCCCAGAGTCCGCGCAGCTTATGCATGGGTCGATACCGGAGGCCTCGCGCTCACAGGCGCACGTCTCCACTCGCCGCAAAGAACCTCTTCAGCAGCCGTCCGGCCGCCGGGGATCCAGCCACGCGCATCACGAAGTTCCGCACGGCGATCCGAAACTCGGTGTCCGGTACGAACCAGCGCGCGATCCTCCGGCCGGCCGCCTGCCGCGTCTCGATGGCCGGCCGGAGCCGCTCTTCGTAACGCGAAAGGGCCGCCGGGACGTCGCGGCCGGCGCTCGCGAGCTCGTCCGCGAGCACGAAGGCCCCCGCCACCGCCATCGAGGCGCCCTGGCCGGCGAGCAGAGACACGCACTGGCAGGCGTCGCCCAGGAGAACCGTGCGCCCGACGCTCCAGCGGGGCACGACGACCTGCGACACGTCGTCAAAATACATCGTCGGCCGATCGCACTGCTCGAGCAGCGCCGGAACGACCCAGCCCATGTCGCCGTAGGTGGACCGAAGTTCCTCGCGGGCCGCCTCGAAGGACGTGCGGGTCAGCCGCTGGCCGGCCCGGTGGAGGAAAAATGTCGCGAGCCGGCCGCCGCGGATCGGATACACGGCCACCTGGCGGCCCGGACGAGTCAGCGTGAAAAAGGCCCCGATGTCCCGGAGGGCGGCCGGCACGACCGGGAGGATGAAGGCCGCCGTGTGGTAGCCGATGAAGCGGACGAATCCGTCCTCCTCTCCGAAGGCCAGGGCCCGGACCCCCGAATGCACGCCGTCGGCTCCCACGACCACGTCGAAATCCGCCGCCGTCCCGTCGGAGAACTCCACGCCGACGCTCGCGGCCCCCGGCCGCAGGGACGCGATCGTGACTCCGTATCGGACGTCCCCGCTCTCCGGGAGCCGACCCGCGAGCAGCCTCTCCAGGTCGCCGCGCATGAAGTTGAAATGGCGGTCGTCGAGAAGGCGCCGGAAAACGGCGTATGGAACCGACGCCTTCTCGCGGCCCTCGCCGTCGAGGAAGACGAGACGCGAAACGGGATAGTGGATCCGCTCGAGATCCTCGAGCAGCCCCAGCTTCTCGGCGGCGTCGTACCCCGGCCCGAAGAAGTCGATCATGTAGCCCGCGTCGCGCAGCGCCGGCGACCGTTCGACGAGCGACCAGGCGATGCCGCGGCGCTCCAGGCAGATTGCCAGGCTCAGTCCCGCGATGCCCGCTCCCGAGATCAGGACGCGCACGACCGCCGGTGCCTCGGACGCGGGTCATGGGCGCCGCTCACGCCTCGTCGTCCCCCTTGCGCGGGAGCAGCCCCGCCAGCCGCTTCGGGGCCACCTCCAGGTATCCGTCCCGGACGAGTCCCGCGAGCACTCCCGCATCGAGCCCCTTGTCGACGTGGATGCCGATCCATCCCGCCGGACCGACGTAAGGAGGGACGAAGAATCGTTCAGGGTCGGCCCGGACGAGGTCCTCCTGGGCTCCCGGCGCAGCCTTGCACCAGATGGCGATCCGGCCGTCGCCGTGGTGGTTGTTCGCGAATGTGACGAACATCCGGTCGCGCACCCGGAAGGTGGGTGTTCCCCAGGCGATCTTCTCGTGGGCCTCGGGAAGGGCGAGGCAGATCCTGCGGACGCGGTCGTAGAGGCGCTTGTGACCGGCCATCACCGAACTCTAGCCCGTCTGCCGGGCCGCATCGCCGGGGCGGCCCTAGTCCCCCGCCCGGAGGCGCAGGGAATCGAAGAAGGCGTCGACCTCGGGCTCGTGGAGGACCGCCCGCGTCTGGGCCGTGTAGGTGATGCTGTAGAAGCCGTCGCCCGAGTCGATGATGATGACGCGGTGCGGCGGCGGCCGGTTGGGCCTCGCGCCGTACAGCTCCACGCTCAGGTAGCGGATCTTCTGCGGATCGAGCCCCTTCGGCTGCCAGCGCTCGGCGAGCATTTCGGGGAAGGATTCTCGCGTGATGGCCATGTCGGCGCGGACGAAGCCCTCGAGGTCCGCGAGCGCCGGGACCTTCGGATCCTTCGCCTGGTAGGCGATCGCGATCGCCCGGTCGGTGTCTTCGGGCGTCTTTCCCCTCGGGAGGAACATCAGCTCGACCCCGGCCTTGCGCGCGCCGGGGATGTCCATGACCCAGCCCGCCGGGACCGCGTAGTCGAGCGTGACGGGCGAGGGCGGCCCGGCGGCCGCCGCGAATGCCAGGAGCGCCCAGGTCGCAGGCACCGGCTCAGGCCAGCGTCGCCACGAGGATGGCCTTGATGGTGTGCATGCGGTTCTCCGCCTGGTCGAAGACGATGGACGCGGGCGATTCGAACACGTCTTCGCCGACCTCGAGCCCCTCGAGGCCGAACTTCGCGTGGAGCTCCTCGCCCTTGGTGGTCTCGCGATTGTGGAAGGCCGGCAGGCAGTGCATGAACTTCGCGCGCGGGTTTCCGGTCGCCCGCATCAGCGCCGGGGTCACCCGGTACTTGCGGAGGGCCCGGATGCGGGGCCCCCAGGCCTCCGCCGGCTCGCCCATCGACACCCAGACGTCGGTGTGGACGAAGTCGCAGCCCTTGACGGCCTTCTTCGGGTCTTCGGTCAGGGTCAGCTTCGCGCCGGACTCCTTCGCGAGGGCGCGCGCCCGCGCGACGACCCCGGCGGCCGGCCACAGGGATTTCGGCGCCGCCAGCCGGACGTCCATTCCCATGCGGGCCCCGACGAGCAGGAGGGAGTTGCCCATGTTGTTGCGCGCGTCCCCGAGGTAACAGTAGGCGACCCGGTGGAGCGGCTTGTCGGAGTGCTCCTCCATCGTCAGCAGGTCCGCCAGCATCTGCGTCGGGTGGGACTCGTCCGTGAGGCCGTTGTAGACGGGCACGCCGGCCCACCGCGCGAGCTCCTCGACGACGGACTGCCGGAATCCCCGGTACTCGATCGCGTCGTACATCCGCCCGAGAACGCGCGCGGTGTCCTTGATGGACTCCTTGTGGCCGATCTGCGACCCGGAAGGGTCGAGGTACGTCACGCCCATGCCCTGGTCGTATGCGGCGACTTCGAACGCGCAGCGCGTGCGCGTCGAGGTCTTCTCGAAGATCAGGCACAGGTTGCGGCCCTTCAACCGCGGCACCTCGGTCCCGGCGGATTTGGCGCGCTTGAGGTCTTTCGAGAGGTCGAGGAGAAACCGGATCTCCTCCCGCGTGAAGTCCGACATCTCCAGGACGCTGCGGCTCTTCAGGTTGACCGGCATGGGTGCCATTCTCTCCCGTTCCCCCCGGGCTTTTCGAGCGCCCAATCCGACGTGTCAGTCGGCCGGGTCCCAGGGCGGCGGGGGGTGGATGCCCATCTCCCGGTCGACCTCGAGGGTGATCGCATCGACCGCCGCGGCGATCCGGCCGAGCGCCTCCACGTCGGACATTTCGGGCGTCACGGGGAAGGGCTCGCCGTACCCGACCACGCAGCGCGAGAACGGCTTCGGCACGAGATAGCGGTCCCAGGAGCGGAGGAACCAAGGACGCGACGCCGAGCCGGTGAACGGCAGGATCCAGGCTCCCGTCTCCCGCGCCAGCCGCAGGACGCCGGGCTGGACCACCCGTGGCGGCCCCTTGGGGCCGTCGACGGTCAGCGCGGCCCGATGCCCGGCGCGGACGAGATCGCCCATTTCGTCCAGGGCCGCCCGCCCCCTTTTCCGCGTCGACCCGCGCGTCGGAATGTAGCCGTTCCGGACGAGCCAGCGGGCGATGATCTCACCGTCCTTCGAACGCGACGCCATCGTCACGATGTTTTCGTGCAGGTGCGCCAGGATGCACAGCACCATCCGGCCGTGCCAGAGCGTGTAGATGAACGGAACGCCCCGCTCCCGCAGCGCCCGTTCGCGCTCGGGGTGGAGGGAGCCGATCCGGATCGTTGCCCGAAGACCCAGGATCCCCCCACCGACGAGGCCGGCCGCGACGCGGGCGCCGAGCATGAAGCGCGCGGGCTCTACGGGCGGTGGGCCGCCGCGAAGTGCGCCGCGACCTTCCCGTAGACGCTCGGAATGACGTCGGGCAGCGTCTTCACGCCCCGGGTGAAGACCGCCAGGATGAAGTCGGAGCCGTCGGGCAGCGCCACGCGGGCCACGAGGTGATGGAGGTCGTAGGCATCCCCGGACTTGGCCCACATCCGGCTGCCCTTCGGCAGCTCCTGGCCGGCCAGCCGCGCGTCCTCCGGCTCGGCGTCCTCCAGCGGCTCCCCGGCCGTGATGTCGCGTGCGAGCAGCGCGAGCATCTCGCCGGTGAGCGCCTCGCCGGCGACCTCTCCGAGAACGATCTCCTTGAAGATCCGCGCCGCCTCGGATGCCGTCATCCGGTTGCGGTTCCGGCCGCCGTCGCGGAAGGCCTGCTCTCGCCCGTAGGCGTCCTCGCAGAAGGTCTTCTGGTTGGCGTTCAGGTCCGCGTATCCGCGGTCCCGATACCAGTCGTTGACGAGGTTGCGCCGGGCCTTCCACCTCTCCCACTCGGCCCCCGAGAGCTCGGGGCCGGAAGTCGTGCCCGTGATCGAATCGACGACGAAGCCCGTCGCGTCGTTCGAAGACACGGTGATCATGTCCCGGACGGCCCGCGACAGCTCGGGTGACGGGCGCAGCGTTCCGGCCTGCCGGCGCGACTCGTAGTAGGACAGGAAGCAGAGCTTGACGACGGAACAGGGGTAGTAGGGCGCGTCGCCGCGATAGGCCCCCGCGGGAAACGAGGCGCCCGGAACGGGCGCCGTCAGGTCGATGACCGCGATGGAGAGGCCGTCCGCGGCGAGGCCGCCGTCGGAGAACCGGGCCACCGTCTCCGCGGCGATCTCCTCCAGCGCCGCCGAGAGCGCGGGCGAGGGATCCAGCTTCGAGATCGGCGCCGGGCCTTCCGCCGCCGAGAGGGCCGCCGCGAACCCGAACGCGGCGGCCAGACCGACGAGACGCCTCAGGAGCGCGCTCCCCCGGACTCCGGAAACGGGAGCGGGGCCTTGGCGGCCGGGCCCGCCGCCTGCTGCCGCCGCCGCCCGCGCAGGATCATCAGGACCACGGTCCCCGCCGCCGCGAAAGGCATCGTGAGCATCAGGAGGATCGACCAGTACATGCCGCGCCACATGGAGGGACCGCTGTCGGCGACGTCCTCTTTGCAGAGCGGACAGGCGGACATGGCCACGGCCAGGACGATCACGGCCAGGGCGGCCACCGCGAAGGTGCGCAGCGCTCTGCGGCGGGCCGGGCTCATCCGTTCACCTTATCCGAATCGGGCCGGGATCGTAAAGCTGGTAGAGCATCAGATAGATGATCACGCCGGTCACCGACACGTAGAGCCAGAGCGGAAAGGTCCAGCGGGCGAGCCGCCGGTGCTTCTCGTCCCGGCGCCGAAGGCCCAGATACAGCGTGCGCAGCACCATCGGCACGATCACCGCGGCCAGGACCGTGTGGGTCGCCAGGATCGTGAAATAGACCGTCCGCACGGGGCCCTGTCCCGTGAACCGCACCGAGCCGACGGCCGCGTGGTAGACGAGGTAGCAGGCGAGAAACGCGGTCGACGTCGCGGCGGCCGCGACCATCAGCCGGCGGTGCCGTTCGATCGCCCGTGCCCGGATGGCCCGATAGCCGAGGACCAGAAGGACGGCGCTCGCCGCGTTCAGCGTCGCGTTGACCGGGGGCAGCTGGGTGACGTCCACGGGCTTTTGCCGATCCGTCGCAGGGGCGGGGCTTGCCCCCGCCCGCGCACCCGACGATCGATGCTAGATCAGGTACACGATGGCGAAGAGCAGGATCCACACGAGGTCCACGAAGTGCCAGTACAGGCCGAGGGTCTCGATCCCGAGGTGGTGCTGCGGCGTGTACTTGCCGAGGAAGAGCTTTCCAGTGCACCACGCGATGCAGACGACGCCGCAGAACACGTGAAAGCCGTGGAAGCCCGTCATCGTGTAGAACGTCGACCCGAAGAGCGACACGTGCGGATTGAAGCCTTCGTGGAGCAGGTGGCGGTACTCGTAGACCTGGACGCTCAGGAAGGTCGACCCGCCGAGCAGCGTCAGGCACATGAAGAGCTTGGCCCTGGCGACGTTGCCGCGCTGCATCCACTCCAGGGCCTTGACCATCGTCACGGAGGAGCAAATCAGGATGAACGTGTTGGCGGCCGTCAGCCAGATGTTGAGGACCGACTTGGGGTCGGGCCAGGTCGAGCCGTAGCGCAGCACGATGTACGAGCCGATCAGGCCCGTAAAGAACATGACCTCCGAACAGAGGAAGACCCACATCCCCAGCTTGTCGTGGGGAATGCCGGTCGAGGTCCGGTCCTCCTCGGCGTGCGGATCGAACGTGATGGCGGCGGCGTGATCCATGTGCCTCTCTTCCCTGCTTACCGAGCTCTCTTGCGGGCCTGCCCGAGTCCGTTCGTCACGGCCGCGGCAGGACCAGTTCGCCGATACCCACGGAGACCAGGATGCAACCGAGAATCAGGGTCGACGCGAAGAGGATCCCCATGATGCGCCGCTCGAACTTGAGGTGCATGAAGTAGAGCGCCACGAGGACCGCCTTGATGATCGCCATGCCCACGATCCCCGAAGCCAGGACGAACTCCGAGCGGTGCGGGATGATCGCCCAGGCGACCTCGGCGATCGTCAGGCCGAGCAGCCACCAGAAGATGGCCATGTAGTTGGGAATCTGGTGGGTGTCGCTGTGGGCTTCGGACGCCATCGTTTCCCCCTTCAGTGCGCGCGCGAGACGATGAAGAAGAGCGACCCGAGGAACAGTCCCGCGCCCACGCAGATCAGGATCCACAGGAGCCGGCGGTTGCTCACTTCGGCCGCGCTCAACGGTCGAACACCATCAGCCCCAGCAGGGCCGGGAGGTACAGGATCGACGCCAGGAAGAGGCGGCGCGCCGCGGGCATCGTGCGCTTCCACGCGAAGGCGGAGGCGAAGGCCAGGAACGTCAGCCCGAGCAGCAGGGCTCCCCAGAGGTAGCCCCGGCCGGCCGCGGCGAGCATCCCCGCCGCGAGCGTGACGGGAAGGAGGGCCGTCGCATACAGCACCGCCTGCCGGCCCGTCGAGGAGCCATCGCGGTCGGTGACCGCCAGCATCGGGAACCCGCCGCGGGCGTAGTCCTCGCGATAGAGCCAGCCGATCGCCAGGAAGTGCGGAAGCTGCCAGAGGAAGAGGATCGCGAAGAGTCCCCAGCCCGCGGCGCCCAGCGACCCGCGCGCGGCCGCCCATCCCATCAGCGGGGGCAGGGCGCCTGGAACGGCCCCCACGACCGTGCACAGCGAGGTCACGCGCTTCAGGGGCGTGTACGCGAGAACGTAGGTCGCGAGCGACGCGGCCCCGAGCGCGAGCGTGAGCGGGTTCACCAGGGCGAGCAGCGCCAGCCCGAGGGCGGAGAGAACGATGCCGAACGCGCGGCCGTCCTCCGGCTTGAGGCGTCCCGAAGGGATCGGGCGCCGGCTCGTGCGGTGCATCCGCGCGTCGGTCTCCCGCTCCACGTAGTTGTTGAGCGCCGAGGCTCCCGCGCACAGAAGCGCCGTGCCTGCCATGAAAATCAGGAACGCCAGCCCCGAGAAGGCCCCCTGGCCGCCCACGGCGTACCCGACGCCCGCGGTGACCAGGACGAGCATCGTGATGCGGGGTTTGGCCAGCTCGAGGTAGTCCGACCACCGGGCCGGGACCCCCTCCGCCGGAAGCGCCGCGGCGCGGGCTACTTCCATCCCGCGGCCCTTCCCGGCAACGCGGGCCGGATCGGAACGACGTTGTTGCGCCGCCGCTCGAGCGCGAGCGCCGAAACGGAGACGGCGAGCGTCGATCCCAGTAGCAGCGCGCCGGTCGCCACGTGCGCCGTCGTCAGGAGGACGTCCTTGCGGCTCAGCACCGTGGCGGCGCCGAGGGCGATCTGGACGAGGACGAGCGCGCAGAGCCCGATCGCCGCGGTCCGGAGGCCGGAGCGGCCGGATCGAAACGCCCGAACGGCCGACGCGGCCACGAGCCCGGCCACGCAGACGGCCCCGACGCGGTGAGCGAACGCGATGGCGACGGGGAACGCGTCGAGGGGCGGGAAGATCCGGCCGAGCGCCAGAGGAAAGTCCGGGATCGCGAGGCCGGACTTCGTGTGGCGCATCACGGCGCCCACGAGAAGCTGAAGGAAGATCACGACCGCCGTGGCGGCCGCGATCCGCGACACGGGGTTCGCGCGAAAGGCGGCGGCGAGGCTCGGCGGAGCGTTCCGGCGGAAGCGCGGGGACGTCACGACGGCGATCGTCACCGTCAGGCAGAAGAAGATCTGCGCGAGGCACCCGTGCGCCACGGAGATCGGCGTCGGCAGCAGATAGAGGACCGTCAGCCCGCCGAGCAGACCCTGAGCGACGACCGTCCCGAGCGCGAGGTACCCGAGGGTGCGCACCCAGGGGCGGTCCTCCCGACGCGCCAGCCAGATCGCGAGCACGATGGTCAGGAAGCCCACGGTCGACGCGATCAGGCGATGCGTGTGCTCGAACCGGATGCCCCCGACCATCTTCGAAAGGGGGAAGGTGAACATGTTCTGGCCGTAGGTCGTGGGCCAGTCGGGCACCGAGAGGCCGGACTCCGTCGACGTGACCAACCCTCCCGCGACGATCAGGCCGAGCGTCGCCGCAGCCACGCCGACGGCGTAGCGGTGGAGCCCGCGGCGCTCCGGGAAGCTACCCATGCGCCTTGGCGGGTCCCGGCCCCGTCGGGGCCTCGCTCTGCGGCCAGTAGTCCGAGCCGTGGCCGGGGACGCTGTACTCGTACGGGCCCCGGTGCACGGTCGGAATGCGGCCGGTGAAGTTCTCGTGCGGCGGCGGCGACGACGTCTGCCACTCGAGGGTGTTGGCGTGCCACGGGTTCGGTCCCGCGATCTTTCCGCGGCGCATCGAGAGGAAGAAGTTGAAGACGAGGATCAGCTGCGCCGCGCCGAGGACGAACAGCGAGATCGTCATGAACTGGTTCATCGGCTGCAAACCCTTGAGGTGCGAGTACTGCGTGTAGTCGTAGATCCGGCGCGGCATGCCCCGCATCCCGAGAAAGTGCATCGGAAAGAACACCAGGTTGAAGGTCACGAACGTGATGGCCCAGTGAATCCTGCCCCACGTCTCGTTCATCATCCGGCCGAACATCTTCGGGTACCAGAAGTAGAGGCCGGCGAAGGCCCCGAAGAGCGACCCGCCGAAGAGCACGTAGTGGATGTGCCCGACGATGAAGTACGTGTCGTGGATGAAGATGTCGACCGGCGTCGAGGCCATGAAGATGCCGGAGAGCCCGCCGATGACGAACATCGAGACGAACGAAAGCGCATTCAACATCGGCGTCGTGAAGTGCACGTCGCCGCCCCACACGGTCCCGAGCCAGTTGAAGGTCTTGATCGCCGAGGGCACGGCGATGACCATCGTCGAGATCATGAAGGTCGTTCCGAGGATCGGGTTCATGCCGCTCTGGAACATGTGGTGGCCCCAGACGATGAATCCGAGTCCCGCGATCCCCATCATGGAATACGCCATGGCCCGGTATCCGAAGACGGGCTTGCGGCAGAAGACCGGGAGGATCTCCGAGGTGATGCCCATCGCCGGCAGGATCATGATGTAGACCTCGGGATGCCCGAAGAACCAGAACAGGTGCTGCCACAGGAGCACCTGGCCGCCTCCGGCATTCTTGAGAGCCTGTCCCGAGACCACCAGCCCCGCCGGGAGGAAGAAGGTCGTGCCGAGGGTGCGATCGAAGAGCAGCATGATCAGCGCCGCCGAGAGCACGGGCAGGGCGAGCAGCAGCAGCACCGCCGTGATGAACAGCGCCCAGACCGTCAGGGGCATCCGGAAGAAGCTCATCCCCGGCGCGCGCATGTTGACGATGGTCGTGATGAAGTTGACCGAGGTCAGCAGCGACGAGAGCCCGAGGATCAGGAGCGAGATCAGCCAGAGCGTCTGCCCCCGCGGCTGAATCGCCGAAAGCGGCGCGTACGACGTCCAGCCGCCCGCCGCCGCTCCCCCGGCCACGAAGAAGGACCAGATGATGACGATCGCCGCCGGCACGGCCACCCAGAAGGACATCATGTTGAGCTTCGGGAACGCCATGTCGCGGGCGCCGATCTGGATCGGCACGACGAAGTTGCCGAACGCGCCGATCAGGATCGGCATGATCGCGAAGAAGATCATGATCGTCGCGTGCATCGTGAACAGCGAGTTGTAGAACTCCGGCAGCATGATGCCGCTCGGCATGCCCTCCGGAGCGAGCTTGCCCATGAACGCGAGCGGACGGCCCGGCCAGGCGAGCTGGTAGCGGACGAGGGTCGCGAGCAGGCCGCCGACCACCAGCATCGTCAGGGCGTACATCAGGTACTGGATCCCGATGACCTTGTGGTCGAGCGAGAAGACGTACTTGCGCCAGAACGACGTCGGCGCCGCGTGGACGCCGGCCGCGTGCGCCGGACGGGGCAGGGCGACCGTGCTCAAGAATTGCCTCCCTTGACGCCGGCCGCGTTGGCCTGCTTCTGTTCCTCGGCCTGAGCCGCGATCTGCTCGGCCATCCACTTCTGGAAGTCCTCCGGCGTGTCGACGGTGACGAAGCCCTTCATCCGGAAATGGCCGAGGCCGCAGAGCTCGGCGCAGGCGATCTCCCAGTTCCCGACGCGGTTGCCCTCGAACCAGATCCGCGTGTGCATGCCCGGCACCGCGTCCTGCTTGACGCGGAACTCCGGCAGGAAGAACGAGTGAATGACGTCCTTGGACGTCAGCGTCGCCACGACCGGCTTGCCCACGGGAAAGTGGAGCTGGTTCAGCGTGAGGACGTCGTCGGCCGTGTCGAACTTGCCGTCGGCGCCGGCGTACCGGATGTTCCACGCGAACTGCTCGGCCTGGACGTGGATCTCGAGGGCGTCGTTGGGCATCCGCTCCTTGATCTCTTCCCAGATCCGGCGCGAGAGCAGGGCGATCATCACGCAGATCAGGGCCGGCACGATCGTCCAGATCACCTCGAGCCGGTTGTTGCCGTGCGTGTAGTGCGCCTGGCGGCCCTCGCGGTGCCGGTACTTCCACAGGAAGAAGAGCAGGAGCGCCTCGACGATCACGAAGATGATGCCGGTGATCCACGCGATGAGGTGCCAGATCGCGTCGATCTCGTGAGCGTAGGTCGAGGCCTGCTCGGGCAGGTGGAGCCAGAAGGGCAGCGCCCGGGCGGCCGCCGGGGCGAAGGCCGCCCCGCCGACAACGAAAAGCGCCGCCCGGATGGCCCGGGCGGCGCGCGAGATCCGCAGGTTGTTGTTCACGGCGGGATAGATTATCGGACTATCCCTTGAAGGTGAAGTCGAGCGTTTTCGATTCGTTGCCGGTGATCGTCAGGTTCTGCGTCTGGGTGCCGTACTTCTCGTGCCAGGCCTCGATGACGTAGTTGCCGGGCGGCAGGTTCTTGATCTCGAAGGTGCCCTGGTCGCCGGTCACGGCGAAGAACGGGTGATTGAAGACCCCGGTGTACGCGCCCATCCACTTGTGCACGTCGCACTTGAAGCGGATCGCGAGCTCGGGGTTCTCGAACTTCTTCACGGTCTCCATGCCCTTGAACGGCTGGCCGATGTTGAACTCGGCGTTCTTCTTCGGCAGGGCGTGGATGTTGTGGAGCGTGCCGTCGCTGTTGAGGACCTTGAGGGGCTGGCCGGCCATCAACCCGAAAACGTGCGGATGGTACTGGCAGCCGTGCTGATCGAGGGTCACGGCCTCCGTCGGCACCGGATAGTTGCCCGAGGCGCCCTCCTTGACGTAGACCATCACCCACTCGAGGGTCTTGTTCGGGTTGACGACGACTTCCTCCTCGTACGCGGGCTCCTTGTGCTGGGACTTGCAGAATGCGTCGGCGTCCATCTTGATCGCCGGCATGGAGGGCGGCGTGCCCTCGAAGTTGACCTTGCCGGTCAGCGTCGCCCCGCCGGTGACCGGAGCGGCCGCGGCGGGCGCCGCGGCGGCCGCTGCCGTCGAGGTCGCGGGGGCCTCGTCTTCCATCAACGCGTCCTCGTCCTTCTGGCCGCCGCAGGCCAGGATCGGCAGGGACGCGGCTGCCGCCAGAAGCAGAAACAGAGAACGCTTGGACATCGAGCTCTCCTTACCGTGAAATCTCGGCAGACCGTGCTCCCGGGCCCGGCGCGCTTCCGCGAAGGCGCCGCCGAGGGCGCCGGCATCATACCCAAGCCGTTCGTCCCTTTTCAAGCCGCGCCGGAATGGTATCGTCAATCGACAGAGTGCTTTCCACAAAGCTGCACGCGGAGAACCTCGATAAGGCGTTCGCCGGCCCGCCGCTCTTCCGCGGGCTCTCCGTCCACGTCGAATCGGGGCTGACCGCCGTCACCGGACGCAATGGAAGCGGCAAGACCACGTTGCTCAAGATCCTGGCGGGCCTCCTGCGCCCGACCTCGGGCCAGGTGCGGATCGAGCGCGAAGGGCGTGCGTTGACTGGCGCCGAGCGGCGCCTCGCCGTCGGCTGGGCGGGTCCGGATCTCGCCTTCTACGGCGAGCTGACCGGCGAAGAAAACCTGCGCTTCTTCCGCGAGGCCGCCGGCCAGGCGCTTCCCGGCGCCGAGATCCGCCGCCGCCTGACGGGCGTGGGCCTGGCGGAGACCGCCCTCGACCGCCGGGTCGAGGAGTACTCGACCGGAATGCGCCAGCGCCTGCGCGTCGCCTTCGCGATGCTCTTCGACCCCCCGATCCTGCTCCTGGACGAGCCCTTCTCGGGACTCGACGTCGAGGGCCGCGAGACCGTCCACGGCCTCGTGGCCGACGCGCGCAAGCGCGGCGCGGTCGTCCTGGCCTCCAACGACGAGCGGGACCTGCTCGAGCCCGACCGGCGCGTCGAGCTCTCCCCGCGCCCGGGGATCCCGGCTTGAGCCTCCCGGCCCGCGTCTGGGCGGTCTGCGCCAAGGACGCGCGGCAGGAGCTGCGGCGCCGGATCGCCACCCTCGCGGTGCTCTTCTTCGCGGCCACGGCGCTCGCCCTGACGTCCTACGCGATCGGGCCGTTCGGCCTGCCCGCGGCGGACCGCCCGCCGCTCCAGGCGGCGCTGCTCTGGATCATCCTGTTCTTCGCGGCCGCGACGGGTCTTCCCCGCGCTTTCGTGCAGGAGGAGGAGACGGGGACCGGGCTCGCGCTGCGCAAGACGCTGTCGGGCTCTCTCGTGCTGGCCGGCAAGTCGCTCTTCAACTTCGGCCTCTTCCTCGCGATCGCCGCGGTCGTGATCCCCGGCTTTTTCCTGCTCCTCGACTGGACCGTCGCCTCCCCGGCGACGCTCGCCGCCGCCGTGCTCTTCGGCGGCTACGGCCTGGCCGTGGTCTCGACGTTCCTGTCGGCCCTGACGGCGCGGGCCGGCCAGAAGAACGTGCTCTTCGTGCTCGTCGCCTTTCCGCTGGTTCTGCCGCTGCTGCTCACGGCCATCTCCGCGACGCTGGCGGCCGCCCGCGGCGGCGACGCGTGGACCCCCCTGCGGGTCCTGATCGCCTACGACGGGGCGGCTTCCTGCGCCGCCTATCTGCTGGCCGAGGTGGCGTGGGAGGATTAGGGGCGAAACGAGGAGACCGGACGACATGAAGATCCTGAAGGCGCTGCTGCTTCCCTACATGGCCGCGATCGTCGCGGCCGCCTTCCTGTGGCCCAAGGCCTCCGAAGGGTTCATCGGCGAGTCTTCGCGCATCGTCTTCTTCCACGTGCCCTGCGCCTGGACCTCGACGCTCGCCTTCCTCGTCGCGGCCGCCTACTCGCTCGCCTACCTGCGCACCCGCAACCCCTGGCACGACGAGGTCGCCTGCGCGGCCGTCAAGCTCGGCCTGCTCTTCGGCGTGCTCACGCTGATCACCGGGTCGCTCTTCGCCAACATCATGTGGGGCTCCTGGTGGAACTGGGATCCGCGCGAGTCCTCGTACCTGCTCCTCGTGTTCCTGTACGCCGCGTACCTCTTCCTGCGCGCGGCCGTCGACGATCCCGAGCGGCGCGCCCGCATCGCCGCCGCCTATGCCCTCTTCGCCGCCGTGCTGATGCCGTTTCTGGTGTTCATCGCCCCGCGCGTGACGGCGTCGCTCCATCCGCAGACCGTCATCAACCCGCAGGGCAAGATCCTGATGGACACGCCAACGCGGGCCGTGTTCTTCGGGGCGCTCGCCGGGTTCTCGGGCCTCTTCGTCTGGATGCTGTCGCTGGAGGCCCGCGCGGCGCGGCTGGCGCGGCTGGCCCGACGGGAAAGCGCCTGAGCTCACGTCGGCCGGGGCGCAGGCCGCCCACCGACCTGATGCATTCACATCACGGGCCGGATCCTGTCCCCTGCGACAGTTGCTCTGGCCGCACAGAAGGGAGAGACTGAACGCGTGGGAAGCCTGGGATATCTGGCGGCGGTCAACGTCGTGATCTGGGTCGGACTGTTTTTCTACCTCTGGCGCCTCGACCGGCGCCTTTCCGAATCGGAGCGCAAGCCATGAAGAGGGGTTACTGGATCGCCGCGGTCCTCACGCTCGCCTTCGTCGGGTTCGGCCTGACCGCGTTCCAGAAGACGCTCACGCCCTATCTGTCCTTCGACGAGGCGCGCGGTTCCAAGGGGGTCGTTCAGGTGATGGGCGGCCTCGACAAGCAGAGCGACCGCTACGACACGAGCAAGGAAGAGCTCTCCTTCGATCTCGTCGACCCGAAGGGCCGCCGGATGCCGGTGGTCTACCGGGGCATCCGCCCGGGCAACTTCAAGGACGCCATCTCGATCGTCGCCATCGGGCGCTTCCAGGACGGCCGGATCGAGGCCGAGAAGCTGCTCGTGAAGTGCCCCTCGAAGTACCAGGGCGCGGAGGTCGAGAAGGCCTACCCCGCCCGGCCCGCGGCTCCGGCCACCGCCAGCTGATGTACGTCTGGCCCGGAGTGGCGGCGATCTGGGGCGCGCTCGTCGCGGGCATCGCCTCGGCCGCGATCTACTTCGCCGTCGACCGGGGGCGGCGCGATCTGCTGCCTCTGGCTCGGACGACCTATGCCGCGTTCGCGACCTGCGTCGTCGTGGCGTCGGCGATCCTGATGACGCTCCTGCTGCAGCACCGCTTCGACGTCGCGTACGTCAACTCGTACTCGAGCACCGACCTCCCCTTCCACTTCCTCATCTCGACCTTCTGGGCCGGCCAGGAAGGGTCGTTCCTGCTGTGGTGCTTCTGGGGCGCCCTGATCGGGCTCTTCGTCTGGCGCAGCGCCAAGGAACAGGAAGCCCCGGTCATGATCGTGTACCTGGCCTCGTTCCTCGGGATCATCGCGATCCTCTGCAAGCAGAGCCCGTTCAAGCTGCTGCCGCCTCCGGTGCCGGCGGACGGCGTGGGCCTCAATCCCCTGCTCCAGGACCCGTGGATGGTGATCCATCCGCCGGTCATGTTCATCGGGTTCGCCTCGCTCTCGGTGCCGTTCTCCTTCGCGATCGCCGCGCTCTGGAAGAAGCGCTGGGACGGGTGGATCGCGCGGACGATCCCCTGGGCGCTCCTGACGTTCCTGACGCTCGGGACGGCGATCCTGATGGGCGGCTACTGGGCCTACAAGACGCTCGGCTGGGGCGGCTACTGGGGCTGGGACCCGGTCGAGAACACGAGCCTCGTGCCCTGGCTCTTCACGGCGGCGCTCGTCCACGGGATGTTCCTGCAGCGCGCGCGCAAGCGGCATCGCAAGGTCAACCTGATCCTGGCGTGCACCGCCTACGCCGCGATCCTCTACGGGACGTTCCTGACGCGCTCGGGCGTGCTGGCGGATTTCTCGGTGCACTCGTTCATCGACCTCGGGATCACGGGCTGGCTCGTCGCGATCCTCGGGACCTTCGTCGGGCTGTCGGTCGTCCTCATCGCGTGGCGCTGGCGCTCGATACCGACGGCCTCCGACGAAGAGTCGCCACTGCTGTCCCGCAGCGTCCTCTTCATCCTGGGCATCGCGGTCTTCTGCGCGCTCGGCGCTGGTGATCCTGCTCGGGACCTCGGCGCCGCTCCTGACGCGGCTGTCGGGCACGCCCTCCCAGGTCCAGACGGCGTTCTACGGGAAGACGACGACGCCGGCCGGGTTCCTGCTCGTCCTGTTGTCGGGCCTCGTCGCCTTCGTGTCCTGGAAGGGAACGAGCCTGCGCGAGCTGCTGGCCAATTCCCGCCGGTCGCTCGCGGTCGCCGCCGTGATCCTCGGCGCCGCCCTCGCCTTCGGGGCGCGCGGGGTCGAGCCGCTGCTGCTGATCTTCACCGCCGCCTTTTCCGCCGACATGAACCTCCGGGCCGTTCTGCGCAAGGCGGGCAGCGGAAAGCTCGGCGGCGCGGGTGGCTACCTCGCCCACGTCGGAGTCGGGATCATGCTGGCGGGGATCGTCATCTCGGGGGCCTACGCGAAGACGCAGCGCCTCACGCTCCGGATCAACACGCCCACGCCGGTCGGCGACGCGAAGCTGACCTTCCTGCGGGTCGTCCCGGGGACCTCCAGCACCAAGCAGGCGATGGAGGTCCGGGTCCAGACGGCCGGGGGCAAGACGTACTACGCCTATCCCAAGATGTACGAGAACAGCCGCACCGGCCAGCTGATGGCGAATCCTTCGATCCGGAGCTCCGCCGTCACCGACCTGTACATCGCGCCGCAGCAGTACGACCCGGGCCAGCCCCAGATCGTCGGCCGCGACGTCCGGCTGGTCAAGGGGACGACCACGAACATCGACGGGACCGGTTTCACGTTCCGCGATTTCAACGCCGACCGATCGGCCATGATGCGCGGCGAGAAGACCGTCCTCGTGCTCACCGACCTGACGATCACTCCGCCCGACGGCTCGCAGCACGACATGACGGTCAAGTACGTCTTCCACCTCGACGGGGCCATGGCGGACGCCGAGGAGCTGGCGATTCCCGGCGTGCCGAACGGCAAGCTCCGCGTGCTCGCCGTCTCTCCCAACGACGGGGCCGTCGTCGTCCGGCTCACCGGCGTCTCCAAGAATCCCGCCGACGAGTTCCAGGCGGCGACCGTCGAATCGCTGTCGGTCGACGTCACGCGCAAGCCGCTGATCGCGCTCGTCTGGGGCGGTTTCTACGTCATGATGGCCGGAGGGCTGCTCGCCTTCGTCAAGCGCTCCGGCGAGGCGAGGCGCGCCGTCGTCGAAGCGGGGCAGGCGATGGCCGATGCGAAGCCCGGCCCGCCCGTCGGCGCCACCGGTCCCGCCCTTCCGGCCCACTCGCGTTCGCGCCTCGAATAGCGGCCCTGCCGGCCGTCAGACCGGGTTGGCGAGGTCGAGCTCGAGCCCGTCGCGGGCCGCGGTCACGGAACAGCCGGGCGGGGTCTCCGCGGCGAGCTCCTCGAGAGCGTCGGCGAGCACCTCTTCGCCCATCTCGATCGGGCCCTTTCCGAAATGGGAAAAAATCGCGCGCAGAATCCCGTAGCGCGACAGCCAGCCGAGCTGGGCCCGGACGGTCGTGTGGCCGATGAGCGCTCCGCTCGGATGCCGCCGCACCAGCTTTCCCCGAAGAGTCGAACCGTCGCCGACGTACACGTCGGCGCCCGTCAGCGCCGCGTCCGGCTGCTCGAAGGCCACGATGTCGCCCGAGTAGACGAGCGCCAGGCCGCCGGCTTCGATCCGGGCCGCGATGCACGGGCATCGGACCGAGTGGACGACCGGATGCGCACTCAACCGGAACGGGCCGATCTCGACCGGCGCCTCGGGCTCGAGCGTTTCGCGATGGAGGATCGGCAGCTCCCGCAGCAGCTCGTGCGTCACCGCCGACGCGTGGACCGGCGCCTCGGTGCCCTCCCACAGGCCCCAGCCGTGGTCCGGATGCGCGTGCGAGACGAAGATCGCGTCGGGGCGGATCTTCGAGAGCAGGCCCTTGCGGTTCTGCCCGAAATCGCACAGCAGGCGGAAGCCTTCGTACTCGATCACGAACGCGGCATGCCCGGCGTGCGCCTTCGACGACTCCTCGACGTTGCCCTTGGTCCCGTAGAACTGGATCCGCACCGATCCAGTCTACGGGGTCAGCCCTGAAATCCTGAAGCATGAACAGGCGACGGCCCCCGACGGGGCGTCGGCTGCCGGACCGGGACCGGCTTCGGCCGTCTGGGACGGAGGACGGCCCACGGCCCGCCTCCAAACGTCAGTTCTCCAGGGCTGACCCTCAGACCTCGCGGAGGGCGGTGGTGATCTTGAGGCGGGCGGCGCGGGCCGCCGGGAAGAGGCCGCCGATGACGCCCATGGCGAGGGCGAAGGCGAGGCCTCCCGCGATGAGCTGGGGCGTCATGCGGAAGTTGAAGAGGACCTCCGAGAACGTCCGGAAGTTCATGGTACCGGTCGGCTTGGTGAGGAACAGGTTGAACGCGAGGAAGGTCATGAGGATCCCGAGAATGCCCCCCGCCAGGCAGAGCATCAGCGCCTCGATGACGAACGACAGCAGGATCGATCGGCGCGAGAACCCGATCGCCCGCAGGGTCCCGATCTCCTTGGTGCGCGCCGCGACCTGAGCGTACATCGTGTTCATCGCGCCGAAGGCCGCGCCGATCGCCGTGAAGATCCCGACGATGAACGCCAGGGCCTTGATGGGCGCGCCCGTGATCATCTGCTCGTCGTAGTACTTGCGCTCGGTCTTGCCCTCGAGCTTGAGCCGCTGGTCGCCCTGGACCGTCTCGATGAACCGGCTGGCCGCCTCGGAATCGGGCAGGCGCACGAAGACCGACGAGTAGATGTTGCGCTTGGTCTGCTGCTGGAGGTCGGTGACGTCCGTCCAGATCTCCGACTCGTAGGCGCTGCCCTGCGCGTCGAAGAGCCCGACGATGACCCACTGGAAGCTGCCGGATTTCAAGGTGTCGCCGACTTTCATGTGCGCGAACCGGCGCGAGAGATTGCGGGACACGATGGCCTCGTTGGTGGCCGGCGTGAACATCCTTCCCTCGACGATCTTCACGCCGGGACGCGCCTCGATCCCGATCGGAGACAGGCCCCGGATCTGGACGTTCGAGCTCGACTGGCCGTCGGCCCGCGGCACGTTGATCAGCGTGATCAGCTCCGGCGACACGTACGGCTTGCCGGCCGCGTTGCGCTCCGGCCCCGGCAGGGACTGGATCTGGTCGGCCTGGTCCCGCGTGATCACGCTCTGCATCTCCGCCTGGGACCCCACGCGCATCGCGAGGACGTTGCGGGTCGACGCCGTCACCGACAGCGTGCGCGTGACGCCCTGCACGAGGGCCAGCACGCACAGGAACACGGCGACGACGAGGCCGATGACGAAGGCGGTCATCCCGGTCGACACCTTGCGCGCGAGCAGGTTGCGGAAGTTGTACTTGACGGGAATCGCCACCTCACACCACCTTCCGCAGGCCGTCGACGATGTTGACGCGGGACGACTGGATCGCCGGGAGGAACCCCGCCAGGATGCCGACGCCCACGGACACGACGAACGCGAGCAACAGCGTCTGGCTCGATACGCGGAAGTTGACGAGCCAGATCGAGATCGACGTCTTGTCGCCGACCGCCAGGAGCATCGGGATGAAGACGAACTTCGCGAGCAGAACCCCCAGGCAGCCGCCGAGCAGCGCCATCAGGACCGACTCCGACAGAATGAATCCCAGGATGTGGCCGCGGCCGAATCCGAGCGTGCGCATCACGGCGATCTCCGTCACCCGCTCGCGCGCCGACATCGCCACGGTGTTGGCGACGATCAGGGTCACGGCGAACAGGATGATCAGCGAGATGCCGTTGATGAGGAGCTTGACGTTGCCCATCATCTCCATGAACTGGAGCTGGAACTGCTTCTCGGTCAGCGTCTTCGTCGGCGCGTCGCTGTTCTCGAACATCTTGTCGATCGTCGCGGCGACCCGCGGCACGTTCTCGCCGCTGTCGACCTTGAGATAGTAGAGGCCGGTCACGCGGTTGGCGCCGAACCAGTCCCCCTGGTTCAGGTACTCGTTGTGGAAGAAAATGTTCGTCTCGTCGCCGGCGCTGAACGGGCCCATGTACACGAGGTCCAGGGTCAGCGGGATGTAGGTCCCCTTGAGCATGATGTGCTCGCCCTTCTTCCACCCGAACTTCTCGGCGATCTTGCGGCCGGCGACGAACCCGTTGCGCGTGGCCTTCCACTCGGCGTTGACGGCCGGGTCCACGGTCGCGTCGTCGAAGACCTTGTCGAAGTAGATCTCCGGGTCGCAGGAGAGCTGGCCGAAGAAGTTCTCGGGCTTGTCGTCCTTGTAGACGCCACCGAACCAGATCTGCGGCGAAACCGCCACGACGCCCGGGATCTGCTCGATCCTCTGGCGCTGGGACAGGGGCAGGAAGTTGCCGAGACCCGTGGCGTGCTGCACGACCAGGCGGTTGGCCCCCCGCCCCCCGGACGGGTCGGCCTGCATCGCCTGCAGGAGCGACGTCAGGATCACGATGAGCACCAGCACGAGCACGATCGAGCTCGCCGTCAGGGTCGTCCGGAGCTTCTTGCGAAAGACGTTCTTCCAGATCAGGCGGAAGTACTTCATACCTTCCTCCCGGCGCCCGTTTCCGTCCTCTCGTCGGTGTGCAGGACGCCCTTGTCCAGATGCACCATCCGGTGGGCGCGCGCCGCGGCCCGGGGATCGTGCGTGACCATTACGATCGTCTTGCCGAATTCCTCGTTCAGCCGCCGCATCAGCTCCAGGATCTCGTCGCCGGACTTCGCGTCCAGGTCCCCCGTGGGCTCGTCGGCCACCAGGATTTTCGGATCGGACACGATGGCGCGCGCGATCGCGACGCGCTGTTCCTGGCCGCCCGAGAGCTGGCGCGGATAGTGGTCCATTCGATCGGAGAGGCCCACGATCGCGAGCGCCGTTTCGACGTGCTTGCGGCGCTCGGCCTTCTTCAGGTGCGTCAGCAGCAGCGGCAGCTCCACGTTCTCGAACGCCGAGAGCACGGGAAGCAGGTTGTAGAGCTGAAAGATGAAGCCAATCGTGTCGGAGCGCCACCGGGCGAGCTCCGTCTGGCCGAGCGTGGCGATGTCCCGGCCGCCGATCACGATCCGGCCGCGCGTGGGCTGGTCGATGCCCGCGATCAGGTTCAGGAGCGTCGTCTTTCCGGAACCCGAGGGGCCCATCAGGGCGACGTACTCGCCGTCCGGAATGTCGAACTGGATGCCCATGAGGACCGGGATCTGGATCTGATCCCGGCGGTAGACCTTTTCGACGTTTTCGATGCGGATCAGCGGATCGGCCATTTTGCTCACTCCTGCCCTTCGACGCGTACTCGCTCCCCGTCCCGAAGGTTGAGATCTCCGGCGAGCGAGACGAGGCGCTCGCCGCCCTGAAGCCCCTGCGTGATTTCCACCTGGCCCTGCACGTCGCCGCCCGCGGTGACGGGGGTGAAGCGCACCCGGCCGTCGACGACCCGAAAGACGCCGGCCTTGCCGTCGACCGTCGTCAGCGCCGCCTTCGGCACGACGACGCGCGACCGCGTCTCCTTGCCCTGGGTCGGCTCAGCCGTGAAGCTGACGCGGGCCGAGAGATCGGGCAGGACGCGGTCGTCCGCGTCGAGGAAAGCGACCTTGACGCGGACGGTCGCCTTCTGGCGGTCGGCCGCCGGAACGATCTGGCGCAGCCGGCCGTGGTACGTCTTGTCCGGGACCGCGTCGAGCGAGATCTCGGCGGGCTGGTTCTTCGCGAGCTTGGAGAGGTTGGCCTCGTTGACGTCGGCCCCGACGTAGAGCGACGAGAACTCGACGATGGTCGCGATCGCGCCGCCCGAGCCCCCGCCCGACGGCGACGAGCCGAACGGCGAGACGGCCTCGCCCACGAAAGCCCGCTTGGCGGTGATGACGCCGGAAAACGGGGCACGGATGATCGTGTAGTCCAGCAGGGCCTCGACGTACCGCACGCGCGCCCGCGTCGCCGCCTCGCTGGCGACGGCGGCATCGAGGGCCGACCGGGTCGAGAGGCCCTGGTCGAAGATCGCCTTCTGCCGCTCGAGCTCGGCCCGGGCATTGATCCAGTTGGCCTTCGCCTCGGCGAGCTGGGCGTCGAGGTCCGTCGAGTCGAGACGGGCGATCACGTCGCCGGTCTTCACCCGCGTGCCTTCGGTGACGTTCAACTCGGTGATGCGCGAGGTGATCTTGGGCGAGAGATCGGCCTTGCGCTCGGCCTCGACGTAGCCCGTCGCCGTGAGGACGGTCGTGGCCTGCCCCTCGCTGACGACCGAGGCCGTGACGACTTCGACCTTTTTCGGGCGCAGTCCCCGCCCGGCCAGCAGGTAGGCGAGGGCGCCCGCGGCGACCACCAGGACGGCGCCGAGAAGAAGCCAGATCTTCCCTCCCCCGCGGCGCTCGGGCTCGCGCTGGATGCGCAGGGCGGACAGGTCGTGGGGGCGCGGTGCTTCCTGGCTCATGTGGGTCGATTTCGAGTCCGCCATTCTATGCGGAGACAGGCGGACCCGGGCCGTATCTCCTTGACTTCAGGCCGGATTTACGGGCTCCGGCCTCGCCCCGGGACGGCGCCGAGGCGCCCCGCGCGTGATAACCTGAGCCGATTCCACGGAGGAGGTGGGTCATGCGCAGTCGCAGCATCCTGTGCGCGGTTCTATTCGCCTGTGCCTTCGGCCTCGAGGGACAGCAAACCATGTTCAAAATCGACTTCGTCCAGTCGGGGTCGATGGTCACGCTCGACCGGCCGGAGCTGCTGGAGGGGGCTTACGTTTTCCATGCCTGGCCCGGGGGCGAGCTGACCCGACTCCCCGCAAAGGTCGTGGCCAAGGTCACCCAGCTGACAGGCCAGCGCAACGACGTCGTCTACCAGATCGACCTCAACCCCTCCGGGATCGCGCTCTCGCGCGACCTTCCGGTACTCAAGAACGGCGCGTTCCAGTTCCACACCTGGCGCGCGGGCACGCTCACGAGCGTCCGGAGGTCGGACATCATCGGCATCCGGACCCTCACCGGAGACCAGGCCTTCTGGGCGGAGCAGCGCCAGCTCGGCGAAGCCCTCAACGGAAACCTCCCGATGCAGGGGACCGGTGAGGTCATCGAGATCGGCACGCCGAGGCCCACCGGGTCCCAGGGCGGGCGGACGAGCCTGAGCAACGTCGGCCAGAGCAACGCCAGCCCGGGGATCAGCGGCGCGCCGACCTACGGGAACTGGCTCTACCAGGGAACGCCGGGGACCTCGGACGCATACGGCCCCGCCAACGCGAACATGTCCAACGGCGTGCCGACCATGCCCGCGGCGACCGACGGTGGCGATCCGCCGCAGTAGTCCGAGGCCCGTTCGTCGAGAGGAGCTGCAGATGAAGACGATCCTGGTCCTGATCGGCGCCCTCGTTTCCGTCGCGGTCTGCGGGGCAGCAGGCCTACTACCAGATCGACCTGGCGCCCAGCGGCAAGATGGTCTCGATCGACGTTCCGCTGATCAAGGGCAACACGTACCTCTTCCACGCCTACCCATCCGGGACGCTTCAGAGCCTGCGCAAGGCCGACGTCATCCGCGTCACGAAGGTCGATCCGCAAGCCGCCACGCGCCCCGCCGACACGCTCGTACAGATCGGCAACCTCGCCATGCAGGGCGGCGGCGCTCAGGCCGGCCCGACCAACGCGAGGGCGGTCCCGAAGAAGGCCGGCGGCCCGGAGCTCGGCGAGGGTTTCTACAGCGATCTGAAGTTCGGCCAATCGCTCGCGCCCGATGCCGCGGCGTCCAACGACTACAAGATCGGCCGCACCTACGCGGCGCCTCCGAGCTCCGCCGTTCAGTCGTCTCCCGGCGCGCCGCCAACGATGCCGGCGGCGACGAACGGATCGAACCCGCCGCAATAAACGTCGCCTTCGCTTGCGACGGGGTCTGCGCCCTTCGCGCGCACCGGCTCGCGGCTCGCCTGCGGGCTCGACCGCGCGCCTGACCCCGTCGCCGCGCTGCGGCTCCCGCGGCGCGGACCTCCTCCCTCCCTCCGGTCGGGAGACTATCCGCGCCGCGAACAAGGGAGCCAGCACGGCGAAAGTCGACACATCGCGCTGATCCCCAGGTTCGCGGCGTGCGAAGTCTCCCGAGCGAAGCGCGGGAGGAGGCGCGCGCCGCGGGAGCGAACGCGGAGCGGGGGACCAGCCGGTCGGTCGAGCCCGCAACCGGGCGAGCCAACCGGCGGTGCGCCCGAAGGGCGCAGGCCCCGCGCTGCGCGTTCGCGACGGTCTAGATGTGTATCGCGTGCCCGCCGACGGCCTCGGCCGCCTCGTGGATCGCCTCGGAGAGGGTGGGGTGCGCGTGGATGGTCCGGACGAGCTCCTCGGACGTGGCCTCGAGCTTGAGCGCCGCGCCCGCCTCCGCGATCAACTCGGTCGCCGAGGGACCGACGATGTGGACGCCGAGAACTTCGTCGTACTTCTTTTCCGCGACGATCTTCACGAAACCGGAGGCCTGGTTCAGGATGCGGGCCTTTCCGATCGCCGAAAACGGGAACTTGCCGACCACGACGTCGTACCCGCGCTCGCGGGCCCGCGCCTCGGTCAACCCGATCGAGCCGATCTCCGGCGAACAGTAGGTGCAGCCGGGGATCTGGTCGTAGTTGATCGGACGGGTCTCCTTGCCCGCCATGTGCTCGACCGCCACGACGCCCTCGGCGGAGGCCAGGTGGGCGAGCGCCGGGGTCGGCAGGATGTCGCCGATGGCGTAGAGGCCCGGGACGTTGGTCTGCATGAAGGCGTCGACCTTCAGGTAGCCCTTCTCGGTGGCGACGCCCAGCGCTTCGAGCCCGATCCCGTCCGTCAGCGGGCGCCGGCCCACGGCCACCAGGACCCTTTCGGCCCGGAAGGTTTCGGTCTTGTCGCCGGCCGAGCGGGCGAGGATCTCGACGCCGGAGTCGTTCCGGGTCATCCGCTCGACCCGGGTGTCCGGGTAGATCGCGATGCCCTGTCGCTTGAAGGATGCGGCGAGCTCGCGCGAGATCTCCTCGTCCTCGACCGGAACGATGCGCGGGAGGACTTCGATGATCGAGACCTTGGCGCCGAAGCGCGCGTGCATCGAGGCGAACTCGACGCCGACGGCGCCCGAACCGATCACGACGAGGGACTTCGGGACCTCGGAAAGCTCCAGCATGCCGGTCGAAGACAGGACGGTCTTTTCGTCGATGTCCATCCCCGGGAGGGAACGTGGCGTCGAGCCGGTCGCGACCAGCACGTTCCTGGCCGAGAAGACGGTCTCGGTTCCATCGGCGGCCGTGACGGACACCCGGCCGGCGCCCGCGACCCGCCCGAAACCGGCGGCGACGTCGACCCGGTTCTTCTTCATCAGGTAGGAGACGCCGTTGGTCGACTGGCGAACGATCTTTTCCTTGTGTTTCAGGGCGGCCGGCATGTCGAGACGCACTTCGCGGGTCGCCACGCCGACCTCCGAACCGTGGCGGGCCTCCTCGAGCAGATCGGCCGTATGGAGGAGGGCCTTGGTCGGAATGCAGCCCCACAGTGTGCAGACGCCGCCCAGGCGGGGCTCCTTCTCCACGATCAGGACGGAGAGTCCGAGCTGCGACGCCCGGATCGCGGCCACGTAGCCGCCCGGGCCCGATCCGATGATGACGAGGTCGTAGGACTTGTTTGAGCTCATGTGCGGTCCTTGCTCCGAAAAGGGGCGATAGCCTATCAGACGGCCCCGGGCGCGCCGGCTCGGCAGCCGCCGCATCCGCGAACTAGAATGCCGGCGTGCGACGCGCCGCCGGGATCGTTCTCGCCTCGTCCTCGGCCTCGTCTCCTGCGGGGAGCCGTCGGCCGGCCGTCAGGGCATCAAGGTCGGTTTCTTCGGCGCGCTGACCGGCCCGACCGCCACCTTCGCGCTCTCCGGAAAGAACGGCGCAATGCTGGCCGTCTCCGAGATCAACGCGGCCGGCGGCGTCCTCGGTAAGCCGATCGTGCTCCTGTCCGAGGACGACCGCGGCGAGGCGGCCGAGGCCGCGTCCGCCGCCTCCAAGCTCATCACGCGGGACCACGTGGTCGCCCTGATCGGCGAGAACGCTTCCTCGCGGACGCTCGCCGCCGCGCCGATCGCCCAGAACTACAAGATCCCGATCATCTCGCCATCCTCGACGAACGTGGAGGTCACGAAGAAGGGCGATTACGTGTTCCGCGTCTGCTTCATCGACCCGTACCAGGGACGAGCGCTGGCGACCTTCGCGCGGAGCGATCTCGGCGCCGGAACGGCGGCGATCCTGGTCGATTCGCGCAGCGACTACTCGGTGGGCCTCGCCGACGCCTTCCGCGCGGCCTTCGAGGCCGCCGGGGGCCGCATCGTCAGCGAGCTCAAGTACGCCGAAGGCGACAGCGACTTCTCGGCCCAGCTGACCGCCCTCCGGCCGCTCGCGCCGGACGTGCTCGTGATCCCCGGGTACTACACGGATGCGGGGCTGATCGCCCGCCAGGCCCGGTCGCTCGGCCTGACCGCCACGCTGCTCGGCGCGGACGGCTGGGATTCGCCCAAGCTCGTCGAAATCGGGGGCGAAGCGATGGAGGGCGCCTACCTCTCCAACCACTATTCCGTCGACGACCCCTCGCCGCCGGTGCGCCGGTTCGTCGACACGTACAAGGCGCGCTACGGCGCCGAGCCCGACTCGATCGCGGCGCTGACCTACGACGCGACCCGCCTGCTGGCCGACGCGATCGAGCGGGCGGGCTCGACCGAAGGCAAGCGCATCCGCGACGCGCTGGCCTCGACGAAGGACTTCGCCGCCGTCACGGGCCGGATCACGATGGACGCCGACCGAAACCCGGTGAAGCCGGCGGTGATCCTCAAGGTCGAGAACGGCCGATTCCGTCTTCGCGGCCGCCGTGGCGCCGCCGCGGGAGCCCTAGGGCGCCGGATCGAGAACGAACTCGTCGAAGGACGCCTCGCCGGGCCCCTCGGCCGCCAGGCCGGCGCGACCCGGGTGGGGCTTCGGGTCCCTCGCTTCGAAAAGCAGCTTTCCGGCGAACTCGACCGAGACGGCCGGTCCCGCGAGCTTGACCGAGATCTGCTGCCACGGGAACGGAAAGCTCCCGCGCCCGCGGCCGAGCTCGGACGCCTTCCCGTCGGAGGTACGGGAAAGAACCACTTCGCCCGAGGCCGTGTCGACGACGACCAGGAGAAAGTTCCGGTCGTCCTGCATCCGCAGCAACATCCCGGCGTGGCCCGTCCCCTGGCGCACGAAGGTGGACACCGTGCCGTCCTGGAAATTCAGGTTGCGCCGCACGGCCGCGGCGATCGTGCCGGCCGGCAGGTCCGTCTGGGTCTGCACGAGACGGTTGGGCGCGGACGGCGGGTTGCTGTCCGTCAGCACGAGCCAGCGCGGCTGCCCGGACCCGCCGAGAACGACGAGATCGAAGAAACCCGGAGCGCGCATCAGCGAGTCCGAGTCGAAATGATTGCGGTTCTCGTCGGCCGACGAGGCGGCGGGCCAGGCGATCAGAGCCGCCAGCGCCAGGCCTGCCGCGAGGGTGCGCCCGCGGAGTCTCCGCCATTTTCGCCGCCGGTCGAGATCCATGCCCGCGAAAAAACGCATCGGATGCCCTAAAATTCCCCCATGGACACCAACTCCCGCAATCGTACCGAATCGTACCGAATGGACCGGGAGGGCTACGCCTTCCTGCTGTCCCGTCCGGAGGTCGACAAGCTGAAGGCCATGCCCGACTTCGAGGGCCGTGAGGAACCCGCCGTGGCCGAGGATTTCCTGCGCTACCGGGCCGAGGCCTGGGCCGACGTGCTGTCGTCGGCGGGGGCCGAGCCGGGCGAAATATCCGTCTCGATCGATCCGCACCAAAAGAAGGCCCACCTGAAGCAGGCGCAGCGAATCGTCATCACCGCCGACATCTAGAGTCGGCGCGGCGGTCGGCGCCTAGAAACTCAGGATCCCCCGGATCCGGTTCTCGAGGGCCAGGAACGCCTGGCGCGAGTACGGGTCCACGACGACCCGGACTTCCGAAGGCGCCGGAACGTCGTCCGCGATCGCCAGGGCGAGGCGCTCTGCCTGTCCGTCGAAGAACGCCTCGCCGAGCTCGTCGTCGGACTTGCCGCGCGAGCCGGGCAGCTCACGCAGCCGCGCCAGATCCGGCGGGTCGAGGCGCAGGCGGTATCCCTTGCACTCCCGGTAGAGCGGATCCCTCCGGTCGGCGAGGTCCGGCCGCTGCCCCGGACCGGACACAGGCTTTGGGGAGCCGGTCACGGCCTCCGCCACCGGGACCGCGGGCGGCACGTCGAGCGTCTCGTCGTCCTCGTCAACCGCGTCGTCCGCGTCGTCCTTGTTAACCAGGTCGACCTCGTTGACCGGCGGAACCGGGTCGTCCGGGAGGATCGGGTCGTCGGGTTCTGTCATTTCTATCGTCCGGCGAGTACGTTCTTGGCGATCACGATACGCTGAATCTCACTCGTTCCTTCGTAAATCGTCGTGACCCGGGCATCCCGGTAGTAGCGCTCGACGGCGTACTCCTTCGAATAGCCGTAGCCGCCGAAGATCTGGACCGCGCGGTTCGCGATGGCGTTGGCCGCTTCGGTGGCATAGACCTTGGCCATCGAAGACTCCTTGGAGTAGCGCGCGCCGGGCATCTCCGATTTCAGAGCGGCCCGATAGGTCAGGACCCGTGCCGCCTCGAGCTGGACGCGCATGTCCGCAACCTGGAAGGCGATGGCCTCGTGCTCCGCGAGCTTCTTGCCGAAGGTCTCGCGCGTCCGCGCGTACTCGGTGGCGGCCTCGTAGGCTGCCTGGCCGATGCCGATGCCCTGCGCCGCGATGCCGATGCGCGAGTGATCGAGGGTCGTCATCGCGATCGTGAACCCCTCGCCCTCCGCCCCCAGCCGCCGGTCCTCCGGAACCCGCACGTCCTCGAGAAAGACCGACGCGGTCTTCGACGCCCGAAGCCCCATCTTGTCCTCGGGCGCACCGATGCGAACCCCGTCGTCCTCGGAAGACACCAGAAAGGCCGTGATACCGCGGGTCCCCGCGTCCGGGTCCGTCATCGCCATCACGACGTACCACTTCGCCACGCCCGCGTTGGTGATCCAGGCCTTCGCCCCGCTCAGGATGTAGGAAGCACCGTCGCGCACCGCCCGGGTCTTCTGGTTGGCCGCGTCCGAGCCCGACTGCGGCTCGGTCAGCGCATAGGCGCCGAGCGCGCGGCCCGAGGCGAGCTCCTTGAGCACGGTCGCCTTCTGGCTCTCGTTGCCGAACTTCCAGACGGGATAACAGGCCACGGAGTTGTTGACGGAGACGATCACGGCGGTCGATGCGCACACGCGCGCCAGCTCTTCGACCACGAGAACGTAGGAGAGGGCGTCGGCGCCGGCCCCTCCGTACGCCTCCGGGACCATCATCCCGAGGACGCCCATGTCCGCCAGCCGGGCCAGGATCTCCCGCGGGAAGGTCTCGTTCTTCTCGCGCTCGGCGACACCGGGCGCGATCTCCTCCGCCGCGAACTCCCGCACCGCGTCGCGGATGCGGACCTGGTCTTCGGTCAGTTCGAAGTTCATGGCTGCGGCCCCGCGCCCGACGGGCCCGGATTCCCGGCTCCTCCTCCGGGACCGCGGCCGCCCCGCCGTCGGCGGCGGGAGCGCCGCCGACGCTTGCCGCCGGGAGCGCTCTCGCCCGGTGCGGCCGCTGCGGCGGGCGTCGCGCCCTCGGGCCGGCCGGGCCGCGGCGCGTGCGCCGCCGGCGGACGCGGAGGCGCCTGCGGACGCGGCGCACCGGGGACGCGGGGACCCCGCGGGCGCTGCGGCTCCCGTCCGACCGGAGACGGACCCGGGCGTCTTTCGGGGCCGCTTCGCTCGCCGCCCCGGCCGCCCCGCCCGCCCCGCCGGCGGCGGCGTCCGCCCCCTTCCCGCCGCGGCTCGGGCGTGTCGACCCACCCCTCCTCGAGGTGTCGGAAGGTCACGACGATCTCGGAACGGTCGGCGTGGGCCCGGATGAAGTCCACGATCTTCCGCCGCAGCTCCGCGGCCGGATCCCCCGTCAGGGTCGGAATGCGCTCGGCGTCGAAGAGCACCATGCGCGTCCAGGCGATCCGCCGGGCCGCTCCGTCCGGCCCCTGCAGGTCCAGGACGAAGAGGTCGCGCTCGTGATCGAGCGCGTGCTCACGGTACTCGTACTCCGGCAGCGCTTCGCGGCAGAGCTCCTTGAGGAGCGGCAGGTGTTTCTCCCCTCCCTCCAGGGTCTGTTCCATCGAGACCACGCGGTCCCGGAACATGCGTGTCTGGCCCATGGCGTCCTATCCGATCGCGAGACCGCTGTCGCGGAAGATCTCCCGCGCGATGATCAGCCGGTGGATCTCGCTCGTGCCCTCGTAGATTTCGGTGATGCGCGCGTCGCGGAAGTTGCGCTCCACCGGGTACTCCTTGGTGTAGCCGTAGCCGCCGTGGATCTGCAGCGCCTTCGTCGTGACCCGCTGGGCCATCTCCGCCGCGAAGAGCTTGGCGACGGCGGCCTCCATCGAGTACCGGCCTCCCGAATCCTTCGCCGCGTCCTTGGCCGCGGCGGCCTTGCGGGTCAGCAGGCGGGCCGCGTCGACGTCGGTTGCCATGTCGGCCAGGTAGAAGCGCAGGGCCTGGAAGTCGGCGATCGGCCGCCCGAAGGCCTTGCGGGCCTTCGCGTAGGACACGGCGGCCTCGAAGGCCTCCTGCGCGATGCCGACGGCCTGCGCGGCGATCCCGATCCGTCCGCCATCGAGTGTCGACATCGCGATCTTGAACCCGTCTCCCTCTTCGCCGAGGCGATCGGCGGCCGGCACGAGGACGTCGGTCAGGAAAATCTCGACGGTGCCCGAGGCGTTGACGCCGAGCTTGACCTGGTGCCGCGACCGGTCGAAGCCCGCGGTCGTGGCGTCGACGAGAAAAGCGGAAATGCCCCGCACCTTCTTCTCCGGGTTGGTCATCGCGAAGAGAAGGCACACGTCGGCGGCCTGGCCGCATGTGATGAATACCTTCTGGCCGGAGATGCGGTAGGCGTCACCCTCGCGGACCGCCCGCGTCTTCTGGTTGCCGGCGTCGGACCCGGCGTCGGGCTCCGTCAGCGCGAAGCAGCCGAGCTTCTCGCCCCGGGCAAGCGGCGACAGGAACCGCTTCTTCTGATCGGCGTTGCCGAACTTGTCGATCGGATCGCAGACGAGCGAGTTGTTGACCGAGAGGATGACGCCCATGTTGGCGCAGGCCCGCGAGATCTCCTCGACGACGATCGTGTAGGAGACCACGTCCATTCCCGAACCCCCGTGCTCGGACGGCACCGCGACGCCGGCCAGCCCCAGCTCGCCGGCCTGACGAAAAAGGTCCCGCGGAAACTCCCCGGACTGGTCGATCGCCGCCGCGTGGGGCCGGACGACCTCCTCGGCGAAACCGCGGACCGAGTCGCGGAGCAGCTGCTGTTCCTCGGACAGCTCCAGGTTCATGGGAGGCGGAGTATACCGGCAGCCGGCACGGCATCGAGGAACTCCAGCAGCGCGTCCGCGTAGCGCGGCCAGGACGCGGCCTCGGCGGCGCGCGCGAGCCCCGGCGCATACGCGCCGGCCCCCCGGGCGATCGCGGTCTCGACGCCGCGCGCCAGGCCGGCGGCGTCACCCGCCGCGAAGAGCTCGCCCGTCACGCCGGGCTCCACCGTCTCGGCCAGTCCCCCGACGGCGGCGGCCGCGACCGGGCGCCCCGCCGCGAAAGCCCGCGCGGCGATGCCGCTTCCGGAGACCGCGCGGTATGGCAGGACCACGACGTCGCAGGCCGCGAGCCACAGCGCCATGTCGGCCTCGGAGACGTACTCGTCCTTCCAGAGGATGCGATCGCGGACCGGACTCGCCGCCGTGCGGCGGCCGAGATCCTGCGAATCGGGGAAGACCTCGCCGACGACGGCGATCGTGGCGCCTGTCGCACGCACGATCGCGGGCGCCGCGTCGAGGAGGACATCGACGCCTTTGTAGCGGCGCACGAGGCCGAGGAAGAGGACGAGCGGACCCGAGACGCCGAGGCGCCGCCGCGCCTCTTCGCGGGGGGGCGCTGCGGCGGGCGCCACCGGGTGCGGCAGGACGAGCGCGGGGCGGCCCGGCGCCAGCCGCGCCAGCCGGTCGCGGTCGGCCGCCGCGTGCACGACGAAGGCGTCGGCCGCGAGAAACGCGCCGAGCGCGAGGAACCGCCGGAACGCACCGCCCTCGTGATCCTCGACGTTGTGGCAGAGGAGAATCCGCCGCGTCGCCGGAGACAGCCTTCCGACGCGGCGCAGCACCGCTCGGTACGGCAGGCCCCAGAACGCCGTCCACCACGGGACCAGAAGGGCCTTCGGAGCGGATGCGGCGATCGCGTCTGCCGCACGCTTCCAGGAGAGGGGCGAGCGATAGTCGAGCACCGGCGTCGCGCCGGAGGCGGGCAGTTCCGGGTCGACGTCGAAGCGCCGCGGATCGAGCCAGCGCGGATAGCGCCGGGAAAACGTGAACCAGGAGACCGGCACGCGCGGCCGGAGCGCCGCCGCGAGAAGGGACGTCTCCCGCGCGATGCCGCCGCGATCCGGAGGCGCGGGGCCGAGAATCGCGACTCCCGGTTCGGCGCTTCTCCCGCCGTCCCCGCCCGCGATCAGGGGCACGTAAAGGCGGACGTGTCCTGCAGCGGCGCGAACGCCGTCCCGAGGGGGTTGGTGTAGGTCCGCTGCGCTCCCGACTGCGTGTCGGTGATCGTCAGGACTACGCCGACGTTCGTCAGCCCGCCGGCGAAGACCCAGTAGCGATTGTTGACCGTGCAGGCGTCGAGGACCTTGACGACGAGCTCGATGTTGGCGGCATTGAAGAACCAGAAGTAGCCCGAGTCGGAGGTCAGCGGCACGGCCTGTCCGTCGCCGTTCGCGCCGGTCTTCGTCGTCCAGTCCACTTTCACCCGGAAGCGGCTGTCGTTGAGGCAGAGCGTGGTCGCGTTCGGCGTGCAGCCTGTCCCCGGAAGGAGCCAGGGCTGAAGCGAAGGAAACGAGACACGAAAGGCACCGTCGAGCGTGGAATTGGCAACGACCGCACAGTTATCGTTCTCGACGGTTTCACAGGCACCCGCCAGCTGCCCGACGACCTGGAGATTCTCGAGATAGACCGGAGAACCGGAGCTGCCTCCGCCGGTCCCGCCGAGGGTGTCCTTCTCGTAGATGAAGTCTCCCTGCGCGGCCTCCGCACAGACCACCGGCGTGGGCGTCGCGCTGATCCGCTCCTGCGTGAAGAACTGCGGCCGGGCATTCGGGTAGCTCAGTCGATACAAGAGCGTGCCTCCCGAGAACGCGACTTCGTCGGTCGTCCAGCCCAGGAAAACGCTTCCGTCGGGCGGATCCTGCGACAGCTGAACGAGGGTGAAGTCGCTTTGAAACCCGGAGGCAAGCAGGGTTGAGCCAAGCGTGCGCGGGAAGCCGAACCGGGACGGCTCCGGCCCGTTGCACGAAGGGCGGACATAGTTCCATATGGCCTCGAGCGAGGTCGCGGCCGGCTGATTGTCGAAGCAGTGGTTGGCCGTTAGGAGGTACGGCGCGAAGGTCTCGGGAACGGAGTTGAGGAGACCTCCGGTGCAGATGTAGGTCCCGCCGGCGTCCACGAACGTGAGCTGGGCGACGGCGTGTGAGGCATCCGCCACGTTGGGAAACTCGGCGGGCGTCACGCACGCCTCGTCCACGAAACAAGTGTCCGACTTGTGTCGCACCATCCCCGTCCCCGCTCCCGGCGCGAAGGGGGCATCGATGTGGACGATGTCGGAGACGGAAAGGCGCGCGGCCGCGGCGTCGGCCGCGCCGGCCGGAAGCTCGACCGTGAGTGCGATTTCCGGATCGTAGACGGTGTTCGTCCAGAAGCCCTCCGGCCGCGTCCCGCCGTCGAAGGCGTACGGGCCGTGGACTTCGCCAGAGGGCGATGAGACCCAGACGCGGCTGCCGGGCGGCAGTTGCGCGCTGGCGATGTGGAGGCGCACGGCACCTGCGCCGGCCGACGAGAACGCCGCCGTCCAGGTCAGGCGGCCGTCGGACGACCGCTCCAGAAGGCCGCCCGAATCGAGGCGCGACTGGCCGGGGGCGAGATTGCCCGCCAGTCCCGCGAACCCGACAGGTTCGGGCAGCGGTCGGGAGACGCCGATCTTGACTGCCGGGACCTTTCGCCGGAATCGCGGCCGGGAGTCCGGCGCCGCGAGCTCGGCGGTTTCCGCGATCGACAGGTCGGGCAGGTCGTGACGGGCCGAGGCCGGGAGGCGCCGCGTCACCGACGCCAGGTCCGCGGGCGGCGTCGCGCGCCTGGCGGCGGGCGCGTGAAACACGGCAGGCCCGGCCTGGACGACCGGCATGGCGGCGGCAGCGGCGAGCCAGGCGACTGCCGGAAGGAGCATGCCCGGCATTATTGCAGACGCCGCAGCCAGAGCCCCTTCAGATACTCGCCTTCGGGGCAGTCGAGCGAGACCGGATGGTCGGCCCCGGCGCCCTGCCGTGCGGCGAGGGCGAAGGGAGCCCGGGCGTCGAGTGACGCCGAGAAAACGATCTTCTGGAAGAGGTCGGCGTCCACCAGTCCCGAGCACGAGCAGGTCAGCAGCCACCCTCCCGGCGCGACGAGCGCCATCGCCAGACGGTTGACGTCCTTGTATCCGCGGGCCGCGCGGTCGACGTCGGCGCGCTTCTTCGCGAAGGCCGGCGGGTCGCAGACGACGATGTCCCAACGCTCCCCCGCTTCGACGCGGCGGCGCAGGTCCTGGAAGACGTCGGCCTCGACGAAGTCGGCCTCCGCGATCGGCATTCCGTTGGCTCGTCGGTTCTCCCGCGCGAGAACGAGCGCGGGAGCCGAGCTGTCGACGTCGACAGCGCGCACGGCCCCTCCCGCGAGAGCGGCGATGGAGAACGCCCCCGAGTAGGAGAAGAGGTTCAGCACGCTCCGCCCGCGGGAGAGAGCCCGCAGGCGCGCCCGATTGTCCCGCTGATCGAGAAAGAACCCCGTCTTCTGTCCCGAAGCGAGGTCGGCAAGGAAGTGGAGGCCGTTCTCGAGGAACGCCACGGTGTCTGAGGCGGCCGGGGCGCGAACGGCGCCGTCCCCCCGGTCCCGCGAGCCGCCGCTCTCGCGGACGATCAGCCGGCCCGGCGCGAAGACCTCGCGCGCGGCCGCCTCGAGGTCCGTGCGCCAGACCTCGGTCCCGGCCGTCGTCGGCTCGAGGACCGCCGAGCCGCCGTAAACGTCGAGCAGGACGCCCGGGCAAAGGTCGCCCTCGGAGTTGACCGCGCGGTAGCCCGTGGTGCCGGGAGGAAGGGCGCTCCCCCGGAGGTTGCGCGCCGCGGCAAACCGTTCCCGGAAGAGCGCGCCGTCCGGCGTCCGCCCGTCGAACGTCCAGAGGCGCGCCAGAATCTGGGAGTCCGGCGAGTACGCGCCGCGCGCGAGGGGACGCCCGGACGCGTCGAGCACCTCCGCGTGGCCGTCGCCGCCGTCGCCGTCCTCCGCCGCCACGGCCCCGGAGAAGAGCCACGGGTGCCGGCGCAGGACCGACGCCTCGCGGCCCGGCTTCAGGCTCAGGCGGATCAAAAGCCTTCGAGGAGGTTGAGGTCCAGCCGGGTCCCCGCGGGCAGTGTCATGGCGGCGTCAAAAATACACGCAACCACCGGGCGCCACGGAGCGAAAAGACCGCCTCAACAAAAGCCCCCATTCCTCCGTATCAACGGGCAGGCACACAGATCTCCTCCTTCGAGCCCCCCGGGTGAGACGGGGGGCTTCTTTTTTTGTCCCCGGACACGGGAGGGCACTTCGGAGCGGGAATATCACGCTGGGCACCGCGGTTGGCGGTGGCCGCTCCAATCAGTGCGAGACCGCCGACAGAATTCCGTACCCGAGCGCGCCGATCGCGGCCGCCATCGGGATCGTGAGGACCCAGGCGTACACGATCCGGCCCGCCACGCCCCACCGCACCGCCGAAAACCGCTGCGTGGCGCCGACGCCGAGGATCGCGCCCGTGATCGTGTGGGTCGTCGAGACGGGAATGCCCCAGACGGAGGCCGCGATCACGGTCGCGGCCGCGCCGGTCTCGGCGCAGAAGCCCGAAAAGGGCTTCAACTTGGTGATGCGGCTCCCCATCGTCCGGACGATTCGCCAGCCGCCGGTCAGCGTGCCGAGGCCGATCGCCGCGTGCGCCGACAGGATGATCCACCACGGAATCGTCTTCAGGCTCGGCAGGTGCATGAAGTGGAGCGTCGACGCCGGGTCCGCGAAGTGGTGCTGGTTGGCGACGAGGAGCCCTCCGATGATGCCCATCGTCTTCTGGGCATCGTTGGTGCCATGCGACAGCGAGAAGGCCGCCGCCGAGCCGAGCTGCGCGCGCCGGAACCAGCGGTCGACCGATCCATAGGGCGTCCGGTGGAAGATCCACGAGACCGCGACCATCAAGATCCAGCCCACCAGCATTCCGATGAGCGGCGACAGCACGATGAAAGACAGGGTCTTGACCCAGGCCATTCCCGGGATGATGGCCCGGACGCCGACCCGAGCGATCGCGGCGCCGGCGTAGCCCCCGATCAGGGCGTGGGACGAGGACGACGGCAGCCCGAAGTACCAGGTGATCAGGTTCCAGACGATGGCGCCGAGGAGACCTCCGAGGACGACGTCGGAATCCACCACGGTGATGTCGATCAGGCCCGAGCCGATGGTCTTCGCCACCGCCGTGCCGAAGAAGAACGCCGCCGCGAAGTTGAAAAACGCCGCCCAGACGACGGCGACCAGGGGCGACAGCACCCGCGTGGAGACGACCGTAGCAATCGAGTTTGCCGAGTCGTGCATCCCGTTGATGAAGTCGAAGACGAGGGCGACCGCGATGATGAAGAGGACGTACTTCATGGCCGACGCGCTCGCGCCTAGGAGTGCTTGAGAACGACGCTCTCCAGCACGTGGGCGACCGCGACGCAGGAGTCGATGCTGCGCTCCATGTTGTCGTAGACGTCCTTCCACTTGATGACCTCGATGGCGGGAAGCTCACCCGTGAACAGAGATGCGATCGCGCCGTGGTACACGAGGTCGCCCTCGTTCTCGAGTTGCTTGATCCGGATGCACCGCTCCATGACGCCCTTCTGGCGGCGAAGCTGGGAGACCGCCTCGACGAGCTCTCCGGTCGTCGAGACGATCAGCTTCGAAAGGCTCTGCGAAAGCGGGGTCGGCTCCTCGATCTTGAACAGGAGGAGGCGCCGGACCGTGCCGTCGATCAGGTCGATGACGTCGTCGAGCCGGACGGCGAGCTGGTGGATGTCCTCCCGGTCGATCGGCGTGATGAAGGTCCGGTCGATCCCGCGCAGGATCTCGTGCGAAATCTCGTCGCACTCGTGCTCCAGGCGCTTGACCTGGTCGGCCACCGCCGCGACCGGCGCCCCCTCCTCGAAGAATCGGGCGTGGATTTTCGCCGCCTCGTGAATCCGAACCGCGAGCTGCGTAAAGCGCTCGAAGTACTTCTCGTCCTTGGGCAGGATGTTCAGCATGGGCGCTCGCGTGAGCGGCGCCATCCTACCTCAGGCCTTCAGGTCCTTTTTACAAATGCGCTTCGCGGCATCTTCACGCCGCCGGCGGGAACCGGACGTGGAAGGTGCTGCCCTGCCCCGTTTCCCCCTCGACCTCGACGCTGGCGCCGTGGAGTTGCGCGATGTGTTTGACGATCGCCAGTCCCAGCCCCGAGCCCGGGCGGACCTTCGAGCGCGAGCGGTCGACCTGGTAGAAGCGCTGGAAGATCCTGTCCCGCTCGGCCTTGGGGATCCCGGGACCGAGGTCCTCGACCGAGAACCCCGGCCGGCCGCCATGCCGCCAGACGCGCACGACCACGGGCGCGCGCTCGGGCGAAAACTTGATCGCGTTGTCGATCAGGTTGCGGGCGAGCTGCCCGAGACGCCGGCGGTCGCCCATCGCGGCAACGTCCGGATCACCGACGACCCGGACCTCGACGTGGCGGGTGCGGGCCGCGGACTCGAGGTCCTCGGCCACATCCGAAAGCAGCTCTCGGAGCGGGACTTCTTCGGGCTCGAGCGGGACCGCGCCGCTCTCGATCTGCGCCAGATCCATCAGGTCGTCGATCAATTCGCGCATCCGGTCCGACTGGCGGCGGATCAGTCCGAGCAGCTCCACCGTCTCTGCCCTGTCCGGGCTTGCCTTCGGCCAGGGTCTCGGCCGCCGCCGCGATCGAGGCGATCGGGGTGCGAAGCTCGTGCGACACGTCTCCGACGAACGTCCGCCGCATGGACTCGGTCTTTTCGAGCCGCGAAACGTCGCGCAAGACCCCGACGGCCGCGGCCCGGTGCCCCTCGGGCAGCGGAGCCACCGTGATCTGCCAGACGCGGTCGTCGGGCAGCCGCACCGTCCGTTCGGTCGTCTCCCCCGAGCGCACGGTCGCCTCGAAGCAGTCGTAGAGGGGCTTCTCCCGCAGGAGCTCGTAAACGCCGCGGCCCGGTCGGAGCGGGGACGCCGGTCATCACCGCGAAGCGTTCGTTGGATTCCAGCACCTTCAGCTTCGTGTCGACGACAACGAGCCCGTCCGGGAGCGTCTCGAAAACCATGGCCGCCAGTCGCCGCTCGCCTTCCGCCCGCTCGAGGGCGGCGTTGAGCGAGTCCTTCATGCGCTGGACGGCCGATGCGAGGCAGCTGGACCTCCTCGCTCCCGGCCCGCGGCAGGTCCCGCGCGAAGTCTCCGGCTGCGATCGCGGCGGCGCTCTTCGTGAGCTCCGCGATCGGCTCGGAGAACCGGCGGGAAGCGCTGGAGCCGATGAGAAACAGCACGAGACATGCCGCCGCGATCGCCAGCCGCATGCCCCAGAGATATCCGCGCTCGACCTCTTCCAGCCGCGCCGACGACACCGCCAGCCGCAGGACGCTGCCGTCCGGCAGCCTCCGTGCGACGTAGAGCATCGGCCGCCGCTCCGTCGGCGAAAGGCGGTGCGAGTGCCCCGTTCCGCTCCGGACCGCCTCGCGGACCTCCTCGCGGCCGGCGTGATTCTCCATGGAGAACACGTCGGCCGGCAGGAGGTCCGAATCGTCGAGGACCCTTCCGTCCGGGCGCGATGTACGTCACCCGGCACTCGAGCTGCCGCGCGGCGGTCCGCAGGAACGCGTCGCGCTCGGCTTCGGACGGCGCGGCGCGCGAGAAATCGTCCGCCAGGTGCTCCAGCTCGCGCCCGAGGCGCTCCGCCACGCGCTCCGAGACGGCCCGCCCGACGATCGTGTCGGAGACGAGCACGAGCACCACGACCGTCGCCGCCGCGAGGATCGCGAAAAGCGCCGTGAACCGGGCGCGAAGCCTCATCGTGCCGCGATCCCTACGGGTTGGGCTCCCTCGCGGTAACGATAGCCCAGGCCGACCACCGTCTCGATGCGCTGGTCGCCGAGCTTGCGGCGCAGGGCCCGGATGTGCACGTCCACCGTGCGCGTCTCCACTTCCGCGTCGTAGTCCCAGAGCCGCGCCAGGATCGCGTCCCGGGTGACGACCCGGTTGCGGTTGCGGATCAGGAGCCAGAGCAGGTCGAACTCCTTCTTGGTCAGGTGAACGCGCTTGCCCGCGAGGGTCGTCTCGAAGCGGGCGCGGTCGACGCACGAGGTCGCCGTCCTTGAAGATCTCCTCCTCCGAAGTCTCGAAGGCCGCCACGCGGCGCAGGTGCGCGTTCACGCGCGCCAGCAGCTCCCGCATGGAGAACGGCTTGGTGATGTAGTCGTCGGCCCCGATCTCGAAGCCGAGGAGCTTGTCGCGCTCCTCGACGCGGGCCGTCAGCATGATGATCGGGACCTTCCGCGTCTCGTCCGCGCGGCGCAGTTCCCGGCACAGGGCGAGCCCGTCGATGTCCGGAAGGTTGAGATCCAGGATCACGAGGTCGAACGGTTTCTCCTGCACCGCCGCCAGGGCCGCGATGCCCGAGATGTAGTGCTCGACCTGGTACTTCTTCTCCTTGCGGAGGTTCAGGCGAATCGTGTAGGCGATGTCCGCATCGTCCTCGATGAGCGCGATGCGCTTCATCGCGCCCGTGTGCCCCTCCGCGCGGGCCGCGGCCGAATCCTTGGTTTTGGTAACCACTGCTTTCATTTTCCTTCTCCCCGGCCTAGCCGAAACGGCCCGTGATGTAGTCTTCCGTGATCTTCTGGCCGGGATTGGTGAAGATCTTCTCCGTGCGGTCGTGCTCGACGAGCCGACCGAGCATGAAGAAAGCCGTGAACTCCGAGACGCGCGCGGCCTGCTGCATGTTGTGCGTCACGATCACGATCGTGTAGTCGCGCTTGAGCTCGTGGATCAGCTCCTCGACCTTGGTCGTCGCAATCGGGTCGAGGGCCGAGCACGGCTCGTCCATCAGGAGCACCTCGGGCTCAACCGCCAGGGCGCGGGCGATGCAGAGCCGCTGCTGCTGTCCGCCGGAGAGCCCGAGGGCCGACGTGTCGAGGCGGTCCTTGACCTCGTCCCAGAGCGCGGAGGCCCGCAACGCCTTCTCGATCCGGTCCGGCATCTCGCTCCGGCTGCAGAGACCGTTGATCTTCAGCCCGTAGGCGACGTTTTCGTAGATCGACTTCGGGAAGGGGTTCGACTTCTGGAAGACCATGCCCACGCGCCGCCGCAGATCCACGATGTCCATTCCGCCGGCATAGATGTCCCGGCCGTCGAGCAAGACCTCGCCCTCGACGCGGGTGTCGGGAATGATGTCGTTCATCCGGTTCAGGCAGCGGAGATAGGTCGACTTCCCGCAGCCCGACGGACCGATGAAGGCCGTGACCGTCTTCTCGGGGACCTTGAGCGAGATGTCGTAGAGCGCCTGCTTGGGACCGTACGAGAAATTCAGCCGGCGGCTCTCCATGCGGGTCGCGGCCGACGACGAGGTCACCCCGCCACCCCCCGTCCGGGCTTCCGAAGCCGGAGCGGCGCTGTCCGCGAAGGACCGGGCCGGTGCGTCCACAGCGCCGGCCAGTGTATCGCTCATGTCCGATGCATCCTTTCCAATCGTCGCGTCACGACGCGCGCGAACACGGAAAACACGAAAACGAACGCGACGAGCACGAGGGCCCCCGCCCAGGCCTGGCGATGCCAGTCCTCGTAGGGCGAGACGGCATACGTATAGATCTGGACGGTCAGGGACGAAATCGGCTGGTCCAGCCTCGCCGAGAAGTACCGGTTGTTGAAGGCCGTGAACAGCAGCGGTGCCGTCTCTCCCGCAATGCGGGCGAGGGCCACCAGGATCCCCGTCATGATGCCCGGCAGCGCCGCCGGGACCATCACGGAGAAGGACGCGCGGGCCCGCGTCGCTCCGAGGGCGAGCGCCCCTTCGCGCAGGCTTCCCGGGACCAGGTTCAGCAGCTCTTCGGTGGTCCGGGTGATGATCGGAATCATCATGAACCGAGAGTGCGAGCCCGCCCGCGAGGGCCGAGAAGTGTTTGACCGGCAGGACGGCGAGACCGTAAGCGAAAATCCCGATGACGATCGAAGGGACGCCGTTCAGAACGTCGGCGGTGAACCGCACGAGAGACGCGAACGGCTTCTTGCCGTACTCCGAGAGATAGATGCCGGCGATCAGACCGATCGGCACGGCGATCGCCGAGGCGATCCCGATCAGGTACAGGGTCCCGAGCATTGCGTTCGCCATGCCCCCGCCCTTCTCGCCGACGGGCTTGGGCATCTTCGTGAAGAAATCCCAGTTGAGCGACGAGAATCCCTTCTGGATCACGTAGACGAAAACGAAGATGAGCGGCACGAGCGCCACCGCCACGGCGGCGCCGCAGAGAAACACCACGATTCCCGAAAGGGCCTTGCGGCGCGCCGTCCGGTTCATCCGGCCTCCGTGGGCGCCGGCCGGAGGGGTGCGACCGGATCCGCCTTGGCCTTCTTCTCGCGGCTCACGCTCCAGATCAGCAGGTTGGACAGGACGTTGATGATCAGCGTGATCACGAAGAGCACGAGACCGATCTCGATCAGGGCCGACAGGTACAGGTCGTCGGCCGCCTCGGTGAATTCGTTGGCGATGACCGCCGCCATCGAGTACTGCGGCGCGAACAGGGACCACGACACCTGCGGGTTGTTTCCGATGACCATCGTCACGGCCATCGTCTCGCCGATGGCGCGGCCCAGACCGAGGATGATCGCGCCGATGATTCCCGTCCGCCCGTAGCGAACGGTGGCCTGGATGGCCTCCCACCGTGTCGCCCCGAGCGCATAGGCGGCCTCGCGCTGGGACGCCGGCACCGCCTTCAGGACCTCCCGCGCGACGGAGGAGGTGAACGGAATGACCATCACGGCCAGGATGAGCGCCGCCGCGCCCATGCCGACGCCGAGCGGCGGCCCCTCGAAGAGCGGGATCTTCCGGATCCAGTCGGGGCACATGGTCTGGAGCTTCCGGACGAACGGCACGAGCACGAAGATTCCCCAGAGACCGTAGACGATCGACGGGATCGCCGCGAGCAGTTCCGTCAGGAACGCCAGCGGCGTCCGGAGCGGACGGGGAGAAAGTTCCGACAGAAAAATCGCGATGCCCAGGGCGACGGGCGTCGAGAGAAGCAGGGCCAGGAACGAGGAGTACAAGGTGCCCCAGATGAAGGGCAACGCGCCGAACTCGCCCGAGACGGGATCCCAGATCGAGCCGGTCCAGAACTTGAAGCCGAACTTCTCGATCGAGAGGGTGGACGTCCGGTAGAGCTCGAAGAAGATTCCCGCGACCAGCAGCACGACCAGCAGTGCGAAAAACCCCGTGCCCAGCCGGAAGCCGCGATCGTCGGCGCTCCGGCGTGGGGACGGGGTCTTCTTCATCGAGCTCTCCAGAGAACGGAGCCTAGAACTTGATTTTCTTGAGGGCCGCCATCTCGAGCGTGACCACGTCGGACGGCAGCGGAGCGTAGCCCAGGTCCGAGGCGTACTTCTGGCCGTCCGTGAGGGCCCACTTCATGAACTCGTCCATGATCTTGGCCCGCTGCTTGTCCTTCGGGTTCTCGTAGAACAGCAGCCAGGTGAAAGACGCGATCGGGTAGACGCCCGGCCCGGGAGCGTTGGTGATGGAGACTCGGAAGTCCGGAGGCATCATCTTGCTCGCGGCGGCGGCGGCGGCGGTCACGGACTGGAGGCTCGACTTGACGAACTCGCCGTCCATGTTCTGGACCGAGCCGTACGAAATGTTGTTCTGGATGGCGTAGATGAGCTCGACGTAGCCGAAGGCTCCCGGAGTCTGCTTGACGAGCCCGGCGACGCCCTCGTTGCCCTTCCCGCCGACACCCACCGGCCACTTGACCGAGGTCGCGACGCCGACCGTCTTCTTGAAATCGGGAGAGATCTTCGACAGGTAATCGACGAAGATGTACGTCGTCCCCGAGCCGTCCGACCGGTGCGCCACGGTGATGTCCGTGCCCGGCAGCGAAACGCCCGGATTCACGGCGGCGATGGCCGGATCGTTCCACTTGTTGATCTTGCCGAGGATGATGTTGGCGATGACGGGTCCCGGTGAACTTCAGCTCCGGGTCCCCCGGGCAGGTTGTAGACGGGAACGACGCCGCCGAGGACCGTCGGCAGATGAAGGATCTTTCCGGGCGCCGCCGACATCTGATCGGGCGTCATCGGGCCGTCCGAGGCCCCGAAGAAAACCGTCTGGTTGCTCGAGCTGGCGGATGCCGCCGCCGGATCCGATCGACTGGTAGTTGATCTGGATGTCCGGGTGCAGCTTGTTGTACTCGGAGAACCACTTCGCGTAGATCGGGTACGGGAACGACGCACCGGCGCCGTTGATCTGCACGCGTCTGAGCGGCCACCGACGACACCACGAAGGCGCCGACGAGCGCCGAAATCAACCATCGAAAGAGTCTCATCATCGTCTCCTCGCTCGAAAATGTGAAGCTCACACGTTAAATCTGCGCGAACCCCGTGTTAACTAGAAGTTGAAAAGCGTGCTAACCGCGTAGCGCTCTTCCGTCGGCTTCGAGTTGGGCGCCCCCATGTACCGGACCTGCTCGAAATTGAGCAGGATCGCGGTGGCCACGCCGCTCTTCGTCACCGGGAACCAGTAGGCCGGTCCGAGGATCAGCCGCTGCTTGCGGCCTGGCAGGTCCTTGTTCGGAGTCAGCCGGTCCCAGCGGAGCAGGAACTCGAGGCCGAAGCTCGTGCGGGGCGTCGCCCAGATCGAGAAGCCCTCGGAATCGACCTCCGCCGTGCCGGACGTCCGCTGATCCGTGCCGCTGAAGTACTGGGCCCCGAAGTTGAGGCAGGGATTCTCGAAGCTCGCGAAAAAGATCGCGCGCTCCCGCTTGAGGTCCTTGAGGTAGTGGTCGCTGTCGTAGAAGCCCGTCAGGCGCAGGCCCTTGAGGATCGGGAACCTGGGGCAGGGGACGGATCGTTCCGCGGATCATGAACGCCATCTGACCGTCGTTGTCCTGCGGCTTCGTGTACCCGTCGCCGTTGTAGACGCCGGCATGGACGTCGCCGTAGTTCTGCGGGAAAGTTCCAGTGGACGGAAGCACCGAGATCGGACGAGGTGATGTAGCCCTCGCGGTCGCCGAAGATCGTGCCCTGGAAACGGTACCGGTAGATGCCTTCCTCGAAGTCGACGTACGGCGTCTGCTGCAGACCCAGGCGAAGCCAGGACCCCTTGGTGGTGAAGTCGGAGAAGTTGAACTGGCCGTAGGCGTACTTGAGACGGTACGTCAGAGTCCCGGTCAGGCCCGGGCACGTCGTTGACCGCCGACCTGGCCGACGCGGACGACGTCCGGCGTGATGCGGAACCCGATCAGGTGGTTGATCTGCCCCGTGATGTTGATGTACGCGCGCGTCAGGTTGAACCCGTTGGGCATGGATTCTCGTCGCCCTGCGAATTGGTCGTCGTGCGGCTCGAGCAAGTATGCGTAGTCCGCGAAGATCGTGCCGCCCACCTTCACCGAGGGGTGTCGTCCGGCGGCGTGTAGCCGGCCGCGACCGTGACCTGGGCGCGCGCGACCGCGGCTCCGATGAAAAGCATCGCCGCCGCCGCACACGCCGCAGGAAAAACGCGAAACCTGTCATTCATGGCTGAACTCCTCCTCTTTTGAGCCGCGATTTGAAGGTGCCGGCGTCAACGGGACGGGAAGGCGCTGTAAATTCGGCTTGAAGTCGTCGCCGGAGCGGCGTACGCAATGGGATCGCCGATGGCGAACCCCACTACTCGCGCTCTCGATCGGAACGCGGCGTAATTCTCTCCCGGGCGCCCGGTGCTACTTCGAGAAGGTCGCCTCGATGACCGCGTCGGAAATCCCCGACTTCTTCCAGTCGATGATCTCTTCGGCCGTCAGCGGCGCTTCGAGGGGATTGGCCCGCACGTAGGCGCGAATGACGTCCGCGCCAACGCCCTCCTGCATGAGAGCGAGAATCTTCGTCTTCAGCACCGAAGCGCTCGAAGCCGGACGCGGCGGCACCGCCGTGGGGGCGGGAGCCGGAGGCGGCGCCGCGGCGGCGGGACGGGGCTCGGAGGCCGCCGGCGGAACCGGAGTCGGCGTCTTCTTTCCGCCGAAGAAGCCCGGGTACGGAACCGTGATGACCCGATCGGGCACCGAGTCGAGCTCCGAAACAGCGGCTGCATCGCACGAATACGAGTAAAACGTCACCTTGTACCAGTTCTGCAGCTGGTCCATGCAGCCCGGCGTCTTGTCCGCAACCGCGCAATCGGTCTTCATCAGGTTCCGGAAACGGAATGACCTCAGGTACAGCACGTTGCCACCGGCCGCCGCCGTGGAATTGCGCTGAATCAGGTACGGATCGCTCTGCTCGCGGGCTTCCTGCTGCTGGTCGATCGGGCCCGATGTGCCCAGGAGCCTGCAGCCCGCCGGAAGCGGCGGCGCCGGCTCGTCTTCGGCAGTCACGTTGGCCTGGTAGACCTTCACCTTCGCCCCGTCGGGTGTCAGAGACGCGCATCCCCACCAGGCGAGAGCCACGGCGGGCGCGAGGACCAATGCCATCTTCTTCATCGTTCTCTCGAGCTCCCGCGAGACGGCGGCGATTCTACCTTCGTCCCAAAAAAGAGCCCCGACCACTCGGGGCGATGGAAGGGGTGTGTGCGACGCGAACACGCGGAGGGTGGCCCACGGCGTTGAAAACGGATCGCAATCCAGGTCAAATCCGTATGAAGCCCCCCGGTTCCTGACCGATCAGGGCCGTCGCACCGCCAGCCGCCGCGCCCAGTCGAAGAGGCCCTGGAGATCCTCGACGATGATGCAGCCGCCCGGCGGATGGCTGCGCCGGGCGCCCTGGCCGCCGACGAGGATCGGGATGGCCGCCGGGACGGCGCGGCGCAGGGCCGCGAGCCGGTCGCGCGAAGCCGGACCGGCCGTCGAGACCGAGATGCTGACGCCGACGGCCGATGCGCGGCGCGCCTTCGCGGCCGCGGCGATTTCTTTCACCGGGGTGTCGATTCCCAGCATGTGCGGCTCGAGGCCCCCCACCGCGACGACGAGCGCTGCCATCTGGAGACCCAGGCCGTGCGTTTCGCCTTCCATCGCGGCCAGGGTGATGCGACGTGCCGCGCCGGTCCGCTCGTGCGGAAGGCGCAGGGTCCGGAGGACGTCGCTCAGCCGCTCGGAGAAAAAGTGTTCGTGATGCACTCCGATGTCACCCCGGGACCACGCTTCCCCGATCTCCTGGACCATCGGCACCGCGCGCAGCCGCAGGAACTCGATCGGGCCGAGCGTCGCCGCGTCGGCGAGGAGGGCCGAGACGAGCGAACCGGCGTCATGCTTTCGGACGTGGACCATCAATCGGGCGGTCGGCGCCAGTGGCCCGGCCGCGACCCGGTTCGGGACGCCGGCCTCGGTCAAGAGCGACTGCAGCCGGGGCTCGGCCAGGGGAACCACCTGGCCCGGACGGTGGCCGCGCGCGAGTGCCTCCGAGATGCGGCGCAGCCGCCGGACGTCGACGGCGCTGTAGAGGCGGTGGCCGGAGGGTTTCCTCTGGGGAACGGGGAACCCATAGCGTCTCTGCCAGACCCGAAGCGTGTCCGGAGAGAGGCCCGTGGCCTTCGAGACGGCGCCGATCGTCAGACTCGGCTCACCGGACGCGACGGAACGAACGACGTTCATCGTGGCCTCCCGGGTCCCGGAGAAGGACCTGCTGCGCCCGCCCGGATCCGGGCGCGGGCTGTGGGTCCGGAGGGTCGGCGACCGTTCATTCATGATCTGTCTATATATATATCTCGACACTTCGAATCAACAGATCCCTCTCGGGCCTCGCTCTTATCGACTTAAAGTATTGCAATTATGCCAGTTGAAAGCAAAGCGCCCGAGCACATACCTCGACACAACCGTGGCGAGATCTGGCGACGGGATCTTCACATCCTCACCGGTGTCGGGTGGTACCCTCCTCCCTCGATTCGACCTCGATGAGCGAAGTTCACTACATCTCGGGAACCCAGACGCCGGACGATCGGCTCGACGATCGCTCGCTCTTCTTCAACCGCGAGATCTCCTGGCTGGCTTTCAACCGCCGCGTGCTCGAGGAAGCTCTCGATCCGAGCTGGCCGCTGTTCGAGCGCGTCAAGTTCCTGGCGATCTTCCACTCGAACCTCGACGAGTTCTTCATGATCCGCGTCTCGGGCCTGCACGAGCAGCTCGAGGCCTCCGTGGCGGAACGCAGCGCCGACGGCCTTTCCGCCACCGAGCAGCTATCCGCCGTCCGAGAGATCGTCGAGCGTGACGCCGAGGCTGCCATGCGGCTGCTTCAGGACGAGCTCAAGCCGAAGCTCGCCGAAGCGGGTGTGCGGATCCTCGGTTGGGAAGACATCGAGCCCGAACGCCGGAAGGAACTGTCGGCCTACTTCGAGAGCGTGGTCTTTCCGGTCCTGACGCCGCTCGCCTTCGATCCGGCCCACCCGTTCCCGTTCGTCTCGAACCTGTCGCTTTCGCTCGCCGTCGAGCTCAAGGACAAGAAGGAAAAGACCCCCGCGTTCGCCCGCGTCAAGGTGCCGCCCTCGCTGTCCCGCTTCGTCCCCGTTCCGGGCGGCCCGGGCAAGGCCCTCGAGTTCGTCCTGCTCGAAAATCTCATCGAGGCCAACCTCGACCGGCTGTTCCCCGGGATGGAGATCCTCGGGGCGTCCGCGTTCCGCGTGACGCGCGACGCCGACATCGAAATCCGCGAGGACGAAGCCGGGGACCTGCTCCGCAGCATGACCGACAACCTCCGCCGCCGTCGATTCGGCGCCGCCATCCGGCTGGAGGTCGAGGAGCGCTGTTCGGAGCACGTCCGCGAGCTCCTCCGGACCCAGCTCGAACTGGATCCGGGAGACGTCTACGAGATCGCCGGACCGCTCGGCGCGGCCGACCTGATGTCGATCATGAAGCTCGACCTTCCGAATCTGAAGGACGCGCCGTATCTGCCCGCATCCCGGACGATTTTCGACCCGCCCACCAACGTCTTCGACACGATCCGCAAGGGCGACATCCTGCTGCACCATCCGTACGACGCCTTCGATCCGGTGCTGCGGTTCCTGGGTGCGGCGGCCGAGGACAAGGACGTTCTTGCGATCAAGATGACGCTCTACCGCGTCGGAGCGGACTCGCCGGTCGTCGCCGCCCTCGCGCGCGCGGCCGAGAACGGCAAGCAGGTCGCGGTGCTGGTCGAGCTCAAGGCCCGGTTCGACGAGGAGAACAACATCCAGTGGGCGCGCTCGCTCGAGCGGGCCGGCGTCCACGTGGCCTATGGCGTCGAAGGACTCAAGACCCACGCGAAGATCGCTCTCGTGGTGCGGCGCGAGGGCGCGGCGATGCGCCGGTACGTTCACGTCGGGACCGGAAACTACAACCGCCTGACCTCGCGCATCTACACCGACGCGGGACTCTTCACGGCGCGGGCCGAATTCGGGCACGACGCCTCGGAGCTCTTCAATTTCCTCACGGGCTTTTCGAAGAAGACCCGCTACAAGCGCCTGACCGTCGCGCCGTTCGCCCTCCATGACCGCGTGCTGGCGCTGATCGATCGCGAGGCCGAGAAGGCCCGGGCGGGCAAGCCCGCGTCGATCATCGCCAAGCTGAACTCCCTCGTGGACGCGAGTGTCATCCGGGCGCTCTATCGCGCCTCGCAGGCGGGCGTGCCGATCTATCTTTCCGTCCGCGGGATCTGCTGCCTCCGGCCGGGGGTTCCGGGCGTTTCCGACGGAATCCGCGTGTCGAGCGTGGTCGGTCGGTTCCTCGAGCACAGCCGCGCTTTCTCCTTCGGTGTCGGCGAGGAAGAGGAGATCTTCATCTCGAGCGCCGACTGGATGCCGCGCAACTTCTACCGTCGGGTCGAGCTGATGACGCCGATCCTGGACGAGAAGTTGCGGGAGAAGATCCGCCAGGAGATTCTCGAGCCCATCCGCACGGACAATTGCCGGGCCCGCGACCTGCAGAGCGATGGAACCTACGTGCGGCGCCGTCCGGCGCCCGGCGAGGCTCCGATCGACACGCAGGGGATGCTGCTCGACCGCCTCGCGCGACGCGGCCTGAAGGCCGTCCCGACGCTCTAGGCTTCCGAGCCGGAGCCGGCCCCGGTGCTCCCTACGCCGCGGTGCGGTGAATCCGGGTTTCGCGGCCGATTGCGACCACGCGCCCTCGCCAGGCCACGACCCGCCCCAGGGCACCCGCCCAGAAAACGGCCGCGGCGGCGAGGTCCCGGACCGGCAGGAGCAGGGCGTTCCGCCAGGACAGCGGCTGCCCCGAAGGCCGCGAGAGGAGGATCTCCATCCCCCAGCGTGACGCCAGCAGGACGACCGCCAACGACCGGAGGATCGCCGACGGCACCGCCAGGGCCGCGGCAAACCAGGGCAGGGCGCTCGCGAGCAGCTCGCCGCCGTAGAGCGAGCCCGCCAGGCGCTTGCGCATCATTCCCCACCTCCGGTGACGCAGCCAGACCGTGCGGGGGGACTTGCTGATCTCGACGGTGTCGAGCACATCCGTCGAGAGCACGACCCGGTATCCCGCACGCCGCACCTGCCGGCCCAGCACGTAGTCCTCGGCCAGGTAGTCGCGCAGGGCACCGATACCGCCGATCGCGTCGAGCGCTTCGCGGGAAACGAGGATGGACTTGCCCACGACGCACGGCCGGCGAAGCACGGCCGAAATCAGGGCCGTCCCCGGCATCAGGCAGCCGTTGAGATAGAGCGACTCGACCCGCGAGCCGAAGCTTTTCGCACCGGTGCCCCGGAACAGGTGCGAAACCAGGCCGACGCGCGGATCCCGGAACCACGAGACCGCGCGCCGGAGAAAGTCGGGTCGGACGCGGACGTTGCCGTCGGAGAACAGCACGAGCCGATTCCGCGTGAACTTCAGGGCCGCGGCGAGCCGGTTGACCTTGGCGTTTCCGCCCGGCTCGCGGCCGTCGAAGACGAACGTCGAACGGATGCGGGGATGCCGGTCCGCGACCCGGCGGGCGACGGAATAGGCCGGGTCGTCCCGGCGGGCGAAGGAAAAGATGACCTCGTAGCTCGGGTAGTCGAGGCCGAAGAAGGTCTCCAGGTTCTCGTCGAGACCCTCGTCGAGCCCGGCGAGGGGCTTGACGATCGAGACCCCGGGCGCGAAGTCGGCCGACGGCTCGCCGCGGTGCGTGCGCCGGAGGCGGGCGAGCGTCATGGCCGCCAGGGCGTAGACGGCGGTGCACAGACCCAGACCGACGAGCCCGATCCAGCCGACGAGGATCGTCGGGCTCACGCCGTCGCCACCGCGTCGTTCGGAGTCAGCCGCAGAACGCCGATGCCCGTGCCCCGCCGGAGCGCCGCGAGCACCGACGCGCGGGACTTCTCCGCGTTCAGCAGCGTCTTCCACGCATACAGATGCTCGGGCCGGTGGAAGTCGCTGTTGGCCAGATGCGGCAGGCTCTCCCGCGAGATCACCGGGAAGAGCTCCCACCGGCAGCCGACCTCCCAGAGGTCCACGAGGTTGCCGACGTGCTTTCGCCGGTTCCAGAGATACCAGGTGTTGGCGAACCACTCGCTCATCTCGTGCGGGTGACACGCGACCGAGACGGCGCCGCGCGCCTGGATCTCCCGCAACATCTCGAGCGGATCACCGTCGGCCGGAAGGAACTCGTCGAGCCCGAGGGCCAGGGCATGCACCGACGTGTCCCGGTTGATGGTGTTTCGCGTCATTTCCGCACCGGGAATGATCAACATGCCATATGCGTGCCAGGCACGCTCGGCCTCCCGCGCAATCTCCTCCGCGTACCGCTTCCAGGTTTCGGGGTTCAGGCTGTGGCGGATCCGGTGCGCGATCCTGCCGAGCCCGCTGTCGTGATTGACGATGTGATCGGTGAAGGCGATGACGTCGTGGCCCGAGCGCCCGAACAGATCGACCACCTTCGGCAGCGGAAGAATTCCGTCCGAGTAGGTCGTGTGGATGTGAAAGTCACAGAGCAGCATGCCAACGTCCGCAGTCTGGACGTCGGGCGCGAGGATCGGGCGAGAACCGCGAAAAGGAATGCGGAGCGCGAGGTAAAGTCGGCGCGAAGCCCGCCCTAGGCGCGAGCCATCCGCACGACGGGGGCGGGGTAACGGCCCGCCCGGCGGGGCCCGACCGGCGACGGTTTTCGGCGCCCGGCCTGCCACCACTTGATCCAGTGGTCGCGGGCATCCTCGGCCGACGTGACGCCGGCCAGGCGCAGGGCCTTCATGTCGCCCGTCTTGACCTCCGCGGCCGCCAGGGAGGCCGAGAAGACGAGATGGACGGGTACCGGAATGTCGCCGTAGAGCGCGAAGGCAAAGCGAAAGCGCTGGACGTCCGGCGCGTCGCGAAGGTCGCGGGAAAACCCCGACACGGGCACCGAGCGCTGCGGCACGAGTTCTCGATCGTCGGTCGCCTCTGGCATGGTCGGACCTTAGAGCCGGCACTTGAAGACGGCATGAAGAAGCGCCGGGGCGATAATCCCGGCGTGCGGGGGCTGCCCGACTACCACGTGCACACGTTCCGCTGCGGCCATGCCGGCGGGGCGTCCCGGGCCTTCGTCGAGCGAGCCATCGAGCGCGGTCTCTCCGAGATCGCCTTCACCGATCACATCCCGCTCTATTTTCTCCCGGAAGCCCTTCGCGATCAGTCCCTTGCGATGCGGGAGGACCAGTTCGACGAGTATGTCCGGGAAGTCGAAGGCCTTCGGGAGGAGTTCCGCGGGACGATCGCGGTGCGGCTGGGCCTCGAGGCGGACTACGCGGAGGGATACGAGGCCGATCTGGCAAAATGGCTCGAACGCGCCGACTGGGACGTCGTGCTCGGCTCGGTCCACTGCGTGGGAGAAGGCTGGATCGACGATCCCGCGACCTCCCCCCGACGCTTCGAGACCGAGGGCGCCGAGTTCCTCTACGACCGCTACTACGAACTGCTCGCCAGGGCGGCGCGTACCGGGCTCTTCGACGTCCTCACGCACTTCGACCTGCCGAAAAAGCACGGGCACCGGCCCGCGGCGCCCCGGGAAGCCGCCGAGAATGCGGCGATCGCCGCGGCCCGCGCGGCCGGCTGCGCGGTCGAGATCTCCTCGGCCGGACTGCGCAAGCCCGTCGGCGAAGCCTATCCGGAGCCGCGGCTGCTCTCGGCCATCGTGGCCGCCGGCATCCCCGTCACGTTCTCGTCGGACGCCCACGCACCGGCCGAAGTCGGCTGGGGCTACGACCGGACGCTGGCGCTCGCCCGGGCCGCCGGCGTCCGCGAGTTCGTCACGTTCGAGAAGAGGCGGCGGACCCGGCATCCCCTGCCGCGGTGAACCGTCTGCCCAGCTCGGCGAAGACGTCCGCCGAGGGCCGCCGGCGACGCGCGTACGTGGCGTAGTCGACCTCGAAGAGGCCGAAGCGCGGCCGGAAGCCTTCGAGCCATTCGAAGTTGTCCAGCAGCGACCAGTGGAAGTAGCCCGCGATCGGGGTGCCGGCGGCGCGCCGATGGGCGAGCACCAGGGCGTGCTCCCGGAGGAAGTCCGTCCGGCGCCGGTCGTCGGAGGTCGCGATTCCGTTCTCGGTGACGAGGATCGGTCGGCCCGCCGCCGCCGCCTGTCGGAGGACGACGTCGAATCCGTGCGGATGCACCTCCCAGCCGGTGTCCGTGAGGCCGCGGGCGGATGGATCCCGGTAGAGGAACTCCCCGATCGCTCCCGGGACCCCTCGAAACCGGATGTGGACCCGGCTGTAGTAATTGACGCCGACGTAGTCGTTGGACCCGGGCAGCTCCGGGAGGCGGACGCGGGTGCGGCCCCGCCCGGGAAACGACCAGTCGAGATCGCCGGTCGCGATCGCCTCGATCAGAGCCAGGTTGTAGAGCCGCTCACCCGCCCGCGCCAGGCGTCGATCGAGCGTGCTCTGCCGGCGATCGGGGGCGAACTCCAGCATGTTGTGGGCGATCCCGATGCGACTCTCCGGAACCCGCTCGCGGATGGCGGCCGCCGCTTCCGAATGGGCGCGCAGCATGTGCTCGAGGGCGCGGGCGGCCAGGCGGAAATCCGTGCGGCCCGGCGGGATGACGCCTCCGAGGTACCCGCCCAGGAGAAAGACGATGGGCTCGTTCAACGTCACCCACAGGCGCACCCGCGGTCCCAGCGCGTCGACGACGGCCTCCGTGTACCGCCGGAATCCCGCGATGCTGTCCGGGCTCTCCCATCCGCCCGATGCCCAGAACCAGCGCGGATGGGTGTAGTGATGGAGCGTGACGCACGGCTCGATGCCCATCTGCGCGAGCAGACCGACGCGGCGGCGCTCGAGCTCGAGCGCCGTTTCGGAGAACCGGCCGGGCGCGGGCTCGATGATGCTGCGCTCGAGCGAGTAGCGGTAGGCGTTGGCCGAAAGCGAGGGCAGAAGGGCGAAGTCGGACCGCCATCGCTGGCCGTGCCCGGTCGCCTTGCCGCAGCGGGTCCCCGGCGCCTTCAGGCGGTCCAGCCGCTCCCACTCGGTCCAGTCGTTGTCCGCGGCGCCCTCGACCTGGTAGGCGGACGTCGCGACGCCCCAGAGGAACGGTGACGGATCGCGCGGGACGGGTCTCGAGCTCAGGGCAGCCTCCCGGATGGGACAACTCGGAACCCGGAAGCGCGAATTCCCGTTACGGCATCTCCGAGGCGTGGTGTTTGACCCACCTCGCCTCGGCGATGAAGATCGTGTCCTCGCAGATGTTCGTGGCCAGATCGCCAACGCGCTCGAGGTTCTTGGCGATCGAGATCAACTCGATGCAATAGGTCGTCAGCGCCGGGTACTCCGCGATGTACGTCAGGAGCTCCCGGATGATCGAGACGTTCTTCTCGTCGAGGATGTCGTCCTTCTTGATGACCCGGCGCGCGAGGTCGGCGTCGCGGCTGACGAACGCGTCGAGCGACTGCTTCAGCATCGAAATGGCCACCTCGGCCATGTAGGGAATGTCGATGAACGGCTTGAAGGGCTTCTGACCCGCCAGCCGCTCGGCGCCTTCGGCCACGTTGACCGCATGGTCGCCGATGCGCTCCAGGTCGTTGTTGATCTTGAGCGCCGCGACCAGGAAACGCAGGTCCACCGCCACCGGCTGCTGCAACGCGAGCAGTGCGATCGCCGAGTCCTCGACCTGGAGCTCCAGCCGGTCGATCTCCTCGTCGTTGGCGATGACCGCCCGCGCCTTCTCGGCGTCCATCTCGGTGAGGGCCTCGATCGCCATGTGAATCTGGCGCTCGACTTCGCCGCCCATGAGGATGATCTGCCGCCTCAGGTCTTCCAGTTGCTCTGCGAAATGCTCCTTCACGCGCGCCTCCCCGTTTCTCTCGTCAGTTCCACAAAGCCTCGGCCGACAGGATCTCCAGGTCCTTCTGCAGGACCTCCTCGCGCCCCGCCGGGACGGCGCGCATCGCCACGGACCGGTCGTAGACCCTCTCGAAGAGGTCCGACTTCTTGCGGGCCGCGTCGAGCTCCGGCTCGCAGTCCGCGCGGGCCGAGGCCTCGATCTCGATCTTGCGGGCCCGCACCCGGCAGGAGATGCCGGTGACGACCTGCCGGTGGCTGCGGTCGAGCCCGTCGGCGATCCGAAGGATCGCCGCGAGCTTTTCGACGACCGCCTGCAGGTAGGGGTTCAGCCGCCGCCAGTTTTCGTGCGAAGCCTTGGGCCGCCCGCCCTTGTGGTACCGCGCGAGAGAGGCGAGCACCTCGATCTCGTCGGCCGAGAAGCCCGTCAGGTCGCCGTGCGTGATCAGGTAGTACGAATGGCGCTGGTGTTTGGAGTAGCCGATGTAGCACCCGATGTCGTGCAGCAGCGCACCGTACTGGAGCCACTCGCGCTCGGTCGCGGTCAGCTGGTGGATCGCGTGGGTCTGGTCGAAGAGCTCGAGCGCCAGCCGGGCCACGTGGGCCGCGTGCAGGACCTCGGCGTTGCCCCGGCGGAGCAGGCGATCGACGCTGCGCGCCCGCATGTCGCGATTGGCGGGTATGCGGGACTCTCCGTGCCGGGCCACGTAGTCGAGCAGCAGGCCCTCCCGGAGCCCCCGCTCCCCCACGACGATGGCGTCGGCCCCCGTACGTTTCAGGATCCACGCGAGCATCAGCCCGCCCGGCACTGCGATGTCGCGGCGCCGGGGATCGAGGCCGGGGACCCGGAGCTTCTCCTTCTCGGTGGTTCGGCGGAGGAGCCGGTTGACCTTCTTCAGGCCTTCGCGGGTCAGGGTCCGGTGCCCCGTCGGGCTCGGCTCGCGTCCGAGGACCGCGGCCTCGTGGACGAGCGACAACGACTGGATCGTGCCCGAGGAGCCGACGCACGTCTTGAAGCCCTTCTTCCGGACGGCTTCGACCGCCCGCTTGGCGGCGGCGCGGATCTCCTTCTTCATGGCCCGCAGGTCCTTGTCGGACGGCGGATCGTTGCGGGCGTGCCGGTCCGCCAGGCGCACGACGCCGAGCGGCAGGCTCTCGGTCAGCAGCACGCGGGCACCGTCGGAGATCACGAGCTCGGTCGATCCTCCGCCGATGTCGATCAGGAACAAGGGGTCCTGCCGGGCCGGAAACTCGCTCCGCAGCGCCAGGTTGATGAGCCGGGCCTCTTCCTCCCCCGAGATCACCTCGACCTTGACCCCGGTCCGCTTCTTGACGGCCTCGACGAACTCGTCGGAGTTGGTGGCCTCGCGCACCGCGCAGGTCGCGACCGCGCGGACGACCTCGGCCCCGGAGCCGCCGGCGAGCTTGACGAAGTGCTCGACCGTCGAGGCACCCGCCTCGATGGCCTCCGGAGAGAGCTTCCCGGTGCGCAGGGTCTCGCTCCCGAGGCGCACCATGGCCTTTTCCCGCAGGAGGACCTCCAGCGTTCCGTCGTCCTCGAGATTGGCCACGAGGAGCTTGATGCTGTTGGTCCCGATGTCGATTGCGCCGAGCGTGCGCATGGCGGGCGCATTGTCGCCCCGGGTCGGCGGAACCCGGTGAAGACCATGTGAAGCACGCGTGAAGTCGATTTTCCTTTTCGTATCTCTATAATAGCGCCCCGTGCGAGATCCCGGCGGCCTCTGGAACCTTCGCGTACGTTCGGTCGACCGAGCGCGCAAGGCCACTCGCCGCGGAGACCCCGAAGGACTCCATGACCTGCGCGTGGCTCTTCGTCGCGTCGGCGCGACCGCCGGAGCGCTCGCCGCGAAGCCCGTCGCCCGCGAAGCGCGCGGACTCGTGCGATCGCTCTCGAGCGCCCGACAACTCGAAGTGGACCGGCAGCTGCTCGCGCGCATCGGAAAGCTCGGCTACCTCTCGCCCGACGCCGCGACCGCCCTCGCGTCGCGCTGGGAGAAGCTCGCCGAGCGCGGAAGCCGGCGCGTCGCGCGGGCGTCCGAAGGAAAGGCGATCCGTGCGCTCGTCAAGGGCATGGAACGGCGGGCCCGCCGCAAGGCCGACGACGTCGTCGAGCGCCTGGAGAGGGCCCGCGGGAAGGCCGAGGCGGGTCTCATCCAGTCCCTCGAGGGCAAGGACGACCGGGACCTTCACCGATACCGGATCGCCGTCAAGAAGGCCCGCTACCTCGCCGAGGACCTCGCCGCCCTCGGCGTGCGCCGGTTCACGACGTCGATCGAGCGCGAGAAGATCCTCCAGGAGACGCTCGGCCGGTGGAACGACCTGCGGCTGTTCTGCCGGCGCCTCGCCGAAAGCCGCGACGAGGCCGAGGAGCGGGGAGCGGTGACGCTCGCCTCCGAGCTCGAGCACCTGCTCGCCGCGCTCGAGCCGACGATCGCTTCGATCCGCCGGGCCGCCGTGGAAGCGTCGAAGGCGCCCGAGCCCGTCTCGATCACCGCCAAACGCGCCGGCCGCCGAGCATAGCCGATCGGACCGGCCGGTTTCCGGATCAACCCGCCTTGAGGTCCGCCGCCAGGGTCCGGTGGAAGACGTGCTCCCCGCCTTCGCGCCGCACGGAGAGACGGCCCGCCCGGTAGGCGCGCGAGGTCAGGCCGCGCTGGACCGAGTCACAGATCGCGAGGTCCTCGTCCTGGACGCGGTTGCCGACGTCGATCGAGGCCCGGCAGCGTGCGAGGGCCTCGGGGGTCGCGACGTCGGTGAAGTAGAAGTCGAAGATGACTTCGGAGGTGTGCGTCGAGAGGGGCCGGACGAGGTTGGTGTCCATGACGCCCTCGTACCAGTTGATCATGAAGTTCGGGTACAGCCAGTAGTACAGCGCGCGGTCTCCCCCGCGAACCGCGGCGACGTCGCCCTGGGCGTTCGAGTGGTCGATCGGGCTCCACTGCAGACACCAGTTCTCGCCGGTCTCGATCTGGTACCGGCTGTAGTCGAGCACCGACGAGAGCCCCTTGTGCAGGTGCGGCACGTGGTACCCGCCGTCGAGGTAGTTGTCGACGAAGACCTTCCAGTTGCACTCGAACGTCCATCGCCGCCGCTCGACGAAATGGAAGCGCTCCAGGCCGAGCTTCGCGAACTGCCCCACGAGGGGGCCGAGCGACTGCTCGAGCGGAGCCCCGCCCGGCTCCAGGCGTACGAAGACGAACTTCTCCCATGCGGCCGTCTCGATGGGCACGAGGCCGTTTTTCGCCCTGTCGAAACCGCACACGCCCGCAAAATCCGGCGTGCCCTTCAGCTCCCCGTCGAGGGCGTAGGTCCAACCGTGGTACGGGCAGCGCAGGAGCGGCGCCTTGCCGGACTCCTCGGTCATCACGGCGGCGGCGTGGTGGCGGCAGACGTTGAAAAACCCGCGCAGGACGCCGTCCTCGCCGCGCACCACGACGACCGGCTCGCCGGCGAGCATCGCCGTCACGTAGCGGCCCGGCTCCGAGAGCTCGTCGAGGCGCGCCACCATCTGCCAGGTGCGCGAAAAGACGGTGCGCCGCTCGAGCTCCGTGATCCGGTCGTCGACGTACCACGGCGCGGGGATCGTCCAGGCCTCCTCGAGCGGGGCCCCGGCGTCGTAGGAATCGAGGATCTCCCGGACCGAGGCTTCCATGCGTCCTCCTTGCCGGCGGCCGGGCGCTCCAGTCAGCGGACCGGCGTGGCCGTTTTCCTGGCGGGGTTGAAGAACGGCGTCTTCACGACCGTGGCCGCGACCTTGCTGCGCACGGCCTCCACCGTGTATTCCATCTCGACGCGCGTTCCCACGGCCGTCGAGCCCCGCGCGACGGTCGCCAGGGCGATCATCTTCTTGAGCGTCGGCGACCACGTCGTCGACGTCGCCTTGCCGACCCACTCGCCGTCGCGGTAGACCGGCACGGCGACGCGCGAGGCCGCCGCCGGGATCTGGGGCGCCAGCGACAGGCGGTCGTAGATTGCCTCGATGGTGTTCCAGTCGACCTCGAGGCCGACGATCTCGCGGGCCGGGCCCTTCTTCGCCTCTTCGCGCAGCGCGTCCTGGCCGACGAATCGGCCCTTGTCGAGCGCGACGAGGCGACCGAGGCCCATCTCGAACGGCGTGTACCGCTGGAGATCGATGTAGGCCTTCTTCGAACCCGAGAAGTCGACGTCGATCAGAAGGAGCCCGGCTTCGACCCGCGCGACGTCGAGAGCGAGCATGCCGGCGGCGTGCACGTCGAAGGCCTTGCCCTTCGTCATCAGCTCGTCCCAGACCTTCACCGCGTCCTTCCAGGGAATCCAGATCTCGTACCCGAGGTCGCCCGTGTAGCCCGTCCGCGAGATGTCGACCGGCACGCCCGCGATCTTCCCGGACGTGACCTTGAAATACCTGAGGTTCTCGACGTCGGCCTCGGCGATCGCCTTCAGCATCCGTCCGGACGTCGGGCCCTGCAGCGCGAGCGCCGCCACGTGGTCGGAAATGTCTTCGATCTCGACCTCGAGGCCCGTCGCGTTCTGGCGGAACCAGCGCAGGCTCGGATCGGCGGCCGTCCAGCGGTAGACGTTCTCCGACAACCGGGAAACGGTCCCGTCGTCGATGACCTTGCCGTGCTCGTCGCACCAGGGCGTGTAGATCACCGAGCCCGGAACGACCTTGCGCAGGTCCCGCGTCACGATGCGGTCGACCAGGCGCGTGGCGTCCCGGCCCGACAGCCGGTACTTGAAGAGCGGCGAGATGTCGATCAGCGCCGCGGCGTTGCGGATCGCGTTGTACTCGTGCTCGTGGTGCGCCTCGTATGCCGAGACGGCGTAGTAGCCCGACCACTCGCGGTAGTTCAGGCTCTCGCAGAGGGGAAACGTTCTCTCGTGTACGGCGGTCCCGATCGGCACTCGTTCCCTCGAATCCGCTCCCGACTCCCGCGCCGACCCGCGGTCATCCGGGAGCTTGTAGGGGCGCGCGATTATAAGTATGCTCGCGCGCTCGCGGCAAGCCGCGCATGCGAAACCCCGGGTCACAGGTCACGTCGAGGGCGCGCGCATCACGACATGAGCTCGAAGTACGACGTCGTCGTCATCGGTGGCGGGCACAACGGCCTGATCCACGCGGCCTACCTCGCGAAGGCGGGCAAGAAGGTGCTCGTCCTCGAGCGCCGCCACCTGCTCGGCGGCGCCGCCGTCACCGAAGAGGTGTTCCCGGGATTCAAGTTCTCGGTCTGCTCCTACGTCGTCTCGCTCCTTCGGCCGGAGATCATCCGCGACCTCGACCTCCCCCGCCACGGTCTCGAGATCCTCCCCCTCGACGGCACGTTCACGCCCATGCTGAACGGCGACCACCTCTGGCGCGTCAACGACCACGCGAAGACGCGCCGGGAGATCGCTCGCCACTCCAAGCTCGATGCCGAGGCCTACGACGAATACGGCAAGGCGATGGCCGACATGGGCCGGTTCGTGAAGCCCATCCTGGGGATGACCCCGCCCGACCCGACGAAGCTGACGCTGCGGGGCCTGCAGGATCTGATGTTCCTCGGCAAGCGCTTCCGGAGCCTCTCGGGCCAGGACAAGTACAACCAGGTCCAGCTGATGACGATGTCCGCGGTCGACTTCCTCGACCAGTGGTTCGAGACCGACGCGTTGAAGGCGACGATGTCCGCTTCCGGAATCATCGGCACTTTTCTCGGCGTTCGCTCGCCCGGCACGGCGTACGTCCTCCTCCACCACTACATGGGCGACATCGACGGCGCGTTCCGCGCCTGGGGCTTTGCCCGGGGCGGCACGGGGGCCATCTCCAACGCCTGCGGCGACGCGGCCCGCGAGGCCGGCGTCGAGATCCGGCTGCAGGCGCCGATCGCGAGGATCAAGGTCTCCGCGGGCAGGGCGACCGGCGTCGTCCTGGAGTCCGGCGAGGAAATCGACGCGCGCGTCGTCTCCTCGAGCGTCGACCCGCGGCTGACCTTCATGAAGATGATCGGCGAGAAGGAGCTGCCCGGCGACTTCGTCGAGGACATCCGGCGCTACAAGTTCCGCGGCTCCTCGGGGAAGGTCAACTTCGCCCTGGACGCGCTGCCGGACTTCAAGGCCCTGCCGGGGCCCGGGGCGCACCTGCGTGGCGCGATCTCCATCTCCCCCTCGGTCGAGTACATGGAGCGCGCCTACGACGACGCCAAGTACGGCCGCTTCTCGAAGCGCCCGTACATCGACATGGTCATTCCGACCCTGACCGACCCGTCGCTCGCTCCGCCGGGCCAGCACGTCCTTTCCTGCTTCGTGCAGTACGCGCCCTACAACCTGAAGGGCGACTGGGACAAGGAGCGCGAGGCCTTCGGGGACACTGTGGTCGACACGATCGCCGAGCACGCGCCGAACATCCGCAAGATCATCAAGCACCGCCAGGTCGTCACGCCGCTCGACCTCGAGCGCGAGTGGGGCCTGTCCGAGGGCAACATCTTCCAGGGCGAGCTCACGCTCGAGCAGCTTTTCTTCCTGCGGCCGGCGCCGGGCTGGGCCCAGTACCGGACGCCGATCCGGAACCTCTACATGTGCGGCTCCGCGACGCACCCGGGCGGCGGCATCATGGGCGCCAACGGCCGCAACGCCGCAAACAAGCTCCTCGAGGACTGGAAGCGGGGCAAGGTCTAGGCCGATGGCGGAAACGAAGGACGTCGTCGTCATCGGCGGCGGGCCCAACGGCCTGACCGCGGCCGCCTACCTGGCCAAGGCCGGCCTCAAGGTCTCGGTCCTCGAGCGGCGCGAGGTCGTCGGCGGCGTGGCGGTCACCGAGGAGTTCGCTCCGGGGTTCCGGGCCTCGACTCTGCTGCACGCCGCCGGGCCGTTCCTCGAGCCGGTGGCCCGCGATCTCGAGCTCGCGCGCCACGGCGTGTCCTGGATCCAGACCGAAACGCGCGTGTTCGCGCCGGCGCCCGAAGGCCGCGCGTTCGCGCTCGCGGCCGACCCGCAGGCGGCGGCCCGATCGATCGAGAAGATCTCGCCGCACGACGCGCAGGGATACGTCGCGTTTCACGAGAGCCTCGGGCGGATCGGCCGGATGCTCGAGCCGCTCCTGACGATGACGCCGCCCTCGATCGACGACCCGTCGCTCGGGGAGCTGTGGGGCCTCTTCGGCCTCGGGCGCAAGTTCCGGGCCCTGCCCCGCCGCGACGCCTTCCGGTTGCTGCGATGGGGACCGATGGCCGTCGCCGACCTCGTCTCGGAGTTCTTCGAGACGGAGCTGCTGCGCGCGGTCGTCGCCGCCCGCGGAATCTACGGCGCTTTCGCCGGCCCATGGTCGGCGGGGACGAGTCTGGGCGTCATTCTCCAGGCCGCGAGCGACGCCAACGCCGCCGGACCGGCGACCTTCGTCCGCGGAGGCATGGGCGCCCTCACCCAGGCCCTCGCGTCGGCGGCCCGCGCCTTTGGCGCGGAGGTCCGCACGGGGGCCGTCGTCACCCGCGTCTCCGTGCGCGACGGCCGTGCCGCCGGGGTCGTTCTGTCGACCGGCGAAGAAGTGCCGGCACGCGCCGTCGTCTCCAACGCCGACCCGCGGCGGACCCTCCTCACGCTCGTCGATCCGGTCGAGCTCGACCCGGACTTCCTCTGGAAGGTGCAGAACTACCGTTCGGTCGGAGCGCTCGCCAAGGTGAACCTGGCGCTCGCCGGCCTTCCGGAGTTCCCCTCGGCGGCGGCCGCGGGCGGCCCGAACGTCCTCGCCGGCCGCATCCACGTCGGCCCGGAGATCGACTATCTCGAACGCGCGTACGACGCCGCCAAGTACGGAGACTTCTCGCCCCATCCCTACTGCGACGTCGTCATCCCGACGTTGACCGACCCCGCGCTCGCCCCGGCGGGCAAGCACGTCATGTCGATCGTCGCGCAGTTCGCGCCCCACCGATTGAAGTCCGGCGACTGGAGTGCCCGGCGCGAGGCCCTGGGCGACGCCGTCGTCGACGCCGTCGCGGCGCACGCCCCGACCCTGAAGGGCCTCGTGACGTCGCGCCAGGTGTTGACCCCCGTCGACATCGAGAACACGTTCGGCCTGACCGGCGGCCACGTCTTTCACGGCGAGCACGCCCTCGACCAGCTCTTCACGATGCGGCCGCTGCTCGACTGGGCGCAGTACCGGACGCCGATCCGGGGCCTCTACCTCTGCGGGTCGGGAACGCACCCGGGCGGAGGCGTCACGGGAGCGCCGGGGTTCAACGCCAGCCGCGAGGTCTCGAAGGACCTGCGCGGGCGGACCTAGTGCTCTGTAACAGGAGTTTCGAAAGCGCCGTCTGGCCCGAGACAAGACGTGTGGCTCTGGCACTGCAGGACTTGCTGCGCCATTCTCGCCCCGAGGTTGATATCGAACCGGCTGTTACAGGTCACTACCTCCGTCTCAGCGGACCCGCCTCAGAAACCCGCCGGGGTTGAACGTCATCAGGTACTTTTCCCGGGAGCGGTCCGCCTCGAACTCGGGGTGGCCGGAGAGAAACTCCGCGATCGCCTCCCAGGGTCCTTCGCCGAAGTCCGGCCAGACGGGATGCCCGTTGACGTTGGAGTCCTCGACGACGAGGTAGCTCCCGGCCGCGACATGGGGGGCGAAGAGCGCGAGCTCGGCCGCGACGTGGGCCTTGCGGTGGTCGGAGTCGAGGATCACCAGCCGCGCCTCGGCGGGCGGCCGTTGCGAGAACAGGCCCGCCACGAGCGCCGGATCGGCGCTCGAGCCGGTCACGTACCGCAGCCTCGGATGGGCCGGACGTTCCGGTCGCGGCTCGACGTCGATCGAGACGACGTCGCCCGCGCCGAGCAGATCGAGCATCTGGGCGAAGAAAAGGGCGCTTCCTCCGGCGTGGGTTCCGGTCTCGACGACGAGCCGCGGCCGCGTCTCGAAGAGGATCTCCTGGTACGCCATGAGATCCATCGGGCACTTCAGGCACGGAACGCCCATCCAGGCCGTGCGGTGAAAGACCCGGCCTTCGCCGTCGGGACCAGCGTAGTACAGCCGGTGGAAGGCGTCGATCACGTCCCGTTCTCCGGGTTTCACGGTCCCACCACCTTCCAGTTGTTCGTCGCCGCCAGCGCGAGCCGGGAGCGGGATCTCGCGTCGGCCGCCAGCATGTCGCGGACGTTGCCCTTCTCCCGGAGCCGTTCCGCCCGCTTCCACATCGGATAGCCGCCGCCGCCCGCGGCCCGATAGGAGTTGAGCGCGACCGTCAGGACGTCCTCGTCGCCGACGTCCCGTCCGGCCCGGCGCAGGAACACCACGCGCCGTCCCGCCGGGCGCGCGAGGTCGAGTTCGTACTCGGCGCCCTCGAGGGAGTCGCAGTCCCGCCCGCGCTCGCCGACGTCGGCCAGGCACGAGGCGGCGCGCTCGAGCGCCTCGCGGACCAGCTTTCCGGTGGCCTTCACCGTGACGAGGCTGTTCTCGTACGGATAGAACTGCCAGACCTGCCTCAGAGTCAGCGGCCCCGCGGGCCAGGTCAGTGGACCGGCGGCGAGGACCGAGGCGAAGGAGAGATCCGCGCCGCCCTTCTTGAGCTGGACGCGGTGCACCCAGTCGACCATCGCGGAGTCTTCCCGGCGCGCCTGGCGGGTCGTGACCGAAGCCGAGAGGTCCGTCAGTTTCGCGGCGAGGGCGTCCATGGCGGCCGCATGGCTCTTCGCGACGGCCTTCACGATCTCGGGATCGGGCGCCACGTCCTTCATCGGGAGGTTCCGGCCTTCGACCTTCTCGACCCGCCATGCGCCCGAGCCGGTCTTCTCGAGCTCGAGGTCGAAGCGCGTGAGGAACTCGCCCCAGCGCCCGGGCTCCGAGACCCAGACCCGGCCGACCGGCTGCGGCGCCACCACCGCGTGCGCGTGGCCGGCGAGAACGAGGTCGACTCCCGGAACCTCCGTCGCCAGGGCGTAGGCGCGGTCGCCCCGAGCCCCGGCGCGGCCCCGGCCCGTCTTCGGGTCCTTCTCGAAGGCGACGTGCGCGAGGATGACGACGACGTCGCATTTCTGGCTCTCGCGAAGCTCCCCGACCCAGCGCCGCGCCACCGCCACCGGATCGGTGAAGCGCAGCCCGAGCAGCAGGCCCGGCGACAGCCAGTTGGCGGTCTGGCTCGTGACGAGGCCGAGGATGCCGACCCGCACGCCGTCGATGCTCTTCACCAGGAAGGGGGCGAACGCCGGCTTCCCCGCCGTTCCCAGGCTGTTGGCCGAGAGCATCGAAAACCGGGCCTGCCGCTGCGACGTGGCGAGTCGGACGCGCCCGAAGTCGAAATCGTGGTTTCCGAGGGCCATCGCGTCGTAGCCGGCGAGGTTCATGGCCCCGATGATCGGGTCCGTCGCTCCCGGGGCGGCCGCGAAGGCCAGGGCCTGTTCCGGCGAGCCCTGGATCGTGTCGCCGGAATCCAGGAGCAGCACCGGGTGGCCTTCGGCGCGGACCTGCCGGACGACGGTCGCGACGCGCGCGAGACCCCCGCCGAGGTCCCGGTCCTCGAGGACGTCGACCGGGTCCACCCGCCCATGGAGGTCCGAGGTGTGAAGAATCGTCATCTGGAGGCCTGCCGCGGACCCGGCGAGGAGGCCGGAAACCAGCCCGACGACGGCAACGGAGCGGCGCACGGCGCCGATCCTACACATAGAATCCCCGGCGATGGCGAGGCGCCCGAAAGAAACCCCGGCGGAGCGCAAGCGCCGCGCCGCCGCCATCCTCAGGCGTCTCAAGAAGGCCTATCCGGACGCGAAGTGCGCCCTCGACCACTCGAGCCCGCTCGAGCTGCTGGTGGCGACGATCCTCTCGGCGCAGTCGACGGACAGGCGCGTCAACATGGTGACCCCGGCTCTCTTCGCGAAGTACCGCACCGCGGCCGACTACGCGCGATCCCCGCGCGGGGTCCTCGAGCGGGAGATCCACTCGACCGGGTTCTTCAACGCCAAGGCCAGGAGCCTGAGGGCGATGGGCGCGGCGATCGCGGCCGAGCACGGCGGCAAGGTCCCGGACACGATGGACGCGCTCGTCGTCCTCCCGGGCGTCGGGCGCAAGACCGCCAACGTCGTGCTGGGAAACGCGTTCGGCAAAGACGAAGGCTTCGTCGTCGACACGCACATCGGGCGCCTGGCCCGCCGGATGGGATTCACCCGCGAGACGGATCCGGTCCGGATCGAGCACGACCTGATGGAAATCGTTCCGAAGGGCCGCCGCACCCTCGCCGCGCACCTGCTGATCTTTCACGGCCGGCGAATCTGCGCCGCCCGCCGGCCCCTCTGCGACTCCTGCACGGTCGAGTCGATGTGCCCCAGAGTCGGCGTGTAGACGCCCTGAAAAGGCACGCCGGCCTGAAGGAAATCAGTTTTCCGGAGACCCGGCGGAAAAGCCTGTCAATAACCCTGCGGAAATGGGCCAAAAAACGCGAAATCGGGGGTCCCGACAGCGAATTGCACCGAGACCTGTGCGATCGCGAAACGCCAATGCCATCAGCAGTTTAGCCTCGATGCCCAATGGGGTGTGCAGAGAGGGGAAATACGGAAACGGCAGAAGGGAGCTTTTTCCACACGTGCAACCGACTCAGAGAGTGAAACTTAAGGGCCGCTTCAGCTAGTTGCCGGGCCGGAATTCGCCGTAGACATCCTTCAGGCAGGTCACGATTTCGCCGACGGTGGCCCGGCACGTGACCGCTTCGACGAGCGACGGCATCAGGTTGCGATCCTCGCGCGCGGCCGCCCCCATGGCGTCCAGGGCCCGGCGCGTCGCCTCCGGATCGCGCGAGGCGCGGAAAGCCCTCAGGCGCACGATCTGCTCGGTTTCGATGCTCGGATCGACCGACAGGAGCGGAGGAGGCGTCGACTCCTCGCTGCGAAAGGCGTTGACGCCCACCACGAGTCGCCGGCCCTCCTCGATTTCGCGCTGCGCGGTGTAGGCCGCGTCCTCGATCTCGCGCTGCAGGAATCCCTGCTCGATCGCGGCGACGGCCCCGCCCAGTTCGTCGACCTTCCGGATGAGCGCCCGGGCGCGCTCCCGGATCTCCGACGTCCACGCCTCCACCAGGTGCGAACCCCCGAGCGGATCCGCGACGTCGGCGACGCCGGTTTCGTTGGCGATCACCTGCTGGGTCCGAAGCGCGAGGCGCGCGGACTCCTCGGTCGGCAGCGCGAGCGCCTCGTCGGACGCGTTCGTGTGGAGCGACTGCGTCCCGCCCAGAACGGCGGAGAGGGCCTGCAACGCCACGCGCACGACGTTGACCTCGGGCTGCTGCGCCGTCAGCGTCGACCCGGCCGTCTGCGTGTGGAAGCGCAGCCGCCACGAGCGCGGATCCTTCGCGCCGAAGCGGTCGCGCGCGATCTCGGCCCACAGCGACCGCGCCGCCCGGAACTTGGCGACCTCCTCGAAAAAGTTGGCGTGGGCGTTGAAGAAGAAGGACAGCCGGGGCGCGAAGTCGTCGATCGCAAGGCCGCGTTCGAGCGCCGCTTCGACGTAGGCGATCGCGTTGGCGAGCGTGAATGCGACCTCCTGGACGGCGGTCGAGCCGGCCTCGCGGATGTGGTAGCCGGAGATCGAGATCGTATTCCAGCGCGGCACCTCGGTCCCGCAGAACGCGAAGATGTCGGTCGTGATCTTCAGCGAAGCGCGCGGCGGAAAGATGTAGGTGCCTCGCGCGACGTACTCCTTCAGCAGGTCGTTCTGGACCGTCCCCGACAGCGCGTCCCACCGGATGCCCCGCTCCCGCGCGACCGCGAGGTACAACGCGAGGAGAATCGCTGCCGTGGAGTTGATCGTCATCGAGATCGAGATCCGGTCGAGCGGTAGCTCCTCGGTGAGGACCCGCATGTCGTCGATCGAGGCGATGGCCACGCCGACCTTTCCGACCTCGCCGCGCGCCGCCGGGTCGTCCGAGTCGTAGCCCATCTGGGTCGGCAGGTCGAAGGCCACCGAGAGGCCGGTCTGGCCCTGCTCCAGGAGATACCGGTACCGGCGATTCGACTCGCGGGCCGAGCCGAACCCGGCATACTGGCGCATGGTCCAGAACCGCTGCCGGTAGCCGTCCTCCGAGACCCCGCGGGTGAACGGAAATTCGCCCGGGCGCGGCAAACCGTAGAACGGCTCGATGGGGATGCCGGAGGAGGTCTCGACCGGGAGATTGGGGCGGCCCCGCTTCTCCTTGACGTCCTTCACACCCCGGATTCTGGCACACGCCGCCGCCCCGGGACGGGCTCCGGACCCGGTCGGCGGGTGCTAGAATTGCAGACACAGCAGCCATGACCGAGCACTTCCGGGGGCGACTCGAGGTCTTCGGACTCGCCGATCTCCTCCAGTGGATGGAACTCAACCAGCGGTCGGGCCGCCTGATCGTCACGCGCGGGCACGACCGCCGGACCCTGGACTGGAAGGACGGGGAGATCGTCTACGTCTCGGGCTCCCTGCCACGGCACCGGCTCGGCGTGCATCTCCTGCGCAGCGGGGCGCTGCCCGCAGCCACGCTCTACGAGCTCCTCGCCCGCAACATGACGACGCAGGAGAACCTGACGCGGCTGATCCTCGAGATGGGGCACGACACGCTCGATGGCCTGTCGCTGCGGGTCGAGGACCTCGCCCGGAAGCTCCTCTTCGAGATCTTCGAGTGGCGCGAGGCCAACTTCGACTACGACCCGACGTACCGGGTGACGCCGATTCTGCGCATCGGGCTGACGCTGCGAGGCCAGGCCCTCGCCTTCCAGGGCGTCAAGCAGCTCGACGACACGCACCGGCTCTCCCGCAAGGAGCGGCGCGAGACCTGGGAGGCGGCCGACGCGTGGGTCCTCCCGTTCCTGGCCGACGCGATCGACGAACATTTCTGGGAGGCCCTCGAGCGCATCGACACCGCCCTGGAACCGCTCGAGGCCCGCGGCCACGCCGCGCGCTTCCACGAGTTCGCCCGCCGCCTGCGCGAACGGCTCATCAAGAACTACCTGATGCGCCCGGTTCACGAAGACACGGCCACTCTGCTCCTGGAACTCCTGAAGAAGTCTCCTCTGGACGCCCAGGCGGTCGTGCCGATCGCCGCCCTCGACCAGTACCTGACGCTCGACCTTCTCATCCTCGCCAACTCGCTGTCCGTCGACCGGGAAAACTCCGTCGGCACCGTGCCCGAGGCGATCGAGCGCATCGGGGCGCGCGCCCTCACGGTCCTGATCGACCGGCTCTCGTCGAGCGACTTCCCGTCGCTGCCGCGAAACGATCCCGCAGCCCGGGCCGTGCGCCGGGCGAGCCTCGCCGCGGCTCTGGCAGCCGGGCGATTCGCCGAGCGGTACGGGATCTCGAAGGAGCGGGGCTACACGCTCGGGCTGCTCCACTGCATCGGATACGCCGACCTCTTCGAGATCGTCCGCGAGATGAACCTCCCCGCCGGCCCGTTCCGCGGCGCGGTGCTCGAGACCTATCGGCCGGCGGTGGGCCGTGCCCGGGCGGAGATCTGGGGGCTCCCCCGGGACTTCGAGGCGACCCTCTCCGACGACGGGACCGATCCGAGCGCCTCGGCCGCCCTGGTCCGCAGCGCCCGTTCGGCGGTCGCCGGCTGCGCGATCGGCAGCCTGCCGGTCGAGGCCGGCGGTGACCTCGAGTCCGAGGAGATCGGGGTCGAGCTGAACATGCTCTTCGACTATCTGGGCCTCGAGCCGGTCGGCGCCGGCCGGGAATAGCTCCCGGCCCCCCCCGGCCGCCTGAAAGTTTCCTCAAAAGAGGACGATTCGGAATCCCCGCAAGGCGGGCGGCGTTGACGGTGCCGTATCGAGCGATCCCGCGGCCGGAAACCCCGGTCCCGGGACCGCACCAGAAAGGACCGAACATGCGATCGAGGAGCTCCGGACTCGCCCTTTTGCTCGCCGCCAGCGTCGGCCTCGGCCAGGAGGCCGTGCCGGCGCCCCCGCCCCCGGTCTTCTCGGAAAAAGTCGTCGTGCGCGTGCTCGACCTCGACGTCGACGTCACCGACTCGCAGGGCCGGCCCGTGACGGACCTCAAGCGCGAGGACTTCGCGGTCCGCATCGCCGGGCAGGCCGTTCCGATCGACTATTTCACCGTCGTCGACCGGGGCACGATCCACAGCCCGGATCTGGCCGCCGCGTCGCCGGACCAGGTCCTCGCCGCCTACCGGAAGGGCGAAGAGGCGATCGTGCCGCGGAACTTTCTGATCTACATCGATCTCGGCTTCATCTCGCCCGGGATCCGCAACCGCAGCCTCGGCGCGCTCTCGGACTTCGTTTCGCGGCTGGGCCCGTACGACGCCACGCGCGTCGTTCTCTTCGACCGCTCGCCCGTCGTCCTGTCGGACTGGACGACGAGCAAGGAGACGGCGATGGCGGCGATCTCGAAGATCGAAAAGGAGCACCCGGGGATGTCCCGGCTCCAGACCCAGCGCCAGACGATGGCCCTGATCGACTCGACGCCGCGCCGGCGCCGGGGCGCCTATGTCAGCCAGTACGCGGCGGAAACCGGCCAGGAGATCGAAACGATGCTCACGAACATGCAGAACGAGCTCGTGACGCTCACACCCCTGCCCGGAAAGAAGTCGTTCCTGTTCGTGACGGGCGGCTTCGAGTACCAGCCGGGCCTCGTCATGTCGCAGTACGCGTCGGGCTCGATCGCCACCCCGTCGCTCCAGTTCTCGAACATCCGGCAGGTCCCGGAGCGCGTCGGCAAGATCGTGCAGGGCGCCAATGCCGACGAGGTCACGTTCTTCACGATCGACGCCACCGGCCTGACGGGCGAGGGCGTGGGGCCCTCCAACGACGATCCGCTGTCGAGCCGGCCGGGCATCGGCTTCCAGGCCCGCCAGGACCGCCAGAACGGCCTGCAGGAACTGGCCTATGAGACCGGGGGCCGGGCCCTCCTCAATACGAACGATTTCCGGCAGGGCCTGACGAGCGTCTACGAAGCGGTGTCCACGTACTACTCGGTCGGCATCAACCTGTCGGGCTTCCCGAAGGGCAAGTACGAGAAAGTCGCGGTCACCGTCAACCGCCCGGGCCTGACCGTCCGGGCCCGGCGCGGATACGAAGTGCGTCCCGAGGAGACGGTCGTCGCTCAGCAGGCGCTGGCGACCCTCCAGACCGACCTCACCTACGGAGCCATCCCCGCCGTGCTCCGCACGGCCCCGGCGACGCCGGGCGAGAAGAAGCTCTTCAGCCTTCCGATCACGGTGACGATGCCCGCCTCGGCCCTGACCTTCGTGGCCGACGGCGAGAAGGCCACGGCCCGGGCGGCCTTTTACATCGGAGCGATCGACGACCGCGGCCGGATGAGCGACATCGGCCATCAGGAGTCGAGCTTCGAGATCGCGGCGGACCGGATCTCGACGAGCGATCCGGTCGTGTACTCGACGCAGCTGCAGACCAAGAAGGGCAACTACCGGATCGTGGTCAACGTGCGGGATGCCGCGACCGGAAAGATGGGCACGGCCCGGGCGAACGTCCGGATCGAGTAGGCGCGGCCCCGGCGAGCCGCAAGAAAAAAGGGCGGGGTGCATCCCCGCCCTTCCGGTCGTCGCCGCGTCTTCGCCCTACTTCTTTTTCGGGGGCGGAGCCGGCGCCGGGGCGGCTTTCTTCGGCAGGCTGCCGTCCGGCATCAGCACGATGAAATCGTCCTTGCGCTCGTAGCCCTTGTTGGCGTCCGAGCCGCGCGGAGCGTTGAGGTCCCGCACGAGGATCGCGAACGTGTAGTAGCCGGGCTCGAACGAGGCCAGCGGGATCTCGCTGCCCGTGCCGTAGCGCCCGCCGGAGATCGGCATGAGGTCCGCCGGCCCGGTGAAGGGCGCGAATGCATCCTGGCCATTGCGCTGGACGTTGATGCGCGTCATCACGCGCGGCCGGGGCGCCGGCGCCGGCGTGGCGGCCGGGTCCGGAGCGGGGGCGTCGGCGGGCGGCGGCGGGGGCGCCGGGACCATGGGGTTGGTCACCTCGTAGAAGTACCAGAGGCTGTCCTGCTTGGAGAATGCGCGGTCGCCCTTGGGTTCGACCTTGATCGGCTTCTCGATCCCGAATACGAACGGGTCCGTGGGGCCGGGGCGCTTCGTCAGCGGCACCAGGCCGCTCGAAAGGATGAGCGGGGAAACCTCGAACTCGGTCGACTTCGGATCGAGAGTGAAGGGCACGGTCGCGGAGGCGAGCGGCGGCTGATCCTCGGCCGCGAAAACGCCGAAGGTCCCCTTGTAGGTCCCCGGCGGGAGGGCGATCGACTTGTCGACGACCTTATCCTTGCGCGTGCCCTCGGCGACTTCCGAGAACTTGGCGTCTTCCCACGACGACTCGACTTCCTGGCCGCTTCCGTCGGTCACGAGAACGCCGAGCTTCATGGGCGTCTCGGCCGCGAAGGCCGACTTGTTGGCCGGCAGATAGAACTGCAGGGCGAGAAAGTCGTCGCCTTCCGGCGAGCGGAAGGTCCCGGACCAGAAGCCGGCCTCGCCGGCCACCGCGGGCGGCGCGGCCGCCAGGGCCGACTTGACCGAAGCGGGCAGCGGAAGGACGGCCGGGGCGGGAGGCGGAGCCGCAGCCGCTGCTGCCGGAGCCGCCCCCGCCGGAGCCCCCGCGGCCGGAGCCCCGGTGGCCGGAGCCCCCGGGGCGGCCGCGGTCAGCGTCGCGTCGGGATTGACGATCGATTTTTCGGCGAGAGTCGCAATCGCGTGGTCGACCTGGGCGCCGCTGCGAAGCTCTTCGGTCCCGCGCCGGGGATCCACCGAAATCTGCGCGCGCAGCTCGTTGAGGCCGAGCACCGGCGGAAGCTTCTCCTTGTCCCAGGTCCAGGTGTAGAGGATCGCGGACTGGGTGTCTCCCTGGAACCGCGTGTCGATCGCGGGGGCCGTCACGCCGGCGGTATCGTCGACCTGCCCCTCCTGCGCCCGCTGCTGCGAAACGCGGGACGGCGGCCCGAGGGTCACGAGCAGGCGGCCCCGGACCGAGTCGGAGCCCTGCTTGTAGCGCGCCGACTTGAACTGCTGGTCGGCCGCGGCGATGCGACGGGAGACCTCCTGCTTGAAGGCAGCCCCGCCTCGCTTGGCCCAGTACAGCGCGATGAACTGCTCGGCCTGCTCATCGGTCGTGAGCGCCTTCCATTCGGTGCGCTCCTCGGGCGTCAGAAAGTAGGCCTCCGCCGAGCGGTCCCAGTCCTTGTACTTGGACACCTCGGCCAGGGCGGAAAGGGCCAGCGCCAAGCCGGCGACGACGAAGACGACTCTTTTCACAAAGCCTCCCAAAGGGTTCATCGGAACGCGGGATTCTACATGAGAGCGGACTCGGGTGGCACCCGGTTCCGGGCACCCCCCGGCAGCCTCGGCCGCGTCCCCTCCGGGGGTCATGCGTTCCGGTCGGGCCGGCCCGTGGCGTAGCGGCGGCCGGGAATCTTGGCCAGGGCCACGCCCGTGTCGCTCCCCGCCGGCCGGCGGCCCTCGAGCTCGGCACGGAGCTTCTCGAGCATCTGGTGAACGTCGCCGTGCATGCGCTCCATGCGCTGTTTCATGTGGAGGATGACCTCGACCCCGGCCAGGTTGACTCCCAGGTGACGCGTGAGCGTGAGGATGATCTCCAGCCGCTCGATCGTGTCGGCGTCGTAGAGCCGGGTGTTGCCCTCGGTGCGCGCCGGGCGCAGGAGGCCTTCCCGCTCGTACATCCGAAGCGTCTGCGGATGGATCCCGTACTTTTCGGCAATCACGCCGATCCGGAAGACGCCGGTCCGGCCGCCCGACTTCACCGGGCCCTCCGCGGCTCGACGGGAATCGGCTGTCCCTTCTCGGTCTTCGGGGCGACGACCCGAAGGACCCCGGCGCGGAGCGTCGCCTTGATCGCCCCGGGGTCGAGCGACGCCGGCACCGGAAAGTCGCGCGAAAACGCGCCGTAGATGCGTTCCATGCGCACGAACTGCCGCGGCTCGGCGCCGCTCGCCTTGCGATGTCCTGAGACCCGGAGCTTGCCGTCGAGGGCTTCGAGCCGCACGTCCTCGAGCCGTACCCCCGGCAGCTCGATGTTGAGGATGATCTCTTCGGGTGTCTCGTAGACGTCGGCCGCCGGGGACCACAGGGCCGCGTCGAGGCCGTCGTCGGGGAACTCCGTCCGGTGGATCGTCTCCTCGAACAGCCGGTTGACCTTCTCCTGGATGGCGAAGAGGTCCTGCAGCGAATTCCAGCGAAAGACCGTCATGCGGCGCGGGTCCGGGTCAGGGCCGCCTCACGCGGCTATTTCTTTTCACTGTCCACGTACTCCGTGTCGATCACTTCGTCCTCCTTGCCCGGGCCCGAGTCCGCGGTCGAGCCGCTGGCCCCCTCCGGACCCGGCGAGGCGTCGGGGGCGCTCTTGTACATCGCCTCGGCGACCTTGTGCGAAGCCTGCTGCAGCCGTCTCGGCCGCGTCGTTCATGGCCTGGACTCCGCCCGAAGCGAGCGTCGACTTCGCGTCGGCGAGCGCCGCCTCGAACGCCGAGGCGTCCGACGCCGAGAGCTTGGCCTTGTTCTCGTTGAACGTCTTCTCGGACGCGTACACCAGGGAGTCGAGCCGGTTCTTCGCCTCGATCTCCTCCCGGCGCTTGCGGTCCTCCTCCGAGTGGGACTGGGCGTCCCGGACCATCCGGTCGATCTCGTCCTTGGCGAGCCCGGACGAGGCGGTGATGGTGATCTTCTGCTCCTTGGCGGTGCCGAGGTCCTTGGCCGAAACGTTCATGATGCCGTTGGCGTCGATGTCGAAGGTCACCTCGATCTGGGGCATGCCGCGGGGCGCCGGCGGAATGCCCACGAGATGAAAGACGCCGATCGTCTTGTTGTCGCGGGCCATTTCCCGCTCGCCCTGCAGCACCTTGATCTCGACGGAGGTCTGGTTGTCGCCCGCGGTCGAAAAGACCTCGCTCTTCTTGGTGGGGATGGTCGTGTTGCGCTCGATCAGCTTTGTCGTGACCCCGCCCAGGGTCTCGATGCCGAGCGAGAGCGGCGTCACGTCGAGCAGCAGCAGGTCCTTCACGTCGCCGGCGAGCACGCCACCCTGGATCGCCGCGCCGATGGCAACGACCTCGTCCGGGTTCACGCCCTGATGCGGGTCCTTGCCGAAGAAGTCCTTGACGAGCTTCTGGATTCGCGGCATCCGCGTCTGCCCGCCGACGAGGACGACCTCGTCGATGTCCTTCGCCTCGAGGCCCGCGTCCTTGAGCGCCTGCTTGCAGGGGCCCATCGACTTCTCGATGATGTCCTCGACGAGCTGCTCGAGCTTCGAGCGCGAGAGCTTGAGCTGGAGGTGCTTGGGACCGGAGGCGTCGGCCGTGATGAACGGAAGGTTGATCTCGGTCTCGACGACGTTGGAGAGCTCGATCTTCGCCTTCTCGGCGGCTTCCTTCAGGCGCTGCATCGCCATCGGGTCCTTCGAGAGGTCGACCCCCTGGTCCTTCTTGAACTCGGCCAGGATCCACTCGATGATCTGCTGGTCGATGTTGTCGCCGCCCAGGTGCGTGTCACCGTTGGTGGACTTGACCTCGACGACGCCCTCGCCGACCTCGAGGATCGAGATGTCGAACGTGCCTCCGCCGAAGTCGTAGACGGCGATGGTCTCGTCCTTCTTCTTGTCGAGACCGTAGGCGAGTGCGGCCGCCGTCGGCTCGTTGACGAGCCGTTCGACCGTCAGCCCGGCGATCTGGCCGGCGTCCTTGGTCGCCTGGCGCTGCGAGTCGTTGAAGTATGCCGGGACCGTGATGACGGCCCGGGTGACCTTCTCACCGAGGTACGCCTCGGCCGCCTCCTTCAGCTTGCCGAGGATCATCGCCGAGATCTCCGGGCGGCGACCAGTCCTTGCCGCCGGCCTTGACGCTGGCAGTCGCCGTTGGACGCCGCGACGACGGTGAAGGGCACCATCCGCATCTCCTCGGCGACCTCCGAGTACTTTCGCCCCATGAAACGCTTGATCGAATAGACGGTGTTGGCCGGGTTCGTGATCGACTGCCTCTTGGCCACCTGGCCGACCAGACGTTCGCCCGACTTCGAAAACGCGACGACCGATGGAGTCGTGCGGTTTCCCTCCGCGTTGGGGATGACGACCGGGTCCCCCGCCTCCATGACGGCAACGCACGAGTTCGTGGTGCCGAGGTCGATTCCGATGATCTTGCTCATTCTTCCTGCTCCTCCTCGATTCGACTTGGAGGGCTGACTATAGGATATGAGCGTATCACTGTCAAGTTTTTTTGCAGCTGGCCCCTAAGTCTCATAGACTCAACTTTTTGCCTCAATCCACGACCTGGACGCTCGGTTTCTCATTCTGCGGTGCTGGCCTCGATGGCGCCGGCCGGAGCTCGGACACGGGAGCCAGGCTCCGCTCGAGGGAAAGGTCGAGGTCGATCTCGCCGCGGGCGTTGCGGCCGTAGAGCCCGAACTTTCCATCCTCCGCCCGGAGGATGTACCGGAAGAAGCGTCCATACGGATCGCGCAGGGCGTCTTCCTCGAGGATCCCGGCAACCACCAGGTCTTCCAGGCTGCGCGGATAGCGTCCGCTCGCGTCGTAGTAGATCCGGATCGCCCGCTCGACCGCCACGACGCGATTCAACGAGATGGCCTTGCGAAGCTCGACGCCCTCGGCAATCTCGCCGGGCTGCCGCAGAAACAGGTTGGCCGGGTTGCGCGGAATCAGGTAGACGGCGAAGGCGGCGAGCACCAGGAGTGCCGCCCATAGAGCAGCCGTCCGACCCGACACCCGCGGCGGCGCGGCCGCAGCGGCGACCGGCGGGGGCTCGGCCTCCGGCGGCTCCTCGACGCGGCCGGGTTCGATCAGGTGCCGCCCGAGCAGATCGGCGGAGCCCTTGAGAACCTCGAAATCGGAAAGGAAGGCGCGCTCCATGATGTCGCTGACCGAGCGGCGCCCGTCGATCCAGCGCCAGGTCTCGGCCTCCGACCTCGAAACGGCGAGGGTCCCTTCCGGAGGATTCTTCTCGCCATGAACGAGCTTGAGGTTCTCGACGCCCGGCGCCCGGCGATAGATGGCCTCGAGCGAGCCGATCTTCTTCTCGAAGAGCGGCCACTCGTCGACCATCTGCGCCGCCTCCATGAGGATCGAGTCGATCGAGACCGGCGCCATGTGGTCCGCGTCGTAGTCGACCATGCCCTCCTGGCTGAAGCGGAAGCGGCCGTCGGGCCAGCGAAAAGCGGTGTAGACGATCCGCGCGATCTGGAGGCGAAGCGCCTCGCGCAGCTCCTGCGGATCGATCAGACCCTCCCGGACGAGGAGGAACCCCATCCGCTGGCGGGTTTCCGTCTGCACCGCCAGGATCTTGTCGAGCTGCTCCTGCGTCACGTAGCCCGCGCGGATCAGGAGGTTGCCGAGCCGGTTGTCCAACCGACGCGCCGTGGACTCCGCCGCAACGACCTGCCCGCCGAGGAAGGAGATCGTGATCGAGTCGTCCTCCCCCTCGACGGTCAGGACACCGGTCTTCCGCTGCAACCCGAGCATCTGGAAGATGTCGGTCAGCGAAAAGACCTTCAGCGTTCCTTCAAGACCCACTGGGAGCGCTCCTCGCCGTCCACTGGGCGCGCAGCCAGACCACCAGCGCCAGGGCGACCCCCGCGACGACGGTCAGGCGCCACGCGCCCTGCGGAGGCAACGTGAACGGATCGAACAGGCGATCGTCGACGATCGCGGCACCCAGGCCGAAGAAAAACACGAAGAGCGACGCCGCCCCGCGCACCGGACGCCCCGAGGCGAATCCGTGGCATCCCGGCAACACGAGCGACGCGATGCGAACGGCGCGGTGCCGCCACCGGGCGCGATGCTGCATCGCCCGGGTCTCCGCCACCTGCTCCTCGATGTCCACCTCGTCCTTCTTCAGGTGAAGTCTCGAACAGGCGGCGCAGTGCAGCGAGACGTCCCCCCAGAGCCGGCAGCGATTGCAGAATGCGCGGCCGCACCGGGAGCACTCCTCGGCCACGCCCTGCCGCCGCCAGGCCCGCGCGAAGTAGAGGCCGAGGGCGAGCGCCGCCAGCGGAGGGATCGACCATGCCGAGAAGTATTGCCTCCAGCCCCCGGCGCTCCCGTGGCCCGGCAGGCGGCGGCTCTTGGGCTGCGCATCCCACGCGGCCATACGGGCCCGCGCCCGCTCGACGGGATAACCGATCGGAACCACTCGCGACAGGGTCGGCGTGCTCGTCCAGCCGTTGACGCGGGAGGCGGAGATCTCGCGCGCCTGCGCCAGCGCCGCCGCCTGACCGTCGAAATCGTAGGCCTCGCCCCGCGCGAGGGAGAGGTTGTAGAAGATCTCCGGCGCGCGCGGCGCGCGCTTTGCGGCCTCGACGTAGTCCCGGATCGCTTCGCCATAGTCGCCCTCGGCGAACCGGACGTTGCCGCGATTCAGGATCGGCCGGTAGTCGTCGGGATCGGCCTGCAGAGCGTGGCCGTAGTCCGACTGCGCACGTTCGAGATCGCCGGACCGCTCGGCGAAGACGCCCAGGAGAAACCAGACGTGGGAATCCTCCGGGAAAACCGCCGAAGCCTGGCGGAGGCCGTCGACGGCGCTCGCGTCCTCGCGCCGCTCGTCGAGATCGATGGCCGCCACGAACAGCGGCGAGCGCTGCTCGATGTTCGCGGCAGTGATCCGATCCACGAGAAGCGGTACGAGCGCCAGCCCGACGAACCCGGCGGCCAGCAGGCCGCGCTCGACCGGCGCCGCGTAGGCGTACAGGAGCGCGCCCCAATAGAGCACGAGCCAGACCGGGCCCAGCCCGACGAAGAGGGGCAGGCCCAGGATCATGAGCGCGAGCGGGAGGATCCCGTTCCTTCCGAATCGCCGGCGCGCGGCCTCGCCGATGTCGTGAATCAGGCGCGGGAAGAGCCGTACAAAGAGGGCGAGCACCGTCGCGATCAGTGCTCCGGCGCCGGCGAACGCCAGCCACAGGACGAGCGAGGACCCGATCTCGACCCGGGCTTCGTGCGTGGACAGCAGGTCCACGGTGGACGCCGGCAGGGCGCGCAGAGCCTCCGCGGCTCGGCCATGGCGCACCAGAAACGACAGCCGCGCGACGATCGCGTCCGGATTGGAATCATCGAGCCGGAGGGCGGCGGCATACGCCTCCGCCGCGCGTGCGGGCTGTCCCTGCTTCTCCGCGCGGCGTCCGAGGAAGACGGCGGTCCGGGAGAAGTCCGAGAGACGCGAGACGCCGACCTTGCGCCCGGCACGCACCATGTTCTCGAGGGCGCGGTTGGCCATCGCGGTGTCGCCGTCGGAAAAGGCCGACAGAAATTCGAACCATTGCGATCGGTACTGGCTCCGGGTGACCGGCGGGGGCAACGGCGAGAGGGCCTCCTGGGCCGCGGCTCCCGCGGCGGCGAGCAGCACGAGGAGAACCGCCGCCAGCCGAAGGACGGGAAGCGGGAATCGCGCGGCGCTGGTCACAGGGCTGCCGGGACGCCGGAATGGGAGTGTTCGACGGCCCCGTCCGGTTCCCGACGGGCACCGCGGCTCCCGCTCCTCGCGCATCGCAACGCCATTCGAGTTTCGCGGTGGATATCGGTTCGTCCGTTCCAGGGCACTATCGTGGCGGCTCCCGGCCCGGCGGCCGAACGGCCTCGACGTAGGCCATGCGGAGCTCGTAAAGGACGCGGGAAAGCAGGTCGGTCTCCTCGAACGAGAGTCGGCCGCGCGTCTTGAGCTCGAGGGCGCCCAGCCAGTCGATCATCTGGCGCGCCGCCGCTGGCTCGCGGCGCTGGAGCTTTTCTCCGGTCATGGGGTCGACGCCCAGGGCGGCGTAAACGTTGGAGGCGAGGAAGCTGACGAGCGCGATGAAGGCGGGGGACGTCGCGGTGTCGGCGCCCGCCTCCGCCGGCGGGGGCGACGTCCCCTTCGGCGGCGCTTCCGGAGCCGCCGCCGGACCGGGAGGCTCCGGAAGCTCCTCCGGCTCGTAATCCGGGCGCAGCTCGCCGTCGGCGGTGAACATGCGACGGTCGACGACGCGGATCGGCTTTTCTTCTTCGCTCACTCTGCGCCCTCTGTTCTCGCCTCGCGGCCGGGAATGTCGAATTTTAACAGGGAACCTCCGCGGGTATGATCCGCGCGTGTCCGAGAGCCTGGAGCGCCTCGCCGAGCTCGTCGAACGGCTGCGGCGGGACTGTCCCTGGGACCGCGAGCAGACCTTCGCAACGCTCAAGACCTACCTGCTCGAGGAGACCTACGAGACGCTCGCGGCGCTGGACGACGGCGATCCGGGACCGCTCGAGGGCGAGCTCGGCGACCTCCTGTTCCAGGTCTTTCTTCTCGCCCGCCTCGCCGAGGAACGCGGCTGGTTCGACATCCGCTCCGTCGCGGATCGCATCACCCGGAAAATGACGGAGCGACATCCGCATGTCTTCGGGGGCCCGCCCGCCGCCACCGCGGCGGAGGTCAAGACGGCCTGGGAAAAGCGCAAGCGGCAGGACCCGGATGCGAAGGAGGATCCTCTCGATACTCTGCCGGCCGCGCTGCCCGCGCTGGCCGCCGCATACCGTCAAACGCTGCGCGCGGCCGATCTGGGCTTCGACTGGGAGCGGGACGCCGACGTCGCGGCCAAGATCGAGGAAGAGCTGGCCGAATGGCGGGAAGCGGAGGCCCGCGGCGACGCGGATGCGGAGCTGCACGAGATCGGCGACATGCTGCTCTCGGTCGTCAACCTCGCCCGCCGGCGCCGCATCGACCCCGAGAGCGCACTGCGCCTGGCCAACCGGCGATTCCGCCAGCGATTCGCCGAAGTCGCCCGACTGGCGCGCGAGGCCGGCCGCGACGTCTCGGAGACCGGGATGGCCGAGCTCGACCGGTACTGGGAAGCGGCGAAGCGAAAGCCGGCGACCGGGGGCTGACGCCCGACGACGCCTACCGCACCAGCTCCCCGACTCTCACCAGCCGAACGCCCTTCTCCGCGAGCCCGGGCATCTCCGCCTCGAGGACCGCGAGGGTGACGGCGTGAGGATGCCCGATGGCGACCGCGCTGCCCTCCTCGCGGGCGCGGCGCACGAGCTCGGCGAGCTGCTTGCGGATCGCCGGGGCCGACTCGACGTCGTCGAGGAAGACGCGGCGCGATACCGAAGGGACGGAGGCCGCCTCGGCCGTCTGCTCGGCCACGGTTGCGTCCGTCGTGCGGCTGTCCAGAAAAAAGAGCCCGCGTGCGGCCAGCACGCCGGCGACGATCCGCATGACCCGCGGATCCGCCGTCGCGGCGGAGCCCATGTGGTTGTTCACGCCGACGGCGCCGGGCACGCTCGCGAGATCCCCGTCGAGGATGCGGACGATCTCCGCTTCCGACTGCGTCCGCAGGATCACTCCGGGGCCGGGGCGGACCTTCGGATAACCCGCGGGCTCCATCGGCAGGTGCAGCAGGACTTCCTTGCCTCCGCGCTCGAGCACCCTGGCCGCGGCTGCGCTGAACGCGACCCCGGGCAGGACGGCGCCGGCCACCGGCTCCCTCCAGCCCGCGATGCGCTCGGCCGGAGCCAGGTCGTTGCCCAGGTCGTCGATGACGATGGCCGCGAGCCCGGACCCCGGCGCAACCACGCCGGGGGGCGAGGTGCGGGCCGGGTGCGGCGACGGCGCAGGCGCGCGGCGACGGGGGGTCGGTGCCGGGCGCCCGATCCTGGGAGGCGCCGTCGTCTCCGGCGCCGTCCGGGGACCAGGCCCCGAACGCGTCTGGACGTACAGGACGACCGCGAGGCCGATCGAGAGGAGGGCGAAAAAGATCGTCGCGCCGGAGACGCGGCGCCCGCGGCGCTTCAAGGGAGAATCGAAACCGCGGCGCTACGCGGCCTTGCGGGCAGCGCTGTTTCGGGCGACGCTCAGCCCGCGCTCCAGGATGGGGTCGCGGTCGCTCGACTCGCCGGGGTAGACCAGCACCCGCTCGTCGGGAGTCAGTCCCTTTCCGCCGAGCACCTCGCCGTTCGGCGATACGTAGCGCCCCACGGTCATGTACAGGATCCCGCCCTCGCCGGTCGGGATGCTTCGCTGAACGATGGCCATGCCGATCGTTTTCTCGCCGACGGTGGTCGCGCTCGCGCGGTCGCGAAGCGCCGCGGCCAGGACCTCGGACGGCCCCGCCGTCGAGTCGTCGATCAGAATCACCAGCCGGCCTTTCCAGACCGGTTCTCCCGAGCCCTCGAGGGTCTTTCCGACGACTTTGCGGGAGCGGACCGTGGCGACCGTGCCCTTCCCGAGGAAAAGCGAGGCCACGGGCGCGGCGTCAGCCACGTCTCCGCCGATCGAGCCCCTCACGTCGAGGATCACCGTGTCGATCGAACGCCGGCTGGCCTCGGCGAGCTCCTTCTGGACTGCGGACGCGGTGGACGTGGTGAAGGCCGGGATCTTGATGATCGCCACGTCCCGTTCCCACGTCGTCGACGGCGCCGGCGGATCGAACCGGGCCCGCGTGATGGGAAGCGTCAGGCGCTTCTCGTCCCCCCCGCGGAATACGGTGAGCTCGCAGGTCGAGCCCTCGGGCCCCTCGAGCGCCGCCTTGATCTGCCAGTACGGCGCGTTGCGCAGCGGCTTGCCGTTCACCGTATCGATCAGGTCGCCCGCCTTCACGCCGGCCTTCTCCGCCGGCGAGCCGGGGAGCGGTCCGACCACGTACGGGTATCCGCCGCGTCGGGCGAAGACGATCCCCGCGCTTGCCGCGCCCGAAGCCTGCTGCGCCTTGTAGGCGGCCAGTGCCGAGGCGGGAACGTAGTAGGAGAACGGGTCCAGCGCGTCGGACATCCCGTCGTACGCCCCTTCGAGAAGGGTCGCGGGATCGGTCGGTTCCACATAGTTGGACCGCGTCAGCGAGAAGACCTCGGAAAAAATCGACAGCGCCCGCGTCGCCGGGTCGCGCCCCGCGCCCTCCGGCCCCGCCACCGCCCGCAGCGACGCGAGCGCGCAGATCGAGACGACCACGAACGCGAGACGAGACCGGTTGGATTTCATCGTGAGGATGGTAACACCCGGGTCGCGGGGTGACATTTCCGGTTTTCCGAGCCGGCCGGCCCGTCGCCCGCCGCAGCGCCGCTACCGGAGCCAGGCCACCGGATCGGTGGCTTTCTGGCGGTCGCGAACCTCGAAATAGAGGCCCGGCTCGTCGCGGCCGGGTCCATAGCCGGCCAGGCCGATCTCCCCGCCGACTGGCACCGGGACGCCCGGCTGGACCGAGACGGCCTGGAGCCAGGCATAGAGCGTCAGCATCCCGTCGCCGTGGTCCAGGATGACCAGGTTGCCGTACTCGGCCAGCCACTGAGCGTAGATCGTCTTGCCGGCGTAGATGGCGCGGACCGGCGTGCCGAGCGGGAGCGCGACGGCGACGCCGTTGGAGACGGTCCAGGCGTCGAAGCGGGGGTGCCGGTGTCGGCCGAACGTCTCGATGATCGTGCCCCGGGCCGGCCAGTCGAGCACGCCCTTCCACGGCCGAATGCCGCCGGAGGGTCCGACCGGTTCGTCGCCCCCGCTCCGGCGGGCGAGCGTCTCGAGAAGGCGCTCGAGCCGGGAGGCCTTGTCGGTCAGCGCCGAGACCTCGCGGCGCTGCGATGCGGCCTGGCTGCGCTCGCGGGCGAGCAGGCGTTCGCGCTCGACCTTGAGCGAGGCCACGCGGGACTCCTCCTGGCGGCTCTTCGCGTACAGGCGGTCGATCTCGGCCTTCAGCGCCTCTTCGCGAGCCAGGTCGTCCCGGAGACGCGCATCGGCGTCCCGGTAGCGAACGAGCAGCCGGCCGTCGCGCCGTGCCAGGCCGTCGAGGCGCTCGATCGATTCGAGCAGCGCGGGCAGATCTCCGGCCTCGAGGAGGACCCGGAAGTACCCGAAGCGTCCGAAACGCTGCAGCAGCCGCGCCCGGGCGAGGAGCGCCTCCCGCGAACGCGCCGCCGCGAGAGCCGCCGACACGCGCTCCTGCGAGACCGCGGCCAGCCGCCGCGCGAACTCCTCGCGCGTCGCCGCGAGCAGCTCGCCCTCGCGCGTGGCGATCTCCAGCCGCAGCTCGAGTCGCTGGAGCTCCTCGGCCAGCGTCGCCTCCTTCTTTTCGCTCTGGGCGAGCCTCGACTTGAGCGCGCCGATGCGGCCCTGCAGCTTCTCGAGGTCCGCGCGCCGCTCGGAGTCGGCGGGGGTCACGGAATCCTGGGAGGCGAGGACGGCGGTCGCCAGGAGCAGGAGCACGGCGGCGAGCCGGCGTCCCTTCACCAGAGCGAGGCCCCCGCGGCGTCGGCGCCGGCGGCCGCGCCGACCAGCGCCCGCACCGAAGCCGTGACGTCGGCGATGCCGGGAACGGACGCCGCGTGGAATGGCTTCGAGGAGAAGAAGACTCCGCGCACCAGATCGGGGTCGAGCGAGCAGTGATCGCCGCTCCAGACGTCGCGATTGTCCTCGAAGACCGAGTCCGTCGGCACGCCCAGCGACGACTGCCAGGACACGCGGTAGCCCGGCAGGTTCGCCACGATGAGGTCCGGAATGAGGCGCGGATCGAAGCGGCGGTAGACGTCCTCGCGCTTGAAGACGCGGGAGACCGCGCGGCGCCCGTTCTTCGGATCGGTCAGGGCGGTCAGCCGCTGCGAGAGCTCCGCGCGCAGCGCCTCGTACTCGGCGCCCGGCGCGACGATCCCGCCGGACTCCCGTCCGGCGAGGTTGACGTAGATGTCGCCGAGGCCCATGGCATAGGCCCTGGACTTCGTCCAGTCGACGGCTTCCCAGAACTGACCGCGGGAAAAGAGCGCTTCCAGATTCTGGCGCTTCGCGCTCGACTTCAGCACGAGGTATCCGTTCTGAACCAGCCACGAGTTGTAGTTGACCGACCGCCGCCAGGTCGCGAACCCGTGGTCCGAAAGCACGAGGAGCACGTCCTGCGGCGAAAGCGCCCGGGCCGTCTCGCCCACGATCTCGTCCATCATCACGTAAGCCTTCTCGACGGCGTCCCCGTACTTCACGGCGAGCTTCGCGTCGTAGGCCGGATGTTCCGGGTCCCGAAAGCGCCAGAAGACGTGCCCGACGCGGTCGGGGAACTCGAAGTAGTGAAAGAGCAGCCGGTCCTTGCGGCCGAGCAGGCCCCGGAGCATCCGGCGCTCCTGGTCCGCCGTCATCTTCACGTCCTCCAGGAAGGCGTCCTCCGGCAGCGTGCCCGACTGGATCGACCACGTGTCGATCGCCCAGCCCATCGTCTTGAACCGCCCGTACTCGCGGACGAGCTGCTCCGCGAACCCGCGCGGCGAGGAGATCGTGAATCCCGGCGGGAGATGCTCGGGGTCGAACTGGATCGGCGAGAGGTAGAGGCCGATCTCCGGCTGAACGCTCTCCAGCCGCATCCGGGCGTAGCCGTGAATCGCGACGAGAGGGTTGACGCGAAAGACGAGCGGGACCCAGTCGCTCCACTCACCCGGGCGCAGCTCCGTCCGGGCCCCCTCGGCCTCGATGACGATGCGGTCGCGCCCGTCCGGCACGGAGAGCGTCAGTGCGGCGTCGATCGTGCCTTCGCGTCCGAACGCCCGGCCCGGCGGGCCCAGGACGCGGACGGACTGTCGTCCGACGTTGGACTCGAGGCGGGTGATCTCGACGGAAAAGTCGTTGCCTTCCCGCGGCGCGAAGAACGGATCCGACGTGAAGTATGCGGGCCGGCCGATCCGGCCGGAGATGTCGGGCACTCCGAGTCCCGACAGCATGTGGCCCTCCGCGAAGGCCTCGGGCGGAAAGGTGACCGGCATCCGGATCACGGTCGCGGGACGCGCCCCGACCTCGTCCCAGAAGACGGCTCCCCGCCGGTTGTTCCGGACCCAGGGCCGAGAGTCGGGAAGCCAGGCCCGCACCGCGAGAAACGCCGCGGCCCCCGCCGCCAGCCCGACCACGGCGAGGATCCCGCCCGCGAGCCGGCGGCCGCGCGCCAGAAGAAGGATCGCCGGGATCAGGAAGATCGCGAGTCCACCGCCCGCGAAAGCCGCCGCGTTGAATTTGCCCAGGAGAAACGGCACCGACTTCTCCTCGGCGACCGCGAAGGTCGGGATGCGATTGGCGGGATCACGCTTGAGGAAATCGAAGATCTCGTGGCCGCCCGGATCCAGCCCGGTCGAGAATGTCGCCCAGGAAACCGGCGTCTGCGCCGGCACGGTCGGCGTCAGGGGCGAGTAGCCGCCCCGGTCCCTCAGGGCGGCGAGATTCGGGAGCCGGCCGGAGGCCAGCATGCCCTCGACGACGGACGCGTCGACGCCGTCGAAGCCGAGCACGACGACGCGCGGCGGCGCTTCGGCGGCGGCGAGCGGCGCAAGCGCGAGCAGAAAGCCGCCGAAAATCGCGGAGATCCTCTTCATCGGGGCTCCGACAGTGTACGGAATCGGGGCGCGGGGGGCAAAGCTAGCCTCTTGTAACCGACGTTTCGATGGCGCCACACGGCTTCTTACAGGCACCGTGGCCCTCGTTCTTCAGGCGTTCTTGCGCTATCAAGCGACGAGGTCGGTATCGGGACTTCTGTTACAGGACACTAGAATCTCCGCGTGACCGAACGGACGGAGGACCTGGACAGCCTGATCGCCCGCATTCCGGACCCTGCCGTCCGGTCCCTCTTCACGCGTGAATTCATCCTCTGCGCCGAGCACTTCGACCGGTTCACGATCGACTCCGTCCTGCGGCTCGTCCACGACCTGTCCTTCGCAGAAGACCTCGCGCGCGGCACGACGGCGCAGGCGCTCGTGGCGCGGCGCGGATACGCTCCGCGCGCCGCGGTGCCCCTCCAGTGGTTTCTCGCCAAGCTCGCGGCGGCCGGATATCTCGACGCGTCGGGCGCGGGGCCCGACCCGACCTACCGCGCCCGCGGGCCGCTGCCGCCCGGCGACCCCGACCGCGCCGAGGCCGCGGCGCGCGCGATCGATCCGCAGGCGTTGCCGGCCTTCGCGGTGGTGCGGGCCATGGTCGAGCACGTCCCCGCGTTCCTGCGCGGGGAGAAGACGGGTGAGGAGATCCTCTTCGCCCCGGCGCGGCTTCCGCTATGGTTCGACTACTTCTCGAACGACAATCTGCTCTACCAGATCAACAACCGGCTCGGTGCCGAGGCCGTGGCGCGGGCCCTCCCGGCGGCTCGCGGGGCCTGTATCGTCGAGATCGGCGGCGGCTCGGGTTCGGCGGCGCTCGCGGTGGGCGAGCGCCTCGCGCGGGACGCGCAACTCTCGCGGATCGAACGGTACGTGTTCACCGAGATCGTGCCGACCTTCCTGCGCCGGGCCGAGCGAACGATCCGCGCCCGTTTTCCCGACCTGCAGGCGCAGTATCTCCGCCTCGACATGGACCGCGACTTTGCCGCCCAGGGCGTCGCGCCCGGGTCCGCCGACGTCGTGTACGCGGTCAACACCATCCACATCGCCCGGGACCTCGGAGCCGCCCTCACCCGCGTCCGCGAAACGCTGCTGCCCGGCGGCGCCGCGGTCTTTTCGGAGTGCGTGCGGCCGTTTCCCGGCCAGCCGATCTACGTCGAGTTCGTCTTCAACTTCCTCGAGAACTTCACGGGCGTCGCGACCGATCCCCGGACGCGCCCCAACCACGGATTCCTCACGCCCGGAAACTGGCGCTCGGCCCTCGGCGCGGCGGGGTTCGAGCGGCCGGAAGTCCTGCCGGACGTGGAAGAGCTGGCCAGGCACTACGACGCCTTCTTCGTCGCGGCCGTGACCGCGCGTCGACCGCTCTAGGGTTCCGCCGGGCGGCGGGACTCCCGGGAACCGGTTCCGGAACTCTCGCCACGACGCGCGTCCGGACGCGGGCGGCGCGAGGGATCGTCCCAGAAGGGAAAGAAGCAGTACCACTGCTCCGGGTACTGGCGGACGTAGCGCTCGAGGATCGCGACGTAGCGCCGGAGGTTCGCCTGGAGAGCGGCGTCGCGGTCGTCGCCGCCCTCGATCGTCAGGGGCTCCTCCACGATGGCCCGATACCGGCCGTCGGGCATCCCGACGATGAACGCCGGCAGCACCGTCGCGCCCGAGGCCATCGCAACGCGCAGGGGGCCGCGGGGAAAGAACGCCTCGCGTCCGAAGAACGGAACGGCCACGCCGGTGTTGTCGAAGTCGCGGTCGCCCTGCATCGCCACGATGCCGTTGCCGGAAAGGGCCCGCAGCACCGAGAGCGTCGGCACGAAGCTGCGGTCGATCCGGATCTCCGACACGCCCGCGGCTTCGTGGAGCCGCCGCCGCTGCCGCTCGACTCCCGGAAAAATGTCGGGGACGAGGACGACCGAGATCGGCTGTTTCATCTGCGCCAGCATCAGCCCGCCGACTTCCCAGTTGCCGAGGTGCGCCGTCAGGAGCAGAACCCCCTTGCCGGCCAGCCGCCCCTCCACGATGTGGGAGTACCCGACCACCCCCTCCACGAGCCGCGCCGCAGCCGCGGGCTCGCGCGTCGCGAACTGCAGGAAGTCCGTCCAGGCCGCGAAGTGGGAATTGACCATCGCCCAGGCTTTGGCTCGGACCTCGGCGGAATTCTCCGGCAGCCCGAGAATGATCGAGAGATTCGACCGGATCGCGCGCAGATACTTGGTACGGGCGCGGTAGTAGATGGACGCGACGGCGCGGCCGCCGCCGTGCACGACGGACCGGGGGAGGTGGCGGGACGTCGCGAGCGCGACGGGAAACCAGAGGCGCGAGGCGGCCGAGGCGACCGCGCGCGCGACGGGGTTGCGCGTCGCCATCTTTTCCTGCACGGGAGGTATCCTAAGAGAATCAGCGGACGGCGGACGGAAGACGGCCCGGGAGCGCCCCTCGCACGGGCCCTCCCCTACGCGGTTTTCGCGCTGATGGCGCTCGTCTCCTGGAACCGCTGGATCGAGCCCTACGTCGACTCGGGCCGCGAGCTCATGGTCCCCTGGCGGGTGGCGCAGGGCGAGCGTCTCTACGCGGACGTCGAGTTCCACCACGGGCCTCTGGGCCCCTGGCTGGGCGCCGCCGTGGACCGCGCGTTCGGGGCCTCGCTCGCGGCCCGGACCGCGCTCGCCGGCATCATCGCCCTGCTGCAGCTGGCCGGCCTGGCGCGGCTCGCACGCCGCACGCTCCCGCCGTGGCAGGCGGCCCTCGCGTCGTCGGCCGCGGTTTCGGCGGCAATGTTCCTTCGGCCCGGCGGATGGATGTTCCCGTTCAGCTTCGACGTCGCGATCGCCGTTGCCGGGATCACCTGGGCGCTCGAGCTGTCCGCGCGCAACCGCCCGACCGCGGACGCCCTGGCCGGAGTCGGCCTCGCCGCGGCTTTGCTTTCGCGGCTGGAGATGGGCCTCGCGGCCGTCGCGGTGATCGCCCTGGCCGAACGCGCGCACCCGCGCCGGTTCCAGCGCCTGGCCGCCGTTCCGCTCGTCGCCGCCGGCGCCGGATACGCCCTCGCCTCGGCCGGAATTCCCCTCGGCCGGCTTCGGGCGGACGGCTGGCTTCGCCTCCTCGATCCACCGGAGGCGTTTCGCAACGTCTACCTCGCCTACGCGGGCCTCGATCGGATCCCCCTGCGCGGGGCCGAGTGGCTTCTCGGCGCCGTCGTCGTCCTGCTGGCAGCCGCCCTGATCGTGTCGGCCGCGTTCCTGATCTCCCGCCTGCGCTCGTCGGCCGCCCGGCTCGCCGTCGGCGCGGGAGCGATCGTCGTGCTGGCGCTGGCTGCGGCAATGCGCCTGCGACCGCCGCCGGGGCTCTTCGAAACCGCCGCGCTCTTTCCGCCCCTCGTCCGCGTGGTGCCCCTGTGCGTGGTCGCGGCCGCCCTGCTGCGCATCGGACAGCGCGTCGCGGGACGGCCGGCCCGTGGGGTGCTGGCCGCCGTCCCCGACGCCGTCCTCGTCATCGCCGCTCTCTTCGCCGCGCGCCTTTTCCTGGCCGCGGGCTACGTCGGTCCGTACAACGCGTTCTTCCTGCCGCTGCCGATCGTCGTCGCGGTCTCCGGGATCTTCGTCGCGGCCGACCGCGGGTCCGGAAAGATCGGCGCGGCCCTGCCCGCGCTCGCGGGGGCCGCGCTCGGCCTCTTCGTGCTCTTCCGCATTGCGGACACCGTCGACCGGAACCGGCGGCCGGCCTGGACGCGAATCGGCACACCGGCAGGAGCGATCGTGCTGCCCGAGCCCGTGGCGGACACGACGCGCCTGGCGCTGGCCGATCTGGAGGAGCGGCTGCGTCCCGGCGCCACGCTGGCCGGATTTCCGGAAGCGGGGTTCTTCAACTACGTGCTCGGGCGCCGCAATCCCTTCGCTCACGAGCAGTACTTCCCGGGTCACCTCGACGGCGCCGCGGAGGCCCGGATGGCCGCCGAGTTCGCCGCTCGTCCGCCGGACGCCGTGCTCTTCGCCAACGTCCTCGCGGTGGGCGAGGGAACGCGCGCCTTCGGGCAGGACTACCTGCCGGCGCTCGATGCCGCGGTCCGCGCCCGGACCCGCACCGCCGCCGTCTATGGCCCGGGAGCCCGCGAGCAGGCCCGCATCGGCGATCCCGGCTTCTTCGTCGAGATCCGCGTCCCGACGCCTTCGCCGTGAGACTCGATCTCGCCGTCGCCCGCGCCTTCGGCCTCTCGCGGCGGGCCGCGCGCGAGGCCGTGCGCGCCGGGAGGATCGACGCGGATGGCTCGACGCTCGACGAGCCGGGCGCCGACGTCGGACCCGGAGCGCGGCTCGAGCTTCACGCCAGCCGGCCCGCCCGGCGGCGCGTGCGGACCCGACTCTCGGTCCTCCACGAAGACGGCGACGTGCTGATCGTCGACAAGCCGGCCGGCCTCCTGACCGTGCCGACGGAAGCGCGGGAGAAAGACACACTCTGGAGCCGGGCCCTCTTCCACCTCCAGCACCGGTATGGCGGCCGGCCCTACGCCGGAATCGTCCACCGGATCGACAAGGACACCTCGGGTGCGGTCGTGTTCGCCCGCAACCGGGCGGCGCTGCACTTCCTGCAGGACCGTTTCCGCGAGCACTCGATCGAGCGGGAGTACGTCGCGCTGGTCGCCGGATCGACCCCGGACGCCGGCTCTTTCGAGGGCGACCTCGTGCGCACGGCGGGGCTGCGCCGAAGCGTCGCGCGCCCCGGCGAGTCGGGCCGCCGGGCCGTCACCCATTTTCGCACGCTCGAGCGGATCGGGGACGCCAGTCTCGTGTCCGTGCGTCTGGAGACCGGGCGCACGCACCAGATCCGGGTCCACTTCTCGGCCGCCGGCCACCCGGTGCTCGGCGACCGCGTGTACGGGCCGCGCGCGGCCGACGGCGGACCCGCGCCGCGGCAGATGCTGCACGCCCGGCGCCTGGGCTTCCCCCAGCCGACGACCGGCCGCCCCGTCGCGGCCGAAGCTCCCCTTCCGGCCGACTTCGAAGAGACCCTCGTGCGGCTTCGCGCAAGAAAAAAGCGGCCCGGCAGTGCCGGGCCGCTCGAACCTCGAAGAAGAGGAAGGACTACGCGAGGACGATGACGACCACGCGCCGGTTCTTGGCCCGACCTTCCCGGGTCTTGTTGGACTCGACCGGTTCGCTCTTGCCGTAGGAAATCGTCGACATCCGGTTCAGGGCCACGCCCTGCTTGTTGAGGTAGCGCCGGACCGCCTCCGCTCGCGCCTCGCCGAGCTTGATGTTGTACGCGTCCGAGCCCGTGCTGTCCGTATGCCCCTGGATTTCCAGGTACACGTTCTTGTTCTCGGCCTTGAGCCGCTCCGCGAAGGCGTTCAACTGCTCCTGCGCCTCCGGCGAAAGCTCGTACTGGTTGACCGGGAACTTCGCCGCGTCATCCGACAGGACCAGCGAGTAGACGAACTTGCCCTCCGCCAGCTTGCCCGCCTGCTGCGCCCGCTCGAGCGCCTGGCGCGTCGCGTTGTCGAGCTCGGTGAGCTTGACCTCGTGCTGCTTGACCTTGGTCTGCGTCGCCTCGACCTGAGACTCGACCTCGTTGATCCGCTTGTCGGTCGCGGCGCTGCTTTTGGCGACTTCCTCGCCGACGTACGTCTTCGACGCGCACGCCGTGAGCCCCGAAATCCCCAGAAGAAGCGCCCCTCCCGTGAGAATGGAAGAGACCCACCGTCCCTTGAGCATCTGCCTGCACCTCCAAAAAATGTTTACGATCCGCCGGGGGCCGTTCCCCGGTATCCCCGGCGTGTCCGGACGACCCAGGAACCGGGTTTGGCCACGGACACAAAAACAATCCGATATTTTACATCCCCACGGCCCGACGGAGCAAACCCCAGCAAATACTGCTGGCGGACCTCGGCGGAGATCCCGGCCGCCAGGGGCCTCAGGTCCTCGTCGCCACCGACCAGGTGCATCCGGCCGCCGCTCGAACCGGCCAGCAACTGCAGGGTTTCCACCGAAAGGTCGCGCTTGTGCTCCTCGCTCATGGTGTCGAACGCAGCAGATTTCATGCCGATCGGATAGACCGGGACCGAGACGCGCTGGAGCAGCTCGGCCATCTGGGTGGACGTGAGCTGGCTGGCGTTGTCGACCCCGTCGGTGAAAAGGAGGATGGCCCGCTTGTTGTTGCGCCCCTTCATCATCTCCGGGGTCGAGGCCACGGCGTCGAAAAGCGCCGTCTGACCCGACGCCTCGAGATCCCAGAGGGCCCGGACGAGCCTGGCCGGGTCGGCCGACGAATCCGAGACGAGCCGCACCTGCCCCTCGGAAAAAGCAAACAGCGCGAAGTCGTCTCCGGGGAGCCGGTTGCGGAGGATGCTCCGAATCGCATTCTTGGCGTTCTCGAGCTTGTTCGCGATGCCCATGCTTCCGGACGTATCGAGGAGGAACGCGAAGGAGACCGGTGCGCTCTCGTCCCGTTCGAAGGTGTCGAAGGCGACCGTCGAATCCCCCACCCGGATCACGAAATCGTCCTTCCGGAGCCCCTCGACGAATTTGCCCCTCTTGTCCGTGACCAGGACCGGCAGCATGACGTACTCGGCGCCCGCGCTTTCCGAGAACGAGGGGGCGTCGGGCTCGGCGGGCGTCGTCTGGGCGGCCGCGCGGGCGGCGCCGGCGAGCACCAGGAGGGGGACGAGCAGCCTTTTCACCGAACAATTATAAGGCCGCCGGAGGCCTCATCCTTCCCGGCCCACGCTGTGTAGACTGTCCCCCCTTGACGACGCCTTCGCGGTCCGTGGTCCTCGTGAGACCGCACAACTCCTCCAACCTCGGCTCGATCGCCAGGGTCGCCAGGAATTTCGGCCTGAGGCGGCTCTCCGTGGTGGAGCCGGCGGTTGCTCCGGATGCGGACTCCGGTCGGCTGGCCACCGGCGCCGACGACGTGCTCGCATCGATCGACCGCTTCGCCACGCTGGAGGACGCGGTCGCCGAGTATCCGGTCGTCGTGACGACCTCGTCGCTGCGCGGCCGGGCCAGGACGCGGACGCTCGAGCTGTCCGATCTGCCCGGCTTCCTGTCGGAGTCGGGCCGCGTCGCGGCCGCCCTGGTCTTCGGACCGGAACGCAGCGGGCTGACGGAAGACGAGCTGGCGCGGGCGTCCGCGTGCCTTCGCCTGCCGACGGATCCGGGTTTCCCGACCATGAATCTCTCGCATGCCGTGGCCGTGGTCCTCGCCGTCGCGACCGCCTTCTCCGCCGCCGAGCAACCGCGCCCGGCGGAGGACGACCTGGCGCCCGCCGGCGAGATCGAGGGGGCCATCGCGCACTGGGACCGGGCGCTCGAGGCGATCGATTTCTACGACACCGGACACCGGGGGCGTTCGCTGCGCGACTGGCGTCGCCTGGTGGCGGCGCGCCCGCTGACGGTCCGCGAGGTGGCGATCCTGCGCGGGGTCGCCAACCGGGTGCTCGTCTCTTTGCGGCGGCGGGGAGACTGAGGGACCGGGATCGCGGGCCAGTTCGACGGGAAGTGGCTCTTTTCTTCCGCGGCTGGATTCTTCAGACTGGCCGCGCGTGGACACACCCGGGCCGCACCTGCGCTCCCTCTTCCCGGCGCTCGGGCAGGTCACGTACGTCAATACACCGACCGCCGCCGCGGGCTCGACGCCGGTCCTCGAGGCCGTCCGTGCGGCGCAGGACCGCTGGGCCTCGGGTCGCTTCGACTGGCTCGCCTGGGAGGCGGACGCCGAAGCCACGCGGCCCCTCTTCGCCGGCCTCGTCGGAGGCCGCCCGGAGGAAGTCGCGCTCGTCTCCTCGGTCGCGGAGGCCGCGGCCACCGTCGCCGCCAGCCTGCCCCGCGGACGCGTCGTCGTCGGCGAGCGCGAGTTCCGGAGCAACCTCTTTCCGTGGCTCGCACTGGCGCGGCGCGGCTTCGAGGTCGTCGAGGTCCCGGCCATCGCGGGCGTCGTCACGACGGAAAGCCTGCTGGCGGCGATCACCAAAGGCACGGTGCTGGCGGCGGTGACCGAGGTCCAGTCGGCCAACGGGTTTCGCGTGCGGCTCTCCGACCTCGGAGAACGCTGCCGGCAGACAGGCGCTCGCCTGTTCGTCAACCTGACCCAGTCGCTCGGCGCGCTGCGGTTCGACGCCGAAGCCTGTGGCGCCGACTACGTCGCGGCCCACGGTTACAAGTGGCTGCTCGCGCCGCGCGGCGCCACCTGGCTCTGGATCCGGCCGGATCGCCTCCAGGAAGTCGCGCCTCTGACCCCGAACTGGAAGAGCGTGGATTCGCCCTTCGCCGAATACTACGGCGGCCCTCCCGCGTTCGCCCCGGGCACGCGCCGGCTCGACGCTTCGCTGGCGTGGTTCTCCTGGGTCGGCGCCCGCGCCGCGCTCGAACTGCTCGCTACGCTCGATGGCGAGGCGATCGAGGCGAGGTGCCTCGCCCTCGCGCGCACGTTTCGCGAGGCCGCGGCCGCGAGGGGCTTTCGGCTGGCACCCTGCGAGGTTCCCTCGCAGACGGCCGCGATTCACGTGCCGAACCCCGAGACTCTCCGACGCAGGCTCGAGGAGCGGCGCATCATCGCCTCCGTGCGCGGCGGGTCCCTGCGCCTCGGGTTCCACGCCTACAACGACGAAGCCGACGTCGAGGCCGTCCTCGACGCGCTCGGCTCCGACCCGGGGGCGGAGCGCTAGAGAAGCTCGGAGCCGCCGAAGAAGAACGCGATCTCGGCCCGGGCGTTCTCGGCCGAGTCGCTGCCGTGGATCGCGTTGCGCTCGATGTCGGTCCCGAAGAGGTTGCGCACCGTGCCCGGTTCGGCCTTGCGCGAGTCGGTCGCCCCCATCGTGCGGCGCAGGTGAGCCACCGCGTCGTCGCGTTCGAGCGCCGCGACGACGACGGGCCCCTCGGTCATGAAGCGCACGAGCGCATCGTAGAAGGGCCGCTCGCGGTGCACGGCGTAAAACGCGCGCGCCAGGTCGGGCGTCATCCGCGTCCGTCGGAGGGCGACGAAGCGGAAGCCCTCCTTCTCCAGGTGGGCGAGAATCGCGCCGGTCTTTCCGGCCGCGACCGAGTCGGGCTTGAGGATCGTCAGCGTGCGTTCCAAGAGCTTCTCCTTGTCTGCGGTTTTCTTCGCCTTCGAGCCCGACGCCCGCGAGAGGGTGGGGCCCCGGTCAGAACTCCCGAGTCACCGGGGGGATGCGGTCCTGCGTCGGCACGCCCGCCCGGGCGAGCGCCGCGAGAAGCTCCCGCGGCTTCTGGGAGCCGACCAGCAGCGTCGAGCCGTCCTTCCGGACCAGCAGCACTCCGCGGTCTCCGCGCATGTTCAGCGCGCGGCGCCTCCCGAAGCCCCGGATGCCCCAGCCGCCGTACTCGCGGATCGGCCGATACACCACGGCTTCGGCTTGCGCCAGGTCCGCCAGCGGCACCGACGTCCGGTAGAAGAAGCCGAAGCGGACGTCCACGGATTGCGACGTCACCGTCGTGGTCTGCCGGGCCGTCATCAGCGAGATCAGGATCGCGAAGATGAACGCCACGAGCGCATAGATCCACGGCGAGAAGTGCTGCGTCTCCTCGAAGAGGGCCGGTCCGCTCATCGTCCGAGGGCCTCCTTGACGCGCACGCCGATGTCTGCCGGGGACCGCACCACGGCGATGCCCGCCCCCTCGAGAGCCTTCATCTTCTCCGCCGCCGTGCCCTGGCCCCCGGCGATGATCGCTCCCGCATGACCCATCCGCCGTCCGGGCGGGGCCGTCTGGCCCGCGATGAACGACACGACCGGCTTGCGGAGGTTGCCGGCGACCCAGCAGGCCGCCTCTTCCTCCGCCATTCCGCCGATCTCGCCGATCAGCACGACCGCCTCGGTCGCCGGGTCGTCCTTGAACGCCGCGAGGCAGTCGATGAAGTTGGTGCCGTTGATCGGGTCGCCTCCGATGCCGATCACCGTCGACTGGCCCAGCCCGAGCCGCGTGAGCTGATCCACGGCCTCGTAGGTCAGCGTTCCGGAGCGCGAGATCACGCCCACCGGTCCGGGCCGGTGAATCCGGCCGGGCATGATGCCGATCTTGCACTCGCCCGGAGTGATGATCCCGGGGCAGTTGGGACCGATGAGCCGGACGGCCTTGCCGCCCGCCGCCTGCCGGTCGAGAAAAGTCCTGGCGCGCGAAGCATGTCGTTGACCGGGATCCCCTCGGTGATGCAGGCGATCGAGCGCCACGCCCGCTTCGGCGGCCTCGACGATCGCGTCGGCCGCGAAGGGCGGCGGGACGAAGATCATGGAGGCGTTCGCGCCGGTTTCCCGGACGGCGTCGGCGACCGTGTCGAAGACCGGAATGCCTTCGTGCGTGGTGCCGCCCTTGCCCGGCGTCACGCCGGCGACGACCTGCGTCCCGTAGTCGCGGCAGGCGAGGGCGTGGAACGTGCCCTCCCGTCCCGTCAGGCCCTGCACGAGCAGGCGCGTCGACTTGCCGACCCAGATGCTCATCGGGCCGCCTCGACCGCCTTGCGCGCCCCGTCCCAGAGCCCCTCGGCCGGAGTGATCCGAAGCCCCGAGTCCCGCAGGATGGCCTTGCCCTCGTCGACGTTGGTGCCCTCGAGCCGCACGACGACGGGAATCGAAAGACCCATCTCGCGCACGGCGGCGACCACGCCCTTGGCGATGATGTCGCAGCGCATGATGCCGCCGAAGATGTTGATCAGTACGGCCTTGACGTTGGGGTCCGAAAGAATGATTCGAAACGCGTTCTTGACCTGCTCCTCGTTGGCGCCGCCGCCGACGTCGAGGAAGTTGGCGGGCTCGCCGCCCGCGAGCTTGACCAGATCCATCGTGGCCATCGCCAGGCCCGCGCCGTTGACCATGCAGCCGACGTTGCCGTCGAGCTTGATGTAGTTCAGCCCGTAGCGGGAGGCCTCGACCTCGAGCGGATCCTCTTCGGCCAGGTCCCGCATCTCCTTGATGTCCGCGTGGCGGAAGAGTGCGTTGTCGTCGAAGGTCATCTTGGCGTCGAGCGCCAGGACGTCGCCCTGCCGGGTCACCAGCAGCGGATTGATCTCGGCGAGACTGGCGTCGGTCTCGACGTAGGCGCGGAAGAGCGACTGCAGCAGGGCGACGCCCTTCTTGAAGCTGTCGCCCGTCAGGCCGAGCGCGAAGGCGACCTTGCGCGCCTGGAAGGGAAACATCCCGAGCGTGGCGTCGACGCCTTCCCGGACGATCGCCGTGCGGGTCCTTCGCGGCGACCTCCTCGATCTCCATGCCGCCCGCCCGCGACGCCATGACGACGGGGACGCGGCGCGAGCGGTCGAGAGTCACGCTCAGGTAGAGCTCGCGGTCGATGTCGAGCGCTTCCTCGACGAGCACCTTCTGCACGACGCGGCCCGCTGGCCCCGTCTGCGGCGTGACGAGGGTCATGCCGAGGATGCGCTTGGCGAGGTCGTGGGCTTCCTGCGGGTCCTTCGCCAGCTTCACGCCACCGCCCTTGCCCCGGCCTCCCGCGTGGATCTGCGCCTTGACGACCGCGCGTCCGCCGAGCCGGCGGGCGATCTCGCGCGCCTCGACGGGACTGTCCGTCACCTCTCCCCGCGGAACGGCGACGCCGAACTGCGCGAGAATCGACTTGGCCTGGTACTCGTGGACTTTCATGCCAAAGAGCGCGGATTATATGGGAATCGCGGCCTAAAGGCGGAACGCGCTCAAGGCCGACGAGGCCCATCGCGGAAAGCGCCGCGAATACGCCGCCGCGGCTGCCGCCGCCACGATGCGGCGCGCCCGCGCGGTGGCCGCGAGGCCCCACGTCTCCGCGAAAGTCCAGAGGCCCGCCGAGAAGTGAAAGGTCGCCGCAATCAGGCCGACGACGTAGGCCGCGCGGAGCCACGGGTTCGCGAGCACGGCCTGCATGAGGCGGAAGAGGTCGAGGCTCTCGTGGTCGCGGATCTGGACGAGCCGCGCGGTCCAGAGGTGGAGCAGCACGAAGGCGAACAGTCCGACGCCCGTCACCCGCTGGGCGGCCGTCGAACGCGCGGCGGGCGGCGGTCGCGGGTCGGGCGGGTCTCGGCTCCCCGCTCGGCGACCATGAACAGGCCGTAGATGCCGTGGAAGAAGAGCGGCGCCGCAATCACCACGACCTCGACCGCCAGCAGCAACGGGGTCTCGTGCAGCCTCCGGGCCATCGCGTTGTAGGCGTCGGCGCCGTGCCGCGCCGCCGCGTTGGCGTAGAGGTGAAGGACGAGGAAGGCGCCGACCGGAACGACGCCCGAGAGCGAGTGGAGGCGGCGGCCGAGCGAGCCGGGCGCCGGCCGCCCTCGCCTCGACCTTGAGGATGCGGAAGAGCTCCCGAACGGCCTTGGCCGACTTCTCGAGGGCCAGCGCCTCCTCGGGCGTCAGCGCGATCTCGACGATCTGCTCGATTCCCGCCCGCCCGAGCTTGACCGGCACGCCGAGGTAGATGTCCCGCATCCCGTACTCCCCCTGGAGGTAGGCGGCGCACGGAAGAATCTTCTTCTTGTCGCGGAGCACGGCCTCCACCATCTCGACCACGGCCGAGGCCGGCGCATACCAGGCCGAGGTCTTGAGCAGGTTGACGATCTCGCCCCGCCGTCGCGCGTGCGCTGGACGATCGCGTCGATCTTCTCCTTCGGCAGCAGCTGCGGCAGCGGGATTCCCGGCGACCGTCGAGAACCGCGGCAGCGGAACCATCGTGTCGCCGTGGCCGCCGAGAACGAACGCGTGCGTGTTCTCGACCGAGACGTTCAGCGCCTCGGCGATGAACCAGCGCATCCGCGCCGAGTCGAGGACGCCGGCCATTCCGAAGACGCGCTCGCGCGGAAGCTTCGAGACGCGGCGCGCCACCTCGCACATCGCGTCGAGGGGATTGGAGACCACGATGAGGATCGCGTCGGGAGATCCCGGCAGCACCTTGCGCACGACGTCGGACGACGATGCCTTCGTTGGTCGCGACGAGGTCGTCGCGGCTCATGCCGGGCTTGCGCGGAAGGCCGGCCGTGATCACGACGACGTCCGACCCTGCCGTGATCGTCGTAGGCGTTGGAGCCGGTCATGCGGGCGTCGAACTTCTCGACCGGCGCCGACTCCATGATGTCGAGCGCCTTGCCCTGCGGGACGCCCTCGACGATGTCGATCAGGGCGACGTCGGCGAGGGCCTTCTCGACGATGCGCTGGGCGACGGTGGCGCCGACGTTTCCGGCCCCGACGACGGTGACTTTGGTGTTTCATGGCGGGTCCGGATTCTACAGGACTCGACCGGGCCTGCCGTATCATTCCGCGCATGGCCGAAAAACCCCCCGCGCGCGCGCTCCTGGTGTCGCCGCCGCCTTCGTTCCGCTGCTGGCCGCGGCCGCGCTCTGGCTGCCCCGGTGGTGGGAAAACCGCGAGTATCGGCAGGCCGAGGCGATCGCCGGGCGTCGCCGCCCGGATCGTTCCGGGAACGCTCGCCGACGCCGCGGCCAAGGTCGACCCCGGAGTCGACGACCGAGGCGCGTCGTCGAGCGCATCGGGAAGCCGCTCGATCTCGGTCGCGACGGAGGGCAAAGACTCCCGCCGCGAGATCTGGACCTACTACTTCGCGGACGGCACGCTGACGCTCAACGTGACCGACGGGCTCGTCCAGCGCGTGTCGGCGATCTTCGCACCGCCGAAGATCCCGACCTCGGCCCGCCCCGAATGAGCGCGCCCGCCAGGCCGTCCGCCGCGCGAGAGCCGGGAGCCCTCGATCCGGGTGATCATGATGCCGAAGGACACCAACGCCCACGGCACCATCTTCGGCGGCGTCATCCTCTCCTACATCGACCAGGCCGGTGCCGTCGAGGCCAAGCGGCACGGCGCCGACTTCCTGGTCACGGTCGCGATGCGCGAAGTCGTCTTCCACGAGCCCGTCTACGTCGGCGACCTCGTGTCGTTCTACACGCGCCTCGTGCGGGTCGGCCGCACGTCGATCACCATCTCCGTCGAAGTCTTTTCGCAGCCCGGCGAGGGCCTCGGAAACCGCGTCAAGGTGACCGAGGCCGAGGTGACCTACGTGAACCTCGACAAGAACCGGAGGCCGTGCCGATCGGATAGTGAGGGGTCAGGTCTCGTTTTTCGGTTTTCGCACACCATTCCCGAAGGCCTGCGAAAACCGAAAACGGACCCGAAAATGCGAAGGCCCCGAATCCTCGGGGCCTTCTTTTGTGCCAGCCGAGCAAAAGCCCGGCAATGGTCGACTGCTGACTCCGATCCTACTCCAGAATTCACCACTCGCGCGTCGTCTTCCGATTCCGGCCCCACCTCGGGGCCGTCCAGCTCGGCTTCGAGCTCGTCGAGCTCCGGGGCGTCGACGTCGATTTCGACGGCCGACAGCTCTTCTTCCCGCCAGCCCTCCTCGCCGTAGACCTCCGCCGGGGCCGCGGCCGCCATCGGGGGCCGCGGAGACGGGCACGGCGGCCCGTCGTGCGGCGACCCGCCTGGCGGATCGCTGCGCCGGCCTTTTTTTGCGGGACCGCTCTTCGCGCGGTCTTCTTGGGCGCGGCCTTCTTCGGGCCGCTTCTTCGCGGACGCCTTCTTCTGGAGGCGACGGCCTTCCGGGCGCCTTTCCTGCGCGGGTTTCCCGGGGCCGATTTCTTCGCTCGTCGCCCGGACGTCTCTTGCGGACGACGTTCTTCCGGCGGCCTTCTTGCCTTTCTTTGCGCTCCTCGGTGCCTTTTTCTTCTTCGCCACGCCTGCCTCCTGTGCCGGCTCCGCCGGAAGGCCGGGATCATACAATCGGGATGTTGTCCAGGCGTGAGACCCGAGGCCCCCGCCCGCCGCGCGATCCACGCGTCTCGATCACGCCCCGCGCGTCCGGCGATTTCCGTTTCCATCCAGCCGCTTGCGCGCGCCCGGGCCTGGCGGATCCGGATGGCCGCCGTCGGCGTCGGCGTGGCGGCGCGCCGCCCTGCTCGGCTGCTATCGCCTCGGGCAGGCCTGGGAGGCGGGGCTCCGGCGGCTCGACTTCGGAGACCTTCCACTGCCGCTGCTCGTCGCCCTCTCGCTCATCCTGCTCGTGGCCGCGCCCGCTGTCCCTGCTGGGCCTGGCGGCGCTGGCCTTCGCCGAGGAATCGATCGAGGTCGACGCCGAGCCGGTCGTCGTCCGGACGACGGCCTTCGAGCGGACGCGGGTCACGCAGATCCGCCGGGCCGACCTGGAGTGCTGGCGCGAGACCTACTGGCCCCTGCCTCCGTGGTGGACCTGGGCCGTCAGGCGCCTGGCGGCCCGGTCGGGCGGCAAGCTGCACCCGATCGCCGCCGCCGCCGGCCCGAAGGAAAAGCGCCGCGATCGGGCCAGGCCCTGGCGGCCGCCACCGGACGGCCCCTCGTCGGCGACTTCGGGCGGCGCCTGCGCTAAGATCCCTCCCCTTCATGACCTCGGGAGGCCCGCAACACCATCTGACGGAGACCCTTCTCGCCGGATACCCCCTGCCGGACGAGGTCCGCTGGGGCATCGCCGACGCGGGCTTCGTCTTCGCGACCCCGATCCAGGCGAAGACGCTCCCGATCGCCCTGGCCGGCCGCGACGTCGCCGGCCAGGCCCAGACCGGGCACCGGCAAGACGGCGGCCTTCCTGATCACGATCTTCACGCGCCTGCTCGAGAAGAAGCCCGCCCGCGCGCCCCGGGGGCCGCGCGCCCTCGTGGTCGCGCCGACGCGCGAGCTCGTCGCGCAGATCCGCGCCGATGCGGAGATTCTCGGGCGCCACACGGGGCTGTCGACGCTCGCGGTCTTCGGCGGCATGGACTACCGGCTCCAGCGGGACCAGGTCAAGACCGTCCCCGACGTCCTCGTCGGAACGCCGGGCCGTCTGCTGGACTACGAGCAGCAGGGCGTGGTCACGTTCCGCGACGTCGAGATCCTCGTGATCGACGAGGCCGACCGGATGTTCGACATGGGCTTCATCCGGGACCTCCGCCGGATCCTGCGCCGCTGTCCGCCCTACCACCGGCGCCAGACGCTCCTCTTCTCGGCCACCCTGTCGCTGCGCGTCATGGAGCTCGCGTACGAGCACACGAACAACGCCGAGAAGGTCGAGATCGAGCCCGAGCGCGTTCTGGCGCACGGCATCACGGAAGTGCTCTACCACGTCTCGGCGCAGGAGAAGTTCCGGCTCCTGCTCGGCCTCCTCGAGCGCGAGGGCGGGAGCCGCGTCCTGATCTTCGTCAACCGGCGAACGACGGCGGCCGACCTCGTGCGGGGCCTCTCGGCCAACGGCTATCCGACGCGCGCCCTCGCCGGCAACGTGCCGCAGGACCGGCGGCTGAAGATGCTCCAGGACTTCAAGGACGGGCGCCTCGCGGTGCTCGTCGCGACCGACGTCGCATCGCGGGGCCTGCACATCGAGGGCGTCTCGCACGTCATCAACTACGACCTGCCCCAGGACGCCGAAGACTACGTGCACCGGATCGGCCGCACCGGGGCGCGCAGGCGCCGAGGGCACCGCGGTCTCGTTCGCCTGCGACGACTACGTCTTCTCGCTCGACGCGATCGAGAAGCGGGTCGGCCGCAAGATCCCGGTCGAGTGGCCGACGGAAGCGCTGTACAAGAGCGGCCGCGTCGCCCAGGCGCCGCGGGCCTACGGGGGCTTCCGCTCGCGTCCCGAGCCGCGCCGCGAGGCTGCTCCGAAGAAGACGGCCCCGGCCGAGGACAGCTACGGCCGAACGAAGCGGAAGAGCCGGCGGCGTTAGGTGTCGTTTCTCAACAGGTTGTTCACTCGCCACGGTGGGGTCAGACCCCGGTCGTAGGGGCGGCCCTGGTGGCCGCCCGCTGACAGGCTGACGATTCGCGTGCCAACGCTCGACCGACACAGGAGGGCGCCCGCAAGGGGCGCCTCGACGTGCCGGGGCGGGGCCGATTCGGGGGTCGCAGACTCCTGAGCAAGCGAAGCGACGGTGCCGGTGCGTCCGCAGGACGCAGAATCCCGAGCCAAGCGAAGCGACAGGCGCAGACTCCCGCGCAAGCGAAGCGACGGCTAGAACGTGTTCAGGAAATCCCGGTTGGTCCGGAACTTGGAGAGCCGTCCGAGGACGAGCTCCATGGCCTGGATCTTGTCGACCGCGGCCAGCGCCCGCCGGAGCTTGACGATCCTCGGCAGGTCGTCGGGGTCGTAGAGCTTTTCTTCCTTGCGGGTCCCCGACTGGGGGATGTTGATGCACGGAAAGATGCGCCGGTTGAAGAGGTCCCGATCGAGCACGATCTCCGTGTTGCCGGTGCCCTTGAACTCCTGGAAGATGATCTCGTCCATCCGCGAACCGGTGTCGACGAGGGCGGTCGCGACGATCGTCAACGATCCGCCGCCTTCGGCGTTGCGGGCGCCGCCGAAGAACCGCCGCGGCTTCTCCATCGTCCTCGCGTCGATGCCGCCCGAGAGGATCTTGCCGCCGCCCTTCTGCATGTGGTTGTAGGCCCGGGCCATGCGGGTGATCGAGTCGAGGAAGATGATCACGTGCTTGCCGCACTCGATCAGGCGCCGCGCCCGTTCGGCGACGATCTCGGCGACCGCGATGTGATTCTCGGCGGAGAGGTCGGCGGAGGACGCGATGACCTCGCCGTGCGCGACGCTGCGTCGGAAGTCCGTGATTTCCTCCGGCCGCTCGTCGATCAGGAGCACGATCACGTGCACGTCGGGGTCGTTGACCTCGACGGCGTGGGCCATCCGTTTCAGCAGAGTCGTCTTCCCGGCCTTCGGAGGGGCCACGATCAGACAGCGCTGGCCGCGTCCGATGGGGGTCAGCAGATCGACGACCCGCCCGCACATCTCGTCGGGCTCCGTCTCCAGGCGGAGGATCGTCGTCGGGTCGATGGAGACGAGCTCGGTGAAGGCGGGCCGTTGCCGGAACGCCCCCGGCTCCATGCCCTCGATGGTCTCGACCCGTTTGAGGACGGGCCGGGTGCCGTCGGCGACGAAGCCCACGATGCGCGCCCCGGCCTCGAGACCTTCGCGCTGGATCAACTCTCTCGGGACGAGAGGATCCTTGGGCGACGGGAGGTAGTTCGCTTTCGGCGAGACGAGGACGCCGGGCGCGCTGTCCTTCGGTGGGACGTACAGGACGCCCTCGGCGGGACGCTCCGGTCCCGCAGCGGACAGATCGTCGGCTCTTTCGAAGCCGCCGGCCGATCCGGGCTGGCCGCCCCCGCGGCCGCCACGACGGCGGCGACGACGGCGGCGGCGGTTCCCACGAGGCTGCCCATCACCCTGGGGGCCACCCTCCTGGGACGGCGCCTCGGCTGGAACCGATACAGATGCAAGACTTCCCGGAATCAAGGGATCTTCGGACATGAGCTCCCAAACCACCCGCCGCGCTGACTCTTGGTCCGGGCGGGAACGACCCATTCTACGACGAAAGAACGGGAAAAGCGATCAAGCGCGTTCAAAGCCGTCCCGAGCCGCCTCAAGCCCAGGCCGCAGAAGCGCTTAAGCCATTGCGGCGAAGACCCGGTCCGTCTCGGCCGGCGGAACCCCGGACAGGCCGAAGTTCTCCTCCGCGTGAGCCGGGCTGGAGACCCCGACCAGAGCCGAAGTCAGTCCCGGCGCCGAACGCGCGAACTGCAGGGCGCGCCTGGCCGGCGTCGGCGCTTCCGGGAACGCTTCCACGATCGCCGCCGGCAGCTCGACGGCCAGGCGGCCCTGAAGGAGCGAGGCGGAACCGAAGGCCGCCAGTCCGAGGGCGGTGGAGGCCTGGAGCGCCGGCACTCTGGCACCGTTGGACTCCTGCGACCGATACGCCACGGCGTGAGCCATCGCGAGGTTGACCGGGAGCTGAACGGCGCGGAAGTGGTGCGAGGCCCCGGCCACCTTCTCCGCCAGATCGCGCGCGAGAACGAGCGAGATGTGCTCCGGATGCTCCGGCGGAACCCGGAGGCCGTTCCACGTAGCGAAGCCCCAGGCGGCGATCCGGCCGTCGGCGGCGGCCTGCTCGAGCGTCTCGATCGCACGGGTCAGGCGCCGCCGAAAGCCCTCGCGCCCGACCTCCTCGAGCTGGGTCTCGACGTTGTGCAGGTAGTACAGGTCGATGGTCTCCAGATCCAGGTTCGCGCGGCTGCGCGCGATCTGGTCGTTCAGATAGGCGGGCGCGATGCAGTGGCAACCCTGGGCGATCTCCTCCGCAGGCGCGAGCCCGGTGGCGAGGAAGGTCTCCTGGACATACTGCCGCCCGGGCCGCGGATCTTCGGCATCGTGCGGCAGATAGCCGCCCTTGGTCGATACGAAGACCTCGTCGCGGCGCGTGTGACCCGACGCGAACGCCCGGGCCAGGGCCCGGCCGATCGCGCGTTCGCTCCGCTGTCCGCGGTAGTTGATGGCCGTGTCGAACACGTTGACGGCCGACGCGAGCGCCTTTCCGACGGAGGCCTCGTACCCCGCGTCGGTGGCCGCGTCCTCGGGGCCGAGGTAGGTTCCGAGGCCGATCGAGGAAAAGGCCAGTCCGCCCATGGCTTCGCGGAAGTGTCCCGGCGCGGCGCTCGCGCGCCTGGCGAAACGCTGCGTCCCCTCGATCGTCGCAAGGCCCGCGATCACCCGCGGGAGGCTATCACCGCGCTTCCCCGACGAGGACGAACGGGGCCCAGAGGAACGGATCTTCGGGCAGTGCGCGTCCCGAAGGTGCCCGCAGGCGCGACTCCCGCAAGGCTCGGATCGTGTCGAGCTCGGCTTGCCGGATGGCGGCGGCCTTGTCGCCGCCCGTGGCGATCAGGGTTCGGTAGAAACGCTCCATCTGAAATCGCGTCACCGAGTCGGCCACCCGCCAGAGGCTGACGAGCACGCTCGGCGTGCCGGCGTAGATGAAGGCGCGAGAGAGCCCCAGCACGCCGTCGCCGTTGACCAGGCCCAGGCCCGTGTTGCAGGCCGACAGCGTCACCAGACTCGCGGAGAGATCGAGGTCGAAGACCTCGCGCACTGTGAGCCGGCCGTCGCGCTCGGACGCGTGCCGCCCGGCCCTCCCATCGGGCGCGAGCGCCAGATAGCTCGACAGCGGCTCGTCGTCGAAGAGCACGGCGTGGGTGGCCAGATGAATGATCGATTCACCCGGGGCCAGTTCCCGCACCGTCTGCTCGCGCGCGAGGGAGCCGGTCAGGGCCGTGACTCGGTCCGGCGGATAGAGCGAACCGATTGCGAGTGCCTCGGCCTCCGCGGCCGGCAGAGGCGCGAGCCGTGGCTTCCCGCGCGGAGCCTCAGGCATTGCCGGGTTGCCGACGACGAGCAACCCCGGAAGATCCGCGCCGTTTGCGGGGGCGTGCCGAGCCCGGGTGTACCGGAGAACGCCGATCGCGGGGCTGTAGGTGAGGGTGTGGCGGTCGACCAGGTACTGCCCGTCCCCGGCCAGGAGCGCGGCGAAGGACACCAGGAAGAGGGGGCCGTGCGGGATGATCGTCACGAGGCTCCGCGGATCGTCCGGCAACTGCGGCGCAATCGGATCGACGAGCACCCGGTGCAACTGCCGCAGGGCGGGCCGCGCGCCTTGGCGTTTTCCTCGAGCTCGCTGCGCCAGGCGCGTCAGCTTCCGCCGGGATGTCGCGCTCACGACGCCGCGAATCCGGCCCTCCGGCCCGATGGTCCAGACGAAGAGCCGACGGTCGGCCGAAAAGTACTCGACGATCGTCGTGTCCCGCCGGCGCGCCTCGTCGCGAATCTCGGAAAGCGTCAGAGGTGAAGAGACGCCGGCTCCGGCCGGCTTGCGCCCACCCAGCAGATCGAGAAAGGCCCGCGCTCGCGCTCGCTCTGCGAGCTCCAGGGCCTCCTCGACCCGTCCGACCTCCATCAAGAGATCGATCGTGTCGGCGTACACCGCCTGCTTCTCTTCCAGGAATCCGGTCCGCGCCTCGTCTGACGCGACGAGGCGCGACCTCAGACGCTCGACGGTCTCGAGGGACTCGCGCCACGAGGCCAGAGCCTCCTCCCGGCGGCCAAGCGCACGCTCGATCGCTCCCCGCCGGTACGCCACTGTCCACAGCACCTGCTCGTTGCCGTTCGCGCGAGCCAGCGCGATGGCCCGTTCTCCGTACGCGAGCGCGCGGGCGGAGTCCCCGCGGGCGGCCTCGACCTGACCGGCGAGCACCAGCGTGGCCGCCAGGAAGGCCCGCTGCCCCGTCTCGAGGATGGCCGCCGCTTCCTCGAGGGCCGCGATCGCCTCCTCGTACCGACCCAGCCGAAAGCCGGCGAGCCCCGATTTGTCGAGTCCGGTTGCGATGCCTCGCGGATCCTGGATCGCCCGCCAGATGACGAGCGCTCTCCGGTAGCAGGAGAGCGCGCCGTTCCACGCTTCGAGGGAAGCGTTCGCGTCGCCCATCCGGGCAAGGATCCACGCCTGCTGCCTCCGGTCCGCCAGCCGTTCCTTGATGGCCAGAGCCTGCCGATACCGTGCGAGCGCCCCTCGCGCGTCTCCCTGGCGGGCCAGAGCGATCCCCGTGTGGTACAGCGCCAGAGCGCGGCCGGGCTCGTCGCCGATCTCGCGCGCCCTGGCGAGGCCCCTCTCGAACCATGCGACCGCCTCGCGGTTGGCGCCCTGGAGCATGTAGCAACGGCCCACGAGGTGGAGAACATAGGCCTCCCCCCGACGGTCGCCGAGCTCCTCGCGCGCGCGCAGGGCCGCCTCGTAGTGGACGAGCGCATCCGCATAGGACCCCTGCTCCTGATCGAGATCGCCGAGGTCCTCGTGCACGAGGCTCGCCCGCCGCAGGTCGCCCGTCGTCTCGGCGACCTCGAGCGCCCGGACGTAGGCCTCTTTCGCCTTCGCGTACTCGGCCTTCTTGAAGTTCACATGCCCGAGGAAGTTCAGAGTTCGGGCGCGGCCGGCATCGTCGCCGATCGACGCTTGCAGGGCGAGCGCCTCGTCGAGCGACGCGAGCGCCGCCTCGTAGTCCGACCGGCGGAAATACCCCGCACCGACCGAGGCGAGGATCGAGGCCTCGAGGCGCGTGTCCCCGATCTCGCGGGCGAGAGCGAGGGCGCGGGCCTGGCGTTCTGCGGCGGCGGCGGAGTCCCCCTCGTATTCGAGGACCAGGCCCATACGATCGAGGCAGAGCGCCGTCAGGGCCGGGTCTCGCAGCCGCTCCGCCGCCCTCAGGGCCGTCTCGAGCTTCGCAGCCGCGGGCGCGAATGCCTCGAAGGAGGCCAGATCCTCGGCCTCGCGCACCAGGGATTCGACGTCTTCCGGCTCCGGCCGGCGCGGCTCTCCGGCCGCGCCGGCGGCCAGCGACCAGGCGAGTGCGGCCGCCAGCGCGACGGAGCTCGGGTCAGCGCTCCTGGACAACGGACCTGACCTCCGCGGCGAGCTTCCCGGCTTCGGCCCGGTGAGGCCCCGGGCTGGAAGCGACGGCGTCGAGATCGGCGACTGCGGCGGCGGTGGCCCCCGACTTCAACAGGGCCAACGCCAGGTACCAGCGGGCTTCGCCCGGGGCGGGCACGGCGGACGCCGAGAATGCGAGGAGCGGCCGAGCTTCCTCCGGCCTACCGAGCATCAGAAGCGACACGCCCCGATAGAAGCTCGCTTCGGGCTGATGGGGTTGCGCCTCGAGATAGCGTCCGAGTGCGGCATCCGCCGCGGCATAGTCGCCCCGAGCGTACGGAACCATGGCCTCCGCGAATCCCGCGGCGGCGGCGCCCTCCCCCGAGCGAAACGCGAGCTCGTCCTCCGGGGCCACCGCGCGATAGTCCGCCGCCGCGACCGAAAGGTCCCGCCAGGGACTCACGGGTGCGGGGGCGGTCCGCGCCGAGGATTCGGACGGCGGACCGGCGAAACGATGTCGGGCGAGCCAGAGTCCGGCGAGGAGCGCGGCGGCAGCGACCGCGGCTGCCGCCAGCCAGGCGTACCCGGACGGGCGGGAGCGTTGCGACGCCGGCTCCACGGCGCCCAGGAACGCCCGCGCGTCCCGCGCGACCTCGACACACGCGGCGCACGCGCCGAGGTGTCCGCGGATCGATTCGCTTTCGGTCTCGGAGAGGCGTCCCCGATAGAACGCCAGCAACGCCGCCTCGCCGGGGCACGGCCTCGCGCCGCGCCCGGCAAGGGCGGCTTTCAGGTCCCGTTCGAGACTCTCGTCGGGCGTCATTTCCGGCTCCCTCTCTCGAGCTCGTCCGCGAGCATGCGCTTCAGGCTTTCCCGCGCCGCGGCGAGGTGGTTGCGCACCGTGTTGACCGAGAGCCGCAGCGTCGCCGCGATCTCCTCGTACGACAGCCCGTCGCGCACCTGGAGCGGGAGGCATTGCCGCTGCCGCGGCGGCAGTGCCTCGATCGCACGCCAGAGGGCTTCGATCCGCCGCTCTCTTCCAGTGTGCTCCGCGTCGTTCATCGGCCTCGCGTCCGGCAGCTCCGCGACGGCCTCGAGCGACAACGCCCGGGGCGGCCGCCTCTCGAAGGCGGTGTTCCGGACGTTGCGGGCCACCGCGAACAGCCACGCGAGGATCTTGTCCTCCTCGCGCACGCCTCGGATGCCCTGAAAGACCCGGGCGAGAGTCTTCTGTACCAGATCCTCGGCGTCTTCCGGCGAAAAGGAGGCGGCTCGGAAGTAGCGGGTCAGCCGTGGACGCAAGTCGGCGTCGAGCTCCCGAAACGCTTCGTCGGGATCGGCGCCGCTGCGCGCCCGCCGCAGCGTCGCGACGAGAGCCTCCTCGGCCATCAACGGCTCAGGGATAGCACCCCCGAAGCGTCAGAGTCAACAGACGGGGCGGACTGGTAGGAATTGCCTCATCCGAGTCTCTAGAACGCAAGGGGGTTCATGCAGGCCAGGAGGTCGCTGCTCGGGATCGCTACCGGCGACGCTGGTCCGGTGAGTCTCTCGGGAGATTGCATGCGATCTGCTCGAGCTCTCGGCTTCCGGGCCGTTCAACGGGCCCCAGGAGGAGAAGTGATGAAAACCCGTACTCCGTCCGGCACCCTCGTTTTCGGGATCGCCGCCGCCGTGCTCGCCTCCCGTCCCGTCGCCGCTCAAAGCGTCTCCGTTCTGGCCTCGGGGCTCAAGGCGCCATCGAAGGTGATCCTCACGGACCACGGAGACCTGCTCGTGGCCGAGGCCGGAGACGGACCCAATACGGGCCGGATTTCGATCGTCGACCGGGCGGGCAATCGCCGGACGTTGCTCGACCGGCTGCCGTCCGGACCCGCGGCGCCCTTCGGCGACCCCGACGGCCCGTCCGGCCTCGCCTTGCGCGCCAACACGCTCTACATCTCGATCGGCGTCGGCGACGCCACGCTCCAGGGAGCAGGCGATACCGAGGTTCCGAACCCGACCCCGGCCTCGCCCATCTTCAGCTCCATTCTGGAGATCGAGCTGGACCGGCCCGTCGAGGCATCTGCCGGGGACTTCCTGCTCACCCCGGCCGACCAGGCCACGCTCAAGGCCGGCCATCCGGTCACGCTCGCCGGCGGCGGGGGCGAAACCGCGAGCGTTCGCCTGATCGCCGACTTTGCGGACCACGTGCCGGACCCGGTCTTCAACGTGCGCGCGTCGCACCCGTACGGCATCGCGCTCGCCGGCAACCTGCTCTACGTCGTCGACGCGGCGCTCAACCTCGTCCGGAAGGTGAACCTGACGTCGGGCGGTTTCGAGACGGTGGCCGAGATCCCGCCCCTTCCGAACCCTCTGCCATTCGGGCCGCCGGTGATGGATGCGGTCCCCGACAGCATCCGCATGCAGGGCAACCGCCTGCTCCTGCCGCTCCTGTCCGGCTTTCCCTTCCCCGTCGGCTCGGCGGAAATCCGCTCGATCGCCATCGACTCGGGCGCGCAGACGACCCTGATCGGCGGCCTGGCGTCCGCGATCGACGTCTTGCCGCTCGCGTCCGTCGATGACCGCGAACGCTTCCTCGTGCTGCAGTTCTCGACGGACATGCTGGCCGACGCGCCGGGTCAGCTCGTCCTAGCGTCCGGCGGAGAGATGGAGGTTGTGGCCGCGCCCCTGATCACGCCCACCAGCCTGGCCTTCGATTCCGCCACGGGCGACGCGTTCGTCACGCAGATCTTCACGGGGGACCTCGTGACGTTCAACATCTCGGATGCGGCGGCGCCTGCCGGCTGCTCTCCCAACGGGACGACGCTATGCCTTCAGGGAGGCCGGTTCCGCGTGACCTCGACCTGGCGCAAGAAGGACGGCACGACCGGACCGGGCCACGCCGCCCCTTACTCGGACGAGTCCGGCCACTTCTGGTTCTTCAGTCCCTCCAACGCCGAGCTGACGACCAAGGTCCTCGGCGCCTGCGGGGGCCCGTTCGAGTCCTACTGGTTTTTCGCGGCGGGACTGACGAACGTCGAAGTCACCCTGACCGTGACCGACACGTTTCGCGAAGAAACGAAGACTTATACCAGTCCGCTCGGCACCGCTTTCGCGCCGATCCTGGATACGGCGGCATTCGCGACGTGCCCGTGAGAACGGAGCGGCTCGAGCCGAGGCCCGGATCCTCGCCGACCCGGACGACTCCCTTCTGTACCGGGTCCTCGGCCTGCGAAGAGGTCCAAAGAAGCAGATCCAAGGAGGAGAACATGTCTCGGATCCTCTCGTCGCCCCCGCGCCCACGACCCCCCGCGAATCGTGTGCTGGTCGCCGCCATCGTGACCGTCACCGGTCTGGTGTCGAGCCATTCGACAGCACAGCAACCCGATCCCGGCACGCAGCGAGTACTCACCGGTGCGGCCGACCAGCAACACCCGGAAGGTCGAGCTGAAACGCCCGACACGTTCGGATTGCACAACTCGCGCCTCAACATCCCGGCGGCCGCGTTCTCGCCGCGATCCTCCGACGTCGGTTGGATCTACGCGGACCCCGGCTACATTTACCCAACGAGCACGGGCACGTCGGAGCCATTCTGGGCCGCCGTGGACCTGCCGGACGGCGCCGTAATCCTGGCGCTCGGATTGTACTTCGACGATATCGACCCGGCCGAAAACGTCTCGGCGACACTACGTGTCTATACCGGGGTCAACCAGAACAACGCGTCGTTCTTCGACGTGGCGACGGCGACCTCGATCGGAACGCCATACAAAGGCGGAGTCTACGCAACCCTCCTGCACACGGTGAGAAACAACACTTGGAACGGGGGCGGGATGTACGCGGTCGTGATCGGCATGCCCGCGACGGGTGGAACCCTGGGGTTCAAGGGTGTCGATCTCATCTGGCACCGTCAGATCAGCCCGCCGCCGGCCACGGCGACGTTCGGCGACGTTCCGACCTCGGATTCCTATTTTCAGGCCATCGAAGCGCTCGTAGCCTCGGGTATCACCAGCGGCTGCGGCGACGGCAACTTCTGTCCCGACGCGCCCCTGACGCGACGCCAGATGGCCGTCTTCCTGGCCAAAGCCATGGGGCTCCACTGGGAGTGAGGAAATCGTGAGCGACCTCCTCCGCGTCCTTTGCCTCTTCTCCCTGCCCGTCCCGGCGTTGGCCGCGACGCTTGCCGTCACAAACACGGCGGACAGCGGTGCCGGGTCGTTGCGTCAGGCGATTCTCGACTCGAACGGGAGCGTGGGCACGCTCGACACGATCGCCTTCGCGATCGGCTCGGGCGTGCAGACGATCACGCCGCTCTCGGCGCTGCCGACGATCACCGATCCCGTGGTCATCGACGGCACGACGCAGCCGGGCTTCGCGGGAATTCCGCTCGTCGAACTCGACGGGTCGACCGCTGCGGGCACGGGGCTGATGATCACGGCCGGCTCGAGCACGGTGCGCGGCCTCGTGATCAACCGCTGGGCGACCGGAATCTCGATTTCGGGCGCCGGCCAGAACCTCGTCGCCGGCAACTTCATCGGCACGGACGCCTCTGGAACGCTGGCCCTCGGCAACGACACCCAGGGCGTGGACATCGATGGCTCCCCGGACAACATGGTCGGTGGCCCCGGAGTGGGCGAGGGCAACCTCATCGCGTTCAACTCGGTCAGGGGAGTCCACGTCTCGGGCGCCACGGGCAATTCGATTCGAGGCAACGCGATCCACTCCAGCCCGGTCGGCATCGACCTCGCCCCGGACGGAGTGACGGCGAACGATCCCGGCGACGGGGATACCGGAGCGAACGATTTGCAGAACTGGCCGGTGATCTCGAGCGTCGAGGTCCTGACCGTGCCGGAGGGTACCGGCACGCGGATCCAGGGGGTCCTCCACTCGGCCGCCTCCACCCCCTACGACCTCGACCTCTATGAGAACCCGGCCTGCAGTCGCTTCCCGCGGGCGTACCTCGGGGGGATGACCTATATCGGCTCGGGGCAGGTGACGACGGACGGATCCGGGACGGGAGCCTTTGACGTCACGCTGGCCGCGGTGGTCGCCGATGGAGCCCGCATCACCGCCACGGCGACCGATCCCGCCGGCAACACCTCGGAGCTCTCGCAGCGGATCGTCTTCTCTTGCCTTCCCTCCGCCGGACCGTCGACCGGTGGCACCAACGTCAGTCTGATCGGCACGGACTTCGCCGCGGCCGCCACGGTCTCGTTCGGCGGCGTACCCGCCACCAACGTCAGCGTCGCCTCGTTCAACCAGATCACCGCCACGACGCCCCCGCTTTCCGCGGGCTCCGCCTACGACGTCGTCGTCGCCAACACCGACGGCTCGTCCGGCACGCTGACGAAGGGCTTCGTCGCCGATTTCCTGGACGTGCCGCAGGGCCACCAGTTCTGGTCCTCCGTCACGACGCTCGTCTCCTTCGCCATCACCGCCGGCGTCGGCGGCGGTCTCTACGGGGTCACCCAGCCCACGCTGCGCCAGCAGATGGCCGCTTTCCTGCTCAAGGCCAAGCACGGCCTCTGCTACACGCCTCCCCCGTGCATCGTCCAGGTCTTCAACGACGTGCCCTGCTCCTCGGGCTTTGCCCCCTGGATCAACCAGCTCGTGGCCGAAGGGATCACCGGCGGCTGCGGCAACGGGACCGACTACTGCCCGACCAACCCCGTCTTGCGCCAGCAGATGGCGGTCCTGTTGCTTCGGACCTTCGAGGGGACCGGCTATGCCCCGCCCGCCTGCACGAACCCCACCTTCGCCGACGTGCCGTGCTCGAGCCCGTTTGCGCCGTGGATCTACGAGCTGGTGGCGCGCAATATCACGGCCGGCTGCGGCAGCGGCAGCTACTGCCCCACGGACCCCGCCAACCGCGGACAGATGGCGACCTTCGTTGTCAGGACTTTCTTTTAGGGCCGGGAGGATGAAGGCTCGGACGAGGAACCCGAGGGCCGTCCTGCGAAAGGGAGCCCCTCAAACGACGGGCAGCGGAATTCCATGCGTCCGGGTCGACCCTTGCACCGCGGGATCCCATCGCCCCGGGATCCGCGTCGCGCACTTCGGGCAGGCTCCGCCGGCGAGCCGATTCCGGAGCACGCGGAAACCGCGGCGCTCGATCACCGTCTCACCGCAGGACGGGCAGCGCGTGTCCTCCCAACGACCCACGCTCCCGGGGATGTTGCCGGCGTATACGTAGCGCAGCCCTTCGGCCGTGCCGATCTCGCAGGCCCGCACGACCGTCTCGGCCGGGGTCGCGCCCCGGTCCGTCATCTTGTAGTCGGGATGGAAGGCCGTGACGTGCCAGGGAACGTCCCGCGAGACCGACGCGATGAACTTCGCGGCGCGCGTCAGCTCGTCGTCGGAGTCGTTGAACCCCGGGATCACGAGCGTCAGGACCTCGAGCCAGATTCCGCGCTCGTGGATGCCGGCGATCGTCTCCAGGACGTTGTCGATCACCCCCCCGAGCTCGCGGTAGTGCCGGTCGTCCATCGACTTGAGATCGACCTTGTAGAAGTCGATCCAGGGCCGAAGGTAGTCCAGCACCTGCGGCGTGCCGTTGCCGTTGGAGACGTAAGCCGTCCGCAGTCCCTTCTCCCGGGCGGCGCGAAACACCTCGACCGCCCACTCGGAGGTGATGAGCGGCTCGTTGTACGTCGACACGATCGTGGGCGCTCCGCTCTCGAGGGCGAGGCGTACGAGCTCGCCGGGCTCCACATCCCGCGGCGTGCCGACGGCCTCGGGGTCCCGGATCGACTGGGACGTGAACCAGTTCTGGCAGTACGCGCAGTGGAGGTCGCAGCCGAGCATTCCGAACGACAGTGCATCGGTGCCGGGCAGGGCGTGGAAGAAGGGCTTTTTTTCGATCGGATCGACCTGCAAGGCGCCGACATAGCCGCGAGGCACTTCGAGGATGTCCCCCCGCCGGAACCGGACGCGGCACACGCCTTCGCGCCCCTCCGGGATGGGACAGCGGTGACCGCACGCGTAGCATCGCAACCGGCCGTCCGCCAGCCGCTCGACGAGCTCGGGAGCGGCGGCGGTCGTTCGCCGGGCCAGGGCCTCCGCGATGGGCGAAGACGATTTCACGGCCACCGGAAAGTCTCAACGTTACGGCGAATCGAGAAATGCCGGCCGGGGCCCCTGCGTTATCATCCGCCGACGTCATGAAGCGCGTTCTCCTCGCCGCCGCGGCGGTCTGCCTGGGCGGCGCCGTGCGGGTCTTCGCACAGAACCCGACCCAGACGCCGACCCCCGCCCCCACCCCGACGCCCACGCCCGGCGCCCCCACCACGGTGCCCGCGGGCGTCCGTTTTGCGACGGAGGGTTCGGCCAACATCAACGGCGTCCGGGTGCAGGTCGCGCCCGACGGAGCCGTCTGGTTTCTCGAGTCCTCCGCCGACAGGGTCGGCGTGCTCCGGGGCTCGACGATCACCTACTGGCAGCTGCGTCCGGACGACGATCTTGGGGCCAATCCGGTCGACTTCAAACTCGAGGGAACCGACCTGTGGATTCTCGAGAGCGGCCAGAGCCAGATCCCGGCCGGGCGCTGCAGCCTCGCGAAGCTCGATACCGTCACCAACGAGATTACGGAATGGGCCATCCCCGGCTCGATTCCGGCCGCTTTCTACAAGGCCCCGGACGGGACGTACTACATTCCGATCAGCGGCGCGGCCCTCCTGAACGTCAACCTCGAGACCGGAAAAACGACCATCCTCCGCTCGGCCCTGACGTACGCCTATTCCGACATGGCCGTCGCTCCGGACGGGACGCTGTGGCTGGCCGACTTCGGAAACAATCGGATCGTCCGCTACGTGCCCGGCTCGGACATGGAAACGTCCTGGACCTTCTTCAATCCGGCCAACGGAAGGCTGAACCCGTCGCAGATCGACTTCGACGACCAGGGCATGATCTGGATGTCGCAGCTCTCCGCCGGCCGGCTCGACCGGTTCGACCCGGCGACCGGCAATCTGGACTCTTTCTATGGCGTGACCAATCCCATTCATTTCCAGTTCTTCCAGGGAAAGGTCTACGTCACCTCGAGCCAGTCGGCGGCGGCCGTCAACGTCATCGATCCGAATCTCGGCGCCCCGTTTCTCGGGGCGCTGACCCCTCTCGACCTCGAGGTGCGCTCCACCGAAAGCCTCCTCCCCGTGACGAGCCGGACCTTTCCCGTGCCGCCAACGACCTTCGATACCGAGGCCACGGTCCTGCCGGAGGCCGACTTCAAGGTTGCGAGCAACGCGTCCTATCCCGGCACGCTCGTCACCCAGGTGCCGGTCACGCAGGCCTACGGCATCGACATCGACGGGGGCCAGGTCTGGTTCGGCGCGGGCGGGAATCTCGTCCGCGTCGCCCTCCAGACCATCGGCGGACCGACCGATCGGTCGGTCCCCGTGGCCAACTCGGCGACCGGGCCGGCCGACAACCGAATACGGATCGACCTCACCGTTTCCAACGCCGGAACCACCGCGATCTCCGGCGACGCGCTCTACATGTACTCGCCGGGGGCGTTCGCCGCCCGCACGACCTTCGCGCTCGCCGCGGGCGCCACGCAGGTCCTCCCGGACGCCTTCGGCAGCATCGGGTCGGCCCGGTATCTCGCGAGCGGCTCGGTGCGGCTGCGCGTGACCGCCGGAAACGCCGCGGACCTCCAGGCGAGCGTCCGATCCACCCGCGTGACTCCCGCGGGCGCCGCGTACGGGTACGCTATCGAGGCCGAGACCATTCCGGGAAGCCTCGGAGCGGGCGCCCAGGCCCTGCTCTTCACCGGGGCACGGGACACCGAAACGTCGATCCTCGGGATGTACACGATGGTCGGCGCGACGGGCGTTCTGACGCTGGCCGCGCCCGACGGGACGGTCCGCGGGACCCGGCCATTCACCCTCGCCATCAACACGCGCGAGGAGTTCAACCCCGCGGCCTCCGCCTTCGGAGTGGAGCCCGAGCCGGGGGACCTCGTGCGAGTCTCGGTCGAGACGGGCTCGCTCCAGCCCTACGTCAACGTCCTCGACCTCGGCACATACGACGTCGCGGCCTTCGTCCCGGTGATGCCGGCCATGGACGCCGTCGTCCCCAACGCGGGGGTGCTGGTGGGTGCCAACGCGACGAGCTTCGTGACGGACCTGTTCCTTTCGAATCCGGACGCCGACGCGAGCTCCGACGTCACCATCACCTACTACCCGCTCTACGGAAACACGACGCCGCTCGAGCAGACCGTGAACCTCGCGCCGGAGGAAACCCGGGTCATCGAGAACGTGCTGCTCGGCCTCTACGGCCTGGCTTCGGGCCAGGGCTCCCTGCTCGTCAAAGCGACCTCGCCCGTCGCGACCGGAGCGCGGGTCGGGGCGCGCACGGCCGGCGCGGACTACGCCGGGTTCGCACCCGCCGTTCCGGGCGGTTCGGGCATCGCCAACGGCTCGGGCACCGCCTTCGGACTTCCGCAGACGTCGCAGCGCCGGACGAATCTCCTGCTGTTCAACCGGGGGAGCGCCGGCACGGTGACCGTGACGGGCTTTCGCGCCGACGGGACCCAGGCCGGACAGCTCGGCCTGGCGCTGGGCGATCATGCCGCCGGACGCATCGACTCGGTCTTCGCGGCGTTCGGACTCACGAACCAGCCCGGCGGCCGGATCCGCCTCGATGCGCCCAACGGCATGAACGTGTACGCCTGGACCGCGTCCGTCGACAACCAGAGCGGCGACGTCGACCTCGCGGCCGTCCAGTAGCCGTCCGCCAAGCCGGTACAATCGTCTCCGTGCCCCTCCCGACAACCGTCGTCCGAGGGTCCGGCATGTTCGTGCCGGATGGCGTCGTGACCAACGCGCGGCTCTCGCGCCTGATGGACACGACCGACGACTGGATCCGGCAACGCACGGGAATCGAGGAGCGCCGGTTCGCGCGCCGCGGCCAGTCCTCGTCGGTCCTCGGGCTGGAAGCCGCCCGGCGGGCCCTCGACGACGCCGGGCTGTCGCCCGCGGACCTCGACCTGATCGTGTTCGCGACGATGACGCCGGACCATTACTTTCCGGGCAACGGGGGCCTCCTCGCTCACGGGCTGGGCCTGAGCACGACTCCCGCCCTCGACATCCGCATGCAGTGCGCCGGGTTCCTCTCGGGTCTCCAGGTCAGCGACGCCTTCATCCGATCGGGAGCCGCCCGCCGCGTGCTTCTGGTCGGCGCGGAGTGCCACGCCTCGCTCTTTCCCTGGGGCGAAGAGGAATGGGCGGTCATGTTCGGAGAGTCCGACGGCCCGGTCCGGGACGAGTCGCGGGCCTGGGGAACGGCGCAGCGGGACCGGGCCGTGATCTTCGGCGACGGGGCCGGGGCCTTCGTCCTGGAAGCCAACACCTCGGGCGACGGCCGCGGCTTCCTCGGCTTCCGGTTGCGGACCAACGGCGGCGAGTGGGACAAGCTCTACGTGCCGGGGGGCGGCTCCGCGAGCTTTCCCTACTTCAGTCCCGAAATGTTCGCGGACAACCGCACGATCCCCGTCGTCGAGGGACGGCAGGTGTTCCGGCTCGCGACGACCTCCATGCCGGCAATCGTGCGGGAGGTCCTCGCGGAACACGGCCTCGCCGTCGAGGACCTCTCGCTGCTGCTGATGCACCAGGCCAACCTGCGCATCAACGAAGCCGTGCAGAAGCACCTGGGCCTGTCGGACGAACGCGTCTTCAACAACATCCAGCGCTACGGCAACACGACGGCCGCCACGCTGCCCCTCGTCTTCCACGAGGCCAGGGCCGCCGGAAAGGTCCGCGCCGGCGACCTCGTCGGCTTCACCGCCCTCGGCGCCGGGCTCCACTGGGGTGCCGGCCTCCTCCGGATCTGAGGCCGTGGACACGCCCCCCAAATCGGGACTCGGCGCCGACGAACGGCCGCTGCCGACCTGGCTGCTGCTGGCATGGGCTCTGACGGGAGCGCTGCTCGCCGTGGCCGCCCTGGTCTCGATCCGCCGCTCGGACCGGGCCGACCGGCAGGACTGGGAGTCCCGCCTGTCGCAGCTCGCCGACGACCGCGCCGTCATCGCCGAGCGGGCCATCGAGTCGTGGCGCCGCGAGGCGGGGCGTCTGGCCGGGCTCGAAAGCGTGCGGATTCTCGTGGGCGATGGCGGCCGGACGCCGGCGGCCGTCGAGCGTGCGCGTCGGGATCTCGACCGGGCGCTCGGCGAAGAGGGCGAAGTGTCGGTCGGGGTCTTCGACGCGACCGGCCGGATGCGGGCGGCCTCGGAGGGAGCGGGTCCGTTCGACGAAGCCGACGTCGCGCCGGCGCGCGAGGCGGCCCTCGGACGGCACGCCGTGCTCGCTCACCCCGTCCATCCGGGCCAGGATGCGTTGCGCCTCGAGGTCGCCGAACCGGTGGGCGATCCTGCCGGGACCCTCGTCGGCGCCGTGCTGCTCGCGGTGGACGCGTCGGAGGCGATGGGCGCGCTCTTTCCGCGACCGGCCGGGCCCGCCGACGAGCGCCTCTTCGTGGTGGTCCGCGAGGGCGCCACGTTTCTCGTCGTCGCGCCGGAGGCGTGGGGCGAGCCCGGATCCGCCTATCGGCTCCCGGCGACGGACGGTTCGACGTTCGCGGCGGCCGCGCTCGCGCGCCCCCGCGGCGCGGGTGAGTACTCGGACGGCCGGGGGCATCTCGTGCTCGCGGCGACGCGCCAGATCCCGGAGATCGGGTGGGCCGTCGTCGTCGAGGTCGACCGCGACGCCGTCCTGCGCGCGCGGCATCCTCCGTCCCTCTGGATCATCCTCGTGGCGGCCGCCCTCTTCGCCGCGATCACCGGGGCCGGCCTGGCCTGGTGGCGGCAGATCCGCCTGCGCCACTATGCCCAGCTCGCGGACCGCGACCGGAGATACAAGACGCTGCTCGAGCAGACACAGGAGGCCGTGGCCGTCGGCGTCGACGGCAAGGTGGCCTACGCCAACCCCGCCTGCGTCGAGATGTTCGGGTACGAGCGTCCGCTGATCGGCGTGCCCGTGACGATCTTCTTCGCGCCAGGTTCGCGCGAGCAGGTCGAAGAGATCGTTCATCACCGGGTCGCGGGGCGTCCCGCTCCCGAGCTCTACGAAGCCGTGGGGCTGCGCGCCGACGGGTCCACGTTCGACGTCGAAGTCCGCGTGACGCCGATCGAGTTCGACGGCCAGTCCGGCTCCCAGGCGATCCTGCGCGACATCACGGGGCGCAAGCGCATGGAAGCGGGCCTGCGCGAGTCCGAGGAGCGCTACCGGCTGCTTTTCGAGCGCAACCTCGCCGGCGTGTACCGCTCGACCGTCGACGGCCGCCTGCTCGAGTGCAACCGCGCTTTCGCGCGCATGATGGGATACGGCTCTCCGGCGGAGGCCATGGCGCAGCCGGCGGGGACCTTTCAGGGCCTTCCGCACACGCGGCAGGAATTCCTTGCGCGCCTGCGGCGCGAGGGCAGTCTCGTCAACTACGAGAGCGAGGGGCACCGCAAGGACGGCAGCTCCGTCTGGTTGATCGAGAACGTGTCTCTGATCCGGGACGAGGACGACGAGGAAGTCCTGCTCGGCACCGTCTTCGACATGACCGAACGGCGCCGCCTCGAGGAGCAGCTGCTCCAGTCCCAGAAGATGGAGGCCGTCGGGCGGCTCGCCGGCGGGATCGCCCACGATTTCAACAACCTGCTGACCGCGATTTCCGGATACAGCGAACTGCTGGTCGAGCAGCTGCCGGCCGGCGATGCGCGCCGCGAGAGCGCCGAGGAGATCCGGCAGGCCGGGCACCGTGCGGCCGGGCTGACCCAGCAATTGCTCGCGTTTTCACGCCGTCAGGTCCTCGAGCCACGCGTGCTCGATCTGAACGCCGTGATCGCGGGCATGGAAAAGATGCTCCGACGCGTCATCGGCGAGGACGTCGAGCTGACCACCGCCCTCGACCCCGACCTCTGGCGCACGCTCGCCGATCCGGGCCAGATCGAGCAGGCGATCGTCAACCTGGCCGTCAACGCGCGCGACGCCATGCCGCGCGGCGGCCGCCTGACTCTCGAAACCGGCAACGTTACCCTGGACGAGAAGTTCGCGAGCTCCTACGTGACGGTGCATCCCGGCCCGCACGTGATGCTGGCGGTCTCGGACACGGGCGTGGGCATGGATGCGAGCCTGCAGACGCGCCTCTTCGAACCCTTCTTCACGACAAAGGAGCGTGGCAAGGGAACCGGGCTCGGCCTGTCCACCACCTACGGCATCGTGAAGCAGAGCGGGGGCTCCATCTGGGTCTACAGCGAGCCCGGGCACGGAACGACCTTCAAGATCTATCTGCCCGCGCTGCGACGAACCGCTCGACTCGCGCGAACCGCCGCCGCCCGCGGCTACGCCACGCCCGGGATCGGAAACGGTCCTCCTCGTCGAGGACGAGCCCGAGGTCCGGCGCCTCGTCGACAAGCTGCTCCGGATGCAGGGCTACACGGTGTTCTCCGCCGGGAGCCCGGCCGAAGCCATCGCCCAGGCGAAGGCCTCCCCCGCGGAGATCGCCATCCTCGTGACCGACGTCATCATGCCCGGCATGAACGGGCGCGAGCTGGCGCGGGTGCTCGCGGTGGAACGGCCCCGGATGCGAGTGCTGTACATGTCGGGATACACCGATGCGGCCATCGCCCAGCAGGGCATCCTCCCGCCGGGCACGGCTTTCCTGTCGAAACCCTTCACGCCGGATGCCCTCGCGCGCAAGGTCCGCGAGGTCCTGGATGGCCCGGCAGTCTCCTGAAGATCACGTGAGTTTCGAACCGGCGCCGTCGCCCGGCGCCTAGGCTCGGCCCGGACCGGTGTGCTCGGACGAGGAGGAATGATGAGGAACGGAGCTCTCATGGCGGCAACCCTGATCGGCCTGGCCGCCGGACGGATGGCCGCGGCGCAATCCCCTCCGCCACCCACACCCACACCCACACCGGCGACGCCCGCCGCCGGGGAGCCGGCCGCCGAGGAAACGAAAGAGCGGATCCCCTACCGCCCCATCGAATCGAACGTGATCGTCGCCCTGCCCTCGGTCGACGTGGCCCCGGCCGGCACGCTCGCGCTTCTCGTCACGCACCGGTTCATCGACGATCTGTCTCACGGCAACATCAACAATTTCTTCACGCTCGACAGCGGAAACACCTGGGGGTTCGGGCTCTGGTACTCGCCGATCGCGAACCTGAGCGCGGGCTTCTACCGGACCTCCGAGCTGGCGACCTACGAGGCCTCGGTCCAGTACGCGCTGCCCCGCCTGGGCGGTTTCGCCTGGTCTCTGCGGGCCGGCGAGGACTGGCGCACCGAGGTCTTCGACAACAACACGATCCGGGACCCGGTCGCCGCCAGCCCGAAGTCGAGCTTCTTCGCCCAGGCCGTTCTGGCCTACTCCTTCGGCCCCTACGCCCGGATCACCGTCGTGCCGACCTACCTGCAGCGCACGAATCGCCGGTACGCGGACTTCAGGGAGCCCCCGCCCGGGGACCTGTCGTGCCGGCCGTCCGGCAATCCCCCCGGCCTGCCCCAGTACCAGTGCTCGGGCCTGTACGAGGACATCTTCAACGTCCCCGTGGCCGCGTCGATCGCGATCACGCATTCGATCACGGTGCACGGCGAGGTCACACCGCGGCTGTCCGACGTGAACTCGCGGGGCGTCGGCTGGGCCGTGACGGTCGAAAAGTCGCTGCTGCGGCACCGTTTCGCGTTCTTCGTCGGCAACCAGCGTGCGACGACCGTCGACCAGTACACCGGCTCGGTGCCTGTGACCCGCTCGCCGAACAACGTCTACATCGGCTTCAATCTTTACCGGGCCTGGAAGCTCAACTGACGGGATCGGGCACAATGCGGGCCGCATGCTGCCCGCCGTCCCCGAGCTCGCCGTCCCGAACCTGTCGGCCACCGACCGACTCGTCGGGCTTTCCCCGATCTCGCTGAAGGACGCGCGGACGGGCGCAGGGCCCCGCCTCGCGACGGCCGTCCGGTTGGGCCTCCGTGGCGGCGCGCTGTGCGTACGATTCGACGGCCGCGACTCCGGAGAGCCGGTCGCCACGCTCGCCCGGCACGACGATCCCCTCTGGACGGAGGACGTCTTCGAGGTCTTCCTCGCGGCCGAAGATCCGCCCGTGCGCTACTTCGAGTTCGAGATCAACCCGCTCGGCGCGATCTTCGACGCCCGCGTGGAATCCCCCGAGCGCTCGCGAACCACGATGCGCGTGGATTCCTCCTGGGACTGCCCCGGGCTCGTCGCGCGCGTGACCCTCCGCCCCCGCCGCTGGTCGGCCCTGCTGGCGATCCCTCTCGCGCCCCTCTTCGGCGAAACGCCGCCCGCGCGGCTGCGCGCCAACTTCCATCGCGTCGACCGCGGCGAAGAGGACGAGTTCACGTCGTGGTCACCGACCTTCGCGGATCCGCCGGATTTTCACGTGCCCGATCGCTTCGGGGTGCTGCACCTGGCGGAACGCTAGCTCGCGAAGCCCTGCTCCCGAAGCCACGCGATCGCCCGCTCTTTCGCCCGCCGTTCCTTGAACTGGAAATAGTGGGTCTCTTCTTTCGGGTGGGCGAGGAGCGCCGTCCGGAACGCGGCCGCCGGCTCGGGCGATTCGAGCGCCTTGCGCAGGTCGCGGCGGCAGTCCTCGTCCTCGCAGTGGCCTGCGAAGTCCTCGAGGTCGCCGCGGGTGCGCTCGCCCTTGTCCTTGGGCAGCGCGCGGTACCGCGGGTCCGCCGAGAGCTTTCCGTGCCGCGCCTCGTCCTGAACGAGCACCTGGACGACGTCACCGGTTTCGCGGTCGAAGAAGTGCGTGATCTTCTGGGAACGGTTCTCGAAGGCGACGGTCAGGCCCTCCCAGTCGATGTCGAGGGGCATCCGATATGATAATCGTTTCGGGAGGGTCATGAGCAAGATCGCCACATTCGACGACTGGATCGACGCGTTCCGCGCCTGGCAGAAGGACATCGGCCTGGCGCTGCCGAAGTACTCCGACTATCAGTTCGAAGCGAAGTACGGCGACCTGAAGTCCGACGAAATCGAGTACGGAGATTTCCGCGGCTCGCGCAAATGGGAGCGGGTGACTCAGATCCCGCAGCAGCCGATCCGCGACGCCCTCTGCAACCTCATCGTCTACCAGGGCGACACCGAGTTCGCTTCGGTCGAGCAGCAGCGCACCCTGCTCGAGTCGTCTCCCTCGGACTACGACACCGACAGTGCCTGCCGCATCATGGTGGAGGAAATGCGCCACGGCTGGCAGATGTGCCACCTGCTCGTCAATCACTTCGGCGAGACCGGCCGCATCGAGGCGCGGAAGCTCCTCGAGCGCCGGTCCTGGGACAACAACCGGCTGCTCGGATCCTTCAACGTCGACGTCGACAACTGGGTCGATTTCTTCACGTACACCGAATTCGTCGACCGCGACGGCAAATTCCAGCTCAACATGCTCTCGACCTCCGGGTTCGCGCCGCTCGCGCGTTCGATGGGGCCGATGCTGCGCGAAGAGGGGTTCCACCTCGGCACCGGCCACATGGGCCTGCAGCGCATCGCGAAGGCCGGCCGCGTGCCGCCCGCGCTCCTGCAGAAGTACGTCAACAAGTGGCTTTCGACGGCCTATGACCTGTTCGGGAAGGATTCCTCCTCCTCGGCCGAGTGGTTCTACGTCTGGGGCCTCAAGGGCCGCTACGACGAGGCCAAACAGACGGCGGATCCCGACAAGTCGCATCTGAACGAGCTGTCGCGCGACCTCTACAAGGAGGAAGTCGACAAGCTCCTCGAAGGAATCAGCCGGTCGCTGCCCGCCGGGGACCGCGCCGTTCACCGCTCCCGACATGCGGTTTCACCGCTCGATCGGAGAGTTCGCCGGGCAGCCGTACTCGATCGCGGGCGAGCTCCTCTCGCCGGAGGCGCACGCGAAGCACGTGGCCGAGGTCCTCCCGAACGAGGAGGAGAAGGCCTTCGTGCGGAGCCTCATGCGCGAGAAAGACTGGATCGCGCCGCGAACCGAGGTCACGGCCTCCTGAGAGGCGATCGCGCGGCTTCGATCCGCCGCGCGCTGCTCGACTGGTTCCGCCGCGAGCGGCGCGCCCTCCCGTGGCGCGGGACGCGCAATCCCTACCGGATCTGGGTTTCCGAGGTGATGCTCCAGCAGACGACCGTGGCCGCGGTGCGGGGCCGGTATTCCGCGTTCCTCGCACGCTTCCCGGACCTCGCGGACCCTCGCCCGGGCCCGGGAATCGAGCGTTCTGGCGGCCTGGTCGGGGCTCGGCTACTACGCCCGGGCGCGCAACATCCACCAGGCAGCGCGACGCATCCTGGCCGAGCACGACGGGCGCATCCCGCGCGATCCCGAGGTGCTCCGGCGGCTGCCGGGCTTCGGCGAGTACATGTCGGCCGCCGTGGCGTCGCTGGCCTTCGGAGCCCGGGTGCCGGCCGTCGACGCGAACGTGACGCGCGTGGTGTCGCGGATCTTCGCCATCGACGGCGAGACCGGAACGCTCCCCCATGGAAAGGCCGTGCGGCGCCGCGCCGCCGCGCTGCTCCCGGCCGACCGGCCGGGCGACCTGACCGCGGCGCTGATGGACCTGGGCCAGCAGATCTGCCTTCCGCGGCGCCCGGACTGCCCGGCGTGCCCGGTGTCCCGCTTCTGCGCCGCTCTCAGGAACGGTCACCCGGAGCGCTTTCCGCGACGGCGCGCAAGGCCGCCCGCGCGCCACGTGCACCTGGCGGCCGCGGTCGCGGAGAGCGGCGGCCGCCTGCTCCTCGTTCGCGAAACTCGCCCGCTGCTGCGCGGCCTTTGGCTCTTTCCGTCGGCCGACGCGCCCTCGGCCGCCGAGGCGAGAGGACACCTCGCCCGCGCGCTTGCCGCCCTGGGCCTGAGGCTTTCCACATCCACCCCGATCGGCTCCAGCCGCCACACGATCGTCAATCGGCGCCTCGACATCCGGGTCTACGGCGCCGTCTCGCTGTCGGGTGGAGCCCGCGAAAGGCAGCCCGCCGCGCGCACGAACACCGAGACCCGCTGGCTTTCCCCCGAGAGCCTCGACCGGGCCGCCATCCCCACCCTGACGCGCAGAATTGCGGAGGCGGCTCGGGGCCCCCGGCGCCGTCGCTGAGGGCGATCCGGGCCTCGTCGCTACCGACCTGCTAGACTGACGCGAACGAACCAAACGAACCCACTGAAATTGTTTCCAGCGACTGATCCCGCCTCCGTCCGGATCCTGGTCGTCGACGACGACGAGCAGGTGCGGGGCTTTCTCCGCCGCCTGCTGATCCGATCCGGCTACACCGTCGAGGAATCCGGGACCGCGGCGGAGGCCCTCGAGCGCATCCGCGCGGACGCGCCGGACCTCGTCCTGCTCGATCTCCACCTCCCCGATCGCAGCGGCCACGAAGTGCTCGAGGAGATCCGGGCCGAGCCCGCGACGCGCTTGCTGCCCGTCGTCATGCTCACCGGAACGAACTCGCCCGCGGAGAAGATCCGGGCGCAGGCCGAGGGCGTGACGGACTTCCTGTCCAAGCCGTTCTCCCCCGAGGAGCTCGTGCCCCGGGTCCGCGCCCTCGTCATGCTCAAGCAGTTCGCCGACGAGCACGAGCACGCCGAGCACGTGATCCTGACGCTCGCCAAGACCATCGACGCGCGGGACCCCTACACGGCCGGGCACAGCGGGCGTGTCGCGGAATATGCCGACCGCATCGCCACGCGGATGGGCCTGGACGTCGCAGCGCGTACGGACATGCGGCGGGGCGCCCTGTTTCACGACCTCGGCAAGATCGTCATCCCGGACGCGATTCTCCGCAAGCCCGGGGCGCTCAATGCCGAGGAGCGGGCGGTCATCGAGGAGCATCCGACGGTCGGCCACGACCTGCTCCTGCCGATGCGGACGATGCGCAAGACCCTCCCCGTCGTCTACGCCCACCACGAGCGGCTCGACGGCTCCGGGTATCCGGAGGGGATCTCCGGGGACGCGATTCCCGTGACCGTTCGGATCGTGACGATCGCCGACATCTTCGACGCGCTGACGACCGATCGCGCCTACCGCGGCGCCCTCTCGGTCGAGACGGCTTTCGAGATCCTGCAGGACGGCGTCGTTCGCGGCTGGTGGGACCGCGACGGCGTCGAGGTGCTTCGCGCGACCGTGGACGAGCTGGGCCGGGTCGGCGCCGCCTAGCCGATCACCCCCTCCTTTTCACCGCGGGGCCTCCGGTGATAGGAAGGAGCGGGAATTCGTATGGATCTGGTCTGGAAGGACGCGCCGGCGCTTATTCGCGAGATGGGCAGCGGCCCGCCGATCGTCCTCGTGCACGGTTATCCCCTCGACGGCGCGATGTGGTCCGGGGTCGCGCGGGCGCTGTCGACGCGGTTCCGGGTCCTCAAGCCGGACCTGCCGGGGCGTGGAGAAACCCTGGCGCCCTCCGGCGCGACGATCGACGACTACGCCGATTTTCTCGAAACCGTCCTCGCCGGCCTCCCGGAACCCGCCGGGCTGGCGGGTTTCTCGATGGGCGGCTACGCCGCGCTCGCCCTCGCGCACCGGCGCCCGAAAGCGCTCGGCCGCCCTCGCGCTGGTCGACACGCGCGCACCGGCGGACGACGAGGCCGGCCGCGCTCGACGGGACGAAGCGGTCGCGACCGTCCGCGCGTCGGGTGTGACCGCGATCGCCGAAGGCATGGTCGGCGAAGCTCCTCGCGCCGGCCTCCCTCGCCAACGCGGATCTCGTGGAGCGAGTGCGCCGAATCATCCTGCGGCAGAAGCCCGAAACCGTCGAGGCGGACCTCCACGCGATGCGGGACCGTCCCGACGCCCGCGCCGGGCTGTCGGCAATCGCGATTCCAACGCTCGTCCTCGTCGGAGCCCAGGACACCCTGACCCCGCCCGCGGACGCGCATGCCATGGCGGACGCGATCGCCGGCGCGCGGCTCGCCACGATCCCCGGCGCCGGGCACCTGGCCCCCATGGAGCGGCCGGGCGCCGTCGCGGCCGCCCTCGGTGACTTCTTCGCCGCCGCGCTCGGGGCGCCGGCGTCCTAGGGTCGCGAGCGTCTCGACGCCCCGAACGCGTCTGTGGTACACGGAGGCCGCTATGGGACTCTTTCGCAGGGCGCGCCCTGCGCCCGAAGCCGCGGGCCGGCCGACGCGGCTCCACATCGGAGCCGGCCAGGAGTCGATCCCGGGCTGGATCAACATCGACAACCAGGGCCTCCCCGGCGTCGACCAGGTCCTCGACGTCCGCCAGGGGCTTCCCTTCGCCGACGTCGCGTCGATCTACGCCGAGCATTTCCTCGAACACCTCACGCTCGACGAGGGGCTGGCGTTTCTCCGGGAGTGCCGGCGGGTGCTTTCCCCGGAGGGCGTTCTGCGCCTCTCGACGCCCAATCTCGACTGGGTCGTGCTGACGCACTACCGGGGAGCGAACGTCTCGGATGCGGACGGCCGAGAAGACTGCCTGCGGTTGAACCGCGCCTTCCACGGCTGGGGGCACCGCTTTCTCTACAACCGGGTCACGCTCGCAGCGGCCCTCGCGACGGCGGGCTTTGGCTCGATGGTGCCGTGCACGTACGGCCGGAGCGAACGCCCCGAGTTCGCGGGCCTCGAGCGGCACGAGCAGTGGGTGGACACGCCGGACCTGCCGCACGTCCTGATCGTCGAGGCCACGGGCCGCGGCTCCGGGGGCGGCCTCCAGGAAGCGGAGCTTCGCGAGTTCCGCGAGGCGCTCGGAGCCAGGTAGGCGGAAGGGCTCAGCGGGGAACCGGGCCCGACGGATTGCCGATCCGCACCGCCGTCGCGCGGAGATACTGGGTCCCGGCCCCCCGGATCTCCCCCACTCGAAACCCCGCCCGCTCCAGCCGGCGCGCGAGCTCGCGGGCCGAGAAGACGACGCCCGACCAGGAGTCGGCCACCCATCGCCGGAAAACGTGGCGCGACCGTCCGTCGACCTGGACCCGGAAGAGGCCGCCGGGCTTCGACACGCGCGCCGCCTCACGGAAGTAACGCTCGACGTAGAGCTTGCGCGGCACGTGCTGAAAAACGATGTGCGAGTACACGAAGTCGAACGCGGCCTCCGGCAGAAACTGCAGGGATCCGTCGGTCCGGTGGAGCTCGACGTTGGGCCGGTCGGCGCAGTACTCCCTCCCGCGCCGAATCATTTCCTCGGACAGATCGACGCCCACGGCGAGCGCCACGCGCCCGGACAGGGGCTTCAAGAGCCGTCCGATCCCGCAACCGATCTCGAGGACCTTCCAGTCGGGCCGGACGGCGAGCCCGTCGATGACCTGCTCCGCCAGATCCCGTTCGCCTGACGCGGCGAAGGCCTCGGCCGATTCGGCCGACGTCGTGCAGATGTAGAAGGGAGCGTTCTCGCGCGCCCGGCGCTCCCAGTCCGAGCGCATCGAATCCCTCCGTCTCCAGAGCCGACCGGGAAGCGAACGCGTGAACGGCACGTCTCGCACGAGAGAATGCTAGCAGGTAGCGCGGCGACACCCGAAGAGCGTCACACGTAGACTCTTTCGATGAGTCTCGCGTGGCGACGCGCCCTGGCGGCCATCGGCGGGGCCTGCGGCGTGTTGCCGCTCCTCCCGATTGCGCGCGGACTCGCCGTCCGTTTTGCCGGACCGGCGCATCTTCCCGGACGCGAGCTCGCGACCGGCGACGTCAAGGCCGCGACCTGGGCCGAGCTCGCCGTTCTCGTCCTCGTGCTTCCGGCGGCGGCCTTCGTCTTCGGGCGTTTGCTGCCGGACTTCGTCCGGGCTCGCGGCGGATTCGCCGTCGCGCTCCCCGGGCTCGCCATGAGCGTCTCCCTGGGGTTGTGGCGATCCGGCGAGAGGCCCGTCGTTTCGCTGGCCGTCGGCGCCGCGGCGGCCCTTCTCGCGGCCACCGCGTCGATCGCGGCGCCGCGCCTCTTCGGACGCCAGGTCATGCGCGCCGCCGTGCCGCCCGCGAGAGAGCTGCCGCGCGCGGAGCCGAAGCCTTTCGCCGTGCGGCCCTGGGCGATGGCCCTCATCCTCGCCGTGATCTTCGTCGCGGCATTCCGCATCTGGGCCCGCACCCGCGGACCGATCGATCTTTTCGAGGAGGGCCAGATTCTCGCCCCCGCCGGCGTCTATCTCGCCGGCGGCGCGCCCTATCGCGACACGTACCCGGTTCACGGCTGGGGCACGGACGGCGGCGTGGACGCGCTCGCCGCGCGGGTCTTCGGCCGGACGCTCGACGTCGTGCGAATGCGCCGGGCGATCTGGGCGGCGCTCGGCGTTCCCGCGCTCGCCCTGGCCGCGTGGGCGCTCTTCCGGCGGCCGCTCTGGAGCCTTGGGGCGTTCGCTCTGGCGCTCGGACTCTGTCCGTATCCGTCGGAACGGCAGGCGGCGGCGTTCGCCGGCCTGGCCGCCCTCGTATCCGCGGCGCGAAGCGGAACGCGACGGGCCTGGCTGGGTGCGGGCGCCGTTGCCGCGGCCGTGCTCTTCTACGCGCTCGAATACGGGCTCTTCCTGCTGGGGGCGGGCTTCCTGACGCTTAGCCGCTCTGGCTCTCCTCGAGCGGCCGCATGGCTTCGATTGCCTCCGGCGGGCGTTCGCGTTCGCCGCCGGCGCAGGCGCCGCCGCCGCGCCGTTTCTCGCGCTGCTCGCCACGCGCGGCGCACTCGGCCCCTTTCTGCGGGTTTCGTTCGCCGAGCTGCCCGCCGCAATCGTCGACGTCTGGGGACTTCCGGCGGTCAGCACGATTGCGCTGCTGCGCGACGGCGGCGGGCGCGCGATCGGCGCCGCCCTCCTGCGCGGCGAGACGGTGCCCTGGCTCTTCCACGCCACGGTGCTCGCCGCCGCAGCCGGCGTCCTCCTGTTTCGCTCCATCCGCCCGGGCCTGTCGCGCACCGATCATGCGGCCCTGGCCGCGACGTCGTTCGCCTTGCTGGCCATGCGCGGAGCCCTCGGCCGGGCGGATGCCGGACATCTCCTCATGCACGGCGTCTTCGCGGCGCTGCCGGCCGCGTGGCTGCTATACTGCGCGGCGTACGCGACCTATGCACGGTGGCTGCTCGCCCCGCTGCTCGCGGCGGCGCTTCTTATCGTCGCGAGGCCGTTTTGGATCGGCGCCGTGATTCGGGATGGGCTCCTCCGGAGAGAGCCCGCTCCGGGGTGCGAGAGGGCGCTGGGCGAGAGCGGACGGATGCCCTGCGCGCAGGCCGACGAGCTCGAGGCTCTGCGTGCCTGGATCGATCGGGAGGTCCCGGCGGGGCAGACTTTCTTCGACTACGGAAACGAGCCCGCTCTCTACTTTCTGTTCGACCGGCGACCGCCGACGCGCTTCAGCTGCGGCGCACCCTGCTACGAGGGCGAACCCCGACAGCGCGAGGTCATCAACGCCCTCGAGCGCGAGCGGCCGCCCGTCGCCATCCTCGCCTCGGGGAGCTGGCGCGACACGTTCGACGAGGTCTCGAGCCGGCGGCGTACGCCTCTGGTCGCGGAGTATCTCGATCGCCACTACGACCCCCTGGGCCGGATCGGCACGCGCACCGTTGCGCGGCGCAGGACAGCGCCATGAGTCCGGCCGGGACCGGCTATCATCGGCGCCGATGCACGAATCGCGCTGGAACGACGGAGCGTTCACGACCCAGCTCGAGTCGCTCGTCTGGACCGCCTCCCCGGTCGTGCGGCGGTACCTCCATCGACTGGCCACGGGTGACACCGCCTGCGACTGGCTGACCGCCGTCCGGGCGCAGTACCTGCCGGCCGTCGTGCGCCGCGCGCTGGTTCTCGGCTGCGGCTCGGGCTGGCTGGAGCGCGCGCTCCTCGACAAGGGCGGCGTGCGGGAAATCGTCGCCTGCGACGTCGCGGCCGAGACCGTGGACCGGGCCCGCGAGCGGGCGGCCGAGGACGGGAAGGCGGCGATCGACTACCGGGTGGTCGATCTCGAGCACGACCCGATCCCGACCGGACCGTTCGACGCGATCATCGCCAACGACGTCCTGCACCACATCACCGGCCTCGAAGAACTTTACGAGCGGATCTCCGAAGCGCTGGCGCCCGCCGGCCGGTTCGTCTTCAACGAATACGTCGGGCCCAACCGCTTCCAGTACGGCGACGAGCGCATGGAACTGATCAATCGCTACTTCCGCCTCTTTCCGGACCGCCTGCGGTGGGACCCGGTGACGAACAGCCCGCTCTGGCGGCGGACGCGAATCGACGCCGGCAAGCTGGTCGCCGAGGACCCGACCGAGGCCGTGCGCAGCGAAGACGTTCTCCCGCTCGCGCGCAAGGCCTTCGCCGTCGTCGCGGAGATTCCCTACGGGGGCGGCCTGCTCAATCCGCTCCTCTTCGGGGTCATCGCCGGATTCCAGCCGGGCCGGGACGATCGGCTGCTCGAAATCCTCTGCGCGGCCGAGGAGCGGCTGACGGAGGCCGGCGCCCTCGAGCCGGACTTCCACATCTTCGTCGGCGCGCGGCGGGAGCGGGGCCGCTCCTCGGACGGAGACTAGGCCGGCCCCGCCGCCATATCGATCGCCGCGCGTCGCCATGATCTCCACGCTCGCCGTACTCCTGATGGTCGCGGCCACGACCGCCGGCGCCGGCCTGGCGGCGCGCCGGCTGTCGCGGCCGATTCCCGCCGGGACCCTCGTCCTGTTCTTCCTGCTCGCCCTGGCGCCGTTCCCCCGGGGATTCCTGCCCGGCCTTACCGTGCTCCCGCTCGAGCACGTCGCGACCACGGAGCCCTGGGCGTCGCCCGGCGGAGGTCCCCCGTCCAATCCCTGGCTCAACGACGTCGTGATGCAGATGCTGCCCTGGGCCCGGGCCGTCCGGCTGGCCTACGCCGAGGGTTCTCTGCCGCTGCGGGATCGGTGGAACGGCACCGGGACTCCACTGGCGGCCAACGGCCAGTCGGCCGCGTTCTCGCCATTCACTCTGCTGACGCTGCCCCTGCCGCTGCTGGCGGCGTTTCTGGCCGCGAGCTCGGCGAAGCTCGTCCTGGCCATGGCCGGAACCTGGCTCTGGCTGCGCGAGATCTCGGCATCGGCCCGCTCGGCGTTGTTTGCCGCGATCGCGTTTGCTCTGTCCATGACGTTTTCGCAATGGATCTTCTTTCCGCACACCGCGGTCTACTGCCTGTGGCCGTGGATGCTCTTCCTCGCCGAACGGTGCCGCGACCCGAATGGACGCGGACAAGCTACGGTCGGGCTCGCGGCGGTGTTCCTGGCGGCGGCGCTGGCGGGCCACCCCGAGACGTTCGCTTTCGGCCTGCTCTTTCTGGCGCTCTGGCTGGCGGGCCGCTTCGCGCTCCGCGACCTCCCCGATGCCGGCCTCGTCACGCGCCGGGTCCTGCTGGCGGGCGCGGCGGCGGCCGGGCTGGCGGCCTTCCTTCTCGTTCCGACCGCCCTGGCGATCCGCGCCTCGAATCGGATGGTTCTCGCCGCGCTGCCCCACTGGAGCCGGGCGTTCTCGCTGGCACCGCACGGCGCCCTCTGGCGGGCCGCCACGACCGCTTTCTTTCCGCGATCGCTCGGCGATCTCATCCACGTGCCCCAGATCGGAGGCGTGACCGGCGGCTTTCCCGAAATGGTCGCCGGCTACTTCGGCATCGTGGGCTGGGCGGCGGCCCTGCTCTTCCTCCGGCCGGGCTCCCGCCGCTCCCGCGCCTCGTGGGTGCTCGCGGGTCTCGTCGTCTGCGGGCTCGGCACCGCCATCGCCCTCTGGCCGTTCGCCGAAATCTTCGGCTTGGTCCCGGTCCTGCGCCACGTCTTTCCCCTGCGCTTCTACTCCTGGATCGCGCTCGCGGGGCCCGCCCTCGCGGCGCTCGAGCTCGACCGCTACGCGCGCGACCGGGCGGCAGACCCGCGGGCCGCCCGGGGCGCGATCGTCCCGGTGCTGATCCTCGCGGCGGCCGCCATCCTCTGGTACCTCCACCTGCGGCCCGAGTACACGGCGCCCGGGGCGCCCGGCTTCCAGCGCCGCCAGCTCGCGATCACCCTCGCGCTTCTCGGCGCCACCGGAGGCCTGACCCTTCTGGCGGGAAAGCGGGCCGGACTCCACGCGGCCGGTCTCGCGGTGCTGTGCGCGGCCGACCTCCTGTACCAGTGGCGGAGTCACTACCGTGTCTTCCCGACGGAGCGCTTCTTTCCGGAAACGCCCCTGATCCGGTTTCTCCGGGACCGGCCCCCTCCGTTTCGCGTGGCCGGAGCCAGGACCGCGCTCTTTCCGAACACGAACGTCTTCGCCGGCGTCGAGGAGGTGCGCACGCACGATCCGGTGGAGCGGCGCGATTACGTGACGTTTCTCGACGCGACGTGCGGCTACGTCCCCGGCGACTATTTCAAGCAGATCCGGGACCCGAACGCGACGGCCCTCGATTTTCTGAACGCGCGGTATCTCGTCGCGGCGCCGGGCTTCACCCCCGCCGCCGGCCGCTGGCGGCCCGTCTACAACGGGGACGACGGGCAGGTCTTCGAGAGTCCGACCGTCCTGCCCACGGCGTTCGTGCCGGCGACGGTTCGGCTCGTGGAGAGGGCCCCGGCCACCGACCCGGGGAAGGACGCCAACGCGGCCTTCGGCGACGCGTTTGGCGAGATCGCGGGCAACCGGGACTGGCGCGCGCGGGCCTGGGTGCTTGCCGGGCGCGCGGCCGAGGAGCCCGGCGGGGAAGCCGAGCTTTCCGGCTACGTCGAATCGACGAACGCCGCCGCATTCGACGCCCGCGTCGGCGGCGCCGGGGCGTGGGTCGTCCTCTCGCTCGTGCAGGACGGAGGCTGGTCGGCGCGGACGGATGCCGGGGCCGACGTCTCCGCCTACCGGGCCAACGGCCCCTTCCTCGCGCTGCGCCTGCCGGGGGGCGTGCATCACGTCCGCTTGCGCTACCGCCCCCCGGGCTTCGGGTTCGGGACCGCGATCTCGGCGCTGACTCTCGCCGTCATCCTCGTCGCCGCCGGGGCCCGCCGCCGGGGATCGAGGGTCCCCGCATGATCCACCCCGGTTCGCCCTTCTGGGTTCCCTCGGCCGCCCTGCAGCGCCACCTCAACCGGACCGCCACCGGCAGCGCCGACTGCGACTGGCTCTCGTACGTTCTCCGCGAGCACTTCCCACGGCGGATCGGACGCGCGCTCGTCCTCGGCTGCGGGGGCGGCCACCTCGAGCGCGCGCTCGTGCGTCACTACGGCGCCAGCGCCGTCCTCGCCACCGACGCGGACCCGGCCGCGGTCGCGGCCGCGGAACGCCAGGCCCGGCGCTCGGGCCTCTCGACGATCGCCTACGGCGTCGTGGATCTCACGCGCGATGCGCCGCCCGCCGGGCCCTGGGACGCGATCTTCGCAATCGACGTCCTGCACCACGTTCCGGGCATCGACGCGCTCTTCGCGCGCCTCCACGACGCCCTCGACACGCGCGGCCGCCTCGTCTTCTCCGAATACACCGGCCCCCCCCGCTTCCAGGACCCGGAGGCGCAACGGGAGATCGTGCAGCAGTATTTCCGCCTCCTGCCCGAGCGCTGGCGGACCGATCCGGACACGGGGATCGTCGCGTGGCGGCGCGCGCCCGTCGACGCCTCGCGCCTGGCGTCCGAGATGCCCTTCGAGGCGGCCGAGAGCGATCGCCTCGTTCCAGCGGCCCGACGGGCCCTCACCGCGGAGGCCGAGCTCGATGGCGGCGGCACGCTTCTGCACCCGCTGCTGTCCGGCCTCTCTCGAAACTACCGGGACGGCTCCGCGGAGGACGAGCGCCTGCTCGAGGTTCTCTGCGCCGCGGAGGAACGGCTGGTTTCGCAGCGGCTGCTCGCGCCGCGCTTCACCGTCTTCGTCGGCCGCCGTCGGGACGGATGACATAATCTGATCCGCGCATGCCCCGGCCTCTCAACGTCATCCTGGACCTCACGGCGCGCTGCAATCTGAAGTGCGTCATGTGCTACTTCGCGAACACCGACCGCCTGTTCTTCCCGCCGTTCGACAAGCAGCTCTCCGACGACGGGAACATGCCGATCGAGGTGTTCGAAAAGATCGCCGCGGACCTGTTTCCGAAGGCGTGGCGCGTCGCCCTCGGCTGCGCCGCAGAGCCGATGATCCACCCGAAGTTCAAGGAGATCGTGGCGATCGCCGGGCGCTACGGCGTCCCGGACCTCTGGTTCCCGACCAACCTCCTGGCTCTGACCGATGCCACGGCCGATGCCCTGGTGCGCGCCCGCGTGGCGACCGTGGCGGCCTCGATCGACGGAATGACCCGGGAGACCTACGAAAAGATCCGCGTCCCCGCGAAATGGGAGCGCCTGCTTTCCTGCCTCGAGACGCTCCGGCGCGTCCGCGCCGCCGCGAAGTCGCGGATTCCGCGCCTCCGGATCATCTTCACGTGGATGCAGTCGAACCGGGCGGACCTGGCCCGGCTGCCCGAGTTCGCCGCCGACCACGGCGCCTCGGACATCGACGTCCGTTTCGTGTCGCAAACGCCGGGCGTGGACGTCTCGGCCGAGCTTCTTTCGGACGTCGATCCCGAGGAGCTCAACGCCGAGCTCTCCGGCGCCGCCCACGACGCCGTCCGGCGGGGCCTGAAGCTCGCGTCCTACCCCCAGTTCGAGTCGCACCGCGTCGAAGAAGGGTTCCTGGCGCGCACGCGCCGCCGGCTCTGGCGCCTGCGCGCCGGACTCGACCGGTCCGAGTACTGGAGGTACGGCTGGTACCAGGGACTCTTCGGCTGCGCCTACCCCGACCGCAACTACGTCATCCGGCCCAACGGCGCCGTCAGCCCCTGCATCTACTGGGAGGCCGATCCCATCGGTTTCTACCCGGCGGACTCCGTCGACCGGATCGCCGCCGGTGCGCCGCTCAAACGCATCCGCGACGGGTTGCGCTCGGGCCGGCCGATCGGGACCTGCGCGACCTGCGGCGAGCGGCGGACGGCGCTCTATCGCCTCCGCGGCTCGGCCGCTCCCGAGACGCCCGGCACGGCGCGACTGCCGACGCATCCCCGCTGAGCGATCGCCTCGGCCAGGGCTCCGTCACGGGAGTCCCGATCGCGCCGTGGCGGCTCCACACAGATCCTGCGGCTCCGGCACCGCGGGACTTCCAGCACCATTCGCGCCGCGAGGTTGATATCGAACCGACGGCTTCAGGACACTAGAGCTCGCCGAGCCTGCGGAGCTTGTCCGCGACCTCCTGGAAGATTCTTTCTGGGAGCGGCTTCAACACTCGAACGAGTCGACGATTGTCGATCGAGCGGCTCTGGTCGATCATCACCTCGCAATCCTCACGGTTGCCCGCGATGCCCCGCGGGAGCACGACGCGAAGCAGGTTCTCACCGATCAAGCGGGTCGTACAGGGCAGCACCCACGTCGAGGGATGGCCGACATCGTTGAGAAGATCGGTCTGGACGACGAGGACCGGGCGAACTTTGCCAGACTCCGTGCCGATGCGGGGGTTCAGATCCGCGAGGTAGAGGACTCCGCGCCGAGCCTTCACGGCTCCGAAAGGCCCTCGCCCGCAAGGTGATCCAGCTCGCTCAGCTCGCGCGAGAGCGACGCACGCGTTGCCTTCGAAGCCCGACGGTAGGCTTCCCGCAGGGCCTCGCGCTCCGTCGCGTCGCGCAGAAGCCGCAGGCCCCTGCGCACGACTTCGACTTTGCTCTTGGCCTTGAGCTTCGCCTGAAGGGCCAAGACCATCCGCAGCTCCTCCGGAGGCAGCGTGATGCTCGACTTGGTATTAGATGCCATACCTTTATGATACCGCGAGCTGTCGCCGTGTCCAAGCGACCCGTGCGACGGCCCTGGCGTATTCCGGGCGCATCCGGACCCCGGTCGCCGGCTCCGTCAGGTCCGCCGCGATCCTCGGCGGAGCGACCCGACCGATCTGCGCCTCCACGACGGTGACGGAGTCCGGTGTCGCCCCGCCTTCCTTCCCCGATCGGCTAGTTGCTGCTCCCGCCGGCGTTCTCCATCAGCTTCATCGCGTCCTCGATCGCCTTCTTCATGCTGAGGGTGTCGGCGCCCTGGCTCGGCGGATAGTCCGACAGGCTCTTGAGATGCGCCGCGAGGAACGGACCGGCTCCCGTCGGCGCCCAGAGCTTCTGAGCGACGAACTTGCGGCCCGCATACTCGTATCCCGGAGCATCGGGGGTCACCTTCTCCAGCGGATCCATCAAGAGATTGGTGATGTAAACAGCAGCCGCCCCCGCTCGTTCGCACGCGGAGAGCGGAAAAAAAGAAAAGCCCGGGAACGAGTCCCGAGCTCCAAAATAATTCCCCGGCGACGTCCTACTCTCCCACGAGGTTACCCTCGAAGTACCATCGGGGCTGAAGGGCTTAACGGCCGTGTTCGGAATGGGAACGGGTGTGGCCCCTTCGCTAAGATCACCGGGAAACTCTGTTTCCCCGTTCATTCCTGGGCGCGGGCGAGGAGTCGCCGGCGTCCAGGCAAGAGAGTCGGTTGGTAAACGTTTTCGATTCGCGCCTTAAATATTTTATGGTCAAGCCGCACGGCCGATTAGTACGGGTCAGCTTCACGCCTCACAGCGCTTCCACACCCCGCCTATCAACGTGGTCGTCTCCCACGGGCCTTCAGGGGATTGCTCCCGGGAAATCTCATCTCGAGGAAGGCTTCCCGCTTATATGCTTTCAGCGGTTATCCTTTCGAACTTCGCTACCCGGCCGTGCCGCTGGCGCGACAACCGGTGCACAAGAGGTTCGCCCGTCCCGGTCCTCTCGTACTAAGGACGGATCCTCACAAATTTCCTGCGCCCACACGAGATAGGGACCGAACTGTCTCACGACGTTCTAAACCCAGCTCACGTACCGCTTTAACCGGCGAACAGCCGGACCCTTGGGACCTGCTTCAGCCCCAGGATGCGATGAGCCGACATCGAGGTGCCAAACCTTGCCGTCGATGTGAACTCTTGGGCAAGATCAGCCTGTTATCCCCGGCGTACCTTTTATCCGTTGAGCGATGGCCCTTCCATGCAGAACCACCGGATCACTAAGCCCTACTTTCGTACCTGCTCGACTTGTCGGTCTCGCAGTCAAGCTCTCTTCTGCCTTTGCACTCTACGGCTGGTTTCCAATCAGCCTGAGAGAACCTTTGGACGCCTCCGTTACAGTTTAGGAGGCGACCGCCCCAGTCAAACTACCCGCCAGGCATGGTCCTGGACCCGGATTACGGGCCTCAGTTAGAACTCCGGCGCCATCAGGGTGGTATCTCACCGTCCACTCCCCCGAGGCCGAAACCCCAGGTTCAAAGTGTCCCACCTATCCTGCGCAGACAACGCCAAAATTCAATGCCTGGGTATAGTAAAGGTGCACAGGGTCTTTCCGTCTACGTGCGGGTAACCGGCATCTTCACCGGTGCTACAGATTCGCCGAGCGCGTTGCGGAGACAGTGACCAAATCGTTACGCCATTCGTGCAGGTCGGAACTTACCCGACAAGGAATTTCGCTACCTTAGGACCGTTCGTCGTTTGTTACTTCCGTATTACCGGAGGCCAGATCGTTTCCGTCTGGCTCTGCGCATCGCGGCGCAGGTCGGACTGTCTCATCTCCCGTTGGGAGTCCTGCGTACAGTCTCTGGGGATTCTCGAATCGCTTCAGGATGCCTTCATCCTGGTACCGTCTCTTCCCGCCGTCGTTCATGTCGCTCCTGATCTTCAAGATTCGCCGCACACCCTCCTCGGTCGTGTGCTGCTTGTCCCCCAAAATCCGCGCGAGCTCCTTGAACTTTCCGAAGTCGCGTTTCTTCTTGGCCGAGAGGAATCCGAACCTCTCGAAGAACGGGATGACGTTGTCGACGATGGCATTGAGGTTGTTCACCTCGTAGTACCAGACCCCATCACGTCGCTGCCGCATCGTGCCGCACTCCAGCCACTTCTTGAACTGGCTGAGGATGACGGCGTCTCTCTGCGAGATGTTGAAACACAGAGAAACTTTCCACGGCATCTTGTAATCAGGCCTGGGTCTGAAAGAAACGTTGAAGCTGCCTTCCCCGTCCGTAAAACCGGCCAGATACCAGCCGATCTGCGGAGGGATGGACGCGACGTCCAGCATTCGAGCCTTTCCTGCTGATTACCCGCACCGATCGCATTTTCACTGCCGCCATATTCGGCCTTTCGACCTAGCGGCGAGTAGCGTCGGATCCACCGGGCTTTCCAGCATATAGCCGGATTTATTAACGTAACTACAACGGTCAACTTATAGTTACGGCCGCCGTTTACTGGGGCTTCGGTTCAAAGCTTTGCCTTGCGGCTAACCTCTCCCCTTAACCTTCCAGCACCGGGCAGGCGTCAGACCCTATACGTCGTTTTACGACTTTGCAGAGTCCTGTGTTTTTAGTAAACAGTCGCTTGGCCCGTTTTACTGAGACCCCGGTACGCCTTCGAGAGTAAATCTCTGAACGTTCCAGGGCACACCTTCTCCCGAAGTTACGGTGTTAATTTGCCGAGTTCCTTCGCAACGCTTCACTCGAGCGCCTTAGGATTCTCTCCTCATCTACCTGTGTCGGTTTGCGGTACGGTCACCCGTTCATCTCCTTAGGGGATTTTCTCGGCAGCGTGGCATCGGCGAGTTTGCGGCCTGACGGCCTCCCCGTCGCTTCTCGGCGTTGAATGAAGAAGCGGATTTGCCTACCTCTTCCGCCTACGAGCTTGGCCCGGGACGTCCAACACCCGGTACGCCTAGCCTCCTGCGTCCCCCCTTCGTGATAACGACAAACGAGCGGTTCCGGAATATTAACCGGATTTCCATCGGCTACGCCTTTCGGCCTCGCCTTAGGGACCGACTGACCCTGAGCGGATTAACCTTGCTCAGGAATCCTTAGATTTACGGCGAGCAGTGCTCTCAACTGCTTTATCGCTACTTGTGCCGGCAGGGTCTCTTCCGAGCGCTCCATCGGTCCTCGCGGTCCGACTTCACGGCCCTCGGAATGCTCTCCTACCACGTCTCTCGGCCGAAGCCTCGAGACATCCGCCGCTTCGGTACGTTGCTTTAGCCCCGTTGAATTGTCGGCACGGAGCCGCTTGACCAGTGAGCTGTTACGCTTTCTTTAAAGGATGGCTGCTTCTAAGCCAACCTCCTGGCTGTCTGGGCGTCTCCACATCCTTTTCCACTTAGCAACGATTTGGGGACCTTAGCGGGCGGTCTGGGTTCTTTCCCTCTCGACAATGAAGCTTATCCCCCACTGTCTGACTCCCGCACTGTGATCGACGGCATTCGGAGTTTGGTTGGATTTGGTAACGTGGAAACGCCCCTAGTCCATCCAGAGCTCTACCACCGTCGTCAATCATGCGAGGCTAGCCCTAAAGCTATTTCGGAGAGAACGAGCTATAACGGAATTTGATTAGCCTTTCACCCCTAACCACAGCTCATCCGAGTTGTTTTCAACCAACACCAGTTCGGGCCTTCACTGCGTGTTACCGCAGCTTCACCCTGGCCATGGTTAGATCATCCCGCTTCGCGTGTAATCCCAGCGACTGAATCGCCCTATTCAGACTCGCTTTCGCTCCGGCTCAGCACGACGCTTCGCCTTGCCGCTGAAATTAACTAGCCGGCTCATTATGCAAAAGGCACGCGGTTCCACCGTCTTGCGACATGGTGGTCCCACTGCTTGTAGATGGACGGGTTCAGGTACTATTTCACTCCCCTCACAGGGGTTCTTTTCACCTTTCCCTCACGGTACTGGTTCACTATCGGTCGCAGAGTAATGTTTAGCCTTGGGTGATGGTCCACCCGGATTCCCACAAGGTTTCTCGTGCCCCGTGGTACTCGGGAACGGAACGGGAAGGAACCTCGTCTTTCGCCTACGGGGCTGTCACCCTCTCTGGCGGCACTTTCCAGTGACCTTCGACTAGACGGGTTCTTGTTGACTTCCTGGCTTGCGCCGTGCTCCGCCCCACAACCCCCCGAGAACCGAAGCCCTCGAGGTTTGGGCTGTTCCGCTTTCGCTCGCCGCTACTGACGGAATCGCAATTGCTTTCTTTTCCTCCGGGTACTGAGATGGTTCACTTCCCCGGGTTTGCCTCTCCCTGCCTATGCATTCAGCAGGGGATCTCTGAACTTGCCTTCAGAGGGGTTGCCCCATTCGGAAATCCCCGGATCAAAGCCTGTTTGCGGCTCCCCGAGGCTTATCGCAGCTTGCCACGTCCTTCATCGCTTCTCTGCGCCAAGGCATCCACCGTCCACCCTTAGTAGCTTGACCATAAAATACCTAAGACGCGAATCGTTTTCTTTTACCCGACTCTCTTGTCAAAGATCCTGATCACCGCGGATCAAAAAGCCCCTCGCCTCGTGCAAGGAGCTTCCTCATCCGCGCCGTCCTGATCGAGTCATCGAACTGCACTCTTGGTGGCCGGCTCGAACCGGCGCTCACCATCGCGGCGCCCGCATCAGTCTCCCTCAAATTGGTGGAGCTGACCGGAATCGAACCGGCGACCTACGGCTTGCAAAGCCGCCGCTCTCCCAGCTGAGCTACAGCCCCACGTGAGGTCGACTGAAAACTGGTGGGCCTAGGTAGATTCGAACTACCGACCTCACGCTTATCAGGCGTGTGCTCTAAACCAACTGAGCTATAGGCCCAGTGGGGAAAGCTTGTGTCGATGACTTCAAAGAACTCGGCCCGGGCCCAGGGCGGCCCCGAGAGCCGATACCTTCAAAACTGAGTAGAGGCGTTTGCCGACAGAGTCGGCACCAGACGATCGACCTTCGAGTGTCTCGTCCACTCCCCCATGAGAGAGGGGCAGCGAGAAGAACTCTAGAAAGGAGGTGATCCAGCCACAGGTTCTCCTACAGCTACCTTGTTACGACTTCACCCCAATTACCGACCATACCTTAGGCGGCTTCCTCCCTTGCGGGTTGGAACACCGACTTCTGGTACAGCCGACTTTCGTGATGTGACGGGCGGTGTGTACAAGGCCCGGGAACGTATTCACCGCGGCGTGCTGATCCGCGATTACTAGCGATTCCAGCTTCATGGGGTCGAGTTGCAGACCCCAATCCGAACTGAGACCGGCTTTTTGCGATTGGCTACAGCTTGCGCTTTCGCGACGCTTTGTACCGGCCATTGTAGCACGTGTGTAGCCCTGGACATAAAGGCCATGAGGACTTGACGTCATCCCCACCTTCCTCCGGTTTATCACCGGCAGTCCCACTAGAGTGCCCGGCCGAACCGTTGGCAACTAGCAGCAGGGGTTGCGCTCGTTGCGGGACTTAACCCAACATCTCACGACACGAGCTGACGACAGCCATGCAGCACCTAACCAATTGTCCCTTGCGGGAAAGGGAGATTTCGCCCCCGGTCAACTGATCTTCAAACCCAGGTAAGGTTCTTCGCGTTGCTTCGAATTGAACCACATGCTCCACCGCTTGTGCGGGCCCCCGTCAATTCCTTTGAGTTTCAGCCTTGCGACCGTACTCCCCAGGCGGGGCACTTAATGCGTTAGCTTCGGCACCGCAGGGGTCGATACCCGCGACACCAAGTGCCCATCGTTTACGGCGTGGACTACCGGGGTATCTAATCCCGTTTGCTACCCACGCTTTCGCGCCTCAGCGTCAGTACCGGTCCAGGGGGCCGCCTTCGCCACCGGTGTTCCTCCCAATATCTACGCATTTCACCGCTACACTGGGAATTCCACCCCCCTCTCCCGGACTCGAGCCTTGCAGTTTCTTCCGCACGTCCTCAGTTAAGCCGAGGGATTTCACGGAAGACACGCATGGCCGCCTACGCGCCCTTTACGCCCAATAATTCCGAATAACGCTAGCCCCCTCTGTATTACCGCGGCTGCTGGCACAGAGTTAGCCGGGGCTTCCTTTGCTGGTACAGTCAACGCACGGCGATATTAGCGCCACGCGATTTCTTCCCAGCCGACAGGAGTTTACAACCCAAGGGCCTTCATCCTCCACGCGGCGTTGCTGCGTCAGGCTTTCGCCCATTGCGCAAGATTCCCCACTGCTGCCTCCCGTAGGAGTCCGGACCGTGTCTCAGTTCCGGTGTGACCGATCGCCCTCTCAGGCCGGTTACCGATCGAAGCCTTGGTGAGCCGTTACCTCGCCAACTAGCTAATCGGGCGCGGGCCCATCCGGTAGCGCGAGATCTTGCGACCCCGCTTTGATCGCCAGGACTTTCGTCCCGAAGATGTCATGCGGTATTAGCTCGAGTTTCCCCGAGGTATTCCACACTTCCGGGCAGGTTACCCACGTGTTACTCACCCGTCCGCCACTCGACTGGAAGGAGTTGCCCCCTTCCGCCTCGTTCGACTTGCATGTGTTAAGCACGCCGCCAGCGTTCATTCTGAGCCAGGATCAAACTCTCCACTTTAAGGTGTTCGCACGGATCCGGCCGAAGCCTTCACCGATTGATGCGAGTCAAACCCTGTAGTTTCTGAAAACTCTGCTTTTTCCAAAAAAGCAGGAAAAAGACGTCTGGCACGCTCTACTCAGTTTTCAAGGAACCGCGCTCCCGGGCCACTTCCGGCACCCGGCAGCCGCGCCGTACCGCCGGCGCGACACCCGAAAAAATCCGCCTTGCGGCGGACCTTTCAGCTTAGCCAACCCCTTCCCTCCCGTCAACCCAAAAAGAGCGACGCGCGTCCCGCCGCCACACGGACGGCTCACGCCGGGAAGAAGCCTTGGAAAGAACCAACCCTTGCGGGGAAGCGGAATATAGGGCGGCGCCAACCCCCTGTCAAGACAATTCGGAAAAGCGGGAAACGACCAATGAAACCGGGCATTCCGCGAGGCTCCGGCTGCACAGAATCCGGTGCAACTTCAGGCCCTCTTTTCGAGCTCGTCGAGGACCCCGGTGATGGCTTCCGGGTATGCCCGATGCTCCTCCTCGAGAATCCGCGCCGAGAGCGTCTCCTCCGTATCTCCTTGAAGGATCGGGACCTTGCGTTGCAGGACGATCTGTCCCGAATCCGTCCCCTCGTCGACGAAGTGCACCGTGCAGCCGGACTCGGCCTCCCCGGCCTCGATCGCCCGACGCTGGACGTGGAGCCCGGGGAACTTCGGGAGCAGTGCCGGGTGAATGTTGAGGACCCGCCCGCGCCAGCGCGCGACGAAGTCGGGCGAAAGCAGCCGCATGTAGCCCGCCAGGCACACGAGCGCTGGATCCCGCTTCGCCAGCACCGCGAGGATCGCATCCTCGTGGGCGCGACGCGACGGGAATGCCGCCCGGTCGATCGGGAAAACCGCGAGCCCCCGCTCGCGCGCCCGCGCGAGGCCGACAGCGTGCGGCACGTCGGAGATCACGGCGACGATCTCGGCGTCCGGGATCTTTCCGGCGTCGACCGCATCTGCGATCGCCTCGAAATTGGAGCCGCGACCGGAGAGGAGGATCGCGAGGCGGCGCCTGGCCACGATCAGGACGGCGGAGGCTCGACCACGACGCGGTGGCTACCGCTCTTCACGTTGCCGATCGCGAACCACCGCTGGCCCGCGGCCTTCCAGATCTCCGCGGCGCGGGCCAGGTCTGCGGGCGCCATGAAGACGACGAGACCGATGCCCATGTTGAAGACGCGGTGCATCTCCTCGAAGGAGACCCCGCCCTCGCGCTCGATGACCTCGAAGACGGGCGGCACGGGCCAGGCGCCGGCCTTGACGACGACGTCGAGGCCTTCGGGCAGCACCCGGGGGATGTTGTCGTAGAAACCCCCTCCGGTCAGGTGCGACAGGCCGTGCACGAGGTCCGCGTCGAGGAGCGGCTCGAGCGGACGAAGGTACGAGAGGTGCGGATCGAGGAGAACGTCGCCGATCGCGCGGCCGCCGAGGTCGGCGAGCCGGTCCGTCGGCCCGTGGCCCATCGTTTCGAAGAAGACCTTGCGCGCGAGCGTGTAGCCGTTGGTCTGGAGGCCGACCGATGGCAGCCCCACGGCAAGGTCCCCCGCGGCGATCCGCGAGCCGTCGAGGATCTTCTCGCGGTCGACGACGCCGACGATCGTCCCCGCCACGTCGTACTCGCCCTCGGCGTAGAAACCCGGCATCTCCGCAGTTTCGCCGCCGAGCAGTACGGTCCCGTTCTCCCGGCAGCCGCGGGCGATCCCCGCGATCACGCCCTCGATCAGCCCCGGCTCGACCTTGCCCGTCGCCACGTAGTCGAGAAAGAAGAGCGGCCGCGCGCCCTGCACGAGAATGTCGTTGACGCAGTGGTTGACGAGGTCGGCGCCGCACGTGTCGTGGCGACCCATGGCGATCGCGACTTTGAGCTTCGTGCCGACGCCGTCCGTCGAGCCGACCAACACGGGCTCGCGGTACATCGAAAAGTCCGGCCGGAAGAGTCCGCCGAACCCGCCCACGTCGCCGAGGACCGCCGGCGTGAACGTCGAACGGATCGCGGACTTCGCCCGCGCGAGCGCGGCGGCCTTGGCATCGATGTCGACGCCGGCGTCGGCATAGCGGGAGGTCGTCAAGGGAGCGAATTATAGGCCAGCCGACTTCGTCAGCTTCGCCAGAAGAACGTGAATTTCCCGACCTCGACGGAATTCGGGAATCGCTCGTGGAGGACCCTCCGGACCTCCACTCCGGGCGCCTGGGAAAAGCCCGGCGAGCGATTGAGAACGACCGCCCCCACGCGGTTCTCGTCGAGAAGCCGGAGGAGCGCGGCCGGGTCGCGGTCCAGGCCCCCGAGGAAGTCGAAAAAATAGCGCCCAGGGCTCCGATGGCTGGAGAGAAAGTAGACCTCCGGACAATCGGGTCCGGCATAGATCATTCTCGCGCCGGCTCTCTCACGGATCAAGGCGACGAGCTCTTCGTAGACGCGGGCGTCGGCGGCGGGCACGCGCAACCCGCTGCGCGGGAGCGCAAGAACCGTCGGGGCGGTGTAGATGGCCGGGCGTCGACCGAGGTTGAAGACGTAGCCACGGTTCATCCACACGACCGCAAACAGCAGATAGAACACGAGCACGCAGATATGGAGCGGGCGCGGCGAATCGGGCTGCGAGCGGACGATCGCAGCCACGGCGAGAGCGACGAGCGGGGCACCGTAGCAGTAGTAGATCGGAGCGGCAAAGGGAAACTGAACGAAGCCCAGGAGACCTGTCGTGCAGAGAATCAGGAAGAGCACCTGCCGCACCGGATCGGGAGGACCGGGCCTTCCCACCCTCCACGAGAGCCATCCGCAGCCTGCCAGAACCACGGCGACGCCGAGGGATCGGGCCGAGTCCCAGACGATCCGATAGACCGGCTCGAACGACGCGAGGGCGAGAACGAGCCCGAGCAAGGCGGCCAGTGCCAGTGCGGCGGACCGCCGACGCAGGCCCGGGAAGGCACTCGGGAGCGCAAGGACGAGCATCAACGGCACCGCGGGCCACAGGGAGGAGGCCTCAGGGAAGGCCAGTCGCGAGGTCTCGATGTGCCGTAGCGGCTGCACGAAGAGACCGCGCCAGAGGTCGGCCTCGGCACCGGCGCGGATGAACGGAACGAGCAAGAGGACGAGCGGCACGGACACGCCGCCCAGGAAAGCTCCAAACAACCGCGCGGCGGCCGGCAGGCGCTCGGCCATCGCGCCCCGCCCTTCCTTCCACTCCGACCAGACGAGGTACGCGACGAGTGCCGCGGCCGGCAGGAAAACGTTGACGAGAGTCATCGGCTCCCACCGTCCCCGGATCAGGACCAGAACGCACGCCAGGAACGCCATCCCTCCGGCGATCTTCGAGAGAAGCACCGTCGCCGACCGGGGCCGGCCAGCCAGCCGGGCGGAGGCGAGGCTCTGTTCGCGGTAGACGAGAAAGAGGAGAATCGCCGCGACTTCGTAGAGGCCTACGATCTTGACGAGGACGGAGAGCCCGGCGCAGATCCCGGACACTCCCAGCCAGCGAACGCGGCCGGTTTCGACGTGCCGAACCGCCGCGAGAGTTCCGAAGGTGGCGAAAAAGAGGTTGTACCAGGACGGCAGGCTCGCGAAGTAGTTCGGTGTGCTCCAGGCGACCGCAAGAAACGTCAGGAGCGCCGCCGCCCAGAGGGGAACGAACCGCCTGGCGAGTGCGAAGAAGGCCGGAACGAACGCGAGAACGAACGCCAGCAGCACGAGGCGGAGTGAAAGGAGCCGAACGCCGAACAGGCGGAAAGCGGCCGCATGCAGGACGGTCAAGCCGCCGGTGTAGGGCTCCCCGTAATCGCGATGCGGCACGGCACCGTCGAGCACGTTCGCAGCGCTCTGCGCGATCGTGCCCTCGTCGTGAGGCACCCAGCCGCGCCGGACGAACGGAGCCACGTAGAGGGCGCACACAATCCAGACGACGGCGAGCGTGATCCGCTTGCGGCCGCCGGCCGAAGAGGAGAATCGAGAGAACGGTGCGAGCTCCAAACGACGCGACGATGATACCTGCGCGGACCGAGCTCGGATCCCGCCACGTTGTAAAATGGACCTCATCGAATCTTCGGCCCCGACCCGAATTTCAGTCGTCGTTCCCGTTTACAACAGCGCGGGTTCACTGCACCATCTCGTTTCGCGCATCCAGGGCGCTCTCGGTCCGGGGCTTCTCGAGATCCTGCTCGTCGACGACGGGAGCCGGGACGCATCCTGGCCCGCGATCCAGGACCTCTTGCGGCCGGGCGGCCCGGTGCGGGGCATCCGGCTCATGCGCAACTACGGTCAGCACAATGCGCTTCTGGCCGGAATCCGAGCCGCTCGGGGCGAGATCATCGTGACCCTGGACGACGACCTCCAGCACCCGCCGGAAGAAGTGCCCAAGCTCCTCGCCCAGCTGTCTCGGGGCTTCGACGTCGTCTATGGGGCACCCGACCGGCTGCCGCACTCACCCTTTCGGAACGCCGCCGCGTCCACGACGAAGTTCGTGCTCCAAAAGGCCATGGGCGCCGAAACGGCCCGGCGGGTCTCCGCGTTCCGCGCCTTCCGCACGCAACTCCGCACGGCCTTCGCCTCGTACAGCAGCCCGTACGTCTCCATCGACGTCCTCCTCACCTGGGCGACGTCCCGCTTCACGTACGTGCGTGTCGAGCACCGGCCTCGAGAAATCGGAGAGTCCCAGTACACGCTTCGGACTCTGGGCCGCCACGCGCTGACCATGGTCACCGGATTCTCGACGCTGCCCCTGAGACTGGCGAGCCTGATCGGGTTTTCTTTCACCCTGGTCGGCCTCGCGGTCCTCGGCTACGTGGTGGGGCGCTATCTGATCCAGGGGACCGTCGTGCCCGGATTTCCCTTCCTCGCTTCCATCATCGCGATCTTCTCGGGAGCGCAGCTCTTCGCGCTGGGCATCATCGGCGAGTATCTCGCCCGGATCCACGTGCGCTCGATGGAGCGCCCCCCATACGTCATTGCCGAGTGCAGCGACGGCAGCGCCGCACCGGCGGGCCCGAACGCACCGGAGCGAAAATCATGACCCGCACCGGCACCCCGCACCCTCACGTCGTGCTTCTCGTCGCGACGCTGCGAGGCCTGGCGGTTCTGCGCAGGCTTACGGCCCTGGTTCCCGGCGTGCGCCTCACGGTGTTCTCGTTCCCCGAAACCGGGTCGGAACCCCGCTACCTGGACGCGATCCGAGACGCCGCGCAACGCCATGGCGGCCGGTTCACCGAGTCACGCAATCCGACCGAGGGCCCGGGCGCCGGAGTCTGGCGAGAGCCGATCGACGCCGCCTTCCTGGTGCACTGGAGAAGCCGGATTCCGGCCGAAGCGCTCGGCGAGGCTCGGACTCGGGCCTTTGTTTTTCACGACTCCCTCCTCCCGGAATACCGCGGTTTCTCACCGACCGTCTGGGCGATCGCCAACGGCGAATCACGCTGCGGGGCGACGCTCTTCCGCCTGACCGACGAGATCGACGCCGGCCCCATCGTCGGCCAGCGCGCGGTCGAGATCGGTAGCGAGGCCACGATCGGGGAGGTCTTCGAGCGCGTGACCGCGGCATACCTCGAGATCCTCGAAGACCGGCTCCCGCAGATCCTCGAAGGCCGCGTCGACGCGCGCGCGCAAGACCCCGCCCGAGCCACGTATACCTGCCGGCGCGCGGAAGAAGACAACCATGTCGACTGGTCGCGTCCAACCCGGAATGTCCACAACCTGATCCGCGCGGTCACGCATCCGTATCCGGGCGCCTACAGCTTCGCGCGCGAGCGAAGGATCACCCTGTGGTCGGCCCGGCCGTGTCCGAACCCGCGCCGCTACGTCGGGGGCGTGCCCGGAAGCGTGGTCGAAGTGCGGTCCGACGGCGTGGTGATTCTCACCGCTGACGGATCCATGCTCGTCGAAACCGCACAGGCGGACGGCGGACCCGAGGTGCCCGCCGCCGAGATCCTGACGAACCTCTCGATCCGCCTGCGCTGAGGCCATGGCGTGAAATATCGGATTCCTTTCAACCGACCCTCCTTCGTCGGCCAGGAACGCCGCTACATGGAGGAGGCCCTCGCCCTTGGCCACGTCTCGGGCGACGGCGAATTCACCCGCCGGTGCCACGAGCTGTTGCGCGCGGAGTTGGGTGTCCGGTCGGTTCTGCTGACGACGTCCTGCACGCACGCTCTCGAAATGGCGGCGATGCTTCTCGACGTCGGCCCGGGCGACGAGGTCGTGGTTCCGGATTTCACCTTCGTGTCCACGGCCAACGCCTTCGTCCTCCGAGGGGCCCGACCGGTATTTGCCGACATCCGGCCCGACACGCTCAACCTCGACGAGCGCCTGCTCGACCGACACCTCGGACCCCGAACGCGCGCCGTCGTTCCCGTCCACTACGCCGGCGTCGGCTGCGCGATGGACGAAATTCTGGCGGCGGTGTCGCGCCGGAATGCGGTCGTCGTCGAGGACAATGCCCACGGGCTCTTCGGCCGCCGCACGGGTCGTCCGCTCGGAACCCGGGGTGCCCTCGCGGCGCTTTCCTTTCACGAGACGAAGAACTTCAGCTGCGGAGAGGGAGGCGCGCTGTTGATCAACGACGAGCGATTCGTCGCCCGCGCCGAAGTGATCCGGGAGAAAGGGACGAATCGCAAACGCTTCTTCCGCGGCGAGGTGGACAAGTACACCTGGGTCGACATCGGATCGAGCTATCTCCCGTCGGATCTGCTGGCGGCCTACCTGTTCGGGCAGCTCGAGCAGAAGGCCGCGGTGCTCGGGGCTCGCCGGCGCATCTTCGAACGCTACCGCGACGGCCTGTCGGGGTGGGCCGAGAAGGCCGGAGCGACACTCCCCGCGATTCCCGCCGACTGCGAACCGAGTTACCACATGTTCTACGTTCTCATGCCGACGCCGGACGCGCGTTCCCGCCTGATCGCGAGCCTCCGCTCGAGGGGGATTCTGGCGGTCTTCCACTATCTCCCGCTGCACCTTTCGGAAATGGGCCGCCGCTTCGGGGGACGACCGGGCGATTGTCCCGTTTCCGAGTCCGTGAGCGAGCGCCTGGTCCGCCTTCCCTTCTACACGTCCCTCTCCGAGGAGGACCAGGGTCAGGTGATCGATGCGGTCGAGGCGGCGCCGCTCCGGACGTGAGTCAGATGCCTCTCGACACCACAAGACCTGCCCACGGCGATCACCGCCGGATGCCCAGGGTGAATCGCGGGTTCGCTCGAAGAGGGGCTCCCGAGGCCCGAAAAGGCATGAGCCGATAGTTCGTTTCGATCCAGGCGCGGATTTTCTTCCCGTAGTCCGCTCCGAACATCGCGCGGTCGTATTCGCTGACCGGCCGCCGCCAGATCACGATCGCCGCCGGGTGGGCGGTCTCGAGCTCGCGCAGCACCTCGGCCTCGTTGTCCGCGGTGAGATAGCCCGGCAGGAAGAGCTTGTGTCGGATCGGGTTGGAGCGATCGGACAGGAGATTGAGGATCTCGCCCTCGGGGAAGACGACGAGACCGTCGCCGGCCCCGGTCCGCCCGCGCACCGTTCGGCCGAGCTCTTCGATCTCGTGCGCGAGCTCCGGGCGCGCGGTCAGCATGGCGGACGTCCCGGCGATGGCGACACCGTCGATCGCGCGGTACTCCGCCATGCGGCCGCCGAAGGCGACGACCACGAGCGTCGCGACGGCCCCGCGAAAGACCGCCGCGAGGCGACGACGCCGCACCGCGGCCGCCGGCCAGCTCGTCGCGATGCGGCACAACCCGGCCGCTCCGACGAACGCGAAGAGGAGAGGCGGCCCGACATAGGCCGAGTCACCGATGTGAAACGGACGCCGGTAGGAGAGCACGAGGCCGAGAAACCCGGCCGCCGCCAGGGCCGCCGCCCGGGAACCGCGTCGCCTCCACAGGCCGGCGAGGAGCGCGGCCAGGGACACGAGCGGCGCCGCGCTGAAGAGCACCGCGGCTCCCGCGCCGCCGAGCAGAGCCGACGCCGCCAGCACCACGAGAACGACCCCGAGCGCGACGATCAGCCGGCGCGAACGGCCGGCGTCCCGCGGCCCGGCGAACCAGGCGAGGAGCAGAAAGAGCCCGCTCCACATGGCGGTCGAATACAGGAGCTCGAGGATCCCGACCGGCCAGTCGCGGATTCCGGAGAAGGCGACCAGGAAATGGCGGGTCTCCGGAGGAAGCCCGGTCAGCAGGACGTGGCCGTCCGCGACGACCGCGGCAAATCCCGCCCGGCCCACGAAGACGCCGAGAACCGCGGTGAAGACGGCGATGGCGGCTCCGGCCGCGGCGACCGCATCGCGAGACCCGCGCCGGCGGTCCCGCGGACCGACCACGCACGCGAGCATCGTGGCCGCCAGCGCCGCGAGGCCCCACTCCGTCCGGCAGAGCCCGGCGAACGCCGCGAACGCGCCGGCGGCGACGCGGCGCCAGCGCACGCGCCCGGCCGGGGGCGAAGCGCCGAGCGCGACGGCGCCGAGACTGAACGCCGCGGCGTGCCAGATGCGGTACCCCATGCCGAGCAGCGCGCCGCCGGCGTTCGGCATGAAGACGAGGGTGGGGATGGCGAGCGCCGTCCACAGCCACGCCTCGCGCCGGCCGGTGACCTGCCGGAGCAGGAGGCCGAGAAGTCCGAGCGTGGCCACCGCCGAGAGCGCGCCGGCGGCGACCAGGGCCCCGAAACCCGACCCGAAGGTCCGGAGAAAGGCCGATTGGTAATACGGCGTGAACGGGCTGAACCAGTAGACGACGTCGCGGTAGAGAAGCTCGCCCCGCGCCAGGGCGTCGGGCACGATCCATTCGCGGCCCGAGTCGATCAGCGGGTCCGACCACTTTCCCCGGGACACGGCGAAGAGCGCAGCCGTCGCGGCCGCCACGGCCGCGGCTGCGGCCCACCGAAGGGATCGCGGCTTCACGAACCCAATGCCGCGCGGTTAATCCAAGTCACGCCCCGGCCGGCGGTCGGGGCGGCAGGTCGCAATCCGCGCACGCCGTGCGGGACCCGGCTACTTCGCGTCGAGCGCGTGCTCTTTCTCGCGCTCCTCTTCCTCGATCTCGACGGGATAGATGCCCGTGAAACAGGCCGTGCAGGTCGCCTGCTGGGGCCGGCCGAAAGCGTCGAGCATGCCCTCGACCGACAGGTAGCCGAGCGAGTCCGCCTCGATGTAACGACGGATCTCCTCGACGGACTGGTTGGCCGCGATCAGCTCGGAGCGCGTCGGCGTGTCGATCCCGTAGTGGCAGCTGTTGACGGTGGGCGGCGAGGAAACGCGGACATGGACCTCCTTCGCCCCCGCCTCCCGCAGCATCTTGACGATCTTGCGCGACGTGGTGCCCCGGACGATCGAGTCGTCGATCATCACGACCCGCTTGCCGTCGACGACCTCGCGCACGGGGTTGAGCTTCACCTTGACGCCGAAGTGCCGGATCGCCTGCTTCGGCTCGATGAAGGTGCGCCCGACGTAGTGGTTGCGGACCAGGCCGAGGGCGAACGGAATGCCGGACTCCTCCGCGTAGCCCAGGCCCGGGTACATCCCGGAGTCCGGGACCGCGACGACGACGTCCGCCTCCACGGGGTGCTCCTTCGCGAGCCGCCGTCCGAACGCCTGCCGGGACGCGGCGACGCTGCGGCCGAAGACCGTCGAGTCCGGCCGCGCGAAGTAGACGTGCTCGAACACGCAGGGCGTCGAGATCGGAAACGCGAATCGATGCGAGGAAAACCCTTCGCGCGAGAGGCGGACGATCTCACCCGGCTCTACGTCCCGCTCGTACGTGGCCCCGATCAGGTCGAAGGCGCACGTCTCCGAGGCGACCACGGGCGAGCCCTCGCGCACCCCGAGCGAGAGCGGGCGGATGCCGTGCGGGTCGCGCACGGCGTAGATCCCCTCGCGCGAAAGGATGACCAGCGAGTACGCGCCCCGGACCTCGGTCAGCGCGTCCGCGATCGCACCGGACAGCGTCGGGGCCTGGGACCGCGCGACCAGGTGCAGGAAGACTTCGGAATCGGACGTCGTCGTGAAGAGGGCCCCCTTGGTCTCGAGCGACGCCCGTATCTCCCTTGCGTTCACGAGGTTGCCGTTGTGCCCCAGGGCGAGGGGTCCGCGGCCGGTCGCGAAAACGAGCGGCTGGGCGTTGGCCAGCAGCGACGCCCCGGCCGTCGAGTACCGCACGTGGCCGATCGCCGTCCGGCCCGGGAGCCGGGACAGGCGCGTTTCGTCGAAGACGTCGGCGACGTAGCCCATCTCCCGTTCGACGTGGATCTTCCCGTCGTCGAGGGACGCGATGCCGGCCGACTCCTGGCCGCGGTGCTGGAGGGCGTAGAGGCCGAGGTACGCGAGGTTGGCGGCATCGTCGGAGTCGCAGACGCCGAAGACGCCGCATTCGTCCGAGAACCCGCCCCGGTACGCCATTGGAAGACAAGTCTAACATCGGGCGCACTCCGACCATTCCACTGCGCCGGGTCCAGAGCGCTCCCGCGCGGCCCTACAACGAGTGCCCGCGATCGGCACCCGGTGTCCCGCGACTCAGTTGGGCGGACCCGGATTGCTTTGAGCGGAGTACATCAGCTGCGTGCGCCCGGTCAGAAGGTCGACCAGCTCGAGCGTGTGGACGAGACCCGCGCAGGGGCTCGGCGGAACGGTCGGCGGACCGGGGTTCCCCGAGACGCTGGCGCGAAAGGCCCGGCGCAGGTCGCGGCCGTCGCCGAAGACCGCGCCAGGCGGCAGGACGAGGCTCGCGAACTCGCCCGGCAACAGGTCCGCCCGCTGCAGAATCGGATCTCCGGTGCGGCCTCCGGAAAGGAACATCTGACCGGCCGCGTCCAGAAACGTCAGACCTACGGAGCAGGGGGTCGGCGCATCATCGCGCGTCTGCGGCGACAGATTGATCGCGGTCAGCACCGCGGCCTGCAGCCGGGCCAGACCCAGCATCCCGTAGACGGTCGGCGGACCAGGGTTCCCCTCGACGCCCGGCGGACCGGGGTTCTGATTGAACGAGACGAGTCGTCCCGTCAGATTGTCGAACATTTCGAGCGTCGCGACGACGCCGACGCAGGGGCTTGGCGGGACCTCCGGCGGGGCCGCCACCTCGACGCTGGCGCGAAAGAGTCTCCTCGCGGCGCCGCCGCCCTCGAATGCCGTCGACGCGGGAAGGTCGAGCAGCGTGGCCTGGCCCGGCAACAGGTCCGCTTCCGCGACGGATCTCGCGAACGGCTCGCCCTGCTCGGTCAGGAATCTCAAGAACACGTGACACGGCTCGGCCGGCACGCCGTCGGGAAGCATCGCGTTGACGACGTTGAGGCGAGCCGTCTCGAGTCGGGCGAGGCCGACCAGACCGAATCCGGCGAATTGCACGGCCGGCAAGTCGACTTGTGCCTCGGCGCGAACGGAGACCAGCGAAACGGAGATCAGGAAAACCAGGAGGCAGCGGCGGGACATGGGACCTCCTTTGACGGGTGGAGGATCATCCTCCTGCCGGGATGCCGGACATGTCAAGTGACCTCGTGAACCCGTGATCCGGCGCACCGGTCTGGCCCCGGGCCGAACCGCCCGCTACCGCAGGCCGTCGACCAGGTACAACTCGTCGAGCAGCCGCACGTAGGAATACACGTACGACTGCCCGTCGGCCGAGAGCAGGACCCGCGGGACGCCGAAGAGGCCGACCGGATCCTGCGGTGCGAGCTCCTTCCACAGTCGGCGCTCGCCCGTCGCGAGGTCGATGCGGTGGATCTCGGTCCGCGAATCGGCGAGCACCAGGACGTACAGGGCGCGCCCGTCCGGCGTGAATCGCACCGGTACGTCGCCCGGCCGCGAGCCGTCGACCGGCGCCGGTTCGCCGCCGTCGACCGGGTAGAGGACGAGCCGCAGGTCCGCGTCCAGGGCGGCAACGCGCGCTCCGTCCGGGGAGATCGTCCACGCAGCGCCCGAGCCTTCGGGGGTGATCGCCCGGACGTCGCCGCCGTCGGCCGACTGGACGTAGAGTCGGGTCGGGTGGCCGGGCTCGTTGGCGCCGACCACGATCTGCTCGCCGCCCGGGAACCAGGCCGCGCGAAGGATGTTGTCGAAGTTGGCCGTGCGGATGCGGCGGGGCTCGCCCGGTCCTGTCGGCAGGAGAACGAGCTCGGCCGGCGTCGTGTGCGGAGTCGACAGCGCCCACTTCCCGTCCGGCGATAGCGCGAGGGCGTGGCCCTCCCCCAGGCGGACGGCTTCGGAGCCATCGGTTCCGCGCAGGTAGACGGCGTAGCCGGAGCCCCCACCCTCGCCGGTCTCGTCGAAAAGCACCTGGGTGCCGTCGGCCGTCAGGGCGACCGGCCGCGACCAGTCGTGCCACGAGAGATCACGCTCGGCCTCGGCCCCCGGCGGAAGGCCGAGAATGCCCTCGCGAGCCCCTTCCCGGGCGAGCAGCACCCGACCCTCGCGCGAGACGTCGTGAAGTGTGAGCGATCCGGGGCTGCGCATGACCAGCCGCCGCCTTCCGGCGAGCGTCACTCCGTAGAGAGAGCGGCTGGCGCCCCCGGCGGCCGCGGTGAACCAGACTTCGCTGCCGTCCGGCGACCAGGCGAGTCCGCGCACGCTGGTCCAGCCTGGAGCGAGGACGCGCTTGGCGCCGTCGCGCCCCACCACCGCGATCGCACCGCCGTCGTCGCCGCGCATGGGGTGCTCGATGAAGGCGACCAGGTCGCCCCGCGGCGACACGCGAGGGTGGCTCAGGTAGCCCGATGGCAGCTCGAGGAGGGTTCGGCCGATCGGAAACTCGAGCCGGCTCCGGCCGTCGACGCTGCGCGCAACCGCGAGGCTCGAGCCGTCGGGCGCCCAGTCCGCCGCCTGCACGGACTCGAGGACCTCGCGCGGCCCGCCGCCGGCCAGGGTCGAGCGCGCGAGGGTGCCGAGCGTGACGAAGGGACCATCGGGATGGGCCGCCAACGCGATCGCCATCTCGCCCGCCGGCGAGATCGCGAGCACGTTGGCGGGCGGCAGCGGCAGCGGCACGGACTCGGGAATCTCCGGCCGGGTCGAATAGATCCGGATCGATCCGCCGTTCCAGGCCGCTCCGTAGACGATGGTCTGCCCGTCCGGCGCGACGCGCGCCGTCCAGACCGTGCCGTCCCGGTAGGTCAACCGCCGGTAGGAGGGCTGGTCATGGTCCCGCGCCGCGCCGCCGAAGACGTAGGCCGAAGCCACGAGAACCGCGACGGCGAGGCCGACCCCGGCCGGCAGCCAGGTCCGTACGCGCCGACTCCGGCCGGACGACAGCTGCGGCCCCGTATCCCCCTCGATCTGCGAGAGGTGGTCCCGGACGCTCTGGAGGTCGCGGGCGAGGTCGCGGGTCGAGACATAACGATCCTCGGGCAGCTTGGCCAGGCACCGCTCGACGACCCATCGCAGGGGCGCCGGCACGCGCGGAGCGATCGACGCGATCGGCTCGGCCTCGTCCCGGATGATCGCGGCGAGTGTCTCGGCCCGCGTCGGTCCGTGAAAGGCGCGCCGCCCGGTCAGCATCTCGTAGAGGACCGACCCGAACGCGAACTGGTCGGACCGGAAGTCGACGGGCTGGCCGCTCGCCTGTTCGGGCGACATGTAGCCGGACGTACCGACGACGGCGCCCTCCCGCGCCTCCTCGGTGACGGTCATGTCCCGGCGGTCCGCGCCGTTCTCGGCCTCGCGGCTCTCGATCTTGGCCAGGCCGAAATCCAGGATCTTGGGGAGCCCGTCCTTGGTGACCATGACGTTCTCGGGCTTGAGGTCCCGGTGGACGATCCCGGCCTCGTGGGCGCGGGCGAGGGCGTCGGCGAGCTGGGCCGCCAGAGCCACGGTCCGGCGCAACGGCAGCGGACCCGCGTACAGCAGCTCGCGAAGCGTCTTTCCGTCCACCAGCTCCATCACGATGAAGGGGGCGCCGGCCTCCTGGCCGATCTCGTGGATCGTCACGATCGAAGGGTGGTTGAGCGCCGAGGCCGACCGCGCTTCCACTTCGAAGCGGGACAGGCGCTGGGGATCCATCGAAAGTTCGCCCGAGAGCGCCTTGAGCGCCACGTCGCGCCCGAGCCGCGTATCCCGCGCGCGGTAGACCTCTCCCATGCCGCCCGCGCCGAGGCGATCGACGATTTCGTACTGCCCGAGCCGCGTTCCGGACGTGATGTTCATCAGGCTCCAGTGGACGTGAGCCGACACCAAGACTACGTTTGTCCTGCGGCAAGGTTCCTTTCGGGATGACGAGCGGGACCGGTCTGCTGCCGGAGCACCGGTTTTCGGGGACGGGAGACGGCCGGCGCTCTAGGATCGATGGGTTTCGGTAGGGCGCTCCGCGGAAAAGCATCGGAAAGTCATCGGCACCGACCCGACCCGGATCTGGTCTCCATCGGACAACGGCTGGGACGTCGCAATGCGGGCCCCCCGGAGCCAGGTCCCGTTCTTGCTGCCCAGGTCCTCGAGCACCGCGCGGCCCCGGTCGATCACGATCCGCGCATGGTGGCGCGACACGGTGGCGTCGTCGATCGAGACCGCGGCCGTGGCCTCGCGCCCGAGCAGGTTCTCGCCGCCTGCGAGCGGGACCTCGCGCACCCCCCAGAGGAGCCGGTAGACGCCGCCGTCGTCCGCCGCCGCGCGCACCCCGTCCGCCGAAAAGGCGTACCCGTAACCGTGGACCGTGCGCAGGTACCGCGGGTCGCGCGCATCGTCGCCGAGCTCGCGCCGGATCTCCGCGACGAGGCCGGCGAGGCTGGCCTCGGTCACGAACGAGTTCGGCCAGAGCCGTTCGAAAAGCTGATCCTTGGACAGCGCGCGCGGCCGCTCGGCGAGGAGGACGCCGAGCAGCTCGAACGCCTTCGGCGAGAGGTGGAGCGTTTCGTCGCCGCGCCGCACCTCGCGACGCATCGAGTCAAAAATGCACTCACCGATCTGGATGCGCATGATTGGCACTCACGAAAAAGCCAGCACATTCGAATGACGCACTCAAGACCTCCGAGGTTCCGCTGCGCGAACGTCCCTCATAGCGGAGGAGACGCCCCGCGAATTCCCGGCACCGCGTTCTCCGCCGCGGGAGAGGCTCGATGGAGAGGCCGCCCCGGAGACGACGCGCCGCGCTGCGGTGGGCGATCGTCGCGGCCGGAGCGCTCGCGGGCGCCGCGGCCGGGGCGGAAGAGAACGGGGCGCTGGCCCTCGTCGTCCAGCCCGCATCGCCCACCTTCTTCATCGACGCCCGGCTGCCCACGGCGGACTTTCGCCCCTCGCTGGAGGAGGCGCGCCGGCGCCTCTCGGACAGCCGCTGCGCGGAAGTCCTCACCGAGTTCACGGACCTGCGCGGGCGACGCCTCGACCTCAACGTCGAGGCGCTCGGCCAGACCGCCGCCTCGTACCTCTCCCTGGTGATCTTCTACGACGGGCGCCCGACGCAGACCTGCGGCAGCCGCTCGACGCTGGCCTGGACCACTACCGGAAGCCGCGCCGTCCACATCTGCTGGGACCAGTTCCTCGCGCGGCAGCGCTGGAACGCGGGCCTGACGGCCAACACGATCATCCACGAAACACTCCACACCCTCGGTCTCGGCGAGATGCCCCCGGATTCGCGAGTGATCACGGCGCGGGTCGCCGCCCGCTGCGGGAACTGACGGGCGGCTCGCCACCGCGGGCGGCCCGTCATCCCGAGGAGCGCAGCGACGAAGGATCCTCGGACTCGGTCTCTGGCGGAAGGCCCGAAAGGAATTCCGCCACCAGGGCCGCCAACGCCTCCGGCCGTTCGCGCTGCGGCAGATGCCCGGCGTCGGGGATGACAACGAGCTTCGCCCCGGCGATCCGCTCCGCGAGGCGCTTTCCTTCGCTCGCGGGAAGCAGACGGTCGCCCTCGCCCCACACGACGACCGTCGGGACGCGCACCCTCTCCTCGACTCCTCGGTAGGCGTCCGGGTCGGAGCGAATCGCGGCGAGCGCGGCCCGGCGCGTTCCGGGGATTTCCAGCGGCCGCCAGGCGTCGTCGATCACGCTGTCCGTGACGCGCCCCCCGCGCGCATAGAGGCGGTGGCGCAGGCCGAAGGCGACCAGCGGCCGCGAGGCGAGCGCCAGCATGGCCTCTCCCAGGCCGGGTGTCCGGAGTGCGCGGATCGTCCACGGGATCCGCTCGGACGGCGCGGCCGGGTCGACGAGGACCAGCCCCGCGACCCGTTCCGGCCGTTCGGCGGCGAGCAGCATCGCCGCGGCGCCGCCGAGCGAGTTGCCCACGAGCACGACCCGGGCGATCCCCCGCGCATCCAGAAAGGCGGCAAGCGCCCGGCTCTCCCCGCCAACCGTGTAGTCGGCCGGCCAGGGCCGATCCGAGAAACCGAAACCGGGGAGGTCGACCGCGATCGCCGGCCGGCCCGCCGACGCGGACGCGAGCACCTCCTGCCATGTCGCCGAGGACGCGAGCAGCCCGTGCACGAACACGACCGGCAGCCCGCGGCCTTCGACTTCGCGCGAGCGCCATCGCACCCCGTCGACCATGGTGTCGCGCTCGCCGGGTCCGGGCGGGAGAATGTCCCTTCGTCGCCGCATCGCGACGCGATTATTCCGGATCCCGGTAGACTCCGCGCGTGCCGACCTGGAAGCTCACGCTCGAGTACGAGGGAACGCGCTACCGCGGGTGGCAGACCCAGAAGAACACGGACAAGACGGTCCAGGCCGTTCTCGCCCACGCGGCGCGCGAGCTCTTCGGCGAGGAGGCCGTGATCGGCGGAGCCGGCCGCACGGACGCGGGCGTCCATGCGCTCGCCCAGGTCGCGCACCTGAAGGCGCGGAAAGACCTCGCGCCGCGCCAGATCCTCGAGGGCCTCAACGACCGCCTCCCCTTCGACGTCAACGTGCTGTCGGTCGAGAAGGCACCGCCGAAGTTCCACGCCCGCCACGACGCCGTCTCGCGGACGTATCTCTACCGGATCTCGCGCCGGCGGACGGCCTTCGACAAGCGCCTGGTCTGGTGGATCAAGGACCGCCTCGACGCGGCCGCGATGCGGCGCGCCGCGAAGCTCTTCGAGGGCCGCCACGACTTCGGATCGTTCGTCGAGAACCCCGAGGGCCAGGAGTCGACGATCGTCGTCGTCGAGTCGAGCGAGGTCGTCGACACGCCGGCCGAGATCCACTTGCGCATCACGGCCTCGCACTTTCTCTGGAAGATGGTCCGGCGCCTCGCCGGCACGTTGGTGGAGGTCGGCCGCGGGAGCCTCGATCCGGCGGGCGTCGCCGACATCCTGATCGCGCGATCCGCGGCACCCGCGAAGTGGACGGCGCCCCCCTCGGGCCTGTTTCTCGAGAACGTCCTCTACCGAAGCCCGGCCGTGGTTCCCCGTCTTCATACATCATTCCATCGAAAGTGATGTTATGATGGCATTGTGATCAGGACCCAGATCCAGCTGACCGACGAACAGGCGAGAGCGCTTCGGGAGATCGCCCGCGCACGGGGCGGCTCGATGGCCGAGCTGATTCGCTCCGGTGTGGACGCGGTCCTTCGGTCGGAGCCCGGCCTCACCCGCGAGGAGCGCAAGCGCCGCGCGATCGCCGTATCCGGGAGATTCCGGTCGGGCGTCTCCGACCTCTCGACGGACCACGACCGCTACCTGGGCGAGGCCTTCGCGAAGTGAGTGTCTTCGTCGACACATCGGCCCTGCTCGCCGTTCTCGACGCGGACGACCACCACCACGCACGCGCGGCGGCCACGTGGCGCACCCTGATCGACGGCGACGACGAGCTCGTGACCACGAACTACGTTTTCGTCGAGACATTCGCGCTCGTCCAGAGCCGGCTGGGCCTCGAGGCCGTGCGGGCCCTGCAGCAGGACGTCGTCCCGATGATTCAAACCGGATGGATGGCCGCCGAGGATCACGACGCGGCAGTCGCCGCGCTGCTGACCGCCGGCCGCCGCCGCCTGTCGCTCGTGGACTGCGCGAGCTTCGGCGCAATGCGCCGCTCGGGCCTGACGCGTGCCTTCACCCTGGACCGTCACTTCGCCGAGCAGGGATTCGACCTGGTCCCTTGAGCCGGACGTCCACGCCCGACGGCTGGAACCCGGATGTCTACGCGCGCTTTGCGGCCGAGCGGCGCCGCCCCTTCGAGGACCTCCTCGCTCTGGTTACGCCGATTCCGGGCGGTCGGGCCGTGGACCTGGGTTGCGGACCGGGTGAACTGACCCGCGTTCTCCACCAGAGGATCCGGGCCGCCGAGACGCTCGGGATCGACTCGTCCAAGGCGATGCTCGAGAAGGCGGTGCGCCAGTCGGGCGACGGCGTCCGGTTCGAGCGCGGCGACATCGGGGCCTTCGATCCCGCCGCCCCGTACGAACTCGTCTTCTCCAACGCCGCCCTGCACTGGGTGCCGGACCACCCGGCGCTGCTCGAGCGCCTGACGCGCGCCGTCGCCCCGGGCGGCCAGCTCGCCTTCCAGGTCCCCGACAACTTCGAGCACCCCTCGCACCGGGCGGCCGAGGAAGCCGCGGCGGAGGAACCGTTCGCCTCCGCTCTCGGCGGCGCCCCGCATTCCCGCAACGTTCTGGCTCCCGAGGCGTACGCCGCGATCCTCGACCGTCTCGGCTACGCCGATGCAACGGTGCGCATGCAGATCTACGGCCAGCGGCTCGAGTCGCGCGAGGGCATCGTCGCCTGGGTGGAGGGGTCGCTGCTGTCGGAGTACCGCCGGCGCCTTCCGAACGGCGTCTATCCCGCCTTCGTCGACTCCTACCGGCGCGCCCTCTTCGCGCTCGTCCCCGACGAGTGCCCCTATTTCTTCACTTACCGCAGGATCCTGGCGCTCGCGCGGCGCTAGAGCCGCATCGCGGCGCGAACAAAAGAGGGGCGGCCGAAGCCGCCCCTTGGGAAGGACCGAGATGGAGGACTCGGCCTTAGAAGGTCACCTTGAGGGCCACGCGCAGCAGGCGCGGGTTGTTCCACTGGATGCCCTTCATGTAGTCCGCGTTGTCCGTGCAGGGAGCCGTGGCCGATCGCCGGGCAGGTGCCCTCGCCGGGCGCCAGGCCAGCCTGACCGTAGAGCGGGCTCGTCGTATCCGTCACGAAGCTGCCGCCCGGATTCCACCGGTTGTCGTAGGCCACGACCGTCTGCCGGTTGAGCACGTTGAACAGGTAAACCTGCGGCGTGATCGTCACCGGGCCGATGTTCGCGTTGTACGCGAGCGAGAGGTTCAGGTCGTAGTCCGTCGGGGTGCGCTGGTTGTCGTAGAACGTCCGGCTGTTCGTGCCCCGGGTGTCGAGATAGAGCAGATCCGGGTAGAAGTTGTTGAAGAAGCCCAGACGCGACACCGGCAGACCGCTGCGGACGTAGAACCCGAGGCCCGCCGAGAGGCCGAACGGCGCGTTGTAGACCGCGTCGATGCGGGCCTGGACCGGCCGGTCGAGCTCGAGGTTGCCGTAGTCGTTGAACGTGAACTGGTAGTAGTCGTAGTCGGCGTTGATGCCGGGGTCCGTCTGGCCCGAGGCCTCGCGGATGGCGCCGGAGTAGTTGCCCTTCAACGACGAGTACAGGAACGAGACCTGGGTCCACAGCTCGTTGGTGAACTGCTTGCGGCCCACGAACTCGATGCCGCGGAAGATGCGCTTGGCATCGCCCACCGCGAAGCCCGTGGTGGAGCAGTCGCCGGCGGTCGGATCGGTCGGGTTGCCCGTCCCGTTGCAGGTCGGGTACCCGCCGCTCGCGGCCGGGCCGGAACCGCCCGGGTTGAACAGCGCGCACGTCGAACCCGTCGGGTTCAGCGGCGAGCTCGCCGTCGAGGTCGCAGCGGTCTTCGACCGTGCGGCCCAGCGTGCGATACGTGCCCTTCAGGCCGAGGGAGAGCGTCGGGTCGATGGCCTTCTCGACGCCGATCGCCAGCTCGTCCTGGTAGGCGGCCTTGGTCCCGGCATCCACCGGCTCACCCGAGGCGCTGCCGCCCTGGAAGAGCTGAGAGCGCGGGGCGTCCGGGTCCTGCGTCCGGTTGTCCGGGGTGTAGTTGTACGTGTAGACCGCGGAGTTGGCCGTAAAGACACGGACGTTCAGGTCGGTCGGGAGCGAGAAGTAGAAGCGGCCGGCCGAAGCGTACAGCTTCGACGTGCCGTCCCCGATGAAGTCCCACACGACGCCGATGCGCGGCGCCCACTGATCCGTCAGGCTGAACGCCTTGAACTCGCCGACCTCGGGGTTCGGGTCGAAGCCGTAGAAGTTCTCGGTGTCGTAGCGGACGCCGAGGTTCATGGTCAGCGTCGGGATGATCCGCCACTGGTCCTGAAGGTAGGCACTGTATCGCTTGGATGGCGTGTTGAACGGAGCGCCGGGGATGACCTCGAAGCTGTTGACGGTGCCGTCTGCGTACACGTCGTGCTGGTAGAAAACCGGGCCGACGTAGTGCTGCGAGCCCGGCAGGCCGTTGTCGTAGATCGGGGCCTTGGTCAGGTCGCAGACGCTCGAGCCGGTCTGCGTGCACGGGCGCACGCGGTTGCGCACCTGGCCCGTGTAGTACGTGACGCCCGAGGTGGCGTCGTCCTGGTAGTCGCCGCCGATCTTGACCTCGTGGTTGCCCACGTACCCCGTGAACGACGCACTGTACAGCGAGCGGTTGGATTGATTGTTATTCGTCGTACCGGCGACGAGGCCGTAGCCGTTGCGCGCGACCGACGACGTCCCGTTGGGCGAGCCCGTGTAGTCGAGCAGCTGCGGAATGTCCAGCCCGAAGGGCTTGGTGGCGTACCGGTCCGAGTGCTGCGCGTACTGGAACGTGAAGATGCCGAACGAGCCGAAGAGCTGGTTCAGCCGGGCGCCGTAGTCCGGCCCGCCCGTGTCCCGCCGGCCCGCGTAGGAGACCGGGTTGAGCGACGTCGGGATGCGCGGATAGAGCGCCCCCTGCTGCGTCTGCGAGTCGGAGAAGACGCTGCCGACGATCGAAGTGCCCTGGAGGATGTTGAAGGTCAGCTTGCCGGAGTACTTGTTCTGGAAGTAGCTGACCGGGAAATCCAAGCCGAACGTGGTCTGGTTGTTCGGGTCGAGCGGCGTCAGGTTCTGGTTGATCTGGACGCGGTCATACGCGCCGAAGAACCAGACCTTGTCCTTGACGATGAAACCGCCCAGGTCCGCTCCCCACTCCTGGCGCACGTCCTTGGAGTAGATGTTGTTGGTGCCGTTGGCCCCGTTCTGCGCGGCACCGGTCTCCGAAAAGTCCGGCGCGAAAACTTCGGCCGCCTCTCCGTTGACCTGGTCGGCGCGCATCCCGGTGTCGTTGTAGTAACCGAACACGCCGCCGTGGAACTCGTTGCCGCCCGACTTCGTGATGACGTTGATGACGCCGCCCGTGTTGCGGCCGTACTCGGCCTGGTAGCCGCCCGTCTTCACTTCGACTTCCTGGATGAACTCGTTGTTGATGTCCTTGCCCTGGAAGCCCTTGATCACGTTGGTCGTGTTGACCCCGTCGATCAGGAACAGGTTCTCCGACGAGGTCGATCCGTAGACCGAGATCGCCAGCGAACGCCCCTGCGTCTCGCCGAAGTCCGCCTGCACGCCCGGCTGCGAGAACGCGACGTCCGCGTAGTTGCGGCCCACAGGCAGCTTGTCGATGACCTTCGCCGAGTAGTTCGACCCCTGCGTCGTCGACGTCGAGTCGACCAGCGGCGCCTCACCGGTGACGGTGATCTCCGCGGTCGTCGACAGCGACAGCGACAGGTTCACACTGGCCGTCGCGTCGAGAGTGACGGTCGCCCGCTTCTCGACCCGGCCGAAGCCCGACAGCTCCGCCGTGACCTTGTACGCCCCCGGCGGGACCGCCGGAAAACGATAGCGGCCGTCGGCCGAGGTCACTGCGGACCGCGTGCCCTGCAGGTTGGGACTCGTCAACTCGACGGTCACACCCGGCAGGGGCGCGTTGCTCTGGTCGGTCACCGTCCCCTCCACCGTTCCGGTCGTCTGACCCCGGAGGGCCGCCGGCCAGAGCATCGCCACCATCGCGGCGATCGCCAGAACGGCTCGAGCGACGTTTCCTCTCCTCGCGCAGCTTCCACTTTCCATCTTCGCCTCCTTGGCGCACCCGACGATCGGATGTCGCAGGCCCCTGCAGGGAGCAATGCGATTGCCACGCGCCAGAGAGCTCCCCGGATTGCCGGAAGGTCCTTCCCGGGAATGGCTTACACATCGGACGATTTGCATTAGGAAGCGCGGGAGATCCACGACCATGAAGTCGAGATCGGGAGTCCCGGATGGGCGACCCCCCGCCGGGTCAGCCCTCCGGCGGAACGGGAGTGCGGCGAGGCTGCGACACCAAAGACCCCGATGGACGGGACCGCCTTCTCGAGTGCCGCGCGGCGCTCCGCACGGCGCGGCGCAGGACGGCGAAGGAGCGGGCCTCGGTGCGCTCGCGCGGAACCTGAAAGCCTTCGTCGCGGACCTTGCGGACGGCGGCATCCAGCCGATGGCCGCGCCCGGGCATCTCCTCGAAACACACCGCCCAGGCCGCGTCGTCGAAGCCGCAGCGTGTAGCCGCACAGACCTCTGCCAGGCGTTCGGCCGTCGTTCCGCGAGACCGCTCGGCCGCCCGGCACACGCGGCCGAGCAGCAGGATCCGTTCGTAGGCGAACCAGAGGTGCGTCGCGAGCGCGCGTCCCTCCCGCTCCGGCGTCCCGATGAGGCGGCGCGAGACCAGGCGAAGCTCGCGGATCGCCGCGTCGCTGCACGCGGACCGCGCCTGGCACGAAAGGCTCTGGATGCGGTCGCGCACGCGCCACGATCGAAGAAACGTCAGCGGCAGGGCGGTCGCGGCGACCGCGAGCGGGAGCTCGGAATCCGGCTCGGCGACCAGTCGTCGCAGGGTCTGCTCGGCCAGGATCTCCTCCCGGAGAATCCGCTCCCAGGGGATCCCGTGCGCCTTGGCACGCCGCAGGACGTCCGCTCCGGCGGCCTCGGGCTCGGGCGGCAACGGGACGTCGCGAAAGCGGCGTGTCGGCACCGTGGCCGTCGGCGGGGCCGATCGGCCCGACGATTCCCAGACCGAGCCTCGCGGAATCGAGCTCAACGCTGCCCCTCCGGTTCGAGTGACGCGACGGTCGACCAGCGCATGGCGGGAAGAGTGTGGTCGTCGGAGTGGTCTGCTACAATGGCCACTTATTGGAGAATCCTTGCTACCACTTTGGCGTGGTCTGAGCGCTCGATCCGCCGGGTCCGGCGCCGCGGTCGCCGACTCGAGCTCGCCGAGTGTCGCCCCGCCTCGACCCGGGGGATCCCGGGCATGACCACTCCACCCGCCCGATGAGGACGGCGCCCCCCGGCATCCTGCCGGCCGTCGCGATCGACCGCGACTCGGGCCGTCCCCTGTATCGGCAACTCTACGAGGGGTATCGCGAGGCCATCGTCGAGCGGCAGCTGCGGCCCGGCCAGCGCCTGCCCTCGACACGAAGCCTCGCGGCCGAGCTTCGGATTTCGCGGATCCCCGTCCTCAACGCCTTCGAGCAGCTTCTCGCCGAGGGTTACTTCGAGAGCCGCCCGGGGGCCGGGACCTTCGTCGCGAAGGCCGTTCCCGAGGACCTGTCCAGACCGAAACCGCGGGGACAGCCCCGCCGGGCTCCAACCGGCTCCGCGCCCCGGCTTCTCGCGCGCAGCGCGTCGCTCCTGCGGCGGGAGCTCGAGCCCTGGTACCGGGGACGCGGCTCGAGCGTCGGGCAGGCGCCCGTCGACCACTTCCCCATCCGCGAGTGGTCGCGAATCGTCGCGCGGCACGCGCGTCGATCGGACCCGAGCCTGCTCCAGTACTCGTCGCCGCTGGGATACGAGCCGCTCCGCGAAGCGGTGGCCGAGTACCTGAGGACCGCGCGGGCCGTTCGCTGCGAGGCCTTCCAGATCATGATCGTCGGCGGCTCCCAGCAGGGGATCGACCTGACGGCCCGCGTCCTGCTCGACGCGGGCAGCCCGGCCTGGCTCGAAGATCCAGGCTACTTCGGCATGCAGAACGCCTTGCGGCTGGCGGGCGCGCGCCTGGTTCCCGTGCCCGTCGACGAAGAAGGTCTCGTCGTCTCGGCGGGCATCGCCCGCAGCCCGCGAGCCCGCGCCGCCTACCTGACACCCTCCCACCAGTGGCCGCTCGGCGTCACGATGAACGCTTCGCGCCGGCTCCGTCTGCTCGACTGGGCGCAGAGCGCGGGAGCCTGGATCGTCGAGGACGACTATGACAGCGAGTATCGATACGGCCACCTCCCCGTCGCATCGCTGCAGGGCCTCGACCGCGACGCACGTGTGATCTACATCGGGACGTTCTCGAAGATTCTCTTTCCGGCGCTGCGGATCGGATACATCGTGCTTCCCCCGGACCTCCTCCCCGCCTTCGTCGCCGTGCGACGGGCGACGGACCTCCTGTCGTCCACCTTTTCCCAGGCGGTCCTGACGGATTTCATGCGGGAAGGCCATTTCGCCCGTCACGTCCGACGGATGCGCGTGCTCTGCGGTGAGCGTCGCGAAGCCCTCGTCGATGCGATTCACGACCTGCTGCCGACGACGCTGCGAGTGCTGGGCGACGCGGCAGGCATGTTCCTCGCCGCCGCACTGCCCGGCACGCTCCGCGACCGAGAGGTCTCGCTCGCCGCCGCCCGGCGCGAACTCAAGGTGCCGCCGTTGTCGGAATGCTACGTCGGGAGGGCCTCGCGCAACGGCCTGGTCATCGGCTACGGAAACCTGAGTCGCGACGGGATCGCCGGGGCCGTCCGCCGGCTGCGCGACGCCGTCGACGAGGTGCGCGGGGCGGGCCGGAGCTCCGCGCGCGCCTCGGCGTCTCGCGCAGCCGGGGCACCGCGCCGATCGGCGGCGCGAGCGCGGACGAAGCCTCCTCGGCCGGGCTGAACCTGCGTCGAGAGCGCAGCGCTACAGGACGTCGGCCGATTCGAGGGCCCGGCGGAAGGCGCCGCGCCAGAGCTCGGCCAGCCCCGCCACCGGCTCGTCGACGAGCGGCTTGCCCCGGCCGTCGATGCGCAGGCGGTCACCGCCCACCCAGCCTGCGGCGGAAAACGGCACGGACTTCTCCTTCGCGAGGGCGCGGACAGCGGCCTCGTTCCCGGAGGCGAAGGAGACGACCGCACGGCCGGTGGACTCGCCGAAGAGGAGCGCGGTCGAGCGCGCGGCGCCGTCGAGAGCGACCGTGGCGCCGATTGCGCCCTGCATGGCGCACTCGGCGAGGGCGACGGCGAGGCCGCCGTCGGAGACGTCGTGGGCGGAGGCGAGGAGGCCTCTCTCGGCGAGCGTCGCGAGCAGATCGACGAGACGTTTCTCGGCCGCGAGGTCGACCTCGGGGCAGGGGCCCTCGTCGCGGCCGCGGATCGTCCGGAGGAACTCCGAGGCGCCGAGCTCGTCCCGCGTCTCCCCGAGGACCGCGACGAGATCGCCCGCCGCGCGGAACCTCACGCGGACGTGCTTCTCGACGTCCTCCATGAGGCCGACCATTCCGACCGTGGGGTCGGCGGGATCGCGCGGCCGGCGGTCTCGTTGTAGAGGGAGACGTTTCCGGAGACGACCGGCACGGAGAGCGCGCGGCAGGCGTCGGCGATGCCGCGCACGGCGGCCTCGAACTGGGCCATGACCTCGGGCTTCTCCGGGTTGCCGAAGTTGAGGCAGTCGGTGATCGCGAGCGGCCGGGCGCCGACACAGGCGACCGACCGGGCGGCTTCCGCCACGGCGATGGCTCCCCCGCGGTACGGATCCATCGCGCAGAAAAACGGGTTGACGTCGCTCTTCATCGCGATGCCCTTCTTCGTCCCCTTGACGCGGATGACGGCGGCATCGCCGCCGGGCCTCTGGACGGTGTTGGACTGCACCATGTGGTCGTATTGCGTCCAGATCCAGGATTTCTCGGCGACGTTGGGCGAAGCGAGGATCCGCCGGAGGCAGTCCCCGAAATCCGACGGCTCGTTCTCGGTCTGCCAGAGGAACGGCGGGGCCGGAAGCGCCGCGGCGGCGCGCGGACGGTCATAGACCGGAGCCCGGTCCGAGAGCGGCGCGGCCGGCAGATCGGCCACGATCTTTCCGTCGAAGAAGAGGACCACGCGCCCGGAGTCCGTGACGCGGCCGATCTCGACGGCGTCGAGCTCCCACTTGTGGAAGATCGCGAGGACCTCGTCGAGCCGGTCCCGCCGGCAGACGAGGAGCATCCGTTCCTGCGACTCCGAGAGCATGATCTCGTAGGGCGTCATTCCGGTCTCGCGCACGGGGACCTTCGAGAGGTCGAGCTCCACACCCGAACCGGCCCGGCCCGCCATCTCGAACGTCGAGGACGTGAGGCCCGCCGCGCCCATGTCCTGGATGCCGATCACCGCGTCCGTCCGGAAGAGCTCGAGGCAGGCCTCCATCAGGAGCTTCTCGGTGAACGGGTCGCCGACCTGCACGGTCGGACGCTTCTGTTTCGCCTCGTCGGCGGCGAACTCCTCGGAGGCCATGGTCGCTCCGTGGATCCCGTCGCGGCCGGTCTTCGAGCCCACGTACACGATCGGGTTGCCGGCGCCCTCGGCGCGGCCCAGGAAGATCCGGTCGGACGGGACGATGCCGAGGTTCATGACGTTGACGAGGATGTTGCCGTCGTAGCCCGCGTGGAAGGTCGTCTCGCCGCCGAGCGTCGGAATCCCGATGCAGTTGCCGTATCCGGCGATCCCGCGCACGACGCCGTCGACGAGGTGCTTCATCCGCGGCGCGTCGAGCCGGCCGAATCGCAGAGAGTTCAGCGAGGCCATCGGCCGCGCGCCCATCGTGAAGACGTCGCGCAGGATCCCGCCGACGCCCGTCGCCGCCCCCTGGTAGGGCTCGATGAAGGACGGGTGGTTGTGCGACTCCATCTTGAAGGCGACCGCCAGGCCGTCGCCGATGTCGACGACGCCGGCGTTCTCGCCCGGCCCCTGGATGACGCGCGGTCCGGTCGTCGGGAACTTCTTCAGGTGAATCCGCGACGACTTGTAGGAGCAGTGCTCGCTCCACATCGCCGAGAAGATCCCGAGCTCGACGAGATTGGGCTCGCGGCCGAGGATCTCGAGGATCTGCCGGTACTCGGCGTCCGAGAGGTTGTGCTCCTTGACGAGCTCGGCGGTGATCATCGATCGCGTCGCCAGCGCCTCGACGGCGCTCTCGGAACATGACGGATGCCCTGGTCGTTTGCCGAGGAGGGCCTCGGCGCACCGGTCCGGGTGCGGCATGAGGCCGACGACGTTGCCGTCCCGATTGCAGATCCCGGCGATGTCGCGGGCCGAGCCGTTGGGGTTCGCCTCGTCGGTGACGCGGCCCTCCGGGTCGCAGTAGCGGAACACGACGCGCCCCTCCCGCTCGAGCGCGTCGAGGACGTCCGGCGGCGCCGTGTAGTTGCCTTCCATGTGGCCGATCGGCATCGTCACCACGCTGCCCCTGGGATAGAGCGACGTGAATGCCGTCGCGTCGTTTTCCACCTTCATCCGGACGTCGCGACAGACGTAGCGCAGGCCCCGGTTGATCTGCATGGCGCCGGGAAGCAGGCCCGCCTCGAGCAGCACCTGGAAGCCGTTGCAGATCCCGAGGACCGCGCCGCCGGCGGCGGCGAACTTCGAGACGCTCTCCATGACCGGCGAGAAGCGCGCCAGGGCGCCCGCCCGGAGGTAGTCGCCGTAGGCGAAGCCCCCGGGGAGGATCACGGCGTCGGCGCCCTTGAGGTCCGTGTCGTGATGCCAGATGTATTCGGCCTCGCAGCCGAGCAGGTCCTTCGCGACGTGGTAGCAGTCCTGCGTCGCAGTTGGAGCCGGGGAAGACGACGATCCCGAACTTCATGCGACCACCCGGACGTCGTACCCCTCGATGACGGTGTTGGCGAGGAGCTCCTCGGCCATCTTCCGCGCGTCGGCCTCGACGGCCTTCGCGTCGCTCCCGGCCACCTCGATGAAAAAGACCTTGCCCGCGCGGACGTCCTTGACCGAGCCGTGGCCGAGCCGTCCGAGCGCGGCGGCGATGGCCTTGCCCTGCGGATCGAGAACCCCCTCGCGCGGATAGACCCGGACTTCCACCTTCATGCGTCGAACGCCTCCAGACCCTGGATCTGTTCCGCGATCTCGAACGGCACGTGCCAGCCGGACCGTTCGATCGCCCGCGCGAGCATGGCGCGCACGAGCTCCGGCGTGTTGTTGGTGCGGGAGAGGTGCGTGGCCACGATGCGGCGCCGCTTCGGTCCCGAGGACCGGCGGATCGCGTCCGCCGACTGGGCGTTGGACAGGTGGCCGAGGCCGCCCGAGATCCGGCGCTTGAGCGGCCACGTGTACGGCCCGTCGCGCAGCATGTCCTCGTCGTGGTTCATCTCCAGCATCAGCGTCGTGGCCTCCCGGAGGAAGTCGACGAAGCCCTCCTCGGCGCGGCCGAGGTCCGAGGCGATGACCAGGCGCGCGTCCTGCGACTCGAAGGAGTACGCCACGGACTCCGCGGCGTCGTGGGGCGTCGCGAAGGCGCGGAATCCGAGGTCGCCGATCCGGGCCTCGCGGCACGGCCGCACCCGGACGAACGGCGTGAAGAGGTCCCCCTCGAGACCGATCGCTTCGGCCGTGCCGGACGTCGCGTAGAGGGGACAGTCCCAGCGGGCCGTGAACACCGCCGCCCCGCTCGAGTGGTCGTTGTGCTCGTGCGTCAGGAAGACGGCGGCGATCGACTCGGGCTCGATGCCGCGTCGGGTCATGCGGCGCTCGATCTCGCGCGCCGAGAGCCCCGCGTCCACCAGCACCCGCGTCGCGCCCGATTCGACGACACACGCGTTGCCGCCGGACCCGGACGCGAGGATGGTGACCCGCACGCCGAAAATGTATCAGGAAAGCCCGGACAAACCATGTCCGACTAGGACCGGCCGGTCGAGCCGAACCCGCCGTCGTCGCGCGAGGTCGGCGCAAGCTTCTGCGCGGGCGCGAGTTTGGCCCGCGTCACGGGCGCGAAGACGATCTGCGCGATGCGCTCGCCGCGCGCCAGCGTCACGGGAGCGGAGCCCAGGTTCGCCAGGATGACCTTCACTTCGCCGCGGTAGTCGCTGTCGATCGTCCCGGGCGCGTTCAGGAGCAGCAGGCCGTGGCGCAGGGCGAGGCCGCTGCGCATCCGGACCTGACCCTCGAAGCCCTCGGGGATCGCGAGCGCGATTCCGGTCGGGACGAGCTCGCGCGCGCCCGGAGCGAGCGTGAGGGGCGCCTCGACCGCCGCCCGCAGATCGCAGCCCGACGCGCCCGGCGTCGCGTACGACGGAAGGTCCAGGCCCTCCCCGTGCGGCAGCACGGTCACCGGCACGACGATCTCCCCCATCGCGCCGCGATTCTATGGGGTCAGGTCTGCTTTCTTCGGCTTTTCCACTCTCCGCCGGAACGGAAAGTCCGAAGAATCCAGACCTGACCCCCGCCTAGAGCGCGGAGGCGAGGTCGGCACGGGTCACGGGGAGGCGCTCGAGGGTGCCGACGACCGAGAGCGACAGGGCGCGGCCGTCGAGCAGGCGCGCGGCCTCGGCGTCGACGTCCTCGGGGCGGACGGCCTCGACCCTCGCGATCAGCTCCTCGGGGGCCTCCACCCGGCCCAGGTAGAGCTCCTGGCGCGCGGCCGAGGACATCCGGGAGACGGTCGATTCGAGGGCGATCAGCATGCTGCTCTTCAGGCTTTCCTTCGCCCGGGCGAGCTCGCGCGGAGCGATGCCGCCGTGCTTGAGCTTCCGGAGCTCCCGAAGGGTCACCTCGAGCAGGCGCGGCAGGCTCTTCGGCGCACACGCGGCCGACACGGTTTCGTAGCCGCCCAGGCGATACGAATTGAACGCGGAGCCGATCGAGTAGGCCAGGCCCCGCTTCTCCCGGATCTCCTGGAAGAGGCGGGACGACATCCCTCCGCCGAGCGCGATGTCGAAGAGGGCGGCGGCGAATCGGCGCCCCGAGGTCTGGGGCGGGGCCTCGAAGCCCAGACAGACGTGAACCTGCTCGAGCCCCGGCCGGGCCTTCAGCAGGACGTGGGCGCGGGGCCGGGGCTGAGACGCCGCGCCGGCCCGTGGCGCCCCGCCGCGGCGCCGCGACAGCAGCTTGCCGAGCGAAGCCAGGGCGCGCGCCGCCGGGACCCGGCCCGCGAGCGCCACGACCACGTTGCCCGGCGCGTAGCGCGCGCGGTAGTAGCGCTCGAGGTCTTCCCGGCCGATCGCCCGGACGGTGGGCCCCGTTCCGAGGATCGGCGCGCCGAGAGGATGCCCGCGCCAGAACGTCTCGACGAAGGTCTCGTGGACGAGGTCTTCCGGGTTGTCGTTGGCCTCGCCGATCTCCTCGAGGATCACGCGGCGCTCCGTCTCCACGTCGCCGGCGCCGAAGGCCGGCGCGAACACCACGTCGCCCATCAGGTCGAGCGCCTCGTCGAACCGGGTGTCGAGCGTGTGGACGTAGAACCCCGTGTACTCCTTGGTCGTGAAGGCGTCCACCTCGCCCCCGAGCCCGTCGATCGCGCGCGCGATCTGGGCGTTGGAGCGCCGGCGGGTCCGCTTGAACAGGAGGTGTTCGAGAAAGTGTGAGAGCCCCCGCCGGCCCGCCGGCTCGTGACCCGAGCCGGCCCGCACGAAGAAGCCCAGGGAAAACGATCGGACGTCCTGCATCGCGTCGATCAGGACGACGGCCCCGCCGTCGAGAACGTGGCGGGCGATCACGCCGATGCCTCTACGGCCGGCCCGGCGAAGGCGTGAGACGCTGGACGCCGCGCAGCGTGTTGGGATCGATCGGCGCGCCCAGGTCGTTGTCGGCGTCTCCCGCGATGAAGCGCCACTCGTCGTACCACTCGCGGTCGCGCCACTTGCGCAGCGCCTTCTTGTGCAGGTCGACCTTGACGCCGACGATCGGGCCCGCCGTTTTCGGCTTGTCGCCGAAGATGCCGGTCGAGAACGGGGCCGGCGTCGGCGTCGCGGAAGCGCCTCCGCCGCCCAGAAACGGCGGCGGAGTCGGTTCGCCGCCGAAGCCCGTGTACGTCGACGGCGGCTGGTTGCCGCCGGTGCGCCCCGGCGTCGTCGCCCGGGGCAGGCCGCTGCCGGGCATCCCCCCCCCGGGCGGGGGCGGGCCCTGCCCCATCGGCAACGCGTCCACCGTGCCCGCGATGATCGGCGTCCACCCCTCCTCGCAGTTGCACATCGGCTCCCTCCAGAGCTGGCGGATGGATCGCGGCTTGATTTCCTCGAGCTCCTTGAGCGACATCGGGTATCGGCCGAAGCGCTTCTGAAACGCGAGAATCGCCCTGGCGTATTGCTTCCCGCGGAAGACGAGCTCCATCTCCTTGTCCCGCCGAATGATCGTCGCGATGGACGGACCGACCGCGGCGAGCAGGATCGTCAGGATCGCGATGGCGACGACGACCCCGACGAGAGTGAATCCGGCGCTGCGTTTCACCAGTCGCTGTAGTTGGTTCCGTCCAGCGCCTTGTCCTTCGAGGCGCTGTGGACGTCGATGATCCCGGGCACGGGCGGTTCGGTCACGGACGGATCGTCCGGCTCCGAAGGCTCGTCTTCCATCGTCAGGACCCAGTCGGCGGACTTGGTCATCGGGTCGAGCGGAATCTTCCGCATGTAGCCGTCCTTGATCAGGATCTCGAGATCCGCCGGGTAGTTGCCCTTGTCCCCCTTGTACTGATCGATCACGCTGCGAAAGGTGAAGAGGTCGGCGCGCAGCGTCGCCTCCCGCGCCCGCTGCGGCGAGTCGCGCAGCGCCGGCACCGCGATCGCGGCGAGGATGCCGATGATCGTCATCACGACCAGAAGCTCGAGCAGCGTGAATCCGCTCTGCGACGGGGTCTTCCGCATCACCAGTCCTTGTAGTACGTACCGTCCAGGGCCTTCGCCTCGGACAGGGAGTAGACGTCGTAAACGTTCTGGCCGCCCCACGCGAAGGTGTCGGGCTCGTCCTGGTAGGAACGCAGTCCCCACTCGGTCTTGCCGGTCATGGGATCGATCGGGATGCGGCGGATGAACCGCTGCTTCTTCTTGACCTGGCCGACGAGGTCGACGCCCTTGGCCAGCGTCTCGAGCTCCGGGGGATAGCCCTCCCCCCGATCTCGAGCGGGATCAGTCCGGCATCGGAGAGCTGCTTGTACTTGTCGATCGCCTCGCGCATCGTGCGGAGCTGGTGCCTCAGCTCGAGCTCCTTCTGGCGCCGCACGGAGTACCGCGCGACGGGAACGGCCATCGCGGCGAGGATCGAGATCATGACGGCGACGATGGCGAGCTCCACCATCGTGAAGCCCCACTCCGATCGCCGCCGAACCGGGCTCGCCATGCTCATCGAACGTCCACCGTCGCCGTCGAAAAGGTGACCTCGGCTCCGGCCATCTCGACCGGCTCGAAGGCGACGCTGGCGCGGCCCGCGGCGATCCCGCGCAGCGTGATCTCCGCGACGGCACGGGTTCCGGAGAGGTCCGCCGAATCCGGAAGCTCCAGCGTCACCTCGTTGCCCGAGATGGACCCGGACGCCATGGCGTCCCCGCTGGTCAGGACCGGCCGCACCGAGACCGCCGCCGCGACCGAGGGGTCGAACCGGACGCGCAGCGTCCCGCCAGGGAATCCGCCGGGCGAGGTGGCGCGGACCATGATCGTCTGCTGCTGCCCCACCGCGAGCGTCAGGAATGCCGGATCGAAGTCGAGGAGCACCGGCGTGCCGTTGTCGACCGCCGAGAGAGGCGCCGCGGCGACCGCTTCCGCTTCCGGCGAAGCGAGATTGCGACTTCGACTGCGGCGGCACCTGGTTCTGGGGCGACTGCGTGGGGGGCTGCGCAGGCTGTCGGAAGATGTCGGTCGGGGCCCCGCCCGGCGCGAGGTTGATTCCCGGGTTCTGGGGCGGCTGCGCGGCGGGAGGCGGCGTGCGCTGGATCGGCGCGCGCGGCTGGAAGGGCCCGGCATCCCGGTTCGGGTTCTCGATGCGCGGACCGCCCTGGTAGGAGATGTTGGCGTCGGTGCCCACGTAGACCGGCGTCAGGTCCTCCTCCGTGATGTCCGGGATGCGGATGATGTGCGGCGTGAGCGTGAGCACCAGGTCGGTGGTCTTGCTGTCGGTATTGACACGCGAAAAAATTCGCCCGATGACCGGAATGTCGCCGATGAACGGGATCGTCTCCTTCGCGTTCGACTTGTCCGTCCGGTAGAGCCCGGCGAGAAAGTTGGTCTCCCCGTCCTTGAGGCGGATGTTCGACGAGATCGTGCGGGTGCCGATGATCGGCTGCGGCTGCTGTCCCGAGGTCGTCGGCGCGTACCCGGCGATGTTCGAGACCTCCGTCATCAGCTTCAGGGTGACTTCCTTGTTGTGGTGGACGCGGGGCTCCACCTCGATCTTGATGCCGATGTCCTGGTACTGGTACGACGTGATCGGAACGACGTTCGAGCCGCTGACGTTGGACGTGTTGAAGCTCGAAACGGGGATCGGGACGCGGTCGCCGATCAGGAGCTGCGCCTTCTGCCCCTCGGCGATCCGGAGCTGGGGCTTGGCGAGAAGCTCCGCGTCGCTGTTGTCCTTGATGAAAGTCAGAACGACCGACGGGATCGTGAAGCCGAAGGACTTGATGCCGATCTGCTGGAGCTGGTCCCACGTGAATCCGTTCGCCACGGTGGCGCCGAGGTTCGTCACCCCGGTGCCCGGCGAGGGAATCGTGGCCCCGACGGCCCGGGGGACGAGCTGGATCCCGAGGTTCTGCGCCTTCGTCGTGTTGATCTGCAGCAGCTCGACGTCGACGACGACCTCGGCCACCTGCTTGTCGTTCTGCTCGACGATGCGCTCGGCCACGGCGACCTTGTCGGACGTGTCGCGCAGCGTGATCGAGTTCTCGGCCTTGTTCACCGAGATGCGGGTCGTCTGCAGCAGGGCCCGCAGCGCGTTCGCGACCTCGGTCACGTCGGCGTTGGAGAGGAAGAAGGTCCGGATGACGAGGTCCTCGTAGGTCTTCCGGTTCTGGGGCGTGTCCGCCGCGATCAGGATCGTGTGCTCGTCGATGACCTTGTAGAAGTGGTTCTCCTGCCGGATGAGCGTTTCGAGCGCCTTCTGGAAGTCGATCGAGTTGAGGACGATCGACACGTTGTCGTCCTTGAGCTGAGGGTCGAAGACGACGTTGATCCCGGCCGCGTCCGCCAGCGCCCGGTAGATCTGCTTGATCGGCTTGGGCTGCGGGAAGTTCAGGTTGATCGGCCGATCGCTCGAGGGCTCGAGCATCGGCGTGACGGCCCGCGCGCCCCGGGTCTTCTTCTTGAGGGTCTCCATCCGGGAGTCGGCGGCGCGCTCCGCCTCCTGCTTGGCGACGTCGTCCTCGGCCTTGCGGAGCTCGAGCTCGGCATAGTCGTTCGTGGGATCGAGGAGCACGGTCTGGGCGAATTCGACGACGGCCAGGTCCGGCCGGCCCGAGGCCCGGTACATCTTGCCCTTCTCGAAGTGAATCTGCGAGGCCTTCCGTTTCGCCCGCTCGAGCGCGATCGAATAGGTCGAGTTCGTCGGGTCCGTCTCGACCGCCTTGGCGTATTGCATGACCGCCAGGTCCCAGTGCCCGATCGCTTCTTCGTCCCTGGCCTGCTGGTACGCCGTCGATCCCGCGCACGCGGTCATGGCGACCGCGAGCAGCGCCGCGAGGCTTCTTTTCCGGAGCAGCATCAGAATCGTCCCCTTCTCGCGTTTCGAGTCTTCATGGCGTGATCGGAAGCCGCCGCGTCTCGCTCGGGTCGAAGCCCACGAAGCCGACGTCGATCGACTCGTAGCCCACCTTACGGAGTACGAACCTGCCGAACAGGGTGTCGCCCGACCGGGCGTTGAAAACCTCGTCGCCCTGTTGAATCACGGCGATCGGCCGGCCCTTCGGCCCGAAGCTTCCGATGAACTTGAACGAGATCTCGGGCGGGCGCGGCGGCGGCGTGGGCGTGGGCGGGCCGCACGGACCGACATAGGCCGCCTCGCACGGCAGCGGCGGCCGGGGCGTCGCGGTCGGCACCGGCGGCCGCGTCGGCTCCCGGAGCTCGAACAGGTCCCGGCCGGTGTCGGACGCGCCGCGCGCCGGCGGCGGGTCGAAGTCCTTCGGGTCGATCACCGGCACCTCGTCGGGCGAGAGCGCCCGGGAGGACGCGGGCGCGCGGCGAGCCGCCGAAGGCGGGCGCACCGTCCCCGTCGGCGGCCGCCGGTCCGGCGCGCCGCGCGGTCGCCACCTGCCGGCGCCGCGTCGCTCCCTCCCGAGCGCCACCGCACGACGGCGAGCAGCAGGACGACCGCGAGGGCCGCGAGCATGATGGCCTGGCGTCGGGACCCGAGGGAGATCTTGCCGGCCACCTATCCGATCCTCCGTGCCGGCACCGCCCCCGGGGTCGGACCCGGCCGACTCGGGCGCTGCGGGCGCCGGCCTCGCGGTCGCTGAAGTAGGTCACCAGCTCCATCTGGACCGATACGGCGCCGGGCTGGTCGTTCTCACGGCGGATCGCGACGCTCTGCACCGCCGTCCAGCGCTTTCCCGTCTCGAAGATCCGCAGGAGTTTCTTGAACCGCGCGTAGTCGCACTTGATCGGAAACGAAATCTTGAGCTGCGTCAGCGGGAGCTTCGGTATCGGCGCCGTCGTGTAGCTGATCTGGCTCGCCTCGATCCCGGCGTCCCGGAGCGCCGCATGGAGGTCGGTCACCACCGCCGCGAGCGTCTGCTGCTGCGTTCCGATCCGCCGCCCGTAGAACTCCTTCATCGCCTCCGAGACGCCGGAGAGACGCTCGCGTTGTCCGGTCAGCCGCGCCGCCTCGGCCTCGCGCGCCAGGACCGTGCGCCGCAGGTCGTCGCGCCGGGCCTCGAGCGCTTCGCGCCGCTCGTCGGTGTTCGTCCGGTAGGAGACGAAGAACACCACGTTGGCGCCGGCAAAGAGAAGCGCGGCCGCAGCGAGCGGCAGCCGGCGACGCCAGGCCGGCGGGATGTGGCGGCTCACGGCCGGGCCTCCCGGGCCGCCGGCTTCTCCCGGGCGGGTGCCGCGGCCGGCTCGTACCGGGTCGACAGCAGAAAATGGAAGGGGTCCGGCGATCCCGGGTCGGGCGACGACGTCTCGCTGCGGAGGTTCACCTCGCCGAAGGCCGGGTCCTTCGTGAGGGCGGCGATCGTCTCCACGACGACTTCGCTCTTGCGCGCGTTCAACTGCATGTCGAGCCAGATGTCTCCGTCCTTCTCGAATCGCGGCTGCAGGTAGGCGACTCCGACGTTGGCAGGCAGCACGCGCTCGAGGCGCGACAGCAGCAGGGTCCAGGAGAACCGCCGCTCCGCCACCAGGCGCGCCAGGCCGCGGCTCTCGTCGGCGAGCGCCGAAAGCTGGTAGGCGGACAGAGCGGCCTTCGCCGCTTCGGCCTTCGTGTTGGCGCGCGTCTGGCGCTCTTCGAGCGCCGCGATCTCCGCCCGCGTGTCCGCAACCTGGCGGCGGTACTCGACGAAGACGCGGAGGTTGGCGACGAGGAGGACCGCGCCGACCAGGAAGAGCGCGCCCGTGGCCAGGAAGACCGGGCGGTCGTCCTGGAAGGGGCGTCGGGCGAAGTTGAAGGTCCGGCTCAACGCGATCCCCAGACGGCGGCAAACCCCGCCAGCAGTTCCGGCCGCGCGGCCACGCGCTCGTCGAAGGCGCGGTCGGCCGAGAACAGCCGGCCCGCCACCGGAACCGCCGCCACGGGAAACGCGCCGAGCGAGTCCAGACTCCGGTCGGGCAGCTCGTCGTGGACGTAGACGGCGGCCAGCCCCGGGCCCTTGAGCTTCTCGGCGTAGTAGGAGAGCGACAGTCGCGCCTCGCGCTCGTGGTCGTTGCCGTCCTCGGACTCCGGCGGCCGCTGGCGGTAGAAGATCGGCGTGGTGCCGCGCGCGATGAAGAACGACATCGTGCTGCTCGTTCGGTGGAGCAGGGCGTAGTCGCCGGAGGCCGCCTGCGCGAGCGTCGCGGCGAGACCCTCGAAGAGGGCCAGGCCGGCCGGAGCGAGATATCCGACGCGCACGCCGCACCCTTCGAAGGCCGACTCGAGCGCCTCGACGGTCGGCCGGGGCGTGGCGGCGACGAGCACGCGCTTTTCGTCGGTCAGCTCCGGCATCGGCGCGTACGCGATCGCCAGATCGGTCGGATGCCCCGGAAGGATCTTCCGGAGTTTCCAGAGAACCATTTCGCGGCCCGCCTCGCTCGCGTCCGGAATCGTGTCGACCTCGACGGGGAGGACCCGGGCCCAGGCGTCGGGAAAGATCACCGAGGCCCGCGCGAGGCGGCCGCCGGCCAGCGCCCGCGCCGCCTTGACGGCCTCGGCGATCGACTCGCGCGTGGGCAGAACCGCACCGTCGGCGCCCGCCGCCGTCGATCCGGCCGGGTACCGGAAGTGGCGCGCCTCTTCGAACCCCGCCGGCTCTCCGGCGCGCACCCGGGCGTAGGTCACCCCCTCGGGCAGAAGGCAGAACACGTGCGGGGGCACGACGGGCCGGAGAAAGGGGACCTCAATCGACAAAGGTCACCTTGTTGATCTCCTTGAGCGTCGTCGTACCCTCGAAGACCTTGGCGAGCGCGGCGTCGCGCAGGAAGATCATGCCTTCCTCCTTGGCGGCGCGCTTGATCTCCGCCGCCGGCCGGCGCTCGAGGATGAGCCCCCGGATCCGGTCGGAGAGGTCCAGGATCTCGGCGATCGCCATCCGGCCGTGGAATCCGGTGCCGTCGCACTCGAGGCAGCCCTTGCCCTCGTAGAAGGACCGCGACTGCATCGCGCCGGGATCGAGCCCCGCTTCGAGGAGGGACTCGGGCGGGATCGTGACGGGCTCCTTGCAGTGGGGACAGATCTTGCGGACGAGCCGCTGGGCGAGCACACAGTTCAGGGCCGAAACGAAGTTGTAGAGCTCGACCTTCATGTTGAGGAAGCGGCCGAGCACGTCCACGACGTTGTTGGCGTGGACCGTCGTGAAGACCAGGTGGCCGGTCAGGGCCGACTGCACGGCGATCTGCGCCGTCTCCTCGTCGCGGATCTCGCCGACCATGATCTTGTCGGGGTCGTGCCGCAGGATCGACCGGAGCCCGCGGGCGAAGGTCAGGCCCTTCTTCTCGTTGACCGGGATCTGCGTGATCCCGCGCAACTGATACTCGACGGGGTCCTCGATCGTGACGATCTTGTCCTCGACCGACTGGATCTCGGACAGGCAGGCGTACAGCGTCGTGGTCTTGCCCGAACCCGTCGGACCGGTCACCAGGACCATGCCGTAGGGCTCCCGGATGAACTTGCGCAGCTTCTTCTTCGTCTCGGCGTCGAAACCCACGACCTCGAGGTTCAGGCTCTTGAACTCGGCGTTGGCGGACTCCTTGTCCAGGATGCGGATGACCGAATCCTCGCCGTGGACGGTCGGCATGATCGAGACACGGAAGTCGATCGTGCGTCCCCGCACCCGCAGCCTGAAGCGGCCGTCCTGGGGCACTCGCTTCTCGGCGATGTCGAGCTCCGACATGACCTTGATGCGCGAAATGATCGTGCCGTGGTGCCGCTTGTCGATGGGGTCCATGGCCTGGTAGAGGACGCCGTCGATGCGGTACTTGATGATGACGACGTTTTCCTGCGTTTCGATGTGAATGTCGGAGGCGCGCCGCTGGATGGCGTTGAAGACGACGGAATCGACGAGCTTGATGATGGGCGAGGCGTCCTGCGAGATCCGGTCGATCGTGAGGGTCTCCTCGCCCTCCTCGTCCTCGGAGACGAGCTGCATGCGGAAGTCCTCGGTGGCCTGGTCGAGGACGCGCTGCGACGACTCGCTCTTCTGCAGGAGGTCGCGCGATGAGCGCGCGGCTCCCGACCTTGACGCGCAGCGGCAGCCCCACGAGCAGCTCCAGCTCGTCGAGGCGCACGACGTCCGTCGGGTCGGCGCAGATGACGGTCATCACCCGCTCGGTGCGGCTCTCGGGGACGAAACCGTAGCGCAGCATCCATTCCACCGGGAGCGCGCGGAAGAGCTCCGCGTCGACCCGGAACGACGCGAGGTCGACGTAGGGCAACCCCAGCCGCTCCGCCAGCGCGATCGCCTGCGCCTCTTCCTCCGCGCGGGAGGCGAACCGGACCTCGCCGTTCAGTTGCTTGGCCATGGCACCTTCCCGTGTAGCCGCGCCGCGCGTGGCTGAGGCCGCCGTCCGTGTCTCATGACTTGATTGCCGACATGAGCCGGAACATGGGCAGATAGACGGAGAGGAGGATCGTCACGATGACGCCCCCCATGATGACGAGGATCGCCGGCTCGACGAACGAGATGACGCGGGCGAGCAGCAGGTCGATCTCCTCGTCGTAGAACTCGGAGACCGCCGCGAGCATCTCCTCGAGCGCGCCCGACGACTCGCCGACCTTGATCATCTCGATCGTCAGGTCCGTGAAGATCCCCGTGTCCTCGAGGGCCTTCCAGAGCTCCCGCCCCTCGCGCACCTTCGGCACGACGCTCGGCGACCTTGGTCGAGACCGACCGGTTGCCGATCGCCTCGGCCGCGTTCTCGAGCGCCGGCACGAGCGGCGTGCCCCCCCCGAGCAGCGTCCCGAGGCTGCGCGTGAACTGGGTGATCGCGAAGCGTCGAAAGATCCCGCCGACCACCGGGAATCGGAGAATCGCCGCGTCGAGCCAGACCCGGCCGATGCTCGTCCGGGACCACCGCCACAGGAGGAACCCGCCGACGGCGACGGCCGCCGAACAGGATCAGAAAGTTGTGCCGGAGAAAGGTCGCGACCCCGAGGACCACCACGGTCAGCAGCGGCAGCTCGGCGTTGAAGTCGGCGAAGAACTCGGTGAAGCGCGGGATGACGTAGGTCATCAGGATCACGATCAGCCCCGCGGAAAGGGCGATCAGGATCACGGGATAGACGAGCGTCGAGACGACCTTGCGCGTCATCGCCATGACCGTCTTCTGGTACTTCAGATAGCGGCGCAGCACCGCCTCGATCTCGCCCGACTTCTCGCCCGCCTTCAGCGAGGTCCAGTAAAGGCGCGGGAACAGGTCGCCTTCTTCGGCGAACGCCTCGGAGATCGAGGAGCCGGAGTTGACCCGCTCGCGCACGTCCTGCAGGACCCGGCGCAGGACCGGGCTCTTCTGCCGCTCGAGCAGGATCTCGAAGGACCGGACGACCGGGAGCCCCGCCTTGAGCAGCGCGATGAGCTCCTGGTTGAAGATCAGGAAGTCCGCCATCTTGACGCGGCCGCGCTTGCTCTTCGGGCGGCCGCTCGCGAGCGAGAGGCCCTTGCGCCGCACCTCGAAGACGTGCCCGCCCCGGCGCTCGACCTCGAGCCGGGCAGCCCCGAGGTCGGCCGCGATCACGGACTGCTCGGCGACCGATCCGTCCGGCCAGCCGGCGCGGACCCGGAACTCGCTCACGGTTTCTTCTCCACGGTCGCCGCTGCGGGCGCGCCCTTCTCCGGGACGTCGGCGCGGGGCAGCTCCTGCGCGTGGAGGATGAGGATCAGGGCGCTCTTGGAGCGCTCCTCCCTCGAGGCGCCGACGACGAGCGTCTGCGACAGCGTCACCGGCATCGCGGAGCGGTACAGGGGCCGCATGATGATGGTGCCGTGATCGCCGGACTTGTAGATTTTCGAGAGGCCGAACGGCGAGAGCAGGAGCTCGTTGCCGGCGCCGGCGGTCCGCACGGTGAAGGACAGCATGAACTCCTCGCCGAGCTGGCTCTCGACGCGGCCGCCCTCGGTCGTGCGCAGCACGACCGAATCGATCAGGGCGTAGTCGTTGAACTGGAACATCGACTTGAGCTTGGCGCCGAGGCCGCCGATCTCGCGCGCGATCGATCCCTCGGGCACGTCCGCCCGGGCGCGCACCAGCTTGACCGCGAACGTGAAGCCGCGCGGAGGCACGTCGAATGCCGCGAGCACGCGGCTGATCTGCTCGAGCTTCTCCGGCCGGTCCGTCACCGTCATCGCGTTCAACTTCTGCGTCAAGGTGATCGATGCCGACTCGGAGAGGTTGGGACGGATCAACAGCGCGGCCTCTTCGACACGCTTGTGCTTGAGGACGTACACGCGCACGCCGGCCTCGTCCGCGGCCCGCAGGGCGGTCGCGAAAATCAGGATCGCGGCGAGGGAAAGAAGCGTCTTTTTCACGAGTTCGAAAACCTGGGCCCCTCAGGCAGGCCCGCACGGGACCGGGTCAGATGTCGAGCCCCCGGTCCACGATCCAGACGACCCGCGGCTCCTCCCGGCCGGCGCCGGGATTCCAGTCGTAGACGATGGCTTCCGCGGGCATTTCGGCATCCGACGGCAGTCCGACCGGCTGGAGGGCCGGGGCGGACTCCGCGAGCGGCGTGGGGCGAGAGGCCGCGACGGCTTCGGGCCGGCGCGCTCCGGTCCCGGGCACGATCAGCAGCAAGGCGGCCAGGGCCGCGACGGCGGCCGCGGCACCCGACAGCGTCCGGCGGCGACCCGACGTCCGGCGGATCCGTTCCTCGGTCGTCGCGAAGGCGACGGCCGTCCGGACGTTGGCGAGGATACGCGCGGCGTCGGCGGACGGAACTTCCTCCGCCGGAAACGGACGGGCGAAAAGCATCGCCGGTTCCTGCGCCACGGCCAGGTCCCGGCATTCGGCGCACGCGGCGAGGTGTTCGCGAAGGATGCGACGCTGCGGCGCCGGGAGGGCGTCGCTCGCGTAGTCGGAGAAGCTCGAGCGCACGAGCGGGCAGATCGCGCTCATGCGAGCGTCCTTCCGCGCAGGAACTCCGGGAAGAGGCGGCCGATCTCCCGGCGCAGGATGCGGCGGGCGTTGAACAGGTGATTGCGCACGGTCGACTCGCCGCAGCCCAGGATCTCGGCGATCTCCCGGGTCTCGCAGTCCTGCATCTCCTTCAGGACGAAGGCGGCCTTCTGCTTTTCCGAGAGCCGGCAGGAGACCGTCTCGAAGAGGCGCGCGAGCTCGGCGTCCTCGGCGTTGCGGGTCGCGTCGGCGGCCGTCGATTCCTCGCGCTCGCGCACCAGGTGGAGTGTGGCGCCATGGGCGCGCTCCCGGCTCCGCGAGCTGCGGAGGAAGTCGATCGACAGGTTGGTCGCGATCCGGTAGAGCCAGGTGTTCAGGGAGTACTTCTCGTCGTACCGATGAAGCTCGTTCCAGACGCGGAGGAAGACCATCTGCGCCACGTCGCGGGCGTCCTCGACGTTGCCGACGATGCGGCGCGCGAGCGAAACGACCGCCGGAGTTTTCCGGGTCACCAGCGTCTCGAAGGAGACCATGTCGCCGCCGCGAGCCCGGATCGCGAGGTCGCGGTCGGAAAGATCCGCCGCCCCCTGGCGCTCCCGGTTCTGGCTGTAGACGAGCTCCATTGTCCGAAAGGTCTCCTCCTGTCGCGTATACGGACCTGACCCGGCGTCCGTTGAGGCGGAATTGGCCCGCCTAAGCTCTTGAATCTTAAATCTTTGTCGCCGATCCGGCAAGCCGAACCGGCTCCGGCTGCGTGATAATCCCCGGAGTTTGCTGCTCTACCGGGTGCTCGCCGCCCTGGCTTTAACCGCCTACGCCCCCGTCGCCTTCCTGCGCTCCCTGGCCGGGAAGCGCCGGCTGGGAGACCTGCGCGGACGGCTGGGCCTCTCCCGGTGGCCCGATCTCTCCGGGGGCGTCTGGATCCACGCCGTCTCCGTCGGCGAAGTCGGGGTCGCAAGAAACCTCCTTCGGGAGCTGCGGCCGCACCTGCCCGGAACGCGCTTCGGCGTGTCGGTCTCGACGGCGGCCGGCCGGGAGCTCGCCTCGCGCACGCTGTCCGGGGAGGCTGCGGTCTTCGCGTTTCCTTTCGACCTCGCCGGTCCGGTCGAGAAGGCCCTGTCGAACGCGCGTCCGGGACTGATCGTTCTGACCGAAACGGAGCTCTGGCCGCTCTTCCTCGAGCGGGCGGCGCGGCGGGGAATACCGGTCGCCCTCGTCAACGGCCGGCTCTCCGAGCGCTCGTTCGCGCGATACCGCCGGGTGCGGGCCTTCTTCTCGCAGACGCTGGCGCGCGTCGCCCTGTTCGCCATGCAGTCGCCCGAAGACGCGCGGCGCATCGAAGCGCTCGGCGCGCCGAAAGAGCGGATCCGGGTCTTCGGCAACTTGAAGTTCGACCTGCCCGCTCCGCCACCGTTCCCGGACGCGGAGCGCTTGCGCGAGGCGGCCGCCGGGCGGCCGGTCTTCGTCGCCGGGTCGACCGGCGAGGGCGAGGAGGCGCTCCTGCTCGACGCATGGATGCGGCTCGCGCGGCGCCCCCTGCTCGTCCTCGCGCCCCGGCGGCCGGAGCGATTCGACGACGTCGCCCGCCTCGGCGAGTCCCGCGGCCTCACCGTCGTGAGACGCAGCTCGCCGCCGTCCGGATCCGCCGGCAGCCGCCGACCTCTACCTCCTCGACTCGGTCGGCGAGCTGGCGTCCGCCTATCGCGGCGCCGCTCTCGCTTTCGCGGGCGGGAGCCTCGCGGCCAGGGGAGGCCAGAGTCCGATCGAGGCGTGGGCGGCCGGCGTACCCGTCCTGTCCGGCCCGCACATGGAGAACTTTCGCGAGGCGGCGGCCCAGGGCGAGGCGCTCGGGATCCTGCGCCGGGTCGCGACGCCCGACGCGCTCTCGGATGCCGTCGCCGAAGCGCTCGAGCGGGCGGACGAGACGGCCCGGCTCGGCGCCGACGCGGCCCGCTTCGTGGCGGAGAGCCGGGGCGCCGCGGCCGAGACCGCCCGGACGCTGGCGGCGCTTGCGCCGGCGCTCGCGCCCGGGCGAGGATCCGCTCGATGAATCTCTCGCCGCTCTCCCGGCTCTACGGAAAGGCTCTGGAGCTGCGGGCTCAGTGGTACGCCTCCGGGAGGATCGGCTCCCATCCCCTGCCCCGCCCCTCGATCTCCGTCGGCAACCTGACATTCGGCGGCACGGGCAAGACGCCGGTTGCCGAGCTTCTCGCCCGCCGCCTGCGCTTCGAGGGCCGGCGTCCGGCGATCCTGTCCCGCGGGTACGGCCGCGCCTCGCGCGGCGTCGTCATCGTGTCGGCCGGCGAGGGTCCGCTGGTGTCGGCCGAGGAGGGGGGAGACGAGCCGGTGGCGCTGGCGCGGGCGACCTCGGGGGTGATCGTCGTCGTCGGCGAAAAACGCATCGAGGCGGCGCGGCGGGCGGCCGACCTCGGCGCCGACCTCTTCGTTCTCGACGACGGGTTCCAGCACCTCGCCGTCGGGCGCGACGTCAACCTGCTCCTCCTCGACTCCCGGGATCCGTTCGGCGGCGGCCGTACTCCCCCCGGCGGCCGCCTTCGCGAACCTCTCGAGGCCATGCGCCGCGCGGACGCGATCGTCTTCACGCGAACCGAGCGCGGCGGCCCCCCCGCCGCCGTCGAGGCGGCGATCGCGCGCATCCACCCGTCGGCGCCGGTCTTCCACGCGCGATTCCGCGGCGCGGGCCTGCGGGACGAGCACGGATCGCCGGTCGATCCCGGGGCGCTCCTGGGCCTGCGCACGATCGCGATTTCCGGCGTCGCCGACGCGTCGCAGTTTGCGGCGACGCTTCGCGAGATGGGGATCTCTCCCGAGGAAACGATCGACTTCCGGGACCACCAGCGCTACCGCGAGCGGCACCTCGCGCGCATCCGGCGAACGGCCGAACGCGCGGGCGCGAGCTGGCTCGTGACGACCGAAAAGGACGCGGTCAAGCTGGCCGGAAAGACCGCGCTCCCGCTGCTGACCGTCCGGCTCGGCGTGGAGATCGCGGAGCCGGCTTTCTTCCCGTTCGTGGCGGAACACCTGGCGGCCGCCCGCGGCGCCGCGGCGCGCAGCCGATGAAGTCGCGCTCGGCCGTCCGCGACCGGGCGGAGCAGGCCCTGTTTCGGCTGGGGGCGGGCGCGCTGGCCATCCTGCCGGGCCGGGCACCCGAGAAGCTCGGCCGCGGACTCGCGCGGGTTTACCTCCGGGCGTCCGGCTCCCGCCGGCGGATCCTGATGCACAACCTCGCCGAGGCCTTCCCCGAGAAGGGACCCGAAGAGATCGCACGGATCGCCCGGGCCTCGGCGGAGTGGCTCGGCGCCGCGTTCGCCGAGTTCCTCGAGGTCTCGAGCCTCTCGGAGGAACAGGTCCGCTCGCGGATCCGGATCGCGGGCGAGGAGAACCTCCGCCGGGCGCGGCAGCGGGGCAAGGGCGTTTTCCTGCTCTCCGCCCACATCGGCGGCTGGGAGCTCGGAGCGATCCGCGCCGGGATGCTGGGAGAGCCCATCGCCCCGGTCGTGCGCCCGCTCGACAACCCCCATCTCGAGCGCGAGCTCGCGCGGCGGCGCACGCGCTTCGGCAACCGCCTGATCGCCAAGCGCGACGCCGCGCGGGACATCCTGCGCGCGATGTCCCGCGGCGAGACGGTGGCCATTCTGGTCGACCAGAACGTGCTGGCGCAGGAGGCCGTCTTCGTGCCGTTTTTCGGCCGGCTGGCGGCGACGACGCCGGCGCTCGCCCTGCTCCAGCTCAAGACCGACGCCGCCGTGGTGCCGGTCTTCACGTGGCCGGAGGGCGGCGGGCGATACCGGCTCGAGTTCGAAACGCCGATTCTGTCGGAAGAGTTTGCCGGGCTCCCGCGGGGCGAGGCGGTGCGCCGGGCGACCGCCCGCTACATGGAGGTCACCGAGGCCGCGGTGCGGCGCGCCCCGGAGGTCTGGCTCTGGATGCACAACCGGTGGCGCACGCGGCCCGCGGACACGGCCCCCGGTCTGGAGGGCCGGCCTTGAAGCGCCTGGTCATCGGCCCGAACTGGCTGGGGGACGCGGTGATGTCGTTGCCGTTGCTGCGCGCCATCCGGTCGGCCCACCCCGGCGACGGGCTCGCGGTCCTCGCGCCGAGGGGTCCGGCCACGATCTACCGCGCCGAGGGTTCGGCCGACGAGGTGCTCGTGCGGTCGGACAGCCTCCTCCGGGACGCCGGGCGGCTGCGCGCCGGGCGGTTCGAGGAAGCGTGGCTTCTCCCGAATTCCTTTCGCGCCGCGCTGATCGCCTTCCTCGGCGGTGCGCGTCGCCGCCTCGGCTACGCGACCGATCGTCGCGGGGCACTCCTCACGGTTGCTCTTGCCCCTCCCGACGGGACCCGGCATCAGGTCCGGGACTACGACGCGCTGCTGCAGGCAGAGGGCATCGAGCCGGATTTCGAACCCCCGCGGCTGCCCGTCTCCGACGAAGCCGCGGCCGCGGCGGACCGGACTCTCGCGTCGGCGGGATGGTCGGCCGCCTCGCGGCCGGTCCTCTTCGCGCCCGGGAGCGCGAAGGCGCGGATCAAGCGCTGGCCGGCGCAGCGCTTCGCCGCCCTCGCCGACGCGCTCGCCCTGCGCGGGCTGCCCTGCGCCATCATCGTGGGCCCGGACGAACGCAACCTCGGGGAGTCCGTCTCGGCGGCGGCCCGCGCTCCGCTGCCGCTTCTCGGCGAGGACCTCGATCCCGCGTCGCTCGCGGCGTTGTTGTCCCGGGCCCGCCTCCTCGTCTCGAACGATTCCGGCCCGATGCATCTGGCGGCCGCCGTCGGTACGCCGGTCGTCGCGTTCTTCGGGCCCACGGACCCGGGCCGAACGGCCGGCGTCGGCTCGACGGTGCGGGTGCTCGACCGATATCTCTTCTGTTCGCCCTGCCACGCCTACGCCTGCCCGTACGGCCACGAGTGCATGGAAGAGATCACGGTCGAGATGGGCCTCCGCGCCATCGAGGAGACGCTCGCGGGGACCCGTCCGCCCGAGGAGCGGAGCGACGAAGGACGACGGGCCTGAGGGCCGCGTGTCCGATCCCGGATCTGCCCTCACGGTGCCGGGTCCGGGATCCCTCGCTGCGCTCGGCGTGTCGAGTCACCGGGATCCCTCGCTGCGCTCGGCGTGTCGATTCCGGGATCCCTCGCTGCGCTCGGCGTATCAATTCCGGGATCCCTCGCTGCGCTCGGCGTATCGATTACCCGGGATCCCTCGCTGCGCTCGGCGTATCAATTCCGGGATCCCTCGCTGCGCTCGGCGTATCGATCCCGGGATCCCTCGCTGCGCTCGGCGTATCGATCTTGGGATCCCTCGCTGCGCTCGGCGTATCAATTCCGGGATCCCTCGCTGCGCTCGGGATGACGCGGCCTCGGGCCGCGACGCGGCCGCGGCCGCGTCACCTCAGTTCGGTGTTCCAGTACGCGACGTCGACGAAGTTGCGCCACGCCGGATGCAGCTTGCTCGATCCGAACTGTCCGACCGGGTGCCAGCGGGGCTTCTTCGGCGGCGACACCAGGCGCATGTTCGCCTCGTGGGGCGTCCGGTTTCCCTTGCGGACGTTGCAGGACAGGCAGGCGCAGACCACGTTCTCCCAGGTCGAGCTGCCACCGCGCGAGAGCGGAATGACGTGGTCGAGGGAGAGCTCCGACGACGAGAAGCGGTGGCCGCAGTACTGGCACCGGTTCCCGTCGCGAACGTAGATGTTGTGCCGCGAGAACTTGACGTCCTGGCGCGGGAGCCGGTCGAAGTCCTTGAGGGCCACCACCCGCGGGATGCGGATGGCCATCGACGGCGTCAAAACGACCTCGTCCTGCGGGAGCACGGGGATGTCGCACCAGTTCTCGAACTCGTAGGTGGAGTAGTCGGGCAGGACCGCCTTCACGTGACCCTTGTAGAACAGGGAAAAGGCCTTGCGCACGGACGTGACCTGCACGGCCTGAAACACACGATTCAGCACGAGGACCTGGGAGTCGAGCATCGGCGCCCTTCCGGGCCGCTCATTATAATCCGCGGAAATGTCCTTCGAAGTCGCGCGGCGCCGCCTGCTGGCGCTCGTTCCGAGCCTCGCCGGCCGGCGAATCGTCGTGGCCGGCGACTTCGTCCTCGACCGATTCGTCTACGGCCACCCCAAGAGGGTCAGCCGCGAGGCCCCCGTCCTGATCCTGCGCCACTGGAAGGAAGAGCGCCTGCCCGGCGGCGCCGGCAACACCGCGGCCAACGTTCGCGCGCTCGGCGGCGTGCCGCTCTGCATCGGAGTCACCGGCGTCGACGACGAGGGCCGCGCCCTTCGGGCGGCGCTGGGCGAGCGCGGGATCGGCGCCGAAGGATTGCTCGAGGCACGGGGGTACCGGACTCCCACCAAGACCCGCATCCTCGGCGGGGCGCCCAACGCCATCAAACAGCAGATCGTGCGATACGACATCGAGGAGCGCCTCGCGCCCGACGCGGCGCTGTCCTCCGCTCTCGGCCGCTGCCAGGACGAAGCCGCCCGCGGTGCGGATGGCGCCGTCCTCTCCGACTACGGGTACGGTGCGGTGTCGCCCGCCCACGTCGCGGCCCTGCGTTCGGCGCTGCCGTCCGGCGCCCGCATCAGCGTCGATTCGCGCCACCGGCTGCCGGAGTTCACGGGCGTCGACGCCGCGACGCCCAACGAGGAGGAGCTCGAGGAATGCGCGGGCGGCGGCCCCTTCGCGTCCGACGCCTCGCTCGCCGAGGCCGGATCGGCGCTGCGGTCGAAGATGGGCTGTGCGACGCTGCTCGTCACGCGCGGCTCGCGCGGCATGGCGCTCTTTTCCGGCGGCCCTCCCGCTCTGATCCCCGTGCACGGAACCGATCAGGTCGCCGACGTCACCGGGGCCGGCGACACGGTCCTCGCCACCTTCGCGCTGTCCCTCGCCGCCGGCGCCACGCCGCTCGAGGCCGCGCTGCTCGCGGACTTCGCGGGTTCGGTCGTCGTCATGAAGATGGGAACGGCCGTCGTGACGCCGGCCGAGCTCGCGGCCGCCGTCGAGGCCGACCGCAGCCTGCTCGCGTAGGCCCGTATCACAGAAGCACCGCCGGTCATGGGGCGCGTCGTCCTCCGCTCCCGCCGATCCCGCCGGCAGGGCGCGGCTCCGGCATCGCCCGGTCGGGAGTGACCTCCGGTTCGGGACGCTGGCCGCATGCGCCTCCTGATCGTGCGTCTCTCGTCCATGGGAGACGTGATCCACGCGCTTCCGCTGGCGGCCAACGCGCATGCCGCCGGCGCTTCCGTCGCCTGGGTCGTCGAGAACGCGTATGCCGGGCTCCTCGCGGGCAATCCGCACTGCGAAGAGATCCTGACGGCGGACACGCGCCGGTGGCGCCGGCGGCCGCTCCACCGCTCGACCTGGGAGGAATCGGGAGAGCTTCGCGGCCGCATGCGGGAATTCGCACCCGACCGCACCATCGACGCGCAGGGCCTCTGGAAGTCGGCGCTCGTGGCGCGCGCCGCCGGAGCCCCGGTCATCGCCTTCGCCGCCTCCGCGCGGCGCGAGCCCGCGTCGGCGATCCTCGCCTCGATCCGGGTCGTGCCGGATGACGCCCGCTCGCACGTCGTCGACCGCAACCTCGCGCTTCTCGAAGGAGCCGGGCATTCCCATCGTCTCCCGGGCTCCCGACGCCGCCTACCTTCTCGGAAACGTCCGGGAGGACGCCGCGGAGTTCCTCGCGGGCCTGCCCCGGCCCTACGCCGTCTTCCACCCCGGCGCCGCGCGAGCCGACAAGGCCTGGGGTGAAGAGCGCTTCGCGCGCCTGGCCCGCGGGCTCGCCGACGCGGGCGGGCTCCATGCCGTCGTCTCGTGGGGACCCGGCGACGAGGGACGCGTCGCGCGCCTGCGCGAGCTGCTGCCCGACGCGTCGTTCCCGCCGCTGCTCGACGCGGCGGGCATCGCGTCCCTGGCTCGATCGAGCGCGCTCTTCTGCGCCGGCGACACGGGGCCGCTCCATCTGGCCGACGCGGTCGGCGCCCGCACGCTCGCGTTCTTCGGACCCACGGATCCCGCGCGCAACGGGCCTTTCCGCGACCGGCGCGGCGTGGTCACGCGGATGCGCGACGTGTCCGACGACACAGTGCGGGAGAGGGCGATGGCATTGATCCACTCGGCGCCGGGAGGTGCCGCCTGACGGGGAGCGACGTCCGTGTCCCGACGCTCGACTCCCTTTGACACTTTCCCCCCAAACCCCTACCATCAACCGGCAAACCTCATGGCCGTCAAACTCGGAGATCTCCTCCTCAAGCAGAAGCTGATCACGCCGGAACAGCTGGAGACCGCGCTGAAGCTCCAGCGCGAGGAAGGCGGCAAGATCGGCGAGGCCCTGGTGCGGGTCGGAGCGGTGTCCGAGAGCGACATCACGGAGACGCTCTCGCAGCAGTTCGGCGTGCCGTCCATCGATCTGGCGCACTTCGAGATCGACCCGGGAATCATCAAGGTGGTTCCGGGCGAAGTCGCCCGCAAGTACGGTGTCCTGCCGGTGAACAAGACCGGCGCGACGCTCACCATCGCCATGGGCGACCCGACCAACGTCTTCGCGATGGACGACATCAAGTTCATGACGGGGTACAACGTGGAGCCCGTCGTGGCGAGCGAGATCGCGCTGCGCAAGGCGATCGACAAGCACTACGGCACGCCGCGCTCCGTCGTCCTCAAGGAGCGAAGCAAGCAGAGCGGATCGGCCTTCAGCGCGGAATCGAGCCTCGAGGACGTCATGGCCTCCTCGGCCCTGACCATGGACGACATGGCCAGCGTCGGCCTCGGCGAGCTCAACATGGACGAGATCACCGGCCTGGACACGGGTGCCGACGTCGACGTCGTCCGCGGCGAGGAGGGCCAGGAGATCGATCTTTCGGACCTCGCCAAGTCCTCCGAGTCCGCTCCGATCATCAAGGTCTCGAACCTGATCCTCATCGAGGCGCTCAAGGCCGGGGCCTCCGACATCCACGTCGAGCCGTACGAAAAGGAGTTCCGCGTCCGGTTCCGCGTCGACGGAATCCTCCACAACATCATGGCGCTCCCGATGCGGACGCGCGATCCACTCATTTCGCGGCTGAAGATCATGGCCAAGCTCGACATCTCCGAAAAGCGCCTGCCCCAGGACGGCCGGATCAAGATCCGGCTTCGCGTGGAGGAGCGCTCGCGCGACCTCGACCTGCGCGTGTCCTCGGTCCCGACGCACTTCGGCGAAAAGGTCGTCATGCGGCTGCTCGACAAGTCGAAGCTGCAGCTCGACATGACGCAGCTCGGGTTCGACCAGGAGCCGCTGCGGCGCTTCAAGGACGCCATCGACCGCCCCTATGGCATCGTTCTCGTCACGGGGCCGACGGGGTCGGGCAAGACGAACACCCTGTACTCCGCGATCGCCGCCCTGAACGACCCGACGGTCAACATCATGACCGCCGAGGACCCGATCGAGTTCAACCTCGCCGGCATCAACCAGGTGCAGATGAAGGAGCAGATCGGCCTGACTTTCGCGTCGTCGCTCCGGTCTTTCCTCCGCCAGGACCCCGACATCATTCTCGTGGGCGAGATCCGGGACTTCGAGACGGCGGAGATCGCGGTCAAGGCCGCCTTGACGGGCCACCTCGTGCTCTCGACACTTCACACCAACGACGCTCCCTCGACGATCAACCGCCTCATGAACATGGGCATCGAGCCGTTCCTCGTGGCGACGTCGGTCAACTGCATCTGCGCCCAGCGGCTGGTTCGGCGAATCTGCGCCCACTGTCCGGAGGACCTCGAAACGCCGCCCCAGACGCTCATCCAGGTCGGCTTCGCTCCGGACGAGGTCAAGAGCCTCCGCGTCAAGCGCGGCCGGGGATGCGACCGCTGCAACCAGACGGGCTACAAGGGCCGGGTCGGCCTCTTCGAGGTGCTCCTCTTCTCCGACGAGATCCGGGACATGATCCTGTCGGGTGCCTCCTCGATCGAGTTGAAGCGCAAGGCGATCGAGGAAGGCATGGTCAGCCTCCGGATGTCCGGCCTGCAGAAGATCCGCGAGGGCGCCACGACCCTGGAGGAAGTCCTCCGGGAAACCATCCTCTAGGCCCTGCCGGCCTGCCGTTCCGGGCAGCGGAAGGGCCCGGCCGGATGGCCAGTGCCCTTTATTTTCTGTCGTTTCGGGCGTAAACTCCTGCAACACAACAATCGGGGGAAGCCGTATGGCGACTGATGCCACGCTCCATGGGCTTTTGAAGCAAATGGTCGAAATGGGGGCGTCCGACCTCCATCTGGCGACCCAGTCGCCACCCATGGTCCGTCTCGACGGCAAGCTGATCCCCCTGCCCTATCCCCCGCTGACCGTTCCCGAGACCAAGCAGCTCGCCTATTCCGTCCTGACGGACGCCCAGAAGCACCGGTTCGAGGAAAATCTGGAGCTCGACTTTTCCTTCGGCGTCAAGGGCCTGGCCCGATTCCGTGCGAACAACTTCCAGCAGCGCGGCGCCGTCGGCGGCGTCTACCGGCAGATCCCGTACGAGATCCTGGGCTTCAAGGAGCTCGGGCTTCCACCGGTCGTCGAGCTGCTCTGCGACAAGCCCCGGGGACTGATCCTCGTCTGCGGGCCCGACGGGCTCGGGCAAGACGACGACCCAGGCCGCGATGATCGACAAGATCAACCGCGAGAAGCAGCTCCACATCCTGACGATCGAGGACCCGATCGAGTTCCTCCACGGTCACAAGAAATGCCTGGTCAATCAGCGCGAGCTCCACGCCGACACGCACTCGTTCTCCAACGCGCTCCGGGCCGTCCTGCGCGAGGACCCGGACGTCGTGCTCATCGGCGAAATGCGCGATCTCGAGACGATCGAGGCCGCGCTGCGCATCGCCGAGACCGGCCACCTGACGCTGGCCACGCTTCACACCAACTCGGCGACGACGTCGATCAACCGCATCATCGACGTCTTCCCCGCGCACCAGCAGAGCCAGATCCGCACGCAGCTGTCCTTCGTGCTCGAAGGCATCATGTGTCAGAGCCTTCTCGAGCGGGCGAGCGGCAAGGGCCGGGTCATGGCCCTCGAGGTCCTCGTTCCCAACGCGGCCATCCGCAACCTCATCCGCGAGGACAAGATCCACCAGATCTACTCGACCATGCAGTCCGGACAGTCCAAGTTCGGAATGCAGACGTTCAACCAGTCGCTCGCAACGCTGTACCTGAAGAAGCTCATCACGCTCGAGTCCGCCCTGTCCCGCTCGTCGATGCCCGACGAGCTCCAGGAGCTCATCAATCGCGGCTCGGGCGTCAACGTTCCGACGGTCACGGCGTCGGCCGGCAAGAGGTAGACCATGCCGAACTACGTCTGGAAGGGCAGGAACCGCAGCGGCCTCGTCCAGGAGGGCGTGCTGGCGGCCGACACCAAGGAAGTCGCGCTGGCGCAGCTGCGCCGCCAGAACATCGTCGTCACCGGCATCCGGGAGCGCGGCAAGGAAGTCTCTCTCACGAAGTGGGCGCGGAAGGTCCCGCCCAAGATCCTGGCGGTCTTCACGCGTCAATTCTCCGTCATGATCGACGCGGGCCTCCCGCTGGTCCAGTGCCTCGAGATCCTCGCGAATCAGCAGGAACACAAGAACTTCGCCAAGATCCTCCTGCAGGTCCGGCAGGACGTCGAGGCGGGCTCGACCCTCGCCGACGCCATGCGGCGGCACCCGAAGGCCTTCGACGACCTCTACGTGAACATGGTCGCGGCCGGAGAGGCCGGCGGTATCCTCGACACCATCCTCCAGCGGCTCTCGACGTACATCGAGAAGGCCGTCAAGCTGCGCGCCCAGGTCCGCGCCGCGCTCATCTATCCCGTCGCGGTCATCACGATCGCGGCGATCGTCGTCGCGGTCATCCTGCTGAAGGTCATCCCGACCTTCGCCGCCCTCTTCACGAGCCTCGGGGCGGAGCTGCCCTTCCCGACGCGCGTGGTCATCGCGGCATCGAACTTCCTCGCCCGCTACTTCATCTTCTTCGTGATCGGCATCGCCGCCGCGATCTTCTTCTTCCGGCGGTACTACCGGACCTACCGCGGCCGCCGGGTCGTCGACGGCGCGTTGCTCAAGGCGCCGGTGCTCGGCATGATCCTGCGCAAGATCGCGGTCGCGCGGTTCTGCCGGACGCTCGCGACGCTGACTTCCTCGGGCGTTCCGATCCTCGAGAGCCTCGACATCACCGCCCGCACGGCGGGAAACGCGATCGTGGAGGACGCCATCAACGAGACGCGCAAGAGCGTCGAGAACGGCAAGACCCTGGTCGAGCCGCTCAAGGACTCGGAGGTCTTCCCGAACATGGTCGTGCAGATGATCGGCGTCGGCGAGCAGACCGGCGCCCTGGACTCGATGCTCAACAAGATCGCCGAGTTCTACGAGGACGAGGTGGACATCGCCGTCGCCGGGCTGGTCAAGCTGCTCGAGCCCGTCATGATCTTCATCCTCGGCGTCGTCATCGGCGGAATCGTCATCGCGATGTACCTGCCGATGTTCACGCTGATCAACAAGATCGGGTAGGCCGGCCGTGGGGTCAGGTCTTCATTTTTCGGATTTCAGCAACCCGGTTGCCGAGGAACCAGCCACCTGAAATCCGAAAAATGAAGACCTGACCCCATGGACGACTCTCTCCGGCGCTCGCTCCTCTGGCTGACCGCGATCCGGGTCGCGGTCTTCTCCCTGATTCTTCTGTCCGCGTTCCTGATTCAGGCGGGAAGCGCACCGGCGTCGCTCCTGGCCGACGTCCGCACCGAGGACGTCGACATCTCCTATCTGTACGGCCTGTGCGCCGCCGCGTTCGTGCTCTCCCTGTTCCACTGGACGATCGGCCGGCTGCTCCCGCCGCGGCCCGAGGCCTACGCGCAGATCCTCGGGGACCTCGGCCTCGTGTGCATGCTCGTCTATTCCTCGGGCGGGCCGACCTCCGTGTTCACCTTTCTCTACCTGGTCGTCATCGGAGCGGCCGCCTTTCTCCTCTATCGGACCGGCGCCGTCGTCATTGCGTCCATGGCGGCGCTCGCCCACGGACTCATGGTGGAGCTGACGGCCTACGAGGTCATCCCCCGCCCCCGGATGGCGGCCGCGGGGTACTGGGGACCCGAACGCATCGGCTACAACCTCGCCATCACGATCATCGGCTTCTACGGCGTGGCATTCATGGTGTCCTTCCTCTCCGAGAAGCTGCGCGGCGCCCGCCTGGAGCTGGAGAGCCGGCAGAAGGCGCTCTCCCGCATCCAGACCCTCTACGCCAACGTCATCGCCTCGATGTCCTCCGGTCTCGTCACGGCCGACTCCCGCCAGCGAGTCACCTTTCTGAACCAGGCCGGCGGCGACATCCTCGGCGTGGCCCCGGCCCGGGCCGTCGGACGCCTCCTGCGCGAGATCGGCCTGGACCTCCCGAGCGACTGGGACGAGATCCGGCACCGCACCCGCGGGCGCGAGGGCTACCGCGCGGAAATCGAGATTGCCCGCGAGGACTCGCGGCGGGTGCTCGGCTATTCGCTGCGCGCGCTCAAGGACCCGTCGGGCGAGGATGGCGCCCTGATCGTCTTCCAGGACCTGACCGAGGTGAAGAAGCTCGAGCGGCAGGCCCGGTTCAACGAGCAGCTCGCGGCGGTCGGCGAGCTCGCGGCCGGCATCGCGCACGAGATCCGCAACCCACTCGCCTCCATCTCGGGATCGGTCCAGGTCCTCTCCCACGACCTTTCGGTGGGCTCGGCCGAGCGGCGGCTGATGGAGATCATCGTTTCGGAGTCGAACCGCCTGTCGCGCATCCTCGAGGAGTTCCTGCGTTTCGTGCGGCCTCAGGAGCGGCGGGTCGCGGTCTTCGACGTCGCGATGAATCTCCACGAGGTGCTCGAGCTGTTTCGCCTTTCCGACGAGATCTCCGACGCCCACGCCATCGCCCTCGACGTCGTACCGCCGGGGTCGCTCCTGGCGGGAGACCGCGACCAGATTCGCCAGATCGTCTACAACGTGGCGAAGAACGCGGTGCGCGCGATGCCCGACGGCGGCACGCTCACCGTCGAGGGCCGCGAGGACGGCGCCTGGTATAGCATCAAGTTCCGAGACACCGGCCGGGGCATGAGCGAGGATGAGATCTCCCGCCTCTTCACACCCTTCTCGACGGCTTTCGACGGCGGCACCGGGCTCGGAATGGCGATCGTCCGGCGCATCGTCGAGGACCACGGAGGCGCGATCGACGTCGAGTCGAAGCCCAGTGAAGGAACGACCGTGACAATTCTGCTGCCGCGAAACCTGCCGACCCGCCCCACGTCGAACCGTCCGGCTGCCTCGCCGGAGGCCGTCCATTGAGCGGGCCGCGCCTCCTGATCGTCGACGACGAGAAGTCGCTGCGGGACATGCTCCAGCTGCTCTTCCACAAGCAGGGCTTCGAGGCCACCACGGCCGCCAACTACACCGAGGGCGTGGCGGCGGCGATCCGCTTGAACCCGGACGTCATCCTCTGCGACATCAAGATGCCCGACGGCAACGGCCTCGATCTTCTCTCGAAGGTGCGCTCCGAGGGCCTGCCGACCCCGGTCATCATGATCACCGCCCATACGTCGACCGAGGACGCCGTCCAGGCGATGAAGCGCGGGGCCATCGACTACATCTCCAAGCCCTTCAACAACGAGGAGCTCGTCCTCGTCGTCCGCCGGGCTCTCGGGGAAAAGCAGCTCCAGGACGAGAACCTGTACCTGCGGCAGGAGCTCGCGGGCAAGTACACCTTCGCCAACATCATCGGCCGCGGCAGCCGGATGCAGGAGATCTTCCGCACGATCGACCGGATCGGCAAGGTTTCGTCGACGGTTCTCGTCACCGGCGAGAGCGGCACGGGCAAGGAGGTCATCGCCCGCGCCATCCATTTCGCTTCCATTCGCAAGGAGAAGAAATTCGTCTCCATCAACTGCGGGGCTCTGCCCGAGTCGCTGCTCGAGTCCGAGCTGTTCGGCCACGAGCGAGGCGCGTTCACGGGTGCGGTCCGTGAGAAGCGCGGCCTCTTCCAGGAGGCCGACGGCGGGACGCTCTTCCTCGACGAGATCTCGGAGACGACGCCCACGATGCAGGTCAAGCTGCTGCGGGCCATCCAGGAAAAAGTCGTCCGCCGGGTCGGCGGCAACGACGAAATCTCGGTGGACGCCCGGATCATCGCGGCGACGAACAAGGACCTGAACGACCTCGTCGCCGAGGGCCGGTTCCGCGAGGACCTCTTCTACCGGATCAACGTCATCCCGATCGTCCTGCCCCCCCTGCGGTCCCGCACCGAGGACATCGCCCCCCTGACGACCCACTTCATCGCCGCGATCTGCAAGGAGCAGAAGATCCCCGAGAAGAAGATCTCGATCGAAGCCATGCGGCTGCTCGAGGCCTACCCGTGGCCCGGAAACGTGCGCGAGCTCGAGAACACCCTGGAACGGACGGTAGCGCTCGAAGCCGGTCCCGTGATCAATGCGTCGAGCCTCCCGGAGACCGTCGCCCTGGGCGTGCGCACGCGCGTTCCCGACTTCGAGAGCCTTCCCGAAGAGGGCATCAACCTCGAGGCCTACCTCGAGACGGTGGGCAAGCGGCTCATGCGCGAAGCGCTCGACCGCTCCGGCGGGGTCCAGACCAAGGCCGCCGAGCTCCTCCACATGTCGTTCCGGTCCTTCCGCTACTACGCCAAGAAGTACAACCTCGTGCACAAGGAAGAGATGTACGGCGAGGGGGACACGAACGACGCCCGGGAATCGCCGGCGTGAGCCGGCGCCAGGCCATCCTGCTCGCCGCCGCGCTCCTGGCCGCGGCCTGCGGCGCTTCTCCGGAGTCGTCCGCGCCGCCGCCCCCGCCGGCTCCGACCCCGGCGGCGTCCGGGCCTCGCGCGGTCCTGCCGTCCGGGGCCGTCTACGCGCTGGAGCTCGCCCTCACGCCCGAGGATCAGGCCCAGGGCCTCATGTACCGCGAAAGCCTGCCCGAACGCACGGGAATGCTCTTCGTGTTTCCCGAGACGGCTCCCCACCACTTCTGGATGAAGAACACGATGATTCCCCTCGACATGGTCTGGCTCGACCAATCGGGCGAGGTCGTCTACATCTCGGCCGACACGCCGCCGTGCAAGGCCGATCCCTGCCCCACCTACGGCCCCGACCGGGTCGTCCGGATGGTGCTGGAGATCGCGGGCGGGAAAGCCGCGAAGGAAGGCGTGGCGGTGGGAACGGCGTTGAAGCTCCTCGACGTCCCGCGCTGAGGGGCGGCGGGCTCTCCCGGCGCTACGGCTCGAAGAGAAAGAGCCCGTCCCCCATCGTCCCCACGTAGACCCGGCCACCGTGGACCTCGGCCGCCGAGGCCAGCACGAGAGCGGGCCGCGGGCTGGTGAAGGCCCGGCGACTCCGGCCCTCCTGCCAGAACAGGGTCCCGTCGACTTCCTGCAGGCTCGACCAGCCGCCGACCGGCTTCGACTTCGCGGCGCTCTGCAGAAAGATGCCGCCGGACAGGAGCGCTTTCTTCCTCGTCGTCCAGTTCTCGCCGTCCCAGCGGGCGAGCACGTCGCCGGAACGCACCTCGAGCACGGCGTCGCCCTCCCGGTCCGCGAGCAGCTCGGCCGAGGCCACGCTGCGTCGCCCGCCCGGGACGGCCGCGAACCGCTCGCCGTCGGACGTGTGGAAGACGCCCTCGGTCGTCACCAGGACGGGCGCGGCGAAGGGCTCGCCGTAGAGAACGATCGGCGAGCCGGGCGGCGGCGAGGCGACGGCGGCCCAGTGCGCCCCGCCGTCGCGCGAGAGGCGCACACCCGAGGAGCTGGCGATCAGCAGCCGCGTGCGGCCATCGGGCCCCCGAAACGCCGCCAGCGAGGCGGAGGCGGGCAGGGGTTCCACGGACACCTTGCGCACCTGACGGCCCGCGGCTTCCCACACGCCGCTTTCCTCGCCCGCGAAGGCCCGGAAGAAGAAGACCCGTCCGGGGTCGGCGGGGTCGGCGACGACTTCCGACACGCGGCTTTCCGTCAAACCGCGGGAGCTGGGCTGGAGCGTCGCACCGGCGTCGTCCGAGGTGAAGACGCCCTCGCCCTCCGTTCCGACGTAGAGACGCCCCGTGCGGCTGTCCACTTCGAGCGCCGTGACGACGAGCGTCTCGCGTGAAACGCGCACCCACGTGGCGCCGCCGTCGTCCGAGCGGTGCAGGCCTCCCACGGTCGCGGCGTAGATCACGCCCGGGCGCCGCGGATCCCGGCGGACGGCGTGGGAGCGGCGGTTGGTGAAGCCCGCGGTGAACCGCGTCCAGCGATCGCCGCCGTCCCGCGAGCGGTACACCCAACCGCAGGTGGAAACCCAGATGTCCCGCGGGTCGGCGGCGTCGAAGTCCCAGGCGTAGACCGTCGCATCGAGAACCATCCCCGCGGCGATGCGCGCCCACGAGGCGCCGCCGTCGCGCGTTCGGAAGGCCTGCCGCCAGGTGCCCGCATAGAGCACGCGGCGGTCCGCCGGATCGAACGCGAGAGACTCGACCTGCTGGAGGCCGGCCACGCCCTGCCCGGTGCGCGACCAGGTCTTTCCGCCGTCGGCGGACAGGCGCACGCCGTCGTCTCCGCCGGTGGCGACCAGGCGCGGCTCGCCCGGAGCCAGGGCGAGGGCCCGCGTCGAGACCGGGCCGGTCGAACGCAGGAGCGTCTTCCAGGAAGCGCCGCGGTCGTCGCTCACGACCACGAGGCCGCCGCGGAGCTCTCCGGCGAGCGAGGCCCAGAGGCGTCCCGGAACCGCCGGGTCGGCGAGGAGGGAGGTGGCGTAGTAGCCGGGGAACGCGGGCCCCGGTCCGAGCGGCTCCCAGGTCGCCCCGGCGTCCTGCGAGCCGTAGAAGTTTCCCCGGGACGTCCCGCAATAGATCGCTCCCGGGGCAAACGGATCGGCGGCGAGCACGCGCACCTCGGCTCCCCACAACGGCAGCCGCCACCAGGCCGCGGCGCGCGCGGGGGCCACGGACCCGGCCCACAGCACCAGTCCCGCAGTCACGAGGCCGGTCACGCGGCCCCGGAGGCTCCGCAAGTTGTCGATCCGCACGGGGTCATTGTACGGGCTCGGACGCCCGGGCGCCGCCGGGCGATCGGCTAAACTCGCCGAATGGCCTCCGTTCGCGTCGCCGTTTTCCCCGCCGCGGGCCTCGGCACGCGCTTCCTGCCGGCCACCAAGGCCCAGCCCAAGGAGATGCTGCCGCTCGTCGACCGGCCGCTGATCCAGTACGTCGTCGAGGAGGCCCGGGACGCCGGGATCGAGCGGATCGTGATCGTCACGGGCCGGGGCAAGAACGCCATCGAGGACCACTTCGACACGTCGTTCGAGCTCGAGACCATGCTGCAGGAACGCGGCAAGGACGACCTGCTCGAGGAGGTCCGCCAGGTCTCGGAGATGATCCCCGTGTCCTACGTCCGCCAGAAGCAGGCCCTCGGCCTCGGTCACGCGGTGCTGCAGGCGAGGGACCTCGTGGGGCGGGAACCGTTCGCCGTGATGCTCGGCGACGACATCGTCGACGCGGACATCCCCTGCATCGGCCAGATGATGCGCCTTTACGAACGGCGCGGGAACCCGGTCATCGCCCTCCAGGAAGTCCCCCACGCGGAGACGCGGCAGTACGGCATCGTCGCCGGCAAGCTCACCGAGGACCGCGTCGTCGAGATCACCGACATGGTCGAGAAGCCGCCCCCCGAGCAAGCGCCGTCCAACCTCGCCATCATCGGGCGCTACATCCTGCCGCCCGAGATCTTCGACATCCTGGAGGAAACGCGCTCGGACGTCGGCGGCGAGATCCAGATCACGAGCGCCTTGAAGACGCTTCTGTCGCGGCGTCCGATCGACGGCTACCTGTTCGAGGGTCGGCGCTACGATGCCGGCGACAAGCTCGGCTTCCTCAAGGCGACCGTCGAGTTCGCGCTCAAGCGCGACGATCTGGGCGGTCCCTTCAAGGAATACCTCCGGAGCCTCAAGCTCTAGCCTTCGTCCGGCTCCCGAGCCGTCTGGCACCCCGCTTGCTCTGCTGACTCCTCCCGGCGCTCGTGCCGGAACCCAAGGAGGTGTCATGCAATTTTCCCGATGGATTCGAGTCGCGCTTCTCGCTCTTCCTCTCGCGGGCCTCGTGGCCTGCAGCAACAACGACGACGTGACGGGCACCGGCGGCGCGCTGGCCCAGCTCGCCGTCGACGTTCCGGACACGGTCCAGTCGGGCGTGCCGTTCGATGCCGGCGCTTCGGCGACGGCCGTGGGGGTGACCAACGTGCACAACGGCGTCGTCACGATCACGCTGCCGCCGCCGATTCAGGTCACGGACGTCATCGCCAGCGCCGGCACTTCGGCGACGTTCTCCAACGGCAACGGCGCGACGATCACCTGGACGCTCAACACGCTCGATTCCAACACGCAGTCCAACGTCACGATCCATGCCATGGGGACCCTCGTTCCGGGCTCGCCCAGCCAGAACCTGACGGCCGAGGCCACGATGGTCGCCGACGGGATCTCGCCCGGCGAGCTCGTCGCCACCGACAACTTCGTTCTCGCGCCTTGATGGATGCGACGGCGTGGGCCCTCGAGACTCGAGGGCCCGCCCCGTCTCACGGTCTCAATCGGACGAGCGGCCGCGGATCGGGGACGGACGCGTCGGCGCGTTCGCGGCACCCGCGGACTGCCGTTGCCCGCGCGCCGTCCCGTCGGCGGCTCGGCTCGAAACGGTCCGCGTCTCGCGCGGGGCCTCGGGCCAGCAGGGCTCCAGGCCCGGCGGGTAGGTGCCCGGGCAGAAAAAGGGGCTGATCCGACAGAGCAGCGACGGGTCGGCGCAGGGTCGCGCGACGTCCGTGCGACCCGGCGGCGATGCCCCGGCGACCTGGGCCGCCAGGACCACACTGGCCAACAGCATGACTGTCCTCACTTTCCGGGCGCTCCAAGCGCCCGGAAGGAGGAAAGTGCAAGTTTCAGGCCGGGATCAGCCGTCGGAACCGCGTGGCTTCTTCTTTTCGGCCTTCTCGCTCTTGTCGGGCTTTGATGCGCTCTCGCCCGCCTTCTCGGACTTGTCCGACTTCTCCGATGCGCCGGACGCCGAGGATTCTCCGCCGGCCTTCTCCTTCTCGGACTTGCCGCCCTGGCCCTCCGACTTCGCCCGCGCATAGTCGGTGACGTACCAGCCGCTGCCCTTGAACTGGATCGCCGGGGCCGAGAACGCCTTGGTGAGCTTGCCGCCGCAGTGCGGGCAGACCTTGAGCCGCGCCTGGTTGACGCGCTGGATCACCTCGGTCTTCTTGCCGCACTTGCCACAGACGTATTCGTAGATCGGCATGGCGGCGAATGGTAGCAGGCTGCGGGGCGCCCGCCGCACCGTAGAATCGCGGCGTGACGACCGTGGCCGAGGCCCTCGACATCGTTCGCCGGAACTGCGCTCCGGCGGCGGCCGAGCGGATCCCCCTGTCGGAGGCCCGCGGCCGGTTTCTCGCGCGCGATCTGGCGTCGGATGTCGACTGGCCGCCGTTCGACACGTCGGCGATGGACGGATACGCCGTCCGCCTCGAGGACGTGGCGGTCCCGGGCGCGACGCTCGCCGAGCGGCCCGGCGTCCTCGCCGCCGGGGACCGGCCGGCGGCGCCGCTCACGCCCGGTGAGGCCGTGCGCGTGATGACGGGCGCCCCGATTCCCGAGGGAACCGAAGCCATCGTCCCGGTCGAGGAGGCCCGTCGCGAGGCCGGGCGGATCGGCGCAACCTCGCCTCCGCGGCCCGGCCAGCACATCCGGCGCCGGGCGGAAAGCATCGCCGCCGGCGTTCCTTTGCTGTCCCGGGGCGAGCGCTTGTCGGCCGCGGGCGTCGCCATCGCCGCGCTCGCGGGCGCGGATCCGATCGAGGTTCACGGCCGGCCCGCGATCACGATCGCCGTGACGGGAAACGAACTGGTGCCGGTGGCGTCGAAGCCGGGCCCGGGGCAGCTGCGGGACTCGAACGGCCCGATGCTCGCCGCGCTCTGCCTGGCCGCGGGCCGGCCGGCCGAGACGCGGCCCGCCGTGCCGGACGAAGACGGCGCCGTCGGCCGCCTCTTCCGCGAGGCCGGCTCGCGGGAGACCGTGCTCGTCACGAGCGGCGGCGTTTCCGCCGGGGACCTCGACCTTCTGCCGGAAGAGGCCGTGCGCGCCGGCTTCGAGATCCTCTTCCACCGCGTCGCCGTGCGTCCCGGCCGCCCGGTCGCCTTCGGCCGCCGCGGGGCGATTCTCTGGTTCGGGCTGCCGGGCAATCCCGTTTCGGCGAGCGTCGCCTTTCACCTCTTCGTGCGCCATGCGCTCGACTGCCTCGAGGGCGCCGCGCGGCCCGGCGTCGACGTCCGCCGGGCCCGGCTGACCCGGGAGCTCGTCGTGCGCGGCCGCCGCGAGACCTACCGCGACGGACTCCTCGAGGCAACGGCCGAGGGCCAGCTCGAGGTCTCCCCGGTCGAGAGCCTCGGAAGCCACGACCTGGCCGCGCACGCCCGCGCCAACGTGCTGATCCGCGTCCCGGCCGAGGCGGAGCGGCTGCCGGCGGGCGGCCCGGTCGACTGCCTGCTCCTCGATCGATGAAACGCCGCCTCTCGGATCGGTCCGGCTCCCACGAGGTGTCGCACCGCCGGGCGCCCTCGACCGACGGAATCTCGATCGCCTACACGCTCTGGCGCCGTCCCGCGCGCGAGCTGATCGTGCTGGCCCCCGGATTCTGGAGGGTCCGGCTGGCGAAGGAGAACCTCTTCCTCGCCAACCACTTTCTCCGACGCGGGTACGACGTGGTCGCCCTGGACTTCCGGGGACACGGCGACAGCGGAGGCGGATACGCCTTCGGCGTCTCCGAGCATCACGATTTTCACGCCGTGATCGAGGAGCTGGTGGGGCCCGGACGGCTCTACGAGCGGTTCGCCGTGCTCGGACTCTCTTTGGGCGGCTCGATCGCGGCCCAGGCCCTCGCGCTGCGCCCCGATCTTCCCTGCCGAGCGCTGGCCATGATCTCTTCGCCCGCGGACTTCGCGGCCCTGCGACCCAAGCCCTGGAAGGCCGGCGCGATTCGGCAGGTGCGCCTGCGCCACGCTTTGAAGGTACCGCGGCTCGCGGCCCGGGGAATCGCTCGACGCAAGCCCCGGGCCTCCGACGCCGTGGCGTCGCTCGCCTTCCCCAAGCTCATCGTGACTTCCGAGGGGGATTGGCTGGTCGACCCGGCGCACGGGAGGACGCTCGCGCTGTCGTCGGCCCAGCCGGTGGAGCACGTGCACTTCGACCTGCCGGGGTCGCTTCACGCCGACGGTCTGGTGAAATTCGTGCCCGTGCGGCTGCTTCGCCTGCTCGACCGCTGGTTCGAAGAGAACGCCCCGCCCTAAGGCGCCTTCACATTGCGCGCGCGCCCTCGGGCGTGAAGATCGCGTCGTCGATTTTCGCGGGCCGGATGTCGAGGTACTCGAGCCGGGTCAGCGTCTGCGCCTTCGGTCCGAGCAGATCGCGGATCTCCATCTCTCCAACGACCGTCTTGCCCTGCACGCGCCGGAACTTCGTGAACGCGATCTCGCGGGCGGCCTTCCCGGACGGGAGGTAAAGCACGAGCTTCCGGGGCAGCCTCTCCCCCTCCGCGTCGAGCCAGAGCGTGGCCCGCGGGTACGGAGCACCGGACGCCTTCGCGGTCAGGTCGACCACGCGGCAAACGCGATCGCCGACCGTCTCCGTGCCCGGGCGCAGTGCCGCATCGAAGTCCTCGGCGAACCGCATCTGCGCCACGTCTCCGAACGACGCGCCCCCCATCAGCCGCTGGTTCGCTGTGATCGGGACGGGATGTTCGGCGCCCGGGACGATGAGCCACATCTTCGGACCGACGGTCAGCGCCTTCCGGCCGTCGTTCTTGCCTCCCCGGAAGACGATGAGCGCGCGGTCCCGGCCCTTCACGTAGATGTCGAAGTCCGCCGTGCCCGCCACCGTTCCATTCTCGATCTGGGTGGCGCGCGCCCGGATCTTGGCCTCGCCGAACGCGTTGCGCGCCGAATCGACGGCCGCGAGCCACGCATGGACGTCCGACGGCGAGGGCTCGGCCGCCAGCGCCGCGACGACGAGCAGGGCCGTGCTAAACATGCGTCAGGGCGTCGACGATGGCGACGCGCGAGGCGCGCCGCGCCGGAAAGAAGGCGGCGACCGCCATCGTCGCGACCATGGCGGCGAGCCCGGCGACGTAGGCGAGACCATAGAAGTTGACGTGGATCGGAGTTCCGGTGGTCGCCCCCGGCGGCGGCGGCAGCATGATGCCGGAGGCATTCAGGGCCGCGCGCACGACGAGCGCGATGACGGTCCCGGCCAGGCAGCCCGAGACGGCGATGAGGATTCCCTCGGCCAGGAACATCTGGAGGATCCCCGACGGCCGCGTTCCGAGCGCCCGCAGGGTGCCGATCTCCCGCGTCCGCTCCGTGACGGCCATCGTCATGACGATCGCCGCCGACAGGATCACGATGACGACGAGAACGGCGCCCACGAACCCGAAGATCCCGATGTAGAGGAGCTTGACCTGGGCGTAGAAGACCGCGAGATCCTGCCAGCGCTGCACCGCGAGCGCGAAGCCTTCCGCCGCGAGCGTCCTGCCGAGGCGGGCGGCGGTCTTCTCTTCGTTCGCTCCCTTCTTCAGGAAGACTACGAGCTTCGTCACCGTTTCGCCGCTCTGGAGCAGACGGGACACCAGCGGCACGCCGGCCGCCAGATAACGGTCGTTGAGCTCCTTGAACTTCACGTCCGCGAGCCCCTCGACGATTCCGTCCACCGCATTGAGGGAGCCGTCGGGCGTCGTCGCCATGAGCGTCACGCGGTCGCCGACCTTCGCCTCCAGGGCCGATGCGAGTCCGGTCCCGAGCACGATCGAGTCGCCGCCGTCGCCCGAGAGATAGCGCCCCGAGACGACGAGGTCGGAGGCGAGCGTGGCCGCGGCCTCGGGCCCCGGGTCGACGCCGACTCCGAGGAAGGGCACGGAACGGGTGCCGGTCGTGGCGAGTCCCACGAAGTCGATCCGCGGGATCACGGCCGCGACGCCGGGGTCCTTCGCGGCGGCGGCGCGCGCCCGCGCGGAGTCGCGAATGCCGAACTCGAGCGTGGCCTCCTCCGCCCGGCCCAGGGCCCGGCGGTCGATGAGCTGGAGATGGCCGACGCTCCGGATCGTGCCGTCCTTGAGGGCCTCGAACGACTGCGCGATGAAGCCCCCGGCGAGCGCGAACGAGGCGAAGCCGAAGGCCACGACCGCGATCATGAGAAAGCTTCGGCGCTTCTGGCGAACGAGGTTCCGCCAGCCCAGAGCCAGCGGACTCACGCCCTCACCTCGTCCGACTCGATCTCCCCGTCGTGGAGGATCACGACGCGCCGCGCGCGCTCGACGACCCGCGGATCATGGGTGGCGAACAGGAAGGCGACCCCGCTCGCGGAATTGAACTCCCGCATCAGATCGAGGATGCCCTCCGCCGTGCGGCTGTCGAGATTGGCCGTCGGCTCGTCGGCGAAGACGATCGCCGGCCGGTTGGCCAGCGCCCGCGCGATCGCGACGCGCTGCCGTTGCCCGCCTGAAAGCAGGTCCGGACGCACGCCGGCCTTCTCCGGCATCCCCACCGCCTCGAGGAGCTCGCGCGCCCGCGCCCGGCGCGCCGGGGCGTCGGCACCGGCGAGGGCCAGCGGATAGCCGACGTTCTCCTCCGCCGTCAGGACCGGGATCAGATTGAAGGTCTGGAAGATGAATCCGAAGCGGTCCCGCCGCAGATCCGAACGCGCGTTCTCCGAGAGGCCCTCCCCCGGACGCCCCTCGACCCGGACCTCGCCCGCGTCCGGCCGGTCGAGCAGGCCGAGGAGGTTGAGCAGCGTCGTCTTTCCGGAGCCGCTCGGACCGCGCAGCGCCACGAATTCCCCGGGGGTCACCGTCAGCGACACGTCGCGAATCGCCGGAACCAAAGCCTCGCCGAGGCGGTAGGCCCGCGAGAGTCCCCGCGCCTCGACCAGCGGGGCGTCCGGACTCGTCGCGTTCATGGGGCCGGATCTTAGCCCGAGGGCGGGATCCCGCCCGCACCGTCCCGGACGGGCCGGGACCGGCGCGGGCGTTGCGGACCCGCCGTCGCGTCCTCAGTACCCGTCGGGCGTGATGCCGTAAAACGTGAATACGCGGGTGCGGGTACCCTCGTCGGCGAAATCCGGCCAGTTGTCCTTGTCGAAACCCGGAGCGTTCTTGAGACGCTCCTTCGAGACGTCGAGCACCAAGGCGCGCTGCTCGGTATCGAGCTGCACCGCCCCGAAGGGCACCGCGAAAAGCTTGTCGCCCATGCCCAGGAACCCGCCGAAGGACACGACGAGGTAGGCGATGCGGCCGGTCTGGAGGTCGAGCATGATGTCCTCGACCTTGCCGAGATCCTCCTTCTTCGTGTTGATCACCGAGTCTCCGATCAGCGTGGTTGCCGAGAGCGTCCGGCGGGTTGCAGTCGTCGACATGTCAGCCTCCTTCAAAAAAGGGTCGTTTGTTTTCGGGCTCCGCGCTGCGCGCGAGTCCGGTCAGAGCATCTCTTCGCGGGCCTGCCTGGCCCGGGCCGCGCCGATCGCGGTCCTGACGTGCTTCTCCTCTTCCGGCGGCGGAGTCACGGCGGGCATGCCGAGCGACTCGATCCAGAGCTCCCGGCACCAGCCCGCCGTGTGGTAGAGGTGCTCGTCTTCCTGGTCCTCGACCTCGCCGTAGGCCGACTTCAAGGCGGCTTTCGCCTTGCCTGTGCTCTTGTCGGCGACGGCGCCGATGAGCTCCCAGTTGAGATGGTCTTTCGTCTCGGCGAGGACAACGCACTCGGCCGCGACGAGCTGCGCCGCCTCGCTGCTGGCCTCCGTCCGGGCCGTCTCGATGGCCGCTGCGAGTGACTCGCCGATGTGGCGAACGACCTTGCGCCCGGGGGTCTCTTCCTGCGCGTCGTAGCCCAGCTGTTTCAGACTTGCCTCTACGATCCGCACGTGTTCGCGAGTCTGAGCGAGGTATTCGATCCATTCCTTGCGCAACTCGTCGTTGACCGCGGACTGCACCGCCGCTTCGTAGATCTGGACTCCGCCCAGCTCCGTCTCCAGGGCCTGCAGCAACAGCTCCTTGACCTGATCGCTCTTCATAGGATCCTCCGACCGTTCCGCGGTTGCATTCGGCGTGCCAGCGGTCATTTGCGACAGCGACCTTCGGGAGCATGTCCCGAGCGATCGCCGGAGCCTTGGCCGGAGCCTCGGGTAGTGCCGGGAGGGCGGGCGCGAGATCTCCTACAGGGTCGAGCGACCGAGGGCACGGGCCACCCGGCGAACACGGACCTGTTCGGGTGATCGTCTCGCCGAAAGGCGAGGGGACCGCCGCCCCCGAAGGGGCGGGTCCGGGTTGGGCGGGATTCTTTGGAGGGCTCGGTTCGAGTTTCCACGGAACCTTGCCCTTCCACCTAGCAAAGGCAATGCCATCGGGCGCATGGGACGCCAGCTTGCAAACGATATGCAGCATGGCCTGGTCGGTCTCGGGCATCACAGGTGCTTTCTCTCCCGCGTCTCGGGGAGCGAGACTCCGTTGATTCGGTCGACCACCTTCGAAGTTGGCGTCCGGCATGTTCGGACGCCCGGCCAGTGGCACTTCCGTTGCAAACAAAGGTCCCGGAGGCAGCATGAAGAGCAAGGCCGCGATCGGAAACCACCCGATCCATCCGATCCTCGTTCCGGTCCCGATCGGCGCGTTCGTCATCGCGCTCGTCGGGGACCTGCTCCACACCGCCAGTCCCCGGGACCCTTTCTGGTACGAGCTCTCCTTCACCTGCATCGGCATCGGACTGCTCTTCGCGCTGCTCGCCGCGACCGTCGGCGTGATCGATTATCTCGGCGTCAAGATGAGCAGCCGGGCATTTCGGCTCGCGACCTGGCATGCGGTGATCAACGTTGCCGCCTGCGGCCTGTACGCCACGAGCTTCTTCCTGCGTCGCAACGCCGCGGCTTTCCCGGCTCCGCGCTGGCCGATCGTGTTCTCCCTTTCGGTTCTGGGCTTCGCGCTGCTCGCCGTCGGGGGTTGGATGGGCGGCAAGCTCGCCTACGAGCATCGCGTGGGCGTCGTCGAGGACGTCGCGCCGGCGGCGCGCCCGGACCGACGGCGCGCGGCCTCGTGAGCGCCGGGGGCCGCGCCCCGACCCGCCGCAAGCGCGGCCGTCTCCAACTCGGGGGGTGGATGGAGGCTCTTTCCCGCCGGGCGACGCAGTGGGCCGGAAGCTCGTGGGCCTTCGGCGCCGCCGCCGGGATCATCATCCTCTGGGGCGTGACCGGCCCGGTCTTCGGCTACTCCGACACCTGGCAGCTCGTCATCAACACGGGAACGACCATCGTGACCTTCCTGATGGTCTTCCTGATCCAGCGCGCCCAGAACAAGGAGTCCAAGGCGATCCAGCTCAAGCTCAACGAAGTCGTTGCGGCCCTCCAGGGGGCGAGCAATCGACTGATCGACGTCGAAAGCCTGACCGAAGAAGAGATCGACGTCCTGCACCGGCACTACGGACAGCTCGCGAAACTCGCCGAGGCGCGACGAAGCGTCCTGGAATCCCACTCCGTCGAAGAGGCGCGCTCGCGAGCGGAAGCCAAGAGCTCCTCGCGGAGAAAAGGGACCGCGTGAGACCTGGCGCCTCGATTGCTACGTGCATCCGTGGGGGCGTCTTCACCCCCTGATCTCTCGGGCCGCGAGTTCCCGACTCGTCGGGGGCGATAGCGGCTCTTTTTTTCGCCGGGATTCCGCAAGCCGTTGGCATGCCCCGTGCTCTATCCCGTTCCAGGGACGCGTCCGAAGCGGATGAACCGCGCGGATGGCGTCCCGTTGATCAAGGAGGAAACATGAAACGCACTACCGGGATCATCGTTGCCGGACTCATCGTCGTTTTCGCCATGGGCATCGCGGCCTGCACGACGACGCAGAGCCCGGGCCAGCAGATCGACGACAGCCAGATCCACGCCGCGATCAAAGCGAAGCTCACGGCCGACCGCTTCTCGAACATCGTCAACGTCGACATCAACGTCACCAACGGCGTCGTGACGCTCGCCGGCGAGGTGCCCAACGCCAGTGTCAAGGCCGAGGCGGAAGACGAGGCACGGAGCGTCAAGGGCGTCGTGCGCGTGATCAACAACCTGCAGGTGAAGACGCCGCCCACCGCCTAGGCGGACGGTCAGGGACAAAATGAAGGGGGCCTCGCGGCCCCCTTGTTCGTTGCCGCCGCGAAAGCGGCACTCGCCGCTACGAGCTGGCAAGCTTGCTGGCGCCGGCCAGTCCGAGAACCAGGAAGACCAGGAACAGCACCGCGAAGATCGCCGCGAACACCTTGGCAATCGCGAAGGACGCGCCCGCGATGCCCGTGAAACCGAGGAGGGCCGCGGCGAGTCCGACCAGAAAGAAGATCAATGCGAGCTTGAGCATGGGGATCACCTCCTGCCCGATACGCTGCAAGAGGGGTGCCGCCGCATTCGGACGGCGGCACGATTTTCGCTAGTATCGGGCTGGAGGTTTCTTCATGCCGACATATTCACTTCCCGACCTGCGCTACGACTTCGGGGCTCTCGAGCCGCACATCTCCGGCAAGATCATGGAGCTCCACCACGACAAGCATCACGCCGGCTACGTCAAGGGCGCCAACACGACCCTGGAGAAGCTCGACGAGGCGCGCGAGAAGGAGGACTTCACGCGGCTCGGCGCGCTCGAGAAAGCCCTCGCCTTCAACCTGTCCGGGCACGTCCTCCACTCCCTCTTCTGGCAGAACCTGACACCCAAGGGCGGCGGGGAGCCGGACGGCGACCTGGGAAAAGCGATCAAGACGGACTTCGGCAGCTTCGAGAAATTCAAGCGTCAGCTGACCGAAGTGGCGTCGACGATCATGGGCTCGGGGTGGGGAGCCCTGGTCTGGGAGCCCCTGGCCGGGAAGCTCCTGACAACCCAGATCTACGACCACCAGTCCAACCTCGCTCAGGCGGGCGTCCCGATCCTCGTGCTCGACGCCTGGGAGCATGCCTACTACCTCCAGTACAACAATCTGAAGGCCGACTTCTTCAAGGCCGTCTGGAACGTCTGGAACTGGAAGGACGTGGCGGATCGCTTCGAAGCCGTGCGGTCGCTCGACGTCGCCCTCGCCGGCGTCGCCAAATAGCCGCTCCTCAGTCGGGGGACACGAAAAAAGCCGGGCGGCTTGAAGCCGCCCGGTAGGGGCGGGCGCGTGCTTCTCGCGCCAGCGCAAGTCGGCGGGGGGGTGGCGAGACGGCTCTAGTACGCCATCGTCGGCGAAGGTGTCGGGACCTCGACGGTCGAAGTGGTCGTCGTCGTCTCGGTCGTCGGCACCGGCGTGCCGTAGGCCGAGGGGGCTTCCTGCGTCGTCGTCGTCTCGGTCGTCGTCGTCGCCGTCTCCCGTTTCTGGCAGCCGGCGCACAGGCTGACGATCGCGACCCCGGCGATCAGGGTACCCACGAGGCTGTTCTTCTTCATCGTTGCTTCCTCCTGTCTTCCTGCGGACCTCATCGGGGGTCCAGGGGACCGCCGTGCAACCCGCGTGCCGGCAGAAGTGACGCGGCCCCGGGTCGCCCCGGGGCCGCGCACTGGCCAAGCGGTCTTCCTAGGACTCCCGCTCGTCCTCTTCGGACTTCCCGCTCGAAGGCTTCGGGTTCTCGCCCGGCTGGGACGAACGGCCGTGGCCCTCTCGCGGCGTGTTGGACTCCCGACCGGGCTCTTTCTGCCCCTGCGGGTTCGTGCCCGCCTGACCCGGAGCCTTTTCTTCCCTCTTGCCCGATTCGTTCTTCTCGTACGGATTCGTCATGTCGAACTCCTTGTTCCACACTGGTTCGGGCCGGATTGCCCGAAACCCGAATCTTTTTTGCATGAAGCGTGCCGCCACGGGGCGCTCCGCGCGCGTGGCAGGGCCCTTGCTTCACAAACGTAAGCGGAGGTGTTTTCATGAACTGTTCTCACACGGGTTGCCGCTGCGAAGACGCGACGATCGAGCAGGACGGAAAGCATTACTGCAGCGAACGCTGTGCCGACGCGTCCCGCCAGGAGTCGCGGACCGGCTGTCCGTGCGGTCACGCCGACTGCGCGGCCGCCGTCTGATTCGAGCCCGTTCGAGCCCGCGGTCCATGCGCGCCCTGTGGAGCGGTCAGCTGTCCTTTGGACTCGTGTCGATTCCCGTGTCCCTGCACTCGGCGATCGAGTCCTCGGAACGGGTTTCGTTTCGCCTGCTCCACCGGAAGGACCATGCGCCGATCGTCTACAAGAAGTTCTGCAGTCGGGAGGACGTGGAGGTTCCTTCGGATGAGATCGTGCGCGGGTTCGAGGTCGACGGCGACAAAGACGAGTACGCGGTCGTCGAGAAGGAGGAGATCGAGAAGGCCGAGCAACAGGCGGGCGGCGGCGCCGACGACATGGAAGTCCTCGAGTTCGTCGAGCTCGGAGCGGTCAACCCGCTCGCCTTCGAGCACCCGTATTACGTCGCTCCCCGGAAGGGCGGGAACAAGGCCTACGCCGTCCTGCGGGAGGCGCTCACCGAGATGCGACGTCTCGGCATCGTTCGTCTGAGCCTGCGAAAGCGACCGACCCTCGGCGCGCTGCTGCCCGGACCGCGCGCCATCGCGCTCGAGACACTCCGGCCGTTCGAAGAGATGCGGAACCCCGGGCGGGCCGGCGTCCCCGCGGCCTCCGCCAGGTCCGCCGAGGTCAAAATGGCGCGCCATTTGATCGATCAGATGACCTCGGATGGTTGGGACCCGGCTGAGCACCCGAATGCCTACCGCAAGACCCTGCAGAGGATGCTGGCGTCGAAGAAGCGCTTCACCCTCCCGGGCAAGGGCCAGGGCGCCGCCGTTTCGGTGGCCAACGTCGTCGATCTCATGGATGCGCTCAAGCGCAGCCTCGCGCAACCCCGCCCGCGAAGCGCCCGCGGCGGGACTCGCAGGCGAGCCGGCGCGGCGTAAGTCCCGCGTTTCCCGGGTCCGGCACCCTCCTTGCAGTTCTTTCGTGACGCGGGCCGGCGCGGTGCCGGCTCGGAGTCTTGGAGGTGATTTCATGGCGTACGAACGGAAACGGCTGTCGCTCCTGGCGAGCATCGGGCTCGCCGCGGCGATGGCGGCGGGCACGGCAACCGCACAGAATGCCGACAAGAACACGTCTGGCCCGACGGCCAACGACTACCAGCTCAAGGTGGTCGAGCCGGCCGAGGGAGCGGTCGTCACCGGGTCCTCGATGCAGGTCGTCGTAAATCTGGCGCTGCCCCCGGAGGTGGGAGGCCAGGACCGCAACGACGACTCGATGCCCCGACCCCGGGCCGACGTCTTCCTGGACAACGACCTGCAGGGCACGCTCGAACACGGACGCAACGTGCTCACGCTCAACAACGTTGCGGCCGGCGAGCACAAGCTGGTCGTGATGGCCAAAAATCTCAGCGGCGAGATCATCGATCGCAAGGAGGTTTCCTTCCGATCCGAGCCGGCTGTCACCAGCGCCGCCCCGGCGTCCGCGCATTCATCCTCGATGCCGTCTTCCATGAACGAGGACCGGCCATCCGCGGGCTCGACCGAGACCATGGCCACGAACACCGATCGCTCCGGATCCATGCAGACGGCCGACTCGTCGCGGACGACCACCATGACCTCGGAGACGACCACCACGGGGACCATGAACAGGAACGACGATCGGACTTCGTCGACGGCCGACTACGGTTCCCGCTCGACGTTGCCGGAGACCGCGAGCCGAGTGCCCGCCGCGGGAGCGGCCGGCCTGATTCTCCTGGTCGCCGGCGCTCTCCTCCGCATCCCGAGACGTTGACCGCGGGACCCGGATGTCCGCGTCAGCGAGAGGTCCCCGCCTCCATCGCCATCGGCTCGGTGCCCTGGCGATGGCGGCGGGGGCATTGCTGATCGCCTTCGCCGCCGAAAATCGCTGGATCGGAGCGCGCGCTCAGGCCGAGGCGCGCCATTCCGGCGTCCTCGAGGCCGGAGATGCGGCACCGCCCATGAAGCCAGCCCCGTCTCCCGAACCGCGCCGCGGGGAGCTCGTCGCACGACTTCGGATCCCCCGGATCGGCCTGGATGTCTTCGTCTTCGAAGGCGTGGGGGAGCAAACCCTGCGCCGGGGACCCGGGCACGTGCCCGAAACCGCGCGGCCGGGGGCCCCGGGCAACTGCGTGATCGCGGCCCATCGGGATTCGTTCTTCCGGCCCCTCGAAAAGGCGCGGCCCGGCGATCTGGTCGTGCTCGAGTCGGGACGCTCTCGTCGCACCTTTCGTCTGGCGCGGCGGGCCATCGTGGAACCGACGGACCTTCGGCCGCTCGCGCCCTCGTCGGGCGACAAGCTGACCCTGCTCACCTGTTATCCGTTTGCGTGGATCGGGCCGGCGCCGCAGCGGCTCGTCTGGGAGGCGGCGCCGGCCGACGACGATGCCGCCGCTCCCGCGGCGGCATCGTCGGGAAGCTGAACGCGACAGCCTTCCGTCAAACGACGCGCCGTCCCTGAATCAGATTGATGATCAGAACGACGACGGCGATGACCAGAAGAATGTGGATGAATCCCGAGAAGCGTCGTCCCGGTGACGAGGCCGAGGAGCCAGAGGATGAGGAGAATCACGAAGATGGTCCAGAGCATGGTGTCCCGTCCTTTCCCGGGGCGATTGCGCCCCTGTTCCCTGTACGGAGCGAAAGTCGTGCCAGTCGGCGGGCCGGTCAGCGCTTCCGGGCGGACTTTCTGCCGGGAGCCCGGGGCACCGTCGCGGCGGCCCGCGCCGGCTCGAGGCCGGGCAGGAGCTCCTCCACCACCTCGACGCGGATCGTGTCGCCCTCGGTCATCACGCAGGCCCGGTGCACGACGTTGCGGAGCTCGCGGACGTTACCGGGCCAGGCGTGCGCTTCGAGGGCCTTGAGCGCCGCCGCGTCCCAGGCCGAGACCCCGGCCTTCTCCTGCTCTTCGATGTGGCGCCGGAAATGCTCGGCGAGAAGCGCGATGTCCTCGCGCCGCTCCGAAAGCGGCGGGAGCGCAATCGGAAACACGTTGAGGCGGTAGTAGAGATCCTCTCGAAGCTTTCCGTCCTCGATCGCCTGGAGCGGATCGCGGTTGGTCGCGGACACCAGCCGCACGTCGACGGGCAGATCCTGGGTGCCTCCCACGCGTCGCACGGTCCGGGCCTCGAGAACGCGCAGCAGCTTGACCTGCAGGTCCGGCCCCATCTCCGTGATCTCGTCGAGGAGGAGGGTCCCGCCGTTGGCCTCCTCGAAATAGCCGATGCGGCGCTTGTCCGCGCCCGTGAAGGCTCCCCGTTCGTGGCCGAACAGCTCGCTCTCGATGAGCGTGGGCGAAATGGCGCCGCAGTTGAACGCGACGAAGGGCGCCGAGGCGCGGCGCGAGAGCCGATGAATCGTCCGCGCAACGACCTCCTTGCCGGTGCCGCTCGCGCCGGTGATCAGCACCGGTGCGTTGGATCGCGCGACCCGCCGGACCGCATCGAACACCTTGTGCATGACGGGCGCCTTTCCGATCAGCTCGCCGAGCCTGCCGGTCTCCTGGAGCTCGCCGCGGAGGGTCTCGACCTCGTTTTCCAGGGTGCGCCGCGCCGCCAGACGCTGGAAGACGACCTCGAGCTGGGCCGGCCGCAGGGGCTTCATGAGGTAGTCCGAAACACCGGCACGCAGCGCTTCGACCGCGCTGTCGAGGGAGGCCTGCCCGGTCAGCACGATGCCGTCGCGTTCGGGCCGGGATTCGCGAGCCGCGCGGAAGACCTCGATCCCGTCGCCGTCGGGCAGATGGACGTCGACCAGAAGCACGTCGGGATCGAACTCCTCGATGGCCCGCGCCGCCTCGCCCGCGGTACCGACCGAGCGGACCTGGCCGTCCAGATCCCGAATTGCGCTCTCGAGACCCTTGCGGATGGCGACGTCGTCCTCGACGATCAGGACCTTCATGGTCGGCTCAGGAGCGCTTCGCGGCCGCGCTCGAAGAGGTCGAAGGCCCGGTCGAGCTCCCGCCGGGCTGTCGAAAGTGCGTCCGAGGGATCCTCGCCCCGGGCGCTCAGCCGGGATGCGCGTTCCAGGTGCAGCGACGCACCCGACAGCGGGGTCGCGAGATCGTGAAAAAAACGCCGCAGTTCCTCGGCGCCCTCCGGCGAAGGGCGGGACGATTCCGTCATTCCGGGCACCGTTTCTGCATAGAATCCAGGATATCCGCTCGAGATCGTATGACAGATTCGTCCCTCACGGCTCCTTCCACTTCCCCGGCCCCGCGGGTTCGGGCCCGGCGGGCCGTGCGCAGCTCGCTGCGCACCCGGCTGCGTGTCTACGCGCTCTTCGGTCTGGTGCTCGTGGGGGGCTGGGTCTACTACACCGTCAATACGGTCCTCGGCCTCTACGACGCCACCCTGCAGATCGCGCAGTACACGAACCTCCGGGAACGGGTCACGGACGCGCTCGGCGCGCTCAAAGAGGGTTCCGACAGCCTCGATCGGTACATCCGCGAGGGCCAGGGCTACGACCTGTCCCAGCACTACGCGAGCCGAACGACCCTGAAGACGTCGCTCGGCGCTATTCGCCGACAGGGTCTGCCCCAGGAAGCCGGCGGGAGGGTCCGGCAGGCCGAAGCCTCGGAGGAGGTGTACGCGAACGCGGCCGAGAAGGCGATCAGCGCCCGCGCGACGCGGGAGCCCGGCGAGACGTTCGCGATCCGCGACAACCAGGCCGTCCCCGCAGCCACCACTCTCCGGGAAGTGCTTTCCGGCCTCGAGCTCGACTTCGCGCGCGCACAGGCGATCTCCGAGCTTCGCCTGAAGTCCGAACGCGACGCCGCCACCACGGCCCTCGTCGTACTCGCCGCCCTGATCCTGTCGGGACTGTTCTGGCTCATGGCCGACGTGAATCGGAGGATCCTCGCACCCTGCACCGAAGCCTCCCGCGCCCTCGGTGAGCTCGTCGCGGGCCGCCCGACACCGCGCCTTCCCGACCTCGCCAACGACGAGATCGGGGAGCTCGGGGCCAACTTCAACACGGCGGCCAGGCTCTATGGCGAACGCTTCCGTGCCCTCGAGGCCCGGGACATCGAGAGCTCGGTCAACGCCGTTCTCGCCGCGGCCGCCACCGTCAACGACCTCGCAGGCTTCGGTACGAAGCTGCTCGAGCGGGTCCTCGAGGTGACCGGCGCCTCGAGCGCCGTGCTCTACGTTCCGGACGGCCGGGGCGACATCGCGCCGGCGGTCTCGATCGGCGGGGCCGAAGGTCGCGGAGCCGCCGGACGCGAGGAAGCGCGGCGCGCCCTCCGGGAAGAGAAGCCGATCCTCGTGTCGGTGGACGCCCAGACGCCGACAGTCGACCTGTTCGATGGGCGAATCCTGCCCCGGGAGAGCCTGCACCTGCCGCTGACCTACTTCGGCGAAGTCGTCGGGGTCCTGGGGCTCGGCTCGGTGCGGCCCTTCTCGGAACGCGCCCGCAACACGCTGACGTCGATCGCGCCGAGCCTCGCCGTCGCCCTCGCCAATGCCTCGGCGAACCAGCGCCTGACGGAACAGTCCCGCCGTCTGGCCGAGCAGAACGAGCTCCTCGAGGAGCAACGCAGCCGCATCGCGCGCACCGCCCGCGAGCTCCAGCGCGCGTCCGCCCTCAAGGACCGTTTCCTGGCCGCGGTTTCGCACGAGCTGCGCACGCCGATGACCGTCATCCTCGGGTTCACCGGCACCCTGCTCCGGGGCACGCAGGGCGCGCTGAACGCGGACCAGCGCGAGAGCCTCGAGCGCGTGCAGCGCAACGCCCGGCTCCTTCTCGGCCTGATCAACGACGTCCTCGACATTTCCAAGATCGAGTCCGGCAAGGCCGACGTCCGCCGCGAGGTCATCTCGGTCGCCACCCTCGTCCGGCCAGGTCGAGTCCGACTTCGAGGACGCCGCCCGCCGCAAGGGCCTGACCCTCCGGACGGTCGTTTCCGGAGATCTCGACAGCGTGGTCAGCGACGGAGCGAAGCTCGCACAGATCCTCACCAACCTCGTCAGCAACGCCCTGAAGTTCACCGAACCGGGGATTCGTCGAGATCCGCGCGGAGCCGCGCGGCGAGAAGCGCTGGGTGCTCGCCGTCACGGATTCCGGAATCGGAGTTCCCGTCGAGGAGCAGGAAGCCGATCTTCGCAGGAGTTCCGCCAGGGCGAGTCCGAGCCGCACCGGGGCCACGGGGGAACCGGCCTGGGGCTGGCCATCGTCCGCAAGCTCGCGATTCTCCTGGGCGGAACGGTCTCGGTCCAGAGCGCGGCCGGCGAGGGCGCCACGTTCGCCGTCAACCTTCCGAGGGAGCTGCCCGCGGAGTCCGCGCCGGATCGCGCTCGAGTCCCTGGAGGGCTCCGCCGAGCGCCGGCGCCGCGTTCTCGTCGTCGACGACGACGAGAACACCCGGCGTCTGCTGCGCTTCGAGCTCGAGCCCTACGGCCTGTCCGTGCTCGAGGCGACCGACGGCGTCTCGGCGCTTGCCATCGCGGGGCGGCAACGGATCGACGCGATCATTCTCGACGTGGTCATGCCGCGAATGGACGGCTGGACCACGCTCCGGGCGCTGAAGGCCTCCCAGGCCACGCGCGACATTCCCGTGCTCGTCCATTCCGTGGTCGATAACCGGGCATTCGGGTTCGCGCTCGGGGCGTTCGAACACCTGGTCAAGCCCGTGACGGGCGAAGAGATCGTGACCACACTGCGCCGCTCGGGAGTTCTCGCCGCTGCCGGAGGGTCCGTGCTCGTCGCGGACGACGACCCCGACATCCGCAGCCTGCTGGGTCGGGAGCTCTCCACCGCGGGCTATCACGTCCGGACCGCTCGCGACGGCGCGGAAACCCTCGAAGAGCTCGCTCGCGAGAGACCCGGCGCCGTCGTCCTGGACCTCCTGATGCCCGAGCCCGACGGCTTCGAGGTGCTCTACCGGATCCGCGAGGATCCCGCCTCGCGCATGCTTCCCGTCATCGTGCTCACCGGAAAGGACCTGACGCCGGCCGACTACGCCCGCCTGAACGGCTCCGCCTTGCGCATCATCCGGAAGGGCGCCGACATGACGCGCCTCGTACGGGACGTTCTGGCGACGGTGAGCCAGACGGCGCCGGCGGCCTGATGGCGAAGATCCTCGTCGCCGAGGACTCCCCGGACATCCGGGCGCTCATCCAGATGCTGCTCGAGGCCGACGGGCACGAGGTCTTCTCGGTCGCCGACGGCCGGGCAGCCGTGGCGGCCGCCCGCCAGGCGCAGCCGGACCTCATCCTCATGGACCTTTCTCTCCCCCTGCTCTCCGGGTGGGAAGCGGCCCAGCAGATCCGCTCCGATCCCTCGACCTCGGGGGTCCCGATCATCGCGGTCACGGCGCACGCGATGCACGGAGACCGGGAGCGGGCGATGGCCGCCGGTTGCGACGGCTTCGTCCCCAAGCCGATCGACGAGGACTCTTTCGCCGAGCGCGTGCTCGCGTTTCTGACGAGCCGGCGGTCCGCGCCGCCTCCCGCCGCCGGGTCGACGTCCCCGCGCGGCCAGCCGCAGCCGGGCCGCGTCCTCGTCGTCGACGACCAGGCCGAGGTCGCGGATCTGCTCCGCGGCGATCTGGCCGCCGAAGGCCACGATGTCGTCGTGGCGGCCGAGCGTGCCCGAGGCCCTCCAGCGGGTCGCCGAGGGCCCGCAGTTCGATCTCGCCGTCGTCGACGTCATGCTCGGCGCCGACACCGGATACACCCTGACCGAGGCCATCGCGTCGCGCGCCACCGAGTACGTGCCGGTGCTCCTCGTGACGGCCGGCACGATCGACCGGGAACGGGCGTTCGACGCCGGCGCCGACGACTTCATCGGAAAGCCGATCGACACCGTCGAGCTGCGCGCCCGGGCGCGCTCGCTCATCCGCGTCGGCCGTTCCATCCGGGACCAGTACCGCGCCGGCCAGGAGCGGGCCGACGCGTACCGCAAGCTCGAGGACCTCGATCGACTGAAATCCGGGTTCCTCTCGACCGTCTCCCACGAGCTGCGCACGCCGCTGAACACGATCATCCTGCTCGCGCATCGTCTCGAGAAGGCCCCGGCCGAATCCCGCGACTCGCCACAGCACGAGCGCGACGTCCGGCTCCTGCGGGCCGCGGCCGAGACCCTGCGCCAGATGATCGACAACGTGCTCGACCTCGCCAAGCTCGATGCCGGACAACGGGATCTCCATGCCCAGGCCGTGTCCGTGCAGGAGCTGTTGGAGGGGGTCGTCAACCTCATAGAGCCGCAGGCTCGCGAGAAAAATCTCCCGATCTCGCTCGAGATCGCTCCGGACACGCCGGCCACGATGTCGCTCGACGCCGAGAAGGTCTCGCGCGTGCTCGTGAACCTCCTCTCGAACGCGGTCAAGTACACCCGGTCCGGTCGAGTAGTGCTCGCGGCCCGGCCCTGGCAGGACTCGGTGACCTTCGAGGTGCGCGACACCGGTGCCGGAATCCCGGGAGACCTGATCGCGAAGGCCTTCGAGCCGTTCCAGCAGATTCGCACGCAAACGGGCGAGGCGCCCCGCGGCACCGGGCTCGGGCTGTCGATATCGAAGCAGCTCGTCGAGCTGATGGGCGGTGATCTCATCCTGGAGAGCCGCGAAGGAGATGGCACGAAGGTGAGCTTCACGCTGCCGTCGCTCCCCCACGTCCCCGAGAAACCCGATGCTGCGGCGCCCCGGGGGAAGGCCTCCGCGGCCGGCGGGCGGGGCCGCCGCGTCCTGGTGATCGAGGACGACGAGCCGTCGCGCTACGGGCTCAGCGCCTTGCTCGAGGCGGAGGGCTACATCGCCGCCGGGGCCGGCTCGCTCAAGGAGGCCGACGATCTGCTCCGACTCCAGGCGGCCCACGCGATCGTGCTCGACGTGACGCTTCCGGATGGCGACGGCGCGACCTGGCTCGAGCGGCGTCTCCAGCAGTCGGTCGCGACGCCCCCGGTGCTTGCCCTGACCGGCGTCACGGCCGACGAGGACACCCGTCGCATCCGGGAGGCGGGCGTGCGGCAGATCCTGACCAAGCCCGTCAACGTGACGCAACTCCTCCTCGCCCTCAAGGACCTGCTCGACCCGTCCGCCGGCGCCTGAACCCCCGGTTCATGCGGCCAGGTTGTCGACGCTCGCCAGCCCCAGGACGAGGAACACCACGAAGAGGAGGGCAAACAACCCGGCCAGCAGCTTCGCGAGGGCGAAGGGCACGAGCACCAGACCGATCATCGCGAGCACCAGGCACGTCAGGGAGATTCGCAGCATCGTCATGCGCATCACCTCCGGACTCTGCGCTTCCGACGGTTACTTCGATCCGTGCGCCGGGCGAACGGTCGTCACCTTGTCTCCGGAGGCGGTCTTGGTATAGGTCACGCGCACCCGGTCGCCCTGGAGAAACGTACCCTGAACACCGGCGTTCTCGTCGAGGTCGAAGCGGTACTCCTTGTCACCCGGCCCGACGACCTTGATCGATTTTCCGGGCTCGTACTCCCGGACGACGCCCACCACGGTTTCGCTCTTCGTCTTCTGATTCGGACCCGGCCCGGTCGTCTTCACGGAGGACTCGACGTGCGCACGAGGCGCCGAGGCGTCGCTTTGGGCAGCCGCGCTCGCTTGCGAGACGACCGTGACGTATTCGCGTCCATCGGAGGTCTTTCCGTGTCCGACCTTCGCCGTCTTCCCCACCACGATCGTCCCGTGGACGCGGGCGCCTTCGTCCAGATCGAAGGAATACGACTTCCCGCCCGGACCCGAGACTTTGATCTTCTTGCCCGGCTCGTAGTCCTCGACCGTGCCCGTCACCCATTCCATGTGGGTCTTGACGGTGGGGCCCGGCCCCGTCTGTTTGGTGGTCGTCTCGGTATGCGCCGGCTGCTGAGCGAGCGCGAAACCGCCCGTCAGCGCCAGCGAGGAGATCACTGCGGCGACCCCGCCGAAAATCGGCTTCTTCATGGCCTCAACCTCCATGGCCCGGAAATCGGGCCTTCCAATCTCCCCTATCAAGAAGCATGCCCGGTGCCGGTCGTCTCAAACGGCGATCCGGCCGAGTCCGGTCGACTGGCCGGCGAGCACTTCCCGGATGAAGGCCACCGCCGCTCCCGCGACTCCAGGGTCGCGAAGGATTCGATGATGGCCAAGACCCCGCGTGACCCGGATTCGCGCGGCGGGCCAGGACGCGGCGATCGCCATCCCATCGGCCAGGGGAACCCGCCGGTCGCCGTGGTCGTGAACGATGAGCGATGGGACGTCGGGTCCCCGCCCCACGAGGCGATAGGTGTCGAGCGGGGTTCGGTAGCGAGCCTCCAGCCTTCGGCGCATCTCGGCGGCGGCCGCGGCCGGCAGCCTCAGCCGCCTGGCGTACCGCAGGGTGTAGGCGCCGGGATCCGCCGGCGGGGAGAGCAGGACGGCCGCCCGCGCCGCAACGCCGCGCCGCAAACCGAGGGCGCAGGCGGCCGCCCCGAGCGAGTGTCCGAGGAGGGCGGCGGGGGCGAAGCGCCGGGCGACGCGACGCAACGCGTCCACGAAGTCGGGCAGCGTTGCCAGTCGCCCGGTCGAGTCGCCGTGACCCGGCGCGTCGAAGGCGGCGACGGAGAACCCGGCCTCGACGAGGGGAACGACGAACGACGCCAGCCGGCCCGCGCGCGACCCCCACCCGTGCGCGAGCAGGACGCAGGGCCCTTCGCCCCAGAGCCAGACCGCGATCCGTCCGCCTCGGTGGGACAGGCGCATGCCCCGAGCCTGGTTCAGGATCGCCCGCTCCTTCCGGGTCGGCTCGAACCTCGGAGGCCAACGAAAGAGGATTTCGGCGCACGCACCGCAGCCCCAGTGCGAGATCCATGAAACGGCGGCCAGTGCCGTCCGGACGACGGCCACGGCCTCGGGCCCTCCGGTGCGGAAGGAGCCGACTCGAACGGCCGGCGGGCATCGACGTTTCTTCACGTCCCTCGACCGGTGCGATTTCCACGCCAGGATTTGGAACGACAGTTGCAGAGACGGAAGGCGGGAGGACGCGTCGCATGAAAACTGGCCGGACACGCCGGGTTCGCTACGCGGTGGTGGGACTCGGCCACATCGCGCAAAACGCCGTGCTGCCGGCCTTCGCGCACGCCCGGAAGAACTCGCGGCTGTCGGCCCTGGTCTCCGGCGATCCGAAGAAGCGACGCGTCCTGTCAAAGCGTTACGGCGTCGCGCGCACCTACGACTATTCGCAGTACGCCGAGTGCCTGGCGGACCCGGAAGTCGACGCCGTGTACGTCGCCCTGCCCAACGCGATGCACCGCGAATTCGCCGTTGCCGCGGCAGGCGCGGGCAAGCACGTCCTGTGCGAAAAGCCGCTCGCCGTCACCGTCCGCACCTGCGAGGAGATCGTTCGCGCGGCCGAGCAGGCCGGCACCCGGCTGATGACGGGGTACCGTCTCCACTTCGACCGGGCGAACCTCAAGGCCGCGGAGATCGCCCGCTCGGGTAAGCTCGGCGAACCTCGGCTCTTCCAATCGAGCTTTGCCATGCAGGTGCAGGAAGGCAACATCCGCCTTCGGGCTCCGGAGGAAGGCGGCGGGCCGATCTTCGACATCGGCGTCTATTGCATCAACGCCTCGCGATACCTCTTCCGGAGCGAGCCCACCGAGGTTTTCGCCTGGAGCGCGTCGAGCTCCGATCCCCGCTTCCGCCTGGCGCCCGAGGCCACCTCGGCCCTCCTCCGGTTTCCCGGGGAAAGGCTGGCCTCGTTCACGTGCAGCTTCGGCGCGGCGGATACGGGCTGGTACCAGATCCTCGGCACGAAGGGGCGCCTCCGCCTCGACCCCGCCTACTCCTATACCGCGCCGCTCGAACTCTCGGTCACCATCGACGGCCGCACACGGCGGACCCGGTACGCTCGGCGGGACCAGTTCGCCGCCGAAATCGTCTACTTCTCCGACTGCATCCGTTCGGACCGCGAGCCCGAGCCTTCGGGTCGCGAGGGACTCGCGGACATTCGCATCGTCGAGGCGGTGCGGGAATCGGCCGAATCCGCACGACCCGTGCGACTCGGAGAATTCGTTCGGCGCAAGCGGCCCACGCTTGCTCAGGAAATCCGACGGCCGCCGACGGCACAGCCGAGTCTCGTTCGGGTCGAGGCTCCGAAGGCCTGACTCCATCCCGGCCGCGCCGAACGCGAAACGCGGATTGCAGCCCGGGCACCAGGTGCGCAGCAGATCGACGGGGATGCGCCGCCGGGTCGAGAAATGCGACCACCGGGGCGTTTCGGCTTCACGTGTCCTCGGCGGCGTGGGCGGTTACGACCTGCGGTTCAGCGGACAGGGGTTCGATGCGGACGACGTCTTCGCCGACTCCACCACGCGCTCGCACCTCTTCCTCGAGGGCCGGTACACCCGATCGTGTCTGGAAAGCTCCTGCTCGGGTCCGCATCTTGCACACACGTTGCTTCGGGGAGGGCACGATGCCGAAATACGGGAAGAAAGCCCAGAAAAAGGTCGAGAAGGCGATGCATGAGCGCAAGCGCGGCACCCTGCGGTCCGGGGGCTCCGGAAAGAAGGTGACGAGCCGGAAGCAGGCGATCGCCATCGGCCTCTCGGAGGCCCGGCGCGCCGGGGGGAAAGTGCCGTCCCGGTCGAAATCCAAGCCGAAGGGCAAGTCCAAATCGCGGGGCAGCTCCAAAAAGAAATGACGTCGACGCCGAAGACACTCCCTCCGGGCCCGGATGCCGGCCAGGAAAGCGTTCGCCAGAGTCGCCCCAACCGTAACCGAGGCGAACCTTACGAGAGCACCCGGGTCCCACTCCCGGGCGCTCTTTTTCCGGATTCCCCGGCGTTTGCGGGGCCGCTCAGCCGGCGAGCACGTCCCGGACGACGCGGAGGATTTCCGCGCTTCCGTAGGGCTTGCGCACCGTGGCCCGGACCCCGGCCTCCTCCATCGCCTTGCGCCGCTCGGAATCGATGTTGCCGCTCGCGACGATGCAACGAACGCCGGGATCGCGCTCGCGCATACGGAGAAACGCCTGCCATCCTGCCAGCCGGGGCAGACCGAGGTCGAGCAGGACCGCGCCGATCCGGTCGGCGTTCTCAGCGTGACAGCGGACCGCTTCCAGACCGTCGTGGGCCGTGAGGACCTCGAAGCCCTCCTCCTCGAGAATCTCCCGGATGGGATCGAGGAGCGCCTGTTCGTCCTCGACGATCAGAACGGTCGCCGGAGTGCGTCCCGCGGGCGGCGGGGATGGCGCCGCGCGAGGCCTTCCGCGACGGCCGCCTTTCACGGGGCCCGGCGACGTCCGCCGCCCGACCGCCGCCGCGACGTAGATGCGCACGGTCGTTCCCTTTCCGATCTCGCTCTCGACGTCGACGAAGCCGCGGTGCGAATTGACGATGCCGTACACGACGGAGAGACCGAGGCCCTGCCCGCCGGTTCCCTTGGTGGAGAAGAAGGGCTCGAACATCCGCTCGCGCGTCTCGCGGGCCATGCCCTGGCCCGTGTCCGCGACGCACAGCTCGACGAAACGTCCGCCGGCCGCCTCGGGAAACTTGGCCCGCAGGGTCTCCGCCGTCACGACGTCGGTGCCGAGCGTCAGCACTCCCCCCCGGGGCATCGCGTCGCGGGCGTTGACCGCGAGATTGAGGACGGCCTGGTGCAGCTGATTCGGGTCGGCGTGGATGCGCGGCAGCCGGCGGGCGAGCTTCGTGGCGATCTTGATCTGTTTCGGAAACGTCTCCCGCAGCATCAACTCCAGCTCGCGCACGACGCCGTTGACGTCGGTCGGCTCGAAGGCGACATCGGTCTTGCGGGCGAACGTCAGCAGCTGGCGCACGACCGCCGTCCCCCGTTCCACGGCTTTCCGGATCGAATGTGAGCTGCCGGCGCGGCGGTCGGCCGCGAGGTTGGTCCGCGACAACAGCTCCGCGTGGGCCGAGATGATGTTGAGCAGATTGTTGAAGTCGTGTGCGACACCGCCGGCCAGGCGGCCGACCGAATCGAGCTTCTGCATCTGCCGCACCTGATTCTGCAGCCGGAAGCGCTCGGTGAGGTCGCGGAGGTTCGCCTGGAGGACCAGCCGGTCGCCGAGCCGGTACGTGTACAGGACGGCCTCGACGAGAACGGTCTGGCCGCCCCGGTTGCGCAGCGCCACCTCGGGCTCCAGGTGGAAGCCCTCCTCGACGGCCCGGGCGAACCGGGCCCGCGCGGCGGCCGCATCCTCGAAGACGCCCAGGTCCCAGGGCGCCTGGCCGACGAGCTCCGACCGCGGGTATCCGAGCAGCTCCTCCAGATACGGGTTGGCGTCCAGCAGCTCGCCGGTCGCCGCGTCCGCCAGCCAGATTCCCTCCCGCGCGGTCTCGAAAATGCGCCGGTAGCGGAACTCGGAGCTTCGCAGCGCCTCCTCCGCCCGCCTGCGCTCGGTGAAGTCTTCGAAGGCGAGCAGGACCAGGGGCTCCGCCTCGCCCGGAAGGCGGACGCGTCTTCCGTTGAGCCGGAGCGTCCGCTCCCCGGCGCCTGCGATCTCGATCGTCAGGTCGTGGTCCCGGATCGGCGCCTTCTCGCGGATCGCGCCCTCGAGAAGCTTCCGCAGACCCGAATCCGCCGCCTTGAGGTTCCAGAGCTCGAGCAGCGGCCGCCCCTCGACCTGGTCCGGGACCGTCCCGAAGTTGCGATGGAACGACTGATTCGCCGTCCGGACCCGGAGATGGGAGTCGACGACGACGATCGCCTCCCGGATGGTTTCGACGAGCGCCTCGGCGTAGCGGCGCGCGCGGTGGACCTGCTCCAGGCTCTTCTTGATCGGATCGATGTCGAAGAAGGCGAGAACCGCGCCGTCGATGCGCTTGTCCGCCGTCCGGTAGGGCCGGACGTGCATCTGCAGCCATCGCTCCTGATCGTCCTGGATCTCGAGCTCCCGCGGCTCGCCGGTCCGGATGACCTCGGACACCACGGCCTGGAGGTCGATCGCCTTCAGGTTGGGCCGGATGTCCCGGATCCGCCGTCCGGTGTCCGCGGCGATCAGATTCAGGAGCTTCTCGGCGGGGGGCGTGAAGCGCCGGAGCCGCCCCTCGCGGTCGAGCATGACGATCGGGAGGCGGACGCCCGTCAGGAGGTTGAGCAGGTCGTCGTTGAGCCGGATCAACTCGGCGTTGCGGTTCTGCATCTCCTCGTTGACGGTCGTCAGCTCCTCGTTGGTCGACTGGAGCTCCTCCTTCGCCGTTTCGAGCTCTTCGTTGGTGGACTGGAGCTCTTCGTTGGAGGAGAGGATCTCCTCGTTGGCCGACTTCAGCTCCTCGTTGGCGGCTTCCGTCGTTTCGACGATCGCCTGGAGATGCTCGCGGGTCTCCGCCAGCTCCTGCTCGAGCTGAGCGATCGTCGCGCGGCCGTCGCGGGACGCGGGCGCGGGCCGGGAGGGCGGCGCGGTCCGGCGGGCGCTCGGCGGGGTCTCTTCGAACAGGACGAGGTAGTGTCGGGAATCGGGACCGTCGCCGGTCAGAGGAACGACTTCCAGGTCCACGGTTTGGGTGTGGCCGTCCCGCCGCACGCGCACCTTCTCGCGGCGGATGGCCTTCCCGCTGCGCCTCGCCTTCAGCAGGCCCGAACGCAGATCTGCGAGGAGGCCCTCGCGCGCCATCTTCATCACGTTCAGGCTCGCGACGCCCGGAGGCGCTTCCAGATAGGCGCCGGTTCGCCCGCGGAACTGCACCACGTTGCCGGCGTCGTCGACCACGACCCCGGCCGGCCCGTAGCGGCCGAGCACGAGCCGGTCCGCTTCCTTCTGGAGGTCGACGGGGGGGCCATCCGGAGGCCGCCGGGCGGCCGCCGGCTCCGGCAGCGGCGTCGCTCGCGCGAAATCGACGAGCGGCCGCGGCGGTCCCGGACGGCGCGTGAAGATCCGGCGGTTGCGGTCCACGGGAACGAACAGGTCGCCGAAGCCCGAGATCGTCTCGGCGTTTCCGAGCAGGAGGTAGCCGGATGGCCGCAGCCCGTAGTGCAGGAGGGGAATCACCCGCTTCTGGAGGGCCGATTCCATGTAGATCAGGAGGTTCCGGCAGCTGACCAGATCGAGGTTCGAGAAGGGCGGGTCCGTCGCGAGGTTGTGGCGCGCGAAGACGCAAGCGTCCCGGATGGTTCGCGAGACCTGCCAGCCCTTGTCGACCCGCACGAAAAAGCGCTTCAACCGGCCGGGCGACACGTCGGCGACGGCATTCTCGAGGTAGAGTCCGGCCCGGGCCTTGTCGATCGCGGTCTCGGATATGTCCGTCGCGAAGATGTGGACCGACGGGCGGCTGTCCGAATCCTCGACCGTCTCGAAGAGCGCGATCGCGAGCGAATACACCTCTTCCCCCGTCGAACAGCCCGGCACCCAGATCCGGACGGCGGCCTCGCGCGGCCTCCCCCGCAGGAGAGCCGGGAACACCTCGCCCTGGAGCGATTCGAAGACCTCGGGATCCCGGAAAAAGGCCGTCACCGTGATCAGTATGTCTTCGTGCAGAGCGAAGCTCTCGGCGGGGTCCCTGCGGAGCAGGTCGGCGTAGGCCGCCAGGGACTCCTCCTTTCGCAGCGCCATCCGCCGGGCGATCCTTCGCCTCACGGTCGACTGGCGATATCCGGAAAAGTCGACGTGCGTGGCGTTGCGAAGAATTGCGAGAATTCGAGCGTAGTCCGAGTCCGAGGAGGCCGGCGGCTCGGTCGGCGCGGTCCGCGGCCGCACGTAGGGATGGGTCGCCATCCGCGCGAGCTCCCCGGCGATCGCCCGGGGGGAGCCCACGAAATCGACGGCCCCGGCCGCGATCGCGGCGCGCGGCATGTCGTGGAAGCGCGCCGTCTCCTCGTCCTGCGCGAACGTGACGCCTCCCTCGGCCTTGATCGCGCGCAGCCCGAGGGCTCCGTCGGACATGCTGCCGGAGAGGACGATGCCGATCGCGCGGGGCCCGTAGCCGTCCGCCAGGGAAAAGAAAAAATGATCGATCGCCCGCTCCCGAGCGGTCCGCCGCGTGCGTCGCTCGACCCGAAACGAACCGTTCACCAGCCGGATGTCGGCATTGGAGGGGATGACATAGACCCGGTCGGCCTCGGCGCGCATGGCATCGGCGACTTCCAGGACCGGCATCCGCGTCGAGCGGCCCAGGATCTCCTTGAGCAGGCTGTCCCGTTTCGGGTCGAGATGCTGGACCAGCACGAAGGCCATTCCGGAATCGGCGGGCAGGTCGCTCAGCAGCTGCGTGAATGCCTCGAGGCCGCCGGCCGAGGCGCCGACGCCGACGATGGGGAACGCGCCGGACTTGCCGCGAGGGCCGGACGGCCGGGACGCCCTGCGGCGCGGAGCGGAGCCACGACGCGGGCGCGGCTTCGACGCCCGCCCGGATCGCTTCGCCTGACTCCGAGATCGCGGCATGGCCATTTCACCGTGGGCCGGGGGCGCGCTCAGTCTATCCGTTCGAGATGCCGGGAAACGCCGCCTCCCGGGGCCTCCCCCGCGAATTGGGCCGTGCCGTCCGCAGCCCCGGGGCTCATTCCTCCGCCCGGGCCTTTCATCAGCTCGGCACCCGGGTCAGTGGTCCCGCTCGACGGACGCCAGGAGCGATTGCAGCGCCGCCGGACGAAGCGGCTTGAGGAGATGCCGGTCAAAGCCCGACTCTCTCGACCGGCGGCGGTCCGACTCGTCTCCCCAGCCGGTGACGGCGACCAGAACGACGTCCCGTCCCCACGGGCGGCGCCGGATCTTCTCGGCGGCCGCGAGCCCGCTCATCCGCGGCAGGCCGATGTCCATCAGGATCAGGTCCGGGTGCCCCGAATCGGCCGCGGCGACGGCCGCATCACCGTCGCCGACGGTGCGGACCCTGTGACCCAGCATTTCCAGAAAGTCCCGGAGGCTCGCCGCGGCATCCGGATCGTCCTCCGCGATGAGGATCCGGAGGGGCCGGAACTTCGGATCGGATCGCCCGGGCCCGGACGAGGAAGCGGGTCTCCCGTGGCGCAAGACGGCGGCCTCGGGGGAAGCCCGGGGAGGGACGTCGGCAAAGCCGACAGGCGGCGGAATCTCTTCAACGCTCACGCAACGGGCCACTGCAAGCCGGGTGCCGGAAACGCACCGGCCGGCCGATCGGCGGAACGCCGGGACCTAGCTTCGCGGAGCCCGGGCACGGGCCACCGTCGCGGTCGGCCCGGAAAGTGCCAGGTCCGGGACCGGCCCGCTCGCCGCCGTGGCGGTCTGCGACCGGGACGGGGCGGCCAGGCTCGCCCGCAACCGGGAGAGCGCCCACGCGGGAAGCCTCCGTTCGGCCTGTCGCATCGCGAAGAGCGCGGCGGGATCGACATCGTCGCCGTGGACCGCCCGTTCGCTCAGCCATCGCGAGGCGTCCCAGAAAGGCACGAGCACGACGTTGCCCGGCCGCCCGGGCGTCGTTCGGACCCCCGGCGCCAGAAGAACCGCGGGCAGATGGAACCGGCCGATCGGCGATCCGAAGGGAGTCAGCAGCATGAACTCGGATGCTTCGCACCCGGTCGCCGAGCGCAAACGGAGGGACGCTCGCCCGGCCGCGGCATCTCCGGCCGAGCACTCGGGCAGCCGGATCCGACTTCGGTCGTGCGCGAATTCGACGACCACGAGCACGCAGCCGTCCAGCGTGACGCCAACGATCGGCAGGCCGTCGGATTCTGCGGCGCGGAGCAAAGACTCGGAACTGCGGGACTCCCGGACCGGGTTTGGGGTCGGCATGACGTCCTCCTGGATGCGGAAGAACCCAGCAAACGCCTTGCCATCGCCCGCGCAAGGAGCGACGGACGGCCGTTCTCCGTCCGGGATCCCGTCCCGCCAGGGCCTGGGGCAACCTCGTGCCCGCCACGCTCGTGCCCGCCACGGTGGCCCGAACGCGTCTTGCAACGTGAACTCGCCGAGAGGACTCAGCCGATCGGGAAGACGCGGTCGAAGGGTTGCTTCAACCGCCGCTTTCTCTCCCCATCCAGGAGCTGCGCGACCCCGCGCGCCGGCAGATGGACGAAGGCGCGGTCACTGAGGGCGATCGGGCCGACCGCGCCCGCTGCTCGAGCCCTGGCCGCCTGAGGCCGGCCCGGCCCTGCCCCCCTTTCGCGGCTTCGGGACGTATGATGACCGTGTTGAAAACAGCCGCCGAGCACCACCAATCGCCCGCCACGAGACGGGACGGATTTTGGATTCTGGTCGCCGGAGTCTGCGTCGCGCTCGGCGCGGCCGGGGCGGGCAAGTCGATGCCTCGCGCCGCAACCCCGGTGCCCGGAGATCCAGCGGCCATCGAGCGCGGCCGCTACATCACGCATTCCGTCGCCATGTGCGTCCAGTGCCATTCGCCCCGTGACGCGCGCGGCGAGATCATCGCCAGCCTGGAGTTTCGCGGCGCGCCGATTCCCGTGACCGCGCCGTTTCCTCCGAACTCCTGGGCGCTCCGGGCGCCGAACATCCGGGGAGCCGACGCCTATCCCAAGGAGGCCCTCGTCCGCCTGCTCCGGGACGGCGTCAACCGACAGGGCGTGGCCCCGGATCGCCCGATGCCTCCGTTCCGGATGTCGGAGGCGGACGCCCGCGCGGTCGCGGCATATCTGCGCTCCCTCGACTGATACGTCCCCGGTGAGCATCGCCGGGCACCGTAGGATCCGACACCCATGAGAGCGCGCCGCGCCCGCCTGGTCGCCCTCCTCCTGCTCGGTCTGATCGTCGCGGGCGACCTGATCCTCGAGGCGATGCTCGATTTTCGACAGCTCCAGCGGCTGCGCACGGAGGGCACGCGGCAGAACGCGATCGCCCGCGAAGCGGCAAGCCTCATCGCCGTCGTTCAGAACTACGAGTCGGCGCAGCGCGGCTACCTTCTGACGGACCGGGACGAATATGCCGTGTCCCATCCGGAGGCCATGGCCGAAGTCCGGCGGCACCTGGACGAGCTGCGACGCCTCCAGAACGAGGACGCCGAGGGAATCGCCCGCGTCGACCTCTGCGGGTCGCTGGCGGAAACGAAGCTCCTGGAAGCCGGGGAGTCGGTCCGGCTCGCGCAGATCGGCCGGAAGGACGCGGCGCTCGAGCTGGTGCGCGGAGGCGCCGGCCGCGAAATGATGCTGCGCCTCAGGGAGAGCGTCGAGGACCTCGCACGGCCGGCCCGGGCCGACCTCGCGGCGATCCGCGAGGACCTGAATCGCGTGATCGATCGAACCCTCCGGCTGACGATGGCCAAGGCCGTGCTCCTCGCCCTGATGGTCGTCGCGATGTTCGCATTTGCGATGAACGAGATCCGCGCCCTGGAACGCCCAACGACACGGGCGCCTTCCGAAGGCTGAGCCCCGACCGGGCCGCCCGGCTCCCGGGGCGAGCGGGAACGCCGCTTGCAGAAAGCACGGGGGGAGACCCAGGAGGCCGAATCGCGCCATGGCCAGAAGACAGCCGCGCATCGCCGAAACGGCCGCCAGCCGGCCGGACACGCAGCGGTCGGTGACGCTCCGGATCCCCGTGACGACGATCCTGAAGGTCGTCGTGGCCCTCGCCCTCGGCTGGGCCCTCGTGAAGCTCGTGCCGACGCTCATCCTGGTCTGGATCTCCATGCTCGTCGCGGTGGCCCTCGCACCGCTCGTCGCCCGGCTCGAGCGCCGCGGCGTCTCGCACGGCGCCGCGGTTGCGATCGTCGCGGCCGGAACGATACTCGTCCTCGCGCTCTTCGTCGTCGTGGTGTTTCCGCCGCTCGCGAGCGAAACCCTTCGCGTCGCCACGCATCTTCCGGCTTTTCGACGCTCCGTCGACCAGCGGCTGACCGATTGGCCGGTCCTCTCGAAGATCGTCGACCAGATCTTCGAGCTTCCCTCCTCCCCGGAGATCGCGAAGTCGCTCAAGCGCCCGCTGGCGTGGGGACGGTTGGCCGTGGAGCTCGTGGTCGCCGCGGTCCTGGGCCTCTTTCTGAGCTTCTACTGGCTCCTCGAAGGCAAGCGCGCCTACGCCTGGGGACTGGCCTATCTTCCACGCCGTCACCGCCCCAAGGCGACGCGCACCATGCCGGAGATCGCCGACGTCGTCGTCGCTTACATGCAGGGCCAGTTGATCGCCTCGAGCCTGTGCGGCGCATATACGTTCGCCGTTCTGACCGTGCTGGGGGTGCCGGCGGCCGTGACCCTCGCGCTGCTGGCGGCGGCCTGCGATGCGCTGCCGGTCCTGGGAGTCCTCGTTTCGTCGGTTCCCGCGGTGCTGCTCGCCCTGACGGTGTCTCCGTTCGTCGCCGGAGCGGTCCTCGCGCTCTACCTGCTGTATCACGCCCTCGAGAACTCGGTCATTCTGCCCCGCGTGTACGGCCGGCGACTGCGCCTCTCGACCCTGGCCGTGCTCATCGGCCTCCTGGTCGGCATCGCGCTCGCGGGCGTCCTCGGTCCGATCCTCGTACTGCCCCTCTTCGCCGCCTATCCGATCGTCGAAAAGGTCTGGCTCGAAGAGTACCTCGGACGGCGGACGACGGCCGAGCATGCGGCCCTCGCCGACGCGCCGTCAGGCGAATCCGAGGACACGATCGATGCGATCCTCGAGGGCCGTTCCCACGGCGGATGAGGCGAACGCTTCACCAGCCCCTCTGAGGCATCGAGCGGCAAGAAGAAAGAGAGCGCCGCGACAGCGGTGCTCCCCTGCGATGCCGCTCCGAAAGCACCTTCCCCTCGCCGACCTCGACTCCGAGATCGAGATCCGGACGATCGCGATCATCGATTGGCCTGCATACCAATTCCGGCCGGAATCGGCCGGCGACGGTGCGCGGCGCGGCCCCCCTACCCGCCCTTCCGGATTTTTACCTGGCGATCGAAGCCCGGGAGTATCGCCTTGACGAAAGCGTTCTCGAGTACGCCTCCCAGGACGTCGAAGAAGCTCGAGTGCGCGTCGCCGACCGGGCCCTCGATCGCGGCGTTGGTGGCCACCTGGTCGCGCTCCTGGTTCTTCAGGATGTCCGAGGCGATCTCGACGACACGCTCGTATGCCTTTTTCAGAAAGCTCTTCCCCTTCTCCTGGCGGGAATCGTAGACGTCGACGTCCTTGAAGATCGGCTTCACGTATCCCTTCAGGTACGCGTCGTGGACGTCGATCTCCGAGTAGAGCTGGAACGTGCCTCCGGCCACGTCGAGCTTTCCGAAGGCCCGGAAAAGACCGTTGAGATCCGTCATCGGCGTTGGGCCCACGGCGACCTTCAAATGCAGGTCGGGGCTTCCGCGGGTCGGCCGGAACGCGCCGTCCGCCTCGACGTCGCCCGAGCCCAGGAACCTGCCGGTCAGCGTCGCGTGCGCGGTGCGGCCGGGCGCGCGAGTGTCGAGGTCCTCGACCGTCGCGTCGGCGCGGTCGATGAAGAGGCGGTAGGCCGGGTCCCGCGAGGTGTCGTGCAGCTCGAGCCGTGAGTCCACGAGCCGGAAGCGCGTCAGCCGCAGCTCCCAGGGGACCGACCCCTCGCGGCGCGGGGTCGCAGCGGCGTCCGGCGCGAGGCCGTGCTCCTGCCCGCCGGGCGGCCGCTTCTCGTAGCCGATCCGAACCCCCGAAACGGCGAGCTCGGGCAGGACCAGGCGGCGTACACCCGCGGCGAACTCGATCTCGCCTTCCGTCGTGAGCGACCCGCCCGCGACCAGAACGTTCCAGTGATCGACGACCGAATGAAACGGGTCGAGCGGGATGTCGTCGAGCCTCAGGCGTCCCCGCACGCCGAGGTACGGCTCCGCCAGAAAGTCCGCGTGGCCGTCGAAGAGGGCCCGGCCCGTCTCGAAGACGACCGCGCTGGCCTCCACCGGCGAGGGATACGTGCGCTCCTGCGAGTGGATGTTTCGGATGTTCGAGGCCTTGAGCGCGACCCGGCTCAGCTCCAGCGGATGCTCCGGGTCCCGGTCGGCGTAGGTCAGCGACCCGTCGCGGATATGCAACAGGTTGATCTTCAGGGGATAGATGGCTTCGACGGCCTGCTGCCAGCCCTTTCGCTCGGCGGGAATCTCGTCGCCCAATTCGCTCCGAAGCTGGGCCAGGTTGATCCACGCCCGGGGGCGATCGATCGCGAAGTCGGCGACGACCCGCAGGAACAGGAGCTCCTTCCAGTGCACGCTCGCGTGCAGCCGGGGAATCACGAGAACCGGCGGTTCCGGATGCGCCAGCTGGCGCAGCACGACATCCCGCAGGGTGATCGAGAAGCCGAGCGGCTGAAAGCGTGCGCCGCCGAGGCGGATCTCGTATCCGGACAGGCCGGAGTTCATTTTCGACTCGATCGAGCGCCGAAGCGCTTCGTTGGGAAGGAGACCGAGGAGGCCCAGGATGGCGAGGACACCGGCGGCCACCAGAGCCGCCCGCAGAAGGAGGCGGGGCTTTCGCCCCCGCCCCGGCTGCGACTCGACTTCCGGACGCGCGAGTGGCGCGGTCGCGCTCATACCGTTCGGATTCGCAAGGTCGATGCCAGACCGGAGCCGCCCGGCCCGCGACCCCCTCCGGGCACGATTTCTGCTCCGCGCCCCATCCCATGACCGTGGTGGAAAGGCTTCGGACGCGGGGGATCCGTCGCCTCGGCTCGCCGGTGTCCCGCTTCCGATATCGGAGGGTGCGCGGCGGCCGGCCCTCGGCGCATGACCTCGCGCGGATCCGCAGCCTCATGATTCCTCCCGCCTGGAAGGATGTTTACGTCAGCCCTTCACCGGAGGCGACGGTCCAGGCCATCGGCCGCGACCGCGCCGGGCGCTGGCAATACCTGTACTCGCAACGCCAGCAACGGATCCGGGAGCGGCGCAAGCGCGTCCGGTTGGTGGCGTTCCTGCGAGCCCTGCCCGAACTGCGGACCCGCGTCGCGGCGGACCTGAGACGGGAGGGGCTGCCGCGGGAACGCGTGCTCGCGGCGATGGTGCGCCTGCTGCTGCGCGGCTTCCTCCGGCCGGGCAGTCAGACCTACGCGGAGGAGAACGGCACCTTCGGACTCGCGACGCTCCGGCCGCACCACGTTCGCGTCCGGAGCGGGCGGGTCCTCCTGGAATATCCCGGCAAGTCTCAGCGGGTGCAGCGGCGTGAGATTCTCGATCCCCCGGCGGCGCGGGTGGTCCGCGCGCTTCTCGCGCAGCACGGCCGTCAGGTCTTCCGATACCACGCCGACGACGGCGCCTGGGTCGACGTCCGGCGCCGCCACCTCAATGCCTACCTGCGCGAGCGGACCGGAGCGCGGTTCACCGCGAAGGACTTCCGAACCTGGGCGGGTACGCTCCTGGGCGCCTGCGCCCTGGCTCGGGCCGGCTACCCGCAGCCGGCGACGAAGGCGGCGCTCCGCCGCCGAATGGCGCAGGCCATGCGCGAGACCTCGGCGCTCCTCGGCAACACGCCGGCGGTCTGCCGCGCCTCCTACGTGAGCCCGGCCGTGCTTGCGGCCTTCGAGAAGGGACGGGTCCTGGCTGCGGCTCCGGCGCTCGACGGCCTCGTGCGCGCCCGGCCCCGGGCCCTGGAAGCCGTCGAGCGGCGGCTCATTCGCCTCGTCGGCAGCCTCAACGGCGCCTCGCGATCCTGATCCGAGGCCCGAACCAGAGCCATCGGCGCGGAGGCGTCAGCCGGGGTGGCATCCTTCGGGGTCGATCCCCGGGAGGCGCGGGAACGGAGCTTGCATCGGCAAGGCCGCGTGGAGGAGGTCTGTTCTGGCGATGGCCGCTGCGGCCCATGCCTGACGGGGACAGCTCTCCCGAACTGCGGCGTAAGATGTCTGGCGACTCGCAGAGTCCGGAGCCCGGGTGGTGAAAATGCCAATGTCCTGTGATTCGACGTTGCGCTTCGGGGACCCGGGGCATCTCCCTCCGCCCGACGGCGAAGCGCCCCGGCGGGAACGGCAGGACGAGCAGAGTGGATCCGTCCTCGTGGTCGACGACGAAAAGGACGCCCGCGACGCCATCGTCGAGCTGCTCGAGTATGAAGGCTACCCCGCGGTTGGGGCGGCCGACGGAGCGGAAGCGCTCGAGCTGCTCGAGCGCGGCCTGCGCCCGGCGCTCATGATGGTCGACCTGCGGATGCCGGTGATGGACGGCTGGGACTTCTGCCGGGCCGTCGCCGCCGACCCGCGCTTTGCCGAGATTCCCATCGCCATCGTGACGGCGTCGGCTTCGGTCGATCGGCTGCCGGAGCGCCGCCGCAGCGCCGGGCTGTTCGTCAAGCCCGTTCAGGTCTCCCGGCTCCTCGCGACGGTTCGCGCTCTTTGCGGCTGATCTGATCGATGAAGGTTCGCCTGCCGCTGTGGCGTCGACTCTGGGCCCACCCGGTCGGGCGCTATGCGGGCGCCGTTCTCCTGACCGCGGCGGCGCTGCTCGCCCGACTGGCCATCCTGCCCTGGGTCGGCCGGACCGTGCCGTTCATTTTCTTCTTTCCGGTCATCATGGCGTCCGGACTGCTCGGCGGATTGGGGCCCGGCGTCGCCTCGGTCCTGCTGAGCGCGATCGCCTCCGCCGTTCTCCTCATGCCGCTCGGCAGTTTTCACGTCGCCCTCGCAGACATTCCGAGCCTCTTGATCTTCATGGGAGTGGGCGCCCTCCTTCTCTTCGCCACGGAAACCTCGCGCATCGCCCGGGAGCGGCTGGAGACCGAGCTCTCGCAGCGCCGGGAACTGCTCGACCAGCTCCAGGCTGGCTTCGTCGTGCTCGATTCGGACGGACGCTGCCGGTTCGCGAACGTCGAGGCGTCGGCGATCCTCGGCATTCCCGCGGGCGAGCTCCTCGGGCGAGACGCCCGAGAGTTCTTCGAGCCCGGTCCGGACGCCGCCGCGAGCCTCGCCTCCGTGCGAAACCGCGGTCACGCCGATTTCGAGGCCTATCACGCGCCGTCGTCCCGCTGGTTGTTGGTCCGGGCCTTTTCGACCTCACAGGGACTCGGCGTGTTCTTCCTCGACGTCACCGAGCGCAAGGGCCGCGACGGGGCGCGCCGCCTGCTCGCCGCGATCGTCGACTCGAGCGACGACGCGATCATCTCGAAGGACCTCGAGGGGCGCATCACGAGCTGGAACGCGGCCGCGCAGCGGATCTTCGGCTACACGGAGTCCGAGATGATCGGAGAGTCGATCGCAAAGCTGCTGCCCGAGGACCGCCCGGACGACTTCCTGAAGATTCTGGGCCGCGTGCGGAGCGGCGAGAGGGTCGAGCACTACCAGACGAAGCGCCGGCGGCGCGACGGCACGGTGCTCGACGTGTCGCTGACCGTCTCACCCATCCTCGACGAAACCGGCCGGATCGTGGGAGCCTCGAAGATCTGCCGCGACGTCACGCAGCTCAAGGCCGCCGAGGCGGAGCTCGCCCGCACCCAGGACCTGTTCCTCGGCATGCTCGGTCATGACCTGCGGAACCCGCTGAACACGATCGTCTCCTCCGTCTACTCGCTCGAGAAGCAAGCGTCGGCGGAGGCCCGGCCCGTCTTCGGGCGCATCTCGCGCGCCACCGATCGGATGGCGCGCATGATCGGGCAGCTGCTCGACTTCACGCGCGCGCGGCTCGGCGGGGGCATCCCGCTCCGGCCGGTCCCCGGCGACCTCGTCGCGATCTGCGCGGCCGTCCTCGAGGACCAGCAGGCCCAGCATCCCGGCCGGGTCCGCTTCGCGCACAACGGCAGCCTGCGCGGGCACTGGGATCCCGATCGCGTCGGCCAGCTCGTCTCGAACCTCCTCGGCAACGCCCTCGCCCACGGCGCTCCGGGCGAGCCCGTCACGCTGGGAGTCGAGGCGTCCGGCGGCGACGCCGTCATCGAGGTGAGCAACTCGGGCCCGCCAATTCCGGCGGAGGACGCCTCGGGCATCTTCCAGCCGTTTCGACGCGTCGAGCGGCCGGGGTCGACGGGGCTCGGCCTCGGCCTCTTCATCGTCCGCGAAATCGTCCGGTCGCACCGCGGAACCGTCGAGCTGGAGTCGACAGGCGAGCGAACGACCTTCCGCGTCCGGCTTCCTCGAAGGGACGACGCGGCGGCGGACACCGCGCCGGTCGAAACCTAGCGTCCCTCGCCGCGAACGGGGTCTTGGCGGAAGCGTGTGGGAGTCGAACCCGGTCGACTTTTGGCCGGACCATGGCGAATTCCGCGACCTTGTCAGTTTCGGGGGCTGATTTGTCAACGACCTCGTCAAAATAGATTTCCCGAGAGGGCGGACGACTCGCGGTGCGTCTGGGCCAGATCGGCAGAGCAGTATCATCGGCCTACGCCAACCGGGAAGGCGATACTCATGGGGTCCGGATCTCGTTCGGAGCGCTGAGTTGCCGACGGCCCTCCTCCTGGTCAAGGAGTTTGTCTTCGCTCTGCGCCGAATGCGGCGCTCGGCGATCTCGAGCCTCGTCTGCATTCTCGGGCTGGGCCTGGCGAGCGGTAGCGTCGCGGCCGCCTTTTCGATCTTCGACAGGGTCTTTCTGAGACCACTTCCCTTCCCCCAGGCCGAGAGGCTTGTGATGCTGACGAGAGGCGCGGCCTTCCAGATGTCTGGCGATCTGCCGGCAGCGGTTGCTCCGTGGCTCCGCGAATGCCCGGCCCTGACCTCGGCGGGTTTCTTCGTCTCGGGAACGGTCAATTTTGCCTTCGGGGGCAGGGCAACACGCCTCCGCGCCACACAGGTGTCCGGCGACTTCTTTTCCACTCTCGGGGTCGGCCCTCTGCGTGGCCGCACTCTCGCTCCTTCCGACGTGCGATCCAGGCGCGAGCCCGTCGTCGTCGTGTCGCACAAGCTCTGGCGGCAACTCGGCCGCTCTGACGCCTTGTTCAACGAGTCACCGTCCATCGGCGGGTACCCGTTCTCAATCGTTGGCGTCATGCCCGACGGGTTTGAGTTCCCAAGGAACACCGATTTATGGGTTCCGGTTGGGAGTGTCGTAGGCCCCCAGGCAGACCAGTTGTTCACCGGCGCACTCGTCTTCGAGTTTGTCGGGAGGCTTGCGCCCGGGTACGCCCTCGGTTCCGCCCAGGCCCGGCTTTCAGGCTGCCGGACGGGCGACACTCCTTCGGCCACCCCCGCGGTCACCCTGATGCCGATACAGCACTACCTATTCCAGCAGGTCCGGACCGTCTCTCTTTGGCTTCAGATTGCAGCACTGATGGTGCTGGGGATCGCGGCATTCAACGTCGTGACTCTTCAGGCTGCCGAGGAGGACCAATACCTCGCTCAGACGGCCGTGAGAATGGCACTTGGTGCCCCCCCGTACGCGCTCCACGCCCAGCGTATCGGCCGGTACCTGTGGGTCGCGATCGTGGGAAGCCTCGCGGGACTCCTCTGCGGGAACGTGATGGTTCGCGTACTTGCCCGGAAGGCTCCCGAGGAGGCCTGGCTCGGCTACGGTACCGGTTTGGGCATCCGGTCGGCCGTTCCCGTGGTTCTCGCCTGTTGCCTGTCGACGCTCTTCGCCGCAGCATTCGTGAGAAGTCCGGTCCAGCGTTCACTCATCGGCGATCTGCGGAACGGCGGCCTTGCTGTCCCTCGCGCTCACGCGACGCTGGCGTCCCGCTGGATGCTGGTGTTCGAGGTGGCAATGGCAACGGGTCTGCTCGTTGGGATGGGCTTTCTCGCCTCGGCCTTCCACCGAATGCTGGCGGTCGCGTCCGGGCTGCACCCGCAGGAGGTCATCACCGCGCAGATCTCGCTGGTTGGCCCGAGGTACACGGACTTCCCTCGCCGGTTCAAGGCGCTCGAGAGCATTCTGTCCGAGCTGCGATCACTACCCAACGTTGCCCGTGCCGGCGCCACGAACAGTCTGCCATTCGCGCTGTCGCCGGACATGCGAACTGCCGTTCGTGCGGAAGGGACCCCGTGGCGCGAGGACGACCCCGAGGCGCTCCTGGCCGACCTCCGCGTCGTCACACCGGACTACTTCGCCACGCTGGGCATCGAACTGATCGCCGGCCGTGATTTCGAGGCTGCCGACGCGCAGTCTTACCGAGTCGTCATCCTCAACCGAACGATCGCCGAGAAGTTTGGAGGGCCGGCAGCCGTCGTCGGTCGAACTCTGCTGTTCGATGATGGCTCCGAGGGGCCATTCGAAGTCATCGGGGTCGTGGGAGACGTTCGGCACCGTGGGCTCAATGCGGCCGCGGAGCCCGAAGCTTACTTCCCCCTCTCCGCGGAATACACGCCGGCTCGGATGACGCTGACGGCTTCGTCGGCAGGTACGGCGGAGTCCCTCGCGGGCTCGATCCGATCCGTGGTGAGGCACGAGGACCCGGAGGTAGCTGTAGAGGTTCGCGCCCTGGCGAAGGTCATCAGCGCCGGGCAGCAATCGCGACTGCTCGCCGTGTCATTGGTGACCCTTTTTGCCTCCATTGCCGCGATACTCGCAGGCATCGGCGTCTTCGCCGTTTGCCGCGATGACGTCCTTCGCCGCCGACGGGAGTTCGCTGTCCGGCTTGCCCTCGGCTCGTCCCCGGGACGCATCCGCGAAGAGATCTTCGTGGAGGCCTTCTGGCGCGGGACGCTCGGGATTTGCCTGGGCGTGTTGTTTGGCGTCGCGTTGTACCGAGCGATTCAAGCAGCTCTTCCGACGGGAGCCGGCCCCAGCCTCTATGTCGCCGTGGCGATGCCGATCGTGATGTATCTGGTCATTGGTCTGGCGGTCTTCCTGCCGGCCAGGCACGCAAGCCGCACAGATGCGGCCAGGCTTCTCAGGGAATAGGGCCCTGAGTCCAATTTGCTGCGGCACGACGCCAACCAGGTTGGCGGAAGCGTGTGGGAGTCGAACCCACCCGTCCCGGCGCGAGGCCGCGACGCCGACGGATTTGAAGTCCGCGAGGGTCACCGGACCCCGTGCGCTTCCGCGCGCAGCCTATAACGGCCCGCGAACGAAGGCTGCGACGGGCGCGATCCTTGCAGTAGCATCGGCCCGAAAGGACATCCAAGATGAAAGCACGCGCCAAGAAGAAGACCTCCCAGTCCCGATCGAAGAAGCGGCCATTTCTCTCGGACATCCAGGAGCTTCGGGCCCGGGCCCGCCGCCACATCGACCAGGGGGCCGTGACCGAGGGGTACCGCGCCGACCGGGAGACGGTCGTCCGCGTCCTGAACGAAGCCCTCGCGACCGAGATCGTCTGCGTCCTGCGCTACAAGCGGCACCACTTCATGGCCGCCGGGATCCACGCCCAGGCCGTCGCCCAGGAATTCCTCGAGCATGCCAACGAGGAGCAGGCGCACGCGGATCAGATCGCGGAGCGAATCACCCAACTCGGCGGCGAGCCCAACTTCTCGCCGGAAGGACTCTCCTCGCGGAGCCACTCGGAGTACGTCGAGGGAACGACCCTCGTCGACATGATCCAGGAAGACCTGGTGGCCGAGCGCGTGGCGATCGAGTCCTACGGAGAGATCATCCGATACATCGGCAACGACGACCCGACGACGCGGCGGCTGATGGAGTCGATCCTCGCGATGGAGGAAGAGCACGCGGAGGACCTGAAGACGCTGCTTCAGACTCTGGCGGCGTAGCGGCGGCGGCTGGAGGAGGCCGCGCTGTGCGAGCGGGGAAGGCCGGGGACAGCCCCCCTACTGCAGGTTGAAGGTCTTCACGATGAAGACCGCCATCTGGCCGCGCGTGTTCGGGTTGCCCGGGCAGTAGTTGCCGCCCCCGCAGCCGCCGGTGATGTTCTCGGCGGCGAGCTGCTCGATCCAGTCGGCGAAGGTCGAGGGGCACGTCACGTCGGGGAAGGTGCCCGTGCAGGGCGGCGGCACGTAGCTCGAGCCGTGCTCGGCCTTGAGCAGGAACACCGCCATCTGGTCCCTGCGCACGGGATTGGCCGGACAGTAGAGGCCGCCGCCGCAGCCACCGGTGATGCCGGCCGTGGCGAACGCTTCGACCCAGTCGGCGAAAGCCGACGGGCACGGCACGTCGGTGAACATCCCGGTGCAGGACGGCGGGATGTAGCAGATCCCGTTCAGGGCCTTCAAGAGGAACACCGCCATCTGCTGGCGGAGCGTCGGCATCGTCGATCCGTACGCCCCTCCCCCGACCCCGGCCGTGATGCCGTGGCGCACCAGGATCGTGATGAAGGAGTAGAACGGGTCCGCGGGCGGAACGTCGGCGAAATCGACGCTCCATGCCCGCGGGATCGTCCCGGTGCGCCCGGAGGGATTCACGACCGTGACGTCCCAGATCCCCCCCGGCACCGCCGGGGCCTTGGCGTTGAAGAACACCGTCGCGCCGAAGGCGACGTCGGTCATCGGGACTCCGCCGATCGTCGCGGTCAGGCCGTTCTCGAAGTTGGTGCCGAAGACCTGGACCTGCGTGCCCGCCGGGCCGGTGGAGGGCGTGATCGTGAACGGGAGGCGCTGCGAGAACTCCGACGTCCGCCCCGTCGCGTCGGTCGCCGTGGCCGAGATGCGGGCGCCCGCGGCGACCGCGACCGGCAGCGTGACGTCGAACGGCGTGAGGCCGCTGCCGTCGACCGTCAGCGGAGCGGTCCCGAGCCAGGTCTCCCCCTCCAGGTAGTCCTGCGGATTCTCCGAGCAGGGCGGGTTGGCGTAGAAGTCGAGCGTGTAGTTGCCGGGGTCCGTCTGCAGGACGCCCTGCACGCGCACGCTCGCGCTTCCGGCCGCCAGCGGCGAGATGTCGACGCTCCCGACGAGCGGGAAGTTCTGGGACGGGTCGCCCTCGGTCGGGTCGTTCGGCGTCGGCCCGGCGACGTCCTGGTCGATCCCCAGCGCGTCGTTGTCGTGGATGGAGTTGCCGCGGATCGTCGTCCGGGTCCCCAGGTTCCAGATCCCCGTCCCGTTGAAGGCGACGACGTTGGCCTCGCCCGACGCGATCCCGCCGATGCGCGTGTCCGTCGCCGCCGCGTTGTTGACGACGATGCCGAAGTCGTTGGGGAGCGGCAGGGCGCCGCCGACATCCACGCCGACGAAGTTGCCGAGGATCTCGGCGCCGTCGCCGCCGTTGATCATGATCCCCCAGCCGTTTCCGGACACCACGTTGCGGGCCGCCGCCGTCGTCCCTCCCACCTTCAGCATCGTGTCACTGCCAACCCGGATCCCCATTCCGTTTTCGATCGCGAGCGTCCCGGTCGCGTCCGTGCCGATGCGGTTGCCGGCGACGAGCGTGGCCGTGGAGCCGGCGAGGTCGATCCCGACCATGTTGCCCGAGATGACGTTGCCCGCCCCGGCCGCCGTCCCGCCGATGGAGTTGCCGCTGCCGCCGGAGATGGACACGCCGGCCTGGTTCGCGAGCGGTTCTGCTCCGTCCAGCCTTGGTTCCGATGAAGTTGCCGCGAATCAGGTTGTCGTTGCCCCCCACGATCCGAACGCCGTAGCCGTTGTTGCCGGAGATGAGATTGCGCGCGCCCGCCGTCGTTCCGCCGACCAGGTTTCCGTCCGAGTTGATCAGGATCCCTGTGCTGTTGCTCACGCTCATCGTCCCGGTCGGGTCCGTGCCGATGAAGCAGGCTTCGATCGTGTTGCCGCCGCCGTCGAGCTGGATTCCAGTGATCAGATCCGAGAATGCCAGGGCGCGGACGGTCGATCCGCCGCCCGACATCGAGATCGTGAGGCCGGACCCGGTGACCAGGCCCTGGCGGATCTGGAATAGCGGCGTGCCCGCGTACCCGGGCTGCGTCGTGCCGTCGATGATGACGGGATCCGAGATCGCGGGCAGCGGGGCCCCGAGGAGCATCGCGAAGGGACCCGGTCCCGGAATGTCGAACGCGATCGTGTCGAGGACCCCGACGCTCGCGTTCGAGTCGGTGATCGCCTGCCGCAGCGAGCCTGGCACCCCGTCCACGGCAGTCGTCACCGTGTAGGTCGCGGCGGAGGCGGCCGCCGCGGCGGCGAACATCAGGGGCCCGAGGAACCCGGCGCGGTGACGCATGGAGGCCTCCCCTCGACGAACGCGAGTCTATTCCGGAGGGCCCGCTCCGATCCAGGCGTTCGGGCTCAGCGGGGTCTGGCCTCCGGCAGGTACTCCTCGTGCACCGGGAAGTCGTGCAGATCGCGGGAGATCGCCGCCTCCAGAAACTTGTCCACCCACCGGTAGATGTCGTAGTCGGCGACGGCGTGGCGCATTCGCCGCATCCGGGCCCGCTGCTCGCGCGGCGACAGCCGCAGCGCCTGCTCGAGCGCATCGGCGACTCCCTCCGTGTCGTACGGGTTGACGAGGAAGGCTCCCCGCTGGAGCTGCGCGGCGGCCCCGGCGAACTCGGACAGGACGAGCGCTCCGTCTTCCTCGACGTGGGTCGCGCAGTACTCCTTGGCCACCAGGTTCATCCCGTCCTTGAGCGGCGTGACCAGCGCGACGTCCGCGGCCAGGTAGTACGCGGGCAGGAGGGGCCAGGCAAGGGTGCGGTACAGGTAGTGCACCGGGACCCAGCCGGACCGCGTGAGCTCTCCGTTGATCTGCCCGACGAGCTGTTCGATTTCCACCTTCTGACGCCGGTAGCGCGGGATGTCCTCGCGGCTGGGCAGAACGACCTGGAACAGCGTGACCCTTCCCAACCGCTCCGGGTGCCGGGTCAACAGGGCCCGAAAGGCCTCGAGCTTGTGCGGAATCCCCTTGGTGTAGTCGAGCCGGTCGATCCCCAGCACGATCTTGCGGTTCGGCTGGTCCTCGCGCAGGCTTCTTACTTTCGCGATCACGTCCGGGTCGCTCGCCGACCGCGCGAATTCCGCGGCGTCGATCGAAATGGGGAACGAGCCCACGCGGACTTCGCGGCCGTCGATCCGGACCGTCCGGACGTCGCCCTTGCCGCCGACCTCGGCGTCCTTGAGCAGGAGGCGAACGCACTGCAGGAAGTTGCGTCGCCCGCCGACGGTCTGAAAGCCGATCACGTCGTGATCGAGCATGGCGCGAAGAATCTGGAAGCGCCACGGCAGCTGGAGAAAAATGTCGATCGAGGGGAAGGGGATGTGCAGGAAGAAGCCCATCCGCGAGCGCACGCCGATCCGGCGCAGCTCGCTCGCGACCAGCATCAGCTGGTAGTCGTGGATCCAGATGAAGTCCTCGGGCCCCACCTGCGCGGCGGTGACCTCGGCGAACCGCCGGTTGACGGCTCCGTACGCTGCCCAGTACCGGGGCCGGAAGCGGCAGAGCGACGGGAGATCGTGGAAGAGCGGCCACAGGATCTCGTTGGAGAAGCCATGGTAGAAGTCGTCACGTTCCTCGTCGGAGATGGGCACGGGCACCAGTTCGAAGCCGTAGTGGTGCTGGGCGCCGGCGAAGACCGCCTCCGCGTCCTCGAGCTCCTCGCGTGTGACGCCGGGCCACCCGATCCATCGGCCGCCCCGGTCCTGCAGCACCGGCCGGAGGGCCGTCACCAGACCGCCGCTGGCCGGCTCGACGGTCCAACCCCCTTCGGCGTCGCGGGCGAGCGCGAACGGCAGGCGGTTGGAGACAACGACCAGGCTCACGCCGGCCGCTCCCCGCCGGCGGGACCGCTCCAACGCTCGAGGAAGTCCCGCAACCCGTCCGGCGGTTGAACCCAGGCGTCGGCGCTCGTCGGCCGCTGCTGCGTGCGGACGAGGACGCCGAGGCCGCGGCCCCGGATCGCGGCGAACGCGTCTTCATCGGTCTCGTCGTCGCCGAGGTAAGCGACCGGCGTCTCGGAGCCCTCCTCCAGGATCACGCGGTCGACCACGCGCCCCTTGTTGCCGACCGACGGCCGGAACTCGACCCCGGCGTCGAATGGCCGGATGTCGAGCCCGGCGTCCCGCGCCGGCCCCGACCAACGCGCCAGGACCTCGGGTCCCGCCTTCTCGAAGAGCTCCGGACGCCCCCGGGCATGGAGCGCGAGGCCGAAGGGCTTGGTCTCGAGAAGGGACTCCCAGCCTCGCTCGCGGATCCAGGCGGAGATCTCGGCCGTGGTCCGCCGGACCTCGGCGACCATGGGAGCCGACTCGTAGGCGCCGGTTCCCGAGCGATGCTCGAGCCCGTGCGATCCCCAGAGCTCCAGCGGCAGGTCCACCAGCCGGGCGACGTCGGCCACCGAGCGCCCGCTGACGATCGCCAGCCGCGTGCGGCCGTCGGCCGCCAGAGCGGCCAGCGCGTCCCGAACACCGGGATAGGGCACGGCCCGGTCCCGGTCCGCCGTGAAGGGAGCCAGCGTACCGTCGTAGTCGAGCAGGAGCGCCCGCCGGTCGGCCTGGCGGACGCGGGAGAAAAAGAGCGCGGGGTCGAACCCCGGATTCAGGACTTGCATCGGAGTTTTGCCGCGGGCTTCGCGCCGGCGGCAGGCCGGATCATATCGCGGCGCGATATCCACGCGGCCGCGCGAGTGCACGACCCTGCTTCGCGCTGAGCAGCTCGAAGCCGAGCGCGTTGACGGCCTCCTCGCGCAGGAGGGGGTGACCCCGGAGCCGCTTCCGAATGGCTCGCAGCAGGTCCACCGGCCCCTCGGGTCCCCGGACTCGGCGCCATGGAGACGAGGACGGCCGCTCCGATGGAGCCGAAGGGGTCGTTGCACTTCGAGGTACGTGTCGAACGCCCGGGGATCGGTTGACGCCTGCCGCGACAGACGCGCCAGCGTTTCGCGGTAGGAGGCGGGCAGGCCCTCGCGCAGCCGTGCCCCCGCCGCGTTCCGGGATTCCCGGCCACCCGAGCCGCCGCTGTATTAGATTGGTCGGCGCAGATGCAGCCGCTCCCCAGCTTCTGGCGGTCCGACAAGGGCTTGTCCGCTCTGCTCCTGTGCCTCGTGACGTTGCTCTTCGTGGCGCCGCCCCTGATCGTCTCGGGGGTCCTCGGCCCGATCATCCTGGACGTCTTCTTCGCCCTGGTCCTCGTCAGCGGCGTCGCCGCACTGTCCCACCGGCGCGCCTCGAAGATTCTCGCCACGGTCGTGGCCACCCTCGCCGTCGCCACGCGCGTGACCGCCCTGGTCAACGCGTCGCCCGCCGTGGCCCTGGCCAGCATGTGGCTGACGATGCTCTCGCTCCTGCTCGTCACGGTTCTCACGCTCGCCCAGGTTTTCCGGGCGGGGCCGATCACGCGTCACCGTATCGGCGGCTCGATCGCCGCCTACCTGCTGCTCGGCCTGACCTGGTCCGTCGCCTACCAGGTCGTCCTGATGCACATTCCCGACGCCTTCCACTTTCCCGCCATCGAGAACCGCTTTCTCGCGATCGGCTACTTCAGCTTCGTCACGCTGACGACCGTCGGCTACGGCGACATCACGCCGGTCGCCCCGATCGCTCGAAGCCTCGCGGCGGGCGAGGCGCTGGTCGGGCAGCTCTATCCGGCCATCCTGATCGCGCGACTGGTCTCGATGGAGATTTCGGGCCGGCAAAGCCGCCGCGCGGAATCCGAGGATCCCTCCAAAAAGTAAATCCGCGCGCCGGGCCGCCGACGGCCTCGGACGCGCGGACTCGTCGAGCCCGACGAGGAGCTTCGACCTACGGAGTCTTGACGGTGATGCTCTCGAGGCGCACCGGCTCGCCCATGTAGTTGTTGAGGTGGAGCTTGCCGGTCTTCGGATCGATCGAGGCCTTGCCCGCGACGACGATCTTGCCCTGGCCCTTCTTCGAGCCTTTCGGGAACCGCATCTCGATGACGGTCGCGTCGTACTTGTTCGCCGCACCCGGCGCGAGCATCGCCGCGCCGGAGATCGGCCGGTTGGTCGCGATGACGACCTGTCGCGTGCCGTCCGGCAGGTCGTTCGAGCGTGCGTAGAAGAGCGCGTCGCCCATGGTCTCCGAGCCCTTGATGTAGCCCACCTGCGGGAGATCCTGCATGATGTTGACCATCGCCTGGGAGCCCGAGGCCTTGAGGACATTCTCGAGCAGCTGGCGCTCCCCGTCGGTCGACCAGCGGTTGATGACGATCTCGACGACTCCGGATTGGCCGCTCGTGACGCTGACGGCAAAACCGGTGAACGTTTCGATGGGCGTGTTGCCCGGCTCCGGGGCCTTCTTGGTGCTCATCTGGGCCGAGGCGGACGCCGCGACGCCAAGGACGATTCCGATCACCGCCAGAATGAAACCAGGACGCGCTTTCATTGATCCTCCTCTGGCGTCTGCGGCCACGGTGGCCGAACGCGCTGCGTACTCTATATCGCGAGCCGGCTCGGACGAACGGCTAGCCGAGGTAACCGGCTCGGACGGCCTGGAGGACGGCTCGCGTCCGGTCCCGCACCCCGAGCTTGGAAAGGATGCTCGAAACGTGATTTTTCACGGTGCCTTCGACCAGGTTGAGGGCCCGGGCGATCTCGCGATTGCTGTAGCCGCCCGTCATCAGCCGCAGGACCTCGATCTCCCGCTCGGTCAGAGGGTCGGCCGGCTCGAGCCGCGGGAAGCTCGACTCCGCGCCCTCCAGTCCACGGACGACCCGCTCGGAAGCGATCGGCTGGACGGCCGTGCCTCCCGCGGCGACGGTGCGGATGGCGCGCACGAGCTCGGCGAGGGAGACATCCTTGAGGAGGTATCCCTTCGCCCCGGCGCGCAGCCCTTCGAGCACGAGCTCGTCGTCGTCGAAGGTCGTCAGAATGATGGTCGGCGGAAGCTTTCCGGCGGCGGAGAGCCGTCGCAGGACCTCGAGGCCGGACGCGCCGGGCAGGCGCATGTCCAGAAGCGCGACGTCGGCGCCGGAGGCCGGGATCGCGGCGATGGCCCCGTGGCCGTCCGCCGACTCCCCCGTCACGACGATCTCTCCGTCCAGGGCGAGGAGGCTTCGAATCCCCTCGCGCACCAGAGTCTGGTCCTCCACCAGGAAGACCCGGATCATGCCCGCTCACTGCCCGCGCCGAGCGGGAGCATCGCGAAAATCCGGAAGCCCTGCCCGGGTGCGGTCTCGAAGCGAAACGCTCCGCCCCGCTGCTCGAAGCGCTCCCGCATCCCGGCGAGCCCGTGCCCCGAGCGCACGTCGGCCGCACCGCGCCCATCGTCGCGGGCCTCGATCCGGATGCCCCCGCCGCCACGCTCGACCTCGAGCCACAGATTCTCGGCCCGGGCGTGACGAACGGCGTTGGTCACGATCTCCTGGGCGCAGCGCAGGACCACTTCCCCGTCGCCGGGGTTCTCGAGGTCGAGTCCGTCGGCCACGCCGACGTGGATCCGCGGACGCGGGATACCGTCGGCGAGGCGGCGCAGCGAGGCCGGCAGGTCGAGCCGGCCGTCCTCGCGCAACTCGCTGACGACCGCGCGCACGTCTCCGAGGAGCAGCTTCGTAACCGACTGCGCCGTCTCGACGCGGTCGCGCGCTTCGCCCTCGGTCCGATGGCTTGCGATCTCGAGGTTGAGCGAGAGGGCCGTCAGGTGGTGGCCGAGCAGATCGTGCAGATCGCGGGCGATCCGCGACCGCTCGGCCAGCCGGGCGCTCCGCGCGAGAAGCTCCCGCGTCGCCTCGAGCTGCGCGTTGGCGGCCGCGAGTTTCACGCGCGCAGCCGTCTCCTCGGCGAGAAGGCGCACCGTCGCGTCGGCGATGAGCTGGAAGGGCAGGTACGCGAACGCCAGCACGAGGCCCCAGTGCCAGCCCCAGTGCAGCCACATCAGGCAGAGCAGGCCCGCGCTCTGCCCGACGAGCCATGAGACGGCCGCGGGCCGGCCGAGCAGGACCGGCAGCTGCAGCGCCACGAGGACGAGCAGCGCCCCTTCCAGGCCGAAGCAGGGCGGCAGGGCGACGAGGGCGAAGACGGCAGCCGTCTGGCCGAAGGCGAGAACGAGCGCCCCGCCCCGACCGGATTCGGACCGCCGGGAGGTCGCCAGCGCGAAGGCGATCGCGAAGAGCACGAAGGCCGCGAACCAGGCACCGAGGCCCACGCCCGCGGGGACGCGCCGCGCGAGCAGCTGCATCGCCGCGACCGGCAGTCCCACGGCCAGCCAGACCGCGGTTCCTCCGATCCGGAGCAGCCGCCGGTACTCGTCCCGGTACAGCATGAGACCCGCGAGTATAGGCGCGGCCGGCCGGCCGCCGCCCCTGCCGGAAGTCATGGTGCGGCCCGTCCCGAAGAACTCATGACCTCCGGCACATGCGCGAGGCGCGCGGGGCGCGTAGCTTCGGCGCCGAAAAGGAGAACGCCCATGAAGGACAAGCTCGTCCCCATCCTGATCGCGCTGTTGGTGGCGGCGGCCCTCGCGGCCGGAAGTCGACTGCTGCGGGCCGAGGAGCCGAAGGCCGCCGAGGTGACCCTGAAGGGTACCGTCGTCGACATGCATTGCTACGTCACGCACGGCATCCACGACGCCGGGCACACCGCCTGCGCCAACGCCTGCATCGCCCGGGGGGTGCCGGCCGGCTTTCTGGCCGACGACGGAACGCTCTACGTGCTGTTCGGGGAAGCGCCCCGCTCGGTCAAGGAGACCGTCAAGGACATGGCCGACGTGCCGGCGACGCTGACCGGAACGCCCGTGACGCGCGGCGGCGTGAAGGGAATCCAGATCTCGTCGATCGAAAAGGCGGGGTCCTGAGGGCGCGCGCCCGGGTCGCGGCGACGGTCTTCGGATGGGTCACGCTTTCCGCCGCGGCTGAAACCAGCACCGAAACCGTACTCGTCACCCACCGCGTCCGGGCCGGCGAGGAGGCCGCCTACGCCGCGATCCTCGAACGCAAGTGGGCGACGCTGCGCCGCCTCGAACTCGCTCTGGCACGGCCACACCTGATCCTGCGGGGAACCGACGAGTCCGGCGGGACCGTCTTCGTCGAGGTCTTCACGTGGCGGGACCACGACGCGCCAGACAACGCGCCGCCGGAGGTCGTGGCGCTCTGGCAGGAGCTTCAGTCCCGGGCCGAGAAACGTCTCGGCCACCGAGCGATCGAGTTTCGCCAGTACCGCATCGACGTCGCCGACTGACCTCCCGCCGCCCCCCCGGCTCAGAAACCGGGCGGCCGCTCCGCCGCCACGCCCGACGCCTTCTCGAGGGCGATGGCAGCCGTGGCGATCGTGCCCTCGTCGAAGAGGCGGCCGACGAGGGATATGCCGTGCGGTACGCGGCGCGGCGTCGCGAAGGTCGGCATCGGGTTCTTCGGATCGGGCGCCCAGTCGCTGCGCGCCTGGGTGACCTGGAGGAAACCCGTGCGCAGCACGATCGCGGGGTGGCCCGTGAAGTTCGTGATCGTCAGGATCTCGTCGCGCAGCGGCGGCGACAGGAAGATGTCGACCTTCTGAAAGATCCTTTCCATCTCCTGGGCGACCTTCCGGCGCATGCGGTCGGCCTGCACGTAGTCGACGGCCGAGAGAAAGCGCGCCTGGCGAAAGGTGTTGGGCCACGCGTCGGGCACCTGTGCCCGCAGCTCGTCGAGCCGGTTCGAGAGCGTCAGCTCCTCGAAGGAGGCGGCGGCCTCGGCGAAGAGGATCGTATTGAGGGAGCCGTAGGGCCAGTCGGGCAGGCGCACCTCGACCGGCGTCATGCCGAGCCGGCGGCAGGTCTCGAGAGCCGCTCGGTCCACGTCGGTCGCCGGACTCTCTTTCATCCAGCTCGCGATGTAGCCGACCTTCAGCCCCCGAACCGGCCCGTTGGCGTCGAAGTCGAGCCGGCTCGGGACGCTCGAGAGATCGCCCGGATCGGGCCCCGAGATCGCCCGGAGAACGAGCATGGAGTCCTCGACGCCGCGCGTCATCGGGCCGAGCTTGTCGAGCGTCCAGCAGAGGGCCATCGCGCCCGTGCGCGGAACCCGGCCGAAGGTCGGCCGCAGCCCGGTCAGGCCGCAGCGCACAGCCGGGTCGATGATCGAGCCGCCCGTCTCGCTGCCGACCGAGAAGCCCACGAGCGCGGCCGCCGTGGCCGCGCCCGGTCCGGCGCTGGAGCCGCCGGACCCTTCTTCGGGCAGCCACGGGTTCATGGTTTGCCCGCCGAACCAGATGTCGTTCAGCGCGAGGGCGCCGAGGGAGAGCTTCGCGAGCAGCACGGCGCCCGCGTTCTGGAGGCGGGCGACGACGGCGGAGTCCGCTTCGGGCACCCGGTTGCGGAACGGCTCGGCGCCGTAGGTTGTCAGGATGCCCTTGGTGTCCATGAGGTCCTTGACGCCGAACGGGATCCCGTGAAGCGGGCCCCGGTACTTTCCGGCCGCGATCTCCGCGTCCGCCCGCCTCGCCTGGGCGAGCGCCACGTCGGCCGTCAGCGTGATGATGCTCCGGAGGCGCGGATCGAACCGCGCCACGCGATCGAGGTAGATGCGGGTCAGCCGTTCGGAAGTCAGCGCGCGCGACTTGATCCACCGTCCCTGCGCCGCAATCGTGGCATAGGCAATGTCGCCGTCCCGCTTCGGGAGCGGTTCCGCCACACCGGCGCTCGGGATGAAGCGGTCGCGCGCCGGGCCGGGAGGCACGCCCGGGATCATCGGATTCCAGAGCGTCGCCGGGACGAGCTCGGGACCGATCTCGAGCTTGCGGGGCCCCGCGCGCCGTTCCATCGTCGAGGCCATCGCCCGCTGCCAGCTGCCGGCGATCTGGGCCTGGTGCGCCGGAGTGAACTCGATGCGGACGAACTTTTGCGCCTCCGCCACGGTGGCCGTCGAGATGTCGGGCCCGACCGGCGGCGCCGTGCCGAACGCGGGAGGCGTGCCTTCGACCGGCGTGACGGGAGGGTCGGGGGTTGCGATCACTCGCGTCGCGGCGGCGGCTCCCACGACTCCGGCGGCCGTGCGGCTTAGAAATCTGCGGCGGGACTGCGACATGGCGTGACTCCTCGGATCGTAATCCTATGCGGACGCGACGCTTTTTGGGATCGGGAATGGCGTGCCGCGAGAGTCGAAGCTGAAGGCGAGAGCATAATGACACCAACCGAACAAGGAGGTCCCCATGAAACGACTCACCGTGTCGACGATCGCGGCGCTGCTGCTCGCCGTCGCACCACTGGTGGCGCAGGACCTGACGTCTTCGCCTCGCCTGGCCCGACCGGGCCCCACCGAGGCGCCCGGCAAGGCGCCGCCTCTGCGACCAGAGACCTTTGGGACCTCCCGCGTCACCTACGTCCAGATCCCGGCCAACGCGTTTCGGCCCTGGCACACCGGCCAGACCTACACGAGCGACAGTTTCGGCCTCGGGCCCCGCTGGTCGACCGCCGTCAACAAAGATCTGACCGCCCCCATCCACCTCCCGGCCGGGGCCAGAGTCGTCTACCTCGAGCTCGACTTCGAGGACACCAGCGCGACCGAGACGGTCTTCGCTACCTTGGCGGACTGCTCGTACCTGGGCCAGGACTGCGTGTTGCACCCCGCCACGGGGGCGGGGCCGGGCGACTGCGTCCTGGCGGGGTTGATCTGCTCGGGAATCGCGGCCAACCCCGGCCTAGGGTCCCAGAGCGCCGACATCAGCGGCGACGGGATCACGGTCGACAATTTTGTGAGGTCGTACAGCGTCCTCGCCGAACCGTCGGCTTTCGACGGAACCACCAAGATCGCCGGAATGATCGTCGGGTACGTGCTCCAAGTGAGCCCTGCCCCGGCCATGGCAAGCTTCAACGACGTGCCGACGAACGACTTCGGCTTCCAGTACATCGAGGCCCTCGCGTTCTCCGGAATCACGGGCGGCTGCCAGGCCATGCCGCCGCTCTACTGCCCCGACTCCTTCGTTACCCGGCGGCAGATGGCGATCTTTCTCGCGAAGGCGCTCGGACTCCAATGGCCGTATCTGATCTTCTAGGCAGAGACTGAGGCCGGCATCCGAACGGGTGCCGGCCGTTTCGGTTTCATTCGCGGGAGCCCGTGATAAAAGGCGCGCATGCCGTACGTCAGCGTGGGCACGGAGAACTCCCGAAGCATCGACCTCTACTACGAGGACCATGGATCCGGGCCGCCGGTCGTTCTCATCCACGGATGGCCGCTCTCCGGCCGGTCCTGGGAGAAGCAGGTGCCGGCGCTGCTTTCGGCCGGCCATCGCGTCGTCACCTATGACCGGCGCGGATTCGGCGAATCGAGCAAGCCCACGTTCGGCTACGAATACGACACGCTCGCCTCGGACCTGCACGCCCTCGTCACGGAGCTCGACCTGACCGACGCGGCGCTCGTCGGCTTCTCGATGGGCGGCGGCGAGGTGGCACGGTATCTCGGCACCCACGGCTCGAAGCGCATCCGGAAAGCCGCATTTCTGGCGGCCGTTCCGCCCTACCTGCTGAAGGCGCCCGACAATCCGGACGGAGTCGACGGCGCGATCTTCGACGGGATCCAGCAGGGCCTGGCGGCCGACCGGCCGGCGTTTCTCGCCGGGTTCCTCCAGAACTTCTACAACGTCGACGTCCTCGGAGGAAAGCGCGTCAGCGACGAGCTCGTCCGGCTTTCATGGACGATCGCCGCGGGCGCGTCTCCCACGGGAACGATCGCGTGCGTCGCGGCCTGGCCGACCGACTTTCGCAAGGACCTCGCGAAGATCGACGTGCCCACGCTCGTCGTCCACGGGGACGCCGACCGCATCGTTCCGCTGGACATCTCGGGCCGCCGGACGCACGCCGCGGTCCGGGGAAGCCGGCTGGTCGTTCTGAAGGACGCCCCGCACGGCCTGACCTGGACGCACGCGGACGAGGTCAATCGGGCCCTGGTGGAGTTTCTGGCGGGCGACCAGCCGAAGGGGGGGGACAGGCGATGAGGGCATACGGGCGATTCCGGGTCGCGGCGACCCTAGCGCTGGGCGCCTGCCTGCTCCTGCCGGCGGCGGGCCTCGGCAAGCCTCCGGAGGCGAAAGTCGTCTCCCGCCGGGCCTCGGCAGGCGGCATCGACTTCCAGTACCTGACGGCCGGCCACGGACCCGCCCTCGTTCTCCTCCACGGCTACGCCGAAAACTCGCGCATGTGGAAGCCGATCATGCCGCTGCTGGCCGAGCGATTCACCGTGATCGCGCCGGACCTGCCGGGAATCGGCGGATCCTCGATCCCGGCCGACGGGCAGGACATGCAGACCGCGGCGCAGCGGGTGCACGCACTCGTCCGCTCGCTCGGCGTCGAAAAGGCGCGCGTCGTCGGCCACGACATCGGCCTCATGGTGGCCTACGCCTATGCCGCGCAGTACCCCGCGGAGGTCGAGAAGCTCGTCCTCATGGACGCTTTCCTTCCGGGCGTCGAGGGCTGGGAGCCGGTCTACGACAACCCTGCACTCTGGCACTTCCGCTTCAACGGACCGACGCCCGAGGCCCTGGTCCGGGGCCGCGAGCGGACGTACTTCGAGCACTACTGGAACGACTTCGCCGCCGACCCGCACCACTCGGTCCCGGAAGCGGACCGCCGCGCGTACACCGCGGCGTATTCCCAGCCCGGGCGCATGCGGTCGGGGTGGGCCTACTTCGTGTCGTTCCCGCAGGCGGCGGCCGACTTCGAGAAGCTCGCGCGGACGCGCCTGACGATGCCGGTCCTCGTCATCGGCGGGGAAAAGTCCCTCGGCCAGGTCCTCGGCGACCAGACGCGGCTCGTCGCATCGGACGTGACGGTCGTCGTCCTGAAGGACACGGGGCACTGGGTGCTGGAAGAGAACCCGAAAGGCACGATCGATGCGCTCGCGCGCTTCCTGTAGACGGTGAACGAGCCCCTTCCCGTCGTCACGCTGGCGCGGCACGGAGAGACCGCGTGGAGCCTGTCGGGCCAGCACACGGGAATGACCGACCTGCCGCTGACCGACCGGGGCGAGCGCGATGCGCGGGACCTCGCGTTGCGGCTCCGGGGGAGGGCGTTCGCCCGGGTCTTCACCAGCCCGCTCCAGCGCGCCCTCAAGACGTGCGAGCTCGCCGGCTTCGCCGCCGCGGCGATCGTCGATCCCGATCTCGTCGAGTGGAACTACGGCCGGTACGAAGGGCGAACGAGCCGCGAGATCCGGACCGAGCGGCCGGACTGGCAGCTCTTCCGCGACGGCTGCCCCGGCGGAGAATCCCCCGCCGAGGTCGCCGCCCGCGCCGACCGCGTCGTGGGCCGGCTTCGCGCGATCCCGGGGGACAGCCTCGTCTTTTCGAGCGGCCACTTCCTGCGGATGCTGGCGGGCCGCTGGCTCGGGCTCGAGCCCTCCGCCGGCCGGCTGTTCCTGGTGTCGACGGCGAGCCTATCCCGGCTCGGCTACGAGCACGGACTGGCCGAGCCGGTGATCGGTCTCTGGAACGAGACTCCGCCCCCGGAAGCCTGACGGCGAACGCCCGGCGTCGTCGCCGACCGCGTCCGGAATCGGCCCGCATCTTGCACCGGTGAGCTCCGTCATGACGCCCGGGCCGCCGAACCACTCGCTCCATCCGTGGTCGCCGCGCGAACCGCCCTGCCCCTTCTCCTTCGAGATCCCCAGGGGACGTCCGCGTGATGGAGGACCGGATGCCGATCTGTGAAGTCTGCGAGGACGAGTCCGACGAGACGTTCGAGATCGTCCTGGGCGGGCGCCGGTACGTCCTCGACACGTTCGAATGCGCGATCCGCGCGCTGCCCGCCCGGTGCGGGCGCTGCCGGCAGGAGATTCCCGCACCCGGCAGCGCGTGCGCCGCGTGCGGCGGAGTCGATCCCGCCCCGGCGGACGGCTGAGGGCCCCCCGGGCCTCCGATTCCGACGGCACTCCGGCGATGGCCGGGAGAATCGACGCCGGCAACTTCCGGAAAGGTCATCATGCGCCTGCTCGAGTCCTTCGCTCTCCTGATCATCGCCGCCGCGGTTTTCAGCTTCCTGAATACCGCCGTCCTCAAGATGCCGACGACGATCGGCCTCCTTCTGAGCGGCCTCGCCGCCTCGGCTCTGATTCTGGCGTCCAATGCCGTCTTTCCGTCCCTCGACATCACGGCGGACGCGCGGAACCTCGTCGGACAGATCGATTTCTCGCGCTTTCTCTTCCGTGGCGTGCTGAGCTTCCTTCTCTTCGCGGGAGCCCTGCGGCTGAACCTCGACGAGATCCGCCGGGAGAAGGTGCCGATCGCGGTGCTGGCGTTCCTGGGTGTGGTCCTGTCCGCCGTCGTGGTCGGCCTGGCCAGCTACGTCGCCCTTCCGCTTCTCGGCGCCCCCGTGCCTCTCGCCTACGCCCTGGCGTTCGGGGCTCTCATCTCGCCGACCGACCCGATCGCCGTCCTGGGGATCCTGGAGTCGCGCCACGTTCCCAAGACGCTCCAGGTCCGGATGACGGGAGAGAGTCTCTTCAACGACGGGCTGTCCGTCGTGGTCTTCTCGGTCCTCCTGGCGATGGCCGAGGCCGGCGGCGTCTCCGGCGGCCGCGCCGCGCTTCTCGACGCCGCGCTGCTGTTCAGCCAGGAGGTGATCGGCGGCGTCGCACTCGGGCTGGCGATCGGTCTCGTCGCATACGGGGCGATGAAGCACATCGACGAGCCCAACGTCGAGGTGCTCCTCAGCTTCGGACTCGTGGCCGCGATCATGCTCGGCGCGACGAAGGCCGGCGTCTCGGCACCGCTGGCCTGCGTGATGGCGGGGCTCCTGATCGGGAACCGGGGCCGCCGGGTGGCCATGAAAGAGGCGACCCGCGACGCTCTCGACCAGATCTGGTCCTTCGTCGACGCGCTCCTCAACGCCATGCTCTTTCTGCTGCTGGGCCTGGAGGCGCTCTTCCTCTGGTCCGAGGCCCGCCACGCACTCTCGCTTCTGCTTCTCGTTCCGCTCGTCCTCGCGGCCCGCGGGGTTTCCGTCGGCGCCGGCATCGCGATTCTCGGCCGTCGGTACGCGTTCGGACCGGGCTCCCTGGCGATCCTCACGTGGGGCGGATTGCGCGGCGGGATCTCGCTGGCGATGGCACTCTCGCTCCCGCACTTTCCCGGGCGCAGCGAGATCCTGATCGCGACCTACGGGATCGCGGTGTTTTCGATCGTCGTGCAGGGTCTCACGCTCGGGCCGCTGACGCGCCGCGTCCTGCGACGCCGCAGGTCCGAGTGAGCGCGGCCTCGGGTCCGAATGCGTGAGAAAGCTCGTGTCGTCCAGAGCGGTGGTCTGGCACCGATATCGCATGCCATTCGATGAGGGGCTGCAACTCGCGGCCGCCATCGGGAGGCAGGTTGGAACCACTGGGCCGAAAGCGCTGGGCGATCGCCGACGGATACATACCGGGTCAGAGCCAGGGCCCGGCGCCCGAGCTGACGAGTCACGAAGCCGTCTGCTTCCTCAACGTTTCCGAACGTGACGCGAACGTCTCGATGACGGTCTTCTTCGGCGATCGGGACGCGGCCGGACCCTATCGCTTCACGGTCGGCGCGCGGCGCACCCTTCATCTTCGCTTCAATGATCTCGCGGACCCGGAGCCGATCCCCCGCGACACGCCTTATGCCAGCCTCGTCGAATCGGACGTGCCGGTCGTCGTGCAGCAGACGCGGCTCGACTCGCGCCAGCCGGCCAACGCGCTGATCTCCACGATCGCCTATTCGGAGCCCTGACCCCCCGAAAAGAAAGGAGCCACCATGTCTCATACCGCCGCCGACACTCTGATCGAAGTGCTCGAGGAGTGGGGCGTGGAGGTCATCTTCGGCCTTCCCGGCGACGGCATCAACGGAATCATGGAGGCGCTCCGGCAGAAGCAGGACCGGATCCGCTTCATCCACGTTCGTCACGAGGAAGCCGCTGCTTTCATGGCGTGTGCCTACGCCAAGTACACGGGACGCCTGGGCGTCTGCCTGGCCACGTCGGGTCCCGGAGGCATCCACCTCTTGAACGGCCTCTACGACGCGAAACTCGACGGGGCGCCCGTGCTGGCGATCACCGGCCACGCCTTTCACGATCTCATCGACACGCACCAGCAGCAGGACGTGAATCTCGACCGTCTCTTCATGGACGTCGCCGCTTACAACACGCGTGTGATGGGACCCGCCCACGTGGAAAACGTGGCCCACCTGGCCTGCCGAACGGCGGTCGCCGCGCGGGGCGTGGCCCACATCAACTTCCCGGTGGACCTGCAGGAACAGGAGAACGGGAAGCGCTCCCGCCGCAACGTTCCGCGCCACAACACCGAGGCGATGGGGCGGGACGCCCGGCTTCCGGCCGCCTCCGAGCTGGCGCGGGCGGCCGAGCTCCTCAATGGGGCCAGCAAGCCGGTCCTGCTCGTCGGCCGGGGGGCGCTCGACGCCACGGACGAGCTGCAGGACGTCGCGGAACGGATCGGCGCTCCGATCGTCAAGGCGCTCCTGGGCAAGGCGGCCGTGCCGGACGACTCCCCCTACACGACGGGAGGCATCGGCCTGCTCGGAACGCGACCCTCGCAGGAAGCTCTGGAAGAGAGCGACGCCCTGTTGCTCGTCGGGACGTCCTTCCCCTACATCGAGTTCTATCCGAAGCCCGGGCAGGCCCACGCCGTCCAGATCGATCTCGACGCATCCCGGATCGGTCTGCGCTATCCCGTCGAGGTCGGGCTGGTCGGCGACAGCAAGCGCACCCTCAGCGAACTCCTGCCGCTGCTGGATCGAAAGTCGGATCGCGGCCTCCTGGAGAAGGCGCAGAAGAGCATGACGGAATGGCGCGAGCAGATGGAGGAGCAGACGTCGCGTCGCGACAAGCCGATGAAGCCGCAGGTCGTGGCCTGGCAGCTCGGCCGGCGGCTCGCGCAGGACGCCATCGTTTCCTGCGACTCCGGAACGATCGCGACCTGGTTTGCGCGACACATCCCGGCCCGCCGCGGACAGATGTATTCCCTCTCGGGCAACCTCGCGACGATGGCCAACGGGCTCCCCTACACCATCGCGGCCCAAATCGCGTATCCCGATCGGCAGTGCGTGGGATTCGTCGGCGACGGCGGCTTCACCATGCTCATGGGCGAGTTCGCGACGGCCGTGAAGTACCGGCTCCCGATCAAGATCGTGGTCATCAAGAACAACACGCTCGGCCAGATCAAGTGGGAACAGATGGTCTTCCTCGGAAACCCGGAGTACGGCTGCGATCTGAACCCGATCGACTTCGCCGGGTTCGCGCGGGCCTGCGGCGGCGCCGGCTTCACGATCGAGGACCCCGAGGACTGCGAGACGATTCTCGACCAGGCCCTGGCCACTCCAGGACCGGCCGTGATCGAGGCAGTCGTCGACCCGTTCGAGCCTCCGATGCCGGCCAAGGTCACCGCCCGGCAGGCCGCGCACTTCGCCGAGTCGCTCGCCAGGGGCACGCCCAACCGCAAGGAGATCGCGCTGACGGTTCTGTCGGACAAGGTGCGGGAGATGGTGTGAGTCGTCCGGCCCCCCGAATCGCGGGCTCCACGCTTCCCGCCTTCCCCGTCCGGCTCGTTCGAGCGTCCGCCTACCGCGTTCCCACCGACTTCCCGGAATCGGACGGGACGCTCGAGTGGGACTCGACGACGCTCGTCCTCGCGGAGCTCGAGGCGGGCGGCGAGCGGGGCCTCGGCTACACCTACGCCGACAGCTCGACGGCCGTCCTCGTCCGGGACACGCTCGCCCCGGTCGTCGAGGGCCGCGACGCCATGGACGTGGCCGGCTGCTGGGACGCGATGGTGGCCGCGGTTCGCAACCTCGGGCGTCCGGGCATCGCTTCGATGGCCGTCGCGGCGGTCGACAACGGCCTCTGGGATCTGAAGGCGAAGCTCCTGGAGCTTCCGCTGGCCCGGCTGCTCGGCAGCGTTCGCCACCGCATCGACGCATACGGCAGCGGGGGATTTACGTCGTATCCGGCGCGGCGCCTATGCCGGCAGCTGGCGGAATGGGTCGCGGAGGGGATCCCGCGCGTCAAGATGAAGGTCGGCCGGCGGCCCTCGGAGGACCCGGGACGCGTGGCCGCCGCGCGCGAAGCAATCGGCGGCCGGGCGGAACTGTTCGTCGACGCCAATGGTGCGTACGGCCGCAAGCAGGCGCTCGCCCTGGCCGAAGTGTTCCAGTCGTTCGGGGTGAGCTGGTTCGAAGAGCCCGTGTCCTCGGACGACCTCGAGGGCCTGCGCCTCGTCCGCGACCGAGCGCCCGCCGGAATGGAGATCGCCGCCGGCGAGTACGGCTACGCGACGCTCGATTTCCGGCGCCTGCTCGACGCCGGATCCGTCGACGTCCTTCAGGTCGATGCCACGCGATCCGCGGGCGTCACGGGCTTTCTTCGAGCCGCCGCGCTCTGCCAGGACCGTGGTGTTCCCATGTCCACGCACTGCGCCCCGTCGCTCCACGTTCATCTCGCGTGCGCCGCGGCTCCGGCCCGGCACGTCGAGTACTTCCACGACCACGTACGCATCGAGCACCTCCTCTTCGACGGCGTCCCGTCTCCGGCGGGCGGGGCCCTCGAGCCCGACTGGACACGGCCGGGACTCGGCCTCGAATGGAAGCGCTGCGACGCGGAGCGCTTTGCCCTGTGAGCGCCGCCCGCCCGAAACCGGTCGAAGTCCGGTTCCCGCAGGCGTCAGACACAGCCGGGCAAAACGAGCCGGAGCTCGCACGCGAGCTCTCGCAGCGCGTTCGCGGAGAAGTCCGCTTCGACTCCGGAAGCCGTGCCCTGTACGCCACCGACGCCTCGAACTACCGCCAGGTCCCGATCGGTGTGGTGGTCCCGTGCGACACCGACGACGTCCTCGAAACGATCGCCGTCTGCCGCCGATACGGCGCCCCGCTGCTGTCCCGGGGGGGCGGAACCTCGCTCGCCGGCCAATGCTGCAACGTCGCCGTCGTCATGGACCTGTCGAAGCACCTGCGCGGAGTGATCTCCGTCGACCCCGGCAGGCGCCTGGCCGTCGTGCGGCCGGGAACGGTCCTCGACGAGCTCCGGGACGCGGCCCGCGAGCACGGACTCACCTTCGGACCGGACCCGGCCACCCATGACCACTGCACGATCGGCGGAATGGTCGGCAACGACTCCTGCGGCGTGCACTCGCTGATGGCCGCGTTCGCGGGAACCGGCGCGCGGACCGCCGACAACGTCGAAGAGCTCGAGATTGCGACCTACGACGGCGTGCGCATGCGCGTCGGACGGACCTCCGAGGGAGACCTCGCGAGGATACTCTCGGAGGGCGGCCGCCGCGCCGAAATCTACGGGGAACTCGTCGCGCTCCGGGACCGGTACGCCGACCGGATCCGCCAGGGGTTTCCGGACATTCCGCGGCGCGTGTCCGGCTTCAACCTGCCCTACCTGCTGCCGGAAAACGGATTTCACGTCGCACGCGCGCTCGTCGGCTCCGAGGGCACGTGTGTGACAGTCCTCGAGGTGACGGCCAACCTGATTCCGGATCCCGCCGCGCGGGCCCTGGCCGTTCTGGGATTCGAGGACGTCTACGCAGCCGCGGACAGCGTCATGGATGTCCTCGAGCATCGGCCCATCGGGCTCGAGGGAATGGACGAACGCTTGATCGAGGACATGCGCGCCGCCGACGTCCACACGAAGGACCTGAAGCTTCTGCCCAAGGGACAGGGCTGGCTGCTCGTCGAGTTCGGCGGAGAATCCCGGGAGGAGGCGGGGGAGAAGGCGCGGCGCCTGCTGGACTCGATGAAAGATCGCACGGTGGATTCGCGTCTGTGCCGGAACGAAGCCGAGCAGAAGCGACTCTGGACGATCCGGGAGTCAGGGCTCGGGGCGACCGCTCACGTTCCCAACAAAGCGCTGACCTGGCCAGGATGGGAGGATTCCGCCGTCCCACCCCGGCGGCTGGGCGAGTACCTGCGACGGCTCCGGCGGCTTCTCGAGGACCATGGATACGAGGGCGATTTTTACGGGCACTTCGGTCAGGGATGCCTTCATACCCGGCTCGACTTCGATCTCGAGTCCGACGCGGGGATCCGGCAGTGGCGGGGATTTCTGTCCGAGGCCGCCGACCTGGTCGTGTCCCTCGGCGGCTCGCTGTCCGGAGAGCACGGGGACGGACAGGCGCGGGCGGAGCTGCTGCCCAAGATGTTCGGCCGTGAGCTCGTCGAGGCCTTCCGCCGGTTCAAGCGCATCTGGGATCCCGAGGGCCGGATGAATCCAGGCAAGGTCGTCGACGCCGAGCCTCTGGCCGAGAACCTCCGGCTGCGCACGTCAGGCGAGCCTCCGCCGGTTTCCACCCACTTCGCGTATCGGGAAGACGAAGGCTCCTTCGATCGTGCCGTTCTCCGCTGCGTCGGCGTGGGCAAGTGCCGGCGGGCCTCCGGCGGCACGATGTGCCCGAGCTACATGGTCACGCGCGAAGAGGCTCACTCGACCCGGGGCCGGGCGCGGCTGCTCTTCGAAATGCTGCGCGGGGACACGATCCGCGACGGCTGGCGCAGCCCGGAGGTCCGCGAGGCGCTCGACCTCTGCCTCGCCTGCAAGGGATGCAAGGGGGACTGCCCGGTCAACGTGGACATGGCGACCTACAAGGCCGAGTTCCTTTCCCACCACTGGAAGGGCCGGCTCCGGCCGCGCGCGGCCTACGCCTTCGGCCTCATTCCCTGGTGGTCGCGTCTGGGTTCGCTGTCGCCAGGTCTCGTCAACTTCGTCACGCAGACGCGCGGCCTGACGCCGCTCGCCCGTCTGGTCGCGGACATCGCGCCGGAGCGCGCGATCCCGGCCCTGGCGCCGCAGACCTTCCGGGCCTGGTTTCGCCGGCGTCCCGAGGTTTCCGCGACGCGCCCTCCCGTCCTCCTGTTTCCCGACACCTTCAACAACTTCTACCGGCCCGCAACCGCGCGCGCCGCCGTCGCCGTGCTCGAGCAAGCGGGTTACCGCGTCACGATACCGTCCGCACCGCTCTGCTGCGGCCGCCCGCTCTACGACTTCGGGATGCTGGATCTGGCGCGGGCGACGCTGCGCCGCCTCCTGCGGAGCGTTCGCGAGCCGATCCGGCACGGCGTTCCGGTCGTCGTGCTCGAGCCCTCGTGCGCGTCGGTCTTCCGCGACGAGCTGGCAGGCCTCTTTCCCGACGACGACGATGCCCGGAGGCTCTCCCGACAGACGTTCCTCCTGGCCGAGTTCCTGGAGAAGAAGGCGCCGGACTTCCAGCCGCCCCGTTTCGAAGGCCAGGCGATCGTGCAGGGGCACTGCCACCAGCAGGCGCTGATGACCCTCGATGACGAGGCGGCGATCCTGCGCCGGACCGGCCTCGACGTCGAGGTCCTCGACTCCGGCTGCTGCGGAATGGCGGGAGCCTTCGGGTTCGAGCGGGGGAACAAGTACGCCGTTTCGATGGCATGCGGCGAGCGCGTCCTTCTCCCCCGCGTCCGGTCGGCGGGCCGCCAAACGCTGATCGTCGCGGACGGCTTTTCCTGCCGGGAACAGATCCGACAGGGCACGGATCGGGATGCGCTCCACCTGGCGCAGGTCCTCAGGCTCCCCCCCACCGCCGGGAGCTCGGAAGCGTCCGGACGACCCCCCGAAGCGCCTTTCCGCGATCCGGTGGTCGCGCGACCCGGACCGGCCGCCCTGGCAACGCTTCTGCTCGGTACCGCCGGGCTCCTTCTTCTCGCGAGGCGGCATTGAGGGCGAAGTCTCTCGGTGAGGGCCGCCGGGTTCTGGTCTTCGATCCCGGCGAGTCGGTCGTCTCCGAGCTGACCGACTTTGCCGCGCGGCACCGGATCACGGCGGCGAGCTTTCAGGCCATCGGTGCCTTCCGTCGGGTCACGCTGGGCTACTTCGATCTCGAGAAGAAGGACTATCGACGGATACCGATCGACGAACAGGTCGAAGTCGTGTCGCTGACCGGCAACGTCGCGCTCCACGGAACGGACACGAAGATCCACGCGCACGTCGTCGTCGCCCGGTCCGACGGCACCGCGCACGGGGGCCATCTTCTCGAGGCGACGGTGCGACCCACGCTCGAGGTCGTGCTCCAGGAGATGCCGGCCGAGATGACGCGGCGCTCGGATCCCGAAACCGGCCTCGCGCTGATCGATCTGTGAACTCGGGCGGCCCGGCACGAATCTCGCAGCGTCCCATCGAAAGAGCGGCGCCCTCGCGGGGCGCGGTCGAGGGAGGACACATGTCCGGAGAATGGAAGCGAGAGGTCGTCGTCGTCACGGGAGCGTCGGCCGGCGTCGGGCGAGCCACTGCCGTCGAGTTCGCCCGCAACGGCGCGCGGCTGGGCCTCATCGCGCGCGGGCGCGACGGACTCGAGGGATGTCGCCGCGACGTCGAGTCGCAGGGGGGAGAAGCCCTGGTGCTGCCCACCGACGTTTCGGACGCGGCGGCCGTCGAGGCCTGCGCCGCCTCCGTCGAAGAACGGTTCGGGCCCATCGACGTCTGGGTGAACAACGCCATGACGTCGGTCTTTTCCCCCGTGGCCGAGATGACGGCCGCGGAATTCCGGCGAGTCACGGAGGTGACCTACCTCGGTGTGGTTCATGGCACCCTGGCCGCGCTCCAACGAATGCTGCCTCGGGATTCGGGCGCCATCGTCCAGGTCGGCTCCGCGCTGGCCTACCGCGGAATACCGCTTCAGGCCGCCTACTGCGCGGCCAAACACGCCATCCAGGGCTTCTGCGACTCCCTGCGCTGCGAACTCCTCCACGAGCGCAGCCGCGTCCACGTGACGATGGTGCAGATGCCGGCTCTCAACACGCCGCAGTTTTCCTGGGTCCGGTCGCGGCTGCCGCGACGGGCGCAGCCCGTGCCGCCGATCTATCAGCCCGAGGTCGCCGCTCGCGCGATCGTCTGGGCCGCCCGGCACCGCCGGCGGGAGCTTCAAGTCGGTTTTCCCACGGTCAAGGCGATCCTCGGAAACAAGTTTGCCGCGGGGTGGCTCGACCGGTATCTGGGCCGCACCGGCTATGAATCCCAGCAGACCGACGAGCCGGCGGATCCCACCCGGCCCGACAACCTCTGGGAACCGCTTCCCGGCGACCACGGTGCGCACGGCCGCTTCGACGACTGCGCTCGTCCGATGAGCCCGCAGCTCCGACTCAACACGCATCGCGGCTGGATCGCGGCCGCCGCCGGCGCACTCGCCGTCGCCGGTTGGAGCCTGGCGCGGCGATAGCGAACCGTGACGCGTCGGTGAGCCCCGGGTGCTTTCCGGGTCCTGAGGGCCCGTGTCCGGCGGGCGGAAGGGATCAAGCTACCGCGTCAGGACGAGGCGCGTTCCTCTTCGGGCTCGAGTCCGGGCCGATCGTCGAGGGCCGTATCGCCGCGAATCTCGGCGCGCACCCGCGGCAGCGACTCGGGGTGACGTCGCTGGAGGAACCCGATCAGGCGCTCGCGCACGTGGCAACGCAGGTCCCAGGCCGTCGAGGCGTCGGGGGCGCTCATCAGCGCCCGCAGCTGCATGGCCCGCTCGGACGCGTCGGTGACCTGGAGGTTCCAGACCTTGCCGTCCCAGAGCTTCGAGGCTTCGAGGATCCGATGCAGCTCCTCGCGCACCGCGTCGACCGGGACCGTGTAGTCCACGTGGAGGACGACGGTTCCGAGCAGATCCGCCGTCTTCCGCGTCCAGTTCTGAAACGGCTTTTCGATGAAGTACGACAGCGGCACGACGAGCCGTCGCTCGTCCCAGATCCGGACGACCACGTAGCTCATCCGGATCTCCTCGATCCGGCCCCACTCCCCTTCGACGATCACGACGTCGTCGAGGCGGATGGGCTCGGTCAGCGCGACCTGCATCCCCGCCAATACGTTGGAGATTGTTTCCCGCGCCGCCAACCCCAGGATGATTCCCGCGACACCCGCGGATGCGAGCAGGCTCGTTCCGAAACGCCGGATGGCCGGGAAGGTCATCAGCATGAGCCCCGTGGCCACGACGCCGACGACGACGACCACGACGCGCCGGAACACCTGTGTCCGCGTCCGGACCTGCCGGGCGGCGAGATTGTCCGCGACCGTGACGTCGTAGCGGCTTTCGATGAAGTCGTCGACCACGCTGGTCATCGCGATGACCAGCCAGGCCACCGCCGCGATCAGTCCCAGGCCCACGCCGTGCTGGATCGGACGTTCGATGGCTGCGGGCAGGGGTGTCGCGGGCAGCACCAGGAATACGCCGGCGAGTGCCAGCAGCAGCCGCGCCGGTCCGCGCGAATGCTTGACGAGGAAGCCGTCGAGCACGCTCTTCGTGCGCCGTGTGATGCGGCCGAGCGTCGCGTAGACCAGCCGGTGAAGCACGAGCGCGACGAGCACCGCGCCGGCGAGGATGCCGGCCGACCAGAGCCAGTCGCGTCCGGTGGTCAAGAGTCCGTTCACACTCCCGAGATTAGCGCAGGTGGCGCGCGCATCACGAAAACCGTGGGCGTGAATCGGACGCGAACCGTCCGAGAGTTCGAGTGCCGTTGCCGGGATGATAGGCTGAGAAACGCAGCCGAAAGCGGCGTTCGCGGGCCCGGTGAGACCGTGTCCCGTCCGGAACCTCCGCACCTGCAGACCGTTTTCGGCGCAAGGATCGGGAAATTTTCCGCCGGTCCGAGGAGTCGCAGGCTTCGATCGCCGTAATACCCGGGGCGAGACGAAAAAGGTACCCGAGGAGACGAACGCGCCGCCATGAGCTACCTGCCGATCGAAAATCACGGGATCATCGGCGACCTGCATACGTGCGCGCTCGTCGGGATGGACGGAACGATCGACTGGCTCTGCCTCCCCTACTTCGATTCCCCCAGCCTCTTCGCCAGCATCCTCGACGAGCGCCGGGGCGGCCACTTCCGGATCGCCGCGGCCGCGCCGGACGTGGGGCGCCGGCAGATGTACCTGCCGGACTCCGCCATCCTGATGACGCGCTTCCTGACCACCGAGGGCGTCGGCGAGGTCGTCGACTTCATGCCGATTCACGCCGGGGGGCGTCCGAAGAAGCGCTCCGACCACCAGCTGGTTCGCCAGGTCCGGGGCGTGCGGGGCGAGATTCCGTTTCGCCTGGAATGCCGGCCGGCCTTCGACTACGGGCGCCAGGAAACCCGCATCGAGAAGACGGACTTCGGTTTCCGATTCTCTTCGGGCGACGGCGAGCTGGCCGTCGACCTGATCACGCCCCTCGCCGCGCGGATCGAGGACGGCATGGTCGTCGCCGACTTCATCCTTCGGGGAGACGACGAGATCCCGGTCGTGCTGGCCCAGGCCGGCGACACGGCGCCCCCGCCGCTCGAACGGCTCGCCGAGATCTGCCAGAAGGAGTTCAAGCGCACCCTGCGGTTCTGGCAGGACTGGATGATGCGCAACCGCTACCAGGGCCGCTGGCGCGAAATGGTCAAGCGGTCCGTCCTGACCCTGAAGCTCCTGACGTTCCGGCCGACCGGCGCGATCGTGGCGGCCGCGACGAGCAGTCTCCCCGAGCGCGTGGGGGGAGATCGCAACTGGGACTACCGGTACACCTGGATCCGCGACGCCGCCTTCACCGTCTACGCCTTCCTGCGCGTCGGCTACACGGAGGAGGCGGCCCAGTTCATTTCCTTCCTCGAGGACCACTGCCAGATCGAACAGGGCCTGTGCGTCCTCTACGGCATCGACGGCCGGCGGGAGGTTCCCGAGATCACGATGCCCCACCTCGAAGGATACCGGGGCTCGCGCCCGGTCCGGATGGGCAACGACGCCGTGAAGCAGTTCCAGCTGGACATCGCGGGCGACCTGATGGACGCCATCTACCTCTACGACAAGTACTGCGAGCCGCTCTCCCACCGTCTCTGGAACATCGTGACCGGGATCGCCGACTGGGTCTGCAACAACTGGGAAAGGCCGGATGAGGGCATCTGGGAGGTCCGCGGGGGCGCCCGGGATTTCACGTTCTCCAAAATGATGTGCTGGGTGGCCCTCGACCGGGCATTCCGCCTTTCGATGAAAGAGAGCCTCCCCGGGCCCAGAGACCGCTGGCTCCTGGAACGCGACGCGATCTACACGACCGTGATGACGCGCGGGTTTTCACAGAAGAAGAATTCCTTCGTGCAGAGCCTCGACAGCGAGGTGCTGGATGCCTCCATGCTGCTCGCCCCCATGGTCAAGTTCGTCTCGCCGACGGATCCCCGGATGCTCGGCACGCTCCAAGCGATCCAGCAGGAGCTCGAGAGCGACAACCTCGTCCGCCGCTACGATCCCCGCGTGTCCCCCGACGGCGTGGGCGAGGAGGAGGGGACCTTCTCCATGTGCACGTTCTGGCTGGCCGAGGCGCTGGCCCGCGCCGGGCAGCTGGGGCCCGCGCGCCTGACCTTCGAGAAGATGCTGGGCTACGCCAACCACCTCGGGCTCTACTCCGAGGAGATCGGCCTCACCGGCGAGTCGCTCGGCAACTTCCCGCAGGCCTTCACCCACCTCGGGCTCATCTCCGCCGCCGTCAACATCAACCGAAGCCTCGACCGCGGCCGGCAGGGGTCCGGGCACGATTCCGACACGGAGTTCTAAGCGTATGGCCGAGAAACGTCCCGCACGCGTCGTCATCGAGTCCGTCGCCCCGGAGATCGACGGGGGCCGCTTTCCGATCAAGCGCACGGTCGGCGAGGAGGTCGTCGTCGAAGCGGATGCCTTCGGCGAAGGCCACGACGGGGTCGTCTGCGAGCTCCTCCACCGCCCGGAAGGCGAGGCGGCCTGGAACCGGGTGCCCATGGAGCCGCTCGGTAACGACCGGTTCCGCGGGGCATTCCGCGTCGAGAGCCTGGGGCGCCATCTGTACACCGTGCGGGCCCGGATCGACCGCTTCGGCACCTGGTCCCGCGACCTCCAGAAGCGCGCCCGCGCGGGCCAGGACCTCGGCGTGGATTTTCGGATCGGTTCCGCGATCGTCGCGGACGCGGCCGCGCGCGCCAAGGGATCCGACGCCGCGGCTCTTGCCGGAAACGCCGAGCGGCTCGCGGAGGGAAACGAAGCCTCGCGCGCCCTGTCCCTGTCCGAGAAACTCGCCGCGCTCGTCGACGTCCATTCCGACCCTGCCGACACCACGGCCTATCCCCTCGAGCTCGCCGTCGTCGTCGACCGCGAGCGCGCCCGATTCGGGGCCTGGTACGAGATGTTCCCCCGATCCGCCGCGACCGAGCCCGGAGGACACGGAACGCTCCGGGACTGCGAGACCCTCCTGCCCTACGTCGCCCGGATGGGGTTCGACGTTCTCTACCTGCCGCCGATTCACCCGATCGGCCGGGCGCACCGCAAGGGGAAGAACAACTCGCCGACGGCCGAGCCCGGAGAGCCCGGAAGCCCCTGGGCCATCGGGGGCCCCGAGGGCGGACACACGGCGATCCACCCCGAGCTCGGGTCGCTCGACGACTTCCGGCGCCTGCGCACCCGCGCGGCCGAACAGGGGCTCGAGATCGCGATGGACGTCGCCTTCCAGTGCACGCCCGACCATCCGTGGGTCCGGGAGCACCCGCAGTGGTTCCGGAAGCGTCCGGACGGAACGATCCAGTACGCGGAGAACCCTCCGAAGAAATACCAGGACATCTACCCGATCGATTTCGAGACCGACGACTGGCGCGCGCTCTGGGAAGAGCTCAGGGGCGTGGTCCTGTTCTGGGCGAAGGAGGGCATCCGGATCTTCCGCGTCGACAATCCCCACACCAAGCCGTTCGCGTTCTGGGAGTGGCTGATCGGCGAGGTGAAACGCGACTACCCCGAGGCGATCTTCCTGGCGGAGGCCTTCACGCGCCCGCGCGTCATGTACAGGCTCGCCAAGCTCGGGTTCACGCAGTCCTACACCTACTTCGCCTGGCGGAACACGGCGCCGGAGATCACGGCCTACTTCCGGGAGCTGACGCGCCCGCCCGTGAGCGAGTTCTTCCGCCCCAACCTCTGGCCCAACACGCCCGACATCCTCACCGAATACCTCCAGCTCGGCGGCCGCGCGGCGTTCGTGTCGCGCCTGGTGCTCGCCGCCACGCTCGGCGCCAGCTACGGAATCTACGGCCCGGCGTTCGAGCTCTGCGAGGCCCTTCCGCGCGAGCCGGGGAGCGAGGAGTACCTCGACTCCGAAAAATACGAGATCCGCCGCTGGGATCGCGCGCGGCCCGAGGGCCTCCGCGAGCTGATCGCGCGCATCAACCGGATCCGCCGCGACAACCCGGCCCTGCAGAGCGACCGTGGGCTGCGCTTCCACGCGTCGGACAATCCCCAGATCCTCTGCTACAGCAAGGCGACCGCGGAGCGCGACGAGGTCGTGCTCACGGCCGTCAACCTGGACCCGCACCACACCCAGGCGGGATGGGTGGACCTGGAAACGACCGAGCTCGGCATCGAGGCCGGCGAGACCTACCAGGTCCACGACCTCATCTCGGGGGCGCGCTATCTCTGGAGCGGAACGCGCAACTTCATCGAGCTCGATCCGCGGGTCGTGCCGGCGCACATCTTCCGCGTCCGGCGGCACCTGCGGACCGAGCGGGATTTCGACTACTTCCTGTAACGGGAGGAGAAGAGCGAGAACGAATGGCCAAAAAGACCCCGGACCTGAACGCGCTTCCCGCGGATCCGCTCTGGTACAAGGACGCGATCATTTACGAGACCCACGTCCGCGCGTTCTGCGACAGCGACGCGGACGGAATCGGCGACTTCCCCGGACTGACGCAGAAGCTCGACTATCTCCAGGACCTCGGGATCACCGCCATCTGGCTGCTGCCCTTCTATCCGTCGCCGCTGCGGGACGACGGCTACGACATCGCGGACTACACCAGCGTGCATCCGGCCTACGGCACCCTCTCCGACTTCAAGACGCTGCTCCGCGAAGCGCATCGCCGGGGCCTGCGGGTCATCACCGAGCTCGTCGTCAACCACACCTCCGACCAGCACCCGTGGTTCCAGCGCGCGCGCCGGTCGAAACCCGGGTCCGCCGCCCGCGATTTCTACGTCTGGAGCGACACGCCGCAGAAGTACCGGGACGCGCGGATCATCTTCAAGGATTTCGAGGCTTCCAACTGGACCTGGGACCCGGTCGCCAACGCCTACTTCTGGCACCGCTTCTATTCCCACCAGCCCGACCTGAACTTCGAGAGCCCGCAGGTCCGCCGACACCTTTTTCGAGCGCTGGACTTCTGGCTCAAGCTCGGCGTCGACGGCCTGCGGCTGGACGCGATTCCGTACCTGCACGAGCGCGAGGGCACCAACTGCGAGAACCTCCCGGAGACGCATGCTTTCCTGAAGTCCCTGCGCGCGCACATCGATCGCCACTTCTCGGGGCGAATGCTCCTCGCGGAGGCCAACCAGTGGCCGGAAGACGCGGCCGCGTACTTCGGCGACGGCGACGAATGCCACATGGCGTTCCACTTTCCCCTGATGCCGCGGATGTTCATGGCCGTGCGGATGGAGGACCGCTACCCCATCGTCGACATCCTGTCCCAGACCCCCGCGATTCCGGCCACCGCCCAGTGGGCGCTCTTCCTGCGCAACCACGACGAGCTGACGCTCGAGATGGTGACGGACGAAGAGCGCGACTACATGTACCGCGTCTACGCCGAGGACCGGCAGATGCGCATCAACGTCGGGATCCGGCGGCGCCTCGTGCCGCTTCTCGGCAACGACCGCCGGAAGATCGAGCTGATGATGGCCCTCCTGATGTCGCTCCCCGGAACCCCGGTCCTCTACTACGGCGACGAGATCGGAATGGGAGACAACATCTACCTGGGCGACCGCAACGGCGTGCGCACTCCCATGCAGTGGAGCGGAGACCGCAACGCCGGGTTCTCACGCGCCCCGGCCCAGCGGCTTTTCCTCCCGATCGTGACGGATCCCGAGTATCACTACGAGGCGATCAACGTGGAGGTCGAGCAGAACAATCCGAGCTCCCCGCTGTGGTGGACCAAGCGCGTCATCGCCCTGCGCAAGAGTCACCAGGCCTTCGGCCGCGGAACGATGGCGTTCCTCCAGGCCGACAACCGGAAAATCCTGGCCTACGTCCGCGCCCACGCCGAGGAAACCATCCTGGTGGTGGCCAACCTCTCCCGGTTCTCCCAGTACGTGGAGCTCGACCTGGCCGCCCACGCCGGGTTGGTTCCGGTCGAGCTCTTCGGGCGCAACGAGTTCCCGCCGATCGGCTCCTCGCTCTACCCCCTGACCCTGGGGCCGCACAACGTGTTCTGGTTCGCGCTGCAGAATCCGCGCGGGCTCGGGGCCGCGGTGTCCGGCGCGCCGGACAAGGTGGAGCTGACGTGCGCGGGGTCCTGGGACGAGATCCTCCGCCCGGGCGGGCGGGCCGGGCTGGAAGAGGCCCTTCCCGACTACCTGCGGCGCCGGCGGTGGTTCGGCGGCAAGGCCCGCAAGATCAAGTCCGCCCGGATCCTCGAGTCGGTTCCCGTCGACGGGGAGGGTCTGCCCCACTGGACCCTCGTCCGCGTGGAATACGTGGACGGCGATCCCGAAACCTATCTGCTGCCCCTGTCTTTCGCTTCGGGACCAAAGGCGGATGCGATCGCCCGGGAGGCGCCGCAAGCCGTCGTCGCCGCTCGTGCACGGAGGGAGCGAGGGCATTCTGTTCGACGCCGTGTACGATCCCGACTTCGCCGAGGCGCTGCTTTCGGGAATCGAACGCCGCCGGCGCTGGAAAGGCGAACGCGGCGAATACCTGGCGACCCGCACTCCCGCCTTTCGCCGCGATTCATCCCGAGGGCGGCCCGCTGGCCCACTCCGTGCTCCGGGCCGAGCAGACCAACAGCTCGCTCATCTACTCGGACCGCTTCATCGCGAAGCTCATCCGACATCCGGAGGAGGGGACGAACCCGGACCTGGAGGTCGGCCGGTTCCTGACCGAGAAGGCGGGCTTTCCGCACGTGCCGCCGGTGGCCGGGGCGATCGAGTTCCGCCGCGAGAAGGCGGAACCCATGACGATCGCCATCCTCCAGGGCCTCGTCCCCAATCACGGCGACACCTGGCGCTACACGCTCGATTCCCTCAGCCGCTATTTCGAGCGCATGCTCGGGAAGCGGCAGGAGATGCCCGTTCCCCCGCTGCCTTCGGCGAACGTCCTGGAGCTGGCCGCGGAGAACCCGCCGCCCCACGTCCCGGAGCTGATCGGCAGCTACATGCAATCGGCGCAGCTGCTCGGCGTCCGCACGGCCGAGCTCCATCTGGCGCTGGCATCGCACGGCGACGAACCGGACTTTGCGACCGAGCCGTTCTCGACGCTCTACCAGCGCTCGATCTACCAGTCGATTCGAAGCCTCGCCGGATACAACCTGCAGCTGCTGCGCAAGGGCCTCCATCGGCTCGCCCCCGGTGCCCGGGAGCAGGCGCAGCGGATCCTGGACCGGGAGGGCGACATCTCGGCCCGCCTGGCGGGCCTCCTTTCGAGCAAGATCGACGCTCTGCGCATCCGCATCCACGGGGACTACCACCTCGGCCAGGTCCTCTTCACCGGCAAGGACTTCATGATCATCGACTTCGAAGGGGAGCCGGCGCGCTCACTCTCGGCGCGGCGCCTGAAGCGATCGGCCCTCGTCGACGTCGCGGGAATGCTTCGTTCCATCGACTACGCCGCCAGCGCGGTCCTGCTCGGGCACGCCGAAGCCGGTCCCATCCGCGCCGAGGATCGCGAGACTCTGCTTCCGTGGGCGAGCTTCTGGACCCGCTGGGTCAGCGCCGTCTTCCTCCGGTCCTACCTGGAGAAGGCGGCCGACGCCCCGCTGCTGCCGCGGGACCGCGGAGCGGTGGCCACGCTTCTCGATACCTATCTGCTGGAGAAGGCGCTGTACGAGATCGGCTACGAGCTGCAGAACCGGCCGGAGTGGATCCAGGTTCCGCTCGACGGGATCGAACGGATTCTCGAGCCGGACCCGACATCGCCGAAAGGGGATGAACAATGAACGAAGAGAAATTGAACGAAGAAAAACCGACTGGAAAGACGATACCGAAGGCCAGGCCGGCGTCCCGGCCGCGCCGCACCGCGAAGAAGCCGGCCGCAACCACGGCCGCACCCGCGAGCGCACCCGCACCGGCGGCCGGAACCGGGACAGGAACCGGTACCGCGACCGGCGGGGGCTCGAGCCTCCTCACCGACCAGGACCTGTATCTCTTCAACGAGGGCAGCCACCTGCGCCTCTACGACAAGCTGGGCGCCCATCCCGCGACCGTGGACGGCGTCGCGGGGACCGCCTTCGCGGTCTGGGCGCCCAACGCCGAGCGCGTGGCCGTGATGGGCAGCTTCAACGATTGGAGCAAGGACGCCACGGCGCTGTCGCCCCGCGCCAACTCCGGCATCTGGGAAGGGTTCGTTCCCGGCGTGGGCCGCGGGGAGGCCTACAAGTACTACGTGGTCTCGCGAACGGACGAATACGCCGCCGACAAGACCGATCCCTTCGCCTTCCGGGCCGAGCCGGCGCCGCGGACGGCCTCGATCGTCTGGGACCTCGACTACGCGTGGGGGGACTCCGCGTGGATGGAAGGCCGGACGTCCCGCAACGCCCTCAACGCCCCGATCTCGGTCTACGAGGTGCACCTCGGATCCTGGCGCCGCGTCCCCGAAGAAGAGGACCGCTTCCTGACCTACCGGGAGGCGGCGCCGCTGCTCGCCGACTACGTCCGCCGCATGGGCTTCACGCACGTCGAGCTGCTGCCGATCATGGAGCATCCCTTCTACGGCTCGTGGGGCTACCAGACCACCGGCTATTTCGCCCCGACCTCCCGCTACGGGACGCCGCAGGACCTCATGTACCTCGTCGACGTCCTCCACCAGAACGGCATCGGCGTGATCCTCGACTGGGTCCCCTCGCACTTTCCGTCCGACGAGCACGGACTCGGCTACTTCGACGGCACGCATCTGTTCGAGCACGCGGACCCCCGCCAGGGTTTTCATCCGGACTGGAAGAGCTGCATCTTCAACCTCGGCCGCAACGAGGTGCGCAGCTTCCTGCTCTCCTCCGCGATCTACTGGCTGGACCGCTACCACGCCGACGGCCTGCGGGTGGACGCCGTGGCCTCGATGCTCTACCTCGACTACTCGCGCCAGCCCGGCCAGTGGATCCCCAACAAGTTCGGCGGCCGCGAGAACCTGGAGGCCATCGCCCTGCTGCGGCGCCTGAACGAAGAGGTGTATGCGGCGTTCCCCGACGTCCAGACGGTGGCCGAGGAGTCCACCGCATGGCCCATGGTGTCGCGCCCGACCTACGTCGGCGGACTGGGCTTCGGGATGAAGTGGGACATGGGATGGATGAACGACACCCTGCGCTACATGTCGACCGATCCCGTCTATCGGCGCTGGGAGCACCGCAACCTGACCTTCCGCACTCTGTATGCCTTCACGGAGAGCTTCGTGCTGCCGCTCTCCCACGACGAGGTCGTCCATGGCAAGGGATCGCTGCTCGCCAAGATGCCCGGGGACGACTGGCAGAAGTTCGCCAACCTGCGCCTGCTCCTCGCCTACCAGATCGCGCAACCCGGCAAGAAGCTCCTCTTCATGGGGGGAGAGTTCGGCCAGGGGCGCGAGTGGTCGCACGACCGGAGCCTCGACTGGCACCTGCTGGAGCTCGCGCCCCACCGCGGCGTGCAGCGCTGGGTCGAGGACCTCAATCGCTTCTACCGCGAAGAGAAAGCCATGCACGAGCGGGACACCGATCCCGCCGGTTTCGAGTGGATCGACGCCAACGACGCCGACCACAGCGTGGCGACGTTTCTGCGGCGCGGGCAGGACCCCGCCGACGTCGTCCTCGCGATCTTCAACTTCACGCCCGTGCCGCGCCGCAACTATCGCGTCGGCGTGCCGGCCGCCGGGTTCTGGAAGGAGATCCTGAACGGGGACGGCCGGGAATTCGGGGGCAGCGGACAGGGCAACCTCGGCGGCGCCGAGGCAGCGCCGATCCCGTCCCATGGCCGGGCCCACTCGCTCAACCTGACGCTGCCGCCGCTGGCGGCGATCTTCCTGCGCCCGGACCAGGTCGAGGAACCCGCCGCGGAGATCACGACCGAATGACGGAAGGTTCGCTCGGCGCCACATGGAAGCCGGGAGGCGACTGCGGATTCCTGGTGTGGGCGCCACGGGCGAAACGGGTGCAGGTGGAGCTCGGGGGCGACGCGTCGCGGCGCTTCGACCTGCGGCCCGGCGAACGCGGCTACCACTACGGCGAATCCGCGGCCGCGCCGGGCCAGCTCTACGCCCTCCGCCTCGACGGCGGGCCGCCGCGTCCCGATCCGGCCTCCCGGTTTCAGCCGCAGGGGGTCCACGGCCCCTCCTCCGTGGTCAATCCCGCTTTCCCCTGGAGCGACGCCGGCTGGAAGGGCCTGCCGCTCGAGCGCTGCGTCTTCTACGAGCTTCACGTCGGCACCTTCACGCGCGAGGGAACCTTCGACGCGATCATCCCGCACCTGCCGCGACTGGCCGATCTGGGAGTGACCGCGGTGGAGCTGATGCCGGTCGCGCAGTTTCCCGGCACGCGCAACTGGGGCTACGACGGCGTCGGGCTCTTCGCGGTACAGAACTCCTACGGCGGCCCCGAGGGGCTCAAGCGCCTGGTCGACGCCTGCCATGCACGGGGGCTCGCCGCGGTGCTCGACGTCGTCTACAACCATCTCGGCCCGGAGGGGAACTACCTGCGGGAGTTCGGTCCGTACTTCACGGATCGATACCGAACCCCCTGGGGAGAAGCGCTCAACTTCGACGGGCGCGGCAGCGACGAGGTCCGGCGGTTCTTCCTCGAGAACGCGTGCCGCTGGATCGACGAGTTTCATTTCGACGCCCTGCGCATCGACGCCGTGCACGCCATCCGCGATCACTCCGCGCGCCCCTTTCTCGCCGAGCTGACCGAAGCGCTTCATGAGGAGTCCGAGCGGCTGCGCCGGCCGGTCTACGTCGTGGCCGAGAGCGACCTGAACGACGCACGACTGGTGCGGCGCCGGCACGAGGGCGGTTTCGCGATGGATGCGCAATGGAGCGACGACTTCCACCATGCCCTCCACGCCCTGGTGACCGGGGAGCGGAACGGCTACTACCAGGACTTCGGATCCGCGCAGGACCTCGCCGCCGCCTTCGAGCAGGCCTTCGTCTATCGGGGCCGGTACTCCGCGATTTCGCGGCCGCCGCCACGGCAACGCGACCGACGGCGTGCCCGGAAAGCGTTTCGTCGTCGCCGCGCAGAATCACGACCAGGTCGGCAACCGGATGCGGGGCGAGCGCCTGTCGACGCTGGCCGACTTCGAAAGCCAGAAAGTGGCCGCCGCCGCGGTCCTGCTCTCGCCCTACCTGCCGCTTCTCTTCATGGGCGAGGAATACGGGGAGACGGCGCCGTTTCTCTACTTCGTCAGCCACGGCGACCCGCAGCTGGTCGAGGCCGTTCGGCGGGGGCGCCGGGAGGAGTTCGCGGCCTTCGGCTGGGAGGGAGCGCCGCCCGATCCCCAGGCGGAGTCGACGTTCGCCGATTCGAAGATCGATCCGGAACTGGCCGGCGGCGGCCGCCACGGGGCGCTTCAGGATTTCACGAGGGAACTGCTTCGGCTCCGACGCGAGGTCCCCGCACTGGCGAACCTCGACCGCGGCGGCGTCGAGGCGCACACGTTCGAGGCGCTGCGCGCCCTCGCCGTGGTTCGCCGGCACGAGGGCTCGGAGGCGTTTCTTCTCCTGGCCTTCGGTCCCGCCGCGGTTTCGATCCGTCCCTCCGTCGGAGGCCGCTGGCGCAAGGTGCTCGATTCCGGGGAGAACCGCTGGGCGGGTTCCGGCCGCGTGGCCGCGCCCCGGCTGGAGGGCGTCGGAACGAGCGAATCGATCGACCTGCCGGGGCCCGCCGCCCTCCTCTACGTGGCCGAGCCCTGAGCTCCGACGCGCGCATGGAACGCTACGTCTGCATCCACGGACACTTCTACCAGCCGCCGCGGGAGAACCCGTGGCTCGAAGCCGTGGAGCTGCAGGACTCCGCCTATCCGTACCACGACTGGAACGAGCGGATCACCGCCGAATGCTACGCGCCCAACGCGGCCTCGCGGATCCTGGACGACAAGGATCGGATCACCCGGATCGTGAACAACTATTCGCGGATCAGCTTCAATTTCGGACCGACGCTGCTCTCCTGGCTCGAAGAGAAGAGCCCTTCCGTCTACTCCGCGATCCAGGCCGCGGACTGGGAGAGTCGACAGCGGTTCTCCGGGCACGGATCCGCGATCGCGCAAGTCTACAACCACATGATCATGCCGCTGGCCAACGCCCGCGACAAGCAGACCCAGGTGCTCTGGGGCATCCGAGACTTCGAGCACCGCTTCGCCCGCTTCCCGGAGGGGATGTGGCTGGCCGAGACCGCGGCCGACATTCCCACCCTCGACGCCCTCGCCTCCCACGGGATCCGCTTCACCGTCCTCGCGCCGTCACAGGCTTCGCGATTCAAGCGCGCGGAGGGTCGCTGGCAAAACGCCTCGGGAGGACGGATCGATCCCACCCGCGCCTATCGCGTGCGGCTTCCTTCGTCGCGCTCGATCGACGTCTTCTTCTACGACGGTCCGATCTCCCGCGCGGTGGCGTTCGAGGGACTCCTCGGCGACGGGGGACGGTTCGCCGAACGCCTCCTCTCCGGCTTCGACGAGGGCCGGGAATGGCCGCAGATGCTCCACATCGCCACCGACGGCGAGACATACGGCCACCACCATCGCCGGGGAGAAATGGCCCTGTCCTACGCCCTCCACACGATCGAGACCGGGGGCCAGGCCCACCTGACCAACTACGGCGAGTACCTGGAACGCCATCCGCCCACGGCCGAGGCCGAGATCTTCCCGAACAGCTCCTGGAGCTGCGTGCACGGCGTGGAACGCTGGAAGAGCGACTGCGGGTGCAACTCCGGCGGCCACCCGGGTTGGCGCCAGGGCTGGCGCGCTCCCCTGCGCGAGGCGCTCGACGGCCTGCGCGACGCGGTCGCCGGACCGTACGAACAGAAGGCGAGGGCGCTGCTCGCCGATCCATGGGCCGCGCGCGACGACTACATCGCCGTCATCCTCGACCGCTCCACGGAGAATCTCGATCGCTTCTTCGCGCGGCACGCCACCCACGCGCTTTCGGAGCCGGAGCGCGTGGACGCCCTGAAGCTCCTGGAGCTCCAGCGGCACGCGCTCCTGATGTACACCAGCTGCGGCTGGTTCTTCGACGAGATCTCCGGGATCGAAACCGTCCAGGTGCTGCAGTACGCGGGCCGGGTTCTCCAGCTGTCCGGCGAGCTCTTCGGGGAAGACTACGAGGCGACGTTTCTGGCCGCCCTGGAGAAGGCGCCGAGCAATCTGCCCGAGGTCGGCAACGGACGCGCCGTCTTCGAGCGCTACGTCCGGCCCGCCATGATCGACCTCTCGAAGGTGGCGGCGCACTACGCGGTCAGCTCCCTCTTCGAGCGCGACGAGGCACGGTCGGCGATCTCCGGCTTCGCGGTCAGCCGCGAAGACTTCCGCTACTTCGACGCCGGCCGGGCCCGGCTCGCCGTGGGTCGCGCCCGGATCGCCTCGCGCATCACGCGCGAAGCGGAGCTGTTGACCTTCGGCGTGCTGCACTTCTCGGGCCACAACGTCAACGGCGGAGTCCGGCCCTATGGCGGCGAGGCGTCCTACGAGGAGCTGGTCCGGACGGTGGCGGAGAGCTTCGACCACGGGGACCTCCCGGAGGTGATCCGGCAACTGGACGCCGGCTTCGGCAAGAACATCTTTTCGCTGAAACAGCTCTTCCGCGACGAGCAGCGCCGCATCCTCGACATGATCCTGGCCACGACGCTCGAGGACACCGAAGCGGTGCTGCGCCAGAGCTACCTGCGCAACCTGCCGCTGATGCGCTTCCTGGACGATCTGTCCACACCGCTGCCGGCCGTCTTCCACGCCATCGCCGAGTTCGTCATCAACTCCGAGATGACGCGGGCGACCCAGGCCGAGAATCTCGACCTCTCGCGCATCGGCCAGCTCCTCGAGGACGCGGCCCGCGAAGAGGTGACGCTCGACGCCCCGACGCTGGAATTCGCGTTCCGCCGGCGCCTGGAGGCGTTCGCGAGGCGCCTCGCGGCGGAGCCGGAGAGCCCGGATGCGCTGACGGAGCTGGAAGCCGCCGTCGGGTTCCTGGACCGGTTGCCATTTCGCCTGCGACTCTGGGACGTTCAGAACATCGTTTACGAGCTGCTGCGCCTCGTCTACCCCGGCGAGCTCGAACGTGCCCGTCGGGGAGAGGAATCCGCCCGCGCCTGGGTCGAGCGGATCGCGCGCGTCGCGGAGCTGCTCGAGGTGACGGTGCCGTCGGACGGCGGATGAGCGTCGAGCCCGAGCGCGTCCCGGGCGCCACGTACCGCATCCAGTTCCGACGCGACTTCGGATTTGCCCGCGCGGCGGACCTGGCGCCCTATCTCGCGGACCTCGGTGTCACCGACCTCTACGCCTCGCCCCTCTTCCGGGCCCGGCCCGAGAGCACGCACGGATACGACGTCGTCGACCCGCGCGGGCTCGATCCACGCCTGGGCACGGCCGAAGGCTTCGATTCCCTCTCGGGCGCGCTCTCCGACCGGGGCATGGGCCTGCTGCTGGACATCGTGCCCAACCACATGGCCGCCACCGCCGCGAATCCGTGGTTCCGCGACGTCCTCGAAAAGGGGATGCGTTCCCCCTTCGCCCGCTTCTTCGACATCGACTGGAGCGAGGACGAACGAACGCTGCTCCCGATCCTGGGAGAGCCTCTGTCGGAGGCGATTCAAGATGGACGCCTGACTCTCGAGGTCGCCGACTCGGGCCTCATCGTGCGGTACTACGATCGCGCCATTCCGCTCGACCCGGCCACCTACGGCGACCTCCTCCTCCACCGCAGCGACCGGCTGGAGGACGCCCTGGACGCGGAGGACCCGCTGCGCCGGGAGTTTCAACTTCTCCTCGACCGGGTCGAGGCGCTGCCGCCGTCCTCCGAACGGCCGCCCGAGGGCGGCGAGTCGACCGGCGGGCGGCGCGAGGCGGTCAAGCGGCGCCTGATCGAGCTGTACCGGTCGCGCGCGACCCTGCGCGAGTTCCTCGACGAAAACATCCTGGAGTTCAACGACACGGCCAGGGAACCGGCCCTGCTGGCGGGTCTTCTCGAGCAGCAGGCCTACCGCCTCGCGTTCTGGCGGGAGGCGGCCCGACACCTGAACTACCGCCGGTTCTTCAACATCTCCGACCTGATCGGCATGCGGGTCGAGGATCCCGACGTCTTCGAGGCGACCCACGCGCTGACACTGCGCCTGATGGGCGAGGGCCGAGTCGCGGGGCTGCGGGTCGACCACATCGACGGCCTGCTCGATCCGGAGGAGTACCTGACGCGCCTGCAAAGCCGCCTCGCCGCGTCCGCCGGCCGGCCCGGACCCTTCTTCGTCGTGGTGGAAAAGATCCTGGAAGGGGCCGAATCGCTGCCTCCCGAGTGGCCGGTCTGCGGCACGACCGGCTACGAGTTCCTGCGCGACGTCCAGGGGCTGTTTCTCGATCCGGAGGGCCTGGAGGCTCTCCGCCGGGACTTCGCCCGCCGGACCGGTGATGCGCGCCGGATGGGGGAGGCCGCCTTCGAGGAGAAGCGGCGGATCATCCGGACGCGGCTCGCGCCGGAGGCGCGCTCGCTGGCGCGCGAGCTCGAGCCGATCGCGAAGGAAGCGGTGGACGGCGAGGACCTCGATCCGAGCGAGCTCGACGACGGGCTGGTGGCCGTGACTGCGGGCCTGCCGGTATATCGGACGTACGCGCGCGACCTCGACGTCCCCTCCCGCGACCGCGACGCCATCGCATCCGCACTCGCCGCCGCCGGCCGACACGGGGCGGGATCCCCGGCGGCCCTCGATGCGCTGGGGAAGATCCTCCGGCTCGAGTTTCCCGAATCGCTTCCGCCCAGGCGTCGCCGGGCCTGGCTGGCCTTCCTCCAGCGCTGGCAGCAATTCACGGGGCCCGCGATGGCCAAGGGCGTGGAGGACACGGCGTTCTACCGTCTCAACGCTCTCCTCGCGGTCAACGAGGTCGGAAGCGACGGCGAGGCCGTGACGGTCGATCAGTTCCATCTCCGGATGGAAGAGCGCCAGCGCCTCTGGCCCCACGGCCTCAACGCCACTTCCACGCACGACACCAAACGCAGCGAGGACGTGCGTGCCCGCCTGACCGCCCTGACGGACCTGGCGCCGGATTGGGAACGGCGCCTCGACCGCTGGATGGAATGGAACGCACCGCGCCGCGGCCGCATACGGGAGCAGGCCGTCCCGGACGCGTCGGAGGAAATCCTCCTCTACCAGACGCTTCTCGGGGCGTGGCCATTTTCCGATGACGAGGTGGCCGAGTTCCGGAAGCGCCTGCGTGGCGTCATCGTCAAGAGCCTGCGAGAGGGCAAGCTCCATTCGAACTGGAACGATCCGGACGCGGCGTACGAGGCGGCCGTGCTCGACTTCGCCGACCGGATCCTGGAAGACACGCCGGAGAACCGGTTCCTCGCGGATTTCCACCAGTTTCGCGGACCCGTCGCGGCGGCGGGCGCCGTTCGCTCCCTGGCGCAGACGCTGCTGAAGATCACGGCGCCCGGCGTCCCCGACTTCTACCAGGGGACGGAGGTATGGGACCTCTCGCTCGTGGATCCCGACAATCGCCGGCCGGTGGATTTCGGCCGGTGGGCGGCCGCCCTCGCCGAGCTCGACGCTCGCCCGGCGCACGACCTTGCCGCCCTGCTGGAGGACCTTCGCCGGCACTGGACCGACGGGCGAATCAAGCTCTTCCTCACTTCCCGCGCGCTTCGGGTCCGCGCCTCCCTCCCGAGGCTCTTCGCCCGCGGCCGGTACGTGCCGGTCGGTGCCCGGGGACCGGACGCCTCGCGCGTCGTCGCCTTCGCTCGCAACCGGGGCGACGAGTGGATCCTTGTCGCGGCTCCCCTGCGCTCGGCCTCCCTGCCGTCGGACGGGTCTTCGCTCGGAGGCCTGTCGCTCGGCGACGCATCGCTCGCCCTCCCTCCGGGCGCGCCCCGGACCTGGACGGACGCGTTCACGGGGGAAACCCGATCGGCCGAGGACGGCGGCTTTTCGACCGGCTCCCTCCTTGGAAGCTTTCCGGCGAGCCTGCTGGTTTCGGCCCCGTCGGCCGCCGCGCGTACGAACCGCCGGAAGGCCGCCTGCTCTTAGCGCGGACCGGGGGCGGCCGAGGGAAACGTCACCTTCAGCGAAGGCGGTGTCGAGTCGGCGACGCCTCCGCTGCGCTGTTCCATCTCGATTCCCGAGACTCCGAGCGTCCAACGCCGGGTCGTGCCGTCGGTCCCGCCTTCGGCCAGGCGGAGGACGTCGCCGTGCGCCGTTCCGCGGAGAATCCAAAGCGAGCTCGCCGGGTCGCCATCGAGCACGCCTTCCTCGAACACCGAACGGGACGTGTTCCACGTGTGCAACTGCAGGCTCTCGTATCCGTCCTCGAGCCGCAGGAACGACAGCACGGCACAGCCATCCAGAACCGAATAGCCGGTCAGGACGGCCCTTTGCCGCTTCGGGGTCGCGTCTTCTCCACGCCGCTCGGCCCAGCCTTCCCGCCTGCCGACGAGCGAGTCGAATCGGCGAAACGACGGCTGGCGGCATCGGTTCCCGTCGTGCCAGGTGGGCGCGGCTCCGCCCGACTCCGGCAGCGCCGGCTCCTTTCCCGTGCGCGTGAAGTGCATGATCCAGTTATTGGACCAGGTCTTGCCGCCGTCCTTCGAATAGCCGTCGTCCCAGCGCAGCCGGTCGGGGGCAACGTCGCTGAACGTGTACCGAATCAGGAGATCAGTTCCGTCGGCCTCGTGCTGTGTGGCGAAGAACTCGAAGCGGCCGTGATCGAAGCTTCCCTCGAAACGGGCGCTGTCGGACCGCTCGGCCCGCGGCCAGTTGAGCCACAGGACCCACTTTCCCAGCCCGACGTCGAAATACCTCAGCGAAAATCCCACGATCGGCGGCCCGTCCCAGAGCTCCAGGACGGCCTTGCCCCCCAACACCGGATAGATCCGGGCCGTCGCCCCAATCTTCTCCGGCCAGGAGCCGTCCTCCTGCCGAATCCGGAGGCTGACGTCCCACGTGCCAGTCCAGAAATCGAACTGCCGGGCCTCCGGGGGAAGCGCGTCGCCGGCCGGCGGGGACGTGCTGGCCCCGCGCTCCGAGGGCGGAGGCTCCGCCGGACGTGGCGCGGCGGCGCGCCCGAGCGACGAGACGAGGGCCAGCAAAACGAGCAGTCGGACGAACGGGTACACCGGGAACCTCCTGGTCGCCGACGGAGCGGCGCGACGGCCGCTTCTGCCGGCTTCAAGATCGTACTGCCGGCCTGGGCCGCGGGCCAGAGAATCCGCCCCTTCGGCGTTGAAGGTCCGTCGAGCCTGTGATACTCGTGCGACAAATCCGAGGTGCTCGATCGCATTCGCGACCCGTAGAACGACGCGATGATTTTCCAAGATCGCACCGCAAAATTGGTATGGGATCGGTACACCCTCGCCCTTCGGGGCGAGACAAGGAGGACGAAGGACATGAGTGACACCATTCTTTGGCGAAGGATCCAGAGACTCGGCATCGCCCTGGCCGTCCTGGGGCTCGTGCTCGCCGGGACGGCGCGCGCCGACGAGACCTGCCAGTCGCCGTACATGGCGAAGATCACGGGTCAGGAGGACTTCGTCTACGTCTGGACTCTCGGCAAGCCCGGGGTCGGGGACGGCTCGGACAAGCTCGTCGCGATCGACGTGCGTCCCGGCTCCAAGACCCGCGGGAAGGCCATTCACTCCGAGTCGGTCGGCGGCCGCAACGAGGCTCACCACGGCGGCCTGACGGACGACCGGAACTACTTCTGGGGCGGCGGACTCGCCTTGAGCGGGTTCCGGGCGCCGGAACCCACCGTGTCAAAATCGGCCCGGTGGGCCGTCTCCTAGCCGCGTCGACTCTCGTGCTGGAGCTCGCGGCGGCGGGCTGCGCGCCGCGCGACCGCCCGGCCGGCGCCCCGGCGCGGCTCGCGATGGTCGTCGCGGCGAGCGAGCGGGACGCCTGGGCGCCCGTGGCGCGCGGCTTCGAGGCCGCGCATCCGGGCGTGCGGGTCGATCTCGTCGAAGGGCCCAACGCCACGGATCTCCGGGAGAATCTCTACACGGCCGCGCTGCTGGCCCGCGACGATACGTTCGACCTGGTGTCGATGGACGTCACGTGGACGCCGAAATTCGCCGCGGCCGGCTGGCTCGCGCCGCTCGACGACGCCTTCCCGCCGGAGGAGACCCGCGGCCTGCTCCCCGCAGACCTGGCCGCCGGGCGCTACGGCGGCCGCCTCTACCGCATCCCCGTCCGAACCGACGAGGGCCTTCTCTACTACCGCCGCGACCTGCTCGAGCAGGCCGGGCTCGCGCCCCCGGAGACGTTCGAGGATCTCCTCCGAATCGCCCGGCGGCTGCAGGCCCCGCCCGACCGCTGGGGCTACGTCTGGCAGGGCGCCCAGTACGAAGGCCTCGTCTGCAACTACCTCGAGGTGCTGCACGGCCAGGGGGGGTTCTGGATCGACCCGGCGACGCAGGAGGTCGGTCTCGACCGCCCGGCGGCGCGCGCCGCGCTCGACTTCCTCCGGACGTGCCGGATGGGCCCGGAACCGATCAGTCCCCCGGGCGTGACCACCTACAAGGAGGAGGAGAGCCGCCGTCTCTTCCAGGACGGGCGCGCAGTTTTCCTCCGAAGCTGGCCGTACGCCTGGCGACTCGCGCAGGCCCCGTCCTCCCGGATCGCCGGGAAGATCGCGGTGCGGTCCATGGTGCACGCGCCGGGACGGGAGGGCGGCGGCACGCTGGGAGGCTGGGGCCTCGGTGTCTCGCGCTTCAGCCGCCGGCCCGACCTCGCCGTCGACTTCATCCGCCATGCCGTGGCGCCCGCCAGCCAGCGGGCGCTCTGCCGGGACAGCGGATATGCCCCGGCCTCGATCGCCGCGTATCGGGACCCGGTCCTGCTCGCCGCCGATCCGTTCCTCGAGACGCTCCTCGGGCTGCACCGTGGCACGATCCTTCGGCCGGCGGTGCCGCGCTACGCGCAGGCCTCCGACATCCTCCAGCGACACCTGAGCGCTTCGCTCTCGGGACTCGAGTCTTCGGCAGAGGCGCTCGCGGCCGCGCAGCGCGAGACGCGGCAACTCCTCGGACCGGTCCGCGCGGATTCGGACCTCCCGGTCCCGAGGCCCGCGCCGTGAGCGCCGTGCGGAATCGCGGCCGTGCCGCGTTTCTGTGGCCGGCCGGGTTGCTCCTGGCGGCCGTCGTGGCCGTGCCGATCTTCCGCGTGGTCGAGCTCTCATTCGAGCGCGTGGATCCCGGAGGCGGGGGCGCCCGCTGGGCCGGCCTCTCCCAGTACGCCCGCCTCTGGAACGACGGCCGCTGGTGGTCGGCGCTGCGGAACACTTTCGTCTTCGCCGGCGCCTCGACCCTTCTCGACACCGTCCTCGGCACCGCGATCGCGCTGGTCCTGCACCGCCGATTCCGGGGCCGGGGCGCGCTTCGCGCCGCCGTGATGCTGCCGTGGGCGCTGCCCACCTCGATCATCGCGCTCGCCTGGGTCTGGATCTTCAACGATTCCTTCGGCGTCGCCAACGATCTCCTCCATCGGATGGGCTGGATCGCGCAGCCGATCGCGTGGCTGGGACAGCCCCGAACGGCGATGGCGTCCATGATCCTCGCAGACGTCTGGAAGACCACGCCGTTCGTTGCGCTGATCGTGCTGGCCGGTCTCCAGGGAATCCCGGAGGAGATCCTCGAGGCCGCCCGCCTCGACGGCCTCGGCGCCTGGGCGCGGCTGCGGAGGATCGTGCTGCCTCTCCTCGCCCCGTCGATTCTCGCGGCGGCCCTCTTCCGCGCGGTGCAGGCCTACGGGGCGTTCGACGTCGTCTACGTCATGACGGGCGGAGGCCCGGGCGGGTCGACCGAGACCGTGTCTCTCTACGCCTTTCAGAACGACTTCCGGTACCTCGATTTCGGCTACGGATCCGCGATCGCGACCCAGGCCACGATCTTCGCCGCCCTGCTCGCCTGGATCGTCATCCGCCTCGGGGATCCCCCGGCCCGAACGCGGGAGGCACGATGAGGCGCGCCGCGTTCGCCCTGGCCGCCGGCGTCGTTCTCGCGTGGAGCCTCGCTCCGGCGGCCTGGCAGCTCCTGACCGCGCTCAAGCCGGACTCACAGATCACGGCGACCCCGACCGTCTACCTTCCGCGCCCGCCGACCCTGCGCCATTTCGCGGTGCTCGCCGAGCGAAAGCCGCTCGGCCGATACCTCCTCAACAGCTTCGAGGCGAGCGCCGCATCGACGCTGCTCGCCGTCTGCGTCGGCCTGCCCGCCGCGAGCGCTCTCGCCCGCATGGCCGGCCGGAAGCGTCGCCGCATTCTCTTCGGTCTCCTCCTGCTGGCGACGTTTCCCCCGATCCTCCTGCTGTTCCCGCTCTACGAAGCGGCCCGGGCGCTCCGCGCGCTCAACCATCCCCTCGCTCTGGCCGTGCCCTACGCGGCCTTCGCGCTGCCCCTCGCGATCTGGATCCTGGAGAGCGCGTACCGCCAGATCCCCCCCGAGATCGACGAAGCCGCCGCGCTCGACGGTCTCTCCCCCCTGCAGCGGCTCGTCCGGATCGAGCTGCCGCTGGCCCTGCCCTCCGTGGCGACCGCGGCGATCCTCGTCTTCATCGCGTGCTGGAACGAGTTCCTCCTGGCGCTGACCTTCCTGACGCGCGACGAGAGCAAGACGATCACCGCGGGCCTGGCAAGCGTGGGCGGTGCCTCGATTTACGAAATCCCCTGGGGGCAGCTCTCGGCCGCCGTCGTCGTCGCGACGGCGCCGCTCGTCGTCCTCGTGCTCCTCTTCGAGCGCCGGATCGCGAGCGGGCTGACGCGCGGAGCGGTCAAGGGATGACGGCCGGCGGCAATGTGCCGGGTGCGGGGTCGGGCGAGCTCGTCGCGGAGGACCTCCGCAAGGTCTTCGCCGGAGGCGGGCGGGCCCTCGACGGGGTTTCGTTCACGGCCCGGCCGGGGCGCGTCCTGACCCTGCTCGGGCCGTCGGGCTGCGGCAAGTCCACCCTGCTCCGCATCGTGGCCGGGCTGGAAGTCCCGACCGACGGGCACCTGACGCTCGACGGCCAGCCGCTCGACGGCGTGCCGCCAGGCGAACGCGACGTCGGCTTCGTCTTCCAGAACTACGCCCTCTATCCCCACCTGACGGTCGCTCGCAACCTGTCGCTCGGGCTGGAGGCGCGCCGGCTGCCGCGGACCGAGATCGAAGCGCGCATCCGGGAAACCGCGCAGATGCTGGGAATCGCGGAGCTGCTCGCCCGCCGGCCCGGGCAACTGTCCGGCGGACAACAGCAGCGCGTGGCTCTCGGCCGCGCGCTCGCGCGCCGCCCGCGCCTCTATCTGATGGATGAGCCGCTCTCGAACCTCGACGCTCTCCTGCGCGAGGGGATGCGCGCCGAGCTCAAGGGTCTCTTCCGCCGACTCGCCGCGACCGTGCTCTACGTGACCCACGATCAGGCCGAGGCGATGAGCCTCTCCGACGAAATCCTGTTGCTGCGGGAAGGGCGCGCCATCCAGCGCGCCGCCCCGCTCGAGATCTACGAACGGCCGGCGGACCTCTTCACGGCGACCTTCATCGGCAGCCCGCGGCTGACGGTCTGGCGTGGACGTGTCGACGGCGGATTCTTCGTCGGCCGTGCGGCGCGGGTCCCGCTGCCCGGCCGTTTCCCGTCCGCCCGGACGCTCGACCTCGGCGTTCGCCCCGAGCACGTCGCGCGTCTCCGAAGAGCCCCGTCCCGGCGCCTGGCCGGCGACCCTCGAAGTCGTTGAGCCACTCGGGCGACCGGGCCCTCCTGACGCTGCGCGTCGGAGAGGAGCCTCTGAGGGCCCTGGCGCCGAGTCGCGAGGCGTGGCCGGACTCGCTCCACGCCTCCGTCGATCCGGCGCGGTTCCTCTGGTTCGACGGCGAGACGGGGCGACGACTGGAAGGCGAACGCCCCGCCTGATGGCGGCAACCGCACATCGCCCGGCGGGTGTCGCCGGATCGCACGGGAACCGTGCGTTACTCTTTCGTGCCGGAGGGGAGCGGCGGACGTGATCGACATCGGAATTCGCGCCGAGGACAAGAACGTCTGGGAGCGGCGGGCGCCGCTCTCGCCGGCCCACGTCGCCGAGCTCGTGCGCGAGCAGGGCCGCACGGTCGCGGTCCAGGCGTCGCCGCTGCGCATCTATCCCGATGACGAATACGCGGCGGCAGGCGCGGCCATCGCGCCGAATCTCGCAGACTGTCGCGTGATACTCGGAGTCAAGGAGATCCCGCCGGACCGTCTGCTCGCGCAGACGACGTACACGATCTTCCCGCACGTCATCAAGGGTCAGCCGGAGAACATGCCGGCTCTCCGCCGCTTTCGCGAGCTCGGCTGCACGCTGATCGACTACGAGTCGATCGTGGACCGTTTCGGGCGCCGGCTGATCTTCTTCGGGCGTCACGCCGGCTTCGCCGGGATGGTCGACGCCCTCTGGGCTCTGGGCCGGCGGCTCGAGGCCGAAGGCATCGAAAGCGCCTTCGCCGCCGTGGAGCCGGCCCACCGATACCGCAGCGTCGAAGCCGCGGCCGAGCACCTCGCCGCGACGGTCGGGCGCCGGATCCGCGACCGGGGCGTGCGCCCGGAGCTCCATCCGCTGGTCGTCGGGTTCACGGGTGGAGGCAACGTCGCCGCCGGCGCCCAGGAGATCTTCCACCGGCTGCCGGTCGTGGAAGTCTCGCCGGAAGAGCTGCCGGGCCTCTTCCTCCACAAGGGCCTGTCCCGCCGCGCGGTCTACAAGGTCGTCTTCCGCCGGGAGCATCGCGGCGCGTTCGAACAGCACCTCCCGTACCTCACCGTCCTCGTCAACGGAATCTACTGGCTGCCCGGGCAGCCGCGGCTGGTCACCCGCGAGGCGCTCACGCAGCTCTTCGGCTCGGGTGCGCGGCCGCGACTCCGGGTTCTGGCCGACATCTCCTGCGACGTCGACGGTTCGATCGCCGCGACGGTGCGATCCACGACGCCGGACGAGCCCGTCTACACGTACGACCCGGCGACGGCCCGGACCCGCACGGGTTTCGAGGGCCCCGGCCCGGTCGTTCTCGCGGTCGACAACCTCCCGGCCGAGTTCCCGCTCGACGCGTCCGAGCACTTCGGGGACTCCCTTTTTCCGTTTCTCGCGGGCCTCGTGACGGCCGACTATCGCGTCGACTTCGAGCACTTGACGTTGCCGGCGGCCCTTCTCGGCGCAGTCGTCGTCCACGCCGGAGAGCTCACGCCGGCCTTCCGTTATCTCGCGAAAGACCTCGAGAGGGCCGGCGTTTGAGACGAATCCTCATCCTCGGCGCCGGCCTCGTGGTCAAGCCCCTCCTCGACGATCTCCTCGAGATGCCGGAGGTCGAGCTGCGCCTGGTGACCCTCAACATCGGGCGGGCGCACGCGCTGATCGCCGGCCGGCCGCGGGCGACCGCCCTGGAAGCGGATGCCTCCGCGGAGGCGGAGCTGCGCACCGAGATCTCCCGGGCGGAAGTCGTGGTCAGCCTGCTGCCGGCGGAGCGGCATGCGGGCATCGCCCGGGTTTGCCTCGACCAGCGAGTTCCGCTGGTGACGACGTCCTACGTTTCGGACGCCATGCAGGCCCTCGACGCGACGGCCCGCGAGCGCGGAGTCCTGCTCCTGAACGAGATGGGCCTGGATCCCGGCATCGACCACATGACGGCGATGACCCTCATCCGGGGCGTCCAGTCCGAGGGTGGCCGCGTGGTCTCCCTCTCGTCCTGCTGCGGAGCCATCCCGGCGCCCGAATCCAACGACAATCCCTGGGGCTACAAGTTCGCGTGGAGCCCGCGGGGCGTCGTGCTCGCGGCCCGAAACCCCGTGCGCTACCTGGACCGGGGCGTCCTGGTCGAGCGTCCGTTTCCCGACCTCTTCGACGATCCGCGTTCGGTCGAAATTCCCGGCGTGGGACGGCTCGAGGCCTATCCCAACCGCAATACGTTGCGCTACCTCGACGCCTACGGCGTGCCCGGCGTCCGCGACTTCTTTCGCGGCACCCTGAGGTATCCCGGCTGGTGCCAGACGTGGCATGCCCTCTTCGACCTCGGCCTCCTCGCCCTCGAACCCGAGGACTTTTCGCACAGGTCATACGCCGGTTTCGTCGAGCATCACCTCCCGCCGGGATCCGGGAGCCTCACCGCCCGCCTCGCGCAGAGGCTCGGCGTCGCCGAAGGCCACCCGGTCGTCGCGCGACTCGAGTGGCTGGGCCTCCTCTCGGACCGCCCGGTCCCGGACGGTCTGGCTGCGCCCCTCGACGTGCTGACCCGTCTCCTCCAGGAGAAGCTCCGGTATTCGCCGGGAGAGCACGACCTGGTCGCCCTGGAGCATCGCTGCCTCGCGGTCTACGGCGACGGCTCGGCGCGGCGGATCACGGCCCGGCTCGTCGTCCGGGGCGAGGCCGGCGACGACTCCGCCCTGGCGCGGACCGTCAGCCTTCCCGCCGCCGAGGCCTGCCGCCTGCTGCTCGAGGGAGGGATCCCCATTCCGGGAGTGCAGATCCCGCTGGACCCGCGCATCACCGAGCCGGTGCTCCAGGCCCTGCGGAAACGCGGAATCGTCGCCGAGCAAACGGTCGAGGAGGTCCCCGGGCCCGACGCGACCGCCCGGGCGACCGGGTGAGCTATGTTTCTCCGAACCCGAACCCATCGGATCGGCGGGAGGCGCACATGAGGAAATCCGGCAACATGCTCGAGACCGTGAACCGCAACTTCGACGCGGCCGCCGCGTTCGGAGAGTATCCGCCCGGCCTGCTCGAGCAGATGAAGACGTGCAACAGCGTCTACCGCTTTCAGTTTCCGGTCCGGCGGACGGGCGGCGGCGTCGAGGTCATCGAGGCGTGGAGGGCCGAGCACAGCCACCACAAGCTCCCCGTCAAAGGCGGGATCCGCTATTCCCCGGATGTCGACGCCGACGAAGTCCAGGCCCTGGCCGCCCTGATGACGTACAAGTGCGCGATCGTCAACGTGCCCTTCGGAGGCGCCAAGGGCGCCATCCGTGTCGATCCGCGCAAGACCAACGTCGAGCAGCTCGAGCGGATCACCCGGCGGTACGCGGCGGAGCTGATCAAGAAGAATTTCCTCGGACCGGGCGTCGACGTGCCGGCGCCCGACTATGGCAGCGGGGCCCGGGAAATGGCCTGGATCGCCGACACCTACGGACAGTTCCACCCGGGCGAAGTGGATGCCCTGGGCTGCGTGACCGGGAAACCCGTCAGCCAGGGAGGGATCCGGGGGCGCACCGAGGCGACGGGCCGCGGGGTCTTCTACGGGATCCGCGAGGCGATGGCGGACACCGAGCTCGTTGCCCGGCACGGCCTGACGCCGGGCCTCGCGGGAAAGCGCGTGGTCGTCCAGGGCCTCGGAAACGTCGGCTACCACGCGGCCCGTTTCCTGCAGGAAGGCGGCGCGGTGCTCGTGGGTCTCGCCGAGTACGAGGGCGCCATCGCCGCACCGGACGGGCTCGACCTCGAGGCGGTCGTCCGGCACCGGAACGAGTCCGGGCGAATCACGGGTTTCCCCGGAGCCACGGACCTGCCCTCGAGCTCGGCGGCGCTCGAGCTCGACTGCGACGTGCTCGTCCCGGCCGCGCTCGAGAACGTCCTGACGCCGGACAACGCGCCGCGCGTGCGGGCGCGGTGCGTCGCGGAGGCCGCCAACGGGCCCACGACGACCGACGCGGAGGAGATTCTGCGTTCCCGCGGCGTTCTCGTGATTCCGGACATGTACCTGAACGCCGGAGGCGTGACGGTCTCCTACTTCGAGTGGCTCAAGAACCTCTCCCACGTCCGGTTCGGGCGCATGGCCAAGCGCTTCGAGGAGTTGAGCGCGCGGGAGATGGTGGGAGCGATCGAGCGCGCGTCGGGAAAGCCGCTGTCCGAGGACGAGCGCAAGCGCCTCGTGCGCGGCCCGGACGAAGAAGACCTCGTCAACTCCGGGCTCGAGGAAACCATGAGCTCCGCCTTCCATCAGGTCCGGGCCGTCCAGAACGAACAGGCGCAGATCCCGGACATGCGGACGGCAGCCTTCGTCCTGGCGATCCGCAAGGTCGCCGTCAGCTACGGGGAGCTCGGAATCTTTCCTTAGGGCCGCCGCTCGAGGTCGAGACCCGCCGAAAGCCCACGGCCGTCGATTCGCAGCGCTCCGGGCCCGGACTTGTTGTAAAAACAGCTCCGGAGATGACGGGACTCGCGCGAATCGTCGGAATCTGCGGGATGGCCGTGGCCGCCTTCGGGAGCCCGGCCTTCGGCCAGCTCGCGGCGACTTCCACCCCCCCGCCGGAAACGGCGCTCACGCCCACGCCCTACCCGGAGGCGTACGAGGTGGTCTCCCGCGCCGACGACGTGGCCGACGCCGCGGCGGCGGCCGAGCTCGAGATCGCGCGCATCGCGAGCGTTGCCGGCCTCACGGCCGAGGTTGCGGATGCGGCCGCGCGCCAGGACGTCCTCGAGAGCGAGATGGAGGCATCGCGGCACCGCGGATACGTCCGGCCCGCGCGCATCTCGATGATCCACGACAAGGCGCTTTCCGACATCGACGCGCTCGAAAATCCGCGGCAGAACACCGCCGAGCGGCTCAAGAAGCTGGCGGAGATTCGCAAGGAATGGACGGAGCGGCGGGATTTCTGGCACTCCTGGGCGCTCGTCCTGCGCGCGGACCCGCAATGGCCGACCCTCGCCCCGCAGGTGGCGCAGGCCGAGGAGCACATCCGCGGCATCGTGGGCCGGACCGCGGAGGCGTTTCCGGGTCTCCTCGCGGTCGGGGAGAAGATCGAGCGGATCCGCCGCGACAACCTGGAGATCGTCTCGAGCACCGAGGAACAGCGCCGCCGTCGCCGCCGCGACTTGCTCGATCGAAACGCTCCGCCGCTCTTTTCCGCGGCGTTCGGCGAGGCCCTGCGCACCGAAACCGCCGAGCCATGGAGCGGGATTCAAGACCGGTCGCGGCTCGATCCCGCCTTCGTCCGCCGGAACGCCGGCGTCCTCATCCTTCAGCTGCTCGTGGCGGCGGCCATCGCCTACGGTGTCCGCCGCATCCGGCGCTCCGCGCGGGACGGGGAGGACTGGGCCACCCTCCGGCACCCGTGGGCCGTCGGAACGTTCGGGGCCGTCCTCGGGCTGAGCGCCTTCTACGGACCTCCACCGGCCGCCTGGCAGATCCTCATCTGGATCGCCCTCGCGATCTCGGCCTCCATCCTCGCCGCGTCGATGTTCGCGAATCGCCGGCTGCGGCGCATCGTCTACACGCTCTCGATCTTCTTTCCGCTCCTCGGAGTGCTCGAGTGGATCGCGCTGCCGGAGTCGCTCTTCCGGATCGTTCTCGCGGCCGCGGCCCTCGCCGGGATCCCCTTCCTGCTCGTCCTGGCGCGGCGCAACGCCCGCGAGCTGGGGCGCCGGCACTGGCTGACGATCACGCTGGTGGTCGGCGCCGGGATGCTGGCCGTCGTGCTCCTCGCCGAGGTCCTCGGCTTCGACCATCTCGCGCGCTGGCTCACTTCCTCGAGCCTCGCGACGGGATTCGTGGGCTTCGTCGTCGCGTTCCTCGTGCGCCTGGCCCGGGGAGGAGTCGCGGTCCTCGGACATCGCGCCGGAGAGGGACGCTATCCGCTGGTCCGCCAGGCGTTCTACCAGCTCGGCCGTCGGCTCGCGCGTCTGATCGAGGCGGTTTTCATCTTCGGCGCCCTTCTTGCCGTTCTCGACGCGTGGGAGATCGCGCCCTCGCCGTGGAAGACGTGGCAGGCGATATCCAGCGCCGGCTTCGAGGTCGGTTCGCTGCACCTCACCGTCGCGAGCCTGCTCAAGGGCGCGTTCGTTCTGTACGTCGCCCTCCTCGCCTCGTCCGCCCTGCGCGCGCTCCTGCGCGGGCGGATCCTGGAGAGCCGGGGCATCGAGCCCGGTGTCGGCGAGTCCGTCGCGCGCCTGGTCCACTATGCGGTGGTGCTCGTCGGAGCCCTCCTCGCGCTCGCCGTGATGGGGGTCGAGCTGCGCAGCTTCGCGATCGTGGCCGGCGCGCTCGGCGTGGGCATCGGATTCGGCCTCCAGAACATCGTCAACGATCTCGTCTGCGGACTCGTCCTGCTCTTCGAGCGGCCTGTGCGCGCCGGGGACACCGTCGTCGTCGGGTCCGACTGGGGCGCGATCAAGCACATCGGCCTGCGGGCCACGGTGGTGTCCGTGTACGACGGCTCCGAGATCGTGGTCCCCAACGGCGAGCTCGTCTCGCAGAAGCTCACCAACTGGACCCTTTCGAGCCGCCAGAATCGGGTCATCGCCGAGGTCGGGGTCGCCTACGGCAGCGACATCGAAAAGGTCTTCGGCATCCTGAAGTCGGCCGCGGAGAAGCACCCCTCGGTGCTCGCCGATCCCGCCCCCCAGATCCTTTTCGCCGGGTTCGGCGACAGCTCCCTCAACTTCGAGGTGCGCGTGTGGCTCCCGGAGGTTTCCCTGCGCCTCCCGACCCTCAGCCAGCTCCGGGTCGAGATCGACCGGCAGTTCCGCGCCGCCGGGGTCGAGATCCCGTTTCCGCAGCGCGACCTGCACCTGCGATCGGTGGACGGGGCGGCCGCCGAACGGCTCGCGAAGGGCGATCCCGCACGCCCCGGCCCGGGGGCTACAGCCCCCACCACAGAGCGATGAAGAGCGGCGTCAGGATCGCGAGCAGCAGGTTGAGCGGACCGCCCACGCGCACGTAGTCGGAAAACCGGTAGCCGCCCGGGCCGTAGACCAGGGCGTTCGTCTGGTAGCCGACCGGGGTCGAGAAGCTCGTGGAGGCGGCGAACATGATGGCCAGGACGAACGCCCGGGGGTCGAGACCCAGCGCGCGGGCGGTCCCGATCCCCACGGGCACCATCACGACCACGGCGGCGTTGTTCGACACGAGCTCGGTCAGAAGCATCGTGGCCGCATAGAAGAGCGCCAGCACGAGCACGCCCGGCAGGAACGGCCCGAGACGCGTCACGAGGCCCGCCAGCATCCGGGCGCCTCCGGTCCGTTCGAGAGCGAGGCCCAGCGGAATCACGCCGGCCAGCAGGAAGATGACGTCCCACCGGATGGCTTCGTGCACCTCGTCCATGCGCAGGCAGCCGGTCAGCACCATGAGCGCGGCCCCGGCCACGGACGTGACGAGGATCGGCACGCCGAGCGCGGCGATGGCGACGACGGCCAGGACGATGCCGACCGCGATCGCCGTCTTGCGGGGACGGTATCCCGCCCCCTCGACCGCACCGGTCACGATGAAGCCGGGCACGCGCCGGATGCGGTTCATGAGCTCCCGGGGCACGCGCAGGAGCAGCGTGTCTCCAAAGAGGAGCCGAACCGTCGCGAGCCTCTCTCGCAGGAGCTGTCCATGCTGCCGAATCGCGAGGACCGCGCAGCCGAAGCGCTGGTAGAACTCCGCCTCCCGAAGCGTCGCTCCGACCAGGTCCGAGTTGGGGCCGAGAACGACCTCGAGGACCGTCGCCTCGCCTCCCTCCGCGTCCTCCTCCCAGTGGGCGTCGGCTTCGAGGGCCAGCCCGGCGGTCTCCCGCAGGCGCAGCAGCGCCTCCCGGGCGGTCGCCACGACCAGGATGTCGCCGGCGACGAGCTTGCGCCACGAGTCCGGTGCCAGGCGCCGCCCCTGGTGCAGGATCTCGAGCACCCGCACTCCCGTCTCTTCGCCGAGGCCGGCTTCCCGGAGGCTCTTTCCCACGAACCGGGAGGACTCGAGAACGACGACCTCCGAGACGTACCCCTCGATGATGCTCTGATCCGCTCTTACCCGCGGGGGGACGCCGGGCCGGAATGAGGCGGCGCCCGACGAAGACCAGGTAGAGCGTGCCCGTCGCCAGGACCGCGAGCCCGATCCGGGAGAATTCGAACATGCCGAACCCGCCGATCCCATTCTCCTCCGCCAGCGCGTTGCCCAGGATGTTGGTCGAGGTGCCGATCAGCGTGACGACGCCCGCCAGCTGGGCAACGTAGGACAGCGGCAGGAGGAGCTTCGACGGCGAAACGCCCTTCTCTTTGGCCAGCGTGATGACCATGGGCATCAAGAGCGCCACGACGGCCGTGTTGTTGATGACCATCGAAAGCGGGGCCGCGACCACGATGACGGCCAGCAGCTGTCGGATCTCTCCGTTTCCCGCCAGGGACGACATCCGCCGGGAAAACCGCTGGATGACGCCGGTGCGCTGCACGGCCCCGGACAGCACGAACATCGCGAGAACCGTGATCGCGGCCGGATTGCTGAATCCCGAGATGACCTCCTGCGGCGTCAGCCCGAGAACCGGCGCCAGCACCAGGAGCGACGCGAGGATCGCCAGAGCGACGAAATCGACCGGATAGATCTCCAGCGCGAAGAGCACCATCGCCCCGACCAGCAGGGCGAAGGAGAGGAGCATCGGAAGGGTCAGCGGCACGGCGCGCTCCGGAACCGTCGAAACGATCGTCCTCGCGCCGCGGCCCGCCGCCGCGGCGGCCGGCGGGCGGGGCTCACTTCGTCTCCCGCCCGGCCGCATCCGACCCGCGCAGGCGCTCGAGGCCAGCCGCCGACCGGATGTGAATGTCCCGCTGAGGGAACGGGACCTGGATGTCCCGCTTTTTCAAAGAGTCGTGAACCAGAAAATTCAGCTCGCTCCGGAAGGCCCCGGGCTTGCTCAACATGGTGCTCGTCCAGCAAAGCAAGTCGAAGTCCAGGGACGACTCGCCGAACTGGCGGAACCAGACGAGCGGCGGAGGCTCCTTCAGAACGCTCGGGCTGAGCGCCGCTGCCTCCCCGAGGGCCTCCACGACCGCATGCGGGTCGGTGCCGTACGCCACGGAGACCGGAATCGCGGTATCGCACGCGGCGGTGGCCGAAGCTCCGGTTGGTCACCGTGTCCGAGATGAACCGCGCATTGGGGACGATCAGGTGCACGTCGTCGTTCGTCCGGACGACCGTGGCGCGGGCGCGCACCTCGATGACGTCTCCGGTGACGTCGCCCATCTCGATGCGGTCACCGACCTGAACGGGGCGCTCGAAGAGGATGATGAGGCCGGAGATGAAGTTCTTCGCGACGTCCTGGAGCCCGATGCCGAGCCCGAGACCCAACGCTCCACCGAAGACCGTCAGCGCCGCCAGGTTGATCCCGAGCGACTGCAGCGCGACCGTGAATCCCAGGAATAGGATGATGTACCCGAGGATGCGGCCGATCGCGTATCGGGTGCCTAGAGCGACCGAAGTGCGGGCCGGCAGCCGGTGCACGATGAGCCATCGAAGGACGCGCGCCAGGACCCACGACGCCGCCAGGATCGCGACTCCGGTGAGAATGCTCTCCACCGTGATCGGCGTCCCGCCCATCCGGAAGAGACGGTGCTCGAGGATCGCGTCCATGGCGGAAGTCTATGTCCAAGCCAGCCGGACGAGCCCGCCAGGGCCGGTCATCGTGGGGACGTCGACCCCCGGGACGCCGCTCGGAAACACACGACCCGAATCCGGCCGATCTCCGGCGGGACCGCAAAGAAAAGGCCCCTTTCGGGGCCTTCGAAAAGAGGAGCACGAGCAAGGTGCCCCACGGGCCGAGACTACGCGTGCAGCGTCGTCATGCCGATCTGGTAGTTCTCGACTCGCGGCGTGCCCTCGATGACCGGACCCAGCTTCTCCAGGACCCGGGGGAACGTCGCCGACTGGTACGCCTCCGCGCTGCCGCGGTCCGCCCAGAGGCTGATCCCGACTCCGCGGTTTCCGTCGACGAGCGTCAGCTCCTCCTTGAATCCGTTCTGCTTGCGCAGCATGGGAAGCACGTCCGTCTCGAAGACCCGGGTGAACTCCTGCTCTTTGCCGTTCTTGATCTGAAAATGGACATTGCGTGCGAACTTCATAGATGGACCTCCTTGACCCCTGCGAACAAAAGATCGTGTCCCGACGACACCCGGGACGACACGTGGCAAGGGAATCGAAGCGCCATCCCAACTAAACTCATGATAGCACACGAGTTGCGGCTCGTCAAGAGTTCGCGGCGTCCCCCGACTTTTTCCGTCTCTGGAACAGCGCCTCCCACCCGGCGCCGACGGCACGGGCGGAGCCGAGGCCGACGGACAGCGCGAACGCGATACCGATCGCTCCGAACAGAATCAGAAACGCCGCGAGCACGATCTGCCGGGCGAAGCCGATCTGCCAGAGCGCGAGCGCCCCGGTGAGTACGAGCAGCACGCTCCGGCAGACGCTGCCGGCCAACCGTGCATGCGCGAATTCTTCGATCTCGAACAGGTCCTCGACGCGCTCCCCGGCCAGCCGCGCGACGATCAGGCCCGCGATCACGACGAGAAGGGCCAGGCCGAGGTCGGGAAGGGCGAGGACGACGCGGTCTGCCATGCGCGAGAGGACGGTCAGCCCCATGATCTCGAGGGCGTTGTCGAGAAAGATGAGCACGACGACGGCCATGACCGCGGCGCCGGCGAGATTGTACAGAGCGGCTCGCGTATCGCCGCGGCCGAGCGCTGCACGCCAGCCGACCCGGCCCCCGAGGCGGTCCAGCCGCAGCCAGATGAGGACCCGGACGACGGCACGCTTGGCCACCCAGCCGATGGCGACGCCGGCGCAGAGCACGAGCAAACCGGCGAGAAGAGTCGGCAGGTAGACGAGCACGCGATCCACAAAGCCCGCAATCCATCCGGTCGGTTGTCCAGCGTTGGTCATGGCCGCTCTTTACCCCTTCCTAAAAAACGCCCGCTCGAACCGGGACGCCCGCCGCTCCTCCACCTCGCGAACGACGACGACCGGATTGCGGCCGTGGCGCGCGATCAGGGCGGGTACCGTCTCGCCGAGCATTCCGGCGACCGGGCCCGAGCTCGGCGCCCCCAGCAGAACGAGATCGCCAGCGCGAATCGCACGCGACAATCCGTGGGCGACGTCGCTGTGGTGGTGAATCTCGAGCGACGCCCCGGACTCCGAATCGCGGAGCATTTCCCGGGCCCCTTCCTCCAGCGCTTCCTCTTCGCCCGGACCGAGGCCCGCCGGGACGATGGTGATCGCCTGGACCGGGGCATCAAACCCCTGGGCCAACGCCGGCGCGAGCTCGATGGCGAGCCGGGAGTTCGGCCGGCGCGTCAAAGGCACGACGATGCGGCGGATGGCGTCCGGCTCGACCCTTCCGAACACGACGCCGACCCGACAGGGGGCGTCGGCAAGGACATGCTCGACGAGCGACGCCACGATCCGATCGAAGAGCGAGTGGGACTCCGGCCGGCCGATCACGATGAAGTTGCAGGATTCCTCGCGAGCCGTCTCCACGATCGCATGGCTGACCCGACGCGCGATCTTGACCACGGATTCCGCCGGAACGTCCCGTCGCGTCGCCCGCCGAACGGCTTCTTCCAGAAGCGGTTCGAGCTCGCGAACGAGCCGGCGCCCCGCCATCAGCGACTCGCCCTCCGGAACCTCCGCCACCGAGAGCAGGACGAGCTCGCCGCCGTGGCGCCGGGCAATGGCCAGACCGATCTCCAGCAGCGACTCGAGCGTGCGCGGGCTCGACACGGCGACGAGCACCCGATACTGCTTGCGCTCGATCCGTCCCATCCACTCGGTCCGCTCGACGTGCGCGGCTTCCCGCTTCCGGCTGTAACCATAGTAGACCGCGCCGCCGACGACGATCCACGCGACGGCGGAGATCAGGGCCTTCGGATAGTGAAGCGACAGGTAGACGCCGAGAAACAGCATCGTCGCGATGGCCAGGAGCGGGATGACCGGCCCGAAGGGAACCCGAAAGCCGCGATCCAGATCGGGCCGGAGCTTGCGCAGTCGGATCAGCGAGACGTTGACCTGCACGAAGAGGAGCAGAAACATCAGGTCGGCAGCCGCCGCCACCTCCTCGACCGGGAGGGCGACCGCCATGGCGACGATCAGCACCGCCGAGAACAGGATCGCCACGTGGGGCGTCGAGCGAGCCTTGTGCAGGCGGCCGAGCAGCTGTGGCAGGTTGGCGTCGCGGGCCATCGCGAAGGCGACGCGGGAGGAGGAGTACACCGTGGCGTTCAGGGCCGACAGCGTCGACAGGAGGCCACCGACGAGAATCATGAATCCGCCGCCCCGGAAGAACTGGTCGGCCGCCGTCACGAGGGCCGTCTCCTTGCGGGCGCCGAGGTACTCGGTCACCGCGATTCCGGCCGGAGGCTGGACCGCCCCGACGGCCACGATCGCGACGAGAAGGTAGATCGGCACGACGATCAGGAGCGACAGGAAGATCGCCCGCGGAACGTTGCGCTTCGGGTCGTCGACCTCTTCGCTGGTCTGCGCGATGATCTCGTAGCCCTCGAAGGCGATGAACGTCAGGCCCATCGCGGCGAACACGGCACCCCATCCGTTGGGCATGAACGGCTGGAACGAGGCCTGCCAGCCGGCGGTGCGCGCCATGACCCAGAGTCCCGCCGCGATGAACACTCCGATGATGACGATCTTGCCCACCGTCACGACGTTGCCGGCCTTGCCCGTCTCCGATGCGCCGCGCATGTTGATCCAGGCGAAGAGAAGGACCACGCCGACGGCCAGGCCCTTTTCGAGGGACAGCGGTCCGAGCTCCATCGCCGGCGCTCCGATCGCCGCCAGGACGAGCCGAAAGTAGGCGCCGAACCCCAGCGCGTAGAGGGAGCAGGCCACGGCATGCGCGAACCACGACATCCATCCCGAGAGGAAGCCGTTGGGATCCGGAAGCGCCGTCTTGACCCAGAGATAGCCGCCGCCGGCATCGTGAAAGGCGCTCCCGAGCTCCGCGTAGGCCATCGCCGTCAGCAGGGCCACGACGCCGTTCAGGCCGAAGACCAGAACGAGCGCCGGGCCCGCGACCCCGGCGGCGATGCCGGTCAGCACGAAGATGCCGGCGCCGATCATGGCGCCGACACCGATCATCGTGATGTCGATGAGCCGCATTTCGCGGCTCAGGCGTACTTGGACGGCCACCCGCTCGACTCCCCTTTCGTCCGCGCTTGATCCGCAGTCTGACTGAAACCGAGGGCTCCGAACAAGCCCGGATTGAGGGGACGAGGCCGCGGGATCGGCGACCGCGTCGGCCCTGCAGATTCACCGGCTGGCGCCGGCCGCCCGATCGAATAAGATCCCCCGCGGGATGCCACTGGACACCACACCCGGCGGAGTCGACGCCCGTTGACGAGCGCGGAATCCGCGATCGGCGCGATCGAAGGCAAAGCATCCCGGCCCCTCTTTCCGCCGACCTACCGGCTCATCTTCTACTGCTTCCTGATCGGGCTGCTCGGCGCCCTCGCGGCCCTGGTTTTCGACGCCGCGGTCAACTTCGCCCAGCGACTGATGCTCGAGCATCTGGGCGGCTATGTTCCGCCGCTGCCGGGCGTCATCTATCCCAGCGCCTACGCGCATCCGTGGACCACCCACTGGTGGATTCCCATCTCGACCACGCTCGGCGGGCTCCTTTCCGGGGTCCTCGTTTACACCCTGGCCCCCGAAGCCGAGGGTCACGGCACCGATGCGGCGGTGGAGACCTACCACCAGAAAGGGGCCGAGGTCCGCCCGCGGATCCCCTTCATCAAGGGTGTGGCCTCGGCGCTGACCATCGGATCGGGCGGCGTCGCCGGCCGCGAGGGCCCGACGGCCCAGATCGCGGTCGGGCTGGGGGCCATCGTCTCGAAGTTCCTCCGCCTGCGCGGCCAGGAACGCCGGATCATGCTGCTCGCCTCGATGGCGGCCGGCCTGGCGGCGGTCTTCCGCGCACCCCTCGGGATGGCGATCTTCGCGGTGGAAATCCTGTACTCGGGAATGGTGTTCGAGTCCGAGGCGCTGATCTACACGGTCATCTCCGCGGTGACCGCGTACGCCTTCCACGGCTTCTTCGTCGGATGGTCACCGATCTTCGCCATTCCGCCGGGAATGACCTTTCACAATCCCGCGGCGCTTCTCGGCTTCGGCGTCCTCGGCGTGCTCTCCGGCGTCCTGGGGGCCTTTCTGCCCTGGATCTTCTACGGCATCCGCGACCTGTTCCGGAGCATCGCCATCCCGCGGCACTTCAAGCCGGCCATCGGCGGCGCCCTGGTCGGCCTGATCGGACTGGCCGTTCCGGAGGTCCTCGGCAGCGGCTACGGGTGGGTCGAGATGGCCATCGGGGGCAAGCTCTCGATCGCCATGCTCGTGATCCTGCTCCTGTTGAAGGCCCCGGCCATGGGACTGACCATCGGCTCCGGCGGATCGGGAGGCGTCTTCGCCCCCACGGTGACGATGGGAGCGTTGCTGGGCGGGATCATCGGAATCGCCCTGGGCGCCTTCTTTCCCGACCTCGGCGTCGTGCCCGCGGCCTTCGTCGTGGTCGGAATGGCATCGGTTTTCGCGGGCGCCGCGCGCACGCCGATCTCGACGCTCATCATGGTTGCCGAGATGACGGGCGGCTACGGCCTGATCGTCCCGGCCATGCTGGCGAACATCTCGTCCTTCATCGTCCAGCGCTCGCTGACGAGCGGCCGCCGCTACCCGACCCTCTACGAGGCCCAGGTCCCCACCCGCGAGGACTCGCCCGCGCACCAGGGGGTCTTCGTCCGCCGCGCGCTCGAGATGATCGAGGGTGGCAAGGTCGATACGACCGAGCTGACGCTGCCGCGGCTCGTCAGTCTTCTGCGGTTCGGCCACTCGATCCAGGTGACCGACAAGGCCGGGATGCTCGTGGCCGTGCGTGTGGCCGAGGAATCCGCGCTCGCCGGCCAGACGGTCGCGGAGGCGTTCGGCCCCCTGGCGGGGACGATCGCCGTCGCCATCCTCCACGGCAGCGAGATGACGGTCCCCAACGGGGCGACGCGGCTCGCCCCCGGGGACCAGATCATCGCGATGGCGACCCCCGAGACGTATCGGCTGCTGCGCCAGCTCGCCGGCGAGGACCCCCCGACCGCGACCGGTTGAGCCGCGGCGCCGTTCCCGTTCAGCCCTTCGAAGGGTGGCGAATGGTCAGGCGCCGAACTGTCTCAGGTGATGGTCGAGGTGCTTGTACATCATCACGCCCCAATCGTCCCCGGAGATCCGCCCGAGGAACGAGTGCGTGTGCTTTCCGGCCTCGGCCACTCCCCCGCGGCAGAAGCGCTCGATCAGACCGGTCAGGCGTTCCTTCTCGCGCGCGAACTCCCGCGCATCGGTCACGACGAAGGTCGGGTCCGTCGGCAGGTTCCGTCCGAACGGCTTCTCACCGAGCAGCGACGCGCGCCCGAAGGGGCCGAAGATCCGCCCGATGAGCGACTGCCGGCGGGTGCGAATCCCGGTGCCCACCTCCAGGGCGGCCGAGCAGTGCGCCAGCATCTGCGCGGCGTCCATCCTGCCCCACTGACGGACGGCGCCGGGCGACAGGCCGGCCAATCGACCGGAAACGGATTCTCGCGCCTCGGGTTCGAACAGGCTCCTCATTGCACCCTCCTCCGATTCGCCGAACCGGTCGCGGGACAGTCTAGCCAATTCGGCCGCAGGCGCTCGCGAAATTCGCCAGCCGGTGCCCGGCCCCGTCTTGCGAAGCGTGCGTGATAACCTGAAAAGGCGCGGCCGAAACCGCTCGCCGCACGGTCGCGCCACCGGCGCCCGCGCCCGACCACCCTGCAACAGCTCTCCGGACGCCCGGCGAACGACTGTCATCGCGGCGGGACGAAAGGAGAAACCATGAATGAATACCGACAATCCGTCCTCGAGCGACAGGAGCCACTGCGGCAGCACTACCGGTCGGAGCCGCGCGACGCATGGATCACCGATCGGGCCCGGACCGCAGCCGGCGGCCACCTGGATCCCTTTCACGCCGCCGTTCTGGCCGGCGAGAACGAGGAGGTCCCGTGGCGCGTCGGCATCCACCGGGCGGTCGGCGGTTTCCACGACCTGCCGAATCCGGGCGACATCCTGTGCGCCGCTCTCGCGACGTGCCTGGGAACGACGGTGCGCATGATCGCCGCGAGGCTCGGCATCGGCCTCGAAGACTGCGAGGTGCGGGTCAAGGGCCACGTCGACGTCCGGGGCACGCTCGCCGTGGACCGGAAGATCGCGGTTGGCTTCCAGCGGATGACGTGCCAGCTGACGTTGCGCCCGGCGGAGGGAGTCGCGACCGACAAGGTCGAGAGGCTGGTGGCGGCGGCGGAACAGGCCTGTGTCGTCCTGCAGACGTTGCGACAAGGGGTTCCGGTCGACCTCGAGCGCGTCGAGGCGGGGGGGCAAGACGAATTCGCGGCCTCCGCGCGGGAATCCGTGCCGCCCGCATCGCGTTGACGTGAGAAGGGGGAAGGCATTCATGCCCGAGGCTCGAAGAATGCCCTCCGCTGCGACCGACCTCGCTCCGGATGGGATCACGCGCCGCTCCACGCTCAAGTGGATGACCCTGGCGTGGACCGGGTTCGCGGCCGCCACCGCCGCCGGGCTGACCGCCACGGTGCGCTTCATGTTTCCCAACGTCCTCTTCGAGCCGCCGACGCGCTTCAAGGCCGGTCTGCCGTCGACCTATGGGCTCGGCGTCGACGAACGCTGGAAGGAGAAGTACGGGATCTGGATCGTGCGCAACAGCGACTCGATCTACGCCCTCGTCGCCGTGTGCACGCACCTCGGCTGCACGCCCAACTGGCTCCCGGCCCAGAAGAAGTTCAAGTGCCCCTGCCACGGCTCCGGCTACTACATCTCCGGCGTCAACTTCGAGGGCCCGACGCCCCGCCCGCTCGAGCGGGCCGAGATCGGGATCTCGGCCGAGGACGGCCAGATCGTCGTCGACAAGGCCGTCCGGTTTCTCTACGAGCGCGGCCAGTGGACGGACCCGAACGCGTTCGTGCACATGGCGTAGGCGGCGATCCCCTCCGACGGCCTCGCCGTCCCCGCGAGTCGCTCAGTAGATCCAGTGCAGCCCGAGGGCCTTCGCCAGGAACACCGCCATCTGCCCTCTCGTCAGCGGCGCATCCGGACAGAAATTTCCGCCGCCGCATCCGGCCGTGATCCCCGATTCGGCCAGCGCCTCGACGAACTGGAAGAACGGATGGCCGGTCGGGACGTCGCCGAAGGTGGCCACGGCCGGCGGAGGGCTGACTTGGAGCTTGTAGAACACGCGGATCGCGCGGAACCTCACCAGCTCGTTGCTTCCCTCCAGAATGACGTCGACCAGCTGCGTGGCATTGAAACGGTCGATCACGAGGTTGATGGGGGCGGAGGCGTAGAAGCAACCGGCGCCGGGTGCCAGCTGAACCCCCTGATTGTTGGGGTAGGCGGTCCATAACGACCCGGTGTCCGTGCAGTTGAACAAGTAGGCGGGAAGCACGTCGCTCTTGCTATCGTTGCAGCCTTCGATCTCGAGCTTCGTGACCAGGGCCCCGGACGGGATGTCGACCGCCGCATCGAAGCGACCGGAGTCGCGCCCGTCGCCTAACCGCTTCGCTCGGGTGACGGATCCGTCGGCGTCCCTGGCGGGGGGCGCACGGCGCCCCCCGGACCCCCCACGGAGGTCGACGGTTCGATCCAGCCGTCAGCCGGCCTATGCGCGCTCGATCCTGGAAACAGCCAGTGCGGGAAATTGGTGGAGCTGAACGGGATCGAACCGTCACGCCTCGCTTGGCTCGGGTGACGGATCCGTCGGCGTCCCTGGCGGGGGGCGCACGGCGCCCCCGAACCCCCCACGGAGGTCGACGGTTCGATCCAGCCACAGCGCGGCCTATGCGCGCTCGATCCTGGAAATAGCCAGTGCGGGAAAATTGGTGGAGCTGAACGGGATCGAACCGTCGACCTCCTGAATGCCATTCAGGCGCTCTCCCAAACTGAGCTACAGCCCCACGCGGAAGAGGCGCGCAGGATAGCACGGCTCGCGAGGGCTCAAAAACCGGCCCGGCACCGCCCGGTCTTGAGGCATAATGTTGAGCCAGACACACTTAAAGTGATGCCATCCGACGCAACGGCCGGCGGAAGCCCGACGGGGCGAGCTGGTTCTTCGGGCGAAGCGCTGCGGATTCTCGTCGTCGACGAGAACCCGCGCGATCGGGCTCTGATTACCCGAGCCCTCGAGGAAGGGTTCGCGAACGCTCGCGTGACCGCGGTCGAGGACGCCGGCGACCTCCCCCGCGTTCTCGACGCAGGCGCCTTCGACCTCGTCGTGGCGGACCATCGCCCGGCCTGGGTCGACGCCTTTGCCCTGCTCGAGCGGGCCCGCGGCCGGGATCCGGACCTGCCCGTGCTGCTCTGCACGGGCACCGGAAGCGAGGAGCTCGCCGTCGCGGCGATGAAGGTGGGCTTCGACGACTACGTCCTCAAACACCCCCACCACTTCCCCCGCCTCGTGCCGGCGATCCGTTCGGCCCTCGAGGAGTCCACGCGCCGACGGATCGCTCGGGAGGCGGAAACGCGGTACCGGACGCTTTTCGAGGGCGTTCCCGTCGGCCTCTATCGGGCCACCCTCTCGGGCCAGGTCCTCGACGCCAATCCCGCCCTGCTGCAGCTGCTCGGCTTCTCGTCCCGCGAGAGCCTCATGGCCATGAACCTGCGGGAGGTCTACGTCGACCCGAAGGCACGCCGGAGCTTCCTCGAGAGGCTGGAGCGCGAAGGCGAGGTCCACGACATGGAGCTCCAGTGGAAGCGCTACGGCGGCCAGATCATCACGGTCCGCAAGGGCGCCCGCCCGGTCCGCGACACGTCGGGGCGCCTGCTCCACTACGAGGGCGTGGTCGAGGACATCACCGAACGCAAGCGCGCCCGGCAGGAGCTGCAGGAGTCCAACCAGTTCCGGCAGGAGATCATCTCCGGCGCCGGCGAGGGCATCGTCGTCTACGACCGGGACCTGCGCCTGATCATCTGGAACCAGTACATGGAACGGATGACCGGCCTGGCTTCGGGCCAGGTCGTCGGACGCAAGCCGCTCGAGATTTTTCCGTTTCTTCGCGAGCAGGGCCTGGACCGGCTGCTGGAGCGCGCGCTCGGCGGCGACACGGCGTCGTCTTCCGACGTGCCGTACACGATCCCCCAGACGGGCCGCTCCGGCTGGCTGATCGCCACCTACGGGCCGCACCGCGACGCGGCCGGGCAGATCGTGGGCGTCATCGGAATCGTCCACGACGTCACCGAGCGCCGCCGGGCCGAACAGGCCCTGCGGGAAAGCGAAGAGCGGTTCCGCCGGATGGCCGACGCGGCGCCCGTCATGATCTGGACCGACGACGCGCAGGGCATGACGAACTACTTCAACAAGCCCTGGCTCGATTTCACGGGCCGAGCGCTCGAGACCGAGCTGGGACTCGGATCGCGCGACAGCATCCACCCCGACGACCGGTCCCGGTTCGCCGAGACCTACGAATCCGCACGACTCGTCCAGCGCCCGTTCCAGACCGAGTACCGGCTGCGCCGCCACGACGGCGAGTATCGGTGGGTCCTGGAGACGGCGATCCCCCGCTCGACCGAGTCCGGCGAGTTCGAGGGGTTCATCGGCTCCGTCATCGACATCTCCGAGCGCCGCCAGGCCGAGGACGCCGTGCGCGAGAGCGAAGAGCGGTTCCGGTTCATGGCCGACGCCGCGCCCGTGATGATCTGGCTCGACGACGAGGACGCCCGGTGCACCTATTTCAGCAAGCCCTGGCTCGACTTCACCGGACGCCCCATCGAGGCGGAGCTGGGTCTCGGCTGGTGCGACGGGGTTCATCCCGACGACCTCGAAAGGATCCGGGCGGACGAGGCGGAGGCCCGCGGCCGCCCGGAAGCCCTTCCACATGGAGTATCGCCTCCGTCGGCACGACGGCGAGTACCGCTGGATCTTCGACACCGGATACCCGCGCTTCACGCCGGGCGGCGTCTTCGCCGGCTACATCGGCTCCTCGATCGACATCACCGACCGGCGGCGCGCCGAGGAGGCCCTCGTCGAGGGCGAAGCCCGCTACCGGATCCAGGTCGAGCATGCTCCCGAGGCCATCGTCGTCTTCGACGTGGACACGGGACGCTTCGTCGAGGTCAACGAGAACGCGGTCCGGCTCTACGGTCTCCCGCGCGAGGAGCTCTTCCGAGACCGGGCCGGCCGCGCTCTCACCCCCGGCGCAGCCGGACGGGCGTCCCTCGGAGGCGGCCTCCCGGGAGAAGATCCAGGAGGCTCTCGACGGCGGCACGCCCGTCTTCGAGTGGACGCACCGGGACGCATCGGGCCGCGACGTGCCCTGTGAAATCCGCCTGGTTCGGCTGCCGTCGGCGAACCGGCGTCTCGTTCGCGGGAGCGTGACCGACATCTCGCAGCGCAAGAATTCGGAGAAGGTCCGGGCCGCCCTCTATTCCATCGCCGCGACGACCAGCGCCGCAGAGGACCTGGACGACTTCTACGCCGCCATCCACCGCACCGTCGGCCAGTTGATGTATGCCCGAAACTTCTACGTGGCCCTCCACGATCCGATATCGGCCACCCTTTCCTTCCCCTACTGCGTCGACGAGGAAGACCCGCCGCCCGCCACCCGGCCGCTTCGGAAAGGGCTGACCGAGTACGTGCTGCGCACGGGCGAGCCCCTGCTGATGCCCGACGAGGACTTTCCGCGAATTCTCGCCACCGGCGAGGTCGAGTCGGTCGGCGCGCCCTCCGTGGACTGGCTCGGCGTCCCCTTGAAGAGCCGCGGGCGGACCTTCGGCGTCCTCGTCGTTCAGAGCTACGACCCGCGCTTCCGATACGGCGCAACGGAAAAGGACGTCCTCACCTTCGTGTCGCAGCAGATCGCCGTCGCCATCGACCGCAAGCGCGCGCAGGAGGCCGTCCGGGAGTCGGAGGAACGTTACCGCCTGCTCTTCGAACGCAACCTCGCCGGCGTCTACCGAATCACGCTGACCGGCCGCATCCTGGAGTGCAACGACGCATTGGCGCACATGTTCGGCTACGCGTCCCGCGCGGATCTGGTCGATCGCGACGTCCGCACGCTCTACCCGGGGGCCGACCGCCGGAGGGACTACCTCGACCCGCTGCTTCGGGACCGGAGCCTCGTCAACCACGAGATGCGCGGCCAGCGAAGGGACGGAACCCCCGTCTGGACCCTGGAGAACGCGGCCCTGCTGGCCGACGAACGGGCCGGCGAGGTCATCGTCGAGGGCACGATCACCGACATCACCGACCGCAAGCACCTGGAGGAGCAGCTCCGGCAGTCGCAGAAGATGGAGGCGATCGGCCAGCTCGCGGGCGGCATCGCCCACGACTTCAACAACCTGCTCACGACCGTGCTCGGCTACAGCAACCTGGCCCTCAACCGCCTGTCGCCCCACGAGCCGCTGCGGGAGGAGATCGAGGAGATCCAGAAGGCCGGCGAGCGCGCGGCCAACCTGACCCGGCAGCTTCTGGCTTTTTCCCGCAAGCAGCTCCTCGAGCCCCGGGTGCTCGACGTCAATGCGCTCCTCGCGGAGGCCACGCGGATGCTGGGCCGCCTGATCGGCGAGCACATTCGCCTGGTGCCCCAGCTCGACCCCTCGCTCGGCAGCATCAAAGGAGACCCGGGGCAGGTCGAGCAGGTGCTCGTCAACCTGGTCGTCAACGCCCGCGACGCCATGCCCGACGGCGGCACGCTGACGATCCGCACGCAAAACGCCGATGTCGAGCCTGCGAACGCCCGCCTCCACTTCGGAGCGCCTCCCGGTCGCTACGTGGTCCTCTCCGTCGCGGACACGGGAGTCGGCATCGATCCCGAGATCCAGAAGCGGATCTTCGAGCCCTTCTTCACGACCAAGGAGAAGCCCCACGGAACGGGACTCGGCCTCGCCACCGTCTACGGCATCGTGCGCCAGAGCGGCGGCCACGTCTTCGTGGCGAGCGATCCCGGGCGCGGTGCGACATTCCTCATTTACCTTCCTCGCGTCGAGGCCGGCGTGGACGCCGAGGAGGCCCCCGCGCCGGCGGCTCCGGGGCGGGGCAGCGAGACGATCCTCCTCGTCGAGGACGAGGCGCCGGTCCGCGACCTGACGCGGCGCTGCCTCCTGCAGCGCGGCTACTCGGTCATCCCGGCCTGCAACGCCGAGGACGCGCTCGAGGTCCTCGCACGACACTCCGGGCGGGTCGATCTCCTCCTGACCGACGTCGTCATGCCGGGGGCCTCGGGACCGGAGCTGGCGCGCCGCCTGACCGCCGATCGGCCGGACCTGCACGTCCTCTTCGTTTCCGGCTACCCCGACGACTCGCCGGAGGCCGGGATGCTCGAGCCCGGGATCGCGTTCCTCCAGAAGCCCTTCACCGCGGACACCCTCGCACGCAAGGTCCGCGCCGTGCTCGACGCCCCGGCGGCCGCGGCGATCGGCCTCTGAGCCGGAGCCCGCCTCCGCGTCAGTAGAAGTCCGAACAGCTCAGGTAGTAGCCGCAGGCGCGGTTCGGACAGAGGAGCTTGCACTTCTGTTCGACGAGCTCACGGCCGCAGTTGGGGCACGTCCGCGAGGGCTCCGGCCGGGGTTCGGAGGAGGACGGCCGCGGTTGGCGGGAGGAGTTCGCGGCCGGCCCGGAGGCGCCGGCGGCGTCCGCGGGACGCTCGCTCACATCGGAGGCGCCGGCGTGATCTTGAGGACCAGGCCGGCGGGAGTCCGCAGCGCCTCGATCGGCGTCGTATCGGGTGTCGGGGGCGGCAGGGGTGTGGCCTCGGGCGCGCTCGCGTGGCCGGGGCCGTGGGCGGGCTTCTTCCCGCACGCCACGGCTGCGAGAAGAACGATGGCCACCGACAGGCCGACCCACCGCACGAGCTTCATTGGACCTCCACCTCCAGGGCCGCCGGGATTCTAACCGCGGAACGACAAATTTTGTCGCCCGACATTGTCACTCGCGCCGCGGTTTGGCGCGCCCGGAATGTCGATCGGGCGCAAGTCTTTGAGGAATCAAGCCTCCGCTCCGAGCGAGCCGCTGGTACGAGTCTTGAAGTCGGAAAACGCCAAGAAGAGTGCCGGCATGGGAGTTCCGGCACGACGGAAGAGGGGGGAATCGGCCGGTTCCCCCCTTGTTTTTTTTCGTCGCTCGCGCTTGCAAGGGGTCTGCGCCTGCGGCGCACCGGCCCGCGGCTCGCGCGGGTGCGCGCTCGACCGCGGGCCTGACCCACTCGCCGCGCGCTCGCTCCCGCGGCGCGAGGCGTCCTCCGCTGCGCTCGCGGAGATTCCTCGCGCCGCGAGCCGATGTCCCATGATGGCGGAGTTCAACCGCGGGGCTCGACGAAGCGGACGAGAGGCTGGAGGTGGCGGCGTTCGCCGGAAAGACGCATGGCGAGGGCATCGCCCGTGTCTTTTTCGTCGAGGACGTGGAAGGCGGCGCGTGCGGCCGCGATGGCGCGCGGGCTCGTGTAGGGGATGCGGACGCGGAATTCCTCGGCGTCCGGCGAGAGGCGGCGCAGGATCTCGGCCTCGAGCTTCGGGATTCCCTCGCCGGTCTTCGCCGAAACCCGCACCGTCCCCGGCCCCGAAGGTCCCCCACCCGCGTCGATCTTGTTGGCGACGACGAGAACCCGCCCGGGCTCGACACCCAGCTCTTCGAAGGTCTCCGCCGCCACGCGCGCCTCTTCGTCGGCCCGGGGCGACGAGGCGTCGACGACGTGCACCACGAGGTCGGCGTCGCGGATCTCCGACAGCGTGGAGCGGAAGGAGGCCACGAGCGAAGTCGGCAGCTTCCGGACGAAGCCGACCGTGTCGACGAAGATGACGCCCGCGAGCTTGCGCGATGAACCACGGCCGGCCCGGGCGTCCAGGGTCGCGAAGAGACGATCGGCGGCGTAGGCCGAGTCGCTCGCGACGCGGTTGAAGAGCGTCGTCTTCCCGGCGTTGGTGTAGCCCGCGATCGCGACCTGCCGGTGGCGGCGGCGGCCCCGCCTCCGGACGAGCCGGGCGACCTCGATCCGCTCGAGGTCCCGACGCAGGCGGGCGATGCGGTCGCGGATCTTGCGCCGATCGAGCTCGAGTTTCTGCTCGCCGGCGCCCCGGCCCCCGATCCCGCCACCCAGCCGCGAGAGATGCCCGTAGGCCCCCGCGAGCCGCGGCAGCAGGTACTGGAGCTGGGCCAGCTCGACCTGCGTGCGCGCCTCCCGCGAACGCGCGTGCAGGGCGAAGACGTCGAGAATCAGGCCTGGCCGATCGAGCACCCGCACGCTTTCGCCCCAGGCTTTCGAAAGGTTGCGCGCCTGGCCCGGCGAGAGCTCGTCGTCGAAGACCACCAGCCCGGCGCGCTCCGCCTTCGCGGCGCGGCCGACCTGCTCGACGGCGCCCTTGCCCAGATAGGTGGCCGGGTCCGGCGCGGCCCGTTCCTGGACGAACCGCGCGACGACCGTTCCGCCCGCCGTGTCGACGAGGCGTTCGAGCTCGTCGAGATGATCCTCGGCCATGGCCCGGGGAAGACCGCCCTTGGGTGCCACGCCGACGATCAGGACGCGTTCGCGACCGGCGGATGGCATCGGCTCCATTGTAGGGCCTCTGTGGTATCTCTAGCGCGGATGCACGCGCTTCTCGGCGATCGCCTCGAGTCGCTCTACCGGCTCTACGGCCCCGAGACGGTCGCGACGGACCCGATCCTCTTCGTCGGCCGCTACCCTGCTCCGGAAGACCGCGAGGTCGCCGGCTGGATCGCGACGGCCTTCGCCTACGGCCAGGTCCGCACGATCCAGGGATCGGTCGCGCGCATCCTCGCCGCCCTGGGGCCGCGGCCCGCCTCGACGCTGGACGCGATTCGGAACTTCCGCGCGTTCGCCGAGACGGCGCTCCGGGGGTTTCGCCACCGCTTCCACGGCCCCCGCGACGCCGCGGCGCTGCTGCTGGCGATCGCTCGCGCCCGGCAGGCCGGGGGCGGAAGCCTGCGGGGCTTCTTCGAAGGCGAGTTCCGCCACGGGGATCGCGACGTCGGCGGCCTCCTGTCGCGCGCCGTCACACGCATCGAGGCCTTCGACTACCGGTCGGCCCTCGGAACGCGGCGAATTCCCCCCGGCTCTCCCGTACGCTTCTTCTTCCCGGATCCGGCCTCGGGCTCGGCCTGCAAGCGCTGGAACCTCTATCTGCGCTGGATGGTGCGTCACGACGCCCTCGACTTCGGGCTCTGGCCGGGCATTCCGACCGACCGCCTCGTGGTCCCGACCGACACGCACGTCTTCCGCATCGCCCGGCGTCTCGGCCTGACCCGCCGCAGGACCGCCGGATGGAAAACGGCCCGGGAGATCACGGACTCGCTGGCAAGATTCGACTCCCGCGACCCCGTCCGATTCGACTACGCGCTGTGCCGGATCGGCATTCTGCAGATCTGCCTCCCGAGCCTGCGCGAAAGCCGCTGCGCGGATTGCGCCGTTCGGGCAGCCTGCCCCACCGGGAGACGCCGGGCCGGCCGCTCGGCGTCGGCCCGAGAGGCGGTCGTGCCGGCCCCGGGCGGCTCCGTCAGCGGTAAACTCGCGGCCTCGGCATGAAGACCCGGACGCTTCTGACCCTGATTTTCGCCGTCGCGGCGGCCTCCGCCGGCACGGTGTGGATCAAGTCCCTGGTGCCCCCGGACTCGCCCGCCGGATCACTCCAGTTCCTTTCGGCCGCGCCCGAGCTTCCGATCTTCGACCGCGCCGGACACAAGACCGACCTCGCGGCGGAAAAGGACCGCATCCTGATCGTCCACTTCTGGGCGACCTGGTGCCCGCCCTGCGTCGAGGAGATCCCGGCCCTGACGCGGTTCTGGGACCAGTACAAGGGGCGCAAGGACGTCGCCCTCTACGCCGTGTCGGTCGACAAGAGCTGGACGAACGTCGACGACTTTCTGAAGAAGACGCCGAGCGACCTGCCGCTCTACCACGACCCGGGCGAAGCCACGGCCCGCCGGTTCGGAACGACCCAGTATCCCGAGACCTACATCGTCAACCGCGCGGGCCGGGTGCTCTTCCGTGTCCAGGGCGCGGTGGACTGGTCGAGCCCGGAGCTCAAGAGCCGGATCGAGCAGTTCCTCGCGTCGTAGACGGCGCGTCAGGCCCGGGGCTTGCGCGTCAGCCAGAGGAACAGCACGACCGCCGCCGCCGCCATCCCCAGACTGCCGTAGAAGAGAGCGACGTCGAGGGAGCGAACCACCGGGGGGCCTAGTGCGTTCCGCCCGCCGCGCCGCGGAGGCGCTCCCGCGGCGCCGGCCGGAGCGGCGCCGAAACGGGCCGTGCGCTCCCCCGCCGGCCGGGTCGGGTCGACCGGCGCGGTGCCGCCGTTGACGCCGATCGACCAGACGTAGTCGCCGAGCGCGCGGGTCACGGCGTCCGGATTCGAGAGGAAGGCCTTGGCCGCATCGTCTCCGCCGAGGATCCGCGCGAACTCCGCCCGGTCCGGCGCGAAGCTCGGAGCGTCGAAGAGCTGGCCGAGCGGCGAAAAGCGGTGACCGTCGTCGCCCTTGGGGAAGTTGGTCGGCATCCGGGTGCCGGGCATCCACTCGTCGGGCCGGCGGATCCAGTCGGGGATCCAGTCGTGCCGCAGCCGCGTGGACGCCATCTGGAGGTTGGGGGCGAGGCTGGCGCGGTCGACGCCGGGGCGGTTGAAGTCCTCGAGCGACCGCGGGTGGCACTGGGCGCACTTGAGCAGCTCGAAGACCTTCTTCCCGGCCGCCCAGCTCGACGGCGGCGTCGCATAGTCGGCGACGAGGAACGGGTACGACGCCCGGTCGAGCGACGCGAAATACTGCGTCAGGTCGTTCAGCTCGGCGTCCGTGAAGCCGAAGGTCGGCATGTGCGCCTCGAGCCACGGGCGGATCTGGCCGGTCTTCGGCGCCCGCAGGAAGCCGAAGAGCCAGTCGCTCTGAACCTTGGCGCCTTCCCCCTGGATGATCGGCGGGGCGAGCGAGACGTCGGACACGACGGACCGATACGAGCCGCCGAACCCCTCGATGACGTGACAGCCCTGGCAGTTGTGGTTCTTGACGATCCGCCGGCCCCGCTCGACGGCCGCCTCGCGCGGCGACAACTGCTTGACCACGGCCGGGGCCGCATTGAGCTGCTGGAAGCCGAGAACCGCCGTGACCACCTGGTCGAGCTCGCGCGGCGAAAGCCGGAAGTTCGGCATCCGGAGCTTCTCTTCCCATCCGCGCGCGCGATCGCGGTCGAAGATGCGCGGCTCGTGGAGCTTCGTGCGGAACCAGTCGTGCCGCGTGTGCGGGATGTGGATGAACCCGAAATCGAGCCGGTGGACGGCCTTGGACCCCTCTTCGGTCAACTCGGTGCCGATCGGCTTGGCATCCTCGAACCCCGGGATCGCGTGGCAGGCATAGCAGCCGTAGTGTGCAATGAGGTTCTTGCCGGTGTAGACCTCGCGGGCGCTGAGGTCCATCTTCGCCAGATCCGCCTTCGCGTCGAAAAGCGTCTTCGTCGACATTTCGAAGTAGAGGGCGATTTCGTCGAGGACCTTCTCGTCCGTCTTCGGAAGCGCGGTGCTCTCGAAGGCGGCGGGTCCCTTGAGCGTCGCGAGGTACTCGGCGATGTCGAGCGCCTCGGCCTCGGAGAGCCTCAGGTTCGGCATCTTGGTGTCGGGGTTCCACTGCCTGGGGTCGAGGATCCAGTGGTAGATCCAGTCCCGCGACGCCTTGGATCCGACGCCGGCGAGGTTCGGGCCGAATTGCCGGTAGGTCCCGGTCAGGTCGCGCTCGGCTTTCGGATCGGCGAGGTGGCAGCCGTAGCAGCCACGGTCGGCCAGGAGGCGCGCCCCGCGCGCCGCGTCCCCGTGACCGGCCACCGGCGGCACGTCCGCCGGCTTCGACTGGTCGTAGAGGTACGCGACGATGGCGTTGACCATCGTGTCGTTCTCGATCCGGCCCCGCTCGTTCATCTTTTTCTGCGCCGGGTCGGGCGGCCGGGGGCCCGACACGTCCACGAAGTTCTCGAGGAAGAAGAAGGTGGGCATCCGCGTGTTGGCGCGGAAGGCGGCCGGGTCCATGACCCAGCGCGTCGCCCAGTCGCGCGGCGCCTTGGCGGCGATCTTCTCGAGCGAGGGGCCGACCCTCGGGATCCCCTGCTTCTCGAGGCCGTCGATCCGATGGCAGCCCCAGCACCCGAGCGTCTCGACGATCCGCATCCCGGCGTCGAGCGTCGGGGCCTCGCGGAAAGTGGCTTCCTTCGCGTGGCACCGGTAGCACCCGGCATCGGCGTACTTCAGGGGAAGGACCGGATTCTCGTTGAACCGGTCGAACTCCCAGTCGTACTTGCGCGTCCAGGCGGCCTCCTGGGCCGCGTTTTCCGGCGAATGGCCGGCCGACCAGAAGGAGGTCGCGCGGTCCCGGCCGCCGTGGCAGGGAGTGCAGCCGAAGGTGTTCGCCGGATGCATCGACTCGCTCCCGACCATGCGGTGGATGCGGGGGTGCGTCCGGTAGACCTCGCGGATCCTCGGGTCCTCGAAGCCCTTGCGGTCGGCCGCGATGTGGCAGGTCGTGCAGCGGTCGACCTTGGGGATCTCCATGAAGTTGACGTTGATGAAATGGTCCGGAAGCTGGACCTGCTGCACCCGCAGCGACGGATTGATCATGTCGAGGATCGGCGAGTTGCGCAGGTTGAAGAGCGTGTCCTGCTTCAGGGACGCGAATTTCTGCCGCGACAGCCGGAAGTCCGCGCTCTTCTTCTCGAGGGTGTTCTCGATGTCCTTGCGACGCGCGTTGATGAGGTCGATCTCGGTCTGTGCGGCGTCCTGGTCCCGCTTGAGGGTGGCCAGCCGGACGGTCCGCTCGTTCAGCTGCTTGCGGAGGGCCTCGAGGTCCTTGCGCGCCGAGGCCGCGGCCCCGGGCTTGTTCGCGAGGGCGTCCTCGTACTTGTAGAGCGCGGCGTCGAAGGCCGCCTTGGTGAACTTGTACTCCTGGTCCGCGAGGTAGATCTTCGGATCGAGCGTCGCGAGTTTCTGCCGGGCCTTGCGCAACGTCCCCGCCTGCTGCGCGATCTCCGCGCGCGAGGCCTTGAGCTCCGCCACGAGCTTCGTGTGATCCTCGTCGAGCGCCTTGCGCCGGGCCGCGATCGCCGCCTCGCGCGTCAGCTTGGCGTCCAGGCGCATGAACGTGCGCTGGATCGTCTTCCAGTCCCGCGAGTAGTCCTGGATCACCATCCAGATGAACACCGCCGTCAGCGCGACCGCGGTCCACGTGAACGCGCGGTTGAGCCGCGGGATGTCGTAGTGGTGATCGATCGGCTCGGCGGGAGGCTTGCGGGGCATGGCTCTAGATGTTGAAGGCGAACTCGGGGATCGCGACGATGTACTTGAGGTTGAAGATCCAACGCAGGTACATCTTGATCGGAAGGGACAGCATCATCAGCGCCAGCGACACGGCGATGAAGTACCGCGGCGTGTCCATCTTCTCGAAGAACCGGCGGAAGAGGGTCTTCGAGAGCAGCAGCGGCAGCGCCGCGATGTAGAAACCCACCAGGACCAGGCCGAAGATCTCGCGCACGAGCCAGAAGTTCGGCATGCTGTGCTTCAGGAGCTTGATCCAGATGATCTCCGACAGATTGATGTTGTTCAGCGGCACCAGCTTGTTGACGTCCCAGAATTCGTAGGGGCCGAAGAAGTTCCAGTTGGGCCCGCGCAGGAACGTGCCGAGGACGATCAGAACGCACCAGAGCACCAGGAACCCGACGAGAAATATCGTGATCTCCCAGCGCCGCTCCTTGAAGGTGAAGTACCCGTTGCCCTTCGGGTTGGTGTCGATGTAGGGGATCGCCATGAGCCCCACGATGATCAGCGAAGGCAGCACGACGCCGGCCAGCCAGGGATCGAAGTAGACCAGCATCTCCTGGAGACCGAGGAAGTACCACGGCGCCTTCGCCGGGTTCGGCGAGTCCGTCGGGTTGGCGGGCTCTTCGAGCGGCGCCTTGAGGGCGATCGACCAGACGATCATGACGGCCATCACCACGACGAGGCAGATCAGCTCGACGTAGACGAGGTCCGGCCAGGAGAAGACCTTCTGGCCCGAATCCTCGCCCTCGATCGGCGGACGCCCCTGCGCGATCCGCCGGTCGTTCTCGTAGGCCTGGCTCATCGCGAACCAGAAGAAGAATCCGACGAGGAAGATCATCCCGACGATCGGCACGTTGTCGGGCAGTGTCGCGACCTTGTTGAAGTTCGGATCGAGGTACGACAGGCCGATCCCTCCGGCGAGGATCGCGAACATGGCCATCCCCCCCTTCTTCGACCAGGCCGGAGCCCAGTGGATGAGGAGGACCAGCCCGATCAACGCCCCGCTGACCAGGTACTGCGGCGCCGACAGGAAATCGATCGCGTTCTTGACGAACTGGACGAGAAACATGGCCTAAACGGTCCCTCCGGACCCCGCGCCTCTCGGCAGGACGCAGCCACTGACGTCCGCGGCGCGAATAGTCTCCCGACCGAAGGGAGGGAGGAGGTTTGCGACGCGGGAGCGAGCGCGCAGCGCTGGGGCCAGACCCGCGGTCGAGCCCGCAACCGGGCGAGCCGCGGTCCGGTGCGCCGAAGGCGCGGGCCCCGAGCAAGCGCTCGCGACGGTCATACCGGTCCCGAGATTCCGCCGTCCTTGCGGACGCGCCAGAAGTGCACCGCCATGAGAAACGCCGCGATCAGCGGGATCCCGACGCAGTGCAGCACGTAGAAGCGCAGCAGGGCCCCGGCGCCGACGAAACGGCCGCCGAGCAACCCGAAGCGCGCGTCGTTGGTGGACGTGACGAGCTGGATGTCGCCGATCTTCAGCAGGGCCGTGCCCGGTCCCTGGATGCCGAGCAGCGGTGTCGCCGAGGCCATGTTGGACCCGACCGTGATGGCCCAGATCGCCAACTGGTCCCACGGCAACAGGTAGCCGGTGAACGAGAGGAGCAGCGTCAGGACGAGCAGGATCACGCCGATGACCCAGTTGAACTCGCGGGGGGGCTTGTACGACCCGGTCATGAAGACGCGGAACATGTGGATCCAGACCGAGATGACCATCGCGTGGGCGCCCCAGCGGTGCACCTCGCGCATGATGCCGAAGGGCACCTGCTCGCGCAGGTCGAGGATGTCGACGAAGGCATACTCGACGGTGGGCCGGTAGTAGAACATCAGGAGCAGGCCCGTGAACGTCAGGACGAGGAAGAGGAAGAACGTCACTCCGCCGGCGCACCACGTGTAGCGCATCTTCACGCCCGACTTGCGGGTCTTGACCGGGTGCAGGTGCAGGACGACGTTGCCGAGCATCGCCAGCACGCGCTTGCGGTTCGTGTCCGGGATGCCGACGCGGAAGATCGATTTCCAGAACTGACTCGAGACGATCGCCTGCTGAATGTCACGCCACCGAGAACCCAATCGAACCTCCGCTACCTGTCCTGATTGTCGAGGCGGGCCTAGGCCATCTTGACGAACGCCTTGGGGTCGGTCCACTGGCCGCGCTCGTAGAGGTAGCGCGTCGCCTTGTCGACGATGATCTGGCCGTCCTCGCCCGAGATTTCGATTTCAGCCCGCTCCAGGGGGCGCGGAGCCGGGCCCCTCGAAGTTGATGCCGGAGACGTAGTAGCCCGAGCCGTGGCAGGGGCATTTGAACTTGTTCTGCGCCGGCAGCCAGTTGGGCGTGCAGCCCAGGTGCACGCAGACGGCCACCAGGGCGTAGATCGAGTTGGTGTTCCGGACGATCCAGACCCCGTACTTTTCCTTCCAGCGCTCGTCCACGCCGAGGGCGTAGGTGGAAGGGTCCCCCGCCTTGAAGCGGGTGGGCGGCTCGAAGAGCACGTTGGGGAAAAGGAAGCGAACCGTCGCGGTCAGGCCCACCGCGGTGGCCCCGGCAAAGCCGGTCCAGGCGAGGGTCATCCACTTGAGTGTGGAGCGCCGGGTGACGCCATCGAGGGTGACGTCGGGCGGGGGCGTGGGTACGCTGTTGGGGGCCGTAGACATCAATTCTCGGGCCCTCAGCCTACCAAAAGGGTGTCGCGGCTCTCAAGACGTTTCGAGACCTTGCCCCGCGCCGCGTCCGCGGCACGGCGGGCGGCGTCGCGCACCCGGAGATTCGGATCGCCCGCGGCGAGCGCGTCGATCTGCGGCAGCGTGGCAGGGTCCCTCAGGATCGCCAGCGCCTTGAGTGCGTTGACCATCGCGGCCTCCGCCTGCTCGCTCGAAAGCTCGGCCTGCCGGGCCAGCGCCTCCCGATCGATCATCGAGCGCAGGACCGGTAGTCCCGAGGGGTCGTGCAGCTCGGCCAGCGCGATGGCGGCGTTCCAGCGGACGTCGGCGACCTTGTCCCCCGCGAGGACCTGGAGCCGCGGAATCGCGCTCGGGTCGGCGAGTTGCCCGAGCACGTATGCCGCCATCTTGCGGGCGCCGGCGTCCTCCGAAAGCGACGACTCGAGCACCGTCGGGACCGCCGACGGGTCGCCGATCTTGCCGAGCGCCCAGATCGCGTAGAGCCGCGTGTCGGGGTCGGGGTCGGTCGCCGCCTGCTGGAGCCTCGGCACCGCGGACCTCTCCCCCAGCCGGCCGAGGACCAGGACGAGGTACCGGCGCACGGGCACGTCCTCCGGGCGCTTGCCGGACAGCCCGTCGAAGGTCCGGAGGGTCTCCGCGGCGAGGGAGGCCCGCTCCTCGGGCGGGAGGCTGCCCAGCGAGCGCGAGAGCTCGAAAGCCGCCTGCCATCGACGATTGGCCGTCCCGCCCCGGACTTCCTGGAGATAGTCCCGCGGGCTGCGGCGCTCGAAGGTCATCAGGTTGAAGACGAGAAAGATGCCCACGGCGGCTCCGACGACGAGCAGCGGCAGGAGGAAGAAGCGCGCGATGAGGCGTCCGGCGCCTCGGGGCTCCTCGAGGGCGTCTTCGTCCTGCGGGGGCGCGGCGTCGCGCGGCGGCTCGGTCACAGGACCGGCAGGTACCGCTTCGCCTGGGTGATCGGGTTGGGGACGAAGATGGCGTCCTTCTCGCAGACGGTCTCGCAGAGCCGGCACGAGACGCAGGGCCCGGCATCGACCTCGGCGATCTTGTGAAAGGTCTCGTGCAGGGGATCCTCGATCAGGTAGATGCAGTCGAACGGGCAGATGTCGATGCAGAACTCGCAGCCCGTGCAGAGGTCCCGGTCGACGATGGCCTTGGGGATGTCCTTGGGCCGCACCTTCTCGATGAGCTCGCCTTTCTGGTCCTGGATGCAGGAGACCGGGCAATATCGCGCGCAGACCGAGCAGTCGATGCACCGGTCATGGTGAATGACGTACTTCTCGTTCTTGTCGCCCGTGATCGTGTGCGTGGGGCACTTGATCTCGCAGACCCCGCACCCGATGCACGTTTCGGTGATGAAATGAGGCATAAAGCTTTCCGCTACAACCCCTTGCGGGGCCGCTCCCGAACGAAAAGTACCACACTGGGACCTGCGGGTCGAAGGCGCCGCCGCGAACTTTCACGGGTGCCGTCCGTTAGGTAAGGGTAGGAGACTTGCGCGCGATGAACAAAGAAGTACGGGCCGTCGTCCTGGGGCTGTTCGTGGTCGTCCTCTTCGCCCTCGGCCTCGCCGTCTGGCGCGGGCCGGCGCGGGAGTTCCATCGCCTCCGGGGATTCCGCGTGGAGGTCAAGCGACGGGACGGCGACGAGACCCGCAAGCTTTCGATCCACGTTCCCGTCTCCCTGGTCGCGCAGCTGACGCGGATGGCGCACATCGACGATTTTCTCGACGGCGACATCCGCGCGGCCTGGGACGACGGTGACATCACACCCCGGCAGATTCTCGACGCGGCCGACGCCGCCACGCCCGATCACCCGGGGATCCTCAAGCACGACGACACGACGATCGAGGTCCGCTCCGAGGGCGACGCGGTCCGCATCGACGTCCGGGACGACTGGGACGAGAAGGTCCACATCCGCGTTCCCCGTTCCCTGATCGAGGTCTTTTCGGACGACCGTCCGATGTCCACGCGCGACATCCTGCGGCACCTCGACGCGCTCGACCCGGGCGACATCGTCAACATCCGGGACCGCGACGGCGAGATCACGATCACCGCGGAGCCGCGCCGGGGCCTCCAGGTCTCCTGAGAGCGATGAGGAGATAAGCTCCCGGCGTGGCCAACCGCCTCGCCGCCGAGTCCAGTCCGTACCTCCTCCAGCACCGGGACAACCCGGTCGACTGGTACCCCTGGGGCCCGGAAGCCTTCGCCCGCGCGAAGGCCGAGGACAAGCCCGTGTTTCTCTCGATCGGCTACTCGACCTGCCACTGGTGCCACGTCATGGAGCACGAGTCGTTCGAGACCGAACGCGTGGCCGAGGCCCTCAACCGCGACTTCGTGTCGATCAAGGTCGACCGCGAGGAACGGCCCGACGTCGACGACATCTACATGCAGGCCGTGCAGATGATGACGGGCAGCGGCGGCTGGCCGCTGTCCCTCTTCCTCACGCCGGACGGGCGGCCGTTCTACGGCGGGACCTACTTCCCGCCGTCCTCGCGCTGGGGCCGGCCCGGATTCCTCCAGATCCTCGCCGCGATTTCGGACGCCTGGAAGACGCGCCGCGGCGAGCTCGAGACCTCGGCCGGCGAGATGCTCGCGCATCTGGAGGCCGGGGCGGCCGCCGCGCGGCAGGTCGAGGTCGCCGCCCTGCCGGAGGGAATCCTCGACTCGGCCGCGGCCGCGCTGCGACGGCAGTTCGACCCGGTCGAGGGCGGGTTCGGGGGCGCCCCGAAGTTCCCGCCGGCGATGCGCCTCGAGCTGCTGATCCGGCGCTGGCTCCGCAGCGGCGACCCGCAGGCCCGGACCATGGTCGAGACGACGCTCGATCGCATGGCCGCGGGCGGAATGTACGACCAGGTCGGCGGAGGATTTCACCGCTACTCGGTCGACGCGCGGTGGCTCGTGCCGCACTTCGAAAAGATGCTCTACGACAATGCCATGCTGGCCCGCGTGTACGTGCTCGCCCACCGGGCCTTCGGCTCCGCCGGACATGCGCGCGTCGCCCGCGAGACGCTCGACTACCTGCTCGCGGAAATGACGCCGGCGGGCGGCGGCTTCTTCGCGGCGCAGGACGCCGACTCGGGAGGCGAGGAAGGCACCTTCTACGTCTGGAATCCCCGGACGCTCGCCGAAGCCGTGGGCGAGACGGCGGCGCCGATCGTCGCGGCGCGATTCGGCGTCACGCCGGGCGGCAACTTCGAGGGCGGCGAGACGGTCCTCTCGGTCGTCCGGACGCAGAAGGATCTCGCCGCCGAGTTCGGCCGGACCGAGGCCCAGATCGCCGGCATCCTCGAAGAAGCCCGCGCCGGCCTCTACGCCGTCCGAAGCCGCCGGGTGCGCCCGGGAACCGACGACAAGCTTCTGACGGACTGGACGGCCCTGGCGATCTCGGCCTTCGCGCTGGCGGGTCGCGTCCTGTCCGAACCCCGCTACGAGACGGCCGCGCGCGAGGCGGCCGACCGGATCCTGGGGCACTGTGTCCGCGACGGCAAACTGCTCCACCGCGAGAAGGCCGGCCGCGCGGACATTCCGGGCTTCGCGACCGACTACGCGTTCTTCATCGAGGCGCTGCTGGATCTCTACGAGGCGACGTTCGAATCGCGTTATTTCCGGGAGGCGGTCCGTCTCCAGGCCGTCATGGAGTCCGACTTCGCCGGCGCGGGCGCCGCCTACTACCTGGCCGCCGAGCCGCACGACGGACTGATCGTCCGTCCGGCCGATTCCTACGACGGCGCGACGCCCTCCTCCAATTCCGTCGCCGCGATGAACCTCCTGCGCCTGGCGGCCTTCACGGGCGACGACGCCTACCTCCGCCGGGGCCGCGAGGTCCTCGCGGCCTTCGCCGGCGTCGTGGAGAAGGCGGCGCCGGCGTTCCCGCGCCTGCTGTGCGCGTACGACTTCGGGACCGACACCGTGCGCGAGGTCGTTTTCGCGGGCGAGCCCGGCCGCCAGGACTTCGAACGGCTCCGCGCGGCGGCGTTCGCGAGCCCGAGGCTCAACCGTGTGCTCGCCCACGCGGGATCCGGGCTGCCGGAGCTCGCCGCGCTGTCCGAGGGCCGGGACGGCGGAGGCCCCGCGCGCGCCTGGGTGTGCGAAAACTTCGCCTGCCGCGTTCCCGTCTCGGACGCGGCGGCGCTCTCCACGCAACTCGATGCCTGAACGCGCGCGGCGGCCCCGGCGGCCCGGGGTGGCAGTGGTCCTCGTCCTGCTCTACGCGCTCCTCTTTCTCGCGGCCCTCATCTGGATGCGCAGCCGGTGACGACCGGGCTCGTTTTCGACGAGGCGTTCCTGCGCCATCGCGCGCCGTACGATCATCCCGAGCACCCGGGCCGCCTGGAGGCGATCTGGGGCCGCCTCGAGTCCGACGCCCTCGTGGCGCGCTGCGAGCGCGTTCCGGCGCGGGAAGCGACGGACGCAGAGCTCCTCCGAATCCACACGCCCGAGCACATCGCCCACATCGACCGGACGGCCGCGGACGGAAACGTCCAGCTCGATCCGGACACCTATACCTGCCCCGACTCGGCCCGCGCGGCCCGGCTGGCCGCCGGGGGACTCGTCGACCTGGCGGCCGCGATCGCGGCGGGCCGGCTGGCCAACGGCCTCGCCCTCCTCCGGCCGCCGGGCCACCACGCCGAAGCCGGCCGGGCGATGGGTTTCTGCCTCTACAACAACGTCGCCGTCGCCGCGCGCGCCCTGCAGCGCTCGGGTCTGGCGCAGCGGATCCTCATCGTCGACTGGGACCTCCATCATGGCAACGGCACGCAGCACGCCTTCTGGGAGGACCCGACCGTCCTCTATTTCTCGACGCACCGGTTCCCGTTCTACCCGGGTTCGGGAGCGCGCTCGGAAGTCGGCGGCGGTCCCGGCCGCGGATTCACGGTCAACGTCGCCTGGGGAGCCGGGATGGGCGACGCGGAGCACCTGGCCGTCTTCGACCGCCTGCTCCTCCCGATGGCACGGGCGTTCGCGCCGGACTTCGTCCTCGTCTCCGCCGGCTTCGACGCCGCCGACGGCGACCCGCTCGGCGACATGCGACTGTCCGCGGCCGGCTACGCGCAGATGACCGCGCGCCTGCGAACGCTCGCCGGGGGCCGCCTGGCGCTCGCGCTGGAGGGCGGCTACGACCTGGAAGCGATTGCGGCGGCGAACGCCGCCTGCCTGCGCGTCCTGCTCGGCGAGCGCCCGCCGGACGCGGCGCCCGGGGAGCCCTCCCCCGTGGCGCTCCGGGTCCTCGACGCCGCGCTCGCCACCCACCGGCCGTTCTGGCCAGGCCTCTGAGGCGCGGTCCGGGGCCGGTTCATTTTCCGTTCATTCCGATTCCCGCTATCCTTGCTCTCCCGTGGGAATCGCCAGACGCGCCGTGAAGCTGGCCGCCGCCGCGCTGCTCCTCCCGCCGGCCTACGCGAGCCTCGCCTACGTCCTCGTGCCCCTGTCCTGGCGCGGGTACCATCGGATCGCGCGGGAGTCGCCGCCGGCCGGCTGCACGCGGACGGCGGAAGGGATTTCGGGAGATCCACTCAACGTCGGGCTCGTCGGATCACGCTGGGACGTCACGGACGCGATGCGGGCCGCGGGCTGGCATCCCGCCGATCGGATCACCCTCGCCTCCGGCTGGAGGGACGCCAAGAGCATCGTCTTCGATCGTCCCTATCCCTCGGCGCCTGTCAGCACGCACTTTCTCTTCGGTCGGGCGCAGGACCTGGCCTTCGAACGCGCCGACGGCCGCAGCCCCCGACGGCGCCATCACGTCCGCCTCTGGCAGACCGGCGACGGCACGTGGATCGGGGCGGCCACCTACGACCGGTCCATCGGCGTCTCCCGCTTCACGGGCGAAGTCATGCATCACATCGACCCGGACGTCGATGCCGAGCGGCGCGCGCTCTTCGACGATCTCGCGCGCACGGGCCGTCTCGTCCGCATCCGCGGGGAGTCGGGGCCGCGCCCGGCCGGCGAGGGCAGGAACGGCGGCGGCGATCGCTACCGGACCGACGGAGAGCTCTGGACCGGGGTCCTCGCGTCGGGGCCGGGCCGTCGGGCGGCCCTCCTCACCGACTGAGCCCGGCGAGCTCCCGGTCGTGGACCCGCGACAGCGTCAGCTGCGCGGTGACGGCGCCGATCAGGCACAAAAACATGTCCCACTGCGTGTCCCAGACGTCCCCTTGCGTTCCGAGGAAGGCGTCGGCGGCGGTGCCCGACGCGAGCGCCGTCCACCACTCGACGAACTCGTAGAAGGCCGAGATAGCGAGGCAGACGCTGGTGACGAGGAAAAACGTCCACCCGCCGGACTTCAGCGGCGTCTTGCGGAGCAGCACCTCGCGCGCGACGATCGCCGGGACGAACCCCTGCGCGAAGTGACCCAGCCGGTCGTAGTGGTTGCGTGCGAGCCCGAAGAGGTCGCGGAACCAGAAGCCGAGCGGGACCTCGGCATAGGTGTAGTGGCCCCCGAGCATCAGGATGCACGCGTGCAGGAAGATCAGCCGGTATGCGAGCGGCGTGAGCGGAAAGCGCCGGTAGGTCGCCACGAGCACGACGGCCGCGGCGATGGCCGGTGCGACCTCGAGAATCCAGGTGTAGCGATCCTTCGGACCGATGCCCGAAAGCACCAGCAGCGCGGCGCCGGCGGCGAGCAGGATCCCCGGCTCGCCCCGCCCGGGCGCGGCGGCCGCTATCGGCGCCGCGGCGTTCAGAAGCTCTGCCAGTCCGTGACGATGCGGACCGCCGTGGTCGCCTTCCAGTCCTCGGCGCTGAGCTTCATGTCGACCTTGCAGGCCTGGTCGTGGGAGCCGGCCGAAAGCAGACACCGGCCGGAAAACATCTCGATCTGCTTGCCGGACGCATCCTGCAGCCGCGTGAAGATCTCGACCTTATGCATCTGCCCGTCCGAGTTGGACCCGAGGAATGTCCACTCACCCGTCACCGGATCGGCGTCCGCCGCACTCGTCAGATCGAGTGTCGTCGTCGTGATCTTCGCCTCGAACGCCTTGGACTTGTACACGAGGCCGGACAGGGCGACCGACCGTCCGGGCTCGGGGACATCGATCAGAGTCTGGTTGCGTTGCATCAGCGGAATGAGGAACGCGGGGACCGACGCCAGAAACACTGCGGCCGAAACGAAACTCGTCCGTCGAAACATGCTCCCCTCCTCCGGCGCCCGCGACGCCCGGGCGGGCGCCTCGCTCGGTCAGTCTTCCTGAAACGCTTCCGCCAGGATTTCCGTCAGGCTATAGGAGCCCGGCGCCAGGTGCAACGTCAGGGCGCCTTCCTCGAAGACGGTGCGCTCGAGGGAGAGGTCGATGCCCGGCGGCATCCAGTCGTTGAGGTTGACGACCATGATCCGGTCGTCGCGGTACCACGTCAGGAGACCCTCGGGGGACCGCTCGACGAGGTAGGTGAGGAGCTGGTCGGGGATCGGGATGAAGGAGAGCGCCTGCACCCGGTCGAGGACGAAGGCCAGGAAGCCGTCCTTCAGGCGCAGCTGGGACAGCGTGGCCCGGGCCGACAGGGGCACGCCGAAGCGGTGCACGGCGAGAGTCGCCGCGAGCTCCCCCGGCCCGACCCGGATCTTCAGGTCCTGGAGGTCCGGGATCTCGTCGACCAGGCGTCGGACGATGGCGTTCAGCGTCCTCTCGTCGAACGTGAGCGCGAACCCGCTCCAGCGGACCCGGAGGCCCTTGTCGTCGGACGGCTCCGTGGGAACGGGGGCCGCCGCGTCCTGTTTCATTGCTGGCCCCATTTTACGCCGCCGCACAGCCTCCGGGGACCTCAGACGACGTAGGCCAGTGCGAATCCGGCCTGCGCCGCCATGACCATGAGGTACATGTGGGTCCAGGCGGGGTGGTTTTCGGTCGTCGCGAGCTCCTCGGGGTTCCGCAGCAGCAGGCGGGCCGTGTAGGCGCCCCAGGCCGCGAGCAGAAGACCGAGGACCGTGAGGAACGCCGGGTTGCCCGTCAGGCGCCACCCGCCCGGCAGCCACACGAAAACGGGGATCAGGAGCCACGGCACGACGAAGAAGGGCGCCATGATCCGGGCCGCCCGGCCGACGCCGAAACGCACCGGCAGCGTGATGCAGCCGTGCGCGCGGTCGCCCTCCATGTCCGAGAAGTCCTTCGTCGAGGTCGCCCCGAGCAGGAAGAGGGCGAAGATGCCGCCGATGGCCCACGCCTCGCCGTAGACGACCGACGCGACGAAGGACCAGCCCGCCACCTTGAGCAGCCCCCCGCGCGTCACGGCGATCGTGAAGTTCGCCCAGAACCAGTGGCGCTTGGAGCGTCCGAACGCCGGAAAAGAGTAGACGAACGTGGCGAGCGCGCCGACGCAGTAGATGAAGAAGGCCGCATGCAGGTGGAGCGGCGCCGTCATCCGCTCGGCGAACGTCACGTGCGGGTACGGAACCACCAGCCAGGTCGGGACGATCGACAGCACGTAGAGAACGGCGGCCGCGCGCCACGCCCGGGGGATCGACACCTCCCCGGTCACCAGCGGCCGCCCCGGCTTGTTCTTCCGGTCGATTTCGAGGTCGGCGATCTGGTTGACGACGTTGGAGGCGGCGTTCATCGCCGAGGCGCAGAGCGAACCGATCGCCACCGTGAGAATCACGGCCCAGGTCACGCGCCGCGCGGGGTCCGGATTGTGCGCGGAGCCAAACGCGCAGATCGCCCCGGAGACGATTCCCAGCAGCGGCGGCAGCAGCGTGAACGGCCGCGCCAGCCGCAGGTAGCGCTTCACGCGCCGCCCCCGGCGAACCGCAGCGCCAGCATCGCGCCCACGAACGTGTTGAGGGCGTTGGCGAACTCGTGGTCGAGGCGGAAGTCGTGGCGCCGGCCGAGCGCCGACAGCACGCTCTCGGCGAGGGCGCCGAGAAATCCGCCGAGCGCGGCCGCCCACGCGAGGCCCGGAGAGACGAGCCCGAGGCCGGCACCGGCCGCGGCGATCAGCACGGCCCCCGCCAGGCTCGCCACGGTCCCCGGAACGGAGATCGCCCCCGCCGTCCCGGGGGCGAGCGGCCGCAGCGTGAGGGGCGAGAAGGGACGCTTGCCGAAAAGCGTGCCGATCTCGGTCCCGAGCGTGTCGGCGAGGGCCGCGGCGAAGGCCCCGACGTACGCCACCGGGGCAACGCCGAGCAGCGTGAGGGCCGCCGGCACGAGGCCGTTGGCCGCCGCGTGGGCCGCGCCGCGACGGCCCGACTCCGCCTGCGCGAGGCCGAGCGCCGCCTTCCTCCCGAACCCGAGCCGGGTGGCGAAGGTCCCGGCGAGAAAGAACGTCCAGAGCAGCGCGTAAGCGCCCCAGCCTCCGAAGGCGAGGATCAGGAAGCCCAGGATCCCGCCGGCCAGCGCCCCGGAGCGGCGGACGACTCGCAGCCCGCCCATGACCGCGGCCGCGGCGGCGTTGACGGCGAGGGCCACGAGAAACGGGCGTCCACCGAGCTCGCCGATCCGGAGGAACGGCGGCGGCCAGTGGAGGCCCATCTGCATGATCGCGAGCGCCGCCGGAAAGGCCGCGACGAGGTTGTCGTCGATCCCGGCGCGGACGGACTCGAGAAACGCGAAAATCGCGGCGCCGATCACGAGGATGGCGACACCGGAGACTTCGGGTGGCCGGCGCGCGACGAAGAGAAAGACGAGGACGGAGGCGGCCCCGCCGACGGCCCAGTTGGAGAGCAGCCCGGCCCACGTCTTGGCGCGATTCCACGGCAGGACCGGTCCCCCGACCGTGCGGCCGACGATCGCCGCCGCCGGGTCGCCGAAGGCCATCATGGCCCACACCGCCGCGGCGATCGACACGTACTTGCCCGGGAACGCGAGGATCAGGAGCAGCACCACCGCCGGGTAGGCCACGATCCCGACGTCGCGCGCGGCGGCCGGGTCGCGGTAGATGCCCCGCCCGACGCGGGGCATCACGAAGGCGTTGAAGAGGAGGGCCGCGAGCGCGCAGGCCGCCGCGATCCGCCAGTCGAGCCAGCGCAGCGTCAGCGCGAAGAGGCCGAAGGCCGCGTGGACGGCCTTGCGCTTCCACTCGGCCGGCGTCATCGGTCCCCGGTCAGTTTCCGGCTGCCGGGCCCGACGACGCGGCCGGCTTGCCCCGGGAATACTTGTCGTACCAGGCGACGTACCGCTCGAGGCGGTCGCGGACGTAGCTCGGCTTGCGAATCCCGTGGTACTGGCCGGGATAGATCACGAGCTGCGTCGGAACGCCGAGGCTGCGCAACGCCTGGTACATCTGTTGCGAGTTGATCAGCGGGACGTTGAAGTCGTCCTCGCCGCACAGGAAGAGCGTCGGCGTCGTGATCCGGTCGGCATGGAGGAAGGGGAACGAGACCTTCATCCAGCCTTCCACGGCCTTCCACGGCGGTCCGAGCTCCTCCTCGTACTCGCGGACGTACTGGTCGGTCCCGTAGCCGGCCAGGATGTTGGAGATGCCGGCGCCGCTCGTCGCGGCCTTGAAGCGCTGCGTCGACGCGATGACGTAGTTGGTCAGCATCCCGCCGTAGCTCCAGCCGCCGACGGCCAGGTGCTCCGGGTCGGAGATCCCGCGGGCGACGGCGTCGTCCACGGCGGCGAGCACGTCCTGGACGTCGAGGTGCCCCCAGTCGGCGTAGATCGCGGACTGGAACGTCTGGCCATGCCCCGTGCTGCCGCGGGGGTTCGGCCCGAGGACGACGTAGCCGTTGGACGCGAACCACTGCCACTCCTCGTCGAACGAGCACTCGAACTGCGAGACCGGCCCGCCGTGCACGCGGAGGATCGTGGGATAGCGCCGGCCCGGCTGATAGTCCGGCGGCTTCACGAGGAATCCGTGGATCTCGGTCCCGTCGGGGCTCCGGAACTTCGTCTCCTCGACCGCGCCGAGCCGCACCTCGGCCAGCCACCCGTCGTTCTGCCGCGAGAGCCGTCGCGGCTCGCCCTCGTCGACGGCATAGATCTCGTCGGGAAGAAGGGACGTGCCCATCTGGATGGCGATGCGCCCGCCCGGAGACACGGAGTATCCCGGGATGACCCGGCGCCCCGTGACGATCCGCTCGACGGCGCCCCCGGCCGCCGGAACCTTCGCGAGCCCGACCGCCTGGTCGTCCTCGAGCGTGAAGTAGATCGCGGCGCCGTCCGGAGAGTACCGGGGCGAGAGGACGTTCCGGTCGAGGTCGGGCGTCAGAATGCGCGGCGCTCCCCCGCCGGCCGGCACCGCCGCGAGGCGGCGAAGGGCATAGTAGATGAGCTTGTCCGGGCCGCCCTGGACGTAGGCGATCCACTTCGAGTCCGGGCTCCAGGCCAGCCGACTGTCGAAGTCGGGATGGTTGTCGGCGCGCTCGTCCGTCGTCAGCTGGCGCGGGGTGGCGCCGGGGGCCGGCGCGATCGCCCAGATGTCGTAGTTGTCCGTGCGGTCGGCCTCGGGCATCCGCTTCGACACGAAGGCGATCGTCTTTCCGTCCGGCGACCAGGCCGGGAGGACCTCGTCGAAGTCACCGGTCGTCAGCACCTGCGAGCTCTTCGCGGCGATGTCGACGAGAGAGAGATGGCTGCGCCGATGGGTCAGGTACCCGTAGCCGTCGAGCTTGAACTGGAATCGGTCGATGACGATCGGCTTCTTCGTCTTTTTCTTCTTCGCGGAGCCCTCGTCCGCCGCGGCCTCGGGGTCCGGGTCCGCGACGACGAGCACCAGCCGCTTGCCGTCCGGCGACCAGTCGTAGTCCTCGACGCCGCCCTTCTCGTCGGTGAGCTTCTCGGCCTCGCCCCCGGAACGCGGCAGCAGCCACACCTGGGAGACGTCGTTGTCGTCGTCCCGGCTGCTCAAAAACGCGAGGTAGCGGCCGTCCGGGCTCCACCGGGGCGAGGACTCGGACTCCTTGCTCGTCGTCAGGCGGACCGTCTCCTGGCCGTCCCAGCGCGTCATCCAGATGTCCGACGGGTTCTTGTCCTCCTTGAGGTCGGGCGTGCGGACCCGGTAGGCCACCCAGGCGCCGTCGGGCGAAATCTGCGGGTCCGACACGGACCGCATGCGCGCGACGTCTTCGAGGCCGAAGTTCCGGCGGACCGGCTGCGCGGCCAGACCCGCAGCCACACCGAGCAGGGCGAGTGTCATGACGAGACGGCGCATCAGTGCTTTCCTCCTGTCGAGAGCCGTGAGTCTAAACCGCCCGGCCCGTGACCGGCAGTCAGGCCTCCGGGCGCGCGCGCCGCGCAATGTACTCGGCGAGCGGATCGCGGAAATGGCGGATCGGCCGGCCCGTCAGCCGCTCGTACTTTCCGGTGTCGAGCACCGAGTACGGGGGGCGCCGCGCCGGCCGGGGGAACGCCTCGGAGGTCGTCGGGTCGACGGGAAGGTCCGGCCGGCCGGCGAGCCAGAGGATCTCCCGCGCGAAATCGTTCCACGAGACCTCGCCCCGGTTGGCGAAATGGTAGACGCCGGAGGCGCCCGCCTCGAGCAGCGCGAGGATCGCCTCGGACAGGTCCGTCGTCGCGGTCGGGCGCCCGACCTGGTCGGTCACGACCGCGAGCCGCGGCTTCCCGGACTCCACCTGCTTCAGGATCGCCTCGACGAAGTTCCAGCCCGAGCGTCCGAACAGCCACGACGCGCGCACCACGAGGCTGCCCGGCAGGCGCAAAGCCTCTTCCTCGCCGGCCCGCTTGGAGCGTCCATAGGCCGACAGCGGCTCGACGGGATCGTCTTCGCGGTAGGGCTCGCCCTTGCCCCCGTCGAAGACGAAGTCGGTCGAGATCTGCGCCAGCTGGGCGCCGACGTGGCCGCAGGCGTCGGCCAGGTGGGCGACACCCTCGGCGTTGACCTGGAAGGCGCGCGGATCGGTCTCGCAGTCGTCGACCCTCGTAAACGCGGCGCAGTTGACGACGACGTCGGGCTGGAGCTCGCGCAGGGCGCGCGCGACGCGGCTCGAGTGGGTGACGTCGAGCTCGGTCTTCCCGCGGGCGAGAACGTCGTAGCCGGCCGAGGCGAGAAGCGCCGCGAGGTCCGAACCGAGCATCCCGGTCGCGCCCGTGACGAGGATGCGCCGGCGCGCGCGGGGGGCGGTTCGGGGCGCGGCCAGGACCGCGGCGTGGGTGTCGATGGCGGAGCCGCCGGCGTCCGGCATGGCCGCGCGGGCTACCCCGGCGCCTTCGCCGTGGAAGACGACGTGGCGAGCCGCTGCTCGTACTGGGACCGGTAGAACTCGCGGTACGCCGCGTCCCGCTCCTTGATCGGCCGCCACCACTCTTCGTGGTCGCGGTACCAGCGCACCGTCTCCGCGAGGCCCGCTTCGAACGGCGTCGAGGACCGGAACCCCAGCCTCGCGAGCTTCGACGCGTCGAGCGAGTATCGGCGGTCGTGGCCGGGCCGGTCGTCCACGAACCGGATCAGGGATCTCGGGCCGGCCGAGCTCCTTCAACACGCGGCGGGTGATCTCGATGTTTTCCGCCTCGTTGCCGCCGGCGACGTTGTAGGTCTCGCCGGCCTTTCCCGCGTCGAGCAGGAAGTCGATCGCCGCCGCGTGGTCCCGGACGAAGAGCCAGTCCCGGACGTTTTTCCCGTCGCCGTAGAGCGGGAGCTGCTGGCCGTCGATGGCGTTGGTCACGAAGAGGGGGATCAGCTTCTCGGGATACTGGTACGGCCCGTAGTTGTTCGAGGCACGGGTGATGATCACGGGCATGCCGTAGGAGGCCCAGTAGGAGTACGCGAGCCGGTCTCCGCCGGCCTTGGAGGCCGCGTACGGGTTGCGGGGATTCAGCGGCGACTCCTCCGTGAACGAGCCCTTCGCGATCGTGCCGTAGACCTCGTCGGTCGAGATCTGGACGAACTTCCGAACGCCCCGGCGCTTCGCCTCCTCGAGGAGGACGAAGACCCCGCGCACGTCGGTCTCGATGAAGGACGCGTCGCCCAGAAGCGACCGGTCCACGTGGGTTTCGGCCGCGAAGTTGACGACCGCGTCGCAGCCTTCCATGGCCACGGCCACGACGTCGGGATCCACGATGTCGCCCCGCACGAAGCGGTACTCCGGCCGGTGCGCCACCGCCGCCAGGTTCGCGGGGTTGGCGGCGTAGGTCAGCTTGTCGAGGTTGACGATCGAGACACCGGGCCGCGACTCGAGCACGTGCCGGATGAAGGCCGAGCCGATGAAGCCGCAGCCCCCGGTCACCAGGATCTTCATACGATCCCGATCTCGGAGTTGTCGCCGACGAGGAACCGGTGCACGCGCGGCCGCTCGACGCCCGGGTGGATGTGCACGTTCTTTCCGATGAGCGAGTCGGCGATCCGCACGGGGATCCGCTCGAGGCGCGAGCCCTCGAGGACGATCGAGTTCTCGATCTCGCAGCGCTCGATCAGGCACCCCGCCCCGATCGCCGTGTACGGGCCGACGAAGGCGTCGCGGATCTCCGTGCCCGCGCCGATCACGGCGGGCCCGCGCACGGTGCAACGGAAGAGGCTGGCGCCCGGCTCGATCACGACCTTGCCCTCGACCCGGCAATCCGGTCCGGCGGCCTCGAGGCCCCGCGCCGTGAACGTGTCGAGGATGATGCGGTTGGCCTCGAGCATGTCCTCGATCTTGCCCGTGTCCTTCCACCAGCCCGAGACGAGGTGCGGGTGCACGCTCTTGCCATGGTCCACGAGCCACTGGATCGCGTCGGTGATCTCGAGCTCGTTGCGCGCGCTCGGCCGGATCGCCTTGACCGCCTCGAAGACCGTGTCGTCGAACATGTACACGCCCACCAGGGCCAGGTCCGACTTGGGCTCCTTCGGCTTCTCCGTCAGCCGCACGACGCGGCCGTTCTCCAGCTCCGCCACGCCGAACTGCGAGGGGTCCGGCACCTTCGCCAGGAGGATCTGCGAGTTGCAGCCGAGCTTGCGGTAGTCGGCCACGAGCGCGGTGATCCCGTCGGCGATCACGTTGTCGCCGAGGTACATCACGAAGGGCTCTCCCTTGAGGAACTTCTCGGAGATCAGCACTGCGTGCGCCAGGCCCCGCGGCGCGTCCTGCGGGATGTACGTGATCTTCGCCCCGAAGCGCGACCCGTCTCCGAGCGCCGCCTCGATCTCCTCCCGCGTGTCCCCGACGACGACCCCGATCTCCCGGATCCCCGCCGCCACGATCGCCTCGACGCCGTAGAAGAGGACTGGCTTGTTGGCGACCGGGACGAGCTGCTTGGCGCTCGTGTAGGTCAGCGGGCGCAGGCGCGTGCCCTTGCCGCCCGACAGGATGAGGCCTTTCATTGGCGGAGGATCATACCGAAACGGGGCCGCGGGCCCCGGCTAGTTCCCGAACAGGGCGTCGATCGAGCCGTTCACATCCAGCAGCGTGCCGATGTCCTTGAGATTGACGACGAGGCGATAGTCGTTGCGCGGCGCCGGGGGCAGGCGCAGCTGCCTCACCTCGAGGTAGACCGTGTAGCAGGAGCCCTTGTAGGTCAAGAGCGACCGGTCCTCCTGGAAGAGGTTCGTCTGGGCGTCGTAGGCGATCGACGTGTCGAAGCGGAAGTACTTGCCGAGGTCGATCCCGCCGGAGAAGCGCAGCTGGTCGGAGTTGAAGAATTGGCCCGGCGTCGTGACGACGGGACGGCTGCCGAACCAGCTCAGGTTCAGGTAGTTGGGCCCCCAGTTCGTTCCCGCCGTCACGGTCGCCGAAGTCAGCTGGTTGGCGTAGGGGTCGTAGGAGATCCGCCCGTCCATGTGGAGGATGCCCGCCCGCTGGATCCGCAGGATGCCCTCGAAGGGCCCCGTCTTGCGTTGCTCGAAAGAGGGCGGCAAGGGGGTCAGCGTCTGGGGGAACTCGAAGGCGTAGGTCTGGGCGATCTCGAGGGAGGCGATCTCCTCGGCCGAGCCCTTGAACTCGGCCGAGCGGGCGAGCAGCCTGTTGACGATCGCGTAGCGCACCTGGTTGCGGCCGAGGGCGTTGTCGACCTCGTCGAAGGCCGGGATTTCCGAGGGGTTGTCGACGTTGGAGACGTAGTTGTAGTCGACGCGCGGCTCGATGACGTGCTTGAGCTTGTCCCAGGGCCCGATCTTCACGTCGAAGATCCGCGAGAACGAGGGACCGACGAACGACAGCCCGGCCTCGGCGTAGCTCCGCGTGAAGGCCTGTCCCGTGAAGTCGGTGCCGACGCCGTCGAGCGAGTTCGTGTATTCGGTCACGCGGCCGCCCGCCCGGGCCGTCAGCGAGAGCCACGGGATGCTCTTGAACGGGAAGGAGAGAATCGGGTACGCGTCGAACCGGCCGTAGGTCCCGTGCGCGAAGTCCCGGCCCCGGTTGATGTAGAGCGCGGAGGCCGAGGACAGGAGCGAAAGGTAGAACGGGCTCTGGCCGATCGGCGCGGTGCGGTGGAAGAACTCGATCGTCGGGAAGCGCTCCTGGATGACCGTCGAGGAGTAGAACGTCTCGCCGCGTTCGAAGCGAATGTTGAGCGAGTCCGAGCCGAAGTTCTTGGAGAGAAAACCCCGCGAGATGATCTGGCGCGCCGAGTTGAGCGCGAAGCTGCGCTCGAAGTCCTGCAGGTACTGCTGGTCCGAGTAGTCCCGGACCGAGAGGACGCCGCGGAAGCCCAGGGGCAGGTCGTCGGCGACGTGGTCGAGCCGCAGCTTCCAGCGGGTCTCGGGCTGGACGGTGTAGACGCCGAGCGACCCGTCCGGCAGCGTGCACACGCCGTTGCCGCCGTCCGGCGCCTGCGAGATCGGGACGCACACGGTCGCCGCCTGGTCGCGGATCGCGTAGCCCTGGAAGAGGCCGGCGGACTCGTCGGTCGGCCGCCAGCGGGCCTCGAGCCCGCCGCCGATGGAGCCGTCGGTGTAGGCGTCGAGCTGTGTGGTCACGTCGGTCGGCCGCCCGGTCACCCAGTAGTAGGAAAGCCCGAGGTAGCCGCCCCGCTGGTTGCTGTAGCCCACGCTCGGCACGAGCAGGCCGGACGCGCGGTCCTCCTTCGTGGGCCAGACGAGGTACGGCGTGTAGAGGAGCGGGACCGGTCCGGCCTTGAAGGCCACGTCCTTCATGCGCGCGTAGTCGTCCAGGGTCACCGTCGCCTCGGAAAGCGTGAAGGACCACTCCGGGTTCGGCATGTCGCAGGCCGTGAAGACTCCGTGGTGGATCCGGTAGGTCGCCTCCCCGATCTTCTCGATGGTGTCGGCCACGATGTGGAAGGTCGGCGGCAGGTCCGCCGTCGCCTCCTCGAGGATCCCGGTCTTCGTGTCGAGGTGAAACGTGCCCCGGCTGCCCGAGAGCCGCGTGGGACCCTGGTCGATCACGACGTTGCCCGTCAGGACGGCCGTCTTCGTCGCGAAGTCGTAGCGCGCCGCGTCGGCCCGGATCTTGAGGTCCTGGTATTCGATCAGGACTTCTTCGCTGCCCTCCCAGAACTTGTCCTTCTCGAAGGTCACGGGCTTCTTCGTGGTGAGCCGGACCTCGCCGCCCTTCTCGGGCGTCTTGAACTTGATCTGGAAGTTCGTCTTCTGCTGGAAGCGCGCCTCGAAGGGGTCGCCCTGGTTCAGCGTGTCCTGGGCGAGCGCGCCCGAAACCGTGACGGCGAACGCAACGGCGGCGGCGCCGAGGAGCCTCACGCGTCCATGGGGCGCACGCTCGCGGCGACCCGGAACGCGGCTTCGGTCTTTCCGCGCACCTCGTCGGCCGTCACGCCCGGAGCGAGCTCGATCAACTCCAGGCCTTCGCCCGACTCGAGCACGTCGAAGACGCACAGGTCCGTGATGATCCGGTCGACACAGCGGCGCCCCGTCAGCGGCAGGGTGCAGCGCTTCAGAATCTTCTTCTCGCCCGAGCGGGCGGTGTGCTCCATCGTCACGACCAGTCGCCGCGCCCCGGCCACCAGATCCATCGCCCCGCCCATGCCCTTGACCATCTTTCCCGGGATCATGTAGTTGGCGATGGAGCCCTCCTCGTCGACCTGCATGGCGCCGAGGATCGAGAGGTCGATGTGGCCGCCGCGGATCATCGCGAAGGAGTCCGCCGAAGAGAAATACGAGGCGCCCGGCCGGATCGTCACGGTTTCCTTGCCGGCGTTGATCAGGTCCGCGTCGACTTCGTCCTCCGCCGGATACGGACCGAGGCCGAGGATGCCGTTCTCGGACTGGAGGATCACTTCGAAGCCGGGGGGAATGTGGTTGGCGACGAGCGTCGGCATGCCGATGCCGAGGTTTACGGTGAAACCGTCCTGGAGCTCCTGGACGGCCCGGCGGACGATGCCTTCGCGGTCGAGCATCAGGCCTTCCTCACCGTCCGGCGCTCGATGCGCTTCTGGCGCGGAGCGACGACCAGGCGGTTCACGAAGACGCCCGGGGTGTGGATGCATTCCGGGTCGAGCTCGCCGACGTCGACGAGCTCCTCGACCTCGGCGATCGAGACCCGCCCCGCGGTCGCCGCCATGGGATTGAAGTTGCGCGCCGCCTTCCGGTACACGAGGTTCCCGAGGCGGTCGCCCTTCCACGCGGCGACCATCGAAAAGTCGCCGACGATGCCGCGCTCCAGCAGGTAGTCGCGCCCGTCGATGGTCCGGGTCTCCTTGCCCTCGGCGACGAGCGTCCCGACGCCGGCCGGCGTGTAGAAGGCCGGAATCCCCGCTCCCCCGGCGCGCATCCGCTCGGCGAGCGTGCCCTGCGGAACGAGCTCGACCTCGAGCTCGCCGGAGAGGAACTGGCGCTCGAATTCGGCGTTCTCGCCGACGTACGAGGACATCATCTTGCGGATCTGGCGCGCCTGAAGCATCAGGCCGAGGCCCCAGTCGTCGACCCCGCAGTTGTTGGAGACGACGGTCAGGTTCTTCGACCCGCGTCGCACGAGGGCGGCGATCAGGTTCTCGGGGATGCCGCAGAGACCGAAACCACCGACGACGAGCGTGGCGCCGTCGGGAACGTCCCGCACCGCCTCGTCGGCCGAAGCCACCACCTTGTTGAGCATCCAGCGTGATGATAACCGAGCCGATCGCTCCGCAGAACGCACGCCCCTCTCAAGCCCGAGCGACGGCGAGAAACTCCGCGACGTCCAGGTCCGCGCTCGCTCCCGGAAAGCGCGCGAGCCGGTCCCGGCGCGCCGCGCCGTCGGGCGACGCGGGCAGGACGAGCGTGTCGATCGTCTGGACCCGATATCCCGATGCTTCGAAGAGATCGACGAGGGTCGAACGCGTGAACAGGCGCAGGTGGGTACCCGAAAGGATCGAATAGGGCACGTAGTCGAACCGTCCGCGGATCAGGTCGTCGACGATCGACCAGTGGCCGGCATTCGGAACCGAGGCGACGATCACCCCCCCTTCCGACAGCCAGGGCCTCACCCGAACGAGCGCCTCGGATGGGTCGGCCAGGTGCTCGAGCACGTCGCCGAAGAGAATCGCGTCGAACGTGCCGCCAAAGTCCTCGCCCACGTCTTCGAGGCGGCCGGCGAGGACCCGGTCGTAGGAGCGGGCCGCCGCCGCGGCATCCTCCGGATCCGGCTCGATGCCGACGATCCGCTTGGCTCCCCGGGCCCGCAGAGCGGCCGCCGTGGCGCCGCGCGAGCAGCCGACGTCCAGGACCGCGGCCGCCCCGATCGGGACCTTCGCCGCCAGATCCTCGCGGGCGGAGGCGTCCATCGCACCGTAGCGGTGGACGTAAGCCTTCGGGTCGATGCCCGCGGCGAGACCGCGGGCCGGGGCCTCGCGCGGCACTTCGCGAAGCTTCAGATCCGGAGGCACCGCGGCGAGCGCCGAGCGCCGCACGGCGTAGACGGGCGAGTCCGGCGCGGCCGCGCGGCGGATTTCGCCTCCTGCCGAGGCCGCGAACGCGGCCGCTTCGGACAGCAGCGTCGGCGTCAGGTACGCGAACGGCGGCGCAAAACGCGCCTCCTCGGCCTCCGCTTCGTTCGAGACGGGAATGAGCATCGCGAGATCGGGCCGTCCATCGAGACCGGCGACGAGCCGGCGCGCCGGTTCCGGCAGGAGGTATGCCTCTGGGTCCGCCTGCACGAGCACGATCGGCGCCTGGCCCGCGGCGTCGGCGACGACCGGGTCTCGGCCCGGGACCTCGGTGCCGGCACCTGGCCGGCAGCTGCCTCACGTACGCGCGACACGAGCCGCCAGGCCCAGGGCGCCTCCGCCGCGAAGCGCGGCACGCCGCCGACGACGAGATCGAACCCGGGAAGGCTCAGGCCGTCTCGACGAGCATCGCCGTGGCCTCGCCCCCGCCGATGCAGATCGCCGCGATGCCGCGCCGCGCGCCGCGCTTGCGGAGCGCGTGCATGAGGGTCGTCAGGATCCGCGCGCCGGAGGCGCCGATCGGATGCCCCAGGGCGACCGCCCCGCCGTGAACGTTGACGCGGTCGGCGGGCAGGGACAGCTCGCGAATCGCGGCCATCGACACGGCCGCGAAAGCCTCGTTGATTTCCCAGAGGTCGATGTCGGCGATGGAGAGCCCGGTCTTCTCCAGGAGCTTCCGGATGGCGGCGATCGGCGCGGTCGTGAACCACTCCGGCGCCGCGGCGACGCCGGCGCTGCGCGACGATGCGGGCGATCGGCTTCCAGCCTTTCGCCTTCGCCTTCTCCTCCGACGCCACGACCAGGGCCGCGGCGCCGTCGTTGATCTTCGACGAGTTGGCCGCCGTGACGGTTCCGTCCTTCTGGAACGCCGGCTTGAGCGTGCGCCATCTTCTCGAGGGGCGCGGCGAACGGCTCCTCGTCGGCGTCGACCTTGACCGGCTCCCCCTTCTTCTGCGGCGACCGCGACCGCCGCGATCTCGTCGGCGAACAGGCCGTCCTTCGTGGCGTTGCTGGGCCCGCGTGTAGGACTCGAGCGTGTACGCGTCCTGCTCCTCGCGCGTGAACGCATATTTGCCCACGCAGAGCTCGGCGCAGTTGCCCATGTGGGTGTCCTTGTACGGGTCCCAGAGGCCGTCCTTGATCATCGAGTCGACGAGCGTCGCCGTTGCCCATCCGCAGCCCCGTGCGCGCCTTCTCGAGCAGGTACGGCGCGTTCGACATGGACTCCATCCCGCCGGCGACGGCCACGTCGTATTCGCCCGCCTGGATGGCGTTGCCCGCGTCCATCACGGCCCGCATCCCCGATCCGCAGACCTTGTGGACCGTGACGCAGGGCACCGTGTTCGGGATGCCGGCGGCCGATCGAGGCCTGCCGGGCCGGCGCCTGGCCGATCCCGGCCTGGAGGACGTTGCCGAGGATCACCTGCTCGACCTCGCTCCGGCGCGGACGCCCGACCGCTCGAGCGCGGCCCGGATGGCCGACGGCGCCGAGGGCCGGCGCCGGGCAGGAGTCGACAGCTTTCCGAGAAACGAGCCGATCGGCGTGCGGGCGGCGGAGAGAATGACCAGGTTTTTCATAGGGGGCGCATTCTAACGCCGGGCGCGCCGGGTCCTATTTCGCCGACTCGAGCTGTCCAGCCGCTGCGGATCGTCGTGGCCGAACAGTAGGTCTTGAGGCACTCGACGTTGTTCAGGCAGGACAGGATCGCCTGGCAGGCCTGCTGCGGGCTCGAACCCTCGGCGATGTCGGCGTTCTCGACGCACTTGCCGGAGTAGGCCGGGTTGGTGAAGACGCAGGTCGCCTGCGGCGGCGGCGGGGCCGCGGCGAGCCGCGGCCGGACCTCCCGAAAGAACGAGCGAGCAGCGCGGCAGCCATCCCGAGAGTGCGTGTCATCACGTCTCCTTTCGACGTCGTGTCGGACCCCGATCATAAACCGCGCGCGGCGGGTTACTCTCTCCGCCATGGCCCGCATCCTGGCCGTCGACTTCGGGGAGAAGCGGATCGGCCTGGCGACCTCGGACGCCTCCGGAAGCCTCGCCACGCCGCGGGTCACCCTTCGCCGCAGGAAGCGACGCGGCCGTCATCGAAGAGCTCGCCCGGTTCTGCGGGCACGAGGAGATCGCCCTCTCGGTATTCGGGATCCCCCGCTCGCCCGACGGCGTCGAGAGCCCGATCGCCGCGCGCATCCGTTCCTTCGCGGCCAAGTTCGGGCGCCGGACCGGCCTGCCGGTGCGCTTTCACGAGGAGACGCTGACCTCGAACGAGGCCGCGCGGCGCCTGCGGCGGACGCGCCCGGCGTGAGGACCTCGATCGGACGGCGGCCGCGGTGCTCCTCGAGGACTACCTCTCGAGCGTCGGACCGGCGAACGGATGAGCGCCGGCCGCCGGGTGCTGCGGCTCGGGCTCCTGCTGGGGCTGCTGCTCTTCGTCGTCGCGATCCTGCTCTACCGCCGCCTCGAGCATCCGGCGGTCTCGGCGTCGGGCGAGGTCACGGTGTTCTTTCCCCTCGGAACGCCGACCTCGGAGATCTTCCGCCGGCTGGAAAAGGAGGGCGTCGTGTCGCCGGCCTGGCTGGCCGAGGCCTACTACCGGCTGGCCGAAAGCGCCACGCCCCTCCAGGCCGGCGAATACCGCTTTCCGCGGCCGAGCGCCCTCTCGGACGGTCATCGCCCGAATGGCGCGCGGCGACGTCGTGCGCCACGCGATCGTCGTCCCGGAGGGCCTGACCGCCGAGGAGACCTTCGCGCTCTTTCTCGCCCGCGGCATCTCGCGGCCGCAGGCCTTTCACAACGCCTTCACGAACCCGCAGCTGCTCGCGTCGATCGCGCGCGACGCGCCGGACCTCGAAGGCTTTCTCTTCCCCGACACCTACGTCGTCACGCGCTCGACCTCGGCCCGGCAGATCGTCGAGTCGATGGTCGCCAACTTCCGCCGCCACTTCACGCCGGAGATGCGCGAGCGCGCGGCTGCCCTCGGCCTGACCCTGCGCCAGGCCGTGACCCTCGCCTCGATCGTCCAGAAGGAAACCTCGCTCGACCGGGAGGCGCCCCTGATCGCCGGGCTCTACCTGAACCGGCTGCGGCGCGGGATGCGGCTCCAGGCCGACCCGACGGTCGCCTACGCGCTCGAAGCGCGACGGGAAATGGACCGGGACGCTGTACCGATCCGACTACAGTATCGCCTCCGACTACAACACCTACCGTCAGACGGGCCTGCCCCCGGGCCCGATCTGCAACCCGGGCGCCGACGCGCTCAAGGCCGCCGTCCGGCCGGCCGACACGGACTACGTCTACTTCGTGGCGGATCGGCAGGGTGGCCACACGTTTTCGCGGACCTTCGAGGAGCACCTGCAGGCGATCGCCGCGGCCCGCCGCCGGGAACGCGAGCCGGCGCCGGCCGAAGGAGCCGAACCGCCGGGCAATCGTTCCATGCCCTAGGCGGCCGGGCGCGTCCGTCCTTGACCGCCCGCGGCGCGGGGCCCACAATCGGTCGAACCCCAACCGATGTCCACGCACACGCTGCCCCGCCCCTTCGGGGCCTATGTCCTGACCGCAGCGCTGTCGGAGGACGCGCTCGGCCGGCAGTTTCGCGCCCTGCGGACGGGCCCCCAGGCCACCTTCGCGCGGGTGCGCATCCTCGAGAGCCCCGAGCTCTCGAGCGACGCGCTCCTGGATGCGATCGAGGAGAACGGCGAGGTCCACGCGTTCCTGAAGAACGCGGCGGTCGCCCGCGGGGTCGACATGGACGCGGTCGACGGCGTGCCCTACATCGCCTGGAGCGAGCCGAGCGGACGCACGCTCGCCGACCTGCTCCACAAGTGCCGCGCCATGGCCCGGCGCGTCCCGGTCGAGCACGCGCTGCTGATCGCCGAGAAGGTGGCGACGGCCCTCGACCACGCCTACAACACGACGATCGAGGGCGACCGGACGCTTCACGGCCTCGTGTGGCCCGGGTTCGTCGCCATCTCGGACGACGGCGAGATCCGCCTGGCGGGCTTCGGGCTGGCGCCGGGCGTCCTGCCGTCGATCGGCAAGCCGCACCTCGCGCGGGAGATCGGTCCCTACGTCGCGCCGGAAGCCCGGGAGTCGGGCGCGCCCGGACGCAACACGCGACGTGTTCTCGGTCGGCGCCCTGCTCTACGAGATGCTGACCGGCCAAACGCCCGGCGGCGACGCTCTGGCGTCGCTCAAGGGCGGCGCCTCCGGGCCTCTCCCGATCGTGCCGGAGCTCGTCGCGGTGCTGCGCATGACCCTGGGGCCGCCGGAGAGCCGCTACCAGTCGGCCGGCGATCTGCGGCGTGAGCTGGGCAAGCTCCTCTTCTCGGGACCCTACTCGCCCTCGACGTTCAACCTCGCCTACTTTCTGAACGACCTCTTTCGCGAGGAGATCGAGGTCGAGACGCGGGCCCGAAAGCGCGAGGCGGCGGCCGCTGGAGGCGGAGCGCAGTCCGCCGGGCAAGCGATCGCGCGGCCGTCCAGGCCGGCGCCTGCGCAGGCCGGGGCGGCGACAGCCGAAGCTCCCCCGCCCCGCGTGCCGACGCCGGCTACCGGCCCGCGCATCACGCTCGCCTCGGCCCCGCCGCGGAAGAGCCGCGTCCCGCTCGTCGGCGGCCTGCTCGCCGCCGTCGCCATCGCGGGCGGGATCTACGTCATCGCACGCCGCTCGCCGGAAGGACCGGCGGGGGCCGCCGCGTTGTCCGAGACGCCCGCCGCCCCGACGCCGACGCTCCTGCCGGAGTTCCAGCCCACGCCCGATGCGCCGACGACCGGGATGAGCGGAGGAGGAATTCCAGGCGGAGGTCTCGCGCCGCGTCGCGATCGAGACCCAGCGGCTCGAGGCGCATATGCGCGCGCGCCAGGCGCCGACTCCCGCGCGGCTCGCCGGCGGCCCCGTCGCCCAGCCCACGGCCTACCTCGAGGTCATCCCGGCGCCGGTCCCGACCGTCACGCTGCCGGCGGCGGTCGTCGTCGCGCCCCCGCCGGTCGCTCCGACCGAGCCGCCGAGGCCGGCGCCCACCCAACCGCCCCCGACCGCGCCGCCTTCGGCCGCCGCCATCCGGCCGGGCTCGCTCGTCCCCTACGAGGAGCTCGACACGCCGCCCCGGATCGCGAAAGTGGTCAAGCCGGGCTATCCGCCGCTCGAGCTCAGGGCCCGGATCGGCGGGATCGTCGTGTTGCGCGTGCTGGTCTCCGAGAACGGCCGGCCCCTGGAGGTCGTCGTCTCGCGGGGAGCGCGCGCCGGCCTCGATCGCGCGGCCGCGGAGGCCGTGAAGCAGTGGACGTTCACCGTGCCCGTGAAGGACGGCGTTCCGGTCCGCACCTGGATGACGGTGCCGATTCCGTTCGAGCCCTAGGCGGCCGGCGCCCGTCCCTACGGCTTCGGCGGCGCGTAGTCGATCGTTTTCAGGCCCGGGGCCTTCGTGCGCAGGAAGTCCTCCATGACCTTGTCCTCGGTCCACATGATCTCGGTGCCGTCGATGTAGTACGTGGGCGTCGACCGAACGCCGAGCCGCTGGCCCTCCTCGAGGTCCTTGCGCACGTCGGCTCAGGCTCTCGTCCTTCAGGTAGCAGGCGAGGAAATCCGCCCGCGGGATGCCGGCCGCCTCGGAGAAGTTCAACGCGAGCTCGTCGATGCCGGAGACGGTCATGACCTGCTGCTGGGCGTAGACCTGCTTCTTGAAGGCGAACATCTGCTGCTTGGCGAAGCGCCAGATGCAGTCGGCGGCGGAGGCCGCCTTCATCGACCAGGCGTGCGAGAACCAGAGCGGGTAGAACTTGTAGTAGCGCTTGTAAGAGAGGATGCCGTTGTTGGCCTCGATCAGCGCGTCCATCTGGCCGCCGCGGTACCGGCAGTAGCCGCACTCCATGTCGGCGTACTCGACGATCTGGACCTTGCCGTCGGCCGGGCCCTCGTAGCGGTTCTGCGACAGGTCGATGCGGTGCCTGCGCTCCTCGCGGGGGTCCATCTGGAAGTTCCAGAGGTTGCCGTTGAAGAAGCGCGTGCCGTCCGGCGTCACGTAGCCGGGCATGCGGACCGGACCCCAGCCCGACTCGACGGCGACCCAGACTCCCTTCAGGCCCGCGGCGTCGCGCTCGGGTGCGAGCGAGGCCTTCGCCTTCGTGCGGTACACGCCGGCCGTGCGGCCCTCGATCCAGCCGAGGTCCGCGTCGCTCTGGATCGGCTTCGGGCTGGGATTGGTGAGCGTGTCGCCGTCGAAGAACCACTTGCCGTCGTCCGAGACGTAGACGATCCGGTCGACGGCGAGCTTGGGGTACTTGCCGGACCGCTTGGCCTTGTAGCCCTGGAATCCCGGCAGACGGTCGGTGGCCTTCTCCACGGCGACCTTCGAAGCCGGATCGAACGGGAGGTAGTCGACCAGGTAGCCCGGCAGACGTGCCTCCACGGAGGCGGACGCGCCGCCCCTGGCCTGCGCCCGCGCGGGGGCAGAGGCGGCGGCGATCGCGAGCGCGAGCAGGCAGAACCCCATCTTGCGAATCTTCATCTGTTCCCTTTCGCGGTGAATCAATGTCCCGTCGGCGGCCCCTGTTTTAGCAGATTCAGGGACTGGATGACGCCCGGCTGGCCGGGCTTGATCTGCAGCGACTTCTCGAAAAGGGCCACGGCCTCGCCGGGACGGCCCATGCAGGTCTGAAACAGGGCGAGCGCGTTGATCGTGTCCGGGTCCCGCGTCGACGCTTCGAAACGGGCCACCGACTCCAGGGCCCCCGGGCAATCGCGCTCCTGGAAGCGCAGGATCCCGAGCTCCCGCGCGATGACCTCGTTGGCGGGATAGGCGCGCGTCCCCCGCTCGAGAACATCCCGGGCCGGGCCCTTCTTGTGCTTGTCCGTGTACTCCCCGAACCACTGGAGCACCGTGCCCTCGGGATCGGCATGGCCGCTCGCCAGCGACCGGAACAGCCAGTCGACCGCCTGCGCGTCCTGGCCGCGAACGCGGTACAGCACGGCCAGGTTGAACTGCGGCGAGGCGTAACCCGGCCGCAGCTCCAGCGCCTTGCGGAAGGCCGCCTCCGCCGCTGCGAGGTCCTTCGAGTTCTCGCGCAGGTACACGCCCAGGTTGTTCCAACCGCCCTCGGTCAGGCCCGGCCGTTCTCCGCCCGACGGCGCCAGCTTCGCCGGCTCGCTCCCGGACAGATAGCCCAGGTTGCGGAGACGCTCCGCGTAGTCGCTCGCCTCCTTGTCGGACATCTCCTGGGCCTCGACGCGGCGAACGGTCAGGGTCCCGTAGAGGTCCTTCTTCGGCGGCGATGCCAGGTCCGAGAACGCCGCCCCGATGACGCTGCCCTGGACGCGCCGATCGACGGGAAGGCCGAGCAGCGCCGAGACCGTCGGCGCGAGATCGTAGACCGTGGCCGACCCGCGCGGCTGGCCAGCGCGCACACGGGCGCCCCAGGCCGCGAAGACTCCGTCGATCCGGTGCCAGAACGCCGCCGTCGCCGGGTTCAGCGACGACGCGCTCGCAGGGCCGGTCCGAGCCCCACTTGAAGCCGTGATCCGAGTTGACGATGAGGGTCGCCCCGTCCTCTTCGGCGCGGCGCATCCACTGGCCGATCAGCCGGTCGACCAGCGCGTAGTACTCGTCCACGGCGCGGTGGTAGCGGGCGAAGTCCCCCTCGTCCGTGCAGGTCATGCGCGGCGGCTCGAAGGACGCGAACACGTGGCCGATGCCGTCGGTTCCCTCGAGATACAGGACCATCAGGTCCGGGAGCGTCCGGTCGTAGAGGTCCCGCGCGATGCGCTGCTGCACGCGCGTGGCGCTCAGGATGTTCGAGAGCGCGATGATGGGGTTGTCCAGCGCCTGGCCCGAAGCGCGCAAACGCGCGATCTCCCCCGGCGGCATGATCGACGAAGCGGGCGAGGTCCGCGTCCGTCACCCGGCCGTCCCGCGCGATGATCGTCTCCACCCCGGCATCCAGCGACGGCGGATATGCGACGCCCGCCCGCGGCACGTCCTTGAACAGGATCGGGCTGGCGTGGTCGGTGACGAAGAACCCCTTCACCTCCTCGGCGGGGTGCGTCGCCCACCATCCCACGACCCCGACCGAGAGGCCCTCGGCCGACGCCACGTTCCAGACCGCCGGAACGGCGCGCGACTCCCCCGAGATCGGAACCTTCTGGCCGGTCTTCGGGTCGACCTGCTGGAAATCCAGGATGCGGTGCACCTCCGGACCGACACCCGTGGCCACGGTCGTCCAGACCACCGGCGAGAGCACGGGCATGAAGCTCTTCAACCTCGCGCTGTACCCCTCGGACGTCAGCCGCTTCCAGTTGGGCATCCGGCCCTCGGCGGCGAGACGGTCGAGCAGCTCCCAGTCGAGGCCGTCGAGTCCGAGCCAGATCACGGGCGTTTGCCCCCCGGCCTCGCGCCGCTTGCGGGCCTCGACGTCCGAAGTCTCGACCGGGGCGGCGGCCGGGGCGGCGGCCGCGGCTGCCGAAGGCGGGGGCGAGGTCCGCTCGCTCGGGGAGCGCCCGCAGGCGAACGCGAGCAGGGCCATTGCCGCCGCGCCGCCGACGGCCCGAGGGCGGAATCGCATCAGCGGTGGCCGCTCGGGCTCGCTGCCGCCGCCGCCGAGAGCCGACCGCCGATGGCGTTCTCGGCGAGACCCTTCTCCGACGTCAGGAACACGCCGTCGTCGAAGAACACGGGTGTCCCGTTCAGGCCGAGGCGCATCGCAAGCTCGATGTCGCCGATGACCCGCTGGCGTGCCCGGCCGCTCGAGAGCTCGGCCGCGTAAGCGGAACCGACTCCCGCCGCCTCGGCGACGTCGGCCCCGAGCTGGCGGGCCGCCGCCGGGCTCATCGAGGACGCCCTCGGAAAGAGAGTCTCCTCGTAGCGCAGGTACAGCGACGGCGAAACGTTGCCGAGGGCGGCCGCCGTTTCGGCGGCGGCGAACGACCAGTCGTGGACCTTGACGACCGGCAGGAAACGGACTTCGAGCGCCCCGCCGCCGTGCGTGAAGACGAAGTCTCTCAGCTCCGGCGTGCGCACGCGGCAGCGCTCGCACTGGAAGTCGATGAACGCCGTGACGAAGTACGCACCGCGCTCCGGGCGCACGCCCGGATGCTCGGCGAGGATCTGTCGCCGCCGCGCCGCGGGCTCGACGCCGAGCGGCTGGAACTCGCCGATCAGGAGCGTCGCGCCGTCCTCCGACACGAAGCCCCCGCGCGCCGCATAGGTCCCCTCGTCCTGCCGGATCGAAAGCCGGATCGGCTTCCATGGGCCGCGACTTCCGGGGAGAACCTCCAACTTCACCGGAAGCCCGAAGACGTCGCCGAGCGCCCGCTCCAGGACGGGCAGATCCTGTGCGGGCACGAACGGCCGATTGTGGCGCGAGTCGTCGTGGAGCACTTCACCCACGAAGATTTCCCCGCGCGCGACATCCACGAGCGTGATCGACATCTCGTTGCGGTTCTTCAGATCGCAGGAGCGCTCCACCCGGAAGGTCTCGTACCCCGGCAACCGGACCTCGGCGGCCGGCGCCGCGGTCACCTTCGTCGCCGGGCAGGCCGAGTACCAGGCCTCGAAGTACCGGGCCACCTGATCGCGTGTCGGCTCGGCGGCCCCGGCGCCGGCAGCCGCAAACATCGCGAGGACAAAGAGATACGCGACTCGGCGCATTCGGCCAACCTTAACACGCGGAGGGGCTTACGAAATTTCCGGAGCCTTGCTCAGAGTCGGCGCAGGTCGACACGCATTCGCCGGAAATCGATCGTCACGTGGAAGTTCTTGAGGAACGAGTTGCCGAGGATCCCGTCCTCGAGAGCCCCGTCGTCCTCCTTGATGACGAGGTTGCCGAACCGCACGCCGAATCCGGACAGGCCGATCGCGACCGAGTCGACGCGGGCCCACTCCGCCTGGGATCGGCCGAGGCCGTAGAGGGTCTTCGGATAGAACTTGCTCGACGGTCTCAGGCCGGCCTGGCGCACCCCGTTGGAGGTCATCATCGTCGGCTCGCTCCCCGTGTCGAGGAGGAGCAGGTACCAGCCCCGGCGATCGATCGAGCACCGCGCGAAGACCCGGGACCGGGCCACGAAGAGATTCTGCTGCGGGTCCCGATGCGGCCCGCGCAAATCCTCCCGGGTCAGCTTCATGCGCCGCTCGCCGTAGTCGAGCTCCGTCCGGAACTGCTTGATCAGGTGCAGGCCGAGCACCATCGGAACCGGGAAATCGCCGCGGGACGTCTCGAAGAGCAGGGCGTCGTCCGGCATCACCATCACCGGCACGTGGGAGAGATGGAAGCCGCCGAACTCCAACCGGTCCACGATGCCGAACGTGAGCGGAAATTCCTTCGCGTGCAGCCCCCGGCCGTACGCCTTCGAGTCCGGAATCTCCTGGACGCCCACCTGCTTCGCGAAGGATTGAGTCAGGATCGTGTAGGCGGCCCCCGTGTCGACGATCGCGGCGGAGTCGAAGCCGTTGATCTTGACCGCGAGCCGGATCAGGTCGAATCCCTGCATCGAGAATTCGGCCTGGTGCGACTCGCCGACGCCGGGCCCCGAATAGAGCGGCGAGTTCTGGATCGCCTCGAGAAAGTGGATGTAGCCCGGCAGGAGGCCGTATCCGTCGCGGCGCGCCGCGACGGCGAATTCCAGGGCCAGCTCGGGCTCGTCCCAGAAGATGAATCCCTGTGCCAGGGCCCATTCGAGCTCGGCGCGGCGCGCCGGCCGAGCCTCCAGGTCGATCGCGCGCGTCAGCAGCGGAAGCGCCCCGTCGATGTCGCCGCGGGCGAGCAGCGCCTTCCCGTAGGTCGCCAGCGAGGACGCGCTCTTCTCGAGCTCGGCGCGAGGGACCTCGCTGTAGTGGGCCGCGACCTCGAGAAACTCTCCGCGGGCCAGCTGCTCCTCGGGATTCGTGCCGCCCAGCCAGGGGATCTCGCGGACCTCGGCCGAGGGAACGACCTCGACCCGCAAGTCGGGCGGCGTGCAGGACAGCGCCGCCAGGCCCATGGCGGCCGCCGTCGCCGCCACGACGACCACGAGGCGCTCGGCGCGCGGCGCCCCGTTTCCTGTCGGCCGACGCACCTAGTGGCTGGCCGTCCTCGTGAAGGACCCCGTCCGCAGGGCGGAGCGCGCCGCCTCGAGGGTCGTCAGCGTCGGGCCCTCGCGCTGCCAGACGTTCTGGCCGTAGCCCTGGCGGGTGATGAAGTCGAAGTCGACCTGCTGGAACGAAATCCCGGCGGGCAGCAGCTCCCGGCGGTAGTGCCAGACCTCCCGGTAGTTGCCGTCGGAGCTCGGGAGCCGCGTTCCGGAGCTCGTCATCTTGTCGTACGTCAGCGCCGAAGCCGCAGACCCGCGCGCCCCCTTCAGGGCATTGTTCACGTCGAGGGTGCTGTACAGGGACATCCCCTTGGGATCGTTGGCATCGTCCCCGGTCACCAGAGGCTTGCGGCCCACCCAGGTCGGCGGACCGAGTAACACGAACACCATCCCCCGGTCGGTCACGCTTCCGCGCGTCTCATCCTGCGCAAAGCGCGTGTCGGCGAACGCGACCCGCCGCTCGAACTCGATCCGGGTCTCGTTCTCCGGCGTCTCCGGGCGCGCGTCGCGCTCCTTCCAGAAGTTGGTGATGAACTCCGACCGCGACGCCGGGTCGGACAGGCGCTCGTAGTCGCGCTTCTGGTCGCCCGTGAGGAGATAGCCGGCCGGCCCGTCGGCCCAGTCCTCCCCGGCCTCCTCCATCGGGTTTTCGACCGGCGCGCGGAACGCGCGATACGACGTGGCGAGCGAGCCGGTCTCGGCGGGCTGCTGCGAAGCGGTCCGTATCGATTTGCGAACGTCGTCCAGAAGCGCGACGACCTTCGGCGGATAGGCGGCGGGATCGAGCGAGGCGTTGGGCTGATACGTGAGAAACGTCTCGAACTTGTCGCGGGCCTCGTCGGTTCGTCCGAGCGCCGCGTAGCACGCGCCGCGATAGAAGGACAGGCCGGCGGGCAGCGCGGCCCGGTACTTCTCGTTGCCGGGCTTCTCGGCCTCCGCGGCCAGCGTGTCGAGCGTCGCGAGCGCGGCGTCGTACTGGGCGAGGCGAAACTGCTCCTTGGCTTTCAGGAAGAGGCGAACGCATTCCGAGTCGGCGAGCGCGAACGCGGCGAACAGGACGAGAACCGGGACCAGGATGGCGCGGCGCATGGGATACCTCCGCATCGAACCGATCATACGACTACATACGTCAACGCGGCGCGAGAGTTGAGGATTCCACCGGGATGAGATCGGGCTGCTTCCGCCGGCCGCCTTCGCCTTCAATTCTCTGACTGTCGCCTTCAAAAAAATGGGGGCGGCTGCCGCCGCCCCCGGGGGACAAAGGACCTGTCGGAGGACCTAGAAGGTGACCTTGAGCGCCACGCGCAGAAGCCGCGGGTTGGTCTGCACGACCGTCTTGAGGAAGTCCGGGTTGTCCGAGCAGGGAGCCGTGGCCGAGGCCGCGCAGCTGCCCGTTCCCGGTTGCTGACCCGGCTGGCCGTAAAACTGGCTCGTCGGATCCGTGACAATGGCGCCCCCGAAGTTGAAGTTGCTGTCGACCGCAACGGTCGTCTGACGATTGAGGACGTTGAACACGTAGAGCTGCGGGGTGACGGTGACCGGCCCGAGATTCATGTTGTAACCGAGCGAGAGGTTCAAGTCGTAGTCGGTCGGAGTTCGTCCGAAGGTCCCGCGATCCTCGAGGTAGAGGTTGGCCGGGTAGAAGTCGTTGAACCAGCCGAGGCGGGAGATCGGGAGACCGGAGCGGACGTAGAACTGCGCGCCGGCCGAGAGACCGAACGGAGCGTTGTACACCGCGTCGATGCGGGCCTGGACCGGCCGGTCGAGCTCGAGGTTGCCGTAGTCATTGAACGTGAACTGGTAGTAGTCGTAGTCGGCGTTGATGCCCGGGTCCGTCTGGCCCGTGGCCTGGCGGATCGCGCCGGAGTAGTTGCCCTTGAGAGACGAGTACAGGAAGGAGGCCTGCGCCCAGATCGCGTTGGTGAACTGCTTGCGGGCCACCATCTCGATGCCGCGGAAGATCCGCTTGGCATCGCCGATGGCGACGCCGGTGGCGGAACACTCACCCGCCGAGGGGTCCGTCGGGTTTCCGGAGCCGTTGCACGTGGGGAACTCGCCCGAGGCCGCCTGGCCGTCGCCGCCCGGATTGAAAAGGGCGCAGGTGTTGGGCGCGACCGCGCCGTTGAGGTCGCAGCGGTCTTCGACCGTGCGGCCCAGGGTGCGGTAGGTGCCCTTCAGCCCGATCGAGAGCGAGGGGTCGATGGCCTTCTCGACGCCGAGCGCGAGCTCATCCTGATACGACGCCTTCGTGAGCGGGGTCCCGTTCTTGACGCCGTTCGTCCAGCCATCCACGGGCTCGCCGGACGCGGTGCCTCCCTGGAAGTTCTCGGAGCGCGGCGCGCCGGGGTCCTGAACGATCGAGCCCGGAGTGTAGTTGTAGGTCTGGACCGCCGAGTTCGCCGTGAACACGCGGACGTTCAGGTCGGTCGGAAGGGAGAAGAAGAAGCGGCCGGCCGAAGCGTACAGCTTCGACGTGCCGTCGCCGATGAAATCCCACACGACGCCCACGCGGGGCGACCACTGGTTTTCCATGGCGAACGCCTTGAAGGGCCCCGTGGTCGGATCCAGACCGTAGAAGCTCTCGGTGTCCCAGCGGACGCCGGCGTTCAAGGTCAGCGTCGGGATGATCCGCCACTGGTCCTGGAGGAACGCGCTGTAGCGCTTGGTCGGCGTGTCGAAAGGCGAGGAGTCGATGATGTTGAAGTCGTCCGTCGTGCCGTTGGCCAGCAGGTCGTGCTGGTAGAAGACTTGCTGCGTCTGCCCGTTGGCGTTCGTGTAGAACGGCGCCGCGGAGAGGTCACAGATGCTCGCCCCGGACTGCAGGCAGGGACGGATGCGGAGGCGCTCCGAGCCGGTGAAGTAGGTCGAGCCCGAGGTCGAGTCGTTCTGGTAGTCGCCGCCGAGCTTGACCTCGTGGTTGCCCACGTACGCCGTGAACGAGCCCGCATACGCCTCGCGGCTCGACTCGTTGTTCAGGGTCGGCCCGAAGACGTTGCCGAAGCCGCCTGCCGTGGTGAAGTTCGTCCCCGTGCCCGACGGGTCGGTGGTGTAGTCGCGGATCCCCGGGACGTCCACGCCGAAGGGCTTGGTGGCGTAACGGTCGGAGTGCTGCGCGTACTGAAACGTGAAGATGCCGAACGAGCCGAAGAGCTGGTTCAGCCGCGCCCCGTAGTCCGGTCCGCCCGTATCCTGCCGGCCGTTGTAAGTGAACGGCGAGAAGCCGGCGGGAGGCGCGATCACGCCGAACTGCGCGAGGGCTCCGTTCAGCTGCTGTTCATCGGAGAACACGCTACCGACGATCGACGTGCCCTGGAGCGGGTTGAGGGTCAGCTTGCCGGAGTACTTGTTTTGAACGAACGACTGCGGGAAGTTCTCGTACGCCCGCGGCCCTCCGATGGGCTGAACGTTGTTGTTGGCCTGGACGCGATCGTAGGCGCCGAAGAACCAGACCTTGTCTTTGATGACGAAGCCGCCAAAGTCCGCGCCCCACTCCTGCCGCACTTCCTTCGAATTGAAGTAGGCGGGTCCGAGGCCGGAAATGTTGTCGGCGCTGCCCTGCCCCGAGAACTCGGGCGTCTGCACGATGTCGACGTCCGCGCGCATGCCCGTGTCGTTGTAGTAGCCGAAGATGCCGCCGTGGAACTCGTTGCCGCCCGACTTCGTGATGACGTTGACGACGCCGCCCGTGTTGCGGCCGTACTCGGCCTGGTAGCCGCCCGTCTTCACTTCGACTTCCTGGATGAACTCGTTGTTGATGTCCTTGCCCTGGAAGCCCTTGATCACGTTGGTCGTGTTGACCCCGTCGATCAGGAACAGATTCTCCGACGAGGTCGATCCGTAGATCGAGATCGCCAGCGAACGCCCCTGCGTCTCGCCGAAGTCCGCCTGCACGCCCGGCTGCGTGAATACGATGTCCGCGTAGTTGCGGCCCACAGGCAGCTTGTCGATCACCTTCGCCGAGTAGTTCGACCCCTGCGTCGTCGAGGTCGAGTCGACCAGCGGCGCGTCACCGGTGACGGTGATTTCCGCGGTCGTCGAGAGCGACAGCGACAGGTTCACGGTGGCCGTCGCGTCGAGAGTCACGGTCGCCCGCTTCTCGATCCGGCCGAAGCCCGACAGCTCCGCCGTGACCTTGTACGCGCCCGGCGGAACCGCCGGGAAACGGTAGCGGCCGTCGGCCGCCGTCACCGCGGTGCGGGACCCCTGCAGGTTGGGACTCGTCAGCTCGACGGTCACACCCGGCAGGGGCGTGTTGCTCTGATCCGCCACCGTCCCCTCCACCGTTCCGGTCGTCTGCCCGAAGGCTCCGGCCGGCGCGAGGAGAAGAAGCAGGCATACCGAGAGCGCCAGGGTAAATCGGTACGAAGACTTCATCCTTTCCTCCTTGAAAAACTGCGCTTCGCTTCTCGAAGACGCTGCGAGGGAGGGGACGAAGCAAGGGGCGATCCTCAAAGTGTGCCAAGGTCCAAGTCCTTGGCACGACGGCCCAAACGCAAAATCCGGCCCTCGTCCCACGCGAAGGCCGGGCGGTCCGATTGGATCGGCGTACGAATTCTTGAACTTCCGGGGACCGAAACGAAGAAACCGGGGGCGGCCGAAACCGCCCCCGGAAATGGCCTCTCGTCGCCTAGAAAGTCACCTTGATCGCCGCGCGCAGGAGCCGCGGGTTGTTCTGAACCGTCGACTTCAGGAAGTCCGGGTTGTCCGAGCACGGAGCAGCGGCGGACGCCGGGCAGTTGGCGGTTCCGGGCTGCACGCCGGCCTGTCCGTAGAACGGGCTGGTCGTATCCGTCACGAAGCTGCCGGCCGTGTTGAAGTTCGTGTCGTAGGCCGTGATCGTCTGGTTGTTGAGCACGTTGAACAGGTAGACCTGCGGCGTGATCGTCACCGGCCCGACGTTCATGTTGTACGCCAGCGAAAGGTTCAGGTCGTAGTCCGTCGGCGTCCGATCGAAGGTGCCGCGCTTCTCGAGATACAGGTTGTTCGGGTAGAAGTTGTTGAAGAAGCCGAGGCGGGACTCCGGCAGGCCGCTGCGGACGTAGAAGCCCGCGCCCGCCGAGAGGCCGAACGGAGCGTTGTAGACCGCGTCGATGCGGGCCTGCACCGGCCGGTCGAGCTCGAGGTTGCCGTAGCCGTTGAACGTGAACTGGTAGTAGTCGTAGTCGGCGTTGATGCCGGGGTCCGTCTGGCCGCTCGACTCGCGGATCGCGCCCGAGTAGTTGCCCGTGAGCGAGGAGTAGAGGAACGACGCCTGGGCCCAGATCTCGTTGGTGAACTGCTTGCGGCCCACGAACTCGATGCCCCGGAAGATGCGCTTGGCATCGCCCACCGGGAATCCGGTGGAGGAGCAGTTGCCCGCCGTCGGGTCCGTCGGGTTGGCCGAGCCGTTGCAGGTCGGGTACTCGCCCGAGGCCGCGGGGCCCGTCCCGCCCGGGTTGAAGAGCGCGCAGGTCGAGGGCGCCACGCTGCCGTCGAGGTCGCAACGATCTTCGATCGTGCGGCCGAGCGTCCGGTACGTGCCCTTGAGGCCGAGGGAGAGGGTCGGGTCGATCGCCTTCTCGACGCCGATCGTGGCTTCATCCTGGTACGACGCCTTGATCCCCGCATCCACCGGCTCGCCGGCGGCGCTGCCGCCCTGGAAGAGCAGGGCGCGCGGGGCATTGGGGTCCTGGATGATCGACGTGGAATCGTAGTTGAACGACTGAACGGCCGAGTTGGCCGTGAAGACGCGCACGTTCAGGTCGGTCGGGAGCGCGAAGTAGAAGCGGCCCGCCGAAGCGTACAGCTTGGACGTGCCGTCCCCGATGAAGTCCCAAACGATGCCGATCCGCGGCGACCACTCGTTCGAGAGCGAGAACGCCTGGAACTGGCCGATCGTGGGATCCGGATCGAGGCCGTAGAAATTCTCGGAGTCGTACCGCAATCCGGCGTTCAACGTCAGGGTCGGGATGATGCGCCACTGGTCCTGGATGTAGCCGCTGTAGCGCTTGGTCGGAACGTTGAACGGCGAGGCGTCGATGATCGCGTAGGAGTTCGCCGTGCCGTTGGCCAGGAGGTCGTGCTGGTAGAAGACCTGCTCGGTCTGGCCGTTCGCATTCGTGTAGAACGGCGCCACGGACAGGTCGCAGACACTCGCTCCGGTCTGCAGGCAGGGCCGGATCCTCAGGCGCTGGGCACCGGTGAAGAACGTGGTGCCCGTCGTCGTGTCGTTCTGGTAGTCGCCGCCGATCTTGATCTCGTGGTTGCCGGCGTACGCCGTGAAGGACCCGCTGTAGAGCTCGCGGTTGGACTCGTTGTTGACCGTGGGACCGAAGACGTTTCCGTATCCGCCGGCCGTCGTGAAGTTAGTCCCGGTTCCGGACGGGTCCGTCGTGTAGTCGCGGATCGCCGGAACGTCGAGCCCGAAGGGCTTGGTCGCGTAGCGGTCCGAGTGCTGCGCGTACTGGAAGGTGAAGATGCCGAACGCGCCGAAGAGCTGGTTCAGCCGGGCGCCGTAGTCCGGTCCGCCCGTGTCCCGCCGGCCGTTGTAGGTGAACTCGGAGAAACCCGCCGGAATCGTCAGGACGCCGTTCTGGGTCTGCGAGTCCGAGAAGACGCTGCCGACGATCGAGGTGCCCTGCAAGGGGTTCAACGTCAGCTTGCCGGAGTACTTGTTCTGGAAAAACGAGCTCGGGAACTGCTCGGCTTCCCGGGGGCCGCCGAGGGGCTGGACGGTGGTGTTGATCTGGACGCGGTCATACGCGCCGAAGAACCACACCTTGTCCTTGATGACGAAGCCGCCGAGGTCCGCGCCCCACTCCTGGCGCACGTTCTTGTTGACGAAGCTGTTCGGACCGGCGAGCGTGTTCTCCGCGGTGCCGGTCTCGCTGAAGTCGGGGGTCGCGGGGACGTCCCAGTCGGCGCGCATTCCGGTGTCGTTGTAGTAACCGAAGATGCCGCCGTGGAACTCGTTGCCGCCCGACTTCGTGATGACGTTGACGACACCGCCCGTGTTGCGGCCGTACTCGGCCTGGTAGCCGCCCGTCTTCACTTCGACTTCCTGGATGAACTCGTTGTTGATGTCCTTGCCCTGGAAGCCCTTGATCACGTTGGTCGTGTTGACCCCGTCGATCAGGAACAGGTTCTCCGACGAGGTCGACCCGTAGATCGAGATCGCCAGCGAACGCCCCTGCGTCTCGCCGAAGTCCGCCTGCACGCCCGGCTGCGTGAACACCACGTCCGCGTAGTTGCGGCCCACAGGCAGCTTGTCGATCACCTTCGCCGAGTAGTTCGACCCCTGCGTCGTCGACGTCGAGTCGACCAGCGGCGCCTCACCGGTGACGGTGACTTCCGCGGTCGTCGACAACGACAGCGACAGGTTCACGGTGGCCGTCGCGTCGAGCGAAACGGTGGCCCGCTTCTCGACCCGGCCGAAGCCCGACAGCTCCGCCGTGACCTTGTACGCCCCCGGCGGAATCGCCGGGAAACGATAGCGGCCGTCGGCCGCCGTCACCGCGGACCGCGTGCCCTGCAGGTTGGGACTCGTCAGCTCGACGGTCACACCCGGCAGGGGCGTGTTGCTCTGGTCCGCCACCGTCCCCTCCACCGTTCCGGTCGTCTGCCCGAAGGCTCCGGCCGGCGCGAGGAGAAGAAGCAGGCATACCGAGAGCGCCAGGGTAAATCGGTACGAAGACTTCATCCTTTCCTCCTTGAAAACAGCGCTTCGATCTCGAAGACGCTTCCAAGGAAAAAGGACGAAGCAAGTGCTGATCCTCAGAATGTGCCAATGTTCAAGTCACTGGAAACACAGAGGAAAGGCAGGGACGCGGCCTCGTCCCGATGGGTCGGGCAACCGTCCCCTTGGATCCGCATACGGTGCTTTGAACTTTCCGAGGTCAAGCCAAAAAAAAGGGGGCGGCCGAAGCCGCCCCCAAGAAAGACCGGGAAAGAGGCCTTAGAAGGTCACCTTGAGGGCCACGCGCAGCAGGCGCGGGTTGTTCCACTGGATGCCCTTCATGTAGTCCGCGTTGTCCGTGCAGGGAGCCGTGGCGATCGCCGGGCAGGTGCCCTCGCCGGGCGCCAGGCCAGCCTGACCGTAGAGCGGGCTCGTCGTATCCGTCACGAAGCTGCCGCCCGGATTCCACCGGTTGTCGTAGGCCACGACCGTCTGCCGGTTGAGCACGTTGAACAGGTAAACCTGCGGCGTGATCGTCACCGGGCCGATGTTCGCGTTGTACGCGAGCGAGAGGTTCAGGTCGTAGTCCGTCGGGGTGCGCTGGTTGTCGTAGAACGTCCGGCTGTTCGTGCCCCGGGTGTCGAGATAGAGCAGATCCGGGTAGAAGTTGTTGAAGAAGCCCAGACGCGACACCGGCAGACCGCTGCGGACGTAGAACCCGAGGCCCGCCGAGAGGCCGAACGGCGCGTTGTAGACCGCGTCGATGCGGGCCTGGACCGGCCGGTCGAGCTCGAGGTTGCCGTAGTCGTTGAATGTGAACTGGTAGTAGTCGTAGTCGGCGTTGATGCCGGGGTCCGTCTGGCCCGAGGCCTCGCGGATGGCGCCGGAGTAGTTGCCCTTCAACGACGAGTACAGGAACGAGACCTGGGTCCACAGCTCGTTGGTGAACTGCTTGCGGCCCACGAACTCGATGCCGCGGAAGATGCGCTTGGCATCGCCCACCGCGAAGCCCGTGGTGGAGCAGTCGCCTTCGGTCGGATCGGTCGGGTTGCCCGTCCCGTTGCAGGTCGGGTACTGACCGCTCGCGGCCGGACCGGAACCGCCCGGGTTGAATAGCGCGCACGTCGAACCCGTCGGGTTCAGCGGCGAGCTCCCGTCGAGGTCGCAGCGGTCTTCGACCGTGCGGCCCAGCGTGCGATACGTGCCCTTCAGGCCCAGGGAGAGGGTCGGGTCGATGGCCTTCTCGACGCCGATCGCCAGCTCGTCCTGGTAAGCGGCCTTGGTCCCGGTATCCACCGGCTCGCCCGAGGCGCTGCCGCCCTGAAAGAGCTGGGAACGGGGGGCGGTCGGGTCCTGGGTCCGACCCGTCGGGTCGTAGTTGAACGTGTTGACCTGGGAGTTGGCCGTGAACACGCGGACGTTCAGGTCCGTCGGAAGCGAGAAGTAGAAGCGGCCGGCCGAAGCGTACAGCTTCGACGTGCCGTCCCCGATGAAGTCCCAGACGACGCCGATCCGCGGCGCCCACTGGTCCGTCAGGCTGAACGCCTTGAACGTGCCGATCTCGGGATCCGGGTCGAACCCGTAGAAGTTCTCGGTGTCGTAGCGGACGCCGAGGTTGAGGGTCAGGGTCGGGATGATGCGCCACTGGTCCTGGATGTAGCCGCTGTAGCGCTTGGACGGAACGTCGAACGGCGAGCCCGGGATGACCTCGAAGCTGTCCGGGGTGCCGTTGGCGAACACGTCGTGCTGGTAGAAGACCGGGCCGACGTAGTGCTGCGTACCGGGAAGGCCGTTGTCGTAGATCGGGGCCTTGGTCAGGTCGCAGACGCTCGTGCCGGTCTGCGTGCACGGGCGCACGCGGTTGCGCTGCTCACCCGTGTAGTAGGTGACGCCCGAGGTCACGTCGTCCTGGAAGTCGCCGCCGATCTTGATCTCGTGGTTGCCCACGTACCCCGTGAACGACGCACTGTACAGCGAGCGGTTCGACGAGTTGTTGACGGTCGGACCGAAGACGCTGCCGTAGCCGTTGAGGGCGACTGACGACGTCCCGTTGGGCGAGCCCGTGTAGTCGAGCAGCTGCGGCACGTCCAGGCCGAAGGGCTTGGTGGCGTACCGGTCCGAGTGCTGCGCGTACTGGAACGTGAAGATGCCGAACGAGCCGAAGAGCTGGTTCAGCCGGGCGCCGTAGTCCGGCCCGCCCGTGTCCCGCCGGCCCGCGTAGGAGACCGGGTTGAGCGACGTCGGGATGCGCGGATAGAGCGCCCCCTGCTGCGTCTGCGAGTCGGAGAAGACGCTGCCGACGATCGAGGTGCCCTGGAACAGGTTGAAGGTCAGCTTGCCGGAGTACTTGTTCTGGAAATAGCTGACCGGGAAATCCAAGCCGAACGTGGTCTGGTTGTTCGGGTCGAGCGGCGTCAGGTTCTGGTTGATCTGGACGCGGTCATACGCGCCGAAGAACCACACCTTGTCCTTGACGATGAAACCGCCCAGGTCCGCTCCCCACTCCTGGCGCACGTCCTTGGAGTAGATGTTGTTGGTGCCGTTGGCCCCGTTCTGCGCGGCACCGGTCTCCGAAAAGTCCGGCGCGAAAACTTCGGCCGCCTCTCCGTTGACCTGGTCGGCGCGCATTCCGGTGTCGTTGTAGTAACCGAACACGCCGCCGTGGAACTCGTTGCCGCCCGACTTCGTGATGACGTTGATCACGCCGCCCGTGTTGCGGCCGTACTCGGCCTGGTAGCCGCCCGTCTTCACTTCGACTTCCTGGATGAACTCGTTGTTGATGTCCTTGCCCTGGAAGCCCTTGATCACGTTGGTCGTGTTGACCCCGTCGATCAGGAACAGGTTCTCCGACGAGGTCGATCCGTAGACCGAGATCGCCAGCGAACGCCCCTGCGTCTCGCCGAAGTCCGCCTGCACGCCCGGCTGCGAGAACGCGACGTCCGCGTAGTTGCGGCCCACAGGCAGCTTGTCGATGACCTTCGCCGAGTAGTTCGACCCCTGCGTCGTCGAGGTCGAGTCGACCAGCGGCGCCTCACCGGTGACGGTGATCTCCGCGGTCGTCGACAGCGACAGCGACAGGTTCACACTGGCCGTCGCGTCGAGAGTGACGGTCGCCCGCTTCTCGACCCGGCCGAAGCCCGACAGCTCCGCCGTGACCTTGTACGCCCCCGGCGGGACCGCCGGAAAACGATATCGGCCGTCGGCCGAGGTCACTGCGGACCGCGTGCCCTGCAGGTTGGGACTCGTCAACTCGACGGTCACACCCGGCAGGGGCGCGTTGCTCTGGTCGGTCACCGTCCCCTCCACGGTTCCGGTCGTCTGCCCGAGGACGGCGACCGGAGCGAGGAGAAGAAGGCATACCGAGAGAGCCAGGGTAAATCGGTACACAGACTTCATTCCCTTCCTCCTTTAAAACTGGTCCTGTAAAAACCGAGTGAGATTCCTCACGTCGAAGCAATTAGAAAGCAATGTTATTGCCAGAAAAACCCAAGAACTTGGCGGACTGTAACTGATTGGCCCGTTACGAGAAAGGGAAATCTGGCGGGAAAATCTGGCCCGATTTCGGGCGATTTATTGGATCAGGATCCGGATTATTGGATAATTTGCGCTGCCTCGGGGTCCGGGCTGAGCACCACCAGGAGCGCGCCGCTGTCGACGGCCAGGCCCGGCCCGACCTCCACTTTCGAGACGATCCCGGCCCGGGAGGACCGGATCTCGTTCTGCATCTTCATGGCCTCGAGAACGAGCAGGAGGTGACCCGATGGAACGCGGGTCCCGACCGCCACCGCCACCTCGACCACGCGGCCCGGCATCAGGGCGCGGACTTCCTCGTCTCTCCCCGCGCCCGCACCACCGACGGCCGCGTGGACCAGCCGGTCCTGGAGCGGCTCGGCGAGCGCGATCCGGCGGGTCACTCCCCTCCGCACGAGCGCGACCTCGCCGGGACCGGCGGCGAAAATCCGTCCGGAGCTTTGCCGGCCGTCCTCGAGAACGAGCGACACGCGCCCGTCCGGGAGGCGCGCGATGTCGCCGCGCAGTATCTCGCCGCCCCGCCGAAGCACGCAGCGCCCGCCGTCGAGCTCGACGCTCAACTCCTCCGGCGACGCGCTCCCGCGATGGATCAGCCGCAGCCGCCGCACGCCGCCCTCAGCTCCTGAGCGCTTCGCGGCGGGCGGCCGCGGCCCACGCGGACCCCGCCGCGCGCGCGGATTCCGGCGTGGTCGACGACTGCCCCGAGGCGAGCGCCGCCGCAGCGAGCAAGACGTCTTCGGAGGCGGGCTCCTCCCGGTGGAAGAGGCCGTCGGCGATTCTGCGGTCGAGCCATTGCACGTCGAACCTCCCGGCGCGGAAGTCCGCATCGGCGACGAGCGCGCGAAAGAGCGGAAGCGTCGTTTCGACGCCGGCGATCTCGTATTCCGCCAGCGCCCGCGCGAGGCGCGCGATCGCAGCGGCGCGGTCCGCGGCGTGCACCACGAGCTTGCCGAGCATCGGGTCGTAGTCGATCGGCACGACCGAGCCCGTCTCGACGCCGACGTCGTTGCGGACGCCGGGCCCCTGCGGCAGGCGGAAGGCCTCGATCCGGCCGGGAGACGGCGCGAAACCGCGGCGCGGGTCTTCCGCGTAGACGCGGCATTCGATCGCGTGGCCCCGGGCCGACAGGTCGCGCGCCGAGAAAGGCAGGGGTTCCGCCGAGCGCGATCCGGATCATGGCCACGGCGAGGTCCACGCCCCAGACCGCCTCCGTGACGGGGTGCTCGACCTGGAGTCGCGTGTTCATCTCCAGAAAGTAGAAGGCCCCGTCGGGAGCGAGCAGAAATTCGACCGTACCGCAGGAGGTGTAGCCCACCGCCCGGGCGGCCGCGACCGCGGCCTCCAAAAGCCGCTCGCGCAGCTGTGCCGAAACGACCGGTGACGGGCACTCTTCCACGACCTTCTGGTGGCGCCGCTGCACGCTGCACTCGCGCTCGCCGACCGCCACCAGGTTGCCTGCGGCGTCGCCCACGACCTGGACCTCGATGTGGCGCGGACGCTCGACGAGCTTCTCGGCGTAGAGGGCGCCGTCCCCGAACGACGCCTGGGCTTCGGAGGACACGCGGGCAAACGCACTTTCCAGCTCTCCGGCCGCGTCGACCCGCCGCATGCCCTTACCACCTCCGCCCGCCGAGGCCTTGAGGAGGATGGGATAGCCGGCCTGTTCCGCGAATGCCGCGAGCTCCGCGGCGCCCGCGGCCGCCCGGCTCGTGCCCGGCACGACCGGCACTCCGGAGCGCCGCATGAGCTCGCGGCTGCCGGTCTTGGATCCCATGGCGGCGATCGCCTCGGGTGTCGGGCCCACGAAGGTCAGGCCGGACTCGCGGCAGGAGCGGGCGAAAGCGGCGTTCTCGGCGAGAAAGCCGTATCCCGGGTGGACGAGGGTGGCGCCCGTCTTCCGCGCCGCCGAGAGCAGCGCCGGCACCGACAGATAGCTTTCCCGCGCCGGGGCCGGGCCGAGCCGGACCGCGTAGTCGGCCATCGCGACGTGGGGCGCGGCCCGGTCGGCGTCGGAGTACACGGCGACGGTCTCCACACCGAGGTCGCGGCAGGCGCGGATGATCCGCACCGCGATCTCCCCCCGGTTGGCGATGAGCAGGCGCGGCGGCTTCACGGCTGTCACGGCCTCAGAGCGGAATGTTCCCGTGTTTCTTGCGGGGCGTCGCGACGCGCTTGCCTTCGAGGAGGTGGAATGCGGCGATCAGGCGCTCGCGGGTCTCGGACGGCTCGATGATGTCGTCGACGTAGCCGCGGCGGGCCGCAATGTACGGGTTGGCGAAGTTCGACGTGTACTCCGCGACCTTGGCCGCGCGGGCCTGCGGCGGGGCCTCCGGCGGCAGCTCGCGCCGGTAGAGGATGTTGACGGCCCCCTCCGGCCCCATGACCGCGATCTCGGCCGTCGGGTAGGCGAAGTTGAAGTCGGTCCCGATGTCCTTGGAGAGCATCACGCAGTAGGCGCCCCCGTAGGCCTTCCGCGTGATCACCGAGATCTTCGGGACCGTCGCCTCCGCGAAGGCGTAGAGGAGCTTGGCGCCGTGTCGAATGATCCCGCCGTACTCCTGCTGCGTGCCGGGCAGGAAGCCCGGGACATCCTCGAAGACGAGCAGGGGAATTCCGAAGGCGTCGCAGAAGCGCACGAAGCGGGCGCCCTTGACCGACGCGTCGATGTCCAGGACGCCGGCCAGGTGCATCGGCTGGTTCGCGACCACGCCGACGGAGCGGCCGGCCAGGCGAATGAAGCCCACGAGGATGTTGCGCGCGAAGCCCGCGTGGACCTCGAGGAAGGCGCCTTCGTCCGCGACCCGGCGGACGAGCTCGGCCATGTCGTAGGGCCGATCGCGTTCCTCGGGGATGAAGGCGTTCAGGCTGGCGTCGCCGGACCGGGGCTCCCGCGGCTCGCGCCGCGGAGGATCGTCCAGGTTGTTCGACGGGATGTAGGAGAGCAGGTCGCGGATGCCCGCGAGGACGCCCTCGTCTCCGTCGCGCACGAAGTGGGCCACGCCGGAGACGCTCGAATGCGTACGCGCACCGCCGAGGTCCTCCTTCGTGACCTCCTCGTGCGTCACCGTCCGGATCACGTCGGGACCGGTCACGAACAGGTACGACGTCTTCTCGGTCATGAAGACGAAGTCGGTGATCGCCGGCGAGTACACCGCGCCCCCGGCGCAGGGGCCGAGGATCGCCGAGATCTGCGGCACCACGCCCGACGCGCGCGTGTTGCGGAGGAACACCTTCGAGTACCCCGCGAGCGAGACGACGCCCTCCTGGATCCGCGCGCCACCGGAATCGTTCAGGCCGATGATCGGCGCGCCGTTCTGGACCGCGAGGTCCATCACCTTGCAGATCTTGTCGGCGTTGGACTCCGAGAGCGATCCGCCGAAGACCGTGAAGTCCTGCGCGAACACGTAGACCGGCCGGCCTTCGATGGTCCCGGCGCCGCAGACGACGCCGTCGCCGGGGACCTGGGACTTCTCCATCCCGAACTCGCGGGAGCGATGCACCACGAACGGGTCGAGCTCGAAGAACGAACCGGGGTCGAGCAGCAGTTCGATCCGCTCGTGGGCCGTGAGCTTGCCTTCCGCATGCTGCCGTTCGACCCGTTCGCGGCCGCCGCCCTCGAGCCGCTTCTCGCGCAGGGCCTCGAGGTCGGCGATTCTCTTTTCGAGCGTCATTCCGAACGGATCAGAGGACGATCCCCCGCTGCTCGGCGAGCTTGCGGCGGATGCGGCGAAAGAGCTCGTGGCCGTCGACCCGGCCGGCCGCGATCTCCTGGCGGGCGGACTCCATCATGCGGCGCGCCTCCTCGTCGAGGGTGCGCTCCTTGTCGGCCTCCGATTCGAGAGCCGCGTGCACCGCGTCGCGCAGCGCCCCCGGGGCCTTCTCCGCGAAGAGCCGGCGGCTGGCGATCCCGCGCGCGGCGCGCCCGGCGAGGAATTCTTTCTTCACATCGGCCAGACTCATGCTTCCCCCGCGCGATGTTATTACACTGCCTCCCGTGCTCTGGGACGAAACCGCCGTCGCCCGCTGGCTCGAACCGCTTGTTTCGCGCACGGGGGAGTTCGCCGACGTCTTCGGCGAGCGCATGCGTGAGGTCTCGCTCGAGTGGCGGGACGGACAGGTCCACCAGGCCCGCGTCCGCCGCGAGGAGGGCGTCGGCGCGCGCTGGCGCCACGAGCGCGACGAGCGTTTCGTGTTCGTGCCCGGAGCCGGCGAGGCCTCGGTCCGCGAGGCCGTCCGTGCCCTGCGCAGCTCCGCCGGCAAGGACCCGCTGCCGATCCGGGCCTCCCGAGCCGCCGACGGCGACGAAGAAGCTTCCCTCGAAACCGAGCGCTGGGTCCGGCGGCTCACGGGACTCCTCGGCCGCCACGCCCCGAGGCACCGGTTTCTCTGGCGCTGCAATCGAGACCGAGCGGCGCGTCGTCGCCGCCGGGGCCACCGGGGCTTCGATGCGCCGCCGGCTCGTTTCCCTCGAGGGACGATTCACCGCGGCCTCCCGGCACGGCGACGAGGAGCGGGCGATCGCCTTCCATGCCCCCGACGCCGAAGGCACCGCCGACGAGCTGCGCGCGCTGCTGACCGCGGCAACCGCGCCGCGCGACCGCCCTGTCGCCGTGGGCGCGGGAGAAACCGACGTCGTCCTGGCCGGAGGCTGCGCCGCCGTCCTCTTTCACGAAATCCTCGGCCACGCCCTCGAGGTCGATGCCGTGCCGTCGCCCCTGTCGGCGCTGAAGGATGCCCGTGTGGCCGTCTCCGAGCTCGACGTCCACGACGACGCGCGCCGACTCGACCTCTTCGGCGGCTACGAACGGGACGACGAAGGCACCGCTCCCCGCCCGGTCAAGCTCCTCCACTCCGGCCGTCTCGGCTCGCGGCTGACCGATCGCGCGCAGGCCGGTCACGGCGGCTCCAACGGCCACGGCCGGCGCTCCGGAGCATCCGAGCCGCCGATGCCGCGCTGCTCGAACGTCGTCGTACCGGCCGGGTCCGCGACTTCGGAGGAAATCGCCCGCCGCGTGGCCGACGGAATCTGGATCGAGGGCTTCCACGGCGGATCCGTCGAGTTGTCGGGCGGGACCTTCCGCCTCCGGTTTCCCCGCGGCCGCCGCATCCGCCGCGGCCGCTTCACCGAAGAGCTCGGCCCGGGAATCCTGGCCGGCCAGATCCTGGCCGCCCTGAAGAACGTCGAGCCCGTGCTCGGCCGGGAGGCGCGCGCCTGCCGGAGCCTCGGCTGGTGCTCGCGCGACGGCCAGATCGTGCCGGTCCAGGGCGAGGCTCCCGACGTCCTGATCCGCCGGCTCGCCGTCCGGCCCGCGCTGTGACGAAAGCCGCGTCGCCGGAAGGAGACGGCCGGAACCGGGAGCTGCGCCGCCGACTGGAGCGCGAAGCGCCCGGGCGATGGGAGCTCTATCGCAAGAACGCCGAGTCGCGAGAACTCCTGCTCGCACCCGCGACCTCGCGCACGTCGTGGAGGCGGGAGGAGGGCTGGGCCGCGCGCTGGTGGGGTCGGTCGGGTCCGCGCTTTGCCGCCGCGACGAGCCCGACGGTCCTGCTCGCGGCCCTGGACGACGCGGCGCGATACGCGGTCGCCGACGCGCCGCTGCCCGATTGGCCGGCGCGGACGGCCATGGCACCTCCGGAGGCTCCGGTCGAGCCGCCGCCCGACGTGTTTACCGAGCTCGCGCGGGCCGTGGCGGCCGCGTCGCGGGGAGACTGCACGCTCGCCCGCCTGGTCGTTCGGCGCGGCACGACGCGCGAGCGCATCGAGAACGGCGCGGGCCTCGACGTGGCGCTCGCAACGTCGGCCGTCGACGGCGTGGCCACGGCGATCGGCCGGCGTGGCGGGCGCGCCCGGGAGGTCCGCCTGCCGTTTCGCTGGCGGGAGGAACCCGAGATCGAGGCCTTCGCGCGGCGCCTCAGCGACGCCGCGACCCTTCCGCTGGCCGACCCCATCGCTCCCCCGTCGCGCGGGCAGTGGCTGCTCGACCCCTCGGTCGGCGCCGCGCTTCTCGCGGCGGTCGCGCCGATTTTCACGACCGACCGTCCTCCGATCTGGATCGCTCGGGGGAGTCTCGCCGCTCCGGTCGTGTCCGTCACCGACGACGCCAGGCCCGATACCCCGTTCGACGGCGAGGGTGTGCCGACGCGCCGCGTGCCCCTGGTCGAAGAGGGTCAGCTGACCGGAGGCCTCTACGATCTGGGTTCGGCGGCGCGAGCGGGGCGTTCGTCGACCGGTCACGGCGTGCGGCCGTCCTTCCGGACGCCGCCCGCCGCGGGACCGCGGCGCATCTTCTTCGAAGCCGGCCAGGCGACGCCGGCCGCCGATCTGCTCGCCGCCGTGAGCCGCGGAGTCTACGCCTCGGCGGTCACGGCGCCCGTGCGGGTCGACCTCGCCGAAGACCGGTTCGAGCTCGAGTTCACGGGCATCTTCATCGTCGCGGGGCGCGCCCGCGGACCCGTGGCCGGCGCGCGCGCATCGGGCCGGATCTCGGAGCTTCTGCACCGCGTGCGCGCCCTCGCGGGCGACGTCCACTTCTTTCCCATGCCGTTTCCGGCAGGAGCTCCGACGATGCTGGTGGAGCGGGCGAGCTTCGACTAGTGACCCGTACCAGCCGGTTCGATATCAACCTCGGGGCGAGAATGGCGCAGCAAGTCCCGCAGTGCCAGAGCCACACGTCTTGTCTCGGGCCAGACGGCGCTTTCGAAACTCCTGTTACAGAGCACTAGCCCGGGGGAGCGGCCTCCCCGAGGAGCGAGAGCTAGCTCGGCTCGAGGTCTTCCGGCGGAGGCTCGGGCGCGGGCTCCGGCGTGGGTTCGGGCCCGGGCGGCGCCTGGGAAGCCTCGGGCGCCGGGGCGACCTCGGCCGGGGCTTCCTCCGGAGGGGGCGCCGTTTCGGGAGCCATCGTTTCCGGAGTCGCCGTTTCCGGCGTCTCGGCCGGCGGCTCCGGCGGATGCGTGCCGGTCCCGCCCGGCGTTCCCGGGCCCGGCCGCGTGGTCCGCGGCCCCGGGCGCGAGCCGGACCGCGGCCGCATCGGGGGCTCCCCCGCCGTGGCACCCGCCGATCGGACGGGGTGCTTCGGAGTCGAGGCGGCCGGGGACGATCCCGCCGGGCTGGCGGGGCCGACCTCGCGCGGCGGAGTTTCCGGCTCGTCCGCCTCCACCTCGGCGCTCGCGAGGGCGCGATCGACCGCCACGCGCCGGAAGGCGGGCTCCTCGACGAACGAGACGTCGCGGTCGAGGGTCACGCGCGCGACATCGCGCTCGTAGTTGTCGAGGCTGGCCCGGTACATCACGGCCGAGTCGATCACGAGCGGGTTGCGGTGAGGGTTCCGCATCGACGGATCGATGCGCAGAGCCTTGGCGTACTGCGCGACGGCGGCGTCGAGGTGGCCCTCGCGCTCGTAGAGGCGTCCGAGCCGGAAGCGCGACTGGGGGAACCCGGGTTTGCGCGCGATCGATTTCTTGTAGGCCGCGATCGCATCGCCCGTCTTCCCCTCCGTCTCCCGCAGGATGCCGAGGTTGTAGTACGCGATGAAGTTGGTCTTGTCGAGCCCGGCCGCCAGCTCGTACTGCTCGGCCGCCTGTTCCGGAAAGCGGCGCAGCGCGAGCAGATTTCCGAAATCGTTGTGCAGCGACGCGTCGTCGGGATTGGCGTCGACCTTTTGCTCGAGAACGAGGATCTGCTCGTCGAGCGGATTCCCGGCGACGAGATACTTCCGGTAGAACGGAACCGGCGCGGGATTCGACGCGTTCTTCGGCTCGTCCTGCGCCAGCAGCAGCGGCACCGCCGCCAGGGCGGCGATCCCCCAGCAGACCGAGACTCGAAATCGAACCCGGAAACCGCTCATGTCGTTCCCTTCGGCTTTTTCTTGGCGACCAGTCGAACCCGACCTTCGCGCTCGGTGACGTCGAATACGATTTCGCCCGCGCCCAACCGCTCGCGAACCTTGCGACGTTCGCGCTCGAGACCCTCGAGGAATCCCTCCAGACGATACCCGCTCACGTCCTCGCCCCGCGCCTTCTTGGCACCGACGTACCGCGCGAACAGTTCCCGATCGGGATCGCTCGAAACGGCCGGCCGCGCTTCTTGTACGGAGGCCGGCGGCCCGACGTTGGGCTCGGAGGCCGGCGGGGTGCCCCCTCCCCGAAAATGGCCGTACAGCCCCGGGCGGCGTCCGGACTCCTTCTCGGCCAGCAGGCGCTCCCACCGCTCGATGAGGGCCGCGAAACGGCCCTGGAGGGCCGAAAACCGGTATCTCTCGGCCGAGGACAGGGCCTCGGAGGCGTTGAGCTGGCGCACCATCTCGTCGACGTGCCGTCGGGTTTCGACCGGCGGGCGGAGAGCCGAGCCGTACAGGAAGGCATCGCACTCGGCCGAAAGCCGCCGAATGGCCTGTTCCAGGACCTGGAGCTCGCGGTCCCAGCCCGCGCCGCTCATGCCGAGGCCCGTCCCGTCGCCCGGATCCGCACCGTCTCCTATAGTAAAGGAACCTTGAGCGACCCGACCGGCAAGCGGCCCCACCCTCCTTCGATGGACGTCCTGCTTCGCTCGGAGGCGGCGCGGGAGCCGCTCGAGCGGTTCGGCCGCGTCGCGGTCAAGGAAGCGCTCCGGCGGGCGATGGCCGGGGGCGAGGCGCGCGCGGAGGCTCTCTGGGCCGCGGTCGGCCGGGATCTCGACCGGCGATTCGCACCCACGCTCGACACGCGTCGTCAACGCCACGGGCGTACTCCTCCACACCAACCTCGGCCGCGCTCCGCTGTCCCGGGAGGCCCGGGCCGCGATCCAGGAGGCCTCGGCGGGTTACTCGACGGTCGAGTACGACCCGGCCCGCGGCGCCCGCGGGCGCCGACAGGATCACGTCCGCGGCCTCGCGAAGGATCTGTTCGGATGCGCCGACGCGATGGCCGTCAACAACAACGCGTCGGCGGTCCTGCTGGCCCTCGCGGCGCTTGCCCGGGGGCGCTCGGTCCTCGTGTCGCGCGGCGAGCTGGTCGCGATCGGCGGCTCGTTCAAGATCCCCGAGATCCTCGAGGCCTCGGGGGCCCGGCTGGCCGAGGTCGGAACGACCAATCGCACGACCGCCGAGGACTACCGCCGGGCGTTCTCACCGGAGGTCGCGCTGATCCTCTCGGTCCACCCGTCCAACTACGAGATCCGCGGCTATACGCGGCGCCCCGATCCCGTCGAGCTCGCCGCTGCTCGCGCGCGAGGCCGGAGTCCCCTGGCTCCACGATCAGGGCACCGGCTGCGTCGTGGCCCTCGACGAGTTCGGCGTCCCCGGGCGAGCCCACGGTCGCCGAATGCCTCGCGGCCGGGGCGGACCTCGTGACGTTCTCGGGCGACAAGCTGCTTCTCGGGCCGCAGGCCGGCCTGCTCGCCGGCCGCGAGGATCTGGTCCAGCGCGCCGCGGCGCACCCGATCGCGCGCGCGGTTCGGCCCGACAAGCTGACGCTCGCCGCCCTTGCCGCCACGCTCGCCGCCTGGAAGACCGGCGCCTGGCGCGGCTTCCCCGTGTATCGCGCGGCCGCCGCGACGTGCGCCTCGCTCGAGGATCGGGGCGCGCGAATCCTCGGCTCCGCGCTGAGGCCCGGCGGGAGCCTCTCCGGGGCGGTCCGGCCGGCACAGGCCGCCTTCGGCGGCGGCACGAGCCCGGAAAAGCTCTTCGAGTCCCGGGCGATCGTCCTGACTCACGCCACCCTCTCCGCGGAGGCCCTGTCCGCGCGCCTGAGGGAGTCGCGGCCGCCGATCGTGGCCCGCGTCGAGGCCGACCGCGTCTGGCTGGACCTTCGCACGATCGCGCCGGAAGAGGACCCGCTGGTGATTCCCGCGCTGGCCTCCGCCGCGATGCGATAATTCCCGCCATGGCGGCACAATCGTCCGGACGAGCGTGGTGGGTCGTGATCGTGTTTCTCCTCGCGGCCTTCGCGCTCCGGGCGGGCGGTTGCGGAGGCAAGGGCGCTCCGGCCCGGACTCCCACTCCCGCGATTCACTCGTCCCGGGGCTGGCCGACGCCCCTTCTCACGAAGCCGCCGCCCCGGCCGACGCCGACGCTCTGGAAGGGCGTCACCGCGGTGCCCGCGCTGCCCGAGTAAGCTATCGGCCCTCGAGGCCGTGCTCGCGGAGCTTGGCCTCGAAGCGACGCGCCGATAGTCCGGCGGCGAGGGCCGCGGCCGTACGGTCGCCCCTGGCCTTCTCGAGCGCACGGACGAGCCAGATCCGCTCGGCCGCCGCCGCGGCGCGCTCCCGCGCTTCCTCGAGCGTCTCCTCGCGCGAGGCCGGCGCCGACACGGCGAGGTCCGGCCCGAGCCGGAGGTGCCGCTCTTCGATCGACCCGTCGTCGCAGAGGATGATCGCCCGTTCCAGGCAGTTGCGCAGTTCCCGCACGTTGCCCGGCCAGTCGTAGGCCCGCAGGCGTTCCCGGGACGCCTGCGAAAGTCGGCACCGCGCGCTTGTTCAGCTCGTGGGGCAGGTGTTCGAGGTACCAGTCGATGAGCGGGTCGATGTCCTCGGGCCGCTCGCGCAACGCGGGGATCCGGATCGGGAAGACGCGCACGCGGTAGAACAGGTCCTCGCGAAAGAGACCCTGGGACACGAGCTTGTCGAGCGGCCGGTTCGACGCCGCGATGATCCGCACGTCGACCTGGATCGGGATCGTGCCCCCGACGCGGTGAAACGACCGCTCCTGGAGCACCCGGAGCAGCTTGCCCTGAGTGGCCGGCGAAAGCTCGCCGATCTCGTCGAGAAAGATCGTGCCGGAATCGGCCAGCTCGAACTTGCCCATCCGGCGCGCCGAGGCGCCCGTGAAGGCGCCCGCGCTCGTGGCCGAAGAGCTCGCTCTCGAGAAGGGTCTCGGGAATGGCGGCGCAGTTGATGGCGACGAACGCTCCGGCCCGGCGGGCCGAGAGCGCGTGGATCGCCCGGGCGAAGAGCTCCTTGCCGGTGCCGCTTTCGCCCTCGAGAAGAACCGTGGCGTCGGTCGCGGCGACGCGCTCGGTCTCGGCGCGGACCGACCGGATCGCCGGCCGACTCGCCGACGATCGGCGGCATCGCCCTGGACTGGGCCTCGGCGAAGAGCAGCGACTCCCGCGACCGGGCGCGCCGCTCGATGGCGCGCGACACCAGCAGGCGCAGGAGGTCCGGATCGACCGGCTTGGTGATGAAGTCCTCGGCGCCGTGCTTCATGGCCTCGACGGCGGTCTCGATCGAGCCGTAGGCCGTCATCACGATGACCGGCAGCGTCGAATCCATGGCGATCGCGGCGTCGAGGACCGCCAGGCCGTCGGCGCCGGGAAGCCTCCAGTCGGTCAGTACCAGGTCGAACCGCTCTCCCCCGCGCAGCCGTTCGACGCCGCGGGAACCGGTGTCGGCGGAATCGACCTGGAAGCCCTCGGCCTTCAGCATCTCCTGGAGCATCGTGCGGAGGGAATCCTTGTCCTCGACGATCAGGATGCGGGGCATGGGGCGGGAATCAGGGTAGCAGACGGCAGAGCCCGCCGGAACGGGCCCGGCGCCCTACCGATTCGGGGGCTTGGGCTGGTTGTCGGGGCTCGACGCTCCGGGGATGTATCCGGTCTTCCCGTCCGCCGGTGCCTGCGACGGCGCGTTGGCCACCGGCGCGGCATAGAGCGTGCCCTGTCCGTAGGGGGTCGGCCGGGGGGACGGTGCGGCCGGCCGGGCCGCCGCCGCGGCGGCGGTGCCGGGACGCGGGGTGGGAGCCGGCGGCGGTCTGGGTTGAGTCCACTGCGGATTGAAGCGCAGATTGGCCACGACCTTGTCCCCGACGTTGGGGAGGGTGACGACGAAGTCGACGGTGTTGCCGGGCTCGACCACGCCCTTGGAAAGGCTCGCCGTGGCGCGCATCGATGGACTGTCCCTTGTCGTCCACGGCCGTCACGGTCATGCCGACGTTCTCCGCCGCTCCCTGGCCGGGGTTGCGCAGAGATCCCTTCACGACGAGCGCGGCGCCGTTCTTTTCCTGCGTGTAGTCCGCGAGCTCGACCCGCGGACCTCCGGGCCGTCGGTGCCTCCGCTTTCGGCTCGGAGTCCTCGGGGAACTCGAGCGGATGCGAGACGTCGGCGTCCGTGATGCGAACGCTGGCCTTGGGACCGGTCCGGGCAGCGCGGGCGGCTTCGTCCGGCGTCGAAGCCGCCGGAGGCGCCTCGACGGGAACCCGGGGCGCCGCCGCCTGGTTGGCCCGCGCCGTCGCTTCGCGATCGATTTCCGAAACCGGAACGGAGAGGAGCGTCCCGTCCGCCCGCGTGAGGTAGGCGGTATTCCCCCGGCGCACCCAGGCCTGCTTGAGCGGAACGACCGTCCCGCCCTTGAGAACGACGACGTCGGCCCGAGCCATCGCCGCCGTCGCCGTCACGATCGCGGCGACTGCCAGGCTTCGACGAAGCCGGTTCACTGTTGCTCCTTCCAGTTCTGTTCGATCGTTCGCACCGACCCCGGCGTCGCCTGCTGGTTGATCGCGCCGCCGGAGAAGAGCACCGTGTCGATTGTATCGCCCTGGGGCGAGACCGACTGCGAGGCGGCCGCGAAGCCCTCCCCGAGCGACTGCTGGTAGTCCGCATAAGTCCCGGTCGTGCCGTATCCGCCCTGGCCGGTCAGGAAGAAGAAGCGGTAGCGGAAGGAGCTTCCGTTCGTGGCACAGGGGGACACCGAGTCCGGCGTGAACGTGATGAGGGTCAGATAGCCCTGCGTCGAGAAGACCGTGGAGGTCGTCTTCTCGTTTCCGGAGCCGAACGGCAGGACGAACCCGTTCTGAGCGTTGCCGCACGTGGCTGGATCGACCGGCAGCGGGCAGGGGCCGCCCGTCGGAGGCGTACCCCCCGGAGACAGGTCGTGCAGGTCCGTGTCCAGGAAGGTCGTCGCCACCTGGCCCGTGTCGACCACGTAGAAGAACGCCTGCGTCTCCAGGTTCGGACGCGCGAGCTCGGCCCGGTTTCCGGTTCCGAACGCCACGCCCACCGCCGGCGGGTTGACGCTTCCGCCCAGATACACGATGCCCGGTTCGTAGTAGATCGGCCGGGACACCGGGCAGACCACGTCGCTCGTCGTGCCGCAGCCGTTGAACAGGAGGAACGGCTGATAGCCATGGAGCTGTCCGCCCAGGATCTCCCCGACCCTCGGCGACGAAGACCCATCCGGGGTCAGCTTGACGCGGAACATGTTGCCGTTGACGTCGCCGAAGTAGGCCACGTCGAGATAGCCGTCGTCGTCGTAGTCGACGACCGCCGGCGGCGCGGCCATCGGGGCGAAATTGATCACCGCCCCCGAGCCGTCCTCGCCCTGCGCCGTCTTGTAGAGGATGTTGCCGGTCTCGACGTCCACGATGTAGATCGCCCGGCCGCGGGGCAGCTTCTGGGCCACGCGGTCTCCGGGGATGAAGCCGGCGTCGTTGCCGCCGCCGAAGATCGCGACGTAGCGATCGTCGTAGCCGCCGCTGTCGGCCGTCGCGCTGGCCGGATCGTAGACCTTGATCCGACCCATCGCCGGCCGGGACCACGTGTCCGCCATTGCCGGCGGAACCAGGGCGCAGGCGTCCGAACAGGCCGCGCCCGGATCGGTGAGCTCCCAGAGGATCGCGGGGTACGGCCGGTTGGTCGCCACGCCGGCCGCGCAGCTCGATCCGCCGCCGTTCAGGCAGCCGGGCGACGCATCCTTGTTGCCGACGATCTCTCCGAACGTCGGCGAGACCGTGACCGCATCGATGTCGTCGGGCTGCGTCACGTCGAGGGCGTAGTACCCGGAGCCGCCCTGCCGGAGGCTTCCGACCAGCACCGTGCGCCACGTCCGCTCGGTCTCGTCCGGGACACCCACGAACACGGGATCGATGAAGACGTCCGCCGTGGCCATCGAGCCGTCCACGAAGTACTGCGGCAGCGGCGGGAAGTTGAGCAGGTTGGGGAACTTGCCGCTCATCACCTGGCGCGGAGCGTAGGCGAAGATCTCGCGGCCCGTCCCGAGATCGAAGCTCGTCGGGAAGTTGGAGGTGTCCCGACCCCAGACGCCGGCGTCGAAAGCATGGAGGAAGCCGTCGTTGGCGCCCGCGAACAGGACCTTGCGCCGCTTCGACGAGCGGTTCGCGAAGTCGAGATACGGCATCCCGAAGGTCGACGAGCTCGTCCGCGGGGCGAGATTGGCCGCCAGGTACTGGTAGTACCGGGGCGGCTCGAGCACGAGCGGCTCGGAGTGGAAAATGTCGCCCAGCTTGTGCGCGTAGCCGGCCGGCGCCGAGCCGTCGTCGTCGGTCCGCACCTGCGGCGGGTCTCCGGGCGCGGGGGCATCGTCCTGGTAGAAGTAGGAGAAACGCTGCTCCTCCCCGGTGTTCGGCCCGATCGTGCCGACGGTCGCCGGCCGGATCGCCGGGTCATTCAGAACCTCGTCGCGGCTGCCGAACGCGGTGATGCCTCCGCGGAGGAACTGAACGGTCCGGATCGCGAGATTCTGCGTCGCGGCATTTGACACCGTGAAGCCCATGTCGGTCATCAGATCGTCGAAGCAGGTGCCCGGGGCTCCGGCGCCCGTGCAGGTCCCGCTGTTGGGCAGGAAATCCGCGCGCGTCAGCGGCACGCCCGAAGAGCCGCGCGCGAAGACCATCTTGCGTCCCGGCCAGACCGTGACCGCGGGAGCCCGACCACTGGGGGCCGCCGCGCTGGGCGCGGCGCCCTCCACGAGGTTGGCCCTCGGGTCCGTGTAGCCCAGGACCCGGCCGGCGCTCCAGATGGGCTTGCGCAATACGGGATTCGCGTCGTCCGGAAGGGTCTCGTCCGGGAAACTGTTCGCGACGACGGCCGGAGTCGGAGTCGGCGTCGCACCCGAAGGCGTGGCCGTCGGACCGGACGGAGTCGGGGTGGCGGCCGGGGCACCGGTCACGACCGGGATCTGTCCGTTTCCGTCCAGCTGGTAGCTCTTGATCGTGCCGCTCCAGACGGACCAGCTCGAGAGATCCCCGTTCGGGTTCAGGTGGCTGGGAACGACGGACCCGATCTGGGCCGAGTCTCCAAAGCCACCCGCGAAGGCCGGCACGGACGGCGAAGCGAAGAAGTTCGCGGTCCGCTTGAAGCTCAGGATCGACTGGAGCGCATCCCGCAGCGTCGTGCGGTCCGTGGCCGAGAACAGAGTTCCACCGCTGTTGTCGGCGACGCAATTCAGGGCCGGGAAGAACGCGGGGTTGGTGTTGAGTCCGACGACGAAGACCGGGACGCCGTTGACCCGGACGTCGGAGTCGAGGGCCGCCGCGGCCGCACGGCGGCCAGGGGCGCTTTCGGGAAGCGGCACGGCTCCGAGATCGCCGGCGATGCCCAGGCCCGAAGAGCCGCCGGTGCAGGGATCCGACCCGGCCTCGTCGTGGCCGTCGGTGATCAGCACGATGATGTAGTTCCGGCAATCGATGGCCGGGTCGGGCGCTCCGCTGTTCGTGGGCGGCGGGAAGACGCTGTTCACGAAGTAGTTGTAGGCGTCCATCAGGGCACCCGCGAGCGGCGTGCAGGAGGTGGTCACGACGACTTCCTTGGCGTCCTCCGCCAGGGTGTAGGCGGTGTCGGCGGCCGCACTGGAGTCGTAGCTCACGACGGACGATGCGAAGCGGAGAAGGCGCTTGATCGCTCCGTCGGGCGAGTTGCCGCCCGGGTAGTCGGTCCCGAGCCACTCCCGCCGGAACGGGACGACCGGCCAGTCGTCCGGCGACGCCGGCGGAGTCTGCGGATAGACGTTCGGCGTCGCGACATCCGGCGGCCCGAGGGCCGAGGGCGCCGCGCCGGCGAAGCCCTTGAAGGTGTTGAAGTGCGCCATGCCGCCGCAGTCCTGCGAGAAGGGATCGCAGCCCACGATGCCGAGGGGGCAGGACGGGCCGGCCAGGGCGTCACTGGGGAACTCGCCGGTCGGACGCGGCCGTTCCTTGTCGTAGATGGCGGCGTACATGCCCTTGTTGTTGCGCGGCGTGATCGAGGACGGGTCGACGACCGCGTCCGCGTCGTTGTCCGGCGCGACGGGGCATCCGGCGCTCGTGCTCTGGCACGAGCCCCACGGCGGGTTGCCGTTGAGTGCCGGGTCGGAGTTGAACGCCGGGGGCAGGCTGTAGAGGTCTCCGCGCACGTACATGACCTCGACCCGCTGCCTCAGCACCAGAGTGGGATCCGGATCGGCCTGCGGATCGTCGAATCCCCGCATGAAGACCGGGGATGCCGGCAGCGGGATGAGGTTTGCCGGCGCGGGCTCGCCCGGATCGATGATGCCGTTGCCGTTGGAGTCGACGAAGGAGCAGAGGCGCGTCGCGTCGTACGGGCAGGGCGCGCACTCCAGCTGACCGCCGTTCGTGTATCCCGGCGGAATTCCGGGGCAGGGGATGGCCGGCGGCGGCGGAGGCGGCGGGGCCATCGCGAAGAGCCCCCGGATCGCCGGCGCGAGCCACCGGGAAATCGAGGGCAGAACGCTCGAGCCGGGCATCGCACCACCGGGAAGCGTCGGAACCTTCGTGGGCGTGTACGTGTTCGTGGGCGTGAACGTGTTCGTCGGCGTCCGCGTCGGCGTGTTCGACGGCGTGAGGGTGTGCGAAGGCGTGAAAGTCCGCGTGAACGTCGGCGAGGGCGTCCGGGTCGCCGTGTTCGACGGCGTGAACGTGTTCGTGGCCGTGTTCGACGGCGTGCGCGTGTTCGATGGCGTCTGCGTCGGGGTCCGGCTCGCCGTGTGCGACGGGGTGAACGTTTGCGACGGAGTGAACGTCGAGGTTCGCGTCGGCGTGTTGGAGCGCGTGAAGGTGCGCGTCGGCGTGTTCGAACGCGTGAAGGTCCGCGACGGCGTGAACGTCCGTGACGGCGTGCGGGTGTTCGACGGCGTGCGCGTGTTCGAAGGGGTCCTCGTCGGCGACGGCGTGAACGTCTGCGAGGGCGTGAGCGTCCGCGTCGACGTCGCGGTCCGGGTCGGCGTGCTCGAAGCCGTGGACGTCGCCGTGGCCGTATGGGTCGCCGAGGCGGTGGCCGTGTTCGAGGGCGTGAACGTCGCCGTCCGGGTCGCCGTGTTCGACGGCGTATAGGTGTTCGTCGGCGTGTTGCTCGGCGTGAACGTAAGGGTGGCCGTGGGCGTGTTCGAGGGCGTGAACGTCTCCGTCGCCGTGAAAGTCGCCGTCGGCGTAGGCGTGTCCGTCCTCGTCGGCGTGAAGGTCCGGGTGTTGGTCGGGGTGTGGGTGGGCGTGCCCGTCGGGGTCGGAGGCGGGCCCCACTCCTCGATCTGCACGACGATGAACGGGTCGCCGTAGTGGTGTTGCCCACGGGACCCGGAACCATCGTCATCCGCAGCTCGTAGCCGGGGTTCGAAGGGCTGCGATAGACGACCAGGCCCTCGTCCAGACCGTGGGGGCCGAACGCTCCGCGCCAGGAGCCCGGCACCGGGCCGGGATAGGGCGGCCGCGTATCGGCGTTGTTCGGCGGCAGGCCCGGCGGAAAGGGGCCCTGGTCGGGCTGCCCGAGCTCGCCGTACATCCGCATGACCTTGTGGCCCATCTGAAGGAACCGGCCCTGCTGCACGTCCGGATAGAGAGCCGCCGGGAACACCGATGAGATCGGGCTGCTCGTCGGATAGAGCGACTCGGCGAAGTAGAGCCACTCCATTCCACCGTTCTCCAGATGCTGGCCGGCGACCTTGGCTCCTCCGACCGGCCATCCGAGCGGCGGGTCGCCGATGTTGGCCTGCGCCGAGGTGTCGGCGGCACCGAAGGTCTGGTCGGGATTGCGGAAGTAGGAAAACGCCCAGTTGACTCCGGACGCGTTCGTGAGGACCTCGCGCAGAACGCTCTTGGCGATCGCGAACTTGGAACCGTTGGTGGCGACGGTGCCCTCGGGATAGATGAAGTCGTCCATGAACGCCGGCAGCCGGTACGTGTCGGAAAACTCGTTGTTCATCGAGTACGACGAGTCCAGGATCAGCAGGACGTTGGTGTTCGCGCCGGCGTTGGCCTGAAGCAGCTGGCGATCGTCGGGCCTCGCCCAGGAACGTCATGAGGAAGAGCGCAAAGAACGTCACCGCCCGGCGGTGGCGGTCGACGAACCCTCGAAACGCCCGATGGTGTCGCATGCGAACTCTCCTCAAAACGGAAGGCGGGCCGGAAGCGGCCCGACTTCCACGTCGGCGACCAGTGCCTTGGCATAGTGGAGAAATGCGTCGTCCTGACCGGAGTTGGAACGAACCTCGAAGGCGTACAGGAACTGGGCCCGGGACCCCTGCTCGTTGATGATTCCGCCGCGGTAGGGGCGCCGGCCGAGTCGGCCCGGATTGGACACGCGGACCTCGATGTCGTTGGACCCGATGAAGCCCAGCGTCTGCTGGAAGCGGTGGCTCGACATCTGGAAGAGAACGGTGCCGAAGAGATTGCCCGCGAACTCGGGCCGCGTCAGAAAAGCGCGCGGATCGTCCATCTCGACCGCCGCCCAGCGGATCCCGGCGTCCGACGAGTAGAAGGCACGGTTGATCGACCACTCGTTGGCGGCGATCCGCGACTCGGTGGACGTGATCAGCATGAGGGCGATGCCGATGACCGTCAGGATCGCCAGGACCAGGATCGCCACGACGAGCGCCGCACCGCGCTCGCGCCGGTCTCCGTGACGGTTTTGACGGTCGGACATCGTTCCTCCGGAAGCTCGCTCATCCCTGGAAGGCATAGTTGCGGAGGTTGATCTTCAGCGTCTGGACCCGGCGGCGGAAGTTGCCCGGCGTCACCGGGGCGGCCGTGGAGTTCATCAGGTGGTATCCCTGGGCCGCCGTGCCCTTGTATGTCGGGTCGGAGTCCCTGGCCTTGGCGAGCAGCGAAATCATCACGCCGTGAAGGCGGGGGCAGTGGCGCGCGGGCGGGGCACCCCCGTGCGTCGCGACGAAGGGATTCTGCGTCTGAAAATCGACGTCGAGCGGGGCGGTCTCGCCGTTGACGTTCGGGACCCACTCGTCCCCGTCGGCCGAGGTCGAGACGTTCGGATCGACGTTGACCGCCGGCGACACCGGCGGCTGGACCGTCAGGGCGTTGTCCTCGCCGGTTCCCCCGATGATCCCGTCGATCCCGTAGGCGACCTGCATGTCCTCGACGTCGTCGGCGAGAACGGTGACCTCGAAGGCATTCCCGCGACGGATTCCCTGGGCCAGGAACGGGTGGAGACCGGCCGGATCGGTCGTCGGGTTCGTCGTGATGAAGAAGAGGACGTCGTCGAGAACGCCGGCGCGCCGCAGCTTGACGATCGGAGTGGCGGCCGGCGGAGGACACCCGAGGGCATCTCCCCGTTGAAGCGCGGGCCGATCGTTCCCCCGAAGTCGACGTCGCCGAACGTGTTGGAGCTGACGAGCGTCGTCGGCTGGCTCAGAACGCCGACGTTGTAGACGGACTGCGGGTACCGCTCGACGCCGCCCGGCGTGGGATCCGAACAGCCGGCATGGAGGTCGGTGTTGCCGTCCTGGACGATCACCAGCATCGGCTGGGTCGCGGCGGTCGCCGTGTATGCGTCGATCGCGGCGAACTGCGGCCGCTGCGTCGGGTCGTCGTTGACGTGCTGGCCGATGACCGGATCGCCCACGATCGGCAGCGCGTCGAGCGGCTGGACTCCGGTGCAGCCGTTGCACCCCATGGCCGGGCTGGCGATGAAGCCGAGCAGCGGCGAAAAGATCACGCCGCGGACCTCGATCATGTCGGTCCCGGGACGGACGGTGTACGTCGTTCCGCCCGTGTCCACGACCGTGACGCCCGCCACGTTGTCGTAGGACACGCCCGAGGGAGCGACCCCCGGCAGGCCCGTGTCCGCGTGATTGAGCACGGCCTGGGTCACGTAGAGACCGCCGGCCCCGGCCATGCGGATCGCGCGCGTCATCTGGTAGATCCCGTAGCGGACCGATCCCTGCGCGTCGGCCACGTCCGTTTCGCTCTTGTTGATCCGAGCGCTCGCGTCGAAGACGGCCAGCAACCCGAGCATCGCGACGCTCAGAAGGAGCGTCACGACGATCATCTCGATCAGCGTGAAGCCGGACGAGGCGCGGCGGCGGGCGACGGGAGTGTGCGTCATCAGTTCACGTTGTTGACGGGATCGGGATTCCGGAGGAACCCCGAGACCCGGGCCGTTCGCTGACCGATGCCGAACCCGGACCCCGTCGTGTCCGAGGTGACGGTCACTTCGATCCGCTTGAAATCGTAGGGCTGGCCGGCCCCCACGTCCGTCAGCGTGTAGGGGTCGCCGGGGACTCCCGGCGGGGTGCTGCGCACGTGATTGACCGTGTAGGTCCGGCTCAACGAGTTGTGGACCGTCGACGGCGGAATGCCGGTCGCCGGGTCCGGCAGCGTCGTCGGGAGGTCGTTGGGAAACGTGGCCGTGGCCGCCGAGAGCTGCGGGTCGGTCACCGGCAGGTTCATGAGCTGCTCCAGGCGGTCGCGAGCGAGGTTGTGAATGCTGGTGTACTCGTTGGCCGAATAGTTCGACTTCACGCTGGCGATGAAGAGCGGCGCGATGCCGAGGAGAATGATCCCCATCAACGCCATCGCGATCAGCATCTCGATGAGCGTGAGTCCGGCCTGCGAGTCGCGACGATTTGGTTTCAATGCCACTCCGTTCCCATGGGTTTGGCGACCGTCGGGTTGGGCCCGAGGACGGCGATGCGGCCGTTGGCCGAGGTCGAGACCGGCAGGTCGTTCGGGACGCCCGCGCCCACGGGACCCCTGAGCGTGAACGTCGCCGCAGTCGTCGCGCGTCCGTCCGGGCCGAAGCGGATCAGCATGCCGGTCGGCTGGGGATAGTAGGTACCGGAAGGCGGGAACTCGACGTTGGAGATGTGCGCCTCTCCGACCTTCAGCGGCGTCGGCTGGATCATCTCGAACGTTTCGATCACGGCGGACGGCTGCGCGCCGGAGGCCGGGGTGATGATGACCTGGGCCGGGAGGTTGCGCTTGACGGCGCGCATCCGCGCGGCGGCCAGAGACGTGGCCACTTCCCGCGCGGCGCTCTTGACGATGTTGCGCTGCGAAATCTTGAAGAACCAGGGACCCACGACGAGGGCCATCATGGCGAGAATCGCCATCACCACGAGCAGCTCGATCATCGAGTAGCCGCTCTCCCGGCGCCGCGGACGAGACACATGGGACATGGCGGGCCGATATAGAGCGATTCCCATGCCCACACCCCCCAACCGGCATCAACCTCAAGTTTCCGAGCAAGATACACGGACGCGGCGAGGCGGCAGGAGGCCGCCCGTTGCGGCTTCCTGTTACCTCGGGTAACGGTGCGTGAGACCGTCGAGCGGCGGTTCGCGGGACGCCCCGACCTCGTCTCGTTGACCCTCGACTCTCGCCGCCCGAGTCCCTACACTGGATCGAAACACCCTCATGTGGCCTACAAAACGCAAGGCATCGGAGCTCGACGCGCTCCTCGGGCGGCTTCGCGCCCGCCAGTGGAAGACCGACGCGGAACGCGACGAGTGGCTCAAGACTCTCGGCGCCTCCCAGGGCGCTTCGCCCGAGGACCTGGCGTGGATGGCCGTCGAGACCGACGTGGCCCTGCGCCAGGCGGGCCTCGCTTTCCTCAAGCGCCACCCCTTCGACGCGGCCGCGGCCGCCCTCTTTCCTCACCTCGCCTCCCGGACGGAAGCCGTCCGCCGCCAGACGATGCTGGCGCTGGAGACCCTGGCCGGGGGAAACCTGGCGGAGAAGATCCCGACGTTCCTCGCCAACCCCGACCCCGTCGTCGTGCACGCCGCCCTCGACTACCTCAAACGGAGCCCGAGCGAGAGGGCCCTGACGTCGGTCGCCCGGGTCCTCACCCCGGGCAACGGCCCGGCCCTCCGGCGCAAGGCGTTCGCGATCGTCGAAGCGACCGCATCGCCGCGGTCCGGCGGCCTCGCCCTCCAGGCCCTCGAGGACGACGACGAGGAGATCCGCTTCCGCGCGATCGCCGTCCTGGCGAAATACCCGGACGAGTCGCAGATCGGTCCGCTCCTGAAGCACTGCCGCAACGACTCGCACCGCATCCAGGACGCCGCCATCGGCGCGCTCGCGCCGCTGCTGGCGAAGTCCCAGACCTGGAACGACGAGGTCCTTCCGCTGCTCTCCGACGCGAACCCGAAGGTGCGGCAGCTCGCGTCGAAGATCATCGCGACACAGGACCCCGGGAGAATCGCCGACGCCTTCCTTCGGACCTTCGACCGCACCTACGGTCCCGCCAAGGACCGGGCGGTCGAGGCCCTGGGCGAGCTGGGCCCCGAGTTCATCCGTGCCTTCCTCGACCGCGGCCAGTCGCCCGATCCGCAGCAGAACGCACTGGCGGCGTCCATCGCCGTGACGATCCGCGCGCCCGAGGCCGTCCCGCATTGCATCGCGTTCCTGTCGGGTGAGGACTGGTGGCTGCGGGACCGGGCCGCCGTCGCGCTGGCGGAGATCCGGGACGAGACGGCCCTGCCGCACCTGCTCAAGCTGCTGCAGGACCCGGAGTCGAGCCTCTCGGCGGCCGGCGCACTGGGGCTGTGGGGAACGCCCAAAGCGCTTCCGGGGCTGCTCGAGGCGTACAAGCAGGCGGATCAGCACAAGGACCTGCGCCTCGAGATCCTGGATGCCTTTTCGAAAATCGAGGATCCGCGAGTGCTGCCCCTGCTCCAGAAAATCGCCCAGGTCGATCCCGATCCGCTGGTCAAGGCGAAAGCCGGGAGACTCTCGACCGCCCGCGCCGGGGACGGCGCCGGGCCGGACTCGGCCGGCCGCGTCTTCGCCCGGTTCGACTTCGCCTCCAACCCGAGCCCGACCCTCCCGGACCTGCTCCGCCATGCCCGCGCCGTCGGCGCCTCGGACCTCCACCTTTCGACGCACACGGCGCCGCAGATCCGCGTGCACGGCCAGCTGGGACCGCTGCCGCTGCCTCCCTCGAGCCCGGAGCAGATGCGCGAGTGGATGACTCCCCTCCTGACCGACGGGCGCTCGGAGATTCTCGAAACGAAGCGCCAGATCGACTTCTGCCACAAGGACCCGGACCTCGGCCGCTTCCGGACGAACCTCTTCTTCCAGCGCAAGGGTCCGAGCGCCGTCCTGCGCCTGGTCCCGTACGAGATCCCGAACCTGACCGACGTGGGACTGCCCGAGTCGATCTGGGAGATCACGAGCTACTCCCAGGGCCTCATCCTCGTCACGGGATCCGCCGGCTGCGGGAAGACGACCACGCTGGCGGCCCTGGTCGACCGAATCAACGAGACCGAGCGCGGCCACATCATCACGGTCGAGGACCCGATCGAATACGTACACGCCAACAAGGAGTCGCTGGTCAATCAGCGCGAGGTGCCGTCCCACACGAAGTCCTTCGCCAAGGCGCTGCGGCAGTCGCTGCGCGAGGACCCGGACGTGATCCTGGTCGGCGAGATGCGCGATCTCGAGACCATCTCGCTGGCCATCACGGCGTCGGAGACGGGCCACCTGGTGCTCGCCACCCTCCACACGACGACGGCGTCCTCGACGGTCGACCGCATCATCAACGTCTTCCCGCCCGACCAGCAGGGGCAGATCCGGATGATGGTGGCCGACTCGCTGAAGGCCGTCGTCTCCCAGTCGCTCCTGCCGCGGCGTGACGGCAGCGGCCGCGTGGCGGCCTTCGAGATTCTCCGCAACACGCCCAACGTCGCGGGACTGATCCGGGACGCCAAGACCTTCCAGATTCCGACGGCGATCCAGACCGGCTCGGCGATGGGCATGCAGCTGATGGACGGTGCCCTGCTCCAGCTCGTGCAGGACGGCACGATCGAGCCCCGGGTGGCCTACGACCGGGCGCTGCGCAAGGAAGCCTTCGAGCCGTTCCTCTCGACGGAAGACGGGGGCGCGGTTTGACCGCTTCGAGCGCCGCGCCGGCCGCGGCCGAGAACCGCATCGACCGCTTCCTCGGGATCCTCCCGAAAAGGAGCGGCTCGGACCTCCACGTCTCGGTCGGGTGCCCTCCCATCGTCCGGGTCGACGGCGAGCTCGAGCGGATGCGCTACCGGGCCCTGACCGAGGGCGACTTCTACAACCTGATCGGGCCGATCACGCCACCCGAGCTCTGGGACGCGTTCAACGCCTCCGGCGACGTCGACTTCGCCTACCAGATGGGCACCGAAGCCCGCTTCCGCGTCAACCTCTTCCGCCAGGAGCGCGGCTCCGCGGCCGTCTTTCGCCTCATCCCCTCGCGCGTCCCGACGGCGGAGGACCTGAATCTTCCCGTGCCGATCGCCGGGCTCTACGCGGCGCGCCGCGGCCTGATCCTCGTGACGGGGCCGACCGGCAGCGGCAAGTCGACGACGCTGGCGGCGATCCTCGATCGCATGAACAAGCGTCTCGCGCACCACGTCGTGACGATCGAAGACCCCATCGAGTTCGTCCACACCAACGACCGGTCCGTCTTCACGCAGCGCGAGATCGGGCACGACGTGACAAGTTTCGCCGACGGCGTCAAGGCGGCCATCCGCGAGGACCCGGATTGCCTGCTCGTGGGCGAGATGCGGGACCTGGAGACGATGCGCATGGCCCTCTCGGCCGCGGAGACCGGACTGCTCGTTTTCGCGACGGTCCACACGAACTCCGCCGCCAAGGCCGTCGACCGCATCATCGACGCCTTCCCGGCGGCCGAGCAGGAGCAGATCCGCATCGTGCTCGCCGAGTGCATCCGCGGCGTCGTCGCCCAGCAGCTGCTCCGGAAGAAGGGCGGCGGCCGCGTTCCGGCCTTCGAGATCCTCCTCGGGTCGACCGCGCTCTCCAATTCGATCCGCGAGGGCAAGACCTCCCTGATCAACAACCAGATCGCCACCGGCCGGTCCCGGGGCATGATCTCGATGGACCAGTCCCTGACCGAGCTCGTCAAGACCGGGGTCGTCGAGTCGGACGAGGCGCTCGATCGCGCCATCGACAAGGAGACCTTCAAGACCATGATCGCCGCCCTGCCGAAGGCTCCGGCCCCGCCGAGGAGCTAGCTACGTCGGCAGGCGAAGGGTGAAGACGGCGCCCCCGCCCGGCCGGTCCGACACCTCGACGGTGCCGCCGTGCAGCTCGGCGATGCGGGCGACGATGGCGAGGCCGAATCCCGAGCCGCCCGGTTTCGAAGAGAAGAACGGCAGGAAGATCTTTTCCCGGGCGGCGGCGTCGACCCCGGGTCCGCGGTCCCAGACCGACAGCGCCACCTCCGACTCGCCGCGGGCGCCGGCCAGGACCACGGCGTCCGGCTCGAGCCACCGCTCGGGCACAGTCGCCTCCGCCGCGTTTCGGAGCAGGTTCGCGAGCGCCCGTCGCAGGAGGACCGAGGACCCTCCGACCGACGCGAACTCGCCGTCCTGCCCCACGGTCAGACCCGGGTAGGCGCGCTCGGTCTCGCCACGCACCGCTTCGGCGACGTCGCCGAGGTCCACCGGCTCGGGCGAAAACGTTTCGGGCCGGGCGAAGAGAAGGAAGTCGCTGGTGACCCGGCTCATCTCCTGCGCTTCGCGGCGGATCGCGCGAACGTATTCGGCCACCCGTTCGGGATCCGACGCGCGCAGGGCCAGATCCGCGTAGCCGTCGATCGCGGCCGCCGCGTTGCGAAACTCGTGCGCCGCCCCGGCCGAGACCTGGCCGAGATCGGCCAGGTGCCGCGCGAGCGCCACCCGGCGCTCCAGCCGGCGGATCTCGGTCAGATCGGTGAAGAGCGCCACGGCGCCCAGGAAGCGGCCGTCGCCGCCCTCGGCCGGCGTCGCCGTCACGCCGAGGACCCGCTCCTCCTCGCCCGGCCGGCGCCAGCGGACCTCGCGCCGGCCGGCCACCGTCCGGTCGCGCAGCACGCCGGCGATGAGTCCGCGAAAGTCCGGCGCCTCGGCCAGCAACCGCTCGTAGGGCTCCCCGCGACTCTCCCCCGACAACTTCAGGATTTCCCGACCCGCCTCGTTGATGTCGAGAACGCCGCCTCCCGGCTCGACCGACAGAAGCCCGGTGGGGAGGCTGCGCGACAGCGTGCGGGCCGCCGTCTCGAGGTCGTCGGCGCGCTCCTTCTCGCGCCGCGCGAGGCGCTCGAGCTCCCGTTCCTTCTCGTGAAGATTGTCGATCGTGGATTCGAATCGAGAAATGAGGAAGTGTCTCTCGTCCCCGTACTCGGTCCCGGTGGCCGGGACTCCCCCGGCGGCCGCGAGCAGCCGCTCGTAGGGCTTCAGGAGCGAATGCAGGTAGAAGCCGGCGAGCACGATCAACGCGACCGCAGCCACCGGGACGAAGACCGACAGCCGCCGGGCATAGGTGTTGAGCGCGGCGCCCGCACCCGGGTCGACGGCAATCGCGTAGAAACGCCGCCCCGTCGAAAACGTCGACAGGAGCAGCGGCGGCTCCGCGGTCCACAGGTGGACGATCCCTCCGGCCGCGGGCCGCGGCTCGGCGAGCAGCCGGGGCGCCTCCGGAGGGCCCGGCCCGGCCGATGAAAGGCGCCGCCCGTTCTCGTCGTAGGTGGCGACGTAGGCCACGTCCGGCCCGATCGCGCCCCGCTCGAGGGCGTCCTCGGACTCCCCGGGCCGCGCGGAGGCGATGGCGACCCGGCGCAGGATCTCCGACGTGCGCCGCTCGGCCTCGTCCCGCCCCCATTCCACCGCGCTGCGGAAGAAAAGAAGCGTCAGGAAGTTCAGGAACAGGATGAGCAGCAGCGCGACCCACAGAAAGAACCGGGACTCGCGGCGGAAGGTGTGGGGAACCGCGTCGCGTGGCGCGGCCGGCGTCGGCGCGCTCATCCCTGCGGCCACATCGCGCGGTAGCGGGTCACGAGCGGATCGGCGAAAAACCACGCCGCGACGGCTCCGAGCGCCAGGAACACGCCAAAGGGCAGGCGCGTCTTCCCGTCGCCGCCCCGACCCAGAATGACCGCCACGCCGACGACGCTGCCCGAGAGCGACGCGATGAGAACGGTCACGACCACTCCCCACGGCCCGAGCAGGGCCCCGATCATGCCGAGCATCTTCACGTCGCCCAGCCCCATGCCCTCCTGCCCCGCGATCCTTTCGTAGGTGAAGGCGAGGAGGAAGAGGCCTCCCGCTCCCAGCGCCGCGCCGAGCGCGGCTTCGAGGGGAGTGCGACGGACCGAGACGAATGCCAGCGCCAGGCCGACGGCGATCCCCGGAAGCGTGATTGCGTCCGGCAGGATCTGGAAGTCGTAGTCGATCGCCAGCAGGGCGAGGCAAGCCGAGGCGAGAAAGGCGCCGGTCGCCGCGTCTCCCCAGGACGGCGCCCCGCGAAGAACGAGGACCCACAGGACCGCGTTGGCGAGCTCGACGAGCGGATAGCGGGCGCCGATCGGCGCACGGCAACTCCGGCAGCGGCCGCCGAGCAGGATCCAGGACGCGACCGGCACGTTGTCCCACGGCGCGATGCGCGCGCCGCAGGACGGACAGCTCGAGGGGGGCGATACGACCGACCGCTCCCGCGGAAGCCGGTGGATCACGACGTTGAGGAAACTCCCGACGACCAGGCCGAGCAACCCCGCGACGGCCAGGCCCGGTACCGACTGGGCGAGGCCGAGGGAGGTCACGACGCCCGCCTCCGGCCCGGGACGGGCTCGCCGCGGTGATAGAGCGCGAGCAGCGTCAGGAGCGCCGCCCCCGAAATCGCCGCGCCGGCGTAGAAGACGACCGGGCGGTATCGGAACACGACCCGATGCTCGCCGGCGGGTAGCGACACCGCGCGAAACCATCCGTCCGCCCGGAGCAGCGGGAGGCGGCGTCCGCCTTCCTCGGCGATCCAGCCCGGATAGTGCAGGTCGGTCAGCACGAGCAGCCCCGGGTAGCTCGTGGTCACCTCCGCCACGACCTCCTCCGGGCGATCCTGCGAGAGCTGAGCGACGCAGAAGGGGCGGCGCGTCCGAACCCGACGGGTCGGGCTCGGGCCGCCGGTCGAGGAGGACTTCCCGAACGATGTTCACCTGGCCGGAAGCGACGCGCTGCCATGCCCGGTCGGCGTCCGGCTCGACCCGGTACCCGCGCACGAACGACAGCCGCGGCCGGTACGGGGCGAGCGGCGCCCGGAAAAACTCGCCGATCTTCCGCGACGGCAGCCGCGCCGGGGCAAACGGAGTCCAGAGCACGCGCGCGCTCGCGGCGCCCGCCGGCAGGGCGTCTTCCGCGGCGCCGATCGAGCTCTCGATCGCGGCGGCCGCCGCCGTCTTCAGGGGCGCCGCGGTCCGCACCGTCGGCACGCGGCAGGTCAGATTGGTGTAGCCGAGCAACGCCTCCCGCTGTCGCTCGAGTGCGTCGGCGCCGAAGCGGCCGTCGCGCAACGTCCAGGGCGCGAGCTCACCCATCGGCGGCGTGACCACCCGTCCGGACAGACGCGCGAGCGGCTGGATTTCCGTCGGACAGCGCCGGATCGCGACCTCCGGAGCGAACCGGGGCACCTCCGCCAGGCCGAAGGCGAGCGCCACGACCAGCGCGGCCGAGGCCCCCCCCGAAAGCGCGGCTCCCAGGGACGGCCGCGCACCCGCGCCCAGCGCCAGCAGGCCGACGGCGGCGCTTCCGACGGCGCAGCAGAGGCGCACGGCCTGGGGAAGCGGCGCCAACGCCGCCGCGGCGAGGGCGGCGACGGCCAGCCCGCCGAAGGCCGCCCGGCGGCGCAGCGCGCCGGGCGAAAACCGCAGGGCGTCGAGGCCGAGCCCCGCGAGCATGGCCACGGCGAAAGCCGTCCAGGCCAGGCTCTTCGCCGCGTAGCGGATCCGGTCGAGCGGCGGGATCGCGCGCAACCAGGCGCCCGGAAAACCGCTCGTGGCCAGAAGAACTCCGGCGACCGCGAACGCCGCGAGCAGCACGACGAGTCGCCGGCGGTGGCCTTCACCCGCGGCCGCCGCCGCGGCCACCAGCGCAAACGGCGGCAGGAAGAGCGAAGCCAGATAGGAGCCGCCGAAGAACGGTGCCGAGAAGCCCGCCACCGAGAGCGCGTCGCGGGAGCCGACGGCGCCGAGGTCCCGTTGCGAAGCGGGCAGCGCTTCGCGCCGGTCGGAATGGAGCGCGAGCTCGGCCATCGGCAGGAGCACCCACGCCGAAAGCGCCAGGCCGAGCCCCACGCCGGCCGCGGCGCGCCGCAACGTCGCGGCGCGCGAAACCGGGACGATGGGCTCGGGAAAAGGGGCCCGTGCATTGGCGGCGAGCACCACGGCGAGGACGATCGAGGCCGCCGACATCTCCGGGCTGCCGGCCATGGCCTGGAGTCCCACGAGCGCGGCCAGGCCGAGGACCGACGCCCGCGTCCGGAGACCCGACCGGGCCAGGGACGCGATGCCGGGCATGTAGGCGAAGGCGCCGAAATGGTTCCAGTACACGGCGAACGAGATGGTGAAGCCGCCGGCCGTGAAGATGGCCGCGCCGAAGAGGGCGCCGGCGTCGGAAACGTTCTCCTCCTTCAGAAACCGGCGGGCGCCCCAGGCCGCGATCGCGAAATGGAGCAGGAGAAAGAGCCCGGCAGCCAGAGCTGCGGAAGGGAGCAGGAAGAGGAAGGTGGGCGGGTAGAAGACGCCCGACTGGCCGTTGGCGAGCCACGGCTCCCCCGCGCCGGAGAGGGGATTCCAGAGCGGGATCTCTCCGGCGCGGAGCCGGTCCGCCGTGTAGAGCTTGAGGGGAAAGAAGAAATCGCCCTGGTCGCGCAGCGTCGGCGCCTGGCCGCGCGTCAGTGCGGGGGCCAGCCAGAGCAGAGCGGGAAGGACGGCTGCGGCCGCGCAGACTCCCGAAACGAGCCGTCGGCGGACCAGCACCCTCCTATTGTAGCGGCGCCGCCGCTGCGGGACCGCGGGCCGGCGTCCCGGGCCTCAGTACTGCGTCCCCTCCGGCCACTGGATGAATGTCCCGTTGGCGTACACGATGTCGTCGTTGAAGTCGGTCGTCGTCCCGCAAAAGAGTCCGGAGGCCGAGCCGTTGCGCCCGAGCGAGCGGACCCGGTACTCGTTGGTGGCGGCGTTGCGCGCGTACCGCATGAACCGGCCCCAACCATCGGTCTTCGGGGGCTGCGCGATGTAGGTCGGCGTCAGATTCGTGAAGGAGTCCGTCGCCAGCAGCTGCTCCGTACCGCCCGTGAAGATGCCGGGGTTGCAGGCCGCCGGCGGGTAATTGTTGTTGTCGACCGCATACGCCTCGATCGCGGTCGCCAGGGCGCGCATGTCGCTCATGGTCCGCTTCTGCTTGCCGCGCTGGACGGCGTTCAAGAGGTTCGGAATGGCGATGGCCGCCAGGATGCCGATGATCGCGATCACGATCAGCAACTCGATCAGGGTGAAGCCGGACTCGCGTCTATTCATGCTTCATTCCTCTTTCCCACCCGAATTCGATCCGAAGAACGACGGCCCCGATCGCTCGGGGCCGTCAGGTTGGGTACCGAGCTTTCGATCCGGATCAGTACTGGGTGCCCTCCGGCCACTGAATGAACGTGCCGTCGGCGTAGACGATGTCCTCGTTGAAGTTCGTCGTGGTGCCGCAGTTCAGGCCCGTCGAGGCGCCGTCGCGTCCCAGCGAGGTGATGCGGTAATCGTTGTTGTTGGCCGCGAGCGCATATTGCATGAACCGGCCCCAGCCGTCGGTCTTCGGGGGCTGCGCGATGTAGGTCGGCGTCAGGTTGGTGAAAGACCCGGTCGCCAGCGTGTTGCTGGTCCCGCCGGTGAAGATGCCGGGGTTGCAGGCCGCCGCCGGGTAGTTGTTGTTGTCGACCGCGTACGCCTCGATCGCGGTCGCCAGGGCCCGCATGTCGCTCATGGTCCGCTTCTGCTTGCCGCGCTGGACGGCGTTGAGCAGGTTCGGAATGGCGATGGCCGCCAGGATGCCGATGATCGCGATGACGATCAGCAGCTCGATCAGGGTAAAACCGGACTCCCGCTTCTTCATCAAATTTCCTCCCATGTTCTTTACTCTTTCGGTTCGACTCGGCTACCGAACCAGCAAGGACGAGGCCAGGACGACCTCACAAACGAAGAGCTTTATAATCAGTATCTTAGATCCGAGTCTCGACCCTCTCCGGCGGCCCTCTGAGACAATAAGTGTCAGAAGAGTGCCCGCTCCGTCGACAATTCAGCGCAGCCCCTCCACCGCGCACTCCAGAACGACGTCCTCGAGCAGCGCGACGCCGCCAACGTAGTCCCGCAGGAAGATGCGCTCGTCGATCCAGTGGCGGCGAGCCGAGTCCGTGATGTTCATCGGGAAGGGCGAGTATCCGTAGACTTCGAAACCCCGGTCGCGGAAGGCCAGGGACGTCGTGAACCCTCCAAATCCCGGCACCGGCCCGAAGGGCACTCCGGGAAAGTGCGCCTCGGTTACCCGCTGGAGCAGGTCGGTCAGGGCGCTGGGGTACCGGCTCGCTTTCGTCGGCCCGCTATCGAAGGAGGCCGTCACCCGCAGCCCCAGACGACCCGCTTCGGCGAGAACCGGCGCCAAAAGCGGCCCCGGAGCCATGCCGGGGGGCACGGCAACGCTGACGTAGGCGCGCACGCGCCCGGCGCCGGCGGTCGGCTCGTACAGCTGAGACCAGTGGATCCGGGGCTCGAGAAAGCTGCCGTACCGGTCCGGCAGGATCGCACGCTCCCTGGGATCTCGCCAGACGCGATCCAGATGGCGCATCGGATCGGTGTACGGGCTCGGCAGATGATTCGCCAGCATGTCGAACGCCACGACCACTTGAGGATGGGGGGCCACCGGCTCGCCCGTAACGCTCGCAAAGCGAGCCGCGAGGTCCGCCAGCGGCTGGCGCGAATCGGCTTCGAGCTCCGCGAACGCATAGCCGGCCTGGACGGTCTCGACGCCCCAGTACCGCGGAGCGCGCAGGAGCAGCTCGGTCGTCCCTCCCTCGTTGAGCACCCACTTCACTCCGGCGAACCACTCCGGCCGGTGCTCGAGGAGCCAGCGGGAGCCCCACTTCTGGCCGAGCTCCTCGTCGGCCTCGCCGAGGAAGAGGATGTCGGAAGCGGGAACGATGCCGAGGCGCTTGACCTCCCGCATCGCCAGCGCCTGGGCGATGCCCAACGACTTCATGTCGTAGGCGCCGCGCCCGTAGAGGTAGCCCAGCCGGATCGTGGCCGCGAACGGGGTCGCCTCCTTCCAGAGCGTCGCGGACGCGTCGGCGACGTCGATGTGGTTGAGCAGGAGGAGCCCGCCCTCCCGGGAGCGGCCCGGAAGGCGCGCGAGGAGGTTGCAGCGGCCGGGCGCCGGGCAGACGATTTCGTTCTCGATGCCCTCGCAATCGAAGAAGCGCTTCAGGAACTCGGCCCCCTCGCGCTCCCCGCGGGACGCCGTCGTGTCGATGCGGACGTATTCCGACAGCAGCCGGACCGCCTCGTCGCGCATCCATTCCGACGCGGGCCGGCGCTGATCGGCGGATTCGCTCGAAACGGCCGGCGGCGGCGGGGTTCGGCGGCAGGCGACGACCAGGACCAGTGCCGCGACGGCCGCCCGCGCCCGGGAGATCATCGCCCCGCCCGCCGCCGGCGCGACGCGACGATCGTCGCTGCCGCGACGAACCCGAACACCGCCGGCCCGAGGCGCGACAGCTCCCAGCCCGGGACGAGCTCTTCCCAGTCGACTCGGTGGCGGCCGGCGGGCAGGGGAACCGCTGTGAATGCGAGGTTGGCCGGTGCGAGCTCGACTTCCCGGCCGTCCACGGCCACCCGGCGGTAGGTCCAATAGGCGCGGAGCACGAAGAGCCAGGTCGGCTCGGCGCACTCGGTCTCGACGACCAGGTTCGCCGGCGCATCCCGGAGAACTCTGAGGCGCCCGGGAGCCGCTCTCCCCTCCCCTTTCCGGCCCGTCTCGATCACCATCCCTCCCGGAGGTATCTCGCCGATCCGCGCCAGGGCGTCCAGGGCGCTCGTCTCCTCGGTCCACGCGTCGGCCAGACGGATGTCCGGAAACGGCCGCTCGTGCTCATCCCAGTCCTGCGCCGCGTTTCCGCCGACCCGATGGTACCCCGGCAGGGGCGGCTGCGCCCGCGAGCGGACGCACCAGCGCAGAGCGAAGGCACCGAAGAACGCGCCTGCGTCGGGAAACGCCGCCGCCAGGCCGGAGACCCGTCTCAGGCTCTCGACGCGCGCGAGGTCGCCGGCGTCGAAGTCGTAGTTGAAGACCATGCCGCGATTCCAGAGCACCGGCGTGTAGAGGACCCAGTCCTGTCGCGCGGACTCCCAGCCGTCGCCGTACCGGGCGTCGCCAACGGCCTCGCGAGGCCGATAGATTTCGCCCCCGAGCGTCCGGTAGCGCCCTGCCGGGTCGGCGCGCGCGATGCGACGCGCGAATGGAGTCGGCCCGAGGGTTGCGGTTTCGGACGCGGTCCGAGCGATCGGGCGCGCTGCCGCCACCGGAACGAGGGTGAGCAGGGCCACCGCGAAGGCCGTTGCGGAGCGGCCGCCGCGTCTGGCCGCCTCGAGAGCCAGGAGCGAGGCCACCCAGAGCAGCCCCGCCGACGCCAGCGCGAACGGCAGCGAACTCGCCGCGCGCTCCGGGAAGGGCGTGGTCCCTCCGATCAAGCCGGTCGCAAACAGGCCGGCGGCGCGCGGCCGCAACGCCGCGGCGGCGGCGGCGGCGGTCAGCGCGAGGCCGACGCCGAGCGGCCAGCGCGAGCCCCGACGCAGGCGTAGAGCGTCGAACCCCCGCGCGGCGAAGATCGCCATCGCGAACGTGATCGCGACCGCGAACTTCTCCGGGTTTCGCAGAGCGATCGGCGCCTTCCAGGATCCGAATGCTTCGGGCAGTAGGCTCGGCACGACGGACACCAGCAACGCCAGGACGAGGAGCGCGCGGCCAAAGCGCAGGCCGGACATCCTGGCCCGCCACACGGCGAAGACCGCGATCACGGGAAGCGCTCCGGCATAGAGCGTTTCGAAGAGTCCGATTCCGCGGTAGCGATGAACCGGCCCGCCCCAGAGATCCGCGGCATCGAGCCGCCACATCGGGCCGAAGGGATACGGCACGGCAAATTCCAGGAGCCGCCACGGCGAAATCGAATAGAGCGTGGCTTCGGAGAGCCTGATGCCGAGGACTCCCCGGTTGGTCTCGGGGATCCAGAGGGCCGTCGCAACGATCTGCGGCGCCGCGGCGACCACGGCCAGCACGAGGGCGGCCCCCAGCCGGCCGAGCGCGCGCGGCGCTTCGGCCGACTCCATCTCGAGCGCAATCCATAGGGCTGCGCAGGCCAGGCCCAGGGCGATCGTGAAGACGTCGCCCGCGGCCAGATCGAGGGCGAGGAGGGCCGCCAGCCCGATTACGCCGCGTCCGCCGCGCGCGCGACGGACCTGCCAGAGAATCCACGGCAGGAGCGCCATGCCCGGCTGGATGTGCGGATAGAAGCTCTCCGAGACGGCGACGCCGGAGAAGACGTACGTCACCGCGCCGAGCCAGGCACCGGCGGGAGAGACGCCGACGGCGGACAGAAGGCAGATCGTCCCGGCACCGGCGGCGAACCAGTGGAGGAGCGGATAGATTCGCAGGGAAGCAGCCAGCGGAAGCCGGGCGAGCAGGATCCGAACCGGATAGAAGGCGCCGACGTTCGGATTGGGCGCCAGCGGACGGCCGCCCGAGACCTCGGGCGTCCAGACGGGCAGCTGCCCCTCGGCCCACGCGTCGTGCACCGACTTTTCCATCGGGTAGTTGTAGGCAACCAGGTCGCGCCCGGTGAAGACCCGCGAAAAGAAGAGCGGGTCCGCGTACACCACGGCCAGCAGCGCACCAAAGAGCAGATACGGAGCGAATCGGCGCAGGCGCTCCATCACGCGCGCCCCGGCGCTCCAGACCGGCGGCGGCGCAGAAGGATCGCGGCCGCCGCGCAGGCGAACGGCGGACCGAATGCAGAGGCCCGGATTCCGGGGATCTTTTCCTCCCAGAGGATCCGGTGCTCGCCGGCGGGCACGGGTACGGAGGTGAACGCGAGTTGCGCGGGGACGGGCTCGACGGGACGGCCGTCGACCCGGACGGCCCGGTGGTCCCAGAATCCGCGGAGCACGAAGAGCCACCCGGCGTCCGGCGAAGACGTCTCCAGAGCCATTCGCTCCGGGCTCCTCTCGAGCCACCGGATCGAGCCGGGCCGCGCGCTCCCGGCGCCCGGCCGTCCGGTTTCCAGGACGACCTCGCCGACCGACAGCTCCGGCAACATCGACAGGGCCGAGACGGAATCCGCAGCTTCCCGCCATCGCGAAACGAGGCGGACGTCGGGCTCCGCGGCCGGGCTTTCATCCCAGTCCTGCAATGCGTCGCCGCCGAACCGTACGAATCCCGGCAGTGGGGCCTGGTCCCGGTACCGGATCGCGAATCGCAGCGACACAGCGGTAAAAAGTGACGCTCCCCCGGGGCCGGCGGCCGCGTAGGACGAGACCCGGCGAAGGCTTTCGACGCGCGAGAGGTCGCCGACGTCGAGATCGGAGTTGAAGACCGTGCCCCGGTCCCACAGCGACGATGTGTGAAAGTACCAGGACCTCCGATAGTAGGCGCTGCTGTCCGGATCGCCGATCATGCGATCGAGATCCGAGGGCGGGCGGTAGCGGGACGCGTCGACGGTACGGAATACACCAGCGGGGTCCCGGAGCGCATTGGCGCGAGCGAAGGCTGTCGGCGCGAACGTCAGGTCGTCGCGCTCCGTTCGGACGATGCGGCGCGTCGCGAGAATCGGAACGAACGCGAGCAGCACCGCGGCCGTAAGCCGCCGCGAGGGAGGCGCGGAACCCAGCAGCCCGAGGGCGAGGAACGTCGCCGACCAGCCGAGGCCCGCCTCCGCCAGCGCCGCCGGCAGCCGACGCGGAGCCACCGCCGCCTCCCGCGGTGCGGCGCCGAGCGCGCTGGCGAAGCTCTTCGCGGCGGCCGGCGCCAGCGTCGAGGCGGCGGCGAGCAACGCCAGCGCCCCCGCGACCGCGAGCGCGAGCCGGGCGCCGCGCCGCGGCGATCCCGCGATCCGGTCGAACCCGAGACCCGCCTGAACCGCCAGGGCGAGTGTGAGCCCGACCGCCAGCTTCTCCGGGTAGCGGAGCGGGACGGGGGAAGGCAGGGCGTGCCAGGCGCGCGGCACGAACGTCCCGGCGGTCGCCAGGATCGCCGTGGCCGCGAACAGCGCCGCGGTGAATCGCCCGCCGCGGCTCCTTCGCGGGAGAAGCATCGCCATGAGGGCGAAGGCGCCGCAGTAGAGCGTCGCGAAGAACCAGCGGAAGACCTCCCGTCCCCAGTTGCCGGAGCCGTCCAGATTCCAGGCGTCTCCGAAGGGATAGGGCACGGCGAGCTCCAGGAGCCGCCAGGGCGACACGGAATAGTTCAGCGCCTCGCCGACCGAAAATCCGGAGACGGCGCGCCGCGTCTCGGGCGCGAGCAGCGCGGTGGCGGCCAGCTGAGGAGCCGCGAAGAGCGCACCGAGGCTCAGACCCACGGCGACGGCCGCCGCCGATTCCCGCCGCTGTGAACCCGAGACCTCGAACGCCACCCATGCCGCCGCGGCCAGCAGCGCGATGCCGATCGAGACCGCGTCTCCGGCCAGAAACATCAGGCCATAGACCGCGCCGAGCCCGACCGCCCGCCCGCCGAAGCTCGCGCCGGGTCGGACCAGGACCCAGAGCGCCCAGGGTTGCAGCGCGGCACCGGCCTGCAGCGGCAGGTAGAAGACCTCCGAAACGATGACGCCCGAAAACGCATAGGTCGCGGCCGCGATCCACCGCGCTTCGCGAGACCCGCCGAGCGCTCCGAGGAGCGCCAGCATTCCCCAGCCGGCGAACATCCAGTGGAAGACCGGGAAGAGCCGCATCGCCGTCGGGAAAGACACGACCGACAGCAGCGGCCGGATCGGGTAGAAGACCCCGGCGTTCGGGTTCGGAAGCAGTGGCCGGCCGCCGGACACGTCTTCGCTCCAGACCGGGACCCGTCCCCGCGACCACGCTTCGTGGACGGCCCGCTCGAGCGGGAGGCCGTAGGGCAGCAGGTCGCGGCCCACGAAAGACCTTCGGGTGACCAGCGGCTCGGCGTAAACGAGCATGACCAGGACGGCGAAGAGGGCGGCGGGCGCGAACCGAAGCAACCGCGTTCCTGACACCAAAGGCTTCGGATCCACTCCGGTTTAGGATAGAGCATCGCGACAGAAGCACAAAGCCGATTGCGGACCGCTGCGGTCCTCGCCGCCGTCGCCGCCCCGCTCCTGCTGCGCGTCGTGCTTCTCGTCGCACGCCCGCTGTGGCACGACGAGCGCTTCACGGTCTGGATCTCGCGACAGTCCGTGCCGGAGATCGTCGATGCGCTCGCGGTGGACTCGGGGCCGCCGGGCTTCTACCTTCTCGAGAAGGCGGCGCTCTCGGCGGCCGGACGTGCGATACCGGTTCGCGTCGCCGCCCGCACCGTGCCCTTCCTCGCGGCGCTGGCTCTCCTGGCCTCCGCCGGCGCGTTCGCGCGCAGGGAACGCGCGACGTGGGTGCTGCTGACCTCGACGTTCGCTCTCGTCAACGTCTATTCGGCCGAGGCCCGTGCCTACGCGCTGCTCGGGCTCCTGGCCCTCCTGGTCTTCCGCCTCGCGCACGACGGCCCGGAGACCGGCCGGCGTGCCGCGGGACTCTCGCTCGCCGCGGCCGCCGCGCTCTACACCCACTACCTCGCGATCTTCGTCGTGATCGCCGCGGCCGCCATGTCTCTGGCGCAGGGCCGGCGCCGCTCGGCGGCGGCCTGCCTCGTCGCATTCGTTCTCTTCGCTCCCTGGATGCCGATTCTGGCGGGGCAACCGCCCGCGGCGACCGCCTGGATGCGCGAGTCTCCCGCCGCGACGTTCTCGGGCCTGCTCTCCGCCCTCGGAGGCGTCGGCCGGATCCCGGCGCCCTTCGGCGTGGCCCCGCCCCCGATCCTCTTCGCCGCCGGCGCCCTCGCCGGAGTCCTTCTCGTCGTCGCCGCGGTCGACGCGGCGCGCCGCGACGCATCGACACGCGCGGCGCTGATCTTCGTCGGGCTCGCGCTCGGCGCCGCGGCGCTCGTCTCGCTCGTCCGGCCCGTGGCGTTCGCAGGGCGCTGGGAGATGGCCGTGTTGCCGGTCTGGCTGTGGGCGGTGACGCGCGCGGCGGGCGGCCGAAGACAGGCGCGCGCGGTCGCGTGGCTGGCGGGAGCCCTGGGCCTTCTCGCGACCCTGCGCGTCGTGGCCTCGCCCCATCCCGCCGATACGCCCGCCGTCGCAGTGCTCCGGGTCTCGCAGCTCGCGCGGCCCAGCGACGCGCTCGTTGCCGGCCCCGGGCTCTACCTCGCCGCCCGCGTGGCATCGGAGAACGGGGATCTCCGGGCCCCGGTCCTCGCGCTGCCGGAGCGCGACTCCCCGCACCCCGGCTGGTTCGTGGCCGCAGCGCCCGGGCCGGCCGAGGAGGCCGAGGTCGCCCGGGCGCTGGACGGGCTGGGGCCGGACGGGCGCCTCTTCCTGCTGCTGCCGCCCTCCTACGACACGCCCGGAATCAAGCGCACCCTGGCCGCGCGCGGTCTCGTCCGCGAGCTCGTCCGCCAGCCCGACGCCGTGCTGCTGGTCTGGCGGCCGCCCCCGGGCGCCGGCAGCCGGTAGTTCGGCGCGGCGCCGGCCTCAGCGGGGGCGGCGGGCGACGGCGAGCAGCGACATCCCCACCGACGGCGGATTGGCCTCCTCGCGCCTGAGCAGCGGAAACAGGAGCCGGAACGCCGCGAGCTGGCCGGCCGGCAGGACGCGCCGGCGCAGGAGCTTGCCGTTGATCCACCACCCGACGATGCCCGGCCGGTTCAAGAACCGCATGTCGTCGACGGCGAACCCCGCGGCCCGGAGCTTCTCCTCGAGCTCGACTTTCTCGTAGCGGCGGACGTGGTGGAGGTGGGTGTCCAGCGTTCCGTAGAGGCTCTGCAGGGCGGGCACGATGATCACGACGCGGCCGCCGGGCGGCAGCAACGCATGAAGGTCCGCCAGCGTGCCGCGGTCGTCCTCGATGTGCTCGAGCACGTTGAGACACACCACCGTATCGATGCCGAGGCCGCGGAGCTCGTCCCGCTGCCCGTCGCCCAGTGGAAATCGGTAGGACGCGACGCGGACCGAGGGGTCGTCGCGAAACGCGCCGCGAAGATACTCGAGAGCGACCGGGTCGAGGTCGGAGGCGACGAGCAGTGCGCGGCCGGTCAGCTCGCGTGACATGTTGCCGAAGCCGGCGCCGATCTCGAGGACCCGCTCGCCGAGCGCTCCCCGGAAGCGGTCCGCGAGCCACCGGTTGTAGGTCTCGAGCTTGCCCATCCGGGCGAGCGTGACGTGTCCGACGTTGGTCGGGTCCTCGGTCTCCCGCACGCCGTGCCGCACGATGGTCCAGAGCGCCGAGAATGCGTCCTTCCAGCCGATCTTCTTGCCGTCCTCGTACGTCCGGCCGTAGTAGGAGATCGGGACCTCGTAAATGCGGTAGCCGCGGCGCGCGACCTTGGCCGTGATCTCCGGCTCGATGCCGAAGCGGCGCGATTCGATGGTCATCGTCGAGACGACCTCGCGGCGGAACATCTTGTAGCAGGTCTCCATGTCCGTGAGGTTCAGGTTCGTGAACATGTTCGAGGCCAGCGTCAGGAACCGGTTACCGACCGTATGCCAGAAATACAGGACCCGCCGGGCGCCGCCCCCGAGGAAGCGTGAGCCGTAGACGACGTCGGCATGTCCCTGTTCGATCGGGGCGAGGAGCTTCGGGTACTCCATCGGGTCGTACTCGAGATCCGCGTCCTGGACGATGACGACGTCTCCGGTGGCCTGCCGGAACCCGGTCGACACGGCCGCCCCCTTGCCCTGATTGGACGGCTGGAAAATCACCCGGACACCGTTCCGTCCGTCGAGCTCCCGGAGGATGTCGCGGGTCCCGTCCGTCGAGCCGTCGTCGACGATGACGATCTCCTTCTCGATCGGAACGGCGAGCACCCGCCGCACGATCTCCCGGATCGTCTTCGCCTCGTTGTACGCGGGCATCACGACGGACAGCTTCACGGGGACTCCGGCTCCGGCAATTCGAAGAGGGCGATCGAGTGCCCGACCCGGCCGACCGGCCGCCCCCGGGCGATCGCGCGCCGGAGGCGCATTTGCGCGGCGGCCATGGCTCGATCGCCATGATACGCGGAAAACTCCGGACCCGCCGTCAGCAGAAAGACGGAGATCGCGAGCAGCCGGCCACGCACGACCGGATCCGCCGAGAAGTCCGGCACGCCCAGCCGGTACTCCACGTCGTCGCCGCCGAAGTACAGGACCGTGAGGTCCTCCTTCTTCGCGCCGCGCCGTTCGAGCTCGGACGCGAGCCGCCGCAGGTCGAGTCCCCAGTCGACGTTGGAATCGCTCAGAATCCGCGCTCCGCCTTCCGGACCGCCGGCGAACGGGTTGAAGTACGAGAGCTCGTACGGATGGATGCGCGCCAGCTCCGCCGCGCTGGCCAGGGGCAGCGCGAGCCAGGCTCCCGCCAGGAGCCTTCGCGCCGACGACTCGCGCCGCCGCGCCCAGGCGCGCGCGAAGATCGCGGCCCCGAAGAGGGCCAGAAACGGATAGACCGGCAGCAGATGGCGGATCCCGATGTTGTACGTCGTCCCGATCGAGGCGAGGAAGAGCACCAGGACCGGAACGCCGAAGAGGCGCGCCTCCTCGGCAAAGCCCGCGCGGCGCGCCAGCGCGGCCCCGAGAATCGCGAGCGTGACGGCGAGGAATGCGAGCGTCGACTTCACCGCGAACGCCACGAAGAAGTACTGCGGGAAGCCGGTGGTCGATACGCGGCCGTTCAGGAACGTGATCCCGCCGCCGATCGCGTTCTGGCGGGCGACCGCCGCCAACCCCCCGGCGTAGTGAGCCAGCGCCGGCGACACGTCGGAGAGCGCCACGAGTCGCCTCGCCAGCTCCGGCGCTCCGAGCTCGACGCCGATCTTTTCGCGCAGGACCGCCTGCTGGTCGGCCCGCTCCATGCGCGCCGTGACCGCCGCATACACCGCGACGACGACGACGAGGGCGCCGGCGCCGACGGCCGCGAGCCTCCCGAGGTTCGCGAGCAGGGGGCGCCCGGATCCGGGCGCGCGGCGCGCGGCCAGAAGCGTCTGCAGCAGCAGGATCGGCGCGAGGTAGACCGCCGAGAACTTGGTCGCGAGGGCCAGCCCCACGCACAGGGCCGCGACCGCCAGCCGGCCGGCGGTCGGCCGCCGGCGCGCGGCCTCGAACGCGAGGACCGAGGCGAGGAATCCGAGCGTGGCCCCCGCGTCGGTGTGAACCACGCCCGCGTGCGCGAGGAGGTTCGGGTCGAACGCCAGAAGCGCCATGGCAAAGAGAGCCGGGACCGGGCCGTAGCGCGACCGGGCGGCGAAGAAGACGAGCAGGAGAATCCCGGCCAGGACGCCGAGGAAGGGCGCGCGCGCCGCCGCGACGATCCGGTCCACCGGGACGCGGTTCGCGTAGAAGAAGTCGCGGCCGAATCCGAAGTAGAGGTTGCCCATCGGCACCTCTTCGGGCAGCGGAGCGAGCGGCAGGGTTTCGACCGCGAGTCCCGACAGGACCTTCATCAGGGGCGGGTGCTCGATGTTGATGATGGCGTTGCGCCGGCCCACGGCGAAAACCCCGGAAAGGATGTGAATCGGTTCGTCCGCCGAGAGCGCGTCATCCCGCGAGTGGTCGTGGACGACGAAGACGGATGCCGCGGCGAGAAGGAGTGCGACGAGGACCGCGAGGACGGGCCTCAACGCTTCGGGCCCGCTCCGAACGAATGCCGCACGAGGGCCGAAATCGCCGAAAAGCCGTCCTTGAGCCGGATCTTCTTGCCCTCCGCCTGGGAACGGCCGAAGTACGACACCGGGACCTCGAAGATCCGGAAGCCGGCGCGCGCCACCTTCGCCGTGATCTCGGCGTCGATCCCGAAGCCCGGCGACTGGAGGTCGAGGCTCGGGACGACCCGCCGATGAAAGGCCTTGTAGCACGTCGCCATGTCCGAGAGGTTCAGGCCCGTCAGGACGTTGGAGATGAGGGTGAGAAGGCGGTTGCCCTGCTGGTGCCAGAAGTTCTGGACCCGATGCTCGGAGCTGCCGATGAACCGCGAACCGAAGACCACGTCCGCGCGGCCGGATTCGATCGGGCGAAGCAGGATCGGGTACTCCGCCGGATCGTACTCCAGGTCGGCGTCCTGGATCAGCAGGATCTCCCCGCGGGCCGCGGCGAGGGCGGCCGCCACGGCCTTTCCCTTGCCCTGATTCCCCGGCTGGAAGAGGACGCGCACGCCGTCGCGGCCGTCCCACGCCTTCAGCTTCTCGCGCGTGCCGTCGGTCGAACCGTCGTCCACGACGACGACCTCCTTCTCCGTCGGCTCGCCGGTGACCAGGCGGAGGATCTCGTCGATCGTGCGCTCTTCGTTGTAAACGGGGATCAGGACGGAGAGCTTCACGGCGCTCCCGGAATGATAGTCGAAGAGGCGGCACGGCCGCCCCGGGAAACGGTCTCATAATCACGGCGATGCTTCGCCGTCTGACGTTCGCCGCCGCCGTGTGCGCGGCGATCGGCGTCGGCATGGCGCTGCGGCTCCACACGCGCGAGCCGGTCCGGGCCGGCGGCCGCCTCCGGCCGTTCGATTCGGACTCCGCGTACCACCTGCGGCGCGCGCGGTTCGCCGCCGCGAGCTTCCCGCGCACGATCGTCTTCGACCCGCTCATGAACTTCGCCGAAGGCGGCATCCCGATCTGGCCGCCCCTGTTCGACGTCGCCCTGGCCGCGCCGGCCCGTCTGTCCGCGGGCGCGGCGGCGACGCCGGAAGCCGTCGCGCGGGGAGCGGCGTGGGTCCCGGTGGGCCTCGCGGCCGGAGCGATCGCGCTCGCCGGGCTCCTCGCCTTCCGCCTCCACGGCGCCGCGGCCGGCGCCGCGGCGGCGGCCTTCCTCGCCGTCTGCCCGGCGCACATCCTCTGGACGCAGTACGGCCACACGGACCAGCACGCCGCGGAGTCGTTCTGCGCGCTCGCCGCGCTCGTCCTCTACCTCGGAAGCCGGGAACACCCCGACCGGCCGGGAAACGCATGGCGGGAGGGCGCCGCCGGCATCGCGCTCGCCGTCGCCGTTCTCGCCTGGCAGGGAGCCATCTTCCTGGGAGCGATCTTCGCGCTCGCACTCGCCCTCGAATCGCTTTTCCGGCGAGAGCCCGTTCTGCGAGCCGCGGCCCTCACGCTGGGACTCCCGGCCGTGCTCACGGCCGTGGCGACGGCGGCCTGGCTCGGTTGGCTCTCTCCGCCGCTGACCTACGTATCGTTCGGATATTTCCAGCCGCTGTTCCTGGCGGCGCTCTGCGGCGCAACCGCCGCCCTGGCGCTCGCGATCCGGACGGCTGCCGGACGCGGCGGACGCGGCGAGCGTCTGGGAACGGCCGCGCTCGTCCTGGCCGCCGCCGCGACGACCCTCCCCTTCGCGGGTCCCCTCTGGACGGGCCTGGCCAACGGAATCGGATACGTCGCGGGGTCGACGCGGGAGGTCGCGGGACAGGGCGGCTACGTCTCCTACCCGAAGGACTGGCTGAAGGGGATCTTCGAGGCCCGGCCCCTGCTCGCCGACGGGCCGGAGCTCGCCTGGACAGGGCTCTCGGCGGCGTTCTTCCTGGCGCCGGCCGCAATCGCCCTCTGGGCGCGCCGCGCGTGGAGAGGGAGGCGACCCGGCGTGCACGTGGGGCTGGCGGTCTGGGGCGCCGTGGTCCTCTTCATGACGCTCTCCCAGCGTCTCAACGTTCACTACGGCGCGGTGCTGGCCGCGCTGACGCTCGTCGAGGCGGCGCGCCTCGCGGCCAGCCGGTTTCCCGGCCTCGGCAACCGGCGCCTGCCCCGCGCGCTCGCCGCCGCGGCGGTCGGCCTGGTGCTCGCGCTGCCGATGCGGCGGGGTCTCGCCGTGGAGCTCTCGAACACGTACGTTCCCGGTTCGGACCTCTTCGCGACGCTCGACTGGATGCGCGCGTCCCTGCCGCATGCCGTCGACGCCTACGATCCGCGGCTCCTGGGACCGCCCCCGTTTCCGCCCGCCCTCTCGGCGGCTTCGTCGGTGCTCGCGCCCTGGTCGCTGGGGCACCTCATCCTCTACGAGGCCGAGCTTCCCGTCGTGGCCAACAATTTCGGCTACGGATTCCTCGACTCCATCCGGTTCTTCCTCGCGACCAACGAAGACGACGCCCTCGCGATCGCCCGGCGGCATCGGGCGCGCTGGATCGTGGCGACGGATCTCGTGCCCCGGATGAACGAATACGCTTCGTATCTCGGGCGGCCGCCCCTCTTTCGCGAGGGTCCCGGCGGCCCCGTCCCGTCGACCGAGTACTTCTCGACGCTGCAGGCGCGCCTCTACGACTTCGAGGGCCGCGGCGGCCGGGTCGAAGGGCTCGACGTCGCACCCCTGCGGAACATCCGGCTCCTACACCGTTCGCGGAGCGCGATTCAGCGCGGCGGCCGCTGGATCGCCCGGTGGGCGGTCTACGAAATCCTCGACCCCGCTCAGGGGCCCGGGCCGGGCGGGCGGCCGTAGATCCGCCAGGCTCCCATCGCCTGGCGCCGTTCGGTCTCGGTGGACGCTTCGAGCACGACCTTTTCGAGCTCCGTTCGCCCGGGGTCCTTCCCGGAGTAGGCGCCGAAGATCGCCGCACGCCAGAGCCGCGCCCCGTAGTCGAGCTCGGGCGGCCTCAGCAGCAGCAGGACGAGAGGCGCCGCTCCCAGCAGGACGGCCACCGGCGCCCGCGGCACGAGCGCGCCGGCGGACCGGATGGAGAGAACGAGCGCGACGCCGGTCGCCGCGGCCGCCAGCACCAGCACCGGAATCTCCACGCCTCCGAAGATGGCCGGAGCCGTCCACCCGCGCGCGAGGAACCACGCCGAGCCCGTCGCGACGGGCCAGGGAACGTTCTCCGGGAAGTGCGGGAAGCTCGCGCCGAGCAGGAACTGGCCCGCGACGGAGAAGACGAGTGACGCCGCGAAGAGCCCGCGCGCGAGCGCCGTCGCGAGCGCACGGGCCGCCGCCACGACGGGGAAGAAGAGGATCGGCAGGAGATACCGGCTCGAGAGCGACCAGCCGCCGTGCCAGTTGGGGTAACCGGTCATGAGAACGAAGTACACGAGCGTCGACGCCATGGCGAGCAGGCAGTCGGCACGGTCGCGGCCGGAACGCCACCAGCGCGCGAAGCCGGGAACGCTCCAGAGGAGAAACGGCGAGAAGACAAGCACGCCCCGCGCCGGCGACAGGAGGTAGCGCAGTGCCACGGTGAGGCTCGGAGCGCCGAAGCCGAACAGGCCCCTGGCCGCGAGCTCGCCGTATGCCGGGTAGGCCTCGCGAGCCGAGGAGAGCACCCACGGCGAGCCGAAGCATGCCGCGTCGTACGCGCCGAGCAGCAGAATCGGCACCGCCAGGCCCACGCCGAACGCGGCGAACCTGCGCCAGGAGCCGCCGGCCGCGGAGCGCGCCGCGAGCAGGAGCGCGAGAGGTGCGGCGGTGTACTCCGAGATCGACGCCCATCCGGCCAGAAGGCCCGCCGCCAGACCGAGCCCAAGGCCCCGGCGGCCGGGCTCCTCCGAGGTCACGAGAAGGTCCCAGGCCAGGAAAACGAGAGCGGCGGTCCAAGCGTGCGAGAAGAACGACCGCGCATAGAACAGATACGGCGTCCCGAGGGCGGCCGCGCAGAGCACCAGGGCCGCGGCTCGCGGATCGACCTGGAGCGCCAGGCGGCGCCGGAGTCTCGCCAGCGCGAGCAGCGCGCACGCGCTCACGGTCAGCAGGCGAACCCACGGGAAGATGGGCGCCGCCGCCGTTCCGGGCTCGGGCATGCCCATCCGGAGGAGCGCGTAGACCGGAACGGCCGCGAAGGAGAGGCCGGGCGCCTTGTTCGAATACGTGCGCCCTCCCGAGACCGCCTTGTCTTCGTGGTCGCCCAGGATCGGAATCACCGCGTCGATCGCGAGCTCTCCGTGATCCACGACGGCCACGACCGCCTCCCACCGGGACAGCTCGTTGGGATTGGAGAACGGCGGGAAGAGACCGGAATAGGCCAGGCAGCAAAGGGCGAAAGCGAACAGGACGGCCGTGGCCGCGCGCGTGGCGTCGCGGTTTTGCGCGTCGAGCATGCGAGGCACCCACTGTACACTCATCGCGATGTCCTCGCGGCGCGCGCTCTCCTCGAGCCTCGCGATCGCCGTGCTCTTCGCGCTCCCGCTGCTGCCGGAGATTCTGGGAGCCCGGCGCCTCGTCTTCCGGGATGCGCAGGTCACGCACTGGCCGTGGCGGAGGCTGGCCGTCGCGTCGCTCGCCGCCGGCGACGTGCCGTTCGTCAACGCAGCGGCATCGGGCGGACAACCGCTGCTCGCCAATCCCAACGCCGTCCTTCTGTATCCCACCTTCCTGCTCGAGCTCGTCTTCCCGCCCGCCGTCGCCTTCAACCTGCACTTCCTGCTGCACGTCCTCTGGGCGTTTTTCGGCGCGCGGCGGCTCGCCCGCGAGATCGGCCTCGCCGAGGACGCGGCTTTTCTGTCGGGCGCCGCCTTCGCCTTCTCGGGGATGGTTCTGTCGTACGGGGCGGCGTTCATGAACTCGATCGCCGCCGCCGCGTGGCTGCCCTGGTGCGCCGCCGCGGCGCTCGCGCTCGCCCGCGCCTCGGGAGTCCGGGACGCGGCGCGGACTTCGGCAGCGCTCGGCCTCGCCCTCGGACTGCAGCTTCTCGCCGGCGAACCGGCGATCACGCTGCTCACCGTGGCGTTCGCCGGCGCGGCCGGGCTGGTGCGCGCCGCCTCGGCGCCGCGACCGGAGCGCAGGACGCGCCTGCTCGCCCTCGGAGCCGGCGGTACGGCCGGCGGCCTTCTCGCCCTCGCCCTTGCCGCGCCGCTCCTGCTGCCGCTCGCGCAGGTCTTCCCACTGACCTATCGGGGGCAGCACGCCTATTCCGAGCGGGCCTTCGGGGCCGCGGCGCTGACCCCCGCGCGGCTGATCGAGTGGCTCCTGCCCCGCTTCGGCGGCGATCCGGGCACCCTCGGGGGCGGCGCCAACTGGCTGTCGCCGCCGGGAGAGCCCTCGATCGTCTATATCTGGTGCGTGAGCTTCGGCGTCGTTCCGCTGGCGCTGATCCTTTTCGCCGGGCTGCGGCGGGAGTTCTGGGACCGCCGGACGGCCATGCTCGCCGCCGGGGGCCTGCTCACGCTGGCGCTGTCGTTCGGTTTCGCCCTGCCTCTCTACCGGTTGCTGTACGCCTTCGCGCCACTGCGGCGATTGCGCTACCCGATCAAGTTCTACCTGCTCACGACCCTCTGCGTCGCGCTCCTTTCCGGCCTCGCGGCGGAAGGCCTCGCCCGGCGGCGGCACGGCCGCGCCGGGTGGCTGCCGGTCGCCGCGATCCTCGCGGCTCTTTGCGCGGCCTGGTGGCTCGCGGCGCCGGGCGGCGCCCTCGACGCCTGGGCCGGGCCCACGGCGGCGAAGGTCTCCGGGAATCCGGACGGCTTTCTGGCGGCATTCCGCGGAGCCGTCCGCGGCGACGTTCTGGTGGGAGCGCTCGCCGCTCTCGCGGCTTTCGCGGCCTCCCGGCGCGTGCGGCGGGAAACCGGCTACGTCCTCGGGCTGCTGACCCTCGCGGCCTCGCTCGTCTGGGGCCTTCCCCTCTTCGTCGCGGCGCGCGAGACGGACCTCGCCCGGCCTCCGGCGCTCGCCTCCCGCGTCTCCCGGCCCGGCCGCCTCTACGTTTCGCCGCGCCTCCCCCGCTTCGAGCCCCGCGCCATCCCGGGCGACGGGCGCGGCCTGCCGCGTTCGGAAAAGACGGCCCGCATCATCCTCGAACAGCTCGTGCCGGCGACCGGCGCCGAATTCGGCGCCCGGTACCTCTTCGAGACCGACCCCGACGGCTCCTACGGCTACTACAACCGCGTCGCCGGCGAGGCGGCGGCCGCGTCGACGCCCGACCGAGCGCGACCGGCTCCTCTCCGCATTCGGCGCCCGCTGGGCCCTGGCCGACGAAGGCGAGGAGCATCCTCTCTTCCGCCCCGCGACGGGTTTCGAGGTCGCGGGCCGCCGGCTCGTGCTCTACGAAAACCGCCGCCCGGTCCCCGAGCTTCGCTGGGCCAGCCGCGCGTGGCGCCGCCGTTCGCTCTCCGGCACGCTCGAGCTCGTGCGGTCCGAACGCTTCGAGCCGGGCAGCGACGTCGCGCTCCCCGGCGCGCGCGACGAGGACCCGGAAACCGTTCCGGGGCCGGCGGTCCTCGCGGTCGAGAACGTCGGCGCCGACCGCGCGGCGGCGGCGGTCGCAGCCCCGGCTCCCGGCCACGTCGTCTTCTCGCGTACGTTTTTTCCTGCGTGGCGGGCGCGCGTCGACGGGGTCCCCGCGCGCGTGAGCGTCGCCAACGCCCGCGACCTCGCGGTCGCCGTGCCCGCCGGGCGCCACCGGGTCGAAATCGAGTGGGACCGCGGCCCCTTCCGGCGCGGCGTCGCGCTGCAGGCCGCGGCGCTGCTCGTCGCGCTCGCCGTCGCCGCCGGCGGCCGGTCTACGGCGAGGGCACCGGCGCCAGGCCCAGGTGCATGAGAAGCCCCTGGTAGATGTCGGGCCGGCAGCCGTTCAGGGGAATGACGCTCCAGGCGTAGTAGACCGACAGGGCCGCAAACACGGGAAGCATCCAGCGGAACGCCCGCGTGTCGATGACGTCGTGATATCCGACGACGAGGGCGAAGGGCGACAGGGCCAGAAAGTAACGGCTCCAGTCCTCGGTCGAGACGCACACGAGCAACGCGAGCTCGAAGACGCAGTACCAGAAGAGAACCGGGAAGCGGGAGCGCAGCCGGAAGGTCCCGACCGCGTACACCACGAAGAGCAGGATGTGGAACTCGGCCTGGTGATACAGGCCCTTCGCGAAGAGCGACGGCAGGAAGCCGAACGGGCGGAAGGCGGCCACCTTCTCGCCATGCGGCGCGAGATACGCGAAGAAGTCGCCGAAGCGCACCGCGCAGAAGACGCAATACGCCAGCAGTCCCGCCGGGATGAGCGCGAGCCAGGCCACGGCCCGCCAACGGCGCTCCCGGGCGAGGGCCACCGCGTAGGCCGGGGCGAGCATCAGGGCCGAGATCCGCGTCAACGCCGCGAGCGCGCCCGCCAGCGCGGCGCGGCCGTACCGGGCCTTCTCGAAGGACCCGATCGACGCGAGCGTCAGCGCGATCGCCAGGCCTTCCGTCGCGCCGGTCGAGCGGTAGAGCAGCCAGCGCGGCGGAAGGAACAGGAAGACGAGAGCGAGAAACTCCGGCGACGGAAGCCTCCAGACGTCGCGCGCCAGCCGGTAGAACAGGACCGCCGCCGCCGCCGAGGCGAGGACCGAGACGAGCAGCAGCGCGGGTTCGTAGCCCGCCAGGCCAGCGAGCGCACGGACGCAAAGCGGGTACAGGGGCAGGTGCGTCAGGAAGTACGTCGGCCGGTAGACGTAAGCGAGCAGCGGATTGCCCGGCGACACGTCGTAGAGCGTGCGGGCCACCGTCAGGTAGTTCGGGCCGTCCCAGAAACGGTAGACGACGGACATGTCGGAGCGAAACGGCCAGTAGACGAGGAAGGAGCCCGCGACGGACGCGAGCGTCAGCCAGATCTCCGGCCGCACGCCGGCCCGCGGTCTCTCGGTCACGTCGGCGACAGGATAACCCGCCGCCCGCTTCACGCCGGGTCGGCGGTTTCGGACCACCCGGTCGCGACCGTGCCGGTCCGGCCGCGGAGGGTCGTCTTGACGAGTGGTCGTACCGGGATGGCGTCGTGATTCGCGAGCACTTCGCGCGCCAGATCCGCGAGGAGCGGAAACGTGACGCCGTCCGTCCGCCAGTCGTCGAGGATCCCCTCGAAGAGCCCGGCCTTGGACCGGCCCTCGACCTCGGCGTGGATCGTGTGCACCTGCGTGCCCCGCGCCGCTCCGCGAAAGTACGCCCGCTGATCCGCGTCGGTCGGGAGCTCCCGCCAGTCGAGCGTCTCGTCGAGGGTCGGAAGCGTGGTCGGAATCTCCAGCGTCCGAAAGACCCGCCCCCCCACTTCGGGAAAGAAGTACGAGCCCAGGCGCGTGTCGGAGGAAAAGAGCAGCGAGCGCTCTTCCTGCGCTTCGAGCGAACGCGCGTCGACCGTCCACCCCGGGGCCGCGGCCGAGCGCGCGGGAACGCCGAAGATTCGGAGGTACTCGGCGTGCGCCCGCCCGTAGTCCTCGCGGATCTCCTCGGCGCTCATCGCCTCGAGGCGGTCGTGCCAGCGCACGTGGTCCCAGCCGTGAACGCCGGTGCCGTGCCCCGCCCGCGCGGCGGCCCGCATCATCTCCGCGCACCGCTCCCCGATCGGCCGCGCCGGCAGGAGGGTTCCGGACACCATCGTCCTCCAGCCGTAGAGGGACGGCGCCCGTGAGCGCAGCATCTTCCGGAGAAAACCCGGGCGCGTGAAGACGCGCCGGATCGCCAGCCCCGACCGGTCGGGGCCGAGGGTGAAGAAGAACGTCGCACGGATGCCGCGCGCGGCGAAGATCGAGAGCAGGCGCGGCACGCCCTCGCGGGTGCCCTCCTCCGTGTCGCAGTCGACCTTCAGGGCGACGCGACCCAGCATCACCGCTCGGCCCGCCGCCGCGTCAGGTAGAACTCGAGGGTCCGGCGGATGCCCTCGTCGAGGCTGACCCGAGGCTCCCAGCCGAGGACCTGCCGCGCCCGCCGGATCGACGGCACGCGGGTCAGGATGTCCTGGTAACCCGCACCGTAGTAGTCGCCCGACGCCACCTCCACCAGGACCGCTTTTCGCGCGACCTCTTCGAACCCGTCGCAGGCACCGACCGCCGCGATCATGCGCTCGGCGAGCTCACGGATCGACAGATCGTTGGCGGGATTGCCGATGTTGAAGATTCCCCCGTCGGCCGCGCCGCCAGGGTTCTCGAGAATCTTCATCAGGCAGTCGATCCCGTCCGAAATGTACGTGAAGGAGCGGCGCTGCGTCCCGCCGTCGACGAGCTTGATGGGCTCGCCGTAGAGGATGTTGTGCAGGAACTGCGTCAGGACGCGGCTCGAGCCCTCCTTCGGGGAATCGATGTCGTCCAGGTGCGGCCCGAACCAGTTGAAGGGCCGGAACAGCGTGAACTGCAGGCCCCGTTCGCCGTAGGCCCAGATGACGCGGTCGAGCAGCTGCTTGGAGCACGAGTAGATCCAGCGCTGCTTCGGAATCGGACCGTAGACCAGCGTCGAGGAATCCTCCTCGAATTCGGCGTCCGGGCACATCCCGTAGACTTCCGAGGTCGACGGAAAGACCACGCGCTTGCGGTAGCGGACCGCCTGCTTGACGATGCGGAGGTTTTCCTCGAAGTCGAGCTCGAAGACCGCCAGGGGATCGCGCACGTAGGCGGCCGGCGTCGCGATCGCGACGAGGGGAAGCACGACGTCGCACTTCTTGACCTGATACTCGATCCACTCCTTGTTGATCGCGATGTCGCCTTCGAGGTAGGTGAAGCGCGGGTCGTCGAGGAAGGGTGCGATTTTGTCGGACCCGACGTCGAGACCCGAGACGTGCCAGTCCGTCGTCTGGAGGATGCGCTCGGTCAGCGCGTTGCCGATGAACCCGTTGACGCCGAGAATCAGGACCCGCATCGCTACCCCCTCGCCGCGAGATACCGCGCCGCGTCCGTCTCCTCGCCGCCCTCCGGCTGGAGCGACAGGATCTCCACGTACCGGTCGTCCCCGCAGGCCACGTGGAGGCGTCCATCCTCGCCGCGCACCTGCCCCGGGAATGTATCGTGCGCCGCCAGGCCCGGCAGGCGCGTGCGCCAGACGAAGGTCTTCCCGCCGAGGAGGTCCGTGAAGGCGCCCGGATAAGGGTGGGTCACCGCGCGCACGAGGTCGTGGACCTCCCGGGCCGACCGGCTCCAGTCGATGCGGCCATCCTCGGGCCGGCGGCGGCCGAAGCGCGTGGCCTGCGTTTCGTCCTGCGGCGTCGTCTTCGCCGCCCCGGCCTCCAGCTCCTCGAGACGCCGCTCCAGGACGGCCGCCGCAGCACCGGTCACCCGCCGCTGGACCTCGATCGCCGTGTCGTCGGGACCGATCGGCACCTCCTCCCGATCGACGATCGCGCCCCGGTCCGCCCGCTCGGTCATCACGTGAAGCGTCGCGCCCGTGCGCGACTCCCCCTTCAGAACGGCCCAGTTGACGGGGGCTCGCCCGCGGAACTTCGGCAGGAGCGAGCCGTGGACGTTGAAGGCCCCGAGTCGCGGGATCGCGAGCATCTCCGCGGGCAGCAGGCTCCGGTAGTAAAAGGAGAACAGCAGGTCCGGCGCCGCGATCCGCACACGCGCGACCGCCGCCGGGTCCAGCGGGTTGTCGATGAAAACGGGCTCGATGCCGTTCGCCCGGGCCAGCTCCGCGACGCTCGGGAACCAGCGGGCCTCCTCGGGAAGGTCGCGATGCGTCGCGACGAGCACCGGGCGCCGCCCCCGCTTGAGGAGAACGTCGAGGCAGGCGTGGCCGGTCCCCGAGTAGGCGAAGACCGCGATGCGGGGCGCCGTCATGCGGGGGGGCCCGGCGGCGGCGGGTCACCGTAGACGTGGCGCACGCGGAACCGGGGCCGGCCGCGGACCTGGAGGTAGATGCGGCCGACGTACTCTCCCACGAGGCCCAGCCCCGCCATCGCGACGCCGAGCAGCGTGAAGAGGATCGCGAACAAGGTGAACACGCCCTCGACCTCGGCGCCGACGACGAGCCGGCGCACGAAGAGGAAAAGGCCGAACGCGACGCCGCCGACGGCGACGACCGTGCCGAGCAGGCCGAACACCTGGAGGGGCACGAGCGAAAAGCCGGTCATGAGGTCGAAGTTGAGGCGCACCAGGCGGTACAGCGAGTAGTTCGAGGCGCCATGCCGCCGGGCCGCATGGGCCACCAGGACCTCCGTGGGCCGGCGGGCGAAGCTCTGCCCGAGCGCCGGGATGAACGTCGAGGCCTCGTCGCATCGGTTGATCTCCTCGACGACGTCCCGCGAGTAGGCGCGGAGCATGCAGCCGAAGTCCGTCAGTTTCATGCGCGTGATGACCGTCGTCGCCCGGTTGACCAGGCGGGAGGCCGCCTTGCGCAGGAAGGAGTCCTGGCGGTCCTGCCGGACGCCGCCGACGACGTCGAAGCCTTCCTCGAACTTCGCGAGCAGCTTCGGGATCTCCTCCGGAGGATTCTGCAGGTCGGCGTCGAGCGTGACGACCACGTCGCCCGTGACGCTCTGGAAGGCCGCCAGGATCGCCTGGTGCTGGCCGAAGTTGCGGGACAGCTCGAGGACGCGGACCGCGCCGGGACGCGCGCGGGCCGCGGCCTTCAGAATCTCGAGGGAACGGTCTCGGCTGCCGTCGTCCACGAAGACCAGCTCGTACGGCTTCCCGAGCCCCTCCATCACGGTGCCGAGCCGCTCGAGCAGCTCGGGCAGGTTGCCTTCTTCGTTGTAGACCGGGACGACGACGGAGACTTTCATCGCGGATTCGCCGGGATCTTAACCCGCGGGCGCCGAAGCTCCCACAGCAGCCACGCGATCGCCGCCCACCACGGCCCGTACCAGCCGGGAAGCGGCACGGCTTCCCGCGCGCCGGGAAAAAGCGTACCGACGAGAAACGCGCCGGCCACCAGACTGTAGAGAAAGAACCCGGGCCCGAAGGAGAGCGCGCCGAGGGCGATCGGCCAGACGCAGTACTGGCGCCCGAACCCCGGCGCGAAGACGAGCACCACGAGAAAGAGGAGCAGGCTCGCCCGCTCGAGCTCCGTGCCGCGCAGGAGAAAGACCGCGACCGCCGCGCCGGCCAGGAAGATCGCGAGCGGCGCCCACTCGGGCACGCCCGGCAGGAGCAGGATCGCCTCGATCCCGTAGTTCCCGGTCAGCCCGCGATAGAGAAGCACGTTGTCGCGGATCCCCCGCCACGACGCGATGTACGGCAGGAACGACGCTGCAAAGACGGCGTAGGGGGCCACGGCCGGCAGCCAACCGCGCCAGCCGGGTCTTCGCCGGAAGAGCGGCGGATGGAGAGCGGCGACGTGCTTGACGAGAAGCGAGAGGGAGAGCGCCGCGGCCGCCGGAACGTCGCGCCCGCGCCCGGACAGGAACACCGCGGCAACGAGAAAGAGGATCGCGAGGCCGTCGAACTGGAGATGGTGGCTCGAGACGAGGACCGAGACGGGGTTGGCGAAGAAGAGCAGGGCCACCAGGGCCGCGGCCGGAACGGTCCGACGCCGGCGGGCCAGCCGGTAGAGGAGGATCGCCGTGGCCGCGTCGCCCAGCAGCAGCACGACGCCGAGGGCCGTCGTCGCCGAGACCCCGGCGGCGCCCGCCGCCGCCTCGATGCCGACGAGCACGGCGGCCCAGAGCGGCGAGTAGTTGTAGCGCCCGGTCTCGCGGTATGGGTCGCCGCCGGAGCGAACGATGCCGGCGACGATCGCGTAGGACTCGGTGTCGTAGTTGCCGGGAAAGGCGTGCAGGAGCGCCACGCGCGCCGAAAGCGCGGCGAGAAAACCGGCGACGAGCAAGCCGGCGCGAAGGCGCGCGTTCACGGCCGGAACGGCCTCACCGGCGGCCGCGCGGCCCTACGCCCGCCACCGGACGCCGCCGCCGAACTCCCAGCGTCGCGGGGGCCCCCAGACCCCGGCGCCCGCGCGCTGCGACGTCACCTCGAAGCGGAGCACGTCCGCGCGCGCGTCGTACGGCGCGCCGTCGCGGGCGTGGACGGCGGCGTCCAGGCTGTAGGCTCCCGGCGCGAGGTCGAGGGAAGGCAACGCGAGCGTGACGCGCGCCTGGCCCGAGAGCTCCCCCGGCCGAAAGCCCTCGAGCTCCGTGTTCGTCCCGAGGACCACGACGCCCGAAACCGTCGTCACGCGGAAACCGAAAACGAAGTCCGTCAGCGGCTCCTCCGCCCGCACCGTCATCTCGAGCGATGCGGCCTCGCCGGCCCGGAACCGCCCGGCGGGCCGGCCCTGGCCGTCGAGCAGGCGCACGCTTTCGATCGTGGCCACCCCCGACCCGATCCGGCCCCCCGGGGCGATTTCGGCGAGCCGCCGTTCTCCCTCTTCGACGGCCACCCGCTCGAGGTAGCGGGCGACGGTCTCCGGCGCCGGCCCGTCGGCCGCGATGCGTCCGCGCTCGAGCCAGAGGGCGCGCCGGCAGCGCTTTGCCACGAGCGCGAGGTCGTGGGAGACGACGACGAGCGTCTTGCCCGCGCGCTCGAACTCGGAGAACTTCTCGAGGGCGCGGTGCGAGAACGCCTCGTCGCCGACCGCGAGGACCTCGTCGACGAGCAGAACGTCGGGATCGCTGTGCGCCGCGATCGCGAAACCGAGCCGCACGGCCATGCCCGAGGAGTACGTCTTGACGGGGGCATCGAGGAACGCCTCGACGCCCGCAAAGCGCACGATGTCCTCGAAGCGCGCGGCGATCTCCTTTCGGGAGAGGCCCAGCAGCAGGCCCGTGATCTCGACGTTCTCGCGGCCCGAGATCTCCGGATGGAACCCCGCGCCGAGCTCCAGCAGCGCCGCCAGCCGCCCCCGCACCTCCACCGTCCCCCGCGTCGGCCGGACGATCCCGGCGAGCAGCTTCAACAGGGTCGATTTTCCCGAGCCGTTGGCGCCGACGATGCCGAGCGTCTCGCCGGGCGCGACCTCGAAGGTCACGTCTTCGAGGGCGGTGACGCCCCCGGGCATCGACGGGGAGCGGCCCCCGGCGAGGAGCGCCGACTTGAGCGTCCCGTGCGGGCGCCGGCCGTAGCGCCGGTAGACCTTGCTCACCCCGCGAACGGCGACGGCCGGAGCGCTCACGCGTTCTCCGCGAGCGAGTCGCGCAGGCGCTCGAAGATCCACGCGCCCGCGACGAGGGCCACGGCGGCCGTGCCGCACATCCACGCCCAGTCGGTCGCCCCGACGGGCCGGAAGAAGAAGAGCGTGTCGTGGAGGCCCGCGAAGAACGTCGCGAACGGATTCCAGCGCAGCAGGCCGCGGTAGCGCTCCGGCACGGATTCCACGGAATACAGGACGGGCGTCACGAAGAAGGCGAGGGTCAGGAGGTTGCCGACGACGTCGCGCACGTCGCCGAAGTGCACCGACAGCGCCGAGATCGCCAGCGAGATCCCGAAGACCGTCAGCGTGAGAAGGAGCAGGACGCCGGGGAATTCGAGCAGCGCGAGCCCCGGCCGGACGCTTCCCCGCCAGGCGGCGTAGACGACGGCCGCGGCGAGCACGGGCAGCGCGAGCAGCAGGTGGGCCAGGCGCGCCGCGACGCACGCGGCCGGGAACACCTCCGGGGACACGGTGGTCTTGCGCAGCAGCGATCCGTTCGCGCGAAACGTCTCGACCGAATCCGTCAGCGCGGAGGACACGAACCCCCACACGAGGACACCCGAAAAGAGAAAGAGCGCGTAGGGCCGCACGTCCGCGCGCGGCGCGAAGACGAGGCGGAAGACGGTCGCGTACACGAGCAGCAGCAGCAGGGGGTTGACGAGGGACCACAGAAAACCGAGCGCCCCGCCCCGGTAGCGGGCGGCGAGCTCGCGGCGCGTCAGCGCGAAGACGAGCGCCCGCTGCCCCGCGGCACGGCGGAGCGGGGCCAGAAGCGTCGGCGGAAGTCTCACGGTCTCGGTTCCCCGGTTTCGGTTTCGACTCGACGGACAGATCGCGAGGACGGGATGTGCCGTCGGGTATTCTCGCATCGTGCCGCGCGATCCGTCCGCCACGCCCGGCGTTTCGTTCCGGGCCACCACGAAAATCTACGCGGGCGGCCAGTCGGTCGTCGCGCTGGCGGGCGTGGACCTGGAGGTCCCCCCGGGCCAGTTTCTCGCCCTCGTCGGCGAATCCGGCAGCGGGAAGTCCACCCTGCTCCACCTGGCCGGCGGGATCGACCGGCCCTCCTCCGGAGAAGTCCGCGTCGGCGGCCGGGACATCGGCGCGCTGCCCGAACGGGAGCTGGTCCTCTACCGGCGCCGCGAGGTGGGGATGGTCTTCCAGTTCTTCAACCTCCTGCCCCACCTGACCGTGCGGGAAAACGTGGAGCTCCCCCGCCGGCTCGACGGCGGCGCGGACGCGCCGGAGCGCGCCGCCGACCTCCTCGCGCGCGTCGGCCTCGCGCATCGGGCCGAGGCGCATCCGTACGAGCTCTCGGGCGGCCAGATGCAGCGGGTCGCGATCGCGAGGGCGCTCGTCACCGGCGCGCGCCTGCTCCTGGCCGACGAACCGACCGGAAACCTCGACAGCGGCAACGGCGACGTCGTGCTCGGCCTGCTCGACGAGATCCGTCGCGAGCGCTCCGTCACCCTGCTGCTCGCCACCCACTCGGCGGCGGCCGCCCGGCGCGCCGACCGGAGCGTGGCCCTCAAGGACGGAAGGGTCTCACCCTGAGGGGCTTCGCGCTGGTTCTCCGGGCCCTGGTGACCGGCCCCGCGCGGCGCCGGCCGGCCCGGGTCGCGCTGCCGGTCCTGGGCGTGGCGATCGGGGTGGCCGCCGTCGCGGCCATCCATCACGCCAACCGCAGCGTGACCGAGTCTTTCCGCGACGCGGCCTCGACGATTTCGGGTCGGAGCGACTTCGTGATCACGGGCGCCGCGGGCGTACCGCTCGCGCAGCTTCCCCGGCTCGCGTTCCTCTGGGAGAAGGGGTCGTTCGCGCCGGCCGTCACCGGCACGGCGGTGCTTTCAGGGGGCGAGGTCGTGCAGCTCTTCGGAGTCGACTGGGGCGGCGACGGCACTGTGCGCGACGCGCGGCTCGTTGCGCCGGCCGGGACCGGGCGCCGCTCGCTTCTCGAGCGCGGCTCGGTCCTCGTGCCCGCTCCCCTCGCGGCGCGGCGCGGTCTGTCGCCGGGCGATGAGCTCGCCCTGGCGGCCGGCGGCCTGCCGCGCCGGGTTCGGGTCGGCGGAATTCTGGAGCTCTCGGGAATCGCGCGCGCCTCGGGCGGCGACATGCTGCTGACGGACGTCTACACCGCCCAGGACCTGCTCGGGCGTCCGGGCGTGGTCGACCGCGTCGACGTCGTGCTCGACCCCGGCGTGTCGCGGGAAGCCACCCGGGCCGAGATCCTCCGGCGGCTGCCGCCGGGCCTGTCGCTCGAGCCGCCCGGCCGGACCGCCGCGACGGCGGACCGCATGGTCCGGGCGTTTCGCTTCAACCTCAACGCCCTCGGCTCGCTCACGCTGCTCGTCGGCATGTTCCTGATCGCCAACGCCGTCTCCGTGGCCGTCCTGCGGCGCCGGCCCGACATCGCCGCGCTGCGCGCCCTGGGGACGTCCCGCGCGGCGATCTTCGGGGCGTTTCTCATCGAAGGAGCCGTCGTGGGTCTCGCCGGCACGCTCCTCGGCGAGGTGCTGGGCCTCGTCGTCTCCCGGGAGGCCGTGCGCGCCGTCGCCGGGACCGTCTCGAACCTTTACGCCCCGACGGCTCGGATCACCGGAGGCGACCCGTGGGGTCCCGCCGTGCTCGCCGGCCTGGTCGGGATGGCGGCGTCTCTTCTCGCCACGCTGCTTCCGGCACTCGAGGCCGTGCGCGTCGCGCCGGCGCCGGGCATGCACGTCGGCGCCATCGAGCGGGTCGTCCGGACACGCCTGCCGCTGCGGGCCGGTCTGGCGGTCCTCGCGCTTGCGCTCGCGGCCGTCGCCTCGCAGGCGGCCCCCGTCGAGGGCCTTCCGATCTTCGGGTTCGCCGCCGTCGCGCTCGTCGTCGCGGCGCTCGCGGCGGCCTCGCCGCTGCTCGTCCGCGCGGTGGCTGCCGTGTCGCGCCGGCTGCCGGCGCGGGCCCTCGGCCCGGCCGGGCGCCTCGGGGCGGGCTTCTTCGGCGGCGCGCTCGCCAAGAACGGGATCGCGGTGACCGCCCTGGCGATGGCCCTCGGGATGACGCTCGCGATGATCGTCACCGTCGCGTCGATTCGCGAGACCGTGCGGGTGTGGGTGGAGTCGACGCTCGCCTCGGACCTCTGGATCAAGGCCGACGCCGGGGGCCGCACCGGCATCGTCGGCGATCTGCCCCCGGAGGTCATCGCGTTCCTGCGCGCCATCCCCGGCGTGGCCGAGGTCGACCCGTTCCGGGCCCGCGACGCCGTCGACGAGCACGGTCAGCCCTACACGCTGGCCTCGGGCGACTTCGGAGCGGCGACCCGCTCCGGGGCGCTCGCGCTGCTCGACGGACGCAACCCGCGGACGGCGGCGCTCGAGGCCCGCCGGCGCGGTGAGGTCCTCGTTTCGGAACCCTTCGCACGGCGCTTCTCGTCCGGCGTCGGGTCCCGCGTCCGCCTCGTCACACCGGCCGGCCCGCGGACGTTTCGCGTGGCAGGCGTATACCGGGACTTCTCCAACGACCGCGGGACCGTGGTCATGGACCGCGGGCTCTACCTCGCATTGTTCGGCGACCCCCGGGTCACCAGCGTCGCGGTCGCCGCGCAGCCCGACGTCGACGCCGTCGATCTGCGCCGACGCATCCTCGCGGCCGCTTCCGGGCGCTACGCTCTGTCCGTGACCACGAACCGGGAGCTGCGCCGGGAGGTGTTCGTGATCTTCGACCGCACGTTTGCCGTGACGCGGGCTCTCGAGGCGATCGCCGTGGCCGTGGCGGTCCTCGGAATCGCAAACGCCCTGATGGCGTCGGCCGTCGAGCGCCGGCGTTCCTTCGGCCTGCTGCGCGCGATCGGCGCCTCGGGCCCGCAGATCCGCCGGGCCACGCTCGTCGAAGCGCTCCTGTCCGGCCTGACGGGCACATTCGCGGCCGCGGCGGCCGGGGCCGCGTTCGCGTGGCTGCTGCTCTCGGTGATCAATCCCCAGTCGTTCGGCTGGACCGTGTCCCTGGCCATTCCGTTCCGCACGCTCGGCATCGCCGCCGCCCTCGTGCTCGCCGCCTCGGTCCTCGCGGGCATCGCGCCGGGCGCCGTCGCCGCCGCCGTCGACCCGGCCGCGGCGCTCCAGGAGGAATGAGATGAAGGGCCGTCGCCGGGCCACGCGGTGGATCCTCGTCGTCGTGGCGGCGATGGCGGGCGCGCGGCCCGCCGCCGGGGCGCCCGGGCCCGGAAACCCTCCGCTCGCGTACCCCCGCGACCACGGCTCGCATCCCGACGCGGCGCTCGAGTGGTGGTACTGGACCGGCCACCTCAGGGACTCGGGCGGCCGGGCCTACGGTTTTCAGCTGACGTTTTTCCGGCTCCGGGACATCCACCTCGCGCACTTCGCCTGGTCGGACATCGCGGGGAAGGCGTTCACGTTCGAAGAAAAGACGCATCTCGCCCTGCCCGGAATCGCCGCCGCGTCGGCCGAAGGCCTCGACGTCTTCAACGAGGACTGGTCCGCGCGCGCGGAAGCCGGGGCGCAGGTCCTCTCGGCGCGGACGGCCGAGGGCCGGCTCGAGCTCCGGCTCGTTCCGGTCAAGCCGCCCGTCGCCCACGGCGAGGACGGAATCTCGCGCAAGGGCCCGGGCCCGAAGGACTACTCGCACTACGTCTCGATTCCCCGCCTGACCGTCACCGGCTCGCTCGGCCGGAAGGGCCGGCAGGAGAGCCTCTCGGGCACGGCCTGGTTCGACCACGAGTGGGGGCCGGGAGGGCTCCCGTCCGGCGTCGCGGGCTGGGACTGGATGGCCCTGCAGCTTTCGGACGGCTCGGAGCTGATGCTCTACCGCATGCGCCTCTCCGGCGGCGCAGCATCGCCCTTCTCGGCCGGGACGTTCATCCCGACCACCGGACCGCCGCGGCCGGTCGCCTGGAAGGACGTCCGCCTCGCGGTGCGCACGACCTGGACCTCGCCGAGTTCGAAGGCGGTCTACCCGGCGATCTGGTCACTCCGCGTCCCGCCGCTCGGCCTGGACGTGACGATCTCGCCGCTTCTGGCCGACCAGGAGCTCGTCACGACGCAGTCGACGGGCGTCACGTACTGGGAGGGCGCCTGCGCGGTCGCGGGCACGCGGGAAGGCCGCCCGATCACCGGGCGCGCCTACGTCGAGATGACGGGATACGCCGGCCGGGACGTCCCGGGCCTGGCTCCCTGAATCCCGCCTAGGGGGACGGCGCCGGCGCCACGGAGCCGGGCTTGGGCTCGACCTCCAAGGTGATCTTGAAGGTCTTCGCCTTCGCCAGGTTGCGGAAGACGAAGGGAAACTTGATCGCGGCCGCGTCGCGCTCTCCACCCAGAAGCCAGCCGACCCGCGTGCCCCCCGAGCCGGCCGCCAGCAGATTGCCCTCTTCGTCCATGACCGCGACCGCGACGCCGACGGCGACCGGCGCCTCGCCGTCGTTGTCGATGCGAACCACCGCTTCGCTCGTCGAGCGCCGCAGGCCTCCCCCGATCCCGCCGGAGAGCTTGAAGACGATCTGGTTGATCCTGATCCGGTCGAGCGACAGCCGGATCTCCTGGATGCTGTCGACCGGCTTGTAGTCGAACGTCTTCGTCACCTGCTGGGCCGCCAGGGGCACCGCGAACAGGCCCGCGGCGGCAGCGAGAAGGGCTCGGCCCATGGCGCGTTCCTCCGTGCGCCGGACGATATCAGCGCCGCGCGGCGGCGGCCCGAACGCCTAGGGCACCGGCGTCGGCGCGGCCAGAGGCTCCGATTCGACGGAGGCCGATGGCTCGGGCGTCGGCGACTCGTACGAGGACTTGGACTTGCCGCCCTTGCTCTGTGTCTCGATCGTCACGATGAACGTGGCGGCCTGATCGAGGCGGCGATACACGTAGGGGAAGTCGATCGTGTAGTAGGTGCGCTTGCCCTTGTTGAGATAGCCCCACTTGGTGCCGTTGGAGCCGGCTGCGACGACGTTGCCCTCCGCATCGAAGACGACGACGGCGACTCCGACCTGCTCGTCCGTGGACCCGTTGTTGTCGATCCGCACCTTCGCGTCCGCGCTCGATTTCCGAAAGGGCGTTCCCTTCAACGTGCTTCCCAGGTCGAAGACCACCTGGCCGATGACGATGTCGCCAGCCTGGATGTCGATGTCCTGAACGCCGTTGATGGGCGCCCACTCGAACTTCTTGGTCGCCACCGCCGCGGAAAGCGGCGCCGCGAACACTCCCGCCAGAGCCAGTGCCAGAGCGAACCTGCCGAATCTCATTCCCACCTCCATGTCCGAAACGCCAAAGCCATGCCAAAGTCATGCCGAACCGGACGCCCCGGCGCGGACTTTAGGCAGTGTAGCAGGACGATGCGGCTATGCGGCGGGTTTCGCCGCCAGGCGGGAGCGCCGGTAGCCGTAGAGGAAATAGACGACGAGCCCGATGACCAGCCAGACCCCGAACCGGATCCAGGTCGGCGTCGGCAGTCCACGCATGAGGTAGATGCAGACCAGGATCCCGAGAATCGGCGTCAGCGGGACGAAGGGCGTGCGAAACGCCCGCGGGCGATCCGGGTCCTTCCGGCGCAGGACGATGATTCCGATGCAGACGAGGATGAAGGCGAAGAGCGTCCCGATGTTCGTCAGCTCGACGAAGATGTCCAGATTCGCGAACGCCGAAAGGGCGGCCACGACCACGCCAATCCAGATGGTCGTCACGTGCGGCGTCTTGTAGCGCGGGTGGATCTTCGCGAAGGACTGGGGAAGCAGACCGTCGCGCGCCATGGAAAAGAAGATTCGGGCCTGGCCATACTGAAATACCAGCAGGACGGCGGTCGTCGCGATGACCGCCCCGAAGGCCACGATCCCCGCGGCCCAGTTCATCCCGAGCAGGGAGAACGCCCGGGCGAGCGGCTCCGAGGAGCCCTTGATCTTCTCGAGCGGCACCATCCCGGTCAGCACCAGCGCCGTCGCGACGTAGAGGACGGTGCAGACCGCCAGCGAGCCGATCATCCCGATCGGCATGTCTTTCTGGGGGTTCCGGCACTCCTCGGCCGCCGTCGAGACGGCGTCGAACCCGATGTAGGCGAAGAAGATGAGGGCGGCGCCCGTCTGGATGCCCGCCCACCCGTTGGGCGAGAAGGGGTGCCAGTTGGCGGGCTTGACGTACATGGCGCCCACGATGACGAAGAAGACGAGGATCACGAGCTTGACCAGGACCATCCAGGTGTTGAACCGCGCCGATTCCTTGATGCCGATGACGAGGATCCAGGTCAGGAGCAGCGTCACCACGGCCGCCGGCAGGTTCATCACGATGGGAATGCCGAACACGTGCGGCGCGGACTCCATCAGGCCGGCCGTCCGCGACGCGGTGTGGAGGTCGGTCGAGAGCCACGGCGGAACCACGATGCCGAAGCCCCGCAGAAGCTCGCAGAAATACCCCGACCACGAAACGGCCACGGCGACGTTGCCCATGGCGTACTCGATGATCAGGTCCCAGCCGATGATCCATGCGACGAACTCGCCCAGGGTCGCGTACGAGTAGGTGTAAGCGCTGCCGGCGATGGGCACGAGCGAGGCGAACTCGGCGTAGCAGAGCGCGCAGAATCCGCAGCCGATCGCCGTGATGAGGATCGAGACGACCAGCGCCGGGCCGGCGCCGTCGTGGCTGGCGCCCCCGGCGGCCGCCGAGCCGATCACGGCGAAGATCCCGGCCCCGATGATGGCGCCGATACCGAGCGCGACGAGCTCCAGCGGCCCGAGCGTGCGCTTGAGTCGGTGCGCGGGCTCGTCCGCGTCGGCGAGGATCGAGTCGAGGGTCTTCGTCCGGAAGAGCTGGCTGCTCATGCGAAAGTGCGCGGAGGATATCAGACGGGGCGCAGCCGCATGGCGACGAGAATCGTCGCGAGGAGGCCCGCCGCGCCGAGCAGGAGCCCCTCGCGCAGGCCCCTCGCCGAATAGGCGAATTCGACCCGGTGCCGGCCGGAAGGCAACCGGAGCCCCCGAAAAGCGGCGTCGGCGCGGAGCACGTCCGCCGCCGCGCCGTCGACGGTCGCGTGCCATCCCTTTTCGTAGGTATCGAACAGCACGAGGACGCCCTCCGCCGGAAGGCGGACGTCGAGCGCGATCCTCTCCGGCCGCCGCGACACGAGCGCGACGGACGCCTCGGAGTCCCGCCAGGCGGGGTCCGCCGGCAGAGGCTCCCCTTCCTCCAGAACGGCGGTGCGCTGCGGATCGATCCCGGGACCGAGCGCGACGCCCACCGCCGCGTTCGCGGGCACGACGATCGCTTCGGGCACCAGGATGGCCCGCGGGAGAGCCGCGAAGTCCTCTATGCGGAGGCGCCGGGCCTGGGTGGTCGGCTCCCCCGGCGAACGCTCGACACTCGCGACGATGGCGCCGACGCCCGCCATGCGGGCCCCCTGCGGGTTCAAGGCCGCGAGGAACTCTTCCGTCCGCGCCAGCGTGGGACCGTAGCCGCCGGCCGACTCGAGGCCGAACCTCAGGGCGAGCGCCCACTTCCCCGGCTCGAAGTCGCGGATCATTACCCGTCGCGCGGCGTCGTCGTCGTAGTAGACCGGGTGGATCGTGTCCGCGACGGAATAGTAGCGGCGCGGAAAACCGAGCGCATCGTCTCCGAGACGGGCCCGGAGCCGGCCGACGACGGCCGGCTCCACTTCGTACAGGTCGGCCTCGGCCGTCGGCGCCGTCCGGCGCGCCTGCCACACCAGGTCGCCCGCGAGGCCGGCGAGGCAGACGGCGGCAACGAGTCGACGCCGCGGCCCTCGCGCCAGCCAGGACAGCCCCAGCGCGGATCCGATCGCGATCGCGAGGGACCACGAAAACAGGAATCGTTCCGGAATGCGAAAGCCCCGGATGAGGGGCAGTTCGGCGAGGTAACGGTACGGACCCGCGCCGCCGAACGCGAGGATGAGGCCCGCGGTCCCGCCCAGGGCGCAGGCCGCGAACACGGCCCGCGGCAGCCGCTCGTCGCGGCGCATGCCGAGCGGAATCGCCGCCAGAAAAAGCAGATATGCCAGGACCCCCGCATAGGCCGCGCTCTCCGGCCATCGCATCCGACCCGCGACCGGGAGAAAGACCATGTCGAGTTCGCGGCCGTGGCCGAGCGGCTGAAAGTCGGGGGCGTTCGCCGGCAGTCCGGAACTGCGCGCGGTTTCCGGCAGGAGCAAAGCCGTCGGGAGCACCGACGGGGCGCCGAGGGCGAGTGCGAGAACGGCCGCGAGCCCGAAGTCCGCCAGCATCCGGCCCCGACGTGCGCCCGTCCACAACAGGGCGGCGGCGACGGCGACCACCAGCGGCGCCGCGGACAGAAGAACGTGGGGGCGAGCCGCGAGAAGCGCCAGTCCCCCCGACGCCGCGGCCCACAGCACCCCGGAGCGGCGGCGCCCGTTCGCGATCCGACAGAGGCCGAAGAGGAGGAGCGGCACGAGGGAGGAGACCGCCACGGCATTGGACCAGAGGACGCTCTGGACCATGCGCGCCGACAGCATCCACGCCACGCCGCCGAAGAGCGCCACCAGGGGCCGCCCGGTCAGCTCGCGCACGAGGAGGAAGGCCGTGAAGCCGGCCAGCCCGATGTGGAACAGGGTGAAGAGGTCGGCGAGGCGATGGACCGGAGCTCCCGTCAGCAGGAGGGGGACCATCGGCGGGTAGAACAACGGCGCCTCCTGGTGGAAGAGCGGAGGGTGGCCGCAATACTCGCCCTCGATCCACGTCGGAAATTCGCCCGAACGCAGGGCCCGCTGGGAGGCCGCCCACACCGGGAGGTGCTCATAGTAGAGGTCGGAGTGGAAGAACGACCGCCGCCCGACGACGACCGGCCAGAACGCCGCGAAGAGGAGTAGAAGCAGGACGAAGGCCGCACCGACGACCGGCGCCCTGGGCCGACTCGCCAGCGGGGCCGTCATCGGAACCCGAGGCGTCCCGGCAGCTCGGTCAGGCTCGTGATCCGGTCCGGATCGTCGGCATGCCGGTCGTCGCGATCGAGCAACAGCGCCGACAGGCCGGCTCCCCGCGCTCCCGCGACGTCGTCGCGCAGCGAATCGCCGACGTGCACGGCCTCGCCCGGCTCGACGCCGAGGCGCGCGCAGGTGCGGCGGAAGATCTCCGCCTCGGGCTTCCCGGTCGCTTCGATCGCGGACACCGAAACGACGTCGAAAAACACGGAGAGTCCGATCGCCTCGAGCAGCCCCGGCAGGTGCGAATCCCAGTTCGAGATCACGGCCAGCGCGAGCCCCCGGCCGCGCAGATCTTCCAGCGCCGGCAGGACGTCGCCGTAGACCACCCAGGACCCGGGACTGCGGAAGTGCTCCGCCAGGCGCGCGAAAGCCTCGGGCGTGACCTCCCCGCCGTCGAGCTGCGAACGCACGTCGGTCAGAAACGACCGCCAGAACGCGGCCTCGCCCGACACGCCCCCGTAGCGGTCACCGGCCGGGCGAACCTGCAACCGCGCCCACGTCTCGGCCAGGGCCTCCCGCAAACGTTCCGGAGCGAAGCGCGCCCCGTCCTGGCGAAACACGCGTGCGTAGACCTCCTCGACGGGAGGATCCGGATGCAGGAGCGTCGCGCCGGCGTCGAAGCAGACCGCGCGGATCAGCAGACGAGCGCGTTCTCCCGCATCACGCCGTCGAGCGCGCCGTTCAAGGCGTCGCAGCAGCGGCGGGCGGCGGCCAGCGCCTCCTCGCGCGCCTCGGGTGTGTCGGCGACGCGGCCGAGCGCCTCGCGCTCGACCTGGCGGTGCCACACGTCGGCGTGCTCGTGCACGGAGAAGAACTTCGTCGCGTCGCCTTCCGCGATCCCGTAGAAGGCCGCGAGGCCCTCGCGCTTGGTCTTCGAGACCTCGGGAATCTGCGACTCGTAGGCGTAGAGGGCGGCCAGCCCCTCGGCCGTCGAGCCCTCGCGGGTCGCGCGGCGGAACTCGGCGATCGTCCGGGCGACCTCGGGCGTGCGCGGCGCGGTGGCCAGGTCCGACTCCTCGGCGCCCAGCGCCTCGGCGAACCGGCGCCAGAGTGCCGGGTGATTCTCGGGGCCGCGCTCTTCCTCGATCAGGTTCTCGAGGAGATCCTGCCGCAGGCCCGCATCGTCGCATCCCGCGTGAACGCCCGACACGTACGTCGGAAAGGCGGCCACGTGCGGGTAGTAGGAGATGGCGTACTCGCGCAGATGTTCGCGCGTCAGCCGGCCCTGCGACCAGAGCTGGTAGAACGGGTGCTTGAGCAGGTGCTTCTCGGCAATCAGGGCATCCAGAGCGGTCAGGAATTCTTCGCGCGTCATTGTCAAACCTCCCACGTCTTCACGACGAGGCCGAAAGTCTAACCCCAAACCGGGTCAGGGCATCACCTGTCCGCCGTCGGCCACGATCGCCTGGCCCGTGATCGAGCGGCCGTCGTCGGAGGCGAGATAGGCGGCCAGGCCGGCGATCTCCTCGGGATCGAGCACGCGCTTGAGCGGCGCCATGGCGGCGGCGGCCGCGCGGCCGGCCTCGACGGAGCCGAATCGCTCGAAGCCCCGCCTCGCCATCTCGGTCTCGACCCAGCCCGGGCAGATGGCGTTGACCGTGATGTCCCGCGGCGCGAGCTCCAGGGCGAGCGCCCGCGTCAGGCCGATCACGCCGTGCTTGGAAGCGCAGTAGGCCGCGTACGCGGGGACCCCGAAGCGCCCGAGGACCGAAGAGAGGTTGACGACGCGTCCGCCCTTCGCCAGGTGCGGCGCCGCCGCGCGGGTCACGCGAAATACCGAGGTGAGGTTGGTCGCGAGAATCGCGTCCCACCGTTCGTCGTCGGGGTCCTCGAGGGGCGTGGCGCCCCCGAGGCCGGCGTTGTTGACGAGGACGTCGAGCTTTTCGAACCGCCCGACGGCGGCGGCCACGGCCTCGCGGATCGATCCGCCGTCGCGCACGTCGCACCGTACCGCCATCGCCTGCGCCCCGCCAGCCGACAGCTCGGCGGCGTGGCGCCCGATGGCGTCGTGGTCCCGGGCCGCCAGCACGACCTGCGCCCCCTCGCGGACGAATCGGCGGACGATGGCCTCGCCGATCCCGCGCGAGGCACCGGTGACGAACGCGACCTTTCCGTCCAGGCGGTGCGCCGTCATCCGTTCGGCCTCAACGGTGCGCGGGCAACCGCGCGCCGGACACCTCGGGCGGCAGCGGGAAGTGGACGTCCTCCTCGACGGTGAGGACCTCCTCGATTTCCACGGCCCCCGGACCTCCGAGGCGGCGGACGATGCCCTGGACGAGAAACTCCGGGGCCGAGGCGCCGGAAGTGATCCCGATCGTCTCCACGCCTTCGAGCCATCCCAGGTCGACTTCCGAAACGTCGTCGACCAGATAGGCGCGGGCCCCGGCGAGCACCGCCTCTTCGACCAGTCGGTTGGAGTTGGACGAGTTGCGCGACCCGACGACGAGTATCACGGGCGCCCGCCTGGCGAGCTCGCGCACCGCAACCTGCCGGTTCTGGGTCGCGTAGCAGATGTCGTCCCGGGCGGGAACGTGGATGCGCGGGAACCGGCGCTTCAGGGTCTCGACGATGGGACGCGTATCCTCCATCGACAGCGTCGTCTGGGTGATCAGCGCGACGCGGCCGGGGTCGGCGACAGCGATCGCCTCGGCGTCGGCGATCGAAGAGACGAGACGGATCTGGGCCGCCGCCTCCCCCATCGTGCCCTCGACTTCCTCGTGACCCGCGTGGCCGACGAGGAGGATGTCGTAGCCCATCCGCGCGAACCGGACGGCTTCCAGATGCACCTTCGTCACGAGCGGACACGTCGCGTCGATCACCTTGAGCCCCCGCTCGGCCGCAGCCGCGCGGACGGCCGGCGAGACGCCGTGCGCCGAAAACACGACGGTCGCCCGGTCCGGGACCTCGGTCAACTCCTCGACGAATCGGACGCCGCGGGCCTCGAAATCCTTCACGACGTGCCGGTTGTGGACGATCTCCTTGCGGACGTAGACGGGGCCGTCGAAGCAGTCGAGCGCCAGGTCGACGATTTCGATCGCGCGCACCACCCCCGCGCAGAAGCCACGGGGCGCCGCCAGGAGGATGCGTCGAACCGACGTGGCGGCCGCGGGGCGTTCCGGAGTCATGGCAACGGGAGCGATTCTATCGCCCCGTCCCGAAGCCAGGGCGCTCCGTCCGGGCTTCGGCCGGACCCTCCCGCCGTTCCCGCAGGAAGAGCGAGCGCTCGAGGCCGCACGCGGCGCAGTAGCGCTCGCCGGGCTCGGCCGCCCGGGGGCACGACTCGTTGACGCAGCGCGGCGCGGACGTTTCGTTTTCGTTCATCGGCTTTTTCCTTTCTCGCCCGACGGTGGAAGGAGGTAGTGGAGAAGCTCCCGCTCGCAGCGTTCCCGGTAGGCGCCGAAGGTCGCCTCCGGGTCCTTTTCCGACAACCACTGCATCATCAGGCCGTCGAACATGGCGCGCATCGTCGACCCGGCCTCCATCGGATCGCGCAGGACGAAAACGCCGCGACGCATCCCGTCCGCGACGATCCCGCCATCGATCTCCCGGCAGCCCGCGTAGAAGCGCTCGTTGACTTCGCGGAACGGCTCGCGCCTCGCGGCCAGGCCGCAGAAGTCGACGAAGGCCCGGAAAAATGCGCGGTTCTTCGACGGCGACGGAAAGATCAGGGCCACGAGCGCCCGGACCTTGGCGATCGGGTCCTGCTCCCGGCCGACCGCCTCGCGCATGCGGCCGTGGATCGAGTCGATGAGCCAGGAGAAGAGCTCGCGGAAGAGGTCGTCCTTGGAGCGGAAGTAGTAGAGGGTGACCCCCTTGGAGACGCCCGCCCGGCGCGCGATGTCGTCGAGCGTGACCTCCGAGAACCCCTTCTCGGCCACCTCGCGAAACGCCGCCTTCAGAAGCGTGAGCCGCCGCTCCGACTCGGCGGGGGATGCGTTTTTGACCATTCGGCGGGATACTATCTGACCGGTCAGTCAAATGTCAACGACGGTCGCCAACTGACCTGAAGCCTCTGTATCCCATAGACTTGCGTGCCGTGAACATCCGACTGCTCCACTTCGCCTCCTTCCGCGACGCCGTCGGCCGCGAGGAGGAGGCGCGGCGCGTTCCCGACGGCGCGCGGGTCGAAGACCTCTGGGCCGACCTCTGCCGGGAGGTCCCCCTCTTCGCCCGCTATCCGGCGATGCCGCCGGCCGCCGTCAACCGCGAATACGTCGCCTCCGGAACGAAGCTCGCCGAGGGCGACGAGGTGGCTTTCCTGCCGCCGGTCGCCGGGGGCTAGGGCCGTGTATGTCATCGACTCCCCCATCGATCTGCCCGCCCTGCTCCGCGAGGCCCGTCCCGAGGACGGCGCGCTCTGCCTCTTCGTCGGGGTCGTGCGCAACGAGCACCAGGGCCGAGCGACGACCGCGATCGAGTACCAGGCCTACGGCCCGATGGCCGAGTCGGAGATGGCGAAGATCGCCGCGGGGCTTTCGAGCGAGTTCCCCAGGGTGAGGGTCCGGATGCGGCACCGCGTGGGCCGGCTCGAGGTCGGCGAGGCCTCGGTCGCGATCGCCGCGGTCTCGCCGCACCGCGCCGAGGCGTTCGCCGCCTGCCGCGCCGCGATCGACCGGATCAAGACGACCGTTCCGATCTGGAAGAAAGAGCTCCATCCCGACGGCTCGAGCGACTGGGTAGACCCGACGGCCGAGGGCTCTCACTAGACCGACGATCCGCGCGTCACCGGCCGCCTTCGGTGTGCGGCGCCGGGGTCACTGGTGTCACAATCCTCCCGGAATGTCGCTGGCGAAGGTCATCGGTCCCGACATCGAGGAGCTGATCCGCGAAAACCCGTCGGAGCTGGCGGCGGCGGTCGCCAACATCCATCCGGTCGACCTCGGGGAGATCCTCGACGACCTGCCGCGCGAGGATCGCATCACCCTCTTCGAGGCCCTGCCCGTCGACCAGGGCGCCGCGCTTCTCTCGGCGCTGCGGGGCGAGACCCGCCGCCTGATCCTCCACACGGCTTCGCCGGCCAAGCTCGGTGCGATGCTCGACCTCCTTCCGGCCGACGACGTCACCGATCTGCTCGAGCACCTGACGCAGCGCCAGCGCGAGGCGATCCTCGCGAAGATGTCGCCGCGCGACGTCGCGGAGGTCGAACGCCTCCAGCGGTATCCGCCCCGAACGGCGGGCCGCCTCATGACGACGAAGTTCGCCACGATCCGGCCGGAGTGGACCGTGGCCGGGACCCTCGATCACCTCAAGCGCATCGACCCCGAGGTCGAGACGGTCCAGAGTCTTTATGCCGTGGACGACTCGGGCCGGCTCGTCGGGTTACGTGCCGCTCCGGCGCCTCTTCCCCGCTCCGCCCGACCGGAAGATCGCCGACATGATGGAGCGCCGGCTGCTCACCGTTCGGGCCGACGCGGACCAGGAAGAGGTCGCAAGGCTCGTCTCGAAGTACGACGTCCACGCGATTCCGGTGGTCGAGGGCGACAACAAGCTGCTCGGCATCGTCACGGTCGACGACGTCATCGACATCCTCATCGAGGAACAGACGCAGGACGTGCTGCACCTGGGCGGCGTCTCGGCAACCGACGAATCGGTCGAGCAGGGATACTTCGCCTCCAAGCCCTGGCGCAACGTGCGGCTGCGGTTCAACTGGCTGCTCCTGCTCTTCGTCACCGAGACGCTGACGGGCACGGTGCTGCGCCACTACGAGGGCGAGCTCGCCCGGGTCGTGGCCCTCTCGTTCTTCATCCCGCTGCTGATCGGAACGGGCGGAAACTCCGGTTCGCAGACCGTGACCACGATCGTGCGCGGCCTCGCCGTCGGCGAGATCCGCCTGCGGGACTTCGGGCGGGTCCTCGCGCGTGAGGGAGGCAGCGGCCTCGTCCTCGGGGTGCTGCTCGGGATCGTCGGTTTCGGCCGCGCGCTGCTCTGGGGCTCGACGGCGCCGCTGGCGCTGACGGTGGGGGTGTCGATCCTCGTGATCTGCACGTGGGCCAACACCGTCGGCTCCATGATTCCCATGCTCGCGACCCTTTTCAAGATCGATCCGACCGTGATGTCGGCGCCCCTGATCGCGACCCTCGTGGACGCGACGGGCCTGATCATCTATTTCACGATCGCGAAGAGCTTCCTGGGGTTGTAGCCGTCGCCCCCGTCGCTCCGCTTGCTCGGAGGTCTGCGCCCTGCGGGCGCACCCGCGCGCGGCTCGCCCAACGGGGCTCGACCGCGCGCGTGACCTCCTCGCGGCGCTTCGCTCCCGCGGCGCGGACCTCCTCCCTCCCTTCGGTCGGGAGACTATCCGCGTCGCGAACGGATGGTTCAGGCCGGCGCGCTCGTCCGTGTCCGCGCTTCTCGCGTCTGATAGGATTTCCGGCCCGAATACGCACTACGGAGGGACCATGAGCACGACCGCCAAGACCCGCGACTGGACGAGCCCCGAGCTCGACCACACCGTCATCAACTACCGCGCCGCCGACGGCATCGCGGTGATCGAGATCGACGATCCGCCCGCCAACACCTACACCTACGCGATGAACCGCCAGCTCGACGAGGCGATCCTCAAGGCGCGCTTCGACGACGACGTCCACGTCATCGTGCTGCGCGGCAAGGGCGACCGCTTCTTCTCGGCCGGCGCCAACATCGGGATGCTCAACGCCGTCACCCCGGGCTTCAAGTACTTCTTCTGCCTCCATGCCAACGAGACGCTGCTCCGGCTCGAGCACACGCCCAAGCTCGTGATCGCCGCCCTGAACGGCCACACCGTCGGCGGCGGCATGGAGATCGCCATGGCGGCGGACCTTCGGATCGCCCGGAAGGACTCCGGCAAGATCGGCCTGCCCGAGGTCACGCTCGGCGTCCTGCCCGGCACCGGCGGGACGACGCGTCTGGCCAAGATGGTCGGCAAGTCCAGGGCGATCGAGCTCATGGTCACCGGCAACACCTTCTCCTTCGAGGAGGCGCTCGAGCTCGGCCTGGTCAACCAGGTCATCGATGCCACGCCCGAGGAGTGGTGGGAGCAGGTCATGGACTACGCCCGCCAGTTCGTGCCGCCGAACAAGGCCTCCAAGGCGGTGGGCCGCATCAAGCGCTCGGTCCAGTCGGGCTGGGACCTCCCGCTCGAGTCGGCCCTCGCGGTCGAGCGCGAGCTCCAGCAGCTCCTCTTCCAGAGCGACGACGCGAAGGAAGGCATCGCCGCCAACCAGGAGAAGCGCGTGCCGAAGTTCAAGGGAAGGTGAGCTCCCTGAAAACCGACCTCTTCATCGACGGAGCGTTCGCCCCCGCCGAGTCCGGCAAGCGGTTTGCCACGGTCAACCCGGCGACCGGCGAAACGATCGCGGAGGTGGCCGAGGCCGGGACGGCCGACCTCGACCGCGCCGTCGCCTCGGCGCGCCGCGCCTTCGCGTCGGGGCCGTGGGCCGCGATGAAGCCGCGCCAGCGCGGGCGCATCCTCGTCCGCGCCGCGGAGCAGCTGCTCTCGCGCGCCGAGGAGTTCGGGAAGCTCGAGACCCAGGACAACGGCAAGCCCATCTTCGAGGCCGCCAAGATCGACATGCCGGCGGCCGCCGAGTGCCTGGCGTATTTCGGCGAGTGGGCCGACAAGCTCACCGGCGACACCTACCCGGGGCGCACCGACGCGTTTCTCATGACGGTGCGCGAGCCGGTCGGCGTGGTCGGCGCGATCACGCCCTGGAACTTTCCGCTCCTGCAGGCCATGTGGAAGATCGCGCCGGCGCTCGCGCTGGGCAACGCCGTGGTGCTCAAACCCGCGTCGGCCACGCCCCTGACCGCGCTCCTCTTCGCGGAGCTACTGACCGGAGCCGGACTGCCGCCGGGCGCCTTCCAGGTGGTCCCGGGACCCGGCGCCCTCGTCGGCCGGGCCATGGCGGAGCACCCCGGCATCGACAAGATCTCGTTCACCGGGGAAACCGAGACGGGCAAGTCGATCCTCCGCGCGGCGGCCGGCACGGTGAAGCGCGTATCGATGGAGCTCGGCGGCAAGTCGCCCAACGTCGTTTTCGCCGACGCGGACCTCGACGCGGCGGCCAAGGGCGCCATCAACGCGATCTTCTACGGCAAGGGCGAGCTCTGCTCGGCCGGGTCGCGCCTGCTCGTCGAGGACTCGATCCACGACGCGCTCCTCGAGAAGGTAGTCGAGCGTGCCCGCAAGATGGCGCCCGGTGATCCGATGGACCCGAAGACGCGTCTGGGCGCGCTCGTCTCCGAGAAGCAGCGCGACAACGTCGCCCGCTACGTGGAGGCCGGAAAGACGGACGGCGCGAGGCTCGTCGCCGGCGGCAACCGCGCCTCGGTCGGCGGCAAGGGCGCCTTCTTCGAAGCCACGGTCTTCGACGGCGTCACGCCGGAGATGACCATCGCCCGCGAGGAGATCTTCGGACCGGTGCTCGCGACGCTGACCTTCCGGGGCGAAGAGGAAGCGGTCGCGATCGGCAATTCCACGATCTACGGCCTGGCGGCCGCGGTCTGGACGAAGGACATCAAGAAGGCGCTCCGCACCGCCCGGGCCCTCAAGGCCGGCACGGTGTGGGTCAACGCCTACAATCTCTACGATCCGGGCCTGCCCTTCGGCGGCTACAAGGAATCCGGCTTCGGCCGCGAGCGCGGCCGCTACGCGCTCGAGGAATACACGCAGGTCAAGAGCATCTGGGTGGATCTGACGTAGGGGTCCGACCCCGGGGGGGACAGTGATCTCGGCGGCCCTCTTTCTGGCGACGCTGCTCGCGACTCCCGGCGGGGCCGCCCCGCCCCGGGTCGACGCCGTCTTCGCTTCCCTCAAGACGGTCCGAGGCTTCCACGATGCCTCGATCTCCCCGGACGGCCGGCGCACCGCGTGGTCGGAGAAGATCGCCGACGCCAGCGGGGCCGAACGCCTCGGCGCGATCCGCGTCGCGGACCTGCCCTCCGGCTCCGCGCGGCCCCTCTCGGCCGCCGCCGACGGCCAGCCCCACCGCGAGATCGAGCCGGTCTTCTCGCCGGACGGGCGATCGATCGCATTTCTCTCGGACGCCGGCAAGCCCCGGCCAGCTCCAGGTCTGGATCGCCCCGTCGGCCGGCGGCGCCGCCCGGAAGCTCACGGGCGTGAAGGGCCAGCTCCAGGAGCTGCGCTGGTCGCCGTCGGGCAAGTCCGTGTCGTTTCTCTTCGTCGAGGGGTCGACGCAGGAGACCGGCGCCCTGGTCGCGTATGCCCGGGACTCCGGGCCCGTCGAGGAGCGCCCGGAGATCCAGCGCATCGCGGTCGCGGATCTGGCGACGGGAAAGACGCGCCTGGTCTCGCCCGCGGGCCTCTTCGTCTACGACTACGACTGGTCCCCCGATGGGAAGGCGTTCGCCGCGGAGGCGGCCACCGGCTCGGGGACCAACAACTACTGGGTGGCCGAGCTCTACGTCGTGGATCCCGCCGCCGGCAAGGCGCGCTCGATCTGGAAGCCGCCGCTTCAGATCGCGTGCCCGCGGTTCTCGCCCGACGGCCGCTCCGTCGCCGTCATCCACGGGATCATGAGCGACGAGGGCTCCAACGGCGGCGACGTCTGGGAGGTGCCGGCCGCCGGTGGCCCGGCGCGCAACCTGACGCCGGGAATGCGCTGGTCCGCCAGCCGCCTCGTCTGGCGCGCGCCGGGCGAGCTCCTCTTCGCGGGGCACCTCGACGGCGGCTTCGGGGTCGCGGCGATCGACCCGGCGACCTCGAAGCTCACGACGCTCACCGCGGGCGCCGAGAAGCTCGCCCATTTTGACGCTGCCCGGAGCGGTGGCGCCGCGGCCGTCGTCCGCGAGTCCTTCCAGGACCCGCCCGAGGTCTGGGCGGGGCCCGTCGGCGCGTGGAGGAAGGTCTCCGCGCTGAACTCGAAAGCCCGGCGTTTCTGGGGCGAGGCGAAGAGCCTTCACTGGAAAAGCGACGCCGGCACCATCCAGGGCTGGCTCCTCTACCCGCAGGACTACGACCCTTCCCGCCGGTACCCGATGGTCGTCGTCGCCCACGGCGGACCCTCCGGCGCCGCCACGGCCTCGCTGGCCGTCGCGCTGGCAGGGAACGCTCCCGTCCCAGGGCTACTTCGTCTTCCAGCCCAACCCGCGCGGCAGCTTCGGCTTCGGCGAGGCCTTCGCCCAGGCCAACGTGAAGGACTTCGGCGGCGGGGACCTGCGCGACATTCTCTCGGGCGTGGACGCGGTCCTCGCCGCGGCGCCGGTCGACCCCAAGCGGCTCGGCATCACCGGCTGGTCCTACGGCGGCTACATGACGATGTGGGCGGTCACGCAGACCGACCGCTTCGCGGCGGGCGTCGCGGGGGCCGGCATCGCGAGCTGGCAGAGCTACTACGGCCAGAACAAGATCGACACCTGGATGCTCCCCTTCTTCGGCGCCTCCGTGTACGACGATCCGGACGTCTACGCGAAATCCTCGCCGATCGAGTACATCAAGAAAGTGAAGACGCCGACCCTCGTGCTCCACGGCGAGCGCGACTCGGAGGTGCCCACGCCGCAGGGCTACGAGTTCTGGCATGCGCTCAAGGCGCTCGGCGTCCCGACGCAGCTCGTGATCTACACCGACGAGGGCCACGGCATCCGCAAGCCCGAGAACCAGCTCGACATCGTCAAGCGAAGCAACGCCTGGTTCGACGAGTACCTCGGGTCTGGTCCCTGACATGTTCGCCCCGAACACCCTCGCGAAGCGGTCGATCGTCGTCACCGGCGGCGGCTCCGGCCTGGGCCTCGCGATGGCGAAGGCCTTCGCGTCGTACGGAGCCGGCGTCACGATCGCCGGCCGCCGCCGCGAGAAGCTCGAGGCGGCCGCGCGCGAGATCGCGGCCGCGGCACGCGAGGGCGGGGGGGTCGAGATCTTCTCCGCCGACATCCGCGAGCCGTCGGCCGGCGAGGCCCTGATCGCCAGTGCCGCCGGGCGCTTCGGGCACGTCGACGGCCTCGTCAACAACGCCGCCGGCAACTTCCTGGCCTTCTCCGAAGAGCTGACGCCCAACGGGTTCGACGCCGTCGTGCGGACGGTCCTCTACGGCACGGTCCACTGCACGCTGGCGTTCGGGAGGCACCTGCTCGCGCGCAAGGCCCCGGGCGCCGTCGTCTCGATTCTTGCGACGTACGCGTGGACGGGCTCGGCTTTCGTTCTGCCATCGGCGTGCGCGAAGGCCGGCGTCATGGCGATGACGCGTTCTCTGGCGGTCGAGTGGGGCCACGCCGGCATTCGTCTGAATGCCATCGCGCCCGGGCCGATCCCGACCGAGGGCGCGTTCTCCCGGCTCATGGCCAACCCCGCTGCGGAGAAGGCGGCGCTCGACCGCGTCCCGCTCGCGCGCTTCGGAAAGCCGGAGGAGATCGCCCACCTCGCGACGTTCCTGCTCTCGGACCTCTGCCCGTACCAGACCGGCGACGTCGTGACGATGGACGGCGGGGAGTGGATCGCCGGCGCCGGCGAGTTCTCGGACTACCGGCGCGTGCCGCGGGAGGCGCTCAAGGCCGCGCTCGACGCGATGAAGCCGAAGAAGGGTGAGGAGCGAGGAGCCATGCGACATCCGTGCTCGGCGGAACCGGCCCGACGGTCGGAAGCCTCGTCGTGCAGGGCCTGCTGGCGAAAGGCGAGGCCGTCCGGGTCGTGACGCGCAGCGCCGAGCGCGCGGCGGCCCTGCCGCAAGGGCGTCGTGCGGTGATCGGTCGACCTGGTCGGAGCCCGAAATCCCAGACGCTGATCTTCCGTGGAATCTACGACCACCTCTTCCTTCTGACCGCCATACGGACCCTCGGACCTCATGGAGGGCTTCGGCGCCGTCAACTGAGGCGCGGCGGACGGGCGCCCGACGCGTCGTCCACCTCTCGATCGGCACGACGGTCGAGAAGGCGCCCGAGGCAGCCTCACTTCGGACCTCCAAGATCGCGATCGCAGGCCTTCCTGAAGAAAGCGGCCTGCCTGACGATCCGGCGCCCCAACGACGGCGTCAGATCGACCAGGCTGCGAGGAAGGATCCCGCCTGGAACCTCCAGCACGGCGTCTTCCGCATGCCGACCGGCCCGACCGGGCTCATTCGCGGGTCGACACGCGCGTGACATCGCCGACGCCGGGTGCGCGCGCTGACCGGTCCCGGTGCGCACACGGGAAACCTGACCGGGACCTACGCTCGTCGAGCTCGACGTCCGACCGGAGACGAACTGCGGCTTCGCCGCGGTGCGCGTCCGCTACGACCGGAAGATCGTCTACGGCGGCGACGCCCTGACGGCGTGGGCGAACGACGTGCCCGCGGCTTTCCGCCGAGTTGGGCCAGTCTATCGACTACGTCCTGAGTGCGGCCGGGATCCTGCCAGATGCAGGCCTCCGGCACGACTGTCCGAATGCGAGTCTCACGCGCGAGCAGCTGGCCATCTTCCTGGCCAAGCGCCCCGCGGCTGCGCTTCGCCGAACTTCGACGACCGAGGCCGCCGCGGTCCTGGGCGAGCTGGACCCTAGCCGAACGCCTCGGCGAGCAGCTGCTCGAGCTCGTGCTTGTGCACGGCGGCGTTGCCGGTCGCCGGCGACGGCGAGGCGGCGCGGCCGACGTACTCGAGGCGGCGGCCCGGCGGGAGAAACTCCTCGGCGCGCTCGTGGACGAAGGTCCAGGCGCCCATGTTGCGCGGCTCCTCCTGGACCCAGATCGCGCGGCCGGCTTTCGGGTAGCCGCCGGCGATCGCCGCCAGGCGTTCCTGCGGGAACGGGTAGAGCTGCTCGAGCCGCACGATGGCGGTCTTGAAGTCGCCGCGCCTTTCCCGCTCGGCGTGCAGGTCGTAGTAGACCTTGCCGCTGCAGAGGAGGACCTTCTCGACGAGGGCGCGGTCGGCGACTTCGGGGTCGTCCAGGCAGACGCGGAACCCGCCCGCCGCGAGCGCCTCGATCGGCGACGAGGCCGCCGGAAGACGCAGCAGGCTCTTGGGCGTGAAGAGGATGACGGGCTTCCCGAGCGGCTGGCGCATCTGGCGCCGCAGCAGGTGGAAGTACTGCGCGGGGGTCGTGGCGTTGCAGACCTGCATGTTGCCGTCGGCACAGAGCTGCAGGTAGCGCTCGATGCGGGCGCTCGAGTGCTCGGGCCCCTGCCCTTCCGAGCCGTGCGGCAGGAGCATGCCCATCCGCGAGGTCTGGCGCCACTTGTCCTCGGCCGACGCGATGAACTGGTCGACGATGACCTGGGCACCGTTGGCGAAGTCGCCGAACTGCGCCTCCCAGAGAACGAGGGCCTCCCGCCACTCCACGCTGTAGCCGTAGTCGAAGCCGAGCACCGCGAACTCCGAGAGGGGGCTGTCGACGGCCTCGAAGTGGCGCCTGGCCGGGCTCCAGGGTCGAGAGCGGCGTCCAGGTCTCCCCGGTCTGCGTGTCGTGGAAGACGGCGTGCCGCTGCGAAAAGGTCCCGCGGCTCGAGTCCTGGCCGCTGACCCGGATCGGCGTGCCCTCCAGGAGCAGCGACCCGAAGGCCAGGGCCTCTGCCGTGCCCCAGTCGAGCGGCAGCGCGCCCTCGGCCATCTTCGCGCGGCGCGCGAGCTGCTGCACCATCTTGGGATTGAGGCGGAAACCGGACGGCACCGTCGTCAGGACGCTCCCGATCTTCGCCAGGGTCCCGCGGTCGACGCCCGTCTCCATCTCGACGACGCCGAGAGGCCCGGGCGCCGCGGCCGGGGCGGCCGGGCGCGGGCGGCGGGCGCGCTTCCTTGGCCGCTGCGAGGGCCGACTCGTACTCGGCGACCTGGCGTGCCTCGAGCCCTTCGACCTCCGCTTCCGTCACGACGCCCGTCGCGGACGAGGCGGCGGGCGTAGAGCGCCCGCACGCCGGGATGCGCCTCGATCGCGCGGTACATGACGGGCTGCGTGTAGGTCGGCTCGTCGCCCTCGTTGTGCCCGTGGCGGCGGAAGCCGATCAGGTCGATGACGACGTCCTTGTGAAACTCCTGGCGATACTCCAGCGCGATCTGGAGGACGCGATACGCGGCCTCCGGATCGTCGGCGTTGACGTGGAAGATGGGGACCTGGTTGATCTTCGCCACGTCCGTCGAATAGACCGACGAGCGGCCCTGCGAGGGCGGGGTCGTGAAGCCGATCTGGTTGTTGATGACGACGTGGATCGTTCCGCCGGTGCGGTAGCCCGGAAGCTGGGCGAGGTTCAGGACCTCGGCGACCATGCCCTGGCCGGCAAACGCCGCGTCGCCGTGGAGGAGCACGGGCAGGACCGGGCCCCAGGCCGCGGGGCCGCGGCCCGCGCGGCGCACCTGCTTGGCGCGAACCACGCCCTCGACGACCGGGTCGACGGCCTCGAGGTGCGACGGGTTCGACTCGACCTGGACCGCGACGTCGCGGCCGACTTCGGTCTTCCGGACGGTGCGTGCCCCCTGGTGGTACTTGACGTCGCCTTCGTCGGCCGGAAAGTCCGGATGCACGACGCCCTCGAAGCCCGAGAAGATGCGCTCGGCGGCGTTGCCGACGACGTTGGCCAGGATGTTCAACCGGCCGCGGTGCGACATCCCGATGACGACCTCGTCGATGTCCCGGGTCGCTGCCTCCTCGACGAGCCGGTCGAGCAGCGGGATCGCCGTCTCGCAGCCCTCGACGGAGTAGCGCCGCTGCCCGAGGAACTTCGTCCCGAGGAAGCGCTCGAACACTTCGGCGGCGATCAGCTTGACGAGCAGGCTCCTGCGGATTTCGGCCGGAAGCGGCTCGCCGGACGCGGCGGCCGCGACGCGCTGGCGGACCCAGTACTTCTCGGTGGGGCTCGAGATGAAGCGGTACTCGGTCCCGATCTTGCCGCAGTAGACGCGGCGCATCCGCGCGATGATGTCGCGCAGCGGCATCCGGTCGCCGCCCTTCAGGCCGCCCGTCCAGAACTCGCGGTCGAGGTCCCAGATCGTCAGGCCGTACGTCGAGAGCTCCAGCTCCGGATGCTCGGCGATCGCGCGGGAGCGCAGGGGATCGATGTCGGCGAGCAGGTGCCCGCGCACCCGGTAGCCGTTGATGAGCTCGAGGACCCGCGCCTGCTTGGCGATGTCTTCGCCGTGGTCACCGGAAACCGCCGGGTTGCGGTCGATCTCCCACTTCAGCGGCCGGAAGGCGATGCCGAGGTCCGCGAAGAGGCCCTCGTAGAAGCCGTGTTTTCCGAGCAGGAGCTCCTGGATGTGCGCCAGGAAGGCGCCCGACTCGGCGCCCTGGATGATCCGGTGGTCGTAGGTCGAGGTGAAGGTCACGGCCTTGCTGATCGCCAGCCGCGAGAGCGTCGCCGGGGCGGAGGCCGCGAACTCGGCCGGGTACTCGATCGCTCCGGTTGCGATGATCGCGCCCTGGCCCGGCATCAGGCGCGGCACCGACGCGGTCGTCCCGAGCGTGCCCGGATTGGTCAGCGAGATCGTCGTGCCCTCGAAGTCGGAGACCTGGAGCTTGCCGGATCGGGCGCGCACGACGACGTCGTCGGAGGCGGCCAGGAACTCCGCGAAGCTCATCCGCTCCGCGCCCTTGACGTTGGGCACGAGGAGCGTCCGCGAGCCGTCCGACTTCGCCACGTCGACCGCGACGCCGAAGCGGATCTCCCCGCGCCGCACGCGCGCGGGCTCCCCGCCCGACGCATCGAACGCATCGTTCATGACGGGGAAGGCCTTGACGGCCTGGATGATCGCCCAGGAGATCAGGTGCGTGAACGACACGCGGGAGGCGTCCATCGACTCGCGCGCCTCGTTGACGAGGCGCCGGTTCTCGTCGAGCAGCTTGATCGGGACCTGGCGTTGCGACGTCGCGGTCGGAACCGCGAGGCTCGCCTGCATGTTCTCGGCGATGCGGGCGGCGGCCCCGCGCAGCGGCAGGCGCTCGCCCGCGAGGCGCGGCGCGGGCGCCGCGGCCGGAGCCGCCGGGGCCGGCGCGGGCAGTCGCCGGCGGCCGGAGCCGCTTCGCCGAATCGCTCGCGGAAGTACTCGCGCCAGTCGTCGTCGACGCCTTCCGGGTTCGTCCGGTAGCGGTGAAAGAGCTCCTCGACGTAACTGGCGTTGGCGCCGAACTCGGAAAGAAACTCCTCCGTCAGGTCGGCCGGCGGGGTGCGGGTGGCCATGGGAGGGGGATCTTAAACCAGGACCCGCGAGTCGGCAGGAGCGGCCGGCGGGCGCTGATACCATCCCTCCCCGCGGAGGGAGCCCTTGAAGTCATTGAAGCGTATCGTCCTCGCGGCATCCGTGTGCGCACTGGCCCTGGCGGCAACCGCCGCCGACCCGGCCGTTCCGGCCGGCATCCTCTCGACGGCCGGGCAGTTGCGCGACCGGATCCTCGCGGGGTCGAAGGCCGCCGACTGGGTCCGCGACTTCTGCGATCTCGCCGGACCCAGGCTCGCCGGCTCGGCGGGGGACCGCGCCGCGGTCGCGCTTGCCGTGAAGATGCTCCGGGCGCAGGGGTTCCAGAACGTCCGGACCGAAAAGGTCACGGTCCCGGTCTGGCAGCGCGGCGCCGAGACGGGCCAGGTGACGTCGCCCGTTGCCCAGCCCCTCGCCCTGGCGGCTCTCGGCGGAAGCATCGCGACCCCCGAGGGCGGGCTCGAGGGCGAGATCGTCCGGTTCGCGTCCCTCGAGGAGCTCGCGGGCGCCGGCGACACCGTGCGCGGCAAGATCGCCTTCATCGACCGGCCGACCGCCCGCACGTCCGACGGCTCGGGGTACTCCTCGGCCGGCAACGTCCGCGGCGCCGGCCCCTCGGACGCCGCGAGGCTGGGCGCGATCGGGCTGCTCATCCGTTCGATCGGAACCGACGACAACCGCCTGCCCCACACCGGCGCCACGCGCTACAGGGAAGGCATACCGAAGATCCCGGCCGCGGCGCTGTCCGCCCCCGACGCCTCCCTTCTGACGCGCCTGCTCGAGCGCGGACCCGTGCGCGTGCGCTTCACGCTGACGTGCCGAACGCTGCCGGACGGAGAGTCGGCCAACGTGATCGGCGACATCCCGGGCCGCGAGGCGCCGCAGGAGATCGTGCTCCTCGGCGCGCACCTGGACTCCTGGGACCTCGGCACCGGCGCGATCGACGACGCCGCCGGCTGCGGCATCGTCATCGAGGCGGCGCGGCAGATCGGGCTGCTGCCGAAGAGGCCGCGGCGGACGATTCGGGTCGTCCTGTTCGCCAACGAGGAGAACGGGCTGAAGGGCGGAAAGGCCTACGCCGAGGCGCATGCCGCCGAGCTCGCGTCGCACGTCGCCGCCCTCGAGGCGGACCTCGGCCAGGGGCCGCCCCTCGGGTTCTCGTGGAACGCCGGCCCTTCGGCCCAGCCGGTTCTCAAGGCGGCCGCGGGCGTGCTCGCGCCGATCGCGGCCGACACGCTGACGCCCGCCGACATCGGCGGCGCCGACCTGATCTACCTCATCCCCTCAGGCATCCCGAACCTCGGCCTCTCGCTCGACGCCACCGACTACTTCGACTACCACCACACGGCCAACGACAACTTCGACCGGATCGATCCGAAGATCATGGACCGCTCGACCGCGGCAACCGCGGCGCTCGCCTGGGTGCTCGCCGAGTCGGCGACCCCGCTCGAGCGGATCCCGGTCGAGAAGCGCGTCCTGCCCGCGTGGGTGCACTGACGTCGACGCCGTCTACTTGCGGCGGGCGACCTTCTCGCGCACGGCCTGCACCTCGGGGTGCTGGAATCCGAGGAGCTCGGCGATCCGCCGCGCGAGCTGGTTCTCGGCGGCGGTGAGCGTGCCATCGGAATAGACGACTCCCCAGATGACCTCGACCAGTCGCAGCCGCTCCTCGCGCGAGAACCGCTCGGTGATCAGACGCGTGAACTGGTAGAGGTCGACGCTCTCGCGCCGCTCCTCCTCGGCCAGCCGGACGATCTCGGCGACGTCCTCCGGCGCGACCCCGAAGTCTTCCCGCACGGCGCGCTTGATCCGCTCGCGCTCGGCGTCGGCGACCTCGTCGTCGGCGTGGGCGATCTCCAGCAGCAGCGCGCAGGCCGCGATCGCCACCTCGTCGGGCCGCCGGGCCTCCTCCGGGGGGGACAATTTGGAAAGGAAGTACTGACGGATTTCGTGGATCCCCATGGGATTGGAGTCTATGGCGAAACTTTCCGGGCGGAAGGCGCGTATTGGGTAGCGAGGCATGACCATGAAGCGGCGCGATTTCGAGACTCTCCTGCTCACCCTCGAGTCCACACCGGCCCTCCTGTCCCGCGCGGCGGCCCTTCTGTCCCCCGCCGAAGCCCGACGCCGGCCGGCTGCGGGCGGGTTCTCGTTCGTCGAGAACGTCTGGCACCTCGCCGATCTCGAACGCGACGGGTACGGCGTGCGCATCCGGCGGATCCTCGCCGAAACGGAACCGGCCCTGCTGAACTTCCACGGCGAGCGCATCGCCCGCGAGCGCGCCTACCAGGAGCGGGACGTCGACCGCGGGCATCGTGTGCTTCGCCCGCTCCCGCCGGCAGAACGTCGAGGCGCTCGCGCGCTCTCTCGCCGCCGACTGGAAGCGCGCCGGTGCGCAGGAGGGTGTCGGCCGCGTCACGCTCGACGACATCCCGCGCATGATGGCCGAGCACGACCGCGCGCACGGCCTCGAGATCGCGGCCTGCTCGCCGAGATCCGGGCGACTTTCGCCCGAGGCCCTCCAGCCCTTCCGGTCGGCGGTCGCCTGACGGGCCCGACGCCTAGGCGGCGTCGCGCTCCGGGAGCCGGCGCGCGGCGGCTCTTCCGCCACTCGCCGCCCGCGGCGATGAGCCCGGGCAGGATCGAGAGGAAGACGACCACGACGATCACGATCTCGATGTGCTCGCTGCACGCCCGGGATCTGGCCGAGGAAGTAGCCGATCAGCGTCATCGAGAGCACCCACAGCGATCCCGCCGAAGACGTTGAACGCGAGGAAGCGCCGGTACTCCATCTGGCCCATCCCCGCCGACGATCGGCGCGAAGGTCCGCACGATCGGCATGAACCGCGCGAGCACGATCGTCTTGCCGCCGTGCTTCTCGTAGAAGTCGTGAGCGCGGCGCAGGTGCGCGGGGTTGAAGAAGAGCGACTTCGGCCGCCGGAAGAGCGCCGGCCCGGTCTTGCGGCCGAACCAGTACCCGACCGTGTCGCCCAGGATCGCCGCCGCCATGAGCACCAGGTTCAGATGCACGATGTTCAGCTGCCCCGTCCCGGCGAACACCCCGGCCGTCACGAGCAGCGAGTCCCCCGGAAGGAAGAACCCCACGAGAAGGCCCGTCTCCGCGAAGACGATGATCGTCATCGCGGTCAGGCCGCCGACCCGGACGAGCGTCTCGACGTCGGTGAGCTGGTGGAAGAGGTGCTTGAACCACTCCATGGCGCGCGCGGATGGTAGCAGGCTCGGGTAGGATTTGCGCCCATGCCCGAATACACCGACGACCACGCGAAGGCCGGCATCGACGCGAAGCTGCCCGCGATCGAGACCTGGCCCAACCAGTACCCGGACTACGAGATCGTCGTCGAGATCCCCGAGTACAACGCGATCTGCCCGAAGACGGAGCTGCCGGACTTCGGGCACCTCACGATCCGCTACGTCCCCGACCGGCTGTGCCTCGAGCTCAAGTCCCTCAAGCTCTACATCGTGGCCTACCGCAACGTCGGCATCTTCTACGAGAACGCCGTCAACCGGATCCTCGAGGACTGTGTCGCGGCCTGCCGCCCGAAGTCGATGACGATCACCGGGCGCGTTCTCGTCGCGCGGCGGGATCTCCTCGACGATCGAGGCGAGGTTCCCGAGGGTTTAGGGGGAGGCGGCGAGCCGGCGCTGCCCTGGAAACTCCGCCACCAGGGCCTCCCTGAGCATCTTCGCGACCGGGCCGGGCTTGCCCGCTCCGATCGTGCGGCCCTCGATCGATACGAGCGGATAGGTCCAGAGCGTCGTCGAGGCGAAGAAGACCTCCTGCGCCGCGAACATCTCCTCGATCGTGAAGGCCCGCTCCTCGACGGAGAGGCCGAAGCGCCGCGCGGCCTCGATCGCCGCCGTGCGCGTGACGCCGGGCAGGATGCGCGGACCGTTCGGCGCGGTGCGCACGACGCCCTTCGCGACGATGAAGAGGTTGGCCTTGGTCCCCTCCAGGGCGAATCCGTCGCGGACGAGGATGGCGTCCATCGCGCCCGCCTCCCGCGCCTTCTGCGGCGCGAGGACGTTGGGCAGCAGCATGACGCTCTTGATGTCGCAGCGGCCCCACCGCTCGTCGGTCAGCAGAATCGCCCGGCCGCCCTCGGGCGGCGGAGGCGGATCGGTCTCGCGGGCGAACGCGAAGACGGTCGGCGGGTTCCGGGCGGCGGGAAGGCGTGGTACCGCGGCGCCGCGCCGCGGGAGACCTGGGCGTAGACGAAGGCGTCCTTGTCCGCGAGGCCGTTCTCCTCGAGCAGGCGCCGACCGACCTCGGGAAAGAAATCCGGCGAGGCCTGGATCCGGATCGCGTCGAGCCCCTCGCGCATCCGCTCGACGTGCTCGTCCAGGTGGTACGGGCGCCCGCGCCAGTAGCGCACGACCTCGTAGATCGCGTCGGCGAAGAGGAAACCGCGGTCGAGCGGCGAGATGGCCGCCTCGGATTCGGGCACGTAGCGCCCGTTCAGTACAAGGTCGCCATCGCGCGGGATGCTATCAGCGGCGGCGCGAGGCCTCGAACTCCCGCACGGCGCGCGCGAGTTCCTCGCTTCCCGCGAGCCCCCGGTAGGCGTCCTCGGCGGCCCGGCGAGCCCGTTCGCCAGGGCCTCGCGGCGGTCGCGCCGCAGGAGGCCGGCGCGCGGCGGACAGGGCGCGCCGGGAGCGCGACAGCGAGATTCGCGGCCAGCGCTTCGGTCTCGGCGGCGAGGCGCCCCGGCGCGACGGCGCGCGACGCGAATCCGACCTCGGCGGCCTCGCGTCCCGAGTACGTCCGGCCCGTCAGGATCCACTCGGCGGCCCGCGCCGGCCCGATCGCGCAGCGGCAGCAGCACCGCCGCTCCGGGCGGAAAGCAGGCGAGGCGGATCTCGGGGAACCCGATCCGCGCGTCCTCGGCGAGCGAGCACCAGGTCGCAGGCCGCGACGATCTCGGCGCCCCCGCCGAGACACGCCCCGGAGACGGCGGCGAGCGTGACGGCCGGCGTTTCGCGACGAGCGCGTCCAGGACGCGGCGCATCGCGGCAAGCATCCTCTCGATCGCGGCCGGCTCGGGCGCGTGCGCCGCGACCTCGACGCCGGCCGAGAAGGCGCGTGGAAGGCCGCGTCAGGACGAGAAGACGCGACGGCGCAGCGGCTTCGATCGCTTCGCGCGAGCGCGCCGAGGGCGGGCGGGTCGAGGACGTTGACCGGCGGGATGTCGATCGACAGGTCGGCCCGCGCCGCCGTCCGCCGAGCGGGCCAGGCGGACCCCCGCTCCCGCCGCCGGACCGGTCACGGCTCACTTCGCGCGGGCGTCGGAACCGGCGGGGCGGCGGGCGGCGGATTTCGCGATCTTGTCCCGCATCGCCTTGACGGACGCCTTGATGTTCGCGACGTGCGCGTCGCTGATCGGAATCCTTCTGGATCGTGTTCTCCGGCGCCCGGAGCTGGCTGTCGATCATCGTGTCCGCCGTCGCCGAGGTCGACGAACTTCTTCGCGAGCAGGTTGACGGCATGCACGTACGCGAGCGTGTCCTTGATGCCCTCGGTCGGCCCGATCTCGCCGTGGCCCGGAACGACCTTTTCGACCGGCACGTGCGCCAGGGCCTGGAGCGCACGCTCCCAGCCGGCCGGGTCCACGTCGGGCGACTGCATGAAGGCCTGTCGGCCGTTCAGCGGCGAGGTCGCCGGCGAAGAGAATCTTGTCGCCCGCGAGATACACGACCAGGTCGCCGGCCGTGTGCGCCGGGCCGAGGTAGTAGATCTGGACGTTGTGGATACCGTCGAGCTGGATCGAGCGCTCCGAGATCGACTCGACGACGGGCCGGATGTCGGCCTTGCCGGCGAGCGGATCGGCGGGGTCGGTCGCGGCCTGCGTGACGAACGCGAGAATCGCTCCGGCGTTGGACTCGTGGCAGATCGACGCGGGCGCCCGCGGCGACGAAAGCGCGCGCGCCGCCGGCGTGGTCCGCATGGGCATGCGTGAGCACCAGGATGCGCACGGGCTTGCCGCCCGTCGTCGTCGCGATCTGCTTGAGGATCTCGCGGCCGGTCGCGGCGTCCGCCCCCGAGTCGACCGCCACGACGCCGTCGCCGAGCAGGAACCAGCCGACGTTGGCGCCCGTCTCCGGCTCGGCCGCCCAGACGCCGTCGGCGAGCTTTTCGACCTTCAGTTTCGGTTGCGCCGCAAGCGGCGCGGCCAGGAAGGCCGCGGCCAGGGCGAGGACGGGGACGATTGCGCGAATCTTCATCACGGACACTCCTTCGAGTCGTTGCGTTCTCGGGAATCCGGGTCCACAACGCGGCGCCGGCCCCGAAAATTCCGTCAGTCGCGCGAGGCGGCCTCGCGGGCGGCCCGCGCGAACTCGGCGAAGAGCCGGCGGGAGACCGGGTCCCCGGCGGCGGCCAGGTTCTCCGGGTGCCACTGGACGGCGACGAGCCACGAACCGTTGCCCGGGCCCTCCACCGCCTCCGGCAGCCCGTCGGGCGCGGTCCCCGAGACCGCCAGGTCCGGGCGCGACCGTCTCGATCGCCTGGTGGTGGCGGCTGTTGACCTGGATCGCCGGTCCCGCCGGACAGGGCGGCCAGCCGGGTGCCCGGCCCGACCGCCACGGCGTGGTCGAGGCGCGTCTTGTCGTCCCTCCCGCTCGTGCACGACGCCCGAGGGCCGCTCGCTCGGAATGTCCTGGACGAGCGTCCCGCCGAGGGCGACGTTGACGACCTGGAGCCCGCGGCAGATCCCGAGGACCGGCGCGCCCCGCCGGCGGGCTTCGTCGAAGAGCGCGAAGTCGATCCGGTCCCGCTCGGCGTCGACCTCGACCGTCCCGTTCTCGAGCCGAGACCGCCCGTAGCGCGTCGGGTCGACGTCCCCGCCCCCGCCCAGCAAGAGCGCGTCGAACTGCTGCGGGACTCCGGCGGACAGCGGCGTGACGACCTCGATCGCCTCGCGCGGCACACCCGCATCGAGCAGGCTCTGCAGGTAGTCGTTCGACTCGGACGCATCGGCGTCGCGATCGAGCGTCAGGGCGATGCGCATGGGATCCATTCTAAGGGCGCCCGCCTTTCGGCGGGCACCTAGGGCCGCTCGAAGAGGACCGCCATCCCCATCCCGCCCGACACGCAGAGGGTCGCGAGGCCGCGTGCGGACGCCGCGGCGCTTCATCTCGTGCAGGAGAGTCGTCGCGATCCGCGCGCCCGTCGCCCCGATGGGATGGCCGAGGGCGATCGCCCCGCCGTTGACGTTGACCTTCGCGAGGATCGAGCGAGAGATCCCGCGCGCACGCGATGATCTGGGCCGCGAACGCCTCGTTCAACTCGATCAGATCGATCTCGTCGAGCGCGCAGCTTCGTCTTCTCGAGAAGCGCGCGGATCGCGGGGACCGGGCCGATACCCATGCGCGAGGGATCGACGCCGGCCGACGCCCAGGCCACGACCCGGGCGAGCGGCTCGACGCCGGCCTTGCGCGCCTCCTCCTCGGTGGCGAGCACGAGCGCCGCCGCGCCGTCCGTGATCCCGGAGGAGTTGCCGGCGTGGACCGTCCCCTGCGGGTCGAAGACCGGCGGGAGCCGCGCCGAGCGCCTCGAGGCTCGTGTCGGGCCGCGGGTGCTCGTCCGCCGCGACCTCGACGGGGCCCCTTCCGGCCCGCGACCGAGACCGGCGACGATCTCCGCCGCGAAGCGGCCGGACGCGGATCGCCTCGCCCGCGCGCCGCTGCGTCTCGACCGCGTAGGCGTCCTGCTCGGCGCGCAGGATGCCGTACTCGCGCGCCAGCGTCTCGGCCGTCTCTCCCATGAGCTGGCCGCAGAGCGGGCAGAGGAAGCCGTCGCGGTACATGCCGTCCACGATCTCGCCGTGGCCCATGCGCTGCCCGAAGCGGGCCCGCGTCAGCAGATACGGCGTCGCCGACATGCACTCGGTCCCGCCCGCCAGAACCACGTCGTTCTCGCCGGCGCCGATCGTCAGGGCCCCGAGCGTGATGGCCTTGAGCGACGAGCGCGCAGGCCTTGTTGACCGTGAAGGCCGGGACGGCGTCGGGCACTCCCGCGCGCCGTGCGACACCTGCCGCGCGGTGTTCGGCCCGCCGCCCGCCTGCCGCGCGTGACCGAAGATCGTCTCGTCCACCGCGGCCGGCGGAAGGCCCGATCTCTCGATGCGCGGCCCTCGCCGCGGCCTCGCCGAGCTCGGCCGGACTCAGCGACGCAAACGCCCCGCCGAACTTCCCGATCGGCGTTCGCGCGGCGGAAATACGAATACGGGTCTCATGAGGGGGCCGGATTATCAGTCGACGCGGGAAGTGCACGGTGAACGTCGAGCCCTTCCCGACGGTGCTCTCCACGCTGACGCGTCCCTTGTGGGCCTCGACGATCCAGCGCACGATCGAGAGCCCGAGACCGGACCCGCCGGGGTTGGCGGCGCGCGAGCGCTTGGCGCGGTAGAACCGCTCGAAGACGAACGGCAGGTCGGCCTCCGGAATGCCGATGCCCGTGTCGGAGACGGACATCCGCGCCTCGCCGGGCGCCGGCCGACACGGCCACGCGGATCCTGCCGCCGGGCTCGGTGTAGCGCAGGCTGTTCTCGATGAGGTTGTGGAGGACCTGCTGGAGGCGCCCGGCGTCGGCGAAAACGAAGACCGGGGCTGCGGGAACGTCGGCCGTCAACTCCAGCTCGCGATCGGAGGCCGCGACGGCGAGGTCGCGGACGACGTCCGCCGCGAAACCGCCCGAGGTCGAGGTTGGTGAAGGACAGCGTCACCCGGCCGCTCTCGCCGCGCGTCAGGAAGAGGAGATTCTGCGAAATGCGGGTCAGGTGCCGGACCTCGAGGATGGCGCTTCCGATCGCCTCGCGGTACTCCTCGGCCGTCCGCTCCTCCTCGAGGGCCACCTCGAGCGAGCCGCGCAGAACCGTCAGCGGCGTGCGAAGCTCGTGCGAGACGTCGGCGATGAACTGCTGCTGCTCCTTCTCGGCGGAGGCGAGCGCGTCGAGGCGCGCGTTGAGCCGGTCCGCCACGCGCCGCGCGCCCGGCCTCCAGGCCCTCCGTCGGGATCCGAACGAGCGGCCGCTTCTCGGTCTCCGCGAGACGCCGTTCGAGGTCCGCGAGCGGCGACGGCTCGGGCGGCGCGCCGGCCGCCGCGGCGATCCGCGCCGAAGAGCTTGCCGAACAGGCCGCCCACCGTCGCTACGCCGCCCCTCCGGGCTCGACGTCCCGGACGCGATAGCCGACGCCGCGAACGGTCTGGATCAGCTTCTCCCGCTCGCCGCCGTCGATCTTCTTGCGCAGCGCGTTGATGTAGACGTCGATGATGTTGGTCGAAAGATCGAAGGAGTCCTCCCAGATCCGGGCCTGGATCTCGGAGCGCGGGACGACCTTGCCCCGCCGGCGCAGCAGCAGCTCGAAGAGCGCCCCCTCGCGGACGGTCAGCCGGACGGTCTCGCCTCCGCGCGACGACCTCGCGCGACTCGGGCTCGTAGGTCAGGTCGGCGAACACGAGCGGCCCCGGGGCGACGACCTCCGTTCGCCGCAGGAGCGCCCGCATGCGCGCCATCAGCTCGCGGAAGGAAAAGGGCTTGACGAGGTAGTCGTCGGCGCCCGGCGTCGAGCCCCTCGATCTTGTTTTCGATCGTGTCGCGGGCCGTGAGCATGAGGATCTTGGCGCGCACGCCCCGCGCGCGCAGCTCGCGGCAGAGCTCCAGGCCGTCGCGCGAGCCCTGGAGCAGCAGATCGAGGATCACGAGGTCCGGGGGATCTCCCGCGATCGTCTCGAGAGCGGCGTCGGCGTCGCCGACGGCCTCGACCGCGTAGCCCTTCTCCGTCAGCCCTTTCCGGAGGAACTGGGCGATCCGCTGCTCGTCCTCGACGACGAGCACCTTCATCCGGATCTCCTCCGGATCCTTCGGCCGAGGCTCCGAGCCCCGGCCGGCACGCTTCATGAATGAGATGACGAAGACGGCTCCGGCGCCGGCGGCGAACCCCGCGGCGAAGGAGGAGTGCGGGGGCTCCAGCACCACGGAACCGAGCGCGCCGGCCGCGAGGAGGCCGAACAGAAGGGGCCGGGACACCGCGATGGGCGGCACGGCAGGAATCATAGGTTCTCGCGCCGATATTATGACCGTGTTCAGCGAAGGAGAACGAATGAGGCGATTGGGAACCATGGCATCGGCACTGGCGGGAGCGGCCGGGCTGCTCCTCCTGACGGGCTTCGCGGCTCCGGAGACCGCGCCGCAGGCCACGGCGACGATCGAGTCGCGCAGCGGGTCGAAAGTCACCGGCAAGGCCGTGTTCACGGAACTGCCCTCGGGCGAAACCAAGGTGGAGGTCTGGATCGAAAACGCGACCCCCGGCGTCCACGGGATCCATCTCCACGAGAAGGGGGATTGCTCGGCGCCCGATGCTTCCTCGGCCGGCGGACACTTCAACGCCGGCCGGCAACCCGCATGCCGGACCGGATGCCGCCAAGCACCACAACGGCGACTGGGGCAACATCACGGTCGGCGCCGACGGCAAGGGCCATCTCGAGATCACGACCGACATGCTCACGGTCAAGCCGGGGCCCGACAGCGTCGTCGGCAAGGCCGTCGTCTTCCACGACAAGCCCGACGACCTGAAGTCCCAGCCTTCCGGAGACGCCGGCGGGCGATTCGGCTGCGGCGTGGTGAAGTAGCGCCCGGCTGGCCACGTTCCGACCCGGACACCTCGGGGCGGCCAGGCCGCCCCGATTTCGTTTGCGGCGTGATATTCAATCCCGCCATGTCCAAGTCCGGCTTCGATCTGACCCCCGACGAGCTCCGCCGGCTCGGAGCCCTGGCCGTGGAGGCCGTCGCCGCCGCATCGCGAATCGCTGGAGTCGCGTCCCGTCTTCGGCAAGGTCGGCCCGCGCGCCGAGCTCTTCGTCGAGCCTCTCCCCGAGGAGGGCCGCCCGTTCGAGGACGTCCTCGCCTTCGTGCGCGAGAACGTGATGCCCTACCCCATGGGCAACTCGCACCCCCGCTTCTACGGCTTCATCAACGCGACGGCCGACCCGGTGGGCATCCTCGCGGACTTTCTCGCCGCGGGAATGAATCCCAACTGCTGGGGCGGCGATCATGCGGCGGCGCACGTCGAGCAGAGCGTCCTGCGCTGGCTGGCGGAGATGCTCGGGTTTCCCCCGTCTTCGGAAGGCATCCTCGTCTCCGGCGGCTCCATGGCCAACTTCACGGCGCTCGCCGTCGCGCGCCGGGCGATGACCCCCGGAGACGTGCGCGCGGAGGGACTGGCCGGCGCCGATCGGCCCCGGCTGACCGTCTATGCCTCCGACCAGGTCCACTCGTGCGTCGACAAGGCGGTCGACCTGCTGGGCATCGGAACGAACCAGCTGCGCAAGATCGAAAGCGACGCCGACTTCCGGATTCCGGTCGACGCCCTCGAGGCCGCGATCGCGGCCGACCGGGAAGCCGGCTTCCTCCCCGCGATCGTGGTCGGCAACGCCGGCACCGTGAACACCGGGGCGATCGACCCCCTCGACCGGCTGGCGGATCTCTGCGAGCGCGAGCGGATGTGGTTTCACGTCGACGGCGCCTACGGGGCTCTCGCATCCGCGGTGCCGGACCTGGCGCCGCTCTTTGCCGGAATGGAGCGCGCAGACTCGATCGCCACCGACCCCCACAAGTGGCTCTACGTGCCCTACGAGGCCGGCGCGACGCTCGTGCGCGAGCCCGGCCGGTTCGCCGCGACCTTCCGCAAGTTCCCGGAGTACCTCGCCGCCGATCCGGAGAGCCCGTTTCCGGGGCCCGCCTGGTTCGCCGAGCGCGGCGTCGAGCTCTCGCGCGGCTTCAAGGCGCTCAAGGTCTGGATGGGGATGCAAGGTGCACGGCCGCCGCGCCTATGCGGAACAGATCGCCAACGACGTGCGGCTGGCGAAGTTTCTGGCGGCCGAGGTCGACCGCCGCCCGGACTTCGAGCGCCTCGCCGAGACCGTGCTCTCGATCGCCAACTTCCGATACCGGCCGGCCGGCCGCGATCTGTCCGACGCCCAACTCGACCGGATCAACCGGAGGATCATCAACCGGCTGGTCGCCGAGGGCTCGTTCTTCCTCGCGCCGACCGTCCTCAAGGGCCGCTCGACCCTGCGGGTGGCGATCACGAACTTCCGCACGCGCGAGGCGGACCTGACGGCGCTGCTCGACGAGGCGGCGAAGATCGGGGAGGAACTGCTTCGCAGCGGCTGAAGGGGCGGCCCGGCTACCGGCTCTTCCAGGCCTCCATGTTGCGGTCGATCTGGCGCGCGTGCTTCTCGAGGTGCTCGGCGTAGACCTCGAGCCAGTCCCGGGCCGTGTATCGGCCCGACTCCGTGTGCGTGCCGGCGGCCGACCAGGCCGACTCGGGCAGCCTCCGCAGAAGCGCCGCCGTGTTGGCCCGCACCGCGCGGACGGTATCGAGAGCCGGCCCGAGCGGCGCGGCGTGGTAGTCGAAGTCCTCGCCCACTGCGCCTGGTCGTAGCCGACGATCTTCGGCTCGCGCTCGGCGACGAGGTAGCGGACGCGCGCCGCGGCATTCGTCTCGGAGTCGGCGCAGTGGCAAACGACCTCGTGCGCGGACCACTTCCCCTCGGCGGGCCGCCACTTCAGGGCCTCGGGCGGAACCTTCGCCAGGGCGGCCGCCAGCCGCTCCGGCCCTTCCGCGTAGCGGCGGATCAGATCTTCGCGTTCGGACTCAGTCATCTTCGCCTCCTCTACCACTGCGTCCCGTCGAGAGACACCACCGTTTGCTCTCCCACGACCTCGGCGGCGTGCCGCGTTCCGGCCGGAAGGTAGATGCGGTCGCCCGCCGCCAGGTCGAAGGCCACGCCGTCGACGGTGACCCGCAGCGTTCCCTGGAGCACCGCGTCGCACTTCGACTGTGCGTGCTCGTGCGGCGGAAAGACCGTGCCCGCGCGGTAGGTGAAGACGACGACGTCGAAGCCCTCCATCTCCAGCACCCGCATCATGCGGCGCTCCGAGAGGGCGCCGTCGCCGCGCCCCCACTTCTCGACCCGGACTCCGGCCATGCGGTCGAGAGTTTATCGGCGGAAAACGAAAAAGGGGGCGTTCGCCCCCTCGATCGTGACCCGGGAAAGTCGAATCAGTACCGGCCGCCCCGTCCTCCGCCGCCCTGCGTCTTGGGCCGGGCTTCGTTGACGGTCAGCGCGCGGCCGCCGTACTCCTGACCGGACAGCGCCGAGATCGCGTTGCGCGCCTCGTCGTCGTTGCCGAACTCGACGAACCCGAATCCCTTCGAACGACCCGTATCGCGGTCGGTGATGATCGCGACGGAGCTGACCGCTCCATAGGTCGAGAAGAGCGTACGAAGATCGTCCTCCGACGTGTTGTAGGGAAGGTTTCCAACGTAGAGTTTCATCGAAACAGAATCCTCGAATCCGGCGTCATTCGCTTCCGACCCCACCGCGCCGCTCGGAGGAGCCGACCTTCCCGTATCAATTCGTCGGACTTCTGGGCGAGCGCGGAAAGCGTGCTTGGAAGGCAGGCGATTTACGTGAAGGCGCGCAGTATAGCAGCGGCCCCCGGGGCCGGCAACCGGCCATTAAGAATTCCTTAAGCCGCCGGCGGCCCGCCGGCCAGATCGCGGAGGGCCCTCTCCACCCACTTGCCCGTCATCTCCTTGCGCCACAGAAAGGAGTAGTCGGTGTTGTCCATTGGCCGGGCCGGGCCGGCCGCCGCCGCGGCCGCCTCCGTGATCGCGGTCACGTCCAGGCGTCGGCCGACGAGCAGCCCTTCGGCGCGGGTCGCCCGGACGGGCGCCGAGGCCACGGCCCCGAGGACGATCCGCGCCTCGGCGACCCGGTCCCCCTCGAAGCGGATCGCGGCCCCTACCGACAGCACGGGGAAATCGAATGCGCCGCGCCGCCGCAGCTTCCGGTACGAAGCCTTCCAGCCGTCCTGCGGAACGTGGATCCCGGTGAGCAGCTCGTCCGGCCGCTTGGTCAGGTAGTGGATGCCGTCGTTGGCGTAGAGCTCCTCGAGCGCGAGCTCCCGCTCGCCCGCCGGGGAAGCCAGGACGGCGCGCGCCCGGAGCGCGATGAGAACGGGCACCGAGTCTGCGGACTGAATCGCCAGACATTTCGGCGAGCCCGGCGCGACCCAGCAGACGACGCCGTCCTTCTTCATGCAGAAGTCGATCGCCTGGCGCCACTCGAAGTTCTGGTCGTAATAGTTGCAGCGGGTGTCGAGCAGGACGTTGCCGCCGAGAGTGCCCATGTTCCGCAGCGGCGGCGTCGAGATCTCCTCGATCGCATGCGCGAGGGCCGGGAAGGCGCGCCGCATCCGGCGATGCCGTTCGATCTGCGACAGCGGAACGGCCGCCCCGATCGCCGCACCGTCCCCGCCGAGGCGCAGGCGCGCCAGCGCCGCGGATCCGGGAGAGGCCGATGACGGCCTTCGGCGTCTGCTGGCGCCGCTTCATGTTCGGGTAGAGGTCGGTGCCGCCGGCGACGAACGCGGACTCCGGACCCTCGCCCGCCTTGATGCGGAGGGCCTCCTTCACGCTGGTGGGCGCGAAGTAGCGGAACTTCGGAAGGCGCATCATGGCGTCACCGCACGCCGCCCGCTTCCGTGGCGACGGCGTCGGCCGCCCGGCCGTCGCCGCCCTGCTCCGGTGTCGGCACGTGGATCGTGGCCGGATAGGGAACGTCCGGGAACCGCTCGGGCCCGAACCGCGGCGGCTTGCCCTGCGAGCGGGCCTTGAGCGCCCGCAGGACCTTCTCCGGGGTGACCGGGACCTCGTCCACGCGCACGCCGACCGCGTCGAAGACGGCGTTGGCGACGGCGGGGGGAATCGGGAGCAGCGGCCCCTGCCCGACTTCCTTGGCGCCGAACGGTCCGTTGGCGTCGGGGTCCTCGACGAGGTACGTCTCGACCTCGGGCATCTCCTTGGTCGTCGGGCTCTTGTACTCGAGCATCGAGGGAAACTTGTGCACGACGTTGGCGTTGGCGTCCGTCCGGTACGCCATCTCCTCCATCACGGCCTCGCCCAGGCCCATGTAGACGGAGCCCTCGACCTGGCCCATCACCAGAGCCGCGTTGATGCACTTGCCGACGTCGTGCGCGATCCAGATCTTCGGTATCGTGACGATCCCGGTCTCCGGGTCGACCTCGACCTCGACGACCGCCGCGGAGTAGGAGTAGGCCGGCGACGGGCCCACGCCGGCGCCGCGGTAGCGCCCGGCCGAAGGCGGCGGCGTGTAGGAGCCGACCGTTCCGAGCGTGCCGAACCGGGACTCGGCGAGGACCGCGGCCTCGGCGAAGGTCATGCCCCTGTCCGGATCGGACACGTCGAAGACGCGGCCGCCGGCGAAGCCGACGCACTCGGGCGGAATTTCGAGCTTGACGGCCGCGGTCGCGACGAGCATCTCCCGCGCGCGCTCGGCCGCCTGGATGGCGGCGTTGCCGGTCATCAGCGTGACGCGCGAGGAGTAGGACCCCAGGTCCACCGGCGTCAGGTCGGTGTCCCCGGTGACGACGCGGATGTCGAAGGGATCGATCCCGAGAACCTCCGCCACGATGGCCGCGAGGATCGAGTCCGAGCCCTGGCCGATGTCCGTCGAGCCGCAGAAGACCGTCACTCCCCCGCCGCGGTCGATCTTCAGCTGCACGCCCGACTGCGGCATCCGGTTCCAGTAGATCGGCAGCCCCGCGCCGCACAGGTAGGAGGAGCAGGCGATCCCCAGGCCGCGGCCGGGCGGGAGCTTCCCGCGCCGCTTCTTCCAGCCGGACGCCGAGACGACCTTGTCGATGCAGGCGCCGAGGCCGATCGAGCCGACGCGCAGGAAGTTCGCCGTGAGCGTGTTCGCGGGGTGGAGATGGTTCCTCCGGATCGCCGCGGGATCGAGGCCGAGGTCGCAGGCGATCTTGTCGAGCTGGACCTCGAGGGCGAAGCGCGGCTGCGGCGTGCCGTGGCCGCGCTTGGGGCCGCACGGCGGCTTGTTCGTGAAGACGCGCGCCCCGTCGAAGCGGTACGCGGGCACCTTGTAGGTCACGGTCTGGAGCGCCCCCGTGTAGTAGGTCGAGGCGACGCCGTAGGAACCGTAGCCGCCGCCGTCGAGTACCGTCTGGAAGTGCATCGCGGTGATCGCGCCGTCCGACTTCACGCCCGTGCGGACCTTCATCAGCGTCGGGTGGCGGCCGCGGTGGCAGTAGAAGACCTCCTCGCGGGTCAGGCAGATCTTGACGGGCCGGCCGGTGACGCGCGAGAGATGCGCCACGACGATCTCGTGGTTGAAGGGGTCGGACTTGCCGCCGAAACCCCCGCCGTTGGGCGTGGCGACGACGCGGATCTTCGCGGGAGGAAGCGACAGCACCTTCGCGAGGGCGCGGTGCACGTAGTGGGGCGTCTGGGTCGAGGACCACAGCGTGAGCCGGCCGTCGGGGCCGAAGTCGGCGACCGAGGCGTGCTGCTCGAGCGGCAGGTGGGTGTTGCCCTCGTAGAAGAAGAGGTCCTCGTAGACCCGGTCGGCCCGCGCGAATCCCTCGGAGGTGTCGCCGAACTCCATCGAGACCAGCTTGTGGATGTTTCCCGAGTCGCCGTAGTCGTGGATCGGTTCCGCGGCCTCCGCCAGGCCCTCGTCGATCGAGCCGATCGGCGGCAGAGGCTCGTAGCGCACCTCGATGAGCGAGAGCGCGTCGAAGGCCGCGTCCTCGTCCACGGCCGCGACCGCCGCGACCGGGTCGCCGACGAACCGGACTCGGTCGGTGCACAGGGCGTGCTCGTCCTGCGAGACCGGCAGGATGCCGAAGGGCGTCGGAAGATCCTTGCCGGTCGCGACCGCGACGACGCCCGGCGCGGCGAGCGCCTTCGACACGTCGATCGACAGGATCCGCGCGTGAGCGATTTTCGAGCGAAGCAGCTTGCAGTGCAGCATGCGCGGCAGCATCACGTCGTCGGCAAACCTCGTCTGCCCCGTGACCTTGGCCGCACCATCGACCTTCGCGAGCGGCCGGCCGACGACGCGGGTCTTGACGCGCGGGGCCGTCATCGCTTCGGCCCCCGGGCGGCCGCAAGGGCCGCCCCGACCGCCTGCGGCTCGTAGGGGCGGGGCTGGTCCCCGCCCTCCTGGATCACCGGCAGCAGCCCGCTCTCGTCGAAATCGTAGCCGTACAGCGATTCCTTGCGCGGCTGTGCCTCTTCCCCGCGCATCCACGCGGCCGCGAGCTCGACCGCCTCGAAGATCTTGACGTAGCCGGTGCACCGGCAGAGGTTGCCGGCGAGCGCCTCCCGGATCTGCGCAAGCGTCGGCTTCGGGTTCTCGTCGAGCAGCGCCTTCGCGGTGAGAAGGAATCCCGGCGTGCAGTAGCCGCACTGTGCGGCGCCGAGCTCCGCGAACGCCCTCTGGAGCGGATGCAGGCCGCCGGGGCCGGCCATGCCTTCGATCGACTCGACGCGGCGGCCCGCGCACTCGAGCCCGAGGACGAGGCACGAAAGCACGGGCCGTCCGTCGACCAGGACCGCGCAGGTGCCGCATTCGCCGAGCTCGCAGCCGTGCTTGGTGCCGGTCAGCTGCAGGTCTTCGCGAAGGACCTCCAGCAGGGTCTTGTGCGGCGCGAAGGCGGCCTCGACGGTTTCGCCGTTCAGCGTGAACCGGATCTGAGCCCGGGAGGTCTCACCGCCCGGGAGCTTTCGACTTCGAGCCACGATCTCGCGACTCTAATCCCTTTGTTTTGATAACGAAAGCGGCAGTATACTGACTGACCGGTCAGACGACTTCAGCGGTCCTCCGATGCGGCCGCCGGCCACTCGGGCAACTTCAGGAGATCGAGGGGGTTGACCCGGGCGCGATGCAGCCGCGCCCCCCAGTGCAGGTGCGGCCCGGTCGCCCGCCCGGTCGCCCCGACCGCGCCGACCCGTTCTCCGGCGTCGAGCACGTCCCCCGGCTTCACGTCGATCGCCGAGAGATGAAAGTAGGTCGTGAACAGGCCGCTTCCGTGATCGAGGATCACCGTGCCGCCCGAATAGTAGAGCTCCTCGGCGAGAACGACCCGAGCCGGCGCCGGTGCCGATACCGGGGCGCCCTGCGGTGCGGAAAGGTCGACGCCGTCGTGCGAGGACCGGGGCTTCCCGTTCAGCACGCGCCGCACGCCGAAGTTGCTCCGCGCCTCCGACTCCACGGGCCGGCGGAAGGGGCCGTCGAAGAGGCGCGCGGTGTCGGCCGCGGCCCACACGGCCGCCACTTTCTGGCGATCCTCGGCGATGCGTTCGAGCTCGTCCTCGGGCGGCTCGACGTACGCGGGAGCGACTTTCAGCTTCTGGGTCGGGAACTTTCCCGAGACGACGGTCAGTTTCCGCGAGGCGCTGACCGCCCGGCCGTCCCCGCCTCGTCCTTCGACCGTGAGCGTGCGCGGCCCCACGGAGCTCTCGAAGTCGATCCCGAGAAGCGCCTGGAAGGTGCGGCCGGCGGCGTCGTCCTCGAGCCGGATCTCCCGCTTCCCGTCGGACACGGTGAGCGAGGACACCGGCTCGCCCGCGTGCACGGTCACGAACACGATGTCGCCCTGCCTGGGCCGCGCGGGCGCCACCTCGACCGCGAGCGGCCCGGCCGCGAGGCCCGGCAGAACGCCGAGGACTCCGAGCGCGGCGGCCGCCAGGCTCCGCCGGGTCACGCGTCCTCGATGGCCGCCTCCCGGACCGCGGAGAACCGCAGCTCGCCCTCCGAGCGTGCGACGACCGTCGCGCAGACGAGATCGCCCGTGACGTTGAGGGTCGTGCGGCACATGTCGAGGAACCGGTCGACGCCGAGGATGATTCCAATGCCCTCGGCCGGAACGCCGACCGACTGGAGGACGATGACGATCAGTGGAAGCGATCCTCCCGGCACGCCGGCGGTGCCGACGCCCGCGAGGATCGACATGAGCACGACCGTGACCTGCTGCGGCAGGGAGAGAGTCACGCCGAAGACCTGGGCCAGGAAAAGGACCGTCACGCCCTCGAAGAGCGCCGTCCCGTTCTGGTTGCCGGTCGCGCCCACCGTCAGGACGAAGTTGCCGATCCGCGGGGCGATGCCGAGCTTCTCCTGGGCCGCCTGGAGCGACGTCGGCAGCGTCGCATTCGACGACGCCGTCGAGAAGGCCGTCAGCATCACCTCGCGGATCCGGAAGAACCACTCGACGGGGGGCACCCGCGCCAGGCCCTTCAGGATCAGCGAATAGACGACGAACTGCTGGATGGCCAGGCCCGCGACCACGACGCCGACGTAACCGCCGAGGCGCGGGACGACGGCGAATCCGGAGCGGGCCGTCAGCGAGTACATCAGGCCCGCCACGCCGTACGGGGCCAGCCCCATGGCCCAGTCGACGATCTTCATCGAGACCCGCTGGATGCCGTCGAACACGTCGACCAGCGCCTCCTCGTGCCTGCGGATCTGGGCGAGGGCCACGCCGAAGAACACGGCGAAGACCATCAGCGACAGCATCTCGCCCTGCAGGGCCTCGACGGCCGCGCCGAGCGGGTTGCGGGGGATCAGCGAAAGCACCGTGTCGCTCCAGGACGACGCCTTCTGCGCGTTCTCGATCGCCGCCTGCGACTGTGTGGCGAAGGTGCCCTCGAGGCTCGAGCGGACCGAGGCGTCGACGCCCGCCCCCGGCTTGAAGAAGTTGACGAGCGTCAGGCCGATCGCCACCGAGATCCCGCTGGCGAAGATCGTGTAGACGAGCGTCTTGAGCCCGACGCGGCCGAGCTTGTGGACGTCGCCGAGCTCGAGCACGCCCAGCACCAGCGAGGAGAAAACGAGGGGCACCACGATCATGAAGATCAGGCGCAGGAAGAGCTGCCCGACCGGGTTGGCGACGTTGCGCACGCTCCACTCGATCCAGGGCGCGCCGTCGCCGACGGCGTGCGCCACGAGGCCGGCCACGAGGCCGAAGAGCAGGCCGAAGAGGATCTTCGTGTGCCGGGGCAGGCCCTTTCGGGGTCGCCGCCCCCGCGTGTGCGTTTCGGTGTCGCTCATCGTCGGAAGTCGGGCAACTCTAACCCGAAAAGAAGAGGGCCCCGCGAGGGGCCCTCTGGAAATCTCCGATGCGCCGCGCGACTAGGGGCCGTACAGCTTCAGACCGAAGGTCTTCGTCAGGAAGACCGCCATCTGGCCGCGGGTGTTCGGATTGTTCGGACAGTAGTTGCCGCCGCCGCAGCCGGCCGTCACGCCTTCGATGGAAAGCTGCTCGATCCAGTCGGCGAACTGCGACGGGCAGGGGACGTCGCCGAAGAGACCCGTGCACATCGGCGGGACATAGGCCGAACCGTGCTCGGTCTTCAGCAGGAAGACGGCCATCTGCGCCCGGGTCACCGCGTTGTCCGGACAGTAGTTGCCGCCGCCGCAGCCCGCGGTGATTCCCTCGGCCGCCAGCTGCTCGATCCAGTCGGCGAAGAGCGACGGGCAGGCCACATCGGCGAAGACACCCGTGCACGCCGGCGGCAGGTAGCCGCTTCCGTGCTCGGCCTTCAGGAGGAAAACCGCCATCTGCGCGCGCGTCACGTTGTTGTCGGGGCAGTAGTTGCCGCCGCCGCAGCCGCCCGTGATCCCCTTGTGGAAGATGGTCTCGATGAAGCTGTAGAAGTTGTTGGTCGTCGGCACGTCGAGGAAGCTGTTGCCGACGTGCAGCACCCAGGTCCGCGTGTTCGGCGCGAGCCCCGTGCCGACCGAAAGCTGCTGCTCCTCGTCGATCGTGGCGTCCCAGTGCGCCGCCGGGCGCGGCATGGCGTCGTCGACCGACACGACGAAGCAATCCATCGTTGCGTCGTAGCAGTTGTTCGTGGCGCCCGGATCGATCTGCCCGTAGTCCGAAGAGCCGTCGACGATCGTGTACGTCGCGCCGGCAGGCCCGTCGAAGTTCGAAGCGAGTCCGATCTGGGTGAAGGCGTTCGGTCCTCCGTTGAAGAAGCTCGGCGACACCATGACGGTCTCGCCGGGTTCGAAGACTCCATTGAGGTTGGAGACCGTGTCCATGTCGCCATGGGCGTCCACGTCCAGGGCGGCCGGGGCCGGGGCCCAGCAGCAGTCCGCTTCGTGCAGGCTCAAGGTGTCGATCCACCAGCCAGTGGCCGTCACCGCATCGTCGGCCGCCAGGCGCCACCTCAGGACACTCATGTGGCCCGAGGCCGAAGCCGGCAGATTGACGGTCGTCGTGATGTAGCCGCCGGAATCGCCCGTCCACGCGTACTCTCCGGCCAGCGGGCTCGCCGCCACCGGATTGATGATCGCGTTGTAGCCGCCCTCGACGAAGCTCCCGCCGGCTTCGGTGATCTCGGTGAACGGGCCTCCGTCGATCGAGATCTCGAGAATGCCCCCGTCCCACGCGAGCTCCGTGTCGTAGGCGTTCGCGGAAACTCAACTGCGCGTTGGGCGACCCGACCGCGAAGGGCGGCGAATCGAGCATCTTGTCGATCGAAACCTCGGTGTCGTCCGCGAACGCCGCGTTCGGCGCCGTGTCCGGATTCGTCGTGGTCGTAACCCACAGCACCGTTCCCGTGCCGCTCGTGCTCCAGCCCGTGGGAAGCGCCGGCGCCGTGACGGAGTCGAAATCCTCGTTCCCGGTCGTGGCCAGCATGCCGGTTTCCATCGAGAAGACCGCGGTCCCGAGGTCCGTCACGTCGTCTCTCAGCTGGAAGGTCGCCGTGACCGTTCCGCCGCAGGCCATGTAGGGATCCACGGTGAAGCTGAACTCGCGGCAGACCGAGGCGCCGGGTCCCTTGGCGCCGTAGCTCTGCGGACCGGAGGGGCTGATGACGCCGCCTCCGGGCAGCAGCGTGGCGACGAGATCCGTCGCGGCGCCGCCGCCGTCGTTCTTCGAGACAGAAGCTCATCGTGACGAGCTCGCCCGGGTCGGGGACGCCGTTGGCCGGCAGGCAGCTCTCGGCCAGCAGCGTGCTGCCATCGGCCGCGATCACCGGGATTCCGTCGAGGCAGAAATCGCCGGGCGTGGTCATGCCGTCGGTGATGACGACCATGCCGCCGCCCGTCGTCCACCCGTTCTTGGAAACGGTCACCTTGTAGTCACCGGGGTTCAGGCCGCCCATCGAGTAATCCCCGTTCATGTCCGTCACCCGGACGTAGCCGTTGCCGAGAGAGACGAGGCGCCTTCGATCGGGTCACCGCCGTCGCAGTCGGTGATCGTTCCCGCGAGACCTCCCGCCGCCGGCGCCGTACAGCTCGGAAACTTGGTGCTGCCGATCCGCGTCAGCCAGCCGGCGCCCGAGGTACCCTGGCTCGCCAGCGTGTAGTACTCCTGCGTGTACCAGAACGTGCAGTCGTCCACCGGGTCGACGGTCATGGCGCTGTAGTCGCCCCAGCGCGAGCCGGTGGCCGTCTGGACGCCGGTGCCGTCGACGAGCGTCGTCTCGGACTGGCCGAGCGTGTTCGGCGGGTCCGTCGTCAGGCGGCCCGCATAGCGAATCGATGGGAATGTCGAGACACTCGCGACGGAGTAGCCGATCGCGAGATTGCCCTGATTGTCCTGCGCGACGCTGCCCATCCAGCGGCTGTCGGTGTCCGGGGCATACGTTCCCTGCTGCGCGACCGACCACGCCCCTCCCGAGCGCTGCAGCTCGTACCAGCGCGGCGCGCCCTGGTACCCCCCGAGGGTCTCGTCCGGTCCGACGTTGACCGTGTGCGTCACGACGAGCGACTCGTGGCTGCCGAAGTTGCGGTATGCGAGACGGAACATCAGCCGGTCGCCGATCGCGTCGAGCGCGGCGTTGGTGGCGGCCGGCGGGGGTTGGAGGATGTTGTCCCGTCCGGGAGGCGTCAGCGGATTGAAGGCGGCGACCGCGACGGGGCTCTCTGGCCGCTCGGTGAAGGTCGAGCTCATCGGGTCCGCCCAGTCCACATGGAAGTCGAAAAGCCGCAGGCCGTCCGAGGCGTCGCCAGTTGCCGTCGAGATGAAATAGCTGACGATGTTGGCCGCTCCCACCGCGGGCGGCGTCCGTCCGTCCACGCTCGACGGGAGCATTCCCCCGATGCCCTCGGGGTACGAAGCGAGGTCGAGGTCGAAGTAGACCAGGCCCGCCGTCGGGTCGCCGACCAGCATCCTGGACCGGTCGAACGCGAACGCCCCGGCGCCGTCGAAGGCGATGCCGCCGATGAACTGATTCGTCGTCATGTAGTACGCGTCGGGCCACACACCGAAGTGCGGGTAATCGGGGAACTCGACCCCGGGGGTCTCGAAGTCGTACAGGTACCAGGAGCCGGTCGCATCATCGGTGACGGACACGGCGATGCACTCGTGGTAGGGCGCGATGGTGCCGTCGCCGGCGAAGGCGAACTGGGAGATCACCCAGCGGTCCGCCAGCTGATCCCAGACCGTGATCGGATCGCCGTTGTCGTTGGTCGAGCAGATGCCGCCGAGCGCCCCGAAGAGGGAGCTCATCCGGAACGGATCGACCAGGGGCATGCCTGCCTTGTCCCAGATGCGAACCAGGATGTTGGTCGTCTGCACGTACTGGTTATTGCCCGCCGCCCCGTTCGTGTCGGGAGGAAAGAGACGGCCCCCGTACTCGTCGAAGTTGTCCTGGCTGCTGTTGCCTTCGAAGTTCTCTATCGGAGGCGGCATCGTGTCGACACCGGTGGGTGCCGTTTGGAGCGCGCCATCATGGCGCGCGGCCAGGTTCGGATGCTCGACTCTGGGAATCTTCTCGTTCCCCCGCTCTAACAGCGCGGGCCGGTTCGAGTTGGTATCCGGTCGGGCGGCAGGCAGGTTGCGCGCCGGCGCCGACACGGCGAACCGCGAGGGCTTGATCAGCTGGGGCCGAACCTGCGGGCCGGATGCGGCCAGCAAAGGAACGGCGGTGAGCAGGGCGACCGACAGGACAACCAGGCGGGCACGCAACATGGGCACTCCTCCGTAATAAAGTAGGCTGCAGTCTCTCGCCACCCGGGGGGCGGAGTCAACCCAAACCCAACCGGCGCCGCGGATGCGCCCTTCTCTCGCGAGGTCCCCGGTTGCCCCCGGGTTTCCGCGAGAGCGACGCGATGAGCGAGCCTTCACGCCCGCTTCACCAGGAACTGGCGAAGAACCCGGAGACCGACCGCCGACGCGCCATTCGGCCGTTTCCGTCAATTCGGCCGCTTGAAGATCTGTCCTCCCTTGGCGACAAAAATCACTCGCTCGGTCGCGCGGACGTCCTTCAGGGGGTCGCCCGGCACGGCCACGATGTCGGCCTCCTTGCCCGCCTCGAGAGTCCCGACGAGCTCGGCGATGCCGAGAAGGTCGGCGGCGGCGGGTCCCGCCGTCTTCAGGGCGGCCGCCGGCGACATGCCGCGCTCGACCATCAGGGAAAACTCCTGGGCGTTCTGACCGTGCGGCGAAACGCCCGAGTCGGTGCCGAAGGCGATCCGGACGCCGCTCCGGACCGCCCGCCGGAACATCTCGTCGTGCGCCGCCATCGCGGCCCGGGCCTTGGCCGCCACGGCCGGCGGAAACCGCTCGAGCTTGCCTCCCGTCCACTGGCCGGCCAGGCAGGTCGGGACCAGATACGTCCCCTTCGACTTCATCAGCGCCAGGGTCTCGTCGCTCAAGAAGGAGCCGTGCTCGATCGAGTCGATGCCGGCCCGCACCGCCGCCCGCGCCGCCAGATCGCCGTGCGCGTGGGCGGCCGTCCGGCGTTTCAGTCGGTGGGCCTCGTCGATGATCGCCGAGAGCTCCTCGTCCGTGAGCTGCGGCGCCGCGACGTCGTCGCCGAGCGAAAGGACCCCGCCCGAGGCGCACATCTTGATGACGTCGGCCCCGTACTTCACGTCGAGGCGGACGGCCTGCCGACCCTCGTCGGCTCCGTGGAGCACGCCCTTCTCGAGTCCGGGCTCCGGGCCGAAGGTGTTCGGCGGAAAGCCGGTATTGTCGCAGTGGCCGCCGGTGGCCCCGAGGGCGTAGCGCGCGACGAGCATCCGTGGCCCGGGGATCAGACCCGCCGCGATCGCGTTGCGCAGGCCCACGTCCATGTCGTCCGCGGAGCCGACGTCGCGGACGGTCGTGAAGCCGGCCTCGAGGGTGCGCCGCGCGTGCACCGCGCCGGAGAAAACCTTCTCGGTGGCGGGCCGCCGCAGGTCCTCGAAAAAGTCCTGCACGTAGCTGTCGCCGGCCTCGCCCGTCAGGTGGGTGTGGCTGTCGATGAATCCCGGCAGCAGCGTCGCGTCGCCGAGATCGATCACCGTCGCGCCCGCCGGGACGGCCACGCCGGCGCCGACGGCGAGGATCCGGGAACCCTGAACGAGGATGGTCGGATTGGCGATCGTGGTATCCGACTTGCCGTCGAACATGCGCGCCGCGCGGATCGCGGTCACCGGGGCCGGCGTCGGCGCGGGTGTCGTCTGGCCCGAAACCGATCCGCCGCCGATCGCCGCCAGCAGCGCGATGGTGGTTCCCAGGGTCGTCTTCACGAATGCCTCCTTCGTCCGGCCTTCGGGCCGGCTCACGTCTTCGCTCGGGCCGCGGCGCTGCCGCGGGCCGCATACACGATGGCCCCGACCGCGAGCGCGACGGCGCCCGCGACGAAATTCCGGGTCTCGGCCGCCGACAGGAACACCAGGCAGATCGCGAGCGCCGCGATCGGGATCAGAGGGCCGCCGGGCAGCCGGATGGCCCGCGGGGTCGCGGGCATCTTCCGCCGCAGGACGGGCACGGCCAGGCAGGTGCCGATGTAGGTCGCGAGCCGCGCGATGGCGGACAGCACGGCGAGCTCCTCGGCGACGCCGAGCGCTCCGGGCCGCAGAGCGTGGATGACGAAGTCGACGACGATCAGCCCGGCCGCGATTCCCGACTGGGTCAGGATCGCCACGTGCGGCGTGCGGTACCGCGGGTGGATCCGCGCGAAGACCCGCGGCAGGCGGCCGCTCTCGGCCAGGGCGTAGAGGTACCGGGGCCCGGCGAGGATCGTGTTGTTGTTGGTCCCGAGCACCGACAGAGCGGCCCCCACGGTCAAGAGCAGGCCACCCGCGGGTCCGAGGAGCAAACGCCCGGCCTCGGCCAGCGGCGTCTTCGAAACCCCGAGGTTCGGGACGGTGCCCATGGCCGTCAGCTGCACGAGCGTGTAGATCGCGGTCACGATCGCGATCTGCACGACGAGCGCGAAGGGTACGTCGCGCTGCGGATTTCGAAACTCGCCGGCCGGCGCCGCCGTGTTCTCGAAGCCGGCGTAGGCGAAGAGCACGAGCAGGGCCGCCTTCGTGAAGTTACCGGAGGCGGGAGCCGGCACCGGGAAGATGCGGCCCCAGTCGATCGCGAAGACGCCCACCGCGACCAGAATCACGAGGGGCACGAGCTTTCCGAAGGCCAGGACGACCGCCGTGCGCGCGCCGGATTTGACGCCCCGGACGTTGATCCAGGTCAGCAGGGCGAGCTCGAGGAAAATCGTGGCCGCCTGCCCGACGCCCCCGTTGGCCCCATCCCATAGGTATCCGACAGCCCGGGCGAAGAAGACCGACAGGCTCGCCACCGATGCAATGCGGGCGATCCACGTCATCCAGCCGACTTCGAAGCCGATGAATTCGCCGAAGGCGGCCCGCGTGTAGACGTAGGCGCCCCCGGGACGGTCGAAGAGGCTCCCCGCCTCGGCAAAACAGAGGACGAGCAGCAGAACCGCGAATCCCGCCGCGAGGATCGCCCACACGCTCGCCGGGCCCAGCAGCTGCGCCGCCGCGACCGGCAGGATGAGATAGACGCCGGAGCCCACGACGTCGTTGACCGAGAGCGCGACGATCTCCCAGCGCGAGACGGCGCGCAGGAATCCCGGCGACGACGGGGGCGAGCTCAAAGTGGCGCGGATTCTAGCCGATCGCCCCGCGCGCCTCCTGTAAGATCCCCGCCCCATGCTGCGCGCCGGAATCGTCGGCCTGCCCAACGTCGGCAAGTCGACCCTGTTCAACGCCCTCACGCGCACCCGGAAGGCGGAAGCGGCCAACTACCCGTTCTGCACGATCGAGCCCAACGTCGGCGTCGTGGTGGTGCCGGACGCCCGCCTCGAGCCCCTCGCCCGGATCTCGAAGTCCGAGAAGATCGTTCCGGCGACGATCGAGTTCGTGGACATCGCCGGCCTCGTCAAGGGCGCCGCCCAGGGCGAGGGCCTCGGCAACAAGTTCCTGCAGCACATCCGCGAGGTCGACGCCATCGTCGAGGTCGTGCGCTGCTTCGAAGACAAGGACGTCGTCCACGTGGCCGGCGCCCTCGACCCTCTCGCCGACATCGAGACGATCCAGACCGAGCTCGTCCTGGCCGACATCGAGACGGTCACGCGCGGGCGGGAGAAGTTCGAGAAGAACGCCCGTGGCGGCGACAAGGAGGCGAAGGCGTCGCTGGCGGTCGCCGACAAGCTCCTGCCGCACCTGAACTCCGGCCGCCGGGCCTTCTCCCTTCCGCTCTCGCCGGAGGAGATCGCCCTCGCCCGGCCCCTCTTTCTTCTGACGATGAAGCCGATGCTCTACGTCTGCAACGTCGCCGAAGGGGAGCTCGCCACCGCGGAGGCTTCCTCGCCGCAGGTCGCCGCGGTCCGGCAGCACGCCCGCACGCATGCCGGCTCCGAGGCCGTCGTCGTCTCAGCGGCGATCGAGGCGGAGCTCGGGGAGCTCCCGGAGACGGAAGCGCGCGAATACCTGGCGCATCTGGGCGTTTCGGACTCCGGCGTCTCCTCGCTCATCCGCGCCGCCTATCACCTGCTCGGCCTTCGCACGTACCTGACGGCCGGCGAGAAGGAGACCCGCGCCTGGACGATTCACGCCGGGGACACGGCGCCGAAGGCCGCCGGCGTCATCCACTCGGATTTCGAGCGCGGGTTCATCAAGGCCGAGACCGTCTCCTACGACGACCTCCTTGCCGCCGGCTCGACCGCGGCCGCCCGCGAGAAGGGCCTCCTGCGCATGGAAGGCAAGGACTACGTCGTCCAGGACGGCGACGTCATCCTCTTCAAGTTCAACGTCTAGGCCGGGGTCAGGTCTTCATTTTTCGGATTTCGGCGCCGCCATGAGACTGTCGGCCTGAGCCATGTTCCGACGCGCCATCGTGCGGCCCCCGGCCGCGAACTTCGCCGACGGGCTGACGACCGTCGATCTCGGGATCCCGGACGTCGCGAAGGCCATCGGCCAGCACGAAGACTACTGCCGGGCCCTCGCGGACCAGGGGCTCGTCCTGACCCGGCTGCCGGCGGACGACCGCTTCCCCGATTCCACGTTCGTCGAGGACGCGGCGATCATCGCGCCGCGCGGCGCCATCGTGACACGGCCCGGCGCTTCGTCCCGCGAGGGCGAGGTCCCGGCGATCGCGGAAGCGCTCGCGCCGTTTTTTCCGGCACCCCGCCGCATCGAGGCGCCCGGCACGCTCGACGGCGGCGACGTCTGCGAGGCCGGGACCCACTGGTTCATCGGCCTCTCGCAGCGAACCAACGCCGAAGGCGCGCGGCAGCTCGCGCGGATTCTCGCCGGGGACGGCCTCACATCATCGATCGTCGACATCCGGCAGATCGCCGGCATCCTGCACCTCAAGAGCGGGATTGCGTGGCTCTCGGGCCGGCGACTGATCGTCATCGACTCCCTGGCCGGCGACCCGGCGTTTTCCGGGTGGGAGATCGTGCGCGTGGACCCGGAGGAGGACTACGCCGCCAACGCGGTCGCGATCAACGACGTCGTTCTCTTCGCCCGGGGATTCCCGCGCCTCGAGCGGGAGCTGACCGATCTCGGATATCGTCCGCTCGTTCTCGACATGTCGGAATTTCGAAAGATGGACGGCGGCCTGAGTTGTCTCTCCCTGAGGTTCTGACGCCGACCCGATGACGGCGCTCGACCGACGTGACTTTCTCCGGCTCTCCGCTTTCGCGGCGGCCGGCCTCGCGCTGGACCCGAAGCCCCTGGCGCGCCGAGGCCCGCCGCGCCGCATCGTGGTCCTCGGCGCGGGCCTGGCGGGCCTCTCGGCGGCCCTGCAGCTGTCCGAGGCGGGACACGACGTGGTCGTTCTCGAGGCGCAGCGCCGTCCGGGCGGACGGGTCTTGACCCTGCGGGAACCCTTCTCCGACGGGCTCTATGCCGAGGCCGGAGCGGGACGCATTCCCGAGACGCACGCCCTGACGCTCCACTACGTGAAGTTGTTCGGCCTCGAGCTCGAGCCCTTCTATCCGACGCGCGGCAAGCAGGTCCTCCTCGTGCGCGGCCGCCGCATCCCCTACACGAAGCTCGAAGAGGTCGACATGAGCGCCGTGTCGCTCGACCTGACGGCCGAGGACCGCCGCATCGGCCTTGCCGGAATGGACGCGAAGTACGTGGCTGGCGTGCTCCACCGGGTCGGAAACATCGAGGCGCCGGACTGGCCGCCGCCGGCCCTGGCGGGAATCGACCGCATGAGCTTCGCCGAGTTCCTCTACAAGAGCGGCGCCTCGCCCGACGCCGTCGCCTACCTCGCGCTCGGCTTCGAAAAGACGAGCGCCCTCGACAGCCTGCGCGACGCCACCCACCATCACACGAAGAACCTCTCGAAGATCCGCGGCGGCAACGACCGGCTGCCGAAGGCGCTCGCCGCCCGCCTCGCCCGGATCGTCCGCTATGGGAGTCCGGTCGTCGCCATCCGACAGGATCCGAGCTGGGTCGAGGCGGTGGTCGAGACCGCCTCGGGATCGCGGGAGACCGTCCGGGGCGACCTCATGGTCTGCGCGATCCCGTTCACGGTGCTGCGGTCGATCCCCGTCGAGCCGGCGTTTCCCGCCTACAAGCGCGGCGTCATCGACACGATCTCGTCCGGTTCGGTGACCCGCATCGAGCTCCAGACGCGGCGGCGCTTCTGGGAGGACCGGGGCGAGAACGGCTTCGCGTCGATCGACCAACCGATGGAGATCTGGAGCCCGACCTGGGACCAGCCCGGACCGCGCGGCCTCATCCAGGCCTACGTCTACGAGGACCTGGCGCGCCGGGTCTGCGCCGACGACGCGGCCAGCCGGATCCGCTGGGCTCTCGACACGATCGAAAAGGTGCACCCGGGCCTCGCGCAGAACTTCGAGGGCGGCGTCGCGAAGTGCTGGGACGAGGACCCGTGGGCGCGGGGCGCCTACACGATCTACATGCCGGGGCAGCTCTCCAACGGCTGGGCGGACCTCATCGCGAAGCCGGAAGGCCGCATCCACTTCGCCGGCGAGCACGTTTCGCCCTACCCCGGTTGGATCCAGGGCGCCCTGTGGTCGGGCCACCGGGCGGCCGACGCCGTCAACGCCCGCTAGGCCTTCGTCTTGCGACCGAAGGGCTACGGCGCCTGCGAGCGACCGGATGTCTCGCCGGCCGCCGGGCGAAACCGGGACGTGACGACCAGGCGGAAGGGCCCGCCGCGTTCGGAGGCCTCCACGACCTCCGTCCATCCCTTCGTCGACAGGTCCTTCCACGTGACCCGAAGCGAGCGCCTCACTCCGGTCCACGTGTCCTCTCCCCGGAAAACGAGCACGCCCTTCTCGAGGCGCCCGATCAGGCGACGGATTCCGGGAAAGAGGCTGTGGATCGTATCCAGCACGTACGCCCGCCCGGCCGGATCCCACGCAAGGAAAGAGCGCGAAGAATGGCCTCCCATGGGGCTTCTCCCCTCCTCGCTCCACACCAGCGAGAAACCTCCGGGGCCCTCGGTGATCGTTCGCGTGGCATACCCGGCCGGGCCCGGGTAGCCCTCGTAGGGCGGCCGCTTCCAGCGCCGCGGGTTTTCCCAGTCCTCCTCGGACTTCCACGCGCCCGCGAGGAAGCGGATCTTGCGCATCTCGGGCGCGGGCGCGACGTACCGAACGGCATCCCGGACCTTCTCCTCGTCCTCCTCGCGCCCGGGCCGCTCGGGCCCGCGCGCCGGCGCGGGTGCCGCGAGCAGAGCGCACGCGACCGACAGGAGGAGCCTGCGCGCGCCCCTCATGCCCGGCCCGAAACGAAACGTTCGTACATCTCGACCTCCTCGCGGCTTCCGATCGCGAGCGGGATGCGGGCGTGGAGCGAGTCGGGGACGACGTCGAGCACCGCCCGGTCGCCGGCGGAGGCCCGCCCTCCCGCCTGCGCGACGACGTAGGCCAGCGGATGACACTCGTACAGGACGCGGAGCTTGCCGGACGACCGCCCCCCCGGCGTGGCGTCGGCGGGATAGAGGTAGATGCCGCCCTCGGTCAGGATGCGGTGCACGTCCGCGACGAGGGACGCCGAGTAGCGGGTCGCGTACGGCCGCCCGGTCGCCCGGTCCGGCGTCTTGAGGTAGTCGACGAAGGCGCGGACGCGCGGGTCCCAGGAATGCGCACGGCCCTCGTTGACCGCGTAGGCCCGGCCCCGGGACGGCATCGCCACGCTGCGGCGCGTCAGCAGAAACTCGCCGATCGCGCGATCGAGCGTGAAGAGGTGGACGCCGTCGCCGGTCGAGTAGACGAACAGCACCGCGGGGCCGAAAAGGACGTACCCGGCGGCGACCTGCTCGTGTCCGGAGCCCAGCAGATCGGCGGTCCCGCCGTCGCGCCGCGGGCGGACCGAGAAGATCGTCCCGAGGGTCCCGTTGACGTCGATGTTGGAGGAGCCGTCGAGCGGGTCGAAGAGGACCGCGTAGCGGGCCCGTTCCGGGTCCGACGCGTAGACGAACGGTTCCTCCATCTCCTCCGAAGCGGCGAGCGATACCAGGCCGCCGTAGTCGAAGGTCTCCACCAGGATCTCGTTGGCGAGAACGTCCAGCTTCTTCTGCTCCTCGCCCTGCACGTTCGACGAGCCGGATCCCCCCAGCGCGTTCGTGAATCCCGCGCGCGCGAGCGCGCTCGCGATGCGCTTGCCCGCGACGCCGAAGCGCATCAGCAGGAGCGAGAGCTCCCCGGTCGCGCCGGGGGTCGCCTGCTGCTCCTCGAGGATGAACCGGTCGAGGGTGATCGGCGCGCCGCTCATCGGTGCCGGAGGATCAGGACGACTTCTGGCGGGTCATCTTCCACCGGCCGGTCGAGAGCGGCTGCCGGCCGGCGGGCGCCGTCGTGAACGTGCCCTCGATCGTGTCGCCGCTGACGCGGCCCACGAAGGTCGTCGAGACCTCACAGTTGCAGGAAGGGTCGTGGTAGGGGTCCATCGTCCCCTTGACGACGCCGCCCTCGGCGTTGACGAAGCTGATCTGGAGCACCTGCGGCATCGTGGCGAGGGGATCCTCGCCGGGCTTCTCGCTCGCGCCGAGCCCGCCCTTCGGAACCATCAGAACGTCGCCGCGCGCGACCTTCCCGCCCGGACTTGAATTCGAAGGTGATCGAGCCGGAGCGCCCACTGTCGATGCTCGAGTATTCGCCGGCCCATTTGCCGACGAGCGCCGAGACGTCGGAGCCGGCGACCGGGACGGCCGGGGCCGGGTTGCTCGACGTCGAAGAGGAACAGGCCCACGATACGGCGGCCGACACCAGCAATGGGGCGATGCGTCTGACCCTCGGCATGGGAAAGCCCTCCCGCACGCTCATCTTTTCACACTCCCGCCGTCCCGCACCCACTCGCGCCAGCCGGGCTTGGGCCGTCCGTCGAGCTCCTGCAGGCCGCGGTTGGCGAGGAAGGCGCGTTGACGGCGCTCGGCGGTCGTGGCGCCGCCGGGAGCCGCCGGGAGATCTTCCGAAGCGACGTCCCTCAGCGCCACGTATCGGGCGAACACGAGGACGCGCCCGTCGGACCTGGCCAGAAAGGCACGAAAGCGGCGGACGAATTCGGCCTGGCGCTCCGGGCTCGAGCCGTTTTCGGCGGACGAGGAATAGCTGACGACGGGGAACGCGATCGGCCGGCCGGCCGCGTTCTCGACGAGCGCTCTCCAGTCCTTGTCGAGTTCGCCCGGCGAACGCTGCTCGAAGGGCGAGCCGGGGACGAAGGGCGAATAGTCGTAGAGCAGCAACGGGCTCTTCTGGTGCAGGGCGGCGGCGACGTCGGGGGCCCCGCTGTCCATCGGCGCGGCCGTCGCGACGCCGACGAGCAGATGCGGCGATCGCTTCTTCAAGAACTGGACCGCGCCGTCGAAGAGCCGCCGGTAGGCCCGCAACTCGTCCGGCCGGCCGGCGAAGTAGGTGTCGGCCCCGTCGCCGAGCGAGAGCGTTTGAAAATCGAGAAGTGCCGGCCGCAGCGCGTCGAGCAGGCCCCCGAGCCGCAGCGAGAGCTTCGGATCGTCGAAAGCCACGCCCGCCAGATCGGACGGCACGTCGCGCGCGGTCTCGGTCACCAGGGGCAGATCCAGGTGGAGCACCGCGCCCGACTGGCGCAGCACGCGCGCCGTGCGCGTGAGCTCCTCGATCTTGTACCGGTGGGGCGCGGGCTCCGCCGCGGCCCAGGAGAGCTCCAGAACGAAGAGGTTCGCCCCCGTGCGCCGCACCATCTCGAGGGCGGCCTGCCGCGCGGCCGCGGAGGCGGCCGGATCGAGGTTGACGGCAACGCCCACGGCCGGCCCGACGATCGGAACGGGCGTGCGCGACGGCGCGGCCGCCAGGAGCGCCATCGCCGGAAGCACCAACCGGAGCGTGCGAGTTCGAGATCTCACGCCGACGGCGCTCCGACGAGCACGACCGGCCCGGTCGGCGCGGGCATCCCGCCGCGGGGCTCGACCGTGACGGCGAAGTTCTGGGCCTGCGGCTCGGGAAAATCCGTCGACTCGAAGAGCGCCCGGCCCTGCGGGTCGACGTCGAAGACCCCGGCGTTGATCGGCCTGCCGCTCTGGAAAACCCAGAGCTCGTATTGCCGGTCGGGCGGCAGAGAGGCGAGGTTGGAGGCGACGATGATGCCTCGCCGGGCACGCTCGCTCCAGAAGACCCGTGCCCGCGCCTGCGGTTGGGGGTCCTTGCCCTCGAGGGTCATCATCTGGACGTCGTCGCTTTCGAGCACCCTCGCCCGCAGGGTCCGCTCGGCCAGCGCGGTCTCGGCCGACTGGAGGCGGCTTCCGAGCTCCGCCGTCCGGCTCTGCAGGTCCTCGCGCTGGCGACGCAGGCGGGCGTCGTCGAGACCGACCGCGACCAGCAGCAGTGCCGCGGCCGCGGCCAGGGCCCTCCAGGCCGACGGCCCCGCGCCGCGCGGCGCCGGGCGGGCGGTCCGCGCCGGGCGGATCGCCTCGAGAACCCGCGCGCGGAGCTCGGGCCCGGGTTCGACTTCCGGCGCCGCGACGGCCAGCGCGCTCGCGGCCCCGCGAAAGTCCGCGAGGAGCTCTTCGCACCGCGCGCAGCCCTCGGCCAGATGCCGTTCGAGCTCCGCGCGGTCTTCCCCGGGCAGCGTGCCGACTGCCAGCCCGGCAACGAGTTCCTCGTGCCGCTCGTTATGCGCCATCGTTCCCACTCCCCCAGTACGGACGCATCCGTTCCCGGAGTTTCATCAGCCCCAGCCGCACGCGGGTCTTCACGGTGCCGAGCGGCGTCGACGTCCGCTCGGCGATTTCCTGGTGCGTCAGTCCGTCGAAATACGCCAGCTCCAGCGCGTGTCGCTGATCCGCGGGAAGCTCGCGCACGGCGGAGCGGCAGAGAGTCTCCCACTGGCGGCCGGCCGAACGCGCCTCGACGTCGTCTCCGGACGCCGGTTCCTCGGCGAGATCTTCGAGGCTGCGCACCTCGGGGCGAGAGACGCCGCGCCGCGCGCGCAGGCGATCGATCGCCCGGCTCCGCGTGACGATGAGCAGCCAGGTCAGGGCGTGGCCGCGCGCCGGATCGAAGGAACCCGCCGATTTCCAGACGAACAGGAAGACCTCCTGGAGGACCTCCTCCGCTTCGCCGCCGTCGCCGAGCACCCGGCGCGCCAGGCCGAGCAGGCGCGCCGCGTGGCGGTCGTACAGCTCGGCGAGGGCGTCGGCGTCGCGCGCCTCGACGCGGGCCATCAACGGGCGGTCGGGGTCGTCGCGCCTCTGGCTCATGAAACCTGGACGAAGGTCACTGGAAATCGCGGGGGAGCTTACACCATCGGTTTCGACCTCGGACGTGAATCCGCCGGGCGCGGCGCACTCGTACCCGGAACCGAGGAGGTGGTTCATGAGCCCGCAACGATTTCTTGCCCGCGTCTCGCTCGGTCTCGCGGTCCTGTTGACGGTGATCGCACCCGCGGCGGCGTCCAGCCATCGCGAGGCCCCCGGAATCGCCAACGACCCCGCCGCCGACAACACCGATGTCTATTTCTTCCGGGACCCGGTCGCGCCGTCGCGCCTGGTGATGATCGGGAACTGGATCCCGCTCGAGGAGCCGGCCGGCGGCCCCAACTACTTCCACTTCGAGCCGAACATCCGGTACGAGTTCAACGTGGACTCGGACGGCGACGGCCTCGAGGACTACGTCTACCGCCTGACCTTCAGCCGGAACGTGCGCGACGGCTCCGGCACGTTCCTCCAGAATTCCGGGGCGGTCGTCTCGCCGACCGACCCCAACCTCAACGTCTACTACACGTACACGGTCATGAAGTGCCTCGGCCCGTCGCCCGGCCAGACCGACTGCCGCACGCTCGGCGCGGACCTTCTCGAGGCGCCGAACAACGTCGGCCCCAAATCGTACCCCGGAGGGTACGGGAAGGGCTCGGACATCGCCTCGACCGTCTACACGATCGACGAAAACACGAAAGTGTTCGCGGGACCGCGCGCCGAGGGCTTCTACGTCGATCTCGGAATGATTTTCGACCTGATCAATTTCCGGCCGGGCACGCTTCCCGGCGACCACGGCGGCGGAGTCAACACGGCCGCCGGCTACAACGTCCACTCGATCGCCCTGTCGGTCCCGATCCAGAACCTCACCGCCAACGGATCGGTTCCGACGGACACTGCGGATCCCAACGCCATCGTGAGCCTGTGGTCCTCGACCTGGCGACGGGCCACGACGACCCTGTCGCTGACGGGCGGCGCGCCGGCCGTCAGCGGCGGCTGGGTGCAGGTCTCGCGTCTGGGAAACCCGCTCGTCAACGAGGTCGTCGTGCCGATCGGCCTGAAGGATCAGTTCAACGCGACGTATCCGGTCGACGACGCGCAGTATGCCGCGGCCATCCTCGACCCCATCCTTCCGAAGGCGCTCAAGGCGCTCTTCGACATCGACTCTCCGCCTGCTCCGCGCAACGACCTGCTGGCCCTGGTCCAGGGCATCGACGGACTGACGCGCCGCCCGGGCGAGGTCATCTCGGACCAGCTCCGCCTGAACGTTGCCGTCTTTCCGACGCCGGTCTACGCCGTGAACCGTCTCGGCGTCATCGGCGGAGATCTCTCGGGCTATCCCAACGGCCGGCGCCCGTACGACGACGCGGTCGACATCGCCCTGCGCGTGGTCGCGGGTGTGCTCGTCGACGGCTACGACGTCTTTCCGAACAACGCTCTCGGTGACGGCGTCGACGGACCGGACCGTCCCTTCATCGCGGGTTTCCCGTTTCTCTACACACCCCACTCCGGCTTCGACCGGACGCACGACAGCGCCCGGACGATCACTCAGTTCGCCCGCGTGCCGGGGGCCTCGGACTAGACGTCTCGTCTCCCCTGCTCCGGCCCCGGCCGCGAAATCCGGCCGGGGCATTTTTTTCGAATAGCATCCGGGAAGGAGGTGGAGGATGCGCCGACGCGACCTGTTCCGAGAGGCCGGCCGGGCCGGTATCGTTCTGGGCCTGGCGGCCGCCGGCCGGCCGCTCTCCGCCCGTCCCTCTCTCGATGGGCCGTCCGCGGCCGACGACCTGACGCTCATGAACACCGCGCTCGCGCTCGAGCACGAGGCGATCTGGGCGTACGGCCTGGCCGGCGGCAGCGGGCTCCTGTCGGCCAAGGCCCGGGAGGTCGGTCTCCTCTTCCAGGGGAGCCACGAGGGACATCGCGACCTGCTCGCCGACGCCATCCGGCGCAAGGGTGGCTCGCCCGTCGAGCCGCGGAAGGAGTACGTGTTCGGCGTGCCGCTCTCGAACGAGGAGGACGTCCTCGAGCTCGCCTTCAAGCTAGAGGTCGGCGCGGCCCGCGTCTATCTCTATGTCGTCGACCGCTTCCAGGACCGGGCGCTTTCCGGCTCCGCCGCCAGGATCCTGTCGGACGAGGTCCTCCACGCCACGGTGCTCCGCAGCGTGCTCGGGCGGGACGTCGTTCCCGGCTTCCGGCTCATCGAGACGTGAGAGAGCGTGAGAGAGGGTCAGCCCTGAAGAACTGAAGTATTGGCCCGGTCCCCCTGCCGAGCGCGCGGGCCACTCGTTCGGCTGAAACGTCAATTCTGCAGGCCAGACCCCAAACGTCATATTCTTCAGGGCTGACCCCTCCGGGATCGCCACGGGCCCTTCCTTCAGGTCCTCGCGGATGATCCGGTCGAGGAACATCTCGCGAACCCCTTCCCGGCCGCCGGCCTTGAAGGCGCGCTTGACCTCGGCGGGCTTCAGGGCGATGCCCGTCATGGTCTTGAGGTACTGGCAGAAAACGTACGATCGCGAGCGAAAAGACACGATCAGAAGGCCGAGCAGCAGGGCGGCTCCGCCCAGGACCATCCAGTCGGACCGGGTCACCAGTTCGAAAGCATCGGACATGGGGATTCTCCGAATCAGGGTAGCAGAAATCCCTCGAATTACGAGGGTTCAGGGGCCGGCAGGCTGCGGAGAAACTCCGCCGCGACCTCGCGCGGCGAGCGGTGATCGCGGTCCACCGCGGCGTTCATCCGGCGCATCGCCCCGGCGGAGATCGCGCCCGAGAGCCTGTCGAGCGCCCGGCGCACCCGGGCATCCTCGAGCGCATCGGCCCGAACGACGAACGCCGCTTCGTACGGCGGGAAGTAGCGCCGGTCGTCCTCGAGGACCGAGAGATCCATCGCCGCGATCAGGCCGTCGGTCGAGTTGCCGGCGACCACGTCGACCCGGCCCTGCGCGAGGGCGGAGTACAGCAGGCCCAGATCCATCTCGCGGGGCCGCGCCGCGAACGCGAGCCCGTACGCAGCCGCCAGACCCGACCAACCGTCGGCGCGCTCGACGAACTCGTAGCCGAACCCCGGCGTGAGCTCCGGGTGCCGTGCCAGGTCCGAGATCTTCGCAATGCCGAGACGCCTTGCGGCGTCTCCCCGCATCACCAGCGCGAACGTGTTCTCGAAGCCGAGCGGTTGCAGCCAGGTCAGATTCCAGCGCCGCGCGTACTCGGAAGCCACTCCCTCGCGCACGCGCGCGGGATCGCCGATCGGCTCCTTCTTGAGGACGGCCGTGAAGGCCGTGCCCGTGTACTCGGGATACAGGTCGAGCTTCCCGGCGGCCAGCGCCTCGTGGCAGACGAAGGTCCCGCCGAGATCGAGCTTGCGTTCCACGCGCACCCCCTCGGCCTCGAGAGCCTGGGCCGCGATCTCGCCGAGGATCACCTGCTCGGTGAAGTTCTTCGAGCCCACCCGGAGCGCCCCGTGGTCTCCGCACGCGGCCGCGAGCAGGGCGGCCGCCAGCGCGGCGAAGGTCCGTCTCACGAACCGGGCCCCCATTTCTTCTCGACCGCGGAGAGCGCCGCGTCGGCGGCGAGCGCGAGGACGGCCGCGGGCAGCGCGCCGGCGAGGATGAGCCGATTGTCCACGGTCGCCACTCCCCGGAAGATGAGAACGCCCAGGCCCCCGGCGCCGATCGCGGCCGCAATGGTCGCGAGCCCGATTCCGACGACGACCGCAATCCGAATTCCGGCGAGCACCACCGGGAACGCGAGCGGCAATTCGACGGAGGTCAGCCGCTGCCGGTCCGTCATCCCCAGTCCGTCGGCGGCCTCGACGATCGCCGGGTCGACCGAGCGGATGCCCGTGTAGGTATTGCGGAGGATCGGCAGCAGCGAATACACCACGAGCGCCACGACCGCGGTCCGGGCGCCGATGCCGCCCAGCAGCGGTACCGGGATCAGCAACCCGAAGAGCGCCAGACTCGGAATCGTCTGGACCACGTTGGCGGCCGCGAGGACCGGGCGGGCGAGTCCGGGTCTCCGGGTCAGCAGAACTCCCAGGGGAACGCCGATCGCGATCGCGATCGCCGCCGCGCCGGCGACGAGCAGCACGTGCTGGGCGGCGAGCGCGGCGATCTCGCTTCGCCGTTCCCAGAAGAACCGGGCCAGGTCGGTCACGCGGAGAACTCCGCGACGAACTCGCGGACGAATTCGTCGGCCGGCCGCTCGACGAGCTCCGCCCGCGATCCGACCTGCCGCAGGCGCCCCCCGGCGAGCACCGCGATGCGGTCGGCCAGGCGGAAAGCCTCGGAGAGATCGTGCGTCACGAGAAGAACCGCCGCGGCGAGCGCGCGCTTCCAGCCCTGGAACTCCCGCTGGATGGCGCGGCGCGCGATCGGGTCGAGCGCCCCGAAGGGCTCGTCCATGAGCACGAGCCGCGGATCCGCGGCGAGAGCGCGTGCGACCCCGACGCGCTGGCGCTGTCCGCCCGACAGCTCCCGCGGCCGGCGGTCGGCGAACTCGGACGGCGGCAGCCCGACGGTCGAGAGCAGCTCCTCCGCCCGCGCCCGCCGCCGGGCGGCCGGCCATCCGAGGAGCCGGGGCACCGTCTCCACGTTCTCGCGCACCGAGCGGTGGGGAAACAGGCCGCCCTCCTGGATCACGTAGCCGATCCGGCGCCGGAGGCCGACCGGGTCCTGCTCGGCGGCGGGGCGGCCGAAGACCCGCACCCCTCCCGCGTCCGGCTCGAGCAGGCGATTGGCGAGCTTCAACGCGGTCGTCTTTCCGCTTCCGGAAGGGCCCACGAGCGCCAGGGTCTCTCCGGCCTCCACCGAGAGGGTCAGGTCCTCGAGCACCGAGCGGCCGCCGGGCGAGAAGCCCTTGACGACGCCGAGGAACTCCAGGGCGGCGGCGGGCAACGGCTAGAATCGCTCCATGCGCGAAGTCTACGACGCCGTCGTCATCGGGGGCGGTCCGGGCGGTTCGACGGTCGCGACCGCGCTGGCTCGCGCCGGACGCCGCGTCGTTCTGCTCGAACGCGAGAAGTTCCCGCGCTTCCACGTCGGGGAGTCGCTCCTGCCGTTCGCGCTGCCGATCTTCGACCGGCTCGGCGTCCACGACAAGATCCGCGCCGCGGGCTTTCAGACCAAGTACGGCGCGTTCTTCTGGAACGAGTCCAACGGCTCGACCCGCCCCGTCGTCTTCGCCGAGGCCCGCGATCCGGGCCACCCCATGGCCTACCAGGTCAAGCGCGCGGATTTCGACGACCTCCTGTTGCGGCACGCGGCTTCGTGCGGGGCGCAAGTCCGGGAGGAGACGGCCGTCGAGGACGTGCTTTTCGAGGGCGGGCGGGCCGTCGGGGTGCGCGCGCGGACCCGCGGCGATGCATCCGAGGAGATCCGCGCCCGCGTCGTCGTCGACGCCTCGGGACAGGGCGCCCTGCTCTCGCGCAAGCTCGGGATCCGCCGCTTCGATCCGAATCTGAAGCGGGCGGCCCTCTTCGCGCACTACGAGGGAGTGCGCTGGCCCGAAGGGGGGCAGCCCGGCGACATCCTGCTCCCGATCGACCAGGGCGTCTGGTACTGGATCATCCCGTTCTCGGACGCCACCTGCAGCGTCGGCGGCGTTTTCGATCCCTCCGAAGTGCGGTTCGCCGACGGCGCGTCGCCGGAGGCGAAGTACGACGCGCTGCTCGCCCGCTCTGCGCGAGTCACCGCGCTGCTCGCCGGCGCTCGCCGCTTCTCGGGCGTTCACGGCGTCTCCGACTACTCCGCGAGCTCCGAGAGGTTGTGCGGTGACGGCTGGGCGCTCGTCGGCGACGCCGCGACCTTTCTCGATCCCATTTTCTCGACCGGTGTCTTCCTCGCGATGGCGACCGGCGAGCGGGCGGCCCGCGCGATCGACCGGGCCCTCGCGCGCCACGGGCGCGTCGACGCCCGGAACCTCGCCGCCTACGAACGGCAGGCGGGACGCATGGTCGAACGCTTTCGAAAGTTCGTCTACAGCTTCTACGATCCGGTCTTCTTCGAGGCGTTCACGACGCCGCGGCCCCCCGAGGCCATCCGGGCGGCGGTCGTCACCGTGCTCGCGGGCGGCGTCGAGCACGTCTCGCCCGCCATGTGGCTCTGGACCCGCCTGATGTTTTTGGGCGTCGCGATCGACCGCGTGACGCGGCGGTGGCGCGGCCCGGCCCCGGGCGCCTCAGCTTCCTAGGAGGGCCTTCTTCAGGTCGTCCTGGACCGGCTTCGGTCCGAGCCATACCGCGAACAGAGCGTCCGCGAAGTCGCGTCCCTCGATGGTTCCGACGTTGGTCCCGCGGACCGAAACCACGGTCCCCTTGTCGGGCACCCAGGTGAGGGCGACCTGGTCGCCGTCCGAGACGTCCGGGAACATTCCCGCGAGCTGGTCGAGGCGCGGCTTCAGCTTCGGCAGGGCGGCCTGGGAGTTGAGCTCGAACCCGTCGGCGATGGCGTCGGTGATCTGTTTGCCCTTGAGATTGCGGAGGATGTAGAGGCGAATGCTCTTGACCTGATTCGACGCGAGCAGCGCCGAGGCGTCCTTCGAGGGCGTCTCGACGAAGAGGCCGGCGACATAGACCTTGAAGATCGCCTTCTTCCGCAAGCCCGCCCCGTTGAGCTTGAGCGTCACGCCTTCGACCGTTTCCGTCTCCGGGACCTGGACTCCCGCGATCTCGACGGCCGGCGCCGCCACCGCCGCGAGCGTCAACGCCAGAAGCGCTGCGAGAAACTGGATCTTCTTCATAGGCCTCCCCTGCGGCGAATCCTACGTCAGGCGGCGGCGTACCGGGCCCGGGCCAGATCGACGATCTCCGAAATGAGCTGGGGGTACGTCCGGCCGGCCTTGCGCGCCGCCATGTGAAACTCGGCGCCCGAGGAGAGCCACGGATTGGGGTTGGCCTCGATGACGTAGACCTCCCCCTTCTTCGTCAGGCGCAGGTCGATCCGCCCGTAGTCGCGCAGCTTCAGAGCCTGGTAGGCGGCGAGGGCCGTGTCCGACAGCCGCTTGGCGGTCTCCTCGTCGAGGTCCTCGGCCGGGGCCGACTTCGTGACCCGGTAGGCCTCGGTGTCCTTCTCCCACTTGACTTCCTTGCCGGCGATCTTCGGCGTGCCCTCGGGCAGCCGCGACAGGTCGAGCTCGACCATGGGCAGGACCTCGGGGTTCTCGTTTCCGAGCACGGCGGCGTAGATCTCCCGGCCCTCGATGTATTCCTCGATCAGGGCCGGAGCGTCGAACTCCTCGTGGATGTAGTGGATGCGCTCCATCAGCTCCTTGACCGACCCGACGACCGAGCCCGTGTCGATCCCGATGGAGCCGTCCTCCGACGTCGGCTTGACGATCAGCGGGAAAGCGATGTCGTGGGAGTGGTCGAGCTTGCCGCGGTAGGACGTGGCGAAGAACGGCGTCCGGATGCCGTGAAAGGCGAAGATCTTCTTCGCGAGGGCCTTGTCCTGGGCGAGGTAGAGCGCGTGGGGACCGGCGCCGGTGTAAGGCTTGCCGAGCAGGTCGAGATACGCGGCGAGGTTCATGTCCATCGTGTCGTCGCCGGCGTAGGACTCGGTCAGGTTGAAGAGGAGGTCCGCGTCGCAGCGCGAGACCGCGATCAGGGATTGGTCCCTGCCGTCGACGACCTGGTAGACGGGCTCGTGGCCGAGCTTCTGCAGCGCCTGGAAGATCTCCTCGCGGTCGTGCATCTCCTTCTTCTTCTTCTTGCGCACCTTGCCCCGCGATTTCGAGGGCTTCTCCGGCGGGGGCGGAGGCGGCGCCTCGCCCTCTTCCTCGTAGACGTCGTAGAGGACCGCGATCTTGAGTTTTTCCCGGCTCATTCGCTTTCCTCCCTTCCGTTCATGGCTGGACGAACCGGCCGCGCGCCAGGTAGTTCATCGCGAGCGCCGTCGCGTACACGGTCACTTCGGTGAGGTGCTCCTTTTCCCTCTCGGCCGCCGCCCGCAGGTCGAGCTCTCCGACGCGGGTCTCGATCGACTCGACGAGACGCTTGACGAGCGGCCGCGAAACGCCCGTCCAGTACGTCACCTTGTCGACCAGGATCTTGCGGCTTTCGCGCAGGAGGTCGGCCGCCGGGCGCACGCCCTGCTTCCGGCGGCGCGACACCTTGAAGATGTCCACGAGATCGGTGTCGAGGGCGAGCTCGACCGGCTGCGCCGGCGCCTCGACCGCCTGCTTGTAGAATTCTTCGACCGTCGTCTCCATCTCCTCGACCGTCACGTCGGTGTGACCCCGCTTGCGCAGAGGTTCCGTGTCCCGGAACCGGCGCGCCATGCGGTCGACGTACCGCAGCTTCGCGAGCGCTCCCCAACCCTTGTAGCGTTTGCGCCACTCGGAGCGCGGCGTCAGCCAGACGGCGAAGGTCTCGGCGAAGTCCTCGTCCGGGTGCTTCTGCGCGTACCAGCCGGCGATGTGCCGCACGAAACGGCGCGAGAACGGAACCGGCCGATAGGTGTCGCGGTAGGGCCGGCGGAACGGGCCGAAGAGATCGCGCCACTCGGGCGTGCGGTACAGGAGGTAGGCGTAGTTGAACGCATGTCCCGCCTCGTGCCGCAGGTACATCATGATCTCGCGCCGGTCCTCGAGGTCGTTCATTTCCTTCTCGAGCCGCGCGAGCTTGGGGTTGGCCAGATAGAACGGTATGCCGATCACGGGCTCGCCCGACGGACAGCCCCACTCGTCCGAGAGATACACGAGCGGCCGGAAACGCGCGAGCCCCTTCGCCTCGAGCTCGTGGTAGAGCCGCTGAACCAGCCGCTCGATCGGAGAGCCCTCGAGCTTGAGCCCGAGTTCCTTGATGGGCTTGGTCAGGAGCTCCTGAATGTCGGGAGGGGCTTTTTCGAAGGCGTGCAACGGACTTCGCCTCAGGGTAACACAGAACGCGCGCGCCGACGCGGCGCGGCGGCCGAGCCGCGAGCCGATCCGCCGCGAGGCTACAATGTTCGCGCTTCGACCGCGACACGAGTGAGGAGGCGATTCACATGGCGGAATCCACGATCAAGGTCATCCCGAACGGACCGTACCGCGTGACCGGACCGACGAAGGTCACGGACCCGGAAGGCAACGCGATCACCGTCGAAGACGGCCGCGCGATCTCCTTGTGCCGTTGCGGCGGCTCCGAGAACAAGCCGTACTGCGACGGAACGCACGGCCGGAACGGATTCCAGGCGTCCGAGCCGCTGCCGAAGTAACCGCGCGCGCGCGTGATCGCTTCGTCGCTGCTCGCCGTCGTTCTCCTGCATCCGGCGGCGCCATCCGCGGTCCCGCCGAGCCTCACGCTCGATCTCGACGGCGACGGCACCGAGGAGACCGTGACCGTCGCGCCGGGACGCGGGACCGTGCGCGTCGAAGTCCGTGACGCCGGCGGACGAACGCTCGCCGAGGCGAAGGCTCCGGCTCCGAAAGGGGACGTCGTCTCCCTCGGCCTGACGTCGGGGCCGCTCGGCGGCGCGGGCGCTCTCGTCGAAGTCGTGGCGCTCACGGACAAAAACGAGTGTCGGACTTTCTGGAGGTATCGCGACGGCGCCCTCACGCGGCTTCCGGCCCGAGACGCTTCGGGGAAACCGCTCCCGGAATGCGCGAGCCCGGGCGGCTGGACGTCCCGATGGGAGAGTGCGGGCGGCGGACGCCCGGCCGCGTGGATCCGCGAACGGACGGAGACCTCGGCCGCCGGCGCGCTTTCCACACGCGAGGCGTACGCCTTCGCCGGCTTCAGTCTCGACTTCGACGCGGCCCGTTCGGGAGTGCAGATCGACGGCATTCCGATCCCCGACTGGTACCCGGCGGTCTTCTACTCCCGCGCGGCGCTCGAGATCCTCTACTCCCGATTTGGATTCGACGCGTTCCGGGCCGAGCCGACGCTGCGGATCGAAGCCGACCGCCGCCGAGGCGTGTTCGCGCTCCGACTGGCCGGCCCGCGCCGCACGCTCGAGGCGCGCGTCGAGTCGTACGCGGCGACGCCGGGGACCGTGACCCTCGGTGTCCGTGCGGGCGAACGGACCGCCAACGTCCTGATGCGTTTCTCGGCCGACGCCCGGGTCCCCCTCTCCGCAACGCTGGAGGGGCTCGGCCCGGACTGGGACCGCGCCTACGCTCCGGCCGGCGCGTGGCGCGGCGGCGCGCGCCAGGTCTTTCCGAACGCCGCCGACGAGCTCGCCGTGGAGGACCTGGCGGGGACCTGGTCCGGCCCGCTCGGCAAGAACCACGTCCTGTCGGTCGAGGGAGAGCCGCCCTACCGCCTGCGGGCGGGGGAAGCCGTGTGGACGGTCGCCGTCGACGGCGCGGCCCCCTTCGACGCGCTGCTTCTGCCCGTGGGCGGCGCGGGTCGTGCCTGGGGCCTGACCCTCCGGGGGCCCAACGCGCTCGACCGCGTTCCGGTCGCCTGCGCCGGGCCTCCACCCGCACCGGCCTGCCACGCCGACGGGGATCGAGAAACCCTGCGACGCGTGGGGGCCCGCATCAACGTCCGTTGAGCGTCGGTCGAGGAGGGGTCAATCGTCCTACGACAGTTGACCCCTTCCCTTCCCCCAAGTCAGTGAGTCGACGGTCGGGCGGCGTCGCTCTCGCGTTGGCGACTCCAACCCAGGAGCCAGCCGTGGTCACGATCCACGAAGTGAAAGTTGAGCGGCTGCTCGTCTCGCTGCGGCGGAACCTGATCGGCGAAGCGTGTTGAGCCGAAGAGGGCGGCAATCAGCAGAAGGGTTTTCACGCGCTACCTCGACAGGTCATCGGCGCGCTTTTCTTCTACGACTCCCGAGTCCGCGCTCGACATCGGCCTCGTGGATCTGGCCAAACCCCTGGATCGGAACCGTCCCGTCCGGCATCTCCGCCAGAATGACCAGCTGGCCTCCAAGCGCCTCGACATAGCTGCGAAGCGTACTGACGTACATGTCAGCCTGCTTCTCGATCTTCGAGACCGAGGGCTGTGTGATCTTCATCAGTTCTGCCATGCGCTCCTGCGAGAGCTCGCGCGCCCGACGGAGATCGTAGAGCGCCATCTCCTCGCGGAGTCCGACCTTCTTGGCGTCTACGAGGGCGCGCTCCTCGGCGGAGAGCTTCCGCTTGACGGCGTCGAACGACTTAGCCATTTCTCGTCTCCTCCACTTTCGAGCGTTCCAGATATTCTGCGTAGAGCCGGTCAGCCTTCGGCACGTTCACCTTGTACCAACGATCATCGCCAGCTTTCGAGCCTCCGATCAGCAACACCGCCGTGCGAGCCGGATCGAACGCGTACAGGATTCGGTACGGTTCACCATGATGCTGGATCCTCAGCTCGCGCATGTGAGCGAATCGGGAGCCTACGATCCCGGAGGAGTGCGGGTGACGAAGCGTCGGCCCGTACTCTTCGAGCAACTCAACGACCGGCAACACCGAAAGCCATTCCGACTGCGACAGCGACTCCAGCCACTCCTGACACTCATCGGTGACGTTGACCGCCCAACTCACGCCTAGCGAATATAGCCCTTGGCGACTATTCTGTCAAGGCTATATTTGTCAGCATCCCAGTCTCAGCCATCAGATCCAGGGGGAGCTGCCAGCACTTGGCGCGTGCACTGAACGTCTCCGCCGCTTCGCGGCCTGCCGGTTCATCGGCACGCGTGGCGCTCCAACTCCGATGCGTGCTCGCACGACCGGCGCCGGAGGCGCACGCCGGCGCTACTCGCTTCTCTATCTGCACAACTGCCGCGAGCAGCCGCTTCTCCGACGCGTCAGGGGCGGAGGGTTCCCGCATCGGGACGGTGTTCCGGAACACCGGGCAGCCACTCCGAAGCACCGTCGCGGTTGACGGATGGGGCACGGCCCTCTAACCTTCGAGCGGACAAAGACCTGTGATCGAACTTCAGTACGTCGGGCTCGTCGTCCAGGGGGTCGGCGCGGGACTCCTCGCGGTCATCTTTCTCTATCTCTCGCGCGGCAAGGGCAACCGTGTCCTCGGGGCGGCCGGGGTCGGCTGGCTTTTCCTCTTCCTCTCGCTGGCGACCTTGCTCGCCGCTCCCCGCCTCGGACTTCCTCTCTCCAAGGAGCTGTACCAGGCGTTCAAGCTCCTCTACCTCGTGGCGCTCTGTGTCGCGGCCATCCGCATGGACCGCAACGTATCGCTCGTCAAGCCCCTCGCCGTCGCGGCCATCGCCGCTCTCCCGTTGTCGCTGCTCATCACGCAGACGGCCCGGACGGATCCGCGTTTCTTCCTGGTCCATCTGGGGATCCTCGCGATCGGCTGGCTCGTCATCGCCGTGTTCATCTTCCAGAGCCCGAGAGCGGGGCTCGGTCGCCGGTTCTCGGGCCTGCTGGCCCTGCTGAACTCCGCCGTGCAGTTCGTTTCCGTCGTCGCGCTCTCCGTCGGGCCCGGGCAGTCGGCCCGCATCCGGACCCTGGTGGAGTTCAGCGGCTTCTTCGACGTGCTGCTCGAGATGCTCTTCGGCATCGGCCTGATCATCTGGGCCATGGAGGACACCGAACGCCGCCTCGCCGCCCTCCACGCCCGGACGATGGACGACACGCGGCGCTCGAAGCGCAAGGCCATCCTCGATCCGTTGACCGAGACGCACAACCGCTTCTTCCTCGACGAGATCAAGCCCCAGCTCGAGGCGAGCGACGCGGGCGGCTCCATCGTCCTGATCGACGTCGACGGACTCAAGCGGATCAACGACACGGAAGGCCACGAGGAAGGCGACCGTGCGATCTGGACGGTCGCCAACGCCATCAAGAAGCTGGTCCGCGGCAACGACCACGTGATCCGGTGGGGCGGCGACGAGTTTCTCGTCATCCTTCCGGGCATGGACGAAGAACTGGCCCGCCGGCGCTTCTACATGCTCCCCTCCAAGATCGACGAGGTCAAGCAGTCCGCCCGCCCCGGCGGACGGCCCTACCCGAAGTTCCTCGCCGCCTCGGTCGGCATTCACATCTACTCGAAACGCATCCCGCTCGACGTCGCGATCTCGCAGGCCGACCGCGTCATGTACGAGCGCAAGCGCGCGCACCGGGAGCTGCGCGGGCCCGCCGGAGAAAGGAATCCATGAACTACTTCTGGGGAGCGTGCCCCGCCTGCGGATGCCAGATCACGATCCAGTACGCGGACGCACCGGACCGGCTCGTCGGCTCGGTGCGCCGCTGGTCGAACGACCGGGCCGTCAACGACGGGCGCCGCCTCGAGGTGCCCCGCGCTTCCGTGACCGCCGACGGCGGCTTCGAGGCGACGTGCGTCTGCGGAGCTCCCGTCCCGGTGGCCGGAACGGCGATCGAGCACGCGACGACCGAGCGGCCGGCGGTCTAGGACCGGGGCTTCAGGAGGACGATCGTAGCCCCCCCGCCCCCGCGCCCGGGCGGCGCATCGAAGTAGTCGGCGACGTCGTTGCGCAGGGACAACAGCCGGCGAACCTCCGCGCGGCGCGCCCCGGTCCCTTTCCCGTGGATCAGCCGGACCTCGCGGAAGCCGGCGCGTCCGGCCTCGTCCAGGTATTCGGCGGCGACCGAGACCACGTCGCGCGGCCGGAACGGATGGAGGTCGAACGCGTCTTCGATGGGGATCCGTTTCATGGGCGCTTCGAGAATCCCGTGGGGCGCGCCGCCCCGATCAGGCTTCTTCGATCTCCACTTCGAGCGCCATCGCGGCGCGGACCACCTTGGAGAGGATGCAGTACTTCTCGGCGAGCTGCAGGGTCTTCTCGACCTTCGGCCGGTCGGCGGCGAGCAGGGCCGCCGGGACGCGCACCCGGATCACCGCCTTTTCGAAACGATAGCCGCCGGCCGGATCGGCGCCGAGCTCGCCCTGGACGGCGAGCGAGGGCTCGGGCAGGGCCACCGCGAGCTTCCTGAGAAAGATCGCCCACGTGTTCGCGAAGCACGCGCCGAGAGCGGCGAGGAGCAGCTCCTCCGGATTCGCCTTCCCGCCGGACCCGCCGAGCTCGACCGCGCCGGCGATCGGCACTCCCAACGCGCCGGCCGACACGCGGACCTCGCCGGAGCCCGCGCCGTCGCCCGACCATCGGGCCGACGCTTCGAAGTGATGTGTCTCGTCGGGTCCGCTCATGGCAGGATCATCACATGGGTCTCGCATGGCGTCGAGTTGCGCGGGTCCTCGTCTGGGCCGCGAGCGCGGCCCTCGCAGGCCGCTGCGCGACGGCGCCGACGCCGACGGCGGCATCCCGCCGCATCGCCGCCAATCCCGTCGGATTCGTCGAGGGGCGGGTCCACGGCCTCGACGGACGCCCGGTTGGCGGCATCGGTGTCCGCGGAATCCCCCGCGGCGCGAACATCCCCTGGTCTCCTCCGGTCACGACGGCCTGCGACGGCACCTTTCGCCTGCCCCTCGCGGCGCCCGGCGACTACGGCTTTCTCCTGATCTGGAAGGGAGAGTCCGTCGTGACCGCCGACCCGCGGGACCCTTCGCTGCTCGGAGTCGCGGTCGCTCCCGGCCGGACCAGCGCGGGAGTCGAGCTCCAGTTCCTCGCCGCCGACTGGGCCCGGATTACGGGGCAGCCGGTGGATACGCCTTCGTGCCCGTGAGCTCGCGCTCGACGTCGGCGATGTTCCGGTCGACCTCGTCGAAGCCGGTCCAGGTCCGATACCGGGCCGCGAGCTGAGCCTTCACCACTTCGGCCAGCGTCGCACCCGACTTGCCCTCGCGGAGCGCGCGGGCGACGGCGAGGCGCAGGCCACCGAGGTAGTCCCGGAATGCGCGCACGTCGAGCGCCCTCCCGACGGCGCAGTGGCCGGGCACGAAGGCGGCATCGGGATAGTCCGCGATCAGCGCGTCGAGCGTCGCCACCCAGGCGTCGGTGCGCGCGAAGGCCGTGCCCGGCAGGCAGCGCTTGGAGAAGAGGTCGCCGGTGAACACGACTTTCGCGTCCGGAACGCGGACGATGGAATCGCTGCCCGAATGCCCCGGCCGATGAAACACCTCGACGAGGCGGTCGCCGAGCCAGAGCGATACGCGATCGCGGTACGTCACGTCGGGAAGCCGCAACGCCGCGTAGCGGGCCCGCGCCTCGGGAGTCAGGCCCTCCTGGAACTCGCGCCGCGCCCAGGCGCGGACGTTCTCGTGCGCCAGGACGGCGGCACCGACACCGGCCCAGACCTCGCTTCCGCCCATGTGGTCGCCGTGAAAGTGCGTCAGGACGGCGAAGCGTACCGGCAGCGGCGTCCGCGCGCGGATCTCGGCGAGCAGCCGCGCCGCCGCCTCGGGCGTCGCGAATGCGTCGACGACGAGGACCGAATCCGAGCCGATCACGAAGCCCGCGTTGCCGGATTCGCTCGCGGGATCGGAGATCGCGGCGAAGACACCGGGGGCGACCTCCGAGAGCGTGAAGGACGAAGCCACGGGAGCCGGCGTCGGCGCGAACGCGATTCCCGCGAGCCAGAGGAGCGTGGTCATCGGGTCCGCATCTTGCCACGGCGGCCCCGTATAATTCCCCCATGGCCGCGAACCCGAAGACCGAGCGGCGCCGCGTGCGCTGCGTGATCAACGGCAAGGAAATCGACGTGTGGGAAGGCTACCGCCTCTGGGATGCCGCGCTCGAGGCCGACGCCCGGCTCTGGAAATGGTGCGGCGGCGACGGCCTCTGCGCGACGTGCGCGGTGATCCCCGTCTCCGGCGGAGAGAACCTCTCGCCTCCGACGCGACTCGAGAAATTCTCGCTCGCCCTCTGGTTCTTCAAGCCGCTCGCGCTCGTGCGCAGGCGGTGGAAGAACCGCACGACGCGGCTGGCCTGCCAGACCTACGTCGAGGGGCCGGTCGAGGTCGTGGGCGTGCTCGGAAAGAAGGGCCGGGAGGCGCAGCGGGCCTACGGCCTGGAGTAGGCCACGGATTCGCGCTGGGCCCGCCGCGCCCTACCCTGGCTGACCTCCGGCGGCGTTCTCTATCTCGGCGGCTCGTACCTCGCCGCGCGGGAGCTCGCGGACCGTCTCCTGTCCTCGAAGGGACTGGGCGGACCGACGCCGGACCGACACGACGAGCTTCTCGCCGCGCTCGAGGGCGCGGCCGCGGTCGTCGCGAACCTCCGCCACCGGGGCAGCCCGAGGCTGCCCGTCGAGCTGTCTTCGACGTTCGCTTCGCCCGGACGCCCCGAGACGCGCGCCACCCTGGTCTTCCTCCACGGAAAGGGCGGCAACGCGAGCGAGTGGCGACCGGACGCCCTGCGCGCTCTGGCACTCGGCTACAACGTTCTCCTGCCGGACCTGCGCGCGCACGGAAAGAGCGGCGGCACGATCTTCACGCTCGGCCTCCTCGAGAAAGACGACCTCGCTCTGACGCTCGAGGCCGCGCGGGAAAGCTTCGGCGTCGACGCCGACCGCATCGGCATCCACTCCTGCTCGGCCGGATCCTCGGTCGCGCTGGAATTCTCGGCCGGGCGCTCGGGCGTGCGCGCCATCTGGCTCGAGTCCCCGTTCGCCGAGCCGCGCGAGATGGCGCGGCACTACCTGTCCCGGGCCACGCACGTTCCGGCGCCTTTGCTGTCCCTGACCACGCATTGGGCCATCTCGCGCGCGGTCGCCCGCGTCCGCCGCGAGCTCGGCGCCGATCGGTCGGCGGGCGGCCTCGAGCTTCTCGATCCGGTCGCCGCCGCCACGCGCGTGACCGCAGCGGTGCTCCTCGTCCACGGCGAAGACGATCGGCTCGTGCCGCTGCGATTCACGCGCCGCCTGGCCGCCGCGCTGCCTCCGCGCAGCGCCGTGTGGGACGTGGCCGGCGCCGGACACTGCCACCACGCCGACGAGCCCGCGGCCGCGGCCCGCATGGCCTACGCGAGACGGTGGGAGGAGTTCTTCCGGACCTACCTTCCCGCCTGACGACACCTAAGGGGCCTCCGGCGGTCGAGGGTCCCGCCGCCGTCACTTCGGCGACGGAATCCGATCGTCCCGCGGCCGTCTCCGCGGATCCTCCGTCCTCCCCTTCAGCTGTCCGCAGGCCGCCGCGGCGTCGGGGCCCTTGCTGCGCCGCACCGTGACCGTCAGACCGGCAGCCGCGAGGGACCGCACGAAGGCGTCGATCGCGGTCTCCGCGGGCCGCTTCCAGCCCGGCAGGTAGACCGGATCTTCGTTGAGGGGAATCACGTTGACCTTGGCGCGCAGGCCTCGGAGACGCCGGACGAGCTTCGCCGCGTCGCCCGGGGAATCGTTGACGCCGGCGATCAGCACGTACTCGACGAGGATCGAGCGGCGCGCCTCGAGCGGCCACGCGCGCATCGCCGCGACCAGTTCCGCCAGCGGATAGGTCCGGGTGATCGGCATCAATCTCTCGCGCACGGCCTCGTCGGCGGCGTTCAGGGACACGGCGAGGTTGGGCCGTTTCGGCAAGGCCGCGAACCGGCCGAAGGCCGGCGTGATTCCGGAGGTCGACACCGTGACCCGGTGCGGCGACACGAGCGCGAAGAGGATCTCGAGCGCCCCGATCACGCCCTCGGGATTCAGGAAGGGCTCACCCATGCCCATGAAGACCAGGCGCATCCCTTCCATCCCACGTCCGACCTCGCGCAGAAGCACGTGCAGCTGACCCAGGATCTCGCCCCCGGAAAGGTTGCGTCCGGCGCCCAGGCGACCCGTCACGCAGAAGGCGCAGTCCACGGCGCAGCCCGTCTGGGAGGAGAGGCAGACGGTGAACCGCGGGACAGGCGGTGTCGAGGCCCGCGCCCCCCCGGCGGGAAGAGGCTCCGGCGGGACGGCGCGGGCATCGGTGAACTCGTTGACCTGGGCGAATGCCTCGCCGGTCGGCATGTAAACCGCCTCGATGAGCGCGCCATCCTCCAGCCGCAGGCCGAGCTTGACGCTTCCATCGGCCGACTCCTCGCGTCGCGCGACCTCGGGCAGGCGGATCGGAAGCTCGCGTGCCAGGGCCTCGCGCAGCTCCCGCGGCAGCTCATGCACCTGGTCGTAGTCGAGGCGCCCGCCGCGGTGCAGCGCGTCGAAGATCTGGCGGCCACGATACCGCGGCAACCCCCGGTCGGCGGCGAGCGCCTCCCACGCGGCGGCCGTCATCCCGAGAGGGTCCATGGGAAGGAGTCTAGTCCGGCGGGCGCCGGAGCCGCGGCGCGCTACTTCGCGACTTTGCGGGCCACGGCTTTGCGCACGCGGACCTTGCGGGTCGGGTCGATGCCCAGCGACTTCAGAAAGCGCAGGTCCTTCAGGTTGATGCGAAAGGCCGCGCGGCTGGCCGGAGCGTCGGAGTCGTCGGGCTCGACCGCGCGCACGACGGTGCGGCGCGAGCGGTTCGTCTTGCCTTCCCGCTTGTTCACACCCACCTTGGCGTCGAGCACCATGTAGAGGTTGTAGCCCTCGTCGCGGATGCGCTGTATGGAGTCGTGCACGCGGCCCGAGCCGGAGATCGACTCGTTGATGGCCTGGCCGAGCTCCTTGAGCATTTCGCGAAGGTGATCGGAGAGTTCCATGTCCGCGGCGATTATCGCTTCCGCTTCCGGCGAGAATCAAGACTGTTCCGACGAGAGAAAGGTGCTATCCTCTTCGGCGTCGTTCGAACGCCACTGCTCCGCGTGAGCACCGCCCTCCGCCGACCTGCACCCTGATGTTCTCCTCGTTCGCGCACCTGATTTGCACGCGCTGCGGCGCCGCGTACGAGCGCGATCTCCGCCTGAACGTCTGCTCCGCCTGTGGCGGCGCGCTGTTCGCGAGATACCACCCGCGGAGCCTCGACCGCGACGCGGCGGCCGATCGGCCGCGCTCGATCTGGCGCTGGCACGAGACGATGCCCGTCGAGGACCCGGTCCACATCGTCTCGCTCGGCGAGGGAGGCACGCCCCTGCTGCCGGCCGAGCGCCTCGGCGCGCGCGGCGGATTCGCGAAGCTCTGGATCAAGGACGAGTCGGGAAACCCGACCGGCTCCTTCAAGGCGCGCGGCCTGTCCGCGGCGGTCTCCAAGGCAAAAGAGCTCGGGCACACGAAGATCGCCCTGCCGACCGCAGGCAACGCGGGTGGAGCGGCCGCGGCCTATGCCGCGAAGGCGGGCATGGAGTGCCACGTCTTCATGCCCGCCGACACGCCGCGCGTCTTCGCGATCGAGTGCGAGCGCTACGGCGCCCGCGTGACGCTGGTTCCCGGGCTGATCGACGACTGCGGCCGGATCGTCGCCGAGCGCGCGGCGAAAGAGGGCTGGCACGACGTCTCCACGCTGAAGGAGCCCTACCGCGTGGAGGGCAAGAAAACGCTCGGCTACGAGCTCGCCGAGGATCTCGGCTGGCAGGTGCCCGACGCCATCCTCTACCCGACCGGCGGCGGCACGGGCCTGATCGGGATGTGGAAGGCGTTCGACGAGATGGAGGAGATGGGCTGGATCGGCTCGAAGCGGCCGAAGATGTTCGCCGTCCAGGCGGAAGGCTGCGCGCCGATCCCGAAGGCATTCGCCGAGGGCAAGGACGTCTCGGAGAAGTTTCCCAACGCGCACACGTATGCTTCGGGGCTGCGGGTGCCCAAGGCCTTCGCCGATTATCTGATCCTGCGCTTCGTCCGCGCCTCGGGCGGCGCCGCGATTTCGGTGACCGACGACCAGATGCGGCGCTCCTGCGACGAGATCGGTGCGAACGAGGGAATCTTCGCCGCCCCGGAAGGCGGCGCGGCGTGGGCCGCGGCGAAGCTTCTCGTCGCGGCGGGACGGCTGGACCGGTCGCAGAGAATCGTCCTCTTCAACACCGGGAGCGGCTTCAAGTACCTCTGAGGCGCGCCCCTCCCCGCGGGCGCCCGGGACCGGACCGAATCCGGGGGCTCCCCCGGGGCCGGGGCTTGTGAAAGAATCCCGGCCGATTCCAGGAGGGATTCATGGCCACGGAACGCCGCCGCCTCTGTCTGGGGCTCGCAGCCGCCATCGCCACGCTCTTCCCCGCCGGTCTCGCGGCACAGAGCTACCTCGTCATCCACAGCCTCGCGGTCAGCGAAGGCCACAATCCGCGCTCGACGCTGGTCCAGGATTCCGGCGGCGTCCTGTACGGCACGGCCATCTTCGGCGGCGCGAACGGAAACGGCTCGATCTTCCGGCTCGACCCGGACGGCAACAACTTCGACGTGATCCACGACTTCGACGACAGCGACGGGGACGATCCGTACGCCGGTCTGATCCTCGGCGGCGGCTTCCTCTTCGGCACGGCCGCAAACGGCGGCAACGACGATGCGGGCGTGATCTACAAGATCGACACCAACGGCAACAACTTCGCCGTCATCCATCACCTCGACGGCGGCAACGACGGCGGGAACCCGTACGGTCGGCTCGTCCAGGGACCCGACACCATCCTGTACGGCGTGGCGCGCAACAACGGCGCCAACGGGTTCGGGACCGTGTTCTCGATCGACCCGGGCGGCGCAACCTACACGGTGCTGCACGTGTTCGGAACGACTTCGGACGACGGCTCGAATCCCTACGGCGGTCTGCTCATCGGCTCCGACGGGATGCTCTACGGCACGACCGAGAAGGCCCACAACGGGTCCGGCTTCGGCACGGTTTTCCGGCTGAACACCGACGGTACCGGCTTCGAGACGCTCCACACCTTCACGGCAGGCAACGACGGCAACGACCCGGCCGCGCCGCTCATCGAGACCATCGAGGGGTTTCTGTACGGCACGACGGTCCTCGGCGGGTCGACGTCGGGCGGCACGGTCTTCAAGCTGCGCCGCGATGGTACGGAATACTCCGTGGTCCACGCGTTCGCCAACGCCGAGGGCACCGACTCCCGCGCCGAGCTGTCGCCGACGATCGGCGGCCTCCTCTACGGCACCGGGTCGGCCGGCGGCTCCGGGAGCGGGACCGTCTTCCGGATGACGAAGCTCGGACAGCTCGTCCACTCCGCGCACGACTTCACCAGTGCGAGCGGCGCCACGCCGCACGGCGGCGTCATCCAGGGCATCGACGGCGCGCTCTACGGCACCACGACGAGCGGCGGCGCGCACAGCGTCGGCACGATCTGGCGCCTCACGACGCCGACCGTTTTGTCCATCACGCCCGACTCCGGCCCCGCCGGCGGCGGGACGGCCGTGACAATCGCGGGCACGAGCTTCGCCAACCAGGCGACCGTCGCCCTCTCCGGCTCGCTCGCGACCAGCGTAAACGTGGTCGATCCGAACACCATCACCGCGACCACGCCGAATCTCGCGCCGGGACAGCTCCACGACATCGCCGTCACGAACACGGACCAGAGCATCGGCTTCCTCGAACGCGCCTGGCTCGCGGATTTCCTGGACGTTCCGGAGTCCGATACGTTCCACGACTACGTCGAGGCGATCGTCCGCGCGGGGATCACGGCGGGCTGCGGTGGCGGCAACTATTGCCGCAACGCATCCGTCACCCGCGCACAGATGGCGGTGTTCCTGCTCAAGGCGAAGCATGGCCAGTTCTACCTGCCCCCCGACTGCCACGGAGTGTTCGCCGACGTCGCCTGCCCGGCCAATCCGTTCGCCGACTGGATCGAGCAGCTCGTGGCCGAGAGCATCACGGTCGGCTGCGGCGGCAACAACTACTGCCCGAGCAATCCGGTCACGCGCGCGCAGATGGCCGTCTTCCTGCTCAAGGCCAAGTTCGGGTCGGGACACGTGCCGCCGGCGTGCACAGCGGTCTTCGCGGACGTGGTCTGTCCGTCCCTCTACGCCGACTGGATCGGCGAGCTGGTCGCCTTGAACATCACGGCCGGCTGCGGCGGCCCGAACTACTGCCCGACGTTCCCGAACACCCGCGGCCAGATGGCGGTCTTCCTGACGAAGACGTTCCTGTTGACACTGGCGCCCCTGATGTAGCGGTGGGCCGGACCGCTGCCGGGCCGGGGAATGCCGGTACAATCCCCGGTTCCATGCGATACGCGTCCCTCCGCCCGGCCCTCGATCGACACCTGCCATTCGTCGAGAAGCCGGGGCGCTATGTCGGCCTCGAGCGCAACGTCACGCGCAAGGACCTGTCAAGGGCCTCCGTGACGCTGGCCCTCGCCTTCCCCGACACCTACGAGATCGGGATGAGCCACACGGGGCTCAAGATCCTCTACGAGATCGTCAACCGCCGGGAGGACTTCGCGTGCGAGCGCGTGTACGCGCCGTGGGTCGACCTCGAGAAACGGATGCGCGAGGCGGGAATTCCGCTCTTCTCGACCGAGTCCTTCGCGCCCGTGGCGGACTTCGACGTGCTGGGTTTCTCGCTCCAGGCGGAGCTCAACTACTCGAACATCCTGAACATGCTGGACCTGGCCGGGTTGCCGGTCTGGCAGCGCGAACGGCGGGAGGGCGACCCGATCGTCCTCGGCGGCGGACCGTGCACGGCGAACCCCGAGCCCATCGCCGACTTCTTCGACGCCATCCTCGTCGGCGACGCCGAAGAGGCGCTGCCGGTCTTCCTCGACGCGCATCGCGCGGCGCGGGCGCAGGGGCTTGCCCGCCGAGACCTCCTGGCCGCGCTCGCACAGGTCGACGGGATCTACGTCCCGTCCTTCTACGACGTGACGTACCGCGAGGACGGGCGGATCGCCGCGATCGAGCGCAACGACGCCCGGGCGCCGGAGCGCGCGCGGCGCACGTGGGTCCCGGTCCTGAAGCCCGACTACTACCCCGACAAGCCGATGGTCCCCTCCGTCGAGATCGTGCAGGACCGTCTGGGCCTCGAGGTGATGCGCGGCTGCACGCAGGGTTGCCGATTCTGCCAGGCCGGCTACTGGTACCGGCCCGTACGCGAGCTCGATCCCGCCGACGTCGCCGACATGACGAAGAAGTTCATCGCCGAGTCGGGCTGGAGCGAGGTGGGCCTGCTGTCGCTCTCGACGGCGGACTACTCGCAGATCGAGCCGCTGGTGAAGTGCCTCGCGCCCGAGCTCTCCGACCAGCGCGTGTCGATCTCGCTGCCGTCGCTGCGCGCGGAGGCCTTCTCCGTGGGCCTCGCCGATGCGGTCTCGGAAGTCCGCAAGTCCGGCTTCACGTTCGCGCCGGAGACCGGCTCCGACCGGCTGCGGCGCGTCATCAACAAGACGTTCACCAACGGGGACATGATCGCGGCGGCCGACGTCGCGTTCGCCCGCGGCTGGGACCTCATCAAGGTCTACACGATGATCGGGCTGCCGACGGAGACGGACGCCGACCTCGACGAGCTCGTGACGCTCGTGGAGGGCATCCTCGCCCAGGGACGGAAGCACGGCCGCAAGAACGTCAACGTCTCGGTCGGATCGTTCGTGCCGAAGTCCTGGACGCCCTTCCAGTGGGCGCCCTTCGACGGCGTCGAGACCCTCGAGCGAAAGCTCGCGTACCTGAAGGACCGGTTCCGCCGGATTCGGGGGGCGAAGATGAAGTGGCACGAGCCGCGGGAAGCGGAGATCGAGTGCGTCCTGTCGCGGGGCGACCGCCGCGCCGGCCGCATCCTTCACACGGCCTGGAAGTCGGGCGTGCGCTTCGACGGCTGGACCGAACATTTCCGCCACGACCTCTGGATGCAGGCTTTCTCGACGGAGGGCATCCCCAGGGAGTCGTACCTGCGGGCCTACGACCTCGACGAGATCCTGCCGTGGGACGTCCTCGACGTTTCGATCAAGAAGCGCTGGCTCCAGATCGAGCTCATCAAGGCGAAGAAGGAAATGCGCACCGAGGATTGCAAGTGGGGACACTGCTACGCCTGCGGCGTTCCCGGCAACGGCGAGGACACGATGCTCGCCAGGGGGATGCCGGGGTCCATTCCGACATTCGACGCGGCCACCGCACCCGCGAGCGACCCGGCCGCCTACCGCGAGGTCGCCAAGGGCGCGGCCTACCGCCAGAAGGCGATGCCGGACCTGCCGGCCGCCTCGCGCCGCGGCGCGCAGGGCGAGCAGGTGTTCCGCCACCGCATCGCGTTTTCGAAGACGGGCGACGCGCGCCTTCTCTCGCACCGCAACACGATGGACGTTCTCGAGCGCGCCATCCGGGCCGCGGGGCTCCCGGCGCGCTACACGGAAGGCTTCAACCCGCACATGAAGCTTTCGATGGGTCCGGCGCTCGCTCTCGGAGTCGAGAGCCGGCACGAGGTGTTCGACGTCGACGGCCGCGCCCCGTTCCCGGCCGACGCCGCTGACCGCATCAACGCGAAGCTCCCCGACGGCGTCGAGGTGCTCGAGATCCGCGCGCTCGCGGCCGGCGAGCCGTCCCTCGCGAAAGCCGTCAAGGGGGCACGCTATGCGGTGCGCCTGGACTCGGAAGACCACGTGAATCGCGCGAGCGAGGCGCTCGTCAACGGCTGGCGGCAGGCCATGCCGGCCCTGCGGTCCCTGGCGCTCGAATCCGATGGCTCGGGCGCCAGCCTCGTCTTCGAGGTGAACCTCGACCAGGCGGCGGGCGAGACCGCGACGGCGAAGAAGGTCCTCGAGGCGCTCCTCTCGATCCCGCCGGCCGAGCAGGCGGGGATGTCGGTCACGCGCGAGACGACGGTCCTCGGGTGACAAACAGGCTTAGAATTCAAGGCATGGAGAACACCTCCGCCCTTCTCAACCGGTACACCCGGGTCGTCCGTCCCGACGACAACGGGACCTTCGCGGCTTACCTCCCGGCCATCCCGGGATGCCATGCGGTCGGAGACAGCCCGGCCGAAGCCGAAGCGGAGCTCGCCAACGTTTTTCAGATGATCGTCGAGGAGTATGCCGAGCAGGGTCGGGTCCTTCCCGCGGACGTTCCCGTGCTCGCGGTGAATGCCCGCTAGGGCCGCAGAGCTCGAGCGCGCCGCCCGAAAGCTCGGATTCGTGAAGACCCCTCAGAAGGGAAGCCACGCTCGCTGGCAGCACTCGCACGGCAGATCGACCACGATACCGGCGCATCCTTCGCGCGAGGTCGGCGGCTGGCTCTTCCACCAGATTCTGGACCAGCTCGGCATCACGCCAGAGCAGTTCGAAAGTCTCCGCTGATGTCCTACCGGGTCACGGTCACGGCCCGCTTCGAAGCCGCGCACAACCTGATCGACTACGCGGGGGGCCCGGAGCCGCTGCACGGCCACTCCTACCGGGTCGAGGCGGTGCTCGAGTCGGAAAAGCTCCAGCAATACGACCTCGCCGTGGACTTCGTCCCGGCCCGGAGCGCGCTGGAGGCGATCGCCCGCGAGTTCGACTACGGCTACGTCAACGACCACCCGGCCTTCCGGGGCCGGAACACCTCCGCCGAGAACCTGGCCCGATACTTTGCCGAAAGGCTCGAGGCCTCGGGCGCCCTGGGCTGGAGCCGGGTCGCCGAGGTGACCATCTGGGAAGGGCCGGACAATCGCGCCACGTTTCGGCCAGTTTCGAGTATAGGCTCCCCGCGCACAGCACAATTCATCCGAACAACAATAGGGAGGCTCCGTGAAAGGCATCCGCACTTTCCTGGCGCTCGTCCTGCTTCTCCCGGCGGGGCGTCTGGCCGCCAATACCTACACCGTCACGAGCACCGCCGACAGCGGCGCCGGAACGCTGCGCCAGGCGATCCTCGACGCCAACGCCAACCCCGGCGCGGACTCGATCGCCTTCGCGATCGTCGGCAGCGGCGTGCAGACGATCGCCCCGGTCACGCTCCTCCCGACGGTCACCGAGACGACGACGATCGACGGCTACACGCAGCCGGGCTCCTCGCCGAACACCCTCGGGCCGGGCTTCGGCTCCGACGCCGTCCTGAAAATCGAGATTTCCGGAGCGGCTCTTCCGCAGACGAGCGCCTCCGACTGCCTCAAGATCACCGGGCCGGGCGTCACGGTGAAAGGGCTCGTCATCCACAGCTGCTTCGACGACCACATCGAACTGACCGGGAGCGCCGACGGCGCCGTGATCGTCGGGAACTTCATCGGCCTCGACCCCACGGGCACCCTTTCCGGAAGCGCGGGTGTCCGCGGCATCCGGGGGGCCACGGTCGACAACGTGGTCGTCGGCGGAACCGCCCCCGCGGACCGCAACGTCATCGCCGGCGGCAGCAACCAGATGGTCAATGCCGGCACCGCGTGGCAGATCCAGGGCAACGTGATCGGCCTGAACGCCGCGGGCACGGCCCGGCCGGCCGGGCACGGCGTGACGAGCCGCTGCATCGACGCCGGGACCAACGACCAGATCGGGGGCACGACCCCGGCGGCGCGCAACGTCATCGCGGGCTGCGACTCTTCAGCGATCCTCACGAACCCCGGCGACGTGATCCAGGGCAACTTCATCGGCACCGACGTCTCCGGCACGCACCCCATCGCCAACAAGGTCGGGATCCAGAACAACGGCAGCAACGTGACCATCGGGGGCAGCGCCCCCGGTGCCGGCAACGTCATCGCCGCGAGCTTCGGAGGACCCGACGGGGGAATCTCCATTTCGTCGGCGACGGGAGACAACGCGATCGTCCAGGGCAACTTCATCGGGACGGACGCGACGGGAACCATCGACCTCGGCAACGCCCCCTACGGCATCGTCGTGCGGGGCAACGGCGCCAGGATCGGAGGAATCGGCACCGGCGAAGGCAACGTCATCGCTTTCAACGGCGCGGGCACCTACCACGCCGGCGTGTACATCACGAGCACGGCCTCCGGAAACTCCATCCGCGGCAACCGGATCTTCAACAACCAGGTTTTCGGCATCGACATCGCCTTCGGGCCGCAGGTCGGCCCGGCGCCCGTCGACGAGCTCGACGCCGACAGCGGCCCCAACGGCGTCCAGAACTTCCCGTTCGTCGATTCCGTCGACTACGGCGCGTCGACGACCGTGCACGGGAGCCTGACGAGCGCGGCCTCGACGGTCTTCGACGTCGACTTCTATGCCGGCCCGGCCTGCTCACCGCGCCCGCCCCTGTATCCCCAGGGCGAGGAGTACGTCGGATCGACGCAGGTGACGACGGACGCCGCGGGACACGGCACTTTCGACGCGGTCCTCGACGCCGTTCTCGCTTCCGGGCAGCCGGTGACGGCGGTCGCCACGGACCCGGCCGGAAATTCCTCCGAGTTTTCCAACGACATTCTGTTTCTCCGCAGCCTCGGCGGCGGACTGGCGGGCAACACCAACGCGCTGTCGGGCCACCGGTTCGAGCCCGGCGCCACGGTGACGGTCGGCGGCGTTTCCGCCACCAACGTCGTCGTTCTCGACGCGAGCCACATCCAGGCGAAAATGCCGGCGCTCCCTGCGGGGAGCATCAACGACATCACGGTGCAGAACCCGGGCGGGTCCTCCGGAACCCGGCCCAACGGCTGGGTCGCCGATTTCAACGACTCGGCGACCGGCACGGGCTTCCTGCCCGACGTCTACCGCCTCGTCGCCAACGAGATCACGGTGGGGATCGGCGGTGGCAACTACGGCTTCCTCGACAACATCAAGCGGCAACAGATGGCGGTCTTCCTGCTGAAGGCAAAGCATGGAATCTGCTACACGCCCCCGCCGTGCGCCGGCATCTTCCCGGACGTGCCGTGCGCGTCCACCTTCGCACCCTGGATCGAAGCCATGGCCAACGAGGGAATCACGGGAGGCTGCGGCGGCGGCCTGTACTGTCCCGCCAACCCCGTCCGCCGGGACCAGATGGCCGTGTTCCTGCTCAAGGCGCACCGCGGCTCCGACTTCGTCCCCCCGGCCTGCACCGGTCACTTCGGCGACGTCGTTTGCCCGTCGACCTTTGCCAACTGGATCGAGGAGCTTTCGGCCGAGGGCGTGACCATCGGGTGCGGGGGCGGGAACTACTGTCCGACGAACAACAACACCCGTGCCCAGATGGCGACGTTTCTGTCCCGAACGTTCGGGCTGCAGGCCCCCTGACGCCGCGTACGGGATAGAATCCGCCCCACCTCGAGAGGGGGTACCCGTGAGACAGGCGAGTCGATTCGGCTTCGTGGTCCTGCTGTGCACCGGTGCCCTGTCGGCGGCAACTTTCACGGTCACCAACACCGACGACTAAGGGCGCGGGCTCACTGCGCGACGCGATCGAGAGCGCCAACGCCGCGGGCAGCAACGACATCATCGACTTCAACATCCCCGGTGCCGGCGTGCACACCATTCTCCCGGCCACGCCCCTGCCCGACATCGCGGGGAACCTCGAGGTCCGCGGCTACACCCAGCCCGGCTCGAGCGCAAACACCAACGGACCGGGACTTCCGGACAATTCGACGCACACGATCGAGATCGACGGAACCAACACGGGCGGCGATGCCGGCGCGGGCGTGTTCCGCATCTCGAGCGGGGTCTTCGTCGCGGACGGCCTCGTCATCAACCGCTCTCCAGGCGCGGCCATCCAGTTCTTCGGCGACTCGACCGGGACGATCATCGGCTGCTACCTCGGCGTCGACCCGACGGGCCTGATCACGCGATCGAATAGCGTCGGCATCGAGATCGAAGGCTCGCAGGACGTTCAGATCGGGGGCACGCTGCCGTCCCAGCGCAACGTGATCTCCGGCAACTCCGTCTTCCAGATCGGCATGGGCTGCTACAGCGCCGGGGGCTCCGGCCACCAGATCCTGGGCAACTTCATCGGCCCCGACGCGACCGGAGCCGCCGTGCCAGCGCCGGACCCGTTCGGGACGAGCACCGGCATCGCGCTCTGCCTCAACGTCACGGGCGTGACGATCGGCGGGGCGACGCCGGCGGAACGCAACGTCATCTCCGGCAACTCGGCTACCGGCGTCAGCGTGTCCAACAGCGTCGCGGGCTTCGCCGTCACGGACATCACGATCCGCGGCAACTACATCGGTACGGACCTGACGGGAGCGATGCCACTCGGCAACGGGACCCATGCCATCAGCGTTCATACAGGCGGCAACGACGTGATCGACAACGTGATCGCCGCGACCGGCGGCGACGCCGTGTTCTACGACGCCGGTCTCCCGGACGACGGCGGCGTCATTCGAGGCAACAAGATCGGCACCGACGTGACCGGGCTGGCGCCGCTTCCGAACGCCGGATGGGGGCTGCACGTGATCACCGGCGGGCTCGTGATCGGGGGAACCGGCGCCGGAGAAGCCAATGTCATCGCGTTCAACGGGACAGGGGACTCGGGAGGGATCTTCATCGAGGGAGATCAGGCCGGGAACGCGATCCGCGCCAACTCCATACACGACAACGCCGGGCTCGGGATCGATCTCAACCCGATCGGCCCCACGGCCAACGACGCGGGCGACGGGGACGCGGGGCCGAACGCGCTGCAGAATTTTCCCGTGCTGAGCTCGGCCACGCCGACGCTCTCCGAGTCCCCGCAGGGAGGGACCCGGGTGCAGGGAATCCTCCACTCCGCGCCTTCGACGACCTACGACCTCGACGTCTTCTCCAACGACGCCTGCGTCCGTTTTCCGAAGGACTACCTCGAAGGCCGGACGTACCTGGGGTCGGGCCAGGTGACGACCGACGGCTCGGGCACGGGGATCATCGACATCACCGTGCCGGGAACGCTCGAGTCGGGCGAGCGGGTGAGCATGACGGCGACGGATCCTTCGGGCAGCACGTCCGAGTTCTCGCTCCGGCTTCCCTTCACGATCACGCCCGCCTCGAGCCCGGCGGCCGGCGGCACGGCCGTCACGATCTCGGGAACGGACTTCGAGACCAACGCCACCGTCACGATCGGCGGCCAACCGGCGACGAACGTCGTGGTGAGCAGCTTCAACCAGATCACCGCGACATCCCCGCCGCTGGCGGCCGGCACCCTCAACGACGTCGTCGTGACCAACACGAATGGCACAACCGGAACCCTCGAGAAGGGCTTCGTTTCGGACTTCCTCGACGTGCCGCCGGCAACCAGTTCTACGCATTCGTCACGCAGCTCGTCACCAACGCCATCACGGCCGGCGTGGGCGGCGGGCTCTACGGCGTCGACCAGCCGACGCTGCGCCAGCAGATGGCAGTGTTTCTGCTCAAGGCCAAGTACGGGCATCTGCTACGCGCCGCCAGCCTGCGCGGGCATCTTCACCGACGTGCCCTGCTCCTCCACTTTCGCCCACTGGATCGAGGAGCTGGCCGCCGCAGGGCATCACCGGCGGCTGCGGCGGCGGCAACTTCTGCCCGCACTAACCCCGTGCGGCGCGACCAGATGGCGGTCTTCCTGCTGAAGGGTAAGCACGGCTCGGCGTACGTGCCGCCGGATTGCGCCGGCGTCTTCGGCGACGTCGCCTGTCCCTCGACCTTCGCCGAACTGGATCGAGCAGCTCGCCACCGAGAACATCACCGGAGGCTGCGGGGGCGGCAGCTACTGCCCGGGAAACAACAACACCCGCGGCCAGATGGCGGTCTTCATCGTCAAGACGTTCAACCTGCAGTAAGAGCCCCGCCCCACCCCTCTCCCCGCCGCCGAGGAGAGGGGATGCCGTCGCTCCCAGGTTCGGCCACGGGGAGGGTCGAACAACAACACCCGTGCCCGGATGGCGACGTTCCTACCCAGAACGTTCGGGACCGCAGGCCCCGTGACGCCGATGACGGGATAGAATCCGCCCCACCTCGAGAGGGGGTACCCGTGAGACACACGAGTCGATTCGGCTTCGTGGTCCTGTTGAGCGTCGGTGCCCTTCCGCTTTCGGCGGCGACCTTCACCGTCACGAACACCAACGACTCGGGGGCCGGGTCGCTCCGGCAGGCGATCCTCGACGCCAACGCCGCCGCCGGTGACGACACGATCGATTTTGCCATCCCGGGCGGCGGGGTCCACACGATCGCGCCCCTGACGCCCCTCGCGCTGATCACCGGCGGCGTGACGATCGACGGCTACACCCAGTCCGGTTCGAGCCCGAACACCAACGGCCCCGGGCTGCCCGACAACTCGGTGCACCTGATCGAGCTCGACGGTACCCACTCGGGAGCCGGCAACGGCGCCGCGGCCCTCAGTTTTCAGGGAACTTTCTCGTTCGTCGTGCGCGGTCTGGTCGTCAATCGTGCCCCCTCCACGGGCATCCAGGTTTATGATTCCTCGGGCACGATCGAGGGTTGCTTCATAGGCGTCGACCCGGCGGGGCTGACGGCGCAGCCCAACACATACGGCATTTTCGCGGAGGCGGCGTCGAACACCCAGCAGATCGGCGGCGAGCTTCCCGCGCAGCGCAACGTCATTTCGGGAAATTCGGGCGCCCAGATCGGCTTCGGATGCAACAGCGGCGCGGGCGGTTCGGGCCACGTCATCGCGGGCAATTTCATCGGCCCCGACGCGACCGGCACGGCCCGCCCGGCGAACGCGCCGAACCTGCCGCATAACGGGATCGGTCTTTGCTTCAACGTCACGAACGTGACGATCGGCGGCGCGACCGCCGCGGCACGCAACGTCATTTCCGGGAACACGAGCGCCGGAGTCGGGGTGTCCAGCAGCTTCTGCGGCACCTGCGTCACGGGCGTCGTCGTGCAGGGCAACTACATCGGCACCGACGTGACGGGGACGCTGCCGCTCGGCAACGTGACCCGCGCCATCGGCATCAACACCGCCGGCAACGACGTGCTCGACAACGTGATCGCGGCGACCGGCGGCGACGCCGTCTACTACGGCTCGGGTCTCCCCAACGACGGCGGCGTCGTGCAGGGAAACAAGATCGGCACCGACGCGACCGGCACGCTGCCCCTTCCCAATACCGGTTGGGGACTGCGCGTGCTCGCGGGCTCGCTCGTGATCGGCGGCACCGGGGCGGGCGAAGCCAACGTCATCGCCTACAACGGGACGACCACCCAGGGAGGCATTCTCATCGAGGGCTCCGGGTTCACCGGCAACGCCATTCGCGCCAACGCGATTCATGACAACGCCGGACTCGGCATCGATCTCTCTCCGGTCGGCGCCAACGCCAACGACGACGGCGACGGCGACACGGGGCCCAACGAGTTGCAGAACTTCCCGGTCCTCATGTCCGTGGGGCCGGGGCTCGCGCAGGAACCGTCCGCCGGAACGCGCGTCCAGGGCGTGCTCCACTCGGCCGCCTCGACGACCTACGACCTCGACGTTTTCGCCAACGACGCCTGTGTCCGGTTTCCGAAGGACTTCGTCGAGGGCCGGACCTATCTCGGCTCCGGCCAGGTCACGACGGACGGCGCCGGCATCGGCGTCGTGGACATCACCGTGCCAGGGGAGCTCCAGCCCGGCGAGCGCGTCAGCCTGACCGCGACGGACCCGGCCAGCAACACGTCCGAGCTTTCGCAGCGCCTTCCCTTCACGATCATGCCCGCCTCGGGCCCTTCCGCGGGCAGCACGGGCGTGACCGTGGCCGGAACGGACTTCCTGGACGGCGCCTCGGTGACGATCGGCGGACAGGCCGCGACCGGCGTCGCCGTGACGAACTTCAATCAGATCACGGCAACCACGCCCCCGCTCTCGGCCGGATCGCTCAACGACGTTCTCGTGACCAACACCGACGGGACGACCGGGACGCTCGAGAAGGGCTTCGTCGCGGACTTCCTCGACGTGTCGTCGTTCAATCAGTTCTACTCCTACGTCACGCAGCTCGTGACCAATGCCATCACGGCCGGCACGGGCGGCGGGTTCTACGGCGTCGACCAGCCGACACTCCGCCAGCAGATGGCGGTCTTCCTGCTCAAGGCGAAGTACGGGCTCTGCTACGTGCCGCCGCAATGCACGGGCACCTTCCCCGACGTGCCCTGCCCCTCCATCTTCGCCAACTGGATCGAGGACCTGGCCGCGCAGGGAATCACCGGCGGATGCGGCGGCGGCAACTACTGCCCGCAGAACCCCGTGCGGCGCGACCAGATGGCCGTATTCCTCCTGAAGGCCAAGTACGGCTCGACGTACGTGCCCCCGATGTGCGCCGGGACCTTCCCCGACGTGCCCTGTCCCTCGACATTCGCCGACTGGATCGAGGAGCTCGCGGCCGAGCAGATCACCGGCGGCTGCGGCGGCGGGCAACTACTGCCCGGGCAGCAACAACACCCGCGGCCAGATGGCCGTGTTCATCGTCAAGACATTCAACCTTCCGTAGAACACTGGGAGACACAATGAAACGTTGGGTCGCTCTGGCTTTCGGCGTCTGCCTTGCGTCGCCGGCGCTTGCCGCGACCTATACCGTCACGAACACGAACGACTCCGGAGCGGGGTCGCTGCGCCAGGCCCTGCTCGACGCGAACGGGGCCGCGGGCCTCGACACGATCGCATTCAACGTCTCCGGCACGGGCTGCGACGGCTCCGGGGTCTGCACGATTGCGCCGGCGTCGGCGCTGCCGCTCATCACGAGCCCCGTTCTCATCGACGGCTACACGCAGCCGGGCGCCTCGGCGAACACGAACGCGGAGGGAGCGCTGAACACCGTCCTCAAGATCGTGCTGTCCGGGTCCGGAATCCCAGAGGTGCAGGCCCTGTTCATCTCGACCGGCGGCGACGGCTCGACGATCCGGGGCCTCGTCTTGAACGGAGGGTTCAGTTTCGCCATCCTAGCCCTTCTTCGCGGACGACATCGTCGTGACCGGCTGCTTCATCGGCACGAACGCGGCCGGGACCGCCGCCCTCGAGAACGGCCGCGGCGTCGAGGCGCAGAGCAGCGATGGTTTTCGACTCGGCGGACCCCTGCCGGCCGATCGCAACCTCGTCTCGGGCAACTCGACGGAAAACGTGGGTATCGTCGGGGGCGTCAACGGAACGATCGAGGGAAACCTCATCGGCACCGATGCAACCGGGACGGTTTCCCTCCGAAACGCGTACTGGGGGATCTACGGCGGCGGCAATACGGGCGGCCTCCTCATCCGCCGGAACGTGGTCAGCGGAAACGCTCAGGTCGGCATGACCATCGGGTCCGGCGGGGACACCCTTTACGGCGGGGTCGTCCAGGGCAACTGGATCGGCACCGACGTGACCGGGACCCTCGATCTCGGCAATCCCTTCGCCGGCGTCGAGATCCAGGGCCGGAACGTCGCCGTCGGAGGCGTCGGCCCGGGCGAAGCCAACGTCATCGCGTTCAACGGGGGCGCCGGCGTTCTCGTCCTCTACAGCACCATCGGGATCTTCAACAATCCGATCCGCGGCAACTCGATCTACGGCAACGGCGCGGCCCACGGCGCCGGCGGCGCCTCGCCACTCGGGATCGACCTCGGTAACCAGGGCCAATTCGCGGAGGGCGGCCTCACGATCAACGACCTCGGGGACGCCGACATCGGACCGAACCTCAACCAGAACTTCCCCGTCATCACCACCGCTTTCGCGACACCCAACGTGTCCGGCGGGAACGCGAGCACGACGATTCAGGGCCGTCTCAACAGCGCCGCGAGCACTCAGTTCGCGCTCGACTTCTATTCGAACTCGGCGTGCCTCGGCCGTCCGCAGGACTTCCTGCAGGGACGGACCTACCTCGGCTCGGCCGACGTCATGACGGACGGCAACGGCAACGCCGCGATCGACGTGATCCTTCCGGTCACACTGGGCGCGGGAGAAAAGGTCTCGGCCACGGCGACCGACCCCGACGGCAACACCTCGGAGTTCTCGCAGCGGATCGTCGTGTCGTCGACGCCCGGCTCGGGCAGTCCGGCGGGCGCCCCGGTGACCCTGGCCGGGTTCAACTTCCTGCCCGGAGCGACCGTGTCCGTCGGCGGCGTCGCCGCCTCGGGTGTCTCCGTGACCGACTACAACACCATCACCGCGACGACGCCCATGCTCGATCCCGGCAGCCTCAACGACGTCACCGTCACGAACACCGACGGCAGCGCCGGCACCCTGCCCAACGGCTGGATCGCCAACTTCCTCGACGTGCCGGGCAACGACCAGTTCTACACGAACGTCACGACGCTCGTGCGCAACGCCATCACGGTAGGTATCGGCGGCGGCAACTATGGCGGCCTCCAGAACACGCTGCGCCAGCAGATGGCGGTCTTTCTCCTGAAGGCCAGGTACGGCATCTGTTACACCCCGCCCCCGTGCACGATCCAGGTGTTCCCCGACGTCCCGTGCGCTTCCGGCTTTTCCCCGTGGATCAACGAGCTCGTCGCGGAAGGGATCACCGGAGGCTGCGGCGGCGGCATGTACTGCCCCTCCAACCCGGTCAACCGCCAGCAGATGGCCGTCTTCCTCCTCAAGACCTTCGAGGGCGGCTCTTACATCCCGCCGGCCTGCTCCGTGGCGACTTTCACCGATGTGCCCTGCGGCGGCACGTTCGCCCCCTGGATCTACGAGCTCGTCGCGCGCAACGTCACCGCCGGCTGCGGCGGCGGCAACTACTGCCCCCTCACCAACGCCAACCGCGGACAGATGGCCACGTTCCTCGTGAAGACCTTCGGCCTGCAATAGTCCACGCGACCCTGGAGGACTCTTCGAATGAGAAGGACCCTCGTTGTTCTCGGTGTGCTCCGGGCCGCGGTGCTGTCGGCGGCGACCTTCACGGTGACCAACACGAGCGATTCGGGAGCGGGCTCGCTGCGCCAGGCGATCCTCTCCGCGAACGCGAACCCGGGCAACGACGACATCGCCTTCGCGATCCCCGGTTCGGGCGTGCACACGATCGCGCTGGCTTCGGGCCTGCCGCTGATCACGCAGCCGGTCCTGATCGACGGGTTCACGCAGGCCGGCTCCTCCGCCAACACGAATCCGAGCGGGTCAGGGGCTCAACGCGAATCTCGAGATCGAGATCGACGGGACGGGCGCCGTTTCCGAGCCGTGCTTTCAGGTCTACGCCGGCAACGACGACCTCCTCGTCATGGCGATCCAGGGGCTCGTCATCAATCGCTGTGCGGTGGGCGCGATCCACGTCGGAACCGGGGGTGACGGGATACTGATCGTCGGCAACTACATCGGGACGGATCCGAGCGGCACGAGCGTTCCCGGACCGCAGGGCTTCGGGGTTCGCGTGGAGAACGCCCTGTTCGTCGGCCTGGGCGGGACTCTGCCCTTCGAACGCAACCTCATCAGCGGCCACACCGGTTCGGGCGTCGTCACCAACGTGGCCGCCTTCATGGGCATCCGGGGCAATCTGATCGGGACCAACGCCGCCGGAACCGCGCGCATTGCCGACGAGCTCTACGGCGACGGTCTGGACCTCGACGTCGCGGCGAGCGTGGTCGTCGGCGGGGCCGATCCGGCGGCACGCAACGTGATCTCCGGCGTCGGCGACACGGCGATCCGTGTCAGCAACGCCGATGCCTCGGGAATCGTGGAAGGCAACTTCATCGGCACCGACGTGACCGGCACCCAGGCCATCGGCGACGCGGTCGGGATCGACATCCGGGACGCGTCGCCGCTGATCCGCGGCAACGTCATCGCCGGCCAGGGCAACGCGGGCATCGAGCTGGAGCACTCGAGCTCGGCGATCCAGGGCAACTTCATCGGCACCGACACGACGGCCACCCTGGCTCTGGGAAACAGCGGCGGCGGCATCTATGTTCTCGAGGAAAACGGCGACATCACGGTCGGCGGGCTCGGGCCCGGCGAGGGCAACGTCATCGCCCACAACGGACGGCCGTTCTTCTCGATGATCGGCGGCATTCACGTCCGCGGGCCGAAGGTCACGATCCGCGGCAATCGCATCTTCGACAATCTGTACCTCGGCATCGACCTCCTGAACGGCCGATCCGGCGGAGCCGTGACGCCGAACGACCCGGGCGACACGGACATCGGCCCCAATCTCAGCCAGAACTTCCCGATCGTCACGAACGTCATCCCGACGACCGGAGCGACGCAGGTCTTCGGGTACCTGGACAGCACGCCGTCGACCACGTTCGACCTGGACTTCTTTTCCGGACCGTCGTGCAACTTCCGTCCCTGGGGATACCTTCAGGGCGAGCACTACCTCGGCTCGATCCAGGTGACGACGGACGGCGCCGGCAAGGTCAGCTTCCTGACCAGCGTCCCGTACGAGCTCCAGGCCGGCGAGGCCATGACGGCGACGGCGACGGACCCCGAAGGGCGGACATCGGAGTTCTCTCAGCGCATCATCCTCTCGATCGACCCGAAGTCCGGGCCTCCCGAAGGCGGAACCAGCGCGACGATCTCCGGAATGGACTTCGGGCCCGGCACCGTCGTCACCGTGGCCGGCCTGCCCGTCACCAACCTCAACGCCGTCGACTACGGAACCCTCACCGGAACGATGCCCGCGCTCCCGGCGGGTGCCGTCTACGACGTGGTGGCGAGCAATCCTCCAAACGGCGGCTACAGCCTGGAAAAGGCCTGGCTGTCCGACTTCCTCGACGTGCCGGCCGGTCACCCGTTTCACGACTACGTCGTCGGCCTCGTGACGAACGGAGTGTCCGCCGGTGTCGGCGGCGGCAACTTCGGCCTCGACGCTGCGACAACGCGCCGGCAGATGGCGGTGTTTCTGCTCAAGGCGAAGCACGGCATCTGCTACGTGCCGCCGCCCTGCGTCGGGATCTTCACCGACGTTCCGTGCGCTTCGCCCTTCGCTCCCTGGATCGAGGCGCTCGCCGGCGAAGGCATCACCGGAGGCTGTGGCAATGGCAACTTCTGCCCCCAGGCCGCCGTGCGCCGGGACCAGATGGCCCCCTTCCTGGTCAAGGCGCGGGCCGGAGCCGACTTCGTGCCGCCGCCCTGCATCGGCCTCTTCACCGACGTGCCCTGCCCCTCCCTCTTCGCCGACTGGATCGAGATGCTTTTCAACGCCGACATCACGGCCGGCTGCGGCGTGGGCCTCTACTGCCCTGCCAACCCCGTCACGCGCGGACAGATGGCCGTCTTCGTCACGAAGACGTTTTTCCTCTTCTAGGAGGTCCTCTTGCTCCGACACCTGATTGCGGCGTGCACTCTGACGGCGGCCGCCCTTCCGCTCTCCGCGGCGACGTTCACGGTCACGAACGTGAACGACTCGGGCGCGGGGTCGCTGCGCCAGGCGATGCTCGACGCCAACGCGAGCGTGGGCGCCGACACGATCGCCTTCGCGATCCCGGGCGCGGGCGTGCACACCATCGTCCTCGCCTCGGCCCTTCCCCTGGTCGCCGACGTCGTGACGATCGACGGTTACACCCAGCCCGGCTCCGCGCCGAACACGCTGCCGCTGGCCCAGGGCACGGACGCCGTCCTGAACGTCGAGATCAGCGGCGCGGCCGTCGCGCTCGAGCCGTGCCTGACCTGGTCCGCCGGCGGCGGGCGCATCCAGGGCCTCGTCATGAACCGCTGCCCGTACGGGACGATCCAGGCGACGGGCTCGCTCACGATCGCCGGCAACTTCCTCGGCACGACGCCGCAGGGCGGCCCGATCACCGACGGCTCGCCGCAGAACCGTGCGGTCTACGCCCTCGGCGCCCAGACCGAACCCGCGACGACCGAGGTCGTCGTGGGAGGACCGAACCCCGCGGACCGCAATCTCATCTCGGGGCACACGTCCTTCCAGCTGTCCGAGGGCGTCCGGGCCCAGTTCTACACGTTCCTGACACTGCAGGGAAACCTCATCGGCGTCGACGCCACCGCGTCCTACGCGATCTCCAACGGCATCGGCGTGTTCAGCGGGGCCACGCCGCCGCCCCACATCGGCGGCCCCGGCCCGAACGAAGGCAACGTGATCGGCGGCAGCCTCTCCGCCGGCATGTTCGGGACTCTCGAGGTCTTCCAGGGCAACTTCGTCGGCACCAACGCGGCGGAGGACCGGGAGCTCGGGAACCTCGGGGGCGGGCTGGTGACCGGGAACGTGGGCGGCGGCTCCGTCGGAGGACTTGGTCCGGGCGAAGGCAACGTCTTCGCGTGGAACGGCGGGGGCGGCGTCAGCGGCTACCCGGGCGGGCTCGTCATCACCGGCGGCCGCGTCAATGCCCGTGGAAACCGCTTCTACGGCAACGGGCCCGTCGGTATTTCCCTCGGCATCAACCCGCCCAATCCCGCCGACCCGGGCGACGCGGACACGGGGCCGAACGGCCTGCAGAACGCTCCCGTCATCACGGGGATCGATTACGGCCCGCCGACCGTCGCTCACGCCGTGCTCTCGAGCGCTCCCTCCACGACCTTCGACGTCGACTTCTACGCGAACCTCCGCTGCGTCGCTCGGCCGACGGCCTACGCGGAAGGCGAGGAAATGGTCGGAACGGTCCAGGCGACGACCGATGCCTCGGGCCTCGCGACGATCGACTTCACGCTTCCGTCTCCCCTCCTCCCGGGCCAGGGCGTGGCGGCGCTCGCGACCGACCCCGCCGGGAACACCTCGGAGTTCTCGCAGACCATCCTGCTCAAGACCACGCCGCGTTCGGGTTCGGCTGCGGGCGGAGGCAGCGTGACCCTGTCCGGCCAGCTCCTCCAGGCCGGCGCCACGGTCGACGTCGGCGGGCTCGCCCCTTCGAACGTCGTCGGGACGCCGCCCTACACGATCACGGCGGACATGCCGGCATTTCCGCCGGGCACCGTCCACGACGTGGCGGTGACCAACCCCGGCGGTCTGACCGGCAGCCTGGCGAACGGCTACGTGGCCGATTTCCTCGACGTGCCGGCCGGAAACCTCTTCCACGACGACATCGTCAAGCTCGTGGCGAGCGAGGTCACGGTCGGGATCGGCGGGGGCCTCTACGGAGTCAACGATCCCGTGAAGCGGCAGGCCATGGCGGTCTTCGTGCTCAAGGCCGAGCACGGCATCTGCTACACCCCGCCGCCCTGTGCGCCGCCCGGTCTCTTCGCGGACGTAGCCTGCCCGTCGCCGTTCGCCGACTGGATCGAGGCCATGGCGGCCGAGGGAATCACCGGCGGATGCGGCGGCGGCAACTTCTGCCCCGCGAACGGCGTGCGGCGAGACCAGATGGCGCCCTTCCTTCTCAAGGCCGTGCACGGGCCGCAGTACGTGCCGCCGCGGTGCAGCGGAATCTTCGCCGACGTGACCTGCCCGTCGCTCTTCGCGGACTGGATCGAAGCAGCTGAAGGCCGAAAACGTGACGACCGGCTGCGGCAATGGCACGGTCTACTGCCCGGCGAGCCCGAACACCCGCGGGCAGATGGCGACCTTTCTCGTCAAGGCGCTGCGTCTTCCTTAAGGGAGAAAACCACGATGCGACTCTCTGCCGTCCTGGCCGTCGCCCTGTCCGCCGCCGCGTCGGCTCCGGCCGCGACCTTCACCGTGACGACGACCGCCGACTCGGGTGCGGGGTCGTTGCGCCAGGCGATCCTCGACGCCAACGCGAACCCGGGCGCCGACACGATCGCATTCAACATTCCCGGCCCCGGCGTCCACACCATCGTTCTCGCGACGTGGCTTCCGAAAGCCACCGACCCGATCACCGTGGATGGATACACGCAGCCGGGGTCCTCGCCGAACACTCTGCCGCTGGCCCAGGGCACCAACGCGGTGCTGAATATCGAAATCAACGGAGCCGCCGTTTCTCTCGCGTCCTGCTGGGAGCTCGAGACCACCGCGGCGCGCATCCAGGGCCTCGTGATCAACCGCTGCGGCAACGGCGCTCTCTACGACAAGGGGGAACTGACGGTCACGGGCAACTTCCTCGGCACGACGCCGGCGGGCACGCCGATCGACGACGGATCGTCCCAGGAGTTCGGCGTCTTTGCCCTCGGCACGCTGGGCAACGAGCCGCCCATCAACGTCCAGGTCGGCGGACCCGACCCCGCGGACCGGAACCTCATCTCCGGAAATCCGGGCCTGGCCGGCGTCTACCTCGAGTACAACGTCGCCGGCAAGGTGCAGGGGAATCTCATCGGAACGGATGCCACGGTGTCCTACGTCATCACCAACGGGCTGGGCGTGTATTGCCCGTCGAAGCACGGAGTTCAGATCGGGGGGCCGGGAGCGAACGAGGGCAACGTGATCGGGGGAAGCCTCGCGGTCGGGTTCTACGGCCGGTTCTCGGTCTTCCAGGGGAACTTCGTCGGCACCAATCCGACGCAGACGGCGAACCTCGGCAACCTCGGCAACGGAGTTTCGATGGACACGAGCGGTCAGCCCTTCACGGGCGTGCTCGGCGGCCTCGGCCCCGGGGAGGGCAACGTCATCGCGCACAACGGGCTGGGCGGCCCATTCAGCTACCCGGCCGGTTTTCTCATGTCCGGCTCGAGCGGCCAGATCACGGCGCGCGGCAACCTCTTCTACGACAACCGGCCCGTGGCGATCGCGCTCGGACTCGATCCGCCCCACCCGGCGGATCCCGGCGACGGGGACGTCGGGCCGAACGGACGCCAGAACGCGCCCGTGCTGACCGGGATCGACTACGGGCCCCCCACCGTCGCGCACTTCGTGCTGAGCAGCACGCCGTCGACCACGTTCGCCGTGGACTTCTTCGCCAGCACGAGCTGCGTCGCGTTTCCCGTGCTTTCGACGCAGGGCGAGGAGCGCGTCGGGAGCGTCCCGGCCACGACCGACGCGTCGGGCGTCGTGGCGATCGACTACACGCTGCCCTCGCCCCTCTCCCCGGGGGGGCGCGTCACGGCGATCGCCACGGATCCCTCGGGCAACACCTCGGAGTTCTCGCGAGACGATCCTGTTGAAGGCCGCGCCGCGCTCCGGCCCGGCGGCGGGCGGCGGCAGCGTCACGCTCTCCGGGCAGCTCCTCGCGGCCGGCGCGACCGTCTCGGTCGGCGGCCTCGCGGCTTCCAACGTCGTCGTGACGCCGCCGTACACGATCACCGCAAACATGCCGGCCTTCGGAGCGGGAACGGCCCACGACGTCGTCGTCACGAACCCGGGGGGCGTCTCCGGAACGCTTCGCAACGGCTACATCGCCGACTTCCTCGACGTTCCGGCGGCCAATCAGTTCCACGACGACGTCGTCAAGCTCGTCGCCAACGGGGTGACGGCGGGCGCCGGCGGCGGCCTCTACGGGGTGGACAACCCCGTCAAGCGGCAGTCCATGGCCGTCTTCGTCCTCAAGGCCGAGCACGGGGTCTGCTACACGCCGCCCCCGTGCACGGCGCCCGGCGTCTTCGCCGACGTGCCCTGCCCCTCCCAGTACGCCGACTGGATCGAGGCGATGGCGGCGGAAGGCATTACCGGCGGGTGCGGCGGCGGGAACTTCTGCCCCCAGGATTCCGTGCGGCGCGACCAGATGGCCCCGTTCCTGCTCAAGGCCGTGCACGGCCCGACCTACACTCCGCCGCGCTGCAGCGGAGTCTTCGCCGACGTGGCCTGCCCCTCTCTCTTCGCGGATTGGATCGAGCAACTCTCGATCGAGTACGTGACGTCCGGCTGCGGCAACGGCAACTACTGCCCCTCCAACCCGAACACGCGCGGACAGATGGCGGTTTTCCTCAACAAGGCCCTGCGCCTGCCCTAGCGAAACGACTCAGGTCGCGCCCCGGCGCAGCGTCCGGACCTCCGCGAGCCGCTGGTGCGGCGGCGTCTGCTTCTCGAGCACGGCAAGCGACTGGTCGAGGAGGAGGCGGGCCTCGGCGCGATCCTCGGGACGGCCGAGCGCGAGCAGGTCGGCGGCGAGCTGAAACCGCTCCACGGCGAGCAGGGGGCTCGTCTCCCCTTCGTTCTTCCGCGTCGCCTCCACCGACTCGCGATGGAGCGGCAACGCTTCCGCAGCACTGCCTTCCTGGCGCAGAGTCTCGCCCAACCGGGAGCGCGCGGCCACCGCTTCGCCGCTGTCCTTGCCGTTGATCTCCTCGAGCTTCGCGGCGACCTCGCGCTCGATCTTTTCGGACTCCGGAAGCCTTCCCTGGAGGCGAATCTGGACGGCCCGGTTGCCGCGAATCATCCAGGTGAACGGATGTTTCTCGCCCAGAACCTCGACGAAGAGCGCTTCAACCTCGAGCATCGCCTTCTCCGCCTCGGCGTAGTGGCCCCGGCGAGAGGCGATGAGGGCAAGGCCGTTCTTGCACTTGCCGAGCTCGAAGTGTTTCGGGTCGATCCCGCTCCAGAGCTCGAGGGCCTCGCGGTAGAAGGCTTCGGACTCCTCGAGCCGACTCTGGTTCAGGTAGAAGAGGGCCGTCAACTGCAGGGTCTGGCCCACCGCGGGGTGCTTGGGACCGAGCGCCTTGCGCCGCACGTCGAGGGCGTGAAGATAGAGCTTCTCCGCCTCGGCGGCCCTCCCGCGGCGCACCAGCAGCTCGGCGAGATTCAGGTCGCTCTGGGCCACGTTGACGTGTTCCGGCCCGAGCTGCCGGACGAGCACGGCCTGTGAGTCGCGGCAGGTCTTCTCCGCCTCGTCGAGCCGGTCGATTTCGTCGAGGAGCACGCACAGGTTGCGCAGGTGCACGGCCGTCAACACGTTTTCGTCGCCCAGGACGCGCCGGTACGTCTCGTAGACTCGCCGCTCCATCTCCTCGGATCTCGCGGCCTGCCCTTTCCAGAAGAGGACCTGCGCATAGTCGCTGCGCGCCCGCGCCGTCGCGAGGCTGTCCGGCGGCTCGCGGGCCTCGAGCACGGCGAGGGCCTGCGTCATCTGTTTCTCGGCCTCGTCGAGCTTGCCTTTCGACATCGCCACCGCGCCCAGAGTGGCGATGCTGCGCCCGATGGCGGCGTCGCCGGAAGGCACGATGCGCTCCCGGATCTGGAGGGAGCGCTTCGCCAGGTCCTCGGCCGCGTCGAGACGTCCCAGACTTCTGTCTATGCGCGCTACGGACTCGAGCAGATCGGCCTGGACGTCGGGCTCCTGCACGAGCTCCGTCTGCAGACGCTTCCCGGCCTGGTCCAGCATCTCTTTGGCCGAGACCTCTCCGCCGGTCTGCTCGGGATCGGCGATTTCGAAGAGGCCGATCAGGAACTCTTTGACGCCCTCCGCCCGTTTCGCCGCGGCCGCCGCCACCTTCGCGTGGGCCTCGGCGCGGCGGGCCTGCCAGGCCGCGACACCCAGACCCCCCACGAGAGACGCGAGGACGAGAACTCCGGCCGCGACACCGACGCGATTGCGTCGAACGAACTTTCCGACGCGGTATCCGACCGTGTCGGCTCGCGCCTTGACGGGCTGGCCTTCGCGGTGGCGGCGGAGGTCGCCGGCGAATGCCGTCACCGAGCCGTAGCGCCGCTCCGGCGCCCGGCGGAGTGCCGCCAGCAGGACGTTGTCGAGGTCGCCCCGCAGCCGCCGGACGAGGCGCCGCCGGCTCGCCTCCGTCGGCCGGACCGTCGGCAGCAGGCCCAGGGGCTCCCGACCGACGCGCTGGCTGGGCCGCTCCGTCACGTCGTCCACGACGGCGGCCGCCAGGGCGGACGGCGACCGGCCTTCGCGCTTCTGCGGCAGCGTCCCGGTCAGCAGCTCGTAGGACAGCGCTCCCAGCGCCCAGACGTCCGTGGCCGTCGTCACCGGCTCGCCGAGGACCTGCTCGGGCGCGGCGTAGGCCGGCGTGAGGAGCCGCATCTCGGTTCGCGTCTCGGCTGCGGCCTCACCGGTGTCGTCCGGCCCCAGGAGCTTGGCGATCCCGAAGTCGAGCAGCTTCACCTGCCCGTCTTTCGTCACGAGGACGTTCGAGGGCTTCAGGTCCCGATGCACGACGAGGTTGCGGTGCGCCGCCGCCACGGCGTCGCAGGCGTCCAGCAGGAGTCGCAGCCGCTCCTCGACCGGAAGGTCGCGGGTCCTGCAGTATTCGGTGATCGGTTCGCCCTCGACGAGCTCCATGACGAAGTACGGGCGCCCGTCCTCCGTCGCTCCGCCGTCGAGGAGGCGCGCGATGTGCGGGTGCTCGAGTCTCGCGAGGATGCGGCGCTCGCGCGAAAAGCGCGACAGCACCTCGTCGGATGCCATGCCGAGGCGCAGCAGCTTGATGGCGACACGCTGGTCGAAGAGTCCGTCGGCCCGCTCCGCCAGAAACACCTCTCCCATCCCGCCGCGGCCGAGGCGCTCGAGCACGCGGTACGGGCCGATGCGCTCGGGCGGCGGCGGCTCGGATTCGGGCTCGGCGAGGCCTTCGAAGAGACCTCCGGCGACGGCGACCGCGGGCGTCTCGAGGAACCGTCCCGCTTCCGAATCGGCCGCAAGGAGCTTCGACACCCGCGCCGCCAGGTCCGCATCGGCGCCTCGCAGCGTCCCGATCCTCCGCGCGCGCTCGGCGGAATCGAGCTCGATCAGCTCCTCGAAGAGCGCGCGGACCTCGGTCCAGCGCCCCGCGCCGCTCACGATTCCGGACCCGGCGCCGAAAGCTCCTGGTAGAGAAACGCCCGCGCCGCCTGCCAGTGGCGCTTGACCGTGCGTTCCGAGCGGCCCGACATTTCGGCGATCTCCTCCACGGAGAGTCCGGCGAAAAACCGCCACTCGACGATCTGCGCGAGCTCGCCGTCGACCTCTCCGAGCCTCACGAGCGCGTCGTCGAGGGCCACGATCTCCGCCGCGCGCTCCTCGACCGGAATCTCGACGTTTTCCAGGTCCAGGGGCCGCCGTCCGGAGCCCCGCCGCTGGCGGGTGCGGGACCGGGCCTGGTCGACGAGGATCATCCGCATCGCCCGGGCGGCGATCGAGAAGAAGTGCTGCCGGTCCTTGGCCGTCCAGCCCGCGCCCCGGGACAGCTTCAGGTAGGCCTCGTGGACGAGCGCCGTCGTCGAGAGCGTCTGTTCGGCCGGTGCGCCCTGGAGCTGGCGGTGGGCGATCGCCCGGAGCTGCCCGTAAAGCACGGAAAATACGCGGTCCAGCGCCTCCCGATCGCCGGCCTCGGCCGCGCGCAGAAGGCCCGTGACCTCTTCAGGCCTCGGGTCCGGAGGTTGCCTCGTCATGGATTATCGCCAATTGTAGCGAAACGGCCCCCGCCGGACCCGTTTGCCGAGAGAAGGGACAGGAGGACCCCGTGCCATACACCCTTCGCCTCGCACTGGCCGCATTTCTGGTTGCCGGATCGGTCCTGGCCACGACGTACACGGTGACCTCGACGGCGGACTCGGGGGCCGGGACCCTGCGCCAGGCGATCCTCGACGCCAACGCCAACCCCGGCCCCGACACGATCGCGTTCAACATCATCGGGTCGGGCGTCCAGACGATCACCCCGGCGACCGTGCTGCCCTCGATCACCGACGCGGTGACGATCGACGGCTACACGCAACCGGGCGCATCGCCGAACACCCAGCCGGTCGGCCAGGGACTCGACACCGTTCTGAAGATCGAGATCGCGGGTCAGGCCTCCCTGAACGCCGGCCTGCGGGTCCAGACGCTCGACGTCACGATCCGGGGCCTCGCGATCCACGGGTTCGGCGGCGGCCAGGTCGACGCCGACAGCAGCTTCAATACCTCGAACCTGGTCGTCGAGGGCTGCTATCTCGGCACGAGCGTGGACGGACTGACCTCGACCGCCTCCGCGGCCGGCATCGGCGTCTATGTCTACGGCTTGAACGTCCGCATCGGCGGGCTCCTGGCCGCCGAGCGCAACCTGATCTCGCCGAGCGGCAACATCGGGATCAACGTGACGGGTTCCTCCACGTCCGGCGTCGTCCAGGGGAATCTGGTCGGCACGGACGCGACGGGCGCCCGGCGGATCGCGAACCTGGCCGGCGGCGTTGGAATCATGGCGTACTCCCTGAACGGCGCGGTCCTCATCGGCGGCACGGCCGCCGGCGCCGCCAACGTCGTCGTCGGCTACAACACCGGGATCAAGCTCGACGGCAAGGCGACGACGATCCAGGGCAACTTCATCGGGGTCGACGCGATGCAGACGGGAGTCATCCCGGGCGGCGACACGGGCATCGAGGAAGGGGGTCAGACCACGACCGGCAGCAAGATCGGCGGGACCGGTCCCGGCGAGGGCAACGTGATCGGCGGGTTCGATTATGGTGTGTTGCTCGCCAGGCCCGTGATCTTCCAGGGCAACTTCCTCGGGACGGACACGACGGCAACCCGCAACTTCGGCAACCGGATCATGGGCGTCCAGGTGGCCACGAGCAACCTGACGATCGGCGGGACCGGCCCCGGCGAAGCCAACGTCATCGCGTTCAACGGTTGGGTGGGGATCCTCGTCGGCGCCTTCGCGACGAAGAACCCCATCCGCGGCAACCGGATCTTCGGCAACGGCGTGGGAGGCGTGGGCGCGAACGGCGTCGGCCTCGCGATCGATCTCCACTTCAGCTCGACGCCCAACGGACCGAACCCCAACGACCCGGGCGACGGCGACACGCAGAGCGGCAACGAGTTTCAGAACTATCCGATGATCGGCTCGGCCGTCCCGGAGGCCGGGGGCACGCGCATCATCGGAACGCTCAACAGCCACGCCTCGACGCTGTACGACCTCGACTTCTACTCCAACCCGGCGTGTCTCGGCCGCCCTCGCGATCTGCCGCAGGCCGAGACGTACCTGGGCTCCGCGCAGGTGACGACCGACGCCTCGGGCGACGCGAGCTTCAACGTGCTTCTCGCCACTCCGATCGACGCCGGCGCCCCGGTGACGGGAACGGCGACGGACCCGCTCGGCAATACGTCCGAGCTCTTCCCGGGCATCGCCTTCCGGATGGTGCCGGGCGTGGGCGGAACGGGAGACACCGCCAGCCAGTCCCTTTTCGGCCAGATGTTCGACGCCGGGTCCATCGTGACGGTCGGCGGCAACCCCGTCGCCACCACGCTGTCGTCGGAAACGGAAATCAACTTCGTGGGGCCGGCGCTCACTCCCGGCGGTGTCTACGACGTCACGGTGACCAATTCCGGCGGTGTCACCGACACCATTCCCAACGGCTACGTGTCCCGCTTTTCCGACGTGGGCAAAGGAACCCTCTTCGACGGCCTGATCTCCAAGCTCGTCGCCGGCGGCATCACCGCCGGCATCGGCGGCGGCAACTACGGCCCCAACAACAACGTCACGCGCCAGCAGATGGCGGTCTTCGTGCTGAAGGCCAAGCACGGCGTCTGCTACACCCCGCCCGCGTGCCAGGGCGTCTTTTCGGACGTTCCCTGCTCGTCGAACTTCTCGCCGTGGATCGAGCAATTCGCCGCCGAGGGCATCACCGGCGGATGCGGCGGCGGCAACTACTGCCCGCTCAATCCGGTGACCCGCGCCCAGATGGCCGTCTTCCTGCTCAAGGCCAAGTACGGCTCCGGCTTCACGCCGCCGCCGTGCGCGGGTGCGTTCGCGGACGTCACGTGCCCGTCCGCGTTCGCCGCCTGGATCGAGCAGCTCGCGGCCGAGGGGATCACCGGCGGCTGCGGCGGCGGCAACTACTGCCCGGGCAACAACAACACGCGCGGCCAGATGGCGGCGTTTATCGTCAAGACCTTCACGCTGCCGTGATCGTGCTGCCGATTCTTCCGGGTTCCGGTCGAGTTCCAGCGGATAGTTACCGCCGGCCTGCGGCCGGCGTTGCCTACGGCCGGGGGTCTGCCTCCGGTGGTCGGCTCATCGTGAAGACGTTCACTCTTCCGTAATCGCCTTGCCGATTTCCTCCGCGTCGCGACTTCCGTCGCCGTCGCTCCATCTCCAATAGCAAAGGGGGCACAAATGCCGCGGACCCTTCTCGCTCTCACTGGCCTTTTCATCGGAACCTGGGCGCTCGGGAGTACCTACACCGTGACTTCGACCGCCGATTCCGGCGCCGGGACACTCCGCCAGGCGATCCTCGACGCCAATGCCAATCCCGGCTCCGACACCATCGCTTTCGGCGTCGTCGGCTCGGGCGTGCACACGATCGCGCCCACCTCCCCGTTGCCCGAGATCACGGATCCGGTGACGATCGACGGTTACACGCAGTCGGGTTCCTCGCCCAATACGAACCCGGCCGGTCACGGGCTCAACACGGTCCTCACGATCGAAATCGACGGGACCAGCGCCGGCGCCGCGCCGTGCCTTTTCGCCTCGGCCGACGACGTCACGATCCGCGGCCTCGTCGTCAACCGGTGTACCGACAAGGCGGTCGCGACCACGGGCGCGCACTCCAATTTCGTTCTCGAGGGCTGCTTCATCGGTACCGACGCGGCCGGAACGGCGGCACTCGCGCCGTACGGCGGCGGTGTCAATCCACGCTCTCAGACGAACGTCCGGATCGGCGGGACGACGCCCGCGGCGCGGAACCTGATCTCCGGCTCCAGCCTGCTTGCCGATCAGATCGCCTTCGGGCTGGGAATCACGCAGCCGGTCTCGAATTCGCTCGTCGCCGGCAACCTGGTCGGCACCGACATCACCGGCCTTCATCTCCTCGCTCCGGCGGGCCCGCTCTCGATGGGCACCGGCGGGGGCACCAACAACGTCGTGGGCGGCACCGCGGCTGGCGCCCGCAACGTCTTCGCCGGCCCGGTTCTCGTGCGCGGCCCCGGCAACCAGATCCAGGGCAATTTCGTCGGGCTCGACGTGACGGGCACGATCGTCATCGCCGTGACTTCCGTCGGCATCACCATCAACGCCGACGACAACACGGTCGGCGGCTCGGCCGCTGGAGCGGGCAACCGCGTCGGCGGAACGATCGACACGGGGATCGACATCAGCGGCGACGGCAACGTCGTCCAGGGCAACCAGGTCGGAACCGACGAGACGGGCACCATTCGCCTCGCCAACGGCTACTGGGGGATCCGGGCGAACGGGTCGAACACGACGATCGGCGGCGTCGGCCCGGGCGAGGGGAACATCATCGCGTACAACCGCGGCTACGCGGGTGTCGTGGTGCATGGCGCTACGACCACCGTGCGCGGCAACTCGATCTTCGACAACGCCGGGATTCAGGCCAACAGCGGCCTCGCCATCGACCTCACCGGCGGCAACCTCTTCGATCTGGGCGTCAACATCAACGATGCCGGCGACGCGGACGGCGGGCCGAACGGCTACCAGAACTATCCCCTGATCTCCTCGGTGACCTATGGAGGCTCGAGCACGACGGTCGTCGGAACGCTCCAGAGCACGCCCTCGACCACCTTCGACGTCGATTTCTACGCCAACCCCGCCTGCAACGGCCGCCCACAGGAGCAGGACGAGGCGAAGACCTACATCGGCTCGATTGAAGTTACGACGGACGGATCGGGCAACGGCGCTTTCAACGAGGTCCTCGCGGTCGCCGTCGCGAACGGGTCGCCGATCACGGCCACCGCCACGAGCCCGTCGGGCGAGACGTCCGAGCTTTCGCCGCGCTTCGTGCTCTCGCTCGACCCCGTGTCCGGACCTCCGAGCGGCGTCATCGGGGCGCAGATCCGCGGTCTCGCGTTCGAGCCGGGCGCGACGGTCACGGTCGGTGGAGTCTCCGCGACGGGAGTCGTCGTCGACAATCCGACCACGATCACGGCGAACATTCCGGCGCTCCCGGCCGGAACGATCAACCATCTGACGGTCGCGAATCCCGGCGGCGGTGCCTCCGGAACCCTGCCCAACGCATGGATCTCGAACTTCAACGACATCCCCGGCAGTCTGTTCTACACGCAGATCACGAGCCTCGTCGCCAACGGCATCACGGCCGGGGTAGGCGGCGGCAACTACGGCATCAATCAGCCGACGCTCCGCCAGCAGATGGCGGTATTCCTGCTGAAGGCCAAGTACGGGATTTGCTACACGCCTCCGCCCTGCACGGGTGTTTTCGACGACGTTCCGTGCAGCTCCGGCTTCGCGCCTTGGATCGAGCAGCTCGCCGAGGAGGGCATCACGGGAGGCTGCGGCGGTGACAATTACTGCCCGGTCAACCCCGTTCGGCGCGACCAGATGGCGGTCTTCATCCTCAAGGCTCTGCACGGGGCGTCGTACGTACCCCCGCCCTGCGACGGCGACTTCGGCGACGTCGACTGCGCTTCCCCGTTCAGCCCCTGGATCGAGCAGCTCGCGGCGGAGGGGGTCACGGGCGGCTGCGGGGGCGGCAACTACTGTCCGCTCAACAACGTGACGCGGGGCCAGATGGCGGCGTTTCTGTTCAATGCCTTCGATCTTCCATGACCGGTAGGCCTCGGGATGCGCACTCGAGCTATCGCCGGGCTGCGGCCCGCCCCTGGCCTCGTCGCGCCACGTTTGTCGAGTGGAGAGACAGGAGGATCCCAATGCTCAAGCGACTCGGAATGGGTGCGGTTCTCTACGCCGCAGCGTCGCTCGGTTCGGCGATCACCTACACGGTGAGCACGACGGCCGACTCCGGCGCCGGGACCCTGCGCCAGGCGATCCTGGACGCCAACGCGAATCCCGGCGCCGATACGATCGCCTTCTCGATCGTCGGGAGCGGCCTGCACACGATCGCGCCCGCCTCCGCGCTGCCGGCCATCACGGAGGCCGTCACGATCGACGGCTACACGCAGTCGGGTTCCTCCGCCAACACCAACCCCACGAGCATGGGGCTGAACACCGTGCTTCAGATCGAGATCGACGGGACGAACGCCGGGAGCTCGGCCTGCCTCTCGGTGCAGGCCGACGACGTCACGATCAAGGGGCTCGCGATCAATCGCTGCACGAAACAGGAGATCGAGGCCGTCACCGCCTCGCACCAGAACCTGGTCGTCGAGGGCTGCTTCCTGGGCTCGAGCGCCGACGGGACGCAGGCGCTCACGCCCTATGGCGGCGCGATCAGCCTGGGCAACCACCAGAACGCCCGGATCGGCGGCACGACGCCCGCCGCGCGCAACCTCATCGCCGGCGGCGGCATCGAGAACCAGATCACGATCGGTAACTTCTTCGCGCCCAACTCCGGCCATCTCATCCAGGGCAACCTCATCGGCTTGAACGCCGCCGGAACCGCGAAGATCTCGACGACCTCGGACTCCTCGGTCGGCATCTTTGCCGGGACGGGCATCACGATCGGCGGAACGACGGCGGCGGCGCGCAACGTCGTCGTCAACCGGATCATCCTCGGGCCCGGCGGAAACGGGACCGAGGCGACCGGCAACTTCGCCATGGGCAACTCCATCGGCACCGACGTGACGGGCCTCGTCGCGCTCGGCTGCAACGGCTACTGCATTTCGGCCAACCATCAGAACAACACGATCGGCGGCCCGGCGGCCGGCGCCGGGAACGTCATCGCGGGCGCCACCGGCGCCGCGGGAATCGAGATCAAGGGCAACGGCACGGTCGTCCAGGGCAACTTCATCGGCACGGACCCGACGGAGACGGCGCGCCTGGGCAACGCCCCGTGGGGCATCTACGCGTTCGCCACCGGCGTGACGATCGGCGGGACCGGTCCGGGAGAAGGCAACGTCATCGCGCACAACGGACCCCCGCTGGGGGCGGCTTCGCCGGGCGCCGGAGTTTTCGTCGACGGACAGAACGTTTCGATCCGAGGCAACGCGATCTACGACACCAACGGCGAGCCGGGCACGGGCCTCGGCATCGATCTCCACTCCAACAACGCGTACGGCATCACGCTCAACGACGCCGGCGACGGGGACAACGGGCCGAACGGTCTTCAGAACTTTCCGATCGTCGCGTCGGTCGCATACGGCGCGTCCGACACGACCGTGACGGGCGTTCTGAACAGCACGGCCTCGACGGTCTTCGACCTCGACTTCTACGCTACGCCCTGCGGGCGGTGGCCGCAAGAAACGGCCGGAGGCACCCATCTACCTCGGCTCGGCGCAGGCCACGACGGACGGTTCGGGCGACGCGACCTTCAACGCGCTGCTCCCCACCGCCGTGCCGGCCGGATCGATCATCACGGCGACGGCAACCGATCCCGCCGGCAGCACGTCCGAGCTCTCCCCGAGCTTCGTGCTGTCGATGACCCCGGGGACCGGCCCGGCTGCCGGGGGAACGGCCGTGCAGATCAAGGGGCTGGCGTTCGAGAACGGAGCGACGGTGACGGTCGGCGGCGCACCGGCCTCGAACGTCGTCGTGGCCGACGCGAACACGATCACAGCGAGCGTACCGGCACGGCCGGCGGGAACCATTCACCCCGTCGTCGTGCAGAACCCGTCCGGGCTCTCCGGAACCCTCGCCAACGGCTGGCTGGCGGACTTCAACGATGTCCCGCCGGGGGCCACGTTCCGGGCGAACATCATCCAGCTCGTCGTCGACGGGATCACCGCCGGCATCGGCGGCGGCAACTACGGCCCCACGCAGAGCACCCTGCGCCAGCAGATGGCCGTCTTCCTGCTCAAGGCCAAGTACGGCATCTGCTACGTGCCTCCCCCCTGCAGCGGAACCTTCCCGGACGTGCCCTGCACATCCGTGTTCGCCCCGTGGGTCGAAGCGCTCGCGGCCGAGGGCATCACCGGCGGTTGCGGAGGCGGCAACTACTGCCCGACCAATCCCGTCCTGCGACAGCAGATGGCGGTCTTCCTGCTCAAGGCGGAGCACGGCTCGTCCTTCGCGCCACCCGCCTGCACCGGGTTGTACACGGACGTGCCCTGCAGCAATCAGTTCGCGCCATGGATCGAGCAGCTCGGCAGTCGAAGGGATCACGGGCGGATGCGGCGGCGGCAACTACTGCCCGCTCACCAACGTCACACGGGGCCAGATGGCGGTCTTCCTGGTCAAGACGTTCAAGCTTCCCTGAGCTCGGCCGCACTGGCGTGTCGGCCGGCGCGAGCCTCTACCCCGGGCCACGACCGGCCCGGTGGTACCCGGACGGCGCGGCCCGGCGATAGACTCGCCTCCCACTCTTCCAGGGAGGTCGCGATGCGCATTCGAAGCTCCTCGATCCTGGCCGCCTTCTTCGCCTTCTTGCTCGCATCCGCCAGTTCCGCCAACACCTACAACGTCACGTCGACCGCCGACAGCGGCGCCGGCACGCTGCGCCAGGCGATCCTCGACGCCAACGCCAACGGGGGGGCGGACACGATCACCTTCAACATCGTCGGCTCGGGCGTTCACACGATCGCGCTGGCATCGGCCCTGCCGTCGATCACGGGCGCGGTCACGATCGACGGCTACACGCAGTCCGGCTCCTCGGCGAACACGCATCCCGCCGGACAGGGCCTGAACACGACGCTCCAGATCGCGATCGACGGAACCGCGACCTCCGGGGCGTGTTTTTCGGTCGCCGCGAGCGACACCACCATCAAGGGCCTCGTCGTCACCCACTGCGACGTCGGCATCGCCTTTACGAACGGCGCCTTCACAAACAACCGGGTCGAAGGCTGCTTCCTCGGCACGAACGCGGCGGGAAGCGCCCGGACAGACCAGAACCCGAACAAGCAGGTCGAGATCACGGGCGAGACCGGAGCGGTGATCGGCGGCTCGACGCCCGCCGCGCGCAACCTCATCGCCGCCTGCCAGACCGGCGTGGGCATCGTCAACGTCGGCTCCCCAACCGGCCACACGATCTCCGGCAACATCTTCGGCCTGACCGCCGCCGGCGACGCGGTTCTCCAGCCGGCCTGCGGCGCGACGGCGACGGCCGTGTCGGTGTTCGGGACGGGTTCGACCGTGTCCAACAACGCCATGGCGGGCGTGGGCTACGGAGTCAGCCTCTTCGGCTCGGACCACGTCGCGCGGGGCAACGTCATCGGCACCGACGTAACCGGGACGGTCGCGCTGGGCCTGTCGCAGAACGGGATCGTCACCAACGGAAGCGGCGACATGATCGGCGGAACGGTCGCCGGCCAGGGCAACGTCGTCGGCGGGACCGAGAGCCAGCCGGGCATCGCCCTCACCGGCTCCAACCACCAGGTCCTCGGAAACTTCATCGGCACCGACGTCACCGGCACGCTCGATCTCGGCAACGGGATTACCGGAATCACGGTCAGCGGCAGCGACAACACCATCGGCGGCCTCGCCGCGGGAGCCGCCAACACGATCGCTTTCAACGGCAACATCGCCGGCGCCGGGGTCGCGGTCAGCGGCCAGCGGGACGTGATCCGCGGAAACCGCATCTATGGAAACCGCTCGTTGAGCGGGCCGGGGCTCGGGATCGATCTCGGCAGCTTCGGCGTCCTCGTCAACGATCCGGGCGACGGCGATTCGGGCGCCAACGGCTTCCAGAACTATCCGATCCTCGGCGAGGCCGGGCCGGCGCTCGGGCAGGCCGGGACGCGGATCCAGGGCTCGCTCAACAGCATGCCCTCGACGACGTACGACCTCGACTTCTACTCGAACCCACCCTGCGCGAGCCGGCCGCAGGAGTTCCTCGAGGGGCAGGACTACATCGGCTCGACGCAGGTGACGACGGACGGCTCGGGCAACGCGACGTTCGACGTCACACTGGCGCCCACCGTCGAGCCGGGCTCGCGCATCAGCGCGACCGCGACCGACCCCGACGGCAACACCTCGGAGTTCTCGCAGCGGCTCGTCTTTTCGCTCAACGTCCCGACCTCGGGACCGCCCGAAGGCGGCACGGCGATCACCGTCAAGGGCATGCTCTTCGAGAACGGCGCCACGCTCGCGATCGGCGGCGCGCCTGCCACCAACGTCAACGTCGTCGATTCGGCGACGATCACGGCCACCTCTCCGGCGCTCGCACCCGGCACCGTCAACCCGGTGACCGTCGTAAACCCCGGCGGCACCGCAGGAACCCTCCCCAACGGCTGGGTCGCCAACTTCACGGACGTTCCGAACGGCCAGCAGTTCTACCAATACGTCGTGCGGCTCGTCGCCAACGGCATCACGGCCGGCTGCGGTCCCGGGACCTACTGTCCGCTCAACTCGGTGACCCGGGCCCAGATGGCGGTCTTCCTCCTGAAGTCGAAGAACGGCCTCTGCTTTCTGCCGCCGGCCTGCGCCGGCGTCTTTCCGGACGTTCCGTGCTCGAACCCCTTCGCGCCGTGGATCGAGGCCCTCTTCGCCGCCGGGATCACCGGCGGGTGCGGCAACGGCAACTACTGCCCCGGCACCGCCGTCACCCGGGCCCAGATGGCGGTTTTCCTGTTGAAGGCGAAGCACGGATCCGGCTACGTCCCGCCTCTCTGCAACGGCGATTTCGGCGACGTGACGTGCCCGTCGCTTTTCGCGGACTGGATCGAGCAGCTCGCAGCCGAGAACATCACCGGCGGCTGCGGCGGCGGCAACTACTGCCCGCTCAACCCGGTCCGCCGCGACCAGATGGCGGCGTTTCTGTTCAACACGTTCCAGTTTCCCTAGACCACGACGAGCAAGATCGAAGATCAGACCCCGGAGGCAACAGGGCCCCTGGGCGAGGAACGTCACGTGCGGCCAGATGGCCGTATGCATGGTCAAGACGTTCGGGCTGCAGTAGACCGGGTCGCCGGAGCGAGCCTCAGCCTCCGGCGGCGACGCCGAGCTTCTGCTCGATCGCCGACAGCTCCTCCGTCGTGCCCGCGTCGAGCAGGCCGCGCGATTGCAGGTCCCTGTAGACCGCCCGACTCTTGCGATACCAGTCCCGTGCGGCTTCCGTCGAGGACGATGCCGTGCCCAGACTCTCGTACATCCGCGCCTTGCCGACCTCCGCCCGCACGTTGGCGGGGTCCTCCCTGGTGAGCGCCTCGAAGAGCCGGAGCGATTTCTGCAGTGACTGCGCGCCGCCGGCCGCGTCGCCTTCCTGGCAGGCGAGATACCCGACGTTGTTGCAGGTCTCGGCGAGCAGCAGCCGCGCGTCCGCGTTGCGCGGATCGGCCGCGACGAGCTCCTCGAGAATGACTTCGGCCCGCCGGTGGCACTGGAGGCTGCCCTTCCGGTCGCCGGCCGCATCGAGAAATGTGCCCATCGAGGCGTGCGTGTACGCGAGCTCGCGACGGAGGGCGGAGTTTCCGGGGTCCGCGCTCACGAAGGCCTCCTGGATCGCGACACCCTTCGCGTAGGCCTCCCGGGCGAGCCCAAACTCCCGCGTCCCTCCGAGGGCGAACAGAAGCTGCTGCAGGCCGATGCCGAGCTCCCGGCGGAAAGCGGTGTTCGAGGGCTCGGCGGCCGAGAGCGCCTCGAACGCCCTGACGGACGATTGCAGCGCGTCGATCCCGCCGGCCCGGTCGCCCGAGTACAGGAGCGACGCCCCGACGTAGCGCCGCGCCCGGGCGAGCCGCGCCCGGCGGCCGGAATCGGACCCCACCGGCCGAGGCAAGCCGTCGAGAATCGCTTCCGCCCGCCGCGCTCTCATCAGGGCCGCCCGGGAGTCGTGCTCGACGATGAGCACCTGGGCCAGCTGGAGCTGCGTCTCGGCCAGGGCCTCCGCATCGGAAACGTTGGCCGGATCGGCGCCGGAGAGAGCCTCGCGGATCGCGAGGGCCCTCAGGAGGCTGACGCGCGCGTCCTGCGTCCGGCCCAGGTGCGACTCGTAGAGGCCGCCCTGCGCCTTCGCGACGCGCTCGTAGGCGGACGCGAGCTCGCGCTGGAGATCGGGGTCTTGCCCCTTCACGCTCGAGAGCTTTTCGAGGTACTCGAGCGCCCGCCGGACGACGAGTTCGCGGGCGGGCGTGGATCCGGGCAGGTCCCGGATCGCGTCGTGGATCTCGAAAAGAAACGAATCGGCCAGCTGCCGCACGTCGTTGAAGTGCGCCTCGGCCGCCGCCCGCTCGATCCCGGCGACGCGGGCCTGGTGCACGGCGGCCGCGAGAGCGGCGACAAGCGCCAGCGCCCCCAGCCCGGCAGCGGCGGTCCCGGCCTTGTGGCGGGCGACGAACTTGCCGGTCCGGTAGGCCAGGGTGTCCTTGCGCGCCAGTACCGGCCGACCCTCGAGGTAACGCCGGAGGTCCTCGCCGAACGCTCCGACCGACTCGTAGCGGCGCTCGGGCTCCTTGCGCAGGGCCTTCAGCACGATGTTGTCGAGGTCCCGGGCCAGGCCCGGGCGGTCGGGCTCCTGGTCGCACACGGCGCGGGCGATCGCCTCGGCCGAGCCTGTCGTCCGGTAGGGACCGCGGCCCGCGAGCAGGTGATACAGGACGACGCCGAGCGAGTAGATGTCGGTCGCCGTGGTGATGCGCTCTCCGCGGACCTGCTCGGGGCTGGCGTAGTCGGGGGTCAGGAGCCGAAACATCGTCTCCGTCCGCGGACCCGATGTTCCGGCCTCCGGTTGAAGAAGCCGCGCCAGGCCGAAATCGAGCAGCTTCGGCACGCCCTCGGCGGTGACGAGGATGTTCGACGGCTTCAGATCCCGGTGCACGACCAGGTGACGGTGGGCATAGGCGACCGCCTCGCAGACCTGGAGGAAGAGGTGGATCCGCTCGCGCTCCCCCCACCCGCGCGCTGCGCACTCCTCGAGCAGGTGTCGGCCCTCGACGTATTCCATCGCGAAGTAGGGCAGGCCGTCGGTGGTGGATCCGCCGTCGAGGAGGCGCGCGATGTTCGGATGGTCGAGCCCGGCGAGGATCTCCCGCTCCATGCGGAACCGCCGGAGAATGAAGTCGGTGTCCATGCCCCGGCGCACGAGCTTGATCGCCGCCGTCCGCTCGAACTCGCCGTCCCGGCGCACGCCCAGGTAGACCGAGCCCATGCCTCCGTGACCGACATCGCGCAGGATTTCCCACGGGCCTATCTGCTCGGGAAGCGGCTGCTCGGGGGCCGGCGCCCACCGGCCGATCTGCTCCACGGCCGGAACCTCGAGGAACGGACCCGCTGCCGCGCCGGAGGCGAGGAGCGAGCGCACCTCGCCGGCGAGACTCGCATCGTCCCCGCACGCCGCCGCCAGGAACGGCTCGCGGTCCGCCGGCGGCATGTCCGAGGCGCGGTCGAAGACGTCGCGGACGAGCTTCCAGCGTTCCGGGGTCATCCGAATCCGAGCTCGCGATAGAGCCAGGCCTTCGCGGAACGGAAATCGCGCTTGATCGAGGACGGCGAGGTTTCCATGACGTCGGCGGCCTCCTCGACAGTCAAGCCGCCGAAGAAGCGCAACTCCACGATCTGGGCCTGCGCGCCGTCGAGCGCCTTCAGCCGCTCGAGGGCTTCGTCGAGGGCGAGCAGGTCCACTTCGCGCGTCGGCTCGGGCGAGGCCATCTCCGTTCCGAGGTCGAGCGTGACGCGCTCGGCGTGACCGCCGCGCTTCTCGGCACCCCTTCCGCGGGCGTGATCGATCAGGATCCGGCGCATCGCCTGCGAAGCGATCGCCAGGAAGTGGCCGCGGTTCTTCCAGGTCACGCGCGTCTGGTCGACGAGCCGGAAATAGGCCTCGTGGACCACGGCCGTCGGCTGCAGCGTGTGGCCCGGCCGCTCCCGGCGGAAATGGCGTCCGGCGATTTCCCGCAGTTCCGAATAGACGAGCGGCATCAGGCGCTCGAGCGCGGCCCGATCGCCCGCGTTCCACGCCAGCAGGAGGCGGGTCACCTCGCCGGGGGGCGCCTGCCCCGAATGCTCGTCGTCGCTCATGGTCCGCCGGTGACGGTAATTAGATCCCAACCGGACCCTCTCGCCAACCTGCTGAAAATGCGTGGGTTGCCATCCCGTTGACCGGGTTTTGCCGACTTCTCGCGGTTACTAGTAGCGACTGGAGGAAAAGGATGTCCATTGGCGCGGGCACGCGAAGCCCCGGAGGCGCGATTCGCGTCCTGGGGATTGGGCTGCTGCTCCTCGCACGCGGGGCGTCCGCATCGTCGGCCCAGACGTACCAGGACATTCACGACTTCGAACCCCTATTGCCCGCACCGAGCGCCCCCTACGGCCGCCTCGTGCTCGGGCCGGACGGGAAGTTCTATGGCGTGACCTTCAACGGCGGGGACGGCACCAACTGTCCGGGCGGCTGCGGCACGGTCTTCCGCATGGACACGGCCGGCGCCGTCGAGACGGTTCACGAGTTCGCCGGCGGAGACGATGGCGAGCACCCGTATGGCGATCTCCTCCTGGCGAGCGACGGGAACTTCTACGGAGTTACGGCAGGCGACGGTAGCTCGACGTCGGTCTGCGTCTCCCACTGCGGAACGGTCTATCGAATCGAAACGAACGGAGACTTCGCGGTCCTTCACGTCTTCCATACCGCGGATGGATTCGGCCCGGCCGACGGTCTGATCGAGCCTCAGCCGGGAGACCTCTGGGGGACGACCATCGTCGGGGGCGACCCGGCGTGCATCGAGGACGACTCCTGCGGAACGGTTTTCCGGCTGCACTTCGACGGCGGCTTCGAGACGATGCATGCGTTCACCTTCGATGAGAGCAATCAGCCGAAGGGCCCCCTCGCGCTCGCCGACAACGGGAGTCTCTATGGCATCACTTCGCGCGGCGGGGACAACGGGCTGGGCACCGTCTTCCAGATCGCGCAGAACGGCGACCTCACGAAGGTCCACGACTTCACCCTGGACTGCTACGGCGTGACCGACGGTCTCGTTCGCGTCGACGGCGGCGATCTGGTGGGAGCGTGCAACGGACCCGGCAGCGGCGCGGTCTTTCGACTCAGTCCGGGCGGCAACTTCCAGACGGTCTATCCCTTTGCTGCCTCCGGCGACGAAGGCTTCGGCGTCTGCAGGCCGATGCAGGCCAGCGACGGCCTGCTGTATGGCGTGAACTCGCTGGGCGGTGCTCACGGCGGCGGAACGATCTACCAGCTCGGTCTCAACGGTAACTTCACAAAGCTGCACGACTTCGACGAGTCCACCGGCTGGCAGCCCGGTTACGGGTTGACCCAGAGCCCGGACGGAACGTTCTACGGCGTCACCTTCGCGGGCGGCGCCAACCTCGTCGGCGCCATCTACCGCCTGACCCAGCCGAGCCTGGCCCGCCTCTTCTGTCCCGATTCTTTCGTCCGCCGGGACCAGATGGCCGTCTTCCTTCTCAAGACGCTGAACGACCCGGACACGTACGTGCCCCCGCCCTGCGTCGGCCTCTTCGCCGACGTCGCCTGCCCCTCGCTCTTCTCGGACTGGATCGAGGAGCTCGCCAACGGGGGCATCACGGCCGGCTGCGGCGGCGGCGACTACTGCCCGCTCCAGCCGGTGCGGCGCGACCAGATGGCGGTCTTCCTCTTGAAGGCGGAGCACGGTCCGGCCTACACCCCTCCGGCCTGTACGGGCCAGTTTCCCGACGTCCCGTGCAGCTCGCCGTTTTCGCCCTGGGTCGAACAGCTCGCCGGGGAAGGCATCACCGCCGGCTGCGGCAGCGGGAACTTCTGCCCCAGCCTGCCGGTCACGCGAGCCCAGATGGCGGTGTTCCTGCTCAAGGTCGAGCACGGCGGCGGCTACGTTCCGCCGGACTGCCAGCCCCGGTTCGCCGACGTGCCCTGCCCGTCGCTCTTCGCTCCGTGGGTCGGACAGCTCTCCAAGGAGCACATCACGGCCGGATGCGCCGGACCGCCGTGAGAAAGCGCTCCGTCGATGCAGACTTACGCCACCGTCCGTCCCGCCACGAATACCGTCCTGACCGGATTGGAGGCCTCATGCGCCGCCTCGCTCTAAACGCGGGCCTTGCCTTCGCCCTTTCAGCCGCCGCCGGCGCCGCCACCTTCACCGTCACCAACACCGACGACTCGGGGCCGGGGTCACTTCGCCAGGCGATCACGGACGCCAACGCCACACCCGGAGCCGACACGATCGAATTCGACATCCCTGGCGCGGGGGTCCACACGATCACGCCGAGCTCCGGCCTCCCGGCGATCACCGAAGCGGTGCTCCTCGACGGCTATTCGCAGCCCGGGGCAACCGAAAACACCGATCCGATCGCCACCAACGCCGTCATCCAGATCGAGCTCGATGGCACGACCGCGCCCGGGAGCCCAGGGATCCAGATCCTCGGCCATGTCGGCAGCACGGTCCAGGGGCTCGCGATCGGCGGCTTCACGACCGGGGTCCAACTGACTGGCGCCCTCGGCGGCTCCACCGTCCGCGGCAACTTCCTCGGAACGGACGCGTCGGGCTCCGTCGCGCGGTACAACCTGCGGGGCGTCTACCCATCCAATCCCGGGGTCGTCATCGGCGGCCCGAATGCTTCAGACCGAAATCTGATCTCCGGCAACGAATTCGGCGTCTACGTCCCCGCTAACGGCGTCGTGATCCAGGGCAACCTGGTGGGAACCGACGCGACCGGGACCAAGTCCATCGGCAATATCGACACGGGGATTCTCTGCGCCAACGCTTTCGGCGCCGGCACCCTGATCGGCGGGTCGGGTCCGGGAGAGGGCAACGTGATCTCGGGGAATGTGGGAGGCGGCATCTGGCTCTCGCAGAGCCAGACCATCGACATCGTGCAGGGCAACCGCATCGGCACGATCGCCGACGGAACCGGGCCGCTGGGCAACGAGGTGGGAATCGTGACCAACGTGGGCGGGAACGACAGCGTCATCGGCGGCCTGGGTCCCGGCGAAAGCAACGTCATCGCGTACAACAGGGTCTATGGAATCCTTTTCTCGGGCAACGGAGGAATCAACAACTCGGCGCGCGGAAATTCGATCCACGACAACGGGGGCCTCGGCATCGAGATCGGCGGCGACGGTCCGAGCTACAACGACGCGCTCGACGCGGATGCCGGCCCGAACAAAGGACAGAACTTCCCGATCATCCAGCTGGTCGAGCACCCGGACGCCACCGGGGCGGCCTCGACCCGGATCGTCGGCAAGCTCGGAAGCGCCGCGTCGACGACCTTCGATCTGGACTTCTATTCCAATCCCGCCTGTTCCAACTTCCCGCGGGAGTTCATCGAGGGCGAGACCTGGCTCGGCACCTCCCAGGTCACGACCGACGGTAACGGCGCCGCCGTCTTCGATGTGACCTTCCCGGTCGCGACGGAGGACGGAGCGCGAATTTCCGCCACCGCGACGGACCCGACCGGGAACACCTCGGAGTTCTCGCAGCGAATCATCTTTTCGATTACGCCGGCCTCCGGGCCGGACACGGGCGGCACCGCGTTCACTGCATTCGGCACCGATTTCGCCGACCCGACCACGCTGACCGTCGGCGGCATCCCGGCCACCAGCGTCGCGTTCACGAACGACCACATGCTCACGGCGACCATGCCCGCATTCGCTCCCGGCACCTCGCAGGATGTCGTGGCGACGACTCCCGACGGAACCACCGGCACGCTCGTCAAGGGGTGGGTCTCCGACTTTCTCGACGTGCCGGGACTACACCAGTTCCACGTCTTCGTGACGACGCTCGTCTCCAACGGCATCACGGCCGGCGTGGGCGGAGGCCTCTACGGCGTCGACCAGGGCACCAAGCGCCAGCAGATGGCGGTCTTCCTCCTGAAAGCCGAGCACGGCCTCTGCTACACGCCGCCGCCCTGCGCCGGGACCTTCCCCGACGTGCCCTGCACCAACATCTTCGCCCCCTGGATCGAGGCCCTCGCCGGCGAGGGCATCACTTCGGGCTGCGGCGGCGGACTCTTCTGCCCGGACAACCTCGTCACGCGACGCCAGATGGCCGTCTTCCTTCTCAAGACCAAGTACGGCTCGAACTACGTCCCGCCCGCCTGCACGGGCGTCTTCGACGACGTGGCCTGCCCGGGAGCCCCGGCCGTCGACTTCATCGAGCGACTCGCGGCCGAGCAGATCACCGGCGGCTGCTCCGCCATGCCACCCCTCTACTGCCCCGACAACTCCTCGACCCGCGGACAAATGGCCGTCTTCATCGTGAAGACTTTCAACCTTCAATAGGAGCCGTCATGAAGAGACTCGCCGGATTTCTCCTCATCGCGGCTGCCGTGCCGCTGTCCGCCGCAACGTTTACCGTCACCAACACCGACGACTCGGGGCCGGGGTCCTTGCGCCAGGCGATCACGGATGCGAACGCAACACCCGGGGCCGACACGATCGCGTTCAATATCCCCGGCCCGGGTGTCCACACGATCACTCCGGTGACGGCCCTGCCGACGGTCGTTGAAGCCGCCACGATCGACGGCTACACCCAGCCGGGTTCGAGTGTCAATACCGACCCGATCGCCACCAACGCCATTGTCCTGATCGAGCTCGACGGCAGCGCCACCTCCGGTGAGGTGGGGCTCCTGCTCTTCCCGAGCAGCCTCGTCCAGGGTCTGGTGATCAACCGCTGGACCTCGGGCATCCAGATGAACGGCGGTTTCACCGGTTCGACCGTTCGCGGCTGCTTCATCGGGACGGATCCGACCGGCTCGCTGGCGCAGGGCAATGGGACCGGCATTTCCCCGTCCTCGCCGGATTGCGTCGTCGGTGGCCCCCTTCCGGCCGACCGGAATCTGGTCTCCGGCAACGACCTCGGCATCTACGTGGCCGGGCCCGGCGCCGAGATCCGGGGCAACCTCATCGGCACCGACGCGACGGGCATGGTCGCGCTCCCCAACACCCAGTCCGGCATCACGTGTGCAAGCGGTGCCCCGGCGACGACGGTCGGAGGAACGGGCGCCGGGGATGGAAACGTCATCTCGGGAAACAATCTCGGCATCTGGCTTTCGCAGTTCAACTCTCCCAACGTCATCCAGGGCAATCTCATCGGGACGACGGCCGACGGCACCGGCCCTCTCGGCAACCTGGACGGCATCCACATGAACGTCGGGGGCGATGCCAACACGATCGGCGGCCTGGGGGCCGGCGAAGCCAACGTCATCGCGTACAACCGCAGGGCCGGTGTTTTCGTGACCACCAACGGGGGTTCGAGAAACCTCATTCGTGGCAACTCGATCCACGACAACGGTGGACTCGGCATCGACCTCGGCAACGACGGCCCGGAATTCAACGACCCGCAGGACGCCGACAACGGGGCCAACGCGCTGCAGAACTTCCCCATTCTCCAGTCCGTCGAGCACCTCGGGCCGCAGGGCGCCGGAAGCACGCGGGTCGTCGGCAAGTTCGGGAGCGCACCCTCGGAGACCTTCGACCTGGACTTCTATTCGAACCCGGAATGCAGCAATTTCCCCCGTGAGTTCATCGAGGGCGAGGTCTACCTGGGATCCTCGCAGGTCACGACCGACGCCAACGGCGACGCCTCGATTGACGTCACCCTACCGGTGACGACCGAGGCCGGCGCCCGCATCTCGATTACCGCCACCGATCCCGATGGCAATACCTCCGAGTTCTCGCAGCGGATCATCTTCTCGATCTCGCCCGCCTCCGGACCGGACACGGGCGGCACCGCGTTCACGGCCTTCGGCACCGACTTCGCCGACCCCACGACGATCACGGTCGGCGGCATCGCGGCCACCGGCGTCACTTTCACGAACGATCACATGCTCCAGGCCACGATGCCGGCCTTCGCCCCCGGCACGTCGCAGGATGTCGTCGTCCAGACGCCCGACGGAACCGCCGGCACGCTCGTGAAGGGCTGGGTCGCGGACTTTCTTGATGTGCCGAGCGCACACCAGTTCCACGCCTTCGTGACGACGCTCGTCTCCAACGGCATCACGGCCGGCATCGGCGGAGGTCTCTACGGCGTCGACCAGGGCACCAAGCGCCAGCAGATGGCCGTCTTCCTCCTGAAGGCCGAGCACGGCCTCTGCTTCGTCCCGCCGCCATGCGTCGGCACCTTCCCCGACGTGCCCTGCACCAACATCTTCGCCCCCTGGATCGAGGCCCTCGCCGGCGAGGGCATCACTTCGGGCTGCGGCGGCGGACTCTTCTGCCCGGACAACCTCGTCACGCGACGCCAGATGGCCGTCTTCCTTCTCAAGACCAAGTACGGCTCGAACTACGTCCCGCCCGCCTGCACGGGCGTCTTCGACGACGTGGCCTGCCCGGGAGCCCCGGCCGTCGACTTCATCGAGCGACTCGCGGCCGAGCAGATCACCGGCGGCTGCTCCGCCATGCCACCCCTCTACTGCCCCGACAACTCCTCGACCCGCGGACAAATGGCCGTCTTCATCGTGAAGACTTTTTCACTTCAGTGACGACCGGGGCAGCACGGATCACCGACAGGACCGTTGACCTCTCGCAAGAGCGACCACAAATGATTGAAAATACGAGCGTTAAGGCTTGCCTGCGCCAATTTGACCCGTCCTAGGAGCGCTTCGCGCGGCTGACTACGGGACAGCCCGCGCCCAGCGCGAGCTTTGCCCGGAGGGAAGCGAACAAGACGAAATGGCGCGCTGTGTGGATCTTCGAGACCTTATGGCCGCTCGAGCAGTCACGGCCGCTCGAGCAGTCACGATCGAAAGGATGACGGCGTCATGAGGGGGCGCCAATGGTGGGCCGCCGGTCTGCTTCTTGCCGCGGCCATGCCCCTGGGTGCCGGGGCCGGTTTCCGCACCGTGACCAACACCAACGACGCGGGGCCGGGATCGCTGCGCCAGGCGATCATCGATGCGAACTCTTTTCCCGGCAACGACGTCATCGACTTCGCCATCCCGGGCACCGGCGTTCACACGATTGCCCTCCTGTCGGCGTTGCCGGCGATCACCGAGACGGTGATCATCGACGGCTACACGCAGCCGGGAGCCTCGCCGAACACGCTGGTCAACGGAGACGACGCGGTCCTGCTCGTCGAGATCGACGGCGCGGGCGTTCTCGAAAACGGGCTCGAGCTGCAGGGCGGGACGAGCACGGTCCGAGGCCTCGTCATCCACGGGTTCCCGGCGTCTTTCAAGGCCGCCATTCTTCTCTCGGGATCCGGGGGGCATGTGGTCTCCGGCAACTTCATCGGAACCGACGCCCTCGGGTCCTCCCCGCTCTTCAACGGGACCGCCGTCGAGGCCGTCTCCCCCGGCAATCGCGTCGGGGGCACCAGCCCGGCCGACCGAAACCTCCTCTCCGGAAACCACTACGGCGTGATTCTCAACCTCGGCGCGGCAAACAGCGTCGTCGAAGGCAACTACATCGGAACCGATCGCACGGGAACCGCTGCGATTCCCAACCAGGTCGGCGTCAACATGGCCGGCGGCATGGTTGGGGGGCAGTCGGCCGGCGCCGGAAACCTCATCTCCGGCAATGTTCCTTACGGGGTCGCCGTGACCGGGAACGAATCGCCCGCCGTCATCCAGGGCAATCTCATCGGCACCGACGTCACCGGCACCGTGGCGATTCCGAACTCCTACGGCATCTCCGTGTACCTTCCGGACGTCGAGGACGCCGTCATCGGCGGGCCCAACCCCGGCGAAGGCAACCTCATCTCGGGCAACCAGTTCGACGGCATCCTCCTGCAGGGAATCGCTGCCACCGTGCAGGGCAATCGCATCGGAACGGATGCGACCGGAGCCCAGGCGCTCGGGAACGGCTTTTACGGGATCCAGATCGCAACGGGCGGCCTGCCTTCGACGAACAATCGAATCGGGGGAACCGGTGCCGGGGAGGGCAACGTCATCGCATTCAATTTCCTCGACGGCGTCAGCGTCCGCAACGACGCCTCGCTCGGCAACGCCATCCGTGGAAATCGCATCCTGCGCAACGGCCTCCTCGGAATCAACCTCCTCGCCGACGGCGTCACTCCCAACGACTCCGACGACTCCGACATCGGCCCCAACGGGCTCCTCAACTTCCCGTTGATCCGCTCCGTCGTCACCGGCCCGACTTCGACCGAGATCATCGGCACGTTTCAGGGAATGCCCTTCACGGGTTACGAGGTGGATTACTACTGGAGCTCGTGCAACTTCCGCCCCCGCGATTTCCTCGAGGGTGAGAACTACATGGGGACCCGGCTGATCTTCACCAACGCCGGCGGCTTCTTTCCGATCGACGTCGTGCTTCCCGTGGCCATTCCCGAAGGCGCGCCCGTCTCCGCGACCGCCAACGACATCGACGGGAACACTTCCGAGTTTTCGCAGCAGATCATCTTCGGGATCGCGCCGACCTCCGGGCCGCCCACGGGAGGCAGCCCGGTCACGATCGTCGGGACCAACTTCGACCCCGCGGTCGCCGTGACGATCGGCGGCGTCCCGCCCTCGAACGTCGTCCGGGTCAGCGACACCCAGATCACGGCAGAAGCACCCGCGCTGGCTCCCGGGTCCCTCAACGACGTCGTCGTCGCGAACCCCGACACGACGGCCGGGACGCTGCTGAAGGGCTGGGTGGCCGACTTTCTCGACGTTCCGTCAAGTCACCAGTTCTACGACTTCGTGACGCGCCTCGTCTCGAACGGGGTGACCGTCGGTTGCGGCGGCGGGCTCTACTGCGTCGACAACCCGACGACCCGCGAGCAAATGGCGGTCTTCCTGATCCGGGCGCGGCTGGGCTTCTGCTTTTCTCCGCCCCCGGCCACCGGCATCGTCTTTGCCGACGTGCCGGCCTCGAACATCTACGCCCCGTGGATCGAGGAGCTCCAGCGGCAGGGGCTGACGGCCGGGTGCGGCAACGGCAACTACTGCCCGGACGACCCGGTCACCCGGGCCCAGATGGCCGTCTTTCTACTCAACACGGCCTACGGCCCGGGCTACGTCCCGCCGCTCGCCACGGGAACGGTCTTCGACGACGTTCCCCTGGGCGCCTTCGCCGTGGACTGGATCGAGGACCTCGTCGGCCGCGGAATCACGGCCGGCTGCAGCGCCTCTCCGCCCCTCTATTGCCCGCTCAACCCGATCACGCGCGGGCAGATGGCGACGTTCATCACGATCACGTTCGACCTGCAGCCATGAGACTCACGCCGCTCGCGGTCGCCGCCTTTGCCCTCACCTTGTCGACGGCCCCCGCCGCGCCCGGTGCCGGTCCGGCGCCGACCTGGTCCAGGTCCGCAGCGCCGCAGGTGCACCGGCCGCTGCCCTCCTTCGCGTGTCGTGCCCTCGCCGAGGAAAACGACCGGGACGCCGACGAGAGCAGCACGACCCAGCCCGCGGATGTCGCCAGCGGCTCCCGGATGCCCCCGGCCCGTCCGATCGCCGGCCGGCCGGCGCGCGGAGACGGCCGCCTCACGATCCGCGACGATCACGATCCATCCGCCTCCCGCGCGCCTCCCCTTCTCTCCTAGCCCGTACGCGCCGACCGGATTCCCGGCGGCGTTCCACCCGAAATCGGGAGAGGAGCTCGTAATGCCCAGGTCCTTTCGTACATTCCTCGCGGCCGGCGCCGCCGCCGCGATGGCGCTGGCAGCGGTGTCCACCGCCTCGACGTTCACGGTCACGAACACCGCCGACAGCGGCGCGGGGTCGCTGCGCCAGGCGATCCTCGACGCGAACGGAAGCCTCGGTCTCGACACGATCGCCTTCGACATCCCGGGCGCCGGCGTTCACACCATCGCCCCGACGTCGAATCTCCCTTCCGTCACGGACCCGGTGATCATCGACGGTTACACGCAGCCCGGATCGAGCCCCAACACGCTGGCCGTGGGCGACGATGCGGTGCTCCTGATCGAGATCGATGGCACGAGCACCACCGGTACCGGGATTCGGATCAACGGTCCCGGCGGCTCGACGGTGCAGGGGCTCGTCATCAACCGCTGCAACGCTTCCGCCATCCGCCTCAACGGCAGCAACGACAACGTCATCGAGGGCAACTTCATCGGCGTCGATTCCACGGGCATGACCACCTCCGGCCTGTCCACCTGGCTGACCTATCTCTCCGGTTCGTCCGCGAACAACCGGATCGGCGGGACGACGCCCGCCGCGCGCAACGTCATCGCGGGAGACGAGGGGGGGGCCGGCGGATCCACCGTATTCATCGAGCTTTCGGACGACAACCTCGTCCAGGGCAACTACATCGGCATCAACGCCGCGGGCGTGGCAGCCCTGCCCACAGTTACGAACGTCACGCTCCATCTCTCGTTGTCGAGCGGCAACGTCGTCGGCGGCACGGCACCCGGCGCGGGAAACGTCATCTTCGGGCAGGGCGCCGCCGTCTATCTCCACAACGTCACGAACACCACCGTCCAGGGCAACTTCATCGGGACCGACGCCACCGGCACCGTCGGCCAGGGAGGCAACGGCATCCTCAGCGAGAATGGGAGCGTCGGGCCCTCCAACGCGATCGGGGGCGCGGCTCCCGGCGCCGGAAACCTGATCTCCGGCACAGGCGTGGGGATCCAGATCAGTCTCGCCGGAAACTGGATCATCCAGGGCAACCGGATCGGTACGGACGCCGGTGGAACCCGGCCGCTTCCGAACAATCTCGGAATCCTGGTCGCCAACCCCGCGGCGACCGGCCAGATCGGCGGCCTCGGCCTCGGCGAGGGCAATACGATCGCATTCAACCGACTGACCGGCGTCAACGTCAAGCCAGGCAACTTCAATTGGCCCATCCGCGGCAACTCCATGTTCTCCAACGGCTCGCTCGGGATCGATCTCGAGTCTTTCGCGGGACCCAGCCACAACGATCCGGGCGATGCGGACGACGGCGGCAATCACCTGCAGAATTTTCCGATCATCCAGTCCGTCGAGCACACGGCAATCGCCCAGGGCGCGGCGAGCACCCGGGTGCTCGGGAAGCTGAACACGACCCCCTCGACGACCTTCGACCTCGACTTCTACGCCGACCCGCCCTGCTCCAGCTTCCCCCGGGAATTCCTCCAGGGACGAGACCTGGCTCGGCACGGCCCAGGTCACCACCGACGGCTCCGGCTTTGCCCCGATCGACGTGACACTGCCCGTCGCCACGGATGCCGCGGCCCGCATCACCGCGACCGCCACGGACCCCGACGGGAACACGTCCGGAGTTCTCGCAGCGGATCATCTTCTCGATCGCTCCCGCCTCCGGCGACAGTGCCGGCGGTGCCGCGATCGCCGTCTCGGGCACCGACTTCGCCGATCCGACCACCATCACGGTCGGCGGGATCGGCGTGCCCGTGACCTTCCAGGACGATCACACGCTCTCCTTCACGAGCCCGGCCCTCGGCCCCGGCACCGTCAACGACGTCGTCGCCATGACGCCGGACGGGACCACCGGCACGCTGGTGAAGGGCTGGGTCTCGAACTTCCTCGACGTGCCGGGCGGCCACCAGTTCTATGCCTTCGTCACCACACTCGTCTCCAACGCGATCACGGTCGGGATCGGCGGCGGGCTCTACGGCGTCGACCAGCCGCACCAAGCGCCAGCAGATGGCGGTCTTCCTCCTGAAGGCCGAGCACGGCCTCTGCTACGTCCCGCCGGCCTGCGTCGGCACCTTCCCGGACGTGCCCTGCTCCAACATCTTCGCCCCCTGGATCGAGGCGCTCGCGGGCGAGGGCATCACCTCCGGATGCGGCGGCGGCAACTTCTGCCCGGACAGCTTCGTCACGCGCCGGCAGATGGCCGTCTTCCTCCTGAAGACCAAGTACGGCTCGAGCTACGTGCCACCCGCCTGCACGGGCGTCTTCGACGACGTCGCCTGCCCGGGAGCACCCGCCGTCGATTTCATCGAGGAGCTCTCCGCCGAACACATCACCGGCGGCTGCTCCGCCATGCCGCCCCTCTACTGCCCCGACAACTCCTCGACCCGCGGACAGATGGCCGTCTTCATCACAAAAACCTTCGGCCTGCAATGAGGGAGGTCTCCATGACCCGACGCGCCTTCGGAATCCTGCTCTTTCTCATCGCCGGTGGTCTCCCCGGGGCCGACTTCACGGTCACAAACACCAACGACAGCGGCGCGGGGTCGCTGCGACAGGCGATCCTCGACGCGAACGCGAGCATGGGGCTCGACACGATCGCCTTCGACATCACCGGGCCCCGGCGTCCACACGATCCAGCCGCTGTCGACGACTCACTGATCTCGGATGCGGTCATCATCGACGGCTTCACGCAGTCGGGGTCGAGCCCGAACACGCTGCTCGTCGGCAACGACGCCGTCTATACGATCGAGATCGACGGGACCGGAATCCCGTTCACGAACGATCCTGCTTCAAGGTCGCGACCTCGGGCGCCACGATCCGCGGTCTCCTGATCAACCGGACGAACGGGACGCCGGTCTTCATCGACGTCGGCAACGATGACAACAAGCTCATCGGCAACTTTGGATCGGGACGGACGACGACGGGGATCGCAGTACCTGGGGACCGACTTCAGCCGCCGTCCACCTGCGTCGGGTCGGCCAATCAGATCGGCGGAACGGATCCCGCCGACCACAACGTGATCGTCGGGGCCAATTCGTCGGGCGGGGCGACGCTCGACATCGAGGTGGGAGGTTTCAACGTGATCCAGGGCAACCAGATCGGCGTCAACGCCGCCGGCACGGCCGCTCTCAGCACCGTCCCGCTCCCGAGCTACGGCATCCGCCTGGCGGCCGGCGCGCACGACACCCAGATCGGCGGGACCGTTCCGGGGGCGCGCAACGTCGTTTTCGGCAACGTCGCGCTGTTTCTCGGCTCGGGCTCGCACCACGCGACGATCCAGGGCAACTTTCTGGGCACCGACGCGACGGGCACCATCCCGCTCGGACCGGCCGCCGGCATCTTCACGAACAACGCTCCGCACGACAACGTCATCGGAGGATCCGCCCCCGGCGCCGGCAACGTCATCTCCGGAAATGGCGTCGGCATCGTTTTCACGGACGGCCCCGCGGCGAACACCGTCTTCGGAAACTTCATCGGCACCGACCCGACCGGTCAGTTGGCGGTGCCGAACGCGGGCGCCGGCATCCACATCCAGACGCCGAGCGCCGGCAGCGCGATCGGCGGCACGAACCCTGGCGAAGGCAACACGATCGCCTTCAACGGCGGATCAGGCGTCTTCCTCATCCGGCTCTTCGGGTTGGCCGATCCGCGGCAACTCGATCCACGACAACGGTGTCGGAATCGACCTGCTCCCGAGCGGCGTGGATCCGAACGATCCCGGCGACGCGGACGATCGGCCGAACCACGGGCAGAACTTCCCGATTCTCAAGTCGGTCAGTGCTCTCGCCCAGGGCGCCGGAACTCAAGTCCAGGGCAAGCTCGACAGCACACCCTCGACGGCGTTCGACCTCGATTTCTATGCCAATTCGGCCTGCCCGAACTTTCCGCGCGAGTTCCTCGAGGGCGAAACCTATCTCGGTTCCTCCCAGGTGACCACGGACGGTTCGGGCCACGCCGACATCGACGTGACGCTGGCGGCGATGATCGACCCGGGCCAACGCGTCTCGGCCACGGCGACGGGTCCGGACGGGAGCACGTCGGAGTTTTCCCAGCGGATCATCTTTTCGATCTCGCCGACTTCGGGCCCGGGCGCCGGCGGAACGCCCTTCACCGCTCATGGAACCGATTTCGCCGATCCGTCGACGGTTACCGTGGGCGGCGTTCCGGCCACCGGCGTCACGTTCACGGACGACCACACCCTCCAGGCCACGATGCCGGCGCTCGGCCCGGGCACGTCTCAGGACGTCGTCGTCCAGACACCCGACGGCACCACCGGGACCCTGATCAAGGGATGGGTCTCCGACTTCCTCGATGTGGCGGGCGCGCATCAGTTCCACGTCTTCGTGACGACCCTCGTTTCCAACGCCATCACGGCCGGCGTCGGCGGCGGCCTCTACGGCGTCGACCAGGGCACCAAGCGGCAGCAGATGGCTGTCTTCCTCTTGAAGGCCGAGCACGGCCTCTGCTACGTCCCCCCGCCGTGCGTCGGGACCTTCCCGGACGTGCCCTGCACCAACATCTTCGCCCCCTGGATCGAGGCCCTGGCCACCGAGGGCATCACGACCGGCTGCGGCGGCGGCAACTTCTGCCCCGACAACTTCGTGACACGCCGGCAGATGGCCGTCTTCCTGCTCAAGACCAAGTACGGCTCGAGCTACGTGCCTCCCGTCTGCACGGGCGTCTTCGACGACGTCGCGTGCCCGGGCGCGCCTGCGGTCGATTTCATCGAGGAGCTCTCAGCCGAAGACATCACCGGCGGCTGCTCCGCCATGCCGCCCCTCTATTGCCCCGACGGCACGAGCACCCGAGGTCAGATGGCCGTGTTCATAACCAAGACCTTCAACCTGCAGTAGAGATCCGAGGACGCCATGACACGAACGGTTACCACCCGGCATCACTTCGCCCGGACGATCCGATGCGCCACGCTGTTCGCCTTTGCCATCGCGATGTCTCGAACGGCGCACGCCCAGGCGTACCAGGTTCTGCACACCTTCAGCGGGGCGGCCAACGGCGACGGCGCCGGCCCTTTCGGGACGCTTGTGAGGGTCGGCAGCGATCTCTACGGGACCACCCGGTCCGGCGGAGACGCGGGAGGGCTCTGCGGGGGCTGTGGGACGATTTTCAAGATCGATTCGGCCGGCGCCGTCACCACGGTCTACGCCTTCGACTCATCGACCGACGATGGATTCAGCCCGATCGCCGGCCTCATCCTCGCCTCGGACGGCAACCTGTACGGCACGGCGGTCAGCGGGGGAGCGCTCAACGACGGGGCCGTGTACCGATTCGATCCCGGCAACGCGACGGCCACGACGATCCACAGTTTCGACCGCGATACCGGCGGCTGGTTTGCCGGTCCGCCGGTCACGGAAGGAACCGACGAGAACCTCTATGTGGTGACAACCTACGGACACTGCGACGACGACTCCGAGGGTTGCGCCCGGATCCTGAAGATGAGCACCTCCGGGTCCGTCGTCCCACTCCATACGTTCGTCCCCGAGGAGGACGGAGTGCAACCGCTCTCGCCCCTCCTCCAGACGACCGAAGACGACTTCTTCGGAACGACCAGCCTCGGGCCGAACGGAGACGGGCGGGTGTTCCACATGAGTCCGTCGGGAACCGTCACACTCGTCCACGAGTTCAGCGACGAGGAAGGCCGGATCCCGATCGGCGCGCTCCTTTTCGGCAGCGACGGCGGCCTCTATGGGGTCGCCGCGGCGGGCGGCGACTCGTTCGACGGATCGATCTATCGCATCGACAGCCAGGGCCAGTTCCAAGTGCTCCATAGCTTCGACGGCACGGATGGCTCTTTTCCCGAAGCCGGACTCATCCAGGCCTCGGACGGCTTCTTCTACGGTACGACCGAGTCCGGAGGGGCCTTCGGGTTCGGCACGCTGTTCCGGATGGACCTGGCCGGAAACGTTGTCACCCTGCACGATTTCGACGGCACGAGCAACAGTGCCGGCGTCGGCGAGGCGCCGGACCTGACGACCGGCTCGATGACCCCCACCGCGGCGCTCGTCGAGGGCAACGACGGAGCGCTCTACGGCGTCCGCTTCCAGGGAGGAGACCATGGCCTCGGGATCGTCTTCCGGTTCGGGCTCCAGCCTCCGGCCCCGCTCTTCTGCCCCAACGCCTTCGTGCGTCGGGACCAGATGGCGGTCTTCCTGCTGAAGACCGAGCACGGTGCCGAGCACGTGCCGCCCGGCTGCGCCGGCACCTTCGGCGACGTGGCCTGCCCGGGGCTCTTCGCCGACTGGATCGAGGAGCTGGCGGCGGAAGGCATCACGGGCGGCTGCGGCGGAGGCGACTACTGTCCCCTCTCGCCGGTCACGCGAGGCCAGATGGCCGTCTTCCTGCTGAAGACCGAGCACGGGGCCGCTCATACCCCGCCCCCCTGTATCGGCGTCTTTCCCGACGTCCCGTGCGGCTCGCCGTTTGCCGCCTGGATCGAGGAGCTCGCCGCCGAAGGCATCACGGGCGGCTGCGGCGGAGGCGACTACTGCCCGTCGAGCCCCGTCACGCGGGCCCAGATGGCCGTTTTCCTCCTCAAAATGGAGCACGGCTCTTCCTTCGTCCCGCCGGCGTGCACACCCTACTTCGCCGACGTGCTCTGCCCGTCCCTTTTCGCCGATTGGATCGAACAACTCCTCGCCGAAGAGATCACCGCCGGCTGCAGTTGACCGGACGGGGATACCAATCGCCCGACCCCGCGGGCAGACGGGCTTCGGCGCCAGAACGCTCAACCCGCAGTAGATCTGCAGCGAAATGAGTCCGCCTCAACGCATCGGCCTTTCGCCATCGGTCGAAATCGCGCCGGGGTTCGAAAGTGCCACCGACGGCCGCGGATGGGATAGGCTCCCTCCGTCTCCCTCCCTCTGCACAATTCAGACAGAAAGGTCGGTCACATGCGTGCCCACCGCACGGGTCGGACCTCGCTCGCCTTCCTGCTCGCGGCCCTGTCTTCGTTCGCCTCCGCCGCAACATTCACCGTCACGAACACAGCCGACAGCGGCGCGGGATCGCTGCGGCAGGCGATCCTCGACGCGAACACCGCCCCGGGGCTCGACACCATCGCATTCAACGTCAGCGGCACCGGTTGCGATGGCGCGGGCGTCTGCACCATTGCGCCGATCGCGAATCTGGATGACATCACGGAAGCGGTCGTCGTCGACGGGTACACCCAACCCGGAGCGAGCGCCAACACTCTCTCGCTCAGCGACAATGCGGTGCTCAAGATCGTCCTGGACGCGAGCTCGACGACCCAGGGGCTCTCGATTCTCACCAGTGGAAGCCTGGTCCGCGGCCTCGTCGTCAGCGGGGGCTCGGCCGGCCTTTTCATCGATGGATCCGGAAATACGGTCACCGGCAACTTCCTCGGCACCGATGCCTCCGGGTTGACGGCCGTGCCCAACGGGGTCGGCATCTACGCCACCGGGTGCGGCAACTGCGTGATCGGCGGCCCGGACGCGGGAGATCGCAACGTCGTCTGCGGCGGCAGCCAGGGCGGCATCGAGATCAGCTTCGCGCCCGGGGCCACCGTCCAGGGCAACTTCATCGGCATCGCCGCCTCGGGAACCGCGGCGCTTCCCAACAAGGTGGGACTCTCCTGGGACAGCCTCATCGGGGAAGTCGTCGGAGGCTCCATCGGCGGAGCCGCGCCGGGGACGGGCAACATCATCTCGGGCAACGAAACCGGCCTTCGCATCGGCGGTGGCACGGCGATCGCCGTCCTCGGCAATCGGATCGGGACGGACGCGTCCGGCGCCCTGCCCCTCGGCAACGCCATCGGCATCCACGTGCTTGCGGCCGCCGACGTCACCATCGGCGGCACGGCCGCCGGCGAGGCCAACGTCATCGCCTTCAACGGCGACAGCGGCGGTGTCGCCATCCGCGACACCACGGTCGGCGCGCGCATCCGAGGCAACTCGATCCACGACAACACCGGGCTCGGAATCGACCTCTGGGAACTCAACGTACCGGGCCCCACGGCCAACGACGCCGGCGACACCGACACGGGTTCCAACAATCGCCAGAACTTTCCCATCCTCACGTCGGTGACGATTCTGGCGCCCCAGGGCACCGGAACGCGCATCCAGGGCAAGCTCAACAGCACGCCGTCGACGACCTTCGACCTCGACTTCTACGGCAACGCGGCCTGTTCGAACTTCCCGCGCGAGTACCTCGAGGGCGAGACCTTCCTCGGCTCCTCGCAGGTCACGACCGACGGTTCCGGCAACGCGGCGATCGACGTGACACTTCCGACGGCGATCCAGGCCGGAGAGCGCGTCAGCGCGACGGCGACGGACCCGGACGGCAACACGTCCGAGTTTTCGCAGAGGATCATCTTCTCGATCAGCCCAACCTCGGGCGAGAGCGCCGGGGGCGTCCCGATTATCGTCGCCGGCACGGATTTCGCCGATCCGACCACGATCGCGATCGGCGGCGTCGCGGTCCCGGTGACGTTTTCGGACGACCAGAGCCTGGTCACCACGTCTCCCGCCCTTTCCCCGGGCACCGTCAACGACGTGGTCGCGACGACGCCCGACGGAACGACTGGCACATTGGTCAAGGGCTGGGTCGCGAACTTTCTCGACGTGCCCGGCGTCCACCCCTTCGCCGACTTCGTTACGCGCCTCGTCTCCAACGGCCTCACCGCGGGAGTCGGGGGCGGCAACTACGGCGTCGACCAGCCGACGCTCCGGCAGCAGATGTCGGTCTTCCTGCTGAAGGCGAGGCACGGCCTCTGCTACGTTCCGGCGCCGTGCACGGGGACGTTCGACGATGTCGCGTGCCCCTCCACGTTCGCCCCCTGGATCGAGGCGCTCGCCGCCGAGGGCATCACCGGTGGCTGCGGCGGCGGCAACTACTGCCCGGCCAATCCCGTGCGCAGGGACCAGATGGCCGTATTCCTCCTGAAGGCCGAGCACGGCTCGAGCTACGTTCCACCCGGCTGCACGGGCGACTTTCCGGACGTCGCCTGCCCCTCGACCTTCGCCGACTGGATCGAGCAGCTCGCCGCCGAGAACATCACCGGCGGCTGCGGCGGCGGCAACTACTGCCCCCAGAACAACAACACGAGGGGGCAGATCGCGGTCTTTGTGGTCAAGACGTTCGGGTTGCAATGAGTCGGTGACTCCCGCATCGCCGGACAACGGTCGGACGGCGCTCGCCCCGGCGATCCGGCGGGGCGGGCGGATTCTGCCCATCCGCGGGCCACAACTGGGATAGGCTGCGAGCGTCTGCCTCCCTCTGCACAATCTAGAAAGGTCGGTCACATGCGCACCCATCGCACGGGTCGAGCCGTCGTCTTCCTTCTCGCGGCACTGCCCTCGCTGGCCTCGGCTGTGACCTACACGGTGACGAACACCGACGACACGGGGGCGGGCTCACTGCGCCAGGCGATCCTGGATGCCAACGCCGCCGCCGGCGCGGACACGATCGAGTTCAACATCCTCGGCTCGGGCGTGCACACGATCGTCCCCGCCTCGGCCCTGCCGACGATCACGGGCGCCGTGACGATCGACGGATACACGCAGCCCGGAGCCAGCGCCAACACCAACGCTCCGGATCAGGGCACCAACGCCGTCCTCCAGATCGAGGTCGACGGCTCCAACACGGGGATGGGCACCTCGGCCGCGGTCCTCTTTTTCGGGTCCGCCAGCGGAGGCAGCACCGTCCGCGGCCTGGTGATCAATCGCGGCCACTACGCCGGCATCCGTGTTTCCGGAACGAACGGGCTCTCGATCGGCGGCAACTTCATCGGCACCGACCCGACGGGCGAGATCGCGCACGGCAACACCAACTTCGGGATCCTGCTCAACGACGGGCCTGCGAACGTGACGGTCGGCGGAACGACGCCCGCCGCCCGAAACCTGATCTCCGGCAACGGGACCTCCGGCATCAACTTCGGCACGAACGGAACCCTGGGCGGCGCCGGGCACCTGGTCCAGGGCAACCTCATCGGCACGGACGCCACGGGAGGCAATGCCATCGGGGGAGCGCAGGACGGCATCGAGACCACCGGCCCCGCGACGAGCGTCACGATCGGCGGTACGACTCCGGGCGGCCGCAACGTCGTGTCGGGCAACGGGTCCTACGGGATCCGGCTCTCCAACGGTTCGGGCCTCGTCGTCCAGGGAAACTTCATCGGCACGGACGCCACCGGAATGGCGCCGCTCGGCAATACCTCGTACGGAATCTTGGCCGAGGCGGCGGCCGCCACGATCGGCGGCGCCACCCCGGGGTCCGGCAACGTCATCTCGGCCAACGTCAGCTCCGGCATGTCGATCAATGGCACCGGGGTCGTCGTGCAGGGCAACTTCGTCGGAACGGATCTGACCGGAACGCTGGCGCTCGGAAACCAGAGCCATGGCATCGTCGTCTTCGGCAACGGCGCGACCATCGGCGGCACCGTGGCGGGCGAAGGCAACGTCGTCGCCCACAACGCCACCGCGGGCATCGCCGTTCTCGGCTCGGTCGGAGGCAACGCGATCCGCGGCAACTCCATTTTTTCCAACGGCACGATCGGCATCGATCTCGGAAACGACGGCGTGACCGCCAATGACGCGCTCGACGCGGACACCGGGCCCAACCTGCGCCAGAACTACCCCGTCGTTTCTTCGGCTGCGCCCGTCATGCCCTCCGGGACGCACGTCCAGGGAGTCCTCGACAGCGCGGCGTCGACCGCCTACCTGCTCGATTTCTACGTCAACCCGGCGTGCGCGGCCCGCCCCCATGACTTCGATGAGGGGCTGCTGTACCTGGGCTCGGCGGGCGTCATGACCGACGGCGGCGGCCATGCCGTCGTCGACGAGACTCTCGCGTACACGATCGACCCGGGCCAGCCCGTCACGATCACGGCCACCGATCCGAACGGCAACACGTCCGAGCTTTCGCCCCGCATCGTCTTCTCGATCTCCCCGGTGTCCGGCGTTCCCGCGGGCGGAACCCTCGTGGCGGTCCGCGGCACCGACTTCGCGGCCGGCCTGACGGTCACGATCGGGGGCCTGCCGGCGACCGACATCCTGCTCCAGAACTCCACCCAGGTCGAGGCGAGAACGCCCGCCCTGCCGGCGGGATCGCTCGGCGACGTGACCGTGACGAACCTCGATGCGACCACCGGGACACTCTCGAAGGGCTGGGTCGCGGATTTCCTCGACGTGCCCCTCGTCAACACGTTTCACGGCTTCGTCGTCACCCTGGTCTCCAACGGCATCACCGCCGGTGTCGGAGGCGGCAACTACGGGGTCGCCAACAACACGTTGCGCCAGCAGATGGCCGTCTTCCTCCTGAAGGCGAAGTACGGAATCTGCTACGTGCCCCCCGCATGCGCCGGCGTCTTCAGCGATGTCCCCTGCACCCCCGGCTCGGGCTTCGGCGACTGGGTCGAGGCCCTCGCCGCTCAGGGGATCACCGGAGGCTGCGGCACCGGCGTCTTCTGCCCGGCCAGTCCGGTCCGCCGCGATCAGATGGCCGTGTTTCTCCTCAAGACGGAGCACGGATCCACCTACGTGCCCCCGATGTGCTCCGGCACGTTTCTCGACGTCGCCTGCCCCTCGGCCTTCGCGAACTGGATCGAGCGCCTGGCCGCCGAGAACATCACCGGCGGCTGCGGCGGCGGCAACTACTGCCCCCTGAACAACAACACCCGCGGACAGATGGCCGTCTTCATCGTGAAGACGTTCAACCTGCAGTAGACCGCCGGAGCACCCCGGGGCGGCGCGACAATTCCGCCGCTCCGGGGCCTCTCCCACGTTGATCGAGACCCCCCGGTCATGAAAGGGTTGGGGCTAAGGAGGCTGCCATGAAGCAACTCTGCCTCGCCGCTCTGGTCCTCGCCCTGCTCGCCGCGCCGCTCTCCGCCACGACCTTCACCGTCACCACTTCCGCCGACTCCGGGGCGGGGTCGCTGCGGCAGGCCATCCTAGACGCCAATGCGAACCCGGGCGCCGACACGATCGAGTTCAACATCGTGGGCTCGGGCGTCCAAACCATCTCGCTCTCAACGGCGCTGCCGAACATCACGGATCCGGTTACGCTCGACGGCTACACGCAGCCGGGCTCTTCGCCGAACACGCAGGATACGAGCCAGGGCCTCGACACGGTGCTCGTCATCGAAATCGACGGCAGTGCGCTGCCCCAGTTCGGAATCTGCCTCGACCTCGCCGCGGTCGACTCGACGATCCGCGGCCTCGTCATCAACGGCTGCGACGGAACGGGCATCCGCGTCGAGAGCGCGGCGTCGGACGCCGTCATCGAGGGCAACTTCATCGGCCCGAACCCGGCGGGGACGGACGCCGATGCCGCGGTTCCGCAATACCAGATCTTCGGTGTCGCCCCCGCGAATCTCCGGATCGGCGGAACGACGCCCGCGGCCCGCAATCTCATCTCCGGCGGCCTGAACAAGATCGGCATGGGCCTCGGGCCGAACGGGCCCGCCGGGCTCGTCATCCAGGGCAACCTGATCGGGACGGATGTCACCGGCACCGCGGCGCTGCCGAATGGCGCCCAGGGCCTCGAGCTGAGGATGGCGGCCAACGCCCTCATCGGCGGCGCCTCTCTCGGAGCGCGCAACGTGATCTCCGGAAACAACTACAACGGAATCAACCTCTTCGGCGGAAACGGTGCGGTCATCGCGGGCAACTTCATCGGCGTCGACGTCACGGGGACCCAGCCCCTGGGCAACGGCGCCTATGGCGTCGACATCGAGGCCACCAACGTGACGCTCGGAGGCACCGCGGCAGGCGCCGCCAACGTGATCTCGGCCAACGGAGACATCGGGTTGGTGCTGGGTCAGTCCTCGGCTCCGCTCTTTTCGACGGTCTACGGCAACTTCATCGGAACCGACCTGACGGGCACCATTTCCCTGGGCAACGCCGATCGCGGCATCCACGCCGGAGCCCCGGACAACGTCATCGGCGGAATCGGGCCAGGGGAAGGCAACGTCATCGCCCACACCCGCATCACCCAGTCGTTCGACACCGGGGCGGGGATTTACGTTCCCGCGAGCCCCCGCTCGACGATTCGCGGAAATTCCATCTTCGACAACGCGGGCGTCGGCATCGACAACATGCACAGCGGCAGTCCAGACGGCGTGACTCCGAACGACGCAGGCGACGGCGACACCGGCGGGAACAACCTGCAGAATTTTCCCCTTCTCTCGCTCGTCGAGCACTCCGCGACCTCCGGAGCCCCCAGCACGCGCATCGTCGGACGGCTCGGGAGCATGCCCAGCACCGTCTACGACATCGACTTCTACGAGAATCCCGCCTGCTCCAACTTCCCCCGCGAGTTCGTCGAGGGGCAGACGTACATCGGCTCGACGCAGGTGACGACCGACGGCAACGGCGACGCGACCTTCGACCTGACGCTTCCGGTCGCGACCGAGGTTGGCGCGCGCATCTCGGCCATCGCGACGGACCCCACCGGCAACTCGTCGGAGTTCTCGCAGCGGCTGCCCTTTTCCGCGACGCCGACCGCCGGCCCCCCGGCGGGAAGCACCGCCATCACGGTGAAGGGCACGGACTTCGAGCCCGGGGCGACCGTGTTGGTGGGTGGCAGCCCGGCGACCGGCGTCAACGTCACCAACGCCACGACGCTCACGGCCATGACGCCGGCCCTGCCGCCGGGCGTGGCGAACGACCTGGTCGTGATGAACACCAATGGCACCAACGGAACGCTCCCGAAGGCCTTCGTGTCCCACTTCGCCGACGTGCCGCAGGCCAACCAGTTCTTCGCGAACGTCATCAAGCTCGTCTCGAACGGCATCACGGCCGGCGTCGGCGGCGGCAACTTCGGGGTCAACCAGTCGACGCTCCGCCAGCAGATGGCCGTGTTTCTCCTCAAGGCCGAGCACGGCCTGTGCTACGTTCCGCCCCCCTGCCAGGGCGACTTCCTCGACGTCGCCTGCCCGTCGACCTTCGCCGACTGGATCGAGGCCATGGCGGACGAGGGCATCTCGGGAGGTTGCGGCGGCGGCAATTTCTGCCCGACCAACCCCGTACGCCGGGATCAGATGGCGCCCTTTCTCCTCAAGGCCGAGCACGGGTCGAGCTACGTGCCGCCCGTTTGCACCGGCGTCTTCACCGACGTTGCCTGTCCATCGCTCTTTGCCGACTGGATCGAGCAGCTCAACGCCGAGCAGGTCACCGGAGGCTGCGGCGGCGGCAACTACTGCCCGCTGAACTCCGCCACGCGCGGACAGATGGCCGTGTTCGTCGTCAAGACGTTCGGGCTGCAGTAGGCCGGTCTCGCGCCGACCTGCAGCCCCAGGCGGCGGGCCACCGGAGCTCTGGCGCCCGGGCGTTTCCGCTGGTAGTGTGCGCGGCACTAACAAGGAGTCTGACCCATGCGCGTCGTCCGGATCGCCGCCGGGATCGTGCTTGCCGCATTCGCCGCTGCCCCCGTTCTGGCCGGGGCCTTCACCGTTACCAACACCAGCGATTCGGGGGCGGGTTCGCTGCGCCAGGCGATCAACGACGCCAACAGCGACATCGACTTCTCGACCATCTCCTTCAACATCCCCGGGCCGGGCGTCCACACGATCGCCCCCGCGACGGCGCTGCCGCCTCTGGCGTTCGGCGTGATCATCGACGGCTACTCGCAGCCCGGCGCGCACGCGAACACGCAGATCGTCGGCAACGACGCAGTCCTCCTGATCGAGCTCGACGGCGTACCGGGGAGCCTCCTGACCGGCCTTCACATCGATGCCGTCCAGTCGATCGTGCGGGGGCTCGTCATCCACGGATTCGGCAACCAGATCGCGGTTTCGTCGGGGGGCGTCGGAAGCTTCATCCAGGGCAACTTCCTCGGGCTGCTTCCCGACGGCTCGGATTCGGCCACGATCGATCAGGACTATGGCATCGTGGTCGGCCTCGATACGGAAGGTCGAACCGTCCCGACCGTAGCCGCAGGCGGCGTCATCACGATCGGTGGGTCCGATGCCCAGGACCGCAACGTGATCTCCGGCCAGGCCATCGGCAACATCTCCGTCGAAAACGGCTCCCACATCGTCATCCTCGGCAACTACATCGGTACGAACGCCCAGGGCACGGCGGCCGTGACCGAACAGGACGACGGCATCCGCATGAGCGGCGCGTCGCAGATCACGATCGGCGGGTCGTTCGTCGGCGAGGGCAACGTGATCTCGGGAAACGACGGCGCATTCAACGTGTCCCTCGCGCCGGCCACCAACATCACGATTCTCGGGAACCGGATCGGGACGAACGCGGCCGGCACCGCCCCGATTCCCAACAGCGGAAACTTCAACTTCTTCAACGCCTCGGCCGACATCCGGATCGGCGACGTCGGGCCCGGCGAGGGGAACACGATCGCCTACAGCACGGTCAACGGAATGCTCCTCTCCACGGCCGCGACCAACGTCACCGTTCGCGGCAATTCCTTCCACGACAACACGCTCCTCGGCATCGCGTACCACGGCACGGGTGTGCCGACGCCGAACGACACCGACGAGGCCGACGGCATCCAGAACTATCCGATCATCCAGTCGGTGGAGCACAACCCGGCCCTGGTCGAGGGCGCGTTCGTGACGCGCGTGCAGGGAAAGTTTCACGGCGCGGCGAACACGACGTTCGACATCGACTTCTACACGAATCCGCCGTGCGCTCGTTTCCCCCGGGAGTTCCTCGAAGGCGAAGACTGGTTCGACACGCGCCAGGTCATCACCGACGGCTCGGGAAACGCCGTCTTCGACTTCAACCTCGCCTCGACGGACGCCGGCGTGCGTGTTTCGGCCACCGCCACGGCGACCATTGGGACCCGCAACACCTCGGAATTCTCACAGCGGATCCTCTTCGCAATCACGCCATCGTCGGGACCGGCCGCCGGCGGCACCGCCGTGACCGGTTCCGGAACCGACCTCGCGGACCCGGCCACGGTGACGGTGGGCGGGGCCGCGGCGACCGGCGTGTCGGTCCCGACCGATACGTCAGTCTCCTTCATCGCTCCCGCCCTTCCGGCCGGGACCGTCAACGACGTCGTCGTCACCACCCCCGACGGCACCATCGGAACGCTCGAGAAGGGCTGGGTCTCGGACTTCCTGGACGTTCCCCCCGCGCACCAGTTCCACGCCTTCGTCACCACGCTCGTCTCGAACGCCGTGGCCGCGGGTGTGGGAGGCGGCAACTACGGCGTCGACCAGGCAACCCTCCGCCAGCAGATGGCCGTCTTTCTGCTCAAGGCCAGCCACGGCGTCTGCTTCACACCTCCCGCCTGCTCCGGAGTCTTCGCCGACGTGCCGTGCTCCAACCCCTTTGCTCCGTGGATCGAGCAGCTCGCCGCCGAAAACATCACGGGCGGCTGCGGCAGCGGCAACTACTGCCCGACCGCGCCGGTCCGGCGCGACCAGATGGCGGCCTTCCTGATCAAGACCGAGCACGGATCCGACTTCGTACCTCCGGCCTGCGTGGGCACCTTTCCGGATGTGCCTTGCTCCTCGCCGTTCGCTCCGTGGGTGGAGCAACTCGCGGCCGAGAACATCACCGGGGGCTGTGGCGGGGGCAACTACTGCCCCCTGAACTCCAACACGCGCGGGCAGATGGCGGTCTTCGTCGTGAAGACCTTCGGGCTCCAATAGGGCCCGACGGGGCCCTTACGCCGTCGTCTTCGCCCGGACCTTGCGGAGGCTGTGGTCGAGCGTGCGCTTGCGGACGCGGATCGCGGCGGGGGCGACCTCGACGAGCTCGTCGTCGTTGATCCACTCGATGGCCTGCTCGATGTTGAGCTCGCGGGCGGGCGTGAGCTTGATGGCAAAGTCGGAGCCGGAGGCGCGCATGTTGGTCAGGTGCTTCTTCTCGCACGGCTGGATGACCATGTCGCTGTCCTTGACCTGCTCGCCGACGATCTGGCCCGCGTAGACCTTGTCGCCGGGCTTCACGAAGAAGATGCCGCGGTCGGCCAGGCGATCGAGGGCGAATCCCGTGACCTCCCCGCCCTCCTTGGCGATCATGGCCCCTTTCATCCGATTCGGCAGCGGCCCGCGGTGGGGGCCGTACTGGTCGAACAGGTGGTTCATGAGGGCCGTGCCCTTGGTCAGAGTCAGAAACTCGAGGCGAAAGCCCAGCAGGCCTCGCGAGGGGATCGTGAACTCGAGGCGCACGCGGTCGCCGTGCTTGCCCATGTGCTTCAGCTCGCCCTTGCGCTCGCCCACGGCGGAGATGACCGCTCCCGTGAACTCCTCCGCGCAGTCGATGACGAGCTCCTCGTAGGGCTCGAGGAGCTCCCCGTTCTCGGCCCGGCGGAAAATCACCTGCGGCCGGCCGAGCGAGAATTCGTAGCCTTCGCGGCGCATCGTTTCCGCGAGGATCGCGAGCGAGAGCTCGCCGCGACCGAGCACCAGGAACGAGTCCGTCTCCCGCATCCTGTCCATCCGGAGCCCGACGTTCTTCTCGAGCTCCTTCTCGAGCCGCTCGAGCAGGTGGCGGCTGGTGACGTACTTGCCCGAAAGCCCCGACATCGGCGAGTCGTTGATCCGGAACTCCATCGAGAGCGTCGGTTCGTCGACCCGGATGCCCGAGAGGGGCGTGGGGTCCTCGAGATCCAGGATCGTCTGTCCGATCTCGATGTCCGGGAAGCCCGACAGGACGATGATGTCGCCCGCGGACGCCTCGGCCACATCGACCCGGACGATCCCTTCGAACATGTAGATCTTGCCGGCCTTGCCCTTCTCGACGATGGACCCGTCCGGGCGCACGGCCGCGAGCTCGGTCGCCTTCGAGACCTTGCCCGAGAAGATGCGGCCGACCGCGAGGCGGCCGAGGTAGTCCGAATAGTCGATGTTGGCGACGATCATCTTGAAGTGCGAATCGCCGACGACGGGCGCCGGGATGTGCTCGAGGATCGCGTCGAGGAGCGGTTTCAGATCGCCGGATTTGGCCTCGGGGTCCCGCGAGACGTAGCCGAGGCGGCCCGAACCGTAGAGGACCTCGAACTCGAGGTGATGCTCCTCGGTCGCGAGCGACAGGAAGAGGTCGTGGATCTCCTCTTCGACCTCGAGCGTCCGGGCGTCGGCCCGGTCGATCTTGTTGATCAGAACGATCGGGCGCTTCCCGCCCTCGAGCGCCTTCTTGAGCACGAACCGCGTCTGGGGCAGCGGCCCTTCGGAAGCGTCGACCAGGAGCAGCACGCCTTCGACCATCGAAAGGATCCGCTCGACTTCCGAGCCGAAGTCCCGGTGGCCCGGCGTGTCGACGATGTTGATGATGACGTCCTTGTAGTGGACGGACGTGTTCTTGGCGAGGATCGTGATCCCGCGCTCCTTCTCGAGCTCGCCCGAGTCCATGACGAGCTCGTCCACGTGCTGGCCGACGCGGAAGGTCCCGCACTGCTTGAGCAGCGCATCGACCAGAGTGGTCTTTCCGTGGTCGACGTGCGCCACGATGGCGATCGCCCGGCGGTCGGCCCGGGTCGCGGGGGCGGGGGATGCGGCTTCGTTCACGTTCATGGTCCTGGGTTCGGCGGGGGCGGCGCCCCGCGGGGCGGTCGCGAGCCGAGCCGCGAAGCCTACACGGACGGGGCCCTTGACGCCAGCGCTATTTCAACACGAGACAGTGGACGCCGCCCTCCCCCGTCGGGTAGATCGGGACCGCCACAACGGTAATTCCGAACGACTCGTAGACATTCCGTTGCTTCTCGAAGATCGGGTTGGGTGCAGCCGTCGAGACGTCCAGCTGCCGCCAGGCGGCTGCCACGGCGGCCTGCACGCCCTTCCAGCGGACGTCCGTCGGGTCGTGGCGCCAGGCCTCGACGGCAGCGTCCAGGCGCTCGAAGACGGCCTGGAGCTGGGTCTGGGCGTTCTCCTCGTCGCGCGCGGTCAGGTGGTCGGGGTATCGGCCGAGGAGGATCGAGGGCTTGCCCGTGGCCGGATCGACGAACTTGGCGGTCCCGACCGGGTTGCGGGCCGGATGATCGGCGAACGGCACGCGCGCCACCCGGTATCCGCGGGCCGCGAGCTGACGGGCCGTGCGGTCGTACTCGGCCTGGAACCTCCGGACGGCGTCGGCGGGAAGCGCGACGTGCGATAGGGCGTCGACGGGGACACCTTCGTAGGTCGGAACGAACGCGACGATGCCCGCCGGCGAGCGCACGACCGCGACGACCATGTCGATGTGGAAGATCTCGGGATTCGCGAGCCGGGGGTCGCGCAGGGCCTCTCGGCCGATCACGATCGTCTCGATGCCTCCGAAGGCCTGCTGATAGGCGCGACGGGCCTCCTCGATCCAGGCTTCGGAGATCGCCGTGCCCGGTTCCGTGCCCCGGTGCACTCGCTCGGCGTAGCGCGAGATCCGATTGTGTCCCACGAGGAGGCCCACGCCCCCCTCCGGCAGCCGAACGAGCGCCAGGTCTCCACCTTCGGTGTTGATGCCGGGAAGCGGACGAAGCACGAACTCGTCGGGAAAAGCCGCGACGAGGTTCTCCACGGCCCTGCGGTAGGCATCGTCGGAATCCGTGCCCATTCCGAGGACGAGTCGGCCCCGCTCGTCGTAGCCCATCGGCTCCGCCATGTCCTGCGGGTACGGTACGGGTTCCGGGACCGGGAAGAACCGGACGCGCTCGGCGATCGTGCGATCCGACCAGCCGACGCGTTCCCTGAGGTGCTCGCGAAAGACCGCCTCCTCGTTGCCGAGCGACTCCGGAGTCGCCGCCGCGTCCGGCACCCCGATGAAGAAGCGCGTCTGGACAGGCGCGTTGCGAAACATCTGGCCGTGGATGAGCTCGAAGTTCAGGCGGTAGAGCTGGCGGCGGAGCCACCGGACCCGCGGGTCTTTGGTCCTGGGGTCCCAGGCCACGGTCTCCGGGACCATGAAGAGCTTCGTCCGATTGGGCTCGAGGCCCAGAACCACGCGTCGGAGCGTCCGTTCCGCTTCGGGTGTCGGCGCGATCGAGGCCCCCGGCGTGGCGACACGCGCCTCGGGCCCGATGCCGGCCGCGAAGGCCAGCACGAGGAAAATCGTTGCGAAAATCGCCAGCGGCTCCGGGCAAATTATCGCACGCGCGGGCGCCCCCGGCCGGTGGCGGCGTCGGCCGGCCGCGGGACGCCGCCCGACCGCATAATGCGGCCCGTGGACCCTCGCGCCGCTCTCCGCCGTCACTTCGGCCACGACTCCTTCCGACCCGGTCAGGAGGAAATCGTCCGCGCGGCGCTCGACGGCCGGGACCTGCTCGCGGTGATGCCGACCGGATCGGGCAAGTCGATCGGGTATCAGCTTCCCGCCCTGCTGCTCGACGGCCCGACGCTCGTGGTTTCGCCGCTGATCGCCCTGATGAAGGACCAGGTGGACGAGCTCGTTCGCAAGGGCGTCCCGGCCGCCGCCCTCCACTCCTTGGCCTCGCCCGCCGAGAAGCGGGCGGCCGAGGCCGCGATGCGGGCCGGAAGCCTGCGGCTGCTCTACGTCGCGCCGGAACGGTTCGCGTCGGAGGCCTTCCGGCGCCTCCTCGCCGCATCGCCGCTGGCGAGGTTCGCTGTCGACGAGGCCCACTGCGTCTCGGAGTGGGGTCACGACTTCCGGCCGGACTACCGAGCGCTCGCCGATGCGGCGCGGAGCTGCCGGCGGGCCGACGGAGCGCCCGGCCGGCCCCCGATTCTCGCGTTCACGGCCACGGCCACTCCGGAGGTACGCCGGGACATCGTCTCGCTCCTCGGCCTCCAGGATCCCGCGGTCTTCGTCGCCGGTTTCGACCGGTCCAATCTCTTCCTCGACGTCCGCCGGGTTTCGGGCGAGATCGAGAAGCGGGCGCTCCTTCCCGAGCTCGTCGGCACCCGCCGCGCCCTCGTCTATGCCGCGACCCGCAAGAGCGCGATGCGCGCCGCCGAGGTCCTCCGGGCGGCCGGCCTCGCCGCCGACGCCTACCACGCCGGCATGGACGAAGCCGGCCGAACCGGCGTGCAGAATCGATTCGCGGACGGGTCCCTCTCGGTCGTGTGCGCCACCAACGCCTTCGGAATGGGAATCGACCGGCCCGACATCGAAGCCGTGGTGCACTTCGAGATCCCTGGCTCCCTCGAGGCGTACTACCAGGAGATCGGGCGCGGAGGGCGCGACGGCCGCCGCGCAGATGCGACGCTCCTGTGGAACTACGTGGACGTTCGCACGCGCGAGTTTCTGATCGAGCAGGCGGAACAGTCGGACCGCCGGGAAGATCGCCGGGAGCTCGAATCGCGCAAGCTCGCACGCATGATCGCGTATGCCGATTCCTCCGGCTGCTACCGCGCAACCATTCTCCGGTATTTCGGCGAGCGCGAGGCCCCGGCCGATTGCGGCTTCTGCGGCAACTGCGTCCGGCGCCGGGAGCTCTCGGCCGAGGATCTCCTGCGTCTGCGCAAGATTCTCTCGGGTGTTGCCCGCGGCGGCGAGCGCTGGGGCAAGCGCAAGCTCGTGGCGATGCTGACGGGCGAGCTCGAGGGGCTCCCCGAATCGCTCGCCCGGCTCTCGACCACCGGGATTCTCGCGGGCGAGAGCGCTCGCGCGGTCGGCGACTGGATCGACGCCGCGCAGGGCGGCGGACTCCTTGCGGCGACCGAAGACGCGTACCGGACACTCGCGCTGACCCCCGCCGGGCGCGACGTGATGGCGGGCCGGACACCGCAGGTCGCGCTGACCCTGCCCGAAGCACCGCGGCCGAGGGCGAAGCGGCGCAAGCCGTCGAAGACTCTCGCCGCCGCCGGACCGGCCGATCCCGCCCGAATCGAGGCCTTGCGCGAGTGGCGGCGAGTCGAAGCCGCGCGCCGATCGGTGCCCGCCTACGTCGTCCTGCACGACCGGACCCTGGCCGCGCTCGCCGCGGCGCGGCCCGCGACGCTCGACGCCCTCGCCGAGATCCCCGGGATCGGGCCGGCCAAGCTGGAGGCGTACGGCCGGGATCTTCTGGCCCTCCTGGGCACGGAGAACGGCTAGGTGGCGCCCCCGGGGCGAGTCGTCTACTCGACCGGAAAGGGGCGCCTCTGTCCCCGTTGCGGCTGGCCGCAGGACGATTGCCGGTGCTCGACGAACCTGGCGGGTCCCGAGGAGCCGGTCCCGGAAAAAGTCACGGCGAAGCTGCGCATGGAGAACCGCGCCTCGGGCCGGCACGTGACGATCGTCGACGGCCTGCCAGCCAACCGCGCATTCCTGGACGCGCTCGGCCGCGACTTGAAGAAGGCGTGCGGCTCGGGCGGGGCGATCGGCGACGGCTGGATCGAGCTCCAGGGAGACCAGCGCGACCGGCTCCGCGAGCTCCTGGCGAGGAAGGGAATGCTCGTGAAGGGATGAATGGGGTCAGGTCTGAAATCTTCGGATTTCTCGAAGTCCGAAGAATCCAGACCTGACCCCATTGTCTTTTCGGCGGGGATGTGAGACGCTGCGCAGTCTCTTGGGGCGCTCCCGCGTCCCGCGAACGTAGGCCTCGCCGGCGAATCCTCCGTTCCCCAACACAAAACACCGCCGGATTTTTCTCCCAGGAGGATGGCCTTGCCCTTCAACCACTTCGGACTTCACCCCGATCTTCTGCGCGGCGTGCGCGAAATGGGCTTCACGCGCCCCACGCCGATCCAGGCCGACGCGATCCCGCCGGCCATGGAGGGCCGCGACCTGCTCGCCTGCGCCATGACGGGCAGCGGAAAGACGGCCGCTTTTCTTCTCCCGATCCTCAACCACCTGATCGGCAAGAAGCGCGGCGTCACCCGCGCCCTGATCCTGACGCCGACGCGCGAGCTCGCGGCGCAGATCGAGGAACACGCGAAGCAGCTGACGGTTCACACTCCCCTGTCGTCCGCGGCCGTCTTCGGCGGCGTGTCGATGGGGCCGCAGGAGCACGCGTTCCGCCGCGGCGTCGACCTGCTCATCGCGACGCCCGGCCGCCTGCTCGACCACTTCCGCTTCCCGTACGCAAAGCTCGACCACCTCGAGATCCTCGTGCTCGACGAGGCCGATCGCATGCTCGACATGGGCTTCCTGCCCGACATCCGGCGCGTCCTCAAGCACGTTCCGACGCGGCGGCAGACCCTGTTCTTTTCGGCCACCATGCCGCCTCCGATCGCCCAGCTCACGCGGGAGATCCTCAAGAACCCCTTCAGCGTCAACATCGAGCGCCAGGCAGCGCCTGCCGTCGGCATCACGCAGGCGGTCTACCCGGTCGCCCAGAACCTGAAGGCGCCGCTGCTCATCGAGCTCCTGAAGCGCGGCGACATCAAGAACGTCCTGGTCTTCACGCGCACCAAGCACCGCGCCAACCGCCTCGCCGAGACGCTCTCGAGAAACGGCGTCGCCTGCGAGCGCATCCACGGGAACCGTTCGCAGGTGCAGCGCACCCAGGCGCTGGCCGGCTTCAAGAGCGGAAAGTTTCGGGTGCTCGTCGCCACCGACATCGCCGCCCGGGGCATCGACGTCGAGGCGCTCTCCCACGTCATCAACTTCGACGTTCCCAACGTCCCGGAGGACTACATCCACCGCGTCGGCCGCACGGCCCGGGCCGAGATGACCGGAGACGCGTTCACGTTCGTGGCGCCGGAGGAACTGACGGACCTGGCCGCGATCGAGCGGGCGATCACCAAGCGCCTGCCACGCATCACGGTCCCGGGATTCGACTATTCCAAGGCCCCGGCCGAGCGCTTCGAAGTCCCGATCGCCGAGCGCATCGCGCAGATCCGCGCCCGCAAGGCCGAGGAGCGCAAGCGCGCGAAGGAGAAGGCCGAACGCCGCCTGGCGCACGAGGCCACACAGCGCGGACGCCCGGCAATTGGCCGCCCCGCGGGACCCTCGCACTCCGCGGGTTCCTCCGCCCACGCCGGGCCCTCGCACCACCGCCGCGAGCGCCCGGCAGGACCGGCCAGGCCGGCCGCAGCGCCGCGCTGGGGCCGGCGCGGCTAGCGGCCGCGCCGCGCCGTTGGGTTCTCAGGCCCCCTTGGCGGCGTAGACCGGAAGCATCCCGCTCGCGGCGGCCGCCGGGGCCTGCGCCGGCCGGGGGGGAGCGCCCGGGAGGGGCACGGTCTGGCCGGGCAGGACCGGCAGAGGCACGTTGCGCCCGCGCGCGAAGACTTCGTGCCGGCCGTTGGTCTTGTACCACTCCGCGAGCGTTGCGGTCTGGAACATCTCCTCGATGATCTTGCGCCAGCCGACTCCCGTGTTGTACGCGCAGAAGGAAATCTCGCCCATCTGCGTGGCGTACGGGATGATGCACATCTCGGTGCGGCGGAAGTCGTAGTTGAAGAGATCCTGGAACCACATGCCGCCGATGAAGAAGACGCGCCAGGAATCGCGCTTCTTCTCGGAGAAGCCGAGCTTGCCTCCGGTGTGGCCGTCCATGACCTGGGCCACCTTCCACGGCGTCAGGCCGGCGGGCACGCCTTCCGGACGCAGATTCCGGAGCACCGAGAGACCCATCTGAAGGGCGGTCCAGATCCTCTTGCGGCCCGAGTCCGTGACGACCTTGATGTCCGACAGCAGGCGGTCCACGTTCAGGACGGAGGGAACGGTCACGGCCTTCTTCGTCTTCTCCTCGACGAGCATCAGGGTGCCGATGCCGCAGTTGGGGTGGCAACCGCATTTGAAAGAGCCCCACTCGGACTCGAGGCCACCCAGCAGATCCTTCAGGTCCGAGAAGGGTCCCGCCGCCGAGAGCGGGTACCAGTCGCGCATCGGCTCGCCGATGCCGGCCTGCGCCTTCACGTCGTGGGCGAGGTGCGAGAGCGTGTAGCGCTGCTTCTTGCGCGTTTCGTCGTCGATGTCCTCGTCGCGCCCGGTGAACGAGACCGGCTGGAACGCGACGCAGGTGACCTTGTCGATGTTCTCGAGGCCGAACCGGATGATGTCGCCGACCTGGTCGTTGTTGATCCCGTTGATGATCGTCACCACGAGCGTGACGTCGATGCCGTGCTTGTGGAGGTTTTCGATCGCGCGCAGCTTCACGTCGTAGAGGTTGCCGACCTTCCGGTGCTGGTTGTGCTCGTTGCCGACGCCGTCGAACTGCAGGTAGGCGAAACGCAGCCCGGCCTCCGCGGCTTCTTTCGCGAAGCTCTCGTCCTGGGCGAACCGAATTCCGTTGGTGGCGCACTGGACCGAGAAATAGCCGATCTTGCGCGCATGCCGAATCGCCGGCAGGAAGTGCGGGGACAGGGTGGGCTCGCCGCCGGAGAACTGGACCGACAGCTGGCGACGCGGCTTGATCGACGCGGCGTCGTCCAGCAGCTTCTGGACTTCCTCCCACTCGAGCTCATGGACGTAGCCGACCTGATTGGCGTCCATGAAGCACGGGTTGCACATCATGTTGCAGCGGTTCGTCAGGTCGATCGTGAGGACCGCCCCGCGGCCGTACTTGATGGACGAGTTCCCGTGCTCGTGGAGCCCGTCCTTCGGGATGACGAAGTCGCGCCCGGGATACATCGACTCGAGACGCCGGAAGAACTCCGGGTCCGTCGACATGACGTCCTCGAAGCGGCCGTGCTTCGGGCAGTCCTTCCGCATCAGGATCTTGCCGTCCTCTTCGACGATCGAGGCCTTGATCTCGCCGGGGTTGCCCTCGATCAGGACTTTCCAGTCGACTTCGCCGGAAAGGATCTGGTTGCGGACTTCCGTGACGCAGCGCGGACACAGCGAGTCGGTCTGGCGCGGGAAGCCGAGCGGCGGAAAGGTCTTCTCGCGCTGCTTCAGGAGCGGAGCCGGCGCCCACGCGGGCTGGAGGGAACGCTCCGGAAACCGCCGGTCGACCGCCCGGGCCACGCTCCAGAGCGCGTCGGCCGTCTTCTGGATGCCCGAATAGACCGCTCTTCTCATGGGTTTGATCGTCCTTCCCGATTTGTTCCGTGAGCCTTTCGAGCGATTCTAGCCGAAATCGCAGCCGCGCCCGCGCCTTGTCAAGCCGTCGACGGCTGGCCCGCGAAGCGCTCCAGCGAGAACGGGGCGAGCCGCGGCGCCGGGCGGCCGGTCAGCAGCTCCGCCAGGTGCCAGGCCGTCGCCGGGGCCAGGAGGATTCCGTTGCGGAAGTGGCCGGCCGCGACGAAGAGCCCCTCGACGGGAGTTGCCCCCAGCAGCGGCCATCCGTCCGGGGTTCCCGGCCGCAGGCCGGCCCATGCGTCCACGAATCGCGCCGAGGCGGTCTCCGGGCAGAGGCGCCCCGCCGCCGCGAGCAGGTGCGCGACGGCGCCCGCGGTCACTTCCTTGCGAAACCCGACGCGCTCGAGGGTCGATCCGAGCAGCGCCGTCCCGTCGGGCCTCGGGACCACGTAGACCTCCTCCGAGGCGAGGACCGTTTCCAGGGGCCGGCCGGGCAGGAGCAGCTCGACGATCTGGCCGCGCACGGGTTCGACCGGCACTCCGAAATCCGGTCCGAAGTCGAAAGACGCCCAGGCCCCGGCCGCGTCCACGACGAGGCGGGCCGCGATCGGCCCCGCGTCCGTCTCGACGCCGCGGCACGCGCCCCGTTCCAGCGAAAACCTCCGCACGGCCGTCGCCGCCAGGATGCGCGCCCCCCGGCGCTCGGCGAGCCGCCACACCGCCCGCGCGAGGGCCCGCGGGTCGACCACCGCCTCGTCCGGGTAGAAGACGACGCCGCGCGGTACGGGCCCCAGCCGGGACGCCAGTGCCGCGTCGAGCGAATCCCGGTCCAGCTCCTCCACGCGCAATCCCCGGGCGCGCTGCCAGGCCGCGCCGGCCCGGACGGCCGCCTCCTCGCCTTCCGAGACGACCCGCAGCAGGCCCGTGCGGCGGTAGCCGACGTCGATGCCGACCTCGTCCCTCAGCATCCCCGACCACTCCGGATACAGCGCGCGGCTTTCCAGGGCGAGGTCGAAAAACGGCGACGGGCCGGCCGCGTCGGCCTGCGGGGAGAGCATCCCCGCCGCGGCGCTCGAAGCCTCCTTGCCCGGCTCGCCGCGCTCGACGACCATCACGTCCAGGCCCCTGGCCGCGAGCTCCGCCGCGAGGGCGCACCCGATCAGCCCGCCGCCGACGACGAGCGCGTCGGCGCCCCGGGTCATTGCAGGGCCCGGCGCACCGGCGCGAGGAAGCGGCTGCCGCGCAACGCCCCCTTCGCGTAACGGCCGACCGCGACGGCCGCGCCGTAGCCGAGGGCCCCCCCGGCAAGCGCTCCGAACGCGGTGCGGGCCGCCGAACGCCGCGGAGCCGCGCGGCGCAGCACCCGGACCAGCCCCTGTCGCACGGCTTCCGATCCGATTCCGGCGCCCGCGGCCGCGGCGACCCCCGCAGCCCGGTCACCGATGGTGGGCGTACGCCCGTAGAGGGCCGCCAGGCCCAGCACCAGCCGGTTGAGCGCGACGATCTGCCAGGCCAGGTCGGCACCGAAGGGCATCGACCCGAAGAACGCCGCCGGACCCGTCAGGAGCGCCCCGGCGCACGCACACTGGAGGGCGGCACGGCGGATGAGCCGTTCGGCGAGCTCGTCCCGCGAAGCACGGGGGTGTCGCCGGCGCAGGCGCTCCACCTCCGAGGCGGCGCGACGCACCCCCCCTTCGTCCAGGACCGCTCGAGCGAGGGCCGCGTACATGCCCCAATCCTACCCCCGCCCGCGACCGGCGCCGGCGGGCCCGACTCTGCTATCTTTCGCCGGTTCGGAAAGGAGCCGCCGTGAAAACACGCACCGCCATCGCCTTGATGCTCGCCTGCGCCCTTCCTCTGGCCGCCCAGGCGACGGGAAAGGGGAAGAAGAAAGTGGCCCGCGACTACGCCAATACCATCGCTACCCTCCAGACCGACATGGGGGACATCCAGATCAAGTTCTTCTACGACAAAGCCCCGAAGCACGTCGAGAACTTCGTCGATCTCGCCGCCTCCGGCTTCTACGACGGGACGCTCTTTCATCGGGTCATCCCGGGATTCATGATCCAGGGCGGTGACCCGAACACGAAGAAGCCCGAGGATCCGGCGCACCCGTACGGCACGGGCGGCAACGGCAACAACCACGTGAAGGCGGAGTTCAACGACATCTCCCACAAGCGCGGCATCGTTTCGATGGCCCGCTCCTCGGACCCGAACTCCGCGTCGTCGCAGTTCTTCATCGTCGTCAAGGATTCGACGTTCCTCGACGGCCAGTACTCCGCCTTCGGCGAGGTCATCTCCGGAATGGACGCCGCGGACAAGATCGCCGCGGTGCCGCGCGGGGCCAACGACCGCCCCAACCAGCCGGTTCACATCAAGAAGGTCCTCCTCTCGCAGGCCAAGAGCTCGAGCTAGATCGTGTCCGGCCGACCTCGTCGGAGCGCGAGAGGACGCTAGCGGCCCTGTTTCCACCCGACGCGGTCGGACTCCAGGCGCTCGCGCGCCGCACGCTCGCGGCGCCGTTCGAAGTGGAGCCGCTGCCGGGCGACGTCGGGAGGCGACGCTACTTCCGTCTTCGTCTCGACGGCGGACAGTCGGTCGTCGGCGTCCTCTATCCACGGGAAGAGGACGATGCGCGGCGGCGCTGGGTCGCCGCGCGCGAACATCTCGCGGGCACGATCCGGGTCCCGGCGCTCGTCGCCGACGACGGGAACGGCCACCAGATCGTCGAAGACTTCGGCACGGAGGACCTCGCCGCGCGCCTCTCCCGGTCGCCCTCCGAGCGGGCGATCTGGCTCGAACGCGCGACCGACGCCGCCGCGGCGCTCGCGGCCCTGCCGGATCCCGGCCTGAACCCGCCCTTCGACGCGGCCCTCTTCCGCCGCGAGCTCGACCTGGCTCGGCAGGCCGTCTTCGAACTCTTCCTCGGAGCGCCCCTTCCGCCGCCGGAACGCGCCGCGCACGACGCCTGGGCCGCGGCGCTCGTCGCCGAAATCGTCGGTCACCCTTTCCGGCTTTGTCATCGCGACTTCCACGCCAACAATCTCTTCCCGTCAGGCGCAACGGTCGCGGTGATCGACTTCCAGGACCTGCGCCTCGGGCCGGACGCGTACGACCTGGCGTCGCTGCTCTGGGAACGGACGACCCTGTCCTGGATGTCGCCGGAGGCGGCCGACGTCGTCGTGCGCCGCTACGCGGCCGCCCGCGGCCTCGACGCGGCCGGCCTGGCCCGGCGGCTCTCGCGCGTGCTCCTGCAGCGGGCCTGGAAAGTCTGCGGGACCTTCGCTCGGGCGATCACCGAGCGCGGGGCCGAGCTCTACCGGCCGTACCTGCCCGTGGAGCTCGCGCTGGTCCGGCGCCTCCTGTCGGATTCGGAGCCCGACAGAGCCTTCCGGCGGGTCCTCGAAGCCCGGTCCGGGGCGGTCTGCTAAGCTCTCTCCGGGTCCGGTCCGGCGCGGTGCGCCAAGGAGTAAGCGATGTTCGGATCACTCGGCGTCCCGGAGCTGCTGATCATTCTGCTCATCGTCATCATCATCTTCGGGGCCTCGAAGCTTCCCCAGCTCGGCAAGGGCCTCGGCCAGGGGCTCCGGAACTTCAAGGACTCCGTCAAGGGCGACGAGCCACCCTCCGACAAGAAGCCCCAGAGCTAGATCACCCGTCCCGTCCGCGCCGCCCGGGGGGCGCCTGGGCCGTCATCCCAGGGAGCAGCGCGACGAGGGATCGCGTCCCTCGGGAGGGTGGCGAATCGATGGCGGGATCCCTCGCTTCGCTCGGGATGACGAATTCCGCGCGGTGCGCGGAATTCGTCACTTCTTCTTTGTGATTTCGGGGGCCACGCGGAACTTCTCGCGCGGCAGGCGGATGTTGAGGATGCCGACCTTGTTGCGGAGCGTGTTGCGATGAATGCCGAGGAAGCTCGCCGCGCGTCCGAGGTTTCCGGAGCTGCGCTTCACGGCGCCCACGATGTATTTCTTCTCGAATTCCTTCTTGGCGAGATCGAGCGAGATGCCGTGGGCCAGAAGCTCGTCGATGATTTCCTGGAGCTGCCCGTCCAGATTCACGATGCCCTCCCCGACGAATTCAAATGCGAAACAACTGGAAGAGGCGCGCATCTTAGCAAAGGAAAACCGGAAGGGGTAGTGCGCGGAGATTTTTCACCGCCGGCATTTTTCCGTGCCAGCGCCTCCCCGCGGCGAGCACCCGGTGCGCATTCGGTCGCGAACGGAAGCAGCCTAAAAAAAGAAGAGGCGCGGCGCGCCTCTTCTGAATTCTTGCGGATGTCGCCGCGGGTTATTTGAGCTCGACCTCGTCGCCCACCTCGATCAGGCGCCGCGAGTCGATGATTCGGGCCATCGCCCAGCGGTCGCCCACGTACAGAACCGCCAGGTCTCCGAGATAGGTGCGCGGGATCTCGACCCCCGGCGGGGGCGGTTCGTAGACCCAGTAGGCGCCGCGCGGCATGATTCCGTAGGAGGTACCGGTGGCGTAGCGGAAGATCGAGAACTGGTCCCCGGGCTGCACGCCGTCGGCCACTCCCAGATCGATGAAAACGTCGCTGTCGCCGCCGAGGGCGTTGACGCCGTCGCGCGAGTAGACGATTCGCCCCTGGATCTTGCCGCTCGAAGGGTCGCACGGCTGGCAGGCCGGCTGCCGGCGGCCGAGCGGGATCGGCACCGGGTCGTAGGCCTTGAGGAAGGAACCCTCCGGGATGTCCGTGCAGGCGTAGTTCACCCGGACCGTCGCCGTCCGTCCCTCGAGGCAGACCACGACGACCCGCCCCCGGTACTGGTAGAAGCGGCCCATCCCCTTGCCCGACATGGGGTGAACGACCTCGTCCCCCGGGGTGACGAGCCAGAACTCGTCGCCGGCCTTCAGTCCGCGGTCCACCCCGGCATTGAGGTAGAGGAGGTTGTGCTCGGTGAAGTCCGTCTGCTCGGCGCTGTTCTCGCCGCCGATGACCTGCGCGACGAAGGTCTCGTTGTCCGACCCGATGTAGCCGAAGCACGTGACCTCGCTCTCGAAGCCGAAGGGCTGAGGCGCGGCCTCCGTCGTCTGCGGCGCCGTGGCCGCCTCGACGCGCGTGATCTGCGGGGGCGCCGGGGCGAGTCCGCCACTGAGCTCGGGCTGCTGGGCCTGCCCCACCGCAACTCCCGCGGAAAGAATGCAAAATCCCAGTCGACCGGCAAAACGAACGGGGAGGCGCATGGCGACTCCTTAAAAAATATGGCTACGTGCGGTTTATGGCGTAAAAGTTACTGGTTTCCGGCCTTGCTGTCAACCGCGGCGGCAGTCGGAGGCGGGGTCGGGGCGGGCGCCGAGCCCACCCGGGAGCGGGCCCGGCGGGCGTAGTCGCTCTTCGGAAACTCCTCCAGGATCTTCTGGAAGTACCGGTCGGCCTCGTCCTTCCGGCCGAGCCGGATCAGGGCGATTCCCTCGTAATAGAAGAGCTTGTCCTTGGCGCCGAACTCAGGATACCGCTCCTCGAGCGAGGTGAACCGGGACAGGGCGGCTGCGGTCGAGCCCTTGCGCAGGTAGAAATACCCGACGCCGAAGTCGTGCTCGGCGAGCAGGTCGGTGAGCTGGCGCACACGCTCCCGGCCGGCCCCGGCGTAACCGGAATCCGGGAACTCCCGGATCAGCGCCCGGTACTGTTCGATGGCTTCTCGGGTCGCCGTCTGGTCCCGATCGGGCTTCTCGTGCTCCTTGTCGTAGCAGAGGGCGAACTGGTAACGGGCGTAGTCCCTCCGGGGGGCGCCCGGGTAACGGTTCAGGTAGTCGCGATACCGGTAGCGAGCCTCCGTGTACCCGGTGGTCGATTTCTGATTGAAGTACGAATCGGCCACCAACAGGAGCGCCTCGCGGCCCATTTCCTCGTTGGGGTAGGTCTCGAAGACGTGGTTCAAGTACTTCCGAGCCTGCTCGTACTTCTTCTTCGCCAGAAGCTCCTGGCCTTTCGCATAGAGCACTTCCTTGGGCTGCGTCAGCAGCTCCTGCGTCACCTTGTCCGTTTTCGCGCCCTTGGACGCGCAGGACACTGCGAGCCCGGCCGCCAGCCCGAGGGCGGCGAGCAGCAGAAAGCGGGCGACGCGAAATTCCCGAATCCTCATGTTCAGCATGTTCGTGCCTGCCGGCTCAGACCCGGACCGTCGCCAGAGCGGCGTCCCGGAGCCGGCCGATCGCGCGGGCGGGATCTTCCGCACCGTAAATCGCCGAGCCGGCGACCAGTATTTCCGCGCCGGCGGCGGCGAGCATCCCGGCGTTCTGGGGGCCGACCCCTCCGTCGACCTCGATCGCCGGACGGAATCCCGCGGCGCGCACCTCGGCATGAAGTGTCCGGACCTTTCCCACCGACGGAGCCAGAAAGGGTTGGCCGCCCCATCCGGGGTTGACCGACATCACCACCGCATAGTCCAGGTCCGGCCAGGCGGCGGACAGCGCCAGCGTCGGCGTCGCCGGGTTGAGCGCCGCGCCGGCCTTCGCGCCGGCGCGGCGAACCATGTCCAGGCAGCGCTGCAGGTGGTCGGTCGCCTCGACGTGCACGGAGACCCAGTCGGCCCCGGCGTCGAGATAGGCGGGCAGCGTGGCCTCCGGCCTCTCGATCATCAGGTGCACGTCCAGCGGGAGGCGCGTCGCCTTGCGCAGAGCCGAGACGACCGGCGGTCCGAGCGTCAGGTTCGGCACGAAATGGCCGTCCATGACGTCGACGTGGACGAGGTCCGCGCCGCCGGCCTCGGCCATGGCCAGGGCATCCGCGAGCCGCGCGAAGTCCGCCGACAGCAGCGACGGTGCGATCGAGACCTTCATGAACGGGGCGCGGCCGGCGACGCGGGCGGCCGCGAGACCGTCAGCGAAACCACTTCGCGGCTCGAGAGCGGGTAGCCGGCCGGCGGAAACTGCTTGAGGATGGTGTTGGGGCGGACGCCTTCGTAGGCCTCGAGCCGGGCGCTGCCGACCTTGAAGCCGAACTTCTCCAAGCGCGCCTTGGCCGACTCCGCGTCCTTTCCGACGAGATCGGGCATCACGATCCGCGTCTCCGGCGCCCCCCGGTTCGTCAGGACGCGGACGGTCTCCCCCCGGGAGGCCGGCGTGTCGGGCTCGGGATCCTGGGCCACGATGCCTGCCGGCGCGGCCGGTTCACGCAACCAGGACGCGGGGCCGAGCTCGAGCGACTCGCGTGCGAGCTTGAGCGATGCGGCCCGGGGGGCCAGGCCGGACAGATCCGGCACGCGGAGCTCCCGGGGCCCGAGCGACAGGACGACGCGGACGACCTGCGCGGGCTTGGCCAGCGCGCCGGCCTCCGGCTGCTGGATCAGGACGCGGCCGGCCGGAATGCGGTCGTCGTGGCGCGCGCGGGTCTCCTGCTCCTCGAACTTGAGCCCGACGGCGCGGACGATGCCGATGGCGTCTTCGGGGGTCTTGCCCGCAAGGTCCGGCACCGTCACGGAGCGGCCGACAATCGCCCTCCGAAAGCCGAACCAGACAGCGCCCAGGAAGACGGCCGCGAGCAGGCCGCCGTAGAGGACGCGGAACAGAAGCCTCGCCACAGCGGGAAGTTAACACGGGATGGTACCCTCACAGCGGGACCGGCCCCCACCCGATCGGCCGGGGCCCGGTGCCATTGCAGGAGGTCTACGGGCGTGTCGTCCCACAGCGAAATCGAACCGGAAATGCCCGCCTGGTTCGCCGATGCCCGCTTCAAGAAGGCGGACCTGCACTGCCATTCCGTCTACTCCACCTTCAAGTACTTCCGGATCGCCAACACCCGCGACTCCTACAACCGTCCCGAGGAGGTCTACCGCCTCGCGAAGGAGCGCGGGATGGACTTCGTCACGATCACGGACCACGACTCGATCGACGGCTGCATGGCCCTGCTCGACCGACGCCCGGACCTGGAGGACTTCTTCATCTCGGAGGAGGTCGAGACCTGGTTCCCCGACACCCGGCAGCGGATCCACGTCAACGTCTTCGACATCGACGAGAAGCAGCATTCCGAGATCTCGCGGCGGCGCCGCAACATCTACGACCTCCACGATTACATCCGCGAGGAGAACATCATCGCCTCGGCGAACCACATGTTCCAGAACTACCGCATGCGCAACTCGCCGCGGCGCTACTTCGAGGAAATGCTGCGGATGTTCGACATCTTCGAGGTCAAGAACGGAGCGATGACCTCGCACCACAACCGGCTCGTCGAAGACCTGATGGCCGTCGTTCGTGAGAAGCGCGGAGCCGTCTCGCTCGTCGCCGGCTCCGACGCCCACACGCTCGGCCCGCTCGCGCGCGTCTACACCGTCGCCGAAGCCGGCAGCGTGCGCGAGTTCCTGGAAAAGATCCGCACCGGGGCCTGCTTCGTCTGGGGCAACGAGATGGGGTTTCGGACGTTGCTCTCGGACGTCTACCGCATGGTGTTCCGCTACTACGGAAGCGTCCTCGACTGGAGGAACCCGGAGTTCACCGGCGCCGAGAAGGCGCGGCACCTGGCGCTGGCGGCCTTCGGGGCGCCCTTTTCGGCAGCAGGCGTCCCGCTCGCGGTCACGACGCTGAACTACCTGAAGCAGATCTTCGTGACCAAGACCGTGGGGCAGGAGCTGCTCGAGCACTGGAATCCGGAGGACGAGCCCAGCTGACGGGCGAGCGGCTACAATTCCTCCGTTGACCGGCCGCCGCACGATCCGACTCCTCGCGCCCTTCCTCGGCGCCGCCGTCCTCGCCGGCTTCGCCCTCGCGAGCCTGCCCTGGGGCGAGGGCCTCCTGCGCCGGCCGCGAACGCCGTTCGACCGGAGTGCCGCGCGATCGGTCGCACCCCTCTACACGATCCTGGTGGACTCGCGCGCGGCGATTCCCGCCGGCGCCACGGTCGTCGCCCGCACGGAGCCCCCGGAGGCCGTCATGGAGACCTACTTCCATCGGTTCGCAATCGCGCTCCTGCCGGGGCGTCGCGTTCGGCCATCGTCCTTCTACGGCGGCTTCGTGCAACCCGACGTCTGGAAGGACGCGCAGTTCATGATCGTGGTCGGCCCGCGGCCGGTGCCGGCTCCCGGCCGGCTCGTGCTCGAAACGCCCGAAGGCACCGTCTGGCGGCGACCCGTCCCGTGACGGGCTTCCTCTGGCTCGCCACGCTGCTCGTCCTGCCGGTCTGCGGATGGGCGCTCGTCTCGCATCCGGGCTACGCCCGGTTTCCGCTCTCGACGCGTCTCGTCCTCTCGGGCGCCGCCGGAGCGTCCATCCTCTCCTTCGTGATGACCATGACCGTCCTGGCCGGCTTCCGGTGGCGGACGGGGGCTCTCGTCCTCGTCGCCGTACTCGTCGCGTACGGGCTCCGCGGTCTCGCGGGACGCTTCGGAACGCAAACGCCGCCGTCGGCTCCGGCGTCAGGCGCGACCCGGGCGTGGCCGGCGCATCTGATTGCGCTCGCCGCGGTGGCGGCCGCCCTCGCCGCCGCGGTCGCGGGCGCGGCGAGCTCGCCAGACCTCCTCTTCTTCTGGGGGCCCAAGGCCCAGCACTACGCGACCGCCCGCACGATCGACCTCGTGTTTCTCGCAACCCCGGACCACCAGTTCATGCACCCCTACTATCCGCCGCTCGTGACCAACATCTACGCGTTCGCGACCATGGCGGCCGGTCGCCTCCCGTGGACGGCAGCGATCCTGACCTTCCCGGCCCTGCTCGCGGCTCTGGCGGTCGGTCTTCCCGGCCTGCTGCGGGACGCCGGCGGCAGCGCGCGTGCCGCAGCGATCTCCGCACTCGCCGTTGCCGCGATCGCCTACGCCGGAATGGAGGCCGACATCGGGGGCAACGGCGAGATGCCGCTGATCGTCTTCGAGGCCCTGGCGATGGGACTCCTGCTCTCACCGGCGGCCGCCGAGGGACCGACACAGCTTCTGGCCGGCGTTCTGCTCGCCGGCGCGGCGGCCACGAAGGTCGAAGGGTTGCCGTTTGCCGTTGCGGCCGCGGTTCTCGCCGTGCTCGCGCGAAGGCCTCCCGGGCGGCTGCTGTCCTCGTTCCTGCGGCTGCTCGGGCCGACCGCCGCCGCACTCGGGGCCTGGCTCGCGTTCGGTGCAACCCGCCGCATCTTCTTCGGTTATGCCGACACGGGCCGCTTTCTCGACCTCTATCCCGGCCGCGGCGTCGCGGTCGTCAAGACCATCGCCTTCAATCTGCTGGCGGCCGGCCACGGCCTGCCCTGGATCGTGCCCTCGCTGTGCCTCCTCGCATCCCTGCCCCTCGCGCGGCGCTCGCTCCTGCCGCTCGGAACGGCGGGGCTGCTCGCCGCGTTCTTCGTCTTCACCTACCTGCACCGCGCCGAGGACCCGTCGCTCTGGATTTCCTGGTCGGCGGCGCGGATATTCACACCCGTGGCCATGCTGCTGGCGCTGGGGGCGAGCCTTCCGGCGCCCGCCCCGCCCCCCCTGCGCCCGTGAGCGTCCGGCGACCGCGCGGGACGGCCCTCTGGATCGCCGGCGCGGCACTCGTCTGCGCCTCGTCGCTCTGGGGATGGCTGCGGCCCGAGCATGGCGATCCGTTCCGCCTGCCCATCACCCCCGTCGACCGCGTCGACGGCGCGCGCGCGCGGCAGTGGCTCTTCCTCGAGTCCAGCCGCACGCATGTGCCGCCGAAAGCGAGCTTCACGGTCCTCGCCGACGACCCGGACGTGGAGATGGCGCTCTACATGATGTCGTTCGGGGTCATACCGGACGGCCTGCCGCTGCCGACCCGATACTACGGGAACCCGACGCCGCAGTACGGGCGCGAAGCGGACTACGTGCTCGCATTCGGGCTGTCCGGGGCCCCGGAACCCCGCGCGCGCCTGGTCGCCGAGGTCGCGGGCGGCGCGGTCTACGTGCGGGAGGCCGGGCGGTGAACGGCCTCGTGTTCCTTCTGGCGACCCTGGCGCTGCCGATCCTCGGCGCCGGCGCGGCATTCCACCCGTCGGTTCGCGGCGAGGGCCTCGCAGCGCGGGCCGCCGCGTCCTTCGCGCTCGGCGCCGTCGCCCTGACCCTGTCCGCGCTGGCCCTGACGGCCGCAGGCATCGCCTGGAGCCTGCCGGCGCTCGCCGTGTTTCCGGTGACCTTCTCGATCGCGGCGGGCGCTTTCTGGCGGCGGCGGCCGGCGCCGGGCCGCCGGGCGGCGCCAACGTCCTCCCGCGTCGCCGCGGCCGCGTACGGCGTGGCCGCGCTGTCCTTGGCGGTGCTCGCCGCCGCCCTCGTGACCGGATCCGCGACTTCCGTCGACTATCTCTTTTTCTGGGGAGTCAAGGCGGCGCGCTTCGCCGAGGCACGGTCCCTCGACCCGGCGCTCCTGAACTGGGCCTTCTTTTCCCACGCGGTGCCCGACTACCCGCCGCTCGTGCCGGTCGTCCAGGCCTGGGGCGCCCTGGCGGCCGGCCGCCTGCCCTGGCGCGCCGCACCGCTGGCGTCCTGGCTCTGGGTCGCCGCGGCGGCCCCGCTGCTGCTGGCGCAGCTGCGCCGAAGACTGCCGCCCGACGGGGCGGCCGCGGTCACGGGCTTCTGGGTCGCGGCCGCGTCGGCCTCCATGGCGTTCTCGCTCTCGGGCGGCAACGCCGAGGCTCCCCTCCTCTTCTTCGAGACCCTCGCACTCGCCGCGATCCTGTGCGAGGACGACGGCACGAGCCGGTTTCTCCCGTCGCTCATGCTCGCCGGCGCCGTGCTGACCAAGGTCGAAGGCAGCGTCGCCGCCCTGCTCCTCCTTGCCGGCACGGCCGCGCGCGACGGCCTCGAGCGGCGCCCCCGCACCGCGCGCCGGACCTTCGCGCTGGCCGCGGCGCCGGCGGCGGCGCTCCTGGCTTGGTTCCTGTTCCAGCTGCACTCGGGCCTGCGCGTCGGATTCCGCTCGCACGGCGGCCTCTTCGATCTGCGCTTCGAGCATCTGGGCACGATCCTCGCCCGTCTGCCCCTCGCCCTCGAGGCCGGAACGTTCGGCCTCTCGTGGGCCTTGCCCCTCGTGCTGCTCGCCGCGGCCCGCCCGAATGCGAAACGGCTCGCTCCGGCGCTCGTCCTCGGAGCGGGCCTGCTCGCATTCCTCGTTTTCGACTACCTGCACGACGCCGAAGACCCGCGGATCCGGATCGCCTGGACTGCGCCGCGCGTGTCTCAGCCCGCGCTCTCGGCGTTGATCCTCGCCGCCGGGCTCGCGTCCTTCGACGCCGGCCGGCGCCAGAGGAGCAGGACGAGCGACGCCGCGAGCGTCGCGCCGCTGACCGCGGCCCCGTAGACGAAGCCGTCCGGCCGGTATCGCAGTTCCACCCGGTGCGCGCCGGCCGGAACGCGGACGCCGACGAACGCGTGATCGTAGAAGATCGTCGGCGCGGCCGTTCCGTCGATCTCGGCCTTCCAGCCCGGCCAGGCCGGGATCGACGTGGCGACGACGGCGGGCGCCGCCGCCTCGACGTCGAGAATCATCCGGTCCGCCGCCGCGGGTCGGATCGACACGCGGGTATCTCCGTTCGCGATCCAGTCCGAAGCGGGTCCGTCCTCGACGAGGCCCCGCTCCCGGAAGTCGGTGATCGCCGCCAGCGCGTCGAGGCGCCGCTGCCGGTCCGGTTCGCAACGGTAGGCGGCGGGCGCGAAGGCGCGAGGCAACGCGCGCGGATTCTCGAGCAGGCGCAGGCCCGAGCCCTGCGCCCGCACCGGCCAGCCCGGCGGCGGCTCGAAGTCGAGAAGGGTCAGGATCCAGCGCGCCGACAGGAAGCCGAGGAACGGACGCGTCGGGTCTTCGATGGGATTGAACCAGACCGGAAGGTGCGAGCACCACAACGGATACGTCTCGAAGAACCGGCGCAGCTTCATCGCCTCGTAGCCGCGGACGTCGTCGAGGCCGTAGACCGCCGACGCATTCGGGATCAGCGCGCCGCCGACGCCGGCCATTCGGTAGGCCGGGTCGCGGGGGATCGCGTCGAGCACGGCGAAGGAGGGATAGAACGTCCGCGCGGGCATCGTCGGGTGCGTGCCGCCCTGCTCCAGCACGCGCGATGCGGCGAAGATCAGCAGGAGCGCGGCGGGCCCGAACCTGGCGCGATGCTGCCGCGAAAGGAGGAGTACGACCGCCAACCCGAGCGCCACCGGAACCACCTGCAGCAGGAACCGGCTGACCGCGTAATCGTCCGGCATCCCGAGCCAGGCCAGGCGGCCGCGGACCCGGGCGAAGAGCCACGCGAGCAGCGCCAGGGTCGCCACGGAGCCTCCGACGAAGGCCGGTCCTCCCTCGCCGTCGCGGAATCGGTTGGCGCCCAGGGCCGCGAGCACGCAGACTCCGAGCAGGGTCCAAACGATCATGCGTTCGTTCAGGGCGATGTCGAAGAGCGGCAGCGACGCCAGCAGGTCCGCGGCCGCGGTCTTCATCCAGACGGTGAGCGCGAAGAGGCCGAGCGCCGCGAAGAACCAGCGTTCCCGGGATCGCGCGAACAGGCCCGAGAACGCCAGGGGAAAGATCAGCGCTCCGGCGTAGGAGGTCGGCTCGATGAACTCGTTCGAGAGGAGGCGGCCGTGGCCGGACACGCCTACCGCGTAGGGCATGATCTGCGGCGCCAGCCGCCCCCGGCTCAGCGCCCAGGGAAACGCCCTCGGCTGTTTCGCGTACCAGTTCGTCCGGATGTCGTGCTCGTGCGTGTGCGGGAGGACCTCCAGGACCGGACCGAGGATCACCGCGCAGAGGCCCGCCGCGAACACCGCCGCCGCGACCGCGACGAGGACCGGCCGCAGCCGGCGGCCCCTCCCCGCCCGCCACAGCTCGAAGAGGAAGTAGAGCGCCGCCCCGGCGCACCCGTGTAACAGCGACTCCGGATGGCCGGCGGCGGCCATGAGCACCGTCGCGCCGACGGCGATCGCGGCGCTCCGGCGCCCCGGCGCGCGAACGATGCGCCGCGCGCCGAGAAGCAGGAGGGGCAGGGGCGCGGCCGCCGCCATCGGCGGAACGCCGAGGTAGAAGATCATCCAGTTGGAGAAGGCCCAGCCGAGCCCACCGAGCAATGCCGCCTGGCTGCAGCAGCCGAGCTCCCGCAGGAAGAGAAAAGCCGCGGTCAGCGCAATCAGGAGCCGCAGCGTCATGTCGAACGTCCACGCCTGCGGCAGCGGCAGGAAGAGCCCGACGAGCGTGCCGGGGTGGAACACGGAAGCCTGCGCCACCGCCGCGAGCGGCTCGCCCGCGAGCACGTGCGGGTTCCAGAGCGGGGGCCGCCCTTGCGCGTAGGCCTCGCGCACGGCCGCGCGCCACGGGATCTGCTGATAGACGACGTCGGCGAGCAGGGGCGTGCGGTCCGGCGCCACGCCCAGCGTCTCGCGCAGCGAGCCGAAGGGGTACCCGTTGTAGAGGATGTCGATCCCGCCGTAGACGCCGCCCGACAGCAGCGCGCGCCCCGTGAACAGGAACGGCGTCAGGGCGAGCAGGACTGCCGATCGGCGGGAGATCGGCAGCACGAACCGGTGCGCCAGCCAGAGCAGGATCGCCGCGGCGCCCCCGTAGACCGCGAGGCAACGCGCGACGAGCAGCACCATTCCCGTGGTCTACGAACGCCGGCGCGGCGCCGTCGCCATGAGGACGGCGGCGATGGCGCCGGCCGCCGCGGCGGCGAGTCCGAGCGTCCAGGAGAGGGGCCGGTAGGACAGCCGGACGGCGTGCGTCCCGGGCGGGAGCCAGAATCCGACGAAGGCGTGGTTGACCGTTTCGAGCGGGACCCGGGTCCCGGCCGACGTCGCCCGCCAGCCCGGCCAGTCCGGAAGCGAGGTCGCCACGAAAGCGCGGCTCACGACCTCCGCCTCGATCTCGAGATCCGGTCCCACCGCGCGCAGGTGCAGCGCCGCCTGGCCCCCCGGGCTCGGCCGCGGGCCCCGCGCTCGAGAGCCACGCGGTCCGGCCGAAATCCGTTTCGCGCGCCATCGCTTCGAGGCGCCGGGACGCGTCCGGCTCGCGTCGCAGGGTCGCGGGAACGAACGCCCGGGGCAGCGCCCGCGGGTTCTCGAAAATCGAGGTCTCGGAGGTCCGGACGCGTTCCCTCCAGCCCGCCGGGACACGATCGCGGGGCCCTCCGAGCGCGTAGCGCGCGTTGAGGAACGCGAGGAACGGTGCGCCGAGATCCGTCACGAGGTTGAAGGACGCCGGCTGGGCACGGCACCACAGGGGGTACGTGTCCGCGAAGCGATCGAGCACCAGGGACTCGTAGCCGCGCACGTCCTCCAGACCATACAGCGCGGAGCCGTTCGGCCGAAAATTCGTGCCGGCGCCGACAAAGCGGTTCAGGCCTCCGTCGCCGCGGACCGCGGCGAGTCCCGGCAGGGGCGGGCCGAGCGAGGACGCCGGGAGCGTCGGATACACGCCATGCATCTCGCCCAAGCGCTGCGCGGCCAGCAGCACGACGGCCGCCAGCGCAACCGGGCGTCCCGGCCGCCACGCCGCGGCGGCGACGCCGAGCAGGATCACGGGGAGGATCTCGTAGAGGAACTGGGCGTTCACGAAAGTCGCCGGGAGGCCCCGCTCCGAAAACACCGGCCGCGCGAGAACGAAGCCGGCGAGCAGCGCGGCGCTCACGACGACGCATGCCGCCGCGAGCCGGCGCCCGGACTCCGGAGACTCGGCGCGCGCAACGCCGAAGGCCGCGAGACCCGAGAGCCCGAGGCCGGCGAGGAAGACGAGCCGGTAGTTCAGCGCGAGCGAGAATCCCGGCAGGCGCGCCGTCAGATCCAGAAGGCCCGGAGCACTCGCACCGTAGGCGAATCCCGCGAGCGCGAAGGCGAGGAAGATCGAACGGCCACGCTCGGCGGGCCACCGCCGACCGAGGCCGGCGAGCGCGAGCGGGAAGAGCACGGCGCCCGCGTAGCCGAGCGGCATCCCGGAGCCGTCGTTGCGCGGCGTCTGAACGGGGCTCTTCCCGTAGATGCCGTGAGAAAACGGCAGCACGTCCGGCAGCAGCCGCCTCGTCGCCTCCGCCGCGGGCACGGCCTGGCGGCCGCCTTGCCGCGCGAGGGCCTCGCGCCGCGCCCGGTACTCGGCCGAATGCGGAATCGCCTCGAGCAGCGGGAAGAGCTGCGGGCCCGCCAGGAGCAGGGCGAGGCCCCCCGCGAGAGACGCGGCGGCGACCGGACGGGCGGCCGCGCGGGCGGGCCCGCCCGCGAGCTCCCACACGAAATAGACGCCGCCCGCCGCCACGCCGTGAAAGAAGGATTCGGGATGGCCCCCGCAGAACGAGAGCCAGAGAGCGGCCGCCGTCAGCCCGATGGCCGCCCGGCCCGGCGCGCGCGCGAGCCTGCGCAATCCCAGCAGGAGCAGAGGGAACGTCGCGGTCGAGGGCCCGACGCTCCAGCCGACCCAGAAGAGGACGTACGTCGAGAACCCCCAACCGACCGCGCCGGCCATCGCCGCCGGCACGCCGAGCCGGAAGTCGGAGAAGAACAGGAAGCCCGAAAGCAGGGCCAGCAGCAGCGTGAATGCGCACGAGAAGGTGAACGAGAGCGGCACGGGCAGCCAGAGGCCGAGCCAGGTGGCCGGATGCAGCACGCCCGCCTGAGCCGTCCCGAGAAGCGGGTTGCCCGCGAGCACGAACCGATTCCACAGGGGGAGGCGGCCGTTCGCGACCGCCTCCCGGACGGCCGCCCGCCAGGGAAGGTTGGCGAAGGCCAGGTCCGAGAGGATCGGATTCGCGGGCGCGGCCTCGCCCCTCGCCGCGGCCGCCGCGCGCCAGGGCTCCGACGTCCGATAGAGGTCGGCCGGGCCGTAGAGCTCACCCCGGAGGAGAGCCTTGCCGGTGAACAGGAGCGGCAGAAGCGCCAGCGTCACGGCCGCCGGCCCGGGCACGGCGCCGACGAACCGTCGGGCCAGCCACACGGCGAGCACCGCCGAGGCGGCATAGGTCAGCGCGAGCGCGACGGCTTCGATCCGACGATTCTATGGGGTCAGGTCTTCATTCTTCGGATTTCGCGGCCCCGGGATCCGAAATTTGAAGACCGACCCCGCTAAGATCGGGGCGTGGCGTACGCGTGGGAACGAACGACGGAGACCGAGAAGGGCGCCATCCTCGACTCGCATCGCCGGCGCGCCCGTGCGACAGCCGCCGCGGGTCGTCGAGATCTCCTGGCAGGACCGCTGCAACATCGACTGCTTCTTCTGCTCGACTTCGGAGATCCGCGCCGGCAATTTCGAGCTTTCGGGCGCGCGCCTCGAGGCGCTCTTCGACGAGATGCGCGCGATGGGAGTCCGGGGCGTGCGCCTCATGGGCGGCGGCGAGCCGCTCTTCCGCAAGGACGCCGCGGCCCTCATCGCCGCGATCGGGGCGCGCGGCCTGCGCATCACGGACGTCACGACCAACGGCGTCCTCCTGACCGAGCCGGTCGTCCGCGCGCTGTACGCCGCCGGCTGCGACGAGATCTGCGTGTCCCTGAACGCCGGCGACGCGCGGTCCTACGCGGCGATGATGCAGACGACCGGAAAGAACTTCGACCGCGTGGTCGAGAACGTGCGGCGCGCCGCCGACTTGAAGCGGGAGACCGGCAGCCCGACGACGCTGCGCGTCCAGTTCCTCGTCTACAAGGAAAACTACCGTCAGCTCCCGGAGATGTACCGCGTCTTCCGGGAAACCGGGGCCGACCGCTTCTGGCTGAACGGTCTCTATCCCGTGCGGCCGATGCCGCGGATGACCGAGGAGGACGTGGCCGAGATGCTCCTCGCCTACGAAGAAGTCCTCGCCCAGGACTACTTCGAGCGGCTGGAGCGCTTTTCGTTCTGGGAGAAATCGATCGCCGAGCGCATCGACGCGTCCACCCGGAAGGTGTTCGAGAACGCGCCGCTCGCGCGGCGGGCGCGCATGAAGGTCCGGCATCTCCTCGATCGCGAGGGCCGCGAAGCGCGGGACGTGGCCTCGCTCCACGAGTTCTGCCTCGTCGGCTGGTACTCGATGACGCTCAACGCCAACGGGGATGCGGTGACCTGTTGCATCCTCCAGGACCACCCGACGGCCGTCCTGGGCAGCATCCACCGCTCGAGCCTCGCCGAAATCTGGTTCGGAGAGGCCTACGCGCGATTTCGCGCCGAACTGTCGGAGATCATGGCCCGCCGCGGCGAAGTCGCCGCCTTCTCATCGTCATGCTCCGTGCAGGGCGTGTGTGCGGAGAAGGGCGCCTGCCCCACCCGCTCCTACTACTGGGCGGACGACTCCGACTTCCGCCGCCGCTTCCACGACATGGTCGAGGCCATGCCGCGCCCGTCCGGCCCCCCGTTCGCGACCCTCTCGGGCGGTCGCGCATCCGCCCTCCTCCCAGTCCACACCGGCGTCTACAAATAGGCCGTCGGCTCCGCTCTGCTCGGGATCTGCGCCTGCGGCGCACCGGCCCGTGGCTCGCCCAAAGGAGCTCGACCACGGGCCTGATCCCGAGCTCGCTGCGCCTCCCGCGGCGCGAGGCATCCTCCGCTACCTTCGCGGAGACTCCTCGCGCCGCGTGCCGATGTCTCCGCCGCGCCGAAGAATCCGCTCGCGGCGCGAATAGTCTCCCGACCTAAGGGAGGGAGGAGGTTCGCGCCGCGGGAGCGAGCGCGAAGCGAAGGGTCAGGTCCGCGGTCGAGCCCGCAGGCGAGCCGCGGACCGGTGCGCCGTCAGGCGCAGACCCGCAGCGCAGCGCTCGCGACGGTCAAAATGGCCACCACCCCTTCGGCAGGTTCTTCGCCAGGTCGTTGTAGAGCACGACCGCCAGCAGGGCGAGGATCATTACGAAGCCGACCTGGAGGATCCGCTCCTTGACGCGCAGCGAGAAGTCCCGCCGGGCGATTCCCTCGACCCCGAGGAGGAAGAGGTGCCCGCCGTCGAGGACGGGAATCGGCAGGAGATTGAAGATGCCGAGCTGGAGCGAGATCGCCGCCATGAATGCGATCAGGGGCACGACTCCTTTGCGCGCCTCCTGACCGGAGAACTTGGCGATGTCGAGCGGGCCCGACATGGTCTTCATGCTGGCCTTTCCGCGGAACAGCCGGCCGAGCACCGAGAGCGTCATGCGGAAATCGGTCTCCACCCGGCGGAAGCCCTCCACGAGGGCCTGGCCCGGCGGAAAGCGTTCGATGACCTCGGGCAGATCGCCGCCAACCTGGACGCCCACCTTCCAGACGCCGTCCGATTCCTTGCGCGGCGAAACCGACACCGTCGCAACCTTCCCGTGCCGCTCGTAGACGATCGGGAAGGGCCCCGGCGCCGCCTCGCGCACGGCCTCGACGAACTTCGCGAACACCTGGTCCGGCGAGCCGTGGATCGGCCGGCCCGCGACCGAGAGGATGACGTCCCCCGGCTTCAGGCCCGCCTCCGCCGCCGGCGACCCGCCGATGACGCCCTCGAGCCTCGCCCGGACCGAGGTCCCGAAGTCGGGCAGGAGGCCGACCTGGCCCATGTCGTACTTGGACTCGGCCTTCGGGGTCACCGTCAGAAAGACGCCGCTGCCCCCGCGATCCACTTCGACGTCGAGCGCCTCGCGCGCGTTCATCGCGAAGATGAAGAGAGCATCCCGCCACCGGGGCGTCGCCTGCCCGTCGATCGACACGATCCGGTCGCCGGGCTGGAAGCCCGCCGCGGCTCCCGGCGAGCCGGCCTCGACCACGCGGATCACCGGGGGCTGCAGCTCGTACGCCGCCACCTTCGTGCCCACGGCGAAGACCGTGGTGTGCAGGACGACGGCCAGAACGAGGTTCATCGCCGGTCCGGCGAGCAGGATGAGCGCCCGCTGCCACCGCTTGCCGACCGGCGGCGCTTCCCGCGACGTGCCCTCCGTGACCGTGGATTCGTCCGGACCGAGACCGATCACGCGCACGTATCCACCCAGCGGAATCGCGGACACGCGGTAATCCGTGCCCCGCCACTTCCGGCCGAACAGGCGCTTTCCGAACCCCACCGAGAAGACCTCGACGGGGAATCCGAAGGCCTTGGCGACGGCGAAGTGGCCGAACTCGTGGACCACGACGAGAACCGACAGGACGACGATGAGGGCGAGGACGTTGCTCAGGATCTGCAAGAGCGACTCCTTGAACGAATTAGTGGGCGACGGCCGGGGCGCGGCGACGGACGATTCCGGATGCGGCCTGGCGGGCCTCCCGGTCGACGGCCTCCGCCTCGTCCAGACTGCGGGGGGCGTTCGGGTGGCCGACGCCGTCCATGGTTCCGGAAACCACGCTAACGATGTCCGGAAACGAAATCTTCCCGTCGAGAAACGCCGCCACCGCCACCTCGTTGGCCGCGTTGAGAACGGCGGGCATCCCGCCCCCGGCCTCCAGGGCCTGGCGGGCGAGACCGAGGGCCGGATAGCGGCGGGGCTCGAGCTCGAAGAAATCGAGCCGCGCGAGGGCCGGCAGATCCAGGCGGCCGAAATCGTTCGCGAACCGTTCGGGATAGGCCAGCGCGTACACGATCGGGAACTTCATGTCGTTTCGCGCCAGCTGCGCCACGAGCGAGCCGTCCACGAACTCGACGAAGGAATGGACGAGCGACTGGGGGTGGATGACGACGTCGATCCGCTCGCCCGGCAGCCCGAAGAGGAAGTGCGCCTCGATGACCTCGAGACCCTTGTTCATCATCGTCGCGGAGTCGATCGTGATCTTCGGTCCCATCTTCCAGGTCGGGTGCGCCAGGGCGTCCTCGACGGTGATCGCGTCGAAGGTGTCGAGACGCCGCTCGCGAAACGGTCCGCCCGAGGCCGTCAGGACGAGACGCCGCGCCTCCTCGGGACGCCCGCAGCGCATCGCCTGGTGGATCGCGCTGTGCTCCGAGTCGACCGGCACGAGCTCGGCGCCGCTCCTCTTCGCCTCGTCCAGGATGAGCTCCCCCGCGACCACGAGCGGTTCCTTGTTGGCGAGCGCCAGGCGTTTCCCCGCACGGACCGCCGCGTGCGCCGAACGCAGGCCGAGCGCCCCGACGAGGCCGCCGACCACGGTGTCGGCCTGCGGGTGGCAGGCGGCTTCGTTCAGGCCCTCGAGCCCCGAAACGATGCGGCAATTCGCGCCTCCGGGCAGCAGCCGCTCGAGCCGCGAAACGTCCTCGGCCCGGTCGATCGCGACCAGATCCGGCCGGTGCGCCGCGACCTGCTCCGCGAGCTTCTCCAGGGACCGCCCGGCGGCGAGCGCCGCGACCCGGAATCGGTCCGGGAAGGCGGCGACGACATCGAGCGTCGAGCGCCCGATCGAGCCGGTCGAGCCCAGGATGGACAGGGTTTTCATGGCCGAACGGTCATTATATTGGCCGGCGCGTGCGACCGAGGTCACCCGCTCCCGCCGCGAGGGACGGCGGGGTCATCGGGCCAGGAAGGCGGCCAGCACCGGGGCCGCAAAGAGCAGGGAGTCGATCCGGTCGTAGAAGCCGCCGTGGCCCGGCAGGAACGTCCCCGAATCCTTGACGCCCGCACCCCGCTTCCACAGGGACTCGACGAGGTCCCCGAGCTGGCCGGCCGTCGAAGCGAGGGCACCCGCCAGCGCCCCGGCCGCCGGGCCGAGCTCCGGCAGGAACCACCAGGTACCGGCGGCGGCTCCGAAGAGCGTCGCACCGGCCAGGCCGGCGACCGAGCCCTCCCAGGTCTTGCGGGGCGAGACGACCGGGGCCAGGGCATGCCGGCCGAAACGCTTGCCAAAGTAGTAGGCGCAGGAGTCACAGGCCCAGACGAGCAGGAGCAACGCCAGCACGGCTCGCGGCGAGCGGGCGCGCAACAGGCACATCGCGGCCGCCGGCAGCGCGATCGAGACGACGCCGAATATCGTCCCCGCGGCGCCGGAAAGCGCCGCCGCCGGCGGGACGCGAGAGGCCATCGGAGCGATCGCCGCCAGGAACACGGTGGCGAGTCCCGCCGCGTACCAGAACCCCGGACGCGATCGCACGACGAGCTCGACGAGGGTCCCGGACGGCGTTTCGAAACGCAGCGGACCCCAGAGAAGCGCCGCGCCGCCCAGCAGCAGCGCCGATGCCGCGATCCCGACGGTCTTGGCCACCGGGTGTCCCGTCTTCTCGGCGATCCGGTAGAACTCCCAGACCGCGGCCAGCGCCAAGACGGCGACCAGGGCGTTGAAGAGCAGGGGCGGCCCGAGGAAGAGGACCGCCAGGACGATCGGGATCGCGACCGCCGCGGCGAGCTCGCGCTTCACGCCCTCCGGCCTTCGGCTTCCGCGTCCGAGGCGCGGCCCTCGATGACGCCGCCGTAGCGGCGCTCCCGTTTCTGAAAGTCGAGGATCGCTTCGAAAAGGTGGCGCTTGCGGAAGTCGGGCCAGAGCGTCGGCGTGACCCAGATCTCGCTGTACGCGATCTGCCAGAGCAGAAAGTTCGAGACGCGCATCTCGCCGCTCGTGCGGATCAGGAGGTCCGGGTCGGGCAGTCCCGCCGTCGAGAGCCGGGAGCCGAGCGTCTCCTCGTCGATCTGCTCGGGCGTCAGCCGCCCCGAGGCGACGTCGTTGGCGAGCGAACGGCAGGCATCCACGATCTCGGTGCGGCCGCCGTAGTTGAGGGCGATGTTGAACGTCATGCCGCGGCACGAGGACGTCGCGGCGAGACCCTGGGCGAGCGCCTTCTGGACCGACGGATCGAGCTCGTTCATCCGGCCGACGACGCGAAAGCGGATGTCGTTCTTCAGGAGGTTGGCGAGCTCCTTGGCCAGATACTCCTTGAGGAGCGTCATCAGCGTCACGATCTCGAACCGGGGGCGCTTCCAGTTCTCCACGGAGAACGCATACAGGGTCAGAGCGTCCAGCTCGAGCCGCGCGCAGGTCTCCACGGTCTCGCGCACCGAGGCGATTCCGGCCCGGTGGCCCTCCACCCGCGGCGAGCCACGAAGCTTCGCCCAGCGCCCGTTGCCGTCCATGATGATGGCGACGTGGCGCGGCAGCTTGGCCAGCTCGATCTCGTCGAGCAGCTGCCGCTCGAACGTGCCGCGGGCCGCGAGGTTGTCGAGCTGGATCACCGGGCGATTTTACTCCCCGTAACCCACCCTCACCAGCGTCAGGCCGCGCGCCGAAGCCTTCGCGCACAACCGTCCCCGATCGCCCGTCGCGAGCAGCTCGGTCGCACGCCCGACCGGGACCCGCCCCCGCGAGGCGTCGGCGAGCACGCCGCCGATCGAGCGGACCATGCCCCGCAGGAAACCGTCGCCCCGAAAGCGCGCCCGGAGCTCGTCTCCCGACTCCTCGATGATCACGGATTCGAGGGTCCGGACGCCGGATTCGCCCGCGCGCGAGCCGTACGGCGAAGATCGAGAAGTCGCGCCGGCCCGGAAGCGCGGCCGCCGCCTCGCGCATCCGCGCCGCGTCCGCGCGCCGGGAGATCGGGGCCACGAACGGCGCGTCGCGCGGCGGGACGACGTCGGCGCGGCTCCAGCGGTAGAGATACTCCTTCCAGCGCGCGTCGAAGCGCGCGTGAAAGTCCGGGGCGGCCGCGGCCACCTCGAGCAGACGCAGGTCCTCCGGCAGCCGCCCGTTGACGGCGTCGCGGACCACCCGGGCCTCGCGCGCCCGGGGCAGGTCGAAGTGCACGACCTGGCCGTCGGCATGAACCCCGGCGTCGGTCCGTCCGGCCGCTTCCACGCGGACGGGGGCGCGCGCCAGCCGGGCGAGGGCCTCCTCGAGCACCGCCTGCACGGTGCGCGCCGCGTTCTTCTGCACCTGCCAGCCGTGGTAGCGGGTGCCGACGTACGCGACGGTGGCTCGATAACGCTGGCCCGGACTCAAGCGGCCTCGAGTCTACCCGCGGCGACCCGCGGGCGTCGCCGCGATAGGCTTCGAACCATGGGCCGCCCTTCCCCGGGACCCGCGAAGCGCCAGCCGCCCCCGGCGGCGCTGCCCGTCCACGGCGGCGCGGCCCCGGCGGCCCCATTGCCCCCGCGCCCGGCGTCGGACGCTCCCGCACTCACGCTCGCCATCCAGGGCATGCACTGCGCGTCGTGCGTCTCGACGATCGAGAAGGCCCTGGCCGCCGTGCCCGGCGTCGAGGAAGCCTCGGTCAACCTCGGCACCGCACGCGCCGAGGTCCGGGGCCGCGACCTCGACCCTCCCGTTCTGGTCGCCGCGGTCCGTGGCAGCGGCTACGACGCGCGCCTCGCGGCCGAAGTCTCGCCCGACGACCAGGACGCCGCGGCCGGACGCGAAGCGCGGAGGGTCCTCGTCCGAACCGTCGTTGCGGCCGCGCTCACGCTGCCCGTGGTCGTCGTTTCGATGGCGGAAATCTCGTTCCCCGGCCGCAACTGGGCCCTGCTCGCCCTGACGCTTCCCGTCTACCTCTGGGCGGGCTGGCCGTTTCTCTCCGGCGCGGCCCGCACCCTCTCACACCGGACGGCGAACATGGACACGCTCGTGGCGATCGGCACGAGCGCGGCCCTCGCGCTCTCGACGGCAGCCACGCTCTTCCCCTCCGCCTTCGCGGCGGGGCGCGAGGCGCCGGCCCACGTGTACTACGAGGCCGTCGGCGTGATCCTGACGCTGGTCCTGCTCGGCCGGTACCTCGAGACCCGCGCACGCGGGAAGACCTCCGCCGCGATCCGCAAGCTCCTCGACCTCGCCCCGAAGACCGCGCGCCTCGTCGACGGCGGCCAGGAACGGCTGGTGCCCCTGGCCGAGGTGCGAGCGGGCGACCGCCTGCGCGTCAAGCCGGGCGACGCCGTCCCCGTCGACGGCGTCGTGCGGGAGGGGTCTTCCTCGGTCGACGAGTCCATGATCACGGGCGAGTCCATCCCGGTGCCCAAGGCCGCGGGCGACCGCGTCATCGGCGGAACGCTGAACGCGACCGGGGCCTTCGAAATGGAGGCGACCGCGGTCGGCAGCGCGACCGCCCTGGCCCAGATCGTGCGCCTGGTGGAACGCGCGCAGGCCTCCAAGCCGCCGATCCAGAAGCTTGCCGACCGGATCTCGGGCATCTTCGTTCCGGTCGTGCTCGGAATCGGCGTGGTGACCTGGGTGACCTGGTACGTGATCGGCCCCGAGCCGCGGGCCCTGCTGGCCACCATCGCCTTCGCGTCGGTCCTGATCATCGCCTGCCCCTGCGCCCTCGGGCTCGCCACGCCGACGGCGATCCTCGTGGGGACCGGCCGCGGCGCCCGCTCCGGGATTCTCTTTCGCGACGCCGGTGCGCTCGAGCGGGCCCGGCGCATCACGCTGGTGCTGCTGGACAAGACCGGCACGATCACGGAAGGCAAGCCCCGCCTGACCGACCGGGTGCACGTCTCGGGCGTCGGCGACGACGAGCTGGTGGGCCTGGCCGCCGCGATCGAGGCCGGCTCGGCCCATCCCCTGGCCCAGGCGCTCGTCGCGTACGCGCAGCAGAAGGGCGTCGCGCTGCCGAAGATCGAAGCCTTCGAGTCCCGAACCGGTCTCGGCGTCGCCGGGCGCGCGGGTGGCCGGCGCCTCTTCGTCGGCAATGCCCGCCTGCTCGAGGCCGAGGGTATCGCCATCGCTCCGGTCGAGGAGGAACTCGCGCGCTTCGCGTCCGAGGGGAAGACCCCGCTGCTCGTCGCCGCCGACGGCAGGCTCCTGGGACTCCTCGCGGTCGCGGACCGGGAGAAGCCCGGCGCCGCCGCGGCGATCGCCAACCTGCGCGGTCGCGGCCTCCGCGTCGCGATGCTGACCGGCGACCGGGAGGAGACCGCCCGGGCCGTCGCCGGCCGGGTCGGGATCGGGGAGGTGTTCTCGCAGGTCCTCCCCGGCGACAAGGCCGCCCGGGTCCGCGAGCTCCAGGAGCGGGGAGAGGTCGTGGCCATGGTCGGCGACGGGGTCAACGATGCCCCCGCCCTCGCCCAGGCCGACGTCGGCATCGCGATCGGCGCGGGCGCGGACGTGGCGATCGAGGCTTCCGACGTGACGCTCGTCGGCGGGAGCCTGGAGCTCGTGGCCACGGCCATCGGCCTGTCGCGCGCCACGCTTTCGACCATTCGCCAGAACCTCCTCTTCGCGTTCCTGTACAACGTCCTCGGAATCCCCATCGCCGCGGGCGTCCTCTACCCGCTCCTCGGCTGGATGTTGTCGCCCATGATCGCTTCGGCCGCGATGGCGGCCTCGTCCGTCTCGGTCGTCGGCAACAGCCTGCGCCTGGCGCGCCGGAGGCTCGCGTGAGCCCGGCATTGCTCTGGACGGCCGACCGGATCGCGGCGGTCGGGACCGGCGCCCTGATCCTCGCGGGCCTCTACGTCTTCTTCTTCGGAAAGCGCGCGGCGGCGGCTCCGGCCGCCCAGCGGGCCGGCGCCCAGGAGCTGACGGTCGTGGTCAAGGGTGGCTACACCCCGGATCTGATCGTCGCGCGCCGGGGCGTTCCGCTCAAGCTCGTGTTCGACCGCCGCGAAGACAGTCCGTGCAGCGACGAGGTCGTGTTTCCAGACTTCGGCCTGCGGCGGGCGCTCCCGGCTTTCGCGAAGACGGAGCTCGAGATCGTTCCGGACCGCGCCGGCGAGTTCGAGTTCACCTGCGGCATGAACATGCTCCACGGAAAGCTTCTCGTCGAATGAACGCCGACGACCCGCCGCTGCGGATCACCGAGATCTTCAAGTCGATCCAGGGCGAGTCGACCCGGGCCGGCCTCCCGTGCGCTTTCGTGCGGCTCACGGGATGTTCGCTGCGCTGCGTCTGGTGCGACACGGCGTACGCCTTCCACGGCGGTGCGGACATGCCCGTGTCGGAGGCCGCCGCCCGCGCTCTGGCGATGGGGACCGATCTCGTCGAGATCACGGGAGGCGAGCCCCTCGAACAGGAGGCGGTCCATCTCCTGATCGGCCGGCTGCTCGAGGAGGGACGAACGGTTCTGCTCGAGACGGGCGGCCACGTTCCGATCGAGCGCGTCGATCCGCGCGTCGTCAAGATCCTGGACGTCAAAGCTCCGGGCAGCGGCATGCGGCATGCCAACCTGCCGGACAACCTCGAGCGGCTCCAGCCGCACGACGAGCTGAAGTTCGTCCTCGCCGACCGGCGCGACTTCGAGTGGTCGCTCGCGCTCGTGCGGGAGCGGGATCTCGACGCCCGGCACGTCGTGACGTTCTCGCCGGCCTGGGGCGACCTTCCCGCGGCCGAGCTCGCCGCGTGGGTCCGCGACTCGGGCCGCCCGATCCGCCTCGGTCTGCAGCTCCACAAGGTGATCTGGGGAGACGTTCCAGGCCGATGAGCCGGGGGGCGGTCGTCCTGCTGTCCGGCGGGCTCGACTCGGCGACCACCCTGCTGCTGGCGCGCGAGGAGGGGTTCGCGCTCCATGCCCTCTCCTTCGACTACGGACAACGTCACGCGGTCGAGCTCGAGTGCGCACGCCGCCTCGCCTCGTCCTGCGGCGTTCGCCAGCATCGCATCGTCCGGATCGATTTTCCGGCCGCGCAGGCCTCGGCGCTCACATCGCCGGGAATCCCGGTGCCGCGAAACGCCCTTCACCGCGAGCCGATACCCGTGACCTACGTTCCCGCGCGCAACACGCTCTTTCTTGCACATGCCGTGGCCTTCGGCGAGGCCATCTCCGCATTCGACATCTTCATCGGGGCCAACGCGCTCGACTACTCGGGCTACCCCGACTGCCGGCCGGAGTTTCTCGAAGCGTTCGAGAAGACCGCGCGACTGGGCACGCGGGCCGGGGTCGAGGGCGCGGCGTGGCGGATCCACGCGCCGCTGCTGCGGATGACGAAGGCCGAGATCGTGCGCACGGCTTCCAGGCTCGGCCTCGACTTCGCCGCCACCTCTTCCTGCTACGACCCCGGGCCGCGCGGCCAACCCTGCGGCGCCTGCGATTCCTGCCTCCTCCGAGCCAAGGGCTTCGAGGAGGCGGCTCTCGTCGATCCCAGAACCCGGCTCTAATACATTGAGTCTAATAGGCTAATATCATGACTATTTAAACTTGACATTGATGCACTCAACTATTAGCATTCTGGTTCCGGTACTCCGGTAGAGAAGGAAGAACATGCGCTTCGATCAGTTGACCATCAAGGCCCAGGAGGCGGTTCAGGAGGCACAGCGGGATGCGCGGGCCCGGGGCAACGCCGAGCTCTCGGGCGACCACCTCCTCCTGGCTTTGCTCCGGCAGAGCGAGGGCGTGGTCGTTCCGATCCTCCAGAAGCTCGGGGCGGACCCCGAGGCCCTGGCCCGCCAGATCGAGACGGATCTCGACGCGAGGCCGCGTGTCTCGGGCGCCTCGGCCGACCCCCTGCTCGCCCGCGACCTGAACCACGTCTTCGACCGGGCGTTCGAGATCGCCAAGGAATTCGGCGACGAATACGTTTCGAGCGAGCACTTCCTCCTGGCCCTGGCCGAGTCCGGGGAGGAAACGGCGAAACGGCTCGCGAAGGCCGGCGTCAAGAAGGACGCCCTGCTCAAGGCGCTCAAGGAGGTCCGAGGCTCCGCGCGGATCACCGACCCCAACCCGGAGGACAAGTACCAGGCCCTGAAGCGCTACACGCGCGACCTGACCGATCTCGCTCGACGCGGCAAGATCGACCCGGTCATCGGCCGCGACGAGGAGATCCGCCGCGTCATCCAGGTCCTCTCGCGCCGCACCAAGAACAACCCCGTCCTCATCGGCGAGCCGGGAGTCGGAAAGACGGCCATCGTCGAGGGTCTCGCGCGCCGCATTCACATGGGCGACGTGCCCGAGGGCCTCAAGAACAAGCGCGTCGTCTCGCTCGACCTCGGCGCGATGATCGCGGGCGCCAAGTACCGGGGTGAGTTCGAGGACCGCCTCAAGGCCGTCCTCAAGGAGATCGAGGAGGCCCAGGGTACGATCGTTCTCTTCATCGACGAGCTCCACACGCTGGTCGGCGCCGGCGCGGCGGAAGGCGCCATGGACGCCTCCAACATGCTCAAGCCCGCGCTCGCGCGCGGAGAACTGCGCGCCATCGGGGCCACGACGCTTTCCGAGTACCAGAAATACATCGAGAAGGACGCGGCCCTCGAGCGGCGCTTCCAGCCCGTCTACGTCGAGGAGCCGACGGTCGAGGACACGATCGCGATCCTCCGGGGGCTGCAGGAACGCTACGAGATCCACCACGGCGTTCGCATCACGGACGGCGCGCTCGTCGCCGCCGCGCGGCTCTCCCACCGCTACATCTCCGACCGATTCCTTCCGGACAAGGCCATCGACCTCATCGACGAGGCGGCCGCGCGCCTGCGCACGCAGATCGACTCGGTGCCCGTCGAGATCGACGCCGTCGACCGCCGGATCGTCAACCTCGAAATCGAGAAGCGGGCCCTTCAGAAGGAGAAGACGAAGGAGGCGAAGGCGCGTCTCGAGGCCCTCGAGCGGGAGCTGACCGAGACCCGGGAGGAGGCGACGCGTCTGCGGGCGAAGTGGACCGCCGAAAAGGACCAGATCCAGAAAATCGGTCAGATCAAGGAGACGCTGGAAAAGGTCAAGCTCGAGGCCGTCGAGACCGAGCGGCAGGGCGACCTCCAGAAGGTCGCGGAGCTGCGCTACGGTCGGCTCCCGCAGCTCGAGAAGGATCTGTCCGCCGAGAACGCGAAGCTCGCCGAGCTCCAGAAGGGCGGACCGATGCTCCGCGAGGAGGTCACCGAGGAGGACATCGCCGCGGTCGTCTCGAAGTGGACGGGCGTGCCCGTCGAGCGGATGATCGAGAGCGAGTCGCAGAAGCTCCTCAAGATGGAGGACCGGCTCCACGCACGGGTCATCGGCCAGGACGAGGCCGTCCGGGCGATCTCGGAGGCCGTGCGGCGCTCCCGGGCCGGTCTGTCGGACCCGAACCGCCCCCTCGGCTCCTTCCTCTTCGTGGGCCCCACCGGAGTCGGAAAGACCGAGCTCGCGCGGGCCCTGGCGGAATTCCTCTTCGACGACGACCACGCGATGGTGCGGCTCGACATGTCGGAGTACATGGAGAAGCACGCGGTCGCCCGAATGATCGGGGCGCCGCCGGGCTACGTCGGGTACGAAGAGGGCGGCCGCCTCACCGAGGCCGTCCGCCGCCGCCCCTACGCCGTCGTTCTCTTCGACGAGATCGAGAAGGCCCACCCCGACGTCTTCAACGTCCTGCTCCAGGTCCTCGACGACGGCCGTTTGACCGACGGCAAGGGCCGGGTCGTCTCGTTCAAGAACACCGTCATCATCATGACTTCGAACCTCGGTTCGGAGTGGATCGCCGAAGACGCCACGCGCGACGAGGCCGAGATCCAGGCGAAGATCGAGGAGGCCCTGCGCCGCCACTTCCGCCCGGAGTTCTTCAATCGCATCGACGACGTCGTCGTCTTCCACCGCCTGACGCGCGACGAGATCGAGAAGATCGTCGAGATCCAGCTCCAGGGCGTGGCGAAGACGGTGCGCGACCGCGGCATCGAGCTCTCCTGGACCGCCGGGGCGCGCCGTTTCCTGGCGGGCCGGGGCTACGACCCGACGTTCGGCGCCCGCCCCCTGAAGCGGATCATCCAGAAGGAGGTCATCGGAAGCCTCGCGGCGCAGATCCTGCAAGGGAAACTCGCGGCCGGAGACGCCGCCCTGCTGGACGTGGCCCCGGACGGCGAGTCGCTCGTCGTCGAAAAGGAAAGTGCAGTACCCCTGTCGAGGGTCGGCAGCTAACAACCAAGTCAAGGAGGACGTCATGAATCTGATGCGTTTCGAGCCCTATCGCGAGATCGCAACCCTGCAGGACCGGCTGAACCGGGTCTTTGGCCAGACCGAGCACCGGGACGAGAGCCTGGCCGCCTGGGCCCCGCCGGTCGACATCGCCGAGGAGAAGGACCGGATCCTCATCACCGCGGAGCTGCCCGGCTTCCAGGAGGACCAGATCTCGGTCCAGACGGAGAACGGGATGCTGACGCTCTCGGGCGAGCGGAAGTTCGAGAAGGAGACCGGCGACAAGTCCTACCACCGCATCGAGCGCTCCTACGGGCAGTTCGTCCGCAGCTTCAGCCTGCCGAACAACGTGGACCGGGAGAGGATCCAGGCCAAGTTCGTCAACGGACTGCTGCAGGTCGAGCTTCCCAAGCGCGAGGACGCCAAGCCGCGCCAGATCAAGATCAGCGCGGCGCCCGAGACGATCGAGGTCAAGTCGAAGTCGAAGTGAGGGTCTTCCCCCGCGTCATCGGCCCCGCCCCGCGGCGGGGCTTTTTTTTCGTCCGGCCCCGGGCGAACGGAATCCGGAAGTAGACTCCGCCGTTGTGCCACGCGTGAGAAAGGGCCGAGCCGCCGTCCTGGTGCTCGCCGCCGCCGCCGCGGTGGCCCTCGACGCCGCCCCCCTGTCCAGCCGGCGAAGCGAGATCGTGCTCGTCGTCGAGAAGGTCTCGCCCGCCGTCGTGAACATCTCGGCCGAACAGATCCTCCGGCGCCGGCCGTCGATCTTCGACGACTTCTTCTTCGGCCTCGACCCGGGCGCGCGCCGGCGGACGAGCCAGTCGCTCGGGTCCGGCGCGATCATCGACCCGAAGGGCATCATCCTGACCAACGAACACGTCGTCTCCGGAGCCTCGAAGATCACGGCCATGACGAAGTCGGGTGTCGAGCTCGCATGCGAGGTGGTCGGATCGGACGCCGACAACGATCTCGCGGTCCTCCGGGCGAAACGGCCCGGCGGGCCGCTGCCCTCGATTCGCCTGGGCTCCTCGTCCGACCTGCTCATCGGCGAGACCATCATCGCCATCGGCAATCCCTTCGGCCTCTCGCACACGGTGACGGCCGGCGTGGTCTCCGCGACCGGGCGGAGCGTGCGCGGCGAGAACGAGCGCACGTACACCGACTTCATCCAGACCGACGCGTCGATCAACCCCGGAAATTCGGGGGGGCCGCTCGTCAACGTCGACGGCGAGATGGTCGGCGTGGCCACGGCCATCATCGGCGGAGGCGCCCAGGGCATCGGCTTCGCGATCCCCATCGACCGCGCGCGAAGGATCGTCGACGACCTCCTGCGCTTCGGCGAGGTGCGCCCGGTCTGGGTGGGGCTGCGCGGCCAGACGCTCGTCTCCGGCGAGGAGAACCGCCCCCGGGGCTTCCGGGTCAAGATCGTGTACCCCAACTCCCCGGCTTCGCGGGCCGGCGTGCGCGTGGGCGACCAGATCGTCTCGGTCGACGGGGCGCCGATCGATTCGCAGGAGGCCTTCGAGACCGTGCTGTCGACCCGCGGACCCGGCCGGTCCCTGAAGCTCGTCCTGAAGAACCGGGAGGGCGAGCGGAGCGTCACGCTCCAGGGCGAGGCGCCGCCCGCCGGCATCGGTTCGCGGGTCTTGCGCGAGGAGCTCGGCATCGGCCTGCGGGCGGGCGCCGAGGGCGTTCGAATCGTGACCCTCGACCGCGACAGCCTGGCGGCGCAGGCGGGGCTGAAATCGGGCGACCAGTTGCTCGCCCTCAACGGGATCGCCATCCGCACGCTCGACGACGTCGACCACGCCCTCGAGCGCAACCTCAACAAGGGCAGCGTCCTCATCGAGATCGGGCGGGGACGGTTCTCGTACTCGCTCACCCTTCCGTTGGACTGAACGTCGCTTCGCTTGCGAGGAGGTCTGCGCCCTGCGGGCGCACCGGCGCGCGGCTCGCCCAAGGGGCTCGACCGCGCGCCTGACCTCCTCGCGGCGCTTCGCTCCCGCGGCGCGAACCTCCTCCCTCCCTTCGGTCGGGAGACTTTCGCGCCGCGATGCGGATGTCTCCGGGGTGGCGCGACGCCGGGGAGCCCATCACCGCGGGCCGGTGTAGGATCGGGCGCCTTGAACGAGCCCGTGAAACCCCGCGTCCGGTTTGCGCCCTCTCCGACCGGATCCCTGCACGTCGGCGGGGCGCGGACGGCTCTCTACAACCTGCTGTTTGCCAGACACGAGCGGGGCGCGTTCATCCTGCGCATCGAGGACACCGACGTCGAGCGGTCCCGCGAGGAGCTGACGGCGCAGATCCTCTCCGCGATGGACTGGCTCGGGCTCGGGTACGACGAGGGGCCGTTCTACCAGTCCCAACGGTACGACCTGTACCAGGAGGCGGCGGACCGGCTGATCCGCGAGGGCAAGGCCTACCGCGCGTTCGAAACGCCCGAGGAACTGGACGCCGACCGCAAGAAGGCCGAGGCTGCCGGCCGCGCCTACCGGTATTCCGGAGCCGGCCGGGACATCGCTCCCGAGGAGAGCGACCGTCGGGCCCGCGCGGGCGAGCGTCACGTCGTCCGCCTCCGGATGCCGGCGGAGACGATCGTGGTCGACGACATCGTCCGCGGTCCCGTGGAGTTTCCCGCCGAGGCCCTGGACGATTTCGTCCTGGTTCGCTCGGACGGCCACCCGCTCTACCACTTCTGCGTCTGCGTCGACGACACCGACATGGGGATCACGCACGTCATCCGGGGCGACGATCACCTCGCCAATACGCCCAAGCACGTCGCCCTCTTTCGCGCGCTCGGTGCTCCGATCCCCAAATTCGCCCACCTCGGGATGATCCTCGGCACGGACCGGAAAAAGCTCTCCAAGCGGCACGGAGCCGCCGCGGTCGAGGAGTGGCGCGACGAGGGCATCCTGCCGGAAGCTCTCTTCAACTTTCTCGCCCTGCTGGGCTGGGCGCCGGGGGACGACCGGGAGATCCTTTCGCGCGAGGAGATGGAGCGCGAGTTTTCGCTCGACCGCGTCGGAGCCTCGCCTTCCGTCTTCGACCCGGAGAAGCTGCTCTGGATGAACCAGCAGTACATCGCGCGGATGCCGGCCCGCGAGCTCCTCGAGCGGTCTCGCCCGCATGCCCCGGGACCGGGCCTGCCGGAGGCGACGGCCCTCCGGGCCATCGAGCTCCACCGGCCCCGCGTCCGGACGACGATCGAGATGGGCCGGGCCCTCGCCGCGTACGCCGCCGACCCCGCCGGCTACGATCCGGACGGCCTCAAGAAGCACGTCCGTCCCGACACCGCCCGGCTTCTCGGGGCGCTCGCCGCGCGCCTCGAGGCCCTGCCAGAGTGGACGGCAGCCTCGACCGAGGCTGCGCTGCGCGCGACGGCCGAAGCCGACGGCGTCTCGGCGGGCAAGCTCATTCACCCGGTCCGGATCGCCCTGACGGGGGTCACCGTGGGTGCTCCCCTCTTCGACGTGATGGAGCTGCTCGGGCGGGAAACCACCCTGCGGCGCCTCCGGGCGTTTCTGGCAGCCGTTGGTGCCGCACCGACGGCGACCGCCTAGGACCCGGGCGTCCTAGAAACCCGCGCTCTCGTCCCTCGCCTCACGGGCCTTCAGGCGGTAGTCGTCCTTCAGCGCACGGAGGTCCTTCAGGGCGCGGCGCAGGACCTGGATCACGTGGGAGACCTCGCGGCCGTAGTACCGCATCTCCGGGTCGCAATCCGTGAGCGTATAGATGGCCTCGTCCTTTTCCAGCCGGTCTTTCTCGTACGTCAGCCTCTCGATCATCTCGTCGAGCTCCGTGCGGAGCACGAAGGCGACGTCCCGCACGCCGAGATAGCGGCTGCACTGCGGGCAGCGCACTTCTTCGCTGCCGGTATCGGGCACGCTGTCGATCACGAACTGACGCTCGCAGCGCGGGCACTCGAAGACTTCCGGGATCATGGCTATCGGCCCGAGTCTACTCTCGGCCGGCAGGGGCGACGCGTGATTTTCGTGCGCCCGCCGGCGTCGGATTGCCCGTACAATGCGCCGAGGTCCGCCTTCGGCGAGCCCACCGGCGGCCGTCTCGCGGCCCGGCGCATGACAACCCGAATGAAGCTGCTCGTCGTCGTCGGCACGCGGCCCGAGGCCATCAAGATGGCTCCGGTCATTCGCCGCCTCCAGAAGGAGCCCGACGCCCGCGTCGTCGTCTGCGCGACCGCCCAGCACCGCGAGATGCTGGACCAGGTCTTCTCCCTCTTCGGGCTGACGCCCGAGATCGACCTCGACCTGATGCGTCCGGACCAGACGATCAACGCCCTCGCCGGACGGGTCTTCTCGGGACTCGATGCCGTCCTCGCCCGCGAGGCGCCGGACTGGCTCCTCGTGCAGGGCGACACCACGACGGCGATGGCGTCGGCTCTGGCGGCCTTTCACCGGCGCGTCCGGGTCGGCCACGTCGAGGCCGGGCTGCGCACCGGGGACTTCCAGCACCCGTTCCCGGAGGAGTTGAACCGGCGCGTGGTCGACCTCGTCTCGGACGCCAACTTCGTTCCCACGCGGCGGGCGGCGAGGGCCCTGGCGGCCGAGGACGTCGCGCCGGCGAAAGTCTTCCTGACCGGAAACACCGTCGTCGACGCGCTCGAGGACATCGCGAGCCGCGAAGGCGCGGTTCCCGAGGAGGACCTCGTGCTCGTCACGGCGCACCGGCGGGAGAGCTTCGGCGAGCCGCTCGAGCGCGTCGTCCGGGCGATCGGCCGCCTCGCCGGGGGCTTTCCCGGAACCCGGTTCGTCCACGTCATTCATCCCAATCCCAACGTGAAGGACGTCGTCCGTCGCAACGCGACGTTTCCCAACGTAACGCTCGTCGAGCCGCTCGACTACCTCGCGCTGGTGCGCCTCATGCGGCGAGCGCGCCTGATCCTGACGGATTCGGGAGGCATCCAGGAAGAGGCGCCGACCTTCGGCAAGCCGGTGCTCGTCCTGCGGGAGAAGACCGAGCGTCCCGAAGGCATCGAAGCCGGCCTCGCCCGACTGGTCGGGACCGACGAGGAGCGGATCGTCGCCGAGGCCTCCGCCCTGCTCGCCGACGGCGCGGCGCGCCGGCGGATGTCCGGGACGAATCCCTACGGCGACGGCCGGGCCGCGGACCGGATCGCCGCCATCCTGATGGGACGCAGTTTCGAGCCCTTCGAGCCGGCGCCGTGAGAGCCTTGCGCGCATGAGACAGGACTGGGAGTCGGGCGTTCGCGGCCGGATCTACGCGCTCGGCCGCCGGCTGGCGCCGCTCGCCTGGAGGCGGGCGCTGCGCCGCCGCGTCGCCGCGGAGCGCCTGCTCGGCATTCGCAAGCCGGCCGTCGAATACGCCTGGTCGGACCTGGCGCCGGGCCCGGCGCATCCCGGCCGGGAGGACGTCGTCATCCTGCCGGTGATCGCCTGGAGCTATCGCCGGCAGCGCCCGCAGCAGCTCGCCGAGGCCCTCGCCCGCCGCGGGCGCCGGGTCTTCTACGGATCGGTCCGGGGCTGCGGCGAACCGCGCGAGCCGGTCGGCGCCGGCCCCGGGGTGACGCTGCTGCCGCTCGAAGGACCCCGCCGCGAGGACCTCCCGGAGAGGCTCCTGCGCGGCCGGGCGCTCGCACGCGCCCTCGACGGCCTCGCCGCCGCGCACGCGCGTTTCGCCCTCGGGCGCGCGGCCCTGCTCGTGGAATCGCCTTTCTGGGCACCGCTGGGCGCCGCCGTCCGCGAAAAGTTCGGGTGGCGCGTGCTCTACGACTGCATCGATGCCCACGAAGGGTTCGCGACGAACCGCCCGGCCGCGCTGGCCGGCGCGGAGCGGGCGCTGGCCCAGGCCGCGGACCTGGTGATCGCAACCTCCGAAGCGCTTCGTCGGCGCATGGAGAGCTGGAACGCCTCGGCGCGCCTGCTTCCCAACGCCTGCGACTTCGAGCTCTTCGCGGGGGTCGCCCCGCCGCCCGCCGACGGACCGCTGACGGTGGGCTACGTCGGCGCCGTCGACGAATGGTTCGACGGCGGACTGCTCGCCCGGCTGGCGGCCCTCTCCCCCGACTGGCGCTTCGAGATCGTCGGGGGCCGCGAGGGCGCCCCGGCGGATCTTCCGTCGCGCGCCGCCAACGTCGTCTTCCACGGCGAGCGCCCCCACGCCGAGATGCCCGCCTTCCGGTCCCGATTCCACGTCGAGATCATCCCGTTCCGGCTCTCGCCGCTCACACACGCCACCGATCCCGTGAAGCTCTACGAGGCGGCGGCTTCCGGCCGGCCGGTCGTCGCCACGCCCATGGACTCGCTGCGGCCGTTCGCGCGGCGCGGCGTGGTCCGCCTCGCCGCCTCGGCCGAGCAGTTCGTGCGCGAGATCTCGGCCGCGGCGGCCGAGAGAACCGGCGCCGCCTCCCGGCTGCGCGCCTTCGCGAGGGAAAACACGTGGGACGTCCGCGCCGCGGCGCTCGATTCGTGGATCCTCAACCTGCCGCCGGCGCCATAGGATGCCGGCCGTGACACCCGCGACGGGAGCCCCCGAGGTCTACGATTCCGCACGGCGGCGGCCGCACTGGATCGAGGAGGCCCAGAATCTCTGGCGGTACCGCGGCCTCGTGCACGAGCTCATCATCCGCGACATCAAGGTCCGCTACAAACGCTCGGTCCTCGGCCTCGTGTGGACGATGCTCGCGCCGCTCTTGAACATGGTCGCCCTCACGCTGGTGTTCTCGGCCATCCTCAAGACCGCCGTGTCGAACTACCCCGTCTACTTCATGGCGGGTCAGATCTTCTGGGCCTTCTTCTCCCAGACGTCGGTCTCCGCGGCCTCCCAGACCCAGGCGTCCAACGACCTCGCCCGGCGGATGTTCGTGCCGCGCTCGGTCTTCGTCGCGGCGGCGGTCGGCGGCGGACTCGTCAACCTCGTGCTCTCGCTCGTTCCGCTGATCCTGATCATCGCCGTCACGGGGTTCCCCCTCTATGCGACCTGGGCATTTCTCCCCGTTGCGATCTTCGTCCTGGCCCTGTTCACGACCGGGATCAGCCTCCTGCTCTTCACCGTCACCTCGCGCTTCGCGGACGTGCGGGAAATGTACGCGGTGATCGTGCAGACCTGGTTCTTCCTGACGCCGATCGTCTACGAGCCGTCGATCGTCCCGTCCCGGTATCGGGTGTGGCTGTCGCTCAATCCGATGTACCACCTCATCCAGGTCTTCCGGAAGCCAATCTACGACGGGGTGCTGCCCTCGGTGGAGCTCGTCGTCGTGTCCTTCGCCTTCGCGCTCGGCATCCTGGTGACCGGCTGGGTCTACTTCTGCCACCGCTCCGACGACCTGGCCTACTGGAGCTGACGCGCCCATGCCGGCCATCCGCCTCGAGAAGGTCTCCCTGAGGTACCGGGTTCCGAAGGAACGGATCCGATCCCTCAAGGAGTACGCCATCCGCCGGCTCCAGCGGCGGGTTTCGTTTGACGACTTCGAGGCCCTGCGGGACATCGACCTTTCGATCGAGCCGGGCGAGCGTGTCGGCGTCGTCGGCCGGAACGGCGCCGGGAAGAGCACCCTCTTCCGGGTCATCTCCCGCGTGCTGCCGCCTTCGGAGGGCCGGGTCCAGGTGGCCGGGCGCATCGCGCCGATCCTCGAGCTCGGCCTCGGGTTCCACGGCGAGCTGACCGGCCGCGAAAACGTGCTGCTGCAGGGTGCCCTGCTCGGATTCTCGCGCGCGGAGATCCGGAAGCGCCTGGACCGGATCGTCGAGTGGGCGGAGCTCCAGGATTTCATCGACGCTCCGGCGCGGACCTTTTCCACGGGCATGTCGGCGCGCCTCGCCTTCGCGGTCGCCACCGAGGTCGACCCCGACATCCTGCTCGTCGACGAGGCCCTCTCGGTCGGCGACGAGAGATTCCAGCGCAAGTGCCACGACCGCATGCAGGGCTTTCACGGGCGCGGGAAGACCATGATGCTCGTGTCTCACTCCCTGGGCCAGATCCAGGACAACTGCGACCGAGCGGTCTGGCTGCACCACGGCCGGGTCGTCCGCGACGGCGACGCCGCCTCCGTCACCGAGGCGTACCACCAGTGGTCGCTCGGGGAGGCGGACACGGTGAGGTAGGGCAGCCGGCGGAGCACGGGGGTCAGACCCCCTCTGTCCGCGGCTCGACTCGCAGACCGCTGGATCGGGGGTCAGACCCCAAAAAAAGGGCCCGGCTTGCGCCGGGCCCGGAAGTCGCCGTATCCGAAACTCAGAGATGCGGGACGTTGAAGGCCTTGACCAGGAAGACCGCCATCTGGCCGTTCGAGATGTTGGCATTCGGGCAGTAGTTGCCGCCGCCACAGCCCGCCGTCACCCCCTGGTTGTAGATGTACTCGATGTAGTCGACCGCGAAGCCGCCCGGGCAGGCCACGTCCGTGAATACGCCCGTGCAGGCAGGAGGCACGAAGCTCGAGCCTTCGACGGCCTTCGTGATGAAGACCGCCATCTGGGCACGCGTGTTCGGCTGGTCGGGACAGTAGATGTCGGTGCCGCAGCCGGCCGTGATGCCCTGGTCGACGAGCCACTGGATGTAGTTCGCGTTGGACGTCTGCTGGGTCACGTCGTCGAAGGAGTTGGTATACGGCACGCCCAGGAAGTCGGCGCCGTTGACCGCACGTCCGATGTAGCCGGCCATGTCGGCCCGCGTCACCACGCCGTCGGGGCAGAAATCGAAGCCACCGCAGCCGGTCATGATTCCCGCGCCCGCCGCGCCGTAGATGTAAGCGGCGAACTGGTTGCTGTCCGGCACGTCGTTGAAACGGACCGTGAGGTTCACGGCGACCGGATCGACCGGGTTGGGAGTGTCCGTGGTGAACACGAGCAGCCCGCTGTGCAGGCCGGACCGCAGGCCAGCCGAGTCGAAGCTGAGAGTGATCGGGAACGGGTTGGCCCCTCCATTACCCGCGGCAGCCGCCAGCACGGTCCCTGTCGTCGGGTCTTCGGAGAGCCAGGGAATGTCGAGAATGCTGCACACGCCGGACTCACCGGACTCGACCTCGAACACCGTGCCTCCCTGGTCCACGACCCAGAGGTGGCCGTCGCAGTCGATGCCCAGGCCGCCGAGATTCCCCGGCGGGATGCCGGGGGCCCCGACCGAGAACAACCCAACCAGCGAGTAGTCCGTCGCCGGGTCGAGCACCCAGACGTCCGGACCGTTCTGGTTAGCCGCGAAAAGGTGGTGCGTGCTCGGGTTGTAGGCCAGGCCCGAGATGGCCAGACCCGTGAACGCGGACTCCACAATCTGACCGGAGGAGTCGAAGCGCGTGATGACGCCGTCCACGAACGAGCTGGCGAAGTAAGTATCCGACACGGCATCGTACGCCAGAGCGGTCTGGCCGACGGCGATGTTCGGACACAACGAGTTGCCCGTCAGGGCATTGGCGACCGGATCGATCTCGTAGACGCAGCCCGGGTCGAGGGAGAAATCCGTGGCCGCCTGCCACAGCATCCCGGTGCGCGCGTTGAGAGCCCCACCCGTGGGGAAGACTCCGGCTCCGAGCACGGTCATGTCTACGGTATTGCCCGTCGCGGTGCCGTCGGTCAGGAACTCATGGTCGCGCCCGTCGCCGGCAAGTGGAGCCGGCAGGCTCGAGATCCAGACGTTGTCCGCCGCCGTGTTGTAGATCACGCCGAAGGGATTCCCGAGTCCCGTCGGGAACGAGCTGATGACGGCGCCCGCCGCCAGAGGGACCGCCGGAGGCTCAGGCGCGCCGGGGATCGCCGGCAGGCCCGCGACGCCGAAGCGGCCCGTGGCGTCCCAGCGCCACTTGTTGGGGATCCGGGCCAGCGCGGCCGCGACTTTTCCGGCATCCGCGAACCTTCCGAGCGCCGACGGCGGAACCGATGGAGGCGTGTTGAGCTCAAACAGCGAAAACGTCGCGTCGACCTGACCCGAGTTGGTCAGCGTCAGCGTCCCGTCGGTCGCTCCGCCCGGATCCACGATCGCGTTGACAGGCCGGGGCGAGGCGTCGAGGCTCGCCGACGGCAGGTGGAAGTCCTGTCGCACGGTGTCCCCGGGTACGACGGCCGCCGTCTGCATGTCCGTGCCGTAGCGCTCGAGCGAGGCATCCAGGGGCTGCAGCGCGTTCGGCGAGAAGAGAATGTAGAAGCCGCCGGGCTGGTTCGGATCCTCCGGAACGTCGAACGTCGTGGTCGACGTATCCAGGCCGGCGGTCGGCGCGAACGCCACGGTGGCGCCCGCCAGCCCCGCGTCGGTGTTGAGGTCGAACACGTTGCCAACGATCAGGCCGCCCTCCTGCGCCACGCAGGAGGCGTCGCCGACCTCGATGTCGTCGACCTGCCACCACCAGGAGAAAAAGCCGTTGAAGTGCCACCGGATCCGAACGTCCGGCTGGTTGGCCGCCTGGGGCAGGCCGGCGCTCAGGTTGGACGGGCCGGGGAGGTCCTCGTCGGCCAGAAAGAGCGCGTTGATCCAGCTGGAGCCGCCGTCGATGCTGTAGTCGACGTCGCCCGTCTGGCCGCAGCAGGTGATGTAGTCGTTGGCGAACCGGACGAACGGGTTCGTCACGCCCGTCATGTCGATGGAGGGCGTGATGAGCGACGTGTCGTCCGTCACGAAGCCGTCGCAGTTGCTGTTGACGAGGGCGAAGGGGCCGGATCCGCCGGTCTCGTTCCCGGCGAACTGTCCGCAGGGGTCCGCGTCGTCGAAGATGATCCAGGGCTCGCCGTCTTTCGAGTCGTTCGTAATCTCCCAGCCCGCCGGAAGCGTGCCGCCGTCGAAACTCTCGCTGAAGAAAACCATGGACTTGCCGGAGGCGTATCCCGGCGCCTCGCAGATGAACCCGTCGGCGAGGAGTACGGCGTCGTACTCGATGTCGGAGCCGGCGGTGGTGATCGTGTCCTCCAGCGGCAGGTAGCCGTCGCCGACGGCGTCGATTTCCAGCGTGTACTCGATGCCGTCGAAGAGATTGATCGAGTAGGCCCCGGTCACGGGATCCGTGAAGGTGAAGACCGGAGTCGTCGACTCCGACGTGAACAGGAGGGAGGCGTACAACGGCCAGCCCGCCCCGGATCCGTCGTTGATCTCGCCGCTGACCATGACCTGGGGCGCGCCCTTGGGCCGCATCTGCCCGGGCTTGGTTCCGCCCGCCCACTTGCCCCGGGTCGGCAGGGCCCTGGAAAGGCGTCGCGCCTTGGACGCCCAGGGCGATTTCGACTGCGCGCCCTGCGCGGAGAGGAGCACGGAGCCGCCGCTCAGAGCGATGCACGCTCCGACGGCGACGATCCACGCCGAAAGCCTTCTCACCGAAAATCGGTGCATTGCCATACCTCCTTCAATAAAAGTCCCTGTCCCCCTGAATAGAGCTCGAGGAATCTAGAGTCCATAGAGACTCAGCCCGAACGTCTTGACGAGGAAGACGGCCATCTGCTGCCGGGCAACCTGGTTGGCCGGGCAATAGTTGCCGCCGCCGCAGCCGGCCGTGACGTTTCGTGCGACGAGCTCGTAGATCCATGGGGCGAACGGGCTCGAGCACGGCACGTCGGCGAAATCCTCGGTGGTGCAGGCCGGGGGAACGTATGTCGAACCCTCGGCCGTCTTCAGGAGGAACACGGCCATCTGCTGGCGCGTCGTCGGGTCGCCCGGGCAGTAGACGGTTCCGTTGCCGCATCCGGCGGTGACGCCACGGGCGGCCAGCTCGTTGATCCAGGAAGCAAACGGGCTCGCGCAGGGCACGTCGGCAAACACCTCGGTCACACAGGCCGGGGGCGTGTAGCCGGCGCCCTCGGCCGCCTTCAGCAGAAACACCGCCATCTGCTGGCGCGTCACCGTGTCGGTCGGGCAGAAGGTCGTCCCGGCGCCGCAGCCGGCGGTGACGCCGTTGTGAAGAACGTTCTCGACGCTCGGATAGAACGGGCTCGAGGACGGCACGTCGGTGAAGCTCTCGCCGACGTGGAGCGTCCAGATCTTTTGCGCCAGGGATCCCTCGGCCAGGGCCGCCGGGGAGACGTCTTCCGTGATGGTGGCATCCCAGTGCACGACCGGACGCGTCGCTGCCGTGATCGACACCCCGTAGCAATCGGTGCAGGCTCCGGCGTCCGAGGGATTGAGAACGTCGTAGGCGCCGGCCGCGTCCACCAGATCGTACGCGGGCCCGGCCGGACCGTCGAAGACCGAGGCCGTTCCATTGAGGGCGACCGCGTTCAAGCCCGTGTTCTCCCAGCTCGGCGAGATGACGGCCACTTCACCCACTTCCAGCACGCCGTTGCCGGCTCCGTCGACGACCAGGCCGGCCGGACCGACCTGCGTCGCCATCGAGCAATCGTTGCTGTGCGCGTCGGGGACCTGAAGGTAGAAGTCCGTGATGGTCACCTGGTCGAAGTCGAAGCCCGTCCGGCTGTCGAGCTCGTCCGTTCCGTAGTTGATCTGGAGGTGCGCCGGCAGGTCCGTGAACGCGCCCCCGGCGTTGAAGGCCCCGGCATTCCAGTCGGCCTGGAACCAGTTGGCCGGGAAGCCCGTCGTCGTGCCGTTCCATCCCGCCTGGCCGCCCGTTTCACAGGTGCCGTTGGGCGATCCGTTGGCGACGTTGTAGGTCCTGCCGCTCGAAGGCGACACGACCGTTCGCTCGCCGGTGCCCGCGTTGACGACGCTGACGTTGGCCCGGTCGTAGGGCGCGTCGGTCGTCGGCTCGATGTCGTACCGCACCCACATCGACAGCGTCGAAGCATCCGTCAGAACGATGATCGGCGACTGCACGACGTCACAGGCGTCAGCCATGTTGGTGGACGAGGACATGTGGGCCGAGGTTCCGTCGGCCCCGCTGCCCAGAATCCGGTTGAAGGTTCCCGAGGTCGTGATCCAACCCTCGCGCCCGCTCTCGAATCCGAACGTCTGCGTCGCCGTGGCGGCCAGGTCGCTCTCAGTCTGCGAGAACGTGATCATCTGGGAGCGCGTCTCGGCTCCGAGCTCGTCGGCCGCGACCTCGACGAGGAACTCCGTCTGGCCGTTGAAGGTGAGCCCTTCGGGAATCACCTCGAAGGAGCCCTGAGCGACGGTGCAGGTCGCCATCGACGCCGCGATCGGCGCCGGCAGCGCCGTCAGGATCATGGACTGCGGGTGCGTCACCGGGGTGATCGAGACGATCCGGACGTTCGTCAGGTCCTCGACGCCGATGTTGTTGACCGAGAAAACGACCGTGGCCGTCTCGCAGTTGTCGAGGAACGGATCCCCGTCGCCGCCCGAAAACGACGGCCGACCGGTAAACGCCAGGTTGGGGCCGGCCACCGGCTCGCCCTGGGCGCAGTCGCTCATCGGGCCGAAGCACGCCTCGTTCGATCCCACCGGGACGACGCTGTAGGAGTAGGTCCGGCCGTTCGCCAGTCCCGTATCGACGAACGACAGGTCGGAGGTGTTCGCGATGATCGCCTTGCCGTAGTTGCAGCCGTCGATGCCGTCGCCCCGATAGACGAGGTAGCTCGACGCATCGGCGACTTCCGTCCAGGAAATCTCGATCGCGCGATCCTGGCCGGTCAGCGTGACGACCGGCGCTTCGCTCGGGGCTCCGGCGCAGCCGCTGTCCTGCGGCGCCGGCGTCGGACAGTGGATCTCGTGGCGCTCGAACGCCGCCCGGATCGCCGTCATGTGGGGCGTGCCGTCGGCGAGGTTGCCGTTGTCGTCGTCGACCGCGAGCAGATTGAGGTAGCCGCCCGTTGCCGAGCAGCCGCCGCCGACGGAACACGTGTACCAGGCGCTGATCGGCTGCGCGCCGAGAAACGCCAGCCGCGCCGTCAGTTCGTGGGCCCGCTGCGCGTCGTAGCTGAAAGGCGGCGCCGTCAGATCGCGCGTCTTCAGGTCGAAGAGCGCCTCTGCGGCCACCATGCCCTCGCAGTGGGTCTCGCGGTTGCAGGGACCCCGGGAGCCCGTGGCCGGGCAGGCCGCGGCCCCGCCCGGACCCGCGCACTGCACGTCGGTGAACCCGTTCAAGATCCAGCTGATCGTGTGCGGCGCGTCGCAGCGATGCTTGTCGTAGTCGATGTCGCGAACACCCGTGCAGCCGGTCTGCAGCGTGCCGTCGCAGGCGTCGCCGTATCCTCCACAGGGACCGTCCGTATGGAAGCCGCGCCCGATGCACGAGGTGTTCAGACGCATCATCGCGTAGATGTCCGCGATCGCCTCCCCCGGGCCCGCGATCGACGGGTTGACGCCGTTGTCGTCCATCCCGTGGCCCCACTCGTGGTCGAAAACGGCCGCGATCTCGCCGGTGTTGGCACAGCCCTGGCCGAACGCGGAGCGGTAGAAGTTGACGGCGCTGCCGTTCCAGGTCGCGTTGCAGGCCGCGGGAATGTTCATGTTGGCCGTAAGCTGCTGGCGCGCCCAGGCTCCGCCGGGATCCGAAGCCGGGAGGTATCCGCGCGCCTGCTCGGCGATGCGGTTGAGCTCGTAGTAGCCCGAGCGGCTCGACTTGGTGTCGCCGGCGGAGTGGCCGGGCGGGACGACACAGTCCGTGGCCGCCGGTGTCGGACCCGAGCCGAGCTCGATGCCCGAAGTCCCGGTCTCATTGGCCGCGCCGCACGTGTCGCTCATCTTGATGAAGAGTCCGTTCAACGCGGTCGAGATCGAGCCCGGAATGCAACCCAGGTTTCCGCCGACGTCAGTGTACTGTTTCACGCCGTCGACGGTGTAGTCCACGAACGGCATCGGCCAGCTCTCCTGCTCGACGCCGTCGGGAGGCCGCTGGTCGTTCGAAAGGGGATAGACGCCGCCGGTGATCTGGCCGTCGGCGTACTGGTTCCGGTCCTCGAAGGCGAGGAGGGTGCCGTTGGCCGCGTCGACGAGCCCTTCCCAGCGGCCGATGTCGTCACCGACCCTCACGAGAACGACCCAGGCCAGCCGGTAGCCAATTGCGCCGCCGCTCGACATCGGAATCAGCTCGAGATGGGGATCGGCGAGCTCGCCCGAGATCGCGAACGGCGCGACGTGCGCCGCGACGGTGTCGCGAGCGGCGCCGGCGGAGACGGCCGGGGTCCGCGAGACACGAACATCGCCCCACTTCGGCAGCCCGAGGAGCAGTAGGTTGCCGTGCTTGATCGCCGCGCCGATCGCATTGTCGCGGACCGGAATGCCGTCGACCACGCGCGGAACGTGCACGAAGATCAGCGTGCCGCGGTCGTAGATTCCGATTCGCGGCGTCGTCGCGAGCTCCGCCAGGTCGATCCCGAGGTCGTGCTGGTGGCTCTGGACGTAGCCCCGGAGAGCGCTCCAGACTTCGGCCTGCAGGACCGTGTCGCTCGACGGCGCTCCGGGGGCGCCCCAGGCGAGATGGTTCCCGACGCCGCGTCCGGGAATCAGCGGCTGGCTGAGGATGAGGGATGTGACGCGCCCGGTGCGCGAATCGAAGAAGATCGAACCTTCCGAAACGCCGAAGGCGGGAAGCAGGGCCCGCAGGCGCGAGGCCTGGTCAGCGCCGACCTGCTGCAGCGTTTCGGTCGCCTCCGCGACGTACAGATCGGGATGGCTGTACCAGCGGTCGCGGACGGGGCTCCCCTGGGGGACGACCTGGGCCTTGGCCGAGATGGCGGCTCCGACGCATACGGCGACAGCCGCCCAGAAGCTCCGGGCCTGGAAAATCATGACGCTCCTTTGGTTGTGGTTGTGAACGGAGGACCTCCCACAGCTTGGATTCACTGAGTTCCGGGGCAGCCCTCCGTTGTCGGACGTGAAGCTGGTTGGAAAAATATCGTCAAGTGTCCGGCCATTCAAGGAAAAACTAGCGGCCGTCCCGGAGAAGTCGGAGGGCCTCTGCGCCGGCCGGCGTCCCCGGTCCGAGCGCGGCGGCCCGCTCGAGGTACGGCCTGGCGTCTCCGCTTCGACTCGCGGCGATCAGGGCCCTGGCCAGATGCAGGAGAGCACGCGGATCCGCGAGCCCGAGCTCGGCCGCCTTTTCAAAATGTTGGATCGCGTCCCCGGACCGTCCCCGCCTCTCGGCCACCTCGCCGAGAATCCACCAGCTACCGGCGAACTCGGGAAGCCGCCGGGTTGCGTCCCGGGCATGACCCTCGGCGGACTCGATCTCGCCCGCGGGCAGTTCGATTTGAGCGAGCCGCGCCGAGATCAGGCCGCTGCGGGTTCCGGCCGCCTCGCCTTCTGTCAGGATCCGCAGCTCCTCGCCGGAGCCTCCCCGGGCGGCGAGCTCCGCGAGGCCCAGCCAGGCGGCCGAAAAGCGGGGGTTGAGGGCGAGAGCCGCGCGGTATGACGCGTTCGCTTCGTCCAGGCGTCCGGCGATCACCAGGAGCTTTGCCAGCTCGACGTGGAGGAAGTCGAGCCCGGGATTCAATTCCAGCGCCTCCCCCATCGTCCGCACGGCCTCGCCGATCTCGCCGGCCGCCGACTGCGCCTGGGCCAGCCGGACGAGAAATGGAACGTTGCCGGGACTTCGCTTCACCAGGCCTTCGAGCCGAACCACGGCCTCGCGGGCTTTCCCGTCACGCATCAGCGCCTTGGCCTCCTCGAATTCGTCGAGCATACGGATGCCGTCTTTCGGGTCGATCGTGCCCGCGCGGCCGCTCGATCCGGACAGATACCCCAACTGACGCAGCGATGCCGCGAGCTCGGCCGCGTCGGGCGCCGGAGCTCCCTTTCGGGCGGCAGCTCCGGCATCGGCAACGACGCTCCGAAGGCGGCGCACGACCTCCGGACGGGTCCCCCAGAGATTGCGGCTCTCCGCGGGATCTTCCTGCAGATCGTAGAGCTCCGGGCGCGGGGCGACGATCAGCCGATACCGAGAATCGGTGGCGGCCGCGAGCGGACTCCACCCATAGGCGGAGGCCGGCATGTCCGTTTCGCTGTAGACGGCGCCACCCGCCGCCGGCGAGTCGCGGATTGTGCCGGGAAGCGGCGCCCCGAACGACGATGCCTCCGACGAGAGCCCCGCGAGGTCGAGAAGCGTGGCCGCCACGGCCCGGGTCGCCGCCGGGTCCGCGACCACCCGTCCACGGGCAACGCCGGGCCCCGACAGGATCAAGGGAACTTCGAGGGCGGCGCGGTAGAGAAAGACGCCGTGCTCTTTTTCGCCGTGCTCGCCCAGCATCTCGCCATGGTCGCCGACGGCGGCCACGATCCGCCGCCCGCCCCGCGGCAACCCCGCCAGCAGGCGCCCGATCTCGCGATCCACGTAGGCGATTTCGGCCGCGTAGCGGCGCGCGGCCGAGGCTCCGCTCCAGCGCCCGGGAGGCTCGTACGGCGCGTGCGGATCGTAGTAGTGCACCCAGAGAAAGTAGGGCCGCGCCGCCGGGAGCTTCGACGCCCAGGTCAGGGCGGCGCCGGTCACCGCCGCGGCGTCGCGCTCCGGATAGCCCTGCTCGCCGACCCGCTCGGCCACCATCGCATCGTCGTAGAGATCGAAACCGCGAGCCAGCCCGAAGCGGCGGTCGAGGACCCGGGAGGCGACGAACCCTCCCGTGGCGTAGCCCAGCCGCGACAGCGCCGATGCGATCGTCGGCACGTCCGCCGGCAAGGACGCCACCCCGTTGTCCCGGACGCCGTGCGCCGGCGGATCCAGGCCCGTCATGAGGCTGCAGTGCGCCGGAAGGGTCAACGGCGACGACGTCAGGGCATTGGACCAGCGGGTTCCCGAGCGCGCCAGCCGGTCGAGGTTCGGCGTCAGAGGCGCGCCGTCTTCCCGGCTTCCCACGCGGTCCGCCCGCGTGGTGTCGAGGGTGATGAGCACGATGGACGGCGGGGCGGGCGATTGTGCGACCGCGGCAACCCTGCTGGACAGAACCAGGAGGAGAAGAACCGCTGACCTGCGCATCGAGCCGCTCAAGATAGCAGGGGCGGGGCACATGGGGTCAGACCCCCTCCGGGGGTCAGACCCCAGCAAATGAAACGGGCCCGGCTTTCGCCGGGCCCGGAGAATCGAAACCGCCTCCGATCAGAGGTGGGGGACGTTGAACGCCTTGACCAGGAACACCGCCATCTGACCGTTCGTGATGCTGGCGTTGGGGCAGAAGTTTCCGCCGCCGCATCCCGCCGTCACTCCCTGGTTGTACAGGTACTCGATGAAGTCGACCGCGAAACCGCCCGGGCACGGAACGTCCGTGAAGATGCCCGTGCAGGCCGGCGGCACGAAGCTCGAGCCCTCGGTGGCCTTGACGATGAAGACCGACATCTGGGCGCGGGTGTTCGGGTTGTTCGGACAGTAGATGTTGGTGCCGCAGCCCGCCGTGATGCCGTCGTCCACGAGAGCCTGGATGTAGTTGGCGTTGGGTGTCTGCTGCGAGACGTCGCTGAATCCGCCCAGGTACGGCGAACCGAGATAGTCGGCCCCCTTCATGGCGCGTTCGATGTAGCCGGCCATGTCGGCCCGGGTGACGACGCCGTTCGGGCAGAAGTTGTCCGCCCCGCAGCCCGTCATGATGCCCGCACCGGCGGCCCCGTAGATGTAGGCCTCGAACTGGTTGGAATCCGGAACGTCGAGGAAGCGAACCGTGAAGTTCACGGGCACGGGCGCCACCGGGGTCGGGGTATCCGTCCGGAACGTCAGCTGCGCTTGTCGCAGCCCCGGGTTGAGACCGGTGGAATCGAAGGTGACCGTGACCGGCAGCGAGCTGGCTCCGCCGGCCCGGACGGATGCCGGATCGACCGTGCCTTCCGTCGGATCCTCCGAGAGCCACGTCACCTGGTTGACGCAGAAGTTGGTCGCACCCGAAGCGACCTTGTAGATCGTCTGGGTGTTCTGGTCGATGACCCAGAGGTTGCCGTCGCAGTCCGGATCGATGCCGGCGCCGCCGAAGGGCGTCATGACCGGCGAGCCGTTCTCCTTGATCGTGAGGAATCCGGTGACGGAGTAAGTCGCCGCATCCAGGATCCAGATGTCGATCGCGCTGTCGGCGTTCTGCATCGCGTAGAGGTTGCCTGCGCGCGGGTCATAGGCGAGACCGGAGATCGGAATTCCCACGAAAGCGGAGTCGAGGATCGTTCCGCTCGTGTCGAAGTGCACGATGGCGAGGTCGTTCCATCCGCCGGCCCAGAAGGTATCGGTCACCGGGTCGTACGCGAGCCCGCGCTCCGAGGTGCCGAAGGCCGGGCAGATCTTGTTGCCGGTGGCCACGTGGTTGACCGGATCGAGCTCGTAGATGCAGGTGTCGTCCCCGACGTTGACACGCCAGACCATTCCGGTACGGCTGTCCCAGGCGCCGTCCGCCGCGAAGACATCCACCCAGGTGCTGTCGTCGATGGTGTTTCCGGTCTGTGTTCCATCCGCGGCGTCGTACTCGTAGTCGAAATCGTCTCCGCCGATGAGGGCGATGTTCGAGAACCAGACGGTATTGGCATCGGTATCCGAGGCGACGCCCCAGCCGGCGGGCAGACCCGACGGATAGGAGGCAATGACCTCGCCGCCCGCAGCCTCGGGCGCATCCGGACGCGGGACCTCGGGAATTCCCTGCGTGGTCCGTGCGCGATCCTTCCCCTTGGGGATCCGCGCCAGGGCCGCCGCGGTCTTCTCCTCGTCGGCGTGCGGCCGATGGAGAACCTGAGGAGCCGAAGCCGGGATATCGAGCTCGCCGATGACGAAGCTCGCCGCCGCGGTACCGGTGTTGGTCATGGTGAGCGTCTGCTGGTCCGTGTCTCCCGGGTCGGCCCGGCCGTTCAGCGGGGCGGGCGTCGCCGTGAGAACGCCGGAGGGAAGCTGGAAGTCGAGGCGCTGGCTGGCGTTGGGCACGACGAGCGTGCTCTTCTGCTGGGAGCCGTACAGCGCCAGCGACGCCTCGAACGGCTGCATGCCGGACTCGGCGAAGAGGATGTAGAAGCCGTCGCCCTGACCCGGCGCGTTGAACGTCAGGGTCTCGGCGTCGTCGGGCAGGTTCTTGACCTTCGCTCCATTCAGACCCTGGCCCGTCCCGGCGCTCGTCACCTTGCCGACCACGAGACCGCCCGAGCCGGCATTGCACGAGGCGCTGCCGAGAAGCACGTTGTCGACCTGCCACCACCACGCGTAGAAGGCGTTGTAGTAGTGGAAACGGGCCTTGACGTCCGCCTGGCCGGCGGCGAGCGAGGTGATGTCCACCGACTCGAGGCGCGGACCGCGGGCATCCGCGGTCTTTTCCCACACGTTGGTCCAGCTCGAGCCGCCGTTGGTGCTGATGTCGACGTCGGCGATGTCCCCCGCGGGGTTGTAGTGGCGATAGTCCGTATTGAAGCGGATCGTCGCGCTCGAGAAGCTCGACATGTCGACCGAGGAAGTCACCAGAGACGTGTCGAGGTCGGCGAAGCCGGCGCAATCGCTGTTGACGACCGCGTAGTAGCCCGTGCCGCCCGTCAGGTTGCCGGCGAAGTCGCCGCAGAACGGGTCCGCACCGAGGTTGATGTACCAGGTGTCGTTGCCGGTCTCGTTGGTGATTTCCCAGCCCTTCGGCAGCCCGCCGCCCTCGAAGTCCTCATAGAGGCCCTGGACGTCGGGCGTGTAGCCCGGCGCGTTGCAGGTCTCCGCGTTGACGAGAAGCTCCCAGTTCTTCACGACGCCGCCCGGCGTGTTGGCAACGAGGGACAGATCGACCGTGCCGCCGCCCGGAAGGTAACCGGGCCCGATGGCCGTGACCTGGAAGGTGTACGTGATGCCCTGGACGAGGACCATGCTGTAGTAGCCGGTCACCGGGTCGGTCTGGATGTTGAACGTGGGCGCGCCCGGTCCCGTGATCTTGATGTTTGCCGCCAGAGGCCAGCCGCCTCCGGAGCCGTCCTTGACCGTGCCGTTGACCTCGGTCGTCGGCGCCACGCCGAGCGTAAAGTCCTGAACCGTGTTGTTGTCCTCGGTGACCTCGACGCCGTTGGCGAAGCCCGGAATGTAGCCGTACTTGCTCGCCGTCATGTCGTACATGCCGACGGGAAGGGTCAACTGGTAGGCCCCCGTCGCGTCGGTCGTGGTGCTCGGAATCCCCGCGGCGACCTTGACGCCGGCGATCGGATTCGTGCCGTCGGTGACGGTTCCGCTGATGGTCCCGGCAGGGCCCGTCGTGCAGCCGTTGAACTTGAAAGACCCGACGCCGGTCGACCAGTCGGACAGGCCGGAACCGGGGACGTACATCGTCGTGTACCAAAACGTGCACTGGTCGACGGGATCGAGCGAGATCGTGCTGTAGTCGCCCCAGCGGTCGCCTCCGAAGGAACCGTTGCCCTGGAAGAACTCGCCTTCACCCTGGGAGAGTTCGCCGAGCGGATCACCCACGAGCCGTCCGGCATAGCGAATGGACGGGAAGATCGAGCCGTCCGCGACGCTGTAGCCGACCGCGATGTCGCCCGTGAAGTCCTGGGCGATCGACGGAAACCAGCGGTTGGACGAGTCGGGGGCGAAGGTGCCCTCCTGGAAGAGGGTCGGCGTCCCGGCGGGGTCGCGGACCTCGTACCAGCGCACGCCGATCTGGCCGCCGCCCACGTCCTCCGTGTGGCTGAGGACGACGCCTTCGTGCGTTCCGAAGTTGCGGTAATCCGCCTTGTACATGACCCAGGGCAGGTCCTCGAGGGTGCCGCCCGGAGCCGGCTGCTCGACCGAACCCGACGACGGCGTGAAATCGGTCACCGCGACGTCCACCGGCCCGCTGAACGTCGACGCCGGAGGATTGCCGAAGTCCGGATGGAACTGGAAGATTCGGATCGCGGACGGGTCGCCGTCGAGTCCGGGGTTCGAGACGCCGAAGAGCGTTTCGGGAGGCGTGCCGCCGCCCCCGCCCCCGGGAGCGTTGCCTCGTCTTGCCAGCGGGGGGCCCGGATCGCCCGGGGAGAGATTCGCGCCAAGGAGGCCGTCGAGGTTCGGCAGATCCTCGCCGACGTCGACGGCGAGAATCGTCGGGTTCGCGTCGCCCGCGAGGACCGCGTTGCGGTCGACCGCCCACACCACCATTCCGCTGAAGAAGGCCGAGGCCACGAAATTGCGGAACGTTCCGTAGTACGCGTCCGGCCAGAGGGCCCACTTCGGGTAGTCGTTCAGGTCCCCGCCGTAGTCGAAGTCGTACTGGAAGTACTCGCCGAGCGGATCGCCGGTCTTGGAGACCGCCCAGCAAACGTTGTTGGTGCTCGCGCCCTGGATGAAGGCCGCCAGCTGCGTCGCGATCCACCGGTCCGCGAGGTGGTCGTAGATCACGATGATGTCGCCGCCGTTGACGTTGGCGCAGTCGCCGCCCAGATCCTGCCAGAACGCGGTGCCCTCGAAGGGGCCGCCGGACAAGTCATTGCCGTCCTTGTCGAAGATCTCGGCGGACCCGTTGACCCACTGGAAGATGTGGGCCGGTCCGACCGCGAGCGTCGTGTCGGCGGGCTGAACGAAATCCACGTCCCCGACGCCCTCGAAAGTCAGCAGCGGATCCGGAATCAAAGGAGTCGGCGACGTGCGCGGCAGGGCGGGACCATGCGCCTTGTAGTCCGGGTTCGCCCGGCGCAGCGGCTGGATCGGGATCTCTTTCCGTGTGGCTCCCGGCACCGGGCGCTTGAGGTGCGAGCCGAGTGGCCGCAGCCCGGTCACCTTGGAGGCCTTGGGAAAAATCACCTTCGGCGAAACCTTCTTCCCGGCCTCGGCGCCGAAAAGCGCCGGGGAAACGAGAAGAAGACCCGCCGCGACCGAAACGAGAAGAGCCTTAAGCCCCTTCGCCGAGCTCCGGTACATGCCGTCCTCCGTTTTGAAAGGCGAAACTCTTGGGAATTCGTTCGAACTATTCCATCTCGCCCGATTCGCTGTCAACCCCGGAGAATCGGCGTGAGAAAAAAAGGGCGCCCTCCAGGCGCCCTTCGCATGCATCGCTCGGAACGGAACGCTATGGAAGCGGCAACCCGAATGTCTTCGTCAGAAACACGGCCATCTGCGCCCGCGTCACGGGATTGGCCGGGCAGTAGTTGCCGCCTCCGCAGCCGCCGGTGATCCCGCGACCCGCCAGGTCCTCGATCCAGGAATCGAACGGGCCGCCCGAGCAGGGCACGTCCGAAAAAACGGCGCCCGTACAGTCCGGTGGGGCGTAGAGCGCGCCCTGGCTCGTCTTGAGGAGGAAGACCGACATCTGGGCGCGCGTGACGGCGTTGCCCGGACAGTAGTTGCCACCGCCGCAGCCGCTGGTGATCCCGCGCCCGGCCAGGTCCTCGATCCAGGGATCGAAGATCCCTCCGGTGCAGGGCACGTCGGCGAAGAAGGCCCCCGTGCACGGCGGCGGAACGTAGGCCGAGCCTTCCGAGGCCTTCAGCAGGAAGACCGCCATCTGGGCGCGCGTCGCCGCCGCGTCGGGACAGTAGATCCGCGTTCCGCAGCCGCCGGTGACGCCCGCGTCGAACACGGCCTGGATGTAGGAATAGGCGAAGTGGTCGAGGGGGACGTCGAGGAAGGTCGTATTGATGTCCAGCGTGCGGGCCGAGGACGTCCCGCCACCCGGCGCCGGAGAGAAGACGGTGACCAGAGCGCTGCCCGCGGCGGCGACGTCGGCGGCCGGAATCGCGGCGGTCAGCCGGGCCGGCGACACGAACGTGGTCGGCCGGTCCTCGCCGTTCCAGCGGACGACCGAGCCGTAGACGAAGCCCGCCCCGTCGACCGCCAGCTCGAAATCCGGGTCGCCGGCGATCACGGCTGCCGGGTCGAGGCCCGACGCCGCCGGGGACGGGTTCGGGGTCTGCGTGAGCTTGTAGACGGGTCCGTTGTGATCGGCCAGGTACAGCTCTCCGGCCTCGTCTTCGCCCCAGCCCGAGATGTTGTAGTTCGTGCCGGTCAGCTGCGCGGAGCTCCACGCTCCGTCGCCCGCCTGATCGGCCCGCCAGATCCGCCCCGTGCAGTAGTCCCCGTACAGGTACGCCCCATACAGGCCGGCCATGGCGGCGCCGCGGTACCGGAAACCGCCGGTCACCGAGCAGCCGAGGCCGTGACCGTACTCCAGCACCGGGAGAGTCAACGACCCGTCGTCGCAACCCGTCGAAGGATCGTAGCAGTGGAACCCTTCCATCCGCCGCCAGCCGTAGTTCTCGCCCCCGCCGGTGCCGACCGGCGTGAAGTCGATCTCCTCCCAGGCGTTCTGGCCCACGTCGCCGATGAGCAGGTCTCCCGTTTCGCGGTCGAAGCTGAAGCGCCACGGGTTGCGCAGGCCGTACGCCCAGATCTCGTTGCAGCCGGCACCGCCCACGAACGGGTTGGAGGGAGGAATCGCGTACGGCGCGGGACTCGACTGTCCGCAGGGCACGGCGCCCGTTCCGTCGACGTCGAAGCGAAGGAGCTTGCCGAGCAGAACGTTCTTGTTCTGGCCGTTGTCGTCGGGATCCCCGCCCGAGCCGCCGTCGCCGGTGCCCATGTAGAGGTATCCGTCGATCGGCGAGAACATGAGCTGCCCGCCGTTGTGGTTCGCGTAGACCGGGTGCGGCACCACGAGCAGGATCTCGGCCGACGCAGGGTCGGCGACATCGGCGTTGCCGCCCGAAACGTGGTAGCGGGCGAGCGTGACGTCGCCGGGCGAAGCGATGTCGTCGGTGTAGTACACGTAGAACAGTCCGCTCGATGCGTAGTCCGGGTCGAAGGCCATCGACAGGAGACCCTGCTCCGAGCCGTCGGCGGTCAATGCGCCGATGTTCAGAAACGGGGTCCCGAGCAGCGCGCCGTTCTTGACGATCCGGATCGTTCCTCCCTGGGAGACGATGAACAGGCGGGACGAGTCGCCCGGCGCGTGCGTGACCTGCACGGGCTCGGTCACGCTCGAGGTCACCAGCGTGAACGTGATTCCCGGATCGCCTCCGAGCGGCGCGACGTCGGACGACCAGTCGGGGCCCGCCGGCGAGCCGCCATACCGGCGCTGCCCGTCGGAAGGGCCGCCCGCCGCACCGGACGCATCGCCGACGAGGTCGCCCTCGCCCTCGTCGAGGTGGTACAGGGCCGCCGTGTCCGCGTCCGGTGCAAACGGCGCGCGGGGCCGCGTGAAGCCGCCCGCATGTCGCAGGATCTTCGAGATCCGGACCTCGTCGAGGAAGCCGCTGTAGGAGGGATAGAGCACGGGGTCGGCATCGTGCTTCTCGGCGCCGAGAACGAGGAAGGGATCGTTGGGAGCCGCCGGGGTCGCGTCGTCGGGATAGGAAACGTCGCCGTCCGGACCGTCGCCCTCCGCGTCGAGGATTCCGTCCACGTAGATCCACATGCGGCCGTCCGAGCGCCGCCGCTCCACGGCGACGTGGTGCCAGCGGAAATCGAGGACGTCGCGCGCGCCGCAGATCGTCAGATCGCCCGTGCCGTCGCCGCTGACTCCGAAAACGACGGCGCCGCCGGCGATCGAAACGCCGAACTTCCGGTCGAGCCCGAAGCCGGTCGCGATCGACCACGATGTTGCCGTTGTTCCACGCGACGTTGGCGCCGCAGGTCACGGCGGACGCCGTGTTGTCGAAGGCGTCCGCCTTCATCCAGAACTCGATCGTGAAGTCCTCCGCTCCGACGTCGGCCGGCGGCCCCGGCGCGGAATCCGCGGGATCGTCGATCGCGATCTTGACGCGGTCGATGTCGCCGGTCCCGTTGCCCTGGAAGCGCAGCGAGGAGGCCGCCCGAGCGGTTTCCGCACAGAAAACGGCGGCCGCGAAGAGACCGAGCGCGACCGCCAGCCGGAACGTCGATTTGTCCATAGACGATCGATTGTAGGGCAGCGCACCTTGCCGGCGCGCTGTTCCGTCGTACATTAGGCCGACGTGAACGGGAACCCGATGACGCCTGTCCATACGAACAGGGGCGCCGGTTGAGCGGCGCCGACCTGGTCCTCTTCGGCAACATCAGCCAGCCGCCCTTCTGCAACAACCTGTACCCGCCGTTGCGCGCGCTGCAGAAGGCGTTCCGTACGGTCCTCGTCGAGCCGGCGGCGGTCTCCGGGCTTCGAGCCGACCGGCGGCGCGAAGCCCGCGCTCGTGCCCGACGAAGCCGTGCGTGCCGCACACGGACCCGCCGCCGGAGGCGGTCGTCTGCCTCGGCGGCGGACTGCATCTCTCGAAGCACGCGCGCCGCATGTTCCCCCGCTACACGGCCTTCGCCGGGTTCGCGCTTTCGGACCCGTACGGGCTGGAGGCTTCGCTGGCGATCGCGCCGGAGTTCGACCTCTTCTATACGCAGGACCCGCAGACGCTGCCGGCCTACGCGGGCCGCGGGATCGAGGCGAAACGCTGCGATCCGGCCACGGACCCCGAGCTCTACCGGCCGCTGAAGGCTCCGCCCGAGTGCGACATCCTCTACTACGGCAAGTGGACGCCCTACCGCAACGACCTGCTCGCGGCGCTGTCCGAGCACTTCGACGTCCGCGTCCATGCCTACGCCGGCGACACCCGCTGGAGCGTGCCCGGTGCGGCCGCCGCTCGAGACGCCCGACGCGCTGTGCGCCGCCCTGAACGGGGCCCGCCTCGCGCTCGAGACGGCCCTCGTCGACGACATCCATGGCAAGTACCGCGGCACGTTCCGCATCACGCCCCGCGCCTTCTTCGCCGCCTCCTGCGGCGTGCCGAGCCTCGTCGAGGCGTTCCCGCGCCTGGCCGAGTCCTTCGAGCCCGGCGTCGAGATCGCCGTCTTCCCGACCAAGGACGACGTCGTCGAAGCCGCGGCCGCGATCCTCGGCGACGAACCCGCCCGGCTCGCGATGGGCCGCCGCGCCCGGCAGCGGGCCCTGCGCGAGCACACCTGGGACCGGCGGATCGAGGCGTTCGTGCTGGACCTGGCCCACTGGCGCAAGAACCCCCGCTCCCGCCCGACCCGCTGACCGGTCCCCCCCGACCATCGCATCTTTCGAGAAGCACGCCGGATTGCCGCGGCCGCGGCCCAACCGTTCGCGGCGCGTGAAGTCTCCCGACCGAAGGGAGGGAGGAGGCGCGCGCCGCGGGAGCGAGCGCGCAGTGAGGGGTCAGGCGTCCGGTCGAGCCCGCATCCGGGCGAGCCGGCCGACGGTGCGCCCGAAGGGCGCAGATCCCTCGCGAAGCGCTCGCGACGGTATTGGCTGGGAGGCAGGGACTCGAACCCCGATTCACTGGTCCAGAGCCAGTTGTCCTACCATTGAACGACCTCCCAGTCGTCCGGGGGACGCGGATTATCCGGGATCGGACGGCGCGGGTCAAATGCCGCCGTCACGAAAAAGGGCGCCGCTTTCGCGGCGCCCGTGATGCCCGAGTTCGTCAGCCTTACGGCAGATACGGGATCTGGAACGCCTTGACCAGGAACACCGCCATCTGCGCGTTCGTAATGCCGGCGTCCGGGCAGTAGTTCCCGCCGCCGCAACCGGCCGTGATCCCCTCGCCGTAGATGCCCTCGATGTAATCGACCGCGAAGCCTCCCGGGCAGGCCACGTCCGCGAAGGTGCCTGGGGGCGTGCAGGCCGGCGGCGCCTGCGAGCCGTGCTGGCCCTTCCACACGAAGACGGCCATCTGCGCGCGCGTGACCGGAACGTCGGGGCAGTAGAGCCGCGGCGTCACGCTGCAGCCGGCCGTGATCCCGTCGTCGACGAGACCCTGAATGTAGTCGGCATTGAAGCTGCCGAGCAGGACGTCGTCGAATTCGCCCGGATACACGGGCGGCGGCGTGAGCGCGCCGTGGACCGCGCGCTCGATGTAGCCCGCCATGCTCCGGCGCGTCACGATTTCGTTCGGGCAGAAGGTGAACAGGGGCGCCTGAGGGGCGCAGCCCGGCATGACTCCCGCGCCCGCCGCGCCGTAGATGAAATTCGCGGCAAAGCTGCCCGTCGGAACGTCGTCGAAGAGCACCGTGAAGTCGACCGGGACCGGCGCGACCGGATCCGGCGTATCCGTCGTGAAGACGAGCGACCGCAGGTAGAGACCGGGAAGAAGGCCGCTGGAGTCGAACGTGACCGTCACCGGGAGCGTGTTGCCGCCGGCCGGAGCCGAGCCGCCGCCCGTGCCCGGAATCGTGCCCGTGGCGGGATCCTCCGCGAGCCACGGAATGTCGTCGACACACCAGCCGCGCTCGCCGGACTCGACCTCGAAGACCACGTTGTTGAATACGTCGTAGGTCCAGAGGTGGCCGAAGCAGTCGGCCTCGAGGCTGACGCCCTGCCCGTTGAGGACGGGAACGCCGTTGCTCGTCACCGTGAATCCCTCGATCGGAAGGTAGCCGTTTTTCGGATCGAGCACGTAGATGTCGAACTGGGGATTGAAAAAGGCCGTGACGAACAGGTGCCCCGTCGTCGGGTTGTACGCCATCCCCTGGATCTGCAGGCTGACGTGCCCCGAATCGAGGACGTTTCCGGCGCCGTCGATGTGCAGGATTCCGCCGAGCTGGTCCCCGACGTAGTAGGTGTCGGTGGCGTAGTCGTAGGCGAGGCCGGCCGTCGGCGGATAGTCCCCCCAGGGGCCGCAGATCTGATTGCCCGTGACGACCCCGGCCACCGGATCGATCTCGGAGAGGCACTGGTTCATCCCGGCCCGGAAGGCGACGTTGGCCTGCCAGATCATGCCGGTTCGCGCGTTGAACGTGCCGTCGCCCTGCCAGGGGCTCGGAGTGTCCTGGAGGTCGATCGTCTCGCCGGTCGGCGTGCCGTCCGGGTCGTACTCGTGGTCGAGACCGTCGCCAAAGAGACCGGCGTCGGGCGCATCGGAATTGGAGATCCAGAGCCGGTTCGAGTCCGTGTCGTATGCCAGACCCCAGCCCGCCGTGAGGCCGCTGGCGAAGGAGCCGACGAGGTTGCCCGCGCCGGCCGCCGCCCGGGCCACGTTGGCCGGGGAGCTCAGCGGGTAACCCTTCGAGTCCCGAGCGTGAATCCGTCCCGGCGTGAGCCACCGGCGCAGCGCCTTCTGGTCCTCGAGACTCAGGGCGAGCATCGGCCGAGCGGCCGGCGCCGCCACCATCTCCACCGGCGGCGGCACGTTGACCTCGCGAATCACGAAGCTCCCGTCGCCGGTGCCGGTGTTGGTCAGAGTCGAGCGTCACGTCGAGGGACTGCCCGGGATCGGCCACCGCGGACAGCGGCCGCGGGCCCGCGTCGAGCAGTCCGGCCGCGAGCGAAAAGTCGAGGCGCACCGCGGCATCGGGGGTGACCATGGCGTTCTTCGTCAGCGAGTTGTGGAGCGGAGCCGTCGCCTGGAAGTCCTGCGATCCGCTGCCCGCCGCGAAGAGCGAGTAATAGCCGTCGCCCTGGTCCGGCGTGGCCGCGCGTGGTCGCGGAGCTGTCGTCGGCGAGATCCGTGACCGTGGCGCCGTTGAGGCCGAGTCCGGTGTTGGCGTCGCCGACCGTTCCGACGACGAGGCCTCCCGGCAGAGCCGTGCAGGCCACCGGGCCGATCAGGACGTCGTCGACCTGCCACCACCAGCCGAAGTATCCCTGGTAGTGAAAGCGCGCCTGGCGCCGGCCGAACCGGCCGCGAACGACATGTCCGCGGAAATGGTGCCCGGGCCGGGCAGATTGCCCGTCGGCCCGCCAGACGTTGGTCCAGCTCATGCCGAGGTCGGAGCTGACGTCCACTTCGCCGAGGGCGCTGATGAAGGGATCGAAGAAGTCGTTGGCCCACTGGATCAGGGCGTTGGGGCTGGACGACAGGTCGAGCGGCGGGGTCACCAGGTACGAGTCGTCCGTCTCGAAGAAGTTGGTGTCGCAGTTGCTGTTCAAGAGCGCGTACGGGCCGCTTCCGCCGGTGCGGTTGCCGTCGAAGAGCCCGCACGGATCGGCTCCCTCGGCGACCTTCCAGCTGGCGCCGCCGGAGACCGACTCCACCGTCCAGCCGGCCGGAAGCACGCCGCCGTCGAAGCTCTCGGAGAGAACCGGAGGGCCGAAAGCGCCGGGACCGTAGCCCGGAGCGTCGCAGAGAGCCCCGACGGTCAGCGCCCAGTCCGCGACGATCGGGCATTCCGGCCGTCGTCACGGGACCGCCGCCCGGCGCATAGCCCGGTCCCACGGCCTTCACCGCGAAGGTGTAAGCGGTCGCATCCGGAAGATCGGCACCGTAGGCTCCAGTGACCGGGTCCGAATACACGACCAGGGGCGGGGTCGACGCCGACGTGATCTCGATCGAGGCGTAGAGCGGCCAGCCGTGGCCGGAGCCGTCGGTGACCGTGCCGCTGACGGCAACCGTCGTCGGTTCTCCGGCGAGCGTGGGGCTCGCGCCGAGGACCAGGACGACCGCGCAAAAAATCGCGACCGCGAGAAGCTTGATCGAGTGCGGGTGCATGGCGGTTCCTTCCTGTTTCTTCACGTGCGTCCTCACGGCAAGTAGGGAATCTGGAACGCCTTCACCAGGAACGTCGCCATCTGGGCGTTCGTGATGCCCGCGTTCGGGCAGTAGTTGCCGCTGCCACAGCCGGCCGTGATCCCCTCGGAGAAGATGCCCTCGATGTAGTCGACTGCGAAACCGCCCGGGCACGGCACGTCGCCGAAGGTCCCCGGCGGCGTGCAGGCCGGCGGCGGCTCCGATCCGTGCTGGCCCTCTCCACACGAAGACCGCCATCTGCGCCCGCGTGACGGGAACGTCCGGGCAGTAGAGCGGCGGCGCAAGGCTGCAGCCGGCCGTGATGCCGTCCTCGACCAGGCCCTGGATATAGTTCGCGTTGAAGCTGCCCGGCAGGACGTCGTCGAATTCGCCGAGGTAGACGGGCGGCGGCGTCAGCGCGCCGTGAACCGCGCGTTCGATGAAGCCCGCCATGCTCCGGCGGGTCACGATCTGGTTCGGGCAGAAGGTGAAGGACGGCGTCTGGGGCGCGCAGCCCGGCATGACGCCCGCTCCCGCCGCGCCGTAGATGTAGTTCCAGGCGAAGCTGCCCTGGGGCACGTCGTTGAAGAGCACGGTGAAGTCGACCGGCACCGGAGCGACCGGGCAGCGGCGTGTCCGTCCGGAAGACGAGCGAGCCCTGCCGCAGTCCGGGAAGCAGGCCCGCGGAATCGAAGGTCACGGCGACGGGCAGGGCGTTGGCGCCGCCGGCCGGCCGCGATCCCCGCCCGACCCCGGGACCGTGCCCTCCGTGGGATTCTCGGAGAGCCACGGGATGTCGTCGACACACCAGCCGGTCTCGCCCGATTCGAACTCGTAGATGACCTGGGCGAACCGGTCGTTGATCCACAGGTGCCCGCCGCAATCCGCCTCGAGGCTGACGCCGCCGCTCGACAGCACCGGAACGCCGCCGCTCGTGACGACGAACCCGCCGATGACCGCGTAGTCGTTGTTCGGGTCGTACACCCAGATGTCGAACGGCGCAGAGAACTCGGAGGCGACGAAGAGGTGCCGCGTGGCCGGGTTGTAAGCGAGCCCGATGATATCCGAGTCCGACGTACTTGGAGTCGAGCAGGTTGCCGGAGCCGTCGATGTGGTAGATCGTGGCCTCGTTGTTCCCGCCCACGTAGTACGTGTCGGTCGCGTAGTCGTAGGCCACGGCCGCGCTGCGAGGAAAGCCACGGCCCGCAGATCTTCCGGCCGGTGACGGCCTTCGTGACCGGATCGATCTCGAAGAGGCAGTCGTCGCCCGCCGACGTTGACCTGCCAGATCATTCCGGTCCTGCCGTTGTAGGTCCCGTCGGCCTGGCAGAAGCCTCCCGCTTCCTGGATGTCGATCGTCTCGCCGGTCGCCGTCCCGTCCGGCAGGTACTCGTAGTCCAGGCCGTCGCCGGACGAAGTCGGCGATCGGTCAGAGATCCGCGTCGAGGGTCGTGTCGTAGGCGAGGCCCCAGCCGGAGTCGAGCCCCGATCGAGAAGGAGCTCACGACGTTGCCCGCCTGGGCGATCGCCGGCACGCCCGACGGAGCCTTCGGCGGCGGCGGCAGACCCCGCGTGTCCGCGTCGTTCATCCGGCCGATCGGCATGCGCCGCAGCGCCGTCCTGCGGTCCGCGGGGTCGGCAACGCTGCGGGCCCCGAGCGACTCGGCCGCGGGCACGGCGTTGACCTCCTGAATCACGAAGCTTCCGTTGCCCGTGCCGGTGTTCGCCATGGTCAGTGTCAGCGTCCTGGGCGCTTCCGGGGCCCAGGAACAGCGACAGCGGCCGCGGGCTCGCGTCGAGCAGTCCGGCCGCCAGCGAGAAGTCGAGGCGCACGGTCGCGTTCGGAATGACCGTCGTGTTCTTGTCGAGCGCCTCGTAGGCCGGGTACGACGCCTCGAACGGCTGCGAGCCGCTGCCGGCGAAGAGAGCGTAGAAGCCGTCGCCCTGCCCGCGCCGCCGGCGTCGCGATGGTCGTCGCCGAGCCGTCGTCGGGCAGGTTGGTCACGGTCGCGCCGTTCAGACCCGATCCCGTGTTGGCGTCGCGGACCGTTCCCGACGACGAGGCCGCCCGGGACGACGGTGCACGTCGAAGGAGCCGACCTCCACGTCGTCGACCTGCCACCACCATGACGAAAAAGCCCTGGTAGTGGAAGCGCGCCATGGCGTTGGGGCTGCCCGCCGCCGTGGCCATGTCTCGCGATCTGCGTGCCGGGGCCCGGCAAGGTCGCTCGTCGCCCGCCAGACGTTCATCCAGCTCGTTCCGCCGTCGGCGCTGACGTCCACGCTCGCGACGGAGCCGGACTCGAAGTCGATGAAGTCGTTGGCCCAGCGGATCGCCGCGCCCGCGCTCCCCGAAAGGTCGATCGGCGGGGTCACCAGGTACGAGTCGTCCGGCGTGAACTGCGTTTCACAGAAGCTGTTGAGAATCGCGTACGGGCCCGAGCCGCCCGTCTGGTTGCCACCGAACCCGCCGCAGGGGTCCCCTCCCGTGTAGACCTGCCAGCTCACGCCGGAAAGCGTCTCCACGGACCAGCCCGGCGGAATCACGCCGGCGTCGAAACCCTCCGCCAGCGCGGGCGTCCCGGCGAATTCGCCGGGCCCGTATCCCGGCGCGGTGCACGTGGGCGCCGCGGACAGGCTCCAGTTGGCGACGACCCCGCCGGGAGCGGTCGGCAGCAGCGGGACGGGAATCACGACCGGCCCGCCGCCCGCGACGTATCCGGGCACCATCGGTGTCACCGCGAAGTCATAGGCGTATCCGGCCGCCAGCGTGACCGAGTAATAGCCCGTGACCGGGTCCGTATACAGGGTCGCGCCCGGAAACCCCTCCGGGCCCGAGATGACGAGCTCCGCGTAGAGCGGCCAGGCGTGGCCCGAACCGTCCTTGACGACGCCGTTGACGAGAACGTCGACGCTCGACTTCAGCTGGAAGTCCTGCGTCGTGCTCCCTCCGTCGGAGACGGCGACGTTGCCGGCCGAACCGGTCTGGTAGCCGTACTTCGACGCACTGACGTCGTAGGTGCCGGCGGGAAGCGTGAGGAACTGGTAATGGCCGGAGGCATCGGTCGTCGTCGTGGAGTCACCGGCGTCCGTCGGCTGGCGAAGGTCCGCAGGGGCCGCCGACACGGTCGCGCCGGCGATCGGGCCGGAGGCGCCCGTGACCGTGCCCTCGAGCATCCCGGCCGGCCCGCCCGTGCAGCTGGGGAACCGGAACGCCCCGATGCGCGTCTTGAAGTCGAAGCTGCCGTTCTCGGCGTAGTACTCCTGCGTGTACCAGAAGGTGCAGTCGTCGAGGGGGTCGATCGACATCGTGCTGTAGTCACCCCAGCGGTTCGAGCTCGCGTCCTGGCTGCCGGCGCCGGCGAGCCAGACGTCCTCGGCGCCCATCAGCCCGAGCGGGTCTCCCGCGAGGCGCCCTGTCACCGCGATCGCCGGATGCATGGTCGCGCTCGACCTGGAGTAGCCGAGGGCCATGTTGCCGTTGCCGTCCATCGCGATCGAACCCATCCAGCGGAAGCTCGCGTCCGGCGCGTACGTCCCCTGCTGGTAGATCACGGGCGCGTCGCCCGGGTTGCGGATCTCGTACCAGCGCGGTGCGGCGCTCCCATCGACCGTGCCGACGGTGTGGTTGACCACGAGCGACTCGTGGTCGCCGAAGTTCCGGTAGGCCAGCCGGTACATCAGCTTGTCGTCGAGGGTCTCGAGCTTCTCGAACGCCTCGAGCTGCGGCACGCACTGGCCCCGGTAGGCATCGCAGACCGGGTAGAGAAAGTCCGCGACCGGAATCTCGACGGGCCCGGTGAACGTGCTGTCCCCCGGCGTCGTCCAGTCGACGTGAAACTGCCACTCGAGGAGCCGCGCGGGCCCGACGTCGAACGTCATGAAGTAGTTCGGCGAGCCCGGCGGGGGCGGCGTCGGTCCGTCGAGGTCCGACGGCAGCGCGCCGACCTGGTTCCCGGTGTCGAAGATGATCATCGCGGCGGGAGCGCCGGCCAGCATCGCGGCGCGGTCGAAGGCGTATGCGCCGCCCTGCACCTCGCCGAGAGGGCCGAACATGTTGAAGGACATGTAGTAGGCGTCGGGCCAGATGCCGAGCTTCCCGTAGTCGGTGAAAAAGTCGTCGCTCGTTTTGAATTCGTACTGCCAGTAGTCGCCGGTCGGATCGTTGGTCGTCGAGACCGCGAAGCACTGGTAATACGGCCCGTCCGGAAAGTTGGGCAGCGCGAACTGCGAGAACACCCACCGATCGGCCTGCCGGTCGTAGCGCACCAGGGGGTCGCCGTCGTTCTGGATCTCGCAGGGGCCGCCCAGCCCCGACCAGAACGCATTTCCGGGAATCGGGCCGAGGACGATGTTGCCGGTCTTGTCGTACATCACGGCGATGTCGTTGATGTACTGGATGTAGTGGTCCGGGCCGACGTCGCCTTCGGTGTCCGGAGGCACCACCCGGGAGCCGAGCACGTCGGCGTTGTCGTCGTCGGAGCCGCCCTCGAACTGCACCTGCTGCTCGGGCAGAGAAAGACCGAACCGCGACTGGGCGACAGGGTCGGAAGCCGCCCGGGCGACGCCGGGCCCCTTCCGCGTCGGGCCCTCGTTGGGGATCTCGCGGTTGCGGCGCGCCTCGACGGGCCCCGCGATGCGGACGTCGCGCAGCGGCGCCGACCTCGCGTGTTTCGTGGCGAAACGCACCGTCGGCGCCGTCTCGCTCGCGAGCAAGGGGACGCCGGCCAGGAAGACGCTCACCGTGGCGATGAGAAAGGAGACCCTGGCCGCGGCGTTTCGGTACATTCGCTTCCTCCGTTCGGATTTCGGGAAAAGAGCGCGTGGTCGCTCGACCGTTTCGCTTCCCCGACCCGAGTATCCAACGACATCGCGGCCGCCTGAGATAGCATCCGCGCCGTTTGAAGACTATTTCGCGCGTCGGAATTCGTCCGCTCGGAGTATTACTAGCCGCCGGTCTGCTGTGGTCTTCCGGAATGGGCGCCGCGGCCCGTCAGGACGGGCCGGGCCCGGGCGCGCGCGAGGACTCCGCCCCGGCCGACCGCATCACCCGGGCCCTCGAGGACCGGATCGCGGGCCGGGCCGGGCTGGAGGACGTCCGGATCGACGTCTTCTGGTCGCACGGCCGCCAGGCCGTGACCGCGCGGATCTTCGGGAGCGGTGTGGGCATCTGGAAGCGCAAGAGGCAGTTCCATCTCTCGAACAGCGAGGTCCTCGACATCCTCCGCCTTCTCGTGAAGGCTCAATTCGGTTCGATGCCCGATCGATTCGGCGAGGACGAGGACGACGAGCACCACGAGGGGCCGCGGTTGAAGGGCCGCCTGGCCGTTCACGCGGGCGCGGCCGACAAGAGTTCGCTGCAGCTGGTCGACGGCGAACAGTCGAAGGCTTTCTCCCGGCTCGTCGAGAAAATCCTGGCGATCTGCGAGGTGCCGGCCCGCCGAGGCGTCTCGGCAGCCAGCATGACCGATGCGCTTCACCTGCTCGCTTCCGGCACGCTGGCTCCGGAAGTCCTCGAGGCGACCTTTCAGCGGCGTCTGACCAGGGGGACGGGCGAAGCCGCGCCCGGGTGGATCCTGCGCCTGGTCGGGCGCGAAGTCAGCGACGAGCCGGTCGAGGCAAGCCGGGCGGCGGCCGCCCCCGCCGCGAGACTCGAGCTCACCGAAAAGGAGTTCCGGGAGCTTGCCGGTCTTCTCGCGAGCGCCGAGCCTTCGACCATGCCGCAGAGCCTCTATGCGCCGGGCTATACCGACCTGCGCATCGAGATTCTCGGCTACTCCCGTGCGATCGCGGGCCGGAAGTTTCCGGGCATGTCGCCGGGAACTCACGGAGAGCGGCAGGCCGCGTTCGACCGCATCTGCTCGACATTCGAGACACTCCACGACCGGGTTCGGACCCCCCGGAGTCCGGGGTCCGGGCCCCCCGACACCGGCGGCCCGTAGCCCGCCGCCGCGCCCGGGGTCGGATAGGATCGCGGAGATGGTCGACGACATGGAAGGGCTCGCCGGACGGCGCTGCGAGCCCTGCCGGGGCGGCATCCCGCCGATGACCGAGCCCCTTGCCCGGGAGATGGCCGCCCGCGTGCCGGGATGGTCCCTGGCCGAAGCGGCCACGCGCCTCCAGCGGCGCTTCGAGTTTCGCGACTTCGTCGAGGCGATGAAGTTCGTCGACCGGGTCGCGGACGTCGCCGAAGCCGAGGGACATCACCCCGACATCGCGATTCACTGGAACAAGGTCGACCTGACGCTGTGGACCCACAAGATCGGCGGGCTCCACGACAACGACTTCATTCTCGCGGCCAAGATCGATCGGTTGCTCGAGGACGCCCCGGACGCCACGGTCGCGGGCTGAGGCACCCGGCTTTCGTTTTCCGCAACGGAGGTGGCATGCGGTCCCCGACCCGATTCGCGGCCATGGCGTGTCTCCTGGGGCTCCTGCTCGCGCCCGCACCGCGGCTGAACGCCCAGGACCGATCGCGCCCGTCGGAGAAGGAGCCCGCGGAGCGGGCGCGTGAGGAGGCCCGGCTTGACCAGGCGGATCCCTTCGCCGCCGGCCTCGACGCGCGGATCGCGGGCCGGTCGAGCCCGGCGGACTTCCGAATCGACGTTTCGTGGCCCACGAAGCCCGACCTAATGGCTTCCTGCCGCATCTGGGGCGACGGCGTGGGCCTCTGGAACCGCCAGGCGCAGTTCCGGGTCGACGCGGCCCGGGTGGTGGAGCTCATGAAGGCCGTGCGCCGAGCGCGCTTCGGAACGTTTCCGTCGGAAGTCGGCGAAGAGGAGGGCGGAGAGAAGGAGATCCGGGGGCGGATCACCGTCACCGTGGGAGACGTGACCCGCTCGGTCGCCGTCATCGGCGACGAGAAGCCCGACGAGGAGCTGGAGGAGCTTGCCCGCGCCGTGCTCGTCGCCGGCGAGCCCGCGGCAAGCAGGGGCGTGAGGATCGGGAACCTGCGCGAGGGCCTGGAGAAGCTCGCCGCCGGGACGCTTTCTCCGGAGGTCTTCGAAGTCCTGGCGCAGCGAACCACGGATCACCCGGAAGAGGGCGGATCCGCCGAGACCTGGCTCCTGGTCGTCTCCGGCCGGCAGGCCCGCGACCGCGTGGGCCCGCGCGGAAGCCGTCCCCTTTCCGAACGCGTTCTCCGCCTCTCCGCGAAGGAGACCTCGCAGATCGTGGCGCTCCTCCTGGCCAACGACGTCGGATCGCTTCCGAAAAACCTGCCGGCGGCGCAGCGCTCGCGCCTGCGCGTGCAGGTCCTCAACCGGGTCGCGACGATCGAGGCCCGACACTATTCCGGAAAGGGCCCGGCGGCGAGCGCCGACGCGCGAGAGCGATTCGACCGGCTCTGGGGCTGGTGCGAGGCCATGCACCGGCGCGTGGAGTCGTCCGGGCGTTCGGTCGCAACGGCCGTGCCGACGCCAGGGGCCGGTGAGACCGCGAAGGACGTCGACTGAAGATCAGGGGGAGCGCGGGCCCGGCACCACGGTGAAGACGACCCCCATCACGGCCATCCCGACGAAGAGCCAGCGTCCGGTTTCCCAGGCCTCGACGGCCGGATGGCGGGCGCGCTGACTCGTCGCGAAAAGAAATCCCGCCAGGCCGACCGCGAGAAAGATCAGCCCGACGCGGCGCACGGCGGCGGCGGCCTCAGTAGCGCGCCAAAGACGGGTCGATCCGCTCGGCCCACTTGTTGATTCCTCCGACCAGGTTGCGGACTTTTCCGAACCCCTGCTGCATGAGGAACTGGACCGCGTTCCCGCTCCGGCTCCCGGACCGGCAATAGACGACGATGTCGGCGTCCTTCGAGAGCTTGTCGAGGCTCTCGGGCAGGGTCCCGAGGGGGATCTTGACCGACTCCGGCAGGTCCGCGATGGCCCACTCGCGCGGCTCCCGAACGTCCACCAGCACGATCGCGTCTCCGCGGTCGCGCATCTGCTTGAGCTCTTCGACGGTGATTTCCTCGACGTGGCCGTGCATCGGCGGGACGATACCAGAGGCCGGCGCCGGCGCTTCCCCGCAAAACGACGCATAGTCGATCAGTCGGGTGACCGTCGGGCGGGGACCGCAGACCGCGCACTCGGGGTTCTTCCGGACCCTCAGTTCCCGGAACCGCATGCCGAGCGCGTCGACGAGAAGCAGGCGTCCGACGAGCGGTCGCCGATTCCGAGCAGCAGCTTGACCGTCTCGGCCGCCTGGATCGTGCCGAGCAGCCCCGGCAGGACGCCGAGGACCCCGCCCTCGGCGCAGGACGGCACGAGCCCGGGGGGCGGCGGCTCGGCGTAGAGGCAGCGGTAGCACGGTCCGCCCGGCGCGCCGAAGACGGAAGCCTGGCCCTCGAAGCGGAAGATCGACGCATACGCATTGGGCTTGCCGAGCAGCACGCAGGCGTCGTTGACCAGATACCGGGTCGGAAAGTTGTCCGTCCCGTCCGCGACGACGTCGAAGTCCGCGAGGATCTCGAGCGCGTTCTCCGAGGTCAGGCGCGTCTCGAAGGGAACGACCCGGACGTTGGGGTTGACGTCGTGCAGCCGCGCGGCGGCGGCGGCGAGCTTGGGGCGGCCCACGTCCGAAGTTCCGTACAGAACCTGGCGGTGAAGGTTCGACTCGTCGACCGTGTCGTAGTCGACGAGGCCGAGCGTCCCCACTCCGGCGGCCGCGAGATAGAGAGCCGCGGGAGACCCGAGACCGCCCGCCCCGACGAGCAGGACCCGTCCGGCTTTCAGGCGCGCCTGGCCCTCGGGGCCGACCTCCGGCAGGATCAGGTGACGCGCATAGCGGCGAATCTCCTCGTTCGAGAGCGCCGCCGCGCCGGCCGACGTCGTCACGTCCGGATCATCTCAAAAGCGGTGGCCGGCCGCCCCTTCTGATAGATTTTCGGCTCCGGAGGTCGAGCTTGCTCCCCGAATTTCAAAACGAACCTTTCACCGATTTCCGCCAGGACGCCAACGCGAAGGCCTTCCGCGCCGCCCTCGCGACGGTCGAGAAGCGGCTTCCGATCCGCGGCATGAACCGGATCGGGGGCCGGCAGGTCGACGCCTCCCGGCACTTCGAGTCCCTCAATCCGTCGGATTTCCGTCAGGTGATCGGGCACTTTCCCGAAGGCACCGTCGCCGACGCCGCGAAGGCGGTCGAGGCCGCGACACGGGCCTTCCCGGCCTGGAGCCGCACGCCCGCCGGTGAGCGGTCCGCGCTCGTTCTGCGGATCGCTTCGATCCTCCGGCGGCGCAAGCACGAGTTCTCCGCCATGATGGTGCTCGAGGAGTCGAAGTCGTGGCCCGAGGCCGACGCCGACACGGCCGAGGCGATCGACTTCTGCGAGTTCTACGCGCGCGAGATGGAACGCCTCGCGCTCCCGCAGCCCCTGACACCCTACCCGGGCGAACGCAACGAGCTCGAGCACATCCCGCTGGGCGTCGCGGTCGTGATCCCGCCGTGGAACTTTCCGCTCGCCATCCTGACGGGGATGACGACCGCGGCCCTCGTCGCCGGCAACACCGTCGTCCTCAAGCCTTCGTCGGACGCCGCCGGCATCGCGTCGATGTTCCTCGCGGCCTGCGACGAGGCCGGCGTGCCCGACGGCGTGCTGAACTTCCTGACCGGCGGCGGCGCGACGGTGGGCAACGCCCTCGTCGAACACCCGAAGACGCGGCTGATCGCCTTCACGGGCTCCCGAGACGTCGGCCTGCAGGTCTCCGAAAAGGCCGGGCGGGCCGTGCCCGGACAGATCTGGATCAAGCGGGCGATCCTCGAGATGGGCGGGAAGGACTTCATCCTCGTCGACGAGACCGCGGACCTCGAGGACGCCGCCGGAGGCATCGTGGCCGCGGCCTTCGGGTTCCAGGGCCAGAAGTGTTCGGCCTGTTCCCGCCTCATCGTCCACGAGAAGATCCACCGCGAGCTGCTCGATCGCGTCGTCGCGAAGACGAAAGCGCTGTCGGTCGGCGACGTCCGGGACCCGAAACACAACGTCGGCGCCGTGATCAACGAGCGGGCGCACCGGAAGATCCTGGAGTACGCGGCGCTCGGCAAGAAGGAAGGCCGTGTCGTGGCGGGCGGGAAGGCCGGACCGAAGTCGGGATACTTCGTCATGCCCACCGTCGTCGACGGCGTTCGGCCCGACGCGCGCCTGGCGTGCGAGGAGATCTTCGGACCCGTGCTGTCGGTCCTGAAGGTGCGCAATTTCGAGGAGGGGATCCGGGTCGCCAACCATTCGGAGTACGGCCTGACCGGAGCTCTCTATTCGCGCGTGCGCGAGCGGCTCGAGCGCGGCAAACGCGAGCTGCACGTGGGCAACCTCTACCTGAACCGCAAATGCACCGGCGCCCTCGTCGGCGTCCACCCCTTCGGCGGATTCAACATGTCGGGCACGGACTCGAAGGCGGGCGGCCGCGAGTATCTGTATCTCTTCACCCAGCAGAAGGCGATCTCGGAAAAACTGTAGAAGGAGGTCCGCATGTACTCCCTCCTGGGCCTCGTCGTCCTGATCCTCGACATCATCGCGCTCGTATCGATCCTCAAGAGCCGCGCCGACACGGGCTCGAAGGTCCTGTGGTGCCTGCTCGTCATCTTCCTCCCCGTGCTCGGCATGATCCTCTACTTCCTGATGGGCCCCGGCCGGAAGGCTGCCGTCTGAGGCGGGCACGGCCGTGACCGAAGCGTCGTTTCCCGGCACCGCGCGGCGCTTCGAAAGCGTCGGCTTCTCGGAAATCGTCCGGGTGCGCAATCGGGTCATCGAGCTGCTGTCCGCGGGCCAGAAGGTCTGGCGCTTCGAAGGCGGCGAGCCCTGGATGAACACGCCCGAGAGCGTCAAGGCCGCGATGGGCGAGGCCCTCGCGCGCAACCAGACGCGTTATGCGCCGTCGTCCGGGATCCCGGACCTCCGGCAGGCGATCCTCGCCAAGGCCCGCGACCGCAACGGAATCCCGGCCGACGACGAGTCGCCGGTCGTCGTCAACGGGGGCATGCAGGGCCTCTTCGCCGCCTTCGCCGCGCTCCTCGATCCGGGGGACGAGGTCCTGATGTTCTCGCCGTACTGGACGCCGATCATGGATCTGGTGGCGTATCACCAGGCGTCGGCCGTTCTCGTTCCGACGGCGCCCGCCCGGCGCGACGGGATCGCGGCGGCCCTCGCGGCGCGCACGACCGCGCGCACGAAGATCCTCTACTGGAACAGTCCCGCCAACCCGACCGGCGACGTCTTCTCCCGCGCCGAGACCGAAGAGGTCGCCGCCTTCGCGCGGGAGCGCGGCCTCGCCGTGGTCGCCGACGAGGCCTACGAGGACCTCGTCTACGAGGGCGACGCGCCCGTCGCGATCGCGTCGCTGCCCGGAATGTACGAACGCACCATCACCTGCTACACGCTCTCGAAAAGCTACTCCATGACCGGCTGGAGGCTCGGCTACGTCCTCGCCCCGAAGCGCTACCAGATGCCGATTCGCACGGTCGTGCTCTACACGACCAACGGCGTGTCGACGCCGACGCAGTGGGCGGCCGTGGAGGCGCTCGCCCGGGGAACGGAGTTCGTCGCGCAGTGGCGGGCGGGATACCGGGCACGGCGCGATCGTCTCGTCGCCGGGCTGAAGGCCGCGGGTTTCGACGTCGAACCCCCGCGGGCGGCGCTGTACCTCTTTCCGAAGACCCCCGCCTGGCTCCCCGCCGACTCGCGCGCGGCCGCCCGCGTCCTGCTCGACGACGGCAAGATTGCCACCGTACCCGGAATCGTCTTCGGCCCCGAAGGCGAAGGGCACCTGCGATTCTCGTTCTCCGTCTCCGAGGAGATGATCGCGGGCGGGGTCGATGCGCTGTCGGCCCTCGCGCACGCGACCCCCGGGCGCCCCTGACGGTGCGGCTCGCGCCGCGGGCCGCCGCCCTGACCGTCGCCGCGTTCGCGCTCTGCGGCGCGATCGCACGGGCCGACCGCTTCGAGGAGTCGCTCGCGCTGGCCAACGCGAACGCCGCCACGCCGGCCGGCCGGGAGTTCGCGCAGCGGATCGCCGCGCGCTTCGACGAAGGCAAGTTGCGCGAGAGTCTCGTCGACTGCGCGGAGTCCGCCAAGGACGAGGACGTCGTCTCGTTCACGATGCTGCTGGAGCTCTCCGGCGACGGCCGCGCCTCGCAGGTGCTCTTGCGGCCCCCCGTGCCCCCCGCCGTGTGCCTGCGCTGGACGGTTCGCGAGACGGCGTTTCCGCGTCCGCCCGCGCCCGGCTACTGGGTGATGGTCGACCTGGACCCGCGCCGCGCTCCGGGTGCTCCGCCGATCCCGACCGCCGGCGTGGCGACCGCCACGGTCCCGCCGACCCCGACGCCGGCCGCTCCTCCGGCGCCATTGCCGCCCGTCTCCGCGGCGGCGACACCCTCGGCGACGGGGACACCGCCGCGCGCCGCCGCGGCCCCGACGGTGACGCCCGCACCGACCGTGCCGGCATCCACGCCCTCGCCTCATCCGCCGCCCCCGCCCACACCCGTGCCCACGCCCGCCGCTTCGAACGTGATCGATTTCGCGGGGATCGCCGCGGAGAGCTTCCACGTCGACACCCACCGTCCGGACCTCGGGCAACTGCGCCGCCGCCTCCAGGACAGCCGGGCCGAGGCGCTCGGCCCGCTGCTCGCCCAGGCGGACGGAATCGCTCCCGACGATCCGCGACTCGAGCCCTACTGGTCGCTCGCCGAGGAGCTCGCCATCCCGGTCGCGATCGCGCTCGGACCGGAGGCGCCCGGCGCCCCGCCGTCCAACCGCTACCGCGCGGCGCTCGGCGACCCGCTCAAGCTCGAGACCGTCCTGCTCCGCCACCCGAAGCTCCGCGTGGTCGTCTCGGGAGCGGGCTGGCCGATGGGCGACGCCATGGTCGCTCTGATGTGGCGCTACCCGCAGGTGTTCGTCGACACGCGGGTGATCGCCGGAGAGCTGCCCCGGGCCGAGCTCCACGCGTACCTGCGGCGGCTGGTCGAGGCGGGCTTCGCGAAGCGGATCCTGTTCGCCTCCGGACCGCCGGGGGCGGACCCGGCCGAGGCCATCGAGGCGATCCAGTCCGCCGGATTCCTCTCGGCGGGCCAGAAGCAGGACATTCTGTATGGCAACGCCGCGCGGCTGTTGCGGCAGGGCCGCTGAAACCGCCCCGGGGCGCCGGCCAGGGAAAAATGAAGTCCTGGCCCCGGCTATCGCCGGTAGGCCTCCGGCCGCCGGTCGGCGAGCGCGGGGAACCTCGCGCGGGCCTCGCGGACGACCGCGGGGTCGACGTCCGCGAAGAGGACGGTCTCCTCCGCTCCCCCCTCCACGAGCGTCTCGCCCCAGGGCGACACGACGACCGAATCGCCGGCGTAACGCAGCTTGCCGCCTTCGCCCACGCGGTTGACTCCGGCGACGAAGCAGAGGTTCTCGATCGCGCGGGCGCGCAGGAGCGTCCGCCAGTGCTCGCGCCGCGCCTCGGGCCAGTTGGCGACGACGGCGAAGAGATCCGTCTCATCGGCGGCGAGACGGAAGGGCTCGGGAAAGCGCAGGTCGTAGCAGACGAATGGCGTCACGCGCACGCCCTCGACGGGCACCGTGACGATCCCGTCGCCGCCGGCGTAGACGCGATGCTCGCCGCCGAAGGTGAAGGGATGGATCTTGGCGTACCTGGCGAGCGAGCCGTCCGGCCCGGCGAGGATCGCCATGTTGCGGGGACGCGGCGTTCCGGCCTCGGGAACCGACGCCAGGATCGCGATCCCGAGCTCGCGGGCCGACTCGCGGAGGAACGTCTCGGAGGGGCCGCCCGCCGGCTGCGCGATCCGATCGGACTCCATCGAGAAGCCCGTGCAGAACATCTCCGGCAGCAGCGCCAGGCGCGCTCCCCCGTCGCGCGCCCGCTCGAGGTGGCGCCGCGCGCGCCGGTGATTCTCGGCGACGTCCTCCCAGGCGAGATCCATCTGGATGAGCGCTAGCCGCACGCCGCGCCCCTCACACCGTCTGCTCCCGCCGCGTGAGTGTCGAGAGGCGCGCGACCGCCGCCTCGAGCGTGTCCTGTTTCTTGCAGAAGGCGAACCGGACGTAGTGACGGCCGTGCTCCGGGCGGTCGTAGAAGACGCTCGGCGGAATCGCCGCTACACCCGCCGTCTCGATCAGGTGCCGGACGAAGGCCCGGTCGTCGTCGAAGCCGAAGGGCCGGAAGTCGGCGCAGGCGAAGTAGGTTCCTTGAGGGGCGCGGACGTCGAACCCGATCCGCGCAAGCGCCCCGACCAGATAGTCGCGCTTGCCGCGATACGCCGAGAGCAGCGCCGCGTAATACGCTGGCCCCGCTCCGAGCGCGACCGCCGCGCCGTGCTGGAGCGGTGTCGCCGTGGCGAAGGTGACGAACTGGTGCGCCGCGCGCACGGCCGCCGTCAGCTCCGGCGGGGCCGCGGCCCAGCCGATCTTCCAGCCCGTCAGCGAAAAGGTCTTTCCGAAAGACGAGATCGTGATCGTTCGCTCGCGCATCCCGGGCAGGGCCGCCATGGGAACGTGGCGCCCCTCGAAGACCAGGTGCTCGTACACCTCGTCGGTGACGCACAGAACGTCGCGCGTGCGGCAGAGTTCCGCGAGGGCCTCGAGCTCGTCCGGCGAGAAGACCTTCCCGGTAGGATTGTGGGGCGAGTTGAGCAGGAGGACCCGCGTCCGGTCCGAGAAGGCCGCCGAGAGCTCCGCCGGGTCGAACGTCCAGTCGGGAGAGCGCAGGGTCACGACACGCGGGACGGCACCCGCCATCAGCACGCTGGCCTTGTAGGAGTCGTAGTAAGGCTCGAAGAGGACGACCTCGTCGCCAGGATCGCAGACGCCCTGGATCGCCGAGAAGATCGCCTCGGTGGCGCCGGAGGTCACGGTGATCTCGGCGTCGGCCGCGTACTCGAGGCCCCAGTCGCGGCGGTACTTCGCCGACAGCGCGCGGTGGATCTCCGGGATCCCGGTCATCCGCGCGTACTGCCCGTGGCCCGCGCGGATCGCCTCGATGGCCGCGGACTTCGCGAACTCGGGGCCGTCGAAATCGGGGAAGCCCTGGGCGAGGTTGATCGCGCCGCGCTCGTTGGCCAGCCGCGTCATCTCGGTGAAAATGGTCGTTCCGAAACCCTCGAGCTTGCGAGCGATCGTGCGACGCATCCGCCGATGATACCGGCCCGCGCCGCTGATATCCTGCCGCCGCCATGCCGCCGACCAAGACGCACTACCGCATCGCCATCGTCGGATCCGGCCCCGCCGGCTGGACCGCCGCCCTCTACGCCTCGCGCGCCGACCTGGAGCCGGTCGTCTTCGAGGGCCCGCAGCCCGGGGGCCAGCTCACGATCACGACCGAGGTCGAGAACTACCCCGGCTTCCAGCACGGGATCCAGGGTCCGGAGCTGATGGAAATCTTCCGCGAACAGGCCAGGCGCTTCGGCACCGAGGTCGTGCTCGACACGGTCACCAACGTCGATTTCGACCGGCGGCCCTTCCGCCTGCATCTGGACGCCGGGGGCTCGGTCACCGCCGACGCCGTCATCGTCTCCTCCGGCGCCTCGGCGAAGCTGCTCGGGCTCGATTCCGAGAAGCGGATGATGGGCCGGGGCGTCTCGGCCTGCGCGACCTGCGACGGCTTCTTCTTCAAGGGCAAGGAGGTCGTGGTCGTCGGCGGCGGCGACACCGCGATGGAAGAAGCGAACTTCCTGACCAAGTTCGCCTCGAAGGTCACGATCGTTCACCGCCGCGAGGAGTTCCGGGCCTCCCGGATCATGCTCGACCGCGCCCGCGCCAACCCGAAGATCGCCTGGAAGCTCTTCGCGTCGGTCGCCGACATCCAGGGCGACGACAAGGGCGTCACCGGCGTCACCCTCCAGGACACCCGCACCGGGGCCGAAGAGGCCTTCGCGACGCAGGGGGTCTTCGTCGCGATCGGCCACTCGCCCAACACGGAGATCTTCCGGGGCAAGCTCGAGATGAACGACGTCGGTTACGTCAGGGTGCGGCACCCCTCGACCTACACCTCCGTGGAGGGCGTTTTCGCCGCCGGCGACGTCGCCGATCCGACCTACCGGCAGGCCGTCTCCGCCGCCGGCGAGGGCTGCAAGGCCGCGATCGACGCCGAGCGATGGCTGGCCGCCCAGGGAATCCATGGATGAACGGAGGACGAGGATCCGCGGAATGCCCGCTTTCTGCCGATCCTCCTCTACGTGCTCGGCTTCATGGGCGCGCTCGCCCTGCTGGCGCTCGCGGCGCGTCTGGCTGCTGAAGCGCTTCGCATAACCCGGACCCGGCGCGCCCCGTACACACTCCGTGCGCCCGTGCTGAAGTATTGGAAGGACCTCGGGTTCCTGCCGCGGCCGATCTGGGTCGTGGCGGGCTCGCAGCTCGTCAACCGCGCGGGTTCCATGGTCCTGTCGTTCCTCGTGCTCTACCTGACCCGCGAGCGCGGCTACTCCCCCGAGCAGGCCGGGTTCGTTCTCTTTCTCTATGGCCTGGGGGCCATCGTCTGCGGCCCGCTCGCCGGCCGGCTGAGCGACCGGTGGGGCTCGGTCCCCCTGATGCGGGCGTCGCTTCTGCTCTCCGGCGCGATGCTCCTCGTCTATCCGCTCGCGCACGGGAGGCTCGCCATCGCGGCCGTCACGATCGCGCTGGCGGTGCTCACCGAGGCCTTCCGGCCGGCCGCGATGTCGTTCTTCGCCGAGACGGTCGAGTCCTCCCGCCGCAAGTCGGCCTTCGCCCTCTACCGTCTCGCGATCAACCTCGGAATGGCCATCGGACCGGCCATCGGCGGCATCCTCGCGACGATCGCCTTCCGGTACCTGTTCTTCGTCGACGGCGCGACGTCGATCGCCGCCGGCCTCGTCCTCGCCGCCGTGGCGCTGCCGAACGGCGAAGAAGAAGCACATCCATCCCGCGGGCACGCCGGCCCCGACGACGTCGGCGCGGCTGCGCCTCTCGACCGCCGCGCACGCGGACCCGCGCTTCCTGGTCTTCCTGGCCGGCGTGCTCCCGGTCACGGTCATCTTCTTCCAGCACATCTCCTCGATGCCCCTCTACATCGTCGACGACCTGGGGTTCACGCCGCGCACGTTCGGCCTGCTCTTTTCGCTGAACTGTCTGCTGATCGTCGTTTTCGAGATTCCGTTGAACGCCGCCACGGCGCACTGGTCCCACCGGAGGACCCTCGCGCTCGGGGCGATCCTGTCGGGCGCCGGATTCGGCGCGATGGCTTTCGCCCGCGACTTCTGGTCCCTCGCCGGAACGGTCATGATCTGGACCTTCGGCGAAATGCTCTTCTTCCCGGCCTCGGCCGCCTACGCCACGGACATCGCGCCCGACGCCCGCCGCGGCGAGTACAGCGGCCTCTACACGATGGTCTTCTCGCTCGCCTTCGGCATCGGCCCGTGGGCCGGGACCGTCGTCCTGGAGCGGGCGGGCGCCCGCGTGCTCTGGGGCCTGACGTTCCTGCTCGGAGCGCTGTCGGCCGCGATCTTCGTCAAGCTGCCCGAGCCTTCGCGCCACACGGAGGCGGAGCAGACCCTGCCGGATGCGGCCGGCCCGGCAGAAATCTGACCGTCGCTCGGGCTTGCGAGGGGGTCTGCGCCCGAAGGGCGCACCGGCGAGCGGCTCGCCGCAGGCTCGACCGCTCGCCTGACTCCCTCGCGGCGCGCTCGCTCTCGCGTCGCGAGCGGAAGAGTCATCCTGGCCGAGGCCGGGGGGGTCTCCCGCCGCGCTTGCGGACTACGCGGGGGCGGGGGGGTTCTTGCGCATGTGGATCTCGGTGCCGCCCTTCTCGAACTTCACGTCGTCCATGAGCTGGTTGATCAGGTAGATCCCGCGGCCGCCGGTCGAAAAGAGGTTCTGCCCCTGGATCGGGCTCGGGATCGAGGCCGGGTCGAAGCCGGGACCGGGGTCGCGCACGACGATCAGCATGCCCCGGGCCTGGTCGCAGGCCACGCAGCACTCGACCTGCTTCGAGGGGTCGTTGCCGCTGCCGTGCTCGATCGCGTTGGCGAGCGCCTCGCGCAGGGCCAGCTCGATCTCGAATTCCCTTCCCCCGGCGCAACCCATCTGGGTGACGATCTCCATCACGCGACCGACGACGGGCGAGATCGCGTCGACGTTGGCCGGGAGCGTCATGTCGACCTTGACGAGCAGATCGCTCGCCTCGAATTCGCAGCGTCCGGACGGCTCGGCAGACATCTCGCTCCTTTCCGGGCGACGCCCGAACCGGATCCTACAGCCCCAGTTCCCGGTCGATCGGCGCGGTGCGCGCGAGCCGCTCGGCCAGCGCCTGCCACCGAGTGCTCGACCGAAGGGTTTCGAACGTCGGGAAGTGGATGCGGTACCACATCAGCGCGTTGCGCTCTTCGTAGGCGCGCTCGAGGGCCTTCAGGGCTTCGTCTTCGCGTCCGAGGGAAGCCAAAACGACCGCGCGGTCGAAGGGCGGAACGTACTCCCGCGCGGCACGCTGCTCGAGCTCGGCCAGTATGCGCTCCGCATCTTCGCGCCGGCCCGCGCGGGCCAGGGCGCCGCCCAGCAGGCCGATGTAGAAGCTGTGATTGCCTTCGGTGATCTTCACGCCGCGCTCGAACTCGTTGATGGCCTCGTCCAACGCGCCGGATTCCTGGTAAGCAAATCCGAGCGACCAGCACGGAAATCCGGCGGCGGGATCCAGCGCCACGGCCTTGCGCAGCTCCGTGACCGCCTCGGCGTACCGCCCCGAGTCCATGTAGCACCAGCCGTACTGCGTTTGCAGGTTGGCGTTGTGCGGCTCGAGCGCGACGCCCCGCCGTGTCGCCTCGAACGCTTCCTCGATGCGGCCCGAGCACCCGAGGAAGAGGCCCAGCCAGAAGTAGCCGTCGGCAAACCCCGGCGCAGTCTCGAGAACGCTGCGAAACTCGCGCTCCTCGCGGGCGCTGTCCCAGCCGAAGTAATGCTCGATGAGGCCGAGCGACAGGTGAACGTCGGCGGCTTCGGGCGTGATGTCGTGCGCCCGCTCGGCAGCCCAGCGGGCGCGGCCGTACGCCTCCCAGGTCGGGATCCCTCCGTAAAAGCCCCAGATGCAGTAGGCGTCGGCCAGCCCGAGGTACGCCGCGGCGTACCGATGGTCGCGGTCGATCGCGGCCTCGAACTCCGCAATGGCCGGCTTCGGCCGGCGCTGGTTCAGGAAGTATCGCCCCTTCAGGTACAGGTTGTAGGCCTCGACGTCCTGCGTCGGACGCGCGACGACCGGCGCATCCGAAGAGCCCACCAGGCGCACGTGGAGGTGCTCCGCGATCGCACGGGCGATCTCGTCCTGGACGGCGAACACGTCCTCCATCTCGCGGTCGTACCGCTCCGACCACAGGTGATAGCCGTTGGCGACGTCGACGAGCTGGGCCGTGATCCGGAGCCGCCGTCCGGCCTGCCGGACGCTGCCCTCGAGGACGGTCCGGACGCCGAGCTCCTGGCCGATCTGGCGGATGTCCGTGTCCTTGCCCTTGTAGGCGAACGCGGACGTTCGCGCCGCGACCCGCAGCGGGGCGATGCCGGAGAGGGCGTTGATGATCTCCTCGGTGATGCCGTCGCTGAAGTATTCGGCGTCCTTGTCGGCGCTCATGTTGCGAAACGGCAGAACCGCGATCGACGCCTCGGCCGGTCCGGTGGGTCCGGACGATGCTCCGGGCGCCGACGTGTTGCCCTGCCAGGCCTCGAGCGCGAACCCGAAGTCGCGGGCGTTCTGGAAGCGCTCGGCCGGTTCCTTCTCCAGGCTGTGAGCCACGATCCGCGCCAGATCCGGGACGATCTGCGAGCCGGTCGGAGAGGCCATCGGGTCGTCCTGCAACACGGCCACCATGGCCTCGGCCGCGCTCTCGCCCCAGAAGGCGCGCTTGCCCGTCAGCATCTCGTAGAGGATCGCGCCGAGCGCGAACAGGTCGCTGCGGTGGTCGAGCGACCGGCCGCGCACCTGCTCGGGAGACATGTAGCCGAGCGTGCCCAGCACGACGCCCGGCTGGGTGCCGACCGTCGGCGACTGCGACACACCCGCGGCGCCCTCGCGCGTCGACAGCTGGGCCAGGCCGAAGTCGAGGACCTTGACGAGCCCGTCTTTCGTCAGGAAGACGTTCTCGGGCTTGAGGTCGCGGTGCACGATGCCCCGGTCGTGCGCCGCCGCGAGCCCCCGGGCGATCTCGAGGGCGTACTCCACGGACTTGCGCGGGGGGATCGCGGACGCCGTCAGGCGGCCGCGCAGGGTCTCGCCTTCGAGGAGCTCCATGACGGCGTAAACCACGCCGTTCTCGTCGCCGACGTCGTGGATCGCGAGGATGTTGGGGTGGGAAAGCGCGGCCACCGCCCGCGCCTCGCGGTGGAACCGCGCGATCGCGTCCTCGCTGCCGCCGGAGAAGGCCGGCAGCACCTTGACGGCAACTTCCCGCCCGAGCCGAGTGTCGCGCGCCCGGTACACCTCACCCATGCCTCCCGCGCCCAGAGGGCCGAGGATCTCGTACGGGCCGAGGGATCGCGCCGTCAGCGTCACGATGCCGGAAAGCCTATACCGCTGCGGCCGGCCCGGGGACGGCTCTAATCGGACAGAAAGGTGACCGTGCCGGTCGAGACGTCGTACATCGCCCCCGCGATGCCGACCTGGCCCGAGTCGAGGAGCTCCCGGAGGATCGCGCTGCGCTCGCGGATCTCGTGGATCGAGTCGTGCACGTTTTGTTCGGCGACCTTCGTCACGTACGCCCGGTCCTTCGAGGAGCCCGGGCCGGAAGCGCGCACGGCGGACTGGATCTTGGCCAGAAGCGACGTGAGGTTGCCGAGCTTAACGCCGTCGATGGCCCCCTTCACCGCGCCGCACTCGGTATGCCCGAGGACGACGACGAGCTTCACGCCGACGACCTTGGCCGCGTATTCGAGGCCTCCGAGAACATCGGTGTCCACGACGTTGCCCGCCGAACGGAGGCTGAACATGTCGCCGATTCCCTGGTCGAGGACGATCTCCGCCGGGGCGCGCGAATCCATGCACGACACGACGGCGGCGAACGGGTACTGGCCGGTGGCGGTGGCGATGACCTTCGCGTTCCAGTCGCGCGGCTTGAGCCGCCCCGAGACGAACCGGGCGTTTCCTTCCTTGAGGCGCGCGAGCGCCGCCGCCGGCGTCGTCGCGGCCTGAGACTCCTTCGTCTGGACCTGGGCAAGGGCGAGCGCGCCGAGGCCCGCGCACGCCAGAACGACCCCTGCGATCCGGGATCCCCGCATCGTCATCCTCCCTGAATCTGCCGGGTCAGCGCCGGCGTGCGGCCGAGAAGGCGCGCGTACAGCGCGAGTTGGCCGCGATGATACTCCTCGTGCGCGATGCCGTGGTTCATCCAGGCCAGGCGGCTCCCCATCTTCCCGTCGAAGCGCCGGATGCGCTGGAGCAGGTGGATCTCGCCGGCCTTCCGCAGCGCGCGATCCCCGTCGCGGTGGGTCCGCGCGAGACCGTCGAGGAGGGCCCGGCGCGTTCGCATCCGCGCGACGCCCCGCGAGTGCTCCCGCAGGAGAGCCTCGTAACCCTTGCGCCGGAAGTCGCCGTCCTTGCGGGAGAGCTCACCGGACATCAGCAGTCCCGACTCCACGACGTGCCGGGCAAGCTCGGCGACCGTCCGGCTCTCCGGCCGCGGCCGGAACCCGAGATGTTTCTCGGGAATGTTGCGGAGCTCGTCGATCACGCCCTGCCGCGCGAAGCCCCAGTTCTCCAGCGTCTCTTCCAGAAGCGTGGTGTTCTCCGTCATGTTTCTCCTCCCGGGGTCAGCGCGGAGAGCCGCCGTACACCATCCGCTGAGTGCCCTCGACGCCGGAGCTCTTCAGGAGCGCCTCGGCCTCCCCGGCCGAGAGGCGGCGGCCGACAGGCTCCGGCGCAGTTCGCCAGCTCCCACGCGAGCGACCCCCATCACCGCCGTATCGACGGCGAGCCAGTGCGGGTCGACCTTGTCGAAGGTATCGATGACCGCGTGGTGGCGCTCGTCGTAGGTTCCGTCCGCGACCCACAGCGTCATGGCCGGCACACCCGCCACCATGAAGGGCCCGTGGTCGCGGTCGAAGCTGGCCGCGAGCGTCGTCGCCGTGCCACCGAAGGACGCCAGCGGCGCGAGCGCCTCCTTCATCGGCGCCTCGAGATCCGCCCGCCCGTGGAGCTCGACGCCCCGCGGGGCCTGGGCGCCCGAGTCCATGACGAGGACCGCTTTCAGCGAATCGAGCTCCGTCTCGTGCGTCGCGACGTAGGCACGCGAGCCGAGCGTCGCCTCCTCCTCGCCGTAGAAAAACGCGAACCGGATCGTCCGTTTCGGCGCAACGCCGAGCGATTTCAGGATGCGGGCGACCTCGAGGACCGCCGCCACTCCCGAGCCGTCGTCGTCGGCGCCCTCGGCCAGGTCCCAGGAGTCGTAGTGCGCGCCGATGAGAACGACCTCGCTCGCGTCCGTTCCCGGCAGATCCGCGATCACGTTGCGTTCGCGATAAGGGCTCGTGTCGAACGTGTTGCGCACGTCGAGCGAGAGTTTCACCGCGCCCTTTGCCAGAAGGCGCTTGAGCAGCAGCACGTCTTCCCTCGCGACCGAGATCACCGGCAACGGGCCCCTCGGATAGAAGCCGAAAGCGGAGGTGTAGACCATCCGGCCGGCCTTGTCCGACGGGATGAGCATCGCCGCGGCGCCCGCGTCGGCGAGGAGACGGGCCAGGGCGGCGCGGCTCACGAAGGACGGATCGACGCCGACTTTCTGCGGATCGACGAGAACCGCCGCGCCGCGCAGTCGTTCGGCGGGCGCGGGAAGCGCGTTCACAGCAGGGGCGCCGATGTCGACGAGCGGAGCCGTGACGGGACCCGCCGTGCCCGGTACCCACGCGTACGAGCCGATCACGATGGGCCGGTCGATCGGCGACAGGATCCGCCCCGTGGCCGAACCGCGCGTCCAGCGCGACTCCAGCGGGTACTCCTCGAAGCGCGCGTTGGCGTACCCGGCGTCCTTCAGCGTCGCGAGGATGAGCTCGGACGCCTTGCGGAGCTCCGGGCTTCCCGTCACGCGCCCGCCGACGGTATCGGTCAGCGTTTCGAGAAACGCCGATGCTCCGCCATTCGTCATGGCGGCCCCGGCGATGCGAGCCGGCACCGCATCCTGAGCCGCGACGGCCGTCGCCATCATCGCGATCACGCTCACGCCCGCCAGGGACCGAAGGATCCTCATGCTCTTTTCTCCCCTTCCGCGGCCACGTCCGGCCCGGCCTTGCGCCAGCCGTCGACCATGTGCTCCACGTACTCGGGCTCCCACCACTTCTCGATGTCCGCGCGTGCGCTGGCGGCGAAGCCCGGCCGCAGCTTGTGGAGACTCCTCGAGGCCTTTTTGGCCTCTTCTCCTTCCCCGAGCTGCCCGCAGGCCGCGGCCATCGCCGCGTGCGCAAACCAGTGGCCGAGCCGAGTTCCCGCGGGCAGGGTCATTTCAAGTCACGCACGGAAGTTCGGTCAATATCCCACCACCCGCAGGCCCGTCGCGCGCGCCGCCGTCGCCAGCGCCCCGTCGTGCGTCGCCATCACGACGTCGAGCCCGCTCGCTTCCCGCCAGAGGAGCGCCGTCGCCAGATGAATCGCGTCGAGCGTCCCCAGGGAGGTTGGCAGCGGCTGCGAGGCACGCTGCAGCACGGTTCGATCCGCCGCGACCACTTCGACGGACTCGAGGACCCGAAAGACCGCCTCGCGACGGATCGCGACCTCGCCGTCCGCCAGCCCTTCCGCCAGGCGGAGGCGGTCGAGCGTTCGCAGACTCTCGACCTCCACCAGCGCGCTCGAGACGGCTCGATCGATCTTCCTCCACTCTTTCAGGGCGCCCGTCTGGCGCAGGACGACGCGCAGCAGCACGGACGAGTCCAGATAGACGATCACCGATTGCCCTGCCGCTCTTCCTCCAGCAAGGCGACGACATCGGTCCGCACTCTGAGCGGCGGCGGCAAGGCCATCCGGCCGGGCGGCGGCGTTCCGGGCGGGGGCCGCCGGATCGACAGCGACGGCGTCCCGGGCTCGTACGGCACGATCCTCGCAATCGGGGTCTGCCGGTCGAGAACCGTGGTCGCGTGCCCTCGCCGGGCCCGGCCCAGATACTCGCTCAGCTTGCTCTTGAGCTCGGCCACGCCTACGGTCTTCATGGTCCCAATCTAGTCACTTCTGGTCATCTTGTCAAAGACACCGGCAGGAACCACGCGAGAAGGCTTTCCGGCGTTTCCTCTCAGCGCTTCGCGAGCCCCGCCGTCCAGCTCGTCACGAGCGCCACGTGCGGAGCGGCCGTTCCCTGCGGCAGCGCCGCGAGGAGCATCCGCTCGCCGTCGGGCGTGATGGCTAGGGCCGTCACGGAGGGCAGCCGGAAGAGCGTCTTCGGCGGACCCACCTCGAGTCCGGATGGTCCCATCCGGACATCAACGGCGACTGCGTCGTTCTCCGACGTTCCGTACAGAATCTCCCGGCCTCCCTTGAAGAAGCCGCCACCCTGCGCCCCCTTCGTGGAGATCTGGTACTTCGAGCCCGGGCCCGGGAACGGAATCACGTAGAGCTCGTCCCGACCCGACTCGTCCGAGACGTACGTGACCCACCTGCCGTCCGGCGAGAACGAGGCGCCCCTCTCGTTGAACTCCGAGGCGAGAAACGGGCGGGGCTTCCCGTCTCCCGCGGCCGGGACGAGCCACACGTCGCCCTTGGTCGGGTTGTTGCGCGGCAGGAGCTCGGCCAGGAGAAACCGGCCGTCGGGTGACCAGTCGTCGGGAACGGACGGCCGATCCGAGTGGAAGAGCAATTTCTCTTCTCCCGTTCCGCCGACGGACTTCACGTGAATGTCGACGATCGACTCCTTGCTCAACCTCTGGAAGGCGATTCGGCTTCCGTCGCGGGACCAGAGGGGCGCGTCCGAGAGATCGCCGAACGTGAAGCGGCTCCGGACGCCCCGTCCATCGAACAGCCAGATGGACGCGGCCCCGGTCTGTGGATCGTTGATCCCGGCGGCAATGCGCGTCCCGTCGGGCGAGAGATTCAGGCTCGAGTATTCCGCCGGCTCGCCGAACGCCTCGCCGATCGGCTTGCCGGCCCGGTCCACCCAGGTCAGACGCGTCGCGAGCGAGCCCGCGCCGCCGGTCGCGTAGAGCAGGACGCCGTCGTCCGAGGCCGCAAAGACGCCACGAAAGTACGCCGGATCGTATTGAACGCCCTCGACGACCGGAACCGCTTCCCCGAGAAGGCGCCGGGCACCGGGGTCGAAGCGCTGGGCGAGCAGGATTCGCTCGCGCATGTAGAGAAGATAGCCGGAGGCGTAGACGACGTTCGAGCGGGCCTGAAAAAGAAGCGTCTTCTCGTTCGAGTCGAGCGCGCCGACGTAGATCGCGTTCGACTCGCTCTTCGACCCGGAAGAATGCGAGCCCGCCATGTAGAGAAAATGCCGCCCGTCCGGCAGAAACGTCGCCCAGCGGTGCGTCGACTCGGCCCGGACCGTATCGAGCGTCGTCGCCGGTTTCGGCGTGCCGCCGGCCGCCGGGACCCGAAACAGGCCCGTCGTCGAGTCCGGCGAGAAGAGAATGACGCCCTCCCGGCTCCACGAGCCGCTGCGTCCGTTCTGAACGTCGCAGACCGGCAGCGGCGGCGCCCCGGAGATGTCGACCTTCTGCAGCTTGCCGTCGGCAAAGAAGGCGAGAAACCGGCTGTCCGGCGACCAGAACGGAAAGGTCGCGTCCTGCGTGCCGGCGATCGGCTTCGCCTCGGGGTCGCCGAGGGACCGGAGCCAGAGCACCATTTTCCCGTCGGGGTCCTTGGCCGCGAACGTGGCGTGGCGCCCGTCGGGCGAGATCGTGAGCGATCCGCAATTGGCCGCCGAGACGTCGAACTCCGACTTCTCGGGCGGCAGGAGAAACGCGCTGACCTTGACGGCGGCCGCGGGGGCGCGCCGCAGGTAGCCGTAGGTCGCCAGCCCCGCGGCCACGATCGCCGCGGCGGCGGCGGCCCAGGCGAGCTTCTCGCGGTTCTTGCGCCGCGCGACGACCGGCGCGGGCAGACCCGCCTGCGAGCCTCCCTCCGCGACCCACTCGAGCTGGAGCTTCGCGTCGTGCGCCGTCTGGAAGCGGTCGTCCGGGTCTTTGGCGAGACACGTCTTGACGACACGGATCAGGGCCGGCGGGATCATCGGCGAGATCCCCGAGATCGACGTCGGGTCGTCGCGCAGGATCGAACCGATGAGCGAGGCCTGGCTCGAGCCCGAGAAGGCCTTTCTGCCGGTCGCCATCTCGTAGAGCACGGCGCCGAAGGCGAAGAGGTCGCTTCGCGCGTCGGCGTCCTTGCCCTCGAGCTGCTCGGGCGCCATGTACTGGAACGTGCCGAGCACGGTCCCGCGCTCGGTCAGCGGCTGGCTCGCCTGCATCTCCGTCGCCAGGCGCGAGACGCCGGAGGCGACGGCGTCCTTTCCGCCGGCCTGGAACTTCGCGAGGCCGAAGTCGAGGAGCTTCACGCCCGACCTGGTCAGCATGACGTTGCCGGGCTTCAGGTCCCGGTGCACGATCCCCTGCCGGTGCGCCTTGTCGAGCGCGTCGGCGATCTCGATTCCGTAGCGGAGAAGATGCTCGGCCGGCAGCGGCCCCTTGCCCAGCCGATCGGCGAGCGTCTCGCCCTCGAGGTACTCCATGACGAGATATTCGGTCTCGCCCTCGCGGTTGACGTCGTAGAGCGCGCAAATGTGCGGGTGCGAGATCTGCGAGATCGTCTTGGCCTCGCGCTCGAAGCGCTGGCGCAGCTCCGGGCTCGCCGAGAGATGCGGCGGCAGGACCTTGATCGCAACGACGCGCTCGAGCCGCGCGTCCCGCGCCTTGTAGACCTCGCCCATCCCGCCCGCCCCGATGGGCTCCAGGATCTCGTAGGGCCCGAGTTTCGTTCCGGCGGCGAGTGTCATGTCAGGCGTCCTCCCTCATCGCGGCACTCCCCCGTCGTTGCGGGCCGAGCCCCGTACACCTCCCCCATCCCGCCCGCGCCCAGCGGCGACAGGATCTCGTACGGACCGAGCTTCGTTCCGGCGGAAAGCGTCATGTCAGATGTCGGGGGAGAGGATCATCGTGCGACTTCCCCTCTCCCGTCGGTCGGCCCGTGTGTCCGGCCACCAAAGGCAGACCCTCGGCAGTAGGAGACGCCGTCCGCGGGACGGCGACAACCCAGCGGGCCGCTGACGAAGGTCATGCTCGCGGTCAAGCTCGCAACCACGCGAGCCTCAGGTCGGTGCGCCAAGAGGCGCAGCCCCCGCCCAAGCGAAGCGGCGGTGTCACCTCAACCCCTCCATGACGTAAAGGTCGGAGAGGTTCTGCCCGTAGCCGAAGAGGATGGTGTTGCCGGCGGCGAGCGTCATTGGGTCTCCGGTGTCCGCACGGCCGGCTCATCGTCCAGAAAGCGCTCGAAGGCGCCGACATCCCAGGTGACGAGAGTCGCCACGCGCGCCTTCCGGGCGCACGATGCGATCAGGGCGTCGTAGACGGCACCGCCGCCGATCCCGGCGTCGCGGCAGCGGCGAAGCGTCGACCGGTAATCCGCGGGTCCGAGCGCTACGAGCCGGGTCTCGCTCCAGTTGGCCTCCAACACGGCCAGCGCATCGTCCGGACGCAGGCGGTGGGGCTCGGGCAGGCGCGTCAGGACCGAATAGGCTTCGGCGAGCGAGTGAGCCGCCAGCGTCGGCGCCTCGCCGGCTGCAGCGCGGCGTTCGATCTCCTTGCGCGTCGACGCATGGTGGCGATGCCAGCCACAAACCGCCGCGACCAGGCAGCTCGTATCGAGAAGGTAGGAGCTCACTCGCCCATGTCGGCGCCCCGGCGGCGGAGGCGGCCGAGCGTCTCGCGCACGACTTCCTCGGTCAGGGGCGGGACGCGTTTTCGCGGAACGGCTACGGTGAGCGAGCCGCGCTTGACGAGCCGGACCTCGAGCGGCGCGGGCTCGATCTCGATCCGCCCGTCCGCGAAACGGATCTCGAGCTCGGCGCCCGGGGCGATGCCGGCGGCGTCGCGGATCGGCTTGGGCAGCACCAGCCGGCCGGCGCGGTCTATGGTCGTTCTCATGGCATTTATCTTACCATTGCCGATGCCATCGAGCGTGGCATGGAGCGCGGTCGACTCACTTCCCCAGCCCCGCGGGCCAGTTCAGGACGATGGTCGTCGGCGTCATGGACTCGCGGCCGAGGGGGGCGTCGATCAGGAATTTCTGGCCGTCGGGCGAGGGCATGTACTTGTTGCGCGCGTTGCCCGTTCGGACGGCGACGGGAAACAGGGCCTTCGGGATGCCGGCCTCGAGCTCGTTGCCGGAAACGCGGATTTCGACCGCCATGAGCTTCTGGTCGGCCGAGCGGTAGTAGAGCTCCTTGCCGTCGCCGCGCCAGCTCGCGTCGGTGCCGCCGCCGTTGGAGACCTGCCAGCGGCCGCCGCCGTCGGGAAACGTCTGCACGTAGATCTCGGCCCGGCCGGATTCGTTGGACTGATAGGCGAGGAACCGCCCGTCGCTCGACAGGACGCCGTCGAACTCGATGAACGGCCCGACAGCGATGGGAATCGGCTTGCGATCTCCGAAAGTCGGCAGCGCCCAGATGTCGACCAGGGTCTTCGCGTTCTGGCTCGAGTAGAGAATGTATCGGCCGTCGCGGCTCCAGCTCGTGGCGGCCTTGGGCTCGTCGCTGTGGAGGAGCAGCTTCTCCACGCCCTGACCCCGGACCGGCTTCTCGTAGAGATCGGGCGTTCCCTGACGGTCCGAGGTGAAGACGATCGCGCTCCCGTCCGGCGACCAGAGGGGCCGGTAGTTGTTGCCCGGGCCGAGGCTGAAGCGCGAGTTGACCCCGCGCGCGATGTCCCGGACCCAGATGTCGGCCTTGGCCGTGCGGGCGTCGGCGAGATTGAACGCGATCCGGTCAGCGGCGGGGGAAAGGGACGGGTTGCCGTACCCCCCCGGATCGCCGAGCGACTCCAGCTCCCGGCCGGAACGGTCGCGCCAGAGAAGACGGCCGCCGGAATCTCCCGTGCGGTAGGCGAGCACGCCGTTGCGCGAGACCGAGAACCGGGCCAGGCCGACGTTGTCCGTTCCGATCTTCTCGACCAGGGGGACCGGCTCGCCCGTCGTCTTCAGGGCTTTCGCGTCGAAGGGCTGGGCGACGAGCGTCCGGTCGCGCACGAAAAGGAGATAGCCCGGCGGCGAGTACGTCACGAGAGTTTGAGCGGGAGCCAGGAGCTTCCTTTCCTTCGAGTCGATCGAGCCGATCCAGTACGAGCTGTCCTCCACTTTTTCGCCGGTCACCAGGTAGAGGAAGTGCTTGCCGTCGGGAAGAAACTCGGGCCAGCCGACCGAGGTTTCCTTCCGGGCCTCGTCGAGAGCGACGGCGACGGCCTTCGTTCCTCCTGCCGCTGCGACCCGGTAGATGGGATCGGCGCCGGTGCCGTCGAAGAGGATCACGCCCTCCGGGCTCCAGCTGCCGTCCGAGGCCCCGGGCGCGTCGCAGATCTTCGTCGGAGGACCTCCGGTCACGTCGATCTTCTTCATGACGCCGTCGGCCACGAACCCGACGAAGCGGCTGTCCGGCGACCAGAACGGCCGCGCGCCACCCTCGGTGCCCGGAAGCGGCTGGGCGGTGAGCGCGTTCAACGGCCGCACCCAGATCCGGGCTTTCCCTTCCGTGTCGGTGGCATCGAACGCCAGGATCTTTCCGTCGGGGGAAATCCGCGGAACGTCGATCGTCGTCACGTCGAGCGGCGGCGCGATGTCGAATCGCATGACCTCGGGCGGCTCCGGCGCGCGGCGGACGAAACCCCAGGCGAAGGCCGCCATGCCGGCGAGCAGGCCACCGCCGCGACGGCCCACGAGAGCTTCTCGCGGTTCTTGCGCCGGGCGACGACGGGGGCGGGCACGCCCGCCATCGAGCCGCCCTCCGCGATCCACTGGAGCTGCAGCATCACGTCGTGCGCCGTCGACCAGCGGTGCTCGGGCTCCTTCGCGATGCAGCCCTTGACGATCCGGTCGAGCGAGGCCGGGATCATCGGCTGGATCGACGAGATCGGCGGCGGGTCCGAGCCCATGATCGAGGAGATCAGGCTCGCCTGGCTCTTGCCCGAGAAGGCCTTCTGGCCCGTGAGCATCTCGTAGAGCACGCAGCCGAACGCGAAGATGTCGCTGCGCGCGTCGGCCTCGCGGCCCTCGAGCTGCTCGGGAGCCATGTACTGGAACGTCCCCAGGATCGTGCCGCGCGTCGTCAGCGGCTGGCTCTCCGGCAGCGCCGTCGGCAGGCTCGTCGCCTGCGAGACCGCGGTCTTGTCCGGCGCCGCCAGCTTCGCCAGCCCGAAGTCGAGCAGTTTCACGCCCGACTTCGTCAGCATGATGTTGCCCGGCTTCAGGTCGCGGTGGACGATCCCGCTCCGGTGCGCCGCGTCGAGCGCGCCGGCGATCTCGATGCCGATCTTCAGCGCCTGGTCCATCGGCAAGCGCGCCCTTCGCCAGCCGGTCCGCCAGCGTCTCGCCCTCCAGGAACTCCATGACGAGGTAGTCGGTCCCGTCCTGATGCCCGACGTCGTGGAGCATGCAGATGTGCGGGTGCGAGAGCGACGAGATCGTCTTCGCCTCCCGCTCGAGGCGCTGGCGCAGCTCGGGGGAAGACGACAGGTGCGCCGGCAGCACCTTGACCGCCACGTCCCGGCCCAGCCGCGTGTCCTTCGCCTTGTAGACCTCGCCCATCCCGCCCGCGCCGATCGGCGCGAGGACCTCGTAGGGCCCCAGCTTCGTTCCCGCCTCGAGACTCATTTCAAACCTTTCAACGTCAATCTCCCTTTGGTCCGCGGCGCGCATAGTCTCCCGACCGAAGGGAGGGAGGAGGTGCGCGCCGCGGGAGCGAGCGAAGCGAGGTGGCCAGCCCTGCGGTCGAGCCCGCATCCGGGCGAGCCGCAGGGCGGTGCGCCCGGCGGGCGCAGGACACCGAGCGCGCGCGAGCGACGGTCACTTCCCGAGCTCGGCGAACCAGTTCAGGACGACCGTGGTCGGCGTCATCGCGTCGCGGCCGAGCGGCGCGACGAAGAGGACGCGCTGCCCGTCGGAGGTGGCCGCGTACCGGTTCCGATACGCGCCCGAAGGGACCCGCGCCGGGAAGAGCGGCCGCGGAATGCCGGCCTGGAAGGTCGCGCCGGTCTGAACGTCGACCGCCATGAGCTTCTGATCGGGCGAGCGGTAGAAGATCTCCTTGCCGTCCGCCCGCCAGGAGGCGTCGATTCCGCCGCCCGTCGAGATCTGCCACTTGCCGCCGGGATTCGGGAAGGTCTGTACGTAGATCTCGTTGCGCCCGGACTCGTTGGACTGGTAGAGGAGGAACCGGCCGTCCGGAGAGAACCGGGGCCAGAGCTCGTTGAACGGCGTCTGGACGACCGGAATCGGCTTGCGGTCGCCGGAGGTCGGAAGGACGAACGACGTCCCAGCCGTCCTTGGCCCGGAGCGAATAGGCGATGTACTTCCCGTCGCGCGACCAGTCGCTGGGGATGACGCGGCCGTCCTCGGTTTCGAAGAGCGTCTTCTCCTCCCCCTGGCCGCTCGCCGGCTTCTCCCGGAGACTGAACTTGCCGTCCCGGTCCGAGGCGAAGACGATCCGCGTGCCGTCGGGCGACCACACGGGACAGATGTTGTTCCCGGCGCCGAACGTGAAGCGCGAGTTGACTCCACGCGCGAGGTCCCGCACCCAGATGTCGTTCTTTCCGCTGCGGGCGTCCGTATCGTCGAAGGCCAGATGCTTGCCGTCCAGGGAAAACGCCGGGTTCCCGTAGTCGCTGGTCGCCGCCCAGCGTGTCGAGCTCCTTCCCGCTCCGGTCGATCCAGAGAAGACGATTTCCGGAATCGCCCGTGCGGTAGGCGAGGACGCCGTTGTCCGACACCGAGAAACGCGCGAGGCCGACGGCATCGGTGCCGATCTTCTCGGCCACCGGCGCAGGCTCCCCGAGGGTCTTCAGGTTTTTCAGGTCGAAGCGCTGGGCCACGAGGGTCCTGTCTCTGACGAAAAGGAGATAGCCCGGCGGGGCGTACGTGATGAGCGTCTGGGCGGAGGTCATCGGCTTGGATTCCCTCGACCCGAGCTCGCCGATGCGGTAGAGGTTGTCTTCCGGCTTCTGCCCGGTCGCCATGTAGACGTAGTGGCGGCCGTCGGGAAGAAACTCCGGCCAGGCGACCTGCGTTTCCTTGCGCGCCGGGTCGGGCTTGACCTCGACGACCGGGGTGCCGCCCGTGGCCGAGACGCGCTGGATGGGGTCGCCCGTGACGCCGTCGAAGAGGATCACGCCTTCCGAGCTCCAGGAGCCGTCGGCGCCGCTCGGGGCGTCGCAGATCTTCTGCGGCGGCGCGCCGGAGACGTCGACCTTCTTCAGCTTGCCCTCGGCGAAGAAGGCGACGTACCGGGAGTCCGGCGACCAGAACGGCCGCGTCGTGCCGTCGGTGCCCTCGAGCGCGTGGGCCGACAGGGCGTTCAACGGCCGGATCCAGATGCGCGTCTTCCCCGATGCGTCCGTCGCGTTGAAGGCGATGATGCGGCCGTCGGGCGAAACGCGGGGCATGTCGATCGCCGTGAGGTCTTCCGGGGGCATCACGTCGAAGCGGGCGAGCTGCGGCGGGACGGGGGCGCGCCGGACGTAGCCCCAGGTCGCGAGGCCGGCCGCGGCGAGCGCGAGCCCCGCCAGCGCCCAGGCGAGCTTCTCGCGGTTCTTGCGGCGCGCCACGACGGGAGCCGGCACGCCCGCCAGCGAGCCGCCCTCCGCGATCCACTGGAGCTGCAGCATCACGTCGTGCGCCGTGTTCCAGCGGTGATCGGGCTCCTTCGCGAGGCAGCCCTTGACGATCCGGTCGAGCGCGGGCGGGATCATCGGCTGGATCGACGAGATCGGCGGCGGCTCGGTGTTCATGATCGAGCCGATCAGCGACGCCTGGCTCTTGCCCGTGAAGGCCTTCTGACCCGGACAGCATCTCGTAGAGCACGCAGCCGAACGCGAAGATGTCGCTGCGCGCGTCCGCCTCGCGCCCCTCGAGCTGCTCCGGCGCCATGTACTGGAAGGTCCCGAGGATCGTCCCCCGCGAGGTCAGCGGCTGGCTTTCCTGCAGCGCCGTCGGCAGGCTCGTCGCCTGCGAGACCGCGGTCTTGTCCGGCGCCGCCAGTTTCGCCAGCCCGAAGTCGAGCAGCTTCACGCCCGACTTCGTCAGCATGATGTTGCCGGGCTTCAAGTCGCGGTGGACGATCCCGCTGTGGTGCGCGGCATCGAGCGCGCCTGCGATCTCCACTCCAAACTTCAGCGCCTGGTCCATCGGGAGCGCGCCCTTCGCCAGCCGGTCCGCCAGCGTCTCCCCCTCGAGCAACTCCATGACGAGGTAGTCCGTCCCGTCCTGGTGCCCGACGTCGTAGAGCGCGCAGATGTGGGCATGCGAAAGCGACGAGATCGTCTTCGCCTCGCGCTCGAGCCGCTGGCGCAGTTCCGCGTTCGCCGACATGTGCGCCGGCAGCACCTTGACCGCGACGTCGCGCCCGAGCCGCGTGTCCTTCGCCTTGTAGACCTCGCCCATCCCACCCGCGCCGATCGGCGCGAGGACCTCGTAGGGACCGAGCTTCGTTCCGGCTTCGAGCGTCACTTGCCGAGCTCGGCGAACCAGTTCAGGACGACCGTCGTGGGGGCCATGGCGTCGCGCCCGAGCGGCGCGACGATCAGAAAACGCTGGCCGTCGGCGGAGGGCACGTAGCGGTTGCGCGCGGTCGCCGGCTGGAACCGGCCGAGGAAGAGCGCCTTCGGAACCCCGGCTTCGAACCCGGCTCCCGTTTTCGCGTCCACGGCCATGATCTTCTGGTCCGGAGCGCGGTAGGTGATCTCCTTGCCGTCGGCGCTGAAGTGCGGGTCCGTGCCGCCGTCGGCCGAGATCTGCCACTTGCCGCCGGAGCCCGGGAAGCTGCGCGCGTAGATCTCGCTGCGGCCCGACTCGTTCGACGCATACACGATGAATCGGCCGTCCGGAGAGAAGACGGCGTTGCTCTCGTTGAAGGGCGTCTTGAGAGCCTCGATCGGCTTGCCGTCGCCGAAGGTCGGCAGCACCCAGAGGTCGAGGCCGGTGTCCTTGCCCATGCGGCTGAAGGCGATGTACCGGCCGTCGCGCGACCAGTCCGTTGCGAATATCACTCCCTCCGCCTTCAGGAGCTCCTTCTCGGCTCCGGTCCCGTCGGCCGCCTTCTCGAAGAGGCCGGCGCCGTCCCGCGTGAAGACGATCCGTGTTCCATCGGGCGACCACGTCGGGGAATACTCGTCTTCGGCGGCAAACGTCAGCCGCGAGTTGACTCCACGCGAAAGATCGCGCACCCAGATGTCGGCGTTGTTGGACCGGGCGTCGGTCATGTCGAAGGCGAGGCGGTCGCCCTTCGGAGAAAGCGCCGGTTCCCGCGAGTCACCCACGTCGCCGACGGTGTCGAGCTCCTTGCCGTTGCGATCCACCCAGAGCAGGCGCGTGCCGGATTCCCCCGTCCGATAGGCGAGCGTGCCCTCGCGGGAGGCCGAGAAGCGGGCCAGGCCGACCGCGTCGACGCCGATCTTCTCCGCCAGCGGGCGCGGCTCGCCGGTCGTCTTGAGCGCTTTGGCGTCGAAGGGCTGAGCGACGAGAGTCCGGTCGCGGACGAACAGGAGGTAGCCCGGCGGCGCGTACGTGATCAGAGTCTGGGCGGGAGCGAAGACCTTCGACTCCTTCGAGTCGAGCGAACCGATCCGGTACGCGCTGTCCTCGGGCCTCGTCCCGATCACCATGAAGAAATAGTGCCGGCCGTCCGGAAGGAACTCGGGCCAGCCAACCTGGCCCCCCTTTGCCGGCTCGACGGCGACGGCGGGGACCCCGCCCGCGGCGGCCACGCGGTGAATCGGATCGTTGCCCCGGCCGTCGTAGAGGATCACGCCCTCCGGACTCCAGGAACCGTCGGAGCCGGTCGGCGCGTCGCAGATGTTCTGCGCCGGCCCCCCCGACACGTCGATCTTCTTGAGCTTTCCTTCGGCGAAGAACGCGAGGAACCGGGAGTCCGGCGACCAGAAGGGCCGGGTCGTTCCCTCCGTTCCGGGGAGCGGCTGCGGCTCGAGGGCATTGAGCCCGCGGAGCCAGATGCGGGTCTTGCCCGAGGAATCGGTCGCGTTGAAGGCGACGAATCGCCCGTCGGGCGAGACCCGCGGCGCGTCGAGCGAAACGATCTCCGCCGGCGTCGCGAGCTCGAAGCGCACGACCCGCAGCGGCTTCGGCGCCCGGCGAACGTAGCCGAACGCGGCCAGCCCCGCGGCGAGGGCCGCGACCGCGGCCAGGGCCCACGCGAGCTTCTCGCGGCTCTTGCGGCGCGCGGCGACCGGGGCCGGCAGTCCGACTTGCGACCCGCCCTCCGCGATCCACTCGAGCTGGAGCTTGGCGTCGTGCGCCGTCTGGAAGCGGTCCTCGGGGTCCTTGGCGAGGCAGGTCTTGACGACGCGGTTCAGCGCCGGCGGGATCATCGGCGCCGCCTCCGAGATCGACGGCGGATCGTCCCGCAGGATCGAGCCGATGAGCGACGCCTGGCTCTTGCCGGTGAAGGCCTTCTTCCCGGTCGCCATCTCGTAGAGCACGGCGCCGAAAGCGAAGATGTCGGAGCGGCCGTCCGCCTCCCCGCCCTCGAGCTGCTCCGGCGCCATGTACTGGAACGTGCCGAGGACGGTCCCGCGCTCGGTCAGCGGCTGCGCTCACCTGCGCCTCCGTCGGCGAGGACCGAGGCGCCCGAGACGGGCCGCGCGCCGGCGGCCGTCAACGGCTTGGCCAGTCCGAAGTCGAGCAGCTTGACGCCCGTCTTCGTCAGCATGATGTTGCCCGGCTTCAGGTCCCGGTGCACGATGCCCTGCCGGTGCGCCTTGTCGAGCGCGTCCGCGATCTCGATCCCGAAGCGCAGGACCTGCTCGGTCGGAAGCGCGCCCTTGCCCAGCCGGTCGGCCAGGGTCTCGCCCTCGAGGAGCTCCATCACGAGGTAGTCGGTGTCGCCCTCCCGGCCGACGTCGTAGAGCGAGCAGATGTGCGGGTGCGAGAACTGCGAGATCGTCTTCGCCTCGCGCTCGAAGCGCTGCCGGACCTCCTCGCTCGCCGAAAGGTGCGCGGAGAGCACCTTGACCGCGACCTGGCGGTCGAGCCGCGTAGTCCTTCGCCCGGTAGACCTCGCCCATGCCGCCGGCGCCGATCGGCGCGACGATCTCGTAGGGGCCGAGCTTCGTTCCGGTGGCGAGGCTCATGTCAGGCCCCCAGCCGTTCGATGCCCCGTACGCCGTCGAATCCGGAATCGAAGCTCAGAATCCGCCCGACGCGCCGGCGCTCCATGACGGAGACGTGAAGAGCGTCCCGGGCCGACAGCTTCCGGGTCTCGAGCACGATGGCCTTCGCGCGTTCGACGGCCGGCGCCTCGACGGGAAACACCTCGTCCACGATGCCCAGAATCGCGTCGAACGCGGGCTGAATCGCATCGCGCCGATCGATGGCGACGTACCGGTGGAGGATCTCCTGCAACACCTCGGCGTCGGTGACCAGGCGCTGGCGCTCCGCGATGCACTTCTCGAGGAGCCGCTGCGCGTCCGCCTTGTGCGGGTGCGGTCCGCCGACGAGATACATCGGGACGTTCGAGTCCACGAAGATCACGAACCGCCTCCGCCAGCGTAGCCTCGCTCGATCTCGGAGAGCATCTGCTCGATGTCCCCCGTCGGAAAGGAATGCCGCGCCGCAGCTCGAACGGTCGCGAGCTTCCGAGCGGCTTCGCGCACCGGCTCGCTCTCCCCAGCCGAACGGAGGGCCTGGCGGACCCACTCGGCGACCGTCATGCGCCGGGCCCGGGCGATTCGCTGGATTTCTCGCAGCTCGTCCTCGTCCAGAAGGACCTGCAGTCTCTTACTCATACATATGAGTATAAACGACTGCTTAATATGAGTCGATCCAACTCAACGCCCGAGTCCGACGAACCAGTTGAGGACCACCGTCGTCGGCGCCATCGCATCGCGGCCGAGCGGCGCGACGATCAGGAACTTCTGGCCGTCGGCCGACGGCACGTAGCTGTTGCGCGCGGTCGCCGGCTGGAAGCGGCCGAGAAAGAGCGGCTTCGGCACTCCGGCCTCGAATCCCGTGCCGATCTTCACGTCCACGGCCATGACCTTCTGGTCCGGCGCGCGATAATAGATCTCCTTGCCGTCGGCGCTGAAGCTCGGGTCCGCGCCCCCTTCGGCCGAGACCTGCCACTTGCCGCCGGGACCGGGGAAGCTGCGGGCGTAGATCTCGGCGCGCCCGGACTCGTTCGACTGGTAGACGATGAACCGGCCGTCCGGCGAGAACTTGGTGATCCCCTCGTCGAACGGGGTCTTGAGAACCGGGATCGGCTTGCGATCGCCGAACGTCGGCAGACCCAGATGTCGAAGCCCGTGCCCTTGCCCTGCCACATGACGGCGATGTAGCGGCCGTCGCGGGACCAGTCGGTCGGGAACACGACCTCCGGCGCCTTGAGGAGCTCGGTCTCGTCGCCGGTGCCGTCCGCCGCCTTTTCGAAGATTCCCTTTCCCGTCACGGCGTAGGCGATCCGGTTGCCGTCGGGCGCCCAGGTCGGAGCGAACTCGTTGGCGGCGCCGAAAGTCAGCCGCGAGTTCACTCCGCGCGCGAGATCGCGCACCCAGATGTCGGAGTTGTTGGCCCGGGCGTCGGTCAGGTCGAAAGCGAGCCGGTCGCCCCGCGGTGACAGCGCCGGCTCGCGCGAGTCGCCCGCTTCGCTGGCCGTCCCGAGTTCCTTGCCGTTGCGATCCACCCAGAGCAGGCGGTCCCGGACTCCCCGGTTCGATAGGCGAGCGTGCCCTCTCGAGAGACCGAGAAGCGAGCGAGCCCGACGCTGTCGACGCCGATCTTCTCCGCCAGCGGCACGGGCTCGCCCGTCGTCTTCTGGGCCTTTGCGTCGAAGGGCTGGGCCACGAGCGTGCGATCCCGGACGAAAAGGAGGTAGCCCGGGGGCGCGTACGTGAGCAGGGTCTGGGCGGGAGCGAAGGCCTTCGACTCGGTCGAGTCGAGCGATCCGATGCGGTACGCGCTGTCCTCGGCCCGGGTCCCGATCACCATGAAGAAGTAATGCTTGCCGTCCGGCAGGAACTCCGGCCAGCCGACCTGGCCCATTTTCTTCTCCGGATCGGGCTTCACCACCGCGACCGCGACGCCTCCTGCCGCCGACACGCGGTGGATCGGGTCCGTTCCGCGGCCGTCGAAGAGAATCACGCCCTCCGAGCTCCACGAACCGTCGGAGCCGCTCGGCGCGTCGCAGATGTTCAGCGGCGGACCCCCCGTCACGTCGATCTTCTTGAGCTTGCCCTCGGCGAAAAAGCCGAGGAACCGCGTGTCCGGCGACCAGAAGGGCCGGCTCGTCCCCTCCGTGCCCGGAAGGGGCTGCGCGGCCAGCGCGCTCATCGAACGAAGCCAGATGCGCGTCTTGCCGGACGAGTCCGTCGCGTTGAACGCGATCGAGCGCCCGTCGGGCGAGATGCGCGGCGCGTCGAGCGCCACGATCTCCGCCGGTGTCGCGAGCTCGAACCGGACGATGCGCGGCGGCTTCGGCGCGCGCCTCAGGTATCCGAAGATGGCGAGCGCCGACACGAGCGCGAGGACCGCCGCGACGATCCAGGCCAGCTTCTCGCGGTTCTTGCGCCGCGCCGCGACCGGCGCCGGCACCCCCGCCTGGGAGCCGCCCTCCGCGATCCACTCCAGCTGGAGCTTCACGTCGTGCGCCGTCTGGAAGCGGTCCTCCGGGTCCTTGGCGAGGCAGGTCTGCACCACGCGGTTCGAGCGCCGGCGGGGTCATCGGCGCCGCCTCGGTGATCGACGGCGGCTCGTCCCGCAGGATCGAGCCGATGAGGGTCGCCTGGCTCTTGCCGGCGAACGCCTTGCTTGCCCGGTCGCCATCTCGTAGAGCACGCGCGCCGAGCGCGAAGATGTCGGTGCGGGCGTCGGCCTCGCCGCCCTCGAGCTGCTCGGGCGCCATGTACTGGAACGTGCCGAGGATCGTGCCCGCGCTCGGTCAGCGGCTGGCTCACCTGCGCTTCGGTCGCGAGCGACCGAGACGCCCGACACCGCGGCGCGCGCCGGCGGCCGTCAACGGCTTGGCCAGTCCGAAGTCGAGCAGCTTCGCGCCCGTCTTCGTCAGCATGATGTTGCCCGGCTTCAGGTCGCGGTGGACGATCCCCTGCCGGTGCGCCTTGTCGAGCGCGTCCGCGATCTGGATCGCCGTAGCCGCAGCACCTCCTCCGTGCGGCAAGCGGGCCCTTCCCGAGCCGGGCGGCCAGGCGTCTCGCCCTCGAGGAGCTCCATCACCAGGTAGTCGGTGTCGCCCTCGCGGCCGACGTCGTAGAGCGTGCAGATGTTCGGGTGGTCGAGAGCTGCGAGATCGTCGTCGCCTCGCGCTCGAAGCGCTGCGCGGACCTCGGCGCTCGCCGACAGTTGCGCGGGCAGCACCTTGACCGCGACCTCGCGGCTCGAGCCGCGTGTCGCGCGCCCGGTACACCTCGCCCATGCCGCCGGCGCCGAGCGGCGCGACGATCTCGTAGGGCCCGAGCTTCGTTCCTGCGGACAGTGCCAAGTTGGCACAGCCTACAACATCGTTTGCGCCACGGTCGAACCGCGCGACCCGACCGACGCGGGCATTCCGCGCGTCGGCCGCAGGTGAGCGAGGGTGCGGAGACGATGCCGTGGCCGGCCGCAAGACGCGGCCGCCAGCGCCTCGCGACCGCCGCCAGGAGAAGCATCCCCTCCATCCACGCGAATCCTTCGCCGATGCACACCCGCGGGCCGCCGCCGAACGGAAAATAGGCGAACTTCGGCCGCGCCTCTTTCGCCTCGGGGCGAAACCGCTCCGGATCGAACCTTTCGGGATCCGGGAAGAAACGAGGGTCGCGATGTGTCACCCATTGGCTGCAGACGACGATCGAGCCCCGCCGGATCCTGTATCCGCCGACCTCGTAATCGGTCATTGCGCGGCGGCCGATGATCCAGGCCGGAGGAAAGAGGCGCATCGACTCGGCAAGAACCATCTCCGTGTAGCCGAGCTTCGGCAGGTCGGCGAACCCGGGAGGCGCACCGAGCGCGTCCACCTCGGCATGGAGCCGCGCCTCGACCTCGGGGTTCCGGGAGAGCAGGTACCAGGTCCAGGTCAGGGCGTTGGCCGTCGTCTCGTGTCCCGCGAGAAAAATCGTCACGGCCTCATCGCGCACCTGCACGTCGGTCATGCCCGTGCCGTCGCCCTCGGTGTCGCTCGCCTGAACGAGCGCGTCAAGAGGTCCGTGCGACCTCCGGGCGCGCGCCGACGCTCGGCGATCAGCCGCCCGATCGTCGCGTCGATCCGGGCGCGCGCCTTCGCGAACCGGCGGTTCGAGGGCAGGGGCAGGCGGTCGATCACCGGGAAGAACGGCAGCGAGAACGTCCGGCCGAAGAGCTCGAGCGCATCGCCAGCGCGTCGCCGATCTCGTCGGCCTCGGCCTCGACGTCGGAGTCGAACAGCGTCCTTCCGACGACGGCGAGCGTCAGACGCGACATCTCCTGCGCGAGATCGCGCGTCTCGCCGCCCCTCCAGCGCGCGCTCATGCGCTCGGCCTGCGCGGTCATGACGTCTGCATAGGCCGCGATGCGGTCGCGGTGGAACGCGGGCTGCATCATCCGCCGCTGGCGCAGGTGCACCGGGTCTTCGCTCGTCAGCAGCCCTTCGCCGAGAAGCCGCTTCGCGCGCTCGAGGCCCCGCCCCTTGTGAAAGAGGTCGGCGTGCGTCACGAGAACGTCGCGAATCCAGTCGGGCGGTTCACCAGGTGGACGTCCACCGGCCCGAGACGGAATCGCGCGACGTCGCCGTGCTCCCGCGCCAGGCGCGTCAGGAACGCGAGCGGGTCCCGGCGGAGCGCGAAGAGGTGACTGCCCGGAAAACGCCGCGGGGGCCCGGGGACCCGCTGACCGCCGCCCACGGGGCAAGACTATGCGATCCGGGGCGTGGTGTAATGTCCCCCGCACTCGTGAAGGAGCGTTTATGACTGGGACCCTGCGGCGCCTCTCGTTTCTGCTCGCGGCCACCGCGTTCGCCGCCGCCGCCTGCCGCGGCACGCATCCGCCTCCGCAGTTCGCCTGGGACAAGACCGCCGACTTCGCGGACGCGAAGACCTACGCCTGGCTGGACGGCCCGGAGTACCCCGCACCCCACGGCGACTCGATCATCGACGGCACTTTCATCGAGCAGCACGTCCACTCCGCCGTCGACCAGAACCTCCAGCAGGGCTATCGCCTCGTCGCCCCCGGGCAGGCGACTCCTCGTCGCGTTCTTCACGGGCGACACCCGCGTCTCCGACGAGGTCAAGGACCCCAACGTCGCCTGGCTGACGGGATACGAGACCACGATGTACGAGAAATCCCGATCCATCACGATCGACATGCGCAAGGCCGACAAGAAGCTCGTCTGGCGCGGCTCGATCACGCGGCTCGAGGGCGAGGATCCGGCCGCCGCCGGCCGCGAGATCCACCACGAGATCGACGCCCTGCTGTCGAAATTTCCGCCGCCGCCCGGCGCGGTTCCGACCTCGTGATCCGGGCGGCCGCCCGCCCGTCCTCCGCGCTCGTGCCGGCGCGCTCGCCTGCGCGGGAGCGCCGACCTACCACTACGCGTTCGACCCGGATTTCAAGTTCACGGCCCCGAAGACCTACGCCTGGTACGAGGACCCGAAGTTCCAGATGCCCGGCGGCAGCTCGATCGTCGACGGGCGCTTCGTCGACGACACCATCCGGAAGGCCGTCGACAATACGCTCCGGAAGAAAGGCGTGGCGCCCGTCGCGCCGGGAGCGACGCCCGACATCTACGTCTCCTACATCACGCGGCCCGACGGCGTGGCCTCCCAGGACCGCTTCGGCAAGTACTCCTGGTGGACCGTGACGCTCTGGGCCGGGACCAAGTACCGGAAGGAAGGCACGCTCTATCTCGACATCCGCGACTCGGAGCACCGGCTCGTCTGGCGTGGACTCAAGACGGCGATCCTCGGCGACAACCCGGACTCGCTCCGAAGGGACATCGAGCGGGCGGTCTCGGAGCTGCTCGCCGAGTACCCGCCGCCGCCCGGCGCGAAGAACGATCCTCCAAGTAGACCTACTTCGCAAGCGCCGCCCAATTGACACACCGTCATCGGCTGCTCGCCCGAGACGGTCTCGGGCACGACGGCGAGAAACTTCTTCCCGTCGCGCGAGACGACGAAGTCCAGCCAGGCCGCCCGGGATCTTGAAGAGCTCCGTCGCCCGCCCCGCCTGAAAGGACGGCTGCGTCTCCACCGGAAGCGACATCAGGCGTCCGTCGGCGGAGACGTAGAACAGAGCTTTGCCGTCGGGACTCCAGCGCAGCAGGCGCGCTCCCGTCCCCGTCAAGCGGATCCTTTCGCCGGGGCCGGGAAACGGCGTCGCGTAGACCTCGCCCTGACCCGATTCGTTGGATATGAACACGAGGAAGCGGCCGTCGGGCGAAAAGCGGACGTCATTCTTGTCGTACGGAGACTGAAGGAGAGCACGGGTCGGCCCTCCCCGGAAACCGGAACGGTCCAGACGTCGAAGACCCCCGGCGTCTGGCGCTCGATGTAGGCGAGCGTTCGTCCGTCGGGCGACAGATCCTGCGCCAGCTGATAGGCGGATCGACGGACCTGGGTCAAATGCTCCTCGCCGCCGCCGTCGAGATTTCTCCGAAACAGTTCCGGCGCGCCGCCCCGCGTGGACGAGTAGACGAGACTGTTGCCGCCGGGAACCGGTAGGGAGCGATGTCGGTCTCGGGGCCGCTCGCGACCGGCGTCTCCACGCCCCGGGAGAGATTCCACGACCAGACGTCCATCGTGCCGACGCCGGGGCGCGCGCGATCGTAGAAAGCCCGCTGCCCGTCGCGATCGATCGCGACGTTCAGGTAGCTGCCGGGAGGCCCGATCGTCTCGAGGGCCGCCCGCCCGGTCGAACCAGGTCAGGCGGCTCACGTCTTCGTGAGGCTGAAACACGATGGTCCCGGCGGCGAAGCGGCGAAGGCGGCGAAGCCCGTCGTCAGGAAATAGCGGACCTGCTCGGCGATCGAAACGGGGTCCCCGGACAAACGCCCGGATTTCGAGTCGAATCGCTGCGCGAGAGCACGCCCTCCCGCGCGAAGACGAGGTAACCCGGTTCGACGAACTGCACCGAGGAGGTCCCCGGCCCGATCGGCGCGGCGGCTTTCCGGGCTCGGCCAGCATCAACTTCGAAGCGCCGCCGGTCAGCTGCGCGACGTAGAGAAACCGATTGCCCCCCGGAAGGTACGAGGGCCAGCCGAGCCGAACCTCGCCCAGCGAGCCTGAGCTTCCACGACGGCCCGCGGCGAGCCGCCGGCGGCGGCACCCGGAGAATCGTCGTGCCCTGGATGTGCCCGAGCGATGTCACCGCCAGATCCCCAGCTCCCGTCCATCCAGAGTCTCGACGGCAGGTCGCACACGGGACGGGAGCCGCACCCTCGGCGAGCAGGATCCGTTTCAACTTCCCCGGCGCGCAAAAGCCGAGCGCTTTCCCGTCGGCGACCAGAAGACCGAGATCGCGCCCTCGGTCCCCGGAACCGGCCGGGCTTCGAGACTGGCGAGCTCGCGAACCCATATGCCGCGCTGCTCCCGCCGGTGAGTTCGGAGCACGCGAGGACGACTCGGAATTCGACGACGAGACGTAGGCGATCCGAAGTCCGTCGGCGAGACCGCAAAGGCCTTCGTCGTCATCGACATGAAGAAGGCGCGGTCGGCCGGCGGAAGAGGGAAACGATCACGGACCCGCGGACGGGGCCGCGCTCCCGATCCGCAGGAGCGCGACGGAAGCGAGTACGGCGGCGACTCCCAGGCGGCCCAGACCAACCCCCGCCGCGGCCGCCGCGACGGCACCGCCGCGAGAAGCTGAGGATGGGAAGAGCTCCCGCTCATCGACTCGAGCTGCAGGTCCACGTCGTGCGCGCTTCGCCAGCGTCGCTCGCGGTCCTTCGCGAGGCACAGAGCGACCAGCGGCTCCATCGTGGCGGGGGCTTCCGGCCGGACGGAGAGAATCGGCGGAGGATCGTTCGTCAGGACGGCCGAGAGCGTCGCCGCCACACTGGCGCCCTGGAACGCGCGCCGCCCGTCGTCATCTCGTAGAGCACGGCGCCGAGCGCGAAGATGTCGCTCCGGGAGTCGAGCTCCCGGCCCTCGGCCTGCTCCGGCGACATGTAGCCCGCCGTGCCGAGGATGAGGCCCTCGGCGGTCAGATCCGACGCCACGGTCGGCGTCTGCGCCAGGTCTGCCGCGGAAGGCACGGGCAGGCGAGGCCGAAGTCGAGGAGCTTGACGCCGGACCGCGTCAACATGATGTTGCCCGGCTTCAGGTCCCGATGCACGATGCCGTGGCGGTGCGCGGCATCCAGGGCCTGGGAGATCTGCCGCCCGAACCGCATGACCTCGTCGAGAGGCAGCGCCCCGCGAGGAGCCTCGCGGCGAGGGTCTTGCCCTCGAGATACTCCATGACGAGATACTCGACGCCGTCCTGCCTCCCGACGTCGTAGACCGTACAGATGTTCGGGTGCGAGAGCTGCGAGATCGCCCGCGCCTCTCGCTCGAAGCGTCGGCGGAGCTCCGGCGACGCCGCCACGCGCTCCGGCAGCACCTTGATCGCAATCGTTCGCTCGAGGCGCAGGTCCCGTGCCTTGTAGACCTCTCCCATCCCACCCGCGCCGAGCGGCGCGAGGATCTCGAAGGGACCAAGGCGAACGCCGGCGTCGAGGCTCAAGCTCTCCTCAGGATATTCGATCCCCCGGATGCGGGAGATCCGAGCGCGCCTTCCGGAAGACCGGAGCGACCCGGGCCGCGCCGCGCTTTTTGCGCTTTCGCTATCGCTTCCCCCTACCGCGGCAGCGCCGCCGTCCAGTTCAGGACGACGGTCATCGGCTGCTCGTCGGCGGAGACGTCGGGAACGACGGCGAGGAATCTCTTCCCGTCCCCCGATAGCGCGAACCCGAACCAGCGCCGACCCGAGAAGGTGAAGAGGGGCTTCGGCGGACCGGTCCGAAGGGACGGGCTCGTCGACACGGGGACCGACATCATGCGGCCCGCATCCGACAGGTAGAGGAGCTCGCGCCCGTCGGGACTCCACGCCAGAAGATAGGCTCCGTCGGAGGACAACCGGATCCTCTCCCCGGGACCGGGAAACGGGGCTATGTAGACCTCGGGGCGGCCGGATTCGGTGGAGACGAACGCCAGGAACCGGCCGTCCGGCGAAAATCGGACCTGGCCCTTGGCGAACGGGGCCTGCAGGAACGGCGTCGGCTTCGAGGAACCGTCCAGAGGCAGAGTCCAGATGTCGAAGCTGCCGGTCGCCGCCCGCTCCGTGTAGACGAGAATTCGGCCGTCCGGCGAGACATCCTGAGCCTGCTGGAATGTCCGCTGGCCGTGAGCCAGCCGCTCCTCGGCGCCGGTCTCCAGGTTCCGGCGGTACAGCTCCGGCGCAGTCCCGCGATTGGCCGAATAGACGATGCTCTTGCCGTCGGGCAGCCCGATGGCCGAGATCTCGGTCTCGGGCTCGTTCGTGACGGGGGTCTCGACTCCGCGTTCGAGATCGAAGCTCCAGATGTCGAAGGTCCCGAGGTCGGGCCGCGTCCGGTCGTAGAAGACCCGCCGCCCGCCCGCGGCGATCGAGACGTCGAGGTAGTTGCCGGGCGGCCCGATGGTCCCGAGCTCCCGGCCGGAGCGGTCGAACCATGCCAGGTGACCGACGTCGTCGTGGGACTGGAAGACGATCGTCCCTGCGGGAGATACCGCGAATGCGGCGTGGCCCGTAGACTGGAAGTAGTTGACGTGCTCCGCGATCGAGATCGGATCCCCGAAGAGGCGTCCGGCGTCCGGATCGAACCGCTGGGCGAGCAGCGCGCCTTCCTTCGCGAAGACCAGGAAGCCCGGCTCGGCATACTGAACGGACGACTCCATCGGTGCCACGACCCGGGAAGGCTTGCCGAGCTCTCCGAGCATCAACCGGCCACTTCCGTCGCGGATCCGGGCGACATAGAGAAACCTCTTTCCGTCCGGCAGATACCAGGGCCAGTTCAGCCGTATCTCGTCGCCGGACGCCTTGATCTCGTCGACCGGGGTGCCGCCCGCTGCGGAAACCCGGGAGACGGCAGGCCCCTGGATGCTGGCGAAGAGAATGTCGCCGTTTGACCCCCACGTCGCGGCCCTGCCCGATCCCAACGGGAGGTCGCAGACGGGAATCGCGGCACCTCCGGGGAGGAGGATGCGCTTCAGCTTTCCGGGCGTGAAGAACCCGAGCTGGGTCCCATCGGGAGACCAGAAGAGGGAGAGCACGTCCTCGGTCCCGGGGACGGGATGCGCTTCGATCTCCGACAGGCGGCGAATCCACATGCGGCGCGCCCCGGAGGCGTCGGGCGCCGAGATCCCGCGACGCGCGGCCGAGACGCCGTAGGGAGACACGATGAAAGCGATCTGCGTGCCGTCGGGCGAGACGGCAACCGTCTTGGACTCGAACGTGCTGCCGTAGGAGCCCTCGGCGGGAGGCGGGAGGGCGAAGCGCACGGGTGTCGCCGGCGGCGCCGCCGGCCTCCGGAGCAGCGCCGCCGCAGCCCCAGCGGCGCAGGCACCCGCGACGACCCACGGCAGCCATCGCGACACCCGGCTCCGGCCCGCCGGCAGCGCCGCCGCAAGCCGCGGATGCGACGAACTGCTCCCGATCGCCTCGAGCTGCAGATCCACGTCGTGCGCGCTCTGCCAGCGGCGGTCGCGGTCCTTCGCGAGGCACACGGCGACGAGCGGCTCGAGCGCCGGCGGCAGCTCCGGACGCACCGAGAGGATCGGCGGCGGCTGGCTCGTCAGAACCGCCGAGAGCGTCGCGGCCCGGCTGCCGCCTTCGAACGCCCGGCGGCCGGTCGCCATCTCGTAGAGCACGGCGCCGAGCGCGAAGATGTCGCTGCGCGCGTCGATCTCCTTGCCCTCCGTCTGCTCGGGCGACATGTAGCCGACCGTCCCGAGGATGTATCCGTCCTGCGTCAGATCTGCGCCCGCCGTCGCGGCATGCGTCAGGTGCTCTCCCGACGCCGGCGCCAGCGCGCGGGCGAGGCCGAAGTCGAGCAGCTTCACGCCCGACCGGGTCAACATCACGTTGCCGGGCTTCAGGTCCCGGTGCACGATTCCGCGACGGTGCGCGGCGTCGAGGGCCTGCGCGATCTGCCGGCCGAACCGCAGGACATCCTCGATCGGCCGCGGTCCGGCGGCGAGCCTCTCGGCGAGCGTCTCGCCCTCGAGGTACTCCATGACGAGGTACTCGACGCCGCCCTCGCTGCCGACGTCGTGCACCGCGCAGATGTGCGGGTGGGAGAGCTGGGAAATCGACCTGGCTTCGCGCTCGAACCGCTTGCGCGCCTCCGGCGTCGCGGCAACGCGATCGGGAAGGACTTTGATCGCCACCGTCCGGTCGAGCCGCGCATCCCGTGCCCGGTACACCTCACCCATGCCCCCGGCGCCGAGCGGCGCGAGGATCTCGTACGGACCGAGGCGCGTTCCGGCCGCCAGGGTCATCTCAGCGGCCTCTCATTCGTTCGTTTCCGCGCGGTACCTAGGAAACCGGAGCGGCACCGCGCGCTTCGGCGAGGCCCGAAATGCCGGGATCGGCGCGCGCCCAGTTGTGCGCGAGCCTGGCGCGGGCGTTCCGCTCCGCCGCCGCATCGCCCGACGCCCGGGCGGCGCGCATCAGCCCGAGGAGCGAGAGGGAACGCCCGGGCGCCCGCGCCAGCGCCTCCTCGAATTCGCGCTGGGCGTCGGCGGCCCGGCCCTGCGCCAGCAGAATCTCGCCGGCGAGCTCGTGGGCCGGCTTGACGACCGGCGGCGGGCCGAAATCGAAAGTCATCGCGTCCTCCGCAGCGGCGGCCTCGGCGGCCAGGCGCGCGGACTTCGGAGCGTCGCCATCCCGGGCGGCGAGCAGCGCCTCGAGCTCGAGGGCGAGCACGGCGGCGATCTCCCCGTCGCGCGCCTCGCGATAGGACATCCCGGCGTGGCCGTGCGACGTCGCCGCCGACGTGGAGCCGGCCTTCAACCGGCCGAGCTCGTCGACGACCGCTTCCCGATCCCCCGCCGCGAGCGCGCAGACGCCGCGCACGAACCGGTCCCGGGCCCGGGACGCCTCCGGGCGCGGCCGCACCGCCGCGTCGCAGTCGCCCGTCTCGACGATCCACACCGCCCGCATCTCGTCGAGGCTTTCCAGCGTGTGCGCCGAGCCCGTCTTTGCGTCGGTTTCCATCAGCGTGAGCGTTCCCCGCGCATCGCCGCGGCGGCCGAGCTGCAGGTACGCGTACTCGAGCCAGGAAAGCGCGTGGAAGCTGTGATCGTCGGGCCCCAGCCCCTTGCGCGCCGCCCGGTCGACGGAGGCCTTCCAGGAATCCTGGTTGGACGAGACGGCCTCGTCCCACATGCCGGTCGCGAAGAAGATGTGCGAGGGCATGTGCAGCGCGTGCACCGCCGCGGGCGCGATGCCGGCGTAGACGCGCGCCGCCCGCATCCCCAGGGGAGCATGAACCGGGTCGTCGTAGCAATGGATCAGATAGTGCGCCGCGCCCGGATGATGCGGATTCTTCGCGAAGACCTCCTCGACCACGGCGGCCGCCTGCATGTAGACCGCCGCGTCGCGGCGCCCTTCGGTCGTCCCGAGCAGCGCGAGGGCATAGAAAGCGGCGGCGTCGAGATCCTCGGGGTACCGCTCGTGCAGACGCCGCATCGCGTCGGCATAGGCACGGTCCCGCTCGGCGCGGTCCCCCTCGGCCCAGAGAACTTCCACGGCGTCCATGTACATCTTCTCGCGCTCGGTCGGCGCCTTCGCGCGGCGCGCCTCCGGCGTCGGCGCCAGGCGATCGAGCGCGGCGATCGCCGAAGCGCGATCGCGTTCCATCCAGAGCGGATGGTTGTACGTCATCGCCTCGCCCCAGTACGCCATGGCGAAGCCCGGTTCGATTTTCTGCGCCGCCCGGAATTCCTCGGCGGCGTCGGCGTACTCGAAGCTGTGGAGCAGCAGCACGCCGCGCAGGAACCGTTCCTGCGCGGCCGGAGAACCGGAGGTGGCGAAGTCCGTCTTGCCGAGCTCCTGGGCCCCGAGGGCGGCGGCCACGCCGAGCAGGAGGAAGGCGAAGCGAATCGCCGCACGCGCCTCTCTGATCACGATCCGAATCGTCCCACGACGCGCCCCTTGCCGCCAATGCTATCGAGCCCGCCGCGGAGCCGCATCATCGCGGCAGGCCGGACGGCCAGTTGGCGACGAGCGCGACGCGCGCGGCCTGGGACTCGCTCGCCAGGTTGACGAGCAGGCGTTTGCCGTCCGGGGCGATCTCGTACGCGGGCGATTGCCGGGGGCCCGTAAAGACGTTGACGGGAAAGAGGGGCTTTGCGCTCCCGACCTCCAGACCCTTGCCGCTGCCGTCGACGGGGGCCCCCATCAGCATTCCGTCGAACGAAAGGAAGTAGAGGGTCTTCCCGTCCGGGCTCCACCGCGGCGCCCATCCGCCCTGGCCGGAGACCTGCCATCGCGCCCCGCCGGGAAAGGCCATGACGTAGATCTCGAATGTCCCCGTCTGCAGCGATCCGTAGGCCAGCCAGCGTCCGTCCGGCGAAAACGCCCCGGCCCCCTCCCAGGACGGCGTCTGCACCACCGGAAAGGCCTTGTCCGGCTCGGCCACCGGGACGGCCCAGATGTCGGTGGCTCCGATGTTGCCCCTGTCGACCAGGACGTAGCGGCCGTCCCGCGACCAGTCGGTCGGCTCGATCCGCTCCGGGGAGCGCATGACCTCCTTTCGCTCGCCGGCCCCGAGTGACGGCAGCGTCTCCATGAGGTACGAAGGCTTGCTGGCGATGCTTTCTGTGCTGACGAACAGGATCTGAGACCCATCCGGCGACCATACGGGCGAGGTGATCACCTGGGCATCCGTCGTCAAGCGCGTCCGGACGCCCCGATCGAGCTCGTAGACCCAGATGTCGTTGTTCGGATCGCCGAGAAGCATCGATGCCCGACGACCGTCGGGAGACAGCTTCAGCGAGTAAGACTCACTCCGTTCGCCGACCGTCGAGAGCGTGCGGCCCGAGAAGTCGAGCCACACGAGCTGGCCGCCGAGGCCTTCGCGCGCGATCTGGTACGCCAGAACACCCGTCTGCGACGCCGCGACGACGCCCCTCCAGGTGCCGGCGTCGAAGGCCGCGTCTCCGGCGACACGGACGGCGGGACCCGTGACCGCCAGGCGCCTGGCGTCGAAGGGCGTGGCCATCAGGCTCTCACCCTGCACCGTGAGGAGCCAGCCCGGTACGGACACGGCGCTGCCGGGTCCCGGGAGGAGCCGCCGCGGCTCTCCCCCGTCGAGCGACGCCGCGTAGACCGCGGCTTCCTCGGACCGCGGGTTCGCATGGTCGGCGGCGAGGTAGATGAAATGCCGGCCGTCGGCCAGGAACCAGGGCCAGCGATGCGTCGAGTGGCGCTTCGTGTCGAGCGTCGTCACCGGCGCCGGCGTCCCGCCGCTCGACGCAACCCGATAGAGGCCTCCCCGGAAATCCGGAGCGAACACGATCGTCTCGTCCGGTCCCCATGTGCCCCCGCGCGGCGTCGGCGCGTCACAGACGATTCGCGCTGACCCGCCTGCGGCGTCGATCGTCTTCAGTTTTCCGCCGCCGAAAAACCCGATGCGGCGCCCGTCGGGCGACCAGAACGGAAACTGCCCGCTCTCGGCCCCGGCGAGGGCGGCCACCGCGCCGGTTCGCAGCGACTGGACCCAGAGCTGTCCGGAGGCGCCGAAGACGGCGTTCTCGCCGTCGGCGGAGAGCGCGATCGGCGCCCCCTGGTCGCCCGTCAGCGCGAATGTCGTCTTGTCCGGTGGCAGGAGGAAGGCATGGATCGGTGGTGGCCGCACGGCCCGCAGCCGTGCCCACGCGGTGCCCAGCACCAGCGCCAGGACGGCCGCGAGAAGCGCGACGAACCACGCGACCCGCGAGCCGGGACGCCGGCGCGCGGCCGGAAACCGCCACCGCGCCGCCGGTCTGCGATCCCTCCCCGATCCAGCGGAGCTCCCGCTTCAAGTCGCCCGCCGACTGCCAGCGCTCCTCGGGGTCCTTCGCGAGGCAGGTCTTCACGATCCGGTCGAGCGCCGCCGGCGACGTCGGCTGCACCTGAGAGATCGGCTGGGGCTCGTCGCGCAGGATCGCCGAGATGAGCGAGGCCTGGCTCGCTCCGGAGAACGCCTTGCGGCCCGAAGCCATCTCGTACAGCACGGCGCCGAGCGCGAAGATGTCGGACCGGGCATCGGCCTCGCGGCCTTCGAGCTGCTCGGGCGCCATGTACTGGAACGTCCCGAGGATCGTGCCCTCCTGCGTCAGGTTCTGTGGCGTGCCCATCGCGGTCGGCACCGAGGTCGCGCCCGGCTGCGACTGCGCGGCCGCGAGTCCCTTGGCCAGCCCGAAGTCGAGCAGCTTGACGCCCGACCGCGTCAGCATCACGTTGCCGGGCTTCAAGTCCCGGTGCACGATCCCCTGCCGGTGCGCCTTGTCGAGCGCGTCGGCGATCTCCACCCCGTAACGCAGGGTCTGATCGAGCGGGAGCGGACCGCCGGCGAGCCGGTCCGAAAGCGTCGCGCCTTCGAGGAGCTCCATCACGAGGTACTCGGTCTCACCCTCCCGGCCAACGTCGTAGAGCGCGCAGATGTGCGGATGCGAGAGCTGCGAGATGGTCTTCGCCTCGCGCTCGAATCGCTGCCGAACCTCGGGCGAAGACGAAAGATGCTGGGGGAGCACCTTGATGGCGACCGACCGCTCGAGCCGGGTGTCCCGCGCCTTGTAGACCTCCCCCATCCCTCCGGCGCCGAGCGGCGCGAGGATCTCGTACGGACCGAGGCGAGTCCCGGCGGCGAGCGTCACTTCGCCCCGCGGGCCGGAGCCAGCGGCTCCAGCTCCGAGAACCAGTTGGTCACCAGATGCAGCTCGCGGACCACGCCGGACTCGGGCGGGTCCTCGACCCCGAAGAAGCCCTTCCCGTCCGGCGCGACCGCGAGGCCTCGCAGGTTCGGCGACTGGAAAAGCTCCTCGGGCATCGAGGGCTCGAGCCTGCCTCCCATGCGGGAGACCCGAACGCGAAGATAGCGGCTGCCGTTGCGGTAGAAGATCGCCCTCCCGTCCGAGGACCAGAGGGGGCTCCGGCCGCCTCCCGTGGCCACTTGAACGCGCGGACCGGGACCGGGAAGAGGTTCCGCGACGACCGACCATTCCTCGCGGTTCAGCAGGTCGTACGCGATCCACTTTCCGTCGGGGGACACTCCCGTCCCGGCGACGAAGCCGTCGACGAGGCGCCGTTGAGGGCCATCGCCGGCGGCGGGCCCTGCCCAGAGCCCCGGTTCCTTGCCGAACACCGTGTAGACGATCAGGCGCCCGTCCGGAGTCCAGGCCAGCGGGTACATCTCTTGGCCGGCCGGAACGACCCTTACCGGCTGCCCGCTTCCGTCGGCCTTGGAGCGGACGATGGCCCACCCCGATTCGGCCCGGGTCGAGGCGGAAAAGACCAGGTCCTCACCGGACGGGGACCAGATCACCGACGACCCCTGGACCCTCCAGTCGCCCGTCGGTATGCGGGAGCGAACGCGCCTCGCGAGGTCGTAGATCCATAGCGAGCCGTCCATCGTCATGGCGGCGAGTCTTCGACCGTCCGGGGAAGGGGCCGGCACTCGGCCGAACGCCTCGGACTCGAACGGGCAGCGGATCGATCCCGCCCTTCTCCGTGACGCGGACGAGGCGCATGGGTTCGAGACCGCTACCACGGAGGGTGCCCGTCGCGTAGACCAGCGTCCCGGTTTCGGAGAGCGCGAAGGAACCTCCATCGTTGCCTCCGAACGCGACGTCCTTCAGCACGGCCACCGCCTCGCCCGTCATGCGGAGGCTTGCGGGATCGAACGGAGCCGCGAGCAGCGTCCGGTCGGCCTTCAGCATCAGGAGCCGGCCGTCGCCCGAATACCGGCAGAACCTGACGTCCGTGGCGAGCGTCCGGAGGTGGCGGTTGCGAAGGTCGAGCGCAGCGACGCTCATCGGCACGGCATCCACGTCCGTGACGAGGGCCGCCGCACCTCCGGGAAGGATCTGCGGCCAGGACATCGACCGCGTCACCTCCTTTCCCTGCCAGACGACTCTCTCGGTCGAAGTGTCGGGCTTTCCGCCACCGGCCGGCAGACGCCAGAGGCCCTCGGTCGTCGAAGCGGCGACCAGAATCGAGCCGTCGGCGGCGAAGCTGCCGCCGTAGTAGTCGGGTATCGAGGCCACCGGCTGCGTCAGTCCGGTCGAGACGGAGTACTTCTTGAGCCGTCCTTCTCCAGCGCCTCCGGATTGCGAGACGTTCGTGGCGAAGCCGATCCACTGCCCGTCCTGCGAGAAGAAGGGGCCCTCCGCGCTGTCGCTGTCGGGGACGACCTTCGTGTCGTCGCGATCGAGCCGGTGGATCCAAAGCCGCTGCGGCTCGTTCTCTTTCTCGGCGACGAACGCGACGACGCGCCCGTCGCGCGAGATCGCGACGACGGGGGACGCCCAGCCCGAGAGCCGCGCCCCGGGAGGCAGACGGACGATCGAATGGGTCGCCGCCGGCCGCCCTGCCGGAGGCTCGGCCTTCGCGAGCCAACGCGCGGCGGCGTAACCCGCCGCCAGCGCGAGAACGACGGCCGCGGTCCAGCCGATCGGGAATCTCCGGGAAGCCGGGGCCGGGTCCGGCCCTGCCGCGCCCTCGAGCCACGCGTCGCCGATGTCGCGCAGCCGCTTCTTCGGGTCGCGCTCGAGGCAACGGCGGAGCAACAGTCTGACCGCCGCCGGAGTCTCGCGCGGAAGCCTCGACCACTCGGGGTCCTGCCGCAGAACCGATGCGAGCACGTCCGACACGGTCTCACCCTCGAAGCACCGCTGGCCCGTCAGCATTTCGTACACCAGCGCCCCGAACGACCAGATGTCGGAGCGCTTGTCGACGGCTTTGCCGCGCGCTTGCTCCGGCGACATGTAGGCCGCCGTTCCGAGGACGACACCCGCCTGGGTCGCGGCGGCCGTGATCGTCGGCGAGCGGGTCACGTCGGGAGCCGCGCCGTCCACGGCCAGGGCCTTCGCGAGACCGAAATCGAGAACCTTCACGGAGCCGCCCGGCGTCAGTATCACGTTGGCGGGCTTCAGGTCCCGGTGGACGATCCCCTTTTCGTGCGCCGCTTCGAGGGCTTCCGCGATCCCGCGCGCGACGCCGAGCGCTTCATCGATCGGCATCGGGCCCTGGGCCAGGCGTTGCGCGAGCGTCTCTCCCTCGACGAACTCCAGGACCAGCGCCGGCACACCGCCCGCCTCCTCGAGGCCGTAGATGGCGGCGATGTGCGGATGATTCAGCGCGGCCAGGACTTGCGCTTCGCGCTGGAAGCGCGCCAGCCGCTCCGGGTCGCGCGCCACCGACTCGGGAAGGATCTTGATCGCGACGTCGCGGTGAAGCCTCGAGTCCTTCGCCCGGTACACCTCGCCCATTCCCCCCGCGCCGAGCGGCGCCAGGATCTCGTAAGGGCCGAGCCGGGTTCCGGAAGCGAGCGTCAAGTCGTTCGGAGCATACAAGATAGGCGCGACCCGTCCACCGCCGCCCTTGCCGCATCTGGTAGATTGATCGGCCCATGACCCAGCGCATCCGGCACCGCACCGTGGGCGTCCCCGTCGGCAAAGTGATGGTCGGCGGCGGCGCGCCCGTCGTGGTCCAGTCGATGGCGAACACCGACACGGCGGACGTGAAATCCACGACCCAGCAGTGCATCGAGCTCGCCCGGGCGGGCTCGGAGCTCGTCCGCATCACCGTCAACGTCTCCGAGGCGGCCGCGGCGGTTCCCGAGATCAAGAAGCGCATGCTCGCCGCGGGCGCCGACGCGCCGCTGATCGGCGACTTCCACTACAACGGCCACGTCCTGCTGACGAAGTTCCCGGACTGCGCGAAGGCGCTCGACAAGTACCGGATCAACCCCGGCAACGTCGGCAAGGGCACCCGGCGCGACGAGCAGTTCGCGACGATCTGCCGGATCGCGGTCGACAACGGCAAGCCCGTGAGGATCGGCGTCAACGGCGGCTCCCTGAACCAGGAGCTCGTCATGGAGAAGATGCAGGAGAACACGGACCGCGACCTCGGCAAGACCTCCGAGGAGATCATCAACGAGTGCATGATCCTCTCGGCCCTGCAGTCGACCGAGCTCGCGCTCCAGTCGGGGCTGCGCAAGGACCAGATCATCATCTCGTGCAAGGTCTCCCGGCCGCTCGACCTGATCGCCGTCTACCGGGAACTGGCGACGCGCACGGACCAGCCGCTGCACCTGGGCCTGACCGAGGCGGGAATGGGGATGAAGGGCCTCGTCTGGTCCTCGTCGGCGATGGGTGTTCTGCTGAACGAAGGCATCGGCGACACGATCCGCATCTCGCTGACACCCCGGCCGGGCGGCGACCGGCGCGAGGAAGTCTACGCGGCCTGCGAGCTGCTCCAGTCGCTCGGCATCCGTTCCTTCGCGCCGTCGGTCACCGCCTGCCCCGGCTGCGGGCGCACGACCTCGACGACCTTCCAGGAGCTCGCCGAGCGCATCCAGGGTTACATCCGGGATCAGATGCCGGTGTGGAAGCAGGAGCACGAGGGTGTCGAGAACATGACGCTCGCGGTGATGGGCTGCGTCGTCAACGGCCCGGGCGAGTCGAAGGCCGCCTCGATCGGCATCTCGCTTCCGGGCACCGGCGAGGAGCCGCACTGCCCCGTCTACATCGACGGGCAGCACTTCAAGACGCTCAAGGGCACCTACGAAGAGCTCGCGGCCGCCTTCCGCGCCCTCGTCGACGACTACGTCGCGACGAAGTACCCCCGCAAGGATACGGCCCGGCCCGTCCCGGCCTAAGGGCCCGACGCCGAAACCCCGAGCGCGGCGAGCTCGCACAGGAACGCCAGCACGGCAAACACGGTGCGTGCCGTGTGGGCGCGCTCCCACCGCGACCAGAGCGCCTGCGCCTGTGAGGGCTCCGAGCCGTCGATCGCCGAGTCGACACGGTGGTTGATGGGGATGTTCACGATCCGGGTGATCGCCACGACGAGAACGAGCGCCGCCGTTCCGACAGCCGCCAGCCGGAAGTCGGCCGAGTCCGAACGGGACCGGAGCAACACCAGCCAGCCGGCGCTCGCGACGACGGCCGCGAGAATCGGAACGGGCATCATCGCCGAGAAGCGGCGGTTCTGCTCCCGCTGGAACGCCAGAAAGGCCGGAAGCGGGAGCTTCGCCCGCGCGTGGGTGTTCCCGGCGCGGTCCCCGAAGAGGATCCCGGCCAGAAGCCCGGTGAAGAAGACCGCGATGCACTCGACGACGATGACGAAGTCCATGTCCGAGCTCTCCGGGGCCATAGACTAGACCGGGAGGCCCGACGATGGACCTGCGTTCCGTCCAGAAGCCGCTGAAGGACCGTTACCGCGCCGAGCCCTCGGCCTCGCGCATCACGCTCAGCGCGAAGGGGACCGAGGCCGGGGCCCCGATCGCCTGTTCGATCGACATCGGGCGGGCCGTGTACGAGGCCCAGGCCCACTCGGGCGTCGGCGGCGCCGGGACCGGCGCCTGCTCGGGCGACCTGCTGCTGGGCGCGCTCGCCGCCTGCGCGCAGGTGACCTGCCAGATGGTGGCGGCCGCCATGGGGATCCCGACGAAATCGATCGCCGTTTCCGTCGAAGGCGACCTCGATCTGGCGGGCACGCTCGGCATCTCGAAGGAGGTCCCCGTCGGGTTCGAGTCGATCCGCCTCGAGTTCACGGTCGACGCGCCGGACGCGACGCCCGATCAGCTCCGCGCGCTCGCCGGGAAGACCGAGCAGTACTGCGTCGTCATGCAGACGCTGACGCAGCCGCCCCGCATCCAGACCGTCTGGTCGTAGGGGCTCCCTCGCCGCCCACTCGAACGCTCCATCCCCCATGGCGCATCGAGAGGAAGCGGGGCAAGCGTCGCCCCACCGGCCGCCGCCCTCCCCGCGTCGGAAGATAGCCGGCTCGCAGGGATCGGCGACGCGAGGGGGCGGGGGCGAGCCCCGGCCCTACCTTCCGAGCTCGGCGAGCCAGTCGGAGACCAGGCGGAGCTGCGCCGACGAGGTGTCGTCCACCGGCACGGCAAACAGCAGCCTCTTTCCGTCATGGGAGGCGTCGAACGGGCCGCTGCGGCGAAGGCCTGCCGCCGAAGATCGGGTGCGGCGGACCGATCTGGAGCGAACCGCCTTTCGTGTCCACGTCCACGACGAATAGCTTTCCGTCGGGAGGCTGGCCATAGACGATGGACCGATCCGAGAGCCACCGGCCCGACGCGCCCCCGGCCGTCGACACCTGCCGTTTCTCGCCGAGCCCCGCGAAGGGGACCAGGTAGATCTCCGACCGGCCGGTCTCGTTCGAGACGTAGAGCAGCCATTTGCCGTCCGGCGAAATCGACCCGTTCAGGAACTCGTCCGGATCGGAGTCGACGAGCTTGCGGGGCTGATGATCTCCCTCGAGCGCCAGGTCCCAGAGACCCACGCCACCCGTCTTCGAATCCTGAATGCGCAGAAGCATGTGCTTTCCATCCGGCGACCAGGACAGCGGCCAGATGTTGGTCCTCTCGGGCAAAACGACCTTCGCTTCCGACGCGCCGTCGGCGGCCTTGACGCGAACGCCGAAGCCGGGATCGCCGAAGGCGATCCGGCGTCCGTCGGGCGACCAGATCGGGAAGTCCGCGCCCTGATCCCCGAACGTGAACCGCGAACCGACGCCGCGATCCAGATCGTAGAGACGGACCTCCGGCTTCGCCGAGGCGCCGCTCCGAATCGTCGAGGCCACACGCCGATCGTCGGGCGAAAGCGTCACCGAGAAGAAGTCCGCCGCCTCGCCCACCTGGCCGAGCTGCCGCCCGTCGAGGTCGAACCAGGTCAGCCGCCGCTTGCGCTGGGCGGTGTTGCTCTGGAAGACCAGAAGACCCAGGTTCGACACGGTGAAGTTCCCGAACCACCGGTAAGGCTCGAACAGCACGCCCTCGGCGATCGGCGTCGCCGGCCCCTTCGCCTTCAGGCTGGAAGGATCCAGCCGCTGCGCGAGGAGATTCCCGTCGCGAATGAAGAGGAGGTAGCCGGGCTCCGCGTATCGCCCCTCGCTGTTTTCGTGGGCGACGAACGTGGATCGGCCCGTCCGAAGGTCCAGCGCCTCGATGGCGCTCTTCTTCTCCTCGTCGGAGGTCTGCGTGCCGGAGAAATAGAGCAGGCGCTTCCCGTCCGGAAGAAACCAGGGCAGTCGGTGTGTGGCCCCCGCCCCCTCGGCTTTCGTCAGCGGCTCCGCCGTGCCGCCGCCGGCCGGGACCTTCCAGAGTCCGCCGAAGGGCGCGGGGGCGAAGACGATCACGTCGTCCACGCTCCAGCTCGCGCCGCGGCCGTCCGCGGCTTCGCAGATCGTCTGGACCGCCCCCCCGGCCGCCGGGATCCGCTTCAACTTGCGATCGGCGAAGAAGCCGATGTTCCGGCCGTCGGGCGACCAGAACGGGATCGCGGCATCGTCGGTACCGGCCAGGGGCGCAACGGTGAAGCCGTCCATGCGACGAACCCAGATCTGGCGCTTTCCCTCCGCCCCGGTCGCCGCGAGGGCGAGCGTCGCTGCCGTCCGGCGAAAGGGCGACCGACTGATTGGAGGACTCGAGCTCCATCTGCGGCGGCAGATCGATCGACGATCGGAGCACGGGCGCCGCGGGAGCGCGACGCAGGAGACTTCCCGCGGCCAGGCCGAGGCCGGCGAGGACGATCGCCACCGCCCAGGGCAGCCAGGCCGCGGAGCGCCGCCGGGCCGGCAGCGCGGGCGCCGGAATCCCGCTCTGCGAGCCGCCCTCGGCGATCCACTTCAGCTCGCTCCCGAGATCCCCCGCGCTCTGCCACCGGTCCTCCGGGTCCTTGTCGAGCGCTTTCCGGATGACCCGATCCAAGGCCGGCGGCGACGTCGGCATCACCGCCGACACCGGCGCCGGCTCCTCCTTCATGATCGAAGAGATCAGCGACGCCTGCGACGAGCCCGAAAACGCCTTCCGACCCGTCGCCATCTCGTACAGCACGCACCCGAACGCGAAGATGTCCGTCCGCCCGTCGGCCTCCTTGCCCTCGAGCTGCTCGGGCGCCATGTACTGGAACGTCCCCAGGATCGTCCCTTCCTGCGTCAGGTTCTCCCCCGTCGCCGCCCCCATCACCGTCGGCAGCGACGTCGCGCCGGACGACGGCGCGCTCGTCGGCGCCATTGCCTTCGCGAGCCCGAAGTCCAGCAGCTTGACGCCCGTCTTCGTCAGCATCACGTTGCCGGGCTTCAGGTCCCGGTGCACGATCCCCTGCCGGTGCGCCTTGTCCAGCGCGTCCGCGATCTCCACCCCGATCTTCAGCGTCTGCGTCAGCGGCAGCGAGCCGCCGGCCAGACGCGCCGACAGCGTCTCCCCCTCCAGGTACTCCATGACCAGGTACTCGGTCTCGCCCTCGCGCCCCACGTCGTAGAGCGCGCAGACGTGCGGATGCGAGAGCTGCGAAACCGTCTTCGCCTCGCGCTCGAACCGCTGCCGCACTTCCGGCGAAGCCGAGAGATGCTGCGGCAGCACCTTCACCGCGACCGTGCGCTCCAGACGCGTGTCCCGCGCCTTGTACACCTCACCCATCCCGCCCGCCCCGATGGGCGCGAGGATCTCGTAGGGGCCGAGTCGCGAGCCGGCAGACAGAGTCAAGGTTGGCAGGAGCCTATCAGCCGCCTGACTCTTCCTCTTCCAATTGCCGCCAGGCCGGCTCGAGCTCGGCGTCGAACGCGGCGAACTCGGGACTCGAGCGCACACCCGCCAGGAGCGCGTCGGCGAGGAACAGGGTTCGGTCCGGCATCCCGGTCGCGACGGTACGCCGAAGCATGTCGACCGCGGCCCGGTTGTCGCCCTGCGCCGCGCGGATGCAGGCGATCGCGTAGAGCGTGTGGTGGTAGTCGCGCTTGAGCTTCCCCGACTCGAGCGCTGCCCCGAGGGCCGCCTCGTCGACCGGCCGCTCCCGGGAGAGGACGGCCACGAGCTCCCGCATCGCCACGGCAACGTGCTGGCCCGGCGTCTCCCGGAGGAGAGTCTCCGTCGCCGCCCGGGCCTCGCCGAAGCGCCCGAGGGAAAGAAGACTCATCGGGAGCCGGGATTCCGAGAGCGGCAGGCCCCGCGTCTTCGCCGCGGCGAGGGACTCGTCGGCGAGGCCCAGGAGCACGAGCCCCTCGACGCTCCACCGGCGCGCCGAGTCCGACGACGGATCGACCTCCAGGGCGCGGGCGGCCTCGCGCCGGAAGGCGTCCTCGAGCCCGATGTGCGCGTAGAGGATCGCGAGCTCGGGGTGGGCCGAGAGGGGATCCAGGGCCACCGCCGCCCGAAGCTCGCGCAGCGCCGTCGGGATGTCGTAGTTCTGGTAGTGGCTCCAGGCCAGCTGATAGCGGAAGAGATGCGTCTCGGCGAGCTGCGAATCGAGTCGCTCGGCCTCCGCCACCGAGCGATTGGCTTTTTCGAGGTAGCCGGCGCCGGGCTCGAAGAGGAGGTCCGCCCACAGGTAGGCCCCGGCCAGACGCGCATGGGCCAGCGCGTAGTTCGGATCGAGGACCACCGCCCGCTCGTAACGGCGGATGGCTTCGCGCAGATGGTCGCCGCCCCAGCCCGGGCCGGCCTTGCCCTCCTCGCTCGCCGCGAGGGCAAACTCCTGGTAGGCCTCGGGGTTGTCGGTGAAGCGTTTCTTCAGCCGGTCGCGCTGCGCCGGCTCCAGGTGAAGACGCAAACGGCTGACGATCGCTTCGGACACTCGATCCTGGACCTCGAAGACCTCCGAGGCCGGCACGTCGAAGGACTCGGCCCAGAGGGACCGCCCGTCGCCCACGCCGAGCAGGTTGACGCTGACACGCAGCTTGCCTCCCGATCGCTGCACGGAGCCCTCGAGCACCGCGTCGGTCCGCAGCTCCTTCGCGGCCGTCACGGCGTCCGCGTCCGACTTCGCATAGCGGCGCACGGCCGAGAGCGGCCGCACGGTGATCGCTCCCGCTCCGCTCAAGCCGCGGATGATCGTGTCCGCGATCCCCAGGCCCAGCGCCTCGTCGCCGGCGTCGCCGCCGAGAGGCTTCAGGGGAAGAACGGCGAGCGACCGGACGGAGTCGGAAACCGAGGGCCTGGCCCGGCCGCGCAGCACGGCGAAGGCCGCCACCGCGGCGAGCGCCAGCGCGGCGACGACGATCGCTGCGCGCCGGGGCGTCCCGGACCTTCCCGCGCCCGCCGGAGATCGTGCGATCCCCGACGACCGTTCGCGCGCGTCGGCGAGGTCCCGCGCGAGATCGTGCGTCGACTGATAGCGCCGCGCCGGCTCCTTGGCGAGGCAACGACCGACGATCCACGTCAGCGATTCGGGCGTCGGCGGACCGGCGGACGACAGGGGCTCCGGCTCCTCCTTCAGGATGGCGGACAGCGTCTCGACCGCCGTCGCGCGCTGAAAGGGACGGCGGCCCGATACCATCTCGTAAAGGATGGCCCCCAGAGCGAACTGGTCCGAGCGGTAGTCCACCGGTCTTCCGGTCGCCTGCTCCGGCGACATGTAGCCGACGGTCCCGAGAACGACGCCGGCGCTCGTCTGCTGCGTCGCGGTGGCGACCTGGCTCCCTTCACCGGGGGCCGGCGGCGACTTGGCGAGGCCGAAGTCGAGAATCTTCACGAGTCCCTCGGACGTCACCATGACGTTTTCGGGCTTCAGGTCTCGATGAACGATGCTCGCTTCGTGCGCCTTGGCCAGACCGGCGGCGATCTGGGCGCCGATCGCGAGCGCCTGCTTCGACGGCATCGCGCCCTCCGCCAGCCGCTGGCGCAGGCTCGCCCCCTCCACGAGCTCCATCGCGATCCACGACACCGTGTTCGTCCGGCCCACGTCGTGGATCGTGACGATGTTGGGATGATTGAGCGCCGAGGCCGAGCGTGCCTCCTGCTCGAAGCGGCGCAACCGGCCGGGGTCCGAAGCCAGCGCCTCGGGCAGCACCTTGACCGCCACCTCGCGCCCCAGGCGGCTGTCGCGCGCCCGGTAGACTTCACCCATACCACCCGCGCCGAGCGGCGCGACGATCTCGTAAGGCCCGAGCCGCGTGCCGGAAACGAGCGTCACCGTCCGGAAAGCGTACATCGAAGCCGCTCCGCAGGATCGCGCCCGGGAGAACCTCTGTGATCTAATCGGCGCCTCTCGCACGCCTTCGTCTCCGAAACAGGAGGTCCCAGTTGAGAAGTCGATCCCGCAACCGACTCGCCGCAGCCTCGGGAGTCGTCGCGCTCCTGCTGGCGGCCCTCCCGGTCGCCGCCCAATCCACCGCGCCCACCCCCGCGGCGACCCCCGCTCCCCCGCCACCGCTCGAGCCCGCCGCGCTCGACCGGCTGAAGGCGATGAGCGATCTGCTGAAGGGCGCCGGCAGCTTCACGTTCAAGGCCTCCTCCGATCGGGAGCAGCCCTCGGTCAACGGACCGCTCCTCGACTTCTTCACCGTCGCGACGATCGCGGTGGCGCGGCCGGACAAGATTCGCGTCGACATGGCCGGCGATCTGCACGACGCCTCGCTCTGGTACGACGGAAAGACGGTATCGATCTACTCCGCGAAGAGCTCGTTCTACGGGCAGACGGATGCCCCGCCCACGATCGACGAAACGATCATGATGCTGATGGACCGCTTCCAGATGCCCCTTCCGGCCGCGGGGTTCATCCTGAAGGACCCGTACGCCCGGATGATGGAGGGCGTGACGACGGCGTTCGACGCGGGGGAGGCCCGGATCGACGGCGTCGCCTGCCGCCACCTCGCCTTCTCCGAGCCCGACGCCGACTGGCAGGTCTGGATCGAGGACGGCGCGAAGCCGCTTCCCCGCCGCATCGCCGTCACGTACAAGACCGAGAAGGGATCCCCCCGGATCGTGACGTCGCTTTCCGACTGGAATCTCTCCGCCAAGGTTCCCGCCGACCGGTTCGTGTTCACGCCGCCCGCCGGCGCGAAGAAGGTCGCCTGGACGACCGTGAAGCAGTAGGGACCGGACAGGAGAAACCCATGAAGACCAGAATCCTCGCCACGCTTCTCGCCGCCGCCGTGTTCGTGTCGCTTTCGTCGCCCGCGCAGGCCTGGGTCGCCGCCGGCGGCTACCGCGGCGGCGTCGCCGTCGCCTACCACCCGCCCTGCTGCTATCACGGATATTCCGGCGCCGCCGTCGCCGGAGCCGCCGTCGCGGGAGCCATGGTCGGAGCGGCGGCCGCCTCGGCCGCGCAGCCGGTCTACGTCGCGCCGGCGCCCGTCTACTACGCGGCGCCGGTCGCCTACGCGCCGGCCGTCGGCACGGTGGTGTCGGCGCTTCCGCCCGTCGGGTGCTCGAGCGTGTCCGTCAACGGGGTCTCGTACATGAACTGCGCCGGGACGTTTTACATGCCCTTCTACTCGGGCGGCGCCCTGATGTACCAGGTCACGAACCCGTAGACGTCGCGAACGCTTCGCGTTCGCGCCGCACTTGCGCCCATCCGGCGCGCACCGCCTGCCGGCTCGCACCGGACGTCGGGCTCGACCTCCGAGCAAGCGAAGTGACCGCTACCTCGACGTTCGCGCGACGAAGTCGGCCATGTCGGCCTTCATCGCCTTGAGCGACCCCTCGTTGACGTACATCATGTGCCCGGCCGCGTAGTACTTCATCTCGATCCGCGCCTGGACGTCCTTCTGCGGGGACACGTGGGCCATCATGTACTCGCTCGCGAAGAACGGCGTCGCGAGGTCGAATTGCCCGTTCAGCACCAGGACGCGCAGGCTCGGATTGAACGCCATCGCCCGGGCGAGGTCGATGTTCGTGTTGGTCAGCGTCGGCGACGGGAACGGCAACCCCGGGATCGCGTGCTTGAAGTCCCACGTGCGCCACGCGTCGGCCATGACGACGTAGTTCCTGCCGTCGCCGAATTTCAATCCCTCGTGGTACCAGTCGAGAAACGCGGCGGTGTAGGCGCCGGCGATCGAGTTGGACTGCGGATCGTTCTCCGTCTCCTTGGCGAGCGGATCGAAGGTCGGACCCACGAAACGGGAGTCGAGGCGGCCGATCGTGACGCCCTTCTGGCGAAGCAGCTCCTGCGTGAACTCGTTTTCGGTCACCCGCAGGTTCGCGAGCCGCAGGTATTCCTCCGAGAGCCCGGTGTACGCGTGCAGCTTGCCGACCACGGCGGCGCGCCGTTCGTCCGACAATCGGTCGCCCTCGGCCAGGGCGGCCGCGTAGTCGCCGGCCGCGAACCGGCGCACCTCCGCGAGCCACGGCTGCAGCTCCGGGGCCGGATTCGGCAGGACCTTGTGGTACCACGCGGTCGCCGCGTAGCTCGGCAGGAAGAGCGGGTAGGGCTGGTCGTTGCCCGGGAGGGCGAAGATCGCTCCGAGGTCCGTCGCGAGCGAGACCAGCACGACGCCGTTGAAGCTCATGCCGCCCCTGCTCTGCAGCCAGTCGACGACTCCGGCCGAGCGCGTCGTCCCGTAGCTCTCGCCGATCAGGTACTTGGGCGAGTTCCAGCGGCCGTTGTCCGATACGTACTGACGGATGAAACGCGAAACCGACTCGATGTCGGGGTCGACGCCCCAGAAGTCCGTGTTCTTGAAGTCGCCGACCGGCTTGCTGAGGCCCGTGCCGACGGGGTCGATCAGGACGAGGTCGGCCCGGTCGAGCAGGCTGTAGGCGTTGTCGACGACCTGGTAGGGCGGCGGCGGCGTGGGCGCGGCGTCGGCGACGACGACCCGGCGCGGCCCGAGTGCGCCCATGTGGAGCCAGATCGAGGAGGAGCCCGGTCCTCCGTTGTAGCAGAAGGCGATCGGACGGCGCGCCGCCGGCCCGGCGTCCTTCCGGACGTAGGCGACGTAGCCCATGCTGGCCCAGGGTTCGTCCTTGGCGTTCTTCACGATGAGGGTTCCGGCCGTCGCGGTGAACGCGACCGGCGCACCGCCAATGACCGCGCTGTGCTGGGTGATCGATTGCTCCGCCTTCGGCGGCTCGTTCTTCGCCGCGTCGGAGGCCGGCTTGTCGGCCGGCTTGTCCTGCGCGGTCAGGGCCACGCTCGCCAGTAGCGCCAGAATCCCGCCCGCGATCGACGTCCGCATCGCTCTCCCTTTCGAAATGATGCGCGAGCTTATCCCGCTCGCAGCGGCCGGCGGGATAGCATTTCGAGCCGAGCCATGGTCGACGACGGCTTCCCCCGCCGGTGAGACTCTTCGAGAACGAACTCGCGGTCGCACTCGACAAGCCGCCCGGAGTCTCGATGGCGACCTCGACGCGCGAGGAGAAGTCCGCGGCCGGGGCCGTCGCGCGGCTCCTCGCCGCGTGCGGCGAAGACCCTGCGGAGACTCTCCTCCTGGTCCACCGCCTGGACGTCGGGACCTCCGGGGTCGTCCTGCTCGCGAAGTCCGACGCGGCGCACCGCGCGCTCTCGCGCGCTTTTCAGTCCCGGGTCGCGCGCAAGACCTACCGGGCCCTGGCGTGGGGACACCTCACCCCCGCGCGGGGCCTTTACGACGACTCCCTCGGCCGCGACCCGAAGGACGGCCGGAGGATGAGGGTCCGCGCCGACGGCAAACCGTCCGCGACACGATACGAAACGGTGGCGCGCCTCCCCTCCGTCACGGATCTGCGGCTCTTTCCCGAGACCGGCCGGACGCACCAGATCCGCATACACCTGTCGGCGCACGGCCACCCGATCGTCGGCGACGACCTCTACGGCGGCGGGACCCGCTGGCGGGGCGTGCGCGAGCGAACGTGGAGGCGGACGCTCGCCGCCGTGACGCATCCGCTGCTTCACGCCGAGCGGGTCGTGATCGAGGAAATGGGGATGGACGTTCGCGCGCCGCTGCCGGCGGACTACGCCGCGGTGCTCGTCGCGGGCCGCTCCGACACGGGATCCGCTCCCGGGCTGGCCCCGCGGTCTACGACCGGTAGAACGCCGCCATGAGGCGATAGAAGCTCCAGACGTCGACCTTCGACGACATCTCGAAGGGCGAGTGCATCGAGAGCAGCGGGACGCCGAGATCGATGACCTCCATGTCCCAGGCGGAGAGAAATCCGCCGATGGTCCCGCCCGAATAGCCGTCGACCTTGGGGGTCTGGGTCTGCCAGGCGATGGCGTTCTTGTCGAGAATCGCGCGCATCCGGGCGGTGAATTCCGAGTTGGCGTCGAAGCCGACGCCATATTTCTTGACGGTGACGCCGTAGCCGAGGCGGGCGGCATTCGTCGCCTCGCTGGTCTGGGGGAAGAGCGGGTTGATGCCGTCGTTGACGTCGGCCGAGATGACCTCCGAGCGCCGCAGCGCCTCGCGCAGGTCGAGGTCCGTGTATTTCCCGCCGCGCTCGGCGGCGAGGAGCCTGGCGAGCGATGAGTTGAAGAACTGCGAGGCGGCGCCCGTGTTGTTGACCGAGCCCTCTTCCTCGTTGTTCGAGAGGTACGCCAGCGCCGTCTTCCCGGGCGTCCCCGACAGGTCCAGCACCGCCCGGGCAGCGCAATACGAGGACAGGCGGTCGTCCTGTCCGTACGCCCCGACGAGGCCGCGGTCGATGCCGACGTCGTCGAGGGCGGGCGGCCGGCACGAGGGCGAGCTCCGAAGAGACGAAGTCCGCCTCCTGGATTCCGTACGTCGACGCGAGCGTGCCCATGACCTGCGACACCACGGAGGCGTCGGCGCCCGGCACGCTTCCGGCGACCGGATCGAGCTCCTCGCCGGAGAGGACTTCCGTGTACTTGCGGTCGCGCAGCGGCTTGTCCGAGTGCGGCGCGTTGTCGGCGATGACGAAGACGGGATCGCCGTCCTTGAGCCCGATCGAAACGTCGACGCGCCGGCCGTCGGCCGTGTCGACGCGGCCGATCAGCGCGAGCGGCCGGTTGGCCCACTGGTACTTCTTGATGCCACCGTAGTAGATCGTGTTGAAGAGCGCGAAGCCGCCGGCGAGGTAGAGGGGCCGCGCCTTCAGGTCGATGTGCGGGCTGTCGTGGTGCGTCCCCACCAGACGCGATCCCGAAATGATCGGCTCCGAGCCGACGACCACGAGAATGAGTGCGCGGTCGCGGCCGTTGATCCAGAGCCTCGCCCCGGGCTTGACCTGACCGGCCTCCCGGAATTCGGAAAACCCAGCCGCCTTCGCCTGGCGGATGACTTCGCGCGTCGAGGCGTCGGCCGTGCGGGCCACGTCGAGGTAACGCTTGTACCCTTCGGCAAACTCGAACGCCTGGTCTCGCTGCGCGGACGTCAGACCCACCCAGGCGGATTTCTTCGCGTCCCAGTATCCCTCGCTCTTTTTGTCCGGCGTGGTGTCCTGGGCCCGCGCGGCGAGCGCGATCGACAGCGCCGCCGCGGCGGCCAGTGGCCTTCGCATCGGGCCTCCCGTCTAGTCCGTTACCGTTTCGTACTTCGCACCCGTCCAGGCGGCCATGCCGCCGACAACGTTGATGGCGCGGAGGAAGCCCAGCCGCTCGAGCACGCTCGTCGCGATCGAGGATCGGTAGCCGCCGGCGCAGATCGCGGCGACCGGACGCGACCGGTCGAGCGAGGCGGCGTCCTCGGTCAGGCGATGAAGCGGCATCGGGACGGCGCGCGCGATGCGCCCGCCGCGGTACTCGACGGGCCTCCGGACGTCGACGAGCTGGAGTGCGGGGTCCTCGGCGAGGCGCTCCCGGAGCTCGTCCACCGTGATCTGCTCGGCGCGCCCGAGCGGCCGTCCGGCCTCGTCCCAGGCCCGGATGCCTCCGGCCAGATATCCGGCGACGTTCTCCAGCCCCACGCGCGCGAGGCGCGTCCGCGTCTGGCCCATCTGCTCCTCGTCCTCCGCCACGAGCACGATCGGTCCTTGCGGCGACAGCAGCGCCCCCGCCCACGAGGCGAGCTGGCCGGACTGTCCGATGTGGAGCGAGCCCGGGACGTGCCCGGCGCCGTACTCCGCGGAGGAACGGGTGTCGAGGACGGTGACTCCCGCTTTCTGCAGAACCGCGACGTCGGCCGGCGTGAGCGCCGGCGGCGGCGGCAGGGCCTCGAGCGGTCCCGGGCCCTCGCGATTGAGTGCCGCGTCGCGCGAGAAGTACGCCGGCGCCTCGGGCAGGTCGGCCGTGACGAGCTTCACGAACTCCTCCCGCGGCATCGGCCGGAGCGCCCAGTTGAACTTCTTCTGCTCGCCGATCGTCGAGCTCGTCTCGCTCGAGATGTTCCGCCCGCAGAGCGAACCCGCTCCGTGCGCGGGAAAGACCTTGACGTCGTCCGGTAGCCTCAGGAGCTTCCCGTGGAGCGAGTCGTAGAGAGCTCCGGCGAGATCCTCCGGCCGCACGCGGCCGCCGAGGAGGTCGGGCCGGCCGACGTCCCCGATGAAGAGCGTGTCCCCCGTCAGCACCGCCTCCGGCGTCTCCGACTTCGCGCGGTCGGTCACGACGATCGAGACCGACTCGGGCGTGTGGCCCGGCGTCTCGAGAAACCGGAGCGTCACCTCGCCCAGCCGAATCTCGTCGCCGTCGCGGACGGCGACGTGAGAGAAGCGGGCACCCGCTTTGGCGCCGAAGTAGATCTTCGCGCCCGTTCGCTCGGCGAGCTCGCGGTGGCCCGAGACGAAGTCGGCATGCAGGTGCGTCTCGATGACGTGGCGGATCCGGAGGCCTCGCGCCTTCGCCGCCTCGATGTACACGTCCACGTCGCGGCGCGGATCGACGACCGCGGCCTCTCCCATCGAGCCGATCATGTAGGACGCCTGCGCGAGGCAGCCCAGGTAGAACTGCTCGAAATACATCGGCGCGGTCTCCGTCGCCACGCTCATCGCTTCACCCCCTCCATCCCGACCCTCGAGGCGAGGACGGCCACGTCCCGCACGCGACGCCGCCCGGAGCTTTCAGAAGACCGCATTGTAGTTCCGTGCCACGAGGTAGAGCGCCACCGCTACCACGAACCAGGCGAAGATCCGGCGCAGGCCCCTCGGGTGGAATCGGTCCGAGAGACGCGTACCCGCCAGCGCGCCGCCCACGGCCAGGACCGTCACCAGAGCGGTGAGCTTCCAGTCGAAGTCGCCCGCGGTCAGGTGCCCGGCGAGGCCGGCCGCGCAGTTCACGGCAATCACGAAGAGCGACGTCCCGATCGCCGCCTTCATGCCGAGACCGCCGAACACCACGAGCGCCGGGACGATCAGGAACCCGCCGCCCACCCCGAGGAACCCGGTCAGGAATCCGACCCCGAGCCCCGCCAGGGCCTCGCGCAGGAGACTCGGCGCATGGACCGGCGCATCGGCCCCCGGCGCCTTGCGCGTCAGCATCACCGTCGCGACCACGAGCATCAAACCCGCGAAGAGCAGCATCAGCACCGGCGAGGAAACCGCACGGGTCAGCTTCGAGCCGAGGTATGCGGTCACGATCCCGCTCGCCGCGAACACGGCCCCGGTCCGCCACGAGACGGCGCCCTTCCGGTGGTGCAGGAGCGCGCCGACGAGAGCGGTCGAGCCCACCACCGCGAGCGACATGCCGATTGCCCGGTGCGGCGCGACGTCCAGCACGTACACCAGCACCGGCACGGTGATGATGGAGCCGCCCCCGCCGATCAGCCCGAGCGACACGCCGATCGCGGCCGAGAGCACGAGGCCGAGAACCAGCACGGTCAGGCTTCCGGCGGCAGAGCCGCCTTCGCGCGGAGGAACTCCTCGGCGCTCGTCAGCCGGACGCCGAAGCGCTCCGCCAGCGGCTTCCCGTCGAACGCCGAGTCACACATCGCGGAAACCCAGCTCATCGCCATGAGATTGCCGGCCGGAGGGGACAGGGTCTCGAGCACGTCGGCCGCCACCCGATAGACCTTTGCCGGCGTGTGGATCATTCTCAACGGCCTTCCGAGCACGCGCGAGAAAACGTTCACGATGTCGTGCCAGGACAGGATCTCCGGCCCGCCGAGATTCTCGATCAGCTTTTCGCCGGTCTCGGGCCCCGCCGCCGCCGCGGACAGGATCGCCGCGACATCGTCGAGCGCCACCGGCGTGTGCCGCGTCGTTCCGTCGCCGGGCACCAGGGCAATCCCGCGCTTGTCGATCGAGGCGCCGGCGACGGCCATGAACCACTTCGCGAACCAGAACGGCCTTTTCAGGGTCGCTGCCGGCGCGCCGCGGAGCGGAATCGTGGAGCCCATCAGCGCGAACCAGTCGTCCATGAAGAAGTCGCCGCGGAAGATCGCGTACGCCAGCCCGGATCCCCGGATCCTGTCCTCGATCTGCCGCTTCAGTCGGAACGTCGTGACGTTCCGGTCGTACGGCGTCTCGACGACCGACATGAAGACGATTCGCCGGACGCTCTCGGCCCGGCAGGCGTCGAGCAGGTTCGAGTAACCCGTATCCTCGACCTCCGCGAACGAACCCTTCCCCCGGGGCACGACCGCATTGGCAGTGGCAACGACGGTCGCCACGCCCCGGCACGCGGCCACCAGACTCTCCGGTTCCCGCAGGTCGCCGAAAGCCAGCTCGATCCCGTCCGGCGAGAATTCGCGAGGAGAACCGGGGCGGACGAACGCGCGGACGCGCTCGCCCGCCCCGTGAAGGCGATCGATGACGGCCGTCCCGAGCTGACCCGTGGCACCGACGACCAGGATCGGCCCCGCCATGGACTACGCCTCGATCTCCACCGCGAAGTGCGGAGTCAGCCGCAGGCGCAGGTGCACGATCCGGCACGGCCACTTCTCCCTCGTGATCCGGTCGCCGACCCGTTTCCAGATCCACGCGGCCAGGTTCTCGGCGGTCGGCGGCGTGGCGGCGAACTCGGGAACGTCGCGGTTGAGGTTCCGATGGTCGAGCGGCCGGTCGACCTCGTCCCTCAGGATGCGGTCGAGGTCGGTGAGGTTGACGACCATGGCCGTCTCGGGATCCACCCGGCCCTCGACCGAGACCTCGAGCTCGTAGTTGTGTCCGTAGCCGTGGGGGCCCTCCTCGCCGTAGACGGCGCGATTCCGGTCGGCGGTCCAGTCCGGGCGCCAGAGACTGCGGCCCGCATTGAAGTGAATCGTGCGTGAGAGGCGGATCATGGGTTTCGGTCCTCGAAGATCTTATCGGGGTTCAGGATCCCGTCCGGATCGAAGAGGCGTTTGATCGCGCGCATCGCCGACAGCACCTCCGGCGCTGTCCAGCGACTCGGGGTCGGCGAGAATCGCCTCGGCCGGCAGGACCCGGGAGAGGGCCTCGGCGAGCTCCGCGGACGTCACGTCAAGACCGTAGCATAGGGCGCTGCATTAGAATCCCCGGGCACTTTCGGACGTGGGAGCCACCATGAACCTCTACTCGTCGGCGGCCGAGCTTCGCGAAGCCCTCACCCGGTCGGGTTCCGTCCGTTTCGACGGCGGCCTCGTCGTGACGAACCCGGCGCGCTTCCGGGCGGACGTGATCGACGCCCTGGTCTGGACGGCCGTCTTCGGACCCTCCGACGCGCGCGAGGCCGCGCGGCACGCCATCCGTGAGGCGGCCGAATCGCTCGGCATCCTGCCGGCCTCGATTCTCCCGCTCTACCAGGCGCGGGGCCGGGGCGAGGTGTCCGGCTTCACGGTCCCCGCGGTCAACGTCCGGATGATGTCCTACGACACCGCTCGGGCCGCCATGCGCGCCGCCCGGGAGCTCGAGGTCGGCGCGCTCATCTTCGAGATCGCCCGCAGCGAGATGGGCTACACGGAGCAGCGTCCGGCCGAGTACGCCGCCGTGATGCTCGCGGCGGCGATCCGCGAAGAGTGGCAGGGTCCCTTCTTCCTTCAGGGCGACCACTTCCAGACGAACCCGAAGAAGATGCAGGACGCTCCCGAGAAGGAAATCGCGGCGATCGAGAGCCTCGATCGACGAGGCCATCCCTGCGGGTTTCCTCCAGATCGACATCGACACCTCGACGCTGGTCGACCTCTCGAAGCCGACGCTCGAGGCGCAGCAGGAGGTCAACGCGACGCTCTGCGCGCGCTTCACGAAGTTCATCCGCTCCCGCGAGCCGAAGGCGATGCCGATCTCCGTCGGCGGCGAAATCGGCGAAGTCGGCAAGGAGAACTCGACGCCCGAGGAATTCCGCGCCTACATGAACGTCTACCGCAAGGCCCTCGGCGAGGGCCACGGGATCGAGAAGGTCTCGGTGCAGACCGGTTCCTCGCACGGCGGCGTCGTGGCCGCGGACGGATCGGTCGAGCGGGTCGCCATCGACTTCAACGTGCTGAAGACGATCTCGAAGGTGGCGCGGGAGGAGTACGGCCTCGCCGGGGCCGTGCAGCACGGCGCCTCCACCCTGCCTCCCGAGTACTTCGGCCACTTCCCCGACAACGACTGCGCCGAGATCCACCTCGCGACCGACTTCATGAACACGGTCTACGACCACCCGGCGTTCCCGTATCCCCTCAAGCGGGAGATCGAGCGCTGGCTCGACGACAACGCCGCCGCCGAGCGCAAGAAGGGCGAGACCCAGCCGCAGTTTCTCTACAAGACGCGCAAGAAGGCGATCGGACCGTACAAGGAGCAGGTCTGGAACCTGCCCGAGGGCACGCGCGGGGCGATCCGCGAGACGCTCGAGGAGAAGTTCCGCGTTCCTGTTCGGCAAGCTGCGGGTCGGCGGCACCCGCGCCGACCGTCGCGAAGTACGTGAAGCCGGTTTCCGTGTATTCCGCGCACGCCGCGGCGGCCGGGGCGCGCAGCGGGTTCGTGCGCGACGATCAGGCGGGAGACTGATGTCCAAGAAAGCGGCCGCCGCCGGCCGTCGGGTCGGGGCGGTCCCAAAGCCCGTTCCGTCCACCATGACGGCCGTCGTCAAGACCAGGGCCGCGGCCGGCCGCGGCGCCACCGAGGTCAAGACCGTCCCGGTCCCGGTCCCCGGCCAGGCCGAGGTCCTGATCAAGGTCCTCGCCACGGCCGTCTGCGGATCGGACAAGCACATCTACCAGTGGGACGCCTCGATGGCCGGGATGGTCCGGCCGCCGCGCATCTACGGCCACGAGTTCTGCGGCGAAATCGTCGCGTTCGGCCCCGGCGGCAAGCGGCCGCACCTCCAGGACGGGCCAGTACGTCTCGGCCGAGATGCACGTCACGTGCGGCGCCTGCCGGCCGTGCCGGACGGGTCGCCGCCACATCTGCGAGAACACGCGGATCCTGGGGGTCCACGGCGATGGCTGCTTCGCGCAGTACGTCGTCGTTCCCGCCTTCAACGTCGTGCCGCTCGACCGGGCGATCATCCCGCCCAAGGTCGGTGCGTTCCTCGACGCCCTCGGCAACGCCGTCCACACGACGCAGGTGACCGACCTCTCCGGCAAGTCCGTGGCCGTCCTCGGCTACGGCCCCATCGGCGCGATGTGCGCCGAGATCGCCCGCATCTCGGGCGCGGCGCGGATCGCGATCACCGAGGTCAACGGCCTCGCCGCCGCGCACGCCCGCAAGTGGGCCCAGGCCCGTCGGCTCTCGCAGGTCTCGGTCATCGAGCTTCCGCGCACCAAGGACCCGGTCGGGAGCCTGCGCGAGGCGACCGGCGGCGGCGCCGACGTGGTCCTCGAGCTCTCCGGCGCCGAGTCCGTCGATCAATCTCGGCCTCGCCGCGGCCCGGCCGGGGGCGGTGCTGTCGCTGCTCGGCATTCCGCGCGACAAGGCCGTCACGATCCGCGACTACACCAACGACGTCGTCTTCAAGGGCGTCACGATCCACGCCATCATCGGCCGGCGCATCTTCGACACCTGGATCAAGATGGTCGATCTCTTCCGCGCCGGTCTCGACGTCGAGGATCTCGTAACCGACGAATTCGACGGACTCGAGCAATTCCACGACGCGATGGAGCTCCTCGACGACCGCCGCGCGATGAAAGTCGTTTTTTATCCGAACGGGAGACCCTGACCATGCCCACGAGCAAGCCCCCGAAGCCCGACGCCAACCAGGAACTGACCGGCCGGCGCATCGCCGAGTTCGCGGTCGAAGAGTCGCGACTCTCGAACGTCGCCTACCGATTCCAGCTGGTTCCCCGCGGCCGGGTCTGGAAGAACTGGGACCGGACCGAGTTCGAACCGAACCACTTCCAGGTCGTCGGCCTCGCGGGCGTGTGCCTGAATCGGGAGGAGGTCGAGAAGGCGGAGCGCATCGCCTCGCGGGCGCTCGAAGAGGTGGACGGAATTCTCTTCACGGTCGAGGCCCCCGCCGACTCGATCGTGGTGCGCGGCGCGTCGGGCACGATGGAGTTCGTGCGGACCCCGACGCTCTGCGCCGAGATCATGGCCGGCGGTGCCGGAGCGTTCGACCGCGCGCTGGCGGCGCTCGGCGCGGCGTTTCCGGGGGACCGCGTCGCGGGCAAGATCCTGTCGGAGGCGAAATGACGCTGTTCGACCACCTGTCCTCGCAGATGTCCGGGCTTCGACAGGCCGGGACCTACAAGGAGGAGCTCGTCCTTCAGTCGGCCCAGGGCGGCCGCGTCAAGGTCGGCGGCCGCGAAGTCGTGATGCTGACCTCGAACAACTACCTCGGGTTCGCCGGCCACCCGCGCATCCGCGAGGCGCAGAAGCAGGCGGTCGACCGCTGGGGCGCGGGCCTGGGGTCCGTGCGGTTCATTTGCGGCACGCAGGAGCTGCACAAGGAGCTCGAAGCCGAGATCGCGTCCTTCTTCGGGTGCGACGACGCGATTCTCTACATGACGTGCTGGGCCGCCAACGAGGGCCTCTTCGCCGCGGTGCTCGAGGAGCCGGACGGCCTGTACTCCGACGAGCTCAACCACGCCTCCATCATCGACGGCGTGCGGCTCTGCAAGGCGAAACGGTTCCGGGCGCCGCACGGCGATCTCGCCGCCCTCGACCGGATGCTCGGCGAGGATTCGGCGACGCGCTTACAAGCTCTACGTCACCGACGGCGTGTTCTCGATGGAGGGCGAAGAAGCAGGACCTGCGCGAGTGCGTGCGCGTCTGTGAGAAGCACGATGCCGTCCTCGCCGTCGACGACTCGCACGCCACCGGAATCCTCGGCGCCGACGGGCCGGGGGACCGCCGAGGAGCAGGGCGTATTCGGGAAGGTCCCGGTGACCACCGGGACCCTCGGCAAGGCGATGGGCTCGGCCGCCGGCGGCTTCGTCACCGGCCCGAAGGCGCTCGTCGACACGCTGCGCCAGCGCAGCCGCACGTACCTCTTCTCCAACTCCCTGCCCCCGGCCGTCGCGGGCGGCGCCCTCGAGTCGTTCCGGCTGCTTCGGGAGGATCCCGCACCGGTCCGCAAGCTCCGCGACAACGCCGCCTACTTCCGCAAGGCGATCGCGGAGGCGGGATTCCGGATCCCCCACGGAACGCACCCGATCGTCCCGGTGATCGTGGGCGACACGGCGAAGGCGCTGGCCATGGGAAAAGCCCTGTTCGACGAGGGCGTCTACGTCTCGGGATTCGGTTTTCCGGTCGTTCCGCAGGGCCAGGCCCGGCTGCGCTGCCAGGTCTCCGCCGCCCACGAACGCTCCGACCTCGACCGAGCCGTCGACGCCTTCCGGAAAGTCGGCAAGGCCTTCGACGTCGTCTGAAGGCGGGGTCAGGTCTGGATTCTTCGGAGTTTGTAGCCGGCGTCCCGCCACAAGTCCGAAGTCTTTCAGACCTGACCGCCCTAGGCTTCCCTAGGCTTCGAGCTTCTTGCGCGCGTTCTGGACGAGGAGCCAGCACAGGCCCGCGAAGACGACCGCGCAGAGAACGTCTCCCCCGACGCCGTTCTTGAAGGCCGGGTAGATCTTCGCCCCGATGTCGAGCCGCTCGATCAGCGTCGGGTTCTCCATGTGCAGCACCGAATCGCCGATGAACGCGACGAGCGCGATCAGGACGCCGCCGAGCGAGCCCCCGGCGACGAGACCGGTGGAGTAGAGCATGCCCGAGGACAGCTCGCTTTCGTCCTTGCGGTGGGTCAGCTTGTCAGCCAGCGCCTTCATCATGCCGCCGATCCAGATCGGAAACGTCGTCGAGAGGGGCAGGTACGCCCCGACCGCCCAGGAGAGCGCGTGCGCGCCCGCCATCTGGGCCATGAAGGCGAGGAAAACGCCGACCAGCACCGGCGCCCACGGAAGATTCTGGGCGAGCAGGCCCTTGATGATCGTCGCCATGAGTGTCGCCTGGGGAGCCGCGAGCTTGGGGCCTCCGATGCCGTGCGCCTCGCCCATCGCATACGTCTTGTCGAGCAGGAAGAGCGTCCCGCCGATGACGAGCGTCGAGGTGAGGACCCCGATGATGAAGCCGATCTGCTGGCGCCGCGGCGTCGCGCCGACGAGGTATCCGGTCTTCAGATCCTGCGAGGTCGCCCCGGCGTTGGCCGCCGCGACGCAGACGATCGCGCCGATGCACAGCGCGACGGCCTGGTAGACGTCTCCGGTTCGTCCGACCGCGACGAAGACGACGCAGGTCGCCATGATCGTCGCGATCGTCATGCCGGAAATCGGGTTGGACGAGGTCCCGATGATGCCGACGATGCGCGAGGACACCGTGACGAAGAAAAACCCGAACACGACGACGAGCAGGCCCATCAGGAGCGAGCCCGGAAACGGCCCGTGCGGGAAGCCCGGCAGAATCGTGATCAGGATCGCCAGGACGAGCGATCCGAAGACCACGAGGCCCATCCCGAGGTCGCGCTCCGTGCGGACCGCGGCCGACTTCTCGCCGCCCTTGCCGAAGCTCTTGACGGACTCCCGGAACGCCGAAACGATCGTGGGCAGGGTCTTGATGAGGGTCATCACGCCCGCGCAGGCGACAGCGCCCGCGCCGATGTACCGGACGTAGGCCCGGTAGATCCACTCGGCGTGGGAGTGGCTGGCCATCCAGGCGTCGGTGAAGCCGAGGTTCCGGAGGTCTTCGACGATGCGGCCATCGGCGACGAAGATCGAGATCAGTGGGATCAGCGCGAGCCAGGACAGCACGCCGCCCGATGCGAGCTCGCCCGCGATGCGCGGCCCGATGATGTAGCCCAGGCCCAGGTACTCCGGCGTCACGTCGCAGGCGAGCGTCGCGTCGGGGATCTTGCCGTTTCTTCCGGTACGAAACCACGTCCCCGTCTCGCGCCAGAACCCGAGGATGCCGTAGAGGAACTTGTACAGCATCGCGACGCCCACGCCCTTGAAGACCATCCGGGCGAGGTTGCCCCCCTTTTCGCCGGCGATCAGCACGTCGGCGCAGGCCACCCCCTCGGGGTACTTGAGGTTGCCGTGCTCCTTGACGATCAGGGCCCGCCGCAGGGGGATCATGAAGAGCACCCCGAGGGTGCCGCCGACGGCGGACAGGACGAAGATCGTGACGTACTTGAAGTAGTGCTCGCCGTCGGAGAGGAAGAGCAGCGCCGGCATCGTGAACACGACCCCGGCCGCGACCGACTCGCCCGCGGAGCCGATCGTCTGGACCATGTTGTTCTCGAGAATGGTGGACTTGCCGATCTTCTTGAAAACGGCGATGGCGAGGACCGCGATCGGGACCGATGCCGAGACCGTCAGGCCGGCGCGCAGCGCCAGGTAGACCGTCGCCGCGCCGAAGAGGACCCCGAAGAAGATGCCGAGCAGAACGGCCTTGAGCGTGAACTCGGGAATCTCCTCCCCCGGCGAAATGTACGGCCGGAAATCCGATCCCGGACTGGCATCGTGCGCCATGCAACCTCCGCTGGAATCGCCCTGTCGGTCTTGTCTGCTGGGCGGGGATTATACGGGCCGGACGGCCGGGCCACGCGCATCCGAATGCTATGATTTTTTTCGGAAATCATGGGAAAGCGCGGCGCCGCCGGCCTCCTCGTGCTGCTGGTTTCGGCGTCCGCCGCCCCGGCCGGCACCGTCGCGGGCCGGGTGGTCCTCGTCAAGGACGGACAGGAGCTCGCCGACTCCTCGAACTGCGTCGTCTGGATCGAAGGAGCGCACGGGGCGTCCTCGAAGGCGGACGGTCTCGACTCCGGCGAGATGAAGAGCGCCTCCAAGCGCTTCCAGCCGCGGGTGGTCGTGGTCTCGAAGAACGCCACGGTCCGCTTTCCGAACGCCGACCCGATCTACCACAACGTCTTCTCCGTCTCCGGCGCCAACCGCTTCGACCTCGGCCTCTATCGGAGCGGCGCTTCGAAGCCCAGGACCTTCGACGAGCCCGGCCTGGTCCGGATCTACTGCAACATCCACCCCCAGATGGTCGGCTTCGTGGTCGTCGTGGATTCGGACTTCGCGACGGTCACCGGCGCGGACGGGGCCTTTCGATTCGACGGCGTTCCCGACGGCGTGCGCGTGCTCAAGGCCTGGAACGAGCAGGCGGCCGGGGAAACGAGCGTCCCCGTCGCCGTGAGATCCGACGGAACCGCGCCGGTCAGCGTCCGCATCGACGTCTCCGGGTTCACCCCCGAGGCCCACAAGAACAAGTACGGCAAGGACTACAAGCCTCCGCCGCCCGACTCCGAAGATGAGCGTTACTGAGAGCCCCCGGGCGGGCTCGACCTCCGCGGAGGTGCGCCCCAGAGGCCTCCGGCTTCCCCCGCCGGAGCCGCCGAAGTTCTCCCTGACGCTCAAGATCTTCCTGGCCATGGCCCTCCTCATCCTGGTCGCGGTCGGCGGGGCCGTCGCCGTCTCCGCGTTTCGGGCGCGCCAGGTCGCCGACGCCAAGATCGCCGAAGACCTCAAGGAGGCCGGCCCGGGCTGGGAGTCCTTCCAGCAGAACCGCTACGACGAGCTCCACCGGGCGCTGGCCGTGATCGTGAACAACGCCGGAATCATCGCGATGATGTCGACGCTCGTCCCCGGGACCGGGCGGCCCGATCCCGCGACCGTGTTCGACACCCTCAAGCGCGAGCAGGCCTCGAGCGTGCGCGCCGACTTTCTCATTGCCACGACCCCCGAAGGCTTCGCCCTCGCCCGCACGGACCGGCCGCTGCCCTATGTCGCCGACCTCTCCGCGGTGCCCACGATCGCCGGCGCGCTCCAGGGCGCGCAGACCGAGGGCATCTGGCTGTCGGGCGGCCGGCTCTACCAGGTCGTCGCATCGCCGGTGCTCGAGGGCGGCGCCCGGCTGGCCGGCGTCATCGCCGCGGCCTTTCAGATCAACGACGAGGTGGCCCGAAACCTGGAACGGCTCCTCAACACGGAAGTCATCTTCCTCGCCGACGCGGCCGCGGTTTCCGAACCTGCCAGCGCCGCACTGGCCGCCTCGACGATGGGCACCATGACGGCGCCCGCCGTGAGCGCGATCGAGCGCCGGCCCGACGTCGTCCAGGCGGTCCTGCGGCAGGGCCGCACGATCGGCCCCCTCGCCCTCGACATCTCGGGCGAGACGTACCTCGCGTACTTCCTGCCGATCCGCTCCTCGAGCGACCAGCTCGTCGGTGCCGCCGTCGCGCTGCGGAGCCGGGAGAAGGAGCTGGCGGCGTTTCGCCAGATCCAGACGACCCTCGTCGCCGTGGGCCTGGCCGCTCTCGTCATCGCCTTCGTCCTGTCTTTCTTCCTGGCGCGCCGCGTGACCGGAGGCGTCGGGCGCCTCGTCCGCGCGACCGAGCAGGTCCGCGTGGGCAATCTCGACGCCCCGGACCTTCCCGTCGAGTCCGACGACGAAATCGGGATCCTCGCCCGATCTTTCGGCGCCATGCTCGAAGAGCTCCGCGAAAAGGCCGCGCTCGAGCAGTACGTCGCGTCGCTGACGATGTCGATGGCGGCCGACGCCGAGACCGGCGCCCGGACCGCCGTCGCCCCGGGTACAACGCCGGGCGGGGAACCCGTGGTCGGACAGCTCTTCGCGTCGCGCTACGAGATTCAGGGCGTCCTCGGCCGCGGTGGAATGGGCGTGGTGTACCGGGCACACGACCGCGACCTCGACGACGCGGTCGCGATCAAGACGCTTCGCAGCGAGGCGCTGTCGGCGGACCCGACCCTGCTCGACCGTTTCAAACAGGAAATCCGCCTCGCCCGCCGGATCACGCATCCCAACATCCTGCGCACGCACGACCTCGGCGAGACCGGAGGCCTGCGCTACCTCTCGATGGAGTACGTCAAGGGTCTGACTCTGCAGCAGCTCGTCGAGGCCGGCGAGATCCTTCCGACGCCCGTGGGTCTCCGGATCGCCAAGCAGATCTGCGCCGGGCTCGCCGCGGCGCACGAGGTCGGAGTGATCCACCGGGACATCAAGCCCCAGAACATCATCATCGAAGCGACCGGCGGTCTGAAGATCATGGACTTCGGCATCGCCCGCCTCCAGGAAGACCGGGGCATGACCGCCGAAGGCACCGTCGTCGGCACCCCCGACACCATGTCGCCGGAGCAGGCGCGCGGCCAGACGCTCGATTTCCGCTCGGACATCTACTCGACGGGCGTCGTGCTGTACGAGATCTTCACGGGAACGCTCCCCTTCGAGGGCGACACGCCGCTCGCCGTGGTTCTCAAGCACGTCCAGGAGAATCCGCCGCCTCCGCAGGCGCGAAATCCGAAGATCGATCCCCGGATCTCGCAAATCATCCTCAAATGCCTGCAAAAGAATCCGAAGGACCGCTTCCAGACCGTCAACGACCTCTACGAGGCGCTGACCCGGTTCACCGCGCAGGCGGCGTGAGGGCGGAGGCGGCGTTCGTCGCGGGCCTTCTCGCCGCGGCCGCGGCCGGCGCCCAGGAACCCCTGTACTTCGAGGAGCCTTCTCCGAAACCGACGCTCTCCCTCCGGTGGGATTTCCTGGCCCGCTACGACCGGGTCGACCACTGGCGGGGCTACGAGGAGATCGACCGAGGCCGCTTCGAGCTGCGGCCGGAGATCGACTTCGATCCCTGGCCCGAGCTGCGGATCGGCGTCCGGGGGATCTTCGACTACGGCACGGCGGAGTACGCGTACCCGTACCAGGACAACTACATCTCGCGGTGGGCGTCCGCCGACCGCTGGTACGTGCAGTGGACGCCCGGGACCTTCACCGTGCGGGCGGGCCGGTTCGGGATGCCGCTCGCGGCTTCGGAGATGCTGTGGGACCGCGACATCCAGACGCCCGGGATCGCGGCCTCCTGGACGAGCCCGGACGGCGCGTGGACGCTCTCGGGGGCCGGCTTCTACGGCCCGCAGCACTACAGCGACCAGACGCGCATCGCCGCGGGCCAGGTCCAGTGGCGCACCGGAGATGCCTCGCGCTTCTCCCTGGAAGCGTCCATCGCCTACTGGAGCTTCCAGCCGCACGAGCTCTACGCCCCCTACGTCCGGGAGAACAGCGTTCAAATCGTCGGCGGCGAGCCGGTCTTCGCGTCCGAATTCCACGTCGCCGACCTTCTCCTGCACCTGAGGTTTCCGATCGCCAACGTTCCGGTGCTCGTGTCCCTCGACGGCCTGGACAACTTCGCCGCGCGGGACGGCCGACGCCTGGCCTTCGAGGCGGCAGTCGTCGCGGGACAGGTCGGCACACCCGGAAACTGGCGCGGGTTCTACGCCTACCAGTACATCCAACGCGACGCGACCATGGGCGCCTACACCACCGACGACTGGTGGTACCACACCTGGTACGAGGGACATCGCGTGGGCATCGCGTGGACCTTTCTGCCCAGGATGTACCTGCAGGGCGCCTTCAGCGTCCAGCGCCGCCTCGATTCGCCCTCCTGGGTCAACCGGTACCTCGTCGATCTCGTGAAGATGTTCTGAACGCCGTCTCGGGTGCCGCGGCCCGGGGGTCGCGAGACCACCGCCGGCCGCGTCGATCGGCCCGCCCGGGCGCCCCCGGTTGACATAGAATCGATCAGCCCATGAGCAAGTCCGTGATCGCCTGCGTCGTAGACCTCTTCTTCCGATCGAAGATCGAGGCGACGGCGCGCCACCTGAACGTGCCGGTCCGCTTCGTGGGGCCGGGCGAGCTGGCCCGCGCGAGCGCCGCGCCCGACGCGGGCGCCGTGCTCCTCGAGCTCTCGTCCAACGGTGATGCGCTCTCGGCGGTCCGGGAGCTGAGGCGCGGCAAGGCTGCGGCGATTCCGGTGATCGGCTTCCTGTCGCACGTGGACAAGGAGCTGGCCAAGCAGGCCGAGGCCGCGGGCGTTACGCAGGTGATGCCGCGGAGCCAGTTCTCGGAGGGACTCCCCGACCTGCTCATGGATCTGCTCGCGCCCGGCACGAAGCGCGAAATGCAGGAGGAGCCGGAGCTTCCGGACGAATAGGTCACCGTGGGCGCCGGGCGCACAATAAGGGCATGCGTTCCCCGGCCCGCGTCCTGTCCGACTGGTTCGTCGGGCGTCTCACCCGCCGCCGCCGCCGGTATCACCGCTTCGTCTACAACGATCCGGACAAGCTCAAGGCCACGATCCGCCCGGGAGACGTCCTCCTCGTCGAGGGCGACCAGCGCGTCTCGCAGGCCATCAAGTACCTCACCACGTCGTCCTGGTCGCACAGCGCGATCTACATCGGCGACGCGTTGCTGCGGCGCGATTCTGCCCGGCGCGCCGACATCCAGCGCCGGTTCGGGCGCGAGGCCCGGCACCTGCTCGTCGAGGCGCTCGTCGACCGCGGCGTCGTCGTCTCGCCCCTGGTCAAGTACGTCGACCTGAACGTCCGGATCTGCCGGCCCGTCGGCCTCAAGCCCGACGATCTCGCCGTCGTCCTCGACCACGTCATCTCTCGCATCGGATGGAAGTACGACCGGCGCAACTTCTGGGACCTGACGCGCTACCTGCTGCCTTTCCAGATGATCCCGCCGGACCTGCGCGAGGACGCTCTCCACTTCGGCAGCGGGGTCGAGACCGAGACCATCTGCTCGTCGCTGCTGGCCGAGGCCTTCGGCCGCGTCCGCTTCCCGATCATCCCGGTCCCCGTCCGCCGGAAGCCCACGACCGCGCTCGAACGGCTCCGGCAGCAGCTGCTCGGACGCCCGACCCGCCGCGCGTGGAGCGGCATTCTCCGGGCCCGGCATCCGACCCTCTGCGTGCCGCGCGACTTCGACCTGTCGCCCTACTTCGACATCGTGAAGTTCAACGCACGCGACGTGGCCGCGTTCGATTACCGCCGGCTGGAGTGGGAGGAGAGGCGGGTAGGGGCTCGAGTCCTCCCGGCGGAAAACGAGTGCGAGCTTGGTCTTCCGGCGTCCCGTGCTTGATCAGGTCCTTCGCGGATCCCGTCGTCGGAGAGGTCGATCGGATGGGAGTTCTTCCAGTCCTCCTGAAACGTCTCCCGCAGCCGCCGGACGAGGGGCTTGTCCTCGATCTCGATCGCCAGCTCCCGCCGGGAATCGAAGCTGCCGGGCGCGATGTTCATCGAGCCGACGATCGCGCGTTTTCCGTCGGCGAGCAGCATCTTGGCGTGGAGGTGCAGTCCCTTCAACTTGTGGATCTTGATCCCGATGTCGTGCATCACCCGCAGCCCCGCCACGCCTTCGAGGAGCTTCTTCTCCTTGAGGGCGTGCGGCGGCAGCGACATGAGGTGAACCTTCACGCCTCGCGCGTGCGCCGCGACGAGCCGTTCGATGATCGTCGGGTCCTGGTAGCGCTCGTTCTGGAGCAGGAGCTCCTTTTTCGCCCCGTCGATGAAGCGAGCGATGCGCGCGCGGCCGTTCCCGCGGCACCAGATCAGCCGCCTCCCGTCGGGGTCGAAGGCCTTCCGGCTCCAGTCGGCCTCGAACCCTTCCCTCACCTCGGCGACTTCGTCGGGATCGTTGGTGATCACCGCGTAGTCACGGGTCTCGCCGAAGTTCTTCGGTGCCCAGTTGTGCGACTTGACGAAGGCCAGCTTTCCGTCGACGACCATCGATTTCTCATGCGAGACGTCGAAGTCCGGATGCGTGTCCTTGACGGCGATTCCGGCGGCCTTGAGCCGCCGCATGGCGTCCATGTTCTCGGACTTCCCCGAGCGGCGCGCGGGGTTCAGCATCACCCGCACCTTGACGCCCCGCCGGTGGGCCGTGACCAGGGCGCGGATGAGCTTCATTTCGGAGAAGAGGAACATCTTGACGAGGATCGACTCCCGCGAACCGGCGATGGCCTCGAGGACCGGCGTGATGCCGTCCTCGGGAAGCACGACGAGCGTCCGCGTCGCCGTTCGACTCATGCGCCGGGAATCTTACTCTCGGCCGCGGCGGGGGCGGCGGGTGCCTGGCCTCCGAACTGGAGCGTGTAGAGCTGGGCGTACTGCCCGCCCCGCGCCAGCAGCTCCTCATGGGTTCCCTGCTCGGCGATCCGGCCGTCCTTCAGCACCATGATTCGGTCGGCCTGCTTGATCGTCCCGAGCCGGTGCGCGATGACGAGCGAGGTCTTCCCCTTCATGAGCCGGTCGAGCGCCTCGACGATCAGCGCTTCCGACGCGGCGTCGAGGCCCGAGGTCGCCTCGTCGAGGATGAGGATCGGCGAGTTGCGGATGATCGCCCGGGCGATGCCGATGCGCTGCCGCTGGCCGCCCGACAGGGCCGCGCCGCGCTCGCCGACCACGGTGTCGTAGCCCTTCGGGAGCTTGCGGATGAATTCGTCCGCGTTGGCGAGCTTCGCGGCCTCGACGATTTCCTCGCGCGTCGCATCCGGCTTCCCGTAGGCGATGTTCTGCCAGATCGGCTCGTCGAAGAGCACCGTCTCCTGCTGCACGTAGCTGATCTGGTCGCGGAGCGACTTGAGCTGGAACCCGCGCAGATCGTGGCCGTCGATCCGGACCGTGCCCTGGGCCGGGTCATAGAGGCGCGGAATGAGGTTGATCAGCGTGGACTTCCCCTCGCCCGTCGGGCCGACGATCGCGCCCATCTTCCCCGCCGGAATGTCGAAGTGAACGTCCTGCAGGATGAGCTTGTCGGGCTCGTAACCGAACGCCACGTGCTCGAAGGCGATGTCTCCCGAAAGCCGCGGCGCCGGCTTCGCGTCGGCGGACTCGGGCAACAGGGCGTCGCTCTCGAGGATCTCCTCGATCCGCTCCATGCCCACCGCCGCCTTGGAGGCGGAGTTGGTCATCTTGGCGAGGTCCTGCATGGGCTTGAACATCTTGCCCAGGTAGAGCAGGAAGACGACGAGCGATCCGGCCGTCATCTCGTTGGCGAGCACGAGGCTCGCGCCGTACCAGAGCACGAGCGCCGTCCCGATGGCCGCCACGACGTCCATGACCGGGCCGAGCAGTGCCTTGATCTTTCGCGCCGACAGGGCCGCGTCGACGGATTCGAGGCTCCGCCGCGCCAGCTTCTCCTCCTCGACGTCGCCCTGGGCGAAGGCCTGGATCACCCGGATCGCTCCGAGCGATTCCTCGACCGCCGAGACGATCTCGCTCTGCTTGGCCCGCACCTGCTTGGTCGATTGCTTGACGAGGTGCGTGAAGCGCTGGACGAAGAGGAAGAGAAACGGCGTGACCGCCATGGCGATCAGCGTGAACTTCCAGTCCAGGTACAGCATCACCCCGAACATCCCGACGATCGTCGTCGCGTCGATGACGATCGACAGCAGCGACGCCGAGAAGAACGCCTGGACGTTGTTGATGTCGTCGGTGATGGTCGAAAGGATGTTCCCGAGCTTGTGGTGGTCGTAGTAGGAGAGGGACAGCCGCTGCAGGTGGTGGTAGACCTTCCGGCGCAAGTCGTGAGCGAGGTACTGGCCGACGCTCGTCGTCAGGTACGAATCGGCGTACGACGCGACCGAGTTCAGCAGCGCGATGGCCACGGTCGCGATCGCCGCGATCGCGATGGTCCCGCCCCGGTGTCGCCCGAGAACGTCGTGCAGGCCCGCCAGGAAATGCGGCAGCGGGTGATGGCCGATGACGGAGTCCAGAACGACCTTCAGGGGCCACGGCTGCAGGAGGCTCGCGAGCGTCTCGAACAGCATCGCGACGAACGCGAAAACGAGCGGCCACTTGTAGGGCCGGAGGACGTGCTGGACGAGAAACCGGCGGTTCACGGGCCTCGCCTCGGGGGGAGGCTAGGGTTCGACCGCGCGGCCGCCGGAAAGGATCATGTTGACCGCCTGGACGCGCTGCTCGAGGACGCGGCGCAGCTTGGGGACCTCCGCATCGCCGGCGGTGAACCGGACGGAATCGCCCTGGAACTCGAAGCGCAGGACGGCGTCCCGGTCGTCGGGCATCAGGCCGAGAAGCCCGGCGCGATACGCGCGCATCCATTCCGGCGAGGGCTCGTTGTCGAACCGAATGCGAAAGTAGGCCCGCCCGTCCGGCGAGGGCCCTTCGCGAAACGGCTGCTCGTTGGACAGCCACACCCGGTGGGTCGGCGGGGCTTCCCCGGGACGGCGGCGCATCGGGCGCCGATGCTGAGGTCTTCTCATCCGAGGACCGATTCTTTCACAGACGCCGCCGCCAGTTCCAGGCCCGGCGGGCCGGGCGCCGGGGGGCTGCCCTCACTTCCCGAAGCTCCCCGCCGAGACGAACGTGAAGTCCTCCGGACGAACGCGCGCCGCGAAGGCGGCATCGGCCTCCTCCTTCGTGACCGCGGCGACCCGGGCCGGGAATTCGTCGAGGTACGAGGCTCCGAAACCGTAGTAGAGGGCGGAATCGAGCGCGTTCGCGATGCCGGCGTTCGACCCGAGATCCACCTTGAAGCGTCCGATCCGTGAGCTTTTCTCCTCCGCCAGCTCCTTCGCCGTCAGCCCGCCCGCGAGGAACTTGCCGACCTCGTCCAGGGTCGACGCGAGGGCCGCATCGCGACTCTCGGGCTTCACGGTCAGGCCGATGGTGAACGGCCCGGCGACGTGCGCGGCCGAGAAGCCCGAGTGGATGCCGTAGGTCAGTCCCTCCGTGTCCCGCACGCGGACGCCGAGGCGCGACGTCAGCGAAGATTGCCCGAGCGCGGCGTTGGCGAGCGTGCAGGCGAAAAAATCAGGGTCGGTCCGCCTCAGGTTGGCGGGCGCCGCGACGACAACGTCGGCACTGGCCTTGTCGGGCATCTCGACGGTTTCGCTCCCGGGCAAGGGAGGGGGCACGGGCACGGACGGGATCTCGGGCCGGGGCCCTGCCGCCCAGCCGGCGAAGGACGCCTCGAGCCGGTCGAGGATCTTCTCCGCCTCGACGTCTCCCACCACGACCAGCAGCAGCGACGCGGCGCCGTAGCGTTCGGCGTAGAACGCCCGGAGGTCCTCGCGGGAGAGCGCTTCCACGCGGACGATCCGCTCCTCGCCGGTCAACGCATGCAGCGGATGCTCGGGCGGGTAGATCCGGCGCATCACGCTCTCGTACGCGCGCGCCGCCGTCTGATCCTGCTGCTGCCGGATCGAGCCGACCAGCCGCTTGCGCTCCTTGGCGAGCTCTTCCTCCGGGAAGGCGGGCATGAGCAGAACCTCGACGAGCGCGTCGAGGAGGACCCCGGTCTCCCGCGAGAGCGCGGCGCCCGAGACGTCGACGCCGACGGGATCCGAGGAATCGGAGGAAAAGCCCAGGCTGATCGCCCGGCTCTCGAGGTCCTCCGCCAGCTGGAGCTTCGTGCGCCGCGACGTTCCCTTCATCAGCTCACCGGCCGTCACCGCGGCGATGAGCCTCCGATCGGCGGGCGCGTAGAGCCGGCCGGCGGTCAGGGAGCCCGAGACCGCGACCGTGGGGTTGAAGTGATTCTCGATCACGTAGAACCGCGCGCCGTTGGAGAGTTGCCGGTGCCGCACCCGTTCTGCGAACCGGGCGCGCGCCGTGGCCGCCGGACTCAAGCCGCTTCCCCTTCGGTCGCGGCGGGCGCCGCGCCCGCCCTCGGCGCATAGAGCCCGACCGTCAATCCGTCGTCGTGCAGGTAGTCCAGGACCACGCGGCGGACATCCTCGGGTGTGACGGTCCGGACCCGGCCGGGATAGTCCGTGTACCACTCCCAGTCCGCCACGGCGATCGCCTCCGAGAGGGAAGCGGCGATCTGGTCCGTGGAGTCGCGATCGAAGATCACCTCGGCCTCGATCTGCGTGGACGCCTTGTCGCACTCCGCCTCGGTCACGCCGTCCGCCGCTATCTTCGCGATCTCCTGGCGGATGACCGACTCGACCTCCGCGGGCTCGACGCCCGGCCGGACCGGCGCGAACACCGAAAAGAGCGCCGGGTCGCGCAGCTGCCAGGGAACGACCGTCACCGAAAGGGCCAGCGACTTCTCGACCAGGGACTGATGCAGACGCGCGGTGACGCCCCCGCCGAGAATGTTGCCGAGCACAGCCAGGGCCGGGGTGTCGCGGTGTTTCGCCTCGACGGTCCTCCACGACAGGCCGACCCACGCGACCTGGCCGACCCGGCGCACGACGAACCGGCGCTCCCCTTCCTGCGGCGGCTCGACCGTGTAGACCCTCGGGATCGGCTGGACGGACGCCGGCATGCCGCCGAGCTCGCGCGCGAGCAGCCCGAGCACCTCGGCCTCGTCGAAGTCCCCGATGACCATCACCGTCGCGTTGTTGGGGTGATAGAACGTGTCGTAGAAGCTCCGCAGCCGCTCGGTCGAAACCTCCTCGATGTCGCTCCGCCAGCCGATCGTCGGGTGGTGGTACGGGTGCTCGCGGAAGGCCGTCGCGAAGGTCAGCTTGTAGAGCACCTGGAACGGCGAGTTCTCGCCGCGCTCGAACTCGTTGCGCACGACCGTCATCTCCGGAACACGGTCCTCGTCGCGAAGGAGGGCCTTGCGCATCCGCGAGGCCTCGATCCGCACCGCGACCTCGAGGTGGTCCGACGGAAGCGTTTCGTAGTAGTTGGTCCGGTCGAACCAGGTGGTCGCGTTGAATCGCGCGCCCAGGGAGTCGAGGACCGCGGCGACCGCGGTGCCGCGGGCGCGGTCGAACTCGGGCGTTCCCTTGAACATGAGGTGCTCGAGCAGGTGCGTGGCGCCCGTGTGGCCGACCGCTTCGTTGCGGCTGCCGACGTGGTAGACGACGGCGAACGTCACGACCGGCGAAACCCGATTGGGCAGGAGGAGCACGGACAGACCGTTGAAATCGAGCCGAAACTCGCGGAACCCGGCCTTTTCCTTGACGAGCGTGAAGGGGCCCGGAGACAAAACGGCGTCTACCTTCCGCCCGCGATGTCCTCGGCGCCGTCGACGCCGATCACGTTGCCCGAGATCCAGGATCCGCCCTCGCCGCAAAGCGCCACGAGAGCCCGCGCCACGTCGTCGGGCGTCGTCAGGCGGCCCGCGGGGTGGAGCGCGAGGGTCCGCTCGATCATTCCCGCGTTGCCCGGGATCTTGCGCAGCGCCGGCGTGTCCGTCACGCCCGCGCGCAGCGCGTTGACCGCGATGCCCTTCGGGGCGAGCTCCACGGCGAGCTGGCGCACGTAGGACTCGAGGGCGCATTTGGCCGCCGACACCGCGCCGTATGACGGCCACACGATGTGGTCGCCCGCCGAAGTCATCGCGAAGATCCGTCCGCCCGGCGCCAGCAAGCCGGCGAAGTAGAGATCCTGCGCCCAGAAAACGAGCGAGTTGGCCATGACGTCCATCGTCATCTCGAGCTGGGCCTTGGAAATCGCGTTCTCACGCGGCTCGCCGAAGAAGGGCTTGAGCGTCCCGAACGCGAGCGAGTGGAGCAGCACCGTCACGCGCGAGGACGGCGGGTCGCTGCCGCAGATGTTGCGGATCGCCGCGATGACCTCGGCGCGCTTCTCGTCGTCGGCCGCGTTGACGTTGAAGAATTCCGCCCGCCGGCCCGTCGCGCGGATCTCACCCGCGATGCGCTCGGCGTTGGCCTGGGTCGCTTTCCGGTCGAGGTGGACGCCGAAGACGTTCCAGCCGGCGCGGCCGAGAGCGAGCGAACAGGCCTCGCCGAACCCGGACGATGCGCCCAGGACGACGGCCCAGCGGTGGCGGAGATCCTCGGTCAAGCGGCGGGAATCTTAGTACACTCCGATCCCGGTGATGGAGGAGCGCGCGTCGGCGTCCCGGGGTCGGCGAACGCTTCTCGCCGCGCTTCTGTTCCTGCTCGCCGTCGTCTGGTTCGAGCCGGCCGGCTCGAGCCTCGCCGAGCCCGACGAGACGCGTTATGCCGAGATCCCGCGGGAGATGCTCGCCGCGGGGGATCTCGTCGTCCCGCGCCTGAACGGCGTTCCCTACTTCGAGAAACCTCCCCTTCTGTACTGGGCCAACGCGGCCTCGATGCGGCTCTTCGGGGAAACCCCGTGGGCGGCGCGGCTGCCGACCCGCCTGGCGGGCCTCGGGACCCTCGTGCTGGTGTTCCTCGCGGCGGGAGAAGCGGGCCTCGGCGCCGAGGCCGCCGTTTTCTTTCTCGCCGCGCCGATGGGGTTCCTCTTTTCGCGCACGAACCTGACGGACGGCCTCCTGACGTTCTTCCTGACGGCGGCGCTCTCGGCCGGGCGGGCCGCCGTTCTCCGGCGGGAAGCCGCCCGTCCGTGGATCGGAACGTCGGTTCTCTTCGCCCTCGCCGCGGCCGGAGCCTTCCTGGCGAAGGGCCTGATCGGCATCGTGCTGCCCGCCGGAATCTTCCTCGTCTGGGCGGCCGCGACCGGAAGGCTGAAGGCCGCCTGGCGCGCGCTGGTCCTGTCGCCCGCGCCTCTCGTGTTCCTCGCGCTGGTGATGCCGTGGCTCGTGGCCGCCGAGCGGCGCCATCCCGGGTTTCTCGAATTCTTCCTCGTGCGGGAACATTTTCAGCGGTTCGCGACGGGCGCGGCGAAGCGTCCGGGGCCGGTCACCTATTTCGTTCCAGTCTTCGTCCTCGGGTTCCTCCCGGGCCTGGCGTTCTTCGCCCGCGGCTTGTGGCACGCGCGGCGCCGGGCCGACGCGGGCTTCTTCTTCCTCGCCTGGTTCGCCGTCGTCTTCGTGTTCTTCTCGTTGTCGGGGAGCAAGCTGCCTCCGTATCTGTTCCCCGCGATCCCGGCGGCCGCCGTGCTCGCGGCCCGCGGGATGCCGGCGGCGGGCGAGCGCGGGCCCTGGATCGTCCAGGCCGTTCTGGGGACCCTCTTCGTCGTCGCCCTGTTCGCTCATCCGGAGCTGCGGGCGGCCGCGAAATCGCTGCACCTGGAAATGGTCCTCGCGCCGGCCCTGGCGGCGCTCGTGCTGACTTCCTGGCTCGCCGTGCTGCTGGCGGCCCGGTCGCCTCAGGCCGGTCTGGCGGCGTCGGCCGCCGGCTGGGTGGCCTTCCTGGCCGTCGTCGCCCTGGGCTGGCCCCGGACGCCGCAGGCCCGGCTGGTCCCCGAGCTCGCCGCCGCGGCCCGGGAGACCGCGACCCCGTGGAAGGCCCCGATCGTCGGCTACCGCGACTACCTGAACGGGCTGTCCTGGGAGCTCAAGACGCCGATCCCGGTGGCCGCCTACCGGGGCGAGCTCGAGCCCGAGTTCGAGACGCGGCCCGAGGTCCGCAACGCGCTCTTCTGGGACCGCGAGCGGTTCTGGGCGGCCTGGCAGTCCGGCCGGCCGCTCGTGGCCCTCGTCCGTCTTTCGGACCTGGTCGAGTTGATGCGGGCCGCTCCGCCGGCGCGGGTCGTGCGGTATTCGGGCCGCCACGCGATCGTGGCGAACTTCGCGGAGTGAGCGCCTAGGGAATGTAGCCCTTGATCGTCCGCGCCGTGACGCCGGGGCGGTCGACGGCGACGGAGATCGCGCGGTACTCCCCGTCGGGCTTCTGGGAGTCCGTGCGGAACGCGACGATGTACTGGGAGCGCAGCTCTTCCTCGATCCGCTCCGTGACGCCCTTGATCTTGTCCGCGTTCGAGATGAAAAAGACCTCTCCCCCGGACTCGCTGGCGATCTCCTTGACCTGGCCGCGAATTCCGAAGTCGAGCACCGAGAGGTTCACCGCGATGAAGTAGATCGGAGCGCCCGCCGTCTTCGCGTAGCGCAACAGCGTGTCGTAGTCGACGTGCGAATGATTGTCGGCTCCGTCGGTGACGACCACGAGGGCCTTTCGGCCCTGGAGCGCGCGAAACTGGTAGAGGCCCAGTACGATCGAATCGAAGAGCGACGTCGCCCCGCGGGCCGACGTTTCGTTCGCGGCGCGCTGGAGCTCGGCCGAGCTGCTCGTCAGCGCCTGGAGCATGCGCGGCTGCTCGCGGAACTCGATGACGAATCCGCGGTCCTTGTCCCGGATGAGGCCCCGGAAGAGCTCCGAGGAGGCCTCGTGGACGAAAGGCATCACCTTTTCCATCGAGCCCGACCCGTCGACGACGAGACCGATCGTCAGGGGCAGCTTCTCGGCCAGCTCGAAACCCGTGACCTGTTGCGGGCGGCCGTCCTCCTGAATCGCGAAGTCCGACTCGGTCAGCCCCCGGACGAACCTCTTGTCCTTGTCGACGGCCGAGACGTGGAGCTGCACGACGTCGACGCGCACGTTCTCGATCGAGGTGTTGGGGCCCTTGAGGAACCGGAGGTCGTTCGCCTCCTTGCCGTCGGCGCCGATCGCCGTCGCGCGCAGGAACTCGCCGCGCGAATACTCGGTCATCGGGATGGTCACTTCGTAGGGACCGCCCGTCGCCCATGCTTTGAGCTTCTTGTCGTTCAGGTAGAGCTCGACCTGCTTGGCCACGCCGCCCGAGATCGACTGGACGGCGACCTTGATGCGCACCTTCCCCGCCGCCGGGTCGGGTTGGGGCAGGATCGTCACCGCCAGGCGCGAGCTGCCCTGGTTGATGGCCCAGGCATCCTCGTCGACGAGGCGGCCCGAGGCGTCGTAGCCGACCGCGCGAACCGTCTGCTTGCGGGGGATCTCTCCGAGATCGATCTCGACCGAGTAGGGCGGCCGCGAGCGGGTCAGGATGAGCTTGTCCTCGAGGTAGAACTCGACTTTGGTGATCGGAGGCTCCGCGTCCGCCTCCAGGCGGAGGAGACCGATCGGGGTCTCGCGGGCGGGCGGCATGATCTTCAGCTTCGAGCCATTCGCGGGCGGCAGCGTCGGATCGGCCTCCTCCGCGATCACGATGGCCTCGGCGGCCGGGAGGGTCGAGGCTTCGCCCGGCGCGAGATCCGGCGAGAAGACGTTGCCGACCTCGGGAACCGAAACGTCCGTCGATGCCTCGCCCACCGTCCGTCCCCCGGGCGCGGCCAGGATGAGCTTGAGCTTGTAGGAACCGGGTTCGATCGACCGCAGGAACGCGTACTGGAACGTCGTCCGTTCCGATACGTTGCCGGAGACCGGGTACTTGAACGCCTGGACGATGTCCTCGCCCTTGGCGAAGCTTCCCTGCAGCTCCCCGGAGAAGCTGCGGAGGCCCCGCTTGGCGGCCGCCATGGACAGCTCCGGCGCCCGGAGGCGGATCCGGACCACCGTCTTGACCCCCGCCATTCCGAGGTACTCGACGGTCACGTAGAGGGGAAACTGGCCGACGTCGGTCGATACCGGCGCCTGCAGCGTCTGGGCGGTCGCCCCGCCGGCCGCGAGCAGGACCGCCAGGACTCCCGGGAGAAAGCGGACTTTCATCGCAACCTTCGAACGGTGGGACGCCGGGGCGGAATTCCCGAAAGCGCCGCCCCCCTACGAGGCGATCGCCAGCTCGGCTTCCCGGAAGAAGTCGGACACCGCCGCCCGGAAGTCTTCGGGCGTGGCGAGCTCCGAGATCCGGACCCGGAGGGCGCGGCCGTGCGACAGCCCGTTGGTGTACCAGCCCGTCATCGTCCGCAGCTTGTGGAGCGCCTCCCGCGAATCGTGGGCGGACTGCTCGATCGACGCGAAATGGGCGAGCATCAGGTCCCGGCGCTCGGCCAGCGTGGCCTCGCGGACCGGCCGTCCCGCCATGAGGTCGGCGATCTGGCGAAAGATCCACGGGTTCTTCATCGTCGCGCGGCCAATCATCACGGCGTCGCAGCCGGTCTCGCGAAACAGCGTGAGCGCGTCCTCGGGCGCGGCGACGTCGCCGTTGCCGATGACCGGGATCGCGACCCGCCGCTTCAGCTCCGCGATGCGCGCGTGGTCGGCGCGGCCCGTGTACATCTGGCGCGCCGTGCGCGCGTGCATCGCCACGGCCGCCACGCCCTCGTCCTCGCACATCGCCGCGAGGTCGAGAAAGTTGGCGCGCCCGTCGTCGAGTCCGAGCCGGAACTTCACGGTCAGCGGAATCGAGAGCCGCGCCCGGACGGCCCGGACGATGCGTCGGGCCAGCGGGAGATCCCCCATGAGCGCCGCGCCCGCGCAGCCCTTCAGGACCTTGTTGGCCGGGCAACCCATGTTGATGTCGCATGCGTCCGGGGCGAGCTCCTCGACGATGTCGGCGGCGGCCGCCATGCGGTCGGGGTCCGAGCCGTAGATCTGGATCGACAGCGGGCGCTCTTCGTCGGAGAAAAAGAGCTTGCGCAGCTGGCGCGCATTGCCGCGTGTGATCGCTTCGGACGAGATGAACTCCATCGTGACCAGGCCGACCCCGCCGATCCGGCGCAGCATCAGCCGGTAGACGTGGTCCGTGATGCCCGCCATGGGGGCGAGCACCAGCGGAGGGTCGATCCGGACGGGGCCGAGTTGCAGCATCGGGAACCGATAATCTTACCGGTCCCCGCCCGCCTGGCGGGCTTGGTAGGATTAAGCCGCTTTTCGCTCGGGGGAGGTTGGAATGTCGTCCACGGCCATGGCGGGTCCGCGAGAGGATTCCGCCCTCTGGATTCGCGACAAGCGATTCGATCTGCTCTTCCTGACCCTTTCGGGGGCTCTGGTGTTCCTCCCGTACCTTTCGTACGGGTTCCTCACGAAGGTCGGGGTCTCCGAGGGGACATCGGGCCTGATCGTCGGCCTGTCGGTGACGGTCCTCGTGGGCGGGCCGCACATGTACTCCACGTACCTGCGGACGGCCTTCGAGCCCCGGTTTCGCCGGCGCTGGGGGCTACTGGCCTATCTGCCGCTCATCGTCATCCCGACCCTGGTCGTCCTCGGGTCGCTCTATGCGTTCGTTCTGCTCCTGACCGGCTTCTTCCTCTGGGCCTCGCTTCACGTGACGCACCAGGCCCAGTTCATCTCCGAGACCTACCGGATGCGCACCGGATCTCCCGTGCGCGCTCTGGATCGCTGGCTCGACGGCGCCGTGATCCTCGGGGCGCTCTACCTCATGGCGATGTACAAGTTCGTCGAGAACCGGTTCGCGCTGGGCGACGCCGTGCTGCTCTTCCCGAGCTTCCTGAAGCATCGCGCGGTGGCCGTGGCCTTCACCGTGGGCTACGCCGCCTTCTTCGTCTTCTACGTGGCCCGGACCCTGCGCGAGATCAAGCGGGGCGAGACGTCCTGGCCGCGCCTGCTCTTCATGACCATGACCGTGGCCATGGCGTTCGTGGTCCCGGTCTTCGACAACCTCGACATGTCGTTCCAGGGCTTCAACACGTGGCACTCGCTCCAGTACCTGGCGCTGACCTGGTTCATGCTCGGCCGCGAGGCCGACACGGGCCGGATCGGCAGCGGCCTCGCGCGCGCGCTCGCCGGGAAGGAGAACACCAGGAAGTTCTACCTCTCGATGATCGGCGCGACCTTTTCCGCCGGCGTCATCTACCTGATCCTCTGGAAGGGACTCGATTTCCCGCAGGACCGGAGCTACTACGTGGTCGTGCTGTCGTTCCTCCTGGTGCACTACTTTTACGACCACATCCTCTTCCGCGACTTCGAGCCGCTGCGGCCGATCCGGGGAAGAGAGCGAATCGCGGCGTAACCGTCCGTCGCTCCGCGCTTGCGCGGGGTCTGCGTCCTGCGGACGCACCGGCCCTGCGGCTCGCGCGGTTGCGCGCTCGACCGCAGGCCTGACCCCTCGCGGCGCGCTTCGCTCCCGCGGCGCGGACCTCCTCCCTCCCTTCGGTCGGGAGACTTTCCGCGCCGCGAACTGATGCTGCGTTGCGGCGAAATCGGCGGCCCGGTCGCAGGGGCGGCCCTCGTGGCCGCCCCGGGGGAAGGGGGCCTAGCCAGGCCCCGGCTTGCCGAGGTCCTCGTAGGTCTTGACCTCGGTGTAGCCCTTGGGCTTTTCGAAGAGCGAGGCGGAAGCGCCGACACGAACGTCGAGCAGCTCGGTCGTCGTGAAGGGCTGCGACTCGTCGTTTTCGTCCTTCTTGACGTGCTCGATCTTGACGGCGAGGTCCTCGAGGTCCCGGGCCGCCCAGATCGTGACCGTGTCGCCCGAGGGCAGGGTCATCCGCCAGCGAGTACACGGGTGCAGGCCGTGGGTATCGTCGCCGATCCGTTCGATCTGCCCGCCGAAACGGTCGGCGTACGCATGTGGATCGAAGTGGGGCTCGAGGGGATAGCCCGGCACGATCTCGTCGGTCGGGGCCCAGGCGGAGGCGAAGAGCTTCTTCGTCGTGGGCCGGTATTGCCACACCGTCTTCAAGTCGGGGCGCGCGACCTTGACGAGCGGCGCGCCGTCGGCCTCGCCCTCGATCCGGCGCGACTCGCCGCGCACGGCCACCGCGTATCGCTCCTGGGAGGAGTAGGCGAGCACGGCGGTGTAACCGTCCTTCGTGATCGTCTTGAGGCCGCCTCCGCAGCCGATCGCCAGCGCGAGGGCGAGCGTCGACGCGAGCTTCGGACCCCTCACGGGGCGCTCGGGATCAGGATCAGAGATTCCTGCAGCGAGCCCAGCGGCTCGCTTCCCTTTTCGGTCACGACGTAGTCCTCCTCGAGGCCGAATCCCACCGTCCCTCCCATCATCCACGGCAGCTCCGTCTGCAGGCTCGGCTCGATGGCGAAGGTCTGGTCCCGTTCGATCGTGTAGTCGCCGAGCTTCCCGTACCGGTCCGGCCAATCCGGTGCGAGCAGCGGGCCGATGTCGTGCGTGTAGAAACCGATCGGGTGCCCCGTGGCATGCACGAACTCGGCGTACCCCGCGTCGGTGATCACCTTGCGGCCCGCGGCGTCGACGGCCGCGCCGCGGACGCCGGGTTTGAGGGCCGCGGCGGCCGCCCGATTGGCCGCCTTGACGGTGTCGAAAGCCTGCTGGACATCCTCGGGCGCCTTCGTCTCACCGGGGCGCAGCACGTAGGCGAGGCGCTGGATGTCCGTCTTGTACCCGTCGTCATCGACGCCGGCGTCGATGTGGATCACGGCGCCCGGCGTAATCGGAGCGTCCGTCGCCCCGGAGTGACCGCGGGCGACGCCTGCCGTGACGTTGGGATCGTGATCCTCGCCCCAGGACGGACCCAGACCCAGCTCCGACCGGCGGCTGCGGATGTAGTCGGCGACGTCCCTCTCCGTGGTCTTTCCGGGAGTGATCACGTTGGGTGAGAGCGCCTCCTCCAGGATCCTCTCGGTCTTCCGCACGGCCTCGCGCATCTTCGCGATCTCCGCCGGGGTCTTCCGGCTGCGGAACGAGACGAGCAGGGCCTCCGCGGACACGAGTCGCTTGGAAAGGTCCGGCCCCAGCGTGTCGCGCAGCCACTGGAGGTTCCCGGCCGTCAGGCCGTCGGCCAGGGCGAGATCCTTGGACTGATCCACCGCGATCACCTTGGGCGAGTACAACCCGATCTGTTCCCGCAGGGCCGGACCCGCGCCCTCCTTGCCGTACGGGATCACCCGCGTGTAGAGCCCGGACGTCTCGAACGCATTGGTGTCGTAGCTCGCGACGATCGCGACGCGCTCGAGCGTTTCCCCGCGGTCGACGAAGAGGCACGCGGCGCGGCCGACGGCGTTGTCCGCGGCCACGTCGAAGGCCACGGGGTCGGTCGTGTACTCGCGCGTCAGCAACAGCCACGTGTCGACACCGGACCGGCGCATCGCCGCCAGGAGGTAGCGATCCATCCGTTCCTTGCGCGCCGTGATCTTGAGCGGACCGGGCGACGGCGCGGGGGTCGGCGTCGGGCGCGGCGGCCGCTGTGCGGAGGCGGCGACGGGGACGACCAGCAGCAGAAGCGCGATGCGGAAGACCTTCATCGCGCGCAACTCTAACGCCTCCGACCCGTCTGCCATAATCGCGCGCCATGACGTGGTGGGAGTCCTGGTTCGGCGAGGAGTACCTCGACCTCTACCCCCACCGGGACCTCGACGCGGCCCGCCGCGAGGCCGCCTTCGCGCTGGAGCACCTGCCGCCCGACCCCGCGCCCCTGCTCGACCTCTGCTGCGGCTCCGGCCGGCACTCGGTCCCCTTCGCCGAGGCCGGCGTGGCCCCGATCGGCCTCGACTACTCGGCGCCGCTCCTCGATCTGGCGCGACGCCGCGACCGTTGCCTCTTCCTCGTGCGGGGCGACATGCGCGCGTTGCCGTTCTCGGACGGCGCCTTCACCGCCGTCGTCAACTTCTTCACGAGCTTCGGCTATTTCCTGCGCGAATCCGAGAACGTGGCGGTCGTCGCCGAGATCGAGCGCGTCCTGCGACCGGGGGGCGCCTTCCTCTGCGACACGTTCGCCCGGGACTTCGTCGTGAGCCGGCTCGTGCCGGAAGAGCGCCGGTGCTGCGGCGAGAAGCAGTACACGATCCGCCGCAGCTGGAACGCCGCGACCCGCCGCATCGAGAAGGAGATCGAGGTCCGCCGCGAGGGATCGACGGAGATCTTTCGCGAAAGTGTCCGCGCATACGGCGCCGACGAGCTCGCCGCGCTGTTTTGCCAGGCGGGACTTCCCGTCGCGGCGATGTGGGGTGGCTTCGACGCGGCGCCGGTCGGCCCCGATTCGCCGAGGCTGATCGTCCTCGCGCGAAAGCCCGGGAGGCCGTCATGATTCCCTACTCGAAATACCCCGGCCTCTCGCCCCTCTTCCACGACTTCCTCCGGGGCCTGCCCGAGTTCTACCCCGACCCGCCGACGCTCGACGCCGCCGCGAAGCGGGGCCGGGAGCTGCTTGCCTCCGGCGCCCGGGCCCGCGTGCCGGCCTCCGCCTTCCGGCACCGGGGCGGGGAGGCGGCCCGGATGGCCGAGGACCTCGCGGCCGGGCGCGCCGTCGGCGTGTCGGCCGGTCACCAGGTCGGGATTTTCACCGGCCCGGTCTTCACGCTGATGAAGGCGCTCGACGCCATCGGCATCGCGCGCGAGCTGACGGGACGCGGCGTTCCGGCCGTGCCGGTGTTCTGGGCGCTGACCGACGATCACGATCTCCAGGAGATCGCCCGCACCGCCCGGCCCACGCCGGAGGGGCCGCAGGAGCTCGTTCTCGAGGGCGCCGACCGGCAGAACCGACAGCCCGTCGGCCGCCTCCCGATCCCGGACGGGATCCGAGGCATCGTGGACGCCTTCCGGCCCGACGCGCACCATGAGGCCGCGGTCCGCGTCCTCGACGCCTTCGCGGGACGCAGCCGCCCCGGAACGCTCTACGGCGAGGCGTTCATCGAGACTCTGCTCGACCTCGTGGACCCCGATCCGCTTCTCGTCCTGGCCCCGCTCTCGCCGGAGGCCCGCCCGGCCACGGCCGAGCTCTTTCTCGCCGCGGCGGAGAAGTCGGCGGAGCTCCAGGCGACGCTGCGCCGGACCGAAGAGGAGCTGCGCCGCTCCGGAAAGCCGGTCCCGGCGCCGGTGCCGGACGCCTTCTCGTTCTTCCTGATCGACGGGGACGGCCGCCGCCGCGTCGCCGACCTGCCCGGCGCGGTCGCGCGGGTGCGGGCCGGCGAGGGCTTCCCGTCGGCCGACGTCATAACCCGGCCGGCCCTGAAGTCGTATCTCTTCCCCATGGCGGTCAGCGTTCTCGGAGCGGCGGAGATCGCCTACCACGCCCAGAGTCTTCCGATATTTCCGCTGCTCGGAGTCCGGCCCCCCGTTCTCGTTCCGCGCACGCACGTGGTCCTGCGCGGCCCGGCCGAACGGCGCCTGGCCGAACAGCTCGGGATCGCGGAGGAGGAGCTCCTCCAGCCTCCCCCGGCGGCGCCTCCGGTCCCCGTTCCGCAGGCCGATGCGCTGGCGGGCCTGGCCGGCGGCGTCGAGAGGGACCTCGCGGCGCTCGGACCGGAGCTGGCGAAGCTGGACGCCTCCCTCACCGGCGCTCTCGAGAACGCCGCGAAGAAGATCGCCTACCAGTTCGAGCAGCTCGCCGACCGGGCGCGCAAGGCCGCCGAACGCCAGGGAGACGTCGCGTCGAATCGGCGCAAGCGGCTCGAGCGCGCGCTGCTCCCGTCTCGCGGACCGATCCCCGCCGAGCGAATCTATCCCCCGCTCTCGCCCATGCTCGCCTTCGGGCGCGAGGACGTGCTCGCGGGCCTCCGGCGCGTCGCCGGAACCGGCGCGGCGGGTGTGGCGATCGTGGACCTGGGCCTGGAGGAGGGAACTTCGAATGCCGGTTGACGTTCTGGCCATCGCCGCGCACCCGGATGACGTCGAGCTGACCTGTGGCGGCACGCTCGTCAAGCTCAAGCAGCGAGGCTACCGGTTCGGCATCGTGGACCTGACGCGCGGCGAAATGGGTACGCGCGGCACGGCGGAGATCCGCGCGCGGGAGGCCCGCCGGGCCGCCGAGATCCTGGGCGCCGAGTTTCGCGAGTCGCTCGACCTCGGCGACAGCGGACTGCGGCGCGGACGCGAGGAGGAGCTCGCCGTCATCGATCTGATCCGGCGCGAAAAGCCGCGCGTCGTCCTCACGCCCTACCCCGACGACCGCCACCCCGACCACCGGCGCGCCGGCCAGCTCGTTACCGACGCCGCCTACTACGCCGGAACCCGGAAACTCGAGACGCACCACCCCGCGCACCGCCCGCAGCAGACGGTCTACTTTTCGACTTTCGACTCGCGCCGCCCGGACTTTCTCGTCGACGTATCGGACGTGATCGAGACGCGGCGGGCCGCCATGCGCGCCTTCGAAAGCCAGTTTCACAAGGACGGCTCGGCGGAGCCCGTCGACGATTCTGGCGCAGAAGCAGTTCCTCGACGTCATCGAGGCGCGGGCCCGCGAGTTCGGCATGATGATCAACGTCGAGTTCGCGGAAGGCTTCCTCGCCCGCTTCCCGCCGCGCGTCCCCGACCTCGTCCAGGCCTTCGAGGGCTCCGAGCCGGGCTTCTGACCCGATGAAGATCGGCATCACCTGCTATCCGACCTTCGGTGGCAGCGGCGTCGTCGCGACCGAGCTCGGAATCGCGCTGGCCGCTCGCGGCGACGAAGTGCACTTCATCTCTTACGCCCTGCCTTCGCGTCTCGAGCTGCCCCGCGAACGCGTGCATTTCCACGAGGTCGTCGCGCCGAGCTACCCCCTGTTCGTGTCGCCTCCCTACACGCTGGCGCTCGCGACGAAGATGGCCGAGGTGGCCGGGCTGGCTCACCTCGACCTGCTCCACGTCCACTACGCCCTGCCGCACGCCGTTTCCGCCATCCTGGCCCGTGAGATGGGCAACGGGAACGGGGTCCGGCTGAAGGTGGTCACGACGCTCCACGGCACCGACGTGACCATCGTCGGCCAGGACCGCTCCTATCTTCCGATCACGCGCTGGTCGATCGAGCGCAGCGATGCCGTGACGGCCGTCTCCCGCTACCTGAAAGACGTCACGGTGCGCGAGTTCGGCGTCCGGCGGGAGATCGAGGTCGTTCCCAACTTCGTCGACACCCGGCGGTACCGGCCGGAGGGAGCGTCGGAGTTCGCCCGGTCGCTCGCCCCCGCGGGCGAGGCCCTCCTCGTCCACGTCTCGAACTTCCGGCCGGTCAAGCGCGTCGGCGACGTTCTCGCCGTCTTCGAGCGCGTGCAGAAGGCGATGCCGGCGCACCTGCTCCTCGTCGGCGACGGACCCGACCGGTCGCTCGCGGAGCGGCAGGCCCGCCAGGGCGGGTTCGCCTCGAAGACCACCTTCCTCGGAAACGTCGCCGCGATCGAGACCATCCTTCCGGCGGCGCGGCTGCTCCTGCTGCCGTCGGACGCCGAATCGTTCGGTCTCGCCGCCCTCGAGGCGATGGCCTGCGGCGTTCCGGTCGTCGGCACGGCCGCGGGCGGTCTTCCCGAGGTCGTCCGGGACGGCGTCGACGGCTACCTTCGCCCCGTCGGCGACGTCGAGGGAATGGCGGAAGCGGCGTTGCGGCTGCTCTCGGACGCCCCGCTCTGGGAGAGGTTTTCCGCGGAGGCGCGGCGGCGCGCCGAGCGGGACTTCCCGACCGAGGACCTGGTCTCGCGGTACCGCGCCCTCTACGAGACGACGCTCGGAACGTGAGTTCCGCGCCCGATGCGCGCCTGGTCCCCGCGGGGGAGGGAAGGGGCGAGCTTCGTGAAAAGGCGTCCCGGTTTCTGGGCTTCGCGGCGCCCGCGGCGTCGCCCCCGCAAGCCGAGGAGTTCCTCCAGAGACTTCGCCGCGAGCACCACGACGCGACGCACGTGGCGTTCGCCTGGAAGATCGGAGGCGGCAGCGCCCCGGCCCTTCGCGCCTCGGACGCGGGAGAGCCCGCGGGGACGGCGGGCCGGCCCATCGCGGCCGCGATCGGCGCCTCGGGCCTGGCCGACGTCGTGGCCGCGGTGGTGCGGTACTACGGCGGCACGAAGCTCGGCACCGGCGGCCTCGCCCGAGCGTACCGGGAATCCGCGGGCCTCGCGCTCGCGGCCTGCGGCTCCCGGACCATCTACGAAACCGTCCGCCTGGAGGCGCGATGCTCCCACGCGCACGCCGGAGCGCTCCGGCGGCTCCTGCGTCCGCCCGAGGTGCGGCTGGCCTCCGAGCGCTTCGAGCCGGATCCCGTTTTCGAGCTCGAGGTCCGGCGCTCCCTCGCCGACGCGCTCGAGGCCGCGCTCGTCGAGGCACGCATCGACGTCCGCCGTCTCTAAGAGAGGGCGGGGCCCCATTCGCTTGCGCCGGCGAGCGCCTGGAGCCCCGCGTCCCGCTCCTCGCGCGAGCAGAACGCGGCGTGAAACGCGTTGCCGGCCAGGGTGCGGATCTCGTTCTCGTCGAGTCCCAGGGTCTCGCGGGCGAACCGGTACTCGCCCGCGGTCGTCGTCCCGAAGAGCGTCGGATCGTCGGCCGAGAGCGCCACGCGCACGCCGGCCTGGATGAGCGTCCGGATCGGGTGCTCCGCGGCGCTGGCAACCGCGCCCGTTCTCAGGTTGCTCGTCGGCGCCACGCAGAGAATGGTGTCCTCCTCCTTGAGCCGCTCCATGAGCTGCGGGTCTCGGGCCGCGGCGATGCCATGGTCGATCCGGTCCGGGCGCAGCACGTCGAGGACGTCGCGCACGGACTCGGGGCCGGCCCATTCGCCGGCGTGCACGGAAGTGCGCAGCTTCAGGGCCCGCGCGCGCAGGTAGACGCCGCCGAACGCCGCGGCGGGCACCGAGCTTTCGTCGCCGCCGATCCCGAAGCCGACGATCGAGGGCAGCGGGTTGCGCTCGTAGAGGTCGAGCACGCGATCGGCCGACTCCGGCCCCCAGTGCCGGACGGCGTCGAGGAGAATCCGGCAGAGAACGCCGTGTGCTTCGAGCGCCTCCCGGAAACCCACGTCGATCGCCTCCAGGCAGGTCGCCGCATCCAGGCCGATCCTCGGAAACACCTCGGGCGAAACGTAGATCTCCGCATAGCGCACGCCGTCGGAGGCGAGCGACTCCGCCACGGCAAGCGCCGCGCCGACGTAGTCCTCGGGACGGCGGAAGAGGCGGCAGACTTCCGCGAAGAGGACCAGAAATCCCTGTGCGTCGCGAACGCCGTCGCGCGCGGACTCGAAGGCGGCCGGATCGGCGAAGGCATGGCCGGCCGCGCGCGCGAGGCGTTCGATCTGCCTCCGCGGCACGCAGCCCTCGAAGTGCAGGTGGCAGTCCGCGAGGACACCGCCCCGGGAACGCAGAAGCGGCGAGTCGGCGCTTTGGGGCTTCACAATCGGATGGCCGCCCTTCACAATTCCGCGGCACTCAACTCTATATGCGACGGACCCGCCTGCTCGCGCTCTTTCTCGACGTGCTCGTGTGCGCCGCCGCGGCGGACGTGGCCGGGCTGGCCCTGACGGCGCTTCTCTGGCGCTACGTCCCCGGCGGACACCAGCTCACTCCGTGGGTCTGGGGAGTCCTCGGGCTCGCCGCCATAGCGGCGTTTCTGCTCCGCGACGCACGGGGCGGCCGGGCCCGCCGATGGCTGGCCCTCGAGGCCCGGCGGCCCGACGGCCGCCCGCCCGGAATTCCGGGCTCGATCCGGCGGAATCTGCCGCTCCTCGTGCCGCTCTGGAACCTTTACGACGTCTGGCCGGTCCTCTCCGACGGGGAGGCCCCCCGCCGGGCGGACCGGCGTACGGGAATCCGTATCCTTCGGTCACAGTGAGAGATGCGGGGCGACCCGACGGCGTCCGTACGGACGGATGAACCTTTTGTCCCGGTTTCCGTTAGTTTAGATTCGGATGAACATGCGCAAGCCTCTCCTCGCCGCCGTCCTGCTCGCCGCCGCCATGCCGGTCCTGGCGGGAAGCCAGGAGGAGGTCTTCGAGAAGGCCTACTCGATGGACGGAATCGCCCGGGTCTCGATCGAGAACGTCAACGGGCACATCGAGGCGACCGCCTGGGATCGACCGTATTTCAAGCTGCGCGCGGTCAAGAAGGCCCAGGGATCCCGCGCCGAGGAGACGCTGCGGCTGACGGAGATCCGCGTGCAGAAGATCGGCGACGAGATCCGCGTCGAAACCGTCAATCCCAAGCGGCGGCGCCTGTTCGGCTTCCTCGATTTCGGGGGACCGAACGCCCACGTCGACTACGTCCTGCAGATCCCGGCCCGGACCGAGGTTCGCTTCGAAACGTGCAACGGAAAGGTCGTCGCCTCGGGATTCCTCGGCACGCTCTCGGGCGATGCCGTGAACGGGTCGATCGAGCTCGCGGGCCTCGAGGGGCCGACGAGCGCCTCCACGGTCAACGGCTCGGTGCGCGTCGTGTTCAACGGGCCCCTGCGCAAGAGCCGGATCGAGACGGTCAACGGCTCGATCGACGTCGCGTTCGCGAAGACCTCGGCGGTCAGCTACGACCTCGAGACGGTCAACGGCCACATCGAGGGCGACTTCGACATGGCGGTCGAGGGGAAGTTCGGCCCCAAGGAAGCCCGCGGCAAGTTGAACGGCGGCGGCGAGTCGCTCCACTGCGAGACGGTCAACGGAACGATCCGCCTCCGCACCCAGTAACCGGCCGCTGTATCCTCGGCCCGGATGAGCGCCGAGGGCCCCTCGACTCCCCGCCGATCCTGGTGGCTCGTTCTCTGCTATGCCGCGTTCCTCGGGCTGATCCCGCTGCTGCTCGGGCGGCGCAACCCGGAGGTCCGCTGGCACGCCCGTAACGGCCTGGCGCTGTTTGCCGCCCTCGCCGGCTTCGGAGTCGCGGCGACGCTGGTCGGCGTCGCCGTGCCTTCCCTGTCCTGCGTCTACGCGGTCACCATGTCGATCGCTTCCCTTCTCTACGTTCTGATCGCCGTTCTCGCCACCGTCAAGGCGCTCGGCGGACAGCGCCTCGTCATCCCCGGAATCTCCGCGTATGCCGACCGCCCCGGACGCTGAAGCCCGAGTCCCGGCGCCGGGTCTCCCTGGCCGCGCCGATCCTGGCGGCGTGCTTCGGTCTCCTGGTCGGGGACGCCCTGCGCCCGCCGGAGAGGCAGTGGACCACCCGCGCCGCCGTGGCCGTGATCGACGTCTACCGAAGCTCGGTCTCGCCGGCGATCGCCTCGAGCGGGCTCGTCCGCTGCCGGTTCACGCCCACCTGCTCCGCCTATGGCCGTGAAGCGATCGTGCGATACGGGAACCCGAAGGGGTTTGTCCTGGCGGCCGGGCGGATCCTGAGGTGTCATCCGTGGGCCAGGGGCGGAGCGGATCCGGTCCCCTAGGGGCGATTTCCGAGCCGACGAACGGCTCCACGCCGCGGGGCGCCCGTGCCGGCGCCGGGAGTCTCAGAGATACCGGCTGGATCGAGGGGAAAAATGGTGCCGTCGGCCGGACTCGAACCGGCATGGGTTACCCCATACGCCCCTCAAACGTACGTGTCTACCAATTCCACCACGACGGCACGGGGAACGATCTTACGGCTTGGCGGGACTCTGCGTCGCCGGCTCGCCGGCGGCCGGGGCCGGAGCCGCGGCATCGGGCGCCGCGGCCGGCGCCGGAACCGGAGCCTGCGGGGCGGCCGCCGCGGGCGCCGTCTGGATGACCGACTTTCTGGGCCGCGCCTCCATGATCGAAAGCAGGACCGAAAGCAGGATGAACGCGATGAAAGCGCCGGTCGTCAGCTTGTGCAGGAACGTCGTCGCGCCACGGGCGCCGAAGGCCGTCTGGCTGCCGCCGCCGCCGAACGCGCCGGCGATGTCCGCGCCCTTGCCCTGCTGGAGCAGGACGACGAGGATCAGGAAGAAACAGATGACGACGTAGATGACGACCAGGGCCGCGTACAGCAAGGGACCTCCACGAAAAGGGCGGGAAGTGTACGCGGCGGGAGCGGGGGCGTCAAGCGCGGGCGATGGCGGCAAAAGCGGCGGCGGAGAGGCTCGCCCCCCCGACCAGAAACCCGTCGACAGCCCCTTGCGCGGCCAGGGCGGCCGCGTTGGCCGGCGTCACGGATCCGCCGTACAGCACGCGCAGCGAGGCGCGCCCGGACAGGAGCCGACGCAGGTCGACGCCGGCCGAGCGACAGTCGAGAGGCTCCGCCGCGCGCCCGGTCCCGATCGCCCAAACGGGCTCGTAGGCCACCACGAGCGGCAGCTCCGGCGGATCCGACGAAAGGGTCTCGACCTGCCGCTCCAGGGTCGCGGCGGTCCGGCCGGCATCCCGTTCTTCGACTGTTTCGCCCAGGCAGTAGATCGGCGTCAGCCCGGCCTCCCGGCACCGCGCGAGCTTCTTCGCCAGGACCGGTCCCTCCTCGCCGAAGAGCCGCCGGCGCTCCGAGTGTCCCACGATGGCGTAGCGGCAGCCGGCGTCGCGCGCCTGGGCGGCCGACACTTCGCCGGTAAACGCTCCCCCGGCTTCCGCCGCCACGTTCTGGCAGGCGATCGACCAGCGGCCACGCTCGTCCCGCGCCTCGGACAGCGCCGTGAAGGACGGCGCGAGAACCAGCTCGCGGCCGGGAACACCGCCGCCGATCTCCGCCGAGAGCTCGCGGGCGTAGGCGGCCGCCTCCGCGCGCGTCTTGTGCATCTTCCAGTTGGCGACGATCAGATTCACGGCCAAACCGAGACCCGGTTCAACCCAGCGCCTCGATTCCCGGCAGCGTCCCCTCCGCGAGGAACTCGAGCGAGGCGCCGCCGCCAGTCGACACGTGGGTGAAGCGGTCGGCCACGCCGGCCTCGTGCGCGGCCTGCACGCTTTCGCCTCCGCCGACGACCGTCACGGCCTTCGCGCCGGCGATCAACTCGGCCAGCGCGCGGGTTCCCCGGTCGAACGGCGGCTTTTCGAAGACGCCCATCGGGCCGTTCCAGAAGATCGTCTTCGCCGGCGCCAGAAGGCGCGCGAACTGCTCGAGGGTCTTCGGACCCACATCGAGCGCCATCGCGTCGTCCGGAATCTTCTGAATGGACACCGTCCGGGCCCCCGCGCCGTCGTCCGGCGACTTCGCGACGACGAAGTCGGACGGGAGGGCGATCGTCTTCCCCGCCTCCTTGCAGAAGTCGAGGATCTCGCGCGCGAGCCCGACCTTGTCCTCCTCGAGGAGCGACTTTCCGACCGGAAGGCCGAGCGCCCGCACGAAGTGGTTGGCCATGCCTCCCCCCACCAGGAGCAAGTCCGCCCGGCGCGCCAGCACGCGGAGCGTGTCGATCTTGCCCGAGATCTTGGCGCCGCCGAGGATCGCCGCGAAGGGCCGCTGCGGCTCGAGCAGTCGCGAGAGCTCCCGGACTTCCTTTTCGAGCAACAGCCCGGCGCCCTTGTCCTTCAGGATTCCAGGAACTCCCACGACGGAGGCATGCGCGCGGTGCGCCGCGCCGAAGGCGTCGTCCACGTAGACCTCGGCCAGGGCGGCCAGCGCCCCGGCAAACGCGGGGTCGTTCGCCTCCTCACCGGCATGGAACCTCAGGTTCTCCAGCAGCAGGACCTCGCCGTCGGCGAGCGCATCGGCCGCGCGCGCGGCTTCGGGACCGACGCAGTCCTCGACGAAGCGCACGGGGCTCCCGAGCTTCTCGGCGAACCGCACGGCGACGGGAGCCAGGGACAGCTCCGGCCTGGGCCTGCCCTTTGGCTTTCCGAGATGGGAGGCGCAGATCAGGCGGGCCCCGCGTTCGCGCGCCAGGCGGACCGTCGCCAGCGTTTCCACGATCCGGGTGTCGTCCGAGACCCGGCCGCCGTCGAGCGGAACGTTGAAATCGACGCGCAGGAAGACCTTCCGGCCCGACAGAGGGAGATCGCGAACGGACTTCATCGGGCCGGTAGAATAGCGCAGTGAAAAGGCGCCTCGCCGCCGCGTTGGCGATCGGGCTCTGGGCGGCGGCGGCCGCCGCGGCGTCCTTTCCGATGTCCGCGCGCGGCGCCGGCGGCGCCGTGGCGGCCGCCGAAGGCAACGCGGCCGCCGTCGGCATCCGGATCCTGGAAGCGGGCGGCAACGCCGCGGATGCCGCCGTGGCCGTCGCTTTCGCTCTCGCCGTGACCTGGCCGGCCGCCGGCAATCTGGGCGGCGGGGGCTTCTGGACTTCGCGCGACGCGCGCGGCAAGGTCCTGACCATCGACTTCCGCGAGACGGCGCCGCGCGCCGCGCGGCACGACCTCTACGCCGCTCCCCGGGCCGGCGTCCCGCCGCCTTCGTCGCTCGAGGGGCCGCTGGCGTCCGGTGTCCCGGGCTCGGTCGCCGGACTGGCCCTCGCCCACCGCCGCGCGGGCAGATTGCCATGGAAGGCGGTGGTCGAGCCGGCCGTCCGGCTCGCTCGGGACGGATTCGTCATGACGGAGGCGATCTCCGAGTCGATCGCCCAGGACCGCAAGCGGCTCTCCGCCGATCCGCCGGCGGCACGGATCTTTCTGCCCGGTGGCGCCCCCCCGCCCCGGGAACCGTGTTTCGCCAGCCGGATCTCGCGCGCACGCTCGAGGCGATCCGCGACCTCGGGGAGGACGGCTTCTACCGGGGCCGGGTCGCGCGCGAGATCGAGGACGGCCAGAAACGCGCCGGCGGGCTCATCACCCGCGGCGACCTCGCGCGCTACCAGGCCCAGGTGCGCCGGCCCGTGCGCTTCGCCTTTCAGGACGTCGAGGTCGTGACGACGCCGGCGCCGTCCTCCGGGCCCGTGCTCGCCGAGATGGCGCTGATGGCGCAGATCGCGGGAACCGCCCGCATCCGGCCGGTGGGGCCCGACTCCGCGCACTGGCTCGCCGAGATCGAGAAGCGCGCGTACCACGACCGCAATCGCTGGCTGGGAGACCCCGCCTTCACGCCGTTCGACGCGAAGCTCTTCACCGACCCCACGCGCCTCAAGGCTCTGGTCGCGACGATCCGCCCGGATCGCTCCACGCCGATCGCCGACCTGCCGACGCTGCCCGGCGAGAAGCCCACGACGACGCACTTCTCGGTGATCGACGACGACGGCATGGCGGTTTCCGTGACGACCACGCTCAACGACCTGTTCGGCAACGCGCGCGTCGCGCCGGGGCTCGGCTTCCTCTGGAACAACGAGATGGACGACTTCGCCACCCGGCCCGGGAAACCCAACATCTACGGCCTCGTGCAGGGCGAGTCCAACGCCGTCGCACCGGGCAAGCGCATGCTCTCGTCGATGTGCCCCTCGATCGCGAGCGTGGCCGGCCGGGTCGTTCTCGTGTGGGGCAGTCCGGGAGGCTCGACGATTCCGACGACGAACCTTCAGGTGCTTCTCCATCGCGTCCTGCGCGGAGAGCCGCTCGACACGGCGGTCGCGGCACCCCGCTTCCACCAGCAGGACTTCCCGGACGCGATCCAGATCGAGCGGGGTCGCTTCGACGCGTCCTGGATCGAGGCGCTCCGGAAGATGGGGCACGAAGTTCGCGAGCGCGATGCCATCGGCTGCGTCCACGCGATCGCCGTCGAGCCCGACGGAACGCTCCACGCGGTCGCCGACCCACGGGGCCGCGGCGCGGCCCTCGTGGTCCGGGAGGTCCGGTGACCGCCCGGCGGATCCTGCGCCCCCTCTACCGCGACGGCCGGCGACTCGCGCTGCTCGACCAGCGGCTCCTCCCGGGGACCGAGGTCTGGCTCTCGCTCGAGACGGCGCCCGAAATCGCGCCTCGCGATCCGGGACATGGCCGTGCGCGGCGCTCCGGCGATCGGCGTGGCCGCCGGCTACGGCGCCGCCTTCTCGATGCGCAGCGGCACGACGACCCCGGCGGCCGAACGCTTCCAGACGGCAAGGCGCCTGCTCGCCTCCACGCGGCCGACGGCGGTCAATCTGTTCGCGGCCCTGGACCGCATGGAGCGGGCGTTTGCCGCCGTCGCCGGCCGCCCGACGGAGGCGATCGAGGAGACGCTCGTCGCCGAGGCCGACGCGATCGCCGCCGAGGACATCGAGGCCTGCCTGCGCATCGGGCGCTTCGGCCGCGAGCTGCTGACGGGCGAGCGGCCGGTCCTGACGCACTGCAACGCGGGCGCCCTGGCCACGGCCGGATACGGGACCGCGCTCGGCGTGATCCGCGGCGCAATCGAAGCGGGCAAGCCGATCCGCGTGATGGCGTGCGAGACGCGCCCGTATCTCCAGGGCGCACGACTGACGGCCTGGGAGCTCTCGCGCGACGCGATCCCGGTCGAGATCGTGACTGACAGCATGGCGGGTCACTTCCTCTCGCGGGGCGACATCGAGGCCGTCGTCGTCGGCGCCGACCGGATCGCGGCCAACGGCGATGTCGCGAACAAGATCGGCACGTATTCGCTGGCGGTGCTCGCGAAGGAGAACGGCGTTCCGTTCTACGTGGCCGCTCCCACGACGACGATCGACCTCGCGTGTCCCGACGGCGCCGCGATCCCGATCGAGGAGAGGCCCGGCGGCGAAGTCCTCTCCTTCGCCGGCCAGACCATCGCGCCGGCGGGCGTTTCCGCGAGCTACGTTGCCTTCGACGTCACACCGGCGCGTTACGTCTCCGCGATCGTGACGGACCGGGGCGTCTGCCGGGCGCCCTACGAACCGAGCCTCCAGGATGCCGTCCGGGAGCGAGGGTAGCCGGTCCGGAGAGCGGTTCTCGCGATCATGGCTATAATGGCGCTATGAAGAACGCCAGAATTTCGGAATTGAGGGATGGTCTCTCCGAGTACCTCGCCCGGGTGCGCAAGGGCGAGACAGTGATCGTCTACGACCGCGACACGCCGATCGCGCGCATCGAGCCCGTCGCCCCTTCGGACGAGCGGATCCCGGAGTGGGTTCGCGAGGCGGAGCGGCGCGGGATCATGTCGCCGCCCCGAAAAGCCGGGCCGATCGTCCTCGGACCGCCTGTTCGGATCGATCCGAAGTTTTCGATCCTCGAGGCGCTGCTCGAGGAACGCCGGACCGGCCGATGAGGTACTGGGACAGCTCTGCGATCGTGTCGCTCGTGATCGAGGAAGCCCGTACCTCGGGTCTGCGCGCCATGCGCGAGGACGACCCGGAGCAGGCGGTCTGGTCTCTGACGGAGGTCGAGATCGCCTCGGCTCTGGCACGGCGCGAGCGCGAGGGGCTCGGCGGAGAGTTCCTCGAGAGCGCGCGGGTGGACATCGCCAAGCTCGTCGGACAGTGGCACCCGGTGACGGCGCTCGATCAGGTTCGCGCCCGCGCCTTGCGCCTCGTGCGCACGCACGCACTGCGCGCCGCCGACGCGCTCCAGCTCGCGGCGGCTCTGATCGCTTCGGACGAGCGCCCGGAGTCCCTTCCGTTCGTCTGCCTCGACGACCGCCTGCGCGAGGCCGCGAGACGCGAGGGATTCGCGGTCCTGCCGTCGTGATCGTCCTCGGCATCGAGACTTCCTGCGACGAAACCTCGGTCGCGGTCCTCGACGGCGAGGGACGCGTCCGGTCGAACGTCGTGTCCTCCCAGATGGCGGCGCACGCGCTCTATGGCGGCGTCGTGCCCGAGGTCGCGGCGCGGGCGCACCTGGAAAACCTTCCGGCCGTGCTCGAGGAAGCTCTGACCAGGGCCGAGGTGAAGCTCGAGGACGTCGGCCTGGTCGCCGCGACCGCGGGCCCCGGTTTGATCGGCGCCCTCCTCGTCGGCCTTTCCGCCGGGAAGGCGCTCGCCTATCGCACGCGGGATTCCCCTCGAGGGCGTCAATCACCTCGAAGGACATCTGTACTCCGCGTTCCTCCGGCCGCGCGGCGAACCGCCCCTGCCCATCCCGTACCCGTTTCACGGCCTCGTCGTTTCGGGCGGCCACGCGGAGTTCGTCCGGGTCGAGGACGGCCGGATCGTCCCGCTCGCCCGCACGCGCGACGACGCACCCGGCGAAGCCTTCGACAAGATCGCCCGACGCGCCGGCCTCGGCTATCCCGGCGGACCGGTGATCGACCGCGTGGCGGCCCGAGGACGGGGCGACCGGTTTCCGTTCGCGGTCGGCCGGGTGGAGGGATCGCGGGATTTCTCGTTCTCCGGCTTGAAGACCGCGATGCTGCGCGAGCTCCAGCGGCGCGGCATCGACGGATCGCCGCTCGATCCGGAAAGGCTCGATCCCGACCTCGTCGACCTGCTGGCCTCGTTCCAGCGGGCGATCGTCTCGGCGTTCGTCTCCCGCGTCGGCGAGGTCCACGCCGAGCAGGGCGTCGTGGCCCTCGCCCTGTCCGGAGGAGTCGCCGCGAACTCCGAGCTGCGAGCGGCGCTCGCGGCCTGGGGTGCCGAACACGATGTGCCGGTATACCTGCCGGAGCGCGCCTTCACGACCGACAACGCGGCCATGATCGCCTGGGCCGGCCTCCTGCGTCACCGCCGGGACGGCCCCCGATCCCTCGCGGACGCCCCGGCCCGTTCCCGCTGGCCCCTGGGAACCTAGAGCCGAGCGAACGCCCGACCCGCTGCCCCGAGCGGAAGGGGCGGGCACGAGGCCCGCCCCTACGGCCGGATCGAAGCCGCTCGTTGTTTCCCCGGCCGCGGCGGGAGGAATCTCCGCGAGCGCAGCGGAGGACGCCTCGCGCCGCGGGAGCGAGGGCGGAGCGAGGGGCCAGCCCCGCGGTCGAGCCCTTTGGGCGAGCCGCGGGGCGGTGCGCGCGAAGCGCGCAGGCCCCGACCGCCGCCCGAGCGACGGGTTATGATCCTCCGTTCGTTCGGCATGACCGACCCCAAGTTCATCCGCAACTTCTCGATCGTCGCGCACATCGACCACGGGAAGACGACGTTGTCGGACCGCATCCTTCAGCGCTGCGGAGCCGTGACCGCCCGCCAGATGCACGAGCAGATGCTCGACGACATGGATCTCGAGAAGGAGCGCGGCATCACCATCAAGGCCCGCGCCGTCACGCTGAGCTACGCGGCCCAGGACGGCCATACCTACGTCCTCAACCTGATCGACACGCCGGGCCACGTCGATTTCTCCTACGAGGTCTCGCGATCGCTCGCGGCCTGCGAGGGCGCCGTGCTCGTCGTCGACGCGACCCAGGGTGTCGAGGCCCAGACGCTCGCCAACGCGTACCTGGCCACCCACCACGACCTCGCGATCGTGCCGGTGATCAACAAGATCGACCTTCCCTCGGCCGAGCCCGAGAGGGCCCGGGAGCAGATCGAGCAGGTCGTCGGAATTCCCGCGCACGATGCCGTGCTCACGTCGGCCAAGATGGGCACCGGCATCGACGAGCTCCTCGAGCGGATCGTCCGCGACATCCCGCCGCCGACGGGCGACCCGGACGCGCCGCTGAAGGCGCTCCTCTTCGACTCCTGGTACGACTCCTACCGCGGCGTCACTTCGCTCGTGCGCATCATCGACGGCCGGCTGCTCCCGCACGCGAAAATCCGGGCCATGGGAACGGGCCTCGAGACCGACGTCGAGGCCCTGGGCGTCTTCCGTCCGCAACCCGTGGACGTGCCCGAGCTGTCGGTCGGCGAAGTCGGATCTTTCTGGGGCAACATCAAGGACCTCCACTCGACCCGCATCGGCGACACGATCACGGAGATCCGCCGGCCGACCGCCGAGCCGCTCGCCGGGTTCGCCGAGGCCAAACCCATGGTCTTCGCCGGCCTCTTCCCGACCGATGCCGACGAGTACGCCAACCTGCGCGAGGCGATGGAAAAGCTGCGCCTGAACGACGCCTCGTTCTCCTTCGAGCCCGAGAACTCGACCGCCCTCGGCTTCGGGTTCCGCTGCGGTTTCCTCGGCCTCCTGCACATGGAGATCGTCCAGGAGCGTCTCGAGCGCGAGTTCGACCTCGACCTCATCACGACGGCCCCGGGGGTGAACTATCGCGTGACGACGACGAAGGGCGAAGTTCTCGAGATCGTCAATCCGAACCACCTGCCCGCGCCGAATTCCATCGTCCGGGTCGAGGAGCCCTACATCACGGCGACGATCATCACGCGTGACGAGTTCCTCGGCGGGCTCCTCAAGCTGTGCGAGGACCGGCGGGGTACGCAGAAGTCGCTCGAGTATCTCGCCGCGAATCGCGTCGTCCTCATCTACGACTTCCCGCTCAACGAGGTCGTTCTCGACTTCTACGACAAGCTGAAATCCATCTCCAAGGGCTACGCCTCCTTCGACTACGAGTTCCAGGGTTACCGGGAGGGCGACCTGGTCAAGCTCGACCTGCTCGTCAACGGCGACCCGGTCGACGCCCTGTCTCTGATCGTCCATCGGGAGGAGGCGACCGTGAAGGGGCGGTTTCTGACCGCAAAGATGAAAGAAATCATCCCCCGGCAGATGTTCGAGGTGGTGATCCAGGCCGCGATCGGCTCCAAGATCATCGCCCGGGAGCAGGTCTCGGCGATCCGCAAGAACGTCCTCGCGAAGTGCTACGGAGGCGACATCACGAGAAAGCGCAAGCTGCTCGAGAAACAGAAGGAGGGCAAGAAGCGCATGAAGCGGGTGGGCCGCGTGGACATCCCGCAGGAGGCGTTTCTCGCCGTGCTGAAAGTCGAATGAAAAACCGACCGTCCCCCGCCACCGGACCCGGCGCCGAGGAAGGCGCCGAACGGAAACACTCGACGGCGCGCGAGTGGTACGAATCGCTGCTCGTCGCCGGCATCTTCGTCCTTTTCGTGCGCACGTTCGTGGTGCAGACCTACCAGGTCCCGACGGGATCCATGGAGCGCACGATCCTCGTCGGCGACCACCTGCTCGTCAACAAGTTCGCCTTCGCGCCGCGCCTGCCGGCTCTGGCGAAGTTCCTCCCCTACCGCGACGTGAAGCCGGGAGACATCGTGGTGTTCAAGAAGCCGGGCGACGACGTCAACCCCGGCAACGTGCTCGTCAAACGGGCCGTGGCGAAAGGCGGCGACACGGTGCGCGTCGTCGACAAGCGGCTGTTCGTCAACGGACAGCCCTACGACGTCCCGTACATCCAGCACATCGATCCGGAAACTTACCCGGACAGCCCGGGCGTGCCGGACATGGCGCGCCGGCGCGATCAGTTCGGCCCGTTCACGGTCCCGCCCGACTCCTTCTTCGGGATGGGCGACAATCGCGACAACTCGCTCGACTCGCGCTACTGGGGCGCGATCCCGCGCGCCAACATCTTCGGCCGTCCGTCGATGCTCTACTGGTCGTACGAGGCCGAGCCGAACTCCCACATCTGGAAGGGGCCGGTCGCCAAGATCCGACAACTCGCCGACGTCGCCGTCCACTTCTTCTCCCGGACCCGATGGGACCGGATGTTCACCGTGGTCCGGTAGTGCCCCGCACGCCCGCCGGGCCGGGAGCCCTCCGGCCCGCTCCCCGCCGTGCCGCCCCATCCCGTCTCCGGTGACGGGCGCGGCGGCGCCGCGCCGCCGGCCTCCGGCCGGCCGCTGCGCGAGCGGTTCGATCCGTTCGTCGCCGCCGTGATCTTCGCCCTGTTCGCCCGCACGTTTCTCTTCCAGGCGTTTGCCGTGCCCAGCCGATCGATGGAGAAGAACGTGCTGACCGGCGACCGGCTCCTCGTCAACAAGTTTCTCTACGCTCCGCTCGCCGGATCGTGGGCGCCATTCCTTCCATCGCGGCCCGTCCGGCGGGGCGACGTCGTCGTCTTCCGGTTTCCCGACGACCCGCGCCGCGACTTCATCAAGCGCGTCGTGGGCCTTCCGGGCGAGACCGTCGCGATCCGCGACAAGGTCGTCACGGTCGACGGCCGACCGCTCGCGGAGCGGTACGTCTTCCACGCCGACGACCGCATCTGGCCCGACGAAGCGGCGGTTCCCGAAGCACGCCGCCGCCGGGACCAGCTCGCCCCCGTGCGCGTGCCCGACGGCGCCTACTTCGTCATGGGAGACAACCGCGACGACTCGAGCGACAGCCGGTCGTGGGGGCCGGTGCCCGCGGGCCACCTGGTCGGACGCGCGCTTCTCGTGTACTGGTCGCTCGCGCCGCGGCCGCCCGACGCGCCGACGCGGACGCTGCTCGCTTCGATCCGCGACGCGTTCGCACGGATGCGCTGGGACCGGGCGTTTCTCCCCGTCCGTTAGCCGCCGAGCCGGGTTAGAATCGGCACAGTCCAGTCCGGAGGGAAACGCATGACACGGTCACGACGAGGAATTCGCGGCGGCGCCAACTTCGGGTGCATCGTCTGGCTCGTCATCGTGGTGGTCGTCGGCTATCTCCTCTGGAAGGTCGTCCCGGTCAAGATCGCCACCTCCGAGTTCTACGATGCGATGCAGGAGCAGGCCGCGTTCGGTTCGATCAAGGACGTCAAGTTCATCGAGTTCGAGATCCTCCGGAAGGCCGACGAGCTCAAGCTTCCCATCAAGAAGGAAAACCTGAAGATCACCAAGGCCCGCGAGTCGATCACCGTGGAAGCGCACTACCAGATCACGATCGACTTCTTCAACGGCGCCTACAAATACGTCTGGAAGTTCGACCCCGTGGTGATCCGGCCGCTCTTCGCGGTGTAACGGAAAGTTCTCGGGGAGCCCATGGCGCCCGAGCCGGCCGGCCTGTCGATCTCCGCCGTGGCGCGGCGCACGGGCATCCCCGTCTCGACGTTGCGGTTCTACGAGCGCGAGCTCCCGGGGCTCTTCCACATCCGGAAGACCTCGGGCGGGCACCGGCGCTACGGCGAGGCCGACGTCGAGCGGTTCGCCACCGTCCGGCGCCTGACCGAAGCCGAGGGCCTGGGGCTTGCGGAAGTCCGGCGGGCGCTCATGTCCCGCGGGGACGCCGAGGCCCTGCGCGAGGAGGTCGAGCGGGTGCGAACCGCGGGCGACGCCGACGGCCTGGCCCTCCGGGACCTCGCCCACCGGGTCGAGGCCCTCGAGGCGCGGATCGCGGCCCTCGAGGCGTCCCCCCCGCGTCGCCGCTGGCTGCCCTCGCGCCGGGGCCGTACGCGCGCGCCCGGGGAATAATCGGCGCCGGGCCTCGCTTTCGAGCCCCACAAGGAGAAGCGTGTGATGAAAACCCTGAGAGTCGCCTTCGGTGTCGCCCTGTCCCTCGCCCTGGCCGGAGCCGCGCTCGCCGACGGGCCGGCGATCGGCGCGGCCGCTCCGAACTTCCAGCTGACCACGATCGACGGCAAGCCCTTCTCGCTGGCCGACGCCGAGAAGTCCAACAAGGCCGTCGTCCTCATGTTCATCGCGACGAAGTGTCCCTATTCGAACGCCTACAACGACCGCATGCGCCAGATGGCCCAGGACTACGCCCGGAAAGGCGTCCTCTTCGTCGGCATCAACAGCAACGCCACGGAGCCCGAGTCGGAAGTCAAGGCGCACGCCGCCGCGCACAAGCTCGACTTCACGCTGGTCAAGGACCCGGGCAACAAGGTCGCGGACCTGTACGACGCCAGGCGCACGCCCGAGATCTTCGTCGTCGGCCCCGACGGCAAGCTCCTCTACCACGGCCGCATCGACGAGAACTACGAGGAGCCGGCCAAGGTGAGCTCGCCCGACCTGAAGAACGCGCTCGACCAGATCCTCGCGGGCCAGCCGGTGTCCAAGGCGGAAACGAAGGCCTTCGGCTGCACGATCAAGCGTGCGTAAGGGCGTGCCCGGGGATGGGGTCACCACCCGCGTTCCGGGGGCGGCCCTCGTGGCCGCCCTTTTCACCGTTTCCTCGCTCCTCGCCGCTCCCGAGGCGCCGCGGCTCGCCGGCGAGCTCGACGCAAAGTCCTTCGCCGAGGCTGTCGCGAAGCGCCGCGGCAAGGTCGTTCTCGTGAACTTCTGGGCGACCTGGTGCGTGCCCTGTCGCGAGGAGTTTCCCGACCTCGCGCGCCTGGAGCGGGCCTGGCGCGGGAAGGGCCTCGCCGTCCTCGGCGTATCGATCGATTCGGCGAAAGACCTTCCGGCCGTCGAGACGTTTCTCGCGAAGACCAATCCCGACTTTCCCAACTATCGCAAGGCGAGCGGAGGCGACGACCAGGTCTTCATCGAGTCCGTGGACGGAAAGTGGGGCGGCGAGCTGCCGTTCACCGTCCTCTACTCGCGCGACGGCAAGAAGGCGAAAGTCCTCTCCGGCAAGCAGTCCTACGGGGATTTCGAATCCGCCGTGAAGGCGCTCCTGTAATCGCTCGTTTCTCCACCTGTGACCCGGCCGCCGGAGAGGGACACCCGGCAGGATCCGGGCGCGGAGTGCATCCGGCGAGGTCAAAAAGTCCCAAAAACGGGACGCCGGGGATGGGAGTTCCGTAAGAAGACGGAGGGCGGCAGACTGGACCGGGATTTGCTACTGTTCCACCCGGGTCGGGAACGTCGGAAACAGGAGAAGAAAAACGATGAAGAGACTGAGCCTCTGGGTCCCTGCACTGGTCGTCCTCGGCCTGGCGGCCGCGCCGCTCACCGCGGAGAGCGGGCTGAACTCGAGCCGCGCCACGCGGGTCATCACGCGACACTCGGCGGGAGATGCCCGGGCGCCGCAGCTCGAGCCCAAGGCGACGGCCGCGGCGTACTCCGCCCAGGTCAACATCGTCACCCGCGTCCAGGGGACCTCGTTCTTCCGCACCGCGATCGACATCACGAACAACACCGACGCCAACGGCGTGGTCGCGCAGTTCCAGTACTGCTACACGTTGAACGGCGCGTACGTCGGCTGCACGTCGCCGGAGGACATCCCCCTCCTCTCCTTCGACAACTTCCACACCGACGACATGGTCCAGTACATGGGCTCGCTCGGCATCCTGCAGCCCGGCGCCGAGGACCTCTCGTTCGGGACGCTCCTCGTGACCTTCCAGGGCCTGCCGTCGAACTTCGGCTGGGAGGGCACGGTCACGGCGCGCACGTACAGCCCGTACGACCAGTCCGCGCCCGACCTCGGAACGGTCGCGATCGCCTACCCCGGGCTCGCTCTTCTTCGAGTCCGCCAACACCACGCTCGTCGCGACGATCCGCGACACGCGTCCGGCCCCGACCGCGGCCGGCGCGCTGCGCACGAATCTCGGCATCACGAACACGGACCTGAACGGGACCGGCCCGGTCAACGTTCAGCTCTCGTTCTACGACGTCACGCCCGGAACGGCGACCAACGGGCAGCGCGTGGGCAACTTCCTCACCGTCAACAATCTCCAGGCCGGCGAGGTGCGCCAGCTCAACAACGTCTTTTCGGCGGCGTCGATCCCGATCGACGTCGACTCCTGCATCGTCTTCGCCGACATCACGAGCCCGACGAGCGGCTTCCCGACGATCGAGGGCTACGTCAACATCCTCGACGGCGGCACGCAGGACGGCGCGTACTTCGAGATGAAGTGCGCGGACACGGACCTCTGCGGCAACTGACGCGCGGCTCACGCCGCGCGTCATCCCGAGCGCGTGAGCGCGAGGGATCCGGTGATTCGTGCCGCCCGACTCATCGAGCCCGGGTCCGGTGATCTGAAGGACCCGGCGAGGCTCGCCGAGTCCGGGATCCCTCGCTTCGCTCGGGACTCACGGAAAGGCTCCTTCAGAGCCTTTCCTCATATCCGGCTGGGCCGGACGCCTCCGGCGGCGATGTCGCGCCGGAGGTGTTTGCCTTCGAACTGAATCCGGTCGGCGGCCTCGTAGGCGCGCAGGGCGGCCTCGGTCATCGAGGGCGCGGTGGCAGTGACGACCATGACCCGCCCGCCGGCGGTGACCAGGCGGTCGCCCTCGCGGGCCGTTCCGGCGTGGAAGATCTCCACCCCGGCATCCGCGCGGCCTCGGCGAGGCCCGTGATCGGCCGGCCGTTCTCGTAGCTGCCGGGATATCCGGCGGACGCCAGCACGACGCCGACGCAGGCCTCGTTCTTGACCTCGAGCGGCAGAAACCGCTCGAGTCCTCCCCGCGCCACGGCCACGAGGACCTCGGCGATGTCCGACGTGACGCGGGGCAGGATGACCTCGGTCTCCGGGTCGCCGAAACGCGCGTTGTACTCGAGGACCTTCGGGCCGGACTCGGTCACCATGAGGCCCGCGTACAAGACGCCGCGGAAGCCGCGACCCTCCGCCTGCAGGCCGCGGAGGGTCGGCCAGAGAATGTCGCGCAACACCTGCGACGCGGTTTCGGCGTTCAGAACGCCGGCCGGCGAATGGGCGCCCATGCCGCCCGTGTTCGGACCCCGGTCGCCGTCGTAGACCTTCTTGTAGTCGCGCGCCGTCGGCAGCGGCACGCACGCCTCGCCGTCGAACAGCGCGAGGAACGAGGCCTCCTGGCCGCGCAGGAACTCCTCGACGATGACGCGGTCGCCCGCGGCGCCGAAGACACGCTCCTGGAAGAAGAGGCGCAGGGCCCGCTTGGCGTCCTCGGCGGACTCGATGATGAGCACGCCCTTGCCGCCCGCCAGGCCGTCGGCCTTGAGCACGACCGGGTAGCCGTACTGCTTCATCGCGCGCTTGGCCTCGTCGGCCGACTGGCACACCGTCGCTTCGGCCGTCGGGATCTTGTGCCTCCAGAAGAACTCCTTCGAGAAGACCTTGGAGGACTCGATCTGCGCCGCCAGGCGCGTGGGTCCGAAGATCGGGAGCCCGCGCTTGATGAACTCGTCCGCGATCCCGAGCGAAAGCGGAAGCTCCGGTCCGACGACCGTCAGGTCGACGTGGAGCTTTTCGGCGAGGTCGGCGATCTCGACGATGTCCGAGCCCGAGACCGGAAGGCAGTCGGCGACCTCGGCGATGCCAGGATTGCCGGGAGCACAGAAGATTTCCTCGACCGACGGGCTCCGGTGGAGCGCCCAGCAGAGGGCGTGCTCGCGCCCCCCTCCGCCGATCACGAGGATTTTCATTGGCCGGCATTGTATCGCCGTCGGCCCTCATGGCCGCGGGCGCTTGCGCTTGCGCGCGCCCTTGCCGGAGCGGCGCTCACGCGACGCGCCCTCGGCCGGCGGAATCGGCGAAACCTCGACGCGGTCGTGGCGGCCCGGCAGAGAGATCAGTGTTTCCAGCGAGCCGTAGGGTTCGAGCTCGAGGCCGAAACGCCCCCGCTCGCGCACGGTCACCCCGCCTCCGCGCGCCCGGGCCTCGAAGGCAAGGGAGCGGCCCGGCCAGCGCCGGCCGCCGTGGTTGACCGCGCGTACGCGGCAGAGAGTGACGTGGTCGCTCGAGGTGTACGGATCACGCGTGATCGAGAGGCGGACTTCGATCCAGGGATCCTCGGACGGATCGCCGGCCAGAAACAGAAGACTCAGGACGAGGGCGGAAAACATGTGCGGCTCCTTTCGAGGAGCCGGCGGAGCGCCCGGTCGGGCGCGATGAGGACGGTCGGATTGTAGCAGGGACCGTCCAGGCGGTCGCCGGGCCAGTTTCGCCGGCGGCGCGGCGCAGCCGGGCAACGGCTCCCCGGGGGCACGCGTTGACTTCCGGGGCGGCCGGGCCTAACCTCCCGGATAGCTCTTTGACCCCATCGAGAGTGGGCGAGGGACCGGCCCTGGGACCCCACGGCAACCGGACCGCGCGTCGCGGCGCGGATCGACAGGTGCCACTTCCGGATTTCTCCACTGGAGAAGAAGATGAGGGCGCCGCGAACGGTCCGCAGGGACCGGCGCCTCTCGTCGAGAGGCTTTTTTTTTCGGGCGCCGAATGAAGAAAGACTTCCGCAAGACGATCGCCGAGGAGGTCCTGCTCGCCGACGGGGCGATCGGGACGCTCCTGACGTCGCGCGGCGCCTCGCCCGAACAGGCCCGCTCGCCGCTGAACCTGTCCGACCCCGGGGCCGTCCGCGAGGTGCACGACGACTACCTGGAGGCGGGCGCCCGGATCCTGACGACCAACACCTGGGACGCCAACCGGGTCAAGCTGACGTCGCACGAGTGGGCGGACTCGCTCGAGAAGATCAACCGCGAGGCCGTGCGCCTGGCGCGCGAAGCCGCGGCCGGGGAACACGTCTTCGTCGCGGGCTCGATCGGCCCGCTCGGCGCGCTCGTCAAGCCGTACGGCTCCCTCCAACTGACGCAGGTCCGCGAGATCTTCGAAGAGCAGGCGCGCGTGCTTCTGGAGTCCGGCGTCGATCTCGTGCTTCTCGAGACCTTCGGAAGCCTCCTGGAGGCGGCCGAGGCGGTTCGCGCCGTTCGGGGACTGTCCTCCGGGATCCCGATCGTGGCCGAGATGACGTTTCTCGCGGACGGCCGCACGGCGTTCGGCGAAGCGGTCGCCCCGGCGCTTTCGACCCTGACGCTCGCCGGCGCCGACGCCGTCGGCATGAACTGCACGCTCGGACCGCAGGAGACCCACGAACTGTTCTCGCGGGTCGCCCCGGCGATCGCCACGCCCCTCTCCGCGATGCCCAACGCGGGCTATCCCAGCGTCGTCCACGGCCGCAGCGTCTACCTTTCGTCCCCCGACTACCTGCGCGAGTACGCCGCCGCTTTCGTCGAGGCCGGGGCCGCGATCGTCGGGGGCTGCTGCGGCACCACACCCGAGCACATCCGCGCCATGGCGCGCGAGGTCTCGGGCCGAAAGCGCCTCCACGCATCCCGACCCGTGTCGGTGGTCGTCGAAGCGGCGGTCGAACATCTCGCGGAGGCGCCGATCGAAACCTCGCGCCTGAAGCGCGGTCTCTGCCGACCCGGACGAGTTCGTCGTCACGGCCGAGGTCGAGCCGCCCAAGGGCGCCGACTGCGCCGCAGCCATCGAAGGCGCCCGGCTGATGAAGGCCCGGGGCGTCGACGCGGTCAACGTCACGGACAACCCGATGGCGCGGCTGCGGATGTCCTCGATCGCGGTGGCAGCCCTGATCCAGCGCGAGGTCGGCCTCGACGCCGTCGTACAGATCACGACCCGCGACCGCAACGTCCTCGGCCTCCAATCGGACCTGCTCGGAGCCGCGGGCCTCGGCGTCAAGGCGATCCTGTGCCTCGGCGGAGACCCGCTCAAGATCGGCGACTACCCCCAGGCCAAGCAGGTGTCGGAAGTCGACGTCCTCGGGCTCCTGCGCATGGCCAAGGGCCTGAACGCCGGAGCCGACCTGGCGGGCAACGCGATCGGCTCGCCCACGCGCTTCGCGATCGCGTGCGCCTCCAACCCCGCCGCGTCGGACCAGGAAGTCGAGTTCTCCAAGCTGCGCGCCAAGATCGAAGCGGGCGCCACGTTCGCTCAGACCCAGCCCGTCTACGATCTCGACGCGCTCGCCCGTTTCCTCGCCCGCCCCGAGGCCCGTGCGATCCCGATCCTCGTCGGCCTGATCCCCTTGCTCTCTCTGAAGCAGACGCTCTTCTTCGCCAACGAGGTCCCCGGCGTGGTCGTTCCCGCCGCCATCCAGGACCGGATGCGGAAGGCCGCCGAACGCGGCCCGGAGCACGAGAAGGCGGAGGGGCTGGCCATCGCCCGGGAACTCGCCGCGGGCATCGTGAAGCTCGCGCGCGGCATCCACGTCATGCCCATGGGCCGCTACAAGACGGCCGGCGAGGTGCTCGAATCGATCCCGCGACCCGCCCGGCAGGCCCGAACGCCGGCCTAGCCTCTCCCGCGGAATCTCCGGCGCCCCGGGACCGTTTTCTGGTCCGGACCGGACTTCAATACAATCCGGTGGAGCGGCGGCGGCCCGGTTACGGAGCCCCGCCCGAAGGAGGGCCATGAAGACCATGATGCTGCGGGTGACGGCCGGCCTCGGTGCGCTGCTGGCGGCCGGACACCTTTACGCCGGAGCGCAGTGCCGCGCCGTCGGCACGGTGAAGGACGGGGCCGGGGCTGATCTGGAAGGCGTCCAGCTCGACGTCACGACGCCCAGCCTCACGAGTTTTCACCTCACCGTGACGACCGACGCCAAGGGCTACTACGCGACCATCCTCCAGGATTGCACCATGCCGTACCACTTCAAGTTCTCGAAGGACGGGTATCTGCCGTTCGAGCTGGACAAGAAGATCCCGATCGGGGAGCTGGAATCGGTCAACGCCCAGCTGATCAGCAAGACCGAGGCCCAGGCGAAGGCCGCCGCCGCCGCCGCGCCGCAGATGTCGGCCACCGACAAGGCCGTCATGGCCTTCAACGCCGGAGTCGAGGCGATGCAGGCGGGCGACAAGCCCGCCGCCGAAGCGAAGTTCCTCGACGCGGTCAAACAGAATCCGGACCTGCCGGCCGGGTGGGAGGCGCTCGCGCAGCTGGCCTTCGAAAAGAAGGACTGGGCGAAGGCGATCGACTACGGACAGAAGGCAACGGACCTCGACCCGAGCCTCACCGAACTCTACGCGATGATGGCCGACGCCGCGACGAAATCCGGCGACACGAAGGCCGCCGCCGAGTTCAAGGCGCGGTGGGACGAGGCCAACCCCGACTCCCCGGAGATCCTCTACAACAAGGGAGTCGAGGCCTACAACAAGGGCAAGATGAAGGACGCCGAGAGCATGCTTGCCAAGGCCGTGGACGCGAAGCCCGACTTCGCCAACGCCCAGTTCTGGCTCGGCATGGCGTCCTTCAACCTGAACAAGAAGGCCTCGGCGAAGGAGCACCTCGCCAAGTACCTGGAGCTGGAACCGAACGGCAAGGAGGCCTCGACGGCGAAGGAAATCCTGCCGCTTCTCAAGTAGAGGCGGCCCTTTTGGCTGCCCGCCCGGGGGCGGTCGGGGCGGCCGCCCTTATCGGGGCCGGCTCTCGAGCCGTGCGATCGCGCGGTGGACCCAGCGGAGCAGCGCATCGAAGGCGTCTCCGCTTTCGCCGGATCGGGACCGGGCCGGGCCGCCGGCCACGAATAGACGTCGGGCAGCGTCGCGGCGCGCGCCTGGACGTTGACCCGGGGCCGGTTCTCGACGAATTCCAGGTCGTAGGGGATTTGCATGATGCCCAGGCCAGGGTGCAAGCGTCGAGCCACGGACGAACCCTTTCCAAACTACTGACGACGGACCACTTGCCAACGGGGCATGCGCCAGGCTGACACCCCTCGATGTGTCGATCCGCACATCCCGGACAATTTCTGCCACGCTCCGGGAGAGAATCGCCGCGTGGGCCGCGAGGGAGCGTTCAAAGATCGGCCGCTCTGGCGCCGGCTCCAGATCATCCACCACCAGATCAAAGAAGGCCGCTTTCCGAACACGAGCTCGCTCGCCGCCGAGCTCTCCGTCTCCTCGAAGACGGTGCAGCGCGACATCGACTATCTGCGCGACGAGCTCGACGCGCCGATCGAATTCCGGCGCGAGGAGAACGGCTACGCCTACCGGCGCGACGACTACGTCCTCCCCTTCCTTCCCGTCGACGGCCAGGACCTCTTCGCGATGGGCGTGGCCGCCCAGGTGCTCCAGCTCCTCGGCGGCACGCCGCTCGCCCGCAGCCTCTCGTCCTGCTATTCGCGGCTCGCGCCGCCTGATGCCCCCATCGGTGCGCCTGCGCCCGGAGATCGTCCGGGAGAAGCTGACGCTGCGCTCGGCCGCGTTCCGGCCGGTGCCGGAGGAGACCTGGCAGGCCGTCTCCGAGTCGCTGCAGAAAGGCGTCGCGCTCTCGATGCGATACCGGCACCCGGGCGAGGGCCCGGGCGAGCCGCGCATCATTCGGCCGTACGCCCTCGTGCTCGCGGGTCGCGACTGGATGGTGCTCGCCGAAGACCAGTCGCAGATCAAGAATTTCTATCTCGCGCGCATCGAGGCTTCGCGCGTCACCGCCGAGCGATATGCGATCCCCAGGGACTTCGACGCGGACGCCTTCTTTCGAAACACCTTCGGACTCTTCGTGGGGAAGGGTCCGGCCTTCCGATTCCGGGTCCGTTTCTCGCCGGAGGTCTCCGGCGAGGTGCGCGAGATGGTCTGGCACGCGAAGCAGAAAATCGAAACGGGGCCGGGCGGAGAAGCGATCCTGGAGCTGCCGGCCGAATCGCTGCGGGAAGCCCGCCGCTTCATCCTCGCCTACGGGCGCCACGCCGAGGCCCTGGCTCCGCCGGAGCTCGTCGAGGACCTCCGGACCGAGAGCGAGGCGATGGCCGGCACGTATTCCGCGCCATTCCCCGTCGGGAAAGCGGAAGAAGTCGACCGCCTCCCCGCGTTCTTGAGGCTGCCATGAAATCGACTCCGGCCGTCCTCGCTCTCTCCGTTCTGCTCGCGGCAGGCTGCGGCCCGCCCAGCGTCCGGCCGGTCTCGTTCCCGGACCCGGAAGTCCCCTGCCCCGCCGGCCTCCTGTCCTGGAATCTCCAGGTCCTGGACCAGCGCGCCGAGCCGAAGGCCTCCGAAAAGATGATCGCGGCGGTGCGCGACGGCGTCGAGAAGTCGTTTCCAGGCTGCCGCTGGTCCACCGACCTGGCCGGAGCTCCGACCATCACGATCACCGTCCACCGCTTCGCCGCGGTCTACAACGACCGCTACTACGACGGCACGGCCGAGTGGACCGTCATCGCCCGCACCGCGACCGGCCAGACGATCACCCAGTTCGATGCCAACGAGCAGGAAACGCGGCCGGCCTATTCCGGGGCGGACGGGGAATCGCTCAACGAGGCATTCCGCAAGGCCCTCCAACGCACGGCCAAGGGGTTGACGCAGGTCCCGCGAATCGGGTCAATGCGTCCCCGACAGGGGACGACCATGCTGGCCCTGAGGGCGATGCCCCGCGGCCGGCAGGAGTCCGTAAGCCCATGACCGCTGGCGCCTTCGCCCGATACGGCGGCTCGGGGGGCGGCGCCGGCGCCCGGTGGAACGGATCTCGCACTCTCGGACCTCGCGGAGGAAACATGAAAAGGCTTCTGGCGGTTTCGATCTCCACCATGCTCGTTCTCGGCGGCACGCCGGCCTCGGCGGCAACGCCGGACAAGATTTTCGACATCGCCTCGATCCTGCAGGGCCGGTTCGAGGGCTCGACTCCCGGCAACCAGCTCGTGCTCCAGATGAGCACGGTCACGATCGACCCCTCGCACCCGTTCGACATTTTCGTGCAGGTGTCCGGGCGCTTCCAGGGCGACAGCGTGCGCCAGCAGGGCGTCATCCGCCTCGAGTCGCAGGGCCAGGACATCTACTTCACCTACATCCCCCATTTCGATCCCTCGATCACGGTCCTGTCCAACGACGTGGGCCGGTTCACCGAACGCGAGCTGACGTCCGCGTGCAGTTTCACGGTCAAGCCGCAGGGCGACGGTTTCGCGGGCGATACGCTGGGCATCGCGGCCTGCGCGCTCGCGATGCGCGGGGCGATCGGCAAGTGGTCCGTCGAGCTCGAGCCCGGCAATCTCCGCTTCCGGAACGTCGAGAGCGGCGAGACGCTGCGCTTCCGGCAGGTCGGGACGAAGCAGTAGCGATCAGCCTTCGGGCAGGTACTTGCGCGCGACCGACTTCACCGGCTCGGAGAAGTCGCCCTTCAGAATCCAGCGGAGGAACCCGGGCTCTTCGCGGCTGATGTCCTTGAGGAGGCGGCCGCGGTTCTTGCCGAAGTTGACCGTGGGCTCCCCGTTGACGAGGCGGAACCGTCCCTCGGGATCGATGTCCTGGTCGATTCCCGCGCAGAACTGATCGTGGAGCTCTCCCACCGTATGGGGCAGCTCGGAATAGCGCTGGAGCTGGCCGACGAGGACTCGCAGCGTCATCTCGGCGTCGGCCCGCGCGCCGTGGGCGCCGTCGTGGTCGGACTGACAATAGAAGCGCGCGGCGGCCGCGAGGTGTCTCGGCTCCCGCGAGAAGAAAATCCGCTGGGCGTCGACGAGCCGCCGGTCCGACACGTCGAACGGCACTCCCGCCCGCAGGAACTCGGCGCGAAGCACGGGGAGATCGAAGCCGGCGATGTTGTAGCCCGCGAGGTCGCAGCCCTCCAGGTACGCCGCCAGCTCCGCCGCCACGTCGCGAAAGCGCGGCGCACCGGCCACGTCCGCGTCGGAAATCCCGTGGATCGCGGTCGACGCCGCGGGTATCGGAATGCCCGGATTGAGGCGCCGCTCGAAATCCTCGCGACGGCCGTCCGGGTGGATCTTGACGCACGCGATCTCGACGACGCGATCCGAGCGGGAATTCGTGCCCGTGGTCTCCGTGTCGAAGACCACGAGGGGACGCTCGAGCACGAGCAGGCCCTGCAGCACGTGGGGATCCTAACCCAGCCCGACCGCGGGACGCCGCACCGCCATCAGTAGTTCTCCGAGAACAGCCAGAAGAAGACCTCGCCCAGGCGGGCCCAGAGTCCCCGCTTCTTCCACTCCCGCTTGGTCAGGACGTCGCAGCGGGCGAGGTCCGCGACGACCATGCGCTCCACCTCCCCCGCGAAGGCCGCGTCGTAGACGGCGATGTTCACCTCGGCGTTCTTCTTCATCGATCGGTTGACGAAGTTGATCGATCCGATCGTGGACCAGACGCCGTCCACGACCATGACCTTGTTGTGCATCATCGTCGGCCGGTACTCGTAAATGCCGACGCCGGCATCCAGGAGCTCGCCGTAGTGATAGCGCGCCGCGGCTCGGACGTTGGGAGCATCCGTGTGCTCGCCCGGTACGATGATTCGCACGTCGACCCCGCGGCGCGCCGCGGCCGTCAGGCCCTCCCGGATCTGCCAGTCCGGGACGAAATAGGCGTTCTCGATCCAGATGCTCCGGCGCGAGGCCTGGATCGCCATGTAGAGCAAGAGTTTCGACATCGAGATCGAGTCGGCGCGCGCCGCCGCAATCACCTGCGCCAGGACGTTGCCGGCCGGCGGAGTCGCGGAAACTCCCGGTCGCCGTTCAAGACCTCGCCCGTCGTATGCACCCAGTCCTGCGCGAACACGTGCTGGAGCTGGGCGGTCACCGGGCCCTCGACCTCGATCATCGTGTCACGCCACGTCTTCCAGCGGTCGTCCAGCCCCACCCCGCCGCAGAAGCCGATGCGGCCGTCGATCGTGAGGATGCGCCGGTGGGTGCGGTTGCCGACACGGTCGATGGAGTAGATTCGCAGAGGCTTGTAGACGCGGACCTGCGCTCCCGCCTGCTCGAGTTCCTCCTCGGAGCGGTCCCAGACGAGAACCGAAACCGTCGACGAGGAGCCGGACCTCGACGCCCGCTCGCGCACGCTCGGCAAGCGCTTCCGCGAAGCGCTTCCCGACTTCGTCGTCGTTGAAGATGTAGATCTCGAGATTGATCGAGCTCTTCGCGGACCCGATCACCTCGAGCATCCGCGGGAAGATGCCGGCGGCGTCCCGGAGCAGCCCGACCCGGTTGCCGGGAGTCATCTCGGTGCCGAGCGCGTCGAGCGAGCGCAGGAATTCGGGACTGGCCACGCCGTAGTCGGGCTCGTACTCGTAGACCGTGCGCTTCTCCGAGAAGATGTACATGCAGCCCGTCAGACCCGGCGAGAGGCCGAGAAGAAGGCCGGTCAGCAAAATTGAGGCAACGCGGCGGTGCCCGGCGGTGACAATTCTCGTCAGCCAGTCTCCGGCTCGGATATGTAAGCCACTGACTAACAAATACTTATCTCCGCGAGCCTGCCTGGCCAGGCGATTGCTATCTCTCGAAGACGAGCAAAGGAACTCAACCTCCTCCTTTCGCCCCCCGGGCGGCCCCACCCCGACCCGGGGATTTTTTTGCCTGCGCGATCCGGACTCTAAGCTACAACCGTGCCGGACCGGCGGCGCAAACGCGCGGTGCGGTTCGACGAGCTTCGCCCGACCGATCCTTCCCGAACCCTCCGCTCGATCTGCTAGCGTTCCCGACACACGATGCGAGTCCTCGCGGGCGACGTCGGCGGCACGAAGACCGCACTCGCGATTTTCGAGATCGGGCGCGGTCACCGGAAGCTCGTCCGCAGCGAGCGATACCCGAGCGCCGCGTATCCGGGCCTCGAACCGATCATCGAGATCTTTCTGGCCGGCGACTCCTCGAAACCGGAGGCCGCCGGTTTCGGCGTCGCCGGGCCCGTACGCGACGGATCCGCCCGGGTCACGAACTTGTCCTGGAGAATCGAGGAGTCCCGCCTCGCCCGCAGCACGGGCATTCGCCGCGTGCGGGTCATCAACGACTTCGTCGCGAACGCCCTCGGCTTGCCGCACCTCCGGGCCAGCCAGCTCGCCACCCTCGCGCGGGGACGCGCGGAGCCGCGCGGTCCGATCGGCATCATCGGCGCCGGAACGGGCCTCGGCCAGGCCTGCCTCGTCCCCGTCGGGGACCACCACGAGGTGGTGCCGTCGGAGAGCGGCCACGCGGACTTCGCGGCCCGCAACGCGCTCGAGGACCGCCTCGTCACCTTCCTGCGCCGTCAGAGCGGGAGGGCGACGCGCGAGAAGGTGCTGTCGGGGCGCGGCCTCGTGTATCTCTACGAGTTCCTCAAGTCCGAGAGGGTCGCGCGCGAAAGCCGGTCCGTGACCGCCGAGTTCGAACGCTACGAGGACCGCGCCGCGGTCATCAGCCGGTTCGGACTTTCCCGCCGGGACCGATTGTGCCGCGAGGCGCTCGATCTCTTCGTGTCGATCTACGGCTCCGAAGCCGGCAACTGCGCGCTCGAGTACCGCGCGACCGGCGGCATCTACCTCGCGGGCGGCATCGCGCCCAAGATCCTCGCGGCCCTGCGGCGGCCGCCGTTCCTCCGGGCGTTCCGCGACAAATCCCCCATGGAGGGATTGCTCTCGGCGATTCCGGTGCGGGTCGTCCTCGAGCCGCGGCTCGGGCTCCTCGGCGCCGCCGCGGCCGGCTACCGGACGACGATGGAGACGAGCCGCCCGTTCACGAAGAGAAGGTCCCGCTTGGCCCGCTTGTAGACCCAGCGGACCTGGCGGAATCCCTCGACCGTTTCGTCCTCCCGCGATTCGGGGTCGCCGAGCAGTTCGACGACCTCGCTCGAGGTCATCCCTTCGCGGAGGCTCCCGATCTGGGCATCGCTCTGCTCGCTGATCGCTTCCGAGGCGTCGCCGACGACGCGGTTGCGCTCCGAGCTCTTGACGGCCGCCCGAGAACCCATGAGGGGATCCGTGAGCGAATCGACGAATCCGGAGAGGGTGGGTCGGTCCTTGTAGAACCAGTACGCCACACCGGCGGCGACGACGAAGAAGAGAACTTTCCGAAACTGCCGGCCGCTCATGGGAAAGATTGTACGACCCCCGCTACGAACCTGCGTCGAGCTCCTGGCGGGCGCGGTTCGCCCGTTCGACGAGCTCGGACAGCTTCGCGCGGCCGCGGCTGCTCTCCGACGCACGCATCGACCAGCTGACCTCGAAGGCCGAGAACACCGCGTCCTCGAGCGAGGGCTCGCCCTCCTCTTCGCCGCGGGTCCACTCCTCGCGGAGCATGGCGCGGCGCGCATAGCGGAGGGCCTCCAGGCCGAGGTTGTCGGTCGTCAGAAGACGGCAGCGCAGCGTCACGCTGGGCTCGGTGAGCCGCGGAGCGGTCGCGCCGGCGGTAAAGCCGTCGGGCCCGGACGTCTCTTCGATCTCCGAGAGCCCGATACGGATGCTCATGGCACCCGGGAGTAGCGAATGGTGTGCCCGAGCGGCAACGGTCTCGCAAGTCGTTCGAAACACGGTGGCTGGAGGCGAGGCCGGAAAGACCGGGGCCGCGGAGGGGGCCCGGATCGTTACCGGGGGTAACGGGTTTGCCCGGACCGGATCGCCTCCAGCGCGCGGTTGGCCCGCTCCACGAGCTCCTGGAGCTTCTGCCGGCACCAGGCGCCTTGCGAGGACAGGGCGAACCAGCGGATCTCCCGTTCGGAAAAGGTCGGATCTTCCATCGAGGGCTCGTCCCACTCGAGGCCGCGCGTGCGCTCCTCCCGAATCATCGAGCGGCGCGCGTACCGGAGGGCGTCGAGCTCCTCGGCGCCGCGGGCCGCTATCTCGAATCGCATGGTGATGCGACGCGACGGATCGAACCGGAGCGCCAGCGAATCCCGGGGGTCGCCGGCCCCGGAAGGGCCAGGCGTCGTCTCGCGGAGTGTGATGCGGTCTCGGGAGTCGCTGATGGAATCATCTTAGCAGGTCGATCCGGTAAAGCGTCGCGTCGCCGTTGGCGGCGACGGGCTCCAGCGCCCCGGTCCGCGCCAGCCCTTCGGGAATCCGGGCGCGATCCCCGCGCAGGACGACCGCGGTGATGCCGAGCTCGTCGAGGCCGCGGCGCCACGCTGCGGGGTCCGCGCCCCAGCCGGCGACCGGAAGAAACTCCGCCCGCCAGACGAATCCGGCGGGACAGTGGAAGCGGTCGTTTTCCCCGACGAAGACCACGCGATCCGAAGGCCCCAGGCGGGCATCGAGTGACAGGGACGGCAGCTGCGCCGCCAGCGCGTCCGGTCGAGACAACCGCCCGAGGGCGACTTTCCACTCGAGACCCGTCGAGCCGAGCTGTACGGGGAAGGCCGCCGCCGCGCCCGCGAGGGCCAGGCCCGCCGCCCCGCCGGACACGCCGGCAAAGCGTCCGGTCAGGCGGCGCAAGCCCTCGGCGCAGAACACCGCGTAGAGCGGAAAGACGGGAAACAGGAATCGGACCGACGGCATGTAGAGCAGAGACCAGGGGACCAGGAAGGGCAGGGTCACCGCGAGAAACAGGCCTATCCGCCCCGGTTTCCAGCCGGCGAGCCCGGCCGCCAGCAGAAGCACGAGGATCCCGTTGTAGCCGTCGCCGTTGGCCTCGAAGCGGCTGGAATGAAAGACGAGATCGTAGGGGAGACGCGCCAGGGCGGCAGCGCGCTCGATCGACGCCGGCGGGGGCCGGGACGCCCCCGTCGCGGGCGACCGCGTGAAGTAGTGGCCGCCGGCCATGCGCGACACGAGCTCGCGAGGCGAGTCGGCGTACGGAGCGAAGAACCGAGCCCGCCCGCCGGCCGCTCCAGGCGAGCCACGGTCCGAGAGCGAGAAGGGCGCACAGGATCGCGGCCGGCAGCCGCAGCGGCCGCGGCCGCATGCGCCAGGCGAGGGCGAGCAGAGCCGGGAGTGCGAAGAGCGCGAAGATCTTCGTCGCCACCGCCGCGCCGAAGAGGAATCCGGCGATCCGCATGCGGCCGCGGTCGTCCGGACCGGCGGCGAGCTGCGCCGCGGCGGCCGTCGTCAACAGCGCGGCGGGCCAGTCGACGTAGGCCGCTTTCATCTGGAGCATCGCCGTCGGAAATGCCGCGAGCGCGAGGACGATCAACGCCGCCGCTCCGCCCGCTCCTACCCGGCGGGCCAGCGCGAGCGACGCCGCGAAGACACCGAGGCCAGCCGCGTACTGAAGTACCGGCACGACGCGCTCGTCGCCGAAGAGGAACGCGAGAGACAGGTAGGCATCGTGGTTGCGCCAGAGCAGCGACTGGGGGTGGAGGTCCGCCAGCGGGCGCACCGCTCCCGAGACCGCGATGTCGCGCGCTTCGGGCAGATGGTACGCGAGCGCGTCCCACGAAACATCCGGCGCCTGCGCGCCCGCCCAGATCGCGAGCAGGGCGAGCGCCGAAAAGGCGAGCCATGCCGCCTCGAGCCATCGCGGAGCGTCGCCGCGAGGCCAACGCACCGCGTCTCGAACCAGGCGCGCGAGGGACCCGAGGCGACGCCGCCGGAGGAGCAGAAGGCCGCCGAAAAGCAGCAGAACGACGGCGCGCCGGAGCCAGCCCGCCTCCGCGAGCAGCAGGACCGTCGTTCCCAGGCCGCCCACTCCGGCCGCAAGAGCGGACGACAGGTCCCCGGCCTCCGCCTCCGCGCCCCGCAGCAGGCGAAAGAGAGCGTCGCCGGCGATCACGGTCGCCGCGAGAATCGCCGCCGCGACGATCGCCGCCGGCAGGTTTCCCGACAGCACGACCATCGCCGCCGCGACGGCCCCGAGGCAGAGCGCGGCCCGCCGTGGCCGCCACGCGAGGCCGATCCCGATCAGCACGAGCGCCGCGGCGCCGACCGCCGCCGCCGCCGCCAGGGCTTGCACGGGATGCCGCGCGGCGAGTTTGTCGGCGTAGGCGCGGATCAGCGGCAGGGCGCGGACGCCGAGCAGGGCCGCAAACCCGAGAACGAGGAAGGATCCGGCCGTCCGGTTCCCGCGACCCTGTAAACCCGCCTCCATGCGTCTCGTCGAATTGTCCGGAGGCACGATACATGAAGAGAAAGAACAGGTTCGCCCTCGTTCTCGGCTGCGCCGCGGTGCTCGGCCTCGCCGTCGCCTCTCCGGCCGAGGCCGGACGAATCGCCGACCGCCAGGCCCGCCAGCAGGATCGCGTCGCCCAGGGCACTGCGAGCGGCCGGCTGACCGCGCGCGAAACCGCGCGCCTGGAGAGCCGCGAGGCCGCGCTCCACCGCTCGGTCGCCCGGATGCGGAGTGACGGCGGGCTCTCGGGCAACGAGCGGCTCCGGATCGGGAAGCGACAGGACCGGATCTCGCTGGCCATCGCACGCCAGAAGCACGACGGGCAGACGCGGTAGCGACGTCGGACCCCGGGACCTCCCGGCCCCGCCGCGCGCGGGGCCTCTTTTTCGGGAACGCAAGCCGGGGGTGATTCAATGTCGGCGTGACGCCGGCCGAAGACCGCAGCCTCGAGCTTTCGGGCGATGCGCTCCGGCGTCTCATCGATGAGGCCGCGGCGCGGATCGTCGCGCACATCGACTCGCTGCCCGATCAGCCGTCCGCCGATGCCGCGGGCGGGGCCGCCCTCGCGCGATCGCTCGTCGAAGGCATTCCCGAAACGGGAACACCGGCCGCCGAGTTGCTCGACTTCCTCTTCGAACGCGTCATTCCCAGGAGCTTCAACACCGCGGGCCCCGGCTATCTCGCGTACATCCCGGGGGGCGGGCTGCCGCAGTCCGCCGTCGCCGACCTCGTGGCGGACGCGACGAATCGCTACGTCGGCGTCTTCGCGGCGGCACCGGGCCTGGCGCAGCTCGAGTCGAACGTCGTGCGCTGGTTCTGCGACCTCGCGGGACTTCCCGGGGCGGCCCGCGGAATCCTGACGAGCGGCGGCTCGCTCGCGACGTTCTCGGCCCTCGTCGCCGCGCGGCGCGACCGCCTGCCGGAGGACTTTCTCTCTGGAACCCTCTACGTCTCGGACCAGGCCCACCACGCGTTGCCGAAGGCGGCCCTCCTGGCGGGTTTTCCCGAGCATCGCGTCCGCGAGATCGAGACCGACGCGGACTGCCGCGTCCGGCTCGACGCGCTCGCGGCCGCCGTCGCCGCGGACCGCGCGGCGGGCCTCTCGCCCTTTCTGGTCGCGGGCAATGCGGGAACGACCAACACCGGCGCGGTCGACGACCTCGGGGCGCTGGCCGACTTCGCCGCCCGCGAGCGGCTCTGGTTCCATGTCGACGCCGCCTACGGCGGCTTCTTCCTGATGACGGAGTGCGGCCGCCGCCGGCTCGCCGGCATCGAGCGCGCGGACTCGATCGTCCTCGACCCGCACAAGGGACTCTTCCTGCCGTACGGCACGGGCGCGCTCGTGGTCCGCGACGGTGAAACGCTGAAGCGGGCCCATGCCCTGTCGGCGGACTACATGCCGTCCATGCAGGACGACGCCGATCTGACCGACTTCAACCTCCTGTCACCGGAGCTCTCGCGCGACTTCCGCGGGCTGCGGGTCTGGCTCCCGCTCAAGCTGCACGGGGCCGGGCCCTTCCGCGCCAATCTGGAGGAAAAGCTCGCGCTGGCCCGCTGGGCGTGCGGCCGCCTGCGGGAAATCCCCGGGATCGAGATCCTCGCCGAGCCGCAGCTGTCGATCGTCGCCTTCCGGCGGACACGACCCGGGGCCGATGCGGCCGGCCTCGACCGGCTCAACCGCGAGCTGCTCGAGAAAATCAACGGCCGCCGCCGCGTGTACCTGACCGGCACGATGCTCAAGGGCCGCTTCGCCATCCGCATCTGCGTTCTGTCCTTCCGAACCCACCGTGATCGCATGGAGATGGCGCTGGAGGACATTCGGGCCGCCGTGGCCGAGGGGGATCCTGCATGACGCCCGCACCCATCAAGCCCGCCGTTGCGTTCTCGGCTCTCGATGCGATCGACGTCCGCGTCGGTACGATCCTGCGTGTCGAGGAGATCCCGAAGTCCGACCGGCTCCTGCGGTTGACGGTCGGATTCGGAGACCACGACCGGACGATCCTCGCCGGCATGAAGCGGGAACGGGAGGACCCGGCCGAGATCGTGGGTCGGCAGGCCCTCTTCGTCGTCAACCTCGAACCCCGCAGGATGATGGGCGAGGTCTCCGAGGGCATGCTCTTCGACCTCGGCTACGCCGACGGGGTCGCTCCGGCGCTGGCGATTCCGGAGCGCCCCGTTCCCGACGGAACCCGCGCGGGATAGCGGGGTCAGCCCTGAAGAATTGTAGTTTGGGGCCTGACCTGAAGAATTGACGTTCGAGGTCGCACGCGAAACAGCGGCCGATGCCTCCGGGATCAAGAGGTCGCCCGCCGCCAAACTTCAGGAGGTCAGGGCTGACGCCGGGCGCTAGACGAGAACCCCGGCGGCGGCGCGGCGGCGGCGGGCCTCTCCGCCCGCATACGCTTCCCAGGCCCGGGCGAGGCGTTCGACGCCCTCGCGCATCGGTCCCGCCTCGAGCACGAACGGGATGCGGAGCCGATCGGCGAACGCGCCTTCCGGAGACGCGAGAGTACCCGGCACGATCGCGACGCCATGGCGCAGCGCGACCTGCGCGAACGTGTTCGCGTCGCCCCGGGGCAGCTTGACCCACAGGGTCAGCCCGCCGGCCGGCGGCGTCCAGGTCCAGCCGGGAAGATGACGGGAAAGGAGCCGGGTGAGGCGGTCGAGCCGATCGCGCATCTCCCGACGGCGCGCCGCGCGCACGCGGTCGGCCTCCAGCAGCAGGCGCACGGCCACGAGCTGTCCGATCAGCGAGCCGCCGAGATCGGCCATGATCTTCAGACGCGTCATCCGCAGCAGGATTTCCTCGGAGGCCCGGATCCAGCCGATCCGCAGCCCGCCCCAGTAGAGCTTCGACAACGACCCGATCGTCAGAACCGGCGCCTCCGGCTCGAAGGCCGCGATCGGCGCGGGGGGACGGCCCGCCAGGGAGAGATCGGCGAGCGTGTTGTCCTCCACGACCGGAAGCTGCAACTCGCGCGAGAGCCGGGCGACGGCGCGTCGGCACGCCTCCGGCATGACGGCGCCCGTCGGGTTCTGGTAGGTCGGCATGAGGTAGACGAGTCGCGGAGACGTGCGTGCCACCGTCTCCCTCAACCGGGCGATCCACGCCGCGTCGCCATCGACCGGCACGGTCACCAGCTTCGCTCCCTGACCCGAAAAAATGTCGATCGATCCGAGATAGGTGGGATCCTCGACCACCACGGACTCGCCGCGCTCGACGAGGAGAGCTCCCGCCAGCCCGATCGCCTGCTGCGCGCCGTGCGTGACCAGCACCTGGTCCTCGCTCGTCTCGAGCCCGCTTTCCGACAGATGCCGCGCGATGGCTTGCCGCAACGCCGGCAGGCCCATGGGCAGGTAACCCGGACCGCGTGCGAGATCGCGCAGGGCTTTCTCGTCGATGCGGGCGGCCTCGCGAGCCAGCAGATCCGGCGCCGGGAGGTGGGCGCCGAGGAATTCGATCGTGTCACCGGGCCCCTCGGTGAAGCTGCGCCAGACCGGATGCCGCCGGAAGGAGCCCGAAGGATCCTCACGGAGCAGGAGCGCCGGCGGCCGCCGCGCGGGGCCGCGCACCCGCGTTCCGCTTCCCTGTCGGCTCTCGATCCAGCGGTCCCGGCGCAGCTCGTCGTACGCCGCCACCACGGTCGTGCGCGACACGGCGAGGCGGGTCGCGAGCGCGCGTTCGGACGGCAGCCTCTCGCCCGCGCGGACCTCCCCGCGTCCGACGGCCGCCCGAATGGCGGCCGCCAGCCGCCGGTACACCGGGCCCGCGCCGTCGGTCCAGCGGCCCAGGGCCGCGACGAAGACCTGCGGAGTCATGCCGGCAGCCCCGACGGGGCCAGTCCACTTTTGGCTCATCTGGCTATTGATTCGCGGCTTCTGCAGGTCCATGTTGGTGGCCACTTGAGAATACACCCGAGATGGACTTGAAAAGTGGACTGGTCGACCGATCGTCTCCCAGGAGGCCCCCGATGGCTCTTCCGCGCCACGCCTTCTTCCGCGGCCGCATCGTCCCTTACGCCGAGGCTCGTGTCGGCGTCCTGACCCACGCGCTCAACTACGGAACGGGCTGCTTCGCCGGAATCCGCGGATACTGGAACGCCGACGAGCAGGAGCTCTTCGTCTTCCGACCGCACGATCACTTCCGCCGGTTCCTCGAGTCGGCGAAGCTGCTGGACATGACTTTCACCCACACGGTTTCCGACCTGACGGAAGCCCTCGTCTCGCTGCTCCGCACCGAGCTCCTGCGCGAGGACTGCTACGCGCGCCCGCTCGCGTTCTACGGCGACGAATCGGTCGGCGTGAGGCTCCACAATCTGACGCCCGAGATCTCGATCGTGGCGATGCCGTACGGCCGCTACATCGAGAACGAAGAAGGCGTGCACGCCACGATCTCGTCCTGGAGGCGCGTCGACGACAACATGATCCCCGCGCGCGGGAAGATCACCGGTTCCTACGTCAACTCCGCCTTCGCCAAGACCGACGCGCAACGCGCCGGGTTCGACGAAGCCATCGTCCTCAACCACGACGGCCACGTCGCGGAAGGCTCGGCCGAGAATTTCTTCCTGGTCCGGAACGGCAGGCTCATCACGCCGCCCGTGACCGACAACATCCTCGAGGGCATCACGCGCCGCACGATCCTCGAGCTCGTCCGCGACGTCCTCGGCGTGCCGATCGCGGAGCGTTCGATCGACCGGTCGGAGATCCCGCTCGCCGACGAGGCCTTTTTCTGCGGAACCGGCGTCCAGATCGCGGCGATCACGCGCGTCGATCACCGCCCCATCGGCTCGGGACGCATGGGGCCGGTCGTGAGCGCGCTGCGCGATCTCTTTTTCGACGTCGTTCGCGGCAAGCGCGCGGAGTATCGCGCGTGGTGTCACCCGGTCTACGCCGACGCGACGCAGATCCCGGCGCGCGAAAAGGCGCGCTCGACGGACGCGCCCGGATAGACCTCGGAGGAGGACACCCCGTCAACTTTGGGGTTGCCCTCGCGTGCGGGAATCCGCTAACCTAGCCGATGGTGACGGTTCATCGCCCTTCCATGGTCGGCCTCTACTGGTGCCATCCGCTGGTCCTGCCGGAGTTCGAAAGACTCATCGCGATCGCGGGTCTGCGCCTGACGGCGCGGCGCCTCGAGGCCAATCGCATTCCGGACTTCGAGAGCCTCTCGGTGCCGAAGGCCTCGGTGTACGTGGTCGAGGCTCACCCGCAGCTGGCCGTCACCGAAGCCGTCGTGACCGGGATCCATGCGCGCCAGCCGTCGGCCCGCGTGCTCGTGCTCGGTGAGCGCTTCGCCGACCACACCGCCTTCGCGCTCCTGCGGCTCGGGATCAAGGGGATGTTGACGTACGAGGAATCCGGCCGTTCGCTGACGACCGCGCTCCAGACCGTTTCGGACGGCGGCCTCTGGGTCGGCCGCGCGCTCCTGTCGCGCTTCGTCGACTCGGCGTTGTGCACGGTGCCCCTGCGGGTCTACGCGACGGGATTCGAGGGCCTGACCCGCCGGGAACGCCAGGTCCTCGAAGCGGTCCTGGACAACCTCTCCAACAAGGAGATCGCCCGAAGGCTCCACATGTCCGAGCGGACCGCCAAGTTCCACGTCTCGAACCTTCTCGTCAAACACGGCGTGCGCCGCCGGGCCGACCTGCTGTTCCGTGCACTGAAGAACGGCGCCTCCCGCCGCGCCGAGGCCGACGCAGCCCGACCCCCGGTTTCCGGCGTTTCGGCCGCCTGACCCGACAATCTCCCGATAAACCCCCCGCCCGAATCCCCGTAAGGACCTCCAGGACACCCGTAAGGAGGAGGTCAAATGAAGATTCGTTTACTGGCCCTCGCCCTGGCGTCGGTCTGCGCTTCGGCCGGGACGGCCGTCGCCCAGCTGCCGCCGTTGACCCTGCCGGATGCCAGCCCGGCCGCCACGGTGAGCCAGGTCGTCGGCCTGACCGACATCACCATCGACTACCACCGGCCCGCCGTCAACAAGCGCAAGATCTGGGGAGATCTGGTCCCCTACGGCCAGGTCTGGCGCGCGGGCGCGAACATCAACACCACCATCGCGTTCTCGTCGCCCGTGACCGTCGGCGGCAGGAAGCTTCCGGCCGGGACCTACGGGCTCCACATGCTCCCGACCGAGAAGGACTGGTCGGTCATGCTCTCGAGCACCTCGACGGCCTGGGGCAGCTTCAGCTACGACGAGAAGGAGGACGTGGTCCGCTTCTCGGTGACGCCCCGGCCGGCCGACTTCGAGGAACGGCTCGAATACCGCTTCGAGAACCCCACCGACGACTCCGTCGACGTCGTCCTGCAGTGGGAAAAGCTCGCGGTTTCCTTCCCCATCTCCGTCGACACCAATGCCGTCGTCATGGAGAGCCTTCAGAAACAGCTGCGCGGGTTGCCCCGATTCGGGTGGCAGGCCTGGAACCAGGCCGCGCAGTGGGCGCTCCAGCATGACACGGACCTCGGCCAGGCGCTGCAGTGGGCGGATCGGTCGGTCACGGCCCAGGCCACCTTCGCCAACCTGCGCACCAAGGCGGCGATCCTCGAGAAGCAGGGGGACGCGAAGGCCGCCGACGAGCTGCGCGCCCGGGCCATGTCGATCGCGACCGAAGCGGACATCAACCAGTACGGCTATCAGCTCCTCGGCCAGAAGAAGACCGACGAGGCGATCGCCGTCTTCCGCAAGAACGTCAAGGAGCATCCCGGCTCCTGGAACGCTTACGACAGTCTGGCCGAGGCCCTGGCGGCCAAGGGAGACTCGAAGGCCGCCATCGAGAACTACACCAAGGCCATGTCGATGACGACCGACCCGACGCAGAAGAAGCGGATCCAGGACATCCTGGCGAAGATGAAAGCCTAGCGACAGCCGGGCGTCCTCAAGGGGGCGGCTGCGTCGACGAGCCTGAGACCTCGCTGCGCGTCTGCCCCCGCGCTCCTTCTCGGCACGGTTGGCGGGCCCCGAACTTCAGAATTCAGAACGTCCGGGCTGACCCGAGGGCGCGCGCCCAGAGGTAAACGCCGTAGGACGCGAGGCCGGCGGACACGACCGCCAGGAATGCGGGACCGAACGCAGTCCGGGCGAGGGCGTCGAGCGTTCCGCCGAGCGTTCGGACCAGGGCGGGGTCGAGCTCTTCGGCGGCGCGGATGAGGAAGTATCCGAGCGCGGCGAGCGTGACGCCCCGCGCCACCAGGCCGAACCGGGACACGGCGGCGAGGGCCCGGCGCAGTGGCCGGGGAAGAGCGCCGCCCTGCAACCGCAGCGGCCCGCGGAAGCCGCGCCCGATTTCCCAGAGACCGCCCGCGACGACGCCGACCCCGACGAGCTCGAGGACGAAGGCGCCCCAGGATTCCGTCAGCAGCCACGAGACTCCCTCCCGTTCCAACCGGGCGCCCCCGGCGCGGCGGCCGGCGTGGAGAAGAAGCCGGGCGGAGGCCACGGCGAGCGCCGCGTAGCCCACGGCGTTGGCGGCGAGCCCGACCCGCCGCAGCGCTCGGCCCGGACCGCGAACGGCGCGGGCGGCGTAGGCCACCGCGATCCCGGCCAGCCCCGCCACGACCGCGCCGAGCAGCCATGCGCCGTGGGAGCGGTCGAGCAGGAATCGCAGCGCACCGGGAACGCCGTTGACCGGGTCGCGCGCCCCGGCAAAGGCGATGCGCGCGGAGACGTAGCCCATGGCCACGTAGATCGCCCCGATCGCCAGCAATCCCGCCCGTACCGCCGCCACCCGCATGCGCGCATCTCTAACACGGGGCGAGCCGGAGGTCTTGCGGTAGACTCGCGCGCTTCGGAGGGTTGCGAGCCCGCAGCCGAACCGAGAAAGGAAACACACGATGAAGCGGATCCCCCTGTGGCTGCCGGCAGTGCTCGTCGCTGCCCTCGTCGTCGCGCCCGCCGCGGCGGACGACGAGAAATCGACCCCCGCCCCCGGGGCGGAGAAGAAGAGCGAGATGAAGATGAACACGACGCCGAGCGGCCTGCAGTACTCGGACATCAAGGAAGGCACCGGGAGCCTCGCCCAAGACCGGCCAGATCTGCGTCATGGACTACACGGGCTGGCTGTGGGAAAACGGCCAGAAGGGCAAGAAGTTCGACAGCTCCGTCGATCGCGGCACGCCTTTCGAGTTTCCGATCGGCCAGGGCCGCGTGATCAAGGGATGGGACGAGGGCGTCGCCACGATGAAGGTCGGCGGCAAGAGGACGCTCCTGATCCCGCCGCAGCTCGGCTACGGATCGCGCGGAGCGGGCAACGTCATTCCGCCCAACGCCACGCTGCTGTTCGAGGTCGAGCTCATCGCGATCAAGTAGCCCGGGGATCTGGACAATCCGGCGGAGGTGCCCGAGGCGCCTCCGCCTTTTTTTGTCACCGGGCCGCCGGTCCGGGACCTTCGGGTTCGCCATCGGGCCTTTGCATTCAATCGTTTATGCGCCGGTCTCCAGCCGACAGCCGACGGCACGGAAGCTGCTAAACTCTTTGAAACCAAAGAGGACCATGGCATTGATCCAGGATTTGGGTCGCCGGCGTGAGCTTTCTGCGAGGCCCGGAGGATTCCGGACCCGAGCCGGCGCATGACGACTCCCGCCCCGTTTCTTTCGCGGCACCTCGGCGACTACCTGCTGGTCGCGCAGCTCTCCGAGGATGCCCTCGGCACCGTTTTCCGCGCGCTGTGCGCCGCGGACGAGCGTCGTTTCGTGCGGCTGCGAATCCTCCAGTCGTCCGAGATTTCGCCCGAGGCGATCGGGCGCGCCGTCCGGAAGAACAGCCTCGCGGGCGCCATGGTCCACGACGCGATCGTTCCCGGGGCGCAGCTCGACGAGGTCGACGGGGTCCCCTTCCTGACCTGGGACGAGACGGCGGGCTGGACGCTCGACATGATGCTCGCGCGCGTGCGCGCCTACGGCATCCGGATCCCGGCCGAGTATGCCCTGCTGATCACCGAGCGCATCGCGGCCGCTCTCGAGCACGCTCACCAGACGTCGATCGACGGCCGCCCGGCCGACCACGGAGTGCTGTGGCCGGGCTTCGTTTCGATCTCGCACGACGCGGCGGTGCGCGTCGGCGGATTCGGCCTGGCCGACGGCGTACTGCCCGTCAAGCCGTCGGCCCGCCTGACGGTCGAGATCGGACCGTACCTCGCGCCCGAAGTCCGCGGCGGCGGGCCGGTCCGCCCCAACTCGGACGTGTACTCGATCGGCGCAATCCTCATCGAGCTGTTGACCGGGCGCCGCCCGTCGCTCGAGACCCCTTCGGCGGCGCTTCGCGCGGGAGATCCACGCTCCGAGGAGCTCGAAGCCTTCCTCAAGAAGTGCCTCGCCCCGTCCGAGAGTCGCTTCGAGTCCGCGGTCGAGGCCCACCGGACCCTGCAGCAGCTGCTGACGGGCAACCCCTTCTCGCTCTACACGGCCAACCTCTCGCTCTTTCTCTACAAGCTCCTGAATCCCGAAAGTCAGATCGTCGCTACCTCCTCCGATTTCGAGTCGACGAATCCCGTCGTGATACACGGCATTCCGGTGCCCGCGCCGGCCGAAGTCGCGGCGCCGCCGCTTCCCGGCGCTCCGCGGCGTCGACGCGGCGACGTTGCGTTCGAGGAGGACGCGCCACTGGAGGCGGAGCTCGCACCGCCGTTTTCGCCCGACGCGGCTCCCGGGGTCCCCGCCGTCCCCGCGGCCGCCGAGCCGGCGCCGGCCTCCGAAACGCCCGCCGCCGTGATCCCGGATCTCGCCGAGGTTCGACGCCGCACGCTTCCTCCCCTCCCGGCGATGGCCCGGGCCTGGGCGCGGCCCTTCGGCGCCCTCGCGGCCGCGGCGGGCCTGGCCGTGGGTGCGTTCTTCATCGCGAGCCAGTTCCCCTCCGCCCGGCAGCCGGCCGCGAGCCGGCCGCGGCGCTGGAGGCTCCGGCGCCGGCGCCCATCGCGGCGCCCGCTCCGGCGAGCGAAGCCCCGGCCCCGATCGAAGCCGCCGCTTCGGCCGCGGCGCCGGCCGCGGACCCGCCCCGCGCCGCTCCCGCCGTGAACCGGCCCCCGGCGCGGACCGCGAAGAATGTCCATCCCGAGCTTCGCCAGCCGGCCGAGAACCTTCGCCTGAAGGCCGCCCTCGCGCGAATCGATGCGGAACGGGTCAACGCTCCCGAGGCCGCAGGCACCGTCTTCGGCGAAGGCCGTGCGAGCGAGCAGGACGGCGAACGTCTGATGCGCGATCGCGACTATGCGGGGGCGCAGGTCGCCTTCGGCCGCGCCGCGCAGCTCTTCGCGCGGGCGCACGAGCTGACCTGGCAGGATCGCATCCGCCGCGCGGACCTCGCGCAGGTCAACACTCTCCCCGGAGAGCCCTCCGCGCGGTAGGATTGGCGGCCTGTGGCGAAACACAGGCTCGAGCCCGCGCGACTGAAGCCGGGCGTCCTCAAGACCGACCTCCCCGGGCCCCGCCCCTCCGACCTGCCGGCGGGGGAAGGCCCGCCGTCCACGCTCCGGGGCCGGGCGCTCATCTTCTGGGACCCGAAGAACCCGGGCCGGAAGCTCGACGCCATCGACACGGACCAGATCACTCCGGCCGCCGACTGCGTGTCGGAGAGCCTCGAGACGCTCGACGAGCGCTGGAAGACGGGGTCCTTCCGGCACCTGATGCCGGATTTCCGGCGGCGGGTCCACGCGGGCGAGACCTTTCTCATCGCCGGCGAACGCTTCGCGATCGGGTCTTCCCGCGAGATGAGCCCGGCGGGCCTGAAGGGCGTCGCCGAGGAGAAGGGCCTCGACCTGGTCGTCGTCTGCAGCCACAATATGGGCGACATCTTCCGGCGCAACGCCTTCAACCTCGGCCTCCACGTCGTCCAGTCGCCGGAGGCCGTCGAGGACGCCCGGGACGGAGACGTCTTCGCCTTCGATCCGGCCACGCGAAAGCTGACGAACGAGACCCAGGGCCGGGCATACACGCCGGTCCCCCTGTCGCCGAAGGAAGAAGAGATCCGCGTCGGCGGGGGCATCTTCTCCGTGGGTCGCCGCGAGTTCCGGGAATCGGTCCATGCCCTCCCGGAGGTCCGCTTCCCGGACCCGGACCTCGCACGGAAGATGACGACGACCGAACAGATCGTCTGGGCGCACCGCGTCGACAGGGATTCCGCCGTCGCGCCCGGCGCGACCCTCCGCGTCTACGCGGACCTGCTGCCGGCGTCGGACGGCACCGCGCCCTTCGCGATCCACACCTTCAACCAGATCACCGGGGGCCAGACGATCCATCCGCGCCAGGCCGCGATCGCCAACGACCATTTCGTCTTCACGGGCCGCGAGGACGACGCCCGGCAGACGGCGATCGGCGCCGAGTTCGCGCTCCTCCACGGCCTGCAGAAGCCCTACTACGCCACCCCGGGCGACGGGATCTTCCACTTCTACTTTCCCGAGCAGGGACTCGTGCTGCCGGGCCAGTTCATTCCGGGGGCCGACTCGCACAGCCGTGCCTACGGCGCCTACGGCGCGGTCGGATTCGGGGTGGGCTCGACGACCCTCGGCTTCGGCTGGTCGACCGGATACATCTACTTCACGCTCGCCCGGCAGCGCCGCGTCGTCTTCCGGGGAAGTCTCCAGCCGTGGGTCTCGGGCAAGGACATCGTCCTCGAGCTCCTGCGGCGCTGGGGCGCGAAGCAGGCCCAGGGGATGTCGGTCGAGTTCGTCGACGCCGACCATCAGCTTCCGATCGCCTACCGGAACACGATCGCCAACATGATGGCGGAGGCCGAGGCGCTCAACGGCATCTTCGCCGAGGACGCGATCACCGACGCCTGGTACCGCGAAAAAGGCATCGTCGATCGGCCCTACCCGCGGGTGGCACCCGGGGCCGACGCGCGCTACGAGATCGACGAGGCCTTCGCGCTCGCCGAGGTCCAGCCGATGATCGCCAAGCCGTTCTCGCCCGGCAACGCGTTCGCCGCCGCCGAGGTCGCGCGCGAGCGCATCACGTTCGACAAGGCGATGATCGGCTCCTGCACCAACGGCAGCTACGACGATCTCCTCTCGGCGGCCCTCGTCCTGCGCGCGGCCCGCGCGCAGGGGTTCCGGAAGGTGGCACGGACGTTGGCGGTCTTCCCGGGCTCGGGCGGCGTCGGACGGCAGATCGAGGCGCCGGACCCGCGCCTGGCGGGCGAGTCGATCGCGGATGTCTTCCGGGCGTCGGGCGGCGAGATCCGCCAGTCCTGGTGCGGGCCCTGCTTCGGCCAGGGCCCCGACGCGCTGTCTTCCGGCCAGCGCGCCATCACCTCGTTCAACCGCAACTGGCAGAACCGGATGGGCGTCGGCGGCGAGGGCTACCTCGCCAGTCCGTCCGTCGTCGCGGCTTCCGCGCTCGCCGGCTACATGGCGCCGCCGTCGGAGCTCGGCCTCACCTGGAATGCGGAGCGCTTCGGCGTCTGATCCGCGACCGTTCCGCGGCCGGGCCGCCTACGGTACGCCGAGCACGGGCGCGTAGAGACCGCGCGGCTCCCGCTTCCACCAGGCGCCCGTCCGCCGGCGCTCCTCGGCGTCGGTGAACCGGTAGTCGGAGACGACCGCCCGCACCTGGCGGGGCGGCCGATCGGGGAACGGGTTGTCCGCGAGAAGACCGAGGACCTCGGGTGAGCCTTCGAGCAGCCTCGCCATGAACCGTAACAGCCAGGGATTGGCGCGGTAGTCGCCGAGCGCCGCGAACCACATCTGCCAGTCGAGTCGGGGCTGATGCGGCGCGACGAAACTGGGCCGCCGGAGCGGATCGCCGGGTTTCCAGCGAAAGGCGTACGGGCGCCAGGTGCTTCCGTCGTCGCTTCCCTCGATCGTGATCTCGGGCCGCTCGGTCGTCATGACGGCAAAGAGTCCGTAGCCGTTGGCGCTTCGCAGCGGCGCGACGGCCCGATAGACGGCGAAGAGCGGACCGGGGACCGCCCCGCGCAGACCGATCGAGTTCAGAAACGGCACGGACGAAGCGGCGAGCAGTGCGATTGCGGCCGCCACGAGGATCGGCCGCGGCCAATTCCCGCCTCCGGCCGCCTCGAGTGCCCGCTTCCGGAGGCGCGCCGGGAAAGCTTCGTCGTCGAGGAGCAGGACCGCGAGGGCCATCGTGAGGAGGTTGAAGAACGCATAGTTGCCGGTCGCCGCGATCAGGACCTGCAGCAGGATCGTCATCGCGCAGGCGAAGCGCCGGAGTCGCCGCGGCGCGAAGTAGAGAAGCGGCATTCCGAGCTCCACGACGAAGAGGAAGCCGCACGAGAACTTCTGAAACCACGGCGGAAGCTGGTGCATGAACCATGCGGTCCACGGCGGCAGCGGCTGCGTCTCGTAGTGGACGCGACAGGGCGGTCAGGCTGCGCCAGGCGGGGTCGCCGCTGAGCAGCTTGACGGCTCCCGACGACAGCATGAGCCGGAACAGAAGCCAGACGAGCAGAAACCGCGCGAGCCGGGGCGCGGCGAGGCCCCGCCGGAGGAACAGGCGCGAGGGCGGCGCCAGGAACACGGCGAGAAGGCCGGCCTCGGTCAGCAGGATGTCCCACTGGAACTCGAGAAAAGTCTGTCCCGCGACCGACAGGGAGAGGTAGAGGACCCACGCCGCGAGGGCGCTCCAGGCCGGGGCGAAACCGGCGGCCAGCAGAAGCGACGCCCCGACGCCGGCCGCGCACTGGAGGTGCAGGACCGCATCGCTCGATGAGAGCCACGAAAGGGTCGGGAGGAGCCAGTAGCGTTCGACACCGGCCTGGGAGCGCACCCAGTCGAGGAACTCGGAGACCGGGAGAATGCCGCGCGCGCCGACCAGGCCGTCGATCTGGACCCAGAGGGAGACGAACGCCGCCAGGTAGCAGACGGCGAGCAGCCGCAGAAACAGCGCGTTCGCCACGAGGTAGGTCGGCCGCAGAACGGAGTCTCCCCAGAGCAGCCGCGTGACCGCCATCGCCGCCCGGCGGTGGCCGGCGACGCACCGGTACGCGAAGTCGAGCGAGGTGCGCCGCGCCGGGCAGGCGCCGATAGAGGGCGAGCGCGAGGCCCGAGCCCGGCGAGCGGCCCGCCAGGGCCATCACCGCCTCCGCGCCTTCGAGCACGGTGGCGTCGGGGAGGACGAGCTGGAGCGCCCGGGCGAAGCGCTCCCGCGAAATTTCCGGAAAGCGCGGCGCGACCTCCTGCGAGGGCGCATAGTCCACTTTCGGATCCGTCCGGAGTTTCCAGCGGGCGATCCAGAGGCGGCAGAATCCGCAGTCGCCGTCGAAAATCGCCAGCGGCCGCTCCGGGGGGGCCGCGACGCGCAATCCGGAGCCCATCTGCCACAGTCTAAGACGCGTCCGAGACCGGGAACGGACCTTGCAGTACCCTCCTATCGAGGAGGGAACCCATGTCCACAACTCGCAAAGCGGTTCTCGCCGCGCTGTTTGCCGCGGTCGCGTCCGCGGTTGCCCTGGCGCAGGGCTACGACGGCTATCCGACTTCCGATACCGACGACATCCGCCAGACGGTGGCCCGGCTCGCGTACGTGTCCGGCGACGTTTCGTTCGCCCGCGGAGACGACCCGGACGAGTGGCAGCCGGCGGACCCCAACATCCCCCTGACGCTGGGCGACCGGGCCTGGACGGCCGGCGGCCGCCTCGAGCTCCAGCTCCACGGCGGCAACCTCGTCCGCCTCGCTTCGGCGACCGACCTGACCGCGCTCAACCTCACCGAGGACACCAAGCAGCTCTCGCTCTCGGCGGGGACCGCGTCCTTCGGCATCCGTCGTCTCGGAAACGACGAGGTCTTCGAGGTCGATACGCCCGGCGCCGCCATCACGTTCGAGCGCCCCGGCGACTACCGCATCGACGTTCGCGAGAACGGAAGCACGCGCCTCCAGGTGCGGCAGGGCCGCGCCATCGTGGCGTCCGGCGGCGGCCAGGTGCCGCTCGGCGCCGGGGACGCGATCCTCGTCGAAGGCTTCGAGCCGCCGCGGTACGACTGGATCGCCATCGCGCCGCCGGACGGCTGGGACCGCTGGGTCGACGAGCGCGACGCGCGCTATGCCAGCGTGCGCTCCTACCGGTACGTCTCCGCCGACATCGCGGGCGTCGAGGACCTCGACCGCTACGGCCGATGGCGCCAGGTGCCGAACTACGGCTGGTGCTGGACGCCCACGTACACCGCCGTGGGATGGCGGCCGTATCGCGCGGGCCGCTGGATCTGGCAGGACCCGTGGGGATGGACGTGGGTCTCGGCGGAACCCTGGGGCTGGGCGCCGTACCACTACGGCCGCTGGGTCGTCTGGGGCTCGCGCTGGTACTGGGTCCCCGTCGCCCCGCGCGTCGCGGTCGTCGCCTACAGCCCGGCGCTCGTGGCCTTCGTGGGGGGCGGACCCGGCTTCTCCGTCTCGGTCGGCGTGAACACCGACTACATCGGCTGGTTCCCGCTGGCGCCGCGCGACCCGCTCGTTCCCTGGTGGGGCCGGCCGGCGGTCAACGTCAACGTCACGCACGTGACGTACGTGAACCGGACCTATGTCACGGTCGTCAACCAGACGACTTTCGTTTCGAGCCGGGTCGTGACCAACAACTACGTCCGGGACCGCACCATCGTCAACCAGGTCGAGCGCGCACCCGTCGTGCGCGGAGCGATCCCGATCGTGCCCACGCGGGAATCGATTCGTGTCTCGGCCCGGAAGGCGCCGGCCGCGCGCCCGCCGGCGGCCTTCGCCTCGCGAACCGTCGTGACCCGCGCGGCGCCGCCGCCCGCTCCCCCGCGCTTCGACGAAAAGGTCACCGTCATTCGCGAAAACCGCGGAAGGCCCGTCACGGCGAGCGAAGCGCACACCATCGTCACCCGCGAGAGCCGCGCGGCCGCGGCGCCGGCTCGGGCCGTCCGTCCGGCCGCGACGGATTCCGGTCAGGTCACTCTCGCTCCGAGGGGAAACGACGCGCGCGCGCCGAGGCCCGAGCCCGTGGCCCCGGTGCGCGGACGTCCGACCGCGACGAAGGAACAGCCGGTGGCTCCCGCGGCGGAGTCGAGCGCTCCGGGGCGGGAGCGGCCGCCGGCGCAGGCGGAGCCCCCGGCGCAGGGCCGGCCGGCGAGCCCGGAGCGGCAGCGTGAGCAGGAGCGACCGAAGACCCAGGAACGGCCGGAGCGGGAGACCGTGGACAGCCGTCCTCCCGCGCGACCCACCGCGCGGCCGCCAGCAGGTGGAATCCCGCGCGCCGACTCAGAGCCACGACCGCTCCGCGAAACCGCCCGCGAGTCCGCCTCCGGCCGCGGAGCGACGGCCGGCTCCGCCGCGGCCGACTCCCCGGGCCGAAGCCGCTCCGGAACGGAGCCAGTCGAGATCCGCCGTGCCTCACGAGGCGCAGCAGCCCGCCCCGCGGGTCGCGCCGGAGCCTCACCAGTCCAGACCGGCGCCGGCCGCTTCGGCGCCGCCGCCCGACCGAGGCCGGGACCGATCGACCAAACCGGCACCGACGAAGACGCCCAAGAAAGGCGACAACAAGAAGGACCACGGGTAGCTCGTCGAGCCGGATTCCTTCGGGAGCGCCCGCGACCGCCGGGCGCTCTCAGTTTATATCCATATGCAGCAATAGTTTAGGCGTTGCCCAAACATTGACTTTCTTGTACAGATTCAAATATGCTCGTTCCGTCATGGCTTCCGAGAAGGCATCGATCCTCGAGATCGCCAACCGCGAGTACAAGGCGGGCTTCGTCACCGACATCGAGTCGGAGTCGGTCGCCCCGGGGCTGAGCGAAGAGGTCATCCGCTTGATCTCGGGCAAGAAGAAGGAGCCCGCGTGGCTCCTCGAGTGGCGGCTGAAAGCCTACCGCCACTGGCTGACGATGAAAGAACCGACCTGGCAGAACGTTCACTACCCGCCGATCGACTACCAGGCGATCGTCTACTACTCGGCGCCGAAGAGTGAAGACCGACGCGCCCAAGTCGCTGGAGGACGTCGATCCCAAGCTTCTCGAAACCTACGAGAAACTGGGGATCCCGCTGCGCGAACGCGCCAAGCTGGCCGGAGTCGCCGTGGACGCCGTGTTCGACTCGGTCTCGGTGGCGACGACGTTTCGCGAGCAACTCTCGAAAGTCGGGATCATTTTCTGTTCCTTCTCGGAGGCCGTCCAGAATCACCCCGACCTGGTCCGCAAGTACCTCGGCAGCGTGGTCCCCTACACCGACAACTACTTCGCCACGCTCAACTCGGCGGTCTTCTCCGACGGCTCCTTCTGCTACATCCCGAAGGGCGTGCGCTCCCCGATGGAGCTGTCGACCTATTTCCGGATCAACTCGGCCAATACCGGCCAGTTCGAGCGGACCTTGATCGTGGCGGAAGAGGGCTCCTACGTCTCCTACCTCGAGGGCTGCACGGCCCCGATCCGGGACGAGAACCAGCTCCACGCCGCCGTCGTCGAGCTCGTCGCCCTGGACGACGCGGAGATCAAGTACTCCACGGTCCAGAACTGGTACCCGGGCGACAAGGACGGCAAGGGCGGCATCTACAACTTCGTGACCAAGCGGGGCGCCTGCCGCGGCCGAAAGTCCAAGATCTCCTGGACGCAGGTCGAGACCGGTTCGTCGATCACCTGGAAGTACCCGAGCTGCATCCTCCAGGGGGACGATTCGGTCGGCGAGTTCTATTCGGTGGCGGTGACGAACAACCGGCAGCAGGCGGACACCGGCACGAAGATGATCCACGTCGGAAAGAACACGAAGTCGACGATCGTCTCGAAGGGCATCTCGGCCGGCCACGGTCAGAACACCTACCGGGGAATGGTCAAGATCCTGGGCAAGGCCGACGGCGCGCGGAACTACTCGCAGTGCGACTCGCTGCTGATCGGCGACAAGTGCGGCGCGCACACGTTCCCCTACATCGAGGTCAACAATTCGACCGCGCAGATGGAGCACGAGGCCTCGACGTCCAAGATCGGCGAGGACCAGATTTTCTATTTTCAACAGCGAGGCATCTCCCCCGAGGAGGCCGTCAACATGATCGTCAACGGCTTCTGCAAGGTCGTCTTCAAGGAGCTCCCGATGGAGTTCGCCGTCGAGGCCCAGAAGCTGCTGGGAGTGAGCCTGGAAGGATCCGTGGGCTAGCAAGGGACGTCGGGGCGGGGCTCGCCCCGCGCCCCGACCGACCGGAGACACGAAAGGCCGAATGACACAGCCCCTTCTTCAGATTCGAAATCTCCATGCCTCGGTCGCCGGCAACGAGATCCTGCGCGGGGTCGATCTGACCGTGAATCCCGGCGAGGTCCATGCCGTCATGGGCCCCAACGGCTCGGGCAAGTCGACGCTCGCGCACGTGCTCGCCGGGCGCCCGGGCTATGCGGTCACGCAGGGCGACGTCCTCTACAAGGGTCAGGATCTCCTCGCCATGACCCCCGAGGCGCGGGCGCGCGAGGGCGTTTTTCTCGCCTTCCAGTACCCGGTCGAGATCCCCGGCGTCTCCAACGTCTACTTCCTCAAGGCCGCGGTCAACGCCGTCCGAAAGCACCGCGGCCTGCCCGAGTACGACGCGATGGAATTCCTGGCGCTCGTCAAGCAGAAGGCCAGGCTCGTCGAAATCGACGAGGACCTCGTCAAACGTCCGGTCAACGAGGGGTTCTCGGGCGGCGAGAAGAAGCGCAACGAGATCTTCCAGATGGCGCTCCTCGACCCGACGCTCGCGATTCTCGACGAGACCGACTCCGGGCTCGACATCGACGCACTCCGGATCGTGGCGGGCGGCGTCAACCAGCTCCGCTCGCCCGAGCGGTCCATGATCGTCGTGACCCACTACCAGAGGCTCCTGAACTACATCGTCCCGGACTTCCTCCACGTGCTCGTGGACGGCCGCATCGCGCGTTCCGGCGGCAAGGAGCTCGCGCTCGAGCTCGAGGAGCGGGGCTACGCCTGGCTCGAGAAGGAGCCGCCGGCGGCGGTGCCCGCCGGCGCGCGCTAGCCGTGGAAGCGATCGCCCTCGAGAAGGCCAGGACCTTCGTTCCCGAGGCTCCCGCCTTCGCCGGCGAGCCGGAGTGGCTCGGGGCGCTGCGCCGCGACGCCTTCGCCCGCTTCGAGGAGCTGGGATTCCCGACGGCCAAGGACGAAGCCTGGCGGTACACCGGGCTCCAGCCGATCACGGAGACCGCCTGGAGGCGGGTCGAGCGCGCGCCGCGTCTGGCCGCGGCTCCGCCGAAGGGCGTGCGGGTCACTCCCCTGTCCGAGGCCTTCGGCGCCGAAGCGCATCTGGCGCGGCTCGCCGATCCCCGCGTCAGCCCTTTCGCCGCGCTCAACACGGCCCTCTTCTCCGGGGCGCTCGTCGTCGAGATCGAGCGCGGCGCCGTCGTCGAGGAACCCATCGAGATCCTGTTCGACACCGGCGCGCCGGTCGGGCCCGAGGTGGTCTATCCCCGCGTCCTCGTGCTCGCGGGGGAGCGTTGCGAGGCGAGGATCGTCGAGACCTACGCCGGGGCGGGGCGCAGCTTCACCAACGCCGTGACCGAAATCGTGCTCTTTCCGGGGGCGGTCCTCGAGCACACGAAGCTCCAGGAGGCCGGCCTCGAGGCGCGTCACGTCCACGCCGTCGCCGTCTCGCAGGCCCGCGGCAGCCGGTTCACCTCGCACAACGTCGCCCTCGGCGCGGCGCTCGCGCGAACCGAGCTGACGACCGTCCTGGCCGGGGAAGGGGCCGAGTGCGCGCTCTACGGCCTCTTCGTCGGCGGACACCGCCAGCACCTCGACAACCGCACCGTCATCGACCACGCAGCGCCGCACACGGTCAGCCGCGAGCTCTACAAGGGCATCCTGGACGGCGCCGCGCGGGGCGTTTTTCACGGGACGATCGTCGTCCGGCCCGACGCGCAGAAGACGGACGCCGTCCAGACGAACAAGAACCTGCTGCTCTCGCGCGAGGCCCTCGTCGACTCGACGCCCGCGCTCGAGATCTTCGCCGACGACGTCAAGTGCAGGCACGGCTCCACGACGGGGCAGCTCGACGCCATGGCCCTCTTCTACCTGCGCTCGCGCGGCATCGGCGAGGCCGAAGCGCGGGCGCTGCTGACCTGGGCCTTCGCCGCCGACGTGGCCGAGAAGATCCGCGAGCCCCGGGTCCGGCAGCGCGTCGAGCACGAGCTCGGCCTGCGCCTGCCGGGCGCCGCCGCCAGGGAGGTCGAATGAGCACGGTCGCCCCGGAGACGCGTCCGAACGCCCTCGCCTATGACGTCGCCGCCGTCCGCCGGGACTTCCCGATCCTCGCCACCCGGGTCTACGGCAAGCCCCTCGTCTACCTCGACAACGCCGCCTCGGCGCAGAAACCCTCGGCGGTCATCGAGGCCGAGCGCCGCGTCTACGAGACCGGCTACGCCAACATCCACCGGGGCGTGCACTGGCTCTCGGTCCAGGCGACCGACGCGTACGACGCCGCGCGCGAGAAGGCGCGGGCCTTCGTCAACGCCGCCGCGGCGCACGAGATCGTCTTCGTGCGCGGAACGACCGAGGCCGTCAATCTCGTCGCGCAGACCCTGGGAAGGCAGCGTGTCGGCGCCGGCGACGAGGTGCTCATCACCGGCCTCGAGCACCACTCGAACATCGTTCCGTGGCAGATGCTCTGCGAAGAGAAGGGGGCGCGGCTCGCCGTCGCCCCGATCGACGAGGCGGGCGACGTCGACCTGGCGGCCTTCGAGAAGCTTCTCTCGGCCCGCACGAAGATCGTCTCGGTCGCGCACCTTTCGAACGCCCTCGGTACCGTTCTGCCGGTCCGCCGGATGGCGGACCTCGCCCACGCGCACGGCGCCGTGATCCTGGTCGACGGCGCGCAGGCGGCGCCGCGCATGCCGGTCGACGTCCGCGCCCTCGACTGCGACTTCTACGCCTTCTCGAGCCACAAGATCTACGGCCCGACCGGGGTGGGCGTTCTCTACGGAAAGACCGCGCTGCTCGAAGCGATGCCCCCGTACCAGGGCGGCGGCGACATGATCCGCTCCGTCACCTTCGAGAAGACGACTTTCAACGAGCTGCCCTACAAGTTCGAGGCCGGCACGCCGAACATCGCCGGCGGAATCGCCTTCGGCGCGGCGCTCGATTACGTCACGGCCCTCGGCCTCACGGCGATCGAGGCGCACGAGCGCGATCTGCTCGACTACGCGACCCGGACGCTCTCGGCGATTCCCGGGCTGCGGATCGTCGGCACCGCCCGCGAGAAGGCCGGAGTGCTGTCCTTCGTCCTCGACGGGCATCCACCCGCACGACATCGGCACGGTGCTCGACCGCGAGGGCGTGGCGATCCGCACCGGCCACCATTGCGCCCAGCCGGTCATGGACCGCTACGGGCTGCCGGCCACCGCGCGCGCCTCGTTCGGCCTCTACAACACGCGCGGCGAGGTCGATGCCCTCGCCGCGCGCGATCCACCAAGTCATCGGGATGTTCCGCTGATGTCCGACCTGCGCGATCTCTACCAGGAAGTCATCCTCGACCACAGCAAGCGGCCGCGGAACTATCCACGCCCTCGCCGGTGCCAACCACAAGGCCGAGGGGTACAACCCGCTCTGCGGCGACCGGGAGACGGTCTTCCTGACGCTCGACGGGCGACCGCCTGCAGGACGTCGCGTTCCAGGGCACCGGCTGCGCGATCTCGACCGCCTCGGCGTCGATGATGACCGAGAGCGTCAAGGGCAAGACCCGTGCCGAGGCCGAGGCGCTGTTCGAGCGTTTTCACGAACTCATCACCGGAAACGGCGAAAAGACGCCCACGGGGCGCTCCGCGCCCGAGCTCGGCAAGCTCGCGGTCTTCTCGGGCGTGCGCGAGTATCCGGTGCGCGTCAAGTGCGCGACCCTGCCCTGGCACACGCTGAAGGCCGCCCTCCAGAGCGACGGCGCGACCATCTCGACGGAGTCCGAAGGCCCGCACACGGGAAGTGGAGGGGCATGATGCAGATGCGCAAGGAGGCCACGGTGACGCGCGACGTTCCCGCCCGTGAAATCCCGAGCGGTACGCCGATCACGCTGAAGGCCGGAGACCCGGTCATCATCACGCAGTCGCTCGGCGGCAGCTACACCGTGATGACGCCGGTCGGGTTTCTCGCCCGCATCGACGGCAAGGACGCCGATGCGATCGGCGAAGAAGTCGTCGTGGCGGACGCGGCCGCCTCGGAGGGCAGGACGCCGGAGGAGCTGGCCTGGGACCAGTTGCGCACGTGCTTCGATCCGGAGATTCCGGTGAACATCGTCGACCTGGGTCTGGTCTATGCGCTCGCCCTGAGCCCGCTCGAGTCCGGGGGCCAGAAGATCGACGTCAAGTTCACGCTCACGGCGCCCGGCTGCGGCATGGGCGACGTGCTCCGCGAGGACATCAAGGGCAAGCTGCTGACGGTCCCCGGCATCGCCGAAGCCGAAGTCCAGGTCGTGTTCGATCCGCCCTGGAGCCTCCAGATGATGTCGGACGCGGCCAAGCTCCAGCTGGGGATGATGTGAGGCGCGGCGCCTGCGGCCGATCCGGGGCCCGGCCATGAAACTGACGTCGCAGGAGGAGTACGGCCTGCGCTGCCTGCTCCGCGTCGGCCGGGAAGCCGGCGGCGCGAGCCTCACGATCCCCGAGCTCTCGCGCGCGGAGGGCATTTCCGAGCCCAACGTCGCGAAGATGATGCGGATCCTGCGGCGCGGCGGCTTCGTCACGTCGACCCGCGGCCAGTCCGGCGGCTACGCGCTGGCGCGCCCGGCCGAGGAAATCGTGCTCGGCCACGTGCTCGCGACCCTCGGCGGCCGCCTCTACGAGCCCGCTTTCTGCGACGGCCACTCCGGCCTCGAGCGCCTCTGCACGCACATGCCCGACTGCTCGATCCGGTCGGTCTGGCGGCGGGTCCAGGAGGCCGTCGACGCGGTCCTCGGGAAGATCACGCTCAAGGACCTGCTGCGCAGCGAGCCCGAGATGAACGCCTGGCGCGACGGATCGCCGTCGCTTCCGACCTACTCGCCGCAGGCCTGAACCGCGGGCCGCGCCCGGAAAGACGAGCGGTCGCTACGCCCCTTCGGGAGCGCGGGCCAGAAGACGCAGCGCCTCGCGCCAGTGCCCGCGGGCGAGCGCCAGGTGCTCCCGGTACTCCTTCCAGTCCTTGCGCCGCTTCTCGGAGACCTCGTTCCAGAGCGCCGCCGCGCGCTCGAGCGAGTGGTGAGCGGACTCGAGGCGATGCCGGATGGCTTCGGACAGGTGCGACGGCGCCGAGACGAGTTCCTTCTCCGCCCGGCCCATCGCCGTCTGGAGGCGCGAGCGCTCGATCACGAGGGCGGGCGTGCGCCGGAGTCGCCGAGCCAGCCGGACCGCGGCGAGACCGCGAATCCACCACTTGCTCGGGTCCCACTGGTACCAGCGCAGCCCGTTGCGAAAGTCCGTCGGAAAGCGGTGGTGGAAGTTGTGGTACCCCTCGCCGTTGGTCACGAGCGCCACCCACGGGTTGTCCCGCGCCGAGTTCTCCTCGGTATAGGGACGCGTCCCGTAGAGGTGGGCGATGGAGTTGACGAAGAAGGTCGTGTGGTGAATCACGACGACCCGCAGGAACCCGCCCCAAAGCAGTCCGCCGAGCGGATCGCCGAACGCCCAGCCGATCAGGGTCGGTATCCCGAGGCCGAAGCCGATGCCGATGAGGTTCGAGAATCGGTACTGGAGCCGCACGAGCGGATTCTTCTGCAGATCCGGGACGTCGTCGAACTTCCGGTCCGCCGGGCTCTTGTAGAAGATCCACACGATGTGCGCCCACCAGCCGCCCCGTTGGATGTTGTAGGGGTCCCAGTCGTGGTCGACGTAGCGGTGGTGCAGGCGGTGGTCCGAAGCCCAGTTCAGAATCGAGTTCTGCAACGCCATGGCGCCGAAGAACAGATAGAAGGCCTGGACGACCGGATGGCACTCGTAGGTGCGGTGCGCGAAGAGCCGGTGGTAGCCCGCGGTCACCGAGACGCCGACGCAGGCGTAGAGCACGACGAAGAGCGCCGGCTGCCACCACTGGACCCCGTGCGTCAGGGCCCAGGCCGCGGTGCCGACGATCCCGACGATCGGCGACAGGACGAAAAACGCGATTCGGACCCAGTCTTTGTTCTTGTGGTTCACGCCTGCTCGTTCCTCCGGCGAGGCGCCCCGCGCCCCAGAACTTCCATGGCCTCTTCCGTCACGTCCACGACGATCTCGGCGCTCGGCTTCTGCTGGAGCGTCTCGATCAATCCGTAGATCTCGGGCGCGCCCGCACCGAGGTCCTCCAGGAGGACAGCGAGGTCGCCGTCGCCGTAGAGGTATCGCACGTCGAGCGTCCGCTCATCCCGTCCCGAGACCCGGCCCACGAATGTCGCCTTGAATTCGTAGGGTGTCCGGCCCGCCGCCTGCACCCGAATTTTCCAATCACTGCTCATGAAGCCCTCCTCGGCCCTTCCGCGCCCGGACTCAGTAACGGTTTCTCCGGCCTCCGCCGCCCCCGCCACCGCCCTCGCTCTTGGGTCTGGCGGGTGAAACGGTCAGAGCGCGGCCGGAGACTTCCTTGCCGTTCAACCCGGCGATGGCCGCCTGAGCCTCCGCGTCGTTTCCGAACTCGACGAACCCGAAACCCTTGGATCGCCCGGTGTCGCGGTCGGTGATGACCGCCACCGAGTCGACGGCGCCGTATGCCGTGAAGAGATCCCGCAGCTCGCTTTCGCCCGTGTTGTAGGAGAGATTGCCCACGTACAGCTTCATGTTCCGCCCTTTCGAATGCACCGAACGCTCGGCGACGCTCGGACGGTAGGGCCCGCCGAGGCGCCCTCACGCCTTCTCGCTTCGACCGTTCGGGATTCGCGCTGTGTCCGGAATAGGGCGAGCGTACGAGAACACCAAAAGGATAGCACGCGCACGGCGGCGGGCCGGCCGGACCGGGGGCTGCGAGATAATGCGCCGCCATGCGGATCCTGATGCTGGCGGCCGAAGCGGCGCCGCTGGCCAAGGTCGGCGGCCTCGCGGACGTCGTCGGTTCGCTCCCGCGTGCCCTCGCGGCGCTCGGCCACGAGGTCCGGATCGTCATCCCCGGCTATGGAGCGATCGACTGGCACCGCTACCAACCCCAGCGCGTGGCGCAGTTTCCGGTCCATACGCTCGGCGGCGAGCAGCCGGCCGAGATCTGGGAGACCGAGTCCGGCGGAACCCCCGTCTATCTCGTGACCGGACCCCCGATTCCCCAGGACCGGTGGATTTACGGCCGCAGCCTCGAGGAGGACGGCCCGAAGTTCGTCTTCTTCTCGCTCGCCGCGCTGTGGTCCTCGGAGGCGCTGTCCTGGAAACCGGACGTCGTTCACGCGCACGACTCGCACACGGGGCCCTCGGTCTGGTGGCTCGACACGGAGGGCCGGGACAATCCTTTCTTCCGGGACGTCGGATCGGTCTTCACCATCCACAACCTGCCCTATTCCGGGCAGGGCGCCGGACGGTTTCTCGGGGACTACAAGCTCCGGCTCGGCGACGCGCTCGGCGCGCTGCCCGAGTCGCACCGCGACTCGCTGATGGGCCTCGGCATCCTCGGAGCCGATTTCCTCTCGACCGTGTCGCCGACCTACGCGCGCGAGATCCTGACGCCCGAGGGCGGCCACGGTCTCGACGGGGTCCTCCGAACCCGCGCGGACCGACTGGCCGGGATCCTCAATGGAATCGACGTCGAGTCCTGGAACCCCGCGGCCGACCCCGACATCGCCGTCAAGTTCGACGCCGCGACGCTCGTCGAGCGCGCCCGCAACAAGGTGGCGCTCCAGGAGGAAGCCGGCCTCGAGCAGGACTTCCGCATGCCGCTCCTGGCCGTCGTGTCGCGCCTGGTCCGCGAGAAGGGCTTCGATATCGCCGCGCCGGCCGTGCGCCGGTGGCTCGAACGCGGAGGCCAGTTCGTGCTCCTGGGAACCGGCGACCCGGCCCTCGAGCACGAGTACGCCGAGTTCGAGATGCGATACCCGCGCCGCGCCAGCGTCCGGCTCCGGTTCGACGCGCGGTACGCCCGGCGGATCTACGCCGGCGCCGACGCGCTCCTGATCCCGTCGCGGTACGAGCCCTGCGGCCTCGCGCAGATGATCGGCATGCGGTACGGCTGCGTTCCCGTCGCGCGGAGGACGGGCGGCCTCGCGGACACGGTCGTCGACGCCGGAGATCCCGGAGGCACGGGCCTCATGTTCGACGAATTCCAGCCCTGGGCGCTCTGGGACGCCCTCGAACGGGCGCTGAAGGTATACGCTCAGCCCGCCAAATGGTCCGAGCTGCAACGCAACGGCATGGCCCGCGACTTCTCCTGGTCGCGCTCGGCGAAGCAATACGCGACGCTCTACGAGCGCGCGCGCGCGGCGCGGACGGCGGGATGAGACTCGAGCGATGAGGGCCCGCGCCGTGATCCTCGCCGGCGGAGAGGGTTCCCGGCTCGGCGTGCTCACGGAGAAGCGTGCGAAGCCCGCCGTTCCGTTCGCGGGGAAGTACCGGATCATCGACTTCACGCTCTCCAACTGCGTCAACTCGGGAATCTCGGACGTGATGATCCTGACGCAGTACCGTCCCCATTCCCTCAACGAACACATCGCCTCCGGACGCCCGTGGGACCTCGACCGGGGCTTCACGGGCGGCGTCCAGATCTACCAGCCGTACCGCGGCCGGTCGGACACCGACTGGTACAAAGGGACCGCCGACGCCATCGCACAGAACATCTCCTTCGTCGAGCGCGGCTCTCCGGACCTCGTGCTCGTGCTCTCGGGAGACCACATCTACAAGATGAACTACGGGTGGCTCCTCGCGTTCCACCTCGAGAAGCAGGCCGACTGCACGATCGCCACGCTCAACGTCTCGCGCGAAGAGGCCACGCGGATGGGCATCCTCGCGGCGGACGAGAACCAGCGCGTCAGCCGGTTCGTCGAGAAACCCGCCGACCCGCCCGGGACGCTCGCGTCCATGGGGATCTACGTCTTCGGCCGAACGATGCTCTCGCAGGTCCTGGCCGAGGACTCCAAGCGCCGCGACTCGGCGCATGACTTCGGCAAGGACATCATCCCGCGGATGATCGCGGCGGGTCAGCGCGTCTTCGCGTACCCGTTCCAGGGATACTGGGTCGACGTCGGAACGACCGAGGCCTACTGGCAGACCCAGATGGACCTTCTGAAGACGCCGCCCCCCGTCGATCTGAACGACCGCGCATGGATCGTCCACACGCGCTCGGAAGAGCGGCCGCCGGTCTCGATCCACAACGGGGCCGTGATTCGCGACAGCATGATCACCGACGGCTGCATCATTTCGGCGGGCGCGCGCGTCGAGCGCAGCATCCTTTCCCCGGGCGTCTTCGTCGGACCCGACGCCTGGATCCGCGAATCGGTCGTTCTGACCGACACCTGGATCGACGCCGGAGCGAAGATCGAGCGTGCGATCGTCGACAAGGCCGTCCGCATCGGACGCCGGGCACGGGTCGGCAAGGCCGCGCGCGGCGAGAAACCCGCCGACCGGATCGGCATCACGACGATCGGAAAGAACGCCGAGATCCCCGACGGCGCAACGGTGCGGCGCGGCACCGTCATTCACACCGACGTGACGGCCGCGCAGTTCCGGCCGGCGCCCCGGCGGCGCCGTCCGGCGAAGTCTCCGGCAGTGCCCCGGGCCTGAGCCCGCGCCCTCGGCTGGCCCGCCGCTTGCAGTTCACCCTCCTCACCGGGTGCCTCCCATCGAGGACACTCCGGCAAAAGGAGGTTCGAGATGAAGAAGATGATTCTCTCGGCCGCGATTGCCACGGCGCTCGCGGCGACGGCGGTAGCGGCACCGCAGGACAAGCCGAGCGATTCGCAGAAGCCGGTGCCGGTCCAGGCGTCGCAGGCCGCCAGGTCGATGCGCGGCACGATCCAGTCGGTCGACAAGCCGGCGAAGACCTTCGTCATGAAGGACGACGCGACCGGGCAGGAGGTCACCGTCTACTGGAACGGATCCACGAAGCTCACCGGGGACCTGAAGGTCGGCTCCGAGGTTTCGCTCCAGGCCACCGAGCAGTCGGGTCGCCAGGTCGCGACCTCGATCGAGGCGACGAGCGCGAAGAAGCCCTACTGACTCATACCGCGTCCGTAGGATTCCTTCGTGAATCGCGGGCCGGGGCGGCGCAACCATCGCCGTTCCGGCCCTTTCTTTCTCAGCGCTCGACGCGGTCGAGCCAGGCGATGGCGAGCTCCTCGGCCCAGTACCGCGGACGCCAGGGAACGGGGCCCGCCACGAAGCCGATGTGACCCCCGCGGGGAGTCACGCGAAACTCGACTGGCGGCGGAGCCACCCGGCGCGCCCGCTCGAGCGCCTCGCCCGGCAGAAACGGGTCGTCCTCGGCCGAGAGGCAGAGCGTCCGGGTCCGGATCCCCGCGAGATAGCCGATGGAGCTCGCGCGCCGATAGTAGTCGTCCGCGCCGTCGAAGCCGTGGAGCGGAGCGTTGGCCGCGTCGTCGAACTGCCAGAACGTGCGCGCCGCGAAGGCCCTGCGGAGATCGATCTTCCCGGCGGCCTCGGGAAACCGCGCGCAGACGTCGGCGGCCTTCGTCTTGAGGGTGCCGAGAAACCGGCCCGTGTAGAAGCGTCCGAGGGCCGACTCGAGGTGACGCCCGCTCGCCGCCAGATCGTAGGGAGTGGAGATCGCCACCGCCGCAGCGATCGGCCGCGGACGGCGGGCCTCGCCGAGCCACTTCAGAAGCACGTTGCCGCCCAGAGAGACCCCGACCGCGAGGAGCGGGGCCGACGGATCGCGAGAGGCGAGCGTTCGAGCGAGAAAATCGAGATCCTCCGTCTCGCCGGAGTGATAGAGCCTCGGCCGCCGGTTCGGGAGCATCCGCGAGAGCCGCCCGGGGTCCCGGGCGCAGGACCGGAAGTTCATCGCCGCGCCGCGCCAGCCCCGCCGGCGGATCTCGACGAGCAGCCCCTGGGCGTAGACCGAATACGAGCTTCCCTCGAGGCCGTGCAGGACGACGACCTGCGGGCTGCCGACGGGACCATCGACGTGATCGACGACGAGATCGTCCCCGTCCGGGGTCGCAAGGACTTCGCGGCGCATCGGCACCTGCCGGCGCGACCGGGCGAGGCGGCCCCAGACGGTCTGCAGATGAGGGCCCGGAAGCCACGGGGCGGCGCGAAACCCGTTACGCCCGGGCCCGACGTCTTTTTCCAGGGGCGACAACCTTCTCCTCTTTCCGACGTAAGCTCAAGAGTTGGAACGGAGGAGGATGACATGAATCTCGGTTCGCGCCACGGCCGCCGGGCGGCCATCCTGGCCCTCGCCGGGGCCCTCGCGCTCTGCGCCGCACCGACGGCCGCCGTCCAGACACCGACCGATTTCCAGATCCCGGTCGACTACTCCAAGCTGGCCAACGGGCTGAAGGTCGTGCTGTCGCGCGACACCACGGCTCCGGTCGCGGTCGTCGCCGTCTACTACAACATCGGATTTCGCATCGAACCGAAGGACCGTACCGGCTTTGCCCACCTCTTCGAGCACATGATGTTCCAGGGCTCGGAGAACCTCGGAAAGATGGAGTTCATCAAGCTCGTCCAGTCCAACGGCGGCATCCTGAACGGCTCGACGCGGTTCGATTTCACGAACTACTTCGAGGTCGTCCCCGCCAACGCCCTCGAAACCGCGCTCTGGGCCGAGGCCGACCGCATGCGGGGCCTGGCCATCACGGCCGAGAACCTGAAGAACCAGCAGGAGGTCGTCAAGAACGAGGTCCGGGTCAACGTTCTGAATCAGCCGTACGGCGGGTTCCCCTGGCTCGACCTGCCGCAGTACGCCAACACGAACTGGTACAACGCGCACAACTTCTACGGCGACCTGGCCCACCTCGACGCGGCGACCCTCGAGGACGTCGCGAGCTTCTTCAAGACCTTCTATGCGCCCAACAACGCCGCCCTCGTGGTCGTCGGCGACTTCGATCCGGCCGCGACGAAGGCATGGATCGAGAAGTACTTCGCGCCGATCCCGGCGGCGAAGCTCCCGCCCAGGGCCGACATCTCCGAGCCGAGGCAGGAGAAGGAGAAGCGGGTCACCAAGGAAGACAAGCTCGCCACGCGGCCGGCGATCGCCATCGGCTACCACGCGCCCGAGCGCAACACACCCGACTACTACGCGATGGGCCTGCTCGACCAGGTCCTCGTGCAGGGGAAAGACAGCCTCCTCTACCAGGCCCTCGTCCAGCGCAGCGGCCTGACCGGCGAAGTCGACGGCGGCATCAATTCCGGACTCGGGGACATGTTCAACATCAACGGGCCCACGCTCTGGGACGTCTCGATGTTCTACGACAAGGACAAGACCTCGGACCAGATCCTCGCCGTCTTCGACGCCGAGATCGAAAAGGTCCGCACCACGCCGGTGGATCAGGCGACGCTCGACCGCGCCCTCGTCAAGGTCCGGTCCCAGCTCTACGACAAGATGGAACAGACCGGCGGCTTCGGAAAGGCGGACCTGCTCGCCTCGTTCGCGCTCTTCGACGACGACCCCGGCAAGATCAACCGGATCGAGGCGGAGTTCCGCAAGGTCACGCCCGCCATGATGCAGAAGACGGCGCAGCAGTACCTGCGGCCGACCAATCGCACGATCCTCATCATCGAGCCGAAGGCCGATGCCAAGCAGGGCTCGTAGGAGGAGATGACCATGAAGAAGATCGCCGCCGCCGTTCTGTTCGTTCTCGCCGCCTCCCCGGCCTTCCCGGCCGAAAAGGCGAAGCAATCGCCTCCGGCGCCCGCCGCGCCGCGCGGCTTCTCGGTTCCCAAGCCGACCACGTTGACCCTCGACAACGGCCTGGGCGTCACGTTCGTCCAGTACGGCACGATCCCCAAGGTCTCGGTGAGCCTGGCCGTCCTGACCGGAAACGTCGACGAGAAGGCCGACGAAGTCTGGCTCGCCGACATCGTCGGAGACATGTTGACGGAGGGCACCGCGACCAAGAGCGCCACGATGATCGCCGAGGACGCCGCGCGCATGGGCGGCGAGCTCGCCGTCGCGGTCGGACCCAACCGCGTCGACATCGGAGGCGACGTCCTGTCGGAGTTCGGCCCCGAGATGGTCGCCCTCGTCGCCGACGTCGTGCTCCATCCGAAGTTCCCCGAGGGCGAGCTCGCCCGCCTCAAAGCGGACCGGGTGCGCCAGCTCTCGATCGCCAAGAGCCAGCCGCAGCCGCTCGCCCAGGAAAAGTTCCGGGCGGTCCTGTACGGCGACCACCCGTACGGGCGCGTCTTTCCGACCGAGGCGATGCTCCAGGGCTACTCCATCGCCCAGGTCCGGGACTTCTACGAGCGCAACTTCGGCGCGGCCCGTTCGCGCATCTACGTCGTCGGCCGGTTCGACGCCAGCGCGATGGAGGCTGCCATCCGCAAGGCCTTCGCCGGGTGGAAGCGCGGCCCGGCAGCGAACACGTCGGTCCCCAAGCCGACGAGCAAGCGCGCCGTCTACATCATCGACCGCCCGGGCGCCGTCCAGTCGACCCTCAACGTCGGCATGCCCGTCATCGATCCCTCGAACCCGGACTGGGACCGGCTCTACCTCATGAACGTCCTGCTCGGCGGGTCCTTCTCATCGCGCATCACGTCGAACATCCGCGAGCAGAAAGGCTACACGTACTCCCCGTTTGGTCAGCTCTCGAGCCGCTACCGCGACGCGTACTGGGTCGAGATCGCCGACGTCACGACCAACGTCACCGGACCCGCCCTCAAGGAGATTTTCGGAGAGGTGGACCGACTCCAGGCGGAGCCGCCGTCGGAGAAGGAACTGAAAGCGTTCCAGAACTACCGGGCGGGCGTTTTCGTCCTGCAGAACTCGTCGCGGGACGGGATCACGGGGCAACTCGAGTTCGTGGACCTGCACGGCCTGCCGGCCGACTATCTGAACGGCTACGTCGCCCGGGTCTACGCCGTCACGCCCGCCCAGATTCAGGAGATGGCCAGGAAGTATCTCCAGGACGACAAGGCGACCATCGTCGTCGTGGGTGACCGGAAGGTCATCGAGGAGGAGCTCAAGCCGTTCGGGCCGATCCAGTAGGGGCGGGGCTCGTCCCCGCCCGGGTTCTCCCGGACTCGCGCCGGAGTTGCGTCCGCGTCTTGCGCATCCAGGCCGGCCGCCTGCGCGCCACCCTGCGGTAGACGGGGCAGCTCGGCACGTGCGCTCCGCGCAGGTAGCCGGTGCTCAGGAGAAACGACTTCACGATCTCTCCGCCCGTGAAGACGAAGGTCTTCCGGAAGAGGGCTTGCCAGGCTTTCGCCGAACGCGGGTGGTGCGCGTCGAGCCATTTCGCGAACGAACCGTGAGACCGCCGGATCTCGAGCAGGCGCCGCGCGTTCTCGATCACCGCCGCGACCTTGAGGCGGTTTCGAACGATTCCGGCGTCCGACAGCAGCCGGCGCCGTTCGCGCGCGCCGAAGGCCGCGACCTTCCCGGGGTCGAAGCCCGCGAACGCCCGGCGGAAGTTGTCCCGCTTGACGAGCATCGTCAGCCACGAGAGGCCGGCCTGATTGATCTCGAGCGCGAGCCGCTCGAAGAGGGCCCGTTCGGAGCGAACCGGAAAGCCGTACTCGCGGTCGTGGTACGGACCGTGGAAGGGGTGCCCCTCCGCCACGCGGCAGTAGCTCATCGCGCGCCGAAGTCTACCCTCGCGCGTATGATCGAGGGATCATGAAACGGCTGCTGCTGCTCCTCCTCGCCGCCGGCATCGTCGTCTACCTCGTCAAGACGCAGGGTCCGTGGACCCGCTCCACCCCCGCCGCGGCACCGGGGCGCGGATCACCCATCGAGCGCGCCCGCGCCGCCGCCGCCGCGAGCGACGCTCGAACGTCCGCCCGCGAGGCCCTCGGCCGCGAGATCGACTCCTCTTCGAGCTCGAGCGGCTCCGTCTCCGAAAACATGACCCCCGACCAGGTGCGCGCCCTCCTCGGCTCCCCCGACGACGTGTCGACGGAGACCACCGACTCCGGCGTCGCCCGCGAGACCTGGACGTACCGGAGCGTCGGCAAGACGGTCGTCTTCGAGAACGGCGTCGCCATCTCCATCCGCTAGGTGGTGTCTTCTTGAAGCGGGCGACGGCGAGGGCGATGACGTTTGGGGCCTGACCTGAAGAACTGGCGTTTCCTGGCCCCAAGCCCTTGCGCGGTCAGGTCGCGCGATCACCAACCGCTTGATTCCGGCGCTTCAGGGAACGACAAACTTCAGAATGTCAGGGCTGACCCCGAACTTCAGTTCTTCAGGGCTGACCCTAGGTGGTGGTCTTCTTGAAGCGGGCGACGGCGAGGGCGATGATCAGGAACGTGTAGAGCGTCAGCCACGCCACCGGCTGCCACAGCTCCACGAGCCCCGCGCCGCGCAGGATGATGCCGCGGAGCGCCTCGATGAAGTACCGCGCCGGGATGATCCGCGAGAGGTACTGGAAGATCTCGGGCATGCCGTCGATCGGGAAGACGTAGCCCGACAGGAACACGAACGGGAGCAGGACGAACGTCGACATCTGCATGGCCTGCATCTGCGTCTTCGCGACGGTCGAGATCAGCATTCCGAGGCCGAGCACGGCCGCGATGAAGAGGAAACCGACCAGGTAGAGCTCGAGGACCGAGCCCCGAATGACGATCCCGAAGAGATAGCGCATCAGAAGCACGGTCATCGTCAGCTGCAAGTACCCGATCACCATGAACGGGAAGATCTTGCCGAGGATGATCTCGACGCGGGTCGCCGGCGTGACCTGGAGCTGCTCGAGCGTCCCCCGCTCGCGCTCACGGACGATCGCCGAGGCCGTGAACTGGATCAGCGTGAACGTCAGGATGATGGCGATCAGCCCCGGAATGATGAACGTCGCCGTCTTCAGGTCCGGGTTGTACCAGGGCCGCACGCGCAGATCGACCGGCAGCGACGGCCACTCCCAGCCGGCGCGGGCGGCGAGCACGCGGATCGAGAGCCCGTTGGCGATCCCGGAAGCGATCGACATGGCCTGACTCGATGTCGTCGTGTCCGAGGCGTCGACGATCAGAAACGCGTGGGCCGGGGCTCCGCGGTGCGCGTCCTTGCCGAAGTTCCGGTCGATGACCAGGCCGACGGACGCCTTTGCCGAATCGAGCGCCCGCCGGAGCTCCGCGTACGACGACACGTGGCCGACCACGCGAAAGTATTCGGTCGCCGTCATCTTCGAGATCAGGTCGCGGCTCTCGACCGACCTGGCCTCGTCGAGGACCACGGTTTTCAGGTGCTTGACGTCGTAGTTGATCGCGTAGCCGAAAATCAGGGTCTGCATGATCGGGACGAGCAGGATCATGCGCATCGTGATCGGGTCCCGGCGGAGCTGCAGGAACTCCTTCCAGGTCAGGGCGAAAAGCCTTCTCACGACGCGACCGCCCCCTTCGGGGCCGCCTTGCGGCGGGCGAGAGCCACGAACACGTCCTCGAGCGAAGGCTCGGCGGCCTCGGGCTCGCCGAAGGCCGAGAGCAGCGGCACCGCCTGCGCCTCGCTCCCCGCGCGCACCACGACGCGCAGGCGCGCCCCGAACAGGTATGCATCGTCGAGCGACGGATCGTCCCGAACCCGGGACAGCGCTGCGAACGGGTCTCCCTTCGGCGCCACTTCGAAGATGCGGCCCTCGAGGTCGGCCTTGAGGTCGCGCGGAGTCCCCTCGGCGATCAGCGCGCCGTCCAGGATGAAGGCCAGCCGGTCGCACTGCTCCGCCTCGTCCATGTAGTGCGTGGTCACGAGCACCGTCATTCCACTCTTCGCGGCGAGTTCGTAGATCAGGTCCCAGAAGAGCCGCCGTCCGCGCGGGTCGACGCCTCCGGTGGGCTCGTCCAGGAACAGGAGCTCCGGCTCGTGGAGCAGCGCCGCCGCCAGGGCCACGCGCTGCCGCTGCCCCGTCGAGAGCGTCTCGGTCATCGCGGGGCGAAGAGACTCGAAGCCGAGGCGCTGCCCGAGCGAGGCGATGCGCTCCTCCAGGCGCCCGGCCTCCAGCCCGTAAATCGTGCCGAAGAAGCGCAGGTTCTCTTCGACCGTGAGGTCGAGGTAGAGGGAGAATTTCTGGCTCATGTAACCCAGCCGCCGCTTCCACTCTTCCGTGTCGCGCGCGACGTCGAGCCCGCCGAAACCCGTGGCCGACCCGGAGGTCGGCTCGAGCAAGCCCGTCAGCATCCGGATGGTCGTGGACTTTCCGGAACCGTTGGGCCCCAGGAAGCCGAACACGCGCCCTCGCGGCACCGCGAAGGTGACGTCATCGACGGCGGTGAAGTCGCCGAACCGCCGCGTCAGGCCGTGGGCCTCGAGGAAGACGCCGGGATCGCCGTCGCTCATGCCGCGTCCGCGTCCTCTTCGCTCTTCAGGACGAAGACGTCCTCGAGCGACGGCTCCAGGGGCACCACGTCCTCCGGCGGGACGAGCCCGGAGAGGCGCCGCCGCACCACGGCCGCGAGCTCCTCGCCGATCCCCGCGGCCCCGCGGACGTGCAGCCGGCTCCCGAACAGCGAAACGTCGTCGACCTCGGGGCAGGACCCCAGCCGTTCGCGCACGCGGACTCGATCCGAGGAGCGGACGGCGAGCAGGCATCGCGGATAGGAAGCGATGATCTCTTCGCGGGTTCCGAGGGCCGAGAGCCTCCCCTCGTCGAGAAAGCCGATCCGCGAGGCGTACTCCGCCTCGTCCATGTAGGGAGTCGAGATCACGATCGTCAGGCCCTCGTGATGGAGCTCGTTCAGGAGTCCCCAGAATTCCCGGCGCGACACCGGGTCGACGCCGGTCGTCGGCTCGTCGAGCAGCAGCAGCGGCGGCCGGGTCAGCAGGGCCGCGACGAGCGCGAGCTTCTGTTTCATCCCGCCCGAGAGCGCCCCGGCCAGCCGCGCCCCGAAGCGCTCGAGCCCGACGCGTCCGAGCAGGTCGGCGGCTCGCCGCCGAGCCTCCGCGTCGGGAACGCCGTAGAGTCGCGCCCGCAGCCGCAGGTTCTCGTCGATCGAGAGATCCTCGTAGAGACCGAAGCGCTGCGGGACGAACCCGAACGCGGCGGTCGCGTCGCGGACGATCGTGCCGGCCGTCGGCGCCAGGAGCCCGGCCACGAGGCGGAAGAACGTCGTCTTGCCGGCGCCGTCCGGGCCGATCAGGCCGAAGAGCTCGCCGGCGCGAATCGAGAGATCCACGCCCTTCAGGGCCCGATGCCCCGCGAAGTCCCGCACGAGTCCGCGGGCTTCGATCACTGCGGGGCGCTTTCGGTGTCGACGACCACGTCGGCCGGCTGGCCCGGAACGAGCGGGTCCTTCCATCCGCCGAGCAGATCGACCTTGGTCGAGTACACGAGGTTGACGCGCTCGGTTCTCGTCTCGACCGCCTTCGGCGTGAACTCGGCGTCCGGCGAGATCTCCGCCACCACGGCCGGGAAGCTCTTGCCGGGGAAGGCGTCGACGGTCACGCTGGCCTTCTCGCCGGTGCGCACCCGGCCGAGCTTCGTCTCCGGGACGAACGTCCGGACGTAGAGCCGGTCCGCGAAGGCGAGCGTCAGGGCCGGCTGGCCGGCCGAAAGCAAGAGTCCCGGCTCGGCCATGCGGTGCAGGACGACGCCGTCGGCCGGGGCGCGGATCTCGGCCTCCCTGGCGATCGTCTCGGACTGCTGGAGCTGGACCCGGGCCCGGCCGGCGTCGTATCGCGCCCCCTCGGTCTGATCCCGCCGGGACCCCTCGACGGCCAGGTGGTACTTCTCTTCACTCGACTTCAGGGCCGCCTCGGCGCGCTCCAGGTCCGTCTTCGCCCGATCATGGTCCCGCGCCGTTCCGACTTTCTTCTCCAGCAGCAGGTCCTGTCGCTCGAGCTCCCGCCGGGCGAGGGCCACCGCCGCCCGCCGATCGCTCACCTCGGCCTCGGCCGCCGCGATCTCCGGCCGCCGGCTGCCGGCCGCGAGGTCCTCGTACCGCGCCTGCGCCGACCGCAGGCCCTCGCGGTCCCGCTCGACGGCGAGCGCCGTCGCGCCCAGGTCCAGGCGGACCAGCACGTCGTCGGCCTTCACGCGATCGCCTTCGCGGACGAGCACCGCGACGACGCGGCCCGCGACCTTGGGGGCCAGGTCGACGAGCGGCGCCTCGATCCGGCCGTTCAGATGGACGAACCTTCCGTCGTCTTTCGCCCGGCACCCCGCGAGCACGGCCGACACGACGACCGCCAGGACCACGGACCGCACGATTCTCATCGCGAACCTCCGGCGGCCGCGACGGTCGGTCCGTCGTCGGCGAATTGGATGTGGTGCCGATCCAGCAACGTTCCGCAGGCGCGCCCGTAGTCGGCCAGGGCCTTGCGATAGTTGGTCAGGGCGGCCGTCACGGTCCGCTCGGCCTGTGCGAGCTCGTTCTGGCGGGTGAGAACGAAGAAGTTGGACGTCAGGCCGGCCGCGAACCGCACGTTTTCGGCCTCGAGCTGCGTTCGGGCGGCGGCGAGGCCCGCGCGCGCGGCGTCGATCGACTGCGCCGCGGCTTCGAGCGCGAGCGCCGCCGTCCGGACCTCCACGCCGACGCGCTGCTTCTGCTGGGCGAGGAGGATGGCCGCCTGCCGGCGCTCGGCGTCGGCCGCCGCCGCGTCGGCGCGCGCCGAGCGGTTCCCGATCGGAACCCCGAACGTGAATCCGACGGTGGCGTCGGGAAACGCGTTGTCCCCGATCGTGCCGTAGGAGCGCCCGAGCCCGCCGATGACCTCGGGAGGAATCGTGACCGGGAAGTTCGGAATCGACACGAGATTCGGGTTCACGGTGCCCGCCAGGCCGTATCGGCCGTAGGAAGCCACCAGATCGAAGCGCGGCAGGATCCGGTTCTTCGCCGCCTGGCTGTCGACGTCTCTGCGGGCAAGCCCCGCCTCGGCCTCCGCCACCTCGGGCCGCCGGCCGGGCGCGGCGGCGAGCTCCGCGGGGACGTCGAGCGGTTCGACGGGCGTTTCCGGACGATCGCTCGGGACGAGCGTCTCGTCCCAGAGCGGGTCGCCCGGATCGTCGAGCATCAACGTCTTCAGATCGAGCGCGGCCCGCTGCGCGGCCTCGCGCGCGCCATAGAGGTCGACCCGGCGCCGCTCGACCTCCGCCCGGGGCACCGCGAGGTCCGATTCGGAGAGAATCCCCGCCTCGATGCGCGTCCGCGTGTCCGACTCCTGCACCTGCGCCAGGCGAACCGACTCCTCGCGCACGGCCACGTCGGAGAGCGCGGCGGAAAGCGTCCAGTACGCCCGTTCCACGGCGGCCACCGTGTCCGCGACGACGGCCTGCAGCTGCGCCCGCGAGCGGTCGTGCTCCAGGTTCGCGACTCGGATCAGCCGCCGCTGCGGGTCGATCTCGCGGTTCTGCAGCAGGGGCTGCCGCAGGTCGATGCCGACGAACGTCGCATAGGCCGGAGTCAGCAGCGTGAAGATGTTGTCGGTCGTCTCGCGGCCGATCGACGTGCCGAGGCTGACGGTGCCACCGGTCGGCAGCAGCTCGGTGATCGCGGCCTGGCCGAGGACCCCGTTCGAGGTCGGCCCCACCGAGTCCGGCGGCGCTCCCGAGAAGATGAAGTTGACGGCCTCGGTCTGCTCCTGCCAGCGGAAGTCCAGGCGGAATTCCGGGTCGTAGCTCCCGTCGGCTCGCCGGAGGTTGGCCGCGGCCACCTCCACCGCCTCGCGCTGGACCGCGATATTCTGGTTCTTGCCGAGCGCCCGGTCGACCGACTCCGCCAGCGAGATCTCCCGCTCCGCGGCCGACGCTCCGGCGCCGGTCAGAGCGATCGCGGCGGCCACGAGAAGGCGTTTCATCGCTTCCTCCTGCGGGACGCCGGTGCGAAGGCGCCCCGCGTCCAGACGTCGATGACCGTGTCGAGGTATTCATCGAGCGGCATCGGCTTCTCCAGCGCCTCGACGACGTGCTGGAGGAAGACGAACGAGTGCACCGTCGCGAAGAACGCGAACGCCGCGGCGCGCGGGTTGGTCACGGAGAGGCGCCCGCGCCTCGCCGCGCGCCGCATGTAGTCTTCCAGGAAGCGCAGATTCCTCTGGGGCGGAGTCGGCCGGGCCTTCGGGTCGAAAGGCAGAGGCATCCGCCCGATGCCCGGGATCGTCTTGAAGTAGACCCAGCGGGCCACGATCTGGCGGATCCGCGCCTCGAGGAACGGCACCATCGTCTCGGCGACGCGCCGGAGAATCGGGCGCGGATCCTCCGAACCGTCGAGCTCCTCCAGAAACGCCAGCGGGGCCATGTCCGGCTCGCCCGAGCCCATGCACGCGAGGAACAGGTCGCGCTTGGTGGGAGCGTGGCGCAGCAATGCCGCCGGCGAAACAGACAGCTTCGCGCCGATCCCGGCGAGCGTGGCGCCCTCGAAGCCGCGCTCGACGAACGTCTCGCGAGCCGCCGCCAGCACCTGCTCCCGGGAAACGCGCGGCGTCCGTCCCATAAGTAAATAACTTACTACTAATTTATTAATAGGGCCAGCCCTGAAGAATTGACGTTTTGCCGAGCCCCGCACGGCCAGCGGGCCCGAGCCGATTCCGTAACCGCTGAAACCAAAGTACAGCGGTTAGAATCCAAGAGGCATGAAGATCCTCTCGGTCCAGCTCGGCCAGCCTCGAAGCGTGGAGCACCGCGGCCGCCCGGTCCTCACGGCCATCTACAAGGACCCCGTCGCTTCCCGCGTGCGGGTGGGCCGGCTCGGCCTCGAGGGCGACGCGCAGGCCGACCTCCGGGTGCACGGCGGACCGGACAAGGCGGTCTACGCCTACGACATCTCGGGCTACGCCTACTGGCGGGACGCGCTCGACACCGACTTCCCGCCGGGCCAGTTCGGCGAAAACCTCACCGTGGAGGGCATGCCCGAGACCGAGGTCCGCCTCGGAGACGCCTATCGCATCGGAACGGCTCTGCTTCAGGTCGTCTCGCCGCGCAGTCCCTGCTACAAGCTCGCGATGAAGATGGAGCGGCCCCGGTTCCTGAGGCGTTTCCTCGAAAGCCGCCGGACCGGGTTCTACCTCCGCGTTCTCGAGGAGGGCGAGCTCGCCGCCGGCGACGCGATCACACTCGTTTCACGCTCGCCCGGCGCGCCCACCGTCGAGCAGGCGGTGCGCGAGGCTTTCGGAATCTGAGCCGGGCGGTCTTGCTCCGTCCTAGAGCGTCGCGAGCAGCTGGAAGTAGTCCTCCGGCGTATCGGACAGGCGGATCGAGAACCCGCTCGGGACGAGCCGCGAAAGCGCCGGCGGCACGCGGAACGACCGCACGACCCGGCCGCGGAGGGCGATCCGCCGACCCTCGGGCAGGTGCAGGTTCGCGGTCAGAAACGTTCCGGGCATCGGGAGGCGGATCGAGCGCACGAAGATGCCGTTCGGCGATACGTCATAGGTAAACCCGTTGCAGTGGGCTCCCTGGAGGTTGAACTCGACGAGGAACCGCCGCTTCTTGCGCGCGAAACTGCGCCGCTCGGCCATTTCCGAAACGATTCTCCGCCCGGAAAGCGGACGGTTGCAACAAGAAAGCGCGAACGGCCTGTCGGCTATCCGGCAACCCGCGCGAAGACGACTCCCCGCACCCGCCCCGCATCGAGCGTGAAGCCCGCGGCCTTTTCGCCCCGCGCCCGCCGGATCGTCAGGCTCAGGCCGTCGACCGTAAAGGCGTCGCGGATCGTGGGCGTCAGCGGTTCCTCGGGCAGTCCCCGGTGGCGAATGAAGAGCCTGCCGTCCTCGACCGTCAGCCGCCACGAGGTATTCAGCTCGGAGCTCGCGTACGTGCCCGCGAGTCCGGCGAGCTCGGCCGCAGTCGGGATCCAGCGCTCGACCGGAACGAAGTCGTCGGTCTCCACTTCCCCGCCGGCATCGGTAGTCGTGACCCGCATCGGCAGCCGCGCCCCGGCCGCCCCCGCCCGGAAGGCGATCTCGATCCGGGACCCGCGCGGCGGATCGATCCGCTGAAAGCGGCCGGGCGCCGTCCGCGTGAGCGGATGCCGGCTGCCGCCCTCCTCGAGGACGAGCACTCCGTCCTCGATCGCGAGCGTCACCAGCTCGCCGCTGATCGGGTTGCGGTAGGCGCCGGTCAGTGCCGCCGAGCCCGGCGGCGCCGGCGCCGCGGTCTGCGGCGGCTCAACACTGGCCACTGCCGGCTTCATGAGAGCTCCCAGATACACCTCCGCCACCCCCTGCGCGAGCCGGCTCGGGTTGGCCGTTCCTCCGTTGTTGCAGAGACACGCCACGGAGAACCTCTGCTCCGGGAACCGCATGAGCTGCGCCCGGTACCCCGCCCAGGATCCTCCGTGGGTCACGGCGGGAAGTCCCCGGTAGGTGCTCACGTACAGGGCCGACGCGTACTCGAGCTTCTTTCCGCTGTTGAGCACGCCGACCGCCTGCATCGCCTCGAGGAGCTTCGGGTCGCCCACCTTCGGATCGTAGAAGTTCTGGTCCCAGCGAAAGAGGTCCTCGACGTTCGTCAGGACGGCGCCGTCGCCGGTCTGCTCCCAGTCGGACATGTCGATCCCGAATGCCCCGTTCCCGTTCCGGCTGTAGCCCGTGGCGCGGCCGGGGATGACGCGCGTGTGCGAGTCGTTGAACTGCGTGTGACGCATGCCGAGGGGGCCGAAGATGCGCTCGGCCGCGAAGTCCCGCAGCGACTGGCCGCTCGCGCGCTTGACGATGACCGAGAGCAGAAAGTACCCGGTGTTGCAGTAGAGGTGTTCCTCGCCCGGCGGCGAAGTTGGGCGCCGTCTGTCGGGCCATGACGTCGAGGACGTCCTGGTCGGTCGTCAGATCCTCGGTCATGACGCCCTGCAGGCTCATGAGCTCGATGTAGTCGCGCAGCCCCCCGGTGTGGTGCAGGAGGTGGCGGATCGTGACCGGCTTCCCGTAGGACGGGATCTCCGGGACCCACTTCCGGACGTCGTCGTCGAGCGACAGCTTCCCGTCCCGCGCGAGCAGGTGGATCGCGAACGCCGTGAACTGCTTCGAGGTCGATCCGATGTCGAACACCGTCTGCGGCGTGTTGGCGACGCCGAGCTCGAGGTTCGCCATGCCGTATCCATGGGCGTAGAGAATCCGGCCGTCGCGGAAGACGCCCAGGGCGCAGCCGGGCGAGTCCGACCGGTCGTAGTCCCGGAAGAGCGCGTCCACCTTCTCGCGGGGCTCGGGCTCCCCGGCCGGCGCCGCGCCCGACCCGAAAGCCGCCAGGAGGGCCAAAGCGCCCAGCAGCGGCAGGCCCCGCCAACCGAATCCCCGGACGCGCGGCGGAGAGCCCCTCACTGCGGCCCGGCCTCGAATGCCTCGATCTCGCGGCGCCGCTCGATCGAGAGCGGCACCTTGCGCCGGGCCCGCCAGTCGTAGCAAACCTGCGTGGTCGTCGCTTCGGCGACGAGCCGTCCGTCGGCCCCGGTCACGCGATAGGAGAAGTCGAACGAAGAGTTGCCCATCCGGGAGACGTGGATCTCGACCTCGAGGACTTCCCCCATGTGGGAGGACGACCGGTAGTCGATCTCGCAGCGCGCGACCACGAAGTCGATGTCGAGAAATTCGATCGAGCCCCGCATCGCAAGCCAGTATTTCTGGCGCGCCCACTCGAGGTAGCGCAGGTAGGCCACGTTGTTGAGGTGGCCCATCACGTCGATGTCGCCGTACGGAACTTCGATGGTGAGCTTCAACTCGGGGCCCTGCGGAAGCGGAACTCCTGGGTCTTGCCTTCCTTCTCGAGGGTCGTCGACAGCGTGTCGTCGCTCGGTCGGCTGTAGGTCAGCCGCACCAACCCGGGCGCGCCGACGGCCGGACCCTCGAATGTGACTTCCCGGGGTTTCCAGGCGACCAGGTGCAGCTCGACCGACTTCTCCTTGTCTTCCCGCCCGACGAGCTTCGGATCGAAGTGCCGCAGGCGCATCACGATGCCGTCCGCCTCGACCGTGATCGTCAGGAGCTCGTAGATGCGCGTGCGGCCGCCCGAGAGGTAGCGCCACATCCCCATCATCGAGTCGCCTTCCGGCGAGGTCCAGACCTCCTCGGAGAGATTTCCGTCCGAGTCGTCGACCCAGCGCCCCGCCATCCAGGAGAGGTCGGACAGCACTGCCCGCGAGGGGGCCGGGGCGGGGGCCTGCGCGAGGGCGGCGGCCGGCAACGTCAGCGCGGCCAGCAGAAGGAGGACCCTCCTCATGCGCGAACGATAATCCGATGCCGGTCGATCCACCAGCCCCAGGGGACGAAGAGCCACATGGCCAGGCCCGTCATCTCCACGGCGCGTTCGGACGGCGGCGGCGGGCCGGCAATCGAGGCCACCCAGACGAGCGTCAAAAACCCGACCAGGGACCAGAGCGCCCAGATGCCCGTCCGGTCCCGCGCAGCCGTCCACCGCAGGTACAGAAAGAGGCCTCCGCCGAAGACGACCGCCTCGGCAGCGACGGTCAGCGGCAGGGAGTTCCACAGCCCCAGGCCGACGTACGGACCCGCCGGTCCGACGGGCATGTCCGGCCGGTGAACCAGGGCGTCGAGGAACCAGTGGCTGAGCACCCCTGCGCCGAGCACCCATGCCCCGGCGCGGCTCCTGCGAAACAGGAAGTACAGCCCGCCGATAACGAGACTCCAGGCGGCAAGCCCGAGCAGGCCGTGGCTCCACGAATAGTCGTAAAAGTCCATCGGCGTGACCCGTGTCGCCCCCGGCGCAATACGGAAATGCTCGATCCCGACGAGCGAAAGGATCCAAAAGAGCAGGTCCGCCCACTGGGTCGCGAGGAAGAGGGTCCCGAGGGAGACCGTGGGCGCCAGGCGCTTGCCGGCGAACGAGAGACCGAAGTGGCCGAGGAACATGAAAGGCAACTCCCGGCGACGGCGAAAGCCTTGTCGCCTCTTCCAAACGAGAATATTCTTTCACCAGTTCATCCCATGTACGCCAGAACGACAAGGCGATCGCCCCGGGCTGCGTTCTCCCGTCGGAGTGGACGTTTTCGATATCCCTACTGACTCGATAAGGAGCAAACACATGACCGCTCGCGTCCGCGGAGCCCTCCTGGGTCTGCTCACGTTTTCTGCGATTGCGACGACCGGCCGCGCCGTCACCTGCGGGGCCGACACGTTCATCCACGCGGCGCAGTACTCCGTTCCGATTTTCGAGCCGACGCAGATGGTCGTCGCCGATTTCAATGCCGACACCTACCCCGACATCGCGTTGCTCGGAAACGACTACTACTACTACGCCACGAGCGTCTCGATCCTCTTCGGAAACGCGGACGGCACCTTTCTGCCCGCCGTGAAGGTCGCCGACGTCGACCAGGGGATGAGCATGACCGTAGGGGCGTTCGATGCCGGCCCCACTGTCGACATCGTCGTAGGTCAGGTCAACGGCAGCATCGCCTTCTACGCCGGCAACGGCGATGGGACTTTTCAGTCTGCCGTCGTATCGACATTCCCCGGACCACCGCCAGCGCCATTCGCCCTCGCGGCCGGCCAATTCGGTTCCAGCCCCTCGCTGGACCTGGTCGCAGGAGACGGGAACTTGACGGTCTCGATCCTCATTGGGAACGGTGACGGGACCTTCGCTGCGCCCGCAACGTTCCCCGCGGGCACAGGAACGCGGTCCATCGCGGTGGGAGACGTGAACGGCGACGGTGATCTCGACGTCGCCGCCACCGGCGCGAGCAACGCCGTGGCGATACTACTCGGGAACGGCAACGGAAGCCTGGGAGCGCCTCAGCTCTTCCTGGGCGGAACGAACCTCAACGACGTTCACCTGGCCGACCTGGACGGCGATGGCGACCTCGACATCGCCGTCGCGTGCGAGACCTATGCCGGGGTGATGCTCGGCAACGGCAACGGCACTTTCCAGGCTGCGCAGAAGTTCCCGGCCGGACCCGCGCCGCGTTACGTTGGGATCGGCGATTTCGACGGTGACGGTGTTCCCGATCTGGCCGTGGGCAGTCGCACCACATACGGACCGGCGGTCGTGCGCGTCCTCCTCGGATCGGGCAACGGCAGCTTCCTGCCCGATGCCACGTACGCCGCCTCGGCGGACCTGACATCGCTCGTCGTCGCCGATTTCGGAGCGGACGGTAACGTGGACGTCGCCGGCGCCTCCGGATACGAAAACCTCGTCTCCGTCCTACTGGGCAATGGCGACGGCAGCCTCGCGGCGGTGCGCTCGGACGCCCTGGGAATCCAGCCGGGCAGGCTCGCACAGGGCGACTTCAATGGTGACGGCCTCACCGACCTCGTGGCGGGTGGGCAGTATTCTGTCCGCATTCTCCTCGCGACAGTCGCGGGTGGTTTCGCGCTCGGACAGACGATTGCAATCCCCGGATATTTCAATCCTGTCGCGGTCGGCGATTTCGACAACGATGGAATTCTCGACCTGCTGGTTTCGTCCTTCGAGACCTCGCTATATCCGGGCCGCGGAGACGGCACGTTCGGAGAGCCAATTATCGCAACCACCAGCGGCCACACGGGCGCAGCCGTCGTTGCGGCCGACTACAACCAGGACGGGAATCTCGATTTCGCGGCCTTTTCCGACAACTCCGACCAATTCGACGTCGTGCTCGGCAAGGGAGACGGTACGTTTCAGCCCCCCCAGAACGCCTTCACGTTCTACGTGACGAGCGCCGCCATCGCGTTCGATGTGAATGGCGACGAGACGCCGGACCTCGTCACGTCGAACGGGCGAGACTGCTGCTACGGCGCGGACACCCTGACGGTGCTCCTGGGTCGTGGCGACGGCACCTTCGATCCCCCCGTCTCCTACCCCGCCGGCCAGATGCCGACCGATCTCACCGCGGCCGATTTCACTGGCGACGACGTTCCCGATCTCGTCACGGCGAACCACGACGGCACTATCGCCATTCTCCTCAACAACGGCGACGGAACGTTCGGGAGCCCCGCCCTCGTGGGGCTCGGCTGGCGTCCATCGTCGGTCGTCGCGGCCGATTTCGATGGAGACGGGAACACCGACATCGTCACTGCGAATCAGGAAAGCTCCACGGTCACGCTCCTTTCGGGGCTGGGCAACGGCGCCTTCGCGAGCCCAGTGTCGTTCGTGGTCGGAGGCAACCCGCTGCCCGCACTGGTCATCGACGTTCTCGCGAATGGCACGCCAGACGTGGTCGTCGGCAACACCCAGGGCCTCGGCGGCGTCTCCCTGCTCGTCAACACACGCCTCGGAGTCGCGACGCTCCCGCCCGCCGGGGCATGCGAGGGGGCGTCCGCGACGCTTCACGCGCTGGCTTCGGGCCTCGGGCCCCTGACGTATCAGTGGCGCAAGGACGGCATGGACCTCGGTGACGGCGGCAACATCTCCGGATCGACGACCGCCAGTCTCACGATCGATCCAGCCTCGCCCGCCGACGACGGCGACTACGACGTCGTGGTCACGGACTCCTGCGGCAGCGTGACCTCGAAAACCACGCCTTTCAGCGTCACCCTGCCACCGGGCCAGCCCGTAATCGGCGTCGATGTGGCGCCGGCTCCGGGCGTCGCGGGGATGGCCTCCGTGCCGGACGTGCCCGGGGACACTTTCACGTGGACGATCGGCGGCGACACCGGCGCCGTCATCACCGCGGGACAGGGCACGTCCCATGTCACCTTCCTCGCCGACGTTCCGGGCACCGTCATGCTCGGCGTCACGGAGTACAGCTCGCCGGGCTGCGGCACCGCCGCCGCGGCGCTGCCCGTGCCGGTCGACTTCTTCGACGTGCCGCCGGGTCATCCCTTCCACAACGACATCGTCGCGATCGCTCAATCCGACATCACGGCCGGCTGCGGCGGCGGAAACTACTGCCCGGCGGATCCGGTCACGCGGGCGCAAATGGCCGTGTTCCTGCTCAAGAGCAAGTACGGTTCGGATTTCCAGCCACAGGAATTCGGCCCGGTCTTCCTCGACGTCCCCAACGGGTCGTTTGCCAGCTACTGGATCAACAACCTCTGGCAGATCGGAGTGACGACCGGCTGTGGTGACGACAACTACTGCCCCGCGGCGTCGGTGACCCGCGCGCAGATGGCGGTCTTCATCCTCAAGACCCTGGAGATCTACTACCCGCCCCCGGCGACGCTCATCTTCGACGACGTGCCGCCCGGCGCCTTCGCCGCCGACTTCATCGACGACCTCTACAATCGAGGCATCACGGGCGGATGCAGCGTCAGCCCCCCGCTCTACTGTCCGAACGGGATCGTGACTCGCGGACAGATGGCAGTCTTTCTCGTGCGGGCCTTTCTCGATCCGGCGCCCTAGGCGCCCTCAGCGCCTCCCATGCGCGATCTGCGCCGCCTCCGGCAGGCGGCGCAGTCGCAGCATGGCGAGGATGCCCAGCGCCGGCCCCGGCGCGAGAATCGCGAAGGCCCACCGCCATCCGACGAGCCCGGCGAAGCGCGGCACGAGCTCGATCGAGACCATCGTGATCAGGAAGCCGATGCAGGTCTGCACCGTCAGCACCGTGCCGACATACCGGGGGTCCGCGAGCTCCGTCACGCAGGCGGAGAACTGGGCGGAGTCGGCCACGATCGCGGCGCCCCAGACGACGGCGACGACGAGGAGCAGCGTCGGGCTTCCGCCGAAGAGCAGGCCGATCGTGAGGCAGCACCCACCGGAAATCGCCATGGCCCACGACGTGATCGCCGTGCGGCCCAGCCGATCGGCGAGGAGGCCCGCCACGATGCAGCCCGTCGCGCCCGCGCCGATGACGAAGAAGGCCGCGAGCTCCGCCAGCGCCGGCCGGCCTACGCCGTCGGCGGCGAAGCTCTGGCGCACGAACACGGGAAACCACGTCCACATCGCGTAGAGCTCCCACATGTGGCCGAAGTAGCCGAAGTCGGCCAGCCGGACGCCCCGGTTGGCGAAGACCTTCGCGATCTGTCCGGCGTCGAAGCGCGGGGCGGGCGCCCCGTAGGGGCCGTCGTGCACGAAGAAGAGAACGAGCGCCCCGCCCGCGACGGCGAAGAGCGACACGCAGAGCACGTTGACCCGCCAGTCGGAGCTCCCGACGGCGTTGACGAGGTAGGGGAATCCCTTCCCCAGCGAGAGGCAGCCGACGAGGACGCCGAGCGCCATGCCGCGGCCGCGGCGAAACCAGCTCGCCATGATCTTCATGCCGGGGGGATAGACACCGGCGAGGAAGAAACCCACGGCGAATCGCAGCGCCACGGCGCTCGCAGCGCCACGGGCGGCGACGGCGAGAGACGCGTTGGCGGCGGCGCCGAGGAAGGCGCAGGCGGCGAAGAGGCGCCGCGCCGAAAAGACGTCGGGCAGGTTGCCGAGGGCCGAGACGAGGGTGCCCGCGACGAAGCCGAGCTGCACGGCGAGGGTCAGCCAGGCCGCGCCCGAATCGGACATGTGCCATTCGGCCTTCAGCGCAGGCGCGACGGCGGAGCCCGAGAACCAGAGCGACATCCCCAGGAGCTCGGCGGCCGCGATCAACGCCAGCGCGCGCCAGCGCGCGGAGGACTCCTCGGGGGCCGCCGGCGCCGTCATTGCGGCACAGCTTGCCACATCGTCCCCGGTCGACGCGTCTCGTCGGCCAAACGTCAGAACTTCAGGGCTGACCCCGGGCTACAGCTAGACGAGGTCGAAGACGAGGAACTCGGACGGGGTCGAGCCGGAGGCGGCGAATCGGAAAGCCGTCTCGTCGGAGGCGGCGAGGCCGTCGCCGGCCGACAACGACCGGCCGTTGACGTCGAGGCTCCCCCGCAGGACCTGGACCCAGAGGTGGCGGCCCGCCGGGAGCGCGAGGTCGACGGACTGGCCGGCCTCGAGCAGCGAGGCGTACATCCGGACGTCCTGCCGGATCGCGATCGAGCCGTCTTCGCCCGACGGCGATGCGACGAGCCGCAGGCGGCCGCGCTTCGCGTCCGCCTCGAACCGCTTCTGGTCGTAGCGGGGCGGCAGGCCCTCGTCCTTCGGCATGATCCAGATCTGCATGAAGTGCACGGGCTCGGTCTGCGAAGCGTTGAACTCGCTGTGCCGGACACCCGTCCCGGCGCTCATGTACTGGACGTCGCCCGGCGAGATGGTCGAGCCCGTCCCCAGGCTGTCCCGGTGCGCGAGGCCGCCCTCGAGCACGTAGGAGACGATCTCCATGTCGCGGTGCCCGTGGGTGCCGAAGCCCTGGCCCGCGAGCACCCGGTCCTCGTTGATGACGCGCAGGTCCCGGAAGCCCATCGCCCGCGGATCGTGGTAGTCGCCGAACGAGAACGTGTGGCGGGTGTCGAGCCAGCCGTGATCGAAGTGGCCCCGCTCCTCCCCGCGCCGGACCCGGATCATGAAAACCTCCGGCCCGAACTACGCACGCCCCGGCGGCGACGGTTCAGGTCGCCGCCGGGCGGAAGCGAGACCTCAGGGCTGGACGGCCCGGGCGACCCACCCGTCGCCGGTGATGTTGTCGACGGAGGCCCCGTAGCCGCTCCAGGAGAACCCGCTGCCGCTCGCCTGGAGATCGAGGAACAGGTCGCCGTACGTACCCGACGGCAGCGGCACCTGCATCATCGAGTAGGGCTTGACCGTTACGTTGAACATTCCCGACCCGCTGAACCCGACGATGCGGACGGTCCACGTGTGCTGAAAGCTATCCAGGTTCACGATTCCGACGTTGGTTCGATACTGCCCGTCGTGCCTGAGGCCGAGGGCGTAGGCGTGGGCCGAGCCGATCGAGTCGTCCGGGGACACCGCCGGGAATTGCAGCGAAACCGTGCCGCTGGCGTTGGGCTGATTGCTCCAGATCCGGGAGAAGCCCAGAAGCTGCGCGCTCAAGTCGAGATCGCCGGAAGGAGTCGCTCCGAAAACCAGCAACGATCCGAGCCCGCTCTCCCCGAGCAGATTCCCGACGATGTCTTTCTCGATCGCGAACTTGTTCGCGCCGATCGTGAAGAACTGAAGGGGCGCATTGGAGTTGTCGACGCCCTGGGCGATCCACGCAATTCCGATCCTCTGCGTCGACGACTTCAGGCTGCCGACCATGAAGTCAGACCGGAAGTACGTGTTTCCGGCGCCCTGGACGCTGCCGGCCGCCGGGATCAGGAACGCCACGTCCGCCTTTTCGTTCAGAATGACCTTGGGCTCGAATCCCGGAGACCCGATGACTCGGGGCGACATTCGTGCGAACACCTCGCCGACCGTCAGGGCGGGACCCTCCACACGGGTGAGCTGCGCCGCCGGGGCGGCCGGCTGAGCGATTGCGGCCGCGGCGCCGAAGACTCCGGCCGCCGTCAGGGATGCCAGTCGGGACCTCATGGGATCCTCCTTTCAGCTGAAGGTCGTGGGACCGATTTGGGATGAACGTTACGCCGTTTGCGCCGCGACGGCAACGGGTCCGCGGCCTTGACTGAAGGCCATCCACACATCTATAACGCTCGATGTGAAGAACGACGCCGACCTCGTCCTGGCCTTCAAGGCGCTCGGCGACCCGACGCGGCTGAAGATCCTCGAGCTGCTGCGCGCGCGCGGCAAGTCGTGCTGCGACCTCATCGCTCGCGACGAGCGGGGCCTCTGCGCCTGCGACATCGAGGCGTCGGTCGGCCTATCCCAGGCCGCCGTTTCTCACCACATGGGGCTGCTGCGACGCTCCGGCCTCGTCGAGGCCGAGAAACGCGGCCGCTGGATCTTCTACCGCCGCAACGAGGCCGCCCTCGCCGGCCTCGCCGAAGCGGTCGCGCGAGCCGTCTAGGCTCCGGCTTTCCTCAGCGCTCCCGCCACCACTCGGGAATCTCCGCGGCGATTTCGGGCTCGACCCGCTCGCCCGGCCGAGGCGCGACCAGACGGACGCCCGCGACACCGGACGCGGCGGACGCCCGGAGGATGGGCTCGTTCCAGTCGTGGAAGGCGAGGTTGAAGGTCGCCCAGTGGACCGGGATGAGCGTCCGGCCGGAAAGCTCGACGTGGGCGCGCACCAGCTCCTCCGGCGTCATGTGGACGTCGCGGCCAGGTCGGGCTGTACGCCGCCAGGCTCATGAGCGTCGCGTCGAACGGGCCGTGCAGCGCTCCGATCTCCCGGAAGCCGTCGAAGTATCCCGAATCGCCGCTGTAGTAGACCCGGTGGCGGGGACCGGCGAGGACCCACGATCCCCAGAGCGTCGCGTCCCGGTCCGTGAGGGTCCGCGCCCGAAAAATGCCGCGCGGGAGCGAGGGTCAGGGTCGCCTCGCCGACGGCGCGCGCCTCGTTCCAGTCGAGCTCCTCGATCCGCCCCGGCGAAATACCCCATCCTTCCAGGCGCGCCCCGACTCCGAGCGGCACGAAGAACCGCGCGCCGCGCGCGGCGAGCGCCTCGATCGGTCCTCATGTCGAGATGGTCGTAGTGGTCGTGCGAGATGACGACCGCGTCGATCGGCGGCAGGTCTTCGATCGCCAGGGGCGGCGCGAAGAAACGGCTCGGTCCGATGCAGTCGGACGGAGACACCCGCTCGCTCCAGACCGGATCCGTGAGGACCCGGACGCCGTCGATCTCGACGAGCGCGGTGGCATGGCCGATCCACGTCACCCGCAGGCCCGACGCCGGCGGAGTGTCGAAGTCCGCGCGGGCGGCCGGCACGACCGGGATCGGGCGCGTCGGATAGCGAACCTCGTCGCCCGTGACCTGGAGCCGGAACGTCTCGAACAGCCGGTGCGGCGCCACGGTGATCGTCGCCGTGCGGTTCCGGAAGCGGCCGTCCCTCCACTGCGGCGAAGCGTGCACGCGGGCGAGGCGCTCTCCCGCGGGCGCGTCGCCGAACGCCCGCAGCCAGTCGGTCGAGCGCGCGAATGCCGACCGCGGCCGCGCCGGCGGCCGCCAGCGCCGTCAGCCCGAACGCGCGTCCCGGGCGCCGCGGCCGCGCCCGCTTCAACGGGAGTTTCCCGCCGCCGGCTCGCCGAGCGCCGCCCACCATGATGTTCCGACGCTCGAGCAGAACGCCGGTCGCACGCGCGAGCTCCGTCGCCGCCCGGCGATAGTCGGTCAGGGCGTCGGTCTCCGTGACCGCCGCCTGGGTGAGCTCGTTCTGCCGCGTCAGGACGAGGAAGTTGGTGGACAGGCCGACGGCGAAGCGCTCCTGTTCGGCGTAGAGCTGCGTCTGCGCGGCCTCGAGTCCCGAGCGCGCCGCCAGCACCCGCTGGCGCTGCGTCTGGAGGGCGCTGAACGCATTGCGCACTTCGGCCTCGACCTGCTGCCCGGTGCTCTGCACGTCCACGATCGACTGCTCGAGCTGCGACCGGGAGATCGCCAGATTGGCCTTCGCCGTCCGGTTCTGGATCGGGACCGAGAAGGCGAGCCCGACCGTGTAGTCGGGAAACAGGTTGTCCGTGATCGTCCCGTAGGACCGGCCGCTCGCTCCGAGCAGCGGCGGCGGCACGACGACCGGCTGACCGTTGAAACCCTCGGCGTCCGGATTCGGCCCGCCCGCCAGGCCGTTGCGTGCGTAGGCGGCCACGACGTCCAGCCGCGGGAGGATGTCGCTCCGGCGCGCGGCGACGACGACCTCGGCGACGGTTCGCCGCGCCTCGGCGGCCGCGAGCTCCGGCCGCTTGAGGCGGGCCGAGGCGAGCGCGGCATCCAGTTCGGGCTGATCGAACACCGCGTCGGGATCGTCGGTCGGTCGGATCTCGGCGCCCCAGAGCGGGTCGGACGCATCGGCGAGGATCAGCTGCTTGAGCTGCGTCTCGGCCAGGACCACCGCCTGCTGCGCGAGGGCGAGATTGCCCATCCGGCGCTCGCGCTCCGCCGTCGGCTGCGCGATGTCGGTCTCGCCGAGAACGCCGGCCTCGACGCGGCTCTTCGTCTCCTGGAGCTGGCGCTCGGCGAGCTCGACCGAGCTCTTGATGGATGCGACGTTGCGCCGGGCGGCGACGAGCGTCCAGTACACCGCGTCGACCCGGGTCACGGTGTCCGCCACCGAGGCGCGCAGTTGCGCTTCCGTCTGCCCGCGCTGGGCGACCGCGATCCGGATGGCCTCCCGGGCGGGATCGATCGAGAGGTCCCGCAGGAGCGGCTGGCGGAGCGAGATCCCCGCGAAGGTGCCGTACGCGGGCGAGATGGGGGTAAAGACGGAGTTCGTCGTGTCCCGGGCCCAGCCGGTCGAAAGCCCCAGTGTCCCGCCCGTGGGCAGGAGCTGGGAGAACGAGGTCGAGATCGTCGCATCCGTCAGCGTGGGAGCCAGGTCCCCGTCGGGCGCGCCCGAGAAGGCGGAGTTGATCGGGTCGGTGTGGTCGCGGTATCTGCCGTCGGCCGTCCAGAACAGGTCGTACGCGCCCCGTGCCCCCGAAACGGCCGCGTCGGCCTGGACGACGTTCTGGCGCTCGACGACCAGCGCATTATTCTTCTCGAGAGCACTTCGCACGGCCTGGGCCAGAGAGAGGTCGGCCGGCGCGGGCGGCGGTTCGGCCCCGAACGCAGCCGATGGGACCAGGGTCAAGACGAGGGCGGCAAGGCGTCGCATTTTCCTTTACCCCTTTCCTATTGAGGGCGCCGATAGCCCCCGGGACATACGAATTACTCGGGTCATACGCGTTGGATTCAGCACATTTGGACGCACTGCATACCGAGGGTCGCAATCGCAATAGAATGCCTCCCGGAAAGGACATCAATAACGTGAGACAAAAGACCAAGAAAGCACTCAAGCTCTCCACCCACCATGCCGCGCTCGCCCTGCAGATGCTGGTGGAGGACGGCAAGATCGCGGCGAAGGACGTCACGAACGCCCTGAAGCGGCGCGAGAAGACGATTCGGGACCTGCGGGCCCGCCTGTCCGCGCTCGGCGAAGAGGTTGCGTCGTCCGCGGCCAAGACGGCCGCCCGCGAGGGTCCGAAGGCGCGCCGGGCCATCTCCCGAGCCCAGCGGGCCGCCCGCCAGGCGCAGGGGCGGTATCTCGGCGCGATCCGAAGACTCTCCAAGCAGGCGCGGGCCCGCGTCAAGACCATCCGCGCCGAGTCCGGGATCGACGCCGCGATTCGTGCGGCCGCGAAGCTGGCGAAGAAGAAGTAGCCCGGGGCGCCCCGGACCGGCGCCTGCTAAAATCAGCTGTCAGACCCTGACGGCTTTTTTCATCATGACGTCTCCGGAACGAAGCGGGACCGGGGTGCCGCAGCGAGACGAGCGGCCGGGCGGAGATTCGCCTGCTCCCGCCCGTCCAACTGCGCCGCCCGCTCCCGGCATCCGGGGCGAGATGCTGCCGGCGGAGCTCGTCGCGAGCTCCGGCGACGGGCTCGTGGCCTTCGACCGGAACTTGCGCCACACGCTCTGGAATCCCAAGATGGAGGAGCTGACCGGAATCTCGCCCGGGGCCGCGCTGGGGCGCGACATCCTCCAGGTCTTCCCGCCTGCCACGCCAGAAGGACATCTCCGCCCTCCTCGAGCGGGCGCTCGGCGGCGAGACGGTCGCGTCGGACGACTTCTCGTGGCCGTCGCCGCGCGGCGAGGGTGAACGCTGGCTTTCGGCCGTTTTCTCCCCGCACCGCGACGGGACCGGCGGGATCCGCGGGGTCGTGGGCGTCGTCCGCGACGTCACGGCGCGGAGGAGCGTCGCCGAGGCCGCCGCACCGGTGGAGCTCGAGTTCCGACGTCTGGTCGAGCAGTCGGTGACCGGCATGTACCTGATCCAGGACGGCCGGTACCGGTACGCGAACCCGCGGTTCGCCGCCACCCTCGGCTACACGCAGGCCGAGGTGCTCGCATTCGACTCCGTCGCCAACCTCGTGGCGCTCGACGACCACGCCGTTGTGCTGTCCCGCGTCCGCCAGACCCTCGAAGGCGGCGAGGACGGCATGCCGTACACCTTTCATGCCATCCACAAGAACGGGGAGCCGTTGGAAGTCGAGGTCCTCGAGGCCGCCGTCGAGTTCGAGGGCAAGCCCGCGGTCGTCGGGACGCTCACGGACATCAGCGAGCGCCGGCGCGCGGAGGCCCAGATCGTGGCGCAGGCGTACAACGACCCTCTGACCAAGCTCCCCAACCGGGCCCGCCTGCTCGATCGCCTCGACGTCGACATCGCCCAGGCCAAGCGGCACGGGCGCAAGCTCGCCGTCGTGTACATCGACATCGATTTCTTCAAGTACGTCAACGACAGCTGGGGGCACACACTCGGCGACAACCTGCTGCAGTCCCTGGCCCTCCGGCTGAAGCGCTCGTTCCGGGAGGCCGACACGGTGGCGCGCATGGGCGGCGACGAGTTCGTCATCCTCGTGCCGGAGCTTCGCCAGAGCGAGGACCTGGCCGGGATCGCGACGAAGCTTCTCGCCTTGATCGCGCGGCCCTTCTCCCTCGACGGCCGCACCGTCCAGATCGCCGCGTCGATCGGCCTGGCGAGCTACCCGGAGGACGGCACGGACGGCGAGACAGCTCCTGCGCAACGCCGACGCCGCCATGTACCGAGCCAAGGAGCTCGGCCGCAACAACTACCAGCTCTGCACCCGCGAGCTGACCGAGCAGGCCGCCGAGCACCTGTCCCTGCAGAAGGGCCTGCGACTCGCCCTCGAACAGGATGAGCTCGTCCTCCACTACCAGCCCATCACCAGCATCGTCACCGGCCGCACCGTCGGCCTCGAGGCGCTGGTGCGGTGGCAGCACCCGAACAAGGGCCTGGTCGGGCCCACCACCTTCATTCCGGTGGCCGAGGAAACCGGCCTGATCCTGCCTCTGGGCGACTGGGTCCTGCGCTCGGCCTGCCTGCAGCTGCGCCGCTGGCAGGAGACCTGGCTCGACAGCCTTCGCGTGTCGGTCAACTTCTCGGCGCGCCAGTTCCGCGAGCGCAACATGGCGCAGACGGTGGAGCGCGCGCTCACCGAGTCCGGTCTGCAGCCGCAGCACCTGGAGGTGGAGATCACGGAATCGACGGCGATGGAGGGCGCCGAGATCGTCGTCGCGAACCTCAACGTCCTGCGCAGCATGGGCGTGGGCATCGCGATCGACGACTTCGGCACGGGATACTCATCGATGAGCTATCTCAAGCGCTATCCCGTGACGTCGCTCAAGATCGACCGGTCCTTCGTGACCGACCTCCCGACCAACCCCGCCGACGCCGGCATCGTGCGCGCCATCATCGAGATGGCGCACGGTTCGAGGCTCAACGTCATCGCCGAGGGCGTCGAGACCAGGGACCAGTTCACCCTCCTCCAGGGATACGGCTGCGACGAGATGCAGGGTTACTGGGTCAGCCGTCCGCAGCCCGCCGCGGGAATCGACGACCACCTCAAGGCGGAAGTGGAGCTCTGGACGCCGAAGTGATCGGGCGGGACGGGTCGTCCGAATGCCGGCCTTTTCGGCACCAGGCCGTCCACGGCAAATGAAGAGGCGGGCTCGGAGGCCCGCCTCGGAATTCCGGTCTGCGAACTCGAACTAGGAGTGGCGCGGCACCGGTGGCCGGCGCGACGCCGGGACGCTTGCCGTCCGCTCGAAGATGGAGAGTTCTTCGCTCTTGCGGCGCCGGACCGTCATCGCGGCTACGAAGAGGATGCCGAGCGCGAGGAATCCCAGGACGATCCACGTGCCTGAGCCTCGGCTCCCGCCGGTCTCCGTCTCGACCGCGGCGTCGCTGCGGACCGCCGTCGTTTCCTCGGAAGCGGAGAGCGGCGGCACCATCGGCGCGGCGTCGGCCGGCGCAGCCTCCGAGGCTGCGGACTCCGGGACGGCCGCCGCCGTTCCGGCCACGTCGCCCCCCGAGGGCGGAGGGTTGCCGGCGTCGCGAACCTGGGCCGCTGCGGCGTCGAGCGCCTTCTCGCGGTCACTCTTCTCGGGCTTCGGGGCGGAATTCTCCAAGGGCTTCTTCGACTTCGGCACCGCACGAGCCACCGGCCTGTGAACGGGCTCGTCCGGGACCACGGCCGGCTCGGGCGCAGGCGCCGGCTCGACGGGAGCCGCGTCCGGCTCGGGGGCAACCGCGTCCGCCACGGGCGGCGCGTCCACATCTACCGGGGCGGGCTCGACCGGCGCGACAACCGGCAGCTCGGACGCACGCGCAGCCTCAGTGTCCCCGCTCGGCACCGCCGTAGGGGCCATGGGGTTGGGCGTCGGCGTCGCCGCTGGGGCGGTCGCCGTCGGCTGCGGAGCCTCGGTCGCGCTCTCGGGTTCCTGGGCTCGAACCGGACCCGCCGCGATGGCGAACACCACAGCGGCTGCCAGCAGGTAACGACTCATGGATCGCATCGCTGTCTCCTTTCTCTTCCGGGGCGCATCGCGCGCCCCCACGACCCGAAAGAGCAGAAACCGTGCCACGTGCTGGAATCAGAAGACTTGCGCCGGAGTTCCGCATGTGTACGATGGCGCGCTCGACACCATTACGCGCTTAACGGGAGGCCCCTTGCAGTCCATCCGCAACCTGACCCGATCGGTCTCGCTCGCGGCACTCGCCTCGATCTGGAGCGTCGCCGCATCGGCCGCGTCGCCTTCCCCGAAGCCGGCACCGACGCCGGACTCCAAAGTTCGACAGCTCTCTCTCGAGAGCAAGCCCTGGAAGGGCGATTTCGACGGGATGGAGGAGCGCCGGATGATCCGCTTCCTCGTCCCCTACAGCCGCACGCTCTATTTCAACGACAAGGGGCGGGAGCGCGGAATCACGGCGGAGCTCGTCCGGGAATTCGAGCGGTGGATCAACAAAAAGCTCGCCGCGACGCTCGGGAAGCGGCCGATCACCGTCTACATCATCCCTACGACGCGCGACAAGATGATTCCCGAGATCGTCTCCGGGGCGGGCGACATCGCCGCCGGCAACCTGACGGCGACCGACGAGCGCCTGGCGCTCGTCGATTTCATCGCCCCGAAGGACCGCAAGTCCGTCGCGGAGCTCGTCGTGACCACCTCGGCGGTTCCGGCGATGTCCTCGGCCTCGGAGCTCTCCGGCAAGACCGTGCACGTGCGCAACTCCTCGAGCTACTACGAGAGCCTCGAAGCGCTCAACGCCGCGCTCGAGAACGAGGGCAAGGCTCCCGTCCGCCTGGCCCTCGTTCCGGACGCTCTCGAGGACGAGGACATGCTCGAGATGGTCAATGCCGGCCTGCTTCAGTACCTCGTCGTCGACGACTGGAAGGCCAACGCCTGGGCGGCGGTCCTGCCCAAGATCCGCGTCCAGACGGAGGCGAAGCTGCGAACCGGCGGCTATGTCGGCTGGGCCTACCGAAAGGACAGCCCGGAGCTCAAGCGGGTCCTCGACGAGTTCTACCTCGACTACGTCAAGCGGCAGGGCGTCGCCGCGGTTCTGACGGCCCGATACACGAAGCGGATCAAGCAGATCTCCAACAACGCGGGCGAGGCCGAGCGCGCGCGTTTTCGGAGCACGCTGGCGCTCTTCCGAAAGTACGGGGAGAAGTACGGGTTCGACCCCATCATGCTCGCCGCGCAGGGCTACCAGGAGTCCCAGCTCAACCAGAACGCCAAGAGCGCCGTCGGCGCGATCGGCGTGATGCAGATCATGCCGGCGACGGGCCAGGAGCTCGGTGTCGGCGACATCCACGACATCGAGAACAACATCCACGGCGGGGCGAAGTACATGGACAAGCTCATGACGCGCTACTTCCCCGACGCGCAGTTCAGCCCCAACGATCGCCCGCTCTTCGCCTTCGCCAGCTACAACGCCGGGCCCGGAAACATTTCGAAGATGCGCAAGGAGGCGGCCAAACGCGGCCTCGATCCGGACAAGTGGTTCAACAACGTCGAGATCGTCGTCGCGCAGAAAATCGGGATCGAGACGACGACCTACGTCCGGAACATCTACAAGTACTACGTGGCCTACACGCTCCAGCTCGCCGCGATCGAGGCCCAGGAGAAGGCGCGGGAACAGGTGGCGCCGGGCAAACCCTAGGCAAGCGGGGGGTCCGGCCCGACGGGGCCTCCCCGCAGGCCGCGCCGGGCCGCGCGCGAACGCGTTCACATTCGTTTAACATTCGTCCCGATGGCGTTCGAGGGCGAGGAGCGGCGCCTGGCCCGCTGGACCTGTTCGGCGTGTCGGTCGCCGCGCTTCGCGCCGATCCCCCAGGACGGCCGCCTGAAGTGCCCGATCTGCTATTCGGCCGTGGCGTTCGACGCCCGCAAGCATGCGCACCGCGACCCGGCCGACCGCGGCAAGCGCCAGGAGGAGATCCCGCCCCGGCCGTAATCGCCCGTTCCCGGCCTCCGATGTGCCTCCCGTCACACGCATTCCGGGGAGGCGGCCCTACAGTGGAATTCATGAGGGGCCCGAGGAACCTGACCCCGGAAGAGCTGCGCGCCTTCGGCCTCGGGCTGGTCGAACGTCAGCCTGCGCCGGGAGAAACGGTTCGCCGCTCGTACTGCCTGCGCTGTGGAGGACAGGTTGCCTCCGACCGGCGCGACGTGGACCCGGAGGGTTGGTGGGTTTGCGCCCGCGGATGCAACACGCGATATGCGTCCGACGCGCCCTACCCGACCGACTTCGCTGCGCCTCCCACGCGGCCGGTGCGCCGGCGCTTCGACTCCCGCTAGCGAGTCTTTGCCGGCGGCCTACGGGCCGTAGAGCGCGAGCCCGAAGGTCTTGACGAGGAAGACCGCCATCTGGCCCCGGTTGTTCGGGCTCGACGGGCAGTAGATCCCGGCTCCGCAGCCGCCCGTGATGCCTTCCGCGTAGAGCTCCTCGATCCAGTCGGCGAAGGTGCTCGGGCAGGTCACGTCGGTGAAGATGCCCGCGCACATCGGCGGCACGTAGCTCGATCCGTACCTGGCCTTCAGCAGGAACGCGGCCATCTGGGCCCGCGTCACCGGATTCGTCGGACAGTAGTTGCTTCCGCCGCACCCTCCCGTGATGCCCTCGGCCGCGAGTTCCTCGATCCAGTCCGCATAGAGGCTCGGGCACGCCACGTCGGTGAAGATCCCCGTGCACACCGGCGGCACGTAGTTCGCGCCGTGCTTGGCCTTCAACAGGAACACCGCCATCTGCGCGCGAGTCGTCGAGTTGCCCGGACAGTAGTTGCCGGCGCCGCATCCGCCGGTGATGCCATTGTGAAAGATGTTCTCGATGAAGGCATAGAACTGCTGCGACGTCGGAACGTCGAGGAAGCTCTCCCCCACGTGCAGCGTCCAGGTCTTCGAGGGCGGACCGGCGCTCAGCGCCTCCGAAACCGTAGCGTCCCAGTGCGGGACCGGGCGCGCGCCCGTCACGGTCAGCAGGTAGCAGTCGTGCGAGGGCGTTGCGCCGAAGCAATCCGACACGTCGCCGGATCCGACGGAACCGTAGTCGGCAGTCGCGTCATCGATCATGTACGTCGGGCCGGCCGGGCCCATCAGGTTCGAGGCGGTACCCGAAAGAGCGAGAGCCTGGGCGTTCGAATTCTGCCAGCCGGGCTCCACGACCACCGTCTCGCCGGATTCGAGGACCTGGTTCAGGTTCGAGGTCGTGCCCGACCCGTGCAGGTCCACGCTCAACGCCACAGCGAGCGGGGCGGCTGGAGTCGGCGTCGGCGGCGGCGTCTGCGTGGGCGTCGGGGTATTCGTCGGCGTATTGGTCGGGGTGTTCGTCGGCGTCGGCGTCGGCGTGTTCGTGGGCGTGTTGGTCGGCGTGTTGGTCGGAGTGTTGGTCGGAGTGTTGGTCGGAGTGAACGTCGGGGTATTGGTCGGCGTATTCGTCGGCGTATTCGTCGGCGTGGTCGTCGGAGTGAACGTCGGCGTGTTGGTCGGGGTGTTCGTCGGAGTGTTCGTCGGCGTGTTGGTCGGCGTGTTGGTCGACGTCGGCGGAATCGGAGTCGCCGTGGCCGTCGCGGTGAACGTCGGTGTGTTCGTGGGCGTGTTGGTCGGGGTGTTCGTCGGGGTGTTGGTCGGCGTATTTGTCGGTGTGTTCGTCGGCGGAATCGGAGTCGCCGTGGCCGTCGCGGTGAACGTCGGCGTGTGAGTTGGTGTGTTCGTCGGAGTGTTCGTCGGAGTGTTGGTCGACGTATTGGTCGGGGTATTCGTCGGAGTGTTGGTCGGCGTATTCGTCGGGGTATTCGTCGGCGTCGGCGGAATCGGAGTCGCCGTGGCCGTCGCGGTGAACGTCGGCGTGTGAGTCGGTGTGTTCGTCGGAGTGTTGGTCGGGGTGTTGGTCGACGTATTGGTCGGGGTATTCGTCGGAGTGTTGGTCGGCGTATTCGTCGCGGTATTCGTCGGCGTCGGCGGAATCGGAGTCGCCGTGGCCGTCGCGGTGAACGTCGGCGTGTGAGTCGGTGTGTTCGTGGGCGTGTTGGTCGGGGTGTTGGTCGGCGTATTCGTCGGAGTGTTGGTCGGGGTGTTCGTCGGCGTAAGCGTCGGCGGAATGGGAGTCGCCGTGAAGGTCGGCGTCGGCGTCGGGATGAGAGGGTTGTAGAAGAGAATCGCCGTACCCGTCAGCGAGGCGCTGTCAGTGTACGTGATCTTGTCGAAATCCGACGTCGTCAGCTCCCAGCCGACATCCGGATGCCCCGAGTTGAGGTTGTTGTTCGCCCCGTACTGGAAAACGAAGGTGCCGTCCTCGTTCAGGATCACCTGGACGTTGAAAAAGCTTCCGGTGGTCCCCCAGTCGGGAACCGCTTGCCAGGTGACCACGAACCGGCGATTGGGCGCCGTGCCGAGAGGCGTCGACGTGAAGAGCACCGAGCAGCCGGGCGCCGTGCACGTCGTGGGGCCCGGCCCGCCGCCCGAGCCGCTCGGGCTGGCATCGAGATCGGCCCCGTAGACGCGGATCGTGTTGGTCAGGTTGGCGTCCGGATACGGCAGCGTGTAAACGCGCGGGGGCCCGATCGTCTGGGTCCCGGCATAGCAGTAGGTGTTGCCGAACTGCAGGCGGCCGTTCGTCATGATGTAGAGCTGCGTGTAGGTGCTGCCGCCGTAGGTAAAGGGAAATCCGATGTTGATCGCGGCAGTCAGCGCGTCGTCGCCGATGGTGTCCCCGAAAGCGGTGCAGAGCGTGGGGTTGCTCCAGACGACGGGCGCGTGCGAAGACGGATCGATCCAGCCGTACGTGGTCGGCACGTGAGCGTACGTGGCCGCGCCGGCGGCCGCGGCCCAACCGAAGACGAGCACCGTCAGAAGCCCGCGGAGCGCGCTTTCAGACAGGCGTGTCGCGACGGACGGCATCTGGGTTTGGCTCTAACTCCTGCTTTTGGAAGTGTCTGCGGGGCAGTGTAGCAGAACCCGCGGTCACTAACGGTGCACCGGCTCAGACCCTCTCGATGAAGAGGGCCGGAGGCCCCGCCCGATGCGCGGGCCTCCGATCCCTCGCCGCCGCGAGTCTAGGGGCAGGTCGCGAAAGCGCTCGTGTCCTGCACCGGCGCAAACGCGTTGCCGAGAGGATTGACGTAGGTCTTGACGCTTCCGGTGTGCGTGTCCGTGACCCGCAGCGTGACCTCGACGTTCGTCAGGCCTGCTGCGAAGACCCAGTAGGCGGGGTTGCTGAGGGAGCACGCGTTGAGAACTTTGACCACGAGCTCGATGTTGGCCGAATTGAAGAACCAGAAGTACCCGGAGTCGGCCGTCAGCTCGATGCCGGTACCGTCACCCGTGGTTCCGTCGAGCTTCTTCCACCGGGCGGAGACCGAGAACCGGTCGTTGTTCAGGCACAGCGTCCGGGCATCGGGAACGCATGGTCCGGAGGGGATGACGGGCCGCCGGAACGCCAGACCCCCGACGAAATTCATGCCCGTGTCGCCCACGTTCGTGAAGGCCCCTGTCACAGGATCGACCTTGACGATCGTATGCCGGTCTCCCGTGCTCCCGAGGATCGTGCCGTCGTCCCGAACGGCGAGCGCCCCGAGAGAAAAGTCCGTCGGAGCCGAGGTCAGGACCGCGCCGTTCGAAGGATTGAGCGTCCGGATCTTCGAGTTGATCGATTTGCCCGAGACCACGTCCGCCGCGGACTCGTAAAGCGTGCCGTCGGGCGCGAATGCGATCGTGGCGATGCGCGCATTGGTATTGGCGACGAAGGTCGCCACACCGGTCGCCTTGTCGATCGTGTACAGCAAGCCCTCGGCACCCGCGAAGTCCACAACCGAGCGGATTCCGAAGAGGACGCCCGTGCCGGGCTGGAAAGCGATGTCCGAGATGGCCATCGGCGGTCCGCCGGGCCCGTCGACGACGGGACCGATCGTCGACAGGAGGGCGCCCGTGTCCGGGTCGATCTGGATGAGCGTGCTCGACATCGGCGGAGGAGGCGGCGGATATCCGCCGGCAGGGATCGTCGAGGCATACAGGGCACCGGAGGAGTCGAATGCGATCCCGGTCAATCGGGCGATGCCGGTCGGGTGCCCGACGACCGTGAGGGCCGCCGTGACCTGGTCGAGGATCACGAGCGACCCGTCGTTGATGGAGCCCGCGTTGCTGTGGCCGCCGTTGCCGCCGTACAGCACCTCCTCGGCCCGCGCCGACGCCTGGATGCTCAGGAGAGCGACCGTGATGCACAGAAGCAGGGATCGGTGGAGTGATGCCGCCATGGGAGTCTCCTTTTCGGTTCCGAACTCGGTCGTGAGTTGTCTGAGGGTCAAGGGCTTTCGAAGATGAGCGCCGGCAGGCCGCTCGGAAGCTCGTCCGGAACCAGACGAAGCAGGCTCTCCGGGGAGGCCCGGGGATCGAGGAGCCCGTCGCGCACGAAGGCAATCAAATCGAGGAGCTCCTGCGCCGACAGGCGCGTCGGCGTCAGGAGCGGGCTCAGACGCTCGATCACCGGCTCGATCGGGCCCAGGCGCGCCGCCAGGTCCGGCGCGACCCCGTTGGCCACCGGGTCGTAGAAGCGAGCCGACTCCGCGGGGTCGTTGTAGTGGCGGATCGCCCCCTCGAGGGTCGTGAAGGCGCCATTGTGGAAGAAGGTCGGCTGCAGCGCGACGTTCCGCAGCGGAGACGTGCGAAACTTGTAGCGGTCGGCGGGGTCGCCCGTGATCTCTTCCAGGCCGAAGTCCTCGTCCTCGCTCGGACCGGCGAACCGGACGTTGCCCGTCCCCGGACCGTAGGCCGGCGCGATCTGCGGGACGGCCACGACGTGCATGTCGAAGTCGCTGAACATCTCGTTCGCCGCGCCCGCCACGGCGTGGCACCGCACGCAGCCGGCCTTCCCGAAGAAGAGCAGCGCGCCCCGCTTCTGCGCGTCGGTCATCGCCGCGTGGTCGCCCCGCATGAATCGGTCCACCGGCGCGTCGGCGAAGGTCAGCGTGAACTCGAACTCCGCGATCGCGGCACCGAGCATGGCGAAGGTGATCCGATCGCCCTGCGCCACGCGCGTGGAGACCGCCGCGAATGCCACCCGATAGGCGGGAGCCGCGTTTACGGAATCGAGAACCGCCCTTCGGATGGGCTCGTTGCGGTACCCGCTGGCATCGGGGGGCGGCACCGGATGTCCGTAGCCGTCGTCGAAGGGGCCCCCGACGCCGGTGAACCCGGCCATCTCCACCAGCTCGGTCGAGGGAAGGTGGGCCTGGGCGGAAAGCAGATGGGAGACGCTCGGATCGAGGGCCGGGAATCGCGTCACGCCCTCGGGAAGCGGGAAGGCGAATCCCATGGAATTCTTGAACGGGTCGCCCGAGAGGCTGCGGAACCGCCCGTTCCACATCAGATTCGGATAGAACGCGCTGTTCAGGACCATCGGGGACCGGCGCTGATTGCGTGGCCCCCGCCGGCCCGGCCCGACGACGCCGTTGTTCTGGACGCCGATGGCGATCGACTGGCTGTCGCCGAAGCCGTGCGCAGGCGAGTGGCAACCGGCGCACGCGTTGTCGGTGCGCAGCCCGAGCACCGGATCGAAGAAGAGATTGTTGCCGATCGCCGCGAGCACCGGATCGATCGGGCGGCCCAGGCGCTCTTCGAGAGTCGACTCAATCCGGCCCGTGAACCCCGCCTGTTTGAGCACCCGCCAGAGCCGCACGTCGAGCGAGACCGGCTCGATCGACCGGTCGGCGCCGGCGAGCGCGATCAGGAGCGCGGCACTGCCGAAGAGCGCCGCCGCCGCGACGCGACCCGCCGGCGGACCCGCGACCCGCTGGCCGATCCTGCCGCTCACGGCGGCGCCGTAGTCGACCCGCGCATCCCGCGCATCGCTCCCTCCTGGCCGTACGAGTCTGAGACTCAGGCCGCCGAGGGTTGGCACAGCTTCCTTACGCCGGAGCTACACCAGCATATCCCCAGTCGGGCACTCGTCGCAGGCCTTCTTCTGAAATCAAAGGGGTCAGGTCTGAATTCTTCGGCTTTCTGCTTCACGAACTCCGAAGATTCCAGACCTGACCCCACCGAGCTCGCCGGGCACGGCGGGGTCATCCGACACCGGAACTCTATCCGTCCAATGACGTCTACTCATTTGAACGGGGCGTAAGATCCCGCCTCGGCGGGCCCGAGGGTGTGAACCGGGATCGCGAGACAGCCCGAAGCGAGGTGACCATGAGCGGCTTCTGGCAGGACTTCCGGTACGCCGCGCGGAGGCTCGTGAAGAACCCCGGCGTCCCCGCGATCATGATCTTCACCCTCGCGCTGGGCATCGGCGCGGCCACCGCGATCTTCAGCGTCGTCTACGGCGTACTGCTGCGGCCGCTGCCGTACTCCGAGGCGAATCGGATCATGGCCATCTTCGAGGTGACCTCGAAGGGCCGGCCGGGGCGGCTTGCGGACCCGAACTTCGCCGACTTTCGCGATCAGAACCGCAGCTTCCAGGCGATCGCGAAGTTCCACGACCGGGTGGCATCCGTCTCGGGCGCCCTGCAGCCGACGCGCGCGACGGTCGCCGAGGTCTCGCCCCGCTTTCTCGAGGTCCTCCGGGTCCAGCCGATCCTCGGGCGGGACTTCACCGCCGGCGACGCCAGGAAAGGGGCCGGCCCGACCGCTCTCGTGAGCTACGGGTACTGGAAGGAGCACCTCGGTTCGCCCCGGGACCTGTCGCAGTCGCACCTGAAGATCGACGGCTCGGTCTATTCCGTCATCGGCGTTCTCCCGCCCGGCTTCGATTTTCCGGCGAAGGCGGACCTGTGGTTGCCGGCCGGCCTCGACGGCGACAACCCGAGCCGGACGTCGCACAACTTCTCGGCGGTCGGCCGCCTGGGCGACGGCGTGACGGTCGAGCAGGCCAACCGCGACATCAGCGCGATCGCCCGCCGCATTCACGACACATCGAGCGAGAAGGGCGACTATCTCCTCGCCGACGGGATGGTGGTCCCCCTCCAGGATTCGATCACGGGCGCGGCCCGGTCGCCGCTCACCATCCTGCTCGGCGCGGTCGGGTTCCTGCTGCTCGTCGCCTGCGCGAACGTCGCCAACCTGATGCTGGCCCAGGCCTCGGCGCGGCAGCGGGACCTCGCCATCCGCAGCGCGCTCGGCGCGGTTCGCGGGCGCCTGGTCCGCCAGTTTCTCGCCGAAGCTCTGCTGCTCTCGCTCATCGGCGGCGGCCTCGGCGTCCTGGTGGCCCGCGGGGGCGTCGCGGGCCTTCTCGCGCTGGCGCCAGCCAATCTGCCGCGGCTGGACGGCATCGCGATCAGCGTCCCGGTGCTCGCGTTCGCGTTGCTGCTTTCGACCGCGGTGGCCGCCGCCCTCGGAGTCTTCACCGCGGTCCGCGCGACCTCCGGGAACCTGCGCCGGGGCCTCGGCGAAGGCGGCCGCGGCCAGGCGGGCTCGCCGGGCAGCCAGCGCGTCGGCCGGGCCCTCGTGGCGGCGCAGATCGCGATCACGCTCGTTCTCGTGATCGGCGCGGGACTGCTCGGGCGCAGCCTGCTGAAGGTGCTCGAGGTCAAACCCGGGTTCCGCGTCGAAAGGATCGTCACGATGGACGTCTCCCTTCCCTGGGTCGACGACCCCCGTGCCCGGGCGGGTCAGGCGGTCTTCTACGGGAACCTGATCGACCGGCTCCAACGGATCCCGGGTGTGCGCACGGTCGGCGCGACGAGCGGCCTGCCGATGGACGGCGGGCATCCCGACGGGCTCTTTCTCCTGATGACGCCGAACGAGGTTCCGGCGAGCCCGGACGGCCTCGAGGCGCTGTTCCGGCAGAAGGAGCGGCTTGGCACCGCGGACTTCTGCGCCGCCACCGACGGCTACTTCCGGACCCTCGGCATTCCGCTCGTTCGCGGCCGCATCTTCGACGGACGCGACGGCGCGGATTCGCCGCACGTGGCCGTCATCACCGAATCCCTGGCGCGCGCGCGGTGGCCCGATCAGGATCCGATCGGCCGCACGATCCAGTTCGGAAACATGGATGGCGACCTGCGGCTGCTGACGATCGTCGGGGTCGTGGGCGACACGCACGAGTACGGCCTCGACACGCCCCCGCGTCCAACCGTCTACGTGAACCTGCTTCAGCGGCCCCGTTCGGACGTCACCCTGACGATGCGGAGCGATGCCGACACGCGCTCCGTGGTATCGGCGGCGCGATCGACTCTGCAGGACCTCGACCCGGAGATGCCGGCGAGGTTCCGGACCTTTTCCCAGATCTATTCCGCATCGCTCGGCTCGCGGAGGTTCCACGTCATCCTCATCGGGTTCTTCGGGATCGCCGCCCTGCTCCTCGCCACGGCCGGAGTGTTCGGCGTGATGGCCTATTCGGTCAGCCGCCGCACGCGCGAGATCGGCGTCCGCGTCGCCCTCGGGGCGGCCTCCCGCGACGTCCTGAGGATGATCTTCGGCCAGGGGCTGCGCACGATCTTCGCCGGGGTCGCGATAGGAATTGCCGCGTCGCTGGCGCTGACGCGCACCATGGAGTCCCTGCTCTTCGGCGTAAAGTCCACCGACCCGCTGACGTTCGTCGCCGTGACGCTTCTCCTCGTCGCCGCGGCGCTGCTGGCCTGCTACGTTCCCGCCCGTCGGGCCACGAGGGTCGATCCGATGATCGCCCTCCGGTCCGAGTAGCGACCGGGAAGGGTGCTCATCGCCGATTCGACTCGGGATGCTCGAGATCCTCGAACGCATCGAGGACGATGTCGAGGTGGTTCGACGCCGAGGCGGCAGGAGAGCGTCATCCGACCGGCCGGCCTCTCCACCGCGGGCGGACGCGCGTATGCTGTCCCTGATGGAAGGCTTGGATGTCGGTGGAATGCTCGACGGCTTTTCTCTCTACACGATCCTTCTCGCCGTGGTCTTCGGTCTCGTCGGCTTCGCGGCGTTTCGCCACGGCAAGAAGAACTCCGAGCCGCGGCCCCTCTTTCTCGGCATCGCGCTGATGGCCTATGGCTACTTCGTCACGAACGCCTGGGCCTCGCTCGCGATCGGGTCCGTCCTGACGCTGGCCCTCTTCTTTCCGCCCTGACAGCCAGGGCGAGCCGGGCCGGCGGGTTCGACCCAAGGGGCTCCGGTCTGCGGCCAGATCATGAAACGCCGGGAGCCACAGGGGTTATCTTTCCGACTCGGCATCGGGCCGGCATGGCTCCTCGATCGAATCTTGCCAGGCCCCAGGCAGAGCCTGCCTTTCGCCCAAGCGTGACGTGCGCGTGCGAGGGATCCGAGGTCTACAGTCGGTGGAAATGAACCCGCTCCCGATCGTCGGCCGTTTGCTCAGTCGCAGGGCCCTCCTCGCCGCCGCCGCCTTCCTCGCGGCGTGGGCCGTGGTCGGGTTCCTGATTCTCCCGCACTTCCTCCGCCCCGTCGTCGAGCGGAAAATCGCGGAACGGCTCCACCGTCCCGCGACGCTGCGCCGACTCTCACTGAACCCCTTTGCGCTGTCCGTCACGCTCGAAGGTCTCGATGTGAAAGACAAAGGAGGGGTCGGCCCCTTCTTCTCGGTCGAGCGTCTCGACGTGAACCTCGAGGCGGTTTCGATCCTCCGAGGCGGCCCCGTGATCCGCGCGCTCACTCTGACGAGGCCGTCCGTCACGGTCGTGCGAAACGAGGACAGGACGTACAGCTTCCAGGACCTTCTCGACGAGGCTTCGAAGCCGAAACCGGCGCAGGGGCCGGAGAAGGAAGAGAAACCGATGCGCTTCTCGGTGAACAACATCCGGGTCGAAGGCGGGAGCGTGGACTTCGACGACCGCCCGGAGAAGACGAAGCACACCGTCAGGGACCTGAAGATCGGCATTCCCTTCCTTTCGAACATTCCTTCGAAGGTCGAGATCACGACCCAGCCCGTCTTCGAAGCCAGAGTGAATGGAACGCCGTTCTCGCTGCGCGGAACGACCAAGCCGTTCAGCGAGACGCGCGAGACGGCCGTGGAGATCGATCTCTCGGACCTGGACCTTCCGCATTATTTTGCGTATGCGCCGCCCTCGACCCCGTGGAGGCTCGCCTCCGGCCGGCTGGACGCCAGGATCCGGGTCCTCTTCATGCAGCCGCCAAGTGGAAGTCCCGCCCTCGTCCTCTCGGGCGCGGCTGCTTTGCGCAGCTTCGCCGCGAAGAGCGGCGACGAGCCGCTGCTCGCCTGGGACCGGCTCGACGCCGTCGTCGACTCCGCCGACGTTTTCCGACGCAGGGTCCGGATCGGCAGCCTGAAGGCGGTCGCACCCGAGGTCTGGATTCGGCGCGAAGGGAAAGGCGAGCACCGGATCGCGGCGGCCTTCATCGCCCCGGCCACCGCGGGCGGAAAGAAGCCGGGTGCGGAAGCTCCGAAGGGACCTCCAGCCGGGCCGGTGCTCCTCGTCGAGATCGCGGACATGGGCGTCGCGCGCGGCAGGATCCACTACGACGACGTCGCCTTCGCCCGGCCGTTCCATGCTCTCTTCGAGGACGTCGAGGTGTCCGTCAAGGGCTTTTCGACGGCTCCGGGCAAGGCGGCCTCGCTCGAGGCGTCCGCGAAGTCCGACGCCGGCGAGATGCTGAAGGATACGGGCACGATTTCGATGGAGCCGTTCGTCATGGAGGGCACGTTCGAGATCACCGGCCTTCCCCTGAAACGCTACGCCCCGTTCTCCGAGAGCCTCGTGGCCTTCGACGTCGACGACGGCACTCTGGATGTGGGGACGAAGTACCGCTTCTCCACGGGACCCGATGCCAACACGACGCTCTCGGCGTTCTCGGCCACCCTCCGATCTGCTCGGCTGAGGAGGAGAGGCGCGAAGGAGCCGTTCTTCAAAGCGCCCTTCGTGAAGATGACGGGGACCTCCGTCGACCTCGCAAAGCACGACATCGCGCTCGGAGACATCTCGAGCGATGGAGGTCTGCTCGCGGTCGTGAGGGGAAAGGACGGCAACGCCGACTTCGCCGACCTGACGGCCCGTCCGTCTCCCGATGCCCGCCCGGCGCCGCCGTCGGTGCCCTGGAACGTGTCCCTGGCAAGGCTCGCGCTCGACGGATACACGATCCGCATCGAAGATCACGCAACGGGGCGGCCCGCGCGCTACGCACTCACGAAGACGGGCCTTTCTCTGGAGAACTTCTCGACGGCACGCGATGCGAAGGGAACGCTGTCGGTGAGATTCGGCATCAACGGCCGGGGAACGGCTTCGGCGAAGGGACCCGTGGGAATCCACCCGACCTACGCCGAGCTCGACGCCGAGGTGAAGCGCCTCGACCTCGTGCCCCTCGAGCCTTACGTCCTGTCGAACTTCAAGCTGTCGCTCGCCCGAGCGACGCTGGACGCAAGGGGCGTTCTCTCGCTTCGCGAGGGCGCGGAGGGCGAGGCGAGCGTCGGCTTCGCCGGAAGGGCCGCCGTCCAGAATCTGCTGGCCCTCGACGAATCCACGAAGCTCGACTTCTTCAAGTGGGACGTCTTCTCCCTCCAGGGGATCAAGGCGGGCCACAACCCGACCTTTCTCCAGGTGGCAAAGCTCGCCATCGCGGGCCTGGCGTGCGACATCGTGATCGAGGCGGACGGCACGGTGAATCTCCGCAGGGTCGTCGGCAAGCCGGCGCCCCCCGAAGGGGACGAGGAGGAGCCGGCCGAGCAGGCGGCGGCCGCGGGAGCTCCACCGGCGGCGGCCGCACCGGCGCCTCCCGCTTCGGAGGCCAACCAAAAGGTGCCGATTCGAATCGACACGCTCACCCTCGAGGGCGGCCGGATCGGTCTCGCCGACCACTTCATCAAGCCGAACTACGCCGCGACGCTCGTGGACCTCCACGGGAGCGTGACCGGCCTCTCCACCGACGAGGGCACGGTCGCGCGGCTCGACCTGGGCGGCAGCCTCGGCAACGCCTCGCCCCTTCGGATCGCGGGCAGGGTCAACCCTCTCGCGGCGACGGCCTTCGCCGACGTCACGGCGAGCTTTCGAGACATCGACCTGCCTCCGTTCACCCCGTACTCCGGCAAGTACGCCGGATACACGATCGCTCGCGGCAAGCTCACGGTGGAGCTCGAGTACAAGCTCGAAAACCGCAAGCTCGCGGCCGAGAACAGGTTCCTCGTCGACCAGTTCGAGTTCGGCGAGAAGGTGGAAAGCCAGGACGCGACGAAACTGCCGGTCCGGCTCGCCGTCTCGCTCCTGAGGGACAAGGACGGCTTGATCGATCTCGACCTGCCCATCGAGGGATCGCTGGACGATCCGAAGTTTCGCCTCGGAAAAGTCATCTGGCAGGTCATCGGCAACCTGATCGGAAAGGCGGCCACCGCGCCCTTCGCGCTGCTCGGAAAAGCCCTTGGGGGCGGCAAGGGGGAGGAGTTCTCGTCCGTCGACTTCGCCGCCGGACGCGACACGCTCGACGACGCCGCCCGGAAAAAACTCGACGCGCTCGCGAAGGCCTTGAACGACCGGCCCGCCCTGAAGTTGAAGGCGACCGGCGGCTTCTCGGGCGAAGAGGACCTCGAGGCGCTGCGGAGCCTTCGGCTCGAACGGAAGGTCAAGGCGCAAAAGCTGGCCGACCTCGTCGAGCGGGGAGAGGCGCCGGCCAGCGTCGACGCCGTCGTCATCGACGAGAAGGAATACGCGACCTATCTGAAAAAGGCGTACAAGAAGGAAAGGTTCAAGAAGCCGAGCGGTTTCCTGGGGATCGCGAAGGATATTCCCGCGCCGGAGATGGAGAGCCTCATGCTCGCCAACCTGTCCCTCACTCCGGACGACCTGCGGCAGCTCGCTCTGGCCCGAGCGAATGCCGTGAAGGACTACCTCACCGGGCCCGGAAGGGTCGAAGCGGCGCGCGTCTTCGTGATCGAGCCGGGAAGCAAACCCTCCACCCCCGAGGGAAAGGCGAGCGCCAGCCGCGTCGACTTCACGCTCGAGTAGCATGCGAACTGCGCGAGCTGCGGGATTTCCTGGGAATTTTGGCTCCTCAGGTAGGACTCGAACCTACAACCCTCCGGTTAACAGCCGGATGCTCTGCCATTGAGCTACTGAGGAGCAGAGGATCGGCAAGAATAAGGAGATCGACCCGGGGAGTCAATCCGCGCCGGCGGGCTCAGTCGGAGACGGGTTCCCAGCCGGCCCAGGCGAGCTTCCAGTCCCTTCCCTCGAGGACGAGGCGCAGGTCGAATTCGTACTTCGCGGCCGAAGGCAGCAGGCCCCCGAAGCCCCCGGCCGAGCGCGGTTGCCCCGTCATCTCGGCGCGCAGGCGCACGCGCACGGCCTTGTCTCCCCGCTCGATCTGCACGTTCGACACGTGGACGTTCAGGATCTCGTAGGCGGCGAAGTAGCCCTTGAGCCTCGCCTCGACGTCGCTCCGGCCGGAGCCGTCCGCGGCTTCGAAGCCGGGCGCGAGATGGGACATCAGCGCGTCCGCGTCGCGGGCGTTGGCTGCCTTCACGACGGCGTCGATCGTCGCCTGGATCGGGTCGCCCTTCTTCGCGCACGCTAGCAGGACGGGGACGGCGATCACGACCGGAGACCCCGGGCAAAGCTTCGGATGACGCCATTGTGCCCCGTCCGCTCGACCCGACGTGCCACAATTCCGGGCCATGTCGGAGACGGAGGACTTCCGTCGCGAGCATCGGCGGCTCGACGCGCTGGCTCGGCGCGTTCCTCGCGGCGGTCGAATCGCGCCAGCTCGTCGCGGCCCGCGAGGCGATCGCCGCGTTCGACGACGGGCTGCGCCGTCACACCGCTCGCGAGGAGGAGACGGTCCTGCCGCCTCCCTCCGGCCACGGCCTCGCGCCGGACGCGAGCGAGACCGAAGCCGGGAGGCTCGGCCGCCAGCTGCGGCTGGAGCACGTCCAGATCCGGGAGCTCAGCGGCCTGATGCGGCGCATGCTCGGAGAGAGCGAGGATCTCGCCGGCGCGCGTCGGCTCTTCCCGAACCTGGCGCGCCGATGGGACGCCCACACGGAGCGCGAAGAGCGCGAGCTCTTCCCGCCGGTCTAGGTGTCGTATTCTCAACACGTTGTTCACACCGCCAGCACTCCCTTCCGGAGATCGACTCCGGAAACGGTCGCGTTCCGGCACGTAGGGGCGCCGCTTGCGGTGCCCTCGCCGGCCATTCATTCGTTGGGCCGCACGTTTATCTCGGCGTCATAGATGGCGCCCGCAAGGGCCGCCCCTCGCCGGGCACGACCCTTTCCGCGTTGAACAGCGACACAACCCGTTGAGAAAACGCCAACGAGGCCGCGTCGCCAAGCCCGGCGCCCGCCGCCTATAGCGCGGCGACGCGCACGGTGCGCTCCCGCGGCCCGTCGAGCTCGATCAGAAAGACTCCCTGCCACCGGCCGAGCAGCGAGCTTGCCCTTCTCCAGCGGCAGGAGCCGGGCATTCCCGATCGCCTCGGACAGAAAATGCGCCGCCGAGTTGCCCTCGCCGTGGTCGAACCGCACGTTCGGGCACCCAGGCGTCGAGCGCCCGCTCGATGTCGCCGGTGACGTCGGGGTCCCAGGCCTCCCCCACCGTCACGGCCGCCGTCGTGTGGGGCGTCGTCACGAGCAGCGCCCCCGCGCCCGCCCCACCGATCTCGCCGGCGCTTCTCGACTTGCTTCGTGATGTCGAGCCGCTCGATCTTGCGCGAGGTCCTCACCCGAAACTCGCGGGACTCGCTCACGGCCGGATTCTAAGGCGATATCCTCGGCCCGTCGTGGCACCGAGCCTCGCCGGATGAGACCTCCCTCGCCGCGCCGGCGTGCGTCGCTGCCGCTCCTCTTTCTTGCGGCGCTCCTCGTCTGGGCCGCCTGGCCCTGGCTGCCGTTCTCGCGCGGCCGGTCCGAGCCGCCGACGATCGTCTTCTACGGTTTCAGCATCCTGGCCGACGCGATGAACGACGGCAATCTTCCCGGCGTTCCGAAGAGCGCTGGGGCCGAGGGCCACGGCGACGTCGAGTTCGTTGCCTCGTTCGCCGGCTCGGGGACCGTCACGAACCAGATCATCCTCGGGGTGTCCCGCGCAGCTCGTCCTCCTCTCGCTCGAGAGCGATGCCGATCGCCTCGCCGACGCCGGCGTCGTCGCGGCGCGGAAGCTGGAAGCGCCTGCCCCACGAGGGCGTCGTCAACCTCACGCCGTTCGTCATCCTCGTGCGTCCCGGCAACCCGCTCGGCATCTGCGACTTCTCCGACCTCGCGCGGCGCCGCGCGCGGCATCGTCCACCCGGACCCCATGACCTCGGGCGGAGCGAACTGGGCGATCCTCGCCGAGTACGGCGCCGGCGTGCGGCGGGCCGGCGGAGCCCCGAACGCGGGCGAAGCGATGCTCTGACGGGCATCTGGAAGAACGTCGTCGCGCAGGCCTCCTCCGCGCGCGCGGCGCGCGACCCAGTTCTACAACAGGATTCGGCGACGCGCTCATGACCTACGAACAGGAGGCCCTCGTTCGACCGCGGCGAGGCCGCCTCCACGGCCGACGTCGTCTTTCCCGCCGGACACGATTCTCTCGGAGCACACGCTCGTCGTCGTCGGAGCGCAACGTCGCGGCGGCAGACGGCCGCTCGTTGTGGCGCTTCGCGCATTTTCTCTGGAGCGAGGAGGCTCAGCGGATCTTCGTGCGCTACGGGCTTTCGCAGCGTCGACGAGGCCTCAACGCGGCAACGCCGCGTTCGGCAGGATCGCAGACCCCTTCCGCATCGCCGATTTCGGCGGCTGGAAGCGCGCGCGACGAAGGACATCGTGGAAGGGGTCTGGAAGAATCGGGTCATGAAAGCGGCGAGGCCGACCGTGAACGCGACCGCAGGCGCGATCGTCCGCACGGGCGCGCGGGCGACGGTGCCGGTCTCCTTCGTCGTGCTGCCCTTCTGCCCCTGCATCCTGATGCCGCTGGCGGCCGTCTTCGTCTTCGCCTTCCGGGGCGGCCCCGGCGCCTTTGTGGCAGGCGCTCGTCCTCGCGCGAAGCGCTGTTCGCGCTGCGCTTCTCGCCTTCTCGATCGCCTTCGCGCACCGCCGCGGTCAACGCGGTCCTCGGCACCTACGCGGCGTATGTCCTGTCGCGCTACCGCTTCCGCGGCCAGCGGCCCCTCGGCATCATCGTCAACCTGCCCGTCGCGATCCCGACGGTCGTCGTCGGGACCTCGCTGCTCCTGCTGTGGGGACCGATCGGCCTGCTCGGCCGCCTTCTCGATCCGCTCGGCATCCAGCCGATGTTCGCGCCCGCCGGCGTCCTGCTCGCCCATCTCTTCGTGACGTTCCCGTACATGCTCGGGCGCGGTCAAGCCGGTCCTCGACGAGCTCGAAGAGACCTACGAGGAGGCGGCCTACACGATCGGCGCGAGCGCGCTGCAGACCTTCCGCTAGGTCGCTCCTGCCGGCCCTGCGCGGCGGTCTCTTCGCCGGTGCCCTGCTGACCTTCGCGCACTCCCTCGGCGAGTTCGGCGCGACGGTGCTCGTCTCCGGGAACCTGCGGCTGCGCACGCAGACGGCGCCCCTCTACATCTTCGCGCAGTTCGAGGCGGGCAACGTGGAGGCAGCCAATGCGGTGGCGGCCGTTCTCGCTCTGCTCTCCTTCCTGATCTTCTTCTTCCTGCTGCGCGTGACGAGCGGACGCCGCGTTCCCGTGAGCCGGGGGGCCTGACCATGTCGATCACGCTCGAGGACCTTACCAAGCGCCTCGCGACCAGGTCACCGTGGACCGCGTGTCGCTCGCGGTCGAGGCCGGCGAGCTCTTCGTCCTGCTCGGCGCGTCGGGCAGCGGCAAGAGCACGATCCTGCGGCATGATCGCGGGGCTCGTGCCTGCCGGACGCGGGAACGGATCCGCCTCCCGGGCCGCGACGTCACGCACCTTCCGCCGCAGCGCCGCGACGTGGGCTTCGTCTTCCAGAACTACTCGATCTTCCGGCACATGACCGTCGCGCGAGAACATCGACTTCGGCCTGCGGATCCGCAGACGTCCCGCTGGCAGAAGCGGGAGCAGCGGCGCGAGGAGCTGCTCGAGCTCGTCGGCCTGATCGGCCTCGGCGGCCGCTACGAGAGCCAGCTCTCGGGCGGGCAGCGGCAGCGCGTGGCCCTGGCGCGCGCCCTCGCCTACCGAGCCCGAACGTGCTGCTGCTCGACGAGCCCTTCGGGGCGCTCGACGTCAAGATCCGCGTGCAACTGCGGCAGAGCTTAAGGAAATCCAGAAGTCGCTGGGTGTTACGACGATCCTCGTCACGCACGACCAGGAGGAGGCCTTCGAGCTCGGCCGCCGCATCGGGGTCGTCGACCGGGGACGCCTGCTCGAGGTGGGCGAGCCCGACCGGCTCTACGAGAGCCCGCGCTCGCTCTTCGTGGCCACGTTCCTCGGCGCGGGCACGATCCTCGTCGGCCGCTCGCCGCGGCGACCGGGTCGACCTCGGGCCCGCTCGACTCTGCCGATCCCCGCCGGACGTTCCGCACGACGAGGGCGACCGGGTTCGCGTGCCTCATGCGGCCCGAGCAGCTCGACTGCTCGTCGAACGAGAGTCCGCCGAAGGCAGCGCCGGTCCTCGGGCGCGGCGAGATCGTCGAGCAGACGTTTCGCGGGCGCCCGCCGGCGCGTCCGCGTGCAGCTGCCGCCGCTGCCTGGCGTGCGCCAGGTCGTCGCCGCCGCTCCGTTACGGCGAAGAGAGCCTCCTCGCTCGACGTCGACGTCCCGGCGCACGTCGCGCCGCCGCCCGGGCAGCCCGTGGGTCGTCCTCGACGGCTGGCACATCCTCCGCGCAGCCACGCCGCGCTTGCTCGTCTGCGACGATGGCGCGGGCCTCGGCCACGGCGCTGGAGCTGGCGCAGCCGCTCGCCGACGCCCTCGACGGCTCGGTCACCGTGCTCGGCATCGCCGCCGATCGCGCGGGCCAGGAGGCGCTGCGCGAAAGCCTCGCCCGCCGGCGCCGCCGACGCCGGGACTGCCGGAGGCCGACGATCCGCGTTCGGGGCGGCGATGCCGCCGAGCAGATCGCGCAGCGAGAGCCGGGAGGCCCGTTACGACTTCGTGCTCGCCGGCGCCGGCGAGGTCGAGTCCGATGCGGCCGGCGGAGGCTCCGCCGAGCTTCGCCGAGGACCTCGTCGCCGCGGACGGCGACTCCCCTCTGCTGGCGCGCGGCCGGCCGCGCCGGCCCGAGCGCATCCTCATCTGCACGGCGCGTCGGCGAGCCGGGAAAGACGGACATCCGCGCCGGCGGCTGGCTGGCGCGGCGGCTCGGCGCCGCGGGTCACGCTGCTCCACGTCACGCATCCAGACCGGACGCCCCTGCCGCTCATGCACGCGCGCACCTGGAGCGCGGCGTGGCGACGCTCCGTGAGCTCGGCGTGTCGATAGCGCATTCTCGCGTGCGCCCGGCCGAGAGCCCCGATCGGCGGCATCCTCGCGGAGCTGCGCCGAGGATCCTCACGACCTCCTCGTCGTCGGCGCCGGCGGGCCGATCACGCGCCAGGTCGCTGCGCGAGGCCGGGCTGCTCGATCCTCGTCGTGCCCCGCAAGGATCCTGGTGACGTGCGGAGGGGGCCTGGTCGGACGCAGCTCCGAGTTTGGAGTCCAGGGTCGGACCTGATCCCCCTACGGGTAGAGCTCGCGGTAGGACTCGGAGTACAGCATCACGCGCCGCACGTAGTCGCGCGTCTCGTGGAACGGAATCGACTCGAAGAGCTCGTCCTCCGGTAGGTCCGGGTTCTCGCGGACGAGGCGGGCGATCCGGGTCGGGCCGCCGTTGTACGCCGCGAGGGCGAGGATCGTCGAGTTGTCGAACTGATCGAGAAGCCTCCGCAGGTACGCGGCGCCCAGGCGCGTGTTGACGCCGGGGTCGTAGAGGAAGGCGCGGCGGTACCGCGAGCGCAGGACCGAGCGGGAGAGGCTCCTGGCCGTCGCCGGCATGAGCTGCATCAGCCCCATCGCGCCGGCACGGGACTTCGCGTTCGCGTCGAAGACGCTTTCCTGGCGGACGAGACCGCGGAGGACGGCGGCATCGAGCTCGAATTCCGCCGCCCGCTCGGGCAGGAGGCCGCCCTCCTCGATCGGGTAGTACAGCCGCCTCCAGCCGTCCGGCACGCGTCCCTCCTCAGCCGTCCCGATTTCGGGCAGCGCCCTCTTGATCGCGATCGCCGCCGTGAGGAAGCGGCCGAGCGCGAAATCCGCTTCGGCGATCCGCAGCTCCCGCCCGCGCGAGGGCTGCAGGAGCCGCGCCTCGGCGGAGGCCTCTTCGAACATCCGCAGGCGCAGCAGCTCGTCGACGCGGGCGAATGCCGCCGTCGCGGTCGAGGGATCGCCGAGGGTTTCGCGCTCGACGCTCACCGGCGCCGCCGCCCGCTCCCGGGCGAAGCGGGCGTACAGGTCCGGGGGCGTGGCGGCCGCCAGCTCGCCGAAGATCGTCTGCGCCTCCGCCTCGCGGCCCTCGTGCTCGAGACACCGCGCCTTCCAGTAGGCGAGGCGCCGATTCGTGGACACGCCGCGCGAGACCTCGGCGAGCGCGTCGAACCCCGAGAGGGCGCCGCCGAAATCCCCGGCGCGGTAGCGCTTCCAGGACAGCAGCCACAGTTTCTCCAGCCCATCGGGTCCCTGCGGGCTCTCGCTCGAGATCTCGCGCGCCAGACCGAGCGCCGCATCGAAATCTTCGGCGTCGGCGGCGTATCGCAGGAGGCGCTCGCGTGCCGCGCGGCGAACCGAGGGGGGGACGCCGGGGTCCGTCAGGGCCACGAGGGCCGCCTTGACGGGAACCAGGCGCGGGTCGTCCGGGTCGAGAGCCGAACGCCTGCCTCCGGACAGGCGCGCGACGACCAGATCGCACCGGAGGAGCCGTGCCTCGTAGGCGGACAGCGTCCCGTCGTCGGCGATGCGCGCCGCCGTCGCCTCGGCCGCCTGCCGCCTTCGTGTGGCGAGCTGCCCGCGCGCGAGCGCCAGCAGATTCGGCCCGCGCTCGCCCTCCGGCCACGCCTCGGGCCGATCCTTCGACAGGAGCGCCACTCCGCGTTTCGCGTCGCCGGCGGCGACGAGGGCACGGCCCCGGCGCCCGCGATCCGCAGGCGTCAGCGTCCGCTCGGCCTCGGCCGCCTGGCGCCGCGCGAAGGCCGGCGTCGACGGGTCCCGGTCGTGCGTCGGCGCCTCGAGCAGCAGCCTCCGCGCCGCCGAACGCACGGCCGCCGCGTCTCCCGACGCGAGCCCCAGTCGCATCTGACCGATCGCCACCTCGGCGCTGTCGTCGGGCGAATTGGCGGCGTGAGCGGCGAGGCCGAGCACCCGGGCGCCCTCCGCGGGCTGTCCGCGCTTCTCGTAGAGGCCCGCCAGGAAAATGGCGGCGCGGACGCGAAACGCGAACGGGCCCTCGGCCTCGAAAGCGTTTCGGGCCTCGACCAGGGCCTCGTCGGGCCGGCCGGCCTCCCGGAGGGCCTCGGCCCGGCGCAGGCTGCGATACGCATCGAGACCGATGGGCGCGGCGTTGACCGTCCCCAGGCGGGCGGCCGCGGCCTCCCAGTCCTGCCGCCGGGCCTCGTCGGAGGCGAGCAGCAGCGCGGCGCGTGCGTCCCACGCCGGCTGACCGACCCGCCGCTGCAGCGCTTCGAGAACCGCCTGCGCTTCGTCGCGACGGCCCTCGTCGAGGAGATCGGCCGCCCGGGCGAACTCCGCGTCGAAGTCGCCGGAAACTTCGACCACCGCCCGATCCGCACGGACGCCGGGAACCAGACAAAGCAGCCCGACGACGAACGGTACCGCGAGCCGTTTCACCAGCGCCTCCGCTTTCCTGGTGCGTTGGCCCGGGGGGAGGTCAGAGACCCAGGGCCTCGGGTCGTCCGTCCGCGAGGATGCGCACGAGCTCCTCGTAGAAGAAGTTGCTCGACGCCCGGACGTCCTCGGGGATCCGGTCGTCGTACATCTGGCGGCTGCGGTCGATGTCTTCCTTCAACCTCTGGTAGAGGTTCCCGCCCTCGCGCCCCTCGAGCACCGCCCGCTCGTTGTACAGCTTGATCTCCGAAACGAGCAGGCGCGCGAAGCGGCGCGCTTCCTCCTGGCGCTCGTCGCCCGCCGGCCGCGCGAGCGGCCCGCCGAGCATTCGCGACGCCTCGCCCAGCGGAATCGCCGGACTCGAGATCCGCGCCGGAGGCGGCGTCGCGGCGGCCCCGTCCGGCGGAGCCGGGGCCGGGGCCGCTTCGGCCGGCTCGGACACCTGTTCGGACACCTGCGCGGAAACGGGGAGGTCCTCGACGGCGGCCGCCTCCTCGTTCATCCACATGCCCGCCGGCTCCGCCTTCTTGACGGGCTCGGGCGCGCGCAGGGCCGGGGCGGGTTTCAACTTGCGCGATGCCAGCCGGTCCACGACCAGACCGGCGAGGTACGTCAGCAGCGCGAGGGCATCCGGGTCGAAGGTCTCCTCCTCGCCGAGCACGGCATCGGCGTAGAGGGCCCCGGAGATCTTCTCGCGAACGACCATCGGGATCGCCACGGCGTCCGACACGCGCGGCGCGCGCAGCAGCGTCGAGATCTCGTTGGACGCGGGAAGCCGCACCGCCGTACCGGTCATCACCTTGGCGAGCAGTCCGCCTTCCGCCAGGGGGAGCGCGATCTGCCGGACCGCGTCGTCGTCGCCCCCGTGGCCGCTGAAGCCGACGGCTTTCCACGCTCCGATCGATCCGCCGCGGGCCACGAGCAGCGCCGCGCGCGAGCAGTGCTTGCGGCACTCGTCCAGGAACCGGTGCAGCACGTCCACCTGCGTGGCCGCCTGGTCGAGCGCGCGCGCCGCCTCGACCCCGATCGCCCCCGGCCGGGCGGGCGACGCGGCGGCCACGCCGGCCGCGGCGGGATCCATGAGCTCGAGCGGCACGACTCCCTTCAGATCCTGGTCGAATCTTTCGAGAAAGCCGAACCAGCGGCGGTCGGCTTCGAGGCGGAGCCGATCGAACTCCTCCCTCAGGGCGGAGAATCGCTCGGAGAGTCGGCGCTCGATTTCCCGCTCGAGCAGCTTGGCTCGGTCGGGTGCCTCGGAATCGCTCATTGACGCCATTATCGGGGCACAAACCCCATTCGTAAAGCCGTCCGCGGGTTTCGCCGACATTCTAACTCTTTCTTTCGATTAGGGATACCGCCACGCCCGTCGGCACCCCGGACCCGCCTCTCGTTGACACCCCGGACCCGCCTCTCTAGAATGTCCAGCTCTCCCGTAAGGTCGCAGGTAAGGGGGTGAGTGTCCGTGCCTCTGGTCCACGTCAAAGAAGACGAGTCTTTCGAGAACGCCATGCGGCGTTTCAAGAGAAAGTGCGAAAAATCCGGCATCCTCTCCGAGCTGAAGAAGCGTCAGCACTACGAGAAGCCCAGCGCGAAAAAAAAGCGCAAGATGATTCAGGCCCGAAAGAAGATGCTCCGCAAGCTGTCGGAGGAGCGTCGGGCTTCGGTCTAGTCTCCGCGGACGCAGGCGGCGCCGACCGGGAGTCTCTCGAGTTCGGCGTCGTTCTTCGCCTCGTATCGGCCCTGGCACGAACGCCGCCCGGAAGGGCGGCGATTCTGTCTCTGGCGCCCGCGCACGACGAGGCCGAGGTCGTGCGCCTCCTGGCCGAGACCGGCGAGGCCGCGGCCTTCCTCGTCCGCAACGGCCGGCTGCCGCTGGCCGGCTTCGACGACATCGGCCCCGCGCTCGAGTCGCTCGAAAGCGCCGGAGGCTCCGGCTCACCGGAAGACTTTCGCCCGATCGTCCGCGCGGCGCGCGCGGCAGAAGCCGTTCGGCGCGCCCTCGCCCGGACCGACACGCCACAGCTCTCGGCGCGCCGCGAGGCTCTTCCCCCGCTCGAGGCGCTCCTGGCCGGGGCGGCGCGTCTGTTCGGCGAGGACGGACAGCTCAAGGACGACGCCTCGCCGGAGCTTTCCGCGATCCGCTCCCGCCTGCGCCGAAGGCGCGGCGAGGTCTCGCGCCTGCTCGAAAAGCTCCTCGACGACCGCCGCGAAGCGCTCGGCGATTCGGTCGTCGTGCTTCGCAACGATCGATATTGCCTGCCCGTCCTGGCCTCGAGCCGCGCGCGCGTGCCGGGCATCGTGCACGACCGATCGGGCTCCGGCCAGACCGTGTTCGTGGAGCCGATGGAGGTGATCGAGTCCAACAACGACCTGGCGCTGCTCGCGGCCGAGGAACGCCGCGAGATCGAACGCCTCCTGACCACCTTCGGCCGCGACATCCTTGCGCACGGCGAAAAGCTCCGCAGCGCGGCCGAGGGCCTCGCCGCGCTCGACGCCCTCGAGGCCAAAGCGGCCTTCGGCGAAATGGGCGAGGGACGGCTTCCCGAGATTTCGGACGACGGGGCCTGGACCCTCGTCGACGCCCGGCATCCGCTCCTCGACTCGCGGTACGAGAAGCTGCGCCGCCGCGTCCTCGGCGAAACGCGGGAGGGCCGCGAAGCGGTGCCCCTCGCCCTGGACCTGGCGGCGGACCGTCGGCTGCTGGTCGTCTCGGGACCCAATGCCGGGGGCAAGACCGTCGTCCTGAAGACAGCGGGGCTCTTTTCGCAGCTCGCCCAGTCGGGCATCCCCGTTCCGGCCGGGGCCGGGACGCGGCTGCCCGTCTTCCGCTCGATCCGCACGGAGATCGGGGACGCGCAGGCGATCCTCTCGGACCGCTCGACCTTCTCCTCGTCGATGGAGACGCTCGCCGGGATCCTCGCCGAGGCCGGCCCGGGCGCGCTCGCCCTGATCGACGAGATCGGCGGCGCCACCGATCCGGAAGAAGGCAGCGCGCTCGCCGTGGCGTTCCTCGAGGCGTACCTCGAGAGCGGAGGGCGGGCCCTCGTGACGACGCACCTCTCCGGGGTCAAGACCTTCGCCGCCTCCCGGCCGGACGCCCTCTGCGCGGCCATGGAGTTCGACGAGAAGACGGGGCGCCCCAACTACCGCCTCCATCCGGGACTGGCGGGGCGCAGCCGGGCGCTCTCGGTCGCGCGGGAGCGCGGAATCCCCGAGTCCGTTCTCGACCGCGCGCGCGTCCTGCTCGGCGAGGCCTGGGAGCGCCGGGAGCGCGCCGAGACCGAGGCCGAGGAGGCCCTCGAGCGACTGCGCGGGCTCGAGCAGGATCTCGGCCGGGAGCGGGCGGCGGCGCGCACCGAAGCCGAGCGGCTTGCCGACGAGCGGCGACGATTCGCGGCCGAGAGGGAGCGCATGCTCGCCGAGGGCCTCGCCGGATTCGAACGGGCCCGCGCGGAGCTCTCCCGCCGCGTGTCCGCCGAGCTCGACGCGGCCCGCGGGGAAGCCGCGCGGCTCGCCCGGGCGTCCGCGGCCCGGGTCCTCGAGGAGGCCGAGCGCGCGGCTGCGGCGGAATCGGTGATCGCCGAGGCGCGCGCGGCGGACGAGGAACGGTCCCGCGAGGTCCGGGTGGGGGACGTCGCGCGCATCCGCGGCCTCGGGAGCGAGGGCCGGGTCGTCGCCTTCGACGGGGAATGGGCCCACCTCGAGTCCCGCGGCAAGCGGCTGCGCGCCCGGCGCTCCGACCTCGCACCGGGGGCGGCCAGAAAGCCCGAGCCGCGGGCCCGGCGCCCGGAGTCGAGGCCCGCCTCCCCCGACCCGCGGCCGGACGCGACGGGCCTGACCGCCGAGGTCAACGTCATCGGGCAGCGTCTCGAGGAGGCCCTCGAAGCCGTCGAGCGCGCCCTGGATCAGGCGCTCCTGTCGGGAGCGTCGCGCCTCCGGGTCGTTCACGGCCACGGCACGGGGCGTCTTCGGGACGGGATCCGATCGAATTTCCGCGGCCACGGCGCCGTCGCCTCCCTCCGGTCCGCGGACCGGAACGAAGGCGGCAACGGGGCCACGATCCTCGAATTGAGATAAGAAGGGCCTGTTCTCGACACCCGCGACCCATGACCTCCTTCGACCTCGACATCAACGATCACGTCCTCGCCGAGCTGCGATCCGCGGCCGACATCGTCGAGGTGGTCGGAGACCACACGCGCCTCAAGAAGGCAGGCCGCTCCTGGAAGGGCCTGTGCCCCTTCCACAACGAGCGCACGCCTTCCTTCACGGTCGACCGCGACAAGGGGCTCTATCACTGCTTCGGATGCGGGGCGGGCGGCGACGTCATCCACTTCGTGCGGCAGATCGACCGGCTCGAGTTCCCGGAGGCGGTGGAGGTGCTCGCGGGCCGCTTCGGCGTCGCGATCCCGCGGCGGGAACGGCGCGGACCGCGCGACGACCGGCGCGACCGTCTGTACGAGGCCGTGGCCTCCGCGGAGCGCTTCTATCGCGAGCGCCTGGGCAAGCCCGGCAACCCGGCCGCCCGGTATCTCGAGGCGCGGGGCGTTCCCGAGTCGCTCTGGACCGAGCTCACGCTCGGCCACGCCCCCGACGCATGGGACTCGATCGTCCGGGCGCTCTCCCCGGCCTTCCCCGAGGAGTTGCTCATCGAGGCCGGCCTCCTTCAAGCCCGCGCCGAGGGAAAGGGAGCGTACGACCGATTTCGCGACCGCCTGATCTTCGTCGTGCGCGACGAACGGGGTCGGCCGGTCGGTTTCGGCGGCCGCGTGCTTTCGCCCGATGGCGAACCCAAGTACCTCAACTCGCCCGAATCGCCGATCTTTTCGAAGAAGCGTCTTCTGTACGGCCTCTTCTCGGCGCGCGAGCCGATCCGCCGCCGCGACCGCGTCGTTCTCGTCGAGGGCTACTTCGACCATCTGGCCCTCGTCCGGGCCGGAGTGGCCGAGACGGTCGCCTCCATGGGGACGGCGCTCACACCCGAACAGGCCGAGCGTCTGCGCCGGCTGACTTTGCATGCCGTCGTCTGTTACGACGGCGACCCGGCCGGACGCACCGCCACGCGCGGCGCACTCGCGTTGCTGCTGGCGCAGGGCTTCCAGGCACGCGTGGCGAGACTCCCGGACGGCGAGGATCCGGACGACCTGCTGCGCCGGGAGGGACCCGACGCGCTCGCCGCGCGTATCGACGAGGCGCCGGACTACCTGATGTGGCTCCTGGAGGACGTTCGGCCGAACGAAGCGGGCCTCGGATCCACGGAGAAGCGGGAACGCGTCGGGCGGATCCTCGAGATCGTCAACGCCGTCCCGGACCGGATCCTGCGCTACGAGGAGTACCGGCGGGTCTCCGAGGCGGTGTCCGTGCCGCTCGAGATCCTCTGGAGCGCGGACCGTGCGAACCTCCAGGCGCCGATTGCGCGTTCTATAGATGTGGGAACGCCGGGGAATAGCGCCGCGTTATCCGCCATGGCGGCGCCTCCCGCAGAGCGCAAGATCCTCCGGGCGCTGGCGGCCGGAGAACTCAACTCTTTGATTCTAAGGAGCTTAAAAGACGAATACCTGTCCGATCCGAGGGTCAAACGAGTCGTTTCCGCCTTCCGGAAGAGCGCCGGGGGCCCGGAACCTGTTGATTTTCAGCGGCAAATCGCAGACCTTACGGAGGACGAGCGAACGTTTCTCTCTGCTGTCGCGCTGGATGAATCTCCCGAGCCGACCGAGAAAGACGTAGACCGGCTCCTCAAGGCCCTCGAAATCAAGCACTTGGAGGGAGAGAGCGCCGCTCTGCTCCACTCCATCCGGCAGGCGGAGGCGGCGGGGCGCCCGAACGAAGAGCTTGATCGGCTCCTTCGAGACAAGCAAGACAGGGATCGACGGATCGCGAAGCTGAGGTCGCGGAAAGGAAATGAACTTGGCGATTGAGGAAAAGTTCCCGGAAGTCGGGGTTCTGCTCAAGGGCGGCCGGGAAAAAGGCTACATCCTCTACGAGCAAATCCACACGATTCTCTCGGACGAGGCCACGGCCGCGCCCCGGGATCTCGAGGCCATCTACGCGAGGTTCTTCGAGGTCGGCATCGAGATCGTCACCGATCCGGACCGTGCCGCGCGGCGGCGCGCGTCCGAGGCCTCCGAGTCCGCCGACGAGGCGCGCGAGGCCGTCGAAAAGACCAACGACCCGGTGCGCATGTACCTGCGGGAGATGGGCACGGTCAAGCTCCTCGACCGCGAGGGCGAAGTCCGCATCGCCAAGCGCATCGAGCAGGGCGAGGCCAAGATCTACCAGGCGCTTGCCAACAACCCCGTCGTCCTCGAGGAGATCCTCAAGCTCCTCGAGAACGCCGGGCGCGACTCGCGCATCGTCGACGAGCTCGTCAACGCTCGGGACGAGGACGATGAGGAGCCGGAGGAGAAGCCCAACCTCGACGACCGGTCGACGCGCCGCATCGAGGGCATCCTCGGCAGCTTCCGCAAGATCGGGGCGCTCGACAAAGACATCAAACGGTTGAAGTTCAAGGCGCGCACGATCAAGAAGGGCACCAAGACCCTCGCGCGCGTCGAAGCCTCGATCGACAAGAAGATCGCCGACATGGCGAAACTGATCCGGGCCGCCGACTTCACGCCGGCCGTCCTGAACCGCGCCATCGGGATCCTCAAGGACATCGACCGGCAGATGTCGGTTCCCGAGATCACGATCCGCCAGGACACCAACACGCTGAAGAAGGAAAAGAACCCGACGCGGCTCGACTTCTACAAACGCCGGATCGCCAAGTACAAGAAGTCACTGCGCGAGCTCGAGCAGAGGTTCGGCGTCTCCCACGAGGACGTCAAGAAGACGCTTCGGATGGTGCGCGAGGGCGAGGAGGAGGCGGACCAGGCCAAGCACGAGCTGATCGTCGCCAACCTGCGCCTGGTCGTCTCGATCGCGAAGAAGTACACCAACCGCGGGCTCCAGTTCCTCGACCTGATCCAGGAGGGCAACATCGGCCTGATGAAGGCGGTCGAGAAGTTCGAGCACCGGCGCGGCTACAAGTTCTCGACGTACGCGACGTGGTGGATCCGGCAGGCGATCACGCGCGCGATTGCCGACCAGGCGCGCACGATCCGCATCCCGGTCCACATGATCGAGACGATCAACAAGCTCACGCGCACGTCGCGCTCGCTGGTGCAGGAGCTCGGCCGCGAGCCCAACGCCGAGGAGATCGCCAAGCGGATGGACATGCCGGTCTCCAAGGTCCGGAAGATCATGAAGATCGCGCAGGAACCGATCTCGCTCGAGACGCCGATCGGAGAGGAAGAAGACTCGCATCTGGGAGATTTCATCGAGGACCGTCAGGTGCTCTCGCCGATCGAGGCCGTGCTCGTCTCCAACCTCCAGGACCAGACCCGCCGGGTGCTCAAGTCCCTGACGCCCCGCGAGGAGCAGGTCCTGAAGATGCGGTTCGGCGTCGGCGACGGCTCGGAGCACACGCTCGAGGAAGTCGGGCGATCCTTCAACGTCACCCGGGAGCGCATCCGGCAGATCGAGTCGAAGGCCCTGCGCAAGCTCCGACACCCCTCGCGGGCCAAGAAACTGAAGCCGTTCCTGGAGACCATCCGCTGAGGCCCGAACTCACGAAGCTTGGCAGGGGGACCCTCTTTGTTATATTCATTGGGGTCCATAGCTCAGCGGTCCAGAGCCACCGGCTCATAACCGGTCAGACCCCGGTTCGAATCCGGGTGGACCCACCAACGAAGGCGGCAGATTGAGGCTTTTGATCCGAAACCGAATCTCCATCAGGCGGTCCGCACAAGGGTGTTCCACAATCGGAACGCCCTTTTTTATTTGGGGAGGGAGGCGATGAGTGCCCTCCTCGAACAGCTCTACCGGCTCCAGACCCGCATCCAGTTCGTCCGGGACCAGGAAAAGAAGCGGGACACCGTTCCGCCCGATCTCATCGAGGTCGATCGCGAATACCGGGAAAAGGTCGAGGCCGTCGCGCAGTTGAAGGCGCGCCTGACCCAGGCCGAGCTCGAACGGCGCCGGGCCGAGGGAGAGCTCGCCGACCACAAGGAGAAGCTCAAGAAGTACCAGGCCCAGCTCCGCAACGTCCAGTCCAGCCGCGAGTACTCGGCCGCGCTCAACGAGATCGACAGCGTCGAGAAGGCGATCCGCTCCACCGAGGACACGTTCCTCGAGCTCGAGGAGGAAATCGAGACGGCGCGGACGGACCTCGAGGCACGCGAGCAGAGCCTCCCGGCCGAGACCGAGCAGCACGAGGAGCGCATGAAGGACTGGAGGGTCGAGCAGCGCGCCATCAACGACGACCTGCTGAGCGCCCGGAGCGAGATCGAGCAGCTCGAGGCCCAGATCCCGCCGCGCGACCTCGCGGAATTTCACCGGCTCGTGGACAAGAAGCACGGCCTCGCGGTCGTCCTGGCCGTCGGCGGAGCCTGCGACGCCTGCCACGTCAAGATCCGGCCGGCCGCCATGCAGATCCTGAAGCGGGGGCGCGAGATCGTCTACTGCGACAGTTGCAAACGCATCCTCTACTACGAGCCCCAGAGCTCGTAGGACGGCGTCGGCCTTGCGATTCCGGGCCTTCATCGACGGGGCGGCCCGCGGCAATCCCGGACCCGCGGGGGCCGGCGTTTACATCTGCGCGGAGGACGGCGCACCGGCCGAGGAGCTCTTCGAGGCGCTCGGTCATCAGACGAACAACGTCGCGGAGTACCGCGCGCTGCTGCTCGCCCTGAAGCGCGCGGCCGAGCGCGAGGCTTCCGAGGTCTCCATCGCTTCCGACAGCCTCCTGCTCGTCCAGCAGATGCTCGGCCGCTACCGCGTCAAGGCCCCGAACCTCCAGCCTCTTTTCGCCGAAGGCCTGCAGCGCTCGAAGGCGTTCCGACGCTTCGCGATCGCGCACGTCCCGCGCGAGGACAACAAGAAGGCGGACCGCCTCGCCAACCTCGGCGCCGACGCGAGCGAGCGGGAGCTGGCCGGGGAGAAGTTCCGGCGGACATGACCGCCGTCCCCGTCGAGGAGATCGCCCGCCGCCGCGCGGGGATCCTCTCGGCGATCGCGGAATCGGCCGCCCGCGCGGGCCGCTCGCCCGGCGACGTGTCCCTCATGGCCGTGACCAAGACGCAGAGCGGCGAGACCGTCGCCAACGCCGCCCGGGCCGGAATCACCCGGTTCGGCGAGAACCGCGTCCAGGAAGGCGCCGCGAAGATGGCGGCCGTGCGCGAGGCGTTTCCGGCTCTCGAGTGGCGGCTGATCGGGCCTTTGCAGAGCAACAAGGTCCGGACGGCGCTACAATGGTTCCGCGTCATCGAAACGCTAGACCGGGAAAGACTTGCAGCTCGCCTGGAGGCGATGCTGTCGGAGACGGGTGGGACGCTGCCGGTGCTGCTCGAGATCAACGTCGGCCGTGAGGAGTCGAAGGCGGGCGCACTGCCCGAAGACGCGCCCCGCTTGTGCGAGACGGCGCTCGGCTGCGAGCACCTCGACGTGCGGGGCCTCATGGCCGTCCCGCCTTACGATCCCAATCCCGAGCGGTCCCGCCCCTTCTTCCGGGAGCTCTCGGCGCTCCGCGAAGGCCTGACGAAGCGGTTCGGGCGCCCGCTGCCCGAGCTTTCGATGGGCATGAGCCACGACTTCCGGGTCGCCGTCGAGGAAGGCGCGACCGAGGTTCGCATCGGGACCGCCCTCTTCGGCGCGCGGGAGACGGCATGAACGTCGGCGGATCGGCGACCGGCGCCGTGTTCGACGCGATTCTCTGGCTCCTGACGGCCGCCCAGTGGATCGTGATCATCGCGGCGCTCGTCTCCTGGGTCAGCCCGGATCCGCGCAACCCGATCGTCCGCTTTCTCTGGGGCGTCACCGAGCCGCTCTTCCGTCCGTTCCGCCGGCTGGTGCCCCCCTCGCGGACCGGCGGGATCGACCTCTCGCCGCTCTTCGTTCTGCTCATCATCTACCTGCTGACGCGCTTCATCGCGCGCCTGGCCTACTCGTAGAGATCATTGGAGGTCTCCATGCGTCCCCGCACGAGCCCGCTCGAGATTCAGAAACGCGAGTTCTCGAAGAAGTGGAAAGGCCTCGACCCGGTCGAGGTGCAGACGTTCCTGACCGACGTCGCCGAGGACATGGAGGTCCTCGCGCGGGAGAACGCCGACCTCGAAAACCGACTGCGTTCCCTCGAACAGGAGAACGAAGAGCACCGGGAGCGCGAGCGGATCCTCAAGCAGACGCTCCTGTCCGCGCAGCAGGCCTCCGAGGACATCCGGTCGGCCGCACGCAAGGAAGGCGACCTCATCGTCCGGGAGGCGCAGGGCTCGGCCGAGAAGCTGACCCACCACGCGCTCCAGCGCTCCGCCGAGATCGAGAAGGCGATCCAGGAGCTCAAGGTCCAGCGCGCGAACTTCCGCCTCCAGCTCCAGACAATGATCGAGCTCTTCCAGCAGGTCCTCGACTTCGACCGCGACGAGGACGAGAAGGACCGCCCGCTCTCCTACATGACGCGCAAGGCGAGCAAGGAAGAAACGGCGGGATGACGGCGTAGGTTCGCGGACCGGATGGCCGGCTCCCTCGAGATCCGCAACATCGGCTGTCTCGCGACGCCTCTCGGGCGCGAGGCCCGCCGGGGCCGCGAGCAGGGCGAGATCCTGCGGCTCCGCGGCGCCGCCCTCCGCGCCGAGAATGGCCGCATCGTCTTCGTCGGCGCCGAGGCGGACTACGCCCGGGAGTACCGGGGGCGCCCGGCCGATCGGGCGCTCGACGCCGGCGGACGGGCGGTCGTCCCGGGGCTCGTCGACGCGCACACGCACCCGGTCTGGCTCGGCGACCGCGGCCCCGAGATCGGCCGCCGGCTCGCCGGCGAGAGCTACGCGGCGATCGCCGCCGAGGGAGGCGGCATCCATGCCACCGTCCGCGCGACGCGCGCCGGCACCGAAGCGGAGCTCGAGGAGACCGTGGGGCGCCGGCTCGCCCGGATGCTCGCCCACGGAACGACGACGGCCGAGGCCAAATCCGGCTACGGCCTGACGGAGGCCGACGAGATCCGCGCCCTCCGGCTTCTCCGAACGCTCGGCGGCCGGTCGGATCTTCCGCGGCTGGTTCCGACGGTGCTCGCCGCCCACGAGATTCCTCCCGAGTTCACCGACAACCGCGGCGAGTGGGTGCGGATCGTGGCCGAAGAGATCGTTCCTCGGGCAGCCCGTGAAGGGCTCGCGCGCTACTGCGACGTCTTCTGCGAGCAGGGAGTCTTCACCGTCGCGGAGTCGCGAACGATCCTCGAATCCGCCCGACGGGCCGGCCTGGGGCTGCGGGTCCACGCGGACGAGCTCGCGCGCTCCGGGGGCGCGCGGCTGGCGGCCGAGCTCTCCGCCGCCTCGGCCGACCACCTCCTCTTCATCGAGGCGGAGGAGATCGCGGCCCTCTCCCGGTCGGGGACGGTCGCCGTGATCCTGCCCGGGACCGCATGGTGGATGCGCTCGCGCCGGGCGCCGGCGCGGGACCTGATCGAGGCCGGGGTGCCCGTCGCGGTCGCCTCCGATTCCAACCCGGGGACCTGCTGCACCGAGTCGTTGGCGGCCGTCGCCGTCCACGCCTGCCTCGACTCGGGACTGTCGGTCGAGGAAACGCTGACCGGCATGACTCTGAACGCGGCCGCCTCGCTAGGGCTCGCCTCCGAGGTCGGATCGCTCGAACGCGGCAAATCGGCCGACCTCGTCGTCCTCGACGCCCCGGACGACCGCCACCTCATCTATCATTGGGGGGTCAACCTGGTCGACGCCGTCGTCCTGCGCGGCCGCGTCGTAGAGGGGAGCCGGACGTGACCAACTTCGCGGCACTCTCGCTCGAGCAATTCCTGGAAGCCCTGGCTTCGGAGTCCCCCACCCCCGGCGGGGGAACGGGCGCGGCGGTCGCCGGCGCCATGGGGGCGGCGCTGGCGCGCATGGTGGCGGCGCTGACGCTGTCGAAGGAGAAATACGCCGACGCTCACGACGTGGTCCGCCCGATCGCGGAAGCGGCGGGACTGGCGAACGCCGAGTTCCTCGAGCTGGCACGGGAAGACTCGCAGGCCTACGACGAGGTCATCGCCGCTCGAAGGCTTCCCAAGACCACCGACGAAGAGAAAGCCGCGCGATCGCACCGGATCTCCGTCGCCAATCGGCGGGCCACGGAAGTGCCCATGCGAACGGCCCGAGCCGCCGTCCGCCTGCTCGCCGCCCTGCCCGAGCTCGCCGAGAAGGGCAACCCGAACGCCGCCTCGGACGTGGGAGCCGCCGCCCTCCTCCTCGACGCCTGCGTGGAAGGCGCCCTTCTGAACGTCGGAATCAACCTTTCCGGGTCCGAAGACGCCTCCTTCGTGAGCGAGATGCAGAAGGAGACCGCCATCCTCCAGGAAGAATCCCAGCGCCTCCGCTCCCAGGTCCTGGCGATCGTCCGCAAGCGGTTCTAGCCGTCGCTTCTCGACAGGTTGTTCACACAACGCCGCCATGTCAGATCACCGGCCGCAGGGGCGGCCCTCGTGGCCGCTCGCTGACAGGCTGACGATTCGCGCGTCGCCGCTTGATTGGCACGGGAGAGGGCGCCCGCAAGGGGCACCGCGACGCGCCGGGGGCGCGGCAGTTTCGGAGTTCGTCTCAAAAAGGGAGAGCCGGCGAAGCGCCCAAGGTCTCGAAAATTCACTTCTGGTCACGAGTCATCCGATTGACAACAGGCAGGTTGGCAGCTCCGCGGGCCGCCGGCGATTTCCCTTGACAGAGTCGGGCGCTTTTCGTACACTTGATAAATCGATTCGCGCGGCACCGCAAGGGGCCGCGCGATTTTGTTTTCTGCCCCCTCGATTCGGTATCCAATGTCCTGAGCCCGCTCCGGTTCCCGGAGCGCAGCGGCACGCTCCGCGGCGTCCCGCACCGGACCACGCGATCGCGGAAGGCGCGCCAATGCCCCCTTTCCGGTCTCGCGGGGGCGATCGATCCGGGGCCATAGAATCCGGCTTCGATGCCCGAGACCCGCCCGACGCTCTACCTGGTGGACGCCATGTCCAACATCCATCGCGCCTACCACGCGATCCGCGGGCTCTCGACCTCGGCGGGGCGGCCGACCAACGCGGTCTACGGATTCCTGACCATGCTCCGGAAGATGCTGCGGGAGCACCCGACGGACCACCTCGCGGTGGCCTTCGACCGCGCCGAGAAGACGGTCCGACACGAGGAGTACGACGCCTACAAGGCCAACCGCCCGGCGATGGAGGCGGACCTGTCGACCCAGATTCCCGAGATCCGCCGGGCCCTCGAGGCCTACCGCATACCGGTTCTCGAGCTTCCGGGCTACGAGGCGGACGACGTCATCGGGACGCTGTCCAAGCGCGCCGCCGAAGCCGGGTTCGACGTCGTGATCGTCACGGCGGACAAGGACATGCTCCAGCTCGTCTCGGGCTCGCGGGTCCGCGTCTTTCACACCGGCAAGGAGAGGTTCCTCGACGAGAAGGGGGTCGTCGAGTTCTTCGGCGTCGCCCCGGCGCAGGTCGTCGACGTTCTGGCGCTCATGGGCGACGCCTCGGACAACATCCCCGGAGTTCCGCGCGTTGGCGAGGTCACCGCCAAGAAGTGGATTTCGGAATACGGCAGCCTCGACGGGCTGCTGGCCCGGGCCGGCGAGGTCAAGGGCAAGGTCGGGGAGAGCCTGCGCGAGAACACCGAGAAAGCCCTGCTTTCGCAGCGGCTCGCCGCGATCCGCACGGACCTTTCGATTCCCTTCGACCCCGGAGCGCTCCGGCGGGCCGAGCCCGACAACGAGAAGCTCAAGGCGCTCTTCGTCGAGCTCGAGTTCCACTCGCTGGCCGCCGAGATCCACGGCGAGACGGAGGCGGCGCAGGTTTCGTCGCGCCGTCTCGACACCGGCGAGGCGATCGCGCTCGAGGGGCCGGGGCCCCACGGCATCGCCCTCCTGGCCCACGACGCCGACCTCCTGCTGGCGGCGGCGGAGGGGCCCGCGGCGCAGATCGCCGAGGGCACCCTCGACGCCATACTCGCCCGCTGGGAGACCCTCGACCGTCCGGGCGCGCGGCTGGCCACCGCCGACGCCAAGCCTTTCGAGCGCCTGCTCGCGGCACGGCAGCGATCGATGCGGGCGGACCTCTTCGACGTCGGACTTGCCCAGTACGTGCTGTCGTCCGGCGTCGGCAGCTCGGAGATCGAGCCGCTCGCGTTCCAGCGCCTGGGACGGAAACTTTCCCCCGACAAGGAGGCCGGCGTCTCCGACGGAAAGCTGCCGAAGGAATACGCGATCGAGGCGGCCGACCGCTGGCTCGCCGAGCGCGCGACGGCCGCGGCCGCGCTCGCGCCGCTGCTCCGCCAGGACCTCGAGGCCCGGCCCGAGCTGGAGAAGGTCTACCGGGAGATCGAGCGGCCGCTCACGCCGGTACTCGCGCGCATGGAGCTCTTCGGCGTCGCGATCGACACGGCGTTCCTCAACGAGATGTCGGTCCGCATGGAGACGGACCTGCGGGCCCTCGAACAGAAAATCTGGACCGAAGCCGGGGAGGAATTCAACCTCAACTCCCCCGCCCAGCTCGGCCAGATCCTCTTCGAGAAGCTCAAGTACCCCGTGCTGAAGAAAACGGCCAAGACGAAGTCCTCGTCGACCGGCGTCGAGGTCCTGACGGAGCTCGCCGAACAGGGCCTGCCGCTGCCCCGATACATGCTCGAGTTCCGCGAGATCTCGAAGCTCAAGGGGACCTACGTCGACGCCCTTCCGGCCCTGGCCGATGCCGGCGGCCGCGTCCACACCTCCTTCCGGCAGACGGTCGCGGCCACCGGCCGCCTGTCGTCGTCGGATCCGAACCTGCAGAACATTCCGATCCGCACGGCGGCCGGCCGCGAGATCCGGCGCGCGTTCATCGCGCCGCCGTCGCGCCGCCTGGTCGTCGCGGACTATTCGCAGATCGAGCTGCGAATCCTGGCCCACATGTCGTGCGACGAGGCCCTGGTGTCCACGTTCGAAGCCGAGATGGACATCCACCGCGCCACGGCGGCGAAGGTGTTCGGCGTCGCGCCCGACCTGGTCACGAACGAGATGCGCTTTGCGGCCAAGCGCATCAACTTCGGCCTCCTGTACGGGATGGGCGCCTTTTCGCTCGCGCGGGACCTCGGCGTACCGACCTCGGAGGCGAAGACCTTCATCGAGGCCTATTTCGGGCAGTTTCCGCGGGTGCGCGGCTGCCTCGACGGCATCCTCGCCGAAGCGCGGCGCAAGAGGGAGGTCTCGACGCTCTTCGGCCGCGTCCGGCCGATCCCCGAGATCGCGGCTTCGAACGCGGGACTGCGCGCCAACGCGGAGCGCATGGCGCTCAACGCTCCCTTCCAGGGAACGGCCGCCGACATCGTCAAGATCGCGATGATCCGCCTCGACCAGGCCCTGCCCGCGAAGGGGCTTTCCGCGCGCCTGTCCCTCCAGGTCCACGACGAGCTCGTCCTCGAGGCCCCCGAGGAGGAAGTGCCGGAGGTCGAGCGGCTGGTCCGCGAGGTCATGGAGGGCGCGGCGCAGTTGAAAGTCCGGCTGGCCGTGGAGGTCGGGTCGGGAACGAACTGGCTGGAGGCCAAGTGACCGCCCTTCCCACGGGAACCGGCGGCCGGCGCCGGTAGGGCGGCCGGGGCCGCAGTTCCCATATACTTCGGTCAAACCGATGCGCCTCGCATTTCGTGCCTTGTCGGCTGCGGCCGTGCTCGCCGCCTCGATCGGCAGAGCCGCGCTCGCTCAGGATCAGGCGCCCGCGCCCGCGCCCACGCCATTGCCGGCGGCCGCCGATGCCGGCTCCATCCCGCCGACGGCCGGCGCTCCGAACCCGGTCGATGCGCAGGCTCCGGTTGCGCCTCCCGCGCCGTCCGCGGCGCCACCACCCGGCGCCGCACCGGTGTCCGCGGAAGCGCCCGGGCCCGCGCCGACGCCCGTCCGGACTCGCGTGGCGCCGCCCGCGGCCCGCATCGTCGACGTTCCCACGATCAAGATCGCGACGCTCCCGACCGAGAACCCGTACGGCGCGGTCGCCGAGGTTCCGGCAACGCTTCCCGCCAAGCTGCCGCTGACCGACCTGACGCTGCCGGCGGGGTTCTTCCTCTCGATCCGCGTCGACGCCACGGGAAAACCGCTCACCGTGCGGCGCGACCGCGACCCGATCCCGTCGCTGGCGGCCGAGACCTTGAAGTCGGTCCAGCGGTGGACGATCACTCCGGCGCGGCGGTCGGGCCAGCCGGTCGACACCTGGGGCGCCTACCGGCTCGAGCTGTCGGTCGAGATCGACGCGCCGAAGGTGTCGCAGATGCTGATGACTCCCGTCACGCCGAAGACCCCGCTTCCCGCGCCATTCACCTGGCCGGCGGAAACGGCCTGGCTCGACAGCCGCCATCCGCCCGCTCCGACCGACGGGACGGTCTCGATTCTCGAGGTCGACACCGCGCCGATCCCGCAGAAGGCCCCGTGGTCGGCGGATTCCTACAAGGGGCCGTTCTCGGTGAAGTTCTGGATCCAGATCGACAAGACCGGCCGCATCACACACGCGATCCCGATCGAGGTCAGCGACCCGGTGCTTCTGACCTATTTCCGGCGGCAGATGGCCGCCTGGATGCTGCGGCCCGCGCAGTCCAAGGGCGCGCCGGTCGAGTCGTGGAACGAGCTCGTTCTGACGGGCCAGATCACCTTCGACGACGAGATCAAGCAGATCTCGGCGCTTCGCCGGGCGATCGGTCCCTAGGGTCCGGTCCCGGAAGTTTCGCCGTCAACCGGATCACACGAACGCTTCCCGGGGCCGGGGCATCAACGGCATACGGACCAGCATCTGCGGCACTCCCGAAACGGGAACTGCCGTGACACGACCCTAGCCTCCGCTCCCGAGAACCTGGCGCCGGTCGCCGACCCGACGCGTCACTTTTTTTTCGTCGAGGTGCTCGAGCAGCGGAATCGCCAGACGGCGGGTCAGGCCGAACATCGCCTTGAACTGGGCGACGTCGAGCGAGTCCGTTCCCGATCCCCGCAGGCGCTCGACGACGGAGTCGACGGCTTCGCGCGCCACGATCCAGCCGCCCGGCAGGCGGACGAGGGAGCCTTTCTTCACGAGGTATCCGATCAGACCCTCGACGACCTTCGGGTGACGCTGGACGCTCGTCGCGACCTCCGCGGGGGAAGGAGGCTCGAGACCGCGCTTTCGGAAGGCGTCGGCGACGCGTTCGGAGAGCTCACGATCGGGACCGGCCAGATCGTCGCGCCCGGGCGCGCGCGCCTCGTCGCCGGCGACGACGATCACGCCCCGGGCGACCAGGGCCGCCTCGACCGCTTCGGCCCAGCGCGCGTCCGCCCGCGGAAGGATGCGCTGCAGCAGCGTCCCCCGGGAGGCGCCGACCGATGCCGGGCCGGCGGCGAGGAGGCGCTGCAGCTCCGTGGCCGCGCGTGCCGACAACCGCGCCAGCGCCGGCTCCGCCATGTAGCGGTCGGGAGACCGCCGCAGCGCGTGCATGCGGCCCCCCGAGAGCGCCGGCGCCAGGGCCGCGCGAACGTCGGCCGCCCGAACCCCTGCGCGCTGGGCGAGATCCTCTTCGCCGGCGCCCGATTCGCGTGTCTCTTCGATCCAGAGCGCCAGCCGCTCCGCGAGCGGGCCTCGCTCGAGCCGATCGAGCGCGTCCCGCCGCGCATCGTCGAAGCGGCCCCGGACGGCGAGTGGCCGAGGATCGAGAACGATGCCCCCGCCGATCGTCTCGACCGGGGACAGCCGGCGCACGACGAACCGGTCGCCCGGAGCGGCAGCCACCGGTCCCGAGAACCGCAATGCGGCGCGCGCCGAGCCGCCCGGCGCAATCTCGGCCGCATCGAGAACGCGCACGCCGGCCGGAGCCTCCGAGGCGAAATGGTGAAAGGACAGGCGGTCGCCGCTCCGCACCGGCGGCGCCGCCGGCAGCAGGTCGAGACGCGCGACCAGGCGTCTCGACGTCGCGATCGCGCCCGCGTCGGCCAGCACCATGCCCCGGCGCAGGTCGGCCAGCTCGACGCCCGCCAGGTTCACGCTGACCCGCTCGCCCGCACGCGCCACCGTCTCCTCCCTGCCGTGGACCTCGACGCGACGCACGCGCACCGGGCGCCGCTCCGGCAGCAGCTCCAGTTTCTGGTCCCGGGCGATCGATCCGGAGACGAGGCTTCCCGTCACCACCGGGCCGAACCCGGGCACGAGGAACGCCCGGTCGATCGGCAGGCGGACGACCTCGGACTCGCGGCTCCCCGCCCGCGCGCGCCGGGCCGCCTCGATCAGGGCCGCCTTCAGCGCCTCGAGTCCCTCGCCGGTGCGCGCCGACACGGGCACGACCGGGGCGGACTCGAGAAACGACCCGCGCGTCAGGTCCCGGACGTCCGCCGTCGTCACTTCCACGAGCTCCGGTCCGGCCCGGTCGATCTTGGTCACCGCCACGACGCCGGAGGAGAGGCCGAGCATCCGGACGATGTCGAAATGCTCGCGCGTCTGCGGCATCACCGACTCGTCGGCCGCCACGACGAGCAGGACCGCCTCGATGCCGCCCGCGCCGGCGAGCATGTTGCGCACGAAGCGCTCGTGGCCCGGGACGTCGACGAAGGAGACTCGCACGTCGTCCCACTCGGCATGCGCGAAACCGAGATCGATCGTGATGCCCCGCCGCTTTTCCTCCGGGAGACGGTCGGCGTCGATCCCGGTCAGCGCCTTCACGAGCGCGGTCTTCCCGTGGTCGATGTGGCCGGCCGTCCCGATGAGGAATCGCTTCACGCGCACAGGCTATCCCCGTTCCGAAGCCGCGCGGCGGTGATAGCCTCCCGCGCATGCAGGCCCGGATCGAGCAGGACCTGAAGGCGGCGATGAAAGCCGGCGACAAGCGCCGCGTCGCCACCCTGCGGTTGATGCTCGCCGCTCTGAAGAACGAGAAGATCCAGGCCCAGCGGGATCTCACCGACGAGGAAGTCGAGAGCGTGCTGCGCCGGGCCGTCAAGCAGCGCCGGGATTCGATCGAGCAGTACGCGCGGGGCGGCCGCCAGGACCTCGTCGACGCCGAGACGGAGGAGCTCGCGATCCTCGAGGGCTACCTGCCGCAGGGTCTCGGCGAGGCGGAGATCGAGGCGATCATCCGCGAGACCGTCGCCCGGAAGGGTTTCACCTCGCAGAAGGACGTCGGGCTCCTCATGAAGGAGCTGATGGCAGGCTACAAGGGGCGCATCGACGGCAGGAAGGCCCAGGAGATCGCGCGCCGGCTGCTCCCGTGACAGACCCCGATGCCGCGCGGCCGCGTGAGGAGATCGAGGTCAAGATCCCGGTGCCGGCGCTCGACGCCGTTCGGGACCGCCTCCGTTCGGCGGGCGCCTCGCTGCGGACGGCCGAGCACGACGAATCCAACGTTCTCTTCGACGACCCCGAGCGGAAGCTCTCGGGCGGCGGCCGTACCGTCCGGCTGCGCCGAGCCAACGGCCGCGCGATCCTGACCTATAAAGGCGCGGTCCGGTTCCAGGCCGGCGCCAAGATCCGCGAGGAACGCGAGACCGAGGTCGCCGACGCCGCCGAGACCGAGGCCATCCTCGCCGGACTCGGCCTCACCCCGCGCTTCCGGTACGACAAGCGCCGCGAAGAGTGGGACTGCGACGGGAGCGTGATCGCGCTCGACACCACGCCGATCGGGCTCTTCGTCGAGGTCGAAGGCGATCCCCCGACGATCCGGCGCGTCGTGGGCCGACTCGGACTCGATGCATCGGAGTCGATCCCATACTCCTACGCCGAGCTCTACGCGCAGCGCCGCAAGGAGGACCCCGCGCTGCCGCCGGACATGGTCTTCGTTCCCTAGCCGGATGCGGGCGATTCTCCTTTGCGCGGGCCGCGGCCTGCGGTTTCGGCCCGTGACGGAGCGGATCCCGAAGCCGCTGCTCCCCTTCCTAAACGTCCCGCTCGCGGTCGCGCACCTCCGGCGATTGCACGAGGCCGGCGTCCGCGAAGTAGCGGTTAATCTCCATCATCTGGGCGACCAGATCGAGCGCCACCTGCGCGAGGAGCCGACGGAGCTTCCGGACCTCGCGTTCTTCCCCGAGGAGCGGATCCTCGGAACGGCCGGCGCCCTCCGGAATGCGTCCGAGTTCCTCGGGCAGGAGGACTTCCTCGTCGTCAACTCCGATGCCGCGATCGATCCCGACTTCTCCGGGCTCCTGGCCCGGCACCGGGAATCGGGCCGCGCAGCGACCCTGCTCGTCACGGAAAACCGGGACCCGCAGCACTACACGCCGCTTCAGTCCGAAGGGGATCGCATCGCGGCCTTCGGCGTCCACGGACCAGGGGCGCTTCTCTACACGGGTGTCTGCGTTCTCGCGCCCCGTCTCCTGGAGCGCATCCCCGCCGGCGAGACGTCCCTCGTCGCGCATCTCTGGCAGCCGATCCTCGACGAGGGGCGCGAGGAGCTGGGCTTCGTCTTCCATCATGGCCCGCACGCCGATCTCGGCCGCCCGGGCGATTTCCTGCGCGCGTCGCTCGAAGCGCTCGCGCGCGGAGGGCCCTTTCCGCGGGGCGGCGGAGACTTCGACGGCCGGCGGCGCGTGCTCGCCGGACTCTCCCTCGACGGCCTCGATGCCTCGGAGAGCGTGCTCGGCCGGGTGCGCGTCGCGCCCGGCGGCGCCACGCTCCGCCGATCGCTCGTCTGGGACGGTGTCGCGGTCGGCGCCGGAGCGTGCCTGAAGGACTGCCTCGCGGCTCGCGGCCGGATTCCCGACGGCGCCGACTATGAGAAATCCCTTCTCTGGGCCGACGGCGGCGGGAACGTCGTCTCCGCCTACCCTCTCACCGGATTCGATCGGGATGATCACGGCGTCCAGCCTCTCTCTCCCCGGCGGTAGTAGAGCGTCCGCACCTTGGCGCTCGCCCCGAAGACGCGCACGACGGCCATTCGATTGTGCGCGTCCCACAGATAGACCGAGCCCGGCGTGCTGTCTCCGACCGGCGAGAAGGAACAGATGTCGGAGTTGTTGAATCGGATCGGGTCGTCGATCCGGTCGAGGTACCGGCCGCGCGTGCTCGGATCGGGCACGCGCGTTCCGGTCATGATCGCCGGGCGCACGTCGTTGCGCGACCAGGGGAACGCGACGCCGAGCGGTCGGTCGACGCCGCTGGCGATCTCCGCCGTTCGGACGCCGTTGCCGTTGCCGTCGCTGTAGAGAGCCCACTCCCACCGGTCGCCGTTCCGGCGAAACTTCAACCCGACGTTGTGGCCGCGCGCGATGGCGTAGGCGCGGGCGCGGAAGAACGCCACCGTCGTCTCGTGGACGGCATTGCGGATGGCCACGGATTCCTTCAGCGACATGGCGCCCGGAACCACCATCAGGGTCAGAAACGCGCCGAGCATCGTCGCCACGAGAAGGTCCGGCACGGAAAACCCGGCGGCGAGCGAGGAGGGCCCGGGGCCCAGTGGGCCCCGGGCGGGCGGGGGGGTCACCGTCCCTTGCCCACCGGGACGGCGTTCGCGGGCTTCTCCTGGGGCGCCGGCGCCGGGGAGGAAGCGCGGCGCGCGGACGGAGAAGACGACAGGCGGACCTTGGCGTCGAGCGTGGTCGGCCCCGAGACGGCCACGTAGGGCTTGAGGCTGAGGAACAGCTTCTCGCCGATGCCCTTGACCTCCATCAGGTCCTCGGGTCGGGCGAACGGCTTGGCCTTGCGCCGCTCGACGATTCGCTCGGCCACCTTCAGGCCGATGCGTGGCAGAAACGCGAGCTCCGCCGCGGACGCGGCGTTGATGTTGACCCTCTTGCCGGCGGATGCCGGGGCCTGCGCGTTCTCGCCGAAGAGAAGCGCGCCGGCGCCCATCGACAGCAGGACGGCGATAGCGGCGACACGAATGCGGGATGCGAGCATCGAACACTCCTTTCGAGTCCGGAGGCCGTCGGCGCCTCCGAAGAGACCGGGAAACCTTGGTTGGCGTTTGTCCTCATCGAGCGGCTGCGATCAGGCGTTCTCCATCGGCACCTCCTTTTCGGGGAGGCCTCCATCGCGATATCCATGCCGAACCGGGAAAGCGGGGCGAAGCCGAGGACAGGGAGCGAGTTAGCCCGTGCACGCGGCCGGTGCCCCCTCGGTCGCAGCGACAAGGACTCCTGTCACCGGGGGGCGCAATGTTCGAAAGGGCCCGAGGCGCGGCGGACGGGGCCCGCGTCAAGGCTCCGAGACACCCGACGAATTTCTTGTCGGCGGTCCCGAGTGGATAGACTGGCGCGCGTGCCCGGCAGAGAGATCGTCGTCGGCGTCTCGGGGGGCTCGGGCGCCCGGCTCGCGCGCCGCTTCGTCGAGATCGCCCTGGCCGGCGCCGGCCTCTCGCGCCTTCACCTGATCGTCTCCGAGCCGGCGCTCGCGGTCGCCCGCAACGAGCTTGCGCCGGACATCGCGGCGCCGCGCGACTGGATCGCGAGCCTCGCGGCGACGAAGGCGCAGCGGGCGCGAATCGCGCTTCACGACAACGCCGACGTCGGCGCTTCGATCGCCTCGGGTTCCTATCCGGCGTCGGGCATGATCGTGATCCCGTGCAGCGGCGGAACGCTGGGGTCGATCGCCCACGGCATCTCCCGCGACCTGCTCGCCCGGGCGGCCGACGTCTGTCTCAAGGAGCGCCGGCCGCTCGTCCTCGCTTTCCGGGAATCGCCTTACTCCCTGATCCACATCGAGAACATGCGCCTGGCGACGCTTGCGGGCGCGATCGTCGCTCCGCCGTCCCCGGCCTTCTACGTCGACTCGCCGTCGATGGACCGGTTCCTCGATGCCTACTGCGTGCGCGTGGCGAGGATGCTGGGACTCGGGCCGCGGGGCGAGCCGTTCCGCTGGACCGGACGGCGGGGCGTGGCCGCCGCCGAAACGGCCCGGCGTCCCCCGCGCAGGCGGTGAGCGCGCCGGCGGGCGTCTTCCGGTCCTTCCGGGCGACGCTCGAGATGATCAAGTTCTCGCACACACTCTTCGCCCTGCCTTTCGCGATCCTCGCCGCCGTCCTCGCGGCGGGAGGCTGGCCGGATCGGGAGACGCTGGCGAAGATCGTGCTCGCGATGATCGGCGCCCGAAGCGCCGCCATGGCCCACAACCGCCTCGCGGACCGCCACATCGATGCGGCCAACCCGCGCACCGCCTCCCGCGCGCTTCCGGCGGGAACGCTCTCGATCGGGTTCGTCCGAGCGTTCCTGGTCGCGTCGGTCGCGCTCTTCCTGGCCGCCGCGGCGAGTCTCAACCGGCTCACGCTCCTGCTCTCGCCGGTCGCCCTGGCGCTGCTCCTTCTCTACTCCTACACCAAGCGGTTCACGACGCTCTCCCACCTCGTTCTCGGCCTGTGCCTCGGGGTCGCGCCGGTCGGCGCCTGGATCGCGGTCCGGGGCGAGTTCGCTCTCCTGCCCGTCCTCCTCGGCCTCGCCGTCCTCTTCTGGACGGCCGGCTTCGACGTGATCTATTCCCTGCAGGACGAAGCACACGACCGCCGGACGGGGCTGCGCTCGATCCCCGCACGCTACGGAGCGAAGCGCGCCCTGTGGCTCTCGGCCGTGTTCCATCTCCTCATGGCGGGCCTCCTCGTGGCGGTCTGGAGACTCTCGGGAGGCGGCTGGCTCTTCCTTGCCGGGGTGCTCGCGACCCTTTCGGCCCTCGTCTACCAGCACGCGATCGTCCGGCCGGGCGACCTGTCCCGCGTGGATGCGGCCTTCTTCACGGCCAACGGGTTCGTGTCGGTCACGCTGGCCGCCTGCGGCATCGCCGACGTGCTGGCGCGTTCGCATTAGAATCCGGGCGTGGCCATCCCCTCCGAAGGCGACGTTCAGCTCCGCCACCTCGCGGTGGAGGGCGCGATCGGAGTCGGCAAAACCGCCCTCGTGGAGATGCTGGCGCGAAGATTCCACGGAACGAAGGTCCTCGAAGACGTCGACAACCCGTTCCTGCCCGACTTCTACAAGAAGAAGAAGGGCGCGGCCTTCCAGACGCAGCTCTTCTTCCTGCTGTCCCGCTACCAGCAGCAGCAGGAGATCGCGCAGATCGACCTCTTCAGCAACCTCGTCGTCGCCGACTACCACTTCCCGAAGGACAAGATCTTCGCCTGCCTGAACCTCGACGACTCGGAGCTGTTGATCTACGACCGCCTGTACACGCTGCTCTCCGAGTCGGTCCGCAAGCCCGATCTCGTGATCTTCCTCCAGGCGTCGATCGACACCTGCCTGAAGCGGATCAAGAAGAAGACCCGGGGGCTCGAGAAGGCCGTCACGCCGGAGTACCTGGCGCAGCTGATCGAAGCCTACAACTACTACTTCTACCACTACGACGAGACGCCGCTTCTCGTCGTCGACACCAACGAGATCGACTTCGTCAACCGCCCGGGGGACTTCGAGGACCTGGTCGGCCGGATCCAGAAGGCGAAGAAGGGCGTCCAGTACTACGTCCCCGCGGCGAGCGCCCCAAAGTGACCGGCGGCGCGCGAAGCGCCGCCGCCGGTCATCCCGAGGGCCGAAGGCCCGAGGGATCCCGAGCCCAAGTAGCCAGGTCATCCCGAGGGCCGAAGGCCCGAGGGATCCCGAGCCCAAGAAGCCCAGGTCATCCCGAGGGCCGAAGGCCCGAGGGATCCCGGGCCCAAGTAGCCAGGTCATCCCGAGGGCCGAAGGCCCGAGGGATCCCGAGCTTGACCGCCACCGCACTCGATCGAGTCCGGGATCCCTCGCTCCGCTCGGGATGACGGCATGGGTGGCTCGGGCCGGGGGCAAGCGTGGCCCGGGATGACGGCATGAGGAGGCCCGGGATGACGATATCGGGTGCCTTCGGGATAACGACATGGGGTGGCCCGGGATGACACGGGGCCGCGGTCGACGCGAAGGCGGTGGAGACCGCCTTGCGGGACTTGCCGGCCCACCGGAGCATATAATTCTCCCCTCGCCCTGATCGGCGGCGATCTCCGATGTCGGGGACGTCGACCGAAAGGCAAGGAGCGAACGATGTCCGACCTTCCGGAGAACGAGCCCCTCTCGATTCCGCGGATCGTCGCGGCCAAGGGCCGCGAAAGGATCTCGATGCTGACCGTCTACGACGCGCCCTCGGCGCGGCTGCTCGACGAGGCGGGCATCGACATCCTTCTCGTCGGCGACTCGGTCGAGATGACCGTCTACGGCGAGGCCAACACGCTGTCGGCGACGATGGACCAGATGATCCGCCACTCTCGGGCCGTCGCGCGCGCCACCAAACGCGCCGTCGTCGTCGGCGACATGCCGTTTCTTTCGTACCAGGCCGAGCCCGCGCGCGCGGTCGAGAACGCCGGCCGTTTCCTCGCCGAGGCGGGCTGCGCCGCCGTCAAGGTCGAAGGCGGCAAGCGCATCCTTCCGGCGGTCGAGGCGATCCTCGCGGCGGACATCCCGGTGATGGGCCACGTGGGACTGACGCCCCAGTCCTACCGCAAGCTCGGCGGCTTCAAAGTGCAGGGTCGCGAGGCGGACTCCGCGCGGGAGATCCGCGAGGACGCGCGGGCGCTCGCGGAGGCGGGCTGCTTCGCCATCGTGCTCGAGTGCGTGCCGGAGTCGCTCGCCGCCGAGATCACCCAGGAGATCCCCGTCCCGACGCTCGGCATCGGCGCCGGTCCGCACTGCGACGGCCAGGTTCTCGTCTTCCACGACGTGGTCGGCCTGACGCGCGACCTGCGCCCCAGATTCGTGCGCCGGTACGCCGACCTCTCGACGGTCATCGGCGACGCCGCCCGCGCCTTCCGCAAGGACGTCAAGGACGGTTCGTTCCCGTCCCACGACGAGTCTTTCAGCGGGAAGCCACCGGCGCTGCGCCGGGTGCATTGACGGCGGCCGGAGACCCGGAGCCCGCGCTCGACCCGTGATCACCGTCAACGGGCTCGATCCCCTGCGATCCGCCGTGGGCCGCGCGCGCGCGGCCGGCGAGCCGGTGGCGCTCGTTCCGACGATGGGGGCCCTGCACGAAGGGCACCTCTCGCTCGTGCGCCTGGCGAAGCACCACGCTCCCTTCATCGTCGTGTCGGTCTTCGTCAATCCGCTGCAGTTCGCCCCGGGCGAGGACTTCTCCCGTTATCCGCGCCGGGGGGAGGAGGACGCCCGCCTTCTCGAAGGCGAGGGCGCCGACGTCCTCTATGCGCCGGACCCGGCGGCGTTCTATCCCCCGGATTTTTCGACGCACGTCGAGGTGGGCGGCGTTACGGAGGGCGGCGAAGGCGCGCGGCGGCCGGGCCACTTCCGCGGCGTCGCGACGGTCGTGACGAAGCTCTTCCTCCGGGTGCTCCCGGACGTCGCCGTCTTCGGCCGCAAGGATCTCCAGCAGGTCGCCGTCGTCCGGCGCCTCGTGCGCGACCTCGACTTCCCGATCCGCCTGGTCGTCGGGGAGACCGTCCGCGAGCCGGACGGCCTGGCGCTGTCTTCGCGCAACGCCTACCTCTCGCCCGACGAGCGCCGCCGCGCCGTCGACCTGTCGCGAACGCTCTTCGCCGCCCGGCGGCGGGCCGAGCACGGCGCACGCGACGCCCGGGCGCTCGAGGCGGAAGCGCTGCTCCAGCTCGAGGCCGCCGGTCTCGCGGTCGACTACGTCGAGGCCGTCGAGGCCGCCACCATGGCGCGGGCCCCGGGCGTGCGCCCCGGCGTCGCGCTCGCCGCCGCCGTGCGCCTGGGGAAGACCCGGCTGATCGACAACGTTTTCCTGCTTGACCCGGAAGAACCCGGGGCATAAACAGGGAGCTCCCATGGCGACTGAAACGACCCTCGAAACCCCTTCCGCCGCGGCTCCGGCCGGAGACCCCTTCGTCTTCGGCGGGCGGACGTTCGCCTCGCGACTGATCGTCGGCACGGGCAAGTACGCCACCTTCCCGCTGATGCGGGCGGCCCTGGAGGAGTCCGCGGCCGAGATCGTCACGGTCGCGGTGCGCCGCGTCAACCTCTCGGATCGCTCGAAGGAGTCGCTCCTCGACTACGTCCCGAAGGGCATGACGCTCCTGCCCAACACGGCCGGCTGCTACAACGCCGAGGACGCGGTGCGCGCGGCGAGGCTCGGACGCGAGGTGGGGTTGTCGCACTGGGTCAAGCTCGAGGTCCTCGGCGACGAGCAGACGCTCTGGCCGGACAACGAGGCGCTGCTGTCGGCGACCCGGACGCTCGTGGCGGAGGGCTTCGTCGTCTTTCCGTACACCTCCGACGATCCCATCGTCTGCCGGAAACTCGAGGACGCGGGAGCCGCCGCCGTGATGCCGCTCGGCGCCCCCATCGGCTCGGGCCTCGGAATCCAGAATCCCAACTCGATCTCGATCATCCTCGAGCGCGCGAAGGTGCCGGTCATCGTCGACGCGGGTGTCGGTACCGCGTCCGACGCCTGCGTCGCCATGGAGCTCGGTGCCGCTGGCGTCCTGATGAACACCGGGATCGCCGGTGCGGCGGACCCGGTCCGGATGGCGCGGGCCATGCGCGACGCCGTCAGGGCCGGACGGGACGCCTTCCTCGCCGGACGGATCCCGCGCAAACGCTACGCCACGGCCTCGTCGCCGCCCCAGGGGGTCATCGGGTCCTAACCGACGCTATCTGCTGCAGGGGCAGGGCTTGCCCCGAACCGGATCCGCGCCTTTCCGCCTTCTTGCGACGCCAACCTGTCCCTCCGGCCAGATTCCGCTTGCAACGATTTCAATCCGCGTGCTACGTTCCGCCAGCTTTTACGAGACCCCGCACATCCCAATCGCCGCCCTTATGCTTTTCCATCCCCCATCCGTACGCCCTCTTGCGGGGAGGCGTTCGCGCGTCGAAAGGGGGTTGGTCCTAGAAAGAGCTTGATCCCGGCGCCGGGCGCCGGACTTCCTCAGAGTTCCGTATTCGATTCACCATTTTTTTCGCCGGAGCGGACAACCGCCCGGCCAGGGGATTAATCCCAGGAGATCTGTAACTTCCATGATGCAGCAATACACGGACAAGAACCTCACGTGCGTCGACTGTGGGGGAACCTTTCTATTCTCGGCCGACGACCAGGAGTTTTACGCACGCAAGGGGTTCACCAACGAGCCCAAGCGCTGCAAGCCCTGCCGCGACAAGCGCAAGACGTCCTCGGGGGAGGGCCGCGAGCGCACCTTCTACGACGTGACCTGCGACGGCTGCGGCAAGCAGACGCAAGTGCCGTTCAACCCGACCAACGGCAAGCCGGTCTACTGCCGCGAGTGCTACTCCGCTCGCCGTTCGCAGCAGGCCTACTAGGCCTTTTCCATTCGTCTCTTCGAGCCCCGGCATTCGCCGGGGCTTTTTTTGTTATCGTCAACCGGAGTCGCAACTTGGCCGCCAAGCTCTCTTCCTCCGAGGCTGCCTCCCGCCCGGCGGGCACCGTGTCCGGGGCGGTCGGGGCCACACCGCTCGTGGAGCTGCGGCGGTTCGCGCGGGGCTCCGCGCGCCTCTTCGCCAAACTCGAGTGGTTCAACCCGGGCGGCAGCGTCAAGGACCGCATCGCGAAGGCGATGATCGACGACGCCGAGGAGCGCGGGCGGCTCGCCCCGGGTGGCACGATCGTCGAGGCGACGTCCGGAAACACCGGAGTGGCCCTCGCGGTCCTCGCCGCGTCGCGGGGCTACCGGTGCGTGATCGTGATGCCGGAGGGATACGGCGAGGTCAAGGCGCGGCTCATGACCGCGGCCGGTGCCGAGGTCGTGCGCACGCCCGCGGACGACAAGATGTCGGGCGCGGTCGCCCGCGCCGCCGAGATCGCCGCATCGACACCCGGCGCGTACGTTCCCGGCCAGTTCGAGAACCCGGTCAACCCGCAGGCCCACTTCGAGACGACCGGCCCGGAGATCGCCGAACAGGTCGGCGCGCGGATCGACGCCTGGGTCGCCGGGGTCGGGACGACCGGGACCTTCACGGGCGTGGCGCGCTTCCTGCGGCGCGACAACCCGGAGATGCTCCGCGTCGCCGTCGAACCGGAGGGATCGATCCTGACCGGCGGCCCGGCCGGGCACCACGAGGTCGAGGGCATCGGCCTTTCGCAGATCTGGCCGATCCTCGACCGGAGCGTGATCGACGAGGTCGTCACCGTGCCCGACGCGTCGTCGTTCGAAACCTGCCGGAGCCTCGCCCGCGAGGAGGGCCTCTTCGTCGGCGGGTCCGGCGGCGCCGCAGCCTGGGCCGCCCTCCAGATCGCCCGGCGCCTGGGTCCCGGACGCACCGTCGTCACGCTCTTTCCCGACGGCGCCGAGCGCTATCCCGGGCAGGGCATCTTTCAGGCGTAGCACCGAAAGGACAACCGATGGGCTTCTCGACCGACTGCATCCACGCCGGCAACGAGCCGGAGCCCGCGACCGGATCCGTCTCGTTCCCGATCTACCAGACCTCGACGTACGTGCAGGAAGGGCTCGGGCGGAACCGGGGCTACGAGTACGCCCGCACGCAGAACCCGACGCGTTCGCGACTCGAGGAGAACCTCACGGTGCTCGAGGGCGGCGCCGGTGCGAAGGCCTTCGCCTCGGGCATGGCGGCGATCACGGCGATCTCCACCTTCGTCAAGCAGGGCGAGCACGTCGTCTGCTCGAACATGACCTACGGCGGGACCTACCGCTACTACACGCAGATCCTCGCCCGCTACGGCGTCACGTTCGACTTCGTCGACACGGCGGATCCGGATGCCGTCGAGCGCGCGATCCGGCCCGAGACGCGGATGCTGCACCTCGAGTCGCCGACCAACCCGACGATGCGGCTGGCCGACATCGCGCGGCTCGCGGAGCTCGGCCACCGGGTGGGGGCGATCGTCGTCGTCGACAACACCTTCGCCTCGCCGTACCTCCAGCAGCCGCTCGCGCTCGGCGCGGACATCGTCATGCACTCGACGACGAAGTTCCTGGGAGGCCACTCCGACACGGTCGGCGGCATCGCCGTCGCGAAGGCGAAGGAGCACGTCGAGTGGCTCGGGTTCGTCCAGAACAGCTCGGGCGCGATCCTCTCGCCGATGGACTCCTGGCTGGTGCTGCGCGGGATCAAGACTCTGGTCGTCCGGATGGAGCGCCACGAGGCCAACGGGCGGGCGGTGGCCGAGCACCTCGCGAAACACCCGAAAGTCCGGCAGGTCCACTACCCGGGGCTGGCGTCCCATCCCCAGCACGCGCTGGCGAAGAAGCAGATGCGCGGGTTCGGGGCGATGATCTCGTTCGATCTCGGATCGCTCGAGGCCGCCGGTGCGTTCCTCCCGAAGCTCCGCCTGTGCTCGCTCGGCGAGAGCCTCGGCGGCGTCGAGACGCTGATCTCGCACCCCGCCACGATGACCCACGGCTCGATCCCCGAGGAGGAACGGATCCGCCTCGGCGTCACGCCCGGCCTCGTCCGCATCTCCGTCGGGATCGAGGACGCGGCCGACATCCTCGCCGACCTCGACCAGGCCCTCGGCTAACTCGGGGTCAGCCCTGCAGAACTGAAGTTCGGGGTCAGCCCTGAACAACTGTAGTTTGGAGCTTCAGCACTTCAGGCCTGGCACCAAACGTCAGTTTTTCAGGGCTGACCCCAGGAGCTCCAGGCCGGTGGCGGAGGGGTCGAGGCTGATCTCCTGGGGGAGGAAGCGGCCCTCGACCCAGACGATGGCCTGGGAATCGAGACTCTCGCGCAGGCGCGTGTAGGCGGCCCGCAGGGAACGGCTCGTTCCCACGGTTTCGACCGTGCCCCAGGGCGACCCGGCGCCAGGACCCGGCTCGACCGACCACACGAAGAGCGGCACGCGGAGGATCTCGAGGTACCGGCGCACGACCGGCGGCTTGTAGGTGCTCAGGTCCGGCCCGCCTCCGAGCACGAGCAGCAGCGCGCGGCGCCCGAAGCTCTCGAACGCGTTCAGGCCCGCGACGGCCGCCGCATCCGTGTACATCGGAAAGAGACCCGCGGGCTCGGTGTTCGCGATGTGTTCGAGGAGGAACGCCAGGCCGCCGCTCGACCGGTCGAAAGCCTGCGAGGACGGAAAGAGAGCCGTCGGGACCGCCGCGCCGGCGACGGCCCGAGGCCGCGGCCAGAGAAAGCGGACCTCGTCGTCCTTCTTCAGCGGCAGGGGCGCCGGGACGAAGAGCCGGCCGAAGGCGTTGCCCGACGCGCTTCCCATCGTCGACAGCGTTTCCAGCGCGCTCTCGTCGCGGACGATCCACAGCGTCGCGCCGCCCTCCTCGACCGTCGCCACGCGCAGCGGCCGGCCGCGCGCCCGCAGGAGCCCCTCGAAGGACCGGGGCTCGAGCTTCCGGCGCTTGACCATCCGCAGCGGCACCGCCGTCAGCTCGCTTCTCGCCTCCTCGCCGGCGCCGCCCCCGATCGCCAGGTCGTCCCGCGAGCTGACTCCGCTCTCGAACTCGAGCTCGACCGTCAGGATGTGCGAGACCTCGGTCGCGTACGGCGGGATATCGACGCGGCGCCGCGCATCGACGGCGAGGGGCCGCCCGTCGAAGCTGACGGACACGTTCGTCGGCTCCTCGCCGAGCAGGTTCTGCCAGGCGATCGTCGCGCCCTTCACGCGCCCTCCCGCGTCGCGCTCGAGGAGGATCCTGGCCTCCGCGGGCGGCCGCGGCATGTTGATCCACTGCCGCACCCGGGCGATCTCCGCCCCCTTTTCGTCGAGCGCGCGCGCGACGAGCTCGTGCGGCGCCAGCTGCGGCCCCAGGTCGATCGGCGCGATCCAGGGCGGACTGTCGAGCGCGGCGACCGCCGCTCCGTCGAGAAGCAACTGGACCTCGGCCACCCGTCCCTCGACGGCGAGCCGGACGACCTGGTCCCCGGAGGTCAGCCCGAGAAAGAGGGAGAGGAACGCGACCGTCGCGCTCGTGAGAGGGGCCTCACGCCTTGGAGCGGCGGGCTTTCCGTTTCGCGCGCGCTGGCTTTCGCGCCGCGGCGACGGCCAATTTTGCGCCTGCCCGGCGCCTGGGCGCCGCCGTCATCCTCTCGATCCAGTCCGCAAACCCCTTCGATGCCCAGTCGACCTTGTAGCCGAGGACCTCGGGCAGCTCGTACGTGTTGACCCGGTGAATCGTCTCGCGCACCGCCTCGAAGCTCGAGGCCCGCGTCTTGATGATCAGCAGCATCTCGCCGTCGTCGCAGACGCGACCCTTCCAGCGGTAGATGGAGTGCACGTTCGGGATGATGTTGACGCACGCCGCCCGTTTGCCGCGGACCAGGGCGTGGGCGACGTCGAGAGCCTGCTCCTCCGTCCCGACGGAGGTGACGACGACGATCAGCTCATTGGAAGGCACGTCGCCGATTGGACCCCGGCGGGCCCGTGCGAGTCAAGCCGGGAAGAATCCCGGTCGAGCGGGGTGTTAGACTCCCGCTCCGTTCTTTGAGTCTCTCGCGATCGAGACCACGTGGGGGCGAAACGGCTTCGACGGGGACGATGACGCGAGAGGTCGCATGCCGAGGTCTCACCCCTCCTCGTAAAAGCAGGGTGAAAAATAGTAGCTGCGAACAACAGCAACTTCGCTCTGGCTGCTTAATTAAGTAGCCGCGTTTGCCGGATAGCGCACCCGACGCGCTTCGGCCGACGTCGCGAAATTCGGGTGTAGCCGCTCCGGACCCCCGGACGGAGAGGCGAAAGACATTCGGGGTTGCCCTGCCGCCGTTTTGCCTCTTCTCGAGGCGGCAGGGCGAGAACCAAGAAGAGGCTGAGCATGGAGTGGCCTCTCCCGCCGCGCTTCCGGACGCGGGTTCAACTCCCGCCGCCTCCACCAACTTTGATTCATCGAGTCGAGGGCCGAGCCTCCCGGCCCGGTTTTGCGAAGGTCGTCGCCATGTCCGAGCCATCCACCGAGCAGATACGCGAATTGCTCGACTCCCTCTATCGCGCGGATTCGGGACGAATCCTGGCCACGCTGATCCGCCTGCTTCGTGATTTCGACCTTGCCGAGGAGGCGATGCACGAGGCCTTTGCGGCCGCGCTGAGCCAGTGGCCGAGCAGTGGAGTCCCCGGTAACCCGCGACCATGGTTGATTTCGACGGCCCGATTCAAAGCCCTGGACACCCTGCGTCGACGGGCACGATTCGATGCATCTCAAGACGAGCTCGTGCGGCATCTCGAAGCGCAATGGAGCGCGGCGGAAAGCCCCGAAGACGACAGCCTCTCGGATGATCGGCTGCGCCTGATCTTCACGTGCTGTCATCCGTCTCTCGCGCCGGAAGCGCGCGTCGCCCTCACCCTGCGTGAGGTGTGCGGGCTGACAACCGAGGAGATCGCAAAGGCTTTCCTCATCACTCCGCGCACGCTGGCGCAGCGCATCGTCCGCGCCAAGTCGAAGATTCGAGAGACACCGATCCCGTACGAGGAGCCGACGCCGCAGGAATTGCCGGAACGACTGGGCGCGGTGCTTCAGGTCATCTATCTGGTCTTCAACGAGGGCTACTCCGCCGCGGCGGGAGCGGAGGTCACGCGGGCCGAGTTGACCGGCGAGGCGATCCGACTGGGCCGGTTGCTGACCGAGCTCCAGCCAGAGCCGGAAGTGATCGGGCTGCTTTCCCTGATGTTGCTCCAGGAGTCCCGCCGCGCCGCGAGAACTTCGCCGGCCGGAGAGCTGATCCTGCTGGAGCACCAGGACCGCTCGCTCTGGAACCGGGACCAGATCGCGGAGGGAACGGCATTGCTGGAAAAAGCCCTGGCGTCACGCCGCTTCGGCTCCTACACACTGCAGGCGGCGATAGCGGCGGTTCATGCGGAGGCGGAATCGGTCGCGGCGACCGACTGGCGGCAGATCGTCGCGCTGTACGACCGATTGCTGGGGATTCAGCCTTCGCCGGTCGTACAGCTCAATCGTGCCGTGGCGATCGCAATGCGCGATGGTCCGGAGGTCGGTCTCATGCACATCGACGCGGTTCTCGAACACGGCGAGTTGGCAGATTATTACCTGGCGCATTCAGCCCGTGCCGACATGTGCCGCAGGCTCGGCAGGACGGCGGAGGCCCGGTCCTCCTACGAGAAAGCTCTGGCCCTGACCCGGCAGGAACCCGAGCGGCAATTCCTGCAAGAGCGGATCCGGCAGTTGAAATAAGAATGAAACATTTCGCGTGCAGTTTGTCGAATTCGGGCCCGGCCGTTCGACTATTCAGTGAAGGCGGGGCAACCGCCCGAAGACCGGTACAGGAAGAAGACCGTTACACCAAAAGGAGAAATCATGCCGCTCTATCTGTGGACGAGTTACCTCCCCGACAATTTCGACCCATCCACCGTGACCGAAGCGATGATCCGCGATATCGACGTGATGAACGAAGAGCTGGTCGCTGCCGGCGCCAGGATTTTCGGTGCCGGCCTCTACCCGGCCAGCAGCACGAAGTCCCTGCGGGCGCAACCCGATGGCAAGGTGGTCGTCACCGACGGGCCGTACCTGGAGACCAAGGAGCACGTCGGCGGCTTCATCATTCTGAAAGCCGCGAGCCTGGATGAGGCACTGGAGTGGGGCCGCAAGGGTGCCCTCGCCTGCCGGGCGTCGGTCGAGATCCGCCCGTTCCTCGAGCGGACCGCGGAAGACAACCAGCACATCCCCGGGATCGGTCAGGACTGAGGATTCGACGGAAGGCGACTGACCCAGGGTTCTTGATCTTGCTGGCGTCAGCAACACCGTGAGGCGCCCCGCCGTCGCCTCCTGGAGGAATCGATGAAATACATCTGCCTCGGCTATCTCGAGCCCGGCAAGTTCGAAAACATGGCGGAGAGCGAGCGCAACGCCGTGCTGGACGAGTGTTTTCGTTACAACGACGAACTGCGAAAGAGCGGACATCTGGTCGCCGAGGAACCTCTTCAGCCCGCCGACACGGCGGTGACCGTGTCCTGGAGGAACGGAAAGGTCGCAGTGACGGACGGCCCCTACGCGGAAACGAAGGAGTATCTGGGTGGAATTCAGGTGCTGGAAGCGCGGGATCTGAATCACGCCATTCAGCTGGTTTCCCAGTCTCCGGGAGTGAAGTTAAGCTGCGGAACGATCGAGATACGTCCAGCGGCGGACATGACCGAAATGATCAGGGAGAGCGAGCGGCGGCGGCGAACGGACACCTCGCAATGAGGGCGGCCGCGCTGTCGTTCGGTCGCGATCTGAGAGTTGCCGCTCACTCGTTGATTCGGACCCCAGGGCTCGCGATCGCCGTCGTTCTCACACTGTCGCTCGGCATCGGCGCGAATGCCGCCATTTTCACGCTGGTGCGCGGGGTCTTGCTGAAGCCTCTCGTCAATCGCGACGAGGACCGGCTGATCTACATCCGACAGAGCGCCCCCGGCATCCGCAACGAGAACGTGACGTTCTCCGTGCCCGAGATACAGGACTTGCGCGCGGGCATGACAACCCTGAGCGCGTCGGGCGACTTCTCCGAGATGGACTTCACCATGATCGGACTCGGTGAGCCCCGGTCGATTCGAGGCGGCGTCGTCAACGGCACGTATTTCGACGTGATGGGCCTTCGTCCCGTGCTCGGTCGCCTGATTGGGCCCGAAGACGATGGCCCCACAGCGGCCGGCGTCGTCGTTCTCACGTACCGCTTCTGGGCGACCGCCTTTCACAAGGATCCTTCCGTCATCGGCAAGACCGTTCGCCTCGGTAGCATCGGTGATCGCTCCGCGACGGTCATCGGCGTCCTCGAGCCTTGCGTCCCGTATCCTCTCGATACCGAAATCATCGCCAACGTCGTCACCAGCCCGCACCATCTGTCCGCGACCATGGTCACCGGCCGCGTCCATCGCATGACGGAGCTCTTCGGCCGTCTCGCTCCCGGAGCCACCCTCGATCAGGCTCGTGCGGAGTTGCGCTCCGCCTACTCCGCGATGAAGAAGGACCATCCCGAAGCCTATTCGCGGGAAGCGGACTTTCAGATCGGGGTGAAGCGGCTTCGCGACGAGATCACGTCGGGCGCCCGGACCGTCCTGCTGGTGCTGCTCGCAGCGGCCGGGTTGCTCTTCATCATCGCGTGTTCCAACGTGGCCAATCTGATCCTGGCAAGGACGGTTCGTCGCGAAGGCGAGCTGGCGATCCGCGTCGCTCTGGGCGCAAGCAAAGGTGCGTTGCGCCGGATGCTGTTGGCCGAAAGCCTCCTGCTCTGCGGCGCCGGCGCCGCGATCGGTGTCCTGAGCGCGCAGCCGATGGCGGCCGTCCTGGCCCGCTACGCCTCGCGTTTCTCCGTCCGTGCTCTCGAGTTCCGAGTCGATTCGAGCCTGCTCTGGGTCGGCGCGGCGCTGGCCGTCCTCGCCGCAGTCGTTCTCGCCTTCGTCCCCCGCCTGCCCTCTTCCGGCGCGCCGAGTGGACTGAGCCTGTCCAGCGGGAGCGCCCGGACCACCGGCGGCACGACCCGCCGCCAGCGCATCTTCGCGGTGACGCAGATTGCCGCGTCGTTCGTGTTGCTGGCCGGCGCAAGTGCGTTGATCGCGACACTGATTGCAATGCAGAGGACGCCGACGGGTCTGGACACGCAGCACGTCCTCGCGATCGATGTTCCTGCCATGTCCCATGGGAAGACACCTCAGCAGGTCGTCGGTTTCTACAAGGAGGCGATACGCCGGATCGACGCCCTGCCGGGCGTCAGTGAGACCGCGTTCGGCAACGTGGTTCCCTGGCGCGATGCCGGCTACGGCTTCCAGTTCTCCGCCGACGGACACGTCCATGCCGCCGGCGTCGAGGATCCCCGAGCGCAGTGGCGTGTCATCTCTCCCGGCTTTTTTGCGGCGCTCGGCGTTCCGGTCGTTGCCGGCCGCGATTTCAATGCGCTCGATGACCAGAACGACAAGGAGCCCGTCGTTATCGTCAGCGAGACTCTCGCACGGCGCATGTTCCCCGATCAGGATCCGATCAATCGGCATGTCTATTGGACCGATCCCGTGCTGCAATTCTTCGAGGGGACCGATCTCGAAAAGTCCCGTCTCATCGCGCCGCACCGCATCATCGGTGTCACGGCCGACATTGACGACGGACACGTCGTCCCTGAGCCCACGCTCAGCATTTACAGCCCCTTTGACGAGGGTGCGCTCTTTGGCGGTCGCCTTTTCATCCACACCGGTGCAAATCCCTACGCGCTGGTCCCATCGGTCACGCGCATCATTCGCGCCATGTCGGCCAACCAGCCCGTTGAACGCGCCGCCACTCTGGCAGACATTCGGTCAGAGGTGCTCACACCGGATCGTCTGAACTCGCTGGTGTTTGGCGTATTCGCGGCGGTCGCGCTGGCGATTGCCGTGGTGGGCGTCGCGGGGGTGCTGGCGTTTTCGGTGAGCGCGCGGACGCGGGAATTCGGCATCCGGCTGGCCCTCGGATCGGAGCCGCAACGACTTCTCAAAGGCGTCATCGCAGAAGGCGTGGTGATGGCTGCGGCGGGCGTCCTTGCAGGGGCGGCATTCGGCTTCGTGCTGGCGCGGCTGGCCGGACGGTACTTCCTGGACGCGAGGATGCCGGGCGCTTTGCCTGTCGCGGCCTCTGCGTTGGTACTGATGACGGTCGCGGCTGTCGCGTCGGCTCTCCCCGCGGCACGCGCTGCGCGCGTCGATGTGATGCAAGCGCTGCGCTCCGAGTGACGGCACGGACAGATCGGGGAAGTCGCTCGACGACAGTCAAGAATTCGGGCCAACATGGCGGAGCCGCTGCTGCGTGATCGACGCGAGGCTGGCCGCCCAGCCCACCCATTGCCCGCCGCCGCGGAGCCGCCCCGCTCGATCGCCGACAGCCGTTGGGCAAACCTCCCTGCGGCCGACCTCGCCGACCGGAAATTGCGAAGGAAAGCCTCGACGAGGGCCTACGGCACGAGAACGACGGGCGGCACGGGGGCGGCTTCGATGGCCGCCACCAGATCCCGTCTCGCTTGCGCTGTCCCGAGGCGCCTGAGGTACTCCTTGTTCTCTTCCCAGAAGTCCGAAGCGCCGAAGGCCTTCCGCTCCGCGATCGCGTCCTCCACGCTCCACCCGTCCACGAGGATCCGGTAGACGGCGACGACGAGGCCGGTGCGGTCCTTCCCGGCCTGGCAGTGGACGAAGACGGGCTGGTACTCCGGCGTGAGGATCACCTTCATCGCGCGCACGACGTCTTCGGTCTCCGGATGCCACTGCTTGGCGCTGAGCCGGTAGGAGTACAGGCCGAGCCCCGCAAGCGCCGCCTTGTCGTCGTGGCCCCAGCGCAGCGCGACGATCGTCCGGACCCCGCGTTCGCGCAGGGCGCGGAAACCCTCGCGCGTGGGCTGCGCGCCGCGCGACAGGACCGGCGACACGACCGCGAAGTTGGGTACGCCGGCCACGGCCTCGCGCACCGCGGGCTGCGTGCCGGCAAGCGCAAGCGCGGAGGCGCCGAGGAGGGCACAGAGGGACATCAGGCAGGATCTCCCCAGTCTTCGGCGAAGTCGAGCCGGCTTTCGCTTTCGTGAGTTCATGGGCATTGGACATGCGCAATGTAGTACGTCCCTTTGCCGGATAGTAATGAGCACTTCTTTCGATGCCCTTGTCCGCATGAACGCCAGACCCGCGCCGTCGATCGGCGCGGCGCTCTCGGCCTCATCAAGACCTCGCGTCTGTAGCAATTCGTCGGCAGCTCTTCCGGGCAAGGCCCCCGACGGCGCCTCGGCCGCCATGCGCCTCGGCCGCCATGATAGACAAGCAACATGAAGGGGATGCGGGAGGGCTGGCGTTTGGAACCCTGTGCCGCAGCAAGACCCCGTCTTCGCCGCGCTCCGGCACCATCGGCTCCCGGGTGCTCGGCTGCGTAAGCTCCGCGTCGGAATCATCGACCTCGTCACCAAGGGGCCGACGCGCGCGTTGTACGCACGCCTGATGAACGCAAATCTCGCGAGCATCATGCCCCAGGTGCTCGGAGTGTGGTGTGAAGCCGAAGGTCACGAAGTCACCTTCGTTTGCTATACCGGGTTCGAAAATCTGCTCGAAGAACTGCCGGATCGAGTCGATCTCGTATTCATCGGTGCTTTTACCGAGGCCGCGTTTCTGGCCTACGCGCTGAGCAACCTGTTCCGGTCGAGAGGGGCGATCACCGTGCTCGGCGGGCCCCACGCGCGCTGCTACCCGGAGGACGCGCGGAAGTACTTCGACTACGTCGTCGGCTTGACCAACCAGTCCGTGATCCGCGAGGTGCTGCGCGACTGCGCGCCCCATCGGCCGTTGGGCCTGCATGTTCAGGCAACGGGTCAACCCGCCAGTCTCCCCGGGGTCCGCGAGCGCTGGAAGTTCATCGAGCCGACGCTTCGAAAGGCCCCTGTATTCAAGATGGTGCCGATGCTCGGCAGCCTGGGCTGTCCTTACACCTGCAGCTTCTGCATCGACTCGGTCGTCCCATATCAGCCGCTCGACCTGGCGGTGTTGAGCGACGACCTCCGGTTTCTCCTGCGAAAGCTCCGACGGCCGCGTGTCGGCTGGCACGACCCGAACTTCGGCGTCCAATTCGACCGATACCTGGACGCGATCGACGCGGCCGTGCCGCCCGACCGGATCGATTTCGCGGCGGAAAGCAGCCTGTCTCTGCTGTCGGAGCCACATCTGAAGCGGCTCAAGCGGAGCGGATTCAAGGTCCTGTTACCCGGGGTCGAGTCGTGGTACGAGCTCGGCGGCAAGTCGAAGACCGGCCAGCTCACGGGGATGGACAAGGTGCGTCAGGTCTCGGATCACGTCAACATGATTCTCAGGTATCTCCCCTACGTTCAGACCAATTTCGTGCTCGGGCTCGACTCGGACGCGGGGGAGGAACCGTTCGAACTGACGAAACGCTTCGTCGACCTCACGCCGGGCGCATTCCCCGGCTATTCGCTGCTCTCGGCGTTTGGACGGGCCGCCCCGCTCAACCTTCAGTACCAGCGCGAGGATCGCGTACTGCCGTTCCCATTCCACTTTCTGAACAACAATCGAGCGATGAACATCAAGCCGAAGAACTACTCCTGGCGCGACTTCTACGACAGCGTAATCAGTCTCACCAACTACACGTTTTCCGGGCGCGCCATCGTCAGGCGTTTCCGCGCGGGCCGCATGATGATCCCGCGGGGGCTGAACGTGGTCCGGGCGGTGTCGTCGGAGGGGTTTGGCAGGCTCAAGTGGTACCACGAAGTGCGGCGGAGGCTCGATGCGGACGCCGACGTTCGGCGCTATTTCGATCAAGAGACAACCGAGCTTCCGAGTTTCTACGTCGACCAGGTACGCAACGATCTGGGGGCCCTGTGGGAGTGGCTGCCGGCCGGAGCCCTCGACCATGACCCGAACGCATATCGAAAGTCAGAAGATGCGCGGCTCCCAACAGCTTAGCCGACCCTTCGTCGGCGGAGTGATCGAGTCGGAGTCCGGGAGGCCTGGAGTGCCGGAGGAGAACACGAGAAAGCGCTCGGCCTCACGGTCCTGACCCGACCTCGAAGTGTAAAGTCGAGTCTCCTCACTTCTCCCGAAATGACCGGGACGGCCGGTTCCGGCGCCCGCCCCGCTACCTCGCGGCGACGATGCGGGCGATGACCTTCGGGTCGTCCGGGAGCAGGCCCACCTTCGAGAGGCGCGGCGCCATCTCGCGCCACCTGGGATAGAGGCGGTAGGCCTTCGCGAAGACCGGGAGCGAATCGTCCACGTGGCCCGCGTTCACGAGGGCGACGGCATGCCAGTAGGCCATCTCGGCGTCGTTCGGGACGAGGGCCTCGGCCGCGGCGTAGGCCTCCAGCGCCGCGGCGTCGTTCTTCTTTTCCAGCGCCCGGTCCCCTTCGTTCGCGAGGTTGTAGGCGCGCTGGAGCCGGACGAGGCGCCGGAGCTCCGCGACGGGCGAGGGGTTGTCGTCGACGCGGAGGTCGAAGATCCGGTCCTGCCACGGCCGCCCGCTCGAGACGCCCTTGACGACGAGGATCGCGGCCGACTGCATGCCGCGGATGTCGCCTCCCGCCGCCTGCGCGGCGTCGAGGGCGGCGAGCATCCGGTCGGCAAGGTCGCCGCGCGTCGTTTCGAACGCCTTCGCCATCGCGGGCCACACGGTGTCCTTGTCCATCAGGTTCGCCTGGACGGAGTAGTTCTCGCCGACGTGGTCGCCCGCCGCCGGGATGCATTTCGCGCCGGTGTGGGCCGCGACGCGGCCGGAGGCGTCGATCATCGCCACCTGCCGCACGTCGCGCCCTTCGTCCGCCGCGAGGAGCCCTTCGAGAGCCTCGGGGGCGCTTCGACCGGCGCGCATCATGGCGAGGCCGAGCGGCCCGTAGCTCGGGTCGATGAACGACTGGGTCGCGACCGCGCCCACGCCCGCCTCGGCCCAGGTGACGCCCGAGCCGACCGAGAACGCGTGCGACTGGACGGCCGCGCCCATCTCGCCGGTCGAAGCGTCACGGGCGACGATCGAGTACGTGTGCACCGGGCGAAGCGGGATCCGGGACGAAGAATCGGCACTCAGCCCGATCGGCAACGGAAGCAGCGCGGCGAGAACGGCGGCCAGGCGGCGCATGGCGGCACCTCCGGCCCCAAGATACCAGCGGCCGCGGCACGCCCCGATCTCCGGATGCGACGTCAAGAGCCGGCCTGGGCGCCGGCCCCGCGCCGTTGAGCGCCTAGAGGGAGCAGCTATCGAGATTGCGGTTGCACTGGACGCGCACAAGAATGGAAAAGTCCGGCGGTCCCCCACTCGTGAGCGTCGCTCCGCACATGTCCGGTCTCGGCACGAAGTCGAGGTCCCGGCCGGCCAGATTCGTTCCGCGGCCGTTGAACATGTCGGTGCAGGCCTCGGGCCGCCCCGCCGGGGCCAGGGTCGTGTGTCGAGCGGGATTCTCGGCATCCTCGATGTGGATGGAATGGGTGCTCGAGTTGCACACGCCGATGACCTCCACGCAGCCGGACAGGCGGTCCTTGAGCATGACCGGCACCCACACGGGCGCGCCTCCGCGACAGGCTCCCTCGAACGTGAAGGGAAGCGGGGTCGCGCTGACTTCGATGACCTGCGCGGTCGCCGACGCGGTGAGGTCGACGGCGCGACCGCTGCCCCGGTAACTCTCCACGGTTGCCCGAACGGTGAAGGTCGTCGTGCCGTCGACCGCAGCCCCGATCGTTCCGACCGACCGAAGGTCGTGGGTTCCATCCCAGGCCGCAATCGACGGCGAGGAAGTACGGTCCACGAAGGTGCAGACGGCCGTGCTACCACTCAGCGGGCCGTGACCGACCACATCGCCCCGGCACTCGGGGCTGTCGACCTGCTCGCCGGCGTCCCACGAAACCTGTACCGCCTCGCCGGCACAGATGAACTCGGGGGAAACGGACACCGACACCATGGCCGGTGCCGTCGCAGAGGTTTGGAGGGTGCACCCGCTCAAGGAGACGAGAATCGCCAGACCTACGATGCCCCCCAAACGCATGATCACCTCCCGGGCTTCCGTGCGGTCCGGTCGCCGTCGCCCCAAAAGCACCGTTCCCATTGAATCTTACGCCCGCGCGAACGTGGCGGCCGTCGGCGCCCGCGCATGGTCAAACTCCCGTCCTGGCCGCCCGCTTCGAGCCCTAGTCCTCGTCCAGGTACTCCTGCGGCACGTCGTCCTCGGGGACCTGGCGCGTGCGGACCTCGCCCTGGTCCGGGTCGGGCGCGTTTTCGACGCCGCTGATGATGCCGGCTTCGAACGCCTGGCCCTCCTCGAGCAGCTCTTCGACGCTCTCCGAATCGACGACCTCCGACCGCGAGAGGCCCTCCGTGTCGCCGGACTGGCCGCCCGCCTCCGCACCCACGCCGCGCGCGTCCGAGGCCGGAGCGAGCACGGAGGTCCCGGGGCCGCGATTGCGGCGCATCGACGCGTCCCGTTCCGGCCGGGCGGCGGCCGGCCGTGTTCGAGTCTTCTTTCGAATCGCCTTCTTGCGCCCGGGCGCCTTCGTCGGGGAACTTCGCCGCGCCGGCGCCGTCTTCCTGCGCACCGGCTTCCTGGCGCGCGCGAGCGACTTGCGCCGAACCGGCTTCCGGCCGCGGGCCGCCTTCTTCGGCCTGGCCGGTTTCTTCCCTCGCGCCGGCTTTTTCCGCCGCGCCGCAACCTTCTTCTTACGGCTCCTGCCCACCATGCGAGAGACTCTACATCCGTCCCCGATGGGTTACTCTCCCTGTCGGGCGGGAAAATCGGAGCATGAGCGAAACCGAGGCGAGCCCTTGACTTCATCGGCCGGCGAGACCTGGCCCCCCCTGCCCCTCGAGCCCTGGCAGGACACCCTGGCCACGCTCCACATGTGGACCCAGGTCGTCGGCAAGGTTTGCCTGGCGCTCACTCCCCTGACGAATCACTTCTGGAACATCGCACTCCAGGTGACGCCACGTGGCCTCGCGACGCCGCCGCTTCTCTCCCGCGGCCGCGTCTTGACGATCGCATTCGACTTCGTCGGGCAGGCGCTCGTCTTCCGCTGCTCGGACGGCGCCACGGAGACGTTTCCGCTCGAGCCGCGGACGGTCGCGGATTTCCACCGGCTCGTGATGGACGCCCTCCGGCGCCTCGATGTCGACGTCCGCATCTGGACGCAGCCCGTCGAGATTCCGGACCCGATCCGCTTCGAGGCGGACACCGTGCATCGCTCCTACGACCCGGCGGCGGCCAACGCCTTCTGGCGCGCGCTCCTCGCGATGAAGCCGGTCTTCGACAGGTTCCGGAGCGGCTTCATCGGAAAGAGCAGCCCGGTCCACTTCTTCTGGGGAAGCTTCGACATGGCCGTCACCCGCTTCTCCGGACGCCGCGCGCCCGAACGTCCGGAGGCCGACCCGATCACGCGCGAGGCCTACTCGCACGAGGTGATCAGCCACGGATTCTGGCCCGGCAACCCCGGAGGACCGGTTCGGGAGGCCGCTTTCTACGCCTACGCCGCCCCGGAACCGCCGGGCCTGAAGACCGCCGCCGTTCGCCCCGGCGCGGCGGCGTACCACGCGACCCTGAACGAGTTCGTTCTTCCCTACGAGGCCGTGCGCACCGCCCCCTCTCCGGAGAAGGTCCTCGAAGCGTTTCTGTCGAGCACCTACGAGGCGGCCGCGGATCTCGCGGGCTGGCCTCGGGCCGACCTCGAGCGGCGCGCGCGAAAGGCTTCGCCATGAGCGCCCGGTTTTCGGGCCGGCTGGCGCTGGTCGCCGGAGGCACCGGCGGACTCGGACGCTCGGTGAGCCTGGGATTTCTCGCGGAGGAGGCCGAGGTCGTCGTTACGTATCGCCAGGAGGGCGAGCTCGACTTTCTCCGGAGCTCGGCCGGGGCGAGCGCACCGCGCCTCCACGGGCATCGCGTCGATGTCACGGACGAGACGGCGGTTCGCGAGCTCGTCGAGGGCATCCTCGCCCGGCACGGGCGCCTGGACATCCTCGTCAACGCCGTGGGCGGCTACACCGGCGGCACCGCGCTCTGGGAGCTCGAGACCGGAGTCTTCGAAAAGATGCTGGCCCTCAACCTGCGCGCCGGATACGTGCTCGCGCGCGCGGCGGTGCGGCCCATGCTCCGGCAGCAGCGGGGGGCGATCGTGAACGTCGCATCGAAGGCGGCGTTCGACCATGCCGGGGGCCAGGCCGCGTATGCCGCCTCCAAGGCCGCGGCGGTGGCGATGATCGATTCGCTGGCCGCGGACCTCGCCAGGACCGGCGTGCGCGCGAACTCCGTGCTGCCGAGCATCATCGATACCGAAGCGAATCGGAAGGCGATGCCGAAAGCCGATTTCGCGGCATGGCCGAAGCCCGAAGACATCGCGCGCGTGATCCTGTTTCTCTGCAGCGACGACGCGCGAGTCGTCCACGGGGCGGCGATCCCGGTCTATGGCAACCACTGACAAAGACCCCTAGATCAGCCGGCTCCGGTGCGCCAGCACGACGGCCTCGAGCTTGGAGTGGACGCCGAGCTTCTGGAGAATGTTCTGCACGTGGTTGCGCACGGTCACGCGCGCGATCGAAAGCTCCTTCGCGATGCCCGTGGTCGGCAGGCCGCGCGCGAGGCAGCGCAGGATCTGTTTCTCCCGCGCCGTCAGCGCGACCGGCTCGCCGGAGCCGCCCCGCACCGGCGTCAGCGCCTCCGGCGGCTCGGGCCCCGGCGGCGGCGTCGCGGGAGGGCCGACGGCCGGACGCAGGACGTGCACGACGGTCGTCAGCGCCGGATGGTACGACGGGATCGCGAAGAGGGACGTCGAGATGCGGCGCCGCGAACCGTCGCCGCTCTCGACGTCGAGCTCGAAGGGACGCACCGGATCGTTGGACTTCTCCCGGGCCTGGTGGGCGACGGGGCAGCTCGAGTGGCAGTAGACGTTCCCGTTGGAGTCGCGCCCGGAGAGCACTTCGTGACAGGGTTTCCCGAGAACGTGGCGCGCGGGCCGGCCGACGAGAGCCTCGCAGGCCTTGTTCCAGTGGATGACCCGATTGGCGCCGTCCAGCGCGAACACGGCTTCACCACTGCGAGAGATCCTTTCCAGAGTTTCGTCGAAGGCTTCCACGGGTCACCTCCCTGACGTCTCCATCGTGGTTCGCGGCCGGGAGGCGGTAATGATGCGTTTGCATCAATCTGATGCATCGACACCAGAGAGTGAAACGCCCCGTCAGATCAGGTCGTGCTGGTAGGCGAAGACGACGGCGGCCAGCTTCGTGTGGACGTCGAGCTTGTGCAGGATGTTCTGGACGTGGTTGCGGACGGTTACCGGCGAGATGAACAGCTTCCTTCCGATCGCGGCCGTCGGAAGTCCCTCGGCGAGGCACCGCAGGATCTCCTTCTCGCGCGCCGTGAGGTCGACGGGCTGCCCGGTGCGCGTTTCCATCGGCCAGAGCGGCTCCCGGACCTCGGCCTCTTCCGCGAGTCCGCGCTCGAGGGCCGAAGCCCTCTTCCCGCCTTCCCTCAGGACGTGGACGACCGTCGCGAGCGCCGGGTGATAGGAGGGAATGGCGAACATCGAAACTTCCACCGACCTGCGTCCGCCCTTTCCGGTTTCGACCGAGAGCTGAAACCGGTGGACGGGATCCTTCGGCAGGTCGCGGGCCTGGTGGGCCACCGGGCAGTTCCGGTAGCAGTAGACGTTGCCGTTCTCGTCCCGGCCTCCCATGACGTCGAAGCAGCGCTTGCCGAGGACCGCGCGGGCCGGCTTGCCGAGCAGCTCCTCGCACTTCTTGTTCCAGAGGATCACGCGGTCGGCGGAGTCGATCGCGAAGACGGCTTCCCCGCTTCTGGCGATCCGGTCGAGGGCTTCGGATGAGTGTGCCACGGCTGATCCCGAAGGAACGGTTAGCCTAGCACCGTTGCCCCCGGCGGGTGCCGGCGGCTCAGCCAGCCTTGCGCTTGCGGGGCGCCCGCACCACAGTGACGGGGCGGCGGGCGACGTAGATCAGGCGCAAGGCGGTCCCGCCGACCACCCATTCGTCGAGCGAGTCGCGACCCTCGCTCCCCACGACGACCATGTCGGCTCGCAGGCGATCGGCCTCCCGCGAAATGACGTCGGGAACGTCGGCCCCCCGCGAGGGCACCCTCTGGAAGCGGGCGGGCCGGCCGCGTCGGCCGACCTGCCGCGCCGCATTCTCGAGCACCTTCTGCGAGCCGGCGGCCTGTGCCTTCGCGCTCGCACCGTTGGAATCGACCGTCAGGACGATCAGCTCCGCCGTTCGATCGCCGGTCGCCAGCCTGGCGGCGAATTTCACCGCGGCCACACCCGCCCGCGACCCGTCGGTCGCCACGAGGATTTTCATGGATCTTTCCTCCCTCACTGGATGGGATTCGAGCCTTGATATCAGGCCGTCTCCGGGTCGCGCGTGGTGCGATTGCATCAGTTTGGGCGCCGCGGCCTCGCTGACGGGTGCCGGGCCCCGGACCGCGGACGCGCCCCTCCCGGCGCGGGCCGCGATACGCGCCCGCATCAGGCCGCCATCAGTTCGAAGAGCCGTTCGGCATCGGAGCGCTGGCAGAGCTCGGTGCCCGGATTCATCACCGTCGCGGCCCCCGCCGCGACCCCGAAGCGGACCGCCTCGCGCATCGGGTGGCCCTGGGTCAGGCGCAGCACGATTCCGGCGAGAAGCGAGTCGCCGGCGCCGACGGTGCTGCGAACGGGGACGGTCGGCGCAAGCAGCCGCTCGCTCGAGCCGGAAGTCACCCAGAGAACGCCGGCTGCGCCGAGCGACAGGACGACCGCCTCGCACCGGCCCGATTCGATCCAGCGCCTCGACGCCCCGACCAGGTGAGACTCCTCCGCGTCGGACAGGCCCGTCAGGTGCTGGAATTCGCGGAGGCTGGGTTTGACCAGAAAGACTCCCTGCCCGAGCGCCCGATCCGCGGCTTCCCCGGAGGTATCGAGAACGCATCGCCCGCCGCGCTCGCGGGTCAGACGCGCGACCCGGGCGAAGAAATCGGGCGGGACGCCCGGGGGCAGGCTCCCGCTCGCCACGACGTACCTGGGAAACGGCCGCAGGGATTCGACCGCCTCGAGCACCGACTCCCAATCCCGGAGCGCGAGGGGCGGCCCCGGCAGCACGAACCGAAACTGCCGCCCGGTCGATTCCTCGACGACGTTCAGGTTTTCGCGCGTCCATCCCGCGATCGGCAGCGGCCGATGGGGCACGCCCTCACGCTCGAGCAACTCGGACAGCAGCTCCCCGGCCGGGCCGCCCGCCGGGTAGATCGCGAGCGCTTCCCCGCCCAGCCGGTGAATCGCGCGCGCCACGTTGATCCCGCCGCCACCGGGCTCGTAGCGCGGCGCGCCGCACCGGAGCTTCCGGTCGGCGACGACCTGGTCGACCGCCGTGCTCTCGTCGATGCACGGATTGACGGACAGCGTGACGATCGGCCAGTCGCCCGAAGGCGACGGGTTCATCGAGAGCGTTCGGCGGACGCGGCGCGGCGGTTCCAGGCCGCTTCCGGGGCGCGCAACTCGACGATCGTCTTGGTACCGTCTTCGGCCACCACGCCGAGCGCCTCCTCCGCGCCGTCCTCGGACATCTCGACCCACACCTGCCCCGGGCTCTCGATCTCGTGCTCGACGTTGCTCGTGGCCGCCGTTCCGAGATGGATCGCGATCGGACCGGAGCCGTCGGCGCGCGACACGATGCCCTCGAGAGGCAGGTCCCGGGCCTCGACCTGGGAGCCGAAGGTCGCGTGCAGCACCCGAACCGTGACCAGCCAGCCGTCGTGGCGGCGGCCGAACTCCTCGAAGAATCGGAACCATTCGCTGCGCGGAATCAACCGGTTTCGCATGAGCACCTCCCGCACCCCCGACTCTAGGGGCTCGGCGTCCGCGTCCTATGATCCACACGCATCAGGTGCCCGGCCGTCCAACCGGCGAGCCTTCCGAGAGGAGGATCCGTGCCCAAGACCGCCCCGCCCGCACCCCCCGAGTCGGCCGCCCCGCCCGCGTATCCCTCGCAGGAGGAGCGGGACGTCGTTCTGCGGTCCGGATCGACCCTGCGGCTTCGCCCGATCCGCCGCGAGGACGCCGCGGCGCTTCTCGCCTTCTACCAGCGACTCTCCCCCGACAGTCTCTACTTTCGATTCTTCTCGCTGCCGCGGGTGGACGCGGAGAAGGCCGCCGGCTTCTGCCGCGTGGACTACGACAACGAGTTCGCGCTGGTCGGGGAGGTCGGCGGGCGGCTCGTGGCGGTCGCGCACTACTTTCGGCTGACGAACCACCCGGACCGCGCCGAGGTCGCCTTCACCGTCGAGGATGCCCTGCAGGGTCAGGGGGTCGGCACGCGGCTGCTCGAACGCCTCGCGGAAATTGCCCGTGCCCATGGCATCTCGACCTTCGAAGCGGAGGTCCTCGGCCACAACCGCCGGATGATCGACGTGTTTCGCAGCTGCGGCTTCGAGACGCAGGAGCGGCGGGCCGAGGCCGGCGTGGAGCGCGTCGTCCTCACGATCGCGCCGACGGCCGCGTTCGAGCAGCAGTCCGCGGACAGGTCCACGCGCGCCGCGTTCGCCTCGATGCAGCGCCTCTTCGAGCCGAACGTTGTCGCGGTCGTCGGGGCGAGCCGCGAGCGCGGAAAGATCGGCGCCGAGATCTTCCACAACCTCCACGGCGTCTTCCAGGGGACGGTCGTGCCGATCAACCCGCGCGCGGAGGAGGTGGAGGGCGTGCGCTGCTATCCGCGCCTGGTCGACGTTCCGGGACCCGTGGACCTCGCCGTGATCGCGGTGCCGGGCAAACTCGTCGAAGCCGCCGTCGACGACTGCGCGGCCAAGGGAGTGGCCGGGATCGTCGTCATCACGGCGGGCTTTTCCGAGACCGGCGACGAGGGACGCCGCCGCGAAGTTGCCCTGCTCGACAAGGTTCGCGCCGCGGGCATGCGGATGGTCGGCCCCAACTGCATGGGCCTGGTCAACACCGATCCGCAGTTCCGCTTGAACGCCACGTTCGGCCCGATCTATCCGCCCGAGGGACGCGTGGCCCTGTCCTCCCAGAGCGGAGCGCTCGGCCTCGCCCTGCTCGACTACGCGTCGAAGCTCAACCTCGGGATCTCGACCTTCGTCTCGGTCGGAAACAAGGCGGACGTCTCGGGCAACGACCTGATCCAGTACTGGTCCGAGGACCCGAGGACCGACGTCATCCTGCTCTACCTCGAGAGCTTCGGCAACCCGGTCCGCTTCTCGCGGATCGCCCGGCGCGTTGCGCGACGCAAGCCGATCGTCGCCGTCAAGTCGGGCCGCTCGCGCGCCGGGTCGCGCGCGGCGAGCTCGCACACCGGGGCGCTCGCGGAGTCGGACCAGGTCGTCGACGCTCTCCTGCGCCAGGCCGGGGTCATCCGCACGGGAACTCTCGAGGAGCTCTTCGACGTGGCCATGCTGCTCGCCCACCAGCCGGTCCCGCGCGGGCGCCGCGTCGCGATCCTGACCAACGCCGGCGGTCCCGGGATCCTGGCGGCCGACGCGTGCGAGGCTCAGGGGCTCGAGCTTCCCGCGCTCTCCCCGAAGACGGCCGCCGCGCTGCGCGCGTTCCTGCCGGCCGCGGCGAGCGTCGGCAACCCGGTGGACATGCTGGCCTCGGCGCCCCCCGAGCACTACCGCAAGGCCGAGAGGATCCTGCTCGCGGACGACTCGATCGACGCCCTGGTCGTCATCTTCATCCCGCCCATCGCCTCCGAGCGCCGACGACGTGGCCTCGGCGATCGTCGCCGGCGCCGCCGGAGCACGCAAGCCCGTGCTCGCCACGTTCATGAGCGCCAAGGGAGCACCGGCCGGGCTGGTGCCCATCCCGTGCTACCCGTTCCCCGAATCGGCGGTCATCGCGCTCGCCCGCGTCGCGGCATACGGCGAGTGGAAACGCCGGCCGGCCGGAAAGATCCCGGAGCTCGCGGGGATCGACCGCAAGCGGGCGCGAGCCGTGATCGACCGCGCCCTCGGGGGGCCTGGCGGCTGGCTCGGTCCCCTGGAGACCCAGGAGTTCCTGTCGGCCTTCGGCATCCCCGTCGCCGCGGTACGCCTGGCCCGGACGCCGGACGAAGCCGCCGAGGCCGCCCGCAGCCTCGGATTCCCCGTGGTGATCAAGGCGGTCGGCCCGACGATCCTCCACAAGACGGAAGTCGGAGGCGTCCGACTCAACCTGGCGGACGGCGAGGCCGTCCGCGCCGCCTGCCGCGACCTCCAGGAACGCCTGGGGGAGGACCTGACCGAATTCCTGGTGCAGGCCATGGTTCCGGGCGGAGTCGAAGTGATCGCCGGCGTCACGAACGACCCGACCTTCGGCCCGCTCGTCCTCTACGGCAGCGGGGGAACGCTCGTCGAGCTGCTCGCGGACGTGGCATTCCGGCTGCCGCCGCTCACGGAGGTCGACGTCCAGACGATGCTCGACGAGGTTCGGGGGACCGCGCTCCTGCGAGGCTACCGCGGCGCCGATCCGCTGGACGAGAAGGCCGTGAAGGACCTGCTGCTGCGCCTCTCGGCCCTCGTCGTCGCCTGCCCGGAGGTGCGCGAGATGGACCTGAATCCGGTCAAGGTGCTCGGCCGCGGCCTCCGGGTCGTCGACGCGCGCGTTCGCATCGAGCGGCGCGCCGTGCGGCCCCCGTCGCGGCGGATCGAGTACTAGCACTCTGTAACAGGAGTTTCGAAAGCGCCGTCCGGCCCGAGACAAGACGTGTGGCTCTGGCACTGCAGGACTTGCTGCGCCATTCTCGCCCGAGGTTGATATCGAACCGGCTGTTACAGGACACTAGCCGCCTACGCGCCGGGCGCGCGAAATCCCGGCATGACGCTCGATGTAGCCGCGGACGAATACGAGCGTCTCGGGCCTCGCGAGCCCCGCGCGCCTGGCCTCCGCCTCCGCCTTCTCGAACGTCCAGCCCTCCCGCAGAACCCGGCGGATCATCCAGAGGGCGGCGGCCCGGTTGCCCGTCGCGCAGTAGATGAAAACCGGGTACAGGCGGGCTTCGTCCGTCACCTCGAGAAACTGATCCACGGAGTCGTCCGTCGGAGCCTCGATCGAGACCGGTACGCGAACGAACCGGATCCCCGATTCCCGCGCGGCCCGGAACACCGCTCCGTCGTTGAACTCCGACTCCTCCCGGAGGTTGATGATCCCGTTGAAGCCCCGATTCGAGAGCTCCGCGATCTGTTCCGGCGTCGGCTGCGCACCGGTGGCGACGAGGTCGCTGACGCGATAGAACCGGTCGACCTCTCCTCCGATCGCCGCGAACGCGGCGGCCGCCAGAAACGCCGCCAGCAGCGGCGGCAGCATCCTCACTCGAGCGCGCATGTCAGCTCCTTTCCGTGTAGAGGCGAACGAAGTCCGCCTCCGTCAGGATCCCGACCAGGTGCTCGCCCTCCACGACCGGCAGGCACCCGATCTTGTTCTCGAGAAGCATTTCGGCCGCGGCCTTGAGGCTCTCGTCCGGCTCCACCGTCTCCACCTCGGTCGCCATGATTTCGCGCACTTTGCGGCGCCGCAGGATCTCCTGTTGCATCGAGAGCGGGAGGACGTCCTGGGTCCCGAGGGCGCTGCGGGCCAGATCCCGCTGCGTCACGAGGCCGACGAGGTCGCCGTCGCGGTCGACGATCGGCACGTGCCGCACGTGGTGCGCGTCCATCAGGTCGTACAGGGCCTCGAGATCGTCCGCCGGCTGCAGGGCGAACACGTGGTCCGTCATCAGGTCGCGCACCTCGGACTCGCGCACGGGCGCGGAACGGACCGGCGTGCGGGAAATCGTCTTGCCTTGCATGTCAGAGCCCTCCTTTTCCGGGCTTGCGCCGCGAAGCTCGGTGACGGGCGGTGTCGCGCCGCCGCCGCCGCATGTAGTCCTGGAGCTGCCGGCGGGTCGCGTCGAACGCACGATGGATGAGCGTGTCGACGTCGTCGTCCGCCGGCTGATGGTGCACGACCAGCTCCTCGTCGGGAACCGTCAGCCGGATGCGCACCTCGTGGACGCGCCCCTGCCGGTGGTGCCCGTGCGGAGCCTCGACCCACACCTGGCAGCGCTGGATCGCGTCGGAGTAGCGCTCGAGACGGCCGAAGACTTTCTGGATCTCGCCTTCCAGCCACGGAGCGTTGTCGACCTCTCCGAAATGGATCTGCAATGGAATCGCCATGAGGAGAGTCTCCCCGCGCGGCCGTCTCGTGGATTGGTGAAATCGCATCATTCGGCGGCGACCCCGACGGTGATGTCGTCTGGAGGGGCAATGAAGATCTACGAGCGGCTGCTCGTCGCGACCGATTTCTCTCCCGCGTCGGAGCCGGCCCTTCGCGAGGCCGAACGGATGGCCCGCGCCAGCGGAGCGGGGCTGACGATCCTGCACGCCTTCCAGGTTCCGGCCTTCGCGTCGGTCCCCGAAGCGCCGCTGGGCGCCTATCCGCCGGGCACCCACGAGGACTTCGTCCGCGCCGTCCGCACAAACGCCGAGAAGCATCTCGAGGCCGCCGTCGCCCGCGCCCGCGCCGACGGCGTCGACGCGCGCGGCGTCCTGCGGGAGGGATTCGCCGACGAAGAGGTCCTGGCCCAGGCCAGGGCGGAAGGGGTCGACCTCATCGTCATGGGCACGCACGGACGGCGCGGTCTCTCTCGGGTGTTCCTCGGCAGCGTCGCCGCCGGCGTCGTCAGCCGCGCCGACTGCCCGGTCCTGACGGTGCGCGCACAGGCCGATGAATCCGATGCGCCCGGCCGCCGGTCAATCCGACGCGGGCCTGCCCGCCCGGGAAGGGACGCCCGTGCGAAGTGAGTTCTGCACGAGCCCGAACGGGCTCGTGCCGCGTTCCGGGCCCCAGCGGGGTCCGGCGCCCCGGCGCCTCTGGGCCGTGGTTCTCGCGGGCGGGCGGGGAACGCGGCTCGCGTCGTTGGTCGAGCGCGTCCATGCCGACGGGCGTCCCAAGCAGTTTGCGGTCCTCGTGGGCGACCGGTCCCTGCTATGTCAGACGCTCGACCGCGTGGCGTTGGCCGTCGCTCCCGAACGCACGGTCGTGGTCGCCACGAGATCCCACGGCGTCTTCCTCGACCGGGAACTCGCGCGGCGCGATTCGCCCAAGGTTCTGGTTCAGCCGGTCGATCGCGGAACCGGCGCCGGCATCCTGCTTCCGATCCACTGGATCGCATGGCGGGATCCGACAGCCGTCGTCGCGATCTTCCCCTCCGATCACTTCATCGGGAACGATGCGCGGTTCATGCGCCACGTGGGGAAAGTGGCCGCGCAGGTCGATCGCCACCCTTCCCGAATCGCCCTGATCGGCGCCCTGCCGGACTCGCCCGAAAGCGGATACGGCTGGATCGAGCCGGGAAGCGAAATCGAGCCGGGGCTGCGGCTCGTGCGCCGATTCTGGGAAAAGCCCGAACCCGAGGAGGCGCAGGCGTGCATGGATCGAGGCTGTCTCTGGAACACCTTCGTGGTCGTGGGAACCGCCGCTGCGATCCGGGACGCCGGACGGCGGGCGCTGCCCGCGCTCCACCGCGCGCTCGACGGCATTCGTTCCTTCTCCGGCACCAGCGCCGAGGCGCGCGCGATCGACCGCGCCTATGCCGCGGTCCCGACTGCCGATTTCTCGCGGAGCATCCTCCAGGCCTTCCCGTCGCTCCTCGCGGTCTCCGCGCTTCCCGCGCTGCCCTGGAGCGACTGGGGCACGCCCGATCGGGTCCTCCAGACCGTGCGCCATGAAGGACTCGCGCTCAACTGGACGCAACCGCTCGCACCGACCGCCTGAGCCGGCCGACGGGCCGGTAATGCGTTCGGATCAGGATCCGGCCGCGGCCCGACCCTAGAGTCGATACGTCGGCCCGTGGTGATCGATGAGAACAGCTATTGACCGCTTTTCCGCGGCGGACCGCCTCGACGGGTTCCTCCCGCGAGCCGACGTCCGGGAACGGCACGAGGTCGTGATCCGGGCGCCCGCCGCGCTCGTGCTCGACGTTGCGAAGGGCTTCGGGCTGCGCTCGCTCGCACCGGTCCGGGCCATCTTCCGGCTGCGGGCCTGCGCAATGGGGTCGCGGCGGCCGCCGGACCCGCCCCGCGGCATCGTCGAGGAAACCCTCGCCCTCGGCTGGGGCGTTCTCGACGAGGTGCCCGGACGCTTCTTCGCGGCGGGCGCCGTCTGTCAGCCATGGCTCGCGGACGTCGTTTTCACCCCGGTTGCGCCGTCCCGATTCGCCACCTACGCCGTTCCCGACATGGTCAAGATCGTCTGGACCCTGGAGGCCGAGCCTGTCGGGCCCGGGCGCACCCGTTTCGCAACGGAGACCCGGGCGGCCGGAACGAACCCAGAGGCGAAGGCTAAGTTCCTTCGCTACTGGCGTTTGGCGGGCTTCGGCATCGTGCTCATTCGGCGTCTCCTGCTTCGGGGAATCCGTCGGGCGGCCGAGCGGCAGGCCGGCCGCGATTTGGTTCGTTTGCATCATTCGGGCGGCCTGCCTTCCGGACCAGAGTCTCATCCGTGAGAGTTCAAACGAGAGGAGAACGTATGCCCGAGCTGATGGATCGCCCCGAGTCGCTTGCCCTTCCGGTGGCCGCGCCCGAGTTTCTCTCCCGCCGCGAAGTGGCTCGCCTGTTCGGCGTCTCGACCTCGACGGTCACCCGCTGGGCGCGGGCCGGCCTGCTCGCCACCATCCGCACGCCGGGAGGCCACTACCGGTTCCGGGCGGGCGAGACCCTGCGCGCCGCGCAGAGCGGAACGTCCGAGCCGCGCAAGCCCGCCTGACGCCCACCGGAGCGTGACCATGAGCGACTTGAAACATTTGCATCAGGCGCCCCCGAAGGAGCCGTGCCAGCCTTCGTCCATGGACGGACCCGGCGCTTCCGATGCGCCCGCTTCACCTCACGCGGCCGCAGGCGATCGCGGCGATCCGCGAGCACCTCGCGAAGGCGTGCGATGAAGACCACTGCGCCTGCTCCGCCGCGGCCCATCTCGGCGTGATGTGCCAGGGATTCCGGGGACTGTCCGACGAGCAGCTCCGCCAGCGCTTCGACTGGATCGCGAACCGGCGGCCCGGCGCCTCCCGCGAGGAGCTCGAGAGCCTGGTCAGCCTGTACCACCTCGGGCGCCAGTCGGTCGGCGGCTTCGCCATCTGCTGCGACGCCGAGACCCGGGACCACTGCGGTTGCGACGGCTGGAACCTCTTCGACAACGACTCCCTGGAGAAGACCTACAAGGAGCTGACCGGCCGTGACGCGATCATCGGCTGAGGCCGGCCTCCCCATGGTGCGGATGCATCATGGACACTCCGGGCTTCGTGGGATCGAATGACGCCAATGCTCGACCGCCAAGTCACCGATTCCGCGACGTGGACGCGCGCCGAAGCGATCGACCGGCTGCGCCAGGCGCTCCTCCCGCTCTGCACGGACGGGCGCTCTCTGTGCCGCGTGGCCGCGGAACGGGGCATCTTCTGCCAGGGCTTCCGGCGCTGGCCCGTGCGCGAGTTCCACGAGCGGTGGAAGCCGTTTCTCGGCGTGAGCACGCACCTCACGCGCAGCCAGATGGAGAGGCTCGCCGACGTCTGGCAGGTCTCGGAGCAGGTGGAGCAGGGCGTCTCCCTCGCATGCGACGCACAGGCGCTCTGCCCAGGCGCCTGCCGGGGTTGGAACGAATTTTCGAACGCCGAGATGACGCGGTTCTGCCGCGAGATCCTGGGTCGAATCGTCACGGTCGCCGGCTTGACAACCGGCATGCCCGAAGTTGTACGCTTGTCCGAGAAGAAGCGCGATTCCAAGGTCGAGGAGGTTTTCCGTCATGAATAGCCTGCGTGGCCGGCTGGTGATGGCGATGACGGCGGGAGCACTCGTGATCGTGCCCGCCACCAACATGCGCGCGCCCCGAACCGTCGACGCGCGGGGCAACCCGGACCCGAAGGCGCTCTACCAGAAGGACTCGAAAGAGTTCTACATGACGGCCGAGGAGTTCGGCTACATCCGGCCGGGCCTGAAGATCACGGTCAACAGCATCACGATCAACGAAAACCGCCAGCCGGTGGCCGACGTGTCGTACACCGACGATCTCGATCAGCCGCTCGACCGCGCGGGCAAGATCACCGCAGGGCCGATTTCGATGAGCTTCATCCTCGCCTGGTGGGACCCGACCTCGCAGAACTACACCTCCTACACGACGCGCGTCCAGACGAGCTCGATCACGGGCGCCTCGGCCACGCAGGCGTCGGCGGATTCGGGCGGCACCTGGCAGGACCTCGACATCGGGCACTCGATCTACACGTTCAAGACGATGCTGCCCGCCAACTACTCCATGACGACGACGACGACGCTCGGCATCTACGCCACGCGCAACATGGCCGGCATCCAGGACAAGAATTACTACGACAACGTCGAGCAGGACTTCGTGCCCAACGGCTCCACGGTCACGCAGGTCTGGGACATGATCGACAACGGCGCGTGCAACACGTGCCACAATCCGCTCTCCGCGCACGGCGGCTCCCGCCAGGACGTCAAGCTCTGCGTCCTGTGCCACTCGCCGCAGACGGTGGATCCGGACACGGGCAACACGGTCGATTTCCGGGTCATGGTTCACAAGATCCACATGGGCGAGAACCTCCCGAGCGTGCAGGCCGGAAACCCGTACCAGATCATCGGCTTCGGCAACAGCGTCATCGATTTCTCGACCGTCGTGTTTCCCCAGGACATCCGCAACTGCACGACCTGCCATGCCCCGCCCGCCACGCAGGCGCCCAACTGGTACACCTACCCGACGCAGGCGGCGTGCGGCTCGTGCCACGACAACATCAACTGGACGACCGGCGCGGGCCACCCCGCCGGCGTGCAGCCGCGACAGCGCCTGCGCTTCGTGCCACATTCCCCAGGGCGACCGCGAGTGGGACGCCTCCGTGCAGGGCGCGCACACGGTTCCCTACAACTCGACCCAGCTCAAGGGCCTGAACGCCTCGATCCTCTCGGTCACCAACACGGCGCCCGGCCAGAAGCCGGTCGTGAAATTCAAGCTCACGGAGAACGACGGCACGGTTCTTCCGCCGACGCCGTTCGCGGCGAACCTCAACATCGTGATGGGCGGCCCGACGACCGACTACGCGATCAATCCCTTCCGGGAGCGCGCGGACGGAGCCGCGTTCGACGGAACGCATCGCCACCTACACGTTCACGAACCCCGTTCCCATGACCGCGGTCGGCACCTGGGCCTTCAGCATCGAGGCGCGGCGGACCGTGCCCCTCGATCCGCACCCCACGAACGAAACGACCTTCACCGAAGGCGCATTCAATCCGGTGTACTACGCGGCGGTGACGGACCCCGAGCCGATGCCGCGGCGACTGGTCGTGGACATCGCCAACTGCAACACGTGCCACAACCGGCTGGCGCTCCACGGGGGGCAGAGGCTCAACACGGTCGAGTGCGTGATCTGCCACAACCCGAACGAGAGCGACGCGGCGCGCCGGCCCGAGGACCAGGACCCGCCCGAGTCGGTCGACTTCAAGCGCATGATCCACCGGATCCACACCGGCGAAGAGCTGGCCCAGATCTACACGGTCTACGGTTTCGGCGGCAGCGTCAACAACTTCAACGACGTCCTCTTCCCCGGCGACCTGAGGGACTGCACGAAGTGCCATCTCCCGGGCACGCAGCAGGTCTTCGAGGAGCCGCCCCCGGATCTCTTGGCGACGCCGACACTGCGCGACTGGTACTGCGCCGATGCAGCACTACGCGACGGCATGCCTGGGCTGCCACAGCACCCAGCCGGCGGCCGCCCACGCCTACACGATGACGGCGCCCTTCGGCGAGGCCTGCGCGGCCTGCCACGGCGAAGGCGCGGAGTTCTCGGTCGACGAGGTTCACGCTCGGTAGGAAGCGGTTCGGAACCGCTCCTGCCCTTTCGGGAAGGAGTTTGCGAGGGATGAGGCGCCGGGCCACCCTACCGTTCGCGCTCGCGGTGCTGGTTGCCGGTCTGCTCGCCGCGCCCGCGGCCGCCGCCGGGCCGGACGCGACGCCGACTCCGGCGCCGTCGGCGGCGCCCGCCGCTTCGGACCTGCCGAAGTGCGCCGATTGCCACGAGGACCTCGTCAAGGCCTTCGCCAGCAATCCCCACAACCGCTCGTCCGTCCGCGATACCGATCCCAACGCCGTCTGCACGACCTGCCACGGAGACGGCATCAAGCACATGGAGGCGGGCGGCGACGCGAGCCTCATCTCGACCTTCAAGGGCGTCGCCGGCGCGCAGGACTGCCTGTCCTGCCACGACTCGAAGAAGAGCCCGCATGACTCGCTCGCGACGGGTTTCCACGCCAACTCGGCCGCGGTCAACTGCCTCTCCTGTCACTCGGTCCACAAGGCCGCGCCGAAGACCGAGCACCTCCTGGCGAAAGCTCCCGGGGAGCTTTGCGCGACGTGCCACACCACGCAGAGCGCGTCGTTCAAGAACAAGCCCTATTCGCACCGGCTCGACCGGGGCGGGATGACCTGCCTCGACTGCCACGCGCCCCACGCCCGCCGCGGACAGGCGGTCAAGATGACGATCCAGGGCGAGCTTCCCTGCCTCAACTGCCACGCGGAGCTGCGGGGCCCCTTCGTTTTCGACCACGTCACCGGCTCGGGCGGGGACTGTCTCTCCTGCCACCAGCCGCACGGATCGAACAACCCGAAGATGCTCCTCTGGGCCCGCGTCGGCCAGCTCTGCCTCTCCTGCCACTCGCAGACGGGGGGTCCGCGGACGCTCGGATCCCAGCCCCCGTCCTTCCACGACCTGACGCAGCCGCGCTACCGCAACTGCACGACCTGCCACGTCGCGGTGCACGGATCGAACCTGTCGCCGCAACTGCTGAAGTGATGGCATGACGAAAGCCCGCCGCGCCCTGCGACTCCTGCTCGTTCCCGCGGTCCTCGCCGCCGGCGCGGGCACGCTCTTCGGCCAGGCGATCCCGCTCGACCTGGAGGTCGGCTACCGCTGGGTCGACGTCTCGGGCAACGAGCGCATGTACCGCACGCAGATCAACGACCGCCCCGGACTCCTGCTGCGGTCGCTCGATTACACGTCCGACGGCGCGCTCGGCTTCGTCGACTACTTCCACGTCGACGGCTCCGACATCGGCGCGGGACCGGCCGGCCAGCTCCGGCTCCTGACGGGTCGGAACGATCTCTTCAAGCTGACCTTCACCTGGAGGCAAACGGACCTCTACAGCGCGCTGCCCGCCTTCGCCAATCCGTTCCTGTCCGAAGGCATCATCCCCGGCCAGCAGACCTACAACCGGACGCGCAACATCTACGATGCCACCCTCGAGCTGCTGCCCGGAAAGGTGATCAGCCCGCTACTCGGCTACACGCGCAACACCTACGCCGGCCCGGGTACGACGACCTACCACATCGGCGGCAACGAGTTCCTGATGAACGATCAGGTCAATTCGGTCGACGAGCTCTACCGCGTCGGCCTGGGCTTCAACTGGGGCCCCGTCCAGGGCGCGGTGACCCAGGGCTGGCGCTACTTCCGGTGGAAGCAGGTCAACACGCTCGCGCCCGGCGCCGGCGACGGCAACGTCACGACGCCGGTCCTCGGACAGCAAGTCACGGCCGACGCCATCGCCTCGGTCCAGGAAAACAAGATCAACACGCCCGTGACCAACGCCTGGGTCACCGGCAACCTCTTCGACCGCCTGAAGCTGACCGGGACGTACATCAAGGCCGACGGGAGCAACGAAACGAGCTACGTCGAGGCCGACGCCGGCAACTTCGTCGGTTTCGAGATCGCCCGGTTCTTTTCCGGCCTCGGCGAGGACGTGAACTCGCGGGCGCGCACCGACTACTGGCGCGGTTCCGCGCGGGCCGAGATCCGGATCACGGACTCGGTCGAGCTCGCCGGCGGCTGGGCGGAAAACAGCCGGACCCTCACGGGCCAGGCGCTGATCGCGAGCCTCTTTCTGAACACGGTCACCTATGCCGGCGTCCCGGCGGGCGACCTGCTCCGCCAGATCGACGCCGAAACCTACGTCAAACGCCAGGACGTGGTCTACGACGCGTCGGTGACGGCCCGCATGCTCGGACCGTTCGCGGTCAACGCCGGCTGGACGCAGACGAACCAGGACGTCGTGGTGGCGCCGGACGCCGCGGAAATCGTCGTCCCCGGCGGCCAGGGCGGCGCGTACGACCGCACGGTCAACACGTACGGCGGGGGCGCGTCGTTCGCCAAGTACGGCGTCACGCTGACCGCCGACTACCGGCACGACGATGCCAACCAGCCCATCTTCCGCACCGACTTCATCAACCGCGACCGCTACAAGTTCCGCGGCCTCTGGAACTTCAAGGACTTCCTGAAGATCGGCGCCGTGTTCCAGGAAACCCACGCCGACGACGACATCGTGGAGATCGGCTACAGCACCAAGGTGCGCGAATTCGTCGCCGACGTCGAGGTCTCCCTCTTCAAGAACATGCTCACGCTGCGCGGCGCGGGCGGGGAGTTCGAGGCCAACCGCGAGATCCTGATCCGCGTCCCCCAGGACTTCGACATCGTCAACACCCAGCAGAAGGAGTTCGGCCACACGTGGGAGGGCGGGCTCCACTTCCAGTGGGACCGCCTCTCGATCGACGCCGCCTACCTGTGGATGAACAACAACGGCTCGATTCCCTTCACGGTGGACCGCGCCCGGGTCCTCGCCGAGTACTTCTTCCTGCAGAACCTCGGCGCGACCTTCGAATGGCTCGACGACAAGTACACCGAGCGCGTCGCGTTCGATCAGGCCGGACCGCTCGCGAACTACAACGGCAACCGCTACTACGTCGGCCTGCACTGGCGGCCGTAGAGCCCCCGACCGATAGAATCCGCCCCAAGGAGGCAAAGCCATGTCGAAGTCCGGTTCCCGTCTCGGATCGTTGGTGACGCTGCTCGTCTGGTGCGGGTGGGTGGCCTTCAGCGCCGTCTCGACGGCCACGCTCGAGATCCAGAAGGAGGCCAAGGCCGCCGGCGTCGACGCGAAGAACTGCCAGTACTGCCACGTGGACAAGCTGCCGAAGAAGGACGCGGGCAAGCACGACCCGAACGACGTGGGCAAGTGGCTCATCGCCGAAAAAGAGAAGAAGGGCGCCAAGGCCGTGGACGGCGCCTGGTTGAAGGACTATCCGAAGAAGTAGGCCCGGCGTCCGGACCCAAGGAGACCCGACTATGAAGAGCTCGAGCCCGCGCTCCGCGCTGGCGGTCGTCATTCTGGCCTGGAGCGGCTGGGTCGCCCTGAGCGTGCCCTCGGCCGCGACGATGCCGATGCAGAAGAAGGCCAAGGAACTCGGCTTCCCCGCCGAGAACTGCCTCTACTGCCATGCCGAGAAGCTTCCGAAGAAAGGGGCCGCGACGTACAACGAGCGCGGCCAGTGGCTGGTCGACCAGAAGGCCAGCCGCAAGGCCAAGGACGTCGACGTCGCCTGGCTCAAGGACTACCCGGCCGAGAAGAAGTAATGTCCGCCAGGCCCCTGGGCGAGCCGCCCGACCGGAAAGGCGGGCCCGGGGGCCTGGAGTTTCTCTCTCCCCGTTCCCGGCCTTTCGTCGCCTTCGGCGCATTGCTCGCGTTCGCGTTGCTGGGGACCGCCGGCATCCTGCTCGGCGCGCCTGCCCCGGCCCCGACGAACGAGGACTGCCTGGCCTGCCACGGGGACGCCGACGCGAGGCGCGCCAACGGCCGGTCGATCTTCGTCTCGGAGAAGAATTTCGGATCCTCCGTCCACGGCCAGGCCGGCGTTTCCTGCGTCGACTGCCATGCGGATCTCGCGAACGCGTCCGACTTCCCCCACAAAGAGCGGCTCGCCCCGGTCGACTGCTCCACGTGCCACGACTCCGTCGCAGCCGCGCACGCCTTTCACCCGGCGCTCGGGAGCGCCGGCGGCGGCGCCTCGAAGGTCGCCTGCGCGACCTGTCATGGCGCGCACGACATCGTGCCGGTCCACGACGCGGCCTTCCGGTTCGCCCCGGGGCACGAGGTCGCGGCGTGCGGCAGCTGTCACGGCGGGATCGCGACCGGATTCCTGGCTTCCGAGCACGGCAAGCCCAGGCCCGCGGGAGCGCAGACACTGACTTGCCTGTCCTGTCACCGGCAGACGGTGACCGCGGGCGGGATTCCCGACCTCCTGGTGCGCAAGCGCACGCAGGAGCGCCTGTGCCTTTCCTGCCACGCCCGGTCGAAGGCCGTGCGGGAACAGGTCGCCTCGCGGCCGAGCTTCATCGCCTCCTTCGAACACAGCGTCCACGGACTCGCGCTGGCGCGCGGCGATGCCCGGGCGCCGACCTGCATCGACTGTCACGGCGCGCACGACGCGCGGCACGGCTTCGACTCGAACTCGCCGGTCAACAAGATGCGCGTCGAGCAGGTCTGCGGCCGCTGCCACGAAGCCGAGAGGCGGCAGTACGCGGCGAGCGTCCATGGGACCGCCCTCCAGAAGGGCAACAAGGACGCGCCCGCATGCACCGACTGCCATGGCGAGCACGCGATCCTTTCGCCGAAGGACCCGAATTCGCCCGTGGCCGCCGCCAACGTCTCCGCCAAGACGTGCACGCCATGCCACGCCTCGGTCCGGCTCGCGGAGAAATGGAACCTGCCGAGAGACCGCACACAGACCTTCGCGGACAGCTTCCACGGTCTCGCGGCGCGGGGCGGGTCCGTCGAGGTCGCCAACTGCGCGAGCTGTCACGGGACGCACGACATCCTGCCGTCCACCGACCCGGCGTCGCGCATCGCGCCGGCCAACCTGGCCCGGACCTGCGGCGCGGAGGGCTGCCACCCGGGCGCCAACGGCCGATTCGGCACCGCGAAGGTTCACGTGGCCGCGACCGCCCAGGGGTCGCCGCTGCTCTACTGGATCGGAACGCTCTACGTCGGCCTGATCGTGCTGGTCGTGGGCGGCATGCTCCTCCACAACGCCCTCGACTTCGTGAAGAAATCGAAACGGCAGCTCGCCATCCGGCGCGGCGCCCTCGCCGAGCCGGAAGTCGGGACCGCCCTGTACCTGCGGATGACCGCAGGCGAACGCCTCCAGCACGGAGCGCTGCTCGTGAGCTTCACGCTGCTCGTGGTGACCGGATTCATGCTCCGCTACCCCGATGCGTTCTGGGTCGCGTTCCTGCGACGGTTGAGCCACCGGAGCTTCGAGCTGCGCAGCCTCCTCCACCGGGTCAGCGGCGTCGTCCTGATCGCCGCCAGCCTGTACCATGCCGGATACGTGGCCTTCACCGCGCGCGGGCGGCGGCTGGTGCGGGACCTGTGGTGGAGTCGCCAGGACCTCCGCGACGCGGCCACGATGCTGCGGTACAACCTCGGCCGCTCCGCGGAAAAGCCCCGGTTCGACCGTTTCAGCTACATCGAGAAGAGCGAGTACTGGGCCCTGGTGTGGGGAACCGCGGTCATGGCGGCCACGGGACTGATGATGTGGTTCGACAACACCTTCATCGGCCTGTTGAGCAAGCTCGGCTATGATGTCGCCCGTGCCATCCACTTCTACGAAGCATGGCTCGCCACGCTGGCCATCGTCGTCTGGCACATCTACTTCGTGGTCTTCAACCCGGACGTCTACCCGATGAACCCGTCGTGGCTGACCGGAACGCTGTCCGAGCGCGAGATGGAGGAGGAGCATCCGCTCGAGCTCGAACGCATCCGGGAGGCCGCGGCCCGGCCGGATCCCGATTCGCCTGAGGACGCCGGGGACGGTCCCTCCCCGACGGAAGGAGACGCATGACCCGCACGCCCGGCCGTACGCTGCGGCCGCTCGTCTACTTCGCACAGAACGGTTTCACCGAAGCGGGCGTCGTGCTCACCACGAGCGCGGCGATCACCCTGATCGCGTTCTGGGTTTACCTGATCGTCCAGGCCCGGCCGATCCACCCCTACACCGGCATCGTCTTCTTCCTGCTGCTGCCCGGAGTCTTCGTTCTCGGCCTGGTCCTGATTCCGATCGGGATGTGGCTGCGGTGGCGCAAGCTCCGGGAAGCGGGCGAGCTGCCGGCGGAATACCCGAAGATCGACCTCCGCAGCCCCTACCTGCGCCGGGCGATGATGCTCGTCGGCTTTCTGACTTTCGCCAATTTCGCCATCATGGGCGCCGCCTCCTACAAAGGCGTCGAATACATGGACTCGGCCCAGTTCTGCGGCCAGACCTGTCACACGGTCATGGAGCCGGAGTACACCGCCTACGTCGGCTCGCCCCACTCGCGGATCTCCTGCGTCGAATGCCACATCGGTCCCGGCGCGCCCTGGTTCGTCAAGGCGAAAATCTCGGGCGTTCGCCAGGTCTTCGCCGTGGCGTTCAAGAGCTACGAGACGCCCATCCCCTCTCCCGTCCGCGACCTGCGCCCCGCCCGGGACACCTGCGAGCACTGCCACTGGCCGCAGAAGTTCACGGGGGACAAGTTCCTCGTGCGGACCAAGTACTCGGACGACGAAGCCAACACGCCAGCGACGAGCGTGCTGCTGCTGAAGATCGGCGGCCGCACCGCGGAGGGCCGCGTCGGAATCCACGGCCGGCACCTCTCCGACGCCTCCCGGATCGAGTACGTCTCGACCGACGGACGCCGGCAGGTGATTCCGCTCGTGACCTACATCGACGACTCCGGAAAGAAGGTCGAGTACGTCTCGACCGACGCGCAGGCCACGACCGCGCAGCTGGCGGGCGCGGAGCGCCGCCAGATGGACTGCATGGATTGCCACAACCGGCCGACCCATGCCTTCGAGATGCCGGAGCGCGCCGTGGACAAGGCCATGAGCGACGGCCGGATCAGCGCCAAGCTGCCGTTCGTGAAGCGGGAAGCGGTGGCGGCCCTGAAGGTGGAGTATCCGGACCGCGCCACGGCGTCCCAGAAGATCCCCGCCGTCCTGGGGGACTTCTATCGCACGAAGTTCCCGACCGTCTTCCAGAACGAACGGGCGGCGATCGAGACGGCGGCGGAGCAGGTACGGGCGATCTACATGCGCAACATCTTTCCCGAGATGAAGGTCACGTGGGGAAGCCATCCCAACAACATCGGCCACGAGGACTTCCTCGGTTGCTTCCGTTGCCACGACGGAAAGCACAAGAGTTCCGACGGCCGGGTGATCTCCGACGACTGCGAGGCCTGCCACCAGGTGCTCGCGCTCGAGGAGGAGAACCCGAAGATCCTGGCCGATCTCGGCTTGAAGTAGGACCGGCCTCGCGGGGACCGCTGGAACGCGCATGATGCATCCGCATCATGGGACGGGAGCCTCGCCGCGGTGTAACCTCGGCACAAGGTTGATTCGATGAGCATGATCCTGACCCCCGATGCGGCTCGGGTCGCGCGGCCCGGGCGGGCCCGGGCTCGATAACGTGCACGTGGCCCGATCCGAGCCGTTCTCGTCGCGCCGGAGGTGGATCGGCTGGCTCCTCTCCACGAGCCTGGGCGCGACGATCGTTTCGTTTCTCTACCCGGTCCTTCGCTACATCGTCCCGCCCCTGACCTCCGAGCCTTCGCAGTCGGAGGTCGAGCTCGACCTGAAGGTTTCCGACATCGCCGCGAACTCCGGCCGCATCGTCCCCTTCGCGGGCAAGCCGGTCCTCATCTTCCGCACGGCCGCCGGGGACCTGCGGGCGGTCAGCGCCACCTGCACGCACCTGAATTGCACGGTCCAGTACCGCGCCGAGCGCTCCGACATCTGGTGCGCGTGCCACAACGGCGTCTACGACCTCAACGGGATCAACATCTCGGGGCCGCCGCCGCGGCCTCTGGGCAAGCTCGACGTGAACGTCCGGGGCGACAAGATCGTCGTCAGCCGGGCCTAGCTCCGGGCGAGTGAGCCGGTGACCGCGCGCTCCTCTCCCCTCGACTGGCTCCGCGACCGGATCGGCTGGGAAAACGTCGCTCACCTGGCGGCCAAGAAGGAAGTGCCGATCCATCGCTACACGATCTACTACTACCTCGGGGGGATGGCGCTCTTCCTCTTCCTCGTCCAGGTGGCGACCGGGATCCTTCTGCTGCTCTACTACCGGCCGAGCGCCACCGAGGCCTTCGAGAGCGTGCAGTACATCATGGCCGAAGTCCCGTTCGGCTGGCTCATCCGCTCGATCCATTCCTGGGGCGCGAACATCTTCGTCGGGGTCGTTTTCCTCCACATGGTTTCGGTCTTTTTCCTCAAGGCCTACCGCGCCCCCCGCGAGTTGACCTGGATCTCGGGCGTCCTGCTGCTCTTTCTCGCGCTGGCGTTCGGGTTCTCCGGCTATCTCCTCCCGTGGAACACGCTCGCGTACTTCGCGACGAAGGTCGGCACCGACGTGCCGGCCCAGCTGCCCGGCATCGGGCCCCTGCTCTCGCGGATCCTGCGCGGCGGGTCCGACGTCACCGGCGCCACCCTCTCGCGCTTCTACGGAATCCACGTCGCCATCCTGCCGGCCGTCACGACTCTGCTGCTCGGCGTGCACCTCTTCCTGGTGCAGCAGAAGGGCATGAGCGTCCCGCCGTCGATCGAACGCCGCGCCGAAAAGCCGCGCGTCATGAAGTTCGTCCCGGACTTTCTCCTCCGGGACATGGTCGGTTGGCTGACGGCGGTCGGGCTCCTGGCGGCACTGGCGGCGCTTCTCCCGTGGGAGCTCGGCCAGAAGGCGGACCCTTTCGCCCCCGCGCCGGCCGGGATCCGTCCCGAGTGGTACTTCCTGTCGATGTTCCAGGCCCTCAAGTACCTCCCGGCCGAGATCGCCGGCGTTCCCGGAGAGCTGATCGGGATCGTCTTCTTCGGCGCCCTCGCCGCCGTCCTCGTCCTCGTTCCGCTGCTCGACCGGGGCGCGGCGCGGGGCCGGTCGTCGCCCTGGTGGAACCGGCTGGCCATCGTGGCGCTGGCGGGCGCCCTCGTGCTGGCCATCCTCGCTCTCCTGCCGCCGGCGGGCGGAGCCGGCTCGTGAAAGCGCTCGTCTTCGCGGCGATGGCGGGATTCGCCGCTGCCGCGGCGCTCGCCGATCCCGCGCCGACGCCCGCGCCCGGGCCCGTCGCGACGATCGGCTGCGTGGACTGCCACCTCGCGCTCGAGGACGAGACGTTGACCCCCCCGGCCCGCCTCTTCGCCGACGACATCCACGCGCGTTCCGGATTCACGTGCGCCTCCTGCCACGGCGGCGACCCGCGCGCGGAGGACCAGGAGGCCGCCCACGACCCGCGGAAGGGGTTCCGGGGCAAGCCGTCCGCCCGTGACATCCCGGAGCTGTGCGGGACGTGCCATGCCGATGCGGCGGCCATGAAGCGCTTCAACCCCTCCCTGCGCGTGGACCAGCTCTCCGAGTACCGAACGAGCGGGCACGGCAAGGCCCTGGCCCACGGAGACGGAACCGTGGCCACGTGCGCGAGCTGCCACGGCGCCCACGGCATCCTTCCGGTCAAGGACTCGCGCTCACCCGTGTATCCGACCCGCATCGCGCAGACCTGCAACCACTGTCACGGCGACGCCAAGCTCATGGCCGCGCACGAGCTCCCGTCCGACGTCTACGAGAAATACACGACCAGCGTTCACTACGAAGCGCTCACGAAGAAGGGCGATCTGTCCTCGCCCACCTGCAATTCGTGCCACGGGAACCACGGCGCCGCCCCGCCGGAAGTCGGGTCCATCGCGAACGTCTGCGGGACCTGTCATGCGGTGTTCGCCGAACAGTTCCACGCGAGCCCCCACTGGGAGGCCTTCGCCGAGATGGGACTGCCGGGCTGCGTGACCTGCCACGAAAACCACGCGATCGTGCATCCCACCGATGCATTTCTCGCGACGGGCGACGAGAGCAAGTGCTCGAGCTGCCACGAACCGGGGACCGAGGGCGCCCGGGCGGCGGCCGCGATGTACGAGGACATCGAGAAACTGCAGCGGGAGACCGGGGCGGCCGAGGCGGCACTGCGCCGGGAGGCCGAGGCCGGAATGGAGGTCTCGAAGGCTCAGTTCGAACTCTCCCGCGCGCACGAGGCGCTGACCAAGGCGCGGGCCGACGTCCACTTCTTCCAGCCCTACTCCGTGCAACAGGCCGTGTCCGCGGGCCTGACCGTGGCTCGCACCGCCCGCGCCGAGGCCGCGCGCATCCACCGCGACCGGCAGTTTCGCCGGAAAGGGCTCGCGGTTTCCCTCGGCTTGATCCTCGTCGCGATCGTGGCCCTCGTCGCGAAGATCCGCGACATCGACCGACGCCGCGGCGACTGATCGCCGGGCCAAGAGTCCGTTCACCCGGGACGGCTGTTTCGTCATGAGACACCTGGACCTTTTCAGTCCGTGGGTGCTCAGATAGACTTTTTCCTTGAACCCGCACCACCGGGCTGAAGCAGAATCCCTCCGGTGATTCCGAAGCCTCCCTTCGCGCACGAGCTCTCCACGGAACAGGAGATCGCTCAGTTCGAGCGGCTCAAGCCCCGGCTTCGCGAGCTCTGGAACGCGCTCTCCGCGCGGGAGGAAGAGCCCTACACCTCGGTCGTGATCCCTTCCCTGACGCTCGACCAGGCGGAGCTCGCCAAGATCGACGGCCCCGGCTTCTACGAGGAACGTCTGTTGTTCCTGCTGATCCGCCTCCGCAACCCCCAGGCACGGATGGTCTACGTGACGTCGCAGCCGGTCCATCCGCTGATCCTCGAGTACTACTTCCAGTTCCTCGCCGGGATTCCGGCGAGCCACGCCCGTTCCCGGCTGACGCTGCTCTGCGCCCACGACTCCTCGCCCCGCTCGCTGACGGAGAAAATCCTCGAGCGGCCGCGGCTGGTCCAGCGCATCCGTTACGGAATCGCGGACCCGTCCCGCGCCTACATGACCGTCTTCAACTCGACGCCGCTCGAGCGCAAGCTCGCGGTCCTCCTCGGGATCCCCCTGAACGGCGTGGATCCCGCCCTCTCCCACCTCGGGACCAAGTCGGGCAGCCGGAAGGTCTTCCGCGAGGCGGGCGTGCTGCTGCCGGAGGGCTCGGAGGATCTTCGTTCCGAAGACGACCTGGTCGAGGCACTCGACGCGCTGCGGCGGCGCCGCCCCGGCCTGCGGCGCGCGGTCGTCAAGCTCGACGACAGCTTCTCCGGAGAAGGGAATGCGATCTTCCGCTTTCCGGAAGCCGGCGGTCCGGAGGCCATGCGAGAGGCCCTCTCGCGCCTGACTTTCGCAGTGCCGGCCGAGACGCCCCACTCCTACCGGCGAAAGTTCGCCGAGATGGGAGGCATCGTCGAGGAGTTTCTGGAGCACGCCGAGTCCGCTTCACCCAGCGTCCAGCTGCGCATCGACCCGCAGGGCCAGGTCGTTCTCCTCTCGAGCCACGACCAGATCCTCGGCGGCGTGTCGGGCCAGGTCTACCAGGGCTGCCGGTTTCCGGCCGCCGACGCCTACCGCCGGACCGCCCAGGACGCGGCGCTGTCCATCGGCACCGTCCTGGCGCGTCGCGGGGTCGTCAGCCGGTTCGGCGTGGACTTCTTCGCGGCGCGTCCCCAGGGCGAATCCGACTGGCGACTGTACGCCCTCGAGATCAACCTCCGCATCGGCGGGACGACGCATCCATTCCTCGCCCTGCAGTTCCTGACCGGCGGAAGGCTCGATCCCGCCTCGGGGCACTTCCTCTCGCCCGGCGGCCGCCCGAGGTTTTACCGTTCGACGGACAACCTGCGGTCCCCCGCCTACCGCGGCCTCGGCCCGGACGACCTCATCGACATCATGACGATCCACCGCCTGCACTACAGCCACGCCACCGAGACGGGGGCCCTCTTTCACATGATCGGGGCGCTCTCGCAGTACGGCAAGGTCGGCCTCACCGCGATCGGCGGAAGCGCCGAGGAGGCGGATCGGATCTACGAGAACGTGATCGGGGTGCTCGACCGGGAGACGCGGCTCTGACCCGTCCGGTTTTTCCCGGCCGGAGTGTCGATTTCCCCCGCGCCCGTTCGACTAGAGGTCGAAAAGGAGGTTTCGAACATGCGCTACATGCTCTTGATCTACAGCCGGGAATCCGATTGGGCCGCCCTCTCCGAGAAAGAACGGGGAGTCGTGTACCAGGAGTACATGGCTTTCACCGACTCCATCCGCAAGAGCGGCCACTACGTCTCCGGGGACCCGCTCGAGAAGACCTCGACCGCCACGACCGTCCGGGTCAAGGACGGCAAGACGGTCTCGACCGACGGCCCGTTCGCCGAAACCCGCGAGCAGCTCGGCGGTTACTACATCGTGAAGGCCGGCGACCTCGACGAGGCCACCGCGATCGCAGCCCGCATCCCGGGGGCCCGCATGGGCTCGATCGAGGTGCGCCCCATCATGGAGATGGGCTGAGCGGCCGTTCGGGCGCCCCGGCCGGGAGTAATCTCGCCGGGGCGTTTTCATGTCGATCGAGAGCCTCTACCGCGCCGAGTCGGGCCGGATCCTCGCGACCCTGATCCGGCTCGTCGGGGATTTCGACCTCGCCGAGGAGGTCATGCACGACGCCTTCGCCGCGGCGCTCGAGCAGTGGCCCGGAGGCGGCGTCCCGCAGAACCCCAGAGCGTGGCTGGTCTCGACGGCTCGCCACAAAGCGATCGATCGACTCCGGCGGGACGCCCGGTTCCGGGAAAAGCGCGACGAGCTCGCGCACTGGGCCGCCCTCGCGGAAGGCGCCGCGCCGGACTTCGCGGACCGACCCGGCGGGCGCGTCGCCGACGACCGCCTGCGGCTCATCTTCACCTGCTGTCACCCCGCGCTCGCGCTCGAGGCCCGCGTGGCGTTGACGCTGCGGACCCTGGGCGGCCTCACGACCGACGAGATCGCCCGCGCGTTTCTCGTTCCGGCGCCGACCATGGCCCAGCGGCTCGTCCGGGCCAAGCACAAGATCCGGACGGCCGGGATCCCGTATCGCGTGCCGCCCGACGCGGACCTGCCGGAGCGGCTCGACGCCGTCCTCACCGTCCTCTACCTGATCTTCAACGAGGGGTACGCGCCCACGTCGGGGCCGGACCTCGTCCGACGCGACCTCTGCGCGGAGGCGATCCGCCTCGTCCGACTCGTCGCCGGGCTCGTGCCCCGGTCGACCGAGGCGCGGGCGCTGCTGGCGCTGCTTCTGCTGCACGATTCCCGTCGCGACGCCCGCGTCTCGGCCGATGGCGGGCTCGTCCTCCTCCAGGACCAGGACCGCGGACTCTGGGACCGGGACGAGATTCGCGAGGGCGTCGACCTTCTGCGCGCCTCGCTCGCCGAAGGAGAACCCGGGTCCTACGCGCTCCAGGCCGCGATCGCCGCGGCCCATGCCGTCGCTCCGCGCCCGGAGGCAACGGACTGGCCCCGGATCGCGCAGCTCTACGCCGAGCTGCTCGCGCGGCACCCGTCGCCGGTCATCGCGCTCAATCACGCCGCCGCGGTCGCGGAGGCCCACGGGCCCGAAGAAGGCCTCCGCCTGCTCGCGTCGCTCGACCGCCGGGGCGAGCTCTCGACGTACCACCTCCTGCCCGCGGCCCGCGCCGAGCTGCTCGTGCGCATCGGCCGGCCGGCCGAAGCCGCCGCGGCCTACCGGCGAGCTCTCGATCTGGTCACCAACGAACCCGAGCGACGCTTCCTCGAGCGCCGACTCGCGCAGGCGGAATCCGCGGCGGGCGGCTGATCTCGAGGCTCAGCGCGGGATCGGGAGCCCGAGCGCGCGATACAGCGCCAGCACGTAGCCGATCGGCTCGTGCTTCCAGGCTTTCTCTTCGAACGCGCGTGGGAAGGAGCCGCCGAGGTCGCCGAGGAACGTGTAGGTCACGCGGCAGCGGCCCGCGTCCACGGACTCGACCCGCGTCCGGCCGGCCACGCGCTCGATGCGAACGCCTTCGTGGGGATCTCCGGCGCGGGCGTCGTCTGACCACGACAGGAGGAACTCTCCCCCATCGCGTCGCTCGCTTTCGTACCGCACGATGGCGTCGCGATTGCGAAACGGGAACGGGTAGGGCCAGACCAGGTGGAGCCGCACGACCGGTCCGCGGGTCTCCAGGACGACGGCCTTGCGGATGAGGGGCGAGAAGAGCTCCGGGTAGTCGGCATACCGCTCGAGGAGCGCGACGATCCGCTCGGCCGGGGCCGGGACCTCCGCGACCGCGCGGATCCACGGAACCGGCGGCCCGGACGGCGTCCGGGACACGGCGACACCCCGCTCGACGAACCACGGCTGGAAGTCCGGATCCGCCGGCACCGGCGCCCCGAGGAGGAGGCCGAGAAGGGCGGCGCGGATCACGAACGCCCCCGCTTGCCCGCGAGGCGGAAGAGCCACAGCGAGAGCGCCACCATCACGAGGTCCTCGGCCACCGTCTTCCAGGTCAGCGGCCGCGCCAGGAAGACGCCGAAACACCCGCAGTTCTCGAGCGCGAGCCCGCGCGCCAGGCCGCTCGCGGACCAGGCCGCGTAGACCAGATGCAAGGCCGCGGAGGCGAGGCTCGCGGCCGCCAGGCCGAAGCCGGAAAAGAGCCAGGCGGCCACGAGAATCTCCGCCACCGGCACGCCCACTGAAAGCGGCCCGACGAGTCCCTCCGGGAGGACCTGGTAGGAGCGCAGCACGTCGGCGAAGCCGCCGACGTCGAGAAGCTTCCCCGCACCCGTTGCGAGCAGGACGAGGCCGATGAAGGCTCGCAGCGCGGCACTCGCACGGGCCGGGAAGACGGGTGTCACTGCCGGTTCAGGGTCCAGTCGTACGGGATGAAGCGGGCTTTCCAGTCCGTGGGGATCTTCTCGGACCGGTAGGCGTTGGCATAGGCGATGAGGCTCTCGGCCTTCGCCAGGAAGTCCTTCCTGTAGAAGCGCAGGATCTCGTTGAACCGGACGGCTTTCGCGGCCGGATCGAGCTCGACGTTGCGGGCCTCGCCGAAAAAGAGCCGGGCGGCCGCGTCGAGCTGCTCGTCCAGACGCGTCGCCTCGAAGGGCACCCGCGGCAGGCGTGGGCAGCCCCGCACCATGCAGTTCAAGGCGAAGTGGATGCGCGGATCCCCGAGCGGGCGGAGAATCCGGTTCTCGAGCGCGTAGAGGGAGATTCTCCGGCCGCCCATCACGAGCCGGTCCCTGTAGAAGAACCGGAACTTCATCGAGGCGAGGCTCTCCGGGATTCCGCTCCGGACGGCGTTGTACATCGCGAGCGCGTTGTAGGCGTTGAGGTAATAGGCCATCCGGCTCTCGGCGGTGGGAAAGGACCCCGGCGAAGACTGCGGGCTGACCGCCGCCACCCAGGCGACATAGAGGTCGAGGTCGGCCGGCGCCCGCGCGATCCCGGAGAAATCGATGCGGCCCCGTTCGTCCACGCGGCTGTCGAGGACGCGTGCCCAGGCCGCCTCGCTCGCCTCCGTCCCGGCCGCCGGCGCGACGGGCGCGGGGACGTTGAGCGCGCAGGCGGCGGCGAAAATCCCGAGCGCGAGGGCGAGCGCGACGCGGGCACCCGCTCGGGGGCTCCCGGAGCGCGGCGCCGTGAAAGGATCGTCGCGATGCGCACCGTCTCGACGGTCATCCCGCTCAAGGACGAGCCGGCCGAGATCGGGCGGGCCGTCCTGCGCTGGTGGAAGCCCGGCGAGGGAGAGCTGCTGGTCGCCGACGGAGGCGGGAGCCCGGCGGCGCGGGTCCTGCGCGACGCCGGCGCCCGCGTGATCACCGGCGCGGGCACCCGGGGCGCCCGGCTGGCGCGGGCGGCGGAAGCCGCCAGCGGCGAGATCCTGCTCTTTCTCCATGGCGACTCGCTTCCGCCGGAGCACGTTTTCGATCTCGTTCGCCGGGCTCTCGACGGCGGAGCCCGCGCCGGCGCGTTTTCCCTGGCGTACGACGATCCCGCGCCCGCGATGCGCTGGACCGCCGCCTGGGCCAACTTCCGCTCGCGCGTCCTGCGCCTCCCGTTCGGCGACCAGGGCCTCTTCTGCACCCGCGAGGCCTACGCGGAGGCGGGAGGCTTCCGCGACCTGGCCGTCTGCGACGACGTCGACCTGCTGCGCCGGCTCAAGCGGGTCGGGCCGTTCGTCGTTCTCTCCGAGCGCGTCGAGACCTCGGCGCGCCGGTACCGACGCCGGGGCGCGGCCCGCCAGACGTTCCGCGTCTGGACGACCCTGGCCGGTTACTTCCTGGGGGTCGATCCGGAGCGCCTCGCGCGCTGGTACTTCCACGACTGACGTCATCGCGAGAGGCTGTCCCAGAGGCTACGCAGGCCGCCGTAATCGCGGCCCTCGGGCCCCTGATCGTTCAGGCCCCAGTCGTAGTGCCGGTAGCCGATCTTGTAGCCGTTGCCCGAGAGGAAGCTCCGGTCCGGCTCCGGACCGAACCGTGCGAGCACGGCTCGCACGCCTCCGGCTTTCTCGAAGTCTTCGGCAAACCATTTGAAGATCATCGAGACCTCGACCTCGTCGCGACCGGGCGAAAGTCGATTGAGGTCCTCGCGCGCGAGCCACGACCCCATGGCCGCGTCCAGGCGCTCGTCCAGGCCGGCCGCCTCCCAGGCCCGTGCCGAGAGCGGTGGGCAGGAGCGCGACGCGCAGGAGATGGCGGCATGCACCCGATAGCCGTACTCCGGACGCAGGGACCCGTGCTCGATGTCGTCCAGCGACACCCGCCGTCCGCCGACCTCGTGGCGGCGGGCCTCGAAGGCCTTCGACGTCGACCGGATGCTGGCGATCGGGTAGGGCTCGAGCATCCAGGCGATCGTGAGCGCGTTGTACGCGTTGATCAACGCCGCGGCCCGCGCGTTGCCGCGGGCCGGCTCCCCGGCCGACGCCATGCGCGCCAGATACGCGGAGAGCTCCTCCCGGTCCGCCGCCGAGGCCTTCCAGGCCGCGTAGTCGACGAGACCGCGCTCGTCCACGTACTTCCGAAGGAGCCGGTCCCAGGGCCCGTGGTCGATTCCCGCGGCGACCTCGACGCGCGCGTAGCGGGGGGCCCCCGCGACGCCCGCCGGAACGGCCAGGACGAACACGGCCGCGAGGGCGGCCCCGAGCATCCGCCTCATGCGTCGCCCACCCGCCGGGACCGGAGCTCCCGCCGCGCGAAGCGGGACAGAAGCACGGTGGCGACGACGGTCGCCGCGAGGCCCGCGGCGAGCAGCGTCCATTCCCACGGGCTCTTCGGCTCGCCGGCGCCGAGGCTCGCCCCCGCCGCCCCGAGGTAGACGTAGAGCACGGTGGCCGGGAGCATCGCCGCCCAGCTCGCGGCAAGGTAGGGCCCGAAGCGCACGGCGGTCAGCCCGTAGAGATAGTTCGAGATCGAGAACGGGACGAGCGGCGAAAGGCGCAGCAGCGCCACCACCTTCCAGCCGTTCTTCGCGATGGCGTGATCGATGGCGCCGAACCGCGCGTTGCGGCGCGCGATCGCCTCGACCCTTCCGCGCGCCGCGTAGCGAGCGATGAGGAACGCCACCGCGGCCGCGGTCGTGGACGACACGGAGACCAGCACGATCCCCCATCCGAGCCCGAAGGCGAACCCCGCCCCGAGCGTCAGCAGGATTCCCGGGACGAACAGGAGGGCTGCAAGGACGTACACCAGGCCGTAGAGAACGCCACCCGCGAAGCCGAGCCCGGCCACATACCCGCGCAGGCCCGCCATCCAGTCCTGGAGCGGGAGCAGCCGCCCGGCGACGAAGAGCACGAGGACGCCCGCCGCGAGGACGATGCCCTTCCACGGGACGCCGGCCCGCGCCCCGCTCACGTTCGGAGCCTCCGCAGCCGCCGGGAGAACAGTCCTGCGAACAGCCGTTTCGCCAGCGGCGTCAGTCGGCTCTTCTGCTGCCGGTCACCCAGCTTCCGGGCCATCTCGCCGAAGGTCGGGTAGCTGTGCACGGTGCCCGAAATCGCCCCGAGACCGAGCCCCGCCTTCATCGCGAGGACGAGCTCGGGCAGGAGGTCGCCGGCCCGCTCCGAGACGACGACCGCCCCGAGGATTCGGTCGCCGCCCTTCGCCGTGAGCACTTTCGCGAAACCACCCTCCTCGCTCTCGACGACGGCACGATCGACGTCCCGGAACTCCTCGCGCCAGAGGTCGTAGGGGATGCCGCGCGAGCGCGCCTGCGCTTCCGACAGACCGACGCGCGCCACCTCGGGGTCCGTGTAGGTGCACCAGGGGATCGCGGATTCGTCGAACTTCACGGCGAAGGCGGGCAGAAGGATGTTGCGCACGACCGTGCGGGCGTGCGCGTCGGCCACGTGCGTGAACGCCTGCCGGCCGACGACATCGCCGGCCGCGAAGATGTGGCGGCGCGTCGTGCGGAGCCGGGAATCCACCGTGACGCCGCGCGGCGTGAACTCCACTCCCGCGGCCTCGAGATTCAGGTCGGCGACGTTCGGGCGCCGGCCGACAGCGACGAGAATCGCATCGCAGTCGACGGCGGCGGCCGCGGCGCCGGGAAGGGCCAGATGAATCCGCCGCCGTGCGCCGTCGGTCTCGACCCGCCGGGCCTCGGCCGAGACGATCACGCGGACCCCGTCGGCCTCGAGCCGGCGCCGGAGGGCCGCGGCGACGTCCGCGTCCTCCCTCTCGAGGATCTGCGGCGCGCTCTGGAGGATCGTGACGGCCGCGCCGAGCCGGGCGAACGCCTGCCCGAGCTCGCAGCCGATCGGGCCGCCCCCGAGAACGGCCAGGCGCTCCGGCAACCCTTCGATTTCGAAGATCGTCTCGTTGGTGTGGAAGCCCGCCTCGGCGAGCCCCGGAATCGGAGGCACGAAGGGGCGGCTGCCCGTCGCGATCACGTAATGGCCCGCGCGCAGGATCCGCCCGCCCACCTCCACCTCGCGTGGCGAGAGGAAGCGCGCGTGCCCGCGGACGACCTCCACGCCGAGCGACTCGAACCGCTCCTGCGAATCGTTGGGGGCGATCCGCGCACGGCGCTCGCGCACGCGGGCGAGCACGCGCGGAAAGTCGATGCGCGGCTCCTGCCGCGCGATCCCCCAGTCCTCCGACCGCCGGATCCGGTCGGCCAGGCGCGCCGAGGAGATCATGGCCTTGGAGGGAACGCAGCCGGTGTTGAGGCAGTCGCCGCCCATCCGGTCGCGTTCGACCAGTGCCACGCGCCCGCCGAGACCCGCGACGGCCGCGGCCGTCACGAGGCCGGCCGTGCCGCCGCCGAGGACCACCACGTTGTACGGGGCGCCGGACCGCGCGCTCATGCCGCGCGCGCCATAGGATGAGGGCCGTGCCCGCGTCGCTCGTTTCGGCAACGTCGCTCGCCCTCGTGGGGGGCGCCGCGCTGGTTTCGATCCTCGAGACCTTCCGCCCGCTGCGCCGCACGCGGGAGCGCCGGTCCGTTCGGATCGTACGCAATCTCACGCTCGCCTTTCTCGGATCCGTGACGGTCGCGGCCCTCTACACCGCCCTTCTCCTTCCGGTCAGCGCCTGGGCCCTCGAACACCGGGCCGGCCTGCTCGGACGCCTGCCGGCGGGCTCGCCGCTGCGCTTCGTTGGGGCCTTCCTGCTGCTCGACTACACGCTCTGGGTGTGGCACTGGCTCAACCACAAGGTTCCGTTTTTCTGGCGGTTCCACCGCGTCCATCACGTGGACCGGGACATGGATGCCTCGACCGGCGTGCGGTTCCACTTCGGCGAGCTGGCGCTCTCGGCCGGGTACCGCGCGCTGCAGATCGCCGTCATCGGCGCGGAGCCGCTCGCCGTTTCCATCTGGCAGAGCGTCCTCCTCGGCTCGGTGCTCTTCCACCACTCCAACCTGCGGCTGCCGGTGCGCCTCGAGCGCCGGCTCGTGCGCGTTTTCGTCACGCCGCGCATGCACGGAATTCACCACTCCGACTTCCAGGCCGAGGCCAACAGCAACTGGTCGAGCATCCTGTCGGTCTGGGACTTCGTGCAGGGAACGGCCCGCCTCGACGTCCCCCAGGACGAGATCGAGATCGGCGTCGCGGCATACCAGGACCCGCAGGACGTGACGATCGGGAAGATCCTCCGGCTTCCGATCGCCGGAAAGCCCGACGACTGGGCGCGCTCCGACGGGCGCGGGAGAGCGCGGGGCGGGGACGCTCGGAATCCCCGGGAGCTGCGCGCGTAGCGAAACCGCCTCCACGGGCGCCGTCCCCGCCTCAGCAACAGCCGGGCGCGCACGGCTCACCGGGTCCGCAGCGTTCCGCAGCTTCGAGCGAGCCGTCGCCCCGGGGCTCGAGCACGTTGAACACGCCTGCGTACGGGATCCGCGAGAGCTTCGCCGCGGTGTCCGTGCAGACCTCGACCTCGAGCCCGCGCGGGAACGTGTGTCCCTCTTCGTCCACGAACGCCTTGCCCGGGCCCAGGTAGACGGCCCGCTGCCCCCGGAAGACGCACCCCGCGGTCTTCTCGAACTTCCATCCGCGCACGGTCATCGAATAGAACGGATGGCCCTCGATGGATTTCCAGTAGGTCTTCTTGAGAACTTCGACACCGTAGAATCCGGCGCGCTCGAGGGCGGCGACGAAGCCCTCGCCGGTCAGAGCGCCGACGGTGCATTCGCCCCAGAGCTCGGGATTGGTCTTCAGGTGGGGAGGCACCTCACCGCCGCTGACGATGTCGGCGATCACGACGCGCCCGTGGTCCTTCAGAATCCGCCAGATCTCGGCGAAGACCCGGCCCTTGTCCGGGGAGAGGTTCACGACGCAGTTCGACGTCACGGCATCGACGCTCTTCGACGGCGCCGGGATGTCTTCGAGGAATCCCTTCCGGAAGTCGACCACGTCGTAGCCGAGCCTGCTCGCCACGAGCGGACGGTTCTCCTCGGCGACCGCGAGCATCGCGTCGGTCATGTCGACGCCCGTCGCCCGTCCGGAGGGCCCGACCCTGCGGGCGGCGATGAAGACGTCGATCCCCGCGCCGGAGCCGAGGTCGAGAAACGTCTCCCCTTCCGACAGCCCGGCCATCGACACCGGCGAACCGCATCCGTAGAAGCGGTCGATGACCGCCCGGGGAATGTGGTCGATCTCCGACTCGTCGAACTTCGTCGGGCAGCACAGCTCCGGCTGGGGCGCCTGCGCGGCCTTCCCGTAGTAGTCGCGCACGAGCGCGCGGGGCTTGTCGACGTCGAAGGAGAGCACGCAGTTGGAATGCAGGGTCAGGACCGGCATTTCCGCCGCCGCTCCGTCGGCGACGCCGCAGGCGATCGAATCCTGGCCCATGGCGTAGTGGAGGGCCGGTGCGTCGTAGCCGCTCCGACGATTGCGCGCGTCCGCGCGGGACCGCGCCGCCTCCGCCATCGCGCGCCGCACGAGCGCGACCGAGATCGGATAGTACGGGTCGGGGGCCGTGAGGTCTCCCTCGCCCCGCGGATCCGCGGAAAAGGCGTACGCATGCTCGAGGTCGCCGCCGCCGGTCAGGAACCGGAACGGGTCCGCGAGCGCCTGCGGCCGCCGCGCGATCGTCGCCTCCCGGAAGCGCTCGAGGATGGAGCTCGTCCGAAAGATCTCGGTCAGGGACCGGTCCTGGACCCGGCCGCAGGCCAGCGGCCGATGATCGGCCAGGGCGGCCGACGGATACACCGTCCCGTCGGCATAGACGCAGAGCGAGTCCCATCCGGCGTTGCCGAGGTCGTACTTGACGCCCGGAGGACCGAGGGCCCGGCGCCGCGCCGCTTCGAGGTTGTCGAGGACGATGCCCTGCCGGACCGCCTCGTCGGCGGCCGCCATGACGCGCGACAGGATGTCGGCGGTCTCGGGGAAGAAGCCGTTACCGGACTCGAGAGCCCGCCCGCGGCGATGCGACCACATGAGGTGCTGGGAATGGGCACCGCCCTCGGCGGCCAGGCGCGTGAGCTCCGTGAGCTCCGGAAGATTCTCGCGGGTCACGACGGTGGTCAGGGAGACCTGGAATCCCCGGGCCGTCAGGGCGCGGATGCCAGCGAGCGTGCGCACGAACGTGCCTGTGCCGCGGATCGGATCGTTGGTGGATGGGCGCGCGCCATCGAGCGAGACCTGGAGCCGGACGCGCTCGCGCGACAGGGCGTCCAGGACCGCGCCGCGCGGGCCGTCGAAGAGAGTCGCGTTGGTCAGGACGATCAGCTCGCGGCCGCCGTCCTCGGTGATGAGCCGGGCGAGCTCCGGCAGGTCCTCGCGCAGGAACGGCTCGCCGCCGGTGACGTAGAAGCGCTCGACGCCCGCCGCGAGCGCCTCGGCGATCACGCGCATCCATTCGCGCGTCGGCAGACCCGGCGTCTCGCCCGGACCCGACCGGACGAGGCAGTGCGTGCAGGCCAGGTTGCAGGAGTTGTTGGTATGGAGCCAGAGCTCGCGCAGGGCCGAGGGAACGCCGAACTCGCGGCGGCCGCCGTAGCGGGGCTCGGGCTGGGGCGCGAACGACAGGAAACCGGACCGCAGGCCATCCTGGACGAAGTCGTGGACGTGAAGCCAGGCCTTCCCGGCTTCGAGCCCTCCCCGCGCGGCGTACCCGGTCACGAGCTCGCCGAAGGTGGCCCGGCCGTCGATCGCCTCGAGGATCGCCGCTCCGCGCGCGTCGGCGGCGACCCAGTGCGGCCGGCCCTCGTCGAGAAAGAACTCCAGGTCGCCTTCGCGGAACGCGAAGAGCGAGGCCGGCGCGTGAAGAACGCTTCCTTCCGGCAGATGCGGCATGTTCCCTCCAGATCGGTCCGTCGTCGCGAGTCTCGACCGCCACGAAATAGCACACCCCGAGGCTCCCACACGAGCCTCGTCGCGGATCCGACCGTCCGGCCGGGGGATGTGTCCCCATCCGCGGACTCTCCCCCTCCCCTCCGATGCCGGCGGGGTCCTGCGGGTTTCGAACCTCCGAATCTCGACCGATGCGCAGGCGGGGCGGCCGGAATCTATAGGATGCCGGCTTGGAGAAGGTGTCCGACGGGACACCGCAGGCAGGCGGATTTTCGTCGACCGGAGGAAGAAGGAGAGATGCCAGACTGGGCCAGCCGTCTTCCCGTCCATCCCGACCTCGCCAGCCGCGAGCGAATGCTGGCGGAGACCTGGAGCCGGCTCGACCCGGCCTTCCGGACGGCCAACCAGGTCCTCGGCCGGCGGTCCACGATCGGCTGCGTCGCTCTGGAGATCACGCAGCGCTGCAACCTCGACTGCACGCTCTGCTATCTCTCGGAGAGCTCCGAGGCGGTGCGGGACGTGCCGCTCGAGGTCGTCTACCGCCGCATCGACGCCATCCGCGAGCGCTACGGACCGGGCGTGAGCGTCCAGGTCACCGGTGGAGATCCCACGCTGCGCAAGCGCGAAGAGCTCGTCGCGATCGTCCGGCGCGTCTCGGACCGAGGCCTGCGGCCGTCGCTCTTCACCAACGGCATCAAGGCCACGCGGGACATGCTGGCCGAGCTGGCGGACGCGGGCCTCTTCGACGTCGCCTTCCACGTCGACACGACGCAGCGCCGGAACAAGTACCCGACCGAGGCGGCCCTCAACGCGGTGCGGCTCGAGTACATGGAACGCGCTCGCGGTCTTCGCCTCGCGGTGATCTTCAACACGACCGTCCATGCCGGGAACCTCGAAGACGTTCCCGACCTGGCGCGTTTCTTCGTGCGCCACTCGGACGTGGTGGGAATGGCCTCCTTCCAGGTACAGGCGGAGACCGGACGGGGAGAATGGCGCGGACGCGCCGCCGAGGTCACGCCCGACTCCATCGCCGAACGAATCCGGCGGGGGGTGAGGCTGCCGGCGCTCGCCTGGGACACGGCCCTCGTGGGCCATCCCCAGTGCAATCGGGGGACGATGCTGGCGACGGTCGGCGGGCAGTGCGTCGACGTCCTGACCGACCGGCCGCTCTACGAACGCTTCCTGCAGGAGTTTCGCCACGTCACTTTCGACCGCCGCGACGTTTCCTCAACGGCTCGCCGGGTCGTGGGCGCCGCCTTCCGCCGGCCCTACTGGCTCCTGCGGGGCGGCGCGTTTCTCGTCCGAAAACTCTGGTCGGCCCGGCGCGGCCTCCTGCGCCGCGAGCGGATCGGCAAGATCACGTTCTTCGTCCACAACTTCATGGACGCCGGGGATCTGGATCCCGAGCGCGTCCGCAACTGTTCCTTCATGGTGATGACGGAAGAGGGACCGGTTTCGATGTGCGAGCACAACGCGCGCCGGGACGCCTACATCCTCAAGCCCATCCGCCTGCCGACCGCCTCCGGTGCGGCCGCTTGGAACCCGCTCGACGGACGCATCCACACGCCCGGGCCCTGACTCGCGTCAGCGTCGCCGGCAGGCGGCCAGGACCCGCGCGGTCTCCGGCGCCGAGACCGCGCCCCGGGCGATCAGCCGGGAGAGGCGGGCGAGATCCGGAGGCCGGTCGACGTCGAACCACTCGGGGAGAATCGCCGTCGCGAGTCCGCGTGCCTCGAGGCGCGATCGCGTCCGGTCGAACGTGTCCGACGCGCTCCACTTCAGGCGGCCGAGCAGGCCCGGCGGACACCGGGCCAGACCGATGAGGTAAAAGCCGCCGTCCTCGCACGGCCCGAGCACCGCGTCGCAGCGACGCAGCGCCTGCCGGGCCTGATCGAGCAGCTCCGGAGGCAGGCCCGGCGAGTCGGCGCCCAGAGCGATCGCGCGATCGCCTTCCCGGATGGCGCGGCGGAGGACGCGGGCGAGGCGCTGTCCCAGATCTCCCCGCCCCTGCAGCCAGACCTCCGCTCCGTCGGGCGGCGGATCCTCCCGATCGATTCGCGTCGTCGCCAGGACCGGACGCGCCCAGGACAGGCCGGCGACCGCGGCCCAGGTGTCGGCGAAGAAGGCCCGGGCGAGGCGGGCCGCGCCCTCCGCGCCGACCTGCGGAGCGAGACGCGTCTTCACGCGCCCCGGACGGGACGGCTTGGCGAACACGCAGACGGGGATCCGGACCATCGGGGAAGTCCTATGATCGCATTCACCATGCGACGCGTCTGCTACCAGGTGGCCACGAGCCTCGACGGCTACATCGCCGGCGAGAACGGCGAGTTCGACTGGATCGCCCGCGATCCGGAGGTCGATTTCGAAGCGATGTTCGCCCGCTTCGACACCCTGCTGATGGGCCGGCGGACCTACGAGCTCACCGTGGCCATGGGGCGGGGATCCATGCCCGGAAAGCGGACCGTCGTGGTTTCGAGAACGCTGCGTCCCGAAGATCACCCGAACGTCACGATTCTCGGGGGGGCGGAGATGGCGGCGGGCGTTTCGAAGCTCCGCGAGCAGGACGGAACGGACATCTGGCTCTTCGGCGGCGGCGCGCTCTTCCGCAGCCTTCTCGACCTCGGTCTCGTGGACACCGTCGAACTGGCGGTCAGCCCCGTGCTGCTCGGGTCGGGCATCCCTCTCCTGCCGAAAGGGCCGGCGCGCACGCCGCTGCATCTGACCGGGAGCCGGATCTACGAGACGTCCGGAATCGTGCGGCTCGAGTACGCCGTCAGGCGCTAGCGGGCCTCACGCATCCGAGTCGGTCGAGGTTTCGGCGACTTCGTTGCGCACCGCGCGCACGAGAGCGTCGACCGACGTCTCCTCGAGCCCCGCCGGCCCGAAGTTGCGGCGGGCGAACTCGACCCACTCACCGTCGACGTCGACGTGAAGCGTGAGCATGCGGGCCTTCCCGTGCCAGCGGACCCGAACGTGCATGTCCTGCGATTCGAAGACGACGACCCGGTCCTCGGGCGCCTCGGCGGGCCGCTCGTCTTTGGTGACGGCGTACCGCCGCTCCCGGAGAGCCGAGCCGATGCGGTCGAAAGCGGCATCCACGTTCAGCATGTACACCCCCCGCTTGGAATGGGGGCTATTCTATGGTGGACCGCCGGGGGGCGTTCAGCCCTGGCTGCCGCTGACGGTCGCCGGGAACACCGCCTGCCCGCTTTCCCGCTCGTCCGGTCCGGGTCGCGTCGCGTCCAGAGCGGCCTGTCCACGCCCCCGCCACCAGGCCCGGGCGTCCTGAAGGGTCCAGGGGGCAACGGAGCACGCAGCCAGCAGGCCGTCGAGCGCCTCCGCGGACGCGGGGCGATCCTCCCGGGCGAAGGAGAGGCAGCGGCGGATGAGTGCGTCGAGGTCCGCGGGAACGCCCGACGCGGCCTGCGAGAGCGGAAGGGGCGGCCCGTGCCGCTCCAGCTTGAAGATCTCGATGGCGGTGCGGCCGGGGAACGGCGGTCTTCCGGTCAGCAGGAAGTAGCCCACGGCGCCCAGCGCGAAGAGGTCCGCCCGGGCGTCGACTCCCGTGGGATCGCTCATGCCTTCCGGCGCCAGGTAGAGCGGCGTGCCCAGGAGCGAGCCGTCCTGGGAGAGCGACGCGTCGCTCGTCGCCGCGTCGTCCACCTCGTGCGGCGTCGCTTCGATCCCGCCGATGGCCTTGACCAGGCCGAAGTCGAGCACCTTCAGAAAGTCGGGGATCCCGCCGTAGATGCAGGCCATCAGGTTGGCGGGCTTGATGTCGCGGTGAATGAGACCGGCGTCGTGCGCCTCCGAAAGCGCCCCGCACGCCTGGCGCATCAGGTGCACGACGCGGCCCGGCGCGAGCGGTCCGTCGAAGGCCACCAGCTGCTGGAGGTTGATCCCGCGCAGCAGCTCCATCGCGTAGTAGAAGACGCCGTCGGCCGTGCGGCCGTAGTCGTAGATGGCGATCGTGCTCGGATGCGTCAGGCCCGACGTCAGCTGGACCTCGCGCTCGAATCGCGCCAGCGCCCGCTCCCCTTCCGTGCCGGGCGCCAGCAGCTTGACCGCGGTCGGCCGCCGCAGCAGCGCGTGCCTCGCCTCCCACACGACGCCCATCGCGCCGTGGCCCAGCCGCGTGACCAGCCGGTACGGACCCACCTTCTCGCGCTGGCGCTTCAGGCGCAGGATGACGCGCAGCGAGGTCACGAGCGCCAGGCCGATCATTCCGGTCAGAAGGCCCGCCAGCGCCACGGCGATCGGGGTCCTCCAGGACGGCTCGAAGCGTCCCGCGAGCGGGACGACGTCGAGAACCCACTTCCGATCGACGAACGGGTACACGAGACTCTGCGCAAGGCCCTCGCGGCGCGGGAGGCTCGACCACCGAAGCGGCCATTCGGCGAGCGTCGGCGAGCTCGGTGCGTTCGCGTCCCGCAGCAGGTAGCCGATGCCGCGGGCATCCGCGCGTCCCGCCGCCGTGTCCATCAGGGGCGCGACGCGAAAGATCACCAGCGCAAACCCGAGGAGCGCCGCCCGCCGCTCGGCGACGGTCGCCGGATCGCCTTCCACGTAGACCGGTGCGTAAAGGGCCACGACCGGCGAGGACTCGCGCTTGCCAGCGTCCTCGACCAGGAGAAACGGCGGCGATGCGACGATCGTTCCGGTGTCGCGCGCCTTCTCGGCCGTCGCCCGGCGCGCCTCTTCCGAGGCGACGTCGAACCCCAGGGCTCCCGCGCCGGGGGGCTCCATGAAGTGGATCGGCACGTAGTACGGACGGCCCTCCGCCTTCCGCGGCGAACCGTCAGGACCCGTGTCCCAGATGCGGTAGTTCGTCAGTCCCGCGGCGCGCGCCTCGCGCTCGACGGAAGCCCGGTGCTCGTCGCGCACGAAGGGCAGCCATTCGAACGCGTAGACGGCGCGGTGCCGCTTCAACATGGGCGCCGCGAGCAGGCGGAATTGCCGGCGCGTCAGGGAGCCCGACACTTCCATGAACCTCGAAAGGGCCGTGATGCTCTCGAGCGGCAGCGACAGCCGCTCCGCCATCGCCGCCTCGAGAAGCTGGGCCCGGCGGGTGAACTCCTGGCGCTGCGTCTCCTGGGAGCGCACGAAGAAATACCCGGCGAGAAAGATCGACGCGGTGACCGGGATGCTGGCGACGAAGAGATCCCGTCCGCGCAGCGAGGACCGCCACAGGGAAAGGGCCGACCGCAGGCGCCGGACGGTGAACCGCCCGGTCGGCGTCCCCGAGCGCGGCGAGCCGCCGCCGCTCACCCAGGTGGTCACCGGCACAACCCCCGACCGCGCATCGCCTGCAATCTGCCCACCGCGCTACTTCGAGCAGTCGATCGTGGCGGTCACCAGACCGCCGGCAAGCGCGATCCGCGTCATGAGAAGTGTCCTCCCTGATCTTCGGAAGGGGCCCGAGCTCATCGAACCATAGCGCAAGGCCTCCTCGGGCCGCCGGCCCCCATCCGAAGCGTCGGCGGCGCTGGGCCGGGGCCTCCGTCGAGTGCTAGGCTGAAGAGAGTCCGGGGCGGCGCCCCGGGGAGGAGGCGGCATGAAGCCGTACGTCCGGCTGACCGAGCCGATGGTGCGCGACGGAGGGAAGCTGCGGAAGGCGTCCTGGGACGAGGCGCTCGACCGGGCCGCGGAGGGCTTCCGCCGGGTTCGGGAGACGCACGGGGGGGAGGGGATCGGCCTCTTCTCGTGCTCGAAAGCGTCGAACGAGGTGAACTATCTCGCCGAGAAGTTCGCTCGCGTGGCGCTCGGCTCGAACAACATCGACAGCTGCAACCGAACCTGACACGCTCCCAGCGTCGTCGGTCTGACGACGGTGTTCGGAGCGGGGGGCGGGACGAGCTCGTACCGCGAGGCGGAGGAAACCGAGTTCATCCTCCTCTGGGGATCGAACGCGCGTGAAGCGCATCCGATCTACTTCCACCATGTCCTGAAGGGCGTGCGCAACGGCGCGCGCCTCGTCGTCGTGGACCCGCGCCGCACCGTTTCCGCGCAATGGGCGGACTCCTGGCTCGGTCTCGACGTCGGTTCCGACATCGCGCTCGCCAACGCCATGGGCCGCGAGATCCTGGCCGCGGGCATCGAGAACCGGGAATTCATCCAACGCGCGACGACGGGTTTCGAGGCCTACCGCGAGCGCGTCGACAGGTACACGCTCGAATACGCCGAGAAGGAGACCGGGGTGCCCGCCGCGGCGATCCGGGACGTGGCGCATGCGTATGCGAAGGCCGGCAGTGCCCAGCTCTGCTGGACGCTCGGCATCACCGAGCACCACAACGCCGTCGACAACGTGTTCGCGCTCATCAACCTGGCGTTGCTGACCGGCCACGTGGGCCGCTGGGGCTCGGGGCTCTGCCCGCTGCGCGGCCAGAACAACGTGCAGGGCGGCGGCGACATGGGTGCGCTTCCGAACAAGCTGCCGGGCGGCCTCGACGTCGAGAATCCCGAGCATCGCGGGCGGTTCGAACGCGCCTGGAAGGCGGGCATTCCGCCGAAGAAGGGCTGGCACCTCTCGCAGATGTTCGAGGCCATGGAGCACGGGAAGCTCCGCGCGCTCTACGTGCTCGGCGAGAACCCGGCGCAGTCCGAAGCGGACCAGAAGCGCACGATGGATCTCCTGTCGAAGCTCGACTTCGTCCTGGTCCAGGACATCTTCCTCACGAAGACGGCCGAGGTCGGGCACGTCGTGCTTCCCGCCGCGGCCTCCTGGTGCGAGGACGAAGGCACCGTCACCTCGAGCGAGCGTCGGGTGCAGCGGGTGCGCAAGGCTCTCGATCCGCCGGGGCAGGCGCGATCGGACCTGGCCATCCTGTGCGAACTGGCCCGGCGGCTCGGCACGGACATCGGGACCCCCGAGCCCGAGCGCGTCTGGGACGAGCTGCGCTCGCTCTCGCCCTGGCACGGGGGGATGAGCTACCGGCGCCTGGAGGACCTGAACGGAATCCCCTGGCCGTGCCCCGACGAATCGCACCCCGGGAGCCCGTTCCTCCACGGCCGCCTCTGGGCGGACCCGGTCGAAGGACCGAAGGCGCCGTTCCACGCAGTCGAGCACGACCCGCCCGTCGACCGGCTCTCGGAGGAGTATCCGATCCGACTCACGACGGGCCGCCGCCTCGACTCGTACAACACGGGCGTCCAGTCGGCCGGGTACACGTCGCCCCTTCGCCGCGGGGAGTCGATCGACATCGCTCCCGAGGAGGGGGCCCGGCTCGGGGTCGCCGACGGCGAGCGCGTTCGGGTCGCCTCGCGCCGGGGAGCGGTCGAGGTCCCCGCGCGCTACGACACGACGCTGCGGCCCGGGCTCGCCTTCATGACCCTCCACTTCCAGGACGACGTCCCGGTCAACGTCCTGACCATCGACGCGACGGACCCGAAGTCGGGGACGGCGGAATTCAAGGCCACGGCGATCCGGATCGAGAAGCTGGAAGGCGCCGGGAATCGGACGGAGCCTACTGAGGCTGGGAGCGCGCTTCGAGCTTCTCCAGTCGCGCGCGAAGCGCGCTGACGTCGCCTTCGAGAGACCGGATCCGGCGGTCCAATTCACCGAACGACAGGCGAATCATGGCCTTGATCTCACCAAGGTCCTCACCCAGCCGCGATTCGATTCGATCAAAGCGGCTCTCGAAGCGGTCCAGCCGCTCGTTGTTCGCGCCCAGCCCTTCGGCGAGCAGGCGCATCTCCGACCGGAGCCCCTCCGCGACGACGCTGAAGTGCCGTTTGATGTCCTCGCGGTCTTCGCCCGTCATGGGGCGCGAGGTTAGCACGCACCGGCGGCATCTTCATCTAGACTACTGCTGTGTCACGGAAGTTCTGATTCCATGAGTACCGCGGATTGTCGTCCGTATGCCGTTGATTCCGCTGCCGTCGGGAAGCGTTCGTGGCAGCAGGTTGATAACGAGACTTCGGGGACAGGACACTAGTCGCGGTGGATCTTCACCTCATCCCGGAAGCGGTGCCCTCGGACGAGGAGCGGGCGGCCGTCGACGGGGCGCTCGGGCCGCCCGCGTCGGGATGGGAGGGCGGCGCGCGGCGGCCGGATGTCGACGGCCACCTCGCCTCCGGCGGCGACGCGCGCCGCGCCAGACGGCACCTCCTGCTCCCGGCCCTCTGGGCCGCACACTCCCGCGCCGGCTGGATCTCCCCCGGCGCGTTGAACTACGTCTGTCAACGGCTCTCGGTCGCGCCCGCGGAGGCCTGGGGGGTCGCGACCTTCTACGCCATGTTCTCCGTCGAGCCGCAGCCGAAGACCATCGTGCACGTGTGCGACGACATCGCCTGCCGGCTGGCCGGCGCGAAGGAACTCGGCGCGGAGGCGGAGAAGCGTCTCCCGAAGGGCGCCTTCCGCACGTCGCCGTGCCTGGGCCTGTGCGAGCGGGCGCCCGCCGTTCTGGTGCAAAACGCCGGGGAAGGGACGCGGGACTACGTCGTCGCGCCGGCGGCGATCCGGGCGGAGTCGAGCCCCGCCCCTGCGGCCGGAGCCGCGAGCGTCGTCGTCGCGGCCGGCGTGCCCGGCGGCTCCGGCGCCGGCTCGCCTTCCGCCCCGCAGACGCTCGACGCGCGCCACGGGAAGTTGCGGCTGCTTGCCCGCGTCGGGCGGGTCGACCCCGGGAGCCTCGCCGACTACCGGGCCCACGGCGGCTACGCGGCCCTGGAGCGCGCGTTCGCGCTCGGGCCCGAGGGCGTCGTCCGCGAGGCACTCGCATCCAAACTCGTCGGCCGCGGCGGCGCCGCTTTCCCGGCCGGCCGCAAGTGGGAGGCCGTGGCGAAGCAGCCGGTCCGTCCGCACTGGATCGTCTGCAACGCCGACGAGTCGGAGCCCGGCACGTTCAAGGACCGCGTTCTCATGGAAGAGGACCCGTTCGCCGTCGTGGAGGCGATGACGATCGTCGCGTTCGCCACCGGCTGCGAGCGCGGCTACGTCTACATCCGCGGCGAGTACCCGCTCGCGATCGAACGGATCGGCAACGCGATCGCCGCGGCCCGGGCCGCGGGCTTCCTCGGCGGATCCGTCGCCGGCCGGCCCTTCTCCTTCGACCTCGAGGTCCGCCGCGGCGCCGGGGCCTACATCTGCGGCGAGGAGACGGCGCTCTTCAACTCCATCGAGGGCTTCCGCGGCGAGCCGCGAAACAAGCCGCCCTACCCCGTCGAGAAGGGCCTCTTCGGCAAGCCCACCGTCATCAACAACGTCGAGACCCTCGCCTGCGTGCCGCAGATCGTGCTGGGGGGCGGGGCGGCCTTCGCCGCGATCGGCTCGGGTCAGTCGACCGGCCCGAAGCTCTTCTGCCTGTCGGGCCACCTCGCCCGGCCGGGCGTCTACGAGGTCGAGTTCGGAGCGACGCTGCGGCAGCTGATCGAGGAGGCCGGCGGCGTGGCCGGCGGCAAAAAGCTGCGAGCGATCCTGCTCGGCGGCGCGGCCGGCTCCTTCGTCGGCCCCGAGGCCCTCGACACGCCCCTGACCTTCGAGGGCACGCGTGCCATCGGGGCCTCGCTCGGCTCGGGCGTCGTCATGGTCTTCGACGAGAGCGCGGACCTGGCGGATACGGTCCGACGGATCGCGGCGTTCTTCCGGGACGAGTCCTGCGGCCAGTGCGTGCCCTGCCGGGTCGGTACACAGCGCCAGGAAGAGCTGGTGACCCGGATCGCCTCGGGCCGGCCGTTGGGTTCTCTGGCGCATGAGATCGCGCTTCTCGACGACATGGCCCGCGCCATGAAGGATGCCTCGATCTGCGGGCTCGGCCAGACGGCCTCGGGCGCCATCCAGTCCGCGATCGAGAAGCTCAGTGCCTTCGGGAGCGTCAAGGCATGATTCCGATGGACAGGCGGCTGGATCCAAGCCAGCCGGTCGAGCTCACGATCGACGGCGCGCCCGTCACCGTTGCCCGCGGGACGACGATCCTCGAGGCCTGCCGGCAGAAGGGCGTCGACACGCCGACCCTCTGTTACCTCGAGAACCTGACGCCGATCAATGTCTGCCGCGTTTGCGTCGTCGAGGTCGAGGGCTCGCGTGTCCTGGTCCCGGCCTGTTCGCGTCCGGTCGAGCCGAAGATGTCGGTCCGGACCGACAGCGAGAGGGTCCGACTTTCGCGGCGCGTGGTGCTCGAGTTTCTCGCTTCCTCCGTGGACCTCTCCTACGCCTCGCCGGAGGTCCGCCGCTGGATGGAGCGCTACGGCTGCAAGCCCGAACGCTACGGTCCTCCCGCCCCTCCGGCCCAGGCGGGCGAACGCGACGCCGCGCGGCCAGGCCACCACCACCCGTCCGTGCCGGGCGCGGCCTCCACGGTCGCCCAGCCCGTGATGGTCGACAACGACCTCTATGTGCGTGACTATGCCCGCTGCATCCTCTGCTACAAGTGCGTCCAGGCCTGCGGCGTCGAGGCCCAGAACACTTTCGCGATCGCCGTCGCCGGCCGCGGCTTCGACGCGCGCATCTCGACCGAGCTCGCCACCCCGCTGCCTGAGTCCGCCTGCGTCTACTGCGGCAACTGCATCGGCGCCTGCCCGACCGGGGCGCTGATGTTCAAGAGCGAGCACGACCTGCGGCAGGCCGGGCGCTGGGACGAGTCGAAGCAGCACGTCACCGACACGATCTGCCCGTACTGCGGCGTCGGCTGCACGCTCGAGCTGCGCGTCCAGGACAACGCGATCGTGCGGGTCACCTCGCCGCTCGACCACGACGTCACGAACGGCCACCTCTGCATCAAGGGCCGCTTCGGCTGGCAGTTCGTCCAGAACCGGGAAGAGTAAGCCTCCGGCAGGAGGGCCTCCGGGGACCTCGAAGGGACCCCGTAACGATCGCCGCCCTGCGGGCACCTTGCTCGCATGAAGGATTCCGGTCACTCGAGGGGGTTTCCATGAAGCTCTTCGCCCGGGCACTCGCCTGTCTCGTTCTCGCGGCGGGGCCGTCGGCCCTCGGCGCGCAATCGATACCGGAGCTCTTCGGCCAGGCCAAGGCCCAGATCAAGACCGAGTCCTGGAAGGACGCGCTGAAGACGCTCGACGCACTCGACGCCGAATCGCAGAAGCCCGGCAACGAGGGCGTCCGGAACCAGCTTTCGGGCCCCCTCGCCTTCTACCGCGGCGTCTGCGATGCCAACCTCGGCCAGTCCGACGAGGCGGTCGAGCGGTTCGGTGCGTTTCTCTCCGTCCAACCCAACGCCTCGATCGATCCGAAGGTGTACTCGAAGAAGGCCGTCGCGGCCTTCGAGAAAGCGCAGAAGGCGGCGGCCAATCACGCGCCCTCGCTCGCCGAGGCCTACAAGACTTTCCAGCCACCGGCCGCCAGCGCCGATCGCGATCCCGGCGACCGGTTCTGGGGGGACGGCGCCGTGCACTGGATCATGACCGCGGAGGAAGCCGCGGCCTGGCCGACGCTCCCCGACGGCAACGCCCGCGCCGACTTCATCGAAAAGTTCTGGGCGGCGCGACAGGCCGTTCCGGGCGCCGACGGGCGGACCTACCGGCAGGAGTTCGAGCGACGCATCGCCTTCGCCGACGCCTACCTCGCCGAGGACGAGGAGCAGCCCGGCAGCCTGACGGACCGCGGCATGGTCTTCGTGCTCCTCGGCCCGCCGACCTACGCCGGTCGCCGGCCGATGCGCACCGGCGACGACAAAAACGACGCCGCCGGCCTGTCCACCGTCGGCTCGCACGACGCCAGCGTCGCCGAGAACGAGACGTGGGCCAGAGTTCAGAGTCGGCCGAACAATCCGGGCCGCGCCCCGAGCTCGGCTCAGCTCGCCACGAGCAGCGTTCCGCTCGGCGGCCCCGGCAAGAACGCCGCGGCTTCCGGTGACGACAAGGTCGAGGTCTGGCACTACCGCCGCGAGCTCCTCCCGAAGGCCGTGCCGTATCAGCAGGTCGACTTCCAGTTCCTCACGAAGAAGGGATACGGCGCCAACGCGCTCCAGCGGGAGCCCGATACGTCCAATACGCTGGAAGCGGCCAGGGGAGCCGCGAGACCGGGCCGCTGAAGAGACATAGAATCCTTCAACGAGCCGGAGGGACCATGGCCTCGAAACGCGGGTTGATCGCAATTCTCATCGCCGCCCTCGCGACGGCCCTCGGCGCCCAGTCGATTCCGGAGCTCTTCGGCCAGGCGAAGGCCCAGATCAAGGCCGAGTCCTGGAAGGACGCCTCGAAGACGCTCGACGCTCTCGACGCCGAATCGCAGAAACCCGGCAACGAGGGCGTCCGAAAACAGCTCGAGGGCCCGCTCGCGTTCTACCGCGGCGTCTGCGACGCCAACCTCGGCCAGACCGACGCGGCGGTCGAGCAGTTCGGAGCCTTCCTCGCCGGGCAGCCCAACGCCTCGATCGACCCGAACGTGTACTCCAAGAAGGCCGTCGCGGCGTTCGAGAAAGCGCAGAAGGCGGCGGCGAGCGATCCCGACCGTGCGCCTTCGATCGCCAATGCGTACAAGGCGTTTCAACCGCCGCCGGCGGCCCCGGAGGTCGTGGACCAGTACTGGGCCGACGGTCCCGTGAAGTGGATCATGACGGCCGAGGAGAAGAAGACCTGGGCGGGCCTGGCGGACGGCAACGCCCGGACGGACTTCGTCGAAAGGTTCTGGGCGGCCCGGCAGTCGCTGCCCGGAGCGGAAGGGCGCGCCTACCGCCAGGAGTTCGAGCGGCGCGTCGCCTTTGCGGACGCCAACCTCGCGATCGACTCGGAGCAGAAAGGCAGCGTCACGGATCGCGGCATGGTGTTCGTGCTGCTCGGCTCGCCGACCTACGCGGCCCGCAAGCCCCTGAGAACCGGCGACGACCAGAGCATCTCGGACGGGCTCTCGACGGTCGGCTCGCAGGACGCCAAGAACGCGCAGCGCGGGGCCACGAGCGGCGGCAAGTCGACCTCGGGCAAGCTCGCGACCCTCTCCGCGGGGTTCGCGGGGCCCGGCAAGACCGGCATGGATTCCTCCAACAACGTCATGGAGATCTGGACTTACCGCAAGGACCGCCTGCCGGCGGGCGTGCCGTACCACGAGGTCGCGTTTCAGTTCCTGACGAAGCCGGGTTACGGCACCGAGGTGCTCCAGCGCGAGTCGGAGACCGTGACGGTTCTCGAGGCCGCGAAGCCCCACCTGGCGTCCTAGTCGGCCGTACGAGGAAGCTTCAGGCCTCCATCGCGTCGACGTAGCGCAGGTAATCGGTCGACGCGGGCTTCCGGCCCAGCTGGCGCAGCAGCGTCGCCACCTGGCCGCGGTGGTACGTCCCGTGGTTGGCGAGATGAAGCAGCGCGTCGCCCAGGCGCCGCGTGAAATGGTCTCCGGAGAAAGCGACGTAGGACAGGGGCTCGTCCATTCGGTCCTGTGTCAGCGTGGCGATGTACGCGTCCTGCCCCGCCTCCACGTCCCGCCACTTCCCGGCGAGGACGTCGAGCGCCGCTGCGGCGTCTCCCTCCGGCAGGGCGCCGGGGGACCGGCCGTGGAACCTCTCGAGCCACACCCAGTCGGCTCCGTAGAGATGAACCAGGGTCCCCTGCACCGAGCCGAAGCTGCCGCCGATCGGCCGCGCGTATTCCTCGGGCGTCAGGGCCGAGACGGACTCGACGGTCATTCGGTTGGCCCAACGGCCGAAGGCGAAGAAGTTGCGGAGGGTCGTCAGATCTTGAGGCATGGCGGAGTCTCCCCGCCGAACGAACGGCCGGCGGAGCCGGAACTCGATCGTGCGGAATCAGCCGCTCGCACGCCGGCCGCCGGCGCCGGGCCAACGATCCGCCGCGGCGCACGGTTCACAGCGGAAGAACAGGGACGGATACTCGACCATGCGCCTGGAGGCCCGCCCGCAGGCGCGGCAGGCGAAGGCCGGAAGGCGCGAGGCATGCGCGCGCAGGACCGTCAGCCGGGGCGCCGCTTCGAGCCCCGCGACGCGGCCGTGCGGGTCGCAGGTGCAACCGTCGCCGGCGCGGTGCGGCGCCGCGGAATCCTCGCGACACCACCTCTGGCGGCACCAGGTCCGCGGTTCGATCACCGTGCCGGGCGTCGTGTCCATTTCCATCTCTCGCAGACAGAATGCCTTGGAGGGTCGGACACTTGATGTCCCTCTCATTCGGAGCTGTCCGCGGGGCCGGGCCCGCCGCCCTGACCGGACCCTGACCTTCGCCCGCCCGCCCGAACACGGGCCACGAGGCAGCCCGGCCCTGTTCCTCGGAGCGACCGCGCGGCCAATTGCGGGCCATGCCCGGCGCTCCTAGATTCGGCCCAGGACTCCCGAATTCCGGGCTGAGGTCAGCCCGCCCAATCCGAGAGCCGGACGAAAGGAGAGCCTCATGGGCTCGCACGTTTCGTTTCGGACCGGTTTCGCCTTCCTCACCGTCGCCGGATCGCTCGCCTTCACATCGAACCATTCGCCGCCTCCCGACTTCGGCGACCCGCTGCGGGGCCTGACGACCGCCGAGCTCGAGCGCTTCGACGCCGGTCTCGACGAGTTCAGCGAGGTCGAGACCCCCGAGGAGGGCCTCGGCCCCGCCTTCAACGACGTCTCCTGCGCCACCTGCCACCTGACACCCGCGATCGGCGGCGGCAGCGAGATCCTCGAAACCCGTTTCGGCCGGATCGGCGACGACGGTCTCTTCGACGGGATGGCGGAGCTCGGGGGCTCGCTCATCCAGAGGAACGGCATCGGCGTCTCCGGAGACTGCGAGTACCTCGCCGAGCTCGTCCCACCGGATGCCACCATCGTCGCCGACCGGCGGACGACGCCGCTCTTCGGCCTGGGACTCGTCGACGCCACGCGCGACGTGACGTTCTACGCGATCCGGGCCGAAGAGCTGCGCCATCCCGACGGGATCGCGGGAACGGTGGCCGTCGTGCCGAACATCTCGACCGGCCAGAACTCCGTGGGCAAGTTCGGTTGGAAGGCGCAGAACCCCACGCTCTTCCAGTTTTCGGGCGACGCCTACGTCAACGAGATGGGGGTCACCAGCCCGCAATTCCCGGACGAAAACTGCCCGGGCGGCGACTGCGACTCGCTCTCCTGCAATCCGCTGCCCGAAATGAACGACGAGGGCTCCGGTGTCGCCGCCTTCGCGGACTTCATGACGTTTCTCGCGCCGCCGCCGCGCGCTCCGATCACGGCCTCGGCCGCCGCCGGCGAGCTCGTCTTTCGCGGCATCGGCTGCGTGGGCTGCCACCGCTCCGTGATCCGCACGGGTCCGAGCCCCGTCGCCCCGCTCAACAAGGTTCTCTACCACCCGTACTCGGACTTTCTCCTCCACGACATGGGCGCGCTCGGCGACGGCATCACGCAGAACAACGCCACGGGCAATCTGATGCGGACGGCGCCGCTCTGGGGGCTCCGCAAGATCACGCGCTACATGCACGACGGCCGCGCCACGACCCTGGAGGAAGCCATCCTGGCGCACGACGGCCAGGGGAAGAAGTCGCGCGACCGCTTCGCGTCGCTGCCCGGCTGGAAGAAGACCTTTCTCTACGCGTTCCTGAATTCGCTCTAGGAGAGCTCGCCCTCTCTCCCCACCCCGGGGGAGGGAGGGCCTTTTTTCGGCCCTCGCCGCAGGCCTCGCGGGCCCGATTGGTATCGTCCTTGCTCAGTGAGGACTCCATGAAACGCATAGGCATCGTTCTGCTCGTTGTGGGGCTCGCGGGATTCGTGCTGGCCTCGAGCCAACGCGCCGGCTACGACACCGTGGAGGGAGGCATCAAGTCCGTCTTTTCTTCGAGCGAACGGTCGAAGAAGGAGGGCTGGGAAACCGCGCGCTGGGTGGCCCTCGGCCTCGGCGCCGTGGGTCTGGTGCTGACGCTGATGCCGGCGAAAAAGGGATAAGCGGGCCGAAGGAGCACTCGGCCGGCGGCCGCAGCGAGGAGTCGTAGCGCCGCCCGGGAAGACGGTGCCTGAGGGGTTGCGCGTCCTACCCGACCGCGAAGCTTCGCATCGAGAGCGTTCCGTGGCGAAAGCCCTCGAAGACCGTCGTCACGCGCTCGCCGGAAATCGTCGATCCGAGCACGACGAGGATCGGATCGAAGTGCTCGGGCGTCGGCACCGCGAGGTCCGCGTGCGGGGCGGTGCTGCGGTAGGACGCGATGCCCGCCGAGTCCATCGCCGCCAGGCGCTCGGCGACCCAGGCGTCGAATTCCCGCGCCCAATCGACGACGCGCCCCGGGGAGTCCGCGGCGTCGACCGCCCGCAGGTTGTGGACGATGCCCCCGGTTCCCAGAAGCAGCACGCCCTGGTCCCGGAGCCGACCGAGGGCCGCGCCCATCCGGAGCGCATCTTCGGGATTGCGGCGCAGCGGCTGCGAGATCTCGACGACCGGCACGTCCGCGTCGGGATAGAGGAAGCGCAGCGGGATCCACGCCCCGTGGTCGAGTCCGCGCTCGGCGTCGGTCCTGGCCTGGAATCCGGATTCCTCGAGCAGCCGCGCCGCAAGCGCCGCCAGGCCCGGATCGCCGCGGACGGGGTAGCGGATCGCGTAGAGCTCCCCGGGAAAGCCGCCGAAATCGTGGATCGTCTCCGGGGCCTCCGAAGCCGACACCCGCACGGGACCGGCCGCCTCCCAGTGCCCGGACACGACGACGACCGCGCGCGGCTTCGGGATCGTGGCCGCGAACTCCGCAAGGGCGCGGCCCCACAGGCCGTCTTCGATCGCGACCATCGGCGAGCCGTGCGAGACGAAGAGAGCGGGAAGACGGCCTGAAGTTTCCACGGGCATCTCGATCGCATTCTAGCCTCCGCCCCCGGCCCGCTCCTGCGAGAATGCCGCATGCTCCGGCGCACCGCCGCCGCGCTCGCCGCGCTGTCGCTCGCCTGCGCCACCCTCACGCCGCAGGGCGAAAGGGTCGCGGTGTTTCAGGCTCCCCTCCCGGCATCCGGCGCGCCAGCGGACATGCCGGCGGGCTGCCGCATCGCGTCCATGTATCCGCCCGTCGACATGAACGAGCGGGACATGACCACCGACAAGGACCCCTATCTCCTCCAGCGCAACCGCGCCGGCGCCGCCGGAGCGAACGCGCTCCTCGTCCGCTCGCGCATGATCGCTCCCCGCCAGGATTTCAACTGCCCGGCGGCCTCGCCGATCACCGACTGTCCCCGCTCGGTCGGCGCATGGTTTCTGGTCGTCTTCGAGGACTATTCCTGTTCGACCGAGGCGCTGGCGACTCTCGCGAAGGCCACCCCGCCGCCCGCCCGCTGACGGTTACCAGATCTCGCAGGTCACCTCTTTGACCATCGGCGTGCCCGCGGCGCACGAGAACGCTTTCGCGAACTCGGGCATGTTCACGATGGTTCCGATCGCGCGGTACTTGCCGAGCGGGTGCTCGTTGGTCTGGACGATCAGCCGGGCGAACTCGGGCCGCGAGTTCGACGCCCAGAGCCGCCCCCAGGCGACGAAGAATCGCTGATCCGGCGTCAGGCCGTCGATCGGCTCGGGCGCCGGCTTGCCCTCGAGGCTCCTGTGGTACGCACGGTAGGCGATCGTCAGTCCCCCGAGGTCGGCGATCGACTCGCCTTGAACGAGCTCGCCGTTCTGGTGCAGGTCCGGCTCGACGTAGTAGCCGTCGAACTGCTGGACGATGCACTGCGCCCGTTCCTTGAAAGCCTTCGCGTCCGCCTCGGTCCACCAGTCGACCTGGTTGCCTTTCGCGTCGAACAGGCGACCCGAGTTGTCGAAACCGTGCGTGATCTCGTGACCGATGACGCCGCCGATCGAACCGTAGTTGATGGCGTCGTCGCCCTCCGGGTAGAAGAACGGCGGCTGCAGGATCCCGGCCGGAAACGTGATCGCGTTCTTGGCGGGACTGTACCCGGCGTTGACCGTGGCCGGCGTCATGCCCCAGTCCTCGAGGTCCACGGGCTTGCCGATCTTCGACAGGTCCCGCTTCCACTCGAACCGGTTGGCCGCCTCGACGTTGGCGGTGTACGACGCGCGCGCGATCGACAGACTCGAATAGTCGCGCCACTTGTTGGGGTAGCCGATCCGCGGACGGAACGCCGCGACCTTGGCGGCGGCGGCCTTCTTGGTTTCCGGCCCCATCCAGGGCAGCGTCTGCAGGTCCTCGTCCAGGGCGAGCAGCAGGTTGTGGACGAGCTCGTCGGCGCGCTTCTTGGCGGCCGGCGGGAAGTACTTGTCGACGTAGACCCGCCCGAGCGCCATGCCGAGCGCGCGGTCGGTCGCGGCCACGCAGCGCTTCCAGCGCGGCTGGATCTCGGGCGTTCCGGCCAGGGTCTTGCCGTTGAACGCAAAGTCTTCCGCGACGAACTTCGAGGAGAGCGTGGGCGCCGCGGCCGCGACCAGCTGCCAGCGCAGGTACGCCTTCCAGGTCGCGAGCGGCACCGAGGTCAACAGCTTGTCGGCCGCCGCGAAGAAGTCGGGCTCCCAGACGTTCAGGGGGGTCGATGCCGGAAGGTCCTGCTCGGCGAAGTACCGGGGCCAGTCGAAGTTCGGCGCCGCCTTCGCGAACTCCGGCAGGGTCATCGGATGGTACGTCTTGTCCGGGTTGCGGAAGTCCACCTTGATCTGGGAGGCCTCGGCCAGCTTCGTCTCCAGAACCATGATGGCCTTCGCATCGGCGGCCGCCTGCCTGGGCGTCTCGCCGGAGAGCTCCAGCATCTTCCGCACGTGCGCGACGTACTTCCCGCGCAGGTCCACGGACTTCGCGTCGGTCTTCGTGTAGTAGTCGCGGTCCGGAAGCCCGAGGCCGGCCTGCAGGAAGGCCGCGATCACACGGGAGGAGTCCTTGCGATCCTCCTCCGACCCGAAGGCGAAGAGCGCATTGGCGCCGAGCGTCTGGAGCCTCCGGATCTCGTCGCGCAGCGCGGGAAGTCCCCCGATTGCGGCGATCTTCGCCAGCTCCGGCTCGATCGGCCGCGCGCCGGCCGCCTCGATCGCGGCCTCGTCCATGCAGGCGCCGTAGAAGCTGCCGAGCTTGCCCTCGTCGGAGCCCGGCGGCAGAGCCTTGTCGGCCGCGAGACCCTCCAGGATTCCGTGGAGGCTGTCGAGGTTGCGTTGCCGCAGCTCGTCGAACGACCCCCATCGGGGCCGGTCCGACGGAATCGGGTTCTTCTCGAGCCAGCCGCCCACGGCGTACTGGTAGAAGTCCGTGCAGGCCTGGACCTTCGGGTCCATGTCGGCCAGCGAGAGGGTCGTGGGCGGAAGCGACTCGGCCGGCGGCGTTTCGGCCGGCGCGGCGGCCGCGCCGAGCGCAACGAAGGCGGCAGCCAGGGCGGTGGAGGCGGTCCAGCGTACGGTTTTCACGGGTTGCTCCTCATTTTCGGCAGGCGTCCGCCCGCCGGCTGAAGGGTTCATACGACAGGGGCAGCGGCGGGTTCTCGGCGGCCCCGGCCCCCCGGGCCGTAGAATCCCGGCCGTGCCCGACCTGTTGACGATCCTGGGCCTGGCGGCCTTCGTTCTGATCTTCGCCGGGCTCTCCGAAGGCATCGTCTCCCGCGCCCCGCTCTCGTTTCCGATGATCTTCCTCGGCCTGGGGTTCCTGCTCGGCGGCCGCGGCATCGTGTCCACCTCCCCGAATTCCGGGACGCTCGAGGCCGTGGGCACCGTCACGCTCGCCCTGGTGCTCTTCCTCGACGCGGTCCGCATGAAGTTCGACCGCTCGCCGAGCGAGTGGCTGGTCCCCTCGCTCGTGCTCGGGCCGGGCACGATCCTGACGCTCGCCATCGTCGCTCTCGGATCGCATCTCCTGCTCGGCCTCGGCCTGACGTCCTCGATCCTGCTCGGCGCCATCCTTTCCTCGACGGACCCGGTGGTGCTTCGCGACGTCGTGCGGGACCAGCGCATCCCGGGCGCGGTCCGCGACTCGCTGAAAACCGAGGCCGCCACGAACGACATCGTGGTGCTCCCCATCGTCCTCATCACGATCGCCGTGGTCCGGGCCCGGGCCTCCGGCGCCGGCGAGTGGGCGCTCGTTCTCGGCAAGCTTCTCGTCCTCGGCCCCGCCCTCGGTTTCGCGATCGGCGCGCTCGGAGCCTGGCTGATGTCCCGGATGGACCGCCGCTTCGGGATTCGGCGCGAGTACCAGTCGCTCTACGGCATGGGACTCGTGTTCGCGACGTATACGGCCGCGGTCGCGGTCGGAGGCGACGGCTTCCTCGCCGCCTTCGCGGCGGGGGCCGCCATCGCCGCCCTGGACCTGGAGCTCTGCGACTGCTTTCTCGAGTACGGCGATGCGACCGCCGAAATGATCATGCTCTTCGCTTTCATCCTCTTCGGGGCGGTCCTCTCGGCGCTGGTCGGGACGGTCCCGCTCGCCGCGACCCTCGCCCTCGCGGCGGTCACGCTCTTCGTCGCGCGACCCGCGGCCGTCGGAATCGTCCTGCGCCACGCCGCCGTCTCCCGCAGCGCACGCGGTTTCATCGCCTGGTTCGGACCGCGCGGCCTGGCGTCGCTCCTGCTCGCCCTGCTCGTCGTCCAGGCCCGGCTGCCGGGCGCGCAGGAGATCCTCGCGATCGCGGGCGTCGTCGTGACGGTTTCCGTGGTGCTCCACGGCATCTCGGCCACGCCCCTGACGGCCTGGTACGCGGCCCGCGTCGCCCGGGAGACGCTCGCCGAGGAACGCGTCAGCACGGCGGCGGACCTGCTGCGGTCGGGCGCGATCGCGACCAAAGGGCCGCCGCTCATCGAGGTTCCGGAGCTGCAGGCCCGGCTGGCCGGACCCGACCCGCCCCTCGTCCTCGACGTGCGGTCGCGCTCCGGGTACGAGAAGGATCCGGTCGGAATTCCCGGCGGCGTGCGCGTTCCGCCGGATGAGATCGAGAGCTGGGCCGCCAAGCGCACCCGCGACCAGGCCATCGTCGCCTATTGCACCTGACCCAGCGAAGCCACCAGCGCCCGTGCGGCGCAGAAGCTGTCGAAGATGGGCTTCCGGGCGTGGGCCCTCAAGGGCGGTCTCGAGGCCTGGCGACAGGCGGCCGGAGCGACCGCGAGTGTGGCCGCCGCGCCGCCGCCGGGCACCCGGCTCGAGGCCTAGCCCTACGACCCGAAGACCTTCTTCAGCAGGCCGGTGACCTGCGCGGCCGGATCCGTGCGGATCTTCTTTTCCTGCTCGCCGAGCACGAGGAAGAGGCCGTCGAGGGCCTTGCCCACCACGTAGGACTCGATGTCGAACGACGGCAGGCTCGATGCCAAAGGAACCGACTGGTAGGCGCCGAGGAGCTGCTTGTACTGCTGGACGACGCCGACCTCCTGCATCGCGCCGTCCACGACCGGGCGAAAGGCGGCGGTCAGCGTCTCGGTGGTCTTCGCGCGGAAGTAGTCGGTCGCCGCGGTGTCGCCGCCCGAGAGGATCCGTCGCGCGTCGTCGAACGACATCTCCTTGATCGCACCCCAGAAGATGTCCTTGGCCGCCGGCGCCGCCTTCTCGGCGGCCCGGTTCATTCCGAGGACGAGCTCGTCGATCTTTTCCCCCTGACCGAGCAAACGCAGCGCCTGATCGGCCTGCTGGAGCTGTTTCGGCATGAGGATCTTGATCGCCGCGTTGCCGAAGTAGCCGTCGACTTTCCCGGTGAGATCCACGGTGTCGGTCGTGCCGATCTCCAGCGCCTCCTTCAGGCCGGCGACGATGTCGCCGTTGGAGAGCTTCGAGGTCGAGTCGGACTTGAAGATCTTCCCGAGGTCGATCTGTGCGTAGGCCGTCGAGGCGGCGAGAAGAAGAACGGCGGTGAGAGTCAGGCGGGAACGCATGGCGATACTCCTTGCCGCCTCTACCGAGGCGTGGGCGTGGGTGGTGGGGGCTTGAGAAACTGCTGGAGCAGGTCCGCGGGGTTGGCCTTCTGCCCCTCTGCGCCGAGGGCGTCGCCGAGGATCTTGCCCGCCGGACCTCCGAGCCTGTCGCCGGCCTCGCGGGCCAGAACGCGGCGGCCGAGCTCGACGACGATGCTCTCGTCGATCGCCACCCTGGGCGAAGAGATCGGCCCCGACGCACGGAACGGAAGGGACAGCCGGCCCTCGGAGTCCGCGACGTATCTCCCGGTGCTCCCGAGGCTCTTCACGACCGCGGGCCCGAGGACGACCCGTCCCTCATAGGAGATCGTCCGGTCGAGGCCGAGCGACCCGGCCGCCGTCAGGCCCACGTCGGGTCCGGACATGCGCAGGTCGGGTGTCTCGAGGCGGCCGTCCGCCAGCCGAAGCGAGGTCTCCAGGGTCGAGAACTTCGTCGACTCGAGACTCGGCGGGACCTGGAACCCGGCCACCTGGCCTACGGCGGACAAGACCCGGGCGACCTCGGGCATGAGCTGCACGGTGCGAAGGTCCGCGTTGGCGACCGAGAGGCGGCCTTCGCCGTGGCCCGTCTTCGAAACGGCATCCCAGGAGAGGCCGCGGCTGGCGAGGTCGATCTTTCCGTCGAGGCCTCCCGAGAAGACTCCGCGCAGCGCCGTCGCCGACTCGATCAAGGCCTGCGCCTGCACCCCGTGCACTCCGAACCCGAGGTGCGACTCGGACTCCGGGTGCGCGAAGTCCGACTCCACGCGCGCCGCGAGCGTGCCCCCGTAGACCGCGGCGGAGGAACCGAGCGTGAGCTTGCCCCGGTCCCAGGTCCAGTCGGCGGCGAGCTTCTCGAAGGGAATCGCGCGGAAGGTTCCGGCGGGGCTCGTGAATCGCCCCTCGATCGGATTCTCGGATCGCGATTGAAGCGTCGCCCGCGCGGAACGGCAGGCCACGAGCGGCCCGCCGTCCGAGCGCACCTCGAACGGCGCGGCGTCGACCGAGGCGGTCGTTTCGAGAAGGGATGCGGAACCCTGGATCCGGGCCTCGAGCCGCGCGCGCCCGGAGAGCGTCACGCCGCCGGGAAGCGCTGCCGCGATTCCGGGAAGGCCCGTCACGCCGTCGATTCCGACTTCCCCGGGCGTCGCGATCCGCAGGTCCACGCGCGGAGTCTCGCGCAGGCCGTCGACGCGGCCCTCGATCCGGAGCGGAAGTCCGGCGGCCGACACGAGCGTGTTGGCGATTCGCAGGGAACCGGCCGTCCAGTCGAGGGCGACGATGAAGGTGCCGTCGAGCGCCGGGACCGGCGAGGCCGGAGTCTCGGGCACGACCGCCAGCCGACCCGAGATCGCGAGAGCGCCGAGCGGCGCGCCCTCGGCCTTTCCGCTCGCCGAAAAAGTCCCGGGATCGCTCGCCCCGAAGGCGGCCACCCACGGCGCCAGGCGCTTCAACGCGACGTCCCTGGCCGCAAAGGCCGCCTTCAGCGGCGCCTGGCCGACCGGACCGCTCGTCGGAGGCGGCCCGAACGAACCCTGGAGCGTGAGGTTGCGGCCGGAATCCGCGAGAAAGCGCGCCGCGAGGTCGAAGTTGGCCGGGGTCGTCGGCCCCACGTCCGTGATGCGCCCCTTCAAGTCCTCGAGGGCCACGGTCGCCGTCTGCCCCGGCGTGACCTTCCGGTCGACGAAAACGACCTGGCCGCCGTCGATCTCGATCCGCGACACGAGCATTGCCGCCGCCGCCGCCTGCGTCGCCGGGGCGCTCTCGCGCGCGCCCGCCGACAGGAAATCGCCGATGTTGAGCGAGCCCGTCGGCGAACGCTCGACCGTCAGCGTGACGCCGTCGAGGACCACCCCGCGGACCTCGACGCGGCGCGAGAGCAGGGGCCAGAACGCGACCTTGATCGAGAGCTTTTCGGCGGAGAGAAGGGCCGGGCTCTCCCATCCCTCCGTGTTGTGAACGACGACCTTTTCGGCGCCCGCGCCGAGGCCCGAGAAAATCTGGAGGCGCATCGTCCCGATGTCGACCTTCCGGTGAAGCGCCTTCTCGGCGGCCGCCTCGATCCGCGAGCGGAACGCGTCGAGGGAAACCAGATACGGAAGGGCCAGGACGGCGAGGATCAGGATGCCGGCCACGACGGCCAGGATGCGGAGCGCGAGGCGTGCGGAGCGGGAAGCCATCACCCGAAACTACCCCAATGCAAGCCTTCTGCCGGCCTTTTGGCGGCGGAAGTAGAGTTCGGCCGTGCCCGAGGGCAATACGATCCACCGCCTCGCCCGAATCCACGAGCGGGATTTCGCCGGGCGCCGGATCGCGGTGAGCTCGCCGCAGGGACGCTTCGGCCGCGAGGCGAAACTGCTCGACGGAAGGAAGTTCCGACGCGCGGAAGCCTTCGGCAAGCACCTGTTTCACCACTGGAGCGGAGGGCTCGTGGTCCACGTCCATCTCGGGATGGCGGGCTGGTTCTACCGTTTCGCCGGCCGACCGCCCGAGCCCCGGCCCACCGTGCGGATGCGGCTGGCGACGGCCGGAGTCACGACGGATCTGATCGGCCCGCCGGCCTGCGAGCTCATCCCCGAGTTCGCGCGGCGCGCGCTGCTCGCGCGTCTCGGACCCGACCCGCTGCGCAAGGACTTCGATCCGTCCCGCGTGTGGGCCGAGCTGCAGCGGCGCCCGCACCGCCCGATCGGCGACGCGCTGCTCGATCAGCGCGTCCTCTCCGGGGTCGGCAACATCTATCGCAACGAGGCCCTGTACCTGGCCGGCATCCATCCGCTGCGGCCGTCGGGCCGCCTCACCCCGAACGACTGGGAGACGCTGTGGCGGACGATCCGCCGGCTCATGCGCCGCGGCGTCGGGCAGGCGCGCGTCCGCACCGTCGCCGCGGCCGAGTCCGCGCACCCGCTTTCGGGGCGTGCACCCGGCGACGACGCCTTCTACGTCTACCAGGCCGAGGCCTGCCGACGCTGCGCCGCGCCCATCCGGGAGTTTCCGCTCTCGGCGCGGCGCATGTTCGCGTGCGAAACTTGCCAGCCGCGCGCCGTCCGAAACCGGACGAAATCCCGGAACTGAACCGACCACCGAAAGGGAGACCTCCGGCAGTCGGAGGCGTCGTCCTCCGCGGGACGGCGACAACGCAGGGTCGCCCGCGAAGGGGGACTCCCAATAGAATGCCGGGCGAACATTCGAGAGGAGGCCCCGTGGTCCACGCGCTGATCTTGTCCTCCCTTCTCCTGACCCAGGCCGCCGGCGCCCGCCGCGCGACGCTTCCCTGCCTCCGGCCGCCGAGCAGGCGAAGGCGGCGCTCGAGTCCTCGCCGCGGCACGGCGAGTACGTCGACGTTTCTCAGGCCGGCGGCGCAACGCCCATCAAGACCTGGATCTCCTACCCCGAGCGCAAGGACAAGGCGGGTGTGGTCATCGTGATCCAGGAGGTCTTCGGATTGACCGACTGGCTGCGCGGTGTCGCCGACCAGCTGGCGAAGGAGGGATTCATCGCCGTCGCCCCCGACATGGTCTCGGGCCTCGGTCCCAACGGCGGCGGCACCGACTCGGTCGCCAGCCGCGACGACGTCGTCGCACTCGTCCGCGGCATCTCGCCGGAAGAAGCGAACCGCCGGCTGAACGCCGTGCGCGACTGGGCGCTGAAGATCCCCGCCGGCAACGGCAAGACGGCGACCGTCGGATTCTGCTGGGGCGGCGCACGGAGCTTTGCCTACGCCGGCGCGCAGCCGGCGCTCGCCGCCGCCGTCGTCTACTACGGCTCCTCGCCCGACGCGGAGGTGCTCGCGGCGATCCACGCGCCGGTGCTCGGCCACTACGGCGGCGACGACGCGCGCGTGGACGCCACGATCCCTCCGGCCGAGGCCACGATGAAAAAGCTCGGCAAGACCTACGAGCCCCACATCTACGCGGGGGCCGGTCACGGATTCCTTCGCGACCAGTCCGGCCGCGACGGCGCCAACATGAAGGCGACGCGGGAATCCTGGCCGCTGACGGTGGCGTTTCTCAGGAAGTTCCTGGAGTAGCGTCCGCAGGCAGGTTTCGCGCCTTCGGGCGTAGACTTCGATGTCGGTCGACCGATGATTCTGACCTGTCCATCCTGCGGCCGGAAGAACCGCTCCCCCGCGGAGAGGCTGGCCGAAGCGGGGCGCTGCGGAAACTGCAAGACGCCGATCTCGCCGGTGGCACGCCCCATCGATGCCGACGAGGAAGTCTTCCGCGAAGTCACCGAGAAAGCTCGCGTTCCGGTCCTCGTCGACTTCTGGGCCGAGTGGTGCGGCCCCTGCAAGACGGCCGCGCCCGAGGTCGCGAAGACCGCCGCCGAGACGGCCGGCCGGGCGATCGTTCTCAAGGTCGACACGGAGGCCCACCCCGGGATCGCCGCGCGCTACGACGTGCGCGGAATCCCCAACTTCGCGGTCTTCCGCGGCGGCCGGCTGGTCCTCCAGCAGCCCGGCGTCGTACCGAGCGCAACGCTGAAGTCGTGGCTCGAGGGCGCCTGACGCGCCCCCGCCGCGCGGGCACGGGCTAGAATCCCGGCGCCATGCCCCTGCCGAGCCCCCTGCGTCTGCGCTACCTCTTCAAGCGTTACCTCGCGCGCGGCGGGGAGAGCGACTACAAGGCCACCTGGAACGGCGAGGCGCATCGCGACGCCCACGACGCGATCCTGACCGGCGCGACGGCGGAGAGCTTCGAGCGCACCGGGCAGAGCGACGCGGACATGGTGGCGAAATACCTGGGCGAGTCCGACGCCGTCCTCAACATCGGCTGCGGCGTGGGTCGCGTCGACAAGTACCTCGCGCCGCGGGTGCGCGAACTCTGCGCGATCGACGTCAGCGGCGAGATGATCCGCCTCGCCGAGGTGCGGCTCGCCGGGCTTCCCAACGTGCGCCTGCGCGAGGTCGGCAACCGCGAGTTCCTTTCGGCCTTCGATTCGGGCCGCTTCGATCTCGTCTTCTCCTTTCTCGTGCTTCAGCACCTCGAGCGCGAGGACGCCTTCCTGTACCTGCGCGACGCGCACCGCGTCCTCAAGCCCGGCGGCCGGCTCCTCACGCAGTTCCCCAACTACCTCTCGCCCGAGTACACCCGCGCTTTCATCGAAGGCGCCGACGCCCCGGCGCGCAGCCCCGGGCGCGTGCGCGCGTACACCGAGGCCGAGGTGCGACACACCCTGGAGACCGTCGGATTCCAGATCTCGCAGCTGTGGTTCGGCGGCCACAACGGCCGTCCCGACGAGATCTACGTCGCCGCCGTCAAGCCGCCGGGTCGTTGACGCGCCGCGCGGCGCCGCGCCGTGCTACCCTCTCATTCGTATCTTTAGACGCACCCATCTTCGGTCGAGAGACCGCCGTGCCCCGGCGCCCCCGGCGCTCGCAGCGGCCCTCGCCGTCCTCCTCGCAAGCCTGTCCCCGGCCGCCTCGGCCGAGGAGCGCGCGACGCTCCTCTGGAAAGGTGAGTCGCATCCCATCGGCATGCTCGCGGGCCGCGAGTTCGTCATCTCCGATGCCGCCCGGGCGCTCGACCTCGCGGTCGCGTCGGACCCGGCGACCGGCGTTCTGACGATCACCGGAAACGGCCACCAGATCCTCGTCGGGCCCGGGACGGCGCAGGTGCCCGTCGACAAGCGCATCGTCCCGATCTCGGGGCCCGCGCGCCTGGTCGCCGGGTCCCTCTATGCGCCGCCCGACTTCTTCGAAAAGGTCCTCTTTCCCCTCGCGGGCGCCGCCGGGACCTGGGACGCCGCGAAGAAGACCTGGACGCTTTCGCCCGCCGGCCCGCCTCCGATTTCGATCGAAGTCGCCGTCGTGCACGTCGCGCCGACCACCCAGGTCGTGCTCCGACTCTCGGACGCCGCGAAGACCTCGACGGCGCTGTCGGACCGGGGATTCCAGGTGCGCTTCCTCGACACGAAGATCGATCCTCCGTTTCCCGAGAAGCGGTTCGACGATCCCCTGGTCTCCTCGGTGCGGTTCGCCGGCGATCTGGCCCTGATCGATTTCCGCGAGACGGGCCTTTCGGCCCGCGCCTATCCGCTGACCGCTCCCGACCGGCTCGTCATCGAGGTCGGCCGCCGGGTCGCGCCGGCCCTGGCCGCTCCGCCCGAATCGGCCATTGCGCCCGCGTTCGTTCCGCAGCTGACCGTCGTCGTCGACCCCGGCCATGGCGGGTCCGAGACCGGGGCCGTGGGCCCCGGCGGCTTCCTCGAGAAGGACGCCACCCTCGAGATCGCCAGGAAGATCGTGGCGACGCTGCCGCGCGTCCTCTCCTGCCGAACGGTGCTGACGCGCGACTCCGATCTTCTCGTGCCGCTCGACGACCGGACCTCGATCGCGAACCACGAGAAGGCCGACCTCTTCCTGTCGGTCCACGCCAACTCCTCGCGTTCGCCCTCCGCCCAGGGCTCGGAGACCTACTACCTGTCTCTCGAGGCCTCCGACAAGATCGCCCAGGAGGTCGCCAGCCGCGAGAACGCATCCAACGGCGGCGGCGCCGGGCCCGCGGCCGACACCGGGAATCCCGACCTCGACTTCGTGCTGTGGGACCTCGCCCAGAGCGCGCATCTGAAGGAGTCGAGCGAGCTCGCCGAGGCGATCCAGGTCGAGATGAACGCGGTGTCCGACACGTCCAATCGCGGCATCAAGCAGGCGCCCTTCCGCGTTCTCGTCGGCGCGACGATGCCTGCGGTCCTCCTCGAGGTGGCGTTCATCTCCAACCCGGAGGAGGAGAAGAGCCTCAGGAACCCGGTCTTCCAGCAGACGGTGGCCGACGCCGTCGCGCGCGCCGTCGCGCACTTCTACGCCAAGCGCTTCCCGTCCGCGATCAAGGCGACGACGACGCCCGGAACGCCATGAGCCGGCGCGCGGCGGCGATCCTCCTCGCGGTCCTCGCGGCCGCCGTCGCGGCTCTGATCCTCGCCAACCGCGGGGACCTCGCAGGCTTTTCGCGGCGCGTGCCGCGCCCCTTCCTCCGGGTCACGCCGGCCCCGGCGCCGGTGTTCACGCCCGCGCCCGGCGTCCCGGCCCCGCCGGCCATCGAGACCGTCCGCGTGACGCTCTACTTTCCCGACCGGGACGGCCTGCTGCTCCACCCCGAGGAGCGCGACCTTCCGAAACCGCCCGGGGGCGCCGCGTTTCTGCAGGCGCTCTTCGCGGAGCTGCAGAAGGGCCCCGCCGGCGAGGACCTGATCGCCGTCATCCCTCCCAAGATGCAGCTGCGCAACGCCTTCCTCCTGCCCGCCGGCGAGGCCGTGCTGGACCTCGCCGTCGATTCGGGCCTGACGTACGGCTCGGACGAGGAGCTGACGATCGTCGGTGCGCTCGTCGACACGACGCTCCAGAACGTCGCCGAGACGTCCCGTGTGAGAATCCTCGTCAACGGCGAACCCGCCGAGACCCTGGGAGGCCACGTGGATCTGACCCGGCCGCTTCTTTTCCTCAAGGACGTCGTGGCGCCCCCGGCGGCCGGCGCGGACGCGCCCCCGCCCGAGGTCACCCCGTGACGCGGGCGACGCCGCGGCCCGACGGCCGCGCCCCGGGCCAGCTGCGGCCCGTCGCGATCGAAACGGGCGCCGCCCGGCACGCCGAGGGCTCGGCGCTGATCTCCCTCGGGGACACGCGCGTCCTCTGCGCGGCCTCGGTCGAGGATCGCGTTCCCCCGTTTCTCAAGGGCAGCGGCAGCGGCTGGGTCACCGCGGAGTACGGCATGCTCCCGCGCGCGACGCACACGCGCTCCGCCCGCGAAGCCGCCCAGGGCAAGCAGGGTGGGCGCACGCTCGAGATCCAGCGGCTCATCGGGCGTTCGCTGCGGACCGTCACCGAGCTGCGCGGGCTCGGCGAGCGCACGATCACGCTCGACTGCGACGTCCTCCAGGCCGACGGCGGGACCCGCTGCGCCGGGATCACCGGCGCGTGCGTGGCCCTCGCGATCGCGCTCGCGCGGCTCTGCCGCGAGCAAAAGATCCCGCGCTGGCCGCTGCGGGAGACCGTCGCGGCGATCTCCGTCGGCATCTGCGCCGGCCAGCCCGTGCTGGATCTCGCGTACGCCGAGGACGCCGAGGCCGACGTCGACTGCAACGTCGTCGGCACGGCCTCCGGGGCGTTCGTCGAGATCCAGGGCACGGCCGAGCGTCGGCCGTTCTCCGAGGCGCAGCTCGGCCAGCTCCTCGCGCTGGCCCGGACGGGCCTCGCGACGCTGCGGGGGATCCAGGACGCGGCGCTGGCGCCGCACCTGGAGGGAATCGAGGTCTAGCGGGGTCAGGTCTTCATTTTTCTGCCGTCGCGACCTTCCAGCCCGAGCCGAAAAATGAAGACCTGACCCCGTGGTCGAGGCGTCTCAAGCCGCCGCCCCGGCGAGCCGCGTCACGATCTCCTTCTGACTCTCGAGCGTCCGGTGCACGGGGCACCTCTCGGCAATCTCCACCAGCCGCTTTCGCTGCTCTTCCGTGAGCCCGCCCGACAGCTCGATCTCCCGCGTGATCCGGTCGATACGGCTGTCGTCCCGCGTTTCGCAGTTCGCGCAGTCGCGGGCGTGGATCTTCTCCTGCGAGAGCCGGACCGTGACGCCGGTCAGGGGCCAGCCCTTCCGGTCGGCATACATGCGGATCGTGATGGACGTGCACGCGCCGAGCGCCGCGAGCAGCAGGGAGTACGGATCCGGCCCGGAATCGGCCCCGCCCGCGCTCGTCGGCTCGTCGGCGGCGAACACGTGGCCGCCGGCCTCGATCCACTGGGAGTACCTCCCTCCCGCCTCCCGGACCACGACTTCGCTCATGCCCGCCTCCTGCGGGAATCCTACGCCCCGTACAATCGCCGGCCGGAGGACTCGAGCATGGCCCTGCGCGTCGGATTCATCGGACTCGGGACGATGGGCCTGCCGATGGCCCGCAACCTCGCGAAGGCGGGCTTCCCGCTGACCGTCTTCACCCGAACCGCCGAAAAGGCGCGGGCCCTCGCCGAGGAGCCCGGCGGGAACGTCCGGGCCGCCGGGAGCGCCGAGGAGGTCGGGCGCGCCTGCGAGCTCGTCGTCTCCTGCCTGCCCGATTCGCCCGAGGTCGAGGCCGTTCACCTCGGGGACCGCGGCACGGTGCTCGGCGCCGCGCGCGGAGCGGTCGTCGTCGACTGCTCCACCATCGCCGCCGACGCCGCGCGTTCGATCGGCGCGCGCCTGGCCGCCTCCGGCGTCGCCTTCCTCGACGCGCCGGTCTCCGGCGGCCAGAAGGGCGCCGTCGAAGGCACGCTGACCTTCTTCGTGGGCGGCGATGCGGCTGCGCTCGAAACGGCGCGGCCGGCGCTCTCGGCGATGGGACGGCGCATCACGCACCTCGGCCCCTCCGGCGCCGGACAGCTCGGCAAGGCCACCAACCAGATCGTCGTGGCGAACACGCTCGTCGCCGTCTCCGAGGGCATGGCGTTCGCGGCCAGGTCCGGCCTCCCGCTCGAGGCGCTCCACGCGGCGCTCATGGGCGGCGCGGCGAGCTCGTGGATGCTCGACGTGCTCGGGAAGAAGATGATCGCGCGCGACTTCGCCCCGGCCTTCGCGATCAAGCATCAGCAGAAGGACCTCGCGATCGTGCTCGCGACCGCGCGCGAAAACGGCGTCCCGCTGCCGGGAACGGCGCTGGCCCACCAGCTGCTCTCGGCGATGGAAGCGCAGGGCCGCGGGGAGGACGGGACGCAGGCACTCCTGACCCTCTACGAGCGGATGGCCGGAGAGACGCCGGCGCGATGAGTCCGCCGCTTTCGGGCGTGCGGGCGCTGCTGCTCGATCTGGAAGGAACGGTTTTCCAGGCCGGCGCGCTCATTCCGGGCGCCGCCGAGGCGCTGGCGGCCGCCGAGCGGCGCGGACTCGCGTGGCGCTTCGTCACCAACGCCACCAGCCGGCCGCGCGCGGTCCTGCTCCGCGAGCTCTCGGCGATGGGACTGGAGGTCCCGGCCGACCGGGTCTTCACGGGACCCCGCGCCGCCCGCGCCCTTCTGCTCGAGCGCGGCTGGACGCGCTGTCATTTTCTGCTCCGGCCGCCGCTCCTGGAGGACTTCGAAGACATCGCACCGGTCGACTCCGCCGCGGACGCCGTCGTGCTCGGCGACCTCGGCGCCGAGATGACCTACGAGCGTCTCAACCGTGCGTTCCGCCTGCTGCTCGAGGGCGCCGAGCTCGTCACGCTGGCGCGCAACCGGTACTGGCAGGGCGAGGAGGGCCTCATGCTGGATTCGGGGCCCTTCGCGGCCGCACTCGAACACGCCGCCGGCAAGGCCGCGATTCTGGCCGGCAAGCCGTCGCCGGCGTTCTACGCGGCCGCCCTCGCATCGACCGGAGCCGCGCCGGCGGAAGCGGCCATGGTCGGCGACGACCTGGAGTCCGACGTGGGCGGGGCCCAGGCCGTCGGGATGCGCGGAGTCCTCGTTCGCACCGGAAAATTCCGGGACGGCGATCTCGACCGCTCGACCGTCCGCCCCGACGCGATTCTCCCCTCGCTCGCGGAGCTGTCGACCCTCCTCTGATACGCTGAAGCCGATGGTCGACAAGCCGCGCGAGGAGCACGAAAAGGACGTCCACGAATCGTTCGACTCGCTCCACGCGCAGGTCGGCGACCGCATCGACGATTCGGGGCGCGAGGCGATCGAGAAGCTGCGCGCCGCCGCCGCGGCCCGGGACGGCGCCGCGCTTCGGGCCGGCTTGAAGGAGCTCCGGGACCGCCACGGCTGGCTCTACCGCGAGCTCGCGGCGCACCCGCGTCTGGCGAACCTCCTCGACGACCTCGCGCTGCTCGGCCTCTAGCTTGCCGACCGTCTACGGGCGCGAAAGACCCGAACAGCCGCGCCATCAGGGGTTTGGCTGCGCGCGCCTCCCGGCCGGACCGCCGGAAACCGATCGCCTCCGGCCACGGACGCAGATCCCGCGGCGCCCGGCTGCGTATGCTGAGACATGCCGTCGCGTGGGGACTGGGTCGAGCTTCTCCGCGGGACGTTTTCCGCCGTCGGCCGCGAGGACATTACCGGGCTCTACTCGCAGGAATGGCGGCGCGCCCAGGACGTACTGACGGCGGAGGATCGCGACGTCGCCGTGCGCCGGGGCGGCCGGATACGCCGCTTCTTCCGGACCACCAACAGCGTGCTCTTCGGGCTCGCGCGGAGACTCGCGCCCGCGCGGCGCGTCGTGTTTCTCGCGGTCCTCCTCTGCCTCCTCATGTCGGTGTGCGCACCCGAATTCCGGCACAGCGATACCCGCATCGAGAACGGCGAGCGGCACACGACCCACTACACCGTCGACTTCGGCGGCGGTTTTCTGCTCGCCTCCACTGTGCTCCTGGGTCTGCTGCTGGGGATGGAGCTCGTCGACAAGATCAACTACCGCGACGAGCTCGAGCTCGCCCGGGATCTCCAGGCGAGCCTGATCCCGAAGACGCTGCCGGAAACCCCGGCCTTCGCGATCGGCGCGCACAACGAGATCGCCAACACGGTCGGCGGCGACATCTACGACTTCGTTCCGCTTCCGGGTGGAGGCCTCGCGGTTCTCTTCGGAGATGCGTCCGGCCACGGAATGGCGGCCGGGCTCATCATGGCCGTCGCGCACGCCGCCTTCCGAACGCAGCTCGAGGTGGACCCGTCGCCCCCCGCGATGTTCGCGACGCTCAACCGCATCCTCTGCCGCACCGGAAGCCCGCGCGCATTCTTTTCGTGCGTCTACCTCCTCCTGTCGGACGACGGCGCGTTCCGCGGCTCCGTGGCGGGGCACCCTCAGCCGCTGCTGCTCGGCGTGGACGGCGGAGTGCGGGCACGGATCGGCAAGGGGGCCTATCCGCTGGGCATCCGTCCGCAGCTGTCCTGGGCCGTCGAGTCGGGGCGCATCGAGGAACGCGAGACGCTCTTCCTGTACTCCGACGGCCTGCCGGAAGCGCGCAACGAGCTGGACCAGGAATTCGGCGATTCCCGCATCGAGAGGCTCGTGCGCGCCGGGGTCTCGCTGCCGCCCCAGCCCCTCGCCGACTCCATCGCCGCGAGCCTTCACGCCTTCCGCGGCCAGACCCTCCCCGACGACGACGTCTCCATCGCCGCCATCCGCCGAAACACGGGGTCAGCCCTGACATCCTGAAGTTTGGCGTGAAGTTTGGGGTCAGCCCTGGCGTTCTGGCGTTCTGGCGTTCGTCCGGTAGCCCCCGGCCGCAAACGTCAGTTCTTCAGGGCTGACCCCACTTGAACCTGCGCGGGAGGGGCTCACGTATTTGGAATTGCCGGGGGCGGGCGGAGGTTGGGGTCCATGCGGGACCTCGACTCGCCGAACCGGCGGCGCTCGCAAGCGCCAGACCCGCAAGGAGATACGAACCTGATGCCCGAGAACAGCTCGAAACCACTGCCGGTCGTTCCGATGCGGAACGCCGTGCTCTTTCCCGGCGTGACTTTCCCGATCTCGGCCGGCCGGGCGGGAACCTTGCGCGCCATCGAGGCGGCGCTGGCCTCGCCCGACCACCGGGTCTTCGCCGTCGCCCAGCGCAGCGAATCCGAGTCCGTGACGCCTTCCGACCTCTACACCATCGGCACGATCGCAACGATCGGTTCCGTCCAGCGCGGCCTCGGCGGGATCCGCCTCGTGCTCGACGGCAAGGTCCGCGGCATCGCGCTGCGCCTGGCGCCGAACAAGGCGGGCTTCCTCGAAGCCACCGTGCAGGAAGCCAGCGACATGCTGCCGCTCGATCCCCGCGACCCGGCCTTCGCCGGCCTGCACCGCGAAGCGCGCGAGCGCGCCGCGGAGCTCGGCAAGAAGCTGGGCCTTCCCGAAGAAGCGGTCGATCAGATCCTCGCCGAGGTCGATGAGCCGGGCCGGCTCGCCGACCTGGTGGCCGGATATCTCGACGTGTCCGTCGCCGCCAAGCAGGTCCTCCTCGAGACCCTGTCGGTCGAGGACCGCCTGCGGCGCGTGCTCGTCCACGTTCAGCGACAGATCGACGTGCTCTCCGCCCAGGAAGAGATCCAGTCCCGGGTCAAGGAGGAGATCGGCAGCCGCCAGCGCGAGATGTACCTGCGCGAGCAGATGAAGGCGATCCAGAAGGAGCTCGGCGAGTCCGACGGCCCCTCCGACGAGGGTCTCAAGGAACTGCGGTCCAAGCTCGACGCGCTCGACCTTCCCGAGGACGCCCGCAAGGAGGTCGACCGCGAGTGGCAGCGCCTGACGCGCATCGGCCGCGAGTCGATGGAGTCGCAGGTCATCCGCACCTACCTCGAGGCCGTCGCCGAGCTGCCCTGGAACATCCGCAGCGACGAGAAGCTCGACGTCCCCGAGGCGGCCCGAACCCTCGACGAGGACCACTTCGGCCTGAAGGACGTGAAGGACCGGATTCTGGAGTTCCTCGCGGTGCGCCAGCTCGGGGACGAACGGTCGAAGGCCGGTCCCGCGGAGCCGGCACCGGCTCCCCAAGCGGGCCCGTCCGCCGGAACGCCGGAGCCGACGAAGCGCTCCGGAAAGGGGCGGATCCTGCTCTTCGCCGGGCCCCCGGGAGTCGGCAAGACCTCGATCGCCAAGTCGATCGCCCGTGCGATGGGGCGCAAGTACGTCCGCATCTCCCTCGGCGGCGCGCGCGACGAGGCCGACATCCGCGGCCACCGGCGCACGTACATCGGCGCGATGCCCGGCCGCATCCTGCAGGGCATGAAGCAGGCCGGCTCGAAGAATCCCGTCTTCCTCCTCGACGAGGTGGACAAGCTCGGCATCTCCTACCAGGGCGATCCGGCCTCGGCGCTGCTCGAGGTCCTCGACCCGGCCCAGAACGATTCGTTCACGGACCACTACCTGGGTGTCCCCTTCGACCTCTCGGAGGTCCTCTTCATCGCCACCGCCAACTTCGTGCAGAACATTCCGGCTCCGTTGCTCGACCGGATGGAAATCGTCAACTTCGCCGGATACACCGAGGAGGAGAAGCTCCAGATCGCGAAGAGCTACCTGGTCCCGCGCCAGATCGAGGAGAACGGCCTCGCCCCCGGCCAGATCGACCTGACCGAGTCCGCCATCCGCGAGGTGATCGCCAGCTACACGCGGGAATCCGGCGTGCGGCAACTCGAGCGCGAACTCGGCAAGCTCGCCCGCAAGGTCGCTCGACGGATCGCCGCCCGGGAGATCGAAAAGGCCGAGATCCGATCCGAGGACGTCCGTCCGCTCCTCGGCCGCCCGCACGTGCACCCGGAAAAGATGTCCCTGGAGGACCAGGTCGGAGTCGCGACCGGCATGTACTACACGCCGGCGGGCGGCGACATCATGTTCGTCGAGGCCTCGCTGATGCGCGGCAAGGGCGAGCTCATCCTGACGGGACAGCTCGGCGACGTCATGAAGGAGTCGGCGCGCGCCGCCTGGACGTTCGCCCGTTCCCACGCACCGCTGCTGGGGATCGACGAGAAGGACTTCGAGCGCGACATCCACATCCACGTGCCCGCGGGCGCGATCCCCAAGGACGGGCCGTCCGCCGGAATCGCCATGGCCTCGGCGGTCGCATCCGCCCTGTCCCGGCGCGCCGTGCGCAACGACGTCGCGATGACGGGCGAGATCACGCTGTCGGGCCGCGTGCTGCCGATCGGGGGCCTCAAGGAGAAGATCCTCGGCGCCGTGCGCGCGGGCATCCGCCACATCGTGATCCCGCGCGACAACGAAGCGGACCTCGAGGATCTCTCCGAGGCCGTGCGCGCGCAGATCGAAGTCTTCCCGGTAACGACGCTCTCGGAGGCGCTCGCGGTCACCCTGCGCGACGCGTCGCTCGAGAACGGCCGGCTGACCTACGCCGGCGCGTCGACGGCGGGCGCGGGAGACGCCACGCCCCAGTAACCCGGTCGGGCCCTCGGCCTAGTCTCAAGACGTTGTTCACGGCGCCGGCTCTCCCTTCTTGAGACCCCCGAATCGGCCCCGCTCCGGCACGTAGGGGCGCCCCTTGCGGACGCCCTCCTGTGTGCGTCGAGCGTTGGCACGCGAATCGTCAGCCCGTCAGCGGGCGGCCACGAGGGCCGCCCCTACGACCGGAGTCTGACCCCACCGTGGCGAGTGAACAACCTGTTGAGAAACGACACCTAGGACGACCGGGCGAACTGGATGCTGGGGTCCTGGGTCACGTTGTCGATGGTCGCGCCGTAGATGACGGTCCCTCCGCCGTTGACGAGGACGCGAATCGTTCCGTTGGGCGGCAGGTCGATACCGAGCAGCGCCCGGGCCTCCTGCTGGAGGAAGGACGAGGGCGGCATCTGCCGGGACGAGATCCCGCGAATCGCGCCGCTGGCGTCCCGGACGACGAACTGGATCGAGGCCGCCGACGCGAGCGTGCGAAGCCCGATGTTGAAGCGGAAACGGTCGAGGTCCTCGGGCAGAAGCAGGTAGCCCGCCTTTCCGTTCGTGACGACCCGGCCGCCGGTGCCCGTCTCGCCGGGGCTGATCGCCTCTTCCGTGAAGCCCGCCGTGCCCTGCACGTCGGCGTCGTTGAACACCCGGGTGACGATCACGGCGGGCGACGAGGACGCCGAGGGCAACAGCAGGTCGAGCGTGCCGAGACCCGAGAGACCCATCGCCGGGAGGATGTCGTCCCACGCCGCCGTCTGCTGCGGCGCGACCGTGAAATCGAGGCCCGGGTCCGTCGCCGCACCCGGCGTGCCGCTGGCGTGATAGACGAAGCGGCCGGACATCAGCGTCGAGCCGGGATTGAAGATCTGGACGGAGGTCTTGAAGAACGAACCTCCGACGCCGGCCGTCGAACCGACCGCCGGCAGCACGCGGCCGAGCGGGAGGGCGGCGGTGGCTTCCTCCCAGGCCTCTTGTTCCTGGGCGGGGGCGGCGAACGCGAGGGCGAACGCCGCAGACACGAACAGCAGTACCAAACGACGCATGGAAACCTCCTGGCCGGCGGTGTGGAATGAGGAGGTTACAGCGGGCCCGGAGCCGGACGGCGTGCGCCAGATCACCTCGGATCAGAACCGTCCCCCGCTTCAACGGCAAGCTCGTCCTGAGAGAGTCGATCGCGGACCTCGGCGGTCTCTCCATCGCGAACCGCGCCTATCGCGGCACGCTCGCCGGCCGGGCGGAGCCGGCCCCGATCGAAGGCTTCACGGCGGACCAGCGCTTCTACCTGGTCAACGCCGCCGTCTGCGGGGCGCCCACGTCCGGCCGGAGCTCGCGAAGCTCCTGATGAACACCAACCCGCATCCGCTCCCTCAGTTTCGCGCGATCGGCGCGCCTTCGAACATGGCGTCCTTCGCCGCCGCCTTCTCCTGCAGGGCCTAGGACGCGATGGTGCGCAAGGAGGTCTGCCGGATCTGGTCGGGCCCGGCGCGCGGCGGCGGTCCGGGGGCGACGGCGGTATCCTTCCCGCACGATGACTTTGCCAGACCCGCCGAAGCCGGTGGACGAGGAAGAAGACGAAGACGACGAAGGTCTCGAGCTGCCGACGCGCTTCCAGCGCGGCCGCCCGGGACAGCGGCCGGGCATCGACGCCGCGCAGCTCGAGAGCATGCCCGCGCCCTCCGAGCCGGTGCCGATCACCTGCATCGACATCGCGCCCGATCGCGTCGAGACGCACCGCATCACCGATTTCGAGGCCTTCATCCGCAGCCGCCGCGAGCCCTGGATCCAGGTACGCTGGATCAACGTCGACGGCCTGAGCGACCCCGGAGCGATCCGGGCCCTCGCCATCAAGTACGGGCTCCACCCCCTGGCCATCGAGGACGTGATGAACGTCGGCCAGCGGCCGAAGCTGGATCCGTATCCGGCCGACGGCGACCGGCCGGCGCACATCTTCGAGATCGTCCGCATGCTCCAGCACACCCCGACCGGCCTCGAGAGCGAGCAGGTCAGCATGTTCGTCGGCCGCAACTTCGTGATCACGATTCAGGAGTCCCCCGGCGACATCTGGGACCCGATCCGGCAGCGGCTCGAGAAGCCCGGCTCGCGGCTGCGCACACTCGACGCGAGCTATCTCGCCTACGCCTTGATCGACGCGATCGTCGACCACTGCTTCCCCGTGCTCGAGCACTACGGCGACCGTCTCGAGGAGCTCGAGGACCTCGTGCTCGACCGCCCCGACCGCGAGACGATTCACGAGGTTCACGCCCTCAAGCGCGAGCTCCTCCTGCTGCGGCGCGCCGTCTGGCCGATGCGCGAGGTCGTCAACGCGATGCAGCGCGAGCCGCACGAGTGCATGAGCGAGATCACCCGCACGTACCTGCGCGACGTCTACGACCACCTCATCCAGATCATGGACATCATCGAGACCTACCGCGAGGTCGGAACGAGCCTCACGGAGACCTACATGACCTCGATGTCCAACCGGATGTCGGAGGTCATGAAGGTGCTGACCATCATCGGGACGATCTTCATTCCGCTGACTTTTCTGGCCGGCGTCTACGGGATGAACATGCACATTCCGGAAAACCAGTGGATGGGCTCCTACCCGATCTTCTGGGGTGTCTGCATCGTGCTCGCGGGGGGGATGGTGCTCTGGTTCCGCAAGCGGGGATGGCTGTAGCGGGCTCCGGCCGGGCCGGCCCTCGCGGCCGCAGCCATCCCACATCCTGAATTGGCGCGGTCGCCCGGGCGGCGGCGGGCCGCTTCCGGACCGGCTTCCCCGTGACATAATTCGCGATTCTCCGGGCGGCGACCCGGCATCAATCCAAAAGTGAAGGACCCGTCATGAAACGCATCGGCATTCTCTTCGGCCAGGAGCGCTCCTTCCCCCCCGCCCTCATCGACCGGATCAACCGCGAGGGCCGGGACGTGGTCGCCGAGCCCGTCGTGGTCGGCGGCATCAGCCTCGACAGCCCGCGGCGGTACGACCTCATCCTCGACCGGATCAGCCAGGACATTCCCTTCTACCGGGCGATCCTCAAGAAGTCCGTCGCGGACGGCACCATCGTCGTCAACAACCCCTTCTGGTGGTCGGCCGACGACAAGTTCTTCAACAACGTCGTCGCCCGCAGCGTCGGCGTCGCGGTCCCCAAAACCGTGATCCTGCCCTCCCACCAGCATCCGCCCGACACGACGGCCGAGTCCATGTCGAACCTCGTCTTCCCGCTCGAGTGGGACGAGATGTTCCAGTACATCGGCTTTCCGGCCTTCTTCAAGCCGTACTCCGGGGGCGGATGGAAGAGCGTCTACCGCGTGAGCAACCCGGACGAGTTCTTCGCCGCCTACCGCGAGACCGGCCAGAACGTCATGACGCTCCAGGAAGAGATCGTCTTCGATCAGTACTTCCGGTGCTACGCGATCGGGCGCAAGCACGTCCGCGTCATGCCCTACGATCCCCGGCGGCCGTTCCACGAGCGCTACATAAGGGAAGGCGTCGCCGTCGATCCGGCCATGCACCAGCGCGTTCACGACGATTGCCTGAAGCTGATGAATGCGCTCGGCTACGACTTCTGCACGCTCGAGTTCGCGGTGCGCGACGGGATTCCCTACGCCATCGACTTCCTCAACCCCGCCCCGGACGCGTCCGTCGAGTCCGTCGGCCAGGACAACTTCGAGTGGGTCCTCGAGCACTCCACGAAGTGGCTGATCGAGCGGGTCCACCAGCCGGCGGAGCCGCTGACCGACTATCGCTGGCACCGGTTCCTGGCCGGCGAGGACGCCGAGCCCGCCAGGAAGAAGTCCAACGGCCGCCCGAAAAAGACGGCCGCTCCCCGGGAGCCCGGGACCGGTTCCCGTGGGCCGCGCCGCGAGGCCTGACCTCTCCATGGAACGGCCCGCATTCACCCTCGGCGTCGAGGAGGAGTTCCAGATCCTGGACCCGGAGACGCGGGAGCTGCGCTCCCACGTCCAGGAGATCCTCGACGAGGGCAAGCTCGTCCTCAAGGAGCGGGTCAAGCCCGAGATGCACCAGTCGGTCATCGAGATCGGCACGGGCATCTGCAGGAACATCTCCGAAGTCCGACAGGACGTCGGAGAGATGCGCACCGAAATCATCCGGCTCGCCCGCAAGAACGGCATGCGGGTGGCGGCCGCCGGGACGCACCCTTTCTCCAACTGGGCCGACCAGAAGATCTTCCCGGACCCCCGCTACGACCAGGTCGTGGAGGAGATGCAGCTGCTGGCCCGCGCGAACCTCATCTTCGGGCTGCACGTCCACATCGGCATCAAAGACCGGTCGCTCGCCTTCCAGATCATGAACGAGGCGCGGTACTTCCTGCCGCACCTGCTCGCGCTGTCGACGAACTCGCCCTTCTGGCTCGGCCGTAACTCGGGTCTCAAGAGCTTCCGGACCAAGGTCTTCGACCGGTTCCCGCGGACCTCGATTCCCGACTTCTTCGAGTCGCCCGCCGAGTTCGACGATTTCGTCCGCATCCTCGTCAAGACCAACTCCATCGACAACGGCAAGAAGATCTGGTGGGACGTCCGCCCGCATCCCTTCTTCGAGACGATCGAGTTCCGTGTGTGCGACATCCCGATGCGCCTGGAGGAGACCCTCACGCTCGCGGCCTTCTTCCAGGCGATCTGCGCCAAGCTCTACAAGCTGAGGATGCAGAACCTGGGCTTCCGGAACTACCGGCGCGCCCTCCTGCTCGAGAACAAGTGGCGCGCCAGCCGCTGGGGGATTGAGGGCAAACTGATCGATTTCGGCAAGGAGATCGAAGTGCCCTTCCGCGACCTGGTCGGCGAGATGCTCCTGTTCGTCGACGACGTCGTCGACGAGCTCGGCTCTCGCCGCGAGGTCTTCGACGGGGTAAACTGGATCCTCGAAAACGGAACGGGAGCCGACCGGCAGCTTCGTGTGTACGAGGCCACCGGCGGGGACCTCAAGAAAGTCGTCGACTACATCTGCGAGGAAACGAGCCACGGACTGCCCGTCGCGCCCCCGGTGGAACCGGTCGCGACCCGGCAATAACGGCCTGACTCGCTCCAGGAGAGTAATTTCACGATGTCGAACGAGACAGGTACGCTGACCGCATACGCCGAGGACCTGATCCCGGGGGCCCGCAACGCCATCCGCACCTGCCTGCGCGTGCAGCCCTCGGAGAAGGTGGCGATCATCACCGACCGCGAGACCGAGGAGATCGCCGCCAGCCTGGCCGGCGAGGTGCGCGAGATCGGCGCGCCGGTCGAGGTCCACGTGATGGAGGACTACGGCCCGCGGCCCATGCTCACGATCCCGAAGCCGATCGAGGCGGCCCTCGAACGGGCGGACGTGACGATCTACGCCGGACAGCCCAAGCCGGGCGAGCTCGCCTTCCGCCGCGTGATGACCGCCATCGTCGACCGGCGGCAGATCCGCCACGCCCACATGGTTTCGATCTCGCACCGCATCATGACCGAGGCGATGCGCGCCAACTTCGACGAAGTCGACGCCATTTCCATCCGGGTCCTCGAGCGGGCGAAGAAGGCGAAAAAGATCACGGCGACCTCGCCCGCCGGCTCGAAGCTCGAGGCGACCTTCGACCCCGAGATCAAGTGGCTCAAGACCTCCGGAATCATCTCGACCGCCAAATGGGGAAACCTCCCCGGCGGCGAGGTGCTGACGGCCCCCGCGCGCGTCGACGGCCTGTACGTGGCCGACGGGGTCGTCGGGGACTACCTCTGCGCCCGCTACGGCGACCTCCAGGCGAACCCACTCTTCGTCACGATCGAGAACAGCCGCATCGTCGACGTCCGCTGCAAGCGCGCCGACCTCGTGGCGGACTTCCGCGCGTACACGGCGACCGACGAGAACTCCAACCGCGTCGGGGAATTCGCCCTGGGGACCAACATCGCCGTCCACGACGTCATCGGCAACATCCTCCAGGACGAGAAGCTCCCGACCCTCCACATCGCGTTCGGCCATCCCTACGCCGAGCACACCGGCGCGAAGTGGAAGTCGACGACGCACATCGACATCGTCGGCCGGCGCTTCGACATCTGGTTCGACGGCGATCCCGTGATGCGGGCCGGGCAGTTCCTGGTCTGACGCGACCGCGTTCCCTGCCGGCTTCCCGTCCGGGCGCTCCCATTCGGTAGACTCCCGCCGATGATCCCGGAGCTGCGCCGCGCGTACAACGCCGCCTTCACGGACGCGCGGTACGGCGAGTACGCCCGGCGTCTGGGCGAGCGCGCGGGAATCGACATTCCGTTCCGGCTGGCCGAGACGCCGGTCTTCGTGCCGCCGGCGCTGCGCGACGAGATGGTCGAGGCGTCGCTCGAGATCTTCCGGCAGCTCTCGACGCCCGAGGCGCTCTACCGGTCGCTCGCCGCGGTGCCGCGCGCCCTGGACGTTCCGGGGTGCGACGAGCTTCCGGTCTTCGCCGTCACCGATTTCGCCGTCGCGCGCGATTCCGGCGGGAAGCTCTGCCCGAAGTTGATCGAGCTCCAGGCCTTCCCCACCCTCTACGCCTTCCAGGTCGCGCAGTGCGAGGAGCTCGCGCGCCTCTGCCCGGGCGGGGAGGGGCTCGGCTGGTATCTGTCGGGGCTCGACACCGCCGGCTACAAGCGGGTCGTCGGCGAGGCGATCCTCTCGGGCCTGGCCCCGGAGGAGGTCGTCCTGCTCGACCTCGACCCGCCGCACCAGAAGACCGCGGTCGACTTCGTGTTCACCGAGCGGTTCTGGGGCGTGAAGGCCGTGGACCCGTCGGAGATCGAGAAGCGCGGCCGCGAGCTCTGGTATCGCCGGGACGGGAAAGCCGTGCGCATTCGCCGGATCTACAACCGCCTGATCTTCGACGAGCTCGAGGCGAAGGGCGCGAAGCTGCCGTTCGATCTGACCTCCCGGCTCGATGTTTCCTGGGCGGGGCACCCCAACTGGTACTTCCGCTGGAGCAAGCACTGCCTGCCGCACCTTCGCCATCCGACCGTGCCCGAGTCGTTCTTTCTCTCGGACCGGACCGCGGTGCCGAAGGATCTCGAGAACTGGGTCTTGAAGCCGCTCTTCTCCTTCGCCGGCTCCGGCGTGAAGGTCGAGGTGACGCCCGCCGACGTCGCCGCCGTTCCCGGAGGACCAGCGCGCCCACACGCTGCTGATGCGCAAGATCGAGTACGCGCCGGCCATCGAGACGGCGGACGGCAATCACTCCAAGGTCGAGATCCGCATCATGTTCGTCTGGCGCGAAGGCGCGCCCCTGCCCGTCACGACGCTCGCGCGCCTCTCGCAGGGCAAGATGATGGGCGTCAACTACAACCACGACAAGACCTGGGTGGGCTCGTCGGGTTGCCTCTGGCCAGGTGTAGGGGCGGGGCTTGCCCCGCCCTTCCGGGCTCGTCCCGTACAGCCCGCCGGCGGATTCGCCCTACGGCACGTAGCTCCGGATCTGCTGCTGCCACCAGTTCCAGTCGTGGCCGTACGGGCGCGTCCCAGACGGAGCCCCGGTTGCGGATGCCCTTCTCGTTCAGGATGCGCAGCATCGTCGGTCGTGCCGCGAGAGGATGTTGTCCGTCGCGCCAGTGACGACGCAGATGTCCATCGCCGAAAGGCGAGCGACCCACTCCGGGTCCATGTTCGGGACGTTGGCGGTCGGGCAGTGGAAGTAACAGAGCTCGTCCCAGTAGCCGTCGAGAAACGAGTGGATGTCGTACTTGCCCGAGAAGCCGACGCACTTGTCGATGAGATCGGGATGGCGAAACGCGAGGTTCACGGCGTGGTACGCGCCGAACGAGGTGCCGAGCGTGGCGACGCGGCCCTCGTAGCGCCCCTTCGCGCGGCAGAACGGCACGATCTCGTTGGTGAGGTAGGCGTCGTATTGATCATGCCGGCGGATGCGCTCGGCGGGGTGCCGCTGCGTCGCGTAAAAGCTCTCGGAGTCCACGCTGTCCACGCAGCAAACCTGGATCGCACCGCCCTCGATGAGGTCGCCCACCGCCCCGATGAGGCCGAAATCCTCGTTCTGGTAGAAGCGGCCCTGCGACGTCGGGAACCAGATCATCGGCTGTCCGCCGTGGCCGAACCACAGAATCTCCATCTTCCGCCCCAGGGTGGGCGACTCCCAGGCGACGTACTCGCGGTGCATCAGCTCTCCTGCAGATCGGCAAACGGGTTGGTGATGCGCACGGTACCGTATCGGCGTCCGTGCTCGAAGTCCTCGGAGAGTATCTCGTCCAGCCCGTAGTGGTCGGCGTACGCCCAGAGGTGCGCGTCGAACCAGCTCAGGCGGTAGGCGGCGGCGCCGCGCAACGCCGCCCGGACCAGCCCTTCCGTTGGATAGAGGACCGTGAACTGGTTGAGGATCTCCTCGGCCTCTCCCCGAGCCTCCTCGAGGGTCAGGATCGACCCGCCGCCGGGGAAAGGCCGAGGCGCAACCGCCATGAACTCGACGATCGCCTGGTGGGGCAGACGGATGTCATCCTCTTCGAGCCCCCTCCGGAGCAGCTGCGTCGCCCGCTTCCGCCTGGCCGGAAAGCGCGAGTCGTAGGAGTACACGAGGACATTGGTGTCAACGAGAGCGGCCACGCGTGTAGAGCTCCTCGCGCGTCCAGCCCCGGTCGGTGGGTCTCTTTCCCTTCCACTGTCTCCGCCGGAGCCGCCGCGTCGATTCGTCGAAGAGTCGCAGGCGCTCCGTCACGTCCAGCACCTTCCGGCCCCGGCCGACGGGCTCGACCCGAATGCTGTCGCCCGCCGCGATCCACTCGATCTCGTCGCCCGGCTGGATATGGAAACGGTCCGCGATCGCCTTCGGGACCGTGACCTGGCGCTTGCTGGTGACCCGGGCCATTTCCTTACTTTAGCAAGGACGAGATCCTTACGCAAGCCTTTCCGCGCTCAAGCCAGAGTGAGCCTCCCGCCTCCGACCGTCGCGAGAACGAGGTTCATCGCGACGAGCATCAGGTCGTAGTGCCAGCCGTAGGCCTTGTCGCCCCAGAAGCCCGTCTTCCAGACGAAGATCTTCTTCTGGATCGCGCCGAGCATGAGGAGGACCAGACCGATCGCCGCCGGCCGCAGGAGGATCCCCGATGCGACGCCGAGCGCCCCGGCCATCTCGACGATGCCGAGATAGAGCGTGAAGCTCGGCGACATGCCGATCGACTTGGCTCGCCCCTTCGGGTCGCGCGCGTGCGAGAGCCCGCTCGTGAAAAAGATCGCAGCCACGAGCAGCCGCATCGCGAGGAGCGCCCAGTCCGAATACGCCGCCAATCCCGACCAGAGCATCGAGAACCTCCCTGCGCCGCGGCTCCGGTGGACGTCGGGACGGGGCTTTCCGGTGCGATAATCCACGCCACCGGGGCGTAGCGCAGCGGTAGCGTATCTGCTTTGGGAGCAGATGGTCGCCGGTTCGATCCCGGCCGCCCCGACCAGTCTCTCTCGCCGGATATTTCCAGCCGCCAACTCAGCGGTGATCGAACCGGCGACCATGGGGGCCCGGGGGGCACAGCCCCCGCCTGGAAATAACCGCCGCGGACGTGCCGAGCAACGCGAGGCGCGACCGGTTCGATCCCGGCCGCCCCGACCAATCCTCCGCCCTATACTGTTTCCTCATGATCCCGCCGTCCTACAAACCGCGCAGGAAGTTCATGGAGCTGGCGGTCTCGGAGGCCAAACGCGCGGGCGACCGGGGCGACTATCCCATCGGCGCGGTCATCACGCGCCTCACGCGCGGCGGCGAGGTCGTCATCGCCAGCGCTGGGAACCGGGTCAAGACGTCGGGATCGAGCATCAAGCACGTGGAGCTGGAGACGCTCAAGTACGTGTCCAGCGGCTATGGCCGCTACCTGCCGGACTTCGTCCTCTACTCCACGCACGAGCCCTGCGCCATGTGCGCCGGCGCCTGCGTCTGGTCGAGGATCGGGGCGGTCGTCTACGGCGTCTCCCAGGAGGACATCGCGGCGTTCGGCCTCAAGCGGGGAACGGAAGACTACAAGTGGCGTGCATGCCTCATCCCCTGTCGGCTGGTCTTCGAGAAGGGCAATCACTCCATCCCCGTCACGGGAGGGTTTCTCCGCCAGGAGTGCCACAAGCTGTTCAGCTACCGGGCGGCCGCGGCGGCCAGGAAGGAGCTGAGGACACGGACGAGCCGTCGCTCCCCGGTGGCCGGCGCGAGAAAAAGCTGAGGTCGCGCGGCGCTTCGAGTTTCCCAGGGCTTTTCCAGAGAAAAAATCGCGAAGTTCGGGGGCTGGATCGCTGTTGTTGAGAAGCGATGCGGCTTCCGAAGTGAACTTCACCCAACGCCCGATGACGGATCCTGTCGGGCCCCTGCGGCGAACCCGGCTGCTGCCGGTCCTTCTTCTGCTTCTGATCTCCGGGCCCGTCTCCGCCCAGGTCCCGGCCGGCGACGAGCGGCGACCGGCCACGGTCATGAGCGCCTCCGGCGCCGATTGGCTCGAGCGTCCGGGCCGGGACGAACAGCAGAAGCCCGACGAGATCATCCGCGCCATGAATCTGAAGCCCGGCAACGTCGTCGCCGACATCGGCGCCGGGACCGGCTACTTCACGCGCCGGCTCGGCCGGGCGGTCGCCCCGACCGGAGTCGTCTACGCGGTGGACATCCAGCCCGAGATGATCGCCCGGCTGAAGGAGAGCATGGAGAAGCACCGGATCCGGAACGTGGTCCCGGTCCTCGCCGAGACCGACGACCCGAAGCTCGAGCCGAACATCCTCGACTGGGCCCTGCTCGTCGACGTCTACCACGAGCTCCAGCAGCCCAAGGCCACGCTCGCGAAGCTGCGCGAGGCGCTGAAGCCGGCGGGACGGGTCGCTCTCGTGGAGTACCGGCTCGAGGGGCTGACCGCCCTTCACGTCCGGGAGGAGCACCGCATGTCGAAACAGCAGGTGCTTTCGGAGTGGGAGCCCGCGGGGTTCCGGCTCGTGAAGCTCTACGAGTTTCTGCCCACCCAGCACTTCTTCGTCTTCGAGAAGGCGCCGGATCGCTGAGCGGTCCCTGATATCGTCCCCGCGATGCCAGGGCCGCGACTCGGTTCGGCGGCGCGCACGGTGGCGCCGCTCGGCCTCGGGTGCACGCTGCCGGCGCCCCTCGGGGGCCGCGACTGACCGCCGTCTCCTCTTCCGCCCCGACTGATCGAGGTCCGCTCGCGGCCCACGAGTGCTTCCACTGCGGGCTCCCCGTTCCGGCCGGCGGCCGCTGGCACGGAAGGCTGCTCGGCGAGCCGCAGGACTTCTGCTGCGGCGGATGCCAGGCCGCCGCCGAAGCGATTGCCGACAGCGGCCTCGACCGGTACTACCGGCTTCGCACCGCGAATGCGCCGACCGCGGCATCGGACGACGGGGCCGGGGAGCGGCTCTTCGACCGCGAAGATCTGCAGGCCACGTTCCTCCGCCGCGACGGCGACTTCTGCGAGGCCTCGCTCCTGCTCGAGGGCGCCCGCTGCGCGGCCTGCCTCTGGCTGAACGAAGAAACGCTCCGCGCGCTTCCGGGTGTCGTCGAGGCGGCCGCCAACTACGCGGGCCAGAGCGTGCGCATCCGGTGGGAGCCCTCGCGGCTCGCGATGTCCGAGATCCTGGCGGCCGTGCGGCGCATCGGCTATCGCGCGCGGCCGCTCGATCCGCGCCATCGCGAAGGCGTCGAGGCCGAGGCGCGCCGGCGCGACGCGGCACGGCTCCTCTTCGCGGGCCTGGTCGGGATGATGGTGATGAACCTCGCGCTCGCGTCCTATCTCGCGGGAGGCCCGGACGCCGCCGGGCGGTTGCCGCTGTGGGAGGTCTTCGGAAGGTGGTGCTCGCTCGTCGCGACGGCCGTCCTGCTGGCGTATCCCGGGCAGGATTTCTTCGCCGGCGCCTGGCGTGACCTGCGCCGCCGCCGCACCGGCATGGACGTGCCCATCGTTCTCGGGCTCGTCGCGGCCTGGGCCGGCAGCGCCTGGGCGACCGCCCGCGGCGCCGGTCCCGTGTTCTTCGACGCGATCGCGATGCTCGTCTTCTTCGTGCTGCTCGCGCGGGCCTTCGAGACGCGGGCGCGCCTGACCGCCGCCGCCGGGCTCGATCGGCTCGCCGTGATCCAGCCCGTGACGGCGCGGCTTCTCGGCTCATCGGATCTCGAGAGCGAAGTGGCTGCCGAAGACCTTTCCCCGGACGACGTGATCCGGGTCCTCCCCGGCGAGATCGTGCCGGTCGACGGCATCCTTCTGGAAACCGGGGCGAGCCTGGACGAGTCCGTGCTGACCGGCGAGCCCTGGCCGCGGGTGCGCGAGGCCGGAGAGCCGGTCGTCGCCGGGAGTCGCCTCCGCGACCGGCCGGCGACTCTGCGCGTGACGCGCGCGGCCGGAGACTCGACCCTCGCCGAGATCCGGCGGCTGCTCGAGAGAGGCCTCGCGAGTCGTCCGCGTTTCGTGGAGCTCGCCGATCGGCTGGCGGGACGGCTCGTCGTCCTCGTCCTCTTTCTCTGCGCCGGCACGGCGGCCTGGTGGCTCGCCCACGATCCCGCCCGGGCGCTGCCGTCGACGATCGCCGTCCTGATCGTGACCTGCCCCTGCGCCCTGGCCCTGGCGACACCCATCGCGCTGGCAATCGCCGCGGGTCGTTTCGCCGGGGTCGGCGTGCTTCCCGCGCGCCTGGCCGGGATCGACCGGCTCGCCCGCGCCGACACGGCGGTCTTCGACAAGACCGGAACCCTGACGCTCCCGACGCCGCGCCTCGAATCGGTCCGCACGGCCGGAGATCTCGACGGGGACGCGGCGCTCGCGATCGCCGCGGCGCTGGAAGCGGGCTCGACCCATCCGGCCGCGCGTGCCATCGCCTGCGCCGCCGGACAGCCGCCCGCTCGCGCCGATACCCGGGAGGATCACCCGGGCGGCGGCGCGACGGGCACGGTCCGGGGCGATCGCTGGTGGATCGGCTCGCCCGATTTCGCTCTGGGTTCCGCGGCGATGCCGGCCGGCCTCGGCGACGATCTCGCGGGGGCGCGCGAGCGGGGCCGGCTCGTGGCCCTCCTGACCGACCGCGAGGGCCGCGGGGCCCTCCTCACGTTCGCCGAGGAGCTCCGGCCCGGAGCGGACACGATCGTCGAGGAGCTGCGCCGCTCCGGCATCCCGGAGGCCGTGCTGCTTTCCGGCGACGCCCCGGCGCCGGTCGGGCGCCTGGCGCGGTCCCTCGGTTTCGCGGAGGCCAGCGGCGCCATGACGGTCGCGGCGAAGCTCGAGTGGATTCGTGGCCGGGAACGCTCCGGGGCCCGCGTTCTCTTCGTGGGCGACGGGCTCAACGACGCGCCGACCCTGGCCGCCGCCGGCGCCTCCGTCTCGTTCGTGGAAGCGCCGCAGCTTTCGCGGCTGGCGAGCGATTTCGTCATCCTCGGAATCGGCCTCGGCGGCCTCGCCGCGGCCCGGCGAATCGCCAGACGCTCCCGGCGGGTCCTCGCACAGAACCTCGGATGGGCGCTCGGGTACAACCTGCTCGCGGTCCCGCTCGCCGCCTGCGGCTTCGTTCCCCCGTGGGCGGCGGCCCTCGGCATGTCGGCGAGCTCGCTCGTCGTCGTCGCCAACGCGCTGCGTCTGTCGCGGCCGGCCGCCGGCGAGCGGCTCCCGGCCGAGGACACTAGTGCAGCAGGTGCAGCCCCTGCCTGAGGTGCGCGGGCAGACCCGGAATGCGCGCGAGTCCGGCCAGGCCCAGCAGAACGACCGCGAGCCCCGCGACGCGACGCGCCAGCGGCTTGCGCACGAGGCGGCGCAGGCTCTCCGCGGCGAGTCCGGCCGCGAGCAGATTCGGCAGGGTCCCGAGTCCGAATGACGCCATGACGAGGGCGCCGCGAGCGGCGCTCCCGGAGACGAGCGCGGTCGCGAGCACGCTGTAAACGAGCCCGCACGGAAGGAATCCCCACGTCAGCCCGACGGCCACCGCCCGCAGCGTGGTGTTCGCCGGGGCCAGCCGCGCGCCCAGGCGCCGGAGGACGCGCCAGACGACGCTTCCCGCGCGTTCGAACGCGAGCACGGCGCTGCCGAGCCCCGCCAGGTGGAGGCCGAGGAGAATGATGAGGGCGTTCGCGACGACGAACAGCGCGATCTGCACGGGCAGAACGCCGCCCGCGTGGATCCCCAGCCCGCCGAGCCCTCCCGCGACGGCGCCGGCGCACGTGTACGTCGCCACGCGGCCCAGGCTGTAGGCGAGCTGACGGGGCACGCCGGCGGACACGGGACGAATCCCCGCCCGAGGGCGCCCCCCCGAGGCCGAGCGCGGCGACAATGCCGCCGCACATCGCGACGCAGTGGACTCCGCCTGCGAGGCCGATCAGAAAAGCGGTCGCGACGAGCGCCGGCATGGGGAGGTCCGCATTGTCTCCGCCGCCGCCCGGGGGGTCAATCCCGCGGCCTTGCGTCCGCCGGCCCGGGCGAATAGTCTTCGACCAGCTTTCGCTTCGGAATCCGAACGCCATTTCTCTCGCAGCCGTGGAGGTGGCATGGCAGGGCCGACACGGGAAGAGGAACAGCTCCTCGCCGGCACGCCGAAGGGCACCTACGCCCTCATGCTCGTCGTCGCCGCCCTCCTTTTTGCGGGATGGGCGCTCTTCTACTTCGGCCGGTTTTTCGCGAACGGCCCGGTCCGGTAGATCGTGAGCATCCACGGGCTCGAACGCCGCTGGTTCGTCGTTTCGACGCTGCTCGTCGTGGTGATGGGCGGCCTGATCGTCTTCACCGGAGCCACGATGAAGATCCATCCGCCCAGCAACGTCGAGACCATCGACTCGACGCAACTGCACCTGACGCCCGAGTTCGCCGAAGACCATCTCGGGGTCGAACGCGCCGAGGACGGGACCGTCATCGCGCGCCTCGTGATGGCCCGGTACATGGTCCATCCCCAGGAGATCACCCTTCCGGCGGAGACGCCGATCGTGCTGCGCGCCGCGAGCGCGGACGTCCTCCACGGGCTCCACGTCGCGGGGACGAACATCGCCACGCAGGTCGTTCCCGGCTACGTCGCCGAGGTTCGCACGACGATCCGCTTCGATTCGGTCGCCAAGATCGGCACGCCGAACGCGGACGGCAGCGTCACCGTGCCCCTGTTCTGCAACGAGTACTGCGGCCTCGGGCACCAGTCCATGTGGGGCCGCGTCCGGGTGACGCGCCCGTGAGCGCCGCGAGCCCCGGGGACACCCGGACCGTCCGGCGCCTCGCCCTGACTCACATGTGGGTCGCCTTCGCGCTGTCCGGGGTCGCGGGGCTGCTCGGCCTCTACCAGCTGCTCGAGCGCCACGGGCTCGTCCGGACCTCCGCCTCCCTCTACTACGAATCCACGACGCTCCACGGAGTCATCCAGGCCTTCGTGCTGACGACCTTCTTCATCGCCGGATTCGGTTACTTCGTCACCGCCACCAGCCTCGAGCGGCCGGTGCGGTGGCCGCTGCCTGGCGTGGTTCGGCTTCTGGACGATGCTCGCCGGCACGCTCGCCGCGGCGCTCGCGATCGTTTCGGGCCGGGCCACGGTGCTCTACACCTTCTATCCGCCGATCGTCGCGCACTGGTCCTTCTACGCGGGGGCGGCGCTGCTGCTCGTGGGGTCCCTGGCCTGGACCGCGATCACGATCGCGATGACGGTCGCGTGGAAGCGCGAAAACCCGGGCCGACCGGTTCCGCTGGCCCAGTTCGGGATGACGAGCTGCGCGGTGCTCTGGGCCTGGACGCTCGTCGGGGTCGTCGCGGAAGTCCTCTTTCAGCTGCTCCCGCTGACCCTGGGCCTGACGGAGTCGCTCGATGTGGGGCTGGCCCGCGCGCTCTTCGCCTGGACCCTGCACCCGATCGTCTACTTCTGGCTGATCCCTGCCTACGTCACGCTCTACTCGATCGTGCCGAAGGCCGCGGGGGGATACCTCTTCTCGGATGAAGCCGGCCGGATCGTATTCGTGATGCTCCTCGTCTTCAGCCTGCCAATCGGCCTCCACCACATCTTCGTCGACCCGGAGCAGGCGGCGGGCTGGAAGCTCACGCATACCCTCGGCACGTTCCTCGTCGCGCTGCCGACGCTGCTGACCGGGTTCACCGTGACCGCCTCGCTCGAGACCGCGGGGCGCCTGCGCGGCGGAAAGGGGCTCTTCGGCTGGATCCGGCGGCTGCCATGGAGCGAGCCGGTCGCGCTCGGGGGCATCCTCGCCGTCTTCACGCTCCTGCCCGGCGGCTTCGGAGGCCTGATCAACGCCTCCTACGCGATGAACGCGATGGTGCACAACACGGCGTGGGTCACGGCGCACTTCCACCTGATTCTCGGCGGGACGGTCGTGACGGTCTACTTTGCGAGCGCCTACGCGCTCTGGCCCCGGCTGACCGGCCGCCGCCTCTACTCGAAGCGCCTGGCGACCATGCAGCTCTGGCTGTGGTTCGTCGGGATCTTCACGCTGACGATCCCGTGGCACTACCAGGGCCTCCTCTGGATGCCGCGCCGGGTCGCCTACACGCCGTACGATCCTCAGATCGTCGCGCGGTGGCGGCCCTCCGGCGAGGTCATGATCGTGGGCGGCACGCTCATGGTGCTCTCGACGGTGCTTTTCCTCTTCAATCTCCTCCGCACGCACGGCAGCCCGGCGGACGAGACCGATCGCCCGATGGCCTACGCCGAGACGATGGAGCCGGTGGTCCGGGTGCCGGCGCTGCTCAACGGTTTCGCGGTCTGGAACTACCTGCTCGTCGCCCTGATGGCAATCGCCTGGGCGTATCCGATCGGCCAGTTCTTCTTCATCGGGGTCCACAAGGCCCTCGCCTGGGGATTCCGGTGAAGCGTCGCGGCGCCGTTGCCGCGGCCGCGGCGGCCTTCGTCGCCGCATCGGCCGCCGTGAGCGTCCCGTCCTCGCGCGTGGCCTGGACGGTGGAGACCGTGAGGTTCGTGCGCGCCGGCGACCCCGCCCGCGGCCGGGAGCTCAACAAGGACTGCACCGACTGCCATGGCCCGGCCGGCATCGTGGACACGCCGGACGTGTCGAACCTCGCGGGGCAGGACCCCTTCTACACCTACAAGCAGCTCCAGGACTACAAGAGCGAGACGCGCGAGAGCCCGATCATGGGCGAGGTCGTCAAACCGCTGTCGGACCGCGACATGGCCGACCTCGCCGCCTTCTACGCGACGCTGGCGCTGGCGCCCTCGCCCGCCTCGCCGGCGGCGGTCGATCCGGGAGTCGAGCGGCTGGTCGGAGTCGGCGACGGAACGCGCCTGATCCCGGCGTGTGACGCCTGCCACGGGCCGGGGGGCGATCCGTTCCCGGGCTCGTACGGCGTTCCGATTCTCCGGGGCCAGAAGTTCGATGACCTTTCCTACCAGCTGACGACCTACCGTTCCGGAGAGCGGGCCAACGACGTCTACCGCGTGATGCGCGACCTCTGCCGCAACCTCACGGACGCGGAGATCGCCGGGCTGGCCACGTTCTACTCGGGGACGGCCCCGAAGGCGCCGGCCGCCTCCGCCGGCAAGGATTGAGGGGCCCTCGGCCCCGCCCCGACCATGAACTGCAGGAGGTTGTGATGACCGGACGTCGACATCCCCTCGCGGTCCTCATCGCGGGTGGCTTGGTCCTCGCCGCAGCGCTCGCGGCCCAGGAGGCCACCGGGACGGCCGTCCGCGGCACGCGACCCGACGCCCAACCTGGATTCCGCTGGACCGACCCGGACGGCAAGCCTCTGCCGTTTCAGTCCGAGGAACAGCTTCTCGAGTTTCTGCGCACCGCCGACGTCCTCGAGAAACAGCACCTGTCCGGCGGCGTCACGTTTCCCACGAAGGTCCTGCTCGAGAAGGACGGCATCCGCGCCCACGCCATCTTCCGCGACATCGACGAGCAGCATTCGACACCGACCTTCGGCGCCGGCCGCGACGACCTGTACTTTCGGGACAGCTACATCTTCGAGCCCGCCGCCTACGAGATGAGCCTGCTCCTGGGCCTCGACAACGTCCCGCCGGCGACGCTGCGCAAGATCGACGGAAAGAGCGGCAGCATCCAGATCTGGGTCGAGAACGCCAAGACCCGGAAGGCGCTGGTCAAGGAGGGAAACGAGCCGTCCAACACGCAGCGCTGGAACAAGCAGCTGCAGATGACCAACGTGTTCGACGCGCTCATCTACAACACCGACCGCAACAACGGAAATCTCCTCATCACGCCGGACGGGAAGCTCTGGATGATCGACCACACCCGGGCTTTCCGCCGGATCCCCTACCTCCAGAGGGGCGTCACGATCACACAGTGCGAGAAGGGAATGTACGAGAAGCTCAAGACCATGGACGAGGCGGCCGCGCGCAAGCGCCTCGATCCGTACCTGACGAGCTACGAGATGGACGCGCTGTTCAAGCGGCGCCAGCTCATCCTCGAGCAGCTCGACAAGGTCATCGCCAAGAACGGCGAAGCCAGGGTCCTCTACACCTACACCGAAGCCCCGGAGCCGGCTCAACCGTAGCGGCCCGCGCCGCCGCACGCGGGCGGGGCCAGCACCGCTCCTGGGAACCCGCTAGTCGACCGAAGCCGCGAGCTGCCTCTTCGCGGCCCGCGCCGTCTCGCGCAGCAGCTCGTCCGCGGCGTCGAGGCAGGCCTCGACCTGGCCGGCGAGATCGTGCAGCCCGAGGGCGCCGACCGAAGAGATCCCGCAGGCCTTCAGCCACGGATCCTCGCTCTCGACGAGCGCGACGACGAGCTCGCGCGCGCTCGGCGCCTCGATTCCCGTGTGCCGAAGGATCGGGACGACGCGTTCGTCGTGCGACGTGGTCGGGTCGATCAAGGCCACGAGCGGCTTTCGCAGGTCGCGGTCGAGCACCAGCTCGAGGAATTCGAGGGCGTTGTCCCGGCCCGCGGGGTCGCTCGAGCGCAACCCGTAGTGCGCGCTGCGGAAATCGGTGTCCGGATAGAGCAGGCTCAGGATGCGGAAGATGCGCTCGATCTCCTGGTCGCGATTCTCCTGCAGGCGCCGCACGACCTCGGTCGGCTCGGACGGCTCGGCCTCCGCCTCGGGGCCTCGCCCGGCGACCGAGAGGATCTGGTTCGTCCGGCAGTGAAGCATCATCTCGAGGCCCAGCGCCGCGTGGAGGCGGGCGGATCGATCGTGGTCTTCGGATGGGCGCTTGCGCAGCTCGTTCAGGGCGCAGATCGTCCGATACCGAAGCTCGGGATCGTCCGTGAGCAGGTTTTCGGCGAGGGCGTTGGCGGCGCCCTGGCTGCCGACACGGGCGAGGACGCCGGCGACCTCGAGGCGGGTCGCCCGGGGAGCGTTTCCGTCGCTGAGCTGGTCGCGCAGGGCACCGAGGACCCGGTCCCCCATGCCCGCCGAGCGCCTCCGCCGCCTCGGCGCGCACGCGGGCGTCGCCCAGGAGGGCGATCAGTTTCGGCGCCAGATGCCGGCCGCCCAGCTTGCCGGCCGCGCGCACGGCCGCGCGCACGACCTCGGGATCTTCGTCGGCGAGCAGCGCGTCGAGCTGGGAATCGAAACCCTCGCCCAGCAGGCCGATCAGGGAAGCCGCCTCCAGCCGCGCGCGCATGCCGTCCTTGCCGCGCTCGCGATCAGACCGATCCATCAGCATGCGCGCCTCCGGGAGACGCTCGGCGCCGCCCGAGCGCACGAGGAAGACGATGATCCCGGAGGTCACGGACACGTCCTGGAATCCGTCGAGCGCCGGGATCCGCCTCAGCGGGTCGCCGGGAGCGTGATGGGACAGGAAGAGGAGCGCGGCCGAGCGCACCTCGACGTCGGGATCTCCCAGCATCTGCTCGACGCGCGGCAGGGCCCAGAGATCGCCGGCCGCATCGAGCGTCTCGATCGCGCGTCGGCGCACCGCGGGCTCCGCGTGGTCGAGCAGGTCGCGCACGCTCGGGTGCGCCTGGCGGCCCTGCGAGGCCTCGAAGACGTCCAGGGCGTAGAGAACCTCCTTCGCGTCGGCCGAGCCCAGCTGGGCCGCGAGCAGGTCCGTGGTCGACCGGTCGAGGACCGGGGCGAACTGCTTCTGGGCATCGAGACGCCGCTGGCGAATGCTCTGGAGCAGCGTATCGAGCGTAGCGCCGCCGCGCAACGACCGCCGTCATGACCCACGCGGCGATGAAGACGACGTTGACGATCGACACGCGCTGCGCCGACCAGTGCAGGCGATCCGTGAAGATCGCGAGCATGAACGCCGGCGAGGCCGTCGCCGAACCGCCAGATGACGGTGTCGATGGACGACTTCGCCTGCAGCTTGATCTCGGCGGGAATCGGCAGATACAGCAATTCGACCGACGACTTGTCGATCGAGTAGCGCAGCGACCTGATCGCAACCTTTGAGCAGAATAGCCGCCCCGAGCGTTCCGAGCGCGAGGACTCCGAGCTCGCTGCCGAACAGGGCCAGCGGCACGATCAGAAGCGCCGGCCCGAGGCCGAAGCGGCGCAGGAACCGCGAGGTCAGCAGGAGCTGGAGCCCGAGGCAGGCCAGGCCCGCCCAGAAGTTGAACTGGCCGAAGAAGGCGGTCAGCGCGTTCGTGTTCGGGTACGCGCTCTTGGCGATCGCCTTGAACTGCCAGCCGGCGAAGCAGGTCGCCACCGACGACAGCGTGATCAGCGTCGCGATCGACATCAGGTAGGGAGACGAGAAAACCACTGCCGAGGCTCTCCCGCATGCTCCGCGAGGTCGATGCGTTTCCGTGCGCCTCGGCGGCGGGTGCAGCACTTCGCGCGCTCGCGCCAGAGGGCGATCACCAGCGCGCAGCACCCCACCAGAATGACCGCCATGACCAGGAGCAGGCTTTCGGTGCCCAGGCCGGGAATCCGGGCGAGCGCGCTCGCGAGCAGGCCCGAAAAGATCCAGCCGGTGATGCCGCCCGCGCCGACGAGCCCGAAGACGCGCTTGGCCTCGCGGGTGGTCAGGAGATAGTTCGCGAGCGTCCACACCTGCGTCGGCGCGAGCACGCCCAGGATTCCGACCTAGACGTAGAAGACGGGGTACTGCCACCGTCAGCTCCGGGCGGAACCGCGCGAGGTACCAGAAGCCGCACTGCACGGCCGCGAAGACCAGCAGGCTGCCGACCATGAGGTCGCGGACCTTCGTGCGGCGGCCGATCATCATGTAGACCGCCATCGACCACGCCCACCGACAGGGCGATCGCGATGTCGGCGTACGGAAGCTTCGAAGCCTTGAACACGCTCAGGAAGAGCGAGTCCCGCGTCGTCTTTCCGAGCTGGTAGCAGGTGATGATCAGGAAGAGGTACGTGAAGAGCAGCGCGCCACGGCGCCCGTCGCCCCGCTGGAGGTTGAGGAGCCGCGCGATGGAGTTCGGCAAGTGTCGGGGGCTCTTCAAGCTCACCGACCCGGCGACGCGACCGCGCGGCCGCGATCGGCCGGCGCCGTTCTCGCGGCGGCCCGCGGCACCTGCCAGAGCACCTGGCGCCGTTCGCCCGGGTAGATGGCGCTGACAGTGCTGCCCGCGATCTCGAGCGCCGAGGGCCGGCCGTGCGGCGAGTAGGAGGCGAGCATTCCGGTGTCGATGAGGTAGACCGAGCCGCCGAACCGGACCCGGATGCGCCCGTCCTCCTGGACGGTGTGCCCGACGACGAAGCGCTCGACGCCGGCCGCCGATCCGGAGCCCCGGCATCTCGGCGTCGCCTTCAGCGTCGCTCCACCGAGCGTATCCGCGGAACCAGAGGGGGCCGTCGGCCGAGTTCATCGTCCAGCTCCCCCAATCGAGAAAGTGCTCGTACGTCTTGCGCCGCTCCGCGTCCTTCGCCGACGTCGCGAGCGTGTCGAGCTCCTCGCGGACCGCGCGAAACGTCTCCTGCACGTCGAAGAACGGAAGGATCAGCCCCTCGGAGACGAAGAGGGCGCGGTCCGAATCCAGCGTCTTCAGGTCCTCGCGAACCCGCTGGTTGATCTCCTCGAGCGAAACACCCGCGAGGGCCGGCGATAGCCCCCCGTGCAGGAAGGCGGTGTCCTGCGCGACGAAGATCGCGGGACGCGCGCGCAGCCAGCGGCCGTAGCGTCCGTCGGGGCCGAAAGCCTCCGCGTGCTCGATGTAGCCCGGCGGATGCGTGTCCATCCAGGCCTTCCGCGCGTCGGGGCCGCCGGGCGGCTCCGGCTGGCCGAGCTGCCGGGCGCGCCGCTCGCGAAGCTCGCGAACCCGGATCCACGCGTCCTCTCGGCGTTTCTCCGATCCGGCATCCGCGAACTCGGCGTAGTTCGCCGCAGTGACGTAGCGCAGGTCGCCGGCCATGTTGAGGACCTCGTGGTTGCCGAGAAGCGCGACCACGGTTCCGCCCCGCTTGGCGGCCAACGGCTCCAGACCCATGACGAAGTCCAGCGTGCCGCGCATGTTCGGGCCACGGTCGATCAGGTCTCCGACCTGCACCAGAACCGTGTCGCCACCGACCCAGGCCCCCGATGTGTCGACGACGCCCGCCTCCGCGAGGATGCGCCGAAAGGCCGCCAGATCGCCATGCACGTCGCCGACCGCGACGATGCGCGGCGCCGCCGCGGCCGCCGCGGCGAGGCCGAGCGCGAGCAAGACGGCGAGGGAGGTCCGGAGCCCCCGCCGGCCTGGGAGGAACGGCATCCGGAACGAGCGCATTGGGAGGGGATTGTATCGGGTCGCGCCGGCCCGACGGGCCGTGCCCGGAAGCCGCCGACGGTCGCGAGCAACGTCGCTCTCCCGTCCATGGACGCGAGCCTCGCCTCTCGAGCGGCGGCCCGAGCTCTTCTTTCGGCCCGTCCTGGCCTCTGATGCATTTTCACCATGCGACGGCCCTCCCCCTGCCGGGACACTCGAGGTCGGATGGAGGAACCTCGAAAACAATGACGACCAGGGACGTGACGATCGCGGTGGTGGGTTCGGGAGGCGACGGGGTGATGACGCTGGGCGATCTGGTGGCCCAGGTCGCGGCGAAGGAGGGGCTCCACGTCATGAAGACGGAGGCCTACGGCCCGCAGATCCGGGGCGGAGAGTCCTCCTGCGCCGTCCGCGTGGCGGCGGACGAGATCTTCGCGCCGGGCGAGGCGGTCGACGTCCTGGTGGTCTTCCGCTGGGCGGACTTCGCCCGTTTCCGCGGCGAAATCGCGGTCTCGCCGAATGCCCTCGTGCTCTACGAAGCCACCGAGGACCGGCCATCCCCGGAGCAGCTCGGCCTTCTGGACGACGGGGGCCTCGTGTGGACTCCGGTCCCGTTTGCCGAGCTCTCGCGCGCGTCCTCGGGAACGCCCGGCTCCAAAAACGTCGTGGCGCTGGGCCTGCTCGGAGCGATTCTCGGACTGCCGACGGACACGCTCAAGCGCGCCCTCGCGCGCCGATTCGGCCGCAAGAAGCCCGCCATGCTCGAGGCCAACGAGCGCGCGTTCGACGCGGGGCGCGACTTCGCGGCTTCGGCGGACGCGGCGCTGGCGTCGAAGCGTCTCGAGTACACGCCATCGGCTCCGCGGCTCCTGCTGTCCGGCAACGAGGCCGCCGCGATCGGCGCCCTCCACGCGGGCTGCCGGTTCTTCGCCGGATACCCCATCACGCCCTCCTCCGAGATCCTGCACTTCCTCGCCGAGTGGATGCCGCGGGCCGGCGGCTCGGTTCTCCAGACCGAGGACGAGCTCGCGGCGATCGGCGCCGTCATCGGGGCGTCCTTTTCCGGCGTCAAGTCGATGACCGCCACCTCCGGTCCCGGCCTCTCACTCATGACCGAGATGCTGGGCCTCGCCTCGATGGCCGAGGTGCCGGTCGTCATCATCGACGTGCAGCGGGGCGGGCCGTCGACCGGGAATCCGACCAAGAGCGAGCAGTCCGACCTCCTCCAGTCGCTCTTCGGGACCCACGGCGACGCTCCCCGGGTCGTTCTCGCCTGCGCCGACGTCGAGGACTCGTTCCACGCGACGGTAGAGGCTTTCAACATCTCCGAGGAATTCCAGATCCCGGTGCTCGTCCTGTCCGACCAGGCGGTCGCGCAGCGCAAGGAAACGATCTCGGCCGGCGCGCTCGTCCACGAGGTGCGCGATCGGGTCAAACCGACCGCCGACGAGCTCGAATCCTACGAGCGCTACCGCGACACGCCGACGGGCGTTTCGCCGATGAGCGTTCCGGGCATGCAAAAGGGGATGTACCAGACCAACGGCCTCGAGCACGACGCGGAGGGGCGGCCGAACTCGCTCTTCCTCACGCACGAGACGATGAACGCCAAGCGCTACCGGAAGATGTGGCCGATCCGCGATCGGTACCACTCCTTCCGGCGGTTCGGCCCGGAGACGGCGGACGTCGGGGTCCTCTGCTGGGGCTCGTCCCGCGGACCGGTCCAGGAGGCGGTCGCCGCGGCGGCGGCGCGCGGAGAGAAGGTCGCGGCGTTCGTGCCGCGGATGCTCTATCCCTTCCCCAAGCGGGATTTCCAGGAGTTCCTCGCGAGCGTCGGGCAGCTGCTGATCGTGGAGCTCTCCTACACGGCGCAGTTCTACAAGTACCTGCGGACGTTCCTGGACCTGCCCGGCGACCGCACGCACGTGCTCAAGCGCTCCGGCGGAAAGGACCTGACCGCCGCGGAGGTGACGGAGGGGATCCGGAAGGCGTTCGCTGCGGCGGCGCGGGAGGAGGTGGCCGTATGAGCACGCGTCGTGGACCTGCCGACCTTCCAGCCGGCCGACTACAAGTCCGACCTGAAACCCGTCTGGTGCGCGGGCTGCGGGGACTTCGGCGCGCTCGCGTCGCTCCACCGCGCCATGGCGGCGCTCCAGCTCGAGCCCTGGAATACCGTCGTCATCTCCGGGATCGGATGCTCGTCGCGCCTGCCCGGCTACGTCGCGACCTTCGGGTTCAACGGCGTCCATGGCCGGGCGCTCACGCTGGCGAGCGGGGTCAAGCTCGCGCGCCCGGAGCTCAACGTGATCGCGGTGGGCGGCGACGGCGACGGCATCGCGATCGGCGGCAACCACTTCCTCCACGCGGCGCGGCGCAACCTCGACGTCGCCTACTTCATGATGGACAACGAGATCTACGGCCTCACGAAGGGCCAGGCGGCGCCGACCACGCCCGCCGGAGACAAGACCAAGTCGACCTACTGGGGCAACCCGGAACCCTCGGTGGACCCCTGCGAGCTCGCGATCTCCTTCGGCGCAACCTGGGTCGGCCGCGGGTTCTCGGGCGATCCCAAGATCGCTCGTGGATCTCATGACCCGTGCGATCCGGCACCCCGGCTTTGCCTTTCTGAACGTGATGTCGCCCTGCGTGACGTGGCGCGGGGACGACCAGTTCAAGCTCCTCAAGGCCAAGCAGGCCTTCCTGCCGCCCGATCACGATCCGACCGACCGCGCCGCCGCCCTCCGCTACACGCGCGAGGCGGACGTCCTCACGACCGGGGTCCTCTACGAGGTGCGTCAGCCGTCGCTCGTGGAGACGATGCAGGACGTTCGGAAGAGGGCACGCGAGGTCGGCGAGGTCCGGAGCACGGCGGACATTCTGGCCGCGTTCGCTCCGGCGTTCTAGATTCCGGGGGCGGCCTTCATGGCCGCCCTCTCACGCGCTGCCGATTCGTGCCGCCGCTCGATTCGCACCGGAGCGGGCGCCCGCGAGGGGCGCCCCTACTTCGGGGGGATTGCGCCGGCGGACGGCCAGTCGGTGTCGCCGACACGCTTCAGGTTCATCTCGAAGAACCGGACGGGGTCCTTCCCGGGCGCGATGCGGTCGCCCACTTCGTTCCAGGTGCCGTCCTTGATGACGGCCGTGTATCGGATCGTCGTGGGTCCGGCGGGGATCTCCCACGAATACCCGTCGGGTGCCAAGGTCAGCGAGAAATCGCCGGCCTGACCCATCGCGTAGGAGTGCAGCGTGTAGGCCTTCGTCGACGGGTTGAAGGAGATCGTTCCAAAGGCGTTGAACGTGACCTTGCCGTCGGCACCGTAACCCCGACCCTCCATGACCTTCACCGTCCCATCCAGAAACGGCCCGATCCTCTCCGTCTGTGTGCTCTCGTGTTTCTCGCCCGAGTCCGCGTACGATCCATGCCGGGCCCCGCCAGACTCCGTCCATGAACGCCAGGCGGGTCATGGCTTCGCGTTGGGCATCCATCAGAGCCTGCGGGTTGGGGCGCTCCTGCGCCGCGACGACCGACGAAATTCCGAGGGCCAGCACCGCGGCCAGCGCCCGGGGTGCCAATGAGGCCAAGCGGGTTCCGATCATTCTCATTCTCCCTTCGGCCCAATCCAGGAGCCTGGCCGAAGAATACGCCCGGCCGGGCGCCGCGGGCTTCGCGCTCCCGAAACTGATGCATTTGCATCTGCCCCCGAATCGAGCCCGAATCGACCATCGGGACGCGAGGTGAAACCCGTGTTCCGCATCCTGGTCAAGAAGCCCCTGGGAGAAAACGTCAGCCTCTTCGAGATCGAGGCGCCGCGCGTGGCCCGGCGCCACCGCGCCGGCCAGTTCGTCATGGTGCGGCCGCACGCGAATTCCGAGCGCATCCCGCTGACCATCGCCGACGTGGATCACGAGGCCGGGACCATCACCCTGGTCGTCCAGGCCGTCGGCAAGACCACGATCGAGATGACCGAGGCCTTTGCGCGAGGGCGACGCGTTCTCCAACGTCGCCGGGCCTCTCGGCAACCCGACGCACATCGCGGTGCCCGGCAAGGACGACGCCTTTCGGGGAACGGTGGCCTGTGTGGCCGGCGGCATCGGCGCCGCTCCGATGCTTCCCATCGCGCGCGCCTTCCGCGAGGCCGGCCACCGCGTCGTGACGATCCTCGGCGCGCGCCGCCGGGACCTCCTCGTGTTCGAGGACCGGCTCGGCCAGGCCTCGGACGAGCTGCTCGTCTGCACCGACGACGGATCCTACGGCCGCCAGGGCTTCGTCACCGACGTCCTGAAGGAGGCGATCGAGTCCCGCCGCTCCCGCGGCGAGGACGTCGATCTCGCGATCGCGATCGGGCCGCCCCTGATGATGAAGTTCTGCTCGAAGACGACCGAGCCCTACGCCGTCCCGACCCTCGTCAGCCTGAACACGATCATGGTCGACGGCACCGGGATGTGCGGCGGCTGCCGCGTGACGGTCGACGGCGTCGCGCGCTACGTCTGCGTGGACGGTCCCGAGTTCGACGGCCACCGCGTCGACTTCGACGGGATGATGCGCCGGCAGGCGATGTACAAGCCCGAGGAGGCCGCGAGCCTCGCCCGCTATCGGGAGAACGGTCCGACGTGCCGACTGGAAGCGGCCCGGACCGCGGAGGCCGAAGCCCGATGACCGACGAGACCCGGATCGACCCGACCCCCGAGGAGCTCGAGACGCGGATCGAGAACCGCCACTCGCTGACGGCCAGGCAGCGGGGACAGCTCCCCAAGATCTTCTGGGCCGAGCAGGACCCGGCCGAGCGCGTTCGCAACATCCGCGAGGTCCCGTTCGCCTACACTCCCGCGCAGGCGCGGGCCGAGGCCGTGCGGTGCCTCTCGTGCAAGAACGAGCCGTGCGTCTCGGGATGCCCGGTCGGCGTCGACGTGCCCGGCTTCCTGAAGCTCGTCGCGGAGGGAGACTTCCGCGGCGCGATCCGCCTCATCAAGGAAACCAACCTCCTGCCCGCGATCTGCGGGCGCGTCTGCCCGCAGGAGAGCCAGTGCCAGGAGAACTGCATGGTCGCCAAGGTCCACAAGGACCTCGGTTTCGCCGTGTCGGTAGGAAAGATCGAAGCGTTCCTGGCCGACTGGGAGCGGGAGGAAGGCGGCGTCGAGCTTCCCGAGGTCGGCCCGGCCACCGGGCGGCGCGTGGCGATCATCGGCGCGGGCCCGTCCGGCCTGACCTGCGCGGGAGACCTCCGGCGGCTCGGCCACGAGGCGGTCGTCTTCGAGGCGTTTCACAAGGCCGGCGGGGTCCTCGTCTACGGGATCCCCGAGTTTCGCCTTCCCAAGGGCATCGTCCAGGCGGAGGTGGACAACCTGTCGAAGATGGGCGTGCAGTTCGAGTTCGACACGATCGTCGGCCAGACCTTCACGATCGACGATCTCTTCGACGACGGCTTCGACGCCGTCTACGTGGCGACGGGGGCGGGGCTCCCCTACTTCGTCAACGTCCCGGGCGAGGACCTGAACGGCGTGTACTCCGCCAACGAGTACCTCACCCGCGCGAACCTCATGGGCGCCTACCGCTTCCCCGAGGAGGACACGCCGGTCCTGCGGCGCGACAACGTGGCGGTCCTCGGCGGCGGAAACGTCGCGATGGACGCCGCGCGGACGGCCCTGCGCCTCGGCGCCCGGCACGTGTATCTCGTCTATCGACGCTCCCGCGCGGAGATGCCGGCCCGGCTCGAGGAGGTCCACCACGCCGAGCAGGAGGGCGTCGAATTCAGGATGCTCTGCGCCCCTGTCGAGATCGTCGGCGGCTCCGACGGATGGGTCCGCGCGCTCAAGCTGCAGCGCTGCGAGCTCGGAGAGCCCGACGACAAGGGGCGCCGCCGGCCGGTGCCGATCGAGGGGGCGTTCGAAGAGCTTCCGGTCGAGATCGTCATCGAGGCGATCGGCAACGGCCCCAACCCGCTCATTCCGAAGACCACGGCGGGCCTCACGACGACCCGGCACGGCACGCTCGTCGTGGACGAGGCCACCATGATGACGACGCGCAAGGGCGTCTTCGCCGGCGGCGACATCGTGGCCGGCGCCTCGACCGTGATTCTCGCCATGGGTCACGGACGCAAGGCGGCGGCGGCGATCGACGGGTACCTCCGCTCGGAAGCCGCCAGGACCGCTGCGCCGGCCGCGGAGGGCCGCTTCGCCGGCTGATCCCTCAGCCGCCGGCCGGCGCTGCTCGCCGGCGTCGCACCATCAGGACCGCCGCGATCACCACGCACGCGAGACTGATCGCGGCCCCGGCGCGGAATGAGCGCGGGGCGTAACGAAGCTCGAGCCGGTGGCGCCCCTCCGGCACCCGCACGCCGACGAAGGCATGGTTGTAGGAGACGAGCGGCGCGACGGCGCCGTCGATCTCGGCCATCCAGCCGGGCCATGCGGGGATCGAGGTGGCCACGAGGGCGGCGTTACGCGCGCGGACATCGAGGTCGAGGCGGTCGGCCCGGTAGCCGCGAATCGACACGTCGGCGTCCCCGTTCGCGATCCAGCCGGAAGCACCCGGCTCCCCCACGACGCCGCGGTCGGCGAAATTCCGAATCGCGCCGAGGATTTCCAGGCGCCGCGCGGGCTCCGGCTCGAAGGCGAGTGACCGGGGGACGAAGGCCCTCGGAAGAACCGCCGGATTCTCGAGCAGACGCATCCCCTCGCCCTCGCCGACGACGCTCCAGCCGGTCGGCGTGACGGTCTCCCGGGGCGCCAGCACCCACCGAACGTTCAGGAAAGACAGAAACGGCGAGGTCGGATCGGTCACCCGGTTGTACCAGATGGGCTGATGGATGCACCAGATCGGGTAGGTCTCGAAGAGCGGGTGAAAGGTCATGGCCTCGTAGCCGCGGACGTCCTCGAGCCCGTAGAGCGCCGCGACGTTCGGAATGAACGTGTAGTCCAGAGAGACGAAGCGAAAGGGCTCGCCCCGCGGGATCTTCGCCAGGACCGAGAGCGGCGGATAGAACGTGCGGGCCGGGAATGTCGGGTAGAAGCCGCCGGCCTCGAGCCCACGCTGGAAGAGCAGCAGCACGAGAAGCGAAGGAACGGCGACGCGTGCCCGCCACGGGCGCGACGGTAAGCCGACGAGAACGGCCGCCGCCAGGAGCGGGACGACCTGGAGCAGGAAACTCTCGCGCACCGCGCCCACCGAGCCGAAGACCGGCCCGGCACGCTCCGCGTAGCGGAAGTACAGGAGCGCGACGCCACCGAGAGTCGCGAGGCTTCCCGTCAGAAAGGCCGCCCGGCCGTCGCCGTCGAGGATGCGCTCTGCTCCGAGAGCCGCCAGCACGCAGACCGAGAGGGCGGTGATGAAGATCAGCCGCTCGTTGATCGCGATGTCGAAGAGCGGCAGCCGAGCCAGGGCGTCGGCGGCCGGCGTGCAGGCCGCGACCGACAGGGCGAGCGCTCCGAGCGCCGCGAAAATCCAGCGGTATCGGCTCCGGCCGAAGATCCCGGCAAACGCGAGCGGCAGCAGCAGAGAGCCGCAGTATCCGGTCGCCAGGAACGGGCCGCGATACCACGCGGGCAAAGCGCTCGACGCGGCCGGAAACGGCGACAGTTCGAGGCCCAGCCGCGCGAGAACGCCGCTCCACGGCATGGACCGGATCCGCTGCGCGTACGCGCTACTTCGCAGGGAATGCTCGAAGGTGTGCGGCAGCGCTTCGGCGAGAGGCAGAAGGAGCACAGCCGAGAGGCCGAGGGTCAGGGCGCCGGCGCCGAGCGCGTGGAGCAACGCCCGGCCGGCCTCGCCGCGACGCAGCCGCGCGAGCTCCGCCAGAAAAAACAGCCCCGCCGCGGCGACCGCGTGAAGCAGGGACTCCGGATGGCCCGACGTCACCATGAGCAGCAGCGCCGCCACGACGATACCGTCGGGACCGGCCGACGGAGCACGGGCGACCCGGCGCAGTCCCAGGAGCAGCAGGGGAAATGGGGCCGCGGCCGCAGACAACGGGTAGCCCAGAAAGAAAACCAGGTAGTTCGAGAAACCCCACCCCGCCGCCCCGATGAGCGCCGGGACTTCGCGCAGGCCGATCTCCCGCAGAAACAGGTAGCCGCAGAGCAGGGCGAGGAAGATGCGCAGCGCCATCTCGAAGGTCCACGCCTGCGCGAGGGGAAGCAGGAATCCGATCCAGGTCCCGGGATGGAAGACGGCCGGCTGCTGGACCGCGAGCAGCGGCTCGCCGGCCAGCACATGCGGGTTCCACAGGGGAAGCTCCCCTCGCTTGACGGCCGCGCGCACGGCCTTGCGCCACGGGATCTCCTGGTAGACGACGTCGCCGAGCGTGGGCACGGGGTCCGGCGTGAATCCCAGCGATGCGCGAAAGGAACGAAACGGGTCGGCGTTGTAGACGATGTCGAGCGGCGCATGGACACCGCCCGTCAACATCGCGTGGCCGGTCAACAGCAGGGGCGCGGCCGCCAGAAAGATCGCGATGCGGCGGCGGACCGGACCGACGACCCGCCGGGCGAGCCAGATAATAGCGCCGGCCGTCGCGCCGTAGACGAGCAGGGATCGGAGAACGAGCAAGAGCATGCGACCTCGAATTCCGCGACTTCCGGTGCGACGGACGGGGGCAGGCGCCTGAGCGAAGAATAGCCTGGCGGAGCGACCCGAAATCTCATACGGAGCCGGGCCGCCGAGCGCGGGCCCCTACATCGCCTCTTTGATCCCCCGCCGCAGAAGCCACCAGTTGACCGGGTAGCTCGTCAGAAAGCCGGCGCACATCGCCAGCTGCATCATGAACCAGAAAACCGGCCCGTTCTTCGGAAGGCTTTCCGGCGAAAAGAGGAGGAAGAGGGCGACCGCCATCCAGCCGTACATTCCGATCTGCCATGCCGCGAGCGAGGCTGCGTCGGCCTTGACCGCCGCGACGAGGCCGTCGCGAAGACCGAGCCCCCGCATGGGCGCGATCGTGAAGTACTGGAACGCGATCCCGAAGAGGAACGCGAGGACGAGATCGACGAGCCAGGTCCCGAAGACCCGGCTGCCGAGAAACGTCACGGGCCACACGACGACGAGCGTCTCCGCCAGCGCGTCGCCCAGGGCGCATCCGCTGCCGCAGTGCGTGGCCGCGAGCGCGACCTTGCGCCAGAAGGGCTGGAGCTCCCCCGGCGGGGTCTCGCCCCGGGCCTTCGCCTGCCGCACGCGCTCGGCCGTCGACAGGCGCCCGACCGCGAAGTAGCCGACGAGACCGAGAGGACCGCTCCAGAGGGCCGTGATCGGCCAGACCACGTTCATGATCGCCATCCGCTGCCGGCGCCCCGCGAGGATGTCCGCGGCGACGACCAGCGCCGAGAAGACCGCGGCGCCGAGCGAGACAGCCGAAACCACGACCAGCCAGTCCGGCGGAGCCCTCATGGCTCGCCGGCTGCTGCGGCACCCCCCGCTCGGCGCCGACTCATCGCTTCTTGAAGTACTGCACCGCCCGCTCGTGCTTCTGCGCCGCCGCCCGGCTCGAAAACGTCCCGAGGTTTCGTCGCTTGCCCGTCCTCGGGTCCTTCTTGCGCGAGTACAGCCGGTACCGGCCGGACCGAAGCTTGCGAATCACGCGGCTGCCCCCGTTCCCGCGAAACCCGGCTACAGGATCGCGAAGAGCACCCGCACGAACTGGATGCTCGAGTCATTGGTGACGTTGTCGACCGTCGCGCCGTAGACGATCGCGCTCCCGCTCGAGACGCTGACCTGGATCGAGGCGTCGGCCGGCACCGGAGCGCCGAGCAGCGTCGCCGCCGACTGCTGCTCGTAGAACGTCGGCCCGTACGACTTCGTGACCGTGTTGAGGAGAACGCCGCTCGCGTCGTACACGCGAAACGTCACCGTGGCCCCGGAGAGCAGCGACCGCACGCCGATGTTGAACCGGAGGCTGGTGTCGTTCGGCGGAGCGACGAGCAGGCCCGTTGCTCCGGCGAAAACCACGCGGTTGTCCTGCGAGCCGCTCGGGTCGATCGCGTCCTCCGTAAAACCCGAAGTTCCGTCCGGCCCGGCGTCGTTGTAGACCCGGGTCACGAAGACGGGCTCGTCGCCACCGGCCGGAATGACGACGTCGATGGACCCCAGGCCGCTCTGGCCCATGGTCTGGACCAGGTCGTCGTAGGACACGGTCGCGCCGGGCGCGACGGTGAAATTGAGGCTCGGATCGCCGGAATCCCCCGAGACGCCAGCCGGGTGGTAGACGAAGCGGCCCGAGGCGGCCGAGGTCCACGGGTTGGAGAGCTGCACGCCCGTCCGGAAAAACGAGCCGAAGGCGCCCGGCGTCGATCCGGCGGCCGTCAGCACCCGGGCGATCGACTCGGTGGCGGTTCCCGTGGCATGCACCGCGAGAATGCCCGCCCCGTCGACGTCGGCGCCGGACAGCGACACGCTCGTCACGACGTCGCCCTCGTAACCCGCGTATCCCGCGGAGACGATCCCCGTCAGGGCCATGGGGTTGCCGCAGTTCGAAACCCGGGCGATGGCGAGCAGGTCCCCCTGCTCGACGGCGATCGGCGGGACGAGCGCGACTGCGACGTCGAGCGCATTCACGTCGAAAGGCCCGCGCTCGGCGACGAAGGCGAGCGTGTCGCCGTGCCGGCGGAAAACCTTGATCTTGGCGGCCGCGGGGCACGGCATCGCGGACCATGCGAACGTCGCCGAGTCGATCGAGCCCGTGGCGCTCGCGGGGTTGACCAGGTCGACGTCGGTCCGGATGTCCGTCGTGCCGCTGTCGGTCGAGTTCGGACTGGCGATGGAGTTGCCCATCTCCAAAGGTTGTGCCGAGACCGCAATCGGCGCTGCGACGACCACGGCGGCGATGAGAAAAGCGAGCGAGAGCAACCTGCAGGAACGCATCGTGTCACCTCCTGAATTGCACAATCCGAACACACCATGGAGACCAGCAAAACTCTTACCACGCCGCGGTTCGGGGGCTGCGAAATCGTGTCCACCAGGGGGGTGATCCCGATCCGTCCTGCTGCTAGGATTCCACGGTCGCCGCCCGTGTTATCGCCGGAAACGGCGGTTCGAGGGTTTAGAGAGTTACGGCGTCCTCGACAGGCCCCAACCGCCCCGGCCCCAGGGAGGAAGCGATGTTTCACAAGACATATCGCCTCGCCAGCACCACGGGATTGGCCGTCGGGCTCGTGTTCGCGGCACTGCCAGCGGAGGCCCAGCACCACTCCGCATACGACGCCCGCGCGCTCGCCGAAGATCCTCGCCTGGCCGAGGGACAGATTGCTCCGGTCCTCGAGGGCCTCGGCGACCATCACCACGCCGTCACGACGAAGTCCGAGCGCGCCCAGATGTTCTTCGACCAGGGCGTGCGCCTGACATACGCCTTCAACCACCAGGAGGCCCTGCGAGCCTTCAAGGAGGCGGCGCGGCTCGACCCCGACTGCGCCATGGCCTACTGGGGCTGGGCGCTCGACCTCGGCCCGAACCTGAACCTGCCGATGCAGGCGGAGGTCGTCGGCCAGGCGTACGAAGCGATCGGGATGGCGATGGCGCGGCGTACGGGAGCCTCGGAGAAGGAACGGGACTACATCGAAGCGCTCGCCAAGCGCTATTCGGACGACCCGAAGGCCGACCGCGCCGCGCTCGACCTGGCCTATGCGGAGGCGATGGGCTCGCTCCACGCGAAGTACCCGGATGATCTGGACGCGGCGACGCTCTACGCCGCGGCGCTGATGAATCTCTCCGCCTGGAACTACTGGACGAAGGATGGACGGCCGCGCGAGCACACGCCGGAGATTCTGGGAACGCTCGAAGCCGTCATGGTCGCGAATCCGAAGCACGTCGGGGCGCTGCACTACTACATCCACGCCGTCGAAGCGGCCGACCCCCGGCGGGCCGAGGCCGCCGCCGACCGCCTGCGGGGCCTGACGCCGGGGGCGGGACACCTCGTCCACATGCCATCCCACGTCTACATCCAGGTAGGCCGGTACGACGACGCGGCCGCGGTCAACGTCGCGGCTTCGCGGGCGGACGAGAACTACATCACGCAGTGCCGGGCCCAGGGGATCTATCCGCTCAACTACTACCCCCACAACGTTCACTTCCTCTTCTGGGCCACGATGATGCAGGGACGGAGCCACGAATCCCTGGCGCAGGCGCGCAAGGTCGCGGACGGCGTGCCCGCGGATTTTCACGGCAACGACTGGGCGCTCTATCAGACGTTCCTGAGCACGCCGCTCTATGCGCAGGTCCGTTTCGGGATGTGGAGGGACATTCTCGACGTTCCGGCTCCACCCGGGGACCAGCTCTTCCACCTCGGAATCTGGCACTACGCGCGAGGCCTCGCGCTCCTGCGCACCGGAAATCCCAACCGGGCGCAGCGGGAGCTCGTCGCGCTGCGCGCGGTCATCCGCGATCCGAAGATGACGGACCTTCTGATCGGCTTCAGTCCGGGCGTCAAGCCGCTGACGATCGCCGAGGAAACGCTCGCCGGGGAGATCGACGCGGCCGCGGGGCGCTACGCCAGGGCGATCGGACACCTCGACCGCGCCGTCCGCCTCCAGGACTCCCTGACCTACACCGAGCCGCCGGACTGGTACTACCCGGCGCGGCAGACGCTCGGGGCGATCCTCCTGGACGCGGGACGGCCCGAGGAGGCGGAGATCGTGTACTGGCAGGACCTCGAACGATTTCCGGACAACGGCTACTCCCTTCTCGGCCTGCGAAAGGCCCTCGAGGCCCAGGGACGAACGGCGGAGGCGGCGGAAGTCGACGCGCGCTTCCGGAAGGCCTGGGCACAGGCCGACGTGGAGCTCGTGTCCTCGCGGTTCTGACGGCGCCCCGCGCCGGGCTATGCCCGACCGGGCCGGGGCTCGGGCTCCTCCACCGAGAACCCCGGCAGCCGCTGCCTCAGCGCCTGCGAGACGTGACACTTCCAGCAGACCCGCCGGTGCGTGGCCAGCACGGCCGCGAGGTTCTCGGGCGAGACGTCCGTCCACTCGACGGTCTCCCGACCGGGCGTCAGCAGCGCCGGCTCGTGCTCGACCCAGTGGACCTCGCCGATTCCACCGCCGCAAGCCGCGCACGTCCCGCCGCGATACCAGTCCACCAGGGTCGTCTTGACCACGCACTCGGCCGGCGCCGCCGCGAGCTCGGCCAGGCATGTCTGGCCGCATTGCCTGCGCTCGGGCCAGCCCGAGCACGAACGAATCCGCAGCTCGAGCTCGCCGCATGCCGCGCTGCCGGCCGCGTGGACGATGTCCAGTTTCACGGCGGCCGGGCCGCGCGCCTCGGGGCAGGTCACGACCCGCGCTCCGCGATGCGTCATCCACGTCCGCACCCCCAGGAGCACGAGGGGCACGAGGGAAAGCACGAAGACGACGGCGACGAGGAGAAGGATCGTGGTCATGGGCCCACCTCTGGTTCAGGCTAGCCGGTGTACTGCCGCGACGCATGGTGCGATTGCACCAACGGCCGCAGAGCTCGGGTAGCGCTCGAATCGCCCGAAGCGACTCGAGAGCTCGAACGACGCCTGAAGGCCGGAGCCGGGCTCGCACAAAAAAATCCCGCCGCCCGGAGGGCGGCGGGACGAGATTCCGGATCGCGGCTGGACGTTGGGCCTAGTTGTCGCAGGCCAGGGAGATCAGGAAGGTGTCGGCCCCTCCCGTCGAGCCGCTGTTGTAGTTCAGGCGAAGACCGAACAGGTCGGTAGCGCCGATCGCGACAGCGCCCGTGCCCGTGCACGTGGGTACCGCCGCCGTCACGCCGCAGGAGAGGGCCGCGTCGGCCATGCCGGCCAGCGAAGCACCCTTGCGCAGCGTGAACGTCGCCGTGACGCCGGCCTCCATGCCCGTGCTGACCCGCACGACGAGCTTGCTCATGGTGCAGGCATTGGGGGCCACGCCGAGGACCGTGAAGGACTCGGTGGACGCATCGTCGACGTGAATCGGGCTGAAGTACCGGCTTCCCCCGCCATTGTTCAGATCGAACTGATGCCGGGAGGTGAACACGGCGCTTCCGGTACCAGCCGGGCCCGGGACGCCCTGGGGACCCTGGGAACCCTGCGGACCGACAGGCCCGATGGAACCCATGGGACCGACGGGACCCGCCGGACCGGTCGCACCAGTCGCGCCCGTGGCTCCAGTCGGACCAGCCGGGCCTGCCGGACCTGCCGGACCAGTCGCACCCGTGGGACCAGCCGGACCGGCGGCACCATCGGCACCCGTCGGACCCGCAGGGCCCGCCGGACCAGTCGCACCCGCCGGACCAGCAGGACCCGTCGCGCCATCCGCACCGACGGGGCCTTGCGGACCCTGATCACCCTGGTCGCCCTGCGCGCCCTTCTGAGCCGCGAGAGACCATTCCGCCGGACTGGCATCGGGCTGGTTGCCCGTGTTGTCATCGATCAGCGAAATCCAGCTCGAACCACCGAACTCGACCATCTGAAGCGTGGAGTAGGTTGTGCCGCCGTCCCACGCGCCGAGGAAGCTGACCGACTGGCCTTGCGGTCCCGAGGCGCCGTCGGCGCCGATCGGACCCTGGGGACCGGTCGGGCCGATCGAACCCTGCGGCCCCACGGGGCCGATCGGACCCTGCGCGCCGTCGGCGCCCGCCGGGCCCTGGGCACCGGCCGGACCCTGAGCGCCGTCCGCACCGGTGTCGCCCGTCGCACCCTTCTGCGCGATCAAGGCCCACTCGGCAGGACTCGAGTCGGGAGAGTTGCCGGTGTTGTCGTCGACCAGCGAAACGTAGCTCGAACCATCGAACGAAACCGACTCGAGAGCCGCGTAGGTCGTGCCGCCGTCCCAGGGACCCTGGAAGCTCATGGAAGCACCCTGAGGACCCTCCGGACCCTGCGCGCCGTCCGAACCGGTCGGACCCTGGGGACCGATCGGGCCGATGGGGCCCACCGGACCCGCCGGACCCTGCGGTCCCGGAGGTCCGGGAATCGGCGAAGAGGCCACGGTCAAGGTGTTGCCCGCCGGGGTGATCGTGACGTTGTCGCCCGCAACGAGCTCGACGTCGCCGTCGAGCCCGTTGAGCGAGGAGACGAGCGTTCCGCCGTAGTACCCGTTGATGTCGATGATCAGATCGGCCTGGGCGCCCGCCACGAACGCGGTGACTTCGCCCGTCGCGCCGAGAGCGACCACGGCGTTGTTCGCGACGATCTGGCTGGCGACGTAGTTGAGCGTGGAGGTCCCGCCCCACGCCTCGCCCTGCGGATACGTGGCGAGATAGCCGAGGCCCAGCGTGCGGACGACCGTGAAGTTGAAGGATACCGCCGTGGCGCCGACCGGGACGCCGCAGTTGCCGGCGACAGGAAAGTCGCGCGTCACGCTCGGCGACATCGCGGGCGGTCCGAAGGGAGCCGGAAACCCGTTCTCCGGACGCGTGTCGGCGAGCCGGCACGGGCTCAGGGCGACGAACGGCAGCGGCGTGCTGTCGACGTTGCCGGCCTTCGCCGCGAAGCGGCCGCCCGACGCATCCGCCGGCGCGGCTTCCGCCTGCCAGTACGCCGGAGCCGACCAGTTCTGGATCACGTCGTTGTCCTGCGCGAGCAGGACGCCGGACGCGGCGGCTCCGAAGATCATGACTCGAATCGCGAGGGTCCACGGTCTACTGCGTTTCATCGACTCTCCTTCGATCAACTTTTCCTTCGATCCGCCGTGTCGGCCTCTCGAAGGTGGATTCACGGACACACCTCTGCCCAATCCCGCTGCGGGCCGTTGGGTCGGAGGTCCGGACTGCAACGGCCACGCCACGCGCGGAAGCCTTGTGTTTCGAGTGTCTTGTTCCGGCGCGATCCGCAGTTGCGGCGAAAAACTGCGACGGCTTTCCGCCGAGATCCGCCACTTTTTTGCAGGCCGCGGAGCGAGCTCGGGTGCCGTCGCGAACGACGATGTGTGCCCGGTCACCGGAAAGAGATTCCGACCAGCGCGCCGAGATCGGCGCGCGTCCTCCTACCAGAGCCCTCCCGGCCACCAGTTCCACCGTCCCGCCAGGCGAAGCAGCGCCGGCCCGATGACCATGCGGACGGCCACGGCATCGACGAGGACGGCGACCGACAGCGCGAAGCCGAGCATCTTGATCGGCAGGAACTCGCCCAGGGTGAACCCGGCGAAGACGACGATCATGATCGCGGCCGCGTTGGTGATGACCGTGGCGCTGCGCGCGAGGCCCTCGGCGATGGCCGGTGACTCGCCAAAGCCGGCGCGGCGTGCCTCCGCGATGCGGGCCACGAGGATGACTTCGTAGTCCATCGAAAGGCCGAACACGATGCAGAAGACGATGACCGGGATGATCGGGAAGACGCTGCCGGTCGGCTCCGTCAGGCCGAACAGCCGCCCCCCGTGGCCCTCCTGGAAGACGAGAACCAGGGCACCGAAGGCCACCCCGACCGACAGCAGGTTGAGGAGAACCGCCTTGACGGCGATCATCAGGGAACGGAACCCGGCGAAGAGCGCGACGAACGTGCAGCCGATCACGAGCGCGACGACGACACGGAAGTGTTCGGCCACCGTGTCCTCGTAGTCCGCGTCGAAGGCCGGCTGGCCGCCCACGCGCATCACGGCGCCGGGCAGACCGCTCGCGGCCGCACCGCTCCAGGTCCGCAGATCGCGCGCGAACGAGACCTGGTCGGCCGGCGTCAGGTTCGTCGACGGGATGACCTCGAAGAGGGCCGCCGTGCCGTCCTCGGCGGCGAGCGAACGCCGGATGCCGGGCGACAGCATCCCGAGGTACGAGGGGTCGCGGCCCTTCAGGGCGCCGGGCAGACACTCGACGCGCTCGGCCCGGGGATCCGCCAGGAGCCGCTGGTAGAGCCGGGTGGCGGCGGCCCAACCCGCTTCGCTCTCGAGCGTCACGCCGGGCGGGAAGTCGAGGATGACGCGAATCGAGTGGACGATGTTCGCGCGCCCCATCACGCCCAGCCGGTGGTACGCCTCGACGGCCTCCGTTCCGCGCGGCAGCCAGTCGCCGCGGGGCATCGTCGTATCGATCCGGCGGCCCTGCAGGGCGAGGAGAAGCAGCGGCGCGCTGGTCACGACCAGCGCGGTCAGCGGCCGCGACGTCACCCGGCGGCCCCAGCGGCGCCAGCCCTCCGATCCCTCGGCGGCGCGCCATGGCCGTTCGGGCCGGATGCGAAGCCGATCGATCCCCCGGCCCAGCAGCGACAGCACCGCCGGCAACAGCGTCACCGACAGGCCCCACGCGAAGAGGGTGACCAGAAGTCCCGCGATACCGATCGATCGCTGCTCCGAGAGCGGGATCATCATCAGCGCCCCGAAACTGATCGAGACGGGGAAGGCGGAAAGAAAGATCGTCCAACCCGCCTTGCGCGCGGCCTCCTCGGCGGCGGCCGGTGTCGGAGAGGCCGCAGGCCAGACCCTCGCGGAACCGGCTGACCATCAGGAGGGCGTAGTCGATGCCGAGCCCGAGCCCGATCATCGAAGCCAGGGTCTGGATGAGGATCGAAATGGTGAAGTACTGGGCGAGGATGGCGGCGACTCCCAGCGAGAGTGCGATCGAGAGGATCCCGATCGAGAGGGGCAGCAGCGACGCCACGACGGTCCCGAAGGCGAAGAGAAGGAGGATCAGCGTCAGGGGGAGGACGCGCGCCTCGGCGCGCCTCGCGTCGGCGGCGCTCGCTCGCCGGAGGTCGACGTTGAGCGGAGCCTCGCCCGTCCAGCCGATCCAGGCGTTCGGGTAGGTCTTCCGCAGCTCCTCGAGAAGCGCGGAGGTCCTTTCGCGCAGCGCGGGAAGCAGGGACTCGACCGGGTCGTTTCCGGCGTCGAGGCCGACGACGACCAGAAAGCCGCCGTTCTTGCCGACGAAGATCGGATTGTTGGTATCGAGCGGCGAGAGCGTGCCGGCGACGCCCGGGAGATTGCGGATCGCTCCCACGATTTTTTCCATGACACGCCGCCCGCCCGGGGCCCCGGCTCCCGGCAGCCCCTCGACGACGAGCAGCACGCGATCCGTGAAGGGCGACCGGAACCGGTCCTCGAGCTCGTCGCGAACCGCCTGCGCCTGTCGCGACGGCATGCGCGCCGCGACTTCGAGCCGGTCTTCGATCCGCCGTGCGACCGGCACGAGGACCGCCGCGATCACGATCCAGGCCGCGACGATGGGCCAGCGGTAGCGCACGATGCCGGCGGGAATGCGGTGCAACGCCGCCCGCCAGGAGGAAGTCGGTCCCGGGCCGGTCGTCACGCCGGGATCAGAAGCGCGTCGGGAATCCGTTGCGCCCGGCTCCGATGGTGCGGCGGGGACATTGCACGGATCATGACACGACTGCCCCTGCCTCCGAGCCCACCTCGCCGGAACCCGGCCTTGGCCCGCTGATAAATTGTCGGCAAATGGCCGCGCGCCGAGCGACGGCGTTGGCCGTCGCGCTCTTCGTGTTCGGATTCGGTGAAGAGCTCTGGTTTCGCTATCTGCCCGAGTACCTTCGCGTCCTCGGCGTTTCCGCGTTCGGCCTCGGCCTTTTTGGAACGCTCAAGGATTTCCTCGATGCCGCATACGCCCTGCCGGGCGGGGCGATCTCCGACCGCCTCGGTACCCGCCGGGCCCTGCTTCTCTTCGGCGCGGTCACGACGGCCGGCCTCGTGCTCCTCGGGTCGTGGCCGTCCGCCGCGGGCGTGTTCCTGGGCCTCGTCCTGGTCATGGCCTGGGCCTCCCTCGGCCTGCCCGCGACGTTCTCGCTCGTCGGCGAGGAGCTCGAGGGCCGGGGGCGCGTCGTGGGCTTCACGGTCCAGTCGGTCCTGAAGCGGGTGCCCATCGTCCTCGCTCCGCCCCTGGGCGGCCTGCTCCTCGAGCGCTTCGGCGTCGTGTCCGGGATGCGGATCGGGATCGCCATCTCGATCGTGCTCTCCGCCCTGATGCTGGTTTTCCTGTCCCGGGCCCTTCGGCCTTCGGCGCACGCGGCCCGGCCCGAGCCCGCGGATCCGGCGCGACGGGCCCCGCTGCCGGCGCCGCTGCGGCAGCTGCTCGTCGCGGATTGCCTGATCCGGCTGTGCGAAGGACTTCCGGAAGTGTTTCTCATCGTCTGGGCCATCGAGATCGTCCGGATCTCACCCACCCAATTCGGCTTGCTGATCTCGATCCTGATGGCGACCGCCATTGCTTCGTACCTTCCGGCCGCGGCGTTGGCGGGCCGGACGGAGAAGAAACCGTTCGTGATTCTGACCTACGTCTTCTTCACGCTTTTTCCGCTGGCCGTGCTCGCGTCGCGGTCGTTCGGTGCGCTCGCCGCGGCCTTTGCCATCGGCGGCCTGCGGGAGATCGGCGAGCCGGCGCGCAAGGCGATGATCGTCGACATGGCGAGCCCCGGAACGCGCGGCCGGACGGTCGGGACCTACTACGCGATCCGTGGCTTCGCGGTCGCCGGCGCCGCAGCCGTCGGCGGCGCGCTGTGGACGATCCGGCCGGCCTGGACGTTCCTCGCGGCCGGGGTTTTCGGCGTCGTGGGAACACTCTGGGCCGCCGCTTTTCTGCCGGCAACGTCACCGGCCCGGGAGGAGAAAACATGAAATGGGTCACGCGCCGCAGGATTCACGTCAACCGCACCGCCACCGCCTGGCTGATCCGCAGGTTCCTCGATCCGGCGGCCGAAATCGCTTTCGTCGAGCCGGACGAGGTGGCGAGCGTGCAGAAGCACGAGGGAGCGACCGGCTTCGACGCTCCCGGCGCGCAGCATCCTCACCGGGACGCCGAGGGGCGCTGCTCCTTCGAGCAGCTCGTCGACGAGCGACTGTCCGACGATCCCGCGCTCGTGCGGCTGGCCCGCATCGTCCACGGGGCCGACTTCCCGGAAGAGATCGACACGACAGCCGAGTCGGCGGGGCTCTGGGCGATCAGCCAGGGGTTCACGGACGTGGGTGCCGACGACCGCGACATTCTCGATCGCGCGGCCTTTCTCTACGATTCGCTGTACGCGCACCTGCGAAAAACGATCTGAAGCGCCCACGGCTCCAGGTCTCGGCGCCTAGCGGCCGAGACCCTCTGGAATCGAGGGCACCATGCCCCGGAGTGCGGCGACGTACCAGCGTTTTCCCTTCTTCGCCGCAACGACGGTCGCGAGGCCGCTTCGGGCCGAAAGGGTTTTCCCCGACGCGTCCTTCATCCCCGTCACGTCGAAGGCACCGTCGACGATCGCTACGTCCCCGCGCACGAACTGCACGGTCGTGACCGTCACCCTGATCCTGGTCCCCTTGTAGAGACCCGCCCACTGCTGCGCGAAGGCGCGGGCGACCTCCTCCCGGCCGCGGGCCGAGCGCCCGGTGGAGCTGACGTAGTCGCCGTTGGTCAGGAAGAGATCGGCCATCATCTTGGGGTCTTCCTTGTTCCAGGCGCCCTCGAGCTGTGCGCCGATCGAACGAAGATCCTTCTCGTCTCCGGCGGTCGGGCGCCCGGCCTGTGAAAGGGCGCGGGCGGGGAGCAGAAGGAGAACCAACGCACCGACGAATCTCGGGAAGGTCCTCATGCCTCACCTCCTTGAGAAGAGGGCCGGGTCGCTTCGCCTTCGGTCTTGTTCTACGCCCTGTCCCGGGCGCCGTCAACCCATCGGCACGATCCGGCCGACAATCGGGCGGAGGCGGCGCTGCCCGAGCCGGGCGCTGGCAGATAATCCCGGAGGCTGCCCGTAGCTCAGTTCGGATAGAGCAACGGCCTTCTAAGCCGTAGGTCGGCGGTTCGAATCCGCCCGGGCAGGCCAATCCTGAGGGTAGACCCCCTATTCGATCTCGATTCCCGACCCTTCGTCGGAATCCGAAGGCTCGAGATCGAGGTCCTGGATGGCGACCTCCGGCACTCCGGCGCGCCGCAGCTCTGCATTGATCCGTGCGAGGCCCTCGCCCCCGAGGATCTTCCAGGCGGCGAGCAACCGGTCGAGGCTCGCCCGCGAGCCCGCAAAGGCATCCTTCTGGACAGAGGTCGGGCCGTCGTCCGCGCCGTCGATTCCCTCGAGGACGGTCGCGAGTCGCGCATTGATCCCGGTGAGACCCCGCGGGGGTTCCACGGCTCCGCCCGTCTTCGTTCCGGACTCCAGCTCCTGCGCCTGCGCCGCCGCCTCCCGAACCGCCCGGGCCGCCTTTCCCGAGGCGCGCCCCTCCCGCGCCTCGAGCTGCTTGCGAAGCGCGCGCACCCCCACGAGCGCGTCGTAGGACTCGTTCATCGCCGTAACGACCTGCCGCTCGAAAGCGAGGCGCTCGCCGAAGACGCCGGGCTCGACGTGGGTGCGAGGGTCCATCGCGAGCTCGAGCGGCTGCTGCTCGACCGCCCCGTCGACGGTCAACCGCACGCTGTACCGGCCGGGCACGGCGAGCGGCCCGCGCGGAGCGACCGGCGTGTTCTCACCCGCAACGGCGGAGATCATGAATTCGTAGCGCGCCGCCCGGGGGCGCGGATACCGGAGGTCCCAGACGAAGCGGTGGTGGCCCGCCGCCGTGGACGGCGGCGCCGGCGGATGGATGTAGAGATCGGTGAAGTAGCGCCGGGCTTCGACCTTTTCGGGAGGATCGTCGCTCGAGAACGCGCGCACGACCCCTCCGGTGGAGTCGAGGATCTCGATCCGAACGACCTTGGCCGGGGACCCGAGCACGTAGTCGATGACGGCGCCCGGCGGAGGATTGCGCGCAAAGGGCGTCTCGGGCGGGAGCGGGGTGTCCCGGTTCTCGTTGTTCCGAACCCGAACGGCCGCCGCCGGCGCGAAGAGCGTCGCCGGCGAGCTCGCCGCCGACGGCTGGAGCTGGCGCAGCGGCGTCACGTCGTCGAAGACCCAGAGGCCGCGCCCCTGCGTCGCGACGACGAGGTCCGAGCCGTGGACCTGGAGGTCGCCGACCCAGCAGGTCGGAAGATTCTGGTGCAGGGTCTGCCATCGCTCGCCGTCGTCGAACGAGACGAAGACGCCCGTATCGGTGCCGGCGTAGAGGAGCCCCCGCCGCACCGGGTCGGCGCGGACGACCATCGCGAACCCGGGTGACGGCAGCCCGTCGGAGATCTCCTGCCAGCTCTCTCCCCCGTCGCGCGTGCGATAGAGGTGGGGCGTGAAGTCGTCCCTGCGGTGCGAGTCGACGGCGGCGTAGACGACGTCCGGCTCGAGCGGCGAGACGTCGAGCGTCGAGATCTTGCTCCAGGCGGGAAGCCCTTTCGGCGTGACGTTTTTCCAGGTGCGGCCGCCGTCCTTCGTGCGCTGGACGAGGCCGTCATCGGTGCCGATCCAGATCTCCTGCGCGTCCCGGGGCGAGATTTCGATCGTGAAGATGACTCCGAAGCCGCAGGGCCGGGCGTTTTCGAGAGTCACTTCTCCGCCGCAACCTTTCGCGCCCGCGACCGCCCCGGAAAGGTCCGGGCTCGCCTTCTCCCACGAAATCCCGTCGTCGAGCGAGCGCAGCAGATACTGCGCGCCCGTGTAGAGAGCGTGCGGTGGGGTCTTCGCCATCGCGATCGGAAAGACCCAGGCCCAGCGAAAGAGCCCCGGGACCGGACGCCGTCCGTAGGTGCTCTCGGCCGCCGGCGAAATGTTTCGCACCTGGCCCGTCCGTCCGTCGAACCGGGTGATGGTCCCGCCGAGGCCTGTGCCGTAGACGATTTCCGGGTCGCGCGGGTCCGGCACGTCCCACCCGCGCTCCTCACCGCCGACCGGGTGCCAGTCGCGATACGTGAGCTGTCCGAAGTCGCTTCGCGTGGCCGCGCCGGCGGTGCCCGAGTCCTGCTGCCCGCTATAGATCCAGTAGGGAAACCGGTCGTCGGCCTCGACGTGGTAGAACTGGCCGGTCGGCTGGTTGTACCAGTCGCTCCACGACTTCCCGCCGTTGACCGTCACGATCGTGCCCTGGTCCGCGGCCGTGGCCATGAATTCCGGGTGCTTCGGGTTGATCCACAGGAAGTGGTAGTCGTCGCCGCCCGGTCCTCCGCGGAAGAACTCGAGCGTCGTTCCGCCGTCCCGCGAGCGGCGAATCGACTGGCCCGTCACGTACACGACGTCGCGCTGCCGCGGGTCGGCTGTGAGGCGATTCATGTAGCTCGAGGCGAGCCCCGGGGTCCCGTTGACGCGCGCCCAGGTCGCGCCCCGGTCGTCGGAGCGCCAGAGCCCGGCGACCGGCGACGGCTTTCCGGGCTCGGGGGTGGCCGCGTCGACGAGCGCCCAGACCCGCCCCCCCGGTGAGGCCGCCAGGCCGATGCGTCCGAGCGGCGCCGCCGGCCAGCCGCCGCCCGAGAGCCGAGCCCACGTGCGGCCGCCGTCGCTCGACTTGTAGAGTGCGCTGCCCGGCCCGACCATGGGCTGGAAGTACGAGAGCCATGGGTAGTTGCGCGCCTGCCACAGCGAGGCGTAGACGATCGCGGGGTTCTCGGGGTCGACGGCGAGGTCGGCCGCGCCGGTGTTCTCGTCCACGAACAGGACCTGGCTCCAGGTTTTCCCGCCGTCCTCGGTCCGGAAGAGGCCGCGCTCGCGGTTGGGACCGAAAATGTGGCCGAGCGCCGCCACGAGGGCGACGTCCGGATTCGCCGCATCGACGACGATGCGGCCGATGGCCCGTGAATCCGAAAGCCCGATCTTTCGCCACGTCGCGCCGCCGTCGTCGGACCGATACACGCCGTCGCCCGACGCGATGTCGTAGCGCGCCTGGATCTGACCCGTGCCGACGTAGACCACCTTCGGGTCGGACGGCGCGATCGCCAGCGCGCCGACCGAGGCCGCGCCGGCCCGGTCGAAAACAGGCGACCAGGTTCGGCCCGCGTCCCCGGTCTTCCAGACGCCTCCGGCCGCCGCGCCGAAGTAGTAGGTCGCCGGCTCGTCCGGAATCCCTTCGGCCACCGTCGCCCATCCGCCGCGGAACGGCCCGATGAGACGCCAGCGCAGCTCTCCGTAGAGCGAGGGGTCGATCGGCTGTGCCGGGATCGGCTTCGAGAGGGCCGCCGCCAGGCCGAACACGAGGATCGAGGCTCGACGCATCGCGGGACTCCTTCCGGACGTTTCGGGCGGATCACGGGTACCGAGGCCCCGCCCACCGGGCCGGTCGGAAGTATTCCACGACCGGCCGCGCCGGGCGAAAACCCGGGCCGCGCCGCGCCGTTAGTATTCAAGGCTCCCGTCAGGAGGCGCACCGATGACGCATCGCTCCCGAATCTCGACTGCCATTCTCGCCGTTCTGCTCGGCGCGGGGATCGTCCCGGCGCAGACCCCGCCGACAAGGCCTGCACCGGCTGCCGCCGAGGCGCCGGAGAAGGTCGCATCGGTCGAGGGCATCACGGAGTACCGGCTTTCGAACGGCCTCCGGGTCCTTCTCTTCCCGGACCCGACCAAGCCGACGGTCACGATCAACGTGACTTATCTCGTTGGCTCGCGAAACGAGAACTACGGCGAGACCGGCATGGCGCACCTGCTCGAGCACATGCTGTTCAAGGGCTCGCCGGAGCACCCGAACGTCAACCAGGAGCTGACCGCCCACGGCGCGAGCTCGAATGCCTCGACGTGGTTCGACCGCACCAACTACTACGAGACGCTGCAGGCATCCGACGAAAATCTCCGGTGGGCGCTCGAGTTCGAGGCGGACCGGATGGTCAACGCCTCCATCGCGAAAAAGGACCTCGATACCGAGATGACGGTCGTCCGCAACGAGTTCGAGATGGGCGAGAACGACCCCGGCTCGATCCTTCAGGAAAGGGTCCTCTCGACCGCGTTTCTCTGGCACAACTACGGCAAGTCGACGATCGGGGCGAAGTCGGACCTGGAAAACGTCCCGATCGATCGCCTCCAGGCGTTCTACCGGACCTACTACCGGCCGGACAACGCGGTGCTGCTCGTCGCGGGCCGATTCGACGAGGCGAAGACGCTCGCCCTGATCAACGATCTGTTCTCGCACATTCCGGTCCCGGCGACACCGATTCCGGTCTTCTACACGCTCGATCCGACCCAGGATGGCGAACGGATGGTCACCCTCGAGCGCAAGGGAGACGTCCAGGCGATTGCCGCCGCGTATCACGCTCCGTCGGGTGCCAGCCCCGATGCGGGCGCCGTCGACCTGCTCACCGAGGCCCTGTCGGCGACACCTTCGGGCCGCCTGTACCGGGCGCTGGTCGAAACGAAGAAGGCGGTTTCCGTGGGCGGCTATTTCATGGCGCTTCACGACCCGGGTTTCATGATGTTCGACGCCGAGGTCCGAACCGACCAGCCGGTCGCCGATGCCCGCGCGGCCATGGTCGCGACCCTCGACGCCGCGGCCGGAGCGTCGCCGATCACGGCCGACGAGGTCGACCGGGCGCGCGCGACGCTCCTGAAGAACATCGATCTGACGATGAACAATGCCGCGCGCGTCGGGCTGCTGCTCTCCGAGTACATCGGTCAGGGCGACTGGCGGCTCTTCTTTCTCAATCGGGACCGCATCCGCCAGGCGACGGTCGAGGACGTCCGCAGAGCGGCCGCGGCCTACCTGAAAGCCTCCAATCGGACGCTCGGCGTCTTCCTTCCGACCTCCGCCCCCGACCGCTCCGAGATCCCTCCGCCCCCGCACGTCGCCGACCTCGTCCGGGACTACAAGGGCGATGCGGCTGTCGCAGCCGGGGAGGAATTCGACGCATCGCCGGCGAACATCGACACGAGGACGAAGCGTTCGGAGCTCGCCAACGGCATGAAGGTGGCGCTCCTGCCGAAGAAGACGCGCGGGTCCACGGTCGTCGGGACGATCACGCTGCGGTTCGGCGACGCGAAGAGCCTGGCCGGAAAATCCACGGTCGCGGACATGACGGCCGACATGCTCATGCGCGGAACGGCGAAACACACGCGGCAGCAGATCAAGGACGAGCTCGATCGCCTCAAGGCCCGCATGGGCGTGGGCGGCCGGGCGAGCCAGGCCGGGCTGTCCTTCGAAACGGTTCGCGGAAATCTGCCGGAGGTCCTGCGCCTGGCCGCCGAAATCCTCCGCGGGCCCGCGTTCCCCGAGAAGGAGTTCGAGGAGCTCCGGCAGGAGAACCTGGCCGCGATCGAGCAGCAGAAGAGCGAGCCCGACGCCGTGGGCTCGAACTTCTTCGAGCGCCACATGAACCCGTATCCCAAGGGCGACGTGCGCTACGTCGAGACCCTCGACGAGGCACTCGAGAGCTACAAGGCCGCGACCCTCGCGCAGGCCCGGACGTTCTACGGCGAGGACTTCGGCGCCTCGCACGGCCAGCTGGCGGTCGTCGGAGACTTCGACGAGGCCGAGGTCGCGAAGCTCGCGGCCGAGCTCTTCGGAGACTGGAAGAGCCCGTCGTCTTACGCGCGCGTCCCCCAGCCCTACCAGGAGGTCGCGCCCGTCGAGAAAACGCTCGAGACGCCCGACAAGGCCAACGCCTTCTTCGTCGCAGGCCAGAACCTCAAGCTGCGCGACGACTCCCCCGACTACCCGGCGTTGGTCTTCGGCAACTACATGTTCGGAGCGGCCGACACCGCGCGTCTGTACGCCCGCATCCGCGAGAAGGACGGGCTCTCTTACGGCGTGGGCTCGCAGCTCTCCGCCTCGCCGCTGGACGAGTCCGGGGACTTCACGGCCTACGCGATCTACGCGCCGCAGAATGCGGCCCGCCTCGAGTCCGCCTTTCGCGAAGAGCTCGCGCGCGTTCTCGAGCACGGATTCGACGACGAGGAGATCGCGCGCGCCAAGTCGGGCTGGCGGCAGGCGCGCCAGATCGCGCGCGCCCAGGACGCCTCGCTCGCCCGGACGCTCGCGGCCCAGCTCTACCTGAATCGCACGTTCGCCTGGGAGGCGGACTTCGACCGGAAGGTCGAGGCCCTGACCGCCGGGCGGATCCTCGCCGCGATGCGAAGCTACATCGACCCCGCGAAGTTGACGGTCGTCAAGGCGGGAGACTTCGCGAAGGCGGCGCCCTAGCTGGCGTTTCTCAGGAGGTTCACGCAACGCGGCGATGTCAGATTCCGGCCGCAGGGGCGGCCCTCGTGGCCGCCCGCTGACACGTTCGATGGCGCTTCGCCGCGCAGGCGTTAGAATTCGCTCCCCAGCCGATCCGGGAAGGAGAGTCCGATGACGCTTCCGAGAGCCGCCGCAACCGCGTTGATGGCGGCCGCTCTGCCGGTGCTCGCCGCGGACTCCATCCCGGCGCCGGTCGCAAAGAAGGTGCCCCACATGCAGAAACTGCACGGAGATGAGATCACCGACCCCTATTTCTGGCTGCGCGAGCGCGACAACCCCGAGGTCCGGGCCTACCTCGAAAAGGAAAACGCGTTCGCCGAGGCTTTCATGAAGCCGACCGAGGCGCTCCAGAAGGCTCTCTACGACGAGATGCTCGGCCGCATCAAGGAGACCGACCTCTCGGTTCCGTATCGCGAGCGCGGCTGGTACTACTACTCGCGGACCGAGAAGGGCAAGCAGTACCCGATCTACTGCCGGAAGAAGGGTAATCTCGACGCTCCGGAGCAGATCCTCCTCGACGTCAACGCGCTCGCGAAGGGCCAGCGGTTCATGAACGTCCGGGTCCGCGCCGTCTCGGACGACGGAAACCTGCTCGCCTACACGACCGACAACACGGGCTTCCGCGACTACACGCTCCGGATCAAGAACCTGACCACCGGAAAGCTCCTGCCCGAGTCGATCGAACGCGTCACCTCGGTCGCCTGGGCGCCGGACAACCGCACGCTCTTCTACACGACGACCGACCCGGCCAAGCGCCCGTACCGGCTCTACCGGCACACGGCCGGCGCCGAGCCGAAGGGCGACGCGCTCCTCCACGAGGAGAAGGACGAGCGCTTCCGCGTGGGGGCCTTTCGGTCACGCAGCGGCGCCTACGTCTTCTTCCCGATCTCGAGTCACACGACTTCGGAGTGGTGGTACGTGCCGGCCGCCAGCCCGGCGGCCGAGCCGAAGATCGTCGCGCCGCGCGAACAGGAGCACGAGTACTCCGTGGACCACCGCGGCGACTCCTTCTACATCCTGACCAACGATCGCGGACGCAACAACCGGTTCGTTTCCGCCCCGGCCGCGAACCCGGGCCGGGCGAACTGGAAAGAGCTCGTGCCGCAGCGCGACGACGTCATGCTCGAGGACTTCGATCTCTTCGCCGATTGGACCGTGCTGTACGAGCGCCAGGACGCCCTTCCCCGCATCCGAATCGCCGACGCCGCCCTGGCGAACCCGTACCGCATCGACTTTCCCGAGGCGATCTACTACGCCACGGCCGAAAACAACCATGAGTTCGAAACGCAGGCCCTCCGGATCGCGTATGAGTCCTTCACGACGCCGCCCTCCGTCTACGACTTCGACATGAAGACACGGGAGCGCAAGCTCCTGAAGCAGCGCGAGGTCCTCGGCGGCTACGACCCGTCGCGCTACGCGTCCGAGCGCCGCTACGCGACGGCCGCCGACGGGATGAAGGTCCCCATTTCGCTGGTCTACCGCAAGGGATTCGTCCCCGACGGCCGGGCGCCGATGCTCCTCACGGCCTACGGCTCCTACGGGGCGTCGAGCGACGCCGGGTTCGACTCGACGCTCGTCAGCCTCCTCGACCGCGGCGTGGTGTACGCCGTGGCCCACATCCGCGGCGGCGGCGACCTGGGCAAGCGCTGGCACGACGAAGGCAAGATGTTCAAGAAGATGAACACCTTCACCGACTTCATCGCATGCGCGGAATCCCTCGTGGAGGCTGGTTACACCTCGAAAGACCGCCTGGTGATCGAGGGCGGCTCGGCCGGGGGCCTCCTCATGGGGGCCGTGGTCAACCTGCGGCCCGACCTCTTCCACGCGGTCGTCGCCCGCGTGCCGTTCGTCGACGTCATCAACACCATGCTCGACGAGTCGCTCCCCCTGACCGTCGGCGAGTTCGAGGAGTGGGGCAATCCGAAGATCCCGGAGCAGTACGAGTACATCAAGTCGTACAGCCCGTACGACAACCTCGCGGCCAGGGCCTACCCGGCCATGCTCGTGAAGACCTCCTTCGACGACTCGCAGGTCATGTACTGGGAGCCCGCGAAGTACGTCGCGAAGCTCCGGACGCTCAAGACCGACGAGAACCCGCTCGTCTTCAAGATCAACATGTCCGGCGGCCATGGCGGCTCCTCGGGCCGGTACGACAGGCTCAAGGAGATCGCCTTCGACTACGCCTTCGAGCTGACGCAGATGGGGATCACGAAGTGATCTCCCATCTGCGTCATCCCGAGGCGCCGCGCGCCGAGGGATCCCGTCATCGTCACCGGCAGTCGCCCGTCGAGTCCGGCATCCCTCCCTCCGGTCGGGATGACGGCGGCGCCGAGGGATCCCGAGCTTCGTTCCGGAAGACCCGCCGGCCGGGTCCGCGATCCCTCGCTACGCTCGGGATGACAATGATCTTCGCGGCGTCATGGCTTTCCGCAACCGAGCCGGCGCCTCTCCACGCCACGTTCATCGGCAACATGGCGTTTGCGATCACCGACGGAAAGACGACGATCTATACGGACTTTCCCTACGAATCCGGCTACGCGGGCTACATGACCTACGACTTCGCCGCCGTGCCGAAGGCTCCAGGCGCCCTTTGCCTCGTGACGCACGGGCACCGGGATCATTTCGATGCCGCGCTCTTCGCGAAGATGGATGCCCTGCTGATCGCCCCGCCGGACGTCGAGAAACGCGTCGCCGCGGACCGGACGATCGCCTTCGCGCCGCAGATGACGTATCGCGACGTCGCGATCGAGGCGCTCGAGACGCCGCACGCGGGGATCGGCCATGCCTCGTACCTGGTGACCTGGCATGGCCTCCGGCTCTACTTCACGGGAGACACCGACAGCGTCGACCAGCTCGTGGCGATGCAAGGCCTCGACTATGCGTTCGTGTCCCCCTGGCTGATCGAGCGGGTCGCGGACCGCAAGGGGCGAATCGACGCGCGGCAGGTCGTCTGCTACCACCACCAGACGGGCGAGAAGGTGCCCGCCTTCCAGAATCGGATCGTCCCGCGGCAGGGCGAGACGCTCGCCCTCGCGGCTCCTAGCGCAACGGCCGCCCCTCGCTGAGCGAGCCGTCGCTCGCCGGCCGCTCGCGCAGGTATTCCCGGATCTCCCGGATGCGCGTCTCGGGCAGGGGATGCGAGGACAGCCACTCCGGCGGATGCTGCCCGCCGCCCGCCTGCGCCAGGATCTCCATGACTTCGAGCATGGCCTTCGGGTCGTAACCGGCCGCGGCCATGGCGTCGATCCCGTAGCGGTCGGACTCGGACTCGTCGCCGCGGCCGTATTTGAGCTGCACCATCTGGTTGACCATCGCCGCGATCATCGCGGCCCGCTGGCCGCCGTCGGAACCGTCGGACGCCGCGACGCCGACCGCCTGCGTGAGGGTTTGGCCGAGCTGGCCCTTGGCCATCTGCTCGGCAGCGTGCCGGTTGATCACGTGGCCCACCTCGTGCCCGAGCACGCCGGCGAGCTCGGCCTCGGTCTGGAGGCGGTCGAAGAGCCCGCGCGTCACGAAGATCTGGCCGCCCGGCAGGGCGAAGGCGTTGACGGTTTCGGGATCGGCCAGCAGGTGAAAGCGGAAGCTTCCGGCATACGGGCTCGAGGCCGCATTGCTCCGAGCGACGACGCGACCTCCGACCTCCTGGACGAGGCGCGCCCGCGGGTCGCTCGAATCGACCTCGCCGCCCATCTCCCGAGCCATTTCCGGCGCCGCCTCGAGCCCGAGGACCTTTTCCTGATCGACGGACAGGGCGACGTGCTGCTTTTCGCCCGTGACGGGATTGACCTCGGTGCGGCTCATGTAGGCGATGACGCCCACCGCCGCGATCACGAGCGCGATGACAAGGCGCCCGCAGCCTCGACCCCGGATCGCTGTCTGCTCCATGCTGGCCCTCCGCGGCGTGCGATTATCTCCTCCCCGAGGAGGTCTTGCGATGAAACTGCACGTTTCATACCTGCTCGCGTTCGCGGCGGTACTGGCGGCCGTCCCGCAGTCCCCGGCCGCCGAGCTGCCGGTGTCCGAGTTCGCCGCCCGCCGGATGGAGGCGATGCGGAGGATGCCCGATGGCGTTCTGCTGCTGCCCTCCGGCACCTTCGGCCCCTCCAACCTGCTGCTTCATGGCTACTTGCAGGAGCCCGGCTTCTTCTACTTCACGAACCTCGGGAGCGCCGCGGGCGCGGTTCTGGCCCTCGACGGGGCCGCGAAGGAGACATGGCTCTTCGTGCCCGAATCGCTTCCCGGCCTCGCGGGCTTCATGACGCGGCTGCTCGTCGCGCCCGGCGCCGAGTCCCGGCAGGCGCTCGGCCTGGACCACGTCGTTTCGCGCAAGCAGCTGCCGGCGTTCCTCGCGCGCCGCCAGGAGTCCCCCGGCGTCGTTCTCTACACGGTCGGCGGCGTCGAGCCGCACGGCTTTCCCCTCGACATCGCGCTCGACGATCCGCTGGCGGCGTGGAATCACGCGATCGAGGAGCTCTGGCCCGCCGGTCGCCTCAAGCCCGCGGATGCGATCCTCGCCGAGATGCGCGCGATCAAGTCGCCGGCCGAGATCGAGGTCCTGCGCCGCGTGGGCCGCGCCAGCGCGCGGGCGCTCTCCGCCGGGATCCGGGAGGTCCGGCCGGAGCGGCCCCAGCGCGAGGTCGAAGCCGCCGTCGTTGCCGCCTGCATCGACGCCGGGGCCGAGGGGCCCTCCTTCTGGCCATGGGCAATGTCCGGTCCGACGAGCGCGTTCCCGGCGCCCTTCGAATCCCTCGCCGACTACCGGCACTTGAACCGCGAGATGCGCTCCGGCGAGGTCGTGCGGATGGACGTCGGCTGCGACGTAGACCACTATTCGGGCGACGTCGGACGGACCGTTCCGGTGTCGGGCCGTTTCGATGCGGGCCAGCGCGAGACGTGGGAGCTGCTCGTCGGCGCGTATCGCGCGGGCCTCGAGAAGTTCCGGGACGGCGTCCGGCGCGACGAGGTCTTCGCCGCGAGCCTCGCCGAGATCCGACGCCGGCAGCCCGCGCTGGCCACGCCACTCGGCCGAAAGGCTGCCGAGGCGCTGCTCTCACCGGACGGCTTGAAGTACTGGGAGACCCACGGCGTGGGTCTCGAGCCGGCCGAGGGAATGCCGGAGGTCCTGCGCGCCGGAATGGTCCTCGCGTTCGAACCGATCTTCTCGGTCGACGGCCAGGGCTTCTATCTCGAGGACATGGTGCTCGTCACCAGGGACGGCCACGAGATCCTCACGCCGGGACTGCCGTACTCGGCGGAGGAGATCGAGCGGGCGACGCGTCCGCGGACCCGGTAGCTCCTATCGCTTATCCTTGAGGTGAGCGTCGAAGAATTCGATCGTCTCCTTCCAGGTCCGGTCCCACTCCTCGCCCTTCCAGCCGTGCTCGGCCCCCAGAAGGAACTCGACGCGGCCGGAGACGCCCGCGGCCGAGAGCTTCGCCATGAGGGCGAACGCCTGGGTCGGCGGCACGAGCTTGTCGCTCGCCCCCTGGAAGACGAGCACCGGCGCGTCGCCCGCGTTCACCCAGGTCACCGGCGAGGCCTTCGCGGCCAGCTCCGGCTTCTCGGCCGCCGGCGCGCCGATCAGGCACGCGACGAAGGCCCGGGCCTCCTCGGAAAAGTCCTTCGCCGCCAGGTCCGTCGGGCCGTGGAAGTCGACCACCGCCGCGACACCCTCGCCGCGGGGCACCGCGAGGCCGAGCATCAGGGCGAGGTGACCGCCGGCGGAAAAGCCCATCGCGCCGATACGGGCGGGGTCGATCTTGAGCTCGCCGGCGTTGGCGCGCAGGAACTTCAGCGCGGCCTTCATGTCATCGAGCTGGGCCGGGAAGACGTCCTTCGGGCAAAACCGGTACTGCGGGGAAACCCCCACGTACCCATGCCGCGCGAAATCCGCGATCGCCCGGTGGTTCTCCTCGCGGCCTCCCTCGTGCCACGCGCCACCGTGGATCACGAGAACGGCCGGGAAGGGGCCGTCGCCCATCGCCGGCTGCGCGATGTCGAGCCGCAGCTCCGTGCCGCCGGCGGTGGTGTAGGGGACGTCGTAGCTGGTCGAGACAGCGGGGTCGGCAGCCTCGAGGCCGGAGGCGAAGGCGACACCCAGAGCGAAAATCCATGCGGCGCGTGTCGTCATTCGAGCCCTCCGGAACGGTACGTCAGCGTATCAAACGCTCCTGCGGCTAGAATCGGCGCCACGCCCCATGTCTCTCGCCGCAGGTTCGAAGCTCGGTCCCTACGAGATCCTCGGCCCCATCCGGGGCCGGAGGGATGGGTGACCGTCGCTACGCTTGCGATGAGGCCTGCGCCCTGCGGGCGCACCGGCGTGCGGCTCGCGCGGATGCGCGCTCGACCGCGCGCCTGGCCTCTTCGCTGCGCTTCGCTCCCGCGGCGCGAACCTCCTCCCTTCCGCCGGTCGGGAGACTATTCGCGCCGCGAACAAATGGAAGAGCATCCATGAAGTGGCAACTGACGTGAGTCTCGCCGCAGGTTCCAGGCTCGGTCCCTACGAGATCCTCGGCCCGATCGGCGCCGGAGGCATGGGCGAGGTGTACCGGGCAAAAGATCCGCGGCTGTCGCGGGAGGTGGCGATCAAGGTGCTGCCGGCGTCGTTCTCGGCCGATGCCGACCGGCTGCGCCGGTTCGAGCAGGAGGCCAAGGCCGCCGGAGTCCTCAACCACCCCAACATCACCGCCGTCTACGACATCGGCTCCCACGAGGGCGCCCCCTATGTCGTCCAGGAACTGCTCGAGGGCGAGACGCTGCGCTCGGCGCTGGCCGGAGGCCGGCTTTCGCCGCGCCGGACCATCGAGTATTCCCTCCAGATCGCCCAGGGCCTGGCGGCCGCGCACGCCAAGGGGATCGTCCACCGCGACCTGAAGCCCGAGAACCTCTTCGTCACGTCCGACAACCGCGTCAAGATCCTCGACTTCGGCCTCGCCAAGCTCACGCACCAGGAGGAAGGCTCCCAGGCCACCAACCTGCCGACGGCCACGGCCGGCACCGAGCCCGGAGTCGTCCTCGGCACGCTCGGCTACATGTCGCCCGAGCAGGTCCGCGGCAGGCCCGCCGACGCGCGCTCGGACGTCTTCTCCTTCGGCGCGATCCTCTACGAGATGCTCTCCGGCAAACGCGCCTTCCATGGCGACTCGGCGGCCGACACCATGTCCGCGATCCTCAAGGAGGACCCGCCCGAGCTCTCCGTCACGAACCAGAACATCTCTCCCGGGCTCGAGCGCGTCGTTCGTCACTGCCTCGAGAAAAATCCCGACATGCGCTTCCAATCGGCGCGCGACCTCGCCTTCGGACTCGAGGCCCTATCCGGAACCTCGGGACAGTCCGGGGTCGCGGCGATCCAGTCGCCGGGCCGCAAGCGCCTCCCGTGGCTCGCACTGGCGGCCGTCGCCGCCGCCGCCGCGGCTTTCGCAGCGGGACACTCCCTCTGGAAGACCAGGGGACCTTCTCTCCCGACCTATCACCGGATCACGTTCCGGCGCGGCAACCTCGGCAACGCGCGCTTTGCTCCCGACGGCCAGACCGTGGTCTACGGCGCCTCCTGGGAAGGAGAACCGATCGAGATCTACGTGACGCGCCCGGGCGTGCCCGAGTCCACGCCACTCGGCTACAGGAACGCTACCCTCTTCTCCATTTCGCGCTCGGGCGAGCTCGCCCTTTCGCTCCGCGATGCCTTCCTCTCCGGCAGCACCGGGATCGGGACCCTCGCCAGCGCCCCGATCGGGGGAGGTGCCCCGCGCGAGATGCTCGAGTTCGTGGATTGGGCCGACTGGGCGCCCAACGGCAAGGATCTCGTCATCTCCCGCTTCCTCGACGGCAAGAATCGCCTCGAGGCCCCGATCGGCAAAGTCCTCCAGTCGGGCGGGGCGGAGTACTTCTCTCCCCGGTTTTCTCCGCGGGGCGACAAAATCGCCTACCTCGAGCGCGGCGGAACGCTCTGGATCACGGATCTCGCCGGCAAGGCCACGAAGCTCGCCGGTCCGGGCCTGCGCGGGATCTCGCTCGCCTGGGCGCCCTCGGGAAGCGAGATCTGGCTCGACGATCGCAGCCCGGACGGTGAAGGCCAGATCCGCGCCGTCGACCTCGCGGGCCGCTCGCGCGTGCTTGCGCGTGCGCCGGGCCGCCTCATCCCCTACGACATCGCCCCGGACGGCCGCGCGCTCGTCGAGCACGCGTCGAGCCGCGGGCGTGTCGGCTACTTTTCCGCGGGAGACGCGAAAGGACGGGACCTTTCCTGGTTCGACGCCACCCGTCCGGTGGGCATCTCCGCCGACGGGAAGACCGTCCTCATCGCGGAATACGGCGATGCGGCCGCATCCAACGGGACGTTCTTTCTGCGTCGTACGGACGGCTCTCCGGCCGTGAAGCTCGGGGAGGGGACGGCCGCGGATCTGTCGCCCGACGGAAAGTGGGTCCTGGCCTCCGCGGACGACGGGAAGAGTCTCGTCCTCGTGCCGGCAGGGGCCGGCAGCGCCGTTCCGCTGCCGAGCCCGGGCTTCGAGCGCATCATCCAGGCCCGCTTCCTCGACGGCGGCGACCGGGTGATCTTCAATGCAATCGAAAAGGACGGGAAAAGGTCCTTCTACCTGCAGGACCTGCCGGCCGGAAAGCCCCGGCGGATCGACACGACCGCATACGGGTTCGTGGGTCAACCGGTCTCACCCGACGGCAAGTGGATCGTCACGATCGGCGACTGGGACGAGGACTTCGGCCTGGTTCCCGTCGACGGGGGCGAGGTCCGGCGGATCCCCGACACCAAGAAGCTCGACACCATCCGCTGGAGCCGCGACGGAAAGGCCATCTTCGCCGTCGAGGTCGGCGGACTCCCGGCGCGCATCCTGCGCATCGACGTCGAGACCGGGCGCCGAACACTGTGGAAGGAAGTCGGGCCGGCCGATCTCTCGGGCGTCATCACCATGACCGAGGTCTTCATCACGCCCGACGAGCAGGCCTGCGTGTACGGTTACAACAGCGCCGTGATCTCCGACCTGTACATCGTCGAAGGGCTGAAGTGAGCCGTCGCTGCACTTGCGAGGAGGCCTGCGCCCTTCGGGCGCACCGGCGCGCGGCTCGCGCGGATGCGCGCTCGACCGCGCGCCTGGCCTCCTCGCTGCGCTTCGCTCCCGCGGCGCGAACCTCCTCCCTCCCTCCGGTCGGGAGACTATTCGCGCCGCGAACAAGAGCGAGAGCGTCCATGAAATGGCGGGCGACGTGAGCCTCGCCGGTGGTTCGAAACTGGGTCCCTACGAGATTCTCGCTCCGATCGGGGCCGGGGGGATGGGCGAGGTCTATCGGGCAAAGGATCCGAGGCTTTCGCGGGAGGTGGCGATCAAGGTGCTGCCGGCCTCCTTCTCCGCCGATGCCGACCGGTTGCGCCGCTTCGAGCAGGAGGCCAAGGCCGCCGGCATCCTCAACCACCCCAACATCACCGCCGTCTACGACATCGGGGAAGCGGATGGCGCGCCCTACGTCGTCCAGGAGTTGCTCGAGGGCGAGACGCTGCGCCTGGCGCTCGCATCGGGCAAGCTGCCGCAGCGCAAGGTCCTCGACTACGCGCTGCAGATCGCGCATGGCCTCTCGGCGGCGCACGACAAGGGAATCGTCCACCGCGACCTGAAGCCGGAAAACCTCTTCGTCACGAACGAGGGCCGCGTCAAGATCCTCGACTTCGGACTGGCCAAGCTCACGCAGACGGGCGAAGGTTCCGGCCCCCAGACCAACCTGCCCACCGCAGCAGGCACCGAGCCGGGCGTCGTCATGGGGACGCTCGGGTACATGTCGCCCGAGCAGATCAAGGGCAAGCCCGCCGACGCCAGGTCGGACATCTTCGCCTTCGGCGCGATCTTCTACGAGATGCTCTCGGGCAAGCGCGCGTTCCACGCAGATTCCGCCGGCGAGACGATGGCCGCGATCCTCAAGGAGGAGCCGCCGGATCTCTCCGTCACCAACCAGTCGATCTCCCCCGGAATCGAGCGCATCGTGCGCCACTGCCTGGAGAAAACCCCGGAGCAGCGGTTCCACTCCGCACACGACCTAGCGTTCGACATCGAGGCCCTCTCGAGCGCGTCCGGGCACATCGCCGCGGCACCGGGCCGGCGGCGAATCAGGCTCATGCCGGCCCTTTTGGTCGCGCTCGGCACTCTCGCGGGAGTCTCGCTCGCGTTCCTCTTTCTCCGCGGCCGGCCCGGTCCCGGCGCCGCGGCCGCCTCGGGAGCGACGTATCGCCGCCTCACGAACATGCCGGGGGCGGAGACCCAGCCCTCGCTCTCGCCCGACGGGCAGACGCTCGCGTTCGTTCACCTCGCGGGCAGCGCGCCGGCCATCTGGATCCAGCGCGCCGGCGGCCACAATCCGATCGACCTGACGCCCGACTGCGATCGCGAGAGCCACTGGCCCGCCTTCTCGCCGGACGGGACGCAGATCGCGTACGGCTCCCAGTGCGGCGAGGGCGGGCTCTTCATCATGGGGGCCACGGGCGAGAGCGCGCGCCGCCTTGGGACGTTCGGGAGCAACCCCGCGTGGTCGCCCGACGGACGGGAGATCGTCTACTCCACCGAGCTCGTTGCCGGTCCCTACGGCCGCACGGGAACGAGCGAGATCTGGGCGATCGAGCTCGCCAGCGGAAAGACGCGCAAGCTGTCCGGGAACCTCGACGCCATCCAGCCGAGCGTCTCGCCCCACGGACTGCGCATCGCCTACTGGGCGCTGCCGGCCGGGGGCGGCCAGCGCGACATCTGGACGATTCCCTACAAGGGGCTCGCGGCTGGCGAGAAGGCCGTGCCGGTGACGCAGGACGCCGCGTTCGACTGGAATCCGGTCTGGGGGCCCGACGGATCCACGCTGTATTTCCTTTCCAATCGCGACGGAGCCATGAACCTCTGGCGCGTTCCGATCGACGAAGCGACGGGGCGCCCGCTCGGGCCCGCAGACGCCGGAGATGCTCCCCGCGCGCGAGGTCGGCGGCTTCGCGCTCTCGCGCGACGGGCGCCACGCGGCATACGTCGTCAGAGAGAACACGTACGCCATCGATCGCCTGACCTTCGACCCCTCGAGCGGCAAGCTCACGGGCAAGCCGGACCCCATCCTCGAAAGCTCGCAGGAGATGGCGGATTTCGACGTCTCGGCGGACGGCAGGTCCCTCGCCTTCGATTCGCGCGGGGGGGCCCAGGACGACCTCTTCCTGCTCGACAGCGACGGCAGCAACCTCCGCCAGCTCACCGACGACGCTCCGAAGGACCGCGGGCCGAATTTCTCGCCCGACGGCAAGCGCATCGCTTTCCACTCCGATCGCGGCGGCCACTACCAGATCTGGACGATCCAGCGTGACGGGAGCGGCCTGAAACAGCTCACGCAGGCCAAGGACCTGATCATCGAGGCGCACTGGTCCCCCGACGGCCGATCGATCGCGACCAACAGCGGCGCTGGCGGCTCGATCTCCCGGCTCGACGATGCGGGCGCCGTTGCCCGCACGGAGCCCATCCCGGCACCGGCCCCGGAGACGTTCTTTCTCCCGATGGACTGGACGGCCGACGGGCGAACGCTCGTCGGCTCCGTGGTGCGGCTCAAGGACCTGAGCGTCCAGGCCCTCGCCGTCTATTCCCCCGGACCGGGCGCGGCCGTCCGGATCATTCCGCAGACGACGGTTCCCTCTCGCATCCGGCGCGCCGGCGTCCTCGGCAACAGGTTTCTCGTCTACTCCGAACGAGACGGCCTGTACGCGCTCGACATCTCCTCGGGAGAGAAGCAGCGCGTCGTGGAACGGCCTCCGAACGGCGGATACTCGAGCATCGCCTGCGCGCGGACGGTCAGCGTCTGCTACGTCGTGCGGTCGAACGACAACGCCGACATCTGGCAACGCACCGAGGCCGCGGCGACCGAATGACTCTGGCCGCCGGCGCGAAGCTCGGTCCCTACGAGATCCTCGGCCAGATCGGCGCCGGCGGGATGGGCGAGGTGTATCGCGCGAAGGACCCGCGCCTCTCCCGCGAGGTCGCGATCAAGGTGCTGCCGGCGTCGTTCTCGCAGGAGGCCGAGCGCCTGCGGCGCTTCGAGCAGGAGGCCAAGGCCGCGGGAGTCCTGAACCACCCGAACATCACCGCGGTCTACGACATCGGGACTCACGACGGCGCCCCCTATGTCGTCCAGGAGCTGCTCGAGGGCGAGACCCTGCGCTCGGCCCTCGCCGGCGGACGGCTCGCGCCGCGCAAGACGATCGACTACGCGCTCCAGATCGCGCACGGCCTGGCCGCGGCGCACGGAAAAGGGATCGTCCACCGGGACCTGAAGCCCGAGAACCTCTTCGTCACGCGGGACGGCCGCCTCAAGATCCTCGACTTCGGCCTGGCCAAGCTCACCCACCAGGAGGAGGGCTCGCAGGTCACGGGACTCCCGACGGCGACGGCAGGGACCGAGCCCGGCGTCGTCATGGGGACGCTCGGTTACATGTCGCCCGAGCAGGTGCGCGGAAAGCCCGCCGATGCCCGAAGCGACATCTTCTCCTTGGGAGCGATCCTCTACGAGATGCTCTCGGGCAAGAGGGCGTTCCACGGCGGCTCGGCGGCGGACACGATGTCGGCGATCCTGAAGGAAGACCCGCCGGACTTGTCCGTGACCAACCAGAACATCTCGCCGGGTCTGGAGCGGATCGTGCGCCACTGCCTCGAAAAGAACCCCGAGCAGCGGTTCCACTCCGCGCACGACCTCGCCTTCGATCTCGATGCGCTCTCCGGCACCTCGGGCATCTCCGGGGCGGCGCCGGCGAGCGCGACGCGCCGCCTGATGAAGGGCCGAGGCATCGCGGCGGCCGGCGTCGCCGCCGCTCTCGCTCTCCTCGCCTTCTGGGCCGGCCGGCGCCTCGCCGCCGGGCCGGGCGAGGTCGCCGCCGTGCCCGTTCACCAGCGCCTCACCTACCAGCGCGGCAACGTTCTCTTCGCGCGCCTGACGGCCGACGGCCAGAACGTCGTCTACAGCGCCTCGTGGGGCGACCGGCCCGCGGAGATCTACCTCACGCGCATCGGAAGCCCCGAGACGCGATCTCTCGGTATTCCGGGGGCGAACCTTCTCTCGGTGTCTCCTTCCGGCGAGCTCGCGGTCCTGCTCAAGAAGAGCAACCTCTTCGGGGTCGTCGGAACCGGAACGCTCGCCCGAGTGCCGCTCGCGGGCGGCACGCCGCGTCAGGTGCTGGATGGCGTGTCCACCGCCGACTGGGCGCCCGACGGCGAGGGCCTCGCCGTGCTGCATGAGGTCGACGGAAGGGTCGTGCTCGAATTCCCGATCGGCAAGCCGCTCTACACGGGCGACATCTTTTTCCCGCGCGTCGCTCCGGACGGCAAGTCGATCGCGTTGATCGAAGGACCCACGGTCGCCCTGGTCGACATCGCCGGCAATCACCGGACGCTCGCCGAGGGCTTCATCTTCGTGGACAGTCTGGCCTGGCACCCCTCGGGCAACGAGGTGTGGGCTGCGGGTGTCCGTCCCGAGCTGGGCACGGGCATCTTTGCGTTGGATATGAACGGACGCGTGCGCACCGTCGCGACGACGACCGACCTCGAGGTCCTCCACGACATCGCCCGCGACGGAAGCGTGCTCGTGGAGCGCGAGATCGCCACGCGTGAAATTCTCTTCTCCTCGAACGAGGCCTCCTCCCGAAATCTCTCCTGGCTCGACCAGAGCCAGATCGAGAGCCTCTCGGCGGACGGGAAACGGATGCTGTTTTCCGAGATGGGACAGGGGGGCGGCGCCGACGGCTCGGTTTACCTGCGGGACACCGACGGGGCGCCGGCCGCGCGACTGGGCGACGGGATCGCCCTGGATCTTTCCCCCGACGGAAATTGGGCGCTGATCATCCGCGGTACGGGGGCCCAAACGCGACTGCTTCTCCTGCCGACCGCGGCCGGGCAGCCGCGTCCGATTCCCGTCGGAGACCTCCAGGTCATCGAAGCCGCATTTCTTCCCCCCGACGGTAAGCGGATCGCCTTCGTCGCGGCCGAGGCGGGACACGGCGCGCGCGCGTACGCCCTCGACCTTTCGGGCGGCGCGCCCCGGCCCATCACCCCCGAGGGCATCACCGGCCGCGGGGCCATCTCGCCGGACGGCAAGTTCTTCGCCGCCGCGGGTCCCGACGGGAAGGCCCGGATCTACCCCATCTCGGGCGGCGACGCGCGGCCGATTCCGGGACTCGAAGCGGGAGATGTTCCGATCCAGTGGAGCGCGGATGGCAAGGCGATCTTCGTTGCCCGCTTCGGGGAGGTGCCGCTGCCCGTGTCGCGATTGATCCTGGCAAGCGGAAAAAAGGAGCTCTGGAGGGAGCTGGCGCCTGCCGATCGGGTCGGCCTCATTCGCATCGAGGCCGTGCGCGTCACGCCGGACGGAAAAGCCTGGGCGTACTCGCTCGGTCGCGTGACCGCCTCGGACCTCTACCTGGTCCGGGAATGGAAGTAGAGCAGATCTCGCCATGGCCCTCGAACGCGCCCTCAGGACCAAGGACATCGTTCTCTTCAACGTGGCCGCGATCGTCGGCATGCGGTGGATCGCGCTCGCCGCGGCCAACGGGCCCTCGTCGCTCCTGCTCTGGGTGCTCGCCGCGATCGCCTTCTTCATCCCCCAGGGCTTCGCGGTCACGGCGCTCTCCTCGGCCCTCCCCGAAGAGGGCGGACTCTACGTCTGGACCTCGAAGGCCTTCGGCCAGCGCCAGGGGTTTCTCGCGGGGTGGCTCTACTGGGCCTCGAACATCACGTATTTCCCGACCCTCACGCTCTCGACGGTCGTCTTCGCGCTCTACGTCTTCGGAACGCGGTTTGCCGCTCTGGAGCAGAGCGCGATCTATACGGCCGGGGCATCGCTGGCGCTTCTGGCGATTGCCCTCGTCTTCAACATCGTCGGGATGAAGACGGGCAAGTGGGTGCAGAACATCGGCGGCCTGGCGCAGTGGATTCCGTCGCTCGCGCTGCTGACGGTCGGGCTGATCGCCCTGTTCCGCTCCGGCTCGGCGACGCCGATGCCGGTCGCGTCCCTCATCCCGAACTTCGCGGCGCTTCCGACGGTCCTCTTCTTTGCGAATCTCTGTTTCGGGTACGCCGGCCTCGAGCTCGCCCCCACGATGGCGGGCGAAGTCGTCGAGCCGCGGAGGACCTTTCCGCGGGCGATCACGATCTCGGGCATCTCGATCGCCGCCTGCTACCTCCTCGGCACGATCTCCATCCTCTGGGCGCTCCCCCAGAGCGAAGTGTCGATTCTCTCCGGCGTCAACCAGGCGATCACCAAGGCCGGTGCGGCCCACGGCCTGCCCTGGCTCGGCGCGCCCGTGGCGCTCCTGATGACGCTCGCAGGCCTCGGCGGAGTCGGAGCCTGGCTCATCGCGACGGCGCGCCTGCTCTTCGTCGGCGGCCTCGACAAGTACCTGCCGCCCATTTTCGCGAAGACCCATCCGAAGTGGAAGACCCCCTGGTTCGCGATGGTCTTCCAGGCCGCGTTCTCGGCGATCTTCATCGTCGCGGCGACACAGGGCGCCACGGTGAAAGAGGCGTATCTCAAGCTCGTCAACGCCACGCTGATCGTCTACTTCATGCCCTACATGTACATGTTCGCGTCGGCGATCCGGCTGCGCGCCGAGATCGCGCGCCAGCCTGGCGCCGTCCCGGTTCCCGGAGGCAGCGCCGGGAGCGTCTTCTGGAACGGCCTCGGGTTCGTGACGACCGTCGTCGCGATCATCCTCGCCCTCGTTCCCCCGTCCGACTCGGCCGACAAGATGAGCTTCTTCGTCCAGGTCTTCATCGGCTCCTTCGGGTTCCTCGGAGCCGGCTTCGTCCTGTACGCCCTCGCAGAGCGTCGCCGCAAGCGCGCCGAGGCCGCGGGCGCTCCTTGAGCCCGCGATAGAATCCGCTCTTCCTTCCGGAGGGCCATGAGCCTCCCGCCCGGCACCCGACTCGGCCCGTACGAGATCCTCTCGCCCCTGGGCGCGGGCGGAATGGGCGAGGTGTACCGGGCGCGGGACACGCGGCTCGGCCGCGACGTCGCCGTCAAGGTGCTGCCTTCGAGCGCGACGGCCTCCGAGCAGACGCGGCAGCGCTTCGAGCGCGAGGCCAGGACGATCTCGCAGCTCGCGCACCCGCACATCTGCGCGCTCTACGACGTCGGGCGTGAGGGCGAGACGGAATACCTGGTGATGGAGCTGCTCGATGGACAGACGCTCGCGGACCGCCTCGCCAGGGGGCCGCTGCCCCTCGATCAGGCGCTGCGCTTCGGCGTCGAAATCGCCGACGCGCTGGCGAAGGCGCACCGGCAGGGCATCGTCCATCGCGACCTGAAGCCGGCCAACGTCATGCTGACGTCCTCCGGAGTGAAGCTCCTCGACTTCGGCCTGGCGAGAGTTCTCGAGCTCGTCGTCGCCCGCCGGTGTGACGGCGCTTCCCACCGAAACGCCGCTGACCGAAGCGGGAACCGTCCTCGGCACGGTGCAGTACATGGCGCCCGAGCAGCTCGAGGGCAGGGACGCCGACGCGCGCACGGACGTCTTCGCCCTCGGCCTCGCCCTCTACGAGATGGCGACGGGGCGGAAAGCCTTCCCGGGCGCGACGCGGGCATCGCTCATCGGATCGATTCTCCGGGACGATCCGCCGCCGATCTCCCGCGAACAGCCGATGTCCCCGCGCGCGCTCGACCGCGTGGTCGCGATCTGCCTCGCCAAGGACCCCGAGGAGCGCTGGCAAACGGCGCGGGACGTGGCGCTGCAGCTCGAAGGCATCCGGCAGGAGCGGTCGGCGCCGGCGGAGGCCGCGGCCGCGTCCCGCCGCCTTCCTCGTTTTTCTCGGCGCTCCTCCCATGGCTGATCGCCGCAGTGAGCGTTGGGTCTCGGCCGCCTTCGCGTTCTCGTCCGGATCACGCTCGACGCCGCGGCCGACGGATCCTGCGCGCCGCCATTCCTCCCCCGCCCGGCACGACGTTCCACGTCGTCGGAGCGAACATCGGGGGCGCCGCGCTGTCGCCGGACGGACGGCGCCTCGCCTTCGGCGCTCGCTCACCGGACGACCCGCCCGCCCTCTGGGTTCGGGATCTGGATGGCTCTCGACGCATTCCCCGTACCAGGCGGCGAGGGCGCCCTGTTCCCGTTCTGGTCGCCGGACAGCCGGTCGATCGGATTCTTCGCCAAGGGAAAGCTCAGGATCGTGGAAGCCTCCGCTTCGGCCTCCGACGCCGCGCGAACTCGCCGACGTGGCGGAACCGCGCGGCGGCGCCTGGGGCGAGGACGGAACGATCCTCTACGCGCCGAACAATTTTTCCCCGCTCATTCGAGTCCCGGCGACCGGTGGGCCGACGGCCCCGGTGACGAAGCTCGATCGGGCCAGCGGAGAGACGTCGCACCGCTGGCCGCAGCTTTCTCCCGGGCGGCAAGCGGTTCATCTATTCGATTCGCAAGGCCGACCCGAAGTCTCCCCTCCAGCTGTCGTACACGACGACTGCCGGATCGCTCGACGGTTCGCTTCGGCACGAGGTTCTCGCGGACAACACGAGCGCCTTCTACGCTCCTCCCGGCTACCTGGTCTGTTTCGCCGCGCGAGCGATCTGATGGCCGTGGCTTTCGATCCGACTTCGCTCGCGGTCACGGGAGACGCGGTCCTCCTGGCCAAGGATGTTCAGGGCATCCGGCGACGGGCAGCTCGGTTGCGTCCGCATCCGCCGACCTGCTCGTCTACTCGAGCCTCGTGGGCGGCACCGATGCGAAGGTCGTCTGGCTCGATCGATCCGGCCGGGAGCTTGCGGCCCTGGGTCCGTCCGGGCGAATCATCAATGTCGCGCTGGCATCCGGACGGACGCCTCGCAGCAACGACGCGCACCGATGATCCGCTGCCGCCAGATCTCTGGATCTTCGACACCGGAGACGCTCGCGGACTGAGGTTGACGCGCGACAGCGTGCCTCAACTGTCACCGGTCTTCACGCCCGACGGACAGCGGCTCTTCTTCTCCCAGTACATCGAAGGGCCCTGGAACGTCTTCGAGATGCCCACGCACGGTGCCGGCGAGCCAAAGCTCTTTCTCCGTTCCCCGTCGAATGCGGCACCGACCGACGTGTCCCCCGATGGCCGGTACCTGATGTATCGCGAGTTCAACCCGGGCACGCGGGGAGACCTGAAGTTCGTTTCGCTCACCGGCGAGCGGAACCCCCAGACCTTCATCGCGAGCGTGGACGACGAGAGCAACGCCGACTTCTCGCCCGACGGTCACTGGGTGGCCTATTCGTCGGACGAGTCCGGGCATCTGGAGATCTATGTCGCCTCGTTTCCGGCTCCGACCCGCCGCTTCCGCGTCTCGGCGGAGGGCGGCTCGCAACCCCGGTGGAGCCGTGACGGAAAGGAGCTCTACTACGTCCGTGACGGCTGGCTGCTCGCCGCCGCGGTCGGTCGACAGGGCGACTCCCTCACGTTTGGCAGTGGCCAGGCCCTCTTCCGACTCCCGCTCTTCTCGACGTTCGATCCCGGCTTCGAGGTCGTCACCCGCTACGACGTCGCCCCGGACGGCCGGTTTCTCGCGCTGTCCGGACCCGTGAGGAGAGCCCCGAACCGCTCGCCCTGGTCCTGAACTGGACGGAAGCCTTCAAGGAGAAGCGATGACGCTCTCCCCGGCACCCGTCCTGGCTGGTGGAGATGGCAGGCATTCGCCGACCGGCGCGGCCGCCCGATGAGAGAGCCGAGGGACGGCAACGCCGTCCGGTGATGCCCATGACGATGCTCCTGCTGCTCGCATTCCTGGCCGGAGCACCCACGACTCCGTGGCCGACGAAGGCCTGGGTGGACGCGCACCCGGAGTCGCAGGGCCTCGACCGCGCCGCCCTCGACGCGCTCGACCACGAGTTTGCCTCCGGCAAACACGGCTACGTCGACTCCATGCTCGTCATCCGCAACGGCAGGATCGTCTACGAGAAGACCTACGACCGCGCGAAGGACTACGCGCGTCTCTTCGCCGGCAGGGGCGCGCCCGGAATCTACAACTACTACGACCCAGACTGGCACCCGTACTACAAGGGCACGAGGCTCCACACGATGCAGTCCGTCTCGAAGAGCGTGACGTCGGCGCTCATCGGCATCGCGATCGGCCGCGGCGAAGTCCCGGGTGTGGACGCGAAGGTGATGCCGTATTTCGCGGCCTTCAGGATCCCGCCGGACCCGCGCCGCGACCGGATGACGGTCAAGGACGTGCTGACGATGACGACGGGCATCGCTGGGACGAGGAATCGACCGAGTACACGGACCCCGCCAACGACTGCGCGGTGATGGAGGGCAGGAAGGACTGGGTCCTCTACGTCCTCGAACAGCCCATGGCCGAGACCCGGCCGGGTCTTCGTCTACAACAGCGGGGCGACGATGCTGCTTTCCGAGCTGATCCGGAAGACGACCGGGAAGGAGGCCGACGACTACGCGAAGGTGCATCTCTTCGCTCCGCTCGGAATCGGGTATTTCTGGAAGCGAACGCCCACAGGCCTCGCCGACACCGAGGGCGGGCTGTACCTGACGCCGCGAGACCTCGCGAAGCTCGGCTATCTGTACCTGAAGGACGGGGTCTGGGACGGCAAGCGCATCCTGCCGGAAGGATGGGTCGCCTCGACGACCCGTGCCAGCACGCACACCAAGGACGGCACCTACGGCTACGGCTCCAGTGGTGGGTGATGCCGGCCAATGGCGCGGGCTCGCACGACGCCTTCGCGGGATGGGGCTATGGTGGACAGCTCCTGATCGTCGTTCCGGACCTCGACCTCATCGCCGTCTTCACCGGCTGGAACATCTACGACGCGCCTTCGCTCGATCCGGGCACCGCCCTGGCGCGCGTGCTCGCGGCCGTGAAGACACGGTAGAGGGAGAGACGCGCTCGCCCCGCCGGCCGCTACCTGATCGCGACGGCCAGCGTGTCGTGGTGGAGCGCGATCAACGTTCGCAGGTACGGCCCGATCGCCTTCACGCCGTCGAACCCCGCCGCCCTCGCGGCCTCCTCCTGCCTGGCCTCGGGGACGTCGGCGCTCTCGGCGTAGTGCTTGAGGTCGCGGTAGGCCCCGATCGTGAAAAGGTCCCAGGGCGCTCCCGCGGCGCGGATGAAGATCAGGTTCTGCCGGAGATCGAGGGCCTTCAGGTACGCGTTCTCCATCTCGCGCTGGTGATACAGGCTCTGCTCCATGCCCGGCAGCGCCTGGAACATCTCGACGTGGAAGAACCCGGCCTTCCCGAGCGCCTCCCGCGTCTCGGGCAGCGGCGGGCCGTAGGCGAAGACGTCCTCCGTCCAGGCGACGTCGCCGGAGAGCCGGACGAGATCCGGAATCGCCGCTTCCGCCGCCTTCGAGCGCCGGGCGATCCGGTCCGCGGCGTAGTACTCGCCCCAGCTGCCCATCGGAAAGAGCAGCAGCAGGTCCCACCGGTCGCCCTGGCTGTGCCGCATGGCGATCGGCGGCTCGTCGCCGCTGTTCTTCGAGCCCGGCCAGCCCGCCTGGATGAAGCCCACGACCTCCAGAAACTTGCCCGGGGCTGCCTGGATGAGGGTCGTCCGGTAGAGGTAGCCGGGCGGCGTTGCGGGAACCGGCCCCAGGGACAGGCGGGCCGCCAGGGCGAGCCAGGCGATCGTCATGCGTCCTCCCGTTCGGGCTCCATTCTGGGCTCTTCCCCCCCGGCCGGCCACCGAAAAACCCGCGCCTGTGCTAACATTTTTGAATTACAGCCATGAAATTCAGAAGTGTAATTGCGAGAAGCTTTTCCACCGCCGAGGCGGCCCGGCTGACTGGCCTGACGGCCAGGCAGCTCGACCACTGGGATCGGAACGGCTTTCTGCGCCCCTCGGTCGAGAAGGCGAGCGGTTACGGCTCGGCACGGCGGTATTCCTTCGCCGACGTCGTGCGTCTGCGCGTGGCGGCGCGCCTGCGTGCCGGCGGGCTCGGCCTCGCCCGGATCCGCCGGTGCGCCGAGGCCCTGAGCAAGCTCGACCCCGCGGCCGACCTGGGCAAGGCCCGGCTGCTCGTCGTGGGCTCGACCGTCCTCTGGGCGCGCTCGGACCGCGAGGTCGTCGATCTGTTAAAAGACGGACAACTCGTCCTGGTCTGTTCACTCGGAGACGCGGTGGCGGAGGCGGCCGGAGCCGTTGCCCGGCTCTCGCGCGAAACCGAGCGAACCGATCACCGGCGGTCGGCGCGGGCCCACGACAGACGAGCAACGTAGGGACGGCGCGTGGCGCCGGCCGCGAGTGAAGGCAAAACCCGCAGCGAGATCGCGTGCGGTGCGAACGGGAGCAGGATGCGGCTGGCTTCGGACGATCTGAGCGAGCACATCGGCCGCCTCGCGCGGCTGGGTCGACAGCGCGACTTTTCGCTCACGCGGTTCTCGAAATCCCTTTCGTCGATCGCGCGCAACGGCGACCGGGGCGAGGTGCTCCGGCAGTTGTTCGCGGAGTGGACGGGAATTCCGTTCGAAGCGGCCGAGGCCCTCGAACGCTGGACGGAGATCGAGCGGCTGATCCCGGCGTTGCGCGAGACTCTCGGGCCCCCGCTCGGCCTCCAGACCGTGCTCCTTCATCATTTGCACAGCCTCAAGGGCCTGATGAAGGACCCGCGCCTGGTGTCCGAGGCGGATCTCGCGGTGCTGCGGGTCAACGCGATCACCGACCCGCTGACCGGCCTCTACAACCGCCGGTTCCTCGTCGATCACCTGACGCGCGAGATCTCGCGGGCCGAGCGCGCGGGCGGGATCCTCGCCGTGGGAATGATGGACTTGAAGGGTTTCAAGGCGATCAACGACCGCATGGGCCATCCCGTCGGCGACAGCGTGCTCGTCCGGACCGCCCGCGTCGTGCGCGAGTCGCTCCGGGCGATCGACGCGGGCTGCCGCTGGGGCGGCGACGAGTTCGTCCTCGTGCTCCCCAACACGGACATGATCTCGGCGCTCGCGGTGCTCGAGCGCGTGCGCGAGCGCGTTTCGGAGATCCCGCTGTCGGACCGGGCCGCCGCGGCGCTCGACCTCCATTACGGCGTCGCTTCCTACCCCAACGACGGCAAGAGCACGGACTTCCTGCTCAAGATCGCCGACCTCCGGCTCTACCAGTGCCGGTCGCAGTCCACGTTCGCCGCCTCCGAGCGCCGCCTGCATCCGCGTTTTGCGCCCGAGGAGATGAGCCTGCGCATGGAATGGAAGGGCCCGGTCCGCCCGGTCACGGCGCCGGTCGTCGACGTGAGCTACGGCGGCATCGCCTTCCACGCGAAGAAGGCCGAGAAGTGGCCGTCCCGCTGGAAGGCGGAGATCGTCCAGAGGCACGATCCGGAGCGCCACCCGATCCGGCTCAGGGCCCTGAACTCGGCGCCGATGCCCGGCGGCGGCGTCCGGGTGGGCTGCGCCTATGTCTGATCGGCGCGGGGCGTTCGCCGCCCACCGCGCCGCCGCGTCCGGTCTCTTCACCCTCTTCACCCTGATCGCCATCGTTCTCGGCCTCGGCGACGCGCGGCCCCTGGCCCTTGCGCTCGGGGGCGCGCTCGGCACGCTCTTCGTCCTCACGCGCGAGAGCGTTCGGGATTCGCTCGGCGACTTCGCGGCGCCGCTGGCGATGGTGGCCGACCTCGTCCTTCTCTTTTGCGCGATGTCGCTCACGGGCGGCGCGCTTTCGCCCTACGCGCTGCTGCTTCCGGCCGGAGTGGCGCTGTCGTGGCACTGCGAGGGAAAGCCTGCGGCGCGCTTCTTCGCCGTGGCGTCGGTCATGGGCGTGGCCGCGCTGGCCACCCTGGCCCGCGTCCCGACGAACTCCGCGGCGTCCCTCTTCGCGCTCGCCGGCGTCGCGCTCGCGGCGCCCGCCCTCCTCGTGACGCTGGAGGTTTCGTCGGCGGCCGCCGGAACGGCGCCGGAGCGGCGTCCTTTGCCCCGGGAGGCCGAGGAGCCCGCTGCGGCCCCGCGCCCGGCCGCCGTCCTTCCCGACCGGGACCCCGACGCCGAGATCCTCCACGATCTGCGCTCTCCCCTCTCCGTCATTCGCGTCTATACGGACCTGATCCAGGAGGCGGCCCGCCGCGGGGAGCTCCCCAACCGCGAGTACCTCGACAATCTGGAGCGCGAGATCGAGCTCGCCGAACGGCTCGTCGGGACCCCGGCCCCCGTTCCGGAGCCGGCCGCCCCGCCTCCCCAGAACGCGGATCTCGTCGAGATCCTCGGGCTCGCTCGCCACGGCCTACAGGCTCGCCCACGGCGGGCGGATCCGCATCGAGTTCATCGCCGAACGGCCGCAGCTTCCGGTCGCCGCCGACCCGGTGGCCCTCCAGCGGGCGTTTCGCAACGTTCTCGACAACGCCATCAAGTACACGCCCGATGCGGGCGAAGTTCGCATCCGGGCCGGGGCCGCGGGGGCCCAGGCCTTCGTCGTCGTCAAGGACACGGGCATGGGCATGAGCCCCGAGGAGAGCGCCCGCGCTTTCGACTACGCCTTTCGCGGACAGGGCGCCGTCGCCTCCGGACGCCGCGGCAAGGGCCTGGGGCTCGCGGTGACGAAGGAAATCCTCGAGGCCAACGGCGGGAAGATCAGTCTGTCGAGCGAGGCCGGTTACGGCTCCGAGGTCACCATCATGCTGCCCTTCCAGCGGGGCGCCCGATGAAGCGCATCGTCGTCGTCGACGACGACCGGGAGATCTCGACGGCGGTCCGGGACCTGCTCGCGCCCGAAGGCTTCGCCGTCGACTGCCCGGCCGAGCCGCGCGGCGCGCTGCTCGAGACGCTGCGCGAGGTCCCCGACCTCGTCATCCTCGACGTCAACATGCCCGGCATGACCGGCTGGGAGTTCTGCGCGATCCTGCGGCGCCAGTCGGCCACGCGCGACGTGCCCGTGCTCTTTCTGACCGGCCGCTCCGAGGTCAAGGACCGCATCACGGCCATGCAGCTCGGCGGCTCGGACTTTCTGGCCAAGCCCTTCGGCGCCGAAGAGCTTCGCCGGAAGGTGCGGTCGCTTCTCGACACGACTCACGCCATGGAGGAAGGATGAGGCCCAAACGCCGCACGGAACCCAACGTCATCGACGGACCTTTTCCGGAGGCGGGAGAGGCCCCGCCCGCGGGTCTGGACGACCTGCGCCGCGAACGGATCGTCTACGACGGGATCACGAACCTGCCGATCCATCCGTTCGAGACGCCGGAGCGCGCCGACGAGCGCATCGACCACCTCGGGGTCATCTACCTCCAGGTCGGCAAGTACTTCGGCTTCGAGGAGCTCTTCGGCTGGGAGCACTACGACAAGGTGCTCGCCGGCGTCTCCGAAGGGCTGCAGGACGACGTCCGCTCCTCGCGCCTGGCGCCGCACGTGCATTCGATCCGCTTCTCGGGCGCCGACGGCTTCTTCATCCTCTACAGCCTTCCTCCCGCCGGCCGCGGCCGCACGCCCGTCAATCTCGAGGAGGAGGCCGCGCGCCTTCGCGCCGGCGTGGTGCGCCGCCTGCGCCAGACGCCTGGAGGGAACGACCGCCGACTTCGTCAGCATCCTCGCCTCGAGTCTCACGACACCCGACAACCCGCGCGTCCGTCCTTCGCGCCACGTGGTGCGCACGCTGCAGGAGGCGGTCAAGATCGTCACGCAGCGCCAGACCCACGAAAAGCTCGAGCTCTTCGCGGGGCTCAAGGCCGTCATCGGCGGCCGTCAGCTGCGGCCGGCGTTCCAGCCCGTCCGGCACCTTCCCGACGGCGCGATCATGGGGTACGAGGCGCTGATCCGGGGACCGCAGGGCACGACCCTCGAGCCGCCGACGGTCCTCTTCGCGGTTGCCCACGAAAACGAGATGGACGTCGAGCTCGAGACCCTGTGTCTCGACACGATCTTCTCGAGCCTGCCCCGCGCCGTCGGCGAGCGGCGCCTCTTCGTCAACGCTTCGGCGATGCTCCTGCGTCATCCCGTGTTTCTCGACGCTCGCAACCTCGCGTCCATCAATCGCAGCCACGGCGACGTGGTCGTCGAAATCTCGGAAAAGGAGATGGTCCGCGACTACGACGCGTTCCGGGACGTCCTCGGCCAGGTCCGCCAGGCCAACCTGAAGATCGCGATCGACGACGCCGGTTCCGGCTATTCCGGGCTCGAGACGATCCTGCACTTGAAGCCCGACTACATCAAGGTCGCCGACTCGCTCGTGCGCAACATCCACTCCGACCCGATCAAGCGCGAGATCATCGCCTCGCTCGACGCGATCGGAAGGCGCATCGGCGCGACCCTCGTCGCCGAGGGAATCGAGGTCGAGGCCGAGCGCAAGACCCTGGTCGACCTCGGCATCGAGTTCGGCCAGGGGTACCTTCTGGGCCGGCCCGCGTTCCAGGTCAGCGGGCGGGCGAGTCGGTAAGCGAGACCCCGGCGACTACGCCGAGAGCAGCTGACGCAGCCGCTCGCGGGCGCTCGCATCCTCCTTCAGCTCCAGAAGCGGGTCGAGCTCGCGGAAGATTAACGCCGTGTCGAGGTTACCGGCCTGGCGAGCCAGGATGTTCCGAATGTCCGCCCAGTCCTGATCGCGGCTCGCGAAGGCCTTGAGCACCACGAGGTCGTCGGCGCCGCACGTCGTCAAGACGACGCCATCGGCCGCGTCCCAGTCGGAGGCTCGCTCGATCATGCGCGCCTCGAAGTCGATCGCGCCGAGGGACACGTCGATCGGAATGCCGTTGGACGCCTTGAGGAGCAGGACCCGGCTCTTGAGGGCGAATGCCGCGGCGTCGGATGCGCGGGGTTCGTACCTCCCGAGCAGCCGCTCGATGTAGGACGCCTCGCTGCCGAAGCCCGTCAGAACGGTCAGGTCCGCGTCGTGTGTGAACCGCGGCTCGCCCCACCTCTGGACGGCGATGCCTCCGATGAAGCAGAACTTCCAGCCGGACTCGAGACAGACTCGCTGGAAATCTTTCGCGGTGTCGTAGAGGAGGCTCACCCGGAGCGCCGCCGGTGGAAGATGGCCTGTTGCTCGATGAGGCCCGACCACGCGATGCGGCGGGCCGGCAGCGGGAAGTTTTCGGCGAGCGACAAGACGTTTTCCGAGGCCCGACGCGCCTCATCCTCGGTCATCGCCTTGAGCTCCCGCCGACGAATCTCGTCGAGAAGCTTGCCGGTCTCGATCCACTGGAGAACCCAGCGCCGCTCGAGCTCGCGATCCATGACCCGATTATAGCGCGCGACACGCGCCCACCGTAGGAATAAGCCCAGTCGCGAGAAAGAGTTAGACGTCCCTAAGCCGTAGCGCCGCGGTCGCCGGGACGGGCTCCTCGCGCTCGACCTCCGGCTCCTCGGCATTCGGCTTCGGTGCCCCCTCCCGCTTCTTGCCCTTGCGCTCGTCGATCCGCTGCTGGAAGCGGTCCATGACGACGTAGAAGACCGGCGTCACGTAGAGCGTCAGCAGCTGCGAGAAGAGAAGGCCGCCGACGACGGCGAGCCCCAGCGGCCGGCGCGACTCGGCGCCCGCGCCGAATCCCACCGCGATCGGGAGCGTCCCCATGAGGGCCGCCATGGTCGTCATCATGATCGGGCGGAAGCGGACCACGCAGGCCTCGTAGATCGCCTTCCGGGCGCTCACGCCCTCGGCGCGCTGCGCCTCGATCGCGAAGTCGACCATCATGATGCCGTTCTTCTTGACGAGGCCGACGAGCAGGATGATGCCGACGAAGGCGTAGATCGAGAGCTCCGTGCGGAACGCCATCAGCGTCACGAGCGCTCCGAAACCGGCAAACGGCAGCGCCGTCAGGATCGTCAGCGGGTGGATGAAGCTCTCGTAGAGGATCCCCAGGACGACGTAGATCACGAGGATCGCGACGAGGAGCAAGAGGCCCAACCCCTGGATGGAGCTCTGGAACGCCTGGGCCGTGCCCTGGAAGTCGCGCTGCACGGTCGAGGGCAGCGTCTGGCGCGCGACCCGGTTGACCGCGGCCACGGCGTCCCCGAGCGCCACGCCCGGTTGCAGGTTGAACGAGATCGACACGGCGGGCAGCTGCCCCTGGTGGGCCACGGTCAGGGGCCCCGTGCCCTGCGTGACCGACGCGAGCGAGGAGAGCGGCACCAGATCGCCGGAGGACGAGCGCACGTAGAGCATGCCGATCCCGGCGGCCGTGGCCTGAAACTCGGGCGCGAGCTCCATGATGACCTGGTACTGATTGGTCGGGGCGTAGATCGTGGACACCTGGCGCGTGCCGTACGCGGTGTACAGGGCATCCTCGATCTTCTGGGTCGAGATGCCGAGCGCGGCGGCGCGATCCCGGTCGATCGTCACGTTCAACTGGGGATTCGAAAGCTGCATGTCGCTCGAGACGTCCTGGACCTCCGGCAGCTCGCGGATCCTGCTCTCGAGAATCGGGGCGTACTTGTAGAGCTCCGCCGTGTCCGAATCCTGGAGGGTGTACTGATACTGGCTCCGGGACGGGCTGCCACCGAGGCGAATCGGCGGCGGCACCTGCATGAACACGCGGATTCCCGGAACTTTCGCGAACTGCGGCCGCAACTCGGCCAGGATCTCGTCCGCCGTCCTGCGGCGCTCCCCCCGCGGCTTCAACTGCCCGAGCACGATGCCCGAGTTGCCCACGGCCGTGTTTCCGCGCGGCCCGGCCGAGATCAGCACGTTGGCGACGTCCGGGTGGGCTCGGACGATCGCGCCGATCTGCTGCTGCTTCTCGCGCATCGCCGGGAACCCGATGCCCTGCGCCGCCTCGGTCGATCCGAAGACGAGCCCCTGGTCCTCGGTCGGCAGGAATCCCTTCGGGATCTTCACGAACATCCACGCGGTCGCGACCAGCACCAGGGCCGACATCGCGAGGACCCGGCGCGGGTGCCGCAGCGCCGGTCCGAGGGTGCGCGCGTACAGGCCGAGCATCGTGTCGAATCCCCGTTCGCTCCAGCGATAGAAGCGTCCCGGTTTCTTCTCGCCCTCGGGCCTCAGGAACCGGCTGCAGAGCATCGGCGTCAGCGACAGCGACACGAAGCCCGACACCAGGATCGCGACGCCGATGACGACAGCGAACTCCCGAAAGAGCCGGCCAACGATGCCTCCCATGAAGAGGATGGGGATGAAGACGGCGGCGAGCGAGATCGTCATCGAGATGATCGTGAAACCGATCTCCCGGGAACCCTTCAGCGCCGCCTCGAACACGCCCTCGCCGCGCTCGATGTGGCGGACGATGTTTTCGAGCATGACGATGGCGTCGTCGACGACGAAGCCGACCGAGAGCGTCAGGGCCATGAGCGAGAGGTTGTCGAGGGTGTATCCCAGCACGTACATCGCGGCGAACGTGCCGACGATCGAAAAGGGCAGGGCGAGGCTCGGGATGACCGTCGCCGACACCTTGCGGAGGAACAGGAAGATGACGAGCACGACCAGGACGAGCGTCAGGAGCAGCGTGAATTTGACGTCGTCGACCGAGGCACGGATCGAGGCCGAACGGTCGAACACGACGTGGAGGGACGCCGAGGCCGGCAGCTGTTTCTGAAACGTCGGCAGGAGCCTCCGGACCGCCTCCGCCACCTCGACGGTGTTCGTGCCGGGCTGCTTGAAGATCGCCAGCGAAATGGAACGCTCCTCGTTGTACCAGGCGGCGCCCTTGTTGTTCTCGACGCTGTCGATGACCTCGCCGAGGTCTCCGACCCGAACCGGCGATCCCTTGCGGTAGGCCACGATGACGGACCGATAGCCCTCGGCCTTCAGAATCTGGCCATTGGCCTGGACCGTGAAGGACGTCAGCGGGCCGTACAGGATCCCCGTCGGCAGGTTGACGTTGGCCGCGCGGACGGCGTCGGCGACCTCGTCGATGCCGATGCCACGGCTGGCGAGCTGGCGGGGATCGAGCTGGACGCGCACGGCGTACTTCTGCGGGCCGTAGACCTGCACCTGCGCCACGCCCGAGACCGTCGAGATCCGCTGCGCCATCATGACCTCGCCGTACTCGTCGAGCTCGGACAGAGGCAGGACCCTCGAGGTCAACGCGAGGTACATGACCGGCTGGTCCGCCGGGTTGACCTTGCCGTAGGAGGGCGGGGCGGGCATGTTGGTCGGAAGCTGCCGTGCCACGGCCGAGATGGCCGACTGGACGTCGAGCGCCGCGCCGTCGAGGTCCCGCGAGAGGTTGAACTGGAGCGTGATCGAGGTCGAGCCCTGGGCCGACGAGGAGCTCATGTTGTCGAGACCGGCGATCGTCGTGAACTGCTTCTCGAGCGGCGTGGCGACCGACGACGCCATCGTCTCGGGCGAGGCCCCGGGAAGCGCGGCCGAGACCTGGATCGTCGGGAAGTCGACGTTCGGCAGGTCCGAGACCGGCAGAAGCCGGTAGGCCATCACGCCGAAGACGAGCAGGCTCGCCATCACGAGCGTCGTCATCACCGGACGCCGGATGAAGAGCTCGGAGAGATTCATGATTTCTTCGCCCCCGCGCCGTCGCCCGCGACCACTTCGACCTTCGCTCCCGGCGAAAGGCGCAGCTGGCCGTCCGTGACGACGGTCTCACCCGCCGCGAGCCCTTCGGCGATCACAACGCCGTCGGCCGCGTTTCGCGCGACCGTCACCGGCCTGGATTCCACCGTCTTGTCGGCCTTCACGACGAAGGCGTAGGTCCCCTCCTGGCCGCTCTGGACGGCTCCGGTGGGGGCGACGATCGCGTTCTGCTCCGTGGCGAGCGTCAGGACGGCGTTGACGAATTCGCCGGGCCAGAGGACGCGGTCCGCATTCGGAAACGTCGCCTTGAGGGTGATCGTTCCGGTCGCCCGATCGACCGTGTTGTCGACGAACGTCAGCTCGCCCCGCCCGAGCAGCCGGCCGGTCGCGGGCTCCTCGGCTTCGACCGCGAGGCTTCCGGCGTTCTGTCGCCGCCGGATCTCCGGGAGGTCCCGCTCGGGCACGGCGAAGGCGAGGTAGATCGGTACCACCTGGTTGATCGAGACGAGCACGGCGTCGTTCGCCGTCACGACGTTGCCGGCCTGGACCATGATGCTGCCGCTCCTCCCGTCCATCGGCGCGCGGATCGAACAGTAGGCCAGGTCGAGACGCGCCCGCTCGACCATCGCCTGGTTCAGGCGGACGGTCGCGGCGGTCGCCGCGGCATTGGCCTTGACGCTGTCGTACTGCTGCTGCGTCACGTAGTCCTTCTTGACGAGGTCCTCGTATCTCGTCACGTCGGTCTGCGCATTCTCCATCTGGGCCCGGTCGCGAGCGAGCGCCGCCTCGGCCTGCGCGAGCGCCGCCTCGTAGGGCCGGGGATCGATCGAGAAGAGAAGCTCGCCCTTCTTCAGGTCCTGCCCCTCGCGGAAGTGGACCCGTGTGATTTCGCCCGAGACCTGCGCGCGCACCTGGACGGCGACGTAGGGCTGCATCGTACCGACGTTGCGGATCTGGAGCGGAACCGCCTTCTGCACGACCTTGCCGACCCGCACGGGCACGGCCTCCGCGGCCGGGGCCGGTCCCTTGCCGCGGCAGGCGGCGGCGGCCAGAAGAGCGGCGGCCAGAAACCGTCTCGAACCGTTGCGGCTCATGGCGTTCCTTTCGTCTGCGGCAGGGCGCGGATCTCGGGGGAGCCGGGCTGAAGAACGCCGGTCGCGTGCGCCAGCTGCGCGACGGACAGAAACCACAGTGATCGGGCCTGCGCCTCCTGGGAGCGCGCGTCGGCGTAAGCCGTCTGGGCGGTCAGCAGATCGAGGATCGAGCCCACGCCGGCGCGATAGCGACCGTCGGCGACGTCGGCCGACTGCCGCGCGCTCGCGAGCAGGTCGCGCGTGGTGAGCACGGTCTGCGCGGCCGTCTGTACGGCGTAGTAGCTCGACCAGACGTCGAGGATCACCTGGTCCTCGGTGCGCTCGGCGCTCGCCCGGGCCAGCTCGGCCTCGTCCCGGGCCTTCTGCACCTGATACGCCGTGTCGAAGCCCCGGAAGACCGGGATGCGCAGAGAGATCAGCCCGGCCCAGTTGGTCGAGAACGGGTCCGGCACCCCGGGGCGGGAATAGAAGGTGCGGTTGCCGGTGGCGTCGAGCGAGAGGGTCGGCAGGCCATCCACCGCCGAGGCCCGGATGCGGCTCTGCGCCGCCAGGGCCCGGAACCTCTGGGCCGCCAGATCCGGCCGCTCCGAGACGGCCTTCGCGATGAGCTCGTCCACGCTCTTCGTGACGGCGTCGAGCGGCAGGTCCTCGGGCAGGCTTCCCACGTCCACCGGCACCGTGGCCTCGACGCCGATGGCGGTGGCGAGCGCGCCGCGGACGACCTGGACCTGCCCCTGGACGACCTGGAGGGCGAGCTCGGCCTGCGAGGCCGAGGTCCTGGCCAGCAGCACGTCGGCGATCGTCGCGACACCCGCGCGATGCCTCTCCTCGGCGGCGGCAAGGTTGCTCTTCGCCTCCTCGAGGTTGGTCTGGCGGGCGGCGACCTGGGCCTTGGCGTTGAGGTACTGGTAGTACGCCTGGGCGACGCTCAGCACCACGTCCTGAATCGCGGCGTTGTGCGTCCAGTCGGCAGCGTACAGGAAGCGCGTGGCCTCCTGAACCTCCGCCTCGCGCGCCCCGAAGTTGAAGAGCAGCCACGTGGCCGCGATCGAAGGCCCGTAGGTCGTCTGGAGGAACGTGAACTGCCCGCCGACGGCCGACTGCTTCTGCCGCTCGACGAGGACGTCGGCCTCGACGTACGGAAAGTAGAGCGACCGTTTCGAGCCGACCTCGGCGGCCGCCGCTCGGGCCGCGTACCAGGCTTCTCTCGTGGCCGGGTTGTTCTTCAGCGCGACGTCGACGAGCTGGCCGAGCGAGAGCGTCGTTCCGGCCTTCATGTACTCCGCCGGGATCTGCGGCGGCGCGGGGCGCTCGGGCTCCGGCATCCGCGCGGCGGGCGGCGGCGTCCAGGGCTGCGCCGGCGCCGGAGACACGGCGTCCTGGACGTTCCTCTTCGGAAGCAGGGAACAACCCCCCGCCACGCACGCGAGAACGAGGGCCGCGGCCCGCTTCACGGTTCTCTCCGCCGGACGCCGTCGAGAAAGACCGACAGGATCTGCGCGACGAGCTCCTCGAGCGTGTCCTCCGGCTGCCGGAAGAGACTCGCCGAGCGGACCATGCCGAGAAAGAGCTCGGCGCCGATGCGCGCATCCATGCCCCGCAGCTCGCGCCGCTCGATCCCGGCGAGGATCGCCTCCTGGGAGAACCGGAGGATCGCCTCCCGCCGCTTCATGATCTCGTCGCGCCGCACCGCGGCGTCCTGGCTGTGGAGGAACGGGAAGAGAAACTGCCGGTCCCAGTAGAACCGGAGATTCTCCGCGGCGATCCGTTCGAGCCGGCGGATCGCCGACGGCTCGCGGGGCAGCGTCTCCGACAGGGCGTGGGCCAGATCGTCGAGGACGTGGAGGGTCGTCGCGAAATAGAGGTCGTCCTTGGTCTCGAAGTACCGATAGATCGTGCCCTTCCCGATCCCCGCGTCCGAAGCGATTTCGTCGATCAGCACCGCGTGGAAAGGCTTGCGTGCGAACACGCTTGCGCTCGCGTCGAGGATCGCCCTCTGCTTGGCCTCGGTTTTGACTCTCGGCATTTCTATTTCGGAACTGACCGGTCAGTTCTGTATCACATACGGCCTGTCGATCTCTCAGGTTGCCATGTTCGCCAAAAGAAATCGTTGACGCGAGGAACCTGGATATATAACTTAACGTTGTTAAGTAATGGAGGGACGTTTTGGGAACTGCCGAACGGCGTGAACGCGAACGCCAGGAGCTCCGGACCCGCATCCTCGACGCTGCCAGGGAGCTCTTCGCGGATGAAGGGTACGACGCGGTGACGATGCGGCGGATCGCCGACAAGATCGAGTACTCGGCCACGTCGATCTACTTCCACTTCCGCGACAAGCAGGCCCTGATGCGGGAGCTGTGCGACGAGGACTTCGGCGCGCTGGCCGTCGAGTTCCAGAAAATCGCGAAGATCGCCGATCCGATCGAGCGCCTGCGTCGGATCGGGCAGGCCTACGTCGGCTTCGCCCTTTCGCATCGCAATCACTATCGACTGATGTTCATGACGCCCCACCCCGAGTCGATGCGCCCGGAAGACAGCCGCCTGACCCGGGGCAACCCCGAGGAAGACGCCTACGCCTTCCTGAAAGCCACGGTCGCCGAGGCTCTCGCGGCCGGCCGGCTGCGCGACGAGTTCCGCGACGCCGACCTCGTCTCCCAGATGGTCTGGGCCGGCACGCACGGCGTCGTCTCGCTCCACATCGCCAAGTGCAAGGATGCGTGGGTCGACTGGCGCGACCCGGTCGAGACGGCCGACGCCCAGATCGAAACCATGATCCGGGGCCTGACCCGCAGGGAGACGCGGTCTTCGGTCGGCGTTTGAAGCCGCAGGACCCGGGGAAGCCTGAGGACACGCGGGTGCTGCTCGTCAAGGTCGCCCTCCTCGAGCCGACGCCTCTCGAGCTCGGCCAGAGGGTGGAAATCCAAATCGACTGAGGGGGGGTCCGCGAGCCCGGCGGTTCCGCGGAATCCATGGAACCCGGTCCGGGGCAACGGTCGTAGTTACTGGCAGGCGGGCGGGCACGGCGAGGTCCCCGGTGCCTGCGCCAAACGAACGGAGGAGCGCCATGAGCGAGCAAACGGCGGGGGGCGGCTTCGTCAAGAGGCTCCAGTGCCGCGGGGCGGAGCCCGGCTCGGCCTCGGCGCCCATCGACTCCTCCGGTGAGCGCGACTTCCTGGGGGAACGCCTCGGCCTCTACTTCCTCGCCACGTTCTTCGCCGCCGCCGGCTTCTTCCTGGCCGGCCGGGTCATCTACGACCTCTGGCCGGCCCGGGTGCCGCACCCGACCGGCCTCACGGAGCCGTTCCTGCTCTTCCACATGGCGGCGGTGGCGCTGCTCGCCTTTCTCTGGCTCGCCGTGCGCCAGGTCGGGCTTTCGGAGCGAACGCTTCGGGCGATCGACGCGGTCGGCACGATCGTCGTGGTTTGGCTCGTATCCTTCATGTCGGCGAACATGCCCGCGAGCTGGCGTCCGGAGACCCTCGTCCTGCTCGCGGCCCTGACCATCCTCCTGCTGCGCGCCGCCGTCGTCCCGAGCGCACCCCGGCGGACCCTCTGGATCTCGACGGCGGCGGTCGTCCTCATCCCGTTCATCGCATACCGCGTTCACCGCGCCACGCCAGAGCTTTCGGCCGGCGCGGCCGCCGCCGACGCGGCGCTCTGGGCGCTGCTCGCCATCTCGCTCTCGACGCTCGTTTCCGTCGTGACCTTCCGCCTGCGCTCGAGCGTCGCCCGGGCGCGCCGGCTGGGGCAGTACACGCTCAAGGAGAAGATCGGCGAGGGCGGCATGGGCGTGGTGTACCGCGCCGAGCACGAGATGCTGCGGCGGCCGACCGCGATCAAGCTCCTGCCGCCGGGGACGGCCGGCGAGGACAACCTGCGGCGCTTCGAGCGCGAGGTGCAGCTCACGGCGCGCCTGACGAGCCCGCACACCGTTTCGATATACGACTTCGGCCGCACGCCGGACGGTCTCTTCTACTACGTGATGGAGTACCTCGACGGCATCGACCTCGAGGACCTCGTCAAGGAGACCGGACCGATCGCGCCCGGACGCGCGGTGCGGATCCTGCGGCAGGTCTGCGCGGCGCTGACCGAGGCGCACGGCATCGGCCTGATTCACCGGGACATCAAGCCCGCCAACATCCTGCTCTGCGAGCGGGGCGGTTTCCCCGACGTGGCCAAGGTCCTCGATTTCGGCCTCGTGCGCGAGATTTCCGGAAGCGCCGATCCGCGGCTGACGGCGGACAACGTCGTGCACGGCACGCCCCAGTACCTCGCCCCGGAGGCGATCCGCAACGCCGACTCGATCGACGCGCGCAGCGACCTCTACGCGCTGGGCGCCGTGGGCTACTACCTGCTGACCGGCACGCCCGTCTTCTCCGGCCGCGGAGCGCTCGAGATCATCCACCACCAGCTGCAGACGGAACCCGAGCCGCTCTCGAAACGGCTCGGCCAGCCCGTGCCCCCGAAGCTGGAGGCCCTCATTCTCCGAACGCTCTCCAAGGACCCCGACGAGCGGCCCGAGAGCGCGCGCGCCTTCGCCGATGCGCTCCACGCCTGCGACGACGTCGCGCCCTGGGACGAGCTCGACGCGCGGCGCTACTGGCGCGAGCGCGCGACCCGCAAGGAGGCGGCGCAGACGGCCTGAGGTCCCGGCCCCGGGCGGCGGCATCGGCCGTGCATAGAATCCGGGCATCGTGGCTCAAGCGCTCGCGGAAGCCTCGCCGTCCGCCGCGGCCGCGCCGACCCGCCGTCGCGCCGCCGCCGCGCTCGTCTTCCTCCTCGTGGCGGCGTTCACCCGGGCGGACCAGATCGAAGACGTGATTCAGGACGGAGTCTTCGCCTACCGAAACGGACGCTCCGCCGAGGCGGCACAGTTTCTCGAAGCGGCCGCCTTCATGAGCCTCAATGACGCCAGCCGCCACCTCGCCTGCCTCGCCCGCCTGGTCGTCGCGCAGGACGCCGCCGGTGACGCGGCCGCCCGCGACGCCAGGCTCCAGCAGTTCATGGAGGGAGAACGGATCACGAGCGCCTTTCGCCGGGAGGCCCTCGAGTCGGACTTTCGAGAACGCTTCCAGGTCCTCGCGTTGAAGATCCTTCCGCGGGACCGCATCATGGCGATGCCGACCCTGGCGGAACAGCTCGGTCTCGTCATTCCACGCCCCACCGCGCGTCCTACGGTACGGGACACGGCCGTGGCAGCGCCGCCGGTCACCGGCACGCCCACGGTCGCACCGCCGACTCCCACACCTCCCCGCTTCGCAACGGACACGCCGACGGAATTGCCGTCCCGCACGCCCACGTCTTCCCCGTCCCACACGCCGACGCATACCCCACGACCGCCAACCCACACGCCCTCGCTCACCGCAACGGACACGCCGACGACCTCGCCGTCCCGCACGCCCACCTCTTCCCCGTCCCACACGCCGACGCACACTCCACGACCGCCAACCCACACGCCCTCGCTCACCGCAACCGAGACGCCGACGACCTCGCCGTCCCGCACGCCCACCTCTTCCCCGTCCCACACGCCGACGCACACCCCACGGCCGCCAACCCACACGCCCTCGACCTCGCCGTCCCGCACGCCCACCTCTTCCCCGTCCCACACGCCGACGCACACCCCACGGCCGCCAACCCACACGCCGACGACCTCGCCGTCCCGCACGCCCACCTCTTCCCCGTCCCACACGCCGACGCACACCCCACGGCCGCCAACCCACACGCCCTCGCTCACCGCAACCGACACGCCGACGACCTCGCCGTCCCGCACGCCCACGCCATCGCCTTCGCGTACTGCGAGCCGGACGCCACTACCCCCGACGGCGACGCCCTCCCGCACCGTCACGAAGTCGCCCCCGCCACATCCCACGGCCACGGCGACCCCGCCTCCGATCCACACTGCGATCCCGGATTCTTCGCGGACGCCGGGACCGATAACCGGACCGGGTCTCTCCGGGACTCCCGCCGCAGACCTGGCCGTCCCCCGGCCGATCCTCCGGATCATGCCCGTATACCCGCAAGAGGCACTGCGGGACCGAGTGCGGGGACTCGTGATCCTCCGCGTGCTGGTCTCGGAGGGCGGCGAGCCCGTGGAGATCCGGGTTCAGAAGGCGGCCCGCAAGGACCTGACCGACGCCGCGGTGGCCGCCGCCCGGCAATGGAAGTTCGAGCCGGCGCGGAAGGCCGGCGTCGCCGTGCGCGGCTGGGCCACGATCCGCTTTCCCTACGAAGGCTTCCAGTTCGCCCGCACCCCGTTCCCGGGCGGATTCACGAATCCCTGACCGCCTCGCGCCGCCGCCATAGAATCCCGGTCCCGTGTCCACCGCCGCCCCCAGGGCGCCGTATATGGCGCTCGCCCACCGCGACTACCGGCGGCTCATCTTTTCGCAGCTCCTCTCGCTGACCGGCTCGCAGATGCAGGTCGTGGCGATCAACTGGCACGTTTACCTCCTGACGAAGTCGCCTCTTGCCCTCGGCTTCGTCGGCCTGACACGCGTCGTCCCGATCGTCGCGTTCTCGCTCTGGGGAGGTGTCGTGGCGGATCGCTACGATCGCCGGCGTGTCATGGTGGTGACCCAGATCGCGATGACCGCCGTGGCGCTCGGCCTGGCCGCCTTCACGTTCGCGCGCCGCGAAACCCTGTGGCTGCTCTATCTCCTCAACGCCCTCGGCGCGTCGGCCGTCGCCTTCGACGCCCCGTCCCGGCAGGCGCTCATCCCGCGCCTGGTTCCGGCGGTGGATCTGCCGGGGGCGCTCTCTCTGAACCTCTCGGTCTTTCAGGCCGGTCTGATCGGCGGTCCCGCGCTCGCCGGGCTTCTGATCGCCAATCATCCCGGCACCGCGCCGACGGCGGGACTCTCGCTCATTTACCTTCTCAACGCCGTCTCGTTCCTCGCCGTGATCCTCGCCCTTCTGAGCATGCACACGTCCGGAGCGCCGGAGCCGACCTCCGGAAAGGTGGACATGCGCTCGGCGCTGGCCGAGGGCCTGCGCTTCGTCTTCACCACGCCCTTGATGGTCTGGACGATGGGCCTCGACTTCCTGGCCACGTTCTTCTCGGGCGCGACGTCGCTTCTGCCGATCTTCGCCGACCAGGTGCTCCACGTGGGTGCCAGGGGCTACGGAATCCTCGCCGCGGCGCCCGCCGTCGGCGCCCTCGCCGGCGCTCTCTTCCTGTCCATCCGGCCGCTCCCCAACCATCAGGGCCGGATCTTTCTCTGGGCGGTGGCCGCCTATGGAGGGTCCACGATTCTCTTCGGCCTCTCGCGGACGTTCTGGCTCACCCTTCTCGCCCTGGCCGGGGTCGGCCTGGCCGATGCCATCTCGACGGTGATCCGACAGACCCTGCGCCAGTTCATCACCCCCGACCGGCTGCGCGGCCGCATGACCTCGGTCAACATGATCTTCTTCATGGGGGGCCCGCAGCTCGGGGAGCTCGAGGCCGGCCTCGTTGCCTCCGTCTTCGCCTCGACGGCCGTCGGCGTGACCGTCTCGGTCGTCTCCGGCGGCCTGGCGACGATCCTGATCACCGGCGTCATCGCCGCCGCGGCGCCGATGCTCCGGCGCTACGACTTCCGCGACAGCGCGGGAAACGGCCAGTGAACGATCCCGTTCGACTCGAGAACCTCGGCCTCGAGCACCGCCGGGCTCCGATTCTGTCCGACGTCTGCCTGACGGTGACCCGAGGCTCGACCTACGCGCTTCTCGGCCACCCCGGGGCCGGGAAAACCTCGCTCATCGAGCTCCTGCTCGGCCGCCACAAGCCGACCCGCGGCCGCGCGCTCCTCTTCGGCGAAGACTCGTGGAAGCGGAGGCGGCGGCTGGCGGCGAAAATCGCGACGGGATTCGGCGGCCCGGGCCCGATCCCCGAGCTCGTCGTCGTCGACGAGCCACCCGCGGGATCGGTGCCCCCGCCCGGGCCGCACACGGCGATTCTCGCCACCGGCGACCCCGGCGCGGTCGAGGGTGTGGCGACGCACGCCGGAATCCTCAAGGCCGGACGACTCGTGCTCGATGGACCCATTCCGGACCTGACGTCGCGCTTTCGCCGCATCCTCTATGCGAACCGCCTGACGGAGACCCGCACCGCATACGGTACGGAGCTCGACGAATTCGACGCCGTGCGCGTCCGGGTTCGCGGCTGGGGGGTCGAGGCGATCGTCTCGAACTTCGAGCCGGCCGCCTTCGAGCGCTTCCGGGCCATTGACGGCGTCGACGAGGCGCAGGCCCTTCCCATGGTGCTCGCCGAGATCTTCGTGGCCGTCGCGGGCGACGGTCCCGCGAAGTAGGCCGAGGAGGAGGGCGCCTCCGGATCGGATATCGTCCGCCGCGTGATCGGATTCGACAGAGTCTCGGGCGGCGGCCTCGCGTGCGACGGCGTCCCGCTTTCCGACCTGGCGCGGGAGCACGGTACGCCCCTCTACGTCTACAGCGCCGCGAAGATCGAGGCGGCGTATCGCGCCTTCGACGCGGCGTTCGGTTCGGTGGCGCACCTGGTCTGCTACGCAGCGAAGGCCAACTCGAGCCTGGCGATCCTTCGCCGCCTCGCGGCGCTCGGCGCCGGGGCCGACGTGGTCTCGGGCGGCGAGCTGCGCGCCTGCCTCGAGACGGGATTCACCGCGGACCGCATCGTCTTCTCGGGCGTCGGCAAGACGGACGAAGAACTCCGGTTCGGCATCGAATCGGGAATCCTGGCGTTCAACGCCGAGTCCGAACGCGAGCTCGAGCGCATCGCGGCCGCCGCCTCGGCCCTGGGCCGCACGGCCCGCGTCGCCCTGCGCGTCAATCCCGACATCGACGCGCTCTCGCACCCCTACATTTCCACGGGGCTGAAGCGCAACAAGTTCGGCGTCGACATCCGGAAGGCGCGGGGCATTTTCGAAAGCATGCGGGCCTTCCCGCACGTGCGCCTCTCCGGCATTCAGGCGCACATCGGCAGCCAGATCCTCCAGGCCGCGCCGCTCGCCGAGACCGCCCGCGACCTCGCGCGGCTCGCGCGCGAGCTCCACGCCGCGGGATTCCCGATCGAGACGGTCGACATCGGCGGCGGGATCGGCATCGGCGAGGGCGCCCTGACTCCCGAGTCGTATGCCGCCGCGGTCCTTCCGGCGCTCGCGGGCCTGCCCGGCCGGGTCCTGATCGAGCCCGGGCGCGCGATCGTCGGCCCCGCGGGTGTCCTCGTCACCCGGGTCCTCGGCGTGAAGCACGAGCGCGAGAAGACCTTCGTGATCGTCGACGCCGGAATGAACGACCTCCTTCGCCCCGCCCTCTACGAAGCGGTCCACCCCATCGAGGCCGTGGGGGCGCAGGTCCGGCCCGAGATCCGGGCCGACGTGGTGGGCCCCGTCTGCGAAACGGCTGATTGCTTTCTGCACGACGCGCAGATGTCGGAGCCCGAGGAAGGCGAGCTGCTTGCGATCGGAGAAGCGGGAGCCTACGGAGCGGCGATGTCCTCCAACTACAACTTTCGCGGGCGCGTCGCCGAGGTCCTCGTCGAAAACGGCTCGGCGCGCTGCATCCGCCGCCGCGAGACCTACGAGGACCTGACTCGTCTCGAGAAACCGTAGAATGGGGCCATGAAGCGCTTGCTCTGCACGATGGCTGCCCTCGGTGTCCTCGCCGCCGTCCGGCTCGCGTCGGCGGCGCCTTCCCCGCCACCCACGCTCCGGATGGCCGGACAGCCGGACCGCCCCGTGCCGCCGGCGTCGCTCCTCGGGGAGAACGAACGCGACGTGCGCCTGGAGGACGTCGACGGCAACGTCACCGTCTACCGCGGCATGCCGCTGCTCGAGGTGCTCGAGAAGAACGGCCTCGACCTGAAAACGATGGCCGGCGAGCGGCGCTCGGCGGCCGACGTCGTGGTCGTCACCGCGCGCGACGGCTACACCGTCGTCTTCTCGGTGGGCGAGCTCAAGGGCAGCCGGGCCAACCCGAAGGTGTTTCTCGTCTCGGAGCGCTCGATGGACCCTCTGCCGGAGAACGAAGGGCCCGTTCGCCTCATCGTGTACGGAGACACCGCGCGCTCGCCGTACGCCCTGGCGACGATCGAGGTCAAGAACCTCTCGGCCCGCACGCCCTGAGCGCCGCCGGACGGCCGGTTTGACCCCCCCTGGCCGTGGGGTTAAACTGCGCGCCCCGACGGTGGGTGTAGCTCAGTCGGTTAGAGCGCCAGATTGTGGATCTGGATGTCGAGGGTTCGAATCCCTCCACTCACCCCAGCGTTTCTTGCGTCGTTCTTTGCGCCCGTAGCTCAGTCCGGATAGAGCGTTAGCCTCCGGAGCTAAAGGTCGCGCGTTCGAATCGCGCCGGGCGCACCACTTTTCCAAATGGGTTTGCTGGCGGAACCCTTTCACTCCGCCGCCGACCACTGCAAGAGCCGATAGATTACTGGAACTGCTGGGTTGACACCTCAGCCCCGAAGAGCTTTCTCAAGATCCGCTAGCGTGATCATCAGAGTCATTGGATCGCCTGGCGACTCAGCAAAGCCATGGTGGAGATAGAAGCGTTTCGCGGAATCTGAGACTGCATGCAATGGGAGAGCGCGAATACCTGCGATCTCGGAAGCCTGCAGCGTTCGAAGAAGAGCATCTCTGAGCAAGGCACTACCAAGGCCCTTTCCCTGGAATTCACGATCCACTGCTAGTCTGCCGAGCACCATCACCGGTATTGGCTCGGGCATGTTGCGCCGTACGCGAGCAATCGCACGCTGGTGGGAAACGGCGCCGTTCGCCAGTGCGTAGTAGCCGACAACGCGGCCACCGGCCGTAACTACGAACGTGCGGGAAGCCCCGCTGACCTCGTTTCGAAACGCCTGGCGTTTGACCCAGTGGTCTAGTTCAGGAACGCCACATTCGAACGTCGAAACATCGTGTTCGGCAGCGAGGCGCTGAGGGGAACTGATCTCATGGCTCATCGCTCCCAAGGAGCGTGCCTAGCCAAGAGCTTTCGAATGCGCGGGTTGTCTGTTGGCGGCGCATCAAGTGCTTCCTTAAACCGCCGAAAAGCATCGTCGTCGAGCGCGAAAAATCGGCGATCTAGGAGAACCGACTGCGCTTCCCGGGTCGCTGCCTCCAACATGAATTCGGTGCGGTCCTTTCCAACGGCCTCCGCAGCGCGGTCAATCAACGCACGCGAAGCTTCACTGGTTCGCAGGTTGATGACTCTGGTTCGAGTCGCCGTGGCCGACATGATTGCCTCCCTGTAGTTCCGTTCTCCAGAACTGAAGGATGGCAATCTATCACTAGCGTATATACGTTGTCAATACAATGTAAGATAAGCTAAATCAGTGATTTAACTAGGTGTCGCAGTCCGACGCGTCATCCTCGAGTTTGGTCTGGGCGGACCGATTTACTAGAAATGCCAGTCACCATCCTTCCCGCTCAAGGCCAAGCACAGGGGCTATTCAACACGGTCGTCGGCGATGAGTTCGTCGACGTCACCATCCCTCACGTCAGGATGACCAGGGCGGTCTGACCACCCCTTCGCACGGGAGAAACGCGCGGCCCGGCGCCGTCCTCAATCGCTCCTGGCACCGCTGCCCCGCAGCACGCGGATCTCGTCGCGCAGGGCCTCGATCTGCGCCTGCTGCTCCTGCACGGCCTTGACCAGCGGCGCGATCAGCTCCGCGTACCGCAGGGAAAGCGTCCGGTCCGCGTCGCCGCCCGCGTCGACGACGTTGTAGCCCCCGAGGAGTTTCTCCACGTCCTGGGCCACGAAACCCATGTCGGTGCGGCCGTTGCCGCCCTTGTACCGGTACGACACCGGTTTGAGGGCCAGCACGAGATCGAGGCCCCGGTCGAGCTCGCGGACATCCGATTTCGAACGGGCATCCGAGAGCGTGCTCCAGGCCACCTTGCCGCCGATGGAAGTGACGAAGAAGTTGCCCAGCCGCACCTGGTCATTCGCGGAACAGTAGGCGTCCACGCCGACCGCCGTGCAGTTGTTCACCTCGGTCGTCGATCCCGCGGGTCCGATGAAGGTGTTGTAGAGACCGTCATGGTTGTTGATGAAAGTGACGTTCGAACCCGAATAGCCCGTGATGGAGTCGCCGCCACGCGCGCCCGCATGCCAGCCGAGCGCGGTGTTGCGGAACCCGGTTTCGTTGTAGCCGAGAACCAGGGACCAGACGGCGGTATTGTAGAACCCGGTCGTGTTGTTGGTCAGTGCGTTCGCGCCGACCGCGGTGTTCTCCCGGCCGTTGGACGTATTGGTCGGCTGGTTGTAAAAGAGCGCATCGGCCCCGATTGCCGTGTTGTAGGTCGACCATCCGACCCCTCCGTTGTCGAACGACTGGTTGACGAGAGCGGAAGCGCCCACCGCCGTATTGCCGAACGCCCGCGTATTGACGTAGAGCGCGCCGTTCCCCAGGCCGGTGTTGTTGTTGCCCAGGTCTCCCGGGCTCCAGGCGTTTGTGCCGCGCATCGCCTTCTCGACGAAGACGGCCATCTGCGCACGCGTGACCGGGCTGTTCGGGCAGTAGAGACCGCCGCCGCAGCCCCCGGTGATCTCGTCGGCCGCGTACTGCTCGATCCAGGCGTCGAAAGGCGTCGAGCAGGTGACGTCCGCGAATACGTTCCCGACGCAGGACGGCGGAACGTACGGATTGTCGGGCCCAGGCGGCGCGACGGATTCCGGCACCGAGCCCTCGCCAGAATTCTGGGCTGCCGCGGGACCGGCTGCCAGAATGGAGAGGATCAGCGACCCGAGCCAACCCGTCATTCGTCTCGAGCTCATCGATTTCCTCCCTGGGTCCCTCGTTCGGCCCGAACCGGCGCCCCTGACGCCTGAAGAGTCGCGCCCTCGACGCTCACGGTTTCGAGGAGGCGTTCGACCTGCGCCTTCATCGCGTCGACTTCGGAAAGACGCGACTCGAGCTCATCGATCTTGCTCCTCTGCGCCTCGATCAGCGCCTGCTGCTCCTGCACCGCCTTCACCAGCGGTGCGATGAGCTCCGTGTAGCGCAGCGAAAGCGTCCGGTCGGAATCGCCCCCGGCGTCGACCAGGTTGTATCCCTCGCCGACGAGCGACTCGACGTCCTGCGCGACGAATCCCATGTCGGCCTTTCCGTTTCCGCCCCGGTAGCGGTACGACACCGGCCGGAGCGAGAGAACGAACGGAAGGCCCTGTTCGAGCTCCCGCACGTCCCATTTCGCCCGGGCGTCGGAGAGCGTGCTCCAGGCAACCTTGCCGCCGATCGAGTTGACGAAGAAGTCTCCCAGCCGGACCTGGTCCGTCGCGTCGCAGTAGGCATCGATCCCGACGGCGGTGCAGTTGTCGACCTGCGCCGTGGCTCCCGCGGGCCCGACGAAAGTGTTGTAGTTGCCGGATTCGTTCGACACGAGCATGACGGTGTTGCCCGAATAGCCGGTGATCATGCGATCCCCGGGCGCGCCCGCCTCCCAGCCGATCGCCGTATTGAGGAACCCGATCGTGTTGCCATTGAGGCTGTAGGCGCCGACGGCCGTGTTGCCAAATCCGTTCCCGGTGCTCGTCGGCTCATTCACCGCCAGCGCTTGCACGCCGACGCCTGTGTTGGCTGCGGTCCACGTGATGCCGTTGTTGTCGAAGGACTGCACGTAGAGCGCCCGCTGGCCGATCGCCGTATTGGCGCCCGCCGTGGTGTTGTTCGACAGCGCGAGCGCTCCCAGGACCGTGTTCTGGTGGCCGCGGTCCCCGGGGCTCCAGCTCGCCGTGCCCCGCATCGCCTTCTCGACGAACACGGCCATCTGTGCGCGCGTCACCGGGTTTCCGGGGCAGTACAGGCCTGCCCCGCAGCCCCCGGTGATCTCGTCGGTCGCGTACTGCTCGATCCAGGGATCGAAAGGCGTCGTGCAGGTGACGTCCGCGAAAAAGAGACCGGTGCACGGCGGGGGATCGAACTGGTCGTCCGGAGCGGCCGGAGTGGCCGACTCCGGCGCCGCTCGGGCGTCGCCTCGGTCTCCTCCGGACTCCCCGCTGCCGGCTGCCGCGACGCCGGCCGTCAGGGCCGCAAGGACCGCCGCCCAGAACCAAATCTTCGTCGTTCGTGCGCTCATCGAATCCTCCCGGGGACCGTGACGGGTCCCGATTCGCACCCTCGACTCCTGACGACAAAGAGCTGCGCTTCCCGGTGAGATCTTCCAAAAATAGCGCAATCGGGGCCGGAAGGACCTCGTCCTTTCCGGACGGAACGGAGGTTCGGCGCCGCAGCCGTCCGGCCGCGAAGGTTCGAAGAACGCTTCTTCCAGGGCGGGACGGACCGCTAGACCCAGGTCACCCCGTAGACGGAGGTCGGGCGCCCGGGCGGGGTGCGGACGACGGCGGTAGCAAAATAATCGGCCTGGCAGCTCTCGCACGTGACGGCGACGAGCTTGCCGTCGGGCGTGTTGGCCGGGATCGGCCGCGCGTTGCGCGTGCGGCACTTCGGGCAGGTCCATTCCATCTGACGGGTGTTCGACATCATCGGGCTCCCTGTGTACTCGTGGACGGCGATTCTGCGCCGGCCGGGGCAAGGAGCGTGTGAATGTCCAGTAAAAATCGCGCTGGGCGTCTCAGCCGCGCGTCAGGAGCCGGCGCTCGGCCACGAATCGTGCGACCTCTGCCGCCTCGAGGGGCGGACTGACGAGGGTGCCCTGGATGAGATCGCAGCCGAGCGCGGACAGCCGCGATCGGACCGCCTCGCTCTCGACTCCCTCCGCGACGGCCCGGCAGCCCAGGAGGTGCGCCAGATCCACGATCGATCGGACGACGGCGGCGTTGGTCTCGTGCGAATCCATGCCCGTCACGAACGACCGGTCGATCTTGATCTCGTCGACCGGAAGCTGCTTGAGCGTGCGCAGGGACAGGGCCCCCACGCCGAAGTCGTCGATCGCGAGGCGGACACCCGTCTCCCGCAGCGCGGCCAGCGTCGAAAGCGCGTGGAGCGGCTCGGCGGTGACGCTCTCGGTGATCTCGAGCGTCAGGAGCCCCGGCTCGAGACCGAGCCGATCGAGGACGCGCCGCACCCGTTCCGCGAGGCCCGCGTCCCGGAGGATTCGGATCGAGGCGTTGACGGCGATCGGCACCTCGAGCCCCGCGGCGCGCCACTCGGCGCACTGGCGAAGGGCGGTCTCCAGGACCCAGTCGGTCATCTCCCGGATCAGGCCGATCCGCTCGGCGCCCGAAATGAACTCGTCGGGAAAGACGATGCCGCGCGCCGGATGCCGCCAGCGCACCAGGGCTTCCACGCGGGCGAGTCGGCCGGTCTCGAGTTCGACCTCGGGCTGGTAGGCGAGGAAGAATTCGCCGGCCTGCAGCCCGTGACGCAGCTCTTCGAGGAGCACGAGACGGCTGCGCGTGTACGCGTCGTCCGCCTCGGAATACACCGCGTACCCGTTGCTCGAGCGCTTGGCCGCGTACATCGCGACGTCCGCGGCCCGCATGAGCATGGCGCCGTCCGTGCCATGCTCGGGAAAGAGCGCGATCCCGATCGACGCCGAGATCTCGAGCGTGTGCTCGCCGACGACGAAGACCGACTCGAGAGTCTCGAGGATCTTTTCCGCCGTCCGGCCGGCGTCGCCGCGGCCTCCCGAGGCGGGAAGCAGGATGACGAACTCGTCGCCTCCGAACCGGGCGACGGTGTCCACGGAGCGCAGGACCCCCTGGATCCGGGGCCCGATCTGCGTCAGGAGGGCGTCGCCGACGGGATGGCCGAACGTGTCGTTGATTTCCTTGAACCGATCGAGGTCGATCAGCAGGACCGCCAGGGATCCCGCCTCGCGCCGGGCGCCTCGAATCGTCTGCTCGAGCCGGTCCCGCAGCAGCAGCCGGTTCGGAAGACCCGAGAGCGCATCGTGCAGCGCCTGGTGCTCGAGGGCCGCCAGATGGCGGCGCCGCTCGCTGACGTCCCGCAGGACGCCCACCCACGAGGGTGACTGATCTCCGTGGCCGCCATGCACGGGAATGATCTGCAGCTCGACGGCGAGGTCCGATCCGTCCGGGCGCCGGACCACCACCTCGCGCTGGAGACCTCCGCCGGTTGCGAAGACGCGCCGGGCTTCGGCCATCGTCTCGGCGGGGGAGACGCTCAGGAGATCGAGGGGCTGGCCGAGGACCTCCGCGCGCGCCAGACCCGTCATCCGAAGGAAGCCGCCGTTGGCGAACGTGATGCGCGGGCGCGAGGCCGCGGCGCCGCCCGCGAGGATCACCACCCCTTCGGCCGCGCTGTCCACCGCGGATTCGAGGACGGCCGCGAACTGCGTGACGCGCCGCCGTTCGGACACGACCGCCGCCAGCGCCGCCGTCGTCAGGGCCACGACCCCCGAGAAGGCCTGGAGCAGGACCAGCGATTCGTTGAAATCGGGCCGGTGAAACGGACCCCTGGCGCGCAGCGTGCACGCGATCGCCACGGACGCCAGCAGCAGGTTGGCGAGCGCCGCCTCGCGGATCCCGAGTCGGAAGGCGATCGCCACGAGAAACGGAAGGCACAGGAATTCGAGCGGGAGGTCGGTCGTCGGCGTGGGAATGAGGCCGCCGAAGACGACCAGCCCGACCGCGACGACGCCGCCGAGCAGCAGGACGGACTCCAGCTTCTCCCGGCCTTCGCGTGCCGCCGCACGTCCCGTCGTCCATGTCAGGAGGACCGGCGCGACGAGCAGCGCCCCCGAAGCGTCGCCCAACCACCACGTCAGCCAGATCGGACCGAACTCCGCCCAGCGGGCGAGGCCGCCGAGACACAGGCTCACCGGCCCGACGGTCGCGCTGATGAGGGTCGCCCCCATCGCGGCCAGTCCCGCGAACCGGAAGACGTCCCCCGGCCGCTCGAAGGCGCGGCGGCCGCCGGCGAACCGACAGACGAGCCAGGCCCCGACGACGGCCTCGAGCGTGTTGCCGACCGCGATCCCGAGGGAAGGCGCCAGGGCGCCCGAGATCCAGAGGTTGGCCGCGAGCGCGCCGACGAAGACCCCGGGCCAGAGCCGGTAGCCGTACAAGAGCAGCGCAGCCAGTGCGATGCCGGTGGGGGGCCAGACCGGTGTCGCACTCGGATGCAGAAATGCCAGCGAGAGCCCCAGGCGGGCCGCCGCGACATAGACTCCAGCGAGGGCCGCGACGGCGGCAAGGCGCGAGGTGAATCGATTGGTCACGTTTTCCGGAATTCTCGCACAGGCTGCCGACACCTGGGCGCGTCGTCCAGGGGGCGCGCGGCGTGTCGGCCATCACACGGCGCGGCGGGCCGCGATTTCGCCCGGTGGAATGCTTCGCGGGCCGAGCGTGGTTAGCCCATCGGCATGGAGGTCGGATTCATGAGAAAACTGCTCTGGCTGGGAGTTCTGGGCTTCGCGTTCGCCGCGGGCATGTCGGCCGCCGAAATCCACGGCACCGTCAGCGAAGGGGGCCAGCCGCTCCCGAAGGGCGTGGCCCTGAAGCTCGACTGCGGCGAAACGACCGCCTCGGCGTCGACGGACGGGTTCGGCGGCTACAGCCTGAAGATCGCCGCGACCGGCCAATGCAAGCTCTCCATCGACTACAAGGGGGCGAGCGGCTCGCTCGGAGTCGCCGTGTACGAGAAGCCGAGTCGCTATGACCTCGACGTCAAGGAAGACGGCGGAAAGCTCTCGATCGCGCGCCGCTGATGGCCGACAAGCGGGACGCCTGGGATAAGGCGCAGATCATTCTCCAGCCGGTCGGCGGGCTGCTGACGGCGATCGCCGTCGCCGTGCTCGGCTTCTGGACGTCTTCGTACCTGCGCGACCGGGAGCGGCGGGACGCGGCGCTTTCCGAGCGCATGCAGACGGCGGACACGAACGCCCGCCTCTACTCGGAGCTCATCAGCCGCCGGGAGGAGTCCGAGAGCGCGCTGCGCAAGGACATGTTCACGTCGATCATCAACTCGTTTCTCGGCAAGGGGCCGCAATCCCTGGACCAGCAGCTGCTCAACCTGGAGCTGCTCGTCTACAACTTCCACGAGTCGCTCAACCTGAAGCCGCTCTTCCTTCACATCGAAAACCAGGTCCGCCGCAGCGGAACAAACCGCGAGGCCCTCCTCCGTCTCGAGCGCGTGGCCGAAGAGGTCGCCAAGAAGCAGATGCTGGTCATCGACGAGGGCGGCGCGACGTTCGACGCCACGGTGAACACGAAGTCGCTCGCCTTCCCGTCCCCCTCGGGCGACGGCGAGGTTCCGTTCATCGCGCGGGACCTGACCGTGGATGGGATCGCCCGCAACTTCCGCCTCGAGGTCCTCGGCGTGAACCCCGAGCTCGAGCAGCTGCAGCTGCGCGTCACCGTCCGGACCGAGGAGGCCGGCCGGGCCGACACGACCTCGACCGAGTTCTGGCTCGGCCACTTCGACTTCCCGATGATCGACAACGTCCGCCTGCCGCACGACCAGCGCCTGGCGGTGGTCCTCAACAACTTCGATCCGTCGAGCGGACTCGCCGACGTGACCGCCGCCTACTTCCCGGGCAAGTACGCCGGCCTGCGCGAGAAGCCGTACTACGACGAGGTGCTCGCCAAGCTCCTGGCCGCAAACCGGACCACCGTGTTGACGGCTCCGCCTCCAGCGCCTTCGCCAACGCGACCGCAGTGACGGGCTCCTGATAGGATCGTCGTCTTGGCCAGCGATACCACGGCGATTGCAGCCGTGCCGGCATCCGGGCCGCGCAAGGCGCGCAGACGATCGCGAGGAGGCCGCCTGCGGCTTCGTCGCAACGTTCCCCTACGCGATGCGCTGCTCACCGCTTTTTCGGGAGTGTTGCTGAACGCGCGCCGCTGCGCGGCGAGGGCGGCGGACGATCCGGAGCGGTCCGTTCATGACTTCCGGAAATCGATCCGTCGCGGGCGCAGCATCGTCGCCCTGCTCCGGCCGGCTCTCGGCCGCACGGCGGCCACGGGTCTCGTGGAAGAGCTGCGCGGCTGCCTCCGCGCGACGAGCGACCTGCGCGACGGGGACGTGCTGGCGACGACCCTCTCCGCGGCGGCCGCGGAGGATCCCGAGCTCTTCGTCGAGGCGGCCGCGGTCGCGGCGCGAATCGGATCCGGAACGGGCGGGCCCGGGCCGGCGAAGGTCCTCCAGGCGGCCGTGCCCGTCCTCCGGCGATTGCCGGCCGCTCTCGAGGTCACCCTGCCTCGCGGTTACTCCACACCGGACCTCGAGAAGGGGCTGGCACGCGGTTACCGCCGCGCCCAGAAGGCGCTCGCGCAGGCCGTCGAGAGCCGCTCGAACGCCGATTTCCACACGTGGCGCAAGCGCGTCAAGGAGCTCCGCTACGAAACCGAGCTGCTGGCATCGACGGGGAGTCCGCCTCTGAAGGCGCGCGAGAAGGCTCTGGGCGCGCTGGCGAAGGAGCTCGGCGAGGTCACGGACCTGGCGGTGCTCTGCGGCCGGATCGAGGCCCTGGGCGGCCCGACCGAGGCAGGGGGCGCCGGCCGGCTCCTCGAGCACGGTCGCGCCCTCGTTCGCCAGCGCGCCGACGAGCTGCTGGCCCGCGGCCAGGCCGCCTTTGCCGAGACCCCGCGCGCCTTCGCGCTTCAGGTCCTCGCCGAACGCGGCTGAGACAACCGCCGCCCGCGAAACTACCGCACCGCGCAGGGCGGATCGAATCCGAGGAGCGCCGTCGCGAGCTCCCCGCGAAGCGAAAGCAGGCGCACGCGCTCCAGGAGCGACGTCAGGCTCGCCTGCGCCGCCTCCTCGTCCGCGTCCGCCAGCGCCATTTCGCGCTCGTCCAGGTCGACCGGCTCGCTGCGGCCGTCGCGCACGAACATCTCTTCGGCGCTCCGCGTCTGGCTCGCGATCCCCCGGGCGCGGCGGGACAGACTCTTTTCCGCGATCGAACGGGCGACAGAAGCCTCGGCCCGGCGCACCGCCATCTCGAGGTCGCTCTGGCGGGTTCGCAGGTCGGCCTCCGCGCGCTCCAGACGGGCCCGGGCGCGGCGCTCGCCGTCCTGGGAGCGGCCGCCCGTCCAGAGCGGCAGCGCGATCGAGACGCCGACCGCCGCGGAGTTCGGCGTGAACGTCACGTAGTACTTGTCGTAGTCGTTGAACTTCGCCAGACGCTGATAGGTCGCCGAGGCCTCGATCGTCGGCACCCAGCGCTTGGACTCGAGGCTGGCCGACTTGCCGAGCAGCTCCACCTCGCGGGAGAGGGATCGCAGCTCCGGATCCTTCGACATCACCACGGCGAGATTTTCGGTCGCGTGCAGCTCCGGGACGACGGCATCGGGGTCGCCCGCCAGCAGCAGCGGCGCGCTGCCCGGCCAACCGATCAGCCGCTTCAGCTCGAGCTCCCCGAGGTCCCGATCCGATTCCGCGTTGAGCAGCTTCTGCCGCGCCCGCGCCGCCTGCAGGGTCGCCCGCTCGACGTCGAGCTCGGACCGCCGCCCCGCGTCGAAGAGCGCCGTGACGCGCGTGGCCATGGCCTCGGCGGCCTCCAGGCGGCGACGCGCCGCGTCGACCTGTTCTCCGTCCAGGTAGGAGCGGGCATAGGCCCCGACCGCCGCCTCGATCGTCGCCCGGCACGACTGCTCGAGCGAGGCGTCGAGCGCCGACGCGTTGGCCTGGGCCACCAGCGTCGCCGAGCGCCGGCTGACGTCGTAGATCGTCTGCCGGATCGAAACGGCCGCGATCGCGGGGACCTGGCCCGCCACCGTGCCCGGCAGGCCGTAGGTGTAGCCCGGCGTCGTCGAGAACGCCGCGTACGGATGAAACGCGTCCCGCGCCAGGTCGGACGATGCCGCGCCCTCCTCGCGGGCGGCCCGCGCCGCGGCCAGTTGCGGCGCCCGATCGAGCGCGAGCTCCACCGCGTGGCGCAGCGTCAGCGGCTCGGGACCCGGCGCCTGGGCCGGTGTCGCGACCGGGACGGCGATCAGGAGGAGACCGGAGAGAACCAACGGCTTATTCATGGTGAAGCGCCTCCGACGGATTCAGGCTCGATGCGCGGTACGCCGGTACCGCGCCAAAAACGACTGCGACGGCACACGAGAAGACGAACGCGAGAACGGCCGAGAGCAGCGACACCTTCACGTCGATGCCCTTGACCAAAAGACTGGACAGGTAGGGCAGCCCCACGCCGATCGCCACGCCGATCGAGGCGCCGGCAATCCCGAGCGACAGGGCCTCGAACAGGAACTGGCCGAGGATGTCGCGGCGCCGCGCGCCCACGGACATCCGCACGCCGATCTCGCGCGTGCGCTGCTCGACGGAGGCGAGCAGGATGTTCATGATTCCCACTCCCCCGACCACGACCGAGACGGCGGCCGCCAGGATGAACACGACGATGAGGGCGACCGAGATCGCCCGCGCCAGGCGGACCACGGTCGTCATGCTCTCGACTTCGTACACCGATCCGGGCCGGTGGCGCTCCCGCAGGATCTCCTGGACGGCCTGGACCGACGCGGGAAGCGACTCGAAGTCGTGGGCTTCCGCGAAGAGCGTCTTGATCTGCCGCATCGGCGTGTAGTACCAGGCCACGGTGATCGGGATCAGAATCGTTTCGGGCACCACCTCGCCGCGGCCGAGCGTGTCGACCGGCTCCTCGAACTCCCCGATCACCTGGAAGGTCGTGCCGAGCGTCCGAATCGTCTTGTCCGGCGATTCGTCGTTGGCGAAGAGCTGCTCGTAGAGGTCGCGGTTGACCACGCAGACGCGCGCCCGCTCGAGCGCGTCGTCCTCGTCGATGAACCGGCCGCGCAGGATGCGCATGTTCTTCCGGACGCCGCCGTAGTTCGGCATCACGCCGAGGACGGTCAGCGTCTTCGACTGCGACTGGACGGTCACGTTGCCCCGGAGGGTCAGGATCCCGGTGACGCCCGAAAAGAGGTCGCTCCGCGACGCGATCGCCTTGATGTCGGTCTCCGTCAGGACGTCGTCGGTGGCGCGCGAGACCCCCGAGGTGACCGTCCCCCGGTAGTTGGCCCAGACGAGCCGCGAGCCGACGCCCTCGATCTGGCGCAGGACGTACTGGCGGCCGGTCAGCCCGAGGCTGACGACGAGGATGATCGCGGCGGTCCCCACGACCAGGCCGGCGAGGGTCAAGGACGTCTGGACCGGGTGCTTCCGGAACCGGTCGAGCGCCATCCCGAAGACTTCGCGGTTGAACATGGGCTTCGGGAGACCGCCTACCCGCTGGCGCGGACGCGCAGGCCGTCGGAGAGGGCCGTCGAGCCGGGAAGGATGACCGCGTCCTTCTCGACGACCCCGGAGACGATCTCGACGTCGTTCAACCCCGACAGTCCGAGCTCGACCGCCCGCCGCCGCGCCCGGCCGGCATCGAGGACGTAGACGTAGCGTTTCTCACCGTCGCGCATCACGGCCGCCCGGGGGACGACGAGCGTACCGCTCTTCTCGCCCGCGACGATCTGGACCTCGACGGCGGCGTTGGTGGGAAGCTGCCCCTTCGGGTCGGCGATCTCGCCGAGGACCTCACCGACCTCGCGGCCGCCGACCGACGAGAGGCCCGGCGACACGAAGGTCACCCGGCCCTCCCAGCGCTCGCGCGGCAGCCCGTCGAACGCGAGGATGATCCGCTGGCCCGTGGCCACGCGCGGAAGGTCGGGCTGATCGACGCGGGCGCGCAGGCGGCGGTGCTCCGCGTCGACCACGCTCGCCACGACCTGTCCCGCGGAAACGGCCTCGCCGACCCGGTGCGGCAGCCCGTACACGACGCCGGCGGCGGGAGCCTGAATGCGCAGCGCGGCGACCCTGCGCTCGAGCTCCGCGGCCGACTCCTCGGCGAGCGCGAGCCTCGAACCAGGCCCGGCGAGGCCCGCCAGACGCGTCCGCGCGGCCCGCGTCCGGTCCTCCGCCTGCCGCAGCGCACGCTCGTCGGCTTCGGCCGTCGCGCGCGAGATCGCGCCGGAGGACAGAAGCCGGCCGTCCGCCTCGGCGATTTCGCGCCGGTGCGCCTCCTCCCGCGTCAGGTCCGAGAGCTCGGCTTCGGCGCTCGCCCGATCGGCGTTCAACCGCAGCGCTTCCGAGCGCGCCTCGAGCGCCTTCTGCGACAAGTCCGCATTCTCGAGTCTCACCAGCGGCGCCCCCGCCGCGACCCGGTCGCCGTCGCGGGCGGGAATCTCCGCCACGGTCGCCGATTCCGGCGCGCGCAGCTCCCCGCCGGGAGGCGGCTCGAGCGTCCCGTCGCACTGCACCGGAACGATCAGGTCCCCGCGCTTGACCTCGACGACCTGGACCGGTACGCCTTTCGGCCCGGCCAGGGCCATGAGGAGGATCGCCAGCAGCACGAGGCCCGCGGCGGCAAGGGCCCACCGCAGGGCCTTGCGGCCACCCGTCCCCCGGTCCTCGGACGTCTCCATCCGGTCAATTGTAATGGGGTCAGGTCTTGCCTTTTGCCTCTTTGGCACCCGACTCGTGACAAGTAGAGGATTGAGGGAGTCAGGCATGAGCCGACCTCTGAGGCTCGAATTCCCCGGAGCAGTCTGGCACGTCACGAGCCGGGGCAATGAGCGACGCGACATCTTTCGGGACGACGAGGATCGGAGGCTGTTTCTCCGGCTCCTCGCCCGGACCGTCGGCAGGCGCAAGTGGCGCCTTCACGCCTTCGTACTGATGACGAATCACCACCATCTGCTGTTGGAAACGCCCGAGCCAACCCTCTCGAAGGGTATGCACGAGCTCAACGGCATCTACGCACAGATGTTCAACCGCCGGCACGGGCGGGTCGGGCATCTGCTTCAGGGCCGATTTCACGGAATCTTGGTCAGTAAGGAATCGCATCTGCTCGAACTGACTCGATACATCGTCCTCAACCCCGTGAGGGGAGCGCTCGTCGACGAGCCTGGAGCATGGCCGTGGAGCAACTATCGCGCAACCGCGTTCCTCGCGCCCTGTCCGCCGTGGCTCGAGATCGCCTGGACGCTTCGCCAGTTTGGAGCCACGGACGTGGAGTCGGTCTCTCGCTACCGAGATTTCGTGGCGGCGGGACTCCGGGAACACTCACGGCCATTTTCCGCGCTCCACGGCCAGATCTTCCTCGGCGACGAACGCTTCCGGAGAAAGGTTCGAGACGAGTTGTCGCGCGTGCAGGTCAGCCCGGAGGTCCCGAAGATCCACTTGAAGAGCCCTTCCCCGGGACTGGAAGCACTGATCCAAGCCACTGCGGCAGCGACCGGAGTTACGCCGGACGCCATTCGCGGCGGGCGCGGGGGTCAGGCTCGATTGCTCGTGGCCGCGCTCGCGCGGACGCACACCTCGGCCAGCCTCCGAGTCATCGGCCACGCGCTGTCGATCCACGCTTCGCGCGTTTCGAGGATGGCCTCTGCCGGATCGTTGCTCATCCAAAGCGACCCCACGTTTCGCAAGACGGCAGAGATCGTCGTTTCGCGGACCCTCAGCCGAGCTCCTGGAGAAATGGCAAAAGGCAAGACCTGACCCCAATGACTCGCGGAGTCGGCCGCACCCGCGGGACGGCTTCCAGGTCCCGCCCGGGGAGCTCGACCGTGACGGCGCCGGCCTTCTGCCGCGACACCGCCCCCGGAGCGCCCGTCACGGTCAGCCGGACGTCGTACGTGCCGGCGATCCGATAGACGTGGAGAGGCTCCTGCTGGTCGCTCGAATCGCCGTCACCGAACTCCCAGTGCCAGGCCGAGGCGGCGGGAACGTTCGAGACGTCCCGGAACTGGACGGAGAGCGGTGCCTGCCCCGACGTCGTGTCGGCGCTGAAGTCCGCGATGCCGGTCCACACGACCCGGAAGACGCTCGCCCCGCGCTCGGTCGGCGTCGCTGCGCCGAAGTCCTTGTAGAGGTCGGAAAAGTACAGACCGTCGGGGCCCGCCGCGAGCCCGACGGCCGTGCCGCGTCCTGCACCGAGGTACTCGACGAGCGGCAGGGGCCCCTGGACGAGATTGCCGTCGGCGTCCAGAACGAACTCGACGACCCGCTTCCCGACTCCCTGGGGGCCCGGCGCATAGGTGGCGCCGGACTCCGTCACGAAGGCGTGGTTCTGACGGTCGGCCGGAAACCCGCTGCCGGCGAACGTGGAGGGCTGCGTGAAGGCGATGTTCACCGGGGCGTGAGAGGGCGTCCAGACGTATGCGGCGTAGTTGGTCATGCTCGCGTCCGTGCCGTTCCACAGGTAGTTGCGGCCCGCGACGATCTTCGCCAGCCGGTCGACGCCCGGTCCGTTCTCGACTTCCCAGTGCGCCCCGTCGGCGTCGCGCCAGGCGCCGCCGAAGGGATTGCGCAGGCCGGAGGCGAAGATCAGGTCGGTCGCCGTCAGCCCGTCGGCGGCGTCGTAGAAAGGATTGTCGGCGGGCGCCGAGCCGTCGAGGTTGACGCGGAGGATCTTGCCGCGCACCGATCCGGGATCCTGGGCCGGAGCCGTGAGCAGGCCGTCGCCGATGTGCACGTAGAGCTTGCCGTCGGGCCCGATCGAGACGTTCGACGTCTGGTGCGACGCGCCCATCGGCTCGTCCGGAAACTGGAGCACCGCCTCCTGGCTCGCCGCCGTGTGGCCGCCGTCTTCGCTGTGGAGGCGCCGGACCTCCGGAAAGTGGACGTCGGTCACGCCCGGCACCGCGAAGACGGAACTGACGAACACGTCGCCCGAGGCGGGATCGACGACGATTCCGGTCAGACCTTTTTCGCCCGCGCCGGGGAAACTGCCGACCGGGTCGAAGTTCAGGAGGTCCGTCGCATAGTCGGACAGCGTGCCGTCGAGCGAAACCGCCTTGACGCTGCCGTAGAGCTCGGTCACGTAGAAGAGCGGGTCGCCCGGCGTCTCTCCCGGCGAGGGAACGAACGCGATGTTGACGGGCAGCTGAAAACCCGTCGCCACGCGGTCGACGCGGAAACCCGGCTGCTTGACGGCCCATGGTACGGGCGGCTCGGTCACGGGCGCGGAGAAGTCGGGCGATGCCGCGGGCCCGCCCGCGGTCGCGTCCGTGAACGCCCCGCCGCCCTCGGCAATCCAGAACGCGGCCGTCGTGTCCGGATCGAGCGTGATCGCGGGAAGAAAGACCTCGCGGTCCTCCCCGCTGCCGTCGGTGAAGACGATGGTCGAGGCCGGGAGCGCGACCGAGCCGGAACCGGAATCGCAGACGGCCCGCAAGGCGCCGTGCGCGGCCACGGCGGGCGGATTGGTCAGGCGGTCGACGGCGCCGTCGAGCCCCGCGAAGGACAGCACGGTGCCGCCGCCGAGAGCCTCGAGCCGCAGGCTGGCGGCCCGGGCGCCGGCCGGCGGCAGCACGACGTCGTGGCCCGCGTCGTCGCGCCAGCGCGGCGTCGGTATGACGGAAACGTCGGAGAGCACGAGGGGCTGGATCGCGGTCGCCAGCGTCGTCGAGAACGGGCGGGCCGCCCAGTCGCTCCAGTCGGTCCCGGCCGGCGCGGCGTCGCCGAGAAAGCGCACGCGCAGGACGTACTGACTGCCCGAATCGAGCTGGTGCCGGCCCTCGAGGGGCCCGGTGAACTGGCCGTCGCCCAGGTGCACGTGGACCTTGCCCGTCCCGGTGGCGCAGGGCGCGCCCCAGACGAGCTGATCGGAGTACGGCGTCCGAATTTCCCAGTCGCTGCAGACGTGGCTCTCGCCCGGAGAGCCGACGAAGGGTCCCGCGACCATGTGCACGTCGTAGGGATTGACCGTCTGACCGTCGACGGCCGGCTCCGTGATGGCGGGTGTCGCGACGGCGGCCACCGACGAACGGGCGGCCGTCGAGAGGGCGGCCAGGGTGCCGAGGAAGAGAGCGGCGAAGAGGAGTTTTTTCATTTCACATGGCCCGGCCCGGATACCCGGACGGGCCGCCGGATTCTACTTCGAAGCCGTGCCGGCCCCGGCGAGGACGCGCCCCGGCCGCGCGCCGGTCGCCTTCCTGTCCTTCCAGACAGGCTCGCCGTTGACGACGGTGAGGACGATGCCTTCGGACAGCTTCCGCGGCTCGGCGAAGGTCGAGCGGTCGATGACCGTCGCGGGATCGAAGAGCACGAGGTCGGCTTTCATCCCAGGCGCGATCCGGCCCCGGTCGGAGAGCTTCATTCGGGACGCCGGCAGCGAAGTCATCTTCCGGACGGCCTCTTCGAGCGAGAAGAGGTGCTTCTCCCGCACGTAGCGCCCGAGGACACGCGGGAAGGTCCCGGCGCCGCGCGGGTGGTCGCTGTCGATCCCGCCGTCGGAGGCGACCATGACCCAGGGCTGTTTGTAGAAGGCCAGGACGTCGTCCTCCTTCATGGAGTGCCCGATGATGTCGGCGCCGCCTTCCCGGACCATCTTCGAATACAGCGCGACCGGCGTGAGGCCTTCCGCCTTCGCGATCTCCTCGAGCGTGCGCCCGGCGTAGCTCGGGTGGGGTTTGCAGGCGGTCACGGTGATCCGCGACGGCCCGCCCAGGACACGAAGCGCCTCGGCCACGCTCGCGGGATCGTCGTACCGCTTGTCCGGAACGATGACCTCGAGGTTGGAGTGCCAGGCTTCGTACGGATAGCAGTCGGCCGTCGCGTCGAGGCCCTTCGCGCGCGCCGCGTCGATCCGGGCGATCGCCCGCCGTGTTTGCCCCCACACGCCGACGGTCGCGAGCTTGATGTGCGAGATCTGCAGCGGCAGGCCGCCCTTCTCGCCGATCTCGATCGCCTCCTCGAAGGCCGCAAACGTCTTCTCGGCTTCGTCGCGGACGTGCGTCATGTAGAAGCCGCCGAAGGACGCCGAAGCTTTGGCCAGCGCGATCAGCTCCGCCGTCGAGGCGTAGCTGCCGACGTCGTACTCGAGGCCCGAGGAGAGCCCCGCGGCCCCTTCGCGCATTCCCTGCTCGACGAGCGCGGCCATCTTCGCGATCTCCTCCCGTGTCGCCGGCCTCCGGAAGTCCTCGCCCATGACGCGCTCGCGGACCGTGGCGTGCCCGACCATGGTCATGACGTTGACGGCGGGCGGCGAATCACGCCGGGCCTGCAGGTACTCGCCGATCGGCCACGGCGAGTCGCCGTCGGGGCCGAGCACGAGGGTCGTGATGCCCTGGGACACCTGCGTCTGCGCGAGAGGATCGGTGAGGAGCCCTTCCTCCGAGTGGTTGTGGACGTCGATGAACCCCGGCGCGAGCACCAGTCCCCGGCCGTCGACCACGCGCTCGCCTTCCGCCGCCTTCAGCTTTCCGACCTCCGCGATCCGATCGTTCGCGATCCGCACGTCGGCGGCCACGAGGGGCCTGCCCGTGCCGTCGGCAACCCGGGCGCCCGTGATGACCCAGGATGTGGCGGGCGGCGCCGCGACGACCACGAGCGGGAGCGCCATCGCCGCGGCGCCGATGATTCGTACCAGCGATTTCATGAGCCTCCCGTCAATCCTCGCACGGCCCCAGTCGCAGGAGCCGGCCTCGCGGCCGCCCGATCGTGTCGGGCCGATTCGCCCTTGCAGGAAACCGACATAGTCAGAGTCCGCGCCGGGACATGTCGTCGAGGGCGGCGCGGACCTCCCCGAGGTCGCGGCCGTATTCTTTCGGAGGCGCGTCCTTCACGAATCGCTCGAGCGCGGCGCGGGCGGTCTTCCAGTCGCCCATTTCGCCGGCGACGCGGCCGATGTTGTAGAGGGCGTCGTACTGCTCGGGATTGAACTCGATGCACTTCTGCCAGCAGGCGATCGCCTTGGCCGGGTCGTGGAGCCGCAGCCAGGCGACCCCCAGGGCGTTCCAGGCCCGCACGCGCCGCTTTCCCAGGACCACGGCCTGCTCGAGGTTCTTGCGGGCCTCTTCCGACTCGTCGAGCCGCAGGTAGGCGATCCCCGTGTTCTGGAACGCATCGCCGTTGGCGGGATCGATTTCGATCGCTCGGGCGAAGACCGGGATGGCCTCCCGCGCGCGGCCGGCGTCGGTCAGCGCGATGCCGAGAGAATTGAGCGTCTCGAGCTCGTCGCTTTCGCGGTACGGCAGCAGGACCGCCAGGGCCTCCTTCGGCCGGCCCATCTCGGACAGCACCATCGCGCGCTGGCGATCGACCCGCTCGCCTCCCGCGCCGTTGGCGGAAGCGCTCTCGAACGCGCGCAGGACTCCGTTCATGTCGCCCTTGCAACGCAGAACCATCGCCAGGTGCAGGTAGCCCACCTTCATCCGGGGATTCTCGGCAACGACGCGCCGGGCGATGGGAATCGCCTCGTCGCACCGGCCGCTCTCGCTCAGCTCCATGACCTTGTGGAGGGTCTGGTCCACGACGATGAGCGTCTTCGGGTCGTCCTCCGGTCCGTACTTCTCCTTCGTCTCCCCCGCTCCCGTCAGGTAGCCGAGGCTTCGGAGCTTGGCGGCCTCGTCCGATCCGACGGTACCCCTCTCGCGCGGCGCCGCGGGGAGCTCGAGGAGGCGCTTGCGCAGCCGCCGCAGCGCGTCGGGCCCCGTCGAAACCAGATTCTTCGCTTCGGCGGGGTCCGTCGGGAGGTCGTAGAGCTCCGGAATCGGAAGGTCGATGTACTTGTCCCCGCGCGCCGCCAGGCCGCGCAGCGGCGCCCAGCCCCGGTTGAAGGCCGCCGAGAGCGCTTCGAAGTAGCTTCCCTCCTCGGCCTCCTTCCGCCCGGCGGCCAGGAGCGACTGTCCGGTGAGCTCCTGCGGCTTCGCCTCGCCGACGGCGTCGAGGATCGTCGGGAGAATGTCGATGTGCCGCGCCCAGACGTCGTCTTCGCCGGCCGACACGAGCGGCGGGCACCAGACGAAGAGCGGCACGTGCAGCGTCGACTCGTAGCAGAAGAGACCGTGCGTGAGCTCACCGTGGTCTCCCCGGGCCTCGCCGTGGTCGCCCGTCACGACGAGAAGGGGCGGGGGATTCGTCGCGCGTACCTCCGCGAGCAGCGGCGCGAGTGCCGCATCGGTGTAAGCCACCTCGCCGAGGTAGAGGTCGTCGGCGAATCGCTGCCGGTACGGCTCCGGCGGGTCGTACGGCGCGTGCGGATCGTAGAGATGCACCCACAGGAACCGGGGCTTGCCCTGCTCGTGCCGGTACCAGTCGAGCGCGGCCTTCACCACGTCCTCGCCGCGGGCCTGCTGGATGGAGAACTCGAACTGCTCGTCGAGGTGTCGGTAGGGCTCGGTATACACGTCGAAATCGTGGCCGAGGCCGTAGCGCGAGTCGAGCACGTACGCGGCGACGAAGGCGCCGGACGCATAGCCCCTCGCCTTGAGCCGCCCGGCCGCCGTCGGGATCCTGGACGAGAGCCGGAAGCCCGCGTTTTCGCGCACCCCGTGCTGGTACGGGAGCAGCCCGGTCAGGATGTTCGTATGGGACGGGAGGGTGATGACGTTGTGCGCGTGCGCCTGACCGAACACGCGGCCTTCGGCGGCGAACCGGTCGAGGTTCGGCGTCGTCCCCCGCGGATTGCCGTCGAATCCGACGGCGTCCGCGCGCAGCGTATCGATCGTGACGACGACGACGTCGCGGGCGACGCGCGGGGCGGCGGCGGGCTGCGCGGCGCCGGATCCCCGACGGCACGCGGCGAGCGACAGGGCGAGGACCGCGCAGACCCCGGCCGCCCGCATCCGCTGTGCCATGCCCGCCACAAAACGAAAGGGCCCGCCCGGAATTCCCGGACGGGCCCCGAATCCCGCGGTCTGGAAAACTCGCGGCCTCTAGAAGGTGACCTGGACGCCGAGTCTCAGGATGCGCGGGCTCTGCACCTCGATGATCTGGTTGAAGAAATCGTTCTGGGTAAATCTCCCGGACGAGGCCCGAAAGTCGCCGGTCCGCTGGTATCGCTGAAGGACCGTATTGGCGTTGGCCACGTTGAAGAGCTCCGCGGTCGGCGTGACGCTGACTCCGCTGATGTCGAACGTCTTGGCCAGTCGGAAGTCGAGCTCGTAGACGTTGTCGTAGCGGTACGTATCGAGCTGATCGATCTGAATGCCATACGTGTGGCTGATGCCGGCGGCGTCCTCGACCCCCCGGACTCGGACGTAGTACGGTCTCGGATAGCCCTGGCGGCCGAAAAAGTTGGCGCCGAAATTGATGCCCCAGGGTCCCTGGTAGAGAGCGTTCACGTTGAACTGCCAGCTTCCGTTCAGGAAGACCGAATCGCGCGAGGACCACCCGGCCGCCAGGCACGAGGACTGCGGCGGTGAGCCGCAGTTCTGGCCGCCGAGATTCCAGAGGTTGTTGGGATCCTGGATCGCTTGCGGCTGCAGGTTTTGCTTGAAGCTGTTCCAGCCGAAGTTACCCCGGAACATCCAGCGGTCCGACAATCGTTTGACGACCGAAACGTCCACGCCGTAGTACTTCTGCGTGGCCCCCGGGCGGTCGGAGATCGTGACGCCGGCGGGTTCTTCCTCGAGCTGCTGCGCGTAGAAGGGCTCGTCGAAAGCGATCGTGAAGCCGTTGAACGCCGTGGCCGAGCAGGGCCCGAGGTTGCCGTTGGCATCCTCGCATTGGGTCCGTCCGGCGAGCGCCCAGTCGTTGAGGCCGGTCACGCCGGTCGGCAACTGCTGGATCAGGTTGTTCGTGCTCCGATAGCTGAAGGTCGCCGACACGGCCAGTGTGTCGGTGAATTGCTGGTCGACGCCGAACGTGATTTCGCTCGTCTTCGGGACTTTCAGGTTCGGCTGAACGACGTTCGGGACGTTGGGCAACGTCGCCGGGTCGATGTCGTTGTAGAAGGCGTAGACCCCGTAGTCCCAGAGAATTTCGTTCTGCTGGACGAAGTGGTCCTTGTTCAGGTCGTCCCAGTAGTAGTAGTAGCCGTTTGATATAGGAACGCCGCTCGCGTAGTAGCCGATGAACCCGAGCTGGTCGGCGAACTGCGCGTAGGAGGCCCGCAGCAGGGTCGATTTCTTTTCGCCCAGGGCGTAGGTCGCGGAAACGCGCGGCTGCCAGTTCGTGAAGTCGAACTGCCAGCTGTCGGCGCCGTGGTATTTCACCTCCGGCAGACCGGGGAAGCCGCCGTCCGGACCGCAGGTCGGACAGGGCTGCGAGAACATCACGTTCTCGAACGCGGTCCCTGGAAGGTTCTTGGCCTGCTGGCGGTCGTAGCGAACACCGAGCTGCGCCGTCAGGTTGCCCATCGTGATCGTGTCGCCGAGCGTTCCGCTCCAGAACTGGTTCTTGTAGACCGGCCGAACCCCGCGGGCCAGCAGCGCCGTGTTCGAAGACGAGTACTCGTATTCGCTGCCGACGGTCTGGTCGCCGGGCCAGCCCGTCGCCGAGTCCGCGATCTGCTGCCGGTAGTTGAAGCTGAACTTCACCTCGTGATTGATCGAGCCGGTGTTGAAAAACTTGGACACCGTGCCGTTGGCCTGCCGCTGGGGGTCTTTGGCCCAGTAGTACCGGTAGTTGTTGTAGTAGGTGCCCTGGTTCCAGTAGGAGTTCTTCGACGTGTCCCCGGGGCAGACGACGTTGAACTGGGGCTGCAGACAGTCTTTCGAGCCGTTGGCCAGGTCCGTGTAGACGGGGGCCTGGTAGGCCGCGAAGATCGAGGCGAACAGGTCCGAGGAGAAGACGTGCGAGTCCTCGACCTTGTAGAAGTTGGTCGGGATCGTCAGCGAGGTCTGCGCGAGAGGGGCGGCCGTGGGCCCGGCGCCATAGTTGAGCTGGACCCGGTCGCTCCGCTGGTAATAGAGCTGAGCCGAGTTCGCGCTCGAGATCTGCCCGTTCAGCTTCGCGCTCCAGGGCTCGAGGTTGACAAAAGTGGGTGCGGCAAAGGTGCCGAAGCTCGTGCTGAAAGCGGTCTGATTCGTGTTGATCGTCTGGTAGGCACCCGCGAACCACAGCCACAGCTTGTCCTGGACGATCGGTCCGCCCAGGTCCGCGCCGTACTCGCGGATCATTCGCGTGTTGTTCGTCGGCAGGCCCTGGTCCACGGCTTCCTGCGGCGTGTTGTCCGACTGCCAGTTCCCGGAGGCGTACAGAAAGCGAGCCGCACCGTGGTATTCGTTGGTGCCTCGCTTGGTGACGACGTTGATCGTCACGCCCGAGGTCTGCTGGTCGAGGACCGAGCCGCCGGTCGAGACCTCGACGTCCTGAATGGTCGCGAAATCGAAGAACGTGTTCGTCCCGCCGTTCTGCCGCGCGAACGGGTTGCCGTACGCGTTGTCCGTGGAGGTCGCGCCGTCGACCTGGTAGACGACGTTGCCCGAGCCCTTGGTGATGAAGTCCGGGCCCCCGGCGATGGCGCTCTGGTTGCCCGCGACGTTCACCGTGTCGATCTGGATGCCCGGCACCTGCTGGATGAGCGACCAGATGTCTCGCGCGGTCGGAATCTCGGTCAGCTCGTCACGCGAGAAGTTCTGGCCGGTCTCCACCTTGCGCGGATCGAGCAGCGGGGTCTCGCTGGTGACCGTGACGGCTTCCTGGACCGCCGAGAGCCGCAGCTGCATTTCGACCTGCGTGTTCTGGCCGACGGAAACGACCACATTCTCGCGCGTCACGGTCGTGAAGCCGGGCATGGTGACCACGACCGTGTACTTGCCGGGAGCCACCTTCAGGAACCGGAAGAAGCCGTTCGCGTCGACGTTCGTCGTCGAAGGAGCGCGCGGACCGGCGAGGGTCGCCGTCCCGCCCGGAAGCGGCGCGCCGGTCTGATCCACGACGTTGCCGTAGACGTTGCCCGTATTGGATTGCGCGACCGCCTGGAGTCCGAGGCCCGCGAGCGCGACGAACCAGACCAGCACTCGAGCGAGATAGGACCTCCACATAGACGACCTCCTCAATAACGAATGGGAAGTTTCGCCGCGTCCCTGGGACCTCTTCGATTCATCGTGCGTGAACGCCTCCGAAATCGAACGAACCCGCCCCGGTGGAAAAGTTGCATTTATGCTATCTGCGGTTACTCGCCGCGTAAAGAGCGAAACGCGAAGTCGATGGCGATCCAAAACGGTGCACGCGGGATCCGGTTTCCGGAGACGGATGACCACCGGTCAGGAGGAAAGTTGAAGGCTCATGCGGCCGTCCGCCCTACGGCGGCCCTCGGCGCCGCGGTTCTGGCGCTCGTCCTCGCCGGGTGCACATCCGCGCCACGGCCACCCTCCGGGCCCGCGGCCCGGCCGCAGGGGACCCTCCTGATCGTCGGGGGCGGGCCCATCCCCGACGCGATCGTCGAGCGGTTCGTGACCCTGGCCGGGGGCGCCGGGCGTGCGCGCATCGTGGTCTTCCCGATGGCCTCCGAGTACGCCGACTCCGGCGTCGAGATGGCGGAGCACTGCCGGAGGCTCGGCGCCTCGGCCGACCGCGTCGTTTTGACACACGCGGAGGCGGACACGGAAGAGGCCGCGCGGTCGCTGGATGGCGTGACGGGGATCTGGTTCGGCGGAGGCGACCAGAGCCGTCTGACGGCGGTTCTCCTCCACACGCGGGTCGAGGCCGCCATCGTCGCGCGGTACCGCGCGGGAGCGGTCGTCGGTGGCACCTCGGCCGGTGCCGCGGTCATGACGACCCCCATGATCACGGGGGACGAGCGCCGCCCCGGGGGCGACCGGCCGCCCGCCAAGGACTCGAGCGACGCCTACATGACGATCGCGCGCGACAACGTCGTCACCGCGGAGGGATTCGGCCTGCTGCCCGGAGTGATCGTCGACCAGCACCACGTCCGTCGCCGGCGCAACAATCGCCTGCTCTCCCTCGTCCTGGAGAACCCGACCCTGATCGGCGTCGGCATCGACGAGTCGACGGCCGTCGAGGTCGGCCCGGCCGGAGTGTGGACAGTTCTCGGCGACAGCGTCGCGATCGTCTACGACGCCCGCCAGGCGGCAATCACCGGTCCGAGCGCCCCCGCCCTCGGCGCCACCGGAGTGCGGCTCTCGATCCTTCCGGCGGGCGCCACGTTTCAGCCGGCGACGGGACTGGCGACCCTGCCGGGCGGCAGCGCCCGGGAGCCCTAAAAGTTGCCTAAATCGGCGACCCGAAGCGACCGGGGGCCATAGCCTCGTTCGCGGGGGTCCGGCCGGCGTGCCGGGAAACGACCATGCGCAAGATCCTCGTCGGTTTCGGCGTCCTTCTCGCTCCCGTTCTGCTGTGCGGCGAAGAGATCACTCTTCCGGCGGCGGCCTCGATCGTCGGCGGCGCCCCGTTCTACTCCGACGTCCGGGCCTTCAACACGTCCTACGCGTCGGCTCTGGCCGTGACCGCCCGGTACCGCTGCTTCATCCCGTCGCCCTGCCCGGGGGTCGGCGCGCCGCAGATCCAGTTCACGCTCGCGCCCCGCGAGGCGCGCGCCTTCGACAACATGGTGGAGCTGACGTTCCTGGCGCCCAACACCGCCGGCGGAGTGGAGTTCGATTTCTCGGGCGGCAGCGACCAGCTCGTCGTCACGAGCCGGCTCTACTCGACGGCACCCGTGCCCACGGTCGGGATGTTCATCCCGGGCCTGAAGAACGGCGAGGCCCACGCGCGCACGGTGCTGACTTCGATCCGCAACGGCGGCTTTCGCACCAACGTCGGCGTCTTCAACCGCGAGGACTCGGCGGTCGACGTGACCTTCCGGATCTTCGACGGCGGCGCGCAGGTCGGATCCGGCGTATCGCGCTCGGTGCCGGGGCACTCCGGCGTCCAGGTCAGCGGCATCTTCGCCGCGGCCGGCCAGGGCGCCCGCGTCACGGAGGACGCCGTCGTCACGGTCACGGCGTCCGGCGAGGTCTTTTCCTACGCGGCCGTTCTCGACAACGCCACGACCGATCCCATCTTCGTGCGCGGAGCCGAAGATCGAGCGCCGGTGGCCGCCGCAACGCTCATGGTTCACGTGGGCCAGGGCGGCTCCGCCTTCAAGGACGACCAGTCTCAGAGCACCACGACGGAGGCCAGGGTGGGCGACAGCGTGACCTGGGTCTGGGAAGGAACGAGCCTCCACGGTGTGACCTCCGGCACCTGCAGGGCCGGCGGCGACTACGGTGAGGTGTTTTGCGACGCGGACGGTCTTTTCGCCTCGGGCTCGCACCAGGGTCCGTTTCAGTACACGCACACCTTCACCACGACCGGATCGTTCGACTACTACTGCCCCGTGCACGGGGCGATGATGCGGGGCCGCGTCGTCGTCGGCGCGGCCGGGGGCTCCGCCCGCCAGCCCTAGTCGGCGTCGGCGACCGACAGGATCCGGCGGCCGTCCGCGACGCCGCGGCGCCGCTCGCCCCGGCGCCGATCCCCGTTGCGCCGGTCACCGACACGCCGGTCGTGGATGAAGAACTCCGCGGGATCGAGATTCGCCGTCTCGGCCGGCAGGGGGTGGATGCGGATGGTCACGGAGCTCGTCGACTCGGGCCGGGGCACCAGGATTTCCCGGATGAAGCCGGACTCGAGCGCGGCCGTCGGGATCCCGAGAACGTCGTTGACGGCGGCGACGATGCGGCGGGCGTCGGCCTCGAAGATGGTCTTGGCCAGCGTCCAACCGGCGGCATTCAAGATCGCGCGCCCTTCGTTCGTCCAGGGCTCCGGTTGGTGCTGATCCCTGCCCCATCCTGCCATGCGGTCTTCCCTCCTCGAACCGAGGCCTCGCATCCGCGGCGGAGCGCCAGGTTCGACGAATGTTAGCACCGAAGTCCCCGGATTTCGAAGCGCGAAGGCCCGGAAACCCCCGCGTCATAATCCGCCGCATGGCCTCCGTTCGCGCGCTGTCCCGGCGCACGCGCCCCTTCCGCGAATCCGTCATCCGCGAGATGAGCCGCCTCCACGCGAGGGTCGGCGGAGTGAACCTCGCGCAGGGGCTTCCCGACTTCGAACCGCCCGACGCGATCCTCTCGGCGCTCTCGCGGGCGCTCGCCCGGCCCCACACGCACCAGTACGGGTTCACGTGGGGACTGCCCGGGTTCCGGGCCGCCGTCGCACGCAAGACCGAGCGGATCAACGGCATCCGCGCCGATCCCGACACCGAGATCACCGTCACCTGTGGCGTCTCCGAGGCCGTCGCCGCCGCCGTCTTCGCTCTGACCGAGCCGGGCGACGAGGCCGTGATCCTGGAGCCGTGGTACGAAAACTACGTACCGGCCTGCGTCCTCGCCGGCGTCCGGCCGCGGTTCGTCGCCCTGTCGGGTCGGGACTTTCGCCTCGACGAGGGACGATTGTCGCGAGCCGTGACGCCCCGCACGCGCATCCTTCTCGTGAACACGCCCGGGAATCCGTCGGGCCGCGTCTTCTCGCGCGAGGAACTCGCGGCGATCGCGCGGATTTGCCAGCGGCATGGCCTCGTGGCCGTCACCGACGAGATCTACGAGCACATCTGGTACGACGGACACCGTCACGTCAGCCTCGGGTCGCTTCCGGGGATGGAGGATCGGACGGTCACGCTTTCCGGGCTCGGGAAGACCTACGCCGTGACGGGATGGCGGGTGGGGTGGGCGGTCGCGGCGCCGAAACTGACGGCCCTCGTGCGCAAGGTCCACGACTACCTGACCATCTGTGCCCCCACGCCGTTCCAGGAAGCGGGCGTGGCCGCGCTCGCGCTGCCCGCGACGTACTACGCACAGATGCGGCGCAAGTACGCCGGGCGCCGACAGATCCTGCTCTCCGCGCTTTCGGCGGCGGGCCTCGAGTTCGCGCCGCCGGAGGGCGCCTATTACGTCATGGCCGATGCCGGAAAGCTCGGGTGGAAGGACGACGAGGCCTTCGTCGACTTCCTCGCGCGAAGAGTCGGCGTCACCGCGGTGCCGGGCTCGAGCTTCTACGCCCGCGGCGGCGGCAGGACCAAGGCGCGCTTCAATTTCGCGAAAAAGGAATCCACGCTGCGGGACGCCGCGCGGCGGCTCGAACGCGCGGACCTTCGGGCGCGCCGACGGTAGGGACGCCCTGCGAGGGGTTTCTCCGCTCTCACGCCATCGTCGTCGGGGAGGGGCTTGCCCCCTCCCGGCTCAACCGGGCGGCCGCAAGGGCCGCCCCTACGACCGGGGTCTCACCCGGCTACGCTGTGGTCGAGCCTACGGGCAGGTCGCGAACGCCGACGTGTCCTGAATCGGCGCGAACGCCGTCCCCAGGGGATTGAAGTAGGTCTTGACCTCTCCGCTCTTCGTGTCCCGGACCGTCAGCGTCACCTCGACGTTCGTCAGCCCGGCCGCGAAGACCCAGTAGGCGGGCGATCCCCCGAAGCAGCCGTTCAACGCCTTGACGACGACTTCGATGTTGGCGGCGTTGAAGAAGTAGAAGTAACCCGAGTCCGCGGTCAGCTCGGTGCCGATCGCATCTCCCGTGCGGCCGTCGTTGGTCCGGTATGCGGCCGAGACCGCGAAGCGGTTGCCGTTGAGACAGAGGGTCGTCGTCGTCGGCGTACAGCCGGCGACTCCCGGGCTGACCGTGACGTTCTTCGACGTCGTTCCCGTCCCGGTCGCGCCGGCCGCGGCCAGCGTCACCGTGTAGGTGCCGGGCGAAGAGAACGTGTGGCTCGGGTTCCGGGTCGTCGCGGCGTTGTTCGCCCCCGATGCGGCGTCGCCGAAATTCCAGGTCCAGGCCGTCGGGCCGCCGCCCGAGGTGTCGGTGAACTGGACCGGCGCGAACGCGGCGGCCGGCCCGAACGTGAAGTTGGCCGTCGGGGGCACGCCGAGCGACCCCGTCGTGTACAGGTACTGGATCGCCTGCACGTCGTCGGTCTGCGGCGAATCCGGCTTGAAAGCCGGAACGAAGGAGTGCATCACGGCCATGTCCCAGTCGCCGGACGAGGTCGTGCTGTGGGTGCTGACGTCCTCATCGGGATGGCCGAGCCCGAGCGTGTGCCCGAGCTCGTGCATCACGGCGGTCTTGAAGGTCCGCGCCGAGTAGCCGGTCGCGCAGGTGATCTTGCGCATCGACACGTCCCCGCTCTGCGTCGCGTAGAAGGTGGTGTCGCCCCTGTAGGGCCGGGGACCCGTCGCGCCGCCCGGCCCGCCGAGGCCGATGATGCCGGCTCCGCAGCCGAGCGGGGTCGTCCAGGCGCTTCCGCCGTTGAAATCCGTGGTGGCGTCGAGCACGACGCGGACGTTCCCGGTCGCCGCCGGGCCGGAGTACGCCACGTCGGTCCCGGCGATGCCGGTCCACTCGTCGACCGCGTGCTGGACGTCGCAGACGGAGTCCGTTCCGCAGCCGGCCGCGTCATCGGCGGAGAGGTTCGTCTGCGTTCCGGTCACCTGCACGACGCCGTCAGGCGAGGCGTGCGTGTCCCAGTACCAGCGGAAAAGGCAGGGATCCCCGTCGCCGCAGTCGCCGGGCTCGCGCCCGCCGATGTTGGCCCACTTGGCGCGGCGCGAACCGGTCGGCTGGCGCTCACGCCAGACGATCTCGTCCGGCTCGCGCCCGGCCGCGACCGCGGCGAGCGCGGCGAGGAACGACTCGGCGTCGCGCCCGGGCACCGTCGACTTCCCGGCGAAACGCGCGAGCAGGTCGCCGCGGTCGGCGGCGAACAGATCGCCCAGCGGGGAAAAGGCCGGACGGACGGCGAACCGTCGGCCGGCCTCGTCCGCGACGAGATCGAACTTCGAGAGGCCGAACTCCGAGAGGCGGAAGATGTTCGCCGCGCGGTCCGCGGGTTCCAGGAAGAGGACGACCTCATCGCCGGCGAAGAAGCCGGGCGTGCCCGGGACCTGCGAAACCACGTCGCCGACTCTTCCGCCCGGCAACCGGACCGAGAACGCCTCCGGAACCCGGCCCTTGATCGTTTCGAGGGCTGCGAGCGTAACGATCGTAGAGGGTCGGAGACGGCCGCCGACGTTCTCGAGGCGCGCTTCCTGCGACACGACCGAGGCCCGCACGATCACCGAGGCACGGCGCGCGAGCTCCGCGTCCGGGCCTGGCTGGTAGGTCGCGCCGCGGAGCCCGAACGCGCACAGAATGCCGGCGGTCGCGAAGACGAGTCGGCGGGCGGGATTGAAGGGGAACATGGAGGACCTCCAAGAAGGCCCCGGACGGGGCTCGGACAGGATACAACGCCGGCGCCCCGAATCCGATTCCTCCCCGCCGTGCCCCAGCCCCCGCCTAGCGCAGCCCTTCGACGAGGTAGAGCTCGGAGAGAACCCGTTGCACTTCCGTCACCCATGTTTTTCCGTCGGGCGTCATGTGAACGCGAGAGCTCTGGGGGTACTCCGGCGCCAGCTCTTTCCACAGGCCTCGTAGGCGCCGAGGCGCTGACCGGGGGAGAGTGTCATGGGGCGCGCAGGTCGATTCTATGTGTATGGGAAACTGCCGACGTTCCCGATGCTGACCAACGATGCGGCCACAAACCGGCGGCCCCGGCTGACCTCCGGGTTCATCGGGATCATCGTCTTCAAGTACCTGAAGGCCGCCGGGTTCCTGCTCGTCGGCGGCGTCATCCTCCGGATCGCCCACCTGTCGGCGCGTTCGGGACCGATGCGGTTCGCCCGGGCCGTCGGCGTCGAGGAGACCCGCGTGACCATCCGGGACGTCGCGGCCCTGCTCTCGGCCTTCACGCCCGGCCAGGTCCAGGCCCTCGGGTTCGCGGCGGTCCTGATCGGCGTGGTGTTCGCCGTCGAGGGCTCGTGCCTGCTGGCACGCCTGTGGTGGTCCCCCTACTTCACGATCGTGCTCACGGCCGCGGCGATTCCGGCGGAGATCTACGAGATCGCGCATCGCCCGGCGCGGGTGCGAGGCTACGTCCTCCTCGCCATCAACGTGGCGATTCTCCTCTACCTGTGGAAGCGGAGGAACGAGTTCAGGATGCCGGAGCCGGGGAGCCGCTGACGTCGGGGAACCGCTTCGCGAGCCAGGCCTCGACTTCCTCCGGGTGGTAACCGAACGGGCCGGGCTTTCCCTTGTAGACGATGGTTCCGGACTCGTCGACGACGTAGAACCGCTCGGGCCAGCCCGCATATACGGCGTTGGCCGGGTTGTCGATCGGATCGACGTAGAGCGGGATCTCGTAGCGGAAGCGTTTGATGAAGTCGTTGGCGATCCGCACGCGGTCGCCGAGGTTCGTCGGCTGCGGGTAGCACACGCCTTCGTCGACGTTCGAGTCCATCTGCCACTCGTCCAGCGGATGGGCTTCCTTGATGTAGAGCGTCACGAAGCGGGCGTGATCGGCGTATCTCTTGTGCATCGCCTGGACGCGCTCGACCGAGCGGCGAAACGGCGGTCAGGTGAAACTGCCGAAAACGAGCACCGTGGGCTTGCCGCCGAGCTGGCTCGACAGTTGGACGGGTGTCGAGCCATCGAGCGCGACGAGCGTCACGTCCGGCGCCCGGTCCCCCACCTTCAGCAACCCCTCCTCGCGCTGGTCGTAGCGCAGCATGCCGATCAGGTTCCGCGGCCCGCCGACCATGTAGGTGAAGCCGCCGACGGCCAGCACGACGAGCGCCCCCAGCCCGATCAAAACCTTCTTCCACATGCGCCCCATTATGGGGTCAGGTCTGAATTCTTCGGAGTTCGGATCGAATGCGGCGCAGCAGAGCCCGAAATTCCGGCTCCTGTCGCCTCAAGCGACTTGCCGAAGAGGCGATCTCGGACGCCGATGTCGTCGTGACGGCGAGCGCCTGGCCGAGATCGGTGAGTCTGGCCCAGGCGTCATTGCGGGCAATGTAGGCCACCGCAAGTCGGAGGGGCGTTCGCCGCGGCTTCCGGATCTCCGCAGAATCGACTTCCAGCACACGTGCGGCCGCCCGAACCACATCTGCAAGGGTCGGTCGGATCGCCGCACGCTGCGGGCGAGGGATCTCCGTATCGACTTGTGACGCCGCGAGCAACTGGCGCATCCGCCTGCGAAAATCCTCGCCACCGAGGAAGAGCTGGCCGGCCACTTCGCTCCAGGGCCGGTCGAGTCGGCGGCGGCCCGCCTCGACGAATTCACGATAAGCCCGCTGCGCGCCCTTCCCGCGGCCAAACTGCGACACCGTCCACGTCGTGTCGAGCCAGGGCGGCGCTTCGCCGAGACCCGCGGTTGCCCGGTAGTTGCTCCATCTCCACCCGGCAGCATCGATGGCCAGCCCGGCCCGGACCGGGTTGAGCACCACGTAACGAACCAGTTCCAGCAAATGCCGCTCCTTCTCGACAAGAATGGCCTTGAAGCGTCCTTGCAGCAGGTGCCCCACCCGTCCATGACGCCGATTGAACCTCTGCGAGTAGATCCCGTTAATCCGGTGCATTCCGCGCGTGAGGTTGCATTCGGGCGTTTCGAGAAGAAGGTGATAGTGGTTTCCCATCAGGACGTACGCGTGAAGCGTCCAGACGAACTTCTCGACCGCCTCGGCCAGAATCCCCAGGAAGGCGTATCGGTCCGCGTCGTCCCGAAAAATCTCCCGGCGCTCATTTCCCCGGCACGTGACGTGCCAGAGAGCCCCAGCGAGCTCGACGCGCAGCGGGCGAGCCATCACCTAACTAATTGTCGCGGGCCTCCGTCGGGCTGGCCGGAAACTCCGAAGAATTCAGACCTGACCCCACTACTTGGGCAGGCGGGACTTGGGGATCTTGACGAGGACGGTGTAGAGGGGATCCACCATCTCGGTGACGGGCGCGACCGCGTTCTGCGACACGAACTGGTAGGCGTCGAGCGTCGCCATCCCGGTCTTCTCCGCCACCCACTCGACCATGTCCTTGAAGGCGATCCGGGCGGCATCCTCGAGGGGCCGCGCGGCGCCGAGCGACATCATCCAGTCCGCGTTCTCGATGCGGGGCCACGGGGTCTCGCGGCCCTTGACGAGATCGACGGTCAGCTCGACGTTCATCGCGCCTTCGATCGCCGTGCCGATGATCTCGCCGTCGCCCATGGCGTAGTGGCCGTCGCCGAACGAAAGAAGGGCGCCGGGAACGCGCACGCCGAGGTACACGGTGTTTCCCGCGCGGACCTCGGGGCAATCCATGTTGCCGCCGAAGTTGTCGGGAACGATCGTCGAGCGTGCCTCGCCGTTCGGCGGGGATACGCCGAGGCAGCCGAGAAACGGCGCGAGGGGGACCTCCCAGGCGTGCTTCCCGTCGCTCGACCGGGCGCGGGCGACCCGCTTCGCGGCGTCGACGTCGTAGAACCAGACGGTCTCGGGCAGGTCCGGCTGCAGGATCGCCGTCCGGTCGGTGCCGTTCAGCGCGCCGAAGCCCGGAAAAAGCGACGAGATCCCGTACGCCCGGGCCGGCTCCAGCTTTTCGATGCGTATGGCGAGCGTGTCCCCCGGCTCGGCCCCCTCGACGTAGAAGGGCCCCGTCTGCGGGTTGTCGTGGCCGGCCGGCTGGACCTTCGAAGGAAGCTGGCCCGGCTTCGTCACGGCGCCGTCGTAGCAGTCTTCGGTCCAGGAGACGATCCGCGTCCCCGGCACGATGCGGCGCACGGGCGCCACGCCGCCGAAGGTGTAAGCGAGCTCCTCGTGTTTGGGGATGTAGCGCAGCGTGGGCGGATCCGCGGCCATGGCCGCCACGGCGCACAGGATCCCGATCGAGCCGGCAAACCATCGCATCCCCCACCTCCGCCCTGCTAATGTACCGCCCATCCTCGTTACAGGAGTCGTCATGCATCGGAGATCTCGCGCCGGCCTTGTCTTCGCCCTGCTTCTGCTCGCCGTTCGGCTCGGCGGCGCCACCGCGACCGGTCCGTACCGCCGGACCGTCTCGCAGATCATGGACGCCGGGCCTGGCTGGTCGCCGACGATGGCGCCGCCGATCCACGCCGTGCTCCGGGCGCCGCGCCGGCATCTCCCGTCCAATCCGGCATCGCCCCGCGCCGCGGCCGCACCCGCGGCCGGGACACGGAGCGCGCTTCCGGCCTCGCTGAACGCCGGCACGAGCTTTCTCGGCGCGGCGCTCTCCGATGCCAACGCCTTCCCTCCGGATTCCATGGGCGCCGCCGGGCCGACCCAGTTTCTCGTCGGCGTCAACGGACGCATCCGGTCCTTTTCCAAGGCCACCGGCGCGGCGGACGGCGTCCTCGACGCCACACTGGACGCGTTCTTCGAGACCGTTCGCAACGGCGATCCCACGGGCACGCCGCGTGTGCGATACGACCGCCTCTCCTCGCGGTGGTTCGTGACCGCGTCCAACTTCCCGCTGATCAACAACCGCGTCCTCATCGCCGTGAGCGACGCCGCGTCGAGCGGCGTGATCTCCAACGCCACGGTCTGGACCTACTACTATTTCCTGCACAACCTCGACGCCCCGGCCGGCGACACCGACCTGTTCCTCGACTCGGCTTCGCTCGGCGTCGACGCGAACGCGCTCGTCATCGGCGGCAACGTCTTCGACGCGTCGGGCGTCTTCCAGGGAGTCACGGTCCACGTCGCGCAGAAGAGCGAGCTCCTCACGGGCAGCGGCGGCAACCTGACCGTCGGCGGCCTGGCCCGGGCGTTTCGCAATCTCACGGGTACCCCGACCGGGGAAGGACCCTATTCCCCGCAGGGCGTCGACGACCTCTTCGACGCCGGGTCGCTCGAGTCCTGGGTCGTCGGCGTCGACAACGCGGGGTTCGGAGCGCTCGTCTTCCGAAAGATCACGTACAGCGCGCCGGACACCTGGCCTCCGGCATCGATCTCGGCGAATCTTCCGCTGACGGTCCCGGCGACGGCGATTCCGTTGACGGTGCCCCACGCGGGCAACGTCTTCGGAACCGACGGCGAGCTCGACGCCGTCGATGACCGATTGACCGGAGCGAGTCTGCGGGGGGGGACGGTCTGGACAGCCCACAACATCTCCGTGGACGCTTCCGGCGCCGCACCCGGCGACCGCGACGGTTCCCGCTGGTACCAGATCGACGTGTCCTCCGGAACTCCCGTGCTCCTCCAGTCCGGAACGCTCTTCGACCCGGCCGTGACCGATCCTCGGTTCTACTGGATCCCGGCGATCGCCGTGTCCGGCCAGGGCCATGCCGCCATCGGCGCCAGCGCCGCGGGAGCCGTCGAGCACGTCAATGCGGCGGCCGCGATGCGCCTCTCCGACGATCCGCCCGGGACGCTGCAGGCCCCGGCGCTCCTCACGGCGGCCACGGACGCGTACAACCCCGCCGGCGACCCGGGCCCGGCGTGGCGCTGGGGCGACTATTCGTTCACGAGCGTCGACCCCGACGACGACATGACGATGTGGACGATCCAGGAGTACTGCAACGCGGAAGACTCCTGGGGCGTGCGCGTCGTCCAGCTGCTCGCGCCTCCGCCCGCGATGCCTTCGGCCGCCGTGCCCCCGGCCGTCGTCAACGGCCAGGCGTCGGTCCTGGTCGACGTCACGGGAACGGCCCTTCTCGGGTCGGGGTTCTTCGACCCGGGCCCGGGCTTCGCCAGGCACATCCAGGCCTCGGTCACCGGAGGAGCAACAGTCAACTCCGTGACGTACACGAGCCCGACCTCGATCACGCTCGACCTCGACACGACCCTCGCCGCGCCCGGCCCCCAGTCGATCACCGTCACCAATCCGGACGGCCAGGCCGCAGAGGGCATGGGGATCCTGACGATCACGTCGGACGGATCGCCCTTCGTCGCGTCCATCGCGCCGACCTCCGGCCCGGCCGGCGGAGGGACCTCGGCCGTCGTCGGCGGCGTGGACTTCGCGACAGGCGCGACCGTGACGATCGGCGGCGCGGCTGCGCCCCTCGTCATGGTGACCTCCGGCACGACGGCGGACATCACGGTCCCCGCCCTGCCGCCCGGGACGCTGAACGACGTCACGCTGACCAACCCCGACACCCTCGACGGAACGCTGGCGAACGGCTGGTTCGCCGACTTTCTGGACGTCGACCAGAACGACATTTTCCACGACGACGTCGAGAAGCTCGTCCGCAATGCCGTCACGGTCGGGTGCGGCGCCGGCAACTACTGCCGCAACGCCTCGGTGACGCGCGGGCAGATGGCCGTCTTCCTGCTGAAGTCGAAGCTCGGCGCGGGCTACGCGCCGCCGGCCTGCTCCGGAACGGTCTTCCTCGACGTGGACTGCAGCGGTCCGTTCGACTCATGGATCGAGGACATCGCTTCCCGGGGGATCACCGGAGGCTGCGGCGGCGGAAACTACTGCCCGGACTCGCCGGTCACCCGCGCGCAGATGTCGGCCTTCCTGCTGAAGACCGACCTCGGCGAAGCGTACGTCCCTCCGGCCTGCAGCGGGACTGTGTTTCTCGACGTGGACTGCGGCGGCCTCTTCGATTCCTGGATCGAGGACCTCGCCTCCCGGGAAATCACCGGAGGCTGCGGCGGCGGAAACTATTGCCCGGACTCGCCGGTCACGCGCGGACAGATGTCGGCGCTTCTCGTGAAGACTTTCGCCCTGCCCTGACGGGCGAGAAAAGCCCATACCCTGCGACGAGGGCCTCGGTGCGTCTTCTCCCCGATCGTCGGAATGGGAGGGGACAAGCTCCTCCCCTGCCACGATGGCCCCGGCCCCGGGTGCGACTTCTCCCCGGCCGGAGCGCGACCCGTGGAGTGGCCGTCGGGAAAGACGAGAGCTAGTACCCCTGGAGCAGCGTCGACTCCGTCCGCTTGTACACGCGGTCGGTGCCGTCGCGGCTCTTGATCTTGAGCAGGCCGTCCTCGATCCGGAACGGGTAGCGGCCGGGCGGCTGTCCGAAGATCTCGACGGTCAGGTCGGTGCCCTCGACGCGGTACGTACCGCGCAGCGTCACGATGGGCATCCGGACGAAGAGCTTCCCGTCGGCGGTGAACTGCCGGTAGTTGGTCAGCATGTCCAGAAAGAGCGAGCACCACTGGCCGACGACGGGAGAGGCCCCGGGCACCGCCGAGCCGATCCGGTCCGAGTAACCCTGCGCCTCGCCGTCGGCGCCCTTCTCGGCGAAGCGATCGCTGCCCTCGAACTCGAGGATGAGGTCCGATTCGCGGACCTGCCCGGTCGCCTCGTCCGTGTAGAAGGTGCGGAGCCACTCGCCGTCGATTTCGTACGTCGTGTCGCCCATCGCGGCCGAAATCTGGGTCACCCGGCCGTCGGGCAGAAACTCGAGGATGTTGCCCACGCCGCCCTTGTTGCGGACGGCCGATTCCCACTGGCCCAGCAGAGCGGCGGGCGGGGGCGGGGCCGGCGCGGCCTGCAGATAGGCGGCGAGCACGAGCGCGAGCGGGAGCGAGGGCATGGCCGCGAGAAGATACCCGAGCCCCGGACCGATGTCACATCCGAAGCCGCCGCGCTGACAACCGCCGTCAGGTGACGGAGGTCACGGCCCGCAACGTCTTTTGTCCCCTAGCCTTGCGAAACCCGCCCGATGGCCCGGTCCTTGCGCCTCGCTAATAGCGCCCGGGCCGACCTGTCGGCGGCGGGAGGGGGCGAGAATGGACCGAAAACTCGTTCGCGCGATGCTCCTCGGGATCGTCGCTGGAGCCGCTGCCCTCTCGGCGGCCGCGGCGACGATCTCGAGCCCCTTTCGTCCGAGCTCTTCACCGGCCGCCGCCACCCGGCTGGCGGCCCCCGGCCAGGAAGCCGTCGACTTCGATCGCTCGGCGTTCGAAGCCCTTCGCTCGGCGACGGGCGATGTGCGCATCGAGGGCTTTCCGGTCGCACCGGGCGCGTTCGGCACGCTCGTCCTGAAACGGTTCGAGGTCGCCACACCCGACGCGAGAGTCACGGTGGTCGGCCCGGACGGCGAGACGTCGCGTCCCTTTCCCTCTCTCGCCCACTTCGCGGGCAGGATCGAGGGCGCTCCGGAGTCGACCGCCTACCTGGCGGCGCTGCCGGATTCGCTCGTCGCCTACCTGCGACTCGAGGACGGAACGCTCGCCTACGTCGGGCCGACCGCGCCGAATTCGGACTTCGTCGTGAGAACCGCCGACTCCCCGGCCAACGAGATTCCGCTGAGCCAGCCCTGGGCATGCGGAGCGGACGAGCTTCCGGCGGCCCTGACCGGGATGGCGGAGCCGTCCTACCCCTCGCCTCCCGCGACGCCGCTCGTGGGCCTCAAGCAGGCCGCCGTGCGCGTCGACACCGACTACGAGATGTACGCCAAACACGGGAGCGCCGACGCCCTCGCGACGTGGGTCGCGACGCTCTACGGCGCCATCAACGTCGTCTACGAGCGGGACCTCGCGCTGCACCTGGCTCTCTCGGAGGTCGTCGTCCGCAGCGGCGGCGCCGGGAGCGATCCCTATTCCGCCACGGATACCCGCACCCAGCTCGACGAGGTCGGCGACTGGTGGCACGCCAACCGGCCGATGGCCAGCTATCCCCGGGCGATGGTCCACTTTCTCTCGGGCAAGTCCGTTTCGGGCGGGATCGCCTGGCTCTCGGTCCTGTGCTCGGGCGACTTCGGTTCGGGCGGCGGGCACTACGGCGGCGCCTACGGCGTGACGCAGGTCTACGGCACCTATCCCCTGGCGACCTGGGACCAGTTCGCGACGGCGCACGAGATGGGCCACAACTCCGGCTCGCACCACACCCACTGTTACTCGCCGCCGATCGACCATTGCTACAACGCCGAGTCCGGCTGCTATTCCGGACCGAAGGAAAACCCCGGCGTGGGCAACGGAACGATCATGAGCTACTGCCACCTGCTCGACTGGAGCTACGTGTCTTTCGTGTTTCACCCGCGCTGCATCACCGAGCAGATGACGCCGGAGATCAACTCGGCGACCTGTCTGACCCAGGCCTCGACATTCCTCGACGTTCCGCCGTCGCACATCTTCTTCGACTACGTCGAGACCCTCGCCGCCAACGGCGTGACGAGCGGTTGCGCCCCGTCCTACTACTGCCCCAATTCCCCGGTGACGCGCGCCCAGATGGCGGTCTTCCTCCTGAAGGCCAAGCTCGGCTCGTCCCACGTGCCTCCCGCGGCCACGGGAACGGTCTTTGGCGACGTGCCCGCTTCCGCATTCGGGGCGGCCTGGATCGAGGAGCTCGCGAGCCTGGGAGTCACCAGCGGCTGTGGCGGCGGAATGTATTGCCCCAACGGCGCGGTCACCCGCAAGCAGATGTCGGCATTCCTGCTGAAGACCAAGTTCGGGTCCGCGCACGTGCCCCCGGGGGTCACCGGCGTCTTCGCGGACGTGCCGATGAACGACTCCTTCGCCCCCTGGATCGAGGAGCTCTACGACGACGCGATCACGGGAGGCTGTCTGACGAACCCGCTGCGCTACTGCCCGGCCGACCCGAATACGCGCGGGCAGATGGCGGTCTTCCTCGTCAAGGCGTTCGACCTGCAATAGTCGCCGGGGAGGGGCTGCCCCTCCCGCTCTCCGTCTCAAGCAGGCGGACAGCAGGGCCGCCCCTAGGACCGGAAGACGATGCCCGAGCTTCCCCGTCGTAGGGTCGCGCCAGGACCCCTCGGACCGGGGATCGCCCGGCCTCCTCGAACCCGCGGTATAGGCTGAAGCCGAATCCGATGCGGGCCCTGATCCTCGAGGACGACGCGCGACTGCGCTCCCTGGTCGTCCGAACGCTCTCACGCGCGGGGCTCGCCTGCGACGAGGCGCGCTCGATCGAAGAGGCCGAGGAGCTGCTGGGCGTTCACGTCTACGACCTGCTCGTGCTCGACCGCCGGCTCCCGGATGGCGACGGCCTCGACGTCTGCAAGCGCGCGCGGACGAAGGGTTTTCGCCACTCGATCCTGATGCTGACGGCCATGGACCACGCCGAGGCGCAGATCGAAGGCCTCTCCGAGGGCGCGGACGACTACCTGGGCAAGCCCTTCGACCTGGAGGTGCTCGCCGCACGCGCGCGGGCCCTGCTCCGCCGAAACGAGGTCCGCGCGCCTCGCGAGCTGACGGCGGGCGAGCTCCGTCTCGACCCCGGGCGGCGGGCCGCCTGGCGCGGCCAGGAGCCTCTGTCTCTGACCGCGCGCGAATTCACGATCCTCGAGCTCCTGATGCGCTCGCCGGGCGCCGTGGTTTCGCGTGAAGAGATCCTGGAACAGGCCTGGGGCGAGCGCGAGGAGCCGATGTCCAACACGATCGACGTCCTCGTCGGGCGGCTGCGCCGGAAGCTCGAGCGGCCGAAGGGACCGTCCTCGATCGAGACGGTGCGCGGCGCGGGCTATCGCCTGCGATGAGCCTCTTCCGATTCCAGCGCGCGCGCACCCGCATCGCGCTCTCCGGAGCGCTGGTCTCGGCGGTCTTTCTCCTGGCGCTCGCGCTCGGCGCCCGAACGCTCATCCGGCGCCTCTCCTTCGACGAGGTCGACGGGGAGCTCGACACCCTCGCCACGGCGATCGGCTCGGACTACGAACTGCTCGGACTCGAGGAGGAGGAGCGGCAGGCCCTCGGGGCCGGCCTCGAGGCGAACATGTTCGAATTCCGACTCGCCAACCATTCCGCGATCCTCTTCAACGGCGAGGTCCCCGTGGCCCTGACGGGCGACCTGCTGCGCTCGCAGGCAAACGTCTCGATCGCCCCGTACCGCAACCGCCCCGAAAAGCCCTACACGGCGGTCGAACCCTACAGCGGGCAGCGCCGCACGTGCCGATTCCTGGTGACGCCCCTCCAGGGCAAGGCGCGCGGGTCGACGCTCGTGCTCTTCCGGTGGATCGGCCCCACATTGCGCTCGCTCGCCCGCGTGGACTGGGCCCTGGCGGGCATCGTGCTGGTCGGCGTGCTCGGCACGGGCCTGATCCTCGCTGTCGCCGTACATCGCGCGATCCGACCGGTCGAGGAGGTGACCCGCCTCGCCGAGGAAGTCGAGGCCGAGGACCTCTCGCGACGCGTCTCGGTGTCCTCCGGCGGCGAGGAATTCCGCCGCCTGTCGGCGGTCATCAACTCGCTCTTCGATCGCCTCGAGCGCGCCTTCCGCGCGCAGCGGCGCCTGACCGCCGACGCCGCCCACGAATTGAAGACGCCGACAGCCATTCTCCTCGGCGAGGCCCAGGACGCGCTGCGGCCGGAAGCGACGGAGGCCGAGCGCCGCCGGTCGCTCGAGACCATCGCCGAGGTCTCGCGCGGCCTCGCCCGCGAGGTCGACGGCCTGACGCTGCTCGCCCGGGGCGATGCCGCGCCGCCTCGCCGCATGGAGGCGCTGGAGCTGCGGGACGTGGCCGAAGAATCGCTTCCCGCCGCGGCCGCTCTCGGCGCGAGCCGCCGGGTCGTCTGCGCTCTGTCGGCCGAGGGGCCGGCGCCCGTTCGCGGCGACCGCGCCAGCCTGGGGCGTCTGATTTCCAACCTCGTTTCGAACGCCGTTCTCTACACGGCGCCCGACACGCTCGTCGAGATCCGCGTGGGGACCCGGGACGGCCGCGCCTTCGTCGAAGTCGCGGACCACGGCCCCGGAATCGCGCCGGCGGACCGGACCCGCATCTTCGAGCGTTTCGTGCGCCTGGACCGAACGCGGGCGAAGAACCCCCACGGCTCGGGGCTCGGCCTGGCGATCGTCGAGCAGGCGGTCGAGGCCCATGGCGCGGCGATCGAGGTCCGCGAAAACGAAGGCGGCGGAGCCGTGTTCCGGGTGACGTTTCCGGGCCCCTACGACCGAGGCGAGGACGCAATCGGGCCCTCGTCGTAGGGGAGGGGCTTGTCCCCTCCCGAAAGCAGCAACGCCGCGCGCCCTATCGCAGGTACCCGAGGGAGCGAAGCTCCTTGACGACGTCGCTCTCGTCGCCGAGGCCATAGTGGCCCATGACCTGCTTGATCCAGGTCTCATAGGACGGTCCTTTCCCGTCGCTCTGAGCGGCGATCCAGCCCGACGGGCCGCCGAGGTGCTTCATCAGGAGGTGGTACAGCGTGCGCACCGCGTCCGTGTCCTTCATGGCGAGGTTGGACTTTTCGCCCGGGTCCTTCGCGAGATCGAAGAGCATCCGGTCCTGCGGCGTTACGAGGATGAACTTGCGGTCGTCCTGGACGACGCTGCCGATCCAGAAGGTCCAGGCGCCTTCGGAGAACGCCGTCGCCGGCGCGGTGGCGGGGTTCGGAGCGCCCGCGAGCGCCCAGGCGAGGCTGCGGCCGCTCCAGGCCTTCGGCCGCTCCACGCCGACCATGTCGAGCAGCGTCGGCGCCACGTCGATGTTCTGGACGAGCTCGGCCACAGCGCGGCCGGCGCCCGGCATGCCCGGCGCCGCGATGACGAGCGGCGTGCGCACGACGCCGTCGTAGTACGTCTGCCCGTGGCTGATGACGCCGTGCTCGTCGAATTCCTCGCCGTGGTCGGCGTTGAAGACGACGATCGTCTTCCGCGCGAGGCCGGTCTTCTCCAGCAGGTCGAAGAGCGGCGCGAGATCCGCGTCGGTCCAGTGGAGGCCCTCGTCGTACATCGCCATGGCGTTGGCGATGTCCTCGGGCGACGGCTCGAGCTTTCCCTCGCGCACCTGGTGGATCGTCTCGAGCGTGAAGTCGAAGTCGCTCGTGTAGGTCCCGTAGAGGTGACGGCGCGGGTGGGCGTGGAGGAAGGGATAGTGCGTGTCGGTCGAGTAGAGAAACGCAAAGAAGCGCCGGTCGCGGTTCTCCTCGACGAACCGCAGAACCTCCGGCATCTTCTGCGCGAGCGACTCCTGGGCGTGCCGGAAGACGTCCCAGCCCTGCTCGAACCCCATCGGCCGCGAGATCCAGCTCTGGACGAAGGCCGCCGTCCGGTAGCCCGCCCCGTGCAGCGCCTCGGAAAGGAGGACGTCGTTCTCCGACGGTCCGGGCGCGATGCCGAGGACCTTCGTCTGGTCCTTCGCGTCGCGCTGTTCCTGGACCGCGAGCTCGGCCACGTAACGGGACGTCAGCATCGAGGCGTAGGAGGGAAGCGTGTAGGGGGCCTGGGCGATGCAGCGCGAGAACCGCACGCCGCGGGCCGCCAGCCGGTCGAGCTGGGGCGTGGTTTCGCGGCCGTACCCCTCGAAGGAGCAGTGGTCGGCGCGGACGGAGTCGAACGAGATCCAGATCACGTTCATGCCCCGCCAGGCGTCGGCGGGCGACCTCCGGCATCCCCACGCGGCCGCGACGAGCAGGAACGCGAAGAGCCCGCGACCGCGCTTCATCGCGCCGAGCATAACCGCGAACCCGGCTCGCCTTGCCGCGCGCTGTCACCTGGGAGACACTCAGGCCAATGAGGCGCACGGCCGTCCTCGCCGGCTACTACGGTTTCGGCAACACGGGCGACGAGGCCATCCTCACCGCGATCCTCGCGGGCCTGCGGCGGCGTGCACCCGAGACCGCATTCGCGGTCGTCTCGGGCGACCCGGAGTCGACGGCGCGGCGCCACGACGTCGAGGCCATTCCCTGGCGCGACGTGGCCGCCCTCTCGCAGCGGATCGGCGAAAGTGACCTCGTCCTCGTCGGCGGCGGGGGCCTCTTCCAGGACTACTGGGGCCTCGACACCTCGACGCTGCTCACGCCGCGCCACGGCGAGATCGCTTTCTACACCGCGCCGGCCGTCCTCGCCGCCCTCGCGAAGAAGCCCGTGGTCCTCTATGGTCTCGGCGTCGGGCCGCTCCGTTCGCCCGAGGCGCGCCGCTACGTTCTGGCCGCGGCCGACACGGCCGTGCACCTCTCGGTGCGCGACGAGGCCTCGCGCGATCTGCTGGTCGAGATCGGAGTTCCGGGCCCGCGCGTCCGACTCTCGGCCGATCCGGCCTTCGCGCTCGAACCGGCCGCGAAGACACCCGGGCCCGGCGATCTCTGCCGCCAGCTCGGGGTCGAACCGCGCGGCGCCGTCGTCGCCCTCGCGCTGCGCCCGTGGTCGATCGGCGTCGAGCCGGCCGCATGGGAGGCGCAGGTCGTCGCCGCGCTCGACCGCTTTCTCGAGCGCGAGAAAGCGACGCTCCTCTTCGTGCCCCTCGAGAAGAGCCCGTGGACCGACAAGGACGATTTCGAGCTGTCCGCGCGGCTGGCGGCCTCGCTCTCGCACTCCGGCCGGGCCGCCGTCCTGACGGAGCCGCTCTCGCCCGTCGCAACGGCGCAAATTCTCGGCAGCTGCGATCTCGTCCTCGGGATGCGCCTCCACTCGCTCGTCTTCGCGGCCTCGGGCGGCGTGCCGTGCGTCGGCCTCGCCTACGACCCGAAGGTTTCCTCCCTGCTGGCGAGGCTGGGGGTCTCCCCGATGGGAATCGGTCTGACGGAGCTGACCGCGGAAGCGCTGTCGGCGAAGCTCCAATCGGCCCTCGGCGGAGCGCCGGACCTCTCCCGAAAGCTCACGGAATCCGCCCGGGGGCTTCGCGCCCTGGCCGAAGAGGACCTCGATCGCGCCGGCCGAATCCTCGCCGACCCGCCGGCCGCACCGCCGCTGACCGAGCGCGTCATGTCGCTCTTCGACGACGCTCTCCAGGCCAACTTCGAGGAGGCCCGCGGCATCCGCGCCCGCCTGTCGGAATCCGAAGGACGCCTCGAATCACTGGAGCGAGCCCACGCCCGGGAAAGGGCGCTGCTCGAGCAGCGTCTGGGGGAAACCCGGCAGGAGCTCGCGCGGCTGCAGACCTCCACGCTCTGGCGCGCGGCGAACCTCTACTGGCGGGCGCGCCGGACGATCGCCGGCGCCGTTCGCCGTCTCCTCGGGCGGCCGGCCTCGGACTGGGCGGGCGCCGACGACGCGACGGCGGCTGCCCGCAACGCGCCCCCGATGCCCGAGGACAACAGGTACGACGTCGTCTGGCTGGCCCGGGGGGCGTGGGACGCGCTCGCGGACCGCCCGCGCTCGATCCTGGAGCGCTACGCGGCCGCCGGTCATCGCGTTTTCTTCGTTCCCCCGGGAACCGGCGGCGGACGCGTGACGCGGGCCGAGAGACTCGTCGAGCTCGCACTCCCCGACGACGACGCGGCCGCGGCGCTCGCCGGGCTCGCCCGCGCCGAGTCCTTCGGCGCCACGGCGGTCTTCGTCGAGGACGCCGACCGGCGGCTGCTCGCCCGCCGGATGCGCGCGGACCGAAACTGGCTGTTCGTCGACGCGTCGGGCGAGCGCGACGCCTCGCCCGAACCGCCGGACCTGGTGCTCGATCCCGCCGCCTCGCCCGAGGACGTCCTCCACGCGGTTCCGCAGTTCTTCCCGAAAGCCTCGATCGTCGTGATCACCCACGGGAACCGGGACGTCAGCCGCCTGTGCCTCGAAAGTCTGCGGGCGCGTACGGAGTGGCCGAACTTCGAGGTCATCGCCGTCGACAACGCGTCGACCGACGGCACGGCCGCGCTGCTCGAGGAGACGGCTCGCGCATGGCCGGCGCTTCGCGTTCTCGCCAACGCCGAGAATCGGGGTTTCGCGGCAGCCATCAACCAGGGTTTCGACGCCGCGACGGGCGAGATCCTCGTCATGCTCAACAACGACACCGTCGTCACCCGCGGGTGGCTGACGGCGCTCGCGCGGCACCTGCGCGCGAACCCGAAGCTCGGCCTCGTCGGCCCCGCGACGAACGCGATCTCGAACGAAGCCCGGGTGCCCGTCGGATACCGCGGCCTCGCGGACCTGCCGCCCTGGGCGGCGGGCTTCGCACGGGAGCACGACGGCGAAACCTTCGCCATCCCGATGCTCGCGTTCTTCTGCACGGCGCTGCGCCGGGAGACCCGCGACGCGGTCGGCCCTCTCGACGAGCGTTTCGGCACGGGCATGTTCGAGGACGACGACTATTGCCGCCGCGCGCGCGAACAGGGCTGGGAGGTGCGCTGCGCCCGGGATGCTTTCGTCCACCACTGGCAGAAGGCCTCGTTCCGCCGTCTCGGCAAGAAGGCGTACATGGCGCTCTACGAGGAGAATCGCCGCAAGTACGAGGAAAAGTGGGGCGGCAGCCGGGCCGGGGCCGCGCCGGTGCGCGCCGATCCCGGCCGCCATGCCCCGGCTCTCGGGAACCTCCTCGCCCGTTCGTCCTCGCACGGCACGGTCGTCTTCCTGCCCTCGGTCGGCTGGGGAATCCACCTCTTCCAGCGGCCGCATCATCTCGCGCGCGCCTTCGCCCGCGCCGGGTGGACGGCCATCTTCGACTGCTCGAACGCGCAGGACCGGGTGGACGGCTTCAAGGAGATCGAACCGAACCTCTACCTGTATCGCGGGCCCGCGGGCGTCCTCGCGGGCATCCCCGATCCGCTGCTCTGGAGCTTTCCGTACAACTACGACCAGGTCGAGGCGTTCGGGACCGGGGCCCGCGTCGTCTACGACTGGATCGACGATCTTTCGGTCTTCCCGTACGACCGCGTGCTCCTCGAGAAAAACCATGACCGCGCCCTTTCGGAGGCGACGGTCGTCGCCGCGGTGGCGCGCCGGCTCCACACGGAGGCCCTCCAGCGGCGCAGCGACGCGCTGTACCTGCCCAACGGCGTCGAGTTCGAGCGGTTTGCCGGTACCCCGCCGCCCGTCTCCGACCGGGACGTCGAGCCGCTCCTCGCGGCGGGCCGCCCGATCGCCGGCTACTACGGGGCGCTGGCCGAGTGGTTCGACTACGAGCTGCTCGATGCGGCGGCTCGCCTGCGCCCGGACTGGAGCTTCCTGCTGATCGGCCCGATGTACGACCAGAGCCTCCAGGGCAGGCCGATGTTGAAACGCGAGAACGTCCGCTGGATCGGGCCGCGCGACTACCACCTGCTCCCGGGCTACCTCGCACTCTTCGACGTCGCGACGATCCCGTTCCGGATCAACCCGATCACGACGGCAACCTCCCCCCTGAAGCTCTACGAGTACTTCGCCGGGGCAAAGCCCGTCGTCACGACCCCGATGCCGGAATGCGCCGCGTACCCGGAGGTCGCGATCGCGGCCGACGCGGAGGCTTTCGCCGCGGCGCTCGATCCCGCGCGCGAGCGCGGCCGCGACCCGCGGTTTCGCGAGCGTCTGGTGGCGCTCGGCCGCGAAAACTCCTGGCAGGCGCGCGTGACGGCGGCGTTGGCGGCGCTCGAGGCGGCGCGGGCGCCCGCCCGGGAGCGGTAGCCCGTCCGTGCGCCGGACCGCCCGGGCCCGATTCCTCCGGTTCGCCCCGGCCCTCGTTCTCGCCGCCGAGAACCTCGTGGTCTTCTGGCGGCACTATTTCGCGGGCTACGGATTCCCGTGGGACTTCGTCGGCTCCTACTACGCCGCGGCCGCCTACTGGACGGAGGCCGTCCGGCACGGCGGCGTGCCCATGTGGATGCCCTTCCAGTCGATGGGATACCCGTTCCTGCTCAACCTGCAGACCGGGCTCCACTACCCGCCGATGTGGATCTTTCCGTTGCTCGGGATCCCGTACACGCTCCCCGCGGCCGTCGTTCTCCAGTGCCTGCACGTCTTCGCCGGCGCGCTCGGGATGTACGTTTTCGCCCGAGCGCTCCTGCGCTCCCGCCGCGAGGCTTTCCTGGCGGCCTTCGTGTTTCAGCTCTTCGGCGGCTTCTACTCGAACGCGGAGCACGTCGACATCGTGCGTTCGTTCGCGATGCTGCCCTGGCTCTTCTGGGCCGCGGCACCGCCGGCCCCGGACGAAGCGAGGCTGCCGCGGCGGATCCTGGCCGTTCCCGCTCGTCGTTTTTCTCCTCGCCGTCGGCGGCTACCCGGGCAACCTGATCGCCGCGGGGTTCCTGCTGGCGGTTCTCGCCGCGCTCGTTCTCGTCCAGAGAAGGTTCCAGCGGCCGGCGCTGCGCTGGGCTTTGGCTCTCGGAGGCTCCGTCCTCCTCGGCCTCGGCATGGCGGCTGTGCACCTCGGACCCGCGTGGATCTACCGGGCGGAGCTTCTGCCGATACCACGTCTCGGAGCGGATCTACCGCGCGACGATGACGGCCGCGCACCTGCCGGGGCTCTTCACGGAGCCTCTGGGGATGCCGGGCGATGTCAGCATGAGCTCGACCTTCGTGGGCTTCACGGTCCTGGTGGGAGTCTGCGCTCCTCGCGCGCGTGAGCCTCCGGCGTCTCTGGCCCTACGCGGCGCTTTGCCTCCTCGCGGCGGCCATGGCCGCGGGCAACACGCTGCCGGTTCACCGTTTCTTCCGAACGCTCGCTCCGCCACTCGGCTACTCGCGATTTCCGCCGTCGGACTATCGGGCCGTCGCGGCGATTCTCCTGATCCTGCTCGCCGCCGCCGGCTGGCGCGACCTGCGCCACCGGCGGTGGGCGCGTCGCTCGCTCGCGTGGAGGCTGCTTGCGCCGGCGCTCTTTGCGGCGTGGGGCCTCCGGCGCGTCTACGCGGGGCAACCGTTCTGGCCGCAGCCGGCGCTGGCCGCCGCGTGCTTCGGCGCGACGGTGGCCGCTCTACTCCTCTGGCGGTCCTCCCGGAGGCGGCCGGCCGCCGCGCTGCTCGCGGTGCTCGCCGTCGTCTCGCTCGACGCCGCCCGGGTGCTGCCTCGCGTCCAGGGCTGGATCGTGCCGGACCTGATCGCCGTCTGCCGGGTCTTCTCGCCCACGCCGGCGCGGATGCACGATGCCGGCGTGTGGTCGATCCCGGCGCTCTTCGAGGCACCCCGAGGTCGCGCCCGCCGAGGACCGAGGGAGACGCCGGCTACAAGGCGAGCGGTTACCTCACGGGCGCCTACGTGCTCGGCGATTTCGGAGGCCCGGTCCTGCGCGCGCGAGAGACGATCATGAAGGACGAACGCTGGCTCGACTTCATGCGGCGCGCGTGGACGCCCGTACTCGTCGAGGACGGCGGGGCGCCCGCCGCCGGCTCAATCGACGTCCCGGATCTGCCCGCACGCATCGGAGCGGCCGGACCGGATCCGCGGGTCGTCCAGACCGAGTACGGCATCGACCACGTGCTCTACCGGATCTCCACCGACCGGCCGCTGCTCCTCGTCGAGAACGAGATCGACTTCCCCGGTTGGACGGCGAAGATCGGCGGAGCGATCGTCCCGGCCGTTCGAGTCAATGACCTCTTCCGCGGCTGGCGCCTCCCCGCCGGGACCTACGACCTCGAAACCGCGTTTCGCCTGTCCGGGATCCGCGCGCTCGCGGCCGTCACCGGAGCCTCCTGGCTGGCGTGGCTGCTCGTGCTGATCCAGGCGCGACGTCGGGACCGCCCCGCCCGCTGACTCGGACGTCAGGAGCCGGCCTGGGGGCGAAACGACAATGCCGCCGGGCCGGGGAGCTCGACGAGCACCGTCCCATCCGGGGCCCGAGCGCTCTCGGAAAGCACGACGTCCCGGCCCCCTCCGGAAGTCTCGTCCAACCGGAGCCGAAGCGGCATCGCGGGCAACTCGCAGCGCACTCGGGCGGGCGCGCCGGACGGGCCCGGCCGCATCCACGCCCGCCTCCATTCGAGAAACGTCACCTCGCCCGACTCGACGACGCACCGGGCGAAGGCCTTCTCGCCGGAGATCTCCAGCGGAAAGCGCGGGACCGGGCGCGGCGGCTCGTCCCGCGCAACGACGAAAGCATTCAGCCGCGGCTCGGCGACGAGGAGTCCCAGCGCGACGGCGGCCGCGAGAGCCAGGGACGGGAGCCACCCGCCGCGCCCGATCGAGAAGGCGCCGAGAGCGACGACGAGAAGCTCCAGAGCCGTCGCCGGGACCATCAGGCGGCCGAGGGGCGAGGCGATCGATTGGAGGGCGAACTTGAGCAGAACGCACGCGGCCAAAACGAGGATCGCGGTGTCGCGGCGCCGGAGGCCGCGGAGCACCGCCACGACGAAGAGCCCCTGGATCAGGGCGAGCTCCCAGCGCAGGCGCGGGAACCAGCGGGCATAGAACGCCGCGCCGCGCGCACGGGCCGTTTCCGGAAGGGCCTCGGGCGCGCCGACGCCCCAGTAGAGATCGTCCGCATCGCTCTCGGCCGCGAGCCGGAGGGCCGCGGCGGCGCCCCGCATGGCATGAAAGGCCGGACGCCGCTTCCACTCCGAGAGCGCCAGGCCGGCGGCGGCGCCGCGCGCCGCGTCGCGGTTCTCGAGAAGCGCCGGATCGACCGAGGCGATGTAGGCCTTCGGATCGATCCAGCCGGGGCCCGCGGCCCCCGGAATGACGCTGCCGAGCAGGGCGAGTCCGCCATGTTCGGTCGTGATCGCGAAGCGCCCGGTCGCGCGATCTCGCTGGAACGCGAGGGCGAGAAGCGGGATGCCGGCAGCCAGAACGAGGACGGCGGCTCGCCGCAGCCGCGCACCCCCCGGGTTGGCCAGGCCGGCCGCGGCCAGGGCTGCCGGAGCGAGGACGACGAGCAGCTCCTGCCGGAACGCCGCTCCGCACGCGAGCAGCAGGCCGGCCGCGACGGGGTACGCCGCGCCGCCCGGCAGCCTCAGCGCGCGCACCGCGAGCACGCCGAGGCCGACCGTCGGAAGAAGCGCCCAGTTTTCCTGCGCGACGACGCCGGAAAAAAAGATCTGACCGGGCCAGAGCGAGAGAAGCGCTCCGGCGAAAAACCTCCAGCCGAAGGGAAGGACTCCGCGCCACACGAAGAACGGCAGGAGAGGAATCAGCCCCGTCGCGATGGCCGTCGCCAGACGCGCCACGACCTCCGGCGAAGCGGGCGCTCCCGAGAGCAGCGCCAGGACCATCGGCAGGCCCGGGTTGAACTGGATCCAGTGCCAGGAGGCCTCGGTCAGGCCATGCCGGGCGATCTCCTGGCCGAAGTCGACGAGTGCGCGGAAGTCCGAGAAAGCGACCGCCGGAAAGCGGGCCGTGAAGAGGATCCGGGCTCCGACTCCCGCGAAAAGAAGTGCAGCAGCGGCGAGGACCTCGCGCGCGGGTGCCGGTTTTCCCGTCGCGGTCTCGACCACCCCGGCATTCTCAGCCGGCGGGCCCGGGCCGGCAAGCGCGGATCTACTGCGAGCCGAGCGCCGTGGCCGTCGGCGACGGGCCGCGGCCGGCTTCCACGCGGACGGACGTCGCGATCTTCCGGCCCTCCCGGTTGAGATAGCGGACCGAGACGTGTTGCCCCGGGGCGAGCGGATCGCCCTTCAGGTGCGTCGCTCCCGTCAGGGCGAGCGTCGTTTCTTCGCCCGAGGCCATCCGGACGACGAACGCGCGATGAGGCTCGACGGAGACGACCCGCCCCTCCACGGCATGGCCGTGGGCCCGGCCCTTCGCGGCCGGGGTCGGCGCCGGAGTCGGGGCCGCGCCCAGGGCCGCCAGAGCGAAGACGAGCGGGATTCCGGAAAGCCGGTGCATCGAGCGTACGCTAGGCGGCAGGACGTGAACGCAGCGTGAACGAGAAGCCGGTCTTCGCCGGCCCGAGGCTCGCCTTCGTGGCCGCGATCTCCGCCGCGTCCGCGGCGGCGGCGGCGTTTCTTTTCCGCGCCGGGTTCGGTGGTGTCCTGTACGACTCGTACCACTACTGGGTCCTCTCGCAGATCGTTTCGACCGAGGGCCTCGGAAGTCTCTTCTCCCGCGTGCGGGGCTACGGCTACCCGCTCTTTGCGGCTGCCGCGACCGGATTCACGGCTCCCTCGCCGGAGACGACCCGCGCTCGTCGCGGCCGGCGCGCAAGTGCTCGTCGTTCTGGCAATCGCGTTCTACGCCGCCCGCGTCACGGAGCGGATCTTCCGGTCGCGCGTCTACTTCGTCGCGACGTACGCGGTGATGGCGCTCGACCCGATCGTGCTGATCCGGGCGACGGAGCTCCTTTCCGACACCGTCTCGGCCTGCCTCGTCGGACTGTCGCTCTTCGTCTCGATCGAGCCCGACCGGCCGACGCGGCGTGCCTTTCTCGCGTTTCTCGCCGCGGGACTCGCAGCCGCCGTGCGGCCGGCCAACCTCGCCTTGCTGCCCGCGCTCGCGATTCTCTGGATGCTGCGGGCGAGACAGTACGGCGAGCCCGTTCTGCGGCCTCTCGGGCTCGGGGCCGTGGCCGTGGCGTTGACCCTCGCGCCGGAGCTCTACGGCAACGTGAAGGCCTACGACGCCTGGTCCCCCCTTCCGGTCGGCGGTCTCTATCGGGACCAGGTCGGATGGGGCACAGGGATTCTCAAATACGCGACGCTCGTCGTGCCCGGACAGGAGCCGACGCTCGTGTATGCCAATCCGCTGCGTCCCGAAGGCGTGTCGGGCCCGCGCGAGTTCCTGCGGCAGCGCCCGCTCGAGTATCTGCGGACGCTCGGGGTCCACGCCTTCGCGATGATCGACCAGGACCTCCCCTTCACGTACGTCGAGAATCCCCGCCCGGCCTACCGCTGGCCGCTGTCGATCGCGAACTACGCCTTCTTCTACCTCGCCGGGCTGGGACTGGTCGTCCTCCTCTCCGATGGGAGGAAGACGCCCGCCCGGCTTTACGCCGCCGGGGCGGCCCTGATCGGGCTGTCGTGCGTGGCGGTCTACCTGCCGGTGGCCGTCGAGAACCGCTTCTCGCTCCCGCTCTACGTGATCTTTCCACCCGCCGCGATCTACGCCGTCGCCTGGCTCGCGGGACGCCGCGCGGGCACGATCGTGGCCCTGGCCATCGCCGGGGCAGGCTTCGTGGCCGCGTGCGTGCAGGTCTCACTCTGGCTGACGAAGCAGGCGCCGTATCTGGCGGGCCTCGCCGGCCGCTGAAGCCGAGCATAGACTCCCGTCCCATGAAAAAGCTGCTCTGGCTCCTGGCCCTCCCCCTCGGCGTGCTCGCCCTGGCTCCCGCGGACGATCCCTACGACCTGCTCGTTTCCGGCGGGCGGGTGGTCGACGGCAGCGGCGCACCGTGGTTCGTAGCGGATGTCGGCGTGCGGGGCGGCAGGATCGTCGACGTCGGCGCGCTCGCCGGCCGCCCCGCGAAGCGAACGATCGACGCGCGGGGGCTCTACGTCACGCCCGGCTTCATCGACCTGCTCGGCCAGTCCGAGTACAACGTGCTCGTCGACAAGCGGGCGGCGTCGAAGATCACGCAGGGCATCACGACGGAGGTCACGGGAGAGGGCGCCTCGATCGCGCCGTCGAACGACCGGACGCTCGCCGAAGGCAGGGACTTCTTCGCCCGCTACGGCTACACGCCCGAGTTCCGGACGATCGGGGGCTACTACGAGACCTTCGAGAAGCGCGGTTCGGCGATCAACCTCGGCACGTTCGTGGGGGCGGGGACGCTGCGCGACTACGTGATCGGCAACGCCGACCGCCGGGCCACGCCCGAGGAGCTCGCGAAGATGGCCGACCTCGTCGACCAGGCCATGAAGGAGGGCGCCCTCGGCGTCTCCACTTCGCTCCAGTACGTGCCCGACATGTACAACTCGACCGAGGAGATCATCGCGCTCGCGAAAGTCGCGGCGCGCTATGGCGGGGCGTACTTCACCCACCAGCGCTCCGAGGGCAACGCGATCGACAGCTCGCTCGACGAGGTCTTCCGCATCGCGCAGGAAGCCGGGATCCGCACGCAGATCTGGCACCTGAAGACCGCCTACAAACCCAACTGGGGCAGGATGCCGGCGGTCCTCGCCCGCATCGCCGAGGCCCGCTCGCGCGGCATCGACGTGGCGGCCAACGCCTATCCCTGGACGGCCGGCTCCAACGGGCTCGATGCCTGCCTGCCGCCGTGGATCCGGGAGGGCGGCCGGGACGCCCTGCTGAAGCGCCTGGCCGACCCGAAGCTGCGCGCGAAAGCGAAGACCGAGATGAACGAGGAGACCAGCGCCTGGTCCAACCAGTACCTCGGCGCCGGGGGCCCCGACCGCGTCCTCGTCGCCTCCGTCGTCAACGTGAAGCTGAAGCCCTACGAGGGCAAGTCGATCGCCCGGATCGCCGCCGAGGAGAAGAAGGATCCGCGCGACGCCCTGATCGACCTCGTCATCGCCGACCGCGCCAACACCGCCTGCATCATCTTCATGATGGACGAGGACGACGTGCGCACGCTGCTGAAGAGCCCGCTCGTCGCCTTCTGCACGGACTCCGGGGCGGGCGCGACCGACGGCATCTTCTCCGAGGAGAAATCGCACCCGCGCGGATGGGCCTCGACCGCCCGCATCCTCGGCAAGTACGTCCGCGACGAGAAGCTCATCCCGCTCGAGGAGGCCGTCCGCAAGATGACCTCGTTCCCGGCCGAGGCGGCCGCGCTGAAGGGCCGCGGCCTGGTGAAGGAAGGCTTCGCGGCGGACCTCGTCCTCGTCGACATGGCGAAGGTCAAGGACCTGGCGACCTACGAGGAACCGCGCGTCTACAGCGCGGGGTTCCCCTACGTCGCGGTCAACGGTGTCCTCGTCGTCGACGGCGGAAAGATCACCGGGGCAGCGCCGGGGCAGGCGCTGCGGGGCGGCGGGTACCGGGCGCCGTAACCGAGCCCCGGCACCCGCCCGACCCGGGAACTTATTCGGCCGTATCGTCCGCCACCGTGTCCAACGGTCGCGGCGCGTCGAGACATCCCTCGAACCGGGCCTGCTGCTCCGGCGTCAGCGTCGCCACGATCTGGGCCCGCACGGCGTCGCGCTCCTGGCGAAGCGTGTCCACGGCCGCCCGGACGTCGAGCAGATCGCCTCCGACCGTGCAGGCATCGGGCGGCTGCATGTCGAGAGCGTCGCGCAGGGTCTCGCGCGCGACGCGAACGGCCGCGAGATCGGCCTCGAGCGCCGGCCGCGCGGCCTGGAGGATCGCCGCGATGTCGAGCTTCTGAGCGTCCGTCAGGTCGAGGATCGAGAGGCAGGCCCGAAAGCGGTGCCCGGTCGGCCGGCGGGAGTCCGAGGCGTCCTGAGCGAGGCTCGGCAGGGCAAGACCCAGGGTCACGAGAGCGAGAGCGGTCCATCGGGAAAGACGGGGCATGAATGGCTCCTTCCTTTCGACGCGGCGCGGCGTGCGCCCCGTGCGTCCGAGGTGGCAGACGACCCGGAAGGGGCCGGGGTTTACGCGCCTATTCGCCCAGGACCTTGAGCTTGTGGGTGGGCTGGTCGAGGTGGAAGGACCGGACGGCGTGGCGTCGCACGTGGTCCATGGCTTCCTCGATCGAGTCGGTCACCAACAGCAGGTCGAGGTCGGTGTGGGAGATCGTCCCGGCGGCCACCATCTTGGCGAGCAGGCCCATCAACGGCCGGTAGTACTCCGTCGACATCAGGACGACGGGAAAATTCTCGATCTTCTTCGTCTGGATCAGGGTCAGGGCCTCGAAGAGCTCGTCCATCGTCCCGAGACCCCCGGGCATCACGACGAAGGCATAGGAGTACTTGACGAGCATGACCTTGCGCACGAAGAAGTGCTCGAAGGTCAGCGAGCGATCGATCCAGGGATTCACCTTCTGTTCTTCGGGCAGCACGACGTTGCAGCCGACGGTGAAGCCTCCGGCCTCCTTCGCACCGCGGCTGGCGGCCTCCATGACGCCCGGACCGCCTCCCGTCATGACCGTGAACCCCAGGCGGGCGAGGCTCTCGCCGACCTTGCGGCTCAGCTCGTAGTAAGGGTCGCCCTCGTGGAAGCGCGCCGAGCCGAAGACGGTAACGGCCGGGCCGATGAAGTGAAGGGTGCGGAACCCGCGAATGAACTCCCAGGCAATGCCGAAGACCGAGAGGAATTCCTTCCACCGCGAGCGGGGACCCTCGAGAAACAGCCGATCCGTGGGCGACGGGTCGGCCTCGACGGTACGCGGATCGTCCTCGGGCGGGAGCTCGTCGTCGGTCACCGGGCGGATCTTAGCCCGCCGGCTCCGCCCGTCTAGGCCGCGCGCCGGGAGCGGGGAGCCGTATGGCGGCGCAGGGCGAACGCGGCAAGAGTCAGGAGCAGGAGGCCCGCCGGCATCCGGCCCCCGTCCACCGCCGGCACGGATCGCGCGACGAAACCACACAGCGCAAGCGCAGCGAGAAGGCCGGCGGCCCACGCGAGGCGCCGCGTCATGACGTCGTCTCCCCTACAGCTTTCCGCATGGCCGGCATGGTCGAGCCCCCTGCCGGGTATCTCGACGCCGGGATCGGAAAGGGGACAGCCTTGCCGGAGAATCAGCTCGGGCGGCGGGCCGCGGAGAGGCGGGCCTCGGCGAGCTCGAGACGGGCCCGGATGGGCTCGAGCGTATCGACCCCGGCCGTCTTCATCTCCTCCTCGGCTTTCGAGCGTTCGCGCTCGGCGGCCGCGGTGTCGACCTCCGTGCCGCGCTCGGCGGAGTCGACGAGCACCGAGACGCGGTCGGATGAGACTTCTGCGAATCCCGACGAAACGGCGAAGGCTTCCGAGCGCCCGGTCCTCCGGAACGAGAGAACGCCCGGCTTCAGGAGCGTGATCAGCGGCGTGTGGCCGGGCAGGATGCCGAGATAGCCCTCGGCGCCCGGCAGCTCGACTTCGTCCGCCTCGGCCTCGACGGCCTTGCGCTCGGGGGTCACGACGAGAAGCTGGAGGGCCATTCGCGCCTACGCGGCCTTCGCCAGCTGTGCGGCCTTCTCGCGCGCCTCTTCGATCGTCCCGACCATGTAGAAGGCCTGCTCGGGCATGTCGTCGCACTTGCCGTCGACGATCTCCCGGAAGCCCTGGATCGTGTCCGCGATCTTGACGTACCGGCCCTCGAGGCCCGTGAACTGCTGCGCGACGAAGAAGGGCTGCGACAGGAACCGCTGGATCTTGCGCGCCCGGGCGACCGAGAGCTTGTCGTCTTCCGAAAGCTCGTCGATGCCGAGAATCGCGATGATGTCCTGGAGGTCCTTGTACTTCTGGAGGACCGCCTGGACGTCGCGGGCGCACTTGTAGTGCTCCGCGCCGACGACGCGCTCGGAGAGGATCGTCGACGTCGAGGCGAGCGGGTCGACCGCCGGATAGATGCCCATCTCCGAGATCGCGCGGGAGAGAACGGTGGTCGCATCCAGATGCGCGAACGCCGCCGCCGGGGCCGGATCCGTCAGGTCGTCGGCCGGCACGTAGATGGCCTGGACCGACGTGATGGAGCCCTTCTTGGTCGAGGTGATCCGCTCCTGCAGCTCGCCCATCTCGGTCGCGAGGTTCGGCTGGTAGCCGACGGCCGAGGGCATGCGGCCGAGAAGCGCCGAGACCTCGGAGCCCGCCTGCGTGAAGCGGAAAATGTTGTCGATGAAGAGGAGAACGTCCTTGCCCTCGGTGTCGCGGAAGTACTCGGCGACCGTCAGGCCCGTCAGTCCCACGCGCAGGCGGGCGCCCGGGGGCTCGGTCATCTGGCCGTAGATGAGCGCGGCCTTCGACTTGACCGGATCTCCGGGTGTGATGACGCCCGACTCCGTCATCTCGTGGTAGAGGTCGTTGCCCTCGCGGGTGCGTTCGCCGACGCCCGAGAAGACCGAGAAGCCGCCGTGGTGCATGGCGACGTTGTTGATGAGCTCCTGGATCATGACGGTCTTGCCGACTCCGGCGCCGCCGAAGAGGCCGGTCTTTCCGCCCTTGGTATACGGCTCGAGCAGGTCGATGACCTTGATGCCGGTCTCGAACATCTCGACCGAGGTCGCCTGCTCGTCGTAGGCCGGCGGCTCGCGGTGGATCGGCCAGCGCTCCTTGGCCTTGACCGGGCCGAGGCCGTCGATCGGGTCGCCGATGACGTTGAGGATCCGGCCGAGCGTCTCGCGGCCGACCGGGACCGAGATCGGCTGCCCGAGGTCGACGGCCTTCATGCCGCGGACCATCCCGTCGGTCGGCTTCATCGCGACGCAGCGCGCGACGCTCTCGCCCAGCTGCTGGGCGACCTCGGCGATGACGTCGATCGGCTCGCCCGTTTCCTTGCCCTCGTCGACGATGTGGACCGCGTTGTAGATCGCCGGGAGCTTGCCCTCCGGGAACTCGATGTCGAGTACGGGCCCGATGATCGCGACGACTTTTCCGACGTTCTGTTCAGCCATGGCTTGCCTCTTTCCCTTGCCTCTACTCCAGCGCCGCGGCGCCCGAGACGATCTCGATCAGTTCCTTCGTGATGCGCGCCTGGCGCGCGCGGTTGTAGGTCAGCGTCAGCTTGTCGATCAGTTCGCCCGCGTTCTTCGAGGCCGAGTCCATGGCCGTCATCCGGGCGCCCTCCTCCGCCGCGGCCGATTCGGCGAGCGCGCGAAAGATCGTGAACTCGAGGTAGCGCGGCAGCAGCCATGCCAGGATCGACGGGGCGTCCGGCTCGTAGAGGAAGTCGACGCCGGGCCGCTCCGGGCCCTTCGCCGTCCCGGCCTCGGGCGAGAGCGGCAGGAGGCGCGTCGTGTGGACGACCTGCGAAAGGATCGACCGGAACTCGTTGACGACGACGTACGCCGCGTCGATCTTCTCCGCCAGGAACTCCCCGGACAGGAAAGTCGCGATCTCCCGGGCGTCGGCGTATTTCAGCGCGGCGAAGATGCCGGCGTAGGTCTTCTCGGTGAACGGGAACTTCCGGCGCTTCCAGTACTCGACGGCCTTCTTGCCGACCGGCAGGAGCCGGACGTCGGTCCACTCCGGGTGGGCGGCGAGCAGGTGCGCCGCCGCGCGATTGACGTTCGTGTTGAAGGCGCCGGCCAGCCCCCGGTCGCCCGCCACGACGACCACGATGACGCGCCTTTCGGGACGGACGGCGAGCAGCGGGTGCCGGAGCTCCCCCGCCTGCGCCGTGACCGATGCGAGGACGTCGGACAGGAGTTTCGCGTACGGGCGCGCCCCCACGACCCGCTCCTGCGCGCGGCGCAGCTTCGCCGCCGCGACCATCTTCATGGCCTTGGTGATCTGCTGCGTGCTCTTGACCGAGCGCAGCCGGCGGCGGATGTCGATGAGCGAGGCCATGGATCGGGTTTCCGGCGCTACGCGGCGACGGCGGCCGCGTTCTCCTTGACGAAACGGTCCTTGAACTCCCGGATGGCCGCCCCGAGGGCCTCCTCGGTCGCTTTCTCGAGCTTCCCGGTCGAGACGATCGCCGAGAGGATCTCCTTCTTCTGGGACTTGAGAAACGCGTGCAGGCCGGTTTCGAAGTCGCGGATCGCGTCGACCTTCAGCGAATCCATGTAGCCCTTGGTGCCGGCGTAGATCGAGGCGATCTGCAGCTCGACGTCGATCGGGTCGAACTGCGGCTGCTTCAGGAGCTCGACCATCCGCTGGCCGCGGGAAAGCTGCGCCTGCGAGGCCTTGTCGAGGTCCGAGCCGAATTGGGCGAAGGCCGCGAGGTTGCGGTACTGGGCCAGATCGAGCCGCAGCGTCCCGGCCACCTGCTTCATGGCCTTGATCTGGGCGTTTCCGCCGACGCGCGAGACCGAGATGCCGACGTTGACCGCCGGACGGACGCCCGAATAGAAGAGGTCGCTCTCGAGGTAGATCTGGCCGTCGGTGATCGAGATGACGTTGGTCGGGATGTAGGCCGAGACGTCGCCCGCCTGCGTCTCGATGATCGGAAGCGACGTCAGCGACCCTCCCCCCTTCGCGTCGGAGAGCTTGGCCGCGCGCTCGAGCAGGCGCGAGTGGAGATAGAAGACGTCGCCGGGGTACGCCTCGCGGCCGGGCGGCCGGCGCAGCAACAGCGAGATCTCGCGGTAGGCCGCGGCGTGCTTGGAAAGGTCGTCGTAGATCGTCAGGGCGTGCTTCTTGTTGTAGAGGAACCATTCGCCCATCGCGCAGCCGGCGTACGGGGCGAGGTAGAGCATCGGCGCCGGGTCCGAGGCCGTCGCGGACACGATGATGGTGTGCTCCATCGCCCCGTTTTCCTCGAGCGTCTTGGCGACCTGCGCGACGGTCGACTTCTTCTGGCCGATGACGACGTAGATGCAGACGACGCCCTTGCCCTTCTGGTTGATGATCGTGTCGAGGGCGATGGCGGTCTTGCCGGTCTGCCGGTCGCCGATGATCAGCTCGCGCTGGCCGCGCCCGATCGGGATCATCGCGTCGATCGCCTTCAGGCCCGTCTGGACGGGCTCCTTGACTCCCTGGCGGTCGATGACGCCCGGGGCGATGCGCTCGGTCGGGTAGGACTCGGTCGCCTGGATCGGCCCCTTGTCGTCGATCGGGCGCCCGAGGGCGTCCACGACGCGGCCGACGAGCGCGGGCCCGACGGGCACCTGGATGATGCGCCGCGTGCGGCGGACCTCCTGGCCCTCCTTGACCTCCTGCGCTTCGCCGAGCAGCACGACGCCGACCTGGTCCTGCTCGAGGTTCAGGGCGAGGCCGAAGATGTCGTGGCCGAAGTCCACGAGCTCGCCGGCCATGACCTTGTCGAGGCCGTAGATGCGGGCGATGCCGTCGCCGACCGAGAGGACCGTGCCGACCTCGGCCACGTCGATCGCCTTCTCGTAGTCGGCCAGCTGCTGCTTCAGGATCGCCGTGATTTCGTCCGCTTTGATCTCCATCTCACGCTCCCAACGTCTCGTTGACTTGCGCCTGGAACCGCCGGATCGCGGCGGCCACCGAACCGTCGAACACCCGCGAGCCGGCCCGCGCCACGAAGCCGCCGAGCAGCTTCGGGTCCAGGTCGACCTGCATCTTCACCGTCTTTCCCGTACGCTCGGCAATGGCTCCGGCGATCGCCTGTTTCTCGCTCTCGGAAAGCTCCGCCGGAACGGTGACCCGGACCCGCAGCACGCCCAGGAGCTCGTCGTTCAGATCGCGCAGCGCCCGGAAGACCGCCCCGGCTTCGAGGAGCCGCCGGTTCCGGAGCATCAGCTGGAGGAAGCGGGAGCCGTACTCGTTCATGCCGGCCTTGCCGGCGAGCTCGGCGATCGCCCGGCTCTTGGCTTCCCGCGGCACGTTCGGTGCCAGCAGGAACGCCCGCAGCTTCGGGTTCGCCTCGAAGGCCCGCGCCATCGCGTCGCCCGACTCGAGGAAGGCGGCGAAGTCGTAGCCCCTGGGCGCGGCCTCCACGAACGCCCGGGCGTAGGGACGCGTGAAAGCGCTCACCGCGGGACCTGCCGGAGCTTCTCGACGCTGTCGTCGACCAGGCGGCGGCGATCCTCCGGCGTGATCTCCCGGCCGAGGATCTCCTGGGCCTTCTGGGCCGTCAGGGCGGCCGCCGTGCGGCGCAGCTCGGCTTTCGCCTCGACGAGGCGGCGCGCGATCTCTTCCCGGGCTTCCCGGCCCGCGCGCGCCGCTTCTTCGTCCGCCCGCGCCGCGAGCTCCGCGCGCGCCTGCTCTCCCTCGACGATCGCCTGCTTCCGGATCTCCTCGATCTCGTGCTCGATCTTCGCGGTCCGCTCGCGGATGTCGGCCGAGAGGCGGTCCACGTCGGCGCGCTGCTTTTCGGCCTGGCGGCGGCGTTCCTCGATCTCGTCCTGCCGCTTGCGAAAGGCCGCGCTCATCGGCCGCGCGACGAAGTAGACGAGGACGCCGAGAAAGAGGACCAGGTTGGCGATCTGCCAGATCACGTTCGGTATCCCGAGGAACCCGGCGGCGTGCTCCGCCTCTTCGGCGGAGAACAGGAGGGTCGCCGTGAACGCCGGGAGGATCGGAAAGCTCACGCGACGAGCCTTCGGCCGAGGATCTTCTCCGCGAGCTCGCGGGCGAGGTTGACGGCCCGCTCCGGAAGCTGGCCGGAGAGCTCGGAGGCGCGAGTCGCGATTTCCTTCGCTCCGCGATCGATCTCCTCGGAGGCCTGCTTGCGCGCTCCCGCGAGCTTCTCGTCGAGAATCGCGGCGCCCTCGCCCCGCAGGCCCTCGCGGACCTTCAGGCCCTCGCGCCGCGCGGCGGCAATCTTTTCCTCGCCGGCCGCCACGGCCCGCTCGAGTGAGGCGAGACTCTCGGCGTAGGCCTTCCGGGCCTCGGCCTCTTCGCGTTCGCGCGCTTCGAGGATCCCGCCCAGCGGGACGAAGAGAAACTTCTTCAGAATGGCGTAGCTCACCCCGAAGGCGAGGAGCACGTAGAGACTCGTGACGTTGGGTAGTTCGATCATGGAAATTTCCCGGAGACGGAACCGCGGATGAATAGCACAGTCGAGAGTTGAGAGTCGAGGACTCGATGGGACGAACGGGCGCCGGCTTTCCGATCACCGCGCGCCATCCGGCTGCGCGAAACAAGCCTATTATTTTCAGTTACTTACGTGGACCAGGCATCTCCAGCAATTTGGGCGTGCTTCCCCCCATGTCGCATGAGCCCTGGAAGTAGGCGCCCTCTTCGATCTTCAGGACGGGCGCATGGAGATCCGCCGTGACGCGTGCGCGCGGGTGGATCTCGATGCGCTCGGTCGCATGGACCGAGCCTTTCAGCGTGCCGTTGATCGAAACGCGCTCGACGCGGATTTCGGCATCGACCTCGGCCGAGTCGCCGAGGATCAGCTCGCTTCCACCCGGGATCGTGCCTTCGAATTTTCCATCGATTCGGAACGTCTCTTCGAAGGAAAGCTCGCCCTTGAAATGGCTGCCCCGGTCGAGAAAACCGTTCAGTGTCGCTCCGTCGCTTCGCGGCTTCATACGTGGACCTCCGGATTCCGTCACTGCCACTGATTCTTCATCATGCGCTCGAAGAGTCCGATCAGTTCTTCCTCCGACCCGAACGCGATCTCGATTTTCCCGCCGCGGCGCTTGCGCACGATGCGCACCTTCGTCTGCAACCGGCGCGAGAGCTTCTCCTCGGCATCGCGCGTGAAGGGATCGCGACGCTTTTCCCGGACGACGCGGTCGCCGGCCGCCAGGTGGGCGGCCCGTTTCTCGGCCTGTCGCACCGAGAGAGCACGGCGAACGATCTCGTCCGCGAGCAGTTCCTGAGCGTCGACCGAGGCGAGCGCGAGCAGGGCCTTCGCGTGGCCGGCGGAAAGCTCGGCGGAACGAATCCGATCCTTTACACTCGACGATAACTTCAATAGTCTCAATGAGTTAGATACGGTCGTACGCTCCTTGCCGACGCGCTCGGCGATCTGCTCCTGCGTCAGCTGGAATTCCTCCCGGAGGCGTGCGTAGGCCTCGGCCGCTTCCAGGGGATTCAGGTCCTCCCGCTGCAGGTTTTCGACCAGCGCCGCCTCGAGCAGATCGCGATCGGACGCCCTCTCACGCACGGTGATCGGCACGCGCTCGAGCCCCGCCAGGCGTGCGGCCCGCCAGCGGCGCTCCCCTGCGACGATCTCGAAGCCGTCGCCACGGACCGCGACGACGATGGGCTGGACGATCCCGATCTCGCGGATCGACCTGGCCAGTTCCGCAAGAGCTGCCTCCGAGAAGTCTCGCCGTGGCTGGAAGCGCGAGGGCTTCAGCAGCCCGATCTCCGCTTCCCGCAGTGAGATGTTCCACGTGGAACGTCGTCCTTGCCCGGTAGCAGAGCCGACAGCCCCCGCCCCAGCGCCGGCTTCCTGCCGGTGGTCATCGCGTCTCCCGGCGCTTGAGAAACTCCCGGCCCAGGGCAAGGTAAGCCTCGGCGCCCTTCGACTTGATGTCGTAGGACAGGACCGGCTTCCCGAACGAGGGAGCCTCCCCGAGACGAATGTTTCGTGGAATCACGGTTTCGAAAACCTTGTCGCCGAAGTGCTGGCGAATGTCGTCTACGACCTGCCTTGCGAGGTTAGTCCGCTCGTCGAACATGGTCAAGACGATCCCTTCCATCGACAGCAGCGGATTGAACGAGTCGCGGACCCGCTCGACCGTCTCGAGGAGCTCTGTCAGCCCCTCGAGCGCGAAGTACTCGGTCTGGATCGGAACGAGCACCGAGTCTGCGGCCGTCAAGCGCGTTGACCGTCAGCAGCGACAGCGAAGGCGGGCAATCGATGATCACGTACTCGTAGGCGCCCCGAACGCCCCCGAGCGCAAAGCGCAGGCGCGCCTCCCGGTCGGGCTGCTCGACGAGCTCGATCTCGGCTCCGACCAGGTCTCGTCCGGATGGCACAATCCAGAGGTTGGAGAAGTTCGAGGGCCGGACCGAGCCGGCCATCTGCCCCGACACCAGGGCGCTGTAGACCGTTCGCTCCTCCCGCTTGGAAAGCCGAGGCCCGACGTGGCGTTGGCCTGGGGATCGAGATCGACGAGCAGGACACGCTTGTCGAACGCCGCCAGCGCGGCCGCGAGGTTTATCGCGGTCGTAGTCTTGCCGACTCCGCCCTTCTGATTTGCGATCGCGACGATGCGGCCCATGGAGGTCGGGGATTATGGACGCGGTCCGGCGTTCTCCGGCACGGAAAAAGGGCGCGGCCCGACGTTCCACGTGGAACGGTCCCCGGAAACCGGCCCTACCGCTTGCGGAAAGCGGCAATCTCGCGACGCTGTGACCCGGGGATCGCAACCGAGCCGTCCGGCTCGAACGTCCCCGCCAGAGCGGAGGCCAGGGCCGCGCCGTCCGGTCGTCCAGGCGAGGAACAGCCCTCCCGGCGCAAGGAGGCCGCCTTCGTCCATCCACTCCGGTATGTCGCCGAGCGCTCGCGTCGTCGCGACTCCGAAAGTCTGCCCGCCGACTTCCTCGACACGGCCCTCGAAGACTGACGACGTTCGAGAGCCTGAGCGTCCTGGCGACGTGGCGGAGAAAGGCGCACTTCTTCTGTCCTCGGCTCGACGAGCGTCACGTGAGATCCGGCCGTACGATCGCCAGCGGCAAGCCCGGGAACCCGGCCCCGGATCCGACATCAATAACCCTTTCGCCATGAGCAATTAGACTCTGGGCCAGGATCGACTCGATCGCGTGGTCGACGAGCTCTCCCGCGGAGAGATTGCCGGTCAGATTGATTCGCGCGCCGCCACGGTCCAGCTCGGAAAGGTACTTCGCGAGATCCGAAGCGGCCGAGTGGGGAAGCCTGACACCGGAGCCGGGCAGAGCGGCCCGCAGAAAGCGCCTGGAAGGCCTCAGGAGAGAGCGGCGGCTCGCTCCCCGGCTCGGACGACATGCGCCGAGATTATCGCGACGGCAGCCGGGGTAACGCCCGGAATCCGCGACGCCTCGCCGACGGTCCCGGGCCTGCGGCGCACGCACTTCTCGACGACCTCGCGCGAAAGCCCGGGAATCGACTCGTAGGGGAATCCATCGGGTATCCGCCTCGACTCGAAGGGCTTCATGTGCTCCAGACGCTCGAGCTCGCGTCGAATGTAGCCCTCGTATCGAACGCGGCTCTCGAGGTAGCTGGCCTGCTCGGGAGACAGACCGTCGAATGCCTCGGGTACCACGGCGGCGAGTCGAATCGACAGTTAAGTCGTTACGCTGCAATAGTTTAAAAGCCGTCACCGGCGTCTCGAAGTCGATCCCGAGCTTCGCGCACCCGTAGCTCCGGGTCTCGGCGCTCGGATTGAACGCCCGCCGGCGCAGCGCGTCCTCGGACCGCCGAAGTCGTTCCTCGCCGCGCATCGCCTCGTCGAACTCCCCTTCGTCGATCAAGCCCAGGCGGCGCCCGTGCGGGAGCAGACGGGGGAGCACCGTGTCGACGCCGAGAAGCAGCCGGTACTCGGCGCGCGAGGTGAAGAGCCGGTACGGCTCCTCGACGCCCTTCCGCGTCAGGTCGTCGACCATGACCGCGGCGTAGGCCTCGCTGCGCTCGAGGACTGGAACGGCGCCTCTCCGCGCACGGCGAGAGCGGCATTGATCGCCGGCGAGCAGATCCCTGTGCCGCCGCCTCCTCGTAGCCCGACGTGCCGTTGATCTGGCCACCGAGAAAGAGGCGCGGGACCTCGAGCGCCTCGAGCGCGGCGGAAAGCTGTTGCGGGAAGACGAAGTCGTACTCGACGGCGTAGCCCGGCCGGATCATTCGCGCGCGCGTCAGGCCCGGAATCTCGGCGAGGATCGCGTGCTGGACGTTCTTCGGGCAGGGAGGTCGAAAGGCCGTTGATGTAGATCTCGTCGGAGCTCGAGGCCGTCGGGCTCGAGGAAGATCGTGTGCTCGTCCTTGTCGGCGAACTTCACGACCTTGTCTTCGACCGACGGGCAATAGCGCGGACCGGTGCCGTGAATCCGTCCCGAGTACATGGGGCTTTCGTGAAGGTGCGCGCGGATCAGCGCGTGCACGCGCGGGTTGGTCGCCGTCAGCCAGCACAGCGCCTGGCGCCCGGGGAGCGCACGCGTGCGAAACGAGAACGGAACCGGCGGATCGTCGCCCGGCTGCGGTCGGCAGGCGTCGTAGTCGACCGAGTCGCGGTGGACGCGTGGCGGCGTGCCGGTCTTGAATCGTCCGAGCGAAAGACCCAGGCCCGCGAGCGAATCCGAAAGCCCTCGCGCCGCCGCCTCGCCGACGCGGCCGCCCTCGGTCCGGCGCGCGCCGGTGTGCATGAGGCCGTTCAGGAAGGTGCCGGTCGTGACGACCACGGCTTCGGCGGCGATTCGGCGCCCGTCGGTCGTGACGGCGCCCGTGACGCGACCCGCTTCGTCCGTCAGCTCGTCGGCCATGCCCTCGATCAGCGTCAGGTTCGCCACGGCTTCGAGCCTCCGGCGGGCGAGCCTGGCGTAGCGCGCCCGGTCGCACTGCGCCCGCGGCCCCCACACGGCCGGCCCGCGGGAGCGATTCAGGATCCGGAACTGGATCCCGGCGGCATCGGCCAGCCCGCCCATGACCCCGCCCAGAGCGTCGATCTCACGAACGAGCTGGCCCTTGGCGAGGCCCCCGATCGCGGGGTTGCAGGACATGCGCCCGATCGCGTCGAGGCAACCGGTGAGGAGCGCCGTTCGACGGCCCATCCGGGCCGCCGCATGCGCGGCCTCGATGCCGGCGTGGCCGCCGCCGATGACGAGGACCTCGGATCGCACGCGCGGATTCTCTCGCAAACTCCGTCGCTTCGCGCTTGCTACGATCGATCGCCGGAGGTCTTCCATGGCGAATGTTCGCTCCGCCGCATGGCTCCTCGCCCTCGCGTTTCCCGGGTCGTTCCTTCCGGCGCAGTCGGGCTCCTTTCGAGAGCGAAGCGGCTACGGAACCGACGACCTCCAGGTCGTCACGTTCTCGCACATCGCGTTTCTGCCGCTGAACACGACGACGACCTACTTCGCGACCTGCTGCGGCGGGGATTCCTACCGCCGCCCCACGGCCGGCGCGGCCGGCTTCTTTCTACCCCTCGATGCGAGTCTCGTCCCGAACGGCGCGATCCTCGAGGAAGTGACCCTCTACGTTCGAGACACGTCCGCTGCCGCAAACGGCTTCCTCGAGGCTCGGCTCTGCCGGACCTGGACGCACATCGACGGAACCAACCCTGCCGGCGCCTGTCCGGCCTCGGCCTCCACCGCGGGCTCGCCCGGAGACACCGCCATCGTGCTGAATCCGGGCCTGACCATGGAGTACTCGGCGGACGTCGACCAGGACGGGACCGAGGACGCCGTCCACTACGTATTGGCGGCGCTTTTCGGCAGCGCGGGCGGAGCCCTTCTACGGGCCCGAGCTGCGTCTGCGCGGCGTCCGCATCCTGTTCCGCCGCCAGGTCTCCCCCGCGCCGGCCCAGGCGACTTTTGCCGACGTCCCGACGTCGCATCCCTTCTTCCGGTTCGTCGAGGCGCTCTCGGCCTCCGGAATCACGGCCGGGTGCGGGACGGGCATCTACTGCCCGGACTCGCCCCTGACGCGCGGCCAGATGGCGGTGTTTCTCGCCAAGGCCCTCGGGCTCCACTGGCCCGGGCCGGCGAGTCCCTAGGCCCCACGTCGCGGCCGAGAGAAAAGGCGGGCGGGGTCGAGCCCGCCCCTACCTGCCGGCCGAAAAGAAGGCGGGGGCGAGCCCCGCCCCTACTTGCCGACGCAGAAGGTCGAGAAGATCCGGTCGAGGACGTCGTCGGAGGTCGTCTCGCCCGTGAGGTCCGAAAGCGCGTCGAGCGCCGCGTGGCAATGCGTGACGGCGTATTCGGGCGAGTCCCCGCGCGCCAGGGCGGCGAGGGTCTCTTCGGCGCCGGCGCGGGCGCGGTCGACGAGCTCGCGCTGACGCAGCGACCCGAGGACCTCCGCCGTCTCGTCGGTCCGCACGTCCGACGCGATCGCCGCGCCGAGGATCTCGCTCAGTCGCCGCCCGGCGGTTTCCTCGAGGCCGCAAAGGCGTCGAGCGCCCTCCGGAACGGGAGCGGCCGGCGCCCGGTCGGACTTGTTGGCGACGAGCACGCGGGGCTTGACCGGCAGCGCGGCGAGCGCGGCCGCGTCCGCCGCGTCGAACCCGGCCTCCGCGTCGAACACGTAGAGCACGGCGTCGGCCCGATCGGCCTCCTCCCGGGCGCGCGCAACGCCGATCTTCTCGACCGGATCCTCGCTGTCGCGCAGGCCCGCCGTGTCGACGACGGTCACCGGAATCCCGCGGATGTCGACGAGAGCCTCGAGCGCGTCCCGCGTCGTGCCCGGGATCTCCGTGACGATGGCCCGCGCCGAGCCCGCGAGGGCGTTGAAGAGCGTCGATTTGCCGGCGTTGGGCCGCCCCAGGATCGCCACGCGGCAACCCGCGGAGAGCAGGCGCCCCGTCCGGTACGTCGCCGCCAGGCGAGCGAGCTCGCGGGCGGCGGACTCGAGCCCGGCCGTCGCGCGCGGATCGATCCTGTCACCCACGTCGTCGGCGAAGTCGACGCAGGCCGAGAGCGCCGCGGCGGCGCCGAGGAGATCTTCGCGCACCTCCTCGAGGCGCTTCGAAAGGGCCCCCTCGAGGCGCCGGGCCGAAAATCGCGCGGCGAGCCCGGTCCGGGCGTCGATCAACTCCTGGACGGCTTCGGCGCGGACGAGATCGATCTTTCCGGAACGAAACGCCCGCTCGGTGAACTCCCCCGCCCGCGCGGGCCGCGCCCCGGCCGCGACGGCCGCGGCGACGAGGCGCTCGACGACGGCGGGACTGCCGTGGACCGACAGCTCGACGACGTCCTCCCCGGTGAAAGACGCCGGCGCCGCGAAGACCGTCGCGAGGCCCGAGTCGATCGCTTCGCCGGCCGCGTCGACCGCGGTGCACAGGTACGGGCGGCGCGGTCGGAGCTTCTCCGGCAGGCGGGGCGCGAGCGCACGGAGGATGCGCAGGGCGTCCCTGCCGGACAGCCGCACCAGCGCGACGGCCGACCGTCCCGCCGGTGTCGCCGGCGCGACGATCGTGTCGAGATGGACGTCCGAGCCGCGCATCGCCGGTCGAGACGCCCTACCGGCTCTTGAGGCGGACCTCCACGCGTTTCAGGAAGCCGTCGCCTTCGCTCTGCGTCTCGACTTCCCCGTCCTCCGAGAGCGCCAGGTGGACCAGGCGGCGCTCCCACGGCGAGAGCGGCGGGAGAAGCTGCGGGCGCCGCGAGCGCCGCACCTCGTCGGCCGACTGGCGGGCGAGCTCCTCCAGGGCCTCCTGGCGGTGCGCGCGAAAACCGTCCGCATCCAGCCGCGGGTGGACCGGCCGCCCCAGACGCTTGACGGCGATCCGTCCGACCAGTACCTCGAGGCCCGTCAGGCCCTCGCCCCTGTCGGCCAGCAGCGGCTCGACGTCGTCCCCGATCAACTCGAAGAGGAGCTCGTCGCCGGCCGACTCGCGCCGGCGGATCTCGACGAGCAGCCCCGCCGCCGAAAGCAGCTCCGTCAGCGTCGATTCGACCAGGGCGACGGCCTCCGGGTCCGTCGCGCCGGGAGCGTTGCGGTCCCACGTCTCCCGGGCGGCCTCGGCCTTCGGCGCGGGCGCAGGCGCGGGCGGTGCAGGCTCCTCCGGCATCGGCTCGGGAGCGCTCCGGGCGTCCGGCGGCCCCTCCACTTCGATTTCGACGACCCGGCCGCCCCAGAACGACTTCTCGTCCCGGATGACCACGTACCGGAGTTCGCCGGCGGGCTTCCCCAGTGCGCGCGCCGCCCCTTCGATGGCTTCCTCGAGTGTCTTGGCTTCGTATCTCATGGTTCTTATCGGCTACGCCTTCGCCGCCTTGAGGGCCTTGCCCCGGGCGGGAGGAGCGGGGCCGTCCTCCTTCGCGATCCGGTTCATCACCAGCTGCTGGACGATCGTCAGCAGGTTGGAAAAGAGCCAGTACAGCACCAGGCCGGAGGGCATGTCCTTCAGGAAGAAGCCCCACAGGACCGGCATGAACATGAAGATCTTCTTCTGCGCGGGATCGAGCGTCGACGGCGTCATCGCCTGCTGCGCGTACATCGAGACGATCATCAGGACGACGAGCAGGTAGCTTCCGTCGATCGCCGAAAGGTCCTTGATCCAGAACACGAACGGCGCGTGGCGCAGCTCGATCGTCCTCGCGAGCACGTTGTAGAAGGCGACGAGCACGGGCAGCTGCAGGACCACGGGCAGGCAGCCGCTCATCGGGTTGTAGCCCTCCGCCTGATAGAGGGCCATCAGCTCCGCGTTCATCTTCTGGCGCTGCGCCGCGTCGGTCTTGGCCTTCTTGTACTTGTCCCGGATGGCGTTCATCTTGGGCGCGAGCTTCTGCATTTTCTTCATCGACGTGTAGCTCTTGGCCGTCAGCGGAAAGAGCGCCAGCCGGATCACGAACGTGACGACGAGAATCGCGACGCCCCAGTTGGGAATGACGGCATAAGACTTCTTCATCATCCACAGGAGGGGCCGCGCCAGGATCCCGTACCAGCCGAAGTCGACCGTGCGCTCGAGTCCGAGACCGTAGCTCTCGAGGGTCGTGACGTCCTTGGGCCCGAAGTACGCCGAGGCGTCGAGCGTGCCCTGTCCGGCGATCCCCGTCGCGATCTCGAAGGTCGGCTTGCCCCCCTCCTGCGGCCCGGCGAAGGTGACGACGCGCGCCGTGGCGGGTTCCCGCGGCATCAACACCTCGAGGAAATAGCTGTCCTCGATGCCGGCGAAGGCCTTGGCCGGAAGCGCCCAGCTCTCCCCCGCCTTGGCTTTTTCGGGACGAACGAGCTTGAGGCCGTCGGCCGCGGCGACGACGACCGAGGCCGGCATCACGTATCGCGACTTCCGCTCCCCGGGAGGCGGATTCCGAAGGCCGGGCCCCAGCAATACGTCGTACGGCGGTCCGGACACCGTGATCTTGACGTCGAAGAGGTATCCGGCGCCCACGCGAATTTCCTTCTCGACGGCGATCGACGCGTCGGCGTAGCGCAGCCGCAGCACCCGGTCGGACTCCTTCTCGACGACGAAGAGCGCGTCGGACACGGCCTTCGTCGCCGCGGCATCCCGACCGAAGTCGAGCGAGAGGGTCGTCGGAACTCCGGGTGCGTGCGTGCGGACGAGGTCGAGCGGCTCGCCCTTGTCGTCCCGGTAGCGTGCGAGGACGAAAGCCGTCAGGACACCGCCGCGGTTGGAGAAGGTCGCCGTGAAGAGCTCGTTGCCGATCGTCGCCGTCGTCTCCGCATCCGCGCTCGCCGGCGGAGGCAGCGCGACGGGTGCGGCGACGGTCGCCGCGGGCGCCGGTGCCGAAACCGGCGCCGTGGGCGCGGCCGCAGCCGCGGGGGTTGCCGCCGGAGCGGCCGCCGGCGGCCTGGCCGGCTTCGGGACCATCCACTCCCACGCGACGAGAATGGCGAGCGAGAGTGCGGCGGCGAGGAGAAGGCGTTTTTCCATCGGGCGCTTGGCCTAGGGCACCGGGTCCAGGCCGCCCGGGTGGAACGGGTGACAACGCAGCAGCCGGCGCACGGCGAGCGCGCCGCCGCGGGCCAGGCCGTGCCGCTCGACGGCTTCCCGCGCGTACACCGAGCAGGTCGGCTCAAAACGGCAGGCCCGGGGAAGCAGAGGCGAAACGAACCGCTTGTAGAAGGCGAGCAGGGCGGCGGCGGCCCGGGACGGAGCGTTCAACGGCCCGGAACCCGGGAGAGGGCGCGCGTCACGGTCGTCCGATAGTCCTCGGCCAGCTGCTCGAAAGGCGCGTCCGCGGCGGGCGGCCGCACGTTGATCACCAGACGCGTCGGGACCGCATCGAAGAGCGCTCGCGTCCGGCGAAAGATCTCGCGCAGGCGCCGTCGGACCCGGTTGCGCACGACGGCAGTCCCGACGCGTCGCGGAACCGAGACCCCGAGCCGCGGTCGACCGGCCGGAACGTCGGCGAGGAGAAAAACCTGAAGAAATCGTCCGGAAACGCGCACCCCGGAGGCGTAGCACTCTTCGAATTCCCTGCGTTTGCGGAGGCGGTCGTCCTTCGAGAAAGTCTCGCGGACGGCCGGGCCCGAGTTCACACCGCGAGTTTCTTGCGCCCCTTGCGCCGACGTGCCGACAGGATGGCCCGCCCGGCCCGCGTCCGCATGCGAACCAGGAAACCATGCGTCCGCTTGCGACGCCGATTGTTGGGCTGATAGGTGCGCTTCATAAGGAGGGCGAATGCTAGGTGCAGGGGGGGATTAAGTCAAGCAGAGTCTCTTTTTCCGGGCCGAGGCGGCGGCGACACAGACCCGTGCATTTCTCCACAGGCACCGGACCGCGGGCCTCCGGCCCATATATACTCCGCCCCCCGGTTCTCCACCGGCCTTCCACAGCTGTGGAAAACGTGTGGAAAAAGGGCTTCGCACGATGACCGAGATTTGGAGCTCCATCCTCAAGCAGATCGAGGGGAAACTCGATCCGAAGGAGCTCAAGACCTGGTTCGCACCGACCCGCCAGCTCGCGCTCGATGACACGGGTGACCCCCCCGTCCTGATCGTTTCGGTTCCCTCGCGGGTCTTCGCCGACTGGATCGAGTCGCGACACGGGGAGCTCCTCGCTCGGGAGGCGGAAGCGGCGGGCTTCGCCGGAATCGAGATCCGGTTCGAGTCGACGGCGGACGAGGCTCCTCCGCCGAGCGCCCCGGCGGCGGCGGCGATTCGCGGCCTGACGGCCAATCCGCGCTTCACGTTCGACACGTTCGTGGTCGGCTCCTCCAACCAGTTCGCGCACGCGGCGGCAAGAGCCGTTGCCGAATCGCCGTCACGCTCCTACAACCCGCTCTTCCTCTACGGCGGCGTCGGCCTCGGAAAGACGCACCTGATGCATGCCATCGCGCAGGAGGTGCTGCGGCGCAACCCCGACGCGCGCGTGCTGTACCTCTCGGCGGAGCGCTTCCTCAACGACCTGATCAATGCGCTGCGCTTCGAGCGCATGCATGAGTTCAAGCAGCGCTACCGCGAGCTCGATGTGCTCCTGATGGACGACGTCCAGTTCATCGCGGGGAAGGACTCGACCCAGGAAGAGTTCTTCCACACGTTCAACGCCCTCCATGACGCCCAGAAGCAGATCGTCGTGACCTCCGACGCCCTTCCCAAGGAAATCCCGACGCTCGAGGAGCGGTTGCGCTCACGGTTCGAATGGGGACTGATCGCCGACATCCAGCCGCCGGACCTCGAGATGAAGGTCGCCATCATCCGCAAGAAGGCGGCTGCGGAAAAGGCGACCGTGCCCAATGACGTGGCCATGTTCATCGCCGGGACCGTCAAATCCAACGTCCGGGAGCTCGAGGGCCGCCTGAACCGTGTCATCGCCTTCTCCTCGCTGACCGGCAAGCCCATGTCCGTCGAGCTCGCCCGGGAGACCCTGCGGGACATCGTGGGGAACGAGGAACACAAGGCGGTGCCCTCCGAGATTCTCAAGGCCGTGGCCTCGCACTACGGCCTCCGGGTCTCCGACATGAAGGCCAAATCCAACGCCAAACCCGTCGCCTTTCCCCGCCAGGTGGCCATGTACCTCTGCCGGAAGCTGACCGAGCTCTCGTATCCCGAGATCGGAAGGCTCTTCAACGACAAGCACCATTCGACCGTCATGCACTCGGTCGAAAAGATTCGAGCGGATGATCGAGGATGACGCCGATTTCCGCAGGGTCGTCGACGGTTTTCTACAGCCCTACCGTTAGGAAAACGTGCACACCCGCGGCTTTTCCACCGCGCCGTTTTCCGCACCCCGAACGCACACCGGAAACCCGGGCCGACCTGTGCATGACCGGCGCCGGACTCCGCAGGCACGACCTCCTTTTCAGCCCCATTTTTACTGGGTTTTTTTGATGTTTCGGATTCTTCCACGCGCCTACGATTACAGCTAAATGTGATAGACTTTTTTCTCTTTCCGGAGGTGGGAAATCCCCATGGAATTAACGCTGAAAAGGGGTGACTTCTTGAATGAGCTCACGCTCATGCAGGGGGTCGTGGAGAGGAAGAACACGATTCCGATCCTCTCCAACATCCTGCTCCGGGCGACCGACTCGCACCTCTCGTTCACTTCGACGGATCTCGATCTGACCCTGCTCTCCGAAGCGAGTGCCCAGGTCAAGCGTCCGGGAAGCGTCACGGTCCCGGCGAGGAAACTCTTCGACCTCATCCGGAACCTTCCGGAAGCCGACGTCGCCCTGAAACTGCTCGACAACCACTACCTGGGCGTGACCTGCCAGCGGTCGACCTTTCGTCTCGTGGCGCAGCCGGCCGAAGACTTTCCGACTGTCCCGAAGGTCGAGGCGAAGAAGGGGGTCTCGTTCCCGCTGGATCTTTGGAAGACGACTGACCCGTAAGGTTTTATACGCTGTGTCGGCCGAGGAGACGCGGTTCCAGTTGATGGGGGCCCTGCTCAAGGACAAGGGGAAAGAGTTCGAGTTGGTGGCGACCGACGGCCACCGTCTGGCCCTGATCGACTTTCCGAAGGACGATGCCAAGGGCACGATTCCCAACGTCCTCATTCCGAAGAAGGCCCTGGCCGAAATTCTCAAGATGGACGGCGGAGCGGATGCGCGGCTCGAAATCCGCCACTCCGAGAATCACCTGCTCTTTACGGTCGGTAGCCGCCAACTCGTCGCGCGGCTGCTCGACGTGAACTTCCCCGACTACGAAAAGATCCTGTCGAAGTCCAACGACCGCGGAGCCAAGGTTCCCGCTGCGGCGACCCGGGACGCCATTCGCCGCGTGGCGCTCTTTTCCTCCGAGCGCTCGCGTGGGGTGAAGCTGTCGTTCGAAAAAGGCATCCTGACGGTGACCTCCGCCAGCCAGGAGCTCGGCGAAGGCTCCGAGACCCTCGACGTCGAGTTCGATGGCGAGCCCCTCTCGATCGGCTTGAACGCGCAATACCTCCTGGACTTCTTCGAGGAAGCCGAGACGGAAACGGTGCGCCTGGATCTCAAGGACGAGAACACACAGTGTCTCTGCCAGCCGGAGGGCGGAATCGAGGGCGCCTCCCGATACCTGTACGTCGTCATGCCGATGCGTCTCTGAATTCTCTCGAGGTGGGATAAGACCGCTTGCAGCTTTCCGAACTCTCGAATCAAGGCTTCCGCAATCTCTCTCCCGACCCCGTCTCTTTTGGCGGCGGTGTCACTCTGATCACGGGAGAGAACGCGCAGGGCAAGACCAACCTCCTCGAGGCCGTGGCCCTCGTGTGCGGACAGCGGTCCTTTCGCGGCGCGGCCTCCGGCGCGATGGCGCGGGACGGGAAGCGTTTCTCGATTACCGCCGCCGTCGACACGGCGGGACGCGCGGAGCGCGTTTCCGTTCTCTGGTCGAGCGAGGGTGGGCGGGAGTTCCTGCGCGGCGGGAAACCCGCGGGCTTCCGCGAGATTTCGGCCCTGTCGCCCGCGGTTTTCCTCGCGCCGGAGCATCGGGAGCTCCTGACGGGAACCCCGTCGGTCCGCCGCCGCTTTCTCGACCGGCTCGTGCTGGGCCTCAAGCCGGCCGCCGGCGATGATCTGGCACGCTTCGCCACGGCGCTTCGGGAGCGCAACGTCCTGCTGGCGCGCGGCCGGCATGGTCACGGAAAGTCGGCCGCCCCCGGCGAGCTCGAGGCCTGGACGGAGGAACTCGCGGTCGCCGGCGCGGCCGTCCGTCGGCACCGACGCGCGGCGCTCGAGCTGTGGGCCGCCGAGTTTCGCCCGCTCGCCGCTTCGGCGGGGGGCGCGTACGGGCAGGTCCGCGCCGAATACTCCGCGGGCGACGACTCCGTCGAGGCGCTGCGGTCGGCCTGCGAGCGCGCGCTTCCTCTCGAGCGGCGCCGGGGGCATTCGCTCGCCGGTCCGCACCGCGACGACCTCGTCTGGACGCGCGCCGGCCGGCCGCTCGCTCCCGAGGCCTCGACCGGAGAGGTCGCGCGGACGGTCGCCCTCGTCAAGCTGGCGGAGTGGAGCGCCGTGGCGCAGGCCGCCGGGCAGCCGCCGCTGCTGGCCGCCGACGACTTCGACGCCGGGCTCTCGGAGGGCTGGGTCGACGAATTTTTCGATGCGTTGCCGGCGCGGGCCGCGGTTCTGCTGACGACGGCGGCGCCGCCGGCGCGCTGGGCGTCCCGCGCGGCGGCGGTGCTGGAAATGCGGCTGGGCCGCGTCGAGGCGCCGCGGGCGCTCTACGCCGTCCGGGCCTGAACGGAGACGAATGAGCACCGCCTACACCACCGATTCGATCAAGCTGCTCAAGGGTCTGGAGGCCGTCCGGAAGCGCCCCGGCATGTACATCGGGGACACGGACGATCTCTCCGGTCTCCACCACATGGTGTACGAGCTCGTCGACAACTCGATCGACGAGGCCCAGGTCGGCTATGCCGACCACGTTTCCGTCACGATCCACGCGGACAACTCGGTCACGGTCGAGGACAACGGGCGCGGCATCCCGGTCGGAATGCACAAGGAGCACAAGCGCGAGACGCTCGAGATCATCATGACGGATCTGCACTCGGGCGGAAAGTTCGACGACAACTCGTACAAGGTCTCGGGCGGCCTGCATGGCGTCGGCGTGTCCGTCGTCAACGCACTGTCCCGCCGGCTCGACGTCGAGGTCCGGCGCGACGGCAAGGTGTGGCAACAGTCGTACGAGCAGGGCAAGCCGGTCGCGCCGATCAAGGCCGTGGGGACCTCGAAGAAGTCGGGCACGAAGGTCACCTTCTGGTCGGACCCCAAGATCTTCTCGGTCACCGAATACCACTTCGACAGCCTGTCGCAGCGTCTGCGCGAGCTCTCGTTCCTCAACCCCGGCGTGCGCATCTCGATCCTCGACGAGCGCACCGAGAAGAAGCACGACTTCGCCTACGAGGGCGGCATCCGGTCGTTCGTGGAGCACCTCAACAAGGCCAAGCAGCCGATCCACGACAAGGTCATCTACTTCCAGGACGTGCGGAAGGGCACCGGCGACCCCAAGCGCGATGCCGACAAGGAGCGCGTCGAGGTGGCTCTCCAGTGGAACGAGGGCTACGCCGAGACGACCTTCGCGTTCACCAATACGATCAACAACCGCGACGGCGGAACGCACGTCGAAGGCTTCAAGACGGCGCTGACGCGCGCGATCCAGAAATACGCCGAGGCCAACGGGCTCACGAAAGGCCTCAAGGAGACGACACTCTCCGGCGACGACTGCCGCGAGGGCCTGACGGCCGTCGTCTCGGTCAAGGTGCGGGATCCGAAGTTCTCCTCGCAGACCAAGGACAAGCTCGTCTCCTCCGAGGTCAAGACCTGGGTCCAGCAGGTCGTCTACGACCGGCTGGGCTCGTTCCTCGAGGAAAATCCGCGCGTCGGCAAGAAGATCGTCGAGAAGATCGTCGAGTCGGCCCGCGCGCGCGAGGCCGCCCGCAAGGCCCGCGAGCTGGTGCGCCGCAAGGGGGCCCTCGACTCCGGCGCCCTTCCGGGCAAGCTCGCCGATTGCCAGGAGAAGGACCCGGCCTTCTCCGAGCTCTTCATCGTCGAGGGCGACTCGGCCGGCGGCTCGGCCAAGATGGGCCGCGACCGGCGCTCCCAGGCGATCCTGCCGCTGCGCGGCAAGATCCTGAACGTCGAAAAGGCCCGCCTCGACAAGATGCTGGCCTCGGCCGAGATCCGGACCCTGATCACGGCGCTCGGCGCCGGCATATCCACGGATTTCGATCCGCAGAAGGTCCGGTACCACAAGATCGTGATCATGACCGACGCCGACGTCGACGGCAGCCACATCCGGACTCTCTTGCTGACGTTTTTCTTCCGCCACATGGCCGCCCTGATCGACAAGGGGTTCCTCTACATCGCGCAGCCGCCGCTCTACAAGGTCGCTGAGGGCAAGAAGGAGACCTACCTGAAGGACGAGAAGGAGATGTCCAAGTTCCTGCTCGGCCGTCTCGGCGAGGACCGCACGCTCTCCTCGGAGATGTCCGGCGGCAACGTTTCGGGTGCCAAGCTGGCCAACCTCCTCGAGAAGATGGAGGAGTACCGCGGCCACGTCGCCAAGCTCGGCCAGCGGGGCATCCCCGAGGGCCTGCTGCGTGCGCTGATCGACCGGGGCATGACCTCGAAGGCGGACTTCGGCGAGAAAAAGAAGCTCGAGGAGCTGGCCCGGGCGGTTCGGGCCTTCGGCGTCGAGAAGGCCGAGGTGGTGGCCGACGAGGAACACTCGGGCTGGGCCCTCGAGATCACGCGAAAGGTCAACGGCGTCCCGCGGTCTGCCCGGATCGACGCGGAGTTCGCGGGCGCGTTCGAGTTCCGGCGGATCCGGGAGACCGCCAAGTCGATCGGAGGTTTCCTCGACGGCCCCTACGAGGTGACGCGGGGCGAGGATACGGCCAAGCACGAGACCCTGTCGGCCGTCGTCGACGCCGTCTACGAGTCGGCCAAGAAGGGCCTGGTCATCAACCGCTACAAGGGCCTCGGCGAGATGAATCCCGAGCAGCTGTGGGACACGACGATGAACCCCGAGACCCGGCGGCTCCTGCAGGTCGCCGTCGAGGACGCCGTCGAGGCCAACGAAGTCTTCTCGGTTCTGATGGGGGACGCGGTCGAGCCGCGCCGCGAATTCATAGAGAAAAACGCCCTCAATGTACGCAATCTCGACATCTAGCGTCGCAGGGGCGGCCCCCGCGGCCGCCCTCGGGCGGGGACAAGCCGCGCCCCTGCGGTCGGACGGACGAGGATGACAGCCAACCTGCTGACGCCCGAAGAGAAGCTACCGGTCACCATCGAGGACGAGGTCCAGCGCTCGTACCTCGACTATGCGATGTCCGTCATCATCGGGCGGGCGCTGCCCGACGTGCGCGACGGACTGAAGCCCGTGCATCGCCGGTGCCTCTACGGCATGTGGGAGCAGGGCAACCTGCACAACAAGCCTTATCGCAAGTCGGCGCGCATCGTCGGAGACGTGCTCGGCAAGTACCACCCCCACGGCGAGAGCGCCGTCTACGACTCGGTCGTGCGGATGGCGCAGGACTTTTCGCTGCGGTATCCCCTCGTCGACGGCCAGGGCAACTTCGGGTCGGTCGACGGCGACAACGCCGCGGCCATGCGCTACACCGAGGTGCGCCTGACGCGGCTCGCGGCGGAGTTGCTCGGCGACGACATCGACAAGGAGACGGTCGACTGGACGCCCAACTACGACGGCTCCCTCGTCGAGCCGACCGTCCTGCCGGCGAAGTTCCCGAACCTGCTCGTCAACGGATCGACGGGGATCGCCGTCGGCATGGCGACCAACATTCCGCCGCACAACCTCTCCGAGGTGATCGACGCGACGATCGAGCTCATCAAGCACCCCGAAGCGACGCTCGGCCAGCTGATGCGGAAGCTCCCGGGCCCGGACTTCCCCACCGGCGCCTTCATCCACGGCGCCCAGGGCATCAAGGACGCCTACAAGACGGGCCGGGGCACCGTCCAGGTGCGCGCCCGCGCCATGATCGAGAAAACCGCGCGCGGGGACAAAGAATCGATCGTCGTCACGGAGATCCCCTATCAGGTCAACAAGGCAAAGCTGATCGAGCGCATCGCCGATCTCGTCAACGACAAGAAGATCGAGGGCGTGGCGGATCTGCGCGACGAATCCAATCGCGAGGGCATGCGGGTGGTCGTCGAGCTGAAGCGCGGCGAGAACGCCCAGGTCGTTCTCAACAAGCTCTACGCGCTGACGCCGATGCAGTCCTCCTTCGGAATCATCTTCCTCGCGATCGTCGACAACCAGCCGCGGGTGCTGCCGCTGCACGACCTCCTGCGGCACTTCGTCGAGCATCGCAAGGCCGTCGTCATCCGGCGTACGCAGTTCGACCTGAAGAAGGCGGAGGAGCGCGCCCACCTGCTGCGGGGCCTCGCCCTGGCCCTGGCCAACCTCGACCTCGTCATCAAGATCATCCGCGCGTCCAAGGACTCCGCGGAGGCGAAGGCGCGTCTCTGTGCCGAGGTGTCGATGACCCGCTCGGCCCTGGAGAAGTTCATCGGATCCTCGCTCGGGGACGAGGGCGGCAAGGGCACGCAGGTGCTGCGCCTCGACGAGGTGCAGGCGCAGGCGATCCTCGACATGCGTCTGCACCGGCTGACCGGGCTCGAGCGCGAGAAGATCGTCGCCGAGTTCAAGGAAGTCCTGGCCTTGATCGCCAGGCTCAAGGAGATCCTCGGCTCCGAGAGGCTCGTGCTCGAGATCGTCGTGGAGGAGCTCACTGCGATCCGCAAGCAGTTCGGCGACGAGCGGCGGACGGAAATCGTGGCCGAGGCCTCCGACATCGACATCGAAGACCTCATCGTCGAGGAGGACATGGTGATCACCGTGTCCCGCGGCGGGTACATCAAGCGCTCTCCCCTGTCGCTCTACCGGGCCCAGCGCCGCGGCGGCAAGGGCCGGATCGGCGCCACGACGAAGGAAGAGGACCTCGTCGAGCACCTCTTCGTGGCGTCGACGCATGCCTACATCCTGGCCTTCACCTCGACCGGGCGCATGCACTGGATCAAGGTCTACGACATCCCGCAACTCGGGCCCGCCACGCGTGGCAAGGCCATCGTCAACCTCCTCAACCTCGGGCCCAACGAGCGGATGGTCGCCATGGCCGCGACGAAGGACTTCCCGGAGGACCGGTTCCTGGTGTTCGCGACCAAGAACGGTCTGGTGAAGAAGACGGCGCTCTCCGCCTACTCCAACGTGCGCTCGGGGGGGATCATCGCGATCAACATCGAAAAGGCCGACGAGCTGCTTTCGGTGCGCATCACGGGCGGCGGGGATCAGGTCTTCATCGGCACGCGCCAGGGCATGGGGATCCGGTTTCCGGAGACGGACGTGCGCGCGATGGGTCGGGACACGACCGGCGTGATCGGCGTTTCGCTCAGGAAGAAGGACGACGTCGTCGTCGAAATGGACGTGGTCGCCGAAACCGGGCAGCTGCTCTCGGTGACGGAAAACGGGTACGGCAAGCGGTCGGGGGTCAGCGAGTACCGCCTCCAGGGCCGTGGCGGCTCGGGCGTCATCAACGTCAAGGTCACGGACAAGAACGGTCCCGTCGTGGGGATCAAGGCGGTCACGGATGCCGATCAGCTGCTGCTGATCAGCGAGCGCGGCCAGCTGATCCGCATCAAGGTCAAGGACATCCGGGAAACGGGTCGGGCAGCCCAGGGCGTCCGGGTCATCGACCTCGAACCGGGCGATCGGCTCGTTGCCATCGCCATGCTTGCCGAGAGCGACGACGCCGACGACGAGGCGCAGGCGGCCCTTCCGGTGCCGGACAATCCGGCCGGGAAGCGCGCCGAGGCGCCCGGAAAAGGCAAGGCCGCGGGCGACACCGCCTTCCTCGACGAGGACAAGAAGGGGTCGAGATCCTGACTTTTCCTCTGGAGTGACGCCGACGACGAGGGGACGCAAAGGCAACAGGCCAGACCTGGCCCGCGGGCAATGTAGAATCCCGCCCCCATGCGATTCTTTCTGGACAGCGCGAGCGCGGACGAAGCCCGCCGCATCAAGGATCTGGGCCTGCTCGACGGGGTCTGGCTCTCGACCGCCGCGGCTCAGGCCGCCGGCGCCGAGTACCGCAAGGCCGTCCGCGAGCTCGCGTCGATCACCGACGGCCCCGTGCTCGTGGAGCTGTCGGCCGACGACCCCAAGGGCATGTACAAGGAAGCCCGGGAGCTGGCCAAGCTCGGCAAGGACGTGATCGTTCGCGTCCCTCTCAAGCCCGAGGGTCTGCGCGTCGCGCGCCTCCTGGCGCAGGACCAGGTAGCCGTCTGCGCCTCCGGGTGCTATTCGGCCTCCCAGGCCCTCATCGCGGCCAAGGCCAACGTCAGCTACGTGGCCCCCGCCGTGGCGCCGCTCGACGACATCGGGACGATCGGGATGGACCTCGTCGAACAGGTCATTCGTCTCTTCGACAACTATGGCTACCAGACCCAGATCGTCGTTTCCGAGGCCAAGAACCCGATCCACGTCCTCGATGCGGCCCTGATGGGGGCCGACGTCGTGGCGCTTCCGGGAGCCGTCATCGAGCAGCTTCTCCGGCACCCGCTGTCCGACGATCTGCGGGGCGGAAGGCCGTCGTGAAGGCGTCGGCCGACAGGATCCTGTACCTGGCGCGGGTGGTCTTCAAGGGCCTCAAGGAAAACCGCAACCTGGAACAGTTGTCCGACGACGAAACCGTGCGTCGGGCGGTCGTCCGCGAGCTGACCGATTCCTTCGGCGAGCTCGACGCGATGGAGGAAAAAGTCCGAGCGGCGCTGGCCAAAAGGAAGGCTCTGTCGGAAAAAGACCGCGAGTTTCAGTTCTCCCGGGCCCTCGAGGATGAGCTTCGGAAACACGGCGCATGATAAATCTACCGTAGATTCATTTCAACACATTGAATAGCAGCCATTTGCATTACAAGAATTGCATCTAATTAGAGGGTAGCCGAGAAGCTGAGATGGTCATACAATTGGCCCGGTGGCAGGCCAATTGGATCTAAACCGCATTACAGTCGATCGGACCGCCGGAGTTCCGCTGTCCGAGCAGGTCTACGACGCGATCGAAAGCCGCATCGCGGGCGGCATTCTTGCCGAGAACGCTCGATTGCCGACGACACGCGAGCTCGCGGCCGTGCTCGGCGTCAATCGGGGCACGGTCCAGACCGCGTACCGCCGCTTGCAGCAGCGAGGCCTGATCGCCGGGCGCGTCGGCAGCGGGACGGTAGTCTGCCGGAGCGGGCCGGCCGACTCCCCCTTTCGCCTGGCCGACATCCTGTCCCGGCGCGCCGGGGAGTTGCCCGAGGAATCGCCGATCGCGATCGCCGAGCCGGCCGTCGCCGACTTCTCACGCCTGGCTCCGGACGAGCGGTTCTTTCCGCTCGAGGAATTCACCCGGACCCTCGCGTATGCCTGGAGCCGGCGCAAGGACCTGTGGCAGTACGCTCCCCCGCTCGGCCTGGAAGAGCTGCGGGCCGAGATCTCGCGCCGGCTCGGAGAGATCGGCCTGACGCGCTCGGCCGAGGAGATCCTCGTGGTCAGCGGCGCCCAGCAGGGCCTGGACCTGCTCTTCCGGACGTTCGCGGACCCGGCCGATCTGGTCGCGATGGAGTCCCCGACATATTCGGGAGCCCTCACCCTGGCCCGACTGGCCGGGGTCTCGATCCTGCCGCTTCCCATGGACCCCGGCGGCCCGGATCCGGGCCCTCTCTACGGCCGCCGCGTGAAGCTGTGCTACCTGATGCCGGAGCGGCAGAACCCCACCGGCATCACGACCGGCCCGCGCCGGCGTGAAGCGCTCCTGCAGGCGGCGCTGTCTTCGGGAGCGCTCATCATCGAGGACGGCTACGAGGAGCCCGAATCCGGCCAGCCGCCGCTGTCGGCGCGGGAGCCGCGGCGGACGGTATGGCTGGGGACCCTGTCCAAGGACCTCGTGCCGGGGTTCCGGATCGGATGGATCGCCGCCGACCGGGCGATCGTCGAGCGGCTCGCCCGCATCAAGAAGGCGACGGACTTCCAGACGCCCGTTCCGCTGCAGGCGGCCGTCGCGGCGTTCCTGCGTGCGGGCGGGGACCGCAAGGTCCGCCAGGCGCGGGCGGAAGAGGTCTCCCAGCGGGCGGCGGTCGCCAAACAGGCGTTGCGGGAGCAGTTGCCCGGCCTGACGTGGTGGGGCGGCGCAGGCGCGAATCCGCTCTTCTGGCTGCAGCTTCCCGAGGGCGCCTCGGGCCGTCGGGTCGCCGAGGCCGCCGCCGCGCGCGGAGTGGGCGTGGCGCCGGGGCAGGACTTCGATCCCCGCGGCGAAGACCGGCCCAACCTGCGCCTGTCGGTCTCGCGCGTCGAGCGCCGGGAGATCGAGCGCGGGATTGCCGTCCTCGGGGAAGCCTTGCGGGACCTGGATCTGCGTTTGCGCGGCGCGTCGAGCGCGCCGGTGGTGTGACAGGAGCGTCGACCCTCGACGGCCAGCCGTCGACAGGAGGATCCAAGATGAGTCGCGAAGAGTCGTTTCAATTGAAGGTCGGTCTCGCGGAGATGCTGAAGGGCGGCGTCATCATGGACGTGGTCAACGCCGAGCAGGCGAAGATCGCCGAGGCGGCGGGCGCGGCCGCGGTGATGGCCCTCGAGCGCGTGCCGGCCGACATCCGACGCGACGGGGGAGTCGCGCGCATGTCGCCGGTCTCCAAGATCCGCGAAATCCAGCAGGCCGTGTCGATCCCGGTCATGGCGAAATGCCGCATCGGCCACCTCGCCGAGGCGCGCGTCCTCGAGGCGCTCAAGGTCGACTTCATCGACGAGTCCGAGGTCCTGACGCCGGCCGACGAAGAAAACCACGTCTACAAGCATGATTTCACCGTGCCGTTCGTCTGCGGCTGCCGCAATCTCGGCGAAGCGCTTCGCCGGATCGGAGAAGGCGCCGCCATGATCCGGACGAAGGGGGAGGCCGGAACCGGCGACATCGTGCACGCCGTGAGACACCTGCGCGAGGTCCACCGCGAGATCAAGGCGCTGACGCAGCTGACGAAGGACGAGCGGATGGCGGCCGCCAAGCGCCTGCAGGCGCCGTTCGAGCTCGTCGTCGAGGTCGCGGAGTCGGGCCGGCTCCCGGTCCCGAACTTCGCGGCGGGGGGCGTGGCGACGCCGGCCGACGCGGCGCTGTGCATGCAACTGGGGGCCGAGGCGATCTTCGTCGGCTCGGGCATCTTCAAGTCGGACGATCCCGAACTGCGCGCCCGGGCGATCGTGAAGGCGACGACGCACTGGAAGGACGCGCAGGCGCTGCTCGAGGCGGAGGAGTCGCTCGGCTCGGGCATGAAGGGGATCGAGGCCGCGAGCCTTCCCCAGGAAGCGCAGCTTCAGACGCGGGGATGGTGAATCCGAACGGGGGAGTCGCCGTCCTCGCCCTCCAGGGAGACTTCGAGGCTCACCGCCGGGCCCTGGCCGAGATCGGCGTCGAGAGCTTCGAGGCCCGGCGTCCGGTCGAGCTGGCGGAGGCCGAGGGGCTGATCATTCCGGGCGGCGAGTCGACGACCCTGTGGAAGTTCTTCGAGGCCGAGCCGTGGGCCGAAGCCTTCCGCGCCTTCGCGGCCACGGGGCGCCCCGTGCTCGGGACCTGCGCCGGAGCGATCGTGCTCGCTCGCGAGGTCTCGAACCCGGCGCAGCCGGGACTGGGGTTGATCGACATGGCGATCGCGCGCAACGCCTACGGGCGCCAGCTCGATTCCTTCGTCGCGCCGATCGATGCCCCCGGCCTGGGCGCTCCGATGCCCGCGGTGTTCATCCGGGCGCCCCGGATCCTCGCGACCGGCCCGGGCGTCGAGGTCCTGGGAACGCATGGGGGAGCGCCGGTCCTCGTGCGCCAGGGCAGCGTCACCGCGGCCACCTTTCACCCCGAGCTGACCTCGGACCGGCGTCTCCACCGACTGCTCTTCGAGCCTCGCGGCGGCGCGACGGAGCGCCTGACCCATGGGACTCGTCTCCGTCGACGTCCGCGACGGCATCGCGGTGCTCCTCTTGGGGCGGCCGAAGGCCAACGCCTTCACGCCCGAGCTCGTGGCCGAGCTCGCGGCCGCCTTCACCGCGCAGGCCGGGGCGCGCGGGATCGTCCTCGGCTCGGCGCTGCCGGGCATTTTCTCGGCCGGCTGGGACCTGCCGCTGCTGGTCGACTCCGACCGGGCGGCGATGGAAGGGTTCGTCGGCGACTACTGCGATCTCGTGCGCCAGATCTTCGTCGCGGGTCCGCCGGTCGTCGCGGCGCTTCCGGGGCACGCGATCGCCGGCGGGCTGATCGTCGCGATGGCCGCCGACGAGCGCATCGCCGCACAGGGCAGGGGAAAGTTCGGTCTCTCGGAGGTGATCCTCGGCGTGTCGGTTCCGCAGTGCCTCATGGAGCCCTTCCGCCACGTCGTCGGCGCTCGCCACATGGAGCGGCTGGCCGCCACGGGGGAGAACGTCGACGTCGAGGGCGGCATCGCCGTCGGCCTGCTCGACCGGGCGGTTCCGGCCGAGGAGCTGCTCGACCGCGCCGTCGAGCGGGCCCGGTTTCTGGCGGGCCTTTCCGGCCCGGCCTACGCGGCGATCAAGCTGCGCTCGCGCGCGGCCGCGGTCGCGCGCTTCGACCAGGCCCGCGATCACGACCCGTTCCTCGACTTCTGGTTCTCCGACGACGCCCGGTTCCGGGTCCGCGACATGGTGGCGCGGCTGACGAGCCGCGCGTGACGGTCGCGCCCCCCGCAGAAGAGATTCTCGAGGCCCTCGACCTCTCGATGGCGGAGCCGGGCACGGGCTTTCTCGCAGCCCTGTTCGCGCGCTTCAACGCGAAGGTGCCGTTCGAGAACGCCTCGAAGATCGTCCGCGCCGCCGGGATCGAGGATCCCGCCGGCAAGCTCCGCCGTCCCGAGGTCTTCTGGCGCGATCACCTCGAGCTCGGAACGGGCGGGACGTGCTTCGCGCGCTGCGCGGCCTTCGACTCGCTCCTGCGGGAGCTCGGTTTCCGGACGCGCCGCGTGCTCGGGCGCGTCCGCGGGCCCGACGATCACGCGGCCCTGTTCGTGGAGACGCGCGACGGGGAATCCATCGCCGACGTGGGGTTTCCGCTGCCCGCGCTCCTGCCGGCCCGGGCCGGCCGCGTCGAGACGCCGCTCGGAGCGCTCGAGGTCGAGGAGAGGGAGGAAGGTTTCGTCGTCGCGTTCGAGGGTGGCGTGCCCGAAGGTCCGCGAAGGGTCGAGATCCGGTCGGCGGCTGTCGAGGAGGACGTCTATCTCCAACGCTGGCGCGCGACGTTTCAAGAGGGCGCGCGTTTCCTCCAGGACGTGACGTTGCGCCGGGACCTCGGCAATCGCGCGCTCGCGTTTTCGCGCGGCGAAGTGCGCGTCGACGATCTGCACTCGCGGCTGCGGGTCCCGCTTCGCGCCGCTCGAGGCGCCGCTGTCGGGGCGCTCTTCGGAGTCGACGAGGATCTGCTGGCGCGGGCCTTCGCGATCGCCGGGGACCCGGAGCCGGCGGCGGCCGACACGATCCTGACGGCGTACCTGGAATCCGACGCTCCCGCCTCGCGCGCTTTCGCGGCGATCGCGACGCCGGCGGGCTATCGGCGGCTCGTCGAGGGCGTGGCGGACGTGTCCGATTTTCGGGAGACGGCGACGGGCTTCCGACTCACGCTGTCGGCGGGAGGGGCATCCGGCTCCCGGCTCGAGGAAGACGTGCTGCCGGAGCCGGCGGTCCAGCGGCTTTCCGTCGTCCGGCGTTCGGAAGGAAACGAGCACCGTTCCGCCTGGAGGGCGCAGTCACGCGAGGGACGGACCTGGCTCCAGCGGGAATGGACGCTGCCGGGCTCCCGGGAGGACCTTCTGCGCAACGATTCGCTGCGCGGGCGGTTCGCCGGCACGCTCGCGGTCGACCTGCTGGCCTGGGGGAGGATGCTGCAGCGATCCCGGCCCTGACCCGGACGTTTGCGGAGGGCGCGCGGCCGGACGACCGCGACACTCTGTCACGCCCGGCGAAACCCGGAGATGCCGACGGTTCCTCCGTGAGATAACAGCGCCTCGTGAGCAGCGCCCGGACCGCCCCCCGAACGTTCGACCGCTCCCTGGTGGAGGGGCCCATCGGCCCGGCGGTCTGGAAGATCGCGTGGCCGACGATGCTGCAGAACGTCATCGCCGGACTGCAGGGGATCATCGACCACGCGATGGTGGGGCACTTCGTGGGCTACACGGGCAACGCCGCCATCGGCGTCAGCTGGCAGATCGTGATCGTGGTGATCGTGTTCGCGAGCTCGGTCTTCAGCGGGATGGGCGTTCTCGTGGCGCGATTCGCCGGGGCCAACGAGCCCGACAAGGTCAATCGCGTGGTGTACCAGGCGTTCCTCACGGCGGCCGGGATGTCGGTGACTCTCGGCGCGGCCGGCTGGCTCGCGGCGCCGAGCCTGCTGAGGCTCGTCAACGCCACGCCCGAGGTGGCCGCGGAGGCGCTGCCGTTCCTGCGCGCGATGCTCGTCGGAATCCTCGGGATGATGGTTTTCTTTCTCCTGAGCGGCGCGTTTCGCGCGGCCGGGGACGCGAGGACGCCGCTGCGGCTCGGCGTGACGATGACGGCCCTGACGATCGCCTTCAACGTGGTGCTCATCCCGCGGCTCGGAACGGTCGGCGCCGCGTTCGGCACGATCGCCAGCAGCACGATCGTCTCGGCCTGGGGGCTGTGGCGGATGCGGAGGCCGGACTCGGTGATCCACCTCGCACCCGGTATGAGCAAGGCCCCGGATCCGGTGATCATCCGCGCGCTCTTCCGGTTCGGTCTGCCCACGGGCGTCCAGGGCATCGCGATGAACGTGGCGGGCGTTCTCCTGTTGCGGTTCATCGGATCGCTGCCGCACAGCGCCGAGTCGCAGGCCGCCTACGCGGTCGGCTACACGGAGCTCTTCTCGCTGATCACCTGGACCTCGGTGGGCCTGATGGGGGCGGCCGCGGCGATCGCCGGCCAGAACCTCGGCGCCAATCGCCCCGACCGCGTGATGGAGGGCGTCCGGGTGGCCTCGCGGATCGGCCTCGCCATGGCGGCCGCGGTCGGGATTCTCTTTCTCCTCGTCCCGAACCTGCTGCTGGCGGTCTTCGGCATGAAGGACCCCGTCGTCCTCGCGCTCGGCCAGCAGCTCCTGCGGTACCTCGCCGTCTCCGGACTGTTCGTGACCGTCGCGCTCTGCTACACGGGCGGCCTGCAGGGCACGGGCGACACGCGGAGTCCCCTCTACATCTCGATCGTGTCGCAGATCGTCGTTCCCCTCGGACTGTGCGGCGTGCTCCAGGCCACGCGGGGGCTCACCGCGGGCGGCATCTGGACGGCGATCGTGCTCGGCCACATGACGCGGTGCGGCCTGAGCGTGGCGAAATTCCGGATGCAGAAGTGGCGGTCGATCCAGGTCGGGATCCCGTCCTGATTGCCCTTCCGACGAGCCTACGGAGGTTTCATGAGCGAATCGGGTCTCGTGTCGCGCTGGCGTTTCGCGGCGCCGTACCTGCTGAGCGTGCTGCGCATCGTCGCCGCTTTCCTCTTCATGCAGGTCGGCACCGCGAAGCTCTTCGCCTTTCCGGGCGCCGTGATGCCGGACGGGGGGACGGCGGCTGCGGGGTCGCTGGCCTGGGTCGCGGGAGTCCTCGAGGCGTTCGGAGGGCTCTTCCTGCTGATCGGTCTCTTCACGCGCCCCGTGGCCTTTCTGCTGTCGGGCGAGATGGCGGTGGCGTACTTCATGGGCCACGCGCCCCGTGGCCTCTGGCCCGTGCTCAACGAGGGCTCGGGCGCCATCCTGTACTGCTTCGTGTGGCTCTACCTGTCGGCGGCGGGAAGCGGGCCCTGGGGGCTCGACGCCCTCCGGTCGCGAAAAGGCGCCGGCGCAGTGTCGATCTGAGTTGCTTCGTTTCGTCGTCATTACAGGAGCCAGGGTCGACACCCGGTCGAGGTCGTCCGGGGCCCGGTTCCGGCAAGTTCAAAGGAGTCAGGTCAATGCGAGTGATGGTGCTGGTCAAGGCCACGAAGGATTCGGAAGCGGGGGTGAATTTGCCCGAGGAGAAGGATTTCGCCGAGATGGGGAAGTTCAACGAAGAGCTCGTGAAGGCGGGCGTGATGCTCGCCGGCGAGGGGCTCCACCCGAGTTCGAAGGGCAAGCGCGTCCGGTTCGCGGGGTCGAAACGAACCGTTCTCGACGGCCCGTTCGCCGAAACCAAGGAGCTCGTCGCCGGCTACTGGCTGTGGCAGGTCCGTTCGATGGAGGAAGCCGTCGAGTGGCTCAAGCGCGCGCCCAATCCGGCTCCGGGACAGGAGGCCGAGGTCGAGATCCGGCCGATCTGGGAGATGCAGGAGTTCGCCGCGGAGTTCACGCCGGAGTTCCGGGAACGGGAAGAGCGGCTGCGGGCTCAGATCGAGAAAAACAAGTAGCCGTTTCAGCCGGGCGGCTTCCGGGGATCGGTCCCCGGGAGCCCGCTCCCGAGCTTTTCGACGCGCGGTGCGATGCGCGCGTCGCCGAGAGCCGCGGCCGCGTCGGAAAAGCCCGCCGCGGGACCCCGCCAGAGGAGCGCGTCGACGTCGGTGAAGAGCGGAGCGTCGGTCGAGAGCGTCGCGAGCCGCTTGAAGAGCAGGGCCGCGTTGCGATGGTCGCCCAGGACCTCGGCGGGAAAGTCTTCGAGGGGTCCGTGCCGCGCGATCAGGCGGGCGGCCGTTTTCGGCCCCCAGCCCGGGACGCCCGGATACCCGTCGGCCGCGTCGCCGACGAGGGCGAGATAGTCCGGGATGCGCTCGGGCGCGACTCCGAACTTCTCGAAGACGGCCCGCGCGTCGCGAATTCGTCCGCTCTTCCGATCGACCTGGACGACGCGGTCGCCGACGACGCACTGGGCGAGGTCCTTGTCGGGCGTCCAGATGCAGACCTTCTCGACGCGCTCGTCGCGGGCCGCGATCGCCGCCGCGGAGGCGAGCGCGTCGTCGGCCTCGAGCTCGACCATCGGCCAGACGACGACTCCCATGGCGGACAGCGCCTCCTCGAGAGGGTGGAACTGGCTCCAGAGGGCGGGTTCCATTCCTTCCCCCGTCTTGTAGTCGGCCCACAGGGCGTTGCGGAACGATTCGATGACGTGATCGGTCGCGACCCCGACGTGCGTAGCGCCGCCCTCGAGCATCTGGGCCACCGTGTGGAGGACGCCCGAGACCGCGCCGAACGGCGGGTCCTCGCTCCGGCCCCTCCGGATGCCGTAGAAGTGCCGGAAGAGCTCGTACGTTCCGTCGAGCAGGTGGACGATCATTCAGGCGGCGTTCTCGGACGCCTGTTTAACAGAGCCCCGGACGAAAGAACACCGGGGCGTCGAGGGGACCAGAGCATTTCCGGACGCTTCGACGAGGCCCGGCGGGAGTTCGAGCGCGCGGCGGCGTCGCCGAAGACCTCGAGAAGGCCGGCGAGCCGCTGCGGCGAGCGGTTCGGCTCAAGCCTTGCGAAACGGTGGTCTTCTCCTGGATCGTCTGCAAGTCGCGGGCGCAGCGAGACCGCGTCAACGCGAAGGTGATGAAGGATCCGCGGATCACCGGGATGGCGGGCATCGAGGACATGCCGTTCGACGTTCGCCGGATGGGCTGCGGCGGCTTCCGGGTCTTCGTCGACGCCTGAGACTGGGTTGCCCGGCGCCTCGACCGGCGCGGCGGTCGAAATCAGAAGCGGAAGGATCTCTCCGACTCGAGCAGGCGCAGCCGCGGCTCGTTCAGAGCCGCGACCTCGCTTCGGATCTTCGCCAGCGACGGCGGTTTCATGTGGTACAGGTAAACGGGCACGCGCGGCGGCGCCTTTGCGAGCTCTCCCGGCAGAAGCCCGGGAGTCAGGTGGCAGGAGGCCTCGGCGACCGCGGCCTGCGCGTCGGAGAACGAGACCTCGAGGAAGATCGCCTTCAAGTCCCGGGCGCGCGCGGCGCGCTCCCAGATCCGGCGCGTCGGCATGGTGTCTCCGGAGAAGAGGACCGATCGGCCGGGCTTGGAGACGAGGTACCCGTAGGCCGGCACGATGTGATCGACCGGCAGGGGAGTGAATCGCACGCCTCCCGCCTGGAGAGTTCGCCCGGGCGGAAGAGGTCGGTAGACGAGGGTGGGCTTCGCGCGCGAAGGGAGCCGCGAGAAGTCAGGCCACGTCGCATCGTTGAAGACGTGGCGCGCGAGTGTCGCGAGCACGGGCGAGGGAGCGATCAGCTCGAGCGGCGTTCCCCGCCCGTAGAGGTTCTCGATCAGGAACGGCAGCGACGCGACGTGATCGAGGTGAGCATGGGTCAGGACGACGCGCCGGATGCGGCGTTGCGCGGACAGCGACAGCGCCTCGGTCAGCGCGCCCGCGTCCAGGGCCGTTTCGCCGTCGATGAGAAAGGTCGTCATCCGGTACCCGGGTGCGGACCCGCCGAAGGGACCGAGGACCCGGATCGCGAGCGCCTTGCGGGGAGTCACGGTCGGGCGATTGTAAAGCAGGCAGAGGAGCCGATGGACTCTCCGCTCGAGGACCGGCCATCGGCCGACGCTGCGCCGGCTCGAGGCCGGCCGACTCTCAGAACTCCGGCCCGAGGTAGAAGAAGAGCTTGAAGTCCGAGAGCGACTTCTTGAAGTCCCACTGCTTCGCGAAATCGAAATGGAGCGGGAGACCCAGGAACGTCGTCTGCAAGCCGAAGCCCCAGTCCGAGAACCCGCCCTGGGAACCGTTGCAGCCTTCGGGAAGTCCGTAACCGCACAGCTGGTAGTCGCTCCAGAACTGCCACGGTTGATTCTTCAGCGCCGCGCCGCCGACGTCGATGAAGACCTTGCCGCGGATCTCGCGGAACCCGAGGATCGGCGTCGCGATGTAGTCGATCAGCGGGAAGCGGAACTCCACGTTCAGGAACGCGGCCGTGTTGCCGTAGATGCCGTAGACCGGGAACGTGCGCAGGGTGTCGATGCCGCCGAAGGCCAGAAGATCGGGCAACCGGCCCGCCGCGCGGAAGCCGAACAGGCGGACCGCGAAGAGCGAACGGCGCGTGACCTTGAAGTAGTGGCGCAGGTCGAGCTCGGTGTTGAAAGTCAGCGTGGGGTCGGAACCCGTCGCGCACTGGCCGGGAATGTTGCACGGATCCGTGCCGCCGGTGAACGGCGACCAGGTGATGCCGAGCGAGAGCTTGCGCCCGGAGATCGGCCCGAAGGACTCGTACTGCGTCGTGTCGCCCACCAGCCGCGTGCCGAGCGTCGGGAAGTTGTTCTGCGTCGGGATCGAGATCTGGCCGGAACCCTCCTGCGTGTCCACCCAGACCGGATAGCCGTTGTATTTGCGCGACAGGAAGCCCGCCGTTCCCTCCACCCGGTAGAAGCGGTTGAGGGGATAGGAGCCGAAAAGGTTGCCGCCGATGTAGCTGTAGTTGGTCTGCGTCTGGACCTGGCCGTCGGGCGTCAGGAAGTAGTAATAGAGCCGGTAGTAGAAAGCCTCGACGCCCTTCTGCAGGCGCGTCGACAGGTCCGCGTACTGCAGGTTCACGTTGGTGTAGCCGGAAACCGTCTGCACGATCCCCTGAAGCCGCCGGTTGCCGAGGTCGTCTCCGAAGGTGAGAATCGTGTTGGACAGGAACTGGCCGTCGGCCGCCAGGCCCGCGAGGATCTGGGCGTCCTCGAGGAAGAGCTTGTGGCTCGGCTTGGTGACCTTCTCGGGATCGATCGCCACTTCGATCGCGGGCTGGAAGGGCGCGATCGTGGCCGGGCCGGCCGGGGAGGGCGCCGGGTTCAGCTCCGCCAGCTTCTTGTACGGCTTCTTGACGTCGGTGACGTACAGCTTGAATCCGCGCTTGTAGTAGGCGGAGAACACGAGCCGCTCGGCGCCGTCGCGGCTCCGGATGATCGCCGGCGAGAAGCAGCCCCCCACCACGTTGGTGTAGAGGTCCGTCTCGCCGGTGTCCAGGTCGACCGAGTAGATGTTGTAGACGCCGCCGTCGCGGTCCGAGGCGAAGAAGAGACGCTTGCCGTCGGGCGAAAGCGAGGCGTCCTCGTCGTTGGATTCGCCGTAGGTGATCTGCTCGCGCGATCCGGCCACTCCCAGCTTGAACCGGAAGATCTTCGCCGAGCGTCCCTGGACGCCGGAGTAGTAGATCCACTGCCCGTCCGGCGAGAAGGTCGGCGCGAAGTCGAAGGAATGGTCCTGGGTCAGGTTGGTGATCGTCTTCGTGTCGAGGCCGTACGTGTAGATGTCGGCGTCGCCGCCCTTGATCGCCATGAAGGCGACGGTCCGGCCGTCGGGCGAGAAGGCGGGGTTGAGCTGCTGGTCGAGGCCGGGCATCGGGATCATCTGCTCGATCCGGCCGTCGAGCGCGTTCAGGAGCAGGAGCTCGCGGCCCCGCTCGCGCCGCACGAAGAACGCGATCGTGTTCCCGTCGGGAGCCACCGCCAGGTCGACGCCGCCGACCGGGCCCGTCGTCAGCCACTGGGCGACGATGTACTCGTACTCCGTCTTGAAGCCCTTGGTCAGGTTGCGGAAGAGCTTGCGGTCGCGCGGCGACCACACGACGACGTTGACGTCGTTGCCGAGGGTCGACATCGCGGCCCCGAGGTCGCCCGACGGGAACGGCCGCACCGAGACCTCGGCGGAGCCCTGCTCGCTCAGCCGGACGCTGTCGCCGAAGTCGATCGGCTCCCCGCGCTCGGTCAGCATCTTGATGTAGCGCTTGCGCAGGTAGCGCCGGAACTTGATGTCGAACTCCTCGGCGGTCAGGCCGAAGGTCCTCTTGAGAACGCGGTCGATGTTGGGCCCGAGCTGGCCGCGATACTCGAAGACGAAGTCGCGAACGCCGTCCTTGCCCCACTCGTCCTCGATGTAGTCGAAGACGGCGTGGCCGAACCGGTAGGCGAAGAAGCCGTAGATCCCGCGCTCGGCGATCTCGGGCACCTGGTCCGAGAGGACGGCGTCGCGCAGGACCATCTTGTCCCGCGAGTCCTCGTCCGAGGCGAAGTAGGAGGCCATGCCCTCCGTCAACCACTGCGGCGCGCCGGAGGTGTAGGCGCGGAGGAAGCTGCCGCCGAAGAAGATCTCGAACTGGAAGACGTGCGTCAGCTCGTGGGCGACGAGCTTCTGCAGCTTTTCGTCCGGCATGTCCACCGGCAGGACCATGCGATTGCGGGTCGGCAGCGCGAAGGCGCCGAGACCCTCGGGGAGGAAGCCCTGGAACGTGTTCGTCTGTTCGAAATCCGAGTGCGTGGCGTAGAAGATGAGGTTGATCGGCTTCGGGATCTGGAAGTTGAGCTGGCGGGAGATGTCGTCGTACGCGCTCTCGGCGTAGGAGGTGAGCTTCTGGAGGGACACCTCCTCGCGCTCGTAGTAGTAGATGAGGAAGTGCGTCGACCGGTAGTTCTTCCACCGGAACGTGTCGTAGGCGATCTTGTTCTGGCCGAAGTACGTGTAGTACGGGTCGAGCACCTGGGCCGATGCGCGGCGCGGACCGGCGAGCGCGGCGAGGCCGGCGACGAGTACGGCGGCGGCGAGCTGTTTCTTCATGGCGGGTCCTGGCGCGTCAGTTGGTGAAGATGTAGCGCTCGGCCTCGCGATCGCGAGCCACGAACGTGTTCAGGATCTGGCTTTCGAGGGAGAACAGGTTTTCGAAGAGCCCCTGGAGCTCGTCGGCGCGGCGGTTGCTCGTCTGGCGGAAGTCCTTGAACTGGTCCTGGAGGAGCTTCTCGCCCGTCCGCCCGTCGAAGACGAGCAGGACGATGTCGAACATGAAGCCGGTCTGTTCGACGTACACCTGACGGTAGTAGGTCCGGCCGTCGATCGGCGACGTGTACTCCTCGGTCTTGTAGCCGGATCGGTCCTCGATCTTGAACTCCAGGCTGCCCGAAACGATGATCTCGGCCCCGGTCTGCGTTCCGACCGCCGCCCAGAATTCCTGGGCCCGGCCGAGCTCCGTCAGGCTCTGGGTCGGCAGCTTGACGTCCGGCGGGGTCTGGATGATCTCGAATTTGGTCTTCTTCTCGAGCTGCTTCTTCAGGAACCGGTGAAACTCGCCCTGGAGGTCGACGTTGGCGAGCCGTTTGTCGCGCGCCTTCTCGGCGTCGGTGACCACGATGAACGGCGCGAGCGCGATCCGTTCGTTGCCGCGCAGCGGCAGCTTGGGTTTGAGCGGCAGGCGCAGCTTCACCTCGTCGACTCCGGCCAGCGCCGGCCACGCCGCGAGGAGGACGGCGATCGAGGCCGCGACGATCCTACGGCGCACCGGCGGCCTTTCCGGTCGTCTTCGTGTAGGAGGTGTAGAACTCGGCGAAGCGGGCGTAGTTGCGGCGGATGTAGTTGTTGTTCGGATCGAGCTCGAGAGCCTTCTTGTACTCGGTGAGCGCGCGGGCGAAATCGCCGTTGGCTTCCATGGCCACGGCGAGGTTGTTGTGGGCGCGGGCGTTGCCGGGGTCCTTCTCGATCGCCTGCTCGAAACGGAAGGCCGCCTCGCGCCAGAGGCCCTTCTCGGCCACGTCGGTCCCGAACTTGATCTGCGTGTCGGCGCGCTCCGGGTGGGGGTACGAGGTACACGCGCCCGCGACAACAAGTAAGGTGAGAACCCACGTGCGATTTCGTCTCAAGCGCTCGCCCGCCTCCCCGGCCGGGGTGGCTATTATAGGTTTCCCTTCGACGGGGGATCGGAGAATTGTCGACACGCCTTCGATGAAAAGGGCCGTGAGAGCGTGAGACCGCCGTCCAGTCTGGCCCGCCGCGCCGCGATCTCGTGGGCTCGCGGCAGCGTGACTCCGCAGCGGCTCTGGCCGGCCCTCCGGGCGCGCGGCGGGGTCGAGGGCGTTCTGTCCTCCGAAGAGGGGGATCTGTCCGCTTTTTTGGGCTCTCCGGAGCGGGCGCGGTCGGTGCTGCGCGCCGGAGACGACGAGGAGTCCGAGCGGTGGGCCGCCCGCCTCGAGCAGACGGGCGTTCAGGTGGTGACGGCCTTCGACGCGGAATATCCGCGGGCGCTCGCCGAAATCGCGGATCCGCCCTTCCTCCTTTTCGCCCTCGGCCGCCTCGAGCGGTTCCGCCTGCCCGCCGTCGCGATCGTCGGCTCCCGCGACGCGTCGCGCTACGGCCGCGACGTGGCCTGGCGACTCGGCCGCGAGCTCGCCGCCGCGGGCGTGACGGTCGTGTCGGGTTTTGCGCGCGGCGTCGACGCCGCGGCCCACGAGTCGGCACTCGACCATCCGGGGGGCACCATCGCCGTGCTCGGCTGCGGGGTCGACGTCGACTATCCGCGCGAGCACCGGCGCCTCAAGGAGCGCCTCGTCGCCGATCACCTCGTCGTGTCCGAATACGCGCCCGGGACCGAGCCGCGGCCGCAGAACTTTCCGATTCGCAACCGCATCATCGCCGGTCTCTCGGCCGGGGTCGTCGTCGTCGAGGCGTCGCGGCGCTCGGGCTCGCTCATCACCGCCCGGCTGGCCACGGACTTCGGGCGCGACGTGTTTGCCGTGCCGGGTTCGGTCTTTTCGCCGACCTCCGAGGGCGCGCACGCCCTGCTCAAGGACGGCGCCATCCTCTGCCGCAGCGCCGAGGACGTACTCGCCGAGCTGTTCCCCGCGGTGGGACCGCCGCGTACGGCGGGCCTGGCGCCGTCGGCCGTCGCGTCGGCGGAGCTGTCGGTCGAGGCCCGGCGGATGCTCGAGCGTCTCGCCCGCGAGGAATCGCTGTCGGCCGAGGAGCTCGCGCAGGAGCTGGAGCTTCCCGCGGCCACGGTGCTCGCCGGTCTCTTCGAGCTCGAGGCCGCCGGGCTGGCGCTGCCGGTCGAGGGCGGAAGATACGGAATCGGGCGGCAATGAGGTGCGCGTGCGGAAGGAACGAACTCCTTTCCGGCTCGCGGCTTAGCGCCGGCGAATCGGAGCATCGGGAATATGCGGATGTTGGGAGGAGTCGAGACAGTCGCGTTTGCGCTTTCCTGGAGGTTGTGAGACCGTCCCCGCCCCATATGGCCAAGTCCATCGTCATCGTCGAATCGCCCGCGAAGGCCAAGACCCTCGAGAAATTTCTCGGCAAGGGGTTCAAGGTCCTCGCGTCTTACGGCCACGTGCGCGATCTGCCGCGCAAGGGCCTGGGCATCGACCGCGAGCACGCATACGAGCCCACGTACGAGGTCCTGAGCGGAAAAGAGAAGACGATCAACGAGCTGAAGAAGGCGGCCAAGACGGCCGACAACGTCTATCTCGCCGCCGACCCGGACCGGGAGGGCGAGGCGATCTCCTGGCATCTCCAGGAGACCCTCCGGCCCGGGGCGGGCAAGACGAAGTTCCAGCGCGTTCGGTTCAACGAGATCACCAAGAAGGCGGTCCTGGACGCCATGGAGCAGGCGGGCGAGATCGACGGCCGCCGCGTCGATGCCCAGCAGGCCCGCCGGATCATCGATCGGCTCGTCGGCTACGAGGTGTCGGACCTGCTCTGGAAGAAGGTCTGGCGGGGCCTCTCGGCCGGGCGCGTCCAGACGGTCGCGCTGCGGATCATCTGCGAGCGCGAGAGCGAGATCGAGGCCTTCGTCCCGGTCGAGTACTGGTCGGTCGACGCGCGGCTCGAGGGACGGATTCCGCCGGATTTCACGGCGCGGCTCTCGACGTTCGACGGAGAGAAGCTCAAGTTCGACGGCGCGGACCCGCGCCTTCCCGACGAGGCGTCGGCGAAGCGGGTCGTCGACGAGGTCTCGAAGGCCGCCTGGACCGTGTCCTCGGTCGAAACCTCCGAGCGCCGGAAGAACCCGGCGCCGCCGTTCATCACTTCGCAGCTCCAGCAGGCCGCGGCCCGCCGCGGCTTCGCGGTGCGCCGCACGATGCAGATCGCGCAGCGTCTCTATGAAGGTCGGGAGATCCCGGGCCGCGGCACCGTCGGCCTCATCACTTACATGCGCACCGACTCGACCCGCGTCTCCGCCGATGCGTTGACGGCGGTCCGCGAGCACATTGCCGCGAAGTACGGGCCCGAGTCGATGCCCGAATCGCCCCGCTACTTCAAGAGCCGTCGCGACACGCAGGACGCCCACGAGGCGATCCGGCCGACCTACCTGGATCTCCCGCCCGACGAGGTCGCGAAATACGTCGCGGCGGACGAGGCGAAGCTCTACCGGATCATCTGGGAGCGCTTCATCGCGTCGCAGATGTCCCCGGCCGTCTACGACACCGTGTCGGCCGAGATCGCCGCCGGGCGCGCGGTCTACCGCGCCTCCGGGTCGACCCTCAAGTTCGCCGGGTACCTGGCGGCCTACGGCGTCTCGACCGAGGAGGACGAGGAGACGGACAAGGACTCGCCGAAGCTGCCTCCGCTGGCGCAGGGAGAGACGCTGAAGCTGCTCGAGGTCCTGCCGGAACAGAAGGCCACCCAGCCGCCGCCCCGCTTCAACGAGGCTTCCCTCGTCAAGTTCCTCGAGGAAAACGGGATCGGCCGCCCATCGACCTACGCCGAGATCCTGAGGAAGATCGAAGAACGACGTTACGTCCACCGCAAGGACCGCCGGTTCATCCCGACGGCCCTCGGGCGGACCGTCATCGAGCTCCTGATCCCGTACTTCGACGACTTCTTCGAGACCGCCTACACCGCGCGCATGGAGGAGGCCCTCGACGACGTCGAGGAGGGCAAGCTCTCCTGGACGAAGGCCCTCTCCGACTTCGACAAGACCTTCACCCGGGACCGGGACCGCGCGCTCGACGGCATGGTCTCGGGCAAGGCCGGCATCCCGCTCGCGCAGGCCCGGAAGCTCAAGCTCTCGGCCGTGCCGGTGATGGACGAGAAGTGCCCCAAGTGCGGCAAGAAGCTGAAGCTGCGCATGGGCAAGAACGGGCTCTTCATCGCCTGCAGCGGCTATCCGGAGTGCACGTTCACCCAGGACATTCCAGATCCCGAGGAAGACGCCGTCGACATGTCGGAGCTGGAGAAGACGACCTGCGACGAGTGCGGGGAGCCGATGAAGGTGCGCCAGAGCCGGACGGGCTCGACCTTCCTCGGCTGCACGGCCTACCCCAAGTGCCGCAACGTCGTGAACATCGCCGTCGCGGGGGGCAAGGCCGAGGCCAAGCCCGACGAGCCGACCGGGGACATGTGTCCGCGCTGCGGCAACGGCCTCGTGCGCCGGCACGGCCGCTTCGGGGCCTACGTGTCGTGCTCGAACTACCCGGCCTGCAAGTACAAGCCCCCCAAGCCGGTCAAGGACACGGGCGTGCGGTGTCCCAAGGACGGCGGCATCATCGCCGAGCGGCGCGGACGGTTCCGCCCGTTCTACGGCTGCATCAACTATCCGAACTGCGACTTTTCGCTGTCGGTCCGCCCGATCCCGGAGACGTGCCCGCAGTGCGGCAACGCCTACTTGCTCTTCCGGGAGCGCAAGTCCGGCAACGTCTTCGCCTGCGACAAGGCCGGCTGCGGATTCGAGAAGCCGGCGGGGGAGCTGCCGCCGATCGTCGAGTTCACCCCGGAGGCGCCGCCGGACGTGCCGGAGCCGGCGGTGGTCGCGGCTGCGGGGAAGAAGGCGCCGAAGCCGGGCGCGCGGAAGGCAAAGGCATGAGAGAGATGGCATCTCTCTGACAGAGGCGCCTCCGCCGCTCTTGCGCAAGCTTCCTGTCGACCACCGACGCCATCGAGAACCTGATGCTCTCGATCCGCCCCGTCACGCGAAAACGCTAAGCGCGGGTAAGCCGGCCTTGGGCTTCTGTGCAAACCGTCCACCGAAACGGGCAGCACGGGAGGAAGCCGATCGGGTCTCCTCCTCGATATCCTGGCGATATCAGATACCGATGACTTGGCCGGAGGCGCCGCGCCCAGAGCCGTGGTTGTCGAACGGCGGTCGACCGGCACAAGCTCGTCGACAGTCATCGATCTGCCAGAAAAACTACGATCGGATTCAAGCCATTCTGGCGATTCCTTAGTCAAGCACCCAGAGACTCTGGACCGGGCTAACAGCAGTTGCCGACAATAACGCCGGCTTTTTGGAAGGAGATGGCGATGAAGCTGCCCGCATCAGCACGGTCTTGGACGCTTACGATTGCGGTCGCCCTGGCCATGACGCTAGGGCCGGTGACACCGGCACGCGCCATGTCGCAGTACGGTGGCACGATTCTCTACTATGACGCCAACTGGAACCAAGTCGGCTATTGGTACAAGCCCTGCAACGGAAACTCGACGCGATGGGGCGTCGTCGGTGTGCACACGGTAATCGACGACTTCTACGGCTGTGGCGGCTCGCCCGACGACGACTGTATCCCGACAATAACGTCCGATGCGCCAGTCGGGAACCTGCCAAGTCCGAGCTTGGTGTGTGGAGTCGGATAGCCGAGGATGACCAGCTTGCCGACACCTACTGCTGCGCCGGTGTTCATTGGCTGCTCGTTGGAAATCCACGGTAGCTCCTCCGCCAGGACGCAGAAGATTGTAGTCCGGTTTTTTTTTGGGGGGGGGGGCCGAGGTCACTGCCGGCCTGCGGCTCCGGCTCCCCCCTCGTTTCTCAATCCCATCGTCGACCGCCAGAGCCAGCTGAAGAGCCAGGTGAACGTGATGACGACTGGTGATTCACCGACCGGGGCGGGACGCGGTGTCTGTGCGCGTGCATCATCCTTATCGAGTCGTGCTCGTCGAAGTTATTGCCGGACGCCGACTGCACTCGACAACGAGCCTTACGACCCTCGGTTACCCAGCCGGGCTGTCGTCGAGTACGCGCGTCGCACGCTGTCCTATCGCTATCGGATCCCCGTGCAAGACACGGACGACGTCATCGCCCAGGCATTCCTAGACTTCCTGAGCGCCAAGAAGGACGCTTCCAAGAGTCACGACGGTCTGTTCCTTGCGATCGTTTATCGTCGATCGTGCGATTTCTGGCGGAGCTATCACTCGTGGTTGCCGCTCAGTGCGGCGCGCGCACCAAGCTACGCACCTGACGATTCAGATCTCGAGGCAACGATGATCTGCAAACAGGTTTCGCGAGCCGCGACAAAATCGGGGCGGCGGAGGCTAGCAAGGCTCACTCGTTACATCTTGGCGGGCGAATCGTTTTCGGATGCCTGTCGGGCTGTTGGCATCCCGAACGGTAGCCATAGCCGTTACCGGGCTAGGCTCCGCGCCTGCCTACGGAACTCAGCGTTGTCGTTTCGACCACCGCCGACCACGGACCAAGGGCCCGGCTCACCAAGCGCCACTCGAGCCCGGAGCCGAAGTCAAGGCAGCCACCGGGCACGGTCGATCGAGTAGCCGGGACGCGGTTACACTGTGGCAGGCGAGCCCGTGCTGAGCCGATGTGTGGGACAGGCGTATGTGGCGAGATCCAGAAATGAAGGGCCAAAAGTTCGGTGGAAGAGACCGCCTGGCTCGCGGCGGTAGAGTGGGGCTGGCTTCGCAGCCAGGGAAGACTAGCAGAGTCGCCTGAGGCAAGTATGGTGGGCAACACCGACAACATCGTGTTCTCTTCCGTGCTCATCGGCCTTCTCGTCGGGGTGCAGCCGGTGAGTGTCGAAGTCGATCCGTCTATTTCTCCTGCGGCAGTTGTCTTCGCGCTTGACGGGAAACCCGTGATTCGAGTTGGGGAAGCTCCCTGGAAGGCGCTAGTCGATTTTGGTGACGAACTGAAGCCTCACGAGGTGTCGGCGGAGGCGCTCGGACCAGCCGGCGAACGCCTGGCTCGAGTCTCACAACTGGTGAATCTGCCCATGCCCCCGGCTCGACTGGACATTCTCGTCACGCGAAGCCCAACCGGAGTTCCGATTGGCGCCCGTCTCGTCGCGACGAGCGTGCGCAGGTCGCAGCCGATACGGCTGACACTCGCGCTCGACGGGACCAATCTCGCACTCGATAGGAACGGTGAGGCGAGGCTTCCCACACTCGATCTACGGCAAGCGCATGTCCTGTCCGCGACCGCGGAATTCGACAGGGACGCGATCGCACGGGCCGATGTCGCCCTCGGAGGTGGTGTGGCGGACGAGTCGGGCTCGCGGCTGACGGCCGTGCCATTGCGGGTGCAATCAGGTTCGCTGACCGGCGTGGAAGAACTCAGAGGCCTGCTGTTACACAAGACGCGAAGCCTTGCAGTCGTCGCCGTAGAAAAGGGTCCAGCCACCGTCTTGCTCGTTCGCGATCCGAGCGCCGCCCAAGCGGAACGACAGCTTGGGCGGTCCGGCGCGGGCCAGGGTGTCCGTCTCGATCCCAACGACCGCGTCGGGTTGGTTTTTCCGGTCGCCCATCATGTCAGCGACGTCGGGCAGCAATCGGATCTGATGGAATCGACGCCGTTTTTTACGGCGAAGGAGGGCGGTCTTCTTTGGGTATTGACGCATGTCTCTCGACCAAAACAGGCGATTCCTCCGTACCGATATGCCGACGCGGTGGCCGTGGCCGGTCTTGAAGGCTACCGTTCCGGAGGGCGGCGCGCGGTCGTCCTGGTGGCGCACCGTGATCCGACCGACACCAGTCGGCTGACCCCCTCGCAGGCCCGTGGGTATCTCGAACGCCTCGGTGTGCCGCTCCACGTTTGGTCGATCGACGGGGATCTTAGGACACCGTGGACCTCAAGAACTGAGAGCCTCCGTTCGTTCGTCCACTACCAGCGCGCGGCAGCGGCTCTTCGCGAGGACCTCGAAACGCAGATGATCGCTTGGGTCGCTGGTGAGTGGACTCCGGGACAGGTCAGTCTGTCGCAAGATGCCAGAGGAATCGCGCTGCTTCGCTAGCTGCTCCTAGGGGACCGCTGAGCTCACCAGAAGCAGCCACACTGCCTCTACTTGGTCGTTTCGGCCACGGCTTGCCAATCCGACACCGATGTCGGCCGTACCCTTTGCGGCGAAGACGGCTCTATAGCTTCGGAACCAGCGCTTGACGGCGTATGCGGGGCCATAGACGTGATATCCCGCACCCTTGCAGTAGAACGCGAGAGTACCTCCGACCTGCAGCGAGCCCTCTCCGTGCCTGTTCCCATCACCCAGGATTTCGATCGCCAGTTGCTGCGCTTCGGTGTCCATAGGCTCGGAGCGAACGAACGGTGGCAGAGCCTCCGCATTTCGCCGTTGGTTGAGAATACGGAAGAGTTCTGCGGTCAGGTGTTCCCGCGGAGCAACCCCCGGCCATCGCCTCCTCAGTGGATCGTCCGACGAAGGCACACCGATGATCAGAACTGTCAACCGGGACTGGCCCAGGACGCCAACGCCGATCCCGATATCTCGGGCTTCGGGTCGCCGATAGGATTCGTACAAGGAGATGGTATCGTTCCAAGCTTCAACCAGCTCGCACGGGTCACGGTCATCGACTGCCGCGATCTCTTGGACGAGCTTGCCCATGTACCCGAATTCGCGTGAACGCTGGAGCAACTCGAATCCAGGAAGCTGCTCGAAGTCGAGCGCGGCGTTGCCACTGATCTCTTCGGCTCGCTCTTGCGCGAGTGACTGAAGGGGTTCCGCAATGGCGACGGGCGGTAGCTCCAAACGGTCCCTCTCGGAGTTGACAGCTTCAAGCAACTGCAGGTTCGGGGACTCCTGGGCGAGAGTAGGAACCGATAAGCTCGTCAGCACGACGGCCAGAGCCAAGGCACAAGCTGAACGATTGCACCATCGCTCGCTCAGATGAACCGCGTGGGCCGCGTGTTTCGGGCCGTATATCGGTGCGCCGGCACGAAGCCAGAAGAACACGTCCAGCATGATAACCAGCTAGTGAGGTCGACCCTCATTCAGGGGCAGCCTCGGCATTCAGCCGCCGAACGCGCTGTGCACGACGTGTCTGGTGGGCCGCTAGTAGCGAAAGCGTTGACGGATATAGCCGGAACCAGCGGGGGGTGGCAATGCTGCAGGCTCCAGCCGGAGACATCGCCGGAATGTCGACCACGAGGGCTCGTTCAATTTTCTCCTCCCGGCAGATTCAGGAACCGGCGGAACGGGTCCTTCCACGGAAAGATCTGGGCGTAGCGCCAGAGACGGTCCGTCAGCGGGGGTTTGGCGGCCGGGTTCTTGAAACATTCGGCGCAGCGCGGAAGCTTCGAAAAGTCGCCCGACCGAAAGCCCTCCTCGATCGTCGAAAGAAACGGCGAGGCGGCGATCTCCGGAATCGACTTCTCCCGCACGTTGCCGAGCTTCTGCGTCCCGTCGTAGTCGTAGCAGCAGTGCGTGACGTCGCCGTTGCAGAGGATGACGAACCACTGGTACGGCGTCCCCTGGAAGCAGCCGTAGTAGGCCTGATGGAGCTCCGTCACCTCCGAGGTGTCGAGGCCTTCGCACGTCTTCTGGATGATCGTGGCCTGCGGGTAGCGGTCGAGGTGGAAGAACTCCCGGAACGACTTGACGGACTCGTCGTGCGTCTGGGTGGTGATCATGCGCTGGATCTCGACCACGATCTTCCTGCCCTTCGACATGTCGAGGAAACGACGGATGTTTTCGACGACGACGTCGAACTTGCCTCCCTTCCGAACGATCGGGTAGACCTCGGGCTTCAAGGTGTCGATGCAGATGCGCAGCTTCGAGAGCGAGGACGAAAGGATGTCCCGGGACCACTGCTCCGACAGCAGCGTCCCGTTCGTCGACACGCACACTCCGGGGAAGAGGTCGATCGCTTCGCAGAGGCGCTTGTAGAGGAAGGGCTCGCCCATCTCGTGCAGGTATTTCATCGGGAGCTTGAGCTCCCGCATCTGCCGGGCGACGTCCTCGACCATGTCGAAGGGCGCGTCCTCGAAGGGTCGCGTCAGGACGTCCATGGGACACATCCCGCAGCGCAGGTTGCAGCGGGAGGTCAGCTCGAGCATGTACTTGAGCGACTTGAGGCGCAGGCCGTTCTTTCCCTTGCTCACGGGGTCCGCCGCCCTTCCAGGCCCGCCATCGCGGCGACGATCGGGAGCGCATTCTTCCTGTCGAAGAGGATCATCGTGCGCGCGTTGCACTCGTGGGTGCACTTGCAGAGTCGGGCGTGCTTGGCGTCGACGAAGGCCGACGCGGCCTCGCTGTCGCGGATCCTCGCCCAGTCGTAGCCGGCCGCGCGCACGTTGCCGAGGACGTCGCCGATCAGCTCGCAACCGTGAATGTCGCCTTCCTCCGTCAGGACGTACTCCCTTTCGCCGGCGAGGCAGAAACCCTCGAAGCCGCCCCCCCGGGCCTGGCGGCCGATGTACTCGAAGCGCCGCCGGTTGATCTCGCGCCGCGCCCGGGTCCGCGCGCCTTTCCAGCCGCCCCGGGCCTCGTCGGGAGGATAACGAAGGTCGATCGCCTGCGACAGCTTCAGGTAGAGGTCGACGTCGAGGTTTTCCTTGACCTTCGGGTCGAAGGCCTCGCCGCGCACGAAGCCGAGCGCGTGGTGGTTCGGCCGGTATTTCGCGTAGACGAAGTCGCAGAACTCCTCGATCTGATCCTGGTTGCCCCGCATGAAGACCGTCGTGACTCCGGCCGTCAGGTTCGGCGTCCGGCGCGACAGGGCGGTGAGCGTCTCGAGCGTCGCCAGCGCGCGGTCGTAGAGCCCGGGCACCGCGCGGACCCGGTCGTGGAACTCGCGGAAACCGTCGATCGACACGGTGACGCCGAGCGAGAGGTCCGGCGAGAAGGCGCAGATTTTCTCGGCCGCCCGGGCGATCTCGTCGGGCGAGAACCCGTTGGTCGGAATCGAGGCCGAGAAGAAGCCGCAGCGCTCGAAGTAGACGCGGATCATTTCCGGCAGGTCCCGGCGCAGAAACGGCTCGCCCCCCGAGATCAGGAGCAGCCGGATCGGCGGCAGCGTCGCGGCGAATCGGTCGAGCTCCTCGAGCGTCAGCTCGTTTTTCCCGGCGTTGATCGGATAGAAGCAGTGCGCGCAACGGGCATTGCAGACCGACGTCACGAAGTGCGTCCACTGCGCGATGGCGCCGGACGGCGCGATCCAGTCGCGCGCGAGGGCGAGACCCTGGGCGAGCCGGCGGGCCGTCATGCCGCGGGCACCGGCCGCGCTTCGGCGCGCGGGTCCGACCGCCGCGCCTGGAGAAACCCGCGGATCCGGGCCACTTCCCCCGTCCAGAGCCACGGCAAGAGGGCCAGCGCCTTGCCGCCGTGGCCGGCCCGGAACATCCGGAAGACCGTGATCCAGAGGTGGGGGAAGAGAAGGAGAAGCGCCGGGAAGCGCACGAGGGACCGGCCCGGGCGGTCGAGGTCACGCCGCGTTTCGTAGATCGTTCGCCCGCACGCGACCTGCTTCTCCCAGAACGCCGCCCGGTCGAGGCGTTCGTGACGGTGGGTGACGGCGATCCCGGGGTCGTACCAGAGCCTGCCGCCGCGGGCGGTCACGGCGAGCGCGAAGGCGGTGTCCTCGCCGGTGTTCGACTCGGGGAAGCGGACCGGGCCGATCGCGTCGCGCCGGTAGACGATGGCCATGGTGGGGATGTTGGCCTTCGCGGCGGGCCGTCCCGCGGCGATCCATTCCGAATGGTTCATGTAGTAGTCGAGCTCGCCATATCGGCCGGGACGCCCGTTGACGATCCGTCCGCCGACCCCGGCGACGGTGGCATCGGCCTCGAAGATGCGTCGGGCGCGCGCGAGCCAGTCCCGGGGAGCCACGGCGTCCGCGTCGAGGAATCCGAGGAGCTCCCCGGCGGTCGCGTCGATGCCGGCGTTGCGGGCGCCTCCGGCGTTGCGGCGCGAGGCGTTGCGGATCACCCGCGCGCCCGCCTGCCGGGCCGCGTCCGCCGATGCGTCCGTCGACGCGTCGTCGACGACCACGACCTCCGCGGGCGGCTCGGACTGCGCGAACGCCGAAGCCACGGCATCGCCCACCGTGCGGGCCGCGTTGCGGCAGGGGACGACGACGCTGACTCGCATGAACCGGCCAGTTTATCGTGCGCGGGCGGGCGGCGCCGCCTGCAGGAGGATCCGGTACCGGAAGAGCCGGCCGATCCCCGGAACGCGCCAGAGCAGCTTTTCGACCCCGTGGACCACGGGAAAAGGCGCCGGGGAGTACGTCAGCTCGAGCGGGCGCCAGCCCGCGGCGTCCAGGAGCGCGCGGATCTCGCGCGGCCGCCGGACCGCGATGTGCTCGGGAAACTGCTTGAGCAGGATCTCGTGCGCCTTGAGCCTCTCGACATAGTGCTCGCGGTTGGGGGTGTAGGCGGCGAGGATTCCTCCGGGCTTGAGGACGCGGGAGAGCGCGCCGAGCATCTGGCGCACGGTTTCGTCGTCGACGTGCTCGAGCAGGTCGAAGGCGCCGGCGAGGTCGATCGAGGCGTCCGGGATGGCCTCGAGCCGCGCGACGTCGCCGAGGACGAAGCGGACGTTCCCGAGCCCCCGCCGTGCACGCTCGGCCTCGGCGAGCTCGACGGCTTTCGGCGATGCGTCGATCCCGATCGCTTCCCGGACACGCGGGGCGAGGAGGAAGCAGACGTCGCCGCGGGCCGAGCCGAGGTCGAGGACCACGCGCCCGGCTGTCGGCGCGCAGAGCCGGAGGATGTCCCGGTCGCGCTCGATCCACTTCCGGCGCGGCGCGGCGAACGGCGTGACCCGGTGGAGCCCGTCGAAGTATTCGTCGGGGTACAGGTCGGCCTCGAACGTCACGCCTCCATCTTAGGTCTCCCGCATACAATCGGCGCATGAAGGCGCCATGGGAGAAATTCTCCCTGCCGGCCGCCGCACCGGCGTACGCGGTCGGGCGCTCTCCGGAGTTCGTGAAGACGATGCGGTCGGTCTTCGGTCCGCTCGTCGAACGCGTCCCCCGGTTCCCGGCGGGCCGGCATGCGTGGCTGATGGCCGAGGTGCCCGCCGAGGGTTCGCTCACCGGCTTCTTCGCCGATCTGGCCGGGCGCCTGCAGCCGTCCGGCGGCCTCTGGGTCGTGTTTCCGAAGAAGCCCTACGTCGCCGAGCTCGAGTTCCCGTTCCTCTGGATGGACGTGCAGAAGGCGGGCCTGGCGGCGAAGCTCGTCGACAACAAGATCGCGGCGTTCTCGCCGCGGCTGACCTCGATCCGGTTCGTGATCCCGGTGGCGCGGCGAAGCACCGGCTCGCGGGTGCCGGGCTGAAGCCCGCCGACTCCGGCCTTACAATCGTCCGGCGTGCTGCGTCACCCGCGACGACTCCTCCCGCTCGCGCTCGCCGCGCTCTGCTGTGCGGTGACCGCCCGTGCGAAGGAGCTCTCCTGGAGGTCGATCGACGTGCATGCGCGACTGGATGCCCGGGGCGCGCTCCACGTCGTCGAGCGCCAGGAGATGGTATTCACGGGAGACTGGAACGGAGGCGAGCGGACCTTCCGCATCCGTCCCGGACAGGGAATCTCGCTCGAGTCCCTGGCGCGGATCGATTCCGACGGGACCCGCCACGTGCTGCGGCAGGGCGGTCTCGATTCCGTCGACGAGTTCGCCTGGACGGCGCCCGGCGTCCTGCGCTGGCGCAGCCGCCTTCCGTCGGACCCCGAGTTCGCCGACGCCGCGCTCGTCTACGAGATCGCCTACGTGCTGTCGGGCGTTCTCGTGAAGCAGGGACGCGCCTACCTGTTCGACCACGACTTCGGCCTACCCGAGGCCGACTGGCCCATCGGGAAGCTCGACGTGACGCTCGAGCTCGATCCGGTCTGGAAGCCCGAAGGTCCGTTTCCGGGCGTCTGGAAGAGCGGGAACCTGCCGCCGCACTCGAACTTCGTCGTGACGGTTCCCCTCGAGTATGCCGGCAGCGGATCGCCCGAGGTCTCCGCATCGGTCATGACCCCGGTCGGGCGGAGGATCGTCCTCGCCGCCTTCGCGGTCGCGCTCGTGCTGTTCTACGCCGGCTGGCGCCGCCGCGAGAACGCGCTCGGCCGGTTCGCACCCCTGACGCCGCCCGGGGCGATCGACGAGGCCTGGCTCGAGCAGAACCTCTTCACGCTTGCGCCCGAGGAAGCGGGCGCGCTCTGGGACGAGACGATCGGGCCGCCCGAGGTCGCGGCCGTGCTGGCGCGGCTGGCGGCCGAGAAGAAGATCGCGACCGAGGCCAGCGGCAAGACGCTCACCATGCGGCTTCTCGTTCCGCTCGGCGAATTCGAGGGTTACGACCGCGAGCTCGTTCAGGCTCTCTTCTTTGCGGGCCGCCAGGAGACCGACACCGACGCGATCAAGAAGCACTACAAATCGAGCGGGTTCGACCCGTCCTCCAAGATCAAGACGCGGCTGGAGGCGAAGCTCCGCACGTATCCGGACTTCCAGGACGAGGCGCGCGTCCATGGCGGAAGGTGGACCGCACTCCTCTTCCTCGCCGGCTTCGCCGTGCACGGCTACGCGGTGCTCTCGGGCGCCGAGGAACCCGGCGCCGCGATCGGGGCCGCGATCGCGTACCTCGTGCTCTACGGGATCGGCGCGCTCTGTGCCTGGGCGTACCAGAAGCGCATCGACCGGCTGGACGCCTGGTCGCCGCTCTTTCTCTGGGTGCCGGTGCTGTTGCTGGGGTTTGCGTGGCTCGGCGTGCGCGAGGGCGGCCGGGAGCCCGCGAGCGCCGTCGTGGGCTCGATGCTGCTTCGCCTGGCGGTCGTCAGCGGGATTTTCTACGTCGCCAAAACGCGCAACGGGCCCCACCGGATCGCGCGCCGCAAGGCCCTCGCCGCGGCCCGCCGATTCTTCGGCGTCGAGCTCGAGAAGCCCGCTCCGCGGTTGAAGGACGAATGGTTCCCCTACGTCGTCGCGTTCGGCCTGACCTCGGACGTCGACCGGTGGTTCAAGGCGCACGGGGCCGCCGCGGCCGCCGGGACGGGCGCGTGGCGGGCCTCCTCCTCGGGGTCGCCCTCGTCCCCTTCGACGAGCGCCCCTTCGGGCGGCTGGACCGGCGGCGGCGGCGCCTTCGGAGGCGCGGGCGCATCCGGCAGCTGGGCCGTGGCGGCGGGCGCCCTGGCCGCCGGCGTCTCCGCGCCGTCCTCGTCCTCGGGCGGCGGCGGCGGGGGTGGCGGCGGCGGCAGCTCCGGGGGCGGCGGCGGCGGGGGCTGGTGAGGCGGCCAGGCTCCGCCGGCCCATAGAATCGCCCCGGTGATCGACACGGTTTCCATCGTCGGCGCGGGCCTGGCGGGCTCGGAGTGCGCGTGGCAGCTCGCCCGGCGCGGCCACCGGGTGCGGCTCTACGAGATGCGGCCCGCCGTGAAGACGTCGGCGCACGAAACGGACCGGTGCGCCGAGCTCGTGTGCTCGAATTCCTTCCGTTCCGACAACCCGCGCAACGCCGTCGGTCTCATCAAGCGCGAGATGAGCGCACTCGACTCGCTCGTGATCCGTTCGGCGCGCGCGGCGGCGGTCCCCGCGGGCGACGCCCTCGCGATGGACCGGCGCGTTTTCGCCAACCTCGTGACCGAGGCGATCGCATCGCGTCCCGAGATCGAGCTCGTGCGGGAGGAAGTGACGGAGATTCCCCGCGAAGGATTCGCCGTGATCGCGACGGGCCCGCTGACCTCGCCCGCGCTCGACCGGGCGATCGGCGAGCTGCTCGGGACGCGGGACCTCTACTTCTACGACTCGATGGCGCCGATCGTCGAGGCGACGTCGCTCGACTTCTCGCGGATGTACGCCATGTCGCGGTACGGCAAGGGCGGCGGCGAGGACTACTGGAACTGTCCGCTCTCGCGCGAGGAGTACGAGCGCTTTCTCGACGCGCTGCTGGCGGGCGAGACGGTCCCGATCAAGGACTTCGAGAAGGGCGTCTACTTCGAGGGGTGTCTCCCGATCGAGGTCATGGCGGAGCGTGGGCGGGAGACGCTGCGCCACGGTCCGATGAAACCGATGGGCCTGCCGGACCCGAAAACGGGCCGGCTCCCGTGGGCGGTCGTTCAGCTCCGACAGGACGACCTGGCGAAGGAGCACTACAACATCGTCGGCTTCCAGACGAAGCTCAAGATCCCCGAGCAGCAGCGCGTTTTTCGGATGATCCCGGGCCTCGAGAACGCCGCCTTCGCGCGCTACGGGATGCTCCACCGCAACACCTACATCCATGCGCCGGCGCATCTGGATCGCTTCCTCCGGATGCGGCGCCAGCCGCGAATCTTCTTCGCCGGGCAGATCACGGGAGTCGAGGGCTACGTCGAGAGCGCCGCAACGGGCCTGGCGGTCGGCCTCGCGCTCGCGCAGATCCTCGAGGGCCGCGAGCCCGTCCCCGTGCCGTACACGACCGCGATCGGGTCGCTCGCGCGGCATTGCTCGGAGAGGCCTCCGGAAGAGAAGTTCGAGCCCATGAACGTGACCTTCGGCCTGATCGAAGACACCTCGCATTCCCCGATCCGTGACAAGCAGGTGCGGCGCCAGCGGATCGCCGAACGCGCCCTGGAGGCGATCGCGGGGTGGAAGGCACAGATCTCGGCGGAGCCGGCCGTCGTATCGTAGGGGGGCGGGGACGCGCCCGAGCAACCCGCGTCGTCGGGGCGGGCTTCGCGCCCGCGTGAGGTGAGCATGCCCAGCTGGGAGGACATCCAAGCGGCCCGAAAGCGCCTCGAGGGCGTCGCTCACCGCACGCCCGTCCTGCACTCGCGCCAGTTCGACGAGGAGGCGGGCGCGCGCGTCTACTTCAAGGCCGAAAACCTGCAGCGCGGCGGGGCATTCAAGTTCCGCGGCGCGTACAACAAGATGAAGGCCGAGAGCGAGCGCGGGCGGGTCGAGGCGGTCGTCGCCTTCTCCTCGGGCAACCACGCCCAGGCGGTGGCGCTCGTGGCGAAGCTCCTCGGCCTGCAGGCCACGATCGTGATGCCGGCCGACGCGCCGCAGTCGAAGATCGAAGCGACGCGCGGCTACGGCGCCGAGGTCGTTCTCTACGACCGGCAGATGCAGAGCCGCGACGACCTGGCGGCCGCGATCGCCCGCGAGAAGAACGCCCTGCTCGTTCCGCCGTTCGACGACGAGTTGATCATGGCGGGCGCGGCGACGGGCGCGGTGGAGCTGCTCGAGGAGGTCCCCGATCTCGACGCGCTCGTCGTCTGCGTCTCGGGCGGGGGGCTGATCGGCGGCTGGGCGACGGCGGCGCGCCACATGCGTCCCGGGATCCGCATCTACGGCGCCGAGCCCGAAACCGCCGACGACACCAAACGCTCCCTCGCGGCCGGGCAGCGCGTGGAAGTCCGCGAGAACCCGACGATCGCCGACGGCCTGCGCGTCGTCGCGCCCGGCCGGCTGACGTTTCCCATCGTGCGGGAAACGGTGGCCGACATCCTCCTCGTGTCCGACGACGAGATGGTCGAGACGCTGACCTGGATGCTCGAGCGCATGAAGATCCTGATCGAGCCCTCGGGGGCGGCGGCGGCGGCCGCCGTGCGCCACCGGAAGGCGGACCTGCGCGGTCTCAAGGTGGGAGTCGTCCTTTCGGGCGGCAACGTGGACCTGGCGAGACTTTCCGAGTTCATCGCTTCGCGCCGGAAGGCGGCCGCCGGATGACGCGGGCCCCGTGGCTCGTCCTGGCGGCGGCGCTTCTGGCCTCGCCGGTCTCGGCGCACGACTTCTGGATCGAGCCCTCGAGCTTCCGGCCGGCGGTCGGTTCGACGGTCGCGCTGCGGCTCTTCGTCGGCCCGCACTTCGAGGGAGAGCCGTTCCCGCGCGTGCCGCAGCTCGTCTCGCGGTTCGTCGCGGTCGACGCGGCGGGGGAGAGGAACATCCCCGGCGGGCCCGGGGACGAACCGGCGGGGACGCTTCGGATCACGGCGCCGGGACTCGTGGTCGTGGGATATCGCAGCTTCGACTACCCCGTCTCTCTCGACGCCGCGAAGTTCGAGGCGTACCTCGAGGAAGAGGGTCTCGAGAAGATCTCGGCGCTGCGGGCCGAGCGCGGCGAGACCGACCGGCCCGCGCGCGAGGTGTTCTCGCGGTGCGCCAAGACGCTGCTCGACGCGGGAGGGTCGGCCGGGTTCGACCGGGTTCTCGGCTTCACGCTCGAGGTGCTCCCCGAGAAAAACCCGTATGCGCTCCGGCCGGGCGACCCGCTGCCCGTGCGCGTCCTGCTCGGCGGCCGGCCGCTCGCCGGGGCCCTCGTGCAGGCACACCGGCACGGGGAACCGGCCCCGGCCTCCTCCGGGAGGACCGGCCGCGACGGGCGCACGACGGTATCCCTGCCGCGAGCCGGGGTCTGGATGGTCAAGGCCGTCGAGATGGGACCGGCGCCGGCCGGCGTCGAGGCCGACTGGCAGAGCCTTTGGGCTTCGTTAACCTTTGAAATCGCTTCGGCGAATCCTGTAGGAAAGGCGCCGTGAAGAGGGTTTTTGCCTTCGCGGCCGCCGTCGCGGTCGGTGTCCTCGGCGTCTCCGCGTGCCGGAAAACGGCCGAGATACCCGCGGGCGCCGCCTCCCGGCCCGCGATCGCGCTGGAGACGCCCGTGCCGGTCGGGCCCGACGCGAAGCGGTATCCCTTCCGGGGCGTGGTCACGAAGGTCGATCCGGCCCGGGCACGGATCACCGTCGCGCACGAGGAGATCCCGGGATTCATGTCCGCGATGACGATGGCTTTCCCGATCCGCGACGATCCCAAAGTGATCGCGTTTCTGCGCCCGGGCGACCGCATCGAGGCCACGCTCGTCGTCGACGGCACCACGTACTTCCTGGAACAGGTCCTGACGAAGGGCTTCGTGCCCACGCCGACCCCGTTCGGCGGCCCGGGCGTGCGTCCCGAGCCGAACAAGGGGATCGCCGTCGGCGACGCAGTGCCCGATTTCACTCTGACGGACCAGACCGGAGCCTCGGTGCGTCTCTCGCAGTTCCGCGGACAGCCGGTCGCCGTGACGTTCGTCTACACGCGCTGCCCGGTCGCGACGGCGTGCCCGCTGACGGTGGCGCGATTCTCGAAGATCCAGGCCGGCCTGGCGAAGGAGAAGTTCGGCGAGCTGCTGACGGTGACCGTCGACCCGGTGAACGACACGCCGGCGGTGCTGAAGTCCTATGCCGCCTCGATCGGCGCCGACCCGGCGCGGTGGAGGTTCCTGACCGGGGACCCGAAGGCCGTCGCGCGCGTGGCGGAGACCTTCGGCGTTCTCTACTACCCGGACAAGGGACAGATCGTGCACTCGCAGGCGGTCGCGATCGTGGACGCCGACGGCCGGCTCGCGACGATCTACTACGGAGAAGACTGGGAGCCCGAAACCGTGCTCCAGGACCTTGAGAAAGCGAGGAAAGGATGAGGAAGACCCGGCTTCTCGGAAGTCTCGTGTTCGGCGCGCTCGTCGGCTTCGCCGTGGCGATGTACGCGGCCGAACAACACAAGCCCTCGGAAACGTTCGACAAGTACTGCGCCAAGTGCCACGGCGATGACGGGAAGGCGAAGACTTTCAAGGGCAAGATGCTCAAGGCGCGCAACTTCACCGATGCCGAGTGGCAGGCCGGCGAGACGGACGCCGAGCTCATCCATTCGGTGACCGAGGGCAAGGACGACATGCCGGCCTTCGGCAAGAAGCTGACGGCCGAGCAGATCGAAAGCCTGGTGAAGAACGACGTGCGCGGATTCGCGCCGAAGAAAGAGTAGCGGCGGGGCTCGTCCCCGGCCGCCCCGACCCCTCAGCCCCGCGGCTTCAGCCGCGCGCGCACGGCGTCCCAGGCGTTGGCAACGAGCGGCAGCGGCGGATCCCCGGGTCCGCCGCTCCAGTCCCTGTCGCGCCAGGCCGCGATCGCGCCTTCGAGGCGCCCTTCGAGCGACCGCGACGCGGGATCGAGCCCCGTCACGACGAGCAGGCCCGTCGGATAGGCGGGGATCAGGAAGACCGTCAGGTCCGGGCGCAGGCTCTGCAGGATCGGCACGATCTTCCAGACGTCTCCGGACCAGAACCCCGTCGTCCGGGTGCGCGAGGCCGTGGCCGGGGTCAGCGGGAGGCAGTCGTGGAAGAGGACGACCGAATCCCGCGCGGCGTGGCGCTCGACGTGGAGAAAGTCGCGCAACGCCTGCTCGAAGAGGTGGAGGCCGTCGACGAACGCGAGATCGATGGGCCGGCCGGCGAGCTCCCTCGCGGCCCGTCCCGAGGCGAAGAAGGCGTCGCTTTCGACCGGAAAGAGACGCGTCGGCGCTGCGAAGGCGACGCCCTCCCGGGCGGTCGGGTCGACACCGAGCGCGAGCGTGGGCGGGCGGGCGAGCGAGAGCGTGCGGCCGGCGTCGACTCCGATCTCCAGGTACACGCGCGGCGAAAGCTCCGCGTGGAAGCGGGCCAGGTGCGCCAGGTAGTCGTCCCCGGGAAGCTTCGCCCGCGCCAGGCAGACGTGGGCGGGCAGGCAGTTCGGCGCCTGCGCCACGGCGTCCTCGCAGGCCGCAATCGCCTCCGCGGCGCGTCCCGCGGCCAGCAGCGACTCGGCTCGCGCGACGAGCTCTTCGACTGGAATCATGGGGTCAGGTCTTCATTTTTCGGATTTCGGTTCCGGCGTTCCTGGCGATGGGCGGCCCTGAAAGTCCGAAGAATGCAGACCTGACCCCATCTAGTACACCGCGTCCTCGAGCGAGACGCCGAAGAGGCCCGAGTACATCTTCGGGAAGAAGTGCGTGGACTTCTGCGGCAGGCGGTCGCCGGAGCCGACGACCGCCTCGACGTCCGAGACCGTCGTGGCGCGCATCAGGACCGCGGCCTGGGCCTTCTCGCCGTCGACGGCCGCGATCGCGGCCCGCGCATCCGACGTGAACGCGATCCGCTCGCCCCTGGCGATCGCATCGGTCTTGATGCCGAGGAGCGCGTCGAAGAAGGCGACCTCGAGCGCCGCGACGTCGAGCGCCTTCCACTCCTCGGAACGGCCCTCGGGCCACGGGAGCGGCTCGGGCTTCTCCTTGAGCGTCATGAGCACCGGCCGGGACGGCGGGGCGTAGAGCACGAAGGCCGGGAAGCGTCGCGCGTGCGCCTCGAGCGCGGCGTAAGCCTCCAGCGGCGCGTCGAACTCCGTGAGCTCGAAGTAGTCGCGCGCGGCGTGCAGGGTTCGGACCGGGCGCCAGTCGGGAAGGTCGGAGAGAAGCCGGTGGATCGGACGCACGACCACCCCGGGGGAGCCGATGTCGACGATCGCGCAGAGCTTGTATCGGGCGCCCGGAAGCTTCTCGGCGGCGGGATCCTTCGAGAAGGCGAGGGCGGTTTCGTACCGGTGGTGGCCGTCGGCGATGATCGACTCGGCGTTCTTCACCAGGCCCTGCAGCTCGACGTGCGCCGCGTAGTCCGAGATCCGGAAGGCGTCGTGCCGCACTCCGTCGGGGCTCTCGGCGCTCATGTCCGGAGGCCGTCGCGTTCCGAGGGCCGACGCGAGGGGTGCGCGGGTCAGCAGGAAGATGAGCTCGAGATCCGCCCTGGTCGCCGAAAGCAGCGCGAGGCGGTCCTCCTTGGGCCGGGCGAGGGTGCGCTCGTGCGGGCGGATCGTTCCCGTCGCGTACTCCTCGAGACGGACGAGGCCCACGAGGGCGTTGCGGACGCGGGTGGCGCCGTCCGCGACGAACGTCTGGCGATAGATCCAGAGCGCCGGCCGGCGCTCCTTCTCGAGAATGCCGCCGGCGAGCCAGTCCGTCTGAGTCTTCGCGGCCTCGGCGTAGGGATCCGCCGCGTCTTTCTTGGGATGCGTGATGCGGACGATGTTCTCGGGCGCGCGCCGGTAGAGCTCGTCCTGGAGCTCGGCGGAGATCTGGTCGTACGGCGGCGCGAAAAGGGACGACAGGCCGCGCTCGCGGATGACCCGGGGCGAGAAGCGAATCGAACGAAACGGTCGCAATTCCATGGCTCAGAGTCTAGCGGGGTCTGGCACCGCATTTTCCACCCGGCTCCGGCCCGATGGGACGGCAGCCAAAATGCGGTGCCTGACCCCCGGTCCCCCGCTACACTCTTCCCGTGATCTCGCTTTCGCGGGCGATCGGCGGCTTTGCGAGCTACGTGGCCGACGAACGGCGGTTTTCGCCGCGGACCGTGGAAGCCTACGGCCGGGACCTCGGACGTTTCGTCGCGTTCTGGGAGCGGGAATTCGCGAACCAGCCGGCCGCCAAGACGCCCCTCTCCGGGGTCGACTCCCTCGCCGTGCGGTCGTATCTGGCCCACCTCCATCGCGACGGTCTCGCCAACCGGTCGCTCGCGCGGCACCTCTCGACGCTGCGCTCGTTTTTCCGGTGGGCCTGCCGCGAGGGGCACCTCGAGAAGAACCCGGCGCGGGGACTGCCCGCGCCGCGCGTGCCGAAGGCGCTGCCGCGCGCGCTGACCCTTCCGGACACGGAGAAGCTCCTCTCGGCCGACGAGGACGAGACGTTCGTGCCCGAGCGCGAGCGCGCCCTGTTCGAGCTCCTGTACGCGACGGGCCTGCGCGTTTCCGAGACCGCGGGCCTCGATCTCGAAGACGTCGATTTCGCGATGCGACTGGTGCGCGTCACCGGCAAGGGGAACCGGGAGCGGATCGTGCCGTTCGGCGAGGCCGCGGCCGAGGCCCTGCGCGAGTACCTCCCCTCGCGGGACGCGCTTCGCCATGCGGGCGGGCGGGGCGCCGGGTCGCGCGGCCCCGAGCCGCTGTTCGTCAATGCCCGCGGCGGGCGGCTGACGCCCCGCTCGATGGCGCGCCTTCTCAAGCGGCGCCTGCGTGCGGCGGGGCTGCCCGAGGAGATCTCGCCGCACGCCCTGCGGCACACGTTCGCCACGCACCTGCTCCAGGCCGGCGCGGACCTGCGGGCGATCCAGGAGCTGCTCGGCCACGCCTCGCTCTCGACGACGCAGAAGTACACGCACCTGGACGCCGCGAGGCTCGCCGAGGTCTACCGGAATGCGCATCCCAAGGCGTAGCCGGATCGCCGTCGCCGGGTGCACGGCGGTCCTGGCCTTCGCGGCGGGGCGATCCGCGGCGGGAACCTCACCGGCACCGCCGCCGGTGCTTTCGGAGATCGACCGCACGATTCGCGAGCGCTTCTACGATCCGAAGCTCAAGGGCGTGGACTGGTCGGCGGCCGTGGCGAAGGCGTCGGCGGAACTGGCGACCGCCGACGCCGCCGCGCGCAACGCGATCTACGACCGTCTCCTCGCCACGCTCTCGGACTCGCACACCTTTCGCATTCCGGCCGGCCGGCTCCCGGACCGCGGGTGGGCGACCGTGGGGCTGCGCATCGGACAGGACGGCGACGGCTACGCGGTCAAGGGCGTCGTTCCCGGAGGCCCGGCCGATCGCGCGGGGCTCTCCACCGGCGACCGGATTCTCGCCGTCGACGGCCGGCCCTACGGCCGCGAGCGCGTCGACTTCCGCGATCTCTTCTTCGTCTTCGAGGGCGCGCCCGGCACGCCCGTCGCGGTGACCTGGCAGCGGCCGGGCGCGGCGTCGAGGACCGACCGCCTCGTGCGCACTCCGGAGGAGCCGGGAGACGCCCTGGTCTGGAAGAGCGCGCGCGTGATCCGGCGGGACGGCAAGGCGTACGGCTATGCGCGCCTCTGGGGAATGAGCGCCGAGACGGCGCTCGTCGTCGTCGACATGCTGCTCGATCGCGTGCGGTCTTCCCAGGGCCGGGCCGGCCTGGAGGGCTGGCCCGAGATCCAGGGATTCCTGCTCGACGTGCGCGGCAACAGCGGCGGCTACGACCCGAACATCCTGCCGACCTTCCTGCGCGGCCGCTGGAACACGGGGGACTACTATCTCGTCGACCGCGACGCGAAGCGGCTCGTGCCGCCGGTCTACGATCCGCTCCCGGTCGTCCTGCTGACCAATTCCGGCACCGCCTCCAACGCCGAGGCGCTCGCGCTCAAGTTCCGCGCCCACGCGATCGGTCCGATCGTCGGGGAGACGACGGCCGGCATGGCGAGCGGCGGCGCCTCGGCGGTCCGGCTCTCCGACGGCTCGATGCTGTGGTTCACCGAACGGGCGATCCAGAGCCTCGACGGAAAGAGCTACGAGGGGCAGGGCGTCGAACCGGACGTTGTCGTGGCGGACCGTCCGGGGGCGGGCGAGGGACGGGAAGACGCGGTCGTGGAGGCGGGGCTGAAGGCGCTCGCCGCGGCGAAGCCGCGCTCTTGAGGTAATCTGTCCGGGCATGTCGAAAGCGCCCCGCTGGCACTCCACCACAGTCCTCTGCGTGCGCCACGGCGGCAAGGTCGCGATGGCCTCGGACGGCCAGGTCACTCTCGGCACCACGGTCATGAAGCAGACGGCGGCGAAGATCCGGCGCCTGGCAGGCGGCTCGGTGATTGCCGGGTTCGCCGGCTCGTCGGCCGACGCCTTCGCGCTCTTCTCGCGCTTCGAGGGCAAGCTCGACGAGCACCGCGGCAACCTCGAGCGCTCGGCGATCGAGCTCGCCAAGGACTGGCGCACCGACAAGATGCTCCGGCAGCTCGAGGCGCTCCTGATCGTCGCGGACCGGCAGAGCTCGCTCCTGATCTCGGGCACCGGCGACCTCATCTCGCCCGAAGAGGGCGTGCTCGCCATCGGGTCGGGCGGCAGCTATGCGCTCGCCGCCGCCCGCGCGCTCATGAAGCACCGGTCGGACATGTCCGCGAAGGACATCGCGCACGAGGCGCTGCTCGTCGCTTCCCAGATCGACATCTACACCAACGACCACATCACGCTGGAAGAGCTTTGAGATGGTCTTCCTGATGCCGGGGGAGCGCGAGGCCGAGGCGCCGCCGGCGGCCGCGCGCACGCCGCGCGAGATCGTCGCCGAACTCGACAAGTACGTCATCGGGCAGAAGCGGGCGAAAAAGGCCGTCGCGATCGCGCTCCGGAACCGCTGGCGGCGGCAGCGCCTCTCGCCCGAGATGTCGCGCGAGATCCTTCCGAAGAACATCCTGATGATCGGCCCGACCGGCGTCGGCAAGACCGAGATCGCGCGCCGGCTGGCGCGCCTGGCCGACGCGCCGTTTCTCAAGGTCGAGGCCTCGAAGTTCACGGAGGTCGGCTACGTCGGCCGCGACGTCGAGTCGATCGTGCGCGACCTGACCGAGGTCGCCGTGCAGATGGTCCGGGAGGAAAAGACGCTCGAGATCCGCGAACGCGCCCAGGGACGGGCGGAGGCGCGCCTGCTCGAGCTGCTGCTGCCGGCCATGGGCGACACGGAGGCGGAGGAGACGCGCTCGCGCCTGCGGACGATGCTTCGCGAGGGCAAGCTCGAGGACCGCATGGTCGAGGTCGAGGTGGCGGACAAGACGTTCCCCTCGTTCGAGATCGTGACCAACCAGGGCGTCGAGGAGATGGACATCAACGTCAAGGAGATGCTCCCGGGTCTCTTCGGCGGCAAGAAGAAACGCCGCAAGACCTCCGTCGCCGAGGCCCGCCAGATCCTCCAGGCCGAGGAGGAGGGCCGCCTGATCGATCCCGGCCAGGTCGCCCGCGAAGCCGTCGAGCGCGCGCAATCCTCCGGCATCGTCTTTCTCGACGAGATCGACAAGGTCGCCGGCCGCGAGTCCGGCGGCCGCGGCCCGGACGTTTCGCGCGAGGGCGTCCAGCGGGACCTTCTGCCGATCGTCGAGGGCACCTCCGTCAACACCAAGTACGGTTTCGTGAAGACCGACCATGTCCTGTTCGTCGCCGCCGGGGCCTTCCACGTCTCGAAGCCTTCGGACCTGATCCCGGAGCTCCAGGGCCGCTTCCCGATCCGCGTCGAGCTCGACTCGCTGACCGAGGCCGACTTCGTGAGGATCCTGACCGAGCCGGAGAACGCGCTCCTGAAGCAGTACCGCGCGCTGCTCGGCGCGGAGAAGGTCGACCTGTCGTTCTCCGACGAGGCGATCGGTGAGATCGCGCGGGACGCCGAGCGCGTCAACCGCGCGCTGGAGAACATCGGGGCCAGGCGCCTGCACACGATCCTCGAGCGCCTGCTCGAGGACATCTCGTTCGAGGGGCCCGAGAACGCGGGCAAGGCGATTCGCATCGAGATCTCCGACGTGCAGGCGGCGCTGGCCGATCTCGTCAAGGACGAGGACCTCTCGCGCTACGTTCTGTAGCGGCCCGTTGCGCGGGCCGACCGACGAGAGAGGGGAAGTCGCTCGGGTATCCTCTCCCCGGAAGCACCTGCCCCGCATGAAGCTCATCCGTGGATTCCTCGCGATCTGCCTGCTGGCGCTCGCCTGCGGCAAGAAGGGAGACCCGCAGCCGCCCCTGCCGCAGGGCCCCAACGCCGTCAAGGACCTTTCCGTCGAGCAGGAGGGCGACGACGCCGTCCTGACGTTCACCTTCCCCGACCGGCTCCAGACGGGAGCCCCGCTGACCGATCTCCAGTCGATCGAGGTCTACCGCGTCGTCAACCCGCCGCCGGCCCTGACGTCGCCGCGCGCGGCCGGCGCCGCGGCGGGAGCGCCCGCGGCCTCGGGATCGGCGGGCGAGCTGCGCGGAATGGGCGCGACCGCTCGCCGGACGGCCACCAACGTCCGCCTGGCCGAAGAGGCCTTCTACCGCAGCGCGAGCCTCGCCGCCGGCCTCTCGCTTCCGGCGATCACCGAGGCGACGCAGGGCGCCTCGATCGTGTACCGCGACTCGCTCGTGACGCTCTTGACACAGAAGAAGGCGCCCGAACCTCTCGCCTACGCCGTCGTGTCCGTTCGGAGAAACGGCGAGCGCAGCCCGCTCTCGAACATCGTCACGCTGACGCCCGACATCGCACCGCTGGCTCCCGAGCTTCTTCCGCCGCTGCTCGAGGAGGGACAGGTCTGCCTCGAGTGGACCGCCCCCGAGCGCGACGTCCTCGAGCAACCCGTCGAGATCGGCGGGTACCGGGTCTACCGGCGGCCGCTTGCGCAGGAGGCCTACGAGGCGCCGCTGACGGCGGCGCCCGTCTCCGGAACCTCCTTCGTCGACCGGACGGCCCCTTACGGAGTCCCGCTCGCCTACACGGTGCGGGCCGTGCTCGCGAAGAACCCGAAGATCGAGGGGCTTCCCGCCGAGGAAATCGTCGCTCTCCCGCGCGACGTCTATCCGCCGAAGTCCCCGACGCGCGTCGACGCGCTCTCCGAGGCGAACCTCGTTCGGCTGCTCTGGGACCCGGTGGACGCGCCGGACCTGGCGGGCTACCTGGTCTTCCGGTCCGAGGCCGGCGGGAAGTCCCTGCAGCTGACGAAGGAGCCGATCGTCGACCCGTTCTTCAACGACCCGACGGTCCGGACGGGCCGGCGATACCGGTACACGGTGGTCTCAGTCGACCGCGCCGGCAACCGGAGCGCCCCGTCCCCGGACGCCCCGGCCGAACCCTTCTGAGCCCCTGAGATCCCCGCTTCCCGGAGGCGCGGACGGGTCCACCGGAAATCTTCGATCTTCGTTTACACTCCCGCTCCCATGTCCCTCCCCTCGAAATTCGTCAAGATGGCCGGCGGCGGGAACGACTTCCTGATGTTTCAGGCCGACGGCCGCTCGCTGAGCGAGGGGGACCGCCGCCGGCTCGCCCTCGTTTGCCGCCGCGGGCTCTCCGTCGGTGCCGACGGCGCGCTCTTCCTCTCGCCGGACGGACCGGGGCGGGTTCGCCTGGACTACTTCAACGCCGACGGGGGGCCGGCGACCTTCTGCGCGAACGGAACGCGCTGCGCCGCGCGGTTCGCCGTCCGGCACGGCCTGGCGGCCGGCCCGAGCCTCGTGCTCGAGACCGGCTGGGGGCCGATTGCCGCCCGTGTGGACGGCGGCAACGTGACGCTCGCACTGCCGACCGTCCCGGCCCCGACCGATCCGGTTGCGATCTCGGGCAAGGGCCTGCCGCCGACGGCGATCCCGATGAAGATCGGCGTGCCCCATCTCGTCGTCTTCATGCGCGGCGACCTCTCCCAGCTCCCGATCGAGCGGCTGGGGCCGCTCGTCCGCCATCACCCCGAGATGCCCGAGGGCGCCAACGCCAACTTCGTGCGCGCGGGCAAGGGCAACCGCATCCAGGTCCGGAGCTGGGAGCGGGGCGTCGAGGGCGAGACCCTTTCCTGCGGCTCGGGTGTCGTGGCCGCGGCGATCGTCGCCGGCCGCCAGGGCCTCGCGACCTCGCCCGTCGTCTGCGAAACGAAGAGCGGCGTCGACCTGACCGTCGAGTTCTCGGACGAGAAGGACACCTTCACCAACGTGCGCCTGACGGGCGACGCGCGCGAGGTCTACGCCGGCGAGCTCCTGGAGGAGGCGTGGCAGGCGTGACCTTCGGCTCTCCGGGCGAGCCTCCCTTTCCCTCCAAGATCGTGGCCGTCGGTCGCAACTACCGCGACCACGCGAAGGAACTCGGCAACGAAGCCCCGGAGGAAGAGCCGCTGCTCTTCCTGAAGGCGCCTTCGGCGCTCGTGCTCGACGGCGGCGACATCGTGCTGCCTCCCGAGTCCCAACGTGTCGACTACGAGGGGGAGCTCGCGCTCGTCGTCGGCCGTCGCATCAAGGCCTGGCCGAAAGAGCGCTGGCTCGAGGCCCTGGCCGGCGTCTGCTGCGCCAACGACGTGACCGCGCGGGACCTTCAGAAGAAGGACGGCCAGTTCGCTCGCGCGAAGTCCTTCGACACGTTCTGTCCGCTCGGCCCGGCGATCGTTTCCGGCGTCGACCCGTCGGACCTGGCGATCCAGACGCGCGTCAACGGCGCCGTGAAGCAGTCCTCGCGGACGAGCCAGATGGTCTTCTCCCCGGCCTTTCTCGTCGCCTACATCTCCCGCATGATGACCCTCGAGCCGGGCGACCTGATCCTGACCGGCACGCCGGCCGGCGTGGGGCCGCTCGCGCCGGGCGACGTCGTCGAGGTCGAGATCGAGCGGGTCGGCGTGCTGCGCAACCGGGTCGCCGGGGGATAGCGCGCGGCTCAGGGCGCGCCTTCGTGCGCCCACCAGTCGAGCGAGCCTGAGGCGATGCCGGTCGTGGGCGAGAGCTCGCCCGAGGGCTGACGCCGGGCCGGAACCCTCCAGGACGGAGGGATCACGGGGAAGAGCATGTAGTCGAACCGTCCGTACTCCCCGGTCGCGACGAGCTCGAGGTCGAGATCGGAATCCCGATTGGCCCGGAGCAGGCCGTCGGGCAGGGCGACGGTGATCTCCGGGCGGGGATCCCCCGATCCCCGCAGGCGTGGCAGGGGAGTCCCCGAGGGGCCGAGGATCTCGGTGTCGGCGAGAGTCGGAATCGCCGGAGGCGCGATGCGAACGTGAAGCACTGCGGGTCCGGCCGCCGGCAGGCTCCGGCGCGGCACGCGGAACGCGATCCTTTCACCGGGTTGGGTGAGGCGGCCCCACTCCCATCCCAGGCCTGACGGATAGCGGCGAAGGACGGCGACGGCGGCGAGGAAGAGGGCGGCGGCAACGGCGAGTCGCAGGAGCGAGAGCCGGCCGAGCGCGCAGGCGGCGAGCAGGCCGAGGCCGAGCACGGCCGGGAGCATCGGCAGCACGTAGCGCGGCAGCGAGCCGATGACGAGGTTCTGCGCCAGCAGCATCGCGAAGAGAAGCAGGCCGAGTGTCTTGATTCCTCCGGTCCCGCCGCGCCAGGGCAGGGCGAGCAGGCAGGCCGCGACCGCGAGAATCAGAAAAGGCGTCGCGATGCGCGAGATCGTGGAGATGGCGCGATAGGGACGGGACCAGGTGGCGTCGTAGAACTCGGTTCCCATCAACCCGTGCGTGAGGCGCCACGCGACTTGGCGGGTTGTATCGGGTCCCCGCCGTCCGAGGGTGTCGCGCCACCGGGCCACGGCCGCGCTTCGCCAGAGGCTCGGTGCTTCGGATGGAACGGTCGGGATCGCCGGGGTCCACATGTCGTCGGCGCTCGCCTCGAGCATCTGGTACGCGAGGCTCCGGGTTCCCGCGGCCGGGCCGCTCGCGGTGACGAGCCAGACCGGCAGAACGAGGACCGCCGCGGCGCCGGCGAAGACCGCGAGGCGGCGCCACCGGCCCGGTCCGGACACGAGTCGCGCGGTGGCGAGCAGGCCGGCGACGGCGCCGACGTTCGGCCGGACGAGAAACAGAAAGCCCACGGCGAGACCGAGCGCGGCCAGGAGTGTCGGACGCCGGGGCGGCTCGAGAAGGACGGCGACGACGAGCAGGAAGATCGCCGCCGAGAGCGGCTCGCTCATGACCGAACTCGCGGCGTCGCGTATCCGCAGGAAGAACAGCTCGAGGGCGTAGAAGGCTATGCCGGCGGCGGCTCCGTAGCGGCGGCCCACGAGGAGGGCGGCGCCCGTGATCGCGCCGGCGAGCAGGAGCGACTGGACCACGACGACGCCCCGCGGCGTTCCGCCGCCGAGAGCCAGGGCGGCGCGCAGAAAGAGCAGGTAGCCGGGCTTGGCGGCATGGCCGGGCGTTCCCGCGGGGGTCACGATTCCCTGACCCGCCCTCGCCCAGGCGAGATCGATGCGGCTGTCCGACCAGAGCACCACCGGCGCGGTCAGGGCGGGCCAGAGGTAGAGGGCGAAGCCGAGGAAACCGAGGACTGCGACGAGGAGGCGGCGGCTCACAGCCGCTCGAGCAGCGTCTCGGGCAATCCCCCGAAGGCGCCCGAGGACATCAGGAGCAGCACGTCTCCGGGCCGCGCCTCGCGTCGCAGGATCTCCGGGATGGCGTCGATCGTCTCGGCGGCGAAGGCGACCTTGCCCGCAGCTTCGAGGCGGCGGACGAGAGCGTCGCGATCGAACCGGTCGTCGGGGCCGAGGCGCTCGGCGTGGAAGATGGGGGCGAGGACGACGGCGTCGGCGGCCGCGAAGGCGGCGGCGTACTCGTCCTCGAACATGCGGCGGCCGGCCGTGAGCGACCGGGGCTCGAAGACCGCCCAGATCCGCCGGCCCGGGAACCTCGCGCGGGCGGCCTGGAGCGTTCCCGCCACGGCGGTGGGGTGGTGGGCGAAGTCGTCGACGACGAGGATGCCGTTTCTCTCGCCCTTGACCTCGAGGCGGCGCCGGACGCCTCCGAAGCGCGACAGGGCGCGGGAGATTTCGCCGGCGGAGAGGCCGAGCCCCCGCACGAGGGCGATGGCGCCGAGAGCGTTGCGGACGTTGTGGAGGCCTGAGAGCGGCGAGGAGAGACGGACCGTCGGGAGACCGGCCTCGAGCAGCGTGAACTGCGTCCCCTCGGGGCCGTGGAGGATGTCGCGGGCGGAGAAGTCCGCGCCGGGTTCCGCGAGCGAGACGCGAACGACGGGCGCGCGGGCGTCCCTCGCGACGTCCTCGACGCGCGGGTCGTCGGCGTTGACGACGACGACACCGTCCCCGGGGACGAGCCGCACGACCTGGCGAAAGGCTTCGACGACGGCGGGCAGGTCCGCGTAGAGATCGCCGTGGTCGAATTCGATGTTGCCGACGAAGAGGTGCCGGGGCGCGTAGTGGAGAAACTTGGGCCCCCGATCGAAGAAGGCCGCGTTGTATTCGTCGCCCTCGAGCACGAAATGCGGCCCGCGCCCGCTCCGATACCCGCGGCCGAGGTTCTCCATCTGCCCCCCGACGATGAAGCCGGGGTCGCGTCCCGAGTCCAGAAGCAGCCAGGCGGTCAGGGCGGAGGTCGTCGTCTTGCCGTGCGTTCCCGTGATCACGACCGGGATCTTGCCGGGCAGCAGGAACTCCCGCACCGCCTGTGGCAGGGAGAGGACAGGCAGGCCCCGGCGCGCTACCTCGACAGCCTCGACGTTGTCGCGCGGGATCGCGTTGCCGATCACGACCACGTCGCAGTCGGAGGGCACGTGCCCGGGGGCGAATCCCTCCGCCACCGTCACGCCGAGCCCATGGAGGATGGTCGACATGGGCGGATAGAGCGCCCGGTCGCTCCCGGTCACGCGGTGCCCCTGCTCGAGCAGGAGAGCGGCCAGGGGGACCATGGCGGTCCCGCCGATGGGCACCAGGTGAAAGCGCCGGATTTCCGACATCTTGCCCGCGGAGTCTGGTCTAATTGAGCGGATTTCGGAAATAACCTCGAAAATCGGCGGGTTTCAGCGCTTCGGCATCCCGAAATACAGGAGGAAACTGAAGATGCATCATGTCCACAAAATCGGCCGGCTCTCGATCGCCGCGCTCCTGACGGCCGGGGTCGCGCTGGCCCAGAAGCCCGCCGAAGCGAAGCCGGCGGCCTCGGCGTCCCCGGCGGCACAGGCGGCCGCGAAGGCCCAGGCCCCCGCCAAGGCGGTCGCCGCTCCCAAGATCGACATCGGCCAGGAGACCAAGGACATGGGGACGGTCCCCAAGGGCCAGGTCATCGAGACCGACTTCGTGATCAAGAACGCCGGCGGCTCGGACCTGGTCATCACGGACGCCCGGCCGTCCTGCGGCTGCACGGTTTCCTCCTTCGACAAGGTGATCAAGCCCGGCACCGAGGGACGGGTCCACACGAGCATCGACACCAAGAGCTTCAGCGGGCCGATTTCGAAGTCGGTCCTGGTCGTCTCCAACGACCCCGACCGCCCGCAGATGAACCTTTTCGTCAAGGCGCTCGTCAAGCCGTTCGTCGACGTCGCCCCGCAGCAGTACGTGCGCTTCTCCGTCGTCAAGGGCGATCCGGCCTCGCAGGACGTGATCCTGATCTCCGAGGAGAAGGGCTTCAAGCCGGTCGTCGCCGAGACGGCGCAGCCGTACGTCAAGGCCGAGGTTTCCCCGGCGGGCGACAAGGACAAGATCGCCGGCCGCCCGGGCGAGCAGTACAAGCTGAACGTCTCGGTGCTCCCGGACGCGCCGGAGGGGCTCCTCAACGCCCCCGTGCGCATCACGACCGGCGTCCAGCAGCAGCCGACCCTCGAGATCCCGGTCTCGGGTATCGTGCGGCCGCGGGTTTCGGTCTCGCCGATCACCGTCAACTTCGGCAACTTCACCCCGGGCAAGGACCCGATCACGCGCAACATCGTCGTCACGAACAACAAGCCGGGGACGCCGGTCAAGGTGACGAAGGCCGAGGTCAGCGTGCCGGGGTTCATGACCGACGTGGTCCCGACCCAGGAGGGCGTCTCCTACACCGTCGTGGTCAAGGCCTCGGACAAGGTCAAGAAAGGCACGGTCGACGGGAAGGTCACGCTTCACACGACCGACAAGGACAAGGGCGTCATCGAGATCCCGCTCAAGGGCGAAGCGCTCTAGTTCCCGCCTTCCGTTCCGATACTCGAACGCCCCGGGCAACCGGGGCGTTTCGTTTTTGGGGCGGCCGCAAGGGCCGCCCCGACGCCCCTGGCCCGGATCCTGATTGACGCGGGCCCCGCCTTTTCGGATCCCCTACGGGGTCGGCACCGGCGTCGCGCCCGCCCCGACGCTCCCGGCGCTCACGTCCACTGTCCAACCGAGAGCGGCGCCGGCAGTCGAGAGCAGCTCCCGCGCGTGCTCGACGGCCCTCGCCTCGATGCCCGACTGCTTCGCGGCGCGGGCGAGCTGGCCCCGGGCCCAGAGCATCCAACGGGTCCGGTCCTGCGGCGTGATGGGGTTGAAGAGGCCGGCCTTCTCGTCGAACCACTCCAGGCGCGGGTCGATCGCGAGAATTCGTGGCGAGGGGAGCGCGACTTCGAGGTGCCGTTTCTCCGGGTCGGAACGCACGTGGAAGTCGGGCGAGGTCAGATCGAAGCCCGCGATCGCCTTTCCGCGCATGCGGATCGTGGCCGACTTCGGGAAATCGAAGATGAGGAACGTCTTCAGCTCCTCGAACCGCAGGACGTCGGTGATCTGGGCCTCGACGGTCGCCAGCTGCGCGATCTTGCGGATCGCCTCGACGACCGGGGCGGCCTCGGCGTGGCGCGACTCGCGGACGGTCGTCGCCAGGCGCACGATGAGAACGGCGCTCGCGGCGGCAAAAAAGAAAGCCAGGAGCCAGGGGACGATGCGAGCGATGCCGCGCACGGCGTGCCTCATCGTGCCTCCAGAGGGAGGATTCTTGCCCGCAAGGTCGTCTCGTCGACCGTGATCAATGCATCCTCGCTCGAGAACTGGGTCCGATACGTCCTGCGGCGATCAGCGCTGCCGAGGACGATGGCGCCGAGCAGGGCGGGTTGGAGTCACGTCCGCGAGGCGGGCGAAAGGTTCATGTCGAGGAGGACTTTCAACCGCTCGTCAGGGGCAGCTCGATCTCTTCGGCTCGCCACGCGGCGTACGTCAGGGCCTGCCGGATGTCGTCGTCTTCGATGTAGGGGTAGAGGGCCCGCGTCTCTGTCGCGGTTTTCCGCCGTGCCCGCTGACCAGGCCGACGATCATCGCCGACGGTGACACGCATTCCGCGGATGCAGGGCTTTCCGCCGCATGACCTCCGGGTTCGTGCGCGGTTGCGATCGCCGGGTTTCGCTACCGGCTACCTCCGCTCGCCACCCCAATTATAGGCGTCACACCCGCTTGACGGATTTCAGGATGTCGCCGTCCCAGTCGTAGGCGAGGCGCTTGCGGCCGCGCGCCGCGTTCTTCTGGAGGGCGTGCCCGTAGAGCAGCGGCAGCGCCACGGAGGTCTCGACGAACGCCATTTCGTGGGTGGCCTTCTTCGAAACCTTTCCCCAGGAGGTCGCCTCCGAGAGCGTCGAGCCGCCGAGGCCGCCCCAGTGAGGCGCGTCGGTCGTCATCTGGAGGGCGTATTTGTGGCCGCCGGTGTCGATCCCGAAGATGTACGACATGACGATCGAGTCGTTGATGTAGTTCTTCGGGACGCCGCCGGAGACGTAGAGGGCGGCGGTGGCCGGGCTCTTCACGACGATCTGCGTGAGCTCGTAGTTGTCGGCGATCGAACTGATGCGGAAGGGCGTGCGGCCGGCGCGGCGCGCCCGATGGTAGTGCTCGGTCAGTCCGATTCCGATCGAGGAATCGTTCAGCGCCGGGACGAACAGCGGCACGCCGCGTCGGGCACAGGCGCCGAGGATGGAGCCCTTGTCGGCGTCGGGCCTGCGGCGCGAGCAGCGCGAGGAACTCGCGCGAGGACATGCACTGGCCGGAAAGCGAGTCCGCGAAGGCCGAGATCGCGAGGTCGGTCGCCCAGTACTTCTCCTCGTCGATGTACGTGTCGTAGAGACGGTCGATGTACAGGTCCCGAAGCTCGCGGTCGTCGGCCTCGGGGTGGCCGTGGTAGTGGCGGCCGCCCCGGACCTGGTAGAAGTCCTGCGAAACGATGGCGCCGGTCGAGACGACGACGTCGACCATGTTCTCCTCGATGAGGTCGACGATGACCTGGCGCATGCCGGCCGCGATGAGCGAACCGGCCAGCCCGAGGAAGATCGTGGGCCGCTGCCGGTCGCGGAGCATCGCCTCGAAGATCGCTGCCGACTTGCCGAGGGCCCTCGCCTGGAACGAGGCTTCGCGGTAGGAGTCGAGGAGCTGCGAGACCGTGGTGGTCTTGCGGACCTTTACCGGCGTCGTCGGCCGGCCGAGGAGCGCCCGCTTCCTCTTGCGGTCGACGCCGACGGCGGCGGCGTGGATGTACTCCCTGGCGCTGGCGAGCCCTTCTTTTCCTTTCGATCCCATCGGCGAGGTCCTCCCGAGAGTATCCGGTAGGCGGCCATGGCGGCGGCATAGCCGGAGTCGATGTTGACCGCCGTGACCCCGTTGGCGCAGGAGTTGACGGCGGAAAGAAGCGAAGCGAGACCGGAGAACGCCGCGCCGTAGCCGCGCGACGTCGGGACCGCGATGATCGGCTTGCCCACCAGGCCGGCGATCACGGAGAAGAGCGAGGCCTCCATGCCGGCGATGGCGAGAATCACGTCGGCGCGCTCGATCTCCTCGAGCCGCGACAGCAGCCGCAGCACGCCGGCCACGCCGACGTCCGGAACGATCGTGGAGCCGACCCCGAGATACTCGAGCGCCCGGCGCGCCTCCTCGGCGACCGGCATGTCGGAGGTGCCGGCGGTGACGATCGAGACGGTGCCCTCGACCCGCGGCATCGGCTTGCCGACCGAGAGGTGGAGGGTCTCGGATCGGGGGTCGTAGTCGGCGCGGCCGGGCAACGGCGATGCGGCGACCTCCGCCCACGCGTCCGGGGTCAGCCGCGTGACCAGGACATCGTGGGCGCGGCACAGCTGGCGGCAGATCTCTACGATCTGTTCGGCGCTCTTTCCCTGTGCGAGGACGACCTCCGGAAAACCCACGCGCCGGAGGCGATCGAGATCGAGCGTGTAGTCGGGGCCTCGCATGGCTGCGGGCATTCTATGCACAGGTTGCGCGCCCGCGGCCGACGCGTTATGGTTCGACCCCTTCGCTCTTTGATTCGTTCGGCCAAGGGAAGTGGGTGAGACTCCCACGCGGCCCCCGCCACTGTCACCGGGGACGCCTCGGGCGGCAAACCACTGGATGCGAGAGATCGGCCACGGCCGGTTGCGCATCCGGGAAGGAGCCCGAAGGCGAAGGATCCGGAAGCCAGGAGACCTGCCGGACGACACGCTTCTCGGACGGGGCCACACGAGAGACGCGCCTTCGAATTCCCGGGGCGCGGGACGCTTCTCGACCGTTCGGGAACTCCGTCCTGTCGAACGGGAGGTTCGAATGGCGACCGCGGTCCTGCTGGTTCTTTTCGGCGCTCTGTCCCGGCTCGTTCCCCATCCTCCCAATTTCGTCGCCCTCGGCGCCCTCGCGCTCTACTCGGGCGCCCGGCTGCCGCGCCGCTGGGCCTGGGCGGTGCCGCTCTCGGCCATGGCGGTCTCCGACGTCTTTCTCGATGTCGGGACGGGGCGCGCGGCGATTTCGTCCATGCGCGCCGTGATCTACGCGACGTTCGCGGCAATCGTGCTCGCCGGGCGAAGCCTCTCCGGCCGGCCCGGTGTTGCGCGCCTCGCGGCGTTTTCCGCGGGGGCTTCCGTTCTCTTCTTCGTCACGTCCAATCTCGCCGAATGGGCCGTCGATCCCGCTTATCCGAAGACGGGAGCCGGACTGGCTCTCTGCTTCGCCGCGGCGATCCCGTTCTTCTGGGCGACGCTCTCGGCCGATCTGCTCGGCACGGCGACGTTCTTCGGTCTCGACGCGCTCTCGCGGCGGGAGCGGCTGCGGTCGGTCGCCGCGGCCGCGCTCGTGGCGGTCGGTGTCCTCGCATTCCCCGTGGCCGCCCATGCGCAGCAGGTGCCCCCGGTCTCCGAGGACATCGTCGTCACGGCAACCTCCGTCCCGGAAGACGAGAAAGACGTGGGCTCGGCGATCACCGTGGTCACCCGGGAAGAGCTCGAAAGGCACGAATCGGCCGTCGTTTCGGACGTGTTGCGGTCGATTCCGGGCCTCGACGTCGTCCAGTACGGCACGCCGGGCTCCTTGACCTCCCTCTTCACGCGCGGCACCAATTCGACGCAGACGCTCGTGTTGATCGACGGCGTGCGGATGAACTCGCCGTACTTTTCGGGCTACGACTGGTCCGGGTTGACGACCGAGAACATCGACCGCATCGAGATCGCTCGCGGGCCCTTCTCCGCGCTCTACGGTTCGGATGCCATCGGCGGCGTCGTGCAGATTTTCACGCGACCGGGCGCCGACGGCGTTTCGGGGCGGGCGACGGGGGAAGCCGGCAACGAAGGCCAGGGTCAGGGCTCCGCGTTCGTTTCGGCGGGGGAGGGCCCCTTCAGCGCGTCGGCGAGCTATCGGTACGTCGCCTTCGACGGCGACCGCCCCAATTCCGCCTGGCGGCAGCGCAACGGGTCGGCGAGCCTGCAGGCCCGGCTCTCGGACTCGAGCCGGATCGGCGTCGAGTGGGGCCTGCTCGACGGCGAAGTCGGCAACCCGGGCCCGCTCGGCGCACCGAGCTCGGCGCGCGGCTTCACGCACGAGGGCCGGATCGCGGTGCCCGGCAGCTTCGCCCTCTCGGATACCAACCGGCTCGAGGTGCTCGTCGCCGGCGTGCAATCCGAGCCCGCCTACCGCGACACGGCGGGTGGGTTCTCCTCGCAGACCGACGCGCAGACGCTTCAGGCGAGCGTCTCGGACACGGCGAAGCTCGGGGAGCATACGCTGACGGGGTTCGCGTCGTGGGAACGCCGCCAGGTCAGCGACGAGAGCAACTACGGCGTCAATCTCGACGACGCCCGCACGACGCTGTGGGGACTCGGCGCCCAGGATTCCGTCACGTTCGGGGCATTCACGCTCACGGCCGGACTCCGTTACGACCACTATTCGACCTACGGAGATGCCTGGAGCCCGCGCGGAACGATCTCGTGGCTTTCGCCGGACCGCACGTGGAAGGTCCGGGCCTCCGGCGGGACCGGCTTTCGGGCGCCCTCGCTCGGCGAGCTCTACTATCCCTTCAGCGGCAACCCGGACCTCCAGCCGGAGCAATCCGTTTCCTGGGAGGTCGGCGCGGAGCACTACTTCGGCGGCCGGGGCCGCGTCGAGGTCTCGCTCTTCTGGAACGACCTCAACGACCTGATCGTCTACGACTTCGCGACGTTCACCAACTACAACATCGGAAGGGCCCGGACCCGGGGTGTCGAGGTCGGCTGGCAGCAGACGCTGCTGCCGGAGCTGGCGGTCAACGCGACCTACATGTACCTGAACGCGATCGACCTCGAAACGGGGGGGCCCCTGATCCGCCGGCCGGAGAACGGGGCGTCGCTCGGGCTCGAGTGGAAGCCGATCGCGAGCCTCGATCTGGCGCCGCGCCTCCTGTACGTCGGGTCGCGGGCCGACTCGGACCCGCTGACGGGGGATCCCGTCGAGGACCCCGCCTATCTGCGGGTCGACCTCGTCGCGCGCTGGCAGGCCACGCGGTATCTCGCCCCGTACCTGCGCATGATCAACCTCACCAACCATGCCTACGAGGAGGCGGCGGGCTACCCGGCGGCCGGACGGCTCGTCGCGGGCGGATTGGACGTAAAGTTCTAGGTCCATGCCGCGGATCACCCGGGTCTACACGCGCACCGGCGACGACGGAACGACGGGCCTCGGCGGCGGCCAGCGCGTGCCGAAGGACTCGATCCGCGTCGCGGCCTACGGGACCGTCGACGAGCTCAACAGTCATCTCGGCGTGGCGGTCGCGGCGGGTGTGAACGAGATGCTCGGGCCGGCGCTCGCGGCGATCCAGAACGAGCTCTTTCACCTGGGCGCGGACCTTTCGATCCTCGAGGCGGACAAGGCGAAACGCCCGGCGCCGAAGATCGAGGAGCGCCACGTCCTCGCCCTCGAAGCGTTGATGGACAGCCTGTCGGAGGAGCTTCCTCCGCTCGAGAACTTCGTCCTGCCGGGCGGCTGCGCCGCGGCGGCCGCCCTGCACGTCGCCCGCACCGTCTGCCGGCGCGCCGAGCGCCTGGTGATCGCGCTCTCGCGCCGGGAGCCCGTAGGCCCGCATGCGGTGACGTATCTCAATCGCCTCTCCGACGCGCTCTTCGTCATGGCACGCCACGAGAACCGGCGGCGCGGCGTGCCGGACCTTCTCTGGAACAGCCGGGCGTAGGTCCCGCGGCCCGCGCGTGCAGCCGATCGTCGCGGGAGCCACCGTTCCGGCTTGACCTTCCGGCGACCGAGCGACAGACTTTAGCCGTGCTGCGGCGATCTTTCGGCATGCTCGTGCTCGCGGTCCTCGCGATTCCGGCGAGCCTCGCGCTGCCGTCCACGAGGATGGCGGCCGGCGAAGCCTGCGCGATGGTCTGCGACCACGGAACCGGGATGGACTGTTGCTGCGCGAAGGGCGGCGGCGGCCCGGCGCTGCGCCGCTGCCCGTCCCCGGCGGACGGCTTCCTGCACACCGCCGCGGTGCGGGCCGTGGCGCCGCCGCCGACCCGCCCGGTCGCTCCGACGTGGGCGGGATACCTGGCGTTGATGACGGCCGGATTCATCCTGCGCGCTTTCTCGCAACGCCCCGATCCGGTCCCGAAGCTCCTTTCCTGATCCGTTCCGGGTCGGGCTCTCCGGCGTGTCGCCGGAGAGAAAAGGAGGAGTTCCCCATGCATCGCGGAAAGTCTCAGCGCCGCCTCGCGGCGGCGCTCGGTCTCGTGGTTCTCGGTTTCGCGTTCGCACCGCCCCCGGTCCGCGCCTGCTCGATGTGCCGCTGCAGTGATCCCGTCTTCTCGGCCCTCGGCGAGGGTCTCTACAGTTACGGGGGCTTCCAGGTCGCGCTCGACTGGAACCGGCTCAACCAGAGCCAGGGTGTGGGCGAGGATCTGGAGGCCCAGGTCCGGAACTCGATGGTCGCGACCCTGTCCTACGGCTTCCGCGAGCGGTTCACGATCGTGGCGCAGGTCCCGTACACCTGGAACCACCTGACCGAGGGGGACGAGGTCGAAACGGCCGACGGTCTCGGCGATCCGGCCTTCTTCGCATATGTCCGGCTCTGGTCCTCTCCGTTCCAGTCGCCGCTCGGCCGGCGGGCCTGGATCTCCGCCGTCTTCTCGGTCAAGACGCCGTGGGGCAAGAACGACGTTTCGGAAGACGGCGTTCGTCTCGACGAGCACGTCCAGCCGGGAACCGGCGCGACCAACCTCTCCGGCGGCCTCGCGGGGCTCTACCTCGTCGACGAGAAGTCGTCGCTCTACCTCTCGACCGCCTACACGGGCACGGGCCGCAACGACTTCGGCTACAAGTACGGCGACAACGTGCAGGTGAATTTCGTCTACGACCGCAAGGTCACGGACTGGCTCGACGGCGTCGTGGAGCTGAACTTCCTCGACGCGAAACGGGACCAGGTCGACGCCCTCGGCCTGCCCGACCCGGACACCGGCGGCCAGAGCCTCTACGTCACGCCCCGGGTCGGCGTCAACGTCGTCAAGGGCCTCGTCGCCCGGGCGGCCGCGCAGTTTCCGGTGTGGGAGAACCTGAACGGCATCCAGGACATCAAGCCGGCCTTCACCGCCGGCCTGACGTACGTGTTCTAGACCCTATTCGTCGGTGCCCGTGTCGCTGTCGGCGCGGCGCTTGGGATGGAAGGCATAGGCCAGGACGAACGCCGCCCCGAGCGCCGCGTGGGACCAGCCCGTCCAGCGCGTCGCGGCGGCGCCGGTGAAGACCTGGACGAGATAGCCCGAAAGGGCCAGGGGCAGCGCGACCCAGAGCATCGTTACTCCCGTTCGGCGGCCGTTCAACTCGCCGCTGCGGATCCGCGCCAGGGCGTGGCGGCGCAGGAGCAGCCCGATCCCGAAGACCGCGAGCGGCGCGACGAGGATGTGCGCCTTCTCGAATCCCGGCTGCCAGGGGTGCCCGAGGCGCGACTCGGGATCCGGGTTGTGGAGGAAATACCGGGCGACGCCGTACGCGAGCCCCGTCAGCGAGACGGCGGCCAGCGCCGCATGGTTCCACCAGGCCTCCCAGCGTTTCATGGCGTCGGCGAAGGCGAGCGGCCGTGCGGAACTCAGGACGCGATGAAGCGCCAGAACGCGCCGGACGGCGTCCGTCGTGGCGCGGGCCGTGAGCGTCGCCCCGGCGACCGGCCGGATGGCGCGCGTCAGGGACATCTCGTCGTCGAGCGGCTTTCCGACGAACTGGCCGTACCAGGTGGCCCGGGGCAGGTAGTCTTCGGGCTCGTCGAAGGAGAGGACCTCGATGCGCGCGATGGTCCCCCGCGGGTCGACGACGACCATGATCGTCTCGGGGAGCGTGCGGACCAGATGCGAGTCGAAGTAGGCCGTGCCGACCGTGCGGCCGTCGCGGACCGCCGTGTAGAAGGCCGCGAGTGCGGCCGGCGGTTCCGGATCGCCGGAGAGCTTCTGAGCGTCGCGCCGCTGCGCGTCCGTGAGGAAAGCGGTCGAGCGCGTCACCGTGGCGTCCGGAAACGCGAGGCGGAGGGCCTCCTCCTTCGTCAGGAAGACCTTCGCCTCGAGGGAGACGGCCAGCAGGACGCCCGCCGCGACCGTCAGCACCCGGCGTCGGACGCCCATGCCTAGAAGATGTATCCGAGCGACATGTTCCACTGGTTCACGCCGGTTTGCGCCGCATTGTGCCGCTGCATCCAGTCGGCCTTGAAGATGATCTGGTCAATGGGTCTGAACGCGAGACCGAGGGTCAGGTCGGTGCGGTCGTTCTCCGGATTGCGGGCATAGCCCGACGGGACCTGCGCCTGCGTGTCGTACTGCTCGTAGCGCACGAAGGGCAGCAGCGCCGCGCGCGAACCGCCCGGGCGCAGCGAGAAGAGGTCGAAGCCGGCCTGCACGTACCAGCCTTCCTGGACGCTGCCGATCGACTCGTCGCCCTCGAAGTTGTTGAGCTGATTGATCCGGTTCGCCTGCGAAATCGTGGTGCGGGCGTAGACGCCCCGCAGCCACAGGCCCCGCCACCGCCAGTCCGCGTGCGCATCCCACAGCGTGACGTTGCCGCTGATCGGCTGGCCCGACGGCGTGAGCCGGCCCTGGCCCGAGTCGCCCGAGAAGACCGAGGCGCCGACGAGCAGACCCGGGATCTGCGTGTAGTCGAGCCGTCCGGTCACGGCGAAGTTCGTCGCCGGGGCCTCCGAGCCTTCCGAGCGGCCCTCGCGGATGCCCTCCTCGGCGTTGAAACCGGCGGCGTTCAGGCCGTTGACCACGTAGGCCCGGTAGGAGAGCGGCCCGAGCTCCCCGTAGAAGCCGCCGCCGAGCTCCCGCCAGGTGGTCGGGATGATGACGTCGTCGACGCCGGGCCGCAGCGAACCGAGAAACGCGGTCGGCTCGTGCAGCTCGTTGACGAGCCCCATCGGCAGCAGGACCAGGCCGGCGCGCGCGTTGAACTCGCGGGCGTGCATGTAGTCGAGATAGGCGAACTCGACCGAGGCCTCGCCGCCCTTGTCCGACGCGACGACGGCGTTCTCGTACTCGAGCTCCGAGTTCAGGACGAAATGCTCGTTGAACTTGTAGCCGAGGTAGACGACCGCGCGCAGCAGCGTGATCCGATCCTCGGCGTCCGACGGCTCGTGGCCCTGGTTGGTCGAGGCGAAGTTCTGGTAGAGGGCTTCGCCGTAGCCGCCGATCGAGACGCCGCGCTTGATGCCGTAGACCCTGGAGGCCGAAAGGCCCAGACCGTAGCGCTCCAGGCTCTCCTGCGTCGTCTCCGGGGGAGCGGGAGTGGGAGCGGCTGCGGCGGCGACCGGCGCCCGGACCGCGGCGGCTTCCCCGAGCTTCATCGACTCGATTTCCTGCGCGAGGACGTCGATCTTGCGCTCGATCTCGGCGAGCCTGGCGTCGGCCGCGGCGCTCGTCGATGCCGCCTTGACCTCGGCGAGCTCGGAGCGCGTTTCGGCCAGGAGCTGCTCGAGCCGCTGGATGCGTTCCTCGGGCGACAGCGGCGCCGGGGACGCGGCCGGCGTGGGAGAGGGGGTCGGGGTCTGCGCGGCCGCGACGAGCGCGCCGGCGAGGGCGACGCAGACACTGAACGTGATTCTCGAGACGCGACACATGGGAAGGGTCCTCCTCATCTCTCCGTGGAAAGACCGTGCACGACCGTCGTGTCGGCCGAAATCAACAAATCGGGGATCCCGGGGCTGTACCGTGCTTCGAGCGCACCGCCGCGCACCACGAGGTAGAGGACCTCGTTGGAAACGCCCTCGTGTCGCAGGCTGTCCGAAAGCGCGAGGCCCGCATCCGGCCCCAGCACAAAAAGGGCGGTCGACAGGACGTCGCTTTCGAGCGCGGAGGGAGCCACGACCGTGACCGAGCCGAAGTCGGCGGCGGGGCGGCCGGTGCGCGGGTCGAGCAGGTGGCCGATGCGAACCCCGTCGACCTCGCGGCCGCGCTCGGAGTCGCCGGAGGTCGCGACCGATGCGTTTTCGAGGCGCAGCGTCAGGACGGCGCGGCTGCGACGCCGGGGGTCGGCGATCGCGACGGTCCACGGCTCGCCGCCGGCGTCGCGTCCCAGGGCGACAACCTGGCCGCCGAGATCGAGCAGCGCGCCTCGGGTACCCGCCCCCGTGAGCGTCCGCGCGGCGCCGTCGAGACCGTACCCCTTGCCCCATCCCCCTTCCTCGATCCCGGCGCCGGCATCCCGCCGCCGGATCGAGCGGTCCGACGGGTCGAGCCGGAAGGCCGACGGGCCCGTCGCGTCGAGCGCCGCGGCGAGCTCGGCCGGCGAAGGGATGCGGCCGGGGCCCCGCAGGTCCCACGCGCGGACCAGGGGCGCGACCGTCGGGTCGAAGGCGCCGCCCGTGCGAGCCGACCAGGCAAAGACGCGATGGAGCACGTCGAAGAGCTCGGCGCCGACCGGGATGCGGCGGCCCGGCGGGGCGCCGGCGATCCGCGAGAGCGGGCTGTCGCGCCATGTCGTCAGCAGGTCCTCGACGCGGCCGAGCTCCTCGACGGCTGCCTCGGAGGCCGCCAGGGCGCGTGCACGCGCGTCGGCGACGACGGCGATGTCGAGCATGGTTCCCATGACGGAGAGCCGCCGCTCGACGAGCGCGGGAGCGGTTCCGGCGGGCCGGGCCAGGGTGCCGGCGAAGACCAGAAGGGTGATCACCTAGTTGTAGTCCTCGTTCAGAGAGCGCAGGAAGGCGACGAGAGGCTCGACGTCGCCCTCGGCGAGGAAGATCCCCGCGAGCTCCGGCGAGCCGCTGCGGAGGATGCCATCGCGCTGCAGGGCGGCGGAGGCGATGTAGAGCTCGATCACTTCGTCGAGGTCGCGCTTGCGGCCCGTGTGCAGATAGGGTCCCGACTGGCCGAGGTCGCGAAGGCCGGGCGTCTTGAAGTGGGCGATCGTGCGCCGGAGCGTTTCCGACGAGAGGGGGCCGACCGCGGCTTCGAGCGCCGACTGCGGCGTCGGCAGGTCGGGATTGCCGTAGACGTTCCAGAGGCCGAGATCGAGCGGCGCGGTGCGGAACGGACCCCTGGCCGAGGGGTGCGCCGGCGTGGCGGGGAGGAACTCCTCGTACCGACTCGATCGGTAGTCGAGGTCGGGGATGAAGAGCCTCTGGAACGCGCCGTGGCCGGCGGCTTCGTCGTAAGCCTCCTGTGTGGCGCCGGTGTTGTGGAACCGAAAGTCGGTGAAGTTCGGCGCCGCGTGGCACGCGATGCAGTTGCCGGTCCGCGTCGAGAGGAAACGGGGATTTCCCTCGAGCGGCTCGCGAAAGAAGATCTTCAGGCCAGTCAGTTCCGCGGGTCCGAACGCGAATTGCGGGTCGTGCTCGGCGAACTCGCCGTCGGCATCCGTGACGAAGCGGGGGTCGCCGAGGACGTCGACCGCGGATCGCAGGCGGCGGCTGTATTCCAGGTCGCTTTCGCCCGGTTCCGGCGCGGCAGGGAGGTCGTTGCGGGCGAGGAAGACGTCGTAGGGCGACGCATTCGCGAATTTGAGCGAGCGGGTGTAGGCGGCGATCAGCCTCGCGACGACGTCGAGAATCGCACTGTCGCTCGCGCCTGCGACCTCCAGCCGGTACGCCGCGGGCAGCACGAGCTCGGCCGGGATCGCGGGACTCGTCCCGGCGAAGAGGACGCGGTAGGAAACGCCCGAGAAAGCCTGCCCGAGCGGGTCCGAGCCGTCGTCCTCCCGAATCACGCGGGCGATGTGGGCGACGGCCGCCGGCACCTCGAGCGGGAGCCAGCCGAAGTTGCGGCCCGTCAGCGTTCCGCGAACGAGACCCTCGAGCGTCGCGAACTCGCCGTCGAAATGCAGCAGGAACGGGACGTCCCGGTCGAGATTCGCGTTGACGAGCGAGGGCGAGTTGCGGGGCGCCCGCTCGAGCCCGTCCTCGCGGACGGGAACGAGCGGCTGGCGGCTGTAGTCGGCGTAGGTTCGCGTGGGCGCACCGGCCGTGTCGTCGACGAGGTGGCAGTTGCGGCAGTTGATCGACATTCCCGCGAAGGGGCCGGGCAGCGGGCCGTCGGAAGTGGGGAGCGACGCGAGCGCCGGGTCGCCCTGCGCGAGAGAAGCGTTGATCCCGGTGGTGTGGGCCGCGAAGTACTGCGCGAAACGGGTCTCCAGGAAGAGGCGCTCCCCGACCTGGACCTCGGGCGGGTCGACGTCATCGGCCCGCGGCGGCGTGCGGGAGGGGAGGGCCGGCCGGATTCCGAACGGGCGGGCGAACGGCAGGGGCGTGGAGCGGGTGCCGCCGTCCGCTGCGCCGAGAATGCCGGCCACCAGGAGGGCCGCCGCCAGGGTGCCGAGGGCCGTTCCGCGCACTCGTCCTCCAATCTAGATTGAGATTCAGTCTCAGTCGCGAATGCGAACCATAGCCCCGCCGCGGGATGCCCGTCAAGGGGGTGGCCCGGGCGAGGGAGCGCCGGGAAAGTCCGAAAAATGAAGACCTGACCCCATAATGGCGCGCGTGTTCGGACTACGGGCGGCCCTGGTCCTCGGCACCCCTGCTGGCGGGGCCGCCCGTCGAAGAGCCCGCACGTCGAGATCGTTGCGAGGGCCGAGGTCGCGACGACGCCCCGCCGCACGGTCCACAAGAACGGCCGGAAATTCCTGGAGTTCGAAGTCACGCTCGACGCCTACTTCGTGGCGGCCGAACAGCCCGCGGGTGCCGACCGCAACCTCGCCGTCGACATGCAGGCCAGGGTTCGCGTCGTGCACGACCTGTCCTGCGGCGGCGATAATCTCGCGCTCGAAGTCGGCGACCGCGTGGAGCTGCAGGGCGAATACGTTCGCGTCCCCCGGGGCCCGGACCTCGTCCACTTCACGCATGGCCCGGGCGCCACGGCCGGCTGCGGTCGAGCCGGAGGTCACCCGGCCGGCTACCTGCGCAAGCGCGTTCCCACGACGCCGACGCCGGCCGTCACGCCCCCGCGGCCTTTCGAAATCGTGCCCGACCAGCCTTACGTGGGCACGCCGGTGCCGGTCGAAAAGCCCGAGCGCGAGATCCTGAAGCTCAAGGAGGCGGGCGCCTCCGACGAGAAGCTCCTGGAGGCCATCCGCGCCGGGAACCGGAGCTACGCGCTCTCGACCGGCGACATCCAGAAGTTGCGGGCGGCCGGGTTGTCGACCCGGGTCGTCGAAGCGATGCTCCAGTCCGGCCGCGGGACAGTCACGCCCCGGCCGACGCCGGCCGCGACACCGGCGCCCTGACGGATCAGGCGGCGCTGGCGCGGGAGGCGGAGGGCGTCGAGGAGCGCGCACGCCGCCGTTTCCACCACATCCCGCCGAGCCACACGGTTGGGATGATGGCGAGAGCGTAGGCGAGAAGGCGGCCGATCCGGCCGTCCGGCCCGAGGATCTCCGTCGCGTCGTGGATCGCCTGGGAGGAGGGGAAGAGCCGGGCCTCGGCGAGCTCGTGGATGCCGTAGAGAACGAGCTGAACCAGGAAGATCGTCAGAAACACGGCCGACACGTTCAGGAGCGTCTTCAGATCCACGCCCTTGCCGAGCCGCGTCCAGAGGAACCCGATGGCGGCGGCCGAGAGCAGTCCGAGCGCGAGGCCGAGGAAGACGGACGAAGATTTCATCTGGAAGAGAGCCGTCGCGATCAGGAGCGCCGTCTCCATGCCCTCGCGCGTGATCATCAGGAGCGCGAACGCGAAAACGCCCCAGAACGCCCGGGTCGCGTCGACGCTTCCGGCGCTCGCCTCGATCCGCTGTTCGATGTCCGACTTCATGCGGGAGGCGACGCGCTTCATGTAGACGAGCAGGCTTCCGACGAGCGCGGCGGCTGCGAGCGCGAGGATCCCCTCCCAGAGCGGCTGGTTGACGGCCTTCGAAAAGATCCAGCCGGCCAGCGAGCAGGTGACGGCGGAGGCCGCGATCGCGGCGTACACGGCCCGGGCCAGACTGCGGCGCCCGGTGCGGCCGAGGTAGGAAAGCGTCAGTGCGACGATGAGAAAGGCCTCGATGCCTTCCCGGAGAGCGATGGTGAATCCCTGCCACATGGCCTGTCTCCCGTTTGGCGGCTTGACTTGTCTGCCGGAGAGGGGAGATTATCTCAATTGAGACTGAGTCGCAATCGTATGGAAAAGCGCGAGCTCCAGATTTTTCGCAAGTACCTGGAAAGGCGCGGGCTCAAGCTCACGCACGAACGCCGGGCGCTCTTCGATGAGCTGTTTGGGCGACATGAGCACGTCGAGGCGGATGAGCTGCACATGCGCCTGCGCGCCAAGCACAAGAAGATCTCGCGGGCCACGATCTACCGGACGCTCGAGCTCATGGTCGACGCGGGCATCGTCGGGCGCCTGCGCATCGGGGAGTCGGGCTACCGATACGAGCGGCTGCGCGCCGGAGACCACCACGACCACCTGATCTGCGATCAGTGCGGCCGCGTCATCGAATTCTTCGAGGAGAAGATCGAGCAGCTCCAGGACGAGGTCGCCGTCCGCCACGGATTCGTGCTGCTGTCCCACACGCATCAGATGCGGGGCATCTGCCGGTCCTGCCGTCCGCGTCGGAAATCCCGGGAGGGCTCGGAAGAAGAATCGTCCGGAACGGGCGTGGTGCCTTTTATTTCCAGACCACGCGGATGAAGCGCCGCCCGAGGCGCAGCACCGCCGGCCCCGGGCCCGCGAGGCGCTCCTCGGGATCCCGCACCTCCCGCGGCTCGGCCGATCCGTCGGCGTAGATCTTCAGGGCGCCCTCCTCGAGCTTGCGCCGCGCGTCGCGCATCGAGGGGCAGAGACCCAGGGCGACGAGCGTCTTCGCGGCCGGCCCGCCGCCCTCGGCGGAAAGCTCGCGCGTCTCGACCTCCGCGGGGACCTCCCCGCGGGAGAAAGCGCGGCGAAAGTCCTCGCCGGCGCGGGCGGCGGCGTCGGCGCCGTGAAAATCCGTCGTGATCCGGCGGGCCAGCTCGGCCTTGGCGTCGCGCGGGTTCTCCTGACCGGCCTCGACGCGTGGGCGTCTGGCGGCGATCTCCTCCGGCGGAGCGTCCGTCAGCAGCTCGTACCAGCTCCAGAGAAGGGCGTCGGGGATCGACATCACCTTACCGTACATTTCGGCGGGAGTGTCGAGAACGCCGATGGCGTTGCCGAGCGACTTGGACATCTTCTCGACGCCGTCGATCCCCACGAGCAGCGGCAGCGTCATCACGACCTGCGGCTCGAGCCCCTCGGCGCGCATCAGATCGCGGCCCACGAGGAGGTTGAAGAGCTGGTCGGTGCCGCCGAGCTCGACGTCGGCCTTCAACGCCACCGAGTCGTAGCCCTGGGCGAGGGGGTAGAGGAGTTCGTGGAGGGCGATCGGCTGATTCGCCTTCCACCGTTTCTGGAAGTCGTCGCGCTCGAGGATCCGCGCGACCGTGACACGGGCCGCCAGGCGCACGAGACCGGCGGCGCCGAGAGCCTCGAGCCACTTCGAATTGAACTCGATGACGGTCCGGTCCGGGTCGAGGATCTTGAAGGCCTGCTTCGTGTACGTGCGCGCGTTCTCCTCGATCTCTTCGCGGGACAGCTGCGGCCGCGTCGCCTTCTTTCCGGACGGGTCCCCGATGGCCCCCGTGAAATCGCCGATGACGAAGACGACCCGGTGTCCGGCATCCTGGAAGTGGCGCATCTTCCGCAGGACCACGGTGTGCCCCAGGTGGATGTCGGGGGCCGAGGGATCGAATCCGACTTTGACCGTGACCGGGCCGCGGGCGATCTTCCTCGCGAGGTCCGCCTCGTCGATCAGGTCGACCGAGCCGCGGCGCAGCAACTCGAGGGCGGACGAGGGGGAAGTCACGACGGCTGAGCATTATACGTGCGGCATCCTCAAGGCTTCCTAAAACAGCGGCTCCGGGGTCGCCGGGCCGACTAGCCTGCAGATCCCGAAAGGGAGTGAGGTGGATCATGCGCAGGTTTCTTTGGTCTCTCCTGGCGATTCTTCTGGGTGGTTCTCTCCACGCCGAGAACCTGACGCTGCCGGCGGCGGCGTCGATCGTGGGCGGGGCGCCGTTCTTCTCGGACGTGCGGGCGTTCAACACGTCGTACACGGACGATCTGACGGTGGAGGCGCGGTACCGGTGCTTCATCCCGAGCCCGTGCAATCCGGCGACGCAGTCGGTGACGTTCACGCTGACCCCGCGCGAGTCGCGCGCGTTCAACGACATCGTGGTGTCGCAGTTCAACGCCCCCAACACGGCCGGCGGTGTCGAGTTCGAGTTCTCGGGCGACAGCGACCAGCTCGTGGTCACCAGCCGCCTCTATTCGACCGAGCCCGAGCCGACCGTCGGGATGTTCATCCCCGGCCTGAAGAACTCCGAGGCGCACGCAACGACGGTTCTGACGTCGATCCGCAACGGCGGCTTCCGCACCAACGTCGGCGTCTTCAACCGGGAGGACTCGTCGGTCAGCGTGACCTTCACCATCTTCGACGGGGGAGCGCAGGTCGGCAATGCGGTCACGCGGCAGATCGCCGCGCACTCGGGGGCCCAGGTCTCGGGGATCTTCGACGCGGCGGGCCAGGGCGGCCACGCGACGGAGAACGCGGTCATCGTCGTCTCGGCCTCGCACGAGGTGTTCTCCTATGGCGTCGTCATCGACAATGCCACGACCGATCCCATCTTCGTCGTCGGCGCCGAAGACCTGCCCCAGCAGCCCATCACGCCTTCCGGGCCGACGGTGACTCCGACCCAGCCGGACGCCACGCCGACCCGGACACCCACGCGGACCCCGACGCCGCCAGCCAGCGGCACCTTCATCGTCAACGTCGGCCAGGGCGGCACCAACTTCGTCGATCAGACGAGCGGCACGAGCACCTCGACGATTCACGTCGGCGACACCGTCCGGTGGACGTGGGTCAGCAGCATGCAACACTCGTCGACCTCCGGGCCGTGCCCGCCCTGCAGCGGCGACGGAACGTGGAACTCGGGCATCAAGAGCACCGGGACTTTCTCGCGGACGTTCACGCAGGCGGGGACGTTTCCCTACTTCTGCATTCCGCACAACCTGTCCATGACCGGCACCGTCGTCGTCAACCCCTGATCTCCTGGCCGATTTCCCGGCCTCCCGTCCTCGAGCCGCCCGCAAGGGCGGCCTTTTTTTCGGGCGCGACTTCTCCGTTGCGAAGGGCGGAGCCTCCGTGTGGCGGCCGCATGGGCGAGGACACTAGAATGGCGGCGTGACGGAAGCCCCGGAAGACGCAAGGCCGCCCCTGCCCGAGGACCCCGACGACGCGCGGGCGGCCGCCGCGGCGGCCAACCGCAAGCGCGCCGAGAAGGACTGGGAAGAGAAGAAGAAGCGCTGGCGCGAGATGGGCGTGCCGAAGGGGCTGCCGGCCAAGAAGTAGCCATGCGGCTCGAGAGCAGCGCCTTTCGCGACGGCGACCCCATCCCGCCGGCCCACTCCCGGGACGGCGGCGACTCCCACCCCGGCCTGACCTGGACCGGGGTCCCGGCGCAGGCGAAGAGCCTCGCGCTCGTCTGCGACGATCCCGACGCGCCACGCGGGACGTGGGTCCACTGGGTCCTCTACGACCTTTCGCCCGACCTGTCCGGCCTGACCGCTTCCGTCGCCCGGGCGTCGGGCCACGCGGCCGGCGGCACGCACGGCACCAACGACTACGGCGAGCTCGGCTGGGGCGGTCCCGCGCCTCCGCGCGGCCACGGCGTGCACCGCTACGAGTTCCGGCTCTACGCGCTCGACGCGACCCTCGGCCTCGCGCCGGGCGCGACGAAGGCGCAGCTCGAGGCGGCGATGAAGGGCCACGTCCTCGCCGAGGCGAAGCTGACCGGAACGTACCGGCGCGATTGAAGGGCCCCCTCGCCGCGATCGAGCGCGAGGTGATCGCGTGCCGCCGCTGCCCGCGCTTGGTGGCGTGGCGCGAAGCGGCGGGGCGGCATCCGCCGAAACGCTTCGCCGGACAGACCTACTGGGCCCGACCCGTCCCGGCGTTCGGCGACGCCGCCGCGCGGATCGTGCTCGTCGGGCTTGCGCCCGCGGCCAATGGCGCGAACCGGACGGGCCGGATGTTCACGGGCGACGAATCGGGCCGGTTTCTCTTCGCCGCGCTCCACGCCGCCGGCCTCGCCAACCGCGCCGAGGGCGTCGCGCGCGGCGACGGTCTCGCGCTGACCGGAGCGCTGATCACCGCGGCCTGCCGCTGCGCCCCGCCGGACAACCGGCCGCTGCCGGAGGAGCTCGCGAACTGCCGGGAGTATCTGGCGCGCGAGCTCGCCGCCCTGGCGCGGCCTCGGATCCTCGTGGCCCTCGGGGCGCTGGCGTTCGCGGCCTGTCTCGACGTCCTGTCCGCCGAAGGGGCCGTCCTGCCGAAGCCGAAGCCGCGCTTTGCCCACGGCGGCGCCTTCCGGATCGGCGCGGACCGACTGCTCGCGACCTATCACCCGAGCCAGCAGAACACCTTCACGGGACGTCTCACGCCGGCGATGCTGCGGCGCGTCCTGCGGCGGGCGGTCGTCCTGGCGGCGGCGCCCTAGGACTTCTTGAACAACGCGTCGAACGCGGCGCGGGCGTCGTCGGGCGTGGCCTCGCCGCGGCTGCCCGTGAGGTCGAACGTTTTCGCGGGCGCAAAGAACGTGCACGGGTTGGCGGCTTGCTTCGATGCGATTCGCGCCGGGATCGGCTGCGTGCATTCGAACCGGGCCGACGTGTCGAAGTGGGAACACTGGCTGCAGGCGTGGAGCGCCTTGCCGCACTTGCGGCAGGTCGCGGACTCCCCGATCGCGTCGAGGTCGAGGACCTTCTCGCCGCAGTGTTTGCAGCGGAACACCACGGCCTTGTTCTGGTCGATGCCGCGGCCCCGCGGCGCGCCGTCGTCGCGGTTCGGCCGGGGCCCGGAAGGGCGCCGCGCCGAGGAATCGCGGTCCGACTCCTGGTAGCCGCGGTGTCGGTACTTGCGGTCGTCGCTCACGGGAGGAAGTCGATTCTATAATCCGTTTCGTGAGCGCGCGATCGGAGCGGGCCGTCGCTCTCTGGCGCGAGGGGACCGACCGGCTGCTGTCCGGAGACCTCGAGGACGCCATCGCCCTGTTCACCCGCTCTCTCGAGACCGAGCCGACCGCCGAGGCGTACACGTTCCGGGGCTGGGCCTATTCCTTCGCCGGCCGGGTCGACGACGCGATCGAGGAGTGCCGCAAGGCCATCGCCACCGATCCGACGTTCGGCAACCCGTACAACGACATCGGCTGCTACCTCATGGAGCGGGGCGAGCCGGACGCGGCCGTCGCCTGGTTCGAGAAGGCGAAGGCGGCCCCCCGCTACGAGCCGCGCCACTTTCCGTACCTGAACCTCGGACGCCTGCACGCCGCGCGCGGCGAGATCGCCGAGGCCCGCCGGGAGTTCGAGGGGGCCCTCGAGGAGAGGCCGGGCGACCCGATCGCTCTGCGGTTCCTCGAGGAGCTGCGCTACCGGGTCAACTGACTCCCGGACCCGTTCCGGCGGGAATCCCTCGCCTTGCCGTCGGTGTTTTCCCTCGCGGGATAGAATCCCCATTCTCGGAGGGACCACATGACCGATTTCGAAATGACCCCGCAGGCCGCCTTCTCGCCCGCCGCCGCCGCCACCGCCGAACGGGTGACGGCCTTCCTGCGCAAGGTCTACGGCTGGATGTTCGTCGGCCTCGGCGTCACGGCGGCCGTCGCGCTGAGCGTCGCGGCCTCGCCCACGGCGATGCAGGCCATCGCCACGAACCGGATCCTCTTTTTCGCGCTTGCGATCGGCCAACTCGGTCTCGTCTTCTATCTGTCGGCACGGGTCAACAAACTCGCGCCCACGACCGCCTCGGCGCTCTTCCTCGTGTACTCCGCGCTCAACGGCGTGCTGTTCTCGTTCATTTTTCTGGCCTACACGGGCACGTCGATCGCGACGACCTTTTTCGTGACGGCGGGGATGTTCGGCGCCCTGGCCCTCTACGGAACCACGACCAAGCGCAGCCTCGCGGGCGTCGGGCAGTTCGTCTTCATGGGTCTGATCGGCCTCATCCTGGCGTCGCTCGTCGGGATGTTCGTGAAGTCCGAGGGGCTGCAGTTCGTGATCTCGATCGTCGGGGTCATCGTCTTCACGGGCCTGACGGCCTGGGACGCCCAGAGGCTCAAGGCCATGGCCGTCGCGCTGCCGGAAGGCCGGATCGGCTCCTACGCGATCGTCGGGGCGCTCTCGCTGTACCTCGACTTCATCAACCTGTTCCTGTTCATGCTGCGATTCATGGGCGGGCGCAGGGACTAGGGACGGCGGGAGGGCGGCCGCAGGGCCGCCCCTACTCGGGGGCTCCGCTGCCGACGAGCGGCAGGGTTCCGATCGACGAATCCGCGGCCGCGACCGGCGCCTTGCCGTCTTCCTCGACGCGCATCGCCTCGCCGGGGTTCAGGAACAGGTTCGACTCCAGGCCGTACTGCCGCGTGTAGAGGTCGGCGTACCGGCCGCCGCGGGCGAGGAGCCCCTCGTGGCGCCCCCGTTCGGCGATCCGGCCCGCCTCGACGACGAGAATCAAGTCCGCGCGGCGGATCGTCGAGAGCCGGTGAGCGATCACGAAGGTCGTCCGGCCCTTCATGAGCTCCGAAAGGCCCTCCTGGATGAGCGCTTCACTTTCGCTGTCGAGCGAGGAGGTGGCCTCGTCGAGGATCAGGACGCGGGGGTCGGCCAGGATCGCGCGCGCGATGGCGACCCGCTGGCGCTGCCCGCCGGAGAGCTTGACGCCGCGCTCCCCGACGACGGTGTCGTAGCCCCGCGGCAGCTTGACCACGAACTCGTCGCACCGGGCGATCGCGGCGGCCCGCAGGACCTCCTCGCGCGGCGCCTCGGGGCGCGAGTAGGCGATGTTTTCGTAAACCGACCCGTCGAAGAGGAAGTTGTCCTGGAAGACGACGCCGATCTGCCCGCGATAGTCGGACAGGCGCACCTTCGAGAGATCGCGCCCGTCGACGAGGATCGTCCCGGAGGTCGGCCGGTGGAAGGCCGCCACGAGGCCGATGATCGTGCTCTTTCCGGAGCCGGAGGGGCCCACGAGCGCCGTGACGGTGCCCGGCGAGGCCACGAAGGACACGTCGTGGAGGACGGGGACGTTCTCCTCGTACGAGAACGACACGTCCCGGAACTCGACCCGCCCCTCGAGCGGCGGGAGGGGCTCGCGCTCGCGGTCGCCGGCGTCCTCGGCCAGCTCGTCGCGAAGCTCGCGGATCCGCTCGAGCCCCGCGAAGGCCTCGGTGACCTGGCTGCCGATCGAGACGATCTGGATGACCGGACCGACGAGAAGGCCCAGGTACAGCGTGAAGGAGACGAAGGACCCGACGGTCATCCGGCCGGCCTCGATCTCGTGGGCGCCGACCCACATGATCGAGACGCCGACGACCCCGAGAAGCAGGGTCGAGAAGGCCGCGACCGCGGAAAACCCCGTCATCGTCTTCGCCACGTTGGCGAAGAGCCGATGGACCCCCTTCGTGAAGACGAGGGCCTCGCGGCGCTCGGCCCGGTAGGCCTTGACCACCCGGATGCCCGAAAAGGACTCGGTCAGCCGGCCCGAGACCTCGGCGTTGATCTTCGAGCGTTCGCGAAAGAGCGGACGGAGCGTCTTGAAGGCGAAGAGCAGGACGAGGCCGAAGAGCGACAGAACCGAGAGGGCGATCAGCGTCAGCTTGGCGCTGAAGTAGAACAGGATCCCGAGGGCGAGAATCGCCGTGACGCCCCCACCCGCCAGCTCGACCAGGCCGGTCCCGACGAGGTTGCGCACGCCCTCGGCGTCGGTCATGACGCGCGAGAGGAGCACGCCGGTCTTCGTCTGGTCGAAGAAGGCCACCCGGAGGCGGCCGACGTGCCGCTGGACGGTCCGGCGCATCTCGGTGATCGAGCGCTGGGCGGCCTTGCCGAGGACCTGGGAAAGGGCAAACCCCGTGATCGCCTGGACGAGGGTCGCCGCGCCCGAGACGAGGACGATCGTCACGAGCAGCTCCCGGCGTCCCTTTCCGATAACGTCGTCCAGGAGGATCTTGGTGGTCCCCGGCAGCACCAGGCCGCACAGCCGGCTGACCAGCAGCAGGCCGAACCCGAGGGCCAGCCGGCCGCGGCGCGCCGAAACGAGCTCTCCCGCGTCGCGCAGGATGACCTTGAGGGGGAGCTTCTTTTTCTTCCTGTCCTCCTCCGGCCTGGCCGAACCGGCCCGGCCCCGCTTCTCGGCGCGCATCGAGCGGGAGGAGAATCCGCCTCCCGTCAGTCCCAGCCGGGCCAGAGGTCAGGCCCTCCCCGGGACGTCTCGGGCGGGATCGAAGAGGGGCACTGCTCGATTGTATCGGCGGGGTTTCAGGTGTGGGGAATCGAGGTTCACGGTGGAAGTACGCGGAAAGTGGGCGGCAGGGCGCAGTCCGTCTATTGACAAATTAATCTGTCTGTACAAATATGACTGTCTGTGAGCAGCGCTGCCCCCGTGCAGGCACCCGGCCTCGAGTCGGTGCAGACGTCGCGGCGAGCCTCCGCCCTTCTGCATCCGCTGCGCTCGCGCCTTCTGGTCCTGGCCCGGGAGCCATCCTCCTCGACCGAGATGGCCCGGCGGCTCGGGCTTCCGCGGCAGCGTGTGAACTACCACGTCCGGCAGCTGGAAAAGGCCGGGCTGCTCCGCGCGGCCGGGCGCCGCCGGCGCCGCAACCTCATCGAGCAGCGGTACGTCGCCACCGCCCGGTCGTACACGCTCTCGCCGGAGTTGCTCGGGCCGCTCGCTCCCGACTGGCGGGAGATTCGGGACACCGCCTCGGCGGACTACCTGCTCGCCCTGGCCGAGCAGGTCCGATTCGACGTCGGGCGTGCGGCGCAGGAGGCTTCCGCCGAGGGCAAGCGCCTGGCGACGATGTCGGTGAAGTCCCAGTTTCGCTTCGAAACCCCGGAACAGAGGGCCCGCTTCGCCGAGGCCATCCGCCAGGCGATCGTCGACGTCATCGCCCGCCACTCGACTCCGAACCTTCGCGAGAACGGCCGGCCCGGCCGCGGCCGGCCCTACCGGCTCGTGCTGGCCTGCTATCCCGTGGCCCCCAGTCTGGAGACGCCCGCCATAGGAGAGGAGACGTGACGATGGCCGACGACAAGCACCGCTGTCGGAAGCTCCAAGTCGCCTTGCTGCAATCGGCGCTGGTGCGCCTGGCCGCCGCGCTCGGCGGAGAGCGGGGGGGGCCGCAATGATCGCGCAGGCGATCTCGCTCGTCGGCGCGGCGCTGATCCTCGCCGCTTTCGCCGCCCAGCAGACCGGCAAGCTCGGCGGCCAGGACCGGGCTTATCTCCTGCTCAACCTCGCCGGGTCCGCGATCCTCACGTACTTCGCGGTCGAGGCGCGAAACTCGGGCCTCATCGTCCTCGAGGGCTCCTGGGCCGTCATCAGCCTCGTCTCGCTGGCGCGCAAGCGCGCGGCCGCTCCGCCACGATGAGCAGCCGCGTCGAGCCGAGGACGAAGGCTTCTTCGCCGGGCGAGCCGTAGAGGCCCACGACGTCGAGTCCGGCCCGGCTGAGCATCCGGACGAGATCGCCGGCCAGGTAGACCCGCTGCGAGGCGAGCTTGCGCTCCGTCCGGCCGTCCTTCGAGAACTCGAAGACGTTCTCGATGCGCGAGGTCGCGACGTCGAGCCGGGTCTCCTCGACGAATCGATACCCGGCGAGCTCCCCCTCCGAGCGCGGCTCGAGCCGCGGAAAGACACCCTCGGCCGTCTGGCCGAAATCGACGGCAAAGCGGCCGCCCGGCGACAGCGCCGCCGCGGCGGCTTCGACGAAACGCGCGTTGCCCGAGTCGTCGAGATAGCCGAAGCTGTTCCCGAAGCAGAAGATCGCGTCGAACGGCGTTCCGGCCGGAATGTCCCGCATGTCCGCCCGCCGGAAGTCGACGGCGAGGCCGCGCTCGCCCGCCGCCGCCGAGGCGCCGTCGAGGAACTCCTGCGAGATGTCGATCCCGGTCATTGCGCAGCCCCGTTCGGCGAGCGGCAGCGTGAGGCGTCCGGCGCCGCAGGGCACGTCGAGGACGCGCGCTCCCGGCGCCAGATTCAAATGTTTCCAGAGAAAGTCGACGTCGGCCCGGGTCGCCTCGGGCGGCACGGCGGCGCGCCAGAAGCCGACGGCCAGGCCGTCGAAGAAACGGTTCCACCAGTCTTCGGGTGCGTTCAAGGAGATCTCCTCCCGGCGGTCCCGGTCGGGGCGCCGCCTGTCGGGCGTTGGATGTGCGACGGCCTGGAGCCGTCCGAACGTCGCTAGCGAGAGGCGATCATAGGCAGCGGCGGAATCTTAGCCGTTCGGTCCGCGCGTGTACACCTCCCGGTCCACGATCTCCATGCAGCGGGCGGGGTCCGCGATCTCACGAAACCCGAACTTCCGGTAGAGGCCGTGGGCGTCCCGGGTCATGAGGATCCAGCGGCGCAGGTTCCGCAGGTCCGGGTGCGCCATGACGATCTCCAGCAGCCAGGCGGCGAGCCCCCGCCCGCGGTGTGACTCGAGGACGAAGACGTCCGCCAGGTAGGCGAAGGTCGCCCGGTCCGTGATCACGCGCGCGAACCCGACCTGGGTGTCGCCATCGTAGATCCCGAAGCAGAGGGCCCCGTCGATGGACCGGTCGACGACGTCGCGCGGGATCCCCTTCGCCCAGTAGGACCCGGCGAGAAACGCCTGGATGGCGGTGCGATCGAGCCGGAGCGGGTCCGTCGAGATCTGGAATCCGCCGCGGCTCCATTCCATGGGCGCATCCTAATCCCCGGCCGGCGGGAGATAATCCCGGCCGGTCCCCAAACCGCAGAAGGAGGAAGGGTATGGTCGCTCTCGGCTCCCTCTGGCTCCCCATCCTGGTCTCGGCGGTCTTCGTCTACGTCGCGAGCTCGATCGTCTGGATGTTCCTCCCGCACCACAGGGCCGACTGGTCGCAGCTTCCCGGCGAAGCCGACGTCCTCGGGGCGATGCGGCGGGCGGGAGTGGGACGCGGGCAGTACCGCTTCCCGTTCTGCGATCCGCGCGACAAGAGCCCCGAGACGAAGAAGAAGATGGAAGAAGGCCCCATGGGCACGATGGTCGTCTGGCCTGCCGGGCCGATGAGCATGGGAAAGCAGCTCGGCACCTGGTTCGTGTATCTCCTCGTCGTCTCGACGTGCGTGGCCTACCTCGCGGGCCACGTCCTGCCGTCCGGGGTCTCGTACCGCACGGTGTTTCGCACCGCCGGGGGGATCGCGATCCTCGCCTACGCCTCGGCGATCGTGCCCAATGCGATCTGGTGGGGGCGTTCCTGGTCGTCGACGCTCAAGGAAGTCGCCGACGGGGTCGTCTACGGATTGCTGACCGCGGGCGTCTTCGGCTGGCTCTGGCCCCGGTAGGGCCGGACGTCGGCGCCCGGGCCCGGGGAACGGCCGCGGGGCACCGGTGCGTCCGGGCGCGGGTCTGGCCTATGCTCGCGCCGACCTCCGATGCACGACACCGTCGAGCTTCCCGTCTGGGTCGCGGTCCTGCTGGCGATCCTCGCCGCATGGGCCGCGCTCGACCGTCTCCTGATCCCGAGCGTCCGGTGGTTCCTGCGGCGTCGGGTCAACCGCGTGCTCGAGGAGATCAACACGCGGCTGAAGATCCGGATCGCGCACTTCGAGCTCACCAAGCGCGAGGTCCTGATCGACCGGCTGCTCTACGACCCGCAGGTCCAGCAGTCCGCCGAGGCGGAGGCGCGCGAAAGCGCGATGCCCCGCGAGGTCGTCATGGAACGGGTCCGCCGGTACGCGCGCGAGATCGTGCCGGCCTTCAACGCGTACGCGTATTTCCGGGTCGGGTACTGGATCGCCCGCAACATCGCCCGCTCGCTGTACCGGGTGCGTCTCGGCTACGAAGACGAAGCCGGCCTCGCGGCGATGTCGCCGCGCGCGACGGTGGTGTTTCTCATCAACCACCGCAGCAACATGGACTACATCCTCGTGTCGTACCTCGCGGCCGAGAAGGCGGCCCTTTCCTACGCCGTCGGGGAGTGGGCGCGCATCTGGCCGCTCCAGACGCTCATCCGCTCGATGGGCGCGTACTTCGTGCGGCGCAACTCGAAGGACCCGCTGTACCGCAGGGTCCTCGAGCGCTACGTCGGCATGGCGACGGCCGCGGGGGTGACCCAGGCGGTCTTTCCCGAGGGCGGCCTTTCGCGCGACGGACGACTGCGCCCGCCGAAGCTCGGCATCCTCGACTACATGGTGCGGTCCTTCGATCCGGCGGGCGAGCGAGACATCGTGTTCGTCCCCGTGGGGATCAACTACGACCGGACCTTCGAAGACCGCAGCTTCCTGCGCGAACTCGATCCGGAAGCCTCCCGCGCCAGCACGCCGGTGGCCTTCGGGACGACGCTGCGGTTCGTCGGCCGCAACCTCTGGCTCATGGCGCGAAACCGCTGGCACCGCTTCGGGTACGCCTGCGTCAACTTCGGATCTCCGTTTTCGCTGCGTCGCCACGTCGAGCGCCGCGGCATCGATTTCCGGAACCTGTCCGGCGAGGAGCGGTCCGGGCGGCTGGCGGATCTGGCCCGCGAGCTGATGTCCGAGATCGCGCGCGTGATCCCCGTCGTCCCGGTCTCGCTCGTCGCGACGGCCTTCGTGCGAAACCCCGAGCGGTCGTGGAGCGAGCTCGAGTTGAAAGGCGAGGTCCTGCGCCTCATGGAAGAGCTCGAGGGGCGCGGCGCCCACGTGTACGTGCCCCGCAACGACCAGGACTACGCCATCACCGTCGGCCTGCGGATGCTGACGCTGCGGCGGCTCGTCGACGACGCCGACGGCCTCTTCCGAGCGCGTCCGGAGGAGATCCCGCTGCTCAGCTACTACGCGAGCTCGATCGCACACCTCTTCTGAAGACGGCCAGGCCGAGCAGGGCCAGGATCCCGGCGGAGGCGGCCGAGATCGCCGCGCCGGCGCGAAGCCCCGGGGGTCGATAGCGGCACACGATCTCGGTTTCGCCCGCGGGCACGCGCACCCCGAGAAACGCTCCGTTGACGGTCAGCGTCGGCAGCCGGGCGCCGCCGCCCCGCGCCGACCAGCCGCCATCGTCGGTTTCCGGGATCACGAGGAGGCGGGGCGAATCGGCCGCAACGCGAAGGCGCACTTCCTCGGGCCGCGGCCTCGCGTACCCGAGAATGCGCGCCGAACCGGCGAACTCCTCGTCGCGTCCGACCGCGTGCGCCCGCCCGAGGAAGTCGGTTTCGGCGGCGAGGCGGCGCAGGAGCTCGGCGGAATCCCTCGCCCCGAGGAGCCGGCCGGGAAGGACGGCGACGGGCGCCGCGCGCGACGCGATCGCCCCGCCGGGCCCGACGCGGGCGCGGGCGGTCAGGAAGTCGAGAATCGGAGCGTCGAGCTCAACGACGCGGGCGCTGTACTCCGCCGGTCCCGTGTAGCCGGCGGTGACGGCGAGAACGTCCTGGTAGTCCGCCGGGCCCGTGGGGTCGTGGACCCGAACGTCTTCGAGGCCGTACAGGAAAGCCATCCCGGTCAGCGAGGTCCCGGAGTCGGCGAAACGCCCGCCCCGGGACGCCTGACGCAGCTCGCGGATCTTCGGCGTGACCGGAAAGTAGTCCTCCGGCGGCGTGCCGGGATTGAAGCGCGCGCCGATGCGAAACAGGTCGAGGCCCGTGGCGGCGACGAGAAACACGGTGAGAACGCGCAGCCGCCGCGTCGTCAGGCGGCCGGCCAGGATCGCGAGGCTCGCGGCCAGGAGCAACAGCGGAAGCGCGAAGCTGACGGCGCGCAGGTTCGTCAGCGGCGGCCGGTCGGGAGCGCGGGCGTAGCCGCGCAGGACCAGCAGGGCCGCGCCGCACAGAATCGCGACGGCCGCGCGGGTCGCCGCCGGGCGTCCGCCGCCCCGGAGGCGATCGAGCTCGCAGGCGGCGAGGAAGGCCAGCAGGAGCACGAGTATGGCGTTGGCCCGGTTGGAGGTCAGACGCGCCGAAAGCTCCGCGAGGCCGGGCGCCGACTGCAGGATGTAGACGAGGGGCGGATACCAGAGCAGGTACAGCGTCGTGGCGAGCACTCCCCACCGCGCCAGGCGAACGGCGCGCGGTGCCCGCGGCCAGAAGAGGGTCGCCAGGGCGAAAGCGAGAACGAGAATGCCGGCGTAGCCGCTCGCGCGCCCCGCGAAGGAATACGGTCCGAACTTGTCGGAGTCGCGGGGATTGCCACGGGCCTCCGGCACGACCCAGAAGCGGGAGATGTCCCAGTAGATCGGCGGCCGGAGGAAGTCGCGCGCAGCCAGCGTCGGCGCGCGCCCCCGCGTCCCGCGGGCGACCTGCACGGACCGCTCGCCGCGCACGATGGCGAGGGTCGCCGGCAGCGTGTAGGCGGCCGTCAGGCCGAGGCCCAGGAGCGAGGCCGCGGCCGCCAGGCCCAGCCGGCGCAAGCGCGTTCCCGGGGGCCCGGGGCGGGAGAGCAGCACGGCGAGAAAGAACGCGCACCCGCAGAGCGCGACGAAGAACTCGCCCTCCGGGTAACCGCCGCAGAGCAGCAGGCCGACCACGGCCGCCGTCGCCGCGAACCCGCCGCGGGCGCCGCGGGCCACCCGCTCGAGCGCGAGGAGAGAAAAGGGCAGAAGCGCCAGCGGCCAGGTGTGAGGGAAGTGGATCCAGGCCGTCATCTGCAGCGCGAAGCCAAAGGAGACCGCCGCCCAGAGGGAGGCGCCGCGCGAGAGGCTCCGCCGGCGCGTGAAGAGGTAGGCGCCCGCCGCGGCGAGCGCGAGCTTGGCGGCCGCGGCCGCGCCGAACCCCCAGGCGGCGCCGAACAGAACGGAAAAGAGGGTCGTCGGCGTGACCGCCTGAGCCTGGGGATTCGCCCAGAGAGGCGTGCCGCAGCCGTTGGCGGCGAAGCGCAGGGGCAGGCGGCCGGCGCGATAGGCGTCGGCGACGGCCGTGGTCCAGGGGAGAAACTGCGTCGGCACGTCTCCGAGCTCGTCGTTGCGCTCGCGGGGCGGGTCCCCGTCGGGCAGAAGGAGGCGCGCGCCGGCCGCCGGCACCGGCAGCTCGCCGAAGAAGGCCGGATAGAACGCGGTGAAAATCGCCAGCGCCGCCAGGAGCAGGAGCGCGCGTCGGTCGGTCACGCTCGCGAGATCCTATCTCCGGGCCCACCGGCCTCCGTGATATCTCTCGGCCGCGCAAGACGGGAGGACGGGATGATCGACCGCCGATCGTTGCTGAAGAGCGGAGTCCTGGGAGGCGCGGCCGCCGCGGTCTCCCGCAGCGTTCCCGCGGCGCCTCCGCCGCCTGGCGCTCCACCGGCGTTCGAGCTCGACGAGGCGACGGTCGGCGACCTCCAGAAGCGCCTGGCTTCGGGCGCGGACTCGGCGCGCACGCTCGCCGAGAAGTACATCGCGCGGATCGAGGCCGTCGACCGCGGCGGGCCGGGGCTGCGGGCGGTTCTCGAGATCAATCCCGACGCCCTCGCGATCGCCGACGGCCTCGATGCCGAGCGCGCCGCCGGGCGCGTGCGCGGGCCCCTCCACGGGATCCCGGTGCTCGTCAAGGACAACATCGGCACCGCGGACCGCATGCAGACGGCCGCGGGCTCGCTCGCTCTTCTCGGCGCGATCCCCGAGAAGGATGCCCACATCGTGCGGCGGCTCCGGGACGCGGGGGCGGTGATCCTCGGAAAGACGAACCTTTCGGAGTGGGCCAACTTCCGGTCGACGCATTCCCAGAGCGGCTGGAGCGGCCGAGGCGGCCAGTGCCGAAACCCCTACGCCCTCGACCGCGATCCGTCGGGCTCGAGCTCCGGCTCGGGCGCCGCGGCGGCGGCCAATCTCTGCGCGATCACCGTCGGGACCGAGACGGACGGCTCGATCGTGTCCCCGTCGAACAACTGCGGGCTGGTGGGCCTCAAACCGACGCTCGGCCTCGTCTCGCGCAGCGGGATTATCCCGATCGCGCACAGCCAGGACACCGCCGGGCCGATGACGCGGACGGTCGCCGATGCGGCGATCCTGCTGACCGCCCTGTGCGGCTACGATCCCGCCGACCCGGCGACGCGCCAGCTCGCCGGCAGGGCGCCGACCGACTACGCGAGCTTCCTCGATCGCCGCGGCCTCGCGGGCGCGCGGATCGGCGTTCCGCGCCGGAAGCTCTACGGCCAGAGCCCGGCCGCCGACGCCGTCGCGGAGGAGGCCCTCGCCGTCATGCGGGCCGAGGGTGCGGTCATCGTGGACCCCGCCGACATCGCGACGGTGGGGGAAACCGACGACAGCGAGTTCGAAGTGCTCCTGTACGAGTTCAAGGCGGACCTGAACGCCTACCTGGCGGGCCTCGGCGCGCGGACGCGGTACCGCACGCTCGCCGACCTGATCGAGTTCAACCGGAAGAACGCCGCGAGAGAAATGCCCTACTTCGGCCAGGAGATTTTCGAGAAGGCGGAAGCGAAGGGACCGCTCACCGACAAGGCCTATGTCGACGCCCTGGCCCGCGACCTGCGGCTGTCGCGCGCGGAAGGCATCGACGAGACGATGGACCGGCATCGGCTCGACTGCCTCGTGGCGCCGACGTCGGCGCCCGCGTCGCTGATCGATCTCGTCAACGGTTCCTACGGCGCGGGCGGCAGCTCCTCGCTGCCGGCGATCGCCGGCTATCCCGACATCACGGTGCCCGCCGGCTCGCGGTTCGGCCTGCCGGTCGGGCTGTCCTTCTTCGGCCGCGCCGGCAGCGAGCCGACGCTGATCAAGATCGCCTACGCCTTCGAGCAGGCGACCAAGGCGCGCCGCGCCCCGCGGTTCCTGGCCACGGCCGACCTCACGCCGTGAACCGCGCGCCCGGCGAGCCGGCTCGCGCCCTCGGGCCGGGCGCTCTTCCGGGAATCGGGGCGGCCGCGATCGCCGGCGCCGTCTTCGTCTTCGCGTTCGGCGTCCGGGCGGCCAATGCGCACCTCGTCCTCGCGAGCGGCGTGCCGCAAATCGCACCCTTCGACGAGCTGTACCACGCCAAGAGGATCGTGCATTCCGCCCTCCATCCGGGGACCGTCCTCGATTTCGATCCCGACCGCGGCGCGCACGGCGCGTTCTGCCCGTGGCCCCCGCTCTACGATCTCGCCGCCGGCGGGGCGGCGCGAGCACTCGGTGCGAGGGCGCCCGTGGACGTCCTCCGGCGCGCCGTCTGGTTCCCCCCGCTGGTGGCGAGCGCGGGAGCGGCCGTGCTCGCCGGCATCGTGGCCGGACGACGCGGATGGCCGGCCGGGCTGCTCGCGGGGCTGGCGCTCGCGTTCTCCACCCCCTTTCTCGACGGTTCGCGCGTGGGCTCGATCGACCATCACTTCCTGGAGCCCCTGCTGGTCCTGGGCATCCTGGGCGCGCTCGACGCGGTCGGGTCGGCGCGCGCGCACCCCGTCGTCGCGGCAGCCGTTCTCGGCGTGGCGGTCAGCGTGGCTCTCCTGGTCCAGCCGGCCCTCCTTCTGGCCGCCGCGCTCGCGTGCATCGCGGTCCTCCTGCTCCCGCCGGAACGCGTGGCCGGGCGCCTGGCTGCCGCGGCCGGGTTCGCCCTGGCCGCCGCAAACGTCTTTCTCTACGCCGCGACCTCGCCTCCGGGCCGGCCGCCCGACGAATGGTTCCTGGGAACGGCCCATGGTGCCGCGCTCCTGGCGGCCGCCGCGGCCTGCGCCGCGGATGCCTGGCTTCTGGCGCGGGGTGCCCGCCGCCTCCCCGCGGCGGCCTTCGGCGCCGGCATCGGCGCTCTGACGCTCGCCGCGGTTCCCACGGCGGCGTCGTCGCTCCTGTCGGGCTCGCGGTTCTTCGGCGGTGATCCCTGGCTCGACCGGATCTCGGAGTTCGGCCCGTTGTTCTTTCGTCCGGACAGCATGCTCGCGGGCGATCTGGCTCTCCTGGGCGGTGGAGCCTGGCTGCTCGCGGGAGCGGTTCTCCTCGACCGCCGATGGCGCGCCGGTTTTCGAGCGACCCTGGCGGCGTTCGCACTGACCTACGCCGTCGCCGCCGTCCGGACGAATCGGTTCCTGATCGTCGCGGCCGCGCTGCTGGCCGTCGCCGGCGCGCTCGTCGTCGCGGACCTGCTCGCCTCGCGCGCCCGGCGGATGCTGGTGGCCGGCGCGGCAGCCGTGCTCCTCGTCCCGTCGCTGCTGCTCGCGGCGGGACGCGTCCGGCAGCCGAGCCCGCAGGTCCCGCCCTATGCCGTGCCCTGGCTGCGCGCTGCGGCCGCGCTGCGAAGCCATCCGATTCCGGGGCGCGTCCTGGCGCCCTGGTCCTGGGGACATCTCTTCGACGTCGTCGGAGGGCGTCCCGTGCTCGTCGACAACTTCGGAGCCGCCATCGGCCGCACCGAGTTCGACGATGCTCTCGGAATCCTCCTGTCGCCCAGCGCCGGCGCGGTGGCCGGTTTCCTGGAGCGATCGGGCGCGCGCTTCCTGGTTCTCGACGATCCCCGCGCCGGAATGGCACTGCGCGCCGCGGAGGCCGGATTTCCCGCCGCGGACTACCCGGCCGAGGGGCCGCCGACGCCGCTCATGCGCGGAAGCTTCTGGTGGCGCGCCTATTTCGCCCAGGGCGAGGCCCCGCGGATCGGAGCGTTTCGCCGGATCGCCGTCATCCCGGAGCGGGAGGGAGTCGCGCCCGAGGCCCGCGGAGCCGTTCAGATCTGGGAGCTCGAAGGCTCCGCGTCTCCCGGGAACGACTCCGGCCGCTCGACGGCGCGCTGATGGAGCGCGTCGTCGATGTTGCGGCCCGTGACGACCAGAACCACGGTGGCCTCGATTTCGGAAAGCTGCGCGAGGCCGGCGAGGCCGGCAGCGGCGGCACCCTCGACGCGGATGCCGGCCCGATGAAAGCGGCCGACGGCCTCGGCCATCGAGCGCTCGGAAACGGCGAGGACCCGGTCCGCCACGGCGTTGACAGCGGCCACGGCCTCCGGGATCGCCACCCGCACGGCCAGCCCGTCGGCGAAGGTCGCCATGCGATCGCACGCGACCGGGCGTCCGCTCTCGAAGGACCACGCCATGACCGGCGCGTCGCGGGCCGCGACCCCCACGACCTCGGTCTCCGGGGATCGGGCCTTCACGGCGCGCCCGACGCCCGCGATGAGCGCGCCGTTTCCGACGGGCACCACGACGGCGGCCGGGATCTCCGGCAGCTGGTCGAGGATTTCGTCTCCGATGGCGCCGTAGCCCTCGTACTGCGTCGGCTCCACGCCGTCCTCGAAGAAGGGGAGCCGCGCCTCGGCGGCGAACCTGCGAGCCTCGTCCTTGGCGAAATCGAGGTCCGTGCCGATGAGGCGGATCTCGGCGCCGAGCGAGTCGATCAGGGCGAGCTTGGCGAGCGAGGCGCCGGCCGGCGCATACACCATCGCGCGCAGGCCGAGGCGGCGCGACGCCCACGCGACCGCGGCGCCGTGGTTACCGGTCGAGGCCGTGACGACCGCCGCCGCGCCGTTGCGCTTGTAGGACTCGATGGTTGGAAGGGCGCCGCGCCACTTGAACGCGCCGAGTTCGTGCACGTCTTCGCGCTTCAAGTACAGGCGCCGGTCACCGGCGAGCTCCGCCGGCGCCGGATCGAGCGGCGTGGGGAGGTTCACTCTCCCCGCAGGCTACCTCAGGTCCGGCGCAGCCGGTAGTGCGAGACGATCCACGCCCGACCGGGCGAGGTCTCGTCCCGCGGTCAGGTCCCGGGGATCCACGGCACGAAGGCGGAGGTCGTGCGCTGGTAGTCCCGGTAGTCCTCCCCCCGGGTCTTCAGGGCCTGCGCCTCGGTGGCCGGGATTCCCGTGACCCGAAGCAGAAAGACGAGCATGAGGGCGGGACAGAGGGGCGCGAGCCAGCCGCCCGGCGAGGCCAGGGCGAAGGCGGCCCAGGCGACCCAGACGAGCCATTCGAAGAAGTAGTTCGGGTGACGCGAGTAGCGCCACAGGCCCGCACGGCAGGTCCGGCCGCGATTCGACGGATCCGCCTTGAAGCGCACGAGCTGGCGGTCGGCCGCCGTTTCGCCCGCGACGGCGACGGCCCACAGTGCCACCGCCGCCCACTCGAGGGCCGTGACCGGCGGCGCGGGGTTCAGCGATGCGAACAGAAACGGGATCCCGAGGACGAGGTCGATCAGTCCCTGAAAGAGAAAAAAGGCGAGGAACTTGGCCTCGATGTGGCCGCCCCACTCCTGCCGCAGCGTCGCGTATCGCCCGTCCTCGGGGCGGCCGCGGCCGCGCGCGTGGAGGTGCCAGGCGAGGCGGGATCCCGAGACACCGCCCATCACGGCGACGAGCAGGCGGCGCAAAGCGAGCCCGGGCCCGAGCGCCGCGTACAGGATCGCGAGCAACGCGATGTTGGCCGACCAGGCGACGTCGACGACGCCCGCGTTTCGCGTCTTCAGTTGGGCGGCCCAGGCGGCGATCATGACCGCCGTGACGAGCGCCGCGCCCCACGCGGCGAGCGTTCCCGCCTCACGCCACATCGTCGACGCCTCTTTCGTCGGTGGCCGAGGTCGAGGTCGAAGCGAGACTGCGGGAGAGCGCGCGAAGCGCCGGCCGGCTGGCGTAGTACGCGGCCGCGATGATTGCGGGCGCCAACAGCGCCCAGGCCGCGACGGCATGCCCGATCGTCGAGCCCAGCCGCGAGAGCGTTCCGAACGGGTCCGCCCGGCCCATTTCGACCAGCTGATCGAGCGTGAGATGGAGCCGGGGGGCGCCGAAGAGCTTTTCGCCGAGTCGAATGAAGGGAAAGATCAGTATGAGCTGGAGCGCGTAGGAGGACCAGTTGATCGCCTGGATGACGGGCTGGTTCAGCCGGAGCGCCCACGCGGCAAGAAAGCTCAGGGCGGTCGTCACCCCGACGACCGGGATCACGGCAATCGCCAGGCCGACGCCGATCGTCAGGGCGACGGTGTCCGGCGACAGACCCTGGTTGAGCTGCCCGAGGATCGGCGCGGCGATCCTCGAGCGCCAGAATTCCCGGGACGTCATCCGCGGTCGGCCGCCTTCACGCCATTCCCCTCGCTGCTGCGCCGCGCTCCGCGGGCCACCCTGCGCCCGACGCCGCCTTCGCGAGCCGGATCTGGGCGTCGCCGATGTAGCGCTCCGCGAAACCCCCCTGGCAGTAGGCGAGGTAGTAGTCCCACATCCGAATGAACGTCTCGGGAAAGCCGAGAGCGCGGACCCGGTCGCGGGCCTCCAGGAAGGCCCGGCGCCAGGCGGCCAGCGTCGCAACGTAGTGGTGCCCGATCTCCTCGATCGCGGCGACCGAGAGCGAGGTCGCGCGCGCGAGCGACCGTCGAATCTCCGCGATGGAGGCGAGCTCGCTTCCCGGGAAGACGTGCCGCTGGATGAAGTCGGGCCGCGTGTGGTAGCTCGGGAAGCGGGCCTCGTTCATCCAGATCGTCTGTAGCAGCATCGTCCCGTCCGGCTCGAGCAGCCGGTCGACCGCCGAGAAATAGTCGTCGTAATAGGCGAGGCCGACCGCCTCGAACATCTCGATCGAGACCACCTTGTCGTAGCGTCCCGCGAGCTTCCGGTAGTCTTCGAAGAGAAGCTCCACGCGTCCCCCCGCGTCCTCCCGGGCCAGCCGCTCGCGGACGTGGTCGTGCTGCGAACGGCTGATCGTCGTCGTCGTGACCCGGCAGCCGTAGCGCCGGGCCGCGTGGATCGCGAAGGACCCCCAGCCCGAGCCGATCTCGAGCAGGCGGTCCCCCGGAGACAGCTCGAGCATTGCGGCGATGCGCTCGAACTTGGCGATCTGCGCCTCTTCGAGCGAGAGGCCCGGACTTTCGAAGACCCCGCAGGAATACGTCAGAGTCGGGTCGAGAAAGAGCGAGTAGAAATCGGTTCCGAGATCGTAGTGATACGAGATGTTGAAGCGACTGCCCGACAAGGTGTTGCGGCGCAGCCAGTGCCGTAATCGCGCCGTCCAGCGGGAGACGGCCGCAGTGGCCTGCCCGCCGGCGTCGAAGGCGTCCCGGTTACGGACCGCCAGGCGCACGACGTTCGGAAGATCCGGCGAGGTCCAGAGGCCTTCCGCGTAGGCCTCGCCGAAGGCGATGTCGCCGCCGAAGACGAAGCGGCCGAACGCGTGCTCGTCGTGGATGTCGGCGACGGCATGGAGGGGTGAGGCCGGGTCGCCGAAGATTCGCCTGTCGCCGCCCGGCAGGCCGACTTCCAGTCGGCCGTCGCGGATCCGCTCGAGGGCGCGCAGGAAGAGATCCCGGGAGAGGTTCATCGCACGTTCGCCCTGCCGGGCGCCGCCCGATGGGGGAGGGCGCGGGCCCGCCCGAACCCCGGGGCCTGTCCGTGGACCGCCGACATCACCGTGAGCATCACGACGGAAGCCTCCCGGCCCCGGCCCGAAGACCGAAGCGCGAGGCCGAAAGGAAACACTATCCGAGATGGGGCCTGGCGGTCAGCAGGAAGATGATCCTGCACCGGCGCCCGAGGTCGCCGGGTTCGTCTATCCCGTCTGGGGGCTCGGTATGCCGAGCGACTCGGCGGTCGAGACGAGGCGCTCCAGGATCTCGACGAGATGGGCGCGGGCCTTCTCGATCTCGCAGTGGATCTCCTCGAGCCGCCGGCCGGCCCGGGCGCCCGCCGCGAAGGCCTCGGCGTGCAGTTGCTCGAGCCGTGCCGCCGCGCGGACCCGCGCCGCCTCGAGCTCGACGAGCGCGTCCTGCGCCGTCAGGCGGGCCGACGCGCGCAACCGCGCCCAGCGCTGCGTCAGCGTCTTCACCTCGACGTGCAGCCGGGCCGACGAAAAAGCCCGCCCGGTGCGCGCGGCCTCGCGCGCCGCCTCGCGCCAGCGCTGCGGCGGACGGTGCAGGTCCCGCACCAGCCCGAGCCTCTCGCCGAGCCAGAGCAGGTAGTAGCTCGCGTCGAGCTCCCACCACCGGAAGCCCTGGGCGGCCGAGCCCGGCGCCCAGTGGTGGTTGTTGTGCCAGCCCTCGCCCATCGTGACGAGCGCGAACAGGAAGCTGTTGCGCGAGTCGTCGGTCGTCGCGAAGACCCGGCGCCCGAAGACGTGCATCACGCTGTTGATCGAGAACGTTCCGTGCCAGAGGAGAACCGTCGACAGGAAGTAGCCGTAGAAGAGGCCGACCGGCCCGAACGCGAGGGCCAGTGCCATGGCGTAGAGCGCCGTCGGGACGTACTCGTGCCGGTCCAGCCAGCGAAGCTCCGGATACCGGGCCAGATCGGGGACGCGGGACAGGTCGGTCTCGACGTGGTCCGGCGAGAGGATCCACCCGATGTGGGCCCACCAGATCCCGCTCTGGAGGGGGCTGTGGATGTCTTCGGGCCGGTCCGAGTACTTGTGGTGGTGCCGGTGGTGCGAGGCCCACCACAGGACGCCCTTCTGCGCCGCGGTCTGCCCGAGCACGGCGAGCAGGAACTGCGGTACGCGCGCGAGCCGGTACGTGCGGTGGCTGAAGTAGCGGTGGAAGCCCGCGGTGATCGCGAACATCCGCAGGTAGTAGGACGCCAGGCAGAGTGCGACCCCCCACCAGGAGAAGCCGACGGCGAAAACACCGAGGGCCGCGGCGTGGACGAGGAAGAAGCCCGCGACGGCGGAGGCTCGGACGCTCCGGGGACGCTGCGCGATTGCGACTGTGGTCTTCATGGGAGAACTTTACCGCCGGGAGTACGGTCCCGCGCCGAAGCCGGATGCTAGGGGTCGGCGCCCCCGGGCCGAAAGCTTGTCCAGAAAGGGGGTCAGGTCTTATTTCTTCGGCTTTTCGAACTCCGAAGAATCCGGACCTGGCCCCCGTCTATTGCACGCAACCCCGGGCGGCGACGGTGATCTGCCCCTCGACCCGGCCGTCGCGAACGGCGACGAGGCGGTCGTGGAGGTTCGACACGTTGCAGGCATGGTTGGGGAGAATCCGCACCCGCTCGCCGACGGCGAAGGACTCTCCCGGCTCGACCGCGATCACACCGTGCTCCTCGGAAAGGCGCGCCAGGCGGCTGCGGCGTCCGAGGATCGCCCCGTGGCCTCCGTCCGCGGGCCGGAGCGGATCGTTCGACAGTGTCTTCGATCCGGCATCGACGACGGCCCGGTCCGGCGCGGGGGAGCTGACGACCGTCGCCACCACGGTCATCGCGCAGTCTTCGAGGCGGCAGCTTCCCAGATTCACCTGCGAGAAGTCGTTGTAGACGTAGGTTCCGGGCCGCGTCTCGGTCACGCCCGGCTCGGACATGCCCGCGCGCGCGGTGGGCGTCGAGCCGAGCGAGACCTCGTCGACCGGCAGCCCCGCGGCCCGGATCGCCTCGGCCGCCGCGGCGACGACGCGGGCCTCGAGCCGGCCGGCCTCGGAAACTTCCGCCGCCGTGCGGCCGGCGTAGCCCTGGCCGCCGTGTGTGAAAACTCCCGAGAACGCGATCCCGGGCAGCGCGGCGATTCTCCGGGCCGCCGCGACGGCGTCCTCGGGCGCGACGCCGACGCGGTGGTAGCCGCAGTCGATCTTGAGCCGGACCGGCAGACGCCGGCCGGCCGCGTGGAAGACGTCGCCGAGGCTCCTCGCGCCGACTTCGCTGTCGACGCCCACGGCCAGGCGGATGCGGTCCGCGAGCGCGAGCAGGCGCCGCGCCTTGTCGGCGCCGACGATCGGATAGCCGAGGAAGATGTCCTCGAACCCGAGCGACGCGAAGACTTCGGCTTCGGAGGTCTTGGCGAGCGTCAGCCCCGCCGCTCCCGCCGCCAGCTGGAGGCGTCCGACCTCCGGGGACTTGTGGGTCTTGGCGTGGGGGCGCAGGCGCACGCCCGCGGTCCGGGCCCTCGCCTGCATGGCGCGGACGTTCGCCTCCAGAACGTCGAGGTCGATCAGCACGGAGGGCGTCGGGAGATCTTCGATCGACGGCATGGCCGAGAGATTATCTTCTCTGCCGCGGCGTTCGCGCGACCCGCCGCCGCCCGGAGGGTGGGGTAGAGTCCCGGCGAACGGGGGAACGTGGCATGCGGATACAGCGATTCGTCGGACTGCTCGGCGGCCTCGGGTTCGTGGCGGGGCTCGCCGCTGAAACGCCGACCTCCGACGAGCTCGTGGCCCGGAACATCCAGGCACGGGGCGGGCTCGAGAAGATCCGATCCGTCCAGTCGATGCGGATGACGGGAACGATGCGCCTGGGCGGGGACAGCCTGCCGACGACCCTGGAGATCAAGCGCCCTGCCAAGACGCGGTGGGAGTTCACGCTCGAGGGCCAGACGGCGGTCCAGGCGTTCGACGGGAAGACGGCCTGGATGACGATGCCCTTCGCCGGCATCACGGAGCCCCAGCCCATGTCGGCTTCCGAGACGGCGGACATCGAGCTCCAGGCGGACATGGACGGTCCCCTCGTCGACTCCGCCGCCAAGGGCATCACGATCGAGGTCGTGGGCCGGGAGACGATCGAAGGCGGCATCGACGCCTGGCGCCTCAAGATCCGGCGCAAGAGCGGCGACACGCGCGACCTCTATCTCGACGCGAAGACGTACCTCCAGGTCCTCGCGGTCACGCATCGCTCGGTCGACGGAAGGGACGTCGAAATCCACAGCCGGATCGGCGACTATCGCGACGTCTCCGGCCTGATGCTTCCCCATTCCTTCGAGGCCTCGGCCGTGGGCGTGCCCGAGACCCAGGCGCTGAAGTTCGAGAAGATCGAGCTCAACGTGCCGATCGACGACTCGCGTTTCGAGATGCCGAAGACGAAGACCGAGGCGCCGGCGATGGGCGGCGGAGGCGGCCGATGAGACTGCGGCGGCTCCTCGGCGCTTTGCTGCTCGCCGGGCTCGCCGTGGCGCTGCCGGCCGCCGCGCAGCCGAAGCTCAAGGTGTACATCTCGGCGGACATGGAGGGGGTCGCCGGAGTCGTCACCTCCGACCAGCTCGGGCCGCAGGGCTTCGAGTACGAGCGTTTCCGCGGCTTCATGACCAACGAGGTTCTCGCCGCGATCGACGGTGCGCGGGCCGCGGGAGCGACCGAGATCCTCGTGTCCGACTCCCACGGCAACGGCGAGAACCTTCTGATCGAGAGGTTTCCGGCGGACGTGCAGGTGGTCCGTTCGTGGCCGCGCCCGCTCGCGATGATGGAGGGCATCGATGCGAGCTTCGACGCCGTTCTTTTCGTCGGCTACCACGCCTCGACGACGAACCCCCGGGGCGTGCGCGCGCACACGATGTCCTCCGCGACCCTCGCGGACGTCCGGTTGAACGGGGTCCCGGTGCCGGAGGCCGGCCTGAACGCGGCCATCGCCGGGCACTTCCGGGTTCCCGTGGCGATGATCTCGGGAGACGAGGCCGCCGTGAAGGAGGCCCAGGCATTGCTCGGCCCGATCGAGGGAGCGGTCGTGAAGTGGGATACGGGCTTTCACTCTGCGCGCACGCTGACTCCCGGCGCGAGCTGCGACCGGATCCGGGAGGCCGCGAAGGCCGCGCTCGGCCGGCTGCCGGCCATGAAGATCTACGACGTGAAGGCGCCCGTCACCCTCGACCTGAGGTTCAAGAACTACCGCCCGGCGGAAGTGCTCGCGTACCTGCCGGTCGTCGAGCGCACGGACGCGCACGCGATCCGGTTCCGGGGCAAGGACATCCTCGAGACGATCCGGTTTCTCGAGTTCGTCACGAACTACGAGCCCGGGCTCGCGCCGTAGACCGCAGGGCCCGAGGGCGGGGGCAAGCCCCGCCCCTACGACGACGGTACCGCGGTCACTGCTTCTTCAGTCCTTCTTCTCCTGGAACAGGACGAGGAACTGCCCGTAGCCTTCTTTCTCGAGGTCTTCGACCGGGATGAACCGCATCGCGGCCGAGTTCATGCAGTAGCGCAGTCCCGTGGGCTCCGGGCCGTCGTGGAACACGTGTCCCAGGTGGGAGTCCGCGTGCGCCGAGCGCACCTCCGCGTAGGGCATCACGAAGGCGATCTCCCTTCCGGTCTTGACGTTCGAGGGCTCGAGCGGCTTCCAGAAACTCGGCCAGCCGGTGCCGGAGTCGTACTTCGTGAGCGAGGAGAAGAGCGGCTCGCCCGAGACGATGTCGACATAGATGCCGGCGCGCTCGTTGTCCCAGTACGCGTTGGCGAACGCGCGCTCGGTCCCTTCCTGCTGCGTGACCGTGTACTGGAGCGGCGTCAGCCGCTTCCGCAGTTCCTCGGACGTGGGCTTCTGGAAATTGCCTGTCCAGCGCGGCGTCGTTGCCGTGCCGGAGCCCGGTGTGGGTTGGGGCGCCGCCGACGACGGCTTCAGCGTCGCGGCGAGCGTGGCGCCGAGCACGAGGACCGCCAGTCCCGCGAAGATCGTCCCGCGGGTCATGGGTGCCCCCCGGCCTCGTCGCCCCACACCGCCTTCAGGCGCGCTGCGCGCCCGCACCCGGCGGCGTACATCTTGTAGCGCAGCGGATTCACCTTGCAGTAATTCTGGTGGTACCCCTCGGCGGGGTAGAACGTCGTGGCCGGCACGATCTGCGTGGCGATCTTTCCGCGAAAGCGGGGGTCCTGCTCGAGCTTCGCCTTCGACGCTTCGGCCGCGCGCTTCTGCGCGTCGTTCAGGTAGAAGATCGCCGAGCGGTACTGTGAACCATGATCGCAGAACTGTCCGTCGGCCTGCGTCGGGTCGATGTTGTGCCAGAACACCTGCAGAAGCTGTTCATAGGAAATCTTCGCCGGGTCGTACGTGATCTCGGCCGATTCGGCGTGTCCGGTCGTACCCGTCGACACCTTCTCGTACGACGGGTCGACCGTATGGCCGCCGGTGTATCCCGAGATCGACGAGATGACGCCGGGCAGATCCTCGAAGGCGCTCTCCTCGCACCAGAAGCAGCCGCCGGCGAAGATGGCCTTCTCGGGCGGCTCCGCCAGGGACGCGATCGGGAGCGCGCCGAGGGCGAGGCCAAGAGTCAGGAGCATGGTCCACCGAGTCTTCAAGAAAATGAACCTCCTCCGGCGACAACCCTGCCGGGACGACTTTGATTCCGGAGGCGCCGCCGCGTTTCATCCCGGAGTACGCGGCTTTCGTGGGCGCGGATTCCATGGCGTCCAACCGTCAGCCTGTGAAAGAGTTGCGGGCATCCGGAGAGGACCGCGGAAGCCCTCGCGCGAAAGGGGACCGCCATGAAGTTCGAAACGCTCACCGTGCACGCCGGGGGCGCCCGCGACAAGACGACCCTCGACGTGGCTCCGCCCATCCATCTCTCCACGACCTTCGAGCACGGCCCGGCCGGAGAACGCCCGGGCGGCCACATGTACATCCGGCAGTCCAACCCGACGCAGGACCAGCTCGCGGCCGCGCTCGCGGCGATCGAGGGAGGCGAGGCGGCGCTCGTCTTCGCCTCGGGGCTGGCGGCCGGCGCCGCGTACCTGCAGGCTCTGCCGCCGGGCGCGCACGTCCTCCTTCCCGACGACGTCTACTACGGGTTCCGGCACATGGCCGAGGAGTTCCTGCCGCGCTGGGGGATGAGGGCCTCCGCGGTCGACATGGCGGATCCGGCGGCGGTTGCCGCCGCGTGCACTCCGGCGACGCGGCTGATCTGGGCCGAGACGCCTTCGAACCCGCTCATGAAGCTCGCGGACCTGGCGGCGCTGTCGCCGGTCGCGCGCCGTGCCGGGGCGCGGCTGCTTGTCGACGGCACGTTCGCGACGCCGGCGCTGCAGCGGCCGCTCGAGCTCGGCGCGGACGTCGTCCTGCACGCGACGACCAAGTACCTCGGCGGGCACAGCGACGTCCAGGGCGGCGCCCTCGTCTTCCGGCGTCGGGACGAGTCCTTCGAGAAGGCCGAGGAGGTCCGGTACATCCTCGGCGCGGTGGCCGCGCCGTTCAACTCCTGGCTCGTCCTGCGGGGGCTGCGGACCCTCGCCTGTCGGATGGCCCGCCACAGCGACAACGCTCTCGCGCTGGCCCGCGCGCTCGAGGCGCATCCGGGCGTGGAGGCGGTGCACTACCCCGGGCTTGCCTCGCATCCGGGCCACGACATCGCCCGGCGCCAGATGAGCGGCGGTTTCGGCGGCATGCTCTCGGTGCGCATCCGCGCCGGCAGGGAAGCGGCCATCCGGACCGCCTCGCGCGTGAAGATCTTCGTCAACGCGACGAGCCTCGGCGGGACCGAGAGCCTCCTCGAGCATCGCGCGTCGAGCGAGGGCCCCGGGTCGCCCACGCCCCAGAACCTGTTGCGCGTTTCCGTCGGTCTCGAGCATCCGGACGATCTGATCGAAGACTTCCGGCAGGCGCTCGCCTAGAGCGGAGTCGTCAGGCTTCCGTTTCGCGGTAGAGCCACGCTCCCGCCAGGGTCGCCGCCACGCACTCGGCGAGCGTCCACGCGAGCGCCAGGGGCGAGATCGCGAAGAGGCCCATGGCGCGCATGGCGATGATCGCCAGCAGCGACGTGAAGAACCAGACGGCGACCCCGGCGCGCACCGCCGTGCCCGCGCCCGCGCCATACCGCGGCCGGATGGCCGCGTACAGCCACACGGCGGCGATTCCGAGGGCGAATCCCCAGAGCGTCCAGACCGTCGTGACGATGCCGCCCTGCGGGAGGCCCTTGCCGAGCGCGCGCATCCCGGCCTCGAACTCGCCGCGCATGACCACGTCGTAGCGCAGGTACTCGGAGACGTTGATCAGGATGCCCGCCAGGATCCCGCCGAGAACGACGCGCGTGACGTTGAGTCGGCCCATGAGGACCTCCCGGGAGCCACGGTAGCAGCAAACCGCCGCACTGCGAGCGTCGGGTCTGGCCGGAGCTTCCGGAGGTTGCTTCATTTCGCCCGGTACTGCTCCGGGATCGGGTTGCCCGGGCGTTCCGTGTCCCAGACGACGGAGGCGACCCACCAGCGCTGTCCGTCGTTGACGAGCTGGATGCTGTTGATCCCGCTCGCGAAGGGCTTCTCGTCGGACGGCGCGCGGCGGGCCTCGTAGGTCGAGAACGCCTGGCAGACGTTGCCGAAGCAGTCGAGCCGCCGGGCGACCTCTTTCTCGAAGAAGGCCGTGGAGTCGCCCCGCGCCTTGGCCGCGGCCGCGCCCTTGCGCACGCGGTCCTGGAAGCCGTCGACGTCGAGGACCGTGAAGATGTCCTCGCTCGGGCGCTTGGGGGGGATCAGCATGCCGACGGGAAGGAAGATCGCGCGCATGCGCGTCCAGTCGGGCTCGGCGCCGTCCGGGTGGCTCACCGACTCGTAGAGCGCCGCGAGGATCGCGTCGGGGGAGGAGCCGTCGGCCCGGGCGAGCTCCGCCGCCGGCCGGCCGGGGGCGAGCGGAGTCGGCGTGCGTCGGGCGAGCGGCTCTCCCGGGGGCGGAATCGTCGTCGGCGGATCGATCAGGGCCTTCGGATCCCTCACGAGGGAGACCGGCGGCCGGACCGGCTGCTTCTGATCGGTGACCTGCGCCGCGGCGGTCGCGGAGAGGAGGAGCACGAGGCTTGCGGCAACGAAAACCTTCTTCACGGGGCCTCCTTTCAGGAGCCGGCGCGGCGCGCGAAGAGCGCGTCGAGCGAGAAACGGTCCGCCTCCCGGGGCAGGAGGAGGACGACCAGCAGGAGCGCGAGGCGCGGGATCACGTGCGTGTGGAACTCGTAGAGGGGCTCTTTCAGGAGGTGGCCGAACGTGACGACGAGCAGCACGGCGCCGAGGGCGATCGAGGCCTCGCGGACGCGCCAGCCGGCGAGCAGCAGCGCTCCGCCGAAGAGCTCGACGAACGGGATCGTCACTCCCGTCAGCCAGAGCGACCACGCCGGCAGAAACGTGTCGGCGTACGGCTCCACGAACCAGCGGTGCGCGTGGCCGGCGGGCGTCAGGGTGAAGACCTTCCAGAAACCCGCCATGAAGAAGATGAGGCCGAGGACGCCGCGGGCGAAGAGAAGCGCCCATGCCCGGCCAGCCGCATCGCTCGAGCTCACCCGTCCTCCTTGCGTCCGCCTCGACTCCGGTAAGATCCGGTCCGTTCGCGGCGGACACGTTCGGAAAAGATAGCCCAACCGCCGCCGGAGGGCCGATGGACGCGTCCGAGACGAAGTCTCTGCCGGAAAACGCCTACCGTCCGCTGAACCCCGGCGAGGAGTATTCGCCCGTCATTCCGGCCTCCGCGAACCTGCCCGAGACGACGTGGCGGTCGATCCTTTGGGGCCTTTTCCTCTGCGCGATCTTTACCGCCGCCTCGGCGTATTCCGGGCTCAAGGTCGGGCAGGTCATGGAGGCCGCCATCCCGATCTCCATCCTCGCGATCGGCCTCGCCCGCGTCTACCGCCGGCGCTCGAGCCTGCTCGAGAACGTGATCATCACCGGCATCGGCGGCGTCTCGGGATCGGTCGTCGCGGGCGCCATTTTCACGCTGCCGGCCCTCTACATCCTGAAGCTCGACCCGCATCCCTGGCAGACGATCTTCATCTGCCTCGCCGGAGGCTGCCTCGGCGTGCTCTTCCTGATTCCGCTGCGCCGATACTTCGTTCGGGAAACGCACGGCGAGTTTCCCTACCCCGAAGCGACCGCGATCACCGAGGTCCTGGTCACGGGCGAGAAGGGCGGCTCGCAGGCGAAGCTCCTGCTGCAGGCGACCGGCATCTCCGCCGTCTACGACTTCTTCGTGACGACCTTCCAGGTCTGGAAGGAGATGCTCGACTTCCAGTTCGTCCCCACGATCCACGCCATCGGCGAGAAGGCGCGCATGGTGCTGAGGTTCGACGCCATCGCCTTCATCCTCGGCCTCGGGTACGTCATGGGCCTGCGCGCCTCGACGCTTCTGTGCGCGGGCGGCGTGCTGTCGAACCTCGTCCTCGTGCCCCTGATCTGGTTCATCGGCCAGCACTTCCCGGACACGGCGATCTATCCCGCCACGGTGCCGATCGCGCAGATGACGGCGGCCGACATCTTCCGCAACTACGTCCGGTTCATGGGTGTCGGAGCGATCGCCACGGCGGGGATCTTCGGGATCATCAAGTCGCTGAAGATCGTGGTCGGCTCCTTCTCCATCGCCGCGAAGGCGTTCCGGCACGGCGAGCACGCGGGCGCGGAACGCACCGACCGTGACCTCGCGATCATGAAGATCCTCGTCGGCGTGATCGTCTCGGCGGTCGCCGTGGCGATCTTCCTCGGCAACCTCGGCACGACGGCCGTCGTGGCCCTCGTGGGACTGGCGCTGACGCTCGTCTTTTCCTTCTTCTTCACGTCGGTCGCCGCCAACGCCATCGCGACGACGGCCCGCAACCCCGTCTCCGGCATGACGATGCTGACCATCATCATCTCGTCGGTGGTGCTGCTCGAGTTCGGCATCTCGGGGCGAACGGGCATGTTCTTCGTCATGGCCATCGCCGGCATGGTCTGCACGGCCCTGTCGGTATCGGGCCAGACGATCACGGATCTGAAGACCGGCTACTGGCTCGGCTCGACGCCGGCGGCGCAGGAAAAGGTCAAGTTCTACGGTGTCCTGTGCGCCGCGGTCGTCGTCGGGCTCGTGATCGTCGCCCTGGCGAAGACGTTCCAGTTCGGGGAAGCGGCGCCGGGCGACACGCGTCTCGTCCTCGCCTCGCCGCAGGCCTCCATCATGAAGGCGCTCGTCGAGGGCTTCATGAGCCGGCAGCCGGTGGCCTACGTCCTGTTCGCCGCGGGAGGCTTCATTGCGGTGGCGATGGAGATGCTCCAGGTGGCTCCCCTGATCGTCGCGCTCGGCATGTACCTGCCGCTCGAGCTGAACACGCCGGCCCTCGTCGGCGGCGTGATCGCGCACTTCGTCCAGAAGCGCTCGGAAACGGCCGGCGGCGAAGCGGGGCGCACGATGCGCGAACGGGCCGTGATCATCGCCTCGGGCCTGATGGCGGGCGGCGCGCTGGGAGGCGTCTTCGGCGCCGGCCTGCGGCTCTTCGGCTGGTACCGGGAGGACCTCGTGAAGCTGCCGATCTACGACAACGACCCGGTCTCGCAGATCGTGAGCTCGATCGGGTTCCTTCTGCTCTGCTTCTACCTGTGGTTCGGCGCCATGAAGAAGGAGAAGCTCGCCTGACCGATCCGCTCGACGCACCGGTCGCGACGGCGCTGCTCGGCATCGACGCCCTCTGGGGCGGCGACGTGATGAGCGCCTCGGGGACGGCCCGTGCCGTCGTCGACTCGTGGTTCTCGGACACTCCGATGCCGGAGGCCTACACGCACCCGGCGGCGGCGAAACTGCGCGCCTCGGGCGGCGTGACCGCGAAGGAGCCGGACCGCGCGGCGATCGACGCGTATCTGGCCGAGGTCGACGTGAAGGGAGCGATCGACACGGTGTGGAACGACGGGCACAAGCTTCCGGGCCTGCGCGGGAAGTTCTTCGACGGCCTCGGCCTGTGCCTGGCGACGATGTGGGACCTCTCGATGGCGATCCTCGGGCGCGGCCCGTCGGTTCCGTACGAGCGGTGCGTCGTCGCCGCCACGGGCCGGGAGCCCGAGCCGTCGCATCCGGAAGAGAAGCGGCGGCGGCTGCGCGAGCTGCTCGCGAAAGCCGGCCATCCGTCGAAGACGGACGCGGAGCTGCTCTCCGCCGTGGATGCCTGGCGGCGCGAGCGGCTGGTGCCGCCGAAGACCATCCCGACCCTCGCCAACGCGTTCATCGCCCGCTTCGACGCCGGAACGACGAAGCACCTGGCGCCGCATCTGCCGGCCGATCTGCGGGCCGTCCCGCGCTCGAACATGACGTTCGTGCCCGTGAAGGACGCGTTCTTTTCGGGATTCATGAACTACATCGGCCGCGCCCGAAACGCCGACGGCTCGCCCCGGTACGAGGCGACCTACGAGATCAACGCCTCGCTCCAGATCAGCGTGCCCGAGTTCGAGCAGCTCGTCGGCCACGAGGTCGTGCCGGGCCACGTCACGACGGGGGCCCTGATGCAGGGCCTCTACGTGCGCGGACGCGTCGGCTTCGAGGCGACGATCCTGGCCATGAACACCCGCTGGGGGACGCTCGCCGAGGGCATCGGCAACAACGCCGTGCTCATGGCCATGGGCCTGACGGAGGTCGAGCAGGTCCCGGACGAGGACCTGCAGATCGGGCTCTGGCTCGCGCACCTGCAGGACGACGCCAAGAACGAGGCCTCGTACCGGACGTGGGGTGAAGGCGCGCCGGCGGAGGCGATCGCCGCCTCGCTCCGCCGGGACTGTCTCGTCTCCGAGGAGCGCGCCGGCAAGTTCGCGGGGGCCTGGGGCAAGCACCCGCTTTTCGGCCGGATGAACCTGCCCGCCTACCGCGCCGGCACGGAGGTCGTCGCCGATCTGCGCCGGCGTCATCCCCCGGAGAAGGTCCTGCCGGCACTCTACGGCTGCGCCGGGCTCGTCGACGTCGTGACGCTGCCCCTGGCCGTCGAGGCCTAGAGCCGTTCCGGCGCCGCTAGGCCGGCGTCCGGTCGAGCCCCCGGTCGTCCCAGGACACCGGGTCCTCCCGCGGTTCGAGGTGCGTGATGGCGTGGGCCCCCGGCAGAGCCTCGCGCACCGCCGCTTCGATCTCTTCGCAGAGGTCGTGACCCTTCTGCACGGTCCAGGTTCCCGGCACGAGGACGTGCATGGTCACGAAGCGCCGCCGCCCGGCCACGCGCGAGAGGATGGCGTGGAAGAGGATGCCCTGCTCCTGGAACGGCGCGAGAGCGTCGGTGACGGCCTTTCGCTCGTCCTCGGGGAGGGAAGAGTCCATCAGGCCGAGGCCCGTCTCGCGAACGAGCCGCCAGCCGGTCCAGACGATGTTCACCGCGACGGCGGCGGCGATGAGGGGGTCGAGGCGAAGCCACCCGGTCAGGGCGACGAGCGCGATTGCGACCACGACGCCCGCCGAGGTCCACACGTCCGTCAGCAGGTGATGCCCGTCGGCGGTCAGCGTGATCGAACGCAGCCGCCGGCCCGCGGAGAGCAGGACGACGGCGACCGTGCCGTTGATCGCCGAGGCGACGACCGAGATGCCGACGCCGAGCCAGGCGTCGGTGATCGGCCGGGGGGCCTGCCAGCGTTCCCATGCGGCGAGCAGGATGCCCGCGGCGGCGGCGATGATCAGGAACCCTTCGACACCGCTCGAGAAGTACTCGGCCTTGGTGTAGCCGAAAGCGTGCTTCTGGTCCGGCGGCTTCTCCGCCACGGTCAGCGCCCAGAGCGCGATCAGGGCCGCGACGAGGTTGACCACCGACTCGGCGGCGTCCGAGAGAAGGCCGACCGAGCCCGTCAGGCGCCAGGCGGCGAGCTTGAGCGCGATCGTCAGGACCGCGGCGCCGATCGACATCCATGCGTAGTAACGCCGCGAGCGAGCGGGTGCCGGCGCCGCGGGACGGGTCACCCCGAAATCATAGATCCCGGACCGGCGTCGCGGGTCGCGTAGACTCCCCGCGTGAGTCGCGAACGGCGCAGCGGGACCGATGGGCGCAAAGGGCGCAACGGCAGTCACGACCGCGCGGACCTGAAAGCCATCGCGCGCCGGGCGATGGCCGACCGCGGGCTCGAGCCCGACTTTTCGCGCGACGCGCTGTCCGAGCTCGACGCGATCCGCAGGGCGGCCCCGGTCGCCGGCCCGGGGATTCACGATCTGCGCGATCGGGCGTGGATCTCGATCGACAACGACGACTCCCGCGACCTCGACCAGCTGACGGTTTCCGAGGACCTGCCCGGCGGCAACACGCGGATCCTCGTGGCGATCGCGGACGTCGACGCGCTCGTGCCGAAGGGGTCGGCGATCGACGTGCACGCCCGCACGAACACGACGTCGGTCTACACCGCCGCCGAAATCTTTTCGATGCTCCCCGAGAAGCTCTCGACGGATCTGACCTCGTTGAACGAGGGGGAAGACCGGCTGGCGGTCGTGGCCGAGATGGACTTCGAGAAGGACGGTTCGCTCGTACGCTCCGACCTCTACCGCGCGGCCGTCCGCAACCGGGCCCAGCTCGCCTACGACAGCGTGTCCGTGGGACTCGAGGGCGGAGCGATGCCGGAAAAGGCGGAGCGGACCCCGGGTGTTCCCGAGCAGCTGCGCGTCCAGGACGCCGTCGCGCAGGTCCTGCGCAGCCGAAGGCACGAGGAAGGGGCGCTCGACCTCGAGACGATCGAGCCCCGCGCCGTCTTCGACGGCGACACGGTGACCGACCTCGCGATCCAGCCCAAGAATCGGGCGCGCGAGCTGATCGAAGACTTCATGATCGCGGCCAACGGCGTCACGGCGCGCTTCCTTTCGGGCCGGGGGATCGCGTCGCTGCGCCGGGTCGTCCGCTCTCCCGAGAAGTGGAGCAAGATCGTCCAGGTCGCGGCGCAGGCGGGGGGGCGGCTGCCCGCCGAGCCCGACGCCCGGGCCCTCGAAGCCTTCCTCGTCGAGCGGCGTCGGGCCGATCCGTTGCGGTTCCCGGATCTCTCCCTCGTGATCATCAAGCTCATGGGGGCCGGCGAGTACGTGGTCGAGCGTCCCGGCCAGACCCCGATCGGACACTTCGGCCTGGCGGTTCGCGACTACACGCACTCGACCGCGCCCAACCGGCGGTATCCGGACCTGGTCACCCAGCGGCTGGTGAAGGCCGCGCTCGCGGGCGACGCGCCGGCCTACGACGCGGCCGAGCTCGGCTTCCTCGCGACCCACTGCACCGAGCAGGAGGACGACGCGGACAAGGTCGAGCGCCAGGTGCGCAAGTCCGCCGCCGCGCTGCTGCTCGAGCAGCGGCTCGGGCAGCGCTTCGACGCGGTGGTCACCGGGGCGTCGGAAAAGGGCACGTGGGTGCGGATCTTCGAGCCGCCCGCCGAGGGCAAGCTCGTGCATGGCTGGGAGGGACTCGAGGTCGGCGACCGCCTGCGCGTCAAGCTCATTTCGACGGACGTCGAGCGCGGGTTCATCGACTTCGTGCGCATCGGGTAAGGAAAAGGGCGGCGGCTCCGCTCAGGGGTTGTCGCTGTCGCTGCCGCCGCCGAGCTCGAACGGCCAGCTCAGTCCGAAGGACACGGCCCAGCCTTTGTGGGTGTTGGACCCGTCCACGAAGCCGAGGTAGGTGGCGTACAGGTCGACGTCCGCGAGCGAATAGGACACGCCGGCTCCCGCGTGGAAGTAGTCGTTGCGCAGCAGGCGATCGTGCTCGAAGACGTTGTCCTCGTTGATGTCGTCCGGGATGCGGAGGCCGCCGTGCGTCCACTGCCAGTTGGCCAGGCCGCGGAGAACGAGACGGCGCGTCAACAGGTAGTCGATCTCGACGAAGAGATTGCTGCGGTTGGTCGAGATGCCGAGGACCTTTTCGACGAACGCATAGGCGTACCGTCCCTCCACCGAAAGCCGCGGGGAGATTGCGTCGAGGCGCTGCCCCGCGTCGAGGGCCAGAGCCACCTCGGTCAGGTTGCGCCCGACGACCGCCTCGCCCATGTATGCGTAGTCGTTGCTCGGCGTGCCGACGGCCACCGAGGGCGTCAGGGCGAAGGCGCTCCCGATCTCGCCGATCACGTTGTAGCGCGCGATGAAGCCGAAGTCCTGGAAACCGCCGTTCCAGCAGTAACAGCTGTCGACCGGGTTGAACGGCGGCGGCGTCTCGCCGGGGCCCTGGAACTTCGAAAAGACGTAGGGGAGCCCGATCTCCAGCGACAGCCGATCCGTAAAGGCATACTCGAGGGACAGGTAGATCGACGCGTTGAGGCTGGCTCCGGGGTTCTTCAGGTCGGAGGACCCGTCGCTGAGGAGATGACCGGTGTTGTCGATCCACTGGAACCCGAGCGTGACCACGCCGAGATGGGCGGGCGGAACCCAGGCCTGCGCCGGGGAGATGGCGGGGATTGCGAGGAGCGTGGCGAAACCGACGAGCCCGCGCGCAGAGACTGCGTCCGCGACACGGCGAACGCGACTCCCGATGCGATGCTCGTTCAGCCTGTCGTCTTAGCGGCCGCGTCGGCCGTGGGGCTCGGCTGGAGCGCAAGCGCTTCGTCGATGGTGTCGAGGAAGGCCTGGCTCCTGGTCGGTGATTCCAGAACCAGCCGGTACTGTTTTTTCGCCGCCTTCAGCTCGGCATGCGTGGCCTTGTAGAAGACCGGCAGCACGATCGGCGCCGGATCGCCCCGGAGTCGGGCGCGCAGGCTCTGGCCTTCGGCTTCATCGACGAGAACGAGATCCCACGCCTTCTCCTGGAGCGCCTTGTCGAACTCGTCCGCGCTCGCGACGGACGTCGGCTGGTAGCCCGCCTTGCGAAGAGTCGCATCGACCGGAACGTTGGCGAGGGCGCGCGGCAGATTGGACGCCGGGTCCGCGTAGATGAGGATCACGGCCGGCCGGCGCGGCACGCTGGCGTGCCTGAAGCGCGTGCCGCGGCCGACGACGAGGAACTTGTCGCCGCAGGCGAAGAGATCGCCGCGGGTTGCGATGCAGGTGATCACCAGGAGCGCTGAAGCCGCAAGTCTCTTTCGCATGGAGTCGCCTCCGTGGCCCTGTTTAAAAAATGCTACCACGTTGTCGGGCTCACGATTGGCGGGGAAGCCCCACGCGCCGCACGAAGGCGGGAAATCGCGGATCGTCGCGAATGGCATCCCACGCCCGGTCGACGTTGAGAAAGGTCATTCCCGGGGACCGATCGGCGAACGCCGCTTCGAGCATGGCGAAGGCACGCTCGCGCTCGCCGAGCTGGGCATAGGTGCGGGCGAAATCGAGCGGCGAAACGTATGCGCCGTCCCTGGATCGCTGCTCGAGCGCGTCGAGCTGCAGCCGCGCGGCAACGGCCTCGATGTCCCGGTAGCCAGCCGCCCCGCGGCCCGTCGCGTAGGCGCGGCGCAACCCGGGGTCCTCGGGCGATTCGTCCCCGCGGCGCCGGGCATCGATCGCCTCGTCGAATCGTCCTTGCGCGCGCCGGACCTCGGCGAGCCCGAGCCAGGCGTTCGAGACGATCTGGGCCTGGCCCTCGCCGGACGCGCCCTGCGGCATCCGCGTCACGCTTTCGTAGAGCTTCGCCGCTTCGTCGAGCTGTCCGGCGTGGAAGAGATAGTCCGCCTCGATGACCATGAGCCGGGGGCTCAGGGGATCGAGGGCCCGGGCCCGGCGCGCGAGCTCCAGCGCCTTCCCGGGCCGGCCGAGCGCCCACTCCTGCAGCGCATATGCCGTCAGCAGGTTGGGCAGGATCCCGCCTCCCCGCGACTGCAGGGCGAGGCTCCACTCCCGTTCCGACTCATTCCAGTCCCACTGGAGGTAGAAGAGCGCGACGGCTGCCTCGGAGTGCGCGTCGGGCAGCTCCGGGTCGCAGTCGAGGGCGCGTCGGACGTTCCGGCTGACCTCGGGCAGGGCGTCGGCCGGCTTCTCGTAGCCGTCGATCGCCATGATCGAGTACGTGGTGGCGAGGGCGACGTACGCGAGCGCGAAGTTCGGATCTTTGGCGATCGCGCGGCGGAGAAGATCCCTCGCGACGAGATATTCCTCCTCGGTTTCCCGCTCGGTGGATCGGATGGCCCTCAGGTAGAGGTCGTAGGCCTCGGGATCGTCGGTGGGTTTTCGCAGAAGCACCCGGCGGTCGTCGGCGGAGAGGGGCAGGCGGATCCCGTCGCTGACGACGGCGCGGGCGATCTCCTCCTGGATGGACAAGACGTCCTTCTCGTCGCCGTCCCAGGCCCGGCTCCAGAGGCGGTCGCCGGTCGCCACCTCGACGAGCTCCGCGGCCACGTGAATGCGTCCGGACCGCCCTGTGACGACTCCCGTCACGACCGCGTCCGCCGCGAGCCGGCGCCCCGCGTCGCGGGGATCGACGCCCTTGCCCTGGAAGTGCAGGACGGCGCTGTGCGCTTTGACCTCGAGCGGCGAGAGGCGCGAGATTCCCCGGATCAGGCCCTTCGTCATTCCGTCGGAGATGTATCCGGCGGCGGCCCTTCCGGTGTCGTTGACGAAAGGAAGCACGGCGATTGACCGGAGCCCCGAGTCTCCCGACCGCGCTTTCCAGACCGCCACGCCGGCGCCGACGGCCGCGGCGACGATCAGCGCCGTGGCGAGCCAGATCGCGCGCCGGCGGGTCGGCCGCGTAGCGGATTCGCGCTCGTCCCGAATCCGACGCAGCTCGATCGCGAGATCCGATGTTTTCGGGAAGCGGTCGGCGGGGCTCTTGGCCAGGCAACGCGCGAGGAGTCGGTGCAGGGGAGCTTTCACGGCCGCTTCGCGGCCCCCGGCCGGCTCGGGTTCGTCCTGCAGAATCGCATCGAGGGTCGCGGCGCGCGTGCTCCGCTGGAATGCCCGCCGGCCGGCGAGCATCTCGTAGAGGATGGCGCCGAAGGCGAACTGGTCCGACGCGGGCTCGACCAGCCTTCCCGCCGCCTGCTCGGGAGACATGTATCCCACGGTTCCCAGGATCGTTCCGTCTTCGGTCATCGACGGGCCTGGCGGAAGGACTCCGGTCGCCGCGGCGCCGGCTTCCTGCGAGTCCCCGCGCTTGGCGATTCCGAAGTCGAGCACCTTGAGGAGACCTTCCGGCGTGACCATCAGGTTCTCGGGCTTGAGGTCCCGGTGAACGGTCCCGGCGGCATGCGCGGCCGCGAGCGCGTCGGCGAGCTGGACGCCGAGATCGAGCGCTTCCGGCACGGGGAGGGCTCCGCCCGCCAGCATCTGCCGCAGCGTGCGTCCCCGCACGAGCTCCATCGCGATGTAGGCAAGGTCGGCGGTCGCTCCGACCCGGTAGATCGTGACGATGTTCGGGTGGTTGAGGCCGGAGGCGAGCCGGGCCTCGGCCTCGAACCGTCTCAGGTCGCCCGCCCGCCCGGCGGCCGCGCGGGCGAGGACTTTGATCGCGACCTCGCGCCCGAGCGCCAGTTCGCGGGCGCGGTAGACCTCGCCCATTCCGCCCACGCCCTCGAGCGACAGGATCTCGTATCCGTCGATGTCGTGCTCGCCGAGGAGCTGCGGCTCGACCGAAAGCCCCCTCGCTTCGTCCTCGAGGGCCGAGCCGTCGAGGAAGGCGTCCGCCCGCCCGTCGTAGTCGAGAAGCGACCGGACCTCCCGGGCGAGAGCCTCGTCCTCGCCGCAGGCCGCAGCGACAAACGCCGCGCGTTCCGGTTCCGGCCGATCGAGAGCGGCGTGATAGATCTCCTCGACCCGGAGCCATCGATCCGAGGACATTTCAGGCGCCGCCGGCGAGCTCCCGCAGGAGCCAGGCTTTCGCCAGCCTCCAGTCGCGCAGGACCGTCTCGGGCGATACGCCGAGGGCGTGGGCCGTTTCCTCGACGCTCAGTCCCCCGAAGTATCGAAGCTCCACGACCTGGCCCTTGCGCGCGTCGACGGCCGCCAAAGCCTGCAGAGCGTCGTCGAGCGCCACCAGGTCGGCTCCCCGCTCCGGCGCGACGATCAGCGCGTCGTCCAGGGTCGCGGGTCGCGCCCCGCCGCCCCGCTTGTGCGCGCCGCGCGAGCGCGCGTGATCGACCAGGATGCGCCGCATGAGGCGGGCGGACATCGCGAAGAAGTGGGCGCGATCCTGCCACTGCACCTGGCTGACGTCGATGAGCCGGAGATAGGCCTCGTTGACCAGGGCGGTCGTCTGGAGGGTGTGGCCCGCGCGCTCCCGTCCCATCTCGCGGTGGGCGAGGCGGCGCAGCTCTCCGTGGACGAGTGGCAGGAGCTTCTCGAAGGCCGACTCGTCCCCCCGGCCCCAGGCGATGAGCAGCCCGGTCACCTCGGCCGGCGGGGCCGACGGTCGGGGTGTATTGCCTCTGCTCACGCTGGGGAGAATACTGCCCATCCTCCGGACGGGCCCAGATCGCTTTGCAGCTTTTGCTCTCCTTTCTCGCCTTGGTCGTTAGGGACACGAAAGCGACCGCTAAGGAGGGCCGGATGACGGCGAGAGGGGCGAGGCAGACTCGGTGCTGGATTCTCGGGTGCTGCGTTTTCGGGCTCGGCGCGGCCCTTCCGGCTCAGGGCATTCGACCGTAGGCCAGCTGCTGAAGACCCTTCGGGGGGCCGGACAGCCCGGGCCCTACTTCGTGATCCCGGTCGCCGGCCACGTGACGGGGGCCCGGGGCGAGGAGTTCCGGACGGACTTGACCGTCTGGGCGGGGGACGGTCTCGAGCACACGATCGCCGTGGCGTGGCTCGCCCAGGGGCGCGACAACGGTGCGGATGAGCTCCACCGCTTCGTCATCGGGCAGGGGGCTTGCCCGCCTTCTTTCCCGATTTCGTTACCGAGAATCTCGGGCAGACAGGGCTCGGGGCGCTGGTCGTCGCTCGCGGGCATCGACGCCAATCGCGCGTCCCTGGCCGGAGGCGTTCGGGCGGAGGTCGAGATCGCCACGTCGGGCGGAGGCGACTGTCCCGCCACGGGATCAATGCCGTACACGGCGGTGCATCCGGGCGCGCCGGCCCGCGTTGCCGCCGGCGGGCTCCGGCTCGGGGGCGGATACCGGACCAATGTGGGCATCGTGAACGTCGACCGGGAGCCCCACACGTGGACGGTTTCCTACGCCTCGACGGACGGGTCGTTCGCCGGGGCTTTTCCGGTCAGGCTCGCGCCACTCTCCTCGTCGAACACGGGCCTGCCGCCCGCCTTCGACGGCCCCGTCATCGTCTCGATCGAATCGGACGGTACTGGCGCCGACTGGGCGGCCTGGGCGGCGTCGGTCAACGACGCCTCGGGCGACGGCTGGTACGTCCCGGCGAATCCGTACTGAAATCCGAGCACGAGCGGCCCCGCCGCGCGGCCGGTCTGTTGTAAATTCCCTCCCTTGCGAAGACGGACGAACCTAGCGGGAGGGCTCGATGACGAGACTGCGATCCGGCCTCGCGGCCGGAATACTCATGGTTGCGGGGCTGGGCATGTCGGCTGAGCTGGCGGCCCAGGGGGCGGGCGCGAATCCGCCCACGGCCGCGGAGGCGAAGAAGTTCGTCGACGACGCCGAACAGAACCTGCTGAAGCTCTGGATCAGCGCCGGCCGGGCCGACTGGGTCAAGTCGACCTACATCACGGACGACACGGAGATCCTGGCGGCGCAGGCCAACGAGAAGGCGATCACGGCCGGCGTGCGGTACGCCAAGCAGGCCAAGCGTTTCGACGGCGTCAAGGTCGACGCCGAGACGGCCCGAAAGCTGAAGCTCCTGAAGCTCGCCTCTGACGGTCGCCGCGCCCGCCGATCCGGCCGAGGCGGCCGAGCTGACGCGGATCTCGCGGCGGCGATGGAGGGCATGTACGGCAAGGGCAAGTACTGCCCGCCCGAGGGCAAGTGCCTCGACCTCGAGGACATCACGAGGATCATGGCGACCTCGCGGGACGCGAAGCAGCTGCTCGAGGTCTGGGCGGGCTGGCACGCGATCGCGCCGCCGATCAAGGCCAGCTTCGTGCGCTACGTCGAGCTCGCCAACAAGGGCGCGCGGGAGCTCGGGTACCCGGACGCCGGCGCGATGTGGCGCTCCAAGTACGAAATGACGCCGGCCCAGTTCGCGGCGGAGCTCGACCGGCTCTGGGAGCAGGTCCGGCCGCTGTACGTCTCGCTCCATGCCTACGTGCGGTGGAAGCTTCGCGAAAAGTACGGCGACGCGGTTCCGGCGAAGGGGCCGATCCCGGCGCACCTGCTCGGCAACATGTGGGCGCAGACCTGGGACAACGTCTACCCGCTCGTCGCGCCGCCGGGCGCGGACCCCGGCTTCGACCTGACGCAGATCCTCAAGTCGCGCCAGACCGACGCCCGCCAGATGGTCAAGTACGGCGAAGGGTTCTTCAGCTCGCTCGGCTTCGATCCGCTGCCCGCGACGTTCTGGAAGCGCTCGATGTTCACGAAGCCGCAGGACCGCGAGGTCGTCTGCCACGCGAGCGCATGGGACATCGACTACGTCGACGACCTGCGGATCAAGATGTGCATCGACACGACCGCCGAGGACTTCGTCACCGTCCACCACGAACTCGGCCACAACTACTACCAGCGCGCCTATGACAAGCAGCCGGTGCTCTTCCGCGACAGCGCCAACGACGGGTTCCACGAGGCCATCGGCGACACGATCGCGCTGTCGGTGACGCCGGAGTACCTCGTCAAGATCGGGCTCCTGTCCTCGGCGCCGGACGCCTCCAAGGACATCGGGCTCCTCCTCCAGAAGGCCCTCGAGAAGGTCGCGTTCCTGCCCTTCGGCCTGCTGATCGATCAGTGGCGCTGGAAGGTCTTCTCGGGCCAGATCTCGCCGGCCGACTACAACAAGGCCTGGTGGGACCTGCGGCTGAAGTACCAGGGAGTGGCGCCCGCGATCGACCGTCCGAGCGATGCCTTCGACCCGGGCGCCAAGTACCACGTTCCCGCGGGCGTTCCGTACACGCGCTACTTCCTGGCCGACATTCTCCAGTTCCAGTTTCACCGGGCGCTGGCGAAGACGGCCGGCTGCGCGACGCCGCTCAATCGCTGCTCGATCTACGGCAACGCGGCGGCCGGCGAGCGCCTGCGCGCCACGCTGGCGATGGGGCAGTCGCGGCCGTGGCCGGACGCGCTCGAGGCGCTGACGGGCCAGCGGCAGATGGACGCGACGGCGATCCGCGACTACTTCGCGCCGCTCCAGAAGTGGCTCGACGAGCAGAACAAGGGCAAGCCGGTCGGCTGGTAGGCGGATGTGGGCGTCGGGCTCGTCCCCGCCCCCCTCAATACCGCAGGCGCAGGAGCGTCGGCTTCGGGCCTTCGCTCGGCACGACGAGGAAGAGGTTGTCGTACTCGTCGCCCGCGATCGTGACGTCGTCCGGGCAGCCGAAGGCCGTCAGCAGCGGCGGAACGGTGTTGCTGTGGCCGACGACGAGGACGACGCCGCGGGGCGCCTCGCGGCGGATGCGCTCGGCGAGCGAGGCGGCGTCGACGCGGCCGTTCATCGCCTTCGCTTCGTAGATTCCGATCTTGATGCCCAGCGCGTCGGCGAGCGGCCGCGCGGTGCCGAGCGTGCGTTCGGTGTCGGTCGAATAGATCGCGGTGATTCCCGTGTCCTTGAGCATCGCGGCCAGGCGCGCGGCCCGCGCGCGACCCGCGTCGGTCAGGCGCTCGTCCTCCTCGGAGATCTTCTCGGCGTGGCGAACGACGAAGACGGCCTGCTGGGCGAGCGCCCGAAAGGACCCGAAGACGACGACGGCGGCGACCAGGACGGCGACACGACGCACAGCCCCTTATAACGGGGGTCAGGTCTTCATTTTTCGGCTTTTTTGCTGGCGGGACGCCCCCGGGCATTCATCCGGGCTTTCCAGTCCGAAAAATCCGAAATTTGAAGACCTGACCCCACGAACGAAACGGCGGGGGAGGACGTCCAAGTAGCCGGGCAATGGCTATTTCGCAGGATTCGGGGGCGGGTATATCGTTCGCATCGCACAGAAGGCAAAGGGGTTCGTCCTGTCAGGCACCGATGGCCGGTCCGGCGAAGGGGAGCTTCTCGAGGGACTCCGGGCAGGGAATCTGCCCGCCTTCGAGCGGATGTTCAACGAGCACGGAGACCGGATGAAATCGGTGGCGGCCAATCTCCTCGGCAACGTCGCGGACGCGGAGGACGCGGTCCAGGAGGCGATGCTGAAGGCCTATCGCGCCGCACCCGGCTTCCGCGGCACGGCGAGCCTGTCGACCTGGCTCCACCGCATCCTCCTCAACACCTGCTACGACTTCCTGCGCAGGAACCGGCGGCGGCCGGAAGACCCGCTGCCCTCGGGCGATGCGTCCCCGGTCGCTCGCTTCGCCGACCATCCGCTGCGCCTGTCGATCGAGATGGCGCTCTCGCGGCTGGACGAGCGCGAGCGGACGGCGTTTGTACTCTGCGAGGTCGAGGGATTCTCGCACCGCGAGGCCGCCCGGATTCTCGACGTGCCCGAGTCGGCCTCCCGCGGCCTCCTCTTCCGCGCCAAGCGGCGGCTGCAGAAAACGCTCTCGGCCGCGGGTGCCTTCCTCCCCGCGGAGGCGCCGTGAAGATTTCCTGCCGCGATCTCGAGCGTGCCCTGGCGAGCGAGGACCCGGTGCTTCTCGCCTCGCTCGAAGAGCACGCGCGCGGCTGCGCGGCCTGCGCCGGCGAGCTCGCCGAATGGCGCCGGCTCTCCGAGGCCGCGCCCGCGTTGCGCGTCGCCTGGGATTCGCCCGAGCTGTGGCCCACGATCCGGCAGCGACTGGCCGAGGCGTCGCAGGGCGCCGGCCGCGCGCAGGCGTCCCGGGCCCCTTCCCCGGGCCGCTGGCGCTTTCTTCCCGTCGGGGCGCTCGTCGCCCTCTTCGCCGTCGCCACCGCGGGCCTCTGGGTCTTTCGCAACAGCGGCGGACGCGACCCGCTCGCGAGCCACTGGGAAACGACCCGCGATCCCATTCTGGCCGACGCCGCCGTCGACGAGGTCGAGGCGGCCGAAAAGGGGTACGTCGAGTCGATCGAGAAGCTCTCGCGCCTGGCGGCGCCGAAGCTCCAGGCGGCCAGCTCGCCGATCGCCCTCAACTACCGGGAGAAGCTCGCGGTCCTCGACTCCGCCATCGCGGACCTGAAGTCCTCGATCGAACAGAACCGCTACAACACGCACCTGCGCCGGGAGCTGCTCGCCGCCTACCGCGCCAAGCAGGAGACCCTGCAGGACCTGATGAAAGAGGTCAAATCATGAAACCTCGTCACCCGAGACTGGCGGCGGCCGCGCTTCTCCTGCTGGCCGTTTTCCCGCCTGCCCGCCGCGCCGAGGCCCGCGAGGCCCGCGACGACTACGAGCGCGACTTCACGAAGACGCTGGCCGTCAAACCCGGCCAGCGGTTCGAGATCGACCACAGCCAGGGCGCCGTGCGCATCACGACGCAGCCGACGCCCGAGGTGCGCATCCGGGCCCACGTCTCGGTCTCGACGTCCGCGAGCGGCGAGGCCCGGACCTTCGGCGAGGCCATCGGGATCTCCGTCGACGAGAGCTCTTCGGCGATCACGGTGAAGACGACGTATCCCGAGAAGAAGTGGCGGTTTCGCGGCTCCGGGTTCGTGTCGTACTCCGTGGACTTCGACATCGTGCTGCCGGAGTCGATGCCGCTGTCCGCGCGCAACAAGTTCGGAGACGTTTCCGTCGAGGGCCTCCAGGCCGACGGGTCGATCTCCAACGCGAACGGCAAGGTCGTGTTCCGCAACGGCCGGGGCGAACAGAAGATCGAGAATGCATTCGGCGCGATCGAGCTGACGGGCAACGCCGGCAACGTCGACGTCCGGGGCTCGAACGGCGGCGTCCAGGTGCACGAGGTGGCGGGAACGGCCGAGGTCCGGAACCGGTTCGGTCCGATCTCGATCGCCCGGATCGAGGGGCGCGTGACCGTCTCCGGCTCCAACGGTGCGGCTTCGGTCGACGGCGTGAAGGGCCCCGTCTCCGTGACGAACTCGTTCGGCAGCGTCGAGGCGCGCAACCTCTCGGACTCGCTCGAAGTCGAGAACTCGAACGGGGCGGTGACTGCGGACAGGATCCGCGGCAACGCGACCGTCCGAGCCTCTTTCGGCGGCGTCGTCCTGACCGGGCTCGGCGCCGATGTCGCCGTGAAGTCCTCCAACGGATCGGTCTCGGTGCAGGAAGTCGCGGGTGCGGCCGACCTGCAGGGTTCGTTCGCGAAGATCCGAGCGGAGAGGGTCAAGAAGAACGTGAGGATCGTGGCGGAGAACGCCCCGGTGTCGGCGGCGGACATCGGAGGCGACGCCTTCCTGAAGACGAGCTTCGGGCCGGCCGAGGCGACGCGGATCGGGGCGGACCTGACCGTCGAGAATTCCAACGGCGCGGTCAAGGCGCAGGCCGTGCGGGGCGGCGCGCAGGTGCGGACGTCTTTCGGTTCGGTGTGGCTCCAGGACATCGGCGGGAAGATCGACGTCGACAACTCCAACGGGGCGATCGAAGTGGAGGCGTCTTCCGGCCGCGCGGGGGTGTGCGAGCCGGTGTCGCTCCGGACCTCGTTCGGTCCGATCACCGTCCGGTTGCCGGAGGGCGTCGGCTACACGGTCGAGGCCCGGACCTCCTTCGGAAAGATCAAGACCGAGCTTCCGCTGACGACCTCGGGCTCTCTGTCGGGCGAGTCGCTCAACGGCCGCATCGGCGACGGGCGGTGCCTGCTGAAGCTGACCGACTCGAACGGGTCGATCGACATCCTGAGGGGCAAGTGACGGCGCTCTAGAACTGTCCCGAGGCGCCGCCGCCGCCGAACTCGCCGCCGCCGGTCGACAGGTTCCCGCGATCCGGCTCCGGAGCGCCCGGAACGGCGATCGTGGCGCCGAGCGCGCCCAGGGGCGAAAGGCCGCCTGCCTCGGGCGAGTGGAGGGGCCTCGCCGTCAACCCCCGCCACGCGGCGCCGGGCGCGTCGCGAAGGCGCCGGTGGATCCACAGCGCCGCCCCCACGAGCATCGCGCCGCAGGCCGTCAGGAACGCCCACCGGGGACCGATCGGCGCGTAGTGGCGAAGCGTCGCGACGGAGAGCGCGGCCGCGACGATGCCGATCGCGAGCAAGAGCCTCCGGCGGGCGCGGATCCCCCAGGCGAGAAACAGCGCGGGGAAGGCGGCCGTCAGGAGCGCCGCAGCGCCGCGCAGGGTCGCCGGCACCGCCCCGGGGGCGGGCGACCGGCCGAATGCGAAATGACGGACCCGCTCGACGAGGGCCTCGTCGAGCGAGTACAGGTTGAGGGCGGCGTAGAGCGCCGAGGCGGCGACGGCGAAGACGGCCGCCAGGCCATGCCGATGCGCCGGCGCGATCGAGGCGCGACCGAGGCGCCGGTAGGTCGCGGCCATGACGAGCATCGACAGGACGATCCAGGCCCAGCGGCCGCCCGGCGCCCGCGCGACCGCCAGCCCCAGCGACGCCGCCCCGGCCCCGGCGAAGAACCAGAAGCCCCAGCGCCAGGCGGCGAGAATCCCGACGAGCCCTGAGATCGCCAGCAGCAGGGTTGCCTGCGCCTCGGAGGGCAGGTGCCAAGCGTCGAGCGCAGTGGCGATGCCCGTCAGGAGGAATGTGAGCGCCCAGAACGAGGTCGCGGCGTCGGTCCCGGTTCCCGAGAGCTTGGAGCCGCGCAGCCGCTCGGTGGCTCCTCCCAGAAGCAGCGCGAAGAACAGGCTCGGTGCCACCAGTCCCAGGGAGCCGCGGAAGATCCCGGCGAATGCGGTTGCGATCGCAATCGAGGCGATCACGAAGACGAGCACCTGCCACGCGCGATGCAGCGCGATGCGCGGGTCGGGATACTCGGCCTGGATCGCCGCGAGCGTCGCCTCGTCGATGACGCCCGCGGCCTTCCAGCCGCGCGCCGCTTCGCGAACCCCTTCGGTCCTCGACGCCTCGGCCCAGGCGCGTCTCACGCGATTCTCCTCAGCCGCCGTGTCGCCGCGACGAGCGCGACGAGGGCGACGACGCTCCAGGCCGTGATGACCAGAAGGCCCCCGGACCCGGAGGCGAGCCGCTCGAGCACGCGAAAGCCTCCGAGGTAGAGGGCGCCCAGCCCGATCGCGAAGTCGAGTGGCCGCCGGAGGCGGTACGCGATGGCCATGGCGGCCGCGGAAAGAAGGAGGAGGACGCCCTCCCAGGCGAGCCACGGCTCCGGGCGACGGCCCCACGCCCCCGACAGGACCGCTCCGAAGACGAGCAGCAGGCCCGATGTCGTCCAGACGGGCTCGAAGTGGGCCTTGCGCCGCAGCCGCACCGAAGCGATGCCGGCCGCGACGTAGAGGATGCCGCACACGATGGCGTTGGCGCGGATGGCACCGGCCGAGATCGCCGCGGCGGGCCTCGCTCCGAAGAACGGCATGCCGACCGAGACTCCGCGCCAGGCCGCGAGCGACGTCAAGGCGAGCGCGAGGACCGCCCGGGAGTCGAACCGGTACGCGGCCACGAAATAGACGATGGCCACGACGAGCAGGTGCTCGGGCCAGCTCGGGCCCAACACCCGGAACTGCGCTTCGACGTACGCGAGATCCGACGCGAAGAGCAGCATCGCCAGCAGCAGCAGGTAGTCGAGGGCGAGGTGCGGCGACTCGACCGGCCCCCAGGAAAAGGCGGGTGCGCGCCGGACGACCCAGGCCAGGCAGGCCAGGGCGGCGGCGGCGACGACGGCCGCGACAACCGCGGGTCCGAGGCGCTGGTGGTTCTCCTTGAGAAAAAGACCGATGCCGCCGGCCAGCAGCAGGATGCCGCCATAGAGCAGGACGCGCAGCTCCACGGCGACGGAGACGAGCTCTCCGCGTTCCACGGGAAGGAGGGCCTTCTCCTGCGAGGCCGAGAGGATGTCCCGGGCCCGGAGCTTCTCGATGGCGGCGACGGCTTCGGGGTTCGTCCCCCGATCTTAACCGGCCGGCCATCGCGCGGAAGTGCTAGGGGTCCTTGTAGTTTATGTAGCGCGGATCCTCGGGAAGCGGATGGGCCGCGAAGAACTTCCAGATCTCGGGGTTGAGGTCTCCGGAGACCGCGCGGTAGCTGTGCCGGTGGTCGGGGATCTCCTTGTAGACGAGCGGGAAGCCGCGGGTCTTCAGCGCTTCGCTGGTCGCGCGGACGACCTCGAGCGGGAAGAACTGGTCGAGGGTGCCGATGTAGATCGAAATCGGAATCTTCCGGGTGGCGGCGTCGAAGATCGAGAAGTAGTCCGAGCTGATGGCCCCGGCGTGGATCGCGGCGGCGGCGAAGAACTCGGATTCGAGGACGGCCATCTGCAGCGCGAAGACGGCGCCCGCCGACTGGCCGAAAAGATAGATGCGACGCCCGTCGATCGCGTACTGGCGCGCCACGTCGTCGACGACGTCCTTGAGGAAGAGCGGCCCGTCCTGCGGCGACGCCCAGCGCGCGCTGTTCGTGGAGTCCGGGCCGGCGAGGATGAATCCTTCCGCGGAGGCCGTGTCCTTCCAGACCTCGACGAGAGAACGGCCGTCGGCCGTCGAGCCGTGGACCGTCACGAGCAGCGGCGCCTTCTTGTCGGGCGTGACGCCGTCGGGTACGTAGAGGTAGTAGACGCGCTTCTTGTCCCGCGAGACGACGGTGTGCTTCTCGATCTGCGCCCCGGCGAGCGCGGCCGCGGGCAGGACGAGGAGCAGGAGAGCGGCGATCCGCCGGCGTGCGCTCACCACCGGTGGTACGCGGGGTGTCCCGGGCGCACCGCGACGAAAGTCCCGCGGCAGGTCGCCGTGACCTTGCCGTTGGCCTCCAGCGTCGCCTCGACGACGGCGCGGTCCTCCTTCGACTCGACGACGTGCGCGCGGAGCCTGAGCGGAACGTCCATCGGCGTGGGGCGCTTGAGGACGACGTGGAAGTCCGCGGTGACGGTGCAGGGCGGCGTCTGTGCGCCGGATTGCTTCATGAGGTGATGGGTCGCGGTCCAGTTGCTGTGGCAGTCGAGCAGAGCGCCGCAGATGCCGCCGTTCAGCATGCCCTCGAAGGCGAGGTGGTGCGGTTGCGGTTTCCACTCGGCCACGACCTCGTCGCCCTCGACGAAGCTCTTGATCCGCAGCCCCTGGGGGTTGGCGGGACCGCAGCCGAAGCAGCGGTTCCCTGGGGCCCAGGTGTCCTGGAGACTCCGGTCGGCCGTCACGGCGGCTATCCTCTCGCGGGCGCGGGCCTACCCGCAATCCTTTCGTTCGTACGCCGGCGCGAGAGCGAGGATCTTGGGAAAATCTTCCTACCGCCGGGGGCACGCGCCTTCGGCCGGGGGAATTTCGGCCCGAGCTGATGCAAACGCATCGTCCGGCCGGGCCGCACCTGGGGTATCCCATTCCCATGGACACTCTGGCCGTATCGGCGCGGGTCGGCCTCGGCGCGGACCGCTGGGGCTGGTGGGACTGGTGGATCGACCGCAAGAACCGGTGGGTCCGGGACTCGGAGCCCCAGCTGGCGGAGGGCGTCTTCCGGGCGCTCGCCGCGGGAACGGGGCTTCCGCCGATACACCAGAAGTCCAACTTCGCCTTCCGCAGCGTGCGCGACGGCGCGCACCGCTTCCTGGGGCTGACCCGGGGCGGCGAACGGCCCTACGCCCGGATCTACACGCGGCTGGGCAATCCGACGACCGAGTACCTCGAGCGCGTGCTCTTCCAGCTCGAGGCCCACCACGTCGTCGAGAAGGCGCTCGACGCCGACGAACGCGAGGCCACGATCGGCACGCTCATCTTCTCCTCCGGGATGGGCGCGCTCTCGACGCTCTTCCTCTCGGTCCTGTCGGCCGGCGACGCCGTTCTCTCCGGCAACGTCTACGGGTGCACGGACAGCCTCCTGCGCGGCATGGCGAAGTTCGGCATCGGCGCCGTCTTCTGCGACATGGGAGACCTGACCGCCGTGGAGGCGGCCCTCGATGCGCATCCCAACGTCGCGCTCGTGTTCGTCGAGACGCCCGAGAATCCGACCCTGCGCCTGGCGGACATCGATCGGATCTCGCGGCTGGCCGAGGAGCGGGGAATTCTGCTCGCCGTGGACAATACCTTCTGCTCGCCCTACCTCCAGCAGCCCTTCCGGCTCGGGGCCGATTTCGTCGTCCATTCGCTCACGAAGTACGTCAACGGCCACTCCACGTCGGTCGGCGGCGCGGTCCTGGGCCCGTTCCGCTTCATGCGGGACGGCCTCTTCCCCTGGTACAAGGACCTCGGCGCGACGCCGTCCCCCTTCGACTCGTGGCTCAACTCCATGACTCTGCAGAGCCTCGCCGTGCGCCAGAAGGAGCAGTGCCGGAGCGCGTCGGTGATCGCCGGGTTCCTCCGCGGGCATCCCGCCGTCGCGCACGTCCACTACCCGGGATTCCCCGACTTTCCCCAGGCCGAGCTCGCCCGCCGCCAGATGCGGCGGGGAGGAGGCCTGATCAGCTTCGACCTCGCCGGCGGCGTGGCGGCGGGCGAGAGGCTCATGAACTATTTCGCCCGGCGGGACACCCCGATGGAGCTTGCGGTCAGCCTCGGCTCGGCCATCTCGTACATCCAGCACCCGGCCTCGATGACCCACTCGGCCGTGCCGGAGGCCGACCGCATCGCCCGGGGAATCACCCCGGGGCTCATTCGGCTGTCGGTCGGTCTCGAGGGCCCCGACGTCCTCATCGAGCACCTGGACCGTGGCCTTTGCGGGGCGTAGGCGTGTGCGTCCCGAATTTCGGTAGAGAATAGCGGTGGAGGTTCGCATGGGCACCGTGGAAACGGCAAAGGGCGAAGAGACGGCGGCGGCCAGCGCCGGGGGCAAGCGGGACGCGCTGTCGATCAAGGACGAGCGCACGGGACGCGTCTACGAGGTCCCGATCAAGAACGGCACGATCCGAGCCATGGATCTGCGCCAGATCAAGACGGGGCCCGAAGACTTCGGCCTCATGGCCTACGATCCGGCGTTCATGAACACGGCCTCCTGCTCGAGCCGGATCACCTACATCGACGGCGACCGGGGGATCCTGCGCTACCGCGGCTACCCGATCGAAGTGCTGGCGGAGAAGTGCACGTACCTCGAGGTCGCGTACCTGCTCCTCTACGGCGAACTGCCCAACCGCAAGCAGTACGACGCCTGGGTCCACGAGATCACGTACCACACGATGATCCACGAGAGCCTCAAGAAGGTCATGGATGCCTTCAACTACGACGCGCACCCGATGGGAATGCTGATCGCGACCGTCGCCGCGATGTCGACGTTCTACCCGGAGGCCCGCGACGTGCACAACGCCGAGGGTCGCACCAAGCAGATCCACCGGCTGATCGCCAAGATGCCGACGATCGCGGCGTTCGCCTACAAGCATTCGATGGGGATGCCGTACGTCTATCCGTCCAACGCCCTCGACTACGCCGCGAACTTCCTGACGATGCTCTTCAAGACCCCGGCCGAGGACTACAGGCCGAACCCGACGCTGGTGCGGGCGCTCGACGTGCTCTTCATCCTTCACGCCGACCACGAGCAGAACTGCGGCACCAACGCCATGCGGGGCATCGGCTCGGCGCACACCGACCCCTACTCGGCGCTCTCCGGCGCCGCCGCGGCGCTGTACGGTCCGCTCCACGGCGGAGCCAACGAGGAAGTCCTGAAGATGCTGACGGAGATCGGCTCGACCGCGCGGGTGCCTGCGTTCATCCGGGAGGTCAAGGAAGGCAAGGGCGAGAAGCGCCTGATGGGCTTCGGCCATCGGGTCTACAAGAACTTCGACCCCCGGGCCAAGATCATCAAGCGGATGGCCGAGGAGGTCTTCGAGGTCACCGGCCGCAACCCGCTGCTCGACATCGCCCTGGAGCTCGAGCGCATCGCCCTCCAGGACGAGTATTTCGTCAAGCGCAAGCTCTACCCGAACGTCGACTTCTACTCGGGCCTGATCTACCAGGCGATCGGCCTGCCGACGGCGGCCTTTACGGTGCTCTTCGCGATCCCGCGAACGGCCGGCTGGCTCGCGCAATGGGAAGAGTTGCTCGAGGACCCGGAGGAAAAGATCGCGCGCCCGCGCCAGGTGTACCTGGGACTCGGCGAGCGGCCCTTCACGCCGATGGAGAAGCGCTAGAGGCCGAGCGATCCTCTCCCTGGCGCTCGCGGCGGCCCTTCTCGGTCCACCGGCGGATTTTCGAATCGACCTTCCCGGCGGCGTGATCGACGTGTCCCTCGCCGGCGGAGGCGAAAGCCCGGCGCGGCCGGACCTGCTCGCGTGGGCCGGCGCGGCGGGACGGGCCGTCGCGGGCTACTACGGGACGTTCCCGGTCGACCGCTTGGATCTCACGATCCGTACCGGCCGCCGCGGCGGGATCGCGGGCGGACGGACGTTCGGCGACCATGGCCGCGCGAGAATCGTGATCACGGCCGGGGAGGACACGACGGACCAGGACCTGACGGAGAGCTGGGTCCTCGTTCACGAGATGGTGCACCTGGCCTTCCCGTCCATGACGGGCCACGCGTGGATCGAGGAAGGGCTGGCGACCTACGTCGAGCCGCTGGTGCGCGCCCGCGCGGGCCTCATCGCGCCCGACGAGATCTGGCGCTGGCTGCTCCGGGGCGTGCCGCGGGGCCTCGCCGCCCTGCGGGACCGCGGGCTCGACGAGGCCCGGAGCTGGGGAGCGACGTACTGGGGGGGCGCGGCCTTCGCGTTTCTGGCGGACGTCGAGATCCGCGAGCGGACCGGCAACCGGCAATCGCTGGACGATGCGCTCCGCGCAATCGTGCGGGCGGGCGGGAACGTGACGGTCTCCTGGCCGATCGAGCGTGCGCTGGCGGCGGGCGACCGCGCGACGGGGCGGACGGTGCTGGCCGACCTCTACGCGAAGATGGGAAAGTCGCCGATGCCCGTCGACCTGACGGGCCTCTGGAAGCGGCTCGGGGTTTCGATGGCCGGCGGCCGGATCGTCTACGACGACGCCGCGCCGCTGGCGGCAGTCCGGCGGGGCATCACGACGGGCCGTCGCGAGCACGCCGCGCCGGGTCTGCGCCCTTCGGGCACACCGACTCGCGGCTCGCCTGTGGGCTCGACCGCGAGCCTGACCCTGCGCGACGCGCTCGCTCCCGCGGTGCGAGGCGTCCTCCGCTGCGCTCGCGGAGATTCCTCGCGCCGCGAGGCGGGTCAGGAGAGGGGCAGGAGGCCGTCGGTCTCGCTCGGGGCCGACGGCCTCGGCTCTCCGCAGAGGCCGTGGACGGAGACGCCGAGCAGACGGACCGGCCTCCGGCCGGCCTCGGTCTTCTCGAGAAGAGCCGCGGCCCGCGCCGAAATCCCGTCCGGGTCCCGGGACGCGGGGTCCTGCGTGCCGCTGCGCGTGATCGTGGTGAAGTCGGCGTAGCGCAGCTTCAGCGTCACCGTCCGGGCGAAGAGTCCCTTGCGTTCGAGGACTCCGGCGGTGCGCCGGGAGAGCCGCTCGACCTCGGCCGCGATCGCGGCCGGGTCCTCGAGGTCCTTCGCGTAGGTTTCCTCGCACCCGATCGACTTGCGGACGCGGTTGGGCTCGACCCGGCGCTCGTCGTGCCCGAAGGAGAGGCGGCGCAGCGACTCCGCCCAGTTTCCGACGGCCCGCTGCAGCGCCTCGGCCGGCGCCGTCCGAACGTCCACCAGCCGGTGGATCCCGGCCGCGCGCAGCTTGCCGGCGGTGACGGGCCCGACGCCCCAGAGCGCGTCGACGGGCAGCTCCTGGAGGAAGCGCTCGACGCGCTCGGGCGCGATGACCGTCAGGCCGTCCGGCTTCTTCCAGCCCGACGCGATCTTGGCGAGGAACTTGTTGGGCGCCACGCCGGCCGACGCGGTCAGCCGCGTCTCCTCGCGGATTCGCTGCTTCAAGTGCCGGGCGACCTCCACGCCGAGGGCGAGGCCGAGGGCGTTCTCGGTCACGTCGAGGTAGGCCTCGTCGAGCGAGAGCGGTTCGACGAGCGGCGTCACGCTCCGGAAGATGCCGAAGACCTGCTCGGAGACGGCCGCGTACTTCTTGAAGTCCGGCCGCAGGATCCTCAGCTGCGGGCACAGGCGCACGGCCCGGGCCATGGGGATCGCGGACCGCACGCCGAACCGGCGCGCCTCGTAGCTGGCCGCCGCCACGACGCCCCGGCTCTCGGGCGGGCCGCCCACGGCGACGGGCTCGCCCCGGAGCGACGGATCGTCCCGCTGCTCGACGGACGCGTAGAAGGCGTCCATGTCGACGTGGAGGATGCGTGGGGTCAGGTCTTGCCTTTTGCCTTTGAGGCGGTCGGGGCACCCGGATCTCGCCGGAGACTTTACCGAGGGCCCTGTGCAAAGGCAAAAGGCAAGACCTGACCCCTAGACCCCGCCCTCGTAGTAGTCCAGCCCCGAATGGTCGAGGACCTCTTCGCCCACCAGAATCCGCAGGGTGTTGGTCAGCTTGAGGTGCTGGACGAAGAGATCGTGCTCGGGGCGCAGGTCCGGACGGGCCATGGGCGACTTGAAGTAGAACGAGAGCCACTCCTGGATTCCCGACAGGCCGGCGCGGCCGGCGAGGTCGAGAAACAGGAGCAGGTCCAGGACGACCGGCGCCGCGAGGATCGAGTCGCGGCAGAGGAAGTCGATCTTGATCTGCATCGGCTGACCCAGCCAGCCGACGATGTCGATGTTGTCCCAGCCTTCCTTGGCGTCGCCCCGGGGCGGGTAGTACTCGATGCGGACCTTGTGAAAGTAGTTCCCGTAGAGCTCCGGATAGAGCTCGGGCTGGAGGATCGCGTCGAGGACCGAGGCCTTCGACACCTCCTTCGAGCGGAACGAACCCGGGTCGTCGAGGACTTCGCCGTCGCGGTTGCCCAGGATGTTCGTCGAGAACCAGCCCTGGAGGCCGAGCATGCGGGCCTTCAGGCCCGGCGCGATGATGGTCTTCATCAGCGTCTGGCCGGTCTTGAAATCCTTGCCGGCGACGGGCACGCCCTTCGCCTTGGCCATCTCCCAGAGCGCGGGCACGTCGACCGACAGGTTCGGGGCGCCGTTGGCGTAGGGCGTGCCGCTCGCGATTGCCGCGTACGCGTAGATCATCGAGGGCGGGATGTCGGGGGAGTTCTCCTTCAGCCCCTTCTCGAACGCGGCCAGCGTCTCGTGGACCGGCCGCTGCTGGGCGTAGACCTCGGTCGATCCGCACCAGACCATGACGGCCCGCGCGGCGCCGGAGGACTTCCGGAACGATTCGATGTCCGCGACGAGGGCCTCCGCGAGGTCCATCTTCGTCGCGCCCTTCTTGACGTTGGGCCCTTCGAGGTTCTTGACCCAGGCGCGCTCGAAGACGGCGGGCATCGGCCGGACCGATTCGAGCTCGGACCGCACGGCGGACAGCATCTCCGTCGACAGGACGCCGGCCTTGCGCGCGGCCTCGTAGGCGTTGTCGGTGTAGATGTCCCAGCCCCCGAAGACGAGGTCCGAAAGGTCCGAAAGGGGAACGAGCTCCTTGACCGGTGCGAAGCGCGGCTGCGAACGCTTGCCGAGCCGCATTTTCTGCATCTGCGTCACCGAACCGAACGGTCGGGCGAGGCCCTTGCGGATCAGGTGGACGCCGGCGATCAAAGTCGTCGAGACCGCGCCGAGGCCCGGCAGCAGAACGGCGAGCCGACCCTGCGCCGGAGCGATCGATTTCGCGAGCTCGGGGTAGAAGGATGTCCGATCCGTCATGAAGCACTCCTTGGATGGCGCCGTTCGGCAAGCGCGATCGCCGTCAGCACGAGAAAGTAGATGGGCGCTCCGGCGGCGGTCAGAACGAGGAACCAGGCGGCCTTGCCGAAGGCGGACAGTATCAGAACGACGTAGATGAAGTCGCGGCGGGACAGAGCGTCCGCGACCCGCGAGAGGCGGGTCTCGCGGGCCGGTGGCGACCGACGTGTACAGAGGCCCTCCGCGGTGCGCGGCCCCCGCCATCGTCCGGAAGTAGACGAGCAGCGCCGAACCGAGCGTCCCTCCGACCGCGAGCGCCCCGAGCACGAGCGGCCACGCGGCTCCGGCGGAGCGGCTCCAGCCGGCGGCCATCGCCGAGAAGACCGCGACGTGGACGACGTTGTCGCCCCAGAAGTCGAGCAGCCCCCCGTAACGGGACTCCTGGAACTTCAGGCGCGCGAGCTCGCCGTCGCAGCCGTCGAGGATCGAATGGAGCAGGAAGAGCAGGGCGCCGACCGTCTGACTCGCCGCCGAAGATTCGAGAAAGAAGGTCGATCCGAAGAGACCGATCGAGACCGAGAGCAGGGTCATGGCGTTGGGCGTGATGCGCGTGCGCGGCGAGCCGGCGGCTGACGGCGAGCGAGATCTTGCGCTCGAAGTGCCGCGACATGAAGCCCTCGGTGGACTTCACGAGGCCGGCGAGCAGGTGCTCCTCCGCGCGCGGCAGGTCGGAGGCGGAGGCCGCGGCCACGCCCACGCCCGACGGCGGCGCCCCCGCGCGGATCGCCTCGAGGTCCCGGACGGTGACGACGCGGTTCCAGTCCATCCGCACGCCCGGCGGGGCCTCGTCGGACAGCTCCGCCTCGGTGCCGACGAGCGCGGCGCGGACCCCCAGCGGGGCGCGCGGGACGGCGACCCCCGGGAAGCCCGCGCTCCGCGCGGCCAGCGCCGTCCGCCGGACGATCGGGAGGCCGAGGAGGACGGTTTCGGGGGCCACGCCGGGCGGACCCTCCGGGGGTCCGAGAACGAGCGCCCCGCTCACCGGCGCGCGCCCGCCATGCGCTCGACCGGCAGCGGCGCTCCGCCCTGCCGGCTCGATTCCCGCGCGAGGGCGAGCACGTTGGCGCACAGGGTCGCTTCGGCGAGGTTCCGGCCGCGCCATTTCGCGTCGGCGACCTCCTCGAAGAAGCCCTCGATGACGCCGGCAGAACCAGTCGGGGTGGTGCGATCCGTCGGCGAGCGACGGAACCGTCCATTCGTCCTTGCGGAGGGACCCGTCCGCATCGAAGAGGGTGAGCGTTTCGCCGTCGAGGCGAAGCATGCCGCGGGTGCCGCTGATCTCGGCGCGGTTCGCCCGTTCCGCGTCCGCCCACGTCAGGAGGATCTCCGCCGAGGCCGCCGGATACACGAGAAAGAGGTCCGCGGTGTCTTCGATCGGCCACTCGTGGTACTTGCGGGTCTCCAGCCGGGCCGCCACGGTCCGCGGCGGCGCGCCCATCCAGCCGGACACCACGTAGAAGGCATGCCAGCCGTGGTCGATGAGGATCCCGCCGCCCGACTGTGACGGGTCGACGCGCCAGTTGTCGGCCTCGCCGACGGCCACGGCCGGCTGGCTGCGCAGGGTCTGCCAGCGCACGCGCCGCGGCTCCCCGAGGGCGCCGGATGCGAGGACTTCGGCGATTTTGGCAACGGCGGGAGCGAAGCGCCAGTTGTGCACGGTGACGACGGCGCGCTCCTTCTCGGCCGAGAGGGCGGGAAGGCCCCGCAGCTCCTGGGGCGCCACGACGAGAGGCTTCTCACAGAGGACGTGGAGCGACCGGGTCAGCGCCTGACGCACCAGCATGGCGTGGGAGCCCGGCGGCGTGCAGATGTCGACGAAGTCGAGCTTCTCGCCGTCGAGGAGATCCTCGGCGGTGGTGTACCAGCGGCCGCGCGGGAAGGCCTCGAAGAACGCGGCGCTCCGCCCGGGCCGGGCGTCCGCCGCGGCGACGATCTCGACGTCCTCGCGCGCGCGCCAGCCCGGCACGTGGCCTTCGGCGGCGACGTGACCGAAGCCGAGGAGCGCTCCCTTCAGCATCGTGTCTCTCCGGTGTCGGGTCGGGGCTCGTCCCCGCCTGCGGGCGGCCGCAAGGGCCGCCCCTACGCCGCGCCCGCGCCGAGACGCGCCGGGGCGAAAAGGTTCATGCCAGATTCCATTCCCGGCTCGTGGCGCCGAGCGCCTCGTCGAGGATCTCGAGCCCCTCGAGCGCGGTCGCCTCGTCGATCGAGAGCGGAGGATTGATGCGGATGATCGGCGTGTACGACATCGCCACGAGGCCGCGCCGCAGGCACTCCTGGAAGAGCGCCCGCGTGAAGTCCTTCGGGACACGAGCTCCTTCGTTTTCCGATCTTCGACGAGCTCGAGGCCGAGCAGGAGTCCCCGGCCGCGGACGTCGCCGATGACGCGGTGCTTTTCCTGCATGGCCTGCAGGCGCGCCAGCATCGCGGCGCCCACGCGGCGGGAGTTCTCGACGAGATTCTCGCGCGTGATGATCTCGAGCGCCGCCAGGCCGGCCGCCGATGCGAGCGGGTTGCCGCCGTAGGAGGAGGAGCTGCCGGAGGGGTTCGACCAGGGCCGTGCCGACGTGAGCTCGTCCGTGGAGACGACCGCGGCGAGCGGAAAACCCCCGCCGATTCCCTTGCCGCAGGTCATGACGTCCGGCACGACGCCGTCGTGGTCCACGCCCCAGAAGGTCCCGGTGCGCCCGAAGCCCGTGATCATCTCGTCGGCGATGAGCAGGGCGCCGCTCTCCTTCGCGATCGCCTGGACGGCGGGAAGGAACCCGGGCGGCGGAATGACGTTGCCGGCGGTCCCCTGCATGGGCTCGACGACGATTGCCGCGATCTGCCCGCCGGACTGGTTTCGGATGACGTCCCGGGTCTTCTCGGCGCAGGCGATCCCGCAGTCCGGGTACGTCAGGTTCAGCGGGCAGCGGTAGCAGTACGCGTACGGAGCCGAGTAGGTGCCGGGCACGAACGGGCCGAGCCCCTCCTTGAAGTCCCCCCAGAGCAGGGGCAGCACGCCGCCGGTCTTCCCGTGGAAGGCGCCCGAGTAGCCGACGAACTCGAACTTTTTCGTTACGGCCTTGGCGAGCCGGAAGGCCGCCTCGACCGCCTCGGCCCCGCCCGAGAAGAGCTGGATGCGCGTCAGGCCGGGCGGCGTCACGCTGCCGAGCAGGTTCAGGAACTTCGCCCGGACCTCCGTCGTGAAGCTGCCGAAAGTCAGCCTGGCCGCCTGCTCCTGCAGCGTTTTCACGTAGTGCGGATGGCAGTGTCCGACGGAGCCCACGGCGATCCCGGCGATGAAGTCGACGTACGCGTTTCCGTCCTCGTCGTAGATGCGGCTGCCCACGCCGCGCGCCATGGCGAGGCCGGAGTAGAGCGCGAAGGACTGAAGACCCGGCGCCATGTGCCGCTGCTCCAGCTCGACGATTGTCTTCGAGCGGGGACCGACCTCGACGCGGTTCCGGACGCCGGTCACCGGTACGCCTCGATCGGGGCGCCGGCCCCGGAGAAGCGGGCCGCGAGCAGCGCGGCGATCGAGGCCGCGGCCACGGATCGGAAGAGCGCGAACTACGGCCAGGCATTCAGGTCGATGACGTGGATGCGGCCGTCCGCGGAAACGATGGCGTCGCCGCCGTAGACCTCGAGCGAGAGCGCCGCGGCGGCGCGGGCGGTCGCGGCGGCGAGCGCCGCGGCGTCGAAGGGATGCTTCGCGAAGCTCCTGGTCGCGATGGTAGAACCACTGAAACCAGGATGGGCACGTCCGGCGCGTCGCCGAGACCGGCGACGCCGTAGAACTTGACGAGGTCACCGGCGACGTGACGCTGGACGACGGCCCGGGCGATGCCGCGCCCGGCGAGGCGCTCGAGGTGCGCGGCGAGCGACCGCGGGTCGGCCGCGAAGGCGACGTCGGCCGCCTCGGTGGCGTGGACGTCGCCCCGCTTGATCCAGCAGGGGCCGGAGAAATCGGCGCCGTCCGACGCCGTCTCGACCAGAACGCTCTCCGGGAAGGGGACGCCGTGTCGGCGGAAGAGGGCGAGCGTGCGCTCGCGGTCGGTGTTGCGAATCCCGGCGGGGCGATTGACGATCCTCGCCCCCCGGCGCTCCCATGCGGCGAGCTTGTCGACCACCGGGACCCGTTCGCACATGACGAACAGGAACGGCGGGACCGCGGCGAAGTCCTCGGCCTCGGGCAGCTCGTCGGCCGACTTCAGGTCGACGCCGAAGCCGCGGGCGGAGAGTTCGCCGGCGGTGGCGCGCAGGATTTCGGCGTCGTCCGTCTCCCGGCCCGGCGAGTGCGCGAGCTCGCGGTAGATTCCCCAGCATCGCGCTGCGCCCGTGTTCTTCATCGGGCCGCCGCCAGCTCTTCGGCCGCGGCGAGGTCCTCGGCGCGGTCGACGTCCACTACCTTGTCGATCTCGAGGGCCTGGATGGGCTCGCCGGACTTCGCGAGCCACGCCAGGAAGTCGCGCAGGCGGCCGAGCTCCGCCGGAACTCCGAGCCGGCGCACCCGTTCCGGGAAGACGTAGATGCCGGCGGTCACGGCGTCGCCGCTCGAGCCACCCACCGCCGAAACGCGGCCGTGCCGCGCGAGGTGGACCCAGAGCGGCTTCTCGTCGTCGACGTAGCGAGTCACGGCGAGCACCGTGGAACCGGACGGCAGCTCCGCGGCGCGCTCGACGAAATGGACGAAGTCCTTTCGGGGGCAGAAGGCATCGACCGTCGAGACGAGGAGGCGCCCGGCGGGCGCGGCCTCGAGCACCGCCCGGAAACTCTCGAGCGAGGAGCGCGTGGTCTTCACGAGGATCGTGTTCACGAGGCGTGCGAACCGTTCCTGGACGAAGGCCGCGCAGTCCCGTTCCGACTCGTTGAAGATGACGGCCGCGGAGCGGATCCCCGCGGCCTCGAAGTTGCCGAGGACGTGCTCGATCAGCGGCACGCCGGCGACCTCGACGAGGGGCTTCGGGACGCCGAGGGACTTCAGGCGGGAGCCCTCTCCGGCCGCGATGACGGCCCCGGCGGTGATCGCGCTCAAGCGAAGAGCTCCCGAAGCACGTCCGGAAGGTTACCGTAGAAGCCCGGGGAGCCGGCGGACCGGAACCGGGGGAAGCCCGGCCCGGGAGTGGGGAGCCGCGTCGCCGGGGTCACGCCTGCGCCTCCTCTTCCGGGACGGCGAGCCGATCCAGGGACAGGTGCGCCACGTCGATCAGGTGGTGCTTGAGCAGCACGACGAAGCCCGGCGCGAGCCACAGCAGCTCGCGGGCCCGGCGGACGAGCGCGTAGGCGGCGCCCTGAGCGGGCGTCAGCCCGACCAGCGCGGCGACGCCCAGGCGAATGCCCTCCGCGCTGCCGATCCTCGCCGGGATGAAGAGCAGAATCCCGTTCAGGATCATCGCCAGCGACTCCACGGCGAAGGCCGAGGCGAACGTGTGGCCCGGGGACAGGAGCTTGAGGACGATCCACGTCTCGACGAGGCCGCCGCACCAGCCGAGGAAGCCCCAGGCCACGGCGGCCGCAAAGCGCAGCCCGTGCTCCTCGGTGCGGTAGTAGGCGCGGATCCTCGCGTCGACCTGCTCGGCGTGGGTCTCGAGGCGGGCGAGCCGGGTCTCGAGCGCCGGGATCCGCTTCAGGAGCCGGAGGATCGGAGCGAAGAACCCGCGCCGCTGCATCCCGGTGAAGCCGATGGCGAGCGCGCCGAGCACGACCAGGCCGGCGATGACGAGGGCGCGGGGCAGGGGCGGCAGGGAGTAGTGCGTGAGCGCCACGCCGGCGCCGGCGACGAGGAAGAGCCACTGCGCGAGCACGTCCGCGTTGCGGTTGACCCAGATCGTCGCGAATGCCGGGCCGAAGCCCATCCGGTCGCGCAGCAGGTGCGCCTTGACGGGTTCGCCGGCGACACCGACGAAGTAGTTGATCGAGTCGCCCGCGAGGTACGCGGCGAAGAGCTCCCGGAAGCCCGCCCGGCCGCGGCGGCCGACGATCACCCACCATCCCAGGGTGAAGGCGATCTGCGCGCCCGCATAGAGGGCGACGAGGAGAAAGAAGTAGGGGCCGATGCGCGCGAGGTTCTCGAGCGATGGGCCTCCAGCCCACGAGCGCGAGCCCCGCGCCGAGCACCGCCAGGCCGGCCGCGAAGAGGACGAGCCGCCAGGCGCGCCGACCTCTCCCGCGCGGCCGCCCGTCGGCCGCCGGGAAGCGCCGGAACGTCGCGGGGGGCCGCGCCGGGCGCGGTGGAGGGAATCATGAGGGGGTGTCGAAAGTCAGGCTCGGACGGGCAGAAGGGCCTTCAACTCCTGGGGCAGCGGGAAATGGACGTCTTCCTTGACGGTCTCGAACTCTTCGACGATCTCCACGTCCCAGCTTCTCGCGAGCGAACGTGACGACCTCCTGCACGAGGATCTCGGGGGCCGATGCCGAGGCGGTCAGCCCGAGCACGCGCACGCCCCGCAGCCACTCGGGCCGGATGTCGCGGGCGCGCTCGATCAGGTGCGACGCGACGCCGTTGGCGCGCGCGACCTCGCACATGCGGAGCGAGTTGGACGAGTTGGGGGCGCCGAGCACCAGCAGCATGTCCACGTGCGGCGCCATCGCCTTGACGGCGTCCTGCCGGTTCTGCGTCGCGTAGCAGATGTCCTGCTTGGAGGGGGCCTTCAGGTTCGGGAACCGCCGCTTGAGGACGGCCAGGATGTCGCGCGTGTCGTCGATCGAGAGCGTCGTCTGCGTCAGGTAGGCGACGCGGTCCGGGTCGGGAACGGTGACCTTCTCGGCGTCCTCGCGGGTCTCCACGAGGCGGATCGCGTCGGGGGCCTCGCCGAGCGTGCCCACGGTCTCGTCGTGGTCGTGGTGGCCGACGAGGATGATCGTGTAGCCCTGCTTGGCGTAGTGGATCGCCTCGAGGTGCACCTTCGTCACGAGCGGGCAGGTCGCGTCGATCGTCTGGAGATTCTTCTGCTGGGCAAGCTCGCGGACCTGGGGCGCGATGCCGTGCGCGGAGAAGATCAGCGAGGCGTTGTCCGGCACCTCGTCCACCTCCTCGACGAAGCGGGCGCCCTTGTCGCGCAGCTCGTCGACGACGTAGCGGTTGTGGATGATCTCCTTGCGGACGTAGACGGGGCCGTCGATCGCCTCGAGCGCCTTCTCGACGACGTCGATCGCGCGCACGACGCCGGCGCAGAAGCCGCGCAGGCCCGCGACGAGGAGCTTCTCGACGCGGATGCCGGACAAGTCGCCCTGGTCGCTCACCAGTTCACCGTCTCCGCGAACTTCTGCTTTTTGCCCCGAGCGTCGCCGCCGGGGCCGGCCGCCGCGGCGGCCGCGCGGGCGAGATCGGGGAAGAGGGCGAGCGCCGTCTCCACGACGCCCTCGACGTCGAGCTTCAGGTTGTGGCGCTGCTGGAGCTGCGGGCTGTGGTCGATGAACTGGTCGGCGATGGCGTGGACCTTCAGGCCCGCGGTCGGAAGTCCCGCGGCGTGGAAGGCCTCGAGCACGCCGGCGCCGAAGCCGCCCGCCGCGAGGTGCTCCTCGAGGGTCAGGAGGCGCGGACAGGCGGCGGCCACCTTCGCGAGCAGATCCATGTCGAGCGGTTTGGCGAATCGGGCGTTGACCACGCCGCACGGACAGGCCGCGCTTGTCGAGCTCGTCGGCGGCGGCGGAGGCCACCGGGCACCATCGAGCCGTACGCGAGGAAGGTCAGGTCGCGGCCCTCCCGCAGCAGCTCGCCCTTTCCGATCGGCAGGGTCTTCAGGTCCGCGTCGAGGTCGACGCCGAGCGCCATGCCGCGCGGGTAGCGCACGACGAAGGGCTGGCCCGAGTTGATCGCGGTGTGCAGGACGTGCTGCAGCTCGTTCTCGTCCTTCGGGCGCCGCGAGCGTCATGTTCGGGATCATGCGCGTGTAGGAGATGTCGAAGACGCCCTGGTGGGTCTTGCCGTCGTCGCCGACGAGGCCCGCCCGGTCGACGCAGATCGTGACGGGGAGCTTCTGCAGGGCGACGTCGTGGATGAGCTGGTCGAAGGACCGCTGGAGGAACGTCGAATAGATCGAGACGACCGGCTTCCAGCCCTCCTTGGCCATGCCGCCGGCGCAGATCACGGCGTGCTCCTCGGCGATGCCGACGTCGAAGACGCGGTCCGGGAACCGCTTCTGGACCTCGATCAGGCCCGTCCCCTCGAGCATCGCGGCCGAGAAGGCCACGATCTTCGGGTCCTTCTCCATCATGCGGATGAGCGTCTTCGCGAAGACCTGCGAGTAGGTGAACCGGGCGCCCGATCCGGGCAGCCCCGTGGGCGTGCCGGGCTGGTGGAACTTGGACGGGTTCTGCTCGGCCTTGCTCGAAGCCGCGCCCCTTGTGCGTGAGGGCGTGGATCACGACGGGCGTGCCGTCGGCCGAGACGTCTTTGGCGCGCGCCAGAGCCTCCTCGAGCTCCTTGAAGTCGTGGCCGTTGACCGGGCCGACGTAGTGAAACCCGAGCTCGTCCCAGATCAGGTTGGGAAAGAAGAGCCCCTCGACCGAGCTCTTGAGCTTGCGCGCGAGCTCCCAGGCTTTGTCGCCCTTGGGCAGGCGCTTGAAGAAGCTGTGGCCGGCGTCGACGAACTTCTGGTAGGCCGGGTGCAGCTCGAAGCGATTGCGCCAGTGGGCGAGCCACCCCACGTTTTCCGAGATCGACCAGCCGTTGTCGTTGAGGATGACGATCAGGCGCTTGGGCTTGACGTGAACGATGTTGTTCATCGCCTCGTAGGACGGGCCCGAGGTCAGCGCGCCGTCTCCGACGATGACGACGACGTAGGGGTCGTTGGGCTCGCCCTGGAGCGCCATCGAGACGCCGAGGCCGTAGGAGAGGCCGGTCCCGGCGTGCCCGGCGGCCAGGGTGTCGTGGTCGCTCTCGGAGGGCTCGGCGAAGCCCGAGAGACCGCCCGGCGTCCGGATCGAGGCGAACTGGTCACGCCGGCCCGTCACGAGCTTGTGGGTGTAGCACTGGTTCGAGGTGTCCCACACGAGGCGGTCCTTCGGGCTGTCGAAGGCGCGATGCATGGCCAGGGTCAGCTCGACGACCCCCAGGTTGGAGGCCAGATGCCCGCCCGTCTTCGTGATCGTCTGGATGATGACTTCGCGGCAGTCCTGCGAAAGCTCGGCTAACTCTCCATGGGAGAGGGCCTTGAGATCGCCTGGACCCTGGATCCGGCTGAGAATGGACATAGGATTTCCTACCCCCCACGGACGAGAAAACGCGGATGATACTCTACAACTTCGTATGGCAAATACGCTCAAGATCGGCAGTCCGGAGCACAAAGAGCTGCTCTGCCGGACCTTCATCGACACCCACGACCCCTTCAAACCGTCCGAAATCCAGTGGCCCGATCTCGACGCGGAGAGCCTGGCCCGGCTCAAGGCCATGCCGATATGGAACGAGGCCACCCGGACCGAGGCGGCCACGGCCGTCAAGGTCCAGTCGCTCGGGGACACGGAAAAGGACCCCCTCCTGGCCGAGGCGATCAGCCTCCAGGGATACGAGGAGGGCCGGCATGCCGAGCTCCTGCAGCGGCTGACGAAGCACTACGGGATCGAGGTGAGACCGTTTCCGGCCCCCGAGGTTCCCAGGGATCCGACCCGGGCCTTTCTGCGGACGGGCTACGGCGAATGCCTGGATTCCTTCTTCGCGTTCGGTCTCTTCCGGCTGGGAGAACGCGCCGAGTACTTCCCCAAGGCGTTCGTCGCGATCTTCGACACGATCATGCAGGAAGAGGCGCGGCACATCCTCTTCATCGTCAACTGGGCGGCGTACCTGCGCGCCCAGCGCCCGGTGCTGCTGCGGCCGGGGTTCGACGCCTGGCGCGGCTGGAACATCGCGGGGCAGGCCTTCGATCGGCTGCGGGGCGCGCTGCAGATGGCCGGCGGCGACGGAAAGAAAAAGCCGAAACCGGATCCGGTCACCGGCCGCGACGAGACGCAGGCCGGATTCACGCTCAAGGCTCACGCGACCTTCGGCGACTTTTCGCTGCGCGCCTTCCTGGAAACCTGCCTCGAGGAGAACGAGAAGCGGCTGGCGCCCTACGACCCGCGCCTGCTGCGGCCGATGCTCGTGCCTTCGGTGATCCGCAGGGTCGTCAAGGTGCTGCCGCGCAGGTCGCCGTCGCCGCCCTCCCCCCGCCAGGAGAGAGCGGCGTAGGCTTGGCGGCGCCGCCGCGGCGGCCGTTTCGGGCGGCCGGCGTCGCGACTCGGGTCGCCCCGGTCCTTCTCCTCGTGTTCGCGCCGGCGGCCTGCAGCCGCGACGGCGGGTCCACCGCGCTATTGCGCCGTGACGGGGCCCTGGGCGAGCGGATCTTCCTTCGCACGCAGACTCTCGCGCCCGCGCTGGGGTCGAACGCCCTCGCGTGCACCAACTGCCACCTCGAGGGCGGGAAGATGCCGGGTGCCCTGGCGCTGACGGGCGCCGCCGCGGCCTATCCGCAAAAGGACGCCGACGGCCAAGAAGTCTCGCTCGAGGACCGCATCGTCCGCTGTTTTTCGCACAGCCTCGCCGGGCGCGCGCCGGAGAAATCGAGCGAGACCGTCCGGGCCCTGGCCGCATACCTCGACGCGCTTGCGACGCCGGGAGACTCCGCGGCCTCGGATGAGAGCCGGATTCCGGCCGAAAGCCTCGTTCCGATTCCGGAGCTGAACGCCGAGCGCGGACGGGCCCGTTACGGCGACCTCTGCTCCGGGTGCCACGGCCTGGACGGCCAGGGCTATCGCGAGCGCCGCAGGCCGCTGCCCTACGACTACGTTCCGCCGGTCTGGGGGCCGCGTTCCTACGACGACGCCGCGGGCCTGGCGCGGGTGTACGCGCTGGCCGGGTTTCTGCGGCACGCGATGCCGCGCGACGACCCCGGGACGATCGGCGACCGGGACGCCCAGGAGATCGCCGCCTTCGTCGACGGCCAGCCGCGCCCGGCGTTTTCCGACAAGGCGGCGTGGGACGGCACGTCGCCGGTCGACGCCGTGTACGACACGGCGCGGTACCCGGCCAATCCGTTTCGCGTGCCGCTGGCGATCGGCCCGTAGGGGGGCGAACGCCCGGCGCCCGGCCCGAACGGGCCTCCCCGGGCTGGTATCCTCGCGGATCGAAATGCTCTCCCGCGAAGGGCGCGGCCTCCGCGCCAGGCATGCCCGAACCGTCCTCTTCCTCGCCGGCGTCGCCCTGGCCGGGATCCTCGTCTGGAGGACGGGCTGGTCGGCGGTCGAGGCCAATCTCGCCACGATCGGTTGGGCATTCGTCGGCCTGACGGCCCTGTATCTGCTGGCCGAGATCGCGTTCGTCCTGGGCTGGCGGTCGGTGATGGAGCCGCGGCCGCCCCTCTCGAGCGTGCCGGGACTGCTGCGCATCTACCTGGTCGGCAACGCCCTGAACTATCTCTCCCCGGGCAGCGTGGCGGGAGAGCCCGTGCGCGCCAGCATGCTGCGCGACCGGATGAGGACCTCGCAGCGCCATCGCCGCCGTCACGATCTTCAAGCACGCGCACGTGCTGTCCCAGACGCTCTTCGTCGCGATCGGCCTCGGCGTCGCGGTCGTCTATTTCGACCTGCCGGCGGCGGTGCGCTGGGCCGCGCTGGCGAGCCTCGTGGTGCTGTGCGGTTTTCTCGTTCTCATGACATGGGGGCTCCAGCGGGGGAGCTTTGCGCCGCTGGTCGTCGGCGTTCTCGCGCTTCAAGTTCGCTGGCGCCGCGGATCGAGCGCTACCGGGAAGGCGCAAGGACCCTCGACGAGGCGATCCGGGACTTCTACGCCGACCGGCGCCACCACTTCTTTTCCGCCGCCGCGTGGTGCCTGCTCGGCTGGTGCGGCGGCCTCTCGAGACGTACATCGTCCTGCGCCTGCTGGCGCCCGGCCGCGGCTGGGAGACGGCGCTGGCCGCCGAGTCACTGGCGATGCTGCTCAACAACATGTTCCTCTTCGTGCCCGGGCGCGCCGGAACGGCGGAGGGCGTGCGGACGGGCGTCTTCGTTCTGCTGGGCCTGCCCGCCTCGACGGGCGTCGCCTACGGGCTCGTCCGGCGGACGCGCGAGTTGCTCTGGGTCCTGCCGGGCCTCGTGTTTCTCGGCCGGCCGGCGGGGAAGGCGGCGCGCCGACGCGCATCGGCGGCGATCCGAAGCTCGCCGGGTCCGGGCAGGCGCGATGACGGCGCCGACCCATCCGCGGCATGGCCGCGCCCGGGCCCTGCTGTTCGACTTCGGCGGAACTCTCGATGCGGAAGGCGTGCCCTGGAAGGACCGGTTTTTCGGGCTGGCCCGGGAGGAGGGCCTCGACGTTTCCCAGGAGGAATTCGACCCGGCCTTCTACGGGGCGACCGACGCGCTCGAGGGCCGGATCCCCGCGACCTCGGGCCTGCGCGACACGGTCGAGCGGGTCGCCGACGGCCTCGCCATCCGGCTGGAGCGCGAGCGTTCCGTGCTCCGGCGGATCGGCGACCGGTTCTCCGACGAGTCGCTGCGGCAGCTCGCGGAGAGCGCCGCCCTGCTGTCGCGACCTGAGCCGGCGCTACCACATCGGGATCGTGTCCAATTTCTACGGCAACCTGCAGGCCGTCTGCAACGAGGCGGGCCTGACCCCCGCGATCGGGGTCGCCGTGGATTCGACGGTCGTCGGGCTGCAAGAAGCCGGATCCGAGGATCTTCCGGGCGGCGCTCGACGCCCTCGGGCGCGTCGCCGGCGGAGGCGGTCTTCGTCGGCGATTCCCTCCGGCGGGACATGACCGGCGCGCGGCAGATCGGGATGCGGCACGTGTGGCTGCGCCCCGAGAGCGCCGCCGGCAACGGCGGGCCCTGCTGCGCCGGGGATCCCGTGATCGGGCGCCTGGCGGAGCTTGCCCGGCTCGGACCTATGAAGCGGCGGAGCGGCGAGACCGCGACCTGCTGGGCGATCTTCCGCGAGATCGAGCACTCGCCGGAACGCGAGGCCGACGACGCGGGGATCCTGAAGGCCACGGGCCGCCGGCTCGAAGAGACCGGGGCGGGCCTCGTCGTCGACTACCGGAGCCCGGCGGACGTCACCGGCCGCGAGCGGACGCTGCCGTCCCTCGCGTTCTCGATGTGCGAGGGTTCGGCCGCGCTCGAGGCCATGCGCCTCTGGGAAAGCCGCGGCGTCTGCGTCGTCAACGGATCGCTGTCGGTGGCCAACACGCATCGCGAGCGCACGATCCCCCTGCTGGAGGACCGGGGCGTGCCGATGCCGGAGAGCCGGGTTCTGGACTGTCGAACGCGCGCTTCCGCGCGGCGCGGACCCGAACGGGCTCTTCGCGGCGTGCTGGATCAAGCAGGCGGCCGGGCACAAGACGCGCGAGGGCGACGTCGTCTTCGCCGCCGACGCGCAATCGGTCCGGGACGCGCTCGACCGGCTCGCGCAGCCGCGGCCTGTCGCGCGCCGTGGTCCAGCGGCACGTGGACGGCGACCTCGTGAAGTTCTACGGCGTGGCCGACCCGGCCCCGGCCGCCGGTGGCGACGGGTCGCCGTCCGCGTCCTGGTTCCGCTGGTTCTACCCGAAGGAGAAGCCGGTGTCGGGCCACGCGTTCGACGCGCGGGTCCTCGCGCGAGATCGCCTGCCGCGCCGCGCGGGCGCTCGGGCTCGACGTCTGGGGCGGCGACGCCATCGTCACGCCGTCCGGCGAAATCTTCGTGATCGACGTCAACGCCTGGCCGAGCTTCGCGCTCTTCCGCGACGAAGCCGCCGACCACATCGCCGTGCACCTGGCGGCGCGCGTGCGCCGCGTCGCGCGCATGGCCGTATGACGGCGCCCGCGGCGCTGCTTCTCGCCGGTTCCGGCGCGGGCCGCCGCCGGGCTCGCCGTCGCGCGAGACCCCGCTGCTCGGGACTGCCGCTGATGCGCCGTACCGCGCTGGCGGCCCGGCGCGCCGGATTCGATCGCGTGTACGTGCTCGGCGGGGACGCGGCGAGCCCGGCACTCGAGGGAACGGGCGCGCTGCCGTTCCCGGCGCAGACGCGGCCGGCGGCGCTTCCGCCGGGCCGCATCGTGCTGCTGCCGGATCGGGTCGTCGCCAGCACGCCCTGGCTGCGCGCGCCTTCGCGAGGCGCCCGCCGAGCCGGGCCGCCTCCACCGCCTCGGAGGCGGCGCCCTCGTCGAGGCCGCCGAGACCGCCGCGCTCGCCCGGGCGCTCGCACGCGCGGCGTCGGGCCTGCGCCTCCGATCGTGTCGGCGTGGGCCGCGCGTGCTGCCGCGCGGGACGCCGCCGGCTCGCCGGACGTCGCACGCGCCCCTCGAGGTGACGCGGCGAGAGCGATCTCGCCGCGGCCGAGGACCTCCTCTTGAAGGGGCTCGTGAAGAAGGAAGACGGAATCCTCACCCGGCTCATCAGCCGGAAGATCTCGCTCGCCGTGACCCGGCGTCTCGCCCCGACGCGCATCACTCCCAACGCGATGACGCTCGTCAGCGTGGCCCTGGGCCTGGCGGGCGCGTGGTCGCTTCCTGTCGCCGGCCCTGCCCCGCCAGGCGGTCGGCGGCGTGCTCTTTCTCCTGCACTCGATCCTGGACGGCTGCGACGGCGAGCTGGCGCGGCTGAAGTTCCAGGAGTCGCGGCTGGGCGGCGTCCTCGACTTCTGGGGGGACAACCTCGTTCACGTCGCGGTCTTCTCCGCCTTCGCCGTCGCCTGGAGCACCGCGGTCGGGCGAGCCCTGGCCGCTCTACCTCGGCGCCGCTCGCCGTCGCGCGGACGATCCTGTGCGCGCTCTTCATCTACACGTACGCGATGCGGCCGCGGCCCGGACGGCGGCCCCCTGCTGACGACGGTCTCGCCGTCGCGCCGCTCGCGCCTGATCGCACGTCCTGGACGCGCTCGCCCGCCGCGACTTCATCTACTTCGTGATGGTCCTCGGGCTCTTCGGGAAGGCCTACTGGTTCCTGGCGCCGGTTTCGGTGGGAACGCCGGGGTTCTTCCTGGCGCTGGTCGTGATGGCGATGGGCGGCCGCCGGCTGGAGGGCGCGCCGGGCCCGGGCCAGTCGAGCCCCAGTCCGCCCGCTGAGGACTCCGCTCGGCCCACGCCCGCGGAGTCGGCCCGGGCCTCAGTAGTAGTGATACGGCGCGCCCGGGCCGTACCACTTGTGGTCGAAGAGGTTGTAGTAGACCCCGACCTGCGTGAAAGGGAAGCGGAAGAACTGGAAGATCGCCTGGAGTCCGGTGCCCCACCAGGTTCTCTCGTCGACTCCCACCGCCCGGAGGATCTCCGGAAAGTTCAGTCCGATCTCGAAGCCGACCTCCTGGTAGCGGGTCGGGATCGGGGGGTCGTAGCCGAATCCCCGCGTGAAGAATACGAACGAGGTCAGGAAGAACCGCTCGAAACCGGGCTTTCCGCCGAGACGCCGGACGAGACCCGCGGGCTTGAAGTCGGCCGCGTAGATCTCGTCGTTGTAGCTGTGGCCGAGCGTTTCGACGCTCGCGCCGACGTATTGCTCCGGGATGTTCGTGGTCGCCAGACCCAGGCGCAGCCCGAGCATGTCCTCGAGGTGGTTGCGCTGGATCAGCAAGCCGGCGGCCGTGCCGAGAGCGTCCACCGTGAGGTCCTGGAACGAGAAGCCGTAGACCGATACGCCGTCCATGATCTCGACGAAGGCGCCGGCCATGAACGCCGTCGCGAAGGCGAGGTTGAAGGACTGGTCCACCGTGTGCCCCTGGGCGAGGTAGGTCTCGTAGAGCGCGCGCGAGACGCCGCTCGAGATCGTGAAGTGCGAGACCTTGTCGGAGCCGCCGACGTACGTGTCCCGTCCGAACCAGCCCTCGTTGGTCGTATGGAAGCTCTTCCAGCCGTACTGCAGCGGCGCCCCGAGCCCCTGCAGGAACCCGCCGACGAGGGTGCCGGCCGTCACGATGGTCGTCGAGGTCGTGAAGAGCTTGGGCGCGGGGAGCTTGACCGACGGCGGAGGGGGTTCCTGCGAGGCGCCCTCCGAAGGCGGCGCGTGCTGGAAATCGATGCCCGCCAGAGCCGCGATCTCGATCTCGGGGTCCGAGCGGCCGGGACCCCACGGATATTCATGCTCGACGTCGAGGATGCGGAGGTCCGGCCCGGCCGTCCGCGCCACCTCCCCCGCGTCGCGGGCGCCGGCGGGCGAGTCCGGAAAGAGCCGGAACTCTTCCGCCTTCGCGCCGAAGGCGGCGGCGAAGCGCGGCCGCCGAGCAGCGTCACCTGCCGCAGGCACACCTTGATCGGGGTTCCGGTCCTGATTCGAATCATGCGTCGGTTCTGGGGGCGGGCGGCATTATCTCCGAAACGCGGGCCGGCGCAAGGATCCCGACGAGGGCTCAGCGGGCGACCGCGGGCTCGCCCCGATCGAGCGCCCGCTTCAGACGCTGCGTGATCCGGAAGACCTCCGGCCGCGAGACCTTCGAGCCCGGACCGCGCTTCTCGACCTGCTCGAGGGCGGCCCAGGCGAGCTGCACGGGAAGGGCCGTGAACTCGACGAGGCCGCGTGGCGCGTCGGCTTTCTGAAGCGCGCGGATGTACTCGCCGGCGACGCCGAGGTCGCGGCGGGCGAGCGCGAAGACCTCCGCGGTCGGAACTTCCTCCGGAAGGTAGCGGCGGCCCTCCTCCGCGTCGGAGGCCGAGTCCTTGAGGATGTTGACGAGCTGCAGGGCCTCGCCGAAGGTGGCGGCCCGTTCGCGCAGGTACGCTGCGATTCCCGCCAGGCCTGGCCGGTCGAGGAGGAAGAGCTCCGAGAGCATTTCTCCGACGATCCCGGCCACGATGTAGCAGTAGTCCTGGAGCTCCCGGACGGAGTGGAGCGTGAGCTGGCCGCCGCGCGTGCGGGCCACGATCGAGGCCATCCCGTCGGCGGAGCGGATGACGTGCTCGCGGATCGGCGGGATCGCGCCGGGCGAAAGGGCGGAGAAGGCGTCGAGGACGAACGGCGTCTGCGCCATCAGCTCCCGGTAGCCGGCGTGATTCGCGACCTCCCGGGCGACCCAGTCCGCGGCGAGGCGCTCGGCGCGCGGGCGGTCGTAGGCGCGCAGGAGGGCGTTGAAATCGGCGATCGCGTCGATCCGCGCCTCGGGCGTCCAGTGCGACGCGTCCTCGAAGGTGTCGGCGATGCGGAAGAGGAGATAGGCGATCATCACCTCGCGCCGCGTCGGCTCCGGAAGCACCGGGATCGACAACGCGAAGGTGCGACTGGTCTTCTCGAGGAGCTGCTCCAGGGACGCGGGTTTCATGCCGGTCTCAACGTGGGGGCGGCCCTTGCGGCCGCCCGAGGGCAGGGTCAAGCCCCGCCCCGACGACGAGGGAGCCGAGGTCCATCGCGACGAGCAGCGCGCCGAGTCGCTCGGCGCAGTCGGCCACGCGCCGGCGCATGCGGACGAGGTCGGGGATCGTCGCGGGATGGAGAAGGGCCTGCAGCGCCACGGCGGCCCGGCGGATTCCTCCCTCGGCGTTCATGCAACGCGCAAGATATCGCGGCAGATCCTCCTCGGCGGTGTCGCTGACCGCCCGCAGCACGAGGAAGGGGACGCCCGCGGCCGCCGCGGCGCGGGCCCACGCGGCGGACTCCATGTCGCAGACCGCCGGGGCGCCGGTCGACTCGGCGAGCGCGGCCTTTTCGGCGGCCGAGACGGCGGGCCGCGCCAGGGTCAGCAGCGTTCCGGCGCGGATGTGCGTCCCTTCGAGCGCGGCCTCGAGGAGCCGCCGCGACGGGGGAGGCGTTTCGCCGGACTCGTCGAGGATGCGGGCCGAGGCGAGGATGTCGCCCGCCGCGAGGCCCGGCGTCAGCGCGCCGGCGACGCCGGCGCCGACGAGAAGCGCCGGGCGAAAGCGCGCGATCGCACGCGCCGCCTCCCGGGCGGCGTTGCGCGGGCCATCGCCCGTCGCCACGACGGCGGCCCGGTCCGAGAGGCGCGCCGCGATCGCGGAGCGCTCCTCCGGGATCGCCGTGAGAACGAGGACGGGCGGACCCTCAGCCGCGGACATACCCGTTGTCGCGGAACCACGCGACGGCCCGCGCGAGCGGCTCATCGACGGGAGTCTGTGGGAGGCCCAGCTCGCGCACGGCCCTGGCCGCATCGAAAAACATGCGATGCGTCGACATCCGGACGCTCTCGAGGGAGAAACGCGGCGGCGTCCCCGAGACCTTCGCCCACCCCGTGGCGAATGCCGCGGCGGTCGAGCGGAATCCAGTGGGGCAGGCGAAGCGTGGGCGCGGGGAGACCCGTCAGCCGCGAGAGCGTGTCGAGGATCTCCTTCAACGGCATGTTGCGATGACCCAGGATGTAGCGCCGGCCCGGGACTCCTCTTTCCGCCGCCGCGAGGTGGCCCGCCGCGACGTCGCGCACGTCGATGAGGTTGAGGCCCGTGTCGACGTAGGCGGGCATCCTGCGGTCGAGGAAGTCCACGATGAGCTTTCCGGTCGGCGTCGGCTTGATGTCGCGCTCGCCGACCGGCGTGGACGGGTTCACGATGACGACCGGAAGGCCCTTCGCCGCCCAGCCGAGCGCCACCTGCTCGGCGTCGTACTTGGACTTCTTGTAGTGGCCGATGATCGCCTCGCGGGAAACGGGCGTCTCCTCGGTCGCCGGCGATCCGTCGGGGGTCAGCCCCAGCGCCGCCACCGAGCTCGTGTAGACGATGCGCGAGACGCCCGCGTCGGCGGCCGCCCGCAGAATGCTCTCGGTCCCGCCCGCGTTCGACCGGTAGAGCTCCCGCGGGTCCTTCGCCCAGAGCCGGTAGTCCGCGGCGACGTGGAAGAGCCTCGAGACGCCCCGCATCGCGCGAGCGAGCGAGGCGGGATCGGTCAGGTCGCCCTCGACGAGCGCGACGTCGAGTCCCTCGAGGTTGCGCGCGCGGGCTCGACGGCCGCACGAGGCAGCGCACCGCGGCGCCCCGCGCGAGCGAGGGCCCGGACGACGTGCGTCCCGACGAACCCCGTTCCGCCCGTGACGAGATCCATGCGGGTTTATAGCCGTCATCCCGAGAGCATTCCGCGCCGTCATCCCGCAGTGCAGCTCGTGCCGTCGTCCCGAGCAGATTTCGCGCCGTCATCCCGAGCGAAGCGAGGGATCCCGGACTCGATCGCGCCGGTTGTGATTCCGGGATCCCTCGGCCTTTGGCCTCGGGGATTGGCCGCGTACGCGAGCGCGCAGCGCTCGCTACGCGGCCAGGTTCCAGGCGATCATCCGGACCATGTCGCCCGGATGCTTCGGGAGCTCCATCACGACCGAAGCCTCGAAGCCCGAGTGCATGAGACAGTTCTGGCACATCGGGTCCTGGCGGGACTCCCAGTAGGCCCAGTCGGTGCCGTCCCAGAACTCCTCGAAGGTCTTCGACCAGGTCTTGCCGATCAGGTAGCAGGGGCCCTTCCAGCCGTTGGGCGTGTAGGTCACGGTCGACCACGGCGAGCACTTGTACTCGCGCAGGCCGGCGGCGAACTCGAGGAACATCGGCGTCGAGGTGAGCTTGTACTTCTTGGAGATGTCGAGCACGCGCTGGAACTTCTTGTGGATCTCGGACTTGGTGAGGAAGATGTCCGCGCCGACCGAGTCGTAGTGGTAGCCGGGGGAGACGAGCATCCCCTCGACGCCCATCTTCGTCAGCAGCTCGCAGAGCTCCTCCACCTCGTCGACGTCGGTTTCCTTGAAGACCGTCGTGTTGGCCATCATGTGGTGGCCGAGCGCGACGCCCTTCTCGATCATCGCGATCGCCTTGTCGAAGACGCCCTTGCGGGCGCAGACGAGGTCGTGCGTCTCGCGCATGCCGTCGAGGTGCACGTTGATCATCAGCCGCTTGTGCGGCTTGATCGTGTCGTAGACGTTCTCGTCGAGCAGAAGCCCGTTCGTGCACAGGTAGATGTGGCGCTTGCGCTTGATGATCTCCTCGACCAGCTGCGGCAGCTCGGGGTAGATCGTGGGTTCGCCGCCGCAGATCGACACGACGGGAGCCTCCGAACGCTCGACGGCCTCGATGCACTTCTCGAGCGGCAGCCGGTCCTTGAGCTTGCCGGTGTGGCGCTCGATCGCGCAGCCGATGCACGCCAGGTTGCACGTGTAGAGGGGCTCGAGCATCAGGACGAACGGGTACCGCTTGTTGCCGCGGAAGGCGTTCTTGACCTGGTGCTGGACCATGTCGGTCATGATGTGGGCGGGCATTCGCATCAGTTCACTCCATGGTCGAGACGCCGCGCGGCGCTCGCATTCTCGCCGTCATCGGCCCTGCGGGAAACCCCGGTCGTGCCCTCGCGCGCGTACAGCGCGAGCGCCCGGAGCGGGAAGTAGGTCGCATAGAGGTGATAGCGGAGGTAGAAGACCTTGGGGAAGCCGGTCGCCGTCCAGTGATCGTCCTTCCAGGACCCGTCGTAGAGCTGGCGCGACAGCAGGTATTCGACCCCGCGGCGGACCGACTCGGAGTCGCGGTCCCCGGTCGAGAAGAGGGCGACCAAAGCCCAGGCCGTCTGGGAGGGCGTCGACGGGCCCTGTCCCTTGGTCGACGGGTCGTCGTAGGACAGCGGCAGCTCGCCCCAGCCGCCGTCGGCGTTCTGGCAGGCGCGGAGCCAGTCCGCGGTCTTCTGGTACCGCGGCTCGCGCAGGTCCGCGCCGGCGTGAAGCAGGCCGCGCAGGGCGAGGAAGGATCCGTAGATGTAGTTGCAGCCCCAGCGCCCGTACCAGGTCCCGTCCGGGTACTGCGTTCTCTCGATGAAACCCGCGGCCCGGCGGACCGCCGGATGGTCGGCCGGCACGCCGATCGCGTGCATGGCCTCGAGCGCGCGGCCGGTGACGTCCTCGCAGCTCGGATCGATCATGGCGTTGTGATCGGCGAACGGGATGTAGGTCAGGACCTCGTTGTCGCAGTCCTTGTCGAAGGCTCCCCAGCCGCCGTCCCTGTTCTGCATCGCGAGCATCCAGGCCTGACCGCGGGCGATCGATCCCTGGCGGACGAGATCGTCGGCTTCGCCCGGAAACTTCGCCCGCGAGAGGGCGGTGAGGACCTCGGCCGTGTCGTCGGTGTCGGGATACCACTCGTTGGCGTACTCGAAGTACCAGCCGCCGGGCTCGGCCTCGGGGCAGGCCTTTTTGCAGTCGCCGATCGCCTTGACTTCCCTGTCGATCAGCCACCGCGCCGCCTTCAAAATGACCGGATCGTCCGCCGCGGTACCGGCGTCGGAAAGCGCCTCCATGACGAGCGCCGTGTCCCAGATCGGCGAGAAACAGGGCTGGAGGTGGAGCGTTTCCCCGTCCTCGAGCTCGAGCCGCTCGAGCTCCCGGACCTGCTTCTGGAGGCGCGGGTCGTCCATGGCGTACCCGAGACAGCGAAACGCGATGATCGTGTTGATGATCGGCGGGAAGATCGCGCCGAGGCCGTCGGATTGGACGAGCCGCTCGTGGATCCATTGCTCGCAGGCGGCGAGCGCCTTCTTGCGCAGGGGAGTGAACTTGGCCGATTCGAGCCGTTTGAGCGTTTCGTCGATCCGCGTGAAGAACTTGCGCCAGTAGCGCTCCTTGCGCGTGCGGGCGACGTGCTCGGCCTTCGCGTGGCGGATGTGGAGCTCCGGGATCGCGGCGAAGTCGGGCACCGGGCACGAGGGCTTCGACGCCCAGATGATCGAGAGCGGCACCACGATGCCGCGCGACCAGGCGGACATCTTGTAGATGTTGAAGACGAACGTGTCCGGGAGCAGGACGAGCTCGGGCGGCACCGCGGGGCAGTCGTCCCACGAGCACTGGCCGAAGATCGCCAGGTAGATCCGCGTGAAGGAATTGCACGCCTCGATGCCGCCGAGCGCGAGGATCGTGTCGCGCGCGCGGACCATGTGGGGCGCATCGGGGTCGTCGCCCATGAGCTTCAGAACGAAGTAAGCCTTGACTGAAGAGGAGACCTCGGCGGGCCCGCCCTCGTAGATGGCCCACCCGCCCCCGGGGAGCTGCTTGCGGCGCAGGTACTCGGCGGCCTTGCGGCATCGATCTTCCTGGACGCGTCCGAGAAAATGCATGGTCAGCACGTACTCGGACTCGAGGATCGAGTCCCCCTCGAGCTCACCGCACCAGTGGCCGTCCTCCGCCTGAATCGAAAGGAGATATCGCTGCGCGGCTTCGACGGCGTTTCGGACGGAAGTGCGCTGGCTCACGCTCGGGACGCTATCGGGCCCCAAGCCCGAATCGTTTCGGACGGACATTATTCGTCGAACCTCGATGTCGTTCGGTTTCGTGAGCTGGGCGGGATCCCCACCACCTGTGCCGGAATCGGCCCTGTTTCGCCCAGACCTCCAAGTCTATACCATAGCGATCCTGACCCGGGGAACAGGGGGAGTGCGGTCATGCGACACCTTCTTTGCTGTGGTCTAGCTGGTTTCCTGGCGTCGGCCGCCTTCCTGGCCGATTCGATGAGGTACTACGCCCTCGAGGTACGCGGGGGTTCGCGACTCTTTGCGCTGGATCAGCCCGTCCGGAAGGCCCGCATCCTGGTTTTCCACAGGTACCCCGACGGGGCCTACGTCAGCCTTCCGGCGCGAGGACGTCGAGAAGAATCACCATGCTGGAGGCCGCGCCGCCGGCCCCCGCGGGGCTCGCTCCCGGAGAGACCATCTACGTCGGAAACGCCGTGGAGGGGCCGGCCTACGAGGCCCCGCCGGCCGCGGTCCCGGCACCCGCGCCGCCGGCCTATGTGGACTATGGCTACGGATACAGCGGGTACTACTGGGGCGGAGGCATCGACCCGCCGCACCGTCCGCCCGGACCTCCGGCTCCTTCGAGGATCGGGCCGAACGGGTACCCCATCCTCGCACCGCCCGGCACACCCGGCTCGGCGCCTCCTCGGATCGGGCCGAATGGGTACCCGATCCTCGCGCCGCCGCCGGCGGTGGCCGTTCCGCGGCGGCCGTAGGGGCGGGCGCCCTCAGCCCGGGGACGTCTCCTCCGGCCGGATCAACGCTTTCACGACGGCCAGCCGCTCCATGTCGGCCAGCGCCGTGCCGGCCTGTGCGAGCGGGTACTCGCGCGTGACGAGCTCGCGCCAGCGGAACCGGGAACCGTGCCGGGCCATCAGCGCGAGCGAGCGGTGGAGGTGCGAGAACTCGTAGCCCCAGCAGCCGAGGACCGTCGCGTGCCTGCGGTTGATCTGGCGGTGGGGGTTGATCGTCGCGTCGCCCGAGTCGGTGTACTGGCCGACGACGACGCAGCGGCCGCCGTCGCGGAGCATCTCGAGCCCCTCCGGCACCGCCTTCGGATTGCCCGAGGCTTCGATGACGACGTCCGCGCCGCGGCCGCGCGTGCGGTCGCGGACCCAGGCGACGCGCTCGGCCGGATCCGGAACGCGGGTGATGTCGAGCGTGTCGTCGGCGCCGAGCTTTCGCGCCGCGGCCAGGCGCGCCTCGGGCGCTCCGACGACGTAGACCGCGAGCGCACCCGAGAGCTGCGCGAAGATCGCGGCGTTCAACCCGACGGGGCCGCTGCCCTGGACGACGACGGTGTCGCCCATCGCGATGCCGGCGCGCTCGACGGCGTGAAAGCCCGTCGGCAGGCCGCACCCGCCGCCGAGAAAGTCCTCGGCGCCGATCCCCTCGGGCAGCGGCACGACCCTCACGCCCGGGAGGATCTCGATCCGCTCGGACCAGCCGCCGAGGAGACCTTCGGCCGCCGGCGCGGTGATTCCGTAGACGCGGCGGTGCGGGCACCGCGTGGCGGCACGTGCGACGAGGCAGTGCCAGCAGGCGCCGCAGGTGCCGTAGACGTCGTAGAACGTCACGAGCGTTCCCGCCGCGATCGGCCGGCCCTCGACGTCGGAGAGCGGGCCGTTCGTCTCGGCGACGCGGCCGACGCTGACGTGGCCGGGGATGATCGGGTAGGGAACGCCCGAGAGTCTCCCGTGGTGGAGATGGACGTCGGTCCCGCAGACCTCGCTCGCGACGGTCTCGAGGATTGCGCCGCCGGGCCGCGGTCGCGGGGCCGGAAGGCGCCGCGTCTCGAGCGGGCGGCCGGGCGCGGTCATGAAGACGGCCTGGACGAAATCTCGCGCCACGCTACTCGGGGAAGATCCGGAACGTCTTCGATCCGTCGATGCGGTAGACGCCGAAATCGCGCCGGTCCGTCGTCAGCACGTCGCGCGTGTCGAGTTCCTCCGCGAGAACGACGAGCGTCGCGTCCGCAAAGTCCATGGGCAGGTCTTCGTATCGATCCATCAAGGCTTGCGCCCTCCGAAGCATCGGGCTCGTGAGCGGGAGCAGTGTCGCCGCTCCGTCCAGGAACGTATCGAGGCATGCCCGCCGGGCCGGCGGAGAGGCGCCGAGCAAGTGACACGCCTCGGTCAGGACGGCCTCGGTGCTGACGACGAGTCCCTGCCATCCCATGAGGGCCCGGACGCACGAAGCGTGAGCGCGCTGGCGCCTGTCGATCAGCGAGACCAGGCCTCCGGTGTCGAGGAGGAGTTCACCGGCCACGCTTGAGCGACTCGAGGACATACTCGCTGTGCCGCTCGGCGAGGTCCGGGATCCCGGAGTCGATCGAGCCGATCAGGTGTTTCATGCGGTCGTAGGGAGTTCCCGGGAGACGTCGCGCGGGCTCCAGATACGCGCGGAGCGCCGCCCGGACGATCTCGGAAGGCCGGGCGTGCGAACGGCGGGCGGCATCGGAGAGCATCCGGCTGAGCTCTTTCGGAAGACGCACGGTCAGCTGCTCACGCATGGCAATGCAGTATAACGCAATGCATTGTCCCTGGGGCCGTGGGAGGGGGCAAGCCCCTCCCCGACGACCGGGGCCGACGTCGCGTCACTTGTCCGGCGGCGGGATCACGCGGGGATACTTCTCCAGCATCCCCTCTTCCTTCATCGCCTTCTCGATCGCGTCGATGTCCCAGGGGGCCTCGGTCGAGACGACCTCGGCGCCGTTCTCGTGGATGAAGATCATGTCCTCGAGCCGCACGTAGATCTTCTCGTCGGGAACCGTCAGGGCGGGCTCGATCGTGAAGACCATCCCGGGCTGAAGGGGTCCGGTGTGGGGGCCGACGTCGTGGGTGGCCATCCCGACCCAGTGGCCGATGTACGGGTATTCGCTCTCGCCGCTCTTCTTGTAGTTCGCGACGAAGTCCTCGGCGGCCTTGCGGTGCGAGGGCTTCGAGAACTTCGCGGCCGCGAGGATCGGGTCCATCGCGGCGCCGGCCTCGCGGATGATCTCCGCCCCCGTCTTGCCCGGAGCGATCGCTTTCAGGATGGCGCGGTAGCAGGCGAGGTAGAAACCGTACAGCTCGCGTTGCCAGGTCGAAAACTTTCCGTTGACCGGGTACATCCGCGTGACGTCGGCCTCGTAGTAGCCGTAGTCCGGAGCGTAGTCGAACAGGAGGAAGTCGCCGTCCTGCATTTTCCGCTTGCCGGCGTTGTAGTGAGGCCAGTACGCGTTGGGCCCGCTGCCGATGAGCGAGAAGTACGCGTCTCCCTGCGCGCCGTTGCGGTAGAAGACGAACTTCGCGACCGCGTCGAGCTCCCGCTCGTACTGGCCGGGACGGGTCGAGCGCATGCCCTCGAGGATCGCGAGGCCGGCCAGCCTGGTGGCCTTGCGGATCATCGCCATCTCGCGCTCGCTCTTGATCAGGCGCAGCGCGTCGAGCGTCGGGGAGAGGTCCTTGATCTCGAGATACGGGAACCGCTCGTGCAGCAGCATCGTGAAGTGGCCTTCGCGGGACGGCCGGCCGTCGAACGGATCGGAGGCCGCGTCGGCGACGAAGCGCAGCGCCAGGTCGCGGCTCATCGAGCCGCCTTCGGCCGGCGCGAGGGGCGTGTAGAGGATGCGCTTGCCGGCCCGGGCGTACCGGTTCTGGATCTGCTCGGCGAGAACGTCCGTCGAGGCCACGGCGTCGACTCCCGTGAGCTTCCGGACCTCCTCGGCGTCCTCGGCCGAGAGCACCTTTCCTTCGCCCTTCTCGCGCCCCTCGTTGCGGTTGGGCAGATAGAGGGTCGCCTTCTTCGTCGCGCCGTCCATCAACAGGTAGGCGTGGGGCACCTCGACGCCGCAGACGTAGTAGAGCTCGTTGGACTGCCGGAAGCGCGTGTAGCTCGGCGGGCTCGGCGCGCCCTGGACGACCGCGAAGGCGTCGGTGCCGATCGCCTCGTAGACCTTCGCGCGCCGCGCGGCGAACTCCTCGGGAGGGAAGTCCGTCGTGAAGAGCGGGAAGCCCTCCTGGGCGAGAAGCGGGAGGGCCGGGGCGAGAGCCAGCAGGACGGCGAGAAACGGGCGGCGCACGGACATGAAACCCCTCCTCATCGATTCGATTCGGAAAAACTCAGTGCAGCGCGTGGGACGAACCCGGCGCGGCTTGCGGGATGCGGTAGCGTCCGAGGACGACGGTGATGTTGTCCTTGCCGCCGGCCTGGAGCGCGAGGTCGACGAGGCGGCGGCAGACGTCGGCGGACGAACCGGAGCGGCCGAGCTCCCGCGCGATGGCGTCGTCCGGGACCATCTCGGTCAGGCCGTCGGAGCAGAGCAGGAGCTGATCGCCGTCGTTGAGAACGTACCGCTTCAGCTCCACCTGCACGAAGGCGCCCCGGGTCGCGAGCGCGCTCGTCAGCACGTGGCGGTAGGGGTTCGTCGCCACCTCGCTCTGCGCGATCGCACCGGAATCCGCGAGCGACTGCGCCATCGTCTGGTCGCGGGTCAGGCGCTCGAGCCGGCCGCTCTTGCGGAGCAGGTAGGCGCGGGAGTCGCCGACGTGCGCGGTCAGGAGCACCGGCCCGATGCTGCAGGCGACGGTCATCGTCGTCCCCATGCCGCGCAGGGCCGGGTCCGCCTTCGCGCGCTCGACGAGGGTCTCCCGGACCTGCTGGAAGCGCCGCTCCATCCGCTGGAGGACCTCCTTGGCGAGCGGCTCGTCCAGGCGCATGATCCAGTCGGGCGTTTCGATCACGAGATCGACGAGGGCGTGGATCGCCGTGCGGCTGGCGATCTCTCCCGCCGCGGCGCCGCCCACGCCGTCGGCCACCAGGAGGCCCCACGCGGTCTCGGAGAAATTGAGCGGGATCTCGCCCGCGGGCAGGTTCGTCAGGAGCGTCTTCATCGACCGATCGAAGCGCGCGGCGATGAAGTGGTCTTCGTTGTTGCGCCGGACCTTGCCCGGGTCGGACAGGGCCGCGAGGTCGACCTCGACGAGCGAGGACGCGCCGGCGGGCTCCGGCCGGCCCGGCTCCTCCCACGCGGGCACCTCGGCCGTGTCGTCCGGATCCTCGGTCACAAGACCGGAATGCTATCGCAGGGCAGGCAGGGCGCAGCAGTCCGTGGGATCGACGAGCATGCCGTCGCCCCCGACCGTGGTCGTCTCGGCGTGGAGACAGCGGGGACCGCAGAGGCCGTGCTCCTGCAGGAGGCCGTTGCGGCCGCAGCGCGGGCACTGCACGACCGTGCCCTCGTCGGGAACGGTCCGGCCCACGGGAAGCTCCGTGAAGATCTCGATCGTGATCATTGTTCCCTCTCCGCCGGCGCCTCGTCGTCGGGGCGCCAGCTGTGCAGCACCCGCATGTACTGGACCCGCTCGAGGGCGGCCGGGCTCGCCCCGCGCCCGGAGCTCATGCTTCCCTGCATCTGCCGGAGCGACTCGTAGCCGTGCTCCTCCAGCCAACGCGCGAGCTCCGTCCGAATGCGGGACAGCGTCTCGGGCCCACGGCGCAGCAGCACCGAGACCAGCTGGACGGCGTGGGCGCCGGCCATGACCGCCTTGATGGCGTCGACGGCGGTGTGGACGCCGCCGGTGACGGCGAGCGAGAGGTCGACCTGGCCCGAGAGGATCGCGAGCCACCGCAGGCGCAGGAGAAGCTCCGTCGGGCTCGAGAGCCGCGCCTTCGGCACGACCTCGAGGTTCTCGACGTCGAAGTCCGGCTGGTAGAAGCGGTTGAAGATCACGAGGCCGTCGGCCTTCGCGAGCTCGAGCCGCCGCGCGAGGCTCGCGAGCGACGTGTAGAAGGGCGAGAGTTTCACGGCGAGCGGCAGGCTGACCGACTCGCGCAGGGTCGTGACGACGTCGAGGACGCGCCGCTCCACGTCCTCGCTCGACTCCCGCGGGTCGGTCGGCAGATCGTAGATGTTGAGCTCGAGCGCGTCGGCCCCGCCCTGGGCGATCAGGCGCGCGTACTCGATCCAGTTGTCGGGCGTCGTCCCGTTCAACGATGCGATCACGGGGATCGCGACGGCCGACTTGATGCGCTGGAGCTGCTCGAGGTATTCGTGCGTCCCGAGCGAGAAGATCGACGGCTCCGGAAGGTAGGACAGCGCCTCGGCGTAGGACTCGCTCGGCGCCTCGTGCGCGTGGTACGTCGCCATCTCGTCGCCGACGATCTGCTCCTCGAAGAGCGAGCGCATGACGATCGCGGCCGCTCCCGCGTCCTCGAGGCGCCGGACGGTGTCGAGATCGTCGGCGAGCGGCGAGGACCCGGGCATGAGCGGGTGCGGCAGTTGGAGGCCGAGGTAGGTCGTCGAGAGGTCCATGGTCACTTCACCTCCGGCGGCGCTGCCGCCGCCGCGCTCCGTTCCGGGGCTCCCGCGGGCTTCCACTCCGACAGGTGCTTGTAGAAGCCGAGGCGGCGGGTCGCGTCCGAGCCGGCCGCGGCGGCCAGCCGCTTCCAGCGCGCGGGGTCCCCGGCCTCGACCATCCGGAAGCGGCTCTCGTTCATCATGAACTTCTCCGGCGAGGACTTCGGCGCGCCCGAGTCGAGCTGCAGCGGCGAGAGGCCCTGCTCCAGCCGCCGCGGGTCGAAGCGGTAGAGCGGCCACAGGCCCGCGTCGACGACGAGCTTCTGCTGCTCGCAGCCCTGCGCCATGTCGTAGCCGTGGGCGATGCAGTGGCTGTAGGCGATGACGAGCGAGGGGCCCGGGTGCGCCTCGGCTTCCTGGATCGCCTTGACGGTCTGGAAGTCCTTCGCTCCCATCGCGACGCGCGCGACGTACACGTGCCCGTAGCTCATCGCCATCAGGCCGAGGTCCTTCTTCCCGGTCTCCTTGCCGCTGACGGCGAACTTCGCCGCCGCGCCGAGCGGCGTCGCCTTCGACTGCTGGCCGCCGGTGTTGGAGTAGACCTCCGTGTCGAGGACGAGCACGTTGACGTCGTAGGGCAGCGACAGGACGTGGTCGAGCCCGCCGAACCCGATGTCGTAGGCCCAGCCGTCGCCGCCCATGATCCAGACGCTCTTCTTCACGAGGTCGTCGGCGGCCTCCGCGAGCTCGCGGGCCTGCGGCTCGCGGGAGCGCGCGAGCCGCGACTTCAGCGTGGCGACGCGCTCGCGCTGCTCGCGGATCCCGGCGTCGGTCGACTGGTCGGCCTCGCGGAGCTCGCGGGCGAGCTCCCCGCCCACGAGCACGGCCTGCGCCTCGAGCAGCCGGCGCGCCCGCGCGGCCCGGCCGTCGAGCGCCAGGCGCATCCCCAGGCCGAACTCCGCGTTGTCCTCGAAGAGCGAGTTGGACCAGGCGGGCCCGCGGCCGTCGCGGTCGACGGTCCACGGCGTCGTGGGCAGGTTGCCGCCGTAGATCGAGGTGCAGCCGGTGGCGTTGGCGACGAGCGTGCGGTCGCCGAAGAGCTGCGAGACGAGCTTGATGTAGGGCGTCTCGCCGCAGCCGGCGCACGCGCCCGAGTACTCGAAGAGCGGCCGCGCGAACTGCGAGCCCTTGACGTCGATCTGGCGCAGGCGCGAGAGGTCGGGGTCGGGCAGGTCCAGGAAGAACGCGTAGTTCTCGCGCTCGGCCTCGCGCAGCGGCTCCTGCGGCGCCATGCCGATCGCCTTGCGCTTCGGGTTGGCCTTGTCGCGTGGCGGGGCAGAAGGCGACGCAGAGCGAGCAGCCCGTGCAGTCTTCCGGGGCGACCTGGATCGAGTAGCGGAAGCCCTCGAAGTCGGCGGCCCGGAAGGTGTCGGACTTGAAGGTCGCCGGGGCCTTCGCGGAGAGCGACGGCTCGAACACCTTGGCGCGGATCGCGGCGTGCGGGCACACCAGCGCGCACTTGTTGCACTGGATGCAGAGCCCGGGCTCCCAGACCGGGATCTCGACGGCGATGTTGCGCTTCTCCCACTGCGCCGTGGCGGTCGGCCACGTGCCGTCGACCGGGAAGGCGGATACGGGCAGCCGGTCGCCGTGGCCGGCGATGATCATCGACGTCACCCGCTGCACGAACTCCGGCGCCTCCGCGGAGACGGCCGGCGGCCGCCCGTGGGTCGAGCTCGCCGCCGCCGGGACCTTCACCTCGAAGAGCCCGTCGAGGGCGCGGTCGACGGCGGCGAAGTTGCGCTTGAGGATCTCGGGACCGCGCTTCGCGTACGACTGCTCGATCGCCTTCTTGATTTTGGCGATCCCGTCTTCGCGCGGCAGGTCGCCGGCGAGCGCGAAGTGGCAGGTCTGCATGATCGTGTTGATGCGGCCCTTCAGGCCCGCCTCCCGCGCGATGCGGAAGGCGTCGACGGCGAAGAGGCGCACGCGGCGCGCGATCGCCTGCTCCTGGACCTCCCGCGGGAGGCGGTCCCAGAGCTCGTCCGGCCCGTACGGCGCGTTGAGGAGAACCGTCGCGCCCTCGCGGGCGAGGCCGAGGATGTCCTGCCGGTTGAGGAGCTCGAACTGGTGGCAGGCCACGAAACCGGCGCGGCGCACGAGGTACGCCGACCGGATGGGCCGGGGCGAGAAGCGCAGGTGGGAGACGGTGACCGCCCCCGACTTCTTGGAGTCGTAGACGAAGTAGGCCTGGGCGTGGGCGTCGGTCTCTTCTCCGAGGATCTTGACCGAGTTCTTGTTGGCCCCGACGGTGCCGTCGGAGCCGAGCCCGAAGAAGACCGCGCGGGCGACGTCGTCCGGCTCGATGTCGAGGTCGGGATCCCAGGGCAGCGACGTGTGCGTCACGTCGTCGACGATCCCGACGGTGAAGTGGTTGCGCGGCTCCGGGCGCGCGAGGTTCGTCGAAGACCCCGGCGACCATGGCGGGCGTGAACTCCTTGGACGAGAGCCCGTAGCGGCCGCCGACGACCTTCGCGCGGGGGCCGGCGTCCCCGGCCTCCGACGAGCGCCGTGACGACGTCCTGGTAGAGCGGCTCGCCGACCGAGCCGGGCTCCTTGGTCCGGTCGAGGACGGCGATCGCGCGGACCGTCTTCGGCAGGGCCGCGACGAAGCGCGCGACGTCGAAGGGCCGGAAGAGCCGCACCTTGAGGACGCCGACCTTCTCGCCGCGGGCGACGAGCCAGTCGACCGTCTCGTGCGCGGTTTCCGCGCCCGAGCCCATGAGGACGAGGATCCGCTCGGCCTCCGGGTGGCCGGCGTAGTCGAAGAGGCGGTAGGCGCGCCCGGTCCGCTCCGCGAACCGGCGCATCGTGGCCTCGACGACGTCGGGGCAGGCGAGGGTGAACCGGTTTCCGGCCTCGCGCGCCTGGAAGAAGGTGTCCGGGTTCTGGGCCGTGCCGCGCAGCACCGGCCGGTCCGGCGTGAGGCCGCGGCGGCGGTGCGTCTCGACGCCCTCGGCGTCGAACAGGGCGAGCAGGTCCTCGTCCGGCAGGGCCTCGATCTTGGAGATTTCGTGCGAGGTGCGGAAGCCGTCGAAGAAGTGCAGGAACGGGATGCGCGAGGCGAGCGTCGACGCGTGGGCGATCGCTGCGAAATCCTGCGCCTCCTGCACCGAGCCCGAGGCGAGCATCGCGAATCCGGTCTGCCGGCAGGCCATCACGTCGGAGTGGTCGCCGAAGATCGAGAGCGCGTGCGTCGCCACCGATCGCGCGGCCACGTGCATGGCGAAGGCGGTCAGCTCGCCGGCGATCTTGTACATGTTCGGGATCATCAGCAGCAGGCCCTGCGACGCCGTGAACGTCGTCGCGAGCGCTCCGGCCTGCAGCGCCCCGTGGACCGCGCCGGCCGCCCCCGCCTCCGACTGCATCTCGATGACCTGCGGGACCTGGCCCCAGAGGTTCGGCCGGCCCTTCGCCGACCAGGCGTCGGCGAGCTCGCCCATTCCCGAGGACGGCGTGATCGGGTAGATGGCGATGACCTCGCTCGCGCGGTGGGCCACGGATGCCACGGCCTCGGTGGCGTCGAGAACGACCCGGCGCGGGGAGAGGTTTGCATGTGCCGAACGTAGCGGGCGGCACGGTCGCCGGGCTGATGCCTTTGCATCATTTCCCGGCGCAGGCGCGGCGCGGCCGCGCGGGTCGGCTACTGCAGGCGGACGAGGGCCTTCTGGGTGGCCGCCAGCAGGGCCCCCGCGCCGACGGGCGCGCCGGTCGCCTCGGTCATCCAGATGTCCGGCGCGATGTTGCCGGCCTTCGCCATGCGCTCGAACTCGCTGCCGAGGTTGCCGGCTTTCTCGATCTGCTGCTCGATCTGGAAGGCGATCAGGTGCCCGATCGGGTAGTCGGGCAGGTAGAGAAACGAGTGGATCATGTGGGAGTAGATCCCGAGCGTGTACACGACGTCCTTCTTCTTGAAGACCGGGGCGTAGTAGGTGTTCCAGAGGTCGCGGCAGATCTGCAGGGTCGCCGCCTTCAGCTCGGCCGGCGTGGCCTGCGGGTGCTCGTACATCCAGTGCCACACGGCCATGTCGACGAGGGCGACACCGGCGATCTCCTAGGTCGCCCAGAAGTCGTTCAAGCGTCTTCAACGCCTCGCTCTTCGGGTCGGGCCTGGCGAGGCCGAGCAGCTCGAGGTCGTGGGCCTGGAAGACGAAAGCGAGCGCCTCGGTGAAGGCGGTGTTGGGAACCCCCTGGAGCAGCGTCGAGTCGATGTCGTTCAGCGAGAAGGTCTGCTCGACGTTGTGGCCGAGCTCGTGGATGGCGATGTTGTACCCCTTGTAGTTCATGCCGCCCTTCTCGATGCGGGTCCGCAGGTGCGACTTGTCGGCGCGGCGCTGCGCGCCGAGCGCATGGCCGGAGCCGCGCGCGGGGTCGACGACGATGTGCGCGGCGAGATAGTTCGCCCGGTCCTGGGAGAAGCCGAGCTTGACGAGGATGTTCGGGATGTCTTCCTGGAAGGCCTCCGCGGAGGGGTACTTCTTGCGGACGATCGCGTCGAGCTGCTCCTCGGTGTATTTGCCGCGCGGCCGGAATCCGTTGTACCAGACGTCGAACGGCTCGAGCGGGCGGCCCAGACGGTCTTCGATGATCGCGGCGACCTTCGGGACGAGCGGCGAGGAGAGGACCTCGACGAGCATCGCCCGGACGCGCTCCTCGGGGATCTGGCGGTTCTCGTCGAAGCGGCGGGCGATCAGGGTCGGCGCCGTCGGCGAGTACGGATCGGCCAAACGCGCGGCCTGGAACGTCTTCAGCAGAACCGCGTAGCGCGTGTCGGGCTCGGGAGCGTTCGAGGCCTTCAAGTCGGTGGGCGCCGCCTTCTCGGAGTCGCGCACGAGCGAGACCTTGACGTCGTTGGAGAACGGGTCCCAGTCGACGTACGGGTCGTCGACGACGACGTCGGGGATCGTCTGGGTGACGATGCGGTCCATCACCTGGGCGGTCAGACGCTGCTTGGCGAGGCCGGCCTTGCCCTCCGAGTAGTCGGCCTTGATCTGGTCGCGCAGGTTCCAGTGCGAGAGCAGCCGCAGCCTAGGCGGGAAGAGGCGCGTGCCCTTCACGTCGACGAGGTGGTGCATCCAGATGTTGTACCGGGCGATGTAGCGGTCGGCCTCGGCCCCGGCCTCGGTGATCGCGAGGTTGACGCTGGCGGGAACGCGCTTGGAGAAGCGCTCGGCCAGGCGGGCCTCGGCCCACTGGCGCCGCGTCCAGGAGGGACCGAGCGTCGAGCCGCTGCTGGAGCGTCGTGATCGGGAAGTTCAGGAGGACCGCGAAGGCGAGACGGTTCTGGAAGGAGTCGTCGACGAAGTGCGCCGACGGGTCGTATCCGGCGAGGACCTCGTCGAACGGGTAGATCTTGCCGAGGTCGAGGTCGGACTGCCAGCGGAAGTCGCGCGCGATCTCGTTCATGTGCCCGTCGAGGGACTCGAGCGAGTGCTCCATCCGGGAGAACAGCGTGTTCCGGGCGATCGAGTCCGAGGCGAAGTAGGTCCCGACGACCTCGGCGAAGGCGGCCTCGTCGCCATCCTCGGGACGCCAGAAGCCGGCGGCCTGCTCGATCCCGACGTGGATGCGGGTCCGCTCGGACTCCCCGTACTTCGCGGCGAGCTCGTTTTCGAGGCGCGCCATCGTCTGCTTCATGGCTTCGGTCTGTCCTCCCTGCGGGACGGCCCCGGCCAGGGCTCCCACGAGAACGGCAACGGCGAAAAGCGGCATGCGACCCCTCCGGCGGGCCAGTCTACAGCGGGGGGTCAGGTCTTCATTTTTCGGCCGGGTTCTCCAGGACAGGGCCGGTGTGCATTCCGCTCAGGGTCCACGAATTTCATGACAGCTGAAAAATGAAGACCTGACCCCCTTTAGAAACTTTTCCGCGGCCCCATCGAATAAACCCGCAACACCATGACCAGAAACAGACGCGTCTCGCTCGGGTTCGGCCTGGCCTTCGTTTTCGCCCTCCTCGCCGGGACGGCGCTCGGCGCCCCCGGACCCGACTCCCCCGGAGCTGCGGCTGCCCCCCGGCGCGGCGCCGACGGGCTACCGCGTCGCGCTGACGGTCGACCCGAACCAGACCGACTTCCGGGGCTCCGTCGACCTCGGAATTCGCCTCGCGGCACCGACCGGGCTGCTCTGGTTGAACGCGACGGACCTGAAGGTCGAGAAGGCGACCGCGTCCGCCGGGGGGTCGCCGGTCGGCGTGCGCGTGGTCCCGGGAGGAGCCAACTTCCTCGGCTTCGCCTTCGAGAAGCCGGTGCGCCGCGGGCGAGCTCGAGCTGCACGTCGAGTACACGGGCTCGATCGCGGAGACGTCGACGCAGGGCGTGTTCCGCGAGAAGGACGGCGACGCCTGGTACGTCTACACGCAGCTCGAGACGACCGACGCCCGCCGCGCATTTCCGTGCTTCGACGAGCCGTCCTTCAAGGCGCCGTGCGAGCTGACGCTGACGATCCCCGCGGGCACCAATGCGCCGTGTCCAACACGCCGATCGCCTCGGAGTCGCCCGCCGCCGGCGGCGGCCGCGTCGTGCGGTTCGCGAAGACCGAGCCGCTTCCGGCGTACCTCGTCGCCTTCGGCGTCGGCCCCTTCGACTACGTCGACGCCGGACGCGCCGGGATGAAGAAGACGCCGATCCGCATCGTCGTGCCCAAGGGCAAGGCCTCGCGCGCGCGCTACGCCGCCGAGACGACGGGGCCGATGCTCGAGCGGCTCGAGGCCTACTTCGGCATGCCGTTTCCCTTCGCCAAGCTCGACCAGCTCGTCATCCCGCAGGCCGTCACGTTCAGCGCCATGGAGAACGCGGGCCTGGTCACCTGGGCCGAGTCGGCGCTCCTCGCGCCGCCGCAGGAGGAGACGATCCGCTTCAAGCGCGTGCAGGCCTCGATCAACGCCCACGAGATGGCGCACCAGTGGTTCGGCGACTACGTGACGCTGGCGTGGTGGGACGACGTCTGGCTGAACGAGTCCTTCGCCACGTGGATGGCGGACCGGCAGATCCAGGAGTGGCAGCCGACCTGGGGCGTCGCCGTCGACCGCGTCGTCGACCGCTCGAACGTGATGGCCGAAGACACGCTCGTCTCCGCGCGCAAGATCCGCCAGGAGATCACGACCGACGACGACATCTACAACGCCTTCGACGGCGATCTCGTACCAGAAGGGCGGCGCGGTCATATCGATGTTCGAGCAGTGGATCGGGCCGGAGAAGTTTCGCGCCGGCGTGCGCCGGTACATGAAGACGCACGCCTACGGCACGGCGACGTCGAAGGACTTTCTCGAGGCGATCGAGGCGGAGAGCCGCCCCGGGCGTCGCGGCCGCCTTCTCCACGCTTCCTCGACCAGGCGGGCGTCCCGCTCGCTCGAGGTCTCGCTCGACTGCGCGGACGCCGGCGCGAGGCTCGCGCTTTCGCAGAAGCGTTTCCTGCCCGTCGGCTCGACCGGCTCGGCGGCACAGACCTGGCAGATCCCGGTCTGCGCCGCGGGGCGGGGACGCCGGCGAAGGCGTGCGACGCTGCTGTCCGGACGCCTCGGGCGGCGATGGCCGCTGCCGTCGGCCGGGCGGCTGTCCGTCCTGGGTCCTCGCCAACGACGGCGAGATCGGCTACTACCGCGCGGCGTATCGCGGCGACCTGCTCGAGAAGCTCATGGCGGTCGCCGACGCGAAGCTTACCGTCGCCGAACGGGTCGGCCTCCTGCGCGACATCGACGCCCTGGCGATGGGCGGGGCCTTTCCGCTCGGCCGGGCGATGGCGCTCGCGCCGCGCTTCGCCGGGCGACCCCGAACGGCCGATCGTGCAGGCGGCGATCCGGATCGCCTCCGACGGGGGCGGCAAGGTCCTGCCCGAGCACCTGCGCCCGGCCTACGCGCGCTACGTCTCGAAGACCTTCGGCGCAGCGGGCGCGAGCCTGGGCTTTCGCGAGCCGGCCCGGCGACGACGAGGAGACGCGCCTGCTGCGGGTCGCGCTCGTCCCGTTCGTCACCATGGAGGGCGACGAGCCCGCGCTGCAGGCGCAGGCGCGAAGGCTCGCGCTCGCGTGGCTCGCCGACCGGTCCGCCGTCGAGGCCGAGCTCGTCGGCGGCGTCCTGGAGAGCGCGGCCAGCCACGGCGACCGCGCGCTCTTCGAGGCCTACAAGGCGGGGGTCAAGTCGGCCAGGGAGAGGCGCGACCGCGTCCGGATCTTCCGGGGCCTCGGCGCGTTCCGGGATCCCGCGATCCTCAAGGAGGCGATGGCCTTCGCGCTGTCGGGCGGATTCGACCCGCGCGAGGCCGACGCCATCGTCTACACGGCTCTGCGCCACACCGTCCGGCCGCGAGGCCTCCTGGCAGTACCTGACGGCCAATTACGACGCGCTCGTCAAGCGCATGCCGCGGGAAGCGACCGGCCAGCTGCCGTTTCTCGCCGACGGGTTCTGCGACGCCCCGCACCGCGAGGCGGTCGCCGAGTTCTTCGCCGGCCGCGCCGAGAAGCTGCCGGGCGGCTCGCGCAACCTCGCCCAGGTCCTCGAAGGCATGGAGCTCTGCATCGCCCTGCGCGGCGCGCAGGAGGGGAGCCTGCGCGAGGAGCTCGCGCGGTACTAGGGGGTCAGGTCTTCATTTTTCAGCTCGGGCTCGAAGTTCGCGACGGCCGAAAAATGAAGACCTGACCCCGGCTTTCGCCGGCTATCGAAAAATGAAGACCTGACTCCTTTACGCCTTGGCGCCCTTGCCCAGCGATTTGAGCAGGTCGGCGAATTCCTTCTCGGCCTTGGCGATCGTCGCGGCCGGGCCGGTGCACTTGAAGAAGACGAGGCCGTCGGGCGCTTCGACGATGGCGCCGAGCAGCCGCCACCCGGCCTTCTTGCCCTGCGATTTCATCATCGGGCCGCCAGGCGCGAGGTACGTTCCCGAGAGGTCGATCTGGTGGACCTTCATCCCGTTGATCGTCGAGACGCTCTTCTTCGGCGTGGAGGCCGCCTCGAACTGGCCCGCCCACCGTGCGAAGTTGTCCTCGACCGATCCGCCCTGGCCGTGCCCGAAATAGAAGACCCCGCACTCCCCGGCCTCCTGCCCGGCCGCGGCGGGGATCGTGTAGGTCGCCACCCGCATCGGCCGCTCCGCCGTGCTCTGCCAGTGCGGGGGGACCGTCCAGTGGACCCCCCCGGCCGAACCGTCGGCGGCGAGAGCGGCGGCAGCGACGAGGATCGGGGCGGCGGCGAAAAACCGTATCGATGAATGCTTCATCCGCCGAGGATATCCAAAGAAATCGCCCCGGACGTTGAATAGAATTCCTGGGGCCAGGTCTGAATTCTTCGGACTTCGACCCTGCATTCCGACTGGAGGGACGCATGAAGAAGCTCTGGATGGGCGCTTTGAGCGCAATGGTGATCGCTTCGGCGGGAATCGCAATTGCCCAGGAGGCTCCGAAACCCGGCCCGGAGACCAGGAAGCTCGACGTCTTCGCCGGCAAGTGGAAGGGCGAAGCGACCATGAAGGCCGGACCCTGGGGCCCCGGCGGCACGATGACGAGCGAGCAGACCTGCTCCTGGTTCGCCGGCGGGTTCGTGCTGGAGTGCCACGAGGACTCGTCCGGCGATCTGGGCAAGATGAAGAGCGAAGCCGCGCTCGGATGGAGCCCCGAGGACAAGGTCTACAAGTACATGGGCTTCGACAGCATGGGGATGATGCTCTCAGCCACAGGCACGGTCTCGGGCAACACCTGGAACTGGACCGGCGAGGACAGGATGGGCGGCAAGCTCATCAAGTCGAAGTACACGGTCGTCGTGAACTCGCCGACGAGCCAGTCCTTCAAGTGGCAGACCTCCGACGACGGAGGCAAGACCTGGACGACGGCGGCCGAAGGCAAGTCGACGAAGCGGTAAGCCGTCGCGAGCGCTCCGCGCGGGATATGCGCCCTTCGGGCGAGCCTCCTCCCTCCCTTCGGTCGGGAGACTCCTCGCGCCGCGAACGGATGTATTCGTCGGGCGGAAATCGCCAGGCTCGGCCGGCGATCTGACAGTCGCTCGGGATGAGGCCTGTTTCGCAAGGTGGCCGACACCTTAGAATTCCCTCACCTTGATCCTCTGCCCGAAGTGCTCCGCGGAGGTCCCGGCCTCGGCGCGATTCTGCCCGGAGTGCGGTGAGTCGGTCTCCTCGGTCTCGCGGATGCCCACCAATCTCGCGACCCCATCCGTCGCGGCCGCGGCGCGGCGTCCCGTCTCCTCCTCGAAGGTCGGCCGCCTCGCGGCGACCGAGACGATCGACTCGGGAGGCTTCACGCCGGGCGCGATCGTCGCCGAGCGCTACCGGATCATCGGCCTGCTCGGCCGCGGCGGCATGGGCGAGGTCTACCGCGCCGACGACCTGAAGCTCGGCCAGCCGGTCGCGCTCAAGTTTCTCCCGCGCCACCTCGCCGCGGACCCGGAGCGGCTCGAACGCTTCTATGCCGAGGTCCGCATCGCGCGCCAGGTGTCGCACCCCAACGTGTGCCGCGTCTACGACGTCGGCGAGATCGAGGGTCTGCAGTACCTCTCGATGGAGTACGTCGACGGCGAGGACCTCGCTTCTCTTCTGAAGCGCATCGGGCGCCTTCCCGCGGACAAGGCGCTCGACATCGCGCGGGAGCTCTGCGCGGGGCTCGCGGCGGCGCACGACAAGGGCGTGCTCCACCGGGACCTCAAGCCCGCCAACGTGATGGTCGACGGGCGCGGCCGCGCGCGGATCACGGACTTCGGCCTCGCCGTCGCCGCGGGCGAGGCCGTCGACGGGGAGATCTCGGGAACTCCCGCCTACATGGCCCCCGAGCAGCTCGCGGGCAAGGGCGCCTCGGTCCGAAGCGACGTCTATTCCCTCGGCCTGGTCCTGTACGAGCTGTACACGGGCCGAAAGGCGTTCGAGGGCGCGACCTTCCAGGAGCTCAAGCGCAAGCACGCCGAGGACTCTCCGGCCTCCCCGTCGACGATCACGCCGGGGTTCGACCCGGTCGTCGAGCGGGTCATCCTGCGCTGCCTCGAGAAGGACCCGGCCTCGCGCCCTTCCTCGGCCGCGCAGATCGCCGCGGCGCTGCCGGGCGGCGACCCGCTGGAGGCCGCGATCGCCGCGGGGGAGACTCCGTCCCCGGAGATGGTGGCGGCCGCGGGGGAGCAGGGCGCGCTCGCGCCGGCGCGGGCCTGGACGCTGCTCGGCGCGACGGTCGCGGCGATCGCCGCCCTGGTCGTCCTGTCGCGCTTTTCGATGGACCAGGGCGTGGCTCCCTTCCCGAAGAGCCCCGACGCGCTCGAGGATCGCGCGCGGGAGCTCGTTGCCGCGCTCGGATACCCGGACCCTCCCGCGGACAGCGCGACCTGGTGGGTGCGGCAGTACGAGTACCTGACTTATCGCGCGGCGAGCCTGCCCTCGACCCGCAACTTTCGCGAGCTCGCGACGGCGCAGCCCCATCCCTGGTGGTTCTACTATCGCCAGAGTCCGCGCGATCTCGTCCCGACCGGCGGCGAGGAGGTCCGGGAGAGCGATCCGCCGTTTTCCGTATCGGGCATGGTCCTGCTCGCGCTCGACGCGCGTGGAAACCTGGTGCGTTTTCGTGCGGCCCCGCCCCAGGTCGAGACCGCGCCTCGCGAGGCGCCGGCCCCCGACTGGAAGACACTCTTCGCCGCCGCCGGGCTGGACCCCGCGCGGTTCACGCCGTCGGTTCCACGGTGGCTGCCGGGCGAGCCCTTCGACGCGCGCGGGGACTGGGACGGTGCGTACGCCGCGAGCCCGGAGGTTCCGATCCACGTGAGCGCCGCGGCCTGGCGCGGCCGCCCGGTCTGGTTCGAGGTGATCGGACCCTGGAGCCACCCCGGGCGCGTGCAGGCGACGCCGCGCTCCGCCGGCTACCGGGTGCGCCAGGGGGCGTTCCTTTTCGTGTTCCTGTCGCTGATGGTGGCCGGCGGCCTGGTGGCCCGGCGGAACCTGCGAATGGGCCGAGGCGATCGCCGTGGAGCGTTCCGGGTGTCCGGTTTCGTAATCGCCGCCTCCCTTCTCGCCTGGCTCCTCTCGGGCCACCACGTCGCCGGGCTGCAGGGGGAGACCGACATCTTCGTCGCCGCGCTGGCCTTCGGACTCTTCGACGCGGCCCTGATGTGGGTCGTCTACATCGCGATCGAGCCCATCGTCCGGCGCCGCTGGCCGGACCTTCTATTCTCCTGGAGCCGTGTGCTCGCCGGCCGGTTTCGCGACCCCCTCGTCGGGCGCGACGTGCTCGTGGGGTTGCTCGCCGGCGTCACGCTGTCGCTGGCGTTTTCGGCGGCAAACGCGCTGCCGTGCTGGATCGATCTGACCGGAATGACTCCGGCGCCGCCGGCCACGGGGTTCCTGAGGGGCCTGCCGGCGACCGCGGGCTCTCTCGTCCAACTCCTCGTCGATGGCACCCAACGCGGGCTGGGGATCGTGACGGTTCTGGTCCTCGCCCAGGTCCTGCTGCGTCGGAGGTGGCTCGCCGTGGCGTTCGTGGGCCTGCTGCTCGTCGCGCTCGCGCTTTCCGGCGAGAACTACGCCGTGGAGCTGCCGCTCGGCATCGTCATCGCGGCCCTGACGATCTTCGTCGCGGCGCGCTACGGGATCCTCGCGCTGTGTTTCTCCTATTTCGCCTCGCTGCTTCTGACCGTGGCGCCGCTGTCGCCCGACCTCTCGCGGTGGTACGCCGGACGGGGCCTCTTTCTCGCCGGCGCCGTCGCCGCCCTCGCGATCTACGCCTTCCGGGTGTCGCTCGGTGGGAAGCCGGCGTTCGGCGGCGCGGCGCTCGGCGAGTCGTAGGGCGGCGAGCTCGATTCGGAAAAGGGCGCTCCTACGACCGGGGTCCGGTTTCGATTGTCCCCGCCGTCCGCGGCGGGTTCATGGGGCCCGATGACCGGATCCGGTTTCGAATCGTATTGTCGTCGTAGGGGCGGGGCTCGTCCCCGCCCTCCGACGGACCTACCGCATCGCCTCCATCGGCGACAGGCGCGAGGCGCGGACGGCGGGGTAGAGGCCGAAGGTGACGGCGAGCACGAGCGCCGTGACCCAGGCGACGGCGAGGCCCATCGGGTTGACGACGAGGCCGTAGGGGAAGTTCGCCGAGAGCGCCTTGCAGACGACGGTGCCGAGAAACGTCCCGAACGTGGCGCCGACCGCCGCGAGGACGCAGGCCTCGAGGAGGAACTGCACCAGGATCTCGCCGTCGGAAGCGCCCATCGCCTTGCGCAGGCCGATCTCGTAGCGCCGGTCGGAGAACGAGATCAGCATCACCGACAGCACGCCGACCCCGCCGACGAGCAGGACCGTCGCCGCGAGGCTCATCAGGACGACGCGCCAGCCGAAGATCTGGTCGAGGAAGTTGCCCCACGCGCGGGCGGACTCGGCCTCGAGGTCCGTGATCTCGATGTCCTCGATGCCGTGGTGCGCCTGCTTGGCGCGGCCGACCATCATCGCCGAGACCTCGGCCATGTCGCTCGTGTGCGCGAGCTTGACGCCGATGTTGGCGAGCTTGTGGTCGGGATCGATGCGGTCCATGTAGGTCTGCAGCGGGATCGTGATCCCGTTGGAGTCGTACCAGAGCTCCTCGGTGAAGATCTGGCTGGGCGCCTGGACTCCGACGATCCGGAAGCGCACGCCTTCCACCGTGATGTCGCGGCCGACGGGATCGGCTCCGCCGAAGAGCTTCGACCCGAGCGTGCCCCCGACGACGGCGACCGTCGAGCGCCGCCGCTCGTCGTTGTCGGTCAGCCCGCGGCCGAGCGCGATGTTGCGATTCATCCAGCGGCCGTAGTCGGGCCAGACGCCGTTGATCCAGCATCGCTCGGTGCCGCCGGCGACCTTGACGGCGGACTCCTTGGTCGCGCGCGGCAGGTAGGCGAGGACCTTGTCGTTCGGCGCGGTCAGGCGCGGCAGGTCGTCGGAGCGCAGTCCCGGGCTCATCGCGAAGCGCTTCTGCTCCTCGGTCGTCTCGGGGGCCTTCGGCGCGAGCATGATCGTTCCGTCCCAGCTCATCCCCGAGAACCCGGTCGCGATCTTGTCCATGACCCCGTCCATGACGGAGGTCATGACGACGAGCGCGAAGACGCCGAGCATCAGGAGCGTCAGCGTCAGGGTCGACCGCAGCTTGTGCGCCCAGAGCTCGATGAGGCCGCCCTTGACGATCTCCCAGCCGAGCCCGAGCTTGGCGGGCAGCGAGAGCCGCCGGACCCGCGGCCCGGCGCTCCCCGACGCGGAGGCGGCGGCCGCCGGCAGCGCGCGGCTACTCATAGCGCAGCGCTTCCATCGGCGACAGGCGCGAGGCCTTCCAGGCCGGGTAGAGGGCGAAGAGGAAGCCGAAAACGCCGGCGAGCAGGTACGCCAGCACGAACGACTTCGGATCGATGTGGAGCGGGACGCCGATCGAAGAGGTGATGACCTTCGAGAAGCCGACGCCGATGGCGAGACCCGCGAGCGAGCCCGCGGCCGTCAGCAGCAGCGCCTCCGTCATGAACTCCTTGAAGATCTCGCGTCCCGGGGCGCCGATCGCCATCTTGACGCCGACCTCGCGGATCCGTTCCTTGAGCGTCGCCATCTGGATGTTGACGTTGACGATGCCGCCGCCGATGAGCGAGAGGAACCCCGACAGCAGGAAGATGATGTCGTAGACGTCGCCCTGCGACTGCTGCTTGCGCACCCGGGCGCCGACGTCGTCGAGGCGGAAATCCTCCTGCTGGCGGTGGTTGGCTCGGAGGAGCCCCGAGAGGTTCTTCGAGAACTTCGCCATCGCATCGAGGTTCGGGATCCGGAAGGTGACCCGGTCGAGGCGCTGGTACCGGTCGCCTTCGAAGCGGCGCGCCACGAGCGTCGAGGGGAGCGCGACGATCCGGTTGCGCCACCGGAACATGTTGTGGTTCGACTTGCGGTAGCGGAAAACCCGTTCCTTCAGGACGCCGATGACGGTGACCGGCGTGTCCCCCACGCGGAGCGTTTTTCCCACGGCGTCGCCGTTGGGAAAGAAGACGGAAACCGCCTCGGTGCCGAGGATCGCCACCGGGGCGGCCGTGTCGATGTCGTGCCTGGCGAAATTGCGGCCCTGTTCGATCTCGTAGCCCTCGAGGGCCAGGAAGTCGCCGCCGATCCCGTGGATGCGCCGCTCCTGGTCGGCGTAGGGCGAGCGCACGCGGGCCCGCGCGTCCTTGCGGAGCGAGACGCCGTGGACGGCCGAGGTGTCCAGGTCCTGGCCGTCGGCGGCGTCCATGGCGCGCAGCCCCAGGTTGGCCATCTGGAGGGCCGTCGGCGCCCCCTCCCGCACGACCGCCGACTGGCGGACGTTCAGCTTGTCGAGTCCGCCCATCTTCACGTAGAGCTCCATCGAGCGGCGCCGCATGCTGTCGGAGATCGAGAAGCCGCCGAGGACCGCGGCCACGCCGAGGATCACGCCGAGCGACTGGAGGAGCGAGCGCGTGAAGTTCTCCCGCATCTCGACCCACGAGTTGCGCAGCCGCTCGCGGAACGCGCCGGAGAATTTCATGAGTTTCGACGCTCCGGGGTAGGGGCGGGGCTTGTCCCCGCCCGAGGGCGGCCGCGAGGGCCGCCCCTACGACCGGAGCCAGACGAAGGCGCCGTCCGACCCGCCGGGATCGTCATGCCGCCTCGGCCAGCTTGATCAGGCCGTCGTGGATCTCGACCTGGCGGCTCGCCATCGCGGCGATCTGGAGATCGTGCGTCACGATGATGATGGTGTTGCCCTGGCGGTGCAGGTCGACGAAGAGCTCGAGGACTTCGTGCCCGGTCTTCGAGTCGAGCGCTCCGGTGGGCTCGTCGGCCAGGAGAAGCGCCGGCCGGTTGGCGAGGGCGCGGGCCACGGCGACGCGCTGGCGCTGGCCGCCGGAAAGCGCGGCCGGAAGGACCTTCGCCTTGTCGGGGATGCCGACCTTCTCGAGCAGATCGAGCGCCCGGGCGCGGCGCTCGCGGCGCGGCACGCCGGCGTAGAGCATCGGGAGCTCGACGTTGCGGACGACGGAGGCCTTCGGCAGAAGGTTGTACTGCTGGAACACGAAGCCGATCTTGTCGTTGCGGATCTGGGCGAGCTCGCGACCGGAGAGGCCCTCGACCTGCGAGCCGTCGAGCGCGTAGGTGCCGGCGGTCGGACGGTCGAGGCAGCCGAGAATCGCCATGAGGGTCGACTTGCCCGAGCCCGACGGGCCGATCAGCGCGACGAACTCGCCGCGCTCGACGGTCAGGTCGATGCCGCGCAGCGCGTGCACCGCGGCGCCGTTGGAGCCGAAGACCTTCGTCAGTCCGTGCGTCTGGATGATTGCCGACATCGTGGGTCCTCCCGTGGTGCGCTGGTCGCTCTGCACGTCATCTGCCGTCCGTCAAGGTGCCTCATCCGCCCGTCAGCCGAGGAGCCTGGAGCCTCATCCGCTCGTCATCCCGAAAAGCCTCATCCGCTCGTCATCCCGAGGAGCGAAGCGACGAGGGATCCCGTGCTTTTCATGACGCTGCGAGTCCGGGATCCCTCGCTTCGCTCGGGATGACATGTGCGCCGAGCGAAGCTCGGTGCCCATGTCAGTTGTCCTCTTCGTCCTTCTCGACGCGCTTCTTGGTCGGGTCCTCGAGGGACACTTCCTCGCCGGACTTGAGGCCCGCGATGATCTCCACGCGCTCGAGGGTGGCGATTCCGGCCTGGACCGGGACGACGTCGAAGTAGTCCTTCCAGTGGTCCGAGAGCCAGATGAACTTGTTGCGGCCGGAGAGGCCGTCCTTGGCGTCCTTGATCATCTTCGGGTCGAGGTTCGCCTTGAGGCGGAAGGCGACCGTCTTGCCGTCGCGCTTCTGCAGCGCCTCGAGCGGGATCGACGTGGCCTTGTCGCGCTTCTCGCCGAGGATCTCGACGTTGGCGCTCATGCCGGTGCGGAACGCCTCGCCGAGCTCGTCGAGCGCGACCTCGACCTTGAACACTTTGATCTTGTCCACGAGCTCGGCCGACGGCGCGACGAAGCTGACCTTGCCGGTGAAGACTTTCTGCGGGTACGCGTCGAGGGTGATGCGCACGGGCTGGCCGACGTGGACCTTGGCGATGTCCACCTCGTTGAGGTTGACGCGGATGATCAGCGACTTCAGGTCCGCGACCGTGAAGAGCACCGTTCCGGCGTTGAAGGACGAGACGCCGGAGGTCACCGTTTCGCCGAGCTCGACGCCCTTCTTGATCACGACGCCGGACATCGGCGCCGTGACGCGCGCCTTCTGGGAGGCGGCGTTGCCGGAGATCGGGATGCCGCGGTCCTCGACGATCTGGTAGCGCATCTGCGCGGCGCGCAGGCTCTCGGCGGCCTGGTCGCGCTTGATTTCGGTCGCGCGGAACGTGTCGCGGCCGACGAGACCCTGGTCGAAGAGCGCCTTCTGCATCGAATATTCGCGCTCGGCGTCCTGGAGGTTGTAGACGGCCTCCTTCACGCTCGCCTGCACGTCGGAGAGCGACTGGGCCTGGTTGACGTCGGGCTCGATCTCGGCGAGCACGTCGCCCTGCCGGACGACGGCCCCCTCGCGGACCGTCAGCGAAAGGACGCGCCCGGAGACGACGGACTTCACGTCCACCTTGGTCACCGGGTCGACGACGCCGACCTCGCGCACCGAGACCTGCAGGTCTTCGGCCTGGACCTTGCCCAGCCGGAAGGGGGAGGTCTCGGCCTTGGGGTCCTTCTCCTTGCCCTTGGCTGCGATGAGCGCGACCGTCCCAGCCGCCAGGACGACTGTCAGGATGGCGATCCACTTCTTCTTTTTCACGAGAAATCCCCCCAATCCGGAGAAAAGTCGGGCCACGCCCCCTTAATACGCAGTCCCCCTTAAGAATGTTCGATGGGGTCAGGTCTTGCCTTTTGCCATCGGGAGCGGACGCACGGTCGTCATCCTTCGCGTCAGGTCGGTGCAGGGGCTCGGCCGATGGCAAAAGGCAAGACCTGACCCCAGGGAATTCAGACCTGGCCTCCGGTCAGATCCTCCGGCAGGGTGGCGCCGTCGCGCTCGTTGTCCCAGAGCGTCGACATGATCCACCAGCGCTCGCCGTCGTGCATGAGCTGGATCGCGTTGACGCCGCGGCGCAGGACCTTGCCCGCGGGCGCCGGGGCCGTCCGCGCCTCGTAGGCGGACAGCACGCTGGCGATCGCGCCGAACCGGAACTCGCGCCGCCCGATCTCGACCTCGTAGAAGTCGTTGGCCAGGAGATACGGCGAGCGCGACGCGATGAAGCCCTCGACGTCGAAGACCCCCGCGCCCGGCCCTCCGGAGGCCTGCCGCGCCGGGATGAGCAGAGCCTTCGGATGATGGAGCGCCCGGTCCCGTTCCCACTGTCGGGGTTGCCCGGCCTTCCCGGAGATCGATTCGTACATGGCCGTGATGATTCCGTCGATCGTCGCGACATCGGGGTTCGTCATGGGCGGCTCACCTCGCGGCGGGCATTATTGCCGATGCGCCGCCGCCGCCGCTGTACGATCTTCGCGTGACGGAAGCCGCGCGCTCGCAGGTCGGCGAACAGGTCCGCGGCATCCTCATCTCGGCCGCGGTCGGCCTCGGGATCGTCTACCTGGTCACCGCCAGCGAGGCCGGACGGCTCCACGCGGGCGCCGCCGTCTACGGCGTCCTCATCGGCGCCTTCGGGTACGTCTTCTGCGCCGGTCTCGCCTGGATTCTGCGCGGCTGGCTCGACCGCACGCGCCTGCCGCCCTGGCTCTCGCGCGCGGCCGTCTACTTCGTCGGCGGAGTCGCCGGCTGGCTTCTCGCGAGCCGTGTCAGCGTGGCGCTCGGCCTCGTGCACTTCCGGATCGGATTCGCGGAGCTGCGGGGCTACTTCCCGATCGCCGGGGCGATCGGCGTCCTCGTCGGCCTCCTCTTCTACGCCTTCGGCCTGCTGCAGAGTCAGCTCGAGAAATCCGTCGCGCGCCTGAAGGAGGCGGAGTTCGCCGAGAAGGAGATCGAGCTCGCGCGCTCGATCCAGCAGCGCATCCTGCCGCCGGCGGAGCTCTCGGGCGAGGGGTACGCGATCTCCGCGCGCAACCTCCCGGCGCGCTGGGTCGCGGGCGACTTCTACGACGTCTTCCGCCTGCCGGACGGCGCCGTCGGCCTCGTCGTCGCGGACGTGGCGGGCAAGGGCATGGGCGCGAGCCTCATCATGGCGACCGTCAAGGCGACGCTGCCGTTTCTCGCCGCCGGGCGCTCGGTCGACGAGACGCTGCGCGAGGCGAACCGGAAGCTCAAGGCGCGCCTGGAGGCGCGCGAATTCGTGGCGCTCGCCTACGTGCGCTACGACCCGAAGACCGGCGGGTGGGAGCTCGCCAACGCGGGACTCCCGGACCCATACGTCCTCGACACCGCCGGCAACCCGCGCGCGCTCTCCGTGCCCGGCCCGCGCTTCCCGCTCGGCGTGCGCGGGGAGGTGGCGTACGAGAAGACGGGCGGCGTGCTCGCCCCGGGCGAACGGCTGATGCTTCTCTCCGACGGCCTTCCCGAGGCGCCGACGCCGGACGGCGATCCGCTCGGCTACGAACGCTTCGAGGCCCTGCTGTCGGGCGCGCGGACCGTCGACCGGCTCCTCGAGTCCGTGCGCGCTGCGACCGGACCCGCGATCGCCGACGACTGGACGGTGCTCTGCCTGGAACGGACGGCGTGAACCGCGAGGGCCTCCTCGACGAGCTCTCGCGCCACGCGCCGTCGGACGCGCACGAGGCCGAGTCCCTCGACTGGATGCGCCGCTTTCTCGCCGCGCCGGCCGATCCGTTCGCGCGTACGAACCCGGAGGGGCACATCACCGCGAGCGCCGTCGTCGCGCGGCCGGACGGCTCGGCGTTCCTGCTGCTCCATCACCGCAAGCTCGGCCGGTGGCTCCAACCGGGCGGCCACGCGGAGGCGAGCGACGCTTCCGCCTTCGACGCGGCCTGGCGCGAGGCGCGCGAGGAGACCGGCATCGCGTCCTTCGAGACGCCGCTCGGCCGCGCGATCTTCGACGTCGACGTGCACCTGATCCCGCAGCGCCGCGGCGAGCCGGCGCACTTCCACTTCGACGTTCGGTACCTCTTCACCACGGAAAGCCCGATCGACCGTGCGGCCGCGGAGGACGCGGGGCGGCCGATGGAATGGCGCGGCTTCGAGGACGCGATCGCCGGCGGCGCCGACGCTTCGCTCGCGCGCGCGCTCGAGAAGGCGCGGAGAGTGCTCGCACACGCGGTACCGGGAGGACGGCCGTGAGAAAGACCTACGCGTCGAAGGACATCGCGGTCAGCTACGATCCGCGCCGCTGCATTCACGCCGCCCGCTGCGTCGAGGGCGCGCCCGAGGTCTTCGACACGAGCGCGAAGCCGTGGATCCAGCCCGAGAAGGCCGGCGCGGAGACGATCGCCGACGTCGTCGCCCGCTGCCCGACCGGCGCCCTCCTCGCCGAGCGGCTCGACGGAGGCCCGCCCGAGCCCGTGACCGCCGGAGTCACGATCACGATCGAGAAGAACGGCCCGATCTACGTCCGCGGCCCCATGCCCCTGACCGATCCCTCCGGCGCGCGCTCGAGCGACGCCGGCCACCGCTACGCGCTCTGCCGCTGCGGCGCCTCCGCCAACAAGCCGTACTGCGACAACTCTCACGCGAAGATCGGCTTCGAGGGATAGCGCCCCTACGGGGTGACGGCGGGGGTGTGGGCGCGCAGGCGCTCGGGGATCGGGATCGTGGGCGGGTGGTCGGCGTTCGTTTTCACCAGCAGGTAGACGAGGCCGACGGCGATGACGAAGACGCCGGTGGCGCGGTTGATCATCGAGAGGCGCCGGAAGTCGAAGTGGCGCCTCAGCGCCCAGGCACCGGCGCAGAGGATGATCCACCAGGCCCCCGATCCCGCGAAGACGCCGCCGACGAGCTCGACGGTGAGGATCGGCTCGCCGCGCACGGCGCCGATCCCCATCGTGGCGAAGATGGCCGCGAACGCGACGAAGGTCATCGGGTTGGTCAGCGTCAGCACGAAGGTGGAGAGGAAGTCGCCGGTCAGGCCGCGCCCGCCGTTCTCGGGCGAGGCCTCGCGCTCGATCGGCTTCATCAGGAGCAGCCGCAGGCCGAGGACGAGCAGGATGACGCCGCCGACCCGCTGCAGCCACTCGTGCTCGGTGATCAGCCACTCGGAGACGATCGTCGCGCCGAAGGCGGCGACCGCTCCGTAGACGGCGTCGGCCGCCGCGGCGCCGAGCCCCGAGACCACCCCCGAGATCCAGCGCCGCGCGATCGTGCGCTGCACGCAGATCGCCGCGATCGGGCCGACCGGCGCCGCGAGGCAGAACCCCACGATCATGCCTTTGACGAACAAGCTCATCGGTGTTCCAACAGGGCGTCCGTCAGCGGAGCGGTTTCGCCTTCCGTGCCGGCGGCCGGTTCTCGAGTGATCGGGGGATGTGGGGCATCACGAGCTGAAGGGAAGAATACCGGTCGGCGGCGCCGGCCGCGAGGGCCGGAGGCGACCGGGAGTCGATTACGTCCCGAAGGACCGGGGCAGGGGCTCGCCCTCGGGGATGAAGATCTCCTCGATCAGGGCGTTGAAGAGCTTCGCGATCCGGAACGCCAGGGGCAGGCTCGGGTCGTGGCGCCCGGTCTCGATTGCGTTGACGGTCTGGCGCGAGACGGAGAGCCGCACCGCCAGATCGGCCTGGGACCAGTCCCTTTCGGCGCGCAGGACGCGCAGGCGGTTCCTCATCGCTGCGGAAATGTAACATCCATTTTACTTATAGACAATAGTAGTTGTCATCTCGTTTCTCCCTTGAGTTACGCCTTATTTACGCCTATCGTCTCCTCTTCTACGCGGGGAGGCGGACATGGGCGCTGCGGCGATCGAGCGGCTGCTGGAGGAATCGGGCGCCCGTCTCATGCGCGCCTCGGAGCTGGCCTCGCCCGCGGCGGCGCGCCAGCCGCTCGCGACGCGGGTCGCCGCGCTCGACCGGCTCCTCTCCGGGGGACTGCCGCGCGGCGCGTTGACGGAGATCTCGGGACGGCGCTCGTGCGGGCGCTTCTCGATCGGCATCGCCTCGCTCGCCGCGGCGACCGCGGCCGGCGAAGCGGCGGCGCTCGTCGATCTCGGCGGCCACCTGGATCCGCAGTCGGCCGAGGAGTCGGGAGTCGATCTCGCGCGCCTGCTCTGGGTGCGGCCGTCGACGCTGAAGCAAGCGGTCGCGAGCGCCGAGATGCTGCTCGCGACGGGATTTCCGCTGGTCGTCGTCGACCTGGGCCTGCCGCCCGTGCGGGGATCCGCCGTTGGTGGACGGACCATGCCCGACGCCGCGTGGGTGCGCCTGACGCGCGCGGCCCGCGACCGCCGCGCGGCGCTGCTCGTGCTCGCGCCCTATCGCGTCACCGGCATCGCCGCCGAGGCCGTCGTCTCCGCCGGCGCCGCGCGCCCGGTCTGGCGCGGAGCGGGCAGGTCGCCGCGCCTGCTCGAGGGCGTGGGCGTGCGGCTGACGCTCGAGAAGGACGGACGCGCGCGCGGAGGCGTCACCGAGGCGATGAGCCTGTCATCCCGAGTGGAGCGAGGGATCCCGTGCTCGACTCACGGCAATGGCGATCGAGTACGGGATCCCTCGGCGCTGCGCGCCTCGGGATGACGGCTGTTGGGCCCGGGATGACGGCTGTTGGGCTCGGGATGACGGCTGTTGGGCTCGGGATGACGGCTGTTGGGCTCGGGATGACGGCTGTTGGGCTCGGGATGACGGCTGTTGGGCTCGGGATGACGGCTGTTGGGCCCGGGGATGACGGGGCCGTTGGGCTCGGGATGACGGCTGTTGGGCCCGGGGATGACGGGGCCGTTGGGCTCGGGATGACGGCTGTTGGGCTCGGGATGACGGCCGTTGGATGACGCGCATGGAGCTTCCATGATCGCCTGCCTCTTCGTCCCGCTCTTTCCGCTGGCGGCGCGGCTGCGCAGCGAGCCGGAGCTGAAGGGCGAGGCCGTCGCGATCTTCGAGGGCAACGGCAACGCCGCGCGCGTGGTCGCCGCGACGCGCAAGTCGCGCAAGGCCGGCATCGCGCCCGGCATGACGCTGCCCCAGGCGCGCGCCCGCATGACCGGCCTCGTCGCGCGCGGCCGCGACGCCGAGTGCGAGCGCGCCGCGTCGGAGGCGCTGCTGGAGGTCGCGGAGTCCTTCTCGCCGCGTGTCGAGGACGCGGGGGAGGGCGTGGTGTACGTGGAGCTGGACGGGCACGCGCGGCTGGCGGACGAGGGCGGCCGCAAGGGCCGCCCCTACGACGGGAGCGGGAACGCGGTGAATCCACCCCCGGTCGTAGGGGCGGGGTTTACCCCCGCCCTCCACGACGCCCTGCGCGACCTCGCGCGGGACATGATCCGCGCGGCGGAGAAGGCCGGCCTGCCGGCGCGCGCGGGTGTGGCGGCGTCCAAGCTCGCGGCGCGCGTCGCGGCGGGGCTTCCCGATTCGCCGACGGTCGTCGCCGCGGGCGGCGAGGCGGACTTCCTCGCGCCGCTCCCGCTCGAGCGGCTCGCGCCGCAGCTGGAGATCGCCGCGACCCTCGACCGCTGGGGCCTCTCGACGATCGGCGAGCTGGCGAAGCTGCCCGAGGGCGAGGTCGCCAGCCGCCTCGGCGAGCTCGGCCGCGCGCTGCATCTCTCGGCGCGCGGCATCGACCCGCAGCCGCTCGAGCCCTGGGTCCCGCCGCCCTCCTTCGTCGAGGGCATGGACCTCGAGTGGCCGCTCGCCACCCTCGAGCCCTTCCTCTTCATCGCCCACGCCGCGCTCGAGCGCCTGCTCGCGCGGCTCGAGTCGCGCGCCCTCTCCTGCACGCGCCTCGAGGTGACGTTGAAGCTCGACCCCGACGGCCACGACGCGCGCGCGATCGCGCTGCCCGCCCCCACCCGCGACGCCAAGACGCTGCTGACCCTCGTCCGCCTCGAGCTCGAGGCGCGCCCGCCCGGCGCGCCCGTCGCCGGCTTCGTCTTCTCCGCGCACCCGGACGCGCCGCGCCGCGCGCAGCTCGCCCTCTTCGGCCCCGCGGCCCTCTCGCCCGACCGCCTCGCTACGACGATCGCGCGCCTGGCCGCCCTGCTCGGCGCCGACCGCGTCGGCTCCCCGCGCACCGTCGACGGCCACCGTCCCGAGCGCTACGCCTCGGCCGGCTACGCGCCGCCGCCCCCGCCGAAGCTGCGTGCCCCGGCTCGAAACGGACGCGGCCTCCTCGCGGTGCGCGTGCTGCGGCCGCCCGTGGCGCTCGAGGTGATCGTGGCGGAGGGACCGGGGGAGGGCGGGGGCAAGCCCCGCCCCTACGACGGGGACGGCGATGGAAGCCGGGCCGCGGAGGGGGACGGCGTCGTAAGGGCGGCGTTGCCGCCGTGCTACGCACGTCGCTCCCTGCGGCCGGGGGTCTGCCTTTGGTGGGCGGGTGCGGCCGCCCTCTGTCGATCAGGACGTCCGCGCCCGACGCGGCGCCGCCGGTCTCCGGATCCGTGCGCGTGGCCTCGGGCCCGTGGTCCCTCGAGGACGGCTGGTGGACCGAGGCCCCCGCCGACCGCGACTACTGGGACGTCGAGCTCTCCGACGGCGGCCTCTACCGCGTCTACCGCGACCGCCGCGACGGCGCCTGGTTCGCCGACGGCGTCTACGACTGAGGCCGCGCGGGCCGTCGTATAGTCGCTCGCGAGTTCCATGCTCGAAAAACTCATCCGCGACTTCGTGCTGATCTGGACGACCGTCGATCCGATCGGCACCCTCGCGCTCTTCGCCGGCCTGACCGCCTCGCTCGATCGCGGGCAGCGGCGCCGCGTCGCGCTCCGGGCGACCCTCTACGCGGCGATGATCCTCGTGGGCGCGGTCGTCATCGGCCAGATCGTGCTCGACGCGATGGGCGTCCATCTCCTCTCGCTCAAGCTCGCCGGCGGCATCATCCTCTTCCTCTTCGCTCTCCAGATGCTCTTCGGCTCCGCCGCGACCACGGGCGAACCGCAGGAAGGCCACGACATCGCCATCTTTCCGCTCGCCATTCCGTCGATCGCCAGCCCCGGCGCCATCATGGCCGTCATCCTCCTGACCGACAACGACGTCTACACGGTGCCGCAGCAGGCGATGACGGCGGTGTTGCTCCTCGTGGTTCTCCTGCTGACCTGGGGGATCCTCCTCGCGTCCGATGCGATCCTCCGGGTCATCGGCCGGCAGGGCGCCTCGATCCTCGTCCGCGTCATGGGCCTCATCCTCGCCGCCCTCTCGGTCGAGTTCGTGATGAGCGCCCTCTCGATCGCCCCGTGGGCGGCTGCGCCGAAGGTCTAGAACGCCCGTTCGTCCACGGCCGCCCTCTCGCGACAACTAGTAGGCAGCAGACACGAGAAGCGCCGCAACGCTGTCGCTGCGGCCTCGCGGCGTCGTCCCTCGGGTCGACTCCGAGCCTGCCCGGCCGCGGTCTGTCCGAGGGAACGGGCTAGAATGAGAAAGGAGAAGCGGCCGGATGACCACGAAGCTCGAAGAGATCGAGGCCGAGGCCATGAAGCTCGACAGCCGGGCGCGGGCGTTGCTCGCCCAGCGGCTGACCCTGAGCCTCGGAAGGCTCTCGAAACGGGAGATCGAGTTGCTGTGGGGCCGCGAGGCGCTGCGTCGAAGCCGGCAGCTTCGCGACGGAAGAGTTCGCGGCCTGTCCGGCGCCGCCGTTCTCCGGAAGGCACGCGCGAGCGTCGCCCGCAAGCGTTCCGGTTCCACCCGCTAGCCGAACGGGAGCTCCTGCAGGCCGCCGCTCACTACGAGGAGAAGCTCGATGGCGTCGGGCTTTTCTTCCTCGCCGAAACGCGGAGGGTCATCGCGCAGATCCTTCGCAATCCTCTCGCCGGGATGGTCGTCGTTCGCGGGGTCCGCCGGAGACTCCTGAGACGCTTTCCATACGGCCTCCTGTACGAGCTCCGAGGCGGAATCCAGATCCTCGCTGTCATGGGCCAGAGCCGGGGCCCCGAGGCGTGGCGGACCCGGATCGGCAGGAGGTAGCGCGGCGGACTTCCAGGCCGACCCGATTTCATGTCGCAACCGACCACGCCCCCAGGTCCGCCGCGCCTGCTCGACCGCGTACGCGAGGCCATCCGCGCCCGCCACTACAGCCTGCGCACGGAGGAGGCCTACGTCGGCTGGATCCGCCGCTACATCCTCTTTCACCAGAAGCGCCACCCCCTCGAGATGGCAGAGCCCGAGATCAACGCCTTCGTGACTCACCTCGCCGTCGAAGGCCCCGTCAGCGCGTCCACCCAGACCCAGGCCCTCTCGGCATTGATGTTTCTCTACCGCCACGTCCTCCAGAAGCCCCTGCCCGACCTCGACACCGTCATCCGCGCCAAGCGCCCCGGCCGCCTGCCGAGTGTCCTGACCCGCTCGGAGGTCCGCCGCATCCTCGGCCGCATGAACGGCACGCCCCGCCTGGTGTCGACCCTTCTCTACGGCACCGGCATGCGCCTGCTCGAGTGCCTGCGCCTGCGCGTCAAGGACCTCGAGTTCGGCAACAACCGCATCGTCGTCCGCGACACCAAGGGCGGCGAGGACCGCGTCGTCCCCTTCCCCCTGGTCGCGCGCGCCGAGATGCCCACCTGGCTCTCCCGCGTCAAGCGCATCCACGAGAAGGACCTCGCCGACGGCTTCGGCAGCGTCTATCTGCCCGACTCGATCGCCAAAAAGTTCCCCGGCGCCGACCGCGAGTGGGGCTGGCAGTACGTCTTCCCCGGCGAGCACCGCAGCCACGACCCCCGCGGCTCCGAGGCCAACCGCCCCCGCCGCCCCGCCTCGGCTTCGCCCCCGCCGCCCCCCACTCCCTCCGGCCAACCCGAGCGCCGCCATCACTTGCACGAGACCGTCATCCAGCGGGCCCTGCGGAAAGCCGTCCTCGACGTCGGCATCTCCCGGCGGATCAGTTGCCACACCTTCCGCCACTCTTTCGCCACCCACCTTCTCGAAGAGGGTTACGATATCCGCACCATCCAGGAGCTTCTCGGCCACCGAGACGTGAAGACGACGATGATCTACACCCACGTACTCAACCGTGGCGGGCGCGGCGTCCGCAGCCCTGCCGACATTCTGTGGGCCGGCACCTCCGGCGGTCCGAACACTAGACAGCTTTCGTCGCAGTCTAACTACCTGACGACGCTCGTGCCGCCGGAGCGACAGCTCGAGGCTGGTGAGGAAGTTCCCGATGAATCGTCTGCCGAAGACGTAGATGAATAGCGGACCGCAAGAGCGCCAGGATTGCAGGAATTGACGCAGATGCTTAGGAAGTCGAAGTTACAGCCTATGCAACGGTTAGGCGCCACGAAGCGATGACTCAGCTCAAGAACCACGGCGCGGATCCGACGCTGGGGCGAAAGCTCTGCTCTCTTGGCGTGTCCGCACTACACGACCTCGCCGGTAGCCTCTCGTTGCCTTCCAAGCACTTCATCGCGCTGGTAGCTTGCGACTCAACTCGATTCTCGGTTGACGAGATGTCAAAGGCCGGGGCCTGGTTGCTGGATCAGGGGGCGGCCGTGATCGCTACTTGGGGTCCTGGTTGCGAGAAGTTCCACGACATCATTGATGAAACCGACCTGGAGGTCCGGCCCGCGCAAGCCGAGGACGAGCTGGTTCTCACGACCTGGCACGATTCGGAGTCGCTCGCGGAAGCACTCTGGTTCGTGATCAACACCATCTCGCCTGTCTCCCGGTACGAGGCGACCTGCAACACTGTGTTGACGATCGCGGTGGGAAACCCGGAATGGCAGGCAGAGATTGAGCGGTGGCTGACATCGCCCGCGCTGCTTACCCAGGCTGTCGTTGGCGATTCGGAGGCAAAGGGTGCGCCTAACCCGCGGGTGCAGCGGACTCGCGCCTACGCTTCGCTACGGCGCTCGCCGCTGACCCGCCACCCGTTAGGCGCCGCAAGATGAACGGTCTCCCTGATGCTCTGTTTGCTTTTCACCAGTCCGGCCAGCCTCTCGAAGGTGAACTAGCTCATGTGCGCCTTCGGCGATATCAGCTCTGGCCGTTGGACGATCTGGGCCGGTTGAACGACGGGTACTCGGTGGCGGAGTTTGCGCCCGGCTATGTCGGCATCGGATCAGATGGAGGGGGCGAGCTGATCGCGTTGTCACCTTCAGGTCAAGTTGTCATCATGCCTTTTGTCGGCATGGAGCCCGCACAGGCCGTCGTCGTTGCGGAGTCGTGGCATGAGTTCGAGTCGCAGATCAAATCAAGCGCCGCCTAACCCGCGGGTGCAGCGGACTCGCTCCTCGGCTTCGCCTCGGAGCTCGCCGCTGACCCGCCACCCGTTAGGCGGCCAGATCACCAAGGTGGCTGCTCGGCGCGTCCTTGCAGGTCTGGCTAATGCCAGCCAGCGGCGTGCGGGGCTCGTAGCGCGTCGCCCCACCAGCAGCGGCTGCCGCGAGACATAAAGGAACCGAATGCCGAAGACACCGGTAGTCTTCAAGAGCACGCACAGGATCAAGTTCTCCGAGCTCGATCCTTACAATCATCTCCGTACTGCGGTCTATTCGGGCTACTACGTTGATCATCGGATGAACGGCCTACGTGAGTATTGCGGCTGGGATTTGAAGACCCTTGCGAAGCTGCCGTTCATGGCCTGGGTCCGAAGGATGGAAGTCGACTTTGTACAGCCTGCCGTCGGAGACCAGAAGATTACGATCACGTCGTTCGTGCGCGAGTTCCGTGGACCCGATGCGCACATCGAGTGCAGTATGGTCGATGAGGCTGGCAAGAGCATTTCGCGCTGCCTCATGATCGTGGCATGCGTGGACAAGGGGACGAATCGGGCGATGGACTGGCCGGCCGATACCATTGCGCTTTTCTTCGAAAAATGAACTGCCTGAACGAGATGCGAATCGCTCCCGCTGGTACACGCATTGATAGGCCGCCTAACCCGCGGGTGCAGCGGACTCGCCCCTGCGCTTCGCTTCGGGGCTCGCCGCTGACCCGCCACCCGTTAGGCGGCGGAAATCACCGTTCAGCGCTTGGGCTGGGGTGTGACCTTTTCCAGCTTCCAACCGCTGCGGACGTTGGGGTCGCAGTATTGGGTGAAGCCCTCGCAGGGACTGCCGTTCAGGCACGGGAGCACAGCCTCGCAAGCCCTTTGTGGTGTCATCCCACTCAGTACTGGAGCCGACACCGTACACCAACCGGAGTAGCTTGAATTGCTGAAGGCGCAATTGACTCGATGCGTTGACGCCCGAGCCTCCTCAAGTTTCCATGTCTTGGCGACGCCAGGGTTCAGGCAGTACTTCTCGCTGTCCGGGCAAGCCGTGGCATTCATGCAGCGCAGCACCGCGTCGCATGCTTGTTGTGGAGATGAGTTTCGCGCGATTGGCACGGTCAGATTGCAACGCCCTGGGAGTTGCGGATGGCTAAAGGAGCAGTCAGCATCTGTCGACTCGTCGTTCGGTGGAGGAGACCCGGCCGCTGGAACCCCTGAAGCAAGAAGTAGCGACAGGACGGCGATCCGGAATGCGTTCTTCATCACAGCACCCCTTTGGGTTTGGCTCCTGATCGTAGGAGGAATCCTCTCATATGGCTCGCATGGTTTCGCTCTCGCCGCCGCCTAACCCGCGGGTGCAGCGGACTCGCGCCTGCGCTTCGCTACGGCGCTCGCCGCTGACCCGCCGCCCGTTAGGCGCCGGAAAGGATCGTTGACGTGAAGGCCGCAGCTCTTGCAGGCTTGGCCGCGTTGGGCGCAACACTGGTTCTCGGAAGTGCCTTCCTGGCTCTCGAGGTCTTCGTCCTCGGGCACAGCGATCCTAAGTGGGGAGGGCCGTGGGATAACTTTGTGTTCGGCCTGCAGCTTCTTGTGATCTGCAGCGTCGTCGAAAGTGTCGTTCTCGTGATCCTGGCGGCTTTGGTGGCTCGTCGGGCGGTGGCGAGTAGGGCCTCTCGCGCGATGGCTGCTGGCGTGGTCGCAGTGGTAACTGTCTGGATCTGGCCACCCACTGCCCGACATGCCGAATTGATGGCGGTATTGGTCGCAGCGCTGGGGCTGCTTGGCGGAGCTGTTGCCGCCTTCGTGGCTAATCGTCGCGCCACCAATCGTCCGCGGGAAACTCGTGCAAGTGCCGGCGCCTAACCCGCGGGTGCAGCGGACTCGCTCCTCGCCTTCGGCTCGGAGCTCGCCGCTGACCCGCCACCCGTTAGGCGGCTTCCCCGGAGCGCAGTTGTGATTCCGTTTGCTCTGCTGTTCATCACCGCCGTACTCACGGGTTGGCAGCTGTTCTACCGAATCATGCTGGCCGTGTGGGGTGTGCCGAGCCACTGGCTGCACAGCGTCAGCCTCGTTGGATCTTTCGTGCTCCTAGTCGCAGCCTACACGGCTGCGTGGTCCCGGCGCACCGGCTTTAGGGTCGCCCTCGTCGGTCTGGTCGCTATCGGGATCTCGTTTGTTCCTGGTTTAACCTCGTTGGTATCACCGCCTGCGCACCTCGTGATTCGATGGTACGTTTACATGCCCTCTCTGTTTCTCGTAGTCACGACTGTTTACGTCCTGGTCGGACTTCGCAAGTCCGGTGCGACGGCTCTCTATCCGGCTTCTGCATCTCGAACGGCGAAACTCGGGATTCTCGTCTTGTCGGTGGGCATCGCCATAGCTTCTGCCTGGTACATCGGCGGGCTCGGTCGACGCGAGGTCAACGAGCAGCAGATGACTTGGCAGGTCGTGACGCGCGGGGAGGACGGGGTCCGGGCAATCATGCTTACGTCGGTGAGCAGGCCGAGGCACACGATCACCGTCGCGTCCCATCAACTGGCGTCCTACCTGGAGCAGACGAAGCCGTCACGAGTAACCGTGGTCGTTGAGAAGATCTACGATCACAGCAAGTACAAGGGATGGAGTCTCAAGAGCATCGCTGGCGTTATCAGACCGGGGTTTGAATTGGTGGAGTCATCGGAGGACCCGGACTGATGTTGTATCTGCCGCCTAACCTGCGGGTGCAGCGGACTCGCGCCTACGCTTCGCTACGGCGCTCGCCGCTGACCCGCCGCCCGTTAGGCGGCAGAAAGTGATCGCGATCCGTGGTCGCCATTTATGGATTCGTTCCGTTCTCGGCGGGTTGCTGGTGAGCGTGGTAGGGACCCTCGTGGCTCCGTTCGGGTGGGCGCTGGTTCCTGGGATGGTCTTGTCATGGGCTCTTTTTCCCGAGGGCGTGCACACCGGTTCCGGTGTGGGAGCCGAGTACTTTGTTGTGATCTTTCTTGTGAGCGTCGCGGCATGGTCGGCCGTCCTGTTTGTTCTTGGCATGTTGTGGAATGTGCTACGGCGCCAGAGAAGCCATGAATCAGCCGCCTAACCCGCGGGTGCAGCGGACTCGTTCGGCGCCTTCGGCGCCTCACGAGCCGCTGACCCGCCACCCGTTAGGCGGCTCAACAGCAGGGAGGTGAACTCATGGGTCGAACGCTCGACCTACCCAGGGTTGCCAACGGGCAGAAGCTCGTGATCTACGCGATTATCCTTACCGTGATCTTGTCAGTCCTGCGCATGTCGCTGCCGACCGCCCCTCGGTATCTTGCGGTGCCTGGGGTAGTACTTGCCATGGTCGGGGTCTACTGGTTGTCGGCAGGACTCGGGCAATCGTTGATAGTCCGGTGTGCGCTCATGCTGCTGATGTTAGTACCGCTGCTCAACATCGTTGTGCTTGGCGTCATGAGCTACCGTGCGACAAAGGCATTGCGAGCGGGAGGGTACTCGGTGGGCCTTCTTGGAGCGTCCAAAGATGGAGCCGCCTAACCCGCGGGTGCAGCGGACTCGCTCGGCGCCTTCGGCGCCTCACGAGCCGCTGACCCGCCACCCGTTAGGCGGGCGATGAGGTTCGTCCGCATCATCGTGCCAACCGTCGGCGCCGCCGTCCTGGCGGGATTTGCGATCGCCAGCCTGCCGTGGCGCGAACAGCTCTTCCGCCGGCCGACGACGCCGTTCGATCGCAGTGCCGCCAAGTCCGTAGCCCCGGGCTACGCGCTGCTGGTAGCCGCAAGCCAGGTCATTCCGCAGGGGTCCTCGGTTGTCGCACGAACCGAGCCCCCGAGCCCAATGCAAGAGACCTACTTTCATCGCTTTGCGATCGCGCTTCTACCGCGGCAGAGAGTCCTACCAGCTGCGCTCTACGGTTTTTTCGTCAACCCGGACGTGTGGAAGGACGCGCAGTACATGATCGTCGTGGGGCCGCGGCCGATTGAGCCACCCGGAACTCTCATCCTCGCGACACCCAACGGAACTGTCTGGCGACGGCCTGTTCCATAATCGCTTTTGCATGGGCGTTGTCCGCTCGTCCACTGAGGCGCCGCCTAACCCGCGGGTGCAGCGGACGCGTTCATCGCCTTCGGCTCTTCACGCGCCGCTGACCCGCCACCCGTTAGGCGGGCGTGGAGGGGTAGGACGGTGTTAGGCGCAGATCGAAGATCGCTGTCCGAGCTGATCCAGCGCTGGCAGCGTGGCGAGGTTACAGCCTGGGAGTTGGTGGCCGAGGCTGAAGAAGCTGAGGATGCGCTTTTCGGAGACTTGGCCGAGCTCCCAGAGATTCCGAAGACCGATCCGAGGTCGATTGAGGTGGCGGTGCTGGAGTTTCTCGCCATCAGCGCCTCCAGCAGCGGATCATGCCGACCGACATTCCTGCTCTTCTTCGATTCTTGGGCACTCGGCCCGGCCAAGAACTCGAAGGCTGGGCCGAGTTCGACAGCTATTGGGACGCGGTGGACTTCAAGGCTCGTGAACATGAAGCTACCGAGCTCTACTTCGGCGCTGGGAGTTCAGGCGATCATGGCGCCGCCTAACCCGCGGGTGCAGCGGACTCGCGCCTACGCTTCGCTACGGCGCTCGCCGCTGACCCGCCGCCCGTTAGGCGGGCCGAAGACCAGTCTGCAGGTTCTCGGCAGGGCGAGCATCGCGGCAACTCGCCGGCTCCACGGGCCGGGTCGGCAACAGAGTCCTGGAATCGGTGAGGTCATCTTGGTGTCGCGGAAAGCAACAGACTGATGTCGCAGTTTGGCGGTTGGGCCGATGCTATCAAGCCCTTCAGGGGCGGCGCGGCTGTCGGAGCGCCTTGCAGCTCGGCTGGTCGGCGAGGTCTCGGTCTAGAGCCATCGCATCTGCGACCGCCTAACCCGCGGGTGCAGCTGCAAGCGCGATGACAGCGAGGCGATTGGTCCGCGGCCGCGAGCGCGCAGGCATCTACGGCATGCGCTTGCCCCTGACCCGCCACCCGTTAGGCGCTTCGGACGTAAGACGGCGGCCGGCGCGCGGGCTGAATAGTCGCGTCGACGATCGCGAGGCTTGCGATTGTGTCCGGAGGGGAGAGTTGGGCGTCATCGGTAGGAGTTCTGCGCGCCGTCCGCCTCCGGGATGCGGGCCGACTATCTCGGCTCCAGGAGCGGGGCGCAGCGTGGCGTTTTCTGAAGGCGTGGCAGCAGACGACTTATCAGTCGGCCCGCCCCCCGTCGTAATCCGCGCCGCTCTGGCGCGCGAGTGGCGAGAGGGAGGACAATCCGTAGCGCGCGCCAGCCGGCGCATCCCGTGGTCGAGGCCTGAGGTGAGCGAGGTGTCGCGTGGCGTGTAAACCCGAAAGGGAAGGGGCGCCTAACCCGCGCATGAAGCTGACGGTCGCCATGCACTCCGTCGAAAGGGAAGCTCGTGGCGTAGTCCAGGGATCTGGTGGCGGTCGGGCGCCCGCAGCTTATGCGCCACCCGTTAGGCGCTTCTGACGCAAGACGGCGGCCGTCGCGCGGGCTGAATAGTCGCGTCCACGATCACGAGGCTTGCGATTGTGTCCGGAGGGAAGAGGCTGGCGTAATCGGTAGAAGTTCTGCGCGCCGGCCGCCTGCGGGATGCGGGCCGACTATCTCGGCTCCAGAAGCAGGGCGCATCGTGGCTCCGGGATCGGCCCGGGCGACAGACGACGCAATTGTCGGCCCGCCCCCCGGCTTAATCTGCGCCGCTCTGGCGCGCGAGTGGCGAGAGGGAGGACAATTCGTGGCGCGCGCCAGCCGGCGCATCCCGTGGTCAGGGCCTGGTGCGAGCGAGGTGTCGCGTGGCGTGTAAACCCGAAGGAGAGAGGGCGCCTAACACGCGCATGAAGCTGACGGTCGCCATGCAGTCCGTCGAGAGAGAAGTTCGTGGCGCGGCCAGGGATCAGGTGGCGGTCGGGCGCCCGCAGCTTATGCGCCACCCGTTAGGCGTCGGAATTGTCTTTCTAGCGTTGGTAGCTCTTACGGCGGCCTCCAACAGTCCCGGCGCCGCCACGAGGGATGACGCTGTTGTAGAAGCAGTGCTGGTGCTGTCCGGGAGTGTCGAGACGTACTTCGGAATAGTGCACGCGAACTCCTACGTCATGGTGGCTCCTGTTGTCCAGGAATACGTCGACTGGCAAGAGGTTGGGGTGGTCGCCCGGGAAGAGGGGGGACACGGCAACGGCGAGGTGCAAAGCGCATTGCAGAGCCTCGAGGCGCGAGGGAAGCAGCCGTGGTCGATTCCGTCGATTGAGTGGGGTCCGCATCTCCGCGCTGCGCCAGAAGACCCCATGACCATTTACAGACGAGATGGAACTTGGGCGGACGCTTGGCCGGGATCTGTTGGGGTGGCGTTCATCGCGGCTCCTGGCTTCTCAGCAAGCGGGCGTAGCGCGCTTGTGTACTGGGCGAGAACCAGAGGAGTGGCGCGAGGTGAACTCCTATACGGGGACTCGGTGCTGACCTACTTGGAGCGGGGCAAAGACCGCTGGCACATCAAGTGGGAGCGGGTGGTCCATGCGGCCTAATTCTGCTGACGACCGCGTACCGCCGCCGCCTAACCCGCGGGTGCAGCGGACTCGTTCCTCGCCTTCGGCTCGTCACTCGCCGCTGACCCGCCACCCGTTAGGCGGCCCTTAGTGTTAGGCGTGGTGGCGCCGCCGCCATGATCCTCGCAGATCGATTGTTGCAGGCTCCACGAAGATTTCTAGCGTGGCTAGCTGCGCCGCGTCCCTCTCCGAGTCTGTATGTTCTCAAGATATGGCTGGTGCAGTTCGTTGGGAACGTGCTCTACTTGGCGGTCCTCAACCTGCTACCTCTGCTCTTCGGCCAGGCCCGTCTATTTGAGGGACTTCCCGTCATGCACCGCTCGGCGTCAGCGATTACGTTCATGCTGATGGTTCTAATCGCCCCTGCCGTCGAAACACTCGTGATGATTCCAGTGTTCTGGCTGCTGCGACGGGTCTCCTCGCGCAAGTCGCTACTAATCGGCGCGTCGGCGGTAATCTGGGGTGGCCTCCATGCCCTCGGGGAGCCACTCCAAGGCATTACCGTGCTGTGGGGATTCGTTCTGCTCTCAGCAGCCTTCGTTGCTTGGTGGGAGAAGTCCCTGCGCCTTGCCTACTGGGTGACCTTTTCATTGCATGCACTGTTCAACTTGTTCGGATTCACGCTTAGGCTTAACAGAGCAGGCGCTCCATCATTGTGGCCCATGGGTTGGCGAATACTATTGACTCTCGTGATCCTCTTTGCTGGCGCCGTTGTCGCAACTTGTGGCCTGAGGCTGCTCGCGCGTGAGCGCGGGTCATCCCTTCCTGAGCCGGATCGGTCCGTAGAGGCTGCGGCGCCGGGGGTACCGTCATGAGGCCGCCTAACCCGCGGGTGCAGCGGACTCGCGCCTACGCTTCGCTACGGCGCTCGCCGCTGACCCGCCACCCGTTAGGCGGCTTCAAGACTACTTGATCTGCGTGTGGCGCCACCGCCATGGTCGTGCTCCTCTGGTAGCACCGCGTGCGAGTCTGTTCAACGGTGAAGCTCGTGATCTCGCCGGCACAACTCCCGGGTTCATCTGCCGAGTCGCGTTGCGAACCTCGGCTTGTCAAAGCCGATCCGGATGTTGTCGTGGTCGTTCGCGATCGTGAATCTGGGGTGTTCTGGACGGCGCGGAAGTAACCATCCGACGGCCTGATTCGAAGCGAAGTGACCCGCCACGTCACTGGCGGATATGGGAACTGCCGAGGTTGACCTCGTCGCCGGGAGAGTGGCGAGCGGAAGTGTCCAGCCGAGGATTTAGGCCGGGCTCTGTTTCATGGCAGCAGCCCCCGGATTGCAGGTGCAAGCTGGTCTTTCGTCTCGCAATCGATGTAGGTACAGGTCCGGCGGTGACCGTCGATGGCTAAGCCGCCTAACCCGCGGGTGCAGCGGACTCGCCCCTACGCTTCGCTACGGGGCTCGCCGCTGACCCGCCACCTGTTAGGCCGCGGAAGACACTGCGGATCAACACGTGAACGCTATCGTGCGTAACGTACAGGGAGACGGCTCAATGAGAACTGTGGGTTTACTTCTGGCGTTTGGGTTCGTCGCGTCGACCGCTTTCGCTCAGATGATGGAGCTCGACGGCGTGCTCGTTCTGGGTGCAGGTAAAGCTGGCGGCTGGGATACCTCGATCAGGGTCACGAACGTCGGTCCGGAACCACTCGATATCAGGATTGGCCCAAATCGGGCGTGCGGCCCGCTCGGCGGCTACTGCGGTACATACGTCATCACCACGATTGGCCCATTCGCAACATTCGTCCTACCATCGATACCTGATACTCCTCATTTCTCAGGCCCTCAGGCCATGTACGTTCGGCACGGTATCGCCGCAAGGGTCCCAGTGGTGAGTGCAGTGGTTGCTGACACTGAGGGGGCGTGCGAGCGGTCTATGAGTCTTCCGGGGCTCGGCCGCGCAGTTGCGTTCGCTCCTGGCGACCTGGTGTTCTCAGGTGTCAGCCGCGATAGCGGGCAATATGCGAACCTAATTCTGGCCGTTCTTCCTCCAGGGGGTGCGCCCTACTTTAGCGAGACGGAGGTCCTGGCGAGCGTACGAGACTCCGGGGGTGTCGAGATCGGGGCCGCGAATTACCGGGTGACATCCGATGGCGCCGTGGTCGTGGTCGACTTCTTGCGGGAGCTCGGCATCCTGAGTCTCGAGAGTGGTTCGGTCACTGTGTCAGAGACGTCACCACAGAACCCCTCGGTCAGTAGTTTCGAGGCAGTCGTCACCGTGGTCAGTCCCACTCGGGCACTGGCGATTCAGGGAACTCGAGTTGCCGCGCATTGAACTGAGGCGGCCGCGGCCTAACCCGCGGGTGCAGCGGACTCGCGCCTACGCTTCGCTACGGCGCTCGCCGCTGACCCGCCACCCGTTAGGCGGCAGAAAGTGATCGCGATCCGTGGTCGCCATTTATGGATTCGTTCCGTTCTCGGCGGGTTGCTGGTGAGCGTGGTAGGGACCCTCGTGGCTCCGTTCGGGTGGGCGCTGGTTCCTGGGATGGTCTTGTCATGGGCTCTTTTTCCCGAGGGCGTGCACACCGGTTCCGGTGTGGGAGCCGAGTACTTTGTTGTGATCTTTCTTGTGAGCGTCGCGGCATGGTCGGCCGTCCTGTTTGTTCTTGGCATGTTGTGGAATGTGCTACGGCGCCAGAGAAGCCATGAATCAGCCGCCTAACCCGCGGGTGCAGCGGACTCGTTCGGCGCCTTCGGCGCCTCACGAGCCGCTGACCCGCCACCCGTTAGGCGTCACAAACGCGCACCATGCCTAACCGACGGCTCTCTCAGACGGAGCTTGAGGTGTTCAAGCCTCTCCTCGACCGAGTGCGCGCTGAGCTCTTGGCCCTGAGTGGCGGGGATGAGGAGCTTCGGTGGGCTCTCCGGCGGAAGCTCGCAAAAGAGCTGACGTACGATGAGCGGAGCAAACCGATGCAACGGCGCGCCTTGAAGCTTCGAAAGCGCAAGGCGCAGGCCGGCCTTTGCAAGACTTGCGGTGGAGCACTTCCCGACCGAGGAGCTGTCTTGGACCGGATCGAGGCGATGCGTGGGTATACTGATGAAAACACCCAACTAATCTGCTCTGCGTGCGACATCAAGATCCAAACAGGGCGAGGCTACGCGTGACGCCTAACCCGCGGGTGCAGCGGACTCGCTGACCCGCCACCCGATAGGCGTCACAGGAGGGTAGAAGGATGAGTGACTGGAAGCCCTACGATCCGACGTGGCTGGTTGAGCTTGCGAAGCAGCAGGTTCCCGAAGAGGCTTGGTTGCCGGCAGCGCTGGCTGCTTGCACGATGGCGAGCCAGGAGAGCGCTGCGTACATCCACTTCGTCAAACCAGTAGATTCGGACGAGCCCAGCTCGGAGTCCAGCTCGGAATGGCAGGCCCAGACGGACTTAACACTCAAGCATCCGACCGAGGGTGACTTGGTTCTCGACATTCTGGAGGGAAATCGAGTTGGTGGCATTGAGTTCCTGGCGAAGTTGTAGGGTGCCGCCTAACCCGCGGGTGCAGCGGACTCGCCCCTGCGCTTCGCTTCGGGGCTCGCCGCTGACCCGCCACCCGTTAGGCGGCTTCCCCGGAGCGCAGTTGTGATTCCGTTTGCTCTGCTGTTCATCACCGCCGTACTCACGGGTTGGCAGCTGTTCTACCGAATCATGCTGGCCGTGTGGGGTGTGCCGAGCCACTGGCTGCACAGCGTCAGCCTCGTTGGATCTTTCGTGCTCCTAGTCGCAGCCTACACGGCTGCGTGGTCCCGGCGCACCGGCTTTAGGGTCGCCCTCGTCGGTCTGGTCGCTATCGGGATCTCGTTTGTTCCTGGTTTAACCTCGTTGGTATCACCGCCTGCGCACCTCGTGATTCGATGGTACGTTTACATGCCCTCTCTGTTTCTCGTAGTCACGACTGTTTACGTCCTGGTCGGACTTCGCAAGTCCGGTGCGACGGCTCTCTATCCGGCTTCTGCATCTCGAACGGCGAAACTCGGGATTCTCGTCTTGTCGGTGGGCATCGCCATAGCTTCTGCCTGGTACATCGGCGGGCTCGGTCGACGCGAGGTCAACGAGCAGCAGATGACTTGGCAGGTCGTGACGCGCGGGGAGGACGGGGTCCGGGCAATCATGCTTACGTCGGTGAGCAGGCCGAGGCACACGATCACCGTCGCGTCCCATCAACTGGCGTCCTACCTGGAGCAGACGAAGCCGTCACGAGTAACCGTGGTCGTTGAGAAGATCTACGATCACAGCAAGTACAAGGGATGGAGTCTCAAGAGCATCGCTGGCGTTGTCAGACCGGGGTTTGAATTGGTGGAGTCATCGGAGGACCCGGACTGATGTTGTATCTGCCGCCTAACCTGCGGGTGCAGCGGACTCGCGCCTACGCTTCGCTACGGCGCTCGCCGCTGACCCGCCGCCCGTTAGGCGGCCAGATCACCAAGGTGGCTGCTCGGCGCGTCCTTGCAGGTCTGGCTAATGCCAGCCAGCGGCGTGCGGGGCTCGTAGCGCGTCGCCCCACCAGCAGCGGCTGCCGCGAGACATAAAGGAACCGAATGCCGAAGACACCGGTAGTCTTCAAGAGCACGCACAGGATCAAGTTCTCCGAGCTCGATCCTTACAATCATCTCCGTACTGCGGTCTATTCGGGCTACTACGTTGATCATCGGATGAACGGCCTACGTGAGTATTGCGGCTGGGATTTGAAGACCCTTGCGAAGCTGCCGTTCATGGCCTGGGTCCGAAGGATGGAAGTCGACTTTGTACAGCCTGCCGTCGGAGACCAGAAGATTACGATCACGTCGTTCGTGCGCGAGTTCCGTGGACCCGATGCGCACATCGAGTGCAGTATGGTCGATGAGGCTGGCAAGAGCATTTCGCGCTGCCTCATGATCGTGGCATGCGTGGACAAGGGGACGAATCGGGCGATGGACTGGCCGGCCGATACCATTGCGCTTTTCTTCGAAAAATGAACTGCCTGAACGAGATGCGAATCGCTCCCGCTGGTACACGCATTGATAGGCCGCCTAACCCGCGGGTGCAGCGGATTCGCCCCTGCGCTTCGCTTCGGGGCTCGCCGCTGACCCGCCGCCCGTTAGGCAGCACTGATTGCAGAAGAGAGGAATCCATATGGGCAAACGCGGTGTGATCACTGGATTCGCGGTCGGTGCCGTGATCCTCCTCTGCGCCGTCGGGGACGCGTCAGACACATCGGCGGTGTTTGACGTCCACATGCACGCCATTCCGCCGGCATTGTTTGTGAGGGCCACTGAGGCAAACTTCGGAGCTCATCGAAAGACAGCGACCGGCATGATCACGGACCCGGCCAAACTCCTCACCCGGACCGTTGAGGAAATGGACAAGAACCACGTCCGTTGGGGATTGCTCAGCGGCGACAACGGCATGGTGCAAGAATGGGTTGCGAAGTATCCCGGCCGGTTTCTCCCCTCGTTCAAGCCCGATTTTTCTGCGGAGGACCCGGGGCAGGCGGTCGCGCAGTTCGCAAAGGAAGTCGCGGAGGCAAAATGGCGCGCCGTCGGTGAACTGGGCCTACCATATGCCGGAAAGCCGCTCAACGACCCGGCACTCTTCCCGTATTACGAGGTCTGTGAGCGAGCCGGCGTCCCTGTGTTTTTTCACACTGGTCTCGACGGACCCGACCCTCAGCGGCTGGTGTCACCGGCTTTTCGAATCGAACTCGGTGATCCGTTGCTGCTTCAGGACGTCGTAATCCGATTTCCGAAGCTGAAGATCGTCATCATGCACATGGGATGGCCCTTCTTCGATCATGCTCTGTACATGTTGTATGCCTACCCGAACGTCTTCGTCGATGTTGCGGTAGTCGACTGGATCCTCGGCAAAGCTGTTTTCAAGAGGATGCTGCGCGAGGCCATTGACACAGTTGGAAACGACCGGATTCTCTTCGGGTCGGACCAGATGGTGTGGCCCCAAATGATCACGCCCGCAGTCGCGGCCATCCGGGACGCCAAGTACCTGACCGATGCCGACAAGCGCCACATCTTGTGGGAGAACGCAGCTGCCCTGTTCGGTCTTCGCTAACTTGGAATTCGAGGTGCCGCCTAACACGCGCTTGCAGCGGACTCGCGCATCGGCGTCGCCTCTTCGCTCGCCGCTGAAGCGCCGCTCGCTAGGCCGACGATCTCCTTGGGAGGGGTTCGTGATCAAGACACTCTTGCCACTCACTCTGGCGCTTGGCTGCGCTTTGGCTGGACCTGCGCGGGGGCGCCCCCCGATCATCGACATGCACCTCCACACGGGCGTCGAGCCGGAGATGCGGCTCGGGCTCTGCGTACCCTGGGTGACGCAGTTCCCGCCGTGGGACCCGAACGACGGACCCTGGGCGGACATCTGGCTGAAGGCGATGACCGAACCGCAGTGCCCGGATCCCATCTGGTCGCCGGGGAGTGAACACGCCGTCATGGAGGAGACCATCGCCGTGATGAAACGGCGCAAGATCTTCGGCGTGCTGAGCGGGCCCCAGGACGCCGTTGCGCGCTGGATGGAGGCTGCCCCCGGCCGTTTCATCCCGAGCCTGCAGTTCAGAATCGGCCGCGACGACATTTCGCCAGCCCAGATGCGGCAGGTCTTCGAGCGCGGAGACGCCGCGGTTCTAGGAGAGGTCTCCAATCAGTACGCCGGCATCCCGATCGACGATCCGAGGATGGAATCCTACTGGGCGCTGGCCGAAGAACTGGACATTCCGGTCGCCATCCACATTGGCGAGGGCACGATCGGGACGGCATATCTCGGATTCGACAGGATAGCCGCGTACCGTGCGAGATTGACCAATCCGTACGATCTCGAGGACATCTTGGCTCGCCACCCGCGCCTCCGCGTGTCCGTGATGCATCTTGCGGCACCGCTGACCGACGAGCTGATCGCCGTGCTCGCCGCGCATCCGCAAGTCTATACCGACATTGGTGGAATGCAGTGGTACTACCCGCGCGCATTCTTCTACGCGAATCTCCGGAAGATCGTCGACGCTGGCTTTTGCAAGCGTGTGATGTTCGGCTCGGACCAGGGCGACTGGGCTGGAGTAATCGAACCGGCGATCGCGATCGTCGAAGAGGCGCCATTTCTGTCTGAGAAGCAGAAGCGCGACATCTTTTACAATAACGCTGCGCGCTTTCTCCGATTGTCCCTGGAAGAGATCGAGAAGCATCAGAAGATGTAAGCAATACCAGGCGGCATAACAACCGGTTGCAGCGGACGGTCCGCTGCGCGGAAGCCGCTGAACCGGAGCGTTAGGCCGCGTGGAAGACGCAGGGTAGGCATGGCAACAGACTCGCACGCCGTTCCTGGCAATCCGTACAACTGGCGGGCGTGGCTGCGGGTACGTCTTCCTTGGCCGCTCTGGCACCTCGTTTTCAAGGGGAGGGGCTGCGAACTCGTCGGAAGCACTCACGGCTGGTACAAGTGTGACAACGAATCAAGCGCCTACTACCACTGCAAGGTAGAGCGCTCCGGTCAGCTCTGGCGCAACGGATGATCAGCGGTCAAGTCGTGCCAACGCTCGAGAGCCTGAACGAGTCGCCGCCTAACCCGCGGGTGCAGCGGACTCGCTCCTCGGCTTCGCGTCGGACCTCGCCGCTGACCCGCCGCCCGTTAGGCGGCCACAAGTTGTTGAAGTGGAAATGGGGGATAGTGATGAGGCTGCGTGATCTCGCGCTCGTGTGGTTAGCGTCGGCAACTGCAAGTGCCCAAATGCTCAACCCAACCGGCACTCTGGTGCTGGGCGCGGGGAAGGCGGGCAACTGGGACACCTCGATTGCCGTCACAAATGTCGACAGCGAACCGCTCGACATCCGGATTCGGCCATGGCTCCGTTGCTGTTCGCTCTGTTCGTGCCCGCAATATGCAATCGCCACCGTTGAGCCGCTGGCGACCTACGTATTGTCGGCGCTTCCGGAACTGCCTCCACCCTACGAGGGACCCCAGGCCGTGTACGTTGCGTCTGCTCTCTCGGCTCGCCGCCCGGTGGTGAGCGCAGTCGTTGCGGATCAAGCGGGCGCCTGTGAAAGATCAATGTCGTTGCCGGGGCTGCCTCTGGACCTCGCATTTGCACCCGGTGACCTCGTGTTTGCGGGCGTGGGGAGGGCCACGGGTCGATACTCAAACCTGATCATGACGGTCGACCCGCCGACCGGGCCCCCGGAGTTCACGGAGACCAGTGTGCGTGTCGTTGTGAGGGATAGTGCGGGTACGGAGCTTGCGACGTCGACCTATTCGGTGACGTCAGACAGCGCTGTGGTCATCGTCGATGTCCTACGGGATTTGGGCGTCTCAACTCTGGACAACGGCTCTGTGCGGCTGTCGGTGGTCCTGCCTCAATCCGGTGGTACCGGTGTGCGCTTTGCAGCCGTAATGACTGTGGTGGAGCCTCATCGAGCACTTGCGGTGCAGGGAACTCGGGTGGCCGTCGTCACGCCGTGAACGCGCCGGTTCCAACTAGGCCGCCTAACCCGCGGGTGCAGCGGACTCGCGAGCGTGTCGAATGAGGCGACTATTGCTCGCCGCGGCGGTCCTTGGTGTCGCCACCTGGTTAGGCGCCGATCACTTCCCGGAAAGCCTGCTGACTCCCGACCCGCCTGACCGCGAACTAGCCGGCATCCGAGTCGGAGCTGACCCACGCGCGGATTTGGCATCCGCGATCCGGGCGTTTGGACCGCCGATGGACTATCGAGAGCCGCATTTCGAGACAGGTCCCGTAAGGGGAGGAGAGGCCGAGTACCTCTGGCGGCGCGACGGAGTCGAGATAAAGATCCATACGGCGTGGCACTTTGATGAGCAGGGTCGTCGCGTTGAGACGGTCGTCAACTTCATCCTCTCCGGGTCGAAGTCGTCGCTGCCCCTTTGCTCGGCCCGAGGCGTGTGCCTGGGCGATAGCCTACAGGTTGTCGAGGAAAAGTATGGATCGAAGTTCCTGAAGGATGGCTTGCCCGAGAACAACCTTGTGCGGTACCAATTTCGAGACGGGACCGACTTGGCTTTTCGAGGCGACCAAGAGCGGTGCCGTAACCAGCATCTCGCTTGGTGCGGCGGTTGAATGACCCGAACTGCCCGGAGGAGAACGGCGGAGATGAACCGGTCGCCTAACCCGCGGGTGCAGCGGACTCGCGCCTACGCTTCGCTACGGCGCTCGCCGCTGATGCGCCGCCCGTTAGGCGGGCACTCGGCAGCGATCCGGCGTGATGTTCCTGCTTGCGGTTGATACGCCATTGGCGTATAGTCTGCCATGCGGTTTGTCGAGACTCCGATATTCACGGCTCGACTCCGTGGACATCTCGATGACGACTCGTATCGAGCATTGCAGCTTGCCTTGGTCCTTCGCCCCGAGCAGGGCTCGCTCATCCCAGGATCGCGGGGTCTTCGCAAGCTTCGCTGGGGAGCGGATGGCCGCGGCAAGCGTGGTGGCCTTCGGGTGATTTATCACTGGGATGCACGGCGAGAAGTGGCCTATATGGTGTTCATTTACGCAAAGAGCGAGTTGGGCGACCTCACCCGTGAGCAAGTGAAAATTCTGTCGCGCCTCGTTCGGGAGGAGTTGGGATGAAGGAGACGGCGTTCAAGGAGCTTCTGACAAGCGTTCGCCAGGCCGGTCGCATTCAGCGTGGGGCGCTGCGGCCGTCGCGGGTGACGACTTTCCGGCCAGCCGATGTCAAGGCGGTCCGGGCTCGACTTGGGAAGTCGCAGTCCGAGTTTGCACTCATGATCGGTGTGAGCGTGGCAACACTGCGCAATTGGGAGCAGGGCCGCCGCGTGCCCGAGGGGCCGGCACTCGCACTTCTTCGTGTGGCCGAACGCAACCCGCGTGCTGTCAGGGCGGCCCTCCAGGGAAGCCGACGGGGTGCTGCCTAACCCGCGGGTGCAGCGGACTCGCGCCTGCGCTTCGCTACGGCCCTCGCCGCTGACCCGCCGCCCGTTAGGCGCCCTAAGGGCCTTGCATCGTGTATATGTCTGACATATACTTCTGGCGTGGCGGCCAATGACCTCCTGGCTGGCTGCACCGGCTTTGATTGGGATGACGGCAATCTCGAGAAAAACTGGGACCGTCACCGGGTGCCGTTCTGGGAGGCCGAGGAGGTCTTCTTTAACGAGCCACTGGTTGTCTCGCCCGATCGCGAACATTCAGCTTCCGAGGCTCGCTACTTCGCGCTCGGCCAAGCAGACTCCGGGCGCCGGCTCTTCATCAGCTTTACCGTTCGCAGATCTCTCATCCGAGTGATCTCGTCCCGCGACATGACCCGAAGGGAACTACAGACTTATGAGCAAAGCAAAGCGTAAGCAGCTTCCAAAGTTCGAATCTGAAGAGCAGGAGCGCAGCTTCTGGGCTGAGCACGATTCGGCTGACTTCGTGGACTGGAGCGGTGCTCAGCGGCGAGCCTTCCCGAAGCTGCGTCCGACGCTTCGCACAATCTCTCTCAGGCTGCCAGAGTCGATGATTGGTCACCTCAAGGTACTGGCCAACAAGCGCGACATTCCATATCAATCGTTGCTGAAGCAGTTTCTAGCTGAGCGGCTCCAGCGTGAGCTTTCAAAGGGCGCCTAACCCGCGGGTGCAGCGGACTCGCGCCTGCCTTCGCTACGGCGCTCGCCGCTGACCCGCCGCCCGTTAGGCCGCGCCGGATCGAGTTGGCCGCTGAATGATCTTCGCGAGTTCGCGCCTTGTCGCGCCGGTGGCTAGCAATGACCGCAAGAGGAGATCCAAAGTCACCGTTGAATCCGCAGCCTCCATCTTGGCCACGCGGGACTGGCTGGAGCCAATGAGTTTCGCAAGTCGTCCCTGGGTGAGTCGGCGAGCCTCCCGTCGCAGGCGCAGTCCCTGGGCGAGCGCGAGCTTGAGCTCAACGAGTTCTGCCTCCTCCCTTGAGAGCCCAAGCAGTTGGCTTGCGGTACCAACCTTCCAGCCGGCAGCCTCGAGCTTCTTTCTCTTTTCCTTCTTCATCTCGCTACCTCACGTGTTCGTCGTAGAGCCTCAATCGCCGTCTGCAGTCGCCGATGGCGCCCTTGGGTGTCGCCGGGGTCTTCTTGCCGAAGATCTCCAGGATCAAGATGGCATCCGGGTCGATCCGATAAACGATTCGCCAGGTCTGTTCACGGTCCCTGATCCTCAGCTCGTGGCAACGGGGTCCGACCGTTGGCATGGGCCGGGACTGTGGAAGGCTCAGCCGTTCGCCTTGCTGCAGCCTGCGCAGAAGGAACCCGGCCTCGGTTCGAGCCTCGGAGGAGAATGGGGGAGTCTTGATCTCGCCCTTTAGCCATGCGAGCGGTTTCTCCATTGCCGAGTCGAGAATATGTCAGATCTGACATACTGTCAACCGGCGTGCGGGCCGCGGCCTAACCCGCGGGTGCAGCGGGCTCGCGCCTACGCTTCGCTACGGCGCTCGCCGCTGACCCGCCACCCGTTAGGCGCAGGAACAGCATGAGTCCTACTGTTTTCCGTGAAGGGGGCGTTCGAGTCTTCTTCTTCTCACGGGAGGAGAGCAGGATGCATGTCCATGTCCCCAATCGGCTCAGGGAGAAGCGAAGTTCTGGATGGAGCCGCGGATCGAGCTCCAGGCGAATTGCGGATTGCCGGAGCGCGAGATTGGTAGAATTCGTGAGGTCATAGAGAGACGTCAGATGAAATCCGAAGAGCTTGGCGCGCGCACTTCCCAGGTTGAAGTTGCGAACATCTCGAGGCAGGGCTTCTGGCTCCTCCTTGACGATAGGGAGCTGTTCCTGTCATTCAAGGACTTCCATTGGTTTGAAAACGCGCCGGTCGCGAAGATTCTCAACGTCGAGTGGCCGCAAGTCGACCATCTGTACTGGCCGGACCTAGATGTCGATCTCTCGGTCGAGTCCATCGAGCACCCCGAGCGCTTTCCGCTGGTGTACGTCGCCCGCGCCTAACCCGCGGGTGCAGCGGACTCGCGCCTGCGCTTCGCTACGGCGCTCGCCGCTGACCCGCCGCCCGTTAGCCAGACAACGAGTGACGAGTGCGACACAATGCCCTGGCGTTGATCATTGCTGTGCAAGCGGCGCCCCTGGACAGAGCACTGGTCGTGGAACGAGGTCGCGCGGGTTCTGTCGCCATCGGCGCGACCGCCGACTCGGATCTCTGAGGAGGCCAGGCTCGGGCAAGACTTGTTCAGGCCGACCATGACGCGAGTGATCGGCACGTTCTGGACCTTGCTCGGGGCCTTTCTCACGTTCAAGGTGCAGGCATTGCAGATGCCGCGGCGCCGACAATCGAGCAAAGCGAGGTGACCGATGGGGTTGATCGGTGTGATTGGAAAGCAGCTGCAGCATCCCAGAGGGTTGCTTGGCAAAGCACTGTTTGCCTGGATGACGCCCAAAACGATCGAGCACGCTCGTTGGACTGCGGACCTGATGGAGGTGCAGCCCGATGATGACCTCCTGGAGGTGGGCTTCGGAAACGGGGCGAACATCGACCTACTTGCTGAACGGACGTCCAGGGGACACGTCAGGGGAGCCGAGGTCTCCAAGACAGCGATCGAGATGGCGTCGAGGAGGAACGCACGGGCCATCTCCGAAGGGCGAGTGACACTTCACGAGGCCGCGGGCGGTTCACTGCCGTTCGACGAGGGGGCGTTCGACAAGGCGTGCACCGTCGCCACGATGTACGTGATTGGTAATCCGGGCGCGGTCTTCAAGGAAATGCACCGCGTGCTCAAGCCCGGCGGCCTTGCGGCAGTGACGTTCCCGGTCCGGGAAAACTTCATGCGCTTCAAGCCGGCACAAACGGACGGGTTTCATCTCCACGAGCTTGCCGATCTCGAAGCCGCGTTCCGCGCTGCGGGGTTCGTCGAGACCCGGACCGAGCGTAACGACGCGGTGCGGTTCGGTGCTCACTGCATGCTGGGCCGCAAGGCAGCGAGCGAGTAACTCGACCTCCGACCGTAGACCGTGTCGCGCAGCGTACAGTATCGATTGAGTTGGATCCGGAGAGGGAGATTCGTCGCGCGCGTCGAGCAACTCGGAATCTGCTTCGGACTCGACACAACCGGCCGGATGTGCGTCGATTCCCTGAATGCCGTCGAGCGAACCTCGAAAAGTTCCCAAACCAGCCCGACGATCTTCGTACCACCGGGCGGCGTGTTCGAGCTCTTCAGAGGCTTCGTCTTGCGCCCGAAACGGCTTCTTCACCGCTTCGTTAGATTCGCCTCGGCTCGACGGCGCAAATCATTCCAAGGGGTCCCACTCGATTCACCCCTGATTACTCTCCGGGCTCGGCGTTCGATCTCTGCGGCCCAGGCGGCTTCGACTTCAGCCCTTTCCTCCGGACCGGCTTCAAGGCTCTCCAGAAGTTCCACGGCGACGCTCGCGCGATCGTCTGGTGCCAACTTCAGGGCCTCGTCGAGTACTTCCCTTACCTCGGCCATCCGCCCAACTTTAACATCGTCGCTGCCGCCGCCTCACCCGCGGGTGCAGCGGATTCGGCCCTCCGCTTCGCGTCGGGCCTGGCCGATGACCCGCCACCCGTTAGGCCGCCCCAAGATCCGTTGATGCTAAGAGCGGGAGGGATCGTGCTGAGCATCTGGAGCGGCGTGAACCTGCTTCTGGCGGGCGCGATCCTGATCGCGATGACCATGTTCGGCAAGAATGCGCCAGGCTTGCGAATTCTGTTCGATGATGCGGGCGTTCGTGGGCTCGATCCGCGGGCTCAGGCCACCGTGAACGCCGTCGCCGTTTTGTTCAATGCCTGCGCCGTAGCGCTCTGCCTTCTGATGCTCTCCGTGACGTGGTCAGGGGTCGCAGCCGGGTTGAAGGGGGCATATTGGGCGCTCGTGGCTGCCTCTGGTTCCCTCCAGGTCTTCGGTTTCATCGACGATGCCTATTTGGGAGGGCGCAACCTCCTTGCGAATGTCATCTCGTCGGCCGTCCTTCTGGTCGGTCTCGGCCTGTCGGGGCTTGGGACGTATCGTGGTCGGGCGGCCTGACACGGGCATGTGGCGGACTCGCTCATCGCCTTCGGCTCTTCGCTCGCCGCTGACCCGCCGCCCGTCAGGCGGAGATTCAAAGAAGGAGACACACAGATGTCCAAAGTCACACCTTTCCTGATGTTCAACGACCAACTCGAAGCTGCACTAGCGTTCTATACCGCCACATTCCCGGACTCTGAGGTCAAGAACGTCGCCCGCACGGGTAAGGACGGTCCAATCACGCCCGCCGAATTCGTCATCGGTGGTCTCGCGCGGCCGATTCGGCATCGTTAGGCGACAGTCGGAAGGTCCGCTAGGCCTCACTTCCGGAGTCGGGCAACAATGCCCTCCAGCTCAAACAGGCGGCCCTGGAAGTATCAACCGGCCCTGCTCGTCCCGTCCGGCCCTGGGCCGAACGAAGTGGAAGACCGGCCACGACGTCCGGCGTTCCGATCGCCGGATCGTCGCATTTGATCGACGCGTTGCACGCCACGGCAACTTACGGGCGGAGAGTACGTACTTGTCTCAGCGGGCGTTCGCGTCCGAACCCTGAGGTGACGCCGACGGCAGCCCGGACGGAGTGAGACCATGAAGATTAGCCGCCGATCCTTTCTCAAGACCGCCGCAGCAATCGGTGCTTCGCTCGCATGGGCCGGACCGGCTCGCGGTTCGCGTGTCCCCTGGCATGAGCGGCGTGATCTCTATCCCCAAGGGGTCGCCTCGGGCGATCCCGATCCCCACAGCGTCATCCTTTGGACGAGGCGTCCGTTCGCCCAGGGCACACGCCAGCTCCTGACCGTCGAGGTGGCCGAGGATGAGGCATTCCGCCGAGTCATTGCCCACGCGCAGGCACCGGTCTCGAGCGCCGCGGACTGGACCGCGCGCGTTCTGATTGGCGGACTCAAGCCGGCGCGCACCTACTGGTATCGGTTCACCGACACCGACGGAAACGGCAGCCGCGTCGGCCGCACGATCACGGCGCCGTTGCCAAACGATCCGCGCACGGTGAACTTCGCATTCGTGAGCTGTCAGGATGTCAACGAGGGCAAGCTCAACGCCTATCGCCGGATGATCTACGAAGATGAACGCGCTCCCGCCGCCCAACAGCTCGACTTCGTTCTGCACCTGGGCGATTTCATCTACGAGGTGGTCGAGTATCCCGACGAGGTGAAGACACGCTACGACCGCACGATCTACGAGGTGGCGCGCCTCCCGGACGGCCCGAAGGCCGGCAACTTCCACATACCGCTGACCGTCGACGGCTACCGGGCCATCTACAAGGGCTATCTCGCCGATCCCGACCTCCAGGACGCCCGCGCGCGCTGGCCGTTCGTCGCGATCTGGGACAACCACGAATTCTCGTGGCAGGGTTGGCAAAGCATCGTCAAGGCGGGGTCGTTCGAGCAACCTCGCCCGAGCGTCAAGGTCGCGGCGAATCAGGCGTGGTTCGAATACCTCCCCGCACGTGTCACGGCGCCGAGCGGCTTGCTCGAGCGTTTCGATCCACCATCGGTAAAAGACGTTCCGATCAAGGAGTTCGACAGCGATGGGCTGGGGACGGAACCGAACAACCTGACGGCGATCAACAGCCTCAAGGGCTACCGGGCGCTCCGGTACGGCAAGAACCTGGATCTGATCATTACCGATCAGCACAGCTATCGGAGCGCCGATCCATTCAGCGATCCGTCTCTCGGAAATCTCGGCGGCGACGAGTTCATCGGAATGGCTCCCGAACCTCTCATGCAGGTGCTCGACGGCGGTCGCGCGTTCAACGGTGGCGATCCCCCTTCGGAGGTGCGGTTCAACGATGCGCACGTTGCAAACCCGCAGCGGAGCGCGCCGCCGCAGACGATTCTCGGCGCGGAGCAGAAGGCTTGGTTCAAGGACAAGCTCAGGAGCTCGACAGCGGCGTGGAAGATCTGGGGTAACTCGTTGGCCGCGCTGGATTCGCGAGCCGACCCTCAGAACCTGCCGGCGGGTCTCACCAAGGAGTCCTGGCCGAAAGACACCTACGCATCGATGGGCGGGGGTGACTACGGCACGGCGTACCTGGAGCGCGCCGAGATCTACGATGTCGTTCGCGACGCGAAGATTACGGGCTTCGCCATCGTCTCGGGCGACCGCCATAGCTTCTGGGCCGGATATGCGACTGCCGAACTCCCGCCCGGCAAGTTCGCGCCCGTCGGCCTGAGCTTCGTCGGTGCGTCACTCGTCAGTCCCGGCCCCATGGAGGCCTATGAGCACAAGCTTCCGAAGGACGCTCCGCTACGACCGCTGTTTCTTGCCGACAAGGATGCGGGTGCGAAGCCGGAGTGGACCTTGAACATGCTGCTGAGGCACGGCGTCCGTGCGTGCTTCGAATATGCAAAGAGCTTCGACCTCAAGCGCGCACGGTCGCTGTCCAACCCGGATCTCGCTCCGCACCTCGAGTTCGTAGATCTCGGAGGACACGGTTATGCGAAGGTCCAATTGTCGGCCGATGCGATGCGCACCGAGTATGTCTGCATCCCACGCCCCATTGCGCGCAGCGAAAGACCGGACGGGGGGCCGCTCAGGTATCGTGTATTGCTCACTGCTGCACTGTGGAAGAGCGGAGAGCGCCCGCAGCTGAAGACATCGGTGCTCGAAGGCGACGTTGGACTGGGGATTTGACGGACTCATGGCGAGCGTGTCCAACAACGTCTGCGGCGGCTACGAGTCGGCACTGCAATTCTCGCGGTGAGGGTCCCCTCGCTGATCGCTGTCGCTGTTGTCAATCGCACGCCTCCTTCGAGGAATGGTCTGATGCAATGACTGAGCGGTCGATCGAGGCCTTTTTCTATGGCCTATTCATGGATGTGGATGTCTTGCGCGAGAAGCAAATGACGCCGCTTACACCGCGCCCGGCCTACGTCGACGGGTTCGCCCTGCGCATCGGCGAGCGCGCTACGCTGGTCCCTTCTTCGGGAGGTCGCGCCTTTGGAATGCTCATCTCGCTCACGCGCCGGGAACTCTCGCAGCTCTATTCCGGTGCGGGCCTCGAGCAGTACTACCCCGAAGCTGTCTTCGCCAAGACTCTCGACGGCGAGTCGGTGCCTGCCTTGTGTTACAACCTGCCCGGCGCACCTCTTGCGCATGAGCGCAATCCAGAGTACGCCGCGCGCTTGCAGGCTGTTCTGCGGAAGCTGAAGTTCCCGCCCGACTATGTCGCATCGGTCGTCTGACCGGGGACCAGGAAGCGGGCAGCCCAACCCGCGGGTGCAGCCATCGCTTTCGGCTCTTCGCCACCCTTTAGGCCGGGGGTTCAGCAGCCGACGCGCCAAACACTACTTACCGATGCGCGAGCTGATCACTCTGCCTAGGCTGATGGCGATCTGCTTTGCTTGCTCGGGCGACTTGGCACCGGAGACGCCGACGTTGAGCTGCACACGCGGCTTGTCGAAGTCTGCATAGAGCGCACCCGCGTCGGGGCGGGTGCTGACGAAGATCGCGTCTTTGCCCACGCCTGGAACGGTGTCGACCTTGGTGCCCGGCTGCATCTTCTTCATTGTCGCCTCCCAGGTGCGCACGGTGCTTTGCGCTTCACGTGGCTCGACGCTCACGCTGACCTGCACGTTGCCGCCTTCCTCTGCGAAGGCGATTTGCGTCGGCATCGGCTTCCAGCCATCTTTGAACTTCGCGCCCGCGGCTTTCTCGACGTCCGCTTTCGTGACGAGTTTTTCCAGATCGTCTGCAAGAGCCCTGCTCGTAGACGCGAAGAAAAGGCAGGTGGCCAAAGCGAGGGTGCCGTACCGAAGTCTCATGCGGTTAGTCTAGCAGCCGACCGGCCCGCGAATCACCGAGGTGGCCGGCAGTAGAATTGGGGCCAGGCAGTACCGGATGTGGATCGGCTCGTTGTAGATCGTCGCGTGTTGGAGGCTGTCGCGTGAGAGGTGATCTTGCCCCGCGGCCTAACCCGCGGGTGCAGCGGACCGGCGCCTGCGCTTCGCTACGGCGCTCGCCGCCGACCCGCCACCCGTTCGGCCGACAAAGGGCCCCATGGTGAGTCGCGGCCCAGGCACTGCGCGCGCGGGCGAGTCAAGTCTGATTCGCATTGGTGGGCTCGCGATCATCGTTGGCATGATGGTCCACATCGTGCTCAATATGGTCCTGAAGGAATTTCCCCCGAACAATCCGACGTCCGCCGAGCTACAGGAGTACCTCGCTCGCGAAGCGGGCACGTGGGCGATCATCCACGGTTTTCGGTACTTGGCCTTCATGTGCATCGTTCTCTTTGCCGCGGCCTTGTTTGCGAGAACGTGCCGTACGCGCCCGGCGAGCGAGATGGGGTGGGGCGCTGTGGGTCTGCTGGGAGCGGCCGTCTTCGTGACGAACGGAATCGTGACGAATGGCGTTGAGATCCTCGCGTTCCTCAATACCCCCCCCGTCAATCAGAGCCAGGATCTTTTCTTTGCTTTGTTCGGCCTCACGCGCGTCCTCTTTACTGCGGAGGTCGTGACCTGGTCGATGCTGATCCTGGGCTTCAGTGTCGCTGGCTGGCGGTCGGCAACGCTTCCCAGGTGGATGTCGGGCCTCGGGTTCGTACAGGTGGCGGCGGGCATGATGGCCGGGGTGTCCATACCATCCGCCGTCTCCGAGAGTGGTGTCGCGATCCCTCTCGAGGTGGCGTCCATAGCAGGGCTGCTCTGGTTCGTTTGCGTTGGTGTCTATCTTCTCGCCAGAGGAGATGCGGTCTAACACGGGCAGTTTCGAGGGAGACCAGATGGTCGGGGAACCCTTTGATCGGCGGTCGACGCACTGCCAGGTCTGGTGGCACTCTTGAAACGGTGCTTCAGCTCCATGGAAGCGACGAACCTGCTCCAGCGTGGCCGGTTGGTTGAATGAGCCTGTTCTACAAGTTTCAGTATCTGGTCGGGATGACGCCGTGGGAGCGGATGCCGTCACTTCCCATTGGCGCACAAGCCGTCGCGCTTCTCGACCGAGAGGAGCGCGGTCGGGAACCGCCCTACGGGCGCGCGCTCGATCTCGGATGCGGCACCGGGTTCTGGTCGATTCGTCTGGCTCGACGCGGGTGGGAGGTGACCGGCGTCGACATCGTGCCGAAGGCCGTGCGCATCGCCGGCGAACGCGCACGCGCAGCCGGTGTGGCGAGTCTCTTCGTCGAGGGGAGCGTGACGGCCCTGCAGGCCGCAGGCATCGGCTCGGGTTTTCGACTCATCCTGGACTTCGGCGTCGTACATGGCCTCTCGCCCGAGCAGGTTCGGGCGGTGGGCCGCGAGGTCACGGCGGTGGCCACCGAGGACGCCACGTTGCTGATGTACGCGTTCTCGCCGGGTCGCAGAGGGCCCCTGCCGAGAGGGATCAGTCGGGAAGAGATCGAACGGGCTTATGGGGGATGGAGGATCCTCGATGAAGAGGCATTCGATTTGAGGGGAGCCCCTCGCTTCGTGCAGAAAGCGAAGCCTCGCTTCTACCGCCTCCGCCGCAGACGATCGTGATGGCGACATGGGAAGCCAATCGGTCCAGGAATGCAGCCACGAGATCCTCGTGGCAGGCCACCCGACACGCGGGTGCAGCGGCCTCGCGCTTGCGCTTCGCTACGACGCTCGCCGCGGACCCGCCACCCGTTGGGCGGCCCGAGACGAGAGATTCGAAAGACGAAGGAGGAATCATGACGAGGGTTCTTTTGCTCGGCTACGACCCGGCCATCGTGGATTTTTTCCGACCCCGCACTGCCGCCAGGCATGACGGTCCAGAAGGTTCAGGCCGGTATCGAGGTTGCGGTGAAGCAGTTTGCCTCGCGCGGATGGGAAGCGGACGTCGGCTTCATCAGGCCCGACGAAACCGCCGGGCCGACGGTCGAGCGGCAGCTCGCCTCGGCAAGCTATGACTGCGTCGTTATCGGCGCGGGTGTCCGGCTGCCGCCTCGACTCCTGTCAATTTTCGAGGTCGTCATCAACGCGGTTCGCAAGGCAGCCCCGCGCGCGGCGATTGCCTTCAACACGCGGCCCGACGACAGCGCCGATGCGGCCGCACGCTGGTTGCCGGCGGGCGGAGCCCCCTAACACGCGCGTGCAGAGGACTCGCGCCCACGCCTCGCTACGGCGCTCGCCGCTGACCCGCCACCCGTTGGGTAGCGGAAACACGGAATGACAGGGAGCAAGAGATGAAGCTGAAAGAGGGTGCCTTCTGCAAGGTCGTCGCCGGCACGCACAAGGGTAAGTCCGGCACCGTACGAGACATCAAGAAGAGCAAGAGCGGTCACGTCACCATCACGGTGGTGCCTCTGAGCGGGCCCCGTTTCAAGACGCTGGCCAAGAATGTCCAAGCGTAGGGCGCGACCTGGCCCGCGGGGCGAACTCGCGCCTGCACTTCGCTACGGCGCCCGCCGCTGACCCGTCGCCCGTCAGGCGGCCAAAGCCTCCTGGTGACTGCCGTGGGCCCGATCACGCTCGTCGGTGTCGAGGCACGACTGAAAGCCGAGGCGCCCGGCGCGGTACAGTTTGTCGGTTGCTTACTCACTCTCGCTTGGGCCGTGGGAACCACACACGCAGGACCGAGCATTCCTCTCCACACCACCACGCATAGGAGATCTCATGAGACGAGTCACCGGCATCGGCGGCATCTTCTTCAAGGCCAAAGACGCATCGGCACTACAGGCCTGGTACAAGCGCCACCTCGGAATCGATGTCCAGGAATGGGGTGGCACGGCTTTCACCTGGACCGACGGTGGAGGCAAGCCGGTTGCCGGAACAACCGTCTGGTCCATTGGTTCGGCGCAGGGTGACCAGTTCGCGCCCAGCACCGCGACTTTCATGGTCAATTACCGAGTGGAGGATCTCCACGCCCTGGTCAAGGTCCTCCGTGAAGAAGGCTGCAACGTTCTCGACAAGATCGACGAGTCCGAGTACGGGAAGTTTGCCTGGGTCATCGATCCGGAAGGAAACAAGGTAGAACTCTGGCAACCGCCTGCCGGCCAATGACCCGGGGAGTCGGCCTCAGCACGAGTCGGCGGACCGAATCTTCGCTCCCGGCGGCGCCGGCGGAATCAAAGTTCAAGCCCGTGGCCGTTGGCTCTTCAAAATGATCGGCCTCCGGCCTGAAACGCGCCCGCCGCGGACTCGCTCATCGCCTTCGGCTCGTCGCTCGCCGCGGAGCGGCCCGGAAGGCCGGGCCCTGATCCTCACCGGCACGTGCGGAAGTGGGAAGACCACGGTGGCAGAGCTCCTGGCTTTGCGGGAGGGCTGGGTGCGGGTTTCGGAGGACGACGTCTGGCACGAGCAATTCGGCCGGGATCGAGGGACCTTCGGTTCGTCGGAACACCGTCGCAAGCGACGCCAGGTCCACGATCGCGTGTTCGCGTTGGTGCTCGAAGCAGTCGCCCTTGGGAAGGAGGTCGTGATCGATGCCACCGTTCACGAGAGCCCGCCGGAGTCCTTCCGGGAGTACCGCGCCTTCTTCAGGCGCAACCACATCGCATGGCGTATTTGTGTGCTGCACCCGAAGGTGGAGGTCGCCAGTGCCCGCGATTCGGAGCGGGCGAGCTGGCACGTCGGGCCCGAGCGCGTCGCATCGCTGCACGCAAAATTCACCGGTGCGATATTTCCGCCCGACGCCTTCCTGGACACCTCCCTCGATACCCCGGAAGACACGATGAGAAGAATCTTCTCGGGTGGCGACTGACCCGCGGGTGCAACGGCCTCGCCCCGGTCAGGCGCCATCCGGCACGACATGGGCAACCGGGACCCGGGTCTCCGTCTTAGGATGAGCTCATGACGGAAAACGGACTGCCCTGCCTGGACCTGCTGGAGGCCACTCCTGAAATTCTCCGCGGCTTGATGGCGGAGCTGACCGAGCCGGACGCCCGCTGGAAGCCGGCACCGGAACGCTTCTCCGTCGCCGAGGTGCTGGCCCACCTGTCGCATTCCGAAGGCCACTGCTACCGCATGCGCCTCGACCGGTTCATGGCGGAAGCCCGTCCGGAGTTCGAGCCCGACGACGCGCAGATGTATCTCGACCTCTATCGCGACGCCGACCCCGAGGATGCCTTCGATCACTTCGAGGAGCAGCGCGGGAACAACGTCGCGTTCCTCCGCGGCCTTCCCCCGGCTGCTGGCGATCGCCTCGCCCTGCACAAGGAGTACGGCGAGATCACCATGTCGCAGATGCTGAATGAATGGGCGCTCCACGACCTCGGCCACATCCGCCAGATCGCCGAACTGGTCCGCGCCCGCAAGTACCGGGCCGGCGCCGGCCCGATGGCCGTCTCCTACGACCTGAAACCCTGATGGACCGATGAACCCGATCCTCGTTGCTTTCGCCTTCGCGGCCACCCTGGCCGGCCTTGATTTCATCCAGCCGATGGCCGGCGCTCGCCGCTGAACCGCCAACCGTCAGGCGACTGACGCGGCCTCGACCGCATCCGGGCGGGCCAACTATCCGTCCCCCGATTCGTTCTCGCCCACGACGCCGGTCGCCGTGCCGCGCAGGGTCCCGATGTCGGTCGCGAGAGCGCGCACCCGACGGCGGATCTCCCCGTCGTCGGCCGTGACGAGCGCGCGCTCGTCGACGATGATCCGGCCGTCAACGATCACCGTCCGCACGTCGGCAGCCTCGATCGCGTAGGCGAGATGGGACACGGGGTCGTAGAGCGGCACGAGGCTGTCCTCGTCGAGGTCGATGATTGCCACGTCCGCACGCTTGCCGACCTCGAGTGACCCGATCTTCGTGTCGAGACCGAGCGCGCGCGCCCCCCCGATGGTCGCCATCTCGAGCGCCGCGATCGCCGGCACGGCGAGGGGATCGAGACGGACGCCCTTGTGCAGCAGGGCGGCGAACTGGATCTCCGCGAGCAGGTCGAGCTCGTTGTTGCTCGCCGCGCCGTCCGTCCCGAGCCCGAGGATCACTCCGGCGCGGAGCATGTCCGGAACGGGCGCGATGCCGCTCCCGAGCTTCAGGTTGCTGCGCGGATTGTGCACGACGCCCGCGCCGCTGGCAGCCAGGAGCGCGATCTCTTCGTCGTCCACCCAGACGCAATGCGCGGCGACGAGGCGCGCGTCGAGGAGACCCAGGCTCGCGAGATGGCGCACGGGCGAGCGGCCGTGGCGCTCCAGCACGTCGCGGCACTCCTGCTGCGTCTCGGCGAGATGCGTCACGAGCGGGACGTCCCATTGCTCGGCGAGCGCGTGGAGACGCCGGTACAGGTCGGGCGACACCGTGTACGGCGCGTGCGGCGCGAGCGCGGGAATGATGCGGCCGTGGCCGCGCCAGCGCGCGACGAAGTCGGAGGCGTACGCGCTCGCATCGACGTCGAGCCCCTGGGGCCCGATGAAATCGAAAAACACCTGGCCGAGAACGCCGCGGACGCCGAGCTCGTCGACGACGGCTGCGACGTCGTCTTCGAAGAAGTACATGTCGCAGAAGGTGGTCACGCCGGAGCGCACGAGCTCGACGACGCCGAGGCGGCCGCCCCACGCCACGGTGTCGGGGTTCATGAAACGGCGCTCGGCCGGCCACACGTGCCGTTCGAGCCACGTGTGCAGCGGCAGGTCGTCCGCAAGACCGCGGAAAAGCGTCATCGCGACGTGCGTGTGGCCGTCGACGAGCCCGGGGATCACGAGATCGTCACGCGCGTCGAGGACGTTGGCCGCCGTGTGCGCGCGGGCAATCGCGTCGCGCGGGCCCACAGCCACGATGGCCCCGTCGCGTACGGCGATGCCGCCGTCTTGCAGGATCGTCCGGCCGGCATCCATCGTCACGACGATGCCGCCGAGGACGAGCAGGTCGACGGGGACCGACCGCGGAGCGTCGCTCATCGCGCGCAGCTCACATTGCCCAGATGATCGGGTGGAAGCACGGGATGGGAATCGATCGTAGTCGAGGTCGGTTTCGGCCGGCAAGCGGCTCCCAGCCCGTCCTGACCAGATTCGGGAGTCGCTCTACTTATACTGTGTTCAACTCTTCTGGAATGGCACCCGGTGGTGGATCGCTGGAGTTGCGTGGGATCAGGAACGTGCCGACAATTCGATCCCGGCAGAGGGTTGGCCTGTCGCCACCCAACCCGCGGGTGCAGCGGACTCGCTGCGCGGCTTCGCCTCGGCGCTCGCCGCTGACCCGCCACCCGTTTGGGCGCGAATCGAGAAATAAGTAAACTGGAGTAACGATGCTCTTCGTCCACCGCGGCAAGAGTCCCTCCGTTCACCCGAGCGCTTTCGTGGCGCCCACCGCTACAATCTGCGGTGATGTGCGTATCGGTCCCGGCTGCCAGGTCGGGTTTGGTGCGGTGCTCCTGGCCGAGGGACAGCCCATATCCGTGGGGGAGTCCGTAATCATTCGCGAGCAGGCTTTAGTACGCTCAACGGCGACGCACGAGGTCAGTATCGGAGATTTCGTCCTGGTAGGTCCGCATGCCAGACTAATGGGCTGTTGTGTCGACGATGAAGCGTTTCTTGCTACCGGAACCACCATATTTCATGGGGCTCGTATTGGGCGTCGAGCTGAGATTCGCGTCAACGCGGTTGTCCACGTTAACAGCATCGTGGCAGCTGGTCTGACGGTCCCGATCGCGTGGGTCGCGGTCGGCAACCCCGCCGAGTTGTTTCCACCATGCGAGCACGAGCGAATCTGGGGGATACAAGAAAGCCTCGATTTTCCGGGTACGGTCTACGGTCTCGAGCGCGAAGGCGATGGTACCGTTGACATGCGAGAGCTGACGAAGCGAGTCGCGAGGAGTTGTTCGGAGCACCGAAACGACGAACCTGTCAAACCTCCTCGCACCTAACTCGCGCTTGCGGCGGACTCGCTCATCGCCTTCGGCTCTTCGCGAGCCGCTGCCCCGCCGCCCGTTAGGTGGGCCGAAGCGCTGATGGCGGCGGCAGCCTCCTTGGCGGGCTCTTTGCGGCGCAGGGCATCCGGTGCGTGGCCGACGGAGATACGCTGATTCCGATCGTGGACTATTGGCCAGTCGACGGTCAGCGGCGGACGGTCCAGGGGGGAGTGTGATCGGTTTGAGGAATCGGTTCACGAAGCTCAAGAGTGAGCAACGAGCGCACGCCGCACTCGGTTGTCGCAGCCCAAGGAGGAGTACGAGTATATGAAACCAGCGGGACTCTTGCTGATCAACATCCTCGCCACGGGTGCTCTGTACGTTGCCGGCTTCGTGGCGCTGGGCGGTTCGTATCCGACGATCGACTCGAGCGGCCAGGAGATCGTGGAGTGGTTCTCAGCCAACGGGACGAGTGCCCGCACCTACGTTTGGACGGCGGCGTTTTCATCGCGCCGGGCGGTACCATGAACGTGTATCTGGGAGGGGCCAACGGGTTTGTCCGGGTCGCCGGGGTCGTCCGCTGGGCCCGTCAGCAGCTCGAGCGCCGCACCGAGTATGGGCCGGCCGAAAAGATTCGGAGCTGAACGCCGATGCCGAGTTGCTCATGCGCGTCGTGCGAATCGGTGACCGCAAGACTGTGTATCCAGAGGCCGCCTCGTCCGCCGGTGCGGCGGACTCGCGCCTCGGCCTCGCCTCTTCGCGAGCCGGCGACGCGCCGCCCCTCAGGCCGTGGAAAGTGGCTCAGGTGGTCCGGCGGCCTCCTGCTGATCGCGACTACGGTGGCGGGATGCTCCTCCGCGACCCATTCGGCGCCCGCGACCCCCGCGGCGGCGCTATCGAAATCGCGCTTCGGCCAGGGCCTGAGCCTCGCGATGTCATTGGGAAGCGCCCTGGCGGCGGGGGACACTTCGGTGACGGCAAAGTTCGCTCTCACGAACAACGGGCCGGCGGCATTCGAGGGATGCTTCGGGCCGTCATGGGGCGTCAGTGTGATCGTGGAGGGGCACGATGCCGGCCACCTGGTCCGCGTCGAGCATCCGAGCTGCGTGGAGAAGCTCACGCTGCTGTCGGGCCAGCGGATTGTCTGGTCGAAGACGGTTCCGCTCAGTCACCTGCGCTCCGGCACGGCGAAGGTGACCGGATGGGTGAAGGTCGTCGATCCCGCGGCGTGCGATCCGCACTCCGGATGCCGCGAGACGTCGATCGCGACTCCGCTGATGGCGACGACGGTCGGAGTGAGGTAGATGGCACCGCCGCCTGACCCGCGGGTACCGCCGGGTCGCACCGGGATGTCACGGCTTGGCGGCGCGCGGCCCGGCTTGGGGGCGCAGCGGCCTCGACCCTCGCCGCACTGGGCGCCGCCGATGATCGATCTGAACCCGACTCCTGCAACATGGACTTTGATCTTCAGCCGGCCCTGAAGGGCGCGCTGCTCGCGCTGAGACCGCTTCGACCGGAAGACTTCGACGATCTTTACGCGGTGGCCGCGGATCCGCTCATCTGGGAGCAGCACCCGGCGAAAGATCGGTACGAGGAGCAGCGGTTCCGCGAGTTCTTCCGCGAGGCCCTGGAGTCGGGCGGTGCGCTGATCGCCACCGACGCCAGGGACGGCCGCCTGATCGGCTCCTCGCGCTTCCACGGCTACGATCGGGAGCAGAGCGAGATCGAAATCGGCTGGACGTTCCTGGCGCGCTCTCACTGGGGCGGCCGCTACAACCGGGAAATGAAGCGCCTCATGCTGCAGCATGCCTTCCGGTTCGTCGACAGCGTGGTCTTCCTCGTCGGCCCGGGAAACCGGCGGTCGCAACGCGCCGTCGAGAAGATCGGCGGGACCCGCGCGGGGTCGCGGTTCGACGGAGGCGGCCGGGAGAGCTTCGTCTACCGGATCGATGCCGACTCGTTTCGCGAGTCCTTGCAGGCCGATCCGTGAAGGCGAGCGGGGCGGTCGCCGTCGCCCCGCCCCAGCGAGAGGAATAATGAACCAGCTCGCGGAGTTCGAGCCCGCAGAGAAGATCGGACGGCCCCATTTGAGTCCAATTGCATACAGCCTTTCCCTTCCGCGGGTCCTCGCTGCCCGGCCGCGCGCACACCGGCGCCCGGGTTGGTCCGCCGCCCGTGTCGCGGCGCTTTCGGCGATGCTGGCGGGCTGCGGCGACTTCGCGGCGGCGGTCACCTGCGGTCCCGGCACCACGCCGGACGGGTCGCAGTGTCGAGTGTTCGCGACCCGGAGCGTGGAGCGCATTCCGACTCCGTGGGTCGAGGATGGGCATCCCCTGACGCTGGTGATGGTCGTTTACAAACCGCTGTCCCCGGGCCCGTATCCGACCCTCATCTTTCACCACGGGTCGACCGGCAACGGCGACAATCCTGCGCTCTTCGGCCAGGTCTATTCCAGCGAGGCGGTGGCGCAGACCTTCGCGGACATGGGATGGATGGTGCTCTTCCCGCAGCGCCGCGGCCGCGGAGGGTCGGACGGCCTCTACGACGAGGGGTTCGAGCCGGATCGCTCGCGCTATTCCTGCCACCAGGAGCTCGCGTTGGCGGGCCTGGCGCATGCGCTCGAGGATGCGGACGTCATCTATCGGCACGTGCTGACACGCGCCGACGTTGACGGCGCGCACCTGATGATCGGCGGCATCTCGCGGGGCGGAATCCTCGCCATGGCCCATGCCGCGCAGCAACCCGGGGCATACCGCGGCGTGGTGAACTTCGTCGGCGGCTGGATCGGCGAGGGGTGCATGGATGCCGTCGCGGTGAATCGGACGACCTTCGCGGCGGCCGCCGACGGAGGCACTCCGTCCATCTGGCTTTACGGGGAGAACGATCCCTTCTACAGCACGGGGCACAGCCGCGCCAACTTCGACGCCTTCGTCGCCGCCGGAGGAATCGGCATGTTCAACCTCTACCGCCGGAGCGATCCCGCGGCCAGCGGCCACCTGATCATCAACGAGCCCGCCCTCTGGCAGGCGGACGTGGTCGCCTTCGTGGCCCCGGCGGCATCGGGCTGCGCCCTGGTGCAGCGCTCGTGGTCGGCGTGTCCGCGTGCGCCGGTCGTGCCGAGGCGTCGTCGGCCGGAAGTGGCCCTTCCCCGCGGCAATCCGGCGCCCTGACGGCCGGGGCGCCGAGGCTGGGAGTTGCGTGCGGCGCAATGAGATAGTGAAATCGGCGGGACACAGGAGCTCGAGATGCCGCTCGTTCGTATCGATGTCCTTCCCGGACGGACCCCCGATCAACTCGGCGCGATCGCCGACGGCGTGCATCGGGCGCTGATCGAGGCCATCGGAATTCCGGAGAAGGACCGCTTCCAGGTCGTCGCGCAGCACGAGGCGGGCGGCCTCGTCTTCGATCCGACGTACCTGGGCATCCGCCGAACGGCCGGCGTCGTCTTCGTGCAGATCACGCTGAGCAGCGGCCGCAGCCTCGAGCAGAAACGGGCCCTCTTTGCCGCCATCGCGCGCAATCTCGCGGCGGATCCCGGCGTCCGGCCCGAGGACGTGTTCACGAACCTCGTCGAGGTCGTCAAGGACAACTGGTCGTTTGGAAACGGGATCGCGCAGTACGCCTCGTGACGAAGGGATCGCGCGTGCTCATGGAGATCGGACACGTCGAGGCGATCTTCCGGTATCCCGTCAAGTCCATGGCCGGCGAGCGGCTCGAGGCCGCCCATCTGGGCTGGCACGGCCTCGACGGCGACAGGCGCATGGCACTCCGCCGGGTGGATGAGCGCGGCGGGTTCCCGTGGCTGACGGCGACCAGACTTCCCGGCCTCCTTCGCTTCACTCCGAACAATCCGGACGGTGGCCCGGGAAGCCTTCCCACGCACGTCCGCACTCCGGACGGCGATGCGTTGCCGGTCTTCGGGGAGGACCTGGCCGCCGAGATCGGACGGCGGCACGGGGCCCCCGTGCAGATGATGCAGTTGCGGCATGGGATCTTCGATGACGCGAGCGTCTCCGTGATCGCCTCCGATACGGTGCGCGAAATCGGCCGACTCGCGGGGCGGAGCCTGGACGTGCGGCGGTTTCGGCCGAACGTCGTCGTCCGGCTGTTGCGACCCGTCCCCTTTCAGGAGGACGAGTGGGTGGGGGGCATGCTCGCGTTCGGCGAGGGCGAAGACGCCGCAGCCATGGCCGTGACGATGCGCGACGAACGCTGCGCGATGGTGAACTTCGATCCCGACTCGGCCAGTTCCGCGCCGGAGGTGATGAAAGCCGTCGTTCGTGCGAACCAGAACAACGCCGGAATCTACGGTACGGTCACTCGCGCCGGCCGGCTGGCGGTCGGACAGCCCGTGATGCTGGGGACGGACAGCCCCCGGTGAACGGGCCGCCGAGATTGCCGGGACCCGCCTTGCGGCTCTCCACGAGCGTCACGGCCACATCGCGGTGGCGTTCGACGGGCATCTCTGCTAATGGTTCACCGGATTTCGGGGATGCCGGCGCACGCACAAACAACCGAATGGAGAAGCGGACATGAGCACGATCAAGGTGAAGGACGGCACGGAGATCTATTACAAGGACTGGGGCAAGGGCCAGCCGATCGTTTTCTCTCACGGGTGGCCCCTCTCGAGCGACGAATGGGACGCGCAGATGATGTTCTTCCTGGATCGCGGCTATCGGGTCATCGCGCATGACCGGCGCGGCCACGGGCGCTCGAGCCAGCCGGGCGATGGCCACGACATGGATCACTACGCCGACGACCTCGCGGCGCTCACCGCCCATCTCGACCTGAAGAACGCCGTCCACGTCGGCCACTCCACCGGCGGCGGCGAGGTCACGCGCTACATCGGGCGCCACGGCGAGGGCCGCGTCGCCAAGGCCGTCCTCATGAGCGCCGTTCCGCCCCTGATGCTCAAGACGCCGGCGAACCCCGGCGGCACGCCCAAGGACGTGTTCGACGGATACATGGTCCAGGTGGCGACGAACCGGGCGCAGTTCTATCTGGACGTCCCGACCGGGCCGTTCTACGGTTTCAACCGGCCGGGGGCGAAGGTGTCCCAGGGCGTGATCGGAAACTGGTGGCGCCAGGGAATGATGGGTGGCGCCAAGGCTCACTACGACGGCGTCGTCGCCTTTTCCCAGACCGACTTCACGGAGGACCTGAAGAAGTTCACGGTGCCCACACTGGTGATGCATGGAGACGACGACCAGGTCGTTCCCTATGCGGACTCCGCGCCTCTCAGCGCGAAACTGATCAAGGGCGCGATCCTGAAGACCTACAAGGGGTTCCCGCACGGCATGCCGACGACGCATTCGGAGCAGATCAATGCCGACCTGCTCGAATTCATCAAGTCGTAGGGGCCGACGGCTCGCCCTTCCATGGACGCCGCCCGGTTGAGGCAGATCGCGGCGAAGTACACCGCGGCCTGGTGCAGCCAGAACGCGGCGAGCGTCGCGGCCTTCTTCGCGGAGGAGGGTTCCCTGACGATCAACGAGGGGATCCCATCGGTCGGCCGGCCGGCGATCGGTCGAGCCGCCCAGAGCTTCATGACCGCGTTCCCGGACATGGTCGTCACGATGGACGGCCTCGGCGTCGATGGTGACCTCGCCGTCTATCGCTGGACCCTGGCGGGCAGGAATACCGGCCCAGGCGGCACCGGCAGATCGGTTCGAATCAGCGGATACGAGGAATGGAGGGTCGGGGAGGATGGCCTGATCGAGGAGTCCAGCGGACATTTCGATCGGGGCGAGTACGAGCGCCAACTGGCGGGCGGTCTCGCGGGATGCTGAGCACGACAAGTTGGTGGCCTGCGATCGATTGGCTGTTACCGAGTTCCGAGGCGGCCGCCGTCATGACCGACTATTGGAAAACTATCGACACGATCCTGATGGGCCGCAAGACTTATGACGCGGCTCGTCGACGCGGCCAGGGTGAGGCGATCGATTCCTCCGGCATGCCGACGTACGTGTTCTCGAGGACGCTGGCACCCATTCAACGGGGTAACGTGACCATCGTCTCGTCGGACGCCGTCGAGTTCGTGCGCGCATTGAGAAGCGGCGAAGGCAAGGGCATCTGTCTCATGAGCGGTGGCGAGTTGGCGAAGACGATGTTCGAAGCCGGGCTGATTGATGAGATCCGCTTGAATGTTCACCCGCTCTTGCTCGGCTCGGGTGTGCCGCTGTTTCATCGGATGACTCGCCAGATCGACCTGGAGCTATTGGAGTCACGGCAGACCTCGAACGGCTGCCTTCTCGTCCGATACGGAGTGAAACGGTGAGACTCCGCGGCCTGCAATCGGTGTTCGCGGCCGATGCGCCAACGCTCAGGCGGAGTGGGACCGGTGCCCTGGCGATCCGGAAACGGCGCAGGATGAGGTAGGCTGCCCGAAGCCGAATCTCGATCAGGAGGGGAGTTCGATGAGAAAGCCTCTCTTCATTCGACCTGCGCGGGCGCGGTTGCCGCGCTGCCGGGCTCGCCTTCGACCGGGATGGCTCTACCCCGACGGCCGCAGAACGGTTTGTCGACCACTGGAAACGACTCCGGTGAGGCGACGGTAGCCAATCGCAGATGAGCGCCGTCCGCAAGTGGACCTTGTTCCTCCGCGCGGTGTTCGTCGCGATCGGGGTCCTGGCCCTGAGCGTCGGCGCGTTCCGCGTCGGTGTCATCGCGGACGAGCGCTTGGCGCTCTGGCCGACCTTCGAGCTTCTTCATCTCGATCGGTTGGAGGGCCCTCAGCCTGTTTCGAGCCTGGCTCTCTTTGCGGCCGTTCACGTCACGATCTGGACAGCGCTGGCGTACTTCGTGTTCGTTGGTCTTGATTTCATCCGTCGCAGCGGGTCGCGCCGGCCATGACCGGCGACGAGCGGGCGGACTGAGGAGGATCGAGCCATGGTGGACAACGTATCGACGAGCATCACTTCCGACGGCGAGCTGGCTGGCTGGACGAAGATCGGAATCGTCTCGGGCTTCCTGGCGTGTTTCGTCTATCCGATCATGGTTCTCGTTTCGTTGCCGCGCATCCCGCAACTGATGCTGGGCGCCAGCTTCGGACCGGCCCTGGCTGCGGCGAGCGTGGCCCTCGCACATGTTCTGCAAGCGCGCCGACGCGCCCCCTCGCTCGTGCTGGCTGCGATCTTCAACGCCCTGGCTGGCGCTCTGGTCACGGCGATGATCATCGTCCAGCTGGCGATCAATTACTCTACGACTCCGGCGGCCGATGAGGCACTCAAAGCTCTTCTCAAAAGCCGCGTCTGGGACGTCGTCCTCGGGCTCGACGTGTCCTTCGACGTGTTCATCGGCCTCGCGACCCTGCTCTTCGCCGTCAACATGATTCGCGATCCCCGTTTCGGCAGGATCATCGGCTGGGCGGGAGTTTTCGTATCCGTCGTTCCGCTGCTCGGGGCCAACGTCTACTACTTCCCCGATCCACCCTACACGCACGGCTTTCCTCACGTCGGGATCTTCACCGGGCTGTGGTACCTGGGTGTGGTGCTGCTCATGCTCCGCTGGGTACGCAAGGGCGGCACCAGCGCAGTGGCTGGATAGCGGCGGGTCCAGGGAACGGCAACAACGCAGACGTGGTCTTCATCTTTTCAAGAGACGAGATGAAGCAAATCGAAAAGGTCCGTCTCACGCTGTCGACCAAGGACTACTGAACCGGTCACCGGCCGACCTGCGCCACTCTCGTGCTGGCGTGGCGATGACGGCGGAAAATGGGGCGCGATACGTTGCCTTGCAAGCCCGTGGATTCTCCGATAGGGTGCCAGTAGTCTCCCGTTGGTGGCCATCCGGCTTTGCTGACGTTCGACAAGGAGGAACTCATGAAGCTGAGACTCGCCCGGATTCTGCCCCTGGTCGCACTGGTCGGAGCGTTTTCCGCCTGCCAGAAGGCCGCGCCGCCGGCCGCCGCGACCCCGGAGGCTACGGACTACGCCGTCATCCTCGGCCCGATGAGCGACCAGTTCATCACCATGTGGAACACCAAGAACTACGAAGTGCTCGATACCCTCCTGGCTCCCGACTTCAAGCGCGTGGCACCCGATCAGAACGCGAACAACCCGGAAGAGATGAAGGCGTTCGTCAAGCAGGTGCACACCGCCTACCCCGACTTCCACATCGTGGTGGACGCCGTCGCCTACACGCAGGACCATGCGTTCATCCGGTGGACGGCCACGGGCACCAACACGGGCGACGGAGCCGTCAAGGCGACCGGAAAGCCGCTCACGCTCGAGGGGATGACGATGCTGATCTTCCGCGACGGCAAACTCGTCGAGGAGGATGTCTTCTTCGACTCGGCCTCGGTCAATTCGCAGCTCGGGACCACGGCGCTCCCGCACGCGGCCAAGGCGATGTAGCAGAGGCGAGAAACGGCGAGGCCCGGAGGGCCGGGCTGAGCGGGCCGCCCGTCGAGGGCGGCCCTTTGCATCAACGCCCGGCAGGGGCACTGGCAATACGGTTTGTGAGACCGCATGCGAGTTCGCAACGAAATCGCACAGGATCGGTCGGCCGTGCGCGCCGTCAATGCGTCCGCGTTCGAATCGCCTGCCGAGGCGAATCTCGTCGACCGGCTGCGAAAAGAGGCACGCGCGGTCGTCTCGCTCGTCGCGGAGGACGACGAGACGGTGGTGGGCCACATCCTGTTTTCGCCGGTTGCGCTGTCCGGTCATCCAGACCTGAAGATCATGGGCCTCGCTCCCATGGCCGTTGCACCGGCCCATCAGAACAAGGGCATTGGCTCCGCCCTCGTCCGTGCCGGTCTCGGACGGTGCAGGGAGCTGGGGTTCGGCGCCGTCGTCGTTCTGGGGCATCCTGGCTATTACCCCCGCTTCGGCTTTTCGCCCTCGGCGCGCCTTGGCGTGGGCTGCGAATACGATGTGCCGGAGGACACGTTCATGGTCGTCGAGTTGGAGGCGGGATACCTGCGGTCCCGGTCAGGCACGATTCGGTATCACGCCGCGTTCAAGGACCTATGACACGCCGCGGGAGCCGTCGAGTCGCGACCCGTCCGGCCACGAAGCTCGCCCCGTGACGCTCTCCAGGCTCCTGTCGCTCGCCATCTTCCTCTTTCCGATCTCCGAGGTCGCGCTGGCGTTTCGTCGACGCGCTTCCCGGGCCGACTCCGCTTCCCGGGACCGCGGGTCGATGCTGACCCTGTGGGCGGTCGTCTTCGTGAGCGTTTTCGGCTCGATCGCCGCCCAGCGCACGAGCATCGGCCGCATGTCTCTGCCCGCGTCCGTCATCGACCCTCTCGCGCTCTCGCTCCTTCTCGGCGGCCTCGCCATTCGCTGGGCGGCCATCCTGACGCTCGGCAAGTACTTCACCGTCAACGTCGCCATCGCGCCGGATCACCGCATCGTCCAGTCGGGTCCTTATCGCTTCGTGCGCCACCCGTCCTACTCAGGACTGCTTCTGGCCTTCGTCGGGATGGGGCTGGCGTTCCACAGCTGGCTGAGCCTCGCCATCCTCGTTCTCCCGATCACGGCCGCGCTGGCCCTGCGCATCGTGGTCGAGGAGCGGGCCCTGCACGCGGCTTTCGGCGCCGAGTACGAGGCCTACGCGGCCCGCACGTGGCGCCTCGTTCCGTGGATTCATTAGCGGTCGGGATGCGGCGACTCCTGGCGGACCATCCCGAGCGCCCGCCGATCTCAGGCCATCCAGGGGCGAGATACGATGTTCTCGACCTCGACGCCCGGGACGAGTTCCGGGCGTAGCCGGACCCTCTGAAGAAGGAGCAGGCATGCCAGGAGCGAAAGTGGTGGTCCTCTATCCGGCACCGCGCGACGAGAACGCTTTCGAGCGCGCCTATGCGCAGGATCACGCGCCGATGGTGACCGCGCAAGCCTTCCCGGGAATCAAGAAGTTCGTGGCCACCCGGATCATCGGCGCTGCGGACGGCGGCGCCTCGCCTTTCTACCGCGTCGCGGAACTGCATTTCGCGTCCAGGGAGGCGCTGCAGGCGGCCGTGGGGTCTCCAGGCGCGCAGAAGGTGGTTGCGCACGCCGTCTCCATCTCGAGCGGCGGGCCCCCGGTTGTCCTCGTCGCGGAGGAAGAGACGACGAGCTTCTAACCCGTCGTCCGTCTCGCGACGCGGCGGCGACGCGATGAGGCCTCGAGAGGAGACCTGAAATGCCCTGCAGAGGCGATCTTGCCGAGACCATTCTGGGGGCCTGGCGGACCAATCACCGGGTCACCGTCTTTCTCGTCAACCACATCCCCGCCGGGCTCTGGACGGCTCCGGTCCCCGGAGTGCCGCGCAAGACGATTCGCATGCTGGCCGCCCACCTCCACAACGCCCGGTGCATGTGGCTCAAGACCCTGGGCCAGCCGCATGGCATCCCGGTTCCGTCCGCGGTCGACCGCCGAAAGGTGAGCCGCCGCCAACTGGTCGCGGCACTGAACCGGAGTGGACGGGGCATCGAGGCGCTCCTGCGGCTGGGGTGTCGCTCGGGAGGCGCGGTTCCCGCCACCCCGGCGTACGTGTGGCGGAACCTGCCGCTCGACGTCGGTCACGTGCTGACGTACTTCGTGGCCCACGAGGGCCATCACCGGGGACAGATCGTGCTGGCGGCGAGACAGATCGGGTCGCGCTTGCCGGCCCCGGTGGCGGGCGGCCTGTGGCAATGGACGAAGCTTGCCGCGCAGTAGCGGAGGCGCCTCACGCTCGCGGATTCCGACGGCGCGCGGTCTGACCGCCCGCCTCAAAGCCGCTCTCTGGCTTGGCGGTCTGGCGATGCTCGTCGGCGCCTGCGCGTCGGTGGACGCTCCGCCCACCCACTTCGGACCGTGGGGTCCCATGACTCCCGTCCAGGAGCCGGACCGTTCCGTCCTCGTCGCCGCCATCTCCGCCCTGACGAAGAACGACGCGCGATCCGTCGTGCTGGCGCGATACGCGGGCGACCGCTTCGAACGGCTCGACCTCGCGCCGCTGCGGGATCAGGTGCGGGTGACGATGGACATCGACGGGAAGCTCGGCCCCATCGACGAAGGATCGCCGAAGTATCGGGCGAGAGTGTTCGAAACGGACTTCCGCGGCAAGACGACGATCCTGGAGCTGTCGGTTCCCAAGGTCCGCGGCGCGTCGGCGACGGTGGCCGCCTGGCGCTGGGATGCGCTGGCCTGGAAGTGCGAGCTGCCCGGGAGGGCCGAACACGTCACCCTCCGGCTCGTGGACGGGCGGTGGAGCGTGACGGCCACGTCGACCGATCGCGGGGCGGTGCTGCTGAAGAAGGGATGTCCGTGAGGCGTCATCCGGGTGCGCTCTTGCCCCTGACCGGTGCCGCGTTCCTGGTTCTCGCCTGCGCGTGTCGGAAACCGGAAGCGAACGAGGCACCCGTCGTCGTGCGGAATCCCGACTACCTCGTGGTGCGGTCGATCCAGCGGGAGGCGGACGCGGAGCACATGGATCGGGTGGAGTTTCCCTATTCGGGAGCCGGGTACGGGTTCGCGTCGTCCGTGGCGCTCCTCGATCTGAACTCGGTCGACATCGGGGCCGTCGCCTTCGCCGGGGGAAGGACGAGCATCGCCGGTGAGGCGACCCTCTGGCTGCCGCTGACACCCGAAGCGAGCCGTCGGCTGGCGGACTGGACGAGCCGGCACGCGGGGGAATATCTGGGCATCTACATCGAGGGCCGGCTCGTGGCGGCGCCGCGGATCGACGGCACGCTCGGAGGCGGGATCCCGCTTCGCGTGAAGAGCAAGCGGGACGGAGACCGCGTGATGGAAGAACTCCGCCGTGGCGGGGCGACGACGCCCTAGGTGGTCCCGGCGGCCGCCTCGCGCGACCGGAAATCGGAGGGAACGAATGGCGCGGCCGTCCGTATTGGGTGGAAGAACCGTGCGCGAGCCGGGCGGCCGGCGGGCGCATGACCCTGCATCTCGAACCGGGGAGGGGAGTGCGCCGGGAGTGGGAACGATGGTCGGCACGACGAAAGGAACGTGGTCATGAGTGAGCGAGTCGGAAACCAGCTCGCGTGGGTGCGGACGGGGTCCCTGTGCGGCGTGCTCGCGGCGGTGTTTTTTCTCTGCGCGCAATTCGCGCCGATACCCGACCGGCTCGGCATCACGCTGATCATGGCCTTCGGCCCGCTGCTGATGCTGGGGTTCATCGGCTTCTATCACTACCTCCGGAAGGACCCCCCGGGAGTCCTGCTCCAGGTTGCCGTCCTCTACGGAATCATCGCCGGGGCTTTCGTCGACATGATGGTGATCACGCAGCTCTCCGTCCGGCATTTTCGGAGAGAGACGCTGGCCGCTCTTCCCGAGGGCGTGACGGCGTCCGGCGCCAAGGCGATGTACCAGGTCGGAAACGCCGTTCAGCTCGGCATGGACGTGGCGTTCGACACGTTCATCCTGCCGGCGCTCATCCTCTTCGCCATCGCGATGCTTCGATCGACGGTCTTCAACAAGATCCTGGGGGTCATCGGGCTCGTTCTCGGACTCCTGGGCTTGTACAACAACCTGTACACGTTCCCCATCCCTCCCGTCGAGGTGGGCCTCGTCGACGTGGGGCCGTTCGCCATGTTGTGGTGCGTCTTCCTTTCCGCGAAAATCGCCGTGGAGAGCTGGGGGAAGCGAGCCGTGGCGGCTCACCCCTGACGGACCTCCCGCCGGGTGAGTCGGGTCGACTCGCCCCGTCGGCCGATCGAGGAGGGACCTTGTCCTTCGTTCCGCGGCGCCTTGCGTGACGGACCTCCGCGTCGCGGGAGAGGCCGATGTCGCCGAGGTGCAGCGGCTCTTCCGGGAGTACGCGGCGTGGGTCGGCGTCGACCTGTCCTTCCAGGGATTCGAGCGCGAGCTTGCGGAACTCCCGGGCGAGTACATTGCGCCGGGCGGCGTACTGCTGCTGGCGGCGGTGGAGGGCGGGATCGCGGGATGCGTGGCCGCGCACCGCTGGCGCCCGGGCGTCTGCGAAATGAAGCGGCTCTTCGTGCGCGACGCCTTTCGCGGCGCCGGCTGCGGCCGCGCCCTGGTCGAGGGCGTGATCGACTGGGCCCGGAAGGCCGGCTACCGCAGCATCCTCCTCGACACGCTGCCGGTCATGGACGGGGCGCAGCGTCTCTATGCGCGGCTGGGGTTTCGGGAGGTCCCGCCCTATCGCCCGAACCCGGTTCCGGGGGCGCGTTTCCTCGAGCTCGAGCTCGCGTGACAGAACGTGAGGGCGAGGCTCCGGATCGACCCGTACAACGATCGGTGGGCCGACGCCGCCCGCCGCGTTGATATGGTTCCCGGAAAATGCGGACTGCGGGATCATGATCTCCGCCGATCAGGCTCTCGAGCGGCTGCGGGCCGGCAACGGCCGCTTCGTGTCTGGCGCACCGCCCAGCGGGGCGGACGGGAGCCACGCGCGGCGCCGTGAAACGGCCGAGGCCCAGGAACCCTTCGCCGTCATTCTGGGATGCTCCGACTCGCGCGTTCCGGCCGAGATCGTCTTCGATCAGGGCCTCGGCGACCTGTTCGTCATCCGGGTGGCCGGGAACATCGTGGCGCCGTCCCAGATCGGCAGCGTCGAATTCGCGGTGGAGCGGTTCGGGACGCCGCTCGTCGTCGTCCTGGGCCACTCCCGCTGCGGCGCGATCCTCGCAACGCTGGAAGAGCTCACGCGGCCCCGGGGTGATCAGTCGCGCAACCTGCGGTCGATCGTCGACCGCGTGCGCCCGTCGGTCGAGTCGTTGCTCTCGACGGAGCTCCGGAACGATCCGGCGGCCCTGGTGGCGCAGGCCGTGCGCGCCAACGTGCGCGCCTCGGCCGCTCACCTGCGGCACGGTTCGGAGATCCTCGAGCAGCTCATCCTGTCCGCGCGCCTGCTCGTCGTCGGGGCCGAGTATTCGCTGGAGTCCGGGATCGTGGAGTTCATGGACGGGCCGGGGGCTCCCGGGTGATGCGCGCAAGCAATCCGAACAGGCCGGGAAGAGGCGAGGCATGAAGATCCGACGGAAGATGAAGTAGACCGATGCCGCTCGACTCCTTCCCCCGGCGCCTGAGCTACATCTTCCTCTGCGCCGCTCCGGTCGTCGTGGTGGCCGTTGCGGCGCCGCGCGCCCTGCGCAACGCCGGCGCGCATCACGCCGTCGGCATCGTGTTGTTCGCCGCGATGTCCCTCGCGGTGTGGGTGCTGGGCGGACGGTCGATCCGGGCCGCCGCGCAGGAGCGCCGACAGCTCGCGCTCGGCGGGGCGCTCCTCGTGGCCCCGTTTGCGCTGGTCGGGCTGCTGTGGGTCGGCCTGGGGACGCCCTGGGATGCGACGCCGAAGGAGAACGAGATGCGATACCTCGTTCTCCTCGCGATGGCCATCGCGGAGGTGGGCGGATTTCTGCTGGTCCGGGAGGCGCTCAGCGGGGCGGGCGAGCGGTTCCATTCGACCCTCGTCCTGACCGGGATCGTGCTGGCCGGGCCGCTGTACGCGGTCTGGAATGCATTCATGTTCGGCGTCTGGGTCGCCCGCGAACAGACCGGGTCCGTGCCCGCGGCGTTCGCATCGCTGGATCTGGTGCTGGACGTCGTTCTCGACGCTGCGGCGGCGTTGACCTACCTCGCGACGGCGGCGCTCGCGATGTCCCTCGCCCGTGCGCGGTGGCTCGGGCGCCGGGCCAGCGTCGCCTTCGTGGTTCTGAATCTCGTCGCACTGCTCCTGCTGGTGAACCGCGGGCTGAAGTTTCTGGCCCCGGCGGAGCTCGCGGCGCCGTGGTACACGGTGCCCGGCTTCATCGTCGGCATCCCGGCCGTTCCCTACATCATGCCCTTCCTCCTGGGCGTCGTGTTGCTGCGGCGCGCCGGGCAGGAGCAGCGGTGACGAACGCGGCCCCGGCGACCGGCGACCGTGAAGTGCGGCTGCGGCCCGCACGGAGTGCGCCACTGGATTTCGGGAGCTAGGCATGGAGAATTCGCCGGCCAGCCGACCGAATCGAGACCCCATGCCCGCGTTCGTTCGGCTGCTTCTGGTCGCGGACGTCGCCATGGTCGCCCTGTACGTTCTCGACTCGGCTCTTGGGCGTCCTTACTGGACAATCACCCGCCTGGTGGATCTGGACGGAGAGGCCAACCTGCCGACCTGGTACTCCTCTGGACAGCTGCTGGTCCTCGGCTTGCTCCTCGGCGTTTTTTCGATCGCGAACGACCGTCGGACGGCCGTGCGTTCCTTTCCCCTTCTCGCGTTGTCGGCGCTCTGTCTGGCGTTGTCATTGGATGAAGTCGCCCAGATCCACGAATGGCTCGGCAAGCGGAGCGACGCGTTGCTTGAGAGCGGGACCCGCGTGGGCTCCCCGGTTCCACGCACGGGAATCTGGATGTTCCTGCTCGGTCCGCCGTTCGTGCTTGTCGTCGCCCTTCTCTGGCGCGCCTTTTCGACCTTCTTGCGGGGCCGGGAGCGCGTCAGGCGTCTCTACCTCGTCGGGTTCTTCACGTACGTCGCATCGGCTCTCGGCATCGAGATTCTCGCGAACGCCGTGAGACCCGGCGGGCTGGCATCGATGCTTCAGGTCGTCTGCGAAGAGTTCGGTGAGATGCTGGGTGTGACGCTACTGGTCTGGGCTACGATCGAGCTTATGCGCTCCCATGGCATCGGCATCCGGGGAGCAGACCACCACGACGCGTGAGGAAGACCGCTCCGGCGGTCGGATTGGTAGCCTGTGGGCGTGAACGCGGTCGAAGCCGAACTTCGTGAGCTCGTCGAAACTGCGACGCCCCGGCTGCTCGCGGTCTCGGAGGCGGAAGCCGCCCGGCTGCCGGCTCCAGGCAAGTGGTCCCCGAAGGAAGTCATCGGCCACCTCATCGACTCCGCCTCGAACAATCACCAGCGTTTCGTTCGCGCCCGGTTCACGGAAGACCTCGTGTTTCCGGGGTACGACCAGGAAGCGTGGGTGGCGGCGCAGCGCTATCAGTCCGCTCCCTGGACGGAGCTCGTCGGCCTCTGGCGCCTGTTCAACCTCCAGCTGGCGCGGGTCGTCGAGGCAACGGCGGATTCGGTGCGCCGGCAGCCGAGAGTCCGGCACAACCTGCACCAGATCGCGTGGCGGACGGTTCCGGAAGACCAGCCGACGACGCTCGAGTACTTCATGCGCGACTACGTCGCACACCTCGAACATCATCTGGCCCAGATCCCCGGAGAAGGGCAGCCGTCTCCGGAAGCTCGGTGACTCGAATGCCTGACACAATCGTCGCAGGGAGGAATGCATGATCATCGGCGCGCACTCGATCATCTACAGCCGGAAGCCCGAGGCGGATCGGGCGTTTCTTCGCGACGTCCTGAAACTGCCCAACGTCGACGTCGGGGGCGGCTGGCTGATCTTCGGGCTTCCGCCGGCGGAGCTGGCCGTGCATCCGTCGCGCAAGAACGACGTCCACGAGTTCTACTTCATGTGCGCGGACATCCGCGCATTCGTCGCGGCCATGCGAAAGCGCCGGATCCGCTGCGGTCCCATCCAGAGCCTGGGCTGGGGCGAGCTCTCGCAGGTGCGGCTCCCGGGCGGCGGCAAGCTGGGCGTCTACCAGGCCCGCCACGCCCGGCCGAAACCGCTCCGGCCGGCCAAGGCATCGACGGCGCGCGGCCGCCGGAAGAGGCCCTCCGCCTGACGGCCGCGTCGGGCCGACGGCCCGGAAGGCATACGATCAGCCATGCTCCCGTCCGCCCGGACCATTGCCGCCGCCGTCCGCAATACCGCCGCGGCCCACGAAGTTTCGGTCAGCACCGCCGGAACGACTCGGTCCGTCGCAATCCCGGGCAAGAGCCCGGGTCGGGGCTCGGCGATCAACGGCGGGGAGTTTCTCATGCTCGCCCTGGCGACCTGCTACTGCAACGACATCTACCGGGAGGCCGACCGGCTGAAGATTCCGGTGGAGGCCGTGGAGGTCGAAGCGAGCGCGGAATTCGAGGGCGTCGGTCTCGCCGCCTCGGACATCCGGTATCGCGCCCGGGTCTCGTCGCAGGCGTCCGAGGCGGAGGTCGCGGACCTGCTGCGCCGGACCGACGCCGTCGCGGAGGTGCAGAACACGATCCGCTCGGGCGTCGCGGTGTCCCTGGTGCCGTGGGAGATCGCGCGGTGAGCGGGCGGCGGGTCCGATGAGCACAGCCCGATGGCTCGAGGTCGTCGTCGGGTTCGTCGTTCCGACGGCGGCGGTGATCTGGGGCGTCTGGATTCTCTGGCGCGGGTTCCGTCCCGGCGGTTTCCGGCGCCCCTCCGGATGGCTCGCCGGGGTCATCGGGTTCCTGCTGACGTGCGTTCTCGTCATTCTCATCGTCCTCGCCTGGGAGTTGTTCAAGGTGTGGAGGGGGCCGGCCGTTTGAAGGCGGCGTTCCGGTCGACAGTGCCATTGATACCCGCGGGTGCCAACCTGGCGGACGCGCTCGACTTCTACACGCGGCACATGGGCTTTTCCGTCGTCTGGCAGAGCGGCGGGATGGCGGGCATCCGGCGCGACGGCGTCGCCTTCCACCTCGTCGAAAACGACGTGAAGGCCTGGACCGACAACGCGAGCTTCGGAATCGGCGTCAGCGGCCCGGATGCGTTGTACGGGGAGTTGCACGGGGTGCCGGCCAGGGTCGGGCCCCTCGAGATCAAGTCCTGGGGCCGGCGGGAGTTCCACATGATCGTTCCATCGGGTGTCTGCCTGCAGTTCTACGAGGAGCGCCCCGAGTGAGCGCCATCGCCGCCGGGTACGAGCTCGCCCGGGAACGCAAGGGAGCACGGTGAATTTCCGGTTCGAGGACGGCCTTCCGGTTCTCCGGCGCACACCGGGGACGCTTCGCGAGATGCTCCTCGATCTGCCCGAACCGTGGATTACGGCCACCGAGGGGCCGGGGACCTGGAGCCCGTTCGACGTCGTCGGTCACCTGATTCACGGCGAGCGCACCGACTGGATCCCCCGCGTCGAGCACCTGCTCCGCCATGGCGACGCCGTCGCGTTCCCGGTCTTCGACCGCGAGGCGATGTTCGAGGCGTCCCGGGGACGCTCGCTTTCCGAGCTGCTCGAGATCTTCGGCCGTCTGCGGTCCGGGAGCCTCGACCGCCTGGGTGCGCTCGGCCTGACGGAGGCCGACCTTTCCCGCCGCGGCCGGCACCCGGAATTCGGGGTGGTGACGCTCGGCCAGCACCTCGCGACCTGGGTGGCCCACGACCTCGGCCACACCGCGCAAGTCGTTCGCGTGATGGCGCGGCAGTACGCGGAGGCCGTGGGTCCATGGCGGGCCTATCTCTCGATCCTCGGGGCGGCCTGAGGTGAGCGCACGCGCGCGGGGCCGTCGGGGCAGAGACCTGGCGCTCGATCCGATCACCGTCGTCATCGACTACCAGGCACAGCCTGGCCGGCACGAGATCGCGGCGCGGAAGCTGTCCGCCCTGGTCAAGGCCGTCGTCGCGGGTGAGCCGACCTGCCGCGGCATCACCATGTGCGTCGACCCGGCGGACCCGGCCCGATTTCTTCTCTACGAGCGTTGGTCGGACCGGTCGTACTATTTCGGGCCTCACATGGAAACCGCCCACCTGCAGCAATTCATGGCGGAGGCGCCGGAGTTTCTCGTCGGCGCGCCGCGGATCGGCGTGTGGCGCGAGGTCCTCGACGCGCGGCCGACGTCGCCGCGGGGGCCGGGCCGGAACGTGACGAGGAGGCGCATGTGAGCGTCCGGGTGGTGCGGCTCGGCTCCCCCCGGCTCACGGGGGAAGGCCTGCGGATCGGGACGGTCCGGCGGCCGCCTCGCGGCGTTCCGAAGAGCGCCTACGCCTCGCGAAACTTCTACGACGTCTGGCTGCCGGCCCTGGCGCCCAGCGCCGAAACGGTCAAGCTCGGCCAGGGCGCGGCGACCGCCGGCGACTGGCGCCGGTTTCTGCGGAAGTACCGCGCCGAGATGGCCAGACCGGAGGCCCGGGTCGTACTCGATCTGCTTGCCGCGCTGTCGCGACGGACGGATTTCTCCGTGGGTTGTTACTGCGCCGACGAATCCCGCTGCCACCGATCCGTGCTCCGCGAACTGCTGCGTGAGCACGGCGCGCGGATGATGTAAACACGGCGGGCGGCGGGCGGTATGCTCGCCGTCCCGCAGAACGCGGATGCGAAAAACAGGAGGACTTCCCATGGGTCGTCGCGCGGAATTGCTGGCGGATCGGGCCGAGAAAGGCGCCGCGGAGCTGGCGGCATTCGTCGAGGGGCTTTCGGAGGAGGACTGGCGCAAGCCGATGGCGGCCGGCGGAAAAGACCGGCGCACGGTCGCCGAAATCGTCCACCACGTGGCGGCCGTCTATCCCATCGAGATCGACCTGGCCAGGGCGATCGGCAGCGGCAAGCCCGTCGACGTGACCTGGGACGTGGTCGCCGAGCTGAACGCGAAGAATGCCGCCGAGAATGCGGGGATCACCAGGGCCGCGGCGCTCGCGCTCCTGCGCGAGAACGCCCGCCAGGCGGCCGCGGCGGTCCGCAGCTTCACGGACGAACAGCTCGACACGGCCGCGCCGTTCGGACTCTCCTACGGCGCGCCCATGACCGCGCAGTTCGTCCTGGAGGATCACGCGGTGCGCCACAGCTGGCACCACCTGGCGCGCCTCCGGAAGACCCTCGGCCGGTGATTCCGGCGCCGTGACGCCACGGCGACGACGCGCCAGGATCGGAGACCGGCTCACGGCCCGCCGTCGCCGGGGCGGGTTCCGGGAGGTGCCATGACTCTCGTCGCCAGTCTCGTCGGCCACGGAGACGCGCCGCATCCGGGAAAGCTGGTGGACATGGTGATGCTCGTCCAGCCGGGGGGCCAGGAGCGCACCGGAGGCGAGTACGCGGCGCTTCTGGGCCGCGCCGGTTTTCGGTTGGCCGGCGTGACCCCGACCGAGTCCGCCGTCAGCGTGGTGGAGGCCGTTCCGGCGTAGGCCGGCGGCACGGACGCGGCGCCCGCCGCGTGGCGGCGGGTCCGCAGAAATTCAGGAGGACCCATGACCCAGACCGATCGACTCAAGGCCCTGCGCATCGTTCTCGTCGCGGTCGGCCTCATTTTCACCGTCGGCGTGTATCCGCTCACGATCCTCTGGCCGTCGGGCTGGATCTGGCACGAGGGCGGGCAGTCGGAATACCTGCAGATGATCCTCGGCGTCTACGCGACGCTGGGCGTGTTTCTGATCCTCGCCGCGCGCGACCCCCTGGCGAACCGGGGTCTGATCTGGTTCACCGTCTGGTCGAGCGTGGTTCACGGAGGGATCATGGCCGTGCAGGCGCTCGGCAACCCGCGGCACATCGGTCACCTCTGGGGCGACGTGCTGGCGCTGCTCGTCGTGGCGGCGGTGCTCGCGTTTCTGATGCCGCGCGCCGGCGTTCGAAATGCCCAACCATTCGTTGGAACAGAATGACGGCATGGTGAGCCGCTCACGCTCCAGGAGCCCGTTGCCGGCGGCGAAGGACCGCGCGCGACAGGTCGTCGCGTGGCTCGAGAAGCGCGGGTCCCGCGCCGCGCGCGACGGCATGGCCCGCTACGCGATCCCGTCGGACCGGGCCTTCGGTGTTTCGGTGGGCGCTCTCAAGAAGGAGGCCGGGCGTCTCGGGCGCAGCCACGAGCTCGCCGCCGCGCTCTGGGATTCCGGGTGGTACGAGGCCCGGATGCTGGCGGCCTTCGTCGAGGAGCCGGAGCGCCTGAGCGCCGCCCAGATGGAGCGCTGGTGCCGCGAATTCGACAACTGGGCCATCTGCGACACGGCGTGCTTCGCGCTCTTCGATCGCACGCCGCACGCCTGGCGCAAGGTCGGCGAGTGGGCCGGCCGCCGAGACGAGTTCGTCCGGCGCGCGGCGTTTGCGCTGCTCTGGAGCCTGAGCGTGCACGACAAGACCTCCGGCGACGCGCCCTTCCTGCGAGGTCTGCGCCTGATCGAGCGCGCCGCGACGGACGATCGCAACTTCGTCAAGAAGGCCGTGAACATGGCCCTGCGCGCCGTCGGCAAGCGCAACCCCGCACTGCATTTGGCCGCGATGATGGTGGCCCGGAGGCTCGCCGCTTCACCGGATGCAGCGGCGCAGTGGGTGGGGCGCGACGCGCTGCGCGAGCTCACGAGCGCCTCGGTCCTGCGCCGGCTCGCGGCGGGAAGCCGAAAGGGCCTGAAATAACTGAAGCGAACCCGACCCCCCGGTCTTGACAGGGCGCCTCGCCGGCCGATAGGGTCGAGAGCGTGCCCGGTGGGCACGGCCGCCCCGGGGAGCCGCGGCGCGAACCCTCGAGTTCGCACCCTCCCGGAGCGAGCGGCCAGGCTCGGAACTGCCGCGCGCCGCTCGTCTCCGCATGGCGGCGGCCTCCGCCCCCGGGCCGCGACTGGCCTCGGTCACAGCGCCAGGAACGGGCGTGACAGCGTTCCAACGTCCGCTTTTCAAAGGGGGTTTCCCATGCCGCAGAAGTCCGTCATCGACATCGCCAAGGAGCAGGTGCTCGCCTACAACGACAAGAACTGGGACAGGGTCCGGGCCGGGGTCTCACCCGACCTGGTCTACGACGAAGTCGCGACCCAGAGGAAAACCAAGGGGGTCGACGACACGGTCGTCGCCTGGAAGGGCTGGGCCGATGCGCTGCCCGACTCGAAGGCCACCTTCGGAACGCAGATGGTTTCCGGAAATACGGCGATTCTCGAGATGACCTGGACCGGGACGCACAAGGGCCCGCTGAAGATGCCCGACCGGGAGATCCCGGCGACCGGCAAGAAGATCGAGATGCGGGCCTGCCAGGTCATCGAAGTGGCGGGTGACAAGGTGAAGTCCGTCCGGCACTATTTCGATCTCGGGACGCTCCTGAGGCAGCTGGGCGTCGACCACTAGGCTGGTCAGCTGCGTGCATGGGCGCGACCGGCTCCCGCTCCTGGTGGCTCCGCGCGACGGGCGTCCTTCTCGCGATCGCGTACGGGATCGGCGCGCCCCTCGCGGCGTGGGCGGAGGTCCGCGGCCACGCGCTCTCGCAGAAATTCGACCTGCCGCCGGCCTTCGTTCTGGCGGTTTGCGTCGTCCAGTTTGCCTGCGCGTTCGGCGTCCTCGTGCCCCGCCTCGCGTCACTGGCCGCCGCCGTGCTCACGGTGACCACTCTCGGTGCGATCGGTTTGCACCTGCGGATCGGAGCGCCGGCGGCGGCGCTGCCGGCGTTCGTGTTCACGGGCGTTCAGGTTGCGTTCGGGCTTGGGATGCGGAAACCGGCCGTGAAAGGATTGGAGCGCGATGCGAGAGTCGCATCGCCTGTTGTTGACCAGGGAGGATCCATGTCCAAGGAACTTCGTTGCGGCGATTTGATGTCGGGATGCAGCGCGGTCGTCGAAGGCAAGGACGAGAAAGAGGTGATGGCCAGGGCCGTCGAGCATGCGAAGTCGGCCCACGGGCTCGATCAGATTCCGCCGGAGATGGCGGGCAAGGTCCAGTCCGCGATCCACGACAAGGAGGCGCCGAGGAGCGCCTGAACGCCTCGATGGGCGGGGACGGGACGGAGGGCCCCCGCGCCGCGACGGCCGAAGAGATCGAGGCCGCGTCGGCGTACGAGGAGTTCTTCGTCCCGGCCATCTTCCAGGAGTGGGCGCCGCGGGTCGCGGACGCGGGCCGGGTCTCTCCGGGCGACCGGGTGCTCGACGTCGGCTGCGGCACGGGGATCCTCGCGCGCGAGGTCTTCGGGCGGGTTGGCCCCGACGGTCGGGTGTGCGGCCTCGATCCGAGCCCCGGCATGCTCGCGGTCGCCCGACGCGTCGCCCCGGGAATCGCGTGGCGCCAGGGCGCGGCCGAAGCGCTGCCGTACCCGGACGGGGCCTTCGACGCGGTGGTGAGCCAGTTCGGGCTGATGTTCTTCGCGGACCGCCGCAAGGCGCTGTCCGAAATGCTCCGCGTCCTCGCTCCAGCCGGCCGGATCGCCGTCGCCGTCTGGGACAGTCTCGACCGCACACCCGCGTACGCGGCCGAGGTGGCCCTGCTCGACCGCGTGGCCGGTGCTCGCGCCGGTGATGCCCTGCGGGCCCCGTTCGTCCTGGGGGATCCCCGGGGCCTGGAGGCCCTCCTGACGGATGCGGGAGCCGCCGACGTCGCGGTCTCGACGCATCGCGGCACCGGCCGGTTCCCGAGCGTGCGGGCGATGGTCGAAAGCGATCTGCGCGGCTGGCTGCCCGTGATGGGCGTCCACCTTTCGGAAGCCGAGATCGGCCGCGTTCTCGCCGGGGCGCCGGATGCGCTCGGGGCATTCGTGACGCCGGCGGGCCGCGTCGAATTCGATTCGCCGGCGATCATCGCGGCGGGCACGAAAAGCTGAGGTCCGTGTAGGCTACGCGTCGCGGAGGGCAGCTCAGCATGAATCCGTTGCAGAAGGTGATTGATTTTCTCGAGAGGCTCCGTGCCGCGGACATCGCGTTCCGGCTCGACAGCGTCCGCGAGGCCATCATGGTCGAGGTCATGATCCCCGGCGAGCACTGGGAGGTCGAGTTCTTCCCGGACGGCCACGTCGAGGTCGAGGTCTACACGAGCGACGGCACCGAGGCGGGGCTCGAGGACGAGTCGTCGCTCGAGAGGCTTTTCGCCGAGAGCGCGGAGGAGTAGAGAGCGGCCCGATCGCCGGCGTTCGCCCGGTTCCCGGCGGAGGCCGCCGTGCGGGCGTAGAATCCCGCGCCGGACGCATGCCGAGCCCGTTGCCGACCCGCTTCGAGTCCATCGATCCGATCCTCCGGGTGGAGGACATGGATCGCAGCGTCGCCTACTACGTCGACGTGCTCGGCTTCGAGAAGGCGCCGTGGGGCAACGACGAGTTCACCCACGTCGGAAGGGACGGTCGGGGCATCTACCTGTGCCGCGGCGGACAGGGCCGCCTCGGCGCGTGGGTGTGGGTCGGCGTCGGCGACGTGCGCGCGCTGTACCGGGCCTACCGGGAAAGGGGCGCGATCATCCGCCTCGAACCGAAGAATTTTCCGTGGGCCCTCGAGATGCAGGTGGAGGACCCCGACGGCAACGTGTTGAGGTTCGGGTCGGACCCGGAGGAGGGTGAATGATGACGATGCGGGTTACGGGGGCCTTCGAGGTGAAGATGACTCCCCGGGCGCCGGAAGAGGGGATCGGCGACCCGAGGATCGGGCGCATGGCGCTCGACAAGCACTACCACGGCGACCTCGAGGCCTCGGGCCGCGGCCAGATGCTCGCGGTCATGGACCAGGCGAAAGGGTCCGGCGGCTACGTCGCCCTCGAGATCGTCGAGGGGACGCTCGCGGGCCGGAAGGGCACCTTCGCTCTCCAGCACGACGGAACGATGGACGGCGGAGAGCCGGCGCTGAAGATCGCCGTGGTTCCCGGCTCCGGGACGGGCGACCTCGCCGGGCTCGCGGGCCGGGTCGCGATCCGGATCGAGGCCGGCGGCAAGCACTTTTACGACTTCGACTACACGCTCCCGGAGACGTCCGGCTGAGGCGAGAATTCGGCGGATGGCGGCATTCGTCATCCCTTCTCGACTGCGGCGGGTATCATCCGGGCCGGCACGGACGTAGCGGAAGATCGCTGAGAATCGGAGAGGACATGAGAACGATGCCTTCGGTGCTACGGAGACTGGCCTGGACGCTGGTTGCAACGCTCGCGTGGGCGTGCGCGAGCGCTCCTCCCGATCAGGTCGGGGTCGTTCGGGGCCTCGCGGTGGACACGTACGGCAACCCGCTGCCGGGCATCACGGTGTCGCTGCAGGCGCCCGACGGCAAGCTCGTCCAGACCGTGACGACCGGCGAGGACGGCTCCTACAACTTTCCGGCCGTTCCCGTGGGGCAGTACCGGGTCTTGAGCACGTTCGCCGGCTACACGACGCCTGCGCCGCTCGAGGCGAAGGTCACGCCGTCGGGGCTGGCGTATCTGCCGAAGCTCGTCCTCTCGCCGCCGGAGTAGGGGCAGCCCTCGCGGCCGCCCGAGGGTGCGGCGACACGGGGCGGGAGCGAGCCCCGACGGACGGGGGCCGGAGGGCGGGGGCAAGCCCCGCCCCTACTGGATCTCGAGCACGTCCCTGGGCGGCAGCTTCGGGAACGGGGCGTGCGGCTCGCGCTGGTACCAGTAGGCGACGGAGGCGATGTCGTCCTGGAGCGGCAGGTACCGGTCGCCCGAGCGCCATCCGAGCGCCTGGATCGTGACGCGCAGGTCGCTCGTCGAACCGGATCGGGTCCGTGATGTGCCAGCGGTACAGGCTGAAGCGCTGCTGCGACTGGTAGAGCCCGTCCGGCCGGACGACGAGGGGCATGCCGGAGTACGGCGTCGTGAATTCCTGGTACTGCTTCGTGGCCTTGTTCTCGAAGTTGTAGGAGCCGCAGAAGTAGTCCTCGGTGCCGGTGCCGACGATCGTCGCGAACTCGCGGTCGCCGTCCATGTAGAACTTGATCTCGCCCTCGCCCCACCAGCCGTTGTTGTGGACCCCGTAGGCCAGGTAGGTCCCGACGTAGTGGCCCTGGCCCTTGATGCCGTCGACGAGCGTGTAGACGTCCTTGTAGGGCAGCGGATTGACCCGGCGGAACTGGGCGTGGAAGTAGGCCTCGTCGGCGCCGATGTCCGTCAGCGCGTAGGTGACCTGGTAGTAGAGCGTCATCTCCTTCTCGCCGATGTTCTCCATCGTGATGCGCGCGCTCTTGCGGAACGGCATGACCCAGTAGCTGTTGAAGGCGCTGCCGGGGTTGACGGCCACGGCGAGCGAGGAAATCTGGGCGTAGCGCTGCCAGGCCGAGGCGAAGAAGTCGCCGACGGGAACCTCGACGGAGGGCGTCGTCTCGCCGTCCCAGTACATGCGCAGGATCGAGTAGCGCCAGGTGCCGGTCGGCGTCATCCAGATGTGCTGGATCGCGCCGGAGCCCTGGATGTCGGCGAGCGTGAAGACCTGCCCGGGTTTGATGACGACCGACGGCGAGATCTTCCAGCCGACGCCGAGGTCCCGGGCCTCCTCCTTGCCGGTGCCCTCGGTGGCCATTCCGCCCTTGCCCTTCTCGCCGGTGAAGTTCTCGGGCGAGATCGAGCGCGTCTTCGCGCGGGAGAGCCGCGGCAGGTCGCCGACGCCCGTGGTGATGCCGTTGAAGGACGGGGGTTGCTGGGCCGCCAGGGGCAGGGCGAAGGCGAGAGCGGCGGCCACGGCGGCCGGTCGCGGGAGTCGGAGCATGGCTTCCTCCTTGCTTGGTCTGGCGCCGGAGTCTAGCGCCAAAGCCCGGCCGGCTCCGCACGGGTGTTAGCCTCCGCCCGTGCGGGTCGTGATCTTCGGCGCGAGCGGCATGGTCGGGGGCGGGGTCCTGCTCGAGTGCCTCGACGACGCGCGGGTCGAGTCCGTGCTCGTGGTGGGACGCCGCAGCTGCGGGATCCGCCATCCGAAGCTGACCGAGATCCTCCACGGCGACTTCTTCGACTTCGGGCCGCTCCGAGAGCGCCTGGCGAACCGCGACGCGTGCTTCTTCTGCCTCGGCGTCTCGGCGGCCGGCCTCTCCGAGGCCGAATACACGAGGCGAACTTACGACCTGACTCTCGCGGCGGCGCGGACGATGGTCGCGGCGAGCCCCGGAATGATCTTCGCCTACGTCTCCGGGGCGGGCACCGACTCCACCGAGCGCGGGCGGGTGATGTGGGCGCGCGTGAAGGGCCGGACGGAGAACGCGCTGCTCGCCCTGCCATTCCGAGCGGCGTACATGTTCCGGCCGGGTTTCATCGAGCCGATGCGCGGCGTGCGTTCGGGGACCCGGCTCTACCAGGCGTTCTATTCGGCGCTCGGGCCACTGCTCCCGCTGGCGCGGCGGCTGTTCCCGAAGTCCGTCACGACGACGGTCGCCGTCGGCCGCGCGATGATCCGGGTCGCCGAGTCCGGCGACGCGAAGAAGATTCTCGGCCCCGAGGACATCAACCGGCTGGCGTCCGAAAGAGCCCCGTCCGGGAATAGACTTGCCCGAGGACGCTGACCTGAACCTGACCCGAACTCGCGGCGCGGCCTCGACGATCGTCGCGGCCATCGGGCTCTTCGCCGTGCTCGGCGCGGCCCGCGCGAAAGGTCCCGCCGCGCCGCTCTCTGCGCCGACGTTCGATGTCTCGATGGAGGAGGCGGTCATCCCGATGCGGGACGGCGTGCGCCTCGCGGCGGACATCTGGCGGCCGAAGGGAAAGGGCGACGGCGGCCGCTTTCCCGTCCTGCTCGAGTACCTGCCGTACCGCAAGACCGAAGGGCGCGCCAGCCGGTACGACTTTTACGCGTATTTCGTGAGGCGCGGTTACGTCGTGGCGCGCGTCGACATCCGCGGGACCGGCAACAGCGAGGGCACGCTCATCCCGTACGAGTACAGCGAGATCGAGCAGCGCGACGGGGAGGACGTGATTGCATGGCTCGCGCGCCAGCGGTTCTCCACCGGCCACGTGGGGATGTTCGGCATCTCGTGGGGCGGATTCAACTCGATCCACATGGCGATGCGCCGCCCGCCGGCCTTGAAGGCGATCATCGCCGTCGACGCCACCGACGACCTCTACCAGGACGACGTCCACTTCATGGACGGCATGATCCACGTCGACTCCTGGGAAATGAGCCAGGACCTCGCCAACGCGATGCCCGGCGCGCCGGGCTACCGGATCGACGAGGCCTATTTCCGCGACCGCTTCGACCAGCCGCCCTGGATGCTGACCTACAAGCGGCAGCAGCGCGACGGGCCCTTCTGGGACCGCACGGCGCTCAAGACCCGGTACGACGCGATCCGGATCCCGACCTTCGTCATCGGAGGCTGGTACGACGGCTACCGCGACGCCGTGCCGCGGATGCTCGAGCACATGACGGCGCCCGTGAAGGCCATCGTCGGCGCGTGGAACCACACCTATCCGGACGAGCCGTATCCGCGGCCGGGGTTCGACTGGCGGCGCGAGGCCCTGCGCTGGTACGACCAGTGGCTCAAGGGACGCGACACGGGGATCATGGACGAGCCGCGGCTGGCGGTGTACGTGCGGCAGTGGCACCCGCCCGGGCCGTACCTCGACTTCGCTCCCGGATACTGGCGCTACGAGGACGGCTGGCCGGTGTCGCGCATCCGGGACCGCGTCCTCTATCCGCGGCCGGACCGCTCGCTCTCCGAGGAGGCGCCGGCCGACGCCGCGGCCGAGCTCCGCTGCGTGCCGACGACGGGTGTGGAGGCCGGCGGGCCCGTGATGTGGTTCGGCGACGTCGCGCCGGACCAGCGTCCGACCGACGCCTTCAGCCTCGTCTACGAAACCGCGCCCCTCGAGGAGGAGGTCGAGATCCTGGGCCTGCCGAAAGCGCAGCTGCGGGTCTCGGCCGACGTTGCGCTCGCGGACTGGTTCGCACGCGTCAACGACGTCGCGCCCGACGGCACCGTGACCCTGGTAGCCAACGCCGGCCAGAACGGCGCGCACCGCGAGTCCGCGCGCGAGCCGAAGGCGATCGCTCCGGGCGTGCCCTTCCCGCTCGAGATCGAGCTCCACTTCACCTCGTGGGTGTTCCCGAAGGGGCATCGCATCCGCTTCGCCGTTTCGAACGCGCAATGGCCGATGATCTGGCCGACACCCGATCCGATGACGACGAAGCTCTACCTGGGAACGGCGGCCACGCGGCTTCTCCTCCCCGTCGTGCCGCCGGGCGGAGCGCCGCGCCCGAGGCCCGACTACCTGCCGATCGGGCCGCGCGAGCCGGGTCTGCCGGGCTACGAGACGCTCGACACCGGGACGCCCTCGGGCTACGGCGAGATCTCCTCGGTCGACCGCAACCCGCGCACCGGAGCGGCGAAGGTCGTCGCGACGTCGACGAGCGCCACGCGCTACCCGTGGGGCGAGGAGCACAACACCGAGTCGATCACGCACGAGGCCGAGAATGGCCACCCGGAGAAGACGTCCGTGCGCGGCGAGTACGCGACCGAAGTGAAGCTGCCGGATCGGACCCTCCGGTGGGAATGCGTCGTCACCTTCCGCAGCGACCACGACAACTTCTACTATTCGAGCGTCCGGAGACTTTGGAAGGACGGCGCGCTCGTGCGCGAGAAGAGCTGGGAACAGACGATTCCGCGGGACTTCCAGTGACGGGCGGAGGCGGCGCCAGGTCTCCCGACGGTCGCCGGCGCTTCGCGAGGCCGGGCCCGGCGACCTCGGACGCCGGGCGATGGAGCGCCCGCACCGCCTGCCCGCGCGACCTGTGACAGACTCCAGAGCACCCCGGCGTCCTTCGACGTCGTTCTCGTTCAGGACGTCCGCATCCGGACGCAGGAGGCGCCCTATGTCCACCCGGCGTGTTTCTACGGGTCTACTTGTCGTTGTCTTCGCCGCCATCGCAGGAGCCGCCTCGGCCCAGACCTGGAGCCCGGAGCAGCAGGAGATCTGGCGGTTCGAAGATCTGCAGTGGAAGATGAGCATGGACAAGGACACCAGCTGGGTCGAGAAGATGGTTCATCCGAACATCAGCGCCTGGGAAGTCGACCGCCCGGCGCCGCAGAACAAGGCCAGCGTTGCGAAGTGGGTGCGCTACTCCGATGCCAGCTCGACGATCCTGGAGCAGGAGATCTTTCCGATCTCCGTCACGATCACCGGCAACGTCGCCGTCGCGCAGTACACCTACGTCATCGTGCGCGAAAACTACAAGAAGGAGCGGGCCACCGCGACGGGCCGGTGGACGGACGTCCTGATCAAGGACGGCGGCCGCTGGATGTTCATCGCCTGGGCCGGTGGCGACGATCGGAAGTAGCGCATCGACCGAATCTCACGTGAGTGAGGAGGAGACATGAAAGGAAAATTCGTGCTCGCATGGCTCGCGGTGTTCGTGGTGTGGATGGCCGGCAGCTTCGTCGTGCACGGCGTGCTCCTGCACGACGACTACTCGAACCTGCCGAATCTCTTCCGGACCGAGACCGATTCCCAGCGGTATTTCCCGCTGATGATCCTGGCACACGCGGTCATGGCGGCCGCGTTCGTCTGGATCTACGCCCGCGGCGTCGAGGCGAAGCCGTGGCTGCCGCAGGGGATCCGGTTCGGGGTGGCCGTGGCGCTTCTGACGGTCGTCCCGACCTACACGATCTACTTCGTCGTGCAGCCGATGCCGGGAGGCCTGGCGGTCCGGCAGGCGATCTTCGACGGCATTCTCATCGTCGTCCTCGGCGCCGTCGCCGCGTACTTTCACCGGTCGGACGGCGCCCGGGCCTGAGCGGGGGCGCCCGTTCCGCGGGCGCGATCGGGGCATTCTTGGGCCGGAACGCCCCGGTGTGACGCCGGGACCCGCCGCCGCGCGGACGACCCTCGCGCGGCGGTAGGATCGCGGACCGGCACGCCGCGCGCGTCCGGAGCCGCGCATGAAGGGCCCGGCCCGCTCGGTGGCTGGAGGAGCGGACATGATCGATTTCGGAGGCAATCTCGCGATCCTGCTCGTCCGCGAGCTCGCCGGTTTCGAGCGGGAGCTCGGCCTCTTTCCGGACGACGAATCCGTATGGAAGACGGCGCCGGGGCTGCCGAACTCCGCGGGCAACCTGGCGCTGCACGTCGCCGGCAACCTCCAGCACTTCGTCGGCGCCGTGCTCGGCGGCACGGGCTACGTCCGAAACCGCGAGCTCGAGTTCGGCCGACGCTCGGGACCGCGCGGGGACGTCCTGGCCGAGCTGCGCGCCGCGTCGCGCACGGTCGATTCGGTGCTCCGGGCCCTGCCGCCCGAGCGATTCGAGAGCGAGTACCCGGAGCCCTTCGGCGACCTGCGGCTGCGCACCGATCGTTTCCTCATGCACCTCTGCTCTCACGCGGCCTTTCACCTCGGGCAGGCGGGATACGCGCGGCGGGTGGTCACGGCGGACACCCGGTCGAGCGGCGCCGTTCCCCTCAAGGCGCTGGTCTCCTGAGGGGGTCCGGTTGCGGGCAGACGGGATCGTCTACTTCGAAGGTCCGGAGGAGTTCGGACGGTGGCTCGAGACGCATCACGCGTCCAGGTCGGAGCTCTGGGTCGGCTACCACAAGAAGGGCTCGGGCCGGCCGAGTCTGACGTGGCCGGAGTCGGTCGACGAGGCCCTCTGCCGGGGCTGGATCGACGGGATCCGCAAGCGCCTTGACGACCGCCGGTACACGATCCGGTTCACGCCGCGAAAGCCCGGCAGCATCTGGAGCGCCATCAACATCCGCCGCGCCGAGGAGCTCATCGCGGCCAGCCGGATGCGGCCGGCGGGTCTCGAGGCGTTCCGCCGCCGCCGTGAGGACCGGGCCCGGGTCTACTCCTACGAGCAGGGCCGCTCCGCGCTCGGCGCCCGGCACGAGCGGCGATTCCGGAAGCACCCGAAGGCCTGGAAGTTCTTTCGAACCCGCACGGACGCCTACCGGCGGACGGCGGGCTGGTGGGTCGTGAGCGCGAAACGCGAGGAGACCCGCGAGAAGCGCCTCGCGGTCCTCATCGCCTGCTGCGAGAAGGGTCGGCCGATTCCGGCGCTGCCGGCCGCGCCGGAGAAACGGAAGTCGAACGTGAAGCCGAAGGCGACGCGCCGGTGAGCCCGGGAGACCTCGCCGAGGCCGCCGACGACAACCTCGCGACGCACTTCACGTGGGTCCAGCGACGGACCGCCGGCATGCGCGCGATGTTCGGGAGTGACCTCGTCCTGGCCGACTGTGGCATGCCGTGCGACACGTTCAACGCGGTCTGCCGCGCCCGCCTGTCGAGCGCGGCGGCGCCGCGACGGATCGTCGAGGCGCTCGCGTGGTTTTCGGACCGGCCGTTCTCCTGGTGGGTCGGGCCGGCCGATTCGCCGGGGCACCTGGGTGCGGCGCTCGAAGGCGCGGGACTCGAGCCCTCGGAGACGGAGGTCGCCATGGCCGCGGGCCTGTCGCGGCTGCGGCCGGTCGACCTCGCGCCGGAAGGCCTGGACATCCGCCGGGTCGCCACCCCGGCGGAGCTCGCGGACTACGCGCGGGTCAGCGCGGCCAACTGGTCGCCGCCCGACGCGGACGTCGTCCGCTTCTACGCGCGCGGGGCGCCGGTGCTGCTGGATGCGGATTGCCCCCTGCGGCTCTACGTCGGCTACGCCGCGGGCGAGGCCGTGGCGACGTCGGAAGTGACCCTCGCCGGCGGAGTCGCCGGCCTCTACGGCATCGCGACGCTCGCCGCGCACCGAAAGCGCGGGTACGGCTCGGCGCTGACAGCCCGGCCCCTTCTCGACGCCCGCGACGCCGGAGTCGCGACGGCCGTCCTCCAGGCCTCGGCGGACGGCCTCGGGGTCTACGAGAGAATCGGGTTCGAGAGATTCGGTGGAATCACGGAATACAAGCCGAAGGTGACGTCATGAGCCGTTTCGAGAGACCCTGAGGAGGCACGCATGGCCGAGCTCAAGACGAAGAAGACCGCGGCGAGCGTCGCGGCGTTCCTCGCCGGCCTGGATGACCCGCGCGCCCGCAAGGACGCCAGGACCCTCGTCGCGCTGATGAAGGCCGCGACGGGAGCCCGGCCGAGGATGTGGGGCCCGTCGATCGTCGGCTTCGGCGATTTGCGTTACAGGTACGCGAGCGGCCGCGAGGGCGACTGGTTCCTCATGGGCTTTTCGCCCCGCAAGCAGGGGCTGGTGCTGTACCTGATGTCGGGCCTCCACCGCCATGCCGGCCTGCTGGCCGAGCTCGGGAAGCACACGACGGGGAAGGGCTGCCTGTACATCAAGAAACTCGACGACGTCGACCCGGCGGTGCTTCGCCGGCTCGTCAAGGCGGCTGCCGCGGTTCCGAAGACCTCCGGAGCATAGTGAGCATGGGACGCATCGCCGACCGCCTTCGCGAGCTTTCGATCGAATTGCCGCAGCCGAGCCGCCCGGGCGCGAACTACGTCCCCTTCGTGCGCAGCGGAGACCTCGTCTTTCTCACGGGCCAGCTCTCGCAGTGGAACGGGGAGCGGCGCTTCATCGGAAAGCTCGGCCGCGAGTTCGGCGTCGAAGAGGGCCGGCAGGCCGCGCGGCTCTGCGCGCTGAACCTCGTCGCCCAGCTCCAGGCGGCGCTCGGCGGCGACCTCGACCGGGCGGTCCGGTGCGTCCGGGTCGCCGGGTTCGTGAATGCGACTCCCGACTTCACCGAAGCGTCCCAGGTCATGAACGGGGCTTCGGACGTCTTCGTGGACGTGTTCGGGGAGGCCGGGCGGCACGCGCGGATGGCGGTCGGCGTCGCCGTCCTGCCGTACGACGTCGCCGTCGAGGTCGAGGCCGTTTTCGAGGTGCGGTAGGGCGGCGTCCTCCGGGTTGTCATCGGGCCGGTTGGGGTCTATAACGGACTCGTCAGCGGCGAGATCGCGCACCCGGGCCCCGACGATTCCGGTCGAAGCCGAACAGCCGCGTCGCACGACGGCGTGGGTGCCGCCCGCCGCAAGGGAGGCACGATGACCCACCCGTCTGCGCTCGACGCGGCCCTCGCGAAGCTCTCCGGGGCCTTCCTCGGGGACCTGATCCGTCCGGGGGCCCCGGGATACGAAGAAGCCCGGAAGGTCCACAACGGGCTCATCGACAAGAGGCCGGCATTGATCGCCTGCTGCCGGGGCACCGCCGACGTGGTCGACGCCGTGAGGCTCTCGCGCGAGCTCGGCCTGGAGGTCGCCGTCCGCGGAGGCGGCCACAGTCCCGCGGGCCGCGCGGTCGTCGACGGAGGCTTGATGATCGACCTGTCTCCGATGCGGGGAATCGCGGTCGATCCGCGCGCACGCACGGTCCGGGCCCAGGGCGGCGTGACCTGGGTCGAGTTCAACCGGGAAACCCAGCTTCACGGCCTGGCGACGACCGGCGGGGCGGTCGGCTCGACCGGCATCGCCGGCCTGACGCTCGGCGGCGGGGTCGGTTGGCTGATGGGCCGGCACGGCGCGGCGTGCGACAACCTGCGGGCGGCGGAGCTGGTCCTGGCGGACGGCCGGGTCCGAACCGCCAGCGCGGAGGAGAACCCGGATCTCTTCTGGGGCATCCGCGGGGGCGGTGGAAACTTCGGCGTCACCACCGCGTTCGAGTTCCGGCTGCATCCGGTGGGGCCGACGGTCACCAGCGGATTCGTCCTGCATCCCTTTTCGAAGGCGCAGGACGTCCTCCGGTTCTTTCGGGAAGCCACGTCCGCGATGCCCGAGGACCTGGCGCTGATGGCCGGGTTGCTCCACGGGCCGGACGGCTCCGCCCTCGCGGGGATCGTCGCGGTGCATTGCGGGCCTCTGGCCGAGGGCGAGGCGGCGACCCGAAGCGTCAAGGCGTTCGGTTCCCCGGTTCTCGACAGCGTCGGCCCGATGTCCTATTGCGACGCGAACCGGATGTTCGACGCGTCGTATCCGAAAGGGGCCTTGAACTACTGGAAGTCGAGTTTCCTCGAGGGTTTGAGCGACGACGCGATCCGGACGATCGACGCCGCCTACGCGGCCTGCCCGACGCCGATGAGCGGCATCTTCGTCGAGCGGATGCACGGGGCGATCACGCGCGTTCCGGTCGGCGAGACGGCCTTTCCGCACCGCAGCGCCGGGTACAACCTGCTGGTTCTGGCCCAGTGGACCGATCCTCGAGACACGGACCGGTGCATCCGATGGGGCCGCGAATCCTACGCGGCCATGAAACCCTTCATGGCGTCCCGGCGGTACGTCAACTATCTGGACCAGGATGACGTGGCGGACGCGGTCGCCGCGGCATACGGCCCCAACTACCCGCGGCTGCGCGAGATCAAGACGCAGTACGACCCCGACAACTGGTTTCACCTGAACCTGAACGTCCCTCCGCTCGCGTAGGCCGGTCGAGGCGAGCGGCCGCTCGTCCCGCAGTGGTAGCCTTCCCGCCCTCCGATGCGAGAGGTGGAGAAATGATCATGATTCTGAACGCGTTGTGTGTTGCCGCCGCGATCGCCGCTGGCCCTCTCGGAGACGCGGCGGCGGTCCCGGAGACGGCCCGCATGCATTCCGTCATATTGCCGCCGGAGCTCGCCCGCGTGCTCTCGGACTACGAGGCGGCGTGGCAGGCCCGGGACGCCGCGGCGCTGGCGGGCCTCTTCGCGGAAGACGGCTTCGTTCTCGCGAGCGGCCGCCCGCCCGTCCGCGGGCGCGCGTCGATCGAAAAGGCCTACACCGGGGCCGGCGGGCCGCTCGTTCTTCGAGCGCTCGCGTACGCGACCGAGGGTTCGATCGGGTACATCATCGGCGGTTTCGCGCACCGGGCGGGCGAGCCGGACTCCGGAAAGTTCACGCTGACGCTCCGGAAAGGCACGGACGGCCGATGGCTCATCATGTCCGACATGGACAACGGCAACGCGGCGTCCCGGTGACCGGTTGAGCTCCGGCCGGACGCGCCGGCGCGTCCTGATCGCTCTCGCGGCGCTCGTCGTTTTTTCGCCCGTGGCGTTTCTCGCGGCCTACCGGATCGTCGCGAAGCGGCTGCTCTCGGGCCCGGCGCTGCGCGCCGAGATCAACCGAAAGCCGAAAGAGCTGTTCATCGACTGGGACGAAGCGGTCTCGACCTGGCCCGGGCGTGTCACGGTGAAAAACCTCCGGATCCGGGGAAGCGATCCGAACGTGCAGTGGATCGTGATCCTGCCGCAGGCGCGTTTCCGCTACGCCCTGAGCCCTCTCCTGCGCCGGACGTTCCGGGTCACCGAGCTTCGCCCGGAGTCCGTTCAATTCCGGCTGCGCGAGAAGCTGGCCCGGGACAGCGTCAAGGAAGCGCGCGTCCAGGACCTCCCGCCGATCCCGGGCTTCGACGACCCGCCGCTGAAGGTCGAGGGCGAGACGCTGCCCCCGCCCGAAGGGGACCCGTTCACGATCGTCGTCGAGGACGTGGCGACCGACGCCTTCGACGACATCTGGGTCGACCGATTTCGATACCGTGGACCCTCGAAGCTGCGAGGGCGGTTCCGGTTGAGACCCGGCATACGTGCTCAGATCGGACCCGCCTCGGTGGAGTTCGGCGGCGGAACCCTCGCGTTCGGCGATGCGACCGCGCTCCGAGAGCTGTCGGGCGGTCTCGAGGCGACGTTCGCGGACTGGGACGTCCAGGAGCTCCTCGGAGACAAGGTCTGGAAGGTGGTCACCGCGAAGGTCGACCTCGCGGGGCCGACGGAAGGTGTCGACTTTCTCGACGGCCTCCTGCAGCTGGGCCCGGGTGTGCACGTGTCGGGCGGCCCCGGGCACGTTGCGATCTCCGGCGGCATCGACCAGGGGACGGCTGCGGGCACGGTCGCGTTGACCGCAAAGCAGGGGAAGTACGTGCGGCCGGGCCTCGCGCTCGTGGGCGACGCCGACGCCCGGCTCGTCGTGTCGGACTTCGTGCTCGACGGCGGGGCCCCTAAGATCGGCGGCACCGTGCTGAAGATCTCGAACGTGTTCGTCGCCAGCGCGACCGACCGCAGGAAGGACTGGTGGGGCCAGTTCGCGGTGTCGTCCGGACGATTGTCGAAGGGCCTGACCGGAAAGGTTTCGCTCAAATGCAAGGACGGGCGGCCGCTGCTCGCCTTCCTCGGCGAGGCGCTGCCGAAGTGGACGCGCGGGCTGATCGATCTCGAGGGCCTTTCGGCCGCTGCCGACGTCGTCCTGTCGCAACCGCGCACGGCGATCCGCGAGCTGGAGGCATCGGGCGGCAACTTCACCGTCTCGGGTGAATACGACCGGCGGGGCGAAAGGGTGCGGGGCGCCTTTCTGATCGAAACGGGAATCCTGACCGTCGGCGTGGAACTGGACGAGGACCGCTCGACCGTTCGTCCGCTGCTCGCCCGACAGTGGTTTCGCAAGACCCGGTCGGAGGGTCTCGTGCACGCGAAGCCCGGCGAGACGAGTGCCGGGACGGGCGCGGCAAAATCCGAAGAATGAAGACCTGACCCCACGTAGAATCCGCCGATGAAGAGATCGGCCGCGGCACTCCTGACTCTCGGTTTCGTCGGGGTGCTCGGTCCCGCAGGCGCGCAGGATCTGCCGCCACTCGATGCGCTGCGGTTCGCCCAGATGAAGGACGCGAAGGCCGAACGGGTGTCCTCGTCGAGCCCGGACCCGGCGTCCAACAACGACAGCAAGCACCCGATCCCGGGCGAGACGCTCACGCTCGCGGAGCTGAAGGGGCCGGGGGTCGTCACGCACATCTGGCTGACGATCGCCGCCAACGAGTATGCCTGGCCCCGGCTGATGCGGCTGCGCGTCTACTACGACGGGAACCCGGAGGCTTCGGTCGACGCTCCGGTCGGCGACTTCTTCGCGGTCGGCCACGGCTTCGAGCGGTCGGTCAAGTCGGAAATGATCCGCGCGAGCTCCGACGGCCGCGCGCGCAACAGCTACTGGCCGATGCCCTTCGCGAAGTCCTGCCGGATCACGCTCTCGAACGAGGGGCGCCGCCCGGTCGACCACGTCTACTACCACGTGGACTGGTCGAAGGTGCCGTCGCTTCCGCCGGACACGCTCTACTTCCATGCCCGTTACAAGCAGGAGCTTCCGGCGCCGGCCGAGAAGAAGGTCTACACGTTTCTCGACGTGAAGGGGCGCGGCTTTTACGCCGGAACTGTCCTGAACGTGATCCAGCCGGAGGCCGGGTGGTTCGGCGAGGGCGACGAGCGAATTTACGTCGACGGCGAGACGGATCCGTCGATCGTCGGGACGGGCTCGGAGGACTACTTCAACGACGCCTGGGGCCTTCACGTGGTCGACGGGCCGTACACCGGCGTCACGGTGGCCGACGGGACGGGCCTGGGGTCGCGCATGACGGGCTACCGCTGGCACATCAAGGACCCGATCCCGTTCCGGAAGTCGTTCCGCTTCGACATCGAGCACCTGGGCTGGACGTTCAACAACGACGGATCGCTCAAGTCGGCTTTCGGAACGCGCGACGACCTGATGTCGTCGGTGGCGTACTGGTACCAGGACGGCGTGGCCACCGGCCTCTGGCCGGTGCCGTACGGCTCGGCGCGCCTGCCGCAGGGCAACGCCAGCCAGGTCGAGGTCGAGCAGGCGATCGGGCAGGTGAAGGCCGAGAAGGGGACGGCGGAGGTCTTTCCGGACCTCTTCTGGTCCAAGGACGTGCTCATCTTCAAGGGCGAGGGCCCGGGCGCGAAGCTCGAGGTCCCGTTCGACGTTGCGGAGGCGGGCGACTACGAGCTCTACACGCAGGTGGCGATGGGCTCGGACTACGGCATCTACACGGTGCTGCTCGACGGGAAGCCTCCCGTCGCGCCGGTCCTCGAGCACGAGCCGGGGGCGGACGTGCGGCCGCAGCTCTCCTTCGATGGCTACGCGTACGAAATCTACGTCGGCCTCGACTACCAGGTCGGCTGGCCGAGGCTGACGCGGGGGCGGCACACGCTGACCTACGTCTGCCTGGGAAAGAATGCCGCTTCCACGGGCTACCTGCTCGGCGTCGACAACATCGTTCTGGCGCAGGTCGGCCCCGCCGGCTGGGCGAAGGCCGCAGCCGTCCAGGCCCCCCGCGTACCGGAGGATCTTGCGGGCGCGACGCGCGCGCTCTCGGATCCGGACCCCGTGGTGCGCGGCCTCGCCGCGCGCACGCTCGGCGCGATGGGCGCGGCGGCGGCGCCGGCGGTCGATGCGCTCGCCGCGCGGCTCAAGGACCCCGACCGGGTCGTGCGCATGGCGGCGGCGGAGGCCCTGGCGTCGATCGGACCGAAGGCCGCGCCGGCCGTGCCCGCGCTCATCGCGGCCGCGGGCGTGTCGGACGAGAACGTGAACGTCGTGCGGGCCTGCGCCGAGGCGCTCGGTGCGATCGGGCCGGCCGCCCGGGCGGCGCTCCCGGTGCTGCGGACGATCGCGGCGAACCCCATTCCGCACGTGGGTGGCGTGATCGATCGGACACCGTCGTTCGCGGCCGAGCGGGCGATCCGGCAGATCGAAGGGAAATGACGCCGGCCGGCGGCGAGCGCCTGGCGCGACTCTTCTACGGATTCTGCCTCGCGGCCGGCGCGACGGTGATCGCGGCGACGCTCCTGTCCCTGCTCGGGCTCGTCCCGATCCGGGGCGCCTACGGCATAGCCTTTCGCGCGCTGATCTTCCGGTTCGGCCTGGTCCTCGCGGCCGCCCTCGGATCGTCCGTGGTGCTCTGGCGGGCGGTGGCCCGGGGGACCGGGGCGAAGCCCCGAGCGGGTCTCGCCTTCGCGGCGTCCCCGCATCTGATTCGCGGGCTCTGTGTCTCGGCGTCGCTCGCCTTTCTCGCGACGGAGATCGGCAAGCTCGCCCACGATTCCGAGATGCGGGCCTTCTTCGTGGCCTCGGGCTACGCCGTCGGCTTCCTCTACGCCGTCATCGCGCTCGAGACCCTCGGCGCGGTGGGGCTTCTCGTGCCGGGCGTTCGGCTCGTCGCCGCGGGCGGCCTGGCGTTCGTAATGGTCGGGGCGATCGCCACGCACGCGAGAAACGGCGACCCGGCCGCCGATTCCCTCGAGGCGGCGCATCTGCTCGCCGTCCTGGTGTGCATTCTCTGGATCGGGATCGTGCGCATCCGGCCGGAGATCCGCGCGGCGGTCGACGTAGAATCCCGGGACACAACCCGGGAGGCCCGATGAGCGACGGGACGAGTCGGCGGGAGTTCGTGGCGAAGGCCGTGCTGGGCGCGACGGCCGCGCCGCTGGCGGGGCGACTGGCGGCGCTGGGCCTGGCGCCCGCGCCGCAGGGGACGGCCGGGCCGAAGACCTTCGTGGAGCCCTTCGACTACGAGGGCGTCACGCTCCTGGACGGCCCGATGAAGGCGCAGTACGACACGATGCGCGCCTACTACTACGCGATCCCGAACGACGACATCCTGAAGGGATTCCGGCTGCGCGCCGGGCAGCGGGCGGTCGGCAACGACCTCGGCGGCTGGTACAGCGGCGAGCCCGCCCGCCGCTTCTGGTGGTCCAACGGCGACACCTTCAACACGTTCGGCCAGTGGCTCTCGGGGATGGCGCGAATGGCGAAGGCGACCGGCGACGCCGAGATGCGCTCCAAGGCGATCTTCCTGATGGGCGAGTGGGCCTCGACGATCGAACCGGACGGCTGGTTCTTCTACTCGCGCCGGCCGTGGCAGCCGCATTACATCTACGACAAGCAGGTCGGCGGCCTGGTGGACATGGCGGTGTACGCCGGCCGGAAGGACGCCCTGGCCCATCTCTCGAAGATCACCGACTGGGCGATCGAGAACCTCGACCGCAGCCGCAGCCTCGATTCCAATACCGAGTGGTACACGCTCTCGGAGAACCTCTACCGCGCCTTTCAGGTCACCGGCGACGAAAAGTACCGGCGTTTCGCGGAGCTCTGGCAGTTCGACGACTACTGGAACGCGTTCTCGGGCGCGGCGCCGACGCAGGTCAAGCGCTGGGGCCACCACGCCTACAGCCACGTCAACACGATGTCCTCCTGCGCGATGGCGTATGCCGTGACGGGCCAGAAGCGGTACCTCGACGCGATCGTCAACGATTACGACTGGCTCCAGCGGACCCAGTGCTACGCGACCGGCGGCTACGGTCCGGAGGAGGACCTCGTTCCGGAGGACGGCGAGCTCGGCCGGCGGCTCGAGACGACGAACTATTCCTTCGAGACGACCTGCGGGACCTGGGGGGGCTTCAAGCTCGCGCGGTACCTGCTGATGTTCACGGGGCAGGCGCGTTACGGCGACTGGATCGAGAAGCTCCTCTACAACGGGATCCTCGGGGCGCTGCCGATGGGGCCGAAGGGGGCGACCTTCTACTACTCGGACTACCGGATGGGCGGCGGGCGCAAGTTCTACCATCCCGACGGCAACTGGCCGTGCTGCTCGGGCACGTATCCGCAGGTGCTCGCCGACTACCACAACGTCGTCTACTTCCGGGACGCCGGCGGTCTCTACGTCAACCTGTTCGTGCCCTCGCGCGCCGCCTGGAACCAGGGCGGCACGCTCGTGTCGGTCGAGCAGGAGACGGCGTTCCCGGATTCCGAGACGACGACGCTCTCCGTCCGGCCCGGGAAGAGCGCGGCCTTCGACCTCCGGTTCCGGGTGCCGGCGTGGACGCAGGGCGTCGAGGTCGCCGTCAACGGCAAGGCGTTTCCCGTGGCCGCGGCGCCCGGGAGCTGGGCCGTCCTGCGGCGCACCTGGAGCGCGGGCGACCGTGTCACGATCCGGCTCCCGATGCGCCTGGCGCTCTCGCCGATCGATGCGCAGCATCCCAAGCGCGCCTGCGTGACGTTCGGCCCCGTCGTCCTCGTGCGCGACGCGACGCCGCGGCTCGCCCTCAAGGGCGGACCGACCGAGTGGATGGTCGGCCGTCCCGGCCTCGAGTTCGCGGCACCCGGCCAGCCCGAGGGACTGTTCCTTCCGTTCTACAAGGTCGGGCCGGACATGCCCTACAACATGTACTTCGACCTCCAGGGATAAGGAGACCGCGAACCCATGAGCACCGGTACCGTCAAACCCGGATCGAAGGAGGTCGTCCTCGTCGCCAGCGGAGACTCCCGCATCGCCGCCAATCAGCGGTGCTGGCCCGCGCAGCAGGCGCTCGAGAAGGCCGTGGACAAGGCTTTCGGCGAGCTGGGCGCGCGGATCACCCGCGGCCACGCCTACGATCCCGAGAAGAAGCACGGCTTCATCGACGGCCAGGCGCGCGGGATCCAGATTTTCCGGACGATCGATCCCGAGGCGCCGCTCGTCGTGGCCGAGGCCGTCTGGGAGTACACGAGCCACGTCCTCGCGGGGCTCACGAAGCACCGCGGGCCGATCCTGACGCTCGCCAACTGGAGCGGCGAGTGGCCCGGCCTGGTCGGGATGCTGAACGTCAACGCTTCGCTGACGAAGGCCGGGATCCCCTACAGCTCGGTCTGGAGCGAGGACTTCGAGGACGGCTTCGCGCGCGGGGCTCTGCGGCAGTGGCTTTCGGACGGCGCGATCCGGCACGACACGAGCCACGCGCAGGCGATCGAGGACCGGACGTTCAACGGCAACTACGCGGAGGACCGCGCCCGCGGCGCCGCGCTCGGGGAAACCCTCAAGCACGAGCAGGCGATCATGGGCGTCTTCGACGAAGGCTGCATGGGGATGTACAACGCGATCATCCCCGACGAGCTGATGCACGGGATGGGCCTCTTCAAGGAACGGCTCTCCCAATCGATGCTCTACGCCGCGATGCGCGAGGTCCCCGAGGAGACGGCGCGGCGGCACTACGCCTGGCTGACGAAACGCGGGATGAAATTCGCGCTCGGCCGGGACGAGGCCACGGAGCTGACCGAGGGGCAGGTGCTCGAGGGTCTCCGGATGTACGACGCCGCGGTCCGGATGGCGCATGACTTCGGCTGCGCCGCGATCGGGATCCAGTACCAGCAGGGGTTGAAGGACACCTGCGTCGCGTCGGACCTCGCCGAGGGTCTGCTCAACAACCCCGACCGGCCGCCCGTGCTGGGCGCCGACGGCGGGCCGCTCTTTTCCGGCCTCGCCGTGCCGCACTTCAACGAGGTCGACGAGTGCGCGGGTGTCGATGCGCTGATGACGAACCGGGTCTGGACCGATCTCGGCATCGATCCCTCGACGACGCTGCACGACGTGCGCTGGGGCGCGGCGGTCGAGGAGAGCGGCGTGTCCGAGTTCGTGTGGGTCTTCGAGATCTCGGGCGCGGCTCCGGCCTCGCACTTCATCGGTGGGTACGGCGGAGCGAAGGGGGAGCGGCAGCCCCCGATGTACTTCCCCCGGGGCGGCTCCACGCTGAAGGGGGTGTCGAAGCCCGGCGAGATCGTGTTTTCGCGCGTCTACGTCAAGAACAGCGGGCTCCACATGGACGTCGGCCGCGGCGGCGTCGTCAAGCTCTCGGAGGCCGAGACGGAGCGGCGCTGGCAGGCGACGACACCGCAGTGGCCGATCATGCACGCGGTCCTCTACGGGATCACGCGCGACCAGATGATGGCCAAGCACATGGCCAACCACATCCAGGTGGCCTACGCCCCGGACGCGGCGACGGCCAACCGCGCCCTCGTGCGGAAGGCGTCGATGGCGCGCGCCCTCGGAATCCAGGTCAACCTGTGCGGCGACCCGGAACAGTCGCTCGACCGGCACCAGGCGGCGAAGTACCGGGCGTGACGCCGCCGTCTGCGCCCTGCGCGCTCGGACTCGACTTCGGGACGGCTTCGGTTCGCGCGCTCGTCGTCGAGACGCGCACGGGCCGGGAGCGCGGCTCGGCCGTGGTGGACTACGCGCACGGCGTCATCGACGAGGCGCTGCCGGGCACGGGCACGCGACTACCGGCCGACTGGGCGCTCCAGCACCCGGGCGACTGGGTCGAGGCGATCGAGAAGGCCGTGCCGCAGGCGCTCGCGGCGGCGGGCGTGCCGAAGGAGTCGGTCGTCGGGATCGGCGTGGACTTCACGTCCTGCACGGTGCTGCCGGTCGACGCGGCCGGGCGGCCGCTGTGCCTGCTTTCGGAGTGGGCCGCGCGGCCGCACGCGTGGGTCAAGCTCTGGAAGCACCACGCGGCGCAGCCCCAGGCCGACCGGATCAATGCCCTGGCCGAGAAGCGGGGCGAGGCGTTTCTGGCCGACTACGGCGGCAAGAGCTCCTCGGAGTGGCTTGCGGCGAAGGCGCTGCAGGTCCTGGAGGAAGACCCCGCGGTCTACGACGCGGCCGCCTCGATCGTCGAGGGCGGGGACTGGATCGTCGGAGAGCTGTGCGGGGCGCGGGTGCGCAATTCCTGCGGCGCGGGCTACAAGGGGTTCTGGAGCCGCGAGCGCGGCTTTCCCTCGGCGGAATTCTTCGGCGCCCTCGACCCGCGCTTCGCCGGCCTCGAGTCGAAGCTCTCGGGCGAGATCGTGCCGCCGGGGCGGCGGGTCGGCGGTCTGACGGAGGCGATGGGGGCGCGGCTCGGACTCGCGCCGGGCACGGCGGTGGCCGCGGCGATCATCGACGCGCACAGCGCGGTGCCCGCGGCGACGGTCGTCGAGGCCGGGCGGATGGTGATGGTCATGGGGACGTCGACGTGCCACATGCTCCTCTCGGACCGGCACGAGCTCGTCGAGGGCGTGGGCGGCGTCGTGCGCGACGGCATCGTCGAGGGGTTTTCGGGCTACGAGGCCGGGCAGCCCGCCGTGGGCGACATCTTCGGCTGGTTCGCCAGGCTCGTGGCCGGGACGGGAGCCGACGCCGCCGCGGCCTTCGCCGCGCTGGAGCGGGAGGCCGCGCAGTCGCCGCCGGGCGGCCACGGGCTCCTCGCCCTCGACTGGTGGAACGGCAACCGCTCCGTCCTGGTCGACGCGAACCTCACGGGCCTGCTCGTCGGCATGACGCTGGCGACGACGGCCGGCGACATCTACCGGGCCCTGATCGAGGCGACGGCGTTCTCGACGCGGCGGATCCTCGATGCCTTCGGAGAGCGGCAGATTCCGGTGGCCGAGCTGATCGCCGTCGGCGGCCTCGCCGAGAGAAGCCCGCTGCTTCTCCAGATCTACGCCGACGTGACCCGGCGTCCGATCGCGCTCGCCGCCGCGCCCAACGCCTCGGCGCTCGGCGCGGCGATGCTCGGGGCGGTGGCGGCCGGACCGGACGGGGGCGGCCACGCAAGCTTCGCGGACGCGGCCCGCGCGATGGCGCGCCTGCGACCCGAGCGCGTCGCGCCCCGCGCGGAAGCCGCAGACGCCTACGATGCGCTCTACCGCGACTGGCTCGAGCTGCACGACCACTTCGGCCGGAGGACCGGCCTGATGCGGCGCCTGAAGACCGGGGTCAGGTCTGAAAACTTCGGCTTTTCGGCCGTGGGTCAAACTCCGAAGAATTCAGACCTGACCCCATGACATCCCTCGTCGAGGCGCGCGGGGTGTCGATGGCGTTTCCGGGCGTTCGGGCGCTCGACGGCGTGGACTTCGACGTGCGGCCCGGCGAGGTGCATGCGCTGATCGGCGAGAACGGCGCCGGAAAGTCGACGCTCATCAAGATCCTCTCGGGAGAACTCGGCGGCTACGGCGGCGAGGTGCGGGTCGACGGGATCGCGCGGCGGATGGAAAGCCCGCGCGAGGCGATCGAGGCGGGCATCGCGGTCATCCCGCAGGAGCTCCAACTCGTCTCGTCCCTTTCGGTCGCCGAGAACATCTTCCTCGGCCGGCCGCGGGCGTTGCTTCCGCGGGCGCCGCAGGCGCTCGCGGATCTGGGCGAAACGCACGTCCGCGGCGGGCGAGCTCGTCGGGCGGCTCGAGGCCGGGCAGCGGCAGCTTGTGGCGATCGCGCGGGCGCTCGCGCTCGACGCGCGGCTGATCATCATGGACGAGCCGACGACGTCCCTGTCGTCCTCCGAGGCGGCGCGGCTCGAGCGCCTCATCCGGCGGCTGACCGAGCGCGGGCGTCGCGATCGTCTACATCTCCCACAAGCTCGACGAGGTGCGGCGTCTCGCGGACCGGATCACGGTGCTGCGCGACGGCCGGCGCATCGTCACGCGCGAGGCCGCGGGCGTCGACGAAGACGAGATGGTCCGCCTGATGGTCGGCCGCAACATCGAGCGGGTGGAGCTCACGCCGCTGCCGGACGGGGCGCCGGAGCTTCTCCGCGTCGAGAACCTCTCGGTCGAGGACCCGGACCGCCCCGGCGGTCGGCGGCTCTTCGACGTCTCGCTGACGCTGCGGCGCGGCGAAATCCTGGGTCTGGCGGGGCTGATCGGGGCCGGGCGCACGGAGCTGCTCCTGGCCCTGACGGGGGCGCTCGAGCGTCCCGTTTCCGGGACGCGTCGTCGTCGGCGGCGCCGAGTTCCGGCCGGCCGACCCGGCGGCGGCCCGCGAGGCCGGCGTCGTGCTCCTGCCGGAGGAGCGCAAGTCGCAGGCGATCTTCCCCGACCTCTCCGTCTCCGAGAACGTGACCGTGGCCTCGCTGTCGAAGGTCTCGCGCCTGGGCTGGATCGACCGGCGGCGGGCGTCGGAGGCCGGCGGCTCGGGGATGCGGGACACGGGCGTGCGGGCGGCGTCGCCGCGAGGTTCCGATCGCGACGCTCTCGGGCGGCAACCAGCAGAAGGCGGTGCTCGCCCGGTGCCTGTTCGCTTCGCCGTCGATTCTGCTTCTGGACGAGCCGACCCGGGGCATCGACCTTGCCGCGAAGGCCGAGGTCTACGCCCTGCTGCGCCGGCTGGCCGGCCAGGGCTTCGGAATCGTCCTGTGTTCCTCCGAGATGTCCGAGATCCTGACGCAGTGCCACCGCGTGCTGGTCTTTCGCGAAGGCCGCGTCGCGGCCGAGCTGCCGCACGCCGAGGCCACCGAGGAACGGGTTCTCGCGGCGGCCGCGGGGACGGCGGATTCCGCACGGAAGGATGAGCCGGGGGAGCCTCCGTCGGGAAGACCCCCCGTGCCGCCGCGGCCGGGCGGCCGCCGTCTCGCGCGCTACACGGGGCTCTTCGGCCTCGCCGCGGTTCTCGTTCTCTCGGTCGTCTTCTCGCCCGTGCGCGGCGGGCGGCCGGTCTTCCTCGACGTCGGCAACCTCACGGACATCCTCCGACAGGTCGCCGAGAAGGGGATCCTCGCCGTCGGCATGACCGCGGTCGTCATCTCCGGAGGAATCGACCTGTCGGTGGGCTCCGTTCTCGCGCTTGCGGCGACGCTGACCGCGTGGTTGCTCATGAAGGCAGGGTTCGGTCTCGCGGCGACGATCCTCGTCGTGCTCGCCGTCGGAGCGCTCTGGGGAGCCGTCAACGGTTTCGTCGTCGCGCGCTGGAAGCTCCAGCCGTTCATCGCGACGCTCGCCACGATGAGCGCGGCGCGGGGCGTGGCGCGATACGTCAGCGGCGGAATGGCGATCCCGCTCGGGTTCGGGCCCGGGGGCGCGCCCGAGTCCCTGCACTGGCTGGCCGCGCCGATCCTGCCGTTCGTGCCCGCGCCGGCGGTCCTGTTCCTGCTCACGGTCGCCGGGATGCACGTGTTTCTGGCGAGGACGAGCGCCGGCCGATACATCTACGCGATCGGCGACAACGAGACGGCGGCGCGCCTTTCGGGAATCCGCGTCGCCTGGCACAAGGCGGGGGTCTACGTGATCGCGGCGGCGCTGGCCGCGCTCGCGGGGATCGTCCACTGCGCGCAGCTCGAGCAGGGCAATCCCAACGACGGCGTCGCGTACGAGCTCGACGCGATCGCCGCCGTCGTCATCGGCGGAACGAGCCTGTCGGGAGGAACCGGATCGGTCGGCGGTACGCTCGTCGGCGTGCTGATCATCGGAGTCATCAACAACATCATGGGGTTGAACAATGTCGATGCGAACCTGCAGCTCATCCTCAAGGGCGTCATCATTCTCGGGGCGGTCTGGCTCCAGCGGAAGAAGCGCTAGGGAAAAGGGCGGGGACGAGCCCCGCCCCTACGGCCGGAGCGCCGGTCCTCGTCTCGGATTGCAGGCTTCCGGTGTCGGGGCGGCCCTCGTGGCCGCCCTCGTCGCCCTCGCCATGGGAGCTTCCGGCTGCGGCAAATCGAAATCCGGCAAGCACCTGATCGGGTTCTCGCAGTGCAACCTGGGCGAGCCGTGGCGCGTCTCGATGAACGCCGACGTCGCCGCGGCGGCGAAGAGCTTCCCGGACATCGAGGTGGCCTACGCCGACGCGCAGCAGGACAACGCCAAGCAGGTCGCCGACGTCGAGAACTTCCTGCGCCAGAGGATCGACCTTCTGATCATCTCGCCCAACGAGGCCAGGCCGCTGACGCCGATCGTGCGCAAGGTCTACGAACAGCACATCCCGGTCATCGTTCTCGACCGCGCGATCGAAGGGGATACCTACACGACCTTCATCGGCGCCGACAATCGCGAGATCGGCAAGGCCGCGGGCGAGTACATCGCGAAGATCCTCGGCGGCAAGGGCGACGTCGTGGAGATCCAGGGCCTGCCGGGCTCGCCTCCGGCCCGCGACCGCAGCGAGGGCTTCCGCGAGGCGATCGCCGGCTTTCCGGACATCCACATCGTGCACGACCCCGTCGCGAACTGGCTGCGCGAAGAGGCGATGACGCAGATGGAGTCGGCCCTGTCGGCGCACGCGAAGATCGACCTCGTCTACGCGCACAACGACCCGATGGCGATGGGCGCGTATCTCGCGGCCAAGGCCAAGGGCCGCGACGGCGAGATGCGCTTCGTCGGCATCGACGCGCTCCCGGGCCTGGACGGCGGACGCCAGGCGGTCGCCGACGGGAAGCTTTCGGCGACGTTCATCTATCCGACCGGCGGCCGGGAGGCCATCGACGTCGCCGAGAAGATCTTCAAGGGCGAAAAGGTGCCGAAGAAGATCGTGCTGCCGACGGTGATGATCACGAAGGAGAACGTGCAGGAGTACCTGACCAAGTAGGATGGGGGCGTGAAGACTACGCGACGGGCTGCCGCGGCGCTCGCCGCCGCGTTCCTCCTCGCCGGTGCGGCGCCGGCGCCCGTCCCGGCTCCGCGCAAGGCCGTCCGCGCGGCCGCAATGCTCGACGTCGTCGCCGGCCGCATCGTCGCCAATCCCGTCGTGCTCATCGAGGGCGACCGGATCACGGCGGTCGGGCCGGGCTTGGAGATCCCCGACGATTCGGAGATTTTCGACCTCGGCGACGTGACGATCCTGCCCGGCCTGATCGACTGCCACACGCACGTCACGACGACGTACCGGTTTCTCGTCGAGGGCGGGCCGATGCAGGACGCCGTGACCTCCGCCTCGCGGGCGAAGCTGACCCTCGACGCCGGATTCACGACCGTCCGCGACCTCTGGGCCAAGGACTTCACGGACGTGGCGCTGCGGGACGCGATCGACCGCGGGGACGTCGTGGGTCCGCGGATGCTCGTTGCGACCCTAGCGATCGGCTCGACGGGCGGGCACAACGAGGACGTCGAGGGACTCTCGCCGACGATCACCGTCGGGGGCGAGTCGGGGATCGCGGACGGCGTCGACGGGGTGCGCAGGCTCGCGCGGTACGAGATCAAGTACGGCGCCGACGTCATCAAGATCATGGCGACGGAAGGCGGCGGCGAGGGCCGCGACGTCGCCAACGAGACCCAGTTCTCGCTCGAGGAGATGCAGGCGATCGTGGAGGAGGCGCACCGCCGGGGCAAAAAGGTCGCCGCGCACGCGCACGGGACCGACGGGATCAAGACGGCGATCCGCGCCGGCGTCGACTCGGTCGAGCACGGGACCCTGATCGACGACGAGGGAATCCGGATGCTGAAGGCGAAGGGCGTCTTTCTCGTTCCGACCGGCGCGATCTGGGAGATGGAGGACGAGACCGCGGCGGCCGACGCCCCGGCGTGGCGGCGGGAGCGGCAGGAAGGCTTCGCGCGCGGGAGCCGGGAGGGCTTTCGCAAGTCGGTCGCCGCGGGTGTCAAGATCGCCATGGGCTCCGACTCCTCGGTCCTGCCGCACGGCCAGAACGCGAAGGAGATCGTCTGGATGGCGTCGCACGGCATGACGCCGCTCCAGGCGATCCGCGCGGCGACCGTCGACGCCGCGGAGCTTCTCGGCTGGTCGGATCGCGTGGGCGCGATCGCGCCGGGAAAGTTCGCCGACATCATCGCCGTGCGGGGCAATCCGCTCGAGGACGTGACGACCCTCGAGCGGGTCGCCTGGGTCATGAAGGGCGGCGTCGTGACGAAGGACGCGCTCCGGATCGCCAGGGTCCAGGAGTTCCTGGCGGCGAGGCGGCGGGGCGACGACGCGGCGGCGCAGGCGATGATGGCGCCGGACGCCCGCATCTGGTGGGAGGAGAAGTCCGGACCCGGCACCCCCTGGACGCTGCGCGGCAAGTGGAGCGGCTGGGATGCTCACTTCCACGGGAAGAGCGACTACTCCGGCTGGGGGGAGGGCCGCGATTCGGTCACCGCGGAGGGCGTCGAGATGAACGACTTCTACCGGCTGATCGGCCGCTCTCCGCAGAAGTTCCGCGCGACCTGGTGGCTGGACCCTGCCGGCAAGATCTCGGGATTCCTCTTCGAGCCGCGCGGCGCCCTGGTTCCCGGCGATCGGCTCGCGGAGTTTCAGGCCTGGGCGCGCCGGACGAACCCGGCCGAGCTCGAATACCTCATGCCGGGCGGCCGGATCGATCCCTCGGGCGACCGCCCCCAGCGCTTCGAGGCCCTCCTCGTCCAATGGGGGTCAGCCCTGAAGAATTGACGTTTGGGGCCAGCCCTGAAGAACTGCATTTCGAAGGCGAAGGAGCCGACCGCATTGTCGCCGCAGACCTCGCGCTCGCCCGGGGCCCGCGCGGAAACTTCAGTTCTTCAGGGCTGACCCCGAATGGATAGACTGTCGTGATGATTCGGGGGCTGCGGACGGTGATCTACCAGGTTCCCGACCTGGAAGCGGCGAAGACGTGGTACACGCGCGTGCTGGGGTTCGAGCCGTACTTCGCCCAGCCGTTCTACGTCGGTTTCGAGGTCGGCGGGTTCGAGCTCGGCCTCGACCCGGACATGAGCGGGGCCGGCCCGGCCGGCGGCGTCGTGGCCTACTGGGGCGTCGACGACGCGACCGCGGAGCTCGCCCGGCTGATCAGCCTCGGCGCGCAGCCGTTCAAGGATCTCGCCGAGGTCGGCGAGGGCATTCGCGTGGCGGTGGTCCGGGATCCCTTCGGCAACCCGCTCGGGATCATCGAGAACCCGCACTTCTCGACCGGGAAGGTGCGGTAGAGCGTCCCGTGGCGCCGCCGCTCAAGATCACGACCGCGCGGCTCGACCTGGTGGAGGCGACGCTCGAGCACGTCGAGGCCGAGATCGGCTCCGTGGGGCGCTTCCGGGAGCTGTTGGCGGCGGAGGTGCCTCCGAGCTGGCCGCCCGGCGAATACGACCGGACCGCCCTCGAGTTCTTTCGCACCCGGCTGAAGGACGGTGTGCCGACGGCCGGCTGGTACGGTTGGTACGCGATTCGACGCGCGACGGGCACGGCCCCGGCGGCCCTCGTCGCTGCGGGCGGGTTCCTCGGCCCGCCCTCGGAAGACGGGGTCGTCGAGCTCGGCTACTCCGTGGCCCCGGAGCATCGCGGCTTCGGGTACGCGACCGAGATGACGCGGGCCCTCGTGCGCCGCGCGCTTTCCGCCGGCGCACGGAGGATCGTCGCCCACACGACCCGCGCGAATCGCGCCTCCATCGTAGTGCTCGAGCGTTGCGGCTTCCAGGAAGCGGCGGAGGAGCCGGGGAGCGGGCGGGTTCGCTTCGAGAGCTCCGGGCTCCGGCTCCAGTTGCGGCCGGCGACGATCGGCGACGTGCCGGCGCTGGTCGAGCTCATCCCGTTGTCGGCGCGCGAGCTCTCGCGCGGGTTCTACACCGACGCGCAGACCGAAGCGGCGATCCGCCACATCTTCGGCCCCGACACGCGCCTGATCGGCGATCGGACGTATTACGTGGCCGAGGACGGCGGGCGCCTGGCCGGCTGCGGCGGATGGAGTCGCCGGCGATCGCTCTTCGGCGGCGACCAGATGCGGGCGTCGGAGGACCCGATCCTCGATCCCCGGACCGATACGGCGCGGATTCGCGCGTTCTTCGTCCACCCCGACTACGCGCGCCAGGGCGTCGGCTCGGCGATCCTCGAGGCCTGCCTCGAGGCCGCGCGCGCCGCCGGCTTCCGCCGCGCCGAGCTCGCGGCGACCCTGCCGGGCGTTCCCTTCTATCGGGCTTTCGGATTCGCGGAGCGCGAGGCGTTCGAGGCCGCGATGCCGGGCGGTCTCGTGCTGCCGGTGGTCCGGATGGAGCGGGACCTGCCGCCGGCGGACTCATGACGGCGGCGCGAATCGCCGTTTCGGGAGCCGACGCGTGACCGAGGGCCACAAACAGGTCATCCGCCGCCTGTTCGACGACGCCCTGAACGGCGGAAGACTCGGACTCCTCGACACGATCATCGGCGCGGCGTTCGTGGATCACAGCCCGGCCGCCGGGTCAGGCCCCCGGCGCCGCCGGCGTCAAGGCCCGCTTTGCGGCTCTGCGCGACGCGTTTCCGGACGTGCGCTTCACCCTGGAGGCCATCGTCGGCGAGGACGAGATCGTGGCGGCGCGCTACCACTGGACCGGCACCCATCGCGGCGCGTTCCTCGGCATTCCGCCGACCGGGAGAACCGTACTGGTGCGGGGGATGGACTTCTACCGGCTGCGCGAGAACAAGATCGTCGAGCACTGGGACAACGTCGACGAGCTCGGCATGCTGACCCAGCTCGGCGACCTCGACGGCGGCTGAGGAGGCAACGTGACGACCTGGCTGAGGCACGCGGTGGCGACGGTGGCGTATCGCGGCGGCAAGGCGGTCCGGGGAGCGCCCGCGCTCTTCGCCGGATTCCAGGCCGCTCCCGGGACGCGCACGCCGGCGCAGATCCTCGCCCACGTCAACGATCTGTTCGACTGGGCCGGGCACCTGGCCGATGGCGAGCACGTCTGGTCGGATTCGGCGCCCCTCCCCTGGGAAGAGGAGGTGGCGCGGTTCCACGCGGGCCTCGCTCGCTTCGATGCGCGGCTGGCTTCGGGCAAGCCGCTCGGCTGCCCGGAGGAGCGGCTCTTCCAGGGCCCGATCGCCGACGCGCTGACGCACGTCGGCCAGATCGCGATGCTCCGGCGGATGGCCGGAGCGCCGATGAAGGGAGAGAACTACTTCAAGGCGGACATCGAGGCGGGCCGCGTCGGCGCCGACCAGGTGCCGCCGCGCCGGGAGTTCGATTGAGCCTGTCGACCTGGGTCCTCTTCCTCGTGACGGAAGTCGTTCTGTCGCTGACGCCGGGCCCGGCGGTGTTCTTCGTGGTGTCGCAGGGCCTCCGGTATGGCGGCCGGCGGTCGATCTTCGCGACCCTCGGTATCCTGTCGGCGAACACGCTCTACTTTCTTCTGTCCGCGGCGGGTCTGGGCGCGGCGCTCGCGGCATCGCGCACGCTCTTCCTCGGCATCCGGTACGCCGGCGCCGCCTACCTCGTCTACCTCGGGGCGGCGACCATTCTCGGACGGGGAATGGCCCTCGAGACGGCCGCCGCGGACGGCGCCGATCGCGGAGGCGGACCGCGGCTGCTCGTTCGCGGCTTCGTGCTCCAGGCGGCCAACCCCAAGGCGCTCCTCTTCTTCACGGCCCTGCTGCCGCAGTTCGTCCGCGCCGACCGGCCGGTCGCGCCACAGATCGCGATCCTCGCCGCGACTTCGGTCGGCTCCGAGTTCCTGGTGCTTCTCGCCTACGGCGTCTTCGCGGGCCGCCTGTCGGAGCTCGCGCGGCAGCCGCGCTTCGCGAAGGCGTCCAACCGGGTGGCCGGCGCGCTTCTCGTCGGCGCCGGAGCGGGGATCGCGCTCGCGGGACAGAAGGGATGACCTGCTGGAACTGCCGGGCCGAGAACAGTCTGGACGAACGACAGACGTGCGCCCGCTGCGGCGCGCCGCTGGAACGGTCCTTCTCGCTGTTCCAGCGGCCGATCGTCCTCGGCATCGCGGGCCTGCTCGTCTTCGGCTGGCTCGCGGCACTGCTGTTCGCCCTTCTATTCCGGGGCTGCCACTGAAGCCGGAGGTTCCGGCGACGGCGGCCGTGCGGGCGCTGCGCGCGGCGGGCGTGGCGTTCGAACCGCGCGTGTACGCGTACGTCGAGCGTGGAGGGACGCGTCACTCGGCCGAGGCCCTCGGCGTCGAGGAACATGCCGTCGTCAAGACGCTGGTGATGGAGGCCCGCGCGCGCGAGGGCAAGGCCCGACCGTTGCTCGTTCTCATGCACGGCGATCGGGAAGTGTCGACGCGGGAGCTCGCGCGGCAGATCGGCGCCCGCGAGGTCGCTCCCGCCAGCGCCGCGGCCGTCGAGAAGCACACGGGCTACGTCCCGGGCGGCGTGAGCCCGTTCGGCACCCGCTCCCCGTTACCGGTGTACGTCGAGAGCTCGATCCTTTCGCTCGAGCGGTTTCTGATCAACGGCGGCCGGCGGGGGTTTCTGGTGGAAATCCGGCCGGCGGATCTCGAGCGCGTCCTGACGCCGACGCCGGTCCGTGTGGCGATCGAGACGCGGCGGTGAGCGCACGCGCCCCGCGCGCTACCGCCGTGAGGGTCGGATGTGGACCCGGACATCCGGATGTGCGTCCGACCCCGGTATGATCCTGCGCAACGCAAAGAGGGAGGATCCATGAGGAAGAGGTTTGCCGGTTCGGCGGTCCTGGGCCTGGCGATCGCGCTGTGTGCGGCGCAGGGGGCGGCGGCGGAAGAGGGAGCCAAGTCCGTCGACGCGGCGTGGCTTCGGGCGGTCCGGGCCAACGACGTCGAGGCGCTCGTCGCCTGCTACGCGCCGGACGCGGTCCTGTGGATGCCCGACGCGCCGGAGGCCCGCGGGTCGAAGGCGATCCGGGAGACGTACGCCGGACTGCTCGGCGCCAACCGGGTCGTCGATGCGACGCTGTCCAACGCCGTCTATCAGACCTCGGGCGACCTCTCGACGGCGTGGGGCAACTTCGCGCTCACCCTCGAGCCGCGCAAGGGCGGCGACCGGGTCGTTCTGAAGGGCCGCTTCGTCTCGGTTTCGAAGAAGACCGGCGGGAAGTGGGCCTACGTGGCCGACCTGGCCTCGGGCGAGCCGCCGCCGCCTGCGCCCGCAGCGGCCACGAAGTAAGCCGGACTCCCGTGACGTCGCCCGGGGAAGAGAAGGACACGGGCCGGATCGAGGCCTTCAGCGACGGCGTGTTCGCCATCGCGATCACGCTGCTCGTCCTCGAGATCAAGGTTCCGCACGTGTCCGAGAACGGCGGGACCGCCGCGCTCTGGTCGGCGCTCGGGCGGCTCTGGCCTTCCTACGTGGCGTTCCTCACGAGTTTCGTCACGATCTTCATCATGTGGGCCAACCACCATGCGATCTTCCGCCTCGTTCGGAAGTCCGAACCCCGCTTTCTCTACGTCAACGGGTTCCTCCTGCTGCTGGTGACCTTCGTGCCGTTTCCGACGGCGGTGCTCGCCGAGTACCTCGAGCGGCCCGCCGCCCCGGCCGCGGCGGCCTTCTACGCCGGCACCTTCGTCGTGATCGGAGTGGCCTTTTGGGTCCTGTGGCAGGAGGCGATCCGCGGCCGGCGCCTGCTGCGCCCGAACGTGAGCGAGGACATGCTGGCGGCCTTCACGAAGAGCTACCGGATCGGAGTGCCCGGCTATCTGCTGGCCACGGCGGCCGCTTTTCTCAACGTCTTCGTCTCCATCGGCATCTGCGCGGCCCTGGCGGCGTACTGGATCGCCGTGAGCCGCCACGGCTGAGGTCTCCATGAAATGACCGGCGACGATTCCCGCTACGCACCCGTCGCCGCCCATGCCTCGCTCTTCGGCTTCGCGATCGCGGTCGGGCTCGCCGCCGGTCTGATCGCGGTGGCCTTCCAGCGGGCACTGGCCGTCCTCGCCACGCTTCGCGAGACGGCCGTCGCGAACGCGACGCTCGGCGGATGGGGGCTGCCCCTGGCGGCGATCCTTTCGGCCCTCGCGGTCGCGGGCGGCGCGGAGATCGTCCGCCGCTTCGAGCCGAGCGCGTCGGGTAGCGGCATTCCCCAGGTCGAGGCGCTGCTGCACCGGGGCGGCGACATGTCCTGGCCGCGGGTTCTCTGGGTGAAGTTCCTCGGCGGCCTGCTCGCCATCGGGGGCGGCCTGACGCTCGGACGCGAGGGCCCCACGGTTCAGATGGGCGCGGCGGCCGGACGGGCTCTCGGCCGGTCACCCGCGAGCTCCGGCGAACGCGCGCACACGCTGATTGCCGCGGGTGCCGGCGCTGGGCTCGCCGCCGCGTTCAATGCGCCTCTGGCGGGAACGGTCTTCGTGCTCGAGGAGATGCGGGTCCTCCGCACCCCGAGGCACGCTCTCGCCGCCCTGCTCGCCGCGGTCACGGCCGACCAGGTGTGCCGGGCGATGCTCGGGAGCGCGCCGCAGCTCGCGCTCGCCGGAGCGACGCCGCCGCCGGTCGCGGCCCTCCCGCTCTTTCTCGTTCTCGGCGGGGCGGCCGGCCTCCTCGGCGCCCTCTTCAACCGCTGCCTCCTCGGTGCGCTGGCGCTCTTTTCGCGGCTGCGCGGAGGCGGCGCCCGGCGCGCCGTCCTCGTGGCGATGGGGGCGGGAGCCCTGGTGGGACTGACCGGATTTTTCGCTCCCGGGTTGCTCGGCCCCGGGGACGGACTCGTCGAGCGCGCGCTCCACGCGCCGGCCGGGGCAAGGGAGACCGCGGGCATCCTCGTCGCCCGCTTCGCCCTCACCCTCGTGAGCTACGCGACCGGCGTCGCGGGCGGACTCTTCGCGCCGCTGCTCGTTCTCGGCGCGGAGCTCGGCGTGCTGGCCGGCCGCGCGGGCGAGCTGCTGATGTCCCCGCCCCCGGGGGAGCTCGCCGCGTTCGCCGTCGTCGGGATGGGCGCGCTCTTCGCCGCGTCCGTCCGCGCTCCGGCGACCGGGGTACTGATCATCATCGAGATGACGGGGGCCATTCCGCTCATGCTTCCGCTGGTTTACGCTGCCGTCGTCGCGGACGTGACCGCCCGCGCCCTGGGCGCGCGGCCGATCTACGAGGCGCTGCTCGACCGCACGATCGCCAACGATGCCAGCCGGACCTGAGGGTCGGGGGAACGGCATGGGGGATGGACGCTCTCCGGGAGGCCCCGCGTCGAAGCGTCTGGCCGGCGCGGCCCTGCTTGCCCTGTGGCCGGCGCTGCTGGCGGCGCAGCGGGCATCACCGTCACCGTCACTGTCGTCCGGTGCGGTCGCGCGCGCGCGGGCGTTCGTCGAGCAGAATCTCTTCCGGACACTCGCGCCCGGGGCACAGATCGCGGTCTCCCGGGCCGGCCGGACGCTCTGGAGCGAGAGCTTCGGGTGCGCCGACGTCGAGCTCGACGTCGCGGTCACGCGCGAGACGCGCATGCGGATCGGCAGCGTTTCGAAGCCGTTGACCGCGGCGGCGCTCGGGCGGCTGGTCGAGCAGGGGCGGCTCGACCTCGACCGGCCGGTGCAGGCGTACGTGCCGGACTTTCCGAGGAAGGCCTGGCCGATCACGGCGCGTCAGCTCGCGGGGCACCTGGCCGGTATCCGCCACTACGAGGGCGACGAGTTCCTGATTCGCGACCACTACCCCACGGTGCGGGCGGGCCTGGCGATCTTCGAGAACGACGCCCTGCTCTTCGAGCCCGGCACTCGGTTTTCCTACTCGTCGTACGGTTGGAACCTGCTCTCGGCGGTCATCGAGGGCGCGAGCGGCACTTCGTTTCTCGAATTCATGGAGAAGGAGGTCTTCGCCCCGGCCGGAATGCAGCACACGGCGGCCGACGATCCGGCGCCGATCATCCCCGGCCGGTCCCGGTTCTACACGCGCGACGCGGACACCGGAGCCGTGGAGAACGCACTCTACGTCGACAACAGCTACAAGTGGGCCGGGGGCGGATTCCTCTCGACGGCCGAAGACCTCGTCGCCTTCGCCAACGCGCTGCTCGAGGGACGGCTCCTGAAGCCGGAGACCGTGCACCTTCTCTGGACGTCGCAGAGGACGAAAGACGGCCGGGAGACCGAGTACGGGATCGGCTGGACGGTCGACCGCGACGCGAAGGGGCGGCGCCGCGTGCGGCACTCCGGCGGGTCACAGGGCGGCACGGCGAACCTCGTGGTCTATCCGGACGAACGTCTCGTGGTCGCCCTGCTCGTCAACAGCGACGAGTCGTTCACCGGCCGGGCGCCGGCGATCGCGGAGATGTTCCTCGATCCGGAGTAGACCCTCCGGGCCGGCGTCCGGGTCCTGCTCGGCGAGATGTTCAACAACCGGATTCGCGGCACGGCTCTCGCCCTGGCGGCGGCGGCGCAGTGGGTCGCGAACTGGCTGGTGACACTGACGTTTCCGTCGCTCGCGCGGGCGGGCCTCGGGCTCGCGTACGGGCTCTACACGGCCGCCGCGGCGGTCTCGTTCGTTCTCGTCTTGAAGTTCGTGCGGGAGACGAAGGGGCGTACGCTCGAGGAGATGTAAGAATCGGGCGCCGGCCCGGCGCGCCGGCAAGAGGGGGTAAGCGATGTACCGCGACAAATGGCGGGTCAGCGTCGCCGACGCGATGCAGAAGATCCCGGGCTCCGGCGGCGAACGGTTCGCGACGGTGCTCAAGCACGGAACGCTGGAGGTCGAGATCTACGCGCCGCGCGGCACCGACCCGCAGAAGCCGCACACCCGCGACGAGCTCTACGTCGTCGTGGCCGGCCGCGGAGAGTTCCGCAACGGCTCGACGCTCGAGCGATTCGCGCCGGGCGACGTGCTTTTCGTGCCGGCCTTCTCCGAGCACCGGTTCGAGAGCTTCACGGACGACCTGGTCGTGTGGGTGATGTTCTACGGCCCGGAGGGCGGGGAAGCCGGGATGGCCGGGGCCCCGTGACGCGTCTGCCGGCCTACCTCTGGGCCGGGCTGGTCTCGCTCGCGGCGCTGCCCTTCGCGGCCGCCGCGGCGCTGACCGGGGGAAGCGTGCGGGCCGAGGGCGGAGTGCTCGAGGCCGGGGGCGGAGTGCTCCGTCCGCTCCTGTCCCGCGGCGTGCCGGGATTCCCGATCCGCGCGATCACGCTCGGCCACGTCGTTCTCGGGGCGGGCGAACGGGAGCTCCGGGAATGCCGGGCGCACGAACGGGTCCACGTCGCGCAGTACGAGCGCTGGGGCGTCCTGTTTCCGCTGCTCTATGCGGCGTCGAGCCTCGGTGCCCTCGCCTGCGGGCGGCGCGCTTACTCCGACAACGCCTTCGAACTGCAGGCCGCACGGGAGTCGGCGGAAGCGCCGCCGGCGTGAGCGTTCCGGCGACGCTGGCCCGCGCGGCGACGGACCACCGGCGGGCGATCGCGGAGTGCGCGGCGGCGATTCGCGGCGTCGCGCCGCCGCGCTGGAGCGAGCCCGCGCGGCCGGGCGGCTGGACGCGGGCCGAGATCTCCGAGCACCTGGCGATCGCGTACGCCCCCGCGCTTTCGGAGATCGCCGGCGGACCGGGCTTCGCCGTGCGCCTGCCGTGGTGGAAGCGGTCGGTCCTCCGCTGGGTCGTGATGCCGAAGATCCGGCGCGGCGGCTTTCCGCGGGGAGCCCCCGCGCCGCGGGAGATCCGCCCCGTCGCGTCATCTCCCGACCCGGCCCGCGCGGCGACACGGCTGGTCGGGCAGGCCGAGCGCTTTCTCGACGACCTCGCGATCGCGTCCCGCGAGCGAAGGGTGCGGATCACGCACCCCTACTTCGGGAAGCTGTCGGCGCGCGACGCGGTTCGGCTGCTGACCGCGCATGCCCACCATCACCGGCGGCAGCTGATCTCCTGAGAGGCCGGGTCTGCGATATGTTGGACCGCAGGACGAAGGGAGATCGCAGCGCATGATCGAGAGAATGAAAGAGAGCGAGGGCCGGGCCTTCGGGTTTCGGGCGAAGGGCACCGTCACGGCCGAGGAGGTCGAGGCCTTCCTGCCGCAGCTGGAGTTTGCGATCCGCGAACGCGGCAAGCGCACGATCGGAATCCTGGCGGACCTGTCCGAGATGGACCGGACGGAATGGGCCGCGCGCTGGAAGGAGATCCAGTTCCTCTCGAAGTACGCCGAGCACATCGAGCGCGTGGCCGTTGTCGGCGCGCACAAGTGGGAGGAGTTGAAGGCCGAGATTCTCGGCGGCACCGTCCTCATCCAGGCTGAAACGCGCTACTACCACGCACCCGACATCCTGCACGCGTGGCACTGGGTCAAGACGGGCGACGAATCGGCCGGCGGCTCGGGTCGGGCGATCCTGCCGAAGGGCAGCCTGATGTCCGGCTACGTCCCGGAGTACATGGACGTCTAGCGTGCCGCCGTCCTCCGCGTCCGTGCGCGTCGTGCCCATGACGCCCGTCGACTGGGAGGACGTCCGCCGGATCTACGTCGAGGGCATTGCCACGGGCCACGCGACGCTCGAGACCGAGCCGCCCGCGCGCGAGGACTGGGATGCGGCGCACCGTCCGGACTGCCGCTTCGTCGCGAAGGTCGGCGACGCGGTCGTGGGGTGGGCGGCCCTGTCGCCGGTGTCCGATCGCTGTTGCTACGGGGGCGTGGCGGAGGCCAGCGTCTACGTGGCGGAGGCGGCCCGGGGCCGCGGCGCGGGCCGGGCGCTGCTGGCCGAGCTCGTGCGCGCGTCCGAGGACGCCGGGATCTGGACGCTTCAGGCCGGGATCTTTCCGGAGAACACCCCGTCGCTGACGATCCACCAGGCCTGCGGCTTCCGGGTCGTCGGCGTGCGCGAGAAGCTCGGCCGGCTCCGCGGAGCCTGGCGAGACGTCGCCCTGCTCGAGCGGCGAAGCGCCCGGGTCGGCCTCGAAGCCTGACCGTCCCTCAAACGTCAATTCTGCAGGTCAGGCCCCAAACGTCAGTTCTTCAGGGCTGACCCTGGCGGTTGACTTACGCCTTTTTACCGCCTATCGTTTCCGGGTGGCCGACAAGCGCACGCGCGCCTCGGGGAGCCCGCCGGAAATGCCGCCGTCCCGCAACCTCGGCGTGGGCAACGCGAGTTGTGGAGGACGTCACGGCGATGCCGATCCCGTCGCCGCGCTGATCGTCGCGCCGGGAGCGCGCAAGGAGAAGCTGCGGCAGCGCGACTTCCCGCGCGCCTTGAAACTTGCCCCGCGGCCGGTGCCGCGCCCCTACGTCGAGATGCGCGCCGCATCGGCGTTCTCGTTCCTGGACGGAGCGTCGTTGCCCGAGGACCTCGTGGAGGAGGCCGCGCGCCTGGAGATCCCGGCCGTCGCGCTCGTCGACCGCAACGGCGTCTACGGCGCGCCGCGGTTCTGGAAGGCCGCGAAGGCGGCGGGCGTGCGGGCGCTCGTCGGGGCGGAGGTGACTTTGCGTAAGCAAAGTCATCCCGAGGAGCGCAGCGACGAGGGATCCCGGGCTTCGCGGCGGGCGCGGCGTATCGAGTCCGGAATCCCTCGGGCCTCCGGCCTTCGGGATGACGGCCGGAACTCTCGGGATGGCGGCGAGGGACGCGGTCCCCGGGATGACCCGCGCCTCACGCTGCTCGTCGAGAACCGCGCCGGCTACCGGAACCTCTGTCGCCTGATCACCGCCGGCGCGCTCGGCAGGCCGAAGGGCGAGACCGCCGTCACGCTCGAGCAGGTCGCCGCGCATGCGGAAGGACTGCACGTCGCGACGGGAGGGGACGAGTCGCCGGTGGCGCGCTCGCTCGCGCACGGCGGATCGGACGCCGCGCGTGCGCTTCTCGAGAGGCTCCGCGCGATCTTTCCGGGACGGCTCCACGTCGAGCTCCAGCGGCACCGCCGACGCGGGGAGGAGCGGCGCAACCAGGCGCTGGTCGACCTGGCGCGGCGGCTCGGGCTTCCGCTCTTCGCCTCCAACGGCGTGCGCTACGCGGCGCGCCGGGACAAGGAGCTTCACGACGTCTTCACGTGCATCCGCCACCACACCACGCTCGACGGCGCGGGCCGGCTCCTGGCGGCGCAGCGCGAGCGGCACTTCAAGGGCGCCGCCGAGATGGCCGGGCTCTTTTCGGACCTGCCCGAGGCGCTGGACGGCGCGGTCGAGCTCTCGCGCCGCCTCGACTTCACGCTCGCGGACCTGGGCTACCGGTTTCCGGACTATCCGCTGCCGCCGGGCGAGACGCCGTCCTCGTTCCTGCGCCAGGTCGCCTGGAACGGCGCCCGCGCGCGCTTCCGTCCGCTGACGACCCGGGCGCAGGCGCAGATCGAAAAGGAACTGGCGATGATCGAAAAGCTCGATCTGGCCGGCTACTTCCTGATCGTCTGGGACATCGTGCGCTTCTGCCTCGAGAACCGGATCCTCGCCCAGGGTCGGGGGTCGGCCGCCAACAGCGCCGTCTGCTACGCGCTCTCGATCACGGCCGTCGACCCCGTGAAGATGGAGCTCCTCTTCGAGCGCTTCCTCTCCGAGGAGCGCGGCGAGTGGCCGGACATCGACCTGGACCTGCCCTCGGGGGACCAGCGCGAGAAGGTCATCCAGCACGTCTACGAGAAGTACGGGCCGCACGGCGCCGGCATGACGGCCAACGTCATCACGTACCGCGACCGCTCCTCGGCGCGCGAGGTCGGGAAGGCTCTCGGCTACTCGGCACAGCAGGTGGATGCGCTCTCCAAGCAGCTCGGTGGCTGGAACTTCGGCGAGATCCGCGACCCCCCGGAGCAGCTCGCGGGGGAGATCCGCGCCGCGGGGCTCGATCCGGAGGAGCGGCGCGCGCGGCACTTCCTGCGCCTCTTTCTCCGGATCCAGAACCTCCCGCGCCACCTGGGCCAGCACTCGGGGGGCATCGTCGTCGCGGCCGGCCGGCTCGACGAGGTGGTGCCGCTCGAGCCGGCCGCGATGCCCGGCCGCGTCGTCGTGCAGTGGGACAAGGACGACTGCGCGGACCTGGGCATCGTGAAGGTGGACCTGCTCGGCCTCGGGATGCTCGCCGCGATCGAGCAGGCGATCCCGATGATCTCGACGCACGAGAAGGTCGAGGTGGACCTGGCGCACCTGCCGCAGGACGATCCCGCGGTCTACCGGATGCTGAACGCGGCCGACACGGTCGGCCTCTTCCAGGTCGAGAGCCGCGCGCAGATGGCGTCCCTGCCGCGCAATGCCCCGAAGTGCTTCTACGACATCGTCGTCCAGGTCGCGATCATCCGGCCCGGGCCGATCGTCGGCGGCATGGTCCGGCCGTTCTTCGAGCGGCGGCAGGGCCGCGCGCCGGTCGAGTACCCGCACCCCTGCCTCGAGCCGATCCTGAAGCGCACGCTCGGCGTCCCGCTCTTCCAGGAGCAGATCCTGCGCATGGCCATGGTCGCCGCCGGATTCACGGGCGGCGAAGCGGAGGAGCTGCGGCGCGCGATGGGTTTCAAGCGATCGGTCGAGCGCATGGACTCGATCGAGGCGCGGCTGCGCAGGGGGATGGCCGAGCGCGGGATCGGTCCCGCGGCGCAGGACCAGATCGTCAAGTCGATCACGTCCTTCGCGCTCTACGGGTTTCCCGAGTCGCACGCGGCGAGCTTCGCGCTGATCGCGTACGCGAGCGCGTACCTCAAGGCGCACCACCCGGCGGCGTTTCTGGCGGCGCTGTTGAACGCCTGGCCGATGGGCTTCTACCACCCGGCGACCCTGGTCAAGGACGCGCAGCTCCACGGGACGCCGGTCGGACCCGTCGACGTGACCCGCTCGGGCTGGATGTGCCGGTGGGAGCGGGGAGGCGTCCGGCTGGGGATGCGCTTCGTCAAGGGCCTCAAGCAGGAGGCGGGCGAGGCGGTCGAGCGGGCGCAGGCGGCGTCGCCCTTCGTATCGATCGACGATCTCGCGCGGCGCTGCCGGCTGCGCGAGGGGGATCTCGAGCGGCTCGCGCACGCGGGGGCGCTGGCGGCGTTCGGAAGGACCCGGCGGGCCGCGCTCTGGCAGGTGGCGAAGATCGCGCGGGAGGCCGGGCCCCTCTTCGCCGGGATCCCGACGGGCGATCCGAACCCGTCGCCGCTTCCCGAGATGTCGCCGATCGAGGAGACACGCGCCGACTATGCCGCGACGGAGATCACGACGGGTCCGCACATGCTGTCGCACCTGCGCAAGTCGCTCGCCCGCCGGGGAGTGCTCTCGGCCTCGGAGCTCACGCGCCGGCGCGACGGCGACCGCGTCACGGCGGCCGGGGCCGTCATCGTGCGCCAGCGGCCGGGGACGGCGAAGGGGTTCGTCTTCCTGACGCTCGAGGACGAGACCGGCATGCTCCAGGCGATCGTGCGGCCGGATCTCTTCCGCGAGCAGCGCGCGGTGGTCGTCGGATCGGGAGCCCTGGTCGTGAAAGGAAGGCTCCAGAGGCAGGACGGCTCGCTGTCGGTGCGCGCGGAGCGGTTCTGGACGATCCCCGAGTTCGCCCGACTCCCGAGCCACGATTTCCGCTAGAAGTTTCGAAGCGGCGTCTCGGGCCGCCACCCTTGTGCCCGGGAGGGTCGTTCCGGCATCCCCCGGGCCCGCAAGGCCCGAGGGATGCCGGAATCGGGACACGAAACCGGCCGGTCGAGTCCGGGATCCCTCGCTTCGCTCGGGATGACGGGCGGGTGCTCGGGATGACGCGCGGGTGCTCGGGATGACGCGCGGGTGCTCGGGATGACGCGCGGGTGCTCGGGATGACGGGCGGGTGCTCGGGAATGGCCGCGCGCGCCTGGACCGCGGATGGCAACCTTTTCTCCGCTCCCCCGTAGGATTTTGGCAATGAGGCTCCGAGCGCTGGCCGCCCTGGCCGTGGTGTGCGCGCCGGCCTTTCTCCTTTCCGCCCAGCAGCCGGAGAAGCCCCGGCTGAAGCTCGGACGGATCACGTCTCCGATCGTGGTCGACGGCGATCTCTCCGATCCGGGCTGGGCGGAGGCCACCGAGGTCCCTCTCATCTACGAGATCAACCCCGGCGACAACATCACGCCGCCGGTGAAGACGCTCGCACGCATCGGCTACGACGACAAGTTCTTCTACGCCTCGTTCCGGTCCGAGGATCCGGACGTGTCGAAGATCCGGGCGCCCTACGTGGATCGCGACGGGATCAACGACGACCAGGACTACGTCGGCATTCTGCTCGACGTCGAGAACCAGAACCATTCCGCGATCGACTTCTGGATCGGGCCGCGCGGCATCCAGACGGACTCGGTCTTCAACGAGGGCACCTTCAACGAGGACTTCGGTCCGGACTATTTCTGGCAGTCGGCCGGCCGGATCGGCACCGATTTCTGGGTCGCGGAGGTCGCGATCCCTCTGTCTTCGCTGCGCTATCCGGAGAAAGATCCGCAGGACTGGGCGCTCATGCTCTACCGGGTCTGGCCGCGGGACCGGAACTACCAGTTCTACAACGTGCGTGTGCCGCGGGGCTCGAGCTGCTTTCTCTGCCAGTCGGCGACGGTCGAAGGCGTCACGGGTCTGCCCAGGGGCGCGCACTGGGTGCTCGCCCCCTACGGGGCGGTCACGAGCACGAAGACCTACGCGACCCCCGGCGGCCTGCCCGAGGACGACACCACGACCAAGGGCAAGATCGGCCTCGACGCGAAGTGGCTTCCCGACGCCGACACCATCGTCGACGCGACGGTCAATCCCGACTTCTCCCAGATCGAGGCCGACACGGCCCAGATCTCCGTCAACGAGCGGTTCGCCCTGTTCTACCCGGAGAAGCGCCCGTTCTTCCTGGAGCACGTGGACCTGCTGCAGACACCGATCCAGGCCGTCTACACGCGCACGATCACCTCGCCGCTCTGGGGCGCGCGGATCACGGGCAAGGTCGGCGGGACCAACTACATCGCGCTCGTCGGCAACGACCGGGGCGGCGGGACCGTGATCATTCCGGGGCCGGTCTTTTCGGAGACGGCGCCCCAGAACTACGAGTCGACCGTCGCGATCCTGCGCGTCCGCCAGGACCTCGGCGATTCGTTCGCGGGATTTCTCGGGACCGCGCGCGCGATCGAGGGCGGCGGCTACAACTACGTCCTCGGCGGGGACGTCCACTGGCAGGCGGGCGCGAGCGACGTCGTCAACGGGCAGTATCTGTACAGCTTCTCCGAAAACCCCGACCGGCCCGACCTGTATCCCGGCTGGACCGGGCAGAAGCAGTCCGGGTTCGGCTGGACGACCGCGTGGACCCACTCGACCCGACACTGGGACTGGAACCTGAGCTACGACGACTTCGCGTCCGGCTTTCTCGCCGACGACGGCTTCGTTCCGCAGGTCGGGTACAGGGAGGGGGAGGCGGGCATCGGCTACCGCTTCTTCCCGACCGGCTTTTTCTCGCGCTTGCATCCGCTCGCGGGCGGCAACTATTCGACGGACCGGAATGGGGACCTGATATCCCGCCGCTACTTCCCCGGTATCTCGTTTCAGGGGCAGTGGAGCCTGCGCGGGGAGATCGACTACAACTTCGAGGCCGTGCGCATCGACGGTGAGACGCTCGAGTTCGACCGCGTCGTCTGGACGCTGCAGGCGTCTCCGTCACGGCTGGTTCCCCGGCTGACCTTCGCCGGAAACTACGGCGACCAGCCCGACGTCTCCAACGTGCGGGTGGGAAGCGGCGGAACGCTTTCGATGACCGCGACGATCCGGCCGACGGATCACCTCGGCCTCGACCTCGTCGGCGAACGGCAGTGGATCGACGAGACCGTGGAGGGGCACTCGGGACGCCTCTTCACGGCCACGGTCGCTCGGGCCAAGGCCATTTACGTCTTCAACTCGCGGATGCTGTTTCGCGTGATCGGCCAGTACATCGAGACGACCCGCGACCCCGCGCTCTGGAAAGTCCCCGTGCTCGAGAAGGAGTCCGAGTTCTCGGGCTCGGCCCTGTTCTCGTACAAGCTCAACTGGCAGACCGTGCTCTACCTCGGCTACGGCGACAACCGCGCCCTCTTCGAGACGACCGGCATCGACCTGAAGCCCCAGAACCGCCAGTTCCTCCTGAAGGTCTCCTACGCCTTCCTGAGGTAGGGGTCAGCCCTGAACTTCTGACGTTTGGGGTCAGCCCTGAAGATCTGACGTTTGCCGAGTCACGGGGTCAAATAATTCAGTTCTTCAGGGCTGACCCCGGGAATCGGGAACCTTCGGGGGCGGGCGGGTTCTTCTTTGGGAGAATGACGGGAATGCGCGTCCGATGGATACGGGTGCTGGCGGGAGCGGCGGCGCTGGCCGTGCTGGTGTCGGCGCGGGCGTCCACGCCGCAGCCGGCCGTTCCGGCCTCCTGGAGCGAGGTCGACCGGCTCGTTTCGGAACAGAAGTTCGAGGAGGCCTCGCGGCAGGTCGACGCGCTCCTGGAGTCGGCGAAGGCCCGCCGCGACGCCGCCGACTGGACGAAAGCGCTGATCCGGTCGGTGCAGCTGCGCTCGGGCCTCCACGGCTACGAAACCGCCGTTCGCTTCCTCAAGGACGAGCCGTGGCCGCCGGACCTGCTGTCGCGCACGGCGCTCGAGCTCTTCTACGCCCAGGCGCTCGTGAACTACGCCCAGATTTACTCGTGGGAAATCTCGCAGCGCGAGCGCGTCGAAGCGACCGGCCGCGTAGACCTGAAGGCCTGGACGCGCGAGCAGATCTACGACGAAGCCGCCCGCGCCTACGCCGCGCTCTGGAAGGAGCGCCAGGCTCTCGGCGCCGAGAAGGTCGCGGCGCTGGCGGAGTTCGTCGAGCCGAACGACTACCCGCCCGGGATCCGCGACACGCTCCGCGACGCGGTCAGCTACTTCTTCGTGGCGATGCTCGCCGACACCTCCGGCTGGAGCCCCGCCCAGGCCAACGCGGTCTTCACGCTCGACCTGCCGGGATTGCTGCGCGCGGATGCGACGTCGACGGCTTCGGTGAAGCTCGACGATCCCGCCTTGCATCCCGTCACGCGCCTGGTCGCCGTGCTCGCGGACCTCGAGGGCTGGCACGGCGGCCGCGGCGAGCGCGAGGGCGCCTTCGAGGCCCGGCTCGAGCGGGAACGTCGGCTGAGCGCCGCGTTCCAGGAGTCGGACGACCGCGAAGCGATCGAGGGCGACCTGTCGGGGCGGTTGCCGGCGATGAAAGCCCTGCCCTGGTACGCCATGGGGCAGGCGCAGCTGGCGGAGCTGCTGCAGGGGGGGTCGCGTCCCGACCGGCTCGTCCGGGCGCGCGATGCGGCCCGGACGGGGCTGGAGTCGTACCGGGATTCCGCGGGCGGCCGGCGCTGTCTGGCGATCGTCAAGAGCATCGAGGCCCCGGGCTACCAGTTGCGGGCGATGAAGAGCGACGGTCCCGACCGCCGGTCGATCCTGGTGAGCCACCGGAACGTCGCGAAGCTGGTGTTCCGTGCCTATGCGATCGACCTTCCGGCCCGAGTCGCTTCCGAAAAGGACCTCCGCGCCATCCTGCCGCAGGGCAAGGAGCTGGAACGCATTCTCGCCGGCCGCCCGGCTGCCGAGTGGCCGGTCGCGCTACCGGCCACTCCGGACTACCTCGACCACCAGACGTTCGTCGTTCCGCCGATGAAGGCCCCGGGCTACTACGTCGTCGCGGCGTCGGGCGATTCGAACTTCGCCTCCGGCCGGGGGTTCCCGGTCGTGGCGGCCGGGTTTCTCCTTTCGGATCTCGTCCTGGTCGAGACGCCGGGCCCCCGGACGGGCCCGGGCCGCGCGCCAGCGCGTCGACGTGCTGGCGTTGTCCGGATCGACCGGCCGCCCGCTCGGGGGCGTGGCCGTCACCGTCCTGAAGGGGCGCTGGAACCCCACCGGCACCGACCGCATCGCGGAGGCCGTGACCGACCGGGCCGGCCGCGCGGTCCTGGACCTGCCGGACGAGCGGGGATGGTCGGAGCGCTTCATCTTCGCCCGGCGTGGTGCGGATCTCGCCGTCGGAACCGGCACGCCGTACGGCTGGGGCCCGGCGTCCGGGGAAGGAGAGACGACCGCGGCCCTCGTGTTCACCGACCGCAGCATCTACCGGCCGCTCCAGAAGGTTCTCTGGAAGGCGCTCGCGTACCAGGGCGACTCCCGCGCGGGCCGGTTTCGGGTCTTTCCCGGAGCCAGCGTTACCGTCACGCTCGTCGACCGCAACGGCCAGGCCGTCGCGTCGCGCTCCGTGACGACCAACGGCTTCGGAACGGCGGCCGGCGAGTTCGCGATCCCGTCCGGCCGGGCGCTCGGCGCCTGGCGCGTCACGACGTCGCTCGGGGGAGTCGGTGCGGGCGTGCGGGTCGAGGAGTACAAGCGCCCGACCTTCGAGGTGACGCTGAAAGATTCGGCCGAGCCGCTGCGCCTCAACCGGCCGGCCCGCCTGTCCGGCGAGGCGCGCTACTACTTCGGCCTGCCGGTCGCGTCGGGCAGCGTCCGCTGGAGCATCACCCGGACGCCGAGCTTTCCCTGGTGGTACTGGTCGCGCGGCTTCTATTCGGAGACCCGGACCGAGACCGTCGCGGCCGGCAGCTCGGCGCTCCAGGCAGACGGCTCTTTCACGATCGCCTTCACGCCGAAGGCCGACGAGCGCCTCGCGGGGGAGAAGGGCACGACCTACCGCTACGCGGTCTCCGCCGACGCTTCGGACGAAGGCGGCGAAACGCGGTCCGCCACCCGCACGTTCCGCCTCGGGTTCGTAGCGGTGGAGGCCCGGATCGCTTTTCCGGGCGGCTTCCTGCGCGCGGCCGAAAGAGAAGAGCTGACGGTCGTCCGGACCAACCTCGACGGCGCGCCGCGGGCCGGGAAAGGGTCCTGGCGTCTCGTCCGTCTCCAGCAGCCCGGGGTACCCGTTCTGCCCGCCGAGCTGCCCCCCGATCCGGGCAGGCCCCCGGAAGGGGCGTTTCGCACGCCGGGCGACGGTCTGCGCCCGCGGTGGCAGACCTCCTACGCGCCCGAGCGCGTCATGGCGCAGTGGAAGGAGGGCGCAGAAGTCGGCCGCGGCGTGACGACGCACGACGACAAGGGCATCGCGAAGATCGCCGTCGCGGGCCTGACGGCCGGCGCCTACCGGCTGCTGTACGCAACGCGGGACGAGTTCGGAGCCGAATACCAGGCGCCGCGGGACTTCATCGTGGCCGCGGACCGGACGCCGCTCGCGCTGTGCGCCGTTCTCCTGGCGCAGGCGAGCTCGGTTCCGGTCGGGGGGACGGCCCGGCTGCTCGCGACCTCCGGATTGCCGGGTCAGGTCCTGGAGCTGGAGCTCGACCGCGATGGCGTGCCCTTCGAACGGCGGACCCTCGTCGGCACAGACTCGCCGGCCCTCATCGAGATTCCGATCGGGGAAAAGCACCGCGGCGGCTTTGCCGCGAGGTTGACCATGGTGCGCGACCACCAGTTCGTCACACAGACACAGACGGTCTTCGTCCCGTGGGACGACAAGGAGCTCGCGGTGAGCTTCTCGACCTTTCGCGACCGGCTGACGCCCGGACAGAAGGAAACCTGGACCGTGAAGGTCGAGCGGCCGCACGGCGGGCCCGTCGAGCCGGCGGCCGCCGAGCTTCTCGCCAGCATGTACGACCGCAGCCTCGACGGCTTCGCTCCGTACTCGCCGCCGAGCCCGCTGTCGCTCTACCCGTCGCGCACGCAGATCTGGCCGAGCCAGGCGAGTCTCGGAGAGATGTATTTCGGCCAGGTCCGCGGGAGCTTTCCCGATCTGCCCGGATACGCCCCGCTCCTGCCGGATCGCCTGAAGTTCCCGGGCGGCTATGCCATGGGCGGTCCCGGGCGGCGGAACGTCTTCGCCATGGCGAAGTCGGCGCAGATGGATGCGGCCGCGGCCCCGCTGCCGGCTTCCGCGCCGGTCGGCCGCGTGGCCGGCAACGTCGCCGAAGCGGCACGGAAGGACGAGAGACAGGAAGAAGGCAAGGCCGGGGCCGACGCCTCGGCCTCCGGCCCGCTCCGCGCCGACTTTTCGGAAACCGCCTTCTGGAAGCCGCAGCTTTTGACCGGGCCGGACGGCTCCGTCTCCTTCGAGTTCACCGTTCCCGACTCCGTGACGGCCTGGAACGTCTGGGTCCACGCCGTCACGAAAGATTTGAAGGCCGGCTCCGTCCACCGGGAGACGCGCAGCGTCAAGGACCTGATGGTCCGCCCCTACGTTCCGCGGTTCCTGCGCGAGGGCGACCAGGCGGAGCTCAAGGTGGTCGTGAACAACGCGTCGGACCGCGGCCTGGCGGGCCGCGTGAGGCTCGAGATCCTGGACACGGAGACCAGCGCCAGCGCGCTCGCGGACTTCGGCCTCTCGCCCGAGCGCGCGACGCTCCCGTTCTCCGCGGCGGCCGGAGCCGGCGCGGACGTGACGTTCCGGCTGTCGGCTCCCCGCCGGGTCGGGTCGTATGCGATCGAGGCGCGCGCCACGGCCGGCGACCTCTCGGACGGCGAGCGGCGCCCGGTGCCGGTGCTGCCCGGCCGGATGCAGCTCTCCCAGTCCCGGTTCGCGGCCCTGCGCGGCGGCGACCGGCGCACGCTGAGTTTCGCCGACATGGCGAAGGGAGGGGACCCGTCCCGCATCGACGAGCAGCTCGTCGTCACGGTCGACGGACAGCTCTTCTATTCCGTCCTCTCGGCGCTGCCGTATCTCGTGAACTACCCCTACGAGTGCACCGAGCAGACCCTGAACCGGTTTCTCTCGACGGGCATCGTCTCGTCGGTGTTTCGCGACTACCCGGCCGTCGCGGCCATGGCGCAGGAGCTCTCGAAGCGCGACACGCGGCTCGAGACCTGGGACGCGGCGGACCCCAACCGCCGGATGCAGCTCGAGGAGACGCCCTGGCTCGAGGAGGCGAAGGGCGGCAAACCCGGCGCCGACCTCACCCGCGTTCTCGACCCGCGAATCGCGAAGGCCGACCGGGACGCGGCCCTCGGCAAGCTGCGGCAGGCGCAGACCGACTCGGGCGGTTTCCCGTGGTGGCCGGGCGGTCCGCCCTCGCCCTACATGACGCTCTACATCCTGAGCGGCTTTGCCCACGCCCTCGAGTTCGGCGTCGAAGTCCCGAAGGACGTCGCGCTCTCGGCGTGGAGGTACGCGGGTGCGGACATCCGGCGCGACATCGACACGTGCATGGCCGCGAAGGGCACCTGCGAGTACGCGACGTTCGTGAACTACGTTCTCTCGTCGTATCCGGACGAGGCCTGGTACGCGCCGGCCTTCGACGCCGCCTACCGGCGGACCCTTCTCGACTATTCGTTCGCACACTGGAAGTCGCATTCGCCGCTGCTCAAGGGCCAGCTCGCCCTGACGCTCGAGCGGATGGGGCGGCCGCGGGACGCCACGACTCGTCTGGGATTCGGTGATGGACGCGGCGAAGACGGACCCGGACCTCGGCACGTACTTCGCGCCCGAGGACCGGTCGTGGCTCTGGTACAACGACACGGTCGAGACTCAGGCTTTCGCGCTGCGGGTGCTCGCCGAGCTCGAACCGTCCGACCCGCGTCGCCACGGCCTCGTCCAGTGGCTCTTCCTCAACAAGAAGCTGAACCAGTGGAAGTCGACCCGCGCGACGGCCGAGGCGATCTACGCGCTCGTCTGGTACCTGAAGAAGGAAGGCGCGCTGGCGGCGCGCGAGGACGTCACGGTCGAGGTCGCGAGCCAGACGACGACCTTCGTCTTCGAGCCGGACCGCTACACGGGCCGGCGCAACCAGGTGGTCGTGCCGGGCGAGAAGATCGACCCGCGCCGGGACGCCGCGATCGTGGTCGGGAAAACCGGGAAGGGCCTGGCCTTCGCCTCCGCGACCTGGCACTTCTCGACCGAAAAGCTGCCGGAAGAGGACCGGGGCGACTTCTTCGCCGTCTCGCGCAAGTACTTTCTGCGCGCATCGACCCCGTCGGGTTTCGTGCTGAAGCCGCTCTCCGAGGGCGCCGTCGTTCGGCCCGGCGACGAGATCGAGGTCCAGATCTCGCTCCGGTCGAAACATGCCGCGGAGTACGTCCACCTGCGCGACCCGCGCCCCGCGGGCGCCGAGCCCGAGAACGTGCTGTCCCGCTACAAGTGGGACCTGGGAATCTCCTGGTACGAGGAGACCCGCGACTCCGGGCGCGGACTTCTTCTTCGAGGCGCTGCCGGTCGGCGAATACACGTTCAAGCACCGGATCCGCGCGAACATGGCGGGCACCTTCAAGGTGTCGCCCGCGACCGTGCAGTCGATGTACGCGCCGGAGTTCAACGCCTATTCGGCGGGGGCGATGCTCCGGATCGCGCCGTAGGGGCGGGAGTCGGCGCCGGCGCGGGCCTCGCCAGAAGGGTGATGTCGACGCGGACCACGTCGCCGACGAAGGTCGCCAGCGTGTCGTGCTCCCAGCGGATCCCGAAATCGCGCCGGTCGAGGCTCATCGTCGCCTTCAGGCCGATCAGCGGCCGATCGTCCTCGGGAGACGATGCGAATCGGCCCGTGAAGCGGAAGGGCAGGACGATGTCCCGCGTCACGCCGTGCATCGTCAGCGGCCCGGCGGCTTCCCAACCGTCGCCCGTCTTGCGGATCGAACGGCTCTCGAAGCGGATCTCGGGGAATCGCGTGGCGTCGAAGAAGCCGTCCGAACGCAGGTCCTCGTCCCGCTTCTCGATCCCGGTGTCGATCGATCCCGTCCGGATGATCGCGAGAACGTGGCCGCCGGCCGGGTCGGCTTCCGATCCGGTCAGCGTGACCTGGAAGTCCGAGAACTTTCCGGTGACCTCGGAAAGGCCACCCATGATCGGCACCGTGAAGCCCACCGTCGAGTGGCTGCGGTCGACCTTGTACTCGATCGCCGTCGCGGGTGTGGCGAGCGTCAGGAGCAGGGCGGCGAGGCGCCGGGGGCGGGTCATGAAAGCTCCCGGGCGGCGAAGGCCAGCGGGCGAATGCAGCTCAAGCGGTGCGTCCTGGCCCTCACCGGAGTCCCTCGACGACGTAGAGCGTGGACAGCACCGTCTGGCCGCCGTACGCCCACGTCGTGCCGTCGGGCGTGATCCTCACGCGAAAGAACTGCATGGATGCGTCCGCGGGCACGACGCCCCACAGGGTCCGCTTCCCGGTTTCGAGGTCGAGCTTCCAGACGCGCATCGGCCGTTCTCCGATTCGGATGAAGAAGAGCGACCGCGAATCGACGGCCCACTGGATGACGACCTCCCCCCGGTCGAGGCCCGGTACCGGGCGTGCCGATCCGCCTCCGTCGACGGGGTAGATCGCATGGTCCGCCGTGGTCCAGGAGAACTGGCCCGACCCGACGACGACGCTCTTGCCGTCGGGGGACACCGGATTCGTGAAGGATGCGATCCAGGTTCCCTCGGGGCTGATCGGACGCGGCGAGGCGCCGTCCTCCAGGCTCTGCACGTATACCCGGGAACGTCCGGAGGGTCCGATTGCGGAGAAGACGACGCCTTCGCCGCCGGCAAGCCATGCGCCCCAGTTGTGGTCCCGCAAGCCGGCGCTGCGGAGAGAACGGGCCTCGCCCGTTCCGGTGGGCACGAGGAGGAGACCGGCGTCGGACCCCGGCCGGGCGGCGAGGACCCAGCGGCCGTCCGGCGAGAGGGCGAAGCCGGTGCCGCGGGAAAGCCGGACGGGTGGAGCGCCGGCCGCGCTCCTCAGGTACATCGTCGGGTCCTCGAAACTCTCGCCCAATTCATTGACGAGCACGGTGCCGCCGTCGGCGGCGAGGTCCGCCGCCATGGACCGGTCGAACCACGAAATCTCCCGCATCTCGCCCCTGACGGCCCCGACCTGAAGGTGGCCCTGAAGCGTGGAGCTGCCGACGAGCGCCCGCCCGTCGCGGGCGACGTCGTGGAGCTCGAGCCCGCCGGGAGCACGCAGGACGAGGCGTCGGCGGCCCGAGAGCGCGACGGACCAGAGCGCCGTGGGCTCTCCCGGCTTCTCGGCGGCCGTGAACCAGACTTCGCCTCCGTCGGCCGTCCACGCGATCGATCCGGCGACGTTCTTCCAGGCGGTGGACAGGGCCCGTTTCGACCCGCCGCGGGCGTCGATCACCGAAACCGACGTGTCGCTGGCCGCCGTCTCGAAGAACGCGATGCGATCGCCCGACGGCGAGAAACGCGGCGACGTGACTCCATCGGGAACGAGGACGTGGCCGATCGGGAACTCGAGCCGGTTTCGTTCATCGATGGTGCGCACGGCGGCGAGGTCCCGGCCGTCGGGCGTCCAGTCGGCTCCCGCGTCGACCGACTCGACGCGAGGGCGGGGAGTTCCCCCGTTGAGGGGGGCCACGGCGAGGGTGCCCACGCTACCGGGCGTGAGCAGCAATGCGAGCTCGTCGTTGCGGGAGACCGAGAGGAGGCTCGACGGGCCGAAGTCGAGCATGCGGGATTCCGGGCTGTCGAAACGTGTCAGGTAGATGCCCGGCCTGCTGCCGGCCCAGGCCGCTCCGTAGATGACGGTCCGGCCGTCCAGGGTGAAGCGGGCGCTGCCGACCGACCCGCGGCGGAACGTCAGGCGACGGAACGAGGGGGTCGGCGACACGTTCTGCGGTCGGGCGCGCGCGAGCGCCCAGCCCGCCGCGATGCCGGCCCCGAGGAGCGCCATGGCGGCCGCGGCCAGGAGAGCGCGGCGGCGCGGCCGGGTCGGAAGCGCCGCGCCCAGGCCGAACGTGTCGGAGACCCCGTCCCTCGCGTCGGCGGCGTCCCGGGCGAGATCCCGCGTCGCCGCGTAGCGCTCGAGAGGATCCTTCGCGAGACAGCGGTTGAGGATCCGACGGACCGCGGGAGGCGCCACCGGGAGCGGCGGCGCGTCCTCGCGGATGATCGCGGCGAGCGTTTCCGCGGCCGTGGCGCGCCTCCAGAGCCGCCGGCCCGACAGCATCTCGTGCAGCAGCGTCCCGAACGCGAACTGGTCCGAGCGGAAGTCGACCGGCAATCCGGAGGCCTGCTCGGGCGACATGTAGCCGACGGTTCCCAGCACGGTCCCGGGAAGCGTGTGGACGTCGACCGACAGAGTGGCCTCCGCGGGGTCCGCGGCGAGCGGCGTCGCGCGCGCGAGGCCGAAGTCGAGGATCTTGACGCTCCCCTCGCGCGTGACCATGACGTTCTCGGGCTTGAGGTCCCGGTGGACCACTCCCGCCTCGTGCGCGCGCGCCAGGCCGTCAGCGAGCTGCGCCGCGAGCGCGAGCGCGCGTCGCGGCGGTGTCGCCCCCGCCGAGATCACCTCGGCCAGCGTCTTGCCGTCGACGAGCTCCATCGCGATGAAGGCGGTCTCCCCCTGGCGGGAGATCTCGTGGACGACGACGATGTTCGGATGGTGCAGCGAGGAGACCGTTCGGGCCTCGCGCTCGAAGCGGGCGAGCCGGTCCGGGTCGCCGGCGAGAGGTTGGGGAAGGACCTTCAGCGCGACCTCGCGGCCGAGCTCGGTGTCGAGCCCGCGATAGACCTCGCCCATGCCGCCCGCGCCGACGGGAGAGAGCACATCGTACCGGCCGAGCCGTGTGCCCGCCGGCACGGACACTCCAGTCCGCGCGTTCACGCCGTACCGCCCTCGACGGTGCGGGTGCTGGAGACGCCCTCGCTGCCCGAGCGGAACACCAGCGTGACGAGCCCGAGGCGCACGGCGTCGCCGTCGGCGAGATCGACGGGGCCGTCGAGTCTCCGGTCGTCGACGAAAGTGCCGTTTTTGCTGCCGAGGTCCTCGATCGTCGCGGCCTCGCCGCGCACGAGAATCCGCGCGTGGCGCCGAGACACGGAGGCGTCGGGGATCGACCCCTGCGTCCCCGGCTCGCGGCCGAGGATGTTCTCGCCCGGCTGCAGGGGCACCTCGCGCGCGCCCCAGACGAGCCGGCACGCGGCGCGCGCGCTCCCGTCGAGCTCGGCGAAGGCGTAGCCGAAACCGTGGACGGTGCGAATGAGCCGGGCCGAGCGCGCCGTTTCCCCGAGCACCGTCCGAAGCTCGTTGACGAGCGTCGTCAGACTCGTCTCGGACACGTAGGTGTCGGGCCACAGCGCCTGCCCGATCTCCTCCTTGGACACCGCGCGCGGGCGGTTCTCGACCAGGTGGACGAGGAGTTGGTAGGCCTTGGCCGAGACGTGCAGGGCCTCCCGACCCCGGAGGAGCTGCCGGCGTTCCGTATCGAGCGTGATCGAGCCCAGTTCCAATCGCACAGGAATTTCTGAGGATTCTACAAGGACAGACGCGGCCCGCTCGCACCACCATCGCGGCAACGGAGGAGTTCTCATGCCGGCGAGATTGACGGCAGCCCTGGTCCTGGGCCTGGTCGGCGTCTTTCGGGGCGCGTCCGTGTCCGCGCCGGGGGCCGCCCCCGCGACCATTACGCCGGAGGAGCGGCGGAATCTGCTGGTGAAGCTCGACGCGAGCCAGAAGAAGCTCTTCGCGGCGATCCAGGGCGTCTCCACCACCCAGTGGCACTGGAAGCCGGCGCCGGACCGGTGGTCGATCGGCGAGGTCGCCGACCACCTGGATCTCGCCGAGGTCCGGACGCTCGAGTTCGTGCAGGGGCTGATGGCCGGAATCCCGGCCGCCCCCGAGAAGAAGGCCGAAACGGCCGGCAAGGACCAGCGGATCGCGGCCGAGATTCCGGACAGGACTCAGCACCGGATGATGCGGCCGGACTTTCTCGCGCCGACGGACCGCTGGGCGGGGCCGGTGGCCTTCGAGAAGGAGTTCCTCGGCAATCGCGCGCGGACGATCGCGTACGTGAAGGCAACCCGGGACGACGTGCGTGCGCACACGGCGCCTCACCCGGAGATGGGGCTCATGGACGGATACCAGTGGCTCATCCTGATCGCGGCTCATGGCGAGAGGCACACCGCTCAGATTCTCGAGATCCAGGCGATGCCCGGGTATCCGAAGGAGTGAGGCGACCATGAGCATCGTCCGTCGACTCTCGCCGTGGGCCCTCGCACTCGCGTTTGCTTCCGGCGTCGCCGCGCAGACGCTTCCCTCGACGGGCAACATCTTCGGGACCGTGGTCGACGTGCAGGGGGCGCCGCTCTCCGGAGTCGAGGCGACCCTCCGCGGTCCCCTCGCCGGCGAGCGGCCGCCCGTCGAAACGGACGCGCGAGGCACGTTCCGCTTCCTGTACCTTTCGCCCGGCATCTACGACGTGACGCTCTCGCGTTCCGGGTTCGCGACCGTGGATTACCGCGAGGTCGCCGTTGCGGTCGACCGGAGCACGACGCTCCGCGTGGCGATGAAACCCGCGGCTGCGCCGGAATCCGTGACCATGACGGGCGCCTTGCCTTCGATCGACGCGCGCAAGACCGTCACCGGCGCCACATTCGGCAAGGAGGAGCTCCAGGAGATCCCCAATGCCCGCGACATCTGGGCGGTGCTCTGGGAGGTGCCCAACGTCGTCGACGACCAGGTCGACGTCGCGGGCAACTCGGTGCTCCAGGCGGTCCCGGTGTCCAAGGGCGTGAGCGGTGCGTTGTACAACTACGACGGCGCGGACATTACGCTCGCCGGCATCTCGCCGATGTACTACAACTACGACGCCTTCCAGGCGATCCAGGTCGTCACCGGAGGCTCGGACGCGGGCCTTCTTTCTTCCGCGGCGACGTTCAACCTCGTGACCCGGCGCGGCTCGAACGGGATCCACGGTTCGGGCCGCTACTTCTATGCCCCGAACCGGTGGCAGGACGACAACACGCCCGCCGAGGTGGACCTCTCCGGCCTGGAGGCGAACCGCACCAACGTGCTCCGGGACTACGGAGTCGAGGCCGGCGCGTCTCTCGTTCCGGACCGCCTCTGGCTTTGGGGCGCCTGGGGCGACGACGATATCGACCTCGACAAGGTCGGTCAGGTCGACACGGCGGGCCGTCCGGTCCGGGAGGACACAACACTCGTCAATTTCGACGCGCGCCTGGACGCGCAGCTCGCGGCCTCCAACTCTCTCGGGCTTTTCTACCACCACGGGCAGCGGACCCAGGCGGGGCGCGGCGTGGGAGTCAACGTGGCGCCCGAATCGGGCCGGGACCTCGATCAGCCGACGCCGTTGTACAAGATCTCGGACACACAGGTGTTCTCGCCGAGCCTCACGGCATCGGCGTTCTTCTCGTACCTGGACTTCCGGCAGGATGCGCTGCCGGTGGGAGGCGTCGACACCCCGATGTACGTCGACGGCGACGGGGTGCTTCGCGGCAGCAATTACATCTTCCAGGCGCACGCCATTCAGCGCCAGATCGGCGCATCGGCCTCCAAGTTCTTCGGGACGGGCGGCCTCTCACACGAGCTGAAGTTCGGCTTCGGATACAAGTCCACGGTCTTCGACTCGCTCTCCGCCGCGCCGGGGGACCGGGTCTGGGGGGACGAGCAGCAGGGTCTGGCCTTCGTGACGCGCGCGGCGGCGACCGGCTCGAAGGCCTACCAGATCGGCGGATTCGTGAGCGACACGATCTCGGCCGACCGCCTGACGGTCAACTTGGGCCTGCGCTACGACTATGGAAAGGCGCGCAACACGGCCTCCGCGGTCGGCGCCAACCCGTCCTACCCGGACGTTCTGCCGGGGATCGAGTACGCGGGCGACGACGGCTACCCGATCGCGGCGGGCGCCTGGCAGCCCCGGGTGGGCGCGACGTACGCCGTTGGAAAGGAGCGGCACACGCTACTGCGGGCCTCCTATGCGCGCTTCGCAGACCTCGCGCTCAATCAGGTCTTCGTGAGCAACGCCTTTCCCGGCACGCAGGGCGTCTACTACTACTGGGAAGACACGAATGGGAACCACATCGTGGATCCCGGCGAGTTCGATCCGGGCAGCCCGGTCGGCGCGTATGGCGTGGATCCGTCCAACCCGGGCTCGCTGACCTCGCCCAACCGGATCAGTCCGGACTTCGTGGCGACGAAGGTCGACGAGGTCGTCGTCGGCTTCGACCAGGAGCTGGTGTGCGGTCTGACCGCCTCGCTCCAGTACACCTGGCGCTCGATCCACGGCCTGCCGTTCACGCCGTTCGTCGGCGTGACGGGCGGAGGAGGCGGCTACGCCTACTCGGGGCAGGCCCGGGGCACGGCCACCGATCCCTTCGGTTTCCAGGTCGCGTTCGACGTCCCGTACTTCGGCCTGACCCTGGACCCGCCCCCGTTCGGCGTCGAGTTGCAAAACCGGCCGGCCTACCGCCAGACGTACAACGGGGTCGGGCTGTCGGTCGTGCGGCCCTTCGCCGACCGCTGGCTCGTCCGCGGCACGTTCTCCTGGAACTCGTGGAAGCAGTCGGTGTCGCCCGAAGCCGTCTTCGACCCGAACGACCTCGCCAGCGGACTGAACACGCAGGGCGTGCCGGGCGGACCGAACCGCGACGGCGGCAAGGTAACCGGCGTCCCGGCGACGTTCTCCGCCTGGACGTTCAGCCTCAGCGGGCTGTACCGGCTCCCGCTCGGCTTCGCCGTGGCCGGGAACTTCGTCGGTCGCCAGGGCTTTCCGCTCGAGTACTTCGTCCGGATCCGGACCACGGACACGCAGGGCGACACCGTGAACGTGCTGACGGACCCGGTCGGGACATACCGGCTGGACGACGTCTACGAGCTCGACCTGCGCCTGGAGAACACGTTCGCCGTCGGGCCCGTTTCGATCACGCCCTCGATCGACGTCCTCAACGTCGCCAACGCGAGCACGGTCCTGCGGCGCCGGACGAGAGTCGGGACATACAGCGAGCGCAACGACAGCTTCTCACAGGACGCGCAGTTCAACCTCATCCGCGAGTACCAGAGCCCGCGCATCGTACGCGCCGGAATCCGCGCGGCGTTCTAGCGGGAGCCTTCAGGGAGCGGTGCGCCGGGGCGGCGGAGGCAGCCCCCCGAGACCCTCGATGAGGACGAGATCCGACGGCTGCTCCGTCACCGCGAGGGTGATGCGGCGGCCATCGGGGGAAACTGCGAAGCCGTCGACGCGGTAGTCGGCGTCGAACCCGGCGACCGGTTTCCGCACCGTGGACTGCGGGCCCGAGGGGTTGAAATCTTCGCGGAAGACTCCGCCGAACCCGCGATCGTCGAGGCCCCCCACGAAGACCGAGCGGCCGTCCGGACCCCAGCGCAGCCGCGCCGTGGCCTGAGCGGTGGCCGGATCGACCTGAACGTCGCGAACGAAGGGAAGGAACTGACCGTCCTCGAGACGCAGGATCCGCATCCTCGGAGCGGAGTGCAGGTCGATGACGCCCACGAAGCGGCCATCGGGCGAAAGATTCGGGTCGCGGAACGTGCCCGCGACCATCTGTTTCGGCTCGGAGCCGTCGATGCGGATCCTCCAGACGCCGGCGGTCTCCGCTCCATAGGCCCCATACACGACCCACTGACCGTCGGGAGTGACGGTGGGGTTCTCGGCGTCGCCGAGCGGCTCGCCCGGGGCGGACACGCCGGCCTTGCGCCCGCCGGCGGCGGCCTGTGCCAGGTCCCTGTCGTGCGAGAGTTGCCGCGGATTCGTCCCGTCGGCGCCGGCGATCCAGATTTCGTAGTTGCCGCTCCGATTCGAGCTCCAGAGCAGGTGCTGGCCGTCGCGCGTGACGAAGGGGTCCCAGTCGTCCGCCGGGTCGTCGGTCAGTCGCCGCACCGCGCCCGTCGCGAGCGTGAGCTCCCAGATGTTCATGTTGCCGTCGCGGTTGGACGTAAAGACCACACGCTGGCCGTCGGGCGAGTACGCCGGCTGGCGATCGACGCCGTAGCCGCGGGTCAGCCAGCGCGGATCCTGGCCCTCGTCGAAACGGCCGCCCGTCGGGAGATTCTGCTGGCGGAGGTTGCCGCGGATCGAGTCGGCCTGGTAGACGAGACCGCCGTCGCCGGCGTAGTCGAGGGTGAGTCCGAGGTTGAGGGCGCCGAAGAGCACGCGCGTCGCGCCCGAGAGCTCCTGCCGGACGATCCGTCCGCTCGTCGGGAAGTAGCCGGGGTCGAGCTGCGCGTAGACGAGGTCCCGTCCGTCGCCCGACCAGAGCGCGGTCGAGACCATGCCGTGCTTTCCGTCGGGCGCGATGGTGCGCGCGGGACCGCCGGCGCTCGGCACGATCGCGATCCGCCACGGAATCCCCCCGAGGGCGCCCGTCAGGCTGTAGGCGACGGAGACGAAGCGGCCGTCGGGGGACCACCGCGGCGCGCTTGCGGTCAACGCGTCGATCCGGTGGAGCACCTTCCCGGGTGAGCCGGTCGCGGGGGCAACGAGGATCTCGTAGCCGTAGTTCCCGTCGAGGTTCGACGAGCGGAGGAACACGATCTGCCTGCCGTCGGGCGAGTAGTCGGCCAGAAAGGCGTTCTCGACGACGCGCCGCGGCTCTCCCCCGACGACGGGGATGCGGTAGAGGGACTGTTTGCCGGGTGCTTCGGTTCGGGTGAAAAGGATCGATGCGCCGTCGGGGGAAAAGCGCGGCGCCCGGTCGGGTCCCGAGGTCAGCACGGCCTCGGAGCCGTCGGCGAGCTGCTTGAGCCAGATGCGCTTCTGGCGCGTACGCTCCGAGCTGAACGCGAGGACCCTGCCGTCGGGGGACATCGCCGGCTCCGACTCCCGGCCCGAGTAGGTCAGATAGCTCGGCCGCGGAGGCGTCGGAAGGGGCGGTGCCGGACGCAGGAGCCAGGCCGCGGCGGCGCCGAGAACGAGCGCGCCGCCCGCGGCCGTCCAGACGGCGGGCGTCCGATGCCGCTTCGCGGCGGGAGCATGGACTCCCTGCACTGAGCCGCCCGTCGTCAGGTCGGAGAAGTGGTCGGAGAGCGCGCGCAGGTCCCGCGCGAGGTCTTTCGTCGCGGCGTAGCGGTCCTCGGGATCCTTGGCGAGGCAGCGTTCGACGATCCAACGGAGCGCCGTCGGCGTGTCGGGCGCGGCAGAGGCGAGAGGTTCGGGTTCCTCGCGGATGATCGCGACGAGCGACTCGGCGGGCGTCTTGCGCCGCCAGGCCCGCTTGCCCGCGACCATCTCGTAGACGATCGTGCCGAGCGAGAACTGGTCGCCCCGGAAGTCGACGGGCTGGCCCGAGGCCTGCTCGGGCGACATGTAGCCCACGGTGCCGAGCACCGTGCCCGGCTCGGTCTGGGAGACGCCGGCGGAAAGGGTGCGGTCCTCCGCGGAGGCCTCGGCGGTGACGGTCTTCGCGAGGCCGAAGTCGAGGATCTTGACGACGCCGTCCCTCGAAACCATGAGGTTTTCGGGCTTCAGGTCCCGATGCACGATTCCGCGCGCGTGCGCGGCGGCGAGGCCTTCCGCCGCCTGAGCGGCGATCTGAAGAGTCTTCTTCAGGGGCATCGCCCCGGGCTCGGTCAGCTCGCGGACGGTCCTTCCCTCGACGAGTTCCATGAGGATGTACGAGTGGCCGTCAGCGGAGCCGATGTCGTGGATGGTGATGATGTTGGGGTGATTGAGAGAGGAGGCGGCGCGGGCCTCGGCCTGGAACCGGATGAGAAAGCCTTCATCGCGCGACAGGGCCGCGGGAAGCACCTTGATGGCGAGGTCGCGATTGAGCTTCGGGTCGCGGGCCCGATACACCTCGCCCATGCCTCCCGCCCCGAGGCGGGCGACCACCTCGTAGGGCCCGATCCTGGAACCCGGAGTCAGCGGCATGGTCCCGTGTCCGGGATTAATACGGTTCCGCTCAGAAGGAGCCTCAGTTCCGTCTCACTTCTTTCTTGGAGGCTTCGACGGGCGGCGGGCGGCCTGGCGGCGCCAATCCTGGTGGAACTGAGGCGATAGAATCCGGCCGCGTCCTAGGAGGAGAAATGCAACGTGTCCTCGCCGTTCTTGCGCTCGCCGCCTGGCCGCTCCAGCCGTCCTGCGCCCAGGTCGTTCCCGGGCACCGTCTCCCCGAGGGGCCCGAGCGGCCGGTCCGCGAACGGACGTTCCACATCCAGAGCTACAGGGCCGAGCTCGCCTTCGACATGGCCGGAGAGTCGATCGCCGGGACCGCCACGATCACCTTCCAGGCCCTCCGTGCGCCGCTTGCGATGCTTTCCCTCGACGCGGCGGACCTCGTCGTGTCGAAGGTCGAGCGCGACGGAAAGCCGCAGAAGTTCACGACGGACGGGACGACCTTCAAGCTCGACGTCGCGCTCGACCCGCCGGTCGGCATCGGCGAGTCGGCGACGGTCGCGATCGCCTACGCGGGCAAGCCCCGGACGGGCCTGTACTTCTTCCCGCCGGCCGGCCGGCGCGGGCCGCAGGCCTGGAACTACGGGGAGGGTGGCCTCCACCGGGGCTGGCTCCCGATCTACGACGACACGAACGACCGTTTCGCGGTCGAGTGGATCGTGACCGTGCCCAAGCCGCTCTCGGTCGTCGCCAACGGCCGGCTCGACGGCATGCGCGAGAACCCGGACGGGACGCGGACTTTCCACTGGGTCCAGGAGGGGCCGATCCCGAACTACCTCGTGACGGTCGACGTGGCGGAGCTGGCGAAGGTGCCGCTTCGCGACGCGAAGGCGGGGGACAAGACCGTGCCGCTGGCGGCCTGGACGCCGCCGGGAACGGAGGCGGCCGCGAACTTCGTCTTCGGCAAGACGCCGGACATGGTCGAATTTTTCTCGCAGAAGATGGGCTACCCCTATCCCTGGGTCAAGTACGACCAGGTGGTGCTGCGCGAGTTCTCGGGAGCGATGGAGACGACGACGGCGACCGGATTTTCGGAGACGGAGCTCCGGGTCGCCGGCGACCCGCCGGACCTCGCGCCGGAGTTTGCGGCCGCATGGCCGGTCTTCACGTACGAGGACGTCGTCGCGCACGAGCTGGCGCACCACTGGTTCGGCGACATGGTGACCTGCCGGTCGCTCGGCTCGATCTGGCTCAACGAGTCCTTCGCCACGTTCTGGCACACGCTCTGGAACGCGAAGGCCCACGGCGAAGACGACCTGACCTACCAGCGCTGGGTCTATCTGAACAAGTACGTCGACTACGTGCGCACGACGGGCAGCGTGCGCCCGATGGAGTATCTCCGGTACAAGGAGCCGAGCGCGATGTACCAGGAGGAGACGACCTACGTGAAGGGGTCGCTCGTGCTCCACATGATCCGGCACTTCCTCGGGGAGGCGGACTTCGATCGCATGATCGCGGCGTACCTCCAGAAGCACCAGTTCTCGAACGTCGATTCGGCGGACCTGAAGGAGGCGATCGAGCGCGCAGCCGGGCGCAACCTCTCCTGGTTCTTCGAGGACTGGGTCGTGGGCGGCGGGGGCCACCCGCGCTTCGACGTGAGCTACCGCTGGTCGCCCGAACGCAAGCAGGTCGACCTGACGGTGAAGCAGATCCAGGCGGATCTGCCGTTCGAGAACGAATTCCGGCTCCCCGTCGAGGTCGAGATCGCGGACGCCGGCGGAGCGCGTACGCACACGGTCGAGCTCGCCGGCTGGTCGACGACGGTGGCGCTGCCCGCGGCGAACCGTCCGACGCGCGTCACCTTCGACAAGGGCGGCTGGCTCGTCTGCGAGGTGGCCTACGGGCGGCCGATCGCGGACGTGCTCGCCGAGCTCTCGGGCGGCGACCTGGCGGCGAAGCTGCGGGCGGCGCGTCAGCTCGCCGCCGATTTCGGAAACGATCCGCGGGCGGTGGAGGCGCTCACCCGCGTCCTCGCCGACCCGGCGGCGCACTGGGGGCTCAAGCAGGAGGCTGCGGTCGACCTGGGACGGATCGGCGGCTCGGCCGGGGCGGCGCCGCTGACGAGGGCCCTCGCGAATCCGGACGCGCGGGTGCGCCGTGCCGTGGCCCTTTCCCTCGGAGAGGCGGGGGAGACCTCCGCGGGCGGAGCGCTGCGCCGCGCGATCGAGACGGATCGGGCCGAGGACGTCGTCGCGGCCGCCGAGATCTCCCTCGGCCGCCTGGCGGCGCCGGGCACGAAGGACTATCTGACGCGGCAGCTCTCCCGGACGTCGCGCTGGTGGGACTCGGTCCGCCTCGGCGCGCTCCTCGGCCTCACGGAGCTCGCCGACCCCGCGCTGGCTCCCGTTTTCGCGACCTACACGGCGCCCGAATACGTCGCCGAGGTGCGCCTGGCGGCGCTCACCGGGTGGGAAGGCGCGGCTCCGGGCGACCCGGAACTCGCGGCGAGACTCCGCACGTTCACCTCGGATCGCAACCGCAACGTGCGTCTTGCCGCCATCCAGGCGCTCGGCCGGCTCCACCGCTCGGAGGACCTCGCGCTCCTCGAGGTCCTGACCCGGGACCCCGACCCCAACGTCGTTCAGTTCGCCACGGACGGGATCGAGGAGACGAAGGCCTTCACCGCACCGCCGGCCCGATGATTTTCCAAGGAGCGCCCGAGGAACGCCGGTGCTAGTGTGACCGCGTGACCTCGAAGGTGCGCGGAGCCTTGCGGATCCTCCTCGGCTGTGCGGCGACGGCCGCGCCGCTGACGGCACAGCCTTCCCGGATCACGATCCCCGCGGCCGCCTCGATCGTCGGCGCCTCGCCGTTCTACTCGGACGTGCGGGTGTTCAACACCTCGTACATCGCGGGCGCAAACGTCACGGCGACCTACCGTTGTTTTCTCGGAAGCTGCCCGGCGTCGCCGGCGCAGGAGTCCTTCACGTTGGCGCCTCGGGAGTCGAGGGCCTTCGACGACATGGTGGTCTCGGCCTTCGCCGCGCCCGACTCCGCCGGGGGAGTGGAGTTCGACGTCGCCGCCCCCGCGTCGGCGTCGGACGTCGTCGTGACGAGCCGGCTGTATTCCACCGACCCGACGCCCACGGTCGGAATGTTCATCCCGGGCGTCGGCTCCTCCGCCGCGCACCGGTACTCCGTGCTCACCCAGATCTCCAACGGGGGTTCGGGCGCCGGGTTCCGGACGAACGTCGGCGCCTTCAACGGGCAGGACACGGCGGCGACCGTGGTCTTCGCGGTGTACTGGGATGGCCACTGGGTGGGCCAGGTCGAGCGCACGGTCCCCGCGCGCTCGGGAGTGCAGGTCAACAACATCTTCGGGTCCTCCGGGATCAACCACCCGCTCCTCGATACGACCGACTCGGTCATCACCGTGCAGACCAACGGGCCCGCGGTCTTCAGCTACGCCGCGGTGATCGACAGCGCTACGACCGATCCCATCTTCGTGGCCGGGGCCGTCGACGTTCCTCCGGTCCTGTCCGTCGGAGGGGCGTACTCGACCGACGTCTCGCTCGTCCCCGGCCAGAACACCTGCGGCAACGTGACGGTGCAGGACAACCCCACGACGGTCGTTCAGGCGCCGGGGTCGCATTCGCTGACGCTGACGCACGCGGGCATCACGTACGAGGGCACCGTCGCGAACGACGGGTCTTTCGCGATGGAGCCGGAAGCCGTGGGTGGCCAGTTCACGATCACGATCCAGGGGCAGTTTTCGCCCCAGGGATTCACGGCCACGGTGCGCGTCGATCAGGCCGCGCCGGCCTGCTTTTATCTGGTCGACTGGGTCGGCCTGAAGGGCGTCGGCGCGAACTTCATTCCCGGCTAGGCTCGCTACGCCGCCGCCTCGCCGTCCCGGACGATCCGCCCGTCGTGGATCTCGACGATGCGGCTCGCGCGCCGGGCGAGCGTCATGTCGTGCGTGATGACGACGAGCGTCGAGCCCTGCTTCCACAACTCGGTGAAGAGGCCCATGATGTCGCCGCCGGCGGAGGAATCGAGGTTGCCCGTCGGCTCGTCGGCGAGGACGACGTCCGGCTGCATGGCGAGCGCCCGCGCGATGGCGACGCGCTGCATCTGGCCGCCGGACAGCTCGGTCGGACGGTGTTCCATGCGGTCGCCGAGGCCGACGCGCGTCAGCAGCTCCGCGACGCGCTCGCGGCGCTTCTTCGGGGGCACGCCGCCGAAGAGGAGCGGCATCTCGACGTTTTCGAACGCCGTGATCTGGGGCAGCAGGTTGAAGCCCTGGAAGACGAACCCGACGCGGCGGTTGCGCACGTCCGCGAGCTCGTCGCGGGTGAACTTCGAAACATCCTCGCCGCCCAGCCGGTAGCTGCCCTCGGTCGGCGTGTCGAGGCAGCCGATCAGGTTCATCAGAGTCGACTTGCCCGAGCCCGACGGGCCCACGATCGCCACGAAGTCACCCGGCTCGACCACGAGGTCGATGCCCTTCAGGGCCTCGACCTTGATTTTGCCGGTGTCGTAGATCTTCTTGATGGCCTGCATGTCGATGATCGCGGTCATGGTCTCTCCATTCACTCGTAGCGCAGCGTCGACGCCGGATCGATCGAGGCCGCCCGGCGGGCGGGGAAGTAGCCGGCGAGAAGCCCGCAGGTTCCGAGGATCGCGATGGTTGCGAGGCCGATCGGCCAGGACAGCGTGGGCCGACCCATGAACTCCAGCACGTCGTTGCCCTCGATCGGCAGAAACGACAGCCCCGTGACGAGCACGATCGCAATCAGAGCGCCGAAGAGGCCTCCGACCAGCGTGTAGACGAGGCCCTCCAGGATGAACGGCCCGGTGATCCAGCCGCGCCGGGCACCGAGCGCCATCTTGACGCCGATCTCCCGGGTCCGCTCCTTGACGACGGCATACATGATGTTGGCGACCCCCACCCCGCCGATGATCAGCGTGAGGGCGCCGATCACGCCGAAGAAGATCTCGAGACCGACGAAGATCTTCTCCTGAATCTTCTGGCCCTTCACGGTGTCCCAGAGCCCCCAGACGCGCGGGTCCTCGGGGTCGAAGCCGAGCCGCGGGCCTAGCACCTCGTTGAAGTGCTTCAGCGCCGCCTGCATGTCGTCGGCCTTCTTGACGCGGAAGACGACCACGTTCAGGCGGTCGCTGCCGAGAACGGCCTTGAAGGTCGACTGCGGGATCACGGCATGCGTCGCATCCGGCCCGCCATAGGTCGAGGACTGGCGCTTCCTCTGCATCACACCGATGACGGTGAACGGCGAGTTGTTGATCAGGAGCTGCTTGCCGAGCGGATCCTCCGGCCCGAAGATGTCCTTGGCCATTTCGTTGCCGAGGAACACCACGCGGCGTTTTTCCTCCTCGTCCCGGGGATTGATGAAGCGGCCGAGCCGTACCGGAAAGTGCTTCCGGGCGTCGCCGTAGTCGAACCGGGTGCCGATGACGCGGCCATTCACGGTCTTGCGCCCGTAGGTCAGCGCCGTCCGCCAGGACGTCAGCTCTCCCCAGATCGCGTCGAGCTCCGGGAGTCTCTCGCGGGCATAGTCCACGTCCTCGAGCCTGGGACGGATCGGACGGCCCTCGGGCAGCCCCTTGTAGGGCTTGGAGGTCTCGCCGGGCCACATGATCGCGAGGTTGTTTCCCATGGCCTGGTCGTTGGACATCATCTGCCGCTTCAGGCCCTCGCCGAAGGCGAGAAGCAGGAGGATCGTCACCGTCCCCCAGGCGAGGGAGGCGATCGTCAGGGTCGCGCGCTTCTTCTGCAGGCGCGCCGAGGCCAGGAAGAGGTGCAGGATGACCGACAGATTGCGCTTCATCGCCGACTCACAGCTTCATGGCCACGACGGGGTCGAGCCGGGATGCGTCGCGCGCCGGGAAGTATCCTGCGAGAAGGCCCGTGACGCCGAGAATTGCCGCCGTCAGGGCCGCGACCGAGAAGGAGAGGTCCGGGTCGCCGACGAACTCGGTGACGCCGAACTTCGGGAAGACGGCGCACACCCCGAAGGAGATTGCGAACCCGAGGGCACCGCCCATACCGGTGATGAGCATCGTCTCGAGCAGGAGCTGCCGCAGGAGCCAGCGGTCGCGGGCGCCGAGCGCCATCTTGATGCCGATCTCCTTGGTCCGCTCCTCGACGACGACGTTCATGATGTTCGAGACGCCGATGCCGCCGACGATGAGGGTGAATGAGCCGATGATTCCCAGGAAGAGCCGGAAGGACAGGAAGAACGTGGCGAAGAACTTGAGATTTTCCGTCGTGTCCCAGACCGAGAAGGCCTCCTTGTCGTCGGGGTCGAAACGCTGGCGCCCGGCGATGACCCGGCGCACGTCGTCGGAGACCAGCTCGGCCTCGGCGGCGACCTTCGGCTGATAGATCAGGTTGTCGACCCACTTTTCGCCCGTGATGGCGCGGTACGTTGTGCCGGGGATGAAACCCTTCTGGTTGTCGCGACCGCTGTAGCTCGAGTTCTGGACCTTGCTCTCGAGGACGCCGACGACGAGAAACGGCGAACCGCCCAGCATGACCGTCTTGCCGACCGGGTCGACCCCCTGGCCGAAGACGTCGTCGGCCATCTTGTTGCCGATGAAGAGGACGCGGCGCTGCTCGTCCATGTCGGTCGGATTGATGAACCGGCCGCCCGACTGGGGATTGAGGTTGCGCATTCCTCCGAACTCGGGCGAGACGCCGGAGATGTCGATCGCGATCGTCTTCGTACCGTAGTTGAGCTTGAGCGTCTTCGAGTACTCGCTCGAGATGGCGTTGACCCCGCGCGCCTCCCTGCGGATCGCCTCGACGTCGTCCTCGTTCAGCCGGATCTTCCGGCCCTTGCCAAGCCCCTCGAAGGGCGTCGATGTCAGGCCCGGCCAGGCGATGCAGATTGCATCTCCGAGGCCCGCGCTGTTCAGGATCATCTGGCGCTGGAGGCCCTTGCCGAAGGCGAGCAGGAGGCTGACCGAGACGGTGCCCCACACGATCCCGAAGACCGTGAGGAACGTGCGGAGCTTCTGGCTCCGCACGTCGCGCCACATCTGGCGCAGGGCGTCTCGCAGCGAGAGCACGATTCAGATCCCTGGCGCCGGCCGGATGCGATCGCCCGGCATCAGTCCACCGCCGACGTCAGCTTCTTGGGCGGCCGCTCCAGGACCTTCGCGCCGAGCGACAGGCCCTCGGCGACCTCGACGTTCAGGCCGTCCGAGACGCCGAGCTTGACGGCGGTCTTGACCGGCTCCGCCTTCTCGGTCGCGCCGGGAACTTCGACGAAGGTCTTCTTGCCGCCGTCCTCGAAGATGACGACGCGCTCCGGGATCGTCAGGACGTCCGTGCGCTCCCGGATGATGAGATCGGCGTTGGCCGAGTAGCCGGCCCGCAGCGTGACGGTTGCCGGGTCGAGCTCGATCTCGACGTCGAAGAGCGTGGCGCCGTCCTTCTGCTGGGCCTGGGGCGCGATGCGCGCCACCTTGCCGGTGACGACGTCCGTCGGCAGCGCGCCGACCTTGATGCGCGCCGGAAGCGCCATCTTCAGCTTGCCGACGTCGATCTCGTCGACGGTTCCCTTGAAGATCAGATCGCTCATGTCGGCGATCGCCGCGAGCTCGGTGCCGGGCTGATACGACGTCAGGGGCACCACCGGCTCGCCCGGGTTGACGGCGCGGGTCAGGACCGTGCCCGCCGCCGGCGCGCGGATGATCGACTCCATCGAAACGCTCGCGGTATCGATGCGGCCGTTGCGCGTCAGGTCGCGCTCCTGCTCGGCTTTGGCGAGCGCCACCTTCGCGAGCTCGAAGGCCTCGCGCTTGACGTCGAGGTCCGACTTGGCCGTCACGCCCTGCCGGGAGAGCTCCTGCGACCGCTCGAAGTCGGCCTTCGCGCGATCGTAGGAGGCCTTCGCCGAGTCGAGCTGCCGGTCGACGTCGGTCAGCTCCTGGGGCGTCGGGTCGGGCGCGATCTCGAAGAGCGGGTCGCCCGGGCCTGACCTTGTCGCCGACGTTGACCATGCAGCGCTTGACGATTCCGGAGATCTTCGACTTGATCGAGAACTTCTGCCGGGGCTGGATCTGGCCGACGGCCAGGGCCTTTTCGGTGATCGAGCCCTTCTCGACCGTCACGAGCTTCTTGCCGTCGTCGCCGCCCTTGCCGCTGCGCGCCAGGGCGTAGAGCCCGGCGGCGACCGCCACGAGGACGGCCAGAAGCATCAGCGTCTTGAAGAGTTTCGACATGAGCGTCCCCTCCCTGAGCCCGGAAGCGTCGGATCGGCGCCGACGCGGAAAACTCGGCCTGTCTTTGAGGAGTTACGCAGCGAAAGGCCCCAGGTTCCGCACCCGCGAGGGGTTCCCGGAGACCGGGGTCTCGCGGAGCGGGATCCCGATCGGATATCCTTGCCCGTCAAGAGGTTGCGCGTGATCCGTGGCGACAGGCTGTATCTGAGATCGATCGAGCGGGACGACCTCCAGCGTTGCCACGACTGGATGAACGACGAGAGCCTGCGCGCGACACTGGCGCAGCGCTATCCGATGTCGCTCGCGCAGGAGGCCGACTGGATCGAGCGGACGACGCGGGGGCAGGATCCGTCCCACCGGACTTTCGCCATCTGCCTCGTCGCCGGCGACCGGCACATCGGCAACTGCGGCCTCGAGGCCGTCGACCGCGACAACGCCGTGGCGAGCTTCGGCATCTTCATCGGCGAGCCGGACTGTCGCGGCCGCGGATTCGGCGAGGAGGCCACGCGCGTCCTCTGCCGCTTCGGCTTCGAGGAGATGAACCTCCACAAGATCCGTCTCGACGTGCACGCGGGCAACGCGGCCGCGATCCGGAGCTACGAGCGTGTCGGGTTCCGGGAGGAGGGCGTCCTGCGCGAGGAGGCGTACCGGGGCGGCCGGTACATCGACGTGATTCGCATGGGGATGCTGCGTGGCGAGCTGAAGCCGGGCCGGGGGCCGGAGGAGAAAGGGCGGCATCCGTCCGGAGGCCCCGACGCGCCACGGACCCGCCGCGCCGACGCTGAGGGACATGGGCGCGCCGGAGTACCGCTTCGTCAGCCGGTGGAGGGTCCTCGGGACGGTGGAGGAGGTGGCCGCCGTCCTGGCGGAAACGCGCGAGCTCTCGCGGTGGTGGCCGTCGGTCTACCTGGACGTCGAAGAGCTCGAGCCCGGAGGCGAAGACGGCGTCGGCCGCCGCGCGCGCCTGCACACGAAGGGCTGGCTGCCGTATGCGCTCGACTGGGAGTTGTGCGTCGTCGAGTCGCGACATCCCTACGGGTTCTCCCTCGAGGCGACCGGGGACCTCGCGGGCCGCGGCGTCTGGACGTTCGAGGAGGCCGGAGCGTGGACGCTCGCGACCTACGACTGGCGCGTGAGCGCCGAGAAGCCGCTTCTCCGGATGCTGTCGCCCGTTCTGCGCCCCCTGTTCGCCGCGAATCACCGGTGGGCGATGCGCATGGGTGAGGAAAGCCTCGCGCTGGAGCTCGCGCGCCGGCGGGTCACCACCGCCACCGAGCGGGCCCGGGTCCCCCCGCCGCCCGCACCGGTTCCCGCGGGACCGATCCTGGCGGCCACGGCCGCGGCGACGGCCGCCGCCGCCTACCTGCTCGCCCGCCGGCTTTCGCGGCGGCGCGGCCGGGGACGCCGATGCCGGCGGCCGGGCCGGTGAACGCCTTCCGGGCGCCTTGACGCAGCGTCTGCGGCGGGGGATCGGCCCGCTCGACGCGACCGCTCTGGTCGTCGGCTCGATGATCGGGTCGGGAATCTTCATCGTCTCCGCCGAGAGCGCGCGGCTGACCGGCTCGGCCGGCGCGCTGCTGGCCGTCTGGACGGTCGCCGGCCTCCTGACCCTGGCCGCGGCGCTCTCGTGCGCCGAGCTCGCCGCCATGCTCCCGCGCGCCGGAGGCCAGTACGCATTCTTCCGGGAGGCGTACGGGCCGCTGGCGGGATTCCTCTTCGGGTGGGCGATGTTTCTCGTGATCCAGACCGGCACGATCGCCGCCGTCGCGGTCGCGTTCGCGAAGTTCCTCGGCGTTCTCCTTCCCGGAGTCTCGGACGAGCCCTGGCTCGCGGTGGGGCCGTTCGCCCTGACGCCGCAGCGTCTGTGCGCGATCGGCGTCGTCGCTCTGCTGACGGCGTCCAACGCCACGGGTCTTCGTGCCGGAACCCGGACGCAGAACCTCTTCACCGCCGCCAAGGCCGTCGCGCTCGCGGCGCTGGCGATCGGCGGCCTCGCCCTCGGCGGCGCCTCGGTGGCTTCCGCCACCGGCCCGGCGACCTCCGCCTCCCTTCCCCTGGCGGCGGCGTTCGCCGCTGCGATGGTCGGACCGCTCTTTTCCCAGTCGGCCTGGAACAACGTGACCTTCACGGCCGAGGAGGTCCGGGACCCGGGGCGCACCCTTCCGCTGGCGCTTCTGGGCGGCTGTCTCGCCGTGACCTCGCTCTACGTGCTGACGAACGTGGCCTATCTGAAGACGCTCGGGCTCGCCGGGATCCAGCACGCGCCGGCGGACCGCGTCGGCACGGCGGCTGCGCGGGCCCTGTTCGGCCCACCGGGCGCCCCGGCGATGGCGGCGGCGATTCTCGTTTCGACGTTCGGCTGCGTGAACGGCCTCGTCCTGTCCGGAGCGCGGGTCTCCTTCGCGATGGCCCGCGACGGCCTCTTCTTCCGGAGCCTGGCGCGGCTGAATCCCGCCGGCGTGCCCGGCAACGCCCTGTGGCTCCAAGCGGCCTGGGCCTGCGCGCTGGTCGTCACGGGCACGTACAGCCAGCTCCTCAAGTACGTGATCTCGGCGGACCTGCTGCTCTACGTCCTGCTCGTCGCGGCGGTGATCGTGCTGCGCCGCCGCCGGCCGGACTGGCCGCGCCCGTTCCGCGCGCCCGCGTACCCGTGGTTGCAGATCGCCTACGCGGCGGCCGGTCTGGCGCTGATCGCCCTGCTGCTCGCCGGCAACCCGTCGACGACCTGGCCCGGCTACGCACTGCTCGCGTCGGGGCTGCCCGCGTACTGGCTATGGAGTCGCAGGTCGCGGCCTGGCGCTCGCGCATGAAGCCGATCCTCCGCGACGTGCGCGACGGCGTCCTGCTCGTGGAGTACGGCGATGCGACCGACGACGAAGCGAATCGCGCGGCCGTGCGGCTCGGCCGGCGCCTGCGCGGCGAAGGAACGGCGCCGATCCTCGACGCGGTTCCGGGCGCGCGGACGCTGCTCGTCGTCTTCGATCCAGGGCGGTTGGACCGCGAAGCGCTCGCCCGGCGCGTCGAACGCGCCTCGTCCGAGCCGGAGCCGGCGCCCGACCCGCCGCGTCTGCTCCGGATCCCCGTCGTATACGACGGCGAGGACCTCGCCGAGATCGCGCGCGCCGCCGGTCTCTCGCCGGACGAAGCGGTGCGGCGGCACGCGGGCGGGAGTTACCGCGTCGCGTTCGTGGGCTTCGCGCCGGGCTTCGGCTACCTCGCGGGACTGCCGCGGGAGCTGGCGCGGCCGCGACTTTCGACGCCACGTCCCCGCGTACCGGCCGGGAGCGTGGCGATCGGGGGGATCTGGACGGGCGTCTACCCGGCGGCCTCGCCGGGGGGCTGGCGGCTGATCGGCCGGACGACCACGCGTTTCTTCGACCCGCGTGCCCGACCGCCGGCGCTGCTCGAGCCGGGGGACCGGGTGGCGTTCGAGCCCGTTGCGGCGGAGCGGCTCGTGGCGCCGTTACCGCCTCTGCCACCGGCCGAGCCGCGAGTTGCGGGCCGGCCTTTCGCACGGGTCGTCGCGCCGGGTCTCTTCACGACGATCCAGGGAGCGCCGAGGTACGGACTCGGCTCCTCCGGCGTGCCGCCCGGCGGAGCGATCGATCCCGCCTCGCTCGACCTCGCCAACGCCCTGGTCGGAAACCCTCCGGCCACTCCGGCGCTCGAGGTCGCGCTCGACGGGCCGGAGCTCGAGCTCCTCGGCGAAGCGATCCTGGCGGTAACCGGGGGCGACGCGCGCGTCGATCGCAACGGCGAACCCGTCGCGGGCCGGGCGTTCCGAGTCGCCGCGGGAGACGCCGTGCGCATCGGGCGAATCACGCGCGGGGCCCGGGTCTACCTCGCCGTGCGCGGCGGCGTGGCCGGCGAGACGGGCCGGCGCCTGGCCGCCGGCGAGGTCCTGGCGGCGCTGGATTCGCCGGCCGTGGAACGCCATCCGACGTTGCCGCCTCTCCTCCCGGAGGACGAGCTCGTTCTCCGCGTCGTGCGGGGACCGGAAGCCAGCCACTTTCGTTCGGGCCAGTTCGAGCGGTTCCTGGCGTCGGCCTGGCACGTGACCCCCGAATGCGACCGGCGGGGGCTGCGTCTTTCCGGCGAACCGCTGGCTCAGGAAGGGCCGGCCGAAATCGCACCATCGGGCACCGTTCCGGGCTCGATCCAGGTCCCCGGAAGCGGCTTGCCGATCGTCCTCGGGCCGGACGGTCCGGTCACCGGGGGGTACCCCCGGATCGCAACCGTCGTCGGGGCCGATGTCGCCTGCCTCGGCCAGGCGGGGCCGGGGAGCCGGCTGCGGTTCGCGGAGGTCTCGCTCGCCGGGGCGCTGGAGGCGCGCGGGGGGAGTACGATTAGCCTCCCGTGAGCATCGACCTGAACGCCGACGTGGGTGAGGGCATGGACGATGCGGCGCTTCTGCCGTTCGTGACGTCCGCCAACGTGGCCTGCGGCCTCCACGCGGGCGACCCGAGCGTCATGGACGCGACCGTGACCCTCGCGCTCTCGCGCGGCGCGCGCGTGGGCGCGCACCCGGGCTACGCCGACCGCGAGCACTTCGGACGCGTCGCCGTCGAGATGCCGGCGGAGTCGGTCGCGGCCCTCGTGCTCTACCAGGTGGCGGCGCTCGACGGCTTCGTGCGGTGGCGCGGAGGCACGCTGACCCACGTCAAGCCGCACGGCGCGCTCTATCACGCGGGTGCGGAATTTCCCGACGTGGCCCGTGCGATCGTCGACGGCGTCAAGCGCTTCCGGCCGAGTCTCGTGCTCGTGGGCCCCGCGGGATCGATGCTGATCGGGGCCGGGCGCGAGGCCGAGCTTCCCGTCGCCGAGGAAGCGTTCGCGGACCGGCGCTATCTGCCGGACGGGTCGATCATGCCGCGCGAAGAGGCCGGAGCCCTGATCACCGATCCGGCCGAATCGGCCGAGCAGGCCGTGCGGCTCGCGCGCGACCACTGCGTCATCGCATCCGACGGCTCCCGGGTCGAGGTGCGCGCCGACACGATCTGCATCCATGGCGACACGCCGGGAGCGGCAGTGATCGCGGGACGGATCCACGAGCGGTTCCGCAGCGAGGGGATCCGCATCGCCCCCCTCGAGCCCGGGCGCCTCCCGAGGCACGACGGTATCGTCATTCCGCCGGGCTGACGGTACACTGGACGATCCCATGAGCACCGAGCGGGCGGACCTTCCCGAGGAGGAGGAGGCGCAGACCTGGGCCGACCGGGCGGCCGGGCTCGCCGCTTCGGCGCAGTCGCTGCTGACGACGCGTCTGGCGATCTTCCGCGAGGAAATTTCCGTCAAGGCGTCTCTCGTCGGGCGGGGCCTGGCGGCGACGGCCCTCGCGGCCGCGTTCGGCGTGGGCGCTCTGCTCCTGCTGGCGGCGTTGCTCGCGGCGATCCTGGCGAACCTCTTCGGCAGCGTGGCGCTCGGAATCCTCGCCGCGACGCTGATCTACGCGGCGGGCGCGTGGGCGGCCGGGCGCTTCGCGTGGAAATCGCTCTCTCGCGTGCGGCCCGACGAGTTCCCGGCGACCACGCGCGAGCTGGAACGGGACTGGGAGGCGATTCGGGACGCTCTCGCCGCCGATCCGGAAGGCGAGGCCGACTCCCGGGCCTCGGGTCCCGTCCCGGACGACGTCGAGGTCGAGCATCTCGAAGCGCGCCTGCGAGGGGGCGACGAGTGAACGATCGGGAAGAGCGGCTGATCGCCCTCTCGCGCCGTGCGGCGTGGGAACGCGAGGACCTGGCGACGAACGTGCGCGAGGCGAAGGCCGAGGCCGGCGCATTTCGCCAGCGCTGGCGATTCGCCGGGCTCGCCGCGTCCGGGCTCGCCGCCGCCGCGACGGCGGCCTGGAAACTCTTCGGCCGCAACTCGCTGGCCGCTCGGGCCGGCCGAATCGCTTCCGCGGCGTCTCTGCTGATCGGGATCGGCCGCGGGGTGCGGGCCGGCCGGCGCTTCTGGTAGGGGGCTCCGCTACCCGACGGCCTGGAGGACGCGTTCGGCGATCATCGCGTAGCCCTTCCGGTTCGGATGATAGCGGTCGGCGCTGAGCCGGTCCGAGCGGCCCTGGAAGATGTCGAAGGTCGGGACGACGGTGACGCCGGGAAAGCCCAGGGCGGTTTCGGCGGCCAGGGCGTTCCACTGAACGATCACCGAGGAGCCGAGCCGTCCGGGTCCCGTGTCACCCGAGAACGGATCGTAGAGCCCGATCACCGCGATCGGCGCCGTGGGGTTCGCCTCGCGCAGTGCCCTCAGGATTCCGCGCAGGTTCTCGACATAGCCGGCGCGCGCCGCAACGACGGCGTCGGCGAGGTCGGCGGGAGATCCGGTCGTGCGTCGGGCGGCATGGGACAGGTCGTTGCCGCCCGCCGAGACGAGAATGAGGTCCGCGTCCGCCGCGAGCGACTGCACGTTCGACGATTCGACGAGCGCCCGCACCTCGGGCGACTCCATCCCGTTGACGCCGAGGTTCGTCAGCTCGGCCGGACCGCGTTTCTTCATCGCGGCGAGGACGTCGAGGGCGAAACCGCGGCCTTCCTCGTCGCCGGTCCCGCGCGCCAGCGAGTCGCCGACGACCAGGATGCGGCTTTCGCCCGCGCGTGCCGGACGGGCCGCGGGCCGGGCCGGCGGCGGCGGCGCCTGCCCGATCGGCTCACCGAGCGCGCCGCGCAGCGCGAGAACGAAGCCCGCCGCGAGGACGGCGGCCGCGGCGATCCCGACGCCGACCGGCGCGATCCAGAGTCCGAAGCGCGACAAACGGCGACCCATGCGAGCGCCGATGATACGTTGACCGCGATGCGCAAGCCGCGCCCGGTCCAGGAACGTCGTGGCTGAGGCGGAGGTCGTTCTCGCGGCCGAGCACCTGACCAAGAGATTCGGACGGCGGGAAGCCGTCTCCGACGTGTCCTTCGAGGTCCGCGCCGGCGAGGTCTTCGGCTTCCTGGGCCCCAACGGGGCGGGCAAGACCACGACGATCCGGATGCTCGTTGGGCTGGCGCGGCCCGACCGCGGGCGGGTCCGGATCCGCGGCCTCGACGTGGCGCGGGATTTCACTCGCGCGATGGAGCACGTGGGCGCCATCATCGAGGCGCCGGACCTCTACCGTTACCTGACCGGGCGGGAGAACCTCCTGCACTTCGCCCGCATGCTCCCGCGAGGCGCGGCCGGCCGGATCGACGCGCTCGCCCGGATGGTTTCCCTGTCGGAGCGTCTGGACGACCGGGTCTCGACGTACTCGCTCGGCATGCGGCAGCGGCTCGGCATCGCGCAGGCGCTGCTCGGCAACCCCGACGTGCTCATCCTGGACGAGCCCGCCAACGGACTCGATCCGGCGGGAATTCGCGAGATTCGCCAGCTCGTGCGCCACCTCGCTTCCGAGCGCGGGATCGCCGTCTTCGTCTCGAGTCACCTGCTCTCGGAGATCGAGCAGACCTGCGACCGGGTGGCGATCGTTCATCGCGGCCGGACCCTCGCGTCGGGTTCCGTCCGGGACCTGGCCGAGCGCGCCGCCTCGGACCGGGTCCGCATTCGGGCCCGGCCGCTTCCCGCGGCGGCGGCCGGCCTCGCGGCCTTCGGCGCCACGGACGTCGAGGTCCCGCCGGGGGCGGAAGAAGGGATCGTCTCGGCGCGCCTGGAGGCCGAGCGCGTGCCGGCCGCGCTGCGCGCGCTGCTCGCGGATGGGATCGACGTATTCACGGTGGAGAGGCCGGCGTCGACGCTCGAGGAAGTCTTCCTCGAGATCACCGGGGGCGAGACGGTATGAGATTTCCAGGACTGGTCGAGAACGAGCTTCTCAAGATCGCCCGCCAGCGCCGCTTTCGCGTGGTGGTGTTGATCCTCGTCGCGCTGATCGGCCTGATCACATTCGCGCAGTCGCGCGCCCGCGAGCGATTCCACGAGAAGGACTGGCGGGTCGAGGCACAGGAGCGCATGTCGTGGCTGCAGGGACGGCTGCGGGATGCGCGCACGCCGCCGACGTGGCAGCGCTGGGCGCGATTCGAGCTGGGCCGCCTCCAGTACCACGTCGACCGCGACGTCGATCCGGATGCCATCTCGGGCCCGCTCTTCGTGCGCGCCTTCGCCAACGCCTCGAGCTATCTGCTGCTGCCCCTGCTCGCGATCGTGTTCGCTTCCGACATCGTGTCGGCGGAGTTCCAGCAGGGGACGATCAAGCTCCTGCTGACGCGGCCGGTCGGGAGGGCGCGCGTGCTGGCCTCGAAGCTCGCGGCCCTGCTTCTCGCGATCACGCTCACGGTCGTGTTCGGCGGGATCGTGGCGTATGCATTCGGCGGCCTGGCGTACGGCTACGCCGGATGGGGGGCGCCGGTTCTCACGGGCTTCCGCGTGGGCGGCGAGACCTTCGACGCCGCGACGGTTCGTTCGATCGCGCTCTGGAAGGAGACGGTTCTCGTCTACGGCCTGGCGTGGTTCGCGGCGCTGTGCGTCGGCGCGATCGCCCTCCTGACCTCCGTGCTCCTGCGCTCGACCGCGGCCTCGATGGGGACGATGCTGGCGGCGTTGATCGCCGGCACCATCCTGCCCCGCCTGGCGTCCTCCTGGGAGGCGCAGAAGTTCCTCTTCGTGACCAATCTGCCGCTGCCGGACTACTACTCGGGGTCGCCCCCCCCGATCCCGGGGCTGAGCGTCGCCCTCGCCGCCACCGTTCTCGGGGTGTGGGCGCTCGCCGCCGTCGGGGCGGCTTTTCTGGTCTTCATGCGGCGGGACGTTCTGGCCTAGGGCGGGCCGGAGGCTGGTGTACACTTCCCGCCCCCAACAGGGCCGCCGTGCGCGTCCGGACGGCGGACGCGTTTGAGGCGGTCAAAAAACGGAGTAGGCTAACTTCCGCGGAGCGTGATGGCAGAGAGGAAAACCGATCCGCCGGCCAAAGGGTCCCTCGGCGACCCGCGGCCGGGCAAGAAACTGAAGCCGGAGCAGTACGAGCTGAAGATCCGGTGGGAGAAGGCGCGTCAGGTGCTCGACGTGTCCCCGACCGGCGTCCGGTTCGACTTCGACACTCCGCTGAAGGTCGGGACGAAGTATCCGGTCAGCCTGACCGCCCCGGGCGTCTCGTTTTCGACGACGCTCGAGGTGTCGCGCTGTCAGCTGACGGTCGAGCCTCCGAGCGGCCGGTTCTTCCGCGTCACGGGCCGGTTCTTTCCGTACGTCGAGTAGCTTCGGCCCCGCCGGCGGAGAAGCCGTAGGCGACGTGCCAGGCCGACAGGCGGGCTTCCCGGTCGCAGGCGAGCCCCGCCTTCGCGAACCCCTTCGTGAGGTCGCCGGCCTCGAGGCGCTGGGCGGCCGGGGTCTTCGGGCCCTGCACCTTCTTCATCGCCGTCACGACCCAGAGGCGGCCGGCCGGTTCCAGGCGCTTCACGGCGGCTTCGAACAGGGAGCGTGAGCCGACGCGGCTCTCCTGCCAGAGCAGGATCCAGTCGAACGTCTCCTTGACCGACCGGATGGCGCGCGCCTGCGCGAGGCGCAGCGTCTGCGTCGGCGAGCCGGCCGCCGACAGCAGGCGCTCGAACTCGGGGGGGGCGTCGACGGCCAGAAGGCGCGAGGCCGCCGGGACCTCCAGGCGCGCAACGATCTCGGCCGGGCCGCGCAGCGGGATCATCCGGGGATTCTACGTGGGAGATACTTCGACCCGTGGCGGAGATCCTCTTCGGCACCGCGAGCTTCGCCTACGAGGGCTGGAAGGGCATCGTCTACCACGATCGCTACCGCCAGGCGACCTTCAAGGTCGACTGCCTGCGGGAGTACGCGCGGTACGAGCCGTTCCGCACCGTCGAGTTCGACTTCACCTTCTACCGTCCGCCGACGGCGCGGCAGCTCGCCCGGTACGCGGCGGCGCTGCCGCCGGGATTCCCGGTTCTCTCGAAGGTCTGGGAGGAGCTGACGATGCCGCGCTTCCCGGATCTGCCGCGGCACGCCGGGCGCGGCGGCCAGGAAAACCCGCGCTGGCTCGACGCGCGGGTCTTTCGCGACGAGGTCCTGCCGCCCTATCGCGAGGCCTTCGGCGAGCCACACCGGGCCGTTTCTCCTGGAGTTTCCGACGGAATGGCAGCCCTCACCCGAGCGGCGGCGCGCGTTTCTGGAGAAGCTCGAGGGATTCCTCGCCGAATCCCCCGAGGGATTGCGCTGGGCGGTCGAGATCCGGACGCCCCAATACTTCGCGCCGGACTACTTCGACGTGCTTCGCCGCCGTGGGGCGGCGCACGTCTTCAACTGGTGGACGCGCACGCCGGCGCTCAACGAGCAGTGGGAGGCGGCACAGCCTCTGCCGGCCGGTTTCGCCGTGGCACGGGTCCTCGTCCCGCCGGGCGTGCCCTACGAGCAGGCCGTCGAGCGCTTCCGGCCGTACGACCGCATCCAGGCGCCGCGCGAAGACATGCGGCGCGACCTCGTGCGCCTGGTCCGGCAAATCACCGAGGCCGGCGCGGACGCCTTCGTCCTCGTGAACAATCGCGCCGAGGGCTGCGCGCCGCTGACGATCCGCGCGCTGGCGAAGATGCTGGGAATCCCGGTCCGGGAGGAGGGGCCTCCCAGGAGCCTCTTCGACTGATGGGGTCAGGTCTGGATTCTTCGGATTTTGGCCCCCGGAAGTCCGAAGATTTCAGACCTGGCCCCCTAGATCGCGCCGCGGGCCCTGAAGAAGACCCAGACGAGGTAGGCGATGGAGCCGAGGCCCGCGACGATGACCGCGAGCCCGGCGACCGGGGAGAACCTCTGGACGACGCGATACGTCATGAAGAAGAGCACGGCGAAGATCGGGATCGACACCGCCGCGGCGATCGCCACGAAGTTGCGCATGCCGCCGGACCTTCGCGGCGGAGCCACTTTCATCAGCTGGAGCTTCTTCGTCACGTCGGCCGGCAGCTCCGGCCGATCGACCCACTTGAGGGTCTCGGGCTCCGTGTGGCCCTGCTTGAATTCGGGAGGGAAGGCCTCACCGCAGTAGATGCAGTGATCGAGCCGCCAGGCGGCCAGAGGCCGGTGGCAGCGCGGGCAACGGGGTCCGGCGGCGGTGCTCAAGGTCTTTTTTCTCGATCCCGGATGCGAAACGATTATACGGTTGGCTCCCCCGGATCCGCCGCATGAAGGAGGGTTTCGTGAAGACGAGCGCGAAGCGCGTGGACTGGAAAGGCTGCGGCACGGCCCTCGTGACGCCTTTCGACGACCGGGGTCGGATCGCGTTCGGCGCGCTCCAGGAACTCGTCGACTGGCAGATCGGCCAGGGCATCGACTTCCTCGTGCCATGCGGGACGACCGGGGAGTCGCCCACGCTCTCGCGGGACGAACGCAGGGCCGTCACGACCGCCGTCGTGCGGGCCGCCAACGGCCGGGTCCCCGTCATCGCCGGCGCCGGCGGGAATCACACGGCTCGGGCGGTCTTCTGGGCCAAGGACGCGGCCGCGGCCAAGGCGAACGGGATCGTCTCGGTGACGCCGATGTACAACCAGCCCAGCGCCGACGGGCTCCTGCGCCACTTCTCGGCGATCGCCGAGGCGACCGACCTGCCGATGATCGTCTACAACACGCCGGCGCGCAGCGGCCTCGACCTCGACGTCGAGACGATCCAGCGCCTTGCCGAGATCCCCAACGTCGCCGGTCTCCAGGAGGCATCGTCGGACTTCGGAAAGCTCGCCAAGCTGATGGCGACGCTGCCGCCGGACTTTGCCGTGTTCTCCGGCAACGACGCGACCGCGCTCGCGTTGATCGCTCTCGGCGCGCGAGGCGTCATATCGGTCGTGTCGAACGAGATCCCGAAGGAGATGGGCGAGCTCGTGCGGGCCGCACTCGAGAACAATCGCGAGCGGGCCCTCGAGCTCCAGCGCAAGTTCGAGCCGCTCATGGAGATGAACTTCTGGGAGTCGAATCCCGGGCCGGTCAAGTGCGCTCTGTCGCTCATGAAGAAGTGCGGCGAGACCCTCCGACTCCCGCTCGTGCCGGTGCGCGACGACACGCGCCGGAAGATCGAGCGGATGCTCGGGAGCTACCGGATCCTGACGAAGAGGACGGCCGGCAGCCGCTGAACGGAGGCGCGCTGGCAACGTGTTCCGGCCGAGTCTGCGCTGATAGGATTCCTACATGGCCGACTACGACGCCGAAGAGATCCGCAGAGTGAGAGAAGATGGCTGGTTCCGGCAGAACGAGGCCGCTATGCTGGAGGCCGCCCGCAGGAAGCGCGCCAATTCCCGGGAGGCCATTCAGAGCTCCGAGCTCGAGGCGCGCGTCAAGGCCCACTGGAAGAAGTGTCCGAAGTGCGGCGCGGACATGCAGACCGAGTCGATCTCCGGGGTCGAGGTCGAGAAGTGCCCCGACTGCGGCGGCATCTTCTTCGACCGGGGCGAGCTCGAAACCGTGATCCTTCGTCACGATCGCGACCGGCGCGGATTCTTCCGCGGACTTCTGGGCTTCTCGAAAGACTAGTCGCCAGTTCTCGAGACGTCTTGAATCCGACGTGCCCCGGTACGTCGGGGCGCTCCTTGCGGGCGCCCCCCCGGTGTCGAGGGGCGGCACGCGAATCGCCGGCGCATCAACGGGCGGCCACGAGGGCCGCCCCTGCGGCCGGGACCCTTCGTCGCCGCATTGTGTGAACGACCTGCTGAAAAGACTAGCGCGGAGCGGCGCTCGACGCCGGCTTCCCGCCCGGCGGGAGGTTCTCGCGCAGGTGCCGCGCGAGCCGCGCGTGCAGGTGGTCGGAGGTCCCCTCGCCTTCGTTGATCGCGTGCGTGCGGTTCGGGTAAACCATGAAATCGAAGGGCTTGCCGAGAACGATCAGTCGGTTGATCAGTCGCTCCGAGCCCTGGTAGTGGACGTTGTCGTCGCCGGAGCCGTGAACGAGCAGGAGCTTTCCCTCGAGGCCCTCGGCGAAGTTGATGGGGGAGCCCTTGCGGTAGCCCTCCGCGTTGTCCTGCGGCAGGCCCATGTAGCGCTCCTGGTAGATCGTGTCGTAGAGCCTCTGGTCGGGAACGGGCGCGACCGACATGCCGACCTTGTAGAGGTCGGGCGAACGGAACAGAAGGTTCAGCGTCATCGATCCGCCGCCGCTCCAGCCCCAGGAAGCCACGCGGTCGGGATCGAGATACGGCCGCGACGCGAGCAGCGTCCGGACCGCCGCGGTCTGGTCCTGCGTCGCGAGGACCCCGATCTCTCCGTAGATCATCTTGCGCCACTCGCGGCCCTTCAGCGACGGCGTGCCGCGGTTGTCGACGCAGGCGACGACGTAGCCCGCGTCGGCGAGCGCGCGGTGAAAGAGCATCCGGTACGTGGGATCGCCGCGCCACTTGTCGGTGACCTCGACGCCGGCGGGCTCTCCGTAAACGTACATGAGGAGCGGGTACTTCTTGTGCGGATCGAAGTCCTTCGGCTTGACCATCCAGCCGTCGAGCGTCACTCCGCCACCGATGTCGATCTTGAAGAACTCCGTGGCCGGCGTCATCACCGGGGCGACGGCCGCGGCGAGGGCCCGGTTGTCTTCGAGGACGCGGATGGTCCGGTGGGACGGGAGCTCGACGAGGTCGGTGACCGGGGGCCGGTCGATCGTCGAGACGGTGTGGACCGCGTACTTGCCGTCGGGCGAGATCCTGTACGCGTGCGTTCCGGCCTGCCCGGCGGGCGTGATGCGCTCGGGCATCCCGCGGCCGTCGAGCCGCGCGCGGTAGAGGTATCGCCGCGTCGCGTCCGTGGGCGACGCGATGAAATAGAGATACTCGTTCTTGTCGTCGACGCCCTCGACCGACTCGATGTCGAAATCGCCGGGTGTCAGCAGCCGCCAGTCCGTTCCGTCGCGGGGGGCGGCGTAGGCGTGCCGCCAGCCGTGCTTCTCGCTGATCCAGAGCAGCTCCCGGTCCGGGAGCCACTGCCACGACTCGACGACGTCGAGCCAGGCGCGGTCTTCGTCTCGCAGCATCTTCCGGGCCTTGCCGGTTCCGGGGCTGACGAGCCAGACGTCGTTGGTGTTCTGGAGCCGGTTGAGCTGCTGGAGCACGACCTCGCCGGAGAAGTCGACGTACTCCATGCGCGCGACGTAGGTGTTGCGCGGGTCGCCCGGAAGCTCGACCCAGCGCGGCGGCGCGCCGCCGGCGGCCGAGACGATCCCGATCCGGACGGCCGAATTCGTCGTGCCGGCCTTGGGGTACGGGATGTGGGTAACGACCGGATAGAGCGTGTCCGTGTCGTTGATGAGCTGAAAGTCGCCGATGCCGCTCGCGTCGAAGTGCCAGAAAGCGACGTCCCGGCCGTCCGGGCTCCAGCGGAAGCCGTCGCGAATCCCGAACTCCTCCTCGTAGACCCAGTCGGCCGTGCCGTTGATGGTCGTCGGGCCGCCGTCGGAGGTCAGCCGTGCGACGCGTCCGGAGGCGACGTCCTCGACCCAGATGTCGTTCGCCTGGACGTACGCGACACGGGTGCCGTCGGGGGAGAACTTCGCGAACATGAGGCTCGAGGCGGGCTTGTCCGCGCCCATCTTCGTCAGGCGACCCGTCGGGATGTCGAGGACCCAGTAGTCGCCACGGGTGTTCTTGCGCCAGACCTTCTTCGTGTTCGTGAAGATCAGGAGCCCCTTCCCGTCGCCCGACCAGGCGTAGTCCTCGACCGCGAGCGGCTTGCCGCCGCCGGGCGGAACGAGAGCCGCGGCCGCGACGAGAACCCGGCGCGCTCCCGTCGCCGAGTCGTAGCGAACGATGTCTTGCCCGCCGGGCGTGGCGGGCGAGGGTTCGACGGTCGTATAGGCCTTCCCGCCTTCGAGCCACTGAAACGGGCCGAACTTCTTCTCCTCGTAGACCTTCTGGTTGTAGATCCGATCGAGTTGTTCGGAGAGGGGATCGGCGCGCCTGTCGGCGGCCTGGGCGAAAAGAAAGCAGGGTACGAGCAGCAGAGGAGCGGCGAGAAGACGAAGACGCTTCATTCAGTCCCCCGTCGGCGGGGGGGACCGGTCCCTGCCCCGCTGAGACGGGCGGCCACCCGGGCCGCCCCTACATTTCGGCGAGTCGTCGGAAGTAGTCCGCGAACGCCGCGATACCGCCTTCGGCCTGGGGCCAGTCGAAATTCTCGTTGGGCGCGTGGTAGCCGTGCTCGGGCAGCGACAGCCCGAGGAAGAAAACGGGCGCCTTGAGGACCTTTTCCATGGAGAGAACGGCGCCGATCGAACCGCCCTCCCGGACGAAAACCGGGTCCCTGCCGAACGCGAACTTCATGGCTCCGCGGATCGCGTCGGCGTAGGGCCCGGTGGTCTTGCCCTCGTAGGGCGGCAGCGCGTGCTCGGCCGAGACCTTCACGTCGGGGTTCTTCTTCTTCACGAAGTCCCGAACGAGCTTGACGATTTTCGCCGAGCTCATCTTCGGCACCAGCCGGCACGACACGATCGCCGTGGCCTTGGGCGGGATGATCGTCTTCACGCCGGGCCCCTGGTAGCCGCCGGCGATGCCGTGGACCTCGAAGGTCGGCATCATCCAGATCCGTTTCATGACCTCGAGCGCGTCGTCGACGCGCAGAGAGCGGAACAGATGATCCTTCTTGAAGTCGCGGACCGTGAAGCCGCACTTCTTCAGGTCCTCGAGCTCCTTCTTCGTCGGCGGCACGACGTCCTTGTAGAAGCCGGGGATCTTCACGCGGCCGCTCCGGCCGTCGACGCAGTCGGCGATGAGCTGGCAGAGCTCGGTGACGGGGTTGCGCGCGGCGCCGCCGGCCGTGCCCGAGTGCTGGTCGGTCTCGCCCGTCTGGAGGTCGAAGCGGAAGCCCTGGAGGCCGCGCAGCCCCGCCGGGCACGCCGGCCGCGCGCGGGACACCCAGACGGTGTCCGAGACCACGATGGAGTCGGTCGCGAAATCCCTGGCGTTGGCGCGGATCGTCGTCTCGAAGTGGGGGCTGCCGATCTCCTCTTCGAGCTCCCAGAGGAAGTGGATGTTCAGCGGGACCTTGTGCTCGAACGCGTAGCGCGCACCGAAGAGCGCCGTCATCGCCGGTCCCTTGTCGTCGGTGGTGCCACGGCCGCGGTACTTGTCGCCTTCGCGGATGAAATCGAACGGGGCCGTGTTCCAGTCGGGCCCCTCGGCGGGCTGGACGTCGAGGTGGTTGTAGACCGTCACGGTCGGAAGGCCCGGGCCGCGATCGAACCGGCCGTAGACGATGGGGTGGCCCTGGGTCTCGTAGAGGGTGGCCTTGGCGCCGAAGGACCGCAGGAGGGAGACCGCGTACTCGGCGGCCCGGTGAACCTCGCCCTTGCGCTCCGGCTCGACGGAAACCGACGGGATCTCGACGATCCGTTTGAGGACATCTTCGAACTCGGGGCGCTTGCCGCGGGCGTGAGACTGAAGCTCTTCTCGGCTGAATCCGGGCATCCCTGGCTCCTCCGTCACTTCTTTTTCTTCGGCTGGGTTTTCTTGGCGGCGGGCTTTTTCGCCGCCTTCTTCGGCCGCGCGGGCCGGGCCTTCGAAACTTTCGCCTTGGGAGCCGGCGCGGCCGGGCGGGCCTTGCCCGCGGCCGCGGCCCTGGCGGCGGCACCGGCGGCGCGCGCCGCCTTCTTGGCGGCCGCTGCGGCCTCCTTCTTCTGGCGCGCCCGCTCGGCGGCCTCCTTCTCCATCTGCGCGAGCCTCCCGGAGAGCTCGTTTTCCGTCACGAGATGGGCCTTGGGGAGGCGCTTGAGGACCGCCTCCTTCCGGTCGGTGGGGACCCGGAGGAGGAAGTAGGTCGCGTCCTTGGTTTCCTTGGCCTTGGACATGTAGTCCGCGGTCTCCAGGGAGTGGGACGGCGCCTGGGAGAAGTCGATCGCGATCGCATAAGGCTTCTCGCGCTTGGCGAGTTCGAAGAAGCCGGGCCAGCGCGGCTCGACGACGACCACGTGGGCGCCGCTCTTCTGGAGCTTGGCGAGCCGTCCGGCCCGCTCGGACGTCTCGAAATGCAGGTAAAGAACGCTCATGGCAGCGGGGACTATAGCAGCCTGGAGCCAGGTTCGAAGGCCGGCGCTGGCGCGGAACGGAAGGCCGGGATCAGGCCCGCGGTCGAGCCCGCATCCGGGCGAGCCGAGGGCCGGTGCGGAGCAGATCCCGGCGATACGCGGAGCGACGGTCAGCCGTCGACGCGGTGGTGGCAGCCGCGGGAGACCCGGTTGTCGGAGGCTGCGCGGTGGATCGACATGGCGGTCTGGACGCCGTTGCGCAGGCCGAGGAGGGCGTCCGACATGGTCGTCCGGCGGTAGAAGTTCTCGATCTCGTCCCGCAGCTCTCCGAGGATCCTTCCGGCCCGATCGAGCCGCCGCTCGGAGCGCAGGAGACCCACGTAGTTCCACATGGTGTGGCGGATGACCATCCAGTCCTGGGCGATCAGGGCCGGGTCGACCGGTTCGTTCTCCGGCTGCCACGGCCGGACTTCGGGCAGCGGCCGCTGGCGCAGGCGCTCGGACTCGCGGGCCGCCGCCCGGCCGGCGCGCCACCCCCAGAGGAGCCCCTCGAGCAGCGACGTCGACGCGAGCCGGTTGGCGCCGTGAACGCCCGTGCACGAAACTTCACCGACCGCGCGCAGGTGCCCCAGGGTCGTGCGCCCGTTGGCATCGGCGGCGACACCGCCGCACGCATAGTGGGCGGCCGGGACGACGGGCACCGGTCCGGCCGTCAGGTCGAAGCCGAGCTCCCGGCAGCGCGCGACGAGGCCGGGGAAGCGTTCCTGGATCCACGCGGCGCTCTTGTGCGAGATGTCGAGCAGGGCATGCGGCTCGTCCTTCTCCAGCATGCGCTGGTGGATCGCCCGGGCGACGACGTCGCGGGGCGCGAGCTCGCCGTCCGGATGCACCGCCTTGAGGAACTCCCGGCCGTTGGCGTCGGTGATGCGGGCGCCTTCGCCGCGCAGCGCCTCGGTCAGAAGCAGGCGTCCCTTCGCATGGAGCAGGGCCGTCGGGTGGAACTGGACGTACTCGAGGTTCAGGAGGCGCGCTCCGGCGCGTCGCGCCATGGCGAACCCGTCGCCCCGCGCGCCGAGCGGATTGGTCGTGTGGAGGTACACCTGGCCGAGGCCGCCGGTCGCCAGGATCGTTTCGTGCGCGAGGAGGGGCCGGACGACGCCGGTCTTTCGTTCGAGCAGTTGCGCGCCGATCACGACCGGCGGGTGATAGCGGTCGGCGGGATCGACGGAGTCGTGGGAAAGCGTGAGAAGGTCGACGGCCGTCGTCTCGAGAAGCCAGGTGATGTTTTTCTCGCGGTGGCACGCATCGAGGAGCGCCCGCTCGATCGGCGCTCCCGTCTCGTCCTTGACGTGGAGTACGCGGGGCACCGAGTGCGCGCCTTCCAGCGTCCAGTGAAATCCGGTGCCCTCCCGGTCGAAGGGGACCTGCAGCTCCTCGACGAGGAGTTTCTGGACGAGGTCGGGCCCCTCCCGCGCGATCAGCGCGATGGCTTCCGGCGAGCCGATCCCATCGCCCGCGCGTTCGATGTCGGCCGCGAGCTTCTCCGGCGAGTCGCCGGCGGGACGGGCGACGATGCCGCCCTGGGCGTAGAGCGTGTTGGACTCCCGGGCTTCCACGGCCCGGGTGACGATCGCGACCTCGGCGCCGCCCCGCGCGGCGGCGAGCGCGGCGGTGCACCCGGCGACGCCGGTGCCGAGCACGAGGACGTCGGTCCTCTCGACGCTCACCCGAGCTCGAGCTCCAGGGAGACGTCCGCCGCGACGACCGAGTGCGTCAGCGAGCCGACCGACACCGCGTCGACGCCCGCCAGCGCGTAGGCACGCACCGTTTCGAGCCGCATGTTTCCCGAAGCCTCGACGAAGACCGGGCGGCCGGTCGCGCGCGCGAGGCCGCACCAGCGAGCCACCGTTTCGGCAGACTGGTTGTCGATCAGGATCCGGTCGGCGCCGGCGGCCAGGGCCTGCGCCAGCTCCGCCTCCGACTCGACCTCGACCTCGACGGCGGTGCCGGCCGGGGCCTGCGCCCGGGCCTTCGCGATCGCGGCCGGGACTCCGCCCGCGAGCCGGCGGTGGTTGTCCTTGATCAGGACCATTTCGGTCAGATCGTATCGGTGGTTGCTTCCGCCGCCGTCGCGGACGGCCTGCCGGTCGAAGGGCCGCAGGCCCGGAGCCGTCTTGCGGGTATCGAGGATCCGGCAGCCGGTGCCCGCGACGGCGTCGGCGAACCGGCGCGTGATCGTGGCGATTCCGCACATCCGCTGCAGGAGATTGAGCGCCACGCGCTCGGACGTCAGGATCGCCCGCGCGCGGCCGGAGAGTTTCGCGAGCCGAGCCGGCGCGGTCAGCGACGCCCCCGCGGCGGCCTCGTCGGACCAGCCGAGGTCCGGATCGAGGAGCTCGAAAACCCGGCGCGCAACGGGGAGCCCCGAGACGACGACGTCGGACTTGGCGACGAGCTCGCCGCGCGCCCGCGTGCCGGGCGCGACCGTGGCCTCGGTCGTGACGTCCAGACGGCCGACGTCCTCCGACAGGAACCGCCGGAGGCAGTCGTCGAGGGCCTCCCCGGAGAAGTGGTCCATAGAACGCGGAGGATATGGCACGCCGCCGGGCGCAGATCCCCCACAAGCGTGAGCGACGGCTACGACAGCTCGAGCATGCGCTGCAGCGGTTTTTCGGCCGCCTTGCGGAGCTCCTCGGGCAGGAGGATCTCGGGCCGCTCGTCGCGCAGGCAGAGATAGAGCTTTTCGAGCGTGTTGAGCTTCATGAAAGGACACTCGTTGCACCGGCACCCGTTGTCGGGCGGCACCGGGATGTACTCGCGCTCGGGCGCGAGCTTCTTCATCTGGTGGATGATCCCCTCCTCGGTCGCGATGAGGAAGGTCCGGAAGGGAGCCGTCGTCACGTAGTTGAGGATCGAGCGCGTCGATCCGACGTGGTCGGCGTGCCGGAGGATCGCCTCGGGACACTCGGGGTGGGCGGCGAGCTTCGCGCCGGGGTGCCTGGCCTTGAGCTTCACGATCTCGCGCTCGGAAAACTGCTCATGGACGATGCAGGTGCCGGGCCAGAGCGTCATCGGGCGATCGAGAGTTTTCGCGAGGTAGGCGCCCAGGTGACGGTCCGGCGCGAAGAGGATTTCCTGGTCCGGCGGGATCGAGCGCACGATCTTCTCGGCGTTCGACGAGGTGACGATGATGTCCGAGAGCGCCTTCACCGCCGCCGAGCAGTTGATGTAGGTCAGCGAGACCGCGCCCGGGTGCTCCTCGCGCCAGCGCCGGAAGGCCTCCGGCGGACACGAGTCCTCCAGCGAGCAGCCGGCCTCGTAGTCGGGCAGCACGACCTTGCGCGTCGGGTTCAGGATCTTGGCCGTTTCCGCCATGAAGCGGACGCCGGCGAACGCGATGATCTTCGCCTCGCTCTGCTGGGCCCGGCGGGCAAGATCCAGGGAGTCGCCGACGAAGTCGGCCAGGTCCTGGATGGCCTCTTCTTGGTAGTAGTGGGCCAGGAGGACCGCGTTTTTTTGTCGCTTGAGATCGCGGATCTCCGCTTCGAGATCCAGGCGCGGATCGATCGTCGAAAGATCCGGCGGAGCCGGCCTCGGCGGAAATCTCGGATACGACGGGGCTCCGGGGACCGAACTCATGGGACGCGAAGCATAGCAAGGGTGGGAGGTAAACAAATCGGGCGCGAGGATCGTAACTCCTGTGAGTGGCACGAGTTCTGCTTCCCAATTGGCCGTGAGCACCGAGGAATCGCAGCCGGACCCGAGACTGGACGTCAAAGCCGTCGTCTTTCTGGTCGTGACGCTGGGGCTGGCGGCCCTGGAGCTCTGGGGCTTCGTCAAGCTCTTCTAGCCCCGGCGGGCGTGGCCCGCGCCACGCGAGCCTCCTGAATCCCTTTGGTATATTCGCCGCCGGAGGCGAAATGGCGACCGAGGTCCGAACCGAGAGATACCACGGCCTCGATCCGAAGGCGGTCGTCGCCGCCTACCGCAACATCTATCTTTCCCGCAGGTTCGACGACAAGGAGATCCAACTCAAGCGTCAGAACAAGATCTACTTCCAGATCAACAGCGCCGGACACGAGGCGATCGGCACCGCGGCGGGAATGGTGCTGAAGCCGGGTTACGACTGGTTCGACTGCTACTACCGGGACCGGGCGCTCATCCTGCAGCTCGGCCTCTCCCCCTACGAGATGTTCCTCCAGTCCGTCGGCGCCAGGGACGATCCGGCTTCGGCCGGGCGCCAGATGCCGGCCCACTGGGGATCCAGGCGGCTGAACGTCATCTCCAAGTCCTCGTGCACGGGGACGCAGTTCCTGCACGCCGTCGGCGCAGCCGAGGGCGGTTGGCGGATGAGCCGCATCCCGGAGCTCGCAGGGGAGGAGGCCTCCTCTTTTCAAAAGGACGAGGTCGCATACGTCTCGGGGGGCGAAGGGCAGACTTCCGAAGGGGAGTTCTGGGAGGCCCTCTCCTCGGCGAGCAACCTGAAGCTGCCGGTCGTGTTCGTGATCGAGGACAACGGTTACGCGATCTCGGTGCCGGTGGAGGTCAATACGCCGGGCGGGTCGATCTCGAAGCTCGTCCGGAGCTTTCCGAACCTGTTCGTGGCCGAGGTCGATGGGACGGACTTCCTCGAGTCCTACGACGCCATGCGCTACGCCGTGGAGTACTGCCGCAAGCGGATGGGCCCGGCCTTCGTCCACGCGCACGTGATCCGGCCCTACAGCCACTCGCTCTCGGACGACGAAGCCAACTACCGTCCGAAGTCCGAGCGCGAGAGAGAAGGGGAGCGGGACCCCCTGGGGCGCCTGTCCAAATTCCTGCTCGCGGAAGGCCTTCTGTCCGACGCCGAGCTCGAGCGGCTCCATGCCGAAGTCGACGCCGAAATCAACGCCGCGGCCGATCGGGCCGTGGCCGCGCCGATTCCCGAGCCCGAGTCGGCGTACGAGTTCGTCTATTCCCCGGACGTCGACCCGACGGGTCCGGCCTTCTCGACCGAGCCGGCCTACGCGGAGGGTTCGCAACCCACGACGATGGTCGACCTGATCAACGCATGCCTGAAGGACGAGATGAAGGCCAACCCGCGCATGGTCGTCTTCGGCGAGGACGTCGCCGACGCCTCGCGCGACACCGTGCTCGACGAGTGCAAGGGCAAGGGCGGAGTCTTCAAGGTCACCGCCGGACTCCAGCGCCTGTACGGCTCGGACCGCGTCTTCAACTCGCCGCTGGCCGAGGCCAACATCATCGGCCGGGCGATCGGCATGGCGGTCCGGGGCCTGAAGCCGGTGGTCGAGATCCAGTTCTACGACTACATCTGGCCGGCCTACATGCAGATCCGCAACGAGCTCTCGAACATGCGGTGGCGTTCGGGCAACGCGTTTTCCTGCCCGGTCGTCGTGCGGGTCGCGGCCGGCGGCTACATCGGGGGCGGGGCGCTCTACCACTCGCAGTCGGGCGCGGTTCTCATGACGCACAATCCGGGCCTGCGCGTGGTCATGCCGTCCAACGCGCTCGACGCCAACGGCCTGCTGCGGACGGCGATCCGCTGCCAGGACCCGGTCATCTTCATGGAGCACAAGCACTTGTACCGGCAGACGCACAACAAGGGGAGGTACCCGGGGCCGGAGTTCATGATCCCGTTCGGAAAGGCGTCCGTCGTCCAGGAGGGCGCGGACGTCACGGTCGTGACCTACGGCGCGACGGTCTACCGGTCCTGGCAGGCCGCGAAGGCCTTCACCGAGGAGACCGGCAAGACCGTCGAGATCCTGGACCTGCGCACGCTCTCGCCCTATGATTGGGATGCCATCGCCACCTCGGTCCGCAAGACGTCCCGCGCAATCGTGGTCTACGAGGATCCGATCTCCTGGGGATACGGCGCCGAGATCGCGGCCCGAATCTCTTCCGAGCTCTTTTCGTATCTGGATGCGCCGGTCGAGCGGGTGGCGGCGACCGACACGTTCGTGGCGTACCAGCCGCGGGTCGAGGACTTCATCCTTCCGCAGGCCTCCGCACGTTCGGAAGGCCCTCGACCGGGTCGCGGCGTACTGATTCATCTCGGGGTTTCGTTTTGGACGGCCCGCTGTGCCGTCCGGACTTCCGGGCGGGGACCGGCCCCTCCCGACATGACCTCGGTGGAGGACTCCGTCGGCTGAGAAGGCGACACTCCTCCGGCGGCGCGCGCCGCTAAGTCAAGTGCAGTGAGTGTTTGAGATTCGGGTACGGGTCGTGCTCTATCGATTCGTGTATCGAAAGCGAAAGGACGACGATGATCAGACGACAGGAAGCGGTGCTCGATCTGAACGCCCATCACCGGGCGCTGCGCCGTTGCCACGGCTGCGGCGCCTACGCGAGGCCGGGCGGCGAAGTCCAGGGGAGGCTCCTGTGCGAGAAGTGCCACGAAAAGGCGCAGCGGGAGCCGAACGAGTCGGAATTGACCGGGGCGATCGAGGTCTAGCTCCCCCGGCGGGATAGAATCGCGCCTCGGTGAAGTCCGACCACCGAGCGACGCTCCTCCGACGTCACGTTTTCTCGCCCGGGCTCTTTTCGGTCACCTTCCGCTGCCCGCCGCTCGCGGGTGTCATCGCTCCCGGACAGTTCGTCATGCTCGAGGTGCCAGGGCGGTTGCGGCCCTACCTCCGTCGGGCCTATTCGGTGGCCGACGCGGAAGAGCTCGCCGGCACGGTCGAGCTTCTGATCAAGACGATCGGGGCCGGAACGGGCGCTCTCGAGGAGCTTCCCGAGGGCTCCCAGGTGCGCCTGCTCGGGCCGCTCGGAAATGCCTTCGGCGTGTCGGACCTGCCGCGCGGGTCCCGGGCGGCCGTCGTCGCGGGCGGGATCGGGGCGGCCCCCTTCCCGCTGCTCCTGAAAGCGCTCCGGGCGGCCGGGATCCCGTGTGACTTCTACTTCGGCGGGCGCAACGAGCGCGAGCTTTCGATCCGGTCGCGGTTCGACGGTCTCGTCCGCGGAGACACCGTGCTCGCCAGCGACGACGGATCGCTCGGCGAGAAGGGCTTCGTCACCGAGGCGCTCGCGCGGCGGCTCGCCGGGGGCGCGCGTTACACCCGCGTCTACGCCTGCGGCCCCATGCCCATGTTCGCCGCGCTCGCGAAGGTCGTCGGGGAGGCCGGAATTCCGGCGGAATTTTCGACCGAGGCGGAGATGGGTTGCGGCTTCGGCGTGTGCCTGGGCTGCGTGATCCCGGGGACCGAGAAGGCTTTCATCGTCTCCTGCAGCGAGGGGCCGATCCTGGCGCCGGAGAAGATCGCGTGGTGAGGAGCGAGGCGAAGGCGTGGCGGTCCATCCCGAGGAGCGTGGCTTCGATGCGTCATCCCGAGGAGCGAAGCGACGAGGGATCCCGTGCGCCGTCTGCACCGGAGCTGTCGAGCCCGGGATCCCTCGCTCCGCTCGGGATGACGTGTTGGGAGGGCGTGCGTGGCGTCCGCGATCCCTCGCCGCGCTCGGGATGCCGTCATGAGCCTCGCCGTCCGCCTCGGCCCGCTCGCGCTTTCGAATCCGATCACGACCGCGTCGGGCACCTTCGGCTACGGCCTCGACTTCGCCGACTTCGTGGACCTCGCCAAGATCGGCGGCCTCTGCACCAAGGGCCTGTCCCTGAAGCCTCACGCCGGCAACGCGCCTCCGCGGATCTGCGAGACGCCGGGCGGGATGCTGAACGCCATCGGTCTGCAGAACGTGGGCGTTGCGGCGTTTCTGGAGGAGAAGCTCCCGAAGCTGGCCGCGCTCGGCGCGACCGTCATCGCCAACGTCTGGGGCGATCTCGAGGAGGACTACGTCACGGTCGTGCGCGCCCTCGAGGACGCCGAGGGGATCGCGGCCGTCGAGCTCAACATCTCCTGTCCCAACGTCGAGCGCGGCGGCATGCTCTTCGGCAACTCGCCGGAGCTGACGCGCTCGCTCGTCGGAAGAGTGCGCGCCGCCACGAAACGGCCGCTCATCGTCAAGCTCTCGCCCAACGCGCCCGACCTCGTCGAGTCCGCGCGCGCGGCGCGGGAGGGGGGCGCGGACATCCTCTCCCTCGTGAACACGTTCGTCGGCATGGTCATCGATCCGGAGACGGCGAAGCCGCGCACGTCCTTCGGCACGGGCGGCCTCTCGGGGCCGGCAATCCGCCCCCTCGCGGTCCGCATGGTCTTCCAGGTGCACCGGGCGCTGCCCGACGTGCCGATCATGGGAATCGGCGGGATCTCGGACCTCTCCGACGTGCTCGAGTTCCTCGCCGCGGGCGCGACGGCCGTGCAGGTCGGCACCGCCAACTTCAAGGACCCGGGCGTGTCCGGGAGGCTGGTGGACGAGCTCGCGGACTACTGCGATCGCAAGGGGACGAGCGTCGTGAAGCTGGTCGGCCGCGCCCACCGCGCCGCGGAAAAGGTCGGCGGCGAGGCGGGGGCGGAAGGATGACGGCCTCCGAGCGACTCTGCATCGCGCTCGACTTCCCGACGCGCGCCGAAGTCTCGCGGCGGCGAAGCGTTTCGCCGGGCGCGCGGGGTGGCTGAAGATCGGCCTCGAGGCCTTCGTGGCGGAGGGCCCGTCGCTCGTCGCGGAAGTCGCGTCGGTCTCGGGCGCGAGCGTTTTCCTCGATCTCAAGTTCCACGACATTCCGGCGACGGTCGCCGGCGCCGTGACGTCGGCCGGGCGCTCCGGGGCCGCGATGGTCAACGTCCACGCCGCGGGCGGCCGGGCGATGCTCGAGGCGGCGCGGGAGGCCGCGCGGCGGGCGCGCATCGCGAAGCTCGTCGCCGTCACGCTCCTGACTTCGATCGACGCGAAGGGCCTGCGGGACCTTCCCATCGCGGGAGAGCCGGAGTCGATCGCGCGGCGCCTGGCGCTGCTCGCGAAGGAATGCCGGCTGGACGGCGTCGTCTGTTCGGCGACGGACCTGGCCGGCATCCGCTCGGCCTGCGGCCCGGACTTCCTCACGGTCGTTCCCGGGATCCGGCCCGCGGGCGCCGACGCGGCCGACCAGAAGCGCATCGCGACGCCCGCCGCCGCGATCGCCGCGGGCGCGGACATCCTCGTCATCGGCCGGCCCGTGACCGCGGCGCCGGACCCGATGGCCGCGATCGACTCCGTCCTGGCCGAGATCGCGGCGGCCGGCGCCTGATGCGGGCGTGTCGCGGGGGCGGGGCTTGTCCCCACGGGACGACGGCCGCAGGGCCGACCCGGTGTGGCCTCGGGTTTCGGCCGCCGATTCGCGCATAATGCCGGCGCGATGAGCGACTGGAGAGAGCCCCACCCGACCTGGATCGTCGGCCACCGCGGCGCCCCGCGGCGGGCCCGCGAGAACACGATTGCGAGCTTCGACTTCGCCGAGAGCCTTCGGCGCGGACGCGATCGAGCTCGACGTTCGCCTCACGCGCGACGGCGAGGCCGTCGTCTTCCACGACGAGGACGTGGTTCTCGGCACGCAGCGGCTGCCGGTGCGCACCTTCACCTGGCGCGAGATCGAGAAGCTCGTCATCCCGTCCGAGCTCGGCGAGTACCGCATTCCGAAGCTCGAGCAGGTGTTCCACCGGTATGGCACGACGTTTCGGTACATCGTCGAGGTCAAGAGCTCGCCCGGGATGGCGATGGGCACGATGGCCCGCCGCGTGGCGAAGCTGGCTTCCGTTTTCGGCCTGACCCGGCGCTGCCTCGTGGGGTCGTTCGACGCCGAGTTCGTGAAGCGGATGCACGAGGCATTTCCCGAAATCGCGACGAGCTACATCTTCGACCGTGGCGTCGCGCTGCCCGCGCCGGGCCAGCCCGCCCCGCTCTTTCCGCCCGTCGACGCGATCGCGCCGCGCAAGGACCTCGTCACCCCGACGCTGCTCGCCGCAGGCCGCCGCGGCGAACCTGTCGGTGCATCCCTGGACCGTCGACGAGGCCGCGGACATCCGGGCCCTGCTCGCCGCGGGAGTCGCGTCGATCACCAGCAACGCTCCGGACGTGGCGCTGGAGATCCGGGACGGCACGGAGGAGCACGAGACCGGCCTGGCGTTTCCGGCGCCGGGCCCCTAGGAGACGTCCATGCAGACTCTGGGGCTCCTCCTGCTCGGCACCCTCGCGGGCGTTTTCGCGGGCATGTTCGGGATCGGCGGCGGCCTGATCATCGTGCCGGCGCTCGCCATCGTGTACGGCATGAAGCAGCACGAAGCCGTCGGCACCTCGCTCGGTGCGCTGTTGCTTCCCGTGGGCGCGCTCTCGGCCTGGGTCTACTGGAGGAACGGGCAGCTCAACCTGAGGTACTCCGCGCTGATCGCCGCCGGCCTCGTCGTGGGCGCGTTTCTCGGCGCCAAGCTCGTCGAGCCCGTCTCGGACCTGACGCTGCGCCGCCTCTTCGGCGCGTTCCTGCTGGTCGTTTCCGTGAAGTTGCTCTGGGGAAAGTGATGGGGGGAATGCTCGGAGCGCTCCTTCTCGCGGGAGCCGTCGCCGTGTGGACGCCTCAGCCGAGCGGCTCGGACGCGGAGCTGCGCGGTCTCGCCGTCGCCGACGCGAAGCACGCCTGGGCGAGCGGCGCCGGCGGCACGGTGCTTCGCACGACGGACGGGCGAGCGCTGGGAAAAGATCGCCGTCGCCGGCGGCGAGGAGCTCGACTTCCGCGACGTCGAGATCGCTCTCCGACGAGGTCCTCGTCCTGATGGCGGCCGGGCCGGGCGCCCGGTCGCGGCATCTATCGGTCGACCGACGCCGGCGCGAGCTGGAAGCTCTTTCACACGAACCCCGAGAAGGGCGGCTTCTACGACGCGATCGCCTTCTGGGACGCGAAGAACGGCATCGTCGTGGGCGATCCGGTCGGCGGGAAGTTCCGCGTGCGCACGACGACCGACGGCGGCCTCAAGTGGTACGTCCCGAAGGACCTGGTCATGCCGCCGGCGCTCGAGGGCGAGGGCGCGTTCGCGGCGAGCGGCACGTGTCTCTTCGCGCTCCGGGGCGGAAGCGACGCCTGGTTCGTCACCGGCGGCGCGAAGGTCTCGCGCGTCTTTCACACGGCCGACCGCGGAAAGACCTGGACCGTCGCGGAAACTCCCGTGCCCGCGGACAACGCCTCCTCGGGTCTCTTCTCCGTCGCGTTTCTCGACGGCAAGCGCGGCGTGGTGACCGGCGGCGACTACAAGCAGCCGCAGTTCGACGGACTTGAACGGCGCGCGCACCGAGGACGGCGGCGCGACCTGGACGCCGGCGCCGCTTTCGAAGACGGGCTTCTATCTCCGGCGTCGCGGTCGTCCCCGGCACCGCGCCGCGACTCGTCGCCGTCGGTCTCGCCGGGACCGCCGAGAGCCGCGACGCGGGCAAGACTTGGAGGATTCTCGACGCGACGCCGTACAACGCCGCGGCCTTCGCGCCGGACGGCGCGGGCTGGGCCGTCGGGCCGAAAGGGGCGATCGGGAAACGGGGCGGAACCCCCTAGGTCAGATCGGCCGGAAGATCGGTGCGGCCGGAAACCCGAGGCCGGGAAGGATCGTCGAACGGACCCGGTCGGCCTCGGCGTAAAGTCTGTCGCGCCGAAATCCATCGCCGGCGTTGATGAGCACCTCGATCGTCTTCGTCGCCGGGTCGACCAGCCACATCTCCCGGACGCCGAAAGCCGCGTAGCGCTTCGCCTTGGACTCGCGATCGCGGGATTCGGTCGATGGAGACAGGACCTCCACGACGAGGTCAGGCGCTCCAGCGACGAATTTCTCGGTGAGGATCGGCCGGCGCGCGTTGAGCACGACCAGGATGTCGGGCTGCAGTACGTCGTGGGTCGAGAGCACGACGTCGGTCGGCGCGTCGAGGACGACGCCGAGGCGGGCCGACTCGATCCGATCGTCCAGGAGGTGCTTGACGCGGCCCTTCACCGCTTGATGAAACAGCGTCGGCGCCGGCGTCAAGAAGAGCTCCCCATCGATGACCTCGTAGCGTCGGTCCTCGGGGAGGAGCGCGTAGTCCGCGTAAGTGAACTTCAGCGCCGCCGGCACGCTCATGGCGGAATTCTAATCCTCCCCATCAGCCTCTACCTGTCTATTGTCGCGAGAGGGCCGGCCGGGGCGCGGCCGTCCCGGCCCGGCGCTACGCGAGGAGGCGTCCGCTCTCGGGCCGGCTCACTTCCAGTCGCCGTTGAGCTGGAACGCAGCCCAGTCCCTGGGCCGCGAGTAGTCGGGCGAGCGGATCAGGTCGATCTGGGCCAGGCGCAGGGCCTCGTCCTTGGGCTTGCCGGCCTTGAGGTACCCATAGAAGCGCTTCATCAGCTCGCCCGTCGACTGGTCCGCGACCTTCCAGAGAGACGCCAGAACGGATCGGGCGCCGGCGAACTGGAACGCGCGCGTCAGGCCGATCAGCCCCTCGCCGCCCATTTCCCGGCCGAGCCCGGAATCGCACGCGGAGAGGGTGACGAGGTCGGCGTCGATGCGGACCCTTTCGAAGATCTCCCAGGCCTGGAGGAGACCGTTGTCCTGGCCTCTTCCGGGGGTTGTCGGGGATCGTGAAGACGAGGGCCGAGTCGAGAGGGAACAGCTCGTTGACGTAGGCGTGGCACGCGTAGTGAATCAGCGGAATGTCCTTGCCGATCGACTTGGCCCTTTCCTCCGTCGCGTCGGAGCCGAGGTACGCCACGCTGCGCGGAGCGTAGAGCCTGGCGATCTCCTCCACCTCCCGGCGCGAGGCCGGCAGCGGAACGAACTCGAACCCGCCGCGCGCGATCGCCCGCAGTTGAGGATCCTCGGCTTCGTCGAATTCCTCGATGAGCCCGTCCTCGCCGGGCCCGGTCCCGTCTTCGCCGCGCGCGACGGCGCCCCGGCGCTTCGGGAGCTTCGGGTATTTCGGGTCGCCGAAGGCGGCGACGATGACGGCCGGATCGCGTCGAGCATCCGGGCGCGTTCTTCTTCAGCTCCGCATAGACCGTCGCCGAGACTCGCGGTGTGGACCGGCTTCCACTCGACGAGGTACCGGGAGCCGCCGCCCGGCAGGCCCTGCGCCAGGCCGGCGAACGGAAGCGTGTGCAGGGGGCCGTCCGGCAGGATCAGGACGCGCTCGTACGAGCCGACCAGGGACTCCGCCGGCTTGACCAGGATGTCGTAGAGGGACCGCGATCGATCCTCCAGGCTCTTGCGCGGGTCGGAGCCGGGCGGCCCCCGGAAGTTGAGAAGCCGGCGATACGCCTCGACGCCGGATCGCAGGGTGCCGGAGTCGGAAGCGATGTCGGAAGACCGTCACTCCCGGTCCCTTCGCGCTCGGCCGGCTCGACCGCGAAGAGAAGGGCCGTCTCCCGGCCGATCGAGTAGGCCAGCATCAGGGTTCCCGGATCGAGGCTGGCGCGCGCGCCCGCGAGGTCCAGGGGACGGGGGTAGCGCAGCGACGCGTCGCGGGGTGATGTCCTCGCGATGCCCTCGATGATCTCGTCCCGCCGGGTCCGGAGCAGCGGCGAGGCGGTCCAGAAGCTCGCGCCTTCGGGAAACCTCGCTCGCGGGAAGGGCCAGAATCTCGTTCTGCATCCGGTCGTATGCGCCATCCGCCTGGCGCCGCTCGGCCTCCAGGGACGGCGGAACGTCGGTGGACAGCGTCAGATCGCGTTCCGCGAGCATGGCCAGCAGGAGCCGGGCGTGGGAGCGCTCCAGGACCTCGAACGCGTCCCCGACCCTCCCGAGGTCGACGAGGACCTCGACGTAGCCGCGGTAGTAGTCGGCGTAGGCGGCCGAGAAGAGCTCCCGGGCCTCGGGGGGGCCGCCGAGCTTTCGCTTCTGCGCTTCCAGGGCGTCGATCGACCGTCGGAAGTCGGCCGCCGCCCGGTCCGGGCGGTTTTCCCTCCTCTCGATCGATCCCAGCCCGTGGAGGGACCGGGCCTCGAGCTCGCTGCCCGGGCTGATGACCGACGCCACGGCGAGGATCCGCGCGTAGGCGTCCCGGGCTTCGGCGAGCCGGCCTCCGCGCGAGGAGAACGTCCGCGAGCACCTCCCGGTCCTCGGCCAGATGCAGCGTCCCGGGCTCGTAGGTCTCGCGGATCGCGAGCGCCTGCCGGATGAGGTTCTCCGCCTCGGCGAGATCGCCCCGGTCCCGGGCGACCGCCGCCAGGCTGACGAGAGTGTTTGCGATCGCGACGCTGCGGCTGCTGCCGGCGGGAAGCGTGTCGTGCAGGGCCAGAGCGCGCCGCAGGAACGTCTCGGCGCCGTCGAAGTCGCCGCGAAGGCGGGCGTCCTCCCCGAGGTTGTGCAGGATCGCCTCGACCCGCTCGTTCGGGAGCTTCTCCCCGACCGACAGCGCCTGGCGATGGAAACGCTCCGCGGATTCGAGATCCTTCCGGGTTCCGGCGACGTTGCCGAGCGAGTTCAGGCTCGTCTCGACGGCGGCGCTATCGGGCGCCAGACGCTGCCGGATCTCGAGGGCCCGGCGGTGAAAGGCCTCGGCCGACGCCAGGTCGCCCCGCCGCCACGCGACGTTGCCGAGCCCGTGGAGACTCGACGCGAGGTCCAGCCCGTCCGGGTCGAGCTTGCGCCGGATCGCAGTAGGCCTTCTCGTGAAGCGCGCCGGCGGCGACCGGATCGCCCCGTTGGAACTCGAGCTCGCCGAGGTCGTTGAGGGTCGCGGGCCGCCCCGAGGCTCTTGGACGCCTGGCTCTCCCAGATCGCGAGGGATCGTCGGTAGAGGTCCTCCGCCGAGTCCATGTCGGCGGCGAGACGTCCGAGGGCGTCGAGGCTCGCCGCGACCGCGACCGAGCCGGGGGCGCTCCGCTGCCGCAGGGCGAGGGCGCGGCCGTAGAGCTCGCGGGCCCGGGTCCGGTCGTTGCGCGACTCCGCGATCCGCCCGAGGCGTTCGAGGGCCCATGCGAGCGTGAGGCTCTCCGGCGCGCGACTGCTCGACGACATCCAGGGCCCTTCGGGCTTGCTCCGAGGCGAGCGCGAACTCGTTCCAGCGAGCGAGCGCATCGGCGTAGGCGTCGTGGAGGCTCGCCCGGGCCCACCAGGCATCCGCGTCCGCCGCCTACCTGAATCGCGAGGGTGAAGGCCTCGCGGGCCGACGCCCGGTCGCCCGCGCGCGCCGCGACCTCCGCCATTCGCGAGTACAACCATGCGGCGTCCGCGTGCCGCCCCGCGCTCGCGAGCCGCGCCGCCGCGTCGCGCCAGAGCGGGGAGTCCGTGCCCGAGGTCCGGCGGCCTCGCCCGCCAGATACGTCGCGAGACCCGGCTCGCGCAGGTTCGGCCGGGTCGCCAATCCCCAGCCGGGCGGCGGCAGATCGAACGTGATGCGCCGATTGTCGCGGCGCCCCAGGATCCGGACGCGCCCGCGCGGGCCCTGCTCGATCTCGACGCGCGCGAGATCGGAGGGGGACACGAATTCGCCGCCCGCCGGGGACGGGTTCGCGGGAGGACCGGTCGAGCGGCTCCAGGAGAGCAGGACGTCGCCCGGCCGGATGCCGGCCGATTCGGCCGGCCAGCCGGGCTTCACGCGCTCCACGACGACACCGTGCTGCAGAGGGGGCGGGTCGGCTGGCGAGGAGAGGGCGGTGACCGCGGCCCACAGGCCGCAGAAGGCCACGATTGCGCGGGTTCGTGTCACTGGCACCGGCCCCCGACCATCATAGAGCGCCGTCGTGGGGCGGCCTCCTGGACAGACCTCTCACGACTGTCCAGTTCCCGGTCGAGGGCAAACGTTACGCGTCGAAAAGCCGCGCGATCGCAGTCCTCTCCCGAGCGGATATTGTGCTGCGGCGGGCCGTTTCTCGGTACGATTTTGACGGTTCCGGCGTCGTCGCGACACAGTCGCGAAATCGAGAGGAGGCGCCATGCGGAAATTTTCGCTCGCTCCGTTCCTCCTTCTCACGGTTCTGCTCACCTCGACCGCGGTCGCCCAGCAATCGCTTCCCGAGATGTTCCGGCAGGTGAAGCGGGAGGTCGCCGCCGGATCGTGGGCGGAGGGCATGACGACTCTCGCACTCCTGCAGATCGAAGCCGCGCGGCCCGGCTTCGAACACTCTCGCAAGGATCTCGAGGGGCCGATTCCGTTCTACCGCGGTGTGTGCGAAGCCAACCTCGGCCGGTACAACGAAGCGCTCGCCGACTTCGAGGCCTTCCTGAGCATCCGGCCGGATGCGGTGATCGACCCGGCGGTGCATTCCGGGAAGGCCGTCGATGCGTTCGAGAGGGCGCGAAAGCGCATGGCGAAGCGCACGACGTCGATCGAGGACCTCTACCGGACATTTCCTCCCCCCGCCGACGCGGCCGACCGCGACCCGGTCGACCGCCACTGGGCGGACGGCCCGGTCAAGTGGATCATGACCGACGAAGAAAAGACGACCTGGGCGGCCATGACCGATCCCAACGCCCGTATGGCCTTCGTCGAGCGGTTCTGGCAGACGCGTTCGATTCTGTCGGGGACCGACGGCCTGACGTTTCGCGAGGACTTCGAGCGCCGCGTCGCGTTCGCGGACGCGAGTTTCGGCCAGGACGGAGAGCCGCGGGGCAGCCTCACCGACCGCGGCATGGTCTTCGTTCTGCTGGGGCCACCGGCGTACGCCTCGCGCCGACCGCTGCGCGCCGGCGTCGACCGGAACGACGACGCGGGAATGTTCGTCGCCCGTTCTCTGGGTGCAAAGCGGTCAGCGGAGGGGCCGAGCACGCTGTCGGCGGCCCGGACCGCGGGGAAGATCCAGGTCCTGAAGTATCAGTACGAAGGTCCGGGCGACACGGCCCTCGACACCGACGCCGAGCTCGAGACCTGGGAGTACCGCGGCAGGCGTCTGCCCGCGGGTGTTCCGTATCACCAGGTCGACGTGCACTACGTGACCAAGAAGGGCTACGGGAATCACGCGATGGAGCGCGACCCGGCGACGGTCAATACGCTGCGCGCGGCCAGGAAACTCCTCGGGCCGGCGGACGAACCCTAGCGACAGCGGGAACCCGGCCGCAGGGATGCCGAGGAAGCCTTACGGTTTCGGCAGCGGCGCCGGCTCGCTCGTCGCGACGACGCGGCGCATCGGGTCGAGTGCCTCGACCTGGACCAGGAGAGAGGAGCCCGCCGCCGGGGGAGGCAGGATCGCGGGGTCGATCTCGAGACGCGGCTCGCCAACCTCCGACTTCCAGACTTCGACGGCGTCGGGGGAGAGAACGCGGACGACATAGGTCGAGGCGTCGGGGTTGGCCGGCCAGGCGACGTTGATCTTCCCCGGCGACCCGGCTTCGATCCGGACCGCAAGCTCCGCGGTGGCGCTGCCGCGCACGACCGGCGGCTCGGGCTCGACCGGGGCGCGCCGGCCGGCCTGCCAGACGCCCAGGGCGGCGAGGCAGACGGCGGCTGCCGCGGCGAGCGGAAGCCAGGTCCGTGTGGGGCGGCTCGCCGGGGTCGCCGGAGCCACCGCCAGCCTGCCGTAGGCGTCCCGGAGCTCGCTCGAGACCCGCACGTCCTCCGCGCAGATCTCGCAGCCGAAATAGTGCGCCTCGAAGGCCCGCGCCTCCCGATCGGGGAGCCTTCCCGCGAGGTATTGGAGCGTCAGGTCGCTCTGGGCCGCTCCCGGGCAGTCGATCGTCCTGGTCACGTCACCCATTCAGTTCCCCTTGCGGCGGTTTCGTTACACCGGCGAGCTCGGCGAGGCGCCGGATCGCCCGGTGCCGGCGCACCCGAACGGCCCCCGAAGTCAACCCGAGCCGCCGGCCGATTTCCTCCGAGTCGAGCTCGTCCCGAAAGGTCATGTCGAGCAACTGCCGGTCGTCCGGCTCGAGCCGTTCGAGCGCTTTGAGGACCTTCACGCGCCTCTCCGCCGAGAGCATCGCGGCCAGCGGGCTCTCGGCAGGCTCGTTCTCGCTGCCGCCGAATCGCTGGAGGGCCTTTCGCTCCCGGCCCGCCGAGCGGATGCGGCGCAGGCAGACATGAAGGGCCGTCTGGAACAGGAACCCGGGAAGGGCGGCCGGGTTCTGGATGCGGCCCGCGCGCATCGCTTCGAGCGCCCGGGAAAGGGCCTCCTGCGCGACGTCCTCCGCCGCCGTCCAGTCGCGCAGCCGCCGCGCGGCGAAGAGCCGGAGCCGGTCCCGGAATCCCTCGAGCGGCCCGGCGTCGGAATCGGGGGAGCCGGGCGTCTCGGGAGACCGGCCGGAAGGCGTGGGACGCCCGCTGTCCATCGCGGGAACATCTTAGAGCAGGCGGATCGGTCGCCGGGCGGGGCGGGCGAGGCCTACTTCCAGTCCCCGTAGAGTTGGAAGGCCGCCCAGTCCCGAGGCTGCGAGAAGTCGGTCGAGTGGATCAGGTCGATCTGCGCCAGGCGCAGGGCCTCGTCCTTGGTGTTGCCGGCCTTCAGGTATCGATAGAAGCGCTTCATCAGCTCGGCGGTGGACTTGTCCTCGACCTTCCAGAGCGAGGCGAGGACCGACCGCGCGCCCGCGTACTGGAACGCCCGCGTCAGGCCGATCAGCCCCTCGCCGGCCATCTCCTTGCCGAGGCCCGAGTCGCACGCGGAGAGCGTGACGAGGTCCGCGTCGATGCGGACCTTCTCGAAAATTTCCCAGGCCTGGAGGAGGCCGTTGTCCTGGCCCTCCTTTGGGTGCTCCGGGATCGTGAAGACGAGAGCCGAATCGAGCGGAAAGCGCTCGTTGATGACGGCATGGCAGGCGAAGTGGATGAGAGGAACGTCCTTGCCGATGGACCTGGCCCGCTCTTCCGTGGCGTCGGAGCCAAGGTAGGCGACCGCCTTCGGGGCGTAGAGCGAGGCGATTTGCTCGACTTCCTTGCGCGACTCTGGCAGCGGCTCGAACCGGAAGCCTCCGCGTACGACCGAACGAAGCTGCGGGTCTTCGACCTCGGGATACTCATTGGCGAGGATGTCGTCGGTCGGCTCACCACCTTCTCCGCGCTTCACTGCGACCCTCCGTTCCGGAGCCCTGGGATACATCGGGTCGCCGAAGGCGGCAACCATGACCGCCGGATCGCGGTGTGAGTTCCTGCGGGACTTCTTCAATTCGGCGTACACGGTGGCGGAGACGGCGGTGTGGATGGGTTTCCACTCGACGAGGTACTCGGGCATGCCGTTCCGGACGCCGCGCACTAGGGCGGCGAAGGGCAGCTTGTGCGCGGGACCGTCCGGCAAGATCAGGATGTGGTCGTAGCGGCTGATCAGCGCTTCGGCGGGCTCTACGAGAGTGCGGTAGAGCGAGCGAGAGCGTTCCAGAAGAGCCGCCGACGAATTGCCTTCGAGCGGACCTCGAGAGTCGAGCAGATTCCGGTACGCCTCGATCTCATCGCGCAGCGACTTCTCGTCGCCCGAGAGGGAATAGATCGTGAGCGCGGGGCCCGCCGCATTCGCCGGCTCCACAGCGAACAGGTACGACTGTTCCTTCCCGATCGCGTAGGAAAGAAGCAGCGTCGTAGGACCGAGCATGGCGCGCGTGGCGGCCAAATCCAGTGGCTGGGGGTACTCGAGGGATGCAAGCTTGGCCGAGGTCCTCCTTGATCCGGGTGGCAGCTTCCTGACGCTTGGTTCTCAGGTCATTGAGCTGGGCTCTGAGCGCATCGACGACCCCCGGGTCAGTCCCGGTCCCGAGTGAGGCGAGCTCCTGCAGCGTGCGATCGTACTCTGCGTCAGCGCGGCGTCGTTCGGAATGTAACTCGGGCGAGATGTCGATCACGAGATCTCGCTCGGCGAGAAGCTCGAGAAGGGACTGGGCTCGAAAACGCTCGGCCATCGCAAATGCCGCGCCCGGCTGCTGTTGTTCGAGCAAGGAGGTGATGCAGTCGTAGTAGAGAGCGCGATGCTTGGCGTTGAAAGCACCCTTCGCTTCCTGGCTACCTCCAAGATGGACACCCTGGCGTTCCAGGATGGAGACCGCCTCGACGAGCTTCCGAAGGGCGTCTTGGTTGTGACCCTCCCGGTGGTCCAGCCAGCCGAGTGCATGGAGGGTTGAGGCCATGGTCGCGTCGTCGCTTCCGACGCGCCGCTCAATGTCCAGGGCCCGGCCGAAGTATGCCCGAGCCTCGCTCAAGTTGTCGCGCGCGAGCGACAACTGGCCCATTTCGTAGAGGACCGCCGCGGATTGAAGGGAGCCCGGAGCCTCGCGCTGGAGGATCTCCAGGGACTGGCGCTGCAGGGTTTCCGATTCGTCGATCTCACCCTTTCCCGCAAGCGCAACGCCCAGAGCGGACGTCGCGGTCGCGAGGTTGACGCTGTCCGGGGACGCCTGTCTCCGCATCTCCACGCTCTCGCGTAGCATCGCTTCGCCGGCCCCCGGGTTGTCCCCTTCCACGAGGACAGATCCGAGCTGGATGAGGGATGCTGAAATCAGATCGACGTTGTCCGGTACCGCTTCCCTGAAGACCTCAAGCGCAGCTCGCGAGTATGCTTCGGCCGCGGCGGTATCTCCACGAGCCGCTGCCGAGAGCCCAAGGGTCCACAGGCCTTCGCCTTCCTGAGGGCTCCGTGGCGCCTTCTCTCTGAAGATCGCCAGCGAGCGGCCGACGTAGGCGTCGGCCCGCGCGAGGTCTCCTCGCTTGGCGACGACGAAGCCGAGTTGGCCGAGCGCCATCGCGGTGTCCAGGCTGCGGGGCTCTCTTTGCTCGAGGACTCGAAGGACCTGCATGCTGAGCCGTTCGGCTGCCTGCAGGTTGCCCCGCTCGACGGCGACCATGGCGAGGTCTCCCAGGCAGGCGAGGAGCACGAGGCTGTCAGGTGCCCTGGCTTCTGCGATGACGCGCGCGCGGGAATACAGTTGCTCCGCCCCGTCGAGGTCCCCGGCCGTCAGCCTCAGGCCCCCGAGATTGTGAAGTGTCGCCGCAACCGGAAGACTTCCGGGAGCGAGCCTTTCGCGGGCGCTCAGAGCTTCCGCGTAGCGTTCGCCGGCCTTTTCGAGGTGTCCGGCCTGCTGTTCGACTACGGCTATGTCGTGGAGCACACCGGCCGCAATGAGACTACCAGGCTCATGCCTTGTTCGAGTGGCCCTCGCGGTCTGGAGGGAATGCTCTTCGGCAACAAGATCGTTTTGAGCGTCCTGGACGAGCGCTAGACGGATCCAGAGCAATGACTCGACTCGCCATCGGCCGTGACGAGCGGAGGCGTCAATCGCGGCGCGGTAGAGTTTCTGCGCGCGCTCTGGGTCGTGACCGTCCGAAGCGCTTTCGGCAGCGCGAGAAAGAAACCACACCGAGAGCTCATCGTCGGCCGACGCACTTGCGGCTGTCGAAAGATTTACCAGGGCCGAAGTCGAGCCCGAAAAGTCGCCACCTTCAGCCGCCGCGCGCGCTGCAAGGTAGGAATCGAGCGTCTTGCCTTCCAGAATCGGCCTGGCTGAAATGTCCCATTCGCCGGCCGGCATCGGCACCATCAGAGTGCGGCCGTCGCGCCGGACTTCGACGTCCACTTTGCCGCGCGGAGCCTGCTCCACTTCGATTTCCCTGACGTCAAACGGTGAGCGGAACACTCCCCGGGCAGGCGCGGGGTTGGCCGGCGGGTTCGCTGTCCGCTTCCACGAAACGAGCACGTCGCCAGGCTTGATGCCGCTTGCGAGCGACCGCGCTCCCCGGGCTTCGACGACTACGCCCGGCGGACTGGCTCCGGCCGGGCGCGCCTGGAATCCCGGGGGTGCGGCAAGAGCGAGTAGGGCGAACGCACCGGCAACGTTAGCTGGGCGCTTCATCGGCTAGCGCACGCAGCCGAGGACGAACCCTTACAGGCGCCGGAACACTTTTTGGGGCCCGCGCTCGGCGAACCGAATTGTCTGGCAGTGAGACATCGCTGCACATTGCGCCTATTGGCCCAACGCATCCGGGACTCCGATCTTTCCAGCAACGATACACCCCGCGTCCGAAGGGCGACGGCCTTCGAGTTCCAGAGGGAGTCGAGTCTCGGTGGCTTGGCCGCGCAGCCGTCGATCGTCGATAGACGGAAAGGACCAGGGGTCGCACTCCGATGCCTCGGATGTCGGGCCGGACGGCGAACGAGATGGCGAGGGTCTCAGGGGATGGTCAGGGATTCCAGGTCGCTCCGGGCAACAACCAGGCCCATCGAGTCTATCGCTTCGATTCTTGCCAGGAACGATACACCCGGGCCATGGTGAGGAAGCGCTACAAGGTCGAGCGAGAGACGAGTCTCGCGCGTCTCGGTGGCCATGACCGGTGATCCGTCGGATGCAATGACCTTCAAGACATACGTTTGCGCAGCGGGGTGTGGCTGCCACTCGAGGATGACCTCGCCGGCCTTGCCTTTCTTGGCGACCAGGACGAGGGTTCCTCCCGTCGTTCCGCGATAGACGGGCGAGTACGGAGTGCCCACAGGCCGGGAAACACGGCTCAGGCCAATCGCCAGCATGGCGACCACCGCGGCGGCGCCGAGGAGTGTCCAGATATCCCGACCGCCACCCCGCGGCCGAGAGGCCTTGATAATTGCTGGCACTCCCGCCGCTGCGCGAATCTCGCCGCCCCGCTCCATTTCACTCGAGCAGCGCTCGCAGCCCAGGTAGTGTTTCTCGAATGCCTCGGCGTCCGCCTCGGCGAGCTTGCCGCCGAGGTAGAGGCCGACCAGATCATGCTCGTCGACGTAGGAGCAATCCAAGCCCTTCACGCTCATTCCCTTAGTCCCGGCCCTGGCCCCGGCGTTACGCCGAGCATGCGCGGCTAGGCGCTTGAGCGCCCGGTGGCGTCGGACCCTGACGTTTCCTTCGGTCAGCTTCAGCCGGCGCGCGATCTCGGAGGTGCGAACGGCCTCGACATATGTCAGGGACAGAACGATCCGATCTTCTTCGTCGAGTCGCTCGAGCGCCGCGCGGACCTCGGCCCACCGTTGAGCGGAAATGAGGTCCGAAAGCGGGTCTGGCGCGCCCGGGCCGGGCGACTCCTTGAACCGAGTCATGGCGGCTTTCTCCCGGCCGGCAGAGCTTCCGTGATGCATGCAGATGTGCAGGGCGGTCTGGAAGAGGAAGCCTGGCAGGGCCGTCGGATTCCGGATTCGGCCGGCCTTCAGCGCCTCGAGAGTCCGACAGATGGTCTCCTGAGCGATGTCCTCGGCCGCAGTCCAGTCGCCCGTGCGCCGCGCCGCGAACATCCGGAGCGGATTGCGGAACCGTTCGAGCGTCGCGTCGTCGGGACCGGGTTTCGCCCCTTCGATTGGCTCCTCCGCCGAATCGCTGTAACGCCCTTCCGACATTCGGGACTCATCGTAAGACAGTTGCACGATTGAGAGGAGGATTCCGATGGAAGGTAGGCGCCGCCGCTCGGTTGCAGGTTGGGTTCTCTCGCTGGTCATTGGGGTAATACCCCTCACCGCACAGACGTTCACCGAGTACCCGATTCCGACGGCGGACAGCAGGCCGAGCGGAATGACCTTGGGCCCCGACGGGGCGATCTGGTTTACCGAGTACCTGGCCACGAAGATAGCCCGGATTGATGATTCCGGCGCCGTGACGGAATACGCGATTCCGGATCCCAATCCCAGCGGCCGTTCCCGCAGCATTGCGTCGGGCCCGGACGGAAACTTGTGGTTTACCTCCGGATCTGGGGTCTGGAGGGCCACGCCTTCCGCAGCCTTCACGCAGTTCTCGATCGCCCCGGCGATTGGCCCCGGCCACATCATTAGCGGGCCTGACGGCAACCTCTGGTTCTCCGTGGTCGCTGGTGATGGGGGTGATCCGAGCAGCGGTTACCAAATCGGGCGCATGACCACGACCGGCGCACTTGCGCTGTTCCCGATCAATACAGATGGCAACGTAGACGGCCTGACCAACGGTCCTGACGGCAACGTCTGGTTCACCCTGAACGGCCCGACTGATTCCTACGTGGAACGCATCACGCCCTCGGGTGTGATCACGGAGTTCTCCCTTCCCCCGTTCGACGCCTACGCGACCTCCATCACGAGCGGCTCCGACGGCAACCTCTGGTTCGTGGCGGAGCCCAAGTCATCTGGAAACTCAGCTATCGGTCGAATGACGACGAGCGGCGTGGTGACGTACTTCCCATTGCAGGAGCCTTTGCACACCGGGAGCACCTCCATCACCTCCGCTCCGGACGGCACCCTGTGGTTCTCGATCTCGGATCCAGGCGGGCTTGCTCAAATCACGACTTCGGGTGATGTGACGGCGTATCCCCCTCCGACTCCAAGCAAGACCTTCACCGGAGTTGCCGCCGGCCCAGACGGTTCGATCTGGGTTGCGGAATATTCCGCCAACAACATCGGCCGGCTCGGGTTCGGCGCACCTACTCACTGCACACCCGACGCGACGACCCTTTGCCTCAACGACAACCGTTTCCGCGTGACGGCTTCCTGGCGCAAGAACGACGGCACGATCGGTGACGGCACCGCCATCCCGCTGACGGCCGACTCCGGCTACTTCTGGTTCTTCAACTCCGCCAACATCGAGCTCGTCGTGAAGGCGCTCAACGCCTGTTCGATCAACCCGCCGCACTACTGGGTCTTCGCGGCCGGCCTGACCAACGTCGAGGTCACGATGACCGTGACGGACACGCAGACCGGCTCGTCGAACGTCTACACGAACCCGCTCGGGACCGCGTTCGTGCCGATCCAGGACACGTCCGCGTTCGCGACGTGCCCTTAGTCTCCGGACGCGAACGGGCTTACGACCTTCAGGAACGGATACTTCCGGAAGTCCCGGTCGTTCGTGTAGAGCGTGGAAACGTCGTGCTGGCGCAGGATCGCAGCCAGGTGCGCGTCCGGCACGTCGTTGCCGCGCGCGGCGAGCCCGGCGGTGACCTCGCGGTAGACGTCCCGGAACCCGTCCTTCTCGGAGAGGGCGCGGACGTGGGGGAGGGCGAGGAGCGAGGCGACGTTGGCCTCGGCGTCGTCGGGTGAAAGCGGGCTGGCGAAGATCGCGGGGTGGGTCGAGAGTCGCAGGTAGGCGAAGAGGGTCGGCCAGGCGAAGCAGAGGACCTCGGGGCCGGCGGCGCACTTCTCGAGAAACTTGCGGCCCGGCTTCGAGAACGGGCTCGATGAGTCCGAGGCGTAGAGCAGGACGTTGACGTCGACCGCGTAGCTCACGGGCGGGGTTTGGGCGGCGCGGAGAACAATCCGCCGTCGGCCGCGGCGCGCACGGCCTCCTTGTCGGCGAGGTCGACGCGCGCTTTCATCGGCCGCGAGATCCAGCGGAACGGCGCCGGCTTCCGCTTCGAGCCGCCGTAGCGCGAGATGGCCTCGGCGAGCAGGTCCGAGACGGTGCGTCCGAGGCTCTTACCCTCGCGCTTCTGGATGCGCTTCAGGTCCTCGAGGACGGGGCCGTCGATGTCGACGGTCGTGCGGGGCATGATGCGATGATGCTAGCTACGGTCGCATCAGATGTCAACATCGGGTCAGGCCGGGCCGAAGATCGGCGCGGCCGCGAACTCGAGGCCGGCGAGGACGATGGACGAGACCGTGTCCGCCTCACCGTAGGCCGCCTGGCGCCGGAACCCGTCTTCGGAGTGGAGGAAGACCTCGATCGTCCGAGCGGCCGGGTCCACGAGCCACATCTCGCGAACGCCGAACAGGGCGTAGCGCTTGGCCTTTGCCACGCGATCGCGGGTTTCCGTCGACGGCGACAGCACCTCGACCACGAGATCGGGGGAGCCATCGGCGTACCGGTCGCCGAGAATGGCCGCTCGGCTTCGAGAAACGACGAGGATGTCCGGCTGGACGACATCGTGTGGCGAGAGGACCACATCGAAGGGGGCGTCCACGACGATTCCCGAATCATGACGACGGACGAAGTCGTCCAGAAGCCGAACGAGCCTCATCTTGGCGAGCTGATGTTGGAGCGTTGGCGACGGCGTCACGAAAACCTCTCCGTCGATGACCTCGTATCGGCGGTCCTCGGGGAGCAGGACGTAGTCCTCGTAGGTGAACCTCAGAGCGGCCGGAACGGTCATGCCACGATTCTAAGCCTCCCCATGGGCCCCTCTATCTATTGTCGCGAGAAGGAAGAGGCTTCCGGGTTCAACGGCGCCGGCGGCGGGCCTTGGTCTCCACGACGGCGAGTCGAAGCGCCGCATCCTCGTCGAGGTCGGAGGCTCGGCGCGCCTTCGCGACGAGGGTCTCCGCCCGCACCCGGGTCTTGATGCCGTAGGCGTCGAGGCTTTCCTGGACCAGGCTGCGAATCGACTTGCCGCGCCGCGCGGCCGTCTCCTTGAGGGCCCGGTGGCTCTCGGCTGAGAGGGTGATCGTCAGTCTCGGCATGACAATGCCGAGGTTGGCACCATCGCACCAATACATCAAGGTGCCGCGCTCGTCTCCGTACCGGCCGCCTTCCAGGCCGCCCGTGACAGGAGCTCGATCTTCTCGACTGGCCCTTGGCCGCCAGCGCCTGGTTGATCCCGGGCAGCTCCTTGCCCGCCCAGGCGTCGAACTCCTTCTCGACCTCGGACAGCTCGCGCCCGAGAGCGTCGGCGCGCTGGAGCTGGGTCGCCGACGGGCGGCCCTCATATCGGATGACGTTGGCGTAGAGGTTGGTGAGGTACTCGCGCAGGCGCTCCTCGCCGGTGATCATCCCGCCTTCCTTGGTCGCGACGATCTTCTGGCGCAGCGCGTCGGCTTCGTCCGACGCCTGGTGCAGGCGCGCGGCGAGGGGGTCGCCGGCCGGAAGCTTCGCCGCGCGTCCGTCGAGCGCGGCGCGCAGGCCGTTGATGCGGTCGACGGCGAAGGTCATGTCGCCGAGCATCGCGTAGAGCTTCATGGCCAGCGCGAACTGGGCCTTGCGGTCCTCGGGTGTGTGCTTCGAGCGCGGGTCGGGAACGACCTGGAGCTTGGTCTCGTAGACCTTCTTGTCCTTCGTCATCCGGACCGTGTAGGTCCCGGGCAGCACGCGCGGGCCGTTGCTGGCCCCGTAGGCGAGGGAGGCGGCCGGGGGAACGCGAGGCCCTTCGAGTCGCATGGACCAGCCCGAGCGCGAGAGGCCGCGTCGCTTCGAGGTCGGGATCGTCGTCAGGAGCTTTCCGTCGGGACCGAGGACCTCGAGCTTCATGTCGCCGAAGATGTGGCGCTTCTTCTGGTAGTAGAAGATGCCGGCGTCGGCGGGAGGGTTCGGTCCCTCGAACGACGCATCCCCGTAGTCCCAGCCGCCGAAGGCGAGGATCCGCTGCACGGCCGGCTGGCCGGGGACGAAGGCCGCCTCGCGCGACAGCATGTCCCCGGTCAGCGCCCGCAGCGGCGAGATGTCGTCGACGATCCAGATGCCCCGGCCGTGCGTGGCGACGACGAGCGACGAGTCGCGGGGATGGATCGCGACGTCGCGCACGGCGACGTTCGGAAGGTCGCCGCCCTTGTACTGCGCCCAGCGCTTCCCGCCGTCGAGCGAGACCCAGAGGCCGAGCTCGGTGCCGACGAAGAGGAGGCTCGCATCCCGCGGGTCTTCCTTGACGACGTGGGCGTAGCCCCTCATCGAGCCGTCCGCCGGGGCGAGCGCGGTCCAGGTCTTCCCGAAGTCCGCCGTCTTGTACGCGTAGGCCTTCATGTCTCCGTACGTGTGGAGGTCGAAGGTCGCGTAGGCCGTCCCGGGCGCGAAGTGGCCGGCCTCGATCGAGGAGACCCAGGCGTTCTTCGGGAGTCCGGTCACGTTGGCGACCACGTTCGACCAGGTCTTCCCGCCGTCGCGCGTCAGCTGCAGGTTGCCGTCGTCCGTGCCGACCCAGATGAGGTTCGGGTCCTTCGGCGATTCGGCGATCGCGAAGATGGTCGTGTGCATCTCCGCGGCGGAGTTGTCGACGGTGACGCCGCCCGACTGTTCCTGCTTCTGCTTTTCCGGATCGTTGGTCGTCAGGTCGGGCGAGATGCGGTCCCAGGTCTGGCCGTGGTCGCGGGAACGGAAGAGGTACTGCGCGCCGATGTAGACGACGCCCTTCTGCGTCGGGCTCATGTGGATCGGCGTGTCCCAGTTGTAGCGGAGCTTTCCCTCCTTGTAGCCGGGAAGGGGCTGGATCGCCCGGATCTCGTGCGTCTTCCGGTTGACGCGGCCGATCTCGCCGCCCTGGGCCTCGGCGTAGATGAAGGTCTGGTCGGCGGTATCGGCGAACATCCAGAAGCCGTCGCCGCCGTACATGTTCTCCCACTGGGCGTTCGTGATGCCGCCCGGATAGGCGGTCATCCCGACCCACGAGCTGTTGTCCTGGAGGCCGCCGTACACGTTGTACGGCCGCTCCATGTCGATGCTCACGTGGTAGAACTGGGAGATCGGAAGGTTGTCGGCCTTCCACCACTTGTTCCCGCCGTCGTAGGAGTACCAGACGCCGCCGTCGTCGCCCGCGATGAGGTGGTCGGTGTTGTCGGGATCGATCCAGACGTCGTGGAAGTCGCCGTGCGCCCCGCCGCCGATGTCGGAGAAGCTCTTGCCGCCGTCGGTCGAGGCGATCAGGGTGAGGTCGGGCTTGTAGAGCCGGTTCTCGTCCTTCGGATCGACGATCAGGTTGGCGAAGTAGAACGGCCGCCAGACCATCATCTGGCTGCGGTCCATCGCCTGCCAGGTCGCTCCCGAGTCGTCGGAGCGGTAGAGGCCGTTCTTCGGGACGGCGGCCTCGATGAACGCGTAGACGACGCTGGGTTTCGACGGCGCGGCGGTGACGGCGACGCGCCCCCAGGGCTTCGCGGGCAGGCCCTTCGCGGACTTCTCGTCGAGCTCCTTCCAGGTGGTGCCGCCGTCGATCGACTTGTAGAGGCCGCTGTCGCTCGGCGCCGTCTCGCCGTCGCCGCCCGAGCGGAACCCCCAGCCGGTCCGCCGGAAGTCCCACATCCCGGCGTAGAGGACCTGCGGGTTCTGTTCGTCCATGGAGATCATCGAGCAGCCGGTCGAGAGGTTCCCGCCGGCGAGGACCTTCGTCCAGGTCTTGCCGCCGTCGGACGTCTTGTAGACGCCGCGCTCGTCGCTGTCGGACCAGAGCTTTCCGGGGGCGCAGGCGTAGACGGTGTCCGTCGCGGTCGGATCGACGAGGATCTTGACGATCCGCTCGGAGTTGCCGAGTCCCGCGTTCGTCCAGTTTTCGCCGCCGTCGACCGACTTGTAGATCCCGTCGCCGATCGACACGGTGTTGCGGGTCCAGGACTCGCCGGTGCCGACCCAGACGACTTTCGGGTTCTTCGGATCGATCGTCACGGCGCCGATCGACTGGACCGGCTGCTTGTCGAAGACCGGCTTGTAGGTCGTGCCGCCGTTGACGGACTTCCACAGTCCCCCGGAGGCCGAGCCGATGAAGATGGTCAGGCGCTCGCCTTCGCGCACGGCGTCGACCGAGGTGACGCGGCCGCTCATCGTGGCCGAGCCGATGTTGCGCGCGCCGAGGCCGGAGATCGTCTCCGAGTCGACGCGCACGGGGCCCGGCGGATGTCGACGCGAGGGTGGTGGGCTGCCCGAATGCCGCGAGCGCGGACGGCGAGGAAGAGGGAGACTGCGGCCGTCGCTTTCGTCGTCATGGCGCGCCTCACTTTCCCGCCCCGGCCGGGGGCGCGGGCGGTTGGAACAGGCTGTCGTCGAGCGGGACGTTCGCCTCGATGCGGTCGTAAACGACCTTCTGGCGGTTGGGGCTGCCCTTGCGGCCGACCTCGTAGGAGTGGGGGAAGTACACGCCGGCGACCTCCTTGTAGTCGCCGAGCGTCGTCTCCGACTCCCGCTCGGCGCCCCGGACGACGCGCTTCTTCTCGATCTTGATCGGGACGAAGTAGTCCGTGTCCATGAAGAAGTACTGGACGTCCCCGTTCTTCAGGGTCACCTTGAGCTTGTAGGCGTCGGTGCCCTCGACGGGCTCGGTTCCGGCGTACTCGACCGTGTTGCCCTTTTCCCTGGAGTGGACGAGCGGACCGTCGAAGTCCGCGTCCTCGAGAATGGCCTTGAGCTCCTCCTCGCCGAGCGGCTCCACGTCTTTCTTGCCCTGGAATGGCTCGATCTTCCAGCCGGTCTTTCCGTCCCAGGCCGTGATCGCCGTCATCCCCTGGAGGACGAACTCCTGGCGCACCATGTCCGGGCGCTTGTTTTCCTCGAGGACCTTCGCCTCGAAGCCGCCGCCGCCGGTGAGCTTGCCCGTCTTCTTGAGCGTGCGGATGGCCTCCAGCTTGTCCATTCCGCCGATCGTCTTGACGTATTTGGCGACGATCTCGTCGGCCGTCGGCGGGGGCGGAGCGGCGGTCTGGGCGGTCAGGGCAGGCGCCGCCGCCAGAATCGTCATGCCGGCGAGGATCGCAGTCACTTTCCGCATCTTCGGCCTCCCTGGTCGCGTGTCGAAAGGGACGCGGGACCCGCGGGAGAGTACTACGGCGAAACCGGCCCCGGGGCCCACGTCGGGCCGCCGGTACAATCTCTCGATGACCGCTGCGGACCGGGAGTCGCTCGAAGTCCTGAAGCTGGCCGTGCCCGATCTCGTGGCGGTCTACCGCTTCGGTTCGACGAGCGACGGGTCGGAAGGCCCGGAGAGCGACGTCGACCTGGCGGTTCTCGGTCCCGGCCGCCTCGATCCCGTCGCCCGATTCGACCTGCAGGAACGGCTGGCATCGGTCTTCCGGCGGTCCGTGGACCTCGTGGATCTGAGGGCGGCCTCGACGGTCATGGCGATGCAGGTCATCGGGGCCGGAACACTGCTCTACGAGAGCGACCCGGCGGCGCGGGGCCGATTCGAGGACCTGACCTACACGTTGTACGCGCGCCTGAACGAGCAACGGCGCGGCATTCTCGACCGGATCGCTCGCGAAGGCGCCGTCTATGGCCGATGACGTCCTGTTGAACAAGGCGGCGACGATCGAGCGCAGCGTGCTCCGCGTCCGCGAGGAGCATGCCGGCGACGACTCCAACCTGACGTCGAACCAGACGCGGCAGGACGCGATGATCCTGAACCTGTTGCGCGCGTGCGAGGCTTCGATCGACGCCGCGATGCACCTGGTGCGCGTCCGCCGCCTCGGGATTCCCCAGGAGACCCGCGAGGTCTTCGACCTGCTCGAGGCCGCGGGCGTGCTCGAGGCGGGGCTCGCGCTGCGCCTGAAGAAGATGGTCGGTTTTCGCAACGTCGCGGTCCACGACTACCAGAAGCTGAACCTGGAGATCGTCCGGCGGATCGTCACGGAGCACCTGGACGACTTTCTGGAATTCGCCCGGAGGCTGACGCAGGGCTGATCCCGGCGAAAGGACCGGGGCCCCGAGCCCGGCCCTACGGCGTAATCGTCAGGTGCGTTCCGCCGAACACCTCGAGCGCCGTCCCGGTGATCGCGGCGGCGTCGTCGGAGGCGAGAAACAGCACCGCGCGGGCGATGTCCCGGGGCCAGAGCTTCTCGGCGAGGGGCTCCGCGTGGAGCGCGTCGCCCTCGTCCTTCTTGTTCTCGACCGTGCCGGGGCAGACGGCGTTGACGGCGATGTTGTGGGACCGGAACTCGCGGGCGAGGCTCTGGGTCAGGCCGATCAGGCCGAACTTGGCTGCGGCCTGGGCGGCGACGTTGGCGTCGCCCCGCATGCCGTGGATCGAGGCGACGTTGACGATGCGGCCGCGGCGCCTCTCGACCATGCCGGGCAGGACGGCTCGGCAGAAGGCGGCCGCTCCGGTCAGGTTCGTGGCGATGACGCGGTCCCAGTCCTCGGGCGCCAGCTTGAGGAACGGTTTCCAGATGAAGATGCCCGCGTTGTTGACCAGGACGTCGATCGGGCCGAGCTCCCGCCCGGCTCGCGCGACGCAGTCCTCGGCGGCGCCGGGCGCGGTGACGTCGGCCGGGATGGCGAGGGCGCGGCCGCCGGCGGAGGCGATCCGGGCCGCCGTCTCTTCGAGCTCCGTCCGCGTGCGCGCGACGAGAGCCACGCGGGCGCCCTCTTCGGCGAAACGCAGCGCGATGGAGCGGCCGATGCCGCGGCCGGCGCCCGTGACGAGCACGGTGCGGTCCTGGAACCTCATGCGGGGTCCACCTTTCCGAGCTCCTCGAAGAGCTCGTCGGAGAAGAGCCGGGCGGCGTCGGCGCCGCCGAAGGTCGGGCCGGCCAGCAGCTGGACGGCGCCTTCCTCGGGCGCCGGACGGTCGATGCGAACGTGCTCGACGCGCAGCGGAAAAAGAAGACGGGCCGGGTCCGCGCGGCAGACGCGGCCGTGGCCGGCGCGCGTCTGGACGGAGGCGGTCAGGCGGCGGTGCATGTAGAGGAGCGTCGCCGTGCCGCGGCGGATCAGATTGAGCTCCGTCCGGCTGCCGGCGCGCCACCGCCACCGTCAGGTCCTCGGCCGAGGCCGCGCGCACCTCGCCGTGGGTCAGCAGCGCGACGCGCGGGAACCCCTCGGGATCGGTCGTCAGGAGCGGCAGGACCAGGCGCCGCCGGCGCCGGAACCCTTCGCCGCCCAGGGCCCGCTGCAGCTCCCGCGGCATCCGCTCGAAATCCGTCACGGCCCCAGTGTATCGGGGTCGGGCCTATGATCCGGCCATGAAAACCCGGCGGCGATCTGCGCGCCTTCCGATGCTTTTGGTCGCCGCCGGACTCGCCGCTACAGCGACGCCGTCGCCGGCCTCAACCCCCGGCATCACGTACGAACGGGTCGAGACGCCCTCGATGCCGTCGGCGGTCCGCTGCCTCGTCGTCCTGCCGCCCTCGTACGGCTCCTCGCCCGAGCGGCGCTATCCCGTTCTCTACTTTCTCCACGACGGATACGGCAATGGACGGACGCTGGAGAGCCAGGGTGTCGCCGCGGAAGCCCTGGCGCGGATGCGCGCGGGGCGGCTCCCGGAGTTCCTGATCGTCGCGCCGAACGGGCCCGGGAGCTGGTTCTCGGACTCGCACGACGGAACGATGCTTTTCGAGAGATTCCTGACCGAGGACCTGCCGCTCTGGGTCGCTTCCCGGTATCGCGTCCTGCCGGCCAAGGCGTCGCGGGGGATCACGGGCATTTCGATGGGCGGCTACGGAGCGGTCAAGACGGCGTTGCGGCACCCCGAGCTCTACGGCTCGGTGTCGTCGCTCTCGGGCGCCCTCATCCCGTTCGGCTGGGAAGACCTCGAGCGGTACAACTTCGTGGCCCGCTATTCGCTCAAGCGGATCTTCGGGAAGGACGAAAGGGACAATTCGCTGGACGAAAACGACGCGTGGAACGTGCTGTGGGGGAAGTGCTTCACGGTTCCGCCGTTCGCGGTGCACATGCGGGGGGGCACCTCGGACGTCTACGGGCTCGAACGCGTCGCGGCGCAGTACGGGATGCTGCTGAACGAGCGCGGCGTTCCGACGACCGTCGTCCTCGAACCGGGCACCCACGAGTGGACGTACTGGCGCCACGCGATGATGGACATCCTGCGCTGGCACGGCGGCCGCTTTGAATATGATGCGGATTGATGCCTGAATCGTCCGCCAACGGCCACAAGCTCGTCCTCTTCGACATCGACGGAACGCTCCTCTCGGCGGGGCGGGTCGCGCGCGATTCCATCCTGCGGGCGCTCGCGTCCGCCTTCGACTGGACGCCGGGCGACGAGCACCAGGACCGCAGTCGGTACGACTTTTCGGGCAAGACCGATCCCCAGATCGTTCGCGAGCTCGTCGCGGAACACGTCGGTCGGGAGCGCTTCGATGCCGGGTTGCCGCGGGCGCTCGAGATGTACCTCGCGGAGCTCTCGCGCGGCCTCGTCCCCGGCGTGGTCACGCCCAAGCCGGGGATCTCGCCTTTGCTCGAACGACTCGCGGCGGACCCGCGGGTGACGCTCGGGCTGCTGACCGGGAACCTCGAGCGCGGCGCGCGGTTGAAGCTCGCGCCGCCGGACTACAACCGCTACTTTCCGTTCGGCGCGTTCGGCAGCGACTCGGCCGACCGCTACACCCTCCCGCCGGTCGCCGTCGAGCGGGCGCTCGCCCACACGGGCCGGCGATTCGCCGGGAAGTCGATCGTGGTCGTCGGCGATTCGGTCCACGACGTCGCGTGCGGACGATCGCTCGGTGTCCGGGCGGTGGCGGTGGCCACGGGCCTCACGAGCGTCGAGCGTCTCGGCGCCGAGGGTGCGGACGCCGTGCTTCCGGATTTCTCGGACACGTCCCGGGCACTCGAGGCGATCCTCGGATGAAACGGCTGCTGGCCGCCGCGTTGCTCACGTGCTCCTGCGCCGCCTCGGGACCGCCGCCGGGACCGGTCCCCCCGCGGCGGGAGGCCGCTCGCGGGCGCCGTACGACAGTCCGCCGGTGGCTACCGACACGATCGGAATCACGATCGACATGCGGGCGGCCCGCGAGATTCTGGCGATTCTCGCGCGGCCGACGTATTCCCCCGCCGACGCCAAGCAGCTCGAGACGGTCCCGGCCGTGGAATTCGCGATCCGCGATTCCGGGCGTCCGCCGGAGACTTTCGAGCGCGATCTCGCGGCGGCCTTCGACGAGGAGAGCCACATTTCGATCTTCGATTTTCGGCGGATCCGCGAGGACCGCAGCCGATGGCAGGAGCTTCTGGCGATGGTGTCGGTGCGGGAGGCGGAGCTCGAAAAGCTGGCCTCGGCAAGGGCGCGGGCGCTTCTTCCCGCCGACCGGGTCGTCTCCCTGCCGCTGCCGTTCTATCTGACCTTCGGGCTTCCGGGCCGGGCGGACCACATCCTGGTTCCGGGCGCGGGCGGCGCCGGGGGGTGGGGCGTCCTCGTGGATCTCGCCCGCGCGCTCTCGGACGTCGAAGCCTCGTCCCCGGCGGATCAGATCAAGCATCTGTCGAGGCTCATGGCGAGCGAGGCCTTCCAGCGCGCATGGTCCGAGTACCGCGAGGGCAGTCCGGCGTGGGAGCGCCACGACGCCTCTCTCGGGCCGCTCGAGCCCCTGCTCCGGAGCGTGGCCGAGGCCGGACCCGTCGCGATCTACTCCGTGAACGAGAACTTCTTTCCGCTTTCCGTCTGGCTGCGCGAACCGATGAAGGCCGCGATCGACGAGCTCAACCGTCTCGCCGACAAGCTCATGTCCTCGGAGGAGGATCTCGACGCCCGAATGGACGTGGCCGCGGAGATCCACAAGCCGGACTTCAAGCTGCGGGTGGCGGGACCGGCGGGGTCGTTCATGGCCGACGGGATCTTCCAGGTGGCCGGCCTCGAGGGGTACCGCAAGGCCCTGTCCGGCGGCCCGCGCGCGTTCTTCGAGGCCTACGAGCAGGCCGCGAGCGAGAAGGGCAGCGGCCTCGTCCCCCTCTCGAAGTCGATCCACGAGCGCCTGGCCGCGACCGGGGGGCAGCACTGACATTCTGAGGTTTCGGGAGACCGGAGGCATATGATTCGGCCTCCTGAGGAATTCCGAATGTCCCAAGTGAGCGTGGCGGCGCCTCCCGAAAACGAGCCAGAGCGGCTGGCGGCACTGGAGCGCTATCGCGTCCTGGATACTCCCCCCGACGCGGCCTTCGACGACCTTGCCCTGCTCGCCTCGCACATCTGCGGGACGCCGGTCGCGCTGGTGTCGCTCGTGGACGTCTCGCGCCAGTGGTTCAAGGCGAGGGTGAATTTCGACCGGACCGAGACGCCCCGGGACATCGCCTTCTGCGCGCACGCGATCCGAAGCGACGGCCTCTTCGTCGTGTCCGACGCCGCGGCCGATCGCCGGTTTGCCGGCAACCCGCTCGTCACCGGCGACGGGATCCGCTTCTACGCCGGCGCGCCGCTGGTGACCTCGGACGGCCACGCGATCGGAACCCTGTGCGTGATGGACCGGCGGCCCCGGACCCTCTCGACCCACCAGGCCAATGCCCTCCGCGCGCTCTCCCGGCAGGTCGTGGCCCAGCTCGAGCTGCGGCGGAGCCGGCAGCTCGAGCGCGAGGAAGCCGAGGAGGTCATCCACGAACGGGACGAGACGCTGCGGGTCATCGCCTCGCAGCTGCCGGCCGTCTTCTGGACGACCGACCGCCAGCTGCGGTTCACCGCCAGCACGGGCGCCGGCCGCGCGGCGCTCGGGGTGCCGGACGACATTCACGGGATGAGTCTCTTCGCCTACTTCCAGACGACCGACCCGGAGTTCCTGCCGATCGCCGCGCACCGCCGCGCGCTCGAGGGCGAGTCCGTGACGTACGAGATCGAGTGGAAGGGCCGGGCCTTTCAGTCGCACGTCGAGCCGCAGCGCGACGCCGACGGCACGATCCGCGGCGTGGTGGGCGTGGCGTTCGACGTCACGGAGCGCAAGACGGCCCAGGCGGAGCTCGAAAACTCGGTCGCCCTCCTGCAGGCCACCGTGGACGCGACGGCCGACGGGATCCTCGTCGTCGACGCCGGCGGCAAGATGGTCCGGTTCAACCGCCGCTTCGTCGAGATGTGGGGCATCCCCGAGGAGGTCGCCGAGAGCCGCGACGAGAACCGCGCCCTCGCGTTCGTGCTCGGCAAGCTCAAGGATCCGGCCGCCTTCGTCAAGAAGGTCATGACGGTCTACGCGCAGCCGGGCGCGGCGAGCCATGACGTGATCGAGCTGCTGGACGGCCGTCTGATCGAGCGGGACTCGCTGCCGCAGGTCGTCGACGGACGGACGGTCGGCCGGGTCTGGAGCTTTCGCGACGTGACCGACCGGACGCGCGCCGAGGAAGACGTCGAGGAGACGCTGTCGCTCTTCCAGGCCACCCTCGAAGCCACCGCCGACGGCATTCTCGTCGTGGACCGCGAGCGGCGCATCGTCAGCTTCAACCGGAAGTTCGTGGACATGTGGCGGATTCCCGAGGACGTCGTCGAGTCGCGGGACGATACCCGCGTCACGGAGTTCGTACTCGACCAGCTTCGCGATCCGGACCGCTTCGACAAGAAGATGCGCGAGCTCTACGCGGAGCCGGAGGCCAAGAGCTACGACTGGCTCGAGTTCAAGGACGGCCGCATGTTCGAGCGGTATTCCTCGCCGCAGAAAGTCGGCGGCCGGACGGTCGGCCGGGTCTGGAGCTTCCACGACGTGACGCGGCTGCGCCTGATGGAAGACACGATCCGACGCCACGCCAGCGCCTTCGACTACATCTCGGATGCCGTCATCACGATGGACCTGGAGGCGCGGATCGTCGACTGGAACCCGGGCGCAGCGAAGATGTTCGGCTACGCCCAGGACGAAATGCTCGGGAAAACACCCGACGTGCTGCGTCCGCCCGGCGTGACCACGACGGCGCGCGAGCTTCTCGCGACCATGCGCCGCGACGGCCGCTGGAGCGGCGAGATGCGCTTCGTCCGGAAGGACGGCACCGCCGGCGTCGTCGATACGACGGTCGTTCCGCTCTACGACGACTTCGGGCGGACGCTCGCGGCGCTCGCGGTCAGCCGGGACGTCACGGACCGCAAGCATCTCGAGGAGTACCGGCGCCGCGAGACGAACCCGTAGAAAAACGGTCCCGGTCGTAGGGGCGGGGCTCGTCCCCGCCCGGCTTCGAGGGGGCAATCCCCGAGACCGCAGCCTCAGTCGAAGAGCGTCGGAATCGCGGCGGCCCTCGCCCCTTCGATCTCGAGAAGGCGCAGCTTCGTGCCCGTGCCTCCCGGGGCGGAGAACCCTCCCGTCCGGCCCCCGGCCGCCAGCACCCGGTGACAGGGGACGACGATCGGAAACGGATTCTGCCCGAGCGCCTGTCCAACCGCGCGGGCCTGGAGCGGGTCGCCGAGCCTGCCCGCGATCTCTCCGTAGGTGAGCGTCTCGCCGGGCGGAATGGTCCGGGCGATCTCGTAGACGCGGCGGTGGAAGTCCGGGACGCCGTCGAGATCGAGAGGGACCGCGGAGAGTTCGGGGCGCCCGCCGCCGAGAAGGGCGGCGATGCCGTCGACGGCCGCCCGGACCTCCGCCGGCGGTGCGGATTCGGCCGCGCCGGGGAAGCGGCGCAGGAGTCGGGCCCGCGTCTGACGGGCGTTCGACTCGGGAAGGAAAACGCCGGAGATCGCCCGCTCGTTCCACGCGATGCCGCAGCGGCCGAGCGCCGTATCGAAGAGCATGAAGGCGGTGGTCGTCATGGTGGTTCCCGTAACCCCGCTCCGGGGAGAAAGGTTGCGTCGTGCCTCAGTGACTCCGGGCGTACGCCTCGATTTCCGCCAGCGTGCGGTCGAGGTCCTCGCGCGAATAGGCCCGGCCGTCGGCGATGACCGCGGCGATCTTCTTCGTATTGGCGATGTCGACCGCGGGGTCGGCATCGAGCAGGACGAGGTCGGCGAGGCGGCCCTCCGCCACGGTGCCGAAGTCGTCGGTCTTCCCGAGGAACCGCGCCGGGAGGATCGTCGCCGTCTGGAGAGCTTCCATGGGCGTGAATCCGGCCGCGACGAACCGCTCGAGCTCCCGATGGAGGCTGATCCCGGGCACGACGTTCACTCCGGCCGGCGTGTCCGTGCCGGCGAGAAACGGGACGGCCGCAGCGTGAAGGCGGGCCACGATCTCGAGCTCGTGCCGGACGAACTTCTCGCGGACCGGCAGCGGATCCGTCGCGAGGTCCTTGAGAATCCCGGCCGAAAACTTGGGCCAGCTCTTCTCGCGCCAGCTCGCCGGCGCGAACTTCGCGTCGGGATCGTGCTCGACGTCGACGACGTCGACGAGCCACTGTCCGCGCTCCCAGTAGAGAGTGGGACACTGCCAGGTGACGTTCTTTGCCAGGAGCGCGATCAGCGCCGCCTCCTTCGCCGGGTCGAAGGCGTCGAGAAACCGCGCGGGCCCCTTCGGTCCTTTCATGAGCTGGTCCTCGATCGGCGTGCTCCCCTCGAAGACGCCGATGAGGTGCTCGAAGCTCTTCTGGCCGCCGTCGGAGGCCTCCGAGGCGCGGACGGCGTCGGGCACGTGGCCCGCGAAGACGATCTTCTGGCGGCGGCATTCGTCGGCGATCGCGAACCAGGCTTCGCGCGGCACGTAGGACTGGATCTTGATGAAGTCGACGCCACGGCCCTTCAGCATGCGGACCGCGCGGCGGCCGTCCTCGGCGGTCACGATCGGCAGGGCCGCGGGAAACTGCGTCTTCGGTCCGTCGAGCATCGGGCCCGAGACGACCATTCGCGGACCGAGGAGCTTTCCCGAGGCCACGTCGCGCCGCGCGGCGAGAATCGGCTCGAGGTCGCTTCCCATGTCGCGCACGCCCGTGACGCCGTTGGCGACGAAGAGCGGAAGCGTGACCTCCCGCCCGCCGGGCACCCAGTCCCCGAAAAACGTGTGGATGTGCATGTCCCAGAGGCCGGGGATGAGGAACTTGCCGGCGCCGTCGATCTTGCGGGCGTTCTTCGGGATCCTCGCGCCGGCGGCCGGTGCGACCTGCGTGATGCGGTTGCCCTCGACGACGACGGTCATGTCCGGCCGGGCGGGTCCGCCGGTCGTGTCGACGACGGTGACGTGGGTGATGGCGACGGGTGTTGACGTCGACGGCCCGGGCGCGGCCGAGAGGAGCAGCAGGGCGAGGGCGTGGGGAATCATCTCTCTGGGTCGGCTCTCGCGGCGACTCTATCGGACGGACACGGTGAAGGGTAACAAAGCGCCGGACCCTCACAGACCCAGATCGGAGAGGCCCGGATGGTCGTCCGGCCGGCGGCCGAGCGGCCAGCGGTACTTGCGGTCCGCCTCCGCGATCGGCAGGTCGTTGATGCTGGCGATGCGGCGCCGCATCAGGCCGTGCTCGTCGAACTCCCAGTTCTCGTTGCCGTAGGAGCGGTACCAGTTTCCGGAATCGTCGTGCGACTCGTAGGCGAAGCGCACCGCGATCCGGTTTTCGCCGAAGGCCCAGAGTTCCTTGATCAGGCGGTAGTCGAGCTCCTTCGCCCACTTGCGGCGGAGGAACTGCACGATGGCCTCTCGCCCGGAGACGAACTCGGCGCGGTTGCGCCAGACGCTGTCGACCGTATAGGCGAGCGCGACGCGATCGGGGTCTCGCGAGTTCCAGGCGTCTTCGGCCATGCGCACCTTCTGGACGGCGGTCTCGCGGGTGAAGGGCGGGACGGGCGGGCGGGCGGTATCGGGCATCGTGGCCTCCTGCCGGTCAGGCGGTTTCATGCCGGCCGTGCCAGTCTAGCCGGAGACGGCGCACTCGGGCCGCTTGCCGGACACGAGCGGCGGGGCATATGGTGACCGCGGCGTCCATTCGGGGCGCCGACGACGAAGAGGAGAGTCCATGAAGATGTTGATGTTCGTGAAGTTTCCGATCGGGAAGTTCAACGCCGCCGTCCGGGACGGCAGCGTGCACACGAAGATGCGAAAGATTCTCGAGGAGACGAAGCCGGAATCCGCTCACTTTGCCGAGATCGACGGCCACCGCGGGGGCGTCATGGTCGTCGACGTGGCCGATTCCTCGAAGATCCCGTTCTACGCGGAACCGTGGTTCCTGACGTTCGATGCGGAAGTGGAGTTCCGGATCGCGATGACGCCGGAGGACCTGGGCCGCGCGGGCCTCGAGGCGCTCGGAAAGAAGTGGGGCTAGGACCTCGCCGCGGAGATCGCAGGCGCGGCACGGTTTGACGGATTCACGACTAACCCCCGATCCCAGACGTCTCCCGTGACGGGGGGTTCCTGCGAAGCGTGGCCAGCGCGAGGAAGTTCTCGAGCCGGGTCCCGGCCATCGCGCGAACGCTCAGAACATCGTCCGGCTCGATCCGTGCGAGGTCCGAGTCGAAGGACCAGCGCGTTCGCCGGGAGGCGGTCGGGAGCAAGACGCAGGTCTCGACCGGGTCGTTGTTGACGAAGAAGTCCACGCTTTCGATCGCGGGAGCCCCGGGGACCGTCTCGACCCATCCGGCGGCCGCCAGGCGGCCGCCCCGGATCTCGTAGCGGTCGGTCTCGCCCCACGGGTAGGCGGTGGCTTCGCGGTCTCCGGGATCCGGTCCCTCGCGGGCTCCGACCAGATAGAGGTCCTGCAACCCGGCGAGGCCGCGCGGCATGCGCGAGACGGACCAGGTTCCGAAGCCGGCCGCGACGACGGCCCGGCGCACGTATCTCTCGCTGACGTAACTCGTCCCGTAGGCCGCCTTCTCCAATCGGTCCGTCTCGCTTTCCGGAACGAAGGCGAACTCGCCGACGGCTTCGCCCGCGGGCCCGAGCCAGGCGACATCGTTGGTGCTGAAGGCGAGCACGCCGCCGGGCTCGACGCACTCGAGGAGGCGCTGGACCCAGGCCCGGAAGGAACCGTCCGGCATGTGGCTGAAGAACGACGTCGCCATGACGAAAGGGAATCGGCGTGCCGGCTCGAGCCCGAGGACGTCGGTCGTGGAGACCACTCCGTCGACCCCGAAGTACTCGCGCTGGAACTCGACCGCCGCCGGCTGAATCTCCGCCACGCAGATCCTGGCGGGGTCGAGCTGTCGGACGAGAAAGCGCGTCACCCGGCCGAAACCGCTCGCAACGTCGAGGAGGGATCCGACGTTTCCAATCGCGCCGAATTGCCTGGACGCGATTGCCCGAATGGTCTGCTCGATCTGCCAGCCCTTGAGGTAATAGAGCATGGCCGCGGCGGTGCGGCTGCCTCGCAGCAGCCTCAGGTTGTACGAGTACATCTCGTCGGCCGCGTGAATCCCGGCGCGGAGAGCGGGTGGTCCCGGAGCGAGCCTCTCCGCGAATTCGCGAACGACCGGATCGTCGTCGGTTGGCGTGATCATGGGTTCATGATGTCGCGAAGCGTGGGGTGCCGCGCGCCGACGAAAGGCGGTCGCTCGGACGTGAATGCTCGAGCGCGGATCTCCGTCCTGGACCCCCGCGACTCCAGTTCCCGGCGCATCGCGCCCAGGATGTACCGGTGGAACGCATGACAGACGGCCGCCTCCAACCTCCGCAGCGCGCGAGGGCGCGCGAGGCTGACGTATCGGGTTTCGAGTCCGATTCGGGTCGAGCCGTCCGGGAGCTCGACCAGGGTGTAGCTGCCGCCCGTGAGCCGGATCCCTTTGCCGATGGCGAGCCTTCTGTTCGACGACGTCGAACCCGTAGTGCCGCCACGGGTCGATTCGAGTCACGCGCTTGAGCAGGTATCCCTCATCGTAGACGCATCGGGTCTCGTCGCCAACGGCGGACGAACGACCCTCCGCGCGCCGCGGAGCCGGCAAGAGAAGGCGCAGGTGGATCGGCGGGGGGACGGGATCTGCTCGTAGAACGTCAGATTCTTCCCATACCTTCCCGGGCGAAGCGGGAAACCTCATACCGGTCACGATCGACGTCGGGACCCCGGCGCGCCCGCCCGACCCAAACCGAGCGCGGATCACGGCGCTGCCGCCGGCTTCACGTCGACAATTCCCCAGAGCATCGCCCGGTCCTCGGCGGCTCGATTCGTCGGCGAGGCAGCCCGCGGCTCGCCGAAGCTGCGGATGACGACGACCGCGCCCGGCGCCGCGGCGCGCCGGAGGGCGGCCGACAGCCGCTGCCGGTAGGCGTCGGTGGCTCCGTCGAGAATGTTCGAGAGTGTGAATCCGTCGAAGCTCTGCGGCGGCTCGTTCTCGAGGCAGGTCGCGGCGTCTGCGTGGACGAGCCGGATGCGCTTCGCCTCGGGGGGCGCAGCGCACTCCGAGAGTTCACCCAGGAGCAAGAACCGCGCGTGGGCATTGTCGCGATTGGAATGCCGTGCGAAGCACCGCTCCAGGCGGCCGCGCAGGACGCTGCCGAAGTTCTGCGGGAGGGCGCGAAGAAAGGGCCTGGCGTAGAGCTTGCCCAGCACCGCATTCGAGAGGACCGTGTCCATTGCCGCGCGGAATCTCCGGGTGTCGAGGTGCCGGTGCCAGTAAGCGACCTGTTCCGCGGGAACCGCGAGGTCGAGAAACTCGCGGACTCTCGAGGGGCGCCAGCCCAGGAGCGGGGCCAAGACACGCCCGAAGGCCATCATGCGCTCCGCAGCGCCGCGAAGGCCCGACTCGCCCAGGAACCTCCGCCGGGCGTATTCGATCTGGACGGGATTGATGTCGGCGGCGACGACCTCGTGGCGCCGTGACAGCTCCATCGCGGTACAGCCCGCCGACGCGATGCAAAAGATGCGTCCTCCCGGGCGAAAGGCGCCGGGCCTCGATCGATGCATCCTCGTGCATGCGGCCGAAGAGGAGCTTGCTCGGGCCCGCGCGCTCATCGAAGCGGCCCCGCTGCCAGGCGGTCTCGGCAGCCGTTGTCCTCAGCTCCATCCCGGAAGGCTCGCCGACACCCAGACCAGAACGAGGAAGGCGAAGTTCTTCACCACCATCCCGCCCGGATCATGAATGATTCGACGCGCCCAGAGCAGACCGCCCGTGTTCAGCGCCACGAGCAACAGCGTCTGAACGGCTGCGCAGGGGATCGACGCGATACCGCTCAGTGCCCACAGAGCCAGCCCCACCTCGACCGCCCCGAGGAACCTCAGGAAAGCGCCCCGCCGCCGCGGAGATCGAAACGGGGCACTGCCTCAACGACGCGGAGCTGATGCGGCTCTCCGCCGAGCAACTTGCACCAGAGCCCCTCGTAAAGCCAGACCGCCGACACGGCGACTCGAATCAGCCAGACGGGCGGCAGCAACTCGGTCACGATGGGTCGAGAAGAGAGCTATGCGGCGGAGCCGGCTGCGGCCCCAGAGAGCCGGTTGTAGATCCACGCCACCACGCGCGCCGAGCACGAACCCGTCCGGGAGCGCCCAGAGCAGTCCGATGACGCTGCCGAGCGGGGTGAACGTGAATCCGCGGTACATGAGTCCGAGCAGCGGAACGCTGCCCCCCGTTCCGTCGAGCGCGATCACCCACCACGCCAGGGCGAACACGCCGATCCCCCAGACCAGCGCACAAGTGAACGCGAATGCCTTGACGTTGAGCTTCATCGGACACCCCCCTCCCGATCCTATGCCGTGCAGGGGCATGCCGACTCAGTTTCTCGAGCGCACCTGTCGAGAACCCGCCGCTGTGCTCCCGCACCAAGCGCAGGGAGCGTCGCGCTGGCCACGCTTCGGATGTAACCGTTTCCCTGGGGCGCGACTGCCTGCCAGTTGCGCGCCGGCAGAAGGAGCGGCGCCCGCGGAATCGGCTCAGGGCGCTTTCCACAACGTCCGCTCAATACCGATAGGTCGCGGCCAGACCGGTCCGCGTCGGCATCCGTTCGGGCGGGATCACGAGCACCCGTCCGCCCATCTTCGCGACCAGTTCGCCCAGATCGTCAAGGAGGTCGTCGACCTGCGGATCGTTCATGTCGGCAAACGCAACCTGACCCGTCGCGCCGTCGAGTTGGCCCGCGATCTGGCGGTCCGCCTCGATCAACAGGTTCGCGACCCGCCCGGATGCAGCCGCCCGGGCGACCTCCGCCAGGTCATCGCTGGCAATCCCACTGGACCTGGCCTGCTCGAACTCCTCGCCCAGCGCAACGAGCCGGGCCTGGTACCGAGGCTCCATGACCTTCCAGGCGAGGGCTCGGAGTTCTTCGGCCGACGGGAATCGGGGTTGATTCTGATCCCCTCCGTCACCAGAAGCCGGTTCTCGCTGACCTGGCGGAAGAGATGATGATGCTCCGGCAACGCCGCCAGGATCAGCGGCAGGCCCGAGGGCCGCGAATAATGCTCCAGCACCGCGCGGTCGATGGCGCGGAAGAACCGCTCCGCGTCGATGTCAACCTCGTCCCTCTTCGCGCCCTGGCCGTGGTGCATGGGCCTGCCCGCCCCGCCGACGCCGCCGTAGGAGGCGACGGTCTGGTGCGGCTCCGTCAGCTCCCCGCCCAGCGCTTCCGTGATCGTCCGCGGGACCCCCGGGACCAGATCGAACTCGTCAAGCGCATAGCGGTTTCCCTCGAAGAGCCGGATCCTCCTGGAGGCTCAGCCCGAGGACCTGGTAGCGATCGACCGATTGAAGAAAACGTCGCAACGGCTTTGTGTGAAAGCTGTTCGCCACGACGACCAGTTCTTTGACCGGCCGCGGAAGCCGGAACACTCGAAACAGGGTCGGCCCGCCCATCACGGCCAATCCGTCCAGCGTATGTTCCCAGAAGTCGTGATCGTGAGCGAGGGCTTCAAACGGTTCCAGAAGGAGCCGGGTCTCGACGGCCGGATGCTGCTGCCGCAGCGATGCCTCGAGATCCTTCAGGAGATTGCGAAACCGGATCGGATCCTGCTGGTTCTCGGGACGATGCCGATGCGTCGGCTGGTACAGCGAGAGAAAGGGCGGCTCGTGAACCGATGCCAACTCGGCCAGGGATTCGGTGGTGAGCAATGTCTTCATGATTTTCCTCTCTCTTGCGTCCCGGACTCGATGTTATCGAGTAATACGTGTCCCCTCGTCGCGTCGCCTTCTGGAACACTCTTATTGAGGCTTCGTTGGCGACATCTCCAATTAGCTCAGATGGATCAGGTTGCCCGCGCCCGATCGCGCGGCGCATCGCTTCAGTGTTCTGGGATCGCCGCGGAAGACCGAAGCCGCCGATCGAGGCGAGAACGACGAAGCGGCAGCGTTGTCAGCGACGACGCGCTACCGGGATGCAACCGAGATGGGTGCACACGGCTACCAGGGCGTAAATCGAGTTCGTGCTCCTGGCGATCCAGAAGTCTTTCACGGCTCAACACTCATTCCCCCGCGAACCCCAACCGGGCGCCATCGCTCAAGGACTCGGGGCCGGCGAGGCTTCGCCGTCACCGTTGCTGCGCCCGAGGTCGTCTCAGGAGGAACCGCCAGGTGGCTTTCGCTGGCCGAAGCTCTTGAAGACGAGCCAGAGAACGCCGATCACGACCACGACCCCGAAGATCCACCAGACGTTCATCCCACCTATCCCCATGCCCATGCCGTCATCACCACCTCCCATCATCTTGCCTCCGAGGTCTCTTCGCGGGCGCCATGCTCTTCATCATCGGGCACTTGGCCATCGAATCCTCCATGCCCTTCATCATCCCCATCCGCATGTGCTCCATCATGTGCTTCATCATTTCCGGCTGCATGGCCATCATCTGTTCGCGCATCTGTTTGCGCTGGCGACGAGCTCGTTGACGACGGCGGCGACGGCGTCCGCTTTCTTGCTTCCCTTCGCGGCGTTCATCCTCTTGACGAGGTCGTCGAGCCGCGAGTCCATGCCCTCCATTTTGGCCATCATCTCCTTGTGATGGGCCATCATGGATTCCTCAGACATCTTCCGCCGATCATGCCCGGCTTGCCCGGCATCTCCATCTTCTGCGCGGCCGGAGGCGAAGGCGTCGGCTGTTGTGCCCCCAGAGTCACGGCGCCGACGAAAGAAACGAGGAGAGCGGGGATCGCTTTGCCGACCTTCATGGAAGACTCCTCTATTTCTGTTGAATTATTCTGCGTCAGGTCATTCCCATTGCCCCTGTCGGCAGTTTTGACCCTCTGTTACGAGCAGCAGGAGCGCCCGGGGTTGTGCTCGTGCTTGGCGTCGTCCGCCTTCGGGGCCGGCTTCACCGGCTGCTCTGACTCCCGTGCCTTTTCTACCTTCACCGACTGCTCGCCTCGCCCGGACGTCACCGCGGGGTCGCCCTTACCGGGTGCGTGATCTCGATGGTCAACCATGATTTCCCCTCTTCATTCTTGCAGCTTCGATGATGTGCTCGCGAGCCTCGCATCGTCCAATCGTTACTTCCGATCGGTTCTAGACCCGACAGCGATGAGACGTCTCTGACGGAGCACAGAGCCATGCGAAAAGGGCTGCCGTGAGACTTCAGCCAATCGGGCCCGCATGGAGTCTCTCCAGGTCAGCTTCCAGCCAATGGTCTGGGTCGGGGGGTGGAACATGTGCCGGTCATCGACAGCGCGGGACCGGGGATGAGCGAGAGTTGAGCGTTCTGAGCTGGAGGGCTCCAGGCGATCGCGCGGCTCCTCCGGGCTCTTCTCGGAAAGATCCGCGTCGAGCCGGTCGTGCGCGAAAGGGTCGGCCGTACTACCGGGCGGTCTCGAAGCTTCAGACGCTGGCGCTCTTCGAACTCGGAGCCTCCTCCGGAAAGGGGTGGAGCCCAAGGCTCGAGTTCTGTGCGTTGGCGGAGGAGGAGGGATTCGAACCCCCGGTACCGTTTCCGGCACAGCGGTTTTCAAGACCGCCGCCTTCAACCACTCGGCCACTCCTCCGTCGTTCCAGTGTAGCGAAGGTGCGGCGGGTTCGCCGGTCCGGCTGGCGGCGGTGCCCGCCGCGTTGTCGCCGTGCTGACGCACGGCGCCGCCTACTGCCGGGGGTCGGCCTCTGGTGGCCGGCCCAACCACTCGGCCACTCCTCCGTTCGATCAGTGTAGCGAAGGTACGCCCAAGCGTCAGAACGTCAGGTCAGGCCCCAAACGTCAGAACTTCAGGGCTGACCCCATCGCCGTTCCATGTAGTAGCCCGGCGCCTCGTAGCGCGTGACGCGGCCCGAGGCGTCGGTGACGAACGTGACCGTCTCGCCGGCGGCGTCGCCGCCGACCTGGCGGAAGGTGCTTCCGGAGACGGGTTCCAGCACGACCTTCGACGACCAGGGGTTGTCTTCCGACGGATCGAACATCGTCAGCCGGCCGTCCAGGACGGCGACGTGGATTTCTTCGTCCTCCCAGGTGTAGACGCCGACGTACTTGTTCCAGGCCGGATCGGCGACGGGCGTCTTCGCCTCGGCGGCGACGGCCTTCGCGACGGCGGGGGCGACGATGGCGTAGGCCTGGTTGACGTAGAGAGCCGGCCGTCCGTCCTCGGAGTTCGTCAGGGCGACGACCCCGAACTTCGCCGCCGGCGCGAACGAGACCTGGGTGCGGTTTCCGGGAACCGAGCCGCCGTGGCCGAGCCGCGTCTGATCGTCGCGCCGGGCGATGCCCCAGCCCAGGCCCCAGCCGCTCTTCCAGTCGGGCTGCAGCCACTGGACGCGCTGCATCTCGAGAAGCGTCGTGCCTTTCAGGATCTGGGCCCCGCCGGCGGCGCCGGGCGCCGTGCGGAACTGCAGCTCGAGGTAGCGGGCGAGATCGTCGACCGTCGACGCGAGGTTGGAAGCCGGCGTCATGTACGCGCCGTTGAAGAACGGCTCGATCCGCCGCGGCTTGCCCGGCATGCGCCTCCCGTACGGCACGACGAGCGACGGCATGTCCTTCGGCGGGATGACGCGCGTGCCGCTCATGCCGAGCGGCGCGAGGATGTGGCGCGCGACGTACTCGGCGTAAGGCTCGCCGGAGGCGGCCTCGACGACGTATCCCGCGAGCGCGACGGCGACGTTCGAGTACTTCCACTCGGTCTCGGGCGGCAGGGCCACGCCCATGTGGTTCAGGACCGGCAGCATGGCTTCGCGCGAGGGGAAGTTCATGTCGTTCCAGTACGTGCCGTCGACTTCCCGGGGGATGCCGCTGGTGTGGGTGAGCAGATGCCGGATCGTGATCGGCGGCCGCGCGGGGTCGGCGTTCGAGAGCCGCAGCTCCGGGATCCACTTCGTGATCGGATCGTCGAGCGTGAGCTTGCCGGCGTCGCGCAGCTGCAGGATCGCGTGCGCCGTGAAGGTCTTGGAGATCGACGCGATGCGATAGGCGGTCTCGGGCGTCGCCGGGATCTTCCGGGCGAGGTCCGCATAACCGTATCCCTTCGCGAAGAGGACCTCCTGGTCGTAGACGATGCCCACGGAGACCGCCGGCTGATCCCGGTTCCGGGCCGTCCAGGCGACCCAGGCGTCGAAGACCTCCAGGGCCGCGGTCACGCCGGGATCGCGGGCGAGCGGCGCCTTCGCGTCCGCGGCCCGGAGCGCCGGCGGGCCCGCGAGCAGCAGAACGATCAGCGTCCGGAGAAACCGGGAGCGAGCGGCAGGGTGCATGGGCGGTCCTCCTTCGAAAACGAAAAGAAATCCGGGTCAGGCCCCCGACCGCTTCTCCTGAAGGCGGCGGGAGATGTCGGTCACGAGGCGGCGCGGGGCGAGCCGTTGCGCCTGGATGAGGGCGCGATTCGCGAATCCGGGCACCACGATCCTGCGGCCGGCCATCATTCCGGCCCAGCCGGAGCGGGCGACCTCGGCGGCGCTCTTCGCGAAGGGCCCGGGCAGCGTCGGGGCCGCCGGCACGCCGGCGCGCCGCTGAAACTCCGTCGGCGTCGGGCCGGGGCACAGGGCGGTCACCGTGACCCCGGTGCCGGCGGTCTCGCTCGCCAGGGCCTCGGAGAACGAGAGCACGTACGCCTTGCTCGCGTAGTAGACGGCCATCAGCGGACCCGGCTGGAACGCGGCCGTCGAGGCGACGTTCAGGATGCGGCCACGCCGCCGCTCGAGCATCGAAGGCAGAAAGAGCTTCGTGAGGACCGTCAGCGCCGTCACGTTGACGGAAATCGTCTCGATCTCGCGGTCGAGCGGCGTTTCGGCGAAAAACCCGTAGGTCCCCAGCCCCGCGTTGTTGACGAGCACGTCGACGGCAATGCCGCGCTCGGAGACCTCGCGCGCGATCTCCCCCGGGGCCGCCGGGCGGGAGAGATCCTCCGGGACCACGGTGACGCGGACGCCGAACTCCTCGCCGAGCCCGCGCGCGATCGACTCCAGCCTCTCGCGGTTCCGCGCGACGAGGACGAGGTCGTGGCGGGCGCGCGCGGCGAGGGAGGCGAGCTCCAGGCCGATCCCGCTGGAGGCACCGGTGATCAGGGCCGTCGGCATTCCGCGGATTCCGGGCCGGACGGCCGCGGCGCTACCTCGCGCTGGCCCGTCGCGGCTCGGGCGCCGCCGCCGTTGCGGGTTCGGGCCTGGCGATCGGCTTCGGCCGGACGACGTGGGTCCAGGCGTTGGCGAGCTCCGCCTTCGCCCAGCGGAGCAGGCCGTGGAAGAGCATGGCCCACATCGCGCCCCGGACGGAGAAACCGACGAACGTCGGCCGCCGGCCGGCGTTGTGGTTGCCGTAGATGCCGAGGGCCTTCTTGCGCTGCGCGATCTTCACGAGGCGCCGGTTGTAGAACCGGATCGGGTAGAAGCCGATCTCGGCCCCGTCCTCGAAGAAGGGCGGCACTCCGAGCCGCTCGTTCGACCAGCGGTAGAGCGGCATCACCGCGGCGAAGTAGTAGAGCGCCGTGTCGAGGAGGAAGGCCACGGTCATCGTGTCGTAGTCGCCGAGGACGTAGTACTTGTCCCGGTAAATGGCCTCGTAGAAGTACTCGAAGAACCGGCGGTACTGCCGGTTGTGCTCGGAATAGGCCTTCGTCATCTCGTCGGCCGGGGCGCCGGACAGCGTCCTCAGGATGAGCCGCGTCCGGCTCCAGACCGAGAAGGCCATCTGGTCGAGGCCCGGCGAGTAGAACGGATCGAGAAATCCGCCCGCGTCGCCCACGAGCGCCCAACCCGGGCCGACGAACTCGTCGACGAGGTAGGGCAGCTGCCCGTAGTAGCGGCAGTCGCCCTCGACCGGCGTGGCGCCCTCGATCAGCTGGCGGGACAGCGGGTTGATCTGGAGGAAGCGCGTCAGCTTTTCCAGCGGCGTGCCGCCCTCGGGATCGACCAGACGCTTGTCCCAGACCAGACCGACGCTCGTCTCGCCGTCCCTGAGGGGGATGAACCAGATCCAGTAGCCCCAGCCCGTGAAGTGGTTGGTCGCCAGGCGGCGGGCGGTCAGGACCGCGCGCGACCAGGGGTTGGCCGGGTCCGTGCCGGCGATCTCGACTCCGTCCATGTCCTTGACGTTGCGGTACCGGGCCCAGATCGCGGCCGTCGGGTGCGAGTCGATGGGAGTGACGCCGCCGCGCTTTCGCGCGAGCATCGCCTGCCGTCCGGTCGCGTCGACGAGCCAGCGGCAGGTCACGGTCGCGGTGGTGCCGTCGCTCTTCTCGATCGTCAGGGAGTTGGGGGCCGTGCCCTCGCCGAGCGTGTATCCGACGACCTTCGCGGGACGCCAGACCTCGCTGCCCTCCTCGCGGGCCACCGCGAGCAGATGCTCGTCGAGCTTCGAGCGGTCGAGCTGAAAGGAGGGCGTGCGCGCCAGCTGCGTGGGCCCGGTCTCGGACGCCTCCTGCAGGCACGTCACGTCGTCGTTGTGAAACCAGAAGCGGAAGGCCTGCTTGGGAAGCTGTTCCTGCGAGAGGTGCCGGTACTGTTTGAGGACGCGCGTCAGGAAGTAAGCCGAGACCTCGACGGTCGACTCGCCGACTTTCCAGTCGAACCGGTCGGTCTTCTCGACGACGAGGACCCGGAGGGCCGGCCGGCCGCGCTTCAGGAGAATGGCCGTCGAGGCGCCGGCGACGGCGCCCCCCGCGACGACGACGTCGTAGTCGAGCGGGTCTTTCGGGGCGGCTTCCATGGCTCGCCCAGTCTAGCGCGGCGGCGCTGAAGAAACCTGGACGGACGGGCCGGCTTCGTCGACGAGCAACTCGCGGTCCACCGCCTCGATCGGCCCAAGATCCTGGACCCTTCCCGATGGCCATGTGACGAGGATGCGCGCCAGGGAGCGCGCCGAGCCCGAGGCCGAGGTGGACGACGGGGCTGCCCGTCGAGAGATAACCGCTGGGGTTCGCGTTCTCCGTCACGATCCGCCGGCCCCCGGGAAGGGTCGCCTCGATGCGGGCGCCGACACCGTCGCGGTTGTCCCTCCCGGGCGTTCCGGACAGGCGCAGCCGCAGGTAGTGCTCGTCGGGCTTCCGCGAGCCGAGAAAGAGCGCTTCGGGCGCCTGCACGGAGCGGACGAAGATGTCGAGCGCGCCGTCGCCGTTGGCGTCGAAGGCGACGGCGGCCCGGCCGTTCGTCTCGAGATCGAGGCCGTCGAGAAAAGCGCGATCCTCGAAGAGCGGCGAACCCGCGCCGGCCCCGCCGCGGTTGTGGAAGTACCGGTCGCGCTCGATGCCGTTGATGCCGGCGCCCTTGCGGTCGAAGGTCCGGGTTCCCGCCACGTAGTCGTCCCAGTAGGCGAGCGTCTGCCACCAGAACTCGAGCTCGACGTCGCGGTCGCGCCCGTCGCCCCAGAGTCCGTTGGTGGCGTAGAGGTCGGTCCAGCCGTCGTCGTCGAGGTCGGCGGCGATCGAGCTCCAGTTCCAGCCGGCGTGACGGGCCCCGGAGCGGGCCGTCGCGTCCTCGAACGTGTGGTCCGGCCGCTGGAGGAGCAGCGTGTTGCCCGAGGCCATGTTCTCGCACCAGCGGACGGCCGTCGGGAGAAAGACGCGGCCCCAGAAGGAGACGGGAATCGACGGGTACTCGTGGAGGAAGTACCACTGCGTGTCCGTGCCCGTCGTGTAGACGTCGGGCCGGCCGTCGCCGTCGTAGTCCGCCCACGCGCCCGACATGCCGTACGCGCGGGCGAGCGTGCCGGCCTTCTTCGCCACGTCCTCGAATCGCCCGCCGAGGTTGCGGTAGAGGTTCTTCAAGCCGAAGTCGTTGGTCGGCATGAGATCCTCGCGGCCGTCCTGGTCATAGTCCTGGAAGAGGGCGGAGAGCGTCCAGCGCGTTTCATCGCCGATTCCCCAGGCCTTCGTCGCGTCGGTGAAGCGGCCATGGCCGTCGTTCAAATAGAGAACATTCGCGCGCCCGTCCTTCGCGTCGAAGGCCGGGTCCGGCATCTGGCTGTAGTAATCGCCCGTGACCGCGACGAAGAGATCGAGGTCCCCGTCGCCGTCGACGTCGGCGAACGCCGCGGATCGCGCGTTGGCGGGCACGGCGATTCCGGAGTCGGCCGTCGTCTCCTCGAACGTCCCGTCGCCGCGGTTGCGGAAGAGCCGCGTCGGACCGAACGCGTCGGTCACGAGGATGTCGGGGTACCCGTCGCCGTCGACGTCGCCCGCCGCGAGCCCGGTGGCGGGAATGCCCTGCGTGGCGGATTTTGCCAGGCCGGCCTGCTCCGTGACGTCCGCGAAGCGGCCGGAGCCGTCGCCGCGGTAAAGGATCGAGCGCACGCCGTCGCCGACGAAGAGGTCCTCGGCGCCGTCGCGGTCGTAGTCGAGCACGGCGACGCCCGAGCCCGGCCAGAGGTCGGAGACGAGGTGGTTGACCTTGTCGATCGGCGGATCACGCCGCGGCGCGCCGAGGCCGGATCCGGCGGTGGCGTCGCGAAATCGCGGCGAGGTCTCCGATGCGTTCGACGAGCGGCCCCTCGAATCGCATGGAGGCGCCGCCTTCTGTCCCGGAGGCCGGTGAGGGGGCCGCGCTCGTGACGATCGCCGAGGCGGACCTCTCCACCCTCGCCCCGTCGGCGCGAAAGCCTCCCACCGTGAACGCCACGCGGCCGGTCGTCGCTTCGCCGTCGTGCGTCGGCTTTTCCACGCGATAGTCGACGAACGCGAGCCGGTCGAGGCCGTTCCAGGCCCACGCGCGAAGCTCCGCGATCCCCCCCGGGTCCGTGGCCGTCGCCGTGCGGCTTCGCACCGCGCGCCGGACGGCCTCGTTGGCGTCCCGCCAGCGCTCGAGCCGCGCCATCCACGGCCGGAATTCGCCGCGCAGCCGCTCGATGGACGAGTTGCGATAGACCCACCATCCGGCGGCGGCGAGGAGGAGAACACCAACACCGAGAAGGGTTTTGCGCACCGGCGAGCATGGTACCGCGCCCGCCCAAGGCGATTTGCGTTGTGAAGAGCCGATGCGCAACCCTCGAGACTCCGCCGTCGCAGGTGGCCTCAAAGCGCTCCGAGTTGAAGGTCGGGCTGCGGCGCGAGTTTCCCGGGACGGGGCGACTCCCTCGGCTATATTCGACGGCGAATCGTCCGCATGGGGAGGTCAGCATGAATGCCCGTCTCCGAAATCTTGGGCGGCGTCGCCCAACCCGGGTCCTGCTCCTGATCCTGTTGTCGCTGGGCACTCTTTCGATCAATGACTCGGCGGCGTCCCCTCGTCGGGCAGGTCCGAGGGTCCTCCGAGTTGCCGAGCTCAACACCAAGCAGATCCTCGCACTCGATCGAACCAAAACCGTAGTGCTCCTTCCGGGCGGAATTCTGGAGGAGCATGGCCCCTACCTTCCCTCCTTTGCGGACGGCTACCTCAACGAGTACCTGGCTCGTGAATTGGCGAAGGCCATCGCCGCGCGACCCGGGTGGACAGCCGTCGTGTTTCCGACGATTCCGCTGGGCTCAGGGGGTGCAAATGAGATCGGCGGGAAGTACTCTTTTCCCGGGACCTACGCCGTGCGGCCCGAGACGCTTCGGGCGGTGTTCATGGACCTGGCGGCCGAATTGGGCGAGCAGGGCTTCCAATGGATCTTTTTGATTCACGCGCACGGCAGTCCCGATCACAACCGCGCCTTGGATCAGGCCGGCGACTACTTCCGAGACACCTATGGCGGCCACATGGTCCACCTGGAGGGGCTCCTCCCCGACAAGCCCCGTCCGGACGCCACCCTGAAGGCGGCCATAGGAAGCGATGGAATGGCGGAGGACGGCTTCACCGTGCATGCAGGAGCCTGGGAGCAGAGCATGGTCTGGCATCTGCGACCGGATCTCGTACCCGGAGGCGTCGTGAAAGCCCGGCCTGTCACCGCTCACGACGTTGCCGATCTGGTGACCCTGGCCAGTGCCAAGAGCTGGCCCGGCTACTTTGGCAGTCCGCGCCGGGCGAGCGCGAGTTTGGGTGAGCAGCTCCTGCAGGAGGAAAGAGGCGCACTCCTAAAGCTGGCGATGGAGATCCTCGATGGCCAGGATGAGCGTGAGATCCGTCGCTACTCGGACTTCATGTATTCCGTGCCCGGTATTTCCGAAATCATGCAGCACTCCCGTGACCACGACGGCAGAAGGCGACAGCAAGAGCAGGAATGGTTGAGCGGGAAGGGCCAGGGAGGAGACTGATCGAAGGCCGGTTTCTCAATCGGAGCGCAATCCACTAACATCGGCGGCCGGACCGCTCGCGGAGAGGTGGGTGAGTGGCTTAAACCAGCGGTTTGCTAAACCGCCGTAGGGGCTTAAACCTCTACCACGGGTTCAAATCCCGTCCTCTCCGCCACTTCTGCCCGGTGTTCACCGCCCGCTGTGCCGGGCGGTCACGGTCCGACCACCAACGTACCTTCGGCAGTGGGGAAGGTTCCGTCCGCCGGATGGCGACAACCCGGGCTCGGTCTTGCGACCCGTGTGTTCGCCGCCGTTCCAGCACGAACACGATCTGTCGGTGCGGGAGCTGCGCCGATGCGTCCAGGCGTTTGGGCTACCGCGCCGGGACGAGGCGGGTTCTTCGAACCCGGTACTCGTAGACGCCGACGGGTGTGGCGGCGTGAGCGAGGTTGCCGGTCGCGGAAACGGCGAGCTCGAGGGCGCCGGTGGTCGGCAGGTTGAGGCTCGAGAACGTGCGGCCGCCGTCGCCGCTGACGAAGACGCCGCCGGGCGGCAGGATCCCGGCGACGTAGCTCGCGCAGGCATACACGCGGGTGGCGTCGGCGGGATCCACGGCGAGGTCCGTGACGTAGACGCCGGACAGGCTCGGGGCCGCCCAGGTCGCGCCCGAGTCGACGCTGCGATAGACGCCGCCGCACTGGAAGCCGCCGCCGCCGAGAACCCCGGTGCCCGCCAGGAAGACGGCCGGATTGGCCGGGTCGATGCGGAGCGACAGCAGTCCCGGGCAGGCCGGGGGAGGGCCGCCGGCCGCCGTCCACGAGGCGCCACCGTTGGCGCTTCGGAAGACCTGCGAGGGGCCATAGGCGTAGAAGACGCCGCCCGGAGCGGACGCCAGGCGAACGCTCTCCCCGAAGGGCGTGGGCGGCTCCTCCCAGTTGACCCCCGCGTCGGCGGTCCGGAAGAACCGCGTCCCGCACGTCAGAAGCAGGGAGTCCGGGCCCGCGCCCGTGGCGAAGGAGGGCACGCAGCGTGTCGAAATGGTCAGGACGGTGTTCCAGTGTTCGCCGCGGTCGAGTGAGCGGTCGACGTTCGTCGTGCCGTTGCCGCGTTGAAGCGCGGCGAAGACGCGGTTCCCGTCCCGCGGATCGGCGAAGACCTGGGCATAGGAATCGCCCCGCGCCGTCTCGATCAACGCCGTCCAGGACTGACCGGCGTCGTCCGTGCGGTAAAGCGCGCTCGTGGACGACTCGAGGATGGTCGCGGCAGCGTAGGCCCGGGCGTCGTCGTCGCCGGCAGCGCTGACCGCGTTGGCCCGCACGCCCTCGGGACCCGACGTGATCCAGCCCGACGCCGCGAGCACGGCCGGCGCGGCCAGCGTCAGGAGTCCGGCCGCCGCGCGACGAAATCGCATCGCTGCCCATTGTACGGGTTAGGATGAAATCGGATGGCGGCGACCTTCGGCACGCGGCTGCGGCGCTACTACGTGGCGGGCATCCTCGTCCTCGCGCCCACCGCGTTGACGGCGTGGGTCGCGTGGAACCTCTTCAAGTTCTTCGACGACATCCTCGGCGGAGAGCTTCGGGCGCGAGGGATCTCGGTCCTCGGACTCGGGTTCGTGCTGCTGAACGTCCTGCTGCTCCTGCTCGGGTTCGTGGCGACGAACTTCCTCGGGAAACGCCTCTTCGGCTTCTGGGATCGGCTCATGAACCGCGTCCCGCTCATCAACAAGATCTACGCGACCCTGCGGCAGATCGCGGAGCTGCTGCTCGGCCCGTCCCGGGTCGGCGCGTTCGGCCGGGTCGCGATCGTGGAGTTTCCGTCGCCCGGGGACCTGGGGCCTCGGCTTCGTCACGTCGACGATCGCGGGCGAGGCGAACGCGAAGACCGGAAAGACCCTCTGCAGCCTCTTCATCCCGAGCGCCGTCAATCCGACGACGGGCTTCCTCCTCGTTGTGCCGCAGGAGAAGGTGACGTATCTCGACATGACCCCCGAGCAGGCCATGAAGATGATCGTTTCCGCCGGGGCCCTGGTCCCGCCTCGGTAGCGCGGGGTCAGGTCTGAATTCTTCGGCTTTCCAAAGTCCGAAGAATCAAGACCTGACCCCCGTCAGCAGCAGCTGCTCGCTGGCGAGCATGGCGGGGCGCATCATCCAGGCGAAGAGATCTTCTTCGCCGCGGGCGTGCTCGGGGCCTCCGCGATGGCGGCGCGTCTCGAGGCGCGTGGCGAGCCAGAGGAGGGGATAGAGGAGAAACAGCCACGCGTGCCTCGCCTTGAAGCGCGTGAAGTCGATGCGCTCGATGGAGATCCCGGCCTGGTGGAGCAGCGTGTGCAGGAGCGGGAAGTCGATCGGGCTGACGTGGTACGCGTAGAGGTCGTCGGCGGACAGGTCCCAGCCGACCCGCCGCCGGATGAGCTTGTGCGTCCCGGTCCAGAAGAAGTGCCAGCGCGAGTGCAGGCGCGCCAGGTTCGGCGTCGAGAGGACGAGGCTCCCGCCCGGCGCGAGGACGCGGCCGATCTCGGCGACGATCGGAATGTACGTCGGCAGGTGCTCGGCGACCTCGCAGAGCACGACGAGGTCGAAGGCCGCGTCGGCGTACGGGAGCGGCCGCGTGAGGTCTATGTCGGCGTCGATCGGGATCCCGGCCGTCTCGAGCGGCGCGCCCGCGTCGGCGAGCTTGTAGTCGTCGGCGCGAAAGTGGGTCCCTCGCACCGCGCACCCGTCGCGCGCGAGTGCCGCGGCGACCTCTCCGCGGCCGGCGGACAGGTCGAGCACTCGCAGCCTCGGGTACCCGGGCCGGCGCCGCGCCGCCCGCAGGACCGCCTCGAAGACGTGCTTCTGCGGCACCGGGCGGCGGCCGGCTAGGCCCGGCGGATCTCCGTCTGGCCGCGCATGTACGGGACGAGCGCCTCGGGGATCTCCACCGAGCCGTCCGGGCGCTGGTAGTTCTCGAGGATGGCGACGAGCGTCCGGCCCACCGGCAGGGCCGAGCCGTTCAACGTGTGCAGGAACTCGGGCTTCTCGCCCTCGGCGCGGCGGAAGCGGATCGACGCGCGCCGCGCCTGGAACGCCTCGAAGTTCGAGCAGGAGGAGATCTCCTTGTAGGCGTTCATTCCCGGCAGCCAGACCTCGAGGTCGTACGTCTTGGCCGACGCGAATCCCAGATCGCCCGTGCAGAGCGTGACGACGCGGTAAGGCAGGTGGAGGCGGCGCAGCGCCTCCTCGGCGTGGCCGGTCAGAGCCTCGTGCGCCGCGGGCGAGTCCTCGGGCCGCACGAACATGACGACCTCGACCTTGTCGAACTGGTGCTGGCGGATCATGCCGCGCGTGTCCCGGCCGGCGGCGCCCGCCTCCGAGCGGAAGCAGGGCGTATAGGCGGTGTAGAGCCGGGGAAGCTCTTCGGCCTTCAGGATCTCGTCGCGGTGGAAGTTGGTCACGGGGACCTCGGCCGTCGGGACCAGGTAGTAGCCCTCGCCGGTCTTGAAGAGGTCGGCTTCGAACTTGGGCAGCTGGCCGGTGCCGAAGAGCGAGTCCGCGTTGGCGAGAAACGGCGGCAGCAGCTCGCGGTAGCCGTGCTCGTCGACGTGCAGGTCGAGGAAGAACTGGATGAGAGCGCGAGAGAGCCGCGCGCCGCCGCCCGCGAGAACGGTGAACCGCGCCCCGGCGATCTTGGCGCCGCGCTCGAAGTCGAGGATCCCCAGAGCCGGGCCGAGGTCCCAGTGGGCCTGCGGCGCGAAGTCGAACTTCCGCGGCTCCCCCCAGGTCCGCTCGATCCGGTTGGCGGACTCGTCGGGGCCGCGCGGCACGGAGTCCTGAGGCACGTTCGGGACCTGCTTCTCGACGGCCGCGAGCATCCCGTCGGCCTCTTCGACCCTTTCCTCGAGGGCGCGGATTTCGTCCTTGAGCGTCTTCATCTCCGCGAGCGCCTCGGGCGAGGGCTTGCCGCGGACGCCGGTGACCTCGTTGCGCCGCCGGCGCTTCTCCTCGAGAAGCGTCACGGCCTGCCGACGCTCGCGGTCGAGCTCCGTATACGCTTCGAGGCCCGCGCCGCCGAAGCGCTCCGGCATCTCGGCGAGAAGCCGGGACGCGTTCTCCCGCAGATACTCGCGTGGTAGCATGAAAACGCGATTTCATATCGCGCACGCCGATCGAGTCAACCGCAATCGAGTCAACCTCTTGAGCGGCCCCTCCCGGACGCCGGACGTGGATTGCGTCGTGGTCAACCGCGACGGCGGCGACGCGCTCTTCCGCGCCCTGGCCTCCCTCGAGATCCAGCGGGACGTGCACCTGTCGGCGGTGGTCGTCGACAACGGCTCCCGCGCCGACGAACGGCGCCGGATCGCGGCCGAGGCCCCGTCGGCGCGCGTCATCGGCTTCTCGCGCAACCTCGGTTTCGCGGGCGCCGCCAACGAGGGCATCGTCCGGACGCGCGCTCCCTTCGTCCTGCTTCTCAACAACGACGCCGTGCTCGAGAGCGACTACGCGGCCCGGCTGGCGGCCCGCCTGACCGCCGACGACCGTCTCGCGGCGGCCCAGGGCCTGGTGCTGTCGGAGGACGGGCGGCGGGTCGACACGGCCGGTCTCGCCTGGAACGGCCGCGGCGAGGCCGTGCCCTTCTTGTCCGGGGCCGACGCCTCGCAGGCGCCTCGCGAGCCCTTCGAGGTCTCGGGTGTGTCGGCCACCGCGACGCTCTACCGGCGCGAGGCGCTCGAGGCCGTCGGCGCCCCAGGGCGCCGCCTTCGACGGATCGTTCTTCGCCTACTACGAGGACGTCGACCTCTCGCTGCGCCTGGCGCGCGCCGGCTGGCGGTTCCTGTGCGATCCGCACGCGGTCGCCCGGCACGAGGGAGGACTCACGGGCCGGCGCACGCCCTGGAGGCGCGCCTTCTGGACCGCGCGCAATCGGTGGCGCACGCTCTTCCGCAACTTCGCGCCCGGCCTGCTGGCGCGGCACCTCGGGCCCCTGCTCGCCGCGGACCTCGCGCACGTGCGGCAGGTGGGATGGCGCGGCCTGGCGCTGCCGCTGCTCGTCTGGCCGCGGTTGCCGGCCATGGCGCTGCGGGCGCGCGGGCAGGCGCGCCGGCTCGATCGCTTCCCCGGCACCGGACCGAGCGCGACGTGATCCGGGAGATCGCCGTCATCTACGTCTCCTGGCGGGACGCGGAGGAGCTCCGGTCGGCCGTGAGCTCGCTGGCCGCGGCGCGGGGGCGCGTGCCGGAGGGGGGCCCGAAAGTCCGACTGGTCATCGTCGACAACGGCGGTGGCCTCGACCCGGCGGCCCTCCGCGGGCTCTGGCCGGACGCGGCCGTTCTCGCAAATCCCGAGAACCGGGGCTTCGGGCCGGCTGCCAATCAGGCGGCGCGTTCGGTCTCCTCCGACGTCCTCCTGTTCCTGAACCCGGACACCCGCGCCGAGGCCGAACCATTTTCGGCGATCGCGCGCGCGTTCGACCAGAATCCGGACGCGGTGGCCGTGGCGCCGCGCCTCATCGAAATGGACGGCACGTTTCCGGGCGGCGGGCCGATCATCCTGTCGCCGCCCGGAACCGAGGACCAGACGACGTTTCAGCTGCGCCGCCTCCCGACGCTCGGCTCGGACGCCCGGGAGCTTCTCCTCGTGGACCACATCCGGCCGAACAACGCCGGCCGGCGCGCCTCGCGCTACGCGGACCGCTCCCGCGGCGAGGCATTTCCGGTCGAGCAGGCGGCCGCGGCCGCGCTCGCGGTGCGCGCCGAGACGTTCGCCCGGATCGGCGGCTTCGACGAGCGGTTCGTCCCCGCCTGGTACGAGGACGTCGACCTCTGCGAGAGGCTGGGCCGGCAGGGAAAGATCGTCTACCTGCCCGGCGCGGCGTTCCGGCACCGCGGCGGCGAGTCCGCCTCGCGACTCGGCTACGATCGGTTCCTGCCGATCTTCTACCGCAACGCGATCCTCTATCGCGCTTCCCGCTACGGTCCGGCGGCGCGGCTGACGTACCGGCTCCTCCTCGCCAAGGGCATGGCGCTGCGTCTGATGATTCTTCCGTTTCGCCGCGCGCTTCCGCGCCCGCGTCCCGAGGCCGCGCGCGCCTACCTCCGGGTCCTCCGCCTCGCCCTCGGCTTTCCGTCGGCCTCGCCGCCGCCGTCCATGCCATGACCGCTCCCGACGTCTCGATCATCGTCGTCTCGAAGGAGGACGCCGCGGACCTGCCGATCTCGCTCGGCTCGGCCCTGGCGCAGGCCGGGGTCGCGTGCGAGACGCTCCTCGTCGACAACGCGTCCGTCGACGATTCGCGCGAGGTCGCGGTCCGGCTCTCGCCGGAGGTGCGGGTCCTCGCTCTGCGCGAGAACGTCGGCTTCGCGGCGGCGATGAACGCCGGGATCGAGGCCTCGTCGGGCCGGTACGTGCTGGCCCTCAATCCGGACTGCCGCCTCGAGCCGGACTTCGCGTCGATCCTGGCGCGCCGGCTCGACGCTTCCGACGCCCGCGACGTCGGTTCCGCGTCCGGCCGCCTCCTGCGCGGCGTCGGCCCCGCCCTGACGCCCGGCGGGCTCATCGACTCGACGGGGATCTACTTCACGGCGGCCGGCCGGCACTTCGACCGGGGCGCGGGAGAGACCGCCTCGGGGCGCTACGGAAGCGGAGGAGGAGGTGTTCGGCGCCTCGGGCGCGGCCGGCTTCTACCGCCGCGCGGCGCTGGAGGGCGCGAAAATCTCGACGGGCTACTTCGACGCGGACTTCTTTCTCTATCGCGAGGATGCGGATCTGGCCTGGAGGCTGCGCCGGCTCGGCTGGCGGGCGCTTTACGTGCCGTCGGCGGTGGCGCACCACCGCCGACGCAACCTGCCCGAGCGCCGCCGCCAGATGACCGCCCTCGCCAACTTCCACTCGGTCAAGAACCGCTTTCTCCTCCGGATCAACAACCAGACCGCGGGCGAGCTCGCGCGGACGCTCGTTCCCACGCTCGTTCGCGACGCCGTCGTTCTCGGCGCCTGCCTGACGGTCGAGCGCAGCTCCCTGCCGGCGTTCGGGTGGCTGTGGCGGAATCGGAAGCGGCTGTGGGGCAAACGCCGGGAGATCCAGGCGAAGGTCGCGGAGCGGTCGGGGGCAGGACCCGCCCGTGGGACCCGGGAACCCGTGTCGGAGTCTTCGAAGCGTTCGTAGGGGCGGCCCTTGCGGCGCCCTCCCTCTCGAGCCCTGATAGCGTCCCTCCCGCATGCGCGTCGGCATCCTCGGCACCCGCGGCATTCCCGCCCGGTACGGCGGCTTCGAGACCCTCGCCGAGGAGCTCTCGGCGGGGCTGGCGGCGCGCGGGCACGACGTCACCGTCTACACGCGGGCGCGATACGCGCAGACGGGCCTGGCGCAATGGCGCGGAGCGAAGATCCGGGTTCTGCCGACGATCCCGACGAAGTACCTCGACACGGTCGTCCACGGGCTCCTCTCCGGCGTCGACGCCGCGTTCGAGCGCTTCGACGCGGTGCTCGTCTGCAACGCGATCAACGCGGCGACGTCCTTTCTGCCGCGTCTCTCCGGCCGGACCCGGGTCGTGCTCAACGTCGACGGCCTCGAGCGCCACCGCCGCAAGTGGAGCGCGGCGGGCAAGCTCGCCTACCGGATCTCGGAATCGCTCTCGACGGTCATCCCCGACGCCGTCGTTTCGGACGCGCGGGTGATCCAGGAGTACTACCGGGACCGGCACGGCATCGCCTCGATCTTCATTCCCTACGGCGGCGACCTCCCGGAGCCGGCCGGATCCGATGCCCTCGAGCGCCTCGGCCTCGCGCCCGAGAAGTACGTCCTGTACGTCTCCCGGCTCGAGCCCGAGAACAACGCCGAAGAGGTGGTCCGCGAGTACCGCGACGTCCCGGGCCAGGTCCCGCTCGTCGTCGTCGGCGACGCACCCTATGCTGCCGACTACATCGCGCGCCTGAAGGCCGCCGCCGATCCCCGCGTGATCCTGCCGGGCGCGATCTACGGCGAGGGCTACCGGCAACTGCTCTCCCGCGCCGCCGTCTACGTCCAGGCGACGGAGGTCGGCGGCACGCACCCGGCGCTCGTGGAGGCCCTCGGCTACGGCCGGATCGTCTGCTACCACGCGACACCCGAGAACGAGGAGGTCGCGGGAGGGGCAGGCCTGCCTTTCGACGCGCACGCCAGGGGCAGCCTCGCCGGCCTCCTGACCCGCATCCTGGATGATCCGGCGGGTCACTCCGTATGGAAGGTGCGGGCGCGCGAACGCGTCCGGGAGAGATATCTTTGGAATGATGTGGTCCGCCGGTATGAGGCCGTCCTTGAAGCGCGGAGCGCCATCCCGTAACATCCGGACGGCCCCACGCCCCTGCCCTGGCCACGTTCGATGCTGAGACAGAAAGCCCGCGCGATCGCTCTGGGAGTGCTCCTGACGGACCTCGCCCTGACGGCGGTGTCGCTGCCGTTGAGCTGGGTTCTGCGGCACGGCTACCTGACGTCGGCCTTCCCGTCGATTTTCCCGCTCCCGCTCCAGTCGCTCGACCAGTACCTGCTGCTGCTCATCTTCATCGTTCCCATCTGGGGGCTGCTGCTGTTCGCGGCCGGCTTCTACCGCAGCCACCGCACGCTGCCGCTCGGCGAAGAGCTCTGGGCCGCGGCGAAGGTTTCCTTCGGCGGGACCGTCATCCTGGTCCTCGTCATCTACGGTCTGCGCATGGAGTTCGTCAGCCGCTGGTTCCTGGTGCTCTTCGGCGCGGTGAACTTCCTCTTTCTGGCCGGCGAAAAGATCGCGCTGCGTCTGACGTCGCGCTGGGTGCGCGCCCGCGGCTTCAACTTCCGCACGGCCGTGATCGTGGGAACGGGGCCCAAGGCCTCGCAGTTCGCCGATTTTCTCGAGGCGCACCCGCACTGGGGATTCCGGGTCCTCGGCTACCTCGACGACGACAACGGGGGAGAGATCGGACTGCGGGGCCGGTGGCAGTGTCTGGGGGGCATCCGGGACATGGAGTCGATCCTCGTTTCCGAGGTCGTCGACGAAGTCATCTTCGTGATCGAGAAAGGAAAGCTCGGCGAGTACGAGGAGGCGCTCCTGGCGGCCGAACGCCACGGCGTGCGGGCGCACGTCTCGCTCGACATCTTTCCGCACGTTCTCGCGCGGCCCGTTCTCGAGGAGCTCGACGGAATCCCTCTTCTGTCTTTCACGACGACGCCCTCCAACCCGGTCGAGCTCGTGGCCAAGCGGGCGATCGACCTGGCGCTGTCGCTGGTGCTGTTTCTCGTGACGCTGCCGATCCAGCTCGCGGCGGCCGTGGCGATCCTCGTCACCTCCGGGCGGCCCGTGTTCTTCCGGCAGGTGCGCTGCGGCTTGAACGGCCGCCTCTTCACGCTCCTGAAGTTCCGCACGATGCGGACCGGAGCCGAAGAGCGACTGTCGGAGATCTCCCACCTGAACCAGATGACGGGACCGGTCTTCAAGGCCGCGCGCGACCCGCGGCGCACACCGGTCGGGCGGCTCCTGCGCCGGCTCTCGATCGACGAGCTCCCCCAGCTCTGGAACGTCATCGTCGGAGACATGAGCCTCGTCGGACCGCGTCCGCCGCTTCCGGACGAGGTTTCGCGGTACCAGCCCTGGCAGCGGCGCCGCCTCAGCATGAAGCCCGGACTCACCTGCCTCTGGCAGGTGTCGGGAAGGAACGAGGTCGACTTCGACCGGTGGATGGCGCTCGACCTCAAGTACATCGACACCTGGTCGCCTTTACTGGATCTGAAGATCCTCCTGAAGACGGTCCCTGCCGTGCTGAGCGGCCGCGGGGCGCGCTAGCTTCCGCGTCGGCCCCGCGCCGTGGGGGCGGGGCTCGCCCCCGCCCTGTTTGCCTGTCGATTGGGATGGGTGGGATGGGCGGCCACAAGGGCCGCCCCTACGAGGGTCTTTGCCTGTCGACTTGACGGGCGACCCCCCGAGGGCCGCCCCTGTGACCGGGGCGCGCGGATTCGGCCGGCCGGCGACGGGCCTACCGGTTGCCGTCCCGGTCGCTCTCGCCGCCCTCGGACTCCTTGAACATGTACTTGATCGAGGCCTTGGGAATCAGGAGGTTGGCGCCCTTCTCCCGGTTCACCTTCAGGCAGGCTTTGTCGTACCACTCGATCCAGCCATGGATCTGCTCGCCGTCGGTCAGAACGACGACCATCGGAGTCTTGGCCGCCATCTGCTTGAGGTAGTAGTAGCTCTCGGCGTTGGTCTGCTCGGGCGGCACCTGCTTGCGCTGGGCGAACGAGCGGGTGGGGTAGCGGTCGGCGAGCTCCGACAGGTTGGGTCGGATCAGTTTGCGGTTGGCGGGAGCTTGATCCTCGCCTCGGAAGGCTCCGCCAGTATTACGGTTGGCCACGGCTGTCTCTCTTTGTCCCGGTAAAGGTGGGACTCTTTGAGAGGCTAAACCGGCAGTTCCGCGGGATTATTCTGCTTTCGGGGGGGCGGGGCGGAGGGCCCCTCGTCCTCGTAGGCGAGGCAGCACATCAGCCGGCCGCACATGCCCGAGATCTTGGAGGGGTTGAGCGAGAGATTCTGGTTTTTGGCCATTTTGATGGTTACCGGATGGAACGACTTCAGGAACGTCGAGCAGCAGAGAGTCAGGCCGCAGGGCCCGATCCCGCCCCGCATCTTGGTCTCGTCGCGGGGGCCGATCTGCCGCATCTCGATGCGGACCGGGTGCTTCACCGCCAGATCCGAAACGAGCTTCCGGTAGTCGATCCGGGCCTCGGAAGTGTAATAGACGGTGACCTTTCGGCCGTCGAAGGTCTCCTCGGCGCGGACGACCTTGATGGAGAGCCGCTTCTCGGACGCCAGGGCCTGGGTATCCGACAGGAACCGGGCTTCGCGGGCGACCTTGGCCCGGTACGACGCCAGGTCGGTGTCGCTGGCCACGCGGACCAGGCGCTTCGAGTCGCGCAACTGGCACTGTTTCAGGATCATGGGCTGCAGGTTGGTCACCTCGGCATGCTCCATGCCCGAGTCCGCCTCGACGATCACCCGCTGCCCGCGAGCGACTTCGATGCCCATCGTGTCGCAGAGGACGTTGCGCCCGTCCTCGTGTTCGTTGATCCGGATTCCGACGTACTGGCCGGGGTTGTAGGAATTCCCGACCCCGCAACCGCCGCCGGTGCCACAGCCACCCATCGTTTTGATAACCCCCGGCGGCGAAGTTACCACGGGCCGACCCCGAGGGCGGGTCCCGATCGGGACCCACGGGGCAGGGACCTGTCCATCCGGACAGCGGCCGCCCGGCCCCTGTTCTTCTTGACAGTCGCCCCCGGCAGACTTAGCGTATCGGGTGGTGGGGCTCCCGCAAGGGGCTCGAGGAGGAGGGCGCGACACGCCAGGTCTTCGTGTTCGCGCCGAATTCCAGGGGCGGCGTTAGCCGCCCTTTTTCATTGTCCGTCGCGCGCCTCTTCGATCGCGCCCAGGAGTGCCTCGAGAAGCGCCACGCTCGACTCTCCCGCCAGCGGCCGGGCCCCCGGGATCTTGCCGGCCGCCGCCGGCGCGTAGAGCGGCGGCGCCCCCGGATCTTCTTCCCGCACGAGACGCGCGAACTCGCCCGCTCCCGGCCCGTCCAGGATCAGCACCGCGTCGATCCGACGATTGCGCGCGAGCTTCTCGAGCGCGTCCTCGGCGCCTTCGGCGGCGACGACCTCGACCGACGGGTGCTGCGCGCCGAACCCGGACAGCGATCCGGCACTCTCTCCCACGGCGAGGATCGTGATCATCGGGACGCGGAGGTTTCCATCCAGACGACGGCGGCGCCGCCCGGCCTGGGCCTCTGCCGGCCGTCGCTCGCGTAGAAGACGAAAGTCCAGAGGCCCGGCTGTCGCGGGGCGAAGCGAAAGGAGAAGTCGCCGTTCGCCCCCAGGCGGATGCGGTCCTCGGTCTCCGTGCCCACGATGCGGATCGACTTGCGGCCCTCGGCGACGAACGCCTGCTGCGGCTCGGGATACTGGTACGTGGTGCGCGAGCGCGCCGCCTCGCGCGTCAACGGCTTCGGCGGGGGCTCGTGAGCGATCGTCACGAAGCTCAGCTGGTACGGGGCCTCGGGTCGGCCGCTCACGGACAGACTGTCTCCCTCCTGCCGGATCGTGAGCTCCTGGAGGCGGCGCACCAGGAACTCCTCGGCCATGCGGAAGCTGCCGCCATGCATCGCCCAGCCGACGCCGACGTGGGTGACGTCCGGGTCGAGAATCGTGCGGCGGTGGCCGTCCTTGGGCGGCTTCTCCCGCATCATGTCTTCCTGGCCCGCGAGGGCGAGCTCCTCGGCCGAGTCGGTGAAGACAGGCGCGGTCGTGTGCCAGGCGACCGCGTTTTCGGATCCGGAACCGAAAATTCCGGCGAACGCGGTGCGCGCGTAGGGAGGCAGCCCGTTGGTAAGGAAGTGCCCCGTCGTTCCCTCGGCGACCTGGGCGGCCGTGTAGGCGTCCGCCACGCGCGCCGCCGCTTCGTCCCACGCGACCGGCGGCAGGCCGTTCTTCTCCCGGTCCGAGTTGATTCGCGCGAAGACGGCCGCCTTCACGGGACCTTCAGGCGACGCGGCCGGCGGCAGCGATTCGCTCACGGGCAGCTTCGGCGCGCGGGCCACGAGGGGAGCCGGGGAGCGTGGCGGCGCCGGCGCGAGCGCCGCGCAGGCGGCGCCGGCCAGGATCGCCGCGGCCAGCGTGACCCGTGTAAGCTTCACGGCGTGGCGGACCCGTCGATCAAATTCGGGACCTCGGGCTGGCGCGCGGTCCTCGCCGAAGACTTCACCTTTCCCAATGCGCGCCGGGTCGTGGCGGCGATCGCGCGGGTCCTCGCGGCCCGGGGTCGGTCCGGCGGTCTGGTGCTCGTGGGGTATGACACGCGTTTTCTGGCCGACCGCTTCGCCGCGGAGGCGGCCCGGATCCTCGTCCGCCACGGCTTCCCGGCCGAGGTCAGCGCCCGACCCGTCCCGACTCCGGTTCTCGCATTCGAGATCCGGCGGCGCGGGGCCGCCGGTGCGATCAACTTTACCGCAAGCCACAATCCGCCCCGGTATCTCGGCATCAAGTTCTCCACCGCCGACGGCGCGCCGGCGCTTCCGGAAATCACCGAGAGAATCGAGGCGGAGATCCTGGCGATCGCCGAGGAGCCCGAGCCCCGGGAGGATCCGGTGCGGCGTTTCGACCCGGTGCCGTCGTACCTCCTGGATCTCGCGGAGAAGGTCTCCGCCGCCGACGTCGGACGCGGCGGCCCGCGGTTCGCGCTCGACTTCCGGTTCGGGACGTCGGCCGGGTTCCTCGACGCCTACCTCGAGACGACGGGCGCGGCGCTGTCCCGGCTGAACGCCAACGCGGACCCGCTCTTCGGCGGGAAGTCGCCGCAGTGCGGCGAAAAGGAGCTCGCCGAGCTCGCGGAGGAGATCCGGCGCAGCGGCTCGCGACTCGGCCTCGCCTGCGACGGGGACGCCGACCGCTTCGGCGTCTGCGACGAGACGGGGGCCTACGTGCAGCCCAACGAGATCCTGTCGCTCCTGGCGGCGGACCTGCTCGGCCGCAAGGGCCGGCGCGGCGGCATCGCGCGCAGCGTCGCGACCACGCACGCCCTCGACGCGATCGCGATGCGCGCCGGCGTTGCCCTGCACGAGACCCCCGTGGGATTCAAGTACATCGGAGAGCTTCTCCTCGGCGGGAAGATCATCTTCGGCGGCGAAGAGAGCGCGGGGCTCACGGTCGAAGGGCACGTCCCGGAAAAGGACGGCATCCTCGCCGACGTGCTGGCGGCCGAGCTGGTCGGCGCGACGGGCAAGACCATCGGCCAGCTCCGGGCCGAGCTCTGGAAGGAGATCGGGCCGTTCCTGACGCGGCGGATCGACGTCGAGCTCTCGCCGGAGGCGCGCACCCGGCTGGCGGAAAAGAAGCGGACCCCGCCCTCGGCGGTCGCGGGCCGCCGCGTCGCGTCGGTCAACCAGCTCGATGGAATCAAGTTGATTTTCGAGGACGGTTCGTGGATTCTGGTTCGTGAGTCCGGAACCGAGCCCGTCGCCCGCGTGTACATCGAGGCGCCCTCCCAGTCCGACCTGGATGCCCTCGCGAAGGCGGGGCGGGAGTTGATCGCATGAGCTTCGCGATCGAAGGCATTCACGGCCGCGAGATCCTCGACTCCCGCGGCAACCCCACGCTCGAGGTCGAGGTCCTGCTCTCCGGAGGCGCCTCGGGCCGGGCCGGCGTTCCGTCGGGCGCGTCGACGGGCACCCGCGAGGCCCTGGAGCTTCGCGACGGGGACAAGAAACGCTACGGCGGCAAGGGGGTCCTCAAGGCCGTCTCGCACGTCAACGGCGAGATCGCCGAGGAGCTCGAAGGCGCCGACGCGCGGGACCAGGCCCTGATCGACCGCGTGATGATCGAGCTCGACGGCACGCCGAACAAGGGTCGCCTCGGCGCCAACGCGATCCTCGGCGTCTCGCTCGCCGTCGCGCGCGCCGCGGCGGAGGCCTCGGGCGTTCCCCTCTACCGCTACATCGGCGGAACGGGCGCGACGACGCTGCCGGTTCCCCTCATGAACGTGATCAACGGGGGAGCGCACGCCGACAACCGGCTCGACCCCCAGGAGTTCATGGTCTGTCCGGTGGGTTTTCCGACTTTCGCCGAGGCGCTGCGGGCCGGCGCCGAGACCTTCCATGCCCTCAAGGCGATCCTCAAGAAGAAAGGCCTTTCGACGGGTGTGGGGGACGAGGGCGGCTTCGCTCCCGACGTCGCCTCTTCGAAGGAGGCGGTCGAGCTGCTGCTGTCGGCGATCGAGTCGGCGGGTTACAAGCCGGGCCGGGAGCTCGTCCTCGCGCTCGATCCGGCGGCCTCCGAGTTCTACGCAGGCGGCAAATATCACCTGAAGGGCGAGAAGAAGACGCTCTCGACCGACGGCATGATCCGGTACTGGGCGGAGCTGGCGGCCGCCTACCCGATCCTCTCGATCGAGGACGGCCTCGCCGAGCAGGACTGGAAGGGGTGGCAGGCGCTGACGAGGGAGCTCGGCGACCGGATTCTGCTCGTCGGGGACGACGTGTTCGTGACGAATCCCGAGATCCTCGCGCGCGGCATCGCCGAGGGAGTGGGCAACGCCCTTCTCGTCAAGCTGAACCAGATCGGGACGCTCACGGAGACTCTCGAGGCGGTTCGCATGGCGCAGACCTCGGGCTACCGGACCATTTCGTCGCACCGATCGGGCGAGACGCCCGACGACACCATCGCCGACCTCGCCGTGGCCGTCAACGCGGGGTTGATCAAGACCGGCTCGGCGTGCCGCGGCGAGCGGCTGGCCAAATACAACCGGCTGCTCGCGATCGAGGAAGAGCTCGAGGGCGCGGGCCGCTTCGCCGGCCGGGCGGCGTTTGCGCGATGAAGAACAAGGAACACATCGGACGCGGCCCCCGTCCCCTGGCGGCGTTCCTCGTCTCGCTCGCAATCTCGACGGTGCTGATGGGAGTGCTGCTGCTCTCGGATCGCCGCGTGCTCGAGCTTCGACGCGCGCGCGCCGAGGTCGAGATGCTCGACCGCCAGATCGCCGAGCGCAAGGCGGAGAACGAGCGCCTGCGCGCTTCGATCGACGCCGCCAGCCGGCACGAGTTCCCGGCCGAGCGGGTTGCCCGGGAAGATCTTCACCTCGTCGAACCGGACGACGTCGTCCTGCTCTATCCGCCCGGCAGCCTCACCAGGCCGCGGACGACGCCCCCCGCGCCCGCGGCGCCGGCCGAAGAGCGGCCCTGATGCCGCCGGCCTAGAGCCGGCCGGTCACCATCAGCAGGATCACGATGACGAGAATCACGCCGAGGATTCCGCTGGGCCCGTAGCCCCAGTTGCGGCTGTAGTTCCAGCTGGGAATCGCACCGAGGAGAAGCAGCACCAGGACGATCAACAGGACAAGGCCCATCGCAACCTCCTTGACGGGATCCGGTACTGCACGTCGGATGCCAGTTGCAGTAAGGGAGGAGGAACGCGAGTAGGGGAGGGGCTTGTCCCCTCCCCGCGAGGCAGTCGGTCGCGGGACTCAGGGCGTTGCGCGGGCGAGGGCGTCCCGCATTTCGAGCGCCGAGGCGAACCGCTCGTCGGGGCTCTTGCGAAGCGCCTTTTCGACGACCGCCGCGATGCCCGCGGGAACCGACGGCGCGACGTCGATGAGCGGGTCGGGGTCCTCCTGGACGATCCGCTCCATGAGCCGGAAGAGGTTGTCGTGGCGGAAGGCGGGCCGAAAGCTCAGGAGCTCGTAGGCCACGAGGCCGAGGAGAAAGAGGTCGGTGCGCGGACCGACTTCCTGCCCGCGGACCTGCTCGGGCGAGACGTAGCCGATCGAGCCCACGCCGGTCCCCGCCCGCGTCATGCCGGTCGAGGAGTCGATCGCCTTCGCGATGCCGAAGTCCATGATCTTGACGGTCCCGTCGTCGAGGACCCGGATGTTCGAGGGCTTGATGTCCCGGTGGATCACGCCCTCAGCGTGGGCGTACGCCAGGCCGTCGGCAATTCCGGCGAGAATCCGCAGCTTCTCCTCGAGGGTGGGCGGCTCGCGCAGGCGAATCAGGACCGAGAGGTCCCGGCCGGGGAGGAGCTCCTGCACCATGAACGGCGTATCGCCCTCCACGCCGGTCTCGAAGACCTTCGTGATGTTGGGGTGGTGGAGCTTGCCCGCCAGCCGCGCCTCGCGGAAAAACCGCGGGTGGCCGTCTTCGCCGATCGTGCAGGTCTTGACGGCCACTTCGAGGTTCGAATTGGGGTCGAGCGCGCGGAAGACCGAACCGAAGCCGCCCGATCCGATCTGCTCGAGGAGTCGGAACCGGCCGATCGTCCCCGAAGGGAGCGTCGAGGTGTCGAAGGGTGGATGGTCCGTCACGGCGACCTCGCGCCCCTACCAGCGTTGCGGCACGCGCTCGAGCTTGCCCGTGTCGTAGCCGAGTTCCGCGACCTTCTCGACCAGGCGCGTGTAGTCCGCCTCCGCGATCGAGGGGGTCCGGGCCATGACCCAGACGTAGTCGCGCTTGGTCCGCGCGACGATCGTCTGCGAATAGTCGGGGGAGAGATAGGCGATCAGGTACTCGGCCTTGAGCGGCCAGAAGAACTGCATCCACCAGGTCGCATTGGCGCCCGGATCGCGCACGAACCCCTTCGGCCTCATGGTCCTCAGCGGCCCGTCGAAGCCGCCCTTTCGGTAGGTACAGGTCGCCGCGATCGTCCCGTCCGGGCTCAGCCGGTAGGAATCCAGGACGTTGTAGGCGCCCTTCTCGTACGAGGTCGGGATGGTCGCGATGACGTACCAGTCGCCCATGTAGCGGTCGAGGTCCACCCGGGGAACCGTCGGAACCGGCGGCCGCCCCCCGGCGTCCATCCCGAGGATGGCAAACGCGAGCGGAATCAGGGCGAGCCGGGCGGGGAACCTCATGGGCGGAGGATATCGGATGGGGGAGGCCCGTGCGGAGACCGCTTGACCTGCCCCCGCCGCTCCGATAAGGTGCGCGCTCTGCCGCGGGGTGGAGCAGCCTGGTAGCTCGTTGGGCTCATAACCCAAAGGTCGTAGGTTCAAATCCTACCCCCGCAACCAAGATCCTTAAACGCCGGGAGGAGACTCCCGGCGTTGCTGTTTCTGAAAAGCCACGGGGGTAGGATTTGAACCTACGAACCCGCCGCAGCAGCGGCGGGTAGGTTCGGGCGCCGGGGGCGGCCGAAGGCCGCGTCGGCGCCAACGCCGGGCCGCAGCCCGACGGTAAATCCTACCCCCGCAACCAAGTCTCTTGACGGCCGGGAGTTCGCTCCCGGCCTTTCTGTATCCCCGGTCGGGAGGGACTAGCGGCGTGTAGTCTTGAGCTGGTCCACCAGGGGAGTGCCTTCGGCACTCGGCACTGCCGCCGGGGTTGCGGCGCTCAATCCCCAGTCAGCGGAGTCGCCTGCGCCCGTGGGTACCCTTGGTCCATAGGCGGTTGCCATCGACACGATGACCGCGCAGGCTTCGGGTGCAACGGCGAGTCGCCTGCCGCAGGCAGCGTCGCGCCCTGGGCTGGCGCTCCAGCACCCGTAGTCAACCCAATCAAGGGGGCCCAGGTCGAGGGGCCCGAAACGGTAGGAAGCTCTCGCCGTCGCTCTCGAGGCCTCACGGACACGTCGCGAAGGCGTTCGTGTCCTGGATGGGCTGATACGGGGTCCCCTGCGGATTGGTGTAGGTCTGGATCGTGCCCGTCTGCGTATCGGTTACGGTCAGGACGACGTTGACGTTCGTCAACCCACCGGCGAATGTCCAATATCGGGAGTTGAATCCGCAGCCGTCGAGGACCTTGGTCACCACCTCGACGTTGCTCGGGGAAAAGAACCAGAAGGCGCCCGTGTCCCCCGTCAGGCTGATCACCTGGCCCGCGCCGCTCCGGCCATCGCTCGTTTCCCACTGCGCGCGAACCTGGTAGCGGGAGTCGCTCAGGCAGAGGGTCGTGGCGCCGGGGACGCAGGGGTCCGTGGCCCGCTCGTCGAAGGACTCGACGACGCTCGGCGGAAACAGCCACTCTGCAGAACCGTCGTACGGTCGGACACCACCCGATGCGCCCGCCGCGCAAGTCTCGAACGCACGGGTGTCCTGTATCGGTTGGAAGGGAGATCCTTGCGGGTTGGCGTAGGTCTCGACGGCCCCGGTCTGGGTGTCGGTGACTTTCATGACGACGCCGACGTTGGTCAGTCCGCCTGCGAAGGTCCAGAAGTGCCCGTTCGAGCTGCAGCCGTTGAGGATCTTGACCGCCACCTCGACGTTCCCGGGGTGGAAAAACGTGAAGTAGCCCGTGTCCCCGCCTGGCAGGGCGACCGCATTCCCCGAGCCATTCCTGCCATCGGATGTGGCCCACTGAGTCGTCACCTGGAAGCGGGAGTCGCTCAGGCAGAGGGTCGTCGGGCCGGCAGCGCAAGACGCGGAGTCATGAACTTCGTAGACGCCGCCGCCGTTCGTGGCAGCATAGAGCCTGGTCGGCCTCGAAGGGTCGATGACCAGGGCGTTGACAGTCAGATTGGGGATGCCGGCTTTGAAAAGCGTCCAGCTTCCGCCCGCGTCGGTGCTCTTGAAGACGCCGCCGCCGTCGTACGTGCCGGCATAGATCGTCTGCGCGGCGGAGGGATCGATAGCGAGAGCAGTCGTGGTGGTGAGGGTGCCGACGGCCGCCCAGGTCTCCCCGCCGTCGCTGCTCTTGAAAACGCTGCCGCTGCTGGCGTAGAGGGTGGCCGGCGTCGAAGGATCAATCACCAGGGAAAAGAAGAAGCGTCCGACGAAGCTCTCCGCCCAGTTTCCCCCGCCGTCTGAGCTCTTGAAAATGCCGCCGTTCGTCAAGGCGTAGAGCGTGGCCGGCGCCGAAGGGTCGATAGTCAGGGAATAGACGCTGTGAAAGCCTTCAGTCAGGCCGGTGCTGGAAGCGGTCCAGGTCCCTCCGCCATCGGCGCTCTTGAAAACCCCGCTGCCAGTCCCGGCGTAGAGCGTGGCTGGCGTCGAAGGATCAATCGCCAGGGCGGTGACGAAGAAGCCGATCAGGCCAGTCGCCGTCCAGCTCCCTCCGCCGTCGGTACTCTTGAAGACGCCGCCGGGGAATACTGAGGCGGTGCCGGCATAGAGAGTGGCCGGCGCCGAAGAATCGATGGCCACGGCGCTGACATTTAGGTCAGTCAGGCCGGCATTGATCGCGGTCCAGCTCCTCCCGCCGTTGCTGCTTTTCGAGACGCCTCCGCCAAAGGTACCCGCGTAAAGAGTATCCGGCGCCGAAGGGTCGATCGCCAGAGCGTTGACATGGGTGTTGACGATGCCGGCGTTGATGGCTGTCCAGCTCCCCCCACCGTCGGCGCTCTTGAAAACCCCGCTGGTAGTCCCGGCGTAGAGCGTGACCGGCGCCGAAGGATCGATCGCCAGGGCATTAATATCGGTGACGAGCCCGGCGTCGATGGCGATCCAGCTCCCCCCGCCGTCACTGCTCTTGAAAACGCTGCCGCTGCTGGCGTAGAGGGTGACCGGCGTCGAAGGATCAATCGCCAGGGCAGAGACCCAGCCAAAGAAGGGGCTTTCCGTCCAGGTAGCCCCACCGTCGGCGCTCTTGATGAGCCCGAGGCTGAGTTCACTCGAGAGGCCTGCGTAGATGTTGGACGGAGTCGAAGGGTCGATCGCCAGTGCCAGGACCTCGGTGACCCCCCCAAGGTAGACGGTTTGCACCCAACTCCCACCGCCGTCGCTGCTCTTGAAGATGCCGCCGTCGAAAGACGTGCCGGCGTAGATGGTGTCCGGTGCCGAAGGATCAATGGCCAGGGCGATGACAAAGTGCTTGGTCAGGCCGGCATTGATGGCTGCCCAGCTCCGTCCGCCGTTGGTGCTCTTGAAAACACCGCCGGGCGTGCCGGCGTAGAGCGTGGACGGAGTCGAAGGGTCGATCGCCAGAGCGTTGACATAGGTGTTGACGATGCCGGCGTTGATGGCACTCCAGCTCCCTCCGCCGTCGCTGCTCTTGAAGACGCCGTCGGACGTGCCGGCGTAGAGCGTGGCTGGCGCCAAAGGGTCGATGGCCAGGGCATTGACAAAGGGGTCTGTCAGGCCGACGTTGACCGCGTGCCAGCTGCCGCCGTCATGTGTGCTCTTGAAGACGCCGCCGCCCGCCGTACCGGCGTATAGCGTGCCCGGGCTCGCCGGGTCGATGGCCAGTGCCCGAATGTCTCCTCCCTCCGGCCCGTTGGTCGTCCACGTGCCGACGCCCGCCGAGGCTGTCGAGGCGACGAGAGCCAGGGTTGCCAGGGCGAAGAAAGGAAGGAAACGACCGATGGGGTTGCGGGTGGCCTCATTCGCGGCTTCTTGTTGCACAGTCAGGGGGCCGACTGGCATACACGGAGGATCGATGTCGAAGGCAGGCGGCGGGGTATAGCGGGCGCATTTCATGGTCCTCTCCCTTTCGTTCACGCCTTTCTCCCGTGTACGCTTCGATGCCGCTGACACGCAAATCCGTTTTTGATAAGCGATTCATCAGAAGATCGAAACGCCAGGTTCGGGGCGCTGGGCTAGGATGGTGTCTGCGGCAAGCCGATTGATCGGGGTGGCACTTGTTGTTGGCCAGTTACCACCGATGAGGCTCAAGTTCGGCGACTTCGTCTTCGATAGGGACACCCGCGAACTGATCCGCAGCGGTCAGTCCCTCTCGATTTCACCCAAGGCATTTGCGCTGCTCGACCTGCTCATCGAGTGCCGGCCCAAGGCCGCGTCCAAGGCGGACATCCGCTCGCGCCTCTGGCCGGACGTCCACGTCTCCGACGCAAACATCGCAAACCTCGTCCTCGAGCTTCGCTCGGCCATGGCCGACGACGCGCGAGGGCCCCGCGTCATTCGAACGGTCGCGCGCTTCGGCTACGCCTTCATCGCCCCGGTCGTACCGGAACGCAGCCGGGTCGGGATGGAGCTCAGGGCGCGGGGCGTCGTTTACCGACTCGTCTGGGGCCGACGCGAAATCGCTCTCGACCCGGGCGATAACCTCATCGGCCGGGATTCCGGGGCGATTGTCTGGATCGATGACGAGTCTGTGTCCCGCCGACACGCCCGCATCTCGATCGGGCAGGAGGGCGCCTCGATTGAAGACCTCGGCAGCAAGAACGGCACGTACGTCGGCGGCGACAGAATCCGAGGGCCTGCCAGACTGAACGATCGCGACGTCGTCAAAGTCGGGCCGGCGGCTCTGACGCTTCGCGTTCTCAAGCGCACGGGTTCCACCCGTTCCACCGTGAAGGAACGTTCGTCAAGATGACTCTGTCAGCCGGGACGCGGCTCGCTTCGTACGAGATCGTTCGACACATCGGCACCGGCGGCATGGGAGAGGTGTACCGGGCGCGGGACACGACGCTCTCGAGGGACGTCGCCATCAAGGTGCTCCCGGCACCGCTCGCCGGCGACGCGGAGCGCCTGGCGCGCTTCGAAAGGGAGGCGCGCACGGCCTCGGCCCTGAACCATCCCAACATCGTCACGATCTACGAGGTCGGCCAGGCGGACGGGATCTCCTTCATCGCGATGGAGCTCGTCGAGGGAAAGACGCTGAGAGAGCTCGTCGGGGCCGGCCCCGTTCCGATCAAGAAGCTGCTGCCCCTGGCGGCGCAGATGGCCGACGGGCTGGCCAGGGCTCACGCCGCCGGGATCGTCCATCGGGACTTGAAGCCCGAGAACCTGATGGTGACCCGCGAGGGGCTTGTCAAGATCCTCGACTTCGGCCTGGCCAAACTGGTGCGCACGGGCTTCGAGGCTTCGCGCGGAACGGAACATCCCACCGTGTCGCGGGGGACCGAGGCGGGGACGATTCTGGGCACCGTCGGATACATGTCCCCCGAGCAGGCCAGCGGGGAGCCGGCGGATTTCCGATCCGATCAGTTCTCCTTCGGCTCGATCCTGTACGAGATGATCATGGGCGGGCGTGCCTTCGAGCGCTCGACTCCCGCACAGACGCTCGCCGCGATCATCGAATCGGAGCCGGAGGCGCTGGCCACGGCGGCTCCCAGGACACCCGCCCACCTCGTGTGGGTCGTCGAGCGGTGTCTCTCGAAGGATGCCGAGGAGCGATACGCCTCGACCACCGACCTGGCGCGCGATCTGGCGGCGCTGCGCGACCGCGCCTCGGGGATCTCGATTTCCGACGTCGAGCCGCCGGCCGCACGCCGGCCTCGCCGGTCGCGCGGCGTGCTTTTCGCGATGGCGATCGCGGTCGCCGCCATGCTGGCTGCAGCCATCGTGGCTCGCAGGGACGTTGGACACGTTCCGCCGACCTTCCAGCAGCTGACGTTCCGGCGGGGAAGGGTGCTGCGTGCTCGCTACATGCCCGACGGCGGAACCATCATTTACGGCGCCTCCTGGGAGGGGACTCCCAGGGAGATCTTCACCTCGCGCCTCGACGGCACGGAGTCGCGGCCCTTCGGCGTCAAGAACGCCGACGTCCTCGCAGTCTCGTCAAAGGGAGAGTTGGCGGTTCTGCTCAAGAGAACCTCTGGCGGAAGCGGCACCCTCGGCATCATGCCCCTTGCGGGCGGGGCCGTGCGGGAACTCCTCGAAAACGTCGTCGCGGCGGACTGGAGTCCTGACGGGACGCAGCTTGCCGTGGCGTTACGTGAGAACCACGAGACGAGGATCGAATACCCGATCGGACGGCTTCTTTACAAGACGAAGGGCCGTCTCGACTATTCGATGCGCGTCTCGGGCAGCGGCAAGCAGATCGCTTTCGTCGAGTCCCCGCCGTCAACGCAGGTTTTTGCGCCCGACGAATTCGACCTCCGAGTCTTGGACGCGACGGGAAAGGCGACGACGCTGGTTCATGCTCAGGCCCCCCGACAGCTCCTCGGCTGTCTCTGGCGGCGCGGCGATCGGGAGGTGCTGTTTTCTTCCTTGGACAGCATCAAGGGGCACACCTACGACATTGACGTCGTCGACCTGAACGGCAAGGTGAGGACTCTTTACCGGGGAACGGGCGATCTCATGCCCCAGGACTCGCTAGCGGACGGGCGACTTCTGGTCGCGCAACAGAAGTTCAGCGTTGACCTGATGTTCGGCTCCTCGACGGAGCCTTCGGAAAGAACCCTCGGGTGGCTCACCAGTTCCTGGCTCGATGACATCTCGGAGGATGGCCGGACAGTCCTTTTTCACGACGAAACCCAGGTTTATCTTCGTCGCACGGACGGCTCTCCGGCCGTTCGGCTCCTTCCTCAGGTTCGCAACGAAAAATCCTCCCTCTCGCCGGACGGCAAGTGGGTCTTGAGCGCCTCCGAATCGGAGCACGAGCTCAGATTGACTCCGACGGGGCCGGGCCCGGGCAGGAAAGTCTCGATTGGCGAGCTCGTGCTCGAGGACTTCGGATTCATGCCGGACGGCGGGGCGATCCTGTTCACGGCAACCGGGAAGGACGGGGCGAAACGCCTGTACATCATCGACGAGACCAGTCGGGCTCCTCGCTCCATCTCGGATGCCGGAAGGCCCGACGACTGGGTCGTATCTCCCGACGGAAAGGAGATTGCGTTCCTCTTAACGACACGGCGGGCGGACTGAGGCTTTACCGGGTCGATGGCGGTCCATCGCGGGCCGTCGAGGGATTTGTTCTGAATGATCACCTGCTGGCTTGGAGCGAGGATGGACGATCCCTGCTGGTTTACCCCGGGCGGCGTCCCTCCGCGCATCGAGCGATTCGAGTTGGCGACGGGGCGAAAGGAGCTCTGGAAAACTCTCGCTCCTCCGGACGCTGCCGGCGTGTTCTATGTCGGCCCTGTTCTGGTAACGCGGGACGGACGCTTTTGGGCCTACAGCGTCAACCGTACGACGCTTTCCGAACTCTGGCAGTTGACCGGCCTCGCGGCGCAGTGATCGGCCGCGCAGCGGCGAAAAGACCCCCCTTCCATGGAACTCAGGGTTGTCGCCAGAGTGCCTGGCTTTGTCCCGGTTGCGCCCCGGATGCCATCCCAGGCGGGAATCCCTTGAACGAGGGCTGCCTCTCGCCTTCAGGGCGGTCCGGGGACCCCTGGTCGACCGCGGTGGCCCAATCGACTCGGCTCGATTTGGGACATAAGATCTTCGCAGCGGTTCCGATGACAATTTTGGCGGGGACCCGCCTCGGCCCCTACGAGATCCTGTCGCCCCTGGGTGCGGGCGGCATGGGGGAGGTCTACGTGGCACGCGACACGCGACTGGGGCGCGATGTTGCTGTCAAGATTCTGCCCAGTGCCGTTTCGACCGATCCCGATCGGCTTCGTCGCTTCGAGGCCGAGGCCCGGGCGGCGGGCGCCGGGGTGTTCTCATGATGCCCCGAAGGTCGAGAGTTCCAATCCCCTCCTCGCAACAAAGTCTCTTTTCAGCTCGGCGGCGGGAGAGCGCCGAGCCGCGTCAGTCGCAGCGCAGGGCGGACAGCGGATCGACGCGCATGGCGCGCCGGGCCGGGACGTAGCAGGCGAGCAGCGCGACGGCCGTCAGCAGCAGAGCGACGCTCCCGAACGTGACCGGGTCTGTCGCGCCGACGCCGTAGATCATCTTCGCCAGGAGCCGCGTCAACCAGAGCGCCGCCACGATTCCCGCGCCAATGCCGGCGAGCGCGATCCGCATCCCCTGGCCGAGGACGAGCTGCAGCACGTCGCGACGCGTGGCGCCGAGGGCCATCCGCACGCCGATCTCGCGCGTCCGCTGCGCTGCGAGATAGGCGATCACGCCGTACACGCCGATCGCCGAGAGCGCGAGCGCCAGGCCCGAAAGTATGCTCAGAAGGATCATCGCCATCCGTTGCCTGGCGATCGAGTCCGCGACGACTTCTTCCAAGGGGCGAAACTGGTAGATCGCGGCGCTCGGGTCGAAGCGCGAGGCCGCCTGGCGGATCTCTGATGCGACGTCGAGCGGTGCGCCCTCGGTCCGGGCCACGAGTCCGGCGCCGTTGGCGATCAGGCTCCAGAATTTCTCGGGCAGCTGGAACAGCGGAATGTAGATCTCGGCCTGGAGGCTCTGGTGTTCCGCGTTGCCCAGCCCCCAGTGCTCGACGTGGCCGGCGACGCCCACGATCTCCGCCTCTATCTCGAGCAATGCAAGGTGGACTCGCTTTCCGATGGGATTCTCGCCCGGAAAGTGCTTGCGCGCGAAGGCTTCGTCGATCACCGCCACCGAAGGAGCGCGCTCGTCATCCCGGTCCATGAGAAACCGGCCAGACCGAAGGGGAATCTGCATCGCCGGAAGGTATCCCGGTGTCACGAGGTAGAAGAGGGCCTGCGGCATGTCGCTCTGGTTCGCCGGCCGAGGCCGGTCCTCGCGCCAGAACGGTACCTCGGAGTCTCCGGACATCGGCAGCGACCCTGCGAGCAGCGAGACGTGGGTCACGCCTCGCACACCTTCGAACGCGCGCAGGGACTCCCGATACTTCGCGCGCAGCTGCGCGGCGGTCCGGTCCTGGCCCGGCGTCAGCGAAATGGAAAAGGAGACGGCGTGGCGCGGGTCGAAGCCGGGATCAATGGCCCACAGCGCCTGGAGACTGCGGATCATCAGGCCGGCACCGATCAGCAGGACGAGAGCCATGCCGATCTCCGCGGCCACGAATATTCTCTGCGTGCGCTGCCGCGCACCGCTCGAGCCCCGGCCTCCGGCTTTCAGCGTCTCCTGCAGGTTGGGCCGGAGCAGCCGCAGCGTCGGCGCCAGACCGAACAGGACCCCCGTAAGCACCGAGATTCCCAACGTGAACAGGAGGACGCGGCCGTCGAGGCCGATCTCCTCGGACCGCGGAAGCGCGTCCGGCAGGGCCGCCAGGATCGCGCGCGTGCCCCACTTCGCGAGGACCGTTCCCAGGACCCCGCCCGCGATCGCGAGCAGGACGCTCTCCGTGAGGAGCTGCCGGACGATCCGCCAGGGGCTCGCGCCGAGAGCGGCACGCATGGCGAACTCGCGGCTGCGTCCGGTCGCCCGCGCGAGGAGCAGGTTTGCGACGTTGGCGCAGGCGATCAGGAGCACGAAGCCGACCGCCCCGAGAAGCACGAAGAGGATCCCCTCGACGTTGCCGACGACGTCTTTCTTGAGGGGAACGACGTTGATCCCCGTCCCCTTGTCCGCCTCGGGGTACGCCTTCTCGAGGTCGCTTGCGATCCGGTCCATGTCCGCTTGAGCCTGCGCCGGCGTTACTCCCGGCTTCAGGCGGCCGACCACACGCATGCCCATGCTGGTCCGCCGATCCAGGAACGTCTCGTCCGTCCACTGCCCGATCGGGACGTAGACATCCGCGTCGTCGGAAACGGTCAGGCGGCCCGGCGCCACGCCCACGATGGTGTAGAGCTTGCCGTTGAGCGTGATGGTCTTTCCGGCGAGGTCCGCCGCGCTTCCGAACTTGCGCTTCCAGAGCCCGTCGGCGAGGACCACGACGGGCCCGGCGCCGGCCCGGTCCTCGTCCGGCAGGAACGTCCGGCCGACCGTCGGCTGGACCCCGAGCAGCGGGAAGAACTCGGAGGAGACCATGCAGGCGCGCAATCGCTCCGCCTCGCCCGATCCGGTGAGGTTGAAGTCGTCCGAACGGTACGCGCCGAGCGCCGAGAACGCGAGGTTGCTTCGCTGCCAGTCGAGAAAGTTCTGGTAGCTGACCGAGCCCTTCGAGAACTGTTCCGTGCGCGTGTACACGGAGTGGAGCTGATCCGGAGCCGGAAAAGGCAGCGGATGGAGCAGCACGCCGCTGACCACGGAGAAAAGGGCTGTGTTCGCGCCGATCCCGAGCGCCAGCGTGAGCACCGCGACGGCCGTGAAGCCCGGGCTCCGGAGGAGCACTCGCACGCCGTATCGGACGTCCTGCCAGAAGCTCCCCATCCGTCCTCCTTGCCGGACCCGGAACGGTCCGATCTCTGTCCCAGAGCTACGCACCCCGGCGACCTTTGTTCCCGGCGGGCGCGAGATCCGGGTGAGACCGGCAATCAGCAATGCGATCGAGGTGTTTCGACAGATCCCACGGCGAAGAACGACCCCGAGTCCCGTTGGCTGAGTTCACCGACGAACTCCAGGTCGCTCCGGCTCCCGAAGCGGCCCCGTCGCCTCCCTCACCTCGGACTCGCGTGGTTCCCGCCGAAAGGGCCGGATCGAAGCCTCAGGCATGCGCCTTCCGCCGCAGCAGGTGGCGTGTCAGAGGCGTTATGGTCAATCCCTGGACGACGAGGGAAAACACGACGATCCCGTAGGTGGCCACGAGGATCGTATTGCGCCCGGGAAAGGCGCCGAGGGAAAGTGCCATGGCCACGGAGATCCCCCCTCGAAGCCCGCCCCAGGTCAGCAGGGACAGAGACCCGGGAGCGAACGGATGGCGCCGTCGCAGCAAAGCAATTCCGGCCCCGACGGAAACCCAGCGGGCGGCGAGAACGACCGGGACGAGCAGCAGGAGCGAGAAGGAGGGCCCGGCGGACCACAGGACGACCGCTTCCAGGCCGAGCAGCAGGAAGAGCATCGCGTTCAAGAGGGAGTCGACGAAGGACCAGACCTGATCGAGAGCCTCGCGCGTCGCTTTCTCCATGGCGAAGCGTCGGCCGCGGTTCCCGATGAAGAGGCCGGCGACCACGCAGGCCAGCGGCGCCGAGGTGTGGAGCTTTTCCGCGGCCAGGGTCATGGCGACGACGAGACCGAAGCTCAGGAGCACCTCGACGTTGGGATCGTTGATCCGCTTCATGGCCTGATACGTGATCTGTCCGGCGATCAGGCCGAGTGCGACGCCGCCGACGACCTCGCGCAGGAAGAGCAGGCCCGCGGACGACCAGAGGTTGTCTCCGCCGCCGCCACCGTCCGAGCCTGCGACTGCGAGCAGGATCGAAAACACGACGACCCCGAATCCGTCGTTGAACAGGCTTTCGCCGCCGATCCGGACTTCGAGCGACTTCGGGGCGTGGAGTTTCTCGAGAATCCCGAGGACGGCGACCGGATCGGTGGGCGAGATGAGCGCTCCGAAGACCAGGCAGTAGGCGAGCGGGACTTCGGTATGCAGGAGTCGAAACACCGCGTGGCTGGCGAACCCGATCACGGCGGTCGACAACACGACGCCCAGGGATGCGAGGGCGAGGATGGGAACTTTTTCGCGGGCAATATCCTCGATATCGAGCTGCAGCGCTCCCGCGAACAGGAGAAAGCTCAGGACTCCGCCGAAGAGGAAACGGGTGAAGTCGATTTGCCCGATCAGCGCGCGCGCCTCCGCCGTGATCGCGAGCGAGGGAAACAGGCCGTGAACGACGAGAATCACGGCAGAGGCCACGAGACCGCCGAGGAGGAGCCCGATCGTGGACGGAAGTCGGAAGACGTAGCTATTGACGAAGCTGAAGGCCGCCGCCGCAAGGATCAGAAAAGCGAGGGTCTCCAGTATTCGCATCCGGCACCTCGAGGGCAGGATATTTCAGCGCGGGCATCGGGCTCCTCGGCCACGGATGGGCTCACGACCGCCTCGAAGCTGCGATCAGACGCACCGGGCTCGATACGTCGGCACCGTGGGTCGCCGGGTCGCCTGCATCGCGCCCGCCGGCGTCGTCCGGGAGATCAACAACCTCCAGATCAAGTCGCCCCCCGCGGCCTGAGCTTTCCCCGTTTCGCCGTTACACGCCGAGCCGGCCCCCGGCTCGGCATTTTGTTCTCCGTGGTAGTGAGAGAGTCGGATAAACGTTGATGACACCCGACAGCCCGATCCGGGCAGAGCTCTTCTCGGCTGAGCGATTGGAGGGGTTCGCCGGGGCCCTCGCGGGCGAGCAGCGCGTTCATCTGCGGAAAAGGCGCGGTCGGCCGCTGATCCCCCGGCTGCGCGACAACGCCCGCGTCCTCGCGGCGTCGCACCGGTCGATCGCGGAGGCGAGCCGCCAGACCCGAACGGTTTCCCCGGCGGCGGAGTGGCTGCTGAACAACTTCCACGTCGTCGAGGAACAGGTTCGAGAAATCCAGGAGGATCTCCCGCCGGGGTTCTATCGGGAGTTGCCCAAACTCGCCTCCGGAGCATTCCGGGGGTTTCCCCGGGTGTACGGGCTGGCCTGGTCGTTCGTGGCCCACACGGACAGCCGGATCGAGCTCGAAGACCTTCGCGGCTTCGTCCGCGCCTACCAGCGGGTGCAGGCACTGACGATCGGAGAGCTGTGGGCGCTGGCGATTTCTCTTCGTCTGGTCCTGGTGGAGAACCTCCGGCGCCTCTCCGAGCGTGTCGCTGGCCGGGGTGTCGCGCGGGAAGAGGCCGATGCGATCGCCGACGCGCTCCTCGGCGCACGCGGCATCCCTCGGCCCGAGCCGGCGGGAGTGCTTTCGATGCTGGAGCGGGCCCCGTTTTCGCGGGCCTTCGCGGTCGAGCTCGTCCAGCGGCTGCGGGAGCAGGATCCGGCGGTGACACCGGCGCTGGAGTGGCTCGACCGGCGGCTTGCGAGCGAGGGGACCACGGCGGAGGACAGCGTCCACGCTGAGCACCAGGAGCAAATTGCCAACCACGCCACCGTCCGGAACGTCATCACGAGCATGCGCCTTCTGTCGTCCGTCGACTGGGCCGACTTCTTCGAGAGCGTGAGCCTGGTTCAGGAGGCGCTCTGCGAGGGAGCCCGCGTGGCGGAAATGGACTTCGCGACACGCGACCGATATCGCCACGCCATCGAGGAGCTCTCGCGGGGAAGCCCGCACGACGAGCTCGAGGTGGCGCGGCGCGCGGTGGGAATTGCGTCGAGCTCTTCGCCGCAGGAAGATGCGCGTTTCCGGGACCCTGGCTACTACCTCATCGCGAAGGGGCGCCCGAGGCTAGAGAAAGATCTCGGCTTCCGCGTCTCCGGCCGGCGATGGCTGCGTCGCGCCGGGGTCCGGGCGGCCGCGCCGCTGTACCTGGCCGCGGTCGCCCTCGCGACGCTCGCGATCCTCGCGGTGCCCACGACCCTGACCGCGCTCGCGGGAGTGGGCGCGTTCCGGGTCGTCCTGCTGGCTCTCTTCGGCCTCGTGCCCGCCTCCGACCTCGCCCTCGCGTTGATCCATCGTTTCGTCGCCCGGGTCCTGGGCCCCCGGCGCCTCCCGAAGCTCGAGCTCGCGGGCGGCGTTCCGGCCGAGCTGCGCGCGCTGGTCGCCATTCCGGTGCTTCTGACCGACGAGGCCGAGATCGACGACGTGATCCAGAGGCTGGAGGTGCATTACCTCTCCAACTCGGACCCGGAGCTGCGATTCGCGCTTCTGTCGGACTGGCCCGACGCGGCCACCGAGGTTCTTCCCGAAGACGAGGCGCTCCTGGATCTGGCGCGGGCGGCCATCCGGCGGCTCAACGACATGCACGGGCCCGCGGCCGGGGGCGGCGACCGCTTCTGGCTGCTCCACCGCCGCAGGCTCTGGAACGAGCGCGAAGGGGTCTGGATGGGTTGGGAGCGAAAGCGCGGCAAGCTGCGCGAGCTGAACCGCCTCCTGCGCGGCGCGACCGATACGACCTTTCTGCCGCCGGAACGGGGCGGCCCGCCGGCGCCCCCGGGGATCCGATACGTGATCACCCTCGACGCCGACTCCCACCTGCCGCGGGGGGCGGCGCGCCGGCTCGTTGGAACGATCGCGCACCCGCTGAACCTCCCCGTGTTCGATCCCGCCGCCGCACGGGTCGTGGAAGGGCACGCCATCCTCCAGCCCCGCGTGACGCCGACGTTGCCCGAGACGGGCTGGGGAACGCTCTACCAGCTCGTCTTCTCCGGCCCGCGCGGCATCGATCCGTATGCCTTCGCGGTCTCCGACGTGTACCAGGACGTCTTCGGGGAGGGGATCTACACCGGCAAGGGCATCTATGACGTGGACGCTTTCGAGCGCGCGCTGGACGACCGGGTGCCGGAGAACACGCAGCTTTCCCACGATCTGTTCGAAGGGCTCTTCGCCCGGGCCGGATTCGTTTCGGACGTGGAGCTGTTCGAGGGATTCCCGGGCCACTACGGGGTGGCGGCCTCGCGACAGCATCGGTGGGTCCGCGGCGACTGGCAGCTGCTGCCCTGGATCCTGCCGGCCGATGCGTCGCCGGGGCCTCGGGCCGCGGGCGGGATCCCGACGATCGGCCGCTGGAAGATGATCGACAACCTCCGGCGCAGCCTGTCGGCGCCGGCGACCTTTGCGACGCTCGTCGCCGGCTGGTCCGTGGCGGCGGGGACCGCCGGGTTGTGGACCGCCTATGTGCTCGGCGTCCTCTTCCTTCCGGTCTTTCTGTCCTTCCTCTCGAGCCTTCTCCCGACGAGGCGCGGAGTCGCCTGGGGGAGCTTCTTCCGCGGGGTCGCCGCCGACTTCGCGATCGACCTGTCGCAAACGGTTCTGCAGATCGTCTTTCTCGCGCACTCGGCCTGGCTGCGTTGCGACGCGATTGTGCTCACGTTGTGGCGTCTCGCGATCACGCGGCGAAACCTGCTCGAATGGGTGCCGGCCGCGCAGGCGCACCGGGCGCTCGACCTGGAACTCGCCGGCTTCTATCGCCGCATGCGCGGCGCACTACTTCTCGCCGCGGCGGCGGTTCTGCTGGTCATGGCTTCGGGTTCGGGCGCCTGGGTCTACGCGGCCCCCTTCGTCGCCGTCTGGATCCTGTCGCCCCTGGCGGCGCTGTGGGTCAGCCTGCCCCCCGACGTGGCCGCGTCCGCGCGGCTCTCGGCGGCGGAGACGCGCCAGTTTCGCGCGATCGCGCGGCGCACCTGGCGCTATTTCGAGCGATTCGCCGGCCCGGAGTTCCAGAGCCTGCCGGCCGACAACTTCCAGGAGGAGCCGCGGCCGGAAGCCGCGCGGCGGACTTCGCCGACCAACATCGGCCTGGCACTGCTCTCGACGGTCGCGGCCAACGACTTCGGCTGGATAGGAACCGTCGAGATGGCGGATCGCCTCGAGGCCGCGTTGGCCACCATGGCGCGGCTCGAGCGTTTTCGCGGACATCTCTACAACTGGTACGGGACGGACGATATCGCTCCGCTCGAGCCGCGTTACGTGTCCACGGTCGACAGCGGAAACCTGGCCGCGCACCTGATCACGCTCAAACAGGCCTGTCTCGAACGCCTGTCCGAGCCGGTTCTCGGCGGGAACGCCTGCGACGGCCTCGCCGACACGCTCGAGCTCCTGCGAGGATCGGCCACGGTGCTGGCCGAACGCGCTCCCGGCGGCGTCGTCACCGCGCGGCAACTCGAGGAGGCCGTGACCGGAGCGAGAGCGCTGCTCGCTCCCGTTCCGGCGTCCGCCGCCGAGTGGGCGTTACGCCTGGCGGCGCTGTCCGCGCGGGCCGAAACCCTGCTGGACATCGTGCGCGCCCTCGGCCACGAAGCGGACCCATCCGGCACGGGTCCGGCGCTCGAATGGGCCCTGGCGCTGCGCGCGTGCGTCGCCAGCCACGCGCGCGACTGCCGCGCGGCGACGGAATCGCTGGAGCCGGCGCAAGCGCTCGAAGACCGCCTCGCCGCGATCGCGCGCACCGCGGCCGGGCTCGCCGCGGACATGGACTTCACCTTTCTCTACGACCGGCCGCGGGAGCTCTTTGCGATCGGATATCGCCCGCAGGAAGCGGTCCTGGACCCCGGGCACTACGACCTGCTCGCCTCGGAGGCCCGCCTTGCGAGCTTCGTCGCGATCGCCCGCGGCGACGCGCCCGTCGAGCACTGGTTCCATCTCGGGCGCCCTCTCACGCCCGTCGGCCGGGGATCCGCGCTCCTGTCGTGGTCCGGATCCATGTTCGAGTACCTGATGCCCGACCTCGTGCTCGACGCGCCGTCGGGGAGCCTGCTCGAGCACACCGGCCGCCTCGCGGTTCGGCGGCAGATCGAGTACGGGGAGGAGCGCGGAGTTCCCTGGGGGATCTCCGAAGCGGCCTACAACGCGCGGGACGTCCACTTCACCTACCAGTACTCGAACTTCGGCGTCGGCGGCCTCGGCTTGAAGCGCGGGCTCGCCGAGGATCTCGTCGTGGCTCCGTATGCGACGGCGCTGGCCGCCATGGTGGACCCGGTCGCCGCAAGCAGGAACTTCGGGCAGCTCGCCTCGGTCGGCGCTCTCGGGAAGTACGGTTTCTACGAATCGATCGACTACACGGCGTCGCGGCTGCCCGAGGGGGAGAAGCTCGAGGTGGTGAAGGCCTACATGGCCCACCACCAGGGGATGACCATCGTGGCGCTCGCCAACGTGCTGCTCGGGGCGGCGATGCGCCGCCGCTTCGGCGCGGAGCCGGCCGTGCAGGCGACCGAGCTGCTGCTCCAGGAACGCACGCCCCGCGCGGTCGCCGCGGCTCGCCCCGGGTCCGACGACTCGCGGACCGATCTGCACGTTCTCGACGACGTGCCGCCAGTCCTGCGCCGCTTCCGCTCGCCGCACGATCCGACTCCGCGCACGCATCTGCTTTCCAACGGCCGGTACTCGGTGATGATGACCGCTGCCGGCTCGGGCTACAGTCGCTGGCGCGGCCTCGACGTGACGCGATGGCGCGAGGACGCGACCCGCGATCCCTGGGGCACGTACGTCTTCCTCGCCGACGGTCTGTCCGGGCGGGTCTGGTCGGCGGGATTCCAGCCGGCCGGCGTCGAGCCCGACTCCTACGAGGCCGTCTACTCGGAGGACCGCGTGGAGATCCACCGCAGCGACGGCCTGATCACGACGAGCCTTCGGGTCGTCGTGTCGACGGAGGACGATGCGGAGATGCGCCAGGTTTCGTTGACCAATCGCGGAACGCGCCCTTGCGAGATCGAGGTGACGTCATACGCGGAGATCGTTCTCGCGCCTCCTTCGGCCGATGCGGCGCACCCCGCGTTCTCGAACCTCTTCGTCCAGACGGAGTTCGTCCCCGCGGCCGACGCGCTGATCGCCGGCCGCAGACCACGCGATCGCGAGGCTCCGGTCTGGGCCGCCCAGGTGATGACGGTGCAGGGAGACCAGGTCGGCACTCTGCAGTACGAGACCGACCGGACGCGCTTTCTCGGGCGCGGGCGAACCGTCCGGGATCCGATCTCGATCGCAGAACGGCGCCCGCTCTCGAACACGGTCGGCACCGTGCTCGATCCCGTCTTCAGTCTCCGGCGCCGGGTGCGTCTGGCGCCCGGCGCGACGGCGCGGGTGCACCTTTCGACGGTCGTCGCCGAATCGCGGGAGAGCGTCCTCGCGCTCGTCGGCAAGTACCGGGACCCCGCCACCTTCGATCGCGTCTCGAGCCTGGCGTGGACGCAGGCGCAGGTCCAGTTGCGACACCTGGGGATTTCCACCGACGAGGCGCATCTCTTCCAGCGGCTCGCGACGCGGATCCTGTATTCCGATCCGACCCTTCGGGCCCCGGTCGAGACCCTGCTGCGCAACCGACGGGGTCCCTCGGCATTCTGGGGCCGCGGAATCTCCGGCGACGTTCCGATCGTGCTCGTGCGAATCGACCAGGTCGAAGACCAGGGCATCGTGCGGCAGCTCCTGCGCGCCCACGAATACTGGAGGCTGAAGGGGCTTGCGGTCGATCTCGTGATCGTGAACGAGGGGCCGACCTCGTATTCTCCGGAGCTCGGCGTGGCGCTCGACTCGCTCGTCCGGGCCGGCGTCCGCGCGCCCGGCGTCGCCGCGGAGGACTCGACCGGACGGGTCTTCGTGCTGCGCGGGGAGTCGCTGTCGGGCGAGGAGCGCGACGCGCTCGCGGCGGCGGCTCGGGTGGTGCTGCTCTCGCGGCACGGGACGATCGCGCAGCAGGTCATCCGGCTTCTTCGCCGCGTTCCCGCCCCGAGGGCGGCGCAGCCGGTCGCTGCGCGGCCGCCGATGGCCGATGCGGCGCCGCCGACGATGCCCCTCGAGTTCTTCAACGGAATGGGGGGCTTTTCGGAGGAGCAGGGGGAATACGTCACCCTCCTCGGTGAGCGGCAATCGACGCCGGCTCCGTGGATCAACGTCCTTGCCAACCCGACCTTCGGCAGCCTCGTCTCGGAGTCGGGATCCGGCTACACGTGGGCGATCAACAGCCGCGAAAACAAGATCACGCCGTGGTCGAACGATCCCGTGAGCGATTCGCCCGGGGAGGCTCTCTTCCTGCGCGACGAGGAGACGGGGGAGATCTGGGGCCCGACCGCTCTGCCGATTCGAGGTGCCGGATCCTACGTCGCGCGCCACGGCCAGGGGTACAGCCGGTTCGAATACGAGCACCGGGGGATCGCCACCGATCTCACGGTCTTCGTTCCCCGTGAGGACCCCGTCAAGGTCTCCTGCCTGTCGATCGAAAACCGGTCGGCGTCGACGCGGACGCTCACGGCGACGGCCTACGTGGAGTGGGTGCTCGGCCCGCAGAGGGCGGCCGGGGCGCCGTTTGTCGTCACCGAGCTCGACCCCGAGACGGGCGCAATCTTTGCGCGCAACTCCTGGAACGAGGACTACGCCGGACATGTCGCGTTTGCCGACATCGGAGGCGCGCAGACCGCCTGGACGGCCGACCGTACGGAGTTCCTGGGGCGCAACGGCGGTCTCGACGCGCCGGCGGGCCTGGCGCTCGGAGCGACCCTCTCGCGGCGCGCCGGGGCCGGTCTCGATCCCTGCGCCGTGCTGCAGCTGCGGCTGCGCCTGGCCCCGGGGCAACGAGGTCAGATCGTCTTCCTGCTCGGTCAGGGTCGCGACGCTCCGGAGGCGCGACGGCTCGTCGCCCGCCACCGATCCCAGGACCCCGGCCTCACGCTCGCCGCGGTGCGCGGAGAATGGGAGGACACGCTCACCGCCCTCCAGGTTCGGACCCCCGACCGTTCGATGGATCTCATGCTCAACCGCTGGCTTCTCTACCAGACGCTCGCCTGCCGCCTGAGGGCGCGCTCGGCCTTCTACCAGGCCGGTGGCGCGTGGGGCTTCCGCGACCAGCTGCAGGACGTCATGGCCCTCACCGTTGCGCGGCGGGAGCTGGCGCGCGATCAGCTGTTGCGAGCCGCCTCCCGGCAGTTCGAGGAGGGCGACGTCCAGCACTGGTGGCACGATCCCGGAGGCAAGGGGGTGCGAACCCGGATCTCCGACGATCTGCTGTGGCTGCCCTACGCGGCGCACCACTACATCGAGGTCACCGGCGATCGGGGCGTGCTCGACGAGCCGGTCCCGTTCCTCGCGGCGGCGCCGCTCGAGCCGGGGGAGACCGATCGGTATTTCCAGCCTGCCGTGTCCTCCGAGAAGCCCTCCCTGTTCGAGCACTGTGCCCGAGCGCTCGACCGGAGCCTCGCGGTCGGCAGTCACGGGTTGCCGCTGATGGGCACGGGTGACTGGAACGACGGAATGAACCGGGTCGGCGCGGGAGGCCAGGGCGAGAGCGTGTGGCTGGGCTGGTTTCTCCAGTCGAACCTCTACCAGTTCGCCGGCCTGGCGGAGGAGCGCGGGGAGTCGCAGCGCGCGCTCGGCTGGCGCCGGCACGCGGATGCCTTGAAGTTTGCGCTGGAGCGCGACGGCTGGGACGGCGACTGGTATCGTCGCGCCTTCTTCGACGACGGGACGCCGCTGGGATCGGCGGCCAACGACGAGTGCCGCATCGACTCGATCGCCCAGTCCTGGGGGGTCATCTCGGGCGCCGCCGATCCCGAGCGGGGGCAGCGGGCCATGGCGGCCGTCGACGAGCACCTGATCCGGCGCGGAGACGGGCTCGTTCTGCTCTTCACGCCTCCCTTCTACCGCTCGGCCCTCGAGCCGGGGTATGTCAAGGGATACGTCCCCGGCGTGCGCGAGAATGGGGGCCAGTACACGCACGCCGCGGTCTGGGCCATGATCGCCTTCGCCAACCTCGGCGACGGCGACAAGGCGGGGGAGCTCTTCTCGATCCTGAACCCGATCAACCACGCCAGTACGCGCTCGGGTCTGCATCGCTACAAAGTCGAACCTTACGTCATGGCCGGCGACGTCTATTCGGAGCCCCCGCACGCCGGGCGCGGCGGTTGGACCTGGTACACGGGAGCGGCCGGGTGGATGTACCGGGCGGGCGTCGAGTGGATCCTCGGATTCCGCCTCCGCGGAGCGGTGTTGCACGTGGATCCCTGTATCCCTCGCGTGTGGCCGCGGTACGAGATCGACTTTCGTTACCACTCGGCCAGTTACCGCCTCGCCGTGGAGAACCCCCGCGGCGCCATGCGCGGCGTGACGAGCATTACTCTCGACGGCGGCGCGGTTGAAGGCCGCGAGATTCCGCTGGCCGACGACGGCCGCGAGCATCGAATTGCGGTCGTCCTCGGCTGACGATCGGGGGTTCCGGTGCGGCGAGAGTCGCGCGATCCGGCGGACCACGGAACCGGGTGGCGGTTTGGGAAAGAGTACGGGCGACCCTAGTCCGGGTCGCCCGCGTCTCGGACAGATTGGCTGGTGCGGCGACTACGCGGCCGCGCTCCCCTTGCGCCCGCCCCGGGCCCTTGCGAGGAGGTCATAGCGATCGAGGTTCATGACCTTGTCCCAGGCGGCCACGAAGTCCCGCGCGAACTTCTCCTTGCAGTCGTCGCTGGCGTAGACCTCGGCCAGCGCGCGAAGCTGCGAATGCGCGCCGAAGACGAGGTCGGCCGCCGTGGCGGTCCACTTGACCTTGCCCGAGGCACGGTCGCTTCCCTCGTAGACCTTCTTGTCCGATGCCGACGGCCGCCAGGCCGTTCCGGCGTCGAGCAGGTTGACGAAGAAGTCGTTCGTCAGCGTGCCGGGCCGGTCGGTGAAGACGCCGTGCTTCGATTGCCCGTGGTTCGCGTTCAAGGCACGCATGCCGCCGACGAGGACCGTCATCTGGGGCGCGGTCAGTTTCAGGAGGTTGGCCCGGTCGAGAAGGCGCGTCTCCGGCGAGAGCGGGTCTTTGGCCCCGATGTAGTTGCGGAAGCCGTCGCCGGCGGGCTCGAGCGGCTCGAAGGTGTCGACGTCCGTCTGTGCCTGCGAGGCATCCGTGCGGCCCGGTTCGAACGGGACGGTGACGTTGTGCCCGGCCTTCCGGGCCGCTTCCTCGACCGCGGCGCATCCGCCGAGGACGATCAGGTCGGCCAGCGAAACCTTCTTGCCGCCGGACTGGGCCTTGTCGAAGTCCTTCTGGATCTGCTCGAGCTTGCCGAGCACCTTCGCCAGGCGGGCCGGTTCGTTCGACTCCCACTCCTTCTGCGGGGCGAGGCGGATCCTGGCGCCGTTGGCGCCGCCGCGCTTGTCCGTGCCGCGGAAGCTGGCGGCCGCGTTCCAGGCGGTGGATACGAGATCGGCGATGGACAGGCCGGAGTCGAGGATCTTCTTCTTCAGCGCGGCGACGTCCTTGTCGTTGACGAGCTCATGGTCGACGGCCGGTACGGGGTCCTGCCACAACTGCGGCTCCGGCACCCACGGCCCGAGGTATCGGGCGCGAGGGCCCATGTCGCGGTGGAGGAGCTTGAACCACGCCCGGGCGAACGCCTCGGCGAGCTCCTTGGGATTTTCGTAGAAGCGCTTCGCGATGGGTGCGTAGATGGGATCCACCTTCAGGGACAGGTCCGTGGTGAGCATCATCGGCGCGTGCCGCTTCTTGGGATCGAAGGCATCCGGCACGGTGCCCTGGGCTTCCGGGTTCTTCGGCTTCCATTGCTTCGCGCCGGCGGGGCTCTCCGTCAGCTCCCACTCGTACTTGAAGAGGTTCTCGAGGAAGCCGTTGTCCCACTTCGTCGGGCTGGTCGTCCAGGCGCCTTCGAGGCCGCTCGTGATCGTGTCGCCGGCCTTGCCGCTGCCGTGCTTGCTCTTCCAGCCGAGACCCTGCGCGTCGAGGCCCGCGGCCTCCGGTTCCGGACCGACGTTGGTGGCCGGGGCCGCGCCGTGCGTCTTGCCGAACGAGTGTCCGCCGACGATGAGCGCCACCGTTTCCTCGTCGTTCATCGCCATGCGGGCGAAGGTCTCTCGGATGTCCCGGGCGGCCGCCACGGGATCGGGTTTGCCGCCGGGTCCTTCGGGATTCACGTAGATGAGGCCCATCTGCACGTTGGCGAGCGGCTTGGCGAGCTCGCGGTCGCCGCTATAGCGTTCGTCGCCGAGCCAGGTGTCCTCCGGGCCCCAGAAGATGTCCTCGGGCTCCCAGACGTCGGGCCGGCCGAAGCCGAAACCAAACGTCTTGAACCCCATCGAGTCCATGGCTACGTTGCCGGCCAGGACGAGCAGGTCGGCCCACGAGATCTTCTGGCCGTACTTCTTCTTCAGCGGCCAGAGCAGGCGGCGTGCCTTGTCCAGGTTCGCGTTGTCGGGCCAGCTGTTCAGCGGAGCGAAGCGCTGCTGGCCTTCGCCGCCGCCGCCCCTTCCGTCTGAGATTCGGTACGTGCCGGCGGCGTGCCAGCTCATCCGGATGAAGAGCGGACCGTAGTGGCCGTAGTCGGCCGGCCACCAGTCCTGGGACTTGGTCATCAGCTCGACGAGGTCCCGCTTCAGCGCCTCGACGTCGAGGGACTTGAACTTCGCGGCGTAGTCGAAGTCCTCCTCCATCGGATTGGACAGGTGCGAATGGGTATGGAGCACCGAAAGGTCGAGCTGGTTCGGCCACCAGTCCTTGTTCCCCCTCGGACGGCCCTGCTTGGGAGTCGGAGCGGGGATTGCCGGGCTCTCGCTTTCGCTGGCGCTCTTCGTGTGTTCCTTGTCGGGCATGACGCTCTCCTCTCTGGGTACGATAACTTCTGGCGGCCCCTATCCACGTGCGGCCGGACCTCGAACCTCCATTCTGTCCGAAGCCCATCGATCGACCTAACGACTTATCTTGCTTACAATGATCGAGTGTATCGATCAATGATCAGGGGGGGGCAGCCGGTGCCCGCCCTTCCCACGCTACGCCAGCTCGCGTATCTGGTCGAGCTGTCCAAACGGCTGAACTTCCGTGCCGCGGCCGAAGCGCAGTTCGTCACGCAATCCACGCTGTCCGCCGGAATCAAGGAGCTCGAGACGCTGCTCGGAGTCCAGCTGGTCGAACGCGACAGGCACCACGTCCGCCTCACCACGGTGGGCGAGGACGTCGTCGCGCGCGGGCGCGAGCTTCTGTCCGCGGCGATGGACCTGGCGCAGGCGGCCCGGTCGGCGACGGGCCCGCTGTGCGGCCCGCTGCGGCTGGGCGCCATTCCCACGATCGCGCCCTATCTGCTCCCCGGTGTGCTTCCGGCGCTGCGGCGTGCGTACGGACAGCTGAGGCTCTACCTCCGGGAGGACCTGACGGACCGCCTGCTCGAGCGGCTGCGCGCCGGAAGCGTCGATGTCGCGCTGATCGCGCTGCCGTTCCATACCGGCGACCTGTACGTGCGCGAGCTCTTCAAGGACGAGTTCTCGTTCGTGGCCCGAGAATCTCATCCGACGGTCCGCGCGAAGTCCGTGGCCCTTCGGACGATCGACACCAACGACATGTTGCTGCTCGAAGAAGGGCACTGCCTGCGCGACCATGCCATCGCCGCGTGCGGTCCCCGCCCGGGCCGTCGGGAATCCCGTGTCGAGGCCACGAGCCTGACCACGCTGATCCAGATGGTCGAGGGCGGACTCGGCGTGACGCTGCTGCCGAGGATTACGCTGGATGCGGGCATTCTCAAAGGCACGCGGCTCGTGGCTCGCCCCCTCGCGTCGCCGGCGCCATCCCGCATGCTGGCGCTGGTGGCACGGCGCACTTTTCCGCGCCTGAGCGACGCGGACCTCCTCGCGGAGTTTCTCGTCGAACAGCACGGAAGCCCGGCACGCCCCGGTGGGGCCGATCGGAGGCGCCACCCGGCGAAGGCGTGATGCCGCAGCGAGGCGAGGCGGACGTCTTCGATCCCCGTACGGTGGGTGGGCCGGGTGAAAACCTTTCGCGTCGAACGTCGCGGCTCCAGGATCGGGCTTTGGCGCGAGTCCGCTGACGCCGCAATCCTCATGCTGGCAGGCCTTCGCCGTCGGATGTCCTGACGGAGGCGGGGCCGACGGCAACGCCCGCGGCGGTCGATCCCGCCGCCGGATGTAGGATTCCTCCCCGGATGTCGTTCCGATGACCCCGACCGATCTCGTTGATCGGCTGACGAAGCACAGGACCCTCGGCCCGGCGCCTCGCGAGGAGCTCGAGTGGCTCGCCGCGCATGGGACCGTCCGGCGTCTGGAGGTCGGGGACTCGCTCTCGGTGCCGGGCACCCCCGTGGAAGGTCTCTTCGCCATTCTCTCGGGCCGTATCGCGATCTTTGTCGATCGCGGCTCCGGTCCACACAAGCTCACGGAGTGGCGGGAAGGGGACGTGACGGGCGTGCTTCCGTATTCCCGCCTCGTCAGCGCGCCGGGCCAAACGGTCATCCAGGAACCCTCGGAGATCCTCGTGGTGCCCCGGGAGCAGATGAACGCCCTCGCCCGGGAGTGCCACGCGCTGACGTCGATCCTCGTCCACCGCATGATCGATCGGGCCCGGGAGTTCACGTCGAACGAGCTGCACGACGAAAAGATGATCTCGCTCGGGCGACTCTCGGCGGGTCTCGCCCACGAGCTGAACAATCCGGCGTCCGCGATCGAGCGAAGCGCGGCGCTTCTCGGGAAGGGACTCGCGGAGGTCGAGCAGGCGGCTCGCGCCCTCGGCGCGGCGGGCTTGACGGACGCGCAGTTCGGAGCCATCGACCGGGTGCGCAACGCGTGCGCCGCGGCGCCCGAAAGCGGCGTTCGGTCGCCGATCGAGCATGCCGAGCACGAAGAAGCCATCGCCGACTGGCTCGCCGACCGGGGTCTCGATACGGCCGCGGCCGAGGCGCTCGCGGAAACCGCCGTGACGACCGAGGCTCTCGATCAGCTCGCTGGCGTCGTCGACGGCTCCGCGCTCAACCCCGCGCTGCGATGGGCCGCGGCCGGATGCTCGGTGCGCCGGCTCGCCTCGGAGATCCAGGACGCCGCGACGCGGATCGCCGGACTGGTGCTCGCGGTCAAGGGCTTCACGCACATGGACCAGTCGACCGCCGCGGGGCCGGTGGATCTGGCCCAGGGCCTCGGGAACACGGTCGCCGTCCTGAAATCGAAGGCGCGCGGAAAGTCCGTCGCCGTGTCCGTCGCGGTGGAGCCGGATCTGCCGCGCATTCGCGGTTTCGCCGGCGAACTGAACCAGGTCTGGGGCAACCTGATCGACAACGCGCTCGATGCCGTCCCGGAGGCGGGCCGGGTCGAGATCGTGGCCGGCCGGGAGTCCGGGCGGATCGTCGTCCGGATCGCCGACAACGGGCCGGGCATTCCCGCCGGGATCCGCGACCGGATCTTCGATCCCTTCTTCACGACCAAGCCGGCCGGTCAGGGGACGGGGCTCGGCCTCGACATCGTCCGCCGGCTCGTCCAGCACAACGAGGGCCAGATCACCGTCGAATCTCAGCCGGGCCGCACGGAGTTCCAGGTCACGCTGCCGATCGCGGAAACCGAGGGCTTCGAGGGCAGGGCGTGAGCAAGCCCGTTCTCCTCGTGGTGGATGACGACCCGCAGGTCCTCGCGGCGGTGCGGCGCGACCTGCGCTCCAGGTATCGGGACCATTACACGGTCATGAGCGCGGGGTCGGGGCCCGAGGCGCTCTCCACCGCCCGCGAGCTCAAGAGCCGCGGCGATTCCCTGGCGATGGTGATCAGCGATCAGAGAATGCCGGGGATGCTCGGCGGCGAGCTGCTCGCGCGGTCGCGCGACGTGTATCCCCTGGCCCGGCGCGTTCTGCTGACGGCGTACTCCGACATCCAGGCGGCGATCCGGGCCATCAACGAGGCCCACGTCGATCACTACCTGTCGAAGCCCTGGGATCCGCCGGAGGAGAAGCTCTTCCCGGTGGTCGACGATCTCCTCGACGCGTGGCAGGCGGAGTCCCCGCCCGAGGCGACGGGGCTGCGCCTGATCGGACATCAGTGGGCGACGCGATCGCACGCGATCAAGGACTTCCTGGCGGGCAACCTCGTCCCGTATCGGTGGCTCGACGTCGAGCGGGATGCCGAGGCCCGGACCCTGCTCGAGGCGGCGGGTGTCGCGAGCGACGGGCTGCCGGCCCTGCTCTTCGAGGACGGGAGCGTATTGACGAATCCCGAGCCGCGCCAGGTGGCCGAACGCCTCGGCCAGCCGCTCTCGGCGGCTTTCGAGCTGTACGACCTCGTGGTCGTCGGGGCGGGGCCCGCCGGCCTGGCGGCCGGGGTGTACGGCGCGTCGGAAGGCCTGCGCACGATCGTGCTCGATCGACACGCGCCCGGCGGACAGGCGGGGACGAGCTCGCGCATCGAGAATTACCTCGGGTTCCCAGCCGGCGTCAGCGGGGCCGACCTGACCCGCCGCGCCCTGACGCAGGCCCAGCGTCTCGGCGCCGAGTTCCTCGCGCCGCTCGAGGTGACCGCGGTGGCGGTCGACGGGGGGTACAAGCGGCTCGCGCTCGCCGACGGACGGGAACTGGTCACGCGGACCATGCTCGCCGCGACGGGAATGTCCTATCGCGAGCATCCCGCTCCCGGCGTGGCGGAGCACACCGGCGCCGGGGTGTATTACGGCGCGGCCACCACGGAGGCCCCGGCGTTCCGGGACCGGCGCGTTCTCGTCGTCGGTGGCGGAAACTCGGCGGGCCAGGGCGCCATGCACCTCGCTCGGTACGCGCAGGACGTGCAAATCGTCGTGCGCCGCGAAGGCCTGCAGGACACGATGTCGCGGTACCTGATCGATCAGATCGGGAAGACGCCGAACATCCGCCTGCGGCCGCGCACCGAGATCGCGGGGATCGACGGCGAGGGCCGCGTGGAGCGGGTGACGCTCCGATCGCTGGATGACGGGTCGTGCCGGACGGAAGACGCGGATGCGATCTTCGTTTTCATCGGAACGCGGCCGCGCAGCGGCTGGCTGCCCGCGGGCGTGTTGCGCGACGCCAAGGGGTTCGTCCTGACCGGACGCGATCTGATGGCCGCCGAAGCGTACGCACGCACCTGGAAGGAGCAGCGGGAGCCGCTTCCCCTCGAGACCGGCGTGCCCGGCGTGTTCGCGGCGGGCGATGTTCGCGCGGGAGCGATGAACCGCGTCGCCTCCGCCGTCGGCGAGGGGTCCATGGTCGTGCGCCTCGCGCACGAGTATCTGGCGCTGACCTAGATTCGACCGCCGCGGGACGGATTCGCTCCCGAGATCATGGCCCGCGGCTTGCGCGCCGAAGTCGGCGCGGCGTCGGTCGGGAAACCGGACGGAAAGAGTGGTTCTCGAATTCGGCGGACGGGGAAGGGGAGTGAGCGCACATGGCGAAGATCGGATTTCTGGGACTCGGCGACATGGGGACGCCGATGGCCGTCCGTCTGCTGCGGGCCGGCCATGACGTCACGGTATGGAATCGCAGCGCGGCGCGGACCGCGCACCTGGCGAAGGACGGCACCGCGATCGCATCCAGTCCGGCGCGGGCGGCCGCCGGAGCGGGCTTCGTCATCACGATGCTTGCCACGCCCGAGGCCCTCGAGCAGGTCCTCTTCGGGACCGCGGGGCTGGCATCCGGACTCTCGTCCGGCCAGGTCCTGATCGACATGTCGACCGTGGGGCCGGACGCGATTCGCTCCGCCGCCGCGCGGCTCCCGAAGGGAGTCTCCCTCGTCGACGCTCCCGTCCGAGGCAGCGTGCCTCAGGCCATGTCGGGCGGTCTCGACATCTTCGTCGGTGCGACCGACGAAGACCTCGAGCGCGTCCGACCGATCCTCTTGGACCTCGGCACCGTGCGGCACGTGGGTGGACCCGGCTCGGGCGCTTCCATGAAGCTCGTGGCCAACCTCGTTCTTGGCGCGGCGATCGTGGCGTTCGGGGAGGCGCTCTCTCTGGGAGACGCGCTCGATCTCCGACGCGGAATCGTGCTCGATGTCCTGGCCAGCTCCCCCATCGGACCGATCGTGCAGGGCAAGAGAGCCAACGTCGAGTCCGGGGACTTCGCGCCGCGCTTCAAGCTGCGGCATGCCGCGAAGGACCTCCGGCTCGTCATGGACGCCGCCGACGCCCGGGGCCGGGACCTCAGGCAGGCCCGTGCGGATCGCGCGTGGCTGGACGAAGCCGCGGAGCACGGCGCCGCCGATCTCGACTTCTCCGCGGTCGTGGCGGCGATCGCCGGCCGGCCCGGATAGGGGAACGCATCGGGAAGGATGGTTCGGTGCAAGGGCCCCGGAAGCGCCGCCCCGGGGCTCGACGTCGCGATCGGTCTCGTGACCGGCCGATGCCCTGGCGAATGGCGTCTCGACGCGCGTAGGCTTCGGAATGGAAACAGGGACCAGGGAGGCGAGCATGGGTGCAGCAGGGCGGGTTCTCTCCGTCAACGTCGGCTCGGCGCGCGAGTTTCAGTTCAAAGGGCGCATCGCCCGGAGCGCCATCTGGAAGACGCCGGTTGCCGGGCGCGTCGCCGCGAGCGGAGTCAACCTGTCCGGTGACGACCAGGCGGACCGGGCGGCCCATGGCGGTCCCGACAAGGCGGTCTACGCCTACGCCGTCGAGGACGCGCGGTGGTGGGCGGAGACGATCGGCCGCCCCTTCGCTCACGGGGAGTTCGGCGAGAACCTGACGACCGAGGGGATGGAGGTCGACGACGCCGTGATCGGGGAGCGGTGGCAGGCCGGGACCCTCGTGCTCGAGGTTTCGGAACCGCGGGTGCCCTGCTGGCGACTCGGGGTTCGAATGAACGACGACCAGTTCCCCCGGCGGTTCACCGAGGCCCTGCGCCCCGGGGCCTATCTCCGGATCGTCGAAGAGGGCGACGTGGGAGCCGGGGACGAGATCCGGCGGGTGCACCGGCCAAGCGTCGATCTCACGGTCCGCGACGTCTTTCGCATCTACACACGAGATCGGCGGGACGCGGGACGGTTGCTCGATGTCCCCGGGCTGTCGGACGCGTGGAGAAAATGGGCGATGGATTTCCTTCAACGAACGAGAGGAGACGGGTTGGAGGCGACGCCCGGGTGCTGCTAGCGTCGCTCCGGTGGAATCTCGCCCCGACGCAGGCTGGGCGCCCGGCTGCTTCGACTCCGCGGTGGGCTGGCCGGCGGCAAATCAAGAAGCGAGGACGAGGCTCGGCCGATCACAGGACGTGGCGCCGACGCGTGGACCTGCAATGATCGTCAGGTGTGGTTACGACGCGCGCAGTGCCGAATCACATTCTCACGGCAACCGCGTCGCCGGCGGCGCGCACTTCGAGCAGGCGGATACCGCCTCGTTCGAGGATTCGCGGCGCCGCGGCCTTGGAGTCGGCAGGATAGAGAGCCATGACGGCGGGGTGTCCGGTTCCCGAAACGCGCTGGCTGGCGAGGATGAGGGGCCCAAGATCGCCCGACGCCAGCTTTGAGTCCTCGGGGAGCAGGAGGAGCAGCGTGTCGCGAAACTCAGAGGCGCCCATGTGCTCCTTCATCAACGGCTGGACGGCGTATTCGAGGGCATAGACGCCTGCGGCAATTGGCTGACCGCGAGCGTCGACCCATGGCTCCAAGAGTTCCAGGACGCCGACGAAGGCTCCCTGCGCGAAGCGTAATTGACCCTTCGCCGGAGCAATGGAGAATCGTCGGGTGCCGGGGGCGGCGCGGACTCGATCCGGCTCGCGAACCAGAACCGCATCCAGGGGTGGTCGTCGCGAGTCACAACGACGCTCGGCGGCGCCAGCGCAGCGCGCGCAGCGTCAGGCAGCGGAGGCAACACAGCGGCCGGATCGGTGGCGACCCGATAGGAGGGTTCCAGGCCGAGGAGCAGGACGAGCGCGGCGACCTCACGCATAGAGGTGGGCCACCAGGTCGGCGTAGCCGTTGTAGGGCTTTGTCTTGCGGACCTCACCCGTATCGAGCAGGGTCTCCTCATCCTGGCCGGGGCTGCTCGGGTCCACGTTCGAGAAGAACGAATAGTGGTGGGGTGCCAGCTCGTTCCAGAAGGTGCCGGGCCGCTCGCGTGTGAGCTGGAATGCGACGATTGACTTGATGCCCTTGAGCCCGTATTTCCAGGGCACGATCAGCCGCAATGGCGCCCCGTGCTGGTTGGGAAGCGGATGCCCGTAAATCCCGGTCGCGAGAAAGGCGAGCTCGTTCCGGGCTTCGTCGAGTGAGAGCGCCTCGTAGTACGGGAAAACGCGACGGCTCCCGTACCAACCAGGCATTTCCTCGGGCCGCGCCGCCGTAATCATTCGAACGAAGCGCGCAGCCGGCTGCGGCTTGACGAGCTCGAGTAATCGCTGGAACGGGAATCCGATCCAGGGCACGGCCATGGCCCACGTCTCGACGCAGCGGAATCGGTACAGTCGCTCTTCGATGCCGGCCTGGCGGATGAGGTCGTCGACCTCGAACTGGAGCGGTTTCTCGACGGCGCCACCGATGTGGATTTGCCACGGTCGCGACGGGAATCCTGCCGCGGCCTTCCAGACACGGTCGTGTTGGAGGGAGAACTCGTCGAAAATGTTGTTGCGGGACGCCAGCGCTTCGGGTGTGATGGGCTGGTCGAGCGCGAAGCGGGTGTTGCGGCGCGCCGGGTAGAGGTCCGCCGTCGGGATGCGGCCGGACGGCGGCGACGTGGCAGGGGTCCCTTGCGGTGGCGCCTTGGGAAGCGCGCGCGCCGCGTCGGCGAGGCCCACTCCAATCGAGGCCAGGCCGAGATCACGCACGAACTCGCGCCGGTTCCGGAAGACCGTCTCGGGAGTCGCCAGGCGCTCGGGGAGAAACCATCGAGGGCGGGCACGGACGAGCATGAGGCCTCCTTGAATATAGTTGCGCAAAACAACAAATAGTCGACAGGTTCATTTCCGGAACTCGCGGTCCCATGTCAGGCGGAGGGCTCGCAGCGAGCCGAGGCGCAGGCGGCCTCGGCCGAGGCGATGCGTCGCAGAAGCCTCGTGGCAGCGCCACGAATCGCAGGACGCAGTTCGACGAGAAGATCCCGGTGCAGGCGCCGGCTCGCCGACCGGATGGTCCGGTAGAGCCGCTCCCCGGCCGGATTGGCGCTCGTTTCCACCACGCGGCGATCCTGGGGGTCCCCGCCGCGCCGCGCGTAGCCCTTGCGGGTGAGGCTGGACAGGGCGCGGCTCGCCGTGCCCTTGTCCACCATGAGCTCCCGCGCGACGTCGTTGACCGTCAATGGGCCCCGGCGAACGAGAGACTCCAGGGCATAACACTCGGTGAGCGTCAGCCCGTAGGAGCAAGTGCGCCGAGGGTCCTGAAGCTGATAGATCCGGGCGAGCGCCTCGAGTGCTTCCGAAAAGGCCTCCGCGTCAGCCTCGAGGCGATGGTCGAGGAGGGGAGGGAGAGACGGGAGCCGCGGAGTGGTGTCCGGGGTCGATCGTGAATGTTGCACGGTACAACAATATACGAATCCTCGCTCGCGGTCCAGTGACGCTTCTGTGATTCCGGGGCTGCCGGCGGTCTTCGCCTTCCGGCGAGCGCGCGGCGCCGGGGCTTCCCGGGCGCTCGGCTGTCTGCAGGCAGGAGCCTTCGGGTTTCTCGGCCTTGCGATCGGGCTCTCGCTTGACGTCGCACGCTCGCCAGCCAGTTCCCTGGCCTCTCTCGCTTTGGGCTCGCGTTCTCGCATCGATGTGACGCACCGCACGTGCTTCGGCCGCCGGCTCGGCCCGCGAGGTCGGTTACACTGTCGTCACTGAAGAATTCCTGGTTCGCACAGCGGCGTGAGGGCGGAGCCTCGACTTGAGAAGTCGACTCCGGCGGAGCCTCATCAGTTCTATCGTCGTTCTACTGCCGGTAGGCGTCCTGGCGCTGCCGCTGGGTTCGAAGGTGATGGGTGCCACCCTGCGCCGCCCCGCCCCCGAGCCGGCGCACACGTTACCGGCCGACGGCGTCGTCGCGGGCACCTCGTATCGCAACGACACCTCGCCGCCGCTGCGGGAAATGGAGCCGCAGCCCTTCGGTTTCGGCGGCGAGCGCGAGGCGAATGAAAACCCGAAGGTGCCCCTGCGTCACGTGGACAGCCCCGATGGGGCCGTCCAGGGGATGCACGTCCCCTTTCCGAGCATGCCCGGCACCGGGTTGAATTTCGACGGCATCCCCTACCCGGGTGTCGGTTGCTCGTGCGCGCCGCCGGACACGGATGGCGAAGTGGGTCTCGCCCAGTACGTCCAGCTCGTCAACGAAGGCATTCAGGTCTTCGACAAGGCCTCCGGGGCGTCGACGTTCGGTCCCGTGGGCATCTCGACGCTCTGGTCGGGCTTCGGCGGCGTCTGCCAGAACAACGGCCATGGCGATCCGATCGTGATCTACGATCAGCTCGCCAACCGCTGGGTCATCAGCCAGTTCGCCGGCACCGGAAATCCGACCGATGAGTGCATCGCGGTTTCGACCACCAGCGACGCGACGGGCTCCTACTACCGCTACGGGTTTCATCTCGGGACGAACTATTTCGACTATCCCAAGCTCGCGGTCTGGCCCGACGCCTACTACATGAGCATGGTCGTGTTCAATGCAGCGGGGACCGCCTACGTCGGACCCCAGCCGTTCGCCTTCGACCGCGTGAAGATGCTTGCCGGACTCGCGGCCACGTTCGTCAGTCCCGGGAACAGCGGGACGTCGTACGCTCCCTATAACCCCGCCGACCTGGACGGCTCGACGCTGCCCGCCGCGGGCGCTCCGGCCACCTTCGTCGAATTTCCGTGGACCGGCGCCTTCCGGGTCTTCCACTTCCACGCCGACTTCGCCGTCCCCGGCAACTCGACCTTCACCCTCTTCGCCAGCCCCGCGAGCGCGGGATTCACGTCGCTCTGCCCGGGAACGCGAGCCTGCGTGCCTCAGAAAAACTCGGCGAACAATCTGGACGGCGTCGGGGACCGGCTGATGCACCGGCTGGCCTATCGGAATTTCGGCTCCTTCGAATCCGTGGTCGGCAACTTCAGCGTCAGATCGGGCAGCGGGGCCGGCGTGGCCGGCATACGCTGGTTCGAGCTGCGCAACGTGATCGCCGGGCCGGTGACGGTCGCCCAGCAGAGCACCTACCAGCCCGACACGACCTGGCGCTGGATGGGAAGCGCGGCGCAGGACAACGCGGGCAACCTCGCACTCGGCTTCAGCGCCTCCAGCTTGGCGATCGACCCGCAGATCCGGTATGCGGGGCGGCTGGCGACCGATCCCGTCAATACTTTGGGTCAGGGCGAGGCGCATCTGCACGATGGGACGGGCAGCCAGACCTTCACCAGCAATCGATGGGGCGATTACAGCGCGCTGAGCATCGACCCGGTGGACGACTGCACGTTCTGGTACACGCAGGAGTACTACTCGACGACCGGCAGCTTCAACTGGCGCACGCGCATCGGCAACTTCAAGTTCACGGAGTGCACGGCCGTGCCGCCGCCGCCGACACCGACGAATACGCCGACATCGACGCCGGTCCCTCCCACGGCCACTCGCACGCCGACGAACACGCCCGTTCCGCCGACGGCGACACGGACGCCCACGAACACTTCGGTTCCGCCGACGGCGACGCGGACGAATACTCCCGTGCCGCCGACCAATACGCCAACGAACACGCCGGTTCCGCCGACGGCAACGCGGACGAACACGCCGGTGCCCCCGACCAATACGCCGACCAATACTCCGGTGCCGCCGACGGCGACGTTTACGCCGACGAACACGCCCGTTCCCCCGACCAATACGCCGGCGAATTCACCGACGAACACTCCGGTGCCGCCGACGGCGACGTTCTCGCCGACGGCAACGCCCACCGCGACGTTCACCCCGACGAGCACGCCCATCCCGACAGTGACGCCGACGGCCGCTATCCCGAGCCCGCGACCGATGAACGTGGACGGGCATGGCTCCGGGACGACGTCGAACCTGAACGGCGTCCTGGAATCCGGGGAGACGGTCGTCGTCGCGCCCGCGTGGCAGAACTCGACGACGGTGCCGCTGACGTTCACCGGCGCGGCGTCCGGCATCACCGGACCGGCGGGCCCGAGCTATGCGATCGCCGACGGCTCCGCCGACTACGGCACGGTCGGAATCGGCGGGCTCGCCAACTGCTACGACGCGACCGCAGCCCACGACTGTTACCGGATGACGGTGTCGGGTGTGCGTCCCGCGCCCCACTGGGATGCCACCTTCGACGAGTCCCTGAGCCTCCCGTATCTCAAGAACTGGAAACTCCACGTCGGCGAGAGCTTTGCCGACGTGCCGACGTCACAGCAGTTCTACGCGTTCATCGAAAACATCTTCCACAACGGGATCACGGGCGGCTGCGGCGCCGGGGTCTACTGCCCGGCGAACTCCGTCACGCGCGCCCAGATGGCGGTCTTCCTCCTGAAGGCCAAGCACGGGGCCGGCTACGTGCCGCCGTCGTGCACCGGAGTCTTCACCGACGTCGCCTGCCCGAGCCAGTTCGCCGACTGGATCGAAGAGCTCGCCGCGGAGCAGATCACGGGCGGCTGCGGCGCCGGCATCTACTGCCCGGACAATCCGGTGACCCGCGCGCAGATAGCGGCCTTCCTTCTGAAGGCGAAGTACGGATCCGCCTACGTTCCACCGAACTGCACCGGCGTCTTCTCCGACGTCGTTTGTCCCAGCCTCTTCGCCGACTGGATCGAAGAGCTCGCCACCGAGGGCATCACGGGCGGCTGCGGCGCCGGCATCTACTGTCCGGCCAACCCGAACACCCGCGGCCAGATGGCCGTCTTCCTCGTCAAGACCTTCGGCCTGGCCCTCTACGGGCCTTAGGCCCCGGGATCCCGGCCGGTCTGGCGAGACGGTCACCGACCGGTGTTATGAAGGGCCCGCACGGGCCGCCATGCCCGGGGAGGACGAGGATGGCCTTCGGTCATTTGGAACGGCACCGTACCGGGCGCATCGGCTGGCTGCGGGCGGCCGTGCTCGGCGCGAACGACGGCATCGTGTCGACGTCGAGCCTCGTCCTCGGCGTCGCCGCCGCCAATGCGACCCATACGAATGTCCTGGTCGCCGGGGTCGCCGGCCTGGTGGCGGGGGCGATGTCGATGGCGGCCGGCGAGTACGTGTCGGTCCATTCCCAGGCGGACACCGAGCGGGCCGAGCTCGAGCGGGAGCGCGCGGAGCTCAAGGCCGACGACAAGGGCGAGCGCCGGGAGCTGACGGCGATCTACGTCGGACGCGGGCTCGATCCCGCGCTCGCCCGACAGGTCGCCGACCAGCTGATGGCCCACGATGCGCTCGGCGCGCATGCCCGCGACGAGCTCGGCATCTCCGAGACCCTGCGGGCGCGCCCGATCCAGGCGGCGCTGGCGTCGGCGGGGAGCTTCGCCGTGGGCGCGGCCTTGCCTCTCGCGGTCACGGCCCTCGCGCCGGCGGCGGGCCTGATTCCCGTCGTTTCCGGAACTTCTCTGGTCTTCCTGGCGCTCCTCGGGGGGGTGGCGGCGCGCGCGGGCGGCGCCGGCGTGCTCCGGGGAGCCGTTCGCGTGACCTTCTGGGGCGCGCTCGCGATGGCGATCACGGCGGGAGTGGGCTCGCTTTTCGGGACGCCGGCGTAGCCGGGGCCGCCCCGGAGCTCCACGGGGCTTTCTCGCCGGAACGCAACATCGGTAGAGTTGGATTCGAACGGGGGTTCGCGATGTCCGGTGCGCTCGAGTTTCGCCAGGACCTGCTCTCATCCTTTCCCGACGTCTACACGCCGGCGGCCCGGGCGGCGCTCGCAGCGCTGGCGCCCCTCAATCGCGACCGGAGCCGGATCATGGCCGAGCGCATCGCGCGGCGCCGCGAGCGGGCGCTGCACGGCCGGCGCCTCGCCTTTGCCGAGCCCGATGCGCTCATACCGCGGACCGACATTCGCGTGCGCGATGCACGGGAAGGCCGTTTCACGGGCAGTGAGATCCCGGCCGATCTCCGGCGTCAGTGGATCCAGGGCACCGGCCCGGCCACCCGGCCGCGCGCGGCGGCCGAGGGCGGCCTGCGCAACGTCGCCTACGCCCTGCTCTCCGGGGCCGACGGCTGGATGTTCGACGGCGAGGACGCCCTGGGGCAGGTCGACGCGATGTCTCTCGACAACCAGCGCAATCTCAAGCTGGCCCTGGGCCGGGACCCGGTTTACCTGAGGGTCGCCGAGGAGGTCGCGGCCGAGATGAACGCCTGGGCACGGGAGTTCCTGGGCCGTCCGCTGTTCGACGACTGGCGGGGACAACTCGATTTCACGACCTGGCTGTTCCGCCCCCGCGGACTGCACCTGGACGACCGGCACGTGCGCGCAGGCGACGGCACCGGCTTTTCCGCGTCGATCGTCGACCTCGTGCTCTACGTCGTGAACAACGGCGAGCGGCTGCGGGCCGAAGGGCGGTCCATCGTCCTCTACCTGCCGAAGATCCAGACGGCCGAAGAGGCGGCCCTGTGGAACGACCTGCTCTCCGCCCTGGAGCGGCACCTCGGGTTTCCGGTCGGGACGATCAAGGTCTACGTTCTCGTCGAGCAGATCGAGGCCTGTTTTCAGTTGATGGAGATTCGGGCCGCGCTCGGGCTGCACTTCGTCGGTTTCAACACCGGCCGCTGGGACTACATCAACAGCGTCTCCGACGCCATGGCGTGGGACGAGACGTTCGTCAACCCCAACATCGACGCGATCGGCATGACCTACGGCTACATGCGCCGCTACGAGGACCGGGTGCGTCGGGCGGTGAACACACCCGACCGGGACGGCCGCTTTGCCCTGTGGGAGGGCGGGATGGAGGCCAACATCCCCGTGGGCTCGGCGGCGGGCGTCGCGGACGGCATGCGTCGCGCGGTCGCCGGCGGCGAGCGCGAACAGCGCGAGGGCGCGAGCGGCAAATGGGTGGCTCACTGGAAGATGGTCCCGATCGTGCGACCGGTGTGGGAACGGGTCGGAGCGGACAATCAACTCGGCCGTCCTTTCCCCCCGCTGACCTATACCGCGGAGGATGCCGACGGGCTGACGCTGCTCGAGCCGGCGCCCCGGACCATCCGCGGCGCCCGCGATCTCTTGAGCGTCGCCCTGCAGTACGGCAACGCCTTCGGCCGGGGGTTTCAGGCCGCCGCCTTGAAGCCCGCCGATTTCTTCGGCAACGACGATGTCCTCTACCTGATGGAGGACATGGCGACCGGCGAGATCCGAATGTCCATCCTCTGGGAGTGGCTGCACAAGAGCGCGCGGTTCACCGAAGACGATCCGGGGACCGACGTGCGGGCCGGCGACGCCTTCACGGTCGAGCTTTTTGCCCGGCTCCTCGACGAGGAGTACGCCAAGCTCCGGAACGCGTCCAACCGGGACGTCCACGACGATTCCAAGTCGACGACGCTGCCGATCGCCCGAGCCATCGTCGAGGCCTACGCGCGCGAATCGGTCAAACCGCCGTGGTACATCGACTTGCTGAACCTCAACCTCAACAACCACGACCTCGAAACGGCGAAGCGGCGCATCGCCGGTTTCCTCGAGGCGTTCCGGCGAGACGGCACGCGCCGGACCGGGAACCCGGATGTCCAAAGCTGACGTCGTAGACTCGAGCCGCTCGTCCGGACTTCGGTAACACCGCAGGAGCAGGAGCACCGACATGACCTCGTTCGAACAGGAAGTCGCCGAGACACAGAAGTGGTTCGAGAGCCCGCGATTCGAGGGGACGACGCGTCTCTATACGGCGCGCCAGGTCGTCGAGCAGCGGGGCACCATCGCCAGCGACTACACGGTGGCCCGCGACGCGGCGATCGGGTTCTACGACCTCCTGCGCCGCCTCTTCGCGGAGAGAAAGAGCATCACGACGTTCGGCCCGTACTCGCCCGGGCAGGCGGTCGTCATCAAACGCATGGGCGTCGAGGGCATCTACCTCGGCGGCTGGGCCACCTCGGCGAGGGGCTCGAAGAGCGAGGATCCCGGGCCCGATCTGGCCAGCTACCCGCTGAGCCAGGTGCCCGACGAAGCCGCGGTGCTGGTGCGCGCCCTCCTGACCGCGGACCGCAACCAGCAGTACCTGCGGGCGCGGATGTCCGAGAAGCAGCGCACCGCGACGCCGGCCTACGACTATCGCCCGTTCATCATCGCCGACGCCGATACCGGCCATGGCGGCGATGCGCACGTGCGCAACCTCATTCGACGCTTCGTCGAGGCCGGCGTGCCGGGCTACCACATCGAGGACCAGCGCCCCGGCACCAAGAAGTGCGGCCACCAGGGCGGCAAGGTCCTGGTGCCGGAGGACGAGCAGATCAAGCGCCTGAATGGGGCGCGCTTCCAACTCGACGTCATGAAAGTTCCCGGCATCATCGTTGCCCGCACCGACGCGGAGGCGGCGTCGCTGCTCGACGGCCGCGGCGACGAGCGCGACCAACCGTTCATCCTCGGGGCCACCAACGTCAACCTGCCGTCCTACAAGAGCGGCTACCTGGCGCTGATCAAGCGGTTCTACGAACTCGGGGTCCGCGAGCTCAACGGCCACCTTCTCTACGCCATCAGCGACGAGGAGTACCGGGTGGCCGACCAGTGGCTCGAGCGCAAGGGGCTCGCCGCTCTCGTCGCGGAGGCGGCCGGCGCCTGGCAGAAGGACAGGCGCGTCCCGGTGGACGCGGCGTTCGACGGCGTCGCCTCGCGTTTTCTCGAGGCCTGGGAGGAAGAGGCCGGCCTCGAATCCTACGGGGAAGCGGTGGCCGAGGTGCTCGAGTTTCAGGCCGGCGAGGGCGAGCCGCTCGAGATGAGCCCCGGGGAGTGGCGGGAGTTCGCCCGCAACGCCTCGCTGTGGGCCGCCAAGGAGAAGGCCCGGTCGATCGGGGTCCAGATCGTCTGGGACTGCGAGCACGCCAAGACGCCCGAGGGCTACTACCAGATCCGTGGAGGCATTCCCTACGCCATCGCGAAGTCGCTGGCGGCCGCGCCCTTCGCCGACCTGTTGTGGATGGAGACCAAGACGGCGGATCTCGAGGACGCCCGGAAATTCGCCGACGCCATCCACGCCGTGTTTCCCGAGAAGATGCTGGCCTACAACCTGTCGCCGTCCTTCAACTGGGACTCGACCGGCATGAGCGACGAGGCCATGAAGATCTTCCCCGAAGAGCTCGGCAAGATGGGCTTCGTCTTCAACTTCATCACCTACGGCGGCCACCAGATCGACGGCGTCGTCGCCGAGGAGTTCGCGACAGCCCTCAAGCAGGACGGCATGCTGGCGCTCGCCCGCCTGCAGCGCAAGATCCGACTCGTCGAGTCTCCCTACAAGACGCCGCAGACGCTGGTCGGCGGACCGCGCGTGGACGCCGCCCTCCTGGCCTCGTCGGGGCGCACCGCCACCACAAAGGCGATGGGCAAGGGCTCGACCCAGCACCAGCACCTCATCCAGACGGAGGTTCCCAAGAAGCTGCTCGAGGAGTGGCTGGGGATGTGGGGCGAGCACTACCACCTTTCGTACAAGCTGACCGTGAAGCTGCTGCCGCAGCGCGCCGGTTCGGAGCTGCTCGAGCTCGGCATCGGCGGCGACGGCAACGACAAGTTCGCCAACGTCGTCTTCGCGCCCATCCAGGATCGCCGCGGCCGCCGCATCCTTTCGGTGCGCGACCAGAACACTTTCGAGGAGGCGCTGCGCAAGAAGCGGCTCATGACCCTCGTCCATCTCTGGCTGATTCACCGCTACAAGAGCGAATCGGTCCACTACGTCAGCCCGAGCGAGGACAACCAGTACCAGACCGCCAAGATGCAATCGCACGGCCTCTTCTCCGTGGTGAACACGGAGGTCGGCCAGATCATCGTGGCCGACGTGAACCACCGCCGGATCGAGGAGCTCCTCGCGCCGGACCGGGTGGCGCTCTGGAAGCTGATTCGCAAGGAGGGCTAGGGGAGCAGCGGCGGCTTCGCCCGCGAAGAATCGAGACCGGGGCGCCTGATTCGGTGGTCCCCGAGCTCTGCGGATCTGTTGCGGCGCGTCGGCCTCTCCCAGGGATCGGGACCGCGCGGCCCGGGCGGCGATCGCTACCGCTCTGCGGCTCTGGGATTTGCGCTGCGGCGGCTCTCGCCCGGGGCGAGCATCCAGGAAAGGTGGTCGCGAACGTCCTCGGGCCACCTCCCGGTCAGCTCCGTGAAGCGCCCGCGATTCCCGGCGAAGAGAGCTCGCGCCGCCTCCTCGAAGCCGCTCCTATTTCCGGCGAGCGCGGACATGACCCGGTAGGCGGAATCGCGCCTCCGCCGCGCATCCTTCTCCGGATCGGTGCGCCGGCTGGCCTCCTCGACGAGCCGCCGGAGCGCCGCCGAGGCTCCGCCGGGGTGAAGCGCCAGCCAGGCCCAGTGCCGCGGCAGCAGCGAGACCTCGCGGCTTTCGACGCCGAGCCGCGGCCGACCGGGACCTCTCGGCACTTCGCGACCCGGCAGCCGCTGGAGGACGTCGTCCAGCGAACCCCGGAGGTCGAAGTCGATCTCACGACCGGACTCGTTCTCGAAGATCTGGAGCTGTTCGGCATGCGCATCGGCGTGGCCGAGCTTGACGGCAGCGAGGACCTCGGTCAGCGAGCCCCGGTGGACGAGGCGGTCCCCGATGAAGGCTGCGAACGTGCTGGCTTTCTGCATCGGCAGACATTACTATCCGGGTATAATTATGTCAATTAAAGCCGGTACTATTTTATCGGTTCGAGCGGGTTTCCGTCCGGGGCCTGGCGTCGGGGCGGCGATCCGGCTTGCGGCATAGACTGGCGCCACTCACTCGGAGACGCAGCCATGTCGCTCCTCGTCAAGTTCAACTTGATCCTGATCCTGTGCTTCGGGATCGCGCTCGTGCCCGCTCACCTGATCACGCGTCACCTCCTCGAGACGAACGCGCGCACCCAGGTCGTCCAGCAAGCCCGCCTGATGATGCAGACCGCGATGGCGACCCGCGGCTACACCAACACGCAGATCAAGCCGCTGCTGGCCGACCGGCTGGCCGAAGAGTTTCTTCCGCAGACGGTTCCGGCGTACTCCGCGACCGAGATCTTCAACAAGCTGCGCGAGACCCACCCCGAGTACACGTACAAGGAGGCGACGCTCAACCCGACGAACCCGCGCGACCGCACCGTGGACTGGGAGGCGGACGTCGTCAACGCATTTCGCTCGGACAAGAAGCTCGGGGAGCTCATCGGCGAGCGGAACACGCCGCTGGGGCGCTCGCTCTACCTGGCCCGGCCGATCACGATCGTCGACCCGGGCTGTCTCTCCTGCCACACGGCGCCCGCCGCAACCCCGGCCTCGGTCGTGAGGCGATACGGGAGCTCGGGGGGCTACGGCTGGAAACTGAACGAGACCATCGGGGCGCAGATCGTTTCGGTTCCAATGGCGGTGCCGCTCACGATGGCCTTGCAGGCGCACCGCGCGATGCTCACCGCCCTGATCGGAGTCTTCGTGTTCATTCTGCTGCTCCTGAACGTGCTGCTCTGGTTCACGATCATCCGCCCCATCCGCCGGCTCTCGCAGATGGCCGACGCGGTTTCGACCGGGAATCTCGACGTGCCGGAGGTGCGATTCCGGAGCGGCGACGAGGTGGCGGGGCTCGCGGGATCGTTCAACCGCATGCGCATCAGCCTCGTCAAGGCCCTCAAGATGCTCGAAGAGGATTAGCAACGGTGGAGGCCGTGTGCTGACGGAACCGAGCCTCGCCGGGCGGCGCTTCGGCGCATACGACGTTCTCGAGGAGCTGGGCTCGGGAGGAATGGGCCGGGTCTACCGGGCGCGCAACGTCACGCTCGAGCGCATCGTCGCGCTGAAGACCCTGGCCAGGTCGCTGTCGTCGGACGAGGGCTTCGTGCAGCGCTTCCTCAAGGAGGCGCGCGCGGCCGCCCGGCTCAATCACCCGAACATCGTCCAGATCTACGACTTCGGCTGCGAGGACGGCGTCTATTACCTCGCGATGGAATACGTGGACGGTCCGTCGCTGCGCACGCTGCTGGGCCGGGCCCGCCTGGAGCAGCGCGACGCCCTCCTGCTGGTCCGCCACGCGGTCGCCGCCCTCGCGGTGGCGCACGCGCAGGGAATCGTGCATCGCGACATCAAGCCGGACAACCTGATGCTCACCGCCAAGCGGGACCGGCTGAAGCTCGTCGACCTCGGCATCGCCAAGCGCATGGACGAGGACCTCGGCCTGACCCGGACCGGGCAGGCCGTGGGGACACCGCAGTACATCTCTCCCGAGCAGATCCGCGGGGCCAAGGACATCGACGCGCGCGCCGACATCTACTCGCTCGGGGCCACGTTCTTCCAGCTCCTGACCGGGCACGCGCCGTACGAGGGCTCGTCGGGTGCGCTCGTCATGTCGATGCACCTGACGCAGGCATTGCCCGACCCGCGTACCTACGTGCCGAGCCTGACCGACGGGATCTGTCGGGTCCTGCGAAAGATGATGGCCAAGGACCGCGACGAGCGCTACCCGGACGTGCAGGCGCTCGACCGCGACCTCTATCGCCTGGAGATCGGCCAGGAAGTCGAGATCGACGAGCCCGCGGCCAGCGGCATCGCGACCTACGTCAGCTCCGAGCATCCGCAGGAGCCGCCGGCCGCCCACGCGTCGTCCCAGCCGGTGGCGGGACCCGTCGCCGCGCCGCGGCCGGAGCCGCGTCCGGAGACGCCGTCCGCGGCGAAGTCCCGGTCGGTGCGGGCGCCCGCCCCGACCGCGACCTTCCGGGAGGAGGACCTGCATTTCGTCGAGGTCGAGCTCGCCCGGCAGATTGGGCCGCTCGCCAAAGTCCTCGTCAAGAAGGCCGCGAAGTCGGCCCCGAACCTGGTCGCCCTGGGCGCCGCCCTCGAGGGCGACATCCCCGACGAGGGCGAGCGCCGCGCTTTCCGCGCCGCCATCCGCGCCCGGGCGAACTAGGAGCCGGCCGGGCGCGCGCCGACCGGCTTCGGTCGGCCGCCGCGGCGGTTTTTCGAAGAGAATGGTCTCGTGAGGGGGATCATGCGCGCGGTAGGGCTCGGCGTCGTCTGGGTCTTGCTGGCTTCGACGGTCGACGCGCAGCAGCCTGGCAGCGTCGCCGGCCAGCCGCGGGCGTCCACCCGCGGCCCCGGGGAGCCGTCGCTCGCGCCGGCGAAGGTGGACGTCAATCCCGTCGCTCGCGACGAGGAGATCCGAAAACGTCTCCAGGACGTCCTGGATGCGACCGAGTGGTTCACCGCGCCCACGGTTCGCGTGGAGGAAGGCGTCGTCTTCCTGAAGGGCGGAGTGGCATCCGAGGACCTCAAGAAGTGGGCCGGCGACCTGGCGCGCAATACCCAGGACGTGGTCGCGGTGGTCAATGCGATGGAGGTGGCGGTGCCGTCGGTCTGGGACCTGGGCCCGGCTCGGGCCGGGCTGCGGACCCTGTGGCGCGACTTGCTCCGCTGGCTTCCGTTCTTTCTGTTCGGACTATTCGTCCTGGCGCTGTCGCTGGGCGCCGGCGTCCTCGTCGTTCGGGGGGCGCGGGTGTTTCTCCGACCCCGAGTCCGGGCGAGGCTGTTGCGAAACGTGATCTCCGTGGGGGCCGGCGTGCTGGTCGTTCTGCTCGGAACCTACGTCGTTCTGAGGGTGTCGGGCTTGACGCAGCTGGCGCTGACGTTGGTTGGCGGCACGGGCCTGATCGGCCTGGCCGTCGGGATCGCCTTCCGAGACATCACGGAGAATTTCCTCGCCAGCATCTTCCTCAGCATTCAGCGCCCGTTCGAGACCGCGGATCTGATCGAGGTGGCCGGCGTCACTGGCTACGTTCAGCAGCTCAACATCCGCACGACGATCGTCATGGCCCTCGACGGCAACCTCGTCCAAATCCCGAACGCCAGCGTCTACAAGAGCAACATCCGCAACTTCACGACCAACTCCAACCGGCGGGAGGACTTCGTCGTCGGCATCGGCTACGACGATTCGATTCACGAGGCCCAGGAGACGGCGCGATCGGTGCTCGCCGGACATCCTGCCGTTCTCAGTGACCCCGAGCCCTGGGTACTGGTGGAGAGTCTGGGCAAGTCGACCGTCAATCTGCGCGTCTACTTCTGGCTCGACGGCCGGAAGAACAGCTGGCTGAAAGTGCGGTCCTCGGTAGTCCGGCTGGTCAAGCGCGCATTTCAGAAGCAGGGCATCTCGATGCCCGACGAGGCCCGCGAGGTCGTCTTCCCGCAGGGCGTTCCCATCGTCGACCTCGAGGGAAGAGCCGAGACGCGGCGCGCCCGGCCGGAGCCGCGGGTCTCTCCGTCGCGTCGCGAGGAACCCGATGCCGTGTCCACGCAGGCGGAGGCCGGTCTGTTCAGCGAAGCTGGTGTCCTCGAGGAGCAGGCGAGGCAATCTCAGACCCTGAAGGAGGGTGAGAACCTCCTGTCGAGCGACTCGGGCGCCGCGCCCTCCGAGCCGGAATAGGTGTTGCGGGTCACGCCGCTGGGAGAAATTTACTCGCCGTCCGGGCCAACTTCACGCGAGCCTCCGGGACGGTTGCTCTCGTTGGCCGTGGAGGCTCACATGAACTCGAAACCGGAGATGAGCTGGACCTGCCCCGACTGTCAGTCTCGTAACGCCTCGATCATCACCTCCGACACCGAAGCCGGGGAGATCGTCGACGTCCGCTGCCGGGACTGCGGGACCGATCACCAGGCCGCCGTGCACCACGCGCTCACGGGGACCGGCGCTCCCATGACCCTCGGCGTCGTCTGGGTCTGAACGGGGTCGGAGCGTCGGCGCGGCCCGGCCCCCATGGTGCGACGCGCCGCGGCTACTTCCGCCCGATCGCCCGCGTCATCTCCTCGAGCCGCATCCGGTCGAGCGAGGCGATGGGGAGGGCCGTGAGGCTGCCGAGGCCGTTGCCGGTCGAAGGACGCAACGCGGCGGGGTCGCGCGTGGTACTCTCCGGATCCCGAACCCCACCGACGGACAAGCTGTCTCTCACCCATCGGGTCCCCGCCGCCGGTTTCGGCAGAGAGAGAGTGTTCATGGACAGCGTGCCCGTTCCCGAATCGGTCCCGGTCGTGGCCGGCCCGCAGGACCTCACGAGCGTCGAGCTCGGCCGATACGGCCTCGGCGTCGTGGTCCGTTCCCTGCGATTCCCGGGCGTGCCCCTGGCGTCGCTTCTCCACCGGGTCTATTGCCTCTTCTGTGGAATCGCGATCGATCACCAACCGGCCGGGCACGGGTGGTGGTTCTGCCGCAACGCCTGCAATGCGGAGGGCGCACTCTGACGCCGCGAGCCCGACGCTGAAAGTGCCGGAGCTGCACGAGCACGGGCTCCCGATCGGGTGACGCGGCGGCCGGTCAGGCGCCGGAGCCGACTCTCACTCGGTCGGCCGCCGAGACACCGAAGAGGGAGGGGCGACCATGCCGAGGAACGGGACCGCCGCGCTCCTGGCCGAGGCCTTCCCCGGCTTCGCAGCGTAGGGTGAGCCGGGCCGGCCGGACCGCCGCGCTCGTCCTCACCGTTCTCGGGACGGTCGGGTGCGACCGCATCGCGAAGGCGGTGGCCCTCCGGCTGCTGGCCGGAAGCGGGCGCGTGGAGTGGCTCGGCGGGCTGGTGCGGCTTCAGCTGACCGAGAACCGCGGCGCCTTCCTCGGCCTGGGCGACCGGCTGCCCGACGGCCTGCGATTCGGGGCGTTCATCGCGGCCGTCGGGCTCGCGCTCGCGGCGGCATTCGGTTGGCTCCTGCTCGAGCGGCGCCTTGCTCCGCGTCGCAGCCTTGCCGCGGCCGTGATGATCGGCGGAGGGCTCGCGAACCTCCTCGACCGGATTCCGGACGGCGCGGTCACGGACTTTCTCGTCGTGGGGGTCGGGCCGGTGCGCACCGGAGTCTTCAACGTCGCCGACGCCGCGATTCTCGCGGGGGCGCTGATCTGGATGTGGCCTACGCCGGCAAAACGCTCCCGGGAGTCCCCTTCATCCGGTGCATGAGGCGCCCGAGGCGCCGGTTCAGGCCGTGCTTGCGGTCGAGAAACGGGATCGGCGGCGCCTGCCTCAGGCCCAGCCGCTTGCGCAGGCGCTGCAGAAGGTAGTTGTCGGGAACCGCGCGGAGCCCGCGTTCGACGGCGTCGATCGCGTCCTTGCGGGACCGGGCGAGCAGGTGGAGCTGGGCCAGGCACCAGTAGATGTGGGGGTTGCGGGGATCGGCGTGCTGGGCCTTCTTGCAGAGCTCGAGGCCGCGCCGGAGCTCCCGGGAGTGGCCGAGGCAGAGGGAATAGCTCGCCAGCCCGGAGGCGGGAACGGTGTCTCCGCGCGCCGTGAAGCGGGCGACGTAGGCCGACAGAAACGTCTTGGCGCGCGGCCACTGTTCCCGTTTGACCGCTTCGCGGCCAGCTTCGAGCAGTTCTTCCTCCGAGTACTCCTCGAGATCCATGGGGTGGGCCTCCTCCGCCGCGAAAACGGCAGTTTCTCATTTTAGGGCAAATCGGCGGCGCTCCGCCAGAAACGCCGTTCCGGCCGGGGCTCGGGCCGGAGCGGGCGCGGTCGGCCCGACCGAGAGTCTCGAGTTCAGCGCTCGGGTCGAAGGAGGTGGGTCCCGCGCGGTGCGCCGTGCCCGGGCCGCCGCGAGGGCCGCCCCTACTTCAGCTCTTCTTTCAGGATCTTCGCCGCCTGATCGGCCCGGAAGTCGGCCAGCTTCTTCGAGAGCTCCGGCCGCTTGCCGGCGAGGATCGCCACGGCGAAGAGCGCCGCGTTGACGGCGCCCGGCTTTCCGATGGCGAAGGTCGCGACGGGGATCCCTCCCGGCATCTGGACGGTCGAGAGGAGCGAGTCGAGACCCTTCAGGGAGGCGCTCTCCATCGGGACGCCGAGGACCGGCAAGGTCGTGTGCGCCGCGGCGACGCCCGCCAGGTGCGCGGCGCCGCCGGCTCCCGCGACGAGTACCTCGATGCCGCGTCCCGCCGCGCCCGTGACGTAGTCCGCCGTCTCTTTCGGTGTCCGGTGCGCGGACAGCACCCGGCTTTCGCTCGCGACGCCGAACTTCGTCAACGTGTCCGAGACGTTCTTCATGACCTCCCAGTCGGACCGGGACCCCATCAGGATTCCGACGAGCGGCTTCTCCATTTCACTCCCCCTGGCCGAGCGAGAATCCCCGCTCGCCGTCGAAATCGTAAAGGCTGATGGCCTGGGCGACCGCCAGATGGTCGCGATCCAGGCGGCCGAGGAGGGCGGCGATCGCGGATTGTTTCGGCGGCTCGCCGGTCGCCCCGAGGAATCGACAGCGGAACTGGTCGCCGCGGAAGGTCTCCGACATTCCGTTCGGCCAGACCTTGACCCCGCGGCTGGTGAGCATCGTCAGGCGCAGTTCCGGCGCGGCCAGCGGCGCGAGGCGGACGGCGAGCGCGTCGGAATCGCAACTCTCCCAGTTCACGTAGACGTCCACGCCCTGGAAGACGCGGGCGGGCGGCTTCCGCACGGGCTCCGGCGCCTGCGGGGCGGCCCGGGGGGCGGCGGCGTAGGACACGGCCTTGAGCGTGTGGGGGCGCTTCCCCACGCGCGCCGCCACGGCCTCGGCGAACTCCTTCGTGCCGACCTTCTGCTTGCTGACGCCCGACTCGAAGATGTCGTAGGTGTGGACGCCGTCCTCGATCGTCGTGAGCCAGGCGTTGTGGACCGCCTCGGCGACGTCGGGCTGGCCGATGTGCACGAGCATCATCACGGCGCCGAGCAGCAGACCCGAGGGGTTCGCCAGGTTCTGGCCGGCGCGCCGCGGCGCCGAGCCGTGGATGGCCTCGAACATGGCGTAGTTGGCTCCGATGTTCGCCGACCCCGCCAGGCCGACCGAGCCCGCGATCTGGGCCGCGATGTCGGAGAGCACGTCGCCGTACAGATTGGGCATCACGATGACGTCGAAGACCTCGGGCGAGTCGGCGAGCTTGGCGGCGCCGATGTCGACGATCCAGTGCTCCTGCTGGATGTCCGGGTACTGCTTCCCGATCTCGTCGAAGACCCCGTGGAACAGGCCGTCGGTCATCTTCATGATGTTGTCCTTGGTGAAGCAGGTGACCTTCTTGCGGTTGTTCCGCCGCGCGTACTCGAAGGCGTACCGGACGATCTTCTCGCTCCCGGGGCGGGTGATCAGCTTCAGGCACTCGTACACGTCGGCCGAGATCCGGTACTCCACCCCGGCGTAGAGGTCCTCTTCGTTTTCCCGGACGATCACCACGTCCATGACCGGGTGCTTGGTGTCGACGAAGGGGTGGTAGGACACGCACGGCCGGACGTTGGCGTAGAGGCCGAGGGTCTTGCGCGTCGTGACGTTGAGGCTCTTGAAGCCTCCTCCCTGCGGCGTCGTGATCGGCGCCTTCAGGAACACCCGCGTCCGCGCCAGGGACTCCCAGGCCGACGGCGCGATGCCGGCCGTGTTGCCGGCCAGGTAAACCTTCTCGCCGATGTCGATCTCTTCGACCGCCAGGCGGGCGCCCGCCGCCTTCAGGATGTGGAGGGTCGCGTCCATGATCTCGGGGCCGATGCCGTCGCCCCGCGCGACCGTGATGGGGACCTCGTTCGCCATGGTTTCGTCTGCCTCCGCTGTTGGGGATGGCGCCCCCCGGCGCCGGCGAGCCCGAAACTTATCACCGGGGCGGCGGGGTCGAGGAAGCGGGCAGGGGCCGTAAGTCCCTGAGCCGGCGGACGGACCGCGGCGGACCGGCTCCCCGGGGGACGGTTTTGGGGGTATCCTTGGAGGTCGGTGAAAAAAGTCCTCTGGGTCGTCCTGGCGGTGGGAATCGCTCTGGCCGGGGCGTGGGGCTACGGTGAGCTCATTCGGCGCGAGAACGATATGGGCCAACCCGTGCAGCTTCTCGCCATTGCCGAGGAGCAGAGTCTGTCCCTGTCCTTTTCCCGCAAGGGCCGCCTCACCACCCGGGTTCCGGAGGAGGGCGAGACGATCCTCCTCGGCCAGGAGGTCGCACGGATCGAGGAGCCGGGCCTCTCCGAGGACGCCTCCGACATCGAGAGACAGATCTCGCAGGTCCACGCCCGCGATCGCACGCGGCTCCAGGAAATCGAAAAGCTCAAGGCGCAGTTCGCGTCGGTCGCCTCGGACGAGCGGCGCATCGCCCGGCTCGTGAAGGAAGGTGTCTCGCCGGCGGCGAGCCTCGAGTCGCTGCAGCACCAGCGCGATGCGATCGCGGCCGACATCCGCGCGCGCGAAGCGGAGGAGGGACAGCTCGACGCGGAAGAACAAGCCCTGCAGGTGCGGCTCGAGAAGATCCGCGTCTTCGAGAAGGAGGGCGTCCTCGCCTCGCCCGCCGGGGGCACCGTCCTCACGCGGCACCACCGCATGGGGGAGTGGGTCGAGCCGGGCCAGTCGATCCTGACGCTCCAGATCGAGAAGCCGTACCTGCGCGTCGAGGTTCCGGAGGAGAGACTCTCGACCTTTGCCGTCGGCAAGACCGTCACCGTGTGGCCGCAGGCCCGGCCCAACGCCCGCTTCCAGGCCAGGATCGTGTCGATCAAGCCCCGCTCGGAGTTCGCGACGCGCAAGAACTGGGGACTCCAGAGCCGCGACCTGCAGACCTTCTCGGTGCGCCTCCAGCCCGTGGACGCCACGGTCGTCTCCGGCCAGACCTTCGTGGTCGAGGCCGGGAGCGAGACGCCGAGGGCGTGAGCTCGACGCCGGCGATCGAAGTCGAGCGGCTGACCCGGCGCTTCGGCGACGCCGTCGCCGACGACGCGGTGACCTTCCGCGTTCCGCCCGGCGAGACGTTCGGCCTGCTCGGCCCAAACGGCGCCGGCAAGACCACACTGATCCGCATGCTGACGACGCTCCTGCCCCCCACCTCCGGCACGGCCCGGATCGAGGGCCGGGACATCGTCCGCGAGCGGTCGGCGGTCCGTCGGGCCATCGGCACCGTGTCGCAGGCGCGTACGACCGACGAGAACCTCACCGTGCGCGAGAACCTCGCCGTGCAGGGCAAGATGTACGGCCTCTGGGGCCGGACCCTTTCGGAGCGCATCGAGAGGCGGCTTCGCCAGGTCGGGCTCTGGGAGCGCCGGAACCAGTCCGCCCGCGAGCTGTCGGGCGGGATGCGCCGGCGCCTCGAGATCGCCCGCGGCGTGCTGCATTCGCCGCGCGTTCTGTTCCTCGACGAGCCGACGACGGGGCTCGACCCGCAGAGCCGCCGTTCGATCTGGGACATGTTCGACGACATGCGCGAGCGCGACCCGGAGCTCGCGATCGTCCTGACGACCCATGCCATGGAGGAGGCCGACTTCCTCTGCGACCGCGTGGCCATCATGGACCTCGGCAAGGTCCTCTGCGAGGACACGCCCCAGGCGCTCAAGCACGGCCTCGAAACGGGCGAGCGGGTGGAGCTGGCGACGGACCGGGAAATCGCGCCGGCCGACCGCGACGCGATCGCGGCGGCGGGCGCCGCGCAGGCGCGCTTCCAGTCGGGCAGCGTCGTGCATTTTTTCGCGCGCCCCGGCGAGGGGACGGGCCGGAGGGTCGCGCGGCTTCTCGAGGACCGCGGGTACCACATCGTTCACCTTTCGATCGCCCTCGTCACGCTCGAGGACGTATTCTTCTCGTACACCGGTCGAGCGCTGCGCGAAGCATGAGCAAGGCGCGGAGGCAACGGCCGCCGGCGCGCGGGTTCCGGCTCGCGCTGCTCGGGATGGCGGCGATCGGTCAGCGCGCCTTCCTGACGCTCTGGCGCCAGCCGGTGCTCGTCGTGTCGACGATGATCTTCCCGATCGTCTACCTGCTGATTCTCGGCAACGCGATGAACCGCCCGCTCGAGCGCGTGCCGCTCGCCGTCGTCGACGAGGCCGGCAACGCCTATTCGGCACAGTGCCGCCGGGGCGTGATGGCGCTGGAGACCGGAAGGCGCCTGGTGGTGGCGACGTTCGCGGCCGATCGCGCCACCGCGCTCGAGGGCCTTCGGCGGCACCGGTATCGCGGGATCTGGGTGCTGCCGTTCGGCCTCTCGCCCTCGGGCCCGGCCCCCTCGTTCATCGGCGACAACACCGACCGGTTCTCGTTCGAGACGTTGGAGGCAGCGCTCGGACAGATCTGGCAGGAGGTCGCCGCGCCTCCGGACGTGCCCGCCACGGCGCCACCGGTCCGGCTCGAGGCCTATCCATACCTCGACTACCTGACCTACCTCGGACCGGCGGTCGTGTGCCTGGCCATCTTCATGGGCTCCATGGTGTCGGGAGGACTCCAGGTTCTCGAGGACCGGATGTACGGTTACCACGAGGGCTATCTCGTCACTCCCATCACCACCGGGACGCTCGTCGCCGGACACATCCTGGCGGGCGCGATCGTGGCGTCGATCGCGGGCGGCCTCGTGCTGGCGGGCATCGTGTTCGTCACCCCGCTGCCACCGGTCGCGGGAAAGAGCCTGGCGGCCGCGGTCTTCACGATCTTCCTGACGTCGCTCTCGATCGCCGCCCTCTGGTTCCTGATCTTCGCCCGGGCCAGGAGCGCGAGCCTGCTGCGCGGGATGTTCGGCATCATCAACGTCCTGCTCTTCTTCCCGTCGGGCGCGCTCTACCCGATCGAGTCCTATCCGGCCTGGCTCGCGAAGATTTCGGCCGTCGACCCGTTGACCTACGGCGTGCGGGCCCTGCGCAACCTGCTCCTGCGGGGCGCCGAACCCTCCGCGGCCTACGCCGACTGGGTCTTTCTCGCGACCTTCACCCTCGTCGCCGGCATGCTGACGAAGGTCCTGTTCCGGCGCGAGGTGTAGGGGCGGGGCCTGCCCGCCCGATCGACGGTCCGGGGACCGAATCCGCGGGCGGGCGGCCGCAAGGGCCGCCCCTACGGCCGGGGCCGGTGGTCCGGGTGCGGAGCGCGACAGGCCGTGTCGACCCTCGGCCGCAGGCCGTCGGCAACCCGCGTCTACGACCCCCGGAGGTAGTTCTCGAACTCTTCGGGGTGCGCGGCGCGGGCGCGGGCCTCCTCCGTTTCGACGACGCCCTCCCGGGCGAGCCGCGCGAGCGATTCTTCGAGCGTCACCGAGCCCTGCTTCCGGGTGATCGCGATCTCCTGGTGCAGGTGCTGGAGCGCGTTCTTGCGGATGTGCTGCCGGGCGCCGTAGCCGACGACGAGCAACTCGGCCGCGGGCGCGCGGCCGCCGCCCTTCTTCGGCAGGAGAGTCTGCGTCAGGACCGCGGCCAGGGCCATGGAGAGCTCCTGACGGATCGTGTTCTGACGCTCGGGGGGGAACGAGTCGGCGACGCGCGACACGGTCGACGCGGCGTCGGAGGTGTGCACGGTCGAGAAGACGAGGTGTCCCGTCTCGGCGGCGGCCAGCGCGATCCGCATCGTCTCCGGGTCGCGCATTTCGCCGACGACGATGACGTCCGGCGCCTGGCGCATCGCGGCCCGCAACGCGGTCGGGAAGTCGGGAGCGTCGATTCCGATCTCGACCTGCTCGACGAGGCTGCCGCGGTGGGGGTGCTCGTACTCGATCGGGTCCTCGATCGTCACGACGTGCCGGGCGTCGCGGCGGTTGATCTCCTCGACGAGCGCGGCGAGGGTGGTCGTCTTGCCGGATCCGGTCGGTCCGCCGAGGAGAACCAGCCCGCGCGGCAGCCGCGTCAGGGCCTCGACGCCGGCCGGCAGGCCGAGCGCGGCCAGCCGCGGCGGCTGGGAGGGGAGCGCCCGCACCGCCGCTCCGGCGCGGCCACGCTCGCGATGGAGATTCACGCGGAAGCGTCCCAGGCCGCGGACCCGGTGCGAGGCGTCGGCGATGCCCTCGAGGCGGTACTTCTCGCGGGCGTGGCGGGGCAACGCCCGGACGACCGCCTCCTCGATCTCGTCGCCGGAGAGCGGACCCCCGGGAAGGGGCAGGATCCGTCCGTCGACCCGGATCGAGGGCGGCGCGCCCGCGACGAGGAGCAGGTCGCTGCCCGCCCGGCCGACGAGCTCCTGGAGCCACGCGTCGAGCCGCGCCGCGTCGCCCTCCGTCTCGGAATCCGGCCGGGGCGGGCGGTCCTCGTTCAGCTCGCGGATGAGCTCGTTGATGTCCTCCGCGTCGTCCACGGCAAACCCTCCGCCCTCAGGAGTACGTTAACGCGGAACCGAACGTCGTCCCGGAGCCTATTTCATGAGGGGGAGCCATGACGAAGACGCCGTTCATCCTGGCCGCGGTCGTGGGGATCGCCGCCGTTCTGCGGGCGCCGGACGCGGCACGCCCCGGCGAGCCGTGGGTGCCGGCGCCGCCCGGCCCGGGCGGGGCCGCCGACCTGACGCTGGCGCCCGGGCTCTCGTTCACCGACGACTCGAGCGACGCGTTCCCCATCCGGGGGTCCAACCTCGCCGACGGCCGGGTCGCCGTCGACCGGCCGACGGTCGTCTTTTTCGGGACGTCCCACTGCTGGAACACCAACCGCGAGGCCGAACGGTTCGTGAAGCTCTACGCGCGCCACCGCGACGAGGCGAGATTTCTGGTCGTCGATCTCTCAAGCCCCTCGCCCGACCAGAAGATCCTGGTCGCGCGGCTCTACGGCGGCTCCATCCCGACCGTCGCCTTTCTCGATCGTCGCGGCGAGGTGGTCTACGCGCGCTCGGGCGAAACCTCCGGCGAACGTGGCGACGCCTCGCGACTCGAGGCGCTCCTGAAGCAGGCGCTCGGCGGGTCGCGGCGCCCCTAGCCGGCCAGGTGCCAGTCCGTGTGGGGGGTCTTGTTCTCGAAGATCCAGGCGCGGAAGAGGCGGCCGTACGTCGTCGGCTTCCACCCGATCTCGTCGAAGAACGGGCGCAGGGCGAAATGGAGCCGGCGCAGCTTGTAGAACGGCACTCCGGGGAAATAGTGGTGCTCCAGGTGATAGGCGGAAGAGATGTACCAGAAATCCCAGAAGCGGCTGGGCTTCAGGATCGAGCCCCACTTGGCCGGATCGGCCGGGTCGATCGCGTAGTGCTGGCCGAGGCGGTTGAGCGCGAACGCGATCGGGAAGACGAGGAAGACCGGGACGAGATACACGCGTGCGGCGACCGCGGCGCCGCCGGTGGCCCAGACGGCCGCGAGGACGGCGAGGTGGAACAGAATGGTCGCTCGCCGCTCCCACGCGATCCGGCGGCGCAGCTCCGGCGGGTAGGTGGCCGTCTCCTTGCGCGCGGCCCGGAAGTAGATGGGAAAGAGCGCCGGCGTGAAGTAGAGCAACTTGAACCAGGGCTTCACGATCTTCGGCGACAGGTAGTGCCGCTTCGGGTCGGCCTCGGCGTCTCCGAGCTCGGCGTGGTGCGTCAGGTGCCAGCGCGTGAACTGCGAGGCCGAGATTCCGGAAGGGATCGCGTACAGAAGGGACAGGGCGCGGTCGCCCTTCGGGTGCGGCCCGTTGAAGACGGCATGGTGGAGCGCGTCGTGCAGGAGGATAGTGAAGTTGAAGACCGTCCAGCCGGAGACGAGCGCGGCGGGAATCCAGATCCACGGCTGGGGGAATCTCCAGGCAATCGCGGACGCCGCGATCAGCATGGCGAACTGGCGGACGGCAACGAGGAAGTGCCGCGCGGGGCTCTTGCGGTGCAGGTCCTTGAGCAGATCGTGCGGAATGGCCCTGTTGAGCCGGTGCCGCAGGTCCTTCGAGGCGCGGGACCAGTAGTGCTCGCCCGGCGCGAGCTCGTCGGGACGCGGCGACGTGCCGGGGGCGGTGGGGTTGGCGCTCATGCGGTATCCCTCCTGCGAAACCCGGAGGAGGGCACGCCTATTCTCACACAGCGGGATCGTCTTACTCTGGACCGGCCATGGCCGCCCGAAACCCACGCCGCCGGCTCGAGGCCCTGTATCGCGCCGCCCTGGCGGCCGCCGACCCGGAGGCCGCTGTCGAACGGGCGCTCGGGTCCGCGGCCGTCGCGCGCGCTCTCGCCCGGGGCGCGTCGGTCGGCGTCTTCGCCGCCGGAAAGGCGGCGGCGGGGATGGCGCGCGCGGCGTTGCGCAAGGTCGGTCCGGTCCCCGCGCTCGTCGTGCTGCCGGCGGGGCACCCCGCGCGGGGTCTGCCGCGCGGCGCGGTGGCCTTCGCCGCTCACCCGGAACCGGACGGCTCGAGCGTTCGGGCCGCGAAGCGGGCGCTGCGGTTCTTCCGCGGATTCGGCGCGGGCGACGTCATCCTGTGTCTCGTCTCGGGCGGAGCCTCGTCGCTCCTCGCGCTGGCGCGCCCGGGCGTGACGCTCGCGGAGAAGCGGCGCGCGGTCCGCGAGCTCGCGCGCTCCGGCGCCGCGATCTCCCGGATCAACCGCCTGCGCACGTCCCTCTCGGCGGTGAAGGGCGGCGGGCTCGGCCGCGCGAGCCGGGCGCGTCTCGTGACGCTCGTTCTCTCCGACGTGCCGGGCGACCGCGCGGCGCTCGTCGGCTCGGGGCCGACCGTGCGCGGGCGGCGGGGCGACGTCGTGCGGGTCGTCGGCTCGAATCGCGGCGGCCTGGACGCGGCGGCGCACGCGGCCCGGCGCATGGGTCTGTCGCGTCGTTTGCGACGGCGAGCGGCTGGAGGGTGAGGCGTGGGCGGCCGGCGTGCGGCTGGCGCGGCGGGCCCGCCGGCTCCCGGCCGGATCGGTTCTCGCGGCGGGAGGCGAAACGACCGTCGACCGATCGATCGGACGCCCGGGCGGCCGGGGCGGCCGTTGCCTCGAGCTTGCCCTCGGCGCGGCCGGCGAGCTCGCGGGCGAGCGGACGATCCACCTCCTCGCCGCGGGCTCCGACGGGAAGGATGGCAGCTCCGGCGCGGCCGGCGCGTTCGCCGACGGCACGACCATGGCGCGGGCGCGGCGCCGGGGGCTCGATCCGGACGCGATCCTGGCGCGAAACGACACGCGCTCCCTCTTCGCGCGCCTCGGCGACCTCTTCGTGACGGGGCCGACGGGCACGAACGTCGGTGACTGGGTCTTTTTGATACGCCTCTGAAACGGCCACCCGCCGGCGCCGGCGCCGGCGCGCGCCAGCGCCTATAATTCGCTCTCCCGCATGCCTGCCACGTCCGTCAATCGCGAGCGCGCCGCGCTCGAGCGCTTCACCGAAGCGCCCCGGCGGTTCGGCGCCTACCGCATCGCCCTCGGCTTCCCGAACACGTACGAGGTCGGGATGTCGAACCTCGGCTTCCAGTGGATCTACCGCCTCTTCAACCGGATTCCCGACGTGGTCTGCGAGAGGTTCTTTCACGAGGAGAACGCGCCCGCCGCGACGTTCGAGTCGGGGACGCCGCTGTCCGAATTCGGTCTGCTCGCGTGGTCGCTGTCCTGGGAGATGGACATCGTCCACATCCTCCGCACGCTGCGAAAGGCCGGGATCCCGGCGCGCCGCCTCGAGCGCGACGAGCGGCACCCGCTCGTGCTCGTCGGCGGCGACATCGCGCGAATGAATCCCGCCGCCCTCTCGCCGTTCGTGGACGCCTTCGCGATGGGCGACGGCGAGCGCCTCGTGCCGCGGATCGCGGAGCTCCTGGCGTCGGGCCTCGATCGGGACGGCTTCCTCGAGTCGGCGGCGAAGCTGCCGGGCCTCTTCGTGCCGCAGGTTCACGGCGCCCGCGCCGAGGCGGCCGAGAACTCCCGGGTCGTGATCCAGCAGCCGATGTCGCGCAAGGACATCACGCCGGAGTTCGAAGTCCCGCACACGACGATCCTGACGCCCCGGACCGAGCTCGCCGACAAGCTCCTCATCGAAATCTCACGGGGCTGCACCGAGATGTGCCGGTTCTGCTGGGCGGCCTACGCGATGGCGCCGGTCAAGCAGTATCCCGCGTCGTCGATCCTCAAGATCGCGCGCGCGGCCCGGCCCCTGACCGACCGGACCGGCCTGATCGCCACGGCCGTCTGCGACCACCCGGAGATCATCCCGATCCTGGAGGGCCTGGCCTCCCTCGGGTACCACATCGCGCTTTCGTCCATCAAGATCGACGCGATCTCGGACCCGATCCTCGAGGTCCTCGCCCGGCAGGGTGAGCGCGCCCTCGCGATCGCGCCGGAGGCCGGCAACGAGCGGCTGCGGCGGTTCATCAACAAGAAGGTCTCCGACGCGATGCTCGAGGAGAAGGTGCGGCTCGTGTTCGCCCGCGGGTTCACGCGCCTGAAGCTCTACCTGCAGGTGGGACTGCCTTCGGAGACCGGGGAGGACGTGCGCGACATCGTCCGCCTGACCGAACGGCTCCACGCGATCGCGGTCGAGGAGGGGCGGGGGCTCGGCCGCGTGGCCGAGATCGTGCCCTCGGTCAACGCGTTCATCCCCAAGCCGCACACGCCGTACGAAGACCAGGCGCTGGCCGACGAAGACCTTCTCCGCGAGCGGCTCGGCCTGCTCCAGCGCGAGCTGTCGAGGATCCCCAACGTGGTTTTCCGCGGGATGCCCGTGGGCGAGGCCGTCTGGGAGGCGTTTCTCGCCAAAGTCGACGAATCGGGCGCGGACATCCTGGAGGAGGCCGCCTCGGGAGTGCCCGTGCGGCGGATCCTCAAGACTCACCGGGCCCGCATCGCCGCCGTCGTCCGGCCCGAGGCCGTGCCCCGGACGGGCGGTTCCACGGCCCCGTGGTCGTTCATCTCCAAGCGTTGATTCCCCGGACCGCAGAAGAAGGAGGCATCGTGAAGCTTCGCATCGCCGCCGTCGCCCTGGTCCTCGCCGCCGCGTGGCCGGCACTCGCTCTCGACTATCCCCCGATCACCCCGAACCCGGCGGCGTTCCAGGCGCGCCGCGAGAAGTTCATGGCGCAGCTTCCACCGGGGTCCATCGCGATTCTGCGCTCGGCGCCGATGCGCACGATGTCCAACGACGTCGAGTACCTCTATCGGCAGGATTCCGACTTCTATTACCTCACGGGGATCGACCAGGACGACGTGACCGTGGTCCTGCGGCCCGAAGCCGCCGACGGAAAGAAATACATCGTCTTTCTGCAGCCGCGCGACCTGCGCCGCGAGGCCTGGGCCGGCGCGCGGGTCGGGCCGGACGAGGCCGTCGCCGCCTACGGAGCCGACGCGGCCTTCAAGATCGCCGATTTCGACACGAAGATGTCCCAGTTCGACCGCAACACCTACACGACGAGCGGCTACATCGCCGACGCGAAGGCGATCTACGTGGCCGACGGCAACGACACCGGGTGGATCGAGAAGTTCCGCGCGAGCTACGACCCGCTGCGCACCCGGTACGGCGGACCGTCGACGCTGGTCGACGCGCGGGCGATCCTCCGCGAGATGCGCCTGATCAAGGACGAAGAGGACCTCCGGTTCCTGCGCCGCGCGGCGGAGATGTCGGCGCAGGGCCACATCCGGGCGATGCAGGCGGCGGCCCCGGGCAAGTGGGAATTCGAGGTCCAGCAGGCGCTCGATGGCTACTGCGCGGCCAACGGCGCCCGGCGAATGGCGTATCCCTCGATCGCCGGCTCCGGCCCCAACTCCTGCATCCTGCACTACGACCAGAGCAGCCGGCAGATGAAAGACGGCGAGCTGCTCCTGAACGACTCCGGCGCCGAGTACGGCCTCTACGCGACCGACATCACGCGAACCTATCCCGTCAACGGCCGGTTCTCGCCGGAGCAGCGCGCGATCTACGACATCGTCCTCGCGGCGCAGAAGGCGGCCCTGGCGGTCGTCAAGCCGGGCGTGGCGCACGACGAGGTCGAGAAGGCCGCGGCGATGACCTGCGCCGAGGGGCTCGTGCGGCTGGGGCTCCTCCAGGGCGATCCGGCCGAGCTCGTGAAGACGTTCGCTCACCGGCGCTTCACGCTGCACGGCGTCTCCCACTGGGTCGGATTCGACGTGCACGACCCGAGCCCCTACGGACAGGCCGGCGCGCGGTCGCGCGTGCTCGAGGCCGGGATGGTCTTCACCATCGAGCCGGGGATCTACATCCCCGCGAACACGACGGGCGTCGATCCGAAGTGGTGGAACATCGGCGTCCGGATCGAGGACACGGTCCTCGTCACCCGGGACGGCTCCGACTGCCTCTCCTGCGCCGCGCCGCGCGAGGCGGCGGACGTGGAGAAGGCCGTCCAGTCGGGCCGGAAGGGGAAGTGACCTACCGCCGCGGGACGAGTATTTTCACGGCGACCGAGTCCACGCGGCATTCGACCGGCGTCTTGAGCACGCAATCCCCGTCGACCTGGATGTCGACCGGGTAGGGCTCGAGAGCGCGGATCGCGACGCGGCGTCCCCGCACGATCCGGGCCAGCCCGTTGACGAGGTGACCGCCCTGGCGGCGCATCATCTCCCGAAACAGGCGGTAGAGCTTGGCGCGGTCTCGGTGATTGAACAGCAGCACCTCGAAGTCTTCGCCGTGAAGCCGGGCCTCGGGGGCGATGATCCACCGGCCCGCGTAGTGCCGCGCGCGGCAGACGACGGCGTAGGTCGCCGGATGCCGGACGCCGTCGATCTCGACCTCGAGCCGCGGGAACTCGTACTGGAAGAACTCCGCGAGCGCGGTGCCGAAGATGCCGGCCCTTCCGAGGCGGCGCTTGAGCGTGAGGTTCATCTGTCCCATGACCCGTGCGTCGAGGCCCACGCCGGCCCAGAGAAGAAACGGCCGGTCGCCCGCGTGGCTGAAGCGCACCGCGTGCGGCGCCCCGTCGACCAGCAGGTCCTCGGCGCGCGCGAGGTCGAGGGGGATGCCGAGCTCGACGGCGAGAACGTTGGACGTACCGGCCGGGATCACGCCGAGGGGCACGTCCGAGCCGACGAGGCCGCAGGCGGCCTCGGAGACGGTGCCGTCGCCGCCGCACACCGCGACGAGGTCCGGCCCCCGCGGAAGAAACGAGCGAACGATGTCGGTCGCATCGCCGGGGCCGCTCGTCGGAGCGTTGACGAGGTCCAGCCCGCGCTCCCGCATGCGGTCGATGAGGGCGCTCATCCGCCGGCGCACGTCGCGCTGGCCCGCGGTCGGGTTGTAGACGAGGAGGCCGCGTTTCATTCGGGGCGGAGGCTAGAACAGTTCCCCGTCGCGTCGGGGTGCCGTGATCCCGAGGTGTCGGTAGGCGGCCGGCGAGGCGACCCGGCCGCGCGGAGTCCGCTGGAGGAACCCCGCCTGGAGGAGATAGGGCTCGTACAGGTCCTCGAGCGTGCCCCGATCCTCGCCGAGCGAGGCGGCGATCGCGCCGACGCCGACGGGACCGCCGCCGAACTTCTCGATGATCGTCGAGAGGATGCGCCGGTCGAGCTCGTCGAACCCGTGCTCGTCGACCTCGAGCCGCGCGAGCGCGGCGCGTGCCGTGTCCAGGTCGATGCGGTCGTGGCCGGCGACCTCCGCGAAGTCGCGCAGCCTTCGGAGAAGCCGGTTGGCGATGCGGGGCGTGCCGCGGGCCCGCGAGCCGATCTCCCGGGACGCCTCGGGCGTGATCGCGATGGAGAGAATGCGCGCGGAGCGATCGATGATCTGCGAGAGCGCGCCGACGTCGTAGAAGTCCAGGCGCAGGGTGATGCCGAAGCGCCCGTGAAGCGGCTGTGAGAGAAGGCCCGGCCGCGTGGTGGCGCCGATCAGAGTGAAGGGCGGCAGATCCACCTTGACGGTGCGCGCCATCGGCCCCTCGCCGATCATCACGTCGAGCCGGAAGTCCTCCATCGCGGGGTAGAGGATCTCCTCGACGGCGGGCGAGAGCCGGTGGATCTCGTCGACGAAGAGGACGTCCTTCGGCTGCAGGTTCGTCAGCAGGCCGGCGAGGTCGCCGGCCCGGGCGATCATCGGGCCGGCCGTCAGGCGCAGTCCCGCCCCCATCTCCTTCGCGACGATGTGGGCGAGTGTCGTCTTGCCGAGACCCGGCGGCCCGGTCAGGAGCACGTGGTCCAGCGGCTCGCCGCGGCCGCGCGCGGCAGCCAGAAACACCGAGAGGTTCTCCCGGACCTTGGTCTGGCCGATGTACTCGCTCAGCGACTGCGGCCGCAGCCGCGGCTCGACGGCGGTGTCCTCCTCGAGGGCGGTGCCGGCGAGGATCTCTCGGTCCTGGGTCATGGCGTTCGGGGAAGTGTACGACTAGCGGCTTGTCGGCTCAGCCCGACGTCAGGCGGCGGAGTGCTTCCTTCAGGAACGCGCCGAAGTCCTCGGGCGCGCCCGCACGCGCGATGGCGTCGACGGACCGTTCGGCCTCGGCCTTGCGGTAGCCGAGGTTGACGAGGGCCGAGGTGACGTCGTCCGCCGCGACGGCGGCGGGGGTCTTTGCCGGCGCCTCGCCCGGAAGGTTCCCGGCCTTCTCGGCGAGCTCGAGAACCATGCGCTCGGCGGTCTTCTTGCCGACACCGGGCACGGCGACCAGGCGCCGGACGTCCTGCCGCCGCAGGGCGTCGATGAGCTCGGCGGGCGGGATCCCGGACAGCACCGTCAGCGCCACGCGGGGCCCGATGCCCGTGACGCCCAGAAGCAGCAGAAAGAGCGCGCGCTCCCGTTCGGTCAGGAACCCGTAGAGGGCGAGGGCCTCCTCGCGCACGTGCGTGTGGATCCAGAGCGACACCGGGCTCTCCTGCTCGGGCAGCTCGTAGAAGGTCGAAAGCGGGATGTGGACGAGATAGCCGACGCCGGCCACGTCCAGAAGGACCTGGTCCGGCGCTCGGAATGCGAGCCGGCCGGTGAGGCGGCCGATCATAAGGGGTCAGGTCTTGCCTTTTGCCATCCGAGACAAGACGGGGAGAATCCTTTCAGACGGTCGAAATCGTGGATCGGCGATGGCAAAAGGCAAGACCTGACCCCTACGACCGTCGCCCGCTCGTGTCCCTCAGGAAGCTCGAGAGCAGCTGGTCGTTGATCTCGACCTTCTGCTCGGTCCGCATCCGCTGCAGGTAGGAGCGCGTCAGGCGCTCGGCCTCGCGGGAGCGGATCGTCTCGCGCAGCTGCTCCTTCTGGGCCTGCATGGCCTCGCGGCTGCCTTCGGTCCGCGTCAGCACGCGAAACAGCACGAAGCCGGCCGGCACCGGGACCGGCGGACCGGCCTGGCCCTGCGGCGTCCGGAAGACCGCGGCGACCAGCTCCGCAGCGGCGCCGATTTCGGGGACGGGCCCGCCGGGGCCGAACTCGGTCGTCGTCTTGACCTCGGTGCCGTAGCGCGACGCGAGGGTAGCCAGCGTGGCGCCGGACGACAGCTCCCGCGCCGCGGGCTCGAGCTGGGCCAGGGCGTCCTTCTCGCGGCGCTCGGCTTTCCAGTCCTGTTCGAGGCGCGGCTTCAACTCCGCGAACGCCGGCAGGCCGGCGGGGCGCTCCTCGGAGGCCTTGACGAAGGCCACGCCGCGCGCGGTCGTCACGGGGACCGCGGACACCTTGCCGATCGACAGGCCCCAGGCCTCGTCGGCGAACTTCTGGTTGGCGCCGATGCCGGGGATGGGGTCGCCCTTGGCCGCCCACTCGGTCGTGTTGAAGTTGACGAATTCCGTCTGCAGCTGGCGCAGCTGCTCGTCGGTCGCCGACGGCATCGCCTTGAGCTTCTCGGCGAGCTCGCGGGCGAGCCGGTCGACCTCTCCCGTGGCCATCCGCTCCGAGAGCTCCGCCGTCAGCTGCGGACGGGCCTCCTCGAGCGAGCGGGTTCGGGCCGGCGTCTTCGAGTTGAACTTGATGATGTGGTATCCGAACTGGGTCTTGATCGGCCCCCGGATCTCGCCGGGCTCCATCGCGAAGGCCTGCGCCTCGAACTCCGGGACCATCTGCCCGCGCGAGAAAGGCGGCAACTGGCCGCCGTTCGTCTTGCCGCTGGGGTCGTCGGTGTTCTCGTTGGCGAGTTTCGCGAAGTCCGCGCCCTTGACCCGGGCCCGCGCGGCGACCGTTTCGGCCTTCGCCCGGGCGACCTCGTCCGCGTTCGCTCCGCCGTCGGGTTTGACGGCGACGAGGATGTGCGCGACGTTGACCTGCTCGGGCACCGTGAACGTGTCCTTGCGCTTCTCGTACTCGGCCGCGACGTCGGCATCGGTCGGCTTCATCTTTGCGCGGACCTTGGCCTTGTCGACGAGGAGGTACTTGAGGCGCCGCTGGACCGGGGTGCGATAGCGGTCCTTGTGCGCGTCGAGGTACTGCTGGAGGTCCGCGTCGGTCGGCTGCGCGGCGCTCTCGATGCGGCTCGAAGGGACGAGGACGTACTCGATGGTGGCCTTGTCGTTCTTGGCCGCGTACTCGCGGAGGATCTCGGCCTCGGGGACCACGACGGAGGCCTTCACCAGCTCCCCGTACTTCTGCAGGAGCATGTCCTCGCGGACCTCGTTCTCGAACTGTTCGGGGACGAGACGGTTGGCGCGGAGCATCTTCTCGTACTTCTCCCGTCCGATGAACTGGTTGTTCTCCTGGAAATAGGGAAGGGTCACGATCTTCTGCGCCAGCTCCTCGTCGGAGACCGACAGGTTCATGCGGCGTGCGGACTCGAGCCGCAGCTTGCGCTCGATCATCGAGTCGAGGACGTTGCGCGGCAGGTCCAGGGCGCGTTCGAGCTCGGGCGAGAAGTTGCCCTGGTACATCTGCTTGTACCGCTCCACCTGGGCGCGGTACTGCCGGTCGAACTCGACGGCGGTGATCCGGTCCTTTCCGACCCGGGCGACGACCTGGCTCGAGGCGTCGGCCGGATCGGAGCTGCCGGAGAAGAAGACGAATCCGAGGATGAAGACCGCGATCACGAGGAACAGTGTCCACTTGAGGTGATGGAAGCTGTTGCGCATCGTCTTGAGCATCGAAGACCCCTCTCTAGCAAAATCGAGAACGCGCGACTATATCGCGAACGTCGCGGGCGGGCGCCCGGAGCCCTGCGCCGTCGCGCGCACTGCCCTGCGGCTTGCCCGGGTGCGGGCTCGACCGCAGGGCTGGGCACCGGGCGCCCGCCCACCCGCGGCGCGAGGCTCCTCCGCTGCGCCCGCGGAGACTCCTCGCGCCGCGAGCGGAGGCGGCAGTCTGCGGGGTACGGGCCGTCGGCGTAGGAAGAGACGGGGCTCCGCGAGGTCGGGATTGGGGGGGCGGCGTCACTGTCTCGAATCGGGCAAGTGTGTTATAAGTCAGAGGGATAAGTCTCGCCGTTTCGGGAGTTTATGCGCAAAAGGAAGGCCGGACAGCCGGCCGGGACGGATCTGGACTGGTTCGTCATTCCGATCCAGAAGATCCGACAGTGGGGGCTCGTACTCGGTCTTCTCGTGGTGGCCGGGGTCGTCGGCTATCTGCTCTACAGCCGCGGCCGCCGTTCGCCCCAGGAGCGCGCGCGGGTGGAGATCGCGGAGGCCGAGTCGGTTCTCGCCCGGGCGACGCGGGCCGTCGGAGCCGTCCGGCCGGGCTCCAACGTCGCGCAGGCGCGTGACTTTCTGCGGGACGCCCGGGAGTCGTTCACCGCGACGCGATTCGAGGAGGCCTTTCGCCTCGCGGTCGAATCGCAGTCGTACTCGCGCCGGGCCCTGGGCGGCCGGGGGCAGGGAGAGCAGGGCGACGCGTCGTTCATCTTCGTCGAGGGCGACGTGATGCTGCAGCGCGCCGGGCGCTCGACGTTCGAGCCCGCACGCCAACGACAGCCGCTCTTCGACGGCGACTTCGTCAAGGCGGGAAAGAACGGCTCGGCCGAGATCATGTTCTTCGACGGCACGCTGTACACGATCCGCCCGGGCTCGCTGTTCGAGTGTCGCCGGCCGGCGTCCTCGGAATCGCCCGGCAGCCAGATCAAGATCGTCTCGGGCGCGGTGAACGTCTACACCTCGAACGCCTCTTCCACCGTCGACACGGACGCGGCCGTCGCCGCGATCGACCGCGACTCCCGGGTGTCGGTCGACGTGGCGCCGGGCGACAAAACGGAGGTCACGAGCTACCGCGGCCGGGCCACGGTCTCGACCGGCAAGGAGACCGTCGTCCTCGAGGGCCGCGAGCGCGTGGCCGCGGCGGCCGCGACCCGGCAGTTCTCCGCGAAGGAGACCCTGCCGGATTCGCCCCAGCCGCTGCTTCCCGCCGACAACCGGATCTACGACCTCAAGACGGGCGACCAGGTGGACCTGAAGTGGACCAAGGTGCCCGAGGCCGTCCGGTACCGCCTCCAGATCTCCCGCTCGCGGCTTTTCGTCCCCGACGCCACCGAGGTGGACCTGGACGACCGGGTCCAACCGCAGGCGCGCGTCAAGGTGTCCCGCGAAGGAGCCTACTTCTGGCGGGTCGCCGCCATCGATTCCTCGGGCCTGACGTCCGACTGGAGCTTCGTCCGCCGGTTCAAGATGATGCTCGAGCCGATCGCGACGGGCAGCGGCGACACCGTGCCTCCGGAGCTCTTCGTGTCGCCGCCCCAGCAGATGGGCAACCTCTTCCTGATCTACGGCAAGACCGAGCCGGGGGCGGTCGTGACGGTCAACGCCGAGCCCGCGGACGTCGAGCCGGACGGATCCTTCAAGAAGACGATTACCATCGAGCGCGACGGCGCGGCGGTGCTGGTGGTCAAGGCCGTGGATGCCTCGGGCAACGAGACCGTGCGGAGGGTGAGGGTTTTCGTCGAATCGCTATGATGAGGTGTCGCGTGTCGGTCGCCCGAACACCCGCTCAGGGAGGCATCGTTTGACCTGGAAATCCGTCTTCTCCATCTTTTCCAACGACCTGGCCGTGGATCTCGGCACCGCCAACACCCTGATCTTCGCCCGGGGCAAGGGCATCATCGTGCGCGAGCCCTCGATCGTGGCCGTGAATACGCAGACCAACCGGGTCGAGGCGGTCGGCGCGGACGCGAAGGAGATGCTCGGGCGGACGCCCGGCAACATCGTCGCGATCCGGCCGATGAAGGACGGCGTCATCGCGGACTTCGAAGTGACCGAGAAGATGCTCGATCACTTCATCAAGAAGGCGCACGGGCGGTCGCTCTTCGTGCGCCCGCGCATCGTCATCTCCGTGCCTTCCGGCATCACGCAGGTCGAGAAGCGCGCCGTCCAGGACTCGGCGCTGCGCGCCGGCGCCTCCGAAGTCTTCATCATCGAGCAGGCCGTCGCGGCGGCGATCGGCGCGGGACTGCCGATCACCGAGCCGACGGGAAACATGATCGTGGACATCGGCGGCGGCACGACCGACGTCGCCGTGATTTCGCTGGCCGGGATCGTCTACAGCCGTTCCGTCCGCACGGCGTCCAACGAGATGGACGAAGCGCTCATCCAGTATCTCAAGCGCAAATACAACCTCCTGATCGGCGAGCGCACCGCCGAGCAGATCAAGATCGAAATCGGCTCGGCGCATCCGCTCGACGAGCCCCTGACGATGGAGGTCAAGGGCCGCGACCTCGTCGAGGGCGTGCCGAAGACGCTGATGTTGACCGACGAGGAAGTCCGCGAGGCCCTGTCGGAGGTCGTCGCGGCGATCGTCGAAACCGTGCGTGTCGCGCTCGAGCGCACGCCGCCGGAGCTTTCGGCCGACATCATGGACAAGGGCATCATCATCACGGGCGGTGGCTCGCTCCTGCGCAATCTCGATCGCCGGCTCTCGGAGGAGACGGGCCTGCCCATCTCCTACGCCGAGGACCCCCTGGCCTCCGTGGCACTGGGGACCGGCGCGATGCTCACGGACATGGACCTCCTCCGGAAGATCAGCATCCCGTGACCGACGCGAGGCACGCGAGACCGGAGGACGGAGGGCGGTAGGTCATGCCGGGCTCGCGCTGCCGTCGACCGGCCTCGGACGGATCATGAGGACCCAGAACCCCCACGTCGAGATCGCGGCGGTCAACCCCCGCCGGGGCGGTGCGGTGCTCGCCACGGTGCTCATCGCCTGCGTGTTGATCCTCTCGGCCCAGGCTCCGGCGCGGGGCGGGCGCGGGACGGTGCTGCAGTCCTGGATCCTGACGCTTTCGGCCCCGGTGGCCTCGGCGGTTTCGGCCGTCTCTCAGGCGGTGTCGGGCGCCGTCCAGTCGACGGGCGAGCTCCTCAACGCGCGCACGGAAAACGAGAGGCTGCGCCGGCTGCTCCAGACCCGGGAGCAGGAGCTCTTCCGGCTGCGCGCCGAAGCGCGCCAGGCCGGAGAAGAGGGACGCCTCGCCCGCGAAGGTTCCGGACTGCCGGACGTCTCGGGGAGCGCGCCGATCCTGCTGCTCGAGCGCCGCGCCGGGGCGTACAGCGCGCTGATCGGCGCCGGCTCGGAGGAGGGCGTCGTCGCCGGGACGCCGCTCGCCGTTCCGGCGGGCCTGGTCGGCCGTGTCGTCGCGGTCGGCCATTCGGTGTCGCGCGCGCAGCTCCTGCTCGACGCTTCGGCGGCCGCCGGCGCGCGCATCGCCCGCACCGGCGAGCTCGGCGTGGTTCGGGGCGACGGCCGGGGTGCGATGACGCTCAACAACATCGGGACGACCTCTTCCGTCACGAAGGGCGACCTGGTCGAGTCGGCCGGAATCGACGGGATCTACCCGCGCGGCGTGCCGATCGGCGTGGTCGAGTCGGTCGCGCGCGGGAGCAAGATGTTTCTGCAGATTCGCGTGGTCCCGGGCGCGGACTTCGGGCGGCTGACGGATGTGCTGCTGCTCGCGCCCTCGCCGGCGGCGCGCGAGAACCCGGAGGTCGGGAAGGGTGCGGCGAGGTGAAGCTGTCCCGGATCGCGCTGCTGCTGGCGGCGGCTGCGGTCCTCGAGTTCTTCGTCGGGGGCTCGAGGTACCGGCAGGCATTGCCGGTCGACTGGTTCCTGCTCGCGACGGCGACGGTCGCGCGCAGCGGCGACTTCGTCCGGGCCGTCCTCGCCGGGGCGGCCGCCGGCTTCACCGAGGACTCGATCTCGCAGCCGCTGCTGGGGATGAACGCCTTCGCCAAGGCGGTTCTCGGGTACGTCCTGACGCTCGTCTCGGTGCGGGTCGTCTTCGGAGGGGCGCTGGCCGTGGGGGCGGCGCTTGCCGCGGCCTCGCTGGCCAACGAGGCGATCGTCGCTCTGCTCTCGGCGCTCCTGTTGCAGGCGCCGGTCGTGATCATCTCGCGCGACGCCCTCTGGCGCGCGGCCGCGACCGGCGTGGCCGGCGGGGCGCTCGAGGCCGCGTGGGGATTTCCCTGGCGCGAATGGTGGAAGCGGCGGCGGCTGCGGAGGCTGCGGTGAAGGCCCGACCGACGGCCGGCACGAGGCCGTCATGCTGAGGATCCGGGAAGACCGCCAGGCGCTCACGCGGCGAATCGAGATCTCGAGGGTCGCGGTCGGCGCCTGTCTGTCGGCGCTCGCGGTCGCGTACTGGTTCGTCCAGATCGTCCGCGGCGACTACTACTTTTCGCTGTCGGAGAACAACCGGATCCGCGCCGTCAAGATCACGGCGCCGCGCGGATACGTGCTCGACCGGAACGGCGCCCCCCTCGTCGAAAACGAGCCGGCCTACACCCTCCAGCTCTATCGGCGCGAAGCCCGGGACCTGGAGGCTTCGATCGACTTCGCGGTGGACCTGCTCGGGCTGCCCCGCGAGGAGGTGGCCTCGCGTGTGGACCGCGGCCTGAAATCTCCCGAGTTCGTCCCGATTCCAATCGCCGAAAACCTCGGGATCGAGGAGGTCGCGGCGATCGAGGCACGGGCCATCGAGCACCCGGAATTTGCGATCACCGTGTCCCAGCGGCGCCTCTACAAGCACGGCAACGCCGCGGCCCACGCCCTCGGCTATCTGGCCGAAGCCACACCCGAACAGATCAAGGCCGCGTCGGGGGTCTACCAGGTGGGTGACTGGATCGGGCAGAAGGGCATCGAGAGCGCGTACCAGCGGCTGCTCGCCGGGGCCAACGGCGAGCGGAGGGTCATCGTCGATTCGCACGGCCGCGAGGTTTCCGAGGACAATCGGCTGGAGGCCAGGCCCGGACAGAACCTCTTCCTCACGCTCGACCTGCGCCTCCAGGAGATCGCGGAGGAATACTTCCGCGAGCGCGTGGGCACCGTGGTCGCCATGGACCCGAAGACCGGCGAGATCCTGGCCCTGGTGTCCTCGCCCTCCTACAACCCCAACTGGTTCACGCGCCGCGTGACCCCCTCGGAATGGACGGGCCTCATCGAGAATCCCGACCGCCCGCTGCAGAACCGCACCATCCAGAACATGTATTCGCCCGGGTCGGTCTTCAAGGTGTTCCTCGCGTACGGCGCGCTCGCCATGGGCCTCGTGGATCCGGAGGCCCGGGTCTTCTGCCCCGGCCACGCCGCCTTCTACGGACGCGAGTTCCGCTGCCATCGCAAGGGCGGGCACGGCTGGGTCAACCTGCGCGACGCCATCAAGGTGTCCTGCGACGTGTACTTCTACAACCTGGGCCGGCGCCTCGAGATCGACCGCATCCACGAGATCGCCACGTCGTTCGGGTTCGGCCGGCCGACGGGAGTCGATCTCGCGTTCGAGAAATCCGGCCTCGTGCCCTCGGAGGAGTGGGCGAAGACCCGTCGGGGCGCGCGCTGGTACCCGAGCGAGACCATTTCGGTCTCCATCGGCCAGGGCCCGCTGCTCGTGACGTCCATGCAGGTGGCGCGGGCGCTGTCCGGCCTCATCGAGGACGGCCGGCTGCCGACGCCGCACCTCTTCTATGCCTCTCAGGACCCGCGCACCGGCGAGCAGCTGCGCTACAAGGCCGAGTTCCGCGACGCCATGCCGCTTTCCAGGGAGAAGCTCGACGTCGTCAAGGACGGGATGTGGGCGGTCGTCAACGAGGAGGGCGGCACCGCCTACGGTTCGCGGGTGCAAGGCTTCGAGATGGGAGGCAAGACGGGCACGGTGCAGGTCGTCGGCCGGGAAACCGCGATCCGGGCCGGCGCCGACCGGAAGCGCCTGCAGGACCATGCCTGGTTCGCCGGATTCGGACCCGTCGGCGATCCCCGAATGGTCGTAGTGGTTTTCGTCGAGCACGGCGGCCACGGAAATCTCGCTGCGGCGCCGCTGGCGAAGGCGCTCTTCGAAGCGCGTTTCGGAGTATCGCCCCCGACGAGTCCGGGGTTGACCGCGGCGGCCCCGGTCCACGCCCCGGGCGTGGTGCCTGCGGCGCTGCGGGAGGCGCGATGATCGGCCGGGTGCTTCCGGGCTCGCGGCGGATCGACCTCGTCGTCCTCGGCTGCTCGCTCGCCCTGGCCGCGCTCGGCGTCCTCTTCATCGCCTCGGCCACGACGGGCACGCGTTCCGAGGGGCTGGCGGTCAAGCAGGCCATGCTCGTCGGCGTCGGCCTGGTAGGCATGACGTTCATGATCCTCTTCGACTACCGGATGCTGCTGAAGTTCTCCTTCGCCGTCTACTGCGTCTGTCTTCTGCCTCTCGTCTACCTCCTGGTTTTCGGCGAGAGCATTGCGAACGTGCGGTCCTGGATCCGGATCGGTCAGCTCCAGTACCAGCCGGCCGAGCTCGCCAAGATCGCGACGGCGCTGCTCGTCGCGTACCTCTTCGAGAACGAGGACGACGCCCGGCTGCACGCCGGAACGCTGGTCAAGCTGGGCGCGATCGTGGGTGTGCCCATGTTCCTCGTCTTCCTGCAGCCGGACATGGGACTGGCGATCACGTTCCTGCCCCTGCTCTTCGTCGGGCTGTTCTTCGGGGGCCTGCCGGCCCGGGGCTGGATCGCGATCGTGCTGATCGTCGCGGTCGCGCTCGGCGTCGGCTGGTTTCTCCTCAAGGACTACCAGAAGGCGCGCATCGGGACGTTTCTGAATCCGGACAGCGATCTGCTCGGTTCGGGCTACCAGGTGCGCCAGTCGAAGATCGCGGTCGGCTCGGGCGGCTTTTCGGGCAAGGGATTCCGGAGCGGAACCCAGAGCCAGCTGCGGTTTCTGCCGGTGCAGCACACCGACTTCATCCTCGCCGTCATCGCCGAGGAGTGGGGGTTTCTCGGTGTGATCCTGGTGCTCGGCCTCTTCGCGGCCCTCTTTCTGCGCGCCATGAAGCTCGCGCAGACGGCGCGCGACCGGGGAGGGGTGTTTCTCGTGCTGGGCCTGACGGGAATGATGTTCTTCTCGGTGGCGATCAACGCCTCGATGATGATCGGTCTGGCGCCCACGACGGGCATTCCGCTGCCGCTGGTGTCCTACGGCGGTTCGTCGGTGGCCACGACCTTTCTCGGGATCGGCCTGATCCTCGGCGTCGAGTACCGCCGGTTCGCCAACGCGTGAGGAAAGAGCTCCTCGTCAACGCGACGCCTCCCGAGACGCGGGTCGCTCTCACGGAGGACGGCCGCGTCGTGGAAGTCCTGCACGAACGCCGCGGCCGACAGAGCCTGGTCGGCAACGTGTACCTCGGACGCGTCCACCGGGTACTGCCCGGAATGCAGGCGGCCTTCGTCTCGATCGGGCTCGACCGCGACGCGTTTCTTTACGTCGAAGACGCCGCGCCCCCGCCGACGTTCGATTTCGGCGAGCTCGACCCGGACGCGGAAGGGGACGAGGGCGGGGCGCCTTCCGAGCGTCCGCGCATCGACGACCTCGTCAAGGAAGGCCAGGAGATCGTCGTCCAGGTCTCCAAGGACCCGGTCGCCTCGAAGGGTCCCCGGGTCTCGACCTCGATCTCACTGGCGGGGCGCACGCTGGTGTACCTGCCCTCGGCGAGCGAGGCCGGCGTGTCCCGGCGAGTGACCGACCCGGCGGAACGCGACCGGCTCCGCGCGCTCCTCGGCGAGCTTCCCGGGGGCGGCGGATTCATCGCCCGCACGGCGGCCCTGGGGAAGTCCGCCGAAGATCTCACCGCCGACCATGCGTACCTGACGGGTGTCGCGGCGCGGATTTCGCGGCGGCGGGAGAGCGCGGCGGCGCCGACGCTCCTGCACCGCGAGCTCGACCTCGCGCTCCGCAGTTTGCGCGATCTCGTTCCCGACGACTGCGACGCGATCCGTGTCGACGATGAGCCGACGCGGATGCGAATGCAGGAGCTGCTCGACGCCGTCGCCCCCCGCCTGGCGGCGCGGCTCGAGCTGGACGAAGGCCCACGGCCGCTCTTCGAGCGCTTCGGCGTGGAGGCCGAGATCGAGAACGCGCTCAAGAGCCGGGTGGCGCTGCCCTCGGGCGGCTCGATCGTCCTGCACCAGACCGAGGCCCTGGTGGCGATCGACGTCAACACGGGGCGCTTCGTGGGAAAGGACGGTCTCGAGGAAACGGTCTTCGCGCTGAACCTGGAGGCCGCGCCCGAGGTCGCCCGACAGATCCGGCTGCGGGATCTCGGCGGGCTCCTGGTCGTCGACTTCATCGACATGGAGGACCCGGAGCACCGCCGGATTCTGTTCGAGCGCTTCCAGGAGGAGATGGCGCGGGACCGGGCCCGCAGCCGGCTGCTGCCGGTTTCCGAGTTCGGCCTGATCGAGATCACCCGGCAGCGCTCACGCGGCAACCTGGAGCGGGTCCTCACGCGGGGGTGCCCCGCCTGCTCCGGCAGCGGCCGCGTGAAGACCGACATGACCGTGGCCCTGGATCTGCGACGGCGGCTCCTGGAGGCCTCGGCCGTCTTCTCCGCCGGTGAAACCGTCCGTGTGCGGGTCCGGCCCGGGGTGGCCCACCTGCTCGCCGAAGAAGATCCGCGCATCCTCGCTGAAACCGAGGAGAGGCTGAACATCCGCGTCGAACTCACCGCGGACGAGGCTCTGGAGGCGGACGGGTTCGAGATCGACCGCGGATAGCAAGCCACGTGGGTTCAATGGCTTACGGATCGAAATAATCGCGCCAGGCCCCCTGTTGCATCTGGCAGCACGCGATACCTTCCTTCCCGGCCCCGACCGTTGAGTCGGGGCCGCCTTTTTTGGACCTATTTCTGAATGTCCCCGTACATGGCCAGGGCGGCAAGCCTTTCCCGTGCATGGTCGAGGATGGGAGCGGGATAGTCGCCCCCTCCACCGATCCGGCAGCTGGCGGCGGCCTGTTCCGCGGGGGTCATGGTCCACGGCTCGTGGATCTTCGACGCGGGAACGCGGGCGAGGGCGGGCACGAAGCGGCGAATGTAATGGCCCTCGGGGTCGAACTTTTTCGACTGCAGCACGGGGTTGAAGATGCGGAAGTAGGGCGCCGCGTCCGTGCCGCTGCCCGCCGCCCATTGCCAGCCGCCATTGTTGTTGGCGAGGTCGGCGTCCGCGAGGTGGCGCTCGAACCAGGCCTCCCCCTGCTTCCAGTGGACGTGCAGGTCCTTGGTCAGAAACGACGCCGCAACCATGCGCGCCCGGTTGTGCATCCAATGTGTGGTCGCGAGCTCGCGCATCGCCGCGTCGACGAAAGGGTAGCCGGTCTCGCCGCGCGCCCAGGCCGAGAAGGCGGCGGCGTTTTCCTTCCACGCCATTCGGTCGAACTCCCGGCGGAAGCTCTCCCTGGCCACCCGAGGGAAATGGAAGAGGACGTGGTGGAAGAACTCGCGCCAGGCGAGCTCCCGGACGTACGTGTCCAGATGGACGCGCTCGGCGGCAGCGGCGTCGCCCCGGGCCGCTTCCGCCGCCGCCCGGACGGTGCGGGGCGAGAGCGTGCCGAAATGCAGGTGCGGCGAGAGCCGTGAGGTCCCGTCGCGATCGGGCCGGTCGCGATCCTTAGCGTATCGCCGGACGGGACCGGCGAAGAACCGGGCCAGAAGCGCCCGGGCCTCGGACTCGCCGCCCTTCGGCGCCGCCGGTTCGGACGGGAGATCGCGCCACGCGCGGACCCGCGCGATCGGCACGCCGGGCAGGTCGGGAGTGTCGAGCGCGGCGGGGGAGGGTTCCGGGTCCCGTTTCTCGGCCGCCATCCATTTCCGGGAGAATGGCGTGAAGACGGCATAGGGGTCGCCGGCGTCGGTCGCGAGCGCTTCGGGTTCGACCAGCAGCGAGTCCGGGAAGAGGCGCAGGCGGCCTCCCGCGGACTCGATCGCCGCTGTGGCCGCCGCGTCCCGGCGTTCGGGGTACGGTCCGATCTCGGCGTTGGCGTAAACGGCGCCGGCGCCGGTCTCCCGCAGAAGGTCGGGGAGCGCTCGCTCGGCCGGCCCGCGGCGGAGGATCAGTCGCCCGGCCAGGCGGGGGAGCGACGCCTCCAGCGCCTCGAGGCTTTCGCGCAGGAACCGGAAACGCGAGGGGCCCACGTTCGGGTCCGCGGCGTAGGTGTCGTCGAGGACGAAGACGGGAACGACCCGGTCGGCGTCCCGCGCGGCGTGGGCGAGCGCGGTGTTGTCCGACACGCGCAGGTCGCGGCGAAACCAGTGAACGACCGTGGACACCGCTGAGAGCCCCGGCTCAGGCGCCGGGCGCCGGAGCGGACCTCAGGCGCCGGGCCGGCGGAAAGATTTCGTCGATCGCGCGCCGCCGGTATTCGAAGATCTCCTCGAGCTGCCGGCGCACGTGCAGGCCATGCACGATGCGGCCGACGACACCCATGGGAAGGGCATATGCGACGTGGTCCTCCATCAGGACCGCCTCCCCCCGGCGCGAAAAGCGGTGCGTGTGGATCCAGACCGCGTACGGCCCACGCTCCTGCCGGTCCTCGAACTCGAGCGGCGCGCGCCACCGCGTGATCCGGGTGACCCAGCGCAACCGGAACACGAGCCAGCGGATGCGGTATTCGATGCGGCTGCCCTCGCCGAGCGCCACGGGCGGCGCGCCGTGGATCCGGAACCGGAGCCACGGCGGCGTGATCCGCGCCAGGTTGGCGGGGTCCGAGAAGAAGGCGAACACTTCCTCGGGGGAGGCGTCGATCTCCTGGGCCTGGTCGAGCACGTGCACCCTTCGAGGCTATCCCGCCGCCGCGGACGACGCCGAGAACTGTCTAGGGCAGGGGGCGCAGCCCGAAGAGGGGCAGGGTCACGACGTTGTGGAGCCCGGGCGGCGCGGCCACGATGAACGGAATCGCGTTGACGACCGTGCCGATCGTCGAGCGGTCACCGTGGAAACCGCCGGCGGCCGACAGATGCAGTGACGGGTCGCCCTCGATGTCGATCCGGTCCGAGGGGTCCGCGGCCCCGATCGCCATCGTCAGGTCGAGCACGACCTTGACCTCGTCTCCCGCCTGCACGAGGGCGACCTGGTGGAGGCCGAGCACCCGGCCCGGCGCGACACCGTCCGTCTCTACGGTCGCGAGGATCGGCTTGATCGTCTCGGTGATCTCGTGGATCGGAAGGCCGAGGCCGAGGGCGATGATCGCCGCCGACTCCGAAAGGCCGACGTGGCCGAGCGTCCTGGCCGCCACCCCGGCCATGAACTCTTCGCGGGTGAGCCCCGCTCCGACCTTGGCCCGCAGCGGCCCGCGGCGCTTGGACGCGTCGACGACGCGGGTGACGCGGACGGAATCGACGCGCACGCAGGCTCCGGCGGCGGCGAGCGCGAAGCGATCCATGACGAGCCCGGGATTCACCCCCGTGCCGAGGACCGCGACGCCCTTCGCCTTCGCCTTGCGGTCGATCACCCGCGCGAGCGGCGCATGACGCAGCTCGGGATAGGCCAGCTCCTCGCACGTCGACACGATGTGCAGGCCGGCCTCGATGGCCTCTTCGATCTGGGCCCGCATGGCGGGCAGGCGCGACCCCGTGCAGAGTACGGCCACGTCGTTGCGCTTGCGAGAACCCGCGGTGCGGGCGTAAAGAGCGGCCGCGGTCGGAAACACCGTGTGACCGGCGAAGGCGCCGTCGAGGAGGGACTCGAGGGGGCGGCCGGCCTTGCCTTCGGCCGGGTCGGCCGCGCCGGCGAACTCGATTCCGTCCCGCCCGGCGAGGGCCTTGCCGACCTCGATTCCAATCGGCCCGAGGCCGACGAGTGAAACGCGGGCGCGAGGCTTCGTCATGTTCCTTCGGGGATTCTATGGGACGCGGGGCCGGCGGCGACCCTCCGATCCGGCACGCCCCGCAGGAGCCAAAGCGCCACGGTCATCATCCCGGCCAGCGAAACGACGGCGAGCCGGTAGGCGATGCCGCGGCCGAGCGGTGCGGAAAGGCCGTCGACGATGGCGGCCCAGACGAGGGGTCCCACGATCGCGGCGGCCCGCGCCGACAGCGAGAGCAGGCCGAAGAAGCGGCCGGATTCTCCGGGGGGCACGAGCGTGAGCAGCAGCGGCCGCTCGGCGGACCAGATCCCGCCGAACGCCAGCCCGACGACGAAGCCGCCGATCCAGAAACCGTCGAGCGTGGGCGCGAGGGCGATCGCGACGAGCCCGGCGATCCAGGTGGCGAGCACGGCCGAGAGGGTGCGGCGCGGCCCCCAGCGGTCGCAGGCGAGGCCCGCCAGTGCCGCTCCGACCACGGCCGGGATCGTCAGGGTGACGAAGAGGCGGATTTCCCCGCCGGCCGGAAGGCCCAGCACCGTGACGGCATAGAGGGCCATGAACGAAATCGCGGTTCCGAGGGCGTCCTGGTAGAAATAAGACGCGAAGACGAAGCGGCGAAGGCCCCGGTGGCGCCCGGCGTCGCGGAAGGCCTCCGCGAGCTCGCGGAAGATCGACCGGAATCCGACGGCTCGACCGGGCGCCCCGGACCGGGGCGAACGGTCCCGGCAGAAAGCGATGAACGGCAGGGCGAAGAGCAGGAAGAGGAGCGCGGTGGGCGTGAACGCGGCCTGGCGGCCGCCGGCCGCCAATCCCCAGCCCCCCGTCACGAACGGCGCGACGAGGAGGACTCCGGCGATCGATCCGACGTACCCGAGGGCCGTCCCCAGCCCGGACAGCCGGCCCCGGTCCGAGGCCGGGGCGAGGTCCGCCATCATCGCGTTGTACGGAGGCAGAGCCAGCTGATACGCGGTGTTGGCCAGCACGAATGCGGCGAGGAGGGACAGGAGCCCGACGCGGGATGCGCCGCTGTGCGCGAGCGGGGAGAACGCGAGCGTCGCGGCGACGCACACGAGCGTCGTCCCCACGACCCAGGGCTTGCGCCGGCCCGAGGCGTCCGAGACCGCCCCGACCCAGGGGGCCAGAAAGAGCACGGCGAGCGACGAGAGGCTCGTTGCGGCCGAATAGGCGGTCGTGCTCGAACCGCGCTCGGTGACGATCCAGACGGCAAAATAGAGCGTCACGATGTTCATGGAGAAGATCGTGTTGGCGAAGTCGTAGAGGGCCCAGCTCCAGCGCTCGAGAGCGGGGGCGCGGGGAGGACCGAGGGGACGGCTCGCCGGGCCGATCGAGACGGGGGAGTCGCTCATGGCGGCGCCCCGTAGGATAGCCCGACGCCGGAGGCCGGAATGCCGGGCGGGGCCCGATGCGTTTGAAGGCGGAGAGGCCCTTGATGCGAAAGACGATTCTGGCGGCTACCCTGATGGCGGTTGGCGTCCTGGCGGCCTGCGCCTCGGCGCGGCCGAAGGATCCCGCCCTGGGCCTCCGAACCTTGGACGCCGTCGTGATCGAGCGCCAGCAGGTCGCGTCGAGGTCCGGAAGCTTCGACGACTACTACATGGTCTTCGAGGCTCGCGAGGGCCAGGCGACCTCGCGCTACCACCTCGAGGTCACGCGGACGCAGTGGTTCCGCTTTCCCGAGGGCTCCCACGTCCGCATCACCCTCAACAACAACATTCTCACCGACATCCGCGCGCGCGAGTGACGCCCGGTCGCCGGTCCGCCTCCACGGCCGGAGCCGCAGTCCGCCCCCGCCGGCGGTGGGAGTGGCTTTGGATCCCGCTCCTGGCGGCGCTGGCGTCGGCGGCCCTGACGCGTGACCGGTGGATCCATCCGTTCGTCGACGGGTCGCGCGAGCTGCAGGTGCCCGCGCGCCTGGCGGCGGGGGAGCGCCTGTATCGCGACGTGGCCTACTACTACGGCCCGGCGGCCCCGTGGGCCAACGCGGCCGCCATCCGGGCTTTCGGCCGCCGGTTCGCGACCCTCGAGGGAATGGGCATCGCGGCGGCGGCGGTGCTGCTCACGGCGCTTTACAGGCTGGGGCGGCGCGCCGGCTCCCCGCTGTCGGCCGGCGTCGGCGTGACCGTGGCCGCGGCGATCTGCATCGGGGCGCCAAACGGGGGCTCTTTCGTTTTTCCATACGCGTTCGCGTCGCTCTTTGCCACGGCCGCAGGATTCGTCTGCCTGGCGGCCGCGGCCGGTCCGCCTTCGCGGGCCCGGACGGCACTCGCGGCGGCTGCTCTCGGCGCCGCCCTCCTGTCCAAGGCCGAGATCGGCGCGGCGGCGGGCGCGGTGCTGCTCCTCGGGGCCCTGCGCGGCGTGGAGGGCCGGTCGCGGAGGCGGCAGACTGCGGCCGTATTGCTCGGCGGAGCGGCCGCGGCCCTGGCAGGCTATGGCTTCGCGGTCCGGGGCGTCTCCTGGGCCGAGCTCGGTTCCGAGGGGCCGCTCGTTCTGTTTTCGCCGCCGCCCGAATGGCGACAGGTCTACAGCCTGATATCGGGCTTCGACGACCCTGCGGCCTCCCTGGTGCGCATTGCCTCGGGCCTCTTTCTCGGGTTGGTGCTCCTCGGGGCGGCGTTTCTCGTGGCCCGGGCATCCCGGAAGGAGGATGCGCGGCCCGGAGCCGCCGACCTGGTCTGGTGGCTGGTCCTCGCGGCGGCCGTTGCCTTTCTCGCGACCCCGACCGGGGGCGGCCTCGAAGACCGGCTTCCACCCCTCCTGTCTCCGATGCCGATCGCGGCCGGGGTCGCGGCGATCGCGCTGGCGTGGCGCGGCGCCGGAGACGATCGCGCGCGTGCTCGGCTGCTTCTGTTCGGCTGTTCCGCCCTGCTTGCGTCGCGGGTCGTCCTCAACCTCGCCTACGGGTACGTCACGACGCCTTACTCGATCCTCGCCCTTCCCGGGCTCGCGGTCTCGGCCGCCGTGCTCGGGCTCGACATGCTCGCCCCTCGTACGGCTCGGCCCGACGCGCTGCGGCGCGCGATTGCCTCCGCGATCCTCGCCCTGGCCGCGGTGGGGCTCGTCCGGCTGGACCGGGCCCGGCGCACGGTCGCCAGCGTAGCCGTCGAGACGCCGGCCGGGACGCTGCGCCTGCCCCCGGCGGAGGCGGAGGCCATCCGGCAGACGCTCGGGTTTCTCGAATCCCGGGCGCGGCCCGCGGACACGCTGTCGGGACTTCCGGAAGCGGGTGTCTTCAACTTCGTCACGGGGCTTGCCAATCCCCTGCGCCAGGAGCAGATCCTTCCCGGCCACCTCGACCCGGTCGCCGAGCTCGCCGTGGCGGAACGGATCCGTTCGGCCGGGCCGCGCTTCCTGGTGCTTGCGGCCAGGACGCCTCCCGGATGGGCCGCCGCACGCTTCGGCCTCGACTATGCGGGCGGCATCGCCGCGGCGATCCGCGCGGACTACGCGACATCGGCCGGCGCGGGCCCGGACGGCGGTGCGGCGCGCCTCCGGGTGCTCGAGCGGCGACCGGCTCCGTCCGGGCAAACGGCCCCATATAAGATAGCGGCCGGTGACGAGCGTCTGGCTCCCCAAAACCTTCACCACGCTCTCCGGGTATTCGCGCCGCCAGCTGGCGACGGACATCCAGGCGGGGGTCGTCGTCGGCATCGTCGCGATTCCGCTCGCGATCGCGTTCGCGATCGCCTCGGGCGTTTCCCCGGAAACGGGTCTCGTCACGGCCGCGGTCGCCGGGCTCCTGATCTCGTTTCTCGGGGGCAGCCGCGTCCAGATCGGCGGGCCGACCGGCGCGTTCGTCGTCATCGTCTACGGGATCGTGGCGCGTCACGGCGTCGACGGTCTGGCGATCTGCACCGTCCTTGCCGGCTTGCTGCTGATGGTGCTCGGCCTGGCGCGCTTCGGGGCGGCGATCAAGTTCATCCCGTTTCCCGTCGTCACGGGCTTCACGAGCGGGATCGCGGTCATCATCTTTTCCTCGCAGATCCGGGACCTGCTCGGACTCCGGATGGAGGCGGTCCCCGTCGCGTTCCTGGCCAAGTGGGGCGCCTACGGAGTGAGCCTGCCGACCGCGTCGCCGGCGGCGATCGGCGTGGCGGCCGGCTCGCTCGCGATCCTGCTCGGGTGGCCGAGGATTTCCCGCAGCGTCCCGGCGCCGATCGTCGCGATTCTCGCGGCCTCGATTTTCGTGGCATGGCTGCGGCTTCCGGTCGAAACCATCGGCACGCGATTCGGCGAAATCCGGGCCTCGATTCCGGCGCCGCACCTGCCCCGGCTGACGGCCGAGCGCGTCCGGGAGCTGTTCCCATCGGCCGTGACGGTGGCGCTGCTCGCGTCGATCGAGTCCCTCCTCTCGGCCGTCGTGGCCGACGGCATGATCGGGAGCCGACACAAGTCCAACGTCGAGCTGGTCGCGCAGGGGATCGCCAACGTCGCCTCGGGGCTGGTGGGAGGAATGCCGGCCACCGGGGCGATCGCGCGCACGGCCACCAACGTGAAGAGCGGAGGGCGCACGCCGGTGGCCGGGATGACGCACGCGGTCGTGGTCGCCGCGGCGTTTCTGTTTCTGGGAAAGTGGGCCCGGTTCATTCCCCTGGCGACCCTCGCCGCGATCCTCGTCGTCGTGGCGTACCACATGAGCGAGTGGCGCTCGTTCGCGCAGCTCTTTCGGACGCCCAAGAGCGACGTGGCCGTGCTGCTCACGACGTTTCTCCTGACCGTGCTCGTCGACCTCACCGTAGCGGTCCAGGTCGGCGTGGTCCTCGCGGCCTTTCTCTTCATCAAGCGCATGGCGGACGTGACCAACGTCGGCATCGTGACCGCGGAGTGGCGGGACGCGCCCGACGGCACCATGCAGGGGGACGCCGAGGGCGTGGCCCGGAGGCGGATCCCGGCGGGCGTCGAGGTGTACGAGGTCAACGGGCCGTTCTTCTTCGGGGCGGCGGACAAGATCAAGGACGTCCTGCATTTCGTGGCGAAGAAGCCCAGGGTGTTCATCCTCCGCATGCGCAACGTTCCGGCGATCGACGCCTCCGGGATCCGGGTCCTCGACGATCTCTTTCGCTCGTTTTCGCAGCAGGGGATACGCTTCCTGATCTCGGGCATCCAGGCGCAGCCGCGCGCCGCGCTGGAACGGGCCGGCAAGATCGATGCGTACGGCCGTGAGAATTTCGCATCCGGAATCGACGAAGCGCTGGCGGTCGCCGCCCGCCAGATCGCGGCGACGGGCGGCGGGGAAGGAGGAGCATGATGGCGGCGGCCCCGGCGGCGACTTCCGGCGTGAAGTTTCCGCCTCCCGCGATCTACGCGCTCGGTCTGGCCGCAGGGTTCCTGTTCGACCGCGTGCGGCCGGCCTCGGTCTGGCCGGGCCACTCCCTGGAACCCCGCGCCGTCGGCGTGGTCCTCTTCACGCTCGGCCTCGGGACAGGCGTCTGGGCGCTCCTGACCTTCCGCGCCGAGGGCACGAGCCCGAACCCGATGCGGCCCGCGACGGTGCTCGTCCGGAGCGGCCCGTATCGGTTCACGCGCAACCCGATGTATTTCGGCCTGGCCGCCGCCAGCGCCGGATTCGCCCTGTTCTGGAACGCGCTGTGGCCCCTTCTGTCCGTTCCGGTCGCCATGGTCCTGCTGTCGCGCTTCGTCATCGCCCGCGAGGAGCGATATCTCGAGGCGAAATTCGGCCAGGACTACGGCGACTACCGGGCGCGCGTGCGCCGATGGCTGTGAAATGAGCGCGTCCGGCTGGAACGGCGAAGCGCTTCTCGAGCGCTTCGACCCCGAGACCGGCGCGACGATCCTCATCGCGCTCCATTCCTCGCGGCTGGGCCCGGCCTCCGGCGGAACGCGGATGAAGACGTATCCGGATCTGGCGGCCGCGCGGCGCGACGCCGAGCGGCTCTCGGAGGGGATGACGTACAAGTGGGCCGCCGCGGGCTTCCCGCGTGGCGGCGGCAAGGGCGTGATCGCCGTGCCGCCGGACCTGGATCCCGAGCGGCGGGATCCGCTGTTGCGGCGCTACGGGGAGTTCATCCGGGAGCTCGGCGGCCGCTTCTGGACGGGCGCCGACGTCGGCACGTCGTCGCGGGACATGGACGTGATCTCGGAGGCCGGCGCTCCGTACGTCTTCAGCCGGAGCCCGGAGAACGGGGGCGCCGGCGACTCCTCGGGCTGGACCGCGCTCGGGGTGGAGGCCGGTATCCGTGCCACCTGCGCCCGCGTCTTCGGGGACCCCGCGCTCGCGGGGCGGCGCATCGTCGTGCAGGGGGCGGGCAGCGTCGGCGGCGCGCTCATCGAGCGGTTGCAGGCGGCGGGCGCGGCGGTCGCATTCAGCGACGTCGCGCCGGAGTCCGTTCGCCGCCATCGCGACGAGGGCGGCGTTGCGTGGATCGAGCCCGCGGCGATCCTGGCCACGCCGTGCGACGTCCTCGCGCCCTGCGCGCTCGGCGGCGTGCTCGACGCCGTTTCGATCCCGCGCCTGCGCTGCAGGGCCGTCGCGGGCGCGGCGAACAACCAGCTCGGGGGACCCGAGGACGCCGAACGCCTCCGATCGCGGGGCATTCTCTACGCCCCCGATTTCGTCATCAACGCCGGCGGCGCGGTGGGGATCACCGGGCAGGAGTCCCTCGGCTGGTCGTCCGACCTCGCCCGTCGCGAGGTCCTGCGTGTCGGCGAGACGCTCGAGCGCGTCTTCGCCCTGGCCGAGACTCAGGCGATCACGACGGACGCCGCGGCGAGGCGGATCGCCGAGGAGCGGCTCGCCCGGGGAAACTGAGGGCGCCGGGACCGTCGATTCGGGCGGCGCCCGTTCGTCAAGGGATCGGACGACGGACTGAGGCGCTAGCGAGCGGTGCCGTAGGGCCGGCCGTCCTTCGAGACCTCGAACTGGCGGGACCGGCCCTTCGGGATCGACAGCGATCTCCAGCGCGGCCCCGCGAAGTGGCGCGCGAGCAGCACGATCTGGCCGACGTGGTGCGCGTAGTGGGTGAGCTGACGCTGGATCGCCTGCATCACCGTATGCGGCTCGCGCCGGATGGCGACCTCCCGCTGCAGATCTTCGGGCGAAAGGGCCGCGAGGGCGTCGAAGAGCAGCGTCCAGCCGGCTTCCCAGCGCTCGAGGAGCGCCGGGCGCGTATCGGCGGCGTCGAGCTCGAACTCCGAGTCCCGGTCCCGGTCGGGCTTCTCGCCGTCGGAGGTCAGGAAGTCGCGCCAGCGCGAGCGCATGTTGCCCGAGAGGTGCTTGAGGACGAGGGCGATGCTGTTGGAGTCCGGGTCGAGCGTCCGGAAGAGATCCGCGTCCTCCACCTGGGCGAGCGCGCGGTCGGCGAGGCCCTTGGACTTGCGGAACTCCCGGATCGCATCGGCGAGGAACGCGCTTCCCGGCTCTGGGACGTCCACGCGGGAATCGTATCGCTCCGGCCCGGCCCATAGAATGCCGGCGTGAGTCGAGACGCCCTCGCGGGCTTCCACGGCCCCGTGCGGGACTGGTTTCGCGGTGCGTTTCCCGGCCCGACGGCGGCGCAGAAGAAGGGCTGGCCTCCGATCCAGGGGGGCCTCTCGACGCTTCTGCTCGCGCCCACGGGCTCGGGCAAGACGCTCGCCGCGTTTCTCGCGGCCATCGACCGGCTCATGTTCTCCGCCGAGCCGCCGAAGAAGCAACGCTGCCGCGTCCTGTACGTGTCTCCCCTGAAGGCGCTGGCGGTCGACGTCGAGCGCAACCTGCGCGCCCCGATTGCCGGCATCACGAAAGCGGCCGAGAACGCGGGCGTGGCGCACCGTGTTCCCTCGGTGGCCATCCGGTCGGGCGACACGCCCTCCGCCGAGCGCGCCCGGATCGTCCGGACGCCCCCCGACATCCTCATCACGACGCCCGAGTCGCTGTACCTCCTGCTGACGTCGCAGGCCCGGGAAGCGCTCGGCTCGGTCGAGGCCGTGATCGTCGACGAGATCCACGCGATCGCCGCCGGCAAGCGCGGCTCCCACCTGTTTCTGTCGCTCGAGCGCCTCGAAGCGCTTCGCCGCGGGGGGCGGCCGCTGCAGCGCATCGGGCTGTCGGCGACGCAGCGGCCGCTCGAGGAGATCGCGCGTCTGCTCGGGGGCGGCGAGATCGTCGGCCGGCGCGGCGTCTGGACGGCCCGGCCGGTCGAGATCGTCGACGCCGGGAAGTCGAAGCCCCTGGAGCTGTCGGTCGAGGTGCCGGTCGAGGACATGGCCCGGCTCGGCGAGGAGGCCGCCGCCGGCCCGTCGGGCGCGGCCGAGCGGGGGCCGACGCGCGAGTCGATCTGGCCGTCGATCTATCCGCGCCTGGTCGAGCTCGTCCGCGCGCACCGTTCCACGATGATCTTCGCCAACAGCCGGAGGCTCGCCGAGCGGCTGGCCGGTGCCATCAACGAATCGGCCGGGGAGGAGATCGCACTCGCCCATCACGGCTCCATCTCGCGGGAGAAGCGGCTGGAGATCGAAGACCGCCTGAAGCGCGGTCTCCTGCCCGCCATCGTGGCCACGTCCTCGCTCGAGCTCGGCATCGACATGGGCGCCGTGGACCTCGTGGTCCAGATCGAGGCGCCGCCCTCCATCGCCTCCGGGTTGCAGCGCATCGGCCGCGCCGGCCACGGCGTCGGGGAAACTTCCCGGGGGATCCTCTTTCCGAAGTACCGGGGAGACCTGCTCGCCGCCGCCGCCGCCACGGCGCGGATGGCCGAGGGGCGCGTCGAGGAGACCGCCTACCCGCGCAACCCCCTGGACGTTCTCGCGCAGCAGATCGTCGCGATCGTCGCGACCGAGCCGGCCAACGTCGACGAGCTCTACCGTCTCGTCCGCCGCGCCGCGCCGTTCGCGGAGCTTCCGCGTGCGTCCTTCGACGGCGTCCTCGACATGCTCTCGGGCCGGTACCCGTCCGACGAGTTCGCCGAGCTGCGCCCCCGCGTCACCTGGGATCGCATCGGCGGCGAAGTCCGCGCGCGGGAGGGCGCCGGGCGCGTGGCCGTCGTCAACGCCGGGACCATTCCGGATCGCGGCTTGTTCGGCGTCTTCCTGTCCGGCGGCGACCCGGCCCGGAGCCGGCGCGTCGGCGAGCTCGACGAGGAGATGGTCTTCGAGTCGCAGCCGGGAGACGTCTTCGTCCTCGGCGCGTCCTCGTGGCGCATCGACGAGATCACGCACGATCGCGTCGTGGTCACGCCGGCGCCCGGCGTTCCCGGACGCATGCCGTTCTGGCACGGGGACCGGCCCGGACGTCCGCCCGAGTTCGGCGCCGCCATCGGCGAGCTCGCCCGCACTCTGTCCGCGGCGGGCCGCGAGGAGGCCGAGAGCCGTCTCCGGGAAATCCACGGCCTCGACCCGCGCGCGGCGACGAACCTGGTCGCCTACCTGCGCGAGCAGCGCGAGGCCACGGGAGACGTGCCGAGCGATCGGACCATCGTCGTCGAGCGGTACATGGACGAGATCGGGGACTGGCGAGTCTGCGTCCTGTCTCCCTGGGGCGCCCGCGTGCACGCGCCGTGGGCGACCGCCGTGCTCGCGCGGCTCAAGGCGGCGAGCGCCGGCGACGTCGACGCGCTCTGGTCGGACGACGGCATGGTCTTCCGGCTCCCCGAATCCGACGAGCCCCCCGAGCCGGCGCTGTTTCTGCCGGCGGCCGACGAGGTCGAGGACATCGTCGTGCGTGGCCTGGGGCAGACGTCGCTCTTTGCGGCGCGGTTTCGCGAGAACGCCGCACGGGCGCTGCTTCTGCCGCGGCGCCATCCGGGCCGGCGCAGCCCCCTCTGGGCCCAGCGCAAGCGGGCCAAGGACCTGCTCGCCGTGGCCGCGCGCTATGGCTCGTTCCCGATCCTCCTCGAGACGTACCGGGAGTGCCTGCGGGACGTCTTCGACCTTCCCGGGCTCGTCGAGATCCTGCGCCGGATCGCTTCGCGGCGGATCCGCGTCGTCACCGTCGATTCGCGGACGCCGTCGCCTTTCGCGGCGTCCCTGCTCTTTTCGTACGTGGCCAACTTCATCTACGACGGCGACGCGCCGCTGGCGGAGCGCCGGGCCCAGGCGCTGTCGGTCGACCAGGCCCAGTTGAAGGAGCTGCTCGGCGAGGCCGAGCTGCGCGAGCTGCTGGATCCGGCGGCGATCGAGTCGCTCGAGCGTTCCCTGCAGCGGCTCGAGGGCCGGCCGGTCCGGCACGCGGACGGACTCCACGACCTGCTGCTCTCGCTCGGCGACCTGACCGCGGAGGAGATCCGGGAGCGCTGCGACCCGCCGGCCGAGGCCGATGGGTGGCTGGAGACGCTGATCCGTGAGCGCCGTGCGATCGCGGTGCGGATCGGCGGGCAGGCGCGGCGCGCGGCCGCGGAAGATGCCGGCCGACTGCGCGACGCCCTGGGCGCGGCCCCGCCCCCCGGCCTTCCCGAGGCGTTTCTCGAGCCGGTGGCCGACCCGCTCGGCGACCTGCTCTCCCGTTACGCCCGGACACACGGACCGTTCCGCCTCGAGGATGCGGCGGCCCGGTTCGGGCTCGCCGTCGGAGTCGTCCGGCTGGCGCTCGACCGGCTCGCCGAGCGCGGCCGAGTTCTGGAGGGCGATTTCCTGCCGGGCGGTTCCTCGCGGGAGTGGTGCGACGCGGGTGTCCTGCGCGCGATCAAGCGCCGCTCCCTCGCCAGGCTGCGACGGGAAGTCGAGCCCGTCGAGCCGGCGGCCTACGCCCGGTTCCTGGCGCAGTGGCAGGCCGTGGCGCAGCCGCGCGCCGGCCTCGAGGCGCTTCTCTCGGCGGTCGAGCAGCTCCAGGGCGCCCCGATCCCCGCCTCGGTGCTCGAGACCGAGGTCCTTCCGGCGCGGATCGAGCGCTACCGGCCGGCGGACCTCGACTTCCTGCTGGCTTCGGGCGAGATCGTCTGGAGGGGCCTCGAGCCGCTGGGCCCGTCGGACGGCCGCGTGGCGCTCTTTCTTTCGGACCGGTCCGGGCTGCTGGCGCCGGCGCCCGCGCAGGCGCCCGGGGAGCTCGCGGCGCGAATCCGCGATCTGCTCCGCGAGCGCGGGGCGCTCTTCTTCCCGGACCTCGCCGCCGAAACGGGCGCGTTTTCCGGAGACCTCGTCGAGGCCCTCTGGGACCTCGTCTGGTCGGGCGAAGCGGCGAACGACACGCTCGCCCCGCTGCGGTCGATGCTCTCCGGCGCTTCCGCGCGCAGCGCCCGCCGGTCGCGCGGCCGGGCGTTCCGGTCGCGACGGCTGGGGCCGCCGGGCAGCGAGGGCCGCTGGAGTCTCGTGCCGCGCGCGGCGCGCAAGCTCCCGTCCGAAACCGAGCGGAGGATGGCGCGGGTGCGGTCCCTCCTCGACCGCTACGGCGTGGTGACCCGCGAGGGCGCGGCCGCCGAGGGATTCGAGGGAGGCTTTTCCTCGATCTATCCGGTCCTGAAGGCGATGGAGGAGGCGGGTCAGGTGCGCCGCGGCTATTTCGTCGCTGGCCTCGGCGCGACGCAGTTCGCGCTGCCCGGCGCGGATGACCGGTTGCGGGGACTGCGCGAGGCGCCCGACGCCGGCGCGTCGCAGACCCTGATCCTCGCCGCCACCGATCCGGCGAACCCCTACGGCGCCGCGCTGCGGTGGCCTTCGGCGGGAGCGGGGGAGGCGCGCCCCCAGCGGGCCGCCGGGGCGCAGGTCGTCCTTCGGGACGGCGAACTGCTGGCCTGGATCGGCCGAGCGGAGTCGAGCCTGCTCACGTTTCTTCCCCTGGAGGAGCCCGCCCGTGGGAAGGCGGCCCGCGACCTCGCGCGTGCCCTGGCAGCCCTGGTCGAAGGGGGTCGGCGGCGCGCCGTCCTCGTCTCCCGTGTCGACGGCGCCGACGCTCGCGACTCGCCGCTGGCGCCCCACCTGGCCGAAGTCGGCTTCCTTTCGGCCTCGCGCGGATTCCTGAAGCGGATGTCGCCGCGAGCCGAAGCCCGGTAGACGCGAGTTTCTGCCGATTCTCGGAGCCTGCTAGGATTCCCCCCCGAATGCATCGCCGCTTGCTGGTGATCCTCGCCGCGGGCCTTCTCGTTCTGGCGGGCTCGACCTTCGCCTCCGGCCAGACCGCCCCGCCCCCGCCGGCCCGGCCGAAGATCGGCCTGGCGCTCGGAGGCGGCGGCGCGCGCGGGATGGCGCACATCGGCGTGATCCGCGCCCTCGAACAGCTCCACATCCCGATCGACTACGTCGCCGGAACCAGCATGGGCTCGATCATCGGGGGCCTCTACGCCTGCGGCTTCACGCCCGACGAGATGGAGAAACTGATCAAGGCGATTAAGTGGTCAACCCTCTTCGAGGATGCGCCCGAGCGGGCCCAGCAGTCTTTCCGCCAGAAGGAGGACGACTTCGATCACCTGATCCCCCTGGAGTTCGGCGTGGACCTCAAGGGCCTGAAGCTCCCGCCGGGCCTGGTGGCCGGCAGCAAGCTCGGCTTCGTTCTGCAGAGCGCGACGCTGCCCTGTTCGACGGTGGCGAACTTCGACGACTTCCGCATACCCTTCCGGGCGGTCGCGACCGACATCCAGACAGGCCAGCCGTACGTGATGTCGAGCGGCAACCTGGCGCGGGTCATGCGGGCGAGCATGGCGATCCCGGCGATCTTCACGCCCGGAGAGATCGACGGCCACGTGCTGATCGACGGGGGCGAGTCCGAGAATCTGCCGGTCCAGACCGTCCGGGCCATGGGCGCCGACATCGTGATCGCGGTCAACGTCGGATCCTCGGGCGCGGAGATCGCGGCCAAGCCCACCAACGTGGGAGCCATGATCGGCCGCCTCATCGACCTGCCTCTCCAGCAGAACACCATGGAGTCGGCTAGGCTCGCGACACTCGTGATCACGCCGGACCTCAAGGGATACACCTCGGCGGACTTCTTGAAGGGCGCGGAGATGATCCCGCTCGGCTACAAGGCCGCCATGGCGGACCAGGCGAAGCTCGAGGCCTGGTCCGAGCCCGAGAGCGTCTTCGGCACGTGGAAGCAGGGGCACGACGCCCCCCTGGCGCCGCTCCCGTTCATCGACGACGTCGTCGTCGAGCCGGTGCCGAACGTCGATCCCCGCCGCATCGAATACCTCGTCCAGACGAAACCGGGCGCCATCCTCGATACGAAAGTTCTCGGCGGCGACCTGAAGCGGATCTACGCGATGGGGATTTTCGAGATCGTGAGCTATGCCATCACGCGAGAGAATGAACGCAACGTTCTTCGGATCACCGCGACGCCGAAGTCCTGGGGCCCGACGTACCTGCAGCTCGGCCTGTCCCTGGCGACGGACTTCCAGTTCGCGACGGAGTTCGGAGTCGTCGCCCTCATCAACGCAACGGAGCTCAACGGGCTCGGCGCGCAGTGGAAGACGACGCTCACGATCGGCAGCCCTCTCGATTTGAGGACCCGGTTCTTCCAGCCGCTCACCTACAAGGGCCGTATCTTCGCCTCGCCGTACGGCTTCTGGAACCAGCGGCAGCGCCTGGCATTCATCGAGGGCGACTCCGTCGGCACGTACCAGGTCACCCGCGGCGGCGGCGGATTCGACCTCGGCTATGACTTCGGAACCTGGGGCGAGCTGCGTGCGGGTTACGGGCGCGGGTACGGGATCGGGACCCGCAAGGTCGGGATCCCGGTGTTTCCGGATTTCCGCTGGGACGAGGGCGTGTTCGTGACGAACTTCGAGATCGACCAGCTCGACAACGTGAACCTGCCGCACTCGGGGTATTTCGCCAACGTGAACTTCATCGCGGGCCGCCCGAGCCTGGGAGACACCTACGACTACAACCGCTTCGAGGCCGGGGCCATCGGCGTCCAGACGATCGATCGCTGGAGCGGCCTCCTCAAGGTGGTCGGCGGGTCCGGTCTCGGAACGGACGTTCCCGTCTACAACGAGTTTTTCCTCGGGGGCCTCTTCCGGCTCTCGGGCCGGCCGCAGGAGCAGCTGTCGGGAAACACGTATGCGCTCGCGACGGCGCTGCTGTACTACCGCCTCACGAAGACGGGCGGCGCGATCCTCAAGAACGTATCCGTGGGAGTATCGATCGAGGGCGGGAACACCTGGGCCTACCAGGCGCCCGTCTCCTTTTCCGGGTTCAAGTCGGCGGGCAGCGTCTTCGTCGTCGCGGACACGCTGATCGGGCCGTTCTTCATCGGTTACGGCCACTCGGGGAGTTTCAGCTCGGCCTATCTGTACCTGAACCGGGCCTTCTAGCTCGGACACTCGTGTTGTGTCACGGGAATACCAGTCCTTGAGCATCGCGGAGTGTCGTGCGTATGCCATTGACGCTGTAGCGCTTATGAAGCACTCGCGGCAGCAGGTTGATGACGAGACTTCTGGGACAGGACACTAGAGCCGGTTCAATCCGTCCAGCCCCGCCACCTTGTAGGCCTCGGCCATCGTCGGGTAGTTGAAGACGGCGTCGCGGAAGTAGTCGATCGTTCCGCCGAAGGCGAGCACCGCCTGGCCGATGTGGACGATCTCGGTGGCGCGCTCGCCGAAGATGTGGACGCCGAGAAGCTTCCGCGTCTTCGGGTCGAAGAGCAGCTTGAGCATGCCCGTTTCGACGCCGAGCATCTGGCCCTTCGCCAGCTCGTCGAACCGCGAGAGACCGATCTCGTACGGGACCTTCGCGGCGGTCAGCTCCTGTTCGGTCTTCCCGACCATCGAGATCTCCGGGATCGTGTAGATGCCGTAGGGGATCGCCTCGGGCCGGCTGTCGCACTGCACGCCGAACATGTGGCAGCTCGCGAGCCGCCCCTGCTCCATCGAGGTCGAGGCGAGCGCCGGAAAGCCGATGACGTCGCCGGCCGCGTAAATGTGGGGAACGGGAGTCTGGTAGAACTCGTTGACGGCGATCTTTCCCCGTTCGTCGGCGGCGAGGCCTGCGGCCGCGAGGTTCAGAAGATCGGCGTTGGTCTTCCGACCGACCGTGTAGAGCAGCGCGCCGCCGTGAACCCGCTTGCCGCTCTCGAGGCTGGCGACCACGCGGTCCTTCTCGTCGTAGCCCACGGAGATCACCTTTTCGCCGAGGCGGAACGTCGCGCCCCGCTGGCGCATGAAGTACATGAGCGCCTCGATCGTCTCGGCGTCGACGAAGTCGAGGATCGTGGGCCGGGCCTCGATGACGGTGACCTTGATCGAAAGAGCCGTGACCATCGAGGCGTACTCGAGCCCGATGACGCCGGCGCCGACGACGATGAGGTCGCGGGGCAGCTCGGTGCCGAGCAGGAGCTGGTCGGAATCGATGATGCGCTTCCCGTCGAGCGGCACCGTCGGGTTGTGCGCGGGGCGCGTTCCGCAGGCGATCAGGATGTGGTCCGCGCGCAGGAACGTCGTCCCCTCGGAGGACTCGACCTCGATCGTGTGCGGGTCGGCGAACCGGGCGGCGCCGTGGATGGTCGCGACGCGGTTGCGCGCGAGCTGCGCGCGCACCACCTCCATCTCCTTGGCGAGGACTTTCTGCACGCGGAAGGCGAGGTCGGCGACCGTGATCTCCTTGCTGACGGCGTAGTCGCGCCCGTAGAAGCTCTTCTCGCGAAAGCCGGAGAGGTACAGGATCGCCTCCCGGAGGGTCTTGGAGGGGATCGTGCCGGTGTGGAGGCAGACGCCGCCGACCATCTCCTTGCGGTCGACGACGGCCACGTGCTTGCCGAGTTTGGCGGCCGCGATCGCGGCTTTCTGGCCCGCCGGGCCGGAGCCGATGACGGCCAGGTCGTAGGTCCCGGGTTCCATGGCTTCAGCTTCTCACGACGTTCGTGAAGACGGCATGGAGCCGCCGGGAACCATCACGAGCGCCCCCGTGTGCAGGAAATAGAGGCCGGCGCGCGTGGGCCGCCCCGTGAGCCTCTCCCAGTAGCGGCGGTAGTGGGCGATTTGTCCCGCGTAGAAGGCCTCCAGCGAGGCGCGGTTCTCCGCCGTCACCGTATCCGATTTGTAGTCGACCAGGATCCAGCCGTCGTCCTCCTCGAACACGAGGTCGACAGCCCCCTGGAGCACCGTCGATGCGGGCGCTCCGGGCAGGCCGAGCTCGGCCGCCTCGACCGGCAGCGCGAAAGGCACTTCCGCGAGCCGATGTTTCGAAGCGAGCGCCCGCTTCCAGAGCGGCGATTCCCGGACCCCTTCGACGATGCGCAGGACCTCCTCCAGGTCTCCCGCGGGGCGCTCCTCCCCGGCCAGGAGGTTCGCCGCGTGGAGGCGCAGGTCGACCTTCGGGTCCCGGAGGGCGGCCTCGAGAGCGCCGTGGAGAACGCGTCCCCAGGACATCCCGCGGCCGGTCCGCTCCCAGGCGGGCTTGTCCGCCGGATGGGCGATGTCCGTGACGGCGACGGCCGCGTAGGTCGGCGCGGCGCAGGCGGCCCGGCGGGCGGCTTCGCGCCGCCGGAACGCATCGAGCTCGGCCTTGAGTTCCGGCAGCGCCTCGGGCCCGACTCCCGGAGCGACCGAGGGTCCCTCCGGGAGGTCCTCGGTCAGAGCCGGAGCGAGGGCGCTCCACGGGCCGTGCGCGTTCTCGCTGCGACCCTGCTTCCAGATGCTGACGACGAGCATGTCCCGGGCGCGCGTGGCGGCCACGTACAGCAGCCGGGCCTTCTCGGCGTCGTCGTAGGCTTTCTCGGCCTGCTCCATCGCCTCCCAGCCCGGCGGCTCGGCGATCTCGACGACGCCGAAGCCCTCGGTCTCGCGGATCACCCGCCACTGGCCGAGGGCGGGCTCGCCGCGGCGGTCGATCGTGAACCGGACCGGGCGATCGCGTTCGCGGCGCGGATCGGCGAGGAAAACCACGGGCGCCTCGAGCCCCTTCGCGCCGTGGACGGTCAGCAGGCGCACCGCTCCCGGCCGTCCCGGCTGCGCGCTCATCTCCTCGATGTAGCCCTCGTTGGTCAGCCGATCGAGCTCCGCGACGACGCCGCCGAAGTCGCGGCCTTCGGCGGAAAACGTCCGCGCGGCGGCGATGGCCTTGAGCAGGTTACCGGCCCGGCTGTCCCCGAGCTCGCGGGCGCCGGCGTAGGCCGTCCAGCCGAGCCGCCCGCAGAGGCGGGAGATGGCCGCGGCCGGGGGCAGGGTCGCCGCGAGCTCCTCGCCCTCGCGCAGGAGCGCGCAGGCGCGGGCGATCCGCGCGTCGGGACCGGCGGGAAGCGCGGCGCGAAAGGAGAAGCGGCCGCCGGAGCGGAAGTGTCGGTAGAGAGCCTCGTCGTCCACGCCGAAGAGGGGTCCCCGCAGGACGGCGACGAACGGCACGGGGTCGTCGGGGTCCGAGATGGCCGCGAGCAGGGGAAGCAGCGTCCGCAGCTCCTCCGAGTCCCGAAACGCGCCGCCGCCCGAAAGCTCGTAGGGAATGCCGCGAACCTCGAGGGCCCGGGCGTACTCCGACATGAACTTGCGCGTGCGGAAGAGGATGAGGAAGTCGCCCGGCCCGCGCTCGCCCTTGCGCACGGCGGCGTCGATGGCGGACGCGATCCGAAGAGAATCCTGCGCGACCAGAGGCGCGGTGGCCTGGTTCGGAGTCCGCGTCTGCAGCCGAAAGACCGCGGGCGCGCCGTCTTCGCGTCGGGCCGACAGCGGCACCCACGCAGCCTGCTGCGGCGTGGACTCCGCGGGGAACTGCCGCGCCAGGGCGCCGTTGACCCAGCGGCAGAGCCCGCCGGTGGCGCGGAAGTTGGTGCTCAGGTGGACGACCCGGCCGCAGGCCTCGAGGCGCCGGCGGACGGCGCCGTAGGTTTCGATGTCGGCGCGCCGGAAGCGGTAGATGGATTGCTTCGGATCGCCGACGACGAAGAGGCTTCCGGGCCGCGGCACGAGTTTCTTCCAGTCGCGTTCCTCCGTGTCGGCGCCGGTCAGGTAGAAAAGGATTTCGGCCTGGATCGGATCGGTGTCCTGGAACTCGTCGACCAGGATCGGAAGGAACCGGTCCTGGAAGGCGCGGCGGACCCGGGGATGGTCCCGGAGGAGGTCGCGTGCGATCAGGAGCAGGTCCTGGAAATTCAGCCGTCCGTTCCGGCGGCGCCAGGCCGCGTACTCCGAGGAGGCCGGCGCGACGACGCGCATCAGGATCGGGTGCAGGTACTCCCGCCAGCGCCGCAGGCCCGGCGCGAGGGTGTCGCGGCAGAGCGTCTCGAACTCGGTGCGCAGGCGGCCGGCCTCCGTGGCCTTCTTCTTCGCCTTCTCGAGGGCCTCGAGCACCTTCGCGAACGCCGGCGCGTCGGTGCCGTCGGCGAGCGCCGTGAGGCGTGCGGCACGGCGGACGGCTTCCTGGAAGTCGGTCCAGCCGCCCGGCGGCATCTCGGAGGGGAGCTCGGCCGTCGCGCGGACGAGAAATCTCTCGACCGCGGCGCGCTCGTCGGAAAAGTCGGGCGGCTCCCTTTCGGGCCCGATGGCGGGCACGACGTCCTCGTTGTCGGAGAGGGTCTCGTAGGTCTGGCGCAGGTCCTCCAGACGGACGTTCAGGGCCGAGAGGCGGGGCAGGAAGGGGCTCTCACCGGTGAAGAGGCGTTCGGTGTAGCGGCCCCAGGCCTCCAGGCGCGCCGCGGCGTTTTCGGGCTCGTCCATCTCGGCGAAGCCCGGATCCACGCCGGCCTCGACCGGACGCTCGCGCAGGAGGCGCGCGCAGAAGGCGTGGATCGTTCCGACGAAGGCCGAGTCCAGGCGCGACAGGGCGGCCTCGAACCGCCCGCGCTCCTCGCCCTTCGCGCCGCGGGTCGCCGCCTCGAGGCTGGTCTGGAAGCGCTCGGCCAGCTCGGCGGCCGCCTTGATCGTGAACGTCACGGCCGAGATGCGATCGATCGTCGTCGCGCCCGTCCGGATCAGCGCCGTCATGCGCTCGACGAGGCTGGTCGTCTTTCCGGTTCCGGCGGCGGCTTCGACGAGCAGCGACGTGCCGAGGTCCTCGCGGATGGCCCGCCGGGCCTCGTCGTCGGGCGGCGGCGGCCGGGTCTCAGCCTTCGCCATGGATCTCCCGGAAGGCCCTGAGCACCGGCAGGCTCGTCTTCGCGAGCTTCGTGTCGGACCGCCGCGCCGCCGCGATCGGCCCGCCGCAGACGGACTCGTAGTCGCAGTACCGGCAGTCATCGCGGTCGACGGCGTGGGGGAAGGCTCCGGCCTCGAGCAGGTCGAGCAGGCGCAGCAGGACCTCGCGCGTTTCCTTCGGATCGAGGACCATCGCCATGCGCTGGCCTTCGCCCTTGCGGCCGGGAAAGAAATAGCCGGACCGCGAAACGGGAGCGGAGATCCCGGCGCGCTCGAGCAGCGCCTCGAGGGCCATGGCGTAGAGGGCGTGCTGGATCTGTCGTCCGCCGTGGATGCCGCGCTTCTCCTTGTGGCGCCACGTGCCCCCGGTCTTGTAGTCCCAGACCTGGAAGGAGCCGTCGGGCGCCTGGTCGACGCGGTCGATCGAGCCGCGCAGGGGGAAGGCCCGGCCGGCGCCGACCGCGATCGGTACGGGGTCGCGGCTCGCGATCGGCGCACGGGCCTCGGCGCGCGGAAGCCCGAAGGGAATCTCGAAGAACCGGGGCGTCATCTCCCGGCAGTGCTCCTCCTCGAGCGCGAGGAACGTGCGGCAGGCGACGAGGATGTCGTCCCGCCTCTGGCCGAAGGCGAGCTCGGAGGGCGGTGGCACCTTCTCGCGCCAGACGGCCATCTGCTCGGCGGCGATCTCCTCGAGCAGCGCAGCGTGGCGGGCGACTTCCGGCTTTTCTCCGGAAGCGGTGATGCGCTCGAAGAACTGGCGGAACACCTCGTGGAGGAGCGAGCCGGCGGTCATCGGGTCGAGCCACTCCGTCGTGTCCCGCTCGAGCTCTTTCGGCGGCTCGATGCGCAGGACGTGCTTGAGAAAGTAGCGGAAAGGGCACTGCGCCAGCGCTTCCAGGCGGGAGGCGGACTGGGGCTCGCCGCTGCCGCGCGGGTCGAGCTCCGGCGTGCCGGAGCGCACCCAGCCGTCGTACTCCGTGAACTCCTCCGAGTCCCGGGCCTCCTCCGCGCGTCGGCCGTCGGCGAGGTGCGGGTAAACCGCCCGCACGGCGGGGGCGGCGGCGCCTGCGCCGGGGACCCCCGAGGCGAGCCTCGACAACCACCACTCGGTGTCGTCGAGCGCGGCCTCGACACCGGGGAGGAAGCCGGCAGGGTCCGGCAATGCCGCCACGAGCTCGCTGTAGTCCGCCTCCGGCGCGTCCGCCCGGATGCGGTGCAGATCGAGGAAGAACGGCGACGGGAACTGTTCGCTCTGCTGGTCGAGGCTCCGCAGGTTCCAGCTCGGGTAGCTCGCCGTCGGCGCTCCCGAAACGCGGGCGACGCAGGACTTCAGGGCGCGCGCCGATTCGCGCGGACGGTCCCGGTAGAGCGCGAGAGCCAGCGGCGCGAGGATCCGGTTGATTCCGCGGCGCTCCACATCGAGCAGGACGGGGTCCTCGAGGTCGGCGCCCGGGTGCCGCGATTCGTCGAGGCCGAGGAGGAACGTGTGCCTGCGGCCGGAGTAGGCGCCGGAGCGGTACTCGGCCACGTGCACGCGCCCGGGCCGGGGCCGGTCCGAATCGATCGACAGGGATCGCACGGCGTCGGAGAGCCGGTCCGCGGCTTCCGCGGCGGGCAGCGCCGTCATCGGCAGGACCTCGAGCTCGGCGAGGAGCTTCTCGAGCGCCGCCAGCGCGGTGGCGTCCATGGCGCCCGCGACGCGCGCGAACTCCGCCACGAAGTCCCGGCAGCCCCGGGCGATTGCGCGCAGGTCGCAGTTCCCGGCCGCCGCATCGCCGGCGAGCTCGAGGGCGCGCGCGGCGAACTCCCGGGCGCGGACCGCCGCCGCGAGCCGGCGGCCCCGGCGCTCGGCGCGCTCGGCCTTTTCGCTGTCGTCGACGTCGTCGGCCGCTCGGCCGGGCTCCTCGGGGCGGCGGAGCTCGGCGATCAGGCGGTCGAGGGCGGCGTGGTGACGCGCGGCGCCCCAGCCGATCTGCGCCTCGCGGAAGGCGCGCGCGACGGCCCGGGTCCCCGGACCGTCGCCGGCGCCGCCACGCGTCCGGTCGAAGGTGAGGGCGCCCGCGGACAGCGCTCGCCGGAGGACGTCGGCCTCGAAACCTCCCCCGATCCAGTCGAGGAAGGCCAGGGCCGCCTGGCCGGGGTGCGTGAACGGCGCGGCGACGCCGGTGGAAAACGTGCAGGGGATCGCATGCTCGCAGGCGAGCTCCCAGGCGAGGGCGGGGTACGTGGAGGAATCGGTGTGCAGAACCTCGACCTCGTCGAAGGGGATGCCGTCCTCGAGGATTCGCCGGAACACGTGACGGATCTCGTTCTCTTCGCCGATGGCGCGCACGAGCGTCGCCCGGGCTCCGACTTCCGTCCAGCGGTCCGGGGACTCCACCGGAAGAGTCTCCAGGCCCTCGCCGGCGACCTTCGCCAGGAGCTCGTGCTCGACGGCGGTCAGATCCGCGTCCTCGGGGACGAGGTAGCTCGGCTGGCTCGGATCCACCGTTGCGACCGCCACCGCGCGGCGCAGGACGGCCGCCGTGTCGATGAAACGCCCCCGTTCGAGGTCCGCGCCGTAGCGCGACAGGATGCCGCGCAGCTCTTCGACCTTGCGCGGATCGTCGAAGGCGCCCGAGGGGAGCGCCGCGGCCGTGAGGCCGGCGGTGCGGATTTCCTCGAACGTGCGCTGGAGCGCCCGGTGAAAGCCGGGCCGGTCGCGAAGCTGCCCGAAGTAGGACTTCGGGGTGAGGGACCCGGCGCATGCCTGCTCGACGAGCGCGAGAGCCTGGGCGCGGGAGAGCAGACGCAGGCCCTCGCGGGCGAGAGCGGGACCCACGAGACCCAGAGCGATCGTTCGTGGCGTCGCGACGCGGAGGTTCATCCACGGATGGCCCTCGCGGGCCAGGCGCTCGACCAGGGTGTGGCCGATCGCGAGCGACGGGGCCACCAGGATCTTTTCGGCGAGCGGGCGTTCGCGGCAGACGCGGGCGAGCGAGTCGACGAGGCCGGCCGCGACGGCAACGGCCGGACGCGGCTCCGGCTCGTCGAATGGAAGAAAGGGTTGCTCCACCATGAACGGCGCCCATTCTTTCGCACTCGGCGGACAAACGTCGTCCGGGCGAAGGGAGTAGACTCCGTGCGGAAGAACGGGGGAGCCCACTCCGCCCGGGCCCGGGGGTCCGCGGCGGACGGCTGAGAGTCCGACGCGTTCGGCGCCGGAGACCCCGCGAACCTGACGCGGGTAATGCCGCCGTAGGGAGGTCACATGAGCACGCCGCGCGAGGCGCTTCCGTCCAACTCCTCGCTCGACCGGTCGCCGCTGCCCGGTTCGAGGAAGATCTACGTTTCCGGCCCCCACGGGATGCGTGTCCCGTTTCGGGAGATCGCCCTGTCGCCAACGCGGGGGCTGCGCGGCGAAACCGAGCTCAATGCGCCGTTTCGCGTCTATGACACCTCGGGCCCGTATACCGATCCGGCCGCTGCGATCGACCTTCGGGCCGGGCTCCCGGAGCTGCGGCGGCCCTGGATCCTGGCGCGCGGCGTCTACGACCGGTCGGTCCCGCGGCGGCAGAGCGCGCCGGGCCTCGGGATGGAGCGGCCGCGCGAAGTGCTGCGCGGCCGCGGCGCCGTGACGCAGATGCACTACGCGAGGAAGGGCGAGATCACGCCCGAGATGGAATTCGTCGCCATCCGCGAAGGGATCGCTCCCGAGGTCGTCCGCGACGAGATCGCGCGCGGCCGGGCGATTCTCCCGGCCAACATCAACCATCCGGAGTCCGAGCCGATGGCGATCGGCCGCCGGTTCCTCGTCAAGATCAACGCCAACATCGGAAACTCGGCCGTGACGTCCACGATCGAGGAGGAGGTCGACAAGATGACCTGGTCGACGCGCTGGGGCGCCGACACCGTCATGGACCTCTCGACCGGCCGGAACATCCACGAGACGCGCGAATGGATCCTGCGCAACTCGCCGGTGCCGATCGGCACGGTTCCGATCTACCAGGCCCTCGAGAAGGTCGGCGGGAAGGCCGAGGAGCTGACCTGGGAGATCTTTCGCGAAACGCTGATCGAACAGGCCGAGCAGGGGGTCGACTACTTCACGATCCACGCCGGCGTGCGCCTCGCGTACGTCCCGCTGACGGCCCGGCGCGTCACCGGGATCGTCTCGCGCGGCGGGTCCATCATGGCCAAGTGGTGCCTGGCTCACCACCGCGAGTCGTTCCTGTACGAGCGGTTCGAGGAGATCTGCGAGATCCTCGCGCCATACGACGTCTCCTTCTCGCTCGGCGACGGCCTGCGCCCCGGCTCGACGGCCGACGCCAACGACGAGGCGCAGTTCGCCGAGCTCGACACCCTCGGCGAGCTGACGCGGACCGCCTGGAAGCACGACTGCCAGGTCATGATCGAGGGTCCGGGCCACGTTCCGATGCACCTGATCGCGGAGAACATGGAGCGGCAGCTACGCGTCTGCCACGAGGCGCCGTTCTACACGCTCGGGCCCCTGACCACGGACATCGCGCCCGGATACGACCACATCACGTCCGCCATCGGCGCGGCGATGATCGGTTGGATGGGGACCGCGATGCTCTGCTACGTGACGCCCAAGGAGCACCTCGGGCTGCCCGACCGGCAGGACGTGCGCGACGGTGTCATCGCCTACAAGATCGCGGCCCACGCCGCGGATCTCGCCAAGGGTCACGCCGGAGCGCGGGCGTGGGACGACGCCCTGTCGAAGGCCCGGTTCGAGTTCCGCTGGGAGGACCAGTTCCATCTGGCCCTCGACCCGGAGACCGCCCGTTCCTTCCACGACGCGACCCTGCCGGCCGAAGGCGCCAAGCTCGCCCACTTCTGCTCGATGTGCGGGCCGCACTTCTGCTCGATGAAGATCACGCAGGAGGTGCGCGAGTTCGCGGCCGCCGAGGGCGTCCGGGAGGACCAGGCCCTGGCCCAGGGAATGGCGAAAAAATCCGAAGAGTTCCGCCGCGAGGGCGGGGAGATCTACAGCAAGCGGTAGGCGGGCGGGGATCGTCCCCGCCCTCTTCCCTAGAACTTCGCGACGATCCCGACCGCCGTCGCCGTGTCGGTGTGGCCGAAGCCGACGACCGGCTGGTTGCGGTAGAGCAGCGTCCAGGAGGCCTGGAGCGCGAAGACCTTCGAGATGTCGGCCGTGATCGCCGCCTTCTCGTTGATGAACCAGTTCGCGGTGTCGTCGAGGTCGACGAGAAATCCGAAATCGTTGGTGAACGCGGCCGTCTTGGTGAACTGCCACTTGTAGGCGACGGCCGTCCGCGCGTTGGCATAGCTGCGGGACGGCTGGGTGATGTCGTCGATGATGTCCTTTTCGTTCGTCCAGCCGATTCCGGCTTCCACGCGGAGGAACTGCGCCGGCCCGTTGAAGAGCTTGTAACCAGCCCCGGCGTCGACGCTGTACAGGGAGTCGATGCCCGAAAACGTGTTGCGCAGGTAGCCGCCGCCGGCAAACACGTCGAGCCGCTCGGTCAGGTCCCGCGAGGCGCGCAGGGACACGGCCGTCGACTGCGCGGTCGTGACGCCGTCGGTGGCGGAATAGAGGTAGGCGCCCTTCAGGGTGAAGAGCCACGGCTTCGGGTTGTAGTTGACCTCCGCGGCGCCGCCGATCGAGGTCGTGTCCGTGTTTCCGGAGGTCGAGAGGAAGGAGAAATTCAGCTTCCCGAACCAGAGCGGCGGTGGTGGCGGCGGCGGCTCCGGGCAAGGGCACGGAGGCGGCGTCTGCGCCAGGGCGCTTCCGGCGGCGGCGATCCAGAGGACGAGGACGGTTTTGACGAGACCCTTCACGGTACCTCCCTTCGACGAGTGGGCGATCCTAGCACCGGGCCGTCGAGCGCCCGGACGAGTGTCCGGCTTCCCGGCGTGGCGGGTCGACGGTCGGAACGGCCTCGACGGCGCCGGGTTTCCCGTGGGATCGTTGCGGGGCCTCGAGCCGAAACGTCTGAAACCTTTTTCCGTCCGGCCGCGAATACTTGCCGCCCGAAACCAAGGAGGCTCCGATGACCGAAGTCACCCGACACGAGCCCGGTTCTTTTTCCTGGGTGGAGCTCGCCACGAGCGACCCCGCCGCCGCCAGGTCCTTCTACTCGGCGCTCTTTGGCTGGACGCCGGCCGACACGCCGATGGGGCCGGGGCCGGACGCGGTCTACACACGATTCCAGCTCGGGGGCAAGGACGTCGGGGCGCTTTACAAGATGATGAAGGAGCAGGCCGACCAGGGCGTCCCGCCCAACTGGCTCTGTTACGTCACCGTGGCGAGCGCCGACGAGACCGCGAAGAAGGCGAAGTCCCTGGGTGCCGCCGTGCTGGCCGAGCCCTTCGACGTCGAGGACTACGGCCGGATGGCGATGCTTCAGGACCCCGAGGGAGCGGTGTTCGCGATCTGGCAGCCCAACAGGCACATCGGCACACAGCGTGCCGGGGAGGCCGGTGTGCCCTGCTGGTGCGAGCTCTCGACTCGGGACGCGGAGAAGGCGGGGAAGTTCTACACGGCCCTCTTCGGCTGGAGCGTGAAGACCTCCGACCCGGCGTACCACGAGATTGCGCGGGGCCGCGTGCCGATCGGAGGCATCCTGCCGATGGGTCCGGAGATGCAGGGCGTCCCGTCGCACTGGGGCGTCTACTTCCAGGTCGCCGACTGCGATGCCTCGGTGGCCAAGGCGAGAGGGCTCGGAGGACAGATCTGCTTCGGGCCCCAGGACATCGCCAACGTCGGCCGTTTCGCCGCGCTTCAGGACCCGCAGGGGGCGGCGTTTTCGATCATTCGCCTGGCCTGAGCCGCGCACGGCGCGGCGGGTGACGCCGACGCCGGCGCGGTCCGCCATCGGGTGGATAATGCCCGTGGGGACGCCGGAAAGCCGTCGGTTCCCGGAGGTGCCGTCATGAATGGTCTGGCATTGGCCACTCGACTGCTGCTGGCGATCGCACCCGGGCTGACTCCGCCTGACTACCCGCAGGAAGCTCTCATTGCGGGAGGCGGCTTTGCCGGGAAATGGGACACCGAGATCGAAGTGTCCAACGTTTCTCCGGATCCGGTCGGGGTCGTTCTCTCGATCGAGGGGCTTCCGCTCGCCGCGCCCTGCCCGCCCAACTGCACGTCGAAGCTCTACGAGGTGCCCGGAAAGGGAACGATTCGCGTCCTGGCAAGCGACTTCATCGGCGCGGCCTACCCGGGGCCGCAGATCATTCGGGTCGAGACCGCGTTGGGCGCGCCTCTGCCGGTGGTGCACGCCCGTGCGATCAAGCCCGGCAGCGAGTGCCAGTTCGCGGAACTCCCGGTGATTCGACGCTCATCGCTCGAGGCGCTGGCGGTTCCGGTCCTCGTCTTTCCCGGCGCTTCCCGGAGCGCCGGCGTCTACAGCAACCTGATCCTGCAGGCGGTGGGCGGGACATCGGCCAGCGTCGAAGTGGAGCTCCTCGGACCGGGTGGCGACTCCCTGGGGAGCCGAACCTTCTCGGTACCCGGGGACGTGACGGTGGCGGCGTTCACGCTGGTCGACGTGGCGGCGCAATTCGGGGTCTCCGAGCTCGACGGCGGCCAGGTCCGCGTGCGGACGGTCGCCGGAACCGGAACCGTCTGGGGCGTGCTGACGACCGTGAACGAGAGCGGCTCGCTGCAAGTCGCCGTGGGCGCGAATCCCTGACCTTCAGACCTTGAGGAAGATCCGCTTCCGGTAGAGCAGGCCGAAGACTCCGACCCAGATCGCGAGGTAGGCCAGCGCGAAGAGGAGCGACCCGAGCCGGGGATCGGCGAAACGGTCGAAGACGGCGCGGTACGCGGCCGTCCAGAGGGAGCGCGGTTGCCCGCGGGGCCCGGGGACCCGGGTCGCGAGGAGCGCGACCGCCGTCAGGGACGACAGAACGAATGCGGCGATGGCGTTGCGGCCGAGCCACACGAGCGGCCCGGCCCACTTTCGCAGGCCGGCGGCGTCGATCACGGCGACCGAGACCGCGAGCGCGGCGCAGGCGATGCCCGCCATCAGCAGCGCGTAGGACGACGTCCAGAGGCTCTTGTTGACGGGGAAGGCGGTTGCCCAGGCGAGGCCCGCGGCGATTGCGGCGGCGCCCCCGGCCAGCAGCTCCGGCATCCTTCGCACCGGGTCGGCCGCGGATCGGAGGCGCTCGCCCGCGAGCACGCCCAGGAGCGTCGTCCCGATGGCGGGCAGGGTGGAGAGAAGCCCCTCGGGATCGTAGTCCGGGCGGTATGTGTGCGAACCGAGGAGGGTGCGGTCGATCCGCGAGGCGAGGCTGCCGGCCGGGTCGAGCGGGCCCGAGGCAAGCAGCGCCCAGTAGCCGACGAGAAGAACCGCGGCCGCGGCGGCCGCGCCGCGCGCGCCCGCGGCGAGGTAGATCGCGCCGGCCAGAAGGACGCAGAGCCCGATCCGCTGGAGAACGCCCGGGATCCGGTAGTGCTCGCGGTGGAAGGCGAAAAAGCCGACCAGGTTCAGGAACAGTCCGAATGCGACCAGAACCGCGGAGCGGACGGCCGTCTTGCGCAGGAGGTCGCCCGGGGAGGCACCGGCGGCGAGGCGCCCGCCGAGCGAGAGCGCCATCGACACGCCGACCGTGAAGAGGAAGAAGGGGAAGATCGTGTCGGTATACGTCCAGCCGTCCCACGCGGCGTGCTCGAGCGGTGCATAGACGGCGGACCAGGTTCCCGGGTTGTTCACGACGATCATCCCCGCGATCGCCGCGCCGCGCAGCGCGTCCACCGACTCCAGGCGTTTCATTCCGGGGTCAGGTCTGAATTCTTCGGAGTTTCGGGCATCGAAAATCCAAGAAATGAACACCTGACCCCGTTACTCTACGCCACGTGAAGATGATCGCGATGCTCGCGCTCGTCGCGGAATTGTCCGCGCCGAAGCAGCGCCAGGGCCCTTACGAAATCACCCTGATGCTGCCGCCGGCGGGTCTCTATGCCGAAGAGGAGATGGAGATCGAGTTCAAGGTGGAGAGCTTCGAGGTTCTCGACGAGAGCGGCGCGCCGAAGCCGCTCCCATGGGGCCGCATTCGTGCCGAGGCGGACATGCCGAGCATGCCCGCGATGGCGAAGTTCGACGAGATCGCGCACCGCGAAGGGATTCCCGGCGTCTTCGGCGTCCATCCGGTGTTTCCGCATGGCGGCGAGTACCGGCTCTGCCTGACCATCCTGCCGCCGGAGATCCAGCCGCTCGGCGCCCCCCGCCCGGCGACCGCGTACACGTTCGACTTTCCGCTGACCGTCTACGACGCCGCCTCCAGCCCTACGCCCGTGCCGCGCCGCGTTCGGCCCTACGAGCTCGAGGTCGCGCTCGACCCGAAGCACCCGGTCGCCGGGGAGCCCGTCGCGATCGATCTGGCCGTCCGGATCGCCGCGAGCTTCGAGCGCCGGGAAGTGACGGCGTTCGACGTCCAGCACGAGAAGCTCATGCACGTTTTCGTCGTGCGCGAGGACCTCGCGTTCTTCGCCCACGAACACCCGGAACTCGTCGGGCCGGGCCAGTTCCGCCTGTCCTACCGCTTTCCCGCGCCCGGCCGCTACCGGATCTTCGCCGACGTCGCGCCGAAAGACGCCGGAGCGCAGATGCTCTCGGCCGTGGTCTCGGTCGGCGGCGATCCTCCGGCCGCGCCCGTGGCCCCGCCCGCGGCCGAGACCCTCGCGGCCATCGCTCTGCCCGAACAGGGCGTGCGTTCGGGTCGGACGTTCACGGCCGTCGTGACGTTGACCGACCGGCAGGGAGTCCCCGTCAACGACCTGGAGCCATGGCTGGGCGCGATGGGACACCTGCTCCTCGTGAACCGGGACGGGGAAACCTTCGCGCACGCGCACCCGGACGACCGGGAGCCGGGTATCGGAGAGGACGGCCGCATCCCGTTCCTCGTGCGGCTGCCCAGGCCCGGTCCGTACAAGGGGTGGCTCCAGTTTCGGCGCCACGACCGTATCGAGACGATCGAGATCGCGATCGAGGCGGCTCCTCCCTACTGACCGCGGAGCCGGAGCGCCGTCACCGCTCGGGTTCAGGGCTCGAAGCGGCCGGCCAGCCCGTCGGGCTCCTTGCCCGCCGCCCAGGCGTCGGACACGCGCAGGCCCTCGAGATCGAGCACGATCACGACGTCGGCGTGTGTGGCCGCAACCCAGGCGCGCCGGCCGTCCGGCGCGATCAGCAGCCCCACGGGCGCGGAGCTCGAGCCGAATCTCTTCCGGAAGCCGCGCGCGTCGGTCCCGGGGACCGCGTCGCGGCCGAGCGGGATGCGCTTGACCTCGGCGCGCGTCGCGACGTCGAAGACGCCGACGTCGCCCGAGCCGGTGAAGGTCACGAGGGCGCGCTTGCCGTCCGGCGTGATGCTCACGCGGATGGGAAAGGAACCGGCCTTGATCGTCGCGACGACCTTCGCCGCCTTCGCGTCCACGACCGCGATCGTGTTGGCCTCGCGGTTGGCGACCCAGACCTCCCGGCCGTCGGGTGTCATGGCGAGCCCCTCCGCGCCCTTCCCGGTCGCCACGTCTCCGACGACCTTGCCCGCGGCCAGGTCGATCCGCGTGACGACGCCGCTGCGGAGCGACGTGACGAACGCGTACTTGCCGTCGGGCGATGCGGTCACCATGTGGGAAAGATCGTGGCCGGTCGGAATGTGCACCGTGACCCGTCCCGATTTCGGGTCCACGACGTCGAGCTCCTTGCGGCCCTCGGCCGTCACCAGCAGCCGGCCGTCCCTCAGGGCGTGCAGGCCGTGCGGCCGCGATCCCTCGCCGAGATCGATGCGCGAGTTCACCTTGCCGGTGGCCAGATCGATCAGCAGCACGGCGCGGCCCGGAGCCGCGGCGCGGCCGTAGTCGCTGACGGCGACCGTCTTCCGGTCGGCGAGGACGGCCGCCTCGTGCGGCCCGATGCCGAAGGGCGCGGTCCATTTCAGCTTGCCGGTCGCGGCATCCAGGACCGAGAGCGAGTTGTCCGACTTGTTCACGACGACCAGGGCGTCGTTGGAAGGCCGGGGCGTCGGCGTGGCCGTCGGCGGTGGCGTCGGCGTCGGGGAGCCGCCGCGGCGGCGCGGCGTGGCGCGCGGCGTGGCGGTCGGCCGGGCGGTCTGGCTCGCCGCGGTTCCGGGCACGACGTTGGGCGAGCCCGACGCCGTCTGGAGCGTCAGGAGGCCGGCCAGGGCGAATTCGAGCATCGTCACCTAGCGTGACCCGTTCCGGGGCGCGCGACGGCAGGCCCGGCGCCACGGCGGCGCCGGCGCAGCCCGATCCGCTCCGTGCGGACCTCGGCACGCCGATTTCGGGAAACGGTGCATACGGGACACGACACCCTAGTGTACGGGCAGGACGGTCAGTCCGCCGGGCCGGTTCGACAGGGCCGCGGGGCCTGTCGTTTCACGCACGGCGAAGTCGTCCTCGATCCGGATCCCGAAGCGGCCCGGCAGGTAGATCCCGGGCTCGACGGTCACCGTATTGCCCGGTGCGAGCGGCGTGGTGTTGGTGCGAACCAGGTACGGAGGCTCGTGGCCCTCCATGCCGAGTCCGTGCCCGAGCCGGTGGGTGAAGTGCTCGCCATGCCCGGCCGCCTCGATCACCTTTCGGGCCGCCGCGTCGACCTCCGCTCCGGAAGTTCCCGCGCGGAGCGCTTCGATGCCCGCGCGCTGCGCGCGGTCGACGATGTCGTACGTCCGCCGCACCTCGTCGCTCGGCTTGCCGAAGCTGACGGTGCGCGTCACGTCGGACGTGTAGCCCCGAACGCGGCAGCCCGCGTCGATCAGGACGACGTCTCCCGCCGCGAGCTTCCGGTCCCCCGGGCCCCCATGGGGCAGCGCCGAGGAGGGGCCGAACTGGACGAGGCCGCCCCCGTGCACGCCGAGGTCGCGGAACTGCTGCTCCAGAATCCCGGACACCGCGCTCTCGGTCATTCCGCGGGAAAGCCTTTCGTGCACGGCGGCGATGGCGAGCGACGTGCGCAGCGCGGCGTCGTGGATGAAGGCTTGTTCCTCGGCGCTCTTGACCATGCGCAGCGCGTCGAAGACCGCCGTCGCGTCCCGGGTTTCGATGGTGTCGGCCGCCGCCAGCAGCGACGCCGTGTGGAAAGCCGTCGAGCCCTCGATGCCGACGACCCCGGCCCGGCCGAGTGACCGCACGGCCAGCCGCACCGGGTCTTCGTCCTCGTTCCACGTCACGATGTCGTCGACCACGGCATCCCGGCGGTGGTTCTCGGCTTCGAAGGACGGCGTCACGAGAACGACCGGACCGTCGACCGGAACGAGAAGCGCGGTGAGGCGCTCGCTCCGGCCGATCTCGAGGTTCGACGACCAGGCGAGGTTGGCCGAAGGCGTGACGAAGAGGGCGTCGAGGCCCAGGGCCTTCGCCCCGGCGCGAAGCCGAGCCTGGCGGCTTCGGAAGACGTCGGGGGCCGGAGCGGGCGGCAGCGCCGGGGGAGTCTTCCCGCGGGCGCCAATCGCCGCGGCCGGCCATCCCGCGGCCGCCGCAGCGGCGGCGCCGGCGGCGGTCATCCAGCGGCGGCGGGTCAGGCTCATGCGGCGCGTAGGATACCGAATCGTCGACTGTGGTCGAGCCGCGGCCCGCGCGGTGATCAGGTGGGTTCTTCGCGCCGCCGATCGCTCTGGCGCCGATCGATGCGCATCGGATCGGCGGGTGTGTAGCGGTCGTGGGCCCGGCGGTCTTCGCCGCGACGTTCGTTCCTTCCGTCCCGTCGCTCGGAAGCGGGGGCGCTCGTGGTCCTGTCCTGGGTCATCTTGCGGGTCTTCCTTTTCCTGGTCACGTTCGAGTACGGGGGTGGCTAACGCCGGCGGCGGGGTCCGCATTCCCGCGGCTCAATACACGCCCCCACTGAGATGGACGATCGCGGTCCAGAGACCGCGGCTGAAACGGAATGTCACGAGCGGAATCGCGATGGAGGCGGCGCCCCACACACTGAGCAGGACCGGCAACGGCCATTGCGGCGAGAAGGCCGAAGCGATCATCAACCCGAAGGCGACCACGAACGTGTTGATGTCGAGCGATCCCACCCACTGACCGTGTTCGCGCGCGAAACGCACGCCGCAGCTCGAGCAGGTCTCGTGCATCGTGAAATAGGTCCGGAAGAGCGGGCCCAGGCCGCAGACGGGGCACCGGAGCCGCAGCCCCCTCCAGACGACCTTTCGCCAGTAGCCCTCGGGCCAGCCGGTGCGCGGGTGCGCGGCGGTGCCGCGGAGCGGAAGAACGGGAGAGGGCTCGGGACCCGCGGCCGCCATGGGTCAGCGATCTTACCTCGTCGGGGGACTCGTCCGGGCGGGGACGGCCGCGAGCGCGATTCGCTGTCCGTCGCGGGCGATCCCGAAACCGCGGGCCTCGAGCGCCGCGCGCGCGGCGGAATCCCACAACAGCCGGTTGGTGTGGTTGAGGTGCACGAAGAACAACCGGCCCCGGACCGAGGGCACGGCCGCGAGGAGCGCCTCGGTCTCGGGCACGAGCGGGTGCGGGATGTCGGTGATCGCGCGGCCCGGGATCTCGTCCGCGGAGAAGAACGTGCCGTCGACGAAGGCCGTCAGCGCCGGATCCGCGAGCAGATCCGGGAGGCGACGGTCCCACTTCTCCCACTTGTCGATGTCCGGCAGCCAGAGGACCGAGCGCGACGGCCCCCGGATGAGCCAGGCCACGGTGTCCGAGTCTTCGTCGCGGTGAGGCACGCGGATGGCGGTGGCCCGCAGGCCCGGGGAGAGCGCGATTTCCTCGCCGGGAGACACTTCCCGGATCGCGATGTTCTCCAGCGCGACGAGCCGACTCCAGGGTTTGTTCTCGCGGAGAAAGCGAGCCATGGCGGGCGTGCAGTAGACGGGGACCCGGTGCGCGCCGAGGACCTCCCGGCCGAGCTGCGCGAGACCGAGATAGTGGCCGATGTGCGCGTGCGTCAGGAGAATGCCGTCCGGCCGACCCCCGAGGGCCTCCATCTGGTCGCCGAAGTCCGGCGTCGCGTCGACCAGAAAGCGCTTCCCGGCGGCCGGATCGAGCAGACCGAGCGAGGCGACTCGGACGCGGCGCGCGGGATCGCTCCGCGCCGCCGCGCAGAGCGGCTGATGGCAGCCGGTGTGCGGAACCCCGCCGTCCTGCGCGATGCCGAGGACGATCGCTTCCGGGCCGGGATCGCCCGCCGCCAGCGCCAGGAGGGTCAGGAAAACGCCGAACATCCGTGGCTACTGTAAACTCCTCAGTCCCGATTGGAGGAACCATGGCCCGCAAGAGTTTGTCCCGCACGACCGCCCAGGCGCTCGGCCCCCTCGTCGTTCCCCTCGTAACGAAGGTGGCTCTGCCGATCGCCCTCGAGAGCCTGCGCCGCGGCGGAAAGTTCGACACCGAGCGCTTCTACGAGGAAGCGAAGGAGAGTCTCGCCAAGGGCTTCCACAAGAGCAAGCCCGAGATGGAAGATCTCAAGGACCAGCTTTCCGAGCGGGGCTCGGACCTCTACTCCGAGGCGCGCAAGCACGGCGCCGACCTGCTCGAGGCGATCACGGAGAAGGGATCCTCGCTCGCCGAGGACTGGATGGGACGGGCGCGCCCGCGCCGCCGCCGCTTCCGCCTCGTCCATGCGCTGGGGATCCTCGCCGTGGTCGGCGTCTGCGCCGCCCTCGTCGGCCGCAAATAGGACGGGGTCAGGTCTGCGATTCTTCGGATTTCCGAAAGTCCGAAGTTTGTCAGACCTCGACCCCCTAGCCGACCGCGAGCTTCTTGTACTTGATGCGGTGGGGCTGGTCCGCCTCGATGCCGAGGCGGCGCTTCCGGTCCGCCTCGTACTCCTGGTAGTTGCCCTCGAACCACACCGCCTGGCTGTCGCCCTCGAAGGCGAGGATGTGCGTGGCGATGCGGTCGAGGAACCAGCGGTCGTGGCTGATCACGACGGCGCAGCCGCCGAAGTTGACCAGGGCCTCCTCGAGCGCGCGCAGCGTATCGACGTCGAGGTCGTTGGTCGGCTCGTCGAGCAGCAGCACGTTGCCGCGCTTTCTTGAGGGTCCGCGCCAGATGCAGGCGGTTCATCTCGCCGCCCGACAGGTCGCCGATGCGCTTCTGCTGGTCCTGCCCCCGGAAATTGAACATCGAGACGTACGCCCGGGCGGGGATCTCGCGCTTTCCGAGAACGAGCTTGTCCAGGCCCCCGGAGATCTCGTCGAACACCGACTTGTTCGGATCCGCGCGGTCGCGGTCCTGGTCGACGTAGGAGGGCACGACCGTGTCTCCGACGACGAGTTTGCCCGCGTCGGGCTTCTCCTGGCCGACGATCATCTTGAAGAGCGTGGTCTTGCCGGCGCCGTTGGCGCCGATGACGCCGACGATTCCGCCGCGCGGCAGGTCGAAGTTGAGGTCTTCCATCAGGAGACGGTCGCCGAAGGCCTTGCGCACGCCCTCGGCGCGCACGACCACGTCGCCCAGCCGCGGCCCCGTCGGGATGAAGAGCTCCTGGGTCTCGCCGCGGGTCTCGGGCCCCTGATCGGCGAGCAGCGCCTCGTACCGGTCGATGCGGGCGCGGCTCTTGGCATGCCGGGCGCGGGGCGACATCTTGATCCACTCGAGCTCGCGCTGCAGGGTGCGCCGCTTGGCGGACTCCGCCTTCTCCTCGAGCTGGAGGCGGTTTTCCTTCTGCTCGAGCCAGCTCGAATAGTTGCCCTTCCAGGGAATGCCCGCGCCGCGGTCGAGCTCCAGGATCCAGCCGGCGACGTTGTCGAGGAAGTACCGGTCGTGCGTGACCGCGACGACCGTGCCCGGGTACTCGGCCAGGTGGCGCTCGAGCCAGGAGACCGACTCCGCGTCGAGGTGGTTCGTCGGCTCGTCGAGGAGCAGAAGGTCCGGCCTCTCGAGGAGGATCTTGCAGAGCGCGACGCGGCGCTTCTCGCCGCCGGAGATCTTCGTCACGTCGGCGTCCGGCGGCGGCAGGCGCAGCGCGTCCATCGCGATCTCGAGCTGCCGGTCGAGCTCCCAGGCGTTGGCGGCTTCGATGGCGTCCTGGACCCGCTGGTATTCCGCCATGACCTTGTCGCTCTCGGCCTCGGACAGCTCCTCGGCGAGCTTCTCGTTGAGCTCCTCGAAGCGCTTGAGCAGGCCGCGGGTCTTCGCGACGGCCTCCTCGACGTTGCCGAGAACCGTCTTCGAGGTGTCCAGGCGCGGGTCCTGGGGCAGGAACCCGACCCGGGTCCCGTCGGCCGGAAACGCCTCGCCGGCGAAGTCCTTCTCGACGCCGGCCATGATCTTCAGGAGCGTCGACTTGCCGGCGCCGTTCAAGCCCAGGACGCCGATCTTGGCTCCGGGAAGGAAGGACAGGTAGATGCCCTTGAGAATCTCGCGCTGCGGAGGCACGACCTTCCGCAGGTTGACCATCGTGTAGATGTACTGGTGCGCCATAGGGCGGGGGAGTCTATCAGGCGGTCAGGCGGTCTCCCCGACGTTGAGTCCCATCGTCCCCAGCATGCGTTCCTCGTACCGGGCGTCGCGGAACCCCGCCTCGCGCATCAGGACTTCGACGCCGCGCTGCCCGGGATAGCGCGCGAGCGACTCCGGAATGTAGCGGTAGGTGTCGGCGTCGCCGTGGAAAATCAGGCCCATGACCGGCATCGCCGTCCGCAGGTAGGCGCCGTAGAGGGCCCGCGTCAGTCGATTGTCGGGCCTGCCGAAATCCAGCACGACGGCCCGGCCGCCGGGCGCGAGCACGCGCCGCATCTCGGCGAGTGCCGCCGGGAGGTCCGCGATGTTCCGCAGGCCGTAGCCGACCGTGACGGCGTCGAAGGCGGCGTCCGGAAATGGGAGGCCGAGCGCGTCGCCCGCGACGAAGCGGCTGCGCCCGCCCGTCCGCGAGCCGCGGCGCCGCGCGACGGCGAGCATCGGAAGCGTGAAGTCGACCCCGGTGACCGAGCCGGCGCCGAGCTCCTCCGCGAGGAAGCCGAGGTCCCCGCTGCCGCAGCACAGGTCGAGCACCCGGGCGGAGACCGCCGGGCGCCCGGCGAGTGCGAGACGTACGGCCCGGCGCTTCCAGCGGCGATGGAGGCCGAAGCTCATCAGGTCGTTGAGAAGGTCGTACCGCCACGCGATCCGCGAGAACATCGCGCGCACCCGCGGGGCGCGGTTCTCGTCGTAGGACAGGTACTTGTTGGTCACGGACCGGATGAACTATAGACGGGCGCCCGGCCCGGGCCCGGCCTTGCTGTAAAGTTTCCAATGTCATGGCCGAACCTTCACCCGAAACCCGTCAGCGCCGACGAGGCCCGCCGTGTCGCCGAAGAGGCCCGGGAGAGCGAGTGGAAGGCGCCGTCCTTCCTGAAGCAGATCTTCCTCGGCAATTTCCGCCTCGACCTGGTGCATCCGTTTCCCGAGGCGCCGCCCGAGCGGCCCGAGTTCCGCGCGTTCATGGACCGCCTCGACCGCTTCCTCGTCGAGGAGGTCGATCCCGACGCCATCGACCGCGAAGGGAAAGTACCGCCCGCAGTCGTGAAGGGACTGGCCGAGATCGGCGCCTTCGGGATGAAGATCCCGGCCGAGTACGGCGGCCTCGGGCTTCACGCAGCGCGAGTACGGCGAGGCGATGAAGCTCATCACGAGCCGCGACGGCAACCTCGTGACGCTGCTTTCGGCCCACCAGTCGATCGGCGTGCCCCAGCCGCTGAAGCTCTTCGGCACGAAGGAACAGAAGAAGAAGTTCCTGCCGCGGCTCGCGGCCGGTGCCGTCTCCGCGTTCGCGCTGACCGAAGCCCAGGTCGGCTCGGATCCCGCGAACCTCTCGACGACGGCCACACGGACGCCCGAGGGCGACTACATCCTCGACGGCGAGAAGCTGTGGTGCACCAACGGCACGATCGCCGAGCTCTTCGTCGTGATGGCGCGCCACCCGGACACGAAGAAGATCTCGGCCTTCATCGTCGAGAAATCCTCGCCCGGCGTCGAGGTCGTGATCCGCTGCCACTTCATGGGCCTCAAGGCGATCGAGAACGGCGTCATCCGCTTCCACGACGTCCGCGTCCCGAAGGAGAACCTGCTCTGGGGCGAGGGCAAGGGCCTGAAGCTCGCGCTGATCACGCTGAACACCGGGCGCCTGACGCTGCCGGCCTCCTCGGCCGCGCTCGGCAAGCGCTGCCTCGAGATCTGCCGCACGTGGTCCAACGAGCGCGTCCAGTGGGGCCTGCCGATCGGCCGCCACGACGCGATCGCCCAGTTGCTGGCCGAGATGGCCGGCGACCACGTTCGCCATGGACGCGGTCTCCGACCTGGCCTCGTCGATGGCCGACATGGGCGACCGCGACATCCGACTCGAGGCGGCGGTCGCCAAGATGTGGAACTCCGAGGAGGGCTGGAAGATCGCCGACCGCACGCTCCAGATCCGCGGCGGCCGGGGCTACGAGACGGCGGATTCGCTGCGCGCGCGCGGCGAAGCGCCCATCCCGGTCGAGCGGATCCTGCGGGACTTCCGCATCAACCTCATCTTCGAGGGCTCCTCCGAGATCATGCGCCTCTTCATCGCGCGCGAGGCCGTGGACACGCACCTGCGCGTGGCCGGGGCGTTCGCCGACCCGAAGGCGTCGATCGGAACCAAGCTCGCAGCCCTGCCGAAGATGGCGGCCTTCTACGGCTGGTGGTACCCGTCCCGGTGGCTCGGCTGGGGCCGCTGGCCGCGGTTTTCCGAATTCGGGCCGCTCGCCGGGCACGTGCGGTTCGCCGAGCGGACCACACGCAGGCTCGCGCGGACCCTCTTCCACCAGATGTTGAAGCTCGGACCGAAGCTCGAGAAGCGGCAGGCGCTGCTCTTCCGCGCCGTCGACATCGGCGCCGACCTCTTCGCCATGGCCGCCGCGCTCTCCCGCGCCGACGCGATGCGCCGCGCGCGGCGCGCCCGAGGCCGCCACCGCCGCCGAGCTCGCCGACGTCTTCTGCCGCGGCACCCGCCGCCGCATCGCCGAGCACTTCCGCGCGATCGGCTCCAACGACGACGTCGCGAAATACGCGACGGCGCGCCGGCTGCTCGACGGCGAGTTCGCGTGGCTCGAGGCGGGCCTCACGGCGCTGGATCTGACGGCCCCCGCGCCGGCGAGCGAGCCCCTGGTCGCCCGGCGATGAGGCTTCCCGACCGTCCCGGTTCGCTGCGCTAGACTGGGTCGGAATGCACGGTTCCCTCCCGGTTTCCGGTGTCCGCGCCGCCCTCGTCTTCCTTCTTGCTCCCGCTCTGGCCTCCGCCGCGACCTTTTCCGTCAACTCGACGAACGATCTGAACGACGGCCTGTGCGACGCGTCGCACTGCTCGCTGCGGGAGGCCATCGAGGCGGCCAACGCTTCCGCCGGCGCCGACACGATCCGGTTCGTGATCGGCTCGGGGCCGAAGACGATCCAGCCCGGCTCGCCCCTTCCGGCGATCACCGATCCCGTGACGATCGACGGCACGACGCAGCCGGGCTTCGCCGGCGCGCCGATCATCGAGCTCGACGGCACGAACGCCGGGGTCGGCGCAAGCGGCCTGCAGATCACGGCGGGTTCGAGCGTCGTCGAGGGCCTCGTCATCAACCGCTTCCCGGCGGCGTTCCCGTCGACGGGCGGCCACGGGATCGTGCTGCAGGACGGCGGCGGCAACGTGGTCCGGGGCTGCTACATCGGCACCAACCTCGCGGGAACGGCGGCGCTTCCCAACGGCGGCGACGGCGTCCAGATCCTGAGCTCGTCGGGCAACCTGGTGGGCCGGACGAGCGCGTCGTTCCGGATGAACGTGCTGTCCGGCAACTCGGCCTACGGCGTGCGAATCCTGGGACCCGGCTCCGACGGCAACACGATCGCGGGCAACCGGATCGGCACGAACGCGGCCGGGACCGCGGCCGTGCCGAATTCGTGGCCGGGGTCGCGGTCGCGTCCGGCGCGGACAACACGGTCGGCTCGGGCCTGTTCGGCGACACCCTCGCTTCCGGCAACGACGGCGACGGCATCGTGCATCACGGGCTCCTCGAGCGGCACGCTCGTGACGAACTGCTTCGTGGGCGTCAATGCCGCCGGGACGGCGGCGCTGCCGAACACGGGCCAGGGCGTCAGCATCACCGGGACGTCCGGCAACATCGTCGGGCCCGGCAACCTGGTGTCGGGCAACGCGCAGAGCGGCATCCTCATGATCAGCCAGGCGGCCGGCAACACCGTGGCCGGCAACATCGTCGGCCTCAACGCCGCCGGGACCGCGGCCATAGCGAACCTGCTCAACGGCATCATCGCGTCCAACGCCGACGACAACACCATCGGGCCGGGCAACGTCGTCGCCGGCAACGGCACCAATGGCGTTCGCATCCGCACCGGCGCCAGCGGCAACGTCGTGAAGGGCAATCTCATCGGCGTCAACACCGCGGCGCACGGCCGCGGTGCCGAATCTGGCCGAGGGGGTCCAGTTGAACGACGGCGCCACGGGCAACACGGTGGGCGGCCCGGGTGCCGACCGCAACGTCATCTCGGGCAACGGGGGCAACGGCGTCCTGATCGCCGACGCAGCCACGGCGGCCAACGTCGTGCAGGGCAACTTCATCGGCTCCAACGCCACGGCCTCGGCCGCCGATCCCGAACGGCACCAGCGGCGTCGCCATCGCAGGCGGGATCGAGCGGGAACACCGTCGGCGGCACGGCGGCCGGCACGAAGAACGTCATCGCGTTCAACGGCGGCCGCGGGGTCTCCGTGGACTCGGGGGAGAGCAACGCCATCCTGGGCAACACGATTTCCTTCAACGCCCTCCTCGGGATCGATCTCGGGACGCCCGGCGTCACGCCGAACGACCTCGGAGACCCGGACCTCGGCGCGAACCTGCTGCAGAACTTTCCGGTCCTTTTCGCGATCCAGCTCGACACCGCGACGACGCAGGTCCAGGGATCGCTCAACAGCATCGCGAGCTCCAGCTACCGACTCGAGTTCTTCTCGAGCGTCCTGTGCGACACGTCGGGCAACGGTCCGGGCCAGCGGTTCCTGGGATTCGCCGACCGGAAGACCGATCCGGGCGGCAACGTCGCGTTCGTGGCCGCGCTTGCGTCGACGGCGCTGGGACCGTGGATCACGGCGACCGCGACCGACTCCGCGGGAAACACCTCGGAGTTCTCGGCCTGCCTGGCCGTGCCCGGGCCGACGGTGGTCTCGATTGCGCCGACGTCGGGTCCGGCGGGCGCGGCGACTCCGGTCTCCATCGCGGGCTCGAACTTCCAGAATGGCGCGGCGGTCCAGATCGGGGGCGCGGCGGCGGGCGGCGTTGCGGTGATGAGCGGGATGGAGGTCGATGCGTCGACGCCGGTCCTGCCGCCCGGTACCCTGAACGACGTCACGGTGACCAATCCGAGCTCGCTCGGGTCGTCCCTGGCGGCCGGGTTCCTCGCCGACTTCTCCGACGTTCCCCAGGCCAACATCTTTCACGACGACGTCGAGACGGTCTTTCGCGCGGCCATTACGGCCGGCTGCGGCGCCGGCAACTACTGCGTGTCGAGCGCCGTGACACGCGCACAGATGTCCGTGTTCCTCCTGAAGGCGGAACACGGGTCCGCGTACCTGCCGCCGGCCTGCACGGGTGTCTTCCTCGACGTGCCATGCCCCTCGGCTTTCGCCGACTGGATCGAACAGCTCTTCGCCGAGGGCATCACGGCCGGCTGCGGGGGAGGGAACTATTGTCCGGACGACCCCGTGCGCCGCGATCAGATGGCCGTCTTTCTGTTGAAGACGAAGAACGGCTCGGCCTACCTCCCGCCGGCCTGCACGGGGGTTTTCGACGACGTCGCGTGTCCGAGCGCCTTCGCCGACTGGATCGAGCAGCTCTACGCCGAGGGGATCACCGGGGGCTGCTCGACGACCCCCCTGCTCTACTGCCCGGGGGCGTCGAACACCCGTGGGCAGATGGCCGTGTTCCTGGTGAAGACTTTCGCTCTCTGAGGTAGATTTCCACCATGAAGAGATCTTGCGTTCTCGTGCTGACGGCCCTGTTTCTCGCCTCCGTCGCCGTGGCGGGCGACAAAAAAGCGGTCGGTGAGTTCTCGGCCACGGCCTCGATCGGCACGCCGACGGGGACGCGCAGCATGGCGTTCGACGTCGTCGTGTCGAATCCCAAGAGCCTGGCCGAGATGGCACCGCTGAAGAAGGTTCTGGAGAACGGAGGTCAGCAGGCCCTCGTCAACGCGATCCGTGGCAGCGGTCAGGGGCAGATCAAGCTCGGCGCGCTCGTCTACCCGGTCGATCTCGTGATGGCCGAGAAGATCGACGACGGCTGGCGCTACTTCATCGTGACGACCCGTCCGATCAAGTACACGGAATCCGAGGAGAACGGCGGCGCGTCTCTGAACTATCCGTTCGCCGTTTTCGGGTTCGACTCCACCGACTTCAGCTCGGGCGACGGCATCGTCTACACCAAGGCGGCGCTGTCGATCGACCCGGACGGCCACGTCCAGGTGTCGCAGTACGACGGCGACCCCGGGACGCTGTCGAACATCCAGCGGCTGAATTAGGGAGGCGGGGCGAGCCCCGCCCAGCGACCGGGGGAGAAGCCGCCGCTAGGCGACCTCGTCGGTTCCCTCGTTGATCCCTTCGAAAAGGAAGGTCGAGAGGTACCGCTCGCCCGTGTCGGGCAGCATCGCGAGGATGACGGAGCCCTTCGGCGCCTTCGCGGCGATCTTCCGCGCGCCGGCGAACGTGCCGCCCGAGGAGACGCCGCAGAAGATCCCTTCCTTCGACGCGAGCTCGCGCGCCGCGTCGCGCGCCTCGACGTCGCGACGGTCACGATCTCGTCGAAGACCTTCCGGTCGAGGACGGCCGGGATGAAGTCCGGGGTCCAGCCCTGGATCTTGTGGGGCTTCCATTCCACGCCGGCCAGGAGGGCCGCGGCCTCGGGCTCGGCCACGACGATCTTCATGTCGGGCCGCGCCGCCTTGATCATCTGGCCGGCGCCGGTCAGCGTGCCGCCGGTGCCATAGCCGGTGACCCAGTAGTCGAGGCGCTTGCCCGCGAAGTCGCGCAGGATCTCGGGGCCGGTCGTGTTGCGGTGGTACTCGGGGTTGGCCGGGTTCTCGAACTGGCGGGCCAGGAACCAGCCCTTCTTCTTCGCCAGCTCCTCGGTCGCTCTTGACCATCCCCGAGCCGCGTTCGGCCGCCGGGTGGAGGACGACCTTCGCGCCCAGGATCCGCATGAGCTTGCGCCGCTCGATCGAGAAGCTGTCGGACATCACGGCGACGAACGGGTAGCCCTTCACGGCGCAGACCATCGCGAGGGCGATCCCGGTGTTTCCGGAGGTGGCCTCGATGACGGTCTGGCCGGGCTTGAGCTCGCCGCGCCTCTCGGCGTCCTCGATGATGGCGATCGCCAGCCGGTCCTTGACCGAGGAGAGCGGGTTGAAGGCCTCGCACTTGACGTACATCGTCACGCCCTGGGGCGCGAGGCGGTGGATCTTGACGACGGGGGTGTTGCCGATCGTGCCGAGGATGTTTTCGTGAATCATGCGTCGTTCCTTCGCTACGGGGTGTTTCGGAAGCGGCGTTCGCACGCCGCACTGCGTGGCCGGGAAATGAACGGAGGACATCGCCCCTGCGCTCCGAGGGAGTGAGCGAGGCGCCGTAGACGGGGGATTCGCGTCATTGCAGAGGAGCGTAGGATATGCCAGCTTATGAAGACCACGATCCATGCCGCCAGCGTCCTCGTCCTGTGCCTTTTCGCCCCGCCCGTCATGAGCGCGGCCGCGCCGCGGACCATGCGGGTCGACTACTTCCACACCGGCAACGCCTCGGAGGAGCAGTTCAGCTTCGACCGGGTCGTCCTCGAGCCCTTGCCGTGGCCCGGCAACCCGAAGCAGCCGATCGACGACACCAACCTGGGAAAGTACCTCTTCGAGGTCGTCGATCGGGCCTCCAACCGGGTCCTCTACTCGCGCGGCTTCGCGTCGGTCTACGGTGAATGGGAGACCACGGGCGAGGCGAAGGAGATCCGGCGAACGTTTTCCGAGTCGCTGCGGTTTCCCGCGCCCGAGGCGCCCGTCCAGATCTCCCTCAAGAAGCGGGACGCGCAGAACGCGTTCCGCGAGGTGTGGGTCCTTCTCGTCGACCCGAAGGACGTGTTCATCGATACGGCGCCGCCGGCCTCGCCGGGGCCGGTGGTCGAGATCCAGAAGAACGGCGATCCGGCCGACAAGGTCGACTTCCTCATCCTCGGCGACGGCTACACGGCGGCCGAGCGCGGCAAGTTCGAGAAGGACGCCCGGCGCCTGGCCGATCTCCTCTTCGCCGTCGAGCCCTTCAAGTCACGGCGCGCGGACTTCAACGTCTGGGCGATCTGCCCGCCCGCCGAGGAGTCCGGGATCTCGCGGCCCGTCCATCGGCGTTCACCGGCGGACGCGGATCGGCTCGAGCTACGACGCCTTCGGCAGCGAGCGCTACATCCTGACGTTCGAGAATCGTTCCTTCCGCGACGTGGCCTCGTTCGCGCCCTACGATTTCGTCGAGATCCTGACGAACAGCCGGACCTACGGGGGCGGCGGGATCTTCGGCCAGTACTCGACCGTCGCGGCCGACAGCCTCTGGGCGCCGTACGTGTTCGTCCACGAGTTCGGCCACCACTTCGCGGCGCTCGCCGACGAGTACTTCACCTCGCCCGTCTCCTACGAGCCGTCGACGGGCGAGCGCGTCGAGCCCTGGGAGCCGAACGCGACGGCCCTGCGCGACCCGAAGAACCTGAAGTGGAAAGACCTCGTCGCTCCGGGGACGCCGCTGCCGACGCCCTGGAAGAAGGAAGAGTTCGAAAAGGCCTCGCGGGACTTTCAGGCCAAGCGGCGCGAGATCCGCAAGGTGAACGGTCCCGAGGACGAGATGGACAAGCTCTTCACCGAGGAGCTGAGGTTCGAGACGAAGCTCCTCGGCACCGACCAGTATTCGGGGAAGGTCGGCGCCTTCGAGGGCGCGCTCTACGAAGCGAAGGGCTACTACCGGCCGCAGGAGGACTGCATCATGTTCACGCGCGACGAAGTGCCGTTCTGCGCCGTCTGCCGCCGGACGATCACGCGCGTGATCGACCTCTACACCCGCTGATCGTGATCCGATGAGTTTTCGCCGGGGCCTCCGGCTCGCCGGGTTCGCGCGCCGCCATCTGGGCCGCATGAACGCGGGCCGGAGCGCCGTCATGACGCACCTGGGCGCACCGCGCGCCGACAACCTGCCGATGCCGACCTTCGTGCAGCTGCGCGTGACGAACCTCTGCAACCTGCGGTGCAAGATGTGCGGGCAGTGGGGCGACACGGGAATCTTCCGGCCGCACTCGGCCTCCGCCGGGGCGACCGACGGCTCCCGCGAACGCGAACGGATCCGGGAGCTGATCGGGCTCCAGCGCCAGCTCGCGCTGCCCGACTACGTGCGGCTGCTCGACGAGCTGGCGCCCTCGCGGCCCATCGTCAGCCTGTTCGGCGGGGAGCCCCTTCTGTATCCCGACATCGTGCCGCTGATCCGGGAGGTCAAGGCGCGGGGTTTGACCTGCACGATCATCACCAACGGCGGCCGACTCGAGCCGCTCGCCCGGGAGCTCGTCGAGAGCGGCATCGATTCGATCGCCGTCTCGATCGACGGCCCCCCGGAGGTCCACAACCGGATCCGCGGGCAGGCGGACAGCTACGAGCGGGCGGCCGAAGGGGTCCGCGCCGTCGCGGAGTGGCGTAAGCGGCTCCGGCGCGTCCTCCCGATGCAGATCGCGATCCTTCCGGTCACCGAGCTCAACATCGATGCCGTCGCGCCGGCACTCGCCGCGCTGCGGGAGCTGCCGCTCGACACCATCAACGTCGGGTTGCGGTGGTTCGTGCCGGCGGACGTCGGGGCGGAGTACGAGCGAGTGATGCGGGAAGACCTCGGGGTCGAAGCGACGTCCTGGAAGGGCTTCGATTTCGACGGGGCGTCGATGGCGGCGACCAAGGGGCGCCAGCTCGGCGAGCTCGTCAAACTCCTCAAGGGCTTGAAGCGGCGCCGGTTCCTGGATTCGAGTCTCGGCCGCCCCTGGACCTCGTTCGTCCCGGACGTTCCCGCCGAACGCGTGCCCGAGTACTTTTCCGACTTCGGCGAGACGTTCGGGCACCGGATGTGTCCGGTCGCGTGGTACTTCGCGCAGGTCGAACCCGACGGTGAGGTCGCCTTCTGCGGCGACTTTCCGGACTACTTCATTGGCAACGTGCGCCGGAATTCGTTCCGCGAGATCTGGACGGGAGAAAAAGCCAACCGGTTTCGCGCCAGGCTCGCCCGCGAGCCCCTCCCGATCTGCGCCCGCTGCTGCGGCAACTACGTATACGGCAAGTGGGAGCGGCCGGCGTCGGCGGCGTCCGCGCCGTAGCGGCGGGTTCCCGCCGGGTCAGGAGCGCAGGGCGTCCCAGAACCGGTAGAAGTTGAACCACTGGGTCGGGAAGCGTCGCACGACGCCCTCCAGGTCGGCGGCGACCCGCGACATCATCCGGACGGCGTCCTCGTCGGGGGAGAGAGACGGATCGGCGGCGAGCGGCTCACCCCACACGTTGAAGTAGCTGCCGTCGGGGTTGCGCAGGAAAAACCCGGGGAGGATTTCGCAGCCGCAGAAGCGGGCGAGCAGCGCCGGCGAGCGGAGGAACGGCGTCGAGTGGCCGAAGAAGGGCACGACGACCTCATCCTCGGGATACGCGCGGTCGACGAGCAGGGCGACCGCGCGACCGGCGTCGACGGCCCGGCGCACCTTGAACGCGGTCGTCATCGACGACCCGATGTCGATCGACTCGACGCCGAGCCGCTGGCGCAGCTGCTGCCGCATCTCCTGGACGTCCGGGTCGAGCTCGGGCTGGCCGACGACGGCCGGAACGAGGTCGTGCGCCCGAAGAGTCACGGCCCCCATCTCCCAGTTGCCGACGTGGCCGGTGACGAGCAGGAACCCGCGTCCGTCCCGGCGGACGCGCCGGAGCATGCCGGCGTCCTCCCGCAGCGTCACGACGCGGGGCACGAGCGATTCGCTGCGCAGCTTCCAGACGTCGATCGTGTGCCGGCCATACTCGAAGAACTGTCGGCGGGTCAGCCGCTCGGCCTCGGCCTCGGAGACGCCGAGGGCCCTGTGGAAGTTGTCGCGGATCCCGGCCTTCGTGCGTCCGAGGAACGTGACGGCGAGCCCGTTGCCCACCAGGTTGATCGCGTTCAACACCGACATCGGCAGCCAGCGCGCCCCATAGTGAAGCCCGCCGTAGACGACCCGGTTGGACAGGCCGTGGGACACCCACTTCTTGCGCCCCCGGTTGGACGGAGGCGGCGGCGACGCCGCGAACGGGCCGGGAAGGGGCGCGGTTTCTCCCATGCGGGCGACGAGTTTACAATCCGGCCTGACTTCCATGAATGTTCTGTTGATCCGCCCCGACCCGGGCAACGAGCGGTTCGGGCTGGGACCCTTCTTCCGGGTCGAGCCCCTGGGCCTCGAGTACGTGGGGGCGGCCCTGCGCGCCCGCGGCCATGCGCCCGCGCTCGTGGACCTGCGTTTCGGGCACGGTCTGCGTTCCCGGGTGCGCCGGACGAGCCCCCGGCTCGTCGGGATCTCCTGCATGCACGCGCTCGAATACGACCGGGTCATCGAGACCGCCCGGCAGGTGCGCCAGGCCGCGCCGGAGGCTTTCATCCTGGTCGGCGGCCACGCAGCCGCGGCGTTCCCGGAGCCATTGCAGGTCCCGGAGGTCGACGCGATCTGCCTGGACGACGGCGAAGAGATCGTTCCCGCGGTCGCGGATGCCATCGCGGCTGGCCGGAGCCTGCGGGACGTGCCCGCCCTGCTGCTCCGCACCGGCGAGGACTGGATCTCGACCCGGCCCCTCGAGGACCGCACCGGCCTGGATACGGTCCCGTATCCGGCCCGGGACCTCGTCGAGGCCGACCGCAACCGGTACCACTGCCTCCTCTTCAAGCCGGTCTGGCTCGTCGAAACGGCGCGCGGCTGCCCGTTCCGCTGCAGCTTCTGCTCGGTCTGGCAGCTCTACGGCCGCTCGTTCCGCGAGCGGTCGATCTCGGCGGTCGTGGAGGACATGGCGGGAGCCGGAGACGCCGTCTTCATCGCGGACGACCTGTTCTGGAACCACCCGGACCGCAGCCGCGAGCTCGCAGCGGCCCTGAAGGCCCGCGGCATCCGGAAGCGCTGGATCCTGGTCCAGACCCGGACGGACCTCGTCTGCCGCCACGCGGACCTGCTCGAGGCCTGGCGCCCGCTCGCCAAGGACTTCGACATCTTCTTCGGCCTCGAGGCGGCCTCCGACGAGGGCCTGGCGAGCGTGACCAAGGACGCCGGGGTCGCGTCCTCGATCGAGGCCGCGAGGATCTCGCGCTCGCTCGGCTACGGGGTAACGGGGAACTTCCTCGTCGACCCGGACTGGAGCGAAGAGGAGTTCCGCGAGCTCTGGGATTTCGTCGCCACCCACGGTTTCCAGCGCGCCGGGTACACGATTCTCACGCCGCTGCCGGGAACCGAGCTCTTCCAGAAGCTCGCGCCGATGCTCGAGGGCCAGCCGTGGTTCAAGTTCGACATGCACCACGTGCTGTGGGAGCCCAAGCTCGGCGCCAGGCGCTTCTTCGAGCTCTACGCCGAGACCTGGCGCCGCTCGATTCTCAACACCTCGGGCGAGAAGAGCTGGATCGAGTGGATGCGGCAGGTCAGGCCGGCCCAGATCCCGTACCTGACCCGGGTGTTGATGCGCACCCAGCGCATGATGAAGGCGCAGGCCTATTTGAAGGAGCACGAGGAAGCCCAGCGCGTCAGCCCCGTGGCGCCGGCCGAGGCGCTCGAGGCCTCCTGAGCCCGACCGGCCTCGATCGGGCCCTTCCCGAAGGGGAGCGCCTCTCGTTTCACCGGACGCGGGTTCGGGCTTCCCGCGAGCGCGTCTGGGAGGCCCTGCTCGCGCGCGACCTCGCGAGCTCGCCCGTCTCGAAGCTCCTGCTGGCCATGCGAGGGTACGGCGGACGCGCGTTTCGCGAGAGCCGCGGGACTTTCCCGGAAAAGCTCGAACGCTTCGGGTTCACACGCCTCGAGGAGGACCCGGGGCGCGAGCTCGTCTTCGGCATCGCGGGGAAGTTCTGGCGCTACGACGGCGGCCTCCGGCGGCTCGCGGACCGGCAGGCGTTTCTCGACTTCGCCGAGGACGGCTGCGTCAAGGCGGCGTGGAACCTGCTCGTCCGGGAGACGGAAGGTGGGTCCTGCGAGCTCTCGACCGAGACACGGATCGTCCACTTCGGCCCCGCCGCGCGGCGCAAGTTCCGGCTCTACTGGTCGCTCATCGGGCCGTTCTCGGGGGCGATCCGGATAGGGCTGCTGCGCGGAGTCCGGAGTCGCTCTGAACGGCGCCGCGCCACCTATTCGGGAACATGAGTCAGGGTAAACACGGTGATTTCCGCGGCCGACCCACCATACGCCGGCGCGGTGTTCGACACGGCTCTGACGGCCCAAGGGTTTTTCTGGCCCGTCATCGACCAGCCCATTCGCAGGTACTGGTAGCCGTTGTTCCCGATCGGGTCGTGAGTGATGCCACGAAAGGCTTGATAGAGGTTGACCCAAAGGTCGGGCAATGTGAAGGAACCACCGGGGCAGGTGGCGGTCAGAGCGGCGGCGGGATGTCCTGGAGAGTAGTTCAGGCGGAGCCGGTTCGAGGCGCTCCAGTAGATTTCGGCGCTGCACGTGGATGGTCCGTGCGCACTCGTCGAGGTGCAGTTGGAAGGGAGCCGGTCCCAGTGTAATTCGATGTGGTCGATCGGGCCCTGACCGTCGACTTGCAATTGCTCGAGGTCGCCGACGACGCTGGCGCGGAGGTTGATTTCGTCGGCGAGGACCGTAGTCGTGACCGATTGAGGGCCAGCGGAGAGGACGATCGTGGAGTGAAACCGAAGCTTGAAGGTCAAGCACTTGAGAACGCTGTCGATTGCGGCGCGAAGATCCGGGCCGCCGCCCCCCGGGGGTGCCGCTCACTCGAGCTTGAAGGTCTTGACCAGGAAGACCGCCATCTGCCCCCGGGTGTTCGGATTGAGCGGGCAGTAGTTGCCGCCGCCGCACCCGCCCGTGATGGCCTCGACGGCGAGCTGCTCGATCCAGGGCGCGAACGGGCGAGGCGCAGGGGACGTCCGGGAAGGTGCCCGACGCAGGGCGGCGGGACGTAGTTCGGACCGTGCTCTGCCTTTAGGAGGAAGACGGCCATCTGGTCGCGGCGCACCGGGTTCAGGGGGCAGTAGTTGTTGCCGCCGCAGCCGCCGGTGATGTTCTCTCCGGCCAGCGCCTCGATCCAGTCGCCGAAGCCCGAGCCGGGCGTGCAGGTCACGTCGTCGAAGATGCCGGTGCACGGAGGCGGCACGTAACAGATGCCGTGGCGGCCCTTGAGCAGAAAGACCGCCATCTGCTGGCGCAGCGTCGGCTGGTCGACGCCGTACAGGCCCCCGCCGACGCCCGCCGTGATCGCGTTGGAAACGAGGGTCGTCACGAAGTTGTAAAACTGTTGAACCGGGGGACGTCGAGAAAGTCGACGATCCACGCCTTTCGGAGGACACCCGACGTCGCGTCCGTGTTGGTGACCACGATGTCGTTGACCGACGCCGCCGGCAGCGCGGGAGCGACCGCGCTCATCGTGGTCTCGTCCGTGACCACGACGTTGGTGCCCGCGACGCCGCCGAAGGTGACCGTCGCACCGTCCAGGAAATGCGTCCCGGTGAGCATCACGTTCGCGCCGCCGGCCGGCGCGCCGGCGCGGGGCGTCGAGGCGTAGATCACGTTCTGCGAGAACTCCGACGTGTTGCCCTGGGGGTCCGTCACCGTCAGCGAGATCGGCGGCTGCGTGGGCGCGTTGGCGTCATTCACGACCAGGTCGAACGGAGCGTCGCCGGCCCCATCGGTCGTGACCTGCGAGGAGCCGAGGTAGTACGCGCTCTGGAGCAGGTCGCGCGGACGCGGCGTGCACGACGGGCTTTCGAAAATGTCGACGTCGAAGGTCGTCCCCGGGGTCGACTTGAGGATGCCGTGCACGGTGAGCGTCGTCACCCCGTAGTCCACGGACGAGGTGAACGGGAAGTTCTGGAGCTGATTCGCCCCGGTGTCCGCATCGAGAGGATCGTTCTTCGTCACGCCGTCCGGGTAGTTGTCGATCCCCAGGCGCTGGTTGAAGAAGATCGGGTTGGCGCGAATCGCGTTCCGGACGCCGTCGTTCCAGACACCGGTCTGGTTCCAGGCGATGACGTTCGCCTCGCCGGCGGCGACGCTTCCGATGACCGCATCGGAGGTCCCCTGGTCGAGGTAGACGCCCGCGCGGCCGTTGCCGAGGGGCTTCGTCGCCGAGGGGTCCGTGCCGATCGTGTTGCCCTTCACCACGATGCCGTTGCTTCCGATCCCGGCGGAGATGCCGTCGATCTGGTTGCCCGAGATCAGGTTTCCTTCGCCCGCGTTGAAGTCGCCTCCGATCACCAGCGCGGGAGCGCTGGAGGCGAGGACGCCGTACTGGTTGGGGAGCGACTCCGTCCCGGCGGAGTTCGTGCCGATCCGGTTTCCCTGGATCGTGCACCCGTTCCCGACCGAGACGTGGATGCCGTTGCCGGTGTTCCCGGAGATGACGTTCCCCTCGCCCGGGTTCGGTCCGCCGATGAGGAAACCCGTGGTGGCGGTCAGGGAGATCCCTTCGCCGTTGGGGAGGGGGGAGTTGCCGGTCACGTCCGTGCCGATCCGGTTGCCCTGGATGACGTTGGCGCCGCCTGCGGTCGACTGGATGCCCGTGGCGTTCCCGCTGACGAGGTTCCCGGCCCCGGCCGCGCCGCCCCCGATCACGTTGCCGGTCGCGCCGGCCGTGATGACGACGCCGGTCCCGTTTCCGATCGCGATCGTGCCGGTCAGATCCGTGCCGATGAAGCAGCTTTCGAGGTGGTTGTCGTTCGACTCGATCTGGACTCCCGTGGAGAAGTCCTGGACGCAGACTCCGCGGATCGTGTTCGAGCCCGTTCCGGTCATGCGCAGCCCCGCGCCGGTGAAGGTCGAGACCTCGATCAGGGGGGTGCCGGCGTAGCCGGGCTGGGTGGTGGCATCGAGCAGCGTGCCCCCCGTCAATGGCGGAAGGATCGTTGCCGGCAGGATGACGAACGGGCCCGCGCCGGCGATGTCGAAGTCGATGACGTCGGCGCCGGCCGCGGCGTTGGCGTCGAGGATCGCCTGGCGCAGCGAGCCCGCACCCGAGTCTGCCGTGTTGGTCACCGTGAAGGTCGCCGCCTGCCCGGCGGCGGAGAGCCCGAGCACGAGGGCGAGCGCTGCGGCGCGCGGCCTGTATGTCGTCATCGCGCGCTCACGACGATCGAGTCGGCGACGAGGTCGTGGAGCGCCCGCCGGTCGCGGTGCAGGTAGGCAACGATGCAGTCGACGAAAAAGATGTTGCCGGCGGTGATTCCGATCAGGCGCAGGAGGGCCCTCCCGATGCCGATCGGGGCCTTCGTGTCGAGCGTCGAGGGCCGCGTGACCGTCAGCCCCAGGATTCTCTTGCCCGGTGTGGCGCCCCTGCGGCCCCAGAAGTACACGAAGTAGCCCGCAAAGACCGTCGCGATCAGCGCCCCGAGGCCCCAGAACTCGTTCTGCCGGGCCGTTGCGGGAAGGACCGCGGTCAACAGGTGGGCGGCGAGCCCCGAAATGACGGCGACCGTTGCGACGATCACCGCGTCGACGCCGGTGGCGGCCAACCGGATGCCGAGTCCGGCCGAAACCGGGGGAGCACCCGTCGCCAGGGCCCCCGTGAGCTCCAGAGTCCTCGTGGTCATGCGCTCCTCCTCTCCTACCCGCCCCCGGCGTCCCACCGCCGAAGCCGTTTTCGGCTGACCACGACGCGCAGAACCGGGTGAAAGGGGATCACGGACGGTCTCTGTGGTGTAATTCGATCAACCGGGAACAGGCATGGACGGTCTTTCCGAGCGGGACATCACCGCGCTCCTGAAGGATTGGAGCGGGGGGGACCGGGCGGCTCTCGAGCGCCTGATGCCGGTCGTTTACGCGGAATTGCGGCGGCTCGCCGCCTCCCATCTGCGCGCGGAGCGTACCGATCACACCCTGCAACCCACGGCGCTGGTCCACGAGGCCTACCTCCGGCTGGCGGGCCAGAGGTCCGTCGAGTGGGCCAACCGCGCCCACTTCTTCGGGATCGCGGCGCGGATCATGCGGCGGATCCTCGTCGATCACGCGCGCCGGCGGCGGGCCTTGAAACGCGACGGGGCCGCGCTGCGCCTGGCGACGCTGGAGTTCGAGTCGAGCGACCGCGCGCCGGAGCTGATCGCCCTGGATGCAGCCCTGACGAGCCTCGAAAGCCTCGATCCGCAGCAGGCGCGCGTGGTCGAGCTGCGGTTCTTCGGCGGAATGACCGTCGAGGAGACGGCCGAAGCGACCGGCGTCTCGACGGCCACGGTCAAGCGGGAATGGCGTACGGCCCGCGCCTGGCTCCGTCGGGAAATCGGCCTGGGAGCCTGAGCATGTCGAGTCGGACCGACCCCGACAAATGGCGGCTGGCCAAGGAGATCCTCGACTCGGCGCTCGAGCTGCCGTCGGCCGAGCGTGCCGCCTACATCGCGGAAGCGTGCGCGGGCGACGAGATGCTGCGCGGGGACGTCGAGTCGCTCGCCGCGGCGGCCGACGATTCCGGGAGCCTTCTCGACGCGCCGACGCCACTGCTGTTCGAATCCCTGGCCCCGCGGTCCCGCGTCGGCGAGCGTGTCGGCGCCTACGAAGTCCTGGGAGAGCTCGGCCGGGGCGGGATGGGCGTGGTCTACCTCGCGCGGCGGGCCGACGACGAGTTCCAGAAGAAGGTCGCGATCAAGCTCGTCCACGGGGGCCTGGCGGACGAGTTCGTTCGGGAGCGCTTTCGGAGCGAGCGGCAGATTTCGGCCTCCCTGGACCATCCCCACATCGCCCGCCTCCTCGACGGGGGCACGACCGATGCGGGGGAGCCGTATTTCGTCATGGAGTACGTCGAGGGCCAGCCGCTGCTCGAGTATTGCCGGGACCGGCGCCTCCCGACGGCGCGGCGGCTCGGACTCTTCCGGGACGTATGCGCTGCGGTCCAGCATGCGCACCAGCACCTGGTCGTGCACCGGGACATCAAGCCCGGCAACATCCTCGTGACGGAGGACGGCGACGCGAAGCTGCTCGACTTCGGCATCGCCAAGCTGCTCGAGCCGGCCGGTGCGCCGGGTGTCGCCGACCGGACGGCCACCCTGTATCGCATGCTGACGCCCGACTATGCGAGCCCGGAACAGGTGCGCGGCCGGCCGATCACGACGGCGAGCGACGTGTACGCCCTCGGCGTGGTCCTGTACGAGCTGCTCACGGAGCGGCGCCCGTATCACGTGGCGACTCCGGAGCCGGCGGAGCTGCTGCGTCTGGTATGCGAGCTGGACCCCGAAAGACCGAGCACGGTCGCCGCTTCGCGGGAGCTCGAGGGAGATCTCGACGCGATCGTGGCGCTGGCCATGCGCAAGGAGCCGGAGAAACGCTACCCGTCCGCGGCCGCGCTCGCGGAGGACATCGGCCGGCACCTCGACGGCCGCCCCGTGCTGGCGCGCCGGGGCACGACGGCTTACCGGGCGGGCAAGTTCCTGCGCCGCCATCGCTTCGGCGCGGCAGCGGCGGCCCTCGTCCTCGTCGCCCTGCGGGCGGCGCGTGGGCGACGCTCCGGGAGGCCCGGCGCGCGCGCGCGGCCGAGGCGAGAGCCGAGCGGCGATTCAACGACGTGCGGACGCTGGCGAACTCCTTTCTCTTCGAGTTCCACGACGCCATCCGGGACCTGCCCGGCTCCACCGAGGCCCGGGCCCTCGTCGTCCGGCGCGCCCTCGAGTATCTGGATGGGCTCGCGAAGGAATCCGCGGGCGACCGGGCCCTTCGGCGCGAGCTCGCCGAGGCCTATCGCCGGGTCGGCGACGTCCAGGGCAATCCCTTCATGGCCAACCTGGGAGACCTGCAGGGCGCACGCGCAAGCTACGGCAAGGCGATTGCGCTTCTCGAGCCGGGAGTAGATTCGCCGACGTTATCCGACGACGAGCAGGCGACGCTGGCGACGGCCTACCTCGTCGGCGGTGGACTGGAGTTGAACGCCGGCGAGACCGGCCGCGCCGTCGCGATGGCGGAGAAAGGACTCGCGCTGCGGCGGGATCTGGCCGCGCGGGCCGCGCAGGACGCGAAGCGCCAGCTTGACCTCGCGCAGGCCTGGCAGTTCCTGGCCTTCGACCTGGCGGCGGCGGGACGGGACGCCGAGGCCTCCCGGGCGCTCGCCGAACAGGGATCCATCCTCGAGGCGCGGCGTCGGGCCGACCCCGCGGACCGCGCGGTGCGCCGGATGTTGGGCCAGAACTTCTTTCTGCGGGCCGAGGCGATGCTCAAGGCCGACCGGGCCAGCGACGCGATCGACGAGTACGGCCGGGCCGCGGAGATCCAGGCGGGCCTCGTCCAGGAGGATCCGACGAGCGTGCCGTACCGCCGGGACCTGGCTCACACGCGAATGGAGATGGGCAACGCCGGGCTGGCGCGCGGTGACGCGGCCGCGGCCCTGGCGCAGTACCGGGGGGCGCAAGCGGTCTTCCAGGAGATCGCGGCGGCCGATCCGAAGAGCACCGACCCGATCCTCGGGGTCGCGATGAGCCGCCACAACGCTGCGGAAGCCCTCGTCCGGCTCGGCCGGCCGGCGGAGGCGCTCGCGGAGATGCGCGGTGCCCGGCCCGGTTACGAGTCTCTGGTCGCGGCGTCGCCGACGAACTCCTGGGTCGCGGGAATGCTGGCGATGCTCCTGGTCCGGACGGCCGATCTCGAGGCCGGCGCCGATCCGCGCGGCGCCTGCGCGCTCTACGGCCGGGCGCGGGGGCTCTTCGGGCCGGACGGCGGACCCTCCTCGCCTCCCGAGCGACGGGCGCTGTTCGAGCGGGCGAGCCAGCGCTTCGCGGAGTGCTCGACGGTCGCCGCCCGGCGCTGAGCTCCGGCCGGCCGAGGCCGGTATGATGCGCCCCGTCGAGGAGGAACGCATGAAACGCCTCGCGTGCGCCTTGCTGCTCTCGATCGCCTGGCGGACTCTGGCCGCGCAGTCGCCTGACGGGATCTTCGCGACGGGCAGCGTCGGTGCCGTGCTCGACGGGTGGCACGCCGCCGCGGCCGCGGCGGACGAAGTGAAGTACTTTTCCTACTTCACGCCCGACGCGGTGTTTCTCGGGACCGACGCGGGAGAGCGCTGGACGCGGGACGAGTTTCGCAAGTGGGCGCACCCTTACTTCGCGGCCGGCAAGGCCTGGACCTACCGCGCGAGGTCGCGCTGGATCTCGTTTGCGCCGGACCGACGCGTCGCCTGGTTCGACGAGCTGCTGGAAAACGCGAAGTACGGGACCTGCCGCGGCTCCGGCGTCCTGCTGCTGCAGGCGGACGGGTCGTGGAAAATCGCCCAGTACAACCTGTCGATCCCGATCCCGGACGCGCTGGCGGAGGAGTTCGTGAAGCGGATCGCCGAGCAGGCGAAGGCGAAGAAGGGTAACTGAAACGATGCGGCGTCGAGCTCTCGTTGTTGCAATCACGGTTCTCGCGGCCCTTGCCCTCTCGGCCGCGCCGCAGTCTCCCGCGCCCGCCGATCTCGTGCTGCGCGGCGGCGCGGTCTACACGGTGGACGACGCCCGGAGCTGGGCGCAGGCCGTCGCCGTCGCGGACGGGAAGATCGTCTTCGTCGGAACGGCTACCGGCGCGAAGGCCTGGATCGGCCCCGGGACGCGGGTTCTCGAGCTCGACGGGAGGATGGTCCTGCCGTCCTTCCACGACTCGCACGTCCACCCGGTGTCCGGCGGCGTCGAGGCGCTCGAGTGCGATCTGAACGGCTCCGCCACGCCGGCCGAGGTGCTCGAGCGGCTGAAACGCTATTCGGCCGCGCATCCCTCGCTCCCCTGGATCCGCGGGGGAGGCTGGGAACTGACCCTCTTTCCGGACGCGAACCCGTCGAAGACGCTGCTCGACGCCGTCGTGCCCGACCGGCCCGTCTTCCTCTCGGCGAGCGACGGCCACTCGGTCTGGGTCAATTCCCGTGCCCTTGCGGCCGCGGGCATCACGAAGGCGACCCCCGATCCACCGTACGGCCGGATCGAGCATGACCCGGCGACGGGGGAGCCGAGCGGAACGCTTCGCGAGGACGCCGCCGCGCTCGTCGCGAAGCACCTGCCGAAGCGCACGGCGAAGGACAACGCGGACGGGCTGCGGGAGGCGCTGCGCCTGGCCAACGGCTTCGGTCTCACGGCTCTGGTCGAGGCGAGCGCCTCGGAGCAGGACCTGGAGGCGTACCGGACACTCGAGCAGCGCGGCGAGCTCTCGGCGCGCGTCCTCGCGTCGCTCTACTGCGACACGGACAAAGGGACGGCCGACGTGCCGCGTCTGGTCGCGCTCCGCGAGAAGTACGCCGGCCCACGCCTGCGGACCTCCTCCGTCAAGATCTTCGCCGACGGGGTGCTCGAAACTCGCACCGCCTCGGTCCTGGAGCCCTACGTCGGCTTCCCGGGCGACCGGGGGAAACCGAACCTGGACGCGGCCGCGTTCCGGGCGCTCGCGGTCGCGCTCGACAAGGAGGGGTTCCAGATCCACGTCCACGCGATCGGCGATCGCGCGATCCGGGACGCGCTCGACGCGATCGAAGCGGCGCGGAAGGCCAACGGCGTGCGCGACGCGCGCCATCACCTGGCGCACATCGAGCTGATCGATCCCGACGACATCCCGCGGTTCCGGCGTCTGGGCGTGATCGCCAATTTCCAGCCGCTGTGGGCCAACGGCGACGAGTACCTGACCGAACTCACCGAGCCCAAGCTCGGCCCGGAGCGCTCGCGCTGGCTCTATCCGATCGGAAGCGTTCTCGCGTCGGGCGCCATGGTGGCATTCGGCAGCGACTGGAGCGTGTCCTCCATGAACCCGCTCGACGGCATCCAGGTGGCGGTGACGCGCCGGCAACTCTCGGGCGGGCCGGGGCCCGCCTGGATCCCCGAAGAGCGCATCGGACTTCCGGACGCGATCGCCGCGTACACGATCCGGGCGGCCTACCTCGACTTCACGGAGAAGGAGTCCGGTTCGATCGAGGTCGGCAAGTCCGCCGACCTGATCGTTCTCGACCGCAACCTCTTCGAGATTCCGTCCTCCCGGATCCACGAAGCGAAGGTGCTCTTGACCCTCCTCGAGGGCAAAGAGGTCTACCGGGGGTCAGGGCCGGAGTCGGGGCGGGAGTAGCGCCCGAGCGTTTCGAGGGCGGGATCCCTCGTCGCGCCGCTCCTCGGGATGACGCCGCCGCGCCCCGGGGACGCGCGGCGGCGTCACCTCACCCTGGTGTAGGTGAAGGTGCCGACCTGGTCCCGGCCCTTCGCGCGCGAGGTCCAGGCCTGGGAGAAATGGTCCGGGTCCCGAAAAGTGATCACGAGGCCGCGCATCAGCTCGGTCTCGGGGTCGATGACGTTGGTCGCGTCGACGAAGGTGAAGGTCAGGGTCCGGCCGTCGGCGGCGAGGCCGGAGGAGACCATCCGGGGCTGGTTCCCCGCGGCGCAGTAGTGCGTGGCCATGATCCGAGCTCCGTCCGGGTGGTAGACCGTGATCATCTCCGCATCGTGAGCGCTTTCCATGGTTTCCATCAGGCTCGTGCCGTTGGAGACGAGTCTGTAGGAGATGCGGACTTCGCCGGCGCCCTCGGTGTCGCTGCCGAGGTAGGTCCCCTTCCAGTCGCCGACGAGCGTCTTCAGCCGCGCCCACGCCGCATCGGCACCGGGAGGACCCGCTGCGGGTAGGGCCGCCGCCCAGATCAGAGCCGCCAATGCCGCGGCGATCGATACCTTCCGGTTCATGTGCGTCACTCCTTTTCGACGAGGCCGCCCAGACGATCCAGGCAGCCGATCCATCCGTGGCCGTGGTCCGCGCGGGCCCGTTCGGTTGCCAGACGCTCGTGCGTCACGACGAGGCGGGTCTCGGGCCCCTGCTCCTCGAAGTCGACAGTGACCAGCGTGTCGCGGCCTTCCGGGTCGCCGAGGGCGGGATCGTGGTCCCAGTTCCACGTGTATGCGAGCCGGGCGGGGGGCGTGACCTCGAGGTACCGGCCCTCGATGCGCCAGGGCTTGCCGCCGACGCGGCCTTCGAGGACGTAACGGCCGCCCACGCGCAGGTCGAGCTCGCGGACGGTCATTTCGCCGTCGGGCTCGACGAACCAGCGCATCAGGAGCTCCGGGTCCGTCCAGGCCCGGTAGACCCGGTGGCGCGAGGCCTTGATCGTCCGCGTGACGCGGACCGGCGGCGCTTCGGCTTGGGACGGGGATTCGGCCATGGCTTCTCCTCCTTCGGGTCCGGGGCGGTGCTCCCGGATTCCTCGAGATAGCGTTGAAGGGCCTCGAGCCGCCCCTCCCAGAACGCGCGGTAGTGGGCGATCCAGTCGGCGGCGGTGTGCATGGGGCCGGGCACGAACCGGCAATGGTGCACCCGCCCCTCGCGCCGCCGGGCGAGAAGCCCCGCGCCTTCGAGGACGCGCAGGTGCTTCGAGATCGCCGGCGCCGAGATGTCGAACGGTCGCGCGAGGTCGCCGACCGAGGCGTCGGGTGCCTGCGCGAGGCGGGCCAGGATCGCCCGCCGGGTCGGGTCGGCCAGCGCCCCGAAGGTCGCGTCGAGGGCGGCACTCCCCATATAGTTAACCATATGGTTAACTATAACTCCGCAGCCGGATCTGTCAAGCCCTCTCAGCGCCTAGGGCATGGTGACGGTGACGTTGTCGAAGGAGGAGGTGTTGAGGGTGCCGTCCCGGTGGCTGGTCAACGCGAGGCCGGCATAGACGCTGGCGGACTGGGCGATGGTGTCGGAGCCCACGAGGGTCCAGGCGACGCCGTCGGGCGAGGCGTAGGCGGTCAGAGTCGATCCGGAGCGGACGAGCTTGATCCAGAACGGCGCGGCGACGGCCGGCCCGGGGGTGTGGAGCGTCGTCGTTCCCGTGCTGAGGCGGCGCTGGAAGGCCAGGCCGTTCGAGGGAGTCAGGACCACCATGGCGTGGCTCGAATTTGCCGCGAGGGACTGGCGGATCATGACGCCGGCCTTGGCCCACGAATCGGTGTTCTGAACGGAGGCGACCCTGGCGACGATCGTGGCGTCGCCCGAGACGGGCTGGTAGACGAAGTGGAACTCGTCCGCCGTTTCCTCGATGTCGGCGCCCGAGCCGCGGACCGTGAAAGTCCCGGCGGCGAAAGAGGCGCTCCCGACGGCGGCCACGGCGCCGATGTCGGCGTCGAGCCAGGGCGGAGGTAGAGCGGACACGGACACCGCCACGGGCAGCGAGGTCCCCGTGCCGCCGAGGTTGTCCGTGGCGACGGCGGTCAGGCTGTAACTGCCGGCCGGGACGTTCGACCACGTGTAGGAATAGGGTGCGGTGGCGTCCGTTCCGAGCAGCGTCGCGCCCTGGTAGAAGTCGACCTTGGTCACCGTGCCGTCGGAGTCGCCGGCCGTTGCGTTGATGGTGATCGATGCCGGGGCGCCGAACGTGGCGCCATTGGCCGGTGAGGTGATCGCAGCCGTCGGAAGAGCGTTCGCCGGGCCACTCGAGATCCAGACGCCGTCGAGGGTGGACGTGTTCAACGTGCCGCGCTGGTGCGCTGTGACCGGGAGGCCGACGAAGACCGATCCCGGGAGCGCGATCACGTCGGAGCCGACGAGCGTCCAGGCAAGGCCGTCCGGCGAAGAGTAGCCGGTCAGCGTGGACCCGGAGCGAACGAGCTTGACCCAGTAGGGCGCAGCGACGAGAGCACCCGGCGTGTGGAAAGTGCCTGCGCCGCTCGCCACCCGGCGCTGGAAGGCGAGTCCGCGCTGTGCGGTCAGGACCATCATGGCGTGGCGGGAGCCGGTACCGAGGTTCTCTCGGATCATGACGCCCGCCTTCGCCCACGGGTCCGTGTTCTGGACGGAGGCGACCCGGGCGACGATCGTCACGTCGCTGGTCACGGGCTGATAGACGTAGTGGAATTCGTCGGCGGTCTCCTCGATGTCCGCGCCCGACCCGAGGACCGTGAAGGTGCCGCTCCCGTAGCTCGCGCTGCCGGCCGCGCCGACGTTGCCGATGTCCTGCTGCGACCATGCGGAAAACGCCTGCACGCCGCCTGCGATCGGAGCCGAGGTGCCGATCCCGCCGAGGTTGTCGGTCGCAACGGCCGAGAACGTGTAGCTGCCGGCCGGAGCATTGGACCAGGTGAAGCTGTACGGCGCCGTCGTGTCGCTGCCGAGTAACGTGGACCCCCGGTAGAAGTCCACCTGGGCGACCGTTCCATCAGGGTCGGTCGCGACGGCGGAGAGCACGATCGTTGCCGGCGCGGTATAGACCGAGCCCGCGGCCGGCGAGGTCAGGGCAACGCTGGGGGGCAGATTCGAGCCGCCGGGCGGAGTCGGGGTGGGGGTGGGAGGCACCGGAGTCGCCGTTGGCGGCACCGGCGTGGCCGTGGGCGTTGCGGTGGGGGGCACCGGCGTCGCGGTCGGCGGAACGGGTGTCGCGGTGCGTGTCGGAGTGGGCGGTATCGGCGTTGCGGTCGGCGGGACGGGCGTTGCGGTAGGCGTCGGCGTCGCGGGCACCGGTGTCGCAGTCGGAGGCAGGGGTGTGGGAGTCGGCGGTACAGGCGTTGCCGTCGGCGGGACAGGTGTTGGAGTGGGCGGGACCGGCGTCGCGGTGGCCGTGGGAGTCGCGGTTGGCGGGACCGGAGTTGCGGTCGGCGGTACCGGTGTCAAGGTGCGTGTCGGCGTGGGCGGGATCGGCGTTGCCGTTGGCGGGACGGGTGTCGCAGTGGCCGTTGGGGTTGCGGTGGGGGGCACCGGCGTCGCGGTTGGCGGCACCGGGGTCGCGGTGCGTGTCGGCGTGGGGGGCACCGGCGTCGCGGTCGGCGGGACGGGTGTCGCGGTGGCCGTTGGGGTTGCGGTTGGCGGCACCGGCGTCGCGGTTGGCGGCACCGGGGTCGCGGTGCGTGTCGGCGTGGGGGGCACCGGCGTCGCGGTCGGCGGAACGGGTGTCGCGGTGGCCGTTGGGGTTGCGGTTGGCGGCACCGGCGTCGCGGTTGGCGGTACCGGTGTCGGGGTGCGTGTCGGAGTGGGCGGGACCGGTGTCGCGGTAGCCGTGGGGGTCGCGGTTGGCGGGACCGGCGTTGCGGTCGGCGGTACCGGTGTCGGGGTGCGTGTCGGAGTGCTCGTTGGTGTCGGCGTGCTGGTCGGGGTACTCGTCGGTGTGGCAGTGGGTGTCGCCGTGGGAGTCGGCGTGGCGACCGGCCCGAGTGTCACGAGGACGTTGTCGAAAACCGAGGTGTTGAGTGTCCCGTGACGGTGCGCCGTCACCGGGAGACCGATCAAGACGTTCTGAGGCAGAGCGATCGTGTCCGAGCCCACGAGGGTCCACGTGACTCCGTCGGGCGACGAGTATCCCTCGATCGTCGAGCCGGAGCGGACGAGCTTGACCCAGTACGGGGCGCCGACGAGCGCGCCGGGAGTGTGGAATGTCGTGCCGCCGGTCGTCAGGCGGCGCTGGAACGCGACGCCGTGCTGGGGCGTCACGATCATCATCGCGTGCCGCGAAGTCTGGCCGACTGTTTCGCGAATCATGACCCCCGCCTTGGCCCAGGGGTCCGTGTTCTGAACCGAAACGACCCGGGCCACGATGGTGGCGTCTCCGCTGATCGGCTGGTAGACGTAGTGAAATTCGTCCAGATTCTCCTCGATGTCCCAGCCGGATCCGATGACGGTGAACGTCCCGGCGTTGTACGAGGCGCTTCCAGCGGCCCCGGGGAACCCGATGTCCTGATCGGTCCACGGCGGCGGGACAGCGCCGGGCCCGAGATAGGTCGCCGTGTACGTGGCCGTGGCCGTCGCCGTCACATCGTGGTTCTGGGCTCCCCCGTCGGACCACGAATCGAAGACGTTGCCACCCTGGGGCGAAGGCGCGGAGAGCCCGACCAGGGATCCGACGATCGTCGCGCGCGTGAACGGCGTGGCGCCGGTGAAGGTACCTGCCGTCAGCTGGAGCCCGCTCGGGATGGACTGGAACGTCAGGTTGACCGTCTGCGGCTGGATGCTGACGCTCGTCGTGTGCTGGAGGCCGCCGGAGTCCGTCGCGGTCAGGCGGATCTCGAGATACGACGGGTATTCGTGGTCCGGGGCCGGGAAGGAGCCGGAGGCGACCCCGCCGAAGGTCTGGTACGTGTGCGTGTGGCAGTTGGACGGACAGTGCTGGATGAGCACGACCCAGGAGAGCGCGCTGGCCGGCAGGCTGCCCTCCTGCGGGTCGGTGGCGTGACCCGAGAAGACGATGGTGTCGTTGACCTTCCAGGTCAGGCTCGAAAGGGGCGCATCGATGAAGGCCGTCGGCGCGTCGTTACCCGCGGTCACGTTGATCGGACCCGAGTCGTTGAACGCCCCGTGGTTGTCGGTGACCCGAAGGCGCACGGTCACGGTTCCGGGGGTCGAGTAGACGAAAGAGGGGTTGGCGAGCGTCGAGTCGTCGAACTGGCCGTCCCCGTCCAGGTCCCAGGCGTAGGTGATCGTGTCGCCCGACTGCGCGGGCGCCGATCCCGCGCTCGAGAAGTTGACGGTCAGCGGGGCCGGGCCGCTCGTCGGCGTTCCGGATGCGGCGGCGACGGGCCCGTACTCGACCTCGTAGATTCTTCCGCCATTGAAGTCGACGTAATAGAGGTTGCCATCCGGACCGATCTGGAGATCGACCGGTCCTCGCGCGCTCGCGGCGAAGGGAGCGGCGAGCGCGGGATCGGGGTCGCCGCCGGTGCCCGGGAACATGACCCACAGGCACGCTCTCGAATAGTCCGAGAAAAAGAGCGCGCCGTTGAAGCTCGTCGGATAGTTGCTCGCTCCCTGGTAGAACGCCATGCCGGCGACGGAAGAGCTGCCCGTCGGGCACCCGTCGCCCGGCACCGCGATGGCGCCGTGGTTGTAGTAGAAGATCGGAGCCGCCGTTTGCGCCTGTGTCGGGCAGATGTTGAGGCCGCCATACCGCGGCCCGGGTCCCTCGTAGCACGGCCAGCCATAGTTGCGCGCACTCGAAAGGTCCGGGAGCCGATCGATTTCCTCCCAGGTGTTGTAGCCGACGTCGGCGATCCAGATATCGTTGGTGCCGGGCTTGGCGATGATGCGGAAGGGATTTCGCAGGCCATAACCGATAATCCGTTTTTCGTTGGGGTCGCTGCTCGAGCCCAGAGGATTACCCGGTGCGGCGAGGCCCGTAGCGGGGTCAACCCGCAGGATGGACCCATTGAGCACCCGGGGTTCGCCGGCCGTTCGGCGCGGGCTCTGGCTGCGGAGAGCCCCGCCTTCGGCCGTCGGCTTGGTCTGCGGCGTGCCGATCGAAAAAGGCGGGTCGCCGCATGGGTTGGCGGGCGTGTAGTAGGTCCCGGCCGGCTGGCCGGGGACCTGGACGGTGCCGCCGTAGTTACCCCAGTCGTCGTTGTTGAAGCTCGCGCCGTCGCCGCCGGAGAGGTAGAGGTAGCCGTCTGCTCCGAAGGCGATGGCTCCGGTCGAATGGCTCGGGTACTGCTGGCACCAGTCCTCGATGAGGACCTGCTCGCTCGCCGTCCAGTCCGAGCCGACCGCCGTGAGCCGCGAAAGGTGGCCGCTGACCATGCATCCGTCGGTGGTGGCGCCCGGACCGTTGGGCGGGGCGGGGCAGCCGTCCGAGGTGGCGCCGGGTGTTCCCCACTTCGGCGCGGTCGAGCCGATGTACGCGTCGTGCGTGTAGAGGACGTAGATGTAGTGATTGGTCGCGAAGTTGGGATCGACGGCCAGACCCAGCAGGCCGCGGTCCCAGAAGTTGTGAACCTTCGTCCGCAGATCCACGACCGTGCTCGGCGTGTTCGACGAGATATTGGGGAAGACCTTGATGAGCCCGCTCTTTTCCGCGATGAGGACCCGGCCGTCCGGCAGGAAGCGCAGGACCGTCGGATTGGTCAAGCCGCTGAGGACGACTTTCTCGTGGAACGACGGCTGTTTGTAGACCGTCTGGGCCGAAAGAAGACCCGACACAAGCAGAGCGAGGCCAGAAGCGATCGTCGCGCAAACCGTGCGCTTGGCCGACACCGCCGAGGTGGGCAGCGAAACCTCCTCCCGAGTCGGGGGCCCGAGTGTGGGAGAAGTATTTCGCTCCCTGTCCGCCAGATCAAGCGTTACCTGCCCTTGCGGGCAGGTCGACGCAGTCGGATCCAAGCCATTCCAGGGATTGGGTTTAGAGTCGGCGTGGCCGGGCGGAGCAGCCGGAGATCGCCTAGAGCCCGAACGTCTTCACGAGAAACACGCTCATCTGTCCTCGGGTGACCGGCGTGGTCGGGCAGTAGAGCAGGGGTGAGGCCTGGCAGCCGCCGGTGACGCCGCGGTTGTAGAGGTCCTCGATCCAGGCGGCGGCGAATGCGCCCGACGGCACGTCGCCGAAGAGCGTCCCGGTTGCGGCGGGCGGAGTGTAGTCGAAGCCGAGAAGGGCCTTGAGCAGGAACACCGCCATCTGCCCGCGCGTCACGGGCGCCGCGGGGCAGAAGTTGCCGCCGCCGCATCCGACGGTGATCTGGAGGGCCGCCGCCTCTTCGACCCACGGCGCAAACGGGTCCGCCGCCGGCACGTCGGCGAAGATGCCGACGGCAGCCGGCGGAGCGTGCTCGGCGCCGAACTTGCTCTTCAACAGGAATACGGCCATCTGCGCCCGCGTGTTGGAGGCGTCGGGGCAGAAGTTGCCGTTGCCGCAGCCGGCCGTGATCCCTTCGCGCGCGATCGTGTCGACGAAGTCGTGAAAGACGTGCGGCGGGGGCACGTCGAGAAAGTCCACCTGGACCGCCTGCGTGGCCGGTGCGGAAGCGCACGAGGTGTTGGTCTCGACGACGGACAGCTCCATCGTCGTTCCGGGAGCTCCCGCGTCGAACGTGATGGCCTCCGTGCCCTGGCCCGAAGCGATCGATCCGCCCGCGAGCGTCCACGAATACGTGGAGCCGGCATGCGCCGCCACGGAGGCGGCGAGGCCGACGGCTCCGACTTCGACGGAGAGCGGCGCCGCGATCGTCGGCATGGCGACCGGATCTCCTACGACGACTTCGGCGGATCCCGTTCCGACGGAGGTGCAGTGCGCGTCGGTCACCGACGTGACCGTGTAGGTCGTGGTCGACGAGGGACTCACGGTCCGGTCGGCGGGCGAGGTCGACGTGTAGTGCACGAGGCCGTCCGACCAGTGCAGCGTCCAAGGTCCCGAGCCCGTGAGCGTCGCCGTGATTTCCGCCGAGCCCCCCGCGCAGATCGTCGCCGAGCCGGCGACCGCGGCCGTCGGCAGTGGCCGGACCAGAGCGCTGGTCGTCGAAGCCGCCGACTCGCAGCCGTTGAGCGAGACGGTGACGGAATAGACGCCGGAAGCCGCGACGGTCGCGTTGGGAATCGTCGGGTTCTGAACGCTCGACGTAAAGCCGTTCGGCCCGGTCCATGCGTAGGCGGCCCCGGGCGCGCCGCTGGCCGACAGCTGGAGCAGCTCGCCGGCGCAGACGGGTCCGTTGTTCGACGCCGTCGCCGGTGGCGGCGCCGTGTGGACGGTCACGGTCACCGTGGGCGAGTTGGTCGAGACGCAGCCGGCGGCGCTCGTGACCGTCAGCGTGTAGACGGTCGTCGCGGCGGGCGAGGCCGTCGGCGAGCAGCTCGACGGGTCCGAGAGGCCGGCCGCCGGGGTCCAGGAGCAGGACGTGCCGCCGGACCCCGAGAGCGGCGTCGAGCCGCCGGCGCAGATCTCGGCGGTTCCGCCCGCGACGGCGACGGGCAGCGCATTCACGGTTACCAATGCGCTGCCGGAAGAGGTGCCGGCGCAGTGGAGGTCGGTGATCGACGTGACGGTGTAGGCGATCGTCGCCGCGGGGTTGACGACGCGCGTGGCCGGCGACGCGGCAACGCCGTTCTGCGCGACGCCGTCCGACCAGATCAGGTTCCAGGGGCCCGCGCCGGTGAGCACGGCCTGGACCTGCGTGGACGCTCCGGCGCAGATCGCCGCCGATCCGGACACCGCGGCCGTCGGCTTCGGGTCGACGGTCACGGTCACCGTGGGCGAGTTGGTCGAGACGCAGCCGGCGGCGCTCGTGACCGTGAGCGTGTAAACGGTCGTCGCGGCAGGGGAGGCGGCCGGCGAGCAGCTCGAGGGGTTCGACAGCCCGGTCACCGGAGTCCAGGAGCAGGACGCTCCGCCGGACCCGGAGAGCGGCGTCGAGGCGCCGGCGCAGATCTCGGCGGTTCCGCCGGCGACTGCGACGGGCTGCGGATTCGACGGTCACCAGGGCGCTTCCCGAGCCGGCGCCGCCTGCACAGTTGGCGTCGGTGACCGACGTCACCGTGTAGGACGTCGTCGTGGACGGGCTGACCGTGCGCGTGGCCGGCGAGGCAACGACCCCGTTCTGCGTCACGCCGTCCGACCAGACGACCGTCCACGGCCCCGAACCCGTGAGGGCGGCCTGGATCTGCGTGGACCCGCCGGTGCAGACGGCACCTCCGCCCGAAACGGCCGCCGTGGGCAGCGTTCGCACGGTCGCGGCGGTCGTCGCCGCCACCGACGTGCAGCCGTTGACCGTCACGGTGACGGAATAGACGCCGGCCGCCGCCGTGGTGACGTTGGCGATCGCCGGGTTCTGCTGGCTCGACGTGAAGCCGTTCGGGCCCGTCCAGGAATAGGTGGCGCCCGGCACGGCGGATGCCGTCAGCTGGAGCGTGCCACCCGCGCACACCGCGCCGGTGTTCCCGGCCGTCGGTGGCGCGGGCACGGCGTTGACGGTGGTGTTCGCGCTGGACGAGTTGTTCGCGGCGGAGGGGTCGTTGACCGCCGATGCGACCGCGGCGGTGTTGGTCGCGGTCCCCGGTGAGGCCGGAGCATTGATCGTGACTGCGATCGGCGGGGCCGCGCCGACCCCGAGGGTGGCGCGGGTGCACGTCACGGTCGACGTGCCGCTGCAGGCCCAGCCCGACCCGGACGCCGACACGAGGGACGCGCCGGCGGGCAGCGTGTCGGAGACGGAGACGGAAGTGGCCGTCGAGGGGCCCGCGTTCGTGACGTGCAACGTGTAGGCGATCGGCTGCCCCGTGCAGATCGACGCGGGGGCCCCGCTCTGCGTCACCGCGAGGTCCGCGCGCGCGAATACGTTCGAGCTCGTCGGGGCGGAGTTGTTGCCGGCGACCGCGTCGGCCGTGGCCGACGACACCGTGACGGTGTTGCCGATGGAGCCGGCGTCCGGCGGTGCCGCGACGACGACCGAGATCGACGGCGCGGCGGCGATCGCGAGCGACGGCCGCGTGCACGTCACGGGTCCGGTTCCCGAGCACGCCCATCCCGTTCCGGTAGCCGAGACGAACGAGGAGCCGGCCGGCAGGGGGACGCCCACCGAGAGCGAGTTGGCCTGCGACGGGCCGGCGTTGGCCACATTGATCGTGTAGGTCAGGTTGGCCCCGGCGCCGACCGGCTCGGGTGCCGCGGAGGCGGCCACCGAAAGGTCGGCGTGCGTGACGTACGTCGCGGTGTACGTGGCCGCCGCTGTCGCCGTGACCGTGTGCTGCTCGGCTCCCGCGTCCGACCAGGACTGGAAGTCCCAGACGTCGGGGAACGACCCCTGGGGCGCGAGCGCGTCCACGGCGTTTGCGGAGTTTCGGATCACCGTGAGCGTGAAGGGCGCCGTTCCTGAGAAGGTCGCGACGTTGAGCTGGCGCCCGGTGGGCACCGTCTGGAACTGGAGGTCCACGGTCTGCGGCTGGATGGAAACGCTCGCGGTGTGCGTGAGTCCGCCCGCGTCGGTCGCGGTGAGCTGGATCTCGAGATAGGACGGGTACTCGTGGTCGGGAGCGGGGAACGATCCGCCCGCCACCCCGTCGAAGGTCTGATAGGTGTGGGTGTGACAGTTGGACGGGCAGTGCTGGATGAGGACGGTCCAGGAAAGGGCGCTCGCGGGCAGCGCGCCCTGCTGGGGGTCCGTGGCGTGTCCGGAAAACGTGATCGTGTCGTTGACCTTCCAGGTCAGCGACGGAAGGGGCGTGTCGATGAACGCCGTCGGGGCCGTATTGCCGGCGTTCACGGTCAGCGGACTGGAGACGTTCGAGGCGCCGTGATTGTCGGTCACCTGCAGGCGCACGGTGTAGGTTCCCGGGTTGGTGTAGTTGAAGCTGGGGTTGGCGAGAGCCGAGTCGTCGAATTGACCGTCGCCGTCCAGGTCCCACGCGTACGAGATCGTGTCTCCCGCCTGGGCCGGGGCCGAGCCGGCGCTCGAGAAGTTGACCAGCAAGGGTGCAGTGCCCGTGAGCGGCGCTCCCGAGGCCACGGCCACCGGTCCGTACTCGACCCGGATGATCCGGCCTCCGTCGAAGTCGGCGTAGTACAGGTTCCCATCCGGACCGATCGCCAGGTCGACCGGACCCTGAGCCGTCGCAGCAAATGCGGCCCGGTTAGCCGGTTCCGGATCGCCCGTTGCTCCGGGGAACATCACCCAGACGCACTTGCGCGAGTAGTCCGAGAAAAAGAGCGCGTTGTCGTACGCGGCCGGGTAGTTGCTTCCGCCCTGATAAAAGGCCATGCCGGCCACCGACGAACTGCCGGTCGGGCAGCCGTCGCCGGTCACCACGGCCTGGCTGTGGCTGTAGGTGAAGAACGGCGTGGTCGTCTGTCCGATCGTCGACGGACAGATGTTCAGGCCCGTGTACTGCGTCCCGTTTCCCTCGTAGCACGGCCACCCGTAGTTGCGCGCCGCCGTGAGATCGGGGAGGCGGTTGATCTCCTCCCAGGTGTTCCAGCCCACGTCGGCGATCCAGGCCTCGTTGGTGCCGGGCTTGATGATCATCCGGAAGGGATTCCGGAGACCGAATCCGACGATCCGCTGCTCGTTGAGGTCGCTGCTCGATACGAGAGGATTGCCGGGCGCCGCCAGGCCGGTGGCCGGATCGACGCGCAGGATGGTTCCATTGAGGACGCGCGACTGGCCGGCTGTTCGCCGCGGGCTCTGGCTGCGGAGAGCGCCGCCCTCGGCCGTCGGCTTGGTTTGCGGGGTTCCCAGCGCAAACGGCGGGTCGCCGCACGGGTTCGCGGGCGTCGGGCTGCCCGGACTGCCGCCGAACTGGCCCCAGTCGGCCGCGTTGAAGCTCGCGCCGTCGCCCCCGGTCACGTACAGGTATCCGTCCGCGCCGAAGGCGAGAGCTCCGGTCGAGTGGCTGGGATACTGCTGGCACCAGTCCTCGATGAGGACCTGCTCGCTCGCGGTCCAGGTCGGTCCGGTGGCCGTCAGGCGCGAAAGGTGTCCGCTGATCACGCAGCCGTCCCCGGTGGCCCCGGGAGGCGTCGGGCAGCCGTCGGATGTGGCGCCGGGCGATCCCCAGAGGGGGGCCATGTTGCCGATGTAGGCATCGTGCGCATACAGCACGTAGATGTAGTGGTTCGTCTCGAAATCGGGGTCGACGGCGAGGCCGAGCAGTCCCCGGTCCCAGAAGTTGTGGACCTTCGTTCGCAGGTCGACCACCGTCGTCGGGGTGTTGGTCGAGATGTCCGGGAACACCTTGATGAGCCCGGACTTCTCGGCAACGAGAATGCGGCCGTCGGGCAGGAACCGGACGACGGCGGGGTTGGTCAGGCCGCTGAAGACGACGACTTCGTGAAAAGAGGGCTGCTTGTAGACCGTGGCCGCGGCGGCGCCGGCGGCCACGGCGAGCGCGACACATGCCAGGGCGCCGGCCTGCGCCGATCGCCGAATGAATGGGAAAACCCGCGACAAAGCTTGCCCCCCTTGTCGGCCAGCCCAACCGGGAATCATCTTATGAAAATGAAGGGGCAGTATCGCCCAGCCTGACCTGAAGGTCAACCCAAAACCTGTCCGCGGGGCCAGTCCCCCGGGGTCTCGGCGGCTACTGTAGGCCGAACGTGTTTGCCAGAAAGGCCGCGATCTGGCCACGGGTGTTCGGACTGGCCGGGCAAAAGATCAGCGGCCCCGTGCCGCAGCCCGCGGTCACGCCCCGCCCGAACAGGTCTTCGATCCACGGGGCGAATGCGGCTTCCACCGGCACGTCGGCGAAGATCCCGGTCGCCTCCGGCGGAACGTAGGTGGATCCGAGCAGCATCTTCAGCAGGAACGCGGCCATCTGCTCGCGCGTGACGCTTTCGTCCGGGCAGTAGTTGCCGTTGCCGCAGCCGCCGGTGACTTCGAGCGCCGCCAGCTCCTCGATCCAGGCAGCGTATGGGTCGCTGGCCGGAACGTCGAGGAAGACCGTGCCGGTGGCCGGCGGCGGAACATGCGCCGCTCCGAAGCTGCTCTTCAGGAGGAAGACCGCCATCTGCGCCCGCGTCACGGGAGCGTCGGGACAGTAGTCGCCGGCGCCGCAGCCGGCCGTCACTCCATTGCGGGCGATCGAATCGACGGCGTCGTGGAACAGGTTCGACGGCGGCACGTCGAGGAAGTCCACCTGCACGGCCTGGCGAGCGATCGGCGAAGTGCACGTCGGATCGGATTCGGAGACCTCGAGGGACATCGTCACCCCGGGCGGGCCGGCGTCGAACGTGATCTGGCTCGTGCCCTGGCCTGCGGTGATCGTCCCCTGACTCAGCATCCATGCGTAGGTCGAGCCCGGATGCTCCGGGACCGAGGCCGTGGCGCCGGTGGCGTCGACGGGCAGATTCTCGGGCGCCGTGAGCGTTGGCATCGGGACGCCGGGGTCGACCGTCGTCGAGAACCCGGCGGAGTTGTTCGAGCCGACGATGTCGCTGGTCGTGGATCCGACGGTTGCCGTGTTCTGCGCCGTCCCGCTCGCGCCCGGCGCGTTGGCGACGATCGTGAGGGGCGGCGCGGCGCCCAAGTCGAGGGACGGTGTCGTGCAGGTGACGACCGCCGTTCCGCTGCAGCTCCAGTCGGTGCCCCCGGCGGAGACGAATTCCGATCCCGCGGGCAGCGTGTCCACGACCGAGACCAGTACGGCCTGTGACGGGCCCGCGTTGGCGACGTCGATCGTGTACGTGATCGGAAGGCCGGCGCAGACCGGATCGGGCGTGGCTCCCATGGAGATCGAGAGGTCGGCGTGCGACGCGAACGTCGCCGTGAGCGTGACGGGCGCCGCCGGCGCGACGATCGTGTGGCTCTGCGCGCCCCCGTCGGACCAGGAGGCGAACTCCCAGATCACGGGGTACAGGCCCTGGGGCGTCGGGGCGATGATCGTGTTCTGCGAGTTCACGATGACGGTCTGCGTGAACGGCGTCACCTGCGTCAGGGTTCCCGAAGAGAGTGTGAGGCCGGACGGCACGGACTCGAACGTGAGCCCGACGCTTTGCGGGTTGAGATTCACGCTCGTCGTCGAAGTCAGGTTTCCGGAGTCCGTGGCCGTCAGCTGGATCTCGATGAACGAGGGATATTCGTGGTCGGGGGCGGCGAAGGCGCCGCTGTCCACGCCGTCGAAGGTCTGGACCACGTGCGTGTGGCAGGCCGAGGGGCAGTGATGCAGGATGACGGACCATGAGAGCGCGCTCGGCGGCAGCGTCCCGTCCTGCGGGTCCGTCGCCTCGCCCGAGAATGCGATCAGGTCGCCGACTTTCCAGGTCAGGGCCGAGGAAGGCGTCAGGATCGTCGCCGTGGGAGCGGAGTTGCCCGCCTCGATCGTGATCGGGGCGCTGACGTCGAAGCCTCCGTGGTTGTCGGACACCTTCAGCCTGGCGACGTAGGTGCCGATCGTGTCGTATTCGAACGAGGGCTGAGCGGCCGAGGAGTCGTCGAACTGGCCGTCGCCGTCGAGGTCCCAGGCGTAAGTGAGGATGTCGCCCGGCTGCGCGGGCACCGTGCCGGTGCTGTCGAACTGGACGTTCAGGGGAACCGGGCCGCTCGTCGGGTTCGCGGACGCCGCGGCGTGGAGGCCGTAGACGATCCGGATGATGCGGCCCATGTTGTAGTCGACGTAGTACACGCCGCCGTCGGGCCCCAGCTGCATGTCCACCGGGCCCTGAGCGCTCGCGGCGAAGGCGGCAGTCGTGGTCGGGTCGGGTTCCCCGCTGCCGTCGGGGAACATGACCCACAGGCAGTTGCGGGTGTAGTCGGAAAGGAAGAGCGCGTTGTCGTAGGCCGGCGGGTAGTTCTTCCCGCCGAGGTAGAACGCCATTCCGGCGATCGCCGAGCCCTGGGACCGATCGCAGCCGTCGTTGGGGACGGCTGCGGAGGAGTGGTTGTACTGAAAAACGGCGGAGGTCGTCTGCGCCTGCAGCGGGCAGATGGTCAGTCCCGTGTACTGCGTGCTGGGCCCTTCGAAGCAGGGCCATGCGTAGTTGCGCGCGGTCGTCAGGTCCGGGATGCGATCGAGCTCTTCCCAGCCGCTCCAGCCCACGTCGCCGATCCAGACGTCGTTGGTGCCCGGCTTCAGCGCGATGCGAAAGGGGTTGCGAAACCCGTAGCCGATGATGCGCCGCTCGTTCACGTCCGCGCTGCCCGAAACCACGAACGGATTGCCGGGCGCCGCCAGCCCGGTGGCCGGATCCAGGCGCAGGACGGATCCGTTGAGAACGCGCGGCTCGCCGGCCGTCCGTCGCGGGCTCTGGGCGCGCAGCGCACCACCCTCGGCGCCGGGCTTGACCTGCGCGCCTCCGACCGGAACCGGCGGATCCCCGCACGGGTTGGCGGGGGTCGGCGGCGGCGCGCCCGACGTACCGCCGAACTGTCCCCAATCCTGGTTGGAAAAGCTCGCCCCGTCGCCGGCGCTCACGTAGAGGAATCCGTCCGCGCCGAAGTCGAGGGCGCCGACCGAGTGACTCGGGAACTGCTGACACCAGTCCTCGATGAGCACCTGTTCGCTCGCCGTCCAATCCGGGCCGACGGCCGTCAGCCGGGAAAGGTGGCCGCTGACGACGCAACCGTCGGTCAGAGGACCGGGTGGCGACGGGCACGGGTCGGACGTCCCGTCGCCCGGCCCCCAGGTCGGCGCCGTGCCGCCGATCGGGGCATCGTAGGTGTAGAGGATGTAGATGAAGTTGTTCGTCGCGAAGTTGGGATCGATGGCCATCCCGAGAAGCCCGCGGTCCCAGTAGTTGTGGACCTCGGTGCGCAGGTCGGCCACGACGGTGGGCGTCGGGTCGGTCAGGCTGTCGAACTGCTTGATCAGGCCGCTCTTCTCGGCGACGAGGACCCGGCCGTCGGGAAGGAATCGAACGGTCGTTGGGGCGACCAGCCCGCTGAAGACCACCGTCTCGGAAAAGCCCGGCTGCTTGAACACCGTCGTCTGCGCCGAAAGGGGATGTGCGGACGCGAGGGTCGCGGCGGTCGCCACGAACCCGAGCAGCGCCCTGCCCGCCGTCGTCGATCCGAATCGGTTCTTCATGTCCCGAGTCTCCGAGTATTCGGGTCCGAATCCCCCAGCGTCAAGTTTTGCCCACGCTCATGGCCTGATCTCGAGTGCACGTTCGCGCCGATCGAGCGCCTCGAGTACAAGTTGAGTACAAGCAAGGGCGATGCCGCCATGACGAACTCGAACCCCGAACGGTTGACTCCGATTCCTCCATTCCGCCTCCCGTGCCGGGGCGGGACGGCGGCGCGGGATTTCCGGAGAACCCCTTTTCGCCGAGGATCCTCCGGAAAGGCCGCCACCCGCCCCCCGCCCGGGCGCGACTGTCTAGTGTAGTCCGCGGGGCAAGCTGACCGGATGGACAGGGGCTCCGCCCTGTCAGGACGACACGGTGGAAAGCCGGACGGCTACTCGAGCCCGAACGTCTCGACCAGGAACACCGCCATCTGTGCGCGCGTGTTGGCGTCGTCGGGGCAGTACAGGAGGGGCGAGGCGCTGCAGCCGCCGGTGATGGCGCGGCCGTAGAGATCCTCGATCCAGGCATCCGCGAAGGAGCCGACCGGCACGTCGGCGAAAATGCCGGTCGCCGCCGGAGGCACGTAGGCCGAGCCGAGATGCGTTCGGAGAAGAAGGACCGCCATCTGGGCGCGGGTCACGGGAGCCGCGGGGCAGTAGAGTCCGCCCCCGCATCCGCCGGTGACGCCGAGGGCGGCGAGTTCTTCGATCCAGGCTGCGGCGAACGCGTTCTGCGGGACGTCGGCGAACACGGTACCGGTCGCCGGAGGCGGCACGTGCGACGCTCCGAACTGGCTCTTGAGCAGGAAAACGGCCATCTGGCCGCGCGTGACGGGGGAATCCGGGCAGAACAGACCGGGAGCGCAACCGCCGGTGGTCCCGCTGTGCGCGAGCGTGTTCACGGCGACGTAAAAGGGACTTCCGAGCGGCACGTCGGTGAAGGCGCCGGCCGCTTCGACTGCTGCCAGCGCGTCCACCCGTCCCCAGCCGTACGTGTTGTTGGGGACGGCGCTGCCGGCAACGCCTCCGCAGGTCTGCGGCGTCGTACGCGGCACCGCCGTCGAAGTGATCGCGGGCTCGATCGCGTCCGGGTCTCCGGCGAGCCAGGGGTTGGCGGAGAGCAGGAGCGCCACGAGACCCGCGACGTGCGGCCCGGCCATGCTCGTGCCGTTGAAGGTCGCGTAGCCGCCGCCCGGAACGCTCGAGCGCACGCCGACGCCGGGGGCGCTGACGTCCGGCTTCAGGCGGTTGCTGCCGTCGGCCGTGACCGGGCCGCGGCTCGAGAACCCGGCGATCTGGTCGTTGGCGTCCGTGGCGCCGACGGAGAAGGAGGCCTCGTAGATGGCGGCGGGATCCGAAACCGTCGAGCAGCCGCTCCCGGCGTTGCCCGCGGAGACGACGACCTCGATGCCCGCGGCGCGCGTGTTCTCGACGACGGTCTGAAGCACGGCCGGATCCGTGCAGCCCTCGCTCGGGGGACAGCTCCAGGAGTTGTTGATCACGTGCGGGCGCTTTCGCCGGGTCGGGATTGGCGTTCTGGAGGTCGGTCGGAGCGATGAACCACTCGAAGCACTCGCTGTACGTGGCGGGCGTGCCTGCCCCCTGGTCCATGTTGCGGCAGCCGATCCACTTCGCGCCCGGCGCCACGCCGATCTGGTTCGCCCCGCCGTCGTCGCCGACCATCGTTCCCATCGTGTGCGTCCCGTGGGCGGAGTCGTCGCAAGGCGCCGTCGCGTCCGCGCCGCAGTCCCCGCCGCCCGAATGGATGGCGTCGTGCCAGTTGTAGTCGTGGTCCGCGATGCTGCCGTTCCAGCCCCGGTACTGGTTCTTGAGCGCGGCGTGGTTCCACTGGTAGCCCGTGTCCTGGCCGCCGATCACGACGCCCTGACCCGTAAAACCGAGCGCCCACACGTCGGGCGCGTGGATCTGGGCCACGTTCCACTCGATCCCGTCCGGCGTCTGGGGGAGGGCGGGGGCGTCATGTTGCGCGACCGGGCCGTCGAACCGCACGCGGGGGTTGGCGTAGACGTGAAAGACGTCGTCCCGCGCCGCGAGCGCCTCGACGAGGGCGCGGTCGCCGCGGACCTGGATCATGTTGGCGACCCAGAAGACCCGGTGGGGGACGCCCCGCTGTTCGAGGAACCGGAGCAGCGGCCCCTGCGTCGCCGCGGCGTGGGCGCGGAGCGTGTCCGCGACGAACGCCGTCCTGGCGGTCCGGTCGGAGAGTTGTGCTGCGCCCCGGAGATCCGCCTGACTGCGCAGCATCACGAGGAAATCGGTCTCGCCGAGCGAAGTCCTGTCGAGGACCCAGGGGTCGACCTTGTGAGCGGGGATCGGCGCCGCCCCGGCGGAGATGGCGAGGGCGAGAGCGAGGGAACAGACGAAGGGAATCCGGGATCGCATGGGTCGGGCACTCCTCAGGTCAGGACGCTCGGATTATCTCCGATCCGGGCTCCGACCGGGTCCGCCACGGCGCAGTGATGACGATCCCCTATTGCAGGTTGAACGTCTTCGTCAGGAACACCGCCATCTGCTGCCGGACGTTGGTCGCGCTCGGGCAGTAGCGCAGCGGGTTGGTGATGCAGCCTCCCGTGATGTTGCGCGCGTAGAGGTCCTCGATCCAGTCGGCGGCGAAGGAGCCGAGCGGCACGTCGGCGAAGATCGTGCCGGTCGCCGGCGGCGGAAGGTAGCTCGAGTCGTTCAGGGCCTTGAGCAGGAAGATCGCCATCTGCGCGCGGGTCACGGGATTGGAGGGGCAGTAGTTGGTGCCGCCGCAACCCCCGGTGACGCCGAGGCCGGCGAGGTCCTCGATCCACGCGGCGGCAAACGCGTTCGCCGGCACGTCGGTGAACACGGCGCCGGTGGCCGCGGGCGGGACGTACTCGGAACCGAACTTCGCCTTGAGGAGAAAGACGGCCATCTGGGCTCGGGTGATCGGTGAGGTCGGGCAGAAGTTGCCGAAGCCGCAGCCGGCCGTGACGCCGTTGCGCGCGACCTTGACGACGAAGTCATGGAACGCATTGGTCGGCGGGACGTCGAGGAAGTCGACCTGGATGTTGGTCGAGGCCTCCGGGGACACGCAGGTGGCGGCGCTTTCGATGACGGTGCACAGCATGGTGGTACCGGGAGGCGCCGCGTCGAAGACGATCTGGCGCGAGCCCTGGCCCGCCGTGATCACGCCGCCCGAGAGGGTCCAGGTCCACGTGGAGCCGGGGTGATTGACGGCGCTCGCCGAGGCGCCGGACGCGCCGACGGGGACCGAGATCGGCGCCGTGATGACGGGCAGTCCGGGCGTCACGTTGACGGTCACGGTCGTCGTCGCGGCGTTGGTCGATGCGCAGCCGTTGGCGCCGATGACCTCGAGGTTGTACACGGTGGTGCTCGCCGGGGAGGCGATGGGCGTGCAGCTGGCCGCATCCGAAAGCCCGGTGGCCGGCGTCCAGGTGCACGAGACGCCTCCCGAGCCGATGAGCCCGGTCGACTCGCCGGAGCAGAGGGTCGCGCCGCTCGAGGCGTTCGCCGTCGGCCGGGCGTTCACCGTGAGCACGCCGACCGGAGAGACGATCGACTGGCCGAAGCCGTCGGTCACGACGACGTCGTAGTTGCCCGCGTCACCCGTCACGGTCGGGTTGATCGTGAGTGTGTCGGTCGTGACGCCGGAGATCGCCCCGCCGTTGGAGAGGTTGCCGCCGTCCTTGCGCCACTGGTACGTGAGCGTGGGCTGGCCGGCCGCGGTCACGGTGAACTGCGCCTGGGGGCCGGAACACACGGAGACGTCGCTGGGCGTCGTGACCGTGATGGGAATGCGCTCGTAGGCGCCCATGTCGACGTAGGGCGGACCCAGTCCCGCGCCCGTGTCCTCGACCTCGGGATCGTCGAAGAAGCGGGGAAGGCCGACGACGTCCACGGTCACGCCTCCGGGCACCGCCCCGTTGTTCCCGGCGTCGACGACCGGCGAAAGCGGACCGGGACGCAGGTCGGAGGGCGCGCTGATAAAGAGCGGATCCGCATCGATGTTGCCGGTGCCCGGGATGCCGCCGCCCTGGATGTCGCTGTAGGTGACGGTGGCCGAGCCGGTGCAGGGCGCGCCGAGGCAGAGTTGGCCGGTCGAGTTGCCCCAGAAAATCGAGTTGGCGATCGAGTTGCCGGTGCTCGAGAGGAAGGCGGCCCCGTAGGCGGTGTTCGACGTGAAGGTCGAGTTGTCGATCACGCTGCCGTTGGCGGAGGAGACCTGCAGGCCGCTGGGGCTGTTTTGCGCGAAGATGGAGTTGATGAGGATGACCGGGGTGCCGCTGCTCTCGATTCCGCCACCGCCGGTCGAGGCGCTCGAGATCGTGTTCGAGCGAAAGACGCACCTCTGTGCCGTGACGGAGCCGCCCGCGGTCGCGTAGACGGCCCCGCCGTGGCCGCCGAAGGCCGCCGAGTTGCCCAGGAAAGTGCTGCTCAGGATGATGGGTGTGCCGCCCGTGACGCGCAGGGCGCCGCCCTCGCTCTGGGCGAAGTTGCCCGTGAAGATCAGCTGGGCGAGTGTCGGCGAGCCGCCGTTGTTCCAGAGGCCCGCGCCTCCGTCGTTGGACGGTGGTGCGCCGTCGGCCTGACCCGCCGTGATCGTGAATCCGTCGAGCACGCCGGACGAGGTCACGCCGGCGCCGGCGGTGACGACGTGGTGGCTGTTGTCGATGGAGCTGCTCGGCGTGCCGATGTCGCCGGACAGAATCGTGACGTTGGCGGAAGGGTCGCGCTGCGAGCGCTGCGTCTCGACACCCGAGAATCCGCCGTAGATGCCGACGCCGTTCTTCATCGCAAAGGAGATCGTGCGGTCGGAAGCGTCGGGACGGTACGTGCCCGCGGCGACCCAGAGCTCGTCGGTCGCGGCCGCGGCGGCCAGCGCGGTCTGGAGGCTCGTGTAGGCGTTGGCCCAGCTCGTCCCGTTGTTGGCGCCTCCGGCGGCGGCGTTGACGTAAATCACGGCGGCAAAAGCGGTTGAGGTCCCGGCCGCACAGAAGATGGCCATGGCGGCCATGAGCCGCATTGCGAAACGCATGGAAAGCCCTCCGTCAATTTTCGACACTTCTGGCTCATTGTCGCGCGTTCTGGCCTCCAAGTCAGCCGTACGACCGGACAGGCAGAAGGCCACCGTCCGCCCCTCGAGACGTCAGAGAAACGTCAGGGTCCCCAAACGTCAGAACTTCAGGGCTGACCCCACGAGAGCGGCGGCGAGGGCGGCGCGCTCGGGAAGCGAGGAGAGCCGGACGTGCTCGTCGACGGCGTGGGCGCCGTCGCCGTCGGGGCCGAGACCGTCGAGCGTGGGGATGCCGAGGGCTGCGGCAAAGGAGGCCTCGGACGCGCCACCGGACGAGACCTCTTCGAGCGGCGGAAGGCCCAGCCCGGATGCGGCCGCGACCGCGGCCCGGTACGCCGCTTCGACGTGCGGGCCGCGCTCGAGCGGCGGGTAGAAGGCTCTGGCCTCGATCTCGAGCGCGACGCGCGCATCCGTCGACGCGAGTCTCTCCAGCGCTTCGCGCGCGGCCCTGCCGTCGGCGAGCGAACGGAAGCGGACGTCGATCTCGGCCTCGGCGAGGTCGGCCACGACGTTCGGCCGCGAACCGCCGCGGACCGTGCCGACGTTGACGGTCACGCCCCTGGGCAGGTCCGTCAGCGCCGCGGCGTCGAGCAGGCGCCGCGAGAGCTCGAGGATGGCGTTGGCCCCGCGCGCGAAGTCCGCACCGGCATGCGCGGCGACGCCCCGCGCCCGGAGGACGAAGGACGCCGTTCCCTTGCGCTGCGTCTTGACGGCTCCGCCCGGCCAGGCCGGCTCGAAATCGAGCACGGCGCGACTGCTTCGCATTTCCGACTCCATGACGCCGAGGTAACCCTCGCAGCCCATCTCCTCGAGCGGGGTCAGGAAGACGCAAACGGGAGGCAGGGGCCCGAGTGAGCGGAGGGCCTGGAGCGCGAACACGAGGACGACGATGCCGCCCTTCATGTCGTACGCGCCCGGGCCGGAGAGGCGATCGCCCTCGATGCGAACCGGGCGCCGCGCCAGCGTTCCCAGATCCCAGACCGTGTCGAGGTGTCCGAGGAGCATCACCGGCCGCTCTCCGGTGCGCGCTCGGAGGATCGGGCCGCTTCCCTCGACCGGTAGGAGCTCTCCCGGCAGGCCCAGCGGGGCGAGCTCCTGCTCGATGCGCCGCGCGAGCGCCGCCACGCCGGCCGGGCTTGTCGAGGGGGATTCGATCGCGGTCAGTTCCGAGAGAAGCGCCGTCATGTCTCTCTGCCGCTGCCGGCACCAGGCGAGCAGATCGCTCATCGGGCGGAGGCCTGCGCCGCCCGGCGCGCAATCCACCGGAAGCCCCGGGCCGCGGCATCCTTCTCGACCCTCGCCCGCACGACCGTGCGTTCATCGCCGGCCACGTCGGGCCGAATCGTCTTCAGCGCGACGCCTCCCCGGGCGATGAAGCGGAGAATCCGGAAGCGGCCGGCGAGGACCTCGCCGTCGGCGAGCCCCGGCGCCCGCCACATCTGCTTTCCCGAGCCGGATGGGGGAGAGGGTCGGGTGGGCTCAGTCATCGGTCAGGTTGTGCGGGACTTCCTGTTCGGGCCGTTCGGGACGCGGATGCCGTCGGCCCTGGGCATTGCGGAGAAGCCTACAGGAATCGCGGCCGTGGCGGTCGACCCGCGCTTGCTCAGAGCGCGCGCGTGTACTCGCCCTGGTCCATCTTCCAGACCACCACGCCGCAGAATCGATCGCCTTCCGGACAGACCGGCCGCATCCCGGCGTGGTGCCGCAGGGTGCACGGCGGCAGCAGCCACGGTCCGATGCGGGGATTGACGTGCCGGATCTGGAGTGCCTCGTCGAGGGACGCCCGCCAGATCTCTTCCTGCGCGTTGTAGCAGAGGCGCATGGCAAACTTGTGGTGGAGGTTCAGGAGGTCGGCCGACTCGGTGAACCGGATCGCGACGGCGTTGGGCAGCAGATAGGCCGCGAACTCGTCCGGGACGCCGCGGGAGCGGAGCTGCCCGATCGCTTCCCAGCTCTCCGCCATCGTTTCGCGATAGAGCTCGGCCGCCTCGGGGACGTCGCCGACGAGCATCGGAACGACGTAGTCGGGCTCGTCCGACAGATACGCCGGCAGGGTCGGGCGCGACGCCGGAGTCATCCGGTGGCGCTGGTCCTGGCTGTCGGCGGTGTGGGAGAGCCTCTTGCGGAAGGTGTACGACGGGTGAAAGAGCGCGCGCGAAAGCTTGTCGAGGGTGGTCAGCGTCAGGGTCTCGCCGAGGACGCGGTTCTTCGACGGATCGAGGACCATGCGGATGGCGTCGTCGTCGGAGACCGCCGACCGCGGGACGCCGAGGATCTCGCGCACCGAGGAAGCGAGGATCTCCTCGTTGCCGGCCTTCCAGTCGACCAGGCGCGAGACGCGGCCTCCGAGCTCGGCGTCGAACTCGCGCCGGAACTCGGAGGAGGAGCCGCGGACCCGCGGCAGGGCGGCGAACGCGGCGTATTCGGGAGTCTCCTCGAGCGGCAGGGGGTCCTGCAGGACCGTTGCGTAGAGCGGGTCGTGGCGCAGGACCTCGGCGACCATCTGGCCGACGACCTCGCGCTGCTCGGCCGGGGCGTCCATGGACTCGCACAGGCGCCAGTATCGAAACAGCGTGACGCCCGAAACCGTGTGGTACAGGTACGAGAACGTCGCGACCGGCAGCACGTAGCGCGCGATCTCCTGGGCCCGCTTCTTGATCGCGCTCGAAAACCGCGTCCGCCCGTCCCCGCGCGTGCGTCCCGGGAAGAGGCCGAAATAGCGCTCGCCGGCCAGCGGCGTGAGCAGCTCCGTCAGCCGCGCGTACGTCTCCTGCTGGCGGCGCACCGTCCGCTCGTAGAGGTCGCGTTCGGGCGCGCCCATCGGGGGCACGGCGGTGTTTCCCCTGCTGACCTCGACGTACCGCTGGGAGACCTGCTCCGAGTTGTAGAAGGGATGCGAGTGCAGGAACGTCCACAGAAACTGCCGCGAGACGTTCTCGAGCGAGAACTGGAAGTGGGCGTGCTGGAAGGTCGTGTGGTGGCCGGCCGCGTAGATCGACTTCGCGATCGCGTCGCGCCGGTCGGGCCGCGCCGAGGCCTGGTCCTCGGTGATGATGCCCTTGGCCGAGTAGCAGGTGCGCGCCGTCGCGACGACGTTTTCATACGGGCGGTCGAACGCGTGGACGAGGCGGACTTTCGGCGGGGGAGAGGAAAAGCCGAAGGCGGACGGGCGGGCGCGGGGAAGACTCGACATCGCTTCCCCGTCATTATCTCCGATCGCCGGGCCGGCCGCTCCTAACCCCAGCGCGGCGGATCGTCGAGGCGGATGCCGAGCGCCGTCTTGGCGACGACCTCGTGCGCGAGGGCGGAGTTGGCGGGGTGGAACCGTCCCGCGCGGGCATCGCGGAAGAGTCGCTCGATCTCGCTGCGTTTGAACATGCCGCCACCGCCGGCGAGCTCCATCGCCATGTCGACGACTTTCCAGACGCCTTCCGTCGCCCGATGCTTCGTCGCCATGATCCGCGACGGCCACAGGGCGCCGTGATCGACGCCGGCGGACCAGTCCTCGGTCGTCCGGTCGATCAACGGCTCGAGCGCCTCGAGCTCCATCACCATTTCCGCGACTCCCTGCTGCATGGCCGGGTGGTGCGCCATGGAGCCGGAGACCGCCAGGGAGGTCCGCTTCCCGAGCGACTCGACGGTCAGGTCGAGGGCGCGGCGCCCGAGCCCGTAGTAGACCTGGGCGAATCCGAGCAGGGCCCACGAAAAGATGGAGAGCACGAAGAGATCGAGCCCGGCCGCGCCCGCCGGAACGATCCGGGCGATGCGGGCGTCGGGGATGAAGACGCCCTCGAGGATCGTGTCGTCGCTGCAGGTGGCGCGCATGCCGAGCACGTCCCAGGTCGATTCGATGCGATACCCCTGCGCGTCGCGCCCCATGAAAGCGTGCACGATCTTCGGCGCCTTCGGGTCGGACGCGTCCATTCCGTGGATTCCGAGAAAGTTCCAGACCGGTGCGAGGCTGCCGAAGGCCTTGCGGCCGGTGAAGCGATAACCGCCTTCCACGCGCTCGGCCCGCGTCGTGGAGAGAAGCACGGGAATGTCGTGCCCGGCCTCGGCGTGGCCGGCCGCGAAGACGGCGCCCTGGCCCGCGGCCTCGAGGATCCAGTCGCACGAGGAGTCTCCCGAGCCCCGGAGCTGCGACGCGACGCCGCACCAGTACGTGTGCATGTTGGTGCCGAGCGCCGTGGCCGGCGCCCAGTAGGCGAGGCGCCGGGTTTCCCGCATGCAGTCGGCGAAGGAAAGGCCGAGGCCGCCGAATTCGCGCGGGACGGCCATTTTCAGATAGCCGGCCTGGCGCAGGTCCTCGAAGTCTTCGAGAAAGAAGCGATTTTCCCGGTCGTAGACGGGGGCTCGGTCGTGAAGGGTCTGCAGGATCCGATCCGAAAGGATGGGCGCGGAGTCGCGCATGGTCGTCCCCCTTCCTCGAGAGTACTGCGCGGTATACGACGCCGCGGCGCCGGGATCAAGGGCTGGCGGGCGGCCGGCGAGCCCGAATCAGCCGGAGGCGCGGGTTGGACGGCGGCGCCGGGCCGGAGTGGGAGCAACGATGGCGTCCGCCTCGTCCCGCGCCTCGCGGGTCACGGCTTCGCACACGACGGCGCAGATCCGCTCCAGGGCGGGGTCGGCGATGGAATAGACGGTCCGGAGTCCGTCCCGGCGGCGGCGCACCGCGCCCGCCGCGTGGAGGACGGCGAGGTGCTTGCTGACGTTGGCCTGACGTCCGCCGACGGAGGCGAGGATCTCGTGGACGGCCGCGGGGGAGCGAAACAGCCGCTCCAGGATCTTCAGGCGCATGGGCTCGCCCAGGGCCCGAAAGCGTTCGGCGATCCTCTCCCGCGCGCGTTCGGTCATGGGCGCCGGCATCGCCCGAGGGTACCCGATGTCGCAGTGCGACGACACGGGGTCGGTGATCGTCATCATTGTTGACTATATAACGATATAGTTATATGGTCAAGACGATGCTGAGCCTGGCCCTGCTCCTCCTCGCCGCCCCGGCCTCCGAACCGCTGACGCTCGCCGAGGCGGCGGCGCTGGCCTCCTCCGGGGCGCCGGCCGTCGAGCGGGCCCGGGCCGAGTCCGCGCGCGCCCGCGCATCCCAGTCCGCGGCCCGCGCCGCCCTGGGCCCGTCGCTCTTCGGCGACCTCGGCTTCCTGTCGTCGAACAACCCGGTCACCGTTTTCTCGCTCGCCCTCGAGCAGCAGCGCTTTTCGGCCGAAGAGTTCTTCCGTTCCGACCCGAACGATCCGCCGTTCACCAGAGACTGGAGCGCGGCCGTCAACGCCGCGTGGACGGTCGATCTGTTCGGGTCGACCCGCGCCGCCGCCCGGGCGGCCGGCAGCGCCGCCGAGGCGGCCGAGCGCGCCGCGCGGCGAAGCGGCGACGGGGCGGCCATGGACGCGATCACGGCCTTCGTCGAGGCGCGGCGCGCCGAGGACACCCTGGCCCTGCTCCGCGAGCGCGAGGCGGACGCCCGACGGGACGAGGCGCTGGCCCGAGCGCTTTTCGAGGAGGGCCTGACGACTTCGGCGGATGCCGCGCGGGCCCTGGCCGTCCTCGCCGAGGTCCGGGCGGATGCCGCCGGCTTCCGCGCCGCGGCCGCGGCCGCCCGGGCGGCGCTGGCGGGGCTGATCGGGGAAGACGCGGCCTCGCGGCCGCTCGCCGCGCTCCCCGCGCCGGCGCCGACGCCCGTGGTTCCCTCCGTTCCGCGCGACGACGTCCTGGCGGCGGAGCTTTCCGCCGAGGCGGCCGGGGAGTCGGCGCACGCGGCGTCCGCCTCGCGGTGGCCGTCGCTCGTGGTGACGGGTCGCTACGAGCTGCACGCGCCGACGCCCGGCGGGCGATACGGCGACTCCGCCACGGTCTTCGGCGGGCTCCGCGTTCCGATTTTCGAATCGGGAGCGATCACGGCCCGCGTAGCCGAGGCGCGGGCCCTGGCCCGTGCGGCGGAAGCCACGGTGCTGGAGCGGCGCCGGGCGGCGCGCGCCGAGGCCGCCGCCGCGCGCGCGCGCGCCGAGGCCGCGCAGGCGCGCGTCTCCGCGTTCGACGAGGCCCGGGCGGCTGCGCAGGAGGCCCGGGAAATCGAGCAGGCGCGTTACGAGGAGGGCGCCGCGCGCCTGTCGGATCTGCTCGAGGCCCGGGCCGCCGAGCTCCGGGCTCGGATCGGTGGCGTGGGGGCGGCGGCGGAAACCGTGCTCGCGGGTGCGGCGTTGCGCATGGCCCTCGGCCTGGCGCCCGCAGCGGAGGAGGCACGATGAGACGGATCCTGGGCCCGGCCACGATGGCGGCGATCCTGTTCGCCGGGTGCGGGAAGACTTCGGCCCCCGAGCGGGCGGCCACGCCGGATCGCACGCTCGCCACGGCGCCCGTCGTGGAGAGCGATGCGCCTTCCACCTTCGAGATCGATGGAAGAATCGTCGGCGCCTCCGAGGCGATCCTCTCGAGCCGGCTGGCGGCCCCGGTCGTGGAAATCGGCGCGGTCCCCGGAGAGACGGTCAAGGCCGGGACGGTGCTCGTGCGGCTGGCGGTCGGCGAAATCGACGCCGCCCTCGCGGGCGCCCGGGCGTCCGTCGCGGCGGCGCAATCGGCCTGGGCGGTCGCGGTGCGCAACCGCGGTCGTTTCGAGCGGCTGGAGGGGCGCGGAGCGGCCGCGGTGGTCGAGCTCGAAGGCGCGCGCCAGGACGAAGCCTCCGCGGCCGCGGCGCTGGCGTCCGCCCGCTCGGCGCTGGCACGCGCCGAGACCGATCGCGGACAGTCGGTTCTGGTGGCCCCCTTCGACGCGGTCGTGGTCGAGAAGATGGTCTCGGTCGGGGATCTGGCGGCGCCGGGACGGCCTCTCGTCCGCCTCAGCTCGGAAACCGGACGCCGGGTCGAGGCCGCGCCGGGGGAGGCGGAGGCCGCCCGGCTGGGCGTGGGCGACGCGGTGACGGTGGCCCTCGGGAGCCGCACCCTGCAGGGACGGATCGTCGAGATCGTCGGCGCCGTCGACCCGGCGACGCGGCGGCGCATCGTCCGAGTGGAGCTGCCCCCGGGCGTCGAGCCCCCCGTCGGGAGCTTCGCGCGCCTGGTCCTGCCGGGATCCTCCGGGCCGCGCCTGATCGCGCCCGCTCGCGCGGTCGTCGCCCGCGGCGGACTCCAGATCGCCTGGGTGGTGGGCCGCGACGGACGGGTGGCCCTGCGCTATGTTCGTACGGGACCGGCCGCCGGGCCCGGGCAGATCGAGGTCCGGTCGGGACTCGAGGCCGGCGAGCGCGTGGTGCTCGACCCGCCCGAGGACCTGGCGGCGGGGACGCGGGCGGCTTCGTGACGCACGACCCCGGGGCCCCTCCGGCTCCGGTACCGGCGCGGCTCGGTGTGGCCGGGCGCCTGGCCGCGGCTTTCATCGATTCCCGCCTCACGCCGCTGCTCGTGGTGTTCGCGCTCGCGCTCGGCGCCCTGGCCGTGATCGTCACCCCCCGGGAAGAGGAGCCGCAGATCAAGGTTCCGATGATCGACGTCTTCGCGTCGCTGCCCGGCCGCAGCCCCGTCGAAGTCGAGCGCGAAGTGGCGTCGCCTCTCGAGAAGGCGTTCTGGTCGATCCCCGGCGTGGAGTACGTCTACTCGACGTCCTCCCCGGGCTCCGTTCTTCTGGTCGTGCGCTTCCGGGTCGGGGAGGACCCGGACCGCGCGCTCGTCCGGGTGCACGCGAAGCTCGACGCCCTCGCGGACGTCTGGCCCCGGGACGTGCCACCGCCGCTGGTCAAGCCGCGTTCCATCGACGACGTGCCCGTCTGGGCGCTGACGTTCTGGAGCCCGACGCAGGATCCGGCGACGCTGCGGCAGATCGCCGCGGAGGTGGAGAACGAGATCAAGACGATCCCGGAAGTCTCGGACACGGCGCTCATCGGCGGCCTGCGCCGCGAGTTCCGCGTCGAGCTCGATCCGGCGAGGCTCTCCGCCCGCGGGCTGGCGCTCGGCTCGGTCGCCGGCGCGCTCGCCGCCGCGAACCGGCGGACGGCGGCCGGCGAGCTGGTTGCGTCCGACCGCGGTCTCCCCGTCGAGGCGGGCGGCTTTCTCGAGAGTGCTTCCGAGCTCGGGTCCGTCGTCATCGCGGAGCGGGACGGCCGGCCCGTGCGCCTTTCCGACGTCGCCACGATCGTCGACGGCCCGGAGCGCCCCGTGTCCTACGTGACCCACGGCGAGCCCGGGCGTCCGGGTCGCTTCGCGGCCGTCACTCTCGCGGTGAGCAAGCGCCGTGGGGCCAACGCGATCTCCGTCGTCCACGCGATCGACCGCAAACTCGATGCGCTCGCGCCGCGGATCGTGGCGGCCGACGTGAGGACGACGGTGACTCGGGACTACGGCGAGACGTCCTCGGAGAAATCCAACGAGCTTCTCAAGCACATGGCGCTGGCCACGTTGTCCGTCGCGCTCCTGATGGCCTTCGCCCTCGGCCGGCGCGAGGCGGGCGTGGTGCTGCTGGCCGTCCCCGTCACGCTCGCCCTGACGCTCTTCGTCTTCATGCTCTTCGGCTACACCCTCAACCGGATCACGCTCTTCGCGCTGATCTTCTCGATCGGCATCCTGGTGGACGACGCCATCGTCGTCGTCGAGAACATCGTCCGGCACCTTCGGCTGCCGTCCTCCCGCGGCCGCCCCCTCGCGCGGGTCGCGGTCGAGGCCACCGACGAAGTCGGCAATCCCGACGATTCTCGCCACGTTCGCGGTCATCGCGGCGATCGTGCCGATGGGCTTCGTCGGCGGGCTGATGGGGCCGTACATGCGCCCGATCCCGGTGGGGGCCTCGGCGGCCATGCTCTTCTCGCTGCTGGTCGCCTTCGCGATCTCGCCCTGGGCGGCACGCCGGCTGTTCCGCGGCGCGACCGCCGCGTCCCTCGGGCACGGCGAAGGCGGGCGCAGCCGGCTCGCCGCGTTGTATCGCCGGGCGATGACGCCGCTCGTGACGGACGGCGGCGGGCGGGCGCGCGCCGGCTTCTTCCTGGTCATCGGGGCGCTGCTCCTGGCGGCGATCGCGCTGCTGCCGCTGGGCGTCGTCCACGTCAAGATGCTTCCCTTCGACAACAAGGACGAGTTCCAGGTGGTCGTCGACTTTCCCGACGGGACGACCCTGGAAACAACGCATCGCGCCCTCTCCGAAATGGCCGAGGCGCTCACCTCCCTGCCCGAGGTCGTCGGCACCGAGGTTTACGCGGGAACCGCGGCGCCCTACAACTTCAACGGTCTCGTGCGCCACTACTTCCTGCGGAACGCCCCCCATCAGGGGGACATCCAGGTCTCGCTGCGCGGCAAGTCGGAGCGCCGCCGTTCTTCGCACGCCATCGCGCGCGCCGCGCGTCCCCGGCTCCTGCCGATCGCCCGCCGTTACGACGCGCGCGTCAAGCTGGCCGAGGTGCCCCCGGGGCCTCCGGTCCTCCAGACGCTGGTCGCCGAGGTCTACGGCCCCGACGATGCGGGCCGCCGTCAGGTGGCCGGGCGGGTGCGCGACGTCTTCCTGCGGACCGAGGGCGTGGTCGACGTCGACTGGTACGTGGAGAGCCCGCGGTCGAAGGCGGTCTTTCGTCTCGACCGAGAAAAGGCGGGGCTGTCCGGCATCCGCGAGGCCGAGGTCTCCGGGACGCTCTCCCTCGCTTTGGGCTCGGAAACGGCGGGGGAGGTCCACCTGTCCGGGATCCGGGAGCGCATCCCCCTCGTCGTCACGCTGTCCGACGACCGCCGGCACGACCTGGCCGCCCTCGGTGCGCTCTCGGTTCCCGGCGCGAACGGACGTCTGGTGCCCCTGTCCGAGATCGGGCGGTTCGAGAGCGAACCGGCGGAGACCTCGATCTACCACAAGAACCTGAAACCCGTCGTCTACGTCACGGCCGACGTCGCCGGGAACAGGGAAGCTCCGGTCTACGCGATCGCGGCGCTCGAGAAGGGAATCGCCGGGATCGAGGTGCCGGGCGGATACCGGATCGCGACGCGAACGGCGTCTGCGCCCTTCGACACGGCGCGCTACGGAATCAAGTGGGACGGCGAGTGGCACGTCACCTATGAAGTCTTTCGGGACCTCGGCCTCGCCTTCGCGGCGGTCCTGATCCTGATCTACGTGCTCGTGGTCGGGTGGTTCAAGAGCTTCACGGTGCCGTTCGTGATCATGGCGCCGATCCCGCTCACGCTCGTCGGGATCCTGCCGGCGCACGGGCTCTTCGGGGTCTTCTTCACGGCGACGTCGATGATCGGATTCATCGCCGGCGCCGGCATCATCGTGCGCAACTCGATCATCCTCGTGGACTTCATCGAGCTGAGGCGGCGCCAGGGAATGGGACTCTCCGAAGCCGTCCTCGACGCGGGCGAGGTGCGGTTCCGCCCGATGCTGCTGACGGCCGCCGCGGTCGTCGTCGGGTCGGCGGTCATGCTGCTCGATCCGATCTTCCAGGGTCTGGCGGTCTCGATGATGGCCGGTGAGGTCGCGGCCACGCTCCTGTCGCGCGCCGCCGTTCCGGTTCTCTATTACATGTTGAAACGCCGGGAGGAGGGGCGAAGCGGATTGGCGCCCGACCCCTCCCCGGGCGAAATCGAAAGGAGTCACGCATGAATCGGTCCGTCGAAGACTGGCTCCGCGGCATCGCCGGGACCTTCGTCCTCGCGTCGGTCGCGCTCGGTTGGTTCGTGCACCCGGGGTTCTTCCTCTTCACCGCCTTCGTGGGAGTCAACCTCCTGCAGTCGGCCTTTACGGGCACCTGCCCGATGAAGTGGTTCCTCGGGCGGCTCGGCGTCGGCCGGGCCGGGGCGCGGTCCTGAGCCGTACCGATCGCGCCGGCGGCCGGACGGGGCAAGGCCGGGAAGCAGGGCCCCGGCCGGGTCGATAGAATAGGCGGCCCATGCAGCTGCCGATCTACCTCGACTACCACGCGACCACGCCCGTCGACCCGCGCGTGCTGGAGGCGATGACCCCGTACTTCACGCGGGTCTTCGGCAATCCGGCCTCCCGCGGGCACGTATTCGGCTGGGAGGCGGAGGCCGCGGTCGACGCGGCGCGCGACCAGGTGGCCCGGGCGATGAACGCGTCGGCGCGGGAGATCGTCTTCACTTCCGGCGCGACGGAGTCGGACAATCTCGCCATTCTCGGCGTCGTGCGCCTGTTCCGGGAGAAGGGCGGGCACGTGATCACGGCGCCGACCGAGCATTCGGCGGTGCTCGACGCCTGCCGCCAGCTCGAGCGCGAGGGGTTCGCGGTCACGTACCTCGTTCCCGAGAAAACGGGCGAGATCCCGCCGGAGCGGGTCCGCGACGCGATCACCGGGAAGACCGTTCTCGTCTCGCTCATGCTCGCCAACAACGAGATCGGCACGATCCAGCGGATCGCCGAGATCGGCGCGATCTGCCGCGAGAAGGGCGTCCTCTTCCACACCGACGCCGTGCAGGGCTTCGGCAAGATTCCCTTCGACGTCGAGGCGATGAACGTCGACCTGGCCGCCATTTCGGCGCACAAGATCTACGGACCCAAGGGCGTCGGCGCGCTCTACGCCCGTTCCCGCAACCCCCGGGTGCGGCTCGAGCCGATCGTCTTCGGGGGCGGCCACGAGCGGGGAATGCGGTCGGGCACCCTCAACGTCCCGGGCATCGTGGGGCTCGGGATGGCGGCGGAGCTCGCGGTCGGCGAGATGCCCGAGGAGGCGCCGCGGGTCAGGCGCCTGCGCCGGCGTCTTCACGACGCGATCGCTTCCCGTGTTCCCGACGTGACGTTGAACGGTGCCCCGCTTCCGGAGATCGGAAGCGGCGGCGAGCTCCGGCCGGGCGCCGACGAGCGCCGGCTTCCGGGAAACCTGAACGTTTCGTTCGCGGGCGTGGAGGGCGAGGCGCTCCTCGTCAGCATGAAGGACGTCGCCGTGTCCTCCGGGTCGGCGTGCACCTCGGCGTCGCTCGAGCCTTCCCACGTGTTGACGGCCATCGGCGTTCCGGCGCAGCTGGCTCACGCCTCGATCCGGTTCGGAGTGGGACGGTGGACGACCGAGGAGGAAGTGGACTACGCCGCCGATACGGCGGCGGCTGCCGTCGCGCGCCTCCGGGAGAAATCGCCGCTCGCCCGCGCCTAGCCCGTTCGCCGTCTTTTGACCCGGTTGCTCACGGACCTCGTCCGCGGTGTCCCGTCCTATACCGGCCTCCTCGAGAGGGTCCGGCGGGAGGAGGACCGTCTCGTCGTGTCCGGGGGGGTCGGGGCCCTGCCGGCGTCGATCGTCGCCGCGCTCGCACTGGACCTCGGCCGTTCCGTCGCCGTCGTGGTCGCGACCGAGAAGGAGGCCGAGCACTGGCTCGGCGACCTCGCCGCCGCCGGGCTCGAGCGCGTCTTCCACGCCCCGGCACCCACCCTGACGCCCTACCAGAGGATCCCGGCATCGTTGAAGTCGCGCCGCGACGAGTTCTCGCTGCTGACCGCGCTCGCCTCGAACGGGCCGCCGGCCGGCGCCGTGCTGCCGGCGCGGGCGCTCCTGACGCGGCTTCCCGATCCGGCCCGGTTCGCCGGCCTCTTCCTGCGGCTGCGGGAGGGCGACGAGCTGTCGCTGCCGGCGACCGTGGAGCGCCTGGTGCGCCTCGGATACCGGCGGTCGGATCTCGTCGTCGAGACGGGCGACCTGGCCGTGCGCGGCGGACTCTTCGACGTCTTTCCTCCCGACCGGGAGCTCGGCGTCCGCGTCGAGCTCGACGGCGACACCGTAGCGTCGCTGCGGCTCTTCGACCCGGACACGCAGCGTTCGCGCGAGCGGATTGCCGAGATCGCGCTCGCGCCCTTCGCCGCGTCCGAGGAGTCCGAAGAGGCGCGGCGGCTCATGGCGGAGCGGATCGGCCGCCTGCCTTCGGAGGCCGAGCGGCTGGTCTTCGCGCCGGCGGTCTCGCCGATGCCCGCGGGCTGGCTCGACCATGCCGCCGCGGCCCTGACCGTCGTTGTCGAGCCGGCCTCGGTCGAAGACGAGATCGTGGCGTTCGCCGGGCGCGTGGCCGCGGACCGCGACCCGGACCGCGACGCGTTCGCCGCCGAAGAGCTCGTCCACCCGGTCGAGCGGATCCGGGAGCGCCTGGAGGCGGCGGGCCTGCGCTTCGACCGGCTGGGCGCGGGGGCGCCGGCGGACCGGACCGTCCGGCTGCCCGCCGAGGCGATCGCCGGGCACGACGGCCGGGCGGCGGAGGCGGCCGCGGACCTGACGCGCGCCCTGGCCTCCGGCGAAGAGGTGTTCGTGGCGACGCGCCCGACGGGCGGCGCGGAGAAGCTGCGGCGCCTCGCGATCGAATACGGGTTCCACGTCTCGACGGAGCGCAGCGAAGGCGTCGTGGTATCGGTCGCGGCGGAGATCTCGTCCGGCTTCCGCCTGCGCGAGCCGCGCCTCGCCCTCTACGCGGAAGAAGAGATCTTCGGCGAGGAGCGCCGCTCGGCGGCCGCCCGCCGCCGTCCCTCCGAGGCGTTTCTCTCGGACCTCCGGGACCTCCGCCTGGGCGACGCGGTCGTTCACTCCGACTACGGGATCGGTCTCTTCCGCGGCCTCAAGCGCTTCCCGGTCGAGGGCGAGGACCGCGAGTTCATGGAGATCGAGTACGCGGACCGGAAGATGCTGCTGCTGCCGGTCGAACGCTTCGACCTCGTCCAGAAATATTCCGGCGTCGAGGGCGTCGAGCCGGTGCTCGACCGGCTGGGCGGAGCCGGTTGGGGCAAGCGCAAGGCGTCGGTCCGCAAGGCCATGCGCGACATGACCGAACAGCTGTTGAAGCTCTACGCCCGGCGCAGCACGGCCGAGGGCTTCGCGTTCTCCAAGGACTCACCCTGGCAGAAGGAATTCGAAGATGCCTTCGAGCATGTCGAGACGCCCGACCAGGCCCAGGCGATCGCCGACGTCAAGCGCGACATGCAGGCCGCCAAACCGATGGACCGCCTCCTGTGCGGAGACGTCGGTTACGGCAAGACGGAAGTGGCGATGCGGGCGGCGATGAAGGCGGTGCTCGACGGCAAGCAGGTCGCGGTCCTCGCGCCGACGACGATCCTCGCCGACCAGCATTTCCGGACCTTCCAGCGGCGGTTTTCGGCGTTCCCGGTGGTCATCGAGCTGCTCTCGCGCTTCCGCTCCCGGGCCGAGCAGAAGGAGGTCGTTGCGAAGGTCGCCGACGGCTCGGTCGACATCCTCATCGCCACGCACCGCATGCTCGGCAAGGACCTGGCGTTCCGCGACCTCGGACTGTTGATCGTCGACGAGGAGCAGCGGTTCGGCGTCGCCCAGAAGGAGCGTCTCAAGGAGTGGAAGGCTTCGATCGACGTGCTCGCCATGTCCGCGACGCCGATCCCGCGCTCCCTGCACCTGTCGCTCTCGGGCCTGCGCGATCTCTCGATCATCGAGACGCCGCCGCGGGACCGGCTGGCGATCGAAACCCAGGTCGTCCCCTCGAAGCCCGACGTGATCCGCGAGGCCATCGAGTCGGAGCTCGAGCGCGGCGGACAGGTCTTCTTCGTGCACAACCGCATCGAGTCGATCGGCCGCGTCAAGCAGACGCTCGAGGAGCTCCTGCCGTCGATGCGCATCGCCGTCGCCCACGGGCAGATGCCGGAAGCCGAGCTCGAAAAGGCGATGCAGAAGTTCTTCACGCGCTCGGCCGACCTGCTGCTGGCGACGGCGATCGTCGAGAACGGCCTGGACATCCCGTCGGCGAACACGATCCTCATCGACCGGGCGGACACGTTCGGTCTCGCGCAGCTCTATCAACTGCGGGGGCGCGTCGGCCGGAGCGACAAACCCGCCTACGCGTACCTGCTCGTCGAGCAGAACGCGGCGCTCTCGGAGGTCGCGAGGCGGCGCCTGGCGTCCATCCAGGAGTTCTGCGATCTGGGCGCCGGATTCCGCATCGCGGCCAAGGATCTGGAGATCCGCGGCTCGGGCAACATTCTCGGCGGCGAGCAGTCGGGCCACATCGCCGCGGTGGGGTTCGAGACGTATCTCTCGCTGCTGGAAGAGGCGATACGGGAGATGCGGGGCGAGGAGGCCCTGCCGGAGCGCGCGCTGACGATGTCGCTCGGGCTCGATCTCGCCATCCCGCACGACTACGTGGCCGACGAGAGCTGGCGGATGATGATCTACAAGAAGGTGGCGCGCGCGTCCGACGACGCGGCCCTGGAGGAGGCGCGGCGGGAGATCACCGACCGGTTCGGCGAGCCGCCGGCGGCGATCGGCCGCCTGATCGCGTACGCGCGGCTGCGGGCCGCGGCCGAACGGCTCGGCGTCACGTCCCTGACGCGGCAGGCCGGTCGCGTCCACGTCAGGTTCGCCGAGAACGCCCCCGTCGACCCCGAGCGGTTGCTCGCCTTCGTCCGGGAACGGCCCGGGGCGAGCTTTTCGCCGGCCCGGATCCTGACGCTGCCGGCGCCCGAGGGGGAGGCCCTGCTGCCGGCGTTGAACGACCTCCTTCCGTTCTTCGCCCGGACCGCGGCCTGAGCGCAACGCCGGGGAAATTCCCCGGAAACGGCTGTGTTATGAAGGGCCGCATGAAGCGCGCGGTCCTCGTTCTGGCGGCCCTGCTGGCCGGCTTCGGGCTTCCGGCGGCCGAGCTCGTCGAGCGGATCGTCGCGCGGGTCAACGACCGACTCATCACGCAGTCCGAGTACGATCAGCGGATCGCGGTGGCCGTCCGGTCGGCGCGCAATCCCGCAGGCGATACCGCACAGCTGCGGACGCAGGTCCTCGAGGACATGATCCGGGAGAAGCTCCTGGACGAGCGGGCCAAGGAGATGGCGGTCAGCGCCACCGACGAGGAGGTCGAGGCCGCCGTGCAGCGCGTCAAGGCGCAGTACAACCTGAAGACGGATGCGGAGTTCGACGCGGCCCTGGCGGATTCGGGAATGAACCGGGACGACCTGCGGCGGCAGATGCGCGAGACGATCACGCTGCAGAAGGTCATCGGCCGCGACGTGGCGTCCCGCATGGACCTGACCGACGACGCCCTGCGGCTCGAATACGAGCGGCGCAAGGAGCAGTTCTACGCCGTCCCCGCCTCGGCCGAGGTCGCCGAGATCGTCATCCGGTTCTCGCCGGGTGACGCCGGGGCCCAGGCCCAGGCGGCGGCGAAGATCGAGGAGGTCCGGGGGAAGATCCGGGGCGGGGGCGCTTTCGGCGACCTGGCCAAGGAGTACTCCGAGGGCAACACGAGCGACCGCGGAGGCGAGCTCGGGAAAGTGTCGAAAGGCGAGCTCGTCGAAGCCCTCGACGTCGCGATCTTCTCGTCGGCCGACGAGTATCCAGCGCCCGCCCTGCTGCCGGATTCCATCCATCTCTTCCGGGTCACCGACCGCAAGGAGGCGAGCTTCAAGCCGTTCGCCGAGGTCAAGGAAGATCTGCGCAAACGCATCGCCGACGAGCTCTACGAGAAGCGGTTCAAGGAGTACATGGACAAGCTCCGGCGCGAAGCTTTCATCAAGATCTACGATCCCGAGCTCGCCCGGGCCGACGAAAAGAGCGAAAAGAAAGCTTCCTAGACTGACCGTCCGGCTTCCGCTTCCGCCGCAGTTCGCCTTCGACGCCGTCGTGCGATCGCACGGCTGGTACGACCTGGCGCCGTTCGCCTACGACCGGGCGGCCGGCACGCTGCGGACGCGGATCGAGGGGGCCGAGGTCGTGTTTCGCCAGCGTGGCGACACGCTCGAGGCGGCCGGAGCGAAGATCGGCCGGGTGGACCTCGCCCGGATCGCCCGCCGGGTGTTCTCGCTCGATCTCGACTTCTCGGCGTTCCGCGCCGGCCTCGACCCGGGTTCGCCGCTGTCCCGCGGCCTCGAGCGCGGCGGCGGTCGAATGCTCCGCGCTCCCGGTCTTTTCGAGGACGCCGTCAAGATGCTGTTGACGACCAATTGTTCGTGGGAAGCGACGCAGGGGATGGTCACCCGGCTCATCGGGCTCGCCGGACGCGGCGGGGCTTTTCCCGGCCCCGAGGCGATCGCGCGGTTCCCGCCCGCGACGCTGAAGAGCCGCGTGCGCTGCGGCTATCGCGCCGTTGCCCTTTCGCGTTTCGCCCGCCGCGTGGCCTCGGGAAAGCTCGACCTGTCGGCCTGGGAGCGCGCCGGTACGCCGGCCGCGGAGATCCGCGAGGCGATTCTGGCCGAGTATGGATTCGGCCCCTACGCCGCCGAGGGGTTGCTGCGGATTCTCGGGCGGCACGACTTCCTCGCGATCGACTCGTGGGTCCGAAAGAAATACCGGCAGCTCCATCGCGGTCCCGCGAAGACGGTGGACGGCGCGATCGCGCGCCGCTACGCGCGCTACGGCGAGTACCGCGGCCTCGCGCTGTGGCTCGATCTGACGCGGGATTGGCACGAGGACCGCGAGCAGGTCTGGCCTTAGCCGGGAGATGCACAAGATGTTGTGCCGACAGCGGAAGCCAATCGCGATCGCGGGTTACGCCCGTTTAGCGCTCCGAATTTTTTAAGGCAAACATCTTTCCTTGACTAATAAACCTCGGCGCTCCTAACATCCCCGCCAGTGGCCAAATCTGGCTAAAAGTGGGAGAAAGTGGTCCCGAGGCTCCGACGGGACACGAAAACTGAATGGATCGCTTTCGAGGAAGCGCGCCGGCCCGTCTCGACGAGAAGGGGCGGCTGAAAGTGCCGAACCTGTTTCGGCAGCAGATCGAAGAGGCGTTCGGGCGCGACCTCTTCGTCACGTCGATCCACGGCCGCAACTTTCTCCTCTACCCGCTCGCGATCTGGCGCCAGCTCGAAGAGAAGCTGGCCGAGCTTCCGGCGATCCACCGCGCGAAGAACAAGTTCCTCGAGCGGGTCAACTACTTCGGCCAGGACGCGGCGATCGACGGTCAGGGACGCGTGCTGGTGCCGCAGATCCTGCGCGACGCCGCCAGGCTCGCGCCGGACGTGGTCGTGACCGGGAACATCGACCACCTCGTCGTGTCCGACCGCAACGCCCTGGCCAAGCGCCTCTCGACCGAGGAATTCGGGCCCGAAGACTACGACGAGCTCTCGAAGCTGCTGCTGTGAACGGGAGACGAAACCATTGACCCTCAGCCGCCGCACACGCCGGTCCTCGTCCAGGAAGTCGTGGAGTGGCTCGCCCCCGAGCGCGGCGGCTTCTTCGTCGACGCGACCCTCGGCGCGGGCGGCCACGCGGAGGCGCTTCTCGCGCGGGGCGGCGGCGTGCGGCTGCTCGGCATCGATCGGGACCCGGACGCGCTGGCGCACGCGCGGCTACGGCTCGCGCGATTCGGCGACCGCGTCGCCTTTCGGGAGGCCGACTTCGCGGACCTCGATGCCGTTCTCGACGGGTCTCCCGCTCCCGACGGGATCCTCGCCGACCTCGGCGTCTCTTCGATGCAGCTCGACGAAGGACAACGCGGCTTCTCGTTCCGGCGGGACGGGCCGCTCGACATGCGCATGGGACGAAGCGGCCGAAGCGCAGCCGACATCGTGGCCACAGCTTCGGTCGAGGAACTGACACGGATTTTCCGTGATTTTGGGGAGGAGCGAATGGCGGCAAAGATCGCGCGCGGAATCGTAGCGGAGCGGACTCGAGGCCCCATCCAGACGACTCGTCATCTCGCCCGCATCGTGGCGGAAGAGAAGGGCAGCCGGGAAAAGATCGACCCGGCCACCCGCGTCTTCCAGGCGCTGCGGATCGAGGTCAACCAGGAACTCGTCGCGCTCGCCCGGTTCCTTGCGGCCGCCTCGGCGCGTCTGAACCAGGGCGGCCGGCTCGCCGTGATCGCCTACCACTCCCTCGAAGACCGCATCGTCAAGGACACGTTCCGCCGCGAATCGGGCGTATGCCTGTGTCCGCCGAAGCTGCCGGGCTGCGTTTGCGGTGCGCGGATGGTCCTTCGCGTTCTGACCCGCCGGCCGATCCGGCCGGGGGAGGCGGAGCTCCGACGCAACCCGCGGTCCCGGAGCGCCCGCCTGCGTGTGGCGGAGAAGCCGGCCGATGCGGCGGAGGCGCTGGCGGAGGTCGGCTGAAGCCCGCGCGATGAGCACCGTCTACGCCCAGACCAAGCGCGTCGAGAACCTCCACCTGACGCGTGAGCGCGACCGCCGGCGCGGCCGCGAACTGGCGACCTTCCTGCTGGTCGGGCTGCCCGTGGCGTGCGCCTTCCTGGCGTACGCGGCCCTGCACATCGAGACGGTGCGGGTCGGATACCTGCGCGAGGCGCGCCAGAAGGCGATCGCGACGCTCAACGAGGAGAACCGCCGGCTGCGCGCCGAGCTCGCCCGGGCCGCTTCGCCCGAGCGCGTCGCCGCCGTCGCCCGCCGGAAGGGACTGAGGCCCCCGCATCCGGGCCAGGTCCAGGTCGTCGAGCCGCCCGCGTCCGAGGGCTCCTCCCGGTGAGCGGCGTGCGGCGCGGGCGAACCCGCCTCTTCGCGCTCGTCCTCGCGGCGTGGGGCGCCGTCGTCGTCAGCCGGCTCGTCCAGATCCAGATCACCGACGGTTCGCGTTACCGCGCGAAGGCGCAGCGCCAGCAGGAGCGGCGCGTCGAGATCCCGGGCCAGCGCGGCTCGATTCTCGACCGCGAGGGCCGCGAGCTCGCGGTCTCCGTCGAGGCCGCGTCCATCTACGCGATTCCCGACGACGTCGTGGACCCGCGCGCGGCCGCCGACCGGCTCGCTCCGGTCCTCGGGCTCTCGCCGCACGAAATCCGCGAAAAGCTTTCGAGCGACCGCGGCTTCGTCTGGCTCCAGCGGCAGATCGACCTCGACGTCGCGGACCGGATCCGGGAGTGGAAGCTCGCGGGGATCCACTTCGCGGCCGAACCGCGCCGCTTCTACCCCAAGGGCCGGCTCGCGGCGGCGGTGCTCGGGTTCGTCGGCACCGACGCGGTCGGCCTGGCGGGCCTCGAGCACTTCTACGACCGGGCCATCCGCGGCAAGCCTGGCGAGATCGTCGCGCTGACCGACGCGCGCCGCAGCCGCTACGGCGAGGCCGATGCGGCGAACAGCCGTCCGGCGCAGGAGGGCGCCTCCCTCGTCCTGTCGCTCGACTCCGGCGTGCAGTTTGCGGCCGAGCGCGAGCTTGGCGAGGCCATGCGGGAGCATCGGGCCCGTTCCGGGTGCGTCGTGGTGATGGATCCGGACAACGGCGAGATCCTGGCGATGGCCTCGGCGCCGGACTTCGATCCGAACTCCTACGGCCGCTTTCCACCCGAGACCTGGCGCAACCGGGCCATCGCGGACGCCTACGAGCCGGGATCGACGTTCAAGATCGTGACCGGCGCTCTCGGCCTCGACCGGGGCGTCGTGACTCTCGACGAGATCATCGACACCGGCGACGGCACGATCCGCGTCGCCAACACCACGATCCAGGAGGACCGGCACCACCAGTACGGCGCCCTGACGCTCGCCGGCGTCTTCGAGCGCTCGTCGAACATCGGCATCATCCGCGTCGGCCTGCGGCTCGGGGCCCGGCCGCTGTACGAGGGTGCCAGCGCGTTGGGCGTGGGCCGTCCCACGGGCGTGGACCTTCCCGGCGAGAACCAGGGCATCTTCCGGCCGGTCGCGAAATGGTCCGGCCTGTCCACCGCCTCGATATCGATGGGCCAGGAGGTCTCTCTGAACGCGCTGCAGCTGGCGCGGGTGACGGCGGTCATCGCCAACGGCGGCTTTCTCGTGGAACCGCACGTGGTCACGCGCATCGTCGAGCCCGGCGGCCGGGACCGGATCGTGACGCCGGGTGAGCGGACGCGGGTCCTCTCGCCGGCGACCGCGCACGCGATCTCGAGGATCCTCGTGGGCGTCGTGGAGCACGGCACGGGATCGAAAGCCGCGATCCCGGGCTTCTCGGTGGCGGGGAAGACCGGAACCGCGCAGAAGGCCGGCGTCGGGGGCTACCAGGCCAGCCGCCACGTGCCCAACTTCGCGGGTTTCGCGCCGGCCGATCACCCGCGGTGCGTCGCCGTCGTCGTGCTCGAAGAGCCCCAGGGCAAGTACTACGCCGCGGAAGTCGCGGCGCCGCTCTTCGCCCGCGTGGTCTCGCAGGCGCTCGGGATCCTGCGGGTTGCGCCCAAGGAGCAGCGGGTCCCGGAGACCCTGCTCGCCGAGGCGCCCCCGCCGGTGCGATATCAGCCGGGCGTGGTTCCGGCGGCCTCCCGTCGCGGCCGCCCCGATCCGCCCGCGGAGACCGCGGACCTGCCGGACCGCACGCCGAGCGCCGTGGGCCTGACGGCCCGCCAGGCCGTCGCCCTCTTTGCCCGCGCCGGCCTGCTGGCGCGCCTCCAGGGCAGCGGCTCCGTCGTCGCCCAGGACCCGCCTCCCGGATCCCCGGTCCGGGCCGGTTCCGTCCAGACCCTCTTTCTCGCCGACAGCGCGGATGCGCCGGCCCCGGCGGCCGGTCGCCGTGCGGAGGAGACGGCTCCGCCCCGTTCGGCTCCGTGAAATTGATGGATCTCGCTGCGGTCCTTCCGGGTGTAGACGTTGCGCCCGAGGCGCGGGCCGTCGAAGCCGAACGCGTGGCGAGCGATTCGCGCCTGGTCCGGCCGGGCGATCTCTTCGTCGCCCTGCGCGGCGAGAAGGCCGACGGCCTGCAGCACGTGCCGGAGGCCATCGCCGCGGGCGCCGTCGCCGTCGTCTCGGACCGGCCGGCACCGGAGGGCGTATCCGTGCCGTGGCTGCGTGTCGAAGCCCCCAGGCGGGCTCTGGCGCTGCTCGCGGCCGAGATCCACGGCCGCCCGGCCGAGCGCCTCGTGCTCGCGGCCGTGACGGGAACCAACGGCAAGACCTCGACGGCGACGCTGCTGGAAGCGATCCTGGCGCGGCGTTTCGGCGCGGCGGGCCTTCTCGCGACCACCGCCTACCGGACGCCGCGGCGGGAGCTCCGGGCCCGACGCACGACGCCCGAGGCGACGCTCGTCCAGGAGCTCCTCGCCGAGCTCGTCGCCGACGGAGTGCCCGCCGCGGCGATCGAGGTGTCCTCGCATGCGCTGATGCTCGACCGCGTGGAGGGTTGCCGCTTCGACGTCGCCGTCTTCACGAACCTGACGCGCGACCACCTCGACTTCCACGGCACGATGGACGCGTACTACGAGGCCAAGAAGCGGCTCTTCGAGATGCGCAAGCCCGGCGCGATCGCGGTCGTCAACGTCGACGACCTCTTCGGCCGAAGGCTGCTGGCCGAGGTCGCGCCTCCCCTCGCGAGCTACTCGCCCTCGGGGGCGGCGGCGGACTTCCGCGCCGAGTCCGTGGCCTGCGACCTCTCCGGTACCACCTTCGAGGTGGTGCACGCCGGCTCGCGGTTCACTCTGTCCTCCCCGCTGCTCGGACGATTCCAGGTCGGCAACCTCCTCGCCGCCGCGGCCGCCGGTGCGTGCCTCGGCATCCCCGAGTACGACATCGCGACCGCGGTCGCCGGCGTCTCCAGCGTCCCCGGCCGACTGGAACGGGTGGACGCGGGGCAGCCGTATCCGATCCTGGTCGACTACGCGCACACGCCCGACGCCCTCGAACGCCTGCTGGCGGCCGTGCGGGAGCTGACGGACAGGAAACTGATCCTCGTCTTCGGCTGCGGCGGCGACCGGGACCGCGGCAAACGAGCCCCGATGGGGGAGATCGCCGGGCGGCTGGCCGACATCGCGATTGCGACCTCGGACAATCCGCGCTCGGAGAGTCCGGAAGCGATCCTGCGCGAGGTCGAAGCGGGACTCCTGGCCTCCGGCGCGACGAAGTACCTGAAGGTCACCGACCGGCGCGAGGCGATCCGCTCCGGCATCGAGCTCGCCAACCCCGGGACCGTTCTCGTGATCGCGGGAAAGGGCCACGAGACGACCCAGACCGTCGGCGGCGCCGAGATCGCGTTCGACGACCGCAAGGTCGCGGCCGAGCTCGCGGCGAAGGCATGAAGTTCACGCTGGACGAGCTCGCAGCGGCGGCGGCCGTCGAGGCCCGGGGCGCCGCCTCCCTTTCGGGCGTCGCGGTCGACTCGCGGCGCGTCGCGCCGGGCAACCTCTTCGTCGCCATCCGCGGAGAGAGGGTCGACGGGCACGACTTCGCGAAGGAAGCCGTCGCCCGGGGAGCCGGGGCGCTGCTCGCCGAGCGCCTTCCGCCGGACCTGCCTCCGGCGACGCCCGCCGTCCTGGTCGAGAAGCCCGTCGAGGCGCTGCAGAAGCTGGCGGCGGCGCTCAAGCGGGCCGCGGGATTCCGGCTCGCGGCGATCACCGGCTCGGCCGGCAAGACGACGACCAAGGACTTCGCGGCGGCGATGCTCGCCCGCCGCTTCGACGTCGAGAAGACGCCGGGCAACCAGAACAGTCAGATCGGTTTCGCGATGTCGGTCGTGAACCTGGCCCGAACGCCGCAGTGGATGGTGGGCGAGATGGGCCTGTCGGCCCCCGGCGACCTTTCCCGCCTCTCGCGGACTTTCGAGCCCGACGTCGCGGCGATTCTCCTGGTGGCGCCGGCCCATCTCGAGTTCTTCCCTTCGCTGGATGCGATCGCCGCGGCCAAGGCCGAGATCCTCGAGGGCCTCCGGCCGGGTGGCGCCCTGGTCGCCAACGCCGAGGATCCGCGCGTGGAAGCGATCGCCGCGCGCCATCGCGGTCGGGTGGTGCGCTTCGGACGCTTCGAGACGAGTCCGGGCGCCGAGGTGACCGCCCGCGACGTGGCCGCCGACGGCGACGGCAGCCGGTTCCGCCTGGCGACACCGGCGGGCGAGGCGGCGGTCCGGCTTCCCGTCGCAGGGCCGCATCAGGTCGCGAACTTCCTGGCCGCCGCGGCGATCGCGTTCGTCGTCGGCCTGACGCCCGCCGAGTGCGCCGGGGCCGCCGGAGAGCTGCGCGCCGCGGCCCACCGGGGGCAGTGGCGCCGGCATGCGTCGGGCGCGCGGCTCTACGACGACAGCTACAACGCGAACCCGGCCTCGATGCGGGCCGCGCTCGAGACCCTGGCGGCGGTGCCCGCGCGCCGGCGTCTCGCGGTGCTCGGCGACATGCTCGAGCTCGGCCCCGAAGAGGAGCGCTGGCATCGCGAGACCGGCGCTGCCGTGGTCGGGCGCGCGGACCTGCTCGTCTGCGTCGGCCCGCGCGCGCGCTGGCTCGGCGAAGGCGCCCGCGAGGCGGGACTGCCGCACTCGGCCATCCATGCCGCGGATTCGGCCGAGGCGGCGGCGGATCTTCTGGCCGGGCTTCTCGCCGCGGGCGACGTCGTCCTCTTCAAAGCCTCCCGGGGGATCGGCCTCGACCGTGCGGTCGAGCGCCTGGCGGCGACGGAGGGCTGCTGACGTGCTGTACTGGCTCCTCTTTCCGCTGGCGGGCCGCATCCCGGCGTTGAACGTCTTCCGCTACATCACTTTCCGAAGCGCCATGGCGGCCGTGACGGCCCTGGTGATCTCCCTCGTGTTCGGGCCGTTGACGATCCGGATGCTCAAGCGCTTCCAGGTCGCCCAGTCCATCCGCGCCGAGGGGCCCCAGACGCACCTCGCGAAGGCCGGCACGCCCACGATGGGCGGTCTCCTGATCCTCGCGGCCGTCGCGGTCGCCACGCTGCTCTGGATGGACCTGCCCAACCGCTTCGTCTGGATCGCGCTCGGGACGCTCGCGGGCGTCGGGGTCGTCGGCTTCGCCGACGACTTCGTCAAGGTCACCCGGCGCCGGAGCCTGGGCCTGACGGGTCGCGGCAAGCTCGTGCCTCAGTTTCTGATGGCGTTCGCCGTCGGATACGCCGTCCAGCACTGGGCGGGCCACGCCACGTTCTCAACGGTCGTGACCTTCCCGTTTTTGAAGAAGCTGCTGGTCGACCTCGGCATCTTCTATATTCCGTTCGTGGCGGTCGTGGTGGTGGGAGCGTCGAATGCCGTGAACCTGACCGACGGCCTGGACGGCCTGGCGATCGGCGCCGTCGGGATCGCCGCGGGGACGTACGGCATCCTCGCCTACGTCACCGGGAACGCCGTCGCCGCGCGCTACCTGCAGATCCCGTACATCCCGCAGTCGGGCGAGCTGGCCGTCTTCTGCGGAGCGCTCGTGGGGGCGTCGCTCGGGTTCCTCTGGTTCAATTGCCATCCGGCCGAAGTGATCATGGGCGACGTCGGAGCGCTCGCGCTCGGGGCGGCGATCGCCGCGGTGGCGGTGATGACGAAACAGGAAACCCTGCTGGCGATCGTCGGCGGTTTGTTCGTCATCGAGGCGCTTTCGGTGATCATCCAGGTCGCGTCCTTCAAGACGACGGGGCGGCGGGTCTTCAAGATGGCGCCCCTCCACCACCACTTCGAGCTGCTCGGCTGGGCCGAGTCGCGGGTCATCATTCGATTCTGGATCCTCGCGATCCTTTTCGCGGTCGTCGGCTTGTCGACCCTGAAGCTGCGATGAGCGCCCTGCCGATGAGCACCAACGCACCCCTTCCCGCCCAGCTCCCGGAGCGGGTGGCGGTCCTCGGGCTCGCCCGCAGCGGCCGGGCCCTGGCCGAGGCCCTGCTCGAGCGCGGCGTGTCGGTCGCGGCCGGAGACGCGCGCGAGGCCGCGGATCTCGAGGCCGTCGAGGGACTCCGGGGGCGCGCCGACCTCTTTCTGGGAGGCCCGGCGGAGGGGTTTCTCGACGGCGCCGGCTGGCTCGCGATTTCCCCCGGTGTGCGCCTCGACGCGCCGGTCGTCGCAGCGGCGCGGGAGCGCGGGATCCCCGTGTACGCGGAGATCGAGGTCGCCTATCGCCTCGCCGAGGCGCAGGCCCCCGGCCTCCACCGCTGGATCGCGATTACGGGCACCAACGGCAAGTCCACGACCACGACCTGGATCGCCCGAATGCTCGAGCGCGCCGGGCGGCCGGTGGCTCTGGCCGGCAACATCGGCGCCCCGCTGTCGGGCTTCCTCGGAGAGCCGGGCGCCCGCGACTTCGTCTGCGAGATGTCGTCTTTCCAGCTGGAGGCGATCGACCGTTTCCGCCCGCACGTGGCCGTGCTCACCAACATCACGCCCGACCATCTGGATCGCTACCCGGGCTTCGCGGAGTATGCGGCGGCCAAGGCCCGCGTCTTCGCGCGGCAGGGCCCGGACGACTGGGCGGTCGTCAACGCCGACGACCCCGCGGCGATGGAGGCGCCGACGCGGGCGCGCCGCGTCCTGTTCTCCCGGCGCTCGCGGCCCGGGGGAGGCGTCTGGATCGATTCGGGTGAGCTCGTCTCGGGCATCGGCGGGACGCCGCGCCGCGTCGTCGCGGTCGAGCGCCTGGCCCTTCCCGGTGCGCACAACCTCGAAAACGCCATGGCCGCGGCGGCCGCGGCCGAGTGCCTGGGCACGCCACCGGCGGCGATCCTCGACGCGCTGACGCGTTTCGAGGGCCTCCCGCACCGGACCGAGCTCGTCGCCGAGGCGCGGGGCGTACGGTGGGTCGACGATTCGAAAGGCACCAACGTGGAAGCCACGGCGCGCTCGCTCGAGGGGTTTTCCGACGGGTCGGTCGTTCTGATCCTCGGCGGCCGGGACAAGCACGGTGACTTTGCGTCGCTCAAGCCTCTCGTCTCCCGCCGCGCGAAAGCCATCCTGACGATCGGAGAGGCCGCCCCTCTCATCGAGCGGGCGCTCGCGGGCGCGGCCCCGGTCGAGCGTTGCGGAACGATGGAGGCGGCCGTGGCGCGGGCGGCCGCGTTGACGCGCGCCGGCGACACGGTGCTTCTGTCGCCGGCGTGCGCGTCCTTCGACCAGTATCGCAACTTCGAGGAGCGCGGAAGGCACTTCGCCTCGCTCGCCCGCGGCGCCTCGGGGGGTACGGATGGCCCGTAAGCTCGCTTCGGACAAGGTCCTCTTCGGGACGCTGGTGGCGCTGTCGCTCTTCGGCTGCGTGATGATCTACAGCGCGTCGGCGGTCTCGGCGGGCGAGACCTCGGGCAACCCGTACCGATACCTGATCAAACAGATCGCGGCCCTCGCGCTCGGGGGGGTGGCGGCCTTCCTGGTCTACCGGATCGACTACCGGCGCTTCGCCCGGCCGTGGGTCGTCTACGGGGCCTACGCGCTCTGCCTCGGGGCGGCGGCGTTCGCGCTCGCGCGGCCCCCGATCAACGGCGCGCGGCGCTGGATTCCGCTCGGGGTGACGATGGCGCAGCCTTCGGAGCTGCTGAAGGTCGCGCTGGTGCTGCTGCTCGCGTACCAGCTGTCGCGCAAGACCGAAAAGGCCGGCCACCCCGAGCGCGCGCTCGTGCCGTCGCTCGTCTTCTCGGTGGCCGCGGCCGCGGTCGTCGTGCTGCAGCCGGACCTGGGAACGGCGGCGTGCTACATGATGCTCTGCGCGGTGCTCCTGTGGCTCGCGGGGGCGCGGGCGCGCTGGTTCGTCTACGGGGCGCTGGCGATGCTTCCCGTGCTCGCGGCCCTGATGCTTTCGGCCGACTACCGGCGCGCGCGCCTCCTGTCGTTCCTCAATCCGGAGGCCGATCCGCTCGGCGCCGGATTCCAGGCCATCCAGTCCCTGATCGCCGTGGGCGCGGGTGGATGGTTCGGCAACGGCCTGGGAGGCAGCCGCCAGAAACTGTTCTTCCTGCCGTTCCCGCACACCGATTTCATCTTCGCGATCGTGGGCGAGGAGCTCGGTTTCGTCGGCGCCGCGGGCCTCGTCGTGTGCTTCGGCGTCGTCGCCTGGAGGGGGCTGCGGGCCGCCCGCCGCGCTCCCGACGCCTTTGCGAGCTTCCTCGCCGCGGGCGCGACGGCCATGATCGTCGTGCAGGCGGCGATCAATCTCTCGGTGGTCCTCGCCCTCGTTCCGACCAAGGGGATCCCTCTGCCCTTCGTCTCCTACGGCGGGTCGTCGCTGGTCGCCTGCTGGATCGCGGGGGGGCTGATTTTGAACGTGTCCCAGCACGAAGTGGCGGAAACCTGAGGCCGGCCGACATAGGATCGGACGCAATCATCCGATGAAGGACCTCGGCGCATTCGTCATCGCCGCCGGCGGCACCGGCGGCCACATCGTGCCCGGCATCGCGGTCGCACACGAGATCGTCGCGCAGAGGCCCGGCGCGACCGTCGTCTTCGTCGGGACCGAGAACGGGCTCGAAGGACAGATCGTGCCGTCGGCGGGCTTTCCGCTCGAGCTCGTCAACGCCTCGGGCTTCGTCGGGAAGACTCTTGCGCGCCAGGTCGGGTCCCTTTCGAAGGTGCCCGGGGGATTTCTGGAGGCGCGGGCGCTGCTGAAGAAGCACCGCGCCCGGGTGGTCGTGGGCGTCGGCGGCTATGTCACGGTTCCGGTCCTGATGGCGGCCCGATCGCTCCGGATCCCGACCCTCATCCACGAATCCAACGCGATCCCCGGCGCCGCCAACCGCTTCCTCAACCGCTTCGTCACCCGCACCGCGGTCGGCCTGGCGGCCGCCAACGAGCACCTGCGCCGGCCGGGTGTGGTGACCGGGAATCCGGTGCGGCCCGAATTCTTTGCGGCCCCGCCGCTCGACCCGGCGGCGACGACGCGCCGGGTGCTCCTCTTCGGGGGAAGCCAGGGCTCGCGCGTGATGAACCGGGCGATGGCGCGGGCGTCGGTGCTCCTGGAGAAGTCGGGCCTCGAGGTGGTCCACCAGACGGGCGAGATGGATCTCGTCGCGACGCGCCAGCGGTATCCGCGCGTGCCGGCCAACTGGAAGCTCGTTCCGTTTCTGCCGAAGCTCTACGAGGAGATGGCCTGGGCCGACCTCGTGGTCTGCCGGGCGGGGGCGATCACCGTCTCCGAGCTCGCCGCGGCGGGCCGCCCGTCGATCCTGGTGCCCTTCGCCGCGTCCGCCTCGGGCCACCAGATGCAGAACGCCCGCGCGTTGTATCGGGCCCGGGCGGCGGCCGTGATGGAAGAAAAGGACCTGACCGCCGAGAACCTCGCCGGAGGCATCGCCGCGCAGATGAAGGACCGCGAGAAGCTCGTCCTGATGGGGCAGCAGGCGAAGTCCCTCGGCAAGCCCGACGCGGCCCGGAACCTGGTGAAGCTGATCTTCGATCTCGAGGCATCCCGGTGAGGTTCCTGCGGCTGCGGCGCCTGCACTTCGTCGGCGCCGGGGGCGTGGGAATGAGCGGGATCGCCGAGATCCTCCTGCAGTCGACCCCTCTCGAGATCTCGGGCTGCGACCTGGCCCGGTCCGACGGAACGGCGAGGCTCGAAGCGCTCGGCGCGAAGATGTCCGTCGGCCACGATCCGGCCCACGTCGACGCGGCGGACCTGCTGGTCGTCTCCTCCGCCGTCGGCGAGTCCAATGCCGAGGTCGCGGCGGCCCGGGCGAAGGGCGTCCCCGTGATCCGCCGCGCCGAGATGCTCGGCGAGATCATGCGCCTCAAGCAGGGCATCGGCGTGGCCGGGACGCACGGGAAGACCACCACCACTTCGCTCGCGGGAATGGTCCTGACCGAGGCGGGCTTCGATCCCACGATCGTCGTCGGCGGCCAGGTCCACATTCTCGGCACCAACGCCCGCCTGGGGCGGGGCGAGTATCTCGTGGCCGAGGCCGACGAATACGACCGGTCTTTCCTCGAGCTGACGCCGGTCGTCGCGGTCATCACCAACGTCGAGGCGGATCATCTCGACACGTACCGGGACCTTCCCGACATTCTCGACGCCTTCGCGGCGTTTGCCAACCGCGTGCCGTTCTACGGCGCCGTCATCCTCTGCGCCGACGACGCCGGAGCGCGCAGCCTCATTCCCCGCATCCACCGGCGCGTCGTGACGTACGGGTTGACGGAGCCGGCCGGGCTCTCCGCGCGCGAGATTCGTTTCGAGGCCGATCGCACGACCTTCGAGGTCCACGACGCCGAGCAGGGGCGGCTGGGGACCGCACGCCTGCGGCTGCCCGGGCGGCACAACGTCGCCAACGCGCTCGGCGCGATCGCGGTCGGGCGCGAGCTCCTGGTCCCGTTCGACACGATCGCACGCGCTCTGGAGGCGTTCACCGGAGTGGTGCGACGCTTCGAGCGCAAGGGCGAGAGAGCGGGAGTGCTGGTCGTCGACGACTACGCCCACCATCCCACCGAGATCGCGGCGACCCTCGAGGCGGCGCGACAGGTCTACCCCGGCCGGCGGCTCGTGGCGCTTTTCCAGCCCCACCTCTACTCGCGGACCCGCGATTTTTCCGAAGACTTCGGGCGCTCGCTGTCGGCGGCGGATGCGTGTCTCGTGATGGACGTCTACCCTTCGCGGGAGAAGCCCCTGCCCGGAGTCTCCGGGGCGCTGGTGGCGGACGCCGCGCGCCGCGCGGGAAGGAACGGAAGCGTATCGTATGTATCTGACAGGAAAGATGTTGTCGACTGCCTCGAGCGGTTGCTGGCGCCCGGCGACGTGCTCGTGACGCTCGGGGCCGGGGATGTCGTCCGCTTCGGCGAGGAGTACTTGAAGCGTGGCGTCGCCCGATAAAGAAGCTCCCTTTCTGCGGCGGCCACAGGCCGTGCCGCGCAAGCGCCGGCGGCCGGGAGCGCTGCGCCTGGCGATCGTCGGTCTGCTTCTCGCGGGCGCCGCCGCCGGACTCGCCGGGTTTCTTTCGGGCCCGCGCTTTGCGCTCGGGCGCTACGCGGTCTCGGGAAACAGCCGCACCCGCACCGAGGAGATCCTCGCCGCTCTCGCCGGGTGGAATGGCCGCAACCTCGTCGGCCTCGACCTCGCGCCGCTGGCCGCGCGGCTGGCCGCGCAGCCCTGGATCGAGCGGGTCACCCTGGCGAAGCGATTCCCCGACGGTCTCGCCGTCCGCGTCACGGAGCGGCGTGCGATCGCGCTGTATCGGGACGCGGACCGGTTCTGGTGGGTCGGGAAGGACGGACGGCTCATCGCGCCTTACGATCCGCGCGGCGACCGCGCCGAGTACGTCATCCTCTCGGGTGATCGGCGGGCGCTTCCGGAAGCCGTGGGGCTTCTCGAAGATCTGCGCGTCGAGCGTCCCGAGTATTTCTCGGCGCTCTCGGAAATCGCCTCGCTCCCGGACGGCGGATTCGGTATGATGGATGCGATCTTTCGAAGGCCGGTTCGCGTTCTTCGGGACGACGCCCCGGAGAAGATTCGCGCGTTACTCGAGGCGCGCGTTTTCATTGAAAGTCGCGGGTGGGGGGCAGGGGCAATCGATCTCCGTTTTGCCGATCGGGTCGTTCTCGTAGGCGCCTACGGCGCAGGGAATAGTCTCTGATGTCGCGCCCCGTGAAAGGCTGAATGGCCAAGCCCGAGTCTTTCCTGGTCGCCTGCGACATCGGAACCTCGAAGATCTGTGTCCTGATCGGCGAGCACAACGCCGTCGGCTCCCTCGACGTCATCGGGAAGGGAGCGGCCGCCAATCGCGGCACCCGCAAGGGCAACATCATCAACGTCGACGCCACGATCGAGGCCATCAAGCGGGCCGCCGAGGAGGCCGAGATCATGGCCGGGGTACAGATCTCACGCTCCTGGGTGGGCGTCTCGGGCTCCCATGTTCGCTCCTTCAACAGCCGGGGCGTCGTGGCGGTGGCCGGGAAGGATCGCGAGATCAGCAAGGAGGACGTCGCGAGGGTCATCGACGCGGCCCGAGGCGTGCAAATCCCTCAGGATCATGAGGTTGTCCACGTCGTACCCCGGGATTTCGCGGTCGATGGGCAGGACGGCGTGGCCGATCCGGTCGGGATGATCGGCAGCCGCCTCGAGGTCGACGTGCACGTCGTGACGGCGCCGGTCGCGGTCACGCAAAACGTCGTGACCTGCATGAACAAGGCCGGGATCGAGGTCGTTCAGCTCGTCCTGGAGCAGTTCGCCGCCGCCGAGGCCGTGCTGACCCCCGACGAGAAGGAGCTCGGCATCTGCCTGATCGACATCGGCGGCGGAACCACCGAGGTCGCGGTCTACCAGAAGGGCACGATCGCCCACACCGCCGTCGTGCCGATCGGTGGCGATCACTTCACCAACGACCTCGCCGTCGTCCTCCGGGCCCCGATCACCGACGCCGAGCGACTCAAGAAAAAGCACGGCTGCGCGCTCCGGAGCGCCGTGTCCGAAGACGAGATGGTGGAGGTCCCCATGGTCGGCGGGCGGGCGCCGAAGCTCTGCCCCCGCTCGACCCTCTCGGACATCCTGCAGCCGCGGGCCGAAGAGCTGCTCGGCCTGGTGCACGAAGACATCAAACGCCTCGGTCTCGACAAGGAAATCCGATCCGGCGTCGTCCTGACCGGAGGGGGATCGGAGCTCGAGGGCGTGGTGGAGATCGCCGAGGGAATCTTCGACGGCCCGGTCCGGCGGGGGATCCCCTCCGGGGTGGGCGGCCTCGTCGACGTCGTGTCCCGCCCGGAGTGGGCGACGGCGACCGGACTTCTCTTATATGGTCACCGTTACAAGCCGTCGCGACGGCGCGTCAGGGCTTTCTTCCAGGCGGCGAACTCGGTGTCCCGGTTCATAAGGGATTTTTTCTGATGGCCCGGAAACGCGCATCGCGACGGAAGGAAGGTCCGATGATCGAGTTCCTGGAAGACGACAAAGAGGGTCTCTCGATCGAGCTCGACGGCGGCGATGCCTCGCCGGCCACCATCCGCGTCATCGGCGTGGGAGGGGGCGGCTCGAACGCGGTCAACCGGATGATCGCCGCGGGCGTGAAGGGCGTCGAGTACTACGCCTGCAACACCGACCTCCAGGCGCTGCGCAAGTGCGCCGCCCCGAACAAGCTGCAGATCGGCGGCCGGCTGACGAAGGGCCTCGGCGCCGGAGCCGACCCCGACGTCGGCCGCAACGCGGCGCTCGAGGACCAGGACCGTCTGGCACAGGCCGTTGCCGGAGCCGACATGGTGTTCCTCGCCATGGGCCTCGGCGGCGGGACGGGGTCGGGTGCCGGGCCCATCATCGCCAAGCTCGCGGCCGAGGCCGGGGCGCTCGCGGTCGCCGTGGTCACGAAGCCGTTCGAATTCGAGGGCAAGAAGCGCATGCGGCAGGCCGAGCGCGCCTCGCGGGAGCTTCGCGACCACGTCGACACCCTGATCACGATCCCGAACCAGCGCCTGCTCGCGTTCGTCGAGCGCAACACGCCTCTGAACGAGTCCTTCAAGATCGCCGACGACGTGCTCCGGCAGGCGATCCAGGGCATCTCGGACCTGATCAACTGCCCCGGCGAGATCAACCTCGACTTCGCCGACGTGCGCAAGATCATGTCGGACATGGGCCGCGCCCTGATGGGCACCGCGGTGGCCGACGGCGAGAACCGCGCCATCCACGCGGCGCAGGCCGCGATCAGCTCGCCCCTGCTCGAGGACGCCTCGATCGAGGGCGCGCGCGGCGTTCTGATCAACATCACGGGCGGCCACGACCTGACGCTCTTCGAGGTCACCGAGGCCGCGCAGATCATCCAGCAGGCGGCCGACCCGGAGGCCGAGATCCTCTTCGGCTGCGTGCACGACGAGAAGATGGCGGGCCTCGTCAAGGTCACGGTCATCGCGACGGGCTTCGACCGGCTCGAACGCGACCTCGCGGACATCGATCGCGAAGAGGAGGCGGCCAAGCCCCTGACCGTCGGCAGCAAACCGCTGCGACCCCCGTTCCTGCGGGGCGACGACTCGGGCGGATTCGGTCCCAACGCCTCGGCCTCGCGGGACGACTTCGACATCCCGACGGTGCTGCGGCGGCAGATGGACTAGCCGTCGCTGCGGCTTGCGGCGGGATCTGCGCCCTTCGGGCGCACCGGCGAGCGGCTCGCCTGCCGGCTCGACCGCTCGCCTGATCCCTCCGCGGCGCCTTCGCTCCCGCGGCGCGAGCCTCCTCCCTCCCTTCGGTCGGGAGACTTCTCGCGCCGCGAGTCAGGGATGGGGGTGGTGGTGGGTCACTTCTTCGATGCGCTCTGCGACGTCGTGGCGCAGTTTTCGCGCGGCGCGGATGATCTTCATGCGGCGCTTCCGGCCCTTCTCGCGCCACTTCGTGTAGGCCGTGTCGACCTTGGGGTGGCGCTTGCGGAACCGGCGCAGCGCGCGGCGCAGCCGGGGAGAGACCAGAGAGAAGAAGAGCGCGCTCAAGAAGAAGAAGATCAGCTGGGGCATGACGGGAACGAGGATGCCGATGACGCCGAGAACGAAGAAAAAGATGCCGAGCGCGATGTTGCGCGTGGTTCGGCGGTGGATGGGGGTGGGAGCCCGGTCCCGTTCCCGAGTCATGCCGGCGCGACCGCGGCCTTGATGAGGTTGGTGGTGCCGGGCACGCCCAGCGGCGTTCCGGACGTGATGACCGCGGTTTGGCCCGGCTTGAGCAGCCCCCGCGCGGCGGCCACGAGCGGAGCGCGCTCGAGCATCGCGTCGGTATCGGCTTCCTCGCCGGCGACGACGGGGATCACCCCCCACACCAGGGCGAGCCGCCGGGCGGCCTCGGGACGGGTGGACAGGGCGAGGATGGGGCGTCGCGGGCGGTGCTTCGCCACCAGGCGCGCGGTGGCCCCGGACTCGGTCCAGGCGACGATCACGGCGGCTCCGATGTGTTCGGCGAGCTCGCAGGCCGCGCCGGCGACGGCCTCGGGCAGGCCCTGGAGGCTCCGGTCCTCGAAGCGGCGCATCCAGGACTCGAACGGAAAAGCGGCCTCGGTGTCCTCCGCGATCCGGCGCATCGTCGCCACCGCCTCGGCCGGGTACCGGCCGGCCGCGGTCTCCTCGGAGAGCATCACGGCGTCGGTGCCGTCGAGGATCGCGTTGGCCACGTCGCCGACCTCGGCGCGCGTGGGACGGGGGCTCTCGACCATCGAGAGCAGCATCTGCGTGGCGGTGATGACCGGCTTGCCCGCGCGGTTTGCGCGGTCGATCAGCATCTTCTGGAGAAGCGGAACGTGCTCGAGCGGCGTCTCGACGCCCAGGTCCCCGCGCGCGACCATCAGGCCGTCGGCCGCGGCCAGGATCTCGTCGATCCGGGCGAGCGCTTCGTGCTTCTCGATCTTCGCGATGAGCGGGACCTCGGCGCCCCGCGCCGCCGCGAACTGGCGCGCCTCGAGAATGTCGGCGGCGCTGCGCACGAAGGACAGGGCCACGTAGTCGACGCCCTGGGCGATCCCGAACGCGAGGTCCTCGCAATCCTTCGGGGTCATGCCGGGCGCGGCGATCGAACGGTCCGGCAGGTGGATCCCCTTGTGCGAGGAGAGCGGTCCGCCGGCGACGACCCGACAGGCGATGTCCGCGTCGGTCGCGCGTTCGACGAGCAGCTCCACCTCGCCGTCCGACAGCAGCAGCGTGTCGCCGGGGCGCACGCTCGAAACGAGGTCCGGGTAGTCGAGGGAGACTTCCCGCGCGTCACCGGGAACCGGCGCGCGTCGTCAGCGTGAAGGCCGCGCCCGGCTGCAGGCTCACGGCGCCGCCGGCGACGGCGCCGATCCGCACCTTGATTCCGGCCAGGTCCTGGAGGATCGCGATCGGGCGTCCGACCTGCTCGGCGATCGCGCGGACCGCGGCGACGACGGCCGCGTGTTCCGCGTGACTACCGTGCGAGAAGTTCAGGCGGGCGACGTCCATTCCGGCATCGGCCAGGCGGCGCAGGGTCTCGGGCGCGCGGGACGCGGGCCCGATCGTGCAGACGATCTTGGTGCGCGGCATGGGGAGCGTAGCCTAGCGCAAAGAAAAAGGCCGCCGCCCGGGGGGCGGCGGCCGCAAAGGCGAATCTCCGAGCCGCTACGGCTTGGGCGTGAGCGCCTTCTTCGCGTCCTCGGCGGCCTTCTTGGCCGCCTCGGCGGTCTTGTCGGCGGCGTCCTTGGCCGCGTCGCCCACGGCCTCGCCCGCGTCCTTCGCCTTTTCGGCCGCGTCGCTGGCCATGTCCTTGGCGGCCTCGGCCCCGTCCTTCACGGCCTCGCCGGCCTTTTCGGCGGCTTCGGAAGCCGCCTGGCCGGCGTCTTTGGCCGCTTCCCCGGCGGCGTGTCCCGCGTCGGACATCTCGGCTTTCTTGCAGGCCGCGGAGAGTCCCGCCGCGAGCACGAGCGGCGAGCATGGAAACCCAAGTCTTCTTCATCGATTTCTCCTTGTATCGAGGTTGGTGGGGCCCTGTTTATCACGGTCGCCCCCGGGCCGGGAACCCCGAACGCTTGGTAGGATCGCTCCGGCCGCCCTCGCGCGGCGAGCTCCCGTGAAGGCACGCTTTCTCTATCGGGCCCTCAAGGCCCGCTTCCGCGACCAGACCGCGGAGATCGCCGCTCTGCTCGGAGAGCTTTCGGAGGGCGGAATCGCGGTCGACGCCGGCGCCAACAAGGGGGCCTACCTCTACTGGATGCGGAAGGCCGTGGGACCGACCGGGCGGGTGCTCGCCTTCGAACCGCAGCCGGGCCTCGCGCGGTATCTCGAGGACGTCCGCGCGCGCATGCGGTGGAGCAACGTGGCGATCCGGGAGCTCGCCCTCTCGGACTCGTCCGGCCGGCGCGTGCTCCACGTGCCGGGCTGGGAGAACTCGCCCGGCGCGTCGCTCGAGGAGGCGGCCGCGGCGGCCCCCGGCGTCCGCGACCGGCAGGTCGAGACGGACACGCTGGACCGCCAGCTCGAGGGCGCAGGACGGGTGGCCCTCGTCAAGGTCGACGTGGAGGGCCACGAGCTCGCCGTCTTTCGCGGCGCGGCGCGAACGCTCGAGAAATCCGGGCCCGTCCTCATCTTCGAATGCGAGGCGAGGCACCTCGCGGGCCGCGAGCCGCGAGAAGTGTTCGCGTATCTCGAGGACCTCGGGTACCGCGGCGCGTTCTTCGCTCGGGGCGGGCTCCGGCCGATCGCAGAGTTCGACCCCGCCGTCCATCAACGTCTCGGACCCGGCCGCTTCTGGGAGGCGACGGGTTACTGCAACAATTTCCTGTTCCGGCGGGACGACGGGGACGGATCAGCCGGTCAGCGTCGGTAGAGGCCTGGCGACCTTCCGAAAGAAGAAATCGTCGTCCGGGTCGTCCGCTCCTCGCCGAATCGTGCAGGTGAGGCAGTCGACACCGGGACGCCGATCGGCAAATTCGCGGCGCAGGGTGGCGAGGGCCTCGCCGTTCCAGACCTCGTCGAACGACTGCAGGACGAGATTGCCGACCGCAGGGCGCGTCCAGGCCATGCACGGGAAAACGTCGCCGTTGGCGTGGATGGCGAGCGTGTCCCATGGGGTGCGACAGGTCATCTTCGCGCCGGCGCCGTCGAGAAGATCGATGCGCGACGGCCTGTCGCGCAAATAACCCGAGTCTTCGATCCCGGTTCGGGCGTAGAAAGCGGCGAGCGTCTGGCGTGCCGCGCCCACCTTCGCCCAGAAAGCGGGGTCCTGCGACTCCTGGATCTCGGCGTCGCTCATGCGCGAGACCGTTCTGACTCCCATCTCATCGGGGCGGATGTCTTCGGCGAAGCGCAGGAAATCCTCGAAGGCATCGATGTTGCGCTCGGACAGGACGTGGTTGAATCGCAGCCGCGGCGAGCTCGCTCCGCGGGCGGCGCGCAGGGCCTGAAACAGGCGCACGTTTCCGACGACCTGCTCGAAGTGGGCGCCGGTTCGTATCGATTCGAAGACCTCCTTCGTCCCGCCGTCGATGGAAAGAGTCAGTCGCGAGATCCCGGCGTCGATGACCTTTCCCAGGTTCCCCGCGTTCAGCAGTGTCCCGTTGGTGATGATCTCGCTGTACGGGACGCCCGCCCCCTGCACGAGGGCGAGCCGGTCGGGGAAGTCGCGCGTCATGAACGGCTCGGTGAGGATCGAGAGACACACAAATTGGGTCCTCGGAAAGATCTCGGCCGCAATCTTCTCGAAGACCTCGCGCGGCAAGTCGTACTTGCGAAGTGCCGCAATGCGCGCGTCGCTGAAGCCGCACATGCGGCAGGTCAGGTTGCAGCGGTTGTTCTGGTCCATGTAGATGGACAGGAAACGGCCTCCGGAGGCTGCAGAGGGGATCCATGTCAGTTTTCGCCGCAGCTCGGTGTCGAGTTCGGCCGGCGGCGCCGTGAGCGGAGCCGATTCGGCTGGCCGGCGTCTAAACCGCCATTTCGGGAGGAACACCGATCGGGGCATCGCCATGGCTGTCGGTGAGAAGTACGGAGGGCACGCCTCAATCGTCGCGCTCCGGCAGCGGACGACTCAGAAGTAACCGAGCTCGATCGCCTTGAGCATCGCGCGGTTGCGGTCCCGAACGCCGAGCTTCTGCAGGATGTTGTGGACGTGGTTCTTCACGGTCCCCTCGACGACGCCGAGCGCCTCGCCGATCTCGCGGTTGGAGAGGCCGGCCGAAAAGAGCCGCAGGACCTCTCGCTCCCGGCCCGTCAGGGCCTCCGGGATGTCGGCGCTGTCGAAGCCCCGCGGCGAGCCGGCGAGACTGCGGATCGCACGGTCGGTCATCCCCGGCTGGATGAGGCTTTCGCCCGCGGCGACCGCGCGAATCGCCTCGGTCAGCCGCTCGAAGGTCACGTCCTTGAGCAGGAATCCCCGGGCGCCGGCCTTCAGGGCCTCGAGCAGAAGGACGTCGTCGTCGAAGGTCGTCAGGACGAGCGTCGGCGGCAGGCGGCCCTGCGCCGAGAGCTCCCGCAGAACATCGACGCCGTTCTTCCCGGGCATGCGCATGTCGAGCAGGAGGACGTCGGGCGCGGACGCCGCCACTGCGGCCACCGCCTCCTCGCCGTCGGCGGCCTCGCCGGCGACCTCGAGGTCCCCGGCGTAGGCGAGCAGGCTCTTGAGTCCTTCCCGGACGATCGTCTGGTCTTCGACGAGCAGGACCCGGATCGGCGGTTTCACGGGACCCAGACGCGGGCCTCGAAGCCGGGTGGGCCGGGCGAGAGGCTCAGCCGGCCCCGCAGATCCCGCAGGCGCTCGCGCATGCCCGAGAGTCCGTTGCCCTCGGCGAGCGCCTGCGCGCCCCGGCCGTCGTCCCGGACGCGGAGGTCGAGCCCGCCGTCGAGCGGCTCCAGCTCGATCCAGAGGTTCTCCGCTTCCGCGTGGCGGATCGCGTTGGTCACGCATTCCTGGGCGCAGCGCAGGATCGCGCGGGCCCGCTCGGGCTCGACCGGCGGCAGTTCGGCGGGGACCCTCAGATGGATCCGGGGATGCGGGATGACCGCGGCGAGGGAGGCGAGCGCGGCCGACAGGTCCGTGGCCTCGTCGCGGCGGAGTCGGCTGACGACGGCCCGGACCTCGGTGAGGGTCGAGCGCGTCAGAGCCCGCGCGGTATCGAGCGCACCGGAGCGGTCGGGTGCCGCTGAGGCGTGCTCGAGCGCCGCCGCTTCCAGGTTGAGCGACAGTGCGCTCAGGTGGTGGCCGAGCACGTCGTGAAGCTCGCGGGCGATGTGGAGCCGCTCGGCGGCGCGGCCGCCGTGGATTGCGAGCTCCCGCGTCGCCAGAAGTTCGCGATTGGCGCGCGCGAGCTCCTCGCGCGCCAGGCTCTCCCGGCGCATGAGGTGGGCCGCCAGAACGGCGAACGCCTGCAGGCCCGCCAGCGCCAGCGTGTTGGCGAACCAGACCGAAAGCGCGATCGCGTGCTTGGGGTGGTTTCCGGGGAAGGGCACCATCAGAAGCCCGAACGCGGCGGTCTGCGCGGCGATCCAGACGCTCACGCGCCGCAGGCTCAGGATCTGGGCCGCCTCCCAGGCGACGAACACGAGGGGGAGCCCGCCGAGGTGGGACGGCCACCACCGGTTGACGAAGACGACCGAGACGCTCGCGACGGCGAGAAGCGCGACGATCCCGCGCCGCCCGCCGCGCGGCCGCCAGGCCAGTCCCGAGGCCGCGATGCCCGTCGCAAAGCCCACCGCCCAGACCCAGACGCAGTAGTCCGAGAAGAGGTCGCGGTCCGTGGCGTACCTGGCCAGGACGGCGATGCCGATGACGAGCCATGTCACGAGGCTCGTGATCCGGAGGGCGCGCGTGATTCCCACGCCCCGGATTCTAGGGGAATCCCCGGCGGCGAACCCGTATCGAAAGGTAGAGAGGGCGGCCCTGCCTTCCGGTACTGGGCGGCCCCGGCCCCGCGGGAGCACGATGCGCTCCGACAAGGAGGATTCGATGATGCTACCCGCGTTCATGACTCTTGCCGCCGCCCTCTTCGCCCCGGCGGCCGATCCGGCGGCCGCCGAGCGGGCCGCGATCGAGGAGACCATCGGCCACTACTTCCTCGCCGGTGACACGGCGAGCTCGGCCGAGCTTCGGCTGGCATTCCACCCGGCCGCGATGATGTTCTTCGTCCGGGACGGCCGGCTCGAGGGCGTCTCGCAGCCGGAGTGGTGGGAGCGCACGGATGCGAGCAAGGCGCCCGTCCGGGCGTCGTCCCGGAAGATCCTGGTCCTCGATGCGACGGCGGACACGGCGGTCGCCAGGGTCCTGTCGGAATATCCCACGCATCGCTTCGAGGACTACATGTCGCTCGCGAAAATCGACGGCCGGTGGTGGATCGTCGGCAAGATCTTTCATCGCACCGTCCCCGCCGACGCTCCGCGGCCGGACTCCTCGGTCGCCGCCGCCGACGGCGACGCGATCCGCCAGGCGCTCGAAGAGCTCCTGGCGGCGCAGGACGCGAGCGACGTCGCCCTCGCCGCGAGCCGGACGAGCCCGCGGATGATGATCTACACGGTTCTCGACGGCCGGCTCGTCGGAGTCTCGGCCGCCGAGTGGGAAGCGCGCATGGCCGCCCGCCGCGCGGCGGGTGGCGCGCCGAAGGCCCACCGGCGCGTCGTGATGGTGGACTCGGAAGGGGACGCCGCGGTGGCGAAGCTCGAACACGAGCGCCCGGGCCTGCGGTGGATCGATTACGCTTCCCTGCTGAAGGTGGAGGGAAAATGGCAGATCGTGGGTCTCGTATACAGGCGCGAGAGCACGACGGGAAAGTGAACCGCGCCGTCCTCCGTTCCACGCGGCGCGACTTCCTGCGCATCACCGCCGTCTCGGCGGGCGGGCTCGTTCTCGGCGTGCGTTGCGCGCCGGCGGTTGGCGACGAGACGCGCGAGTTCCGCCCGAACGCCTGGGTGCGGATCGACCCGTCGGGCAAGATCGTCCTGACGGTCGACAAGTCCGAGATGGGGCAGGGCGTGCGGACGTCGCTCCCGATGATCCTGGCCGAAGAGCTCGAGATCGATCCCGACGCGGTCGAGCTCTTCCAGGCCTCCCCGGGCCCCGACTTCCAGGACATGGGGACGCACGGCAGCCGGAGCACCCGGACGCTCTGGCTGCCGCTGCGCACCGCCGGGGCCGCGGCGCGCGAGATGCTCGTCGCGGCGGCCGCGGGAAAGTGGGGCGTGGCGCCCGCGTCGTGCCGGGCCGAGGGCGGCCGCGTCCACCATCCCCCGTCCAACCGCAGCCTCGGCTACGGAGAGCTCGCCGAGGCGGCCAGCCGCCTGCCGGTGCCGGCATCGCCGGCGTTGAAGCCCCGCAAGGCCTGGCGCGTCATCGGGAAGGATCGCCGCCGCGTGGACGGGCCGCGCATCGTCGCGGGCGAAGCGACGTTCGCGTCGGACGTCCGGAAACCCGGAATGAAGGTCGCCAGCGTCATCCGCTGTCCCGTGGACGGCGGCCGGGTGAAGAGCTGGGACGACGCCAAGGCCCGGTCGGTTCCCGGCGTGCGCGTCGCGAGGGTTTCCGCCGGGCTCGCGGTCATCGGAGACGATACCTGGGCCGTGCTCACGGCACGCGAGGCGCTCGAGCCGACGATCGCCTGGGACGACGGAGCCGACGCCGTGATTGGCTCGGCCGAGGTCCTCGCGCGGCTGACGGCCGCCTTCGACGAGCCGGCAGGAAGCCTGCGGCGCGGCGGCGATGCAGCGAAAGCGCTGGCGGTTTCGGCGCGTCGGATCGAGGCGGAGTACTTCTATCCCTACCAGGTGCACGCGCCGGTGGAGCCGATGAGCGCGGCGGCGGACGTGCGGCCGGGACGCTGCGAGATCTGGGCCGGTACCCAGAACCCGAACCGGGTCCAGTCCGAGGCGGCAAAGCTCCTCGGCGTCCCGGAATCCGCCGTCTCCGTGAACGTGACACTCCTGGGCGGCGGGTTCGGCCGCCGCGGCCGCACGGATTTCGTCCTCGACGCCGTCGAGGCGTCGCGCGCGGCGGGAGCGCCGGTGCGCGTCCTCTGGACGCGCCCGGACGACATGCGCAACGGCGACTTCCATCCGATCTCCCTTCACCGGATGGCCGGGGGGCTCGATGCGGCGGGGGAGCCCGCGGCCTGGCGCCATCGCGTCGCCGTCGCCTCGAACTCGCGCTCGCGCGGGGAACCGCTGACGGAGGAACGCCTCCGCGGGCATCTCCGCGGGGCGTACGACGTGCCGTACGCCATTCCGGCCGTGGAGACCACCGCCGTGGAGGTCGCGTCGCCCGTGCGCGTCAGCTCCTGGCGCGGCGTGCAGCACAACCACAACGTCTTCGCGACGGAGTGTTTCCTCGACGAGCTTGCGCAGGCCGCGGGCCGCGACCCGTTTGCCTACCGCATGGCGCTTCTGCGCCGGGAGGCCGTCGTTCCCGCCGGGCGCGACGGCGCGGCGCTCGACCGCGGGCGGCTCGCGGCGGCCCTGGCCCTCGCCGGCGAGAAGGCGAACTGGGCGCGGCCCCTGCGGCCAGGCCGCGGCAAGGGCGTCGCGTGCTGGTCCTACGACGGGCGCACTCCCGTGGCGGTCGTGGCCGAGGTCGCCGTATCGCCCGACGGCTCGTGGCGGGTCGACCGCATCGTCTGCGCGATCGACTGCGGCGTCGCGGTCAACCCGCTCGGGATCCGCGCCCAGGTCGAGGGCTCCGTCGCCTGGGCGTTGTCGGCGCTCTCGACCGAGATCACGCTCAAGGCCGGCCGCGTCGAGCAGTCCAACTATGGCGACCTTCCGATCCTGCGGCTGCGCGACATGCCGCGGGTGGAAACGCACATCGTCGACAGCGATGCCGCTCCCACCGGCATGGGCGAGCCCCCCGTGCCGGTCACGACCGCGGCAGTCGCCAATGCCCTCTCGGCCGCCTCCGGCCGGCGCGTGCGCCGCCTGCCGCTGCGGGCCGCGGAACGGAAAGGAGCCTGACGTGCCGCGCTTCAACGCTGACCGTCAACGGCAGGACGCAAACGATCGAAGCCCCCGCGGACATGCCCCTGCTGTGGGTGCTCCGCGACCGGCTCGGCCTGACGGGCACCAAGTACGGTTGCGGCGCCGGGATCTGCGGCTCTTGCACCGTGCACGTCGACGGCGAGGCGGTGCGCTCGTGCCAGGCGCCCCTCTCGGCGATCGGTACTTCCCGGGTGACGACGATCGAGGGCCTGGCGGCCGAGGGCCTCAAGCGGGCCTGGATCGTCGAGGACGTCTCGCAGTGCGGCTACTGCCAGGCGGGCCAGCTCATGCAGGCCGCCGCGCTGCTCGGCCGGACGCCGAACCCCGGCGACGACGAGATCGTCGCCGCGATGAACGACAACCTCTGCCGGTGTGGAACCTACCTGCGCATCCAGGCGGCCATTCGCCGGGCCGCGGAGGTGGAAGGGCGCCACTATTGACGGGGACGAGCCCCCCTCGCCCGCGATCTAGCGGAGCAGGGCGTCGATCTCGGCCGAAAGCCGTTCGTCGGTCATGCGATACGGCAGGTACGCCGTGACGAGGCCTTTCCGGTCGACGAAGGCGAAGGTCGGAGTCGAGGAAACACCGTACCGGAGCATGGCCTCGTCGCTGATCGGCACCGCCACCCCTTCCGGCGCGCCGTAGACCTCGGTCCAGGCCTTCTCGATCTTCCCCTTCTCCTCGATCGGGTCGTCCCGGTAGAAGCGCGTTGGCGCGACGAAGGCGACTCCCTTCGGGGCGTACTTCTCGACCGCGCGCCGGAAGGCCGCCGCCTGGCTCCGGCAGTCCCCGCAGGCTTCCCACCAGAGGAAGAGCACGACGGGCTTGCCGCGCAGCGCGTCCAGGCCCGCGAATTCCGCCCCGATGCGGTCCTCCGAGCGGAAGCCGGGCGCCTTCTGACCGACGAGCGCGATCTGATTCCGGCGCTTCTGGATCCGGGCGCGCAGTTTGTACGGCGCCTTCTCCTGCGCTCGGGCTGCGTCGTCGAGATACCGCAAGGCCCGGGCCGTCTTGCCCGCGGCGACGAGAGCCTGCGCCTCGACCTCGATCGCCGCGCCGAGCGCGTACTCGGCCCCCTCGGTGTTCTCCCAGTCCGGCGGCGATCCCAGACGCGAGACCGCGAGGTCGCGTGCCGCCTCCGCGTAGCGCGAGGCGTCGGGCCAGTCGCCCGTCAGCGCCGCGCCGCGCGCCAGCCACGCGAGGCCCAGGAGGTATTCGCCGTCCTCGCCCTCCTCCGCGCGGTGGACCTCCAGGATCGACTCCGCGCTCGGCAGGTCCCCGGCCGAGATTTTCAGCCGCAGGAAGCGGAGGTCCTTCATCTCGGGTCGCGGCGGCGCGGCGGGGGTCGTCGTCGGCGTTGGGGAAACGTCCTGCGCGGCGAGAACGGCGAGCGCGACCCCGCCGACGAGGGCGGCTGTCACCGGGAGAAGACGCTTCATCGTGGCCTCCTTCTGCTTTACGCGGGTCCGAACCGGGGTTGGAAAGGCCCAATTCCCGAAAAGGCGAGTCAGAATGTCCGGCGATGGCGCGTTGGGACGGGGGCGGGATGAGCGAGCGCTTGCGACTCTTTGCGGACCGACTCGATACGCCGATCGGCGAGTTGATTCTCGTCGCCGACGGTGACGGCAAGTTGGGCGCGGTCGAGTGGGCCGACCACGAGGCGCAACTGAAGCGCGCCCTGGACCGGCAATACGGAGCCGGCGGATACGCGCTCGAGCAGAAGCGAAATCCGGGCGGACTGACCGCGTCGGTGTCGGCCTATTTCGCGGGAGACGTGGCGGCTATCGATCGGCTGCCGGTCGCGGCCGCCGGGACGTCCTTCCAGCGCCGCGTCTGGCGCGCCCTCCGGAGGATCCCCCCGGGATCGACCGTGTCCTACTCGGTGCTGGCGCGGCGGATCGGCCGCCCGTCGTCGGTGCGGGCGGTCGGCCACGCGAACGGCGCCAACCCCGTTGCCGTCGTCGTTCCGTGCCATCGCCTCGTGGGCAAGGACGGCGCGCTGACCGGCTACGGAGGCGGGATTTCCCGCAAGCGCTGGCTCCTCGACCACGAGGCCTCCGCGCGGCCCCGGGCTCGCCCGAATCGGCGCCGGGCTACTTCGGCGGATTCTTGAGCCGGTCGAGCTTCCCCTGCGCGCTGTTGCGGATGTTCGCGCGCTGGTCCTCGGTCTCGGTCGTGTCGGAGTCCACGAGGGCGAGGCTTTTCTGCGCCGCCTCGAGGGCCTTCCCGTCCTGGCCGTCGGCGAGGTAGGCGTCGCCGAGACTGTCCCATGCGTTGGACGACCGCGGGTGCGCGTCGACGTTCAACTCGCATGATCGCGACCGCCTCCTTCGTCTCGCCGGCGGCGATCGCCTCGTAGCCCAGCCCGTTGACGAACGCCGGCGCGAGCAGCGCGGAGTTCGGGTCCTTCGCCCGTTCGGCGGCCAGGCTCTCGGCCACGCGGGCCGCGCCGTCCGGTTCGTCCATCATGACGCGCAGCCGCGTCGTGGCGTCCAGCGTCCGGGGTCGCGGCGGAGCGGACACCCCGGGGCCCTTTCCCATGAGCGTGAGCTCGAACCACGACACGATCTCCGCCCGCAGCTCCGGATGTGCCTTGAACATCTGCGTTCCGTGCCCGCCTTTGGCGTATTCGCAGGAACCGGTTCGCCGGGTTGCCGGAGGTTGCGTCCATCCACGCCATGACCGACACGATGTCGCCGTCGTCGTCCGCGGCCGCGAAGAGCAGCGGCAGCCCGCGGGCGCGCTTCAGGTACTGGCGTCCCTTCCGGTCGGTGTTGCCGGAAAGCAGGACGAGCGACGTGACGTCCGGATGGCGCAGCGAGAGCTGGATCGAGTTGTTGACGCCGCAGCTGGCGCCCGCCGCGCCGAGCACGTCGGGCCGCACGCCCGGCTGCGCGCGGAGATACGCGAAGGCGACGTCGATGTCCCCGGGCCATTTCTCCGTCGTGATCGAGGCCCTCTCCGGGTAGGACAGGGCGTTGAAAGGCGTCCCGCCGCTCTGACCGTAGCCCCGGTAGTCGAGCGCCAGGACGTGGAATCCTCTCGCGGCGAGCTCCGCGGCCAGACCGTTCCAGCTCGAGCGGTCGCTGTTGCACTGGTGGAGGAGGAGAATTCCGGGGCCCGGATGGCTGGCCGGGTAGAACGAGGCCGCGAGCATCGTGCCGTCCGGGGCCGAGAGTTTCGCGGGGTGGCCGGACGCCGGCTCGCCGGCCGCGGCGAGGACCCCGGAAAGCGAGAGGGCCATCGACAGGCGCAGGACCTTGGACATGGAAGCCTCCGCTGTGGCTTACGCCGCAACCCTCGAAAGGTTTGGGGGGCGGGAGGCCGTGGACGGTCCCCGGATCCCTCGGTAACGCCCGGATCCCTCGGTAAAGATGACCCGATGCTGCGCCAGCAGGACGCCGCGAATCCGATCCGGTGACGCCTCCACGGGGCCTGGGGCGGAGTGCGCCTGCCGAGGCGCCGTGATCAACGCCCGAGCCGATCGAGCTCTTCGAGAATCGTCTCCCCGCTCACGCGCACCGTGTAATCCTCCGTCAGGTTGAGCCAGCGGATGGTCCCGGTCTCGTCGATCAGGAACTCCGCGGGCCGCGCGATGTCGGCGCCCCTGTGCCCGCCCTCGTGCAGGAGATCGTAGCGGCGCAGCACCTTCGCGTCCGCATCGGACAGGATCGGAAACGTGTAGCCTTGCTTCGCCGCGTGTGCCTTGGTGACCGCGGGCTCGTCCACGCTGACCGCAGCCACCCGTACGCCGCGGGATTCCAGCTTCGGCAGGGTCGCCTCCAGACTCCGCAACTCGGAGTTGCAGTAGGGTCACCAGTAGCCGCGGTAGAAGACGAGGAGTACCCAGGATCCCTTTGCCGACCCGGCGGGCCCGTACAGATGGGACAGCGTCACCGGGGATCCGTTCGCGTCCGGCAACGTGAAATCCGGGGCCTTCGTACCGACCGCCGGCGCGCCCTTCGAGGCCGGCAGAGGAACCGAGAACGCCGCCGCTGCTGCGAACGCGGCAGAAGCGAAGAGAACCGCGAGCACTCGTCCACGGCGCATCCGGCACCTCCCGCCTGAATGTCTCACCAACGGCAGGCGATGCATGCGACGTGTCGGTCGCGCGAGGCCGGCCAGGAGGCGGACTACTTCTTCCGGGCCTTCTTTTCGAGTGCCCGTTTCCTGATCTCCCTGGCCAGCGCGGCTCGGCGGTCCGCGGGAGAAATGAAGGTGAGGCCGCGGGCCTCCTCCGGGTCTCTCACGATGGGCGCTTCGCCTCGACGCAATGCCCTCACACGGGCCCTGGCGGCGGCCGATTGAGGCGGCCGCTCAGGCGGAGAATTCTTCATGAGGCCGATTATTACTTGAAGTCGGAGCCGTGTCGCGTCCGGGGAGCCCCCGGGATTCGACCGACCTTCCGGACGCGGCGCGATTCGGCAACGATGGGGCTCGTCCCGGAGGAGGACGAGTCGGTCGCGCGGCGCATCCAGAGCGTGTCGAGCTAGGATGAGGCCATGAAAAAGTCGGGTGCGAGCCCGGGTGAGTCGGCATCGGAGCTCATCTCGAAAAAGATCGCCGAACTCGGGGACTGGCGCGGAGAAACGCTCAGCAGGATGCGCAAGCTCATCAGAGAGGCGGATCCAAACGTCGTCGAGGAGTGGAAGTGGATGGGCACTCCGATCTGGTCGCACGACGGCATCATCTGCACCGGCGAGTCCTACAAGAACGTCGTGAAGCTGACGTTCCTCAAGGGCGCGTCTCTCGAGGATCCGGCCCGGCTCTTCAACTCGAGTCTCGACGGAAACGCACGCCGCGCGATCGACATCCACGAGGGAGAAAAGGTCGACCGGTCCGCCTTCAAGGCGCTCGTTCGGCAGGCGGTCGCCCTCAACGGTTCCGGCCGGTCGAAGCCTCCGAAGAAAGCGCCCCGCTCAACGCCCGGCATGCGCCGCTGATGGTCGAGTCGGACGGCCTTGGTGCCGGGGGGTCCGGCGCGCCGCCCGAGCGGTTCGATGCGGGGGTCGGTCGAGGGCCCCGGAAGGTACGGGATCTCTTCTTCGGCCCCTCGGGCTTCGGCCGGGTGCGGCTGCTGATCTTTGCAGCCCTCGTCTTCCCGCTGACCGTGGCGAGGAAGGCGCTTCTTCGCGCAACTCTGGGTGGATTGGACGAGGTCACCTTTTACGTCGTCAACAAAGCCGGCAGCTTCTTGACGGTTCTCCTCGCGAGCTGGCTCATGGCGCTCATCGAGCGGCGGAGCATCGCCGAGTACGGGCTTCCATGGCGCAAGACGCTCCGATCCTGGTTCTGGGGCGGGAGCGCTCTCGGCTTCGCCTCGGTTTCGATCCTCCTGTTCGTGATGCACCTCCTGGGTGTGTTCTCCTTCGGACGATTCGCGCTCAACGTTCAGCAGCGGTCGCCACCTTCGGCCCGATCTTCCCATCGGCCTGGAAGAGGAGTTCAGGTACCGGGGCTATTGCCTGTTCACCCTCGCGAGCGGCATCGGCTTTTGGCCGGCCGCCGTCGTCCTGTCGGTCATTTTCGGCTACGGCCATGCCGGCAACGTCGGCGAAAGCCCGATCGGTCTCGTCAACGCCGGGCTCGCCGGGCTGGTGTTCTGTCTGATGCTTCGAAGGACCGGCGACCTGTGGCTGGCGATCGGTTTCCACACAGGCTTCAACTGGGCCCAGGCCTACTTTTTTGGAGTGCCCGTCAGCGGCCACGACCTGCCGAATCACCTGTTCGAATCGAAGTCCTCCGGGCCGGCGTGGCTGAGCGGGGGAACGGTCGGTCCCGAAGGCAGCCTGGTGTGCAGCGTTTTGGTCGTCGTGCTGGCGGTACTCATCGAGGCGTGGTTTCGCAGGCGGGAGAGGCGGAGGTCGGCCGCGGCGTTGCTCCAGTCGCCTTGAGAGGGTCGCGTCCGGAGGACGCCGCGTTTGACTGGCGAAGCCGGTTGGATCTGGTAGCCCGTACGGGCCTTGCATGGAACCAGCTGGCCCAGTTCCTGCGGGATCTCGAGTCGCTTCGGGCCGCTTGATCCCAAGGCTTGCTACGCGTGCGCGGATGGTGATGCCGGCGCCACCCGTGACTTCGGGTGGCGCCGGACGGACCGAGGACCGATTTCACTCCCGCTTGTGGTGTGCCGCGAGGGTCGACGAGTTCATGACCGTCCCACGCTCGCGCCCAGGGTGACGAGAAGCTCGTCCAGTTGCTCGAACGTCTCTCCCATCGCATCCGCCGCCCCGGTGCCGGCGGCGTCGAGAGCTTCCTTCGAGGGATAGAGCTCGTGCATGACCAGCAACGTCTTGCCGCCTTTTTCCGCGAAGGTCACCGTCGTGACGGAACCCTCGTCACTTTCCTCATTGGTCCAGACGAGGCGCGAGTGCGGTGTTACTTCCTTGTACGTGCCGAAGAACGCCGCCTGTGAGTCCCCGTGTGCGAACTCCAAACGGTACCTGCCCCCGACACGAACATCCATTTCGCAGGAAAGCAGGGACATTCCCATCGACTTCGGCACCCACCACTGCCTGAACAGCTCGGGCTTGGTCCACGCCTCGAACACGAGGCGCGCCGGGCCGTTGAAAGTTCGCGTGACGACGAGCTCACGCTCGGACTTCCGCTCCACCGTCGTACGGTTCTTCATCGGTGTGGCCTCACTCTCTCTTCTTGCGTCCATCGACCTTCTCCTTCCGTTTCAATTCCTCGACAACCTTGTCCAACTCGTCGAAGCGTGCGTCCCAGAGCTGGCGATACCTCTCGATCCAGGCCGTCTCTTCCTCCAATCGGCGCGGGCCGAGCTTGCAGGTCCGCACGCGCCCGACCTTCTCCGTGGTGACGAGCCCCGCCTGCTCCAGGACGCCGACGTGCTTCTTCATGCCCGTGAGGGTCATGTGGAACCTCTCGGCAAGGTCCGTGATCGAAGCGTCGGAACGGCCGAGCTGCTCCAGAACGCCGCGTCGGGTGGCGTCCGAGAGCGCGGCGAACGAGGCATCGAGGCGGGTCCGCGTATACTGAACCATATGGTTCAGTATAGCACACGGATGGCGGCATGCTTTGTGTGGTAGCCCCTACGGGGCACCGAGCGGCGCGTAGCGTCGCGACAAGCGCCGGGTCCTCCCGGCGCTCATCGAACCCGTGTCGCGCCCGGAAGGGCGCGCAGAACAAAGGATGCCGCCTCGAGAGGGTCGCGTCCGGAGGACGCGGCGGGTAACTTGCAGAGCCGGCAGATCGTGGTAGCCCATACGGGAATCGAACCCGTGTCGCGCCCGGACGGGCGCGCTCGAAGGCAGCCGCCTTGAGAGGGTCGCGTCCGCAGGACGCGGCGGGCAACTCGCGGAGCCGGCAGATCATGGTAGCCCATACGGGAATCGAACCCGTGTCGCGCCCGGACGGGCGCGCTCGAAGGCAGCCGCCTTGAGAGGGTCGCGTCCGCAGGACGCGGCTGGCGACTTGCAGAGCCGGCAGATCCTGGTAGCCCATACGGGAATCGAACCCGTGTCGCGCCCGGACGGGCGCGCTCGAAGGCAGCCGCCTTGAGAGGGTCGCGTCCGCAGGACGCGGCTGGCGACTTGCGGAGCCGGCAGATCCTGGTAGCCCATACGGGAATCGAACCCGTGTCGCGCCCGGACGGGCGCGCTCGAAGGCAGCCGCCTTGAGAGGGTCGCGTCCGCAGGACGCGGCTGGCGACTTGCAGAGCCGGCAGATCCTGGTAGCCCATACGGGAATCGAACCCGTATTTCGGCCTTGAGAGGGCCGCGTCCTAACCGTTAGACGAATGGGCCGAACGGGGCGCGAAAGGTAGCACAGGGCCGCGCCGGTCTGCAATCCGGGGCTGTCGATCTCGGGATCCCTCGCTGCGCTCGGGATGACGGCGTTCGCTCGGGATGGCAGTGTCCGCTCGGGTGAAGCTCCGTCGGTGCCTTCCTACGACACCTTGGCCGCGGGCTGGGTGACCTTGCCGGGGGAGTAGCGCACCCAGCGCAGGATCTCGGGGATCGTGGGTTTCTTGCCGTACATGAGGATGCCGACGCGGTAGACCCGGCCCGCGAACCACGCGAGGCCCACGGTCGTGGCGATCAAAAGTGCGATCGAGAGCAGAACCTGCCAGGCCGGGGGCTCCGAGACGGCTGTGCGCAGGAACATCACGAGCGAGGACGTGAAGGGAAACAGCGAGAAGAAGAGCGCCACGCCGCCGTTGGGATTGTTCATCACGGCGGGGTAGACCATGAAGCCCGCGAGGATGAGCACAACCGGGATCATGATGAACTGCGTGGCCTCCTGCTCCGTGTTGAAGGGCGCCGCGATCGTCGTGTAGACGCTGGCGTACACGAAGTAGCCCAGGACGAAAAAGAGGATGAAGTAGCCGAGCATCGCGACGGGAACTTTCGGAACGCCGAGGTCGCCGCTCGAGAGCATGCCGGCGATCCCCGGGAGCGACAGGTTCATCGCCACGATCGACCACACGAGGTACTGCGTCAGGCCCGACGAGGCCGATGCCGATGATCTTGCCGAGCATGAGCTCGGTCGGCCGAACGGAGGCGATGACGATCTCGACGATCCGGCTGGACTTCTCCTCGATGACGCCGCGCATGACCTGGCCGCCGTAGATGAAGAAGGTCGTGTACATCAGGACCATGAAGATGATCGCCGCGATGATGCCGGCGCCCTTCTCTTCAGACGCGCCCTTTTCGGTGACCTTGAACGGCTTGAGGTCGACCCGCTTCTCGAGCTCGCCCGCCAGGTCGGTCGGGAGCCCCCGGTTCTCCATCTTCTGACGGAAACGCACGCGGTTGATCGCGTCCTGGAGCTGGGTCAGGGCGATGTAGTCCGAGACGGTCGTCGAGTAGTACTCGACCTCCTCGTTCTTGCTGGCGAGCTTCTCCGGCTCGAGGACCAGGTACCCGTTGATCTCCTTGGCGAGGACCCGCTTGCGCTGGGCCTCCTTGGCCGCCGCGAGGTCCGGATCGGCGTCGCCTCGGACGAGAATCCAGTGCGGCCCCTTTCGGGCCGAATCCTTCGCCTTCTGCTCGGCCTCGGTAGCCGCGAGCTCCTTCTCGAGCGGGGCGTACAGGGACCCGGTCAGGTCCAGCACGACGACGGTGCGCTCGCCGCCCGTCTTTCGGGACGACGAAATCTGGTACGCGATGTACGCGAGGAACAGGAACGGGATCAGCAGCGTTGCGATCCAGAAGGACTTCGTGCGGATGCGCTCGACGTATTCGCGGCGAACGATGGCGAAGGTCTTTCTCCAGTTCATTCGGTCCTCACGCGATCGTCCGTTTCTCTTCCATCCCGGAGCTCCGGACGGCGTCGATGTAGATCTCCTCGAGGTCGGGCTCTTTCTGGGAGAAAGCCTCGACCGTGTAGGTGTCGATCGCGCGTTTCAGGAACTCTTTCTGCGACACGCCGGGAGCGAGCCCGACGACGAAGGCCCCGTCGACGGCCTTGGCCGAGGCGACGCCGGGCAGCGCCGAGACGTCGGCGAGGCTGGCGTTGGCGGAGATCCGGAGAAGACCGCTCGAGTTGCGGCGCTTGAGCTCCCGGACGCTGCCCTCGAGGATCTTCTTCGACTTGGCCATCAGGCAGATCTCGTCGCAGAGCTTCTCGGCCTGCTCGAGGACGTGCGTGCAGAAGATGATCGTCTTGCCGCGCTGCCGGAACTCGAGGAAGTACTCGCGCATCAGCGCCACGTTCAGCGGATCCAGGCCCGAGAACGGCTCGTCCAGGATGAGGATCTCGGGGTCGTGGACGATCGTCGCGATGAACTGGATCTTCTGCTGCATGCCCTTGGAGAGCTCGTCCACCTTCTTGTTGAGCCAGGGGCGCAGCTCCATCTTGTCGAGCCAGACCCCGATGCGCTCCTTCGCCGTCTCGCGGCCGACCTCCTTGATGGCCGCCAGGAAGTAGAGGTGATCGATGACCTTCATCTTCCGGTAGAGGCCGCGCTCCTCGGGCAGGTAGCCGATCCGGTTCTGCATCACCCGGTCCATGGCCCGGCCGAGGATCCGGATCTCGCCGGAGTCCGGCGCCGTGATGTTCATGATCATCCGGATGCTCGTCGTCTTGCCCGCGCCGTTGGGGCCGAGCAGGCCGAACATCGCGCCCTGCGGGACCTTGAGGGAGAGGTCGTCGACCGCCTTGAAGCGGCCGAAGCTCTTCGCCACGTGGCTCAGTTCGATCGCGGTGTCCATGGAGACTCGCGGATTATTACGGATTCCTTGGAGAGGGGTTTAGGGAATTGCGGGGAAGGGGAGGGCTTCCGCCCGGGAACCCGGCTGCGGACGCCCTAGCCGGCCGACCTCAACGCCGCGGGTTCGAAGATCGCCGTCATCTCCTCCTCGCCTTTCGGGTGTTCGATCGCGGTCGCGGCGAATTCCGCCTGGGGATACGCGGTCGCGCGGATCCGTTTGGCCGCGGACGCGAGGTCGTATTCGGTGTGGCGAAAACGGATCCCGGAATCGAGGAGCAGCCAGTCGGCACCCGCGTTGCCGAACGGCATTCCCACGCTGCCCGCGTTGACGACCCGGACCCTCCCGACAGTGCGGTCGAACGGCATGTGCGTGTGGCCGCAGACGACCACGTCGGCATTCGCGGCCTCGAAGATCGGGAGAAGCCGGTCGGCCGGCGTCAGGCGGGTGAAGATCTCGTTGTCGTCCCGCGGCGTGGCGTGGCAGAAGAGGACGGTTCCGAGACCCGGCAGTTCCAGCGTCGTGGTCAGGGGCCAGCTCCGCAATTCTTCGGCCTCGCTCTCCGAGAGCCCGTTCGCGTTCCAGCGGATCGCGTCGCGGAAGACCTCGGGCACCTGAGGAATCTCCTGGCCGGCGCGGGCCGCCAGGACGGCCGTCTCGCCGTTGCCCCGGATGAAGACGCAGGGCGCGGGCTGGTCGGCGAGCAGGGCGAGCGTCTCGCGAGGCATCGGGCCCGGGAACACGTCGCCGCCGACGAGGATCCGATCGACCGCGGCCTCGCGGACCTCGGCCAGGACGGCTTCCAGGGCAGGGAGATTGGCGTGGATGTCGAAGAGGGCGGCGACTCGCATGGCCGGTGGGAAGCATATCGGGTGCTCGGTCGGCCGACTTCCGGTTACATTCCCGGCATGTGCCGCAACATCCGGACCCTCGCCAATTTCGCGCCGCCGGCGACCGAGGCGGAGATCCGCGCCTCGTCCCTGCAGTTCGTCCGCAAGCTGAGCGGCGCCAACAAGCCCTCGAAGGCGAACGAGGCGCTGTTCGATCGCGCGGTGGACGAGGTGGCCGCGGCGGCCGAGCGCCTCGTTCGCGGCTGGGTGACGAGCGCCCCGCCGAAGGACCGTGACGTGGAGATCCGCAAGATGATCGAGCGCTCGCGGGTGCGATTTGGCAAGGAGCCCCGGCGCACGCCGATCGACCCGATCCGGTAGGGGAGGCAATTGAAGTGGCGGAGAGGGTGGGATTTACCGCTGCGCTTCGCGCAGCGTTCCCTACTGCCGGGGGTTTTCCTCTGGTGGTCGGGTGAACCCACGACCCTCGCGAGGCGCGTGAATTGGCGGAGAGGGTGGGATTTGAACCCACGAGACCCTTTCGGGCCTACCGGTTTTCGAGACCGGCCTGATCAACCACTCCAGCACCTCTCCGCGCGGGTGGAACGGCGAATCCTAGCGGATTCGTGGGCCGATGTCAGGTCGGCGAAATTCAGCGTTTCGCCTGGAAAAACTGTTTGAGCAACTCCGCGGACTCCTCGGCCAGCAATCCGCCCTCGACCTGCGGCCGGTGGTTCAGCCGCGCATCCCCCGGGATGTCGCCGAGCGTGCCGCAATACCCCGCCTTGGGGTCCGTGCAGCCGAACACGATCCGCCGGATCCGGGCGTTGACGGCGGCGCCGGCGCACATGGGGCAGGGCTCGAGCGTGGCGTAGAGCGTGCAGTCCTCGAGGCGCCAGCGGCCGACTTCGGCCGCGGCCTCTCGGATGGCCTCGATCTCGGCGTGGTGCGTGGGGTCGGCGAGCCGTTCGCGCCGGTTGCGGCCGCGTCCGATCATCCGGCCGTCCCGGACGACGACCGCGCCGATCGGGACCTCCTGCTCGGCGTAGGCGATCCGGGCGAATGCGAGGGCCTCGGCCATGAACCGCCGGTCGTCTTCTGTAAAGGACACCCGGAGCAGGCTACCCCAGGTCGAAATGGTGCGCCCAGAGGGAGTCGAACCCCCAACCTCCTGATCCGTAGTCAGACGCTCTATCCAATTGAGCTATGGGCGCAGGGGGCGGAAGGCTAGCGAAAAGCCCCAGTCTTTTCAATGGGCTCCGGGGAATTGAACTTTCCCCAACCCCATCCGTAGAAAGGAATACGCAGGAAAAGCGCGTTTGACCGGAGGGTTGAGGGCATGTCGAAGAGGACCAAAATCATCGGGGGGGCCGTCCTGGGGGTCGTCGTCATCGGCGCCCTGACCGCCTTCATTCGGGGCCGGGACAAGGACGTGCCGCGCGTGACCACCGCCAAGGTCGAGAAGCTCGACCTCGTCCAGAAGGTCACGGCCAACGGAAAGATCCAGGCGCAGCGCAAGGTCGACCTGTCGGCGCTCGTGATGGGCCAGATCGTGAATCTCGCGGTCAGGGAAGGCGACCACGTCAAGAAGGGGCAGCTCCTGCTCCAGATCGATCAGGCGCAGCTGGCCGCACAGGCCCGGGGGCGCGAGGCGAGCAACGAGGCGATGCGCCACGACCTCGACGCCGCCAGGGCGACTGCGGCGCAGGCCAAGTTCGACTACGAGCGCGCGGCCGCGAACTTCAAAGGCCACATCCTCGCGGAAGCCGACCTCCAGAAGGCCAAGTCCAACCTGGAGACGGCCGAGGCGAACCTCGCCGCGACCGAGCAGCGGATGCGCTCGACGATGGCCGACCTCGCGGCCAGCCGCGACTCGCTCTCCAAGACGACGGTGACGGCGCCGATCGAGGGTGTCGTGACCGCGCTTCCGATCAAGGAGGGCGAGGTCACGGTCATCGGCACCATGAACAACGCGGGCACGCAGCTCATGACGATCTCCGACATGGGTTCGGTCGAGGCCGTCATGATGGTCGACGAGACGTCGGTGCCGCAGGTCAAGATCGGCCAGAAGGCCACCCTCTCGATCGACGCGTATCCGAACACCAAGTTCATCGGCACGGTGACGGAGGTCGGGTCCTCGCCGATCCCCAAGAACGATCCGGACCTGCTGACGCTGACGGCCAATTCCGAGGCGATCAATTTCAAGGTCAAGATCAAGATTGAAAACCCCCCGGACACGATCCGGCCGGGGTTCTCCGTGACGGCCGACGTCGTCACCGGGCGCCGCGACGGCGCGACGGCCATTCCGATCCAGGCCCTGATCGTGCGCGACGTCGAAAAGAAGGACAAGTCGGCGTCCTCCGGCCGGCCCGAGACCGAGGAAGGCGTCTACTCGATCAAGGACGGGAAGATCGCATTCACCAAGGTCAAGACGGGGATCGCGGGCGAGCTGATGATCGAGGTCAAGGAGGGCCCGCCCGTCGGCCAGGAGATCGTGACCGGCCCCTTCAAGGTCCTGCGCCAGGTCAAGGAAGGCGACCGCGTCATCATCCAGAAGGACGAGGGCGGCAAGGGCGGAGAGAAGAAAGCGTGACGACTTCCGAGCTCTTCCGGGTCTCGGCGTCGGCGCTGACGCGTCACAAGCTGCGCGCTTTCCTGACGCTGCTCGGGGTCATCATCGGCGTCGCGACGGTCGTGGGCGTCGTCTCGGTCATCTCGGGCTTGAACGCCTACGTCAAGGACAAGGTCATCGGCCTGAATCCCGACATCGTGATCTTCACGAAGTACGGGATCATCACGAGCCGCGAAGAGTGGCTCATGGCCCGCAAGCGCAAGGACCTCACGCTGACGGACATGGAGGTCGTGCGCCGCGAGTGCAGGCTGTGCGCGTCGATCGGAGCGCGCGGCGATCGCAACCGTCCGGTCAAGTACGAAGACCGGAAGCTCCCCCAGGTCGAGATTCAGGGCCACACGCCGAACATGGCCGAAGCGATGAATTTCGACCTCGCCAGCGGCCGCTATTTCACCGAGACCGAGTACGACCACTCGACGGCCGTCGCGGTCATCGGCTGGGACGTCCAGGACGAGCTCTTCCCGAACATCGACCCGATCGGCCGCGTGATGAAAATCGACGGGTATCCGGTCAAGATCATCGGCACGCTGGCCAAGCAGGGCTCGGTGCTCGGCCAGAGCCAGGACAACGTCATCTACATCCCGCTGACGCTCTTCCACAAGCACATCGCGCCGACCGAGGACATCGGGATCTTCCTGAAGCCCAAGGGCGGCGTCGAGGGCGTTCCAGCCGCGACCGACGAAGTGCGGACGATCCTGCGGGCCCTGCGCAAGACGGGCTTCGACAACGACGATCCGTTCGGCCTGGTGACGGCGGAGCTGCTGCAGACGCTCTGGCGCGGCATCTCGGCCGGCGCCTTCCTCCTCATGATCCTGATCTCGGGGATTTCGCTGGTCGTCGGTGCGATCGTCATCGCCAACATCATGTTCGTGTCGGTCGTCGAACGGACCAAGGAGATCGGCGTTCGAAGGGCCCTGGGCGCCCGGCGCAAGGACATCCGGCGACAGTTCCTGCTCGAGGCGGCCATGCTGTCCTCGATCGGCGGGGTGATCGGGGTGCTCCTCGGCGCGCTGATCGCCCTGGCGGTCAAGCAGGTGTTCCCGGCGGAGGTGCGGTTCTCTTTCATCCTCCTCGGCATCGGGGTCGCAACGATCACTGGGGTCCTGGCCGGCTGGATCCCGTCTTCACAGGCGAGCAAGCTGCCGCCGGTAGAAGCCCTGCGGTACGAGTAGGAGCGTCCGGCCATGTCGTCGCTGATCTCTCATCTGCGCCGCGGTTTCGGGGAGAACGTGCGGTTCGCGATGCTCGCGGTCCGGGCGCACAAGCTGCGCGCCGGGCTGACGGTGCTCGGCATCGTCGTGGGGGTCTCGACCGTCATCGCCATGGTGTCGATCGTCAACGGCTTCAACAACGGGATGGCCCGCCAGTTCCAGAGCTTCGGCGCGACGCTCGTGCAGTTTCAGAAGTTCTCCATGCGCTTCGGCCCGGGGCACCGGTCCGACACCGAGCGAAACCGCAAGGACCTGACCCTGGAAGACGCCCTGGCCCTCAAGGCCCAGATCCCGGAGATCCGCGCGGTCTCGCCGGAACGCTACCTGTTCGACGGATCGAGCCCGACCGTGAAGTACCGCGGCCAGGAAGCGAGGTCGCCCACGGTCGCGGGCGTCTACCCGGACTACTCGCTCGCGAACAACCACTTCGTCGACCACGGGCGGTTCTTCACCGACTCCGACATCGAGCACTCCTCCGAGGTCTGTGTCATCGGAACGGACGTCTCGAAGGCGCTGTTCCCCAACGAGAGCCCCCTCAACAAGACGGTCGAGCTGAACGGCTGGAAGTACACGGTCATCGGCATCTTGGAGGAGAAGGGCGACTTCGGCGGCGGATCCAGCAACCACTGGTTCTTCATCCCGTTCTCGACCTTCGACCACCAGTTTCCGCACATCAAGAACAGCCGCGGTGACACGATCCACATCGCGACCGTTCCGTACCGGCCCGACCAGGTCGATGCGGTCATCGAAAAAGGGCGGGCCCTTCTGCGGACGCGGCGAGCCGTCCCGTTCAACGCCGAGGACGACTTCTACATCCTGACTCCCGACAAGATGATCGAGAGCTTCCGCGGCATCACCAACGGCATCACGGGCGCCATGATCTTCATCGCCTTCATCTCGCTGCTCATCGGGGGCGTGGGCGTCATGAACATCATGCTGGTGTCGGTCACGGAGCGGACCCGGGAGATCGGCGTGCGCAAGGCCGTGGGTGCCTTCCGCCGCGACATCGTTCTGCAGTTCCTGACCGAGGCGACGACCCTGTCGCTCCTCGGGGGCATCATCGGCGTCGTCTTCGGCATCGCGGTGCCGGCGGGGATCAAGGCGGCGTTCGCCGCGCTTCCGGCGGAGACGCCTTTCTGGGCGATCCTCGTGGGCCTGCTGGTCTCGATGTCCGTCGGCATCTTCTTCGGCCTCTACCCGGCCGTGAAGGCCTCCCGGCTCGATCCGATCGAAGCGCTCCGGTACGAGTAGCCGGCCCCGACTCGCCTCGGGGATATCATCGGAGCCGTGTTCCCTCGCCTCCGCCGAGGCTTCGGCGAAAACGTGCGCTTCGCGATGCTTGCGGTGCGCGCCCACAAGCTGCGGGCCGGGCTGACGGTACTCGGGATCGTCGTCGGCGTCTCGACCGTGATCGCGATGGTGTCGATCGTCAACGGCTTCAACAACAACATGATCCGGCAGTTCCAGAGCTACGGGGCGTCGCTCGTTCAGTTCCAGAAGTACTCCATGCGCTTCGGGCGGGGTCACCGCTCCGAGACGGAACGGAACCGGAAGGACCTGACCCTCGAGGATGCCCTCGCCCTGAAGGCCCAGATTCCGGAGATCCGCGCGGTCTCTCCCGAGCGCTACCTCTGGGATTCCAGCAATATCAACGTCAAGTACCGGGGCAACGAGTCCACGAGCCCGACGGTGGTCGGCGCGTACCCGGACTACGCCCTGGCCAACATGCATTTCGTCGACGAGGGGCGATTCATCACCGATGCCGACGTGGAGCACGGCAGTGAGGTCTGCGTCATCGGCAAGGACGTGGAGAAGGCGCTCTTCCCGAACCAGAGCCCCCTGAACAAGGTCGTCGAGCTCAGCGGCTGGAAGTACACGGTCGTGGGCGTGATGGAAGACAAGGGCGGCTTCGGCGGCGGGTCCAACAACCACTGGTTCATCGTCCCGTTCTCGACGTTCGACCGCCAGTTCCCGTTCATCAAGACCAGCCGGGGAGACACGATCCACATCGCCACCGTCCCGTACTCGCCGGAACAGGTCGACACGGTCATCGAGAAGGGCCGCGCCCTGCTGCGGATGCGACGGCACGTGCCGTTCAACGCCGATGACGACTTCTACATCCTCACGCCCGACAGGATGATCGAGAGCTTCAAGGGCATCACGCAGGGGATCACCGGCGCGATGATCTTCATCGCTTTCATCTCGCTCCTGATCGGCGGCGTGGGAGTCATGAACATCATGCTCGTCTCGGTCACGGAGCGCACGCGCGAGATCGGCGTCCGCAAAGCGGTCGGCGCGTTTCGGCGGGACATCGTTCTGCAGTTCCTGACCGAGGCCACGACGCTGTCGCTTCTCGGGGGCATCATCGGCGTCGTGTTCGGTGTCGCCGTGCCGGCCGTGGTCAAGGCGATGTTCGCGGCGCTGCCCGCGGAGACGCCTTTCTGGGCGATCCTCGTGGGCCTGCTGGTCTCGATATCGGTCGGCGTCTTCTTCGGCCTCTACCCGGCCGTGAAGGCTTCTCGCCTCGATCCGATCGAAGCGCTGCGCTACGAGTAGGGGGCGGCCATGGCGGCCGACTTCGCCCCGCGGGCCGCCACCCGCTCTCCTGATAGCGTCCGCCCGTGCTCGGCCACCTGCGACGGGGCTTCGGCGAGAACCTGCGGTTCGCGATGCTCGCCGTGCGCGCCCACAAGCTGCGCGCCGGGCTGACGGTGCTGGGGATCGTCGTTGGCGTGGCCACGGTGATCGCCATGGTCTCGATCGTCACGGGCTTCAACAACAGCATGGTGCGCAGCTTCCAGAGTTTCGGCGCGAGCCTCGTGATGGTCCAGAAGTACGAGCCGAGGTTCGGCCCCGGCGGCCCGCGGCCGGAGGGGGAGCGCCGGCGCCGGGAGCTGACGCTCGCCGACGCGGCGGCGATCCGCGAGCTGGTGCCCGAGGCGCGTGCGGTCTCGTCCCAGCGCTACCTGTGGGACAACACGAACTTTCACCTCCGGTACCGCGACAGCGAGGTCCTGTCGCCGCGCGTGCTTGGCGTCGAGGAGCCGTACGCGGTCGCCACCAGCCGCTTCGTGTCCCAGGGGAGGTTTCTGAACGAGCTCGACGTGGAGCACGCGGCCGACGTCATCGTGCTCGGCGCGGAGATCGCCGAGAAGCTGTTTCCGCGGGAGGATCCGCTCAACAAGCGCCTGCAGCTCGGCCATGACACGTACACGGTCATCGGTGTCTTCGAGCAGAAGGGCAAGATGTTCGGCGAGTCCCAGGACGCGTTCGTCGTCATCCCCATTTCGACGTTCGATCGGCGCTTCCCGTGGATCCGGGTCGGCGGAAGCGGCCACGGCGACGCGATGCGGGTCGCCGTGGTCCCCTATCGCCCGGACCAGGTCCCGGCGCTCATCGACAAGGTCCAGCAGGTGCTCCGAACCCGCCGCCACGTCCGGTTCGACCAGCCGAACGACTTCGGCATCGTCACGCCCGACAAGATGATCGAGAGCTTCCAGGGGATCACGCGCGGCATCACGCTCGCCATGATCTTCATCGCCTTCGTGTCCCTGCTGATCGGCGGCGTGGGCGTGATGAACATCATGCTCGTGTCGGTCACCGAGCGCACGAAGGAGATCGGCGTGCGCAAGGCGGTCGGAGCGTTCCGCCGCGACATCGTGTTGCAGTTCCTGACCGAGGCCACGACGCTTTCGCTGATCGGCGGCGTCATCGGCGTCATCATCGGCGTCGCCGTTCCGGCGGCCATCAAGAAGGCCTTCGACGCCCTGCCGGCCGAGACGCCCCTGTGGTCGATCGTCGTCGGCCTGGTCGTGTCGATCTCGGTCGGCATCTTCTTCGGCCTGTACCCGGCCGTCAAAGCGTCCCGCCTCGACCCGATCGAAGCTCTCCGGTACGAATAGCTCGGCAAACCGAGACGGGCGGCCTCGCTATACTTCGCTGCATGAGCGACGTTGCCGAAATCCTGAAGGATGAGCTGCGCCAGCGCACGGCGCTTCTTTCGGGTACCGAGCGACTGGCGCTCGCGCTCGCCCTCGGGCAGCGCGATCTTGACCTCTACGTTCAGGCCCGCTGCGTGGACCGCTCGACCGCCAGGGCGGTGCTCGAACGATCGCGCCGGATCGGCCGTCGTCGGAGCGCATGCATGGAGCCTGAATCGAATTGAAGCTCTTCGACGAGGTTTGCGTCCGGCTCGACGAGGCCGGCGTCCAGTACGCCCTGATCGGTGCGGCTGCCATGGGGTTGCAAGGCGCGCCTCGCTCGACGCAGGATCTCGACCTGCTGAGCCTCGATGTCCGTGTGCTCGATGCCGCCTTCTGGCAGGATGTGGCGGGTGCTGCGAATGTACGGCGCGGTGACGCCGAGGATCCGCTCGCGGGCGTCGTGCGGCTCGTGGCGGCGGGCACCTACCCCGTGGACCTCGTGGTCGGCCGATTCGAATGGCAGCGGCGCATTCTCGACAGGGCCGAGCGCCTGCCGGTCGGGCGAGGGAATGTCCCGGTTGTCGGCGCCGCGGACCTGATCCTTTTGAAGCTCTTTGCCGGCGGGTCGCAGGACGCATGGGACATCGAGCAGCTGCTCGCGGTGAATCCCCAGGCGGCGACGGACGTCGCGGCGCGCCTTCAGGAGCTGCCGCCGGAGTCCGCGGCGCTCTGGGCGCGGCTGCGTGGACGGCAGAGTTGATCCGATGACGCTCGCTGCCGGCTCGCGCCTCGGGCCCTACGAGATCCCCGCCCCCTTCGGCGCGGGCGGGATGGGGGAGGTGTACCGGGCGCGCGACGAGCGGTTGAAGCGCGATGTCGCGGTCAAGGTGCTTCCGGCGTCGTATTCGCAGGATGGGGACCGGCTGCGGCGCTTCGAGCAGGCGGCGGGCGCGCTGAACCACCCGAACATCACGGCGGTCTACGACCTCGGTTCGCGATCATCGGTCTGGGTGATCGGGCGGGGATCGTCTACGTGCGCCGCGGGGCGGGGCTTCCCGTCCACATCGTTCTCATGGACATCGCGACCGGAAGCGAGGAAAAGTGGAAGGACCTCGTCCCCGCGGACATGACGGGGATGATCGACGTATACGGGATCCGGATCACGCCGGAGGGCCGAGGCTACGCGACCTCGTACAAGAGGGTCCTCTCGGATCTCTCTACGTCGCCGAGGGGTTGAAGTAGGAAGACTGACCCCGCCTCACCGCCTCACTACAGATACAGCTTCCAGAATTCCAGCATCTTCTCGGCGCGATGCCGGATGGCGGCCTGGTCGACGAAGCCGTGCTTGCGCATCGGGTAGACCATGATGTCGAAGGGCTTGCCCGCTGCGACGAGCGCGTCGGCGAAGGCCCACTCGTTCTGCGGGTGGACGTTGTCGTCGTAGGACCCGAAGACGAGCAGCAGCCGCCCGGAGAGATCTTTCGCGCGCTTGACGAAGGACGTCAGGGCGTAGCCTTCGGGGTTTTCGTCGGCGGTCTTCATGTACGCCTCGCCGAACTTCGAATCGTAGAAGTGCCAGTCGGTCACCGGGGCGCCGGAGATGCCGGCCTTGAACTCCTGCGTCCGCGTCATGGCGAGGAGCGTGTAGGAGCCGCCGCCGCTCCAGCCCCAGATTCCGAACCGGGCCGGGTCGGCCCAGGCCTGCGCCTTGAGCCACCGCACCGCCGCCTGGAGGTCGGCCAGCTCGACGTCGCTCATCATCTTCCGGACCACGAGGTCCTCGAGCTTCTTGCTCTGGCCGGTAGCGCTGCGCGGATCGAACGAGGCGACGACGTATCCCTGCGAGGCGAGGAGGTGGTCGAAGAGGGCGTCCTTGTCCCACCGGTCCTGGACGATCGGAGCGCCCGGGCCGCCGTAGACGTGGATGAGAACCGGATACTTCTTCGCGGCGTCGAAGTCGGGCGGCTTGAGCACGCTCGCCGGGAGGGGGAAGCCGTCGTCGGCGGGAATCGTGAAGAGCTCGCGCCGCGACAGGCCGAACGGCGCGACGGCGTCCGTGCGGCTCTGGGCGAGCGTCGCGACCCGCCGGCCCGTGGTGTCGTAGAGGGCGACCGACGGCGGGGCGTTCCGGTTCGAGTAGGTGTCGACATAAAAGCGGCGGTCGGGCGAGAGCGAGACCTTGTGGGTCCCGTCTTCGCGCGTGATCCGCTCCATCCCGGTGCCGTCCGGACGGACCCGGTAGAGATGACTTTCCAGGGGCGACTTCTCGAGGGCCACGAAGTAGACGAGGCCTCCTGCCTCGTCGACGAAGGCCGCGCCCTGCGGGGCGCCGTAGAAACGGCCCGCGCGCACCGACCAGGGTCCCTGCGTCACGGCGTTTTTCCGGACGCCGTCGGCGCCGTAGCGGAAGAGGTGTGTGTGGCCCCCGCTCTCGAAGGAGACGATCCACGTCTTTCCGCCGTCGGCGAACTGGAGCTCCTTCTGGTACACGAACGCGGGGTCGCTCTCGGAGAGCACCAGCGTCGCCCGCTGGCCGGACCGGTCGAACCGCCAGACGTCGAGCTTCGTCTGCGTCCGATTGGTCGTCTGGACGGCGACCCCGCGGCTGTCGGGCAGCCAGTCGACGCCGAGAACGTACTCGTAGGGGACCTCGGACGGGTCCATCCAGGCGGTCTTCTTTCCCGAAAGGTCCGCGATTCCGAGACGAACCGTCGGGTTGGCGCCGCCCGTCCTCGGATACCGTTGCCGGATCACGCGCGGGACGGCGGGCGCGAAGTCCGTGAACAGCGAGACGTCGACGGCGGAATCGTCGGTCCGGAGGAACGCGATCGCCGAGGAGTCCGGCGACCACCAGTATCCCGTGTCGCCCCGGTCGAAAATCTCTTCCCAGTAGACCCAGGAGAGCGTCCCGTTCAGGATCGTGTCGCTGCCGTCGGAGGTCAGGCGCGTCTCGGTCTTCGTCGCGAGGTCGAGCACCCAGAGGTCGTTGGCGCGCACGAAGGCGACCTTGCGGCCGTCGGGGGAGAAGCGAGGAAGCGTCTCAGCCGAGTCGGTGCGCGTCAGCCGCTCGAACCGCGAGGCCGAGAGATCCAGAGCGTAGAGGTCGTCGGCGATGACGTAGACGGCCGTCGTACCGGCGGGATCGAGCGCCTCGGGCCAGCCTAGCGCCTCGGGCGTCGAGGCGGGGGAGAGCGACCGGAGGCTCGCCAGGGCGGTCGGGGCGTCGACGGCCGGCGTGCGGGCGCCCGTCGCCGCGGAGACGCGCTCGATCGTCCGCTCCGCCATCGGCGTGCGCTCGTCGAAGAGGAGGAGGTCGCCGGAGCTCGTCCAGGCGAACTTCGGCAGCTTCGTCACGGCGGTTCCGGAGTCGCCGTAGATCCAGTCGACGGTCAGCTCGCTCGGCGTCTGCCCCGCGAGAGGGAGCACGCCAAGGCAGAGGAGCAGCGAGACGATGCGAGGCGTCGATCGATGTCTCATGTTCGCCTTTCGAAGGGTCCGGGTGCGGCAAGGATAGTCCATGAGACCGGGTAGAATCGGCGCACAGCCCGATGCCACTTTCCGCGGGCACCCGCCTCGGCCACTACGAGGTCCTCGCGCCGCTCGGTGCAGGAGGCATGGGGGAGGTCTACCGCGCCCGCGACTCGATGCTCGATCGCGACGTGGCGATCAAGGTGCTCCCGGAGAATCTCGCGCTCGACCAGGACGCCTACGCTCGGTTCGAACGCGAGGCGAAGGCCGTCGCGGCCCTGTCACACCCGAACATCCTCGCGATTCACGAGTTCGGGATCTCACAGGGCGTCTCATATGCCGTCACGGAGCTCCTCGAAGGCCAGACGCTGCGCGAGAGGCTCGACGCAGGCCCGCTCCTCGAATCGCAGGCGATCGACTACGCGCTTCAGATCGCCCGCGGACTCTCGGCGGCCCACGAGAAGGGCGTCGTGCATCGGGACCTGAAGCCCGAAAACATCTTCGTGACGAACGCCGGTCACCTGAAGATTCTCGACTTCGGGCTCGCGAAGCGGGTCGGAGGCGATTCCGCGGGATCGACGACGCCAGCGCCTACCGACCCGGGACTCACCGAGCCGGGCCTCGTGCTCGGGACCGCCGGCTACATGTCTCCGGAGCAGGTGCGCGCCGGCCGGGTCGATCACCGCTCCGACGTCTTCTCGTTCGGGGCGATTCTCTACGAGATGCTCTCGGGCCAGCGCGCCTTTCATCGGAGCTCGGCAATCGAGACGATGACGGCGATCCTCCGCGACGAGCCGCCGGATCCGGCCGAATCGGGCCGCGGGATCGCGCCGGCGCTCGACCACGTCGTGCGCCACTGTCTCGAGAAGAACCCGAACCACCGGTTCGAGTCGGCCAAGGACATCGTGTTCGCGCTGTCGGAGGCGGCGCACGCGGCGGGCAGCGGCCCGCGGCCGGTCGCGGCTGCGCCCGCGCCGCCGGTCCGCAGGCCGAGGACGAGGCGGTGGCGGTGGCCGGCCGGCAGGACTGGCGCGTGGGGAGCGATCGTTCTGGTCGCCGGCGCCGGCGTCTTCCTGCTGCTGCGGCCGCAGCGGCCGAAAGGCGGCGTCGTCGCGGCCCCGGCGCCGCCGGCGAGACTCGCCGTCCTGCCGTTCGAGAACATCGGCGCGCCGGAAGACGAATACTTCGCCGACGGGATCGCTGACGAGGTCCGCGGCAAGCTGACGCTCCTGCCGGGGCTCCAGGTGATCGCTCGCGGCAGCTCGACTCCTTACCGGAACACGACGAAGACGCCGCAGGAGATCGCGCGGGAACTGGACGCGCGATACCTTTTGACCGCCACGGTGCGCTGGGACAAGGCCGCTGCGGGAAGTCGCGTTCACGTCTCGACGGAGCTCGTCGAGGTGTCGGGCGCGCAGGCGCCGGCCTCGAAGTGGCAGCAGCCCTTCGACGCGGCGCTGACCAACGTTTTCCAGGTCCAGTCGGACATCGCGGCGCGTGTGGCCCAGCAACTCGGGGTCGTGCTCGAGCCGGGCGAACAGAAGCAACTGAACGAGAGGCCCACGAAGGACCTCGCCGCATACGACGAGTTCCTCCGCGGCGAACAGGTCTCCCAGAGCATGGGCGTCCAGGACCCGCCGAGCCTGCGGCAGGCGCTCTCCTTCTACGAGAGAGCCGTCGCGCTCGATCCGGGGTTTGCGCAGGCCTGGGCGAGGGTCTCGCGGGCGAATTCCATGCTCTACGGCAACAGCGGGCCCACGCCCGCGCTGGCCGAGGCCGCCCGGCAGGGCGCGGAGCGGGCCGTCCGCCTCGCTCCGAATCGTCCGGACGGGTACATCGCCATGGGTCAGTACGAACGGCTGGTGACCAAGGACGCCGACCGCGCGCTCGCGCAGTTCGCGCGCGCACGAACGCTGTCCCGAGGAAACGCCGACCTGCTCTCGGCGATCGCCGTGGCCGACGTCGCGCGGGGCCAGTGGGACGCCGCCCTCGCCACGCTCCAGGAAGCTCAACGGCTCGATCCCCGCTCGGTCAGCGTTCTGCGCCGGCTCGGCGACGCGTTCTACTGGCTTCGGCGCTACTCGCCGGCGCGGGAGGCCTTCGACCGCGGGCTGGTCCTCGCGCCGACCCACCTCGGCCTGATCGAAGGCAAGGCGATGACCTTTCTCGGAGAGGCCGATCTGGCCGGCGCGAGGGCCGTGCTCGCGGCGGCCCCAAGGCAGGTCGAACCAGCCGCGCTCGTGGCCTACGTGGCGGCGTACTGGGACGTGGTCTGGCTCCTCGACGAAAAACAGCAGGATCTGCTGGTGGGCCTTTCGCCGAGCGCCTTCGACGGCGATCGCGCCACGTGGGGACTCTGCCTCGCGCAGGCCTATGCGCTGCGCGGCGACGGGGCGAAGACGCGCATGCACGCCGAGGCGGCCCGGACGGCGATCGAAGAGCAGCTCCAGTCGGCCCCCGAGGATGCGCAGCGGCACGTTGGCCTCGGCCTGGCGCTCGCGTACGCCGGCGCCATCGCGGAGGGCATTGCGGAGGCGCGGAAGGGTGTCGCCATGCTTCCGATCGCGAAGGACGGATTCACCGGCCCGTTCCTGCAGCACCAGCTGGCGCGGATCTACGTTCTCGCCGGCGAGCCGGACAAGGCACTTGATCAGCTCGAGCCCCTCCTGAAGATTCCGTACATCCTCTCCCCCGGCTGGCTGAGAATCGATCCGAACTTCGCTCCGCTGCGCGGCAATCCGCGCTTCCAGAAACTCGTCGCCGGCTCGTGATGAAGGGTCGACGACCGTCGTAGAATCCACCCGCCTTGACACTCTCCGTCGGAACGAAGCTCGGCCCCTACGAGGTCCTCGCGCCCATCGGCGCCGGAGGCATGGGAGAGGTCTACCGGGCGCGCGACGAGCGCCTGAAGCGCGAGGTCGCGGTCAAGGTGCTGCCGGCGTCCTACTCGAGCGATCCGGAGCGGCTCCGGCGCTTCGAGCAGGAGGCCCAGACGGCCGGGGGGCTCAACCACCCGAACATCACGGCGGTCCACGATCTCGGCAGCCACGACGGCGCGCCCTACATCGTCACCGAGCTGCTGGAGGGCGAGACGCTCCGGGCGCGGCTCTCGGGCGGCGCCTTGCCCGTCCGCAAGGCCACGGACTACGCGGCCCAGATCGCCAAGGGCCTCGCCGCGGCGCACGAGAAGGGCATCGTCCACCGGGACCTGAAGCCCGAGAATCTCTTCCTCACGAAGGACGGACGGGTCAAGATCCTCGACTTCGGACTGGCGAAGCTCACCCAGCCGGAGGGGCAGCCGGGGCCCCAGACGAACCTGCCGACGGCCGGGGGAACGGAGCCGGGGGTCGTGCTCGGGACGCTCGGCTACATGGCCCCCGAGCAGGTCAAGGGCAAGCCCGCCGACGCCCGCTCGGACATCTTTGCGTTCGGGGCCGTCCTCTACGAGATGCTGTCGGGTTCGCGGGCGTTCCATCGGGACACGGCGGCGGAGACGATGTCCGCGATCCTGCGGGAGGAGCCGCCGGATCTCTCCGCCACGAACAAGAACGTCGCGCCCGGCCTCGAGCGCGTGGTCCGCCACTGCCTCGAGAAGAACCCCGAGGAGCGCTTCCACTCGGCGCACGACCTGGCCTTCGATCTCCAGGCGCTGTCGGGTTCGAGCCCGGTGATCGCGCCGGCCCAGACCGGCAGCCGAAAGCTCTCGATGCCGAAGGCGGCGCTCGCGATCGCCGCGGCCGTCGCCGTGGCGGGAATGGCGGCGGCGTTCTTCCTCGGCCGCGGGACGGTGGCGATCGAAACCCCCACTTTCCGCCAGCTCACGTTTCGCCGCGGGACGATCTACGCCGCCCGGTTCGCGACCGACGGCCAGACGGTCGTGTACACGGCCGCCTGGGACGGGGGCCCGATGGAGATCTTCGTGGGCCGCCCGGAGAGCCCGGAGTCGCGGCCCTTCGGCCTCGCGGGCGCCGAGGTGCTCGCCATTTCGCGCACGGGGGACATGGCCGTGTCCCTGAATCGAACCGTTCGGGGAGGCTTCGTGCGTCGCGGGACGCTCGCCCAGATCTCGGTTGCGGGAGGGGCCGCGCCGCGAGAGATCCTGGAGAACGTGGAGTGGGCGGACTGGGCGCCCGACGGCAAGAGCCTCGCCGTGTCTCTCCAGTCGGCCGGCAAGAGCCGGATCGAGTATCCGGTCGGCAAGACCGTTTACGAAACGAACGGCTGGGTCAGCCACCTGCGCATTTCTCCCGACGGGGAGATGGTGGCCTTCGACGACCATCCCACGCCGAACGACGACGGCGGATCGGCATCCGTGGTGGATCGCTCCGGCAAGAAGCGGGCGCTCTCGCAATGGTTCGCCTCCGCCCAGGGCCTGGCCTGGGGCCCCGACGGGCGGCTCTGGTTCACGGCGACGGAGGCCGGCGGCAATCGCGCGCTGTACGTGGCCGACGGATCGGGGAAGGCGGCGCTGCGGGTGGGCGTGCCGGGCGCGCTGACGCTCCAGGACATCTCGCGGGAGGGCCGCATGCTCGTCACGCGCGACACGCTGCGGTCCGAGCTGATCGGGCTGGCGCCGGGAGAGTCGAAGGAGCGGGACCTGACCTGGCTCGACTGGACGCTCGGCGGCGCCATCAGCGCCGACGGCCGGACGATCCTCTTCTCCGAGACCGGGGAGGGAGGGGGCGCCGGGTACTCGGTGTACATCCGCAAGACCGACGGCTCGCCGGCCGCGCGGCTCGGGGAAGGCGCCGCCCAGGACCTGTCCCCCGACGGGGAATGGGCGCTGGCGATTCAGAACCCGTCCTCCGATCCGCGCCTGGTGGCTTACCCGACGCGGGCCGGAGAAATGAAGGTCTTCCCGACCGAAGGCCTCCGGGTGTTCGGGGCGAGCTGGCTTCCCGACGGCAAGGGCGTCATTTTCACCGCGGCGGAGCCGGGCCACGGATCGCGAATCTTCGTGGAGGACCTCGTCGGCGGCAAGCCGCGGGCGCTGTCTCCAGAAGGCTACCGGGGCGGGGGAATCATCTCTCCGGACGGAACGTGGACCCTGGCCTTCGGACCCGACCGCAAAAGCTACCTCTACCCGATCGCCGGCGGCGAGCCGGTCCCCGTGGCCGGGCTCGACGAGGAAGACTCCGTCGATCAGCGCAGCGCCGACGGCCGCGCACTCTACGTTCACCGGCGCGGGGAGGCGCCGGTAAAGGTCTACCGCCTGGATCTCGCGACCGGGAAGAAGGAGCTCTGGCGCACCCTGATGCCCGCCGACGCCGCCGGCGTGTCGAACGTCGGACCGCAGCCCGCCCCGAACGGCGAGTCGTACGTCTATGGCTACTTCCGGCTGCTCTCGGATCTCTATCTCGTCGACGGCGTGAATTGATCCGCGGTTAGAATCCTGCCGCCTCAATGACCCTCTCCACCGGATCGAAGCTCGGCCCCTACGAGATCCTCGCGCCCATCGGCGCCGGAGGGATGGGAGAGGTCTACCGGGCGAAGGACCCGCGGCTCGGCCGCGAGGTGGCGATCAAGGTGCTGCCGGCGTCGTTCTCCCAGGACCCGGACCGGCTCAAGCGCTTCGAGCAGGAGGCGCGGGCGGCGGGGGTCCTGAACCATCCGGGCATCACGGCGGTCTACGACTTCGGAACGCAAGACAACGCGCCGTACATCGTGACGGAGCTCCTCGAAGGCGAGACGCTGCGGGCGCGGCTGCTCGCGGGGTCCGTGCCGGTACGCAAGGCGATCGAGTATGCGGTCCAGATCGCCAGGGGACTGGCGGCGGCGCACGAGAAGGGGATCGTCCACCGGGACCTGAAGCCCGAGAACCTGTTCCTGACGAAGGACGGGCGGGTGAAGATCCTCGACTTCGGCCTGGCGAAGCTGAAGATCGACGGCGGCGAGAGCGGCCACACGGACATGCAGACCGTCTCGGGCGGCACGCAGCCGGGCGTCGTGCTCGGGACGATGGGCTACATGGCGCCCGAGCAGGTCCGCGGGAAGGCCGCCGATCGGCGCTCCGACATCTTCTCGTTCGGGACGATCCTCTACGAGATGCTGGCCGGCCAGAGGGCGTTCCGGGGCGACACCGCTGCGGACACGATCACGGCGATCCTGACGAAGGAACCGCCGGACCTCTCGACGACGAACAAGGAGATTCACCCGGGCCTCGACCGGATCGTCCGCCACTGCCTGGAGAAGAACCCGGAGGAGCGTTTCGAGTCCGCGCGCGACGTCGCGTTCGACCTCGAAGCGCTGTCGGGCCTCTCCGGGACGACGACCGGGGTCGGCGCCCTTCCCGCCCGTGGCAGACGCCGCCGCTGGCCGGCGATCGCCCTCGCGGCGGTCCTCGGCGCGCTCGTCGCGGGCCCGTTCGTCTACTCCGCCGGCAGGAAGGCGGGCTTCGTGGAGCCGCCGTCGTTCCGCCAGATCACGTTCTCGCGCGGTGAGGTCGGGAGCGCCCTCTTCGCTCCGGACGGCCAGACGATCGTCTACTCCGCGGCGTGGGAGGGCAAGCCCTTCGAGGTCTTCATCAACCGCCCCGAGAGCCCGGAGTCGCGGCCGTTCGGGTTGCCGCCGGCCGACATCTTCGCGATCTCGAGCACCGGCGAGATGGCGGTCTGCCTGAACCCCGAGCGCTCGGCGGCGTTCATCCGGTCGGGGCGGCTCGCCCGGATCTCCATCGCGGGCGGCGCGCCGCGCGACATCCTCGACCACGTGCAATGGGCGGACTGGTCGCCTGACGGCAAGGACCTCGCCGTGGTCCGCGATGCCGGGGTCCGAAATCGGCTGGAGTACCCCGTCGGCAAAGCCCTGTACGAGACCTCGGGCTGGATCAGCCATCCCCGGATTTCGCCCGGCGGCGATCTCGTCGCCTTCATCGACCATCCCGCGCCGAACGACGACGGTGGACGCATCTCGGTCGTGGACCGGGCCGGCAAGAAGCGGGACCTGACTTCCCTCTACGCCACGGCGCAGGGCCTGGCGTGGGTGCCGGGCGGAGGCGAGATCTGGTACACGGCGGCCGAGGGCGGTTTCAATCGCGCCGTGCACGGCGTCACGCTGTCCGGCAAGACGCGCATGGTCGGCCGGGTGCCCGGCATCAGCACCCTCCTCGACATCTCCAGCACGGGCCGGGTCCTGATGACCAACGAGAGCGACCGCCTCGGGATCCTCGGCCGGGGGCCCGGCGAGGAAAAGGAGCGCGAGCTCTCGTGGCTCGACTACTCGCTCGTGACGGACATCGCTCCGGACGGATCGAAGATCTTGATTACGGAGTCGGGGGAGGGGGGAGGCTCGGCCTATTCCTCGTACCTTCGGTCCTTCGACGGCGCGCCGGCGGTCCGGCTCGGAGAAGGCTCGACGGAGGCGTTCTCGCCGGACGGCGCCTGGGCGATTTCGATCACCCACACCGCGACGCCCCAGATCGTACTGCTGCCGACGAGCGTGGGCGAGCCGCGGGTCCTGCCGCACGACGGATTGGACGCCTTCAACGCCGATTTCGTTCCCGACGGCAAGAGCATCCTGTTCACGGCGACGGAGTCGGGGCACGGGACCCGGCTATACCTACGGGATCTCGCGGGCGGGAAGCCGCGCGCGCTGACGCCGGAGGGATACTCGCTCTTTCGTGGCGCCATCCGCCCGGACGGCTCGGCCGCGGTCGTGAGCGGCCCGGATCGGAGGATCTACCTCTACCCGCTGGGCGGCGGGGAACCGACGGTGCTGTCCGGGCTGACCTCCCAGTTCCGTCCGATTCGTTTCTCTCCGGACGGCCGGACCCTTTACGTCCAGCAGGATCGGACGATTCCCTCGCGCCTGCAGAAGTACGACCTGGCGACGGGAAAGCTCGAGATCTGGAAGGAGGTCGCGCCGGCCGACAGCGCGGGGCTCTCGACCATCAGCCGCGCCTGCGTCACCGCCGACGGCCGGACCTATGCGTACAGCTACCTCCGCGTCATCTCCTTCCTTCAGCTCGTCGAAGGGCTGAAATGATCCACGGATAGAATCCCGGTCCTCGATGCCCCTGTCCGCCGGAACGAAGCTCGGTCCCTACGAGATCCTCGCGCCGCTGGGCGCGGGGGGGATGGGGGAGGTCTACCGCGCGCGCGACGAGCGTCTCAAGCGCGACGTCGCCGTCAAGGTGCTGCCGCCGGAGCTCGCGGGCGATCCCGAGAGGCGTGGCCGGTTCGAGCGGGAGGCGCGCGCGGCCTCCGCGCTCTCGCACCCCAACATCCTGACCGTCTACGACATCGGCACGCACGACTCGACCGTCTACATCGCCATGGAGCTCGTCGAGGGCGGGACGCTCAAGGACCTGATCGCCTCGGGCCCCGTCCCGGTCAAGAAGCTCCTCGAGATCTCCGTGCAGATCGCCGAAGGCCTCGCGGCGGCGCACGCGGCGGGCATCGTCCACCGGGACTTGAAGCCCCAGAACGTGATGCTGTCGAAGCACGGCTTCGCCAAGATCCTCGACTTCGGCCTCGCCAAGCTCGTCACGCCGGAAGACCAGGAGGTCTCCGCGCTCCAGACGGCGGCCGGCGACCCCACGCGCCCCGGGATGGTCATGGGCACGATCGGCTACATGTCGCCGGAACAGGCGTCGGGGCGGGCCCTCGACTTCCGGTCGGACCAGTTCTCCTTCGGGTCCATCGTGTACGAGCTCGCCACGGGCAAGCGCGCCTTCGAGCGCGCGACCACCGCCGAGACGATGACGGCGATCATCCGCGAAGAGCCGGCACCGGTGGCGCAGCTGAATCCGCGCGTGCCGTCGCCGGTCCGGTGGCTCGTCGAGCGCTGCCTCGCCAAGGACCCCGAGGATCGCTTCGGCACGACCAAGGACCTCGCCCGGGACCTCGCCGACGTGCGGGACCACCTCTCGGAAGCGTCGTTTCCGACGACGACCGAGCAGGCCGCGGCGGCGCAAGCGGCCGTGCGTGCCGGGCGGCGGGTCTGGCCGTGGCTGCTCGCTGCGGCCGTGCTGGCGGCGGCAGTCGGCGCGGCGGCATTTGCGGCCGGAAGGAAGGCGGGGACCGTCGTGCCGCCGTCGTTTCGCGAGCTGACGTTCCAGCGCGGCGAGATCATGAACGCCCGGTTTGCGCCGGACGGTCAGACCGTCATCTACGCCGCCGCCTGGGAAGGGCGGCCGATCGAGATTTTCGTCAGCCGCCTGGACAGCCCGGAGGCGCGTCCCTTCGGACTGGCGGGGGCCGACCTTCTCTCCATTTCGGCCTCGGGCGAGATGGCCGTCAACCTCAACCGCCACTTCGTCGGGCCCTTCGAGTACGGCGGGATGCTGGCGCGGATCGGGATGACGGGCGGCGGGACGCCCCGGGAGATCCAGGACGACGTGCTGTTCGCGGACTGGTCGCCGGACGGACTGACCCTCGCCATCGTCCGCCTGGTCGGGGCGAGGAATCGGATCGAGTATCCCGTCGGGAAGATGCTGTACGAGACCCAGGGTTGGGTCAGCAACCTACGTGTGTCGCCGAAGGGCGACTTCGTGGCGTTCATCGATCATCCAGCCATCGCCGACGACGGAGGATCGGTCGCCGTCATCGACGCCGCCGGGAAGATCAAGACCCTCGCGACGGGGTTCTCCACCGTCGGCGGTCTGGCGTGGGGACCCCGAGGCCGGGAGGTCTGGTTCACGGCCGCGGACATTGGCGGCAACCGCGCGCTTCACGCCGTCTCGCTCGCCGGCGCACACCGCATCCTGGCGCGAGTGACCGGAAACCTCACCCTGCACGACGTCGCGAAGGACGGGCGGGTGCTCATGGCCCACGACACGCTGCGCTCCGGAATCCTCGGATTCTCGCCGGGAGACGCGCGGGAGAAGGACCTCTCGTGGCTCGACTGGTCCGGCGTGCGGGACATCGCGCCGGACGGGAAGTCGTTCGTGTTCGTCGAATCCGGAGAGGGCGGAGGCGCGGGCTATTCGGCATATCTGCGCCGCATGGACGGCTCGCCTCCGGTGCGGCTGGGAGAGGGCGTCCCCATGTCGATCTCTCCGGACGGCCGCTGGGTTCTCGGCGTGACCGGCCTCGGGACCGACCCGAAGCTCGTCGTCCTGCCGTCCGGGGCGGGAGAAGCGAAGACCGTCCCCCTCGGAGATCTCGTTCCCTCGGGCGCAGAGTGGTTTCCCGACGGAAAGCGGATCCTCCTGACGGCCAGCGAGCCGGGCAAGGGCAGTCGCCTGTTCCTTCTCGATGGCGCCGAAGGAAAGCCGCGGGCCGTCTCGCCGACGGGGTATCGGGCATTTTTGCGCGCCATCTCTCCCGACGGCCGCGTCGCGGCCGTCCAGGGGCCCGATCGGCGGCGCTATCTGTATCCTCTCGACGGCGGCGAGCCGTCGCCGATCCCGGACCTCGAGGCGCAGGAAGATCCGACGGGCTGGGCCGGCGATCGCGCGCTCTTCGCCTTCGACCGAGGAGCCCTGCCGGGCCGGGTCTATCGGATCGATCTCGCGACGGGCAAGCGCGAGCTGTGGAAGGAACTGGTTCCGCTCGACCCCGCCGGAATCAGCACGCTCTCGCCGCCCGCGCTTACGCGCGACGGCAAGGCGTACGTCTACTCCTACAACCGCATCCTCTCGGACCTCTTCCTGGCGGAGGGCGTGCGGTGATTTCCGTTCCGAAGCAGGTCATGGTCATCGGGTCGGAGCTCGCGATCGTCTGGGACGACGGCCGGGAGGACTACCTGTCGCTCGAAAAGCTCCGCCGGGCATGCCCCTGCGCCATGTGCAAGGGCGAGCCCGACCTCTTCGGGAAGATCTACCGCGGCCCGGACCGCCCGCTCACGCCGCTCTCCGTTCAAGCTGCCGCACACCGTCTCGTCGGCTCCTATGCGCTCCAGATCGACTGGGCCGACGGCCACAATGACGGGATCTACAGCTTCGAGACGCTGCGCCGGATGGGGTCGGAGGGCTAAGGGCTCAGCCCGGCATCCGCCGGCGCTGGCGCCGGCGAAAGGCCCGCACCTTCATCAGGTTCCCGCAGGTCCCCATCGCGCACCACTGGCGGCGGCGGTTGCGGGTCGAGTCGTAGAAGTACAGAACGCAGTCGGGGTTGCCGCAGCGGTGAATCCGCCGGGGATCGCGGGCCCCGAGCAGATCGGCGGCGGCCTCGGCGACGCTGCCGAGCAGGAAGATCGGGCGGGTCGGCCGCGCCATGAACCGCGTCCGGAATCCGCCCGCGTTGCGCTCGAGACGCAGGTTGCCGTCGTTCTCGGCCAGGATGAAGTTGATCGCGGCGAAGCCTTCCGTCGAGACTCCCCGTCCCTTCGTCAGGCCGTCGACCATCTGCCGCAGGGTCTCCCGGAAACCGCGCGCGCGCTCGGCGATCCGCGTGCCCTCCGACTCCTCCCCCCATCGCTTGAGCGCGTCCGCTGCGGCGCGGGCGTCGATCTGGCCCGCCCGGACCAGCCAGCGGACGAAGCTCTCGAGGTCCGGCAGCAGCTCGAGCGTCGTCCCCTTGACGACAGGCCGTGTGTTGAGAAAGTCGAGGCTGGCGTGTCCCGCCAGAAGCGGAAAGTCGACCCGCGCGGCGGTTTCGGCTCGCTCGACGTTCACTCCGAAAGTGTAACCCCTATCCACCCCAAACGCCCGGATGGGGGTCAGCCCTGAAGGACTGTCGTTCTGAAGAACTGTCGTTTGGGGTCAGCCCTGTAGAAGTGGCTTAAGGAGCACGCTTGGAGCCGACCACCGAAGGCAGACCCCCGGCAGTAGGCAACGCCGCGCGCAGCGCGGCGTTTACTCGCATGGTCCAATCGTCGGGGTCCCTGGCGGTGTTGTAGGATTCCCCGCCCCCGGAGAGGTGTCCGAGTGGCTTAAGGAGCACGCTTGGAGCCGACCACCGAAGGCAGACCCCCGGCAGTAGGCAACGCCGCGCGCAGCGCGGCGTTTACTCGCATGGTCCAATCGCCCGGGTCTCTGGCGGTGTTGTAGGATTCCCCGCCCCCGGAGAGGTGTCCGAGTGGCTTAAGGAGCACGCTTGGAGCCGACCACCGAAGGCAGACCCCCGGCAGTAGGCAACGCCGCGCGCAGCGCGGCGTTTACTCGCATGGTCCAATCGTCGGGGTCCCTGGCGCGTGTTGTAGGATTCCCCGCCCCCGGAGAGGTGTCCGAGTGGCTTAAGGAGCACGCTTGGAGCCGACCACCGAAGGCAGACCCCCGGCAGTAGGCAACGCCGCGCGCAGCGCGGCGTTTACTCGCATGGTCCAATCGCCGGGGTCTCTGGCGGTGTTGTAGGATTCCCCGCCCCCGGAGAGGTGTCCGAGTGGCTTAAGGAGCACGCTTGGAAAGCGTGTGTACGCAAAACGTACCGGGGGTTCGAATCCCCCCCTCTCCGCCACTTCTTGAGAATTGAGGGAACCGGTCAGACGGGGGTTCGAGCCGGCCACCGGAGGCAGGCCCCCGGCAGTAGGCCGCGTCGTCCGAAGGACGGCGCGAATCCCCCCCTCTCCGCCATGCATAGATCCCTGTTGTGGAGTGTTCTCGCGCGCAAACGCCCTGCCGGGCCCCGTTTCCCGAATCACCCCCGCCCGCGATAGCGTACTTGTCGATGGCAGGCGATCCGAACCCCTCTGACCTCGAACTCGTCCAACGGATCAAACGGGGCGACGATCAGGCCTTTCGAGACATGGTCGACCGATACAACGCGCGTGTCTACTCGTTGTCCTACGGCGTTCTCCGCAACCCGGAGGACGCGGAGGAGGCGACGCAGGACACGTTTCTGACGCTCTACCGAAAGATCGGGACCTTCGACGAGTCGAAGAAGTTCTTCTCCTGGTTCTATCGCGTGGCGCTCAACTCCGCCTACACGCGCGCGCGCCGGCGCAAGTCCGCCGGCGCCATGGTTTCGCTCGAGGACTACCGGCCGCGCCTGTCCGGCGACGGCGAGGCCGCCTCGGCGGATTTCACGGCGTGGGTCGAGGGAACCGAGAACGAGGCGATCGCCCGGGACCTGGCGCGCGCGCGCCGAAGAGTTCATCGCCGAGCTGCCGCCGACCTACCGCGACGCCATCTGGCTGGTGGACGTGGAAGAGCTCCGCCCGGTCGACGTGGCGGAGACCCTCAAGATCTCGCTCGCGGCGCTGAAGTCCCGGCTGCACCGCGCGCGGCTCTACGTGCGCCAGAGGCTCACGGAGGTCGCGAGCGCGCCGGCGGCCGCGCGCGTGGCCGAGCGGAGGGCGGCGCCGTGAGCCACGACGAGATCTCCTGCCGCAAGCTCATCCTCGAGTACCTGGCGGACTACGAGGACGGCACGATGCCCGAGCCCGACCGGAAGGAGCTCGAGAAGCACTTTTCCCACTGCCCGCCCTGCGTGATCTTCCTGCGGACGTACCGGGCGACCGGCCGGACGTTGAAAATGCTCAAGCCCCGCGACATCCCGCGCAACCTCGCCCAGGCGGTCAAGGATTTCGTCCGCGCGCGCTGCCGCGATAAGGAATGACGCCCGCACGCGTGGCCGCCGCGGCCGCCGCCTGGCTCGCCGCTTTCGCGCTGGTCTTCTCCGTCGGAGCGGCCCTCGCGGTCTGGCCGGAGCCCCCCGAAGGGTTCCTCCACGGCTCGGATCAGGTGGCGGGCCTCGTCTTCGGGGCCGGGCTGCTCGTCGCGTTCCTTCGCCCGCGCCGCCCCGCTCCCGTGGGATAGAATCGCTCGTCCGGCGGCCGAAGATGAGTTCGGGCCCTGTGCGACGGAAGTCTCCGAACCTCGTCAGGTCCGGAAGGAAGCAGCGATCAGGAGGCGCCACCGTGCGCCGCAGGTCAACCTGAGCTCATCTTCGGCCGCCGGCAAACTTGATGCGCGAGATTTTTCCCGAGCCGCTCTCCTCTCCCGTCGGTCCGCGTCGAGCGGCCCCTTAGAATGGCCGCGATGCATCTCGCGCTTCCCCGCAAGTGGCGTCCCCACGTCTTCGAGGACCTCGTCGGCCAGGCCGCCGTCGCGCGCACCCTTTCGAACGCGATCGCCGACGGCCGCGTGGCGCAGGCGTACCTGCTCACGGGACCGCGCGGCGTCGGGAAGACGTCGACCGCACGCATGCTGGCCCGTGCCCTGAACTGCGACAAGGGCCCGACGATCCGTCCCTGCGGCGAGTGCGCCTCCTGCCGCGAGATCCTCGACCGGGGCGAGTCGCTCGACGTTCACGAGATGGACGGCGCCTCGAACCGCAAGATCGAGAACGCGCGCGAGCTCATCGAAACCGTGCGCTACGCGCCGCAGCGCGACCGCTATCGGATCGCGGTCATCGACGAAGTCCACATGCTGACGACCGAGGCCTTCAACGCGCTGCTCAAGACCCTGGAGGAGCCTCCGCCGCACGCGCGGTTCATCCTCGCATCCACCGAGCTCCACAAGATCCCGGCCACGATCGTCTCGCGCTGCCAGCGCTTCGCGTTCCGCGCCCTGACGGTCCCGGAGATCGCGGGTCAGCTGGAGAAAGTCGCCAGGAGCGAAAAGATCGACGTGACGCCCGGGGCGCTGCGCCTGCTGGCCGGGGCGGCGGAGGGCAGCATGCGCGACGCCCTGTCGCTGCTCGACCAGGCGGCGACCCTGGCGGCGGGGCGCGTCGACGAAGCGCGCTGCGCCGAGATCCTGGCGCTGGTCGACTCGGCCCTCCTCGAGGGGATGTACTCCGCGATCGCCGGCGGCGACCGCTCCGCCGCGATCGCGAGCCTGACGCGGTTGACCGAGGGCGGGGCGGACCCGCGGCACGTGCTCAAGGAGTTCGTCGCGTTCCTGCGGCGGGCGCTGCTCGCCGCCGCGGGCGCGCCCTCCGACCTTCCCGAGCCGGAGCAGGCGCGCCTCGCGGCGCTCTCGCGGGCGATGCCCTACGAGAATCTGCTCCGCGCCGTCTCGCTGACCCTCCAGGCCGAGGAACAGGTCCGCCGGGTCGACGACCCGGGCCTCGTCGTGCAGATGCTGATCCTCAAGCTCGCCGAGCTGCCGCGCCTGCGGGACATCGAGACCGAGATCGGCTCGAGTCCGCCGGCCCGAAGCACCGCGGCCGCGCCGGCGCCACCGCCTCCCCGCGCCGCCAGGAGCGGCCCCCGGATCGTGTCGCTCGTGCCGGTCGAGCCGGAGCCGGAGCCGCGCGGCGCCGCCCCCGACCCGTCCGACAGCGATCCGCTTCAACGCTTCCACGAGATCCTCGACTCGCGCCGCCGCGTGACGGCCGCCCAGGTCAGCCTCGCCGAGTCGATCGGCGCCTCCGGCGAGGAGCTCGTCCTGCGGTTCGGGATCGACCGGGCTGCGGCCAAGGAGGCGCTCGAGGAGCACGCGGCGAAGAAGCTGCTCGCCGAGGTGGCGCGCGAGGCCTTCGGGCGCCCGCTCAAGATCGTGCTGAAGACCGGGCCGCCGGCCGATGGCGACCTCGGCAAGGCGGCGCGCGAAGTGCCGCGCTCGACCATTTCGCGGGAGCGCGCGAGCACGCGTGCGGAGGCCGACCCGATGGTGCGCTCGGCGATGGAGCTCTTCCACGGCGAGCTGACGGAGATCAAAGAGGAGGACTAACGGCGCAGGGGCGGGGCTCGTTCCCGCCCGGGCGGCCGCGAGCGCCGCCGATGCCGCCCCAAGTGCCATGAACATCCAGAAGATGATGCAGCAGGCCCAGGCGATGCAGGCGAAGATGCAGGAAGAGCTCGCGGCCATGCGGATCGAGGCCACCTCCGGCGGCGGCATGGTGAAGGTCGAAATGTCCGGGGCCAAGGAGATCCTCTCCGTCCACATCGAGAAGGCGGTCGTGGATCCGGAGGACGTGGAGACGTTGCAGGATCTGATCCTCGCCGCCTCCCGCGAGGCGTCCCGCCGCGTCGACGAAGCGGTCCAGAAGAAGACGGCGTCCCTGCTCGGGGGGATGATGCCGGGGATGCGGTAGGCCGTGCCCGGCACGCCCAAATCGCTCGAGCGCCTGGCCTCGGAGTTCCAGCGCCTGCCCGGCATCGGCGCCAAGAGCGCGGCGCGGCTGGCGTACTACGTCCTGCGTTCGCCGGCGGATGACGCGGCGCGCCTGGCCCAGGCCATCGCCGATGCCCGCTCCGCGGTCCGCCGTTGCTCGACCTGCAACACGCTGACCGAAGAGGACCCCTGCGACATCTGCTCGGACCCCGGGCGCGACGCCACGCTCCTGTGCGTGGTCGAGGAGCCGGGCAACCTCGCGGCCGTCGAGAAGACGCGCGAGTTCAAGGGCCGCTACCACGTGCTCTGGGGCGCCCTCTCCCCGCTCAAGGGCATCGGGCCCGACGAGATCGACGTCGCCGGGCTCGTGGCACGCGTCACGCCCGAGGTCCGGGAGGTCGTGATCGCGACCAATCCCAACGTCGAGGGGGAAGCCACGGCCCTCTATCTCGCCCGGCGGCTGAAGGCCTCGGGGGTGCGTGTGACGCGGATCGCATTCGGCCTGCCGGTCGGGGGGGACATCGAATACGCGGACGAGGTGACCATGGCGCGATCGCTGGAGAACCGGCGTGAGTTGTGAGATAAAGCTGTTAGAATAAGTCCTCACAGGAGAATCAGTTAATCCATGACGTTGCCTGACCTCGTCCTCTACGACGAGGAATTCCGGAAGATCAAGGACTCGCTGAACCGGTTGGCCTCGGACGCCAACGCGAACGTGGTCTTCCTGGTCGACAAGAACGGGCAGCAGATCGCAGCCGTCGGGGACCTCCAGTCGCTCGACACCACCTCGCTGGCCTCCCTGACCGCCGGCAACGTCGCCGCCACCGACGGTCTCGCGCGCCTGATCGGGGAGAAGGAGTTCTCGATCCTCTTCCACGAGGGGGAGCGCGACAACATCCACATCTCGATCGTCGCCCAGCGGGTCATTCTGGTGGTGATCTTCGACGAGCGGACGTCGCTCGGCCTCGTGCGCCTGCGGGTCCGGCGGGCGATGGCCGAGCTCGAGACGATCTTTCAGGACATCGCCCGCAAGGCCGAGAAGGAGAAACTGGCCCTGCAGGCGGATTTCGACTCGCCCTTCGCCGAGATCACGGACGAGGACATCGACCGTCTGTTCTCGGAGTAGGCGACTGACCGACCGGATCGGCGGGCGCAGGCAGGCTTCATGACCTTCATCAACTACGCGGCCCGGGAGATCAACTGCAAGATCGTCTACTACGGGCCGGGCCTGTGCGGGAAGACGACCAACCTCCAGTACATCTACGACCGCACCAACCCGGCGGCCAAGGGCAAGCTGATCTCGCTCGCGACGGAGACCGACCGGACCCTCTTCTTCGATTTCCTGCCGCTCGACCTCGGGACCGTCAAGGGGTTCAAGACCCGTTTTCACCTCTACACGGTCCCCGGCCAGGTCTTCTACGACGCCTCGCGCAAGCTGATCCTCAAGGGGGTCGACGGCGTGGTGTTCGTGGCGGACTCCCAGGAGGCTCGGCTCGAAGCCAACATCGAGTCGATCCGCAACCTCGACAAGAACCTCAAGGAGCAGGGCTACGACATCGGCACGGTGCCCTACGTGCTGCAGTTCAACAAGCGGGACCTGCCGACGTCGATGCCCGCCGACGAGATGTACCGGCGGCTGAACATCAAGCGCGAGCCGACCTTCGAGGCGGTCGCGACGACGGGCGCCGGGGTCTTCGACACCCTCAAAGCGGTGGCGCGCCAGGTCCTGATGGACCTGAAGAAGCGATAGCGGTTCAGCCCTCATCCCGGGGGAAGCCGTCATCCCCGAGCGCAGCCGTCATCCCCAGCGCAGCCGTCATCCCCGAGCGCAGCCGTCATCCCCAGCGCAGCCGTCATCCCCGAGCAAAGCCGTCATCCCGAGCGCAGCGAGGGATCCCGGACTCGATGTGCGCTGAGGCTCGGTTAGTCCGGGATCCCTCGGGCCTTTGGCCCTCGGGGTGACCGGCTGCGCGAAGCGCCGCCGGTCATCCTTCACCGGCGCGGCCGACGAGCGCCTCGAAGCAGACGCGCTCGTCCGTGCACTCCTCGGGAAGGGCCAGGTCGCCGTCCGGACCGTTCGGACGCATCGTCCGCAGGCACCAGTACTGGGCGGTCGACGGCGACTGGCGCGGGTCTCCCTCGCCGAAGGCGTCCGGCGCGAGCCACGTCCGGGTCCGCAGGTGTCGGCAGAGGAGGGGATCGGACTCGAGCGGGCCCGCGTCGTCCTTCCGGGCGAAGCGCCGCATAGGCGCTAGGGGATCGTCCGTCATCGGGCTCTCACCGTGAACGGGCGGGGACAAGCCCGGCCCCGACGACGCGGCTCGCGTCGCACCCCCCGCGACTCAGGCGAAGGCCTGCTTCAGCGCCCGCTCGAGCTCCACTTTCGCCAGCCGGACCTTGTAGGCGTTCTGCGAAAGGGGCGTGGCCGAGGTGACGGCGGCCCGCGCCGCCTCCCGGGCGAGCTCCGCGCTCGGGCGCGCCCCGTCGAGGACCTTCTCAGCCGCGGACGAGCGGTACGGCACCGGAGCGACCGAGCCGAAGACGACCCGGGGATTGCGGATCGTGCCCCCCGTGATCGTCAGCGCCACGCAGACCTCGACGATCGGCCAGTCGAAGGACTCCTTCTCCTTCAGCTTCCGGTAGACCGAGCGGGCGCCGGCGGCCGGCGCCGGGATCACGATCGTCTCGACGATCTCGCCCGGCTCGAGCGTGTTCTCGCGCGTGGCGTCGTCGACCGGCAGGAAGAAGAACTTGTCCATCGGCAGCGTCCGCCGGCCCTTCGCCGAGACGACCTCGAGGCTCGCGCCGTACGCCGAAAGGGCGGCGCCGGTGGCGGAGGGGTGGACGCAGCAGCAGGCGAGGCCCGATTCGAAGATCGCGTGGAACCGGTTTTCGCCCTCCCGCGCGAAGCAGTCGCCGCCGCCCTTCTTGCGGCATTCGAACTCCTCGAGGCGGTAGTACCAGCAGCGGGGCCGCTGGCAGAGGTTGCCCCCCAGGGTCGCCATGTTCCGGATCTGGGGCGTCGCGGCCCCGGCGGCGGCGTCGGCGAGGGCCGGGTAGTGCTTCCGGATGCCGGGATCGGCCGCGAGCGCGGCCAGCGTCGTCAGCGCGCCGATGCGTCCCGGGGGGCCGGCGTCGATCCGGTCGAGGCCGGGGATGCCGGAGATCGAGACCACGGTTGCCGGGCTGTCGCACCCCTCCTTCATCCGGTCGAGCAGGTCGACGCCTCCCGCCTTCAGCTCCGCGTCGGCCTTCTGGGCCGCCCGCGACGCCTCGGCGAGCGTGGTCGCATGCACCAGCGTGAACGGCTTCATGACCGGCCTCCCTTCGAACGGGACGCCGAGTCGACGGCGGCGAGGACGACCTCCGGCGTGATCGGGAGGGACGTGATCCGGGCCCCGATGGCGTGGGACACCGCGTTGGCGATGGCCGCCGCCGTGGGGACGGTCGCGGGCTCGCCGATGCCCGTGGAGTTCGTATTGTTGACCCCGTCCCAGACGGGGACGATCACCGCCTCGATCTCCGGGCAGTCGAGGGCCCCGGCGATCTTGTACTGCTCGACGTTGGGGTTGAGCACGCGACCGCTGCCGCGGTCGAGGACGCGGTCCTCGTAGAGGGCATAGGAAAGGCCCTGGATGACGCCGCCGTGGATCTGGCTCTCCGTCGTCAGGGCGTTGATCGCCAGGCCGCAGTCGTGGACGGCGACGACCCGCTCGACCGAGACCTTGCCGGTCTCCATGTCGACGAGCACCTCGGCGAACTGCGCGCCCGCGACGAAGCGCTTGACGGCGCCCGCGTTGTTGTCGGCCCGCTCCGTGGTCACCGAGACGCCCTCTTCCGGAAGGAGCTTGCAGGCCTCCTCCCAGGTGGCCCGGTGACCGGGATCGCCGGAGGCCGTGACGACGCCGCCCGCGATCGACACGGAATCGGCCGGGACCTTCCATTCCTTCGCCACGGCGGCTTCCATCTTCCGCTTGACCTCGTAGGCCGCCCGGCGGATCACCGGCGCGCTCGAGGGGGTCGTGGTCGATCCCCCGGAGGCGGGGCCGTACGGCATGCGGGTTTCGCCGATGCGCACGGTGACCTTCTCGAGGGGCAGGCCCAGCTCCTCGGCGGCCACGATGCCGACCATCGTGCGCGCGCCGGTCCCGAGGTCCTGGAGGCCGTGCTCGACCTCCGCCGAACCGTCCCGGTTGATCGAGACGGTCGCCCGCGGACCGGGGCCGCCGGTGTCGTACCAGACGGCGGCCCCCACGCCCACGCCGCGGCGGATCGCGGGGTCGTCGGTCGTCCGGCGCGCGTCGCGGGTCTTCCAGCCGATCTTCTCGGCGCCGATCCGGAACTCCTCCCGGCGCACCGGCGACGGATCGTTCAGGATCCGGAACTCCAGAGGGTCCATGCCGAGCCGGGCCGCGAGCTCGTCCATCGTCGCCTCGAGCGCGAAGGCGCCCTGGGGATGCCCGGGCGCGCGAAAGGCGGCCGAGGGCCCCGCGTTGGTGAAGACGTCGAACTCTTCGACCTTGAGGTTCTCGCAGGCGTAGATGTTCTTGATCGGTCCGGAGGTGCCGGTGCCGCCGTTGGTTCCGCCCGTGCCGCGGACCATCAACTGCAGGGCCGTCAGCTTCCCGTCCTTCGTGGCGCCGGCCTTGACCCACTGGATCGAGGAGGGCCGGTTGCCGGTCGCGAGCTGCTCCTCCTTGCGGTCGAGGAAGAGCTTGACCGGGGCGCCGGCCTGCCGGGCCAGCTTCGCCGCCGCGACGCCCTCGATGCGGGCGCCGAACTTGGCGCCGAAGCCGCCGCCCATGTACTCGGTCACGACCTGGATCCGGGAGGCCGGGATCTTGAGCGCCTCGGCGAGCTCCTCACGGACCGAGAAGATGCCCTGGGTCGACGCCCAGACCTGGAGGTTCTCTCCCTCCCACCGGGCCACGAGCCCGTGCGTCTCGAGGGCGGTGTGCATCTGGACCTGCGTGACATACGTCCTCTCCACGACGGCGTCGGCCTTCCGGAACCCGGCCTCGACGTTGCCGCGGCCGCTCTGGCGCGGTCCGACGACGTTGCCATTCCGGGGAAGGCCGGACTTGCGCTCCTCGACCTCCCCGGCGGAGGTCCGCTGCTGGGCCTTTCCCTCGAAGACCGGAGGGGCGCCGGGCTTCGACGCGGCGTCGATCCCCACCACGAACGGGCGTTGCTCGTAGGCGACCACGATCGCCGCCAGAGCGTCGTCGGCGCGCTCGGGCGTCTCCGCGGCGACAGCGGCTACTTCCTGGCCCGCGAACCGGACCTTCTCGCCCGGCTCGGCCAGCGCCAGGGCGGCCCGGACGCCGGACAGGCGCAGGGCCGGAGCGAGGTCGATCGACTTCACCGTGGCGGCGGCGAAGGGGCAGCGCAGGATCCGCGCGTACAGCAGCCCGGGCAGGCGGACGTCGATCGAGTAGCGCGCCTGGCCGGATGCCTTGGCGGGGCCGTCGAGACGGGGCACGCGCGTCCCGACGATCGAAAGCTTCGCCGACGGGTCCCACGGAGCGGGGTCGCCCGGCGCAACCGCAATCTCGCGCGTCTGAAAGTCGCCGTTGAATCCGACACGCACCTTCTCGCTCATGCCAGGTCCTCCGCTTCGAGGGCCTCGATGGTGGCCAGGGCGACCCGCTCGTCGTCGATCAGCCGCCCGGCGCCCGCGCGGCGCCGCAGATCTCCGGCCCCGGACGCCGCTCCCACGGAAGCCGTCGTCAGGCCGGCGGCCCGCTCGACGGCGTCGAGGACGTGCGGGTAGGTGCCGCACCGGCAGAGGTTGCCGGCCACGGCCTCCCGGATCTCCGCGCGGGTCGGCTTCGGGTTCTGATCGAGGAGCACCTTGCAGGACATCACCATCCCGGAGGTGCAGAACCCGCACTGGAGCGCGTCGGCCGCGACGAACGCCTCCTGAAGCGGCGACAGCCGGCCGTCGGCGGCGAGGCCCTCGATCGTCGTGATCGACCGGCCCGAGGCCTCGTGGGCCAGAGTCAGGCACGAGCAGACGGCCGCGCCGTCGACCAGGACCGTGCATGCGCCGCAGGCGCCGCGGCCGCACACGACCTTCGTCCCGGTCAGGCCGATGCGGTCCCGCAGCGCGTCGACGAGGGTGACCCGCGGCTCGAGGGAGAGGTGATGCACCGTCCCGTTGACCCGAAGGTCGAGCGGGGCGGGCCCGGGTCCGACGATTCCGGTTTCGGTCCCGCGGGCTCTTTTGCCGACGCTCGCCGCGATGGCGCCGACCACGCTGCCCCTGACCAGATCCCGGCGGGTAAATCCGCCGCGGGTTTCATCGCTCATGATCGCCTCCCGCCCACCGATCATACGTCCGGGACCGGGCGATGTTCAGGCGCCACTGCGGCGCGGGGGGTCTTCCCGGCGCTTCTTCCCGGGCGTCCGCGGGGAGCGGCGCGGCGCGGAACCCTGCGGCGTCGCCCCTCCGGCGCGCAGAAATCGCCGCAGGGCCGTGTGTTGCTCGACGGACGCTCGTCGGGACAGGGCTCGATACCCCTGCGCCGCGGGCAGCTCCTCCAGGCGTGCGACTTCGGCTGCGAGGACGACTTCCGCCGAGTCGAGGGCATGCCGCCGCTCGGCCGCCGGCAGGGCGTCGAGGAGCGCGAGCCGGAGGAGGAGGGCGTCGTTGTGCCGGGGCGCGGGAGGTGTTTCGGAGAGCCACCGCTGGAGCTCCCGGCGGCCGGCCGCGGTCGCCCGGTAGAGGAGCCTCGGTGGGCCGCGCCGGGGGCCCAGCGTCCGGAGGCGGACCCACCCGCTCCGGCGCAGCCGGGCCAGGACGGGGTAGATCTGGGAGTAGCCCGCGCTCCACGCCGGCTCGATCTCGTCCCGGATCGCGCGCGCGAGCTCGTACCCGGTGCGCGGCTCGGCGTGCAGGAGGCCGAGCAGAAGGTGGGGGAGCGACACGCCGAAACTATATCAATACCGATATAGCTTCCGGCGGGACCGGCCGCGGCCGTGTCCTCCGGGAGAGAAAATCAATGCAAAAAAATAGGGGGCCCGCAGGCCCCCGAGAAACCGTGTTCGAAGCCGTAAGTGGTTGACTTACTTCTTCTTCTTGGTCGTCTTCTTTGCTTTCTTCGCGGCCTTCTTCTTCGTCGCCATTACGTCACCTCCCTCCCGACAGCCAATTGACAGCCCTCGGGCGAGATGCTAGTTTTTCCGCCCCCGTGAAAGGGCGTATCGCCTTCAGTCTGTCGCTGCCGAATGATTGATGGGTCATGCGCTCGGTTAATCGCCGGTTGGGCCGCAACCCAGCCGGCGATTTCATTTTAGAAGTATCCCTCGCCCCGGTACAAGAATTTTTCCTTGCAATCACTCTTGACTTCATTGTGGCGGTCGGCGGGGTGCAAGTCAAGTCGCGGCGGCTTCCACGGGTCCCCTTCCGAGGCGCGTCGCTCCCGGAGTCGACGCTTGGAGGCGATGCGCGACGCCGTTCCCGGCGAACGCGGAGCGGTCCGCGCCGCCACTGCGAATAGAATCCGCCCGTGACCTCCGCCGAGACCATCACCGTCGCTCACAGTCCCGATTCGGACGACGCTTTCATGTTCTTCGCGCTCGCCGAGGGACGGGTCGACACCGAGGGCCTCACGTTCTCGCACGAGCTGTCGGACATCGAGTCGTTGAACCGGCGCGCGATGGCGGGAGAGCTCGCCGTCACCGCCGTGTCCTTCCACGCGTACACGCGCCTGGCCGACCGCTACCTCCTGCTGCCTCACGGGGCGTCCTTCGGCGACGGCTACGGCCCGGTCGTCGTCGCGCGCGAGCCTCTCACCCGCGAGGCGATCGCCGCGGGCGAGCCCGTCGTCGCTTCGCCGGGGCCGTGGACGACCGCGGCGCTCGCCCTGCAGCTCTGGGCGCCGGGCGCGCGCATGCGGCCGCTCGCCTTCGACCGGATCCAGGAGGCCGTGGCCTCCGGACAGGAGCGCGCGGGGCTGCTCATCCACGAGGGACAGCTCACGTTCGGGGACGAGGGGCTCACCGAGATCGTGGACCTGGGCCGCTGGTGGAAGGACGAGACCGGACTTCCCCTGCCGCTCGGCGGCAACGTCGTGCGCCGCGACCTCGGGGCCGAGCGCATCGGCCGAATCTCCCGCGCACTCTCGCGGTCGATCGAATACGGGCTGGCGCACCGCGACGCCGCCCTCGACCACGCCATGAAATTCGCGCGGGGACTCCCCCGGGAGAAGGCCGATCGGTTCGTCGCGATGTACGTCAACGCCTGGACGCAGGGATACGGCGAGGCGGGACGGGCGGCCGTCCAGACCCTCCTCGACCGGGCGCACGCGGCGGGGCTGACGCCGGCCGTCCGCGCCGAGTGGGTCCCCGTAGGTGAGGACCGACGGCCGGCTCGACACCCTCGTCCTCACGTTTCACCTCGCGGCGATCGCCCTCGCCCTGGCGCCCGCCCTCTTCTTCGGGGCCGTGGTCGCGCCATCGGTCTTCCGCGTGCTCCCGACTCGGGACCTGGCGGCGGCCGTCCAGAGCCCGATCCTCTCGAAGCTCTGCGTGATGGCCGAGGCGAGCTTCGCCGTCCTCTTCCTGACCTCCTGGCTCCTGACCCGGCGGGACGCGCCGAAGACCGCCCGCGCCCTGCTGACGCGGCTGCCGGTCCTGGGATTCTTCGCCGCGCTCGTGATCCGCCAGCTCCTGATCCCGCCGATCGACCGGATCCGCGAGGAAGCCCCGGGGCTGATCGACAGCCTGCCGGCGGCCGACCCGGCGCGGATCCTGCTCGACCGCTACCACCGCCTGGCGACCGGCTTCTTCTCGCTCGAGATCGCGGCCGCCGCGCTCTGCCTGGTGGCGACGGCCGGGCTGCTCACCGCGCGGCGCGCCGCCGCGCCGGCCCCCGAGAAGCCGAAGGAAGCGGTGAAGGTGCTGGGCCTGGACTGATCCGGAGCGGGCGGCCCCCCCGGTCGGAGACGACGGCCGCAGGCCGCCCCGGCAACCCGGGGCGCCGCCCCTACGGCGTGCCGCGGCGGCCGCTCAGGCTCTGGGCCACGAGCAGGACGCCCGCGGCCACGAGGGCCCACGGCCAGAGGCGCCACGCGACGTCGAAGAGCATCTCCGGGAAGTGGAGGTTCTCCGAGAGCGCGGCCGCGAGCGCGATGGCGACGAGCACCGCGCCCGGCAGGAGCGTCGACGGCCGGCGCTCCTTGCCTTCGCGGCGGTCGACGGCGGCCGCCAGCAGGAGACCTCCCCCCAGGAAGAGGAGGAGCGTCGCCCAGTGCGGCATCCACGGGTCGAACGGGTCCCGGAGCAGGAACCCGGCGCCGAGGCCCAGCAGCACGCCCGCCGGAACGACCGGCCCGCGGAAGCCGCGAAGGGCCGCGACGGCGAAGAGGATCGTGCCGATCAGAAGGAGGATCGGTCCGGGCCCGGAGAGATGGAGCTGCCGGCGCAGGAGAAAGTAGACGCCCAGGGCCGTCAGCACGACCCCGAGGTTCAGGCCGCGCCGATCCGTGCCGTTCATCGCTTCTTCGCGAGCTCGGCCGCGCGGCTGCCCGGTCCGACCGCCTTGTCGGCCTCCCAGCGGTAAAAGCCCTCGCCCGCCTTCTTCCCGGTGAGACCCTCGGCGACCAGGGTCCGCAGGATCTCCGGCGGGGCGAAGCGGTCCGACGGCAGGTCGGCGGCGAGCGTCTCCGCGATGGCGAGGCGCACGTCGAGGCCCACGAGGTCGGTCGTCTTCAGGGGACCCATCCGGTGGCCGTAACCGAGCTCGAGCGCGCGGTCGATGTCCTCGGCGCTGGCGATCCCTTCCTCGACCATCCGCATCGCCTCGAGCCCCAGGGCGACGCCCAGCCGCGACGTCGCGAAGCCCGGCGAGTCGTGGACCCGCACGGACTGCTTGCCGAGCGAGCGCACCAGCTCGAGCGCCCGCTCCTCGGTCTGCGGCGACGTGTCGCGTCCGAGGACGATTTCGACGAGCGGCATCGCCGCCACGGGATTGAAGAAGTGGATGCCGATCACCCGGTCGCGGCGCCCCGTGGACTTCGCGATCCGCGTGATCGAGAGCGAGGAGGTGTTCGAGGCGAAGATCGTGCGCGGCGGGCAGAGATCGTCGAGCTCCGAGAAGAGCATCTGCTTGAGCTCGAGCGCCTCGGGCACGGCCTCGATCGCGATGTCGACCTCCGTCGCGTCCTTGAGGCGCTCGATGATCCGCAGCCGGTGGCGGGCGGCCTCGGCCGCTTCCGTCGTGAGCTTGCCGCGGTCGATCGCCCGGCCCCATCCCGACTCCACGTGGCCGCGGACCGCGCGCTGGGCGTCCGGGTCAGCGTCGAAGACCCGCGTGTCGTGGCCCGCCAGGGCGCAGACCCCGGCGATGCCGCGGCCCATCGTGCCCGCGCCGATGACCAGGACGGAGGCCATGGGGCGATTATATGGACGCCGGAACGCCCCGCGCTGCGACGCCTATCCGAAGACGGCGGCGGCGTTGCCCCAGAGAATCCGCTCCTTCGCCCCGTCCGAGAGCGGCAGGGCCAGGAAGTCCTCGACGTTCTTCTTCATCGACGGCACGCCGGGGCTCGGGTAGTCCGTCCCCCAGAGGCAGCGGTCGGAGAGGTCCTCGAGGCGGGGCAGGTAGTCGAGCAGCTTCTTCGGGGGGATCCCCGAGAGGTCGAGGTGGACGTTGGGATGCCGCCGGACGAGGAAGGCCGCCGTCTCCATGTAGAGCGGACGGCCGGCGTGGGCGAGCAGGATCTTCAGCTTCGGAAAGTCCACCGCCACGTCGTCGGCCGGCATCGGGTCGGCGAAGCGGTTGCGGGCGCCGGGGAAGATCGAGGTGCCCGTGTGGATCGTGACCGGGCAGCCGAGCTCCTCCGCCACGCGGTAGACCTCGGCCAGCCCCGGCTCGCCCGAGAGGTACGCGTTGGCGGCGAAGAGCTGGTGGGGCGGATGGATCTTGAGGAGGCGGATGCCGAGCCCTTCGATCAGGCGGCGCGTGTCGCCGGCCGCGTCCCGCGTGTGGCGCGGGTGGACGGAACCGACCGCGTAGAGCCGATCCTCGTGCCCGCGGACGTAGCGGGCGATCCAGTCGTTGGCCTCGGGCGTGAAGCCCATGACCTCGGGCGCGACGTAGTTGATGAGGGCCGCACGCTCGACGCCCTCGCGATCCATGAGCGCGAGCAGGGCGGCCGGGGCGGACAGCGCCTCCTGGATGCCGGCGAGGTCCTTCCGTCCGGCCGCCATGAGCGCGCGCACGTCGGGCTTCATCTGTTCCCAGGGCTGGACGTGGACGTGGCAGTCGAAGACGCGCATGGCGGCGCTAGCCTAATCCACGGCCCCCGAGTCCTGTAAAATCCGAATCACCGATGACTGGCGACAATCGAGTGCTCCGGCTGGCCGCGTGCGCGCTGGCCGCGGCTCTGTGCATTCCGGAACCGGCCCGGGCGCAGGCCGCCGGGGCCCGCCCGACGCTGGCGCCCACGCCGATCCCGACGCCCGTCCCGCCGGCCCGGGTGGAGCGCCGGAACAAGGGGGCGGCGCCGCGCGGCGGCGTCGACCGGTACGCGAACCCGTTCGTGAGCTTCACGAAGCTGACGCAGGTCGAGGAGGTCGATCTCGACCGCGACGGCCAGTTCGAGGCGCTCGTCCAGGGCGTCGGTTCCTTCAAGGGCCTGCCGCCGGACATCCCGGCCGTCGGCTTCGTGTCGCGCGCGCGCCTGCCCTTCGAGAACCCGATCCTGGCCGTCTTCAAGAGGGGGAAGGGGGCGGCGTGGGACCTGCTGCTCGCCGGCCACCTTCCGCTGCGCTGCACGCAGGCCGACGACCCCGCGAAGTGCGACCAGTTGCTGGCCTTCCGCAGCGTCGAGTTCCAGTTCGACGACCGTCCCCAGGTCGCGCTGCAGATCGTGCATCCGGGGGATCCGCGCCTCTCCGAGACCCACATGTACCGGCTCGATCGCGGCCGGTTCGACACGACCTTCTCGATCGCGCTGCCGAAGTCGGCGGTCGAGGTGGATTTCGGGCCCGAGGGCATCACGCGGCGGATCGCCGTCGACACGTTCATCAACAAGGACCTTCCGGCCCGCTACCGCAGCTTCACGCTGACGACGAACTACATCTTCGGCGAGCGGCGCTTCCGGATCGCGTCCGAGACCCTGTCGCCGGAGTGGTCGGAAGTCGGCCTGTTCGACCTCGCCTACTGGGGCCTCGTCCACCAGTCGACGTTCGCGAGCGATCTCGGACGGCTCCAGGAGCGCCAGAAGCGGGTGGTCACCGACGCGCCCTGGGCGCTCGACCCGGCCGAGCTCGTCAAGAAGCGGTTTCCCGACGCGCGCGACGTGCGGGTCGTTCTCCGGCAGAAAGGCCTGGCGATCGTCAGCTTCGAGCGCGTGAACTGTCCGGCGCACATCGTCGTCTACCAGCCGCTGCGCGAGTGGGAGGGCGAGAAGAGCCTCTGGGACTTCGCGGTGATCCGCTCTCCCGAAGAGCCGGCGTACGAGTGCCTGGGCGAGGCGCCGATGTACGGGAGGCCGTAGCTCGTTCGGCTGTCGCTTCTCAACGTCGCATTCGACGCGCCGCGCTCCCCGTCTCGATCGAAGACCCCCTGAACCCGCCGCCCGCCGGTGCGAATCGACAGCTAGGCGGCCTCCAGCGGCACCGGGCGCAGCAGCCGCAGGAGCACCAGGGTCAGCGCGATTCCCACCGCGCCCACGAGAAGCGGCGTGGCGGCCCCGAATCGCTCCGCCACGATGCCGGCCTGCAGGTTGCCGAGCGGCACGAGACCCAGCCAGGCCAGGGCATAGAGCGAGACCACCCGGCCGCGCATGCGGTCCGGCGCGCTCTTCTGCAGGAGCGTGTTGACGAGCGAGGCGGTCGACGTCATCGAGCCTCCCAGCAGGGCGAGGCAGGCGAGCGACAGCGCATAGCTGCGCGAGAGCGCGAACCCGGCGAGGGAAAGCGCGAAGCCGGTGGACGCGGCGAGCACGCCGGCGCCCTTGCGCCGGAAGTCGCCTCCCGAGGCCATGAGCAGGGCCGTGGCAACCGCCCCCAGGCCGACGGCCGAGAGCATGCCGCCCAGACCCTCGGGGCCCACGCCGAGAAGGTCCTTCGCGAAGAGCGGCGCCATCGTGACGGCCGGCGTCCCGAAGACCGCCAGGGAGGCGATGAGGATCAGCAGCTGCGGAATCAGCGGGTGCCGCCGGGCAAAGCGCAGGCCGGCGCGCAGGTCGATCCAGGCGCTTCGCGGCTTGCGGCGCGAAGGCGACAACGAGGGCAGCGTCGCCAGCGGCACGAGGATCGCGACGAACGAGATCCCGTTCAAGGCGAAGCAGGCCGCCTCGCCGAAGGCGGCGATCAGGAGGCCGGCGATCGCCGGCCCGACGATCCGCGACAGGTTGAACTGCATGGAGTTGAGCGCGATCGCGTTGGTCAGGTCCTCGCGGCCCGCCAGGTCGAGGAAGAGCGTCTGGTGCGCCGGCGTCGTGAGGGCGTTGGCCGTGCCGTTGACGACGGCCACGACGGCCACCAGGGGCACCGACGCGAAGCCGGCGAAGACCGCGGCGGCCAGCGTGAACGCGCAGACCATCTGCGTGGACTGCGTGGCGAGCAGCAGCCGCCGACGGTCGAGCCGGTCGGCGGCGACGCCCGCGAGCGGCGCGAGCAGCAGCGTCGGGATCGAGCCGGCGAAACCGACGAGCCCCAGAAGGAAGGCCGAGTCCGACAGGCGCAGGACGAGCCAGCCCTGCGCGACCGACTGCATCCAGGTGCCGATGTTCGAGACGAAGAGCCCCGTCCAGTACCGGCGGTACTGCCGGTGCGCCAGCGAGGCGAACATTCCGCGCCGCGGCGCCTCGGCCCCGCGGGGAGGAGCGACGCCGAGGTTGGGACCCGCCGGCTTGACGAGCTCGGGATGCGCGTCGGCGCGCGTGCGCCGTCTCATTCGTTCGGCGCCGCCGGAGCGGCTTCGGGCCGCCGGCCGAACAGGAAGGCGGCGCCGAGGACCGCGGCATTGACCGCGGTCCCGACGAGAACGGGATCGCGCCCGAACGCCAGCGCCGGAACGAACCGCCCGGCCGCCGCCACGGCGCCTCCGGCCGCCATCGCGGCGATCGCGCCGCCCGTCGGGACCCGCCGCCACGGAAGAAACGCCGCGAGCACGGGCAGGATCAGCCCCGCCGCGAAGATCGAGTACCCGAGCTTGAGCGTCGCGAGGACGTTGCGGTCGAGGGCGAGGGCCACCGCCAGGCCCAGGGCGCCGTAGATCGGGGCGAGAAGGCGCGCCGACGAAAGCGCCATCGGCCGCCCGAGGACCGCCGGCGCCAGGTCGCGCGCGGTGACGGCCGTCGCCGAGAGGAGGACGGCGTCGGCCGAGGTCTGCATCGTGGCGACGAGCGCCACGAGGACGAACGCCGAGAGGGCCGGCGGCGCGAACCCGAGGACCGCGGAGGGCAGCGCCCCGGCGGCCTCGAGCGGCGGCAGCGCCTTGCGGGCCGCGAGCACGATCGCCGCCACGGCGACGCCGAAGAGGACCTTGGAGGCTGCCGCCAGCAGCGCCGAGCGCCGAGCCGTCTCCTCGTCCCGGCAGGAAAGCAGCTTCGCGTAGACGTCGCTGCCGACCAGGTGCGGAAGGCCGATCAGGACCAGCATGGCCGCGACGTCGGACGCATGGAACGAGGAGGAGGTCGGGAAGCTCCAGACCTCCGGCGGCAGCCCCGACAGGCCGCCCGAGCCGCGGAGCGCGCAGACGAGCGCGACGCCCGGGATCCCGACGAGCATCAGGCCGTACTGCAGGAGGTCGGTCCGCACGACCGCGAACTGGCCGCCGACGGCCGTGTAGGCCACGAAGACCGCGGTCGAGAGGAGGATGGCCGACAGCGGCCGGATGCCGAGCGCCGCGGTCAGCACGACCTGCGTCGTCTCGGTCAGCAGGGCGAACCAGACGATCTCGGACGCGAGGACGAGCGCCGCCGCGACGCGGCGGGCCGGGACGCCGTAGTAGCGGCCGATGATCTCCGGCAGCGTGACCGCGGCCTCGCGGCGCACGCGCCGGGCGAGAAAGAGGCCGAGCGCCGTCAGGCCCAGGGCGCCGGCCAGGTCGAGCCAGAGGCCGGTGATGCCGTGCGTGTAGACGAGCGCCGCGAGCGCGACCGTCGTCGATCCGCCCGTCGTCAGCGAGGCGAGTCCGGTGAACCCCCAGAACGTGTCGAGCGAACGGTCGGCCAGGTAGAAGGAGGCCTCGTCGCGGCCGGCGCGGCGGCGCCAGGCCAGGCCGATCGCGAGGACCGACGCGAGATAGACGGCGAGGGCCCCGATCAGCAGCGTCGGCACGGCGCGGCATTATGGCTTGGGCGGCAAGCGCCCGGGGCGGGGGCCCGTCGGCGGAGCGGGCTCAGAGGCTTCGCGCGATCTCGCGGGCCGCCGCTTCCAGGACGACCGTTCCGACGGCCAGCGCCCGCTCGTCCATGTCGAAGCGGGGCGAGTGGTGCGGCCTCGGCTCGCCCTCCCGCGCGCAGCCGACGAAGAAGAAGGCGCCGGGAACGCGGTCGAGGTACACCGACATGTCCTCGCCGCCGAGGGTCCGGGCGTCCGTCGTGACGTTCTCTTCGCCGACCAGGCGCGCAGCCGCCTCGATCACGACGTCGGCGACGCGCGGATCGTTGACCGTCGCTGCGTTGGTGCGTTCGTAGCGGAGGCGCGCCGTGACGCCGCAGGCGGCGGCCGTTCCGTGGACGATCCGTTCGATCTTCTCGGGCAGCGCGCGCCCGACCTCGGGCGTGAAGGAGCGGGCCGTGCCCGCGAGCGAGACCGTCGCGGGGATGACGTTGAACGCGGTGCCGCCGTGGATCGACCCGATCGTCACCACCGCGGAGTCGAGCGGCGAGATCTCCCGCGCGACGACCGACTGGAGCGACTCGACGATCCGCGCGGCGGCGAGGATCGGATCGGCCGCCTGGTGGGGCATGGCGCCGTGGCCGCCGCGGCCCTCGATCTCGATGGAGAAGCGGTCGACGGCCGCCATCAGGGCGCCGCGGTTGATCCCGACCCATCCGACCGGCGCCAGGCTCCAGAGATGGAGGCCGAGGGTCCGGGAGACGCCCTCGAGCGCGCCGTCGCGGACGCACGACTCGGCGCCGCCCCGGCCCTCCTCGGCGGGCTGGTAGAGGAACCGCAGGCCCCTTTCCGCCGGGCGGCGGACGAGGCGCTCGGCGACGGCGAGGCCGATCGCCACGTGGCCGTCGTGGCCGCAGGCGTGCATCCGGCCCGGGTTGCGCGAGGACCAGGGCTCGCCCGTCGATTCCTCGAGCGGCAGGGCGTCCATGTCGGCGCGCAGCATCAGGCGGGGGCCGTCCGGGCCGGAGTCGGCGAAGACGCCCGTCTGGCCGATGCCGGTGCGCGGCGCGAGGCCCAGTCCCGCGAGCCGCTCGGCCACGAGCCCCGCGGTGCGGCGTTCCTCGAAGGCGAGCTCCGGATGCGCGTGCAGGTCCCGGCGGGTCTCCGTCAGGCGCGCGAGCTCGGTGGCGGGAAACTCGGCGAGGAGCGCTTCGACGCGGGGGGAGAGGGGCGGCACGGGCCGGATTATAGGGACTCCCGCCGGCCTGTAGAATCCGCCCATGTCCGACATCGTGCCGGCGGCCCTCGACCGCTACATCCTCGACCTGCTTGCGCCCCGCCACCCCGTGATCGCGGAGATGGAGGCGTACGCGGCCGAGCACGACGTGCCGATCGTCGGTCCGGCCGTGGGGGCGCTGCTCGAGATTCTCGCCCGCTCGATCGGGGCCGAGCGCGTCTTCGAGCTCGGAAGCGCGATCGGCTACTCCACGGCGTTCTTCGCGCAGGCCGTCGGCCGCGGCGGCCAGGTGACCTATACCGACGGGAGCAAGGAGAAGGCGGAGCAGGCCCGCGGCTACCTCGAGCGGCTGGGCGTGCGCGACCAGGTCGCCATCCGCGTCGGCGACGCGGTCGCCTCGCTCGACGCCACGACCGGCTACTACGACCTGATCTTCATCGACGTCGACAAGGACGGCTACCCGCGGGCCCTCCAGGCGGCCGCGCCGCGCGTGCGCCGTGGCGGGTACCTGGTGGCCGACAACGTGCTCTGGTCCGGCCGGGTCGTCGACGGGTCCGTCACCGACGCCGCGACCGAGGGCATCCGGCAGTTCAACCGGACCCTCTTCGCCCTCCAGGAATTCCGGTCCGTGATCGTGCCGCTGCGCGACGGCGTGGCGATCGCGCGGCGGGAAACGTGAGCGACATGCCGCAGGAACCGGGCCTCGGCGAGCGGTTCCGGCGATTCGCCGCGTCGCGCGAGCTCGATCTCTTCGAGGGGGCGCTGCTCGTGGCCGAGCTGGTCGATCCCGGCGAGGACCTCGAGGAGGCGCGCGAGTCCGTCGCGGCGCTGGCCGCGCGGGTCGAGGAGAAGGCCGCCGCCGGCACCCCGGCGCACACGGCCCTGTCCGAGGTGCTCTTCGTGGAAGAAGGGTTCCGCGGCGACGAGGACGGCTACGACGAACCCTCGAATTCCTCCGTGGCCCGCGCGCTGACGCGCCGCCGCGGCCTTCCCATCACGCTGTCGATTCTCTCGATCGAGGTCGGCCGCCTGGCCGGGATGCGGCTGACGGGCGTCGGCCTGCCCGGCCACTTCGTCGTCGGCGGGCCGGACCTGCCCGACGGGATGTACCTGGATCCCTTCGACGGCGGCGTGCTCTACGAGGCGGGAGGCCTGGCGCGGCGGATCGCGTCGATCTTCGGGCAGCCGGTCGCCGTCGGACCCGAGGTTCTGCAGCCGGATCCGCCGCGGGAGATTCTCTCGCGCGTGCTCCTGAATCTGCGGCGCTCGTACGAGCGGCGCGACCGCTGGGAGGAAGCCCTCGAGGTGCTCGACTGCGCCGAGGCCCTCGAGCCCGACGACCCGGTGCTGGCGCGGGAGCGCGGACTCCTGCTGCTGAAGACCGGCCGCCCCGACGAGGCGCTGCCGGTGCTCGAGGCCTACGCGGCCTCGGCAGAGGGCGAGGATGCCGAGGCGATCCGGCGGCTGATCGAGGCGGTGCGCGCGCGGGAGAACGGCGAGATCGACGCGGACGAGGAGGACGACGGGGAAGAGGGCGAAGAGGCCCCGTTTCCGGCGGCGGAGCGGAGGGTCTTCACGCTCGAGGAGGCCCGGGAGCTCCTGCCCCGGGTCCAGGAGATCACCTCCGAGGCCGTCGCCCGCTTCTCCAAGCTGCCGGGCGACCTCGAGGACGCGCGGCAGGACGTCGTGCGGGCCTGGGCCGAGGAGCTCCAGGGAATGGGCCTGGAGATCAAGGGCATCTGGCTCGTCGACTTCGACTCGGGCGGCGGCTATTACTGCTGGAAGTACCCCGAGCCGGGCCTGAACCACTTCCACTCCTACGAGGAAGGATTCTCCGGCCGCCTCCCGCTGAACTAGCGCGGGGTCAGGTCTTCACTCTTCGGATTCCGGGGATCCGACGTCCGTCCCTGCGGAACCGGAATCCGAAAAATTCAGACCTGACCCCCATAGGCGCGCCCAGGCGATCCGGGGGATCAGGACGCGGACGAAGTCTTCCAGGCCGGCGCGGTCCTCGGCGTCGAAGCGGTCCGCCTCGGGCGCGTCGACGTCGAGCACGCCGCGGAGGATGCCGTCCGCCAGGATCGGCACGACGATCTCCGAGCGGGACGCGGCGTCGCAGGCGATGTGGCCGGGGAAGGCCAGGACGTCGGCAACGACCAGGGTCTCGCGCCGCGCGGCCGCGGTGCCGCACACGCCCTTGCCCATCGCGATGCGCACGCAGGCGGGCTTGCCCTGGAACGGGCCGAGAACGAGCTCGCCGGAGCGCAGGAGGTAGAAGCCGCACCAGTTGATCCGCTCGAGCCCCTGCGCGAGGAGCGCCGAGGCGTTGGCGAGGTTGGCGAGCGCGTCGTCCTCGCCCTCGACGAGCGACGCGAGCGAGGCGGCGAGGTCGCGGTAGAGCGCCGGCTTTCCCCGTCCGCGGTCGATGGTCGCCTCGAACACCGCGCGAATTCTATAGGATGCGCGTCCATGTCCGCGCTCTCCGGCCGCCGCCTGGCGATGTACGTCGCGCTCTGCGCGGTCTGGGGATCGACCTGGCTCTTCATCAAGATCGGCCTGCGGGACCTGCCGCCCCTGTGGTTCGGCGGGATCCGCATGGCGCTCGCGTGCGCGCTGATCGCCCCGTTCGCGCTGGCTCGCGGCGCCGGCGACGGGGAGCGCGGCCGGACCCGGAGCATCGCCTGGAGCGGCATCCTCCAGATCGGCGTCACCTACGCCTGCATCTTCCTGGCGGAGCAGTGGATCGAGTCGAGCCTCGCGGCCGTCCTTTTCGCGACTTTCCCGATCTTCGCCGGCCTCTTCGCGCACTTCATGCTCGCCGACGAGCCGTGGACGCCCCGGATCGCGGTCTCCGGCGCGCTCGGCCTCCTCGGGGTGGCCGTGATCGAGGCCCCGGCGCTCGCGCACCTGTTCTCGGGACGGACGCGGCCGGTCCTCGTCGGCGGCTCCCTCGTGCTCGCCGCGTCGGTCGTGGCGGCCTACGCCAACGTCTACAACAAGAAGTACCTGGCGTCGGTGCGGCCGGTCTGGAACGTGTGGCTGCAGACGCTCGCGGGCTCGGCCCTCCTCATCGCGCTGGCGGCGGTCTTCGAGCCCGGCGCCGTCATGCGCTGGACGCCGAGCTCCGTCGGAGCGCTCGTCTATCTGGCCCTGTTCGGGACGGCGCTGCCTTTTGCCGGGCTCTTCTGGCTCCTGCACCGCGTGCCGGTCTCGGTGATCGGGACGATCCCGATCGTCGACACCGTCATCGCCGTGGTCCTCGGCAGCCTCGTCCTGGGGGAGTCGCTTTCCCCGCGCGTCCTCGCCGGCGGGGCCCTGATCCTGGTGGCCGTCCTGCTCGCGGCGACGGGGCGAAAGGCCGAGCCGGCGATCGCCTGAGCGGTCGGGTCGCCTTCGCGGTCCTCCTTCTGGCCGGCCTCCTTTTTGCCGGCCTCCTTCTTGCAAAAGACCTCTCCGATGCCCGATCCGCGCCCTCTCCGCCGTCCGGGCTCCGCGCCGCCCGACACGGATGCCGCGCCGGATGCGATTCCCGTGCGGACGAAGCGCTTCACGGTCGTCGGGGACCTCCAGCCGACCTCCGGCCTCGAGATCTGGCGGGAGTCGAATCACGCGGAGCGGCGGACGATCGTGCGGACGATCGCGCGCGAGAAGCCCGACTTTCTCGCGATGATGGGCGACCTCGTGTTCTGCGGTTCCTCGTCCTCGGCCTGGGCGGACTTCGATCGGCTCCGCGCGCCCCTCGAAGCCCAACGGATCCGGGTCCTGCCGGTCCTCGGCAACCACGAGTACTGGCTGTCCCAGCGCGCCGCGCTGCCGAACTTCTTCGCGCGCTTTCCCCACCTGCGCGGGCGGCGCTGGCACGCCGCCACGTACGGGCCCGTCGGGCTCGTGTTCCTCGACTCCAACTTCCACTGGCTCCCCGCGGGGCAGTGGCGCGCGCAGCTCGCGTGGTACCGGAGCGCGCTCGCCCGCTTCGACGCGTCGCCCGAGACGCGCGGGGTCCTCGTATTCCTCCACCACCCGCCCTTCACCAACAGCCGCGTCACGTCGGACACCCTGCACGTCCAGAAGCACATGGTCGGTCCCTTCCAGGAAGCGACGAAGACCCTCGCGATGCTCTCGGGCCACGTCCACAGCTACGAGCGCTTCGAGCGCGCGGGCAAGGTCTTCCTCGTGACGGGGGGAGGCGGCGGGCCCCGCGTGACGCTCGCCGAGGGAGCGCGGCGGCGGCACGCCGACGACGCATTCGCCGGACCGCCGCTCCGGTCCTTCCACTACCTCAACTTCACGCTCGGCGATGCGGGGCTCGAGGTCGAGGCGCTGGGCCTCGCGAAGGGCGGCGAAGAGTTCGCGCCGATGGACCGCTTCGCGTGGAAATGGGCGGCCGGCCCGGCCGGGGGCCCCTCGTGACCTACCTCGGAAACGGGGGTCTCGGAGCGAGGCTCCAGGTCATTGCGCGCGGCCTGGTCGAGCGCGTTCCCGCGCGCCCGCCGGCGGACGGCCCTTGCCTCGTCGTCGGGCACCGGGGCGCGGCGCGGCTCGAGGCCGAGAACACCCTGGCCTCGTACGAACGGGCCCTGGCGCTCGGGGCCGACGCCATCGAGGCGGACGTCTGCGTGACGAAGGACCGGCGGTTCGTGATCTGGCACGACGCCGATCCCGACGGGGCGGTGGCGCTCGTGCGCCAGGTCGGGGCCGAGGGGCTTCTCTTCCGGCCCGACGTTCCGGCGCCCGGCCATGCCCTGCGGCGCCCCGTCCGCGAGCTGACGGAGAGCTTGCTGAAGCGAAACTACCGCTACGTCCGCGATGAGGACGGCCCCGAGGGGGCGACGAGCGCCCGGGAAGCCGAGATCCTCACGCTGCCCGAGCTTCTCGCCTGGGCGCCGGGGCAGGCCGGCCTGACCGACGTCCTCCTCGACGTCAAGCTCGCCGCCGATCAGACCGCCGAGGCCCGGGCCCTCGTCGTCGAGCTGCAGGACGCGGCCGCCTCGGGCGCTCTCGGCGGTCTCACCATCCGCCTCCTCTGCCCGCAGGCCGAGATCGTTCGGGAACTCGTCCAGCGCCATCGCCGCAGGCCCGACGGAATTCGCGTCAGCGCGGACTTCGAGCTTTCGGGCGCTTCGAAGCTCGCCCCCGCCACCGGCGCCCGCGACGTCAGCCTCGGCCTCGGCCGGCGGCTCTGGCCCGGCTTTCGCGGGGACGTCGCGAGGTGCGTCGGGGCGCGCGAGCGCGGGATCTTCGACGCCGTCGTCGCCTGGACGATCGACGATCCGGACCGCCTGCGGGAGCTCGTCCGCCTCGGCGTCGACGGCATCCTCACGGACGACCCCGCCCTCCTGCGCGGGATCGTCGGCCCGCGCGCGGATCGCTCCGTGGAACGCGAGGCGCCGGCCGCGGCTCAGATCCGGCCGGGCAGGAAGTAGAAGGACACCGCGGCGATGAGATACAGGGCGATCAACTGGGCGCCCTCGAGCCAGTTCGTCTCGCCGTCGAGGCAGACGTACGCGAAGATCGCCGTCGAGGCGAGCAGCGTCACCAGCTCCATGGGCGCGAACACCAGCGTCATCGGATGGAAGAAGAGGCTCGCGAGGACGAGGAGCGGGGCCACGAACGTCGCGATCTGCGTGGACGAGTTCGCGACGATCGAGAGCGCCAGCTCCATCCGGTTGCGGCGCGCGAAGGAGACTGCGCCGTAGTGCTCGGCCACGTTGCCGATGATCGGGATCACGATCAGGCCGACGAAGAACTGCGAGAGGCCGAGCGACCGCGAGACGGGCTCGACGGCGCCGACGAGCAGCTCGCTCGCGACCGCCGTGCCGACGACGGCCCCGCCGAGGACTCCGAGCGACCGGCCGAGGCTCCAGCGCGACCCTCCGGCGCCGGAGTCCTCCGCGGGGGCCTTGGCTCCGCGGGCCGCCTTCGAGAAGTAGGAGTAGAAGATATACGCGGCGTAGGTCGCGAGCAGCAGGATCGAGACGCCGACCGAGACCTCTTCGCGGACGAACGCGTCCTTCTCGACCGTCGCGAAGACCGCGGGCAGGGCCATGGCCGAGACCGCGAGGATCATCATCGCGGCGTGGCGGCCGACGACCCGGGCGTCGAACCGCTGGGTGCCGTGCCGCAGCCCGCCCGCGACTGCCGAGATCCCCAGGATCAGCAGCGTGTTTCCGATGATCGAGCCGGTGATCGAGGCCTTGACCAGGTCGATCAGGCCCCGGCGCAGGGCGAAGAGCGTGATGATGAGCTCGGCGGCGTTGCCGAACGTCGCGTTCAGGAGGCCCCCGAGGGAGCTTCCGAGCCGCCCGGCGGCGTGCTCGGTCGCGAGGCCGATCCACGCCGCGAGCGGAAGCAGCGCCAGGGCCGAGGCCGCGAAGATGGTCCACTCCGGGGCGTGCAGGATCCGGCACAGGATCGCGACGGGCAGGCCGAGGACGAGCGCCCCGATCCACCGCACGGTCAGCGATCCCGAACTGAAGACGCCACTGATCTCACTTCCGCACCCACCTCGATCGCGCCGGGACTCTATCAGCCCGAGTGCGTCTCGAGCCCGCGGCGCACAGAGTCTCCGCGGGCGCAGGGGAGCAGTGCGCAACTCCCGCACCCGCCTCGGGCAGCGCCGGGACTATGAGGTCCGTCTGCCCCTGCAGCCCGCGGCGCGCGAAGTCTCCGCGAGGGCAGCGGAGGAGGCGCGCGCCGCGGGAGTGAGCGTGATGCCGGAGGTCAGGCGGGCGGTCGAGCCCGCATCCGGGCGAGCCGCCCGCCGGTGCGCCCTCCGGGCGCAGACCTTCGGCAGCGCGCTAGCGACGTTTACCGTGCGTAGATCGGCAGCCAGGCCCGCGTCAGGTAGTCGGACGCCGTGATCAGGATCAGGAACGCCAGGAACAGGATGCTCGCGCCGACGGCGTAGAGCGTCAGCCGCGGCGAGCCGCGCAGGTGCATGAAGATCCACCCGACGAGAAACCCTTTCGCGACCGCGATCCCCAGGGCGACCGGCGTGTTCCAGGCGCCCAGGTGCTGGAAGGCGGCCCAGACGGTCAGGGCCGTCAGCACCATCAGCGCCGCGAAGACGGACAGGTACGCGCCGACTCCGGAGCCGTGCGAGGAATCGCTCACAGCGTGTGCCTCCCGAGCAGGTAGAGAAGGGGGAAGAGGAAGATCCAGACGATGTCGACGAAGTGCCAGTAGAGGCCGACCATGTCGACCGGCGTGTTGTAGCGTGCCGTGAACGCCCCCCGCCTCGCCTTCCCGATCAGCCACGACAGGAGCCCGATGCCGATGATCATGTGGAGGGCGTGGAGCCCCGTCATGCAGAAGTAGAGCGAGAAGAACATCTCGCTCTGGGGCGGCAGGCCGTCGGGGACGACGAAGTGCGGGCCGGGGACCTCGTGGTGCTCGAACTTCTGCTTGTACTCCACGACCTTGACCCCGAGGAACACCGAGCCGAGCACGATCGTCAGCAGGAGGAACAGGATCAGCAGCTTCTTCCGGCCGAGCGAGGACGCCCAGACCGCGAGCGCCATGGTCAGGGAGGACAGGATCAGGACCGCCGTGTTGAAGGCGCCGAGCCGGATGTCGAGCAGGTTCGAGGCGCCCTCGAAGGCCCGGCGGTACGTCTCGCGGTAGATGGCGTAGGCCGTGAACATCCCGCCGAAGAACAGCACCTCGGTGACCAGGAAGACCCACATCCCGAGCGTCGAGGCCCGCTTCTGGGCCGCGAGGTCGACGAAGTGGTGCTGGAGCTCCGGCGGCGCGTCGTGCGCGGCGGCGGAAGCGGCGTGCGCGTCAGCCAACGGCGGCCTCCTCGCGTCCGGTCGCGTAGTCGTAGGGCTTTCCCGTGACCGTCGGGATCTCGGCGAAGTTCTCGGTCGGCGGCGGGGAGGACGTCTGCCACTCGAGGCCCGTCGCGCCCCAGGGGTTGTCGGCGGCGTCCTTGCCGTAGCGCATGGACCAGAAGAAGTAGACGAGCGGGATCACGTAGCCGATGCCGAGGATCGAGGCCCCGGCCGTCGACATCACGTTGAGGACCTGGAACTCCTCGGGATAGGCGTGGTACCGCCGCGGCATGCCCAGGTAGCCCAGGATGAACTGGGGGAAAAACGTCAGGTTGAAGCCGAGGAAGATGACCCACGCCGACACCCGGGACCAGTACTCCGGGTAGAGCTTGCCGGAGATCTTCGGCCACCAGTAGTGGAGGCCGCCGAGGTACGCCATGATCGTGCCGCCGACCATGATGTAGTGGAAGTGCGCGACGATGAAGTAGGTATCGTGCACGTGGATGTCGAGGCCGAGCGCGGCGAGGAAGAGGCCGGTCAGGCCGCCGAACGTGAAGAGGCCGATGAAGCCGAGGGCGTACAGGAGCGGCGTCTGGTACGACACCGATCCCTTGTAGAGCGTCGCCGTCCAGTTGAAGACCTTGACCGCCGACGGCACGCCGACCATGAACGACAGCACCGAGAAGACCAGCCCGGCATAGATCGACTGGCCCGACACGAACATGTGGTGGCCCCAGACGAGGAACGAGAGCGTCGCGATCGCGACCGAGGACGCCGCGATGAACTTGTAGCCGAAGATCGGCTTGCGGGCGAACGCCGTCACGAGCTCGGAGATGACCGCCAGCCCCGGCAGGATCATGATGTAGACGGCCGGGTGCGAGTAGAACCAGAAGAGGTGCTGGTAGAGCACCGGGTCGCCGCCCTGCGCCGGGTCGAAGATGCCGAGGTGGAAGAGCCGTTCGGCCACCACGAGCAGGAGCGTGATCGCGACGACCGGCGTGCCCAGGATCTGAATGATCGCCGTCGCGTACATGCCCCAGCAGAAGAGCGGCATGCGCATCCACGTCATGCCGGGCGCCCGCATCGAGTGGATCGTCACGAGGAAGTTCAGCCCGGTCAGGATCGAGCTGAATCCCGCGATGAAGACGCCGACGCCCGTCACGACCACCCAGCTGTTCGAGTACACGGTCGAGTAGGGCGTGTAGAAGGTCCAGCCCGTGTCGACGCCGCCGTGCACGACCGCCCACAGGGACGATCAGCCCGCCGATGATGAAGAGGTACCAGGACAGGAGGTTCAGGCGCGGGAACGCCACGTCCCGGGCGCCGATCATCAGGGGAATCAGGAAGTTGCCGAGAACGCCGGGGATGCCCGGGATCATGAAGAAAAAGACCATCATGACGCCGTGCGTCGTGAACATCTTGTTGTAGGTCTCGGACTGGAAGAAGTCGCCGGCCGGCGTCAGGAGCTCGAGGCGGATCGCCGCCGCGTAGAGGCCCCCGATCGCGAAGAAGAACGTCACGCCGATCAGGTACAGGATCGCGATCCGCTTGTGGTCGCGCGTCAACAGCCACGACCGGACGCCGTAGCTCTCGTTGAGATAGTTCCGGCGGGCCGCCGGGGAGTCGTGGGACACGTGAGCGCTCATGGTTTTGCGGGCTTCCTTTCCGGCGCCGGGATCGCGGCCGGCGCGGGGGCCGCCGCCGCGGATGCCGCCGGAGACAGGGACTTGATGTAGGCCGTCAACTGGAGCAGGCCCTCCTCGCTGATCAGGCCCTGGTACGTCGGCATGATGGCGGGATATCCCTCGACCAGGCGGGCCTGCGGGTTGGTGATCGCCTCGCGGACGTACGCCTCGTCCGCGATCACGGTGTGGCCTCCCTGCAGGCGGACCGGCCGGCCGAAGAGGCCGTTCAACGACGGCCCGCGGGCGCCCTTCACCTCCCCGTGGCAGGTGTTGCAGGCCTGCTCGACGAAGCGCTTGGCTCCCGCCGCGGCGAGAGACTCGCCGGCCGCCGCGCCCGCGATCCAGTCCTGGTAGTCGGCCGGCGTCATCGCGTAGACCCAGCCGATCATGTTCGAGTGCCGCGTGCCGCAGTACTCGGCGCAGAAGAGGTGGTACTTCCCGGGGCGCGTGGCCTCGAACCAGGCCGTGGAGAAGCGGCCCGGCACGACGTCGCGCTTGAAGCGGAAGGCCGGCACGTAGAAGCTGTGGATGACGTCCTCCGAGGCCATCGTGAGACGGACGGCCTGCCCGACGGGCACGTGGAGCTCGTTCATCTCCCGGTGGCCGTCGGCGTGCTGGACCTTCCACATCCACTGCTTGGCGGTGACGTAGACGTCGATCGCGTTGGCCGGCGGCCGCGTGATGCGGAACGCGACCGATGCGCCCCAGAAGAACATCACCAGCACGATGATGAAGGGGATGATCGTCCAGGCGATCTCGAGCGCGCCCGACTCGTGGACCTCGGTCGCGATCTCGTCGGGCGAGCGCCGCCGGTACTTGATCGCGAAGACGACGACGAGGGTGCCGATCAGGATCGAGAAGAATGCCGTCACGGCGACCATGAAGCCGTAGAGGGCGTCGACGTTGCCGGCGTAGGAAGACGCCTGGTCGGGAAAGATCTGCGGCATCAGCGGGCCTCCCCCGAAGCGTGCCGGACGGCGCGGGCCCGCCGGCGCGAGAGGACGATCATCGCCGCCGCGATCGCCAGGACGGTCGCCAGGCCCGCCAGGCGCATGATGTTCAGGACGACCGCCCCGTACTTGCCGCTCGTCGGGTCGTAGTGGAAGCAGTACAGGAGGATGGAGTCGACCGGCGTGCCGATCTTCCCGTTCGAGGCCTCGACGAGCCCCAGGCGGAGGTCGCGCGGGGCGTACTCGATCCCGTAGAAGTAGCGCGCCAGGCGCCCGTCGGGGGTCGCGACCATGACGGCGCTCGCGTGGGCGAACTGTCCGAGCTTCTCGTCGAAGCGGTAGCGGAACCCGGCGGCCTGCGTCAGCGCCGCGATCGCTCCGGGCTCGCCGGTCAGGAAGTGCCAGCCGTTCGCGGCCTCGGGGTGCTGGTATCGGGAGAGGTAGGCCTCCTTCTTGGCGGCCGCCATCGGCGGCGTCTCCCGCGGGTCGAAGCTGACGGCGACGACGTCGAAGTCGCGCCCGGCCTCGAGGGAGACGACGTTGAGCGACGCGAGCAGGCCGTTCAGGACCTGGGTGCAGAGCATCGGGCAGTTGTAGTAGACGAGGGCGAGGACGACGGGGCGCTTGCCGAAGAAGTCCCCGAGCGCGACGTCGCGCCCGGTCTCGTCGCGGAACCGCAGGTCGAGCGGCAGGCGCTCGTTCAGGCGCTGGTCGATGCCGACCCCTTTCAGGGCGTCCGGCTGCTGGTCCGCGCGCAGGATCTCCGAGGGCGGCGGCGCCATCGACTGGGCGGCGGCGGCCGTCGCGACGGCGAGGCCCGCGAGCAGGAGGAGAACGCCCCGCGCGCCGGTCATCCTCACTTCTTGTCCTCCGCCGGCGCGGCCGGCTCGGCGTTCTGCAGGACCAGCGGCCCGGGCGGCAGCGGGCCGACGCCGCGCTCGAGGACGAGGTCCATGGCGCGCTCGATCGGGATGTGGACGGTGCCGGCCGAGCGGTCCATCCAGCCGTAGGTCGCGAGGCGGTCGAGCTCGGCCTGGCGGAAATCCTTCCAGTGGCGCACCGGCTGAATCTGGAGCCGCGGCGCGGGCGGAATGACATTCGGCTCGTGCGCGAGGCCGGCCGCGGCGATCGCCGCGCGCTCCTTCTTCTCGGCGCCCTTCGTATTTCCCTGGAAGAGCACGTAGATCAGCAGCGAGGCGACGACGGCCGCCCCGGCCAGCACGAGGGCGAGTGCGATCACGACCGAGGCCGACACCGTGTCGGGCTCGACCGCGGGGGCGTGGGGCTCGGGCTTGCGGTTATTCGCGTCCATGCGCGAGCGCCTCCTCGAGTCCGGGGTCGTGAGCGGGCAGGAGCGGCCGGGCGGCCAGGTTCCGGACGTAGAAGGCCACCCAGAGTCCGCCGAGGCCGATCGGCAGCGTCAGGTCGAGCCAGTGGATGCGGAAAGCGCCCTTCGAGAAGGCCGGCAGGATCTGCCAGTCCACGTCGACGAAGCGCACGGCGACCAGGAGAATCGCCGCCGCCGAGAGCCAGCGCGGGTCGCGGTTGGCCCGCGAGGACAGCAGCAGGGCGAACGGCAGCACGAAGTGCAGGACGAGGACGGCGGCGGCGACCACGCCCCACCCGCCGCGGAACCGCGCCAGGTACCACGCGATCTCCTCGGGAAGGTTGCCCGCCCAGACGATCAGGTACTGCGAGAAGCTGACGTAGGCCCACACCATGACGAAGGCGAACATCATCTTGCCGAGGTCGTGCCGGTCCCGGCCGGCGAGGAAGCTCTTGACGGGCTCGAGCGGCGAGAGGCGGACCACCGCGAGGGTGGCCAGCGCCAGCGCCCCGAGGGCCTGGCCGACCATGAAGATGACGCCGAACATCGTCGAGTACCAGTGGGGATCGAGCGACATGACCCAGTCGATCGAGGTCCAGGTCACCGAGAGCGCGTAGAAGACGAGGCCGCCTCCCGAGAGGCGCTGGAGACGGCGGTCGATCGACCCGTGGTCCGCGGCCTCGTCCTGCCGCCGCGACCAGGCGTTCAGGAAATAGGCCAGCAGGAGCCAGCCGGCGAACGCCACGACGGTCCGCACGAGGAAGAAGGGGACGTTCAGGTACAGCACCTTCTTCTGCAGCAGCTCGTCGTGCGCGACCACGTCGGGCCGCGTCCACGGGTAGAGCTCGTGCAGGCCGAACAGGATCGGAACGAAGAAGAGGGCGTTCAGCGGCAGCGTGCGCGCCGCCGCCTCGAGCTCGCGCCGGATCGAGATGCCCCAGGCCCCGCCCGTCAGGTACTGCAGCATCAGGACCGCGAGTGACCCGACCGCCAGTCCGTTCCAGAACACGAAGGCGGTCAGGTAGGCGGGGAAGAACGCCTCGGGCCTGGCCAGGCCCGGCATCGAGACCGCCAGGCCCAGGATGCCCGCGATCGCCGCCCGGCGGGCGATGCCGCGGGTCAGCTCGGGAAGGCGCGGATCGTTGACGAAGTCCATGCTCAGTGCTTCCCCGCCGGCGGCGGATTCGAGAGCTCTTCTTCGACCGGGAGGGCCTTCTGCCAGTCGTCGGGCGAGGTCGGCAGCGGCTCCACCCGGGCCGGAGAGCCCTCGAGCGCGCCGCGCTCGGCCTGCGGCACGTCGTCGACGCCGGCCCGCTGCGAAAGCTGCAGCGCGCGGACGTAGGCGGCAATCGCCCAGCGGTCGGCGGGCGGCAGCTGCGCGCGGTAGTCGAGCATCGCCCCGAAGCCGTTGGTCTGGACGTCGAAGAAGTAGCCGACGGGCACCTCGCGCAGCCGGTCGATCGCGAAGGACGGCGGCTGGCGGTACCCGCGCTGGACGACGATGCCGAGGCCGTTGCCCGTCAGGCCGTGGCAGGGCGTGCAGTAGATTCCGAAACGGTCGCGGCCGCGCTCGAGCAGCTCCCGCGTCAGCGGCACGGGCAGCTCGGCGACGGCCTGGCCGCCGCGCTTTCCGGTCAGGAACACGGTGTCGCCGTACGGGAGCCCGCGCGCGACCGTGTCTTCGACGACCGGGCGCGCCGAGCGGCCGTCGGCGAAGAAAGCCGAGCCCCGCAGGTCCTTGTACTTGGGCTGGTCCTGCATGTCGCGGCGGCACGCGGGCAGCGCAACGAGCGTGGCCGCGGCGAGCGCGGCGGCGAAGGCGCGCCGCACCTACTCCTCCACGTCCATGACGACGCGGGGCTGGAGCCGCGTCAGGAAGGCCCAGGTCTCGTCGTGGTCGAACTTCTCGTCGGAGGCCTCGATGCACAGGAAGAACCGGTCGCGCGAGGCCAGCGCGAAGCGCGGCGCGTTGAAGACCGGGTGGTAGGGCATCGGCAGGCCGTTCAGCGCGAACATCCCGAGGACGGCCGCGAAGGCGGCGAAGAGGATCGTGGTCTCGAACGTCGGAACGATGAAGGCGGGCGCGCTGTGGAACGGCTTTCCGCCGACGTTCAACGGATACTCGAGGACGGAGGTCCAGTAGCAGAGGGCGTAGCCGCAGAGTCCGCCGAGGATGCCGCCGCCGAGGACGACCGCGGGCAGCTTGTGGTCGTGGATGTCGAGCGCCTCGGTCAGCGCCTCGATGGGATACGGCGAGTAGGCGTCGATCTTCTTGAACCCGGCCTCCCGCGTCTTCCGCGTGGCCTCGACGAGGTCGTTCGGGTTCTCGAACTCGGCCATCAGGCCGTAGAGCTTGGCGCCGCTCATGGCCTACTCGTCCGCCTCGTGGACCTTCGCCCCGGGCAGGATCGCCCGCATCTCGAAGATCGAGATCATCGGCAGCAGCCGGATGAACAGGAACAGCAGGGCGAGGAAGAGACCGATCGTCCCGATGAAGAGGCCCCAGTCCCAGATCGTGCCGTGGTACATGCCCCACGAGGACGGCAGGAAGTCGCGCGACAGGCTGACGACGATGATCACGTAGCGCTCGAGCCACATGCCGACGTTGACGATCATCGCCATCATGAAGAGCATCGGGACGTTGCGCCGCACGCGCCGGAACCACAGCATCTGCGGCGCGAGCACGTTGCAGAGGATGAGCGCCCAGTACATGTTCCTGTAGGGGCCCATCATCCGGTTGAGCGTCATGTACCGCTCGAAGGTGTTGCCGCTGTAGTAGGACATGAAGGCCTCGACGGCGTAGCCGTAGGCCACGATCAGCCCGGTCGCGAGCAGGATCTTGCCCATGTTGTCCAGGTGCTTGGCGGTGATGAAGTCCTGGAGGCCGTAGATCTTGCGCAGCGGGATCGCCAGCGTCAGGACCATCGCGAAGCCGGCGTAGATCGCGCCGGCCACGAAGTACGGCGGGAAGATCGTCGTGTGCCAGCCGGGCACGATGCTGATCGCGAAGTCGAAGGACACGACCGTGTGGACGGAGACGACGAGCGGCGTCGCCAGGCCGGCGAGCAGCAGCGAGGCCGTCTCGTAGCGGTGCCAGTGCCGCGCCGAGCCGCGCCAGCCCATCGCGAGGCCGCCGTAGAGGAGCCTGGCCCACAGCTTCCGGGAGCGGTCACGCAGCGTGGCGAGGTCCGGGATCATGCCGACGTACCAGAAGAGCAGCGACACGGTGGCGTACGTGGTCACGGCGAAAACGTCCCAGATGAGCGGGCTGCGGAAGTTCGGCCACATCCCCATGGCGTTGGGATACGGGATGAGCCAGTAGTCGAGCCACGGCCGGCCCGTGTGCAGCAGCGGGAAGATGCCGGCGCACGAGACGGCGAAGATCGTCATCGCCTCGGCGAACCGGTTGATCGAGTTGCGCCAGGGCTGCCGCAGCAGCAGCAGGATCGCCGAGATCAGCGTCCCGGCGTGCCCGATCCCGATCCACCAGACGAAGTTGAGGATCGCGAACCCCCAGGCCACCGGCACGTTGACGCCCCAGATCCCGGTCCCCTTGAAGACGAGATACGTGATCGAGACGAGCATCACGATGGTCAGCAGGAAGCCCACCGCCGCGCCGAAGAACCAGGCCAGCGGGGTCCGCCGCGTCAGGGTGATCGACGCGAGCTTGTCCGTCAGCGTCGTGAAGGAGTACCCCGGCGCCAGGATCGCGCCGGTCGGCGGCGGCGGCTTCTCGCCGGAGCGCGGGGGCTGGCCGGCGCTCATGCGCCGTGCTCCTTCTCGCCCGGCACCTCCGGCGCGAGGACGGGAAGCGGGTTGGTGATCGAGCCCAGGTACGTCGTGCGCGGCCGCGTGCCGAGCTCGGCCAGGATGCCGTAGCCGCGCTTCTCGGCCTTCGCGCGCGAGACGCGGCTCTCCGGGTCGGCGACGTTGCCGAAGGTGATCGCCTGCGCCGGGCAGGCCTGCTCGCAGGCCGTCCGGATCTCGCCGTCCCGGATCGGCCGGTTCTCCCGCTCGGCCGCGTAGCGCGCGCGGTTGATCCGCTGCACGCAGTAGCTGCACTTCTCCATGACGCCGCGGCTGCGGACGGTGACCTCGGGGTTGTTCACCATCTTGTGGATCTCGGTCGAGAAGTCCGAGTACAGGTAGAAGTTGAACCGCCGCACCTTGTAGGGGCAGTTGTTCGAGCAGTACCGGGTGCCGACGCACCGGTTGTAGACCATCTGGTTCAGGCCCTCGGTCGAGTGGACCGTGGCGTTGACCGGGCAGACGACCTCGCACGGCGCGTTCTCGCAGTGCATGCAGGTCACCGGCTGGTGGAGGGTCTCGGGGTTCTCGAGGCCGCCGGCGTAGTAGCGGTCGATGCGGATCCACTGCATCGCGCGTCCCCGCTGCACCTGGTCCTTGCCGACGACCGGGATGTTGTTCTCCGACTGGCAGGCGACGACGCAGGCGTTGCAGCCCACGCAGGTCGACAGGTCGATCGCCATGCCCCAGGCGTAGCTGCCGTGGGGCATCGGCGGGTAGAGGGTGTCGCGCGGGCCGGGCGGCGGCTCGCCCATGCTGGCGATCACCTCCGGGTCCGCCGCGTAGGCGGCCGCGGTCGCCTCGCGCACCAGGTGCCGGCCCTCCATCGCGTGGTGGTGCTGGGTCGTCGCGAGCGGGTAGCGGCGGAGGGTTTTCGCGAGCTGGAGCCCGCCGGCCTGCCACAGGGAGCCGCCGGTCCGCAGCGCGTAGGCGTCGAAGCCGGTGCCGTCGGCGACGTGGCCGCCCCGCGTGCGGCCGTATCCGAAGTGGACCGTGACGCAGTCCTCCGCCTGGCCGGGCATCACCCAGACGGGTGCCGCGACCTTGCGCCCGCCGAGCGACAGCTCGACGACGTCTTCGCTGGCGACCCCCAGCCGCTGCGCCGTCGACGGCGCGATGAGCGCGGCGTTGTCCCAGGTCAGCTTGGTCAGGGGCTTCGACAGCTCCTGGAGCCAGCCGTTGTTGGCGTAGCTGCCGTCCCCGATCGTCGGATCGGGGCGAAGCAGAAGCGTCAGTCCGTTTTCCGGCGCCGCCGCCGCCGCGCCGGCGAGGAAGTCCGCCTTCAACGCGGGCGTCTTCGTCGGCGACGCGGATCCCTCGACGAGGCCGTCGTGCAGGGCCTTCTGCCAGGCCGCCTCGAAGTTCGCGCCGGGCAGCTTGCCGCGCCAGGCGTCCTTGACGATGTCGTGCGAGGTCTTCTCCGGCCGGGACGAAAACGCCGCGAGCAGCTCGTGGGCGGTCCTGCCGGAGAAGAGCGGCGCGATCAGCGGCTGGAGGATCGTGACCGTGCCGTCCTCGGCGCGCGCGTCCGTCCAGCTCTCGAGCGTGTGCGCCTCGGCGACGTGCCAGTGGCAGAGCCGGGAGGTCTCGTCGTTGTAGAGGCCGAGGTGGATGCGCAGGCCGACCTTCAGCATGGCGGCGGCGAAGTCGAGCTCGGCCGGCGCGTTGAAGACGGGGTTGCCGCCCACGATCACGAGCGTCGTGACCTTCCCGGCCGCCATGTCGCTTGCGAGCCCGGCGATCGACTCGGCCTGGTTCCCGGGCCCGGCGAACGCCGGCGCCGCGTACCGGACGGTCTTGCCCGCGTTGCCGAGCGCGGCGTTGATGGCGTGGGCGAGGGCGTGGACCTCCGGCGGCTGCGCCGGCCCGGCCACGACGAGGCTCCGGCCCCGGTGGGCCTTCAGGTCCTCGACGACGGCCGCGGCGAACGGATCGGACGCGCCCCCGGACGGGATCGCGCCGACCCCGGCGGCGACCGCGCGGGCGAACGCCGCGATCCCGGCCGGCGGCATGGGACGCCGGTGGTCGGCCCGGGCCCCGGTCAGCGTCGGCGTCGACTCGACGGCGTAGAGGCGGTTCATCGAGCCGCCGCGCCGGCGGGAGGTGAAGTCGCGGACGTGGCGCGGCATCGAGGGGCCGCTGCCGAGAAAGTCCGACTCGAGCGACAGGATGACGTCGGCGGCGGCGAAGTCCGGCAGCGGCTCGAGCGCCTCGCCGAAGGCCATCCGCGTTCCGGCGTAGACGGCGTCGCGTCCGGCCGGTTCCCAGGCGACCCACTGCGCCTCGGGGAACTCGGCGAGGACCCCGCCGATCTGGGCGGCGAGGGTCGGGGAGGTGACCGTGCCCGTCAGCAACCGCAGCCCGGCGCCGCGCGACGGCCGCTCCTTCTCGAGGGCGAGGCTCACCGCGGCGTAGAGCGCGCCCCAGGGCCGGATCTGGCCGCGCTCGGTCAGGGCCTGGGAGCGGTCGGGGTCGTACATGTTGAGCAGGAAGCCCTGGGCGAAGACGTCGGTCCCGCCGAGGCTCGCCGGGTGCAGGTCGTTGCCCTCGATCTTGATCGGCCGGCCCTCGTAGCTCTTGACGAGGATGCCGCGGGCGAAGCCGCCGTCGAGGTGGGCCGTGGCGTAGTGGAGGTCCTCGCCCGGCACGATTTCCTCGGGCGCCCGGACGTAGGGGAAGATGCGCTCGGTCGGCTGCCGCACGCAGCCGGTCAGGCCCGCCAGCGCGATCGACGCGCCCATCAGGGTCAGCAGCTCCCGCCGGTCCACGCCCGAGTCGATCGGAACGCGGAACTCCCGGTGGAGGTGCTCGCGGAAGTCCTCGGTCTCGAGCAGCTCCTCGATCGAGCGCCAGTACTCGCGGCCCCGGATGCTCTCCAGCCGCGCCCGCGCCTTCTCGATGGCGAACCTCTCGTCGCTGACACTCGAAGATTCCTTTCATCGGTGACACGTCGTGCAGTCGGTCAGTTCTCGGGCCGGCCGGACGTGGTACTCCGCCTCGAGCCGCGCCCCGATCTCTTCCTGGTTGCCGGCCGGAACGTAGCCCATCGTGAAGACCTGGTCGCGCGGCCGCAGGTGCTTCTTGACGTCGCGGTGGCAGTCCAGGCACCAGGACATCTGGAGGGTCGGGTGCTGCGACACGAGGGGCATCTTGTCGATGCGCCCGTGGCAGGTCTCGCAGCCCACGCCCTTGGCCACGTGGATCGAGTGGTTGAAGTAGACGTAGTCGGGCAGGTCGTAGACCTTGACCCACTCGATCGACCGCCCCGTCCGCCAGCTCTCGCGGACGGGCTCGAGCTCGGGGGACTGGTTCCAGATCTGGGAGTGGCAGTTCATGCAGGTCTTCGTGGGCGGGATGTTCGCGAAGGCGGCCCGCTCGACCGTCGTGTGGCAATACCGGCAGTCGATCCCCATTGCCCCGACGTGGTGTTGGTGGGAGAACTGGACCGGCTGGACCCGCGCGATGTTCTGCTGGGTCACGTAGGGCGACCGGTTGACCACGTCGAAGAGCCAGCCGAGCATCCCGACGAAGAACACGGCGCCGAAGACCGAGACGCGCGACACCGTGTTCGTGCTGCGGTGGAAAATCTGAGCCATGGAAGTTGCGCCGAAGCATATGGCAAGGGGCGTGAAGGTCGAAAGTCGCGTTCGGAGGCCCCGCGGCTGCGGAAAAACGCCGCCTTGAGGGGGCGCGAATCCGCCGCCCGGCGGACGTAAGATTGACGTGGAGGCCCGCCATGAACCGGTTCGGCGCGATTCTTGCCGCTCTGTTGCTCGTATCCGCCACGTCCGCCGCCCAGACCCTTCCCGAGCTCTTCCAGAAGGCCAAGGCCCAGGTGAAGGGCGAGGCCTGGAGCGAGGCCATGAAGACGCTCGGAAAGCTCGAAACCGAGGCCGCGAAACCGGGCAACGAGGCCGCCCGGCAGCAGCTCACCGGGCCGCTCGCCTTCTACCGCGGCGTCTGCGAGGCCAACCTCGGCCAGGCCGACAGGGCGCAGGCCGACTTCGTCACGTTCCTGCAGGACCAGCCCAACGCGGGCCTGGACCCCTCGATGTACTCGAAGAAGGCGATCTCCGCCTTCGACGCCGCGCGCCAGAGCGTGGCGCCCCCCTCGAGCGTGGACGACGGGCGGCCCTCGATGTTCCTCCGCTTCCAGGAGTTCAAGCTTCCGCCCAACTCCGGCGAGCAGGTCAACGCGAACTGGGCGGACGGCCCGATCCAGTGGATCATGACCTCCGACGAGAAGAAGACCTGGGCGCAGCTGACCCCGGGCGCCGAGTGGCAGGAGTTCGTCGACAAGTTCTGGGAGGCGCGCAACCCGCAGCCCGGCAACCCCGACAACGTCTATCGCACGACCTTCGACCGGCGGGTGGCCTTCGCCGACGCCAACTTCGTCCAGTCCGAGGGAAAGCGGGGCAGCATGACGGACCGCGGAATGGTCTTCGTGCTGCTGGGGCCGCCGACCTACGTCGGGAGAAAGCCGTTGAAGACGGGCGACGATCCGACCGACGCCGCCGGGCTCTCTACGGTGGACGCCGGGGCGGCGCGGGCAGCGACCTCGGGCGCCGCCGCCGGATCTCCGTCGGGGCGGCTCTCGAGCGGGCAGGCCGCCACGATCTCCGCGGGGTTCAGCGGCCCGGGGACGACCGTGCTCGATTCCTCCTCGGGCAACTGGCGCGAGGTCTGGCACTACCGCAAGGAGCTGCTCCCCAAGGGCGTCGGCTACAACCAGGTGGACGTCGACTTCATCACCCGGAAGGGCTACGGCGTCAACGTCATGCAGCGCGACTACGCGACGCTCATGACGCTCGCCGCGGCGCGGCCCAATCCGAAGAAGGACTGAGCGGGGGCCTACGGAATCCGGGATTCGGCGGCCGCCGGGGCCGAACGTCCGGCCAGGGCCTTGCGCGTCAGCCGCGCGACGTAGATCGTCACGCCCACGGTGATCAGGACCCCGGCCGCGAAGACCGCGGCGCCCCACGCGCCCGGCGGCGCGACGGCCTCCTCGGGCTGCCCGGCCGCGCGCGCCGCGGCCCCGAGCGCCACGTAGAGAAACGCCAGCGGGATCATTCCGGCGGCGCTCGCCGCGGCATAGGGCCAGAAGCGGATGGCCGTCAGCCCGTAGACGTAGTTGGACAGCACGAACGGGACGACCGCCGACATGCGGAGCAGGAAGACGATCCGCCACCCCTTCGCGCCGATCGCCTCGTCGAGCGCCGCGAAGCGCGGGTCCTTCGCGGCCGCGCGCGCCACGCGGTCCCGCGCCAGATGCCGCGCGATGAGAAAGGAGAGCGCGCAGCCGACGGTCGCGCCGGCCAGGGCGATGGCCGTTCCGGGAAGCAGACCGAACAGGTATCCGGCGCCGATCGTCATGAGGACGGCGGGCAGCATGAGCACGGTCACGCCGACGTGCGCGGCCACGTAGAGCACGACGCCGACCGCGCCGAGGCCGGCGATCCACGCTCCGAAGTCCGCCAGCCAGTCGCCGAAGGGAAGCGTCCGTCCCGCCACGAGCAGGGTGACCGTGACGCAGGCCGCCGCGATGATCCGGACCTTTCCGCGCGTCGTCACGGGAGCAATCCTAAGCGTAGGGGCGGGGCTTGCCCCCGCCCATCGTGCCGCGTGCGGAATCGGGCGCCCGCAAGGGGCGCTCCTACGGAAGAGAAGAAATGAAAAGCCCCGCCGGAAGGCGGGGCGGATCGTTGCGCTGGTCGTGGGGCGGGGCTTGCCCCCGCCGTCTCGCGATTACGCCGAGAAGCTCTTTCCGCAGCCGCAGCCGCCGCCGGTCGCGTTCGGATTCGTGACCGAGAATCCGGCGCCGCGCATGTCCTCGACGAAGTCGACCGTCGCGTTCTTCAAGTAGGTGGCGCTCTGCGGGTCGACGACGACCTGGATGCCGCCGGTCTCGATGACCGCGTCGCCCTCTTTCTTTTCGTCGAACGTGAACCCGTACTGGAAGCCCGAGCAACCTCCGCCCTGGACGAAGATGCGCAGCGGCTTGCCCTGCGAGTCGGGCATCGTGCCGGCGAAGTATTTGACCTTCTCGACGGCCTTCTCCGTCAGCGACAGGAGGGCGCCGGTGGGTCCGGTCGTGATGGGGGTCGGAGTCGAAGTTTCCACAGTGGACATAGTGTCTCCTCGGGAAGGATTATGGTCGAGCGGCGCCGCATGCGCAACCCGACGCCGGAAACTGAATGGCCGTAGCGGTTTAGGCCGCCCGGACTCGTCGGCCGCCCGCGGATTCCCGTGACCGCCGGCGCAGGGTATTCTGCAAACTAGCAATCGCACGCTCGAATTCCGATCAGGAGGCACGTAGTGAGAGACCGTCGCATTCGATCCTCCGTCAAAGTCCTGGTTGTGGTCGCCGCGCAGGTCGGGTTCGCCCTCGCAGCGGGTGCTTCTGCCGAGGAGCTCGTCGCCCTCCATGGCCGGTGGATGACCCGGGCGGAGGCGGCCGCGGACCGGACACCTGCCCCCATTTTCGCCGGTCCGAATTGGGGCACGGCGGACGCCTCGTCGTACACCGTCGGCTCCTGCGAAGCGGGCTCGCGCGACAGCACGCTCACCTACGAAGTGATCGCCTGCGGCATCCTGCGACCGATCCCGGGGGCCCCGAGCACCGGCGTCGGGCTTCCATTCCATCTGCCAGGCGGAGCGCTGATCACGGCGGTGACGTTGAACTATTACGACGATCTCGTCGCCGTCGAGCCCTCCGTCGGCGTTTACTCCATCGGACCGAAGGGAGGGCTGACCGTGATCACCGACCTGTCCCCCGGAGTATTCAGCGCCGGGGACAATTCGGTCACCGCCATCGTGAATCCTCCGGTGCAGGTCAACAACACGCAGTCCTACGCCGTGCTGGGGGTCTTCGGACGGGATGGAGCCAACTACAGCGGCGTCTACAACGTCCAGATCAACTATCAGCTCCAGGTCAGCCCCGCTCCGGCCGTTGCGACGTTTGCGGATGTCCCGACCTCGCACCCGTTCTTTCAGTTTGTCGAGGCGTTGGCGGCCTCGGGGGTCACCGCCGGCTGCGGCGGCGGAAACTACTGCCCCAACGACCCGCTCACGCGCGGCCAGATGGCCGTGTTCCTGGCGAAGGCCTTGGGGCTGCACTTTCCCAACTGAGCGCGTCACCCGCCGCGGCAGACAAGGGGCCGGCGTCGCGCCGGCACTTTCGCTTTTCGGGGTTTCCCCCTCAGGAAGCCTTGGCGAGTGAGGGAGTTGCGAGGAGCGCCTCGATCGACCGCCAGGTGGGATCGACACCCGGCGGGGGTGTGAGGAAGGACACCTGCTTCGCCGTGACTTCGAAATCCTGGACGCCGGGCAGGCGCGCGAGCTCCCAGGCGCGCCGCAGGGAGCGACACTCCGCGTCATCCAGAGGACGGTTGAAGTGACCAATCGCGAGGCGCGCGCCGTCGACCTCGAAGACCGATCGGAACGAGACCTTCGCGGCCCGCGGCTGAGTGCTCCAACCCATGTCCTTCGGATGCGCTGCGCTGGTGTTGCGTTTCACGGCATCTGCCTTTCTTCCCACCGTCTCCGCCGATCTCCTTTTCCCGAGCAAATTGGCCTTTTCGCGGCTCCGAACTCACCCTTCATCCGCAAATAACAGCAATCGCCGTGCCACCATTCCTCGCACCATTTCCTGTGCACACCACAACATGTGGTGTTTTTTCTTGACTCGACCTTCTCCCCGGAATTACCTTGGTGGGCAACGCTGGCGGTTTTTCCGCATCGCTCAGACAGGAGCCAGGGTTCTGTAACTTCGGGCGGAGCATTCGTTTTTTTGGGGGGTGGAAGGAGGAGGAGGGATGAGCTCGACGGACAAGGAAGTGCAGGCGGCTGTCTTCGAAAAGGCCAGGGAGACGGGACGGGCCCTGCGGGGACTGACCTTTTCGAGGGTCTACTCGGACCCTTCGGTCTCGCCGTACGACGCGGTGGAGTGGGAGCTGCGAACGGCGGCGATCGTGTCGGAAAAGGGCGAGACGATCTTCGAGCAGAAGAACGTCGAGGTCCCGAAGTCCTGGTCGCAGACGGCGACGAACATCGTCGTCCAGAAGTACTTCCACGGACGCATGGGCTCGCCCGAACGCGAGACCTCGGTCCGGCAGTTGATCGAGCGGGTCGCGGGCACGATCACCGGCTACGGTGAGAAGGGCGGCTACTTCAAGACGGCCGCCGACCGCGACGCCTTCCACGACGAGCTCGCGACGATCCTCGTCAACCAGGTCGCCTCCTTCAACTCGCCCGTGTGGTTCAACGTCGGCATCGAGGAGCGGCCGCAGGGCTCGGCCTGCTTCATCAACTCGTGCGGCGACTCGATGTCCTCGATCCTCGGCCTGGCCAAGACCGAGGGCATGCTCTTCAAGTACGGCTCGGGCACCGGATCGAACCTCTCCTCGATCCGCGGCTCGCACGAGTCGCTCTCCGCCGGCGGCACGGCCTCCGGCCCCCTCTCCTTCATGAAGGGCTTCGACTCCTTCGCCGGCGCGATCAAGTCGGGCGGCAAGACGCGTCGCGCGGCCAAGATGGTCATCCTCAACATCGACCACCCGGACATCGAGGAGTTCATCCTCTCCAAGTCGAACGAAGAGAAGAAGGCCTGGGCGCTGATCGACGCCGGCTACGACGGCTCGTTCAACGGCGAGGCGTACGCGTCGATCTTCTTCCAGAACGCCAACCACTCGATCCGCGTGACCGACGAGTTCATGGAAGCCGTCGAGAAGGACGGCGAGTGGCAGACCAAGGAAGTCCTGACCGGCCAGCCCTACAAGACCTACCGGGCCCGGGACCTGATGGCCAAGATCGCCGACTCGGCGTGGATCTGCGGCGACCCCGGCATGCAGTACGACTCGACGATCAACCGCTGGAACCCGGTCAAGGCGACGCACCGCATCAACGCCTCGAACCCGTGCTCCGAGTACATGTTCGTGGACGACTCGGCCTGCAACCTGGCGTCGCTGAACCTGATGAAGTTCTTCAACGCGGAGGACGGCTCCTTCGACGTGGCGAGCTTCCGGCACGCCTGCGACGTCGTCATCACGGCCCAGGAGATGCTCGTCTCGAACTGCTCGTACCCGACGCCGGCGATCGAGGAGAACTCGCACAAGTTCCGGCCTCTCGGCCTCGGCTACGCGAACCTCGGCGCGCTGCTCATGGCGGCCGGCGTTCCCTACGACTCGGACGAGGGGCGGGCCTACGCGGGCGCGATCACCTCGCTCATGTGCGGCGAAGGGTATCTGCAGTCCGCGAAGATCGCCGCGGAGCTCGGACCGTTCTCCGGCCTACGAGCCCAACCGCGACGCCTTCCTCGACGTCATCGGCATGCACCGCCACGCGGCGTACGAGGTGCCGGCCAGGGGCGTTCCGGCCGAGCTCTTCAAGGCGCAGATGGCCGTGTGGGACGCGGCCCTCGAGGCGGGGACGCAGCACGGCTACAAGAACGGCCAGGTCACGGTGCTGGCACCCACCGGCACGATCGGCTTCATGATGGATTGCGACACCACGGGCGTCGAGCCGGATCTCGCGCTCGTCAAGTACAAGAAGCTCGTCGGCGGCGGCACGATCAAGATCGTCAACCAGACGGTCCCGCTGGCCTTGAAGCGGCTGGGGTACAGCGAGGAAGAGATCCACGAGATCATCGACTACGTCGACGAGAAGGGCACGATCGAGGGTGCGCCGGACTTCAAGCCGGAGCACCTGCCGGTCTTCGACTGCGCCTTCCGCGCGTTGAACGGCACCCGCTCGATCCACTATTCGGGACACGTCCGGATGATGGCGGCGACGCAGCCGTTTCTCTCCGGCGCGATCTCGAAGACGGTGAACCTCCCGCCCGACGCCACGCCCGACGAGATCGCCGGCGTGTACATGGAAGGCTGGAAGCAGGGCCTGAAGGCCATCGCGATCTACCGCGACGGCTGCAAGCGGACGCAGCCGTTGAACACCGGCGCCTCCAAGAGCGACAGCAAGTCGCCCGAGAAGCGGACCTCGCTCGAGTACGTCGGCAAGGCCACCGCGCCCGCCCCGGCGCCCTACCGGAAGAAGCTGCCCGACGAGCGCCGCTCCATCACCCACAAGTTCGACGTGGGCGGCCACGAGGGCTACATCACGGTCGGGCTGTTCGAGGACGGAAAGCCCGGCGAGATCTTCCTCAAGATGTCCAAGGAAGGCTCCACGGTCTCGGGACTGATGGACTCGTTCGCCACCGCGATCTCGCTCACGCTCCAGTACGGCGTGCCCCTCGACGCCCTGGTCAAGAAGTTCACCCACATGCGCTTCGAGCCCGCGGGCTTCACCAAGAACCCCGAGATACCCGATGGCCAAGTCGCTCGTCGACTACGTCTTCCGGTGGCTCGGGTCGAAGTTCCTCTCCGCCGACGACAAGCGCGCCGTCGGCATCATCGCCAGGGACTCGATCTCCAACGAGCCGTCGCCCCTGACGAGCCTGGCCGTCGACGCGGACCGGGGCGAGCGAGTCGTCGAAGCTGACGTTCGAGACGAGCACGGATGCCCCCGCGTGTCACGAGTGCGGGAGCATCATGGTGAGGTCGGCGGCCTGCTACAAGTGCTTGAATTGCGGAGCGACGTCGGGGTGTAGCTAGAACCAAGTTTGGGGTGGGGCCGCTTGAGGCCTGCAACGGGCGCCGCAAGGCGCCCGCTGTATTTGGGATAGGGGTCAGTCCTGACTTGTTGAGTTGGCAGGATGGGAGGGGCTGCCCATCGTCAGGTCTGCTGCCACCGCCAGATCTATTTCGCCGCCACCGGCAGCGGCGTTCGCGAGTACATCCCGACGGGGTGTCCGGCCGGGTCGATGACGACGGCGACCGATCCCTTTTCGTCGTTCAGGTCGAACGGGAATCCGGGAGGGATCGTGCCGCCGAGCTCTTTCGCCCTGGCGCAACTTGCGGGCATGTCCTTCACCTGGATGTAGACGACGCCGTCGAAGGGGCTGATCTTGCCCTCGGCGACGCGGAGGGTTCCGATGGGTTGTCCGCCGGAGACGATCTCCACCGCGTAGTCGCTTCCGGCCAGAGACGTGAACTCCCATCCGAAGAGCTTCGCGTAGAACTCTTTCGACTGCTGGAGATTTGACGTCTGATGTCGAACCACGCGACGCGGCCGTCTCCCACGTCGGGCTTGGGCCCCGGGGCGGCGGACAGGCAGGTCGTCAGCGCAAACGCGATGCTCGCAACAATGAACCTCGAGCGCATGTGTCCTCCCTTCGAGGCAGGAACCAGCTTCACCGTCGATGGTATGCGGGGTATGACGCGGCGACAAGGCGCGGCTGCGCTGCGAAACTCAATGAGTCAGGACTGACCCCTACCCCTGATGGGATCGGTGGGCGACTGATACGATAACGCCCAGTGCGAGAGCTTCCTTGCGACGCTCGAGTGCGAGCTGCTCGACCGCCGCAAGTTCAAGATCCAGGCGGAAGCTCGGATGGCCGTCTCCCTGACCAGGGGTTGCGCCCCTGGGCCCAGGAACTCGAGCGGTAACCTGTCCACCGAATCGGGGCGAGTCCAAACTCACTATCCTGGAAAGAGAGGGAAGGCGATGATTCAACGTACGTGGAAATCAGGCGTGGCGGCGGCGGGCGCCGTGTTGGCGCTTGTCGTCAGTTTCCAGATGGCGCCGGCAGCCGAGGCGGTGGAGCTTGCCGACCTTCTGGCATCCGATGGCTTTTCCGAGGCGGAGATCGCGCAATTCTACGAGAAACTGAGGCCCGACCTGTTCGAGCCGCCGCCGTGCGTGCCGGGAAGCGAGATGTTTACCGACGTGCCGGCCGGCAATCCGTTCTGCCCGTGGATCGAGGAGCTGGCGCGGCGCGGCATCACCGCCGGCTGTTCGCTCAGCGAGTACTGCCCCGGTAATCCGGTGACCCGTCAGCAGATGGCCGTTTTCATCATTCGCGGGACACCGGTACCGATCACAGACCCGGTATTCCACCGCATCGCGGGATCGAATTTCACGCCGCGCGACAGTGTTGCCACCTTCTCGTACTTGGGCGGTGGCTGTATGCATCGGGACAGCAATGTTGGTGACTCCTGGTTCACGCATGAGGTCCAATTGCCGCACGGCGCGGAAATCGATTTCCTTCGCGTCCTCTTCTACGACAACAGCGCCACCTACGATATCAACTCGGAGCTCTGGGCGTTCGACGGAGCCGGAGGCACCAACCTGATCGCCGAGGCGGATTCCAGCGGAACGCCCGGTTATTCGAGTGAAGGAAGCGGTTTTTTCTCGCACATCGTCGACAACCTCAATGAAAGTTTGGTACTGGTCGCTTCGATTCAGGGCGGAGTCGGCTCGTCGCTCGCGCTCTGTGGCGTCCGCATCCGCTATCAGTTGCCGGAGAACGTCGCTGCCGCAGCGTCTCAGGGCGTGACGACCGCGCAACCGGATCAGCTCGCTCGCGACAACGCGGAGTCGGGCAGAGCTGTGCCTGCACGCGAGGGCGCCCCCCGCGAACCTGAGCACGTCGAAGAACGGCGGTGAAATCGGCGGACAGTAACGACGGAAGAACTACGGTCAAATAAGGAAAGGACACGTGGGCGAGGGGCCGCTTGAGGCCTGGAACGGGCGCCGCAAGGCGCCCGCTTCGTTTCGCGACGGGGGTCGGTCCCACTTTGCTGATTTCGGGAGGAGCGGGGCGGCGTTGCGAGGCGGACCAGGGGCCGTGTGAAGCTGGAGTCGTTGACTTGGATTGGCGCGAGGCGGAGCCGGGTCCGGACTGACCCCTAGCCCTCCTCCTTCGGCGCCGGGTAGAGCTTCTCGAACTCCGGGTCGCCGTGGAGGCTGGCGAGATCGGGATCGCGCCGGGTCCACTCGGCGTCCTGGTAGCCGGCTTCCCAGGCTTTCCGCAGCGCCTCGAGCGCGTCGGCGCGCCGGTCGATCTGGGCGAAGGTGCAGGCGGCGTTGTAGAGGACGGTGGCTTCGTTCGGCCGGAGCGTCATCGCCAGGTTCGTCTCGCGGACGGCGTCCTCGATGCGTCCCTCCTGCGCGTACATGCCGCCGCAGAGGATCCGGGCCCTGGCGTCTTCCGGCACTTCGCGAAGGTGGTTTTCGAAGGTCTGGATGAGCCGCCGCCGGACCCCGCGGCGATCCTCGTCCCGGCCGAGTGCGCCGAGCGCATTCGTGATCGGAATGTAGACGTTGTAGTCGGTGCCGGCGGCCTCGATCGCTTCCTCGGCGAGGGAGGCGAGCTCTTCGTACTTGCCGGAGGCGAAAAGCGCCCGCAGCAGAAGGTAGTACGCGCCCTCACAATCCCGCTTTCGCGAGATCGCGGCCCGCGTCAGGCGGACGGCGTCGTCGTACCGGCCGCCGGCATACAGGATCCAGCCCTGGGAGACGAGCACCTCGGGGATGTCCGGCGCGAGCGCCACGGCGCGCAGCGACGCCGACTGGGCGCGCTCCATGTACGTCCCGCCCGGCCCGGACCAGTACTGCGCATGGGCGCAGCCGTTGGCGATCGCCGCCCAGGCGAGGGCGAAGTTCGGATCGAGCGTGACGGCGTTCTCGAACATCTGGAGGGCGAAATCCATGTCCCGCGTCGTGCGCCGGCGGGCGTAGCTGCGCCCGCGCAGATAGAGGTCGTAGGCCTGGAGGTTCTCCGTCGGCTTGGCGGCGAGCTCCGCCTGCTCCTGGGGAGTCAGCTTGATCCGAAGCGCCTCGGCGATCTTGTGCGCGATCTCGTCCTGCACGGCGAAGATGTCGGACATTTCCCGGTCGTAGCGCTCCGACCAGACGGGGAAGCCCGTCGCCGCGTCCACGAGCTGGGCGTTGATCCTCAACCGGTTCCCGGCGCGCCGCAGGCTGCCCTCGAGGGCGAAGTCCGCCCGAAGCTGCCGGCAGACGTCGGCCGCCGTCGCCTTCTGGCCGCGGAACGCGAGGACGGTCGTGCGCGGGAAGACGTTCAGACCCTTGATCTTCGAGAGGTCCGTCAGGATGTCCTCGGTGATGCCGTCGCACAGGTACTCGTCTTCGTTCACGCCCGAGAGGTTCTCGAAGTAGAGGACGGCGATCGACCGCTGCGCCCGGGACGCCGGCGCCTTCGAGTCGGCGGCCGACGCCGGGCCGGAGCGGCCTCCCTCGAGCTTCCGGCGCAGCCTCAGCAGATCGGTTTTCAGCTCCGTCGCCGTCTGGTAGCGCAGTGCTCCGGTCCTTCTCGAGCGCCTTCTCCAGAATCGGGCCGAGCGGGGCGGGCATCGCCGGGTTCGAGTCCTCGAGGGGCGCAGGATCGCGGTTCAGGATCGCGTCGAAGACGACGGCCTGCGTGTCCCCCTCGAAGGCCCGGTCGCCGGTGGCCATCTGGTACAGGATCGCCCCGAGCGAGAAGATGTCGGTCCGCGCATCGGTCGCGAGTCCGCGCGCCTGTTCCGGCGACATGAAGTGGACGGTGCCGAAGACCGTCCCCGCGGCGGTCAGGTCCGCGCCGCGCGGGGGCGCCGTAGGCGAGGTCGTCTGCGCGCTGGCCTCGTTGGCGTCGAACTTGGCCAGGCCGAAATCGAGGATCTTCACCTGGCCGCGCGAGGTCACCATCATGTTCATCGGCTTCAGGTCGCGGTGGACGATTCCCTTCGCGTGCGCCGCCTCGAGAGCGTCGGCCATCTGGATGCCGAGATCGAGGAGCGGCCCGATCTCCATGGGCCGCCCGGAGAGCCGGGTGGCGAGGGATTCGCCGTCGACGAGCTCCATCACGATGAAGGAACGTCCGGCGTCCTGCTCGATGGCGTGCACGGTGCAGATGCCGGGATGGCTCAGGGCCGAGGCCGCCCGCGCCTCCCGCTCGAATCGTTCCAGCATCGGTGCGTCCTCGGCGAGGGCCGCCGAGAGGAATTTCAGCGCGACGTTGCGGCGAAGGCGCGTGTCCTCCGCCTCGTACACCACGCCCATGCCGCCGGCGCCGAGCTCGCGCAGGATTCGATAGTGAGAGATCGTCGTTCCGAGCAAGTTGTCTCCTCGATCGCTATGGGGAGTCGAACTCTACCCGAACCGGACCAGATCGACTGCCGGGCCGGGCACGCGGACCCGGCCGCCGCCGAGTGCCATCGAGGGTCTTCGAACGGGAACGGGATCAGTCTTGATTTGCCGCAGTTACGATGCGGGCGGGTTCGCTGGCCCCGCCAGACTGGTCCCCGCCGGGAGCTCGAGCGAGTCACTGACGACGATCTCCGCAGCCCTCAGGCGGCCGACCTCCAGATTCCCGATCTTGAGCGACCCGATGCGCGACTCGCCGATCGCAAGGCGCCGGATCGCGAGGCGATAAATGGCCACGGCGCCGACGGCAAATGCCCCGAGCGCCAGCGAGCCCAGGGCCAGCGCGCCGATCGCGGAGGCGCCACGGGCCGAGGCACCGATCGCCGACGCGCCCCGGGCCTCCGAACGGTATCGACCTCTCCGGCTCATACGTCGCCTCCTCGAACCGGGCGATGTTATCTCTCCGGGGTCAGTCCTGACTTGTTGACTCTCGGACAACCGGGGATTCTCCGGCGGCCGGTCCCCGGGCGGACTTCCGCAGGTGTCTCGAGATCGACAGGCCGTTGCGGTCGGGGTCCTCGAGCCAGTCGACCTGCCCGGACGGGCGAAGTCAATCTGTCAGGACTGACCCCTGGCCGCGGCCTCGATGGCGGCGACGTCGATCTTCTTCATCGGCATCATCGCCTCGAACGCCCGCTTCGCCGTGTCTCCGCCGGCCGCGAGCGCGTCGGTCAGGGCGCGCGGCGTGACCTGCCAGGAGAGGCCCCAGCGATCCTTGCACCAACCGCACTGGCTCTCCTCGCCGCCGTTGCGGACGATCGCGTTCCAGTAGCGGTCCGTCTCTTCCTGATCGTCCGTCGCGACCTGGAAGGAAAAGGCCTCGCTGTGCGGGAACGTCGGGCCGCCGTTCAAGCCGAGACAGGGAATGCCGAGAACGGTGAACTCCACCGTCAGCACGTCGCCCTGCTTGCCGCCCGGGTAGTCGCTCGGGCGCCTTGTGAACGGCCGTGACCTGGCTGTCCGGAAACGTCGCCGCGTAGAAACGCGCCGCCTCCAGCGCGTCCTTGTCGTACCAGAGACAGATCGTGTTCTTTGGCTTCATGTCCACGTGCTCCTTGCGTTGAATGGCCGTCCGCTCCGTTCGCGGCGGCGCCCGACCGCAGACTAATCCCCTCGGCCGCCTTCGGTGCAAGCCGGATGCCGAAGGTCGGTCTTGCTGAATTCGGGAGGAAGGGGCCGTCGTCCGCGCTGTCGAGAAGCCGAGTTGTCCGTTTCCGCAGGCGACGCGTCGCCCGCCGGTCCGAAAATTGCACGGGCCGGGGAGGCGGGCCGGGGAGGCGGGCCGGGGTGCGCCCCGGTTCTCTTCCGGTTCGCTGACCGTTCCCGCGGCCGTTGTCAGAAGGTCAAAGGGTCAGGACTGACCCCGGCGGGAATTTCGACCGGGCGTCTGACATGTAGGAAGGGTGCGGTCGGCTCCGGCGAGTGCCGGCGGCGGGCACCTCCGAGATCTTCTCAGCGCCGGTCCGCGCGAACGGAACCTTTCTGGATCGAGGAGGTGTTTCATGGATGCGAGGATCGACTACAACAAGGTCTCGCCCGGGGCCCTGCAGGCGATGCTGGGCCTGGAGAAGTACCTGAGCCAGCACGCGGATCGGAAGCTGCTCAACCTGGTCTACCTGCGCGCGTCGCAGATCAACGGCTGTGCATTCTGCATCGACATGCACTGGAAAGACCTTCGCGCCGAAGGCGAGCGCGAGCAACGGCTGTACGGCCTCGACGCGTGGGCCGAGTCTCCCTACTACAGCGACCGGGAGCGTGCGGCGCTCGGGTGGACGGAAGCGGTGACGCGCCTGAGGGATGGTCAGGTGCCCGACGAGGTGTTCGAAGAGGCGCGTCGTTTCTTCTCCGAGTCGGAGCTCGCGGATCTGACGCTCGGCATCGTGGCGATCAACGGCTGGAACCGGCTGAACATCGCGTTCCATACGCCCGCGGGAAGCTACCAGCCTGCCGCGAAGAAGGTCCCTGCGGCCCAGTCTCCGGGCCGGGCGGCGCGGCCGGAAGCGGCTCACTGAAGGGGGGGATGGGGATGGGGTCAGTCCTGACTTGTTGAGTTGTGGAGGTGGGACGGAGGAGCGGGAGACGAGAGGGGGGCGGGGCTGCTGCGGAGCGTTCTGACGAGGCGGTCGATGCGGGTGCGGAGGTCCGGATCGGTGGCGAGGCGTTCCTCGAGGCGGGCGAGAGGGCGAGCGAAAACGGAATCGTCGCGGCCGAGGCGGCGGGCGACGCGGCGAACCGGGATCCTGCAGAGGTGGCGCGCGAGATATGCGGCCAGGCAGCGAGCGGCTGCGGCCGCGCGGGCTCGCCGCGGCCCGGCGAGGGTGGCGACCGGGACTCCGGTTTCGCGCGCGACGAACTCGAGGAGCGCTTCGAGGCCGAGCGGCGTGTTCGGGGGCCCGGGCTCGCCGATGGCGGCGAAGCGTTCGACCGCGAAGGCTTCGTCCCCGATGACCACGCGCCCGGCTGCCGGCAGATTCTCGTAGGGCGTCGCGGCCTCCGGTCCGTCGACGAGCGCGACGTAACGTCGGACGGCACCCCGCCGCGAGTCGTCCAGGAGCGAGAGCAGGCGGTCGACGTCCAGCCAATCGGGGCCGCGGCCCCGTCGCAGGAATCGATCGCTCGACCATGGGTAGTCGCAGGCTCGTTCGACGATGCGGGCGCGCACGGGATTCCGGTGGATGTAGCGGACGAGGGCATGGAGATACCTCTCCTCCTGGACCAAGAAGGCCTTGTAGCGTCCCTGGAACAGGTGGCCGGACCGGTCGTGACGGCGGTTGAACCATTCGGCGTAGGACGAGTGGAGGCCCGCCATGATCCTCGACAGCGGCGTCGGGCCCGTGCGGATCGAGAGGTGGATGTGGTTCGTCATCAGGCAGTACGCCAGGAGCTGAAACTGGAACCGCTCACGGTAGAAGGCGATGCGTGACAGGTACCTCTGGCGGTCCCGATCGTCGCGGAAGAGGGCGCGGCGCTCGTTGCCCCGGGCGGTGACGTGGTAGAGCGCGGACGGGAATTCGAGGCGCGGCGGTCGCGGCATTCTTAGGGACGCCCCATCCCGGGCGCCTCACCTAGTAGTTGTCGCGAGCGGAGCGGGGCCGGCAGTCAGAAAGTCAAAAAGTCAGGACTGACCCCCTACTGCCCCCCTGCGCCTTGGCCTTCTGACCCCCTACTGCCCCCTCAGCTCTCACGAGGCGGCAGCGGGCGCCGAAAGGCGCCCGGCTGCAGCCCGTCCATGAATGGCTATGGCGCCATCCCTGTTGTCCTCGGATTATTGACTGGCCTGTCGATGAGGTAGCCTTCCATGGTCACACTGCCGCCGACTCCACTGTCCTCATTTCCGATTTGCTGGAACTCGATACATGGAATCCCGCTGACGACGAATCCCGTCGTCAGGTGTTCGCTGCCGACCGCGGGGTCGTTGACGTCATCGGCCTTCAGGACAACGTTTGACTCGAAGAGCACCGCCTCGTCCGGGCCGAAAAAGATTTTGAGCCTGAGCAGCCCGGGGTGCTGGGGTGGAAAACCGGGCCCAACGACCGTGCGCCACGTCACGTCCGTGACGACGAACCAACGGCCGGCCAAAAGGAGCGGCCCGTGGCTTCCGTTTGGGAAAATGCGTTCTCCAAAATCATCGCAGACGCTTACCGAGTTGCCGGATCGTGAAATCCGGAAAGTAACGTGATCCGTAACCTTTTGCCCCATGTGGCTGGGCTGAGCGGACAGCGCGACCGCTGCGTCCAGCAGGAGCCCCAGCGAAAACAGCATTGGGACCCTGAGTGCGACCGAAAAAAGCCGCGATACGCAGGAGGTGTTGGCTTTTTGCATTTTCTCTCCTCAAATTATGGGTACACCGGACGCCAGGCAGGTCTTCGGCACCTGAGACCAGCAAGGCGGGTCCCTCAGCCTCCGGCATCGCGTTCGGCGGGTCTTGTGCACTGATGCCTCCGGAAAGTGCCGCGGCGCCCTGGACGAGAGTATCGCCTTTTGGCCTTTGACGAAGTCGTTGGGGAGATGGGGTCAGTCCTGACTTGTTGAGTTGTGGGGGTGGGGGGGGAGAGCGGGAGGCGAAGGGCCTTGAAGCGCGCCTGGGGAACGGGTTGCTGGACCGGTCGTGACGGCGGTTGAACCATTCGGCGTAAGGAGTGGAGGTCCGCGATGATCCTCCACAGCGGCACGGCGGTCTCGGCATTTGAGGGTGAGAAGCTCATCCCGGGCGCTCATCTACCTAATTGGCGCGAGCGGGACTTGGCCGGCAACCAGAAAGTCAAAAAGTCAGGACTGACCCCTGGGCCAATTCATCCCGGGCGCCTCACCTAGTAGTTGTCGCGAGCGGAGCGGGGCCGGCAGTCAGAAAGTCAAAAAGTCAGGACTGACCCCCTACTGCCCCGACAACTCATGCTTGGGCCTTTCGCAGCAGGTCCGCGACTCTCTATTCCTCCGCCGCGCCGATCTCACCGAGGACAATTGGGTCAGTCCTGATTTTCTGATTTGAAGGGGCCGAGGACGACGGTCGATGCGGGTGCGGGCGCGGTCGTCGTCGCTGGCGAGGCTGGTCTCGAGGAGGGCGAGCGGGCGGCTGAAGGTGGGAGTCGGCGCGGCGCAGAGCTAGAAGGCGATGGGCAGGCCTCCGCTGACGTTTCCGCCGAGCAGCCATTCGTGGGCGTCACGGCGAGGATTCGACATGACCGTCATCGCCGGTCGAGAATTCCGTGCAGGAGCGCCGAGCTGACCGGGCGTCATCGACGTGTAGCCGCGCGGTCGGCGCGCAGGTCCCGAAGTGGGGCGTGAAGAATTGCTTGACGCCCGCACCCACGCTGATCGTAACTGGTCTGGGCGTCGTGGTTGATCGCTCGATCCGCGGCCGCCCGCATGTCCATCCCGGCGTAGGGGCGCGTCTGCAGCGGCCCGAAGTTGTAGCTGGCGACCGCCGAGCAAGTATTCCTCGGTCCAGCGGATGGAGGTGACTCCGGTCGCGCAGGAGCGAAGCCGAGTCTGGCCGCTCGCGACCACTCGAATTCCGGCTCGAGGTGGCGTTCGCGTTCACAGCGACTCGGACGCCATAGATCACATGGTTGGAAATAGACAGTCCTGCGAGCCGCGATCTTGTAGTCGAAGATCGTTCCGCCCGAAGAGATTGCCTGCGAACGGCGAGATCTCGACAGGTTCCAATGATCGAGCACGGGAAGGAACCGACAAGCATAGACCGCAGATGGCTACGAACAGGAGTCGCAAGTGGGTTCCTCCGCGTTCGTTTACGGTGGGAACAGCCGCGACTTTTCGTCCGCGAGTGAATCTAGAAGGGGTGCTGGAGCGTCCGTCCTGTGCGCTGTTGATTCTCAGGGCAGGAACCCGCATCGGTGCCGTCTGAACGTTTTCTCGTCCGCCCCGCCAGCCGCCAGAACTGCGTCTCGTTGAGCAGCGTGATCCGGTGCCCCTTCTCGCGCAGCCGCTTGATCTCCAGCAGCTTCCTCCCGGCGTCCCGGCCGGCGGCCTGGAGCGGGTTGGGCCGGCCTCGGACGACGACGGTCGTCTTCGCGGAAGGCGAGCCGTGGACCTTGGCCCCGGCCCGGCGCGCGGCGCGTGCGGCTTCGCTGCGGGGCTTCGAGAGGATGCCGGTGAAGGCGAGATGGGCTCCCTTGAGGGTCTTGAGCCTCCCGACCCTGAGCGCGGCGGGCGGGTGGGTGAGCGCGTCGATCAGTTCCTGGGCGCTCTCGTAGCGCTTGCGGCGCTCGCCGATGCAGCGGTAGACGATCTCCTTCAGGTGATCGGTGCAGCGCAGGTTCCGGACCTCGCCGGTGCGGATCCGGGCGGCGGCGGTTCCCTTGACGAGCATGCCGAGGAGCTGCCCGACCTGGTAGACGTCGTCGCGCGCCTGCCACTTGGGGGCGGCGCCGGAGAGGATGTCGCTCGGGACGCCCCACGGGTTGATCGTGCGCGATTCGACGCCGCGCCGGTCGCTCTGGTCCCGCACGATGCCGAAGTCCCCGAGCTTGAGGGACACGCCGTCGCAGACGAAGACGTTCATGGGGGTCAGGTCCCGGTGGAGGAGCTGGCCGCGGTGGAGCTTGCCGAGGACCTCGAGGATCCCGGCGATCTCGCGCCGCGCGGTCCGCTCGGGCCATCCCTTGCCGGTGCGCTGGAGGTAGGACCGCAGGTCGCCGTGCTTCGCGTACTCGAGCGCGAGGCAGTAGAGGACGCTGCCGTCCTCCCGCATCAGGGGAAACGCGTCGAAGACGCGGATCGCCCGGGCGTGCCCGGCCAGGCGCTGTCCGAAATAGGCCTCGCGGAGCCAGCCGTCGATGTGCTCGCTCGCCTTGATCGCGACGACGGACGGGACCGCGAGGGAGCGGTTCATTCGTTTCGCGAGATAAGCCTGGCCGAAACCTCCCTGGCCGAGCAGGCTGTCGATCCGGTACTGGAGCCGCGTTTCGGGGCTCGTGATGACCTGCTGGGGCAGAAGCAGGGCCTTCCCCCGCGCGGCGCGGGCGGCCGCGGACATCGCGAGGGTGGTGGCCCTGGAGGTGGCGGTCATCGGGGCAGCCGGCAGTCTATTGGGGGACCGGTTTGCCGTCCACGGGGTCGGTCCTTGCGAGGAACGGCCAGTGCCCGTCGGATAGCATTGCCTCATGGGCAAAACTCCGAAATCCTCCTACGAGCTCGCCATGGAACGCCTTCGTGCCGCGGATCCCGCGGGAGCGAAGAAGACGACGCTCAGCGCAAAGCAGAAGGAGGAAATCGCCGAGGCCAGACGGGTCGCCGCCGCGCGGCTGGCCGAGCGGGAAATCCTCTACAGGGATGCCCTGAACCAGACGGACGATCCCGCGGAGCGCGAGAAAGCCGAGAACGGATACGTGATCGACCGCAAGCGAATCGACGAGGACTGCGAGCGAAAGGTCGAGGCGATCCGGCGGGGTCGGTAGCGGGGGGAGGGATCCCTCTCGGGTCGCGGATCTCGAAGCGACTCACCCGGCCTCGGGGTTGACGCGTCCCTGACACCCATGCCCCTTCAGAACCGCGTTGACCCCTGCGGCCTCCTGCACGCGACCGAGGCCCGCGGGGCATGGCTGGGCAATCGCGGCGTGCTGCACGACGCGTCGCAGCGCGTCGTCGCGCAGTGGCGGCTGCGGCGGTGGATCATCTGCGTCCTGCAGTTCAAGGATCGGCGGCGCGAGGTCTTCTCGCCCAACCGGTACAGCGAGCTGTTCTTCCTGGACGAGGCCACGGCGCTTTCCGCCGGCCACCGGCCCTGCGCGGAGTGCCGGAGGGCACGCTACGAGGAGTTCCGTGAGGCCTGGGACCTCGGCCGGCGCGGGCCCGACGCGGCGCCGCGGTCCGTCCGGGCCGATGTGATCGACGCCGTGCTGCATGCGGAACGCCTCGACGGGAGGGGAGGAAAACGGACCTACCGTGCCGCTCTCTCGTCTCTGCCCGCCGGGACGATGGTGTTCCACGGAGGCCGCCCGCACCTGATCGGGCCCGGAAAGCTGCGGCCCTGGAGCTTTTCCGGGTACGGGCGCCCGTCGATCTTCCGTCCGAGGGGGAGGTCGACGTCCTGACCCCGCGCTCGATCGTCGCCGCCATCCGGGCCGGATTCGTGCCGCAGGTGGCCGGGAGTCGTTAGCGGGGGGCCGTGCGGGGTCCGACCCGGACCTCTGGACTCGGCGCACCCTCTCGCCATAGCCTCCACGGCCTGGAGGCAACGAAAATGGCCACGAAGAAATCCGCGAAACCCGCCCGCGCAAAGAAAAAGGCTCCCGCCAGGAAAAAGGCCGCTCCGAAAAAGGCCGCCGGCCGGTCGCTGGCGCTGCTCGAGGCGTCGCCGAGCCTCACGGCAAACGACCTGCAGAAGAGTCTGGCCTGGTACCGCGACGTCGTCGGGTTCGCGGTCGAGGAGGAGTGGAAGGACGACGCCGGGAAGATCATGGGCGTGTCTCTGCGGGCCGGCAGCGTGTCGTTCATGATCGGGCAGGACGACTGGAAGAAGGGGCGCGACCGGCGGAAGGGCGAGGGCTTCCGAATCTTCTGCATGACGAAGGGGAGCGTCGACGACCTCGCGAAACGGATCGAGTCGAAGGGCGGCAGGCTGGACAGCGGGCCGACCGATCAGCCCTGGGGCTTCCGCGACATCACGCTGACCGACCCGGACGGCTTCAAGATCACGATCGCCGTCGCGAAGCGCTGAGAAACGCGAAGACTCGCCGCTCTGACGGGACCCCGTTGCGTCAGGTAGCGCCAATGCCTGAGGCCTCCGCCGAAATCGACGTCCTGATCGCCGGTGCCGGGCCGGTCGGCCTCCTTCTCGCCAACGAGTGCGCGCGGCGCGGGCTCTCCGCGCGGATCGTCGAGACGAAGGCGGGACAGTCCGAGCACTCCAAGGCGCTGGCGATCTTTCCCCGCACGCTCGAGATCTTCGACATGGCGGGTGTGGTCGGGCCGTTCCTCGAGGCGGCGAATCGCGTCACGTCGGTCTCCGTCGCGGCACATGGGCGCCAGCTCGCGCACATGCGGTTCGAGCCCGAGCAGACGCCGTATCCCTTCATCGCGATGGTGCCGCAGGACGTCACGGAGAAGCTGCTCGTCGAGGAACTTCGGCGAAAGGGCGGCGCCGTCGAGTATCAGACGACGTTCGTCGCGGCCGAGGAGCGCGGCGACGCGGTGCGCGCCACGCTCGAACGGGACGGCAGGCGCTTCGAGGTCACCGCGTCGTTTGTCGTCGGCTGCGACGGGGCGCACAGCGCGGTGCGGCACCTGCTGAAGCTCCCGTTCGAGGGCGCCCAGTACGAGGACCTGTTTCTCCTCGCCGACGTCCACACGAACGAGTCCCTGCCGGCCGACGAGCTGCTTCTGTGCCCGAGCGAGTTCGGCCCGGCGGCGATCTTCCCCATGAGCGCCACGCGGCGGCGCATCGTGGCGACGATCGAGCAGCCGGAGGGGGACGCGCCGTCGCTCGATCTCGTCCGGGGCGTCCTGCGGCAGCGCGCGCCCGAGGGAATCGAGCTCGAGTCGATGATCTGGTCGAGCTACTTCCGGATCCATCACCGGCAGGTCGCCCGACTGCGCGTCGGCCGGATGTTCGTCGCGGGCGACGCGGCGCACATCCACAGTCCCTTCGGCGGCCAGGGCATGAACACGGGCCTCGGGGACGCATGGAACCTGGCCTGGAAGCTCGACCTCACCCGCCGCTGCGGCAACGAGCGGCTGCTCGAGAGCTACACCGCCGAGCGGCGCCCGGTGATCAAGGACGTCGTCGAGACCACCGACCGGATGACCCGAGCCCTCGGCACGGGAAACCGGTTCGCGCAGGCCCTGCGCGACGCGATCATCCCGGTGCTGTCGCAGCTCTCGCCGTTCCAGCACCTCTTCGTCAACACGCTCTCGGGGCTCGGCATCGCCTACGGCGGCAGCCCGATCAACGACGGCGGCGGCGAGCGGTACTGGGACGATGCGCTCCGCGGCGGCGACGGCATCCGCAGCCGGTTCCTGCTCTTCGTCGGCGAGGGTGCGGACGCGCCGACGGGGGAGGCCGGCAAGCGCCTCGCCGATTCGTTTGCCGAGATCCTCGAGCTGCGCCGGCGGTCGGCGCCGGGCATCCTGCTGCTCCGGCCGGACGGCTACGTCGCGTTTTCCTCGCGCCACGGCGGAGCCGGCGGGCTCGACAGGGTGCGGGCGCTCCTGGAGTCGATCGTCGAGTAGGGCCGGGGGCCGGATGATCGGGCGCCGGTCGCAGGGGCGGGGCTCGTCCCCGCCCTTCCACGGGTTGGCTGTGGAGTCGCGGCTGCCGGAGAAAGCTTGGAACCCAGCGGCCTCCCGCGCGCGCTTCGTGCAGTCGATCCCGCCGCCGCGCCGTCGAGCTGATTCCTGCATCACTTCTTGGAGAGAACCGTCCGCCCGGCGTGTTCGGGCGACCGTGAAAGTTCCTCGCTCACCCGCCCGTGTCGGGCGGGAGGCGAGGCCGATCCGGTCGACGTCGACGGCGGCCTCGGACCTCCACGACGGCGGCGCGAGGCCGCTGCTCGAGCAGGGTCTTGAGCAGGAAGACCGCCATCTGCTGGCGGAGCACCGCGGCGTCCGGGCAGAACCGGAGGGGAGCGGCCGTGCACCTGCCGATGATCCGCCGCGTAGAGTCTCGATCCGTCGTCCGCCGCAGGTACGTCTTGTCGAAGATGCCGACGCCGGGGCGGCACGAGTCGGACCCGAACCGGGCCTTGAGAAGAAAAACCGCCATCTGCCGGCGCAGCGCCGGGTTGGCCGGGCAGTACAGGTCGCCGCCGCAGCCGCCCGTCACCCCCGCGTGGAAAATAGTCTCGACGAACCGGTAGAAGAGATGCGTGGGGGGCGTGTCGGAGAAGCTCTCGCCGACGTGGAGGACCCAGTTCCGGACGGCGCCGGTCGACAAGGCTTCGTCGAACGAAGCGTCCCAGTGCGGCGCGGGTCGAATGGCCGGATCGCCGATCGTCATGGCGTAGCAGTCGCCCGTCGGGTCGAGGCAACCCTGCGCCGCATCCAGCGCGATCGAGGCGGCGGCAGTCGTCTCGAGCCTGTACGCGGCGCCGATGGCCCAGGAGTTGGTCGCTCCAGGGCGCGCGGTCCGTGGCCGTCCTCCGGGCTGACGAGGACGTTTCGCCGGTCGCGAGGATCCGGCTGAGCCCGGCCATGTCGGACGGCCGACGCGGCGTGGCTGCGCGCTCGCCGGTCATGCTCATGAGGGCGAAACTCGCGCCGGCCGCAGTCGACGTCTTGACCGATTACTCGTTGTCCAGAACGTCATCTCGTCTTTGAAGACGACGTTCGGCAGAACGCGCGGCAGGGCGGCGACCTCGGCCGCAAACTGCGCGGTCTGGGCGATGTTTTCCTCCTTTTCGGCGAGAACCGCGGGCGTCAGCGTCGAGCCGTCGGCGAGCTTGCCCGTCTGGATCGCGGCCGCGAGCCTCCGCGCCAACGCGGAGCCCGTCTGGATCGCCGCCGCGAGCTCGGCGCGCCGCGTGGCGAGGCTGCGTTCGATCCCCGAGGCGAAGTAGCGGGCCGGCATCCGCAGCATGTAGTCGCGCGTCCCCTCTGTCGCGACGATGCGCAGGCCCGGGAACGCCTTGACGTACTCGTCGTTGCCCGACCAGTGGTCCTGGTGCCAGTGCGAGTTGATGAGGACCGTGACGGGCTTTTTCGTCAGGGCGCGGATCTCCGCGATCTCCGCCCGCGCCGTGACCGCGCGCGTGGGGCTGTCGAAGACCACGACGTCCTCGTCGTTTGATGAGACGACGACGCCCGAGTTGGTCGCGGTCCAGTATTCGCGTTCCAGACTTGGTGTAGATCGCGAAGGACACGTTCGATGACCACGTAGTGCCCGAGGTCCTCCTCGAGGTCGCGCGGCGTCGCTCCCGTCGTGCCGAGGTCCTCAAGCTCTGCCCAGATTTGAGCATCCCGACGCAGCTTCTCGACGGAGGTCGGATCGTGAACTCGCCCGAGCCTCGGCCCGGTCCAGCGGCGCGGCGGCCGCCGGCGGGGCGCACGGCGGAAGCGAGAGGGCCGCGAGGAGGGCGAGCGACCCGGCGAGTCTGCGTGTCATGGGTTCCTCCGAGGGCTGCTTGCTCTTACGGCGGGCGGGGCCGCGGGTTGCGGGCCCGGCGTCTTGGAGGATCCTTGGCGCGACGCCTCGGGCGGATGCGGTGACCGGGAGAGCGGCCGGGCGCTCGATGAAGAGGGGCCGGCCCGGAGTTTCGGACCGGCCCCGTTATCGACGATCCCCCGGGAGATTCGTCATGCCGACCGCGGCGATAGCCCCCGCGCCCCGGCGCGTGGCGTCAGCGCGGCCAGCACGGCGGCGATGACGAACAGCGCGGGCACGTCACCCACGAGGTGGCCGTGGCTGCCCGGACTGACGAACGCCTGCACCAGCATGATCGCGGCGTGGATCGCGCTCGACCAGACGGTGAACCAGATCAGGCTGCGATGGGCCAGCGGATTCCGGGACGCGGCGAGCAGGAACACGCCGAGGGTGGCGTAGACCCCGACGATCATGAGCGGGTAGTCCGAGTGTCCGCTGTGCCACACCCAGCCGGACGGCCAGACGATCATGAACAGGTAGATCCCCACGATGAACAGCACGCCCACGACCGCCAGGGCGATTTTCAAGGACTTGAGACGGGTGGCTTCGGTCATGGCTTTCTCCTTTCCTCTTCGCGTGCGGCGAGGCCGGTTCAGCGCCCCTGCGCCTGGAGGGCCTTCACGTCGGCCGTGGTCAGCGGCTTGCCGCCGATGGCCCACTCGCCGCTCGGGACCTCGAGAACGCGCACCCAGGTGACCCCCCGCAGGGTCTCTCCCTCGATCCCGATCATGGCCTCCGTGACCTTCTCGATCATGCTGCGCTTCTGGGCCGGGTTGAAGACTCCCTCGATCAGCTGAATGTCGACCAGCGGCATTTCCCACCTCCGTTAGGATGGCGCCGGGAAATTCCGGAGCCACCGCGAGAGTAGGAAAACGGTCGCGCCGGTGCTTGGAGGGCGGTTGGATTTTTCTTGAAGATCGTGGTCCGTGAGCCGGCTTCCGAATGATCCATCGATTCGAATCCTTCGAGCTCGACACGGAGCGCTACGAGCTGCGCCGCGAGGGGCAGCCCCGGGCGGTGGAGCCGCAGGTCTTCGCGCTGCTCGCGCTGCTCATCGAGAACCGGCACCGCATGGTGCCGCGCGCGGAAATCATGGAGACCGTCTGGGCGGGGCGCGCCGTCTCGGACTCCGCGCTCTCGAGCCGGATCAAGTCCGCCCGCCAGGCGCTCGACGACGACGGCAACGCGCAGCGGCTCATCCGGACCGTGCACGGGCAGGGCTTCCGATTCGTGGGCGAGGTGGACTCCGTGGCCGCGCCGGCGGCCGGGCCGTCCCCGGCGCCGACGGCGGCGCAGGAGCTGGCGCGCGAGGTGCTGGCCCGGCCCGTCATCGCCGTGCTGCCGTTCGAGAACGAAGGCGGAGGCCCGCGACGACGCCTACTACGCCGACGGCATCGCCGAGGAGCTGATCTCCGAGCTCTCGTCGTGGCGGTGGTTCCCGATCCTGTCGCGCGACTCGTCGTTCGACCGGAGCCACGCGGCGCTCCCGGCGTCCGCGCGCGCGGCCGCGATGGGCGCCCGCTACGCCGTGACCGGCCGGCTGTCGCGGGCCGGCGATTCGTCCCGGCTGGCGGTCGAGCTTCTGGACACGGCGACGGACACGCAGCTCTGGTCCGGCCACTACGCCTCCGGCGCCGCCGAGCTCTCCCGCATGCAGTCGGAGATCGCGTCGGAGATCTTCCACCGCATCGCCCCGGAGCTGACCTCCGAGGAGACGCGCCGGATCATGCGCAAGCGGCACGAGGACCTCACGGCGTGGGACATGACGATCAAGGGGCTCTGGCACCTGCACCGCGCGACGCCGCACGACTTCTCGCAGGCGCTGTCGCTGCTCGAGGACGCCACGCGCGTGGACCCCGGGTTCGCCCTGCCGTGGAGCCTGATCGCGCAGGCCCGGTTCGAGCAGGCGCTGAAGGGCTGGAAGGGCGGCGCGAAGAGCGCAGGTCCGGTGACGTTTCGCGGCGTGCTCGAGGCGGCCAGCACGTCGGTCGAGCTCGACCCGGCGTCCTGGATGGGCCACGCGCTGATGAGCGCGGGGGAGCTGTGGACGAACCTGTCGTTCGCGCGCGCGAGGCTGCACGCGAACCGGGCGATCGAGCTCAATCCGAGCGCTTCGATGGCCCACCACTTCTCGGGCTGCATTTCCGGCTTCGCCGGGGATCTGAAGGGCGCGATCGAAACGGAGGAGAACGTCCATCGCGTGGATCCCCTCTACGCCCACGCCGACGTGGTCGAGGCCGACCTGGCGCTCTGGTACCTCCTGAAGGGGGATCGGAAGGGCGCGGCCGAGCATCTGGAGCGCGCGATCGCCATCGATCCCGCGAACCTCCGGGCCCGCCAGAGGCAGATCGTCCTGGCGGGCCTCGAGGGCGACGCGGCGCTCGCGCGCGAGGCCTTCCGGGTCCTCGAGGAGCTCGGCGGGACAATGGACGAGCGATACCTGGCCGCCTCGTATCCTTTCCAGGACAAGAAGCACGCCGAGACCTTCCGGGCGGGGCTGCGGGCCGCGGAGGCGCTGCGGAGCCGGAGGTGAGACCGGCCGGCGCGGGGCGCGGGATGCGTCCGGCATGATCGGCCACCCGCATGTCCGGATTCGAGTCGATTCTGGGCGTCCTCCTGATCGCGGTCGTGCTGGCGGCCGTGCGCGCTCCGATGACCCCCAGGGCCGGGAACAACGGTGGGAACGGGGACGGCACCAGAACCTTCGACCCCATCTCTCGTACCCCTTGTTTACCGAGAGGAGATTGGCGTAGACTCCCCTCGGAAACCGATATGAGCAAACCCGCCGACCTCGTCCAGGGCACACTCGACCTGCTGCTGCTGAAGATCCTGGCGCTCCAGCCGCTGCACGGCTGGGCCATCAACCTGCGCCTGAGGTCGTTCTCGAAGGACGTGCTGCAGGTCAGCGAGGGCTCGCTCTACCCGGCGCTCCACAAGCTCGAGCAGGAGGGCTGGATCGAGGCCGAGTGGAAGCAGACGGAGAACAACCGGCGGGCGAAGTTTTATTCGCTGACGCGCCTGGGCCGGAAGCAGCTCGAGGCGGAGACGGCGAACTGGCACCGGCTTTCGTCCGCGATCTCACACGTCGTCCAGCTCTCCGAGGCGTGAAGGAGGAAAGCGAATGACTCTCAGGAACAACTCCCGGATCGCCGGTTTCGCTTTCCTCGTCTACATCGCCGCCGCGATGACGGCAATGATCATCGAGAACCAGGCGTCGAGCGGGGAAGGAACGGCCGCGAAGCTCGCGAACATCGCCCTGCACGCAACGCAGATGCGCCTGGCATTCCTGTTCGAGTTCGTCGGCTGTTTCTGCGCCCTCGTGCTGGGCGTGACGCTGTGGGCGATCACGCGCGAGGAGGACCCGGACATCGCGATGCTGGCCCTCGCCTGCCGCGTCGCCGAGGGGGTGATCGGCGCGGTCGCCATTCCGGTGATCCTGGGACAGCTCTGGCTCGCGACGGCCGCCGGAGCCGACGCGCCGGACCCCGCCTCGGCGGACGCGCTCGCCGCGTTCCTGCTGAAGCTGCCGGGTTCCTCGAACGTCGGTGCGACCTTTTTCGCCGTCGGCAGCATGCTCTTCGCCTGGCTCCTCCTGCGAGGACGGATCGTTCCCGTCGCGCTGGCCTGGCTCGGCCTGCTGGCGTCGATCCTCGCCGTGGTCGTGCCTCCCGCTGAATCTCGTCGGGCTCCTCGGAAAATCTCCGCTTCGCGAAGGCATGTGGTTCCCGATGCTCGCCTTCGAGCTCTGGCTCGGCGTCTGGCTGATCGTCAAGGGCGCCCGGGCGCCGACGCGGAGGCATCCGGCATGACCGCGGGCGAGGCCTAGACCATGCGATTCCAGCACTGGTGGTTCACGGCGCCGCTGCGGCTGAAGTCCATCTTCCGCCGCCACCGGGTCGAGACCGAGCTCGACGAGGAGCTCCAGTTCCACCTCGAGCACAAGATCGAGGAAGGGATCGCCGACGGACTCTCGCCCGAGGAAGCGCGCTACCGGGCGCTGCGCGCGATGGGCGGACTCGAGCAGAAGAAGGAAGAGATCCGGGACACGCGGCGCGTCCACTGGCTGACGGACTTCGTCGACGACGTGCGCTACGCGGTCCGGAGCCTGCGCCGCACGCCGGGGCTGGCCGCCTTCGTGATCGTCACGATCGCTCTGGGGATCGGGATGACCGCGACGCCCTTCAGCATGCTCGACGCGCTGATCTTCCGGCCGTATCCCGTGCCGCACCCGGGCGACGTGGTTTCGCTCGTGAGCACGTCGCACGACAGCGCCTTCGACGCCTTTTCCTATCGCGAGTACCTCGACATCCGCGACCGGACGAAGAGCTACGGCGGCGTGATCGCCAACGTGCCGCCTGGTGACGGTCGGCTTCAGCCCCGAGCGCCGACACGACGCCGCTCGTCAAGGGCGGATTGCTCGTCTCCGGCAACTTTTTCCGCGTGCTCGACGTCGAGCCGCACGCTGGGACGCGGGTTCCGGGACGACGAGGACCAGGTGCCCGGCCGCGACGCCGTGGTGGTCCTTTCGAACGGACTTCTGGAAGCGCGAGTTCGCCGGCGACCCGTCCGCCGTCGGCCGGACCGTCCGCCTCAACGGAAAGGAATTCACCGTCGTCGGCGTCCTGCCGGAGGGATTCACCGGGCTCTACATCTTCGACCGTCCCGACGTCTACATGCCGCTCGCGATGGCGCGCATGTTCTCGACCGATCCGCAGAAGAACTTCTTCGTCGACCGGGACGACCGCGAGCTGATGGTGCGGGCGCGCCTGAAGCCGGGCACGACGCGGCGGCAGGCGGGCAACGAGCTCGCCGTGCTCGCGCGGAGCCTGGAGCGCGAGTACCCGAAGACGAATCGCGACCGCGGCGCGGCCGTCCGCACGATGTTCGAGATGCGGACGCAGGACGGCGACCTCAACTGGAAGTTCGGCGTGATCTTCACCGTCCTCGCCGTCGTCGTGCTCCTCGTGGCGTGCACCAACGCGGCCGGGCTGCTCCTCTCCCGCGCCCGCACGCGCACGCGCGAGATCGCCGTGCGCCTGGCGATCGGAGCGGGGCGTTTCCGGCTGATCCGGCTGCTTCTGACCGAGAGCCTGCTGCTCGCCCTCCTGGGCGGACTGGGCGGGATCGCCGTCGGGTACACCGGCATTCACTTGTTGAGCAAGTTCCGGATTCCGGCCGAGCTGCCGGTCAAGATCCCGTTCCGGATGGACACCCGCGTGCTGCTGGCGAGCCTCGCGTTCTCGGTCCTGAGCGCCCTGATCTGCGGCCTGGCGCCGGCGCTCCAGAGCACGCGACTCGACCTGGTGAAAGGCCTGAAGTCGGCCGAAGGGGACGTGCCCGGGCGCAAGCGCCTGTGGGGCCGCAATGCCCTGGTGGTGGCGCAGATCGCCATGTCGCTGATGCTGCTGGCCGCGTCGTTCCTGATGTTCCGGGGCTTCCAGCACAGCCTCGGCGAGGGACTGGAGTTCGCGGCGCAGGCCCGGGACCACGTGCTGATGGTGTCGTTCGATCCGCGCCTCGTGCAGTACGACGCCTCGCAGACGGAGCGCTTCTACCGGCTGCTCGGCGAGCGCGTCCGGCAGGCGCCCGGCGTCCGGAGCGCGGCGTTCACGCAGAACCCTCCGCTCGCGCTGAACGATTTCGAGCGCATCGCCTTCGTGCCCGGAGGGCTTCCCGATGCCGCGCGATCGCGAGAATTTCCGGTCGCTGATGGACATCGTCGACGAGGGGTATTTCGAGACGATGGGGGTACCGATCCTGCGCGGCCGCGGCTTCCGGGCGTCCGATACCGCGGCGACGCCGCGCGTCGCCGTCGTCAACGAGCAGTTCGCGAAGCACTACTGGCCGGGCGCCGACCCGGTGGGCAAGCGCATCCGCCTCGAGAGCGCGAACGGCGCCCCGGTCGAGATCGTCGGCGTCGCGCAGACGATCAAGTACGGCGACGGCCCCGACGGGCCGAACGATTTCGTGTACCTGCCGTTCGCGCAGCATCCCGTCGGCGCGCATGGTCCTCCTGGTCCGCGCGGACGGCGATCCCGCGCAGCTCGTCGGCCCGGTCAAGGACGTCGTCCGCGCCCTCGATGCCAACATGCCGATGCTCCAGACGATGACGTGGGCGGAGCTCTACCGGTACTCGACCGTCGAAGGGCCGGGCGTGGCGGTCCAGCTCGTCGGCACCCTGGGCGCGGTCGGCCTGCTGCTCGCGATCGCCGGCCTGTACGGAGTCGTGGCGTACAACGTGAGCCGCCGGACGCGCGAGATCGGCATCCGCATGGCGATCGGCGCGCGGCCCTCCGACGTGCTGCGCGCGATGATGGGCAAGGGGCTCGTGCTCGTCGCCTGGGGAACGGCCATCGGCCTCGCGATGGGGTTCGGCCTCGAGCGGCTGATGAACTCCATGCTGTTCAACGCCGGCGGCGTCGACCTGCTCGTCTATCTCGTCGTCGTGCCGGCGATGGTCGCTCGTGACCATGCTGGCGGCCTACGTGCCCGCGCGGCGCGCCGCGCGCATCCCGCCGACGCTCGCGCTGCGCTGCGAGTAGTCTCGTCCGCCGGCTCCCTCGCGGGCTCCTGGGACAGACAAACATTCCCGGCGCGGCGCCGAGTCGGCCCTCCCGCTAGAATCCGTGCCCGGAGGATCGATGGGCCAGGCGACCCCCGGGGACGACCGGGGCCTCTTCGTGATCGGGGACCGGCCGGGCTGCACGCCGCAGGTCGGACGCCTCGTCGCGATGATGAGCTACCGGCACACGACGCTCACGGACGTGGAAGGCCTCGGGGTGCAGGAGCTCGACTACCGGCACGACGAGCAGAGCAACACCATCGGCGCGCTCCTCTCCCACATCGCCGCGGTCGAATTCTGGTACCAGGCCTCGACATTCGACGGTCGGGAACTGGACGCGGCGGAGATGCGCGAGTGGGGCGCCGCGCTCGACTTGGGCGAGCCGGCGAAGCTCGAGATTCGCGGGCACGACCTGGACTTCTACCGGGCCACACTCGAACGCGTCCGCGCGACCACGTTCGCGGAGCTTGCCCGGCGCGACGACGCGTGGCTCGAGGAGCAGGCGCCGTTCTGGAAGGGACAACCGGCGAACAATTACTTCAAGTGGTTCCACGTCCTGGAGGACGAGCTCAGCCACCGCGGGCAGATCCGGTGGCTGCGCAAGCGCGCGACGAGGGCTCGGTCCGGAGCCGCTCGTCCTTGACCTTCGCCTGGTCGGTGATCCATTTGAACTCCCAGGTCTTTCCGCCGTCGTTGAAGAAGGACGGCTCGAAGTGGGGCGAATCCGTGGTCGTCCTCGTCCGGCGATAGCGCACGAGGATCGTCCGGCCATGGCATGTCGCCTGGTCGAAGAACTCGCCGACTCCGTTCTTGAACGAGCCGATGGTTGGCACGCCCAGGGTGGCGTCCGTGGCGTTGGCCCGGTTGAGGAATCCACTGGCGGAACGCCAAGAGGTTGCCGAGGAGTCGGCCGAAATCCATGGCACGGCCCGTTGGAGCGGTGACGCCCCCAAACCTTCGGCGCGCGGCGCCGTAGTCATTCTCAGCCCATGCGCAGATCCGCCGCGGCCCGACTCCCCGGTCTGAGCCTCGCGGCTCTGCTCGCGGCCGCCGCCGCCCGCTCCCAGACGCCGCCGACGATTTCCGTTCCCCCGGACTCCCCGCGCTGGAAGCTCGAAGGAGCAAGCCCGAGTCACCGAGTATCAGGGGCGCCAGTGCCTTCATCTCGACGGCGGAGGCGGCGACGCTCCAGGACTTCGAGATGCGCGACGGCGTGATCGACGTCGACGTCGCGACGCCGGCGAAGCGGGGCTTCTTCGGCATCCAGTTCCGGATCGACCCGGACGACGACCAACGGCGAGTGGGTGTATCTGCGGCAGCACAAGTCCGGCCTTCCCGACGCCATGCAGTACACGCCGGTCCTCGGCAACGGCCTGAACTGGCAGATCTACAACGGACCCGGGTTCACCGGCGCGGTCGACATCCCGAAGGACGTCTGGTTCCACCTGCGGCTGGAGGTGACCGGAGCGCAGGCGAAGCTCTACGTCGAGGACATGGACGAAGCCCGCGCTCGTGATGGACGACCTGAAGAGCGGCATTCAGAAGGGCCGGGTGGCCCTGGCCGCCCTGATCGGCGAAACGTACTTCTCGAACTTCGAGGTCCGGACGACGCCCGATGCCCCCTGGGAGCGGCACCTGCCGCCGATGCCGCCGGGTACGCTGACGCGCTGGAGCATTTCGCCGTCGCTCGACGCGCTCGCGCGCGATCTCGAGGCCCCGCTCGCGCCCTCCGAGATCGCCGCGATGAGCTGGCAGGACGTGGAGGCCGAGCCGCCCGGCTTCGTGGTCCTCTATCGGTATCGCGAGGCCCCGCATCCCGCGGGTCACGTTCCAGAAGGATTTCTCGAAGCGCCTGGAGCCGCAGCCCGGGATGAAGGTCGTGTACGCGCGTACGGCAGTCGAGTCCGATCGCGACGAGGTCCAGAAGCTCGCGATCGGCTACAGCGACGACGTCAGCGTCTTTCTCAACGGCCGGATCCTCTACCGCGGCCGCAGCGCGCAGGGATTTCGCGCGCCCGGGTTCCTCGGCATCGTCAATCCGGAAGACGACGCGGTCTACCTTCCGCTGAAGAAGGGCCGCAACGAGCTGGTGCTGGCCGTCAGCGAGCTCGGCGGCGGATGGGGGTTCGTCTGCCGGCTGGAGTGACGGTGGCCTGAGCTTCGGCCTTGAGGCGGCGCCCCGTCGATGGCATCCTTCCGGCCGCCGCATGAAGAGGAAGACGCCGCGACCCCGCCCCGGCCGCAGCATCGTCGTCCGGCGCTCGCGGGTCCACGGCCGGGGAGTCTTCGCCGCCCGTCGGATCCGCCCCGGGACCCGGATCGTCGAGTACGTCGGCAAGCGTCTGGACGAGGCCGCCGTCGACGCCCGCTACGGCGGGCCGGCCGCCGAGGATCCTCACACGATGCTCTTCCGGACAGGGCCGGACACCTTCATCGACGCCTCGGTCGGCGGCAACGCCGCGCGCTTCATCAACCACTCCTGTCGCCCCAACTGCGAGGCCCTTCAGGAGGGGGACCGCATCTTCATCCACGCGATCCGGAACATCCAGCCGGGGCTGGAGCTGACGTACGACTACTCGCTCGAGTTCGAACCCGGCGATTCGGCCGCGCGGGCCCGCCGGTTCGCCTGCCGCTGCCGCGCGTCGCGTTGCCGCGGCACGATGCTGGCGCGGCGCGCGCGTTCCTGACGGACGCGAGGATACCCGCGAAGGCGGGACGGCCGTGAGTCCGGTGCGCTACTCCTCCCGCAGGGCGGTCACGGGATCGAGCCGTGCCGCCCGGCGCGCCGGCAGGAGGCTCGCGGCCGCGGCGACGGCGGACAGGCCCGCGACCGCTGCGAGAATCGTCGCCGGATCTCCCGGCCCGAGGCCGTACAGGAGCGAGCGGGCGAGGCTTCCGGCGCCGACGGCAAGCACGATCCCGATCGCGAGGCCGATCGCGAGCAGCGTCCCGGCCTCGCGCAGCACGAGGACGAGGATGTCCCGGCGCGTGGCGCCCAGGGCCATCCGGACGCCGATCTCGTTGCGCCGCCGCACGACCATGAACGACACGATGCCGTAGAGACCGATCATCGCCAGCAGCGCGGCGAGGAACCCGAAGAAGGCCGACAGGCTCGCCATCAGGCGTTCGCGCACGAGGCCGTCGCGGAGGATCTCGTGGAAGGGCCGGAAGGTCACGCTGAGCTCGGGGCTGGCGTCGCGCAGCGTCGACCGCAGGGGGGGCAGCAGGGCCGGGAGCGCGAGGTCGTCGGAGCGCACGACGATCGACGTCCAGACCCTGAGCTGGGAGTCCTGGGCTTCGGCCAGGAACACGATGGGAAAGAACTCCTCGCGGAGGTCCCCGTACTTGGTGTCGCGGACCAGGCCGACGATGCGAAATCGCCGGACCGTTTCGCCTCCGAGGTTATCGATCTGCACCGTCCGTCCGATGGGACTCGCGCCGCCGAGGAACTTCCGGGCGAAGGTCTCCGTCACGACGGCCACCGGCTCGGCTCCGGGGCCGTCGCGGTCGTCGAAGTCGCGTCCGGCGAGGAGCGTCGTCCCCATCGTCCGGAAGTAGCCGGGACCGACGCGGTTGAAGTTGGCCACCTCGCGGCGCACTTCGGTGCCTTCGACGCTGATGGTTTCGTTCCAGAAGTTGCCGCCGAGCGGCACGATCCGGACGCTGGCGGCCCCGGTCACGCCGGGAATGGCGCGGACGCGCTCGAGGATCTCGCGGGTCACCTCGGGGCGGCGTTCGCGCGGCACGCGCATCCGCGAATAGTCGAGGTTCGCGACGAGAATGTGATTGCGCCGGAACCCGGCGTCGAGCCGCGTGAGGTTGCGCAAACTGCGCACGAAGAGCAGCGCCCCGACCAGGAGCACCAGCGACAGCGCGACCTGCGATACGACGAGCGCGCGCCGCAGCGAAAGGCGCGAGCCGCCGCCCGCGATCCCCCGTCCGCCGGACTTCATGGCCTCGATCGGATCGGTCCGCGAGGCCTGGAGCGCCGGAAGAAGGCCGAAGAGCACGCAGGTCAGGGCGGCCAGGCCGGCGGTGAAGGCGAAGAGGCGCAGGTCGACGGGCATGGGCACGGTCCAGTGGGAGTCCTGCGTGCTCAGATAGGCCACGAGCAGCCGGCTCGAGGCCCGGGCGAAGGCCGCGCCGCAGGCCGCTCCGGCGCAAGCGAGCACGAGGCTCTCGGCCAGGAGCTGGCGCACGAGTCTCCGCCGCGAGGCGCCCAGCGCGAGCCGGACGGCGATCTCGCGCCGGCGGGCGCTCGCCCGCGCGACCATGAGGTTGGCGATGTTGGCGCACGCGATCAGCAGCACGAGCGCCGAGATCCCCAGCAGGAGCCAGAGCGGGTCCGCGTACTCCTCCCGCAGGTCGGAGAATCCGCGCGCGGCCGGCTGAGCCACGAGGCGGAACGAGAGGTAGTTCTTCGCGTCGCCGGCGTCGTAGTCCTCCGGCAGAGTGTCCTCGAAGATTCCCTTCGAGATCGCGGCCAGGTGGCCGCTCGCCCGGTCCGGCGTCCAGCCCGGGGCGAGACGTCCGAGCGCCGACAGCCACCACTGCGAGCGCCCCGCCGCCCGGGGCGCCTCGCGGATGAGCGCGTCGGCGCAGAGCGGCAGGGCGACGTCGAAGGCGCGGCCGACCTCCACGCCGTAGAAATGCGCGGGCGCCACGCCGGCGATCTCGAAGCGGCGGCCCTCGACGGAGATCGTGTCGCCGGCGGCGAGTTCCCTCCCCCCGAACTCGCGTCGCCAGAACGGCTCGCCGAGCACGGCCGCGGGCGTTCCGCAGCCGGGGGCGTCGTCGGACGGGCCGAGCAGCCGGCCCCGCAGCGCGTGCACGCCGACGGTGTCGAAGAAGGTGCCGCTGACCCAGAGGATCTCGGCGTACCGCGCCTCTCCGCCCGAGGCGAGATTGAGCCTCTCGGAGCTCCAGGCGGCCAGTTTCGAGAAGGCCTTCTGCTCGGATCCGATCCGATCCCACAGGGTGGAGGTCAACTGCGGCCAGTGTCCGGAGAAGCTGCCGGTCCGGCTCTTTCCGGGCTGGATGCGCACGTTGTAGAGGTCCTGCGGCCTATCGACCGGAAGAGTTCGCAGCCGGACCGCGTCGAGCAGCTGGAAAATCGCCGTATTGGCTCCGACGCCGAGAGCGAGGGACAGGACCGCCACGAGGGCGAACACCGGCTCGAGACGCAGGCGGCGCGCTCCGTAGCGCAGGTCGTTCGCGAGCCCCGAGAGGAGACCGGCGCTCTCCTCCGGAGGAGGGGTTCGCGGCACACCGGGGCGGGGCAGGGTGCGGAGCAGATCCGCCGCGAACTCGGGCCCGGCGAGCTCGCCGAGGGTCGCCCGGTACGCGGCCTCGGGGGAGGCTCCGCCCGCGAGGAGCTCGGCGTAGCGGTCGTCCAGGTGCTGGGCGAGCTCCTCGACGACGGAGGCCTCGCGCGCGGGCTCGAGCCGGGCGCCCGCCAGGCGCTCGCGGATCGGGCGGGACCAATCAGGCATGCTCGGCCTCCGTGATCCGCCGCATCGCCTCGACGAACGCGGTCCACGCGCCCTGCTGCATCCGGAGCATCTTCCGGCCCGCGGCGGTCAGCCGGTAGTAGCGGCGGCGGCGCTGGGAGGCCTTCTCGACCCAGCGCCCCTCGATCAGGCCCCGCGCCTCCAGCCGGTAGAGCAGGGGTACAGCGAGGCGACGTTGAAGCGCAGGGCGCCCCGCGACCGCGTTTCGATCAGCCGGCCGATCTCGTAGCCGTGGCGGGCGCGCTTCTCGACGAGCGAGAGGACGAGCAGCTCGGTCGAGCCCTTCTTGAGCTGGCGGTCGAGCTCAATATGTTTCATTACGACATATTGGTATTCGATCTGTGGCGGCGAGTCAAGGGGCAAATGCCGGGCTGAGCCGGCGGCGCTGCAGGAGGCGCAGTCCCTACCGGCCCTCGGCGGCCCGCTGCATCGCGGCGATGTCCAGCTTGACCATCTGCAGGACGGCTTTCATGACCCCGCTGCCCCTCTCGGGGTCCTTCATCAGGTCCTGCGATATTCTCCCGCCTTCGGTCGGCGGCTCCGGAAAACCGCCCGTCGTTCCTCGATCGAGACACGGCCGGGCGCCGACTGAGGGGAGGAATCATGATGACCCGACGGATCCTGACGGCCGCCCTGGCGGCGGCAACGTTGCTGGCGGCCTCGGTGTCGGTGGCGGACGCCCCGGCGATCGGCGCCACGGCGCCGGAGTTCGCGCTGACGAGCAACGAGGGCACCGCCACCCAGCTCGCGGACTACCGCGGCAAGTGGGTCGTTCTCTACTTCTACCCGAAGGACTTCACCAGCGGCTGCACGCTCGAGGCGCAGAACTTCCAGCGCGACCTGAAGAAGTACGAGGCCGCCGGCGCCGTCATCCTCGGCGTCTCGGTCGACACCGCGCAGTCGCACAAGGACTTCTGCGCGAAGGAGGGCCTCGCCTTCAAGCTCCTCTCGGACCCCGACGCGAAGGTCTCGGCCGCGTACGGCTCCGTCATGGAATACGACGGCAAGACGCTTTCCGCGCGCAACACCTTCCTGATCGACCCGCAGGGCAAGATCGCGAAGGAGTGGATCGGCGTCAAGGTCCCCAATCACAGCGACGAGATCCTCGCCGCGCTGACCGCCCTCAAGAACTCGTAGGGGCGGGGCCTGGCCCGCCGCCGGGACCGCGCACGGGAGCGGGCGCCCGCGAGGGGCGCCCCTGCGTCCGCGAGCCGGTGAGCGGCACGAAACGCCAAAACCCCTACGCCCGCTCCACCCGCAGGTCGTAGCAGCCGGCCTGCGTATCGCGGACGTGGAGGTAATCGACGTCCGGCCGCGCGAGCAGCCGTTCGATCGCGGCCTCGACTTCGGCACCCGTCGACCGTTCCTCGGCGCGGTGGATGCGTCCGCGCGCATAGCCGATCAGGGTCAGGTCGTGCCCGATGAGGTCCTGCGGGAACCCTCCGTGCTCGGGATGCCGGTCGCATTCCCGCTCGTGGATGAAGACGGGCCCCGGCAGCGGCCGCGACTCGATTCCGTGGAACGGGTCGAGCGTGAACAGCAGCCGTCGCTCCACGCCGACGGTGAAAGCGCGCAGGCACAGGCGGCACGGGCCGTAGCCCGTAGCGATCTCGGCATGGACGGGATGGCCGTAACCGGGCGACTTCCGGGTCGTTCGCACCTTCTCGGCCGTTCCCTCGGGGATCGCGAGCACGCGGTATGCGGACATCGTCGCCTCCGTTCTCCCGTGTCACAACACGCATCTGCGCCGGAAGGTTGCCGCCTCGCCCGGGACGGCGGCGCGTGCGATAATGCCGGGCAGCGTCGCTCATGAAACTCCAGCCCGGCTTCGAAGACGGAACCGACCCTTTTCCCGAAGAAGAGCTCGACGCCTACCACTCGCCCGAGCCCTGGAGGCAGGAGGGCCGCTACATCCGGGACGCGGCGGGCGCGATCGTCGTGCGTGGCCGGAGCTACTCCGACGCCCGGCGGATCGTGGCCGCCGTCAACGCCACGCGCGACATCCCGACCGAGGCACTGGAGAGCTGGCAGGCCCAGGACGTTTCGGACCCGAAGACGCGCCCCGAGCTCGAGGTGGCCGTGGCCGAGGAGAGCGCCTCGCCTTCGCCCTACCAGGTGGTTCCCGGGGAACGCCGCCGGGGCGAACGCCGCCAGCGGGAGCGCCGGGTGGGCGGCGCCCCCGATTCGGCCCTCGCCCTGGTTTTCGACCGCCGGGTCATGGAACGGCGGCTCGCGGACCGGCGGCAGAGCGCCCGGGGGTAGGCGCGGGTCCCGTCCCCTTCGTGCGGAACCGGGGGGCGCAGGCCGCCGGCAACCCGGGGCCGCCCCTACGTCCGGAGCGCGGCGATCCGCTGACGAATCGCCCCCAGGTGGTACGCCGCGTGGGTGGCGGCGCCGATCGAGGTTTCGAGCGCCTCGGCGCGGGCGGCCGGCTCGTTCTGGATGGCCGCCACGAGGTCGTCGTACTTCGCGCGCACGTCCCGGCGGACGCCGTCCCATTGCTTCGCGTCGACGGCCCGGACGGTCCAGCTCTGACTCCAGTCGCGGTCGGCCCGGTCGCCCCGCATCCAGGCGCTGGACATTTCCAGGTGGAAAGCGATGTGGCCGACGTGTCCGGCGATCGTCGCCGCCCCGGGCCACGGCTGCGCGGAGGCCTGCGCCGGCGTGAGGGCCTCGATCGCGGGCAGGAGGGCGGCGCGCGGGTCGTTGTCGATGTAGTAGGTCGACGGGCCGGTGGGGCCCTCGAAGGTCTCGCGGAGCAGGGTCAGCAGCGCGCCGGCCACGGCGGTTTCGGGAACGTCGGCCATGAAGATCTCCTTTCGGATTTCCGGAGTCACCCCTGCGACACGGCGAAGCGGAAAAAGGTTGCAGGCTCTTCTGGCCTTCGGGGGGCCGTTTCGACGAGACTATCCTCAAAGAAAGGAGCCTCGACATGCACAAGGCTCTCCGATTCGTTGCCATCGCGGTCGCCGCCCTGATCGTTGCGCTGCCGGCCTTCGCCGCGCAGGATTTCTCGAAGTCGCCCCAGGTCGCCGCGTACAAGGCGCTGCTCAAGGCCGTCGACGCGGGAGATTTCGAGGGCTACAAGAAGTCGATGACCAAGGCCTCCGCCGAGGGCATCGACTCCCAGATCAAGGAAATGGGAATGGATCCCAAGAAGGGCATGGAGATGCTCAAGGCCATGAGCCCGGAAAACATCAAGTACACCGCGCTCAAGGTCGACGGCAAAAAGGCCGTGCTCTCGGCGACCGCGAAAATGATGGACGCGGATCAGTACGGTACGATCGACCTCGAAGAAGAGGCCGGCGCATGGAAAGTGGTCCAGCAGAGCTGGACGAACAAGAAGCCGTAACGGGCCCGGGGAGGTAGATCGCGATGACTCAGGGAAAGGGCCCGGCGGGCCGATTCGCGGAGCCGGCATATGCGCTGGTGCGCTTCGTCGCCGGAGCGCTCTACGCCTGCCACGGGGCGGGCAAGCTGTTCGGCGCCTTCGGCGGCCACGTCGCCGACAAGCCGTTGATGATGGCCGCCGGCGTCATCGAGTTCGGGGGCGGGGTGCTCATCGCGCTGGGACTTCTGACGTCCTGGGCGGCCTTCGTCGCCTCCGGCCAGATGGCCGTGGCGTATTTCAAGGCGCACGCGCCCAACGGGTTCTGGCCGATCGAGAACAAGGGGGAGCTGGCCGTCGTCTACTGCTTCCTCTTCCTCTTCGTGGCGGCCTCCGGCGGCGGCCGTTACAGCCTCGACGCGATGTTCCGGAAGGGCCGCCGAACGTAGGGGGCGGGGCTCGTCACCGCCTTTTCCCGATCGGGGCGGCCGCCCCTACCGCACGCGGCGCAGGAAATTGTCGTGCTGCGTGTACCGGGTCGGCTTGCCGTCGGCGCCCATGACGAAGACGATCTCTTCCCCGAGCGTCCCGTCCTTGCGCACGCGCCGGAAGCGGTCCTCGCCGGTCTTGCGCAGCCGCTCCAGGGTGCCGACGGGGTCCATCGTCGGAAGCTCCAGCATCGCCAGACCGTCCTCCCACGGGAGGATCACGACCTCTCCGGCCCAGGGCTGCGCGTCGTAGACGCCGGCGTAGCGCGAGAGCGAGGGGTCCGGCGCCTTCGCCCCGCCCGGGTCCTTCGCGGCGGCGACGACGGCGGGCGCCACGATGTCGTAGAGAAGCATGGCCCACTGCGGCGAGTCGACGCCCTGCGCGTTGGAGAGGAACACCGTCGCGACCCGGTCCGACGCCCCGACGATGATCGCGCTGCGGTAGCCCGGGCAGCTTCCCTCGTGGCCGGCCAGGAGCTTCTCCCCGTGCTTCCAGATCCGGAACCCCAGGCCCCAGAACCTGTCGAAGTCGGGCTCGACCCAGTGGATGCGCTGCATCTCGGCCAGCGTCGTCGCCTTCAGCACGTCGGTCCCGCCCTTCTGGAGCAGGCGCAGCTGCCATGAGGCGAATCGCGCGAGGTCCTCGGCGTCGGAGGCAAAGCCGGCGGCCGGGGCGACGCCCTTCATCGTGAGGAAGGGGATGGGGCGGCGCCGGCCCTCCCGGTCGAGCGAGGAGTAGCCCGAGGCGAGTCGCTTTCCGAGCTCGGATTCCGGGATGTCGGGGGTCGTGCTCGACAGCGCCAGCGGGCCCAGGATGCTTCGCCGGACGTACACCGCGTAGGGCTCGCGGGCCTCGGCCGCCACGATCTCGCCGAGCAGCGTGAAGCCGAGGTTCGAGTACTGGAAGTGCTGCTCGGGCGGGTAGAGCGCCTCGATGGTGCCGCTCCCGGCGATGAACTCTTCGCGCGTGGGCATCGCGAAGTCGGGAGCCGACCAGTAGGGGATCGGCGGCTCCTGAGGAAGCCCCGAGGCGTGGGTCAGAAGCCCCTCGATCGTGACTTCGCCCTCGCCGCGCGTCGACGCGAGGTGGAACCAGGGAAGGTGCGAACCGACGGCGTCGTCGAGACGGAGCTTGCCCCCGTCGCGGAGCTGCATGACCGCAATCGATGTGAAGAGCTTCGAGAGCGAACAGATGCTGTAGAGCGTCTCCCCGGTCGCCGGCCGCCCGTCCTCGAGGTCCGCCCGGCCGAAGCCGCCGGCCCAGAGTGTCGTGTCGCCGTAGACGATCGCGGCCGATACGCCGGGGATGCGCGAATAGGCGCGCTCCGCCTCGAGCCAGGTGCGCGCGAGCTCGAGCGCCGAGACGACCCGTGGATCCTTCGCGACCGGGGACGGGTCCCCGGCGCGCGCCGGCGGGACCGCCATTGCCGCGAGCACGAGGGCGGCCGCCAGAGCTCGGATCTTCATCGCCACCTCCGGGCCCGGCGATTCTAGCCGGACCTTGGGTAGGATGGCCGCCCCATGAACGCGAAGCCCATGGCCGGCCGGACCGTGCTCGTGACGGGAGCGACGAGCGGGATCGGCCTCGAAACGGCGCGGCAGGTGGCCCGGCTCGGCGCCCACGTCGTCCTCGGCGTGCGCGACACGGCGCGGGGCGAGGTGGTGAGGTGTGAGATCGCCGCCGCGGGCGGCGCGGCGGAGGTCCTCGAGATCAACCTGGAATCCTTCGCATCCGTCCGCGAGGCCGCCGGCCGGTTCGCGGCCGCGCACGCGTCGCTCGACGTGCTGGTGAACAACGCGGGGGTGGCCCTCCCGCGCCGTGAAGTCACCGCCGACGGCCACGAGCGCACCTGGGAAACGAACTTCCTCGGCGGCTACCTTCTGACGCGGCTTCTCCTGCCGAGCCTGCGCCGGGCGCCCCGGCCGCGCGTGGTGAGCGTCAGCTCGGAAGGGCACCGCACCGGGCGGATCGCCTGGGACAACCTCGAGCTCGAACGCGGGTACGGCGGCTTCCGGGCGTATGCGAACACGAAGCTCGCGCAGATCCTCTTCACCCGGGAGCTCGCCCGGCGCGAGCCGGGGATCGGCGTGAACGCCCTCCACCCCGGCGCGATCTCCACCAACATCTGGAAGATGCAGTCCCGCCCGGTGCGTTCGGTCCTCGGCGTGCTCGTGCGGACCTTCGGCGCGCTGCTGCCGCCTCCCGCCAGGGGCGCGGAACCGGTGGTGCGCCTGGCCTGCGATCCGGCGCTCGACGGCGTGACGGGCCGATACTTCAAGCGGTTCGCCGAATCGCGGGTGTCGGCCGCGGGCTCGAGCGACGCCGACGGGGCGCGGCTCTGGGACGTGGCGGCGCAGGCGTCGGGTTTGCCGGCGGGCTGACACCCTCTGCCTTATGATCGGCGCCGATGAAGTGCGCCTTCGCCTTCTTCGCGGGTCTTCTCGTGGCTCGTGCGGTCTTCGCCGTTCCCGACCCGGCGCCCCTGGTCGAGGCGGGCGAGTTCGTGAAGATCTACGACCCGAGCGTCGGCGAGAAGCAGACGTGGTACATCAACGACCACTGCTTCATCCGCGGCGCCGACGGGACCTGGCACCTCTTCGGCATCACCCACGCCGAGCCGTCCGACGCCCTGGACGAGGATAACTTCGCGCACGCGACCTCGAAGGCCCTGCTCGACCGACCCTGGAAGAAGCGGCCCTTCGCGCTGACCGTGGCGCCCGAGCCGCCGTGGAAGGAAGAGCACCTCTGGGCTCCGCACGTCGTGGAGCACGGCGGCACGTACTACATGTTCTACTGCGCCGGCGACGCGGACCACACGAAGTACAAGATTCATCTCGCGACCTCGAAGGACCTGAAGACCTGGACGCGCCACCCGAAGAACCCGATGGTCGTGGACGGCTTCGACGGGCGCGACCCCTTCGTGACGCGGATCGGCGACGCGTGGGTCATGTACTACACGGCGACGAGCGCGCCCGAAGGCGGACGGCACGTCGTCAAGTACGCGACCAGCCCGGACCTGACGGCCTGGACCCTCCGCGGAACGGTCTTCACCGACCCGAGCAGCGGCCGCTACGGCGGCCCCACCGAGTCGCCCTTCGTCGTCCGGCGCGGGGCGAAGTATTACCTCTTCATCGGCCCGCGCGACGGCAATGAGGACGTCTTCGACGGCACCGACGTGTTCGTCAGCGCGGATCCGTTGCGTTTCGCGGTTGAGGACCGCGTCGGTCACATTCCGGCGCACGCGGCCGAAGTGGTTCGGGACGTCGACGGGAAGTGGTACGTGAGCCGCTGCGGGGCCGAGCGCGGCGGCGTGTACCTCGCCCCGCTGACCTGGAAGGATGGGGAGCCATGAAAATCCGAAACGCGGTTCTGTTCGCCGCAACGCTCCTGGCCGCGGCCGCCCTGCGCGCCGACGCGCCCTCCGGGCCGTGCGCCGGCGTGGAACGCGCCGTGCGGGACGTTCTCGCCTCCACCGGCGTGCCTGCCGCGTCGGTCGCGGTGGTCCGCGACGGCCGCATCGCCTGCATGGGCGCCTGGGGAGACGCGAGCCTGAAGCCCAAGGCGGGGGCGGTGCCCGCGATGCGCTTCAGCATCGGCTCGATCAGCAAGCAGTTCACGGCGGCCGCGGCCCTGATGCTGGCCGAGGAAGGCAAGCTCTCTCTCGACGACCCCGTCGCGCGGTTCCTGCCCGACCTGACGCAGGCGAAGGACGTGACGGTCCGTCAGCTGTTGTCGCACACGTCCGGGTACCAGGACTACTGGCCGCAGGACTACGTCCCTCCCTTCATGCTGCGCGAAATCACGACCGACGTCATCCTCGACCGTTGGGCGAAGCAGCCGCTCGACTTCCCGCCGGGCGCTCAGTATCAGTACAGCAACACCGGATACGTCATCGCGGGGCTGATCGTCGAAAAGGCCGGCGGCGAGCCGCTGATGGACCTGCTCGAGCGGCGCGTGTTCCGGCCGCTCGGCATGAAAAGCGTCCTCGACATCGACCGGAGCCGCCTGACCGAATCCGATCCGACCGGCTACCAGCGCTTCGGCCTCGGGCCCCTGCGGGTGGCTCCCAAGGAGGGCCGCGGCTGGCTCTTCGCCATGGCCGAGCTCGCGATGACCGCCGAGGACCTGGCGAAGTGGAACATCAGCGTGATGGACCGGAAGCTCATGAAGCCCGCGTCGTACGCAGAAATGGAGCGGGCGGTCATCCTGACCGACGGGGTGGCCTCGCCCTACGGCCTCGGCTTCGGCGTCAGCAGCCTCAACGGCCACCGCGCGCTCTCGCACGGCGGTGAGGTCTCGGGCTTCACGGCGACGAACGTGATCTACCCCGACGACCGGGCGGCGGTCACCGTGCTCGTCAACCAGGACGCGATCGATGCCTCCGGAACGATCGCGACGCGCATCTCCTCCGAGCTCTTCGCCGGGGACCACGTCGCGGAGCGGGAGGCCCGCGCCCGCCAGGTGCTCGAGGGGCTCCAGAAGGGACAGATCGACCGGGCGATTTTCACGGCCAACGCGAACAGCTATTTCTCCCCCGAGGCTCTGAAGGATTTCGCCTCGGGTCTGGCCCCGCTCGGCCCCGCGGTGTCCGTCAAGCAGAGCCGCCAGAGCGACCGCGGGGGAATGACCTACCGCCGGTTCGTGGTGAAATTCGAAAAGCGCACCCTGGTCGTTCTCGAGCGCGACATGCCCGACGGCCGGATCGAGCAGTTCCAGGTGACCCCCGAAGAGTAGGGGTCAGCCCTGAAGAACTGACGTTTGGTTCCTGACCCTGAAAACCTGAAGTTTGGGGCCTGACCTGAAAACCTGACGTTTGGCGGGGTCACCGGCGAGGACTTCGAGCGGCAGGCCGCGTTGGACGACTTCTTCGTTTCGTCGGCCGTGGCCCGCGCGTACCAGGAAGCGAAGGGGGAGATGGCGGAGGAGTAGGCGGCGCGCGCGCCGCTCAGCCGCGCTCGAGCGACCACCACCAGGGGTGGCGAAATGCCTCGCCCGCCGAGGGGAACGGCGCGTTGCGCGGGTCCTTCTCCCAGGCGAGGGCCAAAAGCTCGCGGACCTCGCCGTCGGTCGTCGGCTCGAAGAACTCGTACCAGCGGCGGATCGATTCGAACGGGTCCGGCGTCATCAGGCTGACGACGGCGTCGACCGAAGTCCGCAAGCGTTCGCAGACCCGGGTCGGCGCAGCCGGCACTCCGACGACGATCCGCGCCGGACGGCGTTCCCGCAGGGCGCGGATCGCGGCGAGCAGAGTCGTCTCGGTCGCCGCGCCGTCGTCGACGAGAAACACGGTCTTGCCCTGCACCGCCAGCGGGGGCCGACCCTGGATGTAGGCGCGTTGCCGCCGGGCGAGCTCCGCTTCCTCGCGCGCGGCGACCTGCTGGACCTGCGCCGGCGGGACGCGATGCCGGGCCAGGGTCTCCGGATCGAACAGCCGGATGCCACCCGTCCCGATCACGCCGAGCGAGATTTCCGGAGTCCCGGGAACGGCGACCCACCGCATGAGCATCACGTCGAGCGGCGCGCCGAGCGCCCGGGCGACCTCATACGCGACGGGAACACCGCCGCGGGGCAGGCCCAGCACCACGACGTCCTTCCGTGTTGCGAAGCCGGCGAGCTTGCGCCCCAACAATCGGCCGGCTTCCCGGCGGTTCTTGAGCATCGTCATTCGCCTCTAACGATTGTGAGGCAAGAATCGGGCCAGTCAACACTCTGTTGGAAGCCTCAGGCAGTTTTCAAAGAGCGGTCGCGGCGGCCCGGGCCGGTTTGCGTCGCCGGCGACGTCAGCGGGAAGCGGCGCGCCGGTGCTTCGCCGGAGACTGACCCGCCAGGTGGCGCCGCCGTCGATCGAACGGCGGCTCTCGTACGCGAATCCGTCGGGGCCGACGTCCCGGTAGACGTGCTGCAGGACGACGACCGTTCCGTGGACGGTCGGCCGGCCTCGACCACCAGCTCGCCCTTCGAGACAGTCCGGCGGCGTGGCGGGATCGGGCCGGAGAGCGACGGCCAGCAGCGCGAACGCGGCCGGGCTCCTGTCCCGTCGATACGAAGGCAGGAGCCGCGGGTTGCGGCGACGTCGTGAGAGGATGGGCCCCGGCGCGATGAAGCTCGACTACGTCCGCATGCTCGCCGTCCAGCGGGACCTCTACCGGATCCCGCGCGGCCCCGACCGGTTTCGCGAGTATCTGAAGACGATGCTCGACCCGGACACGGGCGACCTGCGCCTGCCCCTGACGGCGATGAACCCCATGGCGAAGGACCACGTGCCGCGATACCTCGATCTGCTCGAGGCGATGGGTGCCGAGGAGGCGGGCGCCCAGGCCGTCCGGGACGCGGAGGGCCGGCTCGAGGACGAGCCGGGGGCCTATCGCGTCGGGCTCCTCGTGGCCGACGACATGGGCGGCGGCTGGACGCAACGGGCGGCGGCGGAGCTCTCGCATGTCCGCGGGGAGCTGGCGCTGGAGAAACGCGGCTGGATCACCGGCATCCTGTGGGCGAGCGACACGTACGGGCCGGCCGAGATCCGCGAGGAGATTCTCGTCAGCATCTACCGCACGGCCTATGTGGCGCGACGGGGCGCGCCCCGTACGCTGCGGGACATCCTCCTCCAGGAGGGAACCGCCATGCGGCAGGCGGGCGCGCGCAACCCGGCGCTCGAGCCCGACGCCCTCGTCCGGACCCGAGAGGTCGTCTCCCGGTATCTCGACCGGGACGATCCGGCAATCTTGATCGCGGCGCTCTTCGGCGACCGCGCGGCACGCGAGCTCGGCCACGATCCTCTCGGGCTGCCGCTGCGGGCGGGCCTGGCGCTCGCGCTCCACGGGCGTCTCGAGCCGCGCCGGCGCCGCACCGCGGGCGACGACCCCTCCGACCGCCCCAGTTCCTAGTCGGGGGCCGGCGACAGAGCGATCGAGAAGAGGGCCGCGAGAAGCACCTTCATCGCGCCCGGTGTAGCGGCTCACGCCGCGCTACTCGGTCCGCAGGGCCTTCATCGGATCGATGCGCGCGGCCCGCCGGGCGGGCAGCCAGCTCGCGGTCAGGGCGATCGCGAGCAGAAGCGCCGTGACGCCGAGATAGGTGGCCGGGTCGGCGGCGCCGACGCCATAGAGGAGGCTCGACATGAGGCGGGTCAGCAGGAGGGCGGCGGCGAGCCCGGCCACCGCGCCGGCGAGCGCGACCGCCATGCCCTGCCGCACCACGAGTCGCACGACGCGATCGGGGTCGGCGCCGAGTGCCATGCGTACGCCGATCTCACGCGTTCGCCTGGAGACGGCGTAGGTCATGACGCCGTAGATCCCGACCGCGGCGAGCAGGGCCGCCGCGGCGGCGAAGGCCGCCAGCAGCAGCGCCTGGAATCGGGCGCGGCCGTTGGCCTGCGCCACGATCGACGGCATCGTCCGGACCTCCGAGACCGGCAGCGTGGGGTCGATCGACCGGACCGTCGCCGTCAGCGAGGGCGCCATGGCCGCCGGGTCGCCGTCCGTCCGGACGACGTAGGTCAGGTAGGCCGCCATCGGCTGGCGGGACCGCAGCAGCTGGGGGGTCTGGAGTGCCGGAAGGTAGACCTCGTCCTCGTCCGGGCCGGCCCAGTCGCCGCGCACCGCGTTCTTCACCACGCCGACGACCGTCAGCCAGCGCTCTTCGTTGAGCATGATGCGCCGACCGATCGGGTCCTCGCCGGGCCACTGCCGCCGGGCGAGATGCTCGTTGACGAGGACGACCGGCCGCGCGCCGGCGTCGTCGGCCAGCGTGACGTCCCGTCCGCGAACGAGCGGCAGCCGCATCGCGGAAAAGTAGCCCGGCATCACGGCCCGGTAGGTCGCCGACGGGGACTCGCCGGGTCGAGGGGCGGGGCGTCCCTCAACGGCGTAGGGGAGTCCCCAGATGTCTCCGGCAATCGGGATGTGATTGATCGCCCCGGCCGCCGCGACCCCGGGCAGCGCCGCCAGGCGCTCGAGGATTTCCCGGTACAACGGCTCGCGGAGGCCCGGCTCCATGTGGCGGGTGCCGGCGACGGAGACCTCGAGCGTGACGACGCCCTCCGGGTTCCAGCCGGGGTCGATCGCCTGGAGGGCCAGGAAACTGCGCGTCATCAGGCCCGCGCCGATCAGGAGCACGATCGCGATGGCGACCTCCGCAGCGACGAAGACCCGCCGGAGCCGGCCCCCCTCGCGGCCGGCGCCCGCGCTGCCACCCTCCTTGAGCGCGTCCTGGAGCCGCACGGCCGAGGACTGGATCGCCGGGGCGAGCCCGAACACGACGCCCGAGAGAAGCGACACCGCGAAGGTGGCGAGGAAGATCCGCGGGTCGAGTCGGGCGTCGGCCAGGCGCGGAATGCCCACGGGAGCGACGGCGACCAGGAGACGGAGTGCCCAGGCGCCGAGCGCCGCGCCCGCGACGCCGCCGGCTGCCGCGAGAACGAGCGACTCGGTCATCAACTGGCGGATCGTGCGCCCGCGGCTCGCCCCGAGGGCGGCCCGCAGCGCGACCTCCCGCTGCCGCGCCGAGGAGCGGGCGAGGAGCATGTTGGCGACGTTGGCGCAGGAGATCGAGAGCACCAGCCCGACCGCCGCGAGCAGAACGAGGATCGCGGGCCGCACGTCGCCGACGACCTTTTCGAGCAGCGGCGTGACCGTCATGTTGCGGTTGGTGCCCGGGAACTCGCGCTCGAGCCCCGCCGTGACCGCGGCCAGCTCGCGGCGCGCCGAATCGACCGAGACGCCCGGTTTCAGGCGCGCGAAGACGCGCAGACTCGATCCGCCCCGGTCCGACACGCGTGCGGTCAGGTCGAGCGGCGCCCAGAGCTGGGCTTCCGTGGCCCAGAACGGCGCGAACTGGAAGGACGGCGGCATCACGCCCACGACGGTGTAAGGCTCGCCGTCGAGCGTGATCGGGCGGCCGAGGATCGCCGGATCGGCGCCGAAGCGGCTCGTCCATACGCCGTGGCCGAGGACGACGACGCGGTCGGTGCCCGCGGTGGCTTCCGAGGGCAGGAAGAACCGGCCGAGGGCGGGGCGCACGCCGAGCAGCGGCAGGACGTCGGGCGTCAGCCGCAGCGCCCAGAGCTTCTCCGGCGAACCGCCGGCGGTCAGGTTGGGCGTCCAGTACTCCGCCGCGCCCATGCGCTCGAACGAGCGGCTGCGGGCTTTCCAGTCGAGGAAGTTGGCGGGTGCGACGGGCCCGTCCTCCTCCTTCAAAAGGACGACGAGGCGGTCGGGATCCGCGTAGTCGAGCGGGCGCAGGAGGATGGCGTCGACGACCGAGAGAATGGCGGTGCTCGCGCCGATTCCGAGCGCCAGCGTCACGATCGCGACGGCCGCGAAGCCGGGCGAGCGCGCCAGCAGGCGCAGGCCGTAGCGTACGTCCTGGCGGAACCGCTCGAGCGAGCTCCAACCCCACTGCGCGCGGGCGGCCTCCTTCACGAGCGCCTCGTTGCCGAGCTCGCGCCGCGCGGCGGCGGCGGCCTCGGCGGGTGGCTCGCCCCGGGCCTCGCGCTCGGCCGCGGCCATGGCCAGGTGCGCCGCGATCTCCTCGTCGAGCTCGCGCTCGCGGCGGCGGCGGTCGATGAAGGGGAGGGAGAATTTCATGCGCGTTGCGGCGCCCGGGATGCGTCGAGCACGCCCGACATCGCCTCGAGCAGGCGGTCCCAGCGGGAGCGCTCCTGGGTCAGTCGGCGCCGGCCGGCGGCCGTCAGGCGGTAGACCTTCACGTGCTGCTTGTTCTCCGAGGTCTTCCACTCCGACGCGACGGAGCCATCCCTTTCCAGCCGGTGGAGCGCCGGGTAGAGCGATCCGGTGTCGACCCGCAGGGCGTTCTGCGACCCGGCCTTGATCGCGGCCGTGATTCCGTAGCCGTGCCGGGGCCCCCAGGTCAGCGTCTGGAGGACGAGCAGGTCCAGGGTCCCCTGCAGCAGCTCGATCGGGTCGCGGTAGGGCTCGCGCTTCTCAACCATGTAGACATTCTACAGGGTCGGGGTGGAGCCGGTCTACAGCCTTCATGCCGGGGGATACGCGCGCGCGGGCGGAGGGTTCCGCGCGGCGGCGAGATTTCCGGCACGCAGCCAAGGCGTCAGGTCCCGCAGGAACGCGAGGCGGTGGCGCTTCCAACGGCCGGGATAGGAAAGCTCGAGGAGCGGGCCCGACCAGCGTGCCTGCCCGAGGGCCCGCCGGACGTTCGGGGCGATCGACCGCGCGAGCACGACGACGGCCTCGGGCCGGACGGCCCGGACGATGCGCGCCAGCCGCGGCTCGCTGCGGCGGCGGGCACGGCGGCGGGCGGCCGGGGCAAGGCGGTCGACCGGCTCGGGGCAGAGGTCGACGAGAAAGGCGCCGCGGGCCCGAAAGTCCTCCAGGAAAGGGGCTTGGCGGGCGGCGGGGAAGGCGGCGTCGAAGGCGTCGCGGGTGGCCCGGTAGAGGCCCGAGTCGGCGCGATAGAAGAAGCGGCCCGAGGCCGGCGGACCCTCGCCGATGAAGAGGATTCGCACGCGATCCGGCCGGTACCGTCGCCGCAGCCGCTCGTTTGCCGGTCCCCGTCGCGTCACGGAAACGTATCGGATCACGGTCCTGCCCGGCCCCGCCTGTCATAACCTTGGCCCGTGAAACGCCTCGGCGAGCTGACGATCGAGGACCTCACCTCCAGTCCCGTCTGGCGCTACGAAGGGGGCAGCGGAGATGCTGCACTCGTCTCGCCGGCGCGGCGCCGCTCGCTCTCCGAGACCGACGACGAGATTTTTCTCGCGGCGACGGAGTTCGATCTCTCCGATTCGACCCGGCACGGCGGATTCTGCTTTCCGGCCGAGGGCTCCGGCGTCGACTATCTCCAGCCCGTCATCGTGGCCCACGCGGGACACGTGACCTTCTGGTTCGACGGACCGGTGTCCGCGGAGAGGCTCGCGAAGCAGTGGCGCGTGCTCGACCGCGAGTCGAAGCAGATCTTCCCGGTGGCGTTTCGCTGCCTCGTTCCGGTCGATGGCCGGACCGTCGCCGGACGCATCGACCGCGTCGAGACTTCCCAGGACCTCGCGCCTCCGGCCGCCCCGGCCGGGAACCCGTGGCCGCCGCTCCCCCGCCGCCCCGGGATCGGCACGAACGAGACGCGGGTCGTCCGGCGTCGGCGCGCCGAGATGACGGTCGAGTTCACGCAGGGGAGCCTGCGCGGGACGGGAGTCACCGGCGACATTTCGCGGCGCGGCATGTTCGTGCGCTCGAACCTCGTGCCCGGCACGGGACCCGTACTTCGCCTGACCGTCAACCTGCCGGGCGGGCGCAAGCTCGCCCTGACCGGCCGCGTCGTCCGCAGCGTCGATACCGGGGAGCGCACCGGCGGGCCCACGGGGTTCGGCCTGCGCCTGGTCGACGACTGGCCGGAGTACGACGAGATCTTCGGCAAGCGGCACACCAAGAAATAGCCGAGTCCCCGGCCGTTCGACCTCCCCGCGCAACCCGCGCGGCCGGACGCCGTACCTGCAGTCAGGAGGCTCCATGCGCAACCGGTTCGCCCCGTGGGTCGTGGTCTGGATGTGCGCCGCGGGCGCGTCCGTTCTCGCTTCGCCGGCGCCGGCGCCGAACTCCTCCCAAGAACTCGCCAAGGCCGGGGCGAAATTGGGAAGCGGCGACTTTGCGGGCGCCGCCGCGATCCTCGAGAAGGTCACGGAGTCGGACCCCGGCAACAAGATCGCCTGGCGGTACCTCGGATACGCGTACCTCAAGACGAAGGAGCCGGCGAAGGCGCGTGCGGCGTACGGCAAGCTCCTCGAGCTCGCTCCGGACACGCCCCAGGCGCTCTACAACACCGGCGTGGCCTACGTTCTGGAGGGCGACAAGGACGCGGCGTTCCTCTGGCTCGGCAAGGCGAAGGCGACGGGCAAGCTCGACATGACCCAGGTCGAGGTCGACGAGGACCTTGCGGGCCTCGCGGGCGACCCGCGGTTTGCGGCCCTGCTCCCGAAACCAGCCGACTTCGCGGAACCCTTCGTGGAGCCGGTGAAGGTGCTGCGGGAGTGGGACGGCGAGGCGCGGGGCGACCAGTTCGGCTGGATCGCTCGCGACATCGGCGACGTGGACGGCGACGGCGTGCGCGATTTCGTGACCTCGGCGCCGAGCGCGAACGCCGGCGGCAAGGATGCCGGCCGGATTTACGTCTATTCGACGAAGTCGGGAAAACTGCTCTGGAAGGCCGACGGCGCCGCGGGAGACGAGCTCGGCACCGGCGTCGAAGGCGCGGGCGACACCAACCGGGACGGGATCCCCGACGTCGTCGCGGGCGCGCCCGGGGGCGGCAAGGTCTACGTCTACTCGGGCCGCGACGGCCGCGTGCTGCAGACCCTGACCGCCGAGCACAAGGAGGACACGTTCGGCCGCCACGTCTCGACCGCGGGCGACGTCGACGGCGACGGCCGCGCGGACGTCATCGTGGGCGCGCCCGGCAACGATGCGGGCGGCGCCGACGCCGGCCGCGCCTACGTCTTCTCGGGCAAGGACGGACGCACGCTCCTGACGCTGACGGGCGAGCGGGCGGGCGACGCGTTCGGCTCGACGGTGGGCGGCGGCCCCTGGGGCAAGCGGGCGATCTTGATCGTCGGCGCGCCCAACGCCGGGCCCGGCAAGACAGGCCGGGTGTCCGTGTACGAAAAGCTCGCGGCCGCCCCCACGTTCGTCATCGACTCGGACGAGAGCGGCGCCGCGCTCGGGTACATGTTCGTCTCGGTCGCCGGCGACCTCGACGGCGACGGCGTGTCCGACGTCTACGCGAGCGACTTCCGGAACTCCGCGAAGGGGCCCGCGACCGGCCGCGTCTACGTCCACTCGGGAAAGAGCGGCAAGCGCATCCTGACGTTGACGGGCGAGGGCGCGGGCGAGGGATTCGGGATCGGCCCCGCCACGGCGGGCGACGTCGACGGCGACGGCCGTGCCGACCTCATCGTCGGGGCGTGGCAGTACGCGGGCGCCGCCGTTTCCGGCGGGCGCGCCTACCTCTACTCGGGCAAGGACGGGAAGCTCCTGAAGACCTACACCTGCCGCATCCCCGGCGACACCTTCGGGTTCGACGCCGTAGGAATGGGGGACGTGGACGGCGACGGCACCGTGGACTTCCTGATCACTTCGGCCTGGAGCGGAATCCGCGGCAACCATTCGGGGCGCGTCTTTCTGATCTCGAGCGGGGTCAGGAAGGCGTCGTAGGCCGACCGGCCACCCGTCTTCCAGGAGTTCCGCAGCGCCTCGACCGCCGCGACCCGCGGCCCGGTGGGCGGCTTCGGCCTAGCGGGCGGCCTTGCCCCCGGTCGCGGGCGTCTTCATGTACTTCCACATCCGCGGCTTTCCCTGGGCGATCCACTCGACGGCCGTGTCGAGCCGCCGGGCGCGCGTGGCCGCGGTCCTGGCCTCGAGGAGCCACTCGGAATAGTCCCGCTGCTGGCTCGGGCTGAACGCCCGGAACTTCGCGGCGGCGCCGGCCGTCTTTCGGAGCGCCGCGACGAGGTCTTTCGGCACGGGCAGAGGCTTCCGCGCCCGCCGGACGGGCCCGATCCGTTGCCCGCTCGCGTTCAAACGCGCGGCCTGGCGCACGTAGCCGACGAGGACCGCCCGGCCCGGCAGGTCCGAGACGGCGGTGATGCCGCCGAACTGGCCCATCGCCCCGCCCTTGGCCCGGGATCGCGAGCGCGCGGTTCCAGAAGCCGAAAGCGCAATGGGCCTTGAATGCCGCCATGCTGCAGAGCACGCCCTCGTGCTCGAAGTGAGGAAAGCCCCACTTGATCGTCTCGACGACGGAGGGGCAACCTCGGTGGACGATGGCGCGCAGGTGCCGGAGGATCGGCTGGGCGAACGGTGCCGCTTTCGCGATGTAGGCGTCGACGCGCGGATCCCTCTTCGCCATACCCGACTTCCCCTTGTGTTCGGTCAGGCCGAACCAGTTGCCCGATTTGTCCTTCATCGGGGCCTCGGCGCCGCAGAGGCGCTCGGTGGGTGCGTGGGTGACTCGACTCCCTTCGCCTTGAGCTTCTCCCAGGTCTTCCGGCAGTCGGCGGTGTCGAACGTTCCGCCGCTCATGGGACCCCCGTGCCCTGAGGATCTCTCAGAAGGTAGCGTTCGCGAATCACGTTCCGGTGGTGCACGTCGTGGCCCACGATGACGTAGGCGAGGGCGCGGACGCTGATCCGGTTTCCGCCGGCGAGGGCGGCGCGCGACCAGGCGTCATCGGGGAGATTGCGAAAGAAGGCGATCGTTGCACGGCGCACGTCGTCGTATTCGGCGAGGATCGACGGCCATGGGCGAGAGTCCGCTCCGGATGGCGCGACCCAATCGTCCGGCTCGAAACCCTCGACGGCCGTCTCCTCGCCCCGGCCGAATCGCAGCGCTCGGTAGACGAAAACGCGCTCGCAGTCGAGCACGTGGAGCACGGACTCCCGGATGCTCCACTTTCCGGGGGCGTACCGATGGAGTGATTTCTCCGGCGCGATCTTCTGGAGAAAACCGCGGGCGGCGGCCGTCTCGGAATCGAAGGCCGCGAGGATGTCGGCGCCCGGAACGAGGGAGATGTACCTGTCGAAGTAGGGCGCGTGCTCGGAAGAGTCTGGGCGGCCGATCACGGCCGAGGATCGTAGCAAAGGCGACCGGCCTCGACGGACCCTTCGACGGGCGGCTTCGCATCCGGAATCGAGGCAACCCGAACCGAGGATTTTCCGTAGATTCGAGAATCCGAACCTCCCCTCGATCGGCCCCGGGAGCCGGGTCGGCGAACGGATTGCCCGTTCGGCGGCGGGCGGGTCGAAATGGTGCCGGCGGCGCAGAGAATGGCGAAATTCGAGTTCCTCGGGAGGCGGTCCAATGTCCATGTCCAGAAGGGTGTTATCCTCCCCGGTTCCGCGGCCCCGGACGGGGCGGTGCTTTTTCGCCCAGGCCGGAATCCCGGGCGCCTCGGAGAGGCTTATTTAGGATTTGGACTCGCGTCTCCGGTCGCCGAAGCGCGCGCGGTTCGGATCCCGTTTCCGTCGGCAGGGTAGGTCAGGTGGAGGTTTGGTTTTCATGAAGAAGCGGATGTTCCTGGTGCTCGCCGCGATGGCGGTCTTCGTCTTCACGATCGGGATGGTGAAGTACGGCCAGATCAAGAAGGGCATGGCTCAGCATGCCGCTTTCAAGATGCCGCCCGAAGCCGTCACGACCGTCGTGGCCAAGCCCGTCGAGTGGCCGGCGATGCAGGCGGCGATCGGATCCGTCGAGGCGGTGCACGGCGTCGTCGTGAGCGCGGACCTTCCCGGCGTCGTCGAGAAGATCGCCTTCGAGTCCGGAAGGACCGTCCGGGAGGGAGACCTTCTCGTCCAGCTGGACACGCGGCAGGAGCATGCGCAGCTGGCCGCCGCCGAAGCGCAAGCCAAGCTCGCGAAGCTCAGCCTCGACCGGATGGCGGGTCTCCGGCAGAAGGGCATCGCCTCGCAGGCCGAGCTGGACAGCCGCCGACGCGGCGCAGGCGTCCGCGCAGGCGAGGATCGGGGAGATCCGCGCGACGATCGCCCGCAAGACCATCCGCGCCCCGTTCACGGGGATGCTCGGAATCCGACAGGTCAACCTCGGCCAGTACCTCGAGAGCGGGAGCCCGATCGTGCCGCTCCAGTCTCTCGATCCGATCTACGTGAACTTCTCGGTGCCGCAGCAGGACGCGGCCGGGATGAAGAACGGCTCCCCGGTGAGGGTTCGGGCCGAGGCCTCGGGCGTCGATGCCACCGGCAAGATCACCGCGACCAATTCGCTCATCGACCCGGCCACGCGCAACGTCCAGATCCAGGCGACCTTCGCCAATCGGGACGGGAAGCTGAAGCCCGGGATGTTCGTCGAGACGAGCGTGGAGCTCGGCACGTCCTCGACCGTCATCCCGCTGCCGGCGTCGGCGATCAACTACGCGCCGTACGGCGATTCCGTGTACGTCGTCACGGAGCTGAAGGATCCGAAGGGCGAGACCTACAAGGGCGTGCGCCAGCAGTTCGTGAAGCTCGGCGCGGGCCGGGGCGACCAGATCGCGGTCGTCTCCGGGATCGAGCCCGGCGAAGAGGTCGTGACGTCCGGTGTCTTCAAGTTGCGCCAGGGGGCGGCGGTCCAGGTGAACAACACGACGGTCCCGTCGAACAATCCGGCGGCCAGGCCGGAGGACAGCTAAGTGAAGTTCACGGATCTCTTCGTCAAGCGGCCGGTCCTCGCGATCGTCGTCAACCTGGTGATCCTCATCGCCGGGCTGCAGGCGATCCGCTCGCTGTCGGTCCGCCAGTACCCGCGCAGCGACATCTCGGTCGTGCGGGTCACCACGGCCTACGTCGGTGCCAACGCGGACCTCGTCCGGGGATTCATCACGACCCCCCTCGAGCGGGTCATCGCCAGCGCCGACGGCATCGACTACATCGAGTCCTCGAGCGCGCAGGGCGTCTCGACGATCACGGTCCACCTCAAGCTCAACTACGACACCAACGCCGCGCTGACCCAGGTGCAGGCCAAGGTGGCGCAGGTGCGCAACGATCTGCCGCCCGAGGCGGAGGCTCCGGTGATCGAGCTCGCGACGGCGGACACCGAGTTCGCGGCGATGTACATCGGGTTCTCCTCCGACGCGCTCGACCAGAACCAGATCACCGACTACCTGGTCCGCGTCGTCCAGCCCAAGCTGACGGCCGTCTCCGGCGTGCAGCGGGCCGACATCCTGGGCAGCCGCACGTTCGCGATGCGCGTGTGGCTCAAGCCCGAGAAGATGGCCGCGCTCGGCATCGCGCCGGGGGACGTGCGGACCGCGCTCTCGGAGAACAACTACCTCTCCGCGATCGGCCAGACCAAGGGCTCGATGACCTCGGTCAACCTCGTCGCGAACACGGACCTGAAGACCGCCAAGGAGTTCCAGCAGCTCGTCGTCAAGGAGAAGGACGGCGTCGTCGTGCGTCTCGGGGAGATCGCCGACGTCGTGCTCGGGGCCGAAGACTACGATTCCGAGGTCCGGTTCAACGGCCAGACGGCGACGTTCATGGGCATCTGGGTGCTGCCGACGGCCAACTCCCTCGACGTCATCAAGCGGGTCCGCGCGGAGATCCCGGACATCCAGGCGCAGCTGCCGGCGGGCATGAAGGTCGGCATCCCGTACGACTCGACCGAGTACATCCAGGACGCCATCGACGAGGTGCTCTCGACGCTGACGGAGACGCTGCTGATCGTCATCGTGGTCATCTTTCTCTTCCTCGGGTCGTTCCGGGCGGTGCTGATCCCGGTCATCGCCATCCCGATCTCGCTCATCGGCGCCGTGTTCCTGATGCTCATTTTCGGGTTCACGATCAACCTCCTGACGCTGCTCGCGATCGTGCTCTCGGTCGGTCTCGTCGTCGACGACGCGATCGTCATGGTCGAGAACGTCGAGCGGCACCTCCAGCTCGGCGAGAAGCCGTTCGAGGCGGCGTTGAAGGCGGCGCGCGAGCTCGTGGGCCCGATCATCGCCATGACGATCACGCTGGCCGCCGTCTACGCGCCGATCGGCATCCAGGGAGGACTGACGGGCGCCCTGTTCCGGGAGTTCGCCTTCACCCTCGCCGGCGCGGTCGTCGTCTCGGGGATCGTGGCCCTGACGCTGTCGCCCATGATGGGCTCCCGCCTCCTGCGCGCGGGTGACGCCGAGAAGGGCTTCGCCGGCTGGATCAACCGCCGGTTCGAAAAGGTCAAGTCGACGTACGCGGGCCTGCTCGCGGGCAGCCTCAAGTACCGGCCGGTCGTGTTCGCGGTCTGGGCGGTCGTCGTGCTTCTGATGTTCCCGTTCTACATGTTCTCGGCCAAGGAGCTCGCCCCGACCGAGGACCAGGCCGTCGTCTTCGGCGTGATCCAGGCGGCCCCGAACGCGACGCTCGACCAGACGAACCTCTTCACCGAGAAGGTCTACGACGTCTACAACTCCTTCCCCGAGAAGAAGGCGGTCTTCCAGATCACCTCGCCCACGGGCGGATTCGGCGGCATGGTCACCAAGCCCTGGAGCGAGCGCAAGAAGAGCACCCAGAAGCTCCAGGTCGAGGCGGGGATGGCGCTGTCGAAGATCCCCGGCATTCGCGTGATCTCGCTGGTGCCGCCGGCGCTGCCCGGCGGCGGGAGCTTTCCCGTGGACTTCGTCGTCGCGTCGACGGCCGAGCCCGAGCGCCTGACGGAGTTCGCCAACCAGCTCGTCGGCAAGGCCTTCCAGAGCGGCTTGTTCATGTTCGCGGACTCGGATCTCAAGTTCGACCAGCCCCAGGCCGAAGTGGTCTTCGACCGCGACAAGCTGCGGGCGCAGGGCGTCGACCTCGGCCAGGTCGGCCGCGATCTTTCGACGATGCTCGGCGGCAACTACGTCAACCGGTTCTCGATCCAGGGGCGCAGCTACAAGGTCATTCCGCAGATCAAGCGCGCCGAGCGCCTGACGCCCGATCAGCTCTCCGACATCTACGTGACGGGCGCCGGAGGCAAGCTCGTGCCGCTGTCGACGTTCGCGACCGTCAAGACGTCCACGCAGCCGCGCGACCTCAAGCGGTTCCAGCAGTTGAACGCCGTCCGCATCCAGGGCGTCATCCCGCCGGGCGTCCCCCTCGACGGGGCTCTGAAGGTCCTCGAGACCGAGGCGGCGAAGATCCTTCCCAAGGGCTTCACGGTCGACTACGCCGGAGAGTCGCGGCAGCTGCGGACCGAGGGGAGCAAGTTCCTCTTCACGTTCATGCTGTCGGCGATCCTGATCTACCTCGTGCTCGCGGCGCAGTTCGAGAGCTTCCGCGATCCCTTCATCATCCTCGCCGGCTCCGTGCCCCTGGCCCTGTCGGGAGCGCTGCTCTTCTCGTTCCTCGGCTTCACGACGCTCAACATCTACAGTCAGGTCGGCCTGATCACCCTCGTCGGCCTGATCGCCAAGAACGGGATCCTGATCGTCGAGTTCGCCAACAAGCTCCAGGAAACGGGGGCCGGAAAGCTGGCTGCGGTCATCGAGGCCTCGCAGACGCGTCTGCGACCGATCCTCATGACCACCGCGGCGACCGTCATGGGCCACATGCCGCTCGTCTTCGCGACGGGGCCGGGCGCCGGCGCGCGCAACAGCATCGGCATCATGCTCGTCAGCGGCATGATCATCGGCACCGCTTTCACGCTCTTCGTCGTGCCGTCGATCTACGTGCTCGTGGCGCGGACCCACCGCGCGCTGCCGTCCGAGGCGGAGGTCGGGGCTTCCGGACCCGCCAAGATCCCGGACCTCGAGGAAGCCGCCGTCTGACCTCTGAGGGTCAGCCCTGAAGTTCTGACGTATTGCCGACCAAACGGCAGGAGCGACTGGACTTATCCGCGCACGGAAGTAAGGAAACCCCGCTCCCCCCGGGACGGAGGGAGTGGGGAGGTGAGGGGGCCTTCCCGCACCTACTCTCTTATTGTCGCGAAAGGGTCCCTTTTTGGGGTCAGTCCTGAAATATTGACTTTGGGTTCCAGCGCCGAACGTCAATTCTTCAGGGCTGACCCCAAACGTCAGTTCTTCAGGGCTGACCCTACGGCCCGGAAGGTGTCCCGCGAGTAGCGCGATGCGATCACCCGCAGTCAGGTGAATTCGCCTGACTCGCGGAGCATTTGACGCCGGGCGGTCAAGGCCGTCAGGATCACGTCTCCGACCTCCGGACGCGTCTTGATGATCTCCCGGAGGCCGGCCTGCCGGCCGGCGCCACGGCGGTGCGACGGCCTAGCTGGGGCCGCGGTCGGCGGTGGGAGGAAGAGCGCAGGCTCGTGCCGTTCGGATGTCGCGAGGTCGGCCGGGGTTTCGCCGCCTATTCTTCGAGCGTCGCGTCGAGGGTGATCTTCGCCTTCAAGAGTTTCGAGATCGGGCAGTTGGTCTCGGCGGTGCGGGCGGCCGCGAGGAAGGCCTCCCGGGAGGCCCCCGGGACCTTGCCGGTCAGCTCCAGGTGCGAGCTCGTGACCGAGAAACCGGATGCGTCCTTCTCGAGCGACACGGTCGCCGTCGTCCGGAGGCTCTCGGCGGTCAGGTTGGCCTTTCCGAGCTCGGCCGAGAGCGCCATCGTGAAGCAGCCCGCGTGAGCGGCCGCGATCAGCTCTTCCGGGTTGGTGCCATTTTCGTTCTCGAAACGGGTCGTGAACGAATAGCGGCTCTCCTGGAGAACGCCGCTCTCGGTCGTGATCGAACCCTTGCCCGTCTTCAGGTCCCCGCGCCAGTTCGCCGTGGCCTTGCGTTTCATCGATACCTCCTCTCGTGTCGGAGGGCGAGGTTACCGCAGGTTGACCGTGCGGCCGAAAGGGACGCGCGGGGACGCCGAAACGGCGACCGGTGGTGTCGGACCGGCGCGCGACGTATATATTTCTCACATGAACGACCGTGAATTTTTCCAGCAGAGGTGGAAGACGGAGAGGCTCCTCTTCACACGAATGATCAAGGCCCTTCCCGCCGACCGGCTCGACTATTCGCCGCACGAGAAGTCCCGACCGGCGGGGCGCATCGCCCTGGGCATGGCCATGGAGGCCGACGGCCTGGCGGAAATCATCGAGAAGGGCGTTCTCGACTGGAACGCGCCCGTGCCGGAGTCGGTCGGCGGCGCCGAGCTCCTCGCGGCGTGGGAGAAGGCGGCGGCGCGACTCTCCGCCCGGGTCGAGCGGCTGGACGACGCGAAGTGGGCCTCGCCCGGAGAGTTCCGGGCCGGGGGGCAGGTCGTCTTCGCGGGGCCGATCCGCGACCACTGCTGGTGGATCCTCTTCGACCTGGTGCACCACCGGGGACAGTTGTCGACCTACGTTCGCCCCATGGGCGGCAAGGTGCCGGCGACGTACGGGCCGTCCGGAGACGAAGAGGCCGCGCCATAGTCCGGCTCGGCGTCCTGGCCCTCGCCGCCGCCGCGGCGGCCCCGGCGGCCGGGTCGCACGCGCCGGAGACCCGGGCCACCTTCTTCGCGCGCGGGCGCGGGGCGGTCGAGCGAAATGCCCGGATCCGGCCCGACCGGAGGAGGGCCCGCAGCGTGATCCTCTTTCTCGGTGACGGGATGGGGGTGTCGACGGTCACGGCGGCACGCATCCTCGACGGCCAGCGAAAGCGAATGCGGGGAGAGGAGAACGAGCTGTCGTTCGAGAAGTTCCCCTACCTCGCGCTCGTGAAGACGTACCAGGCCAACCAGCAGGTCCCGGACTCGGCCCCGACGATGACGTCGATCGTCACCGGCAGCAAGACGAATGCCGGGATGCTCTCGATCGCCCCCGAGGTGATCGGGCTCGATTTCGCCGCGGCCGCGCAGCCGGCCAACCGGTTGCGGACGATCCTCGAACGCGCGGAAAAGCGCGGGATGTGGACGGGAATCGTCTCGACGGCGCGCGTCACGCACGCGACACCGGCCGCCTGCTATGCCCACACGCCGAGCCGCGACACCGAGTCGGACCGGGATCTGGCGGCGATCAGCCCGACGGCGGCGGCGGCCGGTTATCCGGACATCGCCCGGCAGCTCTTCGAGCTCCGCGTGCGGCCGACGACCATGAACGGGCGGCCGAGCCCGGGGATCGAGGTCGTGCTCGGGGGCGGACGCGAGAAGTTTCTGCGTGCCACCGACGCGGATCCGGAGTATCCGGACCAGACCGGCGAGAGGACCGACCGCAATCTCGCCACGGCCTGGGCGGAGCGCGGCGGAACCTACGTCTGGGACCGGAGAGGCTTCGATGCCGTCGATCCGGCGACGACGGGGCCGGTCCTCGGGCTGTTCGAGCCGTCCCACATGCATTACGAGCTCGACCGGGAGAGCGACCCGGCCGGTGAGCCGTCGCTGACCGAGATGACCGAGAAAGCGATGCGGATTCTGAGACGCGCGCCGAGGGGTTACTTCCTGATGGTCGAGGCCGGGCGCATCGATCATGGCCACCACGACGGCAACGCCATCCGCGCGCTGACCGACGCGGTCGAGCTCTCGCGCGCGGTCGAGAAGGCGGCCGCGCTCGCCCCGGCGGATACGCTGATCGTTGTGACGGCCGACCACAACCACGTCTTCGACATCGGGGGCTACCCGGTGCGGGGCAACCCGATCCTCGGTCTCGTCGTGACCAACGGCGACGACGGCCTTCCGGAAGCAGGGCCCGCGCGAGACACGCTCGACGGCAAGCCCTACACGACCCTCGTGTACGCCAACGGCCCGGGGGCGGCGGCGGGTCCGCGTCCCGACCTGACCGGCGTCGATACGGCGGCCCCGGATTTTCACCAGCCGGCCGGCGTCCCGATGGAGGCCGAGACCCACGAGGGCACGGACGTGGCGGTGTACGCGAAGGGGCCGCAGGCCTATCTCGTCCAGGGAACCATGGAGCAGAACGCCATCTACTTCGTGATGGCGCGCGCGCTCGGGATGGAGTGAGGAGGAGGAATGCTCGAGATTCGGCCGGGCTGCGAGTGCTGCGACCGGGACCTGCCGCCGGACTCGCCCGACGCCCGCATCTGCTCGTTCGAGTGCACGTTCTGCGTCGATTGCTCCCGGCGGCTCCGCGGCATGTGCCCCAACTGCGGCGGCGACCTCGTGCATCGCCCCATCCGGCCGCCGAACATGCTCGAGCGCTACCCCCCGTCGGGCAAGCGCGTGCACAAGCCGGAAGTCTGCGCGAAGGCCGGGGCCTAGAGCGCTACTCGGCGCGGATCGCGCGGATCGGATCCAGGCGCACCGCGCGGATCGCCGGTGCCAGGCATCCGGCGACCGTCATCAGAATCGCCGCCGTCCCCGCGGCCAGGAACGCCGGCGCGTCTCCCGGGCTCACACCGGAAAGCAGGGCCTGCATGGCTCGGCCGGCCCCGTAGGCGAGCCCGGCCCCCAGGACGACGCCGATCGTCGCGAGAGCGACGGCCTTGCGCGCGATCATCTCGAGGATGTCGCGCGGCCGGGCCCCGAGGGCGACGCGCACGCCGATCTCGCGGGAGCGCTGGGAGACCGTGAAAGAGAGGAGTCCGTGGATCCCGATGCCCGCAAGCAACAGGGCGGCCGCGGCGAAGCCGCCGAGCATCCGGGCCTGGACCTCGCGGGGGGCCGTGTCCTCCTCGACGATTTCCGAGAGCCGGCGCACCTCCGAGATCGGGATCTGCGGGTCGGCCTTCGCGACGATCCCGCGGATCGCGGGCAAAAGGGCCGACGGGGAGACGGCCGCGTGGACGACGAGGTCCTTCGGGACGAACCAGGTCAGGCTGTCGTCGGCCATCTGGCGGTACGGCAGGTAGACCTGCGGCTCGCTCGGGCGCTCGAGCCCGCGCACGCGGATGTCGGAGACGACGCCCACGATCTCCCGATCCTCGAAGGCGAAGCGGAAGCGCTTGCCGATGGGGCTCTCGTTCGGGAAGCTCTTTCGGGCAAAGGACTCGCTGACCACGGCGACCCGCGGCGAAGCGAGCGTGTCGGACTCGGCGACAGGGCGTCCCGCGCGCAGCGCGATCCCCATCGCGTCGAAGAACCCGGGCGTGACGAAGCGCAGGCTCGCCACCCGGGCATCGGCCTCCGTGCTGGCCGGCGCGCCGGCGGTCTCGACCGGCCAGATGCCGCCGCCCATGGTCATGGGCAGGAAGCTGATGTAGCCGGCGCCCGTGACGCCCGGAAGCGCGCGCACGTCGGCGAGGACGCGGTCGTAGAAGACCTGGCGCCGCGCGGTCTTTCCGTACTTGGGCTGCGGCAGCGATGTCTGCAGCGTCAGGACGCCGTCGGTCCGAAAACCGGGATCGACGTCCTGGATCTTCCAGAGGGCCCGCGTCAGGAGACCGGCCGTGCCCAGCAGGGCCACCGACGCCGCGATTTCCGCGACGACCAGGGTCGATCGCAGGCGCTCCGCCCGGCGCGCCGCGCCCGCCCGGTCTCCCTCCCGAAGGGCGTCGGAGTGCACGTCGCCGCAGGCGCGCAAGGCCGGCAGGACCCCGAACGCGATACCCGTGACTACCGTCAGCAGGGCCGCGAACGCGAGCACGCGCGGATCGAGGGAGTGTGCCCCGGTCACCGGAAGCGCGCCCGGAACGAGGAGGTCGAGCAGTGGCGCGGCCGCCACGGCCAGCGCGACGCCGACTCCTCCACCGGCCAGCGCGAGCAGCAGACTCTCGGTCAGCAGCTGCCGGAGTAGTCGCTCCCGCCCCGCGCCCAACGCCGAGCGCACGGCGAGCTCCCGTCGGCGCGCCAAACCGCGCGCCAGGAGCAGGCTCGCCAGATTCGTGCAGGCGATCAGGAGGACGGCCAGAGCGGCCCCGAAGAGCGCCTTGACGAGGAGCCGGGACTGGTCGGTCAGCCGCCGGTTGAGGGGAACGACGTTGGCCCCCGTTTTCGCATTCTCCCTGGGGTAGGCCTGCTCCAGCCGGGCGGCGATGCCGCTCATTTCCGACCGCACGGCTTCGAGCGAGACGCCGGGTTTCAGGCGGCCGACCACGTGGAGACAGAGGTTGGTCCGGTCTTCGAAGTCGTTCTCGTTCAGACGCAGGGGCGTCCAGAACTGGATGGACCGGAAGGGGTAGACGAAGCCGGGCGGCATCACGCCGATCACCGTGAAGGGCTCGTCGTCGAGCAGGACGGTCTGGCCGAGCGCGGCCGGATCGCCTCCGAACTCGCTCTTCCACAGCTCATCCGAAATCACGAGCGTGCCCGGAGCCCCGGGCCGGTCGTCCTCGACGGTGAACAGGCGGCCGAGCGCGGGCGGCGTGCCGAGCAGCGCCAGGACCTCGGACGTGTCCGCCGAGCCGCTGAGTCGCCGGGGCACGCCCCGTCCGACCAGATTCACGGAGAGGCCCATCGACGCGCCGAGACGCTCGAAGGAGCGGCTCATGTTTTTCCAGTCGCGATAGTTGGGCGGCGAGAGCTCCATCTCACGGTAGCCGCGGTAGGACTGGTCCTGCCAGAGGCGGACGAGCCGCTCCGACTCGGGGAACGGGAGGGGACGCAGGAGCGCGCGGTCGAGCAGCGAGAAGGTCGCCGTCGTCGCGCCGATTCCGAGCGCCGCGACGAGGATGGCGGTGGCCGCGAAGCCGGGCGAGCGCCCGAGGGAGCGGACCGTGTGGCGGACGTCCTGGCCAAGGATGTCGGCGTGCACGCGCAGCGCGTTCGGAAGAACGTCCGCGACCGCTCCGGCGGCCAGACCGAGGCGATCGAAGACGCGGTCGGCGCGACGCGACTGCGTCGCGAAGATGGCCTCCATGGGTCCGCCGTACTCGGCCCGGAAGGAGGCGGGGTAGAGGCGCAGGAGAAACCGGTAGAACGCCGTCATGCCTTCTGCGGCGCGAAGCCGCTCGCGCGGGCCATCCGGACGAGGCCGGCGAGGCGGCCGGCCTCGGCGCGGGCGACGGCCCGGCCGAAGGGCGTGATCCGGTAGTAGCGGCGGCGCTCATCGTCGTCCTCGGGCGCGGGGCGCTCGTGGGTCTCGACGATCAGGCCCTGCTCGAGCATGCGCTGGATCGAGCGGTAGAGCGTGCCGGGCGAGAGTCGCACGGTGCCGCCGGTCCGCGCCGCGACCAGCTCCATGACGGCGTACCCGTGGCGGTCCTCCTCCGACAGGGCCATCAGGATGTGCAGGACCGCCGGGGGAAGCGGGAGGAGGGATTCGGCGTCGGGCGTTTCGTCTGTCATCGCTCTGATTATATCCACTTCGGATATATACGCCAGCCCGGGACTGGCGGGCCGTTTGCAGGAACCGGCCGCGTGCGGATTTTCGTGACCGGCGCGACGGGCGTGGTCGGGAGACGGCTCGTGCCGCGCCTCTGCGAACTGGGCCACCAGGTCACGGCGCTCGCCCATTCTCCGGACAAGCGCCGGGGCCTGGCCCGCGTCGGGGCCTCGCCCGTCTCCGTCGATCTCTTCCACGGGGCGGCCCTGGAATCGGCCGTTGCCGGCCACGATGCCGTCGTGAACCTGGCGACGCACATTCCCTGGCCCGCCTGGCGGATCATGCTGCGGTCGGCCTGGGCGGAGAACGACCGCCTCCGGCGCGAGGCTTCCTCCAACCTCGTCGACGCGGCAATTGTCGGCGGGGTCCGGTGCTTCGTCCAGGAGTCGTTTGCGCCGGTCTACCCGGGCTGCGGCGATCGCTGGATCTCGGAGGACACGCCCATCGCGCCCGTCGCCTACAACCGGAGCGTCGCCGACGCCGAGGCGGCGGCCGCGCGCTTCACGGAGGCCGGGCGCATCGGCGTCGTTCTGCGCTTCGGGGCCTTCTACGGTCCGGACGCCCGGCACCTGGTCGAGACGATCCGGATGGTCCGGCGGGGCTGGGCGCCGATGCCGGGGCCGCCGGGAAGCTTCGTGTCCTCGGTCTCCCACGACGACGCCGCGTCTGCGGCCGCCGCGGCCCTGGGGGCCGAAGCGGGCGTCTACAACGTGGTCGACGACGAGCCGGTGACGCACCGGGAGTACTTCGACTCGCTCGCGGAGGCGTTGGGGGTCGACCCGCCGCGGCTGCCGCCGCTGGGCGACGTTCCTGTTCGGCAGCCTCGGGAGAATGCTGGCCCGCTCCCAGCGGATTTCCAACGCCAGACTGCGGTCGGCGACGGACTGGGCGCCGCGCTACCGGAGCGTGCGGGAGGGTTGGCCCTCGGCCGTGGCCTCGAACGCCGAGGCCGCGGACCACATGCAGGCGAGCGCGTAGGATCGCGCCCGCCGACGCCGGGATCCTCGCCAGGATCCTGCGGAAGCGCTCCGTGTCGCGGATTGAGGCGAGGTCCGGATCGGTCTCGAGGCTGCGCTCCCGAACGAGATCAGTCGACACCGCAGGACAAACCGGCCGCGGCGGTCCGCGCCGGCATGGCGACGTCGAAATCCGCCTCCCAGCTGTAGGCCTGGCCCTGGTCGAGCCTGGTGTTCACCGTGATTCTCCCGGCGAGCCGGCCGCCGGCCTTCAAGTCGCCGGACATCTTCTCGATCCGGATGCCCTTGTCCCCCGGTTCGAAGAGCCAGGTCTGCTGGAGCATCGGGGAGGAGGCGTGGCTGACTGCGGCCTCGACCTCCGTCACCTCCCCGGGGTCGGCGCGGACCTTACCCCCGCCCGGGCAGAACGAGAACGACATCGCGGTGCCCTTCAGGTCGGCGTAGGAGCCGATCAGGAATTTCTCGCGCGCCTCGGCGGAGAGCGGCGTCTCGGTGAACCAGAGCGCCACGCTGTTCTGGTCGGGATACCAGGCGACCGCGCAGGCGTCGAGCCGGAAGCTCTGGTCCTGCATTTTGCCGCGGGCCGAGCACCGGTCGGCGGCGGCGGCGCCGGCGGCGATTCCGGCGGCGAGGAAGGCCGAGGGTCAGGGTTCGGGTCGCGCGCATGCGATGTCCTCCACAAGGTTACTCGTCGCTTCCCGGGAACGGGGGCCTCGGGAGGGCCGACCCGGCGCTTCGGCACGGCGCACGGAGCCTCGGACCCAAATCGTCGACTGACTCAATTCATTGACTGGAGTCGGCTCGGCGGCCGGCAAGAGAACCTTTCCCGGCGCCGTGCGTCACGGAAAGGCAGCGGCGAAATCCTGCGCATGCGGGGGCCGCCCGGAGGGATCTCCATGGAAACCTTGCTTCAGGACGTTCGCTATGCCCTGCGCGGGCTCCGCCGGGCGCCGGGCTTCGCGGCCGCGGCCATCGCGACGCTCGCCCTCGGGATGGGAGCGACGACCGCGATCTTCTCGGTCATCCGCGCCGTGATCCTCGCGCCCCTGCCCTATGCCGAGCCCGACCGCCGGGTGATGATCTGGAGCCGCTGGAAGGATTTTCCCAAGACCTGGCTCGCGACCGGCGAGGTCGACGCCTACCGGCGGCAGGTTCCGAGCTTCGAGGATGTCGCCGCGTGGGAGACGGATCGCGCGAACCTGACGGGCGACGGCGAGCCGGTGCGCCTCGGTGTTGCCATGGTGACGGCCAACACGTTCAACACGCTCGGGGCATCGCCTCTCCTCGGACGCGCGTTCCTCGCCGACGAGGACCGCCCGGGCGGGCCTCCCGTCGCCATCCTCTCCTACGGCCTCTGGCAGAACCGGTTCGGAGGCGATCCGGGAGTGCTGGGCCGGGCCATCGACCTCGACGGCGCTGTCCGGCGCGTCGTGGGTGTCATGCCCCGCGGCTTCGCCCTGCCGACCGATTTCACGGTCGACGCGGCCGAGCCCACGCAGATCTTCCTGCCCGCGCAGATCGACCCCGCGCAGCTGAGCTACGGAAACCACGGCCTGTACGGGGCGGCGACGCTCGCGCGCGGCGCGACGGCCCGGCAGGCGACCGCGGAGCTGAAGGCCCTGACCGCGAACCTGACGCGCGAAGGCATGTACCCGAAAGAGATGCGGTTCGAGGCCTTTGCCGTGCCGGTGGATGAAGAAGTCCGGGGCGGGGCGCGGCGGGCGCTTTCGCTGGTGTTCGGCGCCGTCGGATTCCTGATGCTGATGGCGTGCGCCAACGTGGCCAACCTCCTGCTCTCCCGCGCCGAGGGACGGCAGCGGGAGATCGCCGTTCGGGCGGCGATCGGCGCCGGGCAGGGTCGGCTGACGCGGCAGTTGCTGACGGAGAGCTTCGTGCTCGCGGCCGGAGGGGCCGTCCTGGGGCTGGCGATCGCCTGGGCGGGCGTGCGGATCATCGCGGCGCGTGCGACCTCGGGGCTCCCGGCGCTCGCCCCGATCGGGATCGACGCCGGAATGCTCGGGTTCGCCGGAGCGCTGACGCTCGCGACCACCTTTCTCTTCGGATTCGCGCCGGCCGTCCAGACCCTGCGGCTCAACCTGACCCAGGCGCTGCGGGACGGGGCCGGAGGGCAGTCGGCGGGACTGCGGCGCACGAGCCTGCGGGGCATGCTGGCGAGCGCCCAGACGGCGATCGCGGTCCTGCTGCTCCTCGGCGCCGGGCTCATGCTGAAGAGCCTGGACGCCCTGATGCACATCGACCTCGGGTTTCGGCCCGAGGGGGTGCTGACTCTCGAACTGCGTCCGCCCGAGGCCAAATACGCGACTCCCGAGTCCGTCGTGACCTTCTACCGCGCCCTGCTGGACAAGGTCCGCGCGCTTCCCGGAATCGAGCAGGCGGGTCTGGTGCGGCGCCTGCCGCTCGCCACCGAGATCGGCGACTGGGGGCTCGACGTCGAGGGCTTCGAGGAATCCCCGGGGCACAATGCCAAGGGCGACTGGCAGGTCGCCTCCGACGGGGCGCTCGAGGCCCTCGGTGAGCGCCTCGTCGCCGGCCGTGCGATGTCGGACACGGACACGGCCGAGTCGCTCCCGGTCGCGCTCGTGAACGAGACGTTCGTCCGCGCCTACTGGCCGGGCGGCGACCCCATCGGGAGGCGCATCCGCATGGGGAGCGACCGGTCGAATCGGCCCTGGATGACGGTCGTCGGCGTGGTCCGGGACGAGCGCCACAACGGCCTGACGGGCGCGATCAAGGAGAAGTTCTTCGTCCCCTATGCGCAGTTTCCGGCGGTCCGGGGCGGGGACGCCGCGCGCGACATGGCGCTCGTCGTGCGGACGTCCGGCGATCCGACCGCTCTCGCCGCGCCGATCCGGGCGGCCGTCCGCGAGCTCGATCCGTCCCTCCCGATCGCCAACGTGCGGCGGATGACGGACGTCGTGGCCGCATCCATGGCGACGCCGCGCCTGACCGGTTCGCTGCTGACGATCTTCGGCGGCCTGGCTCTCTTCCTCGCGGCGATCGGCGTCTCGGGCGTCCTGTCGTATCTCGTCAGCCGGCGGCGGCGGGAGATCGGGATCCGCATGGCGCTCGGAGCGTCGCGCGCGAGCGTGCTCGGCCTGATCGTGCGGCGCGGGGTGCTCACGGCGGCGTGGGGCGTCGCCGCGGGCATCACCGGCGGGCTGCTGCTCACGCGGCTGATGGCGGGACTGCTCTACGGCGTTGCGGCGCGGGATCCGCTCGTGTTCGCGGTCGGTCGGACTGCTGCTCGTCGCGATCGCGGTCGTCGCGAGCGCGGCGCCCGCGGTCCGGGCGTCCCGGGTCGATCCTCTCGAGGCCCTCCGGTCCGAGTAGGAGACTGGAAATTTTTCGAGGGTCCCCGGCGCCGCGGCGTGTTATAAAAAGATCCACGTCGCGCGGACGCGCGGAGAGCCGGGTCGGGAGAAACCGCGCCCGGTGCGAGGTCGAAGGTGAAACGAATCTTCGGAGTCCGGCGGAGAATCTGAGCAGGCGGGCGCCGCGAGGCGCCCTTTTCTTTTCTTTTCTCGCGATTCGATTTTTTCTCGAGCGACGGGAGGGCGTGGGCATGACGGTGACGGAGGTGGGTCGGGGACCGGAGGTCCGCAACGCGCGGCGGCTGGTCCAGGCGGCCGGGTTGACCTTCTATCTCCTCGCGGTCCAGGGACTGGTCGCCGCCGGCGTGGGTGCCCACGTCTACTTCTCGGGAGGCCGCTTCCAGGACCTCCTGCTTCCCGCCGCGGGCGGCCTCCTCGCCGTCTGCTACGCGTTCGTGGGGTTCCATCTGCGCCGCCACCGGCTCGGGGCGCGGAATTTCGCCTTCGCCTTCGCCGCGGTGAGCCTTTTCGTCGTCCCGGTCGGCACCGTGCTCGGGGCGCTCATCGTGCTCTGCCTCGACCGCGCCAACCGAGCGCGGGTGTTCCCGGTCCGGCGGTCGGCCCCCCTGCGGGCCGTGCCCGCCGTGCCGATCGAGCCGATCGAAGAGGCGGCGCCGCTGCTCCAGTTCGAGCCGGATCTGGCCGGGGCCCCGGCCGAAGCCGCGGCTCGCTGAACCGACCTCCCTAGGACAGACTGAACGTCTTCGTCAGAAAGACGGCCATCTGGCCGCGCGTGACGGGGTTGCTCGGACAATAGCGGAGCGGATTGACGGCGCACCCCCCGGTGATGTTGCGGTTGTAGAGATCCTCGATCCAGTCCGCGGCGAAGGAGCCCACGGGGACGTCGGCGAAGATGCCCACGGCCGGCGGCGGAACGTAGCCCGACCCGAGCAGTGCCTTGAGCAGGAAGATGGCCATCTGCGCGCGGGTCACGGGGTCCCCGGGGCAGTAGTTGCCGTTGCCGCAGCCTCCGGTGATCCCGCGGTTGGCGAGGTCCTCGATCCAGGCGGCGGCGAAGGCGTTCGCGGGAACGTCCCCGAAGACGGTGCCGGTCGGCGGCGGCGGCACGTAGTCCGATCCCAGGCTGCCCTTGAGCAGGAAGACGGCCATTTGCGCGCGGGTGTTGAGGGCGTCCGGGCAGTAGTTGCCGTTGCCGCAGCCGGCCGTCACGGCGTTGCGGGCGATCGTGTTCACGAAGTCGTGAAAAATGTGGGCCGGCGGCACGTCGAGGAAGTCGACCTGGACCTTCGCGGTGCCGGCCGGCGAGATGCACGCGGCGGCCGTTTCGACGACCTCGAGCAACATGGTGGTACCCGGATCGCCCGCGTCGAAGGTGATCGCGCTCGAGCCCTGACCGGAGACGATCGTTCCGCCCGTGAGGGTCCAGGCGTAGGTCGAGCCCCCGTGGTTGTCGACGCTGGCGTCGAGGCCGGTCGCGCCGACGATGGCGTTCAGAGGCGCGGTCACGGTCGGAGCGGGAATCGACGTCGCGACGGTGACTTCGGCGCTGCCGGAACCGGGCCCGAAGCAGAGCGCATCGGTCACCGTCGTGACGGTGTAGATCGTGGTATCCGCCGGGGACACCGTGCGCATCGCGGGCGAAGTGTTCACGTTCTGATCGAAGCCGTCGGACCAGTTGAGCACCCAGGGACCCGTCCCGGTGAGGACGGCCTGGATGTCCGTCGAGGAACCCAGGCAGATCGTGGTCGTGCCCGAGACCGTGGCGGTGGGCAGGGGATCCACGGTCACGGTGACGGTCGGCACGTTGGTCGACTGGCATCCCGAACCGTCGGTCACGGTCAGCGTGTAGACGGTCGTCATGGAGGGCGAGGCCGATGGAGTGCAGCTCGCCGCGTCCGAGAGGCCGGTCGCGGGGGACCAGGAGCACGACACGCCGCCCGACCCCGTCAGGGGCGTCGCTCCACCGGCGCAGATCGTGGCGGACCCCGACGCGGCGGCTGTCGGTCCCGGGTCCACGGTCACGGTGACCGTCGGCGCGTTCTCCGACGGACAGCCGAGGGCGTCGGTCACCGTCAGGGTGTAGACGGTCGTCGCCAGCGGCGAGGCCGTCGGGGTGCAGCTGGCCGGGTCCGAAAGGCCGGTCGCGGGGGACCAGGAGCAGGACACGCCGCCCGAGCCCATCAGCGGTGTCGAGCCGCCGGGGCAGATCGTGGCGGAGCCGGAGGCCGCGGCGGTCGGCGGGTCGCAGTCGACGAATCGAAACACGACGCCGAGGTCGTCGGCAGTTCCGCGGAAGGTGACGCCGTAGAAGGCCGTATCGGCCGCCTGCACCAGGGCCGAGTAGGGTGTCGCGCCGAACGTCCCGTCGAAATGATGGAGGACGGTGACGGTGGCGACACCGCCGCCCTCGAGATGGGCACGGAAGATCGTTCCGAGGTCGTTCTCGCCGCCGAACTCCGTCGTACCGTAGAGGTCGCCGTTGGCGGCGAGGATCAAGGCGGCTTCCGGGTTCGCGCCGTCGTCCGAGTTGCCGAGGATGTCCGTTCCAGTAAAGCTGTGGAGGTTCGTCGTGGCTCCCGCGAAGGTCGCCTCGAAGACGACTCCCATGTCGACGGTTCCGCCCTGGGTCGTCGTTCCGTACAGGAGTCCGCCGCTTTCGACGAGGCCCGCATGGGGCCGCGAGCCGTCGGTTCCGACATCGAAGCTGTGCGTGGTCAGCAGGGTCGGCACGCCGCCCGGGAAGGACAACTGGAACAGCGTTCCCGCGTCGGCGAAGTCGCCTCCGTTGGCGGTCGTCCCGTAGTAGTTGCCATCGGACGCGAGCAGGAGGCCGGCCCAGGGATGGCTGCCGTCGAGCCCGGCGAAGCTGTGCAGGATGTCGACCGTCGGGATACCTCCCGGAAGCGTGAGCTGAAAAACGCTGCCGAGATCGTCGTCTCCGCCGGCGAAGGTGGTGCCATAGAAGGTCAGAGGCGCCCCCGGATCTTCGACGAGGGTCGAGTTGGGCGTGCTGCCGTCGCCCGGCGCACCGAACGAGTGGAGCGTCGTCAGCGACGGCGTGCCGGAGACGTCCAGGGCAAAGAGAGTGCCGAGGTCGTTGTCGCCGCCGCCGTAGCACGTGCCGTAGAAACGGCCGTCGGAGGCTTCGAGAAGGGCCCCGGCCGGCCGCGAGCCGTCGCCGGCGGTCGAACCGAACTCATAGAGAACGGTCAGGTTGCCGGCCGCGTCGGTCCGGAAAATCGTGCCGAGGTCGCTGGCGCCGCCGTACTGGGTGGTCCCGTAGTAGAAGCCGTCCGAGCCGAAGGTCAGAGCGGCGTAGGGGGCGGCCCCGTCGGAGGGGGGGCCCGAGAAGTCATGCAGGACCGCGTAGGATTGTCCCGACGCGATGCGGGCCGCCAGAGTCAGAAGGACGACGGAAAGCCACCACCGGGAGGCTCTTCGCCCCCTCGCTGCCCCGATTCGATCTGTTGCCATGAGACTCCTCTCCCGCGGTTCCGACCCGGGAACCCGTCCGGATCCTTTTCAGTTTGCTCAAATTCTAGCAGACCGGACAGGCGGATCGGTCTCGCCGCGGTGATCGCCGTCCCCCTCCCCGTCCCCGTCCCCGTGACCGTGCCGGTCGCCGGGTTTCGAATGGGCCGAATGCCCGTCCTCAACCGGGAGTACGCCGCGTTTCTGGCGGCCGGCCGGGCGGCCGCGCCTCCCTGGTGGACTTCGCCGGCATTCTCCTCTCCCGGCCAGCCGGTCGTGGGCGTCACGTGGGACGAGGCGCTGGCCTACTGTGGGTGGCTCTCGGAGGTCACGGGCGGGACCTGGCGGCTGCCGTCGGAAGCCGAGTGGGAGACCGCGGCCAGCGGCGGCCATCCGCATCCGCGGACGGCGTGGGGAGACGAGGTCCCGGCCGGCGAGATTCCCGACGGTCCGCTGGCCGGCCCCTGGGAGGCGGGCCGCGGGACGGCGAACGGGTTCGGCCTCTACGACATGGGCACGATCGTCCACGAGTGGTGCCTGGATCGACGCGATCCGACGTCGCCGGGTGGAGCGCCGCGCCGGGCGAGCCGCGGTGGTTCCTGGCGGCACGCGATCCGCTGGTCGTCCCCGGGCGCTCGCTCGAGCCTGCCGCCGGATCGGCGCTACTCCGACTACGGCTTTCGCGTCGTGCGGGAGGCCCCCCCGGACCCGAAGGCCGGCGGGGTAGAGTAGACCCACCGCCGCAAGGAGGTCGACGTGCTCAATCGTTCCTTCCTGACGACCGCGTTGGAGATTCCCGGCTACCGAATCACGCGCAACCTGGGGGTCGTGCGGGGCATCGTCGTGCGCTCCCGCTCCATCGTGGGCACGATCGGCGCCGGCATCCAGAGCCTGTTCGGCGGCAACATCACGCTCTGGACCGAGATGTGCGAGCGCGCGCGGCAGGAGGCCTTCGACCTCATGGCACGCCATGCCGAGGAGATCGGCGCCAACGCGGTGATCGCGGTGCGCTACGACGCCAACGAGGTCGCCGGCGGCGTGACCGAGGTCCTGGCATACGGCTCGGCCGCGGTTGTCGAGCCGCTGCGATAGGGGAGCCGATGCTGGATGCACCGAAACTGACGGTCGGCAACCTCATGCTCGGGGTGCGCGACATGGCGCGCTCGGTCGCGTTCTACCGCGATGCGCTGGGCCTGCCCCTCCGTTTCGCGTCGGAGGAGTTCACGTTTTTCGACGGGGGCGGCGTCACGCTCGTTCTCCATCACATGGCGAGCCTGCCGGCAGCCCCGGACGAGCGGCGGACCGAGGTCGTCTTCCACGTCGAGGACATCGACGACGCGCACCGCGCGCTGGCCGAGCGCGGCGTCGACTTTCGGATCGAGCCCCGGATCGCCACCGGCCCGAGCTGGGTGGCCGACTTCCGGGATCCGGACGGGCACGTGCTTTCGATCTTCGGCCCGCGGCGCGGCTGAACCGGGAGGACCGATGAAGAGCATCGTGATCTGGGTTCTTGCCGGCACGCTCGCCGGGATCGTGGCCGCGTCGTTCATCGTGCCGCCCATGCTGTCCTGGTACAACGAGGCCGGATTTCTCTCGCAGGGAAACCAGCCCGCGGCCATGGTGAATCTGCCCGAGGTCCTGCGCTATGCGACGAGCCGCCTGATCCGCGGCCAGGCGATCGGAGCCGCGATCGGCGCGGTGACGTTCTTCGTGCTCGGTCTGGCCCTCGGCCGGAAACGCTTGCCCGCGGCGCCCGGCGCCGACTGAGGCGGGCCGCTCCGACTCCGGGATGGGAAAAATCGATCGCGGCGGTTATCTCGTCGACGGCCCGGCGGACGCGGCCGCGACGCTACTGCTGGCGCACGGCGCCGGTGGCCCGATGGACTCGGGCTTCATGAACCGCGTCGCCGCGGGCCTGGCGGCGTTCGGGATCCGTGTCGTCCGATTCGAGTTCGCGTACATGGCAAGGCGGCGCTCCGAGGGGCGGCGGTCGGCGCCGGACCGCGAACCCGCCCTGCGCTCCCGCTGGACCCAGGCAGTCGCGGACTTCGGCGGCGGTCCGCGGGTCGCCGTGGGCGGCAAGTCGATGGGAGGCCGGATCGCGAGCATGATCGCCGACGAAGTGGGCGCGCGCGCCCTCGTGTGCTTCGGATATCCCTTCCATCCGCCGGGTCAGCCGGCCAAGCTCCGCACGAAGCACCTCGCCGACCTCCGGACCCCGGCGCTCATCCTCCAGGGAACGCGCGACGTGTTCGGCGTCCCCGAGGAGGTCGCCGGATACGGGCTCTCGCCCGCCATCCGCGTCCACTGGATCGAGCAGGGCGATCACTCCTTCAAGCCGCCGGCCCGCTCGGGCCGCACCGAGTCGGCCAACGTCGAGGAGGCCATCGCCGCGGCCGCTGATTTCCTGCTGGTTTCCCGCGGCTGAGTCGATGGCCGCGGCCCGGCCTCAGGGCGTTCCGGACTCGAGCGACGCCCGGAAGGCGCCGGGCGTGGTGCCGATCTCCCGGCGGAAGACCTTCGTGAAGTGGCTCTGGTCGGCGAAGCCGGCGTCGAGCGCGATGTCGGAGAGCGAGGCCTCGGGGCTCGCCAGCCTGCGGACGGCAAAGCGAATCCGCGCGCTCCGGAGGCACTCCGAAACGCTCCGACCCGTTCGCTCGCGGAAGCTGCGGGACAGATAGACGGGGTGCAGCCGGACCTCCCGGGCGATCCGGACGAGCGAAAGCCTCGCGGGACACTCGTCGCGGATCATGTCGAGAACCGTGGGCAGCCAGCTCGGCGCCGCCCGGGGGGCGGATCGGCTCGCCGGAGCGAGATCCGCCAGCAGCTCCAGCACGAGCCCTTCGATCGCGGCGGACGAGGCCGGCGCACCGGATCGGTATTCGCGGTGGAGCGCCAGCGCGAGCGTCGCGGCGCGGCCGTCGCACCGGCGCGGATCGAGCGCCGCTCCCGGCGCGCTTTCGGACAGGCGCGCGATCCACGCGGAGTCGAGCTCGACGATCAGAAACCGCGTTCCGTCGGCCTCGATCCGGTCGGTGTGCTGCATGGCCTCCGGGTGGAAGCCGAGGTCGAGCGCCCGGTAATCGAAGGGACGGGTTCGCGTGGATTCCGCGTAGCTGCCGCGCAGGAGCAGAGCGAAGAACGCCCGGAGATGCGAGTGGGCAAGCCACTGCCGCCGCCGGTCGTAGTCGACCTCCGAAAGCGTGAGGCCCCCGTGGCTTCGGGACGACCGAAGGGTGCCGCCGAAATACTGCCTCGGGCTCGGGCCGGACCCGATCGCGGGAGCGGCGGAGCCGCCGGCCGCGGTCTCCGGAACGGCGGGCAGCGTGCAGGGCATGGCCCGTCTCATGCCGGGTGATACGGATTCTTCGGCGCGAGGTTGAGAGCGTACAAGACGCACGAGGCCCCCGCCGCCTATCGTGGTCGCTCGATCGGCCGTTCCCCGAAAGCGTACGGGGCCATGCGGCCAGGGGAGGATCCGATGGCCACGCTCGCTGCGATTGCACGGACGGGGGCGTTTCTGTCGTGGATGCTCGCGGCCGGACAGTCGTCCGGTCCGGGGTCCGGCCGAGCCGCCGGGCCGGTCGCATACCCTCCCGCGCGGCGCGAGCCCGCTGTCGACACGCTTCACGGGGTCGCCGTGGCCGACCCGTACCGGTGGCTCGAGGACCTGCAGGCCCCCGATACGCGCGCCTGGCTGAAGGAAGAGGACGCTCTGCTCGAGAGCTATCTCGATGCCGTTCCGAACCGGGAGGCGATCCGCCGGCGGATTCTGGAGCTTTCCGGGGGCGAGCGCTTCCTGGCGCCCGTCCGAGGCGGGAACCGGTACTTCATGACGCGCATCACCTCCACCGGCGTTCCGACGGGACTGTGGGTCCAGGAAGGTCTGAGCGGCACGCCGCGCCTCCTCTTCGATCCGGCTGCGCGCCGGCCCGGCCGCAACGTCACGCTCGGTGGCTTCGCCCCGAGCCCGGACGGCCGCTTCGTCGCGTACACGGTCTCCGAGAGTCAGTCGCGGTGGCTCGGGATCGGCCTGTTCGAAACGGCGAGCGGCGTCGACCGGCCGTTGCCCGATCTCGAGACGCATACCGTGTCGGGCGGTCTCGCGTGGTCGCGCGGACGGACGCGGGTTCTACTTCACCCGGTTCGAACGGCCCGCGGGGGTCGGAGACGAGAAGGCCACGCCGATCCGTCCGACGGTGCGGTTCTACTCCATCGCCGAGAGGCGCGAAGCGGTCGTGTACTCTCCGCCGGCCGAGCCGGGCCTGCTCGTCGGTTACACGGTCAGCGACGACGGGCGTTACCTCGTGATCACGCTGCGCGACGGCAGCAGCAGCCAGAACCGGGTCCTGATTCAAGAGCTCGACGGGGCCGGGCGCCGCCCGGCCGTCGCCCTCATGCCGGCGGCGGACGCGAACTACACGTTTCTCGGCTCCGAAGGGCCGCGGCTGTACTTCTTCACCGACCAGGGCGCGCCGCGGGGCCGCGTCATCGCGGTCGACCTCCGGCGGCCCGGGCGGCGTCACTGGATGGTCGTCGTGCCCGAAGCTCCCGAGCCGATCGCCGCCAACAGCGCCGTTGGAGGCAACGCGCTCGGCATGTTCGGCGACCGCTTCGTCCTGATGTACCTGAAGGACGGGCGCCCGGTGCTCCGGGTGTTCGACCGCGAGGGCCGCCTGGAGTTCGAGCCGCCGCTTCCGGCGGGCGGTCTCGTCTGGGGAGGCTTCGCGGGCCGTCAGCGGGATCCGGAGGTTTTTTTCCGGTTCCTCGGCCTGACCGAGGCGAGCACGGTCTATCGGCTCGATCTGGCGAAGAAGCGCAGCTCCGTCTTCCTCGACAGCCCGACCCCCTTCGACGCGGACTCGATCGCGATCGAGCAGGTCTTCTACCGCAGCGCGGACGGGACCCGCGTTCCGATGTTCCTGGCGTACCGCAAGGGCCTCAGGCGCGACGGCCGCAGCCCGGCGTTCATGTACGGATACGGCGCCTTCGGTTGGGTTTCCTTCCTCTACTACCAGCCGTTCGTCCTGAACTGGCTGGAGCTCGGCGGGATCTACGCGCAGCCCGCGGTGCGTGGCGGCGGCGAGTACGGTGAGCCGTGGCACGAGGCCGGAGCGCGGCGCCGGAAGCAGAACGTCATCGACGACTACCTCGCCGCGGCCGAGTGGCTCGTCGCGAACCGCTACACGTCGGCGTCGCGTCTGGTCGCCAACGGCGGCAGCGCCAGCGGCGGGCTGGCTGCCGCGGCCATCCTCCAGCGCCCCGACCTCTTCGGCGCGGCCGTGATCGACCGCCCCGTTCTCGACATGGCCCGCTTTCACCGGTTCAGCCAGGCCTCCTACTGGCTCCCGGAGTTCGGCTCTCCCGACGATCCCGACGACCTGCGCGCGCTGCTCGCCTGGTCGCCGTACCACAACATCCGGGACGGACGCTGCTACCCGCCCACGCTCGTGATGGCCGGCGAGCGGGACCAGGTCGCGGTTCCGCTGCACGCCTACAAATTCACCGCGGCCCTGCAGGCCGCGCAGGGCTGCGCGAACCCGGTCCTGTTGAAGGTCATGTGGGGGGCGGGCCACAACTTCGGGACGACGCCGGAGCAGAGCGCCGGCTCCTGGGCGGATCAGACCGCCTTCCTGATCCGCGCGCTGGCGATCCCGGATCCCGGAGGTGCTTCACCCGCCAAGTGAGGTGCTCCGCGCCGGGCGACCGGAGCGGTGTCAGTGGCCGTTGTCTCCGCTCGCGGTGCCTACGAGTGGGCCTGGAAGATCTTGCCGACGATCTTCCAGCCGTCCGGGAACTTGTAGAGCGAGAGGTAGTCGGTGAACGTGTGCTTCCCGCTGCGGTAGATCTCGACCTTTGCGACGGCGGCGTTGCCGGTCACGTCGACGCGGGCGAACTCCGCCGTGATCGGGGCGGCAGGGGCGTCGGGGTTCTCCTTCGCCCTCGTCTCGATGCGGCCGGCCCACTCGTCCAGCGTGACGGCGGTCAGCTTGCCGTCCCGCAGCACGAGCATTCGGAAGTCGGGGTGGAAGCCCGCCCGCATCAGGGAGGCGTCCCCCCGGACGTGGACGCCCTCGACGTAGGCCGACTGGACGACGGCTTTCACGTCCGCCGCTTCGCCGGTCTGCTCGGCGACCGCCAGCGCGGCCGCCGCCAGTACGATCAGACAACCCGCTGCCAGGATCCTTCGGATCTGCACCATTCCCTGCCTCCTTGCGCGGGTTCAGGGTAGCAAGAGTCGCTCGAGCGGATCTTCGGAAACCCCTTGCCGCCATGGCGGTTCCGAAATCGCACCGCGCACGATGGATGGGCGGTTTTGGCATACGTCCGGCGCGGGTGTAGCGTTGTGTCCATGGCCCGAGGCTGGGGAAAGAGCGAAGAGGACGTGGAGGCCGAGAAGGAACACGCGCGCGAGGCGGCGGAGAGAGCCGGGGCGCGGCCCTCGCGCGAGGCGGCCGAGCGGATCGCCCGGCGGCGATCCCTTCAGCTCTCACTCGCGCGGATCGAAGACCTGCTCCGGAAGACCGAGAACCCCGACCGGCGCGGCGCCCTCGAAACCGCGCGCGCGGAGTTGACGGAGCGGCTGACGGAAACGCCCGCTCCTCGATGAGGGTTGCGACCTGGAACGTCAACGGGATCCGCGCCCGTGAGGCGCAGGTGCGCGAGTGGCTCGCGCGGGACCGCCCCGACGTCGTCTGCCTCCAGGAGATCAAGGCGAAGCCCGAGCAGGTCCCCGAGCTGCTCTTCGAATCCGAGGGCTACTGGTGCTACTGGCACGGGGCCGGCGGCTATTCGGGAGTGGCATTGCACCTCTCGCGGACGCTCTGTCCGGAGCGGCCGGTCTTCGGCCATCCGGAATTCGACCACGAGACGCGCATCGTCACGGCCGAGGTCGGGGGCCGGCTCCTCGCCTCCGTCTACGTGCCCAACGGCGGCAAGGACTATCCGGCGAAGCTCCGCTTTCTCGAGGCCCTGGGAAGCTGGGCCGGGGCCCTGCGCGCCTCGGGGCGCGAGCTCATTCTCTGCGGCGACCTGAACGTCGCCCTGACGGACCGCGACGTCCACCCGAAGGAGCTCAAGCCCGGCGTCGTGGGCCAGCGCGAGGACGAGCGGGCGCTCATGCATCGCCTCATCGGGCAGGGTCTCGTCGACGTCGGGCGCACGCTCGATCCCGACAACGACGCTCTCTTCACGTGGTGGGCGCCCTGGCGGAACCTGCGGCAGCGCAACATCGGCTGGCGGATCGACTACATCCTGGCAAGCGAGAAGCTGGCCAGGACAGCCCGGGACGGAGTCGTGCGCGCCGATGTCGGAACGAGCGACCACGCGCCGGTGCTGGCGACCCTGGGGCCTGCCGCCTGAGACGGAGATGGGAACCGGACTCGCGGCGGATGGCCGCTTTCGGTAGTATCCGCGCCTGTCGTCGACCATGTCGATTTCAAGGAGGGCATTCGTGTCCAAACGACGCTTCGTTGCGCCCTGGCTGGCGGGGGCGATCCTCGCCGGTACCGCCGTCGCCCTGGCCCCGTCGACCGACGACCGCATCAGCGAGGTCGAGAATGGCCTCCGGCCCCCGGTCCTCATCGAGGGCGACAAGACCTGGACGATCGCGGACCGGATGCGCTTCTACCACGTGCAGGGCGTCAGCATCGCCGTCATCCGCGACTCGAAGATCGAGTGGGCCCGGGGCTATGGTCTGGCCGACGTCGAGGCGAAGAAGGCGGTCGAACCGGACACGCTCTTCCAGGCGGGCTCCATCAGCAAGCCCGTCGCGGCCATGGGCGCTCTCGTCCTGGTCGAAGACGGCAAGCTGTCGCTCACGGGCGACATCAACCAGTACCTGAAGTCGTGGAAGGTGCCGGGCAACGCCCACACCGCGAAGACCGCGGTGACCCTGGAAGAGCTGCTGTCGCACACCGCGGGCCTGACCGTCCACGGCTTCCCTGGCTATGCGGCGGGGGAGGCCGTACCGACCGTCCCGCAGGTCCTCGACGGTGCTCCGCCGGCCAACACCGCGCCCGTGCGCGTGGACCTCGATCCGGGGACCGAGTATCGGTACTCCGGCGGCGGCTACACGATCGCCCAGCTGGCGATGACGGACGTGACGGGTCAGCCGTTTCCCGCTCTGATGCAGAAGCTGGTGCTGCACCCGCTCGGGATGAAGGAGAGCACGTACGACCAGCCGCTCCCGGCCGCGCTCGTCCCACTGGCCGCCGCAGGCTACCGCGCCGACGGCGAGCCGGTGCCCGGCAAGCGCCACGTCTACCCCGAGATGGCCGCGGCGGGCCTGTGGACCACGCCCTCGGATCTGGCGCGCTTCGCGATCGGCCTGCAGAAGATGCTCGCCGGCGGCAAGGGCCCGCTCACGAAAGCCATGGCGGAGAACATGGTCCGGCCGCGCAAGGACGGCTACGCCCTCGGCCTCGGCGTCGAAGGGGAAGGGCGCGCGGTGTACTTCACGCACTCCGGCGCCGACGAGGGGTTCCAGGCCCTCCTCTACGCGAGCTCGAACCGGGGCTATGGAGCCGCGCTGATGACCAACTCGGACACCGGGATCCCCCTGATGCGCGAGATCCTGCGTTCGATCGCCGCGACGTACTTCTGGGACGGGTTCCAGGTGGTGCCGATGGCCGCGGCCCGGCTTTCCCCGGAGGAGCTGTCCCGATTGGCCGGCCACTACCGCCTCGACGCCGACACGATGCTCGTCATCACTGCCGCCGGCGCCGGCCTCGAGGTCCAGGAGACGCTCGGGGAGACATTCCAGCTCGTCCCCGTGTCGCGCGTCGCGTTCGTCCGTCGCGACGAGGAGACGCGGTACACCTTCGGTCCGCGGGAAGACGGCGGGGCCCAGCTGACGATCGTCGGGGAGTCGAAGACGCGCACCGCCCCGCGGGTCAACCCGGACACGCGCGTTCCGGCCGAGGACCTCGCGGCCGGGCGCGTCGACGAGGCCGTAGCCGCGTACAAGAAGCTCCAGGCCGCCGACCCCTCGAATCCGGCGATCGCCGAGGCGCGGCTGAACGAGCGCGGATACGCGCTCCTCCGAAAGAAGGACACGGCGACGGCGATCGCGGTCCTCCGGCTGAACACGGAGCTGTACCCGACCTCGGCCAATGCGTACGACAGCCTCGGCGAGGCGCTGGAGGCGAGCGGGGACACGGCCGGGGCGGTTGGCATGTACCGGAAATGCGTCGAGGTCGCATCGCGTCCGGGGGCCGAGGCGGCACGCCAGAACGCCGAGGCGCGGGCGCACGCGGAGGCGAGGCTGAAGGCGCTCTCGGCGACGTCCTGAATCGCCTTCGGATTCGCCGGGGCGACGCCGACGTCAGGCTCGGACGGCGCCCCATCGGGAGGCGAGAATGAAGCGCTTCTTCCTTTCTCAGGTTCTCGGGCTGTTCGCGGCGGCGCTCACGGCCGCCGAACCGACGCCGACTCCGACGCCGGCTCCGGTCCGCGTCGTCGTGAAGGCCGCGCGGCTGATCGACGGCCGCGGCGGGCCGCCGGTTTCTCCGGCGGTCGTCCTCGTGGAGAACGACCGGATCGTTGCGGTCGGACCGGCGGCGGCCATTCCGCCCGGCTCGCGCGTGATCGACCTCGGTTCCGCGACGCTGCTGCCGGGCCTGATCGAGATGCACGACCACCTGACGTCGAGCCCCGCCAACCAGGGCTACCAGTCCCTCGGCGTCTCGGTGCCGCGCGAGGCCATCGACGGCGTCGTCAACGCGAAGACGACTCTGCTTGCGGGGTTCACGACCGTGCGCAACGTCGGCGCGGGAGGCTTCGCGGACGTGGCCCTCCGGGACGCGATCGAATCCGGCGAGGTGCCCGGTCCGCGCCTCGTCGTGTCCGGGCCGGCGCTCGGAATAACGGGGGGCCACTGCGACAACAACCTGTTGCCCTTCGAGTATCACTACAAGGAGATCGGCGTCGCCGACGGGCCGTGGGAGGCGCGGGCCAAGGTCCGCGAGGTCGTCAAGTACGGCGCGGACGTGATCAAGATCTGCGCGAGCGGGGGAGTTCTGTCCAAGGGCGACCTGCCGGGCACGCCGCAGTACACGCCGGAGGAGATGCAGGCGATCGCCGACGAGGCGCACCGGCTGGGCCGCAAGGTCGCGGCGCATGCCCACGGGACGCAGTCGATCCGGGAGGCCATCCTCGCCGGCATCGACTCGATCGAGCACGCGAGCCTCATCGACGAAGAGGGCATCCGGCTGGCGAAGGAGCACGGCACGTATCTCGTCATGGACATTTACAACGACGACTACATCCTGCAGGAAGGCGCGAAGGTCGGGATGCTCCCGGAGTCGATCGAGAAGGAGAAAACGATCGGACGGCTCCAGCGGGAGAACTTCCGCAAGGCTCTCCAGGGCGGCGCGAAGATGGCGTTCGGCACCGACGGCGGCGTCTACCCGCACGGCGACAACGCCCGGCAGTTCGCCTACATGGTCCGGTACGGAATGACGCCCATGCAGGCGATCCAGTCCGCGACGCTCACCGCCGCGGATCTGCTCGGCTGGACCGACCGGGTGGGATCGGTCGAGCCGGGCAAGCTCGCGGATCTGATCGCCGTCTCGGGCGACCCCCTGGCCGATGTCCGGGCCCTCGAGAAGGTCGGCTTCGTGATGAAGGGCGGCCGCGTCTACAAGAACGAACTACTTCGGTAGAGGTCCCGGGATGATTGCGCTCGAGGACATCCGGGCGGCGGCGCAACGGCTTCGCGGCCGCGTCCATCGCACGCCGCTTTTCTCGTCCACGCGAATCGGAGAGCGGGCCGGCATCCGTCTGTGGCTCAAGTGCGAGAGCCTGCAGAAGACCGGGTCGTTCAAGGCGCGGGGCGCGCTCAACAAGGTGCTGTCGCTCACGGAGGCGGAACGGGCGCGAGGCCTCGTCACGGTTTCGGCCGGCAACCACGCCGCGGCGGTGGCCTGGGCCGCGCGAATCGCGGAGTGTCCCACGGTCGTCGTGATGCCCGAGTCCGCGCCGAAGTCGAAGGTGGACGCCGTGCGCGGCTACGGCGCCGAGATCGTGTTTCACCCCGACCACGCCACCCTCTTCGACCGGCTCCGCGAGGTGCAGGCGGAGCGGAATCTGACGTTCGTGCATCCCTTCGACGATCCGGTCGTGCTGGCCGGAGCGGGGACCGCGGGACTGGAGATCGTCGAGGATGCGGGAGACCTCGACGCCGTCGTCGTGCCCGTGGGGGGCGGCGGCCTGCTCGGCGGCGTCGCGTCGGCGGTCCGCCAGCTTCGGCCTCGAGCCCGCATCGTCGCCGTGGAGCTCGAGGGGGGCCCCGGACTCGCGCCGGCGCTCGCCGCCGGCCGTCCCGTGCCCGTGTCCCGGCCTCCGACGCTCGCCGACGGGATGACGCCGCCGTTCGTCGGTGCGCTTGCGCTCGCGATCGCGGGAGAGGCGGTCGACGAGATCGTCGGCGTCTCCGAAGCCGAGATCCGCGACGGGATGCGGCAGCTCATCACGCGCGCCAAGCTCACGGTCGAGGGCTCGGGTGCGGCCGCGGTCGCCGCCCTCCTCGCGCGGAAGACCGGCCTGCCCGACGGCGCCCGGGTCGTGGCCCTGGTCTCCGGGGGCAACGTCGACCTCGCGCAGATCGCCGCTCTCGTCTGACGGGTGACGGCCCGGCGGGGCCGGCGCCGCTCAGCCCGCCTTTTCGTCCGGTTCCAGGACCCCGAACGTATTGCCTTCCGTGTCGACGCAGTACGCGAGCCAGCCGATTCCCGGAACGGGCATCTTCGGCACGACGGTCTTTCCGCCCTTCGATGCGATCGCCTTCAGCGTCGCGTCGAGCGACGCGACGCCGATCGTGTTGACCGTCGAGGTGCCGGGAGCCTGGCGGGGCATCATTCCGCCGTTGATGCCGCGCTCGCCGTCCTCCCCGGTCGTGATCAGCCAGTACGGCATCGGGCCGTCCCATTTCTGGAACTGCCAGCCGAAGACGTCGCGGTAGAAGCCGGAGGCGCGCTCCGGGTCGTCGGCGGGGATTTCGAAGTGCACCGGTCGAGGCATGGGTCCTCCTTCGCAGGTCAGCGGTGGTACGGTCGGGCGCGCCGGCCGTCAGGCGGCCGACAGGCGCGCGTGATACTTCTGCGTCGCATAGCCGACGATGGCGCCGACGATCGCGCCGGGAAGCATGATCTCGAAGTAGTAGTGCTCGCCGTTTTCGCCCGGGAACGCGGCGACCGCGAAGGCCAGCAACAGGCCGACACCGAGCCCGAAGACGATTCCGAGGCCGAGGTTGTCGACCTTCTTGGCGAAGTACCCGATCGCCACCCCGGCGATCAGGCCCTTGAAGGTCGATCCGAGCACGATGCCGAGGAGCTGGTTGCGGACGGCGGGCGTGAAGTACGCGGTGAGCCCGTCGAAGACGCCCAGAATTCCTCCGAGGATCAGACCGAAGAGGGGCTTGGTCATCGTTCCTCCTCCCATCATATTCAACGCCGCCGGGAATTCCTTTAAGGGCCGCCGCGGCCGTAGAGCAGCAGGAGCGAACGCATCAACAGGTAGGCTGCGATCAGCAGAATCGGCGTGCGGTACCGGATGTAGACGCGTGCCGCCTTCTCGCCGAGGCCCTCGCGATGAGCAAGCACGCGCGAGCCGTCGAGATAGCGGGCGATTTCGGCCGCGATCTCCTCGGCGGAGGCGTAGCGGTCCTCCGGTTTCGGGGCCATCGCGCGGGCGGCCACCGCAACGAGCGACTTCGGAACCGAGGACCCGGCCGGAGCGGGACCGAGGCCGACTTCGCCCGCGCGCGGCGCCGCGCGCTCCGGTCGTCGAACGGCGCGCGCCCGGTCAGGAGAAAGTAGAGGATGCCGCCGAGCGCATAGACGTCGGCCGCGGGACCGACGCCGCCCGGTTGTCCGGCGGCCTGCTCGGGGGCCATGTACGCGGGCGTGCCGACGACGGTGCCTTCCGCCGTGACCCCGTCGGGCAGAGGCCGGGAGGGCGCTCCCGACCGGTCCGACGCGTCGTCGAGGACCTTCGCGACGCCCCAGTCCATGACCAGGACCTCGCCGAACGGCCCCACCATGACGTTTTCCGGCTTCAGGTCCCGGTGCAAGACACGGTGGGCGTGCGCGAAGGCGACGGCCTCGCAGACCTTCTGAAAGACGCGGAGTTTCTCGGGAAGGGGCGCGCCGGCCGCGAAGGCGTCGAGCCGGCGTCCGTCGACGCGCTTCATCGCGTAGAACATCCGCCCGTCCGGCAGCGTGCCCGCGTCGTGGACCGGGACGATACCGGGATGCTCGAGTCGCGCGATGACCCGCGCCTCGCGAAGCATGCGGGCCGCGGCCGCCGGGTCCGACGCGCCCGTGCCGACGACCTTGATGGCGACCTTGCGGCCGAGGACGCGGTCCTCGGCCAGGAAGACGGTTCCCATCCCGCCGCGACCGAGCTCCTCGAGCAGCCGATACTTGGTCTCGGCGAGGTCCGGCCACTCGGCGACCCGCTTCAGGTGTTCGACGGTGCGGTCCGACAGCCACCTCATCCCGAGACTCCGAGCAGGCTGCGCGCCTCTTCCCGGAACTCGCGGTCCGTTGCCGTGATCTCGCGAAGCCGCTCGAGGACGATCCGCCGGAACTCGCGCCGCGCGAATGCCAGAAAGTTGGTGACCTGGGTCGCCGGGATCTGGAACTCCTCCGCCAGCCGTTCGTAGGTCAGCCTCTCGTCCGGGTCGCGGTCGAGCTCGTAGCGCTCGAAGAGCCTGTACGGCAGGTCTTTGCCGCGGAGCGTGCACTCCTCGCGGAGCCTCTCGACCGCCAGGGCGAAGAGGCCGCGCACCCACTCGGCGTGGAAGTACTGCTCGAGGGTCGCCGGATCGGGCGGCTCCTGCCGGGCGAGCTCGCCTTCCGCGGTTTCGAAGTCGAGGGGGATGAGCGGCGTCCCGGGCGAGCGGCTGCGCCCGACCCGCCGCCTTCTTCTCGTTGGAGACGAAACGGTCGAGACAGGTTCGCAGGTAGGTTCGGAACGAGCCTTTTTCGGGGTCGTAGCCGTCGAAGAAATCCTTCTCGAGAGCCCGCGTGAAGAAACCCTGCGTCAGGTCCTTGGCGTCCTCGTTGGATTCGCGGAAGCGGATCCGCAGGTACTTGTAGGTCGGACGCCAGTACGTCTCGACCAGAAGCGCGAGGCCGCGCTCGCGTTCGACGAGGTCGTCGCTCTGCGCCGCGAGCACGGCCGAGTGCCGCGTCGCCGGGAATCGCCCGCCGCCGGGCCCGCCGATGTCCGTATCGTGGGGCATGCCCGGTATATGGTACGAGGGTGACGCCCGAGGCGACAGCGGTTGCCGCCGCGAACCTCGCCTTTTACCGCGCCCTCGAGACGCGCGACCTCGCCCACATGGCCGCCGTCTGGCTCCACGACGCGTCGGCGAGCTGCGTCCATCCGGGCTGGCACCGCCTGGATGGATGGGAGGAAATCTCCCGCTCCTGGGACAACATCTTCTCCAACTCCCGCCCCTGGTCCGTCGGGTGCGAGGACGTTCGGATCGCCGTCTCGGGAAATCTGGCCTGGGTCACCTGCGTCGAGGTCATCGTCCCGTTCGGCGCCGACGGAGAGGGCGACGCCGCGCGGATGCAGGCGACCAACCTGTTCGGCCGCGTCGACGGGGCAGTGGCGCCTCGTGCACCACCATGCCTCGCCGACCCCCCCGGCCGCGCCGGCCGACGACGAGCCGGTGAACTAGGCCGGCAACCCGAGCCCGCGCCGCGCCTTGCGTGCGACCGAGCGGCGGAACCACTCGAAGCGCCCGAGCAGGCGCCCCGGCGCTCCCAGCGCCTGTGCGGCCCAGCGGGGGAAATCGAATCGGTCGGTCTGGTCGACGATCTGCCCGTCCCGAAAGCGGACGTCCGAGACGATCGCGTTGACGACGGGGCGCCTCCCGGCAAAGAGGTAACGGGCGGTCCAGGCGACCTCGCCGCGGTCGGTCTCGACCCGCCGGACCTCCCAGGTCACCGCGAACTCGCGGGCGCGGCCGAGCAACCCTTCCCACATCCGCCCGATGTCCCGGCCCCGGAGGCGAAACACGGGGTCGTTGAAGGCGGCGTCCGGGGCGTACATCGACAGCCATCGTGGCCGCGTCGCGCCGGGCGAGGGCTTCGTAGAATCGGGACAGCGCCTCCCGTGTCTCTTCTGCCGTCACGGCGGCGATTATGGTCTGATTGCGGCGTTCGTGGCGCCGGGGCGCCGCGGCGAGGAGGATGAATGCGGACTCTGGCGAAGATCCTGGGATGGCTCGCGGTGGCGGCCCTGCTCGTCGCCGCAGCCCTGGTCGGTTTCCTCGCCCTCAAGAAGCCGGCGATGCGGGCGCCTTCGGCGGAGAAGATCGAGGCCACGCCCGAGCGCCTGGCGCGCGGCCGATACCTGACGGAAAACGTGGCCCATTGCGTGGGCTGCCACTCCGATGCGTACTTCGACCGGTTCGCGATTCCGATCAAGAAGGGAACCGAGGGCCAGGGAGGGTTCCCCTTCGACAAGGGCCTGGGCGTCCCGGGCCTCGTCCAGGCGCAGAACATCACGTCCGACCCGAAGGACGGAATCGGTGCGTGGACCGACGGCGAGGTGCTCCGGGCCGTCCGGGAGGGAGTCAATCGCGACGGACAGGCGCTCTTTCCGATGATGCCGTACGAGAAGTTCCGCGCCCTGAGCGACGAGGACGCGAAGTCGATCCTGGTCTACGTGCGGACGTTTCGGCCCATCGCCCACGCGGTGGCCGCCCGCCGGCTCGATTTCCCGGTCAACTTTCTCGTCAAGTTCGCCCCGAAGCCGCTCGACGGACCGGTCGCGGAACCGGATCCGAAGGACACCGTGGCGTACGGCAAGTACCTGGCGACGATCGCGGGGTGCGGCAACTGCCACACGCCGATCGACTCGAAGGGCCGGCCGATTCCGGGCCAGGAGTTCTCCGGTGGGTGGCTGATGCCGGGCCCCTGGGGACGCGTCGTGTCGGCCAATCTGACCCCGGACCCGGACAACTACATGGGACAGGCGTCGCGCGAAGAGTTCATCGATCGGTTCAAGTCGCTCGAGGGCCTCGACGGCGACGACGCGCCCGTGGCGCCGCCGGGGAAGAACACCGTCATGGCCTGGACGCGATACGCCCGCATGACGCGGGACGATCTGGGCGCGATCTACGACTATCTGAAGACGATTCCGCCGATCAAGAAGGCGATCGTCTCATTCCCGGACGCCCCGCCCGGCACGACTTCGCAGACGCTGCGGATTTCGGCGCGATGAGGGCCATCCGAGTCGACGTCCACGGCGGGCCGGAGGTCCTCCGGTTCGTCGACGTGCCCGACCCGGAGCCTGCCGCCGGCCACGCTCTCGTGCGCGTCGAGGCTTCGGGCGTCAACTTCATCGACGTCTATCACCGCACCGGCCTCTACAAGGTCCCCCTGCCCGTGACCCTCGGCCAGGAGGGTGCGGGAACGGTCCTCTCCGTCGCGCCGGACGTCTCGGACCTTGCCCCGGGCCAGCGGGTGGCCTGGGCGGGACCGTTCGGCGGCTACGCCGAGATGGCATCGGTGCCGGCCGCGCGGCTCGTAGCCGTGCCCGAGGGCGTCACGACCCGGCAGGCGGCCGCCTCGATGCTCCAGGGGATGACCGCCCACTACCTCGCCAGTTCCACCTACCCGCTGAAGCCGGGCGACACGTGTCTCGTACACGCGGGCGCCGGCGGCGTCGGGCTCCTCCTGACGCAGATCGCTCGCATGCGCGGTGCGCGCGTCCTCACGACCGTGTCGACGTCCGAGAAGGCGGAGCTTTCCCGGGGGGCGGGCGCCGAGGCGACGATCGACTACACGGCGCAGGATTTCGAGGCCGAGGCGAAGCGGCTGACGGGCGGGCGCGGCGTCCAGGTCGTCTACGACTCGGTCGGCCGCACCACGTTCGAGAAGAGCCTCGGCAGCCTGGCGCCGCGGGGAATGCTGGTCCTCTTCGGACAGTCGAGCGGGCCGACCGGGCCGTTCGACCCGCAGGTCCTCTCCCAGCGCGGCTCCCTTTACCTGACGCGCCCGAGCCTTTTCGCCTACGTGGCGACGCGCGAGGCGCTCGTGGAGAGGGCGGGCGAGGTTCTGGGCTGGATTCGCGACGGCCGGCTCCGACTGCGGATCGAGCACGAGTTTCGTCTCGGGGACGCGGCCGATGCGCACCGTGCCCTGGAGGGCCGGAAGACGACGGGGAAAGTCCTGCTCATTCCCTAGGCGGCCGGTGTGCGATGATTTGTCATCGCATTTCCCTCGGAGGCCCCAGCCGTGATCCTCGTCGTCGGCGCCACGGGTCAGGTCGGACGCGAAGTCGTTCGGGAGCTCTCGGCCGCGAACGTTGCCGTCCGGGCCTTCGTGCGCGACCCGGTGAGGGCCTCGCACATTCGCCTTCCGGGCGTGCAGGTGGCGGTCGGCGACCTCGGGCGTCCCGAGTCGCTCGATGCCGCGCTGTCGGGCGTGGATCGGGTCTTTCTCGCGTCCCCGGCCGAGCCCGATCAGGTGACGCTGCAGGGCAACCTGGTGCAGGCCTGCCGCCGGGCGGACGTGCGGCTGCTGGTCAAGGTGTCCCTCGCCGGCGGACCGGACGCGGCGACTCAGATCGGCCGGTGGCACTGGACGACCGAGAAGCAGATCGAGGCCTCGGGCCTGGGGTTCACGATGCTCCGGCCCAACCTCTTCATGCAGCAGATGCTGCGGTTCGCTCCCGCCATTTCCGGCAGCGGCCGTTTTTCCCTGCCGTGCGGCGCGGGCGAGGTCTCGATCATCGACGCCCGCGACGTGGCCTCGGTCGCCGTCTGCGCGCTGACGCGCCCCGGGCACGAACGGAAGATCTACGACCTCACCGGGCCCGAGGCCCTGTCCTTCGATGCCATGGCGGACGCCATCGGACAGGCGATTGGCCGCAAGGTTGCGTACGTCCACGCCCCTCCCGACTACGCGCAAGAAGCAGATGCTCGGCGAGGGCATTCCCGTCTGGCTCGTCGAGGACATGCTCGTCGTCCTCGGGGCGATCCGGGAGGGCTACGGCGCAACGGTCTCCGACGCGGTGGTCCGCGTGACGGGTCGCAAGGGGCGGACGTTTCACCAGTTCGCGCGCGACTTCGCAGACGTTTTCCGCGAGGGCCGGCCGGTCGTGCACTGAGGGGAAGGCGGCGCGGGCGGCCGGACCCCTCGGGCCTCTGGTAGGATTTCGTTTCCGGCGACGCGACGAAGGAGCCCGATGCCCGCGCTCATCCCGCCGACCTACGAAGACGCGACGCTCGTGCTGCGCCTCTACGAGCTGCGCCGCGAAGAAAAGCTCCGCGCCGCCCGGGAGTGGTTCCGGACGAGGTTCAGCCCGCGGTCGTTCGAGGAGGTCCGCGCGGTGGCGGAGTCGAGCGGCCCGGACAACACGCACTTCCGCATGGTGACCGGGTACTGGGACATGGCCTGCTCGTTCGTCGCCCAGGGCGTGCTGCACGCGGAGCTCTTCTTCGAGTCGGGCGGCGAAGCGCTCTTCGTCTGGGCCAAGCTCGCGCCGTTCGTCGCGGAGCTGCGGCGCGAGCTGAAGAATCCGCGGGCGCTCGCCAACCTCGAGCGGGCGATCGTCACGACGCCGGCCGCGGCCGAGCGGCTGCCGGCGATCCAGGCCCGGCTGACCGCGTTCCAGGAACGTTCGCCAAGTTAGCGCGTCGGCCCGGTCGCGGCGTCCGCCGCCTCGCCGTGGATCTCCACGATACGGGGGATCCACTCCCGGTGCTCGGGCTTCATGAGGACCGAGCGAAGGCAGGTCACCGAGTCGGAATCCCGGGCGATCCCGGCCGCGTCGAGATCGAAGAAGTCCGCGGGCAGCTCGGCCAGCGCGAGGTGCAGCTGGCGCCGGGCGGCTTCGTCGAAGATGCGGCGCGAGCGCCTCGAGGCCGCGGCGGTGCCGGCGGCGCGCGGGATCCATACGACGATGTCGAGTTCCGCGGGAAACGCGGTCAGGAAGCGGGGATCGGAAGACAGCGCCCGGTGGAGGGCTCTGGCGGCTTCCCGGCAGTCGGACAGTCCGCCCGCGAACTCCCCGCCTTTTTCGAGGGGCAGCAGGAGCTGTGTGGCCCACAGCGCGACGGCCGAGGCGCCCGCGCGCGAGCACTCGAGGCTGATCTCGCCCAGGTGCAGGTCGCTCGAACTGAAGTACGTGTAGGGTGAGTCGTGCTTGTAGAAGCGGCCGACGTCCGGGTCGCGGAAGAGCACGCAGCCGCAGCCGTAGGGCTGCAGTCCGTGTTTGTGCGGATCGATGACGATCGAGTCGGACTCGCCGAGGCGGTCGTAGGTCCGGCGAGCCGGTTCATCGAGGTTGTCCGCGAGGCCGAAGTAGCCGCCGTAGGCCGCGTCGGCGTGCAGGCGGAAGCCGAAGCGGCTGCGAAGGTCCAGGATCTCCGGCAGGGGATCGACCGACCCGGTGGCCGTCGTGCCGATCGTCGCGACGACGGTCCCCACGCCCCCGCGCTCCAGCCGGCGCGCGAGGGCGGCGACGTCCATCCGGCCCCGGCGGTCGCACGGGACCGCCTCGAACGGCATCCCGAGTACCGCGCCGATGCGGCTGTGCGTGTAATGGGCCTGGGACGAGGCCACGACGGTCGCGCCGGGACGGAGCTGTCGCGCGACCCAGAGCGCCTCGAGGTTGGCCATGGTGCCGCCGCCGCACAGATGCCCGAGGTGCTGCTCCCAACCGAACATGCTCGCGATCGTGGAGACGGCCTCCCGCTCCATCTTCGAGCTCTCGCGGCCGCCGTCGAGCGCGTGGTTGTTCGGGTTGAGCCACATCGCCAGCGCGTAGGCGAGGCGCGCGACCGGATGCGGCGGTTTGAGCATCTGTCCGGCGTAGAGCGGATGGAAGTAGGGGTAGTTGTTCCGGAGGCGTATCGCGACCTCCTCGAGGACGCGCGCAATCTCCGCGCCGCCCGGCACACCCGCGCCCGTGGGCGGCAGAGCCTCGAATCCCTCCGCGAGGCGTTCGACGGCGGCACGCAGGACTTCACCGGATTCCGCGGCCGCGAAGTCGGCGCGAGCGGGACTCATCGCGGTTCGACCGGGGATTCGGGTTCGAATGCGTGCCGGACGTCCGGGCGACGGAGGAGCAGGATTGTGCCCCCGAAAAACGCGATTCCGAGCAGGCCCACGACGGCCCCGGCCGCGATTCCCGCCATCCGGACCTGCGCGGCTGCTTCCGGCGCCTGCGAAGCCATGCTCGCCGCGGAGGCGTAGACGAATGTGCCCAGACCGGCCGCGACGGCGATGCCGAAACCCGAAGCGATCAAGATCACCGTTCGCGCCCAGGACTTTCCGCGCAGGAGCTGGAAGGCCGCCCAGGCGATCGCGCCGCCCGCGAGGATCTGCAGGACCATGATCTCCGTCGCGTGGCGCAGGAGCGTCTCGAAGCCGGGGACCTTGATTTCGGAGCCGCCGGCCCGCATCGGCAGGAACCGGATGCCCCGGTCGAGTCCGCCGGCCTTCCAGACGAAGAGCGAGAGGAATCCGTCGACGAACCGGAGGCAGGCGCCGATCAGCCAGGTCCAGCCGACGACCGTGACGGCGCGCGGACGCTCTCGCGGGGTGGTGTTCAACGCTCGTTCTCCGCCCGGGCGATCATATGCGTGCGCCAGAATGCGCCGGGGCTACGGGTTCGCGGCGACGGCCCTGGCGCGCGCGGCGGCGAGCCATTTCCGGAAGGCGGGGTCCTCGCGCACGGGAGCGAAGTCGGGATCCTGCTCGAGGCGCTCGAACTGGCGGAACCCCTTCGCGACGGCGCGCTCGAGGTCCGCGGTCGCGCGCGCGGCATCGCCCTCCCGCGCCGCGCTCGCGGCCAGGTTGTAGTCGAGGAAGGGATTGTCCGGGTCGATCTGCTCGGCGACCAGGACGAGGGCCCGCGCGCGCGCGTCGTCGCCCCGGTCGCGCATCTGCTGCGGCAGGTAGAACCCGGTCTGGGCGCGCAGGTTGGCGAGCAGGCGCTCGGCGGACAGGCGCTCTTCCAGCGAATCGTCGGAGGCGACCGTCTTGCGGAGCGCGGGGATCCCGAGCTCGGCGGCGAGCATGGCCGGTTCGGGTGGATCGGGAGCGGCGAGGGCCGAACGCAGTTTCGTGCCGAGCGCGCGCAGCGTCGCCCGGTCCCGATCGTCCCGGCGCCGGGCGTCCTTCAGCGCCTTGCGGACCGCCGGCTCCTTCGCCAGCGCGGCCGCCTTCGCCTCGTCTCCGGCGACGTCGGCGAGTCCCCGGAAGTCCTCGGCGGACTGCGCCCAGGCCGTGGAGGCCTCGGCCGGACGACCGGCTGCCTCGAGGGCCGCCGCGCGCCCGACGGCGTCGGCGTGGAGCTCGGCCACCTTCTTCGGATCGCGCGGGCGGGCCCCGGCCTTCATCGCCTGCAGCTCCATCCAGGCGACGGCTTCCCGCGCGAGATCCGGCGGAGGCCAGGCGTGCCCTCCGGGGAAGTCGGCGATGCGGTGGGTCGCTTTCGCGGCCGCCAGCTTCTCGTCGAGTTGGCGCATCTCGTAGTAGTTGAAGTCCCGGTCGCCGACCGTGCCGAAGTAGAGGAAGGGCGGGTCCCGGGTCGGGGCCTGCCCGTCGGCGAACCCGGCGCCCGCGCCGATGACGCCGGCGATGCGGCCGGGCAACTTGTAGGCGATGTCCACGGCGGCCCGGCCTCCGCCCGAAAAGCCGGTCACGTAGACACGGCGCCCGTCGATCGCAAAACGCCCCACGGCGTCGTTCCACATCGCCATGAGGGCGGGGGAGTTGGGATCGTCCTGGGTGTCGCTGCGCGAGTTGTAGGACGAGATCAGGATCCAGCCGAATTCCTCCGCGGCGGGCCGGAAAAGCTCGATCGGAATGAGCGCGCGACCGCGGGCGTCGAGCATGTAGAGCGCCGGCCAAAGGCGGTCGGGCGAGTAGTTCGACGGGAGGTAGAGGGCGTAGCTCTGGGCGGGCTCCTGCCGCGCCGTGACCTTCTCGACGACCTCGCCCCGGGGAAACCCGTCGGCCGGGAGGGCCGTGGCGACGGCCAGCAGCGCCGCGAGAAGCACGGCACTAGCCTCCGAGCGTGGCGAGCCGCTCGACGAGGTCGACGACCCGGTTCGAGTAGCCCCACTCGTTGTCGTACCAGGCGACGACCTTCAGGTATCCGTCGGAAGCGGCCTGGGTCGAAAGCGCGTCGAAGATGGAGGAGTGGGGGTTGCCGATGATGTCCGAGGAGACGAGGGGGACCTCGCTGTACTCCACGATGCGGGAGAGCGGTCCGCCGGCCGCAGCGCGGACGGCGTCGTTGACGTCGCCGGCGGAGACGGGGCGGCGGACGCGGCAGGTCAGGTCGACGACGGACCCGTCGGGCACCGGCACGCGGATGGCCATGCCGTCCAGCCGGCCCTTCAGGTTCGGCAGGACCTTGCCCACGGCGCGGGCGGCGCCGGTCGTCGTGGGGATGATGTTCTCGGCGGCCGCGCGGCTGCGGCGCAGATCCTTGTGGGCGACGTCGGCCAGGCGCTGGTCGTTCGTGTAGGCGTGCACCGTCGTCATGAATCCCTCTTCGATCCCGAAGGCCTCGTCGAGGATCTTCGCGATCGGTGCCAGGCAGTTGGTCGTGCAGGAGGCGTTCGAAACGATCCGGTGGCGGGGCTCGAGCGTGCCGTCGTTGACGCCCATCACGATCATCGCGTCGATCTCGTCCTTGGCCGGCACGGTCAGCACGACCTTCCGGGCGCCCGCGCCGAGGTGCTTCTCGAGCTCGGCGCGGACCAGCAGCTTCCCTGTCGACTCGATCACGACGTCCGCGCCCCGCTCGCCCCAGGGGATTCGCGCGGGGTCCTTCTCGGCCGTCATCGCGATGCGCCGCCCGGCGACGGTCATGCTCTCGGCGTCCGTCGAGACGTCCTTCTCGAAGACACCCATGACGGTGTCGTACTTCAGGAGGTAGGCCAGGTGGTCGTTGTCGAAGAGATCGTTGATGACCGCCACCTCGACGTCGGGCCGGTCCGCGAGAATGCGGAAGACGCTGCGGCCGATGCGTCCGAAACCGTTGATTCCGACGCGGATCGTCACGACGCGGCCTCCAGCGCGGCGCAGCGTTCGACGAGCTCGACCGCCCGGTGCGCGTAGCCGTAGCCCGAGTCGAACCAGGACAGGGTCTTGGACACCCGGTCGGCCAGGGTCATCGTGGCGAGGGAGTCGAAGGTCGAGGAGAAGCTCGAGCGTGCGATGTCGGACGACACGATGGGCTCGTCCTCGTAGCGCAGGACGTGTCGCCAGCGCCCGGAGCCCGCCGCCGTGCGCAGGACCTCGTTGATGGCGGCCGGCGTGACCGGCTTCTCGTGCCACGTGACGAGGTCCACGACGGAACCGTTGGAGACCGGGACGTTCATCGCGTAGCCGGACAGCCGGCCGTCGAGCTCCGGAAGCAGGCCGAGGAGCATGCCCGGCGAGCGGGACTCCTGCGGAATGATGTTTTCGGCGGCCGCGCGGCCCCGGCGCTTGTCCTCCGCGGGAACGTCGGCGAGGCGGTGCGCGCTGGTGTACGAATGGATCGTCGTGAAAATCGACCGGCGCGTCCCGAAGGCGTCGTTCAGCAGCTTGACCACGGGCGCGATGCAGTGCACGGTCGACGATGCGTTCGAGATCATCCGGTGTCCGGCCGAGAGCGCGTCGTCGTTGAGGCCGCGGACGATCGTGACGTCGGGAGGGTCGAGCGGCGGCGCCATGAGGATGACCCGCCGCGCGCCGGCGGACAGGTGCGCCTCGACCTCCGCGCGGCGGCGGCCGCGCGAGGTGGCCTCCAGGACGGTGTCGACGCCGAGCTCCTTCCAGGCCGGGACGGGGGGCTGGGCCTTGCCGGTGATCAGCGGGACCCGGCGCCCGCCCGCGTAGAGGAAGCCATCCCGCGCGGAGACCTCGTCGGGAAATCGGCCGAGGAGCGTGTCGAACCGGAGCAGGTAGGCAACGGCCTCCGGCTCCGCCAGGTCGGCGACGGCGCCGATGCGGATGTCGTCCCTCGCGTAGAGCAGCCGGAAGAGGTTGCGCCCGATGCGCCCGAATCCGAAAATTCCGACGGTCGCCACCCGTCTTCTCTACCACACCAAGGAGAAGCCGAAGCGCGGACGCGGCCGTTCGCGGATAATCGCGGGCCGAAAGGGGTGCCACCCATGAGGATACCCGTGCGGATCGGATCGATGATGGCCGGCCTGCTCGTCGGCGCGGCGCGTGCGGCAGCCGCGGGACCGGACGCCGAAGCGGTCCGGGCGCAGCTGATGCGGGTCGACGCCGAGTTCTCGCAGGCGGCGCAGACGATCGGCGTCGGCGAGGCTTTCCTCCGCTATGCCGATGCCGAGGCGACCATGCTGCCGCCCGGCCAGGGCCCGGTGACCGGCCTGGCCGGAGTGCGCGGGCAGTTCGCCGACTTTCCGGCCGGTACGACGCTCGCCTGGAAGCCCTTCAAGGCCGAGGCCGCCGCGTCCGCCGATCTCGGCTACACGCTCGGCACCTACGAAATGCACGGCAAGGACAAGGACGGCAAGCCCGTCGTCCGCTACGGGAAGTACTGCTCGGTCTGGAAGAAGCAGAGGGACGGCTCCTGGAAGTGGGTGGTCGACGTCGGCACCCCCAGCCCCGCGCCCGGGGGTCAGCCCTGAATTCCTGACGTTTGGGGGTCGGCCCGGCGTTTCGGTATTCTCCGCGGCGGCAACAACGGAATGCACGCTTGACCCCGCTCCTGCTCGCGGCCGCGCTCCTCGCCCCGGCGACGGCGCCGCGGGCCCGCGATCTCGGCGTTCCGTTCGATGGAACGCCGGGCCCCCTCAACGCGATCACGGACGTCCGGGGCGTCGCGGTCGGTCAGAGCACGATCATTCGGGGCGAGGGACCCCTCGAGGTCGGCCGGGGCCCCGTCCGCACGGGCGTCACGGCCGTGGTGCCCCGCGGTCGCGCCACCCTGAACGATCCCGTCTTCGCCGGCTGGTTCACCTTGAACGGCGCCGGCGAGATGACCGGAACGACGTGGGTCGAGGAGTCCGGTTTTCTCGAGGGCCCGGTGATGATCACGAACACCCACTCCGTCGGCGCCGTTCACCAGGGGACGATCGCGTGGCGGATCCGGCAGGGTGGACCGGACGCGACGGGCTACTTCTGGTCGAACCCGGTCGTCGCGGAAACCTGGGACGGCGAGCTCAACGACATCAACGGATTTCACGTCCGGGAGGCCAACGTCTTCGAGGCGCTCGACGGCATGCGGGAGGGGCCGGTGGCCGAAGGCAACGTGGGCGGCGGGACCGGCATGATCTGCAACGGTTTCAAGGGCGGCATCGGCACGGCCTCCCGCGTTCTGCCGGCCAGGGCGGGCGGATACACGGTCGGTGCCCTCGTCCAGTGCAACTACGGACGCAAACAGAACCTGATCATCGCCGGCGTGCCCGTCGGCCGCGAGCTCGCGGGCTCCGGCGCGCGCGATGAGGACGGCGGCTCGATCATCGTCGTGCTCGCGACGGACGCGCCCCTCCTGCCGCATCAGTTGAAGCGGATGGCGCGTCGCGTCTCGCTCGGGCTCGCCCGCGACGGCGCCATCGCCTCCAACGGCTCGGGCGACATCTTCATCGCGTTTTCGACCGCCAACCCGGGGGCCGCCTCTCCGGCCGGCCCCGTCACGCTGACCGCCCTTCCCAACGACCGCATGGACCCGCTGTTCGCAGCCGCCGTCCAGTCCGTCGAGGAGGCGGTCGTCAACGCCATGGTCGCCGCGACGACGATGACGGGAGCCGACGGTCACACCGTCCGCGCGCTCCCGCACGCCGAGCTCCAGCAGATCCTGAAGAAGTACAACCGGCTGGCGCCGGTCAGCGGCCGCTGAGGCCGCCCTGCGGCAACGTCGCGAAGAACTCGCCCAGAGACCTCCAATACGCCTCGCCGCCCGCCGCGGGCATGTCGTTGTGGTGCGCGCCGGGGATCACGAAGAGCGTCTTCGGCGAGCGGGCGAGAGCGAAAAGCCGGCGGCCCTGCTCGGCGGGAGCGACCTCGTCGCGCTCGGCGACCAGAAAGAGCTTCGGCGCCGCGATCGAGCGGATCCGGACGGCACTGTCGAAGCGACTGCGAATCAGAAACGAAGGGACCCATGGATAGTGCTCGCGTGCCATCTCCCGAATCGAGAGGAACGGCGTCTCCAGGACGAGGGCGGCGGCCGGGACGACGGAGGCGAGCTCGACCGCCACGGCCGACCCGAGCGACTCTCCAAAGAGGATGATTTGCTCCGGCGCGAAGCCGCGTTCGCGAGCCGCCCGATAGATCGCCCGCGCGTCGCGATACAGACCGTCCTCGGACGGCGAGCCCGTCGAGCCGCCGTAGCCGCGGTAGTCGACGAGAAAGATGTCGACTCCCTCGCGAGCGTTCAGCAGCCGCGCCCGCTCGAGTCGATCGGCGGCGTTGCCGGCGTTCCCGTGGAAGAAGAGGATCACGCGCCGGCCCTCGCCGCGGATCCACCAACCGGAGAGTCGTTCCCCGTCGTCGGTCGCCAACGCGAGCTCGTCCGCGCGCAGGCCGTACGCCGCGGGCGATGACGCGAGCCCGCGGGTCGGAAAGTAGAGGAGCGAGCTTTCCCACGACATTGCGATGACGAGCGCCGCGATCGCCGCGGCCGCGGGAATCGCCGCCCGGGCCCAGCGAACGGTCTGGCCTCCCATATACTCTCCCGCCGACCAGATTAGGAGACGAACATGCGAAAGTCACTCGCCCCGGCGGTCCTTGCTTTCATCGTTTCCGCGGCGGCAGTCGCGCAGGCGCCCACCACGACCAGCACCCAGGTTCTCGCCCGCCCGGCCGCCGCTTCCGCCGCGCCGACCGGCTTCCTCGGCGAATACGTCGCCGAGGTCGACGCGGTCGGCGGGAAGCTCATCGCGCTCGCCGAGGCGATGCCGGCCGACAAGTACGGCTGGCGGCCCGCGCCCGGAGTGCGCTCGGTCGGCGAGGTCTACGTACACGTCGTCGCCGGTGCTTCGACGCTGCCGAGCTTTCTCGGGATGAAGCGGATGGAGGGCGTCACCCGCGAGAGCGAGAAGACCGTGACGGACAAGGCGGCCATCGTGGCCCTGCTGAAGAAGGCGGTGGCGAATGCGCGCGAAGCGGGCCTGTTCGTGCAGCCGGCGGACCTCGACAAGAAGGTCAAGACGTTCGGCGACACCGAGATGACGGAGCGGCAGGTGCTCGACCGGATCCTGTTCCACATGCACGAGCACCTGGGTCAGTCGATCGCCTACGCGCGCTCGAACGGCGTCGTGCCGCCGTGGTCGAAGGGCGCCTAGCGGCCGGTGGCCGGGATCGCGAGAACGCGGGCGATCGCCTCGGCGCTCTTCGCCGCGGAGACGGTGGCGTTCTTCGTCATTCTCTACTACTGGATTCCGCTGTACCGCAAGCTGCTCTCCGGTCCCGGCGGCGACCGGCCGGGCGGGGACCTGATCTACATCGTGCTCGCCGCGGTGGTCGTGATGCAGGCCTGTTACTGGACGCGGCGGCGACTCGCCGTGGAAGGCATTCTGCATTCGCACGGCGAGATCCTCGGACACCTCCTGCTCTTCGCCAGCCGCCTCGCGTTCGTCTTCGTGGGAAGCTCCTTCGGGCTCTTCATCGTCCGCGTCCAGGACACGCGCCCGAGCCCGGCCGGGCTTGCCATCTCGCTCTGGGCACTCTTCGCGATCTTCTGCTTCGTCCTGGAGCTCGAACAGATGGCGCGGGCCCGCCTGGATCGCGCCCGGGCGCGCTGAGATGAGCCGGCGCACGGGCTTCGCCCTCTTCCTGATCGCGGCCTCCGGTGCCGGACTCTCCGGAGCGGCGGCCGCGCCGGAGGCTCCCATGCCGCCCGTCTTCCTGAACCACGTTTATCGCGTCCTCGACAGGGACACGTTCTCGGCCGTCGACCGGTCCGAGTTTCTGCGGACGGAGTTCGCCCAATTCGAGCGGCGCACGACCAGGTCCGGAGACGACTCGTGGACCGGGCTCTACTTCTACGGAGAGAGCACGTACTTCGAGTTCCTCGCCGCGGATCCGGCTCGCCAGCGCCCGCTCGGCCAGAGCGGCATCGCGCTCGGCGTGGAGAAGCCGGGCGCCAGCAAGACCGTCCGCCGGGCGCTCGAGGCCCTCGGCGCCGGCCCGGTCCGCTCGTTCGAGCGGTCCCGCGAGACCGCCGGCCGGATGGTTCCCTGGTTCCGGATGACCGGCTTCGAGCCGACGGACCCGGTCCTGGTGTCCTGGGTCATGGAGTACTCGCCGAAGTTCCTGAAGGAGTGGCATCCGGAGCTGCGCCCGGGTCTGAGCGGCATCGGGCGCCGCGAGGTGCTCGAGCGTTACCAGGCCAAGGCGGCGCTGACTCTTCCGGTGAAGGATCCGCTCCTGAAGAACGTGACGGCCATTCGGCTCGCGTTGTCGGCCCCGCAGCGGCAGGCCTTCGCCCGCGAGCTCGAGGCGCTCGGTTTCCGGAGCGACCCGAGGCCGCCCGGGTGTCGCCTGGGAAGGCCCGGACGTTCGCTTCGAGCTCGTCGACGGCGGCGGGTCCCTCGGAATCACGGCCATCGAGATGGCGTTGACCCGAAAGCCCGAGGAGCCGAAGCGGATGGAGTTCGGCTCCGGCGCCCGGCTCGAGATCCGGGTCGACGGCACGGCCACGTTCCACTTTCCCTGACCCGAACTTTCCGGCCCGGTTTTTCGTTCTTTGTGTCGATGGCGGCATTTCCGATCGAAGCGACCGGCCTCTCGAAGGTCTACGCGACGCGGTTCGGATCGCGCCGGATCACGGCCCTCGACGGGATCGACCTGCGGGTCGAGCCGGGCCAAGTCTTTGGCCTGCTTGGGCCAAACGGCGCCGGCAAGACCACCACCGTCAAGATCCTGCTCGGCCTGACGCACCCGACGACGGGCCGGGCGAGCCTGATGGGCCGGCCCGTTTCGGACCCCGAGAGCCGCCGCCAGGTGGGGTACCTGCCCGAGGGGCACCGGTTTCCGGGCTATCTGACGGCGCGCCAGACGCTGTCGATCTTCGGCCGGATGTCCGGACTCGATTCCGCCGTCGATCCGGCGCCGCACGCTCGAGCTGCTCGAACGGGTTCGGCTGTCGCCGTGGGCGGACGTTCGCGTGAAGAAGTTTTCGAAGGGCATGACCCAGCGGCTGGGACTCGCCTCGGCCCTGGTCCACGACCCTCAGGTCCTGCTGCTCGACGAGCCGACCGACGGGGTCGACCCGGTCGGCCGGCGCGAGATCCGGGATCTGCTGCAGGAGGAGGCGAAGCGGGGAAAGACGATCCTCCTCAACTCGCACCTGCTCTCCGAGATCGAGCGCACCTGCGATCGGGTCGCCGTCCTCCGGGCGGGCCGCGTCGCGATCGCCGGAAGAATCGAGGATCTGACCGCCCCGGGCTCGCGGTACAAGCTCGTGGCGACGGGGATCGACGACGCCCTCGTGGCGGCCTTCCGCGAGACGGGCGCCACGATCGAGCGCGTCAACGGCCACTTCGACCTGACCACGCGGGATCTCGAGCACGTCAACGCGCTCGTCGACCGTCTGCGGGCCTCGGGCGGCATTCTCCAGGAGCTCTCGCCGCTGCGCACGAGCCTCGAGGACGTCTTCGTCGACCTCGTTCGCGAAGGGGAAACCCCCGGCGCGCCGAAAGGGGAGAGACCGTCATGAGAGCCTTCGCCGCGAGCGTCCAGGAGGTTTTTCGCGAGGCCGCCGCGCGCTGGACCCTCATCGCCTACTTCGCGCTGTCCTCCCTGTTCATCCTCATCTTCGCGGCCGCCGTCAACCTCGACATCGTCGACGGCGCGCTCGCCGGCGCGAGGATTTTCGGGCAGTCCGTCGAGCTCGGCGACCGGCCAGGTCGAAATCGACAAGATCGTGCTCGGATTCGAGTCGGGCTTCTCCGGGTTCCTCTACCTGGTCGGAACCTTCCTCGCGCTCTTCGCGACGGCCCACCTGGTGCCGCGCCTGCAGGAGAAGGGGACGATCGACCTGTACCTGTCCCGGCCGATCGGGCGCATCCCTCTTCTCCTCTCGCGACTACGCGGGCGGGCTGCTGCTCGCGGCTGCCAACGTGGCTCTACCTGATCGGCTCGATGTGGCTGATCGTCGTCTGGAAGACGCACGTCTTCCATCCGCGCTTCCTGCTTTCCGGGCGCCGTCATCCTCTTCACGATCGCGACCCTGATGGCGTTCGCCTTCCTCGTCGGCGTCGTCACGTCGTCGACGGGCGTGGCGCTCATGACGACCTACGCGGTGTTCTTCTTCGCCGCGATCCTGGCGGCCCACGACGCGGATCTCCGCGGCGGTTTCGACCGAGCTCGCGGCGCGGATCGTCGAAGGTCTCTACTGGACGCTGCCGAAGACGGCGCAGCTCGGGCAGGCCACGGTCGCGCTGGTGGCGGGTGCCGAGGCGCCGGAGCGCATCGCCCACATCCCGTTCCTCGCCGTTTACGGCTCGACGGCCCTCTTCGGAGCCGCCGCGCTGGGCCTGGCCTCGTGGCTCTTTTCGAGAAAGGACTTCTGACCATGACGCGCTCGCTCTCGATTTTCCGTTCGGCGGCCGCGGCCGCGCTGCTTCTGATGCCGGCGTCGGGTGCCTTCGGCGTCCGGCGAACCGAGGATCCGCTCGCGCTGGTTCCCGGCCGACGCCGCCACGGTCGGCGTCATGCACTGGAACGAGCTGCGGCAGACGCCCCTCGGCGCGAGGGTCTTCGCCGACCTCGACCGCGTCTCGGGCGACGGCGACGCCGCGCGCTTCCTGGAGGAAACGGGTCTCACGCCCCGCGAAGACATCGACACCGTGATCGTCGCGATGTCGCCGGGCGGCGACGGAAAGCGCGAGGCCGGCATCGTGTTCTTCGAGGGCCGGTTCGACCTCGTGCGCATCGCGAACGCTCTGACCTCGCGCGGCGCGACGCTCCAGTCCTCGCCGGCGGGCGAGTTCTACCGGCTCTCGGATGCGACCGGTGAACCCGGGGCCGTCGCGCTCGTCAACCGCACGCTGCTCGTCTGCGGCAACGAAGATGGCGGTCGTCGCGGCCCTCGGGCGGCGCGAGAGCGGCGGGGAAGGCGGCCTGACCTCGGGCACGGGCCTGGGGAAGCACCTGTCGCGCGTCGACGCGCACGCCTCGGCCTGGGCCCTCGTGGACCTGGCGAGGCTGCCCGCCCGCGGAGGCAGAACCGCCGACGGTGAAAGGCGAGCCCTCGCGCGCCCTGGTCGGCGCGATGAGGTCGGTCTCGCTCATCGCCCTGCAGGCGACCGTCCGGGGCGACAGCGTGGACTTCGCGGCGACCGGTCTCTCGGCGGACACCGAGAACCGGCAGCTGCTCGAGGACGCCCTTCGGGGCGTGCTTGCGATGTGGCGGCTGGCCGTGTCCGACAAGGCACCCGAGCTCGTCCCGGTCATCCGCCGGTTCCAGGTCGAAAGCGACGCCGAAGGCGTTTCGATCCGCGGGACCTTGCCGGCCGGGTTCCTGCGGTCGCTCGCGGAAAAGCACCGGGCGTCCCGTTAGCCCTGGCGCCCCTCGCGGCGGCGGCCGGCGCGGCTGAAACCCGCCGGCCGTCCCGTCGTATCCACGTACGCCCCCCGGGGCCGCTGTCTGCAACCCTGTCTCGACGCGGAGGTGAGTAGGTGAAATCGACCCCACGCAGAGCCCTCGTATTCGCGGTCCTGCTCGGCCTGGCGACCGGCGCCTTCGCCCGCCCGGCCGCCTCCACGGCGCCCGCGGCGCCGACCATCGTCTTCGAGAAGTACACGCTGCCCAACGGGCTCCAGGTGATCCTGCACGTCGACCGGAAGCTTCCGATCGTGCACGTGAACCAGTGGTACCACGTGGGCTCCAAAAACGAGCGGCCGGGGCGCACCGGATTCGCACACCTCTTCGAGCACATGATGTTTCAGGGCTCGGGCAACGCGAAGGAGGACTACTTCACCTACGTCGAGACGCTCGGCGCGAACCTCCAGGAGGGCGGCGTCAACGGCACCACCAATCAGGACCGCACGAACTATTTCGCCACGGTCCCGTCGTCCAATCTCGAGACGCTGCTGTGGCTCGAGTCCGATCGCCTGGCGACGCTGCCCGAGGCGATGACGAAGGAGAAGCTCGACAACCAGCGCGACGTCGTCAAGAACGAGCGCCGCCAGGGGCTCGAGAACACGCCCTACGGCCGCTGGTACAAGCTCGTTCTCGAGAATCTCTACCCGGCGGGGCACCCGTACTCGTGGCCGACCATCGGAAGCCCCGAAGACCTGACGGCCGCCTCGCTCGAGGACGTCACCGACTTCTTCAAGACCTACTACACGCCCAACAATCTCTCGCTCGTGATCGCCGGCGACTTCGATCCCACGGAGGCCAAGCGGCTCGTCGAGAAGTACTACGGCTCGATCCCGCCGGGCCCGCCGCTCGACCGCCCGACTCTCTGGATCCCGACGCTCGACGGCGAGAAAATCGTCGAGGCGACCGATCGTGTTCCGCAGGACCGCGTCCACATGGTCTGGCCCACGCCGCCGGGCTTTTCGCCGGGAGACGCGGACCTCGACCTGGCCTCACTGATCCTCGCCGACGGCCTTTCGGCGCGCCTGAACAAGGCGCTCGTCTACGACCGGCCGCTCTGCACGGGAGTTCAGGCCTTCCAGGCGTCGTCGGAGATCGCGAGCTGGTTCGCGGTCATCGCGACGGCGCGCCCCGGCGTTTCCCTGGAGGAGATCGAGAAAGTGGTCTCGGAGGAGCTCGAGAAGCTCGCCCGAACCGGTCCGACGCCGGCCGAGCTCGCCCGGGCGAAGACGAAGCAGGAGTTCGCGTTCGTCACGGCGCTCGAGGGCATCGGCGGGTTCGGAGGGAAGTCCGACCGCCTCAACCAGTACAACACCCTGCTCGGTGATCCCGGCAAGCTCGAGTGGGACATGGCGCGGTATCGCGACGCGACGGCGGCCTCGGTGAAGGGCGCCGTCGCGAAATACCTCGACACGAAGAACCGCCTGCTCGTCCGTTTCCGCGTCGAGAAGTCCGGCCGGCCCTCCGAAGCCGCCGTCGACCGGTCGAAGGAGCCTCCGACCGGAACCGACAAACCGTTCCTGGCGCCGACGGTCCAGACGGCGAAGCTGCCCAACGGGATGGATCTGTTCGTCGCCGAGCGGGCCGAGCTGCCAATGGTCGACGTCACGTTCGTCACGCGCGCCGGCGCCGAGGCCGACCCGCCGGGCCAGGCCGGGCTCGCGCACCTGACGGTGACCCAGCTCGACATGGGGACGCCGACGCGCAAGGCCCTCGAGATCGAGGACGCACTGGGCGACCTCGGCGTCGCCCTGACGGGAGCCGCCGGACGCGAGAGCGCGCGTGTGTCCTTCGAGACCCTCAAGCGCAATCTCGACCCGGCGATGGCCATCGCGTCCGACGTCATTCGCAATGCCAGCTACCCGGCATCCGAGTTCGACCGCGAGAAGAAGCGGCACCTCGACGTCCTCGCGCAGCAGGAGAAGAACGCCAACGCGGTCGGCGCGCGCGTGCGCTCGGTGCTCGCGTTCGGCCCGGATCATCCCTACGGCCGTCCCGTGCAGGGCCTTCCTTCCACGATCGAAAAGCTGACGCGCGACGACCTGGCGAGGTTTCACGCGGACCGCTGGAAGCCCGGCTCCTCGGCCCTCGTGATCTCGGGCGACGTGTCGCTCGCCGAGGCGACGGCCCTCGCCACCAGGTACTTCGGGTCCTGGGAAGGCGGTGCCGCTCCCGCGGTCCCGATCCCGCCGCCGTCGCCCGCCGCGCCGGGCAGGGTCTACGTGGTGGACCGCCAGGACGCCGCGCAGACCTACGTCACCCAGTTCCTGCCGGCGCCGGAACGGCGGACCCCGGACTACTACACGCTCGCGCTGGCCGACACCGTCTTCGGTGGCGGCGGCTTCGGCACGCGACTCAATCTCAACCTCCGGGAGGACAAGGGCTACTCCTACGCCGTCTTCTCGTCCCTCGTTCTCTACGAGGACGCCGGGATCTGGTACTCGGCCGGAGGCGTCCAGACCAACAAGACCCGGGAGTCCGTCGTCGAGTTCGACAAGGAGTTGAAGGGCATGACGGCCCGACCGCTTTCCGAGACCGAGTTCGCCGATACGAAGGCGCGTAAGACGCGGGGATACGCGCAGCAGTTCGAGACGCTCGGACGGATCAACCAGCAGATCGCCGACCTGTGGGCGAGCGAGCTGCCGATGTCCGAGCTGCAGCGCGAGTATGACGACACCGTGAAGGCCACGCTCGCCGAAACCAACGCCGCGGCGCGGAAGTACGCACGGCCGGAGAAGGCCGCGTTCGTGCTCGTGGGCGACTACGCGAAAATCGGACCGGGACTCAAGGAGCTGACCCTCGGCGAGATCGTTCTCGTCGACACGGAGGGAAGGCCCGTCCAGAAGTAGGGGAGGGGCTCGACCCCTCCCGGGCGGCGGCGAGGGCCGCCCCGAAGAGCGGAAGCTGGGAGCCTACGGCGTAGCCGCCGGCGCGGGCGCGGGCGCCGGGGCCGGCGCGGCCGCCTCCCGGCGCGCCGAGCGCAGCATGGCGGCGGCCGCGTAGACGACGACCGCGACGACCAGCCAGCGCAGAACCTCGAGCGGCAGAGACCGGACGAAGAAGGCGGCGATCAGGACACCGGGGACGCCGCCGAGCGCCAGGCCCACCGCCGGCCTGAGGCTGTACGAGCCCTTCGCGATGAACCGCAGGCTGCCGATGGGCATCAGAAACGCGCACGAACCCATCATGATCGGGAAGGCGGCGCGGGGGTCCATGCCGAGCAGTGCCACGAGGATCATGCACGGCGCGTAGAGCCCGATCCCCAGACTCATGAGCGCGCCGAGGACGAAGTTGCCCGCCAGACCGAGGCCGAGCAGCGGCCACGTCAATCCCAGGGTTTCGCCGCCCGGTGGAAACAGGTGGAGGTTCGTCATCGCGAAGAACGTCGCCGCGGCGAGGAGAGCGAGCCCCATCCCGATCTGAACCCGGCGCCGGGGCCAGGACGCGACCACGCCCGCCCCCAGCCAGGCGCCGGCGACCGAGGCGGCGATCATGCCGATCAGCGTGGTCATGTCGACCTCGACGATCGCGATGAAGACGAACGCCTGTGCGATCGTCGGCAGCGAGTGGCCGACGTTGAGGGTTCCGGGGATCCGCTCGTCGGGAACCACGCCGTTGAGCTTGAACATCGAGGTCGTCGGGGCGAAGGAGCCGATGCCGAGGGTGTCGAAGAAGTTCGTGACGAATCCGATCGCGAGCTGGACCGGGTTCGGACGGGCTTCGCGGCCGCGCCGCCGGACCGAGAGGATCCACGCGACGAGATACACGAGCGTCACGACGGCGAGGGCGGCCAGCAGGGCCGACTTTGTGCTCATTCCCGTCGCCATCGTAACCTCGGCTGTTAGAGTTCCCGTCCATGAAAATTCGCAGGATCGCGGCGTACCGGGTCGAGCTGCCTCTGCACGAGGGCAGCTACAAGTGGTCCGGCGGCAAGTCGGTCCAGGTTTTCGACTCGACGCTCGTGCGGGTCGAGACCGACACCGGCCTGGCCGGCCACGGCGAGGTCTGCCCGCTGGGTCCGGCCTACTTGCCGGCCTACGCCGAGGGGGTTCGCGCCGGCCTCGCCGTGCTGGCGCCGGGCCTGATCGGCGAGGACCCGCGCGAGCTCGAAAGACTCAACCGGCGGATGGACGCTCTCCTGAAGGGACATCCGTACGTGAAGTCCGGCGTCGACATCGCGTGTTGGGACATTCTCGGCCAGGCGGCCGGCCTGCCGGTGGCGTCGCTCCTCGGGGGCCGCTACGGCGCGGACTTCGTGCTCTACCGCGCGATCTCCCAGGAGTCGCCGGAGCGTATGGCCGCGCGCGTGGCGGGATACCGCGCCGAGGGCTATCGGCGCTTCCAGCTGAAGGTCGGCGGAGATCCCGACGTCGATGTGGAGCGGATCCGCGCGGTGCGCGCGGTGCTGGCGCCCGGCGAGGTGCTCATCGCCGACGCCAACACCGGCTGGCTCCCGCACCAGGCCGCGCGGGTCGTGCGCGCCGTCCGCGACGTGGACGTCTACATCGAGCAACCCTGCGCGACCTACGAGGAGTGCCTCTCGATCCGGCGGCGGACGGACCACCCCTTCGTCCTCGACGAGACGATCGACGGCCTCGGAATCCTTCTCCGGGCGGCCGGGGACCTGGCGATGGACGTCGTCAACCTGAAGATCGGAAAGCTCGGGGGCCTGACGCGCGCCCGCCAGGCGAGGGACCTGCTCGCTTCCCTCGGGATCGCGATGACGATCGAGGACTCCTGGGGCGGGGACGTGGCGACCGCGGCGATCGCGCACCTGGCACACTCGACGCCGACGGAGCTGCTCTTCACGGCGACGGACTTCAACAGCTACGTGACGGTCTCGACCGCCACCGGCGCGCCGCAGCGCAAGAACGGACGGATGGCCGCCTCGACTGCCCCCGGGCTCGGGATCACGCCCCGACCCGAGATCCTCCGCTCGCCCGCCGTCGACGTGTCCTGATGACCGGGGGATCGCGCCCCTCGGGCCACGTTCGTCGAACGAAGCGGCCGGAGTCATGGCGGGCTCCGAGGCGGTCCAAGCCCCTCCGCCGCGCCGCTGACGGCGCAGATCTGCGCCATTCGCGTTCGTACGCTAGTATCAACGGCCCATGTCCGTCACGGCGCCGCCCCCGGAGTTTCAGGAGCTGATCGACTCGAAGAAGTTCGACGCGCTCGAGAGCGTGTGGGCGAAGCGCATGGAGCAGGACGCGGACGATCTCTCGCTCTTCTTCGGCGTGGCGGCGGCGGTCAAGAAGAAGGGCGGCGGCGCCGCGGCGCTCCGGCTTCTGCGGTCCCTCGCCGAGCACCACGACGATGCGGCCGACGACGCCCGGATCCGCATCCTTCTCGAAATCGCCCGCATGTCGCCGGCCGACCCGCAGATCCGCAAGGACCTCGCCGCGGCCTTGAAGGCGCGCTTCGGGTCGCACCCGGCGTTTTCCGCGGTGGCCGCGAAATTCCCCGTCGAGGGCGCGAAAGACCCGTCCGAGGCCGCGGGCCGGATCGCGCGCTGGCTTCGCTTCCACCCGGGGGAAATCTATTTCCTGCCGGGCCGCGGCGCCGGAAGGCTCGCGGAAATGAACCCGGCGCTCGACGTGATGCGTCTCGACATCGGCGGGACGAAAATCCCGCTCTCGCTGCTGTCGGCCGAGCGGACCCTCGTGCCGCTCGAGGAGGGCCACTTCCTGCGGCGCAAGGTGGAGGATCCGCCGACGCTCGCCGCGCTCGCGGAGTCGGATCCGTCCGAGGCCCTGCGGGAGCTGCTCGCGAGCTTCGGCGGTGTCCTGACCCTCCAGGACGTCAAGGACCATCTCTCCGGACTCGTGCCCGACGACCGCTGGACGTCGTTCTGGGCGGCGGCGCGCCGCCACAAGCAGGTCCTGGTCGCCGGCAGCGCCAAGTCGGCCAAGGTTTCCTGGAGCGAGAGCGCCTCGGCCGCCGACGACAGCGTCCGGCAGGCCTTCGAGAAGGCCGCGCCGCCGGCGCGGATCGCGCTCGCGCGCAAGCACGGGAAGCGCTCGAAGGACCTGGCGCGCTTCATGGGCGAGGCGCTGGCCCGCCAGGCGGCCGAGGTCGGAACTGCCGAGCCGGCCCTGGCCTGGGAGCTTTCGCAGGCGGCGGCGCGGCTCGTGCCCGATCTGCCCGAGGCGTTTCCGGCCGAGGCCCTGCTGGCGTCCGACGTGCGGCTCGCGCTCCAGGGCATCCACGACCACCAGGCGCGCGAGCGCGCCCTCGAGGCGGTCCGCCGGTTCCGGCCCGACTGGGCGGAGATCTACGTCGATCAGATCGGCCGGGAGGAGGACGCTCGCCTGTTGACGACGCTCTTCTCGGCGCTCGGCGAGCAGGCGGCCGACGTGTCCCGAAAGATTCTGCGGTCCCCGCGCTCGGCGCCCCGGGCCTTCGTCTGGCTGCTCGATCGCATGCACGCGGAAGGGCGCGCGGAATCGACGGCCCTCTTCGTGGCCCTGACCGATGCCCTGCGGATGGACGAGTTCTCCGGGCAGCGCGCCCGGCTCAAGGAATTCTTCGAGCCGGGAGGCCTGGGCGTGGCCCTGGTGCGCCAGGCGGCGAGCGAGGAGGAGGCGCGGGAGCTCCTGCATGCCCTCGACCGGGTCGCCGGTCTCGAGGAGCACCGCCGGGCCGTCGTTCGCGAGGCGCTCCTGATGAAGTTTCCGGAGCTGCGGGCGCCGGCCCGCGAGTACCTCTACGCCACGGCGGCGGCGATCGAGGAGCGACGCCAGGAGCTCGTGCGCCTCAAGCAGGTGGATCTGCCGGCCAACGCCCAGGCCATGAAGACGGCGAAGGAGCACGGCGACTTGCGCGAGAACTTCGAGTATCACGCGGCCCGGCAGAAGCACGAGTACCTTTCGGCGCGGATCGCGACGATCGCCGACGAGCTGTCGCGGACCCGGACGCTCGACCCGGCCCGCGTCGATGCGAGCGAAGTGCGCGTGGGCACGCGCGTCCGGCTTCGCGACGCCGCCGGCGGCGAGCGGGACGTCGTGATCCTCGGTCCCTGGGACTCCAAGCCCGAAGAGTCGATCTACTCCTATCAGTCGGAGTTCTCCCAGCGCCTGATCGGATCCCGCCCGGGCGACCGCGTCAACCTCGCGGACGGGCCGGTCGAGGTCGTCTCGATCGTGCCGTGGGCGTAGGCCGCGTCGCTAGGTCGAGGTCCCGTCGAGCGGGCGCCGGCCGGGCGAATACTTCAACACCCGCACCTTCTCGATCGTGACGAGGCCTTCGGGAACCATCTCGTCCAGGACCGGGAGCAGCCGGTCGATGTGCTCGGTGGTGTCGACGATCTCGATCGCCAGGGGCAGGTCCTGCGACAGCCGCTCGAGCAGCGTCGTGTGCAGGACGCTGCGGGCCCCGAATCCGCCGATTCCGCGAAAGACGGTGGCCCCCGCGTAGCCGTCCTTGCGGAGGCGTTGGAGCAGGGCCATCCAGAGCGGCTGATGGTGCCAGCGGTCGGATTCGCCGATGAAGATCCGCACCAGCAGCTGTTCGCCGTCGAGGACGCGCATGACAGACCTCCCTAACCTCCGAAGAGCCAGTGCCCCGCGGCGATGCCCGCGAACCCGGCGGTCAGGCACGCCACCAGCGTCAGCGAGACGTTGGCCGCGGCGAGCTCCCAGGAGCCGTCCTGGAAGTAGCGCATCGTCTCGTAGTTGAACGTCGAATAGGTCGTGAATCCGCCCATGACGCCGGTCGTCAGGGCCAGCCGCAGAGTGGGCGACAGGAGCGGCGTGGTGAGTCCCACCTGCATCAACAGGCCGAGGAGGAAGGAGCCGACGACGTTGACGACGAGCGTCCCGTACGGGAAACTGGCCCCGAAGGCGGCGAGTGCCCAGCCCGAGATCAGGTATCGGGCCCCGGTCCCGGCCGCTCCCCCGAGGCAGATCCAGAGGAAGCGGCTCATGCCGACGTGGCCCGGCGGAGGCCGCCCGGCGCGAACACATCCCCGGTCGCAGATCATTGGATGAGGATGTTAAACCGATCCGGCATCGCGCGCATCGGAGGCCCGTCCGGGGCCCGGCCTCACGGCTTTGGGCTCGAGCCGCTCCGCGCACGCCTCGGCGATGAAGAGGTCTTCGGCGCCCAGCCCCGTGAAGTCGGCGACGGTGATGCCGTCGCGGTCGTAGTCCCGCGGCGCGGCGCAGAAGGCGCCGATCTCGATCGCACGCGGCTGCTCGGAGGGGGCGTGCTGGAGCTCGCCGAGCCTCGCGCACTGGGCGACCGAGTCGACGAGCAGGAGCGACGCCCGGCGGAGGATCTCCGGATCGAGCTCCTGCTTGCCGGGCGAGTCCGATCCGACCGCCGAGACGTGCGTTCCGGGCCGGATGTCGGCGGCGGAAAGCAGCGGCCCGTGCGAGGCGGTGGCGGTGAGGACGAGCCGCGCGGCCGCCGCGACCTCGGCGGGCGAGGGGGAGGCGACGACGCGAACGCCGGGCAGCCGGACGCCGATGTCCCGGGCGAACGCCTCGGCGCGTTCGGGACGGCGCCCCCAGACGTGGACCTCCGCCAGCGGCAGCACCGCCGCGTGGAGCTCGGCCTGGAGCCGCGCCTGGACACCGGTGCCGAGGATGCCGAGCACGGAGTCGCGCCGTCCGAGCTCCTTCGCGACCATGGCCGAGACGGCGGCCGTGCGCAGGTCCGTGAGGTGGCCGCCGTCGTCGAAGAACGCGACGGTCTCGCCGGTCTCGACGGAGACGAGGACGATCGAGCCGTAGGGCCGCTTCGCGTAGGACCCGGCGACCTTGAGGGCGAAGTGGCGGCCGCCGCGCCGGTAGCTCGACTTGACGTGGACCTCGCCGCCGCCGCCCGCCGAGAGATCGAGGTGCATCGGCATCGGCGTGTCGAGGTCGCCGCGCGACTGGGCGATGACGGCCTCGCGCATGGCGGCGATGGCCCGCCCGAAGTCGACCGAGCGGCGGATCTCGTCCGGGCCCGACGATTTTCACGCGGCGAGGATCCTCCGGACGGTCGCGAGGGCGACGTTCCTTCCCGAGATGACGGCGACGGCGGGGGACTCGAGACGGCCGGCCCGGCCGGTCAGGATCGCGGCCACGGTGACGGCCGAGGACGGTTCGACCAGGTACTGGTGCCGGTCCAGCATGAAGCGCACGCCTTCGAAGATCTCGTCCTCGGTCAGCAGCGCGACGCCGTCGATGCGCGTGCGGAGAGCCTCGAACCCGGTCTTTCCGATCCCGCCCTCGAGGCCGCCGGCGGCCGTCGCGACCGGCGGCAGCCGCACCACCGCCTCGCCGCGCTCGAGCGAAAGGGCGAGCGCGGGCGAGGACGCGTGCTGGCAGCCGATGATGCGGGCGTCCGGCAGGACACTCTTGGCGTGGAAGGCGAAGCCGCCGGCGAGACCCGCGCCCCCCACCGGAAGGAGGAACACCCGCGCCTGGGGCGCATCCTCGAGCGTCTCGGCGGCGAGCGTGCCACCGTTGGCGGCGAGAATCAACGGGTCGTCGAACGCGGTCAGGTAGATCCGGCCGGATCGCGCCGCCTCGGCCTTCGCGAGCTCCTCGGTCTCGTCGAACCCGTCGAGCTCCGAGCGCACCACCCGCGCGCCAAGTTGCACGATGGCCTCGTACTTCGCCGCGTCGACGCTTCGGGGAAGGTGGATCTCCGCGGGAATGCCGAGCTCGCGGGCGACGTGCGCGACGGCCTTGCCGTGGTTGCCTGCCGAGCAGGTCACGACCCCCTTCGCGCGCTCGGCCGGTGACAGCCGGGACATCGCGAAGACGGCCCCGCGGATCTTGAAGGACCCGGTCCGCTGGAGGCACTCGAGCTTGAGCGCGACGGGGACGTCGGCGATCTCGGAAAGCCCCGGCGAGTCCTCGACCGGCGTGCGCAGGACGTGCGTCCGCGATCGCCGCCCGTGCTTCCGCGACGAGCGCGGCGTCCAAAACCTCGGCGGAGCTCACACCGTCGCTCCGCCCGGCGCGCCGATCGCGCGGGCGATCTCGCTGCGGACGCGCTCGGCCAGTCGTGGAGCGTCGGCGGCGGTCAGGCCGTCGACCGCCTCGGGTGGAAGCACTGTGACCGTGGCCACCGTGGGCTTGAAGACGAGCGAGTGCTTGGGCAGCGTGTTCTCGGTCCCGGCCACGGCGAGCGGCACGACGTCGACGCCGAGCTCGATCGCGAGCCGGAACGCTCCCTCGCGAAACGGCGCGATCGAGCCGTCGGCGCTTCGCGTGCCCTCGGGGAAGACGATCACCGAGCTTCCGCGGGTCAGCCGCTCCCGCATCGCTTCGATCGCCTGCTTCGCGCTGTCGCGGTTGCCGCGCTCGATCGGGATGTCCCGGGACGTCCGCATCTGCCAGCCGAGCAGGGGGATCCTGAAGATCGAGTCCTTGGAGAGGAACTTCATCTCCCAGGGCAGCAGGCAGAGCAGGAAGACGTCCGCGAGCGACTTGTGGTTGGCGACGAACAGGTGCGGCCGCGCCGGATCCGGGTGCACCCCGTCGATCGCGCGGAAGTCCCAGAAGGGGTTGATGTGAGCGGCGAGGGCGGCGGAGTGCCTCTGCAGGCGTCCGACGCGGTCCCGCCTGGGATCGGAACGGAGGGTGAGGAGCCGGAACCCGGCGACGAGCGGCGTCCAGAGAATGACGATCAGCACGCAGGCCGCCCAGAACAGATAGGAGAGGGGCACCGCGACGATCCGATGCTCCAGAAATGCGCGCCGCGGTTTTTCCACCCGCGGGAATTCTACGACCTCAGGCGCACCTGTGGAGCCGGGGCGTTCTTCCGAGGACGGCGGAGAACGCCGGCGTGCCGTGCCGCTCCTTCGGCGCGTGGAGCTCGAGGGTGAGGGTGTCACCATCCAACCGTCCGGAGTACCGGACGGGCTCGCCTTCCCGCTCCCCGTCGCCCAGCCGGGTCGGTCCCGGGCGCTGCCGCACGAAGGTTCCCGGCAGGTCGAAGCGGCCCTCGGCGTCGAGAGTGAGAGGCGAGTCGATCGTCCCGCTTGCGCAGTCGAACTCGATTTTCGCTCCCGAGGCCGTGACCTCGATCGCGATCCCCATGCCGCCCCAGCGGCCCGACGCCACCCGCGCGGGGCTCCCAGCCGGGGGCGTCGGCGGGGGCGTTGCTCCGGCGAGCGACGCTGCGAGCAGGACCGCGGCCGTCACAGGAAAGCCTCGTCGACGTAGCACCAGCGCCAGTCCTCCCCGGGCTCGAAGGACTGCACGATCGGGTGCCTGGACGCCTGGAAGTGCGCGCTCGCGTGCCGGTTCGGCGAGGAATCGCAGCAGCCGACGTGGCCGCAGGTCAGGCAGAGCCGGAGGTGAACCCAGCGGCCGCCGATCTTGAGGCAGTCCTCGCAGCCCTTCGCACTCGGCTGGACCGGGCGAATGAGGCTCAGATGGGGATCGGGCGGTGCTGCGGGCATGGAACCTCCTCGGGAAGCGTCCGATGGCGTGCCGCGCCCGGACCGGTCAATGGCACGTCCCCGAGCCCTTGTCGGTGAAGGTGCCGCCGGCGACCGGAACGAACTCCCAGTCGTAGGAACCGGGGTGGAGGGTCAGCTTCAGGACCCCGAAGGTCGTGTTGTTGTGGACCTCGCTGTCCCTCTCGATCGTCTCGAACGCGTAGTGCGACTTGCCCCCGGTGCCGACGACGAACTGCCGGATGCCGTGCCCGGGGTCGGGTCGGCCCCGATCGTCCTGCGGCGCGAAGCGCTCGTAGGTGTGATCGTGGCCGGAGAGCACGATCTCGACACCCGCCTGGTAGAGCACCTTCCAGAAAGGACCCAGGTGGCTGTCGTCGCCGTGCTCGGCCGAGGAGTAGCGCGGGTGGTGCCACATGGCGGCGGCGCAGGGGGCGGGGTGGGCCGCGAGGTCCTCGATCAGCCACCGCTCCTGGCGGGAGCCCGGCCCGCAGCCTCCGATGTCGCCGCAATTGCTGTTGAGCACGATGATGTGCCAGGTCCCGAGGTCGTAGCTGTAGTTGCCGGTCGCGGGATCGCCGGCCGCCGCGCCGAAGTAGCCGAAGTAGCCGGCCGCGCCGGAAGTGCGGTAGTCGTGATTGCCCGGAACGGGTCGCGTTCTGGCTTTGTGGCGGCCCCAGGTGGGCCCGTAGCACTCCGCGAACTGTTTGGGCGTGCCCCTGGGGTAGACGTTGTCGCCCAGCGTGAACACGGTTCCCTCGATGCGGTCGAGGAGGGCCGCGGTTTGCGAGTCTCCGTCCTCCTTGCAGGAAGCGATGTCGCCGGCGCCGACGAGTACCGGGTCCGCCGCAGCGGGGAGCGTCGGCCCGGGTGGCGCCTGGGCCCGGAGCGGTCCCGATCCGAGGGCCACGAGGGCCAACCCGGCGATGACCACCAGTTTTTTTACCATCGAACTCCTTCGATCCCGGCGCGTTCTTGTTAAATTACCGTGGCTTCGGCTTTTATTCCGCGGCGCCCGGGCCGCGTCCGGTGGGCAGGAGGGACTCGATGGTCGGATTCCTGAGGCGGGTCGTGTGCGTCGCCACCGTTCTGCTCGCGGCCGGCACGGCCGGCGCCGTCGATCCGGCGCCCGACGCGGCCGAGCCGGGCTCGGTCGAGGCCATCGCGAAATTCACGACCGAACCGCGATTCCTGAGTTCCTGGGTCTCCTACGTTCCGGCGTCCGCGTCCGTTCCGTCGCCGACGAAGTTCCTCGGTCACCTGGTCGGGGCGGAAGGGGAGCTCTCGCGGACGACGCAGATCTACGGCTACTTCCGCGAGCTCGCCCGGGCGACGCCGCGCGTGCGCGTCGAGGTCATCGGCAGGACCGAGGAGGGGCGCGACATCCTCCTGGTGGCGATCGCCGATGAGGACGGTATCCGGAACCTCGATCGCCTCAAGGCGGCGACGGCGTCCCTCGCCGACCCGCGAACGACCAGCCCCGAGGCCGCCGAGAAGATCATCGCGACGGCGCGTCCGATCTACTACTTCAACGCCGGCCTGCACTCGACGGAGACCGGGAGTCCGGAGATGGTGATGGAGCTCGCCTACCGGCTCGCCGTCTCCGAGCAGCCGATGATCCGCGACATCCGGAAGAATCTGATCGTGCTCATCAACCCGGTCTCCGAGCCGGACGGCCGCGACAAGATGGTCGACTGGTTCTACCGGTATCTGAAGGGCAAGACCGACTGGGACAACCTGCCGGAAACCTCTCCGCCGTACTGGGGCCACTACGTCTTCCACGACAACAACCGGGACACCCACCAGAAGGCCCTGAAGCTGACGCAGGCGGTGCACCGGATGTTCTACGACTACCACCCCACGGTCGTGCACGACCTGCACGAATCGATTCCGCTCCTCCACACCTGGAACGGCACGGGGCCCTACAACGTGAACCTCGACCCGATCGCGATCTCGGAGTGGCTCGAGACTTCCTTTCACGAGGTCCAGAGCCTGACGGCGCTCGGGATGCCCGGCGTGTGGACGTGGGGCTTCGGCGAGTCGTGGGGACTGCACTACCTCGATTCGGTCGCCTCCAACCACAACTCGCTCGGCCGCGGATACGAGACCTTCGGAAACGCCACGGCCGAGACCGTCGAGCGCACGCTCCGGCCGGGGGTGAACCGCTACGTCGACACGCCGGTGACGAACCGGGAGTGGTATCGGCCCTGGCCGCCGGACAAGAAGTTCCGCTGGTCGCTCCGGAACAACACGAACTACATGGAGACGGGTTGCCTCGCGATCCTCGACTGGTCGTCGAAGAACGCGAAGGACATGCTGCGCAACTTCTACCGCAAAGGCTACAACTCGTGGCAGAAGGGGGTCCACGGCGACCCGTGGGCGTACGTGATACCGCAGGACCAGGGCGATCCACGAAGGGTCGCCCAGATGATCGCGGTGCTGCAGGGGCACCGGATCGAGGTCGCCCGTCTCGCCGAGGGGATCACGCTCAAGGAGGGAGCCTTCGCCGCCGGCGACTTCGTGGTTTTTCTGGACCAGCCGTACCGCAACTACGCGGTCGACCTTCTCCAGCCGCAGAAGTTTCCGACCGAGACGCCCTACGAGCCCTACGACGACGTTTCGTGGGCGCTGCCCGTCCACTACGGCCTGGCCGCCACGCGGATCGAGGACGAGAAGATCCGTTCGGTCCGGGTCGAGCGTCTGACCGCGGCCCCGAAGGTCACCGGACGCGTCGCGGGCGGCGGACCGACGTACCTCCTGAAGGACACGGGGCAGGAGGCCCTGCTCGCCGCGCGCTTTCGCCTGGCACGGTTCCGGGTGTCGATCGCCGAGGCGGCCTTCAACGTCGGAAAGACGAGCTACCCCGCCGGCTCGTGGATCCTCGCGCCGCAGGACGGCCTGGCGCCGGCACTCGACGCGGTGGCCGCGGAGCTCGGCCTCGACTTCGAGAGCGCGGCCGCCGCTCCCCGTGTCGCCATGCACGATGCGCCCATTCCGCGGGTCGCCGTCTGGCACCTCTGGGCCGACACCGAAGCCGTGGGATGGCTGCGCCTCGCGCTCGACCAGGAGCAGGTGCCCTACGACTACATCCGCGACGAGGAGATCCGCGCGGGGAGGCTGCGCGACAAGTACGACATCATCCTCTACGGACACAACTATTCGAACCTGAAGACCCAGATCCTGGGGATCGACACCCGGTGGGGAGCGATGCCGTACACCAAGACGCCGGAGTTCCCGAGCCACGGCGTGCCCGACGCTTCCGAGGACATCACCGGCGGCATCGGCTGGCGGGGGATGGCCAACCTCCAGGAGTACCTCGACCGTGGAGGACTGCTGATTACCCTCGGCAACGGGTCGGCCCTCGCGCTCGATGGCGGTCTCGCGCGCAACGTCGGCCGGGCCGGCGTCTCGGTCGACACGCCCGGAGTCGAGTTGACGGTGAAGTTCGAGCGGCCCGACCATCCGCTCGCCTACGGGTATCCGCCGCTGACCTCGGCCTTTCGGACGGACTTGCCGATCTACGCGGTGCAGCCGGAGTTCCAGCGCTTCGTGGTCCTCCAGTGGGGAACGAAGCTGCCCAAGCGCGACCGCGACCCCGATCAGGACAAGGCGGCCGCGGCGGGGAAGCCCAAGGCATCGGAGACGCCGTTCGTCGTTTCGGGCGGCGTGAAGAAGGGCGACGACCTCGAGGGCCAGCCGGCGATTCTCGACCTGCCGTCCGGCAAGGGGCGCGTGCTCGCGTTCAATTTCAACCCGATGCACCGGGACCTCAACCACTCGGACTACCGCTTTCTCTGGAATGGAATCCTGAATTGGAACGCGCTGCCGCCGGCGCAGCCCTGAAATTGTCGGAAGGAGTCAGGCCATGAAGAATCTTCGAACCTTCGGAATCCTCGCCGCGATCCTCGGGTTCGGCGCCCTGCCGGCTGCTGGCCCAGAGCATCAATTCCGGGCTCCCCGACCCGTTCCGACTCACGGAGCCGAAGGACTTCGCGGCCTTCCGGTCCTCCTCGAACAACGAGGACTGGAACTCCAACGACGACAGCAAGCGCCCGATCCCGGGCGAGACGACGGTGCTCGCGGACCTCCAGGGTCCCGGCGTCGTCACCCACCTCTGGGTGACGATCGCGGACAACGAATACGGCTGGCCGAGGCTCCTGCGGCTGCGCGTCTACTACGACGGCAGCCCGGTACCGAGCGTCGACGCGCCGATCGGCGACTTCTTCGCGGTCGGCCATGGCTTCGAGGCCAAGGTCAAGTCGCAGATGGTGGTCGACAGCTCGGACGGCCGCGCGCGCAACAGCTACTGGCCGATGCCCTTCCAGAAGTCCTGCCGGATCACGGTCACCAACGAGGGCCGCCGGCGCGTCGCGAACCTGTACTTCCACGTCGACTGGGAAAAGATGCCGTCGCTGCCCGAGAACACGATGTACTTCCACGCGCGCTACCGGCAGGCGTTGCCGGCGCCCGCCGACGGCTCGAACTACGTCTTCCTCGAAGCCAAGGGCAAGGGCCACTACGTGGGGACCGTCATGTCGGTCGTGCAGGCCGAAGCCGGCTGGTTCGGCGAGGGCGACGATTTCTTCTGGGTCGACGGAGCGTCGAAGCCGTCGATCGAGGGCACCGGAAGCGAGGACTACTTCAACGACGCCTGGGGCCTGCACGTCAACGACGCGCCCTACTACGGCGTGACGGTGGCCGAGGGCACGGGCCTCGGGTCGCGCATGACCGCGTATCGCTGGCACCTCGTCGACCCGATTCCGTTCCAGAAGTCGCTCAAGGCGGAGATCGAGCACAAGGGCTGGACGTTCGACGCCGACGGCGCCGTGAAGTCGGGCTTCGGCGAGCGCGTCGACCTGATGTCGAGCGTCGCCTTCTGGTACCAGCAGGGAATCGCGCTCGACCAGCCGCCCGTCCCCTACGGCGCGGCGCGGCTGCCGCAGGGCAACGCCCTCCAGATCGAGGTCGAGCGGTCGATGCCCGAGATCAAGGCCGAGAAGGGCAAGGTCTCCGTCTTCCCGGATCTCTTCTGGTCCAAGGACGTGGTCGTCTTCGAAGGCGAGGGACCCGGTTCGAACATCACCGTTCCCTTCGACGTGCCGGAGGACGGCGACTACGAGCTCTACGCGCAGCTGGCGAAAGGCTCCGACTACGGGGTCTACACCGTGCTCCTCGACGGGAAGCCCCCGGTCGCTCCGGTGCTCGAGCACGAGCCCGGAGCCGACGTGCGGCCGCAGACGCAGTTCGATGGTTACGCGCTCGAGACCTACGTGGGCGCCGACTACCAGGTCGGCTGGCCGCGCCTGACGAAGGGCCGCCACACCCTGACCTTCCAGTGCCTCGGCAAGCGCGAGGACTCGAGCGGCTACGTCGTCGGCATCGACGACATCGTCCTCGCGAGGACGGGCCCGGCGGCCTGGGCCGAGGCGGCGAAGATCCAGGAGCCGCGCGTGCCCACGGGAAGCGTGGCGGATCTCGCGAAGGCCCTCTCGGACCCGAACCCGGTCACGCGCGGCCTCGCGGCGATGGCCCTGCGCAACGAGGGCCCGAAGGCCCTCCCGGCCCTGCCGGCTCTGGAGACGGCGCTCAAGGACCCGGACCCCAACGTGAGGCTGATGGCCGGCAACGCCATCGGCGCGATCGGCAAGGGGGCGGCGCCCGCGGTGCCGGCGTTGATGGCCGCCTGCTCGGTCAAGGACGAACAGATCCACGTGTTGAGGTCCTGCGCCGCCGCACTCGGAGAGATCGGCAAGCCGGCCGCGACGAAGGCGCTGCCGCTCCTGAGGGAGCTGGCGAAGATGCCGCGGGTGCGCTGGGCGGCCGATCGCGCGATCAAGAACATCGAGTAGGGGGCGGAGTCCGACCGGGCAGGCCGTAGAATCGGCCGGATGCGAGGACCCGGCTCGCGGGTGGCTGTCCTGTTCGCGTGCCTCGCGTTTGCGCCCGGGGCGCGGGCGTCCGAAGGGTGGTTTCGCGAAGGCCTCGCCGGTCAAGCGGTGACGGCGCTGGCGGTCGCGCCGGCCGATCCGAACCGCGTGTACGCCGGCACGGCGGCCGGTCGGGTCTACCGGTCGGAAGACGCCGGCGGGATCTGGTCGCCCGAGACGTCGGGTCTGCCGGGAAGCGCCGTGCGGGCGCTGGCGGTCGATCCCTTCGACCCGCTCCGGGTCTTTTCGGGAACCGATTCGGGCCTCTACCGCAGCGTCGATGGTGGCCGGACCTGGGCGTTCTCGGGGGCCGGCCTGCCGCCAGTCGTCGTGGCGCTGGCGGTCGATCCCGTCGATCCGGCGAGAGTGTGGGCCTCGACGACCGAGCCGGGCCTGCTCCATGTCCATGCGTCTTCGGACGGCGGCGACCGGTGGAGCGCCGTCACGATCCAGGGGCCGGCCTTCAGCACGCCCGCCTTCGGCTGGGTCGTGGCGCTCGCGTTCCGGCCGGGCACCTCGACCCTCTTCGCATGCTGGCACGACGTTCTGTTCTTCACCGGCGACGGCGCGCGCTGGGACCTCTACCCGGACGTCCAGTCCGAGGTCGCCGCCGTCGCTCCGGACCCCTACGACGCGGACCGCGTCTTCATCGGCACGCTGGGGCGCGGCGTCGGAGTGAGCTCCGACAACCGGGCGCCGTGGCGCTTCGACGGCGATCTGGAGGAGACCGTCGTCCCGGCGCTCGCGGCGGACCCGCTGCGGTCCGGCGCGATCCTCGCGGTCTCCGGCGACTCGGTTTTCGAGAGTCTCGACGGCGGCCTCGCGTGGGCACCGCTGGGAGACGCGCTCCCATCCCCGACCGTTCTCGCCATCGGATCCGACGGATCCGTGCGAGCCGGGACTTACGACGGCGTCCGGCGTTACGGAGTTCGGCCCTCCTCTGCGCCCCGCGCCGACGTCGAAACGGTACCGCGGGGTCGCGCTCCGGTCCGAATCGAACCGCGGGACTCAAGGCGAGAGGGAATGATCCGGCCAGGCGTCGTCGGAGACGAAGCGAACGTGGAGCGGTCAGCCGCGTTTCTTTCGGTCGGCGACGGGCATCAGCGCTAGCGGGTGAACGTCCAGCGGAGCTTGACGACGAACTGATCGGCTTCCGGAGCCAGAAAATACGGGCTGCCCTCGCGGACGGGGTGCTTCCAGTCCCGGTTCCAGACGACGAAGAGGTCCTTGCCCGGGTCGATCGTCCAGCGGACGCGCGCGTTCATCCCGAGATTCTCCGACTCGGAGTCGTACTGGAAGAATGCCGCGAGAATGAGATTCGGGTCGAATGCATAGACGGTCTTCAGTTGCCAGAGCCGGAAGATGAAGTTTCCCTCCGGCAGATACCCGTAGTCGTTCTCGGCGGAGAGGTCGAGCTGAAGATGGCCGGAGCCCTCGGTCCACTTGATGAACGCCTCGACCTGCGTCAGGTCTCCATCGTAGAACTCCCCGAACCAGACCGTTGCTCCGCCGGAGAGCGGGCGGCTGTCGGAGGACTCGATCTGCACACGGTAGCGGTTGAACTGGTAGCTCCCTGCGGGGATCCGCACTCCCGGGGCGATCTCGAAGGGTTCGTTGAGCCGCTGGAACTCCGGGGCGTAGTTGGCCTCGTAGTGATCGCCCTGCTGGGTCTCGAAGTTGATGGGTGCCATGAAAACGCGCCAGGTCTCCGTGGTCCCGGAAAGGTCGGTCGTGACCCGCGGATAGAGCTCGAAGAAGAACTGGCGCACGCCGCCGAAGATGCCCCCGTCCGGCCGCGGCTGATACGAGGCGCCCGCCGAGTACTGGCGTGTCCCCGGCCGGGGCAGGAAGCCGAGTGCCGGGTCGAGCGAGTCCCCGAACTCGTTGAAGTCGGCTTCGAGGTTCCAGAGATCGTTCGGGTACCGGGCCCGCACGCCCCAGCCGTCTCGCTGACCGGAACCGACGTCCCCGAAGGAGCGCGCCCCCCAGAGGCCGAAGGCGAGGTTCTTGTCGTCCCGAAAGGTCGAGGTCTGCCAGACCGCGTCGATTCCGGCGAGCGTGTTGGAGGTGCGGCCGTCCGAGCTGCCGTTGGTCCCGATTGCACCGACCCGCAGGTTGTTGTTGATGTCGTAGGTGAACCGGCCTGCGGCAAGGTTCGTCGCTGGCACCCCGGTGGTGTCGCGCGTCTGGACGTCGAGGGCGCCGACGCCCCATGGGCCGGCCCGGCCCACCGTCTTCAGCCCGGCCGTGATCGGAATGATCCGCTCGTCGAAGAGGCCGACGCGGCGGGAGTAGAAGGGTATGAAGACTTCCTGCAGGTCGAGGCCGAAGTCGAAGAAGTTGGCGCCGTCGGTGAAGAATGGCCGCTTCTCCGGAAAGAAGAGATCGAATCGCGTCAGGTTGACCTGCCGAGCGTCCGCCTCGACCTCGGCGAAGTCGGGGTTGATCGTCAGGACAGCGTCGAGCTGCGAGGTCGCGTGGTACCCGACGTCGACCCCCGCCTGCCCCTGGCTGAAACTGTGGTCCCGCGCGTGGTCGATCTGGTACTGCCCCAGGACGTAGGGCGACACGGTCAGGCCCCAGCCCTGCGAGAGCCCGGCGATCCCCTCGAGGTTGCCGGCGCGCCGCAGGTCGAGCAGCTTCGAATCGAGGGTCGTCCCGGTCCAGCGAAGCGTGAGGAGCTCCCGGGCCACGTATCGCTGGACGTTGAAGCCCCACTGGCCCGTCGATCGGTTGAAACGGATCGTCTGTGCGGGGAGCCTGAGCTCCGCCGTCCATCCGGTCGCCGTGCGTCGCGTGCGAACGTCCCAGATCCCGTCCCAGTCGAGCGCGGGCTCGTTGGCGTTGGGATCCGAGATCAGGCCATCGAGGCGGGCGCCCGCGGCGTTGACCTGGAAGAGGTATCCGGTCCGGTGGTCGTGAAACGTGTCGAGCACGAGCGTAACGGTGTCGTCGCCGCGCATGTTCCCGTCCCGCTGCATCGTGTGCACCGCGATACGCGCCGGGTCGGGGTCCAGGCAGGTGATCCCGAAATAGAGGTTGCTTTGGTCGGCCAGGATCCGGACCTCCGTCCGGAACGGCGTCGGCTCGCCGGGATGGGGCGACTGTTGGGAGAGGTCCGAGATCACGCCCGCGTTCTGCCAGGCGGTCTCATCGAGAACGCCATCGAGGCGAATGGGGTGCTGGAGCGGTCCGGTCGCGATGGTCGGGGGCGATTCGGGAGGAGACGACTGTGCGGTGACCTGCGCCGCGGATAGCGTCAGTGTCGCCGCGAGCGTCGCGATGCCGGTCCGGATCAATCCAATCGAGCGTAGCATTCCGGGTGGAATTCGCGTCTGGCTCGCGTGGTGGCGGGGCGCAGTCGAATTCGACCGTCTTGGTCGGCTCTACGCATCGGTTTGACGCGGCCGCCCGCGTCCTTTAGGCTCATCCGGCATGCAGAGGCCGGGTATTCTCAGGCGCCTTGCGGCCGGGACGCTGCTGCTCGCGTTCGTCGGAGCCGCAGCCGGCCTTCACCATCACGAGAGTCTCTCCGGCTTCGTCGCCGGCAGTCCCGACGTCGCCCGGGTCATCACCCATCACAGTCCGCATTCGCGAGCGTCGCACTGGCACACGGGCATGCGCGTCCAGGACGATCCTTGCCTCGCCTGTGCGTTCCACCGCCTGGCCGCGGTGGCGGTTCGCGCGCATGGACCCGCGCCGGCCGAAACTTGCCGATTCGTTTCCCACGCTGCGCCCCGCGGCGTGGCGCGCCTCTCCCGCCTCTGCGACCCGACCCGCGGTCCTCCCCCGGTCGCCTGAGCCTTTCGCCTCCTCAATGAGTCGCGGGCTCCCGGCCACCGGCCGGAAGCCCCGCAACCGGCGGTCGGACGTCAGCGTGGCCGCCGGCGAAAGGCCCGGCACATAGCCGGGGCAGGAGATACAACATGAAGACTCGGAGGTTTTCCGGGATCGCGGCGGTCCTTGTGGCTGCGCTGTCCCTTCCGCTCCTCGCCGACGCGGGTGCCGACTCGGCGCCGGCGCCGCAGGCCGTACCCGCTTCGATCGAAGGCAAGGTCGTTGCGGCGACGGGCGACCCCGTGCCCGGAGCGCAGGTGACGATCCTGGAACTGAAACGGCGGACGATTACCGCCACGGACGGGACGTTTCGGTTCGACGGGATCCCGCCCGGAACCTACCTGCTCGAAGCCAGCAGCCCGCGTTTCGGAAAGGCGTACGATCGTGTGGCCGCTGGGGCTACCGCCACGCCGGTGACTCTGACGCTCGACGTCACGCTCCACCAGGAGGTCACGGTCACGGCGAATCTCGAAGTTCGCACCCTCGGCGAGGTCGCGCAGCCGGTCGAAGTCCTCAACAAGGCCGACGTGCAGGAGAAGCTCCAACCGACGATCGGAGAGACTCTCGCGAACGAGCCGGGCGTCGCCTCCACGTTCTTCGGCCGCGGGGCCTCGCGGCCGATCATCCGGGGAATGGGCGGCGATCGGATCCGCCTGCTGCAGGACGGCGTCGGAGTGGGCGACGTTTCCGCCACGAGCCCCGACCACGCGGTCACCATCAATACGCTGACGACGGACCGGATCGAGATCGTCCGCGGCCCGGCGACGCTCCTCTACGGCTCGAGCGCCATCGGAGGCGTGGTCAACTCCTCGGACACTCGCATCGCCTCGTACCTGCCAGACTCCGTGCTGTCGGGCGCCGTCGATCTCGGTCTCGGATCGGTCGCGGACCAGGCGCAAGGAGCGATCTCCCTCGATACGCGTGCCGGAAACTTCGTGATCCACGGCGATGCCTCCAAGCTGACGTCGAGCGACTACGACATCCCCGGCTACGCGCGGACTCCGGTCGAGCCCGGCGACCCGTTCGGGTTCGTTCCCAACAGCTTCGTTCGAACGGAGGGTGCCGCCGGCGCGCTGAGCTACGTCGGGGACCACGGCTACCTGGGCGTTTCCTACTCCGGTTGGAACTCCAACTACGGCAGTCCCGTCGAAGAGGACGTCACGCTCGACATGGCCCAGCGCCGGGTCGACGTGGCGGGCCAATGGACGACACCCTTCGCATTCCTGCGGGGTGCGAAGCTGCGCTTCGGGTCGAACGACTACCAGCACGACGAGATCGAGGACGGAGAGAAGGGCACGACCTTCACCGACAAGGGGTGGGAGGGCCGGCTCGAGCTGCCGCACCAGCCCCTCGGGCCGTTCACGGGCGCTTTCGGCGTTCAGCTCGTGCACCGGGACCTGGAGGCGGTCGGCGACGAGCGTTTCATTCCGCCGACGTCGACCGACGCCCAGGGCGCATTCCTCTTCGAGGAGGCACCACTCGGGCCGGCCGTCCGCGCCCAGATGGGTTTCCGATGGGAGCATTCCCGCGTCGACTCGCCCGAGTCTCCCGACGTCCAGAACCGCGACTTCGACGGCTACTCGGGTTCGCTCGGGTTCGTCTGGAATTTCGCGCCCTCCTGGTCGTTCGCGGCGTCGGGCGCGCGGACGAGCAAACTCCCCAACGCCCAGGAGCTCTTCGCGGACGGTCCCCACATCGGAACCAATGCGTTCGAGATCGGCGACCCCAACCTCAACAACGAAATCGCCACGGGCGTGGATGTGATTCTCCGCCGGAACGAGGGCATCGTCACCGGAAGCCTCGCCTTCTTCTACAACTCGTTCGACGGATTCATCTACGAGCGATTCACCGGCGAGGTCGAGGACGACCTGCAGGTCATCCGGTACACGCAGCTCGACGCCCGGTTCATCGGCGGCGAAGGTCACCTCGACGTCGCCCTGGTGCATTCGGACCCGCACCACCTCGCGCTCGAGCTGATAGCCGACTACGTGAACGCCGAGCTGACGGCGACCGGCGAGCCGCTGCCTCGAATCCCGCCGCTGCGCTACGGGGCCGGTCTACGCTACAGCAGCGCGACCTGGAACGGCCTCTTCGAGGTGCGCCGCACGGACGCGCAGGACCAGGTAGCTCCGTTCGAGACGGTGACGCCCGGCTACACGATGCTCAACGCGGCCGTCGGGTACCGCTTCTTCATCGGGCCGGTGATCGCCGACGTGCTCCTGCGCGGCACGAACCTCACGGATCAGGAGGCGCGCAATAACGTGTCGTTCATCAAGGACTTCGCGCCGCTGCCCGGCCGCGACGTCAGTCTCGGGCTGCGGGCCACGTTCTAGGCTCCGCCGTGACGATTCGAGCCGGCGTCCCTTCGGGGGCGCCGGCTTTCCTCAGCCTCGGGTAGTCCCAGAAATAGGACAGGACGACGTGCGATGAGCATCGCCGGGATGCGGACGCGGCAGTCGAGGGCGACCAGCGGGTGGAGTTCGCGTCGGCGCGGTTCCATCGGCGGCCGCGCCAGTCTATCAACGCCGGCCGGAACGAATGATCTGGCTCGCGACGAGCGTCTGGGCGCCGGACTTTCTCGAAAAGGCTTCGCTGCCCGGAGGCGGTGGATCAAACTCCGAATTCACTTGAGCCCCGTCACCAGAAACAAATCGTCGAGAACACGCCGATAAGAGTAGACCCAGGACTTGCCGTCCGGCGTGACCAGGACGGGCCCGATGGCGAGGACGCCGGCCGGATCCGGCGGAGTCAGCTCTTTCCAGAGGCGGCGCGCCCCCGTGGCGACGTCGAGAACGTCGATGCGTGCGGGCATTCCGGCCCGGAGGACATAGAGTGAGCGGCCGTCGGTGGTCCATCCGAAGGGGTTGTCGCCCTCGAGGGTGCCGGGAATGGGGCGCGACTGTCCGCCGTCGATCGTCAAGAGGTGGACCGAACGGTTTGGCGCGAGCGCCACGACGACTCGGCCATCCGGGCTGATCGGCTTTCCGCCATAGGGGAGGTCGAAGCCCTCCGGCGTCAACGGCCGGGGCGTTCCTCCGTCGATCTCCTGCAGGAAAAGACGGGAGCCCTTGCCGGACTCGTTCGCCCAGAGGAGCAGCCGTCCTCCGTCCGGAAAGAAGGTCGCCCACTGATAGGACAGTCCTGCCTTCGGAAGCGGCTTCGGTCGTCCGGCGCCGGTCGGCAGGAGCGTGAGCTGCGACGCGTCGGAGTTGGCGGTCAAGGCCCACCGGCTATCCGGGGACAGGGCGAATCCCCGCGCCTGGCCGAGCAGCACGGCCGGAGAACCGTCCGTTTTCCGGACGTAGCAGAGATAGTTGTCCCGGCCGAGGGTTTGCTCATCGAAGAGCAGGATCTTGCCGTCGTTCGAGATGTCGTCGGGATACGACCAGTTGAGCCAGGTCAGGTTGCGCTCGCGCGACTCGCCTGCGGCCACGCCGACGATCTCCCTCCTGTAGTTGATCCGCTTGGCGAGGAGCCTCCCGTCCGGGGCGATGTCTTCGGGGGTGAATCCACCGGCGAGCGCGAGCCAGGGGCGCTCCCTGCCGGAAGTCGAGACTCGCTTCTGAATGCCCGCGCTCATTCCCCCGCCTCCGACCACGATGTCGCCTCGACGCGACCACGTGAAGCTCGACGTGCCGATGATCCGCGGGCCCTCGACGAGGGACCGCTGCGTCAGGTCGAGGAGCCTGAGCCGGCCGGTGTTGTCGCCTCGCTCCGAGTGCTCGATGAACGCGAGCCAATGCCCATCGGGCGAGAAACGCAGATTGTTGAGCCAGCCGGTCGCTTCGTGAAGCACCGTGCCGATCGGGTACTCCAGCCGCGCCCGGTCTCCGGCCCGGCGGATGACGGCCATTTCCCGGCCATCGGGCGGCCAGTCCGCTCCCTCCACGGCCTCGAGCACTTCTCGCGGCGCGCCGCCGCTCGAGGGCACGCGGGCCAGCCGGCCCGACGACTCCCATCCGATCACCGGATGCCAGCCGAGCGAGATCGCCAGATCGCCGGTGCCCGAAACGGCCAACAGATCGGCTGACGGAAGGCCGAGCGACTTCGACTCCGGACTCTCTGGCCGGGTCGTGAAGATCTCTACGGGATTCCCGTCCCAGGCTGCACCGTAGATGACCGATTTTCCGTCGGGAGCGAAGCGCGCCGTGAGGATCGCGCCGCTGCGAAACGTGAGCCTTTGGAAGGTCGGCTGGGCCGGGGCGAAGAGCCCGAGGCTTCGGGCCGCGAGCAGGGCGATGCCGCCGCCGCCGATGAAGGCGAGCGCAGCGGGAGCGAGCCACCGGCGCCGTGGCGGTTTCGCCTGCTCGGCCGTCTCGAGTCCGCCGGACACGGAAGTCTCCGAAAGATGGTCGCGGACGCTCTTGAGATCGCGCGCGAGGTCCTTGGTGGACGCGTACCGTTCCTCGGGGTCCTTCACGAGCAGGCGCTCGACGATCCAGCGCACGGGCGCCGGGGTCCCCGGCGCGACCTGGGAAAGGGGTGGAAGCTCGTCGCGGATGATGGCGACGAGCGTCTCTGCCTTGGTCTCGCGTTGAAAGGCCCGCTCTCCGGTCGCCATCTCGTAGAGGATCGTCCCGAGGGAGAACTGATCGGACCGGAAGTCGATCGCCTGACCGCGCGCCTGTTCGGGCGACATGTAGCCGGCCGTGCCCATGACCGTGCCCGGCTCCGTCGGAGCCGCTGCGGCCGTCGGCGCAGCGGAGGCTTGCTGGGCGTCAGGTTCGATCAGCTTCGCCAGACCGAAGTCGAGGATCTTGGCGTAGCCGTCCTTCGAGATCATGATGTTCTCGGGCTTGAGGTCCCGGTGGACGATTCCGGCGGAGTGCGCCTTGGCGAGGCCCTCGGCGGTCTGGACCGCGACGTCGAGGAGCTTCTTCGTCGGCACGGGCTCGCCCGAGGCCACGAGCTCGCGAAGAGTCCTGCCCTCGACGAGCTCCATGGCGATGTAGACGATGCCATTGGCCTCGCCGATGTCGTAGACCGTCAGGATGTTCGGGTGGTTCAGGGCCGAGGCCGAGCGAGCCTCCATCTCGAAGCGCTGCCGGCGGTCGGGGTCCGCCGAGACGGCGGTCGGCAGGACCTTGATTGCGACCTCCCGCCCGAGCTTCGTGTCGGTCGCGCGGTACACCTCGCCCATTCCGCCGGCGCCGATCGACGCGGTGATGCGGTAGTGGGCGAGAGATTGGCCGATCACGTCGAGAGCATGACACCGCCGGGTCCGGGCGCCGAGGGCTCACCCGGAGGCCCCCGGTGCCCTTCGTCCCGGGCGACGCGTGGCGCGAGGGCTACTTCGCCTTCCAGGTGCCTTTCCACGTGTTGGTCTGGCGCCCGTCCTTGTACTGGGTGCTCGGTGCGTACGTGCCGCCGCCCTCGACGGTCGTCCACTTCCCGGTGCCGCCCATGAAACCCCATCGGCCGCCGCTCGCATCGGACCGCCACCAGTAGAACGCCACGTCGCCGTCGCCATCGACCGAGTCGCACGTTCCGGCGGAGCGGATGGGCGCTCCGTCCTTGGCGACGACCGCGGTGCCGGAGCAGACCATGCTGGCCTCGCGGAGCGGGTTGGACGGATCGTCGGCGTTGATGAAGCCCTTGAACGACACGCGGTTCACGGTCGTGCCGTCGGACAGCGTGAACGTCTCGACGACCTCCGGCACGAACATGTTGCGGCCCGAGCCCTTGATCTCCTGGGCCGAAGACGGCACGGCGATCAGGGTCAGACCCGCGAGAACGACACCCGCCAGTGGGAGTTTGGGTTTGGACATGGGGTCCCTCCTCTTGAGCCGGATACTACCGCTCGAGGTCCGGGGAGCCGGACGGGAGAGGCATTTGCTCGAAGTGGGCGCTTTGCCTCGCTCGCGAGGAGATAATCGGCGCCGGGGAGGGACGTTGCTCGGCCGCACCCTTTCTCACTACCGCGTCGAGAAGCGCCTGGGGGCGGGAGGAATGGGAGAGGTGTTCCTCGCCCGCGACCTGGCGCTCGGGCGGATGGCCGCCGTCAAGGTGCTCTCGTCGTCCCTCACACCGGAGGCCCGCGCGCGGCTGTTCCGCGAGGCCGAGGCGTCGGCGCGGCTCCAGCACCCGGCGATCGCCACGTTTTTAGAAGCGGGCGAGTCGGACGGCGTCGCATTTCTCGCCATGGAGTTCGTGGAGGGCGAGACGCTGCGGGATCGCCTGCGCCGGGGTCCGCTGCCGTTTCCGCAGGCGCTCTCGATCGGAGGGGCGCTGCTCGAGGCGCTGGGCCACGCGCACGCCGCGGGAGTCCTGCACCGGGACATCAAGCCCGAGAACGTCATGGTGACGCCGGACAATCTCGGCAAGCTCCTCGACTTCGGGATCGCCCGGCTGCAGGGCGGCGGTATCGAGGCCGAGGCCGAGGCCGCGACCGAGGTCGCCCTGACCGAGCCGGGGGCGGTCATCGGCACGCTCGGGTACATGTCCCCCGAGCAGCTCAAGGGCCAGCCCCTCGACGAACGGTCGGATCTCTTCTCGCTCGGCGCCGTGCTCTTCGAGATGCTCGCGGGACGCCCGGCCTTTCCCGGGAGATTCTCCGGCCGAACGTGTCGCCGCGATCCTCGCCGCGGACCCGCAGCTCGCCGGAACCCCGGGCGTGCCGCCCGAGGCCGCGGGCGTGCTCGCACGGGCCCTCTCGCGCGACCGGGAATCCCGCTATTCGTCGTCGTCGGCGTTTCTCGCGGACCTGCGCGCGCTGGCCTCGGGCGAGCTCGTCGCGTCGCTTGCCGGACACGCTGGCGATCGTGGATCTGCGCAACCTCTCCCGCAATGCGGACGACGACTGGATCGGCAGCGGCTTCGCCGAGAGCCTCGGGGCCGATCTCGCGAGGCTGCCGGGCGATCTCCCTCGTTCCCCGGGAAAGGGTCCGGCGGGCGAGCGAGGAGGCGGCCGCGACCGAGTCGCAGCTCGGCCGCATCCTCGGATGCCGCTGGGTGCTCTCGGGCGCGTACCAGCGAATGGGCCCCCGGTTGCGCGTCACGCGCATCCCTGACGGACGCGGCGACGGGAGAGACCGTGTTCTCCGAGAAGCTCGACGGCGAGCTCGACGGGATCTTCGCGATTCAGGACCGGCTGTCGAACCTGGCGGCCGGCCACCTGCGCTCGGGAGGCTCCCGCGGCCGCGGCCCGGCCGACGCCGCGCATCGACGTCTTCGAACGGCACGCGCGGGGCCGGCGGTTCTTCCACCGGCTCGAGAAAGGAACTCTCGACCAGGCGCGCGCCCTGTTCGAGGAGGCGGCCGGCGTCGACCCGGCGTACGCCCCGGCGCTCGCGGGACTCGCGGCGGTGCACGCGATGCGCTTTCCGTTTCAGACGGACCGCAAAGAACTCGAGCTCTCCGAGAGCTACGCACGGCGGGCCATCGCGGCCGATCCGGAGCTCGCGGAGCCGCGGATCTGGCTCGGCTATACGCTTTCGCGTCTCGGCCGTCAGGAGGAGGCCCTCGAACAGGAGCGGCGGGCCATGGATCTGGATCCCGCGCACGTGTTCGCTCCCTACTTCGCCGGCTTTTGCGCCGCGCAGCTGGGGCGCAGCGAGGACGGGCTTCGTCTCTTTCAGCGGGCCGTCGAGATCGACCCGCGCCACGGATTCGCATGGCTGGCGCTCGGCTGGACCCACCTGCGCCTCGGCCACGCGAGCGAAGCGCGCTGGTGCCTCGAGAAGTGTCTCGCGCTGGAGGGAGAGACGGCGGTCGGGCCGACGGCCGGCGTCGCCGGGTACTTCGGGGAGATTCTGCGCCTTGCCGGGGACCTCGCCGGCGCCCGCGCCGCCTGCCTGGCGGGGCTCGAGGCGGTCGAGCGGTCCGATCACATGTACCGCGACACGTTTCGCGGCGTGTGCCTCTGCGCACTCGGCCGGACGGCGCTCGACCAGGGCGAGCCGGAGAGCGCGGGCGCCGCGTTCACGCAGGCGGTGGCGCATCTGCGCGGCCGGCCCCGCGCCCTCGGGGGCGGCCAGCTCCTGGTTCAGGCGCTCGCCGGCCTGGCGAGGACGGGGGACGAACGGGCGCTCGAGGAGGCCCTCGAGCTCTACGAAAGCCGCCAGGGGCACGACTTCTCCCTGATGTGGAGCTGCTCGGACGACGTGACGCTTCTCGAACTCTCTCGCGCCGCTGCGGCCGCGGGCCGGATCGCTCTGGCTGCAGAGCTGCGGAGCCGGGCCGTCGAGGCCGGCGCGCTCGCGATCGCCGGACCATCCGCGGCGTCGTCCGCGCGCACTCCCGTGCCCTGATCTACTACAGCCCGAACGTCTTGACGATGAAGACGGCCATCTGGCCCCGCGTATTGGGGTTGAGCGGACAGTAGTTGTTTCCGCCGCAGCCGCCGGTGATCATCTCGGCGGCGAGCTCCTCGATCCAGTCGGCGAAGGTCGAGGGGCAGGCGACGTCGGCGAAGGTCCCGGTGCAGGGCGGCGGCGCGTAGCTCGCGCCGTACTTGGTCTTCAAGAGGAAGACGGCCATCTGGTCGCGTCGCACGGGGTTCTGGGGGCAGTAGACGCCGGTGCCGCAGCCGCCGGTGATGCCCTGGCCGGCGAGGTCTTCGATCCAGTCGGCGAAGATGGAGGGGCAGGGTACGTCGGTGAAGATCCCGGTGCACGTGGGGGGCACGTAGCAGACGCCGTACCTGGCCTTGAGCAGGAAGACGGCCATCTGCTGGCGCAGCGTCGAGTCGTTGACCCCGTACAGGCCTCCACCGATCCCCGACGTGATCGCGTTGGAGACGAGCGTCGTCACATAGAAATGGAACTGTTGCGCCGGGGGCACGTCCAGGAAGTCCGCGATCCAGCCGCGGGCCAGGGTCCCGGTCGTCGTGTCGGTATTGGTGACGACGAGATCGTTGGCCGTGCCGGAAGGCAGCGCCGGCGTCACGGCCGTAATCGTCGTGTCGTTCGTGACGTTCACGCCGGTGGCGGGCTGGCCGCCGATCGTGACGGTCGCCCCGGCGGCAAAGTCGGTTCCGGAGATCGTGATCGGCGACCCGCCGGCATCGGGCCCCGACCCGGGGAGAACCGAGAAGGGCAGCCGCTGGGAGAACTCCGAGGTGTTGCCGTCCGGGTCGGTGGCCGTGGCGGTGACGGGCGCGCCGTCGGCGATCGAGACGGGCAGGGTCACATCGAAGGGGCCGTCGCCGTTGCCGTCGGTCGTGATTTGGCCGGAGCCGAGGTAGGTCGTGCCTTCGAGGAAGTCCTGCGGGCGGGCGGCGCAGGGGTCGTTGGCGTAGAAATCGAGGTCGTACGTCGTGGACGGGGCCGAGTGCAGGACACCCTGGATCCGGGCGCCCCCCATGCCGTTGCCGACCGGCGCCGCGGGCATCACGGAGACGATGATCGGAAAGTTCTGGTTCTCGTTGGGGCCGGAATCCCCGTCGCCCGGGTCGTTCGGGGTGGGGCCCGGCAGCGGGGCGTTGTCGATGCCGAGGCCGAAGTTGTCGTGGATCGAGTTGCCGCGGATCGTGATGCGCACGCCCTTGTTCCAGATCCCGGCGGAAAAGCCCAGAAAGCCCTGGTTGAACGCGATGACGTTGCCGTCGCCGGGGCCGGTCCCGCCGATGAGATTGTCCGCGTCGGTCGCCTGGGAAACCTGGATACCGAAGGTGTTGCCGAGGGGCAGCGTGCCGGTCACGTCGGTCCCGATGAGGTTGCCCTGAATGACGGACCCGCTGACGCCGCTGATCAGGTAGATCGCGCTCGGGCTGCCGGAGCCGGCGTTTCCGGAGATCACGTTGCCGGCCCCCGGTGCCCCGACGACGAGGTTCGTGACGTTGTTGTTGGCCGAGACGACGCCGGAGCCGCTGTTGGGAATGGGCAGGGTTCCGGTGACGTCGGTTCCGATGAGATTGCCCAGGATCGAGACGGAGTCGCTCAGGGTGATCGCGATGGCCTCGGTCGCGCTGCCGGAAATGAGGTTCCCTTCCCCGGGGTTCATCCCGCCGACGACGGTGCTCGAGGCGCTGACGAGCGAGATCCCCTGGTGGTTCGGCAGGGCCACCGTTCCCGTCACGTCGGTCCCGATGAAGTTGCCGGCGATGACGTTGCCCCCGGACACGATGCGGATGGCGTTGCCGCCGTTGCCCGCAATGACGTTGCGCGCGGACGGGTCGGATCCGCCGATGAGGTTGCCGGAGCCGCTGTTGATCAGGACGCCGGTCCCCTCGTTACCGCCGCCATCCTGGGTGCCCGTCACGTCGGTGCCGATGTAGTTGCCCTCGATCACGTTGCCGCCGTTGGTGTCCATCACGATGCCGTTTACGTAGTGGTTGAGGACGAGCCCGCGCACCGTGCTCGAGCCGCCGCTCAGGCGCAGACCGCCGTTGTTGTTGATGTCGTTCATGTCGAGCACGACGATCGGTGAGCCCGCGTAGCCCGGCTGCGTCGTGGCGTCGATGGTCACGGGGCCGGTGCTTGCCGGCAGAATCAGTGTCGCGAGCGTGATCGTGTAGGGCGGCGGGCCCGGGATGGCGAAATCGATCGTGTCGGCCCCGGGGTTCGCATTCGCATCGAGGATCGCCTGCCGGAGGGAGCCGGCGCCGCTGTCGTCGGTGTTGACCACCGTGAACGTGTCGCCCGGAAGGGCGAGCGGGGCCGTCCCAAGGGCGAGAGCGAGTGGGAACAGCAGGCCGGGCAGCCGCCTCGTCGATCGCATCGGGACCTGTCCTTTCCGGGCCGCGGGGACAGACGCCGACGTGGCGAGTCCCGGAGCACCAATCCGAACCTTACTTCATTGGAGCGCGAAGGTCTTGACGATGAAGACGGCCATTTGTCCGCGCGTGTTCGGGTTGAGCGGGCAGTAGTTGTTGCCGCCGCAGCCGCTGGTGATCGTTTCCGCGGCGAGCTCCTCGATCCAGTCGGCGAAGGTCGAGGGGCAGGCGACGTCGGCGAAGGTGCCGGTGCAGGGCGGCGGCGCGTAGCTGGCGCCGTACTTGGTCTTCAAGAGGAAGACGGCCATCTGGTCGCGTCGGACGGGATTCTGGGGGCAGTAGACGCCGGTGCCGCATCCGCCGGTGATGCCCTGTCCGGCGAGGTCCTCGATCCAGTCGGCGAAGATGGAGGGGCAGGGCACGTCGCTGAAAATGCCCGCGCACTGCGGCGGCACGTAGCAGACGCCGTACTTCGCCTTCAACAGGAAGACGGCCATCTGCTGGCGCAGCGTCGACTGGTCGACGCCATAGAGGCCGCCGCCGATACCGGCGGTGATCGCGTTGCGCACCAGGATCGTGACGAAGGAATGGAACTGGTGGAAGCTCGGCACGTCCAGGAAGTCCGAGACCCAGGCCTTCGGCAGGGTCCCGGTGGTGGCGTCGGTGTTGGTCACGGTCAGGTCGTTGACCGTGCCCGCCGTGAGCGGCGGCGTCATCGCCGTCAGCGTCGTGCCGTTCATGACGTTGACGTTGGTGGCCGGCTGGCCGCCGATGGTCACGGCGGCGTTGGCCAGGAAGTCGGTGCCGTGGATCGTGATTGCCGATCCGGCGGCCGCGGGTCCGGAAGTCGGAACGACGGAGAAGGGCAGGCGCTGCGAGAACTCGGAGGTGTTGCCGTCGGGATCCGTGGCGGTGGCCGAGACGAAGTCGCCAGGCGCGATCGCGACGGGAAGCGTGACGTCGAAGACGGCGGATCCCGATCCGTCCGTCGTGACCATGCCGGCCCCCAGGTAGGTCTCGGCCTCGAGGAAGTCCTGGGGACGCGGGGTGCAGCCGGTGCTGCCGTAGAAGTCGAGCACGTAGTCCGTGCTTGCCTGGCTGCGGAGCACTCCAACGACGCGTGTTCCGGCGCCCAGCGAGGTCAGCGGCTCGACGGTCGTGACGATCGGGAAGTTCTGCCCGTCGTTGGCGCCGCCGTCCACGTCGCCGGGATCGTTCGGGTCGACCCCGTTGCCGCCGTTGTCGAGCCCGATGCCCTGGTTGTCGTGGATCGAGTTGCCCCGGACGGTCACGCGCAGGCCGAGGTTCCAGATCCCGTGCACGCCGCTGACGCCCTCATTGAACGCGATGATGTTCCCCTCGCCCGGCATCGGCCCTCCGATCACGATGTCCGTCGTATCGAGCGTATTCAAAAGCATGGCGACATTGTTCGGGATCGGCTGTGTGCCCGTGATGTCGGTGCCGATGTAGTTGTTCTGGAGCGTCGCTGCGTGGATTGCGTTGTTCAGGAGGATGCCGATGTTGTTGCCCGAAACGATGTTTCGTTCCGCAGGAGTGATGCCGCCGATGGTGAACGCCCCGGTCAGGTTGTTGGAGTCGATTCCGAAGTTGTTCGGCAGGGCGACGGTCCCGGTCACATCCGTACCGATGAGGTTCCCGGCGATGAGCGTGTCCGAGGACAGTTGAACGTTGATCCCCGTTCCGTTGTTGGCCGAAATGACGTTGCCCCTTCCGGCGACGGTGCCGCCGACGGTCGTGTTGGTGGACGTGACGACGCTGACGCCCGAGCCGTTGCCGAGGTCCGCCAGGCCCATGGCGTCCGTCCCGATGAGATTGTCCTGAATCACCGTTCCATCCGAGCCGTTGAGGAGCACGCCGACGTTGCCATTGCCGGAAATGACGTTCAGGGACGAGGGTGTCGTTCCGCCGATCGTGTTCCCGTCGGAATTCTGGATGGAGACGCCGGTGCCCGAGGAAAGGCCAGCGGTGCCGTCGGCGTGGGTGCCGATGTAGCAGCTCTCGACGAGGCTGCCGCCGCCCGTCAGGAAATGGACGCACGTCGAGAAACCCTGGACGGCCAGCCCGCGCAGGGTGCTCGCGCCCGCGGAGATGCGAAGTCCGAAACCGAGGATGGTGTCGCCGGTCAGCTCGATCAGCGGGCTTCCCGCGTAGCCGGGCTGCGTCGTGCCGTCGATCAGGACAGGGTCGGAGACGATCGGCAGCGTGCTGGCGACGGAGATCAGGTGGATTCCCGCCCCGGCGATGGCGAAGTCGATCGTGTCGGTGCCGGGGTTCGCGTTGGCATCGAGGATCGCCTGCCGCAGGGAACCGGCGCCGCTGTCGGCGGTGGTGGTCACGGTGAACGTGGCGGCCGGGAGGGGCGCCGGGAGGCAAGCGGCCAGAACGAGCCCGGCCAGTCGAGACATTGCGGTGCGCATGGGACACCTCGTCTTGTTTACGCGGAATCTACCGCGATTTCGGGTCGGAGGTCCTCTTTCGGGCCTCGGTGCGGCGATTCTCGCCGGGCTCCACAACGGAAACCCGACCCGGGAATCCCGCATAATCCGTCCTCCATGAACGAACGCACGCCGACCGGACCCGCACAGCGCGAGCGCGCCGAGGCTCTCCGGGAACTCCTGGCCGAGCGGATCCTCGTCCTCGACGGCGCGACCGGGACCTGGATGCAGGCCCATGATCTCTCGGCGGCGGACTTCGGCGGCCCGGACCTGGAGGGCTGCAACGAGAACCTCGTCTTGACGCTCCCGGACCTCGTCCGCCGGATGCACGCGGACTACTTCGCCGCGGGCGCCGACATGGTCGAGACCAACACCTTCGGTGGCACGCCCCTCGTGCTGGCGGAATACGGGCTGGCGGAGAAGGCCCTCGAGATCAACCGCCGCGCGGCCGAGATCGCCCGGGAGGCCGCGGCGGAGGCCTCGGGACCCGGGCGCCTGCGCTTCGTGGCCGGATCGATGGGGCCGACGACCAAGGCGATGACGGTCACCGGAGGCGTGACCTTCGATGAGATGGTCGTCCACTATCGGACGCAGGCGATCGGGCTTCTCTCCGGGGGCGCGGACGTGCTGCTGCTGGAGACGACCCAGGACACGCGCAACCTCAAGGCGGGCCTGATCGGCGTCGAGCAGGCCTTCGCCGAAGTGGGCTGGCGCGCGCCGGTGATGGCCTCGGTGACGATCGAGCCGATGGGCACGATGCTGGCGGGGCAGGGGGTCGAGGCGCTCTACGCCTCGGTGATGCACGCGCCCCTGCTGTCGGTCGGCATCAATTGCGCGACCGGCCCCGAGTTCATGACCGACCACATCCGGACGCTCTCGGGCATCGCGAAGACGCTGACCTCCTGTTACCCGAACGCGGGGTTGCCGGACGTCGACGGGAAGTACTCGGAGACGCCGGAGTCGATTTCGCGCGAGCTCTCCCGTTTCATGGACGAAGGGTGGGTCAACATCGTCGGCGGCTGCTGCGGAACGACGCCGGCCCACGTCCGCGCGCTCGCGGCGGCGGCCGAGGGGCGCAAGCCCCGCCGTCCCGCGATCCACGCCAAGACGCTCGTGTCCGGGATCGACCTGCTCGAGGTCGACGTCGACAACCGGCCGGTGCTCGTCGGGGAGCGAACGAACGTCCTGGGCAGCCGGAAGTTCAAACGGCTGGTCGCCGCGGGCGACTTCGACGCGGCGGCCGAGATCGCCCGCGCCCAGGTCAAGAACGGGGCGCAGGTCATCGACGTCTGCCTCCAGGATCCGGACCGCGACGAGGTGGCGGACGCCAACGCCTTCCTGTCCCGGGCGATCCGGATGATCAAGGCGCCGCTCATGCTCGACTCGACCGACGCCGGCGTCCTGGAGCTGGGCCTGAAGTGGAGCCAGGGCAAGGCGATCCTGAACTCGATCAACCTCGAGGACGGCGAGGAGCGCTTCCGTACCGTGTTGCCGCTCGCGCAGCGCTACGGCGCGGCGCTCGTCGTCGGCACGATCGACGAGGATCCGGAGCACGGCATGGCGGTGACGCGGCAGCGCAAGCTCGAGGTCGCGCGCCGCAGCTATACGCTGCTGACGGAGAAGTACGAGTTCCCGGCCGAGGACATCCTCTTCGACCCCCTCGTCTTCCCGTGCGGCACCGGGGACGAGAAGTACGTCGGCAGCGCCGAGGAGACGATCGAAGGAATCCGGCTGATCAAGGCCGAGTTCCCGGAGTCCAAGACGATCCTGGGCGTCTCCAACGTCTCGTTCGGCCTTCCCGAGTCCGGCCGCGAGGTCCTCAACTCCGTGTTCCTGTACCACGCCACGAAGGCCGGCCTGGATCTGGCGATCGTCAATACCGAGAAGATCGTCCGCTATCCCTCGATTCGGGAGGAGGAGCGGCGGCTCTCCGAGGACCTCATCTTCAACCGGGGAGCGGATCCGGTCGCCGCGTTCGCCGAGCACTTCAAGGCCAAGGGCGCGGCGCCGAAAATTCCGAAAGAGCGCGCCGGCACTCCGCTCGAGCGTCTGCCGGGGTACATCCTGGAGGGCTCGAAGGAGGGCCTGGTCGACGACCTCGAGGCCGTCCGGCAGGGCGGCCTCGACCCTCTCGAGATCATCAACGGTCCGCTGATGGACGGGATGCGCGAGGTGGGGCGGCTCTTCAACGCCAACGAGCTCATCGTGGCCGAGGTGCTGCAGTCGGCCGAGGCGATGAAGGCCGCGGTCTCGCACCTCGAGAGGTTCATGGAGAAGACGACGGGATCGCGCAAGGGCAAGGTCCTGCTGGCGACCGTCAAGGGCGACGTGCACGACATCGGCAAGAACCTCGTGGAGATCATCCTCTCGAACAACGGCTACGAGGTCGTCAACCTCGGCATCAAGGTGCCGCCCGAGAAGCTCGTCGAGGCCTTCCAGGCGCACCGGCCGGACCTGATCGGGCTCTCGGGGCTCCTGGTCAAGAGCGCCCAGCAGATGGTGACGACGGCGCAGGACCTGACGAAGGCGGGCGTCGCGGCGCCGATGCTGGTCGGAGGCGCCGCGCTCTCGCAGAAGTTCACCGATCACCGGATCGCGCCGGCGTACGGGGGCCTCGCCGTCTACGCCGAGGACGCGATGCGCGGCCTCGCCCTCGCGGACCGGATCCTGTCCGGGGCGGACTCCCGGGCGACGCTCGCGGCCGAGGCGGACAAGCGCCGTGCCGCGATCGCCGCGGCGGCGCGGCCCGATCAGGAGATCCCGCTCGCGGCGCCGGCGATCCGCAGCCCGGAGGTGGCGATCGCCGATCCGCTGCAGGCCCCGGACGAGAGCGAGCACGTCCTGGGAGAGCTCGACCTCGCGGAGATCTGGAAGTGGCTCAACCCGCACATGCTCTACGCCAAGCACCTGGGGCTGCGCGGGAGCTACCGGAAGCTGAAGGAGGCGGGCGATCCGAAGCTCGCCGAGCTCGAGGCCGTCATCGCCAGGATCCAGGCCTCCGGCTGGATCCGCGCCCGGGCGATGTACCGCTTCTTCGGGGCCTCCTCCGAGGGCAACACGCTGCACGTCGCGGTTCCCGGGGGAGGCGAAGCCTGCTTCACGTTCCCGCGCCAGGTGGCCGGCGAGCGGCTGTGTCTGTCCGACTTCGTGCGTCCGAAGGCGGCCGGCGGACGCGACTCGATCGCGCTCTTCATCACGACGGCGGGCGAGGGGATCCGCGCCCGGGCGGAGGAGCTGAAATCGGCGGGGGAGTATCTGCTCTGCCACGCGCTGCAGGCCCTCGCCGTGGAGACCGCGGAAGCCGCGGCCGAGTGGCTTCACGCGAAGCTCCGCGCGGCGTGGGGCTTTCCGGACCCCCCGGAGACCACGATGGTCGACCGTTTCCAGGCGCGCTACCGCGGCAAGCGGTACAGCTTCGGCTATCCCGCGTGCCCGGAGCTCGCCGACCAGGCGACCCTCTTCCGCCTGCTCGACGGGCGCAGGATCGGCGTCGAGCTGACGGAGGGCTTCATGATGGACCCCGAGGCCTCGGTCTCGGCGGTCGCCCTGCATCACCCCCAGGCTCGCTACTTCGCGACCTAGCGATCGGGCGTCCTAGCGCGCGGGTGGCGGGCTTGCTGCGGTGGCCGCGAGCACGTAGTCGGTGAAGAGGCGATCCGAGAGCCCGTGGGCGTCGCGGACACCGAAGTTGGTCGTCGTAATCACCGCGACCAGACGCAGCGCCGGGACCACCACGACCTTGTTGCCTCCCGAGCCCTGCATCATCCAGGTCTGGACCGGCTTTCCGTCGCGGGCCAGGGTCCGGAGCCACCAGAGGTAGCCGTATTCGATGTCGTCGTCGACGGTCGCGTGCGGGGTCACCGAGCGCTCGACCCAGGCGGCCGAGACCACCCGCTTCCCGTTCCAGACGCCGCGATCGAGATAGAGCTGTCCCAGCGCGGCCAGGTCGCGCGTGCGCAGTCCCAGGCCGCCTCCGGTCTGCGCGCTTCCCATCGGCGAGAACTGCCACTCGGGCTTCTCGATGGATAGCGGCGCGAAGAGCGTTTCGTTCGCGAAATCGGGCAGCGGCTGCTTCGTCGCGCGCTCGAGCAGCGGGCCGAGCGTCGAAACGCCGGCCGTGCAATAGCTGAAGCTGCGGCCGTGGGGCGAGTCCCCGGGCTTCGCGACCCAGGCGGGGAAGCCGCGGATCGGCAGATCGAGCGTGAACTTGACCCAGTCCTCGATGAGATACATCCGCTCCTCGTTGCCGCGGGAGAACTGGTTGTTGTCGTCGCATTCGAGAAGTGAGCTCATCGTGAGGAAGTCTTCGACGGTGATATTCGCCTTGCGCGGATCGGGGTTGTCGAGGGGCTGGCGGTCGGCGAAGAACGGCAGGACAGGGGCCTCGACGCCCGGGAGAAGCCCTCGCTCGATCGCGATGCCGACGAGCATGCCGGTGACGGTCTTGGTCGTCGACCGTGTGTTGTGGCGCGTCTGCCCGTCCGTTCCCGCGAAGGACTTCTCGTAGACGAGCCGGCCGTTGCGGGCGATCGCGACGCTGGTGATTTTCTGGAACTCTCCGGCCGCGATCGCGCGCTCCATCTCGGAGAGCCGGGTGGCGTCCATGCCGGCCGCTTCGGGAGTCGCGGTCGTCCACTGGGGTGGGGCGGCGGATGCGAAAAACGCGGCGATCAGCGCGAGCAGCATGGGCGGCATTGTATCCATATCGGATATATGTGCAATGGTCTGAGTCACTCGGTCATTTCGCTCCTATTGACGAATAATCCAGCAATGAATAGGATTTCAGAATGATCGACGGCACAGACGCGATAATCATGAATATCCTGCAGTCGAATGCCAGGACATCGAACGCCGAGATCGCCCGGCAGGTGGGCCTCGCGCCCTCGGCGGTGTTCGAGCGCATTCGCAAGCTCGAGGAACGGGGCGTGATCGAGGGATACGCGGCCCGCGTCAATCCGCGCGCCGTGGACCTGCCTCTGCTCGCCTATATCTTCGTGCGCGCCGACGACAAGCCGGGCGCGGAGGCGACGGCGCGCCGGGTGGCGGCGATCCCGGAGGTCCTCGAGGTCCACCACGTCGCCGGCGAGGATTGCCTCCTCGCCAAGGTCCGCGCCATCGACACCGACGCGCTCGGCCGCCTCCTCCGGGAGCGACTCGGCCGCATCGAGACCATCACCTCCACGCGCACGACGATCGTTCTCGACACGGTCAAGGAAACGGCGGAGCTTCCGATCGGCACTCCCGAAACCGCGGACGAGGCGGCCCGGTCGGTCCGTGTCTGAGCCGCGCCGTCCGGCCGAGTCCGCGGGGCCGTCGAAGCTCGCCGTCGTGGCGGCGTTTGCCGCGGTCTACGTCCTCTGGGGATCGACCTACCTCGGCATCCGTTTCTCGATCGAGACGCTGCCCCCGTTCTTCACGCAGGGCGTCCGTTTCTTCGTCGCCGGAGTCCTGCTCTTCGCCTGGGCCCGGGCCCGCGGCTCGGCGGCGCCGTCCCGCCGCGAGTGGGTCGGCTCGGCGATCACGGGGCTGCTGCTTTTCGTGTGCGGCACGGGCGGCGTCGTTTGGGCCGAGCGCTACCTGCCTTCGGGGGTGGCGGCTCTCGTCGTTGCAACCGAACCGCTGTCGTTCGTGTTGATGGAGTCCATGCGCAACAGACGCCGGCCGCGGGGGTACGTGCTCGCGGGGCTCGGCCTCGGTACGGCCGGCCTGCTCGTCCTCGTCGGGCCGGGGACCCTCTTCGGTGGAGGGCGCTTCCACGTCGGCGCCTGCCTCGTGCTGGTCGCCGGCACCTTCGCGTGGGCCGGAGGGTCGCTGTTCTCCCGGGGCTCGCGCCTGCCGGCCTCCCCGATGATGGCGACGGCCTCGACGCTCCTCTGCGGCGGTGCATTGCTCGCCGTCGCCGGGGCGGCGGCTGGCGAACTCGCGCGGTTCGACCCGGCCGCGGTGTCGGCGAAGTCGGTCGTCGCGACGATCTACCTCTTCATCTTCGGTTCGATCGTCGGCTTCACGGCCTACCTCTGGCTGCTCCGAGTCGCGACGGCTTCACGGGTGGCGACCTATGCCTACGTCAACCCGATCGTCGCCGTCTTTCTCGGTTGGGCGCTCGCCGGCGAGCCGCTGACGCCCCGCGTCTACGCCGCGGCGGCGATCATCGTCTCCGCCGTGGCGCTGATCATTCGCTACGGCGGCGACGAGAAAGCCGCGGGCGCCGCCGGAGCCGAGGACTTCGGGTGTGCCAAGGCCCCGGAGACGCTGCATGCCTGACTCGGGCGCCTTCCGCCGCCCCGCCACCCGCGGCCAGCTCGTCGTGGCTTTCGCCGCGGTGTATCTCCTGTGGGGTTCCACCTACCTCGCGATCCGGTTCGGTGTCGAGACGATCCCGCCGTTTCTGATGGCGGGCGTCCGGCACTTCAGCGCCGGCCTCGTGCTCTTCGGCTGGCTTCGGCTCCGCGGAACGCCGTGGCCGGAGCCGCGGCACTGGGGTCCGGCGGCGACGATCGGAGGCCTGATGCTGCTGGGGGGCAACGGCCTGGTGAGCTGGGCGGAACAGCGGGTGCCCTCGGGCCTCGCCGCTCTCATCGTGGCGAGCGTCCCGATCTGGATGACGGTCCTCGACGGGATCCAGCACCGGCGCCGGCCGCACGGCGTCGTGATCCTCGGCCTCGGCGCGGGCCTGGCGGGGCTCGCGTTCCTGGTCGCGCCCGGGAAGTTCGCCGGGGGAGCGCACGTGGACCTGCTCGGAGCCGCGGCCCTTCTGACCGCGGCCCTTCTGTGGGCCACGGGCTCCCTCTACGCCCGGCGGGCGAAGCTGCCGGCGTCGACGCTTCTGGCGACGGCAATGGAGATGGTCGCCGGTGGCCTCATTCTCTTCTGCGCGTCCGCCCTCGTCGGCGAATGGCGCGGCTTCTCGCCGGCCGCGGTCTCGGAGCGGTCGCTCTTCGCCCTGCTCTATCTCGTCGTCGCGGGCTCGCTGCTGGGCTTCACGGCCTACATCTTCCTCCTGGGAGCGACCACGCCGGCGCGGGTCTCGACCTACGCCTACGTCAATCCGGTCGTGGCCGTCTTCCTGGGGTGGGTCTTCGCCGGCGAGGCGGTGACGGCGCGGACGGTCATCGCGGCGCTCGCGATCGTGGGCTCGGTGGCGGTTATCATCCGGTACGGGGGTCGGAGGGTTCGCAAGGACGTCGCTCTCGAGGCGGCGCCGGCCGCAGCGGTCGAGCCGAGACGGGCCGGGGAGGCGGGATGATCGCGAGAATCTGGAGAGGCCACACGCGAGCTGCGGACGCGGAGGCGTACACGGCGTTTCTGGAACGGACCGGGCTGGCGGACTACCGCGCGACGCCGGGCAACGCGGGGGCGCTCGTCCTGCGGCGGCTCGAGAAGGACACGGCCGAGTTCGTCCTCGTTTCGTTCTGGCGCGATTTCGATTCCATTGGCCGTTTCGCGGGGCCCGACGCCGAACGCGCTTTCTACTATCCCGAAGACGACGGATTCCTCCTGGGCAAGGAGCCGCACGTCACGCACTATGAGGTCGCCGCGAGCGTTTCCGGCGACGCGGTGGGCGCCGGGCGCGCGCCCATGCTCTCGGGCGGCGAGCCGCCGGAGACGATCCGGTGAAGCGCCTCCCGCCCCAGCTCGCCACGCTCGCCTCCCTCCTGGAGGAGGCCTTCGAAAAGAAGGCCTGGCACGGGCCCAACCTGCGCGGATCGCTCCGGGGGGTCACCGCGGCGCAGGCCGCATGGCGGCCGGCGGCGGGTCGGCACAGCATCCAGGAGCTCGCCATCCACGCGGCTTACTGGAAGTACGCGGTGCGCCGGATGCTGACGGGCGAAAAGCGAGGCGCCTTTCCGGAGCGGGGCAGCAACTGGTTCCCGCGCAACGGCCGGCCGACCGAGGGGAGCTGGAAGGCGGACCGCGCGCTCCTGGACGCCGAGCACCGGGAGCTCATGGCCGCGGCCAAGAAACTCTCGGCCGCCGCCCTCTCGAGGAAGCCGCGCGGCAGCAAGCACACGATCGCGCGGCTCCTCTACAGCGTAGCGTCCCACGACGTGTACCACACCGGCCAGATCCAGCTGCTCAAGCGGCTGTGGAGGGATCGGAAGGCGTAGTCGCGGCCTCCTCTTTGATAGCCTCTCGGCTTCATGGGGCGCCTCGTCGACCTGTCGCACACGATCGAGCACGGGATGATCACGTACCCGGGACTCCCGGGACCCGTGATCTCGGACTTCCTGGGCCGCGAGGCTTCGCGCGGGCACTACGCGGAGGGCACGACCTTCCACATCGCCCGCGTGCGCATGGTGGCCAACACCGGCACGTACATCGACTCCCCGTTCCACCGGTTCGCCCACGGCGCGGACATCGCCGGGCTGCCGCTGGAAGCGCTCGCGGACCTTCCGGGCGTCGTGATCGATGCGGCCGGGCGGGGTCGCGCCCTGGATCGGGACCTCTTCGCCGGCCACGATCTTTCAGGCCGGGCGGTGCTGGTGCGGACGGGCTGGGACGCGCACTGGCGCACGCCGCACTACTTCGAGGGCCATCCCCACCTGACCCGGGCAGCCGCGGAGTTCCTGGCCGGTGCGAAGCCGGCGCTGGTCGGAATCGATTCGCTCAACATCGACGACACCGCCGACGGCGTCCGACCCGCGCACACGCTCCTGCTCTCGGCCGGAATCCCGATCGTGGAACACCTCTGCAATCTCGGCGCGTTGCCCGAGTCCGGGTTCCGCCTCCATTGCGTCCCCGCGCCGTTCCGGGGGCTCGGCACTTTTCCGATCCGCGCGTACGCCGTCCTTCCATAGCGCGGCGACCCGCGACCTTCGGGAAACTCTGGGCGGCGCCCTGCGTAGATCCGCAGAGGAGCGACACTCATGCACTGGATTCTCCTCTTCGCGGCGGCCCTGTCCGCATCGACGCCGGACCCGACTCCCCCCGCGCCCGCGCGGAAGACGGTCGCGGAGCTTGCCCGGGACGCGCGCGCCTCCTACGACGCCGGCGACAAGGCCGCGTTCCTGCGCGCGTACGAGGAGATCGCCGCACGCCGTCCCGGCGACGTCTTCGTGCTCTACAACCTGGCGTGCGGCCAGGCCCTCAACGGCCAGACCGACGCCGCCGTCGGGTCGCTGCAGCAGATCGCCGCGCACCGGACGGTCGCGGACCTGGACGGCGACGCCGATTTCGAGTCGATCCGGCAGAGCGAGGGCTACAAGCGGGTGCGCGCGGAGATGGCGGCCCTCCGGAACGAGCGGATCGCCTCGGGGGCCGTGGTGGCCTTCACGATTCCGGAAAAGGGACTCGTGCCCGAGGGCGTGGCATACGACCCCGTGACGAAGTCTTTCTTCGTCTCGTCGATCCGCAAGCGGAAGATCCTGCGCATCGACGCGAAAGGGCGCGTCACCGAGTTCGTCCGGTCCGGGGAGGGCGGATTGCGGTCGGCCGCGGGGATCGCCGTGGACGCGCGGCGGCGGTCGCTCTGGGTCGCCAGCCACGCGATGAAGCACATGGAAGGCTTCCGGAAGGGCGATCCCCCGGCCGCCGCCCTCTTCGAGTTCGATCTCGACTCCGGAAAACCGCGTCGCGAGCTCCGGCCGCCTCCATCCGATCCGCCGGCGGCCTTCGACGACCTGACCGTGGCTGCGGACGGCCGCGTCTACGTCAACGACGGCCGCAATCCGCGCGTCTGGACGCTCGCTCCTGGTGGACGGGCGCTCGAGCTCTTCGTCGAGTCGGACCTCCTCCGCGGCACGCAGGGCCTGGCCGTCACGCCGGACGGCGCCGGCCTCTACGTCTCCGATTACACGTCGCTCTTCCGGGTCGACGTCGCCTCCCGCCGCGTCACGCGGCTCGCGGTGCCGGCCGACGCCGCCCTGAACGGGATCGACGGACTCGCGTACGCGAACGGGAGCCTGTACGCCATCCAGAACGGCGTCGAGCCGAATCGGGTGACGCGGCTGGACCTCGGCGCCGACGGGGTGACGATCACCGGGGCTAAGATCCTGGTCATGAACGATCCGGCCTTCGACGAGCCCACCCTCGGCGTCGTGGCCGAGGGGGCCCTCTACTTCACGGCCAACAGCCAGGGCGGCAAGTTCCAGAACGACCGCCGGCCGATCGCGCCCGACGCGATGCAGGACGCCGTGATCCTGAAGGTGCCGCTCTCACCGGCGGTGCGTTGACCGAGCGCATCCGCGTCTGCCTGGCCGGAGCGACCGGCTGGGTCGGCCGTGGCCTCGCGCCAGCGATCGCGGCGGCGCCGGACCTCGAGCTCTCCGGCGCGGTCGCGCGTTCGGAGGCGGGCCGGACCCTCGCCGAGGCCCTCGGCGACGCGAACCTTCCTTCCCTCGCGGTACACGGCACCGTCGCCGAAGCGCTCGAGGCCGGCGCCGACGTCTTCGTCGACTACACGAGTGCCGCGGCGGTGAATGCGAACGTGGCGGCGGCTCTCGCGAGGGGATCGCACGTCGTCGTGGGCAGCTCCGGCCTGACGGACGCCGAGTACGAGGAGATCGACCGGGTGGCGCGGGAGCGCGGTCTGGGTGTCCTGGCAGCCGGGAATTTCGCGCTGACGGCCGTGCTCCTTCAGCGCTTCGCCGAGACCGCGGCCCGCCTGATCCCCCAGTGGGAGATCGTCGAGTTCGCGCGCGCCTCCAAGCCGGATGCGCCTTCCGGGACCGCCCGGGAGCTGGCGGGTCGCCTTTCGGGCGTGCGGCGGCCGGTCGTCGGCGTACCCGCCGACGGCGTGATCGGCGCGCCGGAGGCGCGCGGGGCGTCGCTGTCCGGCACCCCGGTGCATTCGGTGCGGCTGCCCGGGTTCGTGTCCTCGATCGAGGTCCTCTTCGGCCTTCCGGACGAACGCCTCACGATCCGGCACGACTCGGGCTCCGGCGCCGCGCCTTACATCGCCGGGACGCTACTCGCGATCCGGCGCGTCGGAACGTTTCGCGGGCTTCGGCGCGGCCTCGACAGGGTGATGGACCTGTAGCCGTCCTCAAGAACACCGCAGGGGCCCTCGGCGTCGGGGTCGCTGCCGTATCATCGGCCGGTGAGATCTCGATTGGCGCTCGCGCTCTTCTTCGGGGTCGCGGCGGCGGGGCTGGCGGCCTCCGGCGACGGGACCGGTCGCGCGGCGCGCGTCGCAGCGGCGCCGCCCGAACTGCACCTCACTTCGGTCGCGGGGCCCCTCTCCGGCATCACGGCCATCGCCAACGCCGGCGACGGCCGCCTGTTCATCACGCTCCAGCGGGGACGGATCGTCATCTGGGACGGGACCCAGGTCCTTCCCACGGCGTTTCTGGACGTGTCGTCGCTCGTCGTCTGCTGCAACGAGCAGGGCCTGCTCTCGACGGCGTTTCACCCGAACTACGCCGCGACGGGATTGTTCTTCGTCGACTACACCGACACGACCGGCCGCACGGTCGTCGCGCGCTACTCGGTCTCCGCGAACAACCCGAACGTCGCCGATCCCTTCAGCGCCCGGATCCTCCTGACGATCGATCAGCCGTTCGCCAACCACAACGGCGGCCAGCTCCAGTTCGGACCCGACGGGGAGCTCTACGTCGGGATGGGCGACGGCGGCTCCGCCAACGACCCCGACTGCCACGCGCAGCGCGTCGATTCGCAGCCCGGGCGGCAGGATCTGCTCGGCAAGCTGCTGCGCATCGACGTCGACCAGAACGTCGACACCCCGCCGTACTACGGGATCCCGGCGGAGAACCCCTTCGTCGCGACGGGGGGACCGGACGAGGCCTGGGCGATCGGCCTCCGCAATCCCTGGCGGTTCTCGTTCGATCGGCTGACGGGCGACCTCTTCGTCGGCGACGTGGGGCAGGGGGCGCGCGAGGAGATCGACTATCAGCCCCTGACCTCGCGGGGCGGTTCGAACTACGGCTGGAAGATCATGGAAGGGACGCAGTGCACCGGCAACACCGGAAACTGCCCCGCGAACGTCCCGGCGTGCTTCTCGCCGAGCTTCACGGACCCGGTCCTCGAGTATTCGCATGCTTCCGGACGCTGCTCGGTGACGGGCGGTTACGTCTACCGCGGGCTGGCGATTCCGGACCTGTACGGCACCTACCTGTACGGGGACTACTGCTCGGGGGAGATCTTCGGCGCGCTGCCGGCGGGCGGCGGAGCGTTCGTCTCGGAGCCGCTGTCGATCATGGCCGACAATCCGACGACGTTCGGTGAAGACGCGTCGGGGGAGCTCTACGTCGGCACGGGCGGGGGCTTCGTCTACCGCATCGACGGCCCGGCGCCGCAGGCGCCGGTGATCACCGCGGTCACGCCCGCGACGGGCTACGAGCGGGGCGGAGAATCGGTGACCATCACCGGCGCCAACTTCACGGGGGCGACGAGCGTCCTCTTCGGCGCCGAACCGGCGGCGGCCGTCGATGTACGGTCGCCGGTCGAGTTGGCCGCCATCACTCCGCCCGGCGCGGCGGGGCTCGTCGCGGTGACCGTCACCAACCCGGGGGCTCCGCCCGCGGTCCGGCCGGACGGATTCGCCTACGTCGCGATTCCGCGGGTGGCGCCCGCCGACCACGCGACGCGTGTCGTGAACCGGCCGACCCCCTAGGCGCGCCGGCCCCAGGCCAGAAATGCGGCCGCCGAGAGCGCCGTCAGCAGCACTCCGTAGGCGGCGGCGACGCCGATCTCCTGGAGTCGCAGCGCCGACAGGATCTCGATCGATATCGGACGCGTGGAGTAGGTGTAGAGGACGATCGACACCACGAAGTCGCCCAGGGCGGCGAGGAAGGCGAGGCTCGCCCCCGCGGCGAGCGCCGGCTTGAGGTGCGGCAGCACGACGCGCCACAGGCGCCGGCCCGGCGAAGCACCCAGCGAAGCGGCCGCCTCCTCGACGGCCGGGTCGAGCTGCCGCAGCCCGGCGAAGGCCGCCCGGCCGGTCAGTGGGAGACTCCGAACGAGATACCCGAGGGGAAGGATCGCCGCGGTTCCGACGAGCACGAAGCGCGCCGCCAGGGGCTGGTGGACGCCGAATGCCGCGGCGAGGGCGACGGCAAACACCGTTCCGGGCAGCGCCCACGGCGCGGCGACGAGCCACTCGAGCGCCGCGCCGGCGCGGCCGCGGCGGCGCACACCGACGTAGGCGGCGGCCAGCCCGAGCAGGAGCGCGAGGATCGTGGCCGTGCCGGCCATCCAGAGCGAGTTGACGATGGGCCGGAGCCTCTCCGGCTGGGAGAAGAGGCTCCGGTAGTTGCCGAGGTCGAGCGCCGGCGGCAGGGCCTCGGTGGTCCAGGTGTTGCGGGGAACGAAGGAGAGAAGCACGAGCGAGGCGTGCGGCAGCAGCAGAAACGCGGCGAGGCCCCAGCCGGCCGCGGCGACGGGCAGGCGGCCGCCCGCGAGCTCCCGGCGGCGCGGCGCGAGTCCCCGGACGGTGCCGACGACCGAGCGGCCCTCCGTGCGGCGGAGCAGGTACAAACCCGCGAATCCGATGACCGCCAGCGCGACGGTCTCCACCATCGCCAGACCGACGTCGCCGTTCAATTTCGAGGCGACGATCTGCGTCGTCATCACGCGAAAGCTTCCGCCGAAGACGTAGGGGGCGCTGAACGAGGCGAGCGACGTCATGAAAGTCAGGAGGGCCGCGCCGGTCAGCGCGGGCGAGAGCAGCGGGAGGGTCACGCGCGCGGCCGTCCGCGCGCGGCCCGCCCCGAGGCTCGCGGCGGCTTCGAGGTAGGCGGCGTCGAGCCGGGAGAGCCCCGCGCGCGTGAAGAGATAGAAGTAGACGTACATCGAGTACGCATGCACGAGCAGGATCGCGCCCGGCCCGGCGAGCCGCCAGGGCGGACGCTCGAGCCGAAAGGCGGCTTGCACGGCACGGGAGGCGAACCCGCTCTCGCCGTAGAGGAAGAGGAAGGCGATCACGCCGACGAGCGGCGGCAGCGCCACGGGGAGCGCGACGAGCACGCCGAGAGCGCGGCGGCCCGGAAACTCCGCCCGTTCGAAGAGAAACGCGAGCGGCACTCCGATCGCCGCCGAGAAGACCACCGTGGCGAGCGAGATCCAGAGACTCGCCCACAGCGCCTCCCACTCCGCCGGCCGGCGCACGAACTCGGAAAAGTGCGCCAGGGTGAAGCGGGGCGCGCCGAGGGCTTCCAGGAACGTGAGGACGAGCGGGTACCCGACCATCCAGAAGAGCACGACGAGCAGGGCGGCGGCCGCGAGGGCCAGGCCGCGGCGGCGCGTCACGGCTGCCTCGGAAAGACCCGCGGCACCGGTCCTCCCGGCGCCGGCACGACGAGGACCCGGTCGCCCTCGCGGGCGGCGAGCGGGGGAGCGAGGACCTCGATCTCGCCGGCCTCCGCGGTGGCGATGCGGAAGTACGCCGACCGGCCGGCGTAGCGGCGTTCCACGACCTCGCCTTCGAGCGCGTCGGCGCGGGGCCTCGCCGAGAACTCGAGCGCCTCCGGGCGGACCACGAGATCGGCATCCGAGCCCTCGGGCAGCGGCGCCCCCGCGAGGGCCTGCCACACGGGCCCGTGGGGAATTCGGGCACCCGCCTCCCAGCGGACCGGGATCACGCACGAGCGTCCGATGAACGTCGCGACGAAACGTGTCGCCGGCTGCTCGAAGAGCTCCTCGGGCGTGCCGACCTGTTCGAGTCCTCCGGCGTGGAGGACCGCGACCCGGTCGCCGAGCTCGAAGGCCTCCTCCTGTTCGTGGGTCACGAAGAGGGTCGTGATGCCGATCGCGCGGATCGCGCGCTTGAGCTCGCGCCGCGTCTTCTCGCGCAGCGCCGGGTCGAGGTTGGAAAGGGGCTCGTCGAGCAGGAGAACCCGCGGCGAAGGCGCCAGCGCCCGGGCGAGCGCGACCCGCTGCTGCTGGCCGCCCGAGATCTCCGTCACCCTCCGGCCCTCGAAACCGGAAAGCCCGGTCAGCGCGAGCACCTGTGCCACGCGCGCCGCGGCTTCCGAACGCGCGGCGCGCCCGGGGTTCAACCCGAAGGCGACGTTTTCGCCGACGGTCATGTGGGGAAAGAGCGCGTAGTGCTGGAAGACCATGCCGAAGCGGCGCTGCTCCGGGGGGAGTCGCGGTGACGTCCTCGCCTTCGACGACGATGCGGCCCGGCGTCGGGCGTTTCGAATCCCGCCGTCAGCCGGAGCACGGTGGTCTTGCCGCTTCCCGAGGGGCCGAGCAGGGCGACGATCTCTCCCCGGGCCGCCGAGAGGGAGACGCCGCGCGTCACGGCGAGGTCGCCGAAACGCTTCTCGAGCGATTCGAGCCTCAGGAAGTCGGACATGGCGGGCAACGCTATCGCAAGAGGGACCCGACGCGCCGCTTCGGCGGAGAGGGCTATCGGGTCGCGGCGGACTCCCTTGCCGCGGATCGTGCGGTCCCAGGTCGCCATCCACTCGGCGCCGTCTTTTTCGAGGAGCGGCCAGTCGATCTCGGCGACCACCATCTCGCGCTCGACCTCGCGGGCCCATGCGGGCAGCTTCGCGCCCAGGTCCTGCCGCGCCGGGAGGCGATACGTCTTCTCCGCCGCCAGAATCTGCATCGGCTTGCCGCCGAGGAAGTCGATGAAGACTTTCGCCGTTTCGGCGTGGCGGCTCCCGGCAACCAGCCCCACGGAATCGTCGATCACGGGTGTACCGCTCTTCGGAAAGACGTACTGGAGCGGAGATCCGCGCTCGCGCTCGAGAAGCGTGTCCGGGAGGTCCCAGATGGTGATGAGGCCCTCCTGCCGGACGATCTTTTCGTACAGGAGGATGGGATTGAAGACGTACTCCTTCGTCTGCGCGTCGAGCTTCGCGAGCCAGGCGAATCCGGCGTCGGGCGAGCCCGTCTGGCGCACCGACTTCGCGAGGAGGTAGCCCCAGACGGCGCGCATCGTTCCCGAGGCGAGCGGATCGCGGATCAGGATCTTGCCTTTCCACTTCGGGATCGAGCAGGTCGTCCCAGTCGCGCGGCGCCTCGGCGGCGGGGATCGCTTTCGAGTTGTAGACGGGCATCGCCGGCGTGCGGTACAGCCCGAAGTAGAGATCGCCGGCGTGCCGGGAGGCCGGCGCGATCGCGCCGGCCCAGCCGGGCCGGTACGGGGCAAGCAGTCCGTCGCGGACGCCGCGCGCAAAGATCGTATCGGGCCCGCCGTACCAGACGTCGGCCTGGGGATTCGCCTTTTCCGAGCGCAGGCGGTCGTAGACCTCCTGCGAGCCCATGTCGAGCCAGCGGACGTCGACCTCCGGGTGCTCCCGTTCGAACTCCGCTTCCATGAGGCCGAGCAGATCCCGACCGTGCGGCGAGTAGATCGTCAGCGGCTCGCGGTTGTCCTTGTGGCAGGCCGCGAGGCCCAGGCCCGCCGTGAGCAGGGCCAGAAGGGCCGCACGGAAGCCTCGCGGAGCGGACGTCATGGGCCTACGGCGCGGGAGTCGGCGCGTAGCGCTTCATCATCTCTTCGAACTGCTTGCGCTGCTCGGGCGTCATGTTCTTCATGGCCTCCTGCATCTGGGCGCGCGCGTTGCCCATCGCCTTCTCCTGCTCGGGGGTGAGACCGCCCATGGCGAAGCCGGTTTCCTTGTAACCGGCCGGGACCTCGAACAGAGCCGCCGGGAGGAACTTCTTGTCCGCGCGCACGAGCTCCATGACCATCGTCGGTTCGGCCGCGCCCTTCTGGCGGACGGACCACCGGATGGGCGAGCCTTCGATGCCCGCGTCCTTCAGGGCCTTCAGCCAGGAGCCGGCTTCGGGATTGTTGCGGTTCATCGCCGCGAGCCACTCGCTCGAGGCGCCGAACTCGGTGGTGACGCAGACGTCGAAGGCGCTTCCCTTCGAGGACGTCACGCGGACGTTCTGGCAGGAGTAGCCGGCGACGCGGTCCGTGCCGAGACGCTCGACCTTGTAGGTCTCTTTCGGGGCGTTCTTCCGGCTCTCGAGGGATGACTGCGTGTCCCAGACGGAGTACGTGCGGTTCGCGTCGTTGATCATGTAGACCTTGTCCGGGTTGGGGAGCTTCGCGAGCATCACCATCTGGATGTGCGCCGGTGCGCCCTTGCCGCCGCTGGCCGGTCTTCATCTCCCACTCCATCCGGAAGCCGGTCTTCGACGTGAACATGCGGGCCGTGCCGTCGAGCTTTCCCCCCTTCGCGCGCTGGCTCGTGATCTTGAACGTGGCCTCGCCTTCGAACTGGGCGGAGGCGGCGGAGGCCGCGAGGGCGATGGCTGCGGCGGCGAGGAAACGGCGGATCATGACGGTCTCCTTTCCGGTCAGGGTCTCCAGGCGAGCAGGTTGGCGAGCAGCCGATACGCGCCGGGCACTCCGGCCGGCAGCTGCCGAAAGAACGCGAGTCCCGTGTAGACGTAGCGGCCCCGTCCGAGTTTCGCGACGAGCAGCCCGCCCTTCTGCTCGGGTCCACCGGGATCGGCCATCGCGAGCAGCGGCGTGTATTCGGGCGCCCAGGTCCGGGCGAAGTACAGGCCGCGCTCCTGCACCCAGCCCTCCCAGTCCTCGGGTCCGATGCGGTTGGGTACGGTGAAGACGGGGCTCGACGGGTCGAGAGCGGTCACGGCGGCCGTCTCGTCGGTCACGCGGTCGTGCGGGCGCGCGATCTCGAGGGCGAACGGCGCGTAGCCCCCCTGGACGAAGGCGTACTGCTGATACTGAACGATCAGGAGACCGCCGTTGCGGGCGTAGTCGAGCAGGCGCCCGTTGACGCGCGGCAGCGCCGGATCGGACTCGTACGCGCGGCTGCCGACGAGGATGGCGTCGAAGCGCGAGAGATCCCCGGCCGCGAGGTCGCTGTGCGCCCAGGATCTCGACCGGCAGTCCGACTTCCAGGAGCGCTTCGGGCACGCGGTCCGCCGCGCCGCGGACGTAGCCGAGGTGGGTGAGCCTGGGGAACCGGATGTCCGCGGCATGGACCCGCGCCTGCGACACCTCAGGCATCACCGTCCGCGGGATGTATCCGTAGTCGATCACGCGGATGCCGAGTCGTTCCGCGGTTCCGTCTTCGAGGCGGGCGACGAAGCCGAACGCCAGTCGGCCGGCCGCGAGCACGGGCGGTGCCTGGAGGTCGACGTCGAAGAACTGACGGTCGCCCGATTTGGCGAGCATGAAGGGCCGCGGGTCCGGCTTCGGCCACCCCGGCGGCGGCTCGATTTCGAGACGGCCCGAAACGGAGCGGGCGGCGTTGGACAGGAGCGCGACCTCGAGCCGCTTGGATTTCTGCCCGAGAGGCCAGACGAGCAGGTCCGGGTTCGACGGACACCTCGAGCGCCGGGGCGGCGCGGATCGGACGCCGGACCTCGCCGATCGCCTGGTCGCGCAGGCGAAACGAGACGCCCCGCTCGAGGACGACGCTCTGGCCCGCGATCGTCAGTCGGGCGACCGCCCGGACCGGCGCCGGCTGGAACGGGTCGCCCCGCACCGCCGCGGGCGCGGCGCTCCAGTCGTACAGGTCGCCAATCATCGGGCGCTCCAGGAAATAGGGAACGGTCGGGCCCGCGGTTGCGGGCACCGTCGCCCGCTCTTTCCACTCCTCCAGCTTTCCCGGAGCCACTGCCCGAACGCCGGCGGCCGCCGGCGGGGTGGTCCATCGGTCCGGCGACTCCAGGGCGACGCTCTCGACGGCGACGCCGGCGCGGCCCGCGTTCCACACCGACGCCGTGACCTCGAACGACTCGCCCGGCGCCGCCGTTTCGCGGTCCGCGACCGCGTCGAGCGTGACCTCCGCGGCCGCCGCGAGCGCGCTCTGGGCGAGTGCGAGCTTTTCGTCGAGGAGCATGGCCGTGCCGCCGTCTCCGTCGCGGACGAGCGCGCGCGCCGCGCGCAGGTCCGCCAGCGACTCTGGCCAGCGCCGGGACCATGGAGGAGAGGTCCGGCGTCGAGAGACGCCGGCGGGCGTCGGCGACCCCGACCTCGACGGCGTCGAGAAGCTTCTCGACCTGCGCGCGGCGCGGCCCGTCGGGCACCTCCGCCGCCATCGCGCGAAGGCGCGTGTCGACGCCGGAAAAGAGATCGTGGCCGTCGCGCCCGGCTCCGCCCGCGACCCATCCCACCATGGTCTGGTTCGGGCCGGGTTCCTGGAGCTGCCCCATGTCCTGGGAACGGTGGAGGCTGCGGCTGGCCATCGCGATCTGGTAGACCGACCAGCCGGTGAGCGGCTCGACCTGGCCCGTCGGAAGGACGACCGTCGTCGCCGCCTGGTCGCGCCAGTAGCCCGTCTCCTGCAGGAGCGATACCGGCTTCCAGGGAGTCAGGCCCTCGCCCGCGAGCTCGCCGAACGCCGCGGGATCCCCGGCGAGCCGGAACGCCTCGCGCGCCGTGACGCCCGCCGCCTGGTGCTGGCCGTGGCCGTCGCGGGCAGTGCCGGTGAAGATGGTGACGACGACCTGCGGGCGAAAGCGGCGAATCACGCGCACGGCGTCGCCGAACAGGGCCTCCCGGGGCCAGTTGGAGAGCGCCTCGTCGAGCGAGCGCGTGAACCCGAAGTCGTAGGCGCGCGTGAAGTACTGCCGGGCGCCGTCGAGCCGGCGGGCGGCGCCGAGTTCGCGCGAGCGGACGAGGCCGAGGCCGACGCCGAGGTCCGGCCCGACGAGGTTCTGTCCACCCTCTCCGCGCGTGAGCGAGAGATAGGCGGCCTCCCCTCCGAGTCCCCGGGCGACGAACGCGAGGATCTCGGTGTCCTCGTCGTCCGGGTGGGCGCCGATGACGAGCAGCCGCCGGTGGGCGCCCAGCCGCGCGAGTGCCCGGTCCGCCGCCTCGACCCCGCCGGCCGCCGGCGGGGACAGCGCGTAGAACGGCGCCGCGGCCTCCTGCGCCTGCGGCGCAGCGCAGGTGAGCAGGGCAGTGAGTCCGGCGGCGAGCGCGAGAACGGCCCGGCGGGGTCCCACTACCTCTTGAACGATTTCCGCACGAGCGGAGCCGAAGCGGCGGCGGCGGCCCCGAGGAGCGCCGCCAGAACGCGGGCTTTCTTCTTCGGGTCCATGCGCTTCCATTCGTTGGCGAGGCGCGTGACGGTCTTTCGCGAGACCTTCGAAGCGTCGCCGACGGCGCGGCGAACGGCCGTCGCCCCCTGGCCGGAGGCTTCCGCGATCGCGGCGCGAGCGACGGCGACCCCTCCCGTGATCGAGCGGATCACACCCTCGATCGTCGTCGGCCGCGCCTTGCGGCGTGCCGCCGGCGCGCGGCGCGCGGTGGACTTGCGGGGCTTGCGCGTGGCGGGCTTGCGCGCGGCGGGCTTGCGACGGCGCTGCGGCGAAATCGGGACGACCGTGTTCTTCTCTTCGTTTTCGTTGACCACGTTGACCTCCAGATCCATGGCTTCGAGACTCCCTTCCTGCTTCCTGCGGGTTTCATGCCGGGCCACCGCGGGGGGTGGCCGGCCGGAAGGCGAAATCTAGCACCTTCCTTGCAGGTATATCTTCCAGCATGCCCACGGCACTGGATCTCGACCGCGAAGCCCTGGCGTCCTGGTATCTCCGAAACCGCGAGCGCACCACGGAAATCTTCGATACGGTCCGGCCCGAGGCCTACGAGTCTCGACCCATTCCCTTGCGCAACCCGATCTGTTTCTACGAGGGACACATGCCCGCATTCGCCGTGAACACTCTCATTCGGCGTGGGCTCGGGCAGCCCGGCATCGACCCGAAGCTGGAGGCGCTCTTCGAGCGCGGCATCGATCCGGAGGACGAAAAGGCGGCCCCGAGCGGGGCGAGCGCCTGGCCGTCGCGGGCGAGGATCCGCGAATACGGCGCCGAAGCCGACCGCCGGATGCTGGAGGCCCTCGCCCGGGCGGACGTGGCCGCCGAGGAAAATCCGGTGCTCGCGGGGGGACTCGCCGTGCACACCGTCCTCGAGCACGAGCCGATGCACCAGGAGACCCTCGCCTACATCCTCCATCGGCTGCCGTACGATCGGAAGGTCCGTCCGCTCGCGCTGCCCGCCGCCCGCGTCGGCGGAGAGCCCCCGGTCCGCCGCACGGCGCGGGTCCCGGCCGGCCGGGCCACCCTCGGCGCGGATCCCGGCGAGATTCCGTTCGGGTGGGACAACGAGTTTCCGCGGCTGGAAGTCGAGGTTGCCGCCTTCGACATCGACGTCGACAGCGTCACGAACCGCGATTTCCTGGAGTTCGTAGACGCGGGCGGGTACGAGGACGAGACGCTCTGGGGCGCGGGAGGCTGGGCCTGGCGGGCGGCCCACGAGGTCCGGCACCCGCTTTTCTGGGAGCTGCACCGGGGCGTTTGGATGTGGCGGGGGATGTGGGACCTGGTGCCATTGCCCATGGCGTGGCCCGCCTGGGTCACGCATGCCGAGGCGTCGGCATACGCGCGCTGGAGGGGCCGTCGCCTGCCGAGCGAGGCCGAGTTCCACCGCGCCGCGTATGGAACGCCCGAGGGCATCGAGCGATCCCAGCCCTGGGGCGACGCGCCGCCGGATGCGACGCGCGGCCATTTCGACTTCGCGGGCGCGGACCCGGTTCCTGCCGGATCGTTCCCGTCGGGCGCGAGCGCGTGGGGCGTGCGCGATCTCGTCGGCAACGGATGGGAATGGACCTCGACGGTCTTCGCGCCGTTCCCGGGCTTTTCGGCGATGCCCTCCTACCCGCAGTATTCGGCGGATTTCTTCGACGGGAAGCACTACGTCATGAAAGGCGCCTCGCCGGCGACGCCGAAGGAGCTGGTCCGCCGCAGCTTCCGCAACTGGTTCCGGCCGCACGTATCCGTTCGTCTACGCCAAGTTCCGGACGGTGCGCCCGTGATCCCGCTCAGCGCCCAGGCGCCGCCCGCGGAGACCGTCCGCGATTTCGCGGAGGACGTTCGCCGCGACCTGGAGCTCGAACCCAAGCAGATCCAGTCGCGGTACCTCTACAACGGCATCGGATCCGCGCTGTTCGAGGCGATCTGCCGGCTGCCCTGGTATCGCATCACCCGCGCCGAGGGCCGACTGCTCTCGCGCTTTGCCGAGGAGATGGTCGAGCCGCTCGAGGACCCGATCACGTTCGTGGAGCTCGGTTGCGGCAGCGGCGAAAAGCTCGCCATGCTCGCCGAGGCCCTCCGGCACCGGCGCAAGCGCGTCCTGGTGCATCTGATCGACATCTCCCCGGACGCCCTCGAGCTCTCCGAACGCACTCTCGGGGCCCTCGAGCACGTCTCGGTCGTCGGCCACCGGGCGACGTACGAAGAGGGCCTGCGCCACGCGGCGTCCCAGCGCCCGGCGCAGGGGACGATGCTGACCCTCTTCCTGGGCTCGAACATCGGCAATTTCGACCGTCCCGCGGCCGACGAGTTCCTCGCCGGCATTCGGGCCACGCTGCGACCCGGCGACGCGCTGTTGCTCGGCGCCGACCTCGTCAAGCCCGAGCGGGAACTGCTCCTGGCCTACGACGATCCGCTCGGAGTGACGGCGGCCTTCAACAAGAACCTGCTCGCGCGGATGAACACGGAGCTTCTCGCCGACTTCGATATCGGGGCGTTCGCGCACCGCGCCATCTGGAACGCGCCCGAGAGCCGCGTGGAAATGCACCTGGTCTCGCTCGCGGAGCAGACGGTGAGGATCCCGCGGGCGAAGTGCACCGTCTCGTTCGCGCGGGGCGAGCCGATCTGGACGGAGAGCTCCTACAAGTACGACGCCGAAACGATCCTCGGTCTGGGGACGGCGGCCGGTTTCCGGCTCCACCAGCAGTGGATCGAGTCCGACGCCCGATTCGCGATGACGCTATTCGTTGCCGAGGAGTAGCCGCCGGGCGGGAGGCGTCGGGCGCGGCCGGACCGGAAGCGCGCGGAGGCCGGCCGGCGCCGGGGCCGACCGGTGCACCACCGGAAGCGCGGGGAGTGTCGAGGTGGCGGGCGACCCGGCCGATCCGGACGGCGCGGCGGATGCGGGCGATCCGGGCGGAGGAGCGGCCGCCGGATCCGGCGCCAGCCGCAGCGGCGCCCACTTCGCCCCGGAATCCTCGCTCTTGAGCACGCCGAGCTGCGTGCCGGCGTACAGGACCGACGGCGTGCGGGGGTCGAGCGCGATCGCCGTCACGTAGAGATCCGGGTTGACGAGCGCCCACGACGCGCCGGCGTCGGTGGACTTGTAGATACCGATCGCCGTCGCCGCGTAGAGGGTCTTCGGATTCGTGGGATCGATCGCCAGGGCCAGAACGTTGTAGCTCTTGAGGCGGCGGTGCAGCGGGCGCCAGCTCGTTCCGGAGTCGTCGCTGCGGTAGAGGCCGTCGTGCGTCCCGGCGTACAGGGTCCCGGGCGATGAGGGGTCGACCGTGAGGTTCCAGATCGTCCCCTTGCTCATCGCCTTGAGCGGCCGGATCCAGGTCGCCCCGCCGTCGGTCGTCTTGAAGAGCCCTTCGCTGTTGGTCCCGACGTAGATGGTGCCGGCGGCCGCGGGATCGAACGCGATCGCCGTCACGGCGACCCGCGCCGTCGTGGCGCCGAGCTCGCTCCAGCGTTCTCCCGAGTCGGTGCTGCGGAACACGCGGCCCGCCTCGGTCCCCGCGTAGATCGCGCCCGTCCGGTGCGGATCCACGGCGATCGCGCCGATGTAGCGGGCGGCGAGGCCCTCGCTCGAACGGCGCCAGCTGGCCCCGGAGTCGGTGCTCCGGTACACGCCCCCGGAGTCCGTCGCGGCGTAGAGGGTTTCGTGCGCGGCCGGGTCGATCGCGAGGGCGATGACCGAGTGGGCGTCGAGTCCCCGGCCGCGGGAGCTCCAGGTCGCACCGCCGTCGCGCGACTTGTAGAGGCCGCGTGCCGTCGTGGCGTAGAGCGTCTCGGGCGACACGGGATCCATGACGAGCGCGGTCACGAGGCCGCCTTCGCCCTGCAGGACGAACCCGGGGCCGTGCTCCGGCTCCTTCTCCTGCGCGAACAGAGCCGAGGCGAGGGCCAGGGCGAAGAGCGCGGCGAACGGCGGGCGTCGCAGGAATGTTCTGTTGTGGCTCACGTCCGCGCTCCCGTGGATCGGAGGCGGCAGGGTATCACCTGCCGCCCCGATCCGGGAAGCGCAGCTCATTCGGCGAAGGCATCCGCGGCGGCGCCTCCGCAGAAGTTCCCCGGGCTCTCGTAGGTCCGCACGGCGCCGGTCTTCGAATCGGTGACGGTGAGCGTGTAGTCGAAGCCGGTCAGGCCGGTGTAGAAAAACCAGAACTTGCCGGTGATCGCGCGGAAGTCGACCATCTTGACGACGACTTCGGGCAGTGAGGACTCGCCGGTGACGTCGGGCATGCTGAAGTAGCCCCAGCGATCGTCGCCCGCGACGGCCAGGCCGTTGGATTCGCGGCCCGAGCTCGGGTGATGAGCGTGGAGCGTCACGGAGAACCGGTGATCGAGCAGCGAGAGCGCCGCTTCGGCCGGCGCGGCCGACGATTCGCTTCGGAAGACGGGTGCCGTGGCCTCCGGGAACGGACGGCTCGCGCCCCCGCAGCTCGTCCCGCCACCGCCACCCGCAGAGCCACCCGTGTAGAGATGTTGCCGGCCGGTGGTCGTGTCGGTGAGGGTGACGACGTAAGGGAGTGAGGTCAGGCTGGCGTGGAAGATGGCCGGCCCGCCGGGCCCCAGGGCCCCCTCGGGGAGCATCTTGACGACGACTTCCGGGAAGGACGCATCGCCGGTGACCGCGGGGAAGGCGAAGTAGCCCGCGCGATCGGTGAGGGCGTGCGCCGCTCCCGCGCTCCACGTGCCGCGGCGCTGAACCGCGACGTCGAGGGCGTAGCGGCCGCCGACGGCACACAGACGTCCGGCGTCGGGGACGCACGGAAAGGACGGTGCGGTGGCGCCCAGATCGATCTGGTAGATCCCGCTGCCGCTCGACACACCGACGAGGCGCCGGCCGTTGCCGGCGATCGCGAGGTCGAACAGGTAAGTTCCGTCGAGTCCGTCGGCGAAGGGCTCCCAGCTCGCACCGCCGTCCCGGCTGCGATAGATGCTCCCGTCGGCGGCGGCGTACAGGTGGCCCGGCCGCGTGGGGTCGGCGACGAGGTCGGCCACCGACCGCGGGGACGCCGACGGTGGCTTCATCCACGTCCGGCCGCTGTCGCTGCTGCGGAGGACACCCGCTCCCGCGGTGCCCGCGTACACCACCCCAGCCGCGAAAGGATCCGCGGCGAGGGCGACGGGAGCGGCCCCGAGATCCTCTTCGCCGCGCGTCCAGGTCGCGCCCATGTCGCGACTGACGAAGATCGAGCCGCCCACCGGATCCGAGTAGTAGTAGTAATAGCCGTAGGCATAGCTGTAGTTCGTGCCGGCGTAGAGCGTTGCCGGGTCGTGGCTGTCGAACACGAGACTGTAGATGGTCCTATCGTTGCTCGGCTCAACAGGGATGCTCGTCCAGCTGTCGCCCCGCTGGTCGCTCCGCCAGAGGCCGACGGTGCTTCCGGCCCAGAGGGTCCCCGGCGATTTCGGATCCTTCGCGAGGAAGCGGACCCAGCTGCTCGGCCCGAGCCCGGCCCAGGTCATGCCCGAGTCCTCCGACCGGTAGACGGTTCCGTTGGCGGCGCCGTACAGGGTCTTCGAATCGCTCGGATCGAAAAGCAGCGAGCTGAAGCCGGGCGGAGCGTACGCGCTCTCGAGCGCCGACCAGCTCTGTCCCGCGTCGTGCGATCGGAAGAGGCCCGGGCCGGCGCCCACGTCGCTGGAGAATCCGGCGCCGCTCGCGAGCATTCTCGTCGGATCCGCCGGATCGACGGCGAGCGCCGTGATCCAGGAGGAGCGAAGGCCGTGGCCGTGCCAATCCCAGGTGGCTCCGCGGTCGGCGCTGCGATAGATGCCGGCGTCGGTGCCGACGAAGACCTCCCCGGATTCGGGGACGAAGGCCGCTGCGTACAGCGTGGAGGAGAGCGGGTCGCCCGCGCGCGCCCACGTGGTCCCGCGGTCGCCGCTGACGAAGAGCCCGTGGTCGGAAGCCGCAAGGACCACGGGCGTCGCGTGCCCGGCGGACGCCGGGATCTCGACGAGATCGTAGACGTAGATGGGCGCGGGGATGGCGGAGCACGTCCAATTCGCGGCGCCGTCGGCGGTACGGCAAAAGGAATCGCCCGTGGCCGCATAGAGGTCGGAGACACCCGTCCCGACCGTGACCCAGTTATCACTGCCCCGCCCGGGGATCGAAACCGTCGTGTAGGTCATGCCGCCGTCCGTGCTCCGGCGAAGACCTGGCGCGTACGAGTAAACTCCCACCAGAACGAGCGCGCCGTCGTGCGGATCGAACTCGATCGCCGAGATGTAACTGAGGTCCGTCGCGCCCAGGCGCGTCCAGTTCGTGCCGGAATTCGTCGTCTTCCAGACGGCCCCATCGCTGGAGGCGAGGTAGGCTGTCGCCGGATCGATCGGGTCGATCGCCACCGCCGTGAGACCCGAACGACCGGCGGCGAGACGATCCCAGGTGTCGCCATGGTCGCGACTGACGGCCAGGCCGCCGTAACCGAAGAGGGCGAAGATCGGCGAGCCGGACCGGGCCGCAATCGCCTGAATCGACTCGCTCCGCAGGCCGGCAAGCTCCCAGCCGTCGCCGGACGGGGTCGAGCGGTAGATCCCGGCCGGCGTGGCGGCGTACACCACGCCGTCGCCTGCCCCGAGGGCTAGCACGACGCCCACGTCGGCAGGGCCGCTCCAGGTCCAGGCGGGTTGCCCGGCCAGTTCGGCCGCGGCGCCGGCGGCGAGAACCCCGATCAGAAGTGAAAGAAGCGGGCGACTACGCATGACGCTCTCCTTTGCTGTGACCTCTGGGCGCCGGGGTTCCGTTCCGGGTGAACGCCGGGCGCGTTCCCGGACCTGTGGTGTGCCCTGCTCGATCGTCATCCTCGATGGGATAGGCGTCAAAACGAGGCAAAGGTGTTAACGGGGGCATCGAACTCGGCCTCTCATTCCGCGAAGGGGTCTGCAGCGCCGGCCGCGCCGCCCGCAGCGAGCACCGCCGGCAGAAGCGAACGAAGCGGGTGAATGTGCATGGTTTTGCTCCTTCGCGACGACCTTGGTAGCTCAGTGCCCGGTCCCGCCCGCGTGTTACGCGCTCAGACCGAGGCCGGACAGGCGCAACCCCGGAACCGGAGGCGCGCCTCCGCTGGCCTCAGCCGAAGGCCGCGAACGATCGGGCCGACGACTTGGCGGAATTGCACCTTTTCGCTCGCTTTTCGGACCCACCGGACCGCCCGCGTTGACCCGACTCATGGCGGGTGGTACGTTTCCGCGGCTTTTCCAGGAGGTCATTTTGAAGCGCCTGCTCGCCGCCGCATGCCTCGTCCTGCTCGTCACGCCCGCCTCTCCGGCCACGGAGGCCGTCGACCTCGACATGGTCACCCGGATCCGCCTCGAGGGGTTCATGAACTCGAAGGTCATGGAGTCGGCCTCCGAGATGATGGACCGCATCGGTCCGAGGCTGACCGGCTCGCCCGAGATGAAGGAAGCCAACGAGTGGACCAAGGACCAGCTGGCCGCCTGGGGGCTCGCCAACGCCCACCTGGAGAGCTGGGGCCCGTTTGGCCGGGGCTGGGCCTGGGAGGGCTGCACGGTGCGTATGACGGCTCCGGGACACGCGGAGCTCGTCGCGATTCCCGAGGCCTGGACGCCGGGAACGGGCGGCCCGATCCGCGCCCGGGCGACGCACCTGAACATCCAGTCGGCCGACGAACTCGAGAAGCTGAAAGGCAAGTTTGCCGGGACGATCGTCTTCTTCGGCGAGCCGCGCGAGATCGGTCTGCGCGAGAAGCCGGACTCGAAGCGCTACGACGAGGAGGCCCTCGCCGCCGAGTTCCAGTACGAGATGCCCGGAGGGCCGCCGCGGTACAACCGGGCGGAGTACATGAAGCGGCGGCAGCTGCGCAAAGCCGCCGAAAAGTTCCTCGAGGACGAGAAGGCCCTGGCGGTCGTCCTTCCCGGGCGCGGCGACATGGGGACCTTCAACGTGCAGGGAGGCGGGACGTGGAAGAAGGGAGACCCGCAGGGCCTGCCGGCGGTGTCCATGGAGCCCGAGCACTTCGGCCGCGTCGCCCGCCTGCTCGACCGCGACGTCCCCGTCCAGATCGAGATGGACGTGAAGGCGCGCTTCATCGAAGACGACCTGATGCAGTGGAACACGATCGCGGAGATCCCCGGCACCGACAAGAAGGACGAAGTCGTCATGATCGGCGCGCACCTCGATTCCTGGCACGGAGGGACCGGGGCGACCGACAACGGCGCGGGCTCGGTCGTGGCGATGGAGGCCATGCGCATCCTCAAGGCCGTCGGCGTGAAGCCCCGCCGAACGATCCGCATCGGTCTGTGGACGGGCGAGGAGCAGGGGCTCTTCGGGTCGCGGGCCTACGTCTCGCAGCACTTCGCCTCGCGTCCGGAACCTTCCGAGGAAGAGAAGGACAAGCCGTTCTACCTGCGCAAGAAGACCGGGCCCCTGACGGTCAAGCCCGAGCACGCGAAGCTGTCGGCCTACTTCAATCTCGACAACGGCACCGGCAAGATTCGCGGCATCTACTGCGAAGACAACGCGGCCGTCGTTCCGATCTTCACGGCCTGGCTCGAGCCGTTCCACGATCTCGGCGCGACCCTGGTGACGATGAACCGGACCCGCGGGACCGACCACGAATCCTTCGACGACATCGGCCTGCCCGGCTTCCAGTTCGTGCAGGACGAGCTCGAGTACGACACCCGGACGCACCACACCAACATGGACCTCTACGAGCGGCTCCAGAAGAAGGACCTGATGCAGGCTTCGGTCATCATGGCCTCCTTCGCCTACGACGCGGCGATGCGCGACGCGATGATCCCGAGAAAGCCGATGCCGAAGGACGAGCCGGCGAAGAAGGACCCGAAGACGCACGACGCTCCGGCCCCTCACTGATTCGGGGCGCGCCGGGGCGCGGCCGGCGTGCGGGTTCTGCTAGGATTCCGGGAAACCGCGACAAGGATGGTGACCATGCGGAGGGGCTGCGCGGCTTGGGCTTTGGCGATCGGCGGCATGCTCGCCGCGGCGGCGTTGCCGGCCGAGCGGGGCGTCGACGTGACCTCGCGGCCGGTCCGGCTGCTGAGGACGTGGAACGAGACGGTCAAGCTGCCGGACGGCAGCGAATACGTCCGGCGGGTCGAGCTCGTGTTCGACTACGGCCGGGGGGTCGCGCAGGAGAGGTACTACACGGCGGACAGCCGGTTCTACGGGAGACGCGACATCAAGCAGAGTCAGCCGAGCCCCTCGGCCGCCGAGATCGAGGAGGCCATGGACATCGTCCGGCGGGATTCCGAGCTCGGACGGATCGTGGCCGGAAAGCGGGCCGTGCTCGAGGGCGGCTTCATCCTCGAGGAGGGCCGCGGCCGGCCCTGCGGGCCGGGAAGCCGGTGCCTGCAGATCCAGATCCTTTCGCCCGACCGCGAAGGACTCGTCCGGTGGGCGGTCGTCGACCTGGTCGCCCGGCGCATTCCGTATCGCCTTTACGTGCCGAAGGGGGTGGGCCCGTGACGGCGCGCGGACGGATCGCTCTCGTCGCCGCCCTGTCGCTGGCCCTCGGCACGGGCATCGCCCTCGCGGTCCCGGCCTGCACCGGCAACGCGCACCCGATGTCCTGGCCGGACGTGGACCCGGTGTGGGAGTTCTGCTGGACCCGCCCTGCGCAGAGCACGGGGCCGCGCGGCTCGGGAATCGATCTGACCAACGTGTACTACAACGGCCACCTCGTGCTCAAAGAGGCGCACGTTCCGATCCTCAACGTGCAATACGAGCCGGGCGGCTGCGGATGCTTTCGCGACTGGATGAACCAGGAGGTCCGGTTCGACGCCGACAACGTGATCTCGCCGGGCTATTCCGAGCCGACGGTGCCGCCCGTCACCGTGTGCGACGTGGGCGGCGAGGGGGGCGACGTCGGCGCCTTCACGGGTGTCGCCGCCGAGAAGCTCGCCGACGAGCTCATCCTGACTTCGCAGACGCAGGCCGGCTGGTACCGGTACACCATGAAGTGGAAGTTTCATCTCGACGGCCGGATCGAGCCGTACTTCGGGTTCGCGGCGGTGGCCGACGCCTGTGTCGCCTTCACGCACATTCACCATGCCTACTGGCGCCTCGACTTCGACATCGACGGCCCGACCGGCGACGTCGTGACGGAGGGGCCGGACCCCCACCAGCGTCCGCCCCGCTATCCGACGGTCGTGCTTCCGACGGAGGCGCTGCGCAAGGGCAAGCCGGGCGTCGTCTGGTCGGTCGCGGACTCGACCACGAAGCGCGGCTACCGGATCGTTCCGGGCACGGAAACGGAGCTGCCGGCGGACACGTTTTCGGTCGGGGACGTCTGGGTGCTCGCCTACAAGGCCAACGAGATCGACGACGCGGGCCAGTCGGGGCCGGCCTGCGCGATCAAGTTCAACAACTATCTGAACCCGCCCGAGGGCGTCGGGTCCGACGTCGTGCTGTGGTACCGCACCGGAGCCGTGCACGAAGGCGGTGAGCTGGCGGAATGCCACGAGGTCGGGCCCGTGCTCGTTCCCTTCGGGGACTGGTCGCCCTCGGCTCCGTAGGACCGGGTCGCCCCGGGATGGCGATGCCCGGCCATCGGGAGACGGGTCGTCGGGTCAAGGTTCGGATTCGCGGGTTTCTCGTGGAAAGGGGGACATCTTGGCGTTGCGTCGTCGGTTGGCAGGTCTCGCGTGGCTTCTGGCCTCGGCCCTCTCGGGACAGACGGCTCCGGCCGCCACGGTTCCGGCGGCTTCGAAACCCGACAGCCTCACCGTCGAGGGCGTGCCGGCCGTGCCGGAAGCGCTCGCGGCCGAGGTGGGACCCTACACGGACATCCGGTCGGCGAGCTTTTCGAGCTGGCACCCGACGCGCCGGGAAATGCTCGTCGCGACGCGGTTTGCCAACGTCAACGAGGCGCACCTCGTGAAGTTTCCCGGGGGCGCCCGCACGCAGTTGACCTTCTTCCCGGAGCGGGTGGTCGGCGCCCGGTTCGACCCGAAGTCCGGCGACCGTTTTCTCTTCTCGAAGGACGTTGGCGGCGGCGAGTTCTACCAGGTCTACCGGTACGATTTCGCCGACGGACGCGTGACGCTCCTGACCGACGGCCGGTCGCGCAACACCGGCGCCCGGTGGTCCAACGGCGGCGGCCGCATCGCCTACGGTTCGACCCGCCGCACCGGAAACGACGTCGACATCTACGTTGTCGACGCCGCCGACCCGAAGTCGGACCGGCGGGTCGTCGAGCTTTCGGGCGGGGGCTGGGAAGTCGCCGACTGGTCTCCCGACGATTCGCAGCTCCTCGTCGTCGAGTTCGTGTCGATCAACGAGACCCATCTGTGGCTGGTCGACGTCGCGACGGGCGCGAAGACGGCCCTGACGCCTCGCGGCCGGGACAAGGTGGCCTATCTCAACGCGGCGTTCGCCCGGGACGGAAAGAGCCTCTACGTCACGACGGACGAGGGGTCCGAGTTCCAGCGGCTCGCCTCCATGGATCTGGGGTCGAAGAAGATCGCCTTTCTGACGGGCGACACGGCCGACGTCGGCGAATTCGATCTCTCGCTGGACGGCGGGACGCTGGCGTACGTGACCAACGAGAAAGGCCTCTCGGTCATTCACCTGCTCGAAACGGCGAGCCGCCGGGAGCTGCCCGGACCGAAGCTCCCGCCCGGAACCGTCCGGGGTCTCCAGTGGCACCGGGACGGCGGCGCGATCGGCTTCACGATGGAAACCGCGCGCTCGGCCTCCGACGCATACTCCTACGAACCGAAGACGGGCAGGGTCGAACGCTGGACGTTCAGCGAGCTCGGCGGATTGAACCCGGAGACCTTCGCCGAGCCCGAGCTCGTCGCCTGGAAGAGCTTCGACGGGCGGGAGATCACGGGTTTCCTCTACAGGCCGGATGCGCGGCGGTTCCCCGGGCCGCGCCCCGTGACCATCCAGATCCACGGCGGCCCCGAGGGCCAGGCCCGGCCGGATTTCATCGGCAGCTGGAACTATTCCATCAACGAGCTCGGCGTCGCCGTCATCCTGCCGAACGTGCGCGGCTCCGCCGGCTACGGGAAGACGTTTCTCCAGCTCGACAACGGGTTCCGGCGCGAGGACACGTACAAGGACATCGGGGCGCTGCTCGACTGGATCCGGACGCGCCCCGACCTCGACGCCGGCCGCGTGATGGTCGCCGGCGGCAGCTATGGCGGGCACATGACGCTGGCGGTCGCCTACGTGTACAGCGACCGGATCCGGTGCGCCATCGACGTCGTGGGGATCTCCAACCTCGTCTCGTTTCTGGAGAACACCTCGGGCTACCGGCGGGACCTGCGGCGGGCCGAGTACGGCGACGAGCGGGACCCGAAGATGCGCGCGTTCCTGGAGAAGACGGCGCCCCTCAACAACGCCGAGAAGATCCGGAAGCCCCTCTTCGTCATCCAGGGCGCCAACGATCCCCGCGTGCCCATGTCCGAGTCCGTGCAGATGGTCCGAAAGATCCGAAGCGTCGGCACGCCCGTCTGGTACATGGTCGCCGCGGACGAGGGACACGGGTTCGCCAAAAAATCCAACCGCGACTACCAGCTGTACGCCCAGATCCTGTTCATGAAGGACTATCTGCTGAACGGTGACTGAGCGCGGAATCCTGCACCTCGTGCAGGATTTTAGAAGCAGCTTGAGCGATTGGGTGCCTTTTCAGGCGCTTTGTATGCCCGGATATGCCTGATCTGCAGAATTCTCTGGTCACGCGCTCGCGGTGTCTGGTACCCTGCGGTTCCGTGGACAAGGCCGACACCGCCTGGCTCCTGGTTTCGACCGCCCTGGTCCTCCTGATGACCCCCGCGCTCGGTTTCTTCTACGGGGGCCTCGTCCGTTCCAAGAACGCGCTCAACACCATGATGATGAGCGTCGTTTCCCTCGGCTTCGTGGGCGTCTCGTGGGCGCTCGCCGGCTACTCGATCGCCTTCGCCCCGGGCTCGCCGGCATCGGGAGGACTCTCGCGGGCCCTCCTTTCGGGAGTCGGGCTCGAGCCGCAGGGAACGGTCCCGCACCTCCTCTTCATGGCCTTCCAGGGCACCTTCGCGATCGTCACGGCCGCCCTGATTTCGGGCGCGATCGTCGAGCGCATGCGGTTCGGCCCGTATCTCGCGTTCCTCACGCTCTGGGGGCTGGTCGTCTACGCGCCGGTCGCGCACTGGGTCTGGGGGGGCGGATTCCTCGGCAGCCTCGGGGCCCTCGACTTCGCGGGGGGCACGGTCGTCCACGTCAACGCCGGCGCGGCGGCCCTCGTCGCGGCCCTCGTCCTGGGACCGCGCAAGGACCACGCGCGCCAGGCGATCCTGCCGCACAACGTGCCGTTCACCCTGCTCGGTGCGGGTCTGCTCTGGTTCGGCTGGTTCGGGTTCAACGCGGGCAGCGCGCTGGCGGTGAACGGCTCGGCGGCGCTCGCGTTCGTCAACACGATGTTCGCGCCGACGGCGACCCTGGTGGTCTGGACCCTCCTCGACCTGGCGCGCACCGGCCGGGCGACCGCCGTCGGCGCAGCGACCGCGATCGTGGTGGGGCTCGTCGTCGTCACGCCGGCGGCCGGTTACGTCTCGCCGCTCTCGGCGATCCTTCTCGGCGGCGTCGGCGCCTTCCCGAGCTACTTCGCGCTCCTGTGGCGGGCCCGCACCCGGCTGGACGATTCGCTGGACGTCGTTGCGGCGCACGGCCTGGGAGGGACGGTCGGCGCTCTCCTGACCGGGGTCCTGGCGCAGAAGGCCTGGAACGGGACGGCGGACGGCCTACTGTTCGGCAACCCGCGGCAGCTCGCCGTGCAGGCGGTCTCGGTGCTGGCGGTCATGGCCTACAGCGGCGTGGCCACGTTCGGCCTGCTCCGGCTGGTCGGAGCATTCGCGCCCCTGCGGGCCGGCGTGCGCGAGGAGGGGATGGGCCTCGACGTGACGCAGCACGGCGAAGAGGCCTACGCGCGCGGTGAAGGAGCGATCCTCGTTCTGCACGAGGCGGGCCCGCCGGCGCTCTCGGTGCCCGCCGCCGCTCCCGCCGAGGGAGGCTCGGGCTGAAGCTCGTCGTCGCCATCGTCCGGCCGGAGAAGCTGCCCGACGTGCTCGAGGCCTTGTTCCGGGCTCAGGTGCGGGGCCTGACGCTCCACCGCGTGGAGGGCCACGGCGGCGAGACCGAGCGCGTCGAGACGTATCGCGGCACGACGGTGAAGATGGAGCTCTCGGAGAAGGTCCGCCTGGAGATCGGGGTCTCCGACCACTTCGTCGAGCCGACCGTGAAGGCCATCGCCGACGCCGCGCGCACGGGCGCGGTGGGAGACGGCAAGATCTTCGTCCTGCCGGTCGAGAAGGTCTATCGGATCCGCACGGGGGAAGAGGACCAGGCCGCGGTCACGCCGGTCGCGGTCCCCGGCTAGGGCGCGCCTTCGACGATCGCCTCGGCCTCGATCTCGACGAGCATCGCGGGGTCGATGAGACGGGAGACTTCGACCATGGTGGCGGCGGGGCGGACGTTGCCGAAGACCTCCCCGTGCGCGCGGCCGACCTTCTCCCAGTCCCCGATGTCGACGACGTACATGCGGGTCCGAACGACGTCGCTCAGGCGGGCGCCGGCCTTCTCGAGGGCCGAGGCGATGTTGGCGAGCGCCCGGACGGTCTGGGCGTAGGCGTCGCCTTCGCCGACGACGCGGCCGTCGGGCCCCGTCGCCGTGGTGCCCGAGACGTGCACCGTGTTGCCCACGCGGACGGCGCGGGAGTAGCCGACGACCGGCTCCCACGGCGCCCCGCTCGAGACGTTGAGACGCCGCGTCATCGGGAGGCGCTCCCGGATCCGCCCGCGCCGAGGTACCGGTCCTTGAGGTCGCTCCAGTGCGACTCGTCGAGGACGCGCCGCAGGGCCTCGTTGATCGGGTCGCGCAGCGTGCTGTCGTCCCGGAGGGGAAAGGCGAAGCTCAAGGATTCGAGGTGTCCCGGCAGGACCTCGATCCGGCGATGTTCGTCCCGCTCGGCGTAGTATCGAAGGACCACCGACCCGTAGACGAGCGCGTTGACCTCCCGCCCCAGCAACCCGTCGATCGCGGCCGCGACGGTCGGGTAGACGCGATGCGCGATGTCCTCCCTGCGCAGAAGGTCCACGGAAGCCGAGCCCTCGATGGTGCCGACGATCGCCTTGCGCAAGGTTCCGGGACCCTGGATGCGGGCGACGTCGAAGAGGGCGAGCTTCGTGGTCACGAATGCGGTGAACGCGGTGATCAGGATCATGCTGATGAACATCCAGAGGAGGGCGACCAGCCGTCCCCAGAACGTGATGGGGACCTTGTCGCCGTAACCCACGCCGACCGTCGTGACCCCCGCCCACCAGAATCCCGATCCGATTCCATGGATCGGCCGGCCGGAGAACATGGCGTTGCGGCGGCGCTCCAGGAGCCAGAGGGCCCAGCCGGCGACGAATACGAAGAGCGCGATCCCCGCATAGAGCCGCAGCGCGGTCGGCGTCGTCAGTGCTTCCACGACGCCGAGCCAGCGGTCTTCTTCCCGGGCGCGAAGCACGGCGATGCCGATCCCCGAGGCGACGTAGCCGTGGGAAAAGTCGACTTCCCGCTCGCGCTCCACCGTCACGGCGAACGGCCCCGCCGCGGTGTCGAGGGTGCCCAGGCTGATCGCGTCGAGGATGGCGTCCGGCGTGCTCTCGATGAAGCGATAGCGATAGCCGAGATCCCGGGCGAGGTCCTGCCAGAGATCGACCGTGAGCCCCTGCCAGCTCCCGTCGGCGGCCTTCATGGACCAGGGCGGCGCTTCGTAGACGCCGACGAGGAGCTCGCGGTCCGGCGCCGCGGGGGTCGCGGGCGCCGGACCGGCCGCGGCGGCCGGAAACGAAGCGAGCAGCGCCGCCGCGGCGCACCGCAGGAGCCGGCGGATCGACGGGTGGGCGCTCACCGCTCCAGGTAGGTGTACCTGGGGAAGACCTCGTCGAACTCGCGGTAGATGGCGCGCGCCTCGTCCTTCTTCAGGGAACCTCCGGCGGCGCGGCGCAGCTGCCGGCCGATGGATTCGAGGATCCCGGCGCGGTCGTAGTTCATGTACTCGAGGACGCGCTCGCAGGACTCTCCCGGCAGCACGTCGTCGATGTGGGAGCGGCCCTGCTCGTCGATCGTCACGAGGACCTCGTGCGCCTCGCCGAAGAGGTTGTGGAGGTCCCCGAGGACGTCCTGGTAGGCGCCCATGAGGCAGACGCCGATGTAGTACGGCTCTCCGCTCCGAAGGGCGTGGAGCGGCAGCGTCTCCTTGATGTCCCGCAGGTCGATGAACTTCTCGATCTTGCCGTCGGAGTCGCACGTGATGTCGGCCAGTGTGCCGAACTCCGCGGGCCGCTCGTTCAGGCGATGAATCGGCAGGATCGGGAAGAGCTGGTCGATGGCCCAGACGTCGGGCAGCGACTGGAACACGGAAAAGTTCAGGACGTACTTGTCCGCCAGCATCGTTTCCATGTCCTCGAACTCTTCCGGGACCTCCTTGAGCGTCTTCAGGTCGCGGTGGATCTTTTCGCAGATCTGCCAGAAGAGGATCTCGCCCTTGGACCGGTCCTCGAGCGACAGATGCCCGAGGCTGAAGAGCGTGAAGAGCTCCTCTTTGTACTGAAGGGCGTCGTGGTAGCTCTCGCGCAGCGTCTTGGCGTTGACCGTCTCGTAGATCGAGGCGAGCTCCTGGAGCACGTTGGGGTCCGATCCCCCGACCGAGACCCGGCGGCCCTGCTCGATGCGATCGGCGACGTCGAGCACGTTGGTGACGAAGACCGAATGGAAGGCCGTGACGGCGCGGCCGGACTCGGTCACGAGCGTGGGCGCCGGGACCTTTTCCTCCTCGCAGATCTGCTGGATCGTGTAGACGACGTCGTTGGCGTACTCCTGGACGGAGTAGTTCATCGAGGAGTCGAACGCGGTCTTGGAGCCGTCGTAGTCCACGCCGAGGCCGCCGCCGAGGTTCAGGTACTGGATCCCCACGCCGCGGGCGCGCAGCTTCGCGTACACGCGGCCGGCCTCGCGGATCGCGTCCTTGATCCGCCGGATGTCGGTGATCTGCGAGCCGATATGAAAGTGCAGCATGACCAGGCAGTCGAGCATCTTTTTCGACTTGAGGATCTTGACCGCCTCGAGCATCTCCGGGGTGGTCAGCCCGAACTTCGCCGCCTCGCCGCCCGACTTGGCCCACTTGCCCGAGCCGCGGGCGTAGAGCTTGGCCCGCATCCCGAGCAACGGCCGGACGCCCCGGGCCCGCGCGACCTCCAGGATGCGGTCGAGCTCGGAGACCTTCTCCAGGATGAGCACGACCTTCTTCTTCATCCGAACGGCGTTCAGGGCCATGCGGATGAAGGTCTCGTCCTTGTAGCCGTTGCAGGTGATGAGGCTTTCGGGCGACAGGTCGGCCGAGATGGCGGCGAGCAGCTCCGGCTTCGAGCCCGCCTCGAGGCCGTAGCCGTAGCGGCGGCCGGCCTCGACGATCTGGTCGACGACGACCCGTTTCTGGTTGACCTTGATCGGGAACACGCCGCGAAAAACGTTGCCGTATCCGTATTCGTCGATCGCGTGGGCAAAGGCGTCGTTCAGGCTCGCGACCGACGCCGACAGGATCTGCGGAAAACGGATGACCATCGGGGTCGAGATGCCGCGCGCGGCGACCTCGTCGACGATGTGCTTCAAGGCTACCGCGCGCGAGGGCTCGCGGGTCGGCCGGACGACGAGATTCCCGTCTTCGGAGACGTGGAAGAAGCCCTTGCCCCAGTTCGGGATGCCGTAGAGGCCCGCCGCGTCTGTGAACCGACTCGGCTCCCGCCGGGGGCGAGCCGCCGGACGGGCTCGCTTCAAGGGTCGCGCGCTGGCCATCGAAGGAATCCTAAGCCAGATCGCTCACGGTTTTGAGAGAACCTCCATGGCCGCGGCCGTCAGCGCCGCGGCGCCGGTCTCGATCGTCGGCTCGGGGTCCGGCGCCCAGAAGGGCGAATGCAGCGACGGCAGCCGGGCCGGGTCCCCGTCGGCGGCCGCATACGTGGCGGCGGGAACGGCGCCCAGCCAGAACATCAGCGACGGTGCCCCGGTCGCCCGTCCGAAATCGCCGAAATCCTCGGCCCCCAGGACCGGCGGCGGTGCGACGACGTTCGCCTTCCCGAACGTCCGCTCGAAGGCGGCGGCGACGCGCTCGGAAAGTCCGGGATCGTTGTAGGTGGCCTTGTAGCCGCCCGGTGAAACGACGACCAGCGGCTCCTTCGGGGCCGCGGCGGCGGCCGCCTCGGCTTTTGCGATCCGCGCGATGGACGCAAGCAGCCGCTCGCGAACCTGGGGCGTGAACGAACGGACGGTCAGCTCCAGCCGGACCTCGTCCGGAATGATGTTGGCCCGCGTTCCCCCGTGGATCGAACCGACGGTCACGACCGCGGGGTCCTGGGGGCTGGTCTCCCGCGAAACGATGGTCTGGAGCGTGGTGACGATGCGCGCGGCGACGACGATCGGGTCGACGGTCGACTGCGGCGCCGAGCCGTGACCGCCCCGGCCGTAGACGGTGATCGTGACGCGATCGGAGTTCGCGAGCGCGTAGCCCGGCGTGACGCCGACCTTCCCGGCCGGCATCCAGGCGCTGTCGTGGAGGGCGATGGCGAAGTCGGGCCGGGGAACCCGGTCGAAGAGACCGTCGCGGATCATTGCGGACGCTCCGCCCCCGCCTTCCTCCGCGGGCTGTCCGATGAGGACGAGGGTCCCGCGCCAGCGGTTCCTGGCCCGGGCGAGCAGGGTCGCCGTCCCGACGAGCGTGGTCATGTGGACGTCGTGGCCGCAGGCATGCATCACGGGGACGGTGTCCCCGGTTTCGTTCTGCGCCGTGGCCGTGCTCGCGTAGGGGACCCCGGTCTTCTCCTGAACGGGCAGGGCGTCCATGTCGGCGCGGATGAGGAGCGTCGGGCCCTTGCCGTTGCGCATCACGGCGGCGATGCCGGTCTTGCCGAGGCCCGTCGTGACCTCGTAGCCGAGGGCGCGGAGCTTGCCCGCAAGCTTCTCCGCGGTTCGGACCTCCTGGAAGGAGAGCTCGGGATGGCTGTGGAGGTCGAAGTAGAAGGCCTCGAGCTCGGGGTAGAGCTGCGGCAGCGGCGCGATCACCGGCGAAGCGGAAGAGGCCGGGAGAGCGAGCAGCGCCGTGGAGGATGCGGGCGCTGCCGCGGCGTGGCCCGCGGCGAGGCCGAAGAACAGAGTCATCGACGCGATCGAGGCGTTACGCGGCATTCGGTCCTCCGCGGCGGATTCTAGATGACAAGCCGGGGAGGCTCGGCGAAACTGGGAGCGCTTGCCGACCGACGCCCCGATCCCTTCCGCCGCGCACGCGCCCGGTTTCGCCGCGCGCATGCGCTGGGTGACGATCCTCTACCTGGCGCAGGGCTTTCCGGCGGGTGTCTTTCGCAAGGTCTGGCCGATCTACTTTCGCGATCACGGCGTCTCGCTGACCCAGATCGGTCTGATCTCGCTGCTCGGCCTCCCGTACACGCTGAAGCCGCTGTGGGCACCCCTGGTGGACCGGTACGGCGACCGCCGCACGTGGATTGCCGTCTGTCTGTGCGTGATGTCCGTGGCGCTCGCCGCCCACCCGCTCTTCGACGCGACGCATCCGGGGATGGTCCTCTGGGCCGTGCTCCTCGTCTTCACGCTCGCCTCCGCCACCCAGGACATCGCGATCGACGCGCACACCATCGGCATGCTCGCCAGAGGCGAGGAGGGCGCGGCCAACGGCATTCGGGTCTCGGCCTGGCGCGTCGGCTACATCGCCTCGGCCGGGATCCTGCTGGCGATCGCGGGCCAGACGGGATGGGCGGCGACGTTCGTGATCGGAGGCGGGATTCTGCTGGTGATGGCCCCTGTCATCCTGCGGGCGCCGCGCGTCGACCTCGTGCGGGAGGAGCGGCGCCAGTTCTTCCGGCCGCTCGTTCACTGGCTCTCCCGGCCCGGCTCGATCCCGACGCTCGTCTTCATCCTCCTCTTCAAGCTCGGGGACCAGGCCATCAGCCCGATGCTCGAGACCTTCTGGCGGGATCGCGGCATGACGCTGACCGAGATCGGCTTCGTCTCCAACACGCTCGGCGTTCTTGCGACGATCCTGGGCGCGCTGACGGGCGGCTTTCTGACGACGCGGCTCGGCCTGATCCGTTCCCTCCTGGGGATGGGAGCGTTCCAGGTCCTCTCGAACGTCGTCTACACCGCCGTGGCGTTCGCCAACGGCGGCAAGTGGGCGGTGTACGCCGCCGGCACGTTCGAGTCGTTCACGCAGGGGCTCGGCACGGCCGCGTTCCTCGCGCTCCTGATGGCGCTGTGCGACAAGGAGCACGCCGGTACGCAGTACGCGCTGCTTTCGGCGCTCTTCGCCTTCACCCGCGACGTGTCCGGCGGCGTCTCGGGCTGGGCCACCGACCGGCTGGGCTACGGGGAGTTCTTCCTCTTCACGGTCTTCCTGTCGCTCCCGGCCTTCGCGCTGCTTCCGTGGGTCCGGCGCCGGCTGGCTTTCGCGGGACGCTGAGGGCGGGCGGCCACGAGGGCCGCCCCTGCGGCCTACTCGGCTCTCTGGTTGTGGGCCTCGACGAACCAGAGGTACTTGTCGACATCCCGGGAAACTTCGGTGAAGAGGTCCGCCGTGTCCTTGTCGCCGAGCTTGTCGGTCTTGTCGATGGCGGCGCGGACTTTCTTGCCGAACGCGGCCAGCGCCGAGGACAGCGCCTCGACGTGGTCCTTGCCGCTGACGATCGAGACCGGGTAAGCGGCCATCGAAGTGCGGGCGGCCGTCGCCTGGAGCGTGCCCTCCGCCTGCCCGCCGAGCTGGACGATGCGCTCGGCGATCATGTCGACCCACTCCTCCGCGGCGTCGTTGACCTTGTCGAAAAGCTCGTGGAGCGCGATGAAGCTGGGTCCCTTCACGTTCCAGTGCGCCTGCTTGGTCTGGAGCATCAGGTCGGTCGCGTCGGCCAGCCGGTCGCTCAGGACGGAGCCGACCTTGGAGCGGACCTTCTGCGGGAGATCGTTCTTGGTCGGGTGCATGGTTCCTCCTGCCCCGGCGGATCCGCTCGGGCGGTGCCGCGGGGACACCCGGATTCTATGCCGTCGCGACCGGGCGCGCGCCGTGCCCTACGCGCGTGGTTGAACGAGGGCGCTGCGGAGCGCGCCGGCCTTCTCGAAAAAGGTCCGAACGGCCTCGGCGTCGCCGTGGCGAAGGGCATCCGCGAGCTGGCCGAGCTCGCCGCCGACCGCGTCGATGGCGGCCGCGAGCCCGTCGGGATCGGCCATGGCGAGCTCCACGGCGAGGGCGGCGGGCTGGGCCGCCACCCGCGTGGTGTCGAGCAGCCCCGGACCGGCGAGGGCAAAGTCCTCGCCGGCGCCTGCTGCCGCGGCGCGGATCAGCGCCGATGCGACGGCCAGCGGGAGATGGCTCATCCAGGTCATCAGCCGGTCGTGGTCGCCGGCGTCGATCGGAACGGGGCGGGCGCCCGCGGCGCGCAGGAGGCCGGACAACTCCCGGACGGCCGCGTCGTCGGTCCGGGCCGTGCGGCAGAGCGCCCAGGGTCGGCCGCGGAACATGTCCCCTGCGGCCGCCTCGACGCCCCGGCGGTGCGACCCGGCCATCGGGTGCCCGGCGACGAAGCGCGCACCCGTCGGAAGCGACCGCGCCGCTTCGACGACCGGTCGCTTGAGCGAGGCCGTGTCGGTCAGCAGCGCGCCCGGCGCGGCGGCCGCGAGCTCTGCGAGAAGCCCGGGAGTGTCGGACGTCGAGACCGCCGCGAAGACGACTTCGGCGCCCTCCACGGCGCCGGCGAGGGAGTCGCGGGCGTCGATCCCGAAGCGGCGCGCGGCGGCGCGCGCGGCCCCGTCGCGGTCGTAGCCTCGCGCCTCGTAGGCGAGGGCGATCGAGCCGCCGACGAGGCCCAGGCCGACGACGGCGACCCGCGTCACGGCTCGTCGCCCTCCACGCGGCGGGCCCAGGCCGGGCGGAGGCGCCGCGCGCCCCGCAGGAAAACGTGCCGGATCTCGCCCTGGCCGCGCTCCGTGTTCCAGAGCAGGAGAATCCGTACGCAGCGCGCCGGGGAGTTCGGCACGGGAATCTCCCGGGCGCACAACAGGGGCACGTCTTCCCAGCCGTGGAGCGACCGGACGGCGACGGCCGGGAACTCCGCGTCGAGGTCCTCGGTGACCGTGAAGGTGGCGGCCGCGACGTCCGCGGGCCGGATGGCGTTTTCCTCGACCAGCATGCCGAGGAGCTCGAGCGTGCGCGCTCGGATGCCGGCGGCGGTGTTGGCCTCGACGGTGGTCGCGCCCCGAATGCCCCGTGTCGGCATGGAGAAGGATTATCTCCGACGATTGTGATGCAGAATGGCACCGAGACCCGTGAGACGCCTCATCGTGAACGCCGACGACTTCGGACGCTCTGCGGGCGTCAATGCCGGGGTGCTGGACGCTCACCGGGGCGGAATCGTCACGTCGGCGACCGTGATGGTGCTCGAGAAGGCCGCCGCGCGCGGCATTCGCGAGGCGGCCGAACGGGCGAGCCTGTCGCTCGGCCTGCACTTCGCCCTGACCGGAGGCAGCCGCACGGCGGCCGCCGCCCGGGAGCTGCCGCAACTGGCGCCGGGGGGAGTGTTCCGGAAGACCCGCGAGGAGCTTCCGCCGCGGCTGCCGGCCGAGGAGATTCTTCTCGAGCTGGAGGCCCAGATCGGGATCTTCGAGGTCCTCGCCCGCAAGCCGCCCACCCACCTCGATTCGCATCATCACGTGGCGCTCCATCCTTCGGTCGCCCCGGTTTTCGCGGCCGTGGCGAAGAAGCGCTCGCTTCCCGTGCGCGCCGCGAGCGACGAGGCCCGGCACAGCCTGCGCGCCGCCGGCGTCAGGACTCCGGATCGTTTCGTCGATTCCTTCTACGCGCAGGGCGCCAGCTTCGAAGAGATGGAGCGGATTCTCTCGGAGCTGCCGGACGGAACGACGGAACTGATGTGCCACCCGGGGCGGCCCGACGCCGATCTGCGCGAGGGGTCCACTTACGTGGATGAGCGCGAGTGGGAGATCGAGGTGCTGTGTGACCCCGGAATCCGGGCGCTCGTCCGCGCCGGGAAGATCGAGCTCGTCGGATTCGACCGGCTGTGAGGCCGAGTTTGCTACGATTCGCGCCAAGACAACGATGAGGGCCCTCCTCGCCGACAGCGATCCCGACCGCCTGCGCCAGCTCGAATCCTGGCTGAACAAGTGGGGCTACGACGTGACCCCGTCTCGAAACGGCGTGGACGCCTGGGCGAAACTCGAGGCCGAGCGCCAGCCCGTCCTGGCGATCCTCGCCTGGCGCATGGAGGGAATGCTCGGCATCGACGTCTGCCGCCGGCTCCGCCTGCACCCCGACCTCCCGTCGGCCTACGTGCTCCTGCTCGCCGACGCCCGCGGCCAGGAGGACCTCCTCGAGGGCCTCAACGCCGGCGCCGACGATTTTCTCTTCGGCCCGCTCGAGTCGTTCGAAACGCGCGCCCGCATCCGGACGGGCGCGCGGATCGTCGAGACGGAGCAGGCGCTGAAGGCCTCCCAGGACGCGCTGCGCGTGCAGTCGACCCGCGATGCCCTCACCGGCTCGTGGAACCACGGCACGATCCTCGACGTTCTGCAGAAGGAGCGCGAGCGTGCCCGTCGCAAGAGCGGGTCGGTCGGCGTCGTGCTCGCCGATCTCGACGAGCTCCGCAGGATCAACGAGAGCCTGGGGCACACCGTCGGCGACGAGGTCCTGCGCGAGGCCGCGCGCCGCATGAACTCCTCCGTCCGCCCCTACGACTCGGTCGGCCGCTACGGCGGCGAGGAGTTCCTCGTCGTGCTGCCGGGCTCCGACGGCCTCGGCGCCCTCACGGTCGCCGAGCGCATCCGAGAGAATTTCGCCAATCGCCCCGTCCTGACCACGGCAGGCCCCGTCCCGGTGACGCTCTCGCTCGGCGTCGCGGCCGAAGGCGGGGAGTCCGGTGCCGACGGCTCGGCCCTGCTGCTGCGCCGCCGGCGCGGCGCTCGCACGGGCGCAGAAGGGCGGCCGCAACCGCACGGCGCTCGCCGACGAGTCCGGCCTCGAGATCGACGCGGTCCCGCCGGAGGGTTGACCGGACGAGGCCGAGGCCCGGCCCGGCCCGCAATTGGGGACAGCCCGTCTCCTCCTCGGGACATCCGCGTGCTCGCTCCGCTCCCGAGGTCGCATCTTTCGGCCCGGTGTTGCTGGCATCGTTCGTGCGGACTCCCGCCAGGTGGGGTTCCTCATGCGCCTGCCGGTGTTCGGCACGCCGTCCGGTCGATCGACGCAGGTGCGTCGTGGGGGCCGAGTCCCGTTCCGGGGCGCTCGCGGTAATCTCGTGTGCGTGGGAATGACGAATGCTCGGTGACGGGGTTCGTGCAGCGGCATTGGCCGGCGCAGCCTTCGCGGCCCTGGCCCCGGCGGCCCTGGGCCAGGGCGCGGCCTGGACGAGCGTCGGGCCGGCGGGGGGCGCGGTGCTGCGGGTGGCGGCGTCCCCGACGGACGGGCAGATCGCCTACCTCTCCGGCGCCTCCACCGGGGTCTTTCGCACGGGCGACGGCGGCGCGAACTGGACCGTGGCGAACGGGGGCCTGACGAACTTCGACGTGCGGAGCCTGGCGGTCTCTCCCGCCAGCCCCGGGATCGTCCTCGCCGGCACCAACGTCGGCGCGTTCCGGACGACCAACGGCGGCGCCACCTGGGCGCCGACCGGGGGATCGATTCCGGCCGACACGATCGACGGCGTGGCCTTCGATCCGACCGGTTCGTCCGCCTACGCGATCAGCCTCATCGGCGGCTGGGTCGGCAGGAGCACGGACGCGGGCGCGACGTGGCAGACGCTGTCTTCCCCCGCATCGGCGCAGCGCCCGCAGTCGGTCATCGTCGATCCGACGAATGCGTCGCGCGTGTACATCGGAACGCTCGACAACGGGATCTACCGGAGCCAGAACGCCGGCGCGAGCTGGGCGGAGCTCAACTCCGGTCTGACCAATCTCCACGTCACGGTCGTCGCCGTGGACCCGACGCGCCCCACGACGCTCTACGCGGGAACGACCAACGGGGGCCCCTACCGCTCCATCGACGATGGAATGCTCTGGGCCCCGTTCAACTCGGGCGCCGGACTCACGAACGTCTCGGATCTCATCGTGGACGCCGGCGGCCTCGCGTACGTCGCGAACCTGAACGGCTTGTATCGGTCGTCGTTCATCTCGAACGGCTGGACGAGCGCCGGCCTCGGCATCCCCTTCGTCAATGCCGTGGCCGCTCTGGCCGCCCCGCCGGGGCAGGCGTCCTTCCTGCTCGTCGGGACCGGGAACCCCCCGCTGACGGCCGGCAGCCTCTGGGTGGGCGACGGGAGTGGAGGCTACGTGCAGGGGAGGGGTGTCAATGCCATCACGGTCGCGGCACTTTCCACCGACCCGACGGATCCGGACCGGGTGCTGGCCATCGCCGAGGGGCTGGGCATCGTCTCGACCGACCGGGGCGCCCACTGGGATTTCGTGCCGTTGGGATCGGGCCTCGGCACCGTGGTCGCGTTCGATCCGCGCTCGCCCGGCGTCGTCTTCGAAGGAACGACGATGGGAGTCTGGAGGTCGCTCGACGGGGGAGACACGTGGAGCGACGCGAGCACGGGGCTCAGCACGTCGATCGGGCGCGCTTTCGCCTTCCCCGGTTCCTCCGACGTGCTCGCCGCGACGCTCGCCGGCATCTATCGCAGCTCCGACGGCGGAGCCAGCTGGACCGCGGCGTCCGGCACCGCCGGCGTGCAGGCCCTGTCTCTCGCGACCGGGACGGGCTCCACGGTCCTCGCCGGATCTCAGGACGGCGTCTACGTCTCGACGGACGGCGGGGCGAGCTGGGCGAAGAGAAGCAGCGGTGTCTCCGGGCCGGTTCGCGCGGTCCTCGCGTCCGCTTCGGGAAACCGCCTCTTCGCCGGGGCGGACCCGGGCGTCTACGTCAGCGACAACGACGGAACGAGCTGGACGCGCGCCCAGGGCGGATTTCCATCGGCGGCCGTCTACGCGCTGATCGAGGACGGGGCCGGCGGCCCGATTTTCGCCGGGACGCTGGCCGGGGTCTACGCCAGCTCGGACGGAGGCTCGACCTGGTCGGCGGTCGGGAGCGGTCTCGGTAATCCCCAGGTGCTGGCACTGGCGGCCCTCGACGGCGGCATCGTGCTCGCGGGAACGCGCGGCGGCGCCGTTTATCGTCTCGCCGCGGCGGTAGTCCCCGAAGAGCGGGGCGAGGTGATTCGCGCCGACGAGCGCGGAGGTACGCGGCAAGTCCCCCCGCGCCCCTGAAGGGCTCTCAGAGCCCGGTGTCGATCTCGGCGAGGACCCGCGCGATCTCCCCCGAATCGTTGCCGGCATGCGGGGAGAACCGGACGGCGCCCTCGCGGGGAGCGACGATGACGCCGCGCTTCTCGAGCGCCTTGGCGACCTCGACGACCGTGGAGCGCGGCGGCACGGCGGCGAGGATTCCGGAAACGAGCGGCTCCGGCGAAGCGATGGTCCAGCCGCGCTCGGCGAGCCCGTCCCGCAGCGCCGTACAGAGCGAAACCACACGGACGCGCACCGCCTCGCGGCCCATCTCCTCGAGCAGGTCGAGCGAGGCCGAGAGGCCGCGGATGTTCTCGGCCGGGAGCGTCCCCGGCTCGTAGCGGCGGGCGCCGGAATAGGGCGCCGCGCGGTAGTCGAGGTAGTCGCCCTCCGTCTTCAGGCTCCACCAGCCCGAGGCGATCGCCGGGACCCGCTCGCGCGCCTCCTCGGCGACGTAGAAGACCGCGCAGCCCTCGGCGCCGTAGAGCCACTTGTGCGAGTCCGCCGCGAGGACGTGAATGCCGGCGCGCTTCACGTCGAGGGGCAGCAGCCCCAGTCCCTGGATCGCGTCGACGAAGAGGAGGATCCCGCGCTCGCGGCAGAAGGCGCCGATCTCCTCGACCGGAAAGACCCAGCCGTTGTGGAAGGCCACCCAGGAGACGGCGACGACCCGGGTGCGGGCGTCGACCCGGGCGGCGATGTCCTCGAGGGTGATCCGGCCGGCGCGGTTCTGGACGATGCGGCACTCGACGCCGCGGACCTCGAGCGCGCGCCAGGGATAGGCGTTCGACGGGAACTCCATGTCGTCGGAGACGACGTTGTCGCCCGCGGCCCACGGGAACGCCAGGGCCACCAGGTTGACGGCCCACGACGTGTTGGGCAGGAAGGCGACTTCGGTCGCCGGGGCGCCGATGAACCGGGCCGCTTTCGCACGGGTCGCCTCGATGTCTCCGAACATCCGGCGCCAGTCCGCGGCCCCGCGGTCGCGGATGTTCTCGACGTGCGCGATCATCGCGTCGGCCACCCGGCGGGGCAGCGGCGAGACGGCGGCGTGGTTCAGATACACGAGGCTCCGGCGGACGGGAAACTCACGGTCGAGGTTGCCAGGCGAGAAGTCGAAGCTCATCCGGCCATCCTGGCCCGGTAGAGCGCCTCGTAGTCCGAGACCATGCGATCCGCACTGTACCGCTCCTCGGCGCGCCGGCGGCAGGCGGCGCGGTCGATGCCGCCGATCTCCTCCACGAAGTCGGCGAGCTCGCCGTCGGTGCGTCCGAGAAATCCCGTGACGCCGGGCGCGACGAGCTCGGGCAGCGACCCGGCGGGCGTGGCCACGACCGGGGTCCCGGCCGCCATCGCTTCGGCGACGACGAGGCCGAAGGGCTCCTCCCAGGAGATCGGGAACAGAAACGCGCGCGCCCGGGCCATGAGGGCGAGGACGTCGGCGTGGGGAAGCTCCGGGTGATGAATCACGGCGCGGCCGTCGACGTGGGGCCGGATGCGCTCCCGGTAATAGGGCTCGCTTTCCGGGAGGTAGGGGGTCACGGCGCCCACGATCACGAGCGGCCGGCCGGCGGCGCGCGCGATCGCGATCGCCCGGTCGGCGCCCTTGTGCGGGACGAGACGCCCGACCGTCAGCAGGAAGTCCTCCGGTATCCGGCCGAAGGGAATCCGGTCGACGTCGACGCCGTAGGGCACGACCGGCAGTCCGCCGCCGAGCATCCGGTTCTGGGCCTCGCTGATGCAGACGCCCTGGAGCGCGGGGTAGTTCCGCCGGTAGTAGTCGTGGAGGGGCTTTTCGATGTAGGCGTAGGTCATGAGGCTCGGCCGCGCGGTGCGGTCGGAGAAATACGCCGCCGGCGTCGGCCAGTGCGCGTGGAGCACGTCGAAGCGGTCTGCGGCGCGGTAGGCCTCGGCGGCGTTGCGCGCCTCGTGCTCGTTTTCGAGATACGTCGTGGAATCCGGGTCACGGGAGGCGGCGCGCGGAACCACGGAGTGGAGGCGCGCGATCGTCGACGAGTCTCCGGAGGCGAAGAGAGTCAGGTCGTGGCCGCGCGCGACGAGTCGGCGCGTCAGCAGATCGATCGCGATCTCGGTCCCGCCGTGGGATGGCGGCGGGACCGGGAATCGGATCGACGCGATCTGCGCGATCTTCACCGAAAGGAGACGGCGCCCGCCTTCTCCCCGGCCGGAAAAACGTAGGGGAGGGGCTGGACCCCTCCCGTCACGAGTCGGGCGGCCCCCAGGGCCGCCCCGAGCTTCATCACGGCGAGAAGCGGCCTACTTGGCGACGGTGAAGGGAACGACGCCCGCGGTCTTCTCCCAGGCCAGGGCGAGCTTGCCGCCGTCGTCCGTCATGTCGACGAAGGCGATCGTGAACTGATCGATGGAGACCTTGGGCTCGGCCATCGCCATCGGAACGCGGACGACGTCGAACTTCGGGTCGTAGCCGTAGGCGCCCCAGATCTTCGTCTTGTCGTTCGGGTCGTACTTGTCCTGCGTCGGCTGCGTCGAGAGGATGAACGTCCACGCCGGCTCTTTCAGCTCGACGAACACGTTGTAGGTGCCGGGCTCGATGCGCTTGCCGCCGATCATCAGGGGCACTTCGGTCGAGAGCTTCGTCGTCGCGTTCGCGCCGGTGCGCCAGACCTTCTCGTTGTCCGAGACCACCTTGCCGTAGTTCGCGCCCTGGCCGAAGATGTCGGTCCGGCCGCGCAGCATCGGGCGGCTGTAGGTGACCTCGAGCCACTTCCCGCCGGAATACTTGCGGTTGCCGTCCTTGTCGGGCGCGCTCCAGGTGCCGTTGACCATGGCGCTCGCCGTGCCGGCGGGCGAGAGGGGTTTGCGCTGCTGCGCGGTCAGCGCCGTGGCCGCCGCGAGCGCCACGGAGATCCCCAGAATCAGGCTGCGTCGAATCATCGTGTGGCTCCTCCTTAGAAATGACGGGCGCCGAGGGACGCCGCAGCCGCGAAGCATACGCGAATCCCGGCGCGCGCTCGCATAGAATCCCGGCCCGCCACGCGGCCTGGCCCGGCCGCCGGGGCCACCTCCCGGCGACGGGGGGTTGGAGAAAGGGGAGCGCGATGAACTTCTTGTTCAAGGAAGAGCCGACGCACTATTCGTACGACGACCTGGCCCGCGACGGAACGACCAGTTGGACGGGCGTGAAGAATCCGCTCGCCCAGAAGCACCTGCGTTCGGTGAAGAAGGGCGACCGGATTTTCTACTACCACACGGGGAACGAGAAGGCGGTCGTCGGAATCGCGAAGGCCGCCGGCGACGCCTACCCGGACCCGCAGGACCGGAGCGGCAAGCTCCATGCCGTCGACGTGCTTCCGGTGAAGAAGCTCGCGCGCCCGGTCACGCTCGCAGAGATCAAGGCCTCGCCCGCGTTTCGCGACTTCCCGCTGGTACGGATCTCGCGTCTCTCGGTGATGCCGGTTTCGGACAAGGAGTGGACCGGCATCGAGAAGCTCTCCGCCCGCTGACGGCGGCGTCTTAGGGCCGCGGCGTGACCGTCGTCGGCGCGTGCCGGGCCGCGTTGTCGCCGGGGACCGATCGCGCCTGCGTCGGGGGGACCGCGTCCGACCGCCAGCCCAGATCGCGCAGGAGCGGCAGCGTCAGGTCGACGTCGTGGCCGAGGTCATCGTTGATGTTGGGCTCCATCAGGAGGTTCGGCGTCGCGCTGGTGTCCCAGTGGGAGATCGAAGAGCCCGGCTCGTCGGGATCGGGCGCATAGAGACGCGGCCGGTTGCCGGCTCCGGCGCCCGACAGGCGGCGGGGATCGCCGTGCAGCGTCAGGACGACGCCTCCCGCGAGGTTGGCCCCGAGGACGGCGCCGTCCGCCTGCGTGACGCTCACGCACGGGATCGACACGAAGGCGTCACCGCCCATTCCCGGCGGCGTTTCGGCGGCGACGTTGTCGACCACGATCATCGCGATCGCGCCGGCGGCCTCGACGTTGGCGGCCTTCTCGACGAAGAGACAGGTCCCGCGGTCCACGAGCGCGACCCGGCCCGCGAGGTCGGACGCGTTGGTCAGCGCGGTGCAGGCGTCGGTCGAGGTCGGTCCCGACGTGTTCGCTTCGTCGAGCGCCCGCACCAGGTTGCCCGAAACCTCGCCCTCCGAGACGGACGGCCCGAAGGCCGCGGTACCGAAGACGCGGTCGCCGACGATCGCCGGCGGCGCGTTGACGGTCAGGACGGGAAGCGGGCCGAGAAAGGCGGGGGCCTGGGCGACGGCCGCGGCGCCGTCCCACACCAGGCCGCCGGTGTTGACGGCCGAGTCGCGCCGTTCCGCTGCCGTCATCTCCGTCCAGCGCTTGTGGATGGTGGTGTCCAGAATGAACGCTTCGAAGGCGTCGGGCTGGTTCAGGAACTCCTGTCCGGTCGACTCGTCGACGAGCGTGAGGAAGCCGAGGCCGTGGCCGAACTCGTGCAGGAGGACGGTGACCAGGTCGATCTGGTCGCCGTGGGCCGCGTCGAGGCCGTAGTACCAGCCGGAGCCCTCGAGGCAGCCGGTCTCGCCGATGCGCGAATTGAACCGCGCGATGATGTCGTCGCCTGACGGGGCCACGTCCGTACCGGCGAACTTGCTCGCAAGAGCGACGGGATACCAGGCTCCCCGAAGCGGGGCGCTCGGCGAGTCCGAGACCGTGGCTTCGGGCCGCGCCGCGCCGAGCACGGCGGAGGAAGCGTCGCAGTCGAGGGCGTCGAAGGTCGCCCGAATGCGGATCTCGACCGGAGAATCCAGCCGCTCGCCCCAGACGGCGGCCGCGCGCTCGAAGGCGATCAGGCGCTGCTGGCCGACGGTCGTGCCGGTGTTGCCACCGACGGGGTTGGCGGGCGTCGGGTCGTTGAAGCCCTCCGCCGGACCGTCGGCATTGACGATCGTGATCCTGGCATCCGGCCGGGCCGGAGCCGCCAGGAGGAGAAGCGGGACCGGAGCGAGGAGCAGCGAGCGGCGCATGGCCGACACGGTCACTTCTCCGGGCCGCCGGACGGCGCGCCGGCGACGCAGCGGAATTGGATCCCGGCACCGGGTTGCCGGGTCGCGACGACGCTCATCGAAAACGCGTCGTCGAGCTCGACCAGCCGCGTGCCGTCCGGACGGACCACGACGACATAGTTGCGGGCCGAGCGGTCGCGGACGGCGAGGGAGGGCCGCGACCGTTCCTCGGCCGTGGGCGGCCGGAGCCGGCCGGTGGCCGGATCGACGAAGGCGCGGACCGCTTGCACCGAGGAGGGCGGGTCGATGGCCGGACAGGACTCGGGGACCGCAGGCCCGGGCCGGCCCGGCGCCGCCGCGGCGCCGAGGGCCGCCAGGAAGACCGCAGAAATCCGAAGAGCGGCAGGACGCATGGGCACCTCCGCGCCGGGCTGGCCCGGGCGCGGGCGCATTGTAGACCGCCGCAGGGAGACGGATCCGTGGGCTCCGGCACCTTCGCGTTGCGCAGGCCCGCTGGCTGGAATAGATTGCCCGTCGTCGACAGGGAGGTCCCATGCGAGCGCTCGCCTCCGGGTCCCTACGGGTCGCCCTCCTGGTTGCCCTCGCGCTGGCCGGATCCGTGTCCGGCGCCGCCCTCGCCGAGGCGCCGGGAACCGCACGCTACATCGTCTTCGAGCTGGGTGACGACGGCTCCCTGCGGCCGCAGTTTCACCGAATCGTGCGGCTCGCCGCCGCACCCCGCTCGCTGACCTCCGACGAGGTCGAAGCTCGGCTCGCGGGACCGTTCCGCGGCGAGGAACGGGTGCGCGTCCGGATGTTCGACGCGGACGGGGCGCTCGCCTTCGAGGACATCGTCGCCGTCCCGAAGTGGATCCGCGCCGAGGCCGCCGGAGAGTTTGCCGAGGACGGGACGATCGAGGGGCTGCGGCTCGTGTCCGGTCCGCGGTCCTTCGTCGTGCGAGTCCCGGTCGCCGAACGCAGCTGGCTGGCGCTTTCGCTGCCGCGCGAGGACGGCCGTCCGCCGGAAGCCGCGTTTCGCGACGCCGAGTTCGATCTCGACGCGCTCGCGGCCGATCGCAACCTTCCGCTGGCGGATTTCGCGCCGCAACTCGAGCTCCGGGGCGCGGCCGCCGCCAACTCGGGCAACCGCGTGGACTTCCTCATCATGGGGGACGGCTACACGGCGGGGGAACAGGCGAAGTTCGACTCGGACGCCGCCAACGTCGTCTCCAAGTTCTTCGACCTGTCGCCGTACAGCGTCTACAAGAACTTCTTCAACACGAGCAAGCTCTTCACGGCGTCCTCGCAGTCGGGGGCCGACCACCCGCCCTACGATGCCGCCTGCGCCCCATCGCTCATGCAGCAGTGTTGTGCCGACCCGACGGCGCAGAGCGACGCGAAGGCCGGAACCTTCGTCACCACGGCGTTCGACGCGACCTACTGCTCGAGCAACACGCACCGCGCGCTCGTCGTGAACTCCAGCAAGGTGCTCGCCGCGGCGGCGGCCGTGCCCGACTGGGACAAGGTCGTGGTCCTCGTCAACGACTCGACCTACGGCGGGACCGGCGGCGTCGTCGCGGCCATCTCGACCCATGCGCTGGCCGTCAACATCGCCCAGCACGAGCTGGGTCACTCCCTGACCGGGCTCGCCGACGAGTACGATCTGGCCTATCCGTCGTATCCGGCCTGCAGCGACAAGACGTCTCCTCCGCCGAACTGCGAGCCCAACGTCACGGACCAGGTCGACCGCAGCCTCACCAAGTGGACCTCGTGGATCGCGGCGTCGACGCCCCTGCCGACGCCCGAGACGTCCCAGTACTCGAGCATCGTGGGCCTCTTCGAGGGCGCGCGCTACCAGAAGACCGGCTTCTACCGTCCCAAGCAGACCTGCCTGATGAGCGCCCTGGGCCAGCCCTTCTGCCCGGTCTGTGCCCAGGCCTTCGTGCTCAAGCTCTACCAGGGCGGATTCGGCGTGCCGGCCTCCGGCATCGACCCCATCGAGCCGGGAAGCGAAAACCCCGCGCCGGGCTTCGTCTCGATCCCGTTCCCCGGCAGCAAGACGTTTTCGGTCGGCCTGCTCAAGCCCTCCGGCGGCAACCTCTCGACGAGCTGGTGGGTGGACGGCGTGACGGTCCCGGGCGCGACGGGGAGCTCCTACACGTACTCGCCGGCGGCCCAGGGCACGCACCGCGTGGAGGTGAAGACGAAGGATACGACGACGCTCGTCAAGGCGGCGGTGGCCGGTGACGCGCTCGAAAGCAGCCGCGCGTGGACCGTGGGCGCCGGGCAGGGCGGGCGATTCCGGATCGAGGTCGACTGGGCGGTCCCGTCCCAGAACCGTTCCGGCGTGGGGACCGAGGTCTCACTGACGCCGGACACCCGCTATTTCTGGTTCTTCACGCCCTCGAACGTCGAGCTCGTGATCAAAGTGCTCGACGCGCGGACGGTCAACGGCCACTACTGGGTCTTCTATGGAGCGCTCTCGAGCGTGCAGTACACGATCCGGGTCACCGACACGGTCACCCAGGCCGTGAAGACCTACACGAACCCGAGCGGAACCCTCGCCAGCGTTGCGGACACGTCGGCCTTCGACGGCGGGTCGTCGCCGGCGCCCGAGGACGTTCCCGTCGCGAGCGCGGCGGACATCGCGTGGGCGCTCGAGGCGCAGGCCCGGGCGGGCTTTGCCCCCGGCGCGCCTCTCGTGTCGAAGGTCGCCGCCGCTCCCGCGCCGGCCGCCTGCGCCGCCGACGCGACGACGCTCTGTCTCAATGGCGGCCGTTTCCAGCTCCGCGTGAACTGGGCCGTTCCCTCGCAGAACCGGAGCGGGACCGGGATGGCCGTGCCGATCACGTCCGATACCGGGTACTTCTGGTTTTTCAGCGAGGCCAACGTCGAGCTCGTGATCAAGGCGCTCGATGCGCGGGCCGTCAACGGCCACTACTGGGTTTTCTACGGCGCCCTCTCGAGCGTGCAGTACACGATCACGGTCACGGACACGCAGACCGGCACCGTGAAGACATACGCGAACCCGAGCGGGACCCTCGCGAGCGTCGCCGACACGTCGGCGTTCTAGCGAAGCGTCAGGGCTTCGGCGTGGGCGCCGCCCGCGGCGTCACGACGATGTTCTTCGCCGCGAACCACGGGTGCCACTCGAGGACCAGCCGCCCCGCCCGGACGGCCGGGTCCTGCTCGGCGAGGGCGCGCGCCTCCTCGAGGCTGTCGACGCGGAAGACGAACATTCCCCGCAGGTCGCCCCCGTCGGCAAACGGCCCGGCGATGACGAGCTTGCCGGTTTCCGCCATCCTGCCGATGTGGGCGAGGTGAGCCGCCTGGAGCTTCTCGAGCTCGGGCGTGGAGCCGGGTGTCCACGCCGGTCCTTTTCGGAGGAACGCGACCTGGTAGGTCGTCATCTCCCATTCCGCCGGCTCCGGCGGCGGCGGGGCGGCCGCGGCGCAGGCGGCCAGTGCGAACGCGGCGATACCGGAGATTGCCCGCTGCGGCATCATGTGAACCTCCTCGTTGGTCGGGCGGGGCTATTTCTCCGGGTTCGGGAGCCGATACTCGCCCTCGACCTCGACGGTCGTCGAGCCGTCGGAACCGCCGGTGCTCTTGAAGGTGCCCCGTCCCTGCAGGCCCTTGAGCTTCCCGGTTCCCCCGACGAAGCCCCAGCGCCCGGCCTGGCTCTGGACGGAGCCGTTGCCCGTCTGGGTCCTTCCGTCGAAACGGACGTAGTAGTTGTCGCCGTTCGACATCGTGCCGACGTGATAGCCGTGATCCGCCGAGACGTCGCCGCGCACGTCGCTCACGGCCGTCGTGGAGCCTTCCTTGGTCTGCACGCCGGCGAGCGTCAGGGGCTGGGTCCAGGTGCAAGGAGTCTTTCCGATCGCCAGGGCATGACCCGCGTCGTCGCCGACTTCGACGGCGGTGCGGCTGGTTTTTCCGCACTTCATGGTGCCGGAGATCTTCGTGCCGCCGAAGGCGACCATTCCCGGCGGCGGCGCGACCTTGGCCGGCGTCTGCGCCGACATCGCGGCGGTCGCGAGCGCGCCGAGCGCGAGCAGCGAGAGGGTTTTCAGCTTCATTCCATCCTCCTCCATTCGGGACGCGCGAGATTGTACAGGCTCGGGGCGACCGATTCGGTCGTGGCGCGGTCGAGAATTCCGCGCCGGCCTGTTAAAATGGTTCCACCGATGAGGCTCGCCGGGCGCTCTCGCCAGCAACCTCCCCCCTTCGACCCGGCGCAGCTTTCGCTCTTTCCGGGGTTGCCCCCTTCGGTGAGGATCCAGCCCGCGATCCGGCTGACCGAGTCGAACGTGGCCCGCAACGTGCCTCCTGGCCGCGCCGGCGTCTTTTTCCTGAAGAGCGTGGGTTCCGACGGCCAGGTCTCCGAGCGCGTGGGACGCGACGACGTGGACCTGCGCCAGCGCCTGCTCCAGCACGCCCGGGAGGCGCGGCCCAACGTGCTCTTCGGCTGGCTCCTGGCCGAGGACGCGAACGAGGCCTACCGGCTCGAGTGCTATCTCTGGCACGCCCACGGAGGCGCCTGGGCCGGGATCGCCGGCGACGCGCACCCGTCCCCCTCGGATCCCATTCCGTTTCTCGGCTGCCCCGACTGCGACGAGTAGGCCGGCGGCTGCGGCGGGCCGTCGCGGACCACCGACCGGGTCTATAGTCTCGGGTGCCTTCCGCAGGAGGTCCGTTGGAGACCCTACCCAACTTCATTGCCGGCGCCTGGGTCCCGTCCCGGACGACCGAGTTTCTCGACGTCCACAACCCGGCCACCGGCGACGTGATCGCGCGGACGCCGCTGTCGACCGGCGCGGACCTCGACCTCGCGGTCGCCGCCGCGAAGGCCGCCTTCCCGGCGTGGCGCGACACGCCGGCCGTCGTGCGGGCGCGGGCGATGTTCCGGTTTCGCGCGCTTTTGGAGGAACACTTCGAGCAGATCGCCGCGACCGTGACCCGCGAGCACGGAAAGACGCTCGAGGAATCGCGGGGGAGCGTGCGTCGCGGGATCGAGTGCGTCGAGGCCGCCTGCGGCACGCCCTCGCTCATGATGGGCTATGGCCTCGAGAACATCGCGTCGGGCATCGACTGCCAGGTCATCCGCCAGCCGCTCGGCGTCTGCGCCGCGATCGCTCCCTTCAATTTCCCGGCGATGGTGCCGCTCTGGTTCCTCCCTTTCGCCGTCGCCACGGGCAACACCTTCATCGTCAAGCCTTCCGAGCAGGTCCCGCTGACGCAGCGCCTGATCGCTTCGCTGCTCGAGCGGTGCGACCTCCCTCCGGGCATCGTCAATCTCGTCAACGGCGGCCGGGCGGTCGTCGAGGCGATCTGCGATCACCCCGACATTCAGGCCGTCTCGTTCGTGGGATCGACGGCGGTGGCGCAGGCCGTGTACCGCCGCGCGACGCACGCCGGCAAGCGCGTGCAGGCGCTGGGCGGCGCCAAGAACTTCGTCGTGGTGATGCCCGATGCCAACCTGGACCGCGCGATCGACGTGATCGCGGAGTCGTTCTACGGCTGCGCCGGGGAGCGCTGCCTCGCCGGCAGCGTGCTCCTGCCCGTCGGCTCCGTGCACGCCGAGGCGCGCGACCGCCTGGCCGCGGCGGCGAGGGCGCTGAAGGTCGGGGACGGGGCCGAGGCCGGTGTGGGCATGGGACCGGTCATCAGCGACGGCCACCGCCGCCGCGTCCTCGAATACATCGACCAGGGGCTGGCCGAGGGGGCCCGCCTCGTCCTCGACGGCCGGAAGAACCCGGTGAGGGACCGTCCGAACGGTTTCTTCCTCGGGCCCACGCTCTTCGACGGGGTCACGCCTTCGATGACGATCGGTCGCGAGGAAATCTTCGGGCCGGTCGCGTCCGTCGCCCCGGTCGCGAGCCTGGAAGAGGCGATCCGGATCATGCAGGCTCACCCCAACGCCAACGCGACCTCGATCTTCACCTCGAGCGGCAAGGCCGCGCGCGAGTACGCGCGCCTGGCGACCGCCTCGATGGTCGGCGTGAACATCGGGGTCGCGGCGCCGATGGCGCAGTTCCCGTTCGGCGGCGCCAGGGACTCGTTCTTCGGAGACCTCAAGGCACACGGCCGCGACGCGTACGAGTTCTACACCGACAAGAAGGTCGTGATTTCCAGGTGGTTTTGACGCGCAACGCGCAGCTCTTGCGCGTCAAGACCATCCCGAGGGCCTCGGGCCCGAGGGATCCCGCGCTCGCAGCGCGACGAGGGGAGTAACGCGATGTCCACGACGACGAAGACGCAGGCGCCCGCGAGCGCGGTCAGCCGCGAGATCCGCGAGAAGCACCGGGAGTACATGCTTCCCGCGACGATCCAGTACTACACGGAGCCCCTCGTCCTGACCGACGGGCAAGGGCTCCGGATCCGGGACGCCGACGGCAACGAGTATCTCGACTTCTTCGGTGGAATCCTGACGGTCTCCGTCGGGCACGCCAACGAGAAGGTCAACGCGGCGATCGTCGCGCAGATCGGTCGGCTGTCCCACGTGTCGAGCCTCTATCCGACGATCCCCGCCGTCGAGCTGGCCGAAACGCTCGCGCGCCTGGCGCCGGGCCGGATGCGGCAGAGCTTCCTCGCGACCTCGGGCACCGAGGCCGACGAGACCGCGGTGATGCTCGCCCAGCTCCACACGGGGGCCTCCGAGATCGTGGCTCTGCGCCACGGATACTCGGGGCGCTCGATGCTGGCGCAGTCCCTGACGGCGGTCTCGACGTGGCGCCCGCTGCCTTCGCAGGTGCCGGGCATCAAGCACGCGATGTCGCCCTACTGCTACCGCTGTCCCTTGAAGCTGACGTATCCCTCCTGCGGTGTGGCCTGCGCGAAGGACATCGAGGAGCTCATCCGAACGACGACCTCCGGCCGCATCGCGGGCTTTCTCGCCGAGACGATCCAGGGCGTGGGCGGGTTCATCACGCCGCCGCGGGAGTACTTCGAGATCGCCGTCGGCATCGTCAAGAAGTACGGCGGCGTCTTCATCTGCGACGAGGTCCAGACCGGCTTCGGCCGCACCGGCGGCAAGTTCTGGGGCATCGAGCACTACGGCGTCGAGCCGGACATCATGACGATGGCCAAGGGCATCGCCAACGGCCTGCCGCTCGGGGCCTGCGTCGCGACGCCCGAGATCGCGGCCTCGCTGAAGGCCCTGACGATCTCGACCTTCGGCGGCAACCCGGTCTCCTGCGCCGCGGCCAACGCGACGATCCGGATCATCGAGGAGGAGGACCTTCCCGGCAACGCGGAGCGGATGGGCGGCCTCCTGCGCGACGGCTTCGAGGAGTTGAAGCGCCGCTTCCCGAGAAACGTCGGCGACGTCCGCGGCATGGGCCTCATGCAGGCCATCGAGCTCGTCGAGGACGAAACGGCGGGCGACCGGACGCCGGCGAAGGCGCTGACCAACCGCGTCTTCGAGGAGACGCGCAAGCGCGGATTGCTCGTCGGCAAGAGCGGCCTCGAGGGCAACGTGTTTCGCGTGGCCCCGGCCCTGAACGTCGGGCGCTCCGACGTCGAGGAGGCCCTCGCGATCATCCGCGAGTCGTTCGAGGCCGCCGGGGCGCGGTAGCGGGCGAGAGTATGGACGCCTGCGGCTGGTGAATCGCCAGGTTGGGATCAGAGGATGGCGTTGAAGAGATAGCCGACGAGAAGGATTCCCGTGGCGACGACGGCGATGAACACGGCGATGAGCCGGCGCTTCAGGACTCTGCGAAGGAGGATCGTCTCGGGGAGCGACAGCCCGATCACGGCCATCATGAAGGCGAGCACCGTTCCGAGTGCCGCGCCCTTGGCGAGGAGCGCCTGGACGACCGGCACGACGCCCGCCGCGTTCGAGTAGATCGGGATGCCGATGATGACGGCGAGCGGCACGGCCCACCACGAGGACCGGCCCATGAACGACGCCATGAAGTCGGTCGGGACGTACCCGTGGATGAGGGCCCCCACCGCGATGCCGGCGACGAGGTAGAGCCAGATCTTCCCGACGACGTCGCGGACCGACGTGGCGGCATCGCCGAGCCGCTCCGCCCACGTGGGCGCGCTCAGCCGAGGCTCGGTGCTCGCCCGCGCCGCGAAGACCCAGTCCTCCACCGAGCTCTCCATGTGGAGCCGCCCGATGACGGCGCCGGCGACCGTTGCGACGGCGAGGCCGGTCGTCAGGTAGAGTCCGGCAACTTTCCAGCCGAAGAGCCCGAGGAGGAGGACGAGAGCGACCTCGTTGACCATGGGCGCCGCGACCAGGAACGTGAGGGTGACGCCCAGCGGCACGCCCGCCGTGACGAACCCGATGAAGAGCGGCACCGCCGAGCACGAGCAGAACGGGGTCACGACGCCCAGCGCCGCGGCGAGCGGGTAGCCGGCCGCCTCGCGCCGGCCGGCGAGGAGCCGGCGCGTCCGTTCGGGTGTCACGAAGGTGTGGACGATCCCCACCGCGTAGACGACGGCGACGAGGAGAAGAAACACCTTCGGGGCGTCGTAGGCGAAGAACTCGACCGCCTCGGACAGGCGGCCCGCGGAGGGCAGTCCAAGGAGCCCGTGCGTGATCCGGTCCGCAACCGCCGGGAGGCTCGCGTAGACGAGCAGCCAGGCGAGACCTGCGGCAGCGACGAGGGCGAGGCGGCGGGGCAGGGAGGCCGGCGGAGCCGCGGGCGGGTTGAAGACCGGGAGCGAGCCGACCGGACGGCAGGGCCCTCGCGGGCGTGGCCTCGACCTGCGGAGTCATGCGCTTGCGTGCTTTTCGAAGAGGCGGGAGCGTCCCGGACGGGGAGCCGGATTCCGAGCCGGGAGAGATCGAGGTCGACGCGGCAGAGCTCGTCGAGAGGGACTTTGCGCAGTTGCTTCAGAAGCGCCCGATCCCGCGTGACGATCGGGTCCTTCTCGAGGTCTCCCCAGGGAATGCCTGCGAGGGCCACGCCGGACGCATCGTCCGCAAGGCGGTACTCGACCCACTTCCCGGCCTTGCGCTCCAGGACGAGATCGGACCGGCGCAGATCCGACAGGTGGGCCGAGACGGTGGAGGCGGCGAGCTGCAGGACCGCCGTCATCTGGCAGACGCAGAGCGGACCCTGCCGCAGCATCGCGAGGATGCGGAGCCGGACCGGATGGGCCAGCGCCTTGTGAATGCGCACGAGCTCGGGAAGCTTTCGCATCACTTCGTCGTCCTCCGGAGGGCGAAGCCCGGGGGCATTTCCGCCGTCGCCGGAGCGAGGCCGTCGCCCTCGACCCGGCCCCCATAGAACCGGCGAAGGAAGTACCGGCTCACGTGGACCAGGCCGATCAGCACCGGCACTTCGACGAGGGGGCCGATGACCGTGGCGAACGCGACGTCCGAGGTGATGCCGAAGACGGCGATGGCGACCGCGATCGCGAGCTCGAAGTTGTTGCCCGAGGCCGTGAAGGCCAGGGTCGCGCTGCGGCCGTAATCGCTCCCGAGCCGCCGGGCCATGAAGAAGGTGGTCAGGAACATCAGCGCGAAGTAGCAGGTCAGCGGAATGGCGACCAGCAGCACCTTCATCGGAAACTGCACGATCTTGTCGCCCTTGAAGCTGAACATGATCGCGATCGTGAAGAGCAGCGCGACCAGAGTGACCGGCGAGATGCGGGGGATGAACTTCTTCTCGTACCACTCCCGGCCCTTCGTGGGCAGCAGGATGACGCGGCTGAGAATGCCCGCGGCGAAGGGGACACCCAGGTAGACCGCCACACTGCCGAAAATCTCGCCGATGGTGATGTCCTGGAGCGTTCTTCCGCCGGCGCCCTGGACGACCGACAGGTCGATGCCGAGGAAGCCCGGCAACACGGTCACGAACACCCAGGCGAACAGGCCGTAGAACAGGACCTGGAAGACGCTGTTGACGGCCACCAGCCCCGCGGCGTACTCGCTGTTGCCTCCGGCCAGCTCGTTCCAGACCAGCACCATCGCGATGCAGCGGGCGATACCGACGAGGATCAACCCGACCATCAGCTCCGGATGATCGTGGAGGAACAGCGCCGCCAGACCGAACATCAGGATTGGGCCGAGGATCCAGTTCTGCGCCAGGGACAGCCCGAGGATCTTCCCGTCGCGGAAGACCCGGCCCATCTGCTCGTACTTCACCTTCGCGAGCGGCGGGTACATCATGAGGATCAGACCGATCGCGATGGGGATGTTGGTCGTCCCGACGTCGAAGCGGCCGATGAACGCGGGCAAGGACGGGATGAAGTAGCCGATTCCCACGCCCAGGGCCATCGCGGCGAAAATCCAGACCGTGAGGTAGCGGTCGAGCAGGGAAAGCTTCGCGGCCACGCCGGGCTCCAACACCTTCGGTGCGTGGGGAGCCGGCGGGAGAGGGATCGGTTTGATCATTTCGTCACTACACGAAATATACGGACGCCGGAGCGACGCCGTCAAGATGCGCCCGACCCGGGGCGGGGGCCGGGACAGGCAGAGATCGTCTGCCGGCGAGGCCGTTCGGGCAGAAACGTTTTGCCTGGAGAGGCCTCCAGGCAGATACTTCGGCCGAGAAGTTGCTCCGGCAGAATAAGTTAGCCACCATTTGCGTAAGCCTTCCGGGGGAGGCTTGACACGAGGTTTCGTTAGTTCTACATTTATCGATGTATGAGCCGTTCCGATGAGCTGGTGGTTCCCTTCAGGGCCCTGGGGGATCCGACGCGTCTGAAGATCCTGGATCTGCTGAGGTCGCGCGGTCGGTCCTGCTGCGAGCTCATCGCCCGCGACGAGCGGGGGCTCTGCGCCTGCGACATCGAGACCGCCGTTGGCCTTTCCCAGGCGGCCGTCTCGCATCACATGGACCTGCTTCGTCGCAGCGGCCTCGTCGAGGCCGAGAAGCGGGGCCGCTGGGTGTTCTACCGGCGAAACGAGGCCGCGCTGGCCGGCCTCGCGGAGGCGGTGGCGAAGGCAGTCTAAAAAAATTGGCGTGATACATCGATCATTCGTTATCTTTCGAAATGGAGGCTCTCATGGCGTCTGCGGTCCACATCTCTCTCAACGTCTCGGATCTCTCGCGTTCCGTCGACTTCTATCGGCGGTTTCTCGGCGAGCCGCGCAAGCTCAAGGCGGACTATGCGAAGTTCGTCGCCGCCGAACCGGAGATCCATCTCGCCCTCCAGCCCGGCGAGATCCGCGGTTCGGGCGCCCTCTCGCATCTGGGCATCCGGGTCGACTCGCCCGAACAGGTGAGGCAGTGGAAGAGCGCTCTCGGGGTCAACGGCCTTCCGACCGAGGAGGAGAAGCGGGAAGCCTGCTGCTATGCGCTGCAGGAAAAGTTCTGGGTGACGGATCCCGACGGCAACCGCTGGGAGGTCTACACGGTGCTGGAGGACGTCGACCGGAAGGCCGATTCGACCACGACCTGTTGCCAGCCCGCGGCCGCGGCGTCGACACTCGGAAGCGCGGAGAAGATTCCGGCGGCTTGCTGTTGAGGTCGCGTTGAAGGAACCACGGCGGTCGAAGGGATCCGAACGCGGCACCCTTGTCTGAATCAGGCCGCGCCCACGCGCGGCAGGGAGGCATCGATGGACGATCCAGCCGCCCGGCAAAAGCTCAAGGTCCTCTTTCTCTGCACCGGCAATTCCGCCCGCAGCATCCTGGCGGAGTTCTTTCTCCGGAGGCTCGATCCGGTGCGGTTCGAGGCCCACAGCGCCGGCGCGAACCCGCGGGGCCGCGTCCATCCCATGGTCCTCGAACTCCTGAAGAACGACTACCACATCGACGCGGGCTCCGCCCGGAGCAAGTCCTGGGAAGAGTTTCGGGGCACGAAGTTCGACTTCGTGATCACGGTGTGCGACCGGGCCCGGGAATCGTGCCCGATCTGGCCAGGACAACCGATCGTGGCTCATTGGGGGTCGGAGGACCCCGACGGCTTCGAGGGCGAAGAAGCGCAGCGCCGGGCCGTCAAGACCGTCGCCCTGGAGATCTACCGCCGGCTCAGTATCTTCACCGCGCTTCCGATCGGGAGCCTCGATCGGCTGCGCCTGGAGGAGATGACGAAGGCGATCGGCCGCGAGGCGAAGCCGGTCAGCGGCCCGGCCGCAGCCTCTGCTGGATCCAGAAGACCGGAACCCCCAGCCCGATGAAGGCCAGCCCGAGAAGCGACTCGCGCGGCGTCTCGATGAGCGTGTTCACCACGATTGCCAGCGCGGTCGCGCCGAAGAGGATGGGGACGACGGGGTAGCCGGGGACCCGGTACGGTCGCGGCAGGTCGGGCTCCTTGCGGCGCAGAGCGAGCACCGACAGGACGGCGAGCGCATAGAAGATCCAGCCCCCGAAGATCACGTACGTAAAGAGCTGCGAGAACCCGCCGATGACGAGGACGAGGAAAGCGGACCAGAGACCCTGGAAGAGCAGCGCCTCCACGGGAGTGCGCCAGCGGGGATGGACGCGGGAGACCCGGTCGATGAAGAGCCCGTCCTTCGCCATCTGGTAGTACGCGCGCGGCCCGGCCAGGATGAGCGCGTTCATGGCGCCGAGGATCGAGCACAGGATCGCCGCGGTCATGAGCTTGCCGCCCCATTCCCCGGTGACGCGCGTCATTGCGGTCAGGGCGACGCGGTCGGAGGCCGCGATTTCGGCCGGCGTCAGGACCTTCATGTACGCGAGATTCGCCAGCACGTAGAGGCCGAGCACGATCGACACGCCGCCGATCAGCCCCCGCGGGAAGTTCTTCTGCGGCTCGTGGATCTCGCCGGCGGCGAAGCTGACGTCGTGCCAGCCCTCGTACGCCCAGAGGACGGCCACGAGCGCGACGCCGACGGCCGCCAGCGGCACCGGCCCGGTGGGCAGGGGCGGCGGCGGGGAGGCCGGGGCGGCGACGGCCGCCGGTCCCGGAAGGAGAAAGATCACGAGGACCATGGCGATCAGGCCGCCGACCTTGAGGGCCGTCAGCACGTTGCCCACGCGCGCGCCGTTCTTGACGCCGATCATGTTGACCCAGGTCAGCAGGACGATGGCCAGGACGCCCACGACCTTCGTCGACGTGGGCGTCAGGGGGACGAAGCCTCCGAGGTAGATCGGAAAGGCTGCGCCGAGCGTGGCGATCGAGCCCGAGGTCGCCACCGTGAAGAGCATCCAGCCGCACAGGAACCCCGGCAGTCGCCCGAAGGCGCGGGTGATGAACGTGTAGATGCCTCCGGCGTGGGGAATCGCAGCGCCGAGCTCGGCGAGCGACAGCGCCCCGAGCAGCGTCAGCACACCGCCGATCACCCAGACCGCCAGCATCCAGCCCGGCTCATGGACGGCCCGCGCGATCTCGGCCGGCACGAGGAAGATCCCCGAGCCGATGATCGTGCCGACGACGAGGTTGATGGTGTCGAAGAGCGTGAGATCCCGGCGGAGCTCCGACATGACCTGGCCTCCCTGATCCGAATCGCTGCCGTCTCCCGAGGGCGTTTTGCCCACTCTATCCCGCGACCCGGGCACCGCGCGGGGAGCCGGCGGCACGATCGGAAAAGGCGGGCCGCCGGATGACCGACGGCCCGTGAGGAAGGTCCGAGGGTTGAGCTAGTTCTTCGGGGCGCGATTCTCGAGCGCGTCGATGCGCTTCTCGAGCTCGTCGATCCGGTCCTGCAGATCGGGGGAGCCCGGCGGCACGGGCGCGACCGGGGGCGCCGGCGGGACGGGGGGCATGCCGCGCCAGTGGAATTTCCGCATGCCGTGCTCGAAGTCGCCGACGCGCACCTTGCCCTCGCGCTCGGCCACGGTCACCGTCAGCGTCTTCCGGGAGCCGTCGCGCACGAGCTCGATCGCGACGGTGTCGCCCTCCCTCTTGCGCCGGACCGCCCGCACGAGGTCGCGCGTCGAGCCGATCGTCTCGCCGTCGGCAGCCGTCACGATGTCGGCCACCTGCAGGCCGGCCTTTGCCGCGGGCGAGCCCTTCTCGACTTTGCCGACGAAGACCCCGGCCTCCTTCGGAGCGCCGAAGTGCGTTCGCAGTTCGGGCGTCATCTCGATGGGACGCACGCCGATGTAGCCGCCGCCTTCGAACCAGGCGAGCTCCGGCAGGTTCTCGAGGTCGCGCAGGTCCGCGAACGTTTCGGGGCCGTCCTCGCCCTCGAAGAAGGCGCCGTCATCGTCGACGACGACCTCGGGCTCCGGACTGACGACGACGACCGTCTTCTTTTCTCCGGATGACGGGGCGGCTTCGGGAGCGCCCGCCTCCATGCGGGAGGCCGTCGGCAGAATCAGCAGGACCGCCAGAAGAGAGGCTTTCATCAGACGCATGGTTCCTCCGTGTCGAAGGAGGAGACGGCGCCTCGCCCGAAAGGTTACGGCTTCTTCTTCTTCGCGGGGGGCGCCGGCTTCTTCGCCGGCGGCGGGGGCGGGGCGGGCGCCGCGGCCGCCGTGTCGAGACTCCAAACGCTGCGTCCCGCGGTGGCGACGAGGATGCGTCCCGGGTTGGCGAAGTCGGGTGCGAGGCCCACGATGTCCGGATGCGGCGGCTCGCCGCCGACCGGACTCCACGTGATTCCGGCGTCGCGGGAGCGGTAGACGCCCTTCTTCCAGGTCCCGGCGTAGATCGTTCTCGGATCGGCGGGGTCGAGCAGCAGGACCTGGACGTTGGCGCGGCCGAGCCCCTGGTGGCCGGCCGTCCACGTCGTTCCTGCGTCGGAGCTCCGGAAGACGCCCTCGTCTTCGGTCCCGAGGAAGATCGTCTTTCCCGCGGGATCGGCGACGATCGTCTGGATCCGCGTGTAGGGCAGACCGGTCCCGATCTTGCTCCAGGTTCTTGCGCCGTCCGTCGACCGGAAGAGGCCGGCGTGCGTGCTGGCGAGGAGCGTGGCGGCGGCCCCGGGGGCGCCGGGAACGGCCGCGAAACCGAAGAAGCCGTTCAGGCTCGAGCCGCGCTCGAGGTCCGGCATCTCCTTCCAGGACGTCCCGCCGTTCTCGCTCGCATACACCGTGTCGGGATCGCGCGCATAGATCCGTTTCGGATCGCCCGGATCGAACAGGATGGAGAGCACGCTGCGCGTGATGACGATGTCCTTGTGGACCTGCGTCCAGGATTCGCCGGCGTCCTCGCTGCGGAAAAGGCCCTCGTCCGTTCCGGCAAGCAGGACGCGCGGCGACGTGGGGTCGATCGCGATCGCCCGCACGTCGGTCGTCGTCATGCCCTGGTGCATCCGCGTCCAGGTCTTGCCGCCGTCGGTCGACTTCGCGACGTTGCCCTGGACGGTCCCGACGTAGATCGTGCCGGGCGCCGAGGGGTCGGCGACGAGAGCCTTCACGTCGGCGGCCGTGAAGCCATCGGGAGTCGGCGACCAGGTCTTGCCGCCGTCGGTCGTCTTGAGCACCCCGTCCCGGTTGGTGCCCGCGTACAGTACGCCGACCGGGTCGAGCGCCAGGGTCGAGAAGTTGATCCAGTTGAACCCCTTCGCGATGTCGGTCCAGTTGCGGCCGAGGTCGGTGGTCCGGATGACGCGGTTCGGGACGGCGGCATAGACGATCTTCGGGTCGGCCGGATCGATCGCGAAGGCGTCGCCGTTGAACGGACGCCACCGGTCCGGGCTCTTCTTCGCCCACGTCTTCCCGTAGTCGTCGCTGCGGTAGATGGCGCCGTTGACGCCGGCCCAGACGGTCTCGGGGCCGACCGGATCGACGGCGAGCGCGTGGATGTTCTCCGTCTCGATTTTGTCGCTGGAGGCGGACCAGGTGGCGCCCGCGTCGGTGGACTTGAAGACGCCATTGCTGACGGTCCCCGCGTAGAGCGTCGCGGGCGTCTTCGGATCGATGGCGAGGGACCGCAGGCGGAAGTTGTGCGGGAACCCGGTCGCCGAGTAGGTCCAGTTCCGGCCTCCGTCGCCCGACCGGTGGATCCCGGGCCTGGGTCCCGAAGTGTCGGCGGCGGCGTACACGACGCCCTTCGGGTCGACGGCGACGGCGGACCACTCCTGCCGCTCGATCGCGAGCGCGCGTTTCCAGGAAACGCCGCCGTCGGCGCTGCGATAGACGCCGCCGCGGTCCTTGATTGCCCAGACCGTCTGCGGAGAGGAGGCGTCGACGGCGACTCCCTCGACCACCGAGTCGCGGGGCAGGCCCGAGTCGCTGAGGGTCCAGGACGCCGCCCCGTCGGTCGTCCGGTAGAGGCCTCCGCCGAAGGTCCCCGCGTAGAGATTCGTCGGCGCGCTCGGCTGAATCGCCAGAGCACGGACCTCGCCCGTCCGGGGGCCGACCGGAATCCAGATCTGGGCGGGTGCGGCGGCGCTCGCGGCCCACACGGTGAGCGCGGCGAGAGCGAAGCGAACACCGTGGTGCATCGTCGTCTCCTGTGGGTTTTCGGGGCCGGGATTGCGGCGGGATTCTATCAAGGGGCGCGCTGATAGCCTTCGCTGCGATGCGCCGCGGCGGGCTCGTCGGGTTGCTCCTCGCTCTGGCGTCCGCGGCGGCGGCGCAGGGGCCGTCGGCCGACTGGCGCACGCTGGAGACGACTCACTTTCGGGTGCACTTCCCGGCGTCGTTCGAAACGTGGGCCCGGCACGCGGCCGGGCAGCTCGAGCCGATCTACGCGCGCGTCGCGGCGCTCGTCGGTTCGGAGCCCGGCCGGACGATCGAGGTCGTCGTCTCGGACCCCGCTTCGGCGGCCAACGGCGCGGCCGTTCCCTTCCTGGACCGGCCCGAGATCCGGCTCTGGACCACTCCGCCCGGCCCGGCGTCGGACCTCGGCGATTTTCGAGACTGGACCGAGATCCTGGCCGTGCACGAGGTGGCGCACGTCGTCCATCTGGCGCGGCCGGCGACGGGCCTCGGCCGGATCCTCGGCTCGCTTTCGCCCGTGCCGCTCGGCCCGCTGGCGATCGGCTTGCCCCGCTGGGTCTACGAGGGCTACGCCACGCTGGTCGAAGGGGAGCTGACGGGCGCCGGGCGGCCCGCCTCGAGCCTGCGCGCGATGCTGCTGCGCGGCCTGGCGGTCGCGGACAAGCTCCCGAAGTACCGGGACCTCGACGGCGGCGATGGATGGCTCTCGGACGACGCACCGTACCTCGTGGGCTCGGCCTACCTCGAGTGGCTCGCCCGGCGCGCCGGTCCGGGGAGCCTGCCGGAGCTCTGGGCGCGCATGGCCGCGCGGTTGGCGGGCGGCTTCGAGACGTCGTTTCGCGCGATCTTCGGCGAGCCTCCCGAAGCCCTCTACGCCCGCTTCGTCGAGGAGACCGCCGCGCAGGCCCGGGAGGACGAGGAGCGGCTGAAGGCGGCCGGCCTCGTCGAAGGCGACTCCGTGCTCGAGCTCGAGGGCGCGACGCGGTCGCTCCAGGTTTCGCCGGACGGATCCCGGATCCTCGCTCGCCGCGACCCGTCGCGCCGCGTGAGCCTCGTCGCGATCTGGGACCTCGGCGCCGCCGGGGAGAAGCGGGCGCCCCGCCGGACGCTGCCGCGGATCGACGGCGAGTCGCCGACCGACCCGCGCTGGATGCCGGACGGTCGCCGCGTGCTCTTCTCGAAGCGTGCGCCCGATGGCGACGGGCTCCTGCGGCGCGACCTCTACCTCTGGGATCTTGCCCGAGGCTCGGTCGCTCGCGTCACCCGGCTCGAAGACGTTTCCCAGGCGGATCCCGCGCCCGACGGGAGCTTTGCCGTCGCGGTCCGCAACCGGGTCGGCGTCTCGACCCTCGTGAGGGTGGATCTCGTGACGGGCGAGACCCGCGGGATCTCCACCGCGTCCGGCTCGACCGACGCCTGGCCCGTCTGGGCGGAGCCGCGCGTTTCCCCCGACGGGGCGCGCGTTGCCGCGCTCCTCCATCTTGACGGCCGCTGGCGGCTCGTGGTGTTGCCGGTCGAGGGCGGCGCCGCGAGCGAGATCGAGATCGGCGGCGTGGCGGCGGCGGCGCCGGCGTGGAGCACCGACGGCTCGGAGATCTTCGCGACCTCGGATGGTTCGGGAGTCTGGAACGTCGTGGCGGCACCGGCGTCCGGGCAGGCCCCCGCGAGGCAGCTCACGCGCGTGGTCACCGGCGCCTTCGTCCCGGCCCCCGCGCCGGACGGCCGGACGCTCTTCTTCCTGAACTGGACCGCGGCGGGAATCGGGGTCGCTCGGCTGGATCTCTCCGCCGCGCCGCCGGCTCCCGCGCCGAAGGCGAGCCTCGCCGTCCCGAGAGCGACTCTTCCGCCGCTCGGGGTCGAAGCCGTCGGTCCGGACCGTCCGTATTCCGTGTGGCCGTCCCAGGCCGTCCGTCCCCTTCTGAATTTCTCGATCGGCCCCGACGGCGACACGGTGCAGCTCGGCGTCGACGGCGGCGACGTGCTCGGCCGGCTCCACTGGCTGGCGGCGGCCTCCGTCGGCAACACGCCCGGCCCGCGCGGCGGAACTCTCGCGGCGGCCTGGCGAGGCCTTCCGTTCACCGTCTCGCTGCAGGCCTTCTCGGCGCTCGAGAAGCCCGGCCGCCAGAGCCTCGCGCCCCGTCCCGAGCTCGACGTGAAACGGTGGGGCGGCTACTTCGAGGCTTCCTGGAACCGGTCGTTCGCCTGGGGGCGCCTCGAAGCCGACGGCGGCGAGGGCGTCGCGAGCTACGACGTGCCGGCGACGGGGCGTGAGTTCAGCCGCGCCCTCGGTACGGCGCGCCTTCGGGCCGTGTACCGGCGCACGCGCGGGCGCTGGGGGGCCGGCATCGGAGTCGAGGCGACCGGATCGGTCGGCGAGACGGATGGCCGCGGCTGGAGCCAGGCCGCCGGGGGCGCGCGCCTGTTCGGGATCACGCCGCTCGCCACGATCTCGGCCGGCGCGCGATGGGGGGACACGGGAGGCCGGCCGACGCGCTTCGACGTTTTCGCGGTCGGCGGCTCGCCGTCGACGATCCTGCCTCCCGGATTCGACCGGAACCGCATCGAGAGCCGTGCCCTGCCCTTCGCCGTGCAGCTCGGCGACAAGTTCGATGCCTACCGGGCGGAGGCCGAAGCGGCGGGCTTCCCGCTGGTTCTCTACGGAGAGTGGCTGCGGGCCTGGAGCCTCCAGGGCGCGCGCCCCGAGCCGGTCCGCGTCGCCGGCGCGGAGGCGCGTCTCGAACGTCTCATCCCGGCCGAGTACGGCCGCTCGGTGACCTTCCGCGTCGGAGCGGCCTGGATCGAGAGCACGGCGCCGCGGTTCAGCACCGTCCGGGGATATGCTGATCTCGTTTTCCGGCCCTGACGAACGGACTCCATGAAGCGTTTTCTCGCATCCCTGAGCCTCGGTCTGGCCGCGGCCTGCGCGTCGCAGCCGGCTCCGCCTCCGCCGCCGCCTGCGCCGGTCGTCGCACCGCCGGCCGCGGAGCTCGCGATGAGCGGCCTCGCCGTCGTCGCCGACGCGGACGTGACGATTCGCGATCCGTCGCGCAATCGGAACATCCCGATCCACGTGACCTATCCGAGCGGCGGCGGCCCCTTCCCGGTGATCGTGTTTTCGCACGGCGCCGGCGGGACGGGGGACAGCCACCGGCCCCTTTCGCGATTCTGGGCGACCCGCGGCTACGTCGTCCTGGCGCCGACGCACGCCGATTCGGCCTCGGGCCGGATCGACTCCCGAAGCCTCGACGCGTTGCGCGAGACCCGGGCCGACGCGATCGACGACCCGAAGGTCTGGGAAAGCCGGACGAGCGACCTGACCTTCGCGATCTTCTCGCTGGAAGAGATCGCCTCGAAGGTGTCTCCCCTCGCCGGAAAGCTCGACGGCCGGCGTCTCGGCGTGGCGGGCCACTCCCTGGGCGCGTTCACGGCGCAGCTTCTCGCGGGGGCGACGGCGATCGCCGGCAAGGGCGAGAAGCCGAAGAGCTTCGCCGACCCGGCGCCGAAGGCCTTTCTGCTGCTGTCGCCGGCCGGCAAGGGACAACAGGGGCTGACGGAGGAATCCTGGGCGGCGGTGACCCGGCCGCTGATGGTGATGACCGGGTCGCGCGACCGGGGCGTGAAGGGCCAGAAGCCATCGTGGAGGCTCGACCCGTTTCGACTCTCGCCCGCGGGGGACAAGTACGCGGTGATCCTCGAGGGCGCGAGCCACCTGTCCTTTTCCGGCCGCGCGGCCGAGCCCGGCGCGACGTTGCCCCGGGGCAGGGGGAAGGACGCCGTTTCGGTCGAACAGGAAGTCGCGCTCTTCAAGCAGGTCAAGATCGCCAGTCTCGCGTTCTGGGACGCCTACCTCCGGGACGACGCCGCGGCGAAGGCCTTCCTGGCATCCGATGCGTTGTCGAAGGAGAGCGGAGGGATCGCGAAGCTCGAGCGGCGCTGAGTCGGGGGGTCAGACCCGGCGACTCAGTCCTGGTAGTGCTGCCTCGCGTAGACGTAGCCCTTCTTGCCCACGAGCTCGACCTCGATCTCGTGGTCGCCGCGGGTGCCGCGGGGCTTGACGACGACGAGGATGTAGCGGCCCGAGATCGTGCGCCGGACGACCTCCATGGCGAGGGCGGGGAAGATATGCGTCTTCTGGTAGCGGCCGCCCGTCATCTGCGAGACCTGTTTCAGGTAGTCCTCGAGCGAGTGATAGTCGGCGTCGGCCACGTCGAGCGTGAACAGGTTCACGCGGGCGCGTCCGAGCGAATAGATCATTTCGCTGAAGTCCCGGCTCTCGGAGGCCACCGGCCCGGTCAGGCCGCCCTGGGTGCTGCCGAGGCCCCAGCCGAAGAAGACCATGGACTTGCCGCCGGGCAGCGACTCGAGGGCCCGGGCGAGGACCTCGATCGCCCGGTCCGTCGTCCCCGCCTTTCTCGCCGCGTCGCGGTCGAGGTACCGGCCGATGGAAGGCTGGCTCGTCGGATCCGGCTCGGGCGGCATCGACGTGCGGATCGACTCGTTGATGGCGCGCTCGATCTTGGCGCGGTCGGCGGTGAAGTCCTGGCGCAGCTTCAGCTGCGAGTCGTGCGACGCGACCGCGATGCGATCCGTCGGAAGCAGCGTGTCGAGAAAGCGCCGGGCCTGCTGGGCGTTGCGCATCAGCCCGTGAAGCCGCGTCGTCTGGCTGCCGTCGTGCTGGAAGAAGAAGACGATGAGCCGGCCGGGCGGAGCGTCCTGGCGGAAACGCTCGGCCTCCTCGCCCTCGATGCCCACGAGCGCGGAGGCGTCGTTCTCCGGCTTGTCGGCCGGAAGCCATTCGACGTCCTCGAGGATGACCGAACGGCCGTCGATCTTGACCCGGAAGTTCTCCGGGGTCAGCCCCGGGATCGGGTTGCCGTCCTGGCCGATCACGTGGGCGTCGATCACGACGCGCTCCACGACGACCTCCTCCTGGACGGCGCCCTGACGCTCGATCGGCTCCTGCGCCTCGGCCGCGGCCACGAGGCACGCCGCCGCGCACGCGGCCAGCACGGTCGTTCGCGGGCGAGAGGAGCGCATCGACCCTAGGCTAGCGCAGGAGCATCGGCGAAACGACGGAGAAAGATCGGCGAACTCGTTCCGCGCCGTCTTTCGTCCGTGGTTTTGGAGGCTTCGTCCGCGACGGTTCCCGGACGATAGAATCGGTGCACCAAGCTCGATGCCCTTGCGCACCGGACAACGCCTCGGCCCCTACGAGATCGCCGCGCCGCTCGGCGCAGGCGGGATGGGTGAGGTCTATCGCGCGAGGGACCCGCGCCTCCAGCGCGAGATCGCGATCAAGGTCCTGCCGCCGTCGGTCGCGACGGATCCCGAGCGCCTGAAGCGCTTCGAGAAGGAAGCGCGCGCGGCTTCCGCGCTCAATCACCCCAACCTCGTCACGGTCCACGACATCGGTGCGGCCAACGGGGTCGAGTACATCGCGATGGAGCTCGTCGACGGCCGGACGCTGCGCGAGGTCCTGGCGGACGGGGCGCTTCCGATCCGCTCGTTCCTTTCGATCGCCGCGCAGGCGTCGGACGGCCTGGCGAAGGCTCACGCTGCGGGGATCGTCCACCGCGACCTGAAGCCCGAGAACCTGATGGTGACCAAGGACGGGTTCGTCAAGATCCTCGACTTCGGCCTCGCGAAGCTGACTCAGCCCGAGGACCCGAGCGGTGGGACGCAATCCCCGACGGTCTCCGGCGCTACGGAGCCGGGAATCGTGATGGGCACGGCCGGTTACATGTCGCCCGAGCAGGCGCTCGGAAAGGCGGTCGATTTTCGGTCGGACCAGTTCTCGCTGGGCTCGATCCTCTACGAGATGGCAACGGGACGGCGGGCCTTCGCGCGCGGGAGCACGCCCGAGACGCTCTCGGCCATCATCCGCGAGGAGCCGGAGGCGATGGCGAGCCTGTCTCCGCTCGCCCCGGCGCCGCTGCGCTGGATCGTCGAGCGGTGCCTCGCGAAGAGCCCGGACGAGCGGTACGCCTCGACGCGAGACCTCGCGCGGGATCTGGCCACCCTCAGGGACCGGCTCGGGGAGGCGAGCGGGGGAGTTGCCGCGAGCCCGGCACCGGTACGCCCCACGTGGCGCAGCGCGCTGCCCTGGGCGCTTGCGGCCGGCCTCGCCTCCGCGCTGGCCGTTGCTGTCGTCCTCACCGGCCGCAAGCCGCCCGCCGAGCCGGGGCGCACGGTCCGCTTCTCGGTCGTTCTTCCCGACGGCGTCGGCTTCGAGTACGGCGAGATTGAGGGGCAGTCCTCTCTGTCACCAGACGGGTCGAAGCTCGTTCTCGTTGGCGGCGAGTCGGGTCGTCGGCAGCTTTACCTCCGATCCCTCGAGTCGGACGAGACCAGCCCGCTCGAGGACACCGAAGGCGCCGTTTCGCCGTTCTGGTCACCCGACTCGCGCTCGATCGGCTTCTTCGCGGACGGGAAGCTCCGGAGAATGGAAGCCGCAGGCGGGCCCGCTCGGACGATCTGCGAAGCGCCCTTCCTCGAGAGCCTTCCGAGTTGGGGCTCCTCGGGCGAGATCCTGTTCACCCAGTTCGGGCCGGAGAAGCCCGGGGTCTACGCCGTGAGCGCCGGGGGCGGACCGGCGCGCAACGTCCTGTACGTCGCGCGGAGAGAGAACATCGGCCTCTGGCCGCACTTCTTTCCGGACGGAAGACGCTTTCTCTATCTGGTCAGAGACTACGAAACCTCCGGGGATCGCCGCTGGCACCTTCGGGCGGGTTCGCTCGACTCGAAGGAGACGACGCCAATCACGAGTGGAATCGCGTCGCGCGTCGAATATGTCCGGTCCGGATATCTCGTGTACGGGCGTTCCGGTGCGCTCGTGGCGCAGCCGTTCGACGAGCAGACCCTGCGTCTCTCCGGGGATCCGGTGACGCTCGCCGAACACGTCTACTACTTCAACGGGCCGGCCAATACCGGGTTTTCGACGTCCGACGCGGGTGTCCTCTCCTACGAAAAGCTGCCGCGTCCGAGCCGGGTGGCGTGGCTCGACCGTACAGGCCACGAGATCGAGACGGTCGGGCTCGCCGGGATCGTGGGAAGTGTCCGTCTCTCGCCGGACGGCCAGACGGTCGCCGCGTCCATCCGGGATGGGAAGGTCGGGACGAGCGATCTGTGGCTCTACGATTTCGCGCGCCGGCTTCCGCTTCGGCTCACGCTCGACGAGGGCGACGAACAGGGGCCTGTCTGGTCGGCCGACGGGAAGAGGATCTTCTTCCGCGGAGACCGGGCGGGGCCCCCGGACCTGTTCGAGGTCCCGGCCAGCTCTCCCGGCGAGGACGCGGTCCTTCTCGCGATCCCGGGCGTCCAGCAGCCGGAGGACGCGTCGCCCGACGGGCGATTCCTGTGCTTCACCGAGTGGAGCCGCAAGAACAACGGAGACCTCTTGCTGTTGCCTCTGTCGGGCAGGCGCGAGCCCGTACCGCTGGCGGCCACGCCTCAGTACGAGGCCGGAGCGCGTTTTTCTCCCGACGGCCGTTGGACCGCCTACGTCTCCAGCGAGTCGGGCGGTCGCGAGATCTACCTGCGGCCGGTGGACGGCGGTGCGGAGCGCATTCGCGTGTCCGCGGGAGGCGGAGAGATGCCGCGCTGGCGCCGCGACGGGCGCGAGCTCTTTTACGTCTCGGCAAATCACGAGCTCACGGCCGTCCCGTTGAGGTCCGGCGCGCGCCCGGAACCAGGCGCTCCCGCCCGGCTCTTCCGTCTCGAGGGCGAACTGCGCGACTACGACGTGGCGGGGGACGGGCAGCGCTTTCTCGTCGATACTGCGCCGTTGGAGCCCGCGCCCATCGCCGTTCTCGTGAACTGGCCGGCGCTGCTGCCGAAGTAGCGCGCGAGCCTAGGGTTCCTGGCGTTCCGGTTTCCCGGAACGGTCGCGATGGGCGGCGCCCAGGGCCTCGCGGGCGAATTCCTTGGCCCCCTCGAGCCAGTCGAGTCGTTGCTCCGGTGTGAGGCGGAGCCACGATCGCAGCTGCTCGAGCTCGTGCTCGCGCCAGCCGTCCCGGGGTCTCGTGTCAGCTCGACTCATCGTCCTTCAAGAGTAGCTCAATGTCCCGCAGGGCGGCGATGTCTTCCGCATCTCGCGGCCGCCCGGCCTTTCGCTTCATGGCGATCAGGTGCTCGATGGACGCGATCGGCGCCTTCGCCCCGTGCAGCTCGGCCGCTCGAGCGCCACCTTCCAGATCTCGAAACGGAATGGGTTCCTCGACGAAAAGATCGACGCCGGTCTCCGGGAGTCGCGCGCTCCAGAGCGAGAACACCTTCATGTCCTTGTCGCGAATCCAGGCGGCGCGGGTGTCCGGGTCGGCAAACTCCTGCGCGGCCACGGGTGCGCGCGGTCGATAGCCGAGGCTCTCCAGAGCACTCAGTGCCGCGAGAATGTTCGGACGGTCGAGGGCAACGACGAGATCGAGGTCGGCCGTCACTCGCAGGTGGCCATGGAGTACGACGGCGACGCCGCCGACGACGACGTATCGCACGCGGGCGTCCGAGAGCGCCTTCAGGATCGAAGCGATGTCCCGAGCGGCCACGGCAACACAGTGTAACGCCGCGCCTCCGTCGAGCCGCTTCCGCCGATCGTCAGGACGCGCGTCGTTCGGGGTACGCCTTGCGTTCCGTCACGAGCTCGGGATGCAGCTCGTGGAACGTCTTCGCGACGTGGCAGCTCCAGCACACCGGCTTGTGCGTGACCAGAACGGCCGGAAGCGTCTCGGGCCGGATGTCGTCCCACTCGCGCGTCCGGCCGTCGGGCGTCAGGAGCACGGGCCTGTTGTCGCCCCAGTGGATCGCTCCGATCGGCTCGCGACAGATGGCGCAGAAGGCGCCCTCGTACCAGCGGACGAGAATGCTGCGCACCAGGCACCCGTCGCGTGCCGACGCGATCTGCGAGAGGCACTCCTGGCCGCAGTCTTCCCGTTCCGGCCAACGCGTGCAGGACTCGAGGCGCAGGTCCGTCTCGCCGACGGCGGTCGAGGCGGCGGCGTGGCCCCGGTCGAGCCGGACCGCGGCCGGCCGTTTGGTCTCCGGGCACGTGATGAGCCGCGTGCCGCGGGCCTTGAACCATGCGCGGACGGACAGGAAGATCAGCGGAACCGACGAAACGACCAGGGCCGCGAGAACGAGTTTCAGAAGTGTCATCACACACCCCCCGTGTCTTCACCTCGAGGTTAGGCACTCCGGGCGGGCTGCCGCGTGGTGCAATTGCATCAACGTCGGCGGGCGGTCGCGCCGCGCCCTAGCGAACGTCCCGGGTGACCTCGCCGCCCTTCATCACGAAGGGGACCGTCTCGAGGACCGTCACGTCCCGCAGGGGATCGCCGCGGACGGCGATGAGGTCCGCCCACTGCCCGGGCTCGAGCGATCCGGCCTTGTTCCCTCGGCCGATCAGGTCCGCGGCGGAGACGGTCGCCGAGCGGATGGCCTCCATCGGCGTCTGGCCGTAGCGCACCTGCCAGGCGAACTGGCGGGCGTTCAGGCCGTGGGGGTACACGCCCGCGTCGGTGCCGAACGCGATTTTGACCCCCATCTGCACGGCTTTCCGGAAGTTCTGGCGCTGGATCTCGTCGCCCTCGGGCTGCTTGGCGGCGAAGTCCTGCGGAACGCCCTTGCCCTGGCGGAAGTACTCGGCGTCGTAGATGTCCGCGACGAGGTACGTCCCGTGCTCCTTCATGAGGCGCAGTCCCTCGTCGTCGATGTACGTTCCGTGCTCGATGGAGGCGACGCCGGCGCGCACGGCGTTCTTGATGCCCTCGGCCGAGTGGGCGTGCGCGGCGACTCTCAGCCCCTTGTGCTGCGCCTCCTCGACCGCGGCCCGGATCTCCTCGTACGAATACTCGACGGCATGCGGGTCCGATCCGTGCGCCAGGAAGGCGCCCGTGGCGAGGACCTTGATGAGGTCGACTCCGTGCTGCGCGATGTCGCGGACGCGCTGGCGAACCTCGTCGACGCCGTCGGCGATCCCGAACTTCAAGTCCCAGGGGAGCGTGATGTCGGGGGCGAGGTCGCCCGACACGGCGCCGCCGCCGCCGGTGATGGTCACGTACGCGCCGGCGACGTACATGCGCGGTCCGGGGAAAAATCCCTTCGCGATCGCGTCCCGCATGGCGACGTCCACGAACGCCCGGTAGGTTCCGACGTCCCGCACCGTCGTGAAGCCCGCGTCGAGCGTGACCTTCGCGTTGGGGACCGACTCGAAGGCGCGCCGGGCCGCGGAGTGCTTGAGCTCCGTCAGCGGGTCCGAGTCCTCGGAGTAGTCGCCGACCAGATGCGTGTGGCAGTCGATGAGGCCGGGAAGCACCGTCATGCCGGAGAGGTCGATCACTCTCGCGCCGTTCGGAATCACGACCGAAGGGCCAACCGCCTTGACCAGGCCGTTCTCGACGAGGATGACGGCGCCGCTGGCGACCGTGCCGGCTTTCGGGTCGATCAGCCGCCCCGCCTTCACGGCCGTCAGCGCCGGCGGGTCGGCCGCACGCGCGGTTGCGGTCAGGACGAAGACGGACAGAAGGCACCGCAGGGCGGTCTTCATGCGATTTCCTTTTCGGTGCCGCGATTCTAAGGGGATTCTGGGTAGAATCCCGCGACGCCAAATCCATGACGATCGCGATCGGAAGCCGGCTGGGCCCATTCGAGATCCTCGCGCCGCTCGGCGCCGGGGGCATGGGCGAGGTCTACCGCGCGCGCGACTCGCGGCTCGGTCGCGAGGTCGCCGTCAAGGTCCTCTCGCCCGAGTTCGCGGCGGACGTCGATCGCCGCAAGCGCTTCGAGCAGGAAGCCCGCTCGGCGTCGGCGCTCAACCACCCCAACATCGTCACCATCCACGACATCGGGTCCGACCAGTCCACCGTCTACATCGCGATGGAGCTCGTCGACGGGCGGACGCTGCGGGAGGTCATGCACGCCGGCGCCCTGCCGACGCGGCGGCTGCTCGATCTCGCCTATCAGCTCGCCGACGGCCTGGCCAAGGCCCATGCCGCGGGGATCGTCCATCGGGACCTGAAGCCCGAAAACGTCATGGTGAAGAAGGACGGGGCGCTGAAGATCCTGGACTTCGGCCTCGCCAAGCTCCTCAAGGAGCCCTCCGACCAGGTCACCAACGCGCCGACGGCGCAGGCGACCCAGGCCGGCACGGTGATGGGGACGATCGGCTACATGTCGCCCGAGCAGGCGAGCGGCCGGCCCCTCGACTACCGCACGGACCAGTTCTCCATGGGCTCGATCTTCTACGAGATGGCGACCGGCCGGCGCGCCTTCCAGCGCGGCACCAACGCCGAGACGCTGACGGCCATCATCCGCGAGGACACGGAGCCCGTCGCTCAGCTGAACGCGTCCGTGCCGGCGCCCTTCCGCTGGATCGTCGAGCGCTGCCTGCAGAAGGACCCCGAGGAGCGTTACGCGTCGACGCGCGATCTCGCGCGGGACGTGCGCGCGGTGCGCGAGCACCTGTCGGAGGCCTCGATCTCGGGGGCCGTGTCGGGCGTGACGGAGGTTGCCGGGGCGAGGCCGAAGCGGCGGTGGATGCCCTGGATCGCCGGGGCCGCCGTGCTCGCGGCGGCCTTCGCTGCCGGGTTCTGGACGGCCCGGCGGTTCGGACGCTCGATGCCGCCTTCGTTTCAGCAGATCACTTTCGGGAGCGGGACGATCCAGTCGGCCCGCTTCGCTCCCGACGGCCAGACCATCGTCTACAGCGCCTCCTGGGACGGGAACCCCCGCAAGCTGTTTCTCAAGCATCCGTCCAGCCCCGAGGCCCTGCCCCTGGAGCTTCCGAGCGCCAATCTGCTGTCGATCTCGCCCTCGGGAGAGATGGCGATCGACGTCGACTGCCGGGGCACGCACCCGTCCGTGTGCGCCGGTACCCTCGCGCGCGCGGCCCTGACCGGCGGCGCCCCGCGCGACGTCGCCGAAGACGTCCAGGAAGCGGACTGGGCGCCGAACGGCTCGGACCTGCTCGTGGTCCGGGACGTCGGCGGGAAGGCCCGGATCGAGTTCCCGATCGGCAAGGTTCTCTACGAGACGACCGGCTACGTCAGCGATGCCAGGCTGTCCCGCGACGGCAAGCGCGTCGCGTGGGTGGACCACCCGTTCTCGCAGGACGACTCGGGATGGGTCGCCCTGCTCGACGTGTCCGCCCCGAAGAAGAAGACCATCACGCCGCGCTGGAACAAGGTCGGGGGCCTCGCCTGGTCGCCGTCGGGCGACGAGATCTGGTTCACGGCGACGGACACGGGCGCCAACCTCTCTCTCTATGCCGTGACGCCGTCCGGGGCCGTGCGCGTGCTCGTCCGGGTGCCGGGCGGCATCCGTCTCCAGGACGTGGCTCTCAGCGGCCGCGTCCTGCTGTCGCGCGGGGGATCGCGGGTCGGCACGCTCGGCCTTCTGCCGGGTGACGCGCGAGAGCGCGACTTGTCCTGGCTCGACTACTCCTTCGTCGGCGACATCTCGTCGGACGGGCACACCCTGCTGTTCGACGAAGAGGGGGAGGCGGGCGGCGCTCTCTACACGGTCTATCTGCGGAAGTCCGGCTCGCCCGTGGTCAAGCTGGGCGAGGGGGCCGCGCTCTCGCTGTCGTCCGACACGCAGTGGGCGCTGGCGGCCCTCTCGGCGCCCAACCCGACGCTGATGCTCCTTCCGACCGGGGCCGGGCAGCCCCGGCGCCTCGAGGTCCCGGGTGTCACGCCCTCGCAGTCGGCCGCGTGGCTGCCCGACAACAAGAGCGTGCTGGTCGCCGGAAGCGAGCCGGGCCGCGGGGTACGACTCTACGTCCAGTCGATCGACGGGGGAAAGCCGAGGCCCGTGACGGTGGAGGGGATCGACACGGCGTTCCCGGGATTCGCGGTCTCGCCGGACGGGAAGCTCGTGGCCGCGATCGGCCCCGACCACAAGGGCGTGCTCTTTCCGATGGACGGCGGAACGCCCAGGCCGATCGCGGGGCTCGACAACGGAGAATTTCCCCTCCGGTTCAGCCCCGACGGCCGATCGATCTTCGTGTGGAAGCGCGACCTTCCGGTGCGCGTGTACACGATCGACCTCGCCACCGGCCGGCACGAGCTCTGGAAGGAGCTGATGCCGCTCGACCCGTCGGGCGTCGAGCGGATCTCCAACGTCGTCGTGACGCCGGACGGCAAGTCCTACGCCTACACCTACAGCCGCCAGCTCTCCGACCTGTTCGTCGTCGAGGGCCTGAAGTAGAGTCCGTCTCCGGATGTCGACCGAAGGCCAGCCCTTCTCGCCCGCCTATCCCACGCTCGAGTCGCTCAAGGCGCTCGGCCAGATCTGGAACGCGTCCCCTTCGATGGAACACTTCGGTGCCCGGCTCGACTTCGATCGCATCGACCGCGTGCGTGCCGTGATCGACCCCGTGCAGGACGTGCACCGCGGGGGGATCGGGACCGCGGCCGTCAACGGCGTCGTGCTGGCCGGGCTCTTCGACCTGGTGATCGGAACGGTCGGGTGGCTGTCGCGTCCCGAGAGCCGTTCGGCGACCGTGCACCTGGCGATGTCCTTCTTCCGCCCCACGCGCGGCAGCCGGGTCGTCGCCGAGGCGCGCATGATCCGCGCGGGAATGAACCTCGTTTTCGCCGCCGCCGAGATCTTCGACGAGGAGGGTCGCGTCACCGCGCGCTGCGACGGCACCTGTGCGATCGCCCAGGGCAAGGCCGACAGCCAGGAGTTCTACGAGCGGATGCGGGGCGGAGGCGTGGCACCCTGACCGTCGCTCCGCTTGCGTGGATGTCTGCGCCCCGCGGGCGCACCGGCCTGCGGCTCGCGCGGGTGCGCGCTCGACCGCAAGCCTGACCTCCGCGCCGCGCTTCGCTCCCGCGGCGCGGACCTCCTCCCTCCCTTCGGTCGGGAGACTATCCGCGCCGCGAACGCCCCGACGCACCCTGACCGTCGCTCCGCTTGCGCGGATGTCTGCGCCCCGCGGGCGCACCGGCCTGCGGCTCGCGCGGGTGCGCGCTCGACCGCAAGCCTGACCTCCGCGCCGCGCTTCGCTCCCGCGGCGCGGACCTCCTCCCTCCCTTCGGTCGGGAGACTATCCGCGCCGCGAACGCCCCGACGAACCCTGACCGTCGCTCCGCTTGCGCGGATGTCTGCGCCCCACGGGCGCACCGGCCTGCGGCTCGCGCGGGTGCGCGCTCGACCGCAAGCCTGACCTCCGCGCCGCGCTTCGCTCCCGCGGCGCGGACCTCCTCCCTCCCTTCGGTCGGGAGACTATCCGCGCCGCGAAAGGGGGCGACTACTGGAGCAGCTTGGCGGCGGTCCGGACCTGCTCCGCGGCTTTTTCGATGACGGCGCCGGTCGACTGGGCGGCGGGGTTGACGTCCGACCACCGGCGTTCCTCCAGGGCCTCGCGCACCGCCGGGAGCGTCTTGACGCCATAACCCGTGTACGCGCCCGGCGCATACACGAAGTGGCGGTACCAGGACCGGCCAGGAAGCCCCGCGTCCGCGGTGAGGCTGCGCTCGAAGGACGCGATGGCGCGGTTGAGCGCCACCAGGCGCTCGGGCGCAAGCGGCGCGGCGCCGGGAGCCATCGCTGCATCGAAGGCGCGCGAGTAGGCGCCGGCGGCCGCGACCAGGGAGTCCGAGGCGTTCTGGAGCGGGGCGAAGTCGAAGTGCGGCGGCACGGTGCGGGGCTTCGGCGAGACGAAGGGCTTCTTCGGGTCGGCGACGGCCCACGGCAGGTTTTCTTCGATCTGGCGGTTCCATTCCTCGGTCTCCCGGCGCCGCGTGTCGGCGAGCTCGGAGACCTCCTTGACGTAGCGGGCGATCGACTCGGCGGCCGTGGTGAAGTCGAAGGGCAGGATGTCGGCGTTGGCCAGGCGCAGCGTCAGCGTCCCGCCGGTCTGCGCGAGCGCCCGGGAATAGGTGAAGTCCGTGTCGGCGAATTGCGAATACCAGGTGAAGTCGTCGTAGATGGAGTGGTAGATGCCTCCCGAGCTCTCACCGCCGTATCCCAGGTTGAGCGAGGCGATCCCGACGTGCTGGAGGAAGGGCGTGAAATCCGAGCCCGAGCCGAGGGCCTCGATCTGCAGGTAGGCACGCTCCCGGACCCGGCTGCGGTCCTCGGGCTTGTCGGCGTCGGCGATCTGCCGGAGGCGCGCGCGCTGGAGCACGGACATCTTCTTTTCCGGGTCCTCGATCTCCGCGGCCGCGCCCGTGACCAGCGCCTCGAGCGAGTGGGAACCGCCGACGTCGAGGAACCCGCGTCCGTTTCCATCCGTGTTGATGTAGGCGACGGCTTTCGCCTTGAGCTCGTCCTGGTGCGTTTCGGCCCACTCCGTCGAGCCGAAGAGACCCTCCTCTTCGCCGTCCCAGGCGCAGAGCACGATCGTGCGCTTCGGCCGCCATCCCTTCTCGAGCAGCTGGCCGTAGGCGCGCGCCTCCTCCAGCAGCGCGGCGAGCCCGGAGATCGGGTCCTCCGCCCCGTTGACCCAGGCGTCGTGATGGTTCCCGCGGATGATCCATTCGTCCGGCCAGACCGAGCCGGGGATGGTGGCGATGACGTCGTTGGCGGGGACGAGCCTCCAATCGAAGACGAGCTTGAGGTGGACCTTCGCCGGTCCCGGGCCGACGCGGTAGGTGATCGGCAGGGCCCCGCGCCAGCTCCGCGGCGCCACGGGCCCTTCGAGCGCGGCCAGCAGCGGCTTCGCGTCGCCGTAGGAAATCGGCAGCACCGGGATCTTCGTGAGGGTCGCGGCATCCTTGCGGTCGATGCGCACGGCGTCCTTCGTGGCGCCGACGCCCGGCGTCAGGGGATCGCCCGAGTAGACCGGCATGTCCGCCACGCTGCCGCGCTGCACGCCCTGCTCGGGGCGGAACGGCCCCTTCGGGTAAACCTGTCCTTCGAAATAGCCGTCGTCCCTCGGATCGGAATAGATGATGCAGCCGACCGCCCCTTTCTCGGCGGCGACCTTCGGCTTGATGCCCCGCCAGCTCCCGCCATAGCGTGCGATGACGATCTTCCCCTTCACGTCGACGCCGAGGCGTTCGAGCTGCTCGTAGTCGTCGGGCACGCCGTAGTTCACGTAGACGAGCGGCGCGGTCACGTCGCCGTCGACCGAATAGGCGTTGTAGGTCGGCAGCTGCTGCGCGGTCTGGCCGGAGGTGGGGTCGTCCTTGAGCACGGGCTCCGCGAGCGCGGCGCGGAACCGGACGGGCTCCACCAGCTCGACGAGGCGCTCTTTCGGCGTCGGGAAGAGCACGTCGAACGTCTCGATGCGGGCCTCGAGTCCCCACTCCCGGAATTTCGCCAGGATCCACTGAGCGTTCCGGGCGCCCTCGGGGGATCCGAGATGGTGCGGGGCGGCCGAGAGGCGGCGCATCGTCTCCCGCGCCACGGCCGGATCGGGGATCGCGCGAAACTCGTGCTCGAGCCGCTGCTGCGCGGAGACGCCGTCGGAATAGAAGCCGCGCGGAGCTGCCGGAGCGGGGTCGGTCGCGGGAGCGGCGGCGATGAAGACGAGGCCGATACCCAGGGGAGCCAATCGGCGCATGCAGGTCCTTTCGACGTTCGAAGGCGGGAAAGCATAAATCGTTTGCCGCTCCGGCGCGCGCCGGTTAGAATCAAAACGTTGAAATCGGGGACGGAGAACTCTTCTCCGGCCCCGGACGCTGCGGAGGGCCGATTGGCACTCGACCTCGCTCGCAACGCAGCCTCGTGCCGGCCGAACCGGCCGGGCGCGTTTGGTCGCCCCTGCCTTTCGCCGTGAAGCTCGTCTGGTCCCAGCCGTCGGCCCGCCGCCCGGACGACCGTCCGCGCACTCTGCTGCTCGTCTCCGTCCTCTGTCTGTTTCTGGGCGGGGTGGTCGTCGGCGCCGGAGGTCGGGACCTGCGCGATGCGCCCCGACCAGTACGGGCGGCCGTCGCGAGTCTGCTCTCGACGGGCGGTGTGCTGTTTCTTCTGGGCGTTGTCCTGCTCGCCGTGCGCAAATCGCGGACTCCCGGGCGAGCCCATTTGACCCTGGCGGATTCCGAGGATGCTTCTGCCGTGGCGGAGACCGAACGGCATTTCGGACAGGAGGAACGACGGTGAGAGATTCCAACGTTGTCCCTTTTGACCCGGCCCGGCGAGACGGCCTCGCGCGCCGGGGCGCTCCGGACAAGACCGGGGCTGTGGCGGGCGAGCCCGTGAGGGTGGTGTGCCCCGGCTGTGCGAGCGAGCTGAGCATCGCCGCGGACTGGCTGGCGGGGCTGGACGAATTGCTCTGCGGCCGCTGCGATGCCGAGATCGTGCTCGTTCCCCGCCGGGAGCGCGGCGCCGGGTAGCCGTCGCGGGAGCCATCTCGGGGTCTGCGGCCGGCGGCCGCACCGGCTTGCGGCTCGCCCCGGTGCGGGCTCGACCGCGAACCTGACCCCTCGCCACGCTCCCGCTCCCGCGGTGCGTCAGCGGCGGTCGTTTGCCTCGCGAGCTCGGGTGACGCTCAGTCGAGCGGTTTGACGTACGTCCAGCGCCGCGGCATGTCGATGAAGGCGTGGCAGCGCTCGAAGATCGGAAACCCCAGCCGACCGTCGTCGCCCCACGACGGCGAAAATCCGGTCGGCGAGACCACCAGAGAAAGAGCGGGCAGCCTCAGGGGCCCCCACTTGAGACCGTCGGCCTCCGACCGGCCGTCGAGGCCGGCCCGGCGCGCGCTTTCGGCGGAAAGCTCCAGGGCGGAGCCGCCCGTGTCGCTCGCGGCCGTCAGGCGGAGATCCTCCGACCCGCGGCGGAGGATTGCGACGGGACGGTCTTCGTCGTCGTCCGTGACGATCCGAACGTAGCCGTCGGGCACGACCCACTTCTCGGGATCGTGCAGTCCCAGCCGGCGGTTCGTCGGTTCGAGTTCGACCACGGCCTCTCGGAACAGGCAGGCGCCCGCGACGGCGTCGGCACCGGCGGGAACGGCGTCCGAAACCTGGGCGAAAAGCGAGGGCCAGGCGACGGCGCCCGCTTCCAGGGTCGCGCCGTCGGAGATGGAGCGGCCGTAGACGTCGGTCACGAAGCGGAGCGGCAGCCGGGACGCCAGCGCCGGCGACAGGACGAGCGGGCCGTCCGCGGAGCCGTCGATCGCCAGTCGGACCGGCAGACCCGAGATGCGCGCGTCGACCGTGAGCGCCCCGCCGGCCCGAGCGTAGGGAATCTGCGACGAGGTCTGCCCGAATTGCGCGCGCGATCCGCCGACCTGCGGGCTCGGCATGCGGCCGGTCGGCAGGCCCGTCCAGGCGATCTCGCCGTCGGCCAGGGCGCGGCGAGGGTCGGAGAGATCGCGGTATCGTGACGGCGACTCGAACTCCAGGTGGAACCGGGGCGCCCGGGCAGAGAGCAGGCGGCCGTCCTTCGACGAAAAGGCGAGGGTCACCGGGTTGCCGCCAATGACGTCGAACCGGATCGCGATGGTCTCTCCTTCGGCCGGGCCCAGGCCCAGGAGGGCCCTTTCCCGATCCCGGAAGAGCCATGCGCGCCTCCAGAAATAGGAGCGTGTCAGGAGGTCACGCAGGACCGGCTCGGAGGCGACGCGGGTCACCCCGTCACCGTCGATGAAGAAGGCGCGCGCGGACTCGATCCCCTCGACGGTCGTCAGGCCAGCCGAGGCGACCGTGTCGCGATAGCGTCCCGGCTCCCAGAGGATCTCCTCGTGTCCCTCCGCGCCCGCCTCGCCGGTGGGCGGCTGGAGCCGGATCCGGATCATCCCCCCGGCCGGCAAAGGCTTGGCACCGGAGACCTTGCGGTAGCGATCGAGGACACGCGCACCGATCGCGGAGGCCGTGTTCTGGCATCCGGCCGCGAGGACGAGGCCGAGCAGGACGGCGAGAGCGGCGCCGACGGCGATCGAGCGTCGCGTTCCGGATCGGGTGCGACCCTCCTGTCCCGGGCGTCGAAGGTCGTCGCGACTCATCGGATGCCGGATCTTACCTCTCCGACGCGTCGACCGTTCGATCGTCGCAGCACGGAGATTTTGCAGGCGGGCTTGAATTTTTCTTGCCACGCTTCGCGCGCGCGGGTCTAGAATACGGCCCCAGTTTGATACGCCCCGAAGGGGCGATTCCAGAGAGAAAAGGGGTAGTGCATATGGCCAAAGACTCCAAGGCGCTTTCGAAGTCCCAGATCGCCGATCACCTTTCCAAGTCCACGGGCACGACGAAGCGGGTTGCGACGCAGTTCCTCGACGACCTGACGGCGCTCGCCTACAAGGAAGCGAAGAACAGCTTCACGATCCCGGGCGTCGGCAAGCTCGTTCTCGTGAATCGAAAGGCGCGGATGGGCCGGAACCCGGCCACGGGCGAGGAGATCAAGATTCCCGCCAAGCGCGTGGTCAAGTTCCGCGTTTCGAAGAAGGCGAAGGACGCCATCCTCGGCGTGAAGAAGTAGTCTCCACTTCCCGAGGAGAGAAAGAAGCGGTCCCGAAAGGGGCCGCTTTTTTTGTTCCCGCGCCGGAGTCAAGGGGCCGCGAAGAACATCCGGACGACGTTGTCCTCGTCGGCGGTCCGCGCCAGCTCGCCCCCGATCGAGGGCCTGACCCAGGCGGGAACCGTCGCCGCGATTCCCCCGGCCAGGGTCCGCGAGCGCGTGATCTTCGCCGTCAGCTCGACCGAGCGTCAGTTTCTGGGGCAGGCCGGCCGCGGCGGCGGCGCGGGCGAGATCGCGTGCCGTGTTCATCGCCGAGTCCACGAATTCGCGCACGCCCGGAACGAGGGCGCGCGGCGCGGCGCCTCGCCGGCCGCCCTTCGGGATCTCCAGGGTGAGCTCCTGGAGGAAGGAGATCTCGCTTCCGGCGCGACGCCTCGGCCTCGAGCACGAGGACCTCGATCCGTCCGCCGCCCTTGTCTCCGTGCCGACGGCCAGGCGGAACTCGATCTTCGTCAGCACGAGGCCGGCTTCCTCCATGGCGGCGTTGCGCCCGGCGGCGACGTCGGCGATCGAGGCGACGAAGTCCGCCGGGCGTGATCGGTTCGGGCTCGGGCGGACTCGCCGGGGGGGCAGACGCGCACGCGGCGGCGGCGAGGCAGACGAGAAATGCAACCCGTCGATTCATCGGCCCTCCTTCGCGATCCAGACGCGACGCAGGCGGCGCACGCCGTCGGCGTCGCGGATCACCGCATGAGATTTTCCGGCTCGGGCCAGGCGCCGGGTGCCGGCGCGCCCCTCGAGCTCGTCGGCGATCGACCGCCGGCGCGCGAGAAAGCGGGCGAATGCCCGGGCGTCGTCGGCGTCGCGGTCGCTGGCCGGGTGCACGCGCGACGCCCGCAGGAAGCCGGACTCGGAAAAAGCCAGGGCGAAGGAGTCGGAGAGCTCCACCGCCGCGCCGTCGGCGGGTCCGTACTCGCTGCCGCGCAGCACGAGGTCGCGCCGGCGCCGGCCGCGGAGGACACGGCCTCCGGCCGGCCCGCGTGCCGCCAGACGCACGAGCTCGCCCTGCCCGGAGCGGGGCAGTCGGGCTTCGATGGCCGCGCGCAGCGCGGGCGGGAAGGGCTCGTCCTCGCCGGGGGCGGGGACGTCGCGGTCCTCGTCGGGATCGAGAGCCGCGCCCGCCGCCGGCGGCGCCGAGGAGGCCGCGGCGAACGAGCGCACTCGCGACCGCTCCGCGCCGCCTCCTCCCGCGCGGCGTCGGCCTCCCGGGCGATGCGGCGCGCCACGCGCGCGAAGAAGCCGGCGCCGGAAGGCGCGGACTCCGCCGCCGCGAGCGCGTGGCGGGCGAGCGCATCGGACGCGGAGCGCAGACTCCGCGCCGCGTCCTCCGGCGGCCGCGCGCGGAAGAGCGCGACGAGAACGTCCCAGAGCGCGCCCGTCATGACGCCGGAGAAGGAGTGGGGCTCGGCCGAAAGCTCCGCCGCGGGTGCCGAGTCCGGAAGCGTCTTCGGATCGGAGTAGCGGAAGTCGTTGACCGCGTCCCGCAGCGACCGCGGCATCGTCGCGTCCTCGCCGTACCGGGCGCGGACCGCCGCGCCGAGCTCCTCGGCCATGCGAGAGACGAGGTTGGAGCGGGACGGGTCACCCGAGGTCTCGGCCACGACGCCGCTCGCCAGCGGCGGGTCGTCGAAGGCCACGAGGATCGCGGCCAGGTCGCCGAAGGCCTCGTGGAAGGCGGCGACCTCGAAGTGCGGAGCGTCCCAGAGGTCCGGCCGCAGGGCGTCGAGGACGGCATGCCCCTGCTCGTGCGTCGCGACGTCGACGCTGTCGCCCGACTGGACGATCTCGCCGGTTTTCGCGTCCGTGTCGCGAAAGAATCGGAGAGCCTCGCGGTCGTAGTAGGCGTTGAGGTCCTCTCCGGCGACGGGCACGGCGGGAAGGACCGGGCCGGGGACCCAGCTTCCGCCGGGCCGCAGCCGCTGCCACAGGCGCTTGCCGCGGTCGAGCGCGAACGCGAGCTGCCAGTGGAGGAACTCGCGCGTGTCCGTCGGCCAGGCCTTCGGGTCCGGCGTCCGGCCCTCCACGCGGAATGCCCAGTCGCCCGCGTCGACGAAGAGCGGCGGAGCGGACGCGACGAGCCGCTCTCCGCGGCCTGCGGGGTCGTTGCGATAGACGCGGATCCGCGCGCGCTCGAGCTCGTCCATTTTTCCGGCGGCAGTTCGACTGCGCCCAGTTTAGCAACGATGCGCTATCCTTTTCGCGATGCGTACGGGATGGACGGCCGCGGCGGTTTTCGCTCTCGCGGGGGCGCTTTCGGCCCAGGAGAAGGCGCCGAACGCCTGGCCCGGGTCCCTGCGCAACGGTCTTCCCGCCCAGCTGCCAGGCTACGAGGCCGCCCCCCGCGACCCGCTGCCGGACACCGACGAGAACGAGATGGGGGTCTTCACCGAGGTCTCCCGCTTCTACCAGCGGATCGAGGGCCCGACGGTCACGCGGCAGTTTCGCCTCGTGGTCCAGGATTACGGCAAGGAGAAGGACCTCGAGCCCGAGATCCGCAAGGCCGTCGCCGAGTCGGCCCGGGCCGGCAGCGTCGAGACGAAGGAAACGACGGTCGCCGGCAAGAAAGCCTTCGCCGTGACCGACCGGTCGAGCGGCCAGCCGACGACGCTCGTCACCGTCGTGGTGCTCCCGTCCCGCCTCGTGCTCGCCCAGGGTGCCAACGTCGACCGGGACACCGCGCTGAAGCTTCTCTCCTACGTCGACTTCGCCCAGATCGCCGCGGCGAAGTGACCTCGGCGCCGATCGGTCACCCGTTCGGCACGTCCCAGAGGCTCTTGACCGCCGGGTGGTCCCAGGGGATCCGCAGCTCGTCGGGCGCCGCCGGGTCGAAGGTCTCCGTGACGAAGTACAGGAGCGCGCACGGGTTGGTCAGCGGCCGGTAACCATGGGCCACGCCCGCGGGAATGCGGACGAGCAGGTCCTGGCCGCCGCCGGCGACGATCACCTGGGTCTTGCCGAAAGTCGAGGAGCGCTCGCGCACGTCGAAGAGTACGAACTTCGCCTTCGAGGGCGGCGGCACGAACCAGATGTCGTCCTGTTTGAGGTGATAGTGGAGGCCCTTGATGTGATTCTCGGCGTCGACCACCGAGTAGTTCATCTGGGCGACCGGGACGCCCGCGAAGAAGTCGGCCAGCTCGCGGCTGCCGGGATGATCGGTCTTCGCGCGGAAGATCTCGAGGAAGAAGCCGCGGTCATCGGTGAAGCGGGTCAGGCGCTGGGTCCGCACGCCTTCGATCGGCGCCGGCTTCGCGTAGTCCTTGGGCCGGGAGCGGAACTCGGGGGCGATGTCGTCGGGCGTCACGCTGTCCCTCCCCGAGGATTCTAACGGCAAACGCAGCGGCTCCCGTCCGGTCCCTCGACGCTCAACGCCGCGGCCGCGCCGCAGGGAGAACTCCGAGGTTCGGGTCGCGGTGGAATCCCCGGCGCGCCGTGCTAGGCTGGCGCCTTCCTTCTTTGGAGGCACGATGATTCGAGCGCGCTACCTCGTTCTGGCCCTGGCGATGGCTTTTCCGGCGGTGCTGTCGGCCCAGACGGGCGGAGACCCCCGCGAGAACAGCTTTCAATTCTTCGTGGATGGCTCCCTCATCCAGGGCGTGATCGGCTATCGCATCGAGTTCAACCACGACCCTCAATTGAAGACCGACTCGCGCCAGCTCAACACGGCGTACTCGCCGGACCAGAGGCGTCTCGCGGTCACGGTCACCCAGAGAGGGCTCAACCGGCTGATGGGCTGGCTCAACGACGCGACCGCCAACGACAACCCGGTCTCCAAGATGGTCGCGATCGTCGCCCGGGACAACCAGCAGGTGATCCTGGCGCGCTGGGAGCTGACCAACGTCCAGCCGGCCACCTTTTCCTCGGCCGGCTCCGGAATGCTGACCGAGGTCACCGCGACGATCGAGTTTTCCTACAGCACGCTGACGCTGACGCAGGCCCTGCCCTAGCCGCTGGAGAGCTCCGGTCAGTGCTCCCGGTGCAGGTTGCGAATCGCGTCGAGGAGCGTGACCGGGGGCCTCTCGAAGCGGGCGCCGAACCCCGGCCGCCGGGCGGGTGACGGGGGAGCCTGGTCGAGGAAGACGACGTTGCCCCGGACGCGAAAGCTCCTTCGGTCGCCGGGGAGCGAGAACACCAACTCGACGTAGTCGCCGATCTCGGGAGCCTTCGGAGTCGCCACGAACATGCCGTTGGTGTTCACGACCTCGACGTAGCCCGTCAGTTCCTGGTCGCCCCACTTGAGCGTCGCCGGCGCGCCGATGCGGACGCGCTCAGAAGCTCTTTCGTTCGCCGGTTTGCGAGCCATGGCGCGGCGAGTCGGTCCCTCCAAGGTTGTCAATTCGCGGTTGGGCGCCATGCTAGCACAGGGGTATCGGGCTCCGTCACCGCGGCGATCTCGACGGTCGGGCGCTTCGATGACGGTCTGGCGCTCTGTCCCGGCGGGGCCCGGAGCTGCGGCGCCGGTGTCGCTCGGGACGGAGACATCCACGCCGCTGCAGCGGGACACTAGCGGCTCTCCAGCGCCGGCAGCAGCGTCTTCTCGAGCTTCTGGAAGAGCCCGGCCGTGGCCTCCACGTCCCGCCGGCAGTAGTTGGCGATCTCCCGGAGCCGCCCGGCGCGGTAATACGGGCCCACCGAGAATCCGTCCATGCCCTGCTCCTTCGGGCTCTGGACTCCGAACGCCTTGCATGCGAAGTCGAGGTTCCACTTGCGCGAAGCTCCGAAGAACGAGATCGCCTCGAGCAGGTCCGTGTGGGGCCGGAGCGAATAGCGGTAGCCGACGAGGTTGCGGGTCACCGGGATGCCGAGCGCGGCCGAGCGGAGCATGAGGAAGGGACCGTCGAAGCCGCGCCCGTTGAACGTCACGAAGCGCTGGAAGCGCCGCATCGCCTTCCAGAACTCGGCCAACAGAACCGCCTCCGCGTCGCCGACGAACGTGAACAGCTTGTCCGCCGAGGTCTCCTCGGAGCGCCCGTCGGTCTTCTCGTACCAGATGCGTCCGCGGCCGCTCTCGGGATTGAGCATCGCGACGACGATGATCTTGCCGGTCAGCGGCCAGAGCGAGAGCGCCTCGGGAAGTTTCTCGCGTTCCTCCTCGGAGCGGGCGTTCTTCGCGAGATAGGTGCGCTGCGCGTCGTCGAGCGCATCCCAGGACTGGCCGGCGGTTTCGATGTCGAGCACGACGGTCGCCACGGCGGGGATGCTATTCTGTCTTTCCTCGCCGATGAAGCGTCTTTCGCGGACCCTCCTCGCCCTCGGCGTACTCGCGGCCCTTTCCTGTGCGCGGCGCGAGGCTCCGGCGCCGCCGGCGGCTCCCCTGGCGATGCACCTGATCGGCGAGCCCGCCACGCTCGATCCGACCACCCTGTCCGAGGAGGACGAGCTGCGTGTCGTCGCCCTGATGTTCCGGCCGCTCGTCGGCCTCGACCGGGAGTTGCGCACGGTGCCGGCCCTGGCGGCCGGCTGGAACGTTTCGCCCGACGGGCTCGTCTACGAATTCCACCTCGACCCGAAGGCCACCTGGGACGATGGCGCGCGGGTCACGTCGGACGACGTGCGGTTCACCATCGAGCGCGTGCGCGACCCGAAAGTCGACGCCGCGGCCTGGAGCGGGTACTTCAGCGACGTCTCCGGGATCGAGACGCCGGACCCCTCGACCGTCCGCGTGCGCTTCCAACGGCCCTATGCGGAGCGCATCCTCTCGTTCAACATGCCGATCGTCTCGGCGGCGGCCTACGGCCGGGCCAGGAGCCGCACGGAGACCGACCGAACGCCGACCGGCAGCGGCCCCTACCGCTTTTCCTCCTGGGAGCCGGGGCGCAGCATCCGCCTGACGCGGCGGCCCGACGCCGTCACCGGGGGGTTCTCCGACGTCGTCTTTCGCGTGATGTCCGACGATGCGACGCGCTTCCGGGCCGGGGTGCTCGGGGAGCTCGACGAGTTCCGGATCAGCCGCGGTCAGCGGCCGGTCGCCGAAGCCGATCCGGCCTTCATGGCGCGCAACCGCATCCTCCGCGTTCCCCAGCCCCTCCTGGTCCTTCTGCTCTGGAACGTGCGGAATCCGTTCCTCGCCGATCCGCGCGTACGCCGGGCCCTGTCGCACTCGTGGTCCCGGACCGACGCGGCCAGGCTGCTCTATCCGCCCGACGGCGCGACCCTCGTCTCGGGGCCTTATCCGCCGGGCGTGTCCGCAAACGCTCCGGACGTTGCGCCCGCCGCGTTCGACGCGGCAGAGGCCAGCCGGCTCCTGGACGAGGCCGGCTGGAAGACGGCGGTGGGCGGGGTGCGCCGCAAGGGCGCGCGCAAGGCCTCCGTGACGCTCCTCGTGAAGGCGGGACGCCGGATCGACGGGAACCTCGCCGAGATTCTCCGGAGCGCATATTCGCAGGTCGGCGTCGAAATGCAGATCCTCGCGCTCGATGCCGCGGTCTGCGCGGAGCGGGCGCAGGCCGGCGAATACGACGGGTATCTCACGGCGCGGTTCTTCCTGCCTCCCAACTTCGACCCCTTTCCCTATTTTCATTCGGGCCAGCACGCCCCGCACGGCCAGAACACCGGGTTCTATTCCAACGCGGAGGCCGACCGCGTCATGGAGCGGGCCCAGCTCGAGACCGATCCGGAAAAGCGGCTCGAGCTCTACCGGCAGGTTCACCGTATCTTCGCCGAAGACCCTCCGGCCGACTTCCTCTGGGGGGCCGACCAGTACTGGGGCATCTCGAAGCGGATCGAGGGCGTCGAGGTTTCGCCGATCGGTCTCTTCCACTTCCTGCCGGGCCCCCTCGGCTGGCGGCCCGCCCCGCAGTAGGGCGCCGTGGGGTCCCCGCTCGAAGGCGTTCTCGTCCTGGACCTCTCGCGGGTCCTCGCGGGCCCCTTCTGCACGATGCTGCTGGCCGACCTCGGCGCCCGGGTCGTGAAGGTCGAGCACCCGGAAGACGGGGACGTCACGCGCAGCTGGGGGCCTCCGTACGATCCGGGAAGCGGCCTCTCGACGTACTTTCTGGCCGTCAACCGCAACAAGGAGTCGATCGCCCTCGACCTCGGCTCGCCCGCCGGGGCGGAGTCGGTGCGCCGCCTCGCCCGGCGGGCCGACGTCCTGGTGGAGAACTTCCCGCCGGGCGGGCTGGAGAGGTTCGGCCTCTCCGCCGCGTCGTTTCGCGAGGACAACCCGCGTCTGGTGACGGCGTCGATCTCGGGCTTCGGGACCCGGGGCCCGGACGCGTCGGCGCCGGGGTTCGACCTGCTCGCGCAGGCGGGGGCCGGCCTGATGGCGATCACGGGCACCCCCGAGTCCGGCCCGACGAAGGTGGGCGTGGCCGTTTCGGACCTGCTCGCGGGCTGCTACGCGTCCGTCGGGATCCTCGGCGCCCTCACCGCGCGCGAGCGCACGGGCCGCGGCGCGCACGTCGAGACGGACCTCTTCTCCGCCACGCTCTTCTCGCTGATCAACGTCGCGCAGTCGGCGCTCGTGACCGGGGAGGAGGCGGTCCGCCACGGCAACGGGCACCCGCAGATCGTGCCGTATCGCACCTTCGAAGCCTCCGACGGTGACTTCGTTCTGGGCGTCGGCACCGACCGCCAGTTCGATCGGCTGGCCGGCCTCGTGGATCACCCGGAGTGGGCGACCGAAGACCGCTACCGCACCAACGCGGGCCGGGTCCGGAATCGGGCTTCGCTGGAGAGCGAGCTCGCGGCCATCTTCCGCGGGCAGACGCGGGAGACCTGGGTCGCGCGCTGCCGCGGTGCCGGTATTCCCGCGGGACCCGTCCGCGGGCCGCTCGAAGCGTTGCGCTGCGAGACCGCCCGGGCGCTCGAGGCGATCGTCGAGCGGGACGGGGTTTCGTTCGTGGCTTCGCCGGTTCGCGTGGAGGGCATGCCGCGCCGTCTCGAGTTTCCACCGGTCCTCGATGCGGACGGCGAGCGGCTCCGCCGCGAGTTCGATCTGCCACGCTAGGGCTCAGTCGGGCGGCTGAGCCTCCGGAATCGGCGTGCCGCCGGTCAGCGTGCGCCAGGCGATTGCCGACAGGACGACGGCGCCGCCGGCGAGGGAAAGCGGCGACGGCCGCTCTCCCACGAACAGGAAGACCCAGATCGGGTTGGCGATCGGCTCGAGCATCCCCATCAAGGCCGCCTCGGTCGCCGTGACGTGCTTGAGCCCTTCAACGAAGAGGGCGTAGGCCCCGCCGATCTGGAAGACGCCGAGAAACGTCAGGATCGCCGCCGAGCGGGGCGGAACGGCGAGCTCCGTCCAGACGAACGGGAGCAGCGAGAGCGCGGCCAGGACGTTGCCCCACGTCACGACGGCCTCCGCCGCGCTGCCGCGCTCCCGGCGGAGGGCGAGCACCAGCGTGGCGAAGAAAAGGCTGGAGGCGAGCGCGGTGATCTCGCCCCGGAAACCACGCGCCTCGAAGTGGCCGACGAAGAACAGCGCCATCCCGCCGAGGGCCGCGGCCACGGCGGCCGCGTCGCGCCGGCGCAGCGGCTCGCGGAGGACGAGCGGCGAGGCGAGCAGCACCCACACGACGCCCGAGTACTGGATGAAGATCGCGTTGGCGGCCGAGGTCCACTTCGTCGCGAGGACGAAGGTGGTCAGGCACGCCGCGTAGCTGAAGATCCCGATCAGGAACCCCGGTGTCCAGCGCCAGACGCGGGGACGGAAAATGACCAGGAGCGCCACGGCGGCCGTGGCCGACCGGTAGAAGGCGATGACGAGGGGAGGTTCGGCGAGGGCTTTGATGCCGATGCCGCCGGTCGACCAGAGCAGCGCCGCCGCGGCGACGAGCAGGAGGCCCCGGCGTTGCGAGGTCATGGGGTGCGGACGGCGCGGCCGCCGGGCGGAGGGTGGGTCACGGCAGCTTGCGGAGTCTCGCGGGCCGGCCCGCGCGGTGGCAGGCGAGGCACTCGCGCGCGCCGCGGAACGGGCGGAATCGGCGGAAGAGCCGTGCGCATCCGTCGCAGCGGTAGACGACCCGGGCGCGCCTCGCCCGGAATTCCCGCAGCGCCGCGGTCTCGGGCGCGCCGCCGTCGCGCGCGCCGAGCGTGCGGGACAGCTTGCGGAAGAGCGGGCCGTGGCCGGCCCTCGGTCCATCCACGCGCCAGACCCAGGCGTGGGCGGCCTCGTGGCGCAGGGTGTCCTCCCGTTCGGCGGGCGGGAGGTGCGCCGAGATGACGATGCGGTGGGGCGGGCCGTAGACGATCTCCCCGCCCGTGAGCTTGCGCCGGGAGAGGCGGACCTTCGCGGGATCGAGGCCGAATCGGGAGGCCAGGCGATCGTAGAGCAGCTGGAGCCGCGACTCGTCGTCGGGCTCGGCGATGGGAAAGAGCAGCTCCACCGCAATAAGATTAGCGCACGGGAGGGATCATGCTGAGAAGCCTATGCGGTGCGCTCGTCGGTGTTCTGGCGATCGCGGGTCGGGCCGAGGCGGGTACGACCGTCTCGTACCCGAGCGGTCCGGAGACGGTGTCCGCCTACCTGGCGACCCCCGACGGGGGCGGCAAGAAGCCCGCGATCGTCGTGATCCACGAGTGGTGGGGCCTGAACGACTTCGCGAAGGGCAAGGCGGACGACTTCGCGAAGCAGGGCTATGTCGCCCTGGCCGTGGACCTGTACCGTGGCAAGGTCGCGACCGAGTCGGACATGGCTCACCAGCTGATGCGCGGCATGCCGGAAGACCGGGCGCTGAGGGATCTGAAGGCCGCCGTGGCGTATCTCCGGTCCCGGCCGGACGTCGACGGCGCGAAAGTGGGCTCGGTGGGCTGGTGCATGGGCGGGGGGTGGTCCTTGAATCTCGCCTTCGCCGAGCCGACGCTGGCCGGCGCGGTTCTCTACTACGGCCACCTGATGGCCGATCCGGCGACGATCGCGAGCCTGAAGGTCCCTCTGCTGGGAAATTTCGGCGGCCAGGACCAGGGAATCCCGCCCAGGGACGTCCGGGAGTTCGAAGAGGTCGCGAAGAAGGACGGCAAGAGCGTCGATTTCAAGATCTACCCCGATGCCGGCCACGGTTTCGCGTCTTCGAAGGATCCGACCGTCTACCGGCCGGCGGACGCGAAGGACGCCGACGCTCGGACGAACGCGTTCTTCGCGAAGGTGCTCGGGGGGAACTAGTACTCTGTAACAGGAGTTTCGAAAGCGCCGTCTGGCCCGAGACAAGACGTGTGGCTCTGGCACTGCAGGACTTGCTGCGCCATTCTCGCCCCGAGGTTGATATCGAACCGGCTGTTACAGGACCCTAGGGGCGGCCCCTGCGGCCGCCCTCCGCGGGGACCCGCGTTATTTCTTGTACCAGTCGGCGTTGACCTGCTGGAAGTGCTTCCACTTGTCGGGGACGGTCTCTTCGGTGAAGATCGCCGTGACCGGGCAGGCGGGCTCGCAGTTGCCGCACTGGATGCAGACGTCGGGGTCGATGTAGAGCATCTCGGCGGCTTCGAAACCGCCCTCGTCCTTGCGTGGGTGGATGCAGTCGACCGGGCAGACGTCCACGCATGCCGTGTCCTTGGTCCCGATGCACGGCTCCGCGATGATGTACATCCCCATTTGGGTTCCTCCTCGCCGCCAGCGTGCGACGCGCGGAGATTCTAACAAACCGGGAGCGAAGGCAAGCACCGCCCGGCATGCTTGTGCCCGGTGGCCCCGACGCACGTCCCGGCGGGCGTTTCGCTCCCGATGCTAGCTTCGCGCGACGGTGATCTGCAGGGCGAGGTTGCCGCCGTTGTCGCCCGTCACGTAGCGAACCGTGACCCTCGCCCCGGGGGTCAGGACTCCGCTGATCTTGGTGTCGGCGTTCCACACAAACGTCGCCTCACCGCCGTCGGCCAGCGCGACCACGACCGTGCGCGCGGAGGCCTGCAGTCGGGAGACCGTTCCGGACGCCGTCAGCGCCCGGTCGGCCTCGGCGCGGACCGGAGCCGCGGCGAGCACGATGGCGGCGGCGAGCAGAGCGAAAGCGATGAATCTTTTCATGCCGGCGGGGGATTCCTTCTCCCCCAAACGAACGGTTTCCGGGGCCCGACGTATTCCGCGCATTTGACACCGCGGCGAGGCCTCCCTACAATACGCCGTTTTTTCGAATGCGACCTGGAGGTGCGATCGAGATGAGCAAGCGCTGGTCGGAAGCGGAGTTGCGGTTCCTCAGGGACAACGTCCAGAAGATGAGCGTTCAGGCGCTGGCCGATGCCCTGTCGGTCCGGATCGACGAGCTCGAGAAGAAGATGAAAATGCTCGGGCTGATCGGGGGCCACGCGGATGCGCCCGCCCCGAAGAAGGCCCAGACGTTCAAGGAGCTCTCGAAGCACACCGAGAACGCCCGCAAGGACTACGACCGCGGCGTTTCCGCCCTCCAGAAGAAGAAGCTCGACGAAGCCGAGCGGCACTTTCTCGACCTCATCCAGAAGTATCCCGACGAACGGGAGCTCGTCGACCGCGCCCGCGTGTACCTGACCGTCTGCGAGCGTCAGCGCCAGGGTCCCCGGCCCGCCTTGACGGAGCCGGAGGACTTCTACTACGCGGCCGTTCTCGAGAAGAACCGCGGCAACGTGTCCGAGGCCATCGACCACCTGAGCCGCGCCGCCCGCAAGAATGGCGGCGGACGCGTCGACTTCCTGCTCGCCTGCTGCTACGCCCAGCAGGGCGAGCTCGACATCGCCCTCGGGCACCTCCAGAAGGCCATCGAGGAAGACCAGCGGCACCGGGTGCTCGCACGCCACGACCGCGATTTCGACCCGGTGCGCGAGGCCCCCGAGTTCCAGAAGCTCCTGGCCTCCTAGGTCACGGGCGCGGCGCCGCGTCGGCCTATACTGCGGCCATGAAACGGCGCTCCGGAAGTCGGCCGGCTTCGGGGCGCACCGCCGCGGCCGCCGCCCCCCGCGTCGTCGTGCTGGCCGCGGGCATCGGGTCGCGCATGCGGTCCGCGCTGCCCAAGGTCCTCCATCGCGTCGCCGGCCGAACGCTCGTCGAGGCGGTGCTCGCGTCGGCCGCGGGAGTCTCGCCGGCGCGCGTGGTCGTCGTCGTGGGCGCCGCGCGAGAGCCCATCGAGCGGTCCCTGGCAGGCCGGGCGGTCGAGTTCGTGCTCCAGGATCCGCCGCTCGGCACCGGCGACGCGGCCCGGCGGGCTTTCGAGGCGATCGGAGAGGCCGGCGGTCCGGTCCTCGTGCTGGCGGGAGACACGCCGCTGCTGACCGCGGATACGCTCGCGCGGCTCGTCGCGCGGCGGCAGGAAAAGAACCTCGATCTCGTCTTTCTCTCGTTCCGCCCGCCCGAGCCCGGCGACTTCGGCCGCGTCGTTCGCGATCCGCGGGGCCGCGTGCTCCGGATCGTCGAGGCGAAGAACGCCTCGCCGCGCGAGAGGCGCCTCGGCGAGGTCAACGCCGGCGTGTACTGCTTCGCGCCCGCCGCCCTCGGGAAGGCCCTCTCCCGTCTCACGCGGGATCGGGTCGGCAAGGAGTACTACCTGACCGACGCCGTCGCGATCCTCGGCGAAGCGAAGGGCCGGGTGGAGGCCATCGAGGCGGAGGACTGGCGGGAGGCCTGGGGCGTGAACACCCGCCGCGATCTGGCCGCGGCCGAAGAGATGGAACGGCGGCGCGGCATCGACCGCGCGCTCGACGCCGGAACCTCCGTGCTCGACCCGGCGTCGGTGCGGATCGGGCCGTCGGTCCGGCTCTCGCCGGATGCCGTGCTGCACCCGTTCGTTTCCCTGGAGGGCGAGACCGAGATCGGCGAAGGGGTGGAAGTGCTTTCGTTCACACGCCTCGTCGACACGCGCGTCGCGGCCGGCGCCTCCGTCGGACCGCATTGCGAGTCCGAGGGCGCGGCGATCGGCCCGCGCGCGAGGGTCGGGCCGTTTTCGCGGCTCCGTCCGGGCACCGTGATCGGGGAAGACGCGAGGGTCGGCAACTTCGTCGAGACCAAGAACACGCGGATCGGGAAAGGGACCAAGGCGCTCCACCTGGCTTACCTGGGCGACGCGGAGATCGGCGCCGGGGCCAACATCGGGGCCGGGGTCATCACCTGCAACTACGACGGCGAGAACAAGCATCCGACGACGATCGGAGACGGCGCGTTCATCGGCAGCGATTCCCAGCTCGTGGCGCCCGTGACCGTCGGATCGGGGGCCTACGTCGGATCGGGCACCACGGTCACCGAAGACGTTCCGGACGGAGCCCTCGCGTTGAGCCGCGCGCCGCAGCTGAACAAGCCCGGATGGGCCGCCCGCCGCCGCGCCAAGACCGGAAAAAGCGGGTAGAATAGGGCGTTCCATGACAATTCAGCCTCCGGGGCGGCGAATCCCGCTCCCTTCCTTCGCGAGATAGGGCCATGTGCGGAATCGTCGGTTACGTCGGACCCCGGGAAGCCGGACCGCTGCTGCTCGAGGGCCTGAAGCGGCTCGAGTACCGCGGCTACGATTCCGCCGGCATCGCGACGCTCTCCAACGGCACCTTCACGATCCATCGTTCCCCGGGCAAGCTCGGCAACCTCGTCGAGATGCTCGCGGGCGCCCCGGCGGCCGGGGCCACGGGCATCGGCCACACGCGGTGGGCGACGCACGGACGGCCGACGGAAATCAACGCACACCCCCAGACCGACTGCACGGGCCAGATCGTCGTCGTGCACAACGGGATCTTCGAGAACTTCGCCGAGCGCAAGGCGGCGCTGGCCAAAGCCGGGCACCGCTTCCGCAGCGAGACCGACACCGAGGTCTTCGCCCACGAGGTCGAGGCCGGCTTCAGCGGAGACCTTCTCGCGGCGGTCCGGGCGGCGGTCCGCAAGCTGACCGGAGCCTACGCCGTGGTCGTCTCCTCGAGCCGCGAGCCGGGCGTGCTCGTCACCGCGCGTTCGGGGCCGCCGATCGCGCTCGGGCTCGGGGACGGCGAAAACTACGTCGCCTCCGACCCCGTGGCCCTGGTGCCCTGGACGCGCGACGTCATCTTCCTCGAGGACGGCGACGTGGCGCGCGTGGACGCGAAGGGCGTCTCGATCCAGAACATCGAGGGCGAGCGCCTCGAACGGCCGGTCCACCGCATCCTCTGGGACGCCGTCGCCGCCGAAAAGGGCGGCTACCGCCACTACATGGCCAAGGAGATCCACGAGCAGCCGACGGCGATCGCGGAGACCCTCGGCGGCAAGGTCTCGCTCGAAACGGGGGAGCTCTACCTCGACTCGCCGCTGCTGACACCCGAGCGGGTGAGGGAATTCGACCGCGTGCTGCTGCTGGCGTGCGGCACGTCCTGGCACTCGGGGCTGGTGGGCAAGTTCCTGATCGAGGGCCTGGCGCGGATGCCGGTCGAGGTCGACTACGGAAGCGAGTTCCGCTACCGCAAGCCGGTCGTCGACGGCCGGACGCTGACGGTCGGCATCTCGCAGTCGGGCGAGACGGCGGACACGGTCGCCGCCCTCTCCGAGGCGCGGCGGTCGGGCTCGCCGATCGCGGCGATCGTCAACGTGCCGGGCAGCCAGATCGCCCGCATGGCCGAGGCGGTCTTCGCCACGCACGCCGGCCCGGAGATCGGCGTGGCCTCGACCAAGGCCTTCACGACGCAGCTCGCCGTGCTGTACCTGCTGGCGGCCAAGCTTCGGGCGGCCCGGGGTCTTGCGCCGGTGCTGTCGCCGGAGGAGCGCAACGCCCTCGCGCACCTGCCGAAGGCGGTCGGGGACGCGCTGGCGATCGAGCCCCAGATCGAGGAGCTCGCGCGGCGGTACCAGCACGCGAAGGACTTCCTGTTCCTCGGGCGCGGCCTCCACTACCCGGTGGCGCTCGAGGGCGCGTTGAAGCTGAAGGAGATCTCCTACATCCACGCCGAGGGTTACCCGGCCGGGGAGATGAAGCACGGGCCGATTGCCCTGGTCGACGAGAACCTGCCGGTGTTCGTGCTCGCCCCCCACGACGCGTGGCGCGAGAAAACGCTGTCCAACCTTCGCGAGGTGAAGTCGCGGGACGGCATCGCGATCGTCCTCGGCTCGCGCCCCGACGACGAGGTCGCGGCGATCGCCGACCACGTCGTCCTCGTGCCGGAGACGATTCCGGAGCTCCAGCCCATCGTCTCGGTCGTTCCGCTGCAGCTTTTCGCGTATCACGTCGCGGTGCGCCGCGGCTGCGACGTCGACCAGCCGAGGAATCTCGCCAAGTCGGTCACGGTCGAGTGAGGCGACAACCGCGGGCGAAAGTCTGACGGTATGATCCGCCGGTGTCCGACGCGGATCTTCTAGCCCGCCTCAATCCCGAGCAGCGCGAGGCCGTCCTCCACGACCGGGGCCCGCTCCTCGTCCTCGCGGGAGCCGGTTCCGGCAAGACCCGCGTGATCACCCACCGGCTGGCGCGGCTGGTGCAATCGGGGGCCGACCCGCGCGCAATCGCGGCGGTGACCTTTACGAACAAGGCGGCGGGCGAGATGCGCGAGCGCGCCCAGGCCCTCGTGTCGCGGGCGGCCCTGGCGTCGTTCGTCGGGACGTTCCATTCCTGGTGCCTCCGGCTGCTGCGCCGCCGCGCCCGCGAGGCGGAACTCCCGCCGCGCTTTTCGATCGCCGATTCGGGAGACCAGATGGCCCTCGTCAAGCAGGCCATGGAGGAGCTCGGGATTTCGACCGACGTGCTCCCGGCCAACGCCGTGCGCTCGCGCATTTCCGCCGCCAAGAACGCCCTCGTTTCCGTCGAGCGCTTCCGGGCGGAGCAGACGGACTTTGCCGGCGAGCGCGTGGGCCAGGTCTACGCGGCCTACGAGAAAAAGCTGGCGGCGGCCGGAGCGCTCGACTTCGACGACCTCATCGGCCGTTCGGTACGCCTCCTCTCGGGCAACGCGCAGGTGGCCGCCGAAGAGCGCCGGCGCGTCCGCCACCTCCTGATCGACGAGTATCAGGACACGAACTCCTCGCAGGACGCCCTCGTCAAGCTTCTCGGCGCCGAGGCGGAATCGCTGTGCGCCGTCGGCGACGAGGACCAGTCGATCTACCGCTGGCGGGGCGCCGAGATCGAGCACATCCTCCGCTTCGAGGAGGACTTTCCCGGGGCGCGGGTCATCGCGCTCGAGTCCAACTACCGTTCCACGGCGAAGATCCTCGCGGCGGCCTCCGGGGTCGTTGCGCACAACCGCCGCCGGCGGGAGAAGAAACTCCGGGCCGACCGGGGCGACGGCGCGGCGGTGCGTCTCTGGCACTTCGAGGAGGACCGCGCCGAGGTCGAGGCCGTGTCCCGCGAGATCGCGGGCTCGGGCCGGCCGCCCGGAGAGATCGCGATCCTCTACCGCACGAACGCCCAGTCGCGACCCTTCGAGGAGGATCTCGTGCGGCGGCGCATTCCGTACGTCGTCGTCGGCGGCATGAAGTTCTACGAGCGCGCCGAGGTCAAGGACGTTCTCGCCTACCTCCGGCTCGCGGCCCGGCCCGAGGACGATCTCGCCTTCCGGCGCGTCGTCAACGTTCCCGCGCGCGGCATCGGCGCGGCGACGCTCGACCGCCTCGCGGCCGCGGTCCGGGAGACCGGCCAGTCCTGGTGGGAGGCCTCGGCGAAGCCGCTCGGCCTCCCGGACCGCGCGCGGACCGCGCTCGCACGCTTCCGCGACATCGTCGAGGATCTCCACGCGAGGTCGGAGGCGTCCTCGCCTTCGGCCCTGTTGGAGCATCTCCTGGCGGTGACGGGCTACGGTGCACTGTACGAGGGCTCCGAGGACCGCGAGGACGTCGCGCGCCGCGAGAACATCCGGGAGCTGCTGTCCTCGGCCCGGGAATTCGAGCGCCGCAACGCCGAGGATGCGACGGTCGCCGAGTACCTCGACACCGTCTCGCTGGCGACGAACGAGGATGCGGTCGACGGCGCTGGCGCCGTGACCCTCTCGACGCTCCATGCCGCCAAGGGCCTCGAGTTCGGCCAGGTCTTCCTCGTCGGCCTCGAGGAGGGGTATCTGCCGCACGGCCAGTCGGCCGAGGACGAGGACGAGCTCGAGGAGGAGAGGCGGCTGCTCTACGTCGGGATGACCCGGGCGAAAGACTCGCTGACCGTGACCCTCGCGGGGCGCCGACTCGTCTACGGCCGCGTCGAGCCGCGGCGGCCCTCGCGCTTCGTCGAGGAGATCCCGAAGTCCGCCCTCGAGGAGCGGGTCTTCGGCCGGCCCGCTCCGGCGGCCTTCTCGGGACGTGCGTTCGCCGCGGCGGCCCTCGCGGAGGACGAGAATCAGGAGGTCGACGACCGGCCGCTGCGGCGCGGAAAGCGCGTCCGCCATCCCCGCTACGGCTACGGAGTGATTCTGGGCGAAGAGGGCTCCGGCGAGGAGACGCGGCTGACGGTCTACTTCGACCGCGCCGGCAAGAAGAAGTTCGTCGCCCGCTACGCGGACCTCACGCCGGCCTAGGGAAGGCGGGGCGGGGGCAGGCCCGCCCTTTCCGAAGCGGGCCACCGCGCGATCAGCGCGATCATTCGCCCGGCCTCCGCCCCGTCCCGGCGGTAGCTGGCGAATCGTTCGCCGCCGCACTTCGTGCAGGCGGGGTGGATCGCGATGGACTCACGCCGGAGGCCGGCCGCCTCGAGCTGGGCGCGGTTGACGGTCTTCAGGTCGAGGCGAAACCGGCCTCCGCAGCCGGCCCGCACGAAGTCGCCGGCGAACTGGGCGGCGACCTCGCCGCCGACCTCGTAGCAGCACGGGCCGATCGCCGGTCCGATCCAGGCGGTGAGTGTTTCGGGTGCCGCGCCCAGCGCCTCGAGCGCGCGGACGGCCTCGCCGGCCACGTTCTTCGCCGAACCGCGCCAGCCCGCGTGAGCCGCTCCGACGGCGGCCGGCGCCGCGAGCAGGATCGGCACGCAGTCGGCGGTCTGAACGACGAGCGCCGTGTCCGGGAGCGCGGTGGCGATGGCGTCGCAGCGGCCGACGTTCGGCTCGCCCCCGCGGACCGTTTCGCGGACGGTCGCCGCGTCGTTCCCGTGGACCTGGTGGGCCCAGTGGATGGGCGTGCCGTCGAGTCCGATGGCACGCGAGAAGCGACGCGCGAGGTACGCGGTCGGCGTCGTCTCGTCCGCCGGCGCCCCGCCGCGGCCGGAGAACGCGACGATGACGCCCTCCGGCGCGTTCGGCGGCCGGATGGTCACCATGCCGTCGCGCGTCTCCTCGAGCCAGTGCACGGATGCATTGTAGGGGTGCTCATCCCGAGCGAACGATGCCACCCCGAGCGAGCGCCCGTCATCCCGAGCGAACGCCCGTCATCCCGAGCGAACGCCCGTCATCCCGAGCGCAGCGAGGGATCCCGTGCCTTCTCGACGGGATCCCGTGCGAGCCCGGGGTCCCTCGTCGACACCCTGCGTGCTAGAATTCCTCGGTGCCGGCAGCCGAAACGCCCAGTAAAATCAAGGTCTTTCCGGTGATCGGGCTCGAGGTCCACGCCCAGCTCCAGACCCGCTCCAAGATCTTCTGCGCGTGTCCCGTGACGGTCGGCGCCCCGCCCAACTCGGCGACCTGCCCGGTCTGTCTGGGGTTTCCGGGGACGCTTCCGGTCCTGAACCGCCGGGCCGTGACGCTCGCCCTGCGGCTGGCGAAGGCGGCGGGCGCCACGATCCACGCGGAGTCGCAGTTCGCGCGGAAGAACTACTTCTACCCGGACCTGCCCAAGGGCTACCAGATCACGCAGTACGACCGGCCCTTCTCGACGGGCGGCGCGATCACGATCGACACGCCGTCCGGGGAGAAGGCGGTCCGGCTGGTGCGGATTCACATCGAGGAGGACGCGGGCAAGCTCCTCCACGACACGCCTTACGACGACGTCCCCACGGACGTCTCGCTCGTCGACTGGAACCGGGCGGGCGTGCCGCTCTGCGAAGTCGTGTCGGAACCGGACATCCGCAGCGCGGAGGAGGCCGCCGCCTACCTGACGGAACTGCGGCGGCTCGTTCGGTACACGGGCGTCTGCGACGGCGACATGGAGAAGGGGAGCCTGCGCTGCGACGCGAACGTCTCGGTGCGGGCCTCGGAGACGGCGCCCCTGGGCACGCGCGTCGAGATCAAGAACGTCAACTCGATCCGTTTCGTGGCCAAGGCGATCGAGCACGAGATCGAGCGGCAGGCGGAGGCGCTCGCCCGTGGAGAGAAGATCGTCCAGGAGACCCGCCTCTGGGACGAGAAGGCCGGCCGCACCGTGTCGATGCGGGGCAAGGAAGAAGCCCACGACTACCGCTACTTTCCGGAACCGGACCTGGGCCTGCTCGTCGTCGACGAGGCCTGGCTCGCGGAAGCGGTCGCCGGAATGCCGGAGTTGCCGCGCGCCCGGCGGGCCCGCTTCGTCCGGGACTTCGGCCTGGCGGCGCAGGATGCCGAGACCCTGATCTCGGCGCGTGAGCTCGCCGACTACTTCGAACAGACCCTGGGTGCGAAATCCGTCGCGCCGAAGCTCGCGGCCCACTGGGTCACCGGCGAGGTCCTGCGCTTCCTGAAGGAGCGGAAGATCTCGGCGGAGGAGGCCTCGTCCTTCCCGGTCTCCCCGGCGCGTCTGGCGGGCCTGCTCGCGCTCGTCGAGTCGGGGGCGATCTCGGCCGCGACCGCCAAGGACGTGTTCGCGGCGATGCTCGATTCGCCGGCGCGAGGCCGCCGCGATCGTGGAGGAGAAGGGCCTGGGGGCGCTGCGCGACACGGGCGCGCTCGAGGCGGCGATCGCCGGGATCCTCGAAGCCAGCCCGGACCAGGTCGCCCTCTACCGCTCCGGGAAGACGCAGACCTTCGGCTGGTTCGTCGGACAGGTCATGAAGAAGACGGGCGGCCGGGCGGACCCGGCGGCCGTGCGCGAGGCACTGACCCGCGCCCTCGAGGCCCAGGCGGCCGCCCCGTGATCCAGCTCTTCAACGTCTCGAAGAAGTACGGGACGTTCCGGGACGCCCTCCTCGACATCTCGTTCCGGATCGATTCCGGGGAGTTCGTGTTCCTGACCGGCCCTTCCGGGGCCGGCAAGTCGACCCTGCTCCGGCTGCTCTTCCTCGAGGAGCCCCCGACGGCCGGCCAGATCATCGTGAACGGGCGCAACATCGGCGTCCTCCCGCAATCCCAGATCCCGTATCTGCGCCGGACGATGGGGGTCGTGTTCCAGGACTTCAAGCTCATCGCCCGCAAGACCGTGTTCGAGAACATCTCGTACGTCCAGAACGTCCTCGGGCTCGCGCGCGCCGAGCAGAAGCGGCGCGCCTACCACGTCCTGAAGCGCGTCGGCCTGCACCACCAGATGAACGCGTACCCGGACGAGCTCTCGGGCGGCGAGCAGCAGCGGGTCGCGATCGCGCGCGCGATCGTCAACGAGCCGACCGTGCTGCTGGCCGACGAGCCGACGGGCAACCTCGACCCGGTGCTGGCCGAGGAAATCATGCGGCTCTTCGTCGAGATCAACATCCGCGGGACGACCGTCGTCGTGGCCACGCACGATCTCGAGCTCATCCGGCGGATGGGCAAGCGGACGCTGACCCTCGAGCGGGGCCGCCTCCACGACCCCGACCGCCCGCGCGAGGCCGCGCCGATCGTGCGCGAGGCGCCATTCCTCCCGGTGTCGTGAGTCGGCCGGCGGTTCATGGTTAGGCCCCGCTACGTCGTCGGCGAGGCCTGGTCGATCGCAAAGTCGAGCCCGCGCCAGACCCTGGCCGCGATCGTCCTCATCGCGATCGCGGTCTACGTGCCGGGACTGCTCGCCCTGATCGCGCGCAACCTCTCGAGGCTCTCCCGTCACGCAGTCGGGGGAGCCGGCCGCCGTCGTGATCACCCTGCAGCCGGACGCCGATGCCCGGGCGCTCGCCGGACGGCTGACGCCGGATCCCGCGCGTCCAGACCGTGCGGGTCGTCGCGAGCGAGGTGGCCCTGGAGCGCTTCCGGCGGGCGTTTCCCGACATCGGGTCCGCGCTCTCCGAGCTCAAGGACGCCCCCTTTCCGCCGTCGCTCGAAGTCGTGTTGAAGCCCGACGCGCCCCGGGGGACGGCCATCGAGATCGCGGGAACCGCACGTCTGTGGCCGGGCGTCGAATCCTCGGAGTCCGAGGAAGAGTTCTCCCGCCGCTTCCGCGACGCGATCGGCCTCCTGCGCAACGCCGGGCTCTTCCTGGGGGGCGTGCTCGTTCTCGCCGGGATTCTCTCGGTCGCGTCGGCCGTGCGCCTCGCGCTCGACCTTCACCGGGACGAGGTCGGCATCATGCGCCTGATGGGCGCCACCGAGGGCGCCGTCCGCGCGCCGTTCTGGCTCTACGCGACGGCCGAGGGACTCGCCGGCGGCACCCTGGCGCTGGGACTTCTCTACGGCACCTACCGCTTCGCGACCTACTGGCTCGCCCGGGATCCTCACCCGGTGCTCTCGGTCTTCTGGGTCGGTTTTCTGTCCGTGCCCACGGCACTCCTGCTGCCGGCCGCGGGAGCGGCCGCGGGACTGGCCGGCAGCCTCCTCTCGCTCGGGCGGAAGTACACCCGGCGCGTGACGCGAATCGCCTGATACGTTCCCGGGCGAAACGGTATGATTCGCCGATCGTGGATCGGTGACTCGCCGTTCCGATCGTCTCGGGCGGGTGGTCCGGTGGCCGCCCGCCACGATCAATTCAAAAAGGGGGTTCCATGAGTGCGTGCTCTGGTTTCCGGAGACTGGCGGCCGGGGTCGTCCTGGCCTCACTCGGGTTGGCGGCGCCTCTGCTCGCCCAGGCCCCGGCCAAGAAGCCCAACATCCTCATCATCTGGGGCGACGACATCGGCTACTGGAACGTCAGCGCCTACAACCAGGGCATGATGGGCTACAAGACGCCGAACATCGATCGCATCGCCAGCGAAGGCGCCCTGTTCACCGACTGGTACGGCCAGCAGAGCTGCACCGCCGGGCGCGCCGCCTTCATCACCGGGCAATCGCCTTTCCGCACCGGACTCCTCAAGGTGGGGCTGCCCGGCGCCAAGGAAGGGCTTCAGGCCCGGGACGTGACGATCGCCGAGCTGCTCAAGGCCCAGGGCTACAAGACCGGCCAGTTCGGCAAGAACCACCTCGGCGATCTCGACGAGCAGCTGCCGACCGCGCACGGCTTCCACGAGTTCTACGGCTCGCTCTACCACCTGAACGCCGAGCAGGAGCCCGAGCACCCGGACTACTTCAAGAACCCCGAGATGCGCAAGAGGTTCGCGACGCGCGGCGTCCTGCACACCTGGGCGAACCCGGACGGCACGCAGAAAATCGAGCTCACGGGGCCTCTCAACATCAAGCGCATGGAAACGGTCGACGACGAGTTCACGAAGGAAGCCCTCCGCTTCATGGACGAGTCCAAGAAGGAGAACAAGCCGTTCTTCCTCTGGTGGAACGCCACGCGCATGCACATCTGGACGCACCTCTCTCCCAGGTGGCGGGACAAGACCGGCCTCGGCGTTTATCCCGACGGCATGCTCGAGCACGACCACGACGTGGGACTCCTGCTGGACAAGCTCAAGGAGCTCGGCCTCGAGGAGAACACCATCGTCATGTACTCCACCGACAACGGGGCGGAGAAATTCTCCTGGCCCGACGGCGGAACGTCGCCTTTCCGCAACGAGAAGGCCACCAACTGGGAGGGCGGGTTTCGCGTTCCCTGCGCCATCCGCTGGCCCGGGGTGATCAAGCCCGGGACCGTGCTGAACGACATCTTCTCGCACGAGGACATGCTGCCGACGCTCCTCGCGGCGGCCGGCGTGCCCGACGTCAAGGAGCGGCTGACGAAGGGCATGAACGTCGGCGGCAAGACCTTCAAGGTTCATCTGGACGGCTACGACATCACCGATGCCCTCGCCGGCAAGTCTCCCAGCCCGCGCCGCGAGTTCTTCTACTTCAACGACGACGGTTCGCTCGTGGGCCTGCGCTATGACCAGTGGAAGATCGTCTTCGCGGAGCAGCGGGCGCATGGTCTGGACGTCTGGCAGGACCCGTTCGTGCCCCTGCGCTTCCCGAAGCTCTTCAATCTCCGCTCCGACCCCTTCGAGACCGCCGACCACGAAAGCGTCAACTACGGGACGTGGCGGGTGGACCATGCCTTCGTCCTCGTGCCGGCGCAGCAGTTCGTGGGTCAGTTCCTGGGCACGTTCAAGGAATTCCCCCCGAGCCAGAAGCCCGGCAGCTTCAGCCTCGACAACGCCCTGGAGTCCCTGATGTCGGCGAGCGACTGAGGAATCCCGACACATTCGAAACCACGTGAAGGAGAAATCCATGAGAAGAAAGTCCATCGCTTCGCTTGCGGCAATCGTTCTCTTTTGCCTCACGGCCCTCGCCGGGGGCGCCGAGAAGCGCAAGCCCGACGCCACGGTCAAGCTCTCCGAGGGCACCGTCGCCGTCGGAATCGGCTGGAGCTGGGGCCACGGCACGCTCACGTACAAGGGCAAGGAGTACAAGTTCAAGGTCGAGGGCCTCTCGGTCGGCGAGGTCGGCGTGACGAAGGCGGAAGCGACCGGCAACGTCTACGACCTGAAGAATCTCGAGGACTTCGACGGCATCTACGGCGCCGCGAGCGCCGGCATCGCCGTTCAGGAGGGCAAGGGCGCGACGGCGGTCATCAATCCCAGGAAGGTCCAGATCGTTCTGACCAGCCAGACCAAGGGCGCCAACCTCAAGATCGCGGCGGAAGGCCTGAAGGTCAAACTCGAGAAGTAGAGGCAGACAGGTCGGCCCCCGAGGCCGCCCCCCCATTACGGAGACTTCCATGAGAAACGGGATTCACCGACTTCTGGCCGCGCTCGTCGCGTGTGTGGTTCCGGCGGCGGCCCTGCTCGCCCAGGCCGATCCGTTGCCCTCCTGGAACGACGGCGCCGCCAGGAACGCGATCGTCGAGTTCGTCCGGACGACGACCACGGCGGGAAGCCCCGGCTTCGTGCCGCCGGAGGAGCGGATCGCGACGTTCGACCAGGATGGGACGCTCTGGGTCGAGCACCCGATCTACTCGCAGGTGGTGTATTGCCTGGACCGTGTCCCGGCGATCGTGAAGGCGAAGCCGGACCTGGCCAAGGTCGAGCCCTTCAAGACCGTGATGTCCGGCGATCGCGCGGCGATCGCGAAGCTCCCGACCGCGGACCTGCTGAAGATCGTCGCGGCGGCGCTGTCGGGCATGAGCGTCGAGGACTTTCAGGCCGAGGCGGACAGGTGGCTCGCCGCGGCGAAGGATCCGCGCTGGAAGCGGCCCTACACGGACCTCACCTACCTGCCGATGCAGGAGGTGCTGGGTTACCTCCGGGCCAACGGCTACAAGACTTACATCGTCACGGGCGGAGGCCAGGACTTCGTCCGGATGTACGCGGAGAAGACCTACGGCGTCCCGCCCGAGCAGGTCGTCGGCACGGCCGGAGCCACTAAATACGGATACGACCCGAGCGGAAAGCCGTTCCTGACGAAGGAGCCGAAGCTCCTCCTCAACGACGACAAGGCGGGCAAGCCCGAAGGGATCCACCTGATGATCGGTCGCCGGCCGCACGCGGCGTTTGGCAACTCGGATGGCGATCGGCAGATGCTGGAGTACACGAAGGCCGGCAGCGGTCAGCGCCTGGCGATGCTCGTGCTGCACGACGATGCCAAACGCGAGTACGCGTACGGGCCCGCGGCCGGCCTGCCCGACACGAAGGTGGGCACGTTCACGCAGGCGCTGTACGACGAGGCGAAGAAGGACGGCTGGATCGTCATCAGCATGAAGAACGACTGGAAGGAGATTTTCTCCTTCGCCCCGTAGCTCGTGCCCGGTCCCCGGGCGTAGTCACAAGGTCCAATAGTCGACACGCGCCGGCCGGGTTACGGTTTGGCCGTGAACGAAAGCGTCGCCCGGAAGACCGGGGAGAGCCCGTCCGCGTCGTTGCCCGTAGCCGTCATCGACGACGATCCGGCCTTTCGGAGAGCTCTCGGAAGGCTCCTGCGCGGCGCCGGCTACGAAGTCGAGGCTTTCTCGTCCGCCGAGGAATACCTGGAACGGGATTCCGCTCGGAGCCATCGCTGCCTCCTGCTCGACGTCTACCTGGGTGGCCTGAGCGGGCTCGACCTGCGCGCGCAACTCGCCCGGAAGGGCGTACACGTCCCCGTCGTCTTCATGACCGCCCACGAAGACATCGGAATCGTGGCCCGAGCGGCACCGGGGGTTCCCTGCCTGCGGAAGCCCTTCGACGAGGAGGCCCTGTTCGGCGCCATCGCCGACGTGACCGGAGAGCAGCGACCGCAATAGACTTCCGCGACATGAGCCCATCCGAGGGGCGGCAGCCGACGCGAGCCCGCCACCTGCGGCTCGAGAGGCTCGCCGTTCTGGCGGTCGCGGCGCTGGCCGTCGCCCCGATGTTCGGAGCCGCTCGCGGGACCGAGCCCGGCGCGCCGAAGGCCGTGCTGGTCGTTCATGCCGAAGACCCGCATCTCCCGTGGGTCAGCCAGATCGGCCGGGGGATCTACGAAGTGGTCGAATCCGCATCGTCGGGAGTCCGGCCAGACATCTACGTCGAGCATCTCGATCTCGCGCGCTTTCCGGAGGCCGGCCGGGCCGGCGCGCGCGCGGCCTGGCTGCGGGAGAAATACCGGCACCGGAAGATGGACGCCATCCTGGTCGTGACGAAGGGAGGCCTGGATTTCCTCCAGCCTCTGGCCCGGGAGCTCTGGCCGGGAGTTCCGATCGTGCTCCTCGAGAACGAACGCGTCTATCGGAACGTGCCGCTGCCGGAAGGCGTGGTCCCCGTCCTGGCCCGCTTCCCGATCGCGGAGACAGTCGATCTCGCCAGGGCGGTCCTCCCGGGCACGCGGCGGATCGCGTTCGTCAGCGGGGTTCCCGACATCGAGACGGACGAGTCCGACGACCTTCGAACGGACATTCGGGCAAACGCCCACGGCCTCGAGCTGATCGACCTCGCCGGCCTCCCGATGGACGACCTGAAGGAGCGAATCGCCCGACTTCCGGAGGACACGGTCGTGTTCTACTGGGGCATTCGGGTCGACGGGGCAGGCCGCGCCTTCGTGCCGCGCGAGGCGCTGCGGCAGCTCGCACCGTTCTCCAACCGACCGATCTTCAGCGTGCATGCCACGATGATCGGGTACGGCATGGTGGGCGGGTACGTGCTCTCCTACGAGGACGTCGGCAGGGAAGGGGGACGCGCGATACGGCGAATTCTCGCGGGAGAGCCCGCGTCGTCGATCCCCGCGATTCGGAAGACCTTCAGCCGCGTCGTTTTCGACGACCGCGAGCTCCAGAGGTTTCACATCCCGGCGGATCGTCTTCCCGCGGGGAGCGAGGTCCGGTTTCGCAACGACACCCTCTGGAGCCGCTATCCACGGCTGGTTGCCGGCGGCATCGCGGCGCTGGTCATCCAGGCGGCGCTCATCGCCACCCTGCTCTTCGAGCGCCGCCGGCGCGGCCAGGCGCAGGCGCTGAGCGGGGCGACCCTCGCCTCGCTTCCGGGTCAGGTCGCCGTTCTCGACGGCGAGGGAAGGGTCATGCAGGTCAATCAGAACTGGGAGGCCTTCGCCCGGGCGGGCGAAGCCGGCCCGGCCGGCGGCGTCGCGATCGGCGACGACTACGTCGCCGCGTGGCGGCGGGCCGGACCGTCCGTCGCGCCGTCGGCCGAGGCCGGCATGCGTCTCGTTCAGGGCGTGTTGCAGGGCGAGACGAAGCAAGGGGCTCTCGAGTACTCGCTTCGCGAAACGGACCGCGAGCGCTGGTTCGAAATGCACGTCGAGGAGCTTCAACGGCCCGGCCGCGGGGCCGTCGTGGTGCAGGTCGACGTCACGCGCCGGCACGAGGCGGCCGCCGAGGCCCACATGCGGGACCGGGAGATCGCCCACCTCAACCGGGTCGGAGCCGTCGGAGAGCTGGCCTCGTCTCTGGCCCACGAGCTCGGCCAGCCTCTCGGGGCGATTCTCGCCAACGCCCAGGCGGCCCGGCGCCTCCTCTCGCGCGACGCGCCGGATCTCGACGAGGTGCGCGCGAGCGTGGGCGACATCATCGAGGACGACCAGCGGGCCGGCCACGTGATTCAGAGGATGCGCGCGATGCTTCGGGGAGGGGAAACTCCGCGGGACGCCGTCGATCTGAACGACATCGTCCGTTCGGTGGTCCGGATGGTGGCCGGCGAAACCAGTCTGCGCGGGGCCTCGATTCATCCGGACCTCGCGCCCTCCTCGCTCGTCGTCTTCGGCGACCGGGTACAGCTCGAGCAGGTGGTCCTCAACCTCGTCGTCAACGGGCTCGACGCCGTGGCGGGATGCCCCCTCGAGCAGCGCGAGGTCCGTATTGCGACGGGTGCGGTGAACGGGGGCGTGCAGGTGTCCGTGACCGACTGCGGCCCTGGAATCCGGGGCCCGAACCTCGAGCGCGTCTTCGAGCCCTTCTACACGACGAAGGCCCACGGGCTCGGGATGGGGCTTTCGATCTGCCGCTCGATCGTCGAGGCGCACGGGGGCGAGATCCGGGTGGAGAACGGCGCGCAGGGCGGGGCCTCATTCCGTTGCGCCTTCCCGGCCATCGGAAGCCTCCCGGCGTGAGCGCTCGCGGCACGATCGTGTTCGTCGTCGACGACGACCCGTCGATGCTTCGCGCCGTCGCCCGGCTTCTCCGGGCGGCCGGGCACGACGTCGAGACGTTCGCGTCGCCCCGGGAGTTTCTGGCGCAGAACCCTCACGAGGGGCCCGGCTGTCTGGTCCTCGACCTCAAGATGCCTGACCTGAGCGGTCTCGACGTGCAGAAGGCGCTGCAGGCGAGCGCGCGCGAGCTGCCGATCGTGTTCATCAGCGGGCACGGCAAGCTGCCGGCCGCGGTCCGAGCGATGAAGGCCGGCGCGATCGATTTCCTGACCAAGCCGTTTCAGGATATCGACCTCCTTGCCGCGGTCGAGGCCGCGGTCGAACGCAGCGCCGCGTCGCTCGCGGACCGTTCCGAAAGCCAGGCCATCCAGGCGCGACTCGGGTTGCTGACGCCGCGCGAGCGGGAGGTCCTGCCTCTGGTGGCGCGGGGCCTGCCCAACAAGCAGATCGCCGCGCGTCTGGGGACGTCCCTGCAGACCATCAAGGTCCATCGGGCCCGCGTGATGGAGAAGATGCAGGCGGCGTCTCTCGCCGACCTGGTCCGCATGGCCGGGCGCGCCGGCGTCGCCCCGTAGCCCCGGCCCTCGAGCCGGGCCGCGCACGGCCTGGCAGCCCGCGGGTCCGGACTTGGCGTTGAACCTAAGTCCAATTCCTCCGGTCCCCCGGGACCGTTAGTCTCCGCCCTAAAAGAGGCGAAGAACACGATCAGCCGAAAGGGGGCTATTCGGATGAAGCAGCGTCGGAGGATCGGATTGCGGCTGGCGGCGGCTCTGGCCGTTGCCGGACTCGGGTGGGCGTCGGTTTCGGCTGCCGCCGAGAGAAAACCGGACGCCACGGTGAAGCTCTCCGAGGGGTCGGTGGCGGTCGGAATCGGGTGGAGCTGGGGCCACGGAACGCTCTCGTACAAGGGCAAGACCTACAAGTTCAAGGTCGAAGGTCTTTCGGTGGGCGAGGTCGGCGTGACGAAGGCCGAGGCGACCGGAAACGTCTACGATCTGAAGAATCTCGAGGATTTCGACGGCATCTACGGCGTCGCGAGCGCGGGAATCGCGGTCCAGGAGGGCAAGGGCGCGACGGCGGTCATCAACCCGAAAAAAGTGCAGATCGTCCTCACGAGCGTATCCAAGGGCGTCAGCCTGAAGATCGCCGCCGAGGGACTCAAGGTCAAGCTCGAGAACTAAAGGAGGCAGCGCATGTCCAGGGTCAACTCACGAACGCTTCTCGCGATTCTCTTCGGCCTGTCGACGAGCGTGATGGCCCTCGGCCAGACACCCGGCAAGAAGCCGAACATCCTCTTCATCATGGGAGACGACATCGGCTGGATGCAGCCGAGCATCTACCACCGCGGCCTGATGGTCGGGGAGACGCCGAACATCGACCGCATCGGAAACGAAGGCGCGATGTTCACGACCTACTACGCCGAGCAGAGTTGCACGGCCGGGCGCAACGCCTTCTTCACGGGCATGCATCCGCTGCGCACCGGCATGATCCCACCGCAGCTGCCGGGCAGCCCGTCCTACCTGCGGCCCGGCACACCGGCGCTCGCGGTGTTCCTGCATGATCTCGGCTACACGACGGGCGAATTCGGCAAGAATCATCTCGGCGACCACACCGACGCGCTGCCGACGGCGCACGGCTTCCAGGAGTTCTGGGGCTACCTCTACCACCTGGACGCCATGCAGGGCGTCAGCTTCCCGGACATCAACAAGACGCCCACGCAGCAGACGGTCGCTCCCCCGTGCAGGAACACGCCCATCCCCGGCCTGTCGGAAGTTCCGGGAGCCGTGGATCCCAGGACGACCACCTGCCTGACGCCTCCGCGGCCGGTCCTCTGGTGCAAGTCGGCGGACGGCACGTCCAAGAGCCAGAACTGCCAGGACCAGGGACCGCTGACGCTCGAGCGCTCGAAGACCGTGGACGAGGAGATCTCGGCGAAGGTCGTCGACTTCCTCGACCGCAACGATCCGAAGAAAACCAACAAGCCTTTCTTCGTCTGGTACAACCCGGCGCGCATGCACATCACGACCGTGCTGTCGGACAAGTACATGGGAATGGTCGGCCAGGCGGGCGGCAAGGACTGGGGCGTCAACGAAGCCGGCATGAAGCAGATGGACGACAACATCGGCGTCGTCCTGAAGAAGCTCGAGGACATGGGGCAGCTCGACAACACGATCGTCGTCTTCACGACCGACAACGGCGCCGAGACGATCACGTACCCGGACGGCGGCACGACGCCGTTCAAGGGCGGAAAGCTCAGCACCTGGGAAGGGGGCATGCGCTCCCCCTGTGTCATCCGCTGGAAGGGCGTCATCAAGCCCGGAACGATCTTCAACGACATCTTCGCGTCCCTCGACTGGGTGCCCACGTTCGTCGAGATCGCCGGCGGCCCGAAGGGCGACGACCTGAAGAAGCAGATCGAGGCCGGCAAGTACCCCGGGATCGTCAAGACCACGCTCGATGGCCACAACCAGATCGACTACCTGACGGGCAAGTCGCCGAAGTCGGCCTCCGACGTCTTCTTCTACTACTCCGGGGCGGATCCCTCGGCGGTGCGCTACAAGAACTGGAAGATCTACTTCACGATGGTTTCCGACGCTCCGGCCGGCTTCATCTCCGGAGCCCTGCCGTACCACTGGGCCCAGGTCGTCAACATCCGGCGCGACCCGTTCGAGACGTCGCTCGGCGAGCAGTACAAGACGCTGACCGGCATGGGTGGCGCCCTCGCCGGGCCGGTGACGGCATACGTCTACGACTGGAACATGCTCCCCATCGGGCAGTCGTTGTGGCTCCAGGAGCTGGAGACCTACCAGCAGTTCCCGCCGATGCAGGATCCGGCGAGCTACAACCTGACCCAGGTCATGGACCAGCTCAAGAAGGCCCACGTCGCCAGCCACGCGGGCGAGTAGCCCGTTACGCGGGCGAGTCGGTTGCGATGTCCGGCGGGCGGCTCGAAAGGGCCGCCCGCCACTTTTCGCTCGAGGGAACGCCTGGACCAGGATTGTCCCGTCCGAGGATTGGAGCCGCCGCGAACGGTGTCGTGACGAGGCGAAGAGCGCGAACGGCGATCCTCGCCGTCGCTCTCGCTTGTCCGGCGGCGCTGCTGGCGCAGTCGCCGACGGTGCCGGATCGGGGTTCCGAGAGGCCGGCGGCCGCGCAAACGCGCGACTGGAACGATCTCGACTTTTCCTGGATCTCCGTTCGGCTGGGGTTCGCGGCGATGGAAGACGGCGCTTTCTACGCCCAGGACGCGGCGAGCAAGCAGCAGGTCGGCGATCTCGAGACCGAGCAGCTCTTCCGCCTCGACGATCTGTCGCTCTCGGGCCGGATCAAGTTCTCCCGTCCGTGGAGCTTTCGGGTGGGCGGGAACTACAGGGGCCTCGATCCGACCGACTCCCGGACCTGGACGTCCACGTACTTGTACCTCTCGATTCCGCTGCCGGTCCTCGGGTCGGTCACGATCGGCAAGCAGAAAGAGGGGGTGGGCCTCGAGATGATCGAGAACGCCCGGGATGTTCCGTTCATGGAGCGCTCGGTCATGACGACGGCCTTCACGTTCATCGACTCGCACATCGTGGGCATTCGCTTTGCCGACAGCCTGGCGGCCGGGCGGATGACCTGGTCCGCGGGGTGGTTCAACAATTGGCTCGACGACGGGCTGACGTTTGGCGAGAGCGGCAACATCTTCGCGGGCCGTGTGAGCGGCCTGCCGGTCGATGAAGACGGCGGGCGCCGGCTTCTCCACGTCGGCGTCTCGGCGGTCTACCGGCAGGCGCCGAACGGGACCCTCAGGTCCCGGAGCGTTCCCGAGGTCTACGAGGCGCCCGACTTCGTCGACACCGGCGCGTTTCCGGCCGGTCACGGGACCTCCGTTGGCGCCGAGCTGGCCGTGGCCGAGGGCCCGGTCACGCTCTCGGGCGAATACACGTCGAGCGGCATCTCCTCCCCGCAGACGGGCGACCCACGGTTCGACGGGTTCTACGTCATGGCGGCCTGGGCGCTCACGGGGGAAACACGACCCTACGACCGCGACATCGGCGCCTTCGGCATGATCCGTCCCGCCGCGCCGTTCTCGTTCAAACACGGCGGGCTCGGCGCCTGGGAGGTGGCGGCGCGATACTCGTACGTCGACCTGTCGAGCGGCACGATCGAGGGCGGCGTGTTCGATCGCTGGAGCGCCGCGCTCTCCTGGTACCCGACGAGCCAGTGGCGGTTCGAGTTCAACTACGGCTATGGACGTTTGCGGCGGGCGGGGCTCGATGGGCGGACGGACTTCTACCAGCTTCGCCTGCAATTCCAGTTGTAGGCGCGGAGGGCGCGATCGCGCGAGTCTCCCGCGGGCCTCGAAGCTCGCCGCGGCACCGGTCGCGCTTCCTGTCAGGCGCCGAACAGGTCTTTGAGAGTCATCAGCAGAAAGAAGCCGATCACGATCTCGCTGACGATCCAGGCGTTGCCCGTCATCCAGGCGCGCGCCTTCGGCAGCACCTGGCCAGCCCGGCGGCCCAGCAGGAGCAGGAAGAGTAGCGGCAGACCCGCGAGGAGAACCGTGAAGGCCACGAACAGCAGGCTGTGCCACCAGGGGGCGCCATGGTGGACCAGGTACGCGCCCACGGTCGCCATGCTCACGAGATCGCCCGGCAGCAGGAGGAAGAGCAGGAATCCCATCTTCAGGGCGAAGAGTGGAGTGGCCGTTTCCAGTTTCGCCATCCAGCGCGGCGGCTCGGTGTCGTGACGCTTCCGGAACACCCTCCACGCCAGCAACGCGAGCAGGGCGACGATGGCGAGGTCGACGGCGCGCTCGAATCGCGCGTCTCCCGGCATCCGCGACGCGTGTTTTCCGAGAAGCCCGACGAGCTCGTAGGCGGCCGTCACACCGATGGCCGTGGCGGCGCCGGCACCGAGAAGAAAAAACGCCGAGTCGCGGCGGGCGCGCTCGCTCGTGGCCAGCAGGATCGCCGTGACGATCTGCGGCCCCGCGACCATGACGAAGGCCATCGGGAGGACGATCGGCAGATCCTTCATGGCGGCGGCCGAGAGCATGGCGCAGAAGGGAGCCGGTCGGCAAGGGACGATCCCGAACAGGGACGGCGGCCGGAACCGGCGTCCGCTGGCGGTATCATCCCGCCGACGATTTGGAAGGGGGCCGCGGAACGGTGAAGAGCACAACCGGCTTGTCGGTGTCGGGTTCGATCGCGCGGCTCGGGATCGTCGCCGCCCTCGTGTTCTCGGCCGGCTGCGCGCACCTGCCTTTCCGGCGGTCCCGGAGCGACACGGAGGCGCGCCTCGGCCAGAGCGGCTTGACCATGTCGACGCTCCAGGTCGAGGTCCTGCGCCTGGCCGACGACTACGTCAACTCGGTGGCTCACGCCGCCGACGCCGCGGCCAAGAAGCTCGGGACGCGCCAGGCTGAGGTCGCGGCGCTGAAGTGGAAGATCGAGCAGGGGACGGCGGCCTACGCCGACGCCACGGGCGAGAACCCGGTCTGGAACGCGCTGGACCTGACCGTGCTCGCCACGGTGTCGCGGATGACGCTCGAGAAGCCGAAGCTCCAGAAGGAGTTCGGCAGCGCGGCGGCGCGCCTGGTCGCGGCCCACGAGCAGTTGGAGAAGAGCGCCTGGGCGCTGGTGGGGTCGTTTCTCACGCCCGAGCAGAGCCAGGAGCTGCGGGATCTCATTACGAAGTGGCGGGCGCAGAATCCCGACGAGGAGGACGCTGCCGGCGCGCGGTTTCGCGAGTTCGCCCTGAACCTCGGGCAAACGGCGCAGGCCGCGAAGGGCCGGCCCTCCAGCATCTTCAGCCTGCTCTACCTCGACCCGTTCGCCGGCCTCGATCCCACCACGGTCGCGATCGACCAGAGCCGCGAGCTCGCCGAGCGCGTCGTCGCCTACGCCGAGCGGGCGCCGACCCTGATGCGATGGCAGGCGGAGCTGCTGGCGCTCCAGGTCGCCGAGCAGCCGGCGGCGCGGGGAGTCACCGAGGACCTGAATCGCACGTCCCTCTCGATCGCATCGATGTCGAAGACGGCCGAGGGCATCCCCGAGCTCGTCGACACGCAGCGCAAGGCCGCGATCGACCAGGTCTTCGCGGGCGTCGCCGCCGAGCGGCAGGCGATCCTCGCCGAGCTCGACGCGAAGGAGGCCACGATCCAGACGCTGCTCGGGCAGCTGCGCGAGACGATGAACGCCGGCGGTGAGATGGGCAAATCCCTCACGGCCACCATCCAGTCCCTGGACGCCTTCGTGCACTACGTGTCGCCGCCGCCCGATCCGAACGCGCCGCCCGCCCCGCCGGGCAAGCCGTTCGACCCGCTCGACTTCGGCAAAGCGGCCGTGGACGTCGGCGGAATGGCCCGCGATCTGACGACCCTCCTCCGCTCGGCCGACCAGACGGCGCCGGCGCTGGCGAAGATCGGCCAGCAGACGGGAGACGACCTGAAGCGCGTCGTCGACCACGCCTTCTGGCGCGGGCTGATCCTGATCCTGGTCCTGCTCGCCGGGTCCGTGCCGGCGCGTCTCGCCTACCGGGCCCTCGCGCGGAGGTATCTCCGCGAGGGCGAGTCCCCGTCCCGCCGCACGTGACGGGACGAGCGTCCGTCCGGGCGCGCGGCCGCATTCTGGGGATCGCGGTCGCGCTGGCGTTTGCGGCCTGCCGAGCGAGGGAGGATGCTTCGGCCGGCGCCGCGCCGCCTCCCCCCGCGCCGCCGCTCGCGCGCGGCGCGACCTTCGTCGGGCGGGAAGCCTGCGCCCCCTGCCACGCCGAGGAGGAGCGCCGCTGGAAGGGCTCGCACCACGATCTCGCGATGCAGGAGGCGACGGCGAATACCGTGCTCGGCGACTTCGAGAACGCCACGTTCACCCACTATGGCGTGACGTCGACGTTCTTCCGGAAGGACGGGAAGTTCTTCGTGAGGACCGACGGCCCCGACGGGAAGCTCCACGAGTATCCGATCGCGTACACCTTCGGCGTCTATCCGCTGCAGCAGTACCTCATCGCCTTTCCGGGCGGCCGGTACCAGGCCCTGAACGTCTGCTGGGACACGCGGCCCGCGAAGGAAGGGGGCCAGCGCTGGTTCCACCTGTACCCGAAGGAGGAGGTGTCCTTCCGCGACCCGCTCCACTGGACCGGGCCGTACCAGAACTGGAACTTCATGTGCTCGGAGTGCCACTCGACCAACGTTCGGAAGGGCTATTCCGCGGCGACGAGGACGTACGCGACGACCTGGTCGGAGCTCGACGTCTCCTGCGAGGCCTGCCACGGGCCCGGGTCCGCCCACGTCGCCTGGGCCGAGGCGGTGAAAGCGGGGAAGGCCCGGAAGGACTCCGCCGACAAGGGAATGGCCGTAACGCTCCGGGACCCCGTCCGCGCAACGTGGGACATGGACATGAAGACGGGAATCGCCAGGCGCAGCGCGCCGCGCACTTCCCGGGCGGAGGTCGAGACCTGCGCGCGGTGCCACGCCCGGCGGTCGGTCGTCACCGAGGACTACGTGTGGGGCGAGCCGATCCTGCAGACGCACCGGCCGGCCCTACTCGAGGAAGGCCTCTATTTCGACGATGGACAGATCGAGGACGAGGTCTACGAGTACGGCTCCTTCCTGCAGAGCAAGATGTACGCGGCGGGAGTCACCTGCACGGACTGCCACGATCCGCACGACCTGAAGGTGAAGGGCTCGGCCGACCGCGTGTGCGCGGCCTGCCATCTCACGGAGAAGTTCGAGTCGCCGAAGCACCACTTCCACCGGGCCGACTCGAAAGGCGCGAGCTGCGTCGCCTGCCACATGCCGACCCGAAACTACATGGTCGTCCATGCCCGGCGGGACCACAGCATCCGCATCCCGCGGCCGGACCTCTCGCTCGCGCTCGGAACTCCCAATGCCTGCACGCAGTGCCACCGGGACAGGTCGGACCGGTGGGCGGCCGACGCGGCGAGGAAGTGGTGGGGCGACAAGGTGCGGCAGGAGCCCCACTACGGCGAGATCGTCCGGGCCGCGCGGGAGGAGCACGTCGGTGCGCAGCCGGCCCTTGCGGGATACGTGGCCGACGCGACGCGGCCGGCGATCCGACGGGCCACGGCGGCCGGGCTCCTCGACCCGCGCGATGCCGCCTCGCGCGCCGCGCTCGAACGGGCCCTGTCCGATCCCGAGCCCCTCGTGCGTCGGGGGGCCCTGGAGGCTGCCGGGGCGCTGGGGCCGAGCGAGCGCCTGCGACTGGTCTCTCCGCTTCTCCGTGATCCTCTCCGGACCATTCGCATCGAGGCCGCCCGTTCGCTGGCGTCCCTGCCGCAGGGCGCGAGGAGCACCGGCGAGCAGGCCGCCTACGAGCAGGCGCTCGGCGAGTACGTTGGGAGCCTGAACGTCGACGCCGACCGGGCCGAGGCGCACCTGAACCTCGGATCCCTGTACGCCACGCAGGGCGACCTCGCCCGAGCCGAGGCGGAGTACCGGGAGGCGATCGCCATCACTCCGGCGCTCGGAGGGGCATGGGCGAACCTCGCGGACCTCTACCGCGCCCAGGGGCGGGAGGCGGAGGCCGAGCGGACGCTGCGGCAGGGGCTCGAGGCGGCTCCGCGGGACCCCGGTGTCCACCACGCCCTCGGGCTCGCGCTCGTTCGCGCCAGGCGCCTTCCCGAGGCGGTCGAGGAGCTTCGCAAGGCGGCCGAGCTTCCGCCCGAACGCGCCCGGTACGCCTACGTCTACGGGATCGCGCTCGATTCGGTCGGCCAGACCTCGAAGGCCATCGCTGTCCTCGCCAGCGGCCCACGGACGCCATCCGGCCAACCGGGAGATTCTCGAAGCGCTGGCGTCTTTCTCGGCGAAGACCGGTGACCGAAAGGCGGCGATCGGCTACGCCGAGAAGCTCGTCGCGCTGGCGCCCGACAGCTCGGAGGCCAGGGCGCTGCTCGACGGCCTCCGGGGCGTCCCCCCGGGGGGGGCGCCTCCGCGTTGACCGGCCGCGCGGGCCCCAGATAAACCCGAGGATTCCCTTCCGTTCGGACCGGCCCCGGCATAGGCTTCCCCGCGATCGAAGGAGGCCAGGTCATGAAACGTTGGATTCTTGCGGTGGCGGTGCTGGCGGTTTCGGCAGTTGCGGGGATCGCTCAGGCCCAGACGCCCGAGCCGACCAAGAAGCCGTCCGAGTTCAAGAAGCTCGAAGAGGACGCGAGCCGGGACGCCAAGGACGTGGCCAGGGACGCCGACGCGGCGGGCAAGGACGTCGGCGCCGATGCTTCGAAGGCCGGCAAGGCGGTTGCGAAGGACGCCACGAAGGCGGGCGACGCCACGGTCAAGGGCGCGAAGGAGGCGGGCAAGGACGTCGGCGCCGATGCTTCGAAGGCCGGCAAGGCGGTTGCGAAGGACGCCACGAAGGCCGGCGACGCCACGGTCAAGGGCGCGAAGGACGCGGGCAAGGACGCCTCGAAGGCTGGAAAAGCCGTGGCAAGCGGCGCGACCAAGGCCGGCGACGCCACGGTCGAAGGCGCCGGGGACGCGGGCAAGGCCATCGACACCGAGGCGAAAAAGACGGGTGAGGCGGTTTCCGACCGAGGTGAAGAAGGTCGACGGCGCCGACAAGCACGAGCCGACGCCCGCGCCGAAACCCTAGCCCGCGGCCTCGACCGGCTTCTCGCGAGGCTTCTTCTTGTTGAAGTGTGGCAGGTCCGGCTCCCCGAGGAGCCGGGCCAGGCCTTCCCACCCCTTGACGTGCTCGCAGACCACCTTGATCGCGGAGGTGAGGGGGACGGCGAGGACGGCGCCGGAGATCCCCCAGATCGTGCCCCAGAAGATGAACGCGATCATCACCGTCAGGGGGAACAGGCGGACCTTGCCGCCGACGATGAACGGCGTGAGAACGTTGCCCTCCAGGAACTGCATCAGGCTGTACACCAGGAAGACGAGCAGGGCCTTCTCGCCGTCGTACTGGAAATAGGCCACCGCGACCGCCGGCACCGTCGACAGGATCACGCCGACGTAGGGGAGGAGGACCGCGACCCCGGCGATCGGCCCCAGCACGTAGTAGTAGTCGATGCGCAGCACCATCAGGCCGAGGGTCGTCGCTCCCGCCATGATGAGCATCACGAAGGACAACCCGAGGGCGTAGGCCGTCATCGTCCGCGAGATCGCTCCGGTCACGTCCGCCTCGCCGAGCCGGTCGTTGCGCGTCAGCATGCCCGCGAGCACGCGGCTGAACTTCTCGCGGTCCTTGAGCATGAAAAACGTGAGGAACGGGATCGTCGCGGCGTACAGAAAGATCCCGACGGTCGCCCCGAGCCGCGCGACGAGCGTCCGGGTCGTCTCGAGCTGTGACTCCGACAGCTTGACCTCGCGGATCCCGCGGGTCTCGGCCGGCAGGATGCTTCCCATGCGCTCGCGCAGGTTGTTGACGAACTCGGTGACGCCGGCGAGCAGGTCCCGGATGCGCGTCTGGTATCGCGGCAGCTCGGCGAAGAACTGGTTGATCTGGCCCGTGACGTTGATGACGAGCAGAGCCAGGCCGCCGGTGATGACGAACAGGATGAGCAGGATCGCGGCGACGCGGGGCACCCCGGCCCGCTCGAGGAGCGAGACGAACGGGCGGAGCGCGAAGGACAGGAAGAGGGCGAAGGCGAGAGGCACCAGGAGTGGCTCGCCGTAGTACAGCAAGGCGACGACGGCGGCGGTCGTGAGGACCGTCAGGCCGGCGCCGCGGGCGGACGGGGCTTCTTCGCCCCCCAGCCGCACCGTCAAAAAACCCCCTCGGGGGGAGGGGGTTGGAGGAAGGCGCCGCCGGAGGTCTTCTCGATCACGTTCCCGAGACGAGTGTTACCACAATCTGGGCCCGGCGGTTCTTCGCCTTGCCCTCGGCCGTCGAATTGTCGTAGGCCGGGTCCGCGGCTCCGCGGGAGGCCGTGGAGATCCGGGCCGGGTCGATGCCGTGCCGGGTCACGAGGTAATCCTTGGCCGCCTGGGCGCGCCGGGTGCCGAGCTCCATGTTGGCCTGCTCGGTTCCGGAATTGTCCGTGTATCCCGTGACGACGGCCGTCGAGTTGAGGTCGTTCTTCATGCGGAGAGCCACGCCGTCGAGGACCGCCTTGGCGATGTTGGTCAGGCGGGCGCTGGTCCCGTCGAAGAAGATCTCGTCCGAAGTCGTCCGGGGCGCCGGGCGCGGCGGCGGCGGCGGAGCCGGCGCGGTCGACATGGGCGCCTCGACCACCGGTGCCGGCTCGACCATCGGCTCGGGCGCCGGGACGACGACCGGCGGCGGCGGAGCCGGGGGCCAGGCCGCGTAGGTAATGCCGAGGATTCCTCCGAAGGGATTCGGATTGATGCCGTGCGTGAAGAGCATGGTCAGGTTGGAGCTGAAGGCCCCCGACAGGGCCCAGCCGCTCTGCCCGAACCAGACGCGGGCGCCGGCGTTGAGCGTGGCGTAGTCGGGCTCGGGGTTGTCCCCGCCGTCGAGCACGGTGTAGTAGGTCTCGGCGATGAAATGGATCAGCGGAACGACCGGCACCTCGGCCCCGAAGCCGAAGCGCAGGATGTTGGCCACGCGGACGTCGTTGTCCTGGTTGCCCGACATCGTGTACGAAACGAGGCCGGTGAACCAGGACTTCGAAACCGCGCCGCCCCACTCCCAGTCGGTGCGCGGGGAGTTGATTCCCTCGATGTTGGCGCCGCTGCCCGACTGCACCGTGGGGTCGCCCACGGGGATGTGGGCCGCGAGCCAGCCGGCGACTCGGAAATCCTGGTCGGCCTCGGAATGGAAGTTGAACTTGGTTCCCACGCGGACCTTCGTGCCCTCGCTGGCCGAGAACGGGCCGAGGATCCCGATGCCGTTGATGTAGCCGGCGTTCCAGCCACCGCCGCTGCGTGTGACCTGGGCGCCGCCGCTGACGAAGATCGACCACCAGTTCGTCAGGCCGAGGCCGATCGACCCGATGCCGCCCCACTGGGCGAAGTACCGCGTCTGGTCGGGCTGGTTGGGGTAGTACTCGGCGGCGGTGCGCGGCGCGTACCAGCCGTAGAACCCGAGGGTGAACTGGCCGGCGCGGGGGTTGTCGGCCGTCGACATCGTGAAGAGTCCGATGTCACCGTTCGCGTTCGGGGCGACGACCGCGGGCTGCCCGAAGGCGGCCACGGCGGTCAGGCAGAACAGCATCCCGAGGAGCACGGTCCGCTTCGCCATCATGAAAGTGTCTCCTTTCGAGCCCGGTCGGGGAAACGTAGCTGCCGAATAGAATAAGCTAAAAGTGGCGGTTTGCCAAACATCTTCTGCTCGGACAGGGTACCGGCCATCCGGTCAGGTAACGAAGAGCGAGCGCCATCGGGGCGAGTTGAAGCTGTCGGCCGGACGCCTCTTCCCGAACGAGCTTTTCGGCTTTTCGCGTCCGGCCGCAGCTTAACTCGCCCTCCGGGACCGGGTCGCTGGAGCCTCTGCAGCTTTCGAGCGGGGAGGCGCTTCAGGTGCGGACGCGGATTTCGCCATGTCCGCGCCGCCGCCCGTCCGGAGCGCCCGCAGCTGCAAGCGCCGCTCTAGACTTTGGGCTGCATCACCAGGGACATCTTGTCCTGGAAGGACTTCATGATTGCCGGCCCGCGGATCGAGGAGATGGCCTTCTCGGTCAGGCGGATCAGGTCGCGGACCGCCTCGACGCCACGGCCCTTGTCGATCTCGGCCAGGGCCTGCTTGTAGGGCCGGTCGAGGCCCGGCAGGTTGGACTCGCCGATCGCCGTCTCGGCCTCCTGCTTGACGCGCGTGCAGAGGATCATCAGGATCTTTTTCTCGTCGCCGAGCACGCTGGCCGCGGGTGCAAGGGAAGCGATCGAGGCGATCGACGGCGGCGGACCCGGCTGGGGAGCCGGACCGCCGCGCGGCGGAGGCACGGGGGCAAACGCGCTCGCGGCCGCCCGGAATCGGCGCGGGCCGCCGCCGGCCGCCCGGGCAGCGGCTTCCCGCGAGCGCATTTCGACGAGGTCCGCGGTGACGAGCCCGTAGAGAATCTTGGCCGTGTCGAACGAGTTCGAGTTCATCGGCACGGGCGAGCTCCTCGACGGTGCTGGCGCCCGTCGATGCACATCACGAGGTTCCACTCCGGCGCCGACAGCGTGATCGGCTCGCCGAGTTCGCGCGGCTTGAGGGCCGGAACGTGGTCGACTCCCGGAATCTTGCGCGCGAGCACCTTCCACTCGTCCAGCCGCCGCGCCGCCTCCATGAGGAGGGACGTGTTCGTCTTTTCGATCGTGACCGTCTCGGATTCCTTGCCGGGCGTGAACTGGAAGTCTCCCGTCGACCAGATCGCCAGGGCATAGACCGCCTCCTCGCCGGAATGCGGCCCGAGCTCGGCGTGCACGATCCGCCCGTTGCGCAGGTAGATGAAGCCCCGTTCGCCGCCCCGGACGAGCATGAACATCCCGGTTTTCCCGGAAACCGAGACGAGCTGGATGATGTCGGGGACAGGGAGCTCCTGGATGGAACCCTGGAACGACATAACGGCCGAGATGCTAGCACCCCCGCTCGCGGAGAGCGCCCCGTCTGTCCCTGCCGGGCCTGGCGGTCAGCGGGCGCCGGCGGCGTGGATGTGGCAGATCGCCAGCGCCAGGGCGTCGGCGGCGTCGAGGGGGACCCGCGAGCGCTGGCGGGCGAGGAGCGACAGGACCATGGCCCGCACCTGCTCCTTTTCGGCCTGGCCGTAGCCGACGAGGGCCTTCTTGACGAGCCGTGGCTCGTACTCGAAGACGGGGACGGCCGACCGGGCGGCGGCGGCGAGGAGCACGCCCCGGGCGTGGGAGAGCTTGAGCGCCGAGGAGATGTTCTTCGCGGCGAAAACGGTTTCGACCGAGACGGCCGCGGGACGGATTTCGCCGAAGAGCTGCGAGGCCGCGGAAAAGAGGAAATCGAGCTTGGCGGGGAGGTCCATGCGGGGCGGCGGGCGCCAGACGCCGCAGCACTCGAGCCGGAGCCGGCCGGCGTCGAAGGCGACGACCCCGAAACCCGTCGCGACGGTTCCGGGGTCGAGCCCGAGGATGATCACGAGGCCGCGGGAGCTTCTTCGAAGTCGAAGTTGGCCCAGACGTTCTGAACGTCGTCGTGGTCCTCGAGCGCCTCCATGAGCTTGACCATCTGGTCGGCCTTCCGGGAGTCGAGCGCGACCTCGGTCGTGGGGATCATCGAGACCTCGGCGACGGCCAGCGGAAAGCCCTTCGACTCGAGATGCGCCTTGACCGCGGCGAACCCGTCGGGCGAGGTCTTGACCTCGTGGTACTGGTCGGTCGTCTCGATGTCGTCGGCGCCCGCCTCGATCGCCGCCTCCATGACGTCGTCCTCGCTCGCCTTGTCCTTCTCGATGGCGATGTAACCCATCTTCTGGAAGAGGAAGCGGACCGAACCGGACTCGCCGAGATTGCCGCCGTGCTTGGAGAAAATCGTTCGGATCTCGGGCAGGGTCCGGTTCTTGTTGTCGGTCAGCGCCTCGATCAGCACGGCCGCTCCGCCCGGCCCGTAGCCTTCGAAGGTGATCTCCTCGTAGGAGACGCCGGGCAGCTCGCCGGTGCCGCGCTGGATCGCCCGCTTGATGTTGTCGGCCGGCATGTTGACGGCCTTCGCGTCGTCGATCGCCTTGCGCAGCCGGGGGTTGGCTTCGGGCGCGCCGCCGCCCTGCTTGGCGGCCATCGTCAGCTCGCGGATGAGCTTGGTGAAGATGCGCCCGCGCTTGGCGTCCGCGGCGCCCTTCTTGTGCTTGATCGTGCTCCATTTGCTGTGTCCGGACATGTCTGACTCCTAACGAGGCCGGATTATATGAGCGGCCGACGGAACGGCGCAGGCGGCCGCGGTACGCGGACCGCAGGCGGCGAGATCGCGCGCGCGGGACTCCGCCCGACGCCGCGGCGAATCGGTCGACCGTTCTGCGCCGGGCGCCGTTCTCCTTGATTTCCCAGCGTTTCCGGCGACAATAGGTTTCACTTCATGCCCAAAAAGGTTCTTTTGATCGAATACGAGCCGCGGTACATCGAGCGGATTCGTACGCTGTTGTCGCCCCTCGGTCATGCCCTGACCGAGACCCACGACGGGGAGGCCGGGCTGCAGGCGTTTTCCGGAAGCAAGTTCGACCTGGTGCTCCTCTCGGGCATGCTGCCCCGCCTCCCGAGCGCCGAGGTCATCCGGGAGATCCGCAAGAAGGGCGGGCGCGACCGCTCCGCCCATCGTTCTGATGATGAGCGGCTACCGGGGAACCAACCGGAAGGCGGATGCCCAGAAGGTCGGGGCTTTCGACATCCTCATGCGGCCGTTCACGGACGACGACCTGATGGAGTCCGTGCGCGACGCCCTGGACGCCTCCGACGTCGGCGCCAAGACCATGCGCATCGACACGGCGCAGGTCGCGGCGGCCGCGTCGCCGCTGACCTCCGACGATATTTTTTCGGACGTGCTCGACGGCCTCTCCGAGGAGGGTGCCGGCCGCGCCGCTCCGGCGGCCCCGGCCGCTGCGGCGCCGGAACCCGCGGCCGCGCCGGCGCCACCCGCGCCGCCCGCCCCGGCCCCCGCGCGGACGTCCGGAGGCGACACCGATGTCGAAAAGCGCCTGCGCGACACCCTCTCCGGCCTGAACCTCGGATCGCGGCCGGGAGTCGGACCGAAGGCCCCGCCGGCCGCACCGCCTCCGGCGGCGGCGCCGCCCGCCGCGTCCGAAGCTCTCGACCCACACCGACGTCGACCGGATGATCTCGGACACGCTCTCCGGCGTGTCGCAGCCCCGGCCGAAGCCTCCGACCGGCGCCACGCCGCCTCCGGCGGCAGCCGGCACGCCGGCCCCGGCCGCGCGGCGGCGCGAGGAGCCGGCGGCGGCGGTTCCCGCTTCGGGCCCCGATCGATTCGGCCAGTACGAAATCATCGAAAAGATCGCCAGCGGCGGAATGGCCGAGCTCTACAAGGCCAAGCGGACCGGGGTCGAAGGGTTCCAGAAGATCGTCGCGATCAAGAAGATCCTGCCGCATCTGGCCGACGACGAGGAGTTCGTGACGATGTTCGCCGACGAGGCGAAGCTCGCCGCGCAGCTCAACCACCCGAACATCATCCACATCTACGACCTCGGGAAGATCCAGGCCGGCGGCTACTTCATCGCCATGGAGCACGTGGACGGCCGGGACCTGCGCTCGATCGAGGAGTCGGGGACCGAGCACGCGGTGCCCCTTCCGGTCTCCGCTCGCCGTCTACATCGCGTCGAAGGTGGCCTCGGCGCTCGACTACGCCCACCGGCGCCGGGACGCCGACAGTCACGACCTGAACATCGTGCACCGCGACGTGTCGCCCCAGAACATCCTCATCTCCTACGAGGGCGACATCAAGCTCTGCGACTTCGGAATCGCCAAGGCCGCATCCAAGGCCTCGAAGACGCAGTCGGGAGCGCTGAAAGGCAAGATCCAGTACATGTCGCCCGAGCAGGCCTGGGGCAAGCCGATCGACCGCCGCAGCGACCTGTTCTCCCTCGGCGTCGTCCTCCACGAGATGCTGACCGGCGAGCGCCTCTTCCGCGGCGACACGGACATGGCCGTGCTGGAGAAGGTCCGGAGCGCGGAGGTGCTGCCCCCGTCGCGGATGAATCCCGAGGTGCCGACGAATCTCGACGCCGTGGTCCTCAAGGCCCTGGCCAAGGACCCGGACGAGCGTTACGCCAACGCCTCCGACCTCCTGCGGGACCTCGATTCGGTCCTCTACTCCTATACGCCGGCGCCGGGCAGCGCCGACCTGGCCATCTACCTGCACCGCCTGCAGGCCGAAGAGACGTCCTTCGCCGACGCGAAGGCCCGCGAGGCTGCCGCCAACGCCGAGAGAGCCGCCGAGCCGCAGCCGCCGGTGCGTCGGAAATCCAAGGGCGCTCCCATCTCCCGCCGGACCGCGGCCGCGCCGCGCCCGGCGGCCGACGAGGCGCCGCCCCCCGAGAAACCTCCGGCTCCGGCGCCTCCAGCCGCGCCCCCGAAGGAACCGCCGCCGCGGAGCGAGGTCTTCGGATCGCTCGATGCCAGGACCGAGGAGGCGGAGAAGAAGAGCCGCGCGCCTCTGTTTGCCGCGATCGGCGTCGCCGCCGTCGTGCTGGCGGGGTTCGCCGCCTGGAAGCTGATGAAGCCCGCGGCCACCGCCGCGCCCGTCCCCAGGCCCCCGGTCGCCACGCCCGCAGCGGCGCCGGAGGCGGTTCCGACCGCCGCGGCCGAAGCCGCTCCGGCCGTCCCCACGGCGGCGCCCATCGACGCCAAGGCCGTGGAGGCGGAAGTGCAGCGCCAGCTCGCGGCCAAACGCAAGGAGCTGGAGAAAGCGGCGGCCGCGAAGGCGGCGGCGGCAGCCGCCCCCGAACCGACCGTGGCGGCGCCCGAGCTCGAACCGACGGTCGAGCTTCCCGAGCCCACGGCCATACCGCCGACCGCGGTGCCGACGGTTCCTCCGCCGACGGCCGTTCCCACGGTGCCGCCGCCTCCGACCGTGCCCCCGGTCCGCCGGGGCGACCTGGTGGGGCCCGGCGACGGCGTCGTCGAGCCGGCGCTCCTGACGCCGCCGCGCGTGGCCTATCCGCCGATCGCCCGGCAGCGGCACATCGAAGGCAGGGTCGTCGTCATGGTGCTCGTCGACGAGAACGGCGACGTGGCGGAGTCCCGGCTCCAGCAGGGCATCAGTGGCGCCCCCTCGGTCAACGAAGCCGTCCTGGCGGGCGTCAAGAGCGCGAAATTCCGGCCGGCCACCAAGAACGGAATCCCGGTCAAGATGTGGCGGCCGGTGTTGATCGAGGTGAAGCCCTAACGAAGGATTGAGGAGGTCTGCGGGATGGCCCTTTCAGGCGATCAGAAGAAGTTTTACGAGAACACGCTCACGGTGACCAAGCGCGAGATCGAGGAGCTGGAGGGAGAAATCCAGGAAGAGCTCGCCAAGGTCAAGGACCGTCTGGCGGAGCTCCAGAACGCCCAGAAGGCGGCGCGCCAGATGTACGATGCGGCGTGCCAGCGGCTGGGCGTTCGCAACGAGCTCGAAGAGGCCGAGGCCCAGGGCTAGCGGGCTCCGCCGGAAGCGGCGCTCCAGGGCGCCGCTTCTCTGCATTCCGGCTCCTCCTGGCGGGCCTCGCGATCCCGGCGGTCCTCGGCGCATGCCGCGCCGAGCGGCCGGGCGCCGCTCGAAGCCCGACCCCCGCCGCTGCCGCGCGACCCGAACGCGTCGTCGCGCTGGCTCCGAACCTCACGGAGATCGTGTTCGCCCTCGGCGCCGGCGATCGCCTCGTCGGCGTCTCGGAACACTCGGACTTTCCGGCGTCGGCGCGTTCGATTCCGCGCGTCGGCGGTCTCGAGGTCGACCCCGAGAAGGTCGCCGCGCTGCGGCCGGACCTGGTTCTCGCCGTCGCCGAGGGAAACGCGCGCGGCGCCGTGCAGGCGCTCGCGGCGGCCGGGCTTCCGGTCGCCGTGGTCCCGTCCGGATCGCTCGACGCCGTGCTCGAGGCGATCCGGATCGTCGGTGAGCGCCTCGGCCGCTCCAGGCAAGCCCGGGACCTGGCCGGCTCTCTCGCGGCCCGCCGGGCCGCCGTGCGCGACCGGGCGGCCGGGCGCGCCCGGACCCGCGCGCTGCTCGTGGTCTGGCCCGCCCCGCCCCAGGCCGCCGGCGGCGGCACGTTTCTCGACGACGTGCTTTCCGAGGCCGGGGCCGAGAACCTCGTCCACGATCGAACGGGCTGGCCGCTGCTTTCCAAGGAGTACCTCGCGACGGCCGAGGTCGATCTGCTCGTGCTGCCCGACTCCGCCGAGACGCGTCCGGCATTTGACGCGGCCCTGGCAACCGGACCGCTGTCGCGCGGACCGATCGCGCGGGCTCGGGTCGTGCGCATCGACGAGTCGGTGCTGACCCGGCCGGGGCCGCGGGTCTTCGACGCGCTCGAACGGCTCGCGGACGCGATCCCATGACGGGACCGCGCACACCCGCCGGCCGCGCGGCCGCGCTCACGCTCGCGTTCCTCGGACTGCTGGCGCTGGCCGCCCTCGCCTTTTCGGTCGGGGGAGTGCCCCTCTCCCTTCCGGACCTCCTGTCCGGCCGCGGACCCGCCGGCGAGACGGCCCGTCTGCTCGCGGCGCTGCGCTGGCCGCGCGTGGCGCTGGCGGCGCTGGTCGGCGGCTGCCTCGCACTTGCGGGAGCCGCCCTGCAGGCCCTGCTGAAGAACCCCCTCGCGGATCCGTTTTTGCTCGGGACCTCGGGCGGGGCGGCGGTGGGCGCGGCGGGCGCGGCCCTGGCGGGAGCCTCGCCGCTCGTTTCGCCCGCGGCCGCGTTCGTGGGGGCCGCGGTGGCTTCCGTGGGCGTGGCCGCGCTCGCCCGCCGCGGCGGACGGCTGGACCTCCAGCGCCTGCTGCTGGCGGGCCTGGTGGCCAACGCGTTTTTCTCGGCCCTCCTGCTGGCCGCGTTTTCGGTGGCCTCCGGAGAGGCGGCGCGCTCCATGCTCTTCTGGATGATGGGGAGCCTCTCGGACGCGACCCCCGGGCGCATTGCGGTGCTCCTGCCCTACGCGGCCGTCGGGGCGGCCGTGCTGGTGGCGATGGCCTCGCGCCTGAACCTCCTGGCCGTGGGCGAGGAGAATGCGGGGGCGCTCGGGGTGGACGTCGAGCGGGCGAAGCGCGTGGTCTTTCTGGCCGCGTCCCTGCTGACCGGCGCGGCCGTGGCCTTCGCGGGCGTGATCGGGTTCGTCGGCCTCCTCGTGCCGCACGGCGTGCGCCTCGTGGCGGGCAACGACCAGCGCACGCTGCTCCCGCTCTCGGGGCTGGCCGGCGCCGCGCTCCTCGTGGCGGCGGACGCGGTCTCCCGCGCCGCCGTCGCCCCGGCCGAGCTTCCGATCGGCGCCCTGACGGCGGCGATCGGCGCGCCCGTGTTCGCCTGGCTGCTCCTGAGGAACCCGTGAGCCTCATCGAAGTGCGCGCGCTCGAAGCCCGCTACGGGAACAACACGGCGCTCGCCGGGCTGGACGCCGACGTCGGCGCCGGGGAGGTCGCGGCCGTCCTCGGCGAGAACGGATCGGGGAAGTCGAGCCTCCTCAAGGTCCTCGCGCGGGTCCTCGTCCCCTCGGGCGGTGCGATCGCGTTCGACGGCCGGCCGCTCGACGCGATCCCGCGCCGCGAGACCGCGCGGAGGATCGCATACGTCCCGCAGAGCGTCGACCTCGTCTTCCCGATCCGGTCGCTCGACCTGGTCCTTCAGGGCCGCGCGCCTCATGGCCGGGGCTTCATCGCCGAGTCGCCCGAGGACCGCCGGCGCGCTCTCGACGCGATGCGCGCCTGCGACGTCGAGGATCTCGCCGACCGGGACGCCGCGGCCCTGTCGGGCGGAGAGCGCCGGCGCGTCTTCCTGGCCCGGGCGCTCGCCCAGGAGGCCGAGGTGTGGCTGCTCGACGAGCCGACGGCGGGACTCGATCCGCGGCATCGGCTGGAATACCTCGAGACGCTCTGGCGGGTTCACGGCGAGCGTCGAACGACCGTGATCCTGGTGACCCACGAGATCGGCCTGGCCTCGGACCTGGCCTCACGCGTCCTTCTCCTGAAATCGGGCCGCCTGGTGGCGCAGGGCTCTCGCCGGGAGGTCCTGACACCCGAGAACCTGAACCGGGCCTTCGGCGTGCGGTTCGAGGAGCGGGGGGGCGGCCTGGCGCCCCGAAGTGCCGTGCTGCCAGTGCGTTCCATCGAAACCTGACTCCCGCGGGCGGCGACGGGCCCGAGCCGGGTCTGCTAGCATTCGCCCTTTCCCATGTGGTTCAAGAAAGACCGGGCCCCCAAGCAGCCCCGCGAAGGACGCACCAGCAAGGTGCCGGAAGGGCTCTGGGTCAAGTGCGACAACTGCCGCCAGATCCTCTACAACAAGGAGCTCGCGCGCAACTTCAAGATCTGCCCCAAGTGCGGGTTCCACTTCCGCCTTTCGGCTCCGGAGCGGCTGCGGATGCTCTTCGACGACGAGAACTACGTCGAGATCGACGGAAACCTTCGGTCGGCGGACCCGCTGAAGTTCCGCGACAGCAAGAAGTACCGGGACCGGCTCCGAGCCGCCGAGGAGCAGGTCGGCACCTCCGACGCGATCGTGATCGGCTCGGGCGCGATGGAGGGCATGCCGGTCATCATCGGAGCCATGGAGTTTTTCTTCATGGCCGGCTCCATGGGCTCGGTCGTGGGCGAGAAGATCGCGCGGGCCGCCGAGCGGGCGCTCTCGGAGAGGAAGCCCCTCATCCTGGTCTCGACCTCGGGCGGGGCCCGGATGCAGGAGGGCATCCTGTCCCTCATGCAGATGGCCAAGATCTCCGCGGCGCTCGGCCGGCTCTCGGAGGGCCGCATCCCCTACCTCTCCGTGATGACCGATCCGACGACCGGGGGCGTGACGGCCTCCTACGCGATGCTCGGCGACCTCAACGTCGCCGAGCCCAACGCCCTCATCGGATTCGCGGGACCGCGGGTGATCGAGCAGACCATCCGGCAGACGCTCCCGGAAGGCTTCCAGCGCTCCGAGTTCCTGCTCGAGCACGGCTTCCTCGACTTCATCGTCGACCGTTCCGACATGAAGGCCACGCTCGCCCGTTGCCTCCGCCTGCTCTGGGGTCAGCCCTGAAGTTCTGACGTTTTGCGGCCCACGCCCGTCCTGTAAGCTCCGCGTCGCATGCCGGTGCTCGTGTGACGCGGACCGTGCCCCGGCTGCCGGCCCTCTCCCGCCTCGAGTCGCTCGACCTGCGCGGGGTCCGGCTCGGCCTCGCCGCCATCGATGAAGCCTGCCGCCGGCTCGGGCGGCCGGAGCGCGCCGTCGAGTCGGTGCTCGTCGCCGGAACCAACGGCAAAGGATCGGCCGCGGCGGCCCTGTCCGCGATCGGCGAGTCGGACGGGATGGCGACCGGGCTCTACACGTCGCCGCACCTGGAGTCGGTCACGGAGCGGATCCGCGTCCGCGGCCAGGACATCCCGGCCGACGAGCTCGACGCCGTTCTCGCCGAGGTCTTCGCCGCGGCCGACCGGGCCCCGACCCTGTCCCTGACCTATTTCGAGGCGATGACGGCGGCGGCGTTCCTGACCTTCTCGCGCCGCCGTCTCGACCTGGCGGTCCTGGAGGTCGGCCTCGGAGGCCGTCTCGACGCGACGAACGTGGCCCCCGCATCGGTCTCGGTCGTGACGTCGATCGGACTCGACCACGTCGAGGACCTCGGGCCCACCCTCGAGTCGATCGCGCGGGAGAAGGCGGGCATTTTCCGGCCGGGCCGGCCGGCCGTGGCATCGAGCCGCGAACCGGCCGTCCAGGCCACCCTGCGGGAGGAAGCGGCCCGGGTCGGAGCCGTCCTCCACGAGCTCCCGCAGGAGGCGCGGATCGAGGTGCGGGAGACGGGCCTCCTCGGCACCCGTTTTCATCTCGAGACGCCCCTCCGGTCCTACGACATCGCGTCACCCTTGCCCGGCCGTCACCAGGCCGAGAACGCCGCGGCGGCGGTTCGGGCCGCCGAGCTGCTGCGGCCCGGGATCGACGCCGGGGCGGTCGCGCGGGGCGTGGCGGCCACGCGCTGGCCCGGGCGGCTCGAGGTCTTCGACCGCGGCGGCCGGCCGGTCCTGCTCGACGGCTGCCACAACGCGGGTGGCGCCGAAGCGCTCGCCGGATTCGCCGCCGAGGCGCGTCTGTCGCCGGACCTCGTTTTCGGCGCCATGGCCGACAAGGACATCGAGGCGATGGCGGCGGCGCTCGCCCCGGCGGTGCGACGGATCCGACTCGTGCCGATGGCGTCTCCCCGGGCGGCCGCGCCGGATGAGCTCGCGCGCCGCTTCTCCGGCGCGCGCCCCGACGCCGCGCCCGCGGAGAGCCTGGAGGCCGCGCTGGAAGAGCTGCTCGCCGCAGCGTCGGCCGAACCTATAATCGTCGCGGGCTCTCTGTACCTGGTCGGCGAGGCGCGCGCGCTCCTCTCCGGCCGCCTCGACGAAAAACGATGACTACCGCTGCCGCCGTCTATACGCGAGAGCACTTCGAGAGGCTCGAAGAGGAGCGCCTGGCGATCTTCGCGTCCAAGAGCGCCCGGGCCGAGCGTCCCCGCGGGCCCGTGTCCTCGAGCCCGGGCGATGCCCGCACCCACTATGCGCGCGACCGGGACCGGATCATTCACTCGCGCGCCTTCCGGAGGCTGAAGCACAAGACCCAGGTCTTCATCCCCTACGAGGGCGATCACTTCCGGACGCGCCTCACCCACACCCTCGAGGTCGCGCAGATCGCGCGCAGCGCCGCCCGGGCCCTCGGACTCAACGAGGATCTGACGGAGGCCATCGCGATCGGGCACGACCTCGGCCACACGCCGTTCGGACACTCCGGCGAGTACGTGCTGGACCGGCTGCTGCGCGAGAGCCATCCCGAGGCCGGGGGTTTCAAGCACAACTTCCAGTCCGTGCGGGTCGTCGACCGGCTCGAGAAGCGCTACGAGGAGCCCGGCCTGAACCTGACGGACGACGTCCGCGAGGGACTGCTCAAGCACACGGCCTGGCCGCGGGAGTTTCCGTTCCCCCTCGACTTTCCGGAGGGCCTCCGCCTCGAGTCGGGCGGGAGCCTCGAAGCGCAGCTGGTCAACTGGTCCGACGAGATCGCGCAGCAGACCCACGATCTCGAGGACGGCCTGCCGCTGACCGAGGAGAAGGCGATCGAGGAGCTCGCGATCGCGCGGCAGGTGCGCGCCGCGCGCGGCTACGGGAGCGACGCGGCGTCGCGCCGGGCCTCGCTCATCCGCGGCATGATCGGCCTGCTTTCGGCCGACATCGTCGAGGGTTCCCGGATGCGGATCGATCGCTGGCTCGATTCGAGCCGGGTGGCCTCGACCGACGACTTTTACGCCCGCCGCGGCCAGCTGCCCGCCGACCTCGTCGCCTTCACGGATGCCGGAAGGCCACTCTACGCCGAGCTGCGGGAGTTCGTGTACCGCCACATCATCCACTCGTTTCCGGTGTCGCGCCACGACGGACACGCGCGCCGCGTGCTCGCGGGCGTCTTCGGCGCCTACCGCGACAACCCGCGGCTCCTGCCCGACGACGTCCTGCGGGGGCTGGAGCGCGATCTCGGTGTGCGGTACCTGCGCGAGGTCCCGCTCGGCCAGATCGACCGCGAGGTCGAGGAGCGCTATCGGACGCGTCCCGTCTTCTATCGGACGATCGCCGACCACATCGCCGGCATGACCGACAGCTACTGCAACACCGAGTACCGTCAGCTGGTGATCGAGTAGAAACCCGGGAGAAGGGAGCCGAATGCCGACCGCGAGCGTTTCCGCCGCCGCCCTCATGGACCGCGATCTCGACGTCGTCGATCCCGAGATCGCCCGCTGGATCGAGGCGGAGCGGCGCCGACAGAACGAAGGACTCGAGCTGATCGCCTCGGAGAACTGGGTGTCGCGGGCCGTCCGCGAAGCCCAGGGCTCGGTCCTGACCAACAAGTACGCCGAAGGGTACCCGGGCAAGCGCTACTACGGCGGCTGCGAGTTCGTCGACCGCGTCGAACAGCTCGCGATCGACCGTGCGAAGTCGCTCTTTGCGGCCGAGCACGCCAACGTGCAGCCGCACTCGGGTTCGCAGGCGAACATGTCCGTCTATCTGACGGTCCTGAAGCCCGGCGACACGATCCTCGGGATGGACCTCGCCCACGGCGGCCACCTGACGCACGGGCATCCCCTGTCCTTCTCGGGCCGCGAATACCGCGTGGTCGCCTACGGCGTGCGGAAGGAGGACGAGCGGATCGACTACGAGGCTCTGGCGCGGCTCGCCCGGGAGCACCGCCCGAAGCTGATCATCGCGGGCGCGTCCGCGTATGCGCGTGAGATCGATTTTGCCCGGTTCGGCGCGGTCGCCGACGAGGTCGGCGCGGTCCTGATGTGCGACATCGCCCACATCGCCGGACTGGTGATTGCGGGGCTCCACGCGTCGCCCGTGGCGCACGCCGCTTTCGTGACGACGACGACGCACAAGACGCTGCGGGGGCCGCGGGGGGGCCTCGTTCTCTGCCGGGCCGCGCACGCGAAGGATCTCGACCGCAGCGTCTTCCCGGGCATCCAGGGCGGTCCCCTCGAGCACGTCATCGCGGCCAAGGCCGTGGCGTTCTCCGAGGCGGCGGCGCCCGAATTCGTGGGCTACCAGAAGCGCGTGGTCGCCAACGCGAAGGCGCTCGCGGCGTCCCTGTCGGGACGGGGCTTCCGCCTGGTCTCGGGCGGCACGGACAACCATCTGATGATGGTCGACGTGGGGGAGAAGGGAATCTCGGGCCGGGACGCGGAGAAGCTCCTGGAGCGGGTCGGCGTGACGGTCAACAAGAACACGATCCCCTTCGACACGCGCTCGCCGATGGTGGCCTCGGGGATCCGGCTCGGGACCCCGGCCGTGACGACGCGAGGCATGGGGCCGTCCGAGATGGACGTGGTCGGCGGCGCCATCGCCCGCGTCCTGGAGGCCCCGGCGGACGAGGCGGTCCTGGCCGAGGTCCGGCGCGCGGTTTCCGAGCTCTGCGCCGCCTACCCGCTGGCGTGAGCCGGCGAAGGGCCGCCGCCGCGGCCGCTTCCCTCCTCGCGGCGGTCGTGCTCCTCGCGCAGCCCTGGGACGAGCTTCCGCGACGGGTCCGGACCATCGCCCGTTTCGCGCCGCGCGAGCTCGCGATTCGCCGCCTCGGCGGCTCGGGAACGGCCTTCGACCGGCGGTACTTCTCGTTTCTCGAGAATGCCCGGCGCCGGGTTCCGCCATCGGCTCCCGGTGTCGCGATTTACGGCGCGCCGCCCGGGGAGCCCTACCTGTACCTCGCGAACTACGTGTTCGCCCCGCGTCCGGTCCGCGTCTCGCCGCCGGAGCTTCCCGCGGGCTGGGTCGCCGCGTTCTACGGGGCGGACCGCCCGCCGGACGCGCGGATTCTCGACGAATGGGACGACGGAGCCCTGATGGTGCCCGAGCCGTGAGCGCCTGGCTCGTTTCGCTGCTGCGCGTGGCCGGGGTCGCGGCCGTCGCGTGGATCTGCGGCTTGCCGGCGTCGGCAGCCGCCTGTCCGCCCGGACGGGCGTATCGCGCGGAGCGGATCGGATGGGGCTGGGCGCTGGGCGCGGGGCTCGTGGCCGCGATGGTACCGGCCGCGCTGCTCGTGGGCGTGGAACCCGGCTGGCCCGCCTTCCTCGTTCTCTCGGCCGCCGCGGCGGCCGCGGCACGCCTTTTCCGGGTGCGGCCGCCGGCGGGGGAGGTTCCGGCCGCGCGCCGCGATCGGGGCGCAGAGGCGACGGGACCCGTGGATCTGGCCTCTCTCGGTCCTCGTCGTCGTCGGGGTGCTCCTGTACCTGGTCCGCGCCCTGACCGAGCCGATGTGGTCCAACGACTTCGTCGCGATCTGGGGTCTGAAAGGCAAAATCATCCACGCGGCCGGTGCGGTGCCGCGGCGGCTCTTCGAGGACCCGAACCTCGGGTTCTCGCATCCCGAGTATCCCCTCGGGCTGCCGTTTCTGTACGCCGGCGTCGCGTTTCTCACCGGGCGGTGGGACGACCATGCGATGGCCCTCCTCTTTCCGATCTTCCAGGCGGCGACGATCGCGGTGCTGGTCGGTTGGCTGCGGCGGCACGGGGCGTCGCGCCGCGTCGCGTGGACGGCGGCGGGGATCCTGGCCTGCTTCGAGCCGCTCTACTCGGCCTTTCTGACCGGCATGGCCGAGGTCCCGCTTTCGCTCGGTCTCCTGCTCTTCGGAGCGGCGATGGGAGACGCCCTCGAGGGCGAGCCCGGCGCCTTGCGCCGCGTGGCCCTCGCCTCCGCCCTGATCACGGCGACCAAGAACGAGGGACTCTTCTTCGCGGCCGCCGGCTGCATGATCGCCGTCCTCTTCGGAGGCGAGCGCCGGTGGAAGGCCTCGTTCGCCGCGCTGCCGACCGCCCTGTTGGTGCAGGCTCTCCACGTGCTCTGGCGCGGGGCGGTTCCGCTCCGGGACTTCGACCTCGGCGCGTTCTCGCTCGCCGACGCCGGCGCCGCGATCGCCGCCGCGGTGAGGCTGCCGGGCGTCGTCGGATGGATCGAGTTGGCGTTGCTCGGGGTCCTGATCACCCTCGGCACGAAGGCCCCGGAGGCGGGATGGATGCTCGGGCTGTGCGCCTGCGGGATGGCGGCCTACGTCCTGTTGCCGGCCTTCGCGGTCCGCGGGCCCGAGTGGCTCATCCACACGTCGCTGCTGCGAACCTCGGCGGGGATGGTTCCGCTCGCCGCCGGCGCGATCGCGGTACGCTTCCGAAAGGTCATCGTATGAAGCTGATTCCCCGGTTCGTCAAGGCGACCATCGTGGGCGGGCTCCTCTTCATGGTCCCGATCATCCTCATGCTCCTCGTCCTGAAGCAGGCCGTGGGGATGGTCCGGCGCGTCGTCCGTCCGGTGGCCGCCCACTTTCCGGCTCACACGATCGCCGGCGTGAGCGCGACGACGATCCTGGCCGCGGTCCTCATCGTCGTGATGTCGTTCCTGCTGGGTCTTGCCGCGCAGACAGCCTCCGGGAGGCGGCTCCGCGAGTGGCTCGAGTGGACGATCCTCGGCAAGGTCCCGGGCTACGGAATTCTCAAGGGCGTCCTGCAGGGTTCGACGGGTCTCGAGAACGAGCAGGGAGTTCAGGTCGTGCTCGCGCGCCTGGAAGACGCCTGGCAGATCGCGTTCCTGGTGGAAACGCACGCCGACGGCCAGTGCGCCGTCTTCGTGCCGGGAGCGCCGAGCCCGACGTCCGGGTCGATCTACTTCCTGCCGAAAGACCGCGTGCGTTCGACCGACATCCCGATGGCGAAGGCCCTGGCGACGATCCGGCACATGGGCGCGGGCTCGGAGGAACTGCTTCGGGGCAGGCTCTCCTAGGTTCGCTTCCGGCCCCCTCTAGAACTGCCAGCCGACCGAGATGGTCGGTCCCCAGTCGTTGCGGGGTTCGAGCGTCGTCGGGTCGCGGCTGTCGAAACTGTCGAAGATCGAAATGGCGAGGTAGAAGTCGCTGACGATCTCCCGCTTGACCGAAGCCGAAGCCTCGACGCGCACGCGGCCGGAGACCGTCAGGCTGGGGAACACCGCGGCCGTCGCGCCGACCGTGAGCTTCGGGAAGTCGTACATGAAGTACGAGTAGCGGCAGCCGATGACGGCTTCCGCGCTGTCCGTGTCCGAGCCGCTGACCGGCACTTCGTGGTTGGCGGTGATGCCGAGGTAGGGCGTCAGCTGCGCCTGGTTGGTCTGAATGACGTTGCGGCCCGCGCCGACTCCGACGAACTCGCGCAGGTTCAGGCCGAGCTGGATATTGCGGTCGAGGCCGACGGCCGCCTGGAGGAGCCAGTTCTTGCCGATGAAGCGGTCGTAGACCAGGCTGAACGCGCCCCGCTCGGCCGCGGTGACGCCCTCCTGGCGGCTGAAGAAGGCCGACAGACCTGTCACGAGCTGCCAGTTCTTCATGCGGTACGTGCCATCGGCGTTCAGGTTGAACTGAACGAGGCTGTTCGATTGCGTGTAGTTGAAGCCGAGGTCCAGCGAGCCGTCCCAGCGCCTCCAGAAAGTCTGGTAGACGGGAGCGAGGTTGAAGACGTCGAAGAACCTGACGGTGATCGTCTGCGGGCCCGACACGATCGTCAGCTCGCCCGGAGGATCCGACGGGGAGAGCGCGCCGTAGTGGTGGACGCCGTCGATCGTCTCGACGTCGAACTGCTTGTCGGACGAGATGGAGGTGATGAGGCTCCACTTGATCTTGATCCAGCTCGAGTGCGACGTGTCGACCGTGAGGCGTCCCTGGTCGTACATCTTGATCTCGCCCGTGACGCGGTCGCCGTTTGCGAGCTCGATGACGTCATTTTTCTGGGCGAAAGCGGGAAGGGCCGGAGACAGCAGGGCGAGCGCGATCAGGGCGCGGAGGCCGGGGCGGCGTTCGAGATTCAAGCGGCGGGGGTTCTCGGGCGCATGGATTCCTCCGGTGAAGAGCGCGATGATCTTATCTCCGCAGCGTCCAACCGAGCGCGAGAATCCCGAGGGCCGCGATCCAGCTGCCCGCGACGCGGATGGCGATCCGTGTCCACCCCGCACGCAGCGACGCCGCGAGCGCCGCGGCGAGGACCGCGAGCAGGAGCGCCGCGCTCGCGGCGCCCATCATTCCCCTGACGCCGGCGCCCGCCGACGCCATCGCGCGGCCGTTCCAGAAGCCCGCCCAGAGCCCGACCGCGGCGGCCGCCGCCGCGACCCCCGCGGGCGGCAGCTCGCGATCCCACGCGAGCAGCGCGCCGGTGGCGAGCAGCAGGATGGTCGTCCCGAGCGCCGGCTGGCCGCCTCCGCGAATCGCGAGCCCGGCCGCTCCTCCGGCGAGCCACGCGGCCGGAAGCACGGCGATCAGCCTCCGGCCGCCGGCCGGCCCGCGCAGGCCGGAGAACAGGGAGAGCGCCAGGACCGGAAGGACTTCCTCGAACGAGACGAAGAAGTGCGCGGCGCCGTCGTAGAACGGGCCCACGCCGGTCGACACCAGGTGCGCGAGAACCGGGATCATCCGGAAAGCGCCCTCCAGAGAAAGAAGACGCCCGCGACGGCCACGCCCGATCCGGCGATGCGGACGAGGCGGCGCCCGGCCGGACGCTCGTGGAGCAGGCCGATGGCGATGCCGACGCCGTGGAGGCACCCGGTCGCAATCACGAAGCCCAGGCTGTACGCCAGGGCCGAGGTCCCGGGCGCGAGCTCGCTGCCGTGCGCGTATCCGTGAAAGATCGCGAACACGGCGACGATCGCCATCGCGGCGGCGAGCTTCGGCTTCCACTCGAAGGTCACGGCCAGGCCGAGGACGATCGCCGATAGCGCGATACCGACTTCGATTCCCGGCAGCGGCACGCCCACGAGGCCCAGAAAGCCGCCGAAGGCCATCATCATCGGGAAGGTGACCGGCAGGATCCAGATCGCCGGCAGGCCGAGCTGCGCTCCCCACAATCCGACGGCGATCATCGCGAGGATGTGGTCCCAGCCCGACAGGGGGTGGTGGAAGCCCGCCGCGAAGCCGGCGGCCGCGCCCTTCTCGGCGTGCGCGAGGGCCATCCGGGGCAGCAACGCCATCGCAGCAGCGGAAAGAAGAACGCGGAGCCGTCGGGACATGGCGGGTCTCACGATATTCCAAGGGCCCCGACCCGCGGAATCCGGCGATGCGCCTGCCACGTCCGGCCGCCCTCGGCCGGGATGCGGATCGCCGGCCCTCAGTTCGGCCCCGGCGAGTCGAGCCACCTCTCGGCGGTCTCCCGGTCGCGAAAGACGCCGGTGCGCGCGAAGAAGCGTTCCGTGAACGCGTCGAAGATGCGCGCCATGCCGAACATGGCCTCGCTGCTCACGACGATGGCGCAGGCTCCGAACTGCACCCGGCGCGCGGCGTCGCCGGCCCGTGTGGCCGCGACGCGGATCTGCCCCACGTTCGGGAGAGAAATGATGTCCGTCAGGTCGAGCAACACGTCGCTTCCCGGGCGATAATCCGGGTCGGCCTCCAGCTCGTCGAAGTGCGCCAGGACCTCGGCAAGGGTCGTTTCGCCTTCGCATCGCGTGACGATGCGGCGGTGCTCGGGGTCGCTGCGGTAGGTCACGGGCATGGAATCGCCTGTCCGGCCAGCGGAGGCTCGCTCCGCATGATAAAAGATCCGCGACTCGAAAGGAGCGAAGTGCTCAATCGGACCGCCTCGGTCGCGCTCGCCGCCGCCGGACTCGGCCTGCTGACCGCATGCGGCGGTCGGGCCGAGGCGCCGGCCGCCGGTGCGCGCCCGGCAGCCACCGTGGCTCCCGCGGCGACTGCCGAAGCCGATCCCCGGGTCTTCCTCGGCCGCTGGCTGCGCTCGGACGCGAGCTACACGATCGAGGTCCTCCGCGTCGGCGAGGACGGCTCCGTCGAGGCTCGCTACTTCAATCCGAAGCCGATCCACGTCTCGAGGGCCCTCTGGAAGAGCGACGGCCGACGGCCGGTTCTCTTCGTCGAGATGACCGACGCCGGCTATCCCGGCAACTACTACGAGCTCGCCTACGATCCCGGCTCGGACGCCCTCGTCGGGCGGTACAACCACCTCGGCCTCAACGAGGTCTACGAGGTGGCGTTCTCGCGGGCGCCCGCGGCACCCGAGTAGAGGTTCCCGCTACTTCTTGCCGGGCGCGACGGCCTTCTCGACGGCCTCGATCAAAGGCCGAGCGCCGGGCTTCCGGAACTCGCCCCGGATGATGACGTCGATCGGCGAAACGAGCTTGCCGTAGTAGTCCTTGTTCCAGTCCTCGGTCGGCTTGATCACGGTTCCGTTGACGTTGACGCCGCCGAAGAGACCCTTGGCGCGGCTGAAAACCAGGAAGTCGGCATTGGGCTTGGTCCCCGCGCCGACGCCGACGGGCCCCGCCGCCACGCTCGCGTCGGCCCCGGCCTTGACCGCGCCGGACATCAGGGACTCCAGCGCCTTCTTGTTCATCACGAGCGTGATGATTTCGGAGACGTCGACACCGGCCTGGAAGCCGGCGCTCGCGGTGCCCATCGTGTAGAAGGCCGGGCCCGCCCAGCCCTTGTCGCCCTTCGCGACGAGGACGGCGCGGCCGCCGGAGCCTCCGAAGATGAACCCGGCCTTGACGACCGTGGCGGCGATGAGGAACCCGACCGCTTCGTTGTCGTGGTCGCGGAACCAGGTCAGGTTCGGATCCGACTGGAAGTTGTTCCAGGTGACGAGGCACTCGTCGACGAGTTTCTGCTGCTCGCTCTGGGCGAGTGCCGGGGTCGCGGTCACGGCGAACGCCAGAACGAGCGCGGCGGCGCCCAGGCGGGCAGTGCGGGAATGGACCATAGACACCTCCTGCCGTCACCAGATATCACAGGACCGCGGAGTCGGAGCGAACAACCCGACGGGCTCAGGACGCAGGCGTTCGCCGGTGCATCCACCGGATCCACATCACGTCCCAGAGGGTCTGGATCGCATCGCGGACCACGCGGACCTTGGATTCCGGCGAGTTGAACCAGAGGACCGGCACCTCGGCGATCGCCAGGCCGCGCTTCCGGGCGAGAAACAGGATCTCGACGTCCCAGGCGAAGCGGTCGACGCGCGCGTCCCGAAAGAGCTCACGGGCGGCGACGCCGCGGAAGAGCTTGAAACCGCACTGGGTGTCCTGGATGCCGGGAACGGCCAGGAGTTGGATCAGGCCGTTGCCGGCCTTGCCGAGCAGGACCCGGTGGGGCGCCTGCCGCCGGCGCACGAGATCCTGCTGAAGGGCGCGGGAGCCGATGGCGACCGGGTGCGTGGGCAGTTTTTCGTCGAGCTTCGACCATTCGGAGAGCGGCGTCGAGAGGTCGGTGTCCGAGATCAGGACCGGATCGCCGGAGGATGCGAGGACGCCCGTGCGGATGGCGAAGCCCTTTCCGCGGTTCTCCCCGTACGAAACGACCTTCAGGTCGAGCCGTTCCGCCGCCGCGGCGTTCCGCGCGCGCGCGACCGTATCGTCCGTGGAGCCGTCATCGACCAGGAACACCTCCCAGTCGCGCCCGCCGGGCCTGGATCGGAGCCATTCCGCCACGCCCCGGACGCAAGCATCGATGCGGCTCGCTTCGTTGTAGGCCGGGATGACGAGACTCGCCGTCATGGCCGCTCGGCCTCGATCACGAACTGGTATCCGAAGAGCGTCGGCCAGAGGCGGGCGCTCGCGGCCGCGAATCCCCGGACCGGCCCGGAGAGGGGCGGGCGCCCGAGAGCGGGCAGGGCGAGCTCGTAGGGCATCGCCGTGGCGGCGACCGAGCGCACCCGGAATCCACCGGCCTCGAGCAGCTCCCGGGCCGAGCGCCGCGTGTAAAAGCGCAAGTGCGTGCGGTCGAGGATTCCCCGTTCGGCATAGGGGAATCGGCCGAGGAGAAGCGCTCCCCGCACCGTCACGTTGGCGACGTTCGGAAGCGAAACCAGGAGCGTGCCGCCCGGTTTCAGCCAGGAGTGGATTCTGGAAAGGAGGTCCTCGGGCCGCGGCAAATGCTCGAGCACGTCGGCGCAGACGACCGCGTCGAAGGGCGCCTCCCACTGGCCGGCGCGGAGGGCGTCGGTCGGCCGCCAGTCGTCGTAGCCGTCCCGGCAGGACGGCGGCAGCGAGGCATCCGGCTCGACCCCCGCGAGATACGCGCAGCGGCCGCGGACGGCCCGGCCCAGGTGCCCGCCCGCGGCTCCGAGATCGAGCAGCCGCATTTCCGGCCGCATCGCCAGCAGGCGCCGTCGCAGGAGCGCGTGGGAGGAGCCCGGAATCTCCTTCCAGGCGTACTTTTCGGCCGGCTCAACCACGGAACTTCTGCGCGATGGGATAGCGGCGGCCCTCGCCGAACGCGCGCTCGGTCACTTTCGGACCCGGCGCCATCTGGAACCGCTTGTACTCCGCGGCGTCGATCCGCCGGGCGATCTCGCGGGCGAGGGCCAGCGGAACCTTCGCGGCGCGCGCCGCCCGGTCGGGCGGGAGGGCCCGGTCGACGAGCGCCTCGATGAGGGGATCGAGGACGCTCGTAGGGCGGCAGGGAGTCGGTGTCCTTCTGGTTCGGGCGCAGCTCCGCCGAGGGCGGCTTCACGATCGTCTCCCGGGGGATCCTCTCCGCGTCGCGGTTGAGCTCCTCGGCGAGGGCATAGACCATGGTCTTCGGCACGTCCGAGATCAGGGCGTAGCCGCCCGCCATGTCGCCGTACAGCGTGCAGTAGCCGACGGCGATTTCCGACTTGTTTCCGGTCGAGAGGACGAGGTGTCCGAAGCGGTTCGAAAGCGCCATCAGGATCGCTCCGCGAATCCTGGCCTGGAGGTTCTCTTCCGTCGCGGGATGCGACTCGGGACCGAGGGCCGGCGCGAGCGTCGTCCGGTACGCGTCGAACGTCGGGCCGATCGGGACGACCGTGAAGGAGATCCCCAGCCGTTCGGCGAGGTCTCTCGCGTCGCGAACGCTGCCCTCCGAGGAGTACGGTCCCGGCATCGCGACGCCGTGCACCTGTCCCGGCCCGAGGGCTTCGGCCGCCAGCACGGCGGTGACGGCCGAGTCGATCCCGCCGGACAGTCCGAGGACGGCGGTGCGAAATCCGCACTTGCGCGCGTAGTCGGCCAGGGCGAGCACGAGCGCGCGGCGCAGGCCGGGCATCGCCTCGTCCAGGGGCGCGGCGGGGCCGCGCCCGCCCGGAACGTCGAGGGTCCAGAAGTCCTCGGCGAAGCGCCGGCCGGAGGCGATCAACCGGCCGCGGGCGTCGAAGGCGGTGGACGCGCCGTCGAAAACGAGACCGTCGTTGCCGCCGACCAGGTTGCAGTGGACGAGCGGCACCCGCGTGCGCCGTGCGATCTGCGCCATCATCCGCCGCCGCAGCCGGTTTTTCCCGAGCGTGTAGGGCGACGCGGAGATGTTGACGTGGAGGTCGGCGCCGTCCCGCCGGATCTCCTCGACCGGGTCGGTGGAGTAGAGCGGCCGCCTCCAGAAGGTCTTGTCGTTCCAGATGTCTTCGCAGATCGTGACCGCCACGCGCCGCCCGCGGACCGGGAGAACCAGGCGGCGGTCGCCGGGCTCCACGTACCGGCCCTCGTCGAACACGTCGTAGGTCGGCAGGAGACGCTTGCGGTAGGTCGCGACCCGCCGCCCGCGGCGCACGGCGACGGCGACGTTGAAGACGCGGCGGCCCCGGGAGGCGCGGTTGCGTTCCATCGATCCGAAGATCCAGGTGGCGGCGCCCGAGGCTCGCGCGATCCGCTCCGCGGTCCGCTCGCTCTCGGACGCGAAGCCGGGACGCTCGACCAGATCCCTCGGCGGATAGCCGCAGACGGCGAGCTCGGGAAAGAGAACGAGGTCGGCGCCTTCGGCTTCGGCCCGGCGGCCGGCGTCGAGGATCCGCGCGGCGTTGCCCGCGAAGTCCCCGATCGTCGTGTCGACCTGCGCCACCGCGACGCGCAGGGGAGAGGGACGATCAGTCAACGGTCAACGCGCACCCCGAGAGCCGATCGGCCGGGGTGGGCGCCCGGGGGTCCCGCGCGCTCCAGAGGAGAAGCAGGCCGCCGGTGGCCGCCGTCGCCAGTGTCCCCAGCCAGCGCCGGCACGCCGCCGGGGCGGTCAACCCCGCGTGCGCTCCGTCGGGCCGCGCCGACAGGTCGGCCAGTGCCATGCCCACCGTCCGGCCGAACGCCACCAGCGGGACGATGGTGGCGAAGGCCCAGAGGTAGACCAGGAACCCGGCGACCCAGGCGAAGCCCCAGAGCCTGGGGCTCTCGCCGGTCGCCAGGCGCGCCGCGAGGATGGCGAGGGCCGCCAGCAGGAGAACGGTGGCCGAGTCGGCGGCCGCGGCCGGCAGGCGTGCCGACAGGGGGGCGGAGTCCGGGTGGGCCGGCGGGCGCCGGACCGCATTCACCGATCCCGGGACGAGTTCGTCCGCCGCGGCATTGCCGTGGAGCGGGAAGTCGTCGAGGATGCCGTTCTCGGACACGGTCGGCGGATCCGGACGCTAGGGCCGCTGCTGCACGTGGCGCACGTAGATGCGGCCCATCAGGTCGAGGTCGCCCTTGAGGTAACGCTGCGCGAACTTCTTGTGCCGGACCGCGTCGGTATCGCCGGGGTCGATCGCGACGACCTCCGAGAAGCTCTCGACGGCTCTCGGATAGAGCCCGTTCTGCAGCTGCGCGATCCCCTGGTTGTAGTAGCAGTGCAGGAGGTAGGCGCGCGCGTCCTGGTTCGAGCGATCGGCCTGGAAGATGCGCCAGAGAATCGGGATGGCCGTCTCGTACTCGGACTCGTTGTACAGCTTGACGGCCGGCGTCAGCTCGCTGACCTTCTCCGAGGCGATACCCATCGACTGCGCGAAGGAGGGGTCGGCCGAAAACGCGGCCGCGGCCAGGTTGAAGTTCTTGAGCGCCTCGATGTACCGCTTGTCGTCCAGCGCCTTCTCGGCGGCTTCCCGCTGCGCGACGGCTTCGGGCGGGGGTCCGGCCGCGGCGGCCGCGCTCTCCGCCCCGCCCCCGGGCGGCGGCACGGCCGCGGCGCTTTCGTCGCCGCCTTCCGGCTTGCGCGACAGCGAGGTGAGCAGCTTCTGCGCGCGGGCATAGTCGGGATGGCTCGGGCCGATCTTCTTGAGCTCGGCGATCGTTTCCGCCACCTTCCCGTCGCGGAAGAGCTCGGTGGCGTGCTCGAGCGAAGCCCCGCCCGCGGTCGCGGGCGGCGGGCCGCCGCCGGAGCCTTTCCGGAGCAGGAAATAGGCCCCCACTCCGATCGCGAGAACCAGCGCGCCCGCGATCGCGATGACGAATCGCTTGTCGGCCGGGCCGCGGACCTTCGCGGGGCGTGCCGGCGGCGCTTCGGGCTCGAGCTCGGGCTCCGGCGCTTCCTTGAAGTCCACATCGGCCACGTCGGCCATCTCTTCGGACAGGATGTCGCTGGCCGGCGCTTTCCGGGAGAGGTCGAGCCCCGCGGACGGCCGCGCGAGCTCCTGTTCGATGCGATCGAGATAGCTCCGCGCCGTGGCGTCGGTTTCGTCGATGGCGAGGACTTCGAGGAAAGCCTCGCGGGCGGCGGTGAAGTCGCCCGACTCGAACTTGTCTCGGCCGAGCCGGAGGCTCTCGGCGGCCCGGCGGTTGCCCTCGGCCATTTCCTTGCGGGCCGTTTCGATGCGGCCGACGGCTTCGGAATTGTTGATGTCGATCAGAAAGATCCGGGACCAGACTTCGATGGCCTGCTGGCGATTGCCGGCCTGCACGGCCTCGTCGCCGCGCGCCAGCAGCGCCGCGATTTCCTGCTGGGGCGACGGCGGCTCGGGCGCGGCGGGGGTTTCGTCCGGCGCACCCATGCTGAAGGCCGCGGGGTAGCCGTCGGCCGAGGGCGCCGGGTCCGCCGCCTCGGAAGGGGCGTCGCTCCACAGGCCGCCCGGGCCCCTCGGACCCGTAAGCCGAGGGCCCGTCGGCGCTGCGGAACGCGTCGAGCGAGAGGGGCCCGGTCCGCGGGTTTCCCTCGCCGAAGTCGGGCGGCGGGACGACCGCGGGGCTAGCGAGCGGCTCGTCGAGAGAAAGGGAGTCGAGACTCAGGTTGCCCAGGCCTCCGTCGTCCGAGCGCGGAGGCTCCGGCGCCCTCGGCGGCTCCGGCACTCTCGGCCGCGGCGGCGGCGGCGGAACGACCGGGTCCGACTCGACGTCGGCCAGCGACAGCTCGGGATTGGTCGACTCGCCGATCTCCTCCGGCGCCGCCTCCGCCGTCAGACGACGCTCGAGGAGGGCCACCGAGGGATGGTCCGGGTCGATCGATCGCATCTTGTCGAGCGCCGCGCGCGCCTCGGCCGGGCGCTGCCCTTCCAGGGCGATCATGGCGCGTTGCCGGGCGGCTTCCAGCTGCGGGCCGGCGTCGCGCCGTTGCCGCGCCTTCTCGAGGATTGCCGTCGCGTCCCGGTTGCCGGGAAGCGCCTGCAGCACCTGTTCGGCCGCGCCGATCGCGGCATCGAAGTCGCGGGCGTTGAGGCTCTCCGCCGCCCGGACGAGAAGCTTGTCCACCTCGACGCTTCCCACGCGTTCCTGACGGGTCGGCGTCTGTGCCACGATGGCCTCGAGCGCCCCGACGTCGACCGCGGCCGCCGGGTTGCGGGCTTTGTCCATCAGCTGGCGCGCCGGCCCGAAGCGCGGATCCATCTTCAGGATGAAGTCACACCCGATGACGCAGTCCTCGGCCTTGCCTTCCTTGTAGAGATTCAGCGTGTGCCGAAAGGTCGACAGGATCTTTTCCCGGACCTCCTTCGGCAGGGCAGGATTCCCGGGGTAATTGCCGCCGCCGGCCGTGCTGCTCATAGGGGCCGCCTCGGGGCTGCCGTCGAGTTTCCGGTCGTCCTTTTCACGTTGCCGGTGATTATAAACTGCCCAGTCAGGAACTTGAGGCATGCGAACGATCGTCGAGTGCGTACCGAACATTTCCGAGGGCCGAGACCCGGCCTCGATCGAGGCGATCGCGGCCTCCGTGCGGAGCGTCCCCGGCGTCCGGCTGCTCGACGTTTCGTCCGACGCGTCGCACAACCGAAGCGTCCTGACCCTGGTCGGTGAGCCGGCCGCGGTGCGGGCGGCGGTGGAGGCCCTCTTCGAGGCCGTCCTTCCGCGAATCGATCTGCGCCGGCACCAGGGCGAGCATCCCCGGATGGGGGCGGTCGACGTCGTTCCGTTCATTCCCATCCGCGGGGTTTCCATGGAGGAGTGCGTGGCGCTCGCCCGCGAGACCGGCGCCGCGATCGCCGGGCGCTTCCAGGTCCCCGTCTATCTCTACGAGGAGGCGGGCGCCTCCGAGGCCCGCCGCAACCTCGCGGAAATCCGCAAGGGCCAGTTCGAGGGATTCGCCCGGAAGATGCAGGATCCGCGCTGGGCCCCCGATTTCGGCCCGGGGGAGCCCCATCCGTCCGCCGGCGTGGTGGCCGTGGGCGCGCGCGCCTTCCTGATCGCCTACAACATCAACCTCGCAACCCGCGAGCTCGCGATCGCCGACCGGATCGCCAGGGCGATCCGGCATCTCTCCGGCGGCTTTCGCTACGTCAAGGCGATGGGCGTCGAGCTCGCGGACCGGGGCATCGTCCAGGTCTCGATCAACATGACCAACTTCAAGAAGACCCCGCTCCACCGCGTCTTCGAATGCGTTCGATCCGAAGCCGAGCGACACGGCGTCGCGATCGTGGGTTCCGAGATCGTGGGGTTGACGCCGGCCGAGGCGCTCTTCGCCGCGGCCGAGCACTACCTTCGCCTGGAGGGGTTTTCGGCGGACCAGGTCCTGGAGACGAGGCTTCTCGAGGAACCGCCGGCGGCCCCGGACGGCCCTACGGCTCGCCGCTGACGGCGCGCCGGGCGACTTCTTCCTCCGCCGTTTCCACGACCGGGCTCATCAGCGCCGCGTTGAGGGCGCGGGCGAACTCGATGTGAAGTGCGTGGCCGGCCTTGCGGGCGTGGATCCGTCCCTCGAGCGGACGTCCCAGCAGGGCGAGGTCGCCGATGAGGTCCATCACCTTGTGTCGCACGAACTCGTCCCGGAACCGGAGGGGACCGGAGATGATGCCGCGGTCGTCGAGGACCACCGCGTTGTGGAGCGAACCGCCGCGGGCCAGACCGCGCTTGCGCATCGCCTCGACCTCCCGGGCGAAGCCGAACGTGCGGGCGGGCGCGATCCTCGAGGCGAACTCCTCGGGGCGAACCGTGAAGGTCAGCTCCTGCTGGCCGACGATGGGGTGGGGGAAGTCGATCTCGTAGGTGATCGTGAGTCCCGGGCCGTCGGGGACGTACTCGACGCGCCGGTCCTCCCGGATCACCTCGACCGCTCGCGGAACCGTCAGCGGACGCGCCAGCGCGTTCTGGCGCTCGAACCCGGCGGCGTGGAAGAGGCGGACGAAGGGCAGCGCCGAGCCGTCGAGAATCGGGACCTCCGGTCCCTCGATCTCGATGAGGCAGTTGTCCAGGCCGACACCGGCGGCCGCGGACAGCGCGTGCTCGACCGTGCCGATCGACACGTCGCCGCGCTTGAGCGTCGTCGCCAGATCGAAGCTCGAGGCCGACTCGAGCCGCGCCGGAATGGGATGGCCAGGATGCTCCCGGCGCAGGAAGACCAGTCCGTAGTCGGGCGGCGCCGGATGGAAATGGGCGCGCACCGGATGGCCGGAATGGAGGCCGACGCCGTCGATGGAGACCGTGGTTTTGAGTGTCGTCTGCTGACGCATGCCTCTATCTACGAACCCCGATCCTCGCATTGTTGATGCCAGTTCTGGGGTTACCGCGGTCCTACTGCAGTATCCCTTTATTCTAGAAAAGCTTAGCATATTAATGCGCCAACCGCGCCAAATCGCGCAGGAGCAGAACTTGCACAGTGGCGGCGTTTGGGGAGGGAGCGGCGCCCCGGAAAGGGCCGGGTTAGACTCGCCGCCCGGATTTCACAATGAAGCCTCCCAGCGCCAGGCCCGCGTCCCGGGCCGTCAAGCCCATCGCCACCAACCGGAAGGCCTTTCACGAGTACTTCATCGACGACCGGATCGAGGTGGGGCTCGTCCTGACGGGCACGGAGGTGAAGTCGCTGCGCGGGGGCCGGGCGCAGCTCAAGGACGCCTATGTGCAGTTTCGCGACGGCGAGGCCTACCTCGTCGGGGCCCACATCTCCCCGTACGGCGCCGGTTCCTGGACCAACCACCTGCCGGAGCGGGACCGCAAGATCCTGCTGCACCGCCGCGAGCTCGACCGCTGGTCCTCCGCGGTGGCGACCCGCGGGGTGACCTGCGTTCCTCTCTCGCTCTACTTCAAGGGCTCCCACGTCAAGGCCGAAATCGCGCTGGTCAAGGGCAAGAAGCTGCACGACAAGCGCGACGCGATCCGCGACCGCGACCTGAAGCGCGAGGCGGATCGGGAGATGAGGCGGAGATAGTGGAGCCGGGGCCCGACGCGCCCGGCGTTCGCGACTTTGCGCCGGGCGACCTCGAGGAGGCGTACCGCCTCGACCGCTCGTGCTTCGAGGACGGGATCGCCTACACGCGCGGGCAGATCCGGGACTTCCTGGGCCGCGAGGGCGCGATCGCTCTTGCGGCGGACGCGGACGACGGAACCCTGGCGGCCTTCGCGATCGGCCACGTCGCCGGATCCCGCGGCCACGTCGTCACCATCGACGTCGCGGCCGCGTACCGGCGCCACGGCCTCGGCCACCGGCTGCTTTCCGAGGTGAAGGCCCGCATGGCCGCGGCCGGGGCCCGGGAGGTCCGCCTCGAGGTCGACACGCGCAACACGGCCGCGATCCGGTTCTACGAGCGGATGGGCTTCCGGGCGGTGCGGACGCTGCCGGACTACTACGGGCCGGGACGCGACGGGCTGCGCATGACGCGCCGGCTTCGGGCGGGGCCGAGCCCCTCCCCGGCGGCGTGACTCAGGCCCGGCAGTAGGACGGGACCCAGCTCCGCGCGATGACATCTTCCGGCATCGTCACGTAGCGGAAGGCCCGGGCTTCGCGAACCATCTGACCGATGTCGAACAGGTGCTTCGCCTCGGGAAGGTCCCGGTAGAACGCGCGGAACATCGGCCCGACCATCGCCCGCGCGACGCGGATCCCGACCCTGCCGATGAAGTTGCGGCGCTGGCCGACGTGGGCCATCTCGTCCGTCATGATCTCGCGCAGAAGCGCGCGCACGCGGTCCCGCGCCTCCGGCTCGTCGCCCATGATGTCGTCGATGACGGCGTCGATGTGGAGATAGAGCGTCAGGCCCATGAGCTCGCTGACGAAGGCCGGCGGGTTCATCAGGACGCCCGGAAAGCGCGAAAAGACGGCATACATGCGCCGCATCCCGTCGCCCGGCGGCACCCACTCGACGCGGTCGAGGTGAAACGTCCGGAACATCTCGTGGAAGAGCCGGACGTGGCTGAACTCCTCGCAGAGGTGGTAGCGGCTGATCCGCTGCGTGGTTCGAGTCGCGAAGCGGATCGACGGCGTGGCGTCCCAGGCGCAGGAGATGCCGGCCCATTCGTGGCGCGCGAACTTGTAGAGAAACGTCAGGAGGAGCGTCTTCCGGTCGAACGTCGCCGGGTCTTCCTGCAGCTTGACGTAGTTGCGGTAGAAGCGCTCCGGGTCCGGGAGGGGCTTCTGCGACCGCACGGGGTTGGCGTGGAAGCGCGCCAGGATCTCCTTCTTGCGGGTGAGGTCCTTGCTCTCTTCGAGGATCTCGCCGTCGTGCCGCTGCGTGTAGGCCCAGTAGGACTCGAAGTTCTCGGTGCGCTCGCTGTCGGTGGCCGGCGTGAAGATCGACTTGAATCGTCCCGGCGCGTTCGCCGGCAGGGCGGATGCGGTGGTGCTCATGGCCGGTCGATCGTATCCGATTTTCCGCGGATGCGGGAGCGCCCGAGTCAGTGGGCCCGGGCGAAGCGCGAACGCTCCTGCTCTCCTCCCGGGGCCGCGCGAGGCCTGGAGGAATTTCTCGAAGGCTTCGGCCGGAAGCGGGCGGGAGAAGAGGAACCCCTGCAGCTGGTCGCACTCGCGGTCCTGCAGGAACGCGAGCTGCTCCTCGGTCTCGACGCCCTCGGCGATCACGACGAGCTCGAGGCTGCGTCCCATCGCGATGACGGCCATCGCGATCGCGGCGTCGTCCTTGTCCCCGGGCAGGTCGCGCACGAACGACTGGTCCAGCTTGATGCGATCGATGGGGAACCGCTTCAGGTAGTTGAGCGACGAGTACCCGGTCCCGAAGTCGTCCATCGAAATCCGCACGCCCTGCTTCTTCAGGCCCCAGAGCGTGTTGATCGAGTGCTCGGCGTTCTGCATCGCGTTGGACTCGGTGATCTCCAGGTCGAGCTTGTCGGCGTCGAGGCCGGTCTCCGCGAGGGCGCTGGTCACCTGGCGCACCAGGTCGGTCTGCTGAAACTGGCGGGAGGACAGGTTCACGGAGACGGTCAGGCCGGGGAAGCCCTTTTCGTGCCACTGGCGCGCCGCCGCGCAGGCCGTGCGCAGGACCCACTCGCCGATCGGGACGATCAGGCCGGAGAGCTCGGCGATCGGGATGAACTCCCCGGGGGCGATCAAGCCGAGCTCGGGGTGTCTCCAGCGCAGGAGGGCCTCGGCGCCGAGGACCTCGGCGGTGTTGAGGTCGATGAAGGGCTGGAAGTGGAGCTCGAGCTCGTCGTTGGCGACCGCCTGGCGCAGGCGGCTCTCGAGCGAGAGCCGCTCGACGGCCTTGGCGTTCATCGCCGGCGTGTAGAGCTGGTAGTTGTCGCGGCCCTGCTCCTTGGCCCGGTACATCGCGGAGTCGGCGTTGCGGACGAGCGTTTCGGCGTCGTGCCCGTCGGAGGGGTAGACCGCCACGCCGAGGCTCGTCGTCACGAAGAGCTCGCGCCCGTCGATCCAGAACGGATCGTGGATGGCGTCGCAGACCTTCTTCGCGATCTTGGCCGCGTCCTCCTCGGCGCTGATGCCGGGCACCAGGAGCGTGAACTCGTCGCCGCCCAGGCGCGCGACGGTGTCGCCCTCCCGGACGTACTCCTGGATCCGCTCGGCCACCTGCCGCAGAAGCTCGTCGCCGACCGAGTGGCCGAGCGAGTCGTTGATCACCTTGAACCGGTCCAGATCGAGGAACAGGACCGCCAGCCGCTGGTTGTGGCGATGGGCCTGCGCCACCGCCAGCGTCAGGCGGTCGTTGAAGAGCAGGCGGTTCGGAAGGTTCGTCAGGGGGTCGTGGAATGCGAGGTGTTTCACCTGTTCCTCGGCCCGCTTCCTCTCCGTGATGTCGATGGTCGTGCCCTCGATCACGGAGAGGCGGCCGTCCGCGCCCTCGATGAGGTTCTCGCTCTCCAGCACCCAGACGAGGCTGCCGTCCTTGCGCTTGAGACACAGCTCGTAGTTCGTCAGGCTCTGGCGTTCGAGGAGCTTGGCGAGGGCGGCCTGCCGGTCCTCCGGCTTGACGTAGAAGTCCCAGGCGGCCTGCTGCAGCACTTCCTCGCGGGAGGCGTAGCCGAAGATCCGCGCGAAGGACTCGTTGCAGTCGAGGATGCGGCCCTCGAGCGTCGAGCGGTAGACCCCGGCGAGATTTCTCTCGAAGAGCGTGCGGTAGCGCTTCTCGGACTGGCGCAGGGCTTCCTCGATCTGGCGGCGCCCGGTGACGTCGGAGACCGTGCCGATGCAGAGCGTCGGTTCGTCGCCGCTCCCTTTCAGCAGGGTGCCCGTGTGGGTCCAGTGGAGGACCGTGCCGTCCCGGCGAAGGACCCGGTACTCCTCGAAGAACGGCTCGCCGCTTTCCCAGTGCCGGAGGACGGAGGCGAGGACCCTGGCCTGGTCGTCGGGGTGAATGCACTTCTGCCACGCCTCGACCGTGCGCGGGAACTCGCCGCTCGCGTACCCGAGGATCCGGTCCACGTCGCCGAACCAGGCGATCGCGCCCGCGGCGCGGTCGAATTCGTGAATCAGGTCGGTCGACATGAGAGCGGCGCGCCGGAAACGCTCCTCGGAGACTCGGAGGGCTTCTTCGGCGCGGGCGCGGTCCGCGAGGTCGCGGGCGAAGACGGTCGTCAGCCGTTTTCCGTCGCGCGCGAGCTCTCCGTAGGTCAGCTCGAGCGGGAGGGTGCGGCCGTCGGCATGTCGGCCGGCCGTCCCGACCCGCGCCGAGCCGCCCTGGCCGGCCGTCGCGGGATGCCGCGGACGGAAGTCGGGGATCAGCGACGTCACGGGCTGGCCGATCAGCGCCGCGACGGGATGTCCGAACAGCGTCTCGGCCGCGCGGTTGGCGAAGAGCAGGGCGCCCGTCGCGTCGACCGTGAGGATCGCGTCGGGCGCCGACTCCGCGAGCGTCCGGAAGCGTCCCTCGCTCTCGGTCAGCGCCCTCTGGGCGAGGCGCCGCTCCCGGCGGATCTGCGCTTCACGCAGCTCCCGCTCGAGGATCGGGCACAGGCGCACGAGGCTCGCGCGCGGAATGCAGTTCTGCGCCCCCGCCTTCATCGCGCGGATGGCGGTCTCTTCGCCCAGCGTCTCCGAGACGATCAGGAACGGAACGTCGATGTCCCGCCCCTTCAGGAGCGAGAGCGCGTCGAACGCGCCGAGCGAACCGGCCGCGATGTCCGAGAGCACGACGTCCCAGTCTCCGGACGCGAGGGCCGCTTCCAGCTCCTCGCGCGTTGCGACCCGGTGCAGCCGTGGCTCGAAGCCTCCGCGGCGCAGCTCCTCGAAGAGGAGCCCGGCGTTGGACGCAGATTCGTCCACCACGAGAGCCCGAACCGGAACGCTCATGCGATTGCCGTAATCATAGAGACATCAGGGCTTTACGTCTCCTGTCCTTCCCAGCGCGAATCGGGCCGGAAGGACAGGTACCGGGCGAAGGGCGGAACCTCAGCTCCGGGCCGCCCGCAGGATGGACAGGGCCACCGCTTCGACGCCGTTGAGCACGAACTGCACGCCGATCACGGCCGTGATCAAACCCATGATCTTGGAGACGATGCGCTGGCCCGTCTCCCCGATCCGGCTCACGATCACGGGCGCGGCGAGCAGGACCGCGAGCGTCAGCAGGATGTTGGCGGCGATGGCGACCGCCAGGGCGGCCCTGTGACCCCCGTCACGCGCCTGTCCCACGAGGACCATCACGGTCGAGATGGCGCCCGGTCCGGCGATCAGGGGCATTCCGATCGGAACGATCGACGGGTCGGAGGTCGGCGTCACCCCGGCGCGCTCGTGCGGGTGGTCGCCCTGGAGGGTGGACAGGCCCATGATCGTGAAGAGAATGCCGCCGGCGATCTGGAAGGCGGGGAGCGTGATGCCGAACGCCGAGAAGATGGCGCCGCCGGTCAGGGCGAAGACCGCCAGAATCATCGCCGCCACGAGCGAGGCCCGGAACGCCATGCGCCGGCGCTCGCCGGGCATGCCGGCCGTCATCGAAACGAAGATCGGCGCCGCCTCGATCGGGTTGATGACCGAGAAGAGCGAGGAAAACGCGAGGACGACGAACTTGGCGTCGGCGGACGAAAACACGGGCGAATACTACGCCGGTCCCCGAACCGCGCCGGGGCGCGGCGACGCCCTCTTATAGAATCTCGCCTCCCCATGGACGCCATCCGGATCCGCGGCGCGCGGCAGCACAACCTCCAGAACGTCTCCTGCGACCTTCCGCGCAACAAGCTCGTCGTGATCACCGGCGTCTCCGGCTCGGGGAAGTCGTCGCTCGCCTTCGACACGGTCTTCGCCGAAGGCCAGCGCCGGTACGTCGAATCCCTCTCGGCCTACGCGCGCCAGTTCCTCGAGCAGATGGAGAAGCCGGACGTCGATTCGATCGAGGGCCTGTCCCCGGCGATCTCGATCGAGCAGCGGACGACCTCGCGCAATCCCCGGTCGACCGTCGGCACGGTCACCGAGATCTACGACTACCTGCGCCTGCTCTATGCGTCGGTCGGACAGCCCCACTGCCCGAAGTGCGGCCGGCCGATTCAGGCGCAGACGGTCCAGGAGATGGTGGACCGGGCGCTCCGCCTGCCGCTCGGCAGCAAGTTCGTCGTCCTCGCGCCCTACGTCTCGGGAAAGAAGGGCGAGTACCGCAAGCAGATGGCCGAGATGGTCAAGGAGGGATTCCTGCGCGCCCGCGTCGACGGGAAGTTCGTCGATCTCGACGACCCGCCCGAGCTCGACAAGCAGAAGAAGCACACGATCGAGATCGTCGTCGACCGGCTGGTCGCCAAGCCCGCGGCGGACGAGGAATACCGCAAGCGCCTGGCCGACTCGATCGAGACGGCCACGCGGGTCTCGGGCGGCCTCATCGTGCTGTCGGTCGCGGACGGGCCCGAGGAAGTGCTTTCGGCCAACTACGCCTGCCCGGACTGCGGGACCTCGCTGACGGAGATCACGCCGCGGCTCTTCTCGTTCAACTCGCCGTACGGGGCCTGCCCGTCCTGCTCGGGCCTCGGGACCAACCTGAAGGCGGATCCCGACCGGCTGGTCGTCGATCCGGGACGCTCGATCGAGGGCGGGGCGATCGCGATCCTGAAGCCGGGCTCGACGAACTGGCGGTCGCGGCAGATGGCGACCCTGGCGAAGCACTACAAGTTCCGGCTCGACGAGCCGTTCGGCAAGCTCTCGAAGGCCGCGCAGAAGGTCATCCTGTACGGCTCGGGCGAGGACGAGATCAAGTTCTCCTACGTGGCCGAGAAGGGCGAGTATCACTGGCGCTCGTCGTACGAAGGCCTCGTGCCGATGATCGAGCGGAGATACCGGGAGACCGAGAACCCGGAGCAGCGCGCGGAGCTCGAGGCCTACATGTCGGCCGAGCCGTGCCCGGCCTGCCGGGGCCGCCGGCTCAAGCCCGAGGCCCTGGCCGTCCGCGTCGGCGGGCGGCCGATCGACGAGGTTTCGTCGGAGACGATCTCCGACGTGATCGCCTTCTTCGAGGACCTGAAGCTGACGCCGCGCGAGCGCGAGATCGCCGGCAAGATCCTGAAGGAGATCCGGGACCGGCTCCGCTTTCTCGACAACGTCGGCATCGGCTACCTGAATCTCTCGCGCGGGGCGGCGTCGCTCTCGGGGGGCGAGTCCCAGCGCATCCGGCTGGCCACGCAGATCGGCTCGAAGTTGATGGGGGTCCTCTACGTTCTCGACGAGCCGTCGATCGGGCTCCACCAGCGCGACAACCGGAAGCTCATCGACACCCTCCAGTCGATGCGCGACCTCGGCAACACCGTCATCGTGGTCGAGCACGACGAGGAGACGATCCGTTCGGCCGACTGGGTCGTGGACCTGGGCCCGGGGGCGGGGCTGCACGGCGGGCGGATCGTGGCCGAGGGCCCGCCGGAAGACCTCGACCGGTTCCCGGCCTCGCTGACCGCGAAGTACCTCTCCGGCGAGCGCTCGATCCCGACTCCGGAGAAACGCCGCGCGGGCTCCGGCAAGTCGATCGTCGTCCGCGGCGCCCGGGAGCACAACCTCCAGGGGATCGACGCCCGCTTCCCGCTCGGCGCGATGACGGCGGTCACCGGCGTCTCGGGCTCCGGCAAGTCGACCCTCGTCAACGACATCCTGTATCGGGCGCTCTCGCGCGCCCTGCACGGCGCCGCCGAGAAGCCCGGCGCGCACGCCCGGATCGAAGGGATGTTCGAGGTCGACAAGGTCGTCGCGATCGACCAGGCGCCGATCGGCCGGACGCCGCGCTCGAACCCGGCGACGTACACCAACGTTTTCAACCCGATCCGCGAGCTCATGTCCCGGACGCCCGAGGCGCGGGCGCGCGGCTACCAGCCCGGCCGGTTCTCCTTCAACGTGAAGGGCGGACGGTGCGAGGCGTGCGCGGGCGACGGCCAGATCAAGATCGAGATGCATTTCCTCCCGGACATCTACGTCACCTGCGACGTCTGCGGCGGCAAGCGGTACAACCGGGAGACTCTGCAGGTCCACTACAAGGGCAAGTCCATCGCCGACATCCTGGCGCTGACGGCCGAGCAGGCGCTCGAACTCTTCCAGAACATCCCGTCGATCGCCAACATCTGCCGTACACTGGTCGAAGTGGGCCTCGGCTACATCCAGCTCGGCCAATCCTCGACCACGCTCTCCGGCGGTGAGGCGCAGCGGGTCAAGCTCGCGCGCGAGCTCGCCCGGCGGTCGACCGGGCGCACCCTGTACCTGCTCGACGAGCCGACGACCGGGCTCCACTTCGAGGACGTCGACAAGCTTCTCGGCGTTCTGCGCTCGCTGACCGAGAAGGGCAACACCGTCATCGTCATCGAGCACAACCTCGAGGTCATTCGATGCGCCGACTGGGTCCTCGACCTCGGCCCGGAGGGCGGAGACGGTGGCGGCCGCATCGTCGCCGAGGGAACCCCCGAAGACGTCGCGTCCAGGAAGGGCTCCCATACCGGCCAGTTTCTCCGGCGGGCGCTCGGCTCCGTGCGGGCTCGGGCGCGGGGATGACGGGCCGCCGGCTGCTGGCGGCGGGCCTGGGTGCCCTCCTGGCGTCCGCGATGGCCGCACAGACGCCGACCGCGTCGAAACCGGCGCCCGCGCCCAAACGGACTCCCGGCGCTTCGAAACGGTCGGCGCCTCCCCTGGACTTCACCGGCGTGTGGGAGCTCGACCCGGCCGCCAGCAAGGGCGTGACCAAACGGATGGAGGGCGCGGTTCTCCAGGTGCGCCAGAACGGAAACCGGATCTGGATCGAGGCGCTCGGGAAGAGCCGCAACAATCTCACGGCCGAAGAGATCATCGTCGACGGGCAGCGCTACGAGAAGGCGCTCGGGAACGGCAAGAAGGGCACCGTCGAGGCCGCGTGGGGCAAGGACGGCAAGTCGCTCTGGCTCCAGGCCGTCCTTTCCGACGACGAAGGCTCCCTGGCGGCGACGCAGCGGATGATCTGGCGCCTCCGGGACGGCGGGAAGACGTGGACCCGGCAGACGCGGACGCTCGAGCCCGACGGTGCGAAAGACACGTTCCTCGTCTTTCGCAAACGGGCGCCCGGCGTGCCGACGCCGGCGCCTCGGCCCTGAACCGAAGCAGGGGTCAGCCCTGAACTTCTGACGTTTCGGTTTCCGTCACCGCAGGGCGAGCGCCTCGGCGTCGTAGGGATCGAGCGCCAGCGCCGCGTCGCGCGCGGCCCGGGCGGCATCCACGTTTCCGCTTCTCAGGTCCACCCGCATCCGGGCGCGGCGAGCATCCGATTCCGCGCGGTCAAGTCGTCCCCAACCGCTCGGCGATCAGCCGGTCGGCGCGCGCCAGGTCGACCTCGTCGAGGCTCGCCGTCCGGCTCGTCAACGCGTCGAGGATCTCCTCCTGAATTGCGCCCCGCCTCTTGGCCTCGGCGTAGGGAATCGTGTGGAACATCACCATCGAATAGCGGGGGATGAACCGTCCGGGGTGCCTCTCCTCGAGGCGGAACGAAAGCTCCTTCTTCAACTGAAACGTCGGCTCCCGGACGGTCGACCGCATTTCGACGTAGTTTTCCAGGGCCATGTCGGCGATCGCGTCGGTATCGGGCCGGCGGCGCTCTTCGAATTCCCGGAAGACCTCGTCCCACGGCTGATCCGGATCGCTCAGGCATCGATCGAAGGCGCTGCAGCTTTCGAACGCCGCGTTCATGCCCTGCCCGTGAAAGGGAACGATCGCGTGCGCCGCGTCGCCCAGGACGAGCGCATGATCCTCGAACGACCAGGGCGCGCAGCGGATGGTCTCCAGATGTCCTGTGGGATTCGCGAAAAAGTCCTCGGTGAGTCCGGGCATCAGGGGAATCGCGTCGGCGAATCGTCGTTGGAAGAGCGCGTCGACGGCCTCGGGATTCGTGAGGGCCTGGAAGCTCTCTTCTCCCCGATTCGGTAGAAACAGCGTCACGGTGAAGCTGCCGTCGACGTTGGGGAGGGCGATCAGCATGTATTCGCCTCTCGGCCAGATGTGCAGGGCGCCCTCGTCCATCCGAAAGCCGCCGCCGCTTCGGGATGCCGGGGGAATCGCAAGCTCCTTGTATCCGTGGCCGAGCGGCTCCTCGTCGAGCCGTCCGCCGGTCCGTTCCAGGATCGCGGCGCGCACGGCCGAGGCGCTTCCGTCCGTCCCGATGAGGACGTCGTAGGGGATGGATTGCCCGCGTCGCTCGGGATCGTTCCCCGCAAGGAACCGCACGTTGCGGTCCGCGAAATCGACGCCGGTGACCGTCGCTCCGAAGCGGATGGAGACCCTGCCGGTCGCTTCGGCGGCATCCAGGAGGAGCGCGTTGAGGCCCGCGCGCGAAACCGAGTTGATGACTTCATGCGGCTTGTTGCCATAGGGAACGAGCTTGAGCCGTCCTTCCTCGTCGTGAAGCATCCTGCCGGCCATCGGGATGAGCTCGGGGCGGACGCTCTCCATCACGCCGACCTCTTCGAGCGCCGCGATGCCGCGATTGGCGAGCGCGAGGTTGATGGAGCGGCCGGCCGACGTCCCGCCCGTTCGGGGATCGGAGCGGCGCTCGAGCAGCGTCACGCGGTGTCCGCGCCGCGCCAGGAAGATCGCGAGCAGCGATCCGGCGAGCCCGGCGCCGACGAGCGTGATCCCGGGGGTGTTGCGAGGGGTTTTCAAGGCTCGCCTCGCGAGCTCGGCACCTCCGCCTCGGCTTCGACTTCGACGAGATACTCGTCGCCGACGAGAGACGCGGCGACGAGCGTATTGGCGGGCTGGATGTGGCGGAAGCGCTCGCCGTGGGCGCGCGCCACGGCCTCCCAGTCGTCCCGGCGCGCCACGAACACGCGCGTGCGAACGACGTCCTCGAGCTTCGCCCCGAGCGACTGCAGGGCGCCTTCGATCTTGTCGATCGCGAAGTGCGCTTGGGCGGCGGGATCGGTGCCTCCGATCGCGCGATCGCCGTGCGTCGCCGTCGTCCCCGATACGTGCACATGCGCGCCGCGCCGTGTCGCCCGAGAGAAACCGCCGATGCTTTCCCACGGCGTACCGCTCAGGCAGATCACGCGGCCTCCGGCGCGCGGTTCCACCGGGAACGGCGGCGGAAACGACTCCACGTGATGGCTCAGATCGCCGGACGCCGTGAGAAACGGCGGCCTGCGGTACTCGTCGCCGCAGTCCCCCGGAATCGGGTCCAGGGTCGCGAGCGCCGCCTCGAGCTCGTCGCGATCCCCGCCGGTCAACGAGAACGAAAAGACGCGAAGGTTGTCGGCAATGTGCTCCCGCTCGCCGGGCCGGGCGCCGATGATGATGCCGGCCACGGCCGGCTGCTCGAGCACGTAGCGGGAAGCCACGTTGGCGATCGACACGTCGTGCCGGCGCGCCACCGCATCCGCGGCGCGCAGCACTCGCTGCAGCGCATCCCACCCGCCGGCGGCGCGCAGGAAACGGCCGTACTTCATCTGCGACCAGGTTCCGCCGCGTTCCCAGTCGGGCTCGGCTTGACCGAGCCAGCGGTTCGACAGCCAGCCGCCGGCGACCGTGCCGTAGGCGAGCAGCCGGACGCCGCGCGCACGGCAAACGTCCGACATCCGGCCTGCGGCCCGCCGGTCGAGCAGCGAAAAGCAGATCTGGTTCGAAATCACCTCGATGCCGCTGGCGAGCACCATGTTCAGATGCGCCGCATCGACGTTCGTCAGGCCCAGGTGCGCGATCAGTCCCTCCGACCTGAGCGTCTGCAGGTGCATCAGGCCGTCGATCCAGCTCGGATCGGCATAGCTCCACGCGTGGAACTGGAGCAGGTCGAGCCGGCGGGTGCGCAGCCGTTGCAGCGACCGCTCCACGGCCGCGCGCGCGTCGGAAAGCGTCAGCGGCCCCGGCTTCGGCACCCACTTCGTGAACAGCTGCACGGGCGGCGCTTCGCCCGGTCCGGCTCGCAGGCGGCTCGCCACGATCTCGGCCGACCCGTAGTGATCGGCCATGTCGAACGCGGTGAAGCCGGCGTCGGCGTAGGGCCGGAGCGCCCGCGCGGTGGAGTCGGGCTCGAGCGCGCGGCCGTCGCGCTCCATGTCGGCGATCTGCCACAGCCCGGTGAGCACGCGGGAGATGGAGAGATCGGGGGCGAGAGCGGCCCGTTCGACGGTGGGCGGCACGCGTGCTATCCGGGAGGAAGCGCGGCGAAGCGCGCGTCGAGGTCCACGCCCTGGCGGCGCAGCTTCCGCGTCTCGCGAAAATAGATGAACGAGCCGGCGGCCATCACCAGAAGCCACACCGGTGTCGAGCGGAAGTACCAGGCGCCGACCGGCGCGGTCACGTCCCTCCACGTGTGCACGCCGAGGAACACCGTCAGCACGACCACGGCGATTGTCGCCAGAGGCACCTGCGCCGTGCGCGACGGGAGCACGGTGACGGCGCGCGCGAGCGCCGCGTTGCGCCCCGGCAGGGTCAGCACGGACACCGCCATCAGGAGGAAGTTGACGAGCATCGAGGTCACGAGGATGTCGACGCCCAGAAAGAAGTCGCCACCCACGTGACAGCCGATGACGCCGAGCGTGGCCATGAACGCGCTCGCCAGGATCGCCACGTGCGGCGTGTGGAAGCGCGGATGCACCGCCGCGATCCTGCGCGGGAAGATGCCGTCCTCGGCCCACGCAAACATCAGGCGCGAGACCGCGAGCATCATCGCCGGCAGATCCTTGATCAGCGCCACCGCCGCTCCGGCGACGATCACCACGGTCCACGCCGGGGGAAGCAGATATCCCAGCAGACCCGGGGCCGTCAGGTCGCGCCGCGGCGCCTCCGCGGCGATGAACTGCCACGGCACGGCGTGATACACCGCGCCGGCGAAGAGCATGTAGAAGAGGCCGACGGACACGACGGCGATGCCGATCGCGAGCGGCAGATTTCGCCCCGGATCCTTCGCCTCGCCGCCGGCCTGTGCGATCGAATCGAACCCGATGAACGAGGCGAACAGGAGCGCCGACGCCGGCAGCAGCACCGCCGCCGTGAGGGGCGGCGCGCCGGTGGAAGCGAGGGCGCGGCCCTCGCGCGCCTGCAGCGCCCCGGCGAACGCGGCATGGTCGAAGGAGAATCCCACGACGATCACCACGGCGCCGAGGACGAACGTCAGGAACATCAGCGGAACGATGAGGCGTTGGTAGGCCTTCACGCCGCGGACGTTGACGAACACCGCCGCCCAGAGGAAGGCGAGCGAGATCGCCGGCCGGATCGGTCCGGTCTCGAGGGTGGCCGCGACCGCCGACGATCCCGCGGCCACGGCGATGTCGCGCAGGAACGGAACGATGAGGTAGGAGACCACGCCGATCGCCACGCAAAGCGAGAACCACTGCGAGAACGAGGCGACGAAGCCGAGGTAGGGATCGAGCGCGCGGCTGGCGTACACGTAGCTGCCGCCGGCGCGCGGCATGGCCGAAGCCAGCACCGCATACGCCAGTCCCGCCAGCACGGCCGGCAGGGCCGCGAAGAGGAACGCGGGCAGCACGTTCGGACCGATGCCGGGGACGTGGCGCTGGATCATGAACGGGATGACGTTGATGCCGGCGCCGATCATCGAGCAGACTCCGGTGGCGACGAGGCCGAGCAGCCCCATTTCGCGAGCCAGCCCGGATGCCGGAGGCGGGGCCGGGGCCTGGGTTCCCGGGGTGGTCATCTCGGGGCGCTTCTGTATCACGTAACGGCCGGGCGCATGCGGTGGCTCGAATTCGAGCCCACGCGCCTGCGCAAGCCCGGCCTCGCGCCCGGACTCCTCGACCCCGTCAGAGCGACCGCCGAAGGATCTGGACGAAGCGGTGGACCTCCTCGTACCGGTTGTAGAGCGGGACGGGCGCCACCCGGATCACGTCCGGCTCGCGCCAGTCGCAGGTGACGCCGGAGGCTTCGAGCTCTTCGAAGACGGCCTTTCCCGAGTCGCGCGACCTCACGCGCAGCGATAGCTGACATCCCCGTCGATGGGGGTCCGCGGGCGTCAGGATCTCGATCGAATCCGAGAGCTCCCGCTGAAGCAGCCATTCCAGGTACGCCGTCAGGCGGAGCGATTTCTCGCGCAAGGGCTCCATGCCCCCCGCTTCGGTGAAGACGGCGAGCGAAGCGCGGATGGCGGCCAGCGAGAGGATCGGAGGGTTCGAGAGCTGCCATCCCTCCGCGCCGGGGATCGGCCGAAAGCCGGGCTCCATCCGGAAGCGCGATTTCTTGTCGTGACCCCACCAGCCGGCGAGCCGAGGCAGAGCCGGCCGGGTGCCGTGCCGCTCGTGGACGAAGCAGCCGCCCACCGAGCCGGGGCCTGAGTTCAGGTACTTGTAGGTGCACCACACGGCGAAGTCCACGTTCCAGTCGTGGAGGCGCAGGACCAGGTTGCCGGCCGCGTGAGCCAGGTCGAAGCCGACGACGCACCCCTTCGCGTGCGCGAGCCTGGTGATCGCCTCGATCTCGAAGGCCTGGCCCGTGTAGTACTGGACTCCCGGAAGCAGGACCAGGGCGAACGACTCTCCCTCGCGTTCGAGGACCCGGGCGACGTCCGCGGTGTCGATCGTGTGCTTTCCTTCTCGAGCATCGGGCCGCAGCCGCACGAGTGCCTCGGCCGGGTCGAAGCCGTGGACGACGGCCTGGGACTCGGCCGCGTAGTCGTCCGAAGGGAACGCGTGCTCCTCGAGGAGAATCCGGTGCCGCTCGCGGGTGGGCCGGTAGAAGCTCGTCATCATCAGGTGCAGGTTGACCGTGAGCGAGTTCATCGTCACGACTTCGGCCGGAGACGCGCCCACCAGCCGGGCCATCGGCTCCGCGAGGAACTCGTGGTACGGCATCCACGGGTTCTTCCCGGAAAAGTGCGCCCTGACCGCGAGCCGCTTCCATTTTTCCAGCTCCTCCTCGACGTACTTCGGAGTTCTCCGCGGAAGGAGACCGAGCGAGTTGCCGACGAAGTAGATTTCGTCCTCGCCGCCGTCGCTCGTGGGGATGTGGAATTCGTCCCGGAATCGCCCGAGCGGGTCGCTTCGATCCAGGGCGACGGCGAAGTCGTGTCCGGGCTGGAAGGGCTCGGTCACTGGCTACCGCAATCGCGCATCGAATCGCCCGGCGGGAAGGTCGAGCCACGCGAGAGCCGTGCCGTGCAGAAGCCGGGCACGGGTCGCCTCCGGAAATCCGCACCCATCGATCAGCTCTCCCGGCCGGGCCTCGCCGAGAGGGAAGGGGTAGTCGCTGCCGAGGGCGATCCGATCGGGTCCCATCAACTCCACCAGATGGCGGAGCATGAGGGGATCGTGAACGAGCGAATCGACGGTGATCCGCCGCAGGTATTCCCGCGGGGACACGTCGTTGGACACGGCGCACAGATCGGGCCGCGCTTCGAAGCCGCGGACGATGCGTCCGATCGTCGCCGGAAAGGCGCCGCCGCCGTGGGCGAAAGCGATCCGCAGGGCCGGCAGCCGCTCGAGCACTCCGCCGAAGATGAGCGAGCAGATCGCGAGCGATACCTCCGCGGGCATCCCGACGAGCCAGGGGAGCCAGTAGCGCGTCATCCGATCCCTGCCGGCCATCTCCCACGGGTGGACGAAAACGGCGGCGCCGAGCGAAGCGGCCGCCTCGAAGATCGGGAAGAGCTCCGGGCTGTCGAGGTTCGCTCCGTTGACGTTCGAGCCGATCTCGACACCGGAAAGCCCGAGCTCGCGCACGCAGCGCTCGAGCTCGGAGATCGCGAGATCCGGCTTCTGCATCGGGATCGTCCCGAGACCCGCGAAACGCGTCGGATGCGCCGCGACGATCCCGGCGATGTGGTCGTTCAGGCGGCGCGAAAGCTCGAGCGCGGTCTGCGGCTGCGCCCAGTAGCTGAACATGACCGGCACGGTCGAGAGAACCTGCACGTCCACGCCCGCCGCGTCGCACTCCGTGAGCCGCGTCTCGACGTTCCAGGTATTGCTTTCGATCTCGCGGAACAGGGATCCGTGGATCATCATCCGCGCGCGGCCCGACGCCTCGTGCTCGATCCGGACGAAGCGCTCGCCTTCGGGCAGACTGGAGAAGTCGGGCAGCCTTTCGGGAAGGATGTGGGTGTGGACGTCGATCTTCAGCAAGTCAGTCGCGGGGCGGCGGCGGAGACATCACCGCGCCGCACTTCTTGCAGGTGCGCTTCTTCTCGTCGTCGAAAAAGCGGTCGAAGATGGGAGGAAAGTCCTTTTCGACGTCGTGGAGCGTGAAGAACTCTTCGTAGAGCAGGGACGTGCAGTTGTCGCAGTACCACTGGAGCCCGTCCTTCTCGTGCGGGAGGCGCTTGCGTTCGATGACGAGTCCCACGGAGTCCGGCATCCGCTGCGGCGAATGGGGGACGCGTCCGGGAAGCAGAAAGATCTCGCCGGCGTGAATCGGGACGTCCACGACTCGACCGCCCTGGATCGTCTTGAGGACCATCTCGCCTTCGAGCTGGTAGAAAAACTCGGGTCCCTCGTCGAGGTGGTAGTCCTTGCGGCTGTTCGGCCCGCCGACGACCATGACGATGAACTCGCCGTCCTCGAAGACCTGCTTGTTGCCGACCGGCGGCTTGAGCAGGCTCCGGTGCTCGTCGATCCACCGCTGAAAGTTGAGCGCCTTCGATTCCATGGCGATCCTCGCGGGTAGTATATGCGCGTGAATTCCGTGGATTCGCCCCGCGCGCCGCGGGCCCTCGGTCCCTATCCCCACGCGCGGCGTGTCGGGAATCTGCTCTTTCTTTCGGGGATCGGGCCGCGCCATCCGAAGACCGAGCAGATCCCGGAGGGGATCGAGGCCCAGACGCGCGCGTGCATCGAGACCATCAAGGTCATTCTGGAGGACGCCGGCAGCGCGCTCGAGAAAGTGGTCGACGTGACGGTGTTCCTCACGAACATGGACCGCGACTTCGCGGCGTTCAACCGGGTCTACGCCGAGTACTTCGCGGCGCTTCCCGTCCGGCCGACGCGAACGACCGTCGGCGTCGTCGCGCTGCCGGTTCCGATCTCGGTCGAGCTGAAGATCATCGCCGAAGGCTGAGCCCTCTCAGGGAGCCGTGAACCGGAATCCCATGCGGCTTCGCACCTCGGGCGGAAGTCTCGGCAGCGCCGACCGCGGAATGTAGAAGCTCGCGAGCGCCGAGAGGTCGGCGAACACCCGGTGACGCTCGGCCGCGCGGTCGAGATACTCGTGTCCCGACGTGCCGCCCGTGCCGATCCGGGTGCCGATCATCCGCATCGCCATCTGGGCGTGGCGCTGGCGCCAGGTCGTGAAGTTCCGCTCGATGTCGGCCAGAAGCGCCAGCAGACGGAAGGGCACGTGCAGGATCGGTTCGTCCCGGTAGAGATTGATGAGCAAAGCGCCGCCTGCAGCGCGCGCCGGGAGAAGTGGCGCCCGGGCCCAGCCGCCGGCTCGCCGGCGTTGGGCTCGAAGAGGTCCGCGAACCGGCTCGCCGTCGCCTCGACCCCGGAAAGCTGCGTGGCCTTCTCGCCGTCCGTCAGGGTGGGGTTGCCGCGGATCGAGGCGCGGTCGGCGGCGAGCATGGCGTCGACCGCCCGCCGATACTCGCGCCAGAAGTCGAAATCGCCGAAGTTGAGGAAGGGCGTCCGCTCGAGCCATCCCTGGATCAAGTCGAAGAGGGAAGGCTCGTTCTCGGACACCTCGACGCGCGCGGCGTCCTCTTTGCTGAACCGCGACGTGTAGGGCGCGTCGTTGATCTGGAGGCGGTCGCCCCGCCGCATTCCGAGCTCGTTCTCGATGAGGCGGAATTGGACGCTCTGGAACCCCGAGGCCGGGATCAGCTGGTCGCGGAAGTCGAGAAAGTCGAGCGGCGTCATGGTCTCCAGCACGTCGATCTGCTGAACGAGGACGCGCTGGATCTCGACGATGCGCCCGAGCCGCAGGACCGCCTGCCCGAGCCGCTCCTCCGGGACGTTCGAACCGCGAAACGTCGCGAGCACCGCGTCGAGCTCCCACAGGATCTGCTTGAACCACAGCTCGTAGGCCTGATGAACGATGATGAAGAGCATCTCGTCGTGCGCCGGCCGGCCATGGAGGGCGCTCTGCAGTTGCTGGCTGGACAGCAGCCGATCGAGCTGAAGGTAGTCCGCGTAGTACAGAGGACCGCGAGGCTCTTCTTTGTTCATGCTGGCTCGCTTCGTACCATAAGATTCCCGGCGGTGAAACGGATCCTGAATTTCATCGACGGGCAGTTCCGGCCGCCGTGTTCGGGGCGGTACCTCCCCGACGTCGATCCGGCGACGGGGCAGGTGATCGCCGAGATCGCCGATAGCGGCCCGGAGGACGTGGATGCCGCGGTCGTCGCCGCGTCCCGCGCGTTCGAGTCGTGGCGCCGGACGCCCGCCGAAGAGCGCTCCCGCCTTCTGATCCGGGTCGCCGAGCTCATCGAGGAGAACTTCGACGAGCTGGCGCGGCTCGAGTCGGAAGACAGCGGGAAGCCGATCGCGCTCGCCCGACGGATGGACGTCCCGCGGGCGATCCTCAACTTCCGCTTCTTCGCGACGGCGATCCTGCACGCCGAAACGCGCGCGCACGTGACGGACGATCGGGCGCTCAACTACACGCTCCGGCGGCCCCTCGGCGTCGCCGGGTTGATCTCGCCCTGGAACCTGCCGCTGTACCTTCTGAGCTGGAAGATCGCTCCGGCCATCGCCGCGGGGAATTGCTGCGTGGCCAAGCCCTCGGAGCTCACGCCTCTGACGGCCGACCGGCTTGCCGCGCTGATCGCCGAAGCGGGGATTCCAGCCGGCGTCGTCAACATCGTGCACGGCACCGGGCCGGCCGCCGGCCGGGCGCTGACGTCGCACCCGAACGTCCCGCTGATCTCGTTCACCGGCGGCACGAAGACCGGCGCGGACGTGATGGCCCGCGCGGGGCCGCTCTTCAAGAAGGTGTCCCTGGAGCTCGGAGGGAAGAACCCGAACGTCGTTTTCGCGGACGCCGATCTCGAGCAGGCCGTCCCGACCTCGATCCAGTCGAGCTTCTCCAACCAGGGGGAGATCTGCCTCTGCGGATCGCGGCTGTTCGTCGAGAAGAAGATCTATGCCGAGTTCCTCGACCGATTCGTCGAGGCGACGAAGAAGCTTCGGATCGGAGATCCGCAGGACGCGTCGACGGACGTCGGCGCGCTCGTGAGCGAGGCGCACCGGCGCAAGGTCGAAGGCTACGTCGCGCTCGCGAGAGAAGAAGGCGGAACGATCGTCGTCGGCGGAAATCGCCCGGCGAACCTTTCCGACCGCGTCCGGGGCGGTTACTTCCTCGAGCCGACGGTCATCGTGGGGCTCGACTGCAGCCGGCGCGTGATGCAGGAGGAGATCTTCGGGCCCGTCGTCACCGTCACGCCGTTCGATTCTCCCGAGGAGGCGATCGCCTTCGCCAACAGCACGCGCTACGGCCTCTCGGCGAGCGTCTGGACCCGGGACCTCCAGAAGGCCCATCGGGTCGCCGCGGCGATCGACAGCGGGACGGTGTGGGTCAACACCTGGCTGCTGCGGGATCTTCGCGTTCCCTTCGGCGGCATGAAGGAAAGCGGCCTCGGGCGCGAGGGCGGGTTCGCATCGCTCGATTTCTTCACCGAAGCGAAGAACGTCTGCGTCAAGCTGTGAGAATGAAGCCCTCCGGACTCGTGAGCCGAAGCTGAGCGGCGGAGTTCTCCTGGCCACCACCATCGCCTTCCGGGGAGCCACGCTCATCGACGGGACCGGGGCCCCGCCGATCCCGAACGCTCTGCTCGTCGTGACCGACGGCCGCATCGTGTCGGTCGGACCGGCTTCGCCCGCGGCGGCGGCGGCACTTCCGGCCGGCGCCGAGATCGTCGCGGCCGAAGGGCAATGGATCCTGCCCGGCCTGATCGACGCCCACGTCCACGCGGAGTCCGAGGCGGATCTCGAGACGATGCTCGCCTGGGGAGTGACGTCCGTGCGCCTCATGGGGGAGGACGTTGCGGCGTCCGGGCGGCTCGCCCGAACCTCGGGCGACCGCACCGACATCCCGGAGGTGTTTCCGGCGGCTCCGATCTTCACCACGAGGGGCGGCTGGTGGGACGCGGGCCATCCGGCCGACGGGAGCCTGGATCGCTTTCCGGCCACGCCCGAGGCGGCGCGGGCGGCGGTCCGCCGGGCGAAGGCGCTCGGCGCCGTCGAAATCAAACTGATGCTGGACGACATGGCCTGGTGCCGCGCGCCGAAACCTCCGCTGGCCAAGGTCGCTCCCGAGGTCGCCGCGGCGCTGATCGGGGAGGCGCGGGCGCTCGGCCTGCGCGCCATCGTGCATGCCCCGAACCTGGCGGACGCCAGGGAGGCGATCGCGGCCGGAGCGACGGCCCTCGCCCACGGCGTGCTCGACCCGATCGACGACGCGACGGTGGCCGTCATGCGCAGCCGTCCGGTCTTCTACGTCCCGACCCTGGACCTCTTCGAGTTCCTGGCCGATACGCGCCGCTTCGTCGCCGGCGTGATTTCGGATCCCCTGGCGCAACGGGGGCTGGCCCCGGAGGCCCTCGCGACATTCCGCTCGGACGCCTATTCCTCGCTGTACCGGGAGCGTTTTCCGAATTTCGAAAACGTCCGGGGCCGCCTGAGGGTCCTCGGCGAAAATCTCCGGAAACTCCACTCGGCCGGCGTGCCGGTGGCGCTCGGAACGGACATGTGGGCGTTTCCCGGCCTCGGTGTCTCCATCGAGATGGACCTCTTTGTCAGGGCGGGACTCACGCCGCTCGAGGCGATCCGCGCCGCCACGCAGACGGCGGCGCGCTCCCTGGCCATCGACGCCGACCGCGGCACGCTCGAGCCCGGAAGGCGGGCCGACGTCCTGGTCCTCTCGGCGGATCCCCTGCGCGATCCGAAGAACCTGCGGCGGATCCACGCGGTCTACAAGCGCGGCCGGCGCGTGGCCTCGGCGAAGCCATGAGTATCCCGGACCCGCCCCTCCGGCATTTCAAGCTGCAGCCCGAGCCCTGGCGAGTCAAGGTCGTCGAGTCGATCCGCCGGATCGACCGCGCCGAGCGCGAGGAATGCCTCCGGCGCGCGGGCTACAACGTCTTCGGCATCGCCTCCGAAAACATCTACATCGACCTCTTGACCGACTCGGGGACCGCGGCCATGTCCGACGCGCAGTGGAGCGGCCTGATGCGCGGCGACGAGTCGTACGCGGGTGGCCGCAACTACTACCACTTCGAGGAGACGGTCCGGGACATCTTCGGGCTGCCGCACGTGATCCCGACCCACCAGGGGCGCGTGGCCGAGAACCTCCTGTTTTCGACGGTGCTGAAGGCGGGGGAGATCGTTCCCAACAACACGCACTTCGACACGACGCGGGCCAACGTCGAAGCCAACGGCGGCGTCGCGCTCGATTTCGTCATCCCCGAGGGCCGTGAGCCGCGCGCGCGGCATCCGTTCAAGGGGAACATGGATCTCTCGCGGCTCGAAAAGTGTCTGGCGGAGAACCGCGGAAGGGTTCCGCTCGTCATGCTGACCCTGACGAACAACTCCGGGGGCGGCCAGCCCGTCTCGCTGGCCAACGTGCGCGGCACCTCGGAGGTCTGCCGGAAGTTCGGTGTGCCGCTGATCATCGACGCCTGCCGCTTCGCGGAGAACTCCTGGTTCGTCAAGCAGCGCGAGGAGGGCCAGAGGGACCGCAGCGTGACCGAGATCGTCCGCGAGGTCTTCTCGCTCTCCGACGGCTGCACCATGAGCGCCAAGAAGGACGGCCTCGCCAACATCGGCGGTTTCCTCGCCCTGCGCGACGAGACCTGGGTCGAGCGCCTCCAGAACAAGCTCATCCTGATCGAGGGCTTTCCGACGTACGGCGGCCTCGCGGGCCGGGACCTCGAGGCGATCGCGATCGGCCTCCGGGAGGTCCTGCAGGAGGATTACCTGGATTTCCGCATCGGCCAGGTCACGGCCTTCGGCGAGGCCCTGGCGGCCGCGGGGGTTCCGGTCGTCGAGCCGATCGGCGGCCACGCCGTGTACGTCGATGCGCGTGCATTTGCTCCCCACATCCCGGCGGATCGGTACCCGGCCGAGGCACTGACGATCGCGCTCTACCTCGAGGGCGGAATCCGCGGAGTCGAGATCGGCGGTGTCATGTTCGGCAAGCCGGACCCGTCGAATCCCGGCCGGGAGATCCTTCCCGCGCTCGAGCTCGTGCGGCTCGCCGTGCCGCGGCGCGTCTACACGAACAGCCACCTGGAGTACGTGACCGAGGTCACCGCCGGGCTCAAGCGCGACCCGGGGCGCCTGCGTGGAGTGAAGATCGTGCACCAGGCGCCCGTCCTGCGGCATTTCACGGCACGGTTCGAGCTTCTGTGACGCGCGGTCGCCCGCGCTACAATTCGCCACGGCCGTGATTACCGGATTCAACACCGACGTCAAGCACAAGAACCGGGTGTTTCACATCCAGACCGAGGACAAGGGCGACGCGAACCCCTGTGTCGAGTCCCTCGTCTACGTCGGCGGCGAGATCCTCGCGACCAAGCGCACGTCCTACGCCGAGGTCATGAAGGAGACCGGACGCGACGACACCGCCGTCCAGGACCTCATGGAGCAGCAGCACCGGACCATGATCGCGGCCATCCAGCGGGGCCGGTTCGACGGCCCCAACGGCGGCGTCCAGGTTCCCGAGGGAATGTCGGCCGTGAACGATGCGCAGCCGGAGCGGAAACCCGAGACGCCCGGCGACAAGATCCGCGCCGACGCGACGGCCCCCCCCGGAACGGCGTCCCCGGTGCCCGTCGACCGGAGCCTCGACCAGATGATCCTGGACTACCTGGTGTCCGACGAGGTCCCCGACGAGATCGACATCTCCTTCTCCCCGGCGCCGGACTTCACCGCCGGCCGCTCGGTGCAGGCGAGGCTCAAGGCCATGTCCGGCTCGCCTCCGCGGCCCGTCGGCGGGGCGCTCGTCCAGGTCCGCATCCTGTCGACGTCGGCGCGCGTCGCGACGGCGTTCCAGGGAAAGACCGGCTCCGACGGCGTCTGCCCGTTCTCCTTCATGGTGCCCTCGCACCCCAACGGCACGGCGGCCGCCGTCATCCGCGTCACCGGCGCGGACGCCAGCGCCGAGGTGCAATTCCCGATCAAGAAGAAATGACCGCCGAGCTCTCCGTCACCGTCAACGGCGAGAAGCTCGCCGTCCCCGCCGGGGCGTCCGTCGCCGACCTGCTCGAGCGTCTCGGCGTCGCCAGCCCGCGAATCGCCGTCGAGCGCAACCGCGACATCGTCCCGAAGGCGGAGTACCCGGCCACGGCGATCGCCGAGGGGGACGTGTTCGAGGTGGTCGAGCTCGTCGGGGGCGGGTAACTCCTCACGGCGGGATTCCAGGTGGGTGGCCGCCCTTGCCGCATCCGCGCCAATCGGTTATTCTCCGCGCCCCGAGTGGGCCGTTAGCTCAATTGGTAGAGCAAGAGACTCTTAATCTCTAGGTTGTAGGTTCGAGTCCTACACGGCTCACCACTCACTCCACCAGGCGCCGCCAAAGGCTATGGCTTGTCCGTGTGAAGCATCTCCCAGAACCGCCGGGGCGTGACGATCTCGAGCTTCTCGACCGCGCCGAGCTTGAGAAGGCCCGCGTCCCCGGTCACGAAGACCTCAGCATGGGCCGTGATCGCCTCGCCGAGCACGAGCGCATCGTCCGGGTCGACTTTGGCGTCACTCGGCTCGGACTCATCGACGATCTGAGCAGCTTCGCCGGAAATGAACTCCACGATCTCCGCTGCTCGAACGGACGGCAGCTTGAGTTTCTCGCGTAACGCCTTGCTCACCTCGCGGACAACGTTACGCCCAAGTACCATGTCGTGCTCGAGCAGAACGACCTCCAGGAGGTCAGCGCAGAGCCCCCGAGACGCGAACGCACTCACGAGCACGTTCGCATCCAGGAAGACTTTCACGAGAGGGCCCGGAAGACATCTTCGTCGGTGACGAGTCCTTGCGCTTCGGCGAATGGCAAGGTCTTCTTCCGCAGCTCCCGAAAACGAGCGACTGCGATTTGACGTCTCAGCGCCTCGCGCGCAATCTCGCTCTTGGTCCTTCCAGTATTCGATGCGATCCGTTCGAGGGCCTTCTCGAGTTTAGGGTCGAGCCGTATGGTCAGGGTCGTCATTGGTGATCTCCTGTGTGTACGACATTGTCGCACGGGCCCCGGCGAGGTGCAAACGGCGCGTGGGCCGGGGCGCGGAGTGACTCGGACACGACACTCGGACACGCGGTTCCAACTCGTTGACCCGTTGTGTACTTCTCGTAGGTTCGAGTCCTACACGGCTCACCACTCAATTCGCTCCCTCGACCGCCGGGTATGATCGCGCCCGGTCCGGCACGAAGGAGAGCGACCCGTGCACGCGAAGCAGGAAAGATCCAACGCTGCAGCGCCCGTGGCCTTGGTCACGGCCGGCGCTTCGGCGGCTTCGGCATCCCGCTGGTGACCGCCCACCGTGTCGCCCGTGTCTTCCCGCTCGTCGAGATCGCGCGGGCGCACGAGATCGTCGAGCGGGGCGGCATCCGGGGCGGCGTCGTCGTGAGAACGGACCGAGTGCCGGATTGATTCGCCGGGGCTGGAGGCCGGCCGAGAGGTGCCTGGTTCGTGCCGGCTCGCGCCAACCGGAGCGGCGCGTTCGAGCGCTCGAACCGCGGGCGGAGGCCCGATGACCGGCCGGACGACGACCGTGCGCTGGAGGATCCTGCTCCTGCTGTTCTTTGCCGGGTTCGTGTCCTACGTGCTGCGCACGAACATGTCCATCGCCGGCCAGAGCCTGATGACGGACCTCGGCCTCTCGCAGATCCAGCTGGGCCTGGTGTTCGCGGCGTTCGCCTGGGGATACGGCCTCTTCCAGATGCCGGGGGGCGTGCTCGGAGATCGCATCGGCGCGCGGCGCGCCATGACGATCCTCCTGGTTCTCTGGGGGGTCCTCAACCTGGCGATCGCCCTCGTGCCGAAGGCGTCGGTCGTCTCTCCCACGGTCATCCTCGGGAGCCTGATCGGGCTCCGCTTCCTGATGGGCGTCGCCCAGGCGCCGCTCTACCCGGTCACCGGTGGCGGCACGACCTGCAACTGGTTCCCCATCGGAGGATGGGCGTTTCCGACCGGGCTGCAGAACGCCGGCCTGACGCTCGGCTCCGCGGCCACGGGACCGCTGATCGCCTGGCTGATGGAACGGTCGGGGTGGCGCATGTCGTTCGTGCTGACGGCACCGATGGCCTTCGTCCTGGCGGGCGTCTGGTGGTGGTACGTGCGGGACACGCCCGCCGAGCACCCCGCGGTGAGCCCGGGAGAGCTCGCGCTCATCGATGCCGGCCGGCCGTCGGCGGCCGAGTCGGCGCGGGGCGAGGGGCGGGGGGTCTGGAAGGCCGTGCTGAAGGACCGCAACATGCGCATGCTCACGGCGAGCTACTTCTGCAGCAACTACGTGTTCTATTTTTTCTTCAACTGGCTCTTCATCTACCTCGTGAACGAGCGCGGATTCAAGATCCTCCAGGGCGGCTTCTACGCCGCGGTCCCCTGGCTGACGGGAACGGTCGCCGCGGTCCTCGGCGGGATCGTGTGCGACCGGCTCACCCGCCGGCACGGCATCCGCCGCGCCGCGAGGCTGACGGCGGTCGCCTGCGGGATCGGAGAAGCGATCTTCATCGCCGCCGCGGCGATGGCGACCGACCCCTACGTCGCCGTGGCCCTTCTCTCGCTCTGCCTGGGCTGCCAGCAGTTCACCGATTCGGCCTACTGGGCGGCGACCATCTCGGTCTCCGGGAGGCACGCCTCCACCGCCTGCGGCCTGCTCAACATGGGCGGCAACCTTGTCGGCGGAGTCGGGGCCCTGCTCGTCCCCTTCACGGTGAAGACGCTGGGGTGGGTCCCGGCGCTCGCGACGGGCTCGCTCTTCGCGCTCGCCGCCGCGTTTCTGTGGATCTGGATCCGCGCCGACGAGCCGCTGGCGGCGGGTGTCTGAACCGAAAATCGACCCGGCCGCCCCGGCGGCCGGGTCCCACACGCGGCGATGAAGGCCGGCTCCGCCCCTAGTTGTTGGGCGCGCCGGCCAGGATCCAGTCCCGGATTGCGGTCTGCTCGTTCTGCGGCACGCTCCGGTGACCTCCCGCGAGCATGTTGACGAGGACGCTCTGGTCGGGGTCGAAGGGGACGACCCGGGTTCCGGTCCGTGTCGTCGCGGGCACGTTGACGAGGCTGGAATAGGAATGTCCCGCGCGCAGGTCCATCCCCGCCGTGTTCGGGTGGCAGGAAATGCAGCGCGGCGTAAAGGTGCCGGCCTGAATCTGCATCAACGTGGGGGCGGCGGGCGGCGTCGGCGTGGGGGTCGGCGTCGCGGTCGCCGTGAGGGTCGGCGTCGGCGTGGACGAGGGCTGGCCGGGCGTCGCGGTGGCGGCCGGCGTGAAAGCCTGGGGGGGCCGGTCGGGGGCTCCGCGGACCAGGTAGGGGTCCGAGGTCTCGTTGTCGATGACCGCGGCGTAGGAGAAGAGGGCGCCGGACGCGTGAACCACGACGACGGCGTTGCCGGTGATCAGCGTCTCGACCCCGGCGGCGCGAAAAACGTCGTTGACCTGCCCGCCCGAGTGCGGTTCCACGGTGAACGCCACGGGATTGCCGACCGCCGCGTTTCCGTCGAAGAGGCGGAAGGTGCCCGTGACGACCGACGCCGTCGGGTTGAAAACTCCCACGTTGGTTCGGAACCCCGCCCCGGGACCCCCGTTCCTCACCGAGGTCAGGGCCGTGTCCGGATGGGCGTCGGAGAGGTTCAGCCCCGGCACGAACATCCCGACCGTGGGCACGGGGGCGGTCGAGTACAAACGACTCGTCACCACGAGCTGTTCGGGCTCGCCGACGTAGGAGAACTCGACCCCGCCGGCCGAGTCGGGTGCGCCGAAAACGGCGACACAGATGTCGTCGAATGCGATCGACTCCCGGGGCGAGAGCGTAACGACGAACGGCGAGCCGGCCGTCGGGCATGAGCCCAGGAAGCAGCGGTAGGTCGCCGTCACGGAAAGGCCGTCCGTGTAGGAAGTATTGAAGATCCGAACGTCCGAATAGAAGGGCGATACGCCCACGATGGACGCCGCGCTCGTCAAGACCACGGTTTGATCCCCGCTCGCGGCTCGAAGCGCTCCCGCCGTCAGCCACAACACCGCCAGAGCCCCGGAAGCTCCTCGCATGAACGACATCGCCCCTCCCCGGCAAGGCTGCCGAATTCGAGCAACTCGTCGTGCGGTCCGAAAATTTCGAGGGTGAGGGGGCACGGCTCATATCGATCAAATGTGTCTCGACCGTCGTGGCGAACGGCAGGAGGAGTGGATCCAGGGAATGAGTCGTCGCGGAACGCGGCACGCAGCCGACATGGAACCCGCCGGACAGGCGTCCCGTGGGACGCGACCCCGTTATGATCGCCAGCCTCCGGAGGTGGTCGGAATGAGGAAGTCGTTTGCGAGCCCGAATCGGTTGACGGCGGCGGCGCTCGCGTTCGCGGGCCTGGCGGGCCTGGGCGCGGCCGCGGATCCGCCCGCCGACGATCCCTTCCTGTGGCTCGAGGACGTGCAGGGCGAGAAGGCCCTCGCGTGGGCCCGGGCGCAGAACGCGAAGACGCTCGCGGTGCTGGAGGCCCGGCCGGAGTACGAGCCCATCTACGCGCGGACGCTGCAGATCCTGGACTCGAAGGACAAGATCCCGACGCCCGAGCTGCTCGGCGACACGGTCTACAACTTCTGGAAGGACGATGCGCACGAGCGGGGGATCTGGCGCCGCACGACGCTGGCTTCCTACCGCACGGCCGCCCCGCAGTGGGAGACCGTGCTCGACGTCGACGCCCTGGCGAAAGCGGACGGGAAGTCGTGGGTCTTCCACGGGGCGGCCTGTCTCCCGCCGGCGTACGAGCGGTGCATGGTGAGCCTGTCTCCCGGAGGCTCGGATGCGTCCGTCGAACGCGAATTCGACACGAAGACGAAGGCGTTCGTGTCCGGCGGCTTCGTCCTGCCGGAGGCCAAGTCCTTCATCGCCTGGCGCGACGAGAACACGCTGTGGCTGGGCACGGATTTCGGGCCCGGTTCGCTGACGTCGTCGGGATACCCGCGGATCGTCAAGCTGTGGACGCGCGGCACCCCGGTCTCGGATGCCCGGATCGTCTTCGAGGGGCAGGTCGAAGACGTCGGCGCGGGAGGGAGCAGCGACATCCTGAGCGACGGCCGGTACGACCTGATCACGCGGACGCCCGCGTTCTTCCGCGGCGAGACGTTCCTCCTCCTCGGGGAGCGCCTGGTCCGGCTGGACCTTCCCGAGGACGCCCGTCCCCGCCTCTTCTTCCGCGACCGGCTCCTCTTCTCGCTGCGAAGCGACTGGACGGCCGGCGGCCGGACCTACCGCGAGGGATCGCTTCTCGCCGGAAGGGTCGACGATCTCCTGCGCGGCGTGCGCCGGTTCGACGTGCTCTTCGAGCCGAGTGAGCGCGTTTCGCTCGCCGGCGTGGACCGCACCCGCGACCGCGTGCTGCTCCGGACGCTCGACAACGTGCGCAGCCGCCTGACAGCTCTCTCCTGGAGCGAGGATGGCGGCTGGACGCGCGCGGAGATCCCCACGCCCGGGTTCGGCACCGCGAAATTGACCGCCGCGAGCGATCAGTCGGAAGCGTTTTTCTTCACGTACGAGGACTTCACGACGCCGGAATCGCTGTGGCTGTCCGAGAACGGCGCGGCACCCGTCCGCATCAAGTCGATGCCGGCGTTCTTCGACGCGCAGGGGATGACGACCGAGCAGTTCGAGGCGACGTCGAAGGACGGCACGAAGATCCCGTACTTCGTGGTCCGTCCGAAGGGCGTGAAGCTCGACGGGACGGCCCCGACGCTGCTGTACGCCTACGGCGGCTTCGAGGTCTCGGAGGTTCCCGGCTACAAGGGCGTCCTCGGCGCCGCGTGGCTCTCGCGGGGCGGCGTGTACGTCCTGGCCAACATCCGCGGCGGCGGTGAGTTCGGGCCGGCCTGGCACAAGGCGGCGGTGAAGGAAAACCACATCCACAACTTCGAGGACTTCGCGGCGGTGGCGCAGGATCTCGCGGCTCGCAAGATCACGTCGGCGCGGTACCTCGGAATCATGGGCGGCTCCCAGGGCGGGCTGCTCGTCTCCGGAACCCTCGCCCTCTACCCCGAGCTCTTCCATGCGGTCGTGGCGCAGGTGCCGCTGGCCGACATGCGGCGGTTCAGCCATCTCCTGGCCGGCGCGAGCTGGATGGCGGAGTACGGCGATCCGGACAAGCCCGAGGACTGGGCCTACATCCGGACGTGGTCGCCGTACCAACTCCTCCGGCCGGACGCGAAGTACCCGACGCCGTTCTTCTGGACGAACACGCGCGACGACCGCGTGCACCCGGCCCATGCCCGCAAGATGGTGGCGAAGCTGCAGGCGCAGGGGCACCCCGTCTACTACTTCGAGAACACCGAGGGTGGCCACGGGAGCGGAGCGGTGAGCAGGGAGAAGGCGCAGGTGACGGCGCTGGAGTATTCCTACCTCTGGATGATGCTCTCCCGCTAGGGCGCGGCGGCTTCGAGGGCCAGGTCGAGGGCCCGGACCTCGGCGTCCTGGAAATCCTTCCAGTTCGAGAGCCCCCGCGAGACGAGCTCCCGGCGCCGTTCGAACCCCGTCCGTGCGTCGGGCGTCGGTGCGACGTCGGCGCTCTCGACGGCCTCCTGGAATCGCGAGAGGTCCGACCAGAGCCGGCGGAGGTTGGTGCTCTCGGCTTCGCTCTCGTCGAAGGACTCCTCGGAACCGAGGGGAGGACCCGCGGCGCGGTCGAGGCTCTTCCGGAACGCGTCGAGCGCCTCCGCGGAGGAGCCCGCGGCTCCGGCGCTCAGGGCGGCGATGCGTTCTCGCAGGGCACCCGCCTCGGCGAGCGCGAGCGCGAGGCGCACTCGTTCGGCCTCCACGCGCCTGGCCAGGTCGAACTGCTGGAGGAGATCCGCGTCCGTGGATGCGATGCGCGGATCCTTCGAGACCACGAGGGGTCGGGAGATCGCGCGTCCGTCCGCGACGAGACGGACGGTGTAGCGCCCGGGCGGCGCCCAGACGCCGCGCGGCTTCCGCCGGCGCGAGCCCGGCAGCTCCCGGGGCGCCGCAAAGCGGAGATCCCAGACGAAGCGGTGCATCCCCGCCGCGGCGGACGGAGCCTCGGCGACGTCGACCCAGTCCGGAGTCGTCTGGATCTTCTGCAGGTCCGGACCGGCGACTTCGTCGTCGCTCGACCATCGGCGAACGAGCGTTCCGCGCGGATCGAGAATCTCGAGCGCCACCGGCGATGATGGTGCCGTCTTCAGGACGTAGTCGAGGGTGGCCCCGCGGGGCGGATTCTCCGCCTTCGGCTCGTCCTTCGGATCGGGTGTTCCCTGGAACGGGGCGGGGTTGAGGCGGATCGCCGTCCGCGGCTCGAAGAGCCAGACCGGCGCGGTGGCGACCGCCGCGTCGAGCTGCCGCAGGGGTGCCAGGTCGTCGAGCACCCAGAACGAGCGGCCGTGCGTCGCGACGACCAGGTCCCCCTGGCGGACGGAGATGTCGCGGATCGAGCAGTTGGGCAGATTCGCCTGGAGGGGCTGCCAGTGGTCCCCCGCGTCGAACGAGACGAAGACGCCGGTTTCCGTCCCGGCGTAGAGGAGCCCGCGGCGCGCCGGGTCTTCGCGGACCACGTGGACGAAGCTGCCGTCGGGGATCCCGCGGGCGATGGACGTCCACGTCCTGCCGCCGTCGCCCGTCCGCAGGATGTAGGCGCCGAGATCGTCGAGCCGGTGGCGATCGATCGCGACGAAGGCGGCCTGGGGGTCGAAGTGGGAGGCTTCGATGATTCCGACTTTGGACCAGGCCGTCAGGTCCCGCGGCGTGACGTCGGCCCAGTGCTTCCCGCCGTCGCGGGTCAGCCAGATCAGGCCGTCGTCCGTTCCGCACCAGACCAGATCCTCGCGAAGGCCGGACGGCGCGATCGCGTAGATGACCCCGCGCCGCGGACCCTTCACGGCGCTGTCCTCCGCCGTTGCGGGATCGAGCGTGTCGGGCACGCCGGGGGCCTCGCGCGTCAGGTCCGGGCTGACCTTCTCCCAGTGCCGTCCCGCGTCGGTCGTTCGGAAGAGGAACTGATTGCCGAAGTAGAGGACCCGCGGGTCGGCCGGGGAGAAGGCGAGGGGGAGGGTCCACTCGCTGCGATAGTCGCCGGGGTCGGCGAGCGTGGGATCGACGTTCTGTTCCTGGAGGGTCCGCGCGTCGAAGCGCCCCACGCTGCCGCCGAAGAGGATGCCGGGGTTCACGGGATCGGGCGCGATGTACCCGTTCTCGCCGCCGGCGGCGATGGGCCGCCAGTCGCGCTGCGTCAGGCTCCCGGAATCGGTCCGCGACGGCGTGGCGGCCGCTCCGCTGTCCTGCTGGGCGCCGTAGATCCAGAATGGAAATCGGTCGTCCGTCGCGACGTGGTAGAACTGGGCGGTCGGCTGGTTGTACCAGGAGCTCCAGGTCCGGCCCCCGTCCACGCTCACGACCGCGCCCTGATCGCTGCCCAGGATCATGCGGCGCGAATCGCCCGGGTCGATCCAGAGCTGGTGATAGTCGTCTCCGCCGGGTGCGCCTTTGAACGGGACGAAGGTCCGGCCCGCGTCGGTCGACTTGTACATCGAAGTGTCGCACGCGTAGACGACGTCGGCGTCGGCGGGGTCGACCGTCACGCCGGCGAAGTACCAGCCGCGCTCCCAGATCCGCCGGTCGGCGTTGACGCGCCGCCATCGGACGCCGGCGTCGTCCGACACGTACAGGCCGCCGGCCTTCGCGTCCACCAGGGCATAGACGCGGCCGGGCCGGCTCGGAGCGAACGCGATTCGGATGCGTCCGAGCTTTTCGGAGGGCAGACCCTCGGTGACCGCCTGCCAGGTGTCGCCGGCGTCCGAGGACCGGTAGAGGCCGCTGCCCGGGCCGTTGGAGGGCGGGTAGACGTTCCAGGGCGGCCGGCGGGTCTGCCACAGCGCGGCGAGGATCGTTCGCGAGTCCCGGGGATCGAAGGCGAGGTCGATCGCGCCGGTGTTCTCGTCCTTGAAGAGGACCCGGGACCAGGTCTTTCCGCCGTCCCGCGAGCGGAACACCCCGCGCTCCGGATTGGGCCCGTAGGCGTGGCCGAGCGCCGCGACGAAGACGACGTTCGGGTCGCTCGGGTCCACGAGAACGCGTCCGATCTGGCGGGTGTCCGAGAGCCCCAGGCGCTGCCACGTCCGGCCTCCGTCGACCGACTTGTACATGCCGTTGCCGTAGGAGATGTCCGAGCGCATGTCGGCCTCGCCGGAGCCGACGTAGAGGACCTGCGGGTCCGAGGGCGCCACGGAGATGGCGCCGATCGAGGCGATCGGCTGCCCATCGAACACCGGCTCCCACGTGCGGCCCGCGTTGTCGGTGCGCCAGACTCCGCCGCCCACCGAGCCGAAGTAGAAGCGGTCCGGGCGTCCGGGGACTCCCGCCACCGTGAGGACGCGACCCCCGCGAAACGGTCCCGCCATCCGCCATTGCATCCCCGAGAACAGGGCGGGATCGAAGGGCTGGGCCGTCAGGGGGCGTCCGGAGGCGGCGAGACACACCCATACCAGGACGCATCGCAAACGGGCCATGGGCATCTCGGCGCCGGATTATACGAGCCGCCGGTCCGCATCATTGCGAATGGGCTTTTTTTGCGCAGTCGCCGATCCCGGGGTGGATGAGTTCCGCCTCTCGCCGGCGCCGACCCGGTGGAAGGACTAAAGTGGGGCCCTCGGAGTGTTATCGGTTCGGACCATTGTGGTCTGCACCGTCAATCGAGGAGGGGAAGAATGAAGAGACGTTTCGCTCTCGCCGTGTCCGGGATAGGACTGTTCGCCTGTGTCGTGGCTTCGGCGTCGGCTCAGCGGGCGCCGCAGACGCGCCCGGAGGGTGGAACGACACCGATCGAGACGTTCACCGCCCGCGCCTTCCAGATGCAGAGCGGATCGACCGGGACTGTCGAGATCACGATCACCCGGTGGTCGACCGACGCCGAGCGCGAAATCCTTCTTGCCGCTCTCAAGCAGGCGGGACAGCCGGCGATGATCGACGAGCTGCAGAAGCTGCCCCAGGTCGGCTACATCAAGATGCCGAACACGATCGGCCTCGCGCTCTTCTACGCCCGCTCGAACGAGCTGCCCGACGGAACCCGGCAGGTCGTCATCGGAACGGATCGGACGATCGCGAATCAGACGCGCTCGCCGCAGGCGAGCAAGTACGACGCCTCGATCATCGAGCTGCACTTCAAGAAGGGAAGCGACAAGGGCGAGGGGAAGATGGTCCTCGCGGCCAAGGCGTCCATCGGCAAGGACGGCAAGGTCCAGATCTCGAACTACCAGGGCGAGCCGGTGCGGCTCCTGGACGTCCGGTCGAAGACGCCCTGAGGTTGCGCGGGGCGCCTGACCGGTCGGACCGGCGGGTCCACGAGTCGATCGCTCCCGGCCCGTGGTGGTGCGTATGCATCACGGACAGCCGAAGCGCGCGACCCGCGCGGCGCCGGCTCCCCTCGCCGCGGAGCGATGCGGAGCCGTCCGACCTTGACCCTCCGGCGGCCCGGTGATCTGATTCCGCCACCGCGGGTCCGGAGACTGCGAAGGAGGACTCCTATGCGTTCGAAGGGTCCGGTGCTCCCGGTTGGTCTCTCGATCCTGGCGTTCGCCGGCTCGACAGCCTCGGCCCAGCCGAACCCCGACAAGAACGCCTACTTCGGCGAGACGCACGTGCACACGAGCTGGTCGCTGCGACGCGTTCGCCATCGGGAACACCCTCACCACTCCGGGCGACGCGTACAAGTACTTCAAGGGTCAGCCGATCAAGCACCCGCTGGGCTACGAGGTCAAGATCGACACGCCGCTCGATTGGGCGGGCGTCACGGATCACTCCGAGTACGCGGGCGTCGTCCAGCTGGCCAACGACCCCAAGTCTCCGGTCAGCAAGATCCCCCAGGCGCAGCCGCTCATCTTGAAGGCGAGAACGAAGGAGGAGATGGAGCGCGTCGCGCTGTACGCCATCAACACGCTCGTTCCCGGGCCGCCGGTCCAGGCGCTGATGTCGCCGGAGATCGCCGGGTCGGTCTGGAAGAAGAACATCGAGCTCGCCAACGCGGCGAACCAGCCCGGGAAATTCACCGCCTTCTGCTCGTACGAGTGGACCGCGATGCCGAACAACATGAACCTCCACCGGAACGTTTTCTTCCGGGAGTGCTCGCATGTCCCGCCGACGCCGTTCAGCGCGCTCGACTCCTTCCATCCGGTGGATCTGTGGAACTGGATGGACGGTCAGCGCAAGGCGGGCAACGAGCTGCTCGCGATCTCGCACAACGCCAACCTCTCGGACGGCCGGATGTACCCGACGGAGGTGGATTCCAAGGGCCGCCCGATCGACGCCGCGTATGCGGCCTCGCGGAACCGCAACGAGCCCCTGATCGAGATCAAGCAGCTCAAGGGAACCTCGGAGACCCACCCGATCCTGTCCCCGAACGACGAATACGCGAATTTCGAAATCATGTCGGTGCTTCTCGGCAACCCTCCCGGCCGTGTGCCGCACATCGCCGGCAGCTATGCCCGGCAGGCGCTGAAGGACGGAGTCGCGCTCGCGGACACCCGGGGCTTCAATCCGTACAAGTTCGGCTTCGGAGCGGCGTCCGACTCGCACAACACCGCGGTGCCGTACCGGCAGGACAACTTCTTCGGTGGCCACTCGTTCACCGACGGCACCATCGAGGTGCGCATGGCCGGCAATCTCGTCGGCGGGTTCTTCGATGCGCGCACCGAGGGCACGGCCGGCCTGACCGCGGTCTGGGCCGAGGAGAACACGCGGGCGGCGATTTTCGACGGCATGAAGCGGAAAGAGACTTTCGCCGTGACCGGACCGCACATCCGTGTGCGTCTCTTCGGCGGATGGGAGTACACGGCGGCCATGCTGGCCGACAAGGACTGGGTCAAGGCCGGCTACGCGAAGGGCGTGCCGATGGGCGGCGACCTTCCGCCGGCCGCCGGGAAGGCGCCGACGTTTCTGGTCTGGGCCGTGAAGGATCCCACCTCCGGCAATCTCGACCGGATTCAGATCGTGAAGGGCTGGGCGAAGAGCGGGCAGAGCTTCGAGAAGGTCTTCGACGTGGCCTGGTCGGGCGACCGCAAGGCGGACAAGTGGACCGGCGTGGTGCCGCCGGTCGGCAGCACCGTGGACGTCGAGAACGCCACGTACACGAACACGATCGGCGCGGTCGAGCTCAAGACCATGTGGACCGATCCGGAGTTCGACCCGAGCCTCCATGCCTTCTACTACGCTCGGGTGCTGGAGATTCCGACGCCGCGCTGGACGACGATCCAGGCGAAGAAGCTCGGGATGGCCCCGCCCGAAGTCGTCGCGGCCACTCTCCAGGAGCGTGCCTGGACCTCTCCGATCTGGTATGCGCCGAGCGCCGCGGATCGCCGGAACGCCCGGTCGAGCGCCACCGTCGCCGACCTGACGGGCAAGGGCGCCGTGGCCCTCGACGACGATCAGCTCAAGGCCCTGATCGAGCAAAAGTCCGTCTGGGTCCGGAATACCGTGACCGGTCACAAGTACATGGTCGTCTACGGCGCGTTGGGTAAGGGCGGGGACGCGGCGAATCTCACGCCTTCCGAAGCCGGCTACGTCACGCGGCAATACCCGGCCAACCAGGGCCAGTTTCAGGTCCGGTACGTCGGGACGAAGGTCATGCCGAGTCTGGCCGGCGACTCGATCGAAGCCAGCTACCTGGGGTCTTCGCGGACCTACACGATCGCCCACGGAAAGATCGTCACGGACCTGACCGGGACGCCGATCGAACTCAGCGTCTACAAGGTCGGCGACAAGTATCTCGCCGCGCGGTCGAACGAATTCGGGTACGCCAACTACGAAATCATCCCTGCGGTGGCGGAGCTGGAGCCCATCCTGTGAGCCGCGCGGGATCCGCCCGTTGAAACGGCGGCGTTGAAGGCGCTCCGGAGGATTCGCCGCGAGGCTCGGGTTCGGGATGGGTTCGGCGCGCCGGCGGGAGGTGCCGTGAAGCGCTGGCTGCGCGAGCCGCTCGTCCACTTTCTCCTGCATCGGCGCCGCCCTCTTTGCGATCTCGCGCGCGGTCCAGCCGGCCCGCGACCGGGCCGCGCCACCGCGCCAGATCGTCCTCACCCTCGACGACCTGCGCCAGATGCAGATCGGGTTCGCGGCGCAGTGGCAACGCCCGCCGACCGAGCCGGAGATGCTGAGCCTGATCGAGAGCCGGATCAAGGAGGAGGTCCTCTATCGCGAGGCCCTCGCGATGGGCCTCGACAAGGACGACACGATCGTCCGGCGGCGGATGGCCCAGAAGATGGAGTTTCTCGCCGAGGACGTTTCCGCCGCCCAGGAGCCCACGGCCGCGGAGCTGAAGGCCTGGTTCGAAAAGAACACGTCGCATGTTCACGCAGCCGGCGCGCGCTCACGTTCCGGCACGTGTACTTTTCGCCCGACCGCCGCGGCCACGAGCGCCTGGTCGGACGCGAAGGCCGCCCTGGTGAAGCTCGGCGGAAAACCCGCGGGTTGGGCGGGCGCGGCGGCCCTCGGCGACCCCTTCATGTTCCAGGACTATCTCGCCGACCGCACACCCGACCAGGTCGCCAAGGACTTCGGCCCTCCGTTCGCGAAGGCGCTCTTCGTCGAGAAGCCCGGCGCCTGGACCGGCCCGATCGAGTCGGGCTACGGCTGGCACCTCGTCTTCGTCGACTCCCTGACGCCCGAGCGCGTCCCGGCGTTCGAGGAAGTCGAGCCGGACGTCAAGACGGCATGGCTCGCCGCGCGCAAGACCGAGGCGTGGGACAAGGCCTACAAGGCCATGCGCGCGAAGTACGAGCTCGTGCTTCCGGCGCCGCCGGAGGGCTCGGCCCGCAGCCGCGCCCGCTGCGCCGCCCTCATGAAGCTTCGGCTGGGCCTCGCCGGCCTTCTTCTCGTCCTGGCTTCCCGCGCGGCGGCCCACGAGGCGCGGCCGGCCTACCTCGAGGTCAAGGAGACGGCGCCGGGCCGCTACGAGCTGCTGTGGCGCACGCCGGTTCTCTCCGGGATGCGCCTGCCCGTCGTCCTGCACGTGCCCGACGGGGTACGCAACCTCGAGGAGCCGACGGTTCAGGAGCTGACCGACTCGCTCCTGGAGCGGCGGACGATCGACGCCGGGCCGGCAGGGCTCGCCGGCAAACGGATCGAGTTTCCGGGGCTCCAGGCGACGATCACCGACGTGCTGGTCCGGGTCGAGCTCGCCGACGGCCGGAAGTGGACGACCATCGTCCGCCCGTCGCGGCCCTGGGTCGACATCACGGCCGCCCAGAGCAAGCTCGCGGTCGCCGGCTCGTACGTCGTCCACGGCATCCGGCACATCGCCCTCGGCCTGGACCACCTCCTCTTCGTGCTCGGCCTCGTCCTGATCGTCAAGGACCGCTGGATGCTCGTCAAGACCATCACGGCCTTCACCGTGGCCCACTCGATCACCCTCGCGATCGCGACGTTCGGGTGGGCGGAGGCGCCCGTGCTTCCGCTGAACGCGGCGATCGCGCTGTCGATCTTCTTCCTCGGACCCGAGATCGTCCGCTCGTGGCGCGGGCAGACGAGCTTCACGATCGAGCACCCCTGGGTCGTGGCCTTCGTCTTCGGCCTGATCCACGGCTTCGGGTTCGCGAGCGCGCTGACGAGCGCGGGCCTGCCGCGGGCGGACCTGCCCCTGGCGCTCCTGAGCTTCAACGTCGGGGTCGAGATCGGGCAGGTCGGGTTCATCCTGCTCGTGCTCCTCCTCGAGCGCTCCTTCCGCACCCTCGAGATCGTCTGGCCGCGCTGGGCCGAAGCGCTGCCGGGCTACGCCGTGGGCACGCTCGGGGCGTTCTGGACGATCCAGCGCACGGCGATCCTGTTCGGCTGGACGGCCTGAGCGCGGCGACCGCCCTGGCGGGTCACTGCGCGAACCCGCATTTCCGCATCAGCGCCTGGAACCGGGGCTCCGATCGGAGCGGATCGAAGATCCGGTCGCCGCGAAGGTAGATCATCCACTGGGAGTTCGTGTCGTAGGCTCGTTCGAGGTACTCGAGGGCGCGCGCGTGGTCGCCGAGGCCGAGATGGACGATCGCCAGATTGAACGGAGGCACGTAGCCCTTCAGGGAGGCTGCTTTCAGCTCATCGATCGCCGCCATCGCACGCGCTCGATCGCCCGTCACCCCGTAGGCGTACCCCAGCCAGGCGGCCACGAACGGGGGCGACCCGAGCGCCCGGGCTTTCTGGAACAGGGGAATGGCGTCGTTGACCTTGCCGGCCTGGATTTCCATCCAGCCCTCCATGAACGCAGGAAAGAAGTAGGTCGGATCGAGACTCGCAGCCCTCCGGGCGAGATCCCTCGCCTCCGCGTACTTGCCCTGCCAGACGAACGCAATGAGAGCGTCGACCGGAATCTGGGGAGACAGGGGGTCGAGCTCCGCCGCGCGCTTGCCCTCGGCCACCGCTTCGTCGAGCCGGCCCTGGAGCGCGAGCAGGATTCCAAACTGATCATGCGCGTAGGAATAGTTCGGGTTCAGCGCGAAAGCCCGGCGATATTCGGTTTCGGATCCGGACCAGTCGTGCGCGTACCAGCCTCGGTACGTGCCCAGGGAGGCATGGGCTTCGGCGGAAGTGTCGTCGAGGCGTATCGCCTCTTCCGCGGCGGCCCTCGCCTTCGGTCCTGCTTCGGCGTTGGCGATGACTCCCTCGTTGTATCCCGCCCAGAGGTAGGCGTCCGACAAGCCCGAAAAGGCCGGCGCGAAGCTCGGGTCCAGCCGGATCGCCTCCTCGAACTGCGCGATCGCCCGGCTCAGGTTCTCGTCGTTGGGACGGTTGAAGAAATACCGTCCCTTCAGGTAGGCGTCGTACGCCTCGGGATTCACGCTGGCCGCGCGCTTCAGGCGGGACTGCTCGGCCGGGGTCAGCCGGACGTGGATCTCCCCGGCGATCGCCGACGCCAGCTCGTCCTGGAGCGCCAGCACGTCCTTCGAGCTGCGCTCGAAGCTCCGGGACCACAGGTGCCGGTCCGCGCGGGCGTCGATCAGCTGGGCGGTGATCCGGACCCTGTCGCCGGCCCGAAGCACCGAACCTTCCACGATCGCGTCGACGTTGAGCACCCTGGCGATTTCCGGGGTGGGCGGCCGGTTCGCGCCCTTGAACTGCATGGCCGAGCCGCGGGAGATCACGCGAAGCTGGCTGATGTTGGCGAGAGCCGAGGTCAACTCGTCCGTCATGCCCTCGGCAAAGTAGTCCTGGCCGGCATCGCCGGAGTAGTTGTCGAGAGGAAGAACGGCGATCGATTGGATCGCGTGCGGTTCGGCCGGCGCGGCGGGCGCGGGGCGCAACAAGCCGGAACGGCGCGCCGCGTAGAGAGCGATCCCCAGGGCGACGGTGGCGATCGCCGCCGGGACGAGCCATTTTCGGGCGGCGGGCGCGCGGCTGGCGGCCGCCGGCGCAACCGTCCCTTCGGCCCGCGACGAAGTCAGCGGCGGAGGCGACGAGATCTCGTTTCGCAGGTCCCGGAGCTCGTTGTAAACGTCGCGCGAGGTCTGGTATCGGTCCCGCGGGTCCTTCTCGAGGCAGCGCCGGAGGATCCTCGCCAGGTGCGGCGGCAGGTCCCCGCGCCGGTCCGTGACGGACGGCGGGGTGTCGCGGAGAATCGAGGAGATCATGTCCACCGCGCTCGCGCCCTGGAACGGCCTTTCGCCGGTCACCATCTGGTAGAGAACGACGCCGAGGGAGAAGACGTCCGAGCGGGCATCGACCTTGCCGCCCCGCGTCTGTTCCGGAGACATGTAGGCGACCGTGCCGAAGACCTGGCCCTCGCTCGTCAGGTTCGCGCGGCTTTCCGTCGGAGTGCTTGTGAGATCGGAATCGGAATCCGCGGCTTCGAGCTTGGCGAGCCCGAAGTCCAGCACCTTGACGCGTCCCTCCGGCGTCACCATCACGTTGCCGGGCTTCAGATCGCGGTGCACGATGCCGCGCCCGTGGGCCGCCGACAACGCGTCGGCGAGCGGCACGCCGATTTCGAAAAACTGCGGGAGCGGAAGGCCGCCCGCCGCGATGAGGGCGTCGAGCCCCTGGCCCTCCACGAGCTCCATGACGAGAAACCGGCTGTCGCCGGCCTCTTCGACCGAGTAGATCGTGACGATGTTGGGGTGGTTCAGCGTGGCGAGCGAGCGGGCCTCCCGCTCGAAGCGGGCCAGGCGCTCCGCGTCCTGCGCCACCGCCGCCGGGAGCATCTTGATCGCCACCTCGCGCCCCAGCTTCGTGTCGGTGGCCCGATAGACCTCGCCCATCCCGCCGGCGCCGATAGCCGCGGTGATGCGGTAATGGCCGAGGCTGCGGCCGATCACCACGAGCCTCCCTGGCACGGGGAGACGCGGGCGCCGGGGTGGTGCATATCGATGGCGAGGTCGATTCTAGCCCCCGGGACGTGGTGTTTCGCGGCGGCCTCGAGAAGCCGTCTGAGGGAAACCGGGCCGCGGCCGGGGCTCGTCCGGCGCGCGCTCCCCGAAACTTTACGCGTTCATGCGCGATTTGCCCGGGCCGTTTTTGATAGGAATCGGTTTCGGGTTGCCCGTTCGACCCGGAAAGGAGTGACCATGGCTGGAAAGGTGAAAGCGATTCCCGAGGGCTACAACTCCGTCACGCCCTATCTCATCGTCGACGGCGCCGCGAAGGCGATCGAGTTCTACAAGAAGGTCTTCGGGGCCGTAGGAGGTGATGCGGATGCCCGCTCCGGGCGACCGCGTCGGCCACGCGGAGATCAAGATCGGCGACTCGAAGGTCATGCTCGCCGACGAGAACCCCGAGATGAACGCGCGCTCGCCGAAGTCGGTCGGCGGTTCGCCGATCTCGCTCCTGCTCTACGTCGAGAACGTGGACAAGACGGTCGAAGGTGCCGTCGCCGCCGGAGCGAAGCTCAAGCGGCCCGTCGCGGACCAGTTCTACGGGGACCGGACCGGCGGGATCGAGGATCCCTTCGGGCACCAGTGGTACGTCGCGACCCACGTCGAGGACGTCTCGCCCGAAGAGATGCGGAAGCGCTCGGAGGAGATGGCCGCCGCCGCGAAGTAGGCGCGCCTTCCGCGCGGCGGGGGGTCCGAAGCCCTCCTGCCGCGGCGGCCGACCGTCGATCAGCCCGCCGCGATCGGGATTTCCCGCGCCGTGATCTCGTACTTGAAGTTTTCGAAGTCGAGACAGTCGAGCCGGCCGTCGTTCGATTCCGCCTGCGGGTACAGGAGGAACCCCACCGGCGCGCCCTGGGATCCGGGCAGGGCGACGTCGTGCGAGAAGTTGTAGGCGATCCAGTTCATCTCCCACGACCCGAAGAGACGCGCGCGGGCCCGTTTCACCATCGCGTCGTCGAGCGCGCGGTTGCCCGGCGGTTCCTCGAGCACGACCTTCCGCACGTCGGCAGGATCCACGGGAACCCAGCCGTGGCCGCCGAGATAGACCTCCGCGCGGCAGTGCTGCGCCTTCGTGACGTTCTCGGAAGAGGCCCCGAGGCTCTTGTACCCCAGGTCCGACTTCGCGACGCGGATGCCGTAGACGTCGCGCGCCGGCAGACCCGCCGCGCGGGCGAGGCCGACGTAGAGCGCGTTCAAGTCGGCGCATTTCCCGCCGAGGTCCCCCGACTCGAGCATGAAGCGGATGTCGCCGACGCCGCACCCCCGCGTCTTCGGGTTCCGGAAGGTGTTGTCGACGATCCATTCGTAGATCGCGCGCGCCTTCGCGACGTCCGTGTCCGCGCCGCGCGTGATCTCGGCCGCCTGCTTCTTCACGATGCCGTCGGTCGGCAGGAGCGTCGTCGGCTGCAGGAAGTATTGGAGCTCCGCCGCGTCGGGACGGGGCGCCCGGCCGGGCGCCGAGAGGTCGACCGAGAAGTTCCGCGTCGAGACCCGGCTCGTCAGGGTGAGAATCGGCTTCACGCCGGCCGGAAACGCCGCCGCGACGATGCCGAGCGCCTGCTCCGGCTTCCGGACGAGTTCGGCCGTGCCGCCCTCGGCGTGGAAATCGTTCGAAAGCGTTCGCTGGAAATACGTCTCGTCAATGAGGGCCGCCGGCAGCCACACGCGCGTCGGTCCGGCGAACTTCAGGACCTCGACGCGCGTCGTCACGTCGAAGGTGCGCCAGGCCCCCGGCGGCGTATCCGCAGCGAACAGGCGCGCGGTCCCCGGGAGAGTCAGGCTCGCGGAGACGACGCCAGCGGACCGCAAGAAGTCGCGACGGTTCACACGCACCTCCTGCCCGGGGATTCGGCCGGGCGATCCAGTCGGTGCCTACGCTATGACCGATTGGATCCGCCTGCAACTCGTTGGTGGGCCGGCGGCGTCCACCGGTCTAGAATGCCGGCCGGTCCCGAATGTCACTCGAAGCCGGCGCCCACCTCGGTCCCTACGAAATCCTCGCGCCGCTCGGCGCGGGGGGGATGGGAGAGGTGTACCGGGCGCGGGACCCGAGGCTCGGCCGCGAGGTCGCGATCAAGGTCCTGCCCGCGTCGATGTCCGACGACGCGGACCGGCTGCGGCGGTTCGAGCAGGAAGCGCGCGCGGCGGGCATCCTGAACCACCCGAACATCACGGCCGTGCACGACATCGGAACGCACGAGGGCGCGCCCTACGTCGTCCAGGAGCTGCTCGAGGGCGACACCCTTCGGGCGGAGCTCGCGGGCGGGCGCTTCTCGGCCCGCAAGGCGATCGACCATGCTCTCCAGATCGCGCACGGACTGGCGGCGGCTCACGAAAAGGGGATCGTCCATCGGGATCTCAAGCCCGAGAACGTGTTCGTCACGCGGGACGGCCGGGTCAAGATCCTCGACTTCGGACTGGCCAAGCTCATGCACGCCGAGGAGCGCGGAGAGGCCACGAGCCTTCCGACCGCCACGGCCGGCACCGAGCCCGGCGTCGTCCTCGGCACGCTCGGCTACATGTCGCCCGAGCAGGTCCGCGGCAAGCCCGCCGACGCCCGGAGCGACATCTTCGCGTTCGGCGCGATTTTCTACGAGATGCTCTCGGGGCAGCGCGCGTTCCGCGGCGACTCCGCCGCCGACACGATGTCGGCGATCCTGAAGGAGGACCCGCCGGAGCTCTCCGTGACCAACCGGAACATCTCGCCGGCGGTCGAGCGGATCGTGCGCCACTGCCTCGAGAAGAATCCGGAGCGGCGCTTCCACTCGGCGCACGATCTCGCCTTCGACCTCGAATCCCTCTCGGGCGACTCCTCGGCGGTGCGACCCGCCGCGGCCGCCGCGGGGCCGGGCATCCGTCGCTGGCTGCCCGCCGGCCTCGGGCTGCTCGCCGTTCTCGCCGTGGCGGGCGCGTACGGGCTCGGCCGCCGCCACGAAACCGTCTCCGCTCCCGCGGCCGTCTTCCAGCAGCTGACGTACCGGCAGGAGCCGATCTTCAACGCCCGGTTCGCGCCGGACGGAAAGACCGTCGTTTACGGCGCGGCGCCCTCGGGCAACTCGCCCCAGATCTTCTCGCTGCGTCCGGACTACCCGGGCGCCACGGCGCGCGGACTCGAGGGCGTGGCGCTCCTGTCGGTCTCCTCGCGCGGCGAGCTGGCGGTGCTGACCGGCGCCCGCTACCTGCGCCACAGCCTCTTCGAGGGCACGCTCGCCCGCATGCCGCTGGAGGGCGGCGCGCCCCGCGAGATCCTCGAGCACGTCCGCGAGGCGGACTGGTCGCCGGACGGCTCCGACCTGGCGGTGATCCGCGACGTCGGCGGCAAGGACCGGCTGGAGTTCCCGGCCGGCAGGATTCTCTGCGAGACGGGCGGATACTTCAGCAACCCGCGGTTCTCGCGCCGGGGCGACCGCATCGCCTTCTTCGAACACCCGATCAAGTTCGACGACCGCGGACTCGTGGCCGTCGTCGATCTTCAGGGGCACAAGACCGTTCTTTCCGAGGGCTACTGGGCCGAAGAGGGACTGGCGTGGTCCGCCAGCGGCGAGGAGGTCCTCTTCTCCGCGGGAACGGCCTACAACAATTTCGACGTCTACGGCGTGACCCTCAAGGGCGCGCGCCGGACCCTCATGCAGAGCGCCGGCGGTCTGACGATCCAGGACGTCCTGCCGGACGGGCGCTGGCTCGCGACACGCGACCAGTTGTACCGGGATGTTCCGACGCGGGTGGCCGGCCAGGACCGCGAGCGCGACCTCTCCTGGCTCGACCTGTCCTACGCCGTCGCGATCAGCGCGGACGGAAAGACGCTCCTCTTCACCGAGGAGAGCGGCGGCGCGGGATCCAGCTACTCGACCTGCATCCGCGGCACCGACGGGTCCCCGGTCGTTCGGCTCGGCGACGGCGGCGCGGCCGACCTTTCGGCGGACGGCCGGTGGGCGCTCGCCGTCGTTCCGACGGTGCCCCAGCAGCTCGTCCTCTATCCGACCGGCCCGGGCACGGCCCGCCGTCTCGCGAGCAGCGGGCTCGTCAGCTACGAGACGGCGCAGCTCTTCCCGGACGGCCGGAGGGTCCTCGCGTGCGGCCACGAACCCGGCCGCGCGATCCGCTGCTACGTTCAGGAGATCGACGGTGGTTCGGCGCGCGCGATCACGCCCGAGGGGACGACGGACGGGTTCGTCTCGCCCGACGGCCGCGAGGTGGTCGTCCGCGAGGTGGGCAAGGGGCTGCGGATCTTTTCGGTCGACGGCGGCCAGTCCCGCCCGGTTCCGGGAACGACGGCCGAAGACAGCATCGTCCGATGGAGCGCCGATGGGCGTTCGCTTCTGGTGGCCCCGGTGTGGGACGTCCCGTCCCGGGTCGAACGGATCGAAATCGCCACCGGGAAACGCGAGCCGTACGCAGACCTACGGCCCGGCCGATCTGACCGGCGTGCTCCAGATCGGCCCGATCGCGATCGGCTCCGACGGCCGGACCTACGCCTACACGTGCCGGCGGATGACCTCGCAGCTCTTCCTGGTGACCGGGGCCCCGTAGGAGCCACTCAGGCCCGGGGGGCCTGATGCACTCGCATCATGCGACGGGAGCTCCGGGCTCGTACGGTGAACTCATGAACATCGAATTTCCCGGAGGGTTGCGAGTCGACGTTCTTCACGCGGGCTTTCGGATCCGCACGGACCAGCCGGCCGCGGCCGGCGGCTGGGGGATGGCGCCGTCCCCGTTCGACCTCTTTCTGGCGTCGATCGGCGCCTGTTCCGGCTACTACGTCCTGCGCTTCTGCGAGCAGCGCGGCATTCCCACGGCGGGCCTGGGCCTCTCGGTGACGCCCGAGCGGGAAGGGGAGCACAAGACGGTTGGATGCGTCCGGATCGAGGTCACCCTGCCGCCCGGGTTCCCGGATCGGTACCGGGAGGCGGTGCTCCGGGCGGTCGACCAGTGCGCGGTGAAGCGCCATCTGGAGAATCCGCCCCGTTTCGAGATCGTCGCGGCCGAGCCCGTCGCGAGCGTGCCTCCCGGCGTCCTCGCCGCGGCCTTCGATCGCCCGGAAGCCTGACCGCCGGCACATCCCGAGAGGCCGGCTGGACTTCCAATAATATATCGACTATCCTCCATATTTGGAGGAAGTCGATGGATCGGCTCCAGTACCCCAAGTCCCGTTACGCGCCGGCGCCGCCGGCGGACCTGCACGACCCGGCGACCCGCGAGCGCCTGAGCCCCTCCGCCCTCCAGGGACTCTTCCGCATTTTCGCCCGCTGGAAGCTCCCGGACGAGATCGCGCGGGACCTCTTCGGAGGCGTCTCGAACGGGACGTACTACAAGATGAAGCGCCGGCCCGACCGCACTCTGAGCCCGGACGAGCTTCTGCGGGCGTCGTACCTCGTCGGGATCTTCAAGGCCCTCCACGTCCTGTACTCGGAGGCGCTCGCCGACGCGTGGATGACGCGGCCGAACACGAATCCGATCTTCGGCGGCCGCGCCCCGGTCGCCTACGTGCGCGAGGGCGGCATCCCGGCGATGCAGACGGTGCGGCGGCTCCTGGATGCGCGGCGCGGCGGGTGACCCTCCCGCCCGTCCGCCTCGTCCGCCGGTACGACACGTCCCGCCTGATCCCGTCGCGGCACGACGTCGAGACGGTGCTCGCGCGGATCGCCGAAGACGACGCCCACCTGAAGGACCTCTTCGAGCTCGACGACGCCACGAACGACCGGCTCCTGGCCGAAAACCGGCGCTCCGCAGCCCTTCCGGCCCACGACCTCGTCTTCGGCGTGCCCTACTTCTCGATCGTCAATGCTTCGTTCGCGCACGCCCATCCGCTCGGCGGCCGCTTCAACGGCCCGGAGCGCGGAGCCTGGTACGCGGCCTTCGAGGTCGAGACCGCGCTGGCCGAGGTCGCGTTTCACAAGTGGATCGAGCTCGTCGAGACCGACTGGAAGGAGGAGACCGCACCCTACGTCGAATACCTGGCGGACTTCTCGGCCGACTTTCACGATCTGCGGGGCGCGCCGGGGTTCGGCGACTGCCTCGCACCGGACAGCTACCGCGCGTCCCAGCGGCTGGCCGAGGAGCTCCTCGAAGCGGGCTCCCTCGGCGTGGTCTATCCCAGCGTGCGGCGGGCGGGGGGGACCTGCCTCGCGTGCTTCCGCCCGGTGCTCGTGGGCAACGTGCGCCGCCACGCGGAGTACCGGCTCGTGTTCGCCGGTGGGCCGACGCCGAAAATCGAGCGCACGGGGCCTTCGCGCGCCGGCCGTTCGCGACGGTCCGCCCGCCCGAAGAAGCGGCGGCACTGAGCGGCCGCGAAGTGACGGGCGCGCGACCGGGCTCCGAATTCCGCGAGCGTCGGGGCCGCCACGGGGCGCGTCGTTCGTTATAGCCTTCCTCGAGTCTTGATCCCGAATTCACGCACTCGGCCGCGTCCGTGGAAGCGCCTCGCGCCGATCGGCGCCGGCGGAGCGCGAAGGTTCGCGGTCCGTGCCGGACTCGCGATCCCGCTCGTCCTCGCCGGCGCCTGCATGGTCGGCCCCAACTACTCGACCCCGAAGTCCGACGTCGCACCGGCCTGGCTCCCCGCTCCGGCCCTGGAGGAGAAGCCCCTCAACGCCGTCGACGCCCACTGGTGGAAGGTCTTCGGCGATCCGGTGCTCGACGGCCTGGTCGACACCGCCTACCGGAACAACCTCTCGCTCCAGATCGCGGGGGTGCGCGTTCTCCAGGCCCGCGCGCAGCTGAACCAGTCGATCGGCAACCTCTTTCCACAGCAGCAGGGGATCTCGGGCGGCATCGCCTACGACCGGGTGGGGGCGCCCGTCACGATCGACCGCACCGACGACAATCTGCTCTTCGCGGCCACGTGGGAAATCGACGTCTGGGGCAAGATCCGCCGGGGCATCGAGGCCGACCGGGCCGCCTACCTGAACACCGTCGCGTCCTACGACGACGCCCTCGTCACGGTCATCGCCGACGTCGCCTCGACCTACGTCAACATCCGCACGGCGCAGGAGCGGATCCGCGTCGCCGAGCGCAACGTCGAGGTCCAGAAGGAAAGCCTCCGCGTGGCCTCGGTCCAGTTCAAGTACGGCGAGACGAGCGAGCTGGACGTTCGCCAGGCGGCGACGTTCCTCGGCCAGACGCAGGCCCAGATCCCGAACGCTGCAGAACTCCCTGCGGCAGGCCGAAAACGGCCTGGCCGTCCTCCTGGGCGAGACGCCGTACGCGGTCGAGGCGCGCCTGCGGGGCGACGGGGCCATTCCCGTGGCGCCGGGGGAGGCCGCCGTCGGGATTCCGAAGGACCTCCTGCGGCGCCGGCCGGACGTGCGCGCGGCCGGACTCGCGGCGGCTTCCCAGTCGGCGCTGATCGGGGTCGCCGTCGCGAACATGTACCCGGCGTTTTCGCTGTCGGGGGCGTTCGGCGTCGCCTCGACGAACCTCGGCCCGAGCTCGCTCGCGGACATGTTCACCTGGCAGAACCGCGTGGCGCAGGCGGGCGCGTCCTTCTTCTTCCCGATCTTCAACTACGGCCGGCTGGTCAACCAGGTCCGCGTCCAGGACGCGGTCTTCCAGCAGGCCGTCCTGAACTACCAGAACACGGTGCTGACGGCCCAGCAGGAGGTCGAGAACGGCCTCTCGGCCTTCGCGACCTCCCGCGAGGCGCTGGCGAACCTGGACGCGGCGGCGACGGCCGCCGAGCGCTCCACGCACCTCTCGCTGCTCCAGTACAAGGCGGGCGAAACCAACTACACCACGGTGTTGACGACGGAGCAGTCGCAGCTGTCGGTCGAGGACACCGTGGCGTCGACGAAAGGCAACGTGGCCCTCGGGCTGATCGCGGTCTACCGCGCGCTCGGCGGGGGATGGGAGATCCGCGAGGGTCAGGACGTCGTCTCCGACGAGGTCAAGGCCGAGATGGCCCGGCGGACGAACTGGGGCCGAATGCTCGAGACGGCGCAGCACATGCCGAAGGTCTCGCCGGAGGAGGAACCGTGAACTGGAGAAGTCGCTCGATCGCGTGCGCCGTCGTCCTGGCCGCGCTGTCCGCGGGATGCCGCAAGCACGCCGAGGCCGGCGGACCGGCCACCCCGGCGGTGACGGTCCAGCCGCCCCGGCGCGAACCGGTCACCGAGTATCTCGAGATGACGGGCACGGTCGCCGCGTCGAAGTCGGTCAACCTGGTCGCCCGCGTGCCGGGCTACCTGGAGTCCGTCGACTTCCAGGACGGGGCCGTCGTCCCGGAGGGCAAGCTTCTCTTCGTGATCGAGCAGGCCCCGTACGAGGCGCAGGTCGCGCTCAACGAGGCGGCGCTCGTGCGGGCCCAGTCCGAGCTCGACCGGCAGCAGGCGATGATGAAGGAGAACGCGACGGCCGAGACGACCGTCGAAAACTGGGTCAGCCAGCGGGACCAGGCGAAGGCGCAGCTCGAGCTGGCCGAGATCAACCTGGGCTACACGAAGGTCACCGCGCCCTTCGACGGGCGGCTCGGCGCCCGGCAGGTCGACCCGGGCAATCTCGTCGGATCCTCCGGGCCGACGATCCTCGCCACGATCGAGCAGCTCCACCCGATCTACGTGAACTTCAACCTCAACGAGCGGGACGGTCTGCACCTGCGGGACGAGATGCGCCGGTACAACATCAGCATCGGGTCCAACATCGGGAAGGCGCCCGTGGAGGTCGGCCTCCAGAACGAGAAGGGCTATCCGCACGTCGGCGTGCTCGACTTCGCCGACAACACGCTGAGCACTTCGACCGGCACGATCGCCCTGCGGGCGGTCTTCCGCAACGAGGACACGACCCTCTTCCCGGGACTGTTCGCCCGCGTCCGCATTCCCCTCGGCGGGCCGAAGCCGATGCTCGTGATCCCGGCGAGCGCGGTCGGCAGCGACCAGCAGGGGGACTTCGTGTACGTCGTGAACGGCTCCGACGTCGTCGAGCGCCGGTCGATCGAGAAGGGGCCGAGGACCGGGAGCGGCGGGCTCGCCATCCGGAGCGGGCTCGACGAGAGCGATCGCGTGATCGTCAACGGCCTGCTGAACGCTCGGGTGGGCGAGAAGGTCGCGCCGACCGAAGCTCCGGCAGCATCGAGCGCTTCCAAACCGTGAACCTCGCAGCGGTCTTCACGCAAGAATGATGATTGCGCTCGCGGCGCGCGAAGTCTCCCGAAGTCACCGAGGGAGGAGGCGCGCGCCGCGGGAGCGAGCGCGGAGCGCAGGGTCAGGCTCGCGGTCGAGCCTGCAGGCGAGCCGCGGGCCGGTGCGCCGTCAGGCGCAGACCCGGAGCGCAGCGCGAGCGACGGTCTGATGCTGGCGAAGTTTTTCATCGAGCGTCCGGTCCTGGCGAACGTCATCGCGTTCGTGACGATCCTGCTCGGGGCGGTGGCGCTCGGCGTGCTGCCGGTCTCGCAGTACCCGCCGATCACGCCGCCCACCGTCCAGGTCACGACCACCTATCCCGGCGCCAGCGCGAAGACCCTCGTCGAGACCGTCGCTTTGCCGATCGAGCAGCAGGTCAATGGCGTCGAGAAGATGCTCTACATGCAGTCCAACTCCACGGGCGACGGCCGCTACACGCTCACCGTGACCTTCGAGGTCGGCACGGACCTCGATTTCGCGCAGGTTCTCGTCCAGAACCGCGTTTCGGCGGCGATGGCGCAGCTGCCGGCGGCCGTCCAGCAGCAGGGGGTCGTGACCAAGAAGAAGCAGACGTCGCCCCTCCAGATCATCACGCTCTCCTCGAAGGGCGACAAGTTCGACGCGCTCTTCCTGTCCAACTTCGCCACGCTGCAGCTGTCCGACAAGCTCTCGCGCCTGCCCGGCGTCGGCGACGTCGTGGTGTTCGGCGTCGGCGAGTACAGCATGCGCGTGTGGCTCGATCCCGAGCAGATGCGGCAGCGCTCGCTGATGCCCTCGGACGTCATCTCGGCCCTGCAGGCGCAGAACGCGTACGTGGCCGCGGGCCAGGTCGGCATGCCGCCCATGCCGGCGGGGCAGGAGTTCCAGCTCACCGCCGACGTTCCGGCCGCGCTCTCGGACGCCGCGCAGTTCGACGAGATCATCCTCAAGACGGCGGGAACGGGTCAGATCACGCGCATCCGGGACGTGGGCCGGGTGGAGCTCGGCGCCCGCAGCTACAGCCAGGTCTTCCGGATGGACGGACGGCCCGCGGGCGGCGTCGCGATCTACCAGCTGCCGGGAGCCAACGCCCTCGACACCGCGAAGGGGGTCCGCCGGCTCCTCGCGGAGCTCGCCCCCGCGTTTCCCCAGGGTCTGGAGTACGCGATTCCGTTCGACACGACGACGTTCGTGAAGGAGTCGGTCAGCGAGGTGTACCGGACGCTGTTCGAGGCGGGGTTGCTGGTGCTGGTGGTGATCGTGGTGTTTCTGCAGGACTGGCGGGCGACGCTGGTGCCGGCGACGACGGTGCCGGTGACGATCATCGGGGCGTTTGCGGCGATGGCGGCGATGGGTTTTTCGGTGAACCTGCTGACGTTGTTCGCGGTGGTGCTGGCGATCGGGATCGTGGTGGACGACGCGATCGTGGTGGTGGAGGGGGTGTCGCAGCACGTGGAGCGGGGTCAGACGCCCAGGCAGGGGTCGATCGACGCGATGCGGGAGCTGATGGGTCCGATCATCGGGATCACCCTGGTTTTGATGTCGGTGTTTCTGCCGCCGGCGTTCATGCCGGGGATCACGGGGCAGATGTACCGGCAGTTTGCGCTGGTGATTGCGGCGACGGCGTTGATTTCGGCGATCAACGCGCTGACGCTCAAGCCGACGCAGTGCGCGTTGTGGCTGCGGGCGCGGGACCCGGGGGCGAAGAAGGCGTGGTTCTTCCGGGGGTTCAACGCGGTGTACGAGCCGGTGGAGCGGCGGTACGTGCGGCTGATCCGGTTCATGGTGGAGCGCAGCGGCCGGATGGCGGCGATCGCCCTGGTGCTGATCGGCCTGGCCGTCTGGGGCCTGACCCGCGTCCCGACCGGATTTCTCCCGACCGACGACCAGGGCTACGTGATGATCGCCGTGCAGATGCCGGACGGGGCCTCGCTCCAGCGCACCGAGAAGGTCATGGACGAGGTTTCCCGGATCGCGCTCGCGACGCCGGGCGCGGCCCACGCGATCGCGATCGGCACCGGGGGGCCCTCGCCCCTCGACGGGGACGTGTCGCTCGCCAACGCCGGGATCGTCTACCTGATGCTCGAGAACTGGAACGAGCGGGGACGGGGGGAGGACCTCGAAGCCGTCACCGCGCATCTCGGCCGTGAGCTCGCGGCGATCCAGGAGGCCCGCACGCGGGTGCTGGTCCCGCCGCCCATCCAGGGCCTCGGGGCCTCGAACGGGTTCCAGATGCAGGTGGAGCTGACCGACGGGACCTACGACTTCGAGCGGCTTCAGCGGGTGACCGACGACATCGTCCGGGAGGCGAACCGGTCGCCCGAGGTGGTCGGCGCGTTCACCGCGTTCCGGGCGTCGGTGCCGCAGGTCACGGTGCGGGTGGACCGGACCCAGGCGGCCACGCTCAACGTGAACGTCGGCGACGTCTACAACACCGTGCAGACCTACCTCGGCTCGACCTTCGTGAATCTCTTCACGCGTTTCGGGCACAACTACATGGTCTATCTCCAGGCGGACCCGCTCCGCCGCCTGAACACCGACGACGTGAAGAGCCTGTACGTCCGCAGCGCCGGCGGCAGCATGGTCCCGGTCGGAGCGCTCGCCGAGATCCGGCCGGCCCTCGGGACCTCGGTGGTCTCGCTCTACAACCTGTTCCCGGCCGCCACGATCAACGGGATGCCGGCCGGCGGCTACAGCTCGGGCCAGGCCCTCGCGGCGATGGAGGCGATCGCCGGCCGGGTGCTGCCGCGCGGAATGAGCTTCGAGTGGACGGCGATGTCCTACCAGGAAAAGCTGGTCGGCAACTCGGCGATCTTCATCTTCGCCCTTTCGCTGCTGCTCGTCTATTTCGCGCTGGCGGGGCAGTACGAGAGCTGGATCACGCCGGCCGCCGTGATCCTGGCCGTGCCGATGGCCCTGCTCGGGACGGCGGCCGCCCTGATTCTGCTCAACATCGCGAACAACATCTACGTCCAGATCGGCCTCGTGCTGCTGATCGCGCTCTCGGCCAAGAACGCGATCCTCATCGTCGAGATGGCGCGGGAGGGACGGGAGAAGGGGCTGAGCATTCCGGAGGCCACGGTCGAGGCGTCCCGGGTGCGCTTCCGGCCCATCCTGATGACCTCGTTCACGTTCATCCTCGGCGTGCTGCCCCTGGTCCTGGCGACCGGCGCCGGGGCCGCGGCGCGGCGCTCGCTCGGCGTCGCGGTCGCCTCGGGCATGCTCGCCTCCACCGGGCTGGCGGTCCTCTTCGTGCCCTCGCTCTTCGTGGTTCTGCAGCGATTCATCGAGCGAAAGACCCCGGCGGATCATGCTCCGGAGTAGGGGCGGCCCTTGCGGCCGCCCTCGGTCGCCACGGCGAGGGGGGCGGGGGCAAGCCCCGCCCCGACGACTCGGAGATCTGACTCCATGCTCGCCCGGTTTTTCATCGAGCGTCCGGTCCTCGCGAACGTCATCGCGTTCGTGACGATCCTGCTCGGGGCGGTGGCGCTCGGCGTCCTGCCGGTCTCGCAGTACCCGCCGATCACGCCGCCCACCGTCCAGGTCACGGCCAACTATCCGGGCGCGAACTCGAAAACGATCGTCGAGACGGTGGCGCTGCCGATCGAGCAGCAGGTCAACGGCGTCGAAGGCATGCTGTACATGCAGTCGACGGCGACCAACGACGGCCGCTACACGCTCATCGTGACCTTCCGGGTCGGCACGGATCTCGACCTCGCGCAGGTCCTGGTGCAGAACCGGGTGGCCGCCGCACTGGCGCAGCTGCCGCAGCCGGTCCAGCAACAGGGGGTCGTGACCAAGAAGAAGTCGACGGCCATTCTCCAGATCATCACGCTGACCGCGTCGAACGCCCAGTACGACGGACTCTACCTCTCCAACTTCGCGACCCTGCAGCTCCACGACAAGCTCGCGCGCGTGCCCGGTGTCGGCGACGTCACGGTCTTCGGCATCGGCCAGTACAGCATGCGCGTGTGGCTCGATCCCCCGCGGATGCTGGAGCGTTCGCTCATGCCCTCGGACGTCATCGCCGCCATCCGGGCGCAGAACGCGTACGTCGCCGCCGGCCAGATCGGCGGCGCCCCCGACCGCCGCCGGCGAGCCCTTCCAGCTGACGATCGACGTCGGCGGCAACCTGTCCCGGGCGGAGGAGTTCGAGCGGATCATCGTCAAGACGTCCGGCAGCCAGGTCACGCGCATCCGCGACGTGGGCCGGGTGGAGCTCGGCGCCCAGACCTACAGCCAGTTCTTCAAGATGAACGACCGCGTGGCCGGCGGCATCGCCATCTTCCAGCTTCCCGAGGCCAACGCGCTGGACACGGCGTCCCGCGTGCGGGCCCGGATGGCCGAGCTCGCGCGCGACTTCCCGGAGGGTCTGGAGTACGCGATTCCGTTCGACACGACGACGTTCGTGAAGGAGTCGGTCAGCGAGGTGTACCGGACGCTGTTCGAGGCGGGGTTGCTGGTGCTGGTGGTGATCGTGGTGTTTCTGCAGGACTGGCGGGCGACGCTGGTGCCGGCGACGACGGTGCCGGTGACGATCATCGGGGCGTTTGCGGCGATGGCGGCGATGGGTTTTTCGGTGAATCTGCTGACGTTGTTCGCGGTGGTGCTGGCGATCGGGATCGTGGTGGACGACGCGATCGTGGTGGTGGAGGGGGTGTCGCAGCACGTGGAGCGGGGTCAGACGCCCAGGCAGGGGTCGATCGACGCGATGCGGGAGCTGATGGGTCCGATCATCGGGATCACCCTGGTTTTGATGTCGGTGTTTCTGCCGCCGGCGTTCATGCCGGGGATCACGGGGCAGATGTACCGGCAGTTCGCGCTGGTGATTGCGGCGACGGCGTTGATTTCGGCGATCAACGCGCTGACGCTCAAGCCGACGCAGTGCGCGTTGTGGCTGCGGGCGCGGGACCCGGGGGCGAAGAAGGCGTGGTTCTTCCGGGGGTTCAACGCGGTGTACGAGCCGGTGGAGCGGCGGTACGTGCGGCTGATCCGGTTCATGGTGGAGCGCAGCGGCCGGATGGCGGCGATCGCGCTGGTGCTGATCGGCCTGGCCGTCTGGGGCCTGACCCGCGTCCCGACCGGATTCATTCCGACGGAGGACCAGGGCTACGCGATGGTGACGGTCCAGCTGCCGGACGGAGCCTCGCTCCAGCGCACCGAGGCCGTCATGGACGAGCTCGGCCGGATCTGCCGCGAGAACCCGGCCCTGGAGCGCACGATCACGATCGGCGGAGTCTCGCCGATCGAGAACAACGCCTCGCTCGCCAACTCGGGGATCATCTACCTGCTGTTCAAGGACTGGAGCCAGCGCGGGAAGAACGAGGACCTGCTGCACATCTACGATGACCTCTCGGCGCGCCTCGCGCGCTTCCAGGGCGCCCGGACGATGGTCCTGGTCCCGCCGCCGATCCAGGGCCTCGGTCTTTCGGGCGGTTTCCAGATGCAGGTCGAGCTGACCGACGGCAGCGGGGACTACGCGCGCCTGCAGAAGGCCGCCGACACGATCGTCGACCGCGCGAACGCGGACCCCGCGATCCGCATCGCGCTCACCCCGCTCCGGGCCCAGGTCCCGCAGGTGACCATCGACGTCGACAAGACGGCGGCCGAGGACCTCGGTGTCAACGTCGGCGACGTGAACGCGACCGTGCAGGCGTACCTCGGCTCGAGCTTCGTCAACCAGTTCTCGCTCTTCGGGCGCCAGTACATGGTCTACGCTCAGGCCGACGCGCCGTTCCGGCGCGAGACGGGGAGCCTCGCCGGCTACTACGTGCGTTCGGGCGGCGGGGAGATGGTCCCGCTCGGAACGCTCGCGCGGCTCGAGAAGTCGCTGGGTCCGGCGGTCGTCACGCTCTACAACCTGTATCCGTCGGCGACCATCCAGGGCGGCGCGAATCGGGGCTTCAGCTCCGGCCAGACGATGGCGGCGATGGGGAAGATCGCGGACGAGACCCTGACGGCCGGAATGACCTACGAGTGGACCGCGATGTCGTACCAGGAAGAGCTCGTCGGGGATTCGACGTACTTCATCTTCGGGCTGGCGATCCTCCTGGTGTATTTCGTCCTGGCGGGGCAGTACGAGAGCTGGATCACCCCGGCGGCCGTCATCCTCGCCGTGCCGCTCGCATTGCTCGGGACGGTCAGCGCGCTGCTGGGCCTCGGGGTCGCCAACAATCTCTACGTGCAGATCGGCCTGGTCCTCCTGATCGCCCTCTCGGCCAAGAACGCGATCCTGATCGTCGAGATGGCGCTCGAAGGGCGGGCCGCCGGGCGCAGCCTGGTCGACGCGACCGTCCTCGCGTGCCAGGCCCGATTCCGCCCGATCGTGATGACGTCCTTCACGTTCATCCTCGGCGTGATGCCGCTGCTGCTCGCCCGGGGCGCCGGCGCGAGCGCGCGCAAGTCGCTCGGCCTCGCCGTGTCCACCGGCATGCTGGCGTCCACCTGCCTCGCCCTGCTCTTCGTCCCGGCGTTCTTCGTCGTCCTGCGGGGGTGGGCCGAGCGCCGTCGCCGCGCGGCGGCCGCCGACGCTCCCGGTCCGGCGCCGAGCGCGACCTAGCTCTCGTTCTCAGCACGTTGTTCACGGGTAGGGTCTGTTGCCCATCCGGGCTCCTTCGGTGGGTCGTCGCTCGTCGCGGGGGGTTGCCGACTTGATAGCATCGCAAAAAAAAGAGGAGGTCGACATGCGTCGTACGATGGGATCAGTCCTTGCTGCGGCTGCCATGGCGTGGATGGCTTCGGTTTCGCCTTTGTGCGGGCAAGAGCTCGCCAGGTCCCCGAATCGGCTCGAGTCCACGACGGTGCCGCCCAAGGCCTATGGAACACAGGACTACACGGTCACGGTGGTCCCCGCCATCGCGTTCTACCCAAGATCGAGCGCCTATTCGTACTACACCGGGGGCGGCGCGAACTCCCTGACGCGCTATGGTGACTTCGGCACGCTCGTCGACTTCTACGCACCCATCGACCTCCCTCCGGGGGCCCAGGTCGACTACATCGGGCTCAACTCGAAGACCGACACAACGAACGCGATCGGGGTCGAACTTCTCCGTCGCCATACGGGCAGTAGTGTGAACACTGTGGGCTCGCTCAACAGCACCGTTCACGACTGGGCCACGGACTACAACTCGGGGCCGCTCGGCGTCGTTCTGCTGGATCCGTTGGCGGCGAACGTCCTCCACGTTCAGCAGGGCAATGTGCCGACCACTCAGTACTTTGGTTTCGTCGAGGTGTGGTGGAAGCGAACGGTGAGCAATCCCACTACGGTGACTTTCAACGACGTTCCCTCAAATCACCCGTTCTTTCAGTTCGTCGAGGCCCTGGCGGCGTCGGGCATCACGGCGGGGTGCGGCGGCGGCAACTTCTGCCCGGACAACCCGTTGACGCGGGGACAGATGGCGGCCTTCCTGTCGAAGGCGCTCGGCCTGCACTGGGGATCGCAGCCCTGAGGCCCGACTCGGAGGAGTGACGCTGAGGGCTCGCGAGCGTCCGGGTGACCATCCAGGTCCTCGGAAACCCTCGTTTCTCTGCGGCAGGCAGACCCCACAGGGTGGCAACACCCTGGTGGGATAGCGCCTAGGGCGCGACGCAGTCCGTGCGGGCGGCGAGCTCGCAGAGACGGTAGCTGCCGTGGCCGGCCCAGAGCCGCATCATCGTCTCGACGTCGCCCCACGAGCTGAACTGGGACGCGCTGATCGTCTTGCCCCCGACGCGGTGGTCGATCGCGGCGGCGAGAAGCTCGCCGGACGCCGCGTCGGTGACCTTCGCCTCGATCTGGGCCTCGCCCACGAAGGCGGGCTTGCCCGTGATGAGCTTGTCCAGCGCGGACAGCGCGTGCGCCGACGGGACGACCGTCGACACGACGTCGAGGGCGACGTTGGAGGCGTGGGCCTGGGTGATCGCCACCTTCACGCGCAGCGTGTGCGGACCGGGGGCGTCGACGAGCCGATAGCCTTCCTTCTCGAGCGCCTCCCGGATGACGTCGAAGAAGTAGTTCGTCAGCGTCTGCGCGTCCTGGGCCGAGAGGCCCTTGTCCTTCGAGGCGGGGTCCCGCCAGACGGTGACCGGGTCGAGCAGGACGTCCGTGTAGGACGCCCAGACCGTTCCCGGCCGCAGGTAGACGAGGGCCGCCTGGCCCTTTTCGCCGGGTTTCAGGAGGGCATAGTCGGAGCCCAGGAATCCCGATTCAGTGACGCCGCGGCCTCGGGAGGTGGTGGTGCAGCCGACGGCGACGGATGCGGCCGCGAGCAGGGCGGCCAGCCGGATGACCTTCATCGTGTTCCTCCTCTCCCGTCGGATCCTACACAATGGGCGGACGCGCGAGGTTAGAATGCGCGGCGCATCCGAGTTGCCTCGTTCGACAAGGAGTACCGATGATGCCTGGACAGGGCTCGAGAGTTCCGGTGCGGTCGCTGGTTGCGGTATCGGTAGCTTTGGCTCTCGGGTCGAGCGCCGGCGCGCAGCAGGGCGGGATGATGAAGGAAGTCATCCAGACGAAGCTCGCGGCCATCAAGGAGGCGTCGGCCGCCAACAAGGCGGCCCTCCACAAGTACGCGTGGACGGAGACCATCCAGTTCGCCCTGAACGGCCAGGTCAAGAGCACCAAGCAGATGAGCTGCCGCTACGGACCCGACGGCAAGGTCGCGCGAACGCCGATCGGGCCCCCGCCCGAGCAGAAGCAGACCGGCCCGCTGCGGCGCCGCGTCATGGAAGAGAAGAAGGACGAGATCACCCAGTACATGCAGTCGGTCCGCGCGGTCATCGGGCTCTACGTGCCGCCGGACGGTCCGAAGATGGAACAGGCGTTCCAGGCCGGCAACGTGAGCCTCGACCGGCCGGGCGCCGGGGAAGCGGGCATGGTCTTCAAGAACTACGCGAAGAACGGCGATTCGATGACGCTCGACTTCAACACGGCCGCGAAGAAGCTCGCGAGCCTGAACGTCAACTCGTACACGGACGACCCCTCGCAGCCGATTTCCCTCGCGGTCCGGTTCGCGACGCTGCCGGACGGCACGAACTATCCCGCGACGACGGTCGTGAACGCGCCGAGCAAATCCATTCAGGTGACGGTCACGAACTCGAACTATCAGAAGGTCGCGCCTTAGGCGGCAGTGACGACTAGGCCGACAGGCTTGCGCGTTCGCCGGCCGGCTCGGGATCGGCCGCCGAACAGGTGGCGTGGAGGTTCACCATCTCGACGAGCAGTGCGAGCCGCTCGAGAAACCCCTCGACGACCGACGGGCTGTCGCTCGCCCGGCACGTGAACGAGACCAGGCCCTTCTGCTGATCGAGGCGATAGCGCTGAAACTGCTCGGAGTCCTTCTGGACGTTCTGAAACGACTCGAGCCACCGCTCGTCGACGGTTCCGGACAGGCTGACCACGTGGCGCTGGAACAGGGGTCCCAGGATTTCTTCCCTCATCGCGGCGCGATCCACGGCGACGTCGTACATCAGTGTTGTTCCGCCCGGAGCTCGCCCGGGCGCCCTCCGCCCGACAAGAGAGCAAGGGAGAAGCCAGCGACCAAGGGCCTTAAGGAGAACGATTTACGGCCCGAGCTGACCCCGCGACTGACGAGAAACGTCCACGGGGCCGCCCGGATCGCCGAGGATTGTCAGCGCAAGTCGGTTTCCTAGCGGATGATGATGTGCCCGATGTTGGTTCCCCCGCCGCCTTCGAGCGTGACCTTGTAGCCGATTGACGTGCCAGGGGCCAGGCCCTTCGCAAGCGGCCCCGAGAACCATGTGTCCGGAGTCGACGGATCCAGTGGCCCGGCGCCGGGGTAGGGGTTGACGGTCGGGCCAGATGACAGCCCAAATTCGATCCTCTCGATCTTGGTCCTCCGGTCCTTCGTCTGCCAGATGATGGGAGACCCCTTGCTCACATAGACGCATGTGTCGGGCAGTGCGCTCGAAAGGGCGTTGGGGTCGATCTGGATGTAATAGTTCTCGGAGCAGGTCGGCGTGGTGAGCTTCGCAGCGGCATAGCCGAGAGCGGCCCCCACGATCACCGAGACGATGGCGGTACCCGTCTTGTTCATGATGCCCTCCTTCTAGTGTCCGGCCGCGTTGCGCGGCGCGGCGACGATCGACTGGAACTCCGTGGACTCTCGCAGCGGTGCGAAAATCGGTTGGCGGGCCAGGAGCTGTGGACAGTATCCGGCGGCGACGGCTTTCTTGAGCCAGGCGAGCCCCTGGTCGAGGCGCCCGCGCAGGACCGCCACCATGGCGGCATCCGCGAGGGTCGCCGCGTCATCCGGGTCGATCGCGACGGCCGCGTCGATCTCCTTCGCGCCGTCCTCGAGCTGTCCGGTCCGCGCCAGGGAAGCCCCGAGGACGGAACGCGCGCGGCCATCGCGCGCGTTGAGCTTGAGGGCCTCTCGCGACAGGGCGATCGATTGGGCGTAGGCCTGCGACGCGCGTTCCTTCCCTTCGGCTTCCTCGAGGGCGTCGGCGTAGGCGCCCCAGACCTCGAAGTCGTTCGGGGCGTTGCGCGCCGCGGCTTCCAGAGACTTGACCGCCTCGGCCGGGTGGCCGGTCCAGAGTAGCGTCAGGCCGAGGTTGGAAGCGGCCCAGGGGTCGTTGGGCCGCAGGCTCAGCGCCTGGCGAAACGCCGGAATTGCCGAGTCGAAGTCGCAGCTGTAGACCAGGACGCCCCCGAGATTGGAGAGGGCTCGATAGCTGTCGGGTGCGAGCTCCGACGCCTTTCGGAACATCGAGGCCGCATCGGACCAGCGACCGCTCGCGGAGCGAAGAACGCCGAGCTGGTTGTAGACGGCGAACGAGGGTTGGATCGCGATGGCCCGGCGAAACGCGTCCTCGGCCGCGGCCTGGTCGCCGAGCTGCTCCAGCGCGCGGCCCAGGCCGAGCAACGCGTCCACCTTGTCCGGGTTGGCCGCGAGCGCGCGGTGAAACGATTCCGCGGCCTCCTTCGGGCGGCCGGTCAGGAGGAGGGTCTCGCCGACGGTGATGTCCGTCTCCGGCAGGCCGGGATCGAGCGCCCGGGCGGCGTCGCTCGCGGCGATGGCGCGGTCGGCCCAGGCCCGCTCCTTGGTGAAGTCGAACATGGCCAGGTCCGCACGGGCGAGGGCCGCCTGGACGAGGGCCGAGTTGGGCCGCTCCTCCGCCAGGGACCGGAGGATCGCGAGGGCTTGCTCGACGGAGTCGCGGCGGTCGTAGCGCTGGAGGAGCCCGATCGCCTGGAGATAACGCTCCTGCAGGGGGGCCGTGTCCAGCCCCGACGGCGTCGGGGTCCGACTGGCCCCGCGGCGCAGGCTCAGGTCCCGGACGACGCCGTCGGCGAGGCGATCCTGGAGCGCGAACAGCTCCGACCCGTCGAGCGCATTGGCGGCGAGCTGGCGGCCCTGCGCGTCGACGAGGCGATAGATGATCCGATAGCGCTCGTTCTCGCGTTGGAGGCTGCCGGAAAGCAGCGTGTTCGCGCCGAGCCGGCGCGCGACGCGCACGAAGCTGGGGTCGGCATCCATCTCCTCCGTCGTGGCGCGCGGCGTCACGACCTGCAGGCCGGGCACGTTGGCGAGGCGCGCGCTGACGGTCTCGGCCATCGCGAGGCCCATCAGCTCGCCGTCGGGCGAGCCCGTCAGGTTTCGAAACGGAAGGACCGCGAGCTGGCGCGCGCTTGCCGGCACCTCACCCGGCGACCGGCGAAGCGCGAAGTAGGCGCCGGCCGCCACCGCAGCGCCGAGGAGGGCCGCCGCCACGGTCTTCCACGGGACCGGCCGGGGCGGCCGGCCGACGACCGCGGCGCCGGACAGCCCGGCCAGCGTCGCCTCGAGGTCCAGACGCGCATCGCCCGCGTCGCGCACCCGGCGCCCCGGGTCCTTCTCGAGGCAACCGGTCAGCAGGTCCCGCACGCGCTGCGGCGTGCGCGCGGGCAGCGCGTTCCAGTCCGGCTCCTTGTAGAGGATGGCGGCGACGGCGTCGGGGACCGTTTCCCCGGTGAAGGCCCTCCGGCCCGTGAGCATCTCGAAGAGGATGCAGCCGAAGGACCAGACGTCGGTGCGCCGGTCGGTCTCCTTGCCCCGCGCCTGCTCGGGACTCATGAACTCGGGCGTGCCCACGATCTCGCCGGGCGTCGACGTGTCCATGACGATCGTCGGGGAGCGCGACATGTCGCCGGAGAACGGCAGGTTCATCGCCTTGGCGAGACCGAAGTCCAGGACCTTGACCTTGCCCTCCGGCGTGATCTTGATGTTGGCGGGCTTGAGGTCCCGGTGGATGACGCCCTTCTCGTGGGCGAACTCGAGCGCCTCCGCGATCTGGGCGCCGATCCGCAGGGCGTCGGCGATCGACAGCGGGCCGCCCGCGAGCCGCTGAGCGAGCGTTTCGCCCTCGACGAGCTCCATCACGATGTACCGTGTCGAGCCCTCTTCTTCCGCGCCGTAGATCGCCGCGATCGTCGCGTGGTTGACCGCGGCGAGCATGCGCGCCTCGCGCTCGAACCGCGCCACGCGGCCCGGGTCGCCGGCCGGGTCGTCCGGCAGCACCTTGATCGCCACGTCGCGCCCGAGCTTTCGGTCGCGCGCCCGGTAGACCACGCCCATGCCTCCGGCTCCGAGCGTGTCGAGGATCTCGTAGACGCCGAGACGGGTGCCGGGTTGCAGGGTCATGGGAGTCTCCGCGGATTCTAGTCCCGGACTGCACGTAGAATGCACACATGAAAGCCGTTCGCGCGGTTCTTCTCGCGGCCGCGGCCGCGATGGGGGCGAGTCCGGCCGGCGCCGAGCCGCCCGAGAACATCGTCTCGATCCTGGAGCGTTTCGACCACCTGGCGGTCGGCGAGGCCAGGATGGTCGGTCCGATGACACTCTCCGCCGGGCACATCGAGTGCCGCCTGGCCTCCGGACGGGCGGCTCCGGTCCTCGCCGGCGACGAGGTCGTCGGCATCTTCTTCGACGGCACCGGGTCGCTCGAGTACGTGGCGGCCGAGCCCCTCGAGGCGCCTCTCGTCCTCTTCAACGCCCGGAAGGCCTCGAGCCTCAAGCCCGAGAAGTCGGACCAGGGAGTGCGGCTCCGGGACAGCTTCGCTCGCGTCCTCTGGCTGGCCCAGGGGCAGCCCCTGCCGCCCCTCGACGGCACGCCGGCGCCGCCCGTGGCGGAAGCGTTCGCCCGGCAGCGGGAGAAGTTCCGCCGGCTCATCGGCCCCGGACTCGGCCACGACTTCGCCGTGCAGAAGCTGGATGCCCCCTCGGCGCGGCTGGTCCGCGCCGAGTTCGAAGGGGGCGGCGAGGACCTCGTCTATCGGCTGGACGTGGAGGATCCGACGGAGACCCTCTCGGTTCTGAAGAAGAGCGAGTACAACGATCCGGAGGCGCGCAAGTACCTCTTCCCGATTCCCCTTTCCGTTCAGCGGCTGGCGAGGTCGCCGAAGGACCCGCCGAGGCCGCGCGTCGTCCTGGCGGACGTCAACGTCGATCTCAAGGCCTCGGACGGAAGTACCGCGTCGATGACGGTCGTCGAGACCCTGGTCCCGATCGGCCGGCCCCTCGCCGCACTGCGGTTGGATCTCGAGAGCACCGTCTACACGTTCTTCGGCAGCAACCTGACGACCCGGAAGGAGCGCCTCCGCAAGGTGACCGACGAAGCCGGCCGGTCGCTGTCCTTCGGCCACGACAACGACGAGGCCGTGATCCAGCTGGCGGAGGCCGCGCCGGCGGAGCGACCGATCCGGCTCACGTTCGAGATCGACGGCGATTTTCTGGTCAACCCGGGCGGCGACAGCTACTGGCAGCTCGGCATCTCTCCCTGGTTTCCCCAGCCGGACCTGCAGGGGCAGTTCTACACCTTCCACGCGCTCGTGCGGGTCAAGAAGCCGTTCGTGCCCTTCGCGCCGGGCAAGACGCTGCGGCGCGGCGCCGACGGCGACGACAACCTGCTCGAGACGCAGGTGGACAAGCCGATCTGCTTCGCGACCATTCTCGCCGGCGCCTACACGATCGAGGAAGAGGTCCGCAACGGAGTCACGATCCGCGTCGCCACCTACGCGCTGAAGAACCCGCGCGCCGTCAAGCAGCTCACGAACCTGGCGGCGAACATCATCCAGTACTACGAGGAATTCCTCGGTCCCTTCCCGCTGCCCGAGCTGAACATCATCGAGATCAACGACTTCGGATACGGTCAGGCGCCGGCGGGAACGATGTTCATCACGAAGGAAGCCTTCAATCCGTTCATCGGCGAGGAGAATCAGCTCTACTCGCAGGGCATCAACGAACGGTTCGCCCACGAGATCGCGCACCAGTACTGGGGAATCGCGGTGAAAATGCCCAGCTTCGAAGAGCAGTGGCTGACCGAAGCCTTCGCCGAGTACTCGGCCGGTCTCTTCCTGAAGGCGTACAAGAACGAGGCGACGTTCAACATGCTCGTCAAGCACTGGCGGGGCCAGGCGACTTTCGCGACGAGCGAGATCCCCATCCCCCTGGCCAATCGCGCCTACGTCTCGAGCGACGCCACCACGCGCTTCTTCATCCGGACGGGCCTCCTCTACAACAAGGGACCGGCGCTCCTGCGCGCCCTCCACAAGGAGCTCGGGGACGAGGCGTTCTTCACGTTTCTGAAGTCGTACCAGAAATCCTTCGCCTGGAAAGCCGGTTCCACGAAGCTGATGGCGGGCCTGCTCCAGTACATGACCAAGAAGGACTACATGCCCTTCTTCGACCGGTACTACTGGGGCATCGAGATGCCGAAGGACTGATTCGGTGCTCCGGCGTCTCCCGGTCGTCGGCCTCGCCGCGGTGCTGGCGGGCGCCGCCCGGCTGCTCGCCGCCGGGGGTCCCGCCCTTCCCGGTCTCATCGAGCGGTTCGACGGCCTGACGATCGGCGACGCGGTCGCCGTCTCGGGTCTGCGGCTCGCGGGGCCCCATGCCGCGTGCGTTCTCGAATCGGGCCGCGCGGCCCCGGTCCGGGCGGGGGAGGAAATCGTCGGGATCTTCTTCGAGGGGTCCGGCGCCTTCGACTACCTGTCCGCCGATCCGATCGAGGCCCCGGTCGTCGTGTTCGACGCGAAGAAGGGTTCGCGCTTGAAGCCCGAGAGGACCGATGCGGGCGTCCGGCTGCACGAAAAGGTCGAGCGGATCCTCTGGCTCGCGCGCGGCGGGCCGCTGCCCGAGCTCTCCGGCGCCCCGGCGCCGGCGCTGACGGATTCCTTCCGGAAGGAGCGCGAGAAGTTCGGGCGGCTGCATGCGCCACCGCTGTCCCACGACTTCGCGATGCAGGCGCTCGACGCCCCCGATGCTCCGCTGATCCGGGCCGAGATCGAGGGGAGCCGGGAAGACCTGCTCTATCTCTTCGACGCGACCGACGATCCCTCGGAAGGCCTCGCCACGGTCCAGCCGAGCGAGTCGAACGAGACGGAGCTCCGGAAGTTCCTGTGGCTCGCTCCGCTGTCGCTCCAGCCGATCGGTCGGGATCCGCGCGATCCGCCGCCGGCCCGTTTCTCGCTGACGGACGTCGATCTCGAGCTGACCGCCACCTCCGGCAACGACGCGCGGCTGCGGGTCGAAGAGACGCTCGTGCCGCGGGGACGGGCCGCCCGGGCGCTCCGGTTCGACCTCCGGAGCATCGAATACGCGCAGGCGGGAGTGAACCTGGAGGCCCGCGCGGAGCGCGTCCGCCGCGTCGTGGACGCGAAGGGCCGCGAGCTCGCGTTCGATCACCGCCTCGACGAGCTCGTCCTCGAGCTCGCCGAGCCGGCGCCAGCCGATGCTCCGTTGACGCTGCGTTTCGAGATCGACGGCGACTTTCTCGTCCGGCCCCGCGGGGACAACTACTGGGAGCTCGGCATCTGGCCGTGGTTTCCGCAGCCCACGCTCGCGGGCCAGGCCTACACGTGGCACGCGGTGGTTCGCGTCCCGAAGCCGTTCGTCCCGTTCGCGCCGGGCACGACGGTCCGGCGCGCGGAGGAGGAGGGCCTCAACGTCCTCGAGACGCGGATCGACCGGCCGATCCAGTTCGCCGTCATCCTCGCCGGGAAGTACGACATGGAGGAAGAGGTGCGGGACGGAGTCACGATCCGCGTCGCGTCCTACGGCCTCGACAACCCCCGGGGCCGGCGGCAACTCATCAACGTGGCGGCCGAGGTCATCGCCTACTACCGCGAGTTCCTGGGGCCGTTCCCCTTCCCCGAGTTCGACGTCCTGGAGATCAACGACGTCGGCTTCGGGCAGGCGCCGCCGGCGACGATGTTCATCACGAAGGAGGCCTTCGATCCGCTCGCCGGCGACATGAGCCGGTTCGAGGCCCAGAAGATCGTCAAGGTCTTCGCACACGAGATCGCGCACCAGTACTGGGGCATCGTCGTGCGCGTACCGGGACCGGAGGAGCAGTGGCTGGCGGAATCGTTTTCCGAGTACTGCGCATTCCTGTTTCTCGCGGACCGGCGCAGCCCCGCGGTGGCCCGCGGCCTCGAGAAGCGCTGGCGGCGCGGCGCCGATTTCGCGGGCGATGCCGCGCCGATCCCGCTCGCCAACCGCGTCTGGGTATCTCACGACGCGCTGCGCCGCACCGAGATCCGCAACGGACTCCTCTACGACAAGGGCCCGGTCCTGCTCGGGGCGCTGCGCCGCCGGATGGGAGACGAGGCCTTCCGGGGGTTCCTCCGGTCGGCGCAGGACAGGCTCGCCTGGAAGTTCGGCACGACCCGGGAGATCGTCCGGCTCCTCGAAGTCGCCGGCGTCCGGGACGCTCCGGACTTTTTCGAGAAGTACTACTGGGGCGTCGAGATGCCGAAGGACTGAAGCAGGGAGCTATCATTCTTCTCGCGCGAGAGTGGCGGAACTGGCAGACGCGCGGGACTTAGGATCCCGTGGGGTAAAACCCTTGAGGGTTCAAATCCCTCCTCTCGCACCAATCCAATGAACGCACCGCTCATCACCTGGCTGATCGCCGCGGCGGCGAGTGCCGCCGCACCGGCGCCGGTCGATCCGGCGATCTTCCGGGATCGGGCGGCCGGCGCGCCGGCGTCGTTTCTCGTGGTTTTTCGCGAACAGGCGGACCTGTCCGGGGCCGCGGCGATCGCGGACCGGGGCGAACGCCGGCGCTACGTCTACGAGGCCCTGCGCTCGCGGGCCGAGGCGTCGCAGGCGCGGCTCGTCGAGGAGCTGCGCCGCGAGGGGGTGCGCCATCGCTCGCACTACCTCGTCAACATGCTCGAGGTCGAGGCCGACGAGGCGACGGCGCGAGCGCTTGCCCGCGCTCCGGGCGTGTTCGCGGTTGCGGCGAACCGTCCGGCCCGCCTGGCGCCGCCGTCCGGGACGCTCGAGACCCGGCGCGCGGCGGCGCCCGGGGAGGTCGAGCCCAATCTCGCGTTGATCGGGGCGCCGGAAGCCTGGGGCCGGGGCTTCACGGGCCAGGGGATCGTGATCGGGATCGCGGACACGGGCGTGAAGTGGCGCCACCCGGCACTGATGCGCCAGTACCGCGGCTGGGACGGCGCGACGGCGTCGCACGCCTACAACTGGCACGATGCCGTCCACGAGAGCATCACCAGCCTGAATGCCTGCGGCGTCGATTCCCCGGAGCCCTGCGACGACGAGGGCCACGGGACGGCCGTTGCGGGGCTGGCGGTCGGAGACGACGGCGGGGACAATCGCGTCGGTGTGGCGCCGGGAGCACGCTGGATCGGCTGCCGCAACATGGACATCGGCAACGGGACCCCAGCCCGGTACGTCGAGTGTTTCGAGTTCTTCCTCGCGCCCACCGACGCCGAAGGCGCGAACCCCAGGCCCGAGCTCGGCGCCGACGTGGTCAACAATTCCTGGACCTGCCCCGAGGCGGAAGGCTGCACCGACCCGCAGGTCCTGCACGCCGTCGTGGAGGGCCTCCGGGCCGCCGGGATCGCCGCCAGCTACGCGGCCGGCAACTCCGGTCCGGCTTGCGGCTCCCTGTCGTCCGTCCCGGCCATCGAGGCGGGGGCGTTCACCGTGGGCGCGACCAGCCTGTCGGATGCGATTGCGGTCTTCAGCGCGCGCGGCCCGGTGCTGCGCGACGGGTCGAGGCGCATCAAGCCCGACATCTGCGCTCCCGGCGTCAACGTGCGTTCGAGCTCGACGGTGAAGTCGAACGATCCGTACGAGCCCTTCGGCGGCACGTCGGGGGCCGCGCCGCACGTCGCGGGCGCGATCGCGGTCCTCTGGTCCGCGGTGCCGTCGCTAACCGGCGACGTCGACGCGACCGAGGCGGTTCTCGAGGCGACGGCGGTCCCGCTTCTCTCCGAGACCGACTGCGACGGGCTCGATGGCAGCGCCGTTCCCAACCCCGTGTTCGGATGGGGACGGCTCGACGTCGCCGCGGCGCTCGCGGCGCTGCCGGTGCGCGGCGTGCCCGCTCCGGCCGCCGGGACCCGGCCGGAGCCACGCCTCGTCCCGCCGCGGCCGGAAGCGAACTAGCGCTCTGTAACAGGAGTTTCGAAAGCGCCGTCTGGCCCGAGACAAGACGTGTGGCTCTGGCACTGCGGGACTTGCTGCGCCATTCTCGCCCCGAGGTTGATATCGAACCGGCTGTTACAGGTCACTAGCCCGGCTGGTAGCAGCCGGCTTCGTCCTCGACCATGAGGAAGAACGAGCCGTCGTTGGTGACGCTGTCCAGCTGCACGCCGTAGCCCGAAATCCGGCCGCCGGCCGCGAGCGCCGAGGCGCGGATGATGAGGGTCTTCGCCGAGAGGCCGGCGAAGACGTTGTTGAACTGCACCACCTCGCCGGGCGGAAGGTCGTGGATCGTGAAGGCCTTGACCTGGGTGCCCGTGGCGCCGTCGTAGTAGACGACCTCGACATCGGTGGTCGTGTTGCCCTCGTTGACGAAGCCGATGTTGGCCCGCGTCGTTCCGTCGGCACCGAGGGGTCCGTTGCGGACGGCGGCCTTGATGTTCTCGCCGCCGGCCGTGACGACGTTGCGGCCGATGTAGGCGATGCCGTTCGTTCCGCCGCTGCCGCCGGGGCTGTAGGTGCGCGCCTCGGCGATGCAGTCTTCGAGGAGCTGGCCGTTCGTGTTGAAGGAAACGGTGAGCGTTCCGAAGATCGCGGCCGTCAGGTCCGCCGCACGGATGGCGCCGGCATCCTTGAAGTGCTGCACGATGTCCTCGAAGGTCAGGACGTGGCGCGGAGCGAGCATTCCTTCCTGCACCGTGGCCGACTGGAGCTTGCCGTCCACGAACGAGCGATAGACCAGCTTCATCTCGATGACGGGCCGCCGGGTGCTGCTCCCGTTGCCGATCATCAGGGAGGTCCGGTAGAAGACGACCCCCTGCACCTGGGTCACGACCGGGATCCGGACGTCGACGTCCGCGCGCGCCAACGAAGGGCCGAGGAGAAGGAGCGGGGCAACGAGCAACCGTTTCAGGGTCCTCATGGGGCCTCCTTTTTTCTGCGGAAAGAGCCGCCGCCGAACGGGGCACACGGCGGAAAAGCAGTGCCGCGGATCCTATCAGCGGGCCGGGCCACCTGCGCCATCCGGGGCCGGCGGGGATAAGATCCCGCCCCTATGCCGATTCTGTCCACCAAAGACGAGTCTCCGACCCGCACGGTCCTCGAGATCGAGATCCCTGCCGAGGAGGTCGAGAAGGCCTTCGCGGCGATCCGTCGCGCCTACGCCCGCAAGGCGTCCCTGCCCGGCTTCCGCAAGGGAAAGGCCCCCGAGGAGGTCGTCGCCCGCAAGTTCGCCGACGAGATCAAGGGCGACGTGCTCGAGCATCTCCTCCCCGAGGCGGTCGGCTCGGCGATCGAGGAGCGCAAGCTCGCGATCCTCGGGCGGCCCCACGTCGACGACCTGAGCTGGGAGCCGCCGGGTCCGATCCGGTTCCTCGCGCGCCTGGACCTGAAGCCGGTTGTCGATCCCGGGGAATACCGGGGAGTCCCCGTCGAGGACCAGTCGGTCGAGCCGACTGAGGACGAGATCGCGAAGGTCATCGACCGGATCCGGGAGGCGCACGCGGAGTTCCATCCGATCGAGGGCCGCGCCGCGGCGCCGGGCGACTTCGCGGTCGCCGACATCGCCGGGTCGTTCGTCGAGATCCTGGCTCCGGGCCAGGACCCGCGGACCTTCCGGGACGAGAAGATCACCCTCGAGGTCGGGCATGCCGACTCGATGCCGGAGATCAACGAGGCCCTCCGGGGCGCCGCGCCCGGGGAGACGCGCTCTTTCCGCAAGACGTTCGCCGACGACTTCCCCAACGAGGAGTTTCGCGGCAAGACGGTCGACTATCAGGTCACGCTGGCCGCGCTCAAGGAGAAGAGGCTTCCGGCGGTCGACGACGAGTTCGCCCGGGCCGTCTCGGAAGGCGGCACCGTCGAGACACTGCGCGAGAAGGTCCGCGCGCGCCTGCGCCACGAGCGGGAGGCCGACCGGCGGCGGAAGTTCCGGCGGGCGATCCTCGACCAACTGCTCGCCAAGCGCGACATCCCCGCTCCGGAAGTCCTGGTCGAATCCGAGACGACCTCCGCCCTGCGCGACTACGCCCGCTACCTGGCGGCGAGCGGCGTCGATCCCGAGAAGGAGGACTGGGCCAAGCTGCGCGACGAGGCGCGGCCCGGCGCCGAGCGCCGCGTGAAGGAATACCTCCTTCTCGACGCGATCGCCGAGCGGGAAAAGGTCGAGGTGTCCGAGACGGAGCTCGAGGCGGAGTTCCGGCGGGCCGCGGCCGAGCGAGGTGTCGAACCGGCCGCCCTGCGCGAACAGATGACCAAGGCCGGCGGCCTCGAGGCCCTGCGCGACGAGATGCGCCTGGCCCGTGTCGTGGACCTCTTGATCGCCGGCGCGAAGGTGCTACCCTCGGGAATGCCGGTCGAAGTGAAATAGGTTGTCCCGGTGGCAGCGATGAACGAGGACGAGGACGAGGACGAGGGAGGCGGCATGGTTCTGGTTCCCATGGTGATCGAGCAGACGAGCCGGGGCGAGCGGGCGTACGACATCTACTCGCGACTGCTCAAGGACAACATCATCTTTCTCGGTCAGCCGGTCGACGACACGATCGCCAACCTGATCATCGCGCAGATGCTGTTCCTCGAGTCCGAGAACGCCGAAAAAGACATCGCGTTCTACATCAACTCTCCGGGCGGTTCGATCACCGCCGGGATGGCGATCTACGACACGATGCAGTACGTCAAGAACGACGTGTCCACGATCTGCGTCGGCCAGGCGGCGTCCATGGCGGCCATGCTGATGGCCGCCGGCGCGGCCGGCAAGCGCTACTCGCTGCCGAACTCGCGCTTCCTGATCCACCAGCCCCTCGCCTACGGGATGCAGGGCCAGGCGACGGACATCGAGATCCACGCCAAGGACCTGTTGAAGATGCGCGAGCGGCTCAACCAGCTCCTGTCGCAGCACACGGGGCAGCCCCTCGAGAAGGTGGCCAAGGACACCGACCGGGACTACATCCTTGAGGCCGAGGACGCCAAGAAGTACGGGTTGGTCGACGCCATCTACCATCGGCGCGACGACCTCGCGCTCAAAGCCGCCGGGTAGCCGCGGATCGAGCCTCCTCCCTCCCTTCGGTCGGGAGACGTCTCGCGCCGCGAACATGGCACCATTCCGGCTGGTCGAGAGAGCCCATCCAAGAATCGGAATCGCCGGGAGACGCGTAGGTCTTTACGGTGAACCGCGCGGTGGGCCGGGGAATCCCTTTGACGGCGAGGACGTTAGTTCCATCGGGTATGCTAGATTTTGAATCCGGATCGGTTGACGGGGAGGGAACGGCGCCCCTAGAATGTCCGTATCCCTCCGGAGGCTGAATGTCGAAGAAAACCGGGAACGGCGATGTCCTGCGCTGCTCCTTCTGTAACAAGAGCCAGAGGGACGTCAAGAAGCTCATCGCGGGGCCCACGGTCTACATCTGCGACGAGTGCGTCGACATCTGTCTCGACATCATCGCGGAGGACCGGGTCCTCGAGACCCAGGCCCCCGAGACCAAGCTCCCCAAGCCGAAAGAGATCAAGGAGTTCCTGGACAGCTACGTGATCGGCCAGGACCAGGCGAAGAAGAAGCTCGCGGTCGCGGTCTACAACCACTACAAGCGGATCGACTACCTCGAGAAGAACCGCAAGCTCGACGTCGAGCTCCAGAAGTCCAACATCCTGCTGATCGGCCCGACCGGCACCGGCAAGACCCTGCTGGCCCAGACGCTCGCCAAGCTGCTCTCGGTGCCGTTCACGATCGTCGACGCGACGACCCTGACCGAGGCGGGCTACGTGGGCGAGGACGTCGAGAACATCATCCTGAAGCTCTACCAGGCGGCCGGCAACGACAAGGAAAAGACCGAGCGCGGCATCGTGTACATCGACGAGGTCGACAAGATCGCCCGCAAGGGCGAAAACCCCTCGATCACGCGGGACGTCTCCGGGGAGGGGGTCCAGCAGGCGCTCCTGAAGATCCTCGAGGGCACCGTGGCCAACGTTCCGCCCCAGGGCGGCCGCAAGCACCCGCACCAGGAGTTCATCCAGATCGACACGACGAACATCCTCTTCCTGTGCGGCGGCGCCTTCGTCGGTCTCGAGGACATCATCAGCCGTCGCATGACGGAAAAGACGATGGGCTTCGGGGCCCGGATCACCAGCAAGAAGGACAAGCGCTCGAGCGCCCTCCTCGAGAAGGTCCATCCCGAGGACCTCATCAAGTACGGCATGATTCCGGAGTTCGTGGGCCGGCTGCCGGTCGTGGCGACGCTCTCGGAGCTCGATCAGGCCGCCCTCGTCGAGATCCTGCGCGAGCCCAAGAACTCGCTCGTCAAGCAGTACCAGACCATGCTGGAGTTCGAGAACGTCCAGCTGCGCTTTTCCGACGACGCCATCGAGGCGATCGCCGAGGAAGCCCTGGCGCGAAACGTCGGGGCCCGGGGACTCAAGATCATCATCGAAGACCTGATGCTCGACGTCATGTACCAGATCCCCTCGGACGACGACATCGAGGAATGCGTGATCACCCGCGACGTCGTCAAGCATCACACCAACCCGATCACGATCCTGCGCAAGGCGGGCTAGGGATTGTGAGGCCATAACCCGGCGCCCGCCCGCCGCCCCGATTTCCATCCCGCGTCCGGACGCGGATCCAAAAGGACACACCCACCGATGAAAACAGCCGATCCCACCAACCGAGCGTTGGAGAGCCTTCCGCTCGTTCCGCTGCGGGACATGGTGGTCTTCCCGCACATGATGCAGCCGTTCGTCGTGGGCCGCGAGTCCTCGATCCGGGCGCTCGAAGCGGCGCTCGCGACCCCGGTCAAGCGGCTCTTCCTGGCGGCGCAGCGCGACCCGCAGCTCGACGATCCCACGCCCGAAGACATCTACGAGGTCGGGGTCATCGCCACCGTCGCCCAGTCCCTCAAGCTCCCGAACGGACACATCAAGGTGATGGTCGAGGGCGTGCGGCGCGGCCGGATCATGGCCTTCGAGCGCCGGGGCTCCCACCTCTCGGTGGCGGTCGAGGTGCTGCCCATCCGGCCGAGCGATCCCGAGAGTCTCAAGGACTACATGGGCAAGGTGCTCGCGCTCTTCGAACAGTACGCGAAGCTGTCGCACCACCTGGCCTTCGAGGGGCTCGCCGCCTCGCTCAAGATCGACGACCCCGAGCGTTTCGCCGACACGCTCTCGGCCCACCTCGCGGTCGCCACGGCCGAAAAACAGGCGCTGCTCGAAGCCGAGTCTCCCTACGAGCGTCTCCAGAAGCTCCAGGACCTGCTGGAGGTCGAGATCGACAAGGTCAACATCGACCGCCGGATCAACAACAAGGTCAAGAAGCAGATGGAGAAGGCCCAGAAGGAGTACTACCTCAACGAAAAGATCAAGGCCATCCACCAGGAGCTCGGGCGCAAGGACGACCGGACCGACGAGGTCGAGGAGCTCAAGAAGAAGATCGAGTCCTCCGGAATGCCCAAGGAGGTCCGCGAGAAGGCCGACCAGGAGCTCCGGCGCCTCGAGGCCATGCCGCCGGTTTCGGCCGAAGCCACGGTCTCGCGCAACTACATCGAATGGCTCGTGGGCGTGCCCTGGAAGAAGGCCTCCCGCGAGTCCAAGGACCTGACCCGTGCCGAGCAGATCCTGAATCACGACCACTTCGGCCTCGAGAAGGTCAAGGAGCGCATCCTGGAGTTTCTCGCGGTGCGCCAGCTCGTCCAGAAGACGAAGGGGTCCATCATCTGCTTCGTCGGGCCTCCCGGAGTCGGCAAGACGTCGCTCGCCAAGTCGATCGCGCGTTCGCTCAACCGGCCCTTCGTGCGCCTGTCGCTCGGCGGCGTGCGGGACGAGGCCGAGATCCGCGGCCACCGCCGCACCTACATCGGCGCCTTCCCGGGCCAGATCATCCAGATGATGAAGAAGGCCGGCACGGTCAACCCGGTCTTCCTGCTCGACGAGGTCGACAAGATGTCGTCCGATTTCCGGGGAGACCCGGCCTCGGCCCTGCTGGAGGTGCTCGATCCCGAGCAGAATCACTCGTTCGTCGACCACTATCTCGACGTCGAGTACGACCTCTCCAAGGTCATGTTCATCGCGACGGCCAACATCGCCGACCCGATCCCGCCGGCCCTCAAGGACCGGATGGAGCAGATCCCCCTCTCCGGGTACACGCCCAACGAGAAGGTGTCGATCGCCCGGCAGTTCCTGGTGTCCAAGCAGCGCGAAGCCAACGGGTTGAAGGAAGACCAGATCGCGATGCCGGATCCGACGATCCTGGCGATCATCGAGGGCTACACCCGAGAGGCCGGCGTGCGCAACCTCGAGCGCGAAATCGGCGGCGTCTGCCGGAAGGTCGCCCGCAAGATCGTCCAGAAGAAGGTCGAGACCCCGGTCGAGATCACGCCGGAGAACCTCAAGGACTTCCTCGGCAAGCCCCGGTTCCGCAACCGCCGCAAGGGCGAGGTCTCGGAGATCGGCATCGCGACCGGGCTGGCCTGGACCGAGGCAGGCGGCGAGATCCTCATGACCGAGACGAGCCTGTTGAAGGGCAAGGGCAACCTGACCATCACCGGATCGCTCGGCGAGGTGATGCAGGAGTCGGCGCGCGCCGCCGTCTCCTACGTCCGCAGCCGCGCCGAGATGTACGACGCCGACCCCAACTTCCACGAGAAGTTCGACATTCACATCCACGTGCCGGAAGGGGCGATTCCCAAGGACGGCCCGTCGGCCGGGATCACCATGGCGACCTCCCTCTTCTCGGCGGTCACCAAGATGCCGGTGCTCAAGGACGTCGCCATGACCGGGGAGATCACGTTGCGGGGCAAAGTTCTCCCGGTCGGCGGGATCAAGGACAAGCTGCTGGCGGCCTACCGGGCCGGCATCCGGACCATCATCCTCTCTGCCGAGAACGACAAGGACCTGGACGACCTGCCGGAGGAGATCCGCAGCGAGATGGAGTTTCACCTCGTCCACACGATGGACGAGGTCATCAAGATCGCGATGGAGCCCCCGCGGCTGGCCTCCTCGATCGACCCCGAGGCCAAGCCGGCCGAGGGGGGAATCGTCGCGAACTGAAGGTCTTCCGCACGAAAGGGTCGTTTTGATCTAGAATCGCCGCCTCGGTGCCCGACCGGGCTCGCCCGGCTCCGAGGCCCCCCAAAAGCTCCCGGAACTTCGCGGCGGTATCCGCCGAACCACACCGCAAGAGGACAAACAGATGGCCAGACGAAAAGGCACCAACGAGTCCGACGTCGAGACGCTCGAAGCGCCTCCGGAGGGACTGCCGGACACCAGTGGCGAAGAGGTCGCCGTCGAACCCGGAGACACTCTGGACATCCGGGCGCTGCACGAGATCAAGATCCCGCAGCTTCTGAAGATCGCCCGGGACCTCGAGGTCGAGAACGCCACGGGGATGAGGAAGCAGGACCTCATCTTCAAGATCCTCCAGGCCCAGACCGAGAAGAAGGGCCTGATCTTCTCCGAGGGGGTCCTCGAGTGCCTGCCGGACGGCTTCGGCTTCCTCCGCGCCCCCGAGTACAACTACCTGCCGGGGCCCGACGACATCTACGTCTCGCCCTCGCAGATCCGGAAGTTCGACCTGCGCACCGGCGACACCGTCTCCGGCCAGATCCGGCCGCCGAAGGAGGGGGAGCGCTACTTCGCCCTCATCAAGGTCGAGGCCGTCAACTTCGAGCACCCCGACGTCGCGCGCGAGAAGATCTTCTTCGACAACCTGACGCCCCTGTACCCGGAGGGCCGGATCCGCCTGGAGGTCCCGACCAACATGACCTCGCGGGTCCTCGACCTCGTCGCGCCGGTCGGCAAGGGCCAGCGGGGCCTCATCGTCGCGGCGCCGCGCACGGGCAAGACGATGGTCCTGCAGTCGCTCGCCAACTCCATTTCGACCAATCACCCCGAGGTCACGCTCATCGTCCTCCTGATCGACGAGCGGCCCGAGGAGGTCACGGACATGCAGCGCTCCGTCAAGGGCGAGGTGATCTCCTCGACCTTCGACGAACCCGCCGCGCGCCACGTGCAGGTCGCCGAGATGGTCATCGAGAAGGCCAAGCGCCTCGTCGAGCACAAGCGCGACGTGGTCATCCTGCTCGACTCGATCACGCGCCTGGCGCGCGCCTACAATGCGATCGTCCCGCCGTCGGGCAAGGTCCTGTCGGGCGGCGTCGACTCCAACGCGCTGCAGCGTCCCAAGCGCTTCTTCGGCGCCGCGCGCAACGTCGAGGAGGGCGGGTCGCTGACGATCATGGCGACGGCCCTGATCGACACGGGCTCCCGGATGGACGACGTGATCTTCGAGGAGTTCAAGGGCACGGGCAACATGGAGGTCCACCTCGACCGCAAGCTGGTCGACAAGCGCGTGTTCCCGGCGATCGACATCAACAAGTCGGGCACGCGCAAGGAAGAGCTCCTGATGGACAAGCAGGAGCTCAACCGGGTGTGGGTGCTCCGCAAGGTCCTCAACCCGCTGTCGACGGTGGAAGCCATGGAGCTTCTGACCGAGAAACTCGAGAAGACCAAGACGAACGGCGAGTTCCTGAGCCTGATGCAGCAGGGGTGACGGCGAAGCCGTCGTTCGCGACGGCGGAGCGGTCATCCTGAGGGCCGCAGGCCCGAAGGATCCCGAACTCGAAAGGCCGAAGTTGCGCATCTCGGTCGTCGACTTTCTGAACGCCCGGCCGCTGACGTGGGGCCTGCTCCACGACCCGCCGCCGGGCGTGACCGTCTCCCGGGACGTTCCCTCGGTTTGCGCCGCGAAGCTCGCCTCGGGGGAGGCGGACGTCGGCCTGATCCCGTCGATCGAGTACCAGCGCATCCCGAACCTCCAGGTGGTGCCTGGCCTCGGGATCGCCGCCTCTTCCGAGGTCCGGTCGGTCCTGCTGGTCTCCGACGTCTCGCGGGAAAAGATCGGCTCGGTGGCGCTCGATCCGGCCTCCCGCACCTCCGCGGCGCTGACGCGGATCCTGCTGAAGCGCTGCTACGGACTCTCGCCCGAGTACCGGGAGAGCACCGGCGCGGCCGACGCGCGCCTGATCATCGGCGACCCGGCCTTGAAGACCCGGCAGAACGGCCACGTCGTGCTGGATCTCGCGGCCGAGTGGCGGGCCTTCTCCGGCCACCCGTTCGTTTTCGCTTTCTGGGCCGTCCGCCAGGACGCCGCGGGGCCGGAAGTCTCGGCCCTGCTCCGGGGCTCCTACGAGGCGGGCGTCGCGAGCTTTCCGACGATGGTCGCCGAGGAGTCCGCGGCGTCGGGCCTGTCTCCGGCGGTCGTCGAGGACTACCTGCGCCACGCCCTGCATTTCGAGCTCGACGCGGGGGACCTCGAGGGCCTGGACCTGTACTATCGGCTGGCGGCCGAGGACGGGCTCATTCCGGTAGCCCGCCCGCTGCGCTTTCTCTAGGCGGCCCTCCGGTCCCCGCGCACCGGTCCGAGGAACTCCGGGGGTTGACATCCGCCCGGGAACAAATCATTATTCGCCTCGATGAATGAAAATTCTGGCGTCGCGCTCCGGCGCCGGGAAGCCATCCGGCGCCTGCTCGCCGGCCGGCCGGTGCGTTCGCAGGAAGAGCTGCGCCGCCTGCTGCGAGCCGAGGGCCTCCGGGCCGCCCAGCCGACGCTGTCGCGGGACGTGCGCGAGCTCGGACTGGTCAAGGGTCCCGAGGGCTATCGCCTCCCGGGCGGGCCGGCCCCGACGGAGGCGGTGCCGGAATCGTCGGTCGCCGGGCGGAGGCTCGAGAAGGTGCGGTCGCTCGTCCGCCAGTACGTGCTCTCGATCGAGGCGGCCGGGACCATCGTCATCCTGCGCACGCCCCCGGCCGAGGCGCAACCGGTGGCCCTCGCGATCGACGCCGCGTCGATCGAGGGCGTGGCCGGCACGCTGGCGGGCGACGACACGATCTTCCTCGCGGCGCGTTCGGAAGCAGACGCCGGCGCGGTCGCCCGCCGTCTCGGCCGCGATCTCGGCGAAATGAACTCGCCGCGTCCAACGCACTTTTCACCGCGGCGCCGTCCGGCGCCCGGCCGCCGCCGCGCCTAGGCGCGCGCGGCTCGAGCATCCGCGATGACTGGGAATTCTTCCATGGCCTCGGTGTCGGTCGTCGGCGCCACCGGCTACGCCGGCGGAGAGCTCGTTGCCCTGCTCTCCCGGCATGACGGCGTGCGCCTCGGCCCGCTCTACTCGTCGGCGGGCGGCGCGCGGGTGCCCTTTTCGCGGCTCCATCGGGGGCTCGCCGGCCGCACGGGTCCCGACGCCGAGCCGCTGGACGTCGATGCCCTGCTGGAGGCCGACCCGGACGTCGTTTTCCTCGCCACGCCCAACGAGGTTTCGGCCGAACTGGCCCCGCTGCTCCTCGACTGGGACCCGGACCTCAAGGTCATCGATCTCTCGGGCGCCTTCCGCCTCTCGCACGCCGAGGACTACGCGTCGTGGTACGGCTTTTCCCATCCGCGGCCGGAGCTGCTCGCCGAGGCGGTGTACGGGCTCACGGAATGGGTTCGGGGACCGATCGGCGGCGCGCGCCTCGTCGCCAACCCCGGCTGCTATCCGACCTCCGTGCTGCTCGCCGTCAAGCCGCTGCTCGCGCTCCTCGATGCCGCTCAGCCGGTCGTCTGCGATTGCAAGAGCGGCACCTCGGGAGCCGGGCGCCGCGGGGACGTGGCGTTCTCGTTCTCCGAGCTTTCGGGGAATCTCCGCGCCTACGGCGCCGGAACGCATCGCCACGAGCCCGAGATGCGCCAGCAGCTGGGGCTGGCGGCGGCCGCGGACTTCGTCTTCGTTCCGCACCTGCTGCCGACCGTTCGCGGCATTCTCGCCACGGTCCACGTCGGATTCGGGAGGGCGGTCGAGGCCGGCGAGCTCGACGCCCTCTACCGCGACGCCTACGACGGATCCGGGCTCGTCGACGTGCTGCCGGCCGGGACGCTGCCGGACCTGAACGCCGTCGTGGGGACGCCGCGCGCGGCGATCGGCTTCGCACTGCTTTCCGGCGGGCGGCGCGCGGTCCTCGTGTGCGTCATCGACAACCTCCTCAAGGGCGCGGCCTCGCAGGCCGTCCAGAACTTCAACCTGCTCTTCGGCCTCGCGCCCGCGGAGGGGCTGTCGTGAGCGCCTGCCCGACGGTCGTCAAGCTCGGCGGCAGCCTGCTCGAAGACCGCGCCGCGCGGGAGGCCCTTCTATCGGCGGTGGCGGGCCGGGCCCGGGCCGGAGACGCCATGCTCCTCGTCCACGGCGGCGGCAAGCGGATCGACGCGGCGCTGGCCGCCGCGGGAATCCCGAAACGCTCGTACGCCGGCCTGCGCGTGACCGACGCGCGCGACGCTCGAGATCGTCGTCACGGTCCTTCGGGCGGTCAACCGCGGGATCGTCGACGAGCTCGAGGACCGGGGTGCGCCCGCCAGCGGCCTGGCCGGCACCGACGGCGCCGCCGTCCGCGCGGCCCTCCACCCTCCCGTGGACGGTGTCGCGCTCGGCCGCGTCGGCCGCGTGACGGACGTGGACCCGCGAATCTTCGAGGCCATGCACTCGGCCGGGCTGCTCCCGGTCCTCGCGCCGCTGGCGGCGGGGCCGGACGGCCGGCCCCTCAACGTGAACGCGGACGCCGTCGCCGCGGCCGTGGCCGTCGGCTCTCGGGGCGCGCCGCCTGATCTTCCTGACCGACGTGGACGGCATCTCGGACGGCCTGGGCCGGCGCATCGACGAGCTCGACGCGGCGGCGGCGCGACGGCTGCTCGCGAGCCCGGCGGTGTCGGGCGGCATGCGGCCCAAGCTGGCGGCCTGCCTCGAGGCGGCCTCGGCGGGAGTCGGCGAGGTCGTGATCGCCGGGCCGGGGAGGCAGCGGGAGGCGTTGGCCGGTGGCCGCGGGGGGACGCATGTCGTCGCCGCTTGAGGCCCCCGGCGCCGTCGAGGCGCGCGAGGCGGCGAGCGTCGCGCGCACCTACGCGCGAATTCCCCTGCACCCCCGCAGCGGGCGGGGCGCCCGGCTGCGCGACGCCGAGGGCCGCGTCTACTGGGATCTGCTCGCGGGCATCGCGGTCAACGCCCTCGGACACGGCCACCCGCGGCTCCGGCGCACGCTGCGCGAGGCGGCGGACGGCGTCTGGCACGTCTCGAACCTCTTCTTCCACCCGGCGCAGGGCCGGCTGGCCGAACGCCTGACGGCCGCGAGCGGGCTTTCCCGCGCGTTCTTCTGCAACAGCGGGACCGAGGCCAACGAGGCCGCGCTCAAGTTCGCCCGGCTCCGGCATCCCGGCCGCGACGAGGTGGTCGCGCTCGAGGAGAGCTTTCACGGCCGGACGCTCGGCGCCCTCTCGGTCACCGGGCACGCGCGCCTACCGCGAGCCGTTCGTTCCGCTGCTTCCCGGCGCCCGGTTCGTCGCTCCCAACGACGTCGCGGCGCTCGAGTCGGCCGTGTCGCGAACGCACCTCCGCGATCCTCCTCGAGCCGGTGATGGGGGAGGCGGGGATCATCCCGCTGCACGACTCGTACCTGCGCGCGGCCCGGGCCGCGGCGGACCGGAGCGGGGCGACGCTGATCTTCGACGAGGTGCAGTGCGGACTCGGCCGCACCGGCACCCTCTTCGCGTTCGAGCGGTCCCGCGTGCGGCCCGACCTGCTCACGCTCGCCAAGCCGCTCGGCGGCGGGCTGCCCCTCGGGGCCGTGCTGCTCGCCTCGCCGTTCGACGACCTCCTTGCGCCCGGCCAGCACGGCTCCACCTTCGGGGGCAACCCGCTGGCCTGCGCGCTCGGCCTCGCCGTGCTCGACGAGATCGAGGAGGGCGGCCTCCTGGGGCGCGTGGCCGAAACGGGGCAGTGGTTCGAGACGCGCCTCGGGGTGCTCGCCCGGCGCAACGCCGCGATCCGGCAGGTGCGCGGCCGCGGGCTCATGTGGGGCATCGAGCTCGACCGGGACGCCGGTCCGGTGGCGCGTCGCCTGCTCGACGAAGGCTTCGTCGTGGGGACCGCGCGCACGTCCGTGCTTCGCCTGCTTCCGCCCTACGTCATTCCGCGGTCGGCCCTGACGCAGTTCCTGCGTGCCCTCGACCGCATTCTGAAGGAGACGACGACGCCATGAAGACCTTTCGCCGCGTGGCCCTCGCCTACTCGGGAGGGCTCGACACCTCGATCATCATTCCCTGGCTGCGGGAAAACTACGGCTGCGAAGTCGTGGCCGTGGCCGCCGACGTCGGGCAGGAGGAGGAGACGGACGGCCTGGCCGAGAAGGCCCGGCGCACCGGGGCCGCGGACTTCCACCTGCTCGACCTGAAGGAGGAGTTCGCGCGCGACTACCTGTTTCCGATCCTCCGATCCGGAGCGATCTACGAGCGCGAGTACCTTCTCGGGACCGCGGCCGCCCGGCCGCTGATCGCCCGCCGGCAGGTCGAGGTCGCGCTGGCCACGGGCTGCGACGCGCTCGCGCACGGCTGCACCGGCAAGGGCAACGACCAGGTGCGCTTCGAGCTCGCCTACCAGGCGCTCGCCCCCGAGCTCGCGATCATCGCGCCCTGGCGGGAGTGGGACATCACCTCGCGCGAGGACGCCATGGACTACGCGGCGGCGCGGGGCATCCCGGTGCCGGTCACGCGCAAGGACCCGTACTCGCGCGACCGCAATCTCTGGCACCTCTCGCACGAGGGCGGGCCCGCTCGAGGACCCGTCCGTCGAGCCCGATCCCTCCGTATTCAAGCGGACGGCGGATCCCGCCGAGGCCCCCGACGAGCCCGAACGCGTGGCGATCGGGTTCGAGGCCGGCTACCCGGTGTCCGTCAACGGGGTCCGGCGGTCTCCCGCGGAGCTGGTGAGAGAGCTCAACGCGATCGGCGGCCGGCACGGCGTGGGGCGCGCCGACATGGTCGAGAACCGGCTCGTCGGCATCAAGTCGCGCGGCATCTACGAGACCCCCGGCGGGACCCTGCTCGTGACGGCGCTGCGGGCGCTCGAGTCGATCACGCTCGACCGCGAGACGGTGCGCGAGAAGGAACGGCTCGCGCTGCGGTACGCCGAGCTCGTGTACTTCGGGCAGTGGTTCACGCCGCTGCGCGAGGGGCTCGACGCCTTTTTCGCGTCCGTCATCGAAAACGTCACGGGCTCGGTCACGCTCAAGCTGTACAAGGGCTCGGCGACGACCTGCGGCCGCAGCTCGCCGCACTCCCTCTACGACCAGGAGCTGGCGTCCTTCGACATGGAGGGCTACACGCCGCAGGACGCCGCCGGCTTCATCCGGCTGTTCGGGCTTCAGAACCGGGGCCGGATGCGTCTGGCGCCGGTGGCCGTGGACCGGAAGCCGCGCGCCGCGCGGGGCGGCCGTTGAAGAAGCGCCGGGACCTGTGGGGGTCCCGCTTCGCCGAAGGCGCCGTCGGCGGCGCTGACGCGGCTCAACGACTCCCTGCGGTTCGATCGGGAGCTGCTGGCCGAGGACGTCGAGGGCTCGATCGCCTGGTCGAAGGCGCTCGGCCGCGCCGGGGTGCTTCGCGCGTCCGAGGTCGCGAAACTGACGCGCGCGCTGCGGAGGGTCGGCGCCACGGTGCCGCCCGCCGAGGGCCACGAAGACGTCCACTCCTACGTCGAGGCCCGCCTGGCGCGGCGCGTCGGCCGGCTCGCCGGCAAGCTCCACACGGGCCGGTCCCGCAACGACCAGGTCGCCGTGGACCTGAGGCTCTACCTGCGGAAGGCCTTCGCGGAGGCCCGGTCGGGCGTGCTCGCCGTGGCCGACGCGCTCGTGCGGCGGGCGTCGGAGGAGGCCGGCACGCCCATGCCGGGCTACACCCACGCGCGCCGCGCGGAGCCGGTGACCTTCGGCCACTGGTGCCTCGCCTACGTCGAGATGCTCCTGCGCGATGCATCGCGCCTCGATTCGGCCGCGGCGCTCGCCGACGAGTGTCCGCTGGGCGCGGGGGCCCTCTCCGGCAGCCCGGTCCCGGTCGATCGGCGAGCCCTGGCGAAGAGCCTCGGCTTCGCGCGGCCGGCGGCCAACTCGCTCGACGCCGTGTCCGACCGCGACGCCGCGGCCGACTACCTCTATGCCGGCGCACTGCTTCTCTCGCACCTCTCGCGCCTGGCCGAGGACGTCATCGTCTTCTCGTCCGAGGACGATGGATACCTCGCGGTTCCGGATCGCCTGTCGACCGGGTCCTCCCGGATGCCGCACAAGCGCAACCCGGACCTGCTCGAGCTCCTGCGCGGCCACGCCGCCCGCGCGGCCGGCGACGTGGCCGGCTTCCTCGCGCTCCTCAAGGGACTGCCGCTCGCGTACAACAAGGACCTGCAGCTCGACAAGGAGCCGGTCTTCCGCCTGCGCGCGACGCTCTCCGCCGTGCTCCCCGCCGCCGCGGAGCTGGTGGCGGGCCTCTCGCTCGACCGCGCGCGGATGCGGGAGGCCGCGGCCGACGAGCGGTTCCTCGCCACCGAGCTCGCCGACACGCTCGCGGCGCGGGGCGTGGCCTTCCGGCGCGCGCACGCGATCGCGGGCCGCGGCGTGGCGCGCGCGGAGCGGACCGGCCGCTCGATCCGGGACCTCGAGCCCTACGAGGGCGTCACGTCCGCGGACCTGAAGTCGATCGATCTCGACCGGTCCCTGGCGCGGCGGCGGGTCTCGGGGGCACCGCTCCCGCCAACGTCGCCCGGGCGGCCTCCGCGGCGAGGCGCCGGATCGCCCGATTCCGGACGGGGAAGGGCGCGTGAGACTCCCGCGGGGCTTCTGCGCCTCGGGCGTGCGCTCCGGCGTGCGCAAGAAGCGGCCGGACCTGGCGCTCGTCGTCGCCGAGGAGGGGCGCTTCGGCCGCGGCCATCTTCACGCGCAACCGGTTCCCGGCGGCGCCGGTCGTTCTGTCGCGCGCCGCCCTGCGGCGGACCGCCGGCCGGGTCCGCGCCGTCGTGATCAACGCCGGCTGCGCCAACGCGATCACGGGGAACGCCGGCGTCGCGGGCGCCCTGCGCGTGCGGCGCCGGGCCGCCGAGCTCGTCGGCTGCGAGGCCGCCGAGGTCTTTCTCGCCTCGACCGGCGTCATCGGCGTGCCCCTTCCGGACGCCCTGATCCGCGCCGCGCTTCCCGACGCCGTCGCGCGGCTGGCCCCGGGGGGCTCGACGCCGCCTCGCAGGCGATCCTGACGACCGACGTCGGGCCGAAGGTCGCCGCGGCGGGCTTCCGCCGCGCGGGGCGCGCGCGGCCGCATCGTCGGCTTCGCCAAGGGCGCCGGGATGATCCATCCCGACATGGCGACGATGCTCGCGTTCGTCATGACCGACGCGCCGGCTTCGCCGGAGTACCTGCAGGAAGCCCTGCGCCGCGCGGCCGACGACACGCTTCAACGCGATTTCCGTCGACGGCGACACGTCGACCAACGACACGGTCCTCCTGATGGCCTCGGGCCGGATGGGCGGCCGGCCGATGTCGGGGGCGCCGGAGGACGCCGACTTCGAGCGGGCGCTTTCGGCCGTCTGCGCGGAGCTCGCCTGGCGCATCGTCCGCGACGGGGAGGGGGCCACCCGCGTCATGGACATCCGCGTCCGCGGCGCGGCGCTCGTCGAAGGACGCGCGCCTGGCGGCCCACGCCGTCGCGACCTCGCCGCTGGTGAAGACCGCGCTCCACGGGGGCGACCCCAACTGGGGCCGCATCCTGGCCGCCGTCGGGCGCAGCGGCGCCCGCTTCTCGACGCGCCGCGTTTCGCTGTGCGGCGGGCCCGGTGGCCATGGTCTCCGGCGGCGAGCCCGCGGAGTACCGCGAGCGCGACGCGGCCCGGGTCTTCGCCCGCGAGCGCGTCCCGCTGACGATCGACCTCGGCGTCGGGACGGCGGAGGCCCGGGTCCTCTCGAGCGACTTCGGGCACGACTACGTGTCCCTCAACGCCGACTACCGCAGCTGAGCGTGAGTCGCCGTCCCCGCCCGATCCGGATAGGATGGAGGGCGATGGGAACGGGACGAACCTCGGAGATCCTCGACGGGACGCTGGCGGGCGGCCGCCTCTCCTCGACCGACGCGCAGGTCCTCCTCGAGGAGGGCAATCTGCTGGCGCTCGGCGCCGCGGCGAACGAGGTCCGCAACCGGAAGAACGACCCGTCGGTCGCGACCTACATCGTCGACCGCAACATCAACTACACCAACGTTTGCGTCTACCGGTGCCAGTTCTGCGCCTTCTACCGGCCCTCGGCCGAGCACCCCGAGGCCTACGTCCTGTCGCACGAGCAGATCGGCGAGAAGATCCAGGAGACGATCGATCTCGGCGGCACGGGCGTCCTCCTCCAGGGCGGCGTCCATGCGGACCTGCCGTTCTCGTTCTACGAGGACATGTTCCGGTACATCCGGACGACCTTCCCGACGATCCACCTCCACGCGCTCTCGGCGCCCGAGGTCTACTTCCTGCAGAAGATCACGAAGTGGCCGATGCGCGACGTCATCGCGCGGCTGAAGGACGCGGGGCTGCAGTCGATTCCGGGCGGCGGCGCCGAGATCCTCGAGGACTCCGTCCGCAAGCGCATCTGGTCCCTCACCAAGGCCCCGACGGAGAAGTGGGTCGACGTCCACGAGTCCGCCCACGGCCTCGGAATGCGCACGACGGCGACCATGATGTTCGGCGTCGGGGAGACCTACGCGCAGCGCGTCGAGCACATGCAGGTCATCCGCGACCTCCAGGACCGCACGGGCGGCTTCACGGCCTGGATCCCGTGGACGTTCCAGAAGGAGAACACCGAGCTCGACGGAAAGGTCGACGAGGCCGGCGGCTTCGAGTACCTGAAGACGCTGGCCGTCTCGCGGCTCTTCCTCGACAACATCCGCCACGTCCAGGGCTCCTGGGTCACGCAGGGTCCCAAGATCGGCCAGGTGTCGCTTTCGTTCGGCGGCGACGATCTCGGATCGATCATGATCGAGGAAAACGTCGTCTACGCCGCCGGAGCGCGCAACCGGATGTCGCAGGACGAAATGCGGCGGGCCATCGCCGACGCGGGGTACACGCCGGTGCAGCGGCGCACGCTCTACGACGCGTGTGTGGAAGCTTGTTGCCGGGCGCCGATTCCCGAGCCCAAGGAGGGCCGGTCGGGGTTGCCGGTCCTGGGCTCGGAGCCCGATTCGGGGGTGGCTTCGGCCTCCTAGTTGCTCCGCGCTCGGCGCTTTCTCACGGCAACCAAAGTAGCGATGACCAAGTAGGCCAAGGTGGTGGCCGCGAACCAAGGCCCGAGGATTCGAATAGCCGTGTTCCACTGGCCGGTCAAGACTCCATAAATTGCAATTGCGCCGGCAGCGGAAACATTCAGGCGAAGAAGGAATTGGTAATAACGCGCAGCACGCTCGTCTCGGTGTTCTTGAAGCGCCCGAGTCGCACTGTCGGGGGCCCTCTTGGCATCAGCCACCGAACGCTCGAGCCCCGCAATCCCACACGAGTATCCGCCCAGCACGCATCCAGTAATGATCAGAATTCCCAGTCCTACGACAGAAGCTGTCCCGAGGCGGCTCTCCATCGGAGATCGAGCGACCAAGTAGGTCGCCATTTGTGTGGTCACTGCCATTGCCGCCAGAACGGAGATACCACCCAGCAACATGAGGGTTCGATACGCGGCCCGCCTCTGGCCTGCCCGAAAGCCGCTGAATGCAAGGACTGCAAGCGCCGCCAGCAAGACTGGAGTCATCGGTTGCCTCCTGGCTACGACTAGGTTACCTCAGAAGCCCAAGCGATGCCGGTCCCTGCATGGGCACTGAGACTGGCGGCGGGGTCACCCAAGGGGTAGGGGCCATCGGCCGCTTCGGCAGGTCAGGCGTTCGGGGAAGGGGTCGGTATGGGGCGGGCTCAAGTCCGGGTGCAGGTGGCTCCTGGTGTTCAGGCAAAGGTGTGTCGTCGCAGGCGGCTTTGCACAATGGGATCCAAAAAAGCGCGCAGGCTAGACCGCCTGGGGCACACAATTTCTGAACGCCGCCGCAAACTACGATCCCCACCAGTGAGCAAACATCCTCGCAGGGCACTAGTCCAAGAGGGTCCCGCTTGATCGTGGGGGCGTTCTTCCCATATCGATAGACGTTTGGGTCGCCGGACCCGTGTCGAAGTGGATCTTCTTGGAGGAACCTGCCGATTCCCGGGCTGTAGTACCTCGCTCGGTAGAAGTGATCCTGAGCATCCGCGATCTCTCGCGACGTGAATCCGAAGGGGCTGGCGACGGCGTCGGTTCCCGGCGAGAGCCTCGACCCCCACGCATCCCACTGGTACTTGTTCTGGACGGTGTTGGCGGTGTTCGTCACCAGCCGCACCGAGCCTAGGCCGTCGACAACGTAATAGTAGAGGGTGCCCGCACGCTTCATGGCGATGGGCCGATCGATGCCGGGACCGAAAAGGTAGTCCGCTGCCACGGCGAGTGTTGAGGTCTTCTCCTGGATCAGATCCTGGCCCGCGTAGAGGTAGTTCGTCTTGATCCCCGAGACCGTCTTGCTGGAGCGCAGGGTCCCAAGATCGGCCAGGTCTCGCTCTCGTTCGGCGGCGCGACGACCTCGGCTCGATCATGATCGAGGAGAACGTCGTCTACGCGGCGGGTGCGCGCAACCGGATGTCGCAGGACGAGATGCGCCGGGCGATCGCCGACGCGGGGTACACGCCGGTCCAGCGGCGCACGCTCTACGACGCGTGCCCGGAGGCGTGCTGCCGGGCGCCGATCCCGGAGCCGAAGGCGGGCCGCTCGGGATTGCCGGTCGCGGGCGCGGAGCTCGACGCGGGCCTGGCTTCGGCCTGACGGGGTTGCGGCCTCAGGGCCGCGCGGCCACCGGCGCCGCCAGGTGCCTGTCGGCCTGGCGTTGCCTCTCCCAGCACGATCCCGCGACGAGCCCCAGGACGAACAGAAGCACCCCTCCGACCGCGCGAATCATCACGCGGGTCCGCCGGTGCTTCCAGGGCGCCTCGGTGCGGAACTGGACGCGCCCGGCGGCGTCGGAGAGGCGTTCGGCCTGCCAGGCGCGCAGGTCCATGAGGAGGTCGCGGGCCGACTGGTATCGGTCGGCGGGGTCCTTCTCGAGGGACCGGAAGACGAAGGACTTCAACGCGTCCGGGATCTTTTCGGCCTCGGGGTGGCTCGTCGGGTCGTCGCGAAGCACGGCGCCGAGCGTCTCGACGGGCGTGTCGCGCGCGAAGGCGCGGCGGCCGGTGAGCATCTCGAAGAAGGTCGCGCCGAGCGAGAAGATGTCGGTGCGCGCGTCGATGGGTTTTCCGCGGACCTGCTCGGGCGACATGTATCCCGCCGTCCCGACCAGGAACTGCGAGCTCGTGTTGGCGCTGCGGGGGCCCCCGATGCCCGGCGTGCGGGCCGGCTGCTCGATGCGGGCGATGCCGAAGTCGAGGATCTTGGCGCGGCCCTCGTGGGTCAGGAAGATGTTGTCGGGCTTGATGTCGCGGTGGATGATGCCGCGCAGGTGCGCCGCGGCGAGGCCGTCCGCGATCTGGGCGGCGATGTCCACGGCCTTCTCGGGCGCGATCGGGCCGCTCCGCAGCCGATCCGCCAGCGACTCTCCCTGCAGGAGTTCCGTCACGGCCCACGGGATCGCGCGGAACGATCCCGTATCGTGGATCGCCATGATGTTCGGGTGGTTGAGCGCGGCGACGGCGCGCGTCTCCCGGTCGAAGCGGGCGAGGCTGTCGGCGTCGTGAGCGGCGGCGTCGGGCAACATCTTCAGCGCGACCTCGCGGCTCAACCGGTTGTCGCGGGCCCGATACACCTCGCCCATCCCGCCGCGCGCCAGCGGCGCGAGGATCTCGTAGGGCCCGATCTGCTCGCCGTTCTCGAGGGACATTGCCGTAAGGATAACCGCCTCTCGGCTACACTTGCAGAAGGATGGAAATCTGGCTGCTCCGGCATGCGTCCGCGGAGGAGCGGGCCGCCTCCGGGAAGGACCCGGACAGGACCCTGACCGAGGACGGGCACAAGCGGGCCCGGGAGGTCGCCCGCGGACTCGCGGAGCTCGAGCCGGGATCGGGCTCGTGCTGACCTCGCCCTACGCCCGCGCGCGCCAGACGGCCGAACCGGTCGTCCGGGCCCTTCGGCTGGAGGGGCCGCGGGAGACCCAGGCGCTCGAGCCCTCGAGCGATCCCGAGGAGATCCTCGAGGAGGTCCGGGCCGAGAAGGTCGACGCGATTCTGCTCGTCGGCCACGAGCCTCACCTGGGAGCCCTGCTTGGCCGGCTCGTCAACGGGCGGCCGGGGCTGGAGATCCCGATGCGCAAGGCGGCCGTGGCCCGCCTCACCTGGAGCGGCTCGGGGGCGGCCAGCCTGCGCGCGCTCCTGCCGGGGAAGGTGCTGGCGAGGCTCGGAGCGGCGAAGGGGTAGATCCCGCGGAAGAGGGCGGGGCAAGCCCCCGCCCCTACGACCGGGGAGCGGCCATTTCGCGGCGAGATCGCGGCGTGCCGGCCGGGGCGGACAGACGCGGAACGCCGGAGGTCGAAGGCGGGCCTGCACAGCGCCTCCACGCGGATCCGCTATGATCCGGCTTCCGTTTCGTGATCGTCCGATCGTCGGTTTGGGAGGAGGAACGGCATGGGCAAGCTCGGGCTCGGATGTCTCGCGATCCTGGTCATTCTCGTCGTCATCGTCGGCATCTCATTCGCCGGCACCTACAACAAGCTGGTGACCCTCGGGCAGGACGTCGACAAGTCCTGGTCCGAGGTCGAGAATCAGTACCAGCGGCGCGCCGACCTGGTGCCGAATCTCGTTTCGACCGTCCAGGGCGCCGCGAACTTCGAGAAGGAGACGCTGACCGCCGTCACGGAGGCGCGCGCCTCGGTCGGGCGCGCGACCGTATCGCCGGGAACGGCCCCGACCGACCCGGCCGCGCTGGCCCGCTTCCAGCAGGCGCAGGACCAGCTGGGATCCGCCCTGCAGCGCCTGATGGTCGTCGTCGAGCGGTATCCGGAGCTGAAGGCCAACCAGAACTTCCGCGACCTCCAGGCCCAGCTCGAGGGCACCGAGAACCGCATCACGGTGGCCCGCGGCCGCTTCAACGACTCGGCCCAGATGTACAACACGGTCCTCAAGAAATTCCCGACGAACATGATCGCGGGCTTCCTGGGCTTCAAGGAGAAGCCGTACTTCAAGGCCATCACGCCCGGCGCGGAGCAGGCGCCCAAGGTGGATTTCAACTTCGGTAACAACCCCGCGCCGACGGCGGTGCCGGTCCAGTAGCCCGGGGTCAGGACGACGAAAGGCCACCTGCAGACGTGAGGCCCGGCGCGACCCGCCTCGGGCGGAGGGTGCTTTGGACCGCGCTCCTGGGCGCGGCGCTCGCGTCCGGCCTCTTCGCCGACCGTTACGACGAGCAGATCCCGGAGAAGCCGAAGCGGTACGTGACCGACCGGGCCGGCGTCTTCGGACCCGGCGAAGCCGAGGCGCTCAACGCCCGTCTCGAGCAGTTCGAACGCGACACGTCGGACCAGCTGCTCGTCTGGGTCGACCGGAGCCTGCCCGAGGGTTTCACTCTCGAAGACTTCACGGTCCGGGCGGCGCAGAAGTGGGGCGCCGGCCAGAAGAAAGAAGACAACGGCGCCATCCTCTTCGTCTTCGTCGGCGACCGGAAGGTCCGGATCGAGGTCGGGTACGGCCTCGAGGGCGCCCTGCCCGACGCGACGGCGAAACGGATCATCGACGAGGAGATCGTGCCCCGGTTCCGGGGAGGCGACTATCCCGCCGGGATCACGGCGGGCGCCGGGGCGATGATGGCGGCCGTCAAGGGCGAATACCGCGGGACCGGCCGAACGGTGGACGAGCAGCATCGCCGCCGCTCGGGCCAGTTCTCGGGCTGCGCCTCGGCGGCCCTGTTCTTCGGGGTGTTCGTGTTCCTGCCGTTCATCATGCGCAGCCGCCGTCTCTTCCGCACGCACGGCAGCCGCGGCTGGTGGACGGGCGGCGGCGGCTGGGGCGGGGGTTGGGGAGGGGGCGGTTTCGGAGGGGGCGGTTTCGGCGGCGGAGGCGGCTTCTCGGGCGGCGGCGGGTCCTTCGGTGGCGGCGGCGCGTCGGGGAGCTGGTAGGGGCATGGCGAGCTTCTTTTCCGAGTTCGATTCCGAGCGCATCGTCCGGGCGATCGGCGCGGCCGAGGGCAGGACGTCCGCCGAGATCCGGGTTCACGTGACGCGGCGGGTGCCGGAGGACATCGAGGCTCGCGCCCTCCGGCGCTTCGAGCTTCTCGGCATGACGAAAACCGCCGAGCGAAACGGCGTCCTGATCTACATCGCGCCGCGGGCGAAGCGGTTCCGCGTGCTCGGAGACGTGGCGATCCACGAGAAGGCGGGCCCGGAGTTCTGGACCGGGGTCGCGGCGGTCATGGAGGAGCGGTTCCGGAAGGGAGAATTCACCGAGGGCGTGCTCGAAGGGATCGCCCGGGTGGGCGAGACCCTGGCCGCGCACTTTCCGCGAAGGGCCGACGACCGGAACGAGCTTCCCGACACGATCGACGAGGAGTGACCAATTCGGGGGCTAAGTCGTTGATCCCGTGAGGGGTTGACATTGGCCCGGAAACCTTTATCATTCGCGGGCTTTATGTACGCCATCGTCCGCACCGGCGGGAAACAGCTGAAGGTCGCCGCAGGCGACGTCGTCCGGATCGAGAAACCGGCCGGCGACAAGATCTCCAAGGGGGAGAAGCTCGCGCTTTCGGGCTCGAGCGTGATCCTCGTTTCGGGAGACTCCGGCGTGCGCATCGGGGCCGAGGCCCTCAAGGGCGTGACCGTCCAGGCGAAAGTCCTCGGCACGGTCCGCACGCGCAAGGTCCTGGTCTTCAAGAAGAAGCGGACCAAGCAGTACCGGCGCACGAAAGGCCATCGCCAGACGATGATCGAAGTGCGCATCGAAGCGATCGAAGGGTAAGCAGGGACAGTTCCATGGCACACAAGAAGGGACAGGGCTCCTCCCGCAACGGCCGCGACTCCAACTCCCAGCGTCTCGGCGTGAAGGCCTTCGGTGGCCAGAACGTCCCCGGCGGGACGATCCTCGTGCGTCAGCGCGGGACGAAGTTCTTCCCGGGCGTCAACGTGGGGCGCGGCAAGGACGACACGCTCTTCGCGAAGGTCGCGGGCATCGTGCGGTTCCACGACAAGGGCCGCCTCGGACGCCACATCTCGATCGAGCCGGGCCAGTAGCACTCCGCAAGTCCCGCGGGCTTCGAGGGGCAGACGGAAAGCCACGGCCCGCGAGCGGCTGGCGCGCTTCGAGGGGGTCAGGTCTTCGGTTTGCGGAGCTTCTTCCCGATCATGGCACTGTCGAACTTGCGTCGTCGCTCCGAAAACTCGAACACCTGACCCCGAGCAACCCTCGAAGACCTGACCCCGACCACAGCTGATGTTCATCGACACCGCCGAGATCCACGTCAAGGGAGGCGACGGCGGCAACGGCTGCATCGCGTTCCGGCGGGAGAAGTTCGTCGCCCGCGGCGGGCCCAACGGCGGCGACGGCGGCCACGGCGGCTCGGTTTATGCGGTCGCCGATCCGGCCTACAACACCCTGTACCACCTGCGCCACCACAACCAGTACCGGGCCGAGCGCGGCGAGCACGGAATGGGATCCAACCGGCACGGCAAGACCGGTGCGGATGTCGAGGTTCGCCTGCCGCTCGGCTCCGTGGTGACGGACAAGGACAGCGGCGAGCTCGTCGCGGATCTGGTGACGGCGGGCGAGCGCGTCCGGCTCGTCAAGGGGGGCAACGGCGGCTGGGGGAATCAGCACTTCGCCACACCCACCCGGCAGGCCCCGCGCTTCGCGAAGCCCGGACTGCCCGGCGAGGAGCGGAATCTCGCGATCGAGCTCAAGCTGCTGGCCGATGTCGCGATCATCGGCTTTCCCAACGCCGGCAAGTCGACGCTCATCGCGGCGATCTCGGCGGCCCGGCCGAAGGTCGCCGACTATCCGTTCACGACGCTGGTGCCCCACCTCGGGGTCGTCACGTCCCACGACGCCCGGAGCCTCGTCGTGGCGGACATTCCGGGCTTGATCGAGGGCGCGCACCGGGGGGCCGGCCTCGGACTGCAGTTCCTGAAGCACGTCGAGCGGTGCCGGCTTCTCTGCCACCTCGTGGACGCCTCGCTCGCCGGCGACGCCGAACCGGACGTCGCGACCATCGAGGAGGAGGTCGCGATGTTCTCGCCGGACGTGGCGCGCCGGCCCCGCGTCCTCGTGGCCTCCAAGGCCGATGCCGTCTCGGATCCCGACCGGGTGCCGTCGATTCGCCGGGCCGCCGCGCGCCGCGACCTTCCCTTCTTCGAGATCTCGGCCGCGACCCACGCCGGCCTGCCGGAGCTCGTGGCGCACCTCTTCGTCGCGACGGAGGCGAAGGCCTCCCCCGGCATCGGCTAACCTTCCGCATGCGCATCGGAGTCTTCGGCGGCACGTTCGACCCGGTCCACAACGGCCACGTCCTGCCGGTCGAGGCGGCGGCCATGAAGTTTCAGCTTCGCCGTGTGCTGTACGTCCCCGCGCGGTTGTCGCCGCACAAGGAGGCCGAACCGACGGACGCGCGCCATCGTGTCGCCATGCTGGCGCTCGCGATCCAGGGCCGGCCGGACTGGTCGATCGACCTCGAGGAGCTCGATCGGGAGCCGCCCTCGTACTCCATCGACACTCTGTCCGCGATCCGGGCCCGCCACCCCGGTGACGAGCTGTGGCTCCTCATGGGAACGGACCTGCTGGCGGGGTTCGCGCGATGGAGGCGACCCGAAGACATCCTGAAGATCGCGCGAATCGCGGCCTTCCACCGCGAGCCCTACGTCGGGCCGCGCCTCGAGATTCCGAAAGTGGCGGGTCTGGACGATCGCCTGTCGGTTTTCGACGCCGGATCGGTTAAAATCTCGGCGACGGAGATCCGGAACGACCTCGCGGCCGGAAAGGGCCTCGGGGGGCGGGTTCCGGGGCCGGTCGCGGAGTACGTCACGAAGCACGGTCTCTACCAGCCGGGGACGCGCGGACGTTGAAGCCCGGCTTTTCGGCCCAGGACAAGGTCCGGGAAGGTCTCACCGCGGCCCTCGACCGCAAAGCCGCCGCGGTCCTCGTCTTCAACCTCACGGAGCTCACGACGATGGCGGACTACTTCGTCCTGTCGACGGCGAGCTCCGACCGCCAGGCCCGCGCCATCGCGGACGCCATCGCGGAGAAGCTCGGTCCCGCGGGCTCGGTCGAGGGCCTCGCCGCGGCCCACTGGATCCTGATGGACTACGGCGACGTGGTCTTTCACGTGTTCCAGGAGGAAGCGCGCAAGTTCTACGCGCTCGAGCGGCTCTGGGGCGACGCGCCCAACGAGACGGTGTCATTCGGCGGGGCACCGACGCCGCTGTACGAGAGCAGGCGCCTCTGAGGCGGCCCCTCGGCGGGGCCGGACGACAGTAGGCGGCGAGGACCGCGGGATCCCATGGCCGAGAAGAGATCGCCGTCGCTCCGGTCGCACTTCCGCACACGCAACCGCGCGCTCGGCCGGGAGATCGAGGCGGTCGAGCGGGCCGCGGATCTCCCGTCCACGATCCTGATCCTCGGCGAGAGCGGCACCGGCAAGGACCGCCTCGCCCGGGCGATTCACGACGTGTCCCGCCGCGCGGGCAGCCCCTTCGTGCGGGTCGACGCCGCCAACCTGTCCGACGAGCTCTTCGAGAGCGAGCTCTTCGGGCATGAGAGGGGCGCCTTCACCGGCGCGGTCACGGCCAAGAAGGGCCTGCTCGAAGTCGCCGAGGCCGGAACGGTCTATCTCGACGAGGTGTCTTCCCTTTCGCCGGCGGCGCAGGCGAAGTTCCTCCGCGTCCTCCAGGAGAAGAACTTCCGGCGCCTCGCCGGAGTGAACACCCACGCGTTTCGGGCCCGCCTGATCGTCTCGTCGCGGCGCGACCTCGGTGCGCTGGTCGAGCAGGGCGCCTTTCGCGACGACTTCTTCTATCGCATCGACGTCGTTTCGGTCCGCCTGCCGCGTCTGGTGGAGCGCCGCGAGGACATCCTCCCGCTCGCCCGGGATTTCGCCCAGCGCGCCGCGCGTGCGTACGACCGGCCGGGCCGGCGCTTCACGAAGGAGGCCGAATCCACGCTCGGGCGCCACGCCTGGCCGGGCAACGTCCGGGAGCTGCTGCACGTCGTCGAGAAGGCCGTTCTGACCGCGGAGACCCCGGAGATCGACGCGATCGATCTGCCGTCCGGCGCCCTCGGCGCTCCCGAGTCGCTCCTGGCGGCCGCCGTCGAGCGCCGCTGGTCGCTGCGCGAGCTCACCGATGCCTACATCGACGAAACGCTGCGGCGGGCCGGCGGAAACCGCTCGCTGGCGGCCAGGAGGCTGGGAGTCTCCCGAAAATTCCTATGGGAAAGGGCCAAGAAGCAGGCCGGTTGAAGGCCCCGTTAAGTGACGGATCTCGCTGGACTTCTGGCTGAAATCGGTTATCATCGCGCACCCAAAAAAGGGGACCCCTTCGAACTCGGGAGAGGGGGCCACAGAAAAGGAGAGCACGAATGCCCTCGACAGCGGCCAAGGCCGTTCGGATGAGCAAGAAGGACATGGAGAAGTTCCGGAAACTGCTCGAGGAGAAGAAGGCGAGCATTTCTTCCGATCTCGCGAAAACCCGCAGCGCCGAGGAAGAGTCCGGCGACGAGGCGACCCAGGACATCGCCGACAAGGCGGTCTCGTCCTACACCCGGGAGTTTCTGTATTCGCTGACCGACGGTGAGCGCTCGACCCTCCTGCTGATCGACGATGCGATCGGCCGGATTGCCGACGGCACCTACGGTCTGTGCCTCAACTGCGGCCGGCCCATGCTCGAGAAGCGCCTGGTCGCCGTTCCCTGGACCTCGTACTGCGTCGACTGCCAGGAGCTCGCCGAAAAGGGCATGCTCCCCAACTGAGCCCGCAAAGTCCCTTTGCTCGTGGGACCCCCGCCGGAGCACCGGCGGGGGTCTTTTTTTGGGGGTCAGGTCTGGATTCTTCGGAGTTTGAGGCGGGCGGAATCCGAAAAATGAAGACCTGACCCCATTAGACTCTGCAACGTGCCGAAGGCGGTGTTTTCCGACAAGGCCGTGCCCGAAGTTCGCGGACGCGCCCGCGGCGATTCTCGTCACCGGCGACGTCGAGTTCTTCGTCGAGGAGGCGGCCGCGCGGGCCCGCGAGATCCTGGGGGCCCAGGACGCCGAGGTGATCCGCTTCGAGGACGACGCCCCCGTCGAGTCGGTCTCGGACGCGTTGCTCAACCGCTCGCTCTTCTCGCCGCAGCGCATCGTCGAGCTCGACATCTCCCGCCTGCTCGGCACGGAGGCGCCGGGGCGGCTCCTGACCAGGGCCGTGGAGGCCTGGGAGTCCGGGAAGCGCCGCGAGGCGTTCAAGCAGGCGCGCGCGCTGCTCGCCGCGCTCGACCTGACTCTCGAGGCCGGGGCCGAGGAGACGGCCGCCGTTGCGGCCCGCAAGGTGCGCAAGAAGGAGGAAGCGCTGCTCCTGGCGGAGATCCTGAAAGAGCTCCCGGACGAGAAGAGTGGGGGAGCGGCGGTCCTGCGGTCGGCCCTGCGGGCGCTGCTCGCCCGGGACGAGAACGACGGCACGGTGGCCCTGTTGACGGCGGTCGCCCCGCCGGCGGGCGTCGACCTCGTCAAGGAGATCGCGGATCGCGGCCTGGTGCTCGAGACCTCCGTCGGCGACGACGCCGAGCCGGCGCTGCGGCGGCTCGCGTCCGCGCGCGCGAAGGAGCGCGAGGTCGTTCTCGAACCGGCGGCGATCGAACGGCTGATGGTGCGGACCGACTCCCGGGCGGCGGCGTTCGCGCTGGAGCTCGAGAAGCTGCTCGAGTGGGCGGGCAAGGGCGGGCGCATCCGGGCCTCCGACATCGAGGCCAACGTCGAGGACGAATCCTCGGAGGACGTGTACGGCCTCTTCGACGCGATCGGCCGGCGCGACGCGGGCCTCGCGCTCTCGCGGCTGGAACGGCTGCTCGACGGCCGGGACGTGCGCGCCGGCGACCGCGAGTTCCGCAAGGTCGAGAACATCTGGCCCGTGCAGCTGCTCGGGATGCTCGCCGGCGAGGTCCGGCGCATGCTGCTGATCCGGGCGCGCCTCGACGAGGGCGGCGCCGCGGGATTCGACGGGTCGATGTCCTACCCGGCCTTCCAGGCCCGCGTGCTGCCGCGTCTGATGGCGCCGGCGGCGCCGTTCGGCCGGTCCCCGTTCGAGACGGCGCAGGGCGGGGCGCATCCGTACGGCCTGTACCGCTCGGCCCAGCGCTCCTCCAGGTTCACGACGCGCGAGCTCGCGCGCGCTCTCGCCCGGGCGGCCGACGTGGACGTGGCGCTCAAGAATTCCTACCCGGCGCTGGAAACCCTGTCCGCCTACCTGGGAGAGCTGGTGGCGGGGAGTTAGCCGCGCGGGGTCGGACCTGAAGTTTGCAGGGGGTCAGACCTGAAGTTTCTCTCTATCGAAGGAGCCCGGAAGAGCATCGAAGCTTCACGTCAGACCCCCTAAAAACGCGGGGGGCGGCCGCCTCGTGGCGCCGCCCTGTCTTTGTGGAAGGTTTCGATGTCTGACCTAATATACGGAGCAGAATGGCTGACAGTTTCAGCATAGATCTGGCGCCTCGAACTGCCCTGATCACAGGGGGTTCCCGGGGCATCGGCCGGGCGACGGCGGAGTTGCTGGCCCGGGCGGGCGCCCGGGTGGCGGTCAACTACCTCCGGGACGAGGCCGCGGCCAACGGGCTCGTGCGCGACATCCGGGCGCGGGGGGGCGAGGCGATGGCGCTCGCCGGCGACGTCTCACAGGTCGAGCTGGCGCGCCAGCTCGTGCGCGACGTGGTGGCCGCCTGGGGCCGCCTGGACATCGTCGTGCTGAACGCGGGGATCTGGGAGGAGGACGTCACCGGACGCGGCGACGTGGAGGTCTGGGACCGTACGTACGCGATCAACCTGCGCGGCGCTTTCCTGGTCACGGACGCCGCCGCGCCGCACGTCGAGAAACATGGCGGCTCGATCGTCTTCGTCTCCTCGACGGCCGGCCAGCGCGGGGAGGCGCGGCACTCGGCCTACGCGGCCTCGAAGGGAGCCCTCATCTCCTACACGAAGTCGCTCGCCGCGGAGCTCGGGCCCCGCGGCATCCGCGTCAACGCCGTCGCGCCGGGCTGGGTGGACACGGACATGTCGGCCCCGACGCTCGCCCACCCGATGGCGCGCTCGGAGATCGAGAAGGGCATTCCGATCGGCCGCGTCGCCTCGGCGGAGGACATCGCCGGGCCGATCCTCTTCCTCGTGTCGGACCTCGCCCGGCACCTCCAGGGCGAGATCCTCAACGTCAACGGCGGGAGCGTGCTCGTTGGGTAGGGGGCGCCACCGGTCGTAGGGGCGGGGACTTGCCCCGCCCTCCGGCGACGGCCATCATGGAAAAGCTCGATCGGAAGGACCTGCGCTTCCTCGCGGCCTGCCTCCTCGTGATCGCGGCCGGCGCGGCGGTCACCGGCGCGCTCTTTTCTCGCGCGTTTCCGGAGGCCTCGATCGAGTTCAAGGTCAACCGGGCGCAGGCCCGCGAGCTGGCCGAGGCGTTTCTCGCGGATCGCGGCGTGAAGCTCGAGGGCATGCGGTTCGCCGGCCAGTTCGACGTCGCCGAGGCGCCGAAGATCTACCTCGAGCGCGAGCTCGGCCTCGAACGCGCCGGGCGGCTCTACGGCCGCGAGGCCAGGATCTGGCTCTGGCGCATGCGCTGGTTCCGCTCCGGGGTGACCGAGGAGGAGCGCGTCGCCTTCACACCGCTCGGGGACCTCGTCGGATTTCAGTCGGTCCTCAAGGAGGATGCGAAAGGCGCGCGCCTCGAGCGAGAGGCGGCCCGCGCGCTGGCGCTCCGGTTCCTCGCTTCGCGGGGCCTGCCGGAATCGAGCCTGAAGCCGATCGAGGCCACGCCGGTCTCGCGACCGAACCGGACCGACTGGACCTTCGTCGACGAGAAGGCGGGTGTCCGGCTGGCCGAGGCCACGATCCGGTATTCGACGATCGTCTCGGGCGACCGCGTGACGGCATACCGCGAGTTCGTCCACGTTCCCGAGAGCTGGGTCCGCGACTACGAGAAGCTGCGCTCCCGAAACGAGGCGGCCGGCGCGGTCGCCACCGCCGGTCTGATCGCGACCATCCTCGCCATGCTCGGGGTCCTGGTGGGCCGGATCGCCCGCAAGGACGTGCCCTGGCGCCTGGTCGGCGCCTTCGGGGGCATCGGCTTCGTGCTGGCGCTCCTCTCGCTCGCCAACGACTTTCCGCTGACGCTGTTCGGGTACGACACGGCGAGCTCGCTGACCTCGTACCTGACGAGCCAGGTCGTCCTCGGAATCCTCGGCGCGATCGGGACGGGCGCCGGGATCGCCCTCGTCGTCGCGGCGGCCGAGCCCATGTACCGCGAGCGGTTTCCGGAGAAGGTCTCGCTGGGAGGCGCCTTTTCGCTCCGCGGGCTGCAGACGAAGGGATTCCTTCGGAGCGTCGTGCTCGGCTACGCGCTCGCGGCATTCTTCTTCGCGTACCAGGCGGTCTTCTACGTCGTGGCCGGGCACTTCGGCGCCTGGGCGCCGGCCGACGTCCCGTACAGCGACATGCTGAACACCGCTCTGCCGTGGGCGACGGTGCTCCTGATCGGCTTCCTTCCGGCCGTCACCGAGGAAGGGATCAGCCGGATGTTCTCGATCTCGTTCCTGGACAAGCTGGGCGCGGGGCGGTTCGTGGCGGTCGTGGTGCCGGCCTTCATCTGGGGATTCGGCCACTCCACGTACCCCAACCAGCCTTTCTACATCCGCGGTCTCGAGGTGGGGTTGGCCGGCGTCCTCATCGGATTCCTGATGCTGCGCTACGGCGTCGTGCCGTTGCTCGTCTGGCACTTCACGGTCGACGCCATTTACACGGCGTTGCTGCTGCTGCGCTCCGGCAACGCCTACTACGTCGCCTCCGGCGCGATCGCTTCCGGCATCCTGCTGCTTCCCCTCGCCGTTTCGCTCGTCCTCTACGCCCGGCGACGCGGCTTCCTGCCGGCCACCGGGCTCTCGAACGGCGAGGTCGGGTTCGTCCCCGCGGCCGTTGCACCCGATCTCCCGGCGCCGGCGGTTCCCGAGGTCCGCCCGCTGTCGCCGCGCTCCCTGGCCGGGATGGGCGCCCTGGCCCTCGTCCTGGCATCCTCGCTCGTCATCCCCGGCGATCGCATGGAGCCGGACGCGGAGGACGCGACGGGGCGACCCCGGGCCGAGTCGATTTCCCGCCGCTTTCTGGAGGTCAACGGCGCCGATCCCTCGGACTGGCGCAGCGTCGCCTACACGGGAACGGGCTTCGCCGAGGACGGAAGCGTTCGGGGAGCCCACCCGCAGGACAACGGCGGCATCCCCGGGTTCTCGGACGACGCCGCGCGTTACGTGATCGAGAAGGGCGGCCCGGAGGCCTTTCGCCGGCTGACGGAAGCGGAGCTGCCGCTGGCCTACTGGGTCGTGCGGTACTTCCGGCCGGAAAGCAAGGAGGAGTGGAAGGTCCTCGTCGACGCGCGGCGGTCGCGGGTCGTCGCCTTCGTCCACCCGGTCGCCGAGGACGCGGCGGCGGCCGCGCCCCCGGCGCCGGACGCGGCGAAACGGCGGGCTCTCGAGGCCGCGGCGAAGCTGGGCTACCCGGCCGGCGCGTACGCGGTCCGGGACGTCGGGACGGAAGCCCGTCCCCGGCGCATCGACACGACCGTGGTGCTCGAGGCGAACCCCGATGGCCTCGGCGAGGCGCGCGCCCGTCTCACGGCCGTCTTTCACGGGCCCGAGCTGGCGGCCTTCCTTCCGACGATTCACGTTCCGGAGGATTTCCTGCGCGATCAGCGCAAGCGCTCGACCGCCGACTGGCTGCTGCTCGGCGTGAGGGTCGTCGCGATGGGAAGCCTGGTCGGACTGGCGATCGTCCTTCTCCTGCGACGGGTCCGGCAGCCCGACTTCCGCTGGGCCGAAGTCCGACGTCCCCTCCTGTGGACCGCGTTGCTGGCGGTGGCCGGCTTCGCGAACGGCCTGGCGTCCGTCTTCCGGAAGTACCCGACCGAGACACCGCTCTCCCTGTTCCGGCTCGGCCTCGGCATCTCGTTCGCCGCGGGACTGGCGTTCATGCTGCTCGTGGCGCTCGTCGGTTTCGTGCTGATTTCGGCCGCCCGGCCCGGCTGGGCCGACGCCCTCCGACGCGGCGGGTCACTGCCGGACGCCTTGCTGCGGGCGGCGATCGCCGCGGGCGGGCTCCTGGGGTTGTCGCACTGGGCGCACCTGGTCGCCAGGCGCGTCCCCGCCCTCTACGAGCCGGATCCGAGCCTGCCTGGCAGCCTGGTCTCGGCGGTGCCGGCGGTGCAGGTGCTCTGGGACGCGGCCCGGGGGACGTTCGTTTTCGTCGCGGCCGCCGCGGTGGTCGCCCTGGCCCTGCGCAGCGAGTTTTTTCGGTCGGCCGGCGGACGCATCCTCGGCGCGCTGGCGATTCTGGTGTCCCTTCTGCCGTCGAGCGTGCCCGCGCCGTCGAGCCTCGCCGCGGACTTTCTTCCGACGGTCCTCGTCGTGGCCTGGGTCGCGGCCTCGGCGGGGCTTCTCCTGCGCGACCATCCGGCGGCCTGGGTGCTCTTCGGTGCGTTGACGGTCGGCGGCCGCGACGTCCTCGGCCTGCTGGCGCAGCCGGCCGCCGTCGATCGGGCGGCGGGGTGGATGGCGGCGGCGCTGCTGGCTGCGGGCGCGGCGGCGCTCCTGGCGGGACGGCGGCAGCGCGGACAGTCACCCGGGCCGCTCCTGCCGGTCGAGCCGGAGCCTCCGCCTCTTCCTCCGGCGGCGGCGTAGCGCGGGACCCGTCCGCCCTACGACCCCGTGGAGTGGTACCGCTTGACGCCGCTGTTCCAGCAGGCGAGAGCGATGGAGACGGTCAGAGCGGCGACGAGGGGGACGGCCCAGAACTCGCGGACGAACTCGTTGCGCTTCAGGAATCGGATCGTGGGAAAGAACGTCGCGAAGGCGAAGGGAATCACGAACGACAACACGAAGCGGATCCAGGCGTCGTAGATCGAGAGCGGATAGCGGCCGAACTGCATCAGGTTGAAGATCGGTGGCACGATGCCGATCCGGTCCTCGATCCAGAAGGACGTGGCCGAAAGGCCCACGAAGATCGACAGGTAGATGGCCGCGGCAAAGAGGGCCCAGAGAACGAACAGGACGAGGTCGAGGGGGCCGAAAACGAGGTGCAGGCGGCGCGAGGCCCATATGACCGCCGCCAGGCCCGTCACCGTCTCCTGGAGGGACTCCAGGCGGAACGCTTCGAACAGCACCTGGAAGACCGAAGACACGGGCCGCACGAGCACGCGGTCGAACCGGCCCTCGATCAGGTACCGGTCGGGGAACATGTAGAGGTTCCACGACAGCACGTTGAAAATCCCCAGCGGGATGAGCGAGAACCCGTAGAGAAAGACCATCTCCTCGAAGCTCCAGCCCTGGACGGCCGGCACGCGGGAAAAGACGATCAGGAGGAAGCCGAACGCGGCGGCGGTCCCGAGAAACGACGCGAACACGCTCGAAAAGAAGTCGAGGCGGTACTCGAGGCGGGCCTTCGCATACTGCGAAAAGTACAGGCCGAAGAGGCGGCCGTGGCGCGCGAGGGTGGAACGGGCGCTCATCCGCCCTGGATCGTGATGCGCTGGCGCGAGCGCCGCCAGGCCCATTGCCCGAGCGCGAGCAGGGCGACCGTCCAGCCGGCCTGCAGAGCGAGGAGACGTCCGGCTTCGAGGCCTCCGGCCTTGCCGAGGTACAGCGTCGCGGGCGTGAAATTGATGTGCGGGAAGGGCGAGTAGAGAAGGATCGTCCGAAGGGGCTCCGGAAAGAGGGTGGTCGGAATCAAGAGACCCGAGAGCAGCTCGAACACGAGGTACTTGGCTCGGAGGATCCCGAGGATCGACTTGGAGCGGATCGCCACGAGGCCCACGAGGAAGTTGAGCGCGGCCACGAGAAAGAACGACATCACCGCGGAAACCAGGAAGAACAGACCCGCGGCAAACGAGGGCGGCGGCTTCAACGGAAAGAGGAGGGCGAGGACGAACGAGATCGGGATGGTGAACAGCACGGCGCGAAACGCCGACTGGCCGGCCGCGTCGGCGATCATGACCGTCTGGAAGTCGACCGGGCGGATCAGGCTCATCGCGAGGCGGCCCTCCTGCACCTGGGTGGCGATGTCCCGGTCGATCTCGTTGAAGTAGAAGGATCGGATCGCCCAGCCCACGGCGACGTAGGTGATCATCTGCTGCAGGTTCAGGCCGCCGACGGTGTCCGCATGCCGGAACACGGCGCGCCAGATGAAGAAGTAGACCGCGACGTTGAAGAGGTACGTGAGCACGCCGACGTAGTACCGGGCCCGGTAGGCCAGCATGTTCAGGAAGCCGATGCGGACGAAGGGCACCGCGGCGCGCCAGGTCGCGGCGACGGCGGTCACGAGATGCCCTCCTGGTAGATGCGCTTGACGACGGCCTCGACCTCCGGCTCCTCGATCCTCAGGTCCGAGACCTCGAACCGATTGACGATGTCCTTGACGGCCGTCGCGGGCGCCACGACGCGCCGGTCGAGGTCGAGCCGGTAGCGGTGGAGGCCTTCCGCACGGATCGGGGTGCCCTGGAAGGTCAGCTCCGACGGGTCCGGCGCCCGCTTGACGTCGAAGACGATCGAGGTCACTGGCAGGATCCGGTCCCGCAGCTCGTTCAGGGCCCCGTCGAACAGAAGGCGGCCGTGGTCGATCACGATGACCCGCTTGCAGAGCGTCTCGATGTCCGCCAGGTCGTGGGTCGTGAGGAGGACCGTCGTGCCGTCCCGGGCGTTGATCTCCTGGAGAAACTCGCGCACGTTGGCCTTGGCGACCACGTCGAGGCCGATCGTCGGCTCGTCGAGAAAGAGCAGGGGCGGCCGGTGGAGCAGCGAAGCGGCGAGGTCGCAGCGCATGCGTTCGCCGAGCGACAGCTTCCGGACGGGCTGGTGCAGGTAGGCCTTGAGGCCCAGGACCTTGTCGAAGAGGTCCATCCGCTCCCGATACTGCGCCTCGGTCAGGGAGTAGATCTCCTTGAGCAGGCGGAAGGACTCGACGACGGCGATGTCCCACCACAGCTGGGTGCGCTGGCCGAAGACGACGCCGATCGTGGCCACGTACCGCGTGCGCTCACGGTGGGGCACGAAGCCGTTGCACCGGATCTCGCCGGAGGTCGGAGTGAGAATCCCGGTGAGCATTTTGATCGTGGTCGACTTTCCGGCGCCGTTGGCGCCGATGTACCCGACCATCTCTCCCGGCGCGATGTCGAAGGTGACCTCGGCGACCGCGGAGACCTCGGTGGCCGTGCGCCGGACGAGAGTCTTGAGCGCCGCCGCGAGACCCTCGTCGCGTCGGAACGACTTGAAGACCTTGGTCAGGCGGGAGACGCGGACGATCGGCTCGTTCATCGCTTCGAGAGCTCGAGTGCCCTGGCGTAGATCTCCCGGGCCGGCCTTCCGGAGCGGCGCGCGATCTCGCGGGACAGGCCCTTGAGGGCCGCGCCCGCGGCGAGCGCCTCACGGATGCGCGCGTCCAGTTCGTCGGGGTCCACCGCGGCGACTGTGGCCGGCGCGCCCTCGGCGACGACGGTGACTTCGCCGCGCCCGGTGCCGCGCGCGGCGATGGCGGCGGCAAGCTCGGCGAGCGTGCCGCGGAGGACCTCCTCGTGGAGCTTGGTCAGCTCCCGCGCGACCACGGCCCGCCGCGGGCCCAGGACTCCGGCGGCGCTCGCGAGCGATTCGCGCAGGCGGTGGGGCGCCTCGAACCAGACGAGGGTCTCGCGACGCTCGGCGACACCCTCGAGGAAGCGCTGGCGTTCCCCGGAGCGGGCCGGCAGGAAGCCCAGGAAGAGGTGCGGCACGGCCGGCAGGCCCGACACGGCCAGCGCGGCCGCGGGGGCGGAAGGGCCGGGCACGACGGCGACGGCATGACCGGCCGCGGCGGCGGCCGCGACCAGCCGCTCGCCCGGATCCGAGAGCGCCGGCATGCCGGCGTCGGAGACGAGCGCAACGGTTTCCCCGCGCGCGAGGCGCTCGAGCAGCTCGTCGACCCGCCCGGCCTCCCGCGGGGCGGGGCAGGAGATGCGGCGGGCCGGGAGGCCGAACCGCGCGGCGAGCTTGGCCGTCACGCGCGTGTCCTCGCAGAAGATCACGTCGGCTTCCGCGAGCGCGCGGCGGGCGCGGGGCGACAGGTCTTCGAGGTTTCCGATGGGCGTTCCGACGATCAGGAGCCGCCCGCGTTCTACGATGGGACTCACGGACACCGGAAAATAGCACGGAGCCTCCCGGTATCATGGCGGCGTGCGCCCGCTGCTCGGACTGGCCGCCGTCATGCTCGCGGCGGCGGCGTCGCAGACGCCGGAATTCGTCGATCGCATCGCGGCGACGGTCAACGACACGGCGATCCCCGAAAGCGACGTGCGCAAGGCGATGCTCGTCTCGGCCCTCCAGCCGGAAGCCGGCGAGAGCGCGGAGGCGTTTCGCGCCCGCGTCCTCGATGCCCTGATCGACCAGCAGCTCGAATTCGAGGACGCCTCCCGTTTCGGCCCGGCCCCGCCCGACGCGGCGCAGCTCGCCGAGGCGGTCAAGCGGCTCGAGGAGCGCCTGAAGGCGGAAGGCAAGGACCCGGCTGCCGAGTACGCCCGGGCCGGCCTGACGAGGGAAGACGTCGAGGCCTCCCTGGAGCGCCAGCTCGTCATCCAGCGATACCTGCGCGAACGCTTTGCGCCGATCGCGTTCGCCGATGAAGCGCAGGCGCGCGCGGAATACGCCTCGCGCTACGCGCCGGAGCGGGAGGCCGCGAAGGAGCCGGTGGAACCCTTCGAGAACGTCGCGGAGGAGATGCGACGGCGGGCCTCGGAGCGGGCTTTCGATGCGCAGGTGGCCGCATGGCTCAAGGAGCTTCGCCAGAAGGCCCGCATCGGGATCTACCGCATCCCGCCCATCGCGGAGGCGGGAGGGACGCCGGTCCTCGTCTCGACGGCCCCGCCGGCCGTCCGGACGCCGGGGCCTTGAGGTCGCTCGGGCCGCTCCTCGCCCTCATCGTCGCCGGGTCGGCGTCCGTGGGACCGCCGCGCGCCGAGATGCGCGGCGTCGCCGTGCCGATGCGCGACGGCGTGATTCTCGCGGCCGACGTGCTGCGCCCGGCGTCCGAGGGGCGGCATCCGACCCTCGTCTACCGGACCCCGTATGGTCGCAAGCGTTCGTCCGACGACGGCGTCGTCCGAGCCGCGCTCGCCGCGGGCTACGCGGTGGTGCTCGTGGACGTGCGGGGGCGCTACGATTCCGGCGGCACCTTCACGCCTTACCGCAACGAGGGCGCCGACGGCTACGACACCATCGAGTGGGCCGCGGAACAGACCTGGTCGACCGGCGACATCGGAACGTACGGGCTTTCGTATCCCGGCGCGGTGCAATGGCTCGCGGCCGTCGAATCGCCGCCGCACCTGAAGGCCATGGTGCCGGCCATGACCTACTCGACGCCGCGAAACTTCTTCTACGCCGGCGGCGCCTGGGATCTGTCCTGGCTGCCCTGGATCTGGAACTCCATCGCGCCGGACGCGCGGGCGCGCCTCGATCTGCCCGGTCCGCGCACGGGACGCGACGCCCGCGCCGCGTGGAGGCGGCTGCGGAGCACGCTCCCGTTCCGGCTTCCGCTGACCGACGTGCCGGAACTCCGCGCGCCGGCTCCGTACTACTTCGACTGGCTGGCGCATGGGCCGGGGGAGTCCTGGTGGGACTGGGCGGAAGTGCGCGGGCGCTACGATCGGGTCGGCGCCGCGGTGCTGAACATCTCGGGCTGGCACGACGAGGCGTACGGCCCGGAGGGCGCGATGACGAATTTCCTCGGGCTGGTCGAGGCGCGCCGGACCGAGCCCGATCCCCGGACGCAGATCATCCTCGGTCCATGGGTCCACGGCGGCGAGGGCGAGGACCGTGCGGGTGAGCGCGAGTTCGGTCCGCAGGCGCGACTGGCGTACGCTGAAGAGATCGTACGTTTCATGGATCGATACGTCCGCGGCGTCGAAAACGGTTTCGAACACGGGCCGCGCGTGCGTGCGTTCGTCATGGGCGAGAACGCCTGGCGAACCGGAGACACCCTGCCGCTGCCCGGGACCCGGCTCGTGCCTTTCTACTTCGCCGCGGGAGGCCGACTTGCGTCGCGGCCGCCGGGGCCGGATTCCCGGGCCGGGTCGAGCGCCTTCGTCTCCGATCCGGCACACCCGGTCCTCGACCCGTACGCCGACGCGGCCGGCGCGCACGACTACCGGTCGCTGGCGGGCCGCCCGGACACGCTGGTCTTCGAGACGGAGCGGCTGACCGAATCGCTCCGCGTCGTCGGCGCGATCGGCACGGAGATCTACCTGTCGGCCGACGCGCCGGACGCGGACCTCTGGGTCAAGCTCGAGGACGTCGCGCCCGACGGAACGGCCTGGAACCTTTCGAGTCCCGGCACGGACGTGCTCCGGGTCAGCGACCGGGAGGGCGGCGCCGCGCCCGGGTTGCTCTCGCCGGGCGAGATCGTTCCGATGCGTCTGCCGAACCTGCGGACCGGCAACCTCTTCGCCCGCGGCCACCGGATCCGGGTGGTCCTCTGCGGCAGCTTCATGCCGCACTTTTCGCGGAACCTGCAGACGGGCGAGTCGGAAACCCGTTCCGCCCGGTTCCGGAAGGCGTCGATCCGCATCCACTACGACGCCGCGCACCCGTCGCACATCGCGCTCCCCGTCGTGGGGTCAGCCCTGAAGAACTGAAGTTTGCCGGAGGGTCGAATCCGTGAAGATCGCGATTTTCGGTACGGGAGGTGCCGGTGGCCGCTTCGGCGTGGACCTTGCGCGAGCGGGGGAGGATGTGGCCTTCATCGCGCGGGGCGAACATCTGGCCGCGATCCGGGAGAGTGGCCTCGTGGTCGAGACCGACGGGGGGGAGCGAATCGTCCGGCCGGCCGTCGCGACCCATTCACCGGCCGAAGTCGGACCCGTCGACGTCGTGATCCTCGGCGTGAAAACGTGGCAGGTCGAGGAGGCGGCGCGGGCGATGGGGCCGCTTTTCGGCCCCGAGACCTTCGTCGTGCCGCTGCAGAACGGGGTCGAAGCGGCCCGCCAGCTCGCCGGTGTGCTGGGCGCGCAGCGCGTGGTCGGTGGTCTCTGCGCCACGTTCAGCTGGATCGCCGCGCCGGGGCGGATCCGCAGCCTGGGTCGGGTGCATTCCGTTCGGTTCGGCGAGCTCGATCGGCGGCCGAGCGCGCGGACCGAGAAACTTCGCGACGCTTTCGAGCGGGCCGGCATTCGGGCCACGATCCCGGCCGACATCGAGGTGTCGCTCTGGGAGAAGCTGCTCGTGGTCGTCCCGTTCGGCGGCGTCGGCGCGGTGACGCGGGTTCCGATCGGTGTGACGCGGGCGATGCCGGAAACGCGGCGGATGCTCGAGCGCGGCATGGAGGAGATTTTCGCCGTCGGGAGGACGCGCGGAGTGACGCTTCCGGACGGGGCCGTCGAGAAGGGGATGGCCTTTCTCGACTCGCTCGATCCCGCCGGCACGACGTCCCTCCAGCGCGACATCATCGACGGGCGTCCGTCCGAGCTCGAGGCCTGGAACGGCGCCGTCGTGCGCCTCGGCCGCGAGCCGGGCGTCGCGACGCCGACGCACGAGTTTCTCTATTCGAGCCTGTTGCCGCTCGAGCGGCGTGCCCGGGGTGCCGCCGCCCGAACGTCAGAACTTCAGGGCTGACCCCAAACGTCAGGAATTCAGGGCTGACCCCAAGAGGAGGGCATCATGAAGGTTCGCATCCTGTCGGTTCTCGCGATCTTCGCCGCGTCGGTGCTTCCGGCGGCGGACCCGCAGCAGGCGGCCGCGGAGGTCATCGCCCTGACCCGGGCCCACTGGGCCGCCGAGATGAGGAAGGACGCGGCGGCCTGGGGTCAGAACGTGGCCGACGAATACACGGTCTTCGAGGGCGCGTATCCGACGCGAATCGACGGCAAGGCCACGATGCAGCACGTCGTCGACGGGAACTTCTCGGGCAGCGACACGCTGGTGACGGCCGAGATGGCGAACGAGAAGGTCCAGGTCTACGGCGACGTTGCGATCCTCTCCTACAACTACATCGCCTCGGTCAGGAGCAAGGAGGGGAAGGTCTCGCCGGCGATGGCCAAGTCGACGCGGGTCTACGTCAAGCAGGGCGGGCGGTGGATGCTCGTCCACGCCAACTTCGCACCGGTGACCGCACCGAACTAGGGCGGCTATCCCGGCGGCCAGGACATGGGGCGGCCGCCGAGCAGGTGGAAGTGCAGATGGAAGACCGTCTGCCCGGCGCCTTCGCCGTTGTTGACGACCAGGCGGTAGTGGTCGAGCTTCAGGTCCCTCGCGATCGCGGCGGCGCGCGCGACGACCTCGCCGATCAGCCGCTCGTCTTCCGGACCCGCCTCGGCCAGTCGGCCGATGTGCTTGCGGGGAATCACCAGGACGTGCGTCGGCGCCTTCGGCGCGATGTCCTGGAAGGCGTAGACGTTCTCGTCGGAGAAAACCGCTTTCGAGGGGATCTGGCCGCCCGCGATCCTGCAGAAAAGGCAATCGGTCATCGGATCCTCCGGACGGTCGCTCCCAGTCCCACCAGCTTCTCTTCCATTCTGGCGTAGCCCCGGTCGAGGTGGTACACGCGTTCGATCGTCGTCGCCCCTTCCGCCGTCAGAGCCGCGATCGCCAGGGCCGCGGACGCCCGCAGGTCGCTCGCCATCACGGTCGCCCCGGTCAGCCGCGAGGGGCCCTCGACGACCGCCCAGCGGCCCTCGAGCCGGATCCGGGCGCCCATCCGCACGAGCTCGGCGACGTGCTGGAAGCGGTTCTCGAAGATGGTCTCGGTGATCGTGGCGACGCCGTCCATCGTGGCGGCCAGGGCCATCCATTGCGCCTGGAGATCGGTCGGGAAGCCCGGATAGGGCGCAGTGGCCACGTCGTGCGAGACCAGACGCCCCTCGGCGCGGACGCGCACCGTGTCGCCGATCGTGTCCAGCCGGGCCCCCGTGACGGCGAGGCGGGCCGTCAGCGCCGCCAGGTGCTCGGGCGCGCACCGGCGCACGGCGACGTCGCCGCGCGTGGCGGCCGCCGCGAGGACGTAGGTTCCGGCCTCGATCCGATCGGGGATGATCGGATGGTCGACCCCGTGGAGCTCCTCCACGCCCTCGATCACGATCGTCTCGGCGCCCGCTCCCGTGATGCGGGCACCCATCGCGTTGAGCATCATGGCCAGATTGGTGACCTCGGGCTCCCGGGCCGCATTCACCAGGCGCGTCGTACCGCTGGCCAGCACGGCCGCGAGCATGACGTTTTCGGTGCCCGTGACCGTGACGGTGTCGAAGACGATCTCGGTCCCCGTCAGTCTCCCCGCCTTCGCCTCGACGTAGCCGTGATCGAGTCGGACCTCGGCGCCGAGCTTCTCGAAGGCCTTCAGGTGCAGGTCGATCGGGCGCACCCCGATCGCGCACCCTCCGGGAAGTGAAACACGGACGGCGCCGGCCCGGGCGAGCAGGGGCCCGAGCACGAGGACCGAAGCCCGCATCGTCTTGACCAGCTCATACGGGGCGTCGGCCGAGCCGATCGCCGGTACTGCGATCGTGACGCCGTCCTCTTCGGCCTCGAAGCGCGCGCCGATGTGCTGGAGCAGCCGGCGCATCGTCCGGATGTCGGCGACGTCCGGCAGGTTCGTGAGGCGCACGGTCTCGGCCGTGAGGAGGGCCGCGGCGAGGCACGGGAGCGCTGCGTTCTTGGCTCCCGAGATGGCGACTTCGCCTTCCAGGCGGGTCGGGCCTTCGATTACGAACTTGTCCACGGCTTGCGGATTCTACCGACCCTTTCGGCCGCGGACTCGAGGCGCGCGATGCAGATGCGCGGAACTCCCTCCAGGTCGGACTCGATGCGCACGAACCGCCAGGTCGGGCGGGCCAGGATCTCCGAGCGGACGGCCTCGCCCTGGCCGAAGCCGATCTCGAACACGAGCACGCCGCCCGGCTCCAGGTACGCGCCCGCCGTCGCCAGGAGCTGTCGGATGGCCGTCATGCCGTCCTCCCCGGCAAACAGCGCCCGGCGGGGGTCGTGGTCCCGGACGGTGGGCGGCAGGTGCGGCGACTCGCCGATCGCGAGGTAAGGGGGGTTCGACAGCACGAGCTCGAAACGCGCCGTCCCCAGCGCCGAGAGCCAGTCCGAGGCCAGCAGCGACAGGCGGGGCAGGACCCCGTGCCGCTCGGCATTCTGGCGCGCGAGGGCCAGAGCGTCGATCGAGATGTCGAGGGCCACGGCCGTCGCCTCCGGCCGCTCGAGCAGGTAGGTGATCGCGATGATGCCGCTGCCGGTCCCGGCGTCGAGCACGCGCTTCGCGGTCCCCGCCTCCCGGAGGGCCTGCTCCACGAGGATCTCGGTCTCGGGCCGCGGAACGAGCGCCCTCCCGTCCACCCGGAACGGGCGGCCGTAGAAGTCCCACTCGCCGATCAGGTGCTGGACCGGAACCCCCTTGAGGCGCCTTTCCCAGAGTGCGGAGAAGCGGGCCTCCACGACCGGATCGACGCTCTGGCGGGGGTCCAGGGCGAGCGGCGGCGCCCCGCCCATGGCGTGCCCGAGCAGGAGGCGGGCGTCCCACGCGGTGGCCTCCGATTTGGTCTCGGCGGCCCGGTCGGCGGCGTGCTGGAGCAGCTCGCGCGTGGTCATGCGCGCGGGTCCCCGGTCCTCAAGCCCTGGCCAGCTCGTCTTTGAGCCGCTCGGCCTGGAGCCTGGAGGAGATGGGCTCGACGAGCTCGTCCAGGTTGCCGTCGAGCACGTCCTGGAGCCGGTGGGTCGTGAACCCGATGCGGTGGTCGGTGATTCGGGACTGGGGAAAGTTGTACGTCCGGATCTTCTCCGACCGGTCCCCCGAGCCCACCATCTTCTTGCGCTCCGCGGCGATGGCGCCGACCTGCTTCTCCTGCTCCATCTCGAAGAGCCGCGCCTTCAGCACGCGCATGGCCTTGGCCTTGTTCTTGATCTGACTGCGCTCGTCCTGGCACTGGACGACGAGGCCGGTCGGCAGGTGCGTGAGGCGCACCGCGGAGTACGTCGTGTTCACGCCCTGCCCTCCCGGGCCCGACGCGCAGAACCGATCGACGCGGATGTCCTTTTCGTCGACCCGGACCTCGACGTCCTCGGCTTCCGGCAGGACCGCGACGGTGGCCGCCGAGGTGTGGATCCGGCCCGAGCTCTCGGTGGCCGGGACGCGCTGGACGCGGTGGACGCCGCCCTCGTACTTCAGGCGGGAGTACGCGCCGTCGCCCTCGATGAGCGCCGTGATCGTCTTGATGCCGCCGATCCCGGTGTCGTCGCGGTCGACGACCTCGACCTTCCAGCGCCGGCGCTCGGCGTAGCGCTGGTACATGCGGAAGAGCTCGCCGGCGAACAGCGCCGCTTCGTCCCCGCCGGTGCCGGCCCGGATTTCGAGGAAGACGTTGCGCGAGTCGTTCGGGTCCCTGGGCAGCAGGAGCACCTTCAGCTCGTCCTCGACCCTGGCGAGCCGCTCGGTCAGCGTCGCGCGCTCCGCGGCCGCCATCTGGTAGAGCTCGTCGCCGGCCGAAAGCGACTCGGTCAGCTCGCGGGCCCCCTCCAGCTCGTGCTGGACCTGGCGGTGCTCCTCCATCTTCCGCACGATCGGCTCGAGCTCCGTCAGCGTCTTCTGGGCATCCCGCACGGCGCGGTGGTCCTGGACGAACGCGGGATCGGCGAGGCGAGCCCGGACCTCGTCGTACTTGCGTCGGATGTCTTCCAGTTTCTCGAACATGGCGAGCCCTCAGGCGGACGGCTGCCGCCGTCCGGCCGGACGAACGTTGAGTATGACCGCTAGAGGGCGGCGGAGGGAAAGGGTCGGGAGGCCAAGGGGCTCATCCCCGCGTGCGGGCAGCTAGGCCGGGGCGCCGGAGGCCTTCTTCTCGTAGCGCTTGCGGAAACGCTCGACGCGACCGGCGGAATCGACCAGCTTCTGCTTGCCCGTGAAGAACGGGTGGCACTGGCTGCAGATCTCGAGCCGCAGCTCCTTCTTGGTGGATCGGGTGGTCCAGGTCACGCCGCAGGCGCAGTGGACCAGGACCTCGTGGAGCTCGGGGTGGATGTTGGGCTTCATGGGACGGCGCATTCTACGGATCCCGGCCCCCGGGCGCAAGCCCGGGCCCGGACTCGCCCTTTTCCGGGGTACCGGAGCGCTCGGGCGGCGGGCGGGGTAGAATCCCCAACTCTAAGGGAAGAAGTGTTTTACCTCTACGTCACCGCCCCGGGCATGGCCGCGCGCAAGCTGTCGCTCGACCGGCCCGTCACGACCATCGGCCGGTCGTCGATGAACGATTTGCCCATCTCGGACAAGATGCTGTCGCGCCAGCACGCCCGCATCGTGCGCGACAACGACGGCGCGCTGACGGTCGAGGACCTCGGCTCGCGCAACGGGACCTTCCTGAACGGCGACCGGCTGGCGACCCTCCAGCCCCTCAAGCCCGGCGACCGGATCACCGTCGGGGGCGTGACGCTCAAGGTCGAATCCGAGTCGACGACACGCGTGCGGATCGAGGGCGGAGGCGAGGATCCTCTCGACAACACGATCCTCAAGGCGTCGGCGGAGCTGCTGCGCGCCCACGCGACGGAGACCGACCCCCGGCTGCCGGCCGAGCAGATGGGCAAGCTCATCGAGTCGCTGCGGGTCGTCAACGAGCTGACCGTCGAGCTGCTGCGCGACATCTCGGTCGACGAGCTCCTGGGATTCCTGATGGACAAGGTCTTCGAGACCCTGCATCCGGACCGCGGGCTCGTGCTCCTGCGCTCCCGGGTCACGGGCGAGCTCGCGCCCGCCGTGGTGCGGGTGGCCGAAGGGATCTCGGCCGAGGACATCCGGCTTTCCAAGACGCTCGTCGCCGCCGTCGTCGAAAAACGCAACGGCCTTCTCCTCATGGACACGTCCACGGGCTCCGGGGTCTCGCTGGCGGACTCGATCCGTCTCTCGGGCATCAAGTCGGTGCTCGCCGCGCCCCTGGAAAACGAGGGCGAGGTGGTGGGTCTGATCTACGTCGACTGCCGGGTCGGTCACCGTTCCTTCGAAGAGGCCGACCTGCGGCTGCTGACCTCGCTCGCCAACGTGGCCGCGGCCAAGATTCAGAACGCGCGCCTCATGGAGGAGAACGCGGAGAAGCGGCAGATGGACCGCGAGTTCGCCCTCGCGCGCGAGATCCAGCAGCGGCTCCTGCCGGAGGAGCCGCCGCCCGTGGAGGGCTACGAGCTTCACGGCTCCAACGTCGCGTCGCGCCAGGTTTCGGGGGACTACTTCGACTTTCGGCCGCGCAGTGACGGAAAGATCTACGCGACGATCGCGGACGTCTGCGGCAAGGGCGTCGGACCGGCCCTGCTGATGGCCTCGCTCCAGGCCTCGTTTCATGCCTGGGCGGACGAAGGCGTGGCCGTGCCGGAGATGACCGGGCGCCTCTCGGAAGCGATCTCCCGGCGTACGGGGCCCGACCGGTTCATCACGTTCTTCCTGCTGATCCTGGAGCCTTCGACCGGCGAGGTCGAGTACACCAACGCCGGCCACAACCCCGGCCTGCTCCTCCACCCCGACGGCACGACCGAGGAGCTCGGCTCTCACGGCCTGCCGCTCGCGCTCTTCCCGGGCAAGCCCTACGGGTCGTCGAAGCTGACGCTCGCGCCGGGGGATCTCCTCTGCCTCTACACCGACGGCGTGACCGAGGCGAACGACCCCGCCGGCGACGAGTTCGGGATGCCGAAGCTGAAGGCCTTCCTCGCCGGCCAGGTCGGCCGCAGCCCGGACGCCATCGAGAGCGAGCTCGGACGAGTCCTCGAGGAGCACGCCCAGGGCGAGCCGTTCGCGGACGACCGGACGCTGGTGATGGTCCGGCGGCTGCCCTAGGCGGGGCACCCCTCGGTCTTCGGATCGCGGCGGAGCGGATCGACCGCTCGACTCCCGCTACTCCCGGATCTCCAGCCTCTTGATGATCTCGTGGAGCGTGGTGGGCTTGATCTTCAGCAGCTCCGCCGCCCGCTTCTGAACGCCGCCGGTGCGGCGCAGGGCGGTGCGGATGAGCCGCTTCTCGTACTCTTCGACCATCTGCTTGTAGGTCGCGCCGTTTTCGGGAAGGCGGATGGGCAGGTCCCCCCGGTCGGGCGACAGGACCGTCTCGGGCAGGAGGCCGAGGCCGATCTTCCCGCCCGGCGGGCACAGGACGACGGCCCGCTCGATGGCGTTCTCGAGCTCGCGGACGTTGCCCGGCCAGTCGTGGTCGAGAAGCGCCCGGTACGCCTCGGGGTCGAGGCCGCCGATGGGCTTGGAGTTCTCGGAGGCATAGAAGCGCATGAAGTGTTCGGCCAGGAGCGGAATGTCTTCGCGCCGCTCCCGCAGCGGCGGGATCGAAATGCTGATGACGCAGAGGCGGTAGTAGAGATCGTCGCGGAAGCGGCCCTCCGTGACCATGCTCTTCAGATCCACGTTGGTGGCGGCGATGACGCGCGTGTCGACCTTCTGGGTATCGACCGAGCCGACCCGCATGAACTCCTTCTCCTGCAGGACGCGCAGGAGCTTGGCCTGCGTCTCCATGGAGATCGTCCCGATCTCGTCGAAGAAGATGGAGCCGCCGTCCGCGACCTCGAAGAGCCCCTTCTTGTTGGCGATCGCGCCCGTGAAGGCGCCCTTGACGTGGCCGAAGAGGTTGGACTCGAGCAGGTCCGTGGGCATCGAGCCGGAGTTGACGGTGACGAAGGGCGCCCCCGCACGCGGCGAGTGGGTGTGGATGGCGCGCGCCACGAGCTCCTTGCCCGTGCCGCTCTCGCCCTCGACCAGGATCGTCGAGCGCGACGGACCCGGCCAGGCGGACGAGCTCGAAGACCTTGCGCATGCTCTCGGACTTGCCGACGATGCGGCCGAGGCCGTAGCGCAGCGACAGCTCCTCGCGCAGGCGCCGGTTCTCCTCGGTCAACCGGCGGGCCTCGGACCCCTTCCGGACGCGTCAGGAGGACCTCCTCGTTCTGGAACGGCTTGGGGATGTAGTGGAACGCGCCCTGGCGCATGGCCTCGATGGCGCCTTCGATCGAGGAATAGGCGGTGACGATCACGACGACGGCGTCCGGGTCGCGCTGGCGGACGTCGCGCAGCACGTCGAGGCCGGGCCGATCCGGAAGCATCAGGTCGAGCAGAACGACGTCGTACGGTTCGGCCTCGAAGAGCGAGACCGCCTCGCCGGCCGTGGCCGCGGCGGTGACCTCGTAGCCCTCCTTGGTCAGCAGCGTGCCGAGGACGTCGCGGATGACCTCCTCGTCGTCGACGACGAGGATTCTCATGAAGGCGACCCCGCCGGCACCCGCGGCAGGTCCACGCGAGCCTCGGCGCCCCCGCCGTCGCGCGTTTCGAGCGCGATCTCGCCCCCGTGGCGGCGCACGATGTCCCGCGAGATCGCCAGGCCGAGCCCGGTCCCCCCGGACTTCTTGGTCGTGTAGAACGGCTGGAAGATGCGGTCGGCGGCCACGGCCACGCCCGGGCCGCGATCGGCGACGGTGACGCGGATCGTCTCGCCGCAGGCCTCGAGCCGGCAGACGACGGTGCCGCCCTCGGGCGATGCGTCGCGGGCGTTGGTCAGGAGGTTGACGAAGACCTGTTCGAGCTCGCGGGGATCGCCGATGACCAGGGCCGGCGGTCCGTCCGTGCCGATCTCGAGTGCGAGGGTGCGTCCGGCGAAGGCGGTCTCCACCGACTCGGCCGCGTTGGCGAGCACCGCGCGGAGGTCGGTCTTCTGCGGCGTGCGCTGCCGCGGCCGCGCGAACTCGAGCAGGTTGTTGACGAGGTGGGCCGCGCGGAACGTCTGCCGCTCCATCTTCTTGAGAATCGAATACCGCGGGTCCCCGGGCGGCGTCTCGGAGAGGAGCATCTGCGCATAGGACGAGAGGCCGGCGATGGGCGTGTTGACCTCGTGGGCCACGCCCGCGGCGAGGACGCCGAGCGAAGCCAGGCGTTCCCGCTCGGCCAGCGCCCGCTCCGCGCGGATGCGGTCCGTCATGTCCTCGACCACCAGTACCCGGCGATCGGGCGAGTCGCGGAAGGCGGAAACGGAGAGCTGGAGGTCGCGCTCGTCCCCGTCGGCGGTCTTCAGTCGGGTCTCGAACCGCCAATCGTCGCCGTTGTCCGGCGCCGCGCCGACGAGGACTCCGGGAAGGACGTCCGCCAGCGGCAGGCCTCTGAGCGCATCTTCGCTCCGGCCGGTCAGCTGGGCGAAGGCCGGGTTGGCCGTGTGAATGCGTTCGTCCGCGTCGAGGACCGCGATGCCCGAGGAGGACGAGCGAATCACGCTTTCCTGATACTCCTGCAGGGTCCGGATCTCCTCCAGCCGTTCCGCCAGCGCTCCGTAGAGGCGGGCGTTCTCGTAGGCGAGGCTGGCCTGGGCGAGGACGGCCGTCATGAGCGACTCGTCCTCGGACGACAGGGGGATCCGACCGTCCTTGTAGCCGACGCCGAGCGCGCCGACGAGCTCGCCGCCGCAGCGCATCGCAAAAAACGCGCGGTATCCCAGGGCGTGGAGGCGCAGGAGCGCCGGCGCGGGCGTCGCGGCGAACGCCGTGCCGCGCAGCCGCAGACGGTCCTCGCCCGCGAGCGCCTGGGCGAGCGAAGCGGCGTCGGGATCCCGGCCCGGGCCCTCGAAGAGGAAAAGCGAGCACGGCACGACGCGCAGCGCTTCCTCGACGCGCTTGACGATCGCCTGCACGACCTCTTCCCGAGGCCTCGGAACCGCGAAGTCCCGGGCGATGTCGAGCAGCGCCCGCCGAGCCCGGTAGGTGTCGTGGTACTGGATCCGCTCGAGAACGTCGGTGATGCGCTTCTTGACGGGCACGAGCATCGAGGCGAGCACGAGGCCGGATGCGAACGCGATGACGTTCTTTCCGGCCGAGGCCATGTCGCCGAGCGTCCGGTCGAGGAGCGAGTTGAGCAGCACGAACGTCATGCCGCCCAGCAGGACCGCGCCGGTCGTCCCGATGGCCTCGCGGACGAAGATCTCGACGTCCCAGAGGCGCCACTTGAGGATGGCGTACGCGAACGCGAGGGGGATGAAGACGAGCGGGACGACGGCGATGCTCGAGAGCAGCGGCGACTCGAGGCCGAACGCCCGCGGCAGGACCGACAGGATCAGGAAGGGCGCCAGGCCCACGATCACGCCGAGGCCGATCCAGCGCACCTGTTTCTCGGCTTCGGCGTCCTCGCGGTGGCGTCGCACGAACTCGGCCACGCGCGCCAGGACCGCGGCGCCGTACACCGCGAGGTAGAGAAACCAGAATCGCGTCGCGCCCTCGAGCATCGCCGCCGAGAACGGCGTCGGCCGAGCCGCGAGCAGCGCGACCTCCGCGAGGATATAGGCCGCCGCGGGCAGGTAGAGAACGGGGATCACCCGCCGGCTGCGGATCGGGCGGGGGAAGACGAGGAAGAAGTGCAGCAGGAGCGCCGGCAGAAAGGCGCGATAGACGTCCTCGGCGACCCAGGCCATCTTCCAGAGGGCGTCGCGCGGTCCGACCGGCGTCAGGACGTATACGGCGAAGGAAGCGAGGCAGAGGCCCCAGAACACGCCGGCGACGGCGGTGCGCTCGCGGGCGATCGTGAAGAGGCCGATGACGAGGTAGAGAAACCCGACGAAGGCCAGGAAAAGGTACGTGACGTCGAAACGCACGGAGGGCTCGCCCAGGGACACGCCCCGCACCTCCCCGGCCGTGATGACGACCAGACGGTGCGGCAGGGGCGCACGCGCGAGAGTGCGCTCCGGATGGGAGAGCGAGCCCGCGGTCTGTCCGTCGGCGAGAATGATCCGGTCGCCCGGCTTCAGGCCCGCCCGCGCGGCGGCGCCGTCCGGGGCGACGGTGCGGAGCAGAAGCGCTCCGCCCTCGTGATCGTAGGTGAACCCCGCGTTGGTGAAGCTGTCGACCTTGCGGGCGAAGGAAACGAAGGCGATGCCGACCGTCACGAGCGTGACGACAGCGATGGCGCCGAGGAGGACTCGCTTCGCCACGCGATTCACGCGATTCGATTCAGCAATCCGAATGCCACGGTCGGTGAGTCGAGTTGAGTTCGTAAGTCATTGATAATAAGCCACTCCAAGCCGGCCCAAGAATCCGCGCCCGCCGCGTAACCAATAATTTGAATATAGTCCAAAAAAATTTTGGATATCGAGCTCGAACCCGGGCTGGCCCGACGGGTGCCCGCCTTTCGCCCGGGTGTGATTGCATGCCGGCCGTGGACCGCGCGTTGCGCCTGGCCCCCTGGCTTCTGGCCCTGGCTGCCGTCTCCTGTCGGGCGCCGGAAGGCCCTTCCGCGACCCGCCCGGCGGCTCCCCGAGTCCTTCTCATCGGCCTGGACGGTGCCGACCTGCGCGCGGTGGACCGGCTGATCGGGGAGGGAAAGCTGCCGGCCTTCGCGCGTCTCAAGCGCGAGGGCGCCTTCGGCCGGCTGGCCTCGACCGAGCCGATGCTGTCTCCCATCGTCTGGACGACGATCGCCACGGGCCGGCTGCCTCAGGACCACGGAATCTTCGATTTCGTTGAGGTCCTTCCCGATGGGACGGCCGTTCCGATCACCAGCGACCGGCGCCGCGTGCCTGCGCTCTGGAACATCGTCGGCCAGTTCGGGAAGACCTCCGGTTTCCTCGGCTGGTACGCGAGCGACCCGGCGGAACAGGTCGCCGGGTTCCAGGTCTCGGATCGCCTGGGCTTCCACCAGGTGCGAAGCGAGCCGGCCGGCGCAGGCGCCACGTTCCCGGCGTCGCTTCGCGACGAGACCGGCGCGCCGGTCGTCGACCCGTCCGCGACCCGCTCGCGATTCACGGACCCTCCCGATCCGGCCGGCAGCGCGAGCGCCCAGGCGAGGCTGGAGCAGCTCGCGAAGATCCACGCGACGAGCGAGCTCTATCGCAGACTCCTCCCCGGGCTCCAGCGCCGTTTCGGGACGGACTTGCTGGCCGTCTATTTCGAAACGATCGACGCCTGCGGCCATCTCTTCATGGAGAACGCGCCGCCCCCGCTGCCCGGAACCTCCGCCGCCGACAATGCGTCCTTCGCGCGGACCTTCGATCGCTGCTACGAATACCAGGACGAGGTGCTGGGAGACCTTCTGCGCCTCGAGGGCGAGAACACCGTGACGATCGTGTGCTCGGATCACGGCTTCAAGGAGGGCGATCGGCGCCCCCGCACGTCGGGACGCGCGGACACGGGCGTGGCGGTGCTGTGGCACCGGCGCGACGGCGTCGTCTTCGTCCACGGTCGCGACGTGCGTCCGGGCGCCGAAATCCGGGACGCGACCGTGCTCGACATCGCGCCCACGGTGCTCGACCTGCTCGAGGTTCCTCTTTCGCGGGAACTGCCTGGCCGACCCCTGTCGGCCGCCTTCGTGCCGGGGACGCTGCCGGAAAAGGCCCGGATCGATCGCTACGCGCCGCGCCCCGCGCCGCCGGAGGGCCGGACGGCCGGCGCCGCGGATCCGGATGCCATCCGAAAGCTCGCGGCCCTGGGATACCTGGGCGGTGCCGGCACCGCGCTCCCACACGACGCCGGTGGGCGAACGGCCGCCTCTTTCGCACACGAGGGCGCGGCCCGCCTCGCCTCGGGCGACGCCGACGGGGCGCTGCGCGCCTTCGGCCGCTCGCTCGAGCTCGACCCGGGACAGCCGAGCGCCCTCGTCGACGCGGCGACCCTCCTGGCTCAGCGCGGGGATTTCGCGCGCGCCCGCGAGCTCTTCGAGCGCGTACTCGCGGCGCGGCCGAACGAGGTGGGCGCCCGCCTGCAGCGTGCTGCGATGCGCCTGCGGCTGGGAGATCTGAAGGGGGCCGGCGAGGACCTCGATCGCGCCGGGCAATTGGACGACCGACTGCCGCTCTACTGGCTTCTGCGCGCCGTCGAGGCCGACGCGGAGGGCCGCCGCGTGGACGCCCTGGCCGAGCTCGACCGGGCCGAACGCCTCGCCGACCCCGACGACCCGGTTGCGGCCATCGACGCGACGCGGGCTCAGATTGCCGCCGCCCTGGGGCGCACGTCCGTCGCGGAGGCGGCACTCGCGCGAGCGGCGAAGCTCATGCCCGAGGCGGCCCTCGCCGAGACGCGGGGCGACGTGGCGATGGCGCGCGGCGACCCCGCGGCCGCGGCTCAGCACTACCGCACAGCCGCCCGGGCGCGGCCGGGAGACTCGGCTCCCGAGCGCAAGCTCGCGGCGGCGCTTTCGGCCGCGTCGGACCGGGCCGGCGCGGAAGCGGCCCTGGCGCGCGCGATCGAGAAGGCGGCCGGGCCCGCGGAGAAGGAGAGCGCCTGGGCTGCGCTCGCGCAGGCTCGGTCCCGCGCAGGCGACGCCGCCGGCGCGACCGCCGTGCTGGAGCGGGCAACGCTCGCCCTTCCGGGATCGGCCGGACTCTGGTCCCTGCTGGGTTCGGTGCTCGCCCGGCAATCGCGGTTCGACGAAGCGATCGGCGCGGCGGAGCGCTCGGTCGCGATCCGGCCCACGGCCGCGGCATGCCGAAACCTGGGAATTCTGCTCGCGCGGCGCGGGGACCGCGCCCGGGGCGCCCGGATGCTCCGGCAGTCGCTGGAGCTCCAGCCCGATCAGCCGGAGGTTCGGGCGATGCTGGCCCGGCTCGCGGGCTAGAGGCCGGGGGAAAGTCGCGGGGCGCTTCGGATCAGAACGCGACGGCGACGCCGCCGAGGAGCCGGTTTGCCGTGGCCTTCTCTTCCTGCGGATCGGCGACTGCCGTTCCCCTGGCCTGCTCGAACGCCACGAGGAGCTTCCAATCGGCGCCGAAGGGAGCCAGTCCGATGATCGAAAGATCCTGCGCGACCGAGAGCGCGAGCTTGTCGGAGTCGTTGGCGAGCACGGCGGCCGGCGTCTGGAGGTCCTGCCGGAGGCTGCGCACGAGCAGCGCCACGCCGGTCCGCGTGGGCAGCACCTGGATCGCGGCGCGAGCCGAATAGAAGTGGCCCCGGTTCGAGGTGATTCCGTAGGACACGCTCGAGAGCGGCGAGACGTCGCCGTCGATCGACCCGTATCGAACGGAGAGGCTGCCGGAGAGCTTGTCGGTCAGGCGCCGCTCCATCGACGCCCGGTACTGCCGCACGGAGTTGCCGTCGAGCAGGTAGACGCTGTCGAAGTCCGTCAGGAAGTCGCCCTCGAAGAAGGCCCGGACGAGCTCGCCCATGCGCTGCTCCGAGACCTCGAACTGCAGCGCCGAATCGGCGCCGGCACGGCGCGAGACGCCCACCGCGAAGGCCTGCGTCGCGGCCGGCTCGAGACTGTCCTCGATCGAGCCGACGCGCGGCATGACCGTCGGGTTGGAGGTGGAGCCCGCGACCCGGTACAGCCCGCGGACGTAGAGAGTCGCGGGCCCGAAGTCGTAGCTCGCACTGGCCGTCGGGGCGATGCCGTAGGAGGACGCGCCGTTGCCGATGTAGCGCGCGACGACGCCGCCCTGGACCTGGATCTGGTCGTTGAGGTTCACCGACGTGCGCGCCGCGAGGTCCGCGTCCGGCGCCGACTGGTAGAACGCCCCGTCCACTCCGACGCCGGACGGACCGACCATCGCTTCGCGGTGCCGATAGGTCATCGCGACCGAAACGCCGGGGTTGTCCGTGGCGGCGCGGCCGTACTGCCCGTTGACCTCCCAGGTCCGGGAGGCCAGCGGGAAGAACGTCGTGCCGAGCGCCGTCGCGCGGTAGAGGTTCGTTTCCTCGATGTAGCGGGCGGCGACGGACTCGACGCGGCCTTCTTCGGCGCCGCGGCTCCACGAAACCGCGTGCGACTGGAGGCTCGCCGGGCTGTCGCCGAACGACAGCGTGTTGCGCCGCGTGGAGAGCCGGAGCTTCTCGGCGGCCGATGGCGAGACGTCGAGCGCGAGGCCCGCGGCGTTGCCGGTCGTTTCGCCCTGCTCCACGTCGCCGCCGAGCGCCGAGTAGTCGCCGCTGATGCCGTATTGCCAACCGTTGGGCAGCCCGCCGTGCAGTCCCACGGCGGCGCGCGAAAGCGCGGTCGTGGACGCCGCGGCGACGTCGGTCATGGTCTTGACTTCCCCGGCCAGCAGTTGGGACACCGGAATGCGCGGCGCGGGGGCGGCCGCCGCGGCCTTCTCCGCTTCCTGCGGCGCGGCCTCGATCCCGAGCTCGCGGAGGACGTCGGTCGGAAGCCGGTCGCGCAGGTCCCACATCGTCACGGGCGTGACGGGAGCGGCCTCGTCCCCGCCCTTCCTGGTCAGAGCGATCGACACGGACGAAATCTGCTCCGCGGCTGCCTGGTGCCAGAGCCGCTGCATGGCCGGCTCGAAGCCGCGCTTGTACGCGATGAGGTCGTAAACGCCGACCGGGGCGGAGGCGAGGACGAAGGTTCCGTCGGGGGCCGTGTGCATCCGAGTCAGGGACGAGTCGCCGAGGTTGTAGGCGATCACGAGCACGCCGGCCACGGGCGCCTGGTGGTGACGTACGACACCGGAGATCGGAGGGGAGGGCGGACCCGCGAGCGCCACCCCTGCCGCTCCCGAGAGGAGCAGCGCCGAGATCGCGATCGAGCCGAGGCGCTTTGTCATAAGCCGGACCCGAAGGTCCAATTGCGGAGTATAGATTTCCTGCGCGTCAATTGCCACTCCTGGACGACTCCTCGGGATCGGCAACGTGCGTCGAAAAGCCCCTATTCCTCAAGAGTTTCCGCCCGCATGGCGGCCGGTTCCGATCCGGTCCCGCTCCGCGGGGGACTCGTCCCGAAAAGGGGAGCGCTCGGCCTGTTCAGCGGCGTCCGCCGAGGCCCGAAAGCAGGCCCTTGACCACGTGGCCGGCGATGGACGGATTTTCCTTGAGCCGGCGCACCGAGTAGGCGTACCAGGACTCTCCGTAGGGAACGTAGACCCGCAGGCGGTGACCCTCGGCGACGAGTCGGCGCCGCAGCGTCCCGGCAACTCCGAGCAGCATCTGGAACTCGTACTCGTGCGCCCCGAGCCCCCGCCGCCGAATCGACGCGAGGGACCGCTCGACGAGGAATGGATCGTGCGTCGCGATGCCGACGTATCCCTTTGCGTCGAGCAACCGGTCGACGAGCTCCGTGTAGGCACGGCGGATCCGCTCGCGGTCCTGGTAGGCGATGTCCGGCGGCTCGACGTAGATGCCCTTGCATACCCGCACGTTGCCGCCGACCGCCGCCACGCGCCGGGCGTCCTCGGGGCTGCGGTGGAGGTAGGCCTGGAGGACGATGCCGACCCGCTCGTATCGTTCGCGGAACTCGAAGTAGATCCGAAGGGTCTCCTCGGTGACCGAAGAGTCCTCCATGTCGATCCGCACGAAGTTGCCGTGGGCGCGCGCCGCGTCGATGATCCGCGCGAACTGCGTGCGGGCGAAAGCCGGGTCGAGCTTGAGTCCGAGGGCGGTCAGCTTGACGGAGACGTTGGAGTCGAGCCGGCGCGCGGCGATCTCGTCGAGCGCGAGGCAGTAGTCGAGTGTCGTCTGCTCGGTCTCCTCGCGGCGCGTGACGTCCTCGCCGAGCACGTCGAGGGTGGCCATGCAGCCCTCCGCGTTCAGGCGCGCGACCAGGGCCAGGGCTTCGTCGAGCGTCTCGCCCGCCACGTAGCGCGAGGCGATCCGGCGGACGATCGGCTTGGGGACCAGCGGCAGGGTGCGGACGATCGCCGCGTGGAGGGCCTTCATGCCGCCTCCGGGGTGTCGGCACGGGAAGCGCGCGCGAAACACCAGACGCCGACGCTGCCGGCACCCGCCTCGGTGAGCCGCCGGGCACACTCCCGAGCGGTCGCGCCCGACGTGGCGACGTCGTCGACGAGGAGCACGTTCGCGGCCGGACGGCCCGCCGCACGGTAGGCGCCGCGGACGTTCCGTGCGCGTCGCGACAGCGGCAGGCGGCTCTGGACGTCGGTGTCCCGCGCTTTCACGAGTCCACCTCGAACGAAGGGGATGCCGAGCCGGCGGGAGATCTCGGCGGCGAGCAGTTCCGGCGGGTGATAGCCGCGGGCCCGCCGGGACCGCGACGTGCCGGGCACGCAGACGATCTCGGCCGCGGCGGGGCGGGGCAGGCGCTCGAGCATCACGGCGGCCAGTCGGGTGGCGAGGTAGTCCGCGCCCCGGAATTTGAAGGCGAGAAGAACGTCCCGGCCCGCGCCCCGGTAGGGCGCCGCCGCCCGGAGCGTTCGGAATGGCGGGGGATCGAGCAGGCAGCGACCGCACAGCGCCGGAACGCCGGAGCCGGGCAGATCTTCGTCGCAGCGCGCGCAGCGCCCGCTTGCGAGTGCCGGGACGGCCGACCAGCACGAGGCGCAGACGCCTCCCCGGAAGAACCCGTCCACCGGGAGCTTCCCGCAGGCGAGGCAGTCCGACGGCAGGGCGAACCGTGCCGCGGCCCTGGCGACTTCGATCACGACCGACCTCAGCGTTTCCGCACTCCGGTCCGTAGAAACGAGGCGGCGGGATTGTAGCCTCATCCGGCCGCCGCATTCGCATAGAGTTCGGCCACGAGGGGGAGGAGCCATTGAAGATCATTCGGACGGCGCTCGCCGCGGGCGTGGCGCTCGCCGCGCTCGCCCGGCCGGCCGCGGCCCAGAGGTTCGCCGTGGGCGGATCCGCCGGCGCGGTCAACGACGTTTCGAGCGGCGTCGCGTTCTCGGGGTTCAAGTGGGGCGAGGCCACGGGGTGGTTCGAGTATCGGATGGAGGAGAGCACGGTCCTGCGCCTGACCTACGGCTCCATGTGGACGCAGCAGTCGAAGTCGGAGTCGACGGTGGCGACGCCGGACGGCGACGTGACGCTGCCGAAGCTCGACGAGCGCATCGGCTACGGGATCGTCAGCGTTTCGTACACGCTGTGGGAAGGCTTCTTCACTTCGGGGCTCTTCGCCGGAATCGGGGGCTACGCGATCCGGCCCGACGCGGTGCCTCCGGAAGCGCAGCCGTTCGCGGACGAGCATGAAACCGTCTTCGGATGGCACACGGGCGCCGACGGCGAGTTCCGGGTCTGGAAGAACGTTGCGCTTGTGATCCGCCTCACGTACCACAACGTCTCGGCGCATCCGCACCGCCAGTTCTTCAACGCGGACGGGGGGGTGGTGGTCCGGTTCTAGGGCGGAGACGGGTTCTCGGGGCGTTCCCCGGAGGGAGTCGACGCCGCAGGGCTCGGCCGCAAGGGGGCCGCAAGACCGGGCGGCCGCAAGGGCCGCGCCTACTTCTGGTCTTTGCCTTCGAGCTTGTCGGGGATCAGCGGCAGCAGGGTCGATTCCTTCTTGGCCGACAGCGAGATCTGCGCCTGGATGCGCGTGACCCCCTTGATCGACAGGATGCGGCGCTGCAGAAAGTCGGCGAGTCCGGCCGGGTCGGCCGCCTTCACCTTCAGGCGATACGCGAAATCGCCCGCCAGGTAGTGGCATTCCTGAACCCCGAGGAGCCTCTCGAGGTCGTCGACGAAGCCCTTCTCGAAGCGAGGATGCTCGAGAGCCACGTCGACGTATGCGGTCAGGGGGAGTCCCATCTTTTCGTGGTCGAGCAGGGCCACGAAGCCCTTGATCATCCCGTGGCGCTCCATCTTCTTGATGCGCTCGTTGACCGAGGGAGTCGTCAGACCCACGGCTCCCGCGATCCGCGCCTGGGACAATTTCCCGTTGCGCTGGAGCATGTCGAGAATCCTCAGGTCGATTTCGTCTATGCTCATGGAGCGAGATCGCTCGTTTTCTTGCCTTATAAGATTAGATACTTAGAAGCTTAAGACTAATAATATTAGTCTGCGACCGGGTGTCAATGGCCTAATTTCGGGCATCGCTATAATGCCCGCCAGGGCATGGCCAAGCGCGACTATTACGAGGTCCTGGGCGTGCCCAAGGGGGCCTCGGAGGCCGAGATCAAGAAGGCCTACAGGCGCCTCGCCAGGAAGCTCCATCCCGACGTCAATCCCGGCGACAAGGCCGCCCAGAAGCGCTTCCAGGAGGTCCAGGAGGCCTACGACGTCCTCAAGGACGACGACAAGCGCCGGGCTTACGACCGGTTCGGGCACGCCGGCCCGGGGGCGGGGTTCGACCCGCGGGCGTCGGCGTCGGGGTTCCCGGGCGGACCGGGGGGGGGCGGCGGTCCCTTCGACGGAATCCACTTCGAGAGCGGCGATCTGGGCGACCTTTTCGGCAACCTGTTCGGTGGCGGCCGGCGGGCCGCCGGGCCGCAGGCCGGCGAGGATCTGCGGGGCACCATCGAGGTTCCCTTCCGGGATGCGGTCCTGGGGGGCACGGCGTCGCTGGCGCTTCGGAGGGAGAAGGCCTGCCCGACCTGCGGGGGCACCGGCCGCACCGGAAAAACCGTCTGTGCGACCTGCCGGGGCGAGGGCGTCATCGCGGAGTCCGAACGCGTGCGGATCAAGATTCCGGAGGGCACCGAGGACGGCGGGACGATCCGCGTTCCCGGAAAGGGCGGCCCCGGCTCGCGCGGAGGCCCCGTCGGAGACCTGTTCGTGACGGTCCGCGTCGCGCCCCACCCGTACTTCGAACGCCACGGCAACGACATCCACGGCATCGTGCCGATCACGGTCAAGGAGGCGTACGCGGGCGCCGAGATCGGGGTGCCCACGATCCACGGCACCGTGACCGCCAGGATCCCGCCGGGGACCCAGGGGCGCCAGCGGTTTCGGCTGCGCGGAAAGGGCGTCAAGGACCCGCGCTCGGGCGGCGCCGGCGACCACATCTACAGCGTACGCGTCATGATTCCGAAGACGTCGAGTCCCGCCGGGATGGATGCGGCGACGCTGCTCGATTCGCTCTACGCGGGCGACGTCCGGGCCGAGTTGCCCAAGGGCCTCTAACCGTTCTCCCGACGCGCCGCGGCTTCAGCGTCCCTCGGCGACCTTCCCCGCGAGCGTCATGCACGTGCTCGAGGCGCGGGCGACGAGGCTCCCGCCTTCGTCGACGACGTCGCACTCGGTCAGGCCGACGGTTTTCCCGCGCTTGACGACTTTCGCCGTCGCGGTCAGGCGCGCCGTCCAGACGGGCTTGAGAAAGTTGATCTTCAGCTCGAGGGTCGTGAAGCTCTCGTCCTCGGCGAGCGTCGAGGCGTAGGCGATTCCCATCGCGGCATCCGCGAGGTCGCAGAGGATGCCGCCGTGCAGGGTCCCCATCGGATTCGCGTGCTGGGGGCCGGCGTCCATGGCGAAGACCGCGCGTCCGGGCTCGACCTCGGTGATGCGGAAACCGATCAGCGTGGCGGCCGGGGGCGGCGGCACCTGCCCCCGGATCATTCCGCGGACGCGGTCGAGAAGCGTGGCCACCTGCGCTACTTCGCGTCGACGGCGGCGAGGATCTCGGCGGCGTGCCCGTCCGGTTTGACCTTCGGCCAGACCGCCGCGATCCGGCCTTTCTCGTCGATGAGGTACGTCACCCGATGCGTCCCCATGTACTTGCGGCCGTACATGCTCTTCTCGCCCCAGACGCCGTACGCGTTCACGATCGTCTTGTCCGTGTCGGCGAGCAGCGTGAAGGGAAGCGAGAACTTCTGGGCGAACTTCTTGTGTGACTTCTCGTCGTCGACGGAGACGCCGAGGACCGCGACCTTGCGGCGCTTCAACTGCGACCAGGCGTCGCGGAAGGAGCAGGCCTCCTTCGTGCAGCCCGGCGTGTCGTCCTTCGGGTAGAAATAGAGGACCGCCTTCCGACCCTTGAAGTCCGCGAGCGCGACGGTCTTCCCGTCCTGGTCCGTCGTCTTGAACGTGGGAGCCTTGTCTCCAACCGCAAGCAGCGCCATAGGAAGCCTCCTCGAGAAGGCGCGATTCTAGCGAATGGACCAGACCGGGTGGAGAAGTTCGGGATCCCTCGACGCCTCGGCGTCTCGGGATGACGACGCACCTAGAGGCGCGTCGTCACTTGCGCGAGCCCATGCCCACGACGAGATCCAGCGCCTTCTCGTAGGTCATGGATCCGTCGACGGCGATCGCGCGGACCGGTTCCCAGTCCGTGTCGCCGAGGCGCGAGAACCTCAGCGAGGTCCCGTCGAGCCAGTAGAGCGTCGGGCGGTATCCGGACCCGATCGAGGTGCCGACGACCGTCGTGGTGCCTCCGGCGTAGGGGGAGATCACGGGCGTCATGCGGGCGATCGGCCCGGCCACCGAGACGCCGACGATCGGAATGTGCCGCCGGCTCCAGTTCATGTTGCCCGTCTCGGAGGGCTTGCCCTGGTCCTCGGGGAACTCGATGCGGACGACCCGGTGCAGCTGGTCGTGCAGATCGGCGAAGCTCGCGACGAGGGAGCCGGAAAGGCCGTCGGACTGGAGGCTCGGGAACAGGTAGCTGCCCGACGGAATGTCGCCGGTGGCGGTCTCGCCGCCGCCGCCGACGAGCGCGGGCATGTCGTAGATCGCGAAGCTCGACGGGTCGAAACTGCCCTCGTCGAGGAACAGGATCGCCAGGCGTGCCTGGGTGAACTGCGACTCCTCCCACCAGATGACGGACAGGATCGAGGACGTCTTCCACACCGTGGCGTCGGATTCGTCGACGTAGCGGACGCGCCGGTGCGTCACGCGCATCTGCGGGTTGCGGGCGCGGGAGATGCCGTCGCTCGGCAGCAGCGGCGAGTTCGTCCAGACGCCGTCGTGGAGGACCCCGATGCGGATGTGGGAGTACGCCGAGACGTTCTCGGTCCAGAGCAGCAGGAGCGTGCTCGTCTGGTTGTCGTATTCGAGCTGGAGGCCGTGCTTGTCCTGATACGAGATCGAGCCGGGGATGATCTGCGTGAGCACGGTGCCGTCCTGGGCCTTCGACGCCCAGTCGAGCAGGATGCTGGTCGGGTCGATGCTCGCGTCGGTGATTCCGAGATCGAGGGCCGTGCCCGCGCGCACCACGTGCAGCGTGCCGTCCGGCGCCAGGAGCGTCTGTTCCTCGAGGGCGAGCGCGAGGCGCGGCGCCGCCACGGCCAGGGCCGCGACGAGCAGGGCACGGAGGAGGTTGCCGCGTCGCATCAGGCCCTCAGATTGATCATGCCCATCAGGCTGATCTGGTGGAGGTAGTTCTTCAGGGCCGGGAAGTTCGGGTAGTAGTTGGCGAGGGCGTCGTAGTGCTCCTCGGCGGCGCCGTCCTGGCCGAGCTCGGAATAGGTCTCGGCCAGCAGGTAGTGGGCGTTCTTGACGACGTCGTTTCGGCCGAACTCGCGCCCGAGCTCGAGCGCGCGCACGCCCCAGGCCTCCGCCTCGTCGGCGCGGTCGAGCTTGAGCGACGCGAAGCAGAGGTCGAGGCAGGGATAATCCATCGCCTGGCGCGAGCCGAGCGACTCGAGCAGACACAGGGAACGCTGGACGAGCGGCAGACCCACCGGCACCGCGTCGAGTGCGATGTGGCAGTACCCGAGGTTGTCGGCGACGACCGCGGCTTCGTTGGACTCGGACTGGCCGTTGGCCTCGTAGCGGTCGAGTGATTCCTGAAACAGGACGCGGGCCTCGGCGAAGCGGCTCTCGTGCAGCTCCAGGTTCGCGAGCAGGTTCGTCGACGCGGCGGTCCACTCCTCGAGGCCGAGCTCGCGGCACTTCTGCAGCGCGCTCTGCGCGTAGAACGTCGCCTTGGCGTACTCGCCCCGCACCTCGTGCGCGTGCGCCGATGCATACGAGGCCAGCGCCGAGTTGGGGGATCCGGGCGACCGGAGGACGATCTCCTTCAGCTTCGACAGATCGAAATCCTGCCGGTCCATCTCCAGCAGCGTGGTCGCCCGGTTGCAGGTGAACAGGTCCTCGATCTCGCGGTCCTTCCAGGACCGCGAGAGGGCGAGCCCGTCCTCATAGAGCGTGAGTGCGCGCTCGTAGTCGCCGCTCCAGATCGCCTCTTTGGCGGTCTTTCGCAGGAATTCCAGGTGCTTGCGGCGGTCGCCCATTTCTACAGGCACGGGGCCTTACCCCCGGATTCTAGGCCACGCGCCCCGTATCTCAACGGTTTTCTTCCCCGTCGGTGTCCGCGGCCACATCGGCGGTCGCGGGCGGCTCGGACTCCTGGAGCTTCTTGAAACGGACGAAGTCGCGCACTTCGTTGCGGGCCTCGTCGGACAGTTCGCGGATCTCTCCGACCAGGTCCCGGGCATCCTTCTCGGCCGGCGTCTCGGTTTCGCCGAAGAACTCGCCCATCTTCAGGTCGAAAACCTGCAGGACCTTGAAGAGGGTGTCCAGCCCGACCTTGTATTCGCCCTGCTCCATGCGGGAAAGGTCCGACTGCGCAACTCCGATTTTCTCCGAGAGCTCGGTCTGGGTGAGGCGTCGGCCCTTGCGCAGCTCGCGAATCCGCGAGCCAACCAGAGCGACTTTGCGCGGTGAGTGGGAAGACATCGTTTGTTCCGGAAATGCTATTAAAACATAGGTCCCACGTCTATACTCTTCAATCTTCGCGCGATGTCCAGAAAGACCGGGGCGCTGGCTTCCAAGACCTTTCTCCTCAAGGAGATGGTCGTCCGCGACGTTCGGGCGCGCTATGCTGGCTCGGGGCTCGGCCTGCTCTGGGCTTTCGCGCACCCCATCCTCTGGATGCTCCTGTACACGGGGGTCTTTTCGCTCGTTCTGCGAGTTCCGGTCGAAGCCGGCTACGCCAGCTTTCCCGAGTTCCTGATGGCGGGGCTTCTGCCCTGGATGGCGATCCAGGAAGGAATCTCGCGGTCGGCCTCGGTTCTCGTGGACAACGCGGCGATGGTCAAGAAGACCGTCTTTCCGGTCGAGACGCTCGTCCTTTCGGTGGTGCTCGCGGCGGTCGTCAACGAGGTGATCGCGTTCGCCATCTTCGGCGTGTACGTGGCCCTCCTCGGACACCTCTCTCCGGTCTGGCTGGCGCTCGCCATTCCCGCCCTCGGGCTTCAGGTCCTGATGACCTTCGGCATCGGCTGCATCGCGGCGACGCTGACCGCATTCGTACGGGACACCGTGCACGCGGTGGGGATCGTGCTGACGGTCGGCTTCTACGCGACGCCGATCGTGTATCCGGCCTCGCTGGTTCCGCCGAAGTTGAGGCCGATTCTCGAGGCGAACCCCGTGGCGCACCTGGTCGATTTGTACCGCCGCGCCTTCACGCTCCACGAGGCCCCGGCGCCCGCCTCGTGGCTGTATCTGACGGTGTTCTGCGTGGCCGTGGCGGTCGTCGGCGCCACGCTCTTTGCCCGGGCCCGCCCCCATTTCGCCGACCTGATTTGATGCCGGCGAGCGAATAATCCGGCGGAAACGCGGGTTTCCCGCTCGACCCGCCCGTGGGTTCATCGACCTGTAACCGCGAAGTTTTCTTTTTGGAGGTTTCGTGAAGCGAGTCCCCTTCCTGACGCTCTTCGCCGCCGCCGCCGTCTGCACGGCGCAGGCTCGAAAGCCCGTCGCGCCGCCGCCCGCCACGGCCGCGCCGGCCCCGTCGCCCACTCCCGGGATGTACACGCGCCTCGATCCGCTCGTGGTCGAGGAGACGGAGACGTACGTCATCCGGCGGTACCCCAAGTCCGAGTACAGGAAGGTCGACGATCGGCATTTCAAGATCCCGATCCTCGGCCCGCCCGTCGAGTTCTTCAAGGAGGACGCGGAGTACTTCTACACCTCGACGCCGAAGGCCATCCCGGCGGAGCAGGAGTACAAGCGGCAGCAGAAGGAGCGCGAGCGGGAATCGGGGACGGTCGTCCGCGTCCCGCGCGCCCGCGGCGAAGCGCCCCGCGCGGTTTCGGCCGGCGTGACGGCGGCCGACTTCGCGGACCTGTTTCCGCCGCGCGTCGAGGGCCGGCTCAAGCTCCGGCGGGTCGATTCGAGCGGGCTGCCGGGCTCGGGCATGTGGCGCGCGTCGTTCGTCGTGGCCGACGCCAACGGCGACGGCGTCGCGGACATCGTGGCTCCGCCGAGCCGCATGGGCGACGGCGACCTGCACGTCTGGCTGGGCGACGGCAAGGGCGGATTCACGCCCTGGAAGCTGAGGGTGTCCGAAGGCGGCAAGGCCCTGGCGAAATTCTCGATCGACTACGGCGGCGTGGCGTGCGGGGACATCGACGGCGACGGACACATGGACGTCGTCAGCGCCTCGCACGGCGGAGGGCTCGTATCCCTCTTCGGCGACGGGAAAGGCGGCTTCGAAGTCGTGCGGACGGGACTGCCCACACGCGATTTCTCGGCACAGGCGGTCGTGTTGCTCGATGCCAACGGCGACGGCAAGCTCGATGCCGTCGCTTCCCGCGACACCTCCGGCGGCGCCGGGGCCGGAGCGGTCGAAACCCTCAACCGGCAACAGGTCCGCGTCTACCTCTTCCTCGGCCGCGACAAGGGCTGGGAGTTCAAGAAGGACGGCATCGTGGGCGGCTTCTACTCGAACAGCCTGACCGCCTGGGACTACGACGGGGATGGCCGAAAGGACGTCCTGACGGGGAGCCACTACACGGGAGCTCTCGTCCTGTTGTGGAAGAACAAGGGGGACGGCACGTTTTCGCCCGTCCAATTCGACGCCATCGAACCTTACGCGTACCACTTCGGCGAGGCCGCGGGGACCTGGGGCAAGAGCCGTGTCCCCGCGTTCGCCGACGGGTTCGCGATGCAGGCTAACGTCCCGGAGCCGCTCCGGGCCTCCGGGTTCACCCTCTATGCGTTCGAAAACGGCGCGTGGACGCGTCACCGCGCGTGGCGCAAGCAGGAGTGGAAGGCCTACAACTATGCCGTCGCCCTGGGCGATCTCGATGGAGACGGCCTGGATGACCTCGTGTTCCCGGACGACGAAGCCTACAAGCTCCGGATCCTGTTCCAGCAGCCGGACGGGTCGTTCGTCGAGGCGGCCGACGCCGAAGAGCCCACGCTCGACTCGGCGGGACAGTGCGTCCGTCTTGCCGACCTCAACGGGGACGGCCGGCTCGACATCGTGCTGGCGAAGACGGTGACCTCGAGCGACCCCAACCGGCGGGGCGGATGGGACGTTTTTCTCAACGGGCGGTGAGTTTCGGGCCTAAGCCTAGGTTGCCTATGGGGTTGAGTCGGTTCTTATGACCGAGGAGCATATTTTTAGCGTTTTTTCCTTGACAGGGGTTCCGGCGGGGGCGATCATCGGCCAAGACCGGGGGCATTCGGTGCCCCAACTAGTACAGAACTCAGGTTTTTGCGGGTGTAGATAATCGAAGTGCGGGAGGTGATGGGATCGTTCGAGGGAAGGAATTCTCGATCGTGTGTTTTCGAACAGTTAACCGTTACGAGGAGATCTCAATGAAGAAAACCCTGATGACGTGTCTGGCGATCGTCGCCGTGTTCGCGATTGCGAGCTCGGCCGCCGCCGTCACGTGCACTATCGACCAGCGTCCGGCTGCGACGCTGCTCGTCCCGTACTTCCAGGTCAGCATCGACGGCGATGGCAACGTGGTCCGCACGGGCCCCGACGCCCTCGACACGATCGTGACGATCATGAACGCCTCCTCGGCGCCGATGATCGCCCACGTCAACCTGTATGACCGGTACTCGGTCCTGCAGCTCGACTTCAACGTCGCGCTGACGGGCTGGGACGTCCAGCCGATGCGCATTTCGGACATCATCGAGGGCTTCCTGCCCAACACGCTCAACTTCGACGGCAAGGATGCGTGTCAGCGCAACAGCTCGGCCGACGTCTACCCGGATTCCAACGGATTCATCCGCGTTCGCCCGCTCGCCCCGGCCACCGGCCAGGACAACACGCAGGCGACCACGGACTACACCGGCGTGTACAACCTGGGCGGCCTGATCGAGGACCTGCAGTACAACTGCTCGACCGACGATCTGGACTCCGAGGCGATCGGATACATCGTCATCGACCACGCCAACTACTGCAACCTGTCCGATCCGACCGACCCGAACTACTTCTACAACGACGCGATCGGCATGGAGAACAACCTGTGGGGCGAGATCATCTTCACCTCGGGTGACGGTCTCCCGACCTACGGGCTCTCGACGGTCAACCTCGAGGCGGCCGAGACCTTCGGTTTCGCCGCGGAGCAGTACTCCTGGCGTCCCGGTGCGGACGTTCTACGCCCGCTACTGGAGCCCGTTCTCGGAAGTGGATCCCGAACAACTGCCCCAACTGCAACCAGGCGAACCCGAACAACGACCTGCTGCAGACCTCGCCCTGGAACGTCGGCTTCGGCGACCAGCGCGAGCCGCTCGGCCTGAACTGGGCCGTGCGTTGGTTCGATGCGGGCGACACGATGACGACCAACTTCCGCGTGTGGCGCTCGTCGCCGGCCGCTCCGGCCAGCCTCCTCGCCGCCTGCAAGATCGAAGAGCCGACGGTCACCCTGATCTTCTTCGACGAGGACGAGAACACGACGACCCAGGGCACCTGCCCCTCGCCGTGCACCAACCCGACCTTCAACTTCCCCTATGAGACGCAGCAGCGCAACGTGACCGGTTTCTCGCGCCCCTCGGGTGCGGTCGCCGGCTGGGTTGACATGAGCTTCGTCAACAACTCGGAAGGCACGTCGTACGATCAGGCCTGGGTGGACTACTCGTTCGAGGGCGAGCTCGCTCTCGAGTCGATCCTGGTCCCGGGTACGCAGCTCGATCCGTCGTCCTGCAACCCGCTCTACATCCTCGGAACGGTCCAGTACATCTACCCGTCGATCTCGCTCATCCCGACCGGAATCGGCGTCGACAACCTCGGTTCCTAGTTTGGTTTCCACGGGTGGGCGGGACGCGAGTCCCGCCCACCCTTATTTTTGGCCCCAGGGGTGGTCCCGAAGGTCTGATTTCAGTTTCTCCTAGGTGCTTCGGGTTGCAAATGAGGGGAAGATGAAATCGGATCTCAGGCGTTCTTCAATTCGGCACTCGCCGAACCCTTTCCGGAGGATCCTTTGCTCATGAATCGATCCACGTGTCGGTTGGCTGCCGTCGCGTTCGCACTCCTCACCCTCGCCGCGGCGGCGGCGCCCGCGTCAGTCGCCGAACTGCGGCGTCCTGCAGGGCAACCAGACGACCGCGCTGCCTTCGGGCGCGGGGACGCTTCCCGAGCAGCTCGGCCCTGAGCGTCGGAACGGACGAAGACTTCAACTGGGTGCTGACCCAGTGGGGCTTCGCCCAGGCGACTGCTGACGACTCCGGACCAACCCGAACCCCTACACGCAGATCATCATCGGCAAGGAGGGCGGCTCGAACAGCGGCGTCATCACGATCCGCTGCGACTGCCACCAGGGCTCCAACTCCATGGACGTGGCCGACGACGGCAACGGGAACGCCCGCATGGTGTCGGACTGGCAGCCCTACAATCAGGGCGGCCGTCCGGGCAGCGCGGACTTCTCGGGACTGCCGGCACAGGTGGCGATGACTTCGGGCTACGGGAGCCCGGCCTTCGGCAACCAGATCGACCTGCCGGGCGCGGTGGCCCTCGGGGCGCGCGTCGCGGCGATCTACAGCTCGGCGCCGGCAAGTTCTTCGGCTATTTCCCGGTCGCCAACAACAACGTCTACGTGGCCAACGTCAGCAACCTCGACGGAAGTCCGTCGGTCTCGAACGCGATCACTCCGAGCTTCGCGATCGGCTGGCCTTCGCAGTCGACTCCGTCCTCGGGCGTGCGCCTGCGCGCGAAACACGTGTCGGCCGGGTCCTACAGCGCGGACGTGCTCGTGGGGGCCGCTTCCTCCGACGGTTCCATCCACTACGCCGAGATCAATCCCTCGACGGGCACGGCCAACGGAGAAGGCGACGGCCACGAGCGCCGGCTATCCGATCCAGCTCGAGATCGCGGTCGTCGACGGGCAGGTTTTCGTCCTTGCGGCCGAGTCGCCGTCGGGTCTCGAGGTCTACCGCTACAACCCGTCGAACGCGTCCCTGACGCCGGTGGCCACGATCGCCGGCACCTTCAAACAGGTCGAGGTCGAGCGGCCCGCAGCCGTTCCCGGCGCTCTTCGCGTACCGCGACGCCGGCGCGCGGCAAGCTCGTTCATCGACATCTACGACACCAAGTGGATGACGCAGGGCGGCTCGCCGCTGCTCGCGAGGTCCCTGCCGCATTTCGGCTCCTCCGGCGTCACCTACAAGGGCACGAGCTTCTCGGCCCACGTGGTCCAGAACGGCGCGGTCTTCACGGCGTACGTCTACCGCGTGCTCACGCCGCCGGCGCCCGGGATCCCGACGACGCAGAGCCCGGTCCGGACGGACACGGTCGACATCTCCTGCATCGCCGCCGATCCGACGGCGCCTCCGGTGGCCTCGGCCTCGATGATCAATCTCTCCGCCCAGTCGCGGCCGAGCCCGGAGAACACGAAGAACTACTTCGGCGACAAGTGGCAGATCCTCGACAGCTCCGCTTCGTCCCAGCCGATCACGAACATCGCGCTGGGACATCAACACCGGCGGCTCGGGCCCGTACGCGGCGGACGCGGCGTGGAGCGGGAACCCGGCCGGGAATCCCGGGCTCGCCGACATCAACCCGGCCTACTGGCCGTGCGATCCGGCGGTCGGCGGCAACCTCTCGGCGGGCACCGGCTGCTGGGGCTCGCTCGGCGGCCCCGCGAGCGGCACGTTCTACCTGGGCCTGCGGACCTCGAACGTCAACGGTCCGAGCACGAACACGTACTTCTCGCCCGGCCGGACGGTGCTCTCGCCCGCGGTTTCGATCGTGGGCTACGACGGCAACGTCCTCCAGGTCCTGGCCGGCAACCCGAACAACGGCGACGCCAGCGCGTCGCAGGGCAACACCGCCGAGGCCACGTTCTCCTGGACCTTCTCGCCGGGCAACACGAACCTGCTCGGCACCGTGGTCACGGTCCCGACGACGGCGACCTCCTTCACGCTCCTCGCGACGTACAAGAACGGCTTCGCGGTCACGAAGAGCGGGTCGATCCAGCAGGTCGACCTCGTCCCGAACTTCTCGCTCTCGCCCAATCCGGTGCTCAAGTCGTCCGCGTTGACGCTCCGGAACCTGATGCAGAAGGCCGCAGCGGCGACGCTGAACTCCGTTTCGTGGGCGATCACGCCCTCGGGCGGCAGCGGCACGCTTGCGGGGACCTTCCTGCCGCTCAACGGGACGGCGACGGTCACCGTGCCGGCCGCGGTGGGCAATTACACGGTCACGCTGACCTACAACTACACGGATCACCTGGGATCGCCGCGCACCGCGGCAGCGGCGCTTGCCGTTCGCGGTGACCGATTTCACGCCGATCCCCGCGCTCGGCGTGTACAAGGATTCGGCCGGCAACCAGGCCGTCTTCCCGCTCGGCAATCCGCCGACGTTCAGCCTGACGACCAACACGACGTACTACCTCTTCGACGACGAAGTGCTGCCCCAGGGCGTTCCGCACCCCGGCGCGCAGTTCCACCAGAGCGGCGATTCGAACTCGTCGATTTCGGCGGGGGACACGCTCATCGGCTCGACCGCGGGCAACGGACCGCAGTCCTTCGCGCCCGCGGCCTGCTCGTCTTCGCAGAGCTGCTACCTGAAGGTCACCGTCCAGGGCGCCACGCGGGCCTCGAAGTACACGGCCTCCAGCGGTGGCGGCGGCGGTGGCGGCGATGGCGGCGGATCGCCGACCCTCGTCCTCTCCGGCCCGAGCGACGGCGTCGTCGGCGCCGGCGTGACGTTCTCGGCCACGCGCGACGGATTTCTCCTCGACGCCGACCTTCACCTGGGACTTCGGTGACACCGGCGGCGGCGGCGGCGGCGGCGGAGGCAGGAGGAGGAGGCGGCGGCGGCGGAGGTGGCGGCGGCGGATGTCCGCCGATCGCCCCGAACTGCATCGCGGCCCCGGCGCCGCAGGCGCCGAGGCGTCCGGCTCCTCCGTCGGCGACGCACGCCTACACGACGGCGGCCACCTACACGGTGAAGGTCACCGCGTCCGGCGGCGGCGTGACCAAGACGGCCACGAAGTCGATCGCGATTCGCGTCGGCGGTCCGCCCCCGCCCTCGAATCTCTTCTCGGTCTCGGGCGCGGTCTTCAACGGGCTCAACAACTCGTGGATCGTGGACGCCGGCGTCCCGGTGTCCTTCAACGCGAGCGAGCCGGACCCGGCGGCGACCTTCCTCTGGGACTTCGGCGACGGCGGCACCGCCACGGGCCGCGCGGTCACGCCACGTCTTCACGACCGAGGGCACGCGCACGGCGACGATGGTCGCCACCGGCGGCGGCACGACGACCTCCGGCACGTCGGTCGGGACGACCCGGTTCGTGGTCGGTCCGCCGCGCTTCCAGGCCCTCATGATCCCGGGCGCGGGCTCGATCCTCGTCGGAACGGCCGGCGACTGGGCCACGGACCTCTCGATCACCAACCCCGGCACGCAGTCGACGACGATCACCCTCTACTTCGCGTCGTTCTCCGACGACATCCCGTCGGACCTCTCGACTGCTGCCTTTCGACTCCGCTCAAGAGCTTCCGCCTCGACGCCGGCCAGTCCTGGTCGGGCGTGGACGTGGTCGGCGATCCGGAGATCCTCGACCGCCGCGGCGCGGGCAAGGGCATCCTGCTCGCCCGCTTCGAGGGCGGCAACCAGATCCCGATCGCGACGACGCGCGTCTACTTCACGACGCAGGGCTCTTCCTTCGGAACGGCGCTGCCGTCGTTCGTGACCGGGCCCGTACGGCCAGACCGCGCAGGCCGCGCAGGTCTCGGCGGGCGCAGACGCTCGTCGGGCTGCGCAACGACTCGCTCTACCGCTTCAACGTCTCGCTCTTCAACGCCTCGAGCTCGGGCGGGCGCCTTCCACCTCGACGTCTTCGGCGAAGACGGCGACACAGGTCGCGCAGCAGCGACTTCACGTGTCGTCCCGTACAGCCAGGCGGGCGTCAACGACACCGACCTCTTCACGCCGGACCCGTCCAAGCGCTACATCATCAAGGCCTCCAGCACGTCGGGCATGCTCCAGGCCTACGCCTCGGTGCTCGACCGCCGCAACAACGACCTCGTCCAGGTCTCCGACGACACGCCCCGCATCGACGTCGCGCCGGGCACGCCGGTCAGCTACTACGTTTCGGGCGTGGGCCGCATCGAGATCCCGGAGACCAACACGCACTGGCGCACGGACCTGAGCTTCTACAACCCGAGCTCGCTGCCGCGTGACCTGATCCTCGAGTACCACTACATGCCGGTCGGACTCGACGATCGAGAAGATCGGTTCTCGCGCGGCTCACCGTCGGTCCGGGCCAGGGCGTTCCGGTCGACGACATCGTCGGCAACTATCCTCGACGACGCGACGCCCGACGACCTGAAGACCGGAACGATCCTCGGGCTCCTCGAAGTCTCGTACAACGCGCCGACTGGACGTGGCGACCGCGCCGCTGATCATCGGCGGACGGATCTACGCCGACCTTTCGACGGGGACGTGCGGGCATGCAGCTCTCGACGTACACCTCCGGACGAGAGCGTGGCGCCGGCGAGCGGTGTTCTCGTGATGCCCGGCGCGCAGGCCAACCTGCGCTTCCGCACCAACATCGGCATCTTCTCGCAGGGCGACCTGCCGACGTCGGTCCGGGTCACGGCCGTCCGCCAGGACGGCTCCACGGCCTCGACGTTCGACTACCAGCTCAACAACCCGGACCACACCGGGGCGTTCGCCCAGATTCCGCTGACCGAGGACACGTTCCCCGGGATCGACGGCAACGCGATGACCATCCGGGTGCAGTCCCTCTCGGGCAGCCCCGTGGGCGCCTACATCGTCACCGTCGATCAGATCAGCGCGGACACGGTGTTCATCCAGGGCAAGAGGGTCAACTGAGTCGGAAGCGGTGCGACCTTCGAAAAGGGCCCCTCGCCGGGGCCCTTTTTCCTTGTGGGGTCGGATCCCCCGAGGCGACGGCCGGCGGCGAAGGTCCGTATCCCCGGACTAGAATGGTCGTGCCACATGAGTGAAAGCGGGCCTTCGCGCGCCACCCGGAGCGCCGCCCTCCTGGAGCCGGAGACGCCGTCGCCGTTCCTCCACGACCGCGGCGAGGCCGTCTACAACCCGGTCACGGGCGTCTCGCTCGAAAAGGGCGGGGCCGCCTGGCGGGCGCTGCAGCGGATCGGCGCCTCCGGAGGGGCGGCGGACGAGGACGCCTCTCTCCTCGAACAGCTGCGCGCGGCCCGGTTCCTGATCGACGACGCGGCGGCCGAGGCGCGGCGCACGCACCTGCTGTTTCTCTCGCTCGAGACCTGCACGAGCTGCAACCACCGTTGCCCGTTCTGCCCGGTCTCGGTCGATCCGCGCGAGCGGGAGGTCATGAGCCGGGAGCTCTTCGAGTCGATCGTCGACCAGGTGGTCGCGGCCGGCGGCCGCGGCGTCCACGTGTTCCTCTCGAACTACAACGAACCAACGGTCGACCCGCTCTTCGAAGAGCGCTGCGCCTTCCTCTTCTCCCGCGGGCTGCCGGTCTCGATCCTGACCAACGCCTCCCACTTCACCCCCGACCGCGCGGAGCGCCTGGAGGCGCTCGGGCGGTTCCGGTACGTCGGGATCAACCTGCCGACACTCGACCCGGAGCGGTACCTGAAGCTCCACGGGACGCGGGATCTTTCCCGGGTGCTCGCCAACGTCGATGCGATGCGCGCCCGGACCCTGGCCGAGGAGACGGCCATCGTCGTCCTCGGGGACGAGGACGATCCGCATCGGAGGGACGTCGAGGCGATCACCGCGCGGTTTGCGCCGAAGGGCTGGCAGGTGCGGCCTTTCCGGATCCGCAGCCGGCCGGCCAGCGGCACGTTCGTCCCCGAGCCGCCGGCCAAGAAACGCCTCCGCGGGTGCGAGCTCATGGGCTCGCGCCCGTTCGAACACCTTCACGTCACCGCGACGGGCAAGGCCGTTCTCTGCTGCCAGGACTACTACGAGAGGCTGACCGTGGGGGACCTCAAGACCGAGTCGGTCGCGAGCCTCCTCGGGGGCGACGCGATGGCCCGGCTGCGCCTCTGGACCTACGGGGTCGAAGAGGCGCCGGCGGACTTCCTCTGCCGGCGCTGCGAGTTCGCGATCGGAGAATGATGGCGGAGCCGTTCGCCGTCCGCGCCGATTCGATCTCGAAGACCTACCGGATCTACGACTCGGCCTCCGACCGGCTGCGCGAGGTCCTGTTCCGCCGCCGGCGCCACCGCGAGTTCCACGCGCTCTCGAACGTCTCGTTCACGCTCCCGCGCGGCGGCGCACTCGGCCTGATTGGCGAGAACGGCGCGGGCAAGTCGACGTTCCTGAAGATCGCCGCCGGCACCACGCGAGCCACCTCGGGACACATCGCCCGGAGCGGCACCGTCGCCTCGATTCTGGAGCTCGGCATGGGTTTCCACCCCGACTTCACGGGCCGCGAAAACGCCCGGATGAACGCCGCGCTCCTGGGCCTGAACGGGCCGGAAATCCGCCGGCGCCTGCCGGAGATCCGCGAGTTCGCCGAGCTCGGCGAGTTCTTCGACCGGCCGGTCCGCACGTATTCCTCCGGAATGGTCCTGCGCCTCGCCTTCGCCGTGGCGACCCACGCGGATGCCGAGATTCTCATCGTGGACGAGGCGCTCGCGGTGGGCGACGGCTACTTCCAGAAGAAATCGGTCGACCGCATCACCGAGTTCCACCGCTCCGGCGGCACGCTCCTCTTCTGCTCCCACGCCCTGTACTACGTCGCCCTGCTCTGCGACGAGGCGATCTGGCTGAAAAACGGAGAGGTCGCCGCGCAGGGCCCGGCGCTCACGGTGGTGCGTGCCTACGAGGCCTTCCTGCAGCAGAAGGAGCAGAACCTGGCGCACGAGGCGGGCGTCCCGACGCCGGCCGAGGGGCGGCGGCCCGCGCGGCTGACCGAGGTCGTCGTCCACGACGGGTCGGGCTATCCCCGCACCGATTTCGCGGCGGGCGAGACCGTGGCAATCGACGTCGGCTTCGAGACCGCGGACCCGTCCCTGCGCTTCCATGTGCGCGTCGGCGTCGACCGCGAGGACGGCGTGCAGATCTTCGCGGCGGACACCCGGCACGAGCCCTGGGCGCCCCTGACGGGACGCGCGAACTACCGCCTGCGCCTGGCGCTGCCGGACCTGCCGCTCGCCCAGGGGGAGTTTCGCGTGTACGCATACCTCGGCGACGAGTCGGCGCTCCACGTGCACGACGCCCGCATCCTGCGGCCGGGCTTTTCCGTGGTGGCCTCCGAGTACGTCGTCGGCCTTCTGCGGCCGCGGCACGTCTGGCTGTTTCCGGAGCGCGGCGGCGCCGAGGCCCCGGCGGATCGGGTCGCCGCGTCGTCTTGACGCGCGCGCTGGCGTTTCTGTCCGCGCAGCGGCGACCCGACTTCGGGACCCGACTGGCGCGACTGCGCTGGCGGCGGGCCGCGGCGGCGGAAACCGTCATCGAGATGCCGTGGGAGTCGCCCGCGCGGGCGCTCGATGCCGCGGCGGCCTGGGTCCTCGTCGCCAGCGGGGAGGCGATACCGACCGGGCCGATCCCGGAGCCTCCGCCCGGGGGCGTCGTGGTGGGCCGGGTCGCAGGCTTCGCGGAGGGAGCCTGCGCGCACACTCTGCGTGAGCTCGGTGGGCAGGCGCTCGACATCGGGGGTGGCCCTGCGCTGGCCGTCGCGGTCCGGACGCCGGACATCGGAGCCCGCGACAATGAAACTGTCGAAGAAGCATTTAGACGGTTAAGCACCGATGACGGCCGATTTGCAGCCTCCTTTCGGCGTGTACGCCTTCCGGACCCGTCGGACCGGGAACGACCGGAGGTGTCCCGGCACCTCCCGACCGGCCCGCTGCGGGTTCTGGACGCCGGCTGCGGCTCCGGGGGTCTCGCCCTGGCCCGGGCCCGAAATCCGGCCTGGGAGGTGACCGGGATCGAAAAGGACCCGATCCTGGCGGCTCGGGCGCGGACCCGGTGCACCCGGATTCTGGAGGGCGACCTGATCGAAGTCCTGCCGCGACTTTCGGCGGCAGGCGAGCGGTTCGACGCGGTCGTCTTCGCGGACGTTCTCGAACATCTCGAGGACCCGATCGGGGCGCTCGCCCAGGCGCGGCGGCTGACCGCCGGGGAGGGGCTCGCGGTCGTCAGCGTGCCCAACGCGGGTCACGCCTCGATCGTTCGTGATCTGCTGCTCGGTCGATTCGACCCGGTCCCATCCGGCCTCTGCGACGCCGGGCACCTGCGGTGGTTCACGCGCGAGTCGCTCCGTGACGCCCTCGAGGAGTCCGGCTGGCGCGTGGAGACGCTCGAACCGGAGGCGGGAGCTCCCTCGCCCGACGCGGGCGCTTTCTTCCGGCTCGCCGAAGCCTGGCCGGACTGCGACCGCGAAAGCCTGACGACGTACCAGTGGATCGCCACCGCACGCGCCCGATGAGAATCGCCTACCTGCTGGAGTCGACCGAGTTTTCCGGCGGCGTGAAGGTCGTGCTCATGCAGGCCGAGGCGCTGGCGCGCCGGAGTCACCGCGTCACGGTCGTTTCACCCCAGCCGGCGCCGGCCTGGTTTCCGCTTTCCCAGGCTCACTTCGAGCGGTCGTCGTTCGGCGATTCGGCCGCTCTCGACGCGGCCGAGGTGCGCGTGGCGACGTTCTGGAAGACGGCGGCACCGGCCCTGGCAGGCGCCCGCGGTCCGGTCTTTCACCTCTGCCAGGGCTACGAGGGAGAGTTTTCCTTCTATCGGGGCCAGTGGCCCGAGATCGAGGCTGCGTACCGCCTGCCGACGCGCAAGCTCGCCGTATCGGCGACGCTCGCGGCCCGTCTCGAAGACCTCGGCTTCGGCCCGGTCGTCGACGTGGGTCAGGCCTTCGATCCCCGGGGGTTCGCGCCGGGCCCCGCGCGCCCTCCGGCCGATCCGCCCGTCGTCCTCGTCGTCGGACCGACGGCCGTCGACCTGAAGGGAATCGACATCGCGCTCGACGGGCTCGCGCTCTGGCGATCTCGCGGCGGCCGGTTCCGGCTGCGCCGGGCGTCGTACTTCCCGTGCGCCGAAGAGGAGCAACATCGCGGCTTGACCGACGAGTATCACCATGGCCTCCCTCCCGACCGCATGCCCTTCGCCTACCGCGCGTCGGACCTCTTCGTCGGCCCCTCGCGCGCCGAGGAGGGCTTCGGGCTTCCCGCGCTCGAGGCGCTCGCGTGCGGAATCCCCGTGGTCCTCTCCGACACCGCGGGGCACCGCGAGGTCGCGGGAACGGCGGCCGTCTACTTCCGGGACGGCGACGCCGAGAGCCTGGCCGCGGCGCTGCCGGGCCTGACGAGCGACGGCGCGCGCGAGCGCGCGCGGAGCGCCGGCCCCGCGGCCGCGCGCCGGTTCGATGCGGCGCGGGTCGCCGAGCGCCTGGAAAAGGCGTTTCGCGAGGCGGCGGGGCCGGCGGCGTGAGACCCCGCGTTTCGGCCATCGTCGTCAACCATCGGAGCGCCGCCGAGGCGGCGGCCTGCGTGGCGTCGCTGCGCGATGCCTTCGCGCGGGAAGGCGTCGCGGGAGAGATCGTCCTCGTGGACTGCGCGTCGGGACCCGAGGAGGCGCGGGCGCTCGCCGAAATCGCCGCCGACGTCCGCGTCCTGCTCGAGGAGAACCGCGGCTACTCCGGAGGCGTCAACGCGGGGCTCGCGCGGGCCGGCTCGGACCGCCTGCTCGTTTCCAACGCCGACGTCGTATTCGGCGCCGGCGCCCTGACGCGCCTGCTGGCCGAGGTCGAGGAGCCGCGCGTCGGTGCCGCGGCACCGCTCTGCACCTGGGACGCGGGCGGCACCCTGAGGCTTCCCGCCGAAACGGGCCCCGAGCTCTTCGCCGAGCTCGGCTGGCGCCGGTTCCCGGCGCATGCCCGGCGCACGCTCCGGCTCTGGAACGCGGGAGGCAGCGCCCGCCACCTCGTGGGCGCGGTGCTCGCGGTCCGGCGGGACGTCTTCGACCGCGTGGGCCGGTTCGACGAGAGGTTTCTCTTCGAGTATGAGGAGTCGGAGTGGGAGGACCGCGTGCGCGCGGCTGGACTGGAACTGCGCTACGTGCCGGACGCCCGCGTGCGTCACCTCTTCGCCCGCAGTGCCGTCCGCAATCCGGAAACGGAGCGCCGGCGGGCCGTCTCGCGCCGGCTCTACCGGGAACGCCGGTGGGGCCGCCCGGGCCGCTGGCTCCTCGAGCGGCGCGACGTCCGCCCAATGCGTGGAGCGCCTTTCCCGCGGGTCGCCGAACCGGTCGCTGGCCGCCCGGGCCGGAGCGTGGGTGGCCGTCTCGACCAACCCGTCGCTCGTTCCTTTCGCGGGCGCCCCGCTCTCCGCGGATTTTCGCCTGCCTCCGGACGTCCTCGGGTCCCTTCCCTCGGGGCCCGTCTACCTGCGCGCGTTTCGCGAGTTGGACGGCCGGCCGCTCGAGACGGTCGTCTGGGAGAAACCGTGAGCGGATTCGAGGTCCGCGAGGCCTCCGAGGCCGACGCGCCGGGCATCCGGCGGCTCTTCGAGAAGGTCTTCGGCGCGGCGCTTTCGGACGAAGAGTGGCGCTGGAAGTTCGCGCAGAACCCCGACGGCTGGACCGGCGTCGTGGGCGTCGCCGATGGCCGAATCGTCGGCCATTACGCCGGTTGGGGCGCCGGTTTCCAGCTCGACGGACGAGCCGCGCCTCCTCTACTCGGTCGGCGACGTCGCCACGGATCCGGCCGCGCGGGGCCTGGGCCGGCGGGGCGTCTACCGCGCGATGGCCGACGCCTTCTACGAGCGCGTCGGCCGCGAGGGCGTGCCGTTCTGCTACGGGTTTCCCAACGCGCGTGCGCTGGCGGTGTCCGAACGCATCGTTGGCTCGCGCACGCTTTTCCCGGTGCGGGTGGTGCGGGTCGGCGTCGACGCGTTCGCGGCGCCTCCCCCCGGCGCGGGCGCCGGCGATTTCGTCGACGCGTCGTTCGATCCCCTCTGGGAGGCCGCGCGGGCCGGGCGGACGCACGCGCCCGTGCGCGACCGGGCGCGCGTGAACTGGCGGTTCCACGCCCGGCCGACCCGCTGGTATCGGATGGTCTGGCTTCGGCGCGGGGCCGAGATGCTCGCCTGGGCGGCGCTCTCGGCGGCGGCCGACGGAACCGCCACGGTCGTGGACTACCTCGGCCGGGAAGCCGACGGGAGCGATCTGCCGCCGCTCTTCGCGGCGGCCGCAGAAGAGGCGCGCGCCCACGGCGCCCGCAGGCTCGCTTTCTGGGAGACGCCGGGCGGTCCCGGGCGGGCCGTGATCGCCGCGCTGCCGGGCGAGCGCCTGGACGCCGGGTTCCCGGTCATCGTGCGCGTCTTCGACGACGAATCCGCGCGCCGCTTCGCGGCCGGCGTGAGCCTGGTGCCGTCGCTGTACGACCTCGTGTGAGCCGCGCTCGTGTGAGCCGCGCGGCCTCGTGTGAGCCGCGCGGCGCCCGGAAGCGGTTAAACTGACCCCACCGGCATGCCGCGCGAAGATTCCCTGATTCCCTACCAGGCGACGGAGCTGACCGGGGCGAGGATCCTCGTCCTGGCCGCGCATCCGGACGACGAGTCCTTCGGGGCCGGAGGGGTCCTGGCCTGGAATGCCGAAAAGGCGGAGGCGATCCGGGTCTGGATCGCGACGGACGGAACCAGCCAGGAAGGCGTGACTCCGGAAAACGCCCGGGAGTACGGCGCCCGCCGCCGGGACGAGGCGGTGCGCGCGGCGGCCGCACTCGGCCTGCCCGAGCCGCGGTTCGCGGGCCTGCCCGACCGCAGCCTGGCCGAGCAGCGTGGCGTCCTGGAGGCCGCGCTCCGTGAGGAGTTGCTCGACTTCCGGCCGGACCTGGTGCTCTGCCCGTCGCCGGCCGAGATCCATCCGGACCACCGGGCGCTCGCCCGGGCGCTCTTCGAGGAGGTCGCGGCCTCCCGCGCCGGAGACCCCGACCACGAGCGGTTCCGGTTCGTCCGGATGGCGTTCTACGAGCTCTCGCATCCGATCCTGCCCAACACGCTCGTCGACATCGCGGCAGTGGCCGACCGGAAGGACGCGGCCCTGGCGGCCTACGTCTCGCAGCAGTCCGTGCGGGACTACGCCGGCGCGATCCGGGGCCTGAACGCCTACCGACGCCTGACGCTGCCGGGGCGCGGCCCGGTCGAGGCCTTCCGCGTGCTCACGTATGCCGAGGCTTCGACGACCTCCCTCGAGGAGCTGCGCCGGGCGATCGGTCCTTCCCTCGTCACCGACGGCGTCCGCGGGCCGGCCCCGGTCTCCGTCGTCATCCGGACGCGCAACCGGCCGGCGCTCCTGCGCGAGGCGCTCGAGAGCCTGCGGGCCCAGACCGCGCGCCCCCGGCAGGTCGTCGTCGTCAACGACGGCGGGGCCTCGCCCCGGGAGGTGACCGACGCGTTCCGCGATGTCTTCGACGTGCATCTCGAGGAGCCGCGCCAGCGCCGCGGCCGATCCGCGGCCGCCAACCGCGGGGTCGCTCTCGCGAGCCAGGAGCTCGTGGCTTTCCTCGACGACGACGATCGCTGCTTTCCCGACCACGTCGAGAGACTGGTCGCGGGAGCGCGCCAGGGCCCGGAGCCCGCGGTCTACTCCGACGCCGTCACGGTCGTCTACGGGCAGGGCGAAACCGGCTGGGAGCCGCGCGTCCGCACGCTCCAGTATTCGCTCGACTTCGACCCGGACTATCTGCTGCTCGCCAACTACATCCCCATCCACACGCTGCTGCTGCCGCGCGAGCTGTTCACCCGCGTCGGGGGCTTCGACGAGGGCCTGGACTATTCGGAGGACTGGGACTTCCTGATCCGGCTCGCAGCCGAGACGCCGTTTCGCCATCTGCGCGCGGTGACCTGCGAGTACCGGGTCTTCGAGGCCTCCTCCGACGATCCGACGCACGCCGCGGCCGGAGCCGGTGCGTTCCAGGACGCCCGGCGCAAGATCTTCGAACGCTACGCCGCGCGGCGCACCGACGCGGGCCTGGCGCGCGTGCTCGATCGCATGCGCTCGCAGGTGGCCTTCTGGTACGACCGCGACGGAATCTCGCAGGGCGAGCTGCGGTACCTGCGCGAGAGCCACCGGCGACTCTCCGAGTCGCTCGGGCGCGTCGAACGGGAGCGGCAGGGGGAGCGGGCGCGGCTGACGGCGGAGAACGAGCTTCTCCACGCCCGCCTGGCGGAGGTCTTCGCGAAGAACGAGGAGTACGACGGCCTCGTCCTCGCGGCGCACGTCGAAATCGAGCGGCTCAACAGTCTGCTCCAGCAGATCTACGGCTCGAAGACCTGGAAACTGCACCTGTTCCTCGACCGGCTGCGGGGGAGACGGTGAGGGCGCCCGGCGCCGCGCGTCCTTGAAGACGGTCGCCGTCCTGGCCCCGGAGCCGATCCGGCCCCGCATGGCCGGCATGGGCATCCGGGCGCTGGAGCTGGCGCGGGCCCTCGGGTCGGCGGGCTTCGAGCCGCGGCTGCTCGTCCCGAACGACGTCGGCGAGGCGCGCGAAGCATCGGCCGGCGTGCCGGTGGCGCCGGGCGTGGCCGGACGGCTCGCCGGGGCCGCGCGCGGCGCGTCGGCCGCCGTGGTCTCCGGCCACGCGGCCAACTCCTGGTTCCAGGAGGTTCCGGACCTCCCTTGCGCGGTGGATCTCTACGACCCGTTCCCGATCGAGAACCTCCACTACGCGCGGACGCTCGGCGAAGCGACGGCACGCCACGACCACGCGACGCTGTCGCTGTCGCTGTCGCGTGGCGACTTCTTCCTCTGCGCCTCGGACGAGCAGCGCCTCTTCTATGCCGGCGCGCTCTTTTCGGCCGGCCGCATCGGCCCGTCCAACTTCCCCGAGGATCCCGCGCTCGCACGGCTGATCGCGGTGGTGCCCTTCGGCGTGCCGGCCGTGCCGGCGGCGGGAGACCGGGACGCGGGCCGACGGGCGGTCGGCGTCGACGGGCCGGGGCCCCTCGTTCTCTTCGGGGGCGTCTACGACTGGTACGACCCCGGCCTGCTCCTCGACGCGTGGCCGGAGGTGCTCGGGCGCGAGCCCGGAGCGCGCCTGCTCTTCTTCGAGAACCCGAACGCGGAGACGACGCCGCAGCGCGTCTTCGCGCGCGCCCGCGAACGGGCCGCGGCCGTCGATCCGGGGGGCCGCTCGGTCGTCTTCGCGCCCTGGCTTCCGTATGCCCGGCGGGCCGACCTCTACGCGGCGTGCGACCTGCTCGTGTCGATCTCCTCCGAGGGGCTGGAGACCGAGCTGGCATACCGCACGCGGCTGCTCGACGCCGCCTGGGGCGGCGTTCCGGCCGTGACGGTCGGGGGAGGGTCCCTCGCCCGCGAGCTCTCCACGGCCGGCGCCGCCCTCGAATGCGGCCGCGACGCGGCGGCCCTCGCGGCGGCGGTCGAAGCGTTGCTCGGGGACGAGCCGCGCCGCGGCGCCATGTCCGGCGCCGCGCGGGCGTTCGCACGCGGCCGCACCTGGGAGAGGGTCCTCGGGCCCCTCGCGGACTGGCTCCGCGGCGCCCGGGTCGACCCCGGGAGGCGGCCGTTGTCCGAGCCCCCGCGGAAGCGGTCGAGGCTGTCGAGGCTCTTTCGGTGAGGGCCCGGCGACGGGCGGCGACCGCCGGCGGCCGCCCGGCCGCGCGGTTCTTCCGATAGTCTTCGCCGTCGTGCCGACACCGGAAGTCTCGATCGTCGTGGTCCATCACCGCGGACTCGAGCATTTGCTCGAATCCCTGGCGGCCCTCGACATCGCCCTGCGCGAGGGGGTCTCGGCCGAGGTCCTGCTCGTCGACAACGCCTCCGGAACCCCGCAGGACGAAGTCCTGCGGCGGCATCCGACCGTGCGGCGGATTCCCTCGGCGCTCAACGTGGGTTTCGCGGCGGGCTGCCGGCTCGGCGTGGAGGCGGCCCGGGCGCCGGCCGTTCTCTTCGTCAACGACGACGCCGCCGTCCGGCCCGACGCGCCGCGGCTGCTCGTCTCGGCGCTCGAGGCGGCGGAGCCCGACGTCGCCGCCGTGGGCGGCCGGATGACGGACCGGACGGGGCGGCTCAACGACTTCTCCGGCGGCTTCCTCACGTTCGACGGCCACGCCTTCGCCGCGCAGGTCGGGCGGCCCGTGGAGTCGCTGCCGGCGTGCGCGCCGGGCGAGGAGCGGCTCTTCGCGTCCGGGGGCCTGATGGTGGTCCGGCGCGCGGAGTTTCTCGCCTCGGGCGGTTTCGACGACGATTACTTCGCCTACCTCGAAGACGTCGACTTCGGGTGGCGGCAGTGGATCGCGGGACGGAGGGTTCTCGAGGAGCCCCGGGCGTCGGCGCGCCACCGCGGGGGCGCGACCGGCGAGGCCCTCGGCGTTTTCTCGCGCGGATTTCTCTTCGAGAAGAACGCGTTCGCGACGGCCTACAAGAACCTCGACCGCGACCACTTCCGGGACCTCATGCCGGCCGTCCTCATGGCGTTCCTCGGCCGTGTGGCCCAGATGCTCTCGGCGCGCAACCCGGGCGCGGCCGAGCTGAAGCGGGATCCCTACGCGACCCGCCCGGGGTCGCGCTCGGCGATCCGAGCGCTGTTCGGTGTCGCCGAGGATTTCGCCGCGACCGTTTCGGTCGACGATCCCCTGACCGTCGCCCAGCTCCGGGCCCTCTCCTGGATCCATCGACACCACGCGGCGCTCGCCGAGAAACGCCGGGCCGTGCAGGCCGCGCGGCGTCGCTCCGATGCCGAGATCTTCGCGAAATTTCCCCTGCGGATCGTGCCGACGTATCCGGGTGACGAGCGATTCGAATCGGAGTTCTTCGCGCCGTTCCTCGAGAGTGCGCCACCACTGGTGCGGACGACCCTCGAGGAGATCTTCGAGGGCGGGGCGTGAAGTTCTCGATCGTCATTCCGACCTACCGGCGCCCCGACACCCTCGTGCCGGTGCTCGAGGCACTGGCCCGGCAGATCTCACCGCCGGAGTTCGAAGTCGTGGTCGTCGACGACGGCTCGGGCGATCGAACGCCGCAGCTCCTCGCCGGCTACCGGCCACCGTACCCGTTCCGCTTCTTTTCCCAGGACAACGGCGGCCCGGCCTCCGCGCGCAATCGCGGGGTGCGGGAGGCGCTCGGTCGGGTCATCCTCTTTCTCGGCGACGACACGGTGCCGGAGCCGGCGCTGCTGTCGGTGCACGGGGAGGCTCACTCCGAGCAACGACCCTATCCGGTGGCCGTTCTCGGATACACGACGTGGCCTCAGGATCTCCGGGTGTCGCCGTTTCTTCACCACATCAACGAGTACGGTCTCCAGTTCGGCTACGGCCTGATCCGCGATCCCGACCGCGTTCCGTTCAACTTCTTCTACACCTCGAACGTCTCGCTGCCGCGCGCTCTGCTGCTCGAGGCGGGTCTCTTCGACACCAGCTTTCCGCACGCGGCGTGGGAGGACATCGAGGTCGCGTACCGCCTGATGCAGCGCGGGATGCGGATGCTCTACCGCCCGCGGGCGGTGGCGCGTCATCACCACGAGATCACGTTCGCCTCTTTCCGGAGGCGGCAGGAGAAAGCCGGCGAGGCCGCGGCGATCTTCTACCGCAAGCATCCCGAGCTCGGCGACTTCCTCGCCGTGCCGCAGGCGAAGCTCCTGTCGGGGCGGCGCGGCTTCGCCGAGCGGATCCTTCCGCGCTGGGCCGCCCTCGCCGAGCGAGGATCGCTTCCCGGCACGCGGCGGGCGCTCGACCGCGTGCTGCGATACGATTACCTGCGAGGCCTCCAGCGCGGGCTCGCGGCCGCGGCCGGGCTCCACGGGGGATGACGGGCTGACCTGCGAGGAGGTCACCCGGTCGCCGATCCGCGGCCCACTGTCCTCTGCAAGTCTCATTTTTTCCGGGACTTGCGCGAGCCGATTTTGTAATCCCACTGGCGTCTTTTTTGCTCTAATGAGTTCCGGAGGATCGTCCATGAAAGCCACTACGCGGCTCGCGCTCGTCGTCGCGGCCCTCTTTCTCGCGCCGGCGTTTCTCACCGCCCAGGGTCACCGGGGACCGTCCGGCGGTGGCGGGCCTCGCATGGGTGGAGGAGGCGGCCCGCGCGGCGGCTACGGCGGACCCCATGGCGGCGGATCGCGGGGCGGCACCTACGTCGCGCCGCGGGGCGGCGGCTGGCACGGTGGGAGCGGATGGAATGGCGGCGGGGGCTGGCACGGCGGCGGCGGCGGCTGCACGGCGGCGGCGGCGGCTACTACGGAGGCCGCGGCTGGTACGGAGGCCGCGGATGGTACGGCGGCTACTATCGGCCCATCGGCTGGGGTTGGGGATGGGGCGGCTGGTGGGGCTTCTCGCCGTGGTGGGGATGGGGCGGCTACTACGCCGGCTATCCGTACGCCTACGGATATCCCTCCTACGGCGTGCCCGGCGGCTACGTTTCCGTCTCCTCCTCGCCGGGCAACTGGACGGCCGTCAAGACCGATGTGTCGCCGGAGGAATCCCGTATCTTTCTCGACGGGCGTTACATCGGGATTGCCGACGATTTCGACGGGTTTCCCGACATGCTGTATCTCCAGGCCACCGGCCACTATCAGCTCGAGTTTCGGCTCGATGGGTTCGAGTCGGAGACGGTGGACGTCGATGCGCGCCCCGGCGCGTTCGTCAAGCTCGACAACAAGCTCAAGAAGATCCCGGGGGCCAAGCAATACGGTTCCTACGACACGCCCACTCCGGAAGGCGGGCTGCAGCGCTTTTTCGGCAAGCAGAAGGGCGCGCCCGGCTCGGTGAGCGTCGAGCCGCCGGGCGGGGACCCCGACGACGACGCGTGGCGCGTCCAGGAATCGGGCTCCGTGGCGGCGGCCCCGCCCTCGGGTGTCGCGCCGGCGCCGGCGCCGCAGCCGCCCGCGGCAACGCTCCAGGCGCCGGCCAGGAGCCGGCTCGTGTTCCGGATCCAGCCGGCGGACGCTGCCGTCTACATAGACGATCGGTTCGCCGGCACCGGGGAGGAGCTCTCGACGCTCACCCGCGGACTGCAGGTCTCGCCGGGGCCGCACCGAATCGTGGTGTCCCGGCCGGGATACGCGTCCGACGCGAGCATGGTGGACGTGACCCCGGGATCGACGGAAACCGTGGAGATGCGCCTCGAACGGTCGTGAGCCCCGGGCGTAAAGACGGCTTGTACCCGAACGGGCGGTTCGGCATATACTGAGAGCACTCGAAGGAATCGATTAGGGGAGCGGAGGGCTTGGCGGCGTCTGCCATCCTAGTTTGCCACACCTTCCGTCAGTCTGATAGCTCCCAGGTCCGCACTCTTCTCTATCCTTCCGAGCCCGCCGGGCCGGAAGCTCCCCATCGTTCCTTCGAGTTTTTCTTTTTCTAGCGACCGAGGCTTCGGCCCCACAGGCCGAGCAGGAGCTTTTCGAAGTGCAGCCGCCGGTTGCCCCGGCGGCTGTCGGGAGGCGGGTCCGCGGCTGCTACGGCCGCATCGCGCAGGGCGGCGGCTCCGGTCCTTCGGGCGATCTCGGCAAGCTTCCCGGCGACCGGTCGGTGGCGCAGGGCCCGGGCCTGCGGGGCTTCGACGGCCAGCGCGGCATCGGCGAGGAGCTCGGCGAGCAGGCCGGAATCGCCCTTGCCGAGCGATGCGACGGCCTCGGCCAGGACCAGGAGCACGGCCGGCCTGCCTGCCGTGAGTCCTTCCTCGAGCGCGGAAACGACCGACTGCCGCAGAGCGCGCCCTTCCGCCAGGCGCGTCGCCGCGTCGGCCTCTTCGCCCTCGCGAGCGAACAGCGCGAGGTCCAGGGCATCCTCTTCGGAATAGCCCCGGTCGAGCCATGCGCGGCCGCGATCGCCGGCACCGGCGGCCGGGAGCGCCGCGGCGGTACAGCGCGACCGGATTGTCGGCAGGAGCAGCTCCGGACGGCCGGTCGTCAGGATCCAGCGGAACCGCTGCCCCGGCTCCTCGAGCGATTTCAGGAGCGCGTTGGCGCCCTCGACGCCGAGCTCCGAGGCCCGGAGGATCCGTGCGACGCGGCGGGGGGCCTCGTAGGGCCGGCCGGCGCCGAACGCGAGCGCTTCCCGCACGCGCTCCACCTTGATCTGCACGCCTTCGGGCTCGACCGTGAGCAGGTCCGGGTGGAGGCCCGAGCCCACGCGCCGGCAGCTGCTGCACTCCGAGCGCGGGTCGTCGCCCGGGCAGAGCAGGCGTGCGGCGATCCGCCGCGACTCCTCCTCGAGCCGCGCTTCCGAGGGGCCCGTCAGCAGGAGCGCCCCGGGGAAACGCTCGGGGTCCGACGCGAGGCGTTCGAGGACTTCGGGAGACGCGAGCGTCATGCCAGACCGAATCGATCCGAAAGGATCTGCCAGGTCCGGACGAAGACGCCGTCGGCGCCCCGGTCGACCGGAACGAGCGCCACACGTTCCGGCTCGCGGCGGGCGATCGCGACGAACGCGGCCCGCACTCTCTCGTGGAGCGCCAGCTCCTCGGCCTCGAACCGGCCGGGCGAGGCAGCGTCCCGCCGCCGGGCCCGCGCGAGTCCCTCCGCCGGGTCGCAGTCGTACAGGAGGGTCAGGTCGGGCACGATCCCGTCCCGCACGCGCGCGTCGACCGCGGCGACCCACGCGGCGTCGAGTCCGCGGCCGGCGGCCTGGTAGGCCTCGGTCGAGTCGCTGAACCGATCGCAGAGGAGGAATCCACCGGCATCCAGTGCCGGGTGGATCACGTCGCGAACGTGCTGTCGGCGGGCCGCCTCGATCAGGAGCCACTCGGATACGGGGTCCAGCGCGGTGTGCGCCGGATCGACCAGGACGTCCCGGATCCTCTCCCCGATCGGAGTGCCCCCGGGCTCGCGGGTCGTCGTCACGGCCCGGCCCGCGGCGCGCAGGCCCGCGGCGGCGAGGGCGAGCTGGGTCGACTTTCCGCAACCTTCGACCCCTTCGAACGTCACGAATGGCACGGGCCGAAGAATACCCGCAGCGGGCATTTTCGGGCCGGGATTGCCATTAACATGGTGACCTTTCCGTTGTTTCCGTCGGCGTAAGGGGGGAGAGGAGTGTCGGTAGAGGGTCGAGCCGCGTCCCGGCCGATGTGGTTTCTGGCCGTCGGCTTCGTCGGCCTGGCGATTGCCATCGCCTCGATCGCGGACATGTTCTCCGCCCGGCCGTACGACGGCATCGTCCCCCTGCCCTACGGCCGCGAGGGCATCGAGGTCCGGATGGTCCTGCCCGGCAGCCCCGCCGAAAAGGCCGGGATCCGGGCCGGGGAGTGCGTCCAGGGCATCGGCAAGCGCATCGTCAACAGCAGCTCGGACGCCTCGGCCGAGCTCCGGCGCCACCGCATCGGCGAGAAGGTCGACTATCTCGTGCGCAACGGGCCGTGCCCGGGCATGCCGGGGGTCGCGGCGGGTCCCGAGCTCCGGACGGCGAGGCTCGAGCTCTCTTCGGAGAGGCTCGGTGGTCGGACCTACCTGTACGCGGTGGTCGTCGGCTTCCTGTTCTTCCTCATCGGCCTCTTCGTCTTCGTGCGCGTCCCGGCGGAGCGGTCCGCGCGCATCTTCTTTCTGCTCTGCGTCCTCTTCCTGCTCTTCTTCGTCTGCCGCCTGCGTCCCGCCTCCTACTGGTGGATCGACATCTTCGTGCAGAACACCGGGACGGTGAGCCTCTTTCTCCTGCCCGCCGTGTTCCTGCACTTCTTCCTGATCTTTCCGCGCCCCAAGCGCCTCCATTTCGCCCGTCCCGACGAGTGGACGGGGGAGCCTCCGGCGCGCTGGAAATTGAGCCTCCAGGAGTTCCTCTCGACGAGCCCGGCGCTGCTCTACGTGCTCTACGCGATCCCGCCGTTCGTCTTCCTCTACGACGTCATGCGCCAGGTGCGCGGCGAGCGGGTCACGGTGCTGTCGGGCGCGCCGCTGTCGTCGTGGATCCTCCTCGGCGACTACCTGGTGCTCGGCCTCGCGGCCCTGGCGCATTCGGCGTTCACGCTCGAGGACCCCCGCGAGCGGAGGCAGGCGTTCCACGTCTTCGTCGGGACGATTCTCGGAACGGTTCCCTTCGTCCTCTTCTTCATCGTCCTTCCGTCGGCCTTCGGCATCGACGAGTACGCGTTCTACGGGATCATCCCCATGATCCTGATTCCGCTCACGTTCGCCTACGCGATCGTGAGATTCCAGATGCTGAACGTGCGGGTCATCGTGCGCCGCACGTTCCTGTATGCCGCGACGACGGCCGTGCTGCTCGGGCTCTACGCACTCGTCGTCGCGCTGGCGAACCTGGTCTTCTCGTCGTCCCGGCTGTCCGCGTCGCCGCTGTTCAACTTCGGCTTCTTCCTCGTCGGGATCTCGCTCTTCGAGGTGCTCCGGCGCCGCCTGCAGGCCCCGCTCGACAAGCTCTTCTTCCGCGAGAAGTTCGACTACCAGGCGGCCCTGCTCGAGATGAGCGAGGCCATCACCGGCGAACTCGACCTGGGCCGCATCGCCGACTACCTGACTTCGAGCGTCGCGGCCACGATGCGGCTCGACAAGGCGTCGATCTGGCTGCGGGACCGCGACGGCTGGCTGGAGCGGCGCGGGCGCCGGGAGGACCGGCTGTCGCCCTCGGCGGCGGTCCGCCGCGTGCTCCGCCAGGAAGGCAAGCCTTCGGACCTCGCCGAAATCTCGCTGCATTTCGCCGATGGCGAGAGCGAGGAGTTCCGGGAGCGGCTCGCGGCCGAGGGCTTCCGGCTGCTCGTCCCCCTCGTGTACCGCGAACGCCTGATGGGCCTCGTCGCCCTCAAGGAAAAGCTCTCGGGAGAGCGCTTCGACCGGGACGACCTCGCGCTGCTCTCGACGCTCGCCAACCAGTCGGCCCTGGCGATCGAGACGGCCCTCCTGCACGACGAGATGACGCGGCAGGCGGAGTTGAAGCGCGATCTCGAGATCGCCCGCGACATCCAGATCAGCCTCCTGCCGCGACAGGTCCCCGTGGTCCCCGGCTTCGCGTTTCTGGGCGGGTCCATTCCGGCGCGGGTGGTCGGTGGTGATTTCTACGACTTCATTCCGTTCGAAAACCGGCGCCTCGGCATCGTGATCGGCGACGTTTCGGGCAAGTCGGTGCCGGCTTCGCTCCTGATGGTGGCTTCCAAGGAGATCGTCTATTCGCGGGCGCTGACGACCTCGGACCCCGGCCTGCTTTTTCAAGAGGCCAACCGGCGCATCTACTCGATCAAGCGGCGGATGTTCGTGTCGCTCGGGTTCTTCCTCCTCGACGCCGACGCGATGACTCTTCGGTACGCGATCGGCGGCCAGCCTCTGCCGATCCTGCTCCGGCCGGGCAACGACGGGCCTTGCCTGCTGGAGCCTCCGGAGCACCGCCTGCCCCTGGGGGCCTTTCGCGAGGTGCCGTACGATACGCGGGAGCTCTTCCTGAAGAAGGGGGACCTGCTCTTCTTCTACACGGACGGGTTCACGGAGGCCATGAACGGGGACATGAACCCCTTCGGCGAGGAGCGCCTCATGGCTTCGGTGGAGGCCCGGCAGGGGGGCACCCTCGAGGAGGTCGCCAACGGGGTCCTGGCCGACATTCGGGGGTTCGTGGGCGGGGCGGAGCAATACGACGACATGACGTTCCTGTTCTTGAGGGTGGAATGATGGATTTCGGGTCTTTCTTGGGCGAATCTGGGGCAAAACCCGGCCATCTCCCCTACGTATGAACGGGTTAGAAGGGACTCGGCGATGAAGAAGAGACGTTGGCTGCTGGTCGTTACCGCGGGTGTGCTGCTGCTGGCGGCCGGGGTGTCGGCTGCCCTGTTCATGTCGCACCGGCGGGACGTCACGACCACGTCCGAAGCCGCCTTCGATGCCTACAAGGACGGCGTGGCCAACGAGAACCGCTTCTACTTCAAGGAGGCCCGGCTCGCCTACGCACGGGCGCTGGAGCTCGACCCGAGCTTCGCCATGGCGATGGTCGGCCTGGCCCGCCAGTCCAAGGAAGACGACCAGCGCAATGCTCTCCTGAAGCGGGCGGCGCGGGAGAAGGGACGCCTGAGCGAGCGCGAGAGGCTCCACGTCGAGATGGCCCTGGCCTTCTCCGAAAGGCGGCAGGAGGACGGCGTCCGCATCGCCCGCGAGATCCACGAGAAGTACCCGACCGACACGCGGTCGGTCCAGATTCTGGCCGGCAGCGAGCTCATGAAGGGAAATTCCGACCGCGGCATCAAAATCTTCGAGGAGCTGCTGTCGGTGGATCCGAACAATGCCGAGGCCTACAACCAGATCGGCTACTACTACGGCTACCGCGGCGACTACGACAAGGCGATGGAGAACCTGAAGCGGTACCAGTTCATCGCCGCCGACAACGCCAACCCGTTCGACTCCCTCGGCGAGGTCCAGGCCTACTCCGGCCACTACAACGAGGCCGTCGAGAACCTGAACCGGGCCCTGGCGATCCGGCCGGACTTCGTCGATTCGGTCAAGAACCTCGCGGTGGTCGCCGAGGGGACCGGCGACTATGTCCGGGCGGTCGAGACCTACGAGAAGGCCGCGGCCATGACCGACCGTGACGACGTCCGCGTGGGCTTCCTGGTTCGCGCGATGCGCTCGGCCTTCTACGCGAAGAACACCGCGGAAGTCCTGAGGCTGGCGGCCAAGGCGAAAGCGGTCAAGGCCGGCGGCAAGTACGCCGAGGTCGACGCGGCCTACATCGACGCGGTCGTGGCTCTCGCCGAGGGCCGTCCGGGCGAGGCTCTGAGGATGGTCGACGCGATCGAAGCCCGGCGCGACGAGCTGATCGCGTCCGAAAAGCACTCGGCCGGCTACAAGCCGTTCTTTCCGCACGCCAACATGCTCCGGGCCCTGGCCCTCGAGGCCCAGGGCAAGGGCGACGAGGCCTTGGTGTTCTGGAAGCTCAACGCGAACCCGCCGACGCCGTTCGAGAACTTCGAGCAGCGCCGGTCGATCTACGAGGCCCGCGCCCGGGTCGCGCTCGCACTGGCGAAGAAGGGCGAGCTCGACGAGGCCGAGAAGCTGATCGCCGAGAACCGGAAGTGGAACGCGAGCTGGGCGCCGACGCGCGAGGCCGAAGCGACCGTGGCGGAGCTTCGCCGCGAGAAGGTGCTCGCGGCCTCGAAGTAGGCGGCCGCGTGGCGATGGAGAAGTCCGGGAGTTTCGAGACCCAGCACCGCCTTCTCCTTCTCGAGACGCTCTACGACGCCGGGCTCTCGCTCGGCGCGCTTCCGGATGAAGAGGCTCTCGTCGAGGACGTGCTCTCCCGCGTCGTCGGCGTCCTCGACGCGTCCCGTGGATACCTGGCGACGTTCGCCGACGGCGGCGCCCGCCGCGCCGAGGCCCGCGTCGGCTTCCCGAAGCGGCCCTCCGAGGCGGTCGTGGCGCAGGACGAATTCCTCCGCGACGTGCTCCAGTCCGAGACGGCGGTGAGCCGCGAGAGGTTCAAGCTGCTCGGCCGGCCGGTCCTGACCGCGGTCGGTGCCCGGATCTTCGGAGGCGGGCGCCCGCTCGGCGTTCTGGTCCTCGCCGACAAGGAAGTCCGTCGCGGCGGCCAGGCGGCCTTTGACGAGGATGACGGGCGCTTCCTGGTATCGCTCGCGGGCCTCTGCGGCATGGCGATCGAGAACCGTCGGCACCTCGAACGCCTGACGCGGGAGCGCGAACGCCTCGAGGAGGAAAACCGCCGGCTGCTCGACGAGACCGGCCGCTCGGCCGCCGGGCGCCTCTTCGTCGGAGACTCGCCGGCGGCGCGGCGCGTGCTCGACCTGGTCTCCCGCGTGGCGGCCTCGAAGATCTCGGTCCTCCTGACGGGCGAGAGCGGCACGGGCAAGGAACTCGTCGCCCGGATGATCCACGCGCGCAGCGATCGCGCCGAGAAGCCCTTCGTGGCCATCAACTGCGCCGCGCTGCCCGAGACGCTGCTCGAGTCCGAGCTCTTCGGCATCGAGCGGGGGGTCGCGACCGGAGTCGAAGCCCGGGCCGGCAAGTTCGAGACGGCCCAGGGCGGCACGATCTTTCTGGACGAGATCGGCGACATGCCCCCGTCACTTCAGGCCAAGCTCCTGCGTGTGCTTCAGGAGCGGGAGATCGAGCGCGTCGGGGGCCGCCGTCGCGTGCCCATCGACGTGCGGGTCCTGGCCGCCACGCACGCCCGCCTGCCCGAGCGGATCGCCCGCGGCGAGTTCCGCGAAGACCTGTACTACCGGCTCCGCGTGGTCGAGATCGGTCTGCCGCCGCTTCGCGAACGGCGCGAAGACATTCCGCGGCTCGTGCGTCACTTTCTGGAGCGCTTCGCCGCCCGCGAGGGGCGCGACGTTCCGACCCTCGACCGCGACGCGTACGCGGCGCTTCTCGGCCACGACTTCCCGGGCAACATCCGGGAGCTCGAAAATCTGCTCGAGGGCGCCGCGGCACTGTCGCAGGGCGGCACGATCCGGCGGGAGGACCTGCAGTGGCTGCCGCAGCCGGGCCTGCGTCTGGCCGAGCCGCCGGCGCCGCTGCCGGGCGAGGACGAGATTCCGGACCTGCGGGCCCTCGAGGACCGGCACATCCAGAGGGTGCTGAGGCTGGCCGGTGGCAACAAGAGCCGGGCGGCGCGCCTCCTCGGAATCAGCCGGCGGACCCTGTATAGGAAGCGCCAAGTGGGACATTAGGATACTGTATAATTTTGTCCCACTATCTGATCTAAACACCTTCCTTACAATAGTCTAGACACATACAGTATCCGGCGTGTAGCACGTAGTGTGACATAGTGCTACGATACGTCTGTGAATGGCACCCGGTCTCCGAATGATCGCAACGCCTTGCGATTACTGGCGTTATTCCGGATCGGCGGTTCGCCCGGCGATTGGCAGGACTCTTGCCCTCTCCAAGCTCCGCAGTGATGAGAAAAGCCCTGGCGATCGGCCTGGAAGCTCTGGAAGTCCCCAACCTGCTGTGGGGACTGCTGGCGGGAGAGATCTCCCTTGTCCTGCTCGCCGCCGCGTCCGATAGACTTCCCGCCGTCTTGATCCGGTCACTGCAACTCTTCCTCCGGTTCTAGGAGCCTCGAGCCGTCCCATGTCGCACGGGGGATCTGCTCCGCCCGGGCTCGAGAGCGCCGGTTCTCGCGAGGTCTCGATGACGATCCCGGTCGCCCCGGAGATGGAAATCGTCGCCACCGCGCAGGCCGCCGCGCTCGGCGAGTACATCGCGATGTCCCGCGATAAGATCGACGAGGTCCGGCTCGCGCTCGTCGAGGCGTGCATCAATGCGTTCGAGCACGCCGACTGCCGCGACGAGCAACTTCACCTGACTTTTCGTCTGGGCCGGGAATCGAAGGGGAGGGAGTGGCTGGAAGTGGAGGTCATGGACAAGGGCCGGGGGTTCGACCAGGCGCAGGTGGAGGAGCCGACCATGGAAAAAACCTTCTCCAGTCACCGGAAGCGCGGGTGGGGACTCCAGATCATCAAGAGCCTCATGGACGACGTCGACATCACCTCCGGCGAGTGGGGAACGCGGATCCGAATGAGGAAATACAAGTGAGCGAGACTTGCAAGGTTTCGTCGGAGCGGCGGGGCGACGTGGCGATCCTGTGGACGGATGGATACATCAACAACCAGGGGGGCGAGGAGATCGCCCGCGAGGCCTACGCCCACCTGGACCAGGGCGTGCGCGCGCTGGTGCTCAACCTCGAAAAGACTCGCATCGTCAACTCGATCGGGATTTCGATTCTCATCGAGGTCCTCGAGAAGGTCATGGACCGCAAGGGCGCGCTGGCCTTCTGCGGATTGACCCCGACGATCGACAAGACGTTCCGCATCATGGGCCTCGCCCAGTACGCCGAAATCTATCCGACCCAGGAGGACGCCGTCCGGAGCGTCAGCCACCCCGCCTGAGGCGGGCGCGCCCATGACCGCCCCGCTGCCCACGACCCCGGCCGCTCGGCTCGAGGAGCTCTGGAAGCGGATCGGTGCGGTGCTCGAGCGCGAGTCCCCGCTGCCCTCGCGGATCGCCGAAGCCGCGATCCTCGCCACCGGGGCCCGGGACGCCACGCTCTACCTGCGCGAGCGGGACGCCTGGGTCCGCAGCGGCGACAAGGCGGTGGCCGGTGGCGTGGAACAGGGCGAGATCCCGGAGCCGCATGCCCGCCGGCGTCTTCGTGAAAGAGGGCCACCTCTGGCTTCCCCTGGTCGGCGAGGGAGAGGTGCACGGTCTGTTGCGGCTGGCCGGCGTCCCGGCCGGCGACCCGCCCGAGCACGTGGCGTTCCTCGCTTTCCTCTTCGGCTCGCTCGTCGCCGCCCACCGTCTCGCCCGCCAGGTCCGTGACGCGGAGTTCGAGCTCAGGGCGCGCCTGCTCGAGCTCGAGTCACTCTACGACCTCGGACTCTCGCTCGGCGGCCAGCTCGACCTGTCGGCGCTGGCCGACGAGGTCCTTTTCCGGTCCATTTCGCTGACCGACGCGGGCAAGGGCGCCCTCGTTCTCTTCGAGGGGGAGGACCACGTGCTGCTCGAGCGCAGCGTCGGGGGCGAGATCCTGGTGTCGCGCGACTGCGTCTCGTGGACGTTGCCCGAGGGCGGCCTGATCAACAACGAATCGCCGACCGATGCCATGCGGGATGGAAGTTGCGCCAAGTACCTCGCGGTGCCCATATCGGTGCCGGGGCGCCGCCTGGGCATCCTCGCCGTGGCGGACAAGGAGTCCCGCGACGGCCGCGTTCTCGACTTCACGCCCACGGATGCGCGGCTGCTCTCGCTGTTCGCCAACCAGGCCGCCGCGGCGATCGAAACCGCGCGCCTCCACAAGGAGGCGATCGAGAAGGAACGCATCGAGCGCGAGCTCGAGCTCGCGGCGACGATCCAGCGTCAAATCCTTCCCCGCGACCTTCCGCACGTCGAGGGCCTGGAGCTCGCCGCCGTCAACCGCCCCACCCGCCAGGTCGGCGGCGACTACTTCGACTGGTTCCCGCTCTCGGGCGGACGGCTGGCGTTCCTCGTCGCCGATGTCTCGGGCAAGGGCGTGCCGGCGGCGTTGCTGGTTTCGACGGTGCACGCCGCCGTTCATCTGCAGATCGACGACGCAAAAACGATCGCGGACCTCGTCGCCCGCGTCGATCGCCACCTCCAGCGGTATGCCGCGACGCGCAAGTTCCTGACGGCGTTCTTCGGCCTGATCGAGCCGGAGACGGGTGTCCTGCGCTACGTGTCGGCCGGCCACAACCCGGCGCTGCTCCGGCGGGTCTCGGGCGGGATCGAGCAGCTGAAGGCCACGGGCGTTCCGCTCGGCATGTTCCCCAACGCTTCGTGGAGAGAAGAGACCGTCGTGGTCGGCCGCGGCGACCTCCTCTGCGTCTACACCGACGGCGTCTCGGAGGCCCTGAACGCCGCCGACGAGGAGTTCGGCCTGGACCGCCTGACCGCCCTCGTTGCGGCGGCGGCCGGGCCGGAGGCGCTCCGGGCCACCGTTTTCGACGCGATCGAGGCGTTCGCGGCCGACGTGCCGCAGTACGACGACCAGACCCTCCTCATCGTCCGGAGGACCTGAGCCGGCGGCGCAGCCTCGGTTAAGATTCGGGAGTGATTTCGTCTCTCGTCGGGCTCGCCCTTCTTCTCTCGAGCCCGGCAGCGTCCGCGCCCGCCGATCTCCTGCTCGAAAACGGCCTCGTCTACGTATCGGCGGAGGCCAGGCCGGCGCGGGCCTCCATCCTCGTCGGCGGCGGACGAATCCTCTTCGTGGGCGATCCGGCGCGCGCCCGGGCCCGCTCCGCGGGGGCCCGCGTCGTCGATCTGACCGGGCGGGTCGTGTTCCCGGGCTGGGCCGATGCACACCTGCATCTGCTCGGCGTGGGAAAGGCGCGTTCGATCGCCGACCTGAGGGGACTGACGAATTCCGAGGCCGCGGCACGGCGCATGGCCGAGGCGGCCCGGGCCCTGCCTCCGGGGTCGTGGGCCGAGGGTCGAGGCTGGGATCAGAATCTCTGGCCGGGTCGCGAGTTTCCCGATGCGCGCACGCTCGATCGCGCCGTCCCGGACCGGCCGGCGGTGGCCGGGCGCGTCGACGGCCACGCGCTGTGGCTCAATTCGGCGGCTCTGGCGGCGACCGGAATCGGCGCCCGAACCAAAGACCCGGAGGGGGGCCGCATCCTGCGCCGCAGCGACGGATCGCCGTCGGGCGTCCTCATCGACAACGCGATGGACCTGGTCGGCAAGGCGATGCCGGAGCCCTCGGCGGCGGACCTCGACCGCTGGCTCTCGGCCGGGGCCCGGGCCTGCGCAGCGGTCGGACTGACCGAGATCCAGGACGCATCCGGCTACGACGCGGCCGCGATCGCGGCGCTCGGGCGGTTGGCCTCGGCGGGGACTCTCCCGATCCGCGTCTATGCCACGGTCTCGCCTGAGCCGGACGCCCTGCCGGAGTTCATCGCGCGGGGCGTGCGCCTGGGCGGCGGAGCGGACTTCCTGACCGTGCGCGCCGTCAAGGCCTATGCCGACGGAGCGCTCGGCAGCCGCGGCGCGGCGCTCCTGACCGACTACACCGACGAGGCGGGCGGGACGGGCCTGCTCGTCACGCCGCCCGAACGGCTCGCGGAAATCGCTCTCGCGGCCCGTCGCGGCGGCTGGCAACTCTGGATCCACGCCATCGGCGATCGGGGCAATCGCGTCGCGCTGGACGCCTTCCAATCGGCTGCCGCCGCTCTGCCGCGCGCGCCGGCGGGCGCCGGCCGGCCGCGCATCGAGCACGCGCAGGTCGTCTCGCCCGAGGACTTTCCCCGTTTCGCGCGCCTTTCCGTGATTGCGTCGATTCAGCCGACGCACGCGACCTCGGACATGCCGTGGGCCGAAGCCCGGCTGGGTCCTTCCCGGATCGGAGGGGCCTACGCCTGGCGGCGCCTGAAGAACGCCGGGGCGCGCCTGGCCGGGGGCAGCGACGCGCCGGTGGAATCCGAGAACCCGCTGCTCGGGTTCTACTCGGCCGTGACGCGCCAGAGCCTCGACGGCCATCCCCCGGGCGGATGGCGCCCGGCCGAGACGCTGACTCGCGCCGAGGCGCTCGCCCTGTTCACCTCCGACGCCGCCTTCGCGGCGTTCGAGGAGTCCTGGCGCGGACGCATCGCGGCTGGCTACGCCGCCGACCTCACGGTCTTCGACCGCGATCCCATGACGGTTCCGGCCGCCGAGATTCCGGGCATCACCGCGGTCATGACGGTGGTGGGCGGCCGGGTCGCCCACGGACCGGCGGCTCCGTGAACGCGGCCCGGGCCGGTGTGGCGGCGTGTACTCTTGCTCCTGCCGGGGCTCGGCTGCGATACGCGGGGGAAGGGAGCGCCCAACGTGCAGAGCACGCCCACCGACGGAGACTCCGCGCGGCGCGCGCGGATGGTCGAGACGCAGATCGTTCCGCGCGGCGTTCGAGACCCCCGCGTGCTCGACGCCATGCGCGAGGTGCCGCGGCACCTGTTCGTGGCGCCCGACGAGCGGGCGCACGCCTACGAGGACCATCCGCTGCCGATCGGAGGCAGCCAGACGATCTCCCAGCCCTACATCGTCGCGCTCATGACCGAGCTGCTGGGGCTGCCCGCGCGGGCGCGCGTTCTGGAGATCGGGACCGGCTCCGGGTACCAGAGCGCGGTGCTGTCGAAGATCGCCGGCGAGGTGTACTCGATCGAAATCCTGCCGGACCTGGCCCGGGCCGCTTCCCGGAAGCTCAAGGAGCTCGGCTACGACAACGTGACCGTGCGCGAAGGCGACGGGTACCGGGGCTGGCCGGAGCACGCGCCCTACGACGGGATCATCGTGACCGCCGCGCCCGAGAAGATCCCCGAGCCGCTCGTGGACCAGCTCGCCGTCGGGCGGCCGCATGGTGATCCCCGTCGGCGGCTTCTTCCAGGAGTTGAAGGTCTTCACCCGGGAGACGGACGGCCGCGTCACCGAGAAGGACATCATCCCGGTGCGCTTCGTTCCGATGACCGGAGAGATCGAGAAGGAAACGACGCCGGGTCCTTAGACGTCATCCCGAGCGCAGCGAGGGATCCCGGACTCGACCGCATCCGTGGCCATCGAGCCCGGGATCCTTCGGCGCCGTGCGCCTCGGGATGACGGGCGGAGCTTACGCTTCGCCCGTCACTGGCCCGCCCCCTGGATCACGCCCTCGGCGAGGATGATCTCGACGCGGCGGTTCTTGGCGCGGCCCGCGGCCGTCGAGTTGTCGGCAATCGGAATCCGGGCGGCGTAGCCTTCGGCGCTCATCCGCCGCGCGGCCACGCCCTGGCTCTGGAGAAACGCCATCACGGCGTTCGCGCGGTCCCGGGACAGCGGAACGTTGATCGCGTCGCCGCCGGTCGAGTCCGTGTGGCCCTCGATGCGCAGGTTGATGTTGGGGAAGAGAGACACGATGCCGGCGAGCTTGCCGAGCGCGATCTGGGCGTCCGGCTTGAGCGTGGCCTTGTTCGTGTCGAAGAGGATGTCCGGGAGGTTGACCACGACGCCGCGCGCGGTCTGGCTGATTTCGGCGACCTGGGACAGGGCGCCCGTCAGACGTCCGGCGAGATCGTCGCGCTCGGCCCGCAGCCGCGCGTTCTCGGCCTCGGTCTGGCCGACGCGGGTCTCGAGCTGCTGCTTCTGGGCCTCCAGCGCGGCGGCGGCGGCGGAGACTTCGGCCGTCGTCTTTTCGGCCTCGGCGCGAGCGGCGCTGGCCTGGGCGGCGAGCTCCTCGGCGTTGCGCCGCGCCTCGTCGGCTTCGCGCCGCGCGGCGTCGGCCGCCTCGGCCGAGAGGCCGGCGGAGGCCGCGCGCTCCTGCGCCGCGGCGGCCTCCTGCTGCGCGGCCAACGACTGCTGCTGCAGGAGCGTCATCTGCTGCTGGGCGGCGGCGGCCTGCTGCTGCGCCTGGTTGAGCTGCTGCTGGGCGGCGGCGGCCTGCTCGCGCGCGGCGACGGCCTGCTCGCGGGCGGCCAGCGTCTGCTGCTGGGCGTCGGCGGCCTGTTTCTGCGCCGACGTTTTCTGCTGTTCGAGCGCCTGCATCTGGGCCGCGCGCGCGGCGGCGGCCGCGGCGGCGGCCTCCTCGGCCATCTTCTGCTGGGTCGTGCGGATCGCGGCGGAGGACTGGGACAGGCTGCGGCGTGCGAAGTCGATGCCCTGCTTGTCCTTGCCGGCCTTGAAGGAGTTGGTCGCCTGGGCGAGCGTGATGGTGGCGTCGCGCATGGCGTCGGGGGCGTACTTTTCCGCTCCCATCTGCTGCGCCTGCTGGAGGACGCCCTGGGCCTCCATGAGGTCGAGCGACTCGGACCCGGAGTAGACCATGCTGCCGATCGTCGGATTGCCGACCCGCGGCGCCGGCGCGAAAGCCGAGAGGGTCACGGGCGTGCTCTTGAACTTGTTGATGGGGGGCGCCACCGAGGTGAACACGACGATCTCGGAGGGTTTCAGGACCGCCGGGTACGGTTCGGCGGTGATCATGAGACCGAACTCCTTCTGCCCCGTCCGGTAGTCCGCGTCCCCCTTCTGCTTGCGGACGATGAGCTCGCCCAGGTTCTCCGTGGCGCCGTCGCGGGTCACGGTCCAGACGACGTAGGAGGTGACGTCGCCGGCGAAGAGGAGCGCGGGCGGCAGCTTCTTGTAGGAGATCTCGATGCGGGCCTGTCCGTTCTTGAAGTTGACCTCGGCTTCGGCCGACGCGGGCGCCACGCGGCTCGTCGCGGCGAAATCGAGGTCGACCCTCTTTCCTTCCGGGAACTGAACGGCCGCCAGCTGCACGTCGGCGGCCGCCAGCGGCGCCGCCAGACAGGTGGCGGCGAGAATTCCTGCAATCGACCGGGTCAGGCGAATCATCGGCGTCCTCCTCGCGATTTATGAGACCGGATCCCGGCAGGGACCCGAACGAGCCGGTCAATATATGGTCGGGCAGGCCCAACGTCAACTTCTGTCGCCGGGGAAGCCGCGGGCGGAGGCGGGCGGTATGATCCGGCCAACCTCGGGAGGGTGGCCATTTCCAGAGTGTCGACCGCTCGCGCCGTCTCCTCGCTCGTGCTGGCCGCGGGCTCCGGCGCGGCCCTTTCGGAGCCTCTCTCGCCCACGAGCATCTTTGCGCCGCTCTCGACCCATGCCGAGGAAATCCACCGGTACTCCCTGTTCGTCCTCGGCGTCACCGGGGCCATCTTTCTCGTGGTCTTCGGGCTTCTGGTCACGGCCCTGGTCCGGTTTCGCCGGCGGCCCGGCGACGACGAGGCCGAGCCTCCCCAGATCTACGGCAGCCAGCAGGTCGAGATTGCATGGACCGTGATTCCGGTCCTCGTGGTGATCGTCCTGGGGCTGACCACGGCGCGGACGATCTTCCAGGTGCAGGACCGCGCGCGGCCGAAGGATGCCCTCGAGGTGACCGTGATCGGCCGGCAGTGGTGGTGGGAATTGCGGTATCCCTCCCTCGGGATCGTGACGGCCAACGAGCTCCACGTGCCGGTCAGCGACGCCGCCCACCCGGCTCCGACGTTTCTCACCCTGCTGTCCGCGGACGTGGCCCACAGCTTCTGGGTCCCGAGGCTGGCAGGCAAGACGGACCTGATCCCGAACAAGGTGAATGCGACGTGGATCGATCCGCGTGTGCCGGGGCTGTATCTCGGACAGTGCGCCGAGTTCTGCGGCACCCAGCACGCCAAGATGCTGCTCCGGGTCTACGTCCACACGCGCGAGGATTTCGACCGGTGGGTCGCTGCGCAGCGCGCCGGCGCGGTCGTCGCTGCCGACGCGAGCGCGGGCCGCCGCGTGTTCGAAACGACGGCCTGCCTGAACTGCCACACCGTGCAGGGAACCGTCGGAAACGGGCGCTATGGGCCCGACCTGACCCACTTGATGAGCCGCGAGACGATCGCGTCGGGGGCCGTCCCGAATACGCCCGAGAACCTCCGCGCCTGGGTCCGGAACCCCTCTCACTTCAAGCCGGGCGTCCTGATGCCGGCGATGCAGCTCGACGACGCGAGGCTCGGCGCCCTCGTGGCATATCTCGGGACCCTGAGGTAGCCGTGTCCTCCGAGACGCTGCCCGCCGCGGCGGGGATTTCTTCGAGCCGGACTGCTGCCGTCCTCGAGGCCCTCCACGGCTGGGTCACGACGGTCGACCACAAGCGTCTGGGGATCATGTACGTCCTGTACGGCCTCCTCTTTCTGGCCGTCGGGGGAGTCGAGATCACGCTCGTCCGGCTGCAGCTGGCCGTCCCGCACAACGATCTGGTCGCGCCGCAGGTCTTCAACCGCCTCATGACGATGCACGGGACGACGATGGTCTTCCTCGTCGGCGTGCCGATCCTCTTCGGCTTCGCGAACTACCTCGTTCCGCTGATGATCGGAGCGCGGGACATGGCGTTCCCGAGACTCAACGCCTTCGGCTTCTGGATGACGGCATTCGGCGGGCTGCTTCTCTACTTCAGCTTCGTCGGCGGCGACGGCCTCTTCGGCGCGGGCAGCGCGCCCGACGTCGGCTGGTTCGCCTACTCACCGCTGACGGCAAAGGCCTTCTCGCGCGGCCACAGCACCGATTACTGGACCCTCGCGATCTTCCTGGCGGGCGTCGGGACGATCGCCTCGGCGGCCAACATCGTCACGACGGTCGCGTGCCTGCGCTGCCCCGGGATGACCCTGAAGCGCATGCCGCTCCTGCCCTGGATGATGGTGACGATGTCGGCCATGACGCTGATCGTCATGACGCCGCTGTCGGCCGCGCAGATCATGCTGTCGATCGACCGGTACCTCGGCGGCCATTTCTTCGACACCCAGTCCGGGGGCTCTGCCGTCCTGTGGCAACACTTCTTCTGGATCTTCGGGCACCCGGAGGTCTACGTGCTGATCATTCCCGGCTTCGCCTTCGCGTCCGAGATCATCCCGGTCTTCTCCCGCAAGGCGATCTTCGGCTACCCCGCGATGGTCGCGGCGGTCGTCGCGATCGGCTTCCTTTCGTTCGGCGTGTGGGCGCACCACATGTTCACGGTCGGGATGACCTCGCACGCCAACACGTTCTTCGCGCTGATCACGATGGCCGTGGGCATCCCGACGGGAATCAAGATCTTCAACTGGCTCGGGACGCTCTGGGGCGGCCGGATCCGGTTCGCGACGCCGATGCTGTTCTGCCTCGGCTTCCTCTTCCAGTTCCTGATCGCGGGGCTCACCGGGATCATGCTGGCGTCGGTGCCCTTCGACTGGCAGCTCTCGGACTCCTACTTCGTCGTCGCGCACTTCCACTACGTTCTGGTCGGCGCGCTCGTCTTCACGATCTTCGGCGCGTTCTACTACTGGTTTCCCAAGGCGACCGGCCGGATGCTGTCGGAGCGTCTGGGCCGCTGGCATTTCTGGCTCTTCGTGATCGGATTCCACCTGACGTTCGACACGATGCACATTCCGGGGCTGCTCGGCATGCCGCGGCGGATCTACACCTACGAGCCCGACCGGGGGTGGGCGGTCCTGAACCTGATTTGCACGGTCGGCGTGGCGTTCCAGGGCGTCGCGATCCTGATCTTCCTCTGGAACGTCGGGCGCTCGCTCGCCCGGGGGCGCGCCGCGGGCAACGACCCCTGGGACGCCTGGACCCTGGAATGGGTGGTGACCTCGCCGCCGCCGCCGTACAACTTCGCGAAGCTCCCCGTGGTCCGGAGCCGCCGGCCCCTCTGGGACTTCAAGCACCCGGACGACCCCGACTGGAAGTACGAATGAGCATGGGGCCAGGTCTGGAATCTTCGGCTTTCGCGGCGTCCGCCGCCGCTCGGGGTCCCGGAACTTCGAAGAATCCGGACCTGACCCCGTGAGCGCCCGGTCGTATCGGGCGGATGCGTTTCCGCCGGCGCCCGTGTCGTGGGAGCTGCCGGAGCGCGGTCCGGTCGGGATGATCTGCCTCATCGTCGCCGAGGCGGCCATCTTCCTGATTTTCGTCGTGGCGTACGTCTTCTACCTGGGCAAGAGCGCCACGGGCCCGCAGCCGAAGGACGTGCTCGAGCTTCCGGTCTTTCTGACCGCATGCCTGCTCTCGTCGAGCGCGACGATCGGCCTCGCGGTCTCCGCCCTGCGGCGGGGGAAGCCGGGCCCGTTCCGGGCCTGGTGGGCGGCGACGATCGGGCTCGCCGCGATCTTCCTCACGGGCACGGGACTCGAGTGGAGGCGGCTGATCGTCGAGAAGGGCCTCACGATCCGCACCAACCTGTTCGGGACGACGTTCTACTCGCTGGTCGGACTGCACGCGTTTCACGTGACGGTCGGCCTGCTGTTCTTCGTCGTCGTGCTCGGCCTCGCGCTCACGGGCCGGGTCGGCCGCGAGCACGCGCCGCGCGCCCACGTCCTGGCGATGTACTGGCATTTCGTCGACGCGGTGTGGGTCGTCGTATTCACCGTCGTCTACGTCCTGGGACGCTGAGGAAACCATGCCGACCCTGGAAGAGATCGAGCGCGACCGTCCGAAGAGCGTGGACCTCCCGGCGCCGACGGCGTGGCCGTTCGTGATGGCTTTCGGCGTGGCGCTCCTGTTCGCCGGCCTGGTGACGACCGCGCCGGTCAGCGCCGTGGGGGCGATCCTCGCCCTCGCCGGAGCGGTGGGCTGGTTTCGCGAGGTCCTTCCGCACGAACGCCACGAGACGGTTCCGGTCGCGCCGCTGCTCGAGTTTCCGGCGTCGCTGCGGGAGCGCGTCGCCCGGCTGGACATCGCGCCGGGAAGGCATCGCGCCCGGCTGCCGCTCGAGACCCACCCGATCTCGGCGGGAGTCAAAGGCGGCCTCGCGGGCGGCGTGGCCATGGCGGTCGCGGCGGGGCTCTACGGCGTGCTGAAGCAGGGCAGCGTCTGGTATCCGATCAACCTGCTCGCCGCGGGAGCCTCGGCGCGGATCGCGGCGCTTCCGGTCGACGGGCTGCGCGCGTTCCACGCCGACGGTCTGGCGCTGGCGGTCGTCATCCATCTCCTGACCTGCCTGATGGTGGGACTGCTCTACGGCGTGATGCTGCCGATGTTTCCGCGGCGCCCGATCCTCCTCGGCGGAATCGTCGCGCCGCTCCTGTGGACCGGCCTCCTGAAGGCCACCCTCGGGATCGTCAACCCGGCGCTCGACCTCCGGATCGACTGGGCCTGGTTCATCGCTTCGCAGGTGGCCTTCGGGATCGTGGCCGGTGCTGTCGTCACGGGGACGGCCCGCGTGCGCACGATGCAGTTCGAAACGTTCGCGGTACGGGCCGGCGTCGAGTCGCCGGGCCTCCAGGAGCCCCGGGAGCCGGAGGACGGTTCGTGATGCCGCTCCGCGTCCTTTCGATCCTCGCCGTCGCGGCGGCCGTCGCGGCGGCGGCCTGCAACGGGATGCCGGGTCGCCATTCGGCCGCCTCCGTGGAGGTGCGGCCGGACCGGGTCAAGGACTTCGCGCTCCTCTACTCGGAGAACTGCCAGGCCTGCCACGGCTCCGGCGGCCGGGGCAACGGGGCGGCCATCGGGCTGGCGGACCCGGTCTATCTGGCCATTGCGTCGGACGCGGTCATTCGCCGGGTGACGGCCGAAGGCGTGCCCGGGACTGCGATGCCGGCCTTCTCGCGCGCCGCCGGCGGAGCGCTGACCGACGAACAGGTCGGCATCCTCACCTCGGGCATCCGAGCCTGGGCCGGACCCGACGCGCTCGGCCGCGCAGAGCCGCCGCCCTACGCCGCCGGGGGAGGCGATCCGGCGCGGGGAGTCGAGGTCTACGCCGCCGCCTGCGCGTCCTGTCACGGGCCGACGGGCGCGGGAGGCGAGCGCGCGGGTTCGATCGTCGACGGCTCGTTTCTCGGGCTCGTCAGCGACCAGGGCCTGCGGACGACGGTCATCGCGGGCCGACCCGACATCGGACAGCCGGACTGGCGCGGGGATGTCGCGGGTCGAGTCCTGACGCCGCAGGAAGTATCGGATGTCGTCGCGTGGCTGTCCGCGCAGCGCCCGTCCACGCCGGGCGAGCCCTATCCGGGAGGGACCGATGAAGAGTGAACCCACACGCCGGGGATTTCTCCTGAAGCTCGGCATCGCCCTGAACGCGCTCGCCGCGGCGGTCCTCGCCGCGCCGATCGTCGGCTACCTGCTTTCGCCCGCGCGGCGCAAGCGCATGGCCGCGGCGCTTTCCTGGGTGGCGCTCTCGGACGCCGATGCGTTCCCCGAGGGGCAGACCCGCATGGCCACGTACCGCAATCCCTTCACGCGACCCTGGGACGGCGCGACCGCCGACATCGCGTGCTGGGTCCGTCGGCTGCCCGGCGGCGCATTTCAAGTGTTCGCGATCAACTGCGCCCATCTGGGATGCCCGGTCCGGTGGTTCGCCCAGTCGGGCCTGTTCCTCTGTCCCTGTCACGGGGGCGCCTACTATGCCGACGGCAGCCGGGCCTCGGGTCCTCCGCCGCGCGGGCTGTTCCGCTACGAGCACAAGGTCGAGGGCGGCCGACTCTGGATCCGGGCGGGCATGATGCCGACCCTCGGCCACGTCGAGGCGTCCGTCCGGCCGCCGAAGGACGGCGCACCTTGCGCGTGATCGGCCGCCTGCTCGGGTGGTTCGACCGGAGGCTCCAGCTCGGGGCCCCCCTGAAGGAAGCCGCCGGCCACCGCGTGCCGCGCCGCTCGGCGAGCTGGTTCTACGTGTTCGGGAGCGGGGCCCTGACGCTCTTCCTCGTCCAGGTCGTCACCGGCATCTGCCTGGCCCTCGTCTACGTCCCGTCGGCGGCCGAGGCCTACCGGAGCCTCGTCGTGCTCGACACGGAGCAGCCGCTCGGCTGGTTCCTTCGGGCGATGCACGGCTGGGGATCGAACTTCATGGTCGCCCTCGTGCTCATCCATCTCGTCCAGGTCTTCCTCTTCGGCGCCTTCAAGTACCCGCGGGAGCTGACCTGGATCGTCGGCGTGGTGCTGCTCGTGGCGACGCTCGGCATGGCGTTCACCGGGCAGGTCCTGCGTTTCGACCAGGACGCCTACTGGGGCCTCGGGATTCTGACGTCGATCGCCGGGCGTGTGCCGCTCGTCGGCGGCCAGGTCGTGCAGGTGATTCTCGGCGGACCCATCATCGCCGGAGAGACGCTGACGCGGTTCTTCGCCATCCACGTGTTCCTCGTCCCGGGCCTCTTGATCGGGCTCGTCGGCCTGCACCTGCTGATGGTGCTCAAGCTCGGCATCAACGAGTGGCCGATGCCGGGCCGTCTCGTGCGACGCGAGACCTACGACGCCGAATACGCGAGACTCGTCGAGGCGGACGGCGTCCCGTTCGTGCCCGTGGCGTTCCGCAAGGACCTCGTCGTCGCCGGTCTGCTCGTGCTCGCCGTGGCCGGCTGCGCCGCGATCTTCGGCCCGTTCGGTCCGGGAGGGGAGCCGGACCCCACGATCATCCAGACCGTGCCGCGGCCCGACTACTTCTTCCTCTGGATCTTTTCGGTCGCGGCGCTCCTGCCGCCCTGGATGGAAACGGCCGTGCTGCTCGCCGGCCCGGTCGTCGGAATTCTCGTCCTCCTCGCGCTGCCCCTCATCTCCGGCGAGGGCGAGAAGAGCTGGCGGCGCCGCCCGGTCTCGGTCCTCGCGGTGGTCCTCGCGACGGTGGTCTGGGCGACGCTGACGCATCTGGGCCGGACCGCGCCCTGGTCGCCGGTCATGGACGCCTGGAGCGCGGAGCCGCTTCCCGCCGAGCTTCTGGTGAAGGCCGCGCCCCTGCAGCGACAGGGCGCTCTCGTGTTCCAGGTCAAGCAGTGTCGCAACTGTCACGCGATCGGCGAGGAAGGCGGACGCCGCGGTCCGGCCCTGGACGACGTCGCGACGCGGCTGACGCACGGCCAGCTCATTCGCCAGGTGCTCCAGGGAGGCGGCAACATGCCGGCCTACGGCACGAATCTCTCCCCGGCGGAGACGACCGCACTCGTGGCGTTTCTCGAAACCCTCCACCCGTCGCACGTTCCACCGGCCCGCGACGCGTCGCGTCCGGGCGACGCCGCCTCCGCCGGCCGGTAGGGCGCCGGTGGGAAGCGTCGCCGCCGCGGCCCTCTCCTCGTGGCAGGCGCCCGCCTGGCCGACGGCGCTGCTGCTCCTCGCGGGGGTCGTCTACGTCCGGGGCTGGCGGAAACTCCATCGGCTGCGCGCGCGGCGCTTTCCGACGTGGAGGCTCGGCGCCTTCCTCGCGGGCCTGCTGACGGTCGGAGTCGCGATCGCCTCGCCGCTCGACGCCTTCGCCAGCCTCCTGCTGACGGCGCACATGGCGCAGCACCTGCTGCTGATGGTCGTCGCGCCGCCGCTCCTCCTGCTCGGCGCGCCGTATGCTCCGCTGCTGCGCGGCCTGCCCGCGGGCCTGGCGCGCGACGGGCTGGGTCCATTTCTCGCGTGGCCGCCGCTCGTCCGCCTGGGGCGTGCGTTGACCCACCCGGCGACCGGACTCTCGGCGATGGCGTTGGCGATGTGGGGCTGGCACGTTCCGGCGGCCTACGAGCTGGCCCTCCGGTCGCCGGCCTGGCATCAGGTCGAGCACGGCAGTTTTCTCGTCGCCGCGACGCTCTACTGGTGGCCGGTCGTCCTTCCTTGGCCCAGCCGCCCGCAATGGCCCGCCTGGTCCGTTCCGCTCTACCTGCTGGCGGGCGACATGCAGAACACGGTGCTGGCCGCCGTCCTGACGTTCTCCGACCGCGTGTTGTATCCGACCTACGCGGCCGCGCCGCGGCTCTTCGGGCTGACGGTCCTCCAGGACCAGGCGCTCGCCGGGGTCCTGATGTGGGTTCCGGGCTCGCTCGCCTTCCTCGTTCCGGCGGCGGCCGCCGCCTGGCGCCTGCTTTCCCCCGAAATCCCGGCGCGCCGGGAGCCGGCGGGGAAGCGCCAGCCGCCGGCTGTGCGCCGGCCGTTCGATCTCCTTCGGGCGCCCGCCGTCGGCCGCTTCCTGCGCTGGCGTTTCGGGCGGCGGACGCTGCAGGCCGTCTTTCTCACCCTGGCCGTGCTCGTGATCGTCGACGGGTTCCGCGGACGGCCGGTGGGGGCGATGAACCTGGCCGGCGTTCTGCCGTGGACCTACGGCCGCGGGTTGCTCGTCGTCGGCCTTCTCGCGATGGGCAACCTGTTCTGCATGGCCTGCCCGTTCACGTTGCCGCGGGAGCTCGGCAAGCGGCTGGGCCTCGCAACGCGGGCCTGGCCGGCGGCGCTGCGCTCGAAGTGGCTCGCGGCGGCGCTGCTCGGCCTGTTCTTCCTCGCCTACGAGAAGTTCGACCTGTGGGACCGGCCCTCGGCCACCGCGTGGATCCTGGTGGGGTACTTCGTTTCCGCGTTCGCCGTGGACACGGTCTTTCGCGGCGCGAGCTTCTGCAAGTACCTGTGCCCCATCGGGCAGTTCCAGTTCGTCGGCTCGCTGACCTCGCCCCTCGAGGTGCGGGTCCGGCGGCCCGAGGCGTGCGCCGGCTGCACGACGCACGACTGCATCCGCGGCAACGCCCTGCGCCGGGGTTGCGAGCTCGACCTCTTTCTTCCGCGCAAGGCGGGCAACGTCGACTGCACGTTCTGCCTCGATTGCGTGAAGGCCTGCCCGCACGACGCCATCGGGATCCTTCCCATGCTCCCGGGTCGCGAGCTCGTGCGCGACCCGGCGCGCTCCTCGGTCGGCCGCTTCGCCTCCCGGGCGGACCTGGCCTGCCTGGCGGCGGTCTTCGTCGGCGCGGCGTTCGTCAACGCGCTGGCGATGGTGCGCCCGGCGGCTGCGGCCCCGTTCGCCGCCGCCTGCGCCGGCGCCGCGCTTCTGGCGGCCGCCGTGTCGCCGCGGGAGCTCCGGGCGCGGCTCGTCCTCGCCCTGGTCCCGCTGGGACTCGCGATGTGGGCCGCGCACTTCCTGTTTCACCTGCTCGCCGGGTGGGCGACCGGCTGGCCCGCGCTCGTCGGGGCGCTCGGGTTCGAGCCGGCGCGATGGTCGGGATGGGGGACGCTCCTGTCGGCGACGGCCGTGCTCCGCCTGCAATTGCTGCTGCTCGACGCCGGCGTTCTTCTGTCGCTGTGGGCGGCGTGGAGGGTGGCCGGATCCGTCCGCGCCTTCCTGCCGTGGACGGCGGTGGCGGCGGGGCTCTGGATCGCCGGCGTCTGGATCGTCCTGCAGCCCATGCCGATGCGGGGGATGGTGCATTGATCCGGCTCCGGGCCGGCGCGGTCGCGGCGATGATGCTCGGCGCCGCTTTCGCCGCGGCGGACGGCGGGACGGTGCGCCTGCGGCAGGACTCGGGACCGTTCTCGATCACGCTTTTCACCGCCCCGGAGCCGCTGAGGGTCGGAGCGGCGGACCTGAGCGTGCTCGTCCAGGACCGTTCCGGCGGCGAGGTTCTGCTCGACGCCCGGGTCGAGATCGGGCTCCGGGGTCCGGGCGGACGAGCGCTCGGCAACTTCGTCGCCGGCGTGGGGCGGAACCGGATCCTCAAGGCGGTTGCCGTCGAGCTCCCGGAGCCGGGAGACTGGCGGCTCGAGGTGGTCGTTCGGCGAGGCGCCGCATCGGCGTCGGTCGCGTGCGACATTCCGGTCGGGCAGGCGGCCACGGGCCCTGGACGCGTGTGGCCGTACCTCGCCCTGACCCCTTTGGCCGTGGCGCTTTTCGCGTTGCGGAGCCGGATCCGCCGTCGGTAGGTCGGCATCCTCTCCGACCCCGAGGCGCTGCGGGAGCTGGCCCGTGTCCTGGAAACGACGACCGGGCCTTCGGGCGCCCGCTGACCTCGGCTAAGATCGCGCCCGCATGACACCCGGCCACTCGACCCTCCCGGCCGCTCCGCGTCCCGGGCTCCTTCGCGGCGTGCGCCGGGTGTGCGTCGCGTCGGCTTCGGCCGTGCTCCCGGCCGGCGTCGCATCGGTCGGTCCGGAATGAGAAAAGGCCCCGGGCTTCTCCTGGCGGCGCTGCTCGCCGTCACGTCCGCGATGCGTGCGCGTGCCGAGGAGGCCCCGCCCGGGCTCGCGGCGGGATCGGGCTTCGCCGACGCCTTCCGGGCGGCCCTCGGTCCGGTCCCGATCGTGCTCCAGGAGCCGATCGCGCTCGCGGAACCCACGGTGGAGTCGGTGGCGGTTCCCCCGCAGCCGAAGTGGATCTGGATCGGCGCCGGCGCGGCGGTCGCCGTCGCGGGCTCGGCCCTGAACGCGCTTGCCGAGGACCCGCGCTTTCCCTTCCACGTCACGCGGGAGGGCTGGTTCGGCAAGAACACGTACGCCGGGGGTGCCGACAAGGCGTCCCATTTCGTCTCGTACTACGCCGTCACCCGCGTGATGAACGAATTCAACCTGGCGTTCAAGGCCTCGAAGGACCAGTCGGCCCTGCATCGCCGCCGGCACGGCGTTCCTGGCCGGCGCCGCGACCGAGATCGGCGACGGCACGAACAAGTACGGCTTTTCCTGGGAGGACCTGACCGCCGATACGCTCGGGGCCGCGGCCGGGCTCGCGGTCCTGCACTTCGGGCTCGACGACCTCATCGGCTTCCGATTCGGGCTCGTGCCTTCGCCCAATCCGCCGATCGGAGGCCTCGGAAAGGACTACTCCGCCGAGATCTACACGGGGGATCTCAAGATCTCGGGCCTGGGCCAGCGGGCGAAATTCAATCCGGGCCCCGCGCGGTTCCTGCTCCTGTCCTTCACCTACGGGACCAAGGGCTATCCGTACTCCGACCCGGTCGTCCGGCAGCGTCAGGTCGGAATCGAGATCGGGATCAACTTCGACGAGGTCCTCCAGGCCCTGCACGTTCCGAAGCACAAGTGGTGGGGCGTGTGCCTGTACACGCTCTTCGACATCGTCCGCTTTCCCTACACGGCCGTCGGCTACCGCTACGACCTGAACAACAAGAAGTGGTACGGCCCGGACACGGGCAACAGCTTCCCCGACTCGGGATTCTGACGGGGGCCAGGTCTGATTTCTTTGGAGTTGCGGAATCCCCGGTCGTTGCCTGTGGGAGGCTGAAAGTCCGAAGATTTCAGACCTGACCCTCAGGGGTTGTCGACCCCGAAGGGGTGGATGTCGCCCCCGAGCTCGTCGAGGAGCTTGGCGACCAGGCCCGTCCAGCCCGTCTGGTGGGAGGCCCCGAGGCCCTGGCCGGTGTCGCCGTGGAAGTACTCGTGGAAGAGGACGAGGTCCTTCCAGTGGGGGTCGTCGCGGTAGATCGAGATCCCGTCGAAGACGGGGCGCCGGCCGTCGGCGCCGGGCAGGAAGATCGTGGACAGGCGCCGCGCGAGCTCCCGGTAGACCTCCAGGAGCGTCAACATCCTGCCGGAACCCGTGGGGCACTCGACCTTGAAGTCGTCGCCGAGGTACTGGTGATACCGCCGCAGGGACTCGAGGATCAGGTAGTTGATCGGAAACCAGATCGGGCCCCGCCAGTTCGAGTTCCCGCCGAAGACGTTCGTGCGTCGATTCGCCGGGCTCGTAGTCGAGCCGGTGGAGCTGGTCGCCCATGATCCGGACGTACGGGTGGTCGCGATGGAAGAGCGACACGGAGCGGAGCCCGTGGGGCGAGAGGAACTCCTTCTCGTCGAGCATGAAGCGGAGCACGCGCCGGAGCTGGTCGGGCGTGACCAGGGAGAAGAGCGCACGGGTCGAGCCGCCCCGCCGGCTCATCGAGGCGCACGACTCGATCAGCTCCGGGCGGTTCCGGGCGAACCACTGCATGCGGCGCTTGAAGCCGGGGAACCGGTCGAGCAGCTCGGCGTCGCCGGTGACGACGGCCGAGAGCGGAATCAGGCCCACGAGCGAGCGGATCCGGATGTGCTCGTGCACTCCGTCCGGGCGCCGGATCGCGTCGTAGAAGAAGCCGTCCTCGTCGTCCCACAGGCTGAAGCTGTCCTCGCCCACGTGGTGCATCGCGTGCGCGATGTAGACGAAGTGCTCCCAGAACTTGCTGGCGACGTCCTCGTACGCCGGATCCTCCACGGCGAGCTCGAGCGCCATGCCGAGCAGGTTCAGGCAGTACATGGCCATCCAGCTCGTGCCGTCCGCCTGGCCGAGCACCCATCCGGGCGGCAGCTGCGTGTTCCGGTCGAAGAGGCCGATGTTGTCGAGGCCGAGGAATCCGCCCTGGAAGATGTTGTTGCCGAGCTCGTCCTTGCGGTTGACCCACCAGTCGAAGTTCAGGAGGAGCTTGTGGAAGACGCGCTCGAGGAACACGTGGTCGAAGCGCCCCGTCTTCTGCCGTTCGATCTGACACACGCGGATGGCCGCCCACGCGTGAACGGGAGGGTTCACGTCGCCGAAGGCCCACTCGTACGCCGGGATCTGTCCGTTCGGGTGCATGTACCACTCGCGGAGCATCAGGACGAGCTGGTCCTTGGCGAACTGGGGATCGATGAGCGCCAGGACGACGCAGTGGAACGCCAGGTCCCACGCCGCGAACCAGGGAAACTCCCACGTGTCCGGCATGGAGAGAACGTCGGCCGCGTAGAGGTGCTTCCAGTCGCGGTTGCGGCCGCGGGACCGCCCGGGGGGAGGCGCCGGCTGTGCCGGGTCGCCGAGAAGCCATCTTCGGACGTCGTAGCCGTAGTACTGCTTCGACCAGATCATCCCGGCGAACGCCTGGCGCATGACCTGCCGTTCCTCGGCGGAGAGGCCCGGCGGAATCGTCGCGGCGTAGAATTCGTCGGCCTCCGCGCGCGCGCGGGCGATCCCGCGGTCGAAATCCGCCCCGAGCGAATCCGGGCCCGCCGGGTCCGGGGTCAGCCGCAGGCGCAGCCGCTTCTGTCCGCCCGCGGGAATTTCGGCGCGGATCCAGGCCGCCGCCTTGGTGCCGCGGCGCGCGGGGTTGACGGCCTCGCGCCGGCCGCCCACCAGGTAGGCGTGGAACGCGTCCTTCACGTAGGGCGTCGCGTTGGGCATCCCGAACACGCGCTCGCTGTTCGTGTCGTTGTCCGTGAACAGCAGCTCCGCGTCCGGCGGGCACTGCAGGTACCGTCGTCCGTACTCGGGATCCTCCAGCACGATTCGCCCGGGGCTCGCGTCGGCCGCGAGACCCGGCCGCGGCGAGCCGTCCCAGGACCACGTGTTGCGGAACCAGACCGTCGGCAGCAGATCGAGGGTCGCGGCCTCGGGTCCCCGGTTGTGCACCGTGATTTCGACGAGGATGTCCTCGGGCGAAGCCTTCGCGTACTCCACGAAAACGTCGAAGTAGCGGCCGCCGCCGAAGATCCCGGTGTCGATGAGCTCGTACTCGGGCTCGGTCGGGCCCCGGCGCCGGTTCTCCTCGATCAGGTGCCCGTACGGGAACACCGCCTGCGGATACTTGTAGAGCGCTTTCAGGTACGAGTGCGTGGGAGTCGCGTCGAGGAAGAACCAGCATTCCTTGACGTCTTCGCCGTGATTGCCTTCCGAGTTCGTCAGGCCGAACAGCCGCTCCTTGAGGATCGGGTCCTTCCCGTTCCAGAGCGCGAGGGCGAAGCAGATCCTCTGGTGGCGATCCGAGATGCCGAGGATGCCGTCCTCGCTCCAGCGGTAAGCTCGCGAACGCGCCTGGTCGTGCGGGAAATAGTCCCAGGCCGTCCCGTTCGCGCTGTAGTCCTCGCGCACCGTGCCCCAGGCTCTCTCGGAGAGGTACGGGCCCCAGCGATTCCAGTGGGCGGACCGCCGGTCGTTTTCGGCGATCCGCCGCCCCTCGGCGGTGTCCTCCGGCTTCACGCTCCGGGGCTCGGGTCGTGCCAGCCTTCGAGGTCGGCGGTCAGCCGGTCGGCCTCCTTCGGTCCCCAGGAGCCCGGCGCATAGGGGTGGCAGGGCGTGGCGTCGTCGAGCACGTTTTCGACCACCCGCCACGCCGCCTCGACCGCGTCCTCGCGGACGAAGAGGGTCGGGTCGCCCTTCATGGCGTCGGTCAACAGGCGCTCGTAGGCCTCGACCTCGTCGCCGGCCTCGTTGTGGACGGCGGCGAGCTCGGTCGGCATCGAAACCATCTCGGCCCCGGGCCGCTTGACGCGGGCGCCGAGCGAGATCTCGATCTGCGGGCCCAGGCGCAGCCGGACGTAGTTGCTCTCCTCGGGCGAGAGGCGCGACATCGGCGGCGGCTTCAGGTCCACGAGGACTTCGGTCGCCGTCAGCGGCAGGCACTTGCCGGCCCGGATGAAGAAGGGAACGCCGGCCCATCGCCACGAATCGACCTCGAGGCGGACGGCGGCGTACGTCTCGACCGTCGAGTCCGGCCGGACACCCGGCTCCTTCCGGTAGCCGTTGAACTGCCCGCGCACCACGTTCTCGGGCCGCAGCGGGCGGATGGCGCGGAAGACCTTGACCTGCTCGTCCCGGATCCGGTCGGCGTCGACCGAGATCGGCGGCTCCATGGCGAGGTAGCCGACCACCTGGAGCAGGTGGTTTTCGATGACGTCGCGGATCGCCCCCGTCTCGTCGTAGAACTTCCCGCGTCCCTGGACGCCGAACTGCTCGGCCATCGTGATCTGCACGCAGTCCACGTAGTTCCGGTTCCAGATGGGCTCGAGGAAGGTGTTGGCGAACCGGAAGAAGAGGAGGTTCTCGACGGCCTCCTTGCCGAGGTAGTGGTCGATCCGGAAGACCGACGGCTCGGGAAAGACGGAGTGGAGAGTCGCGTTGAGGGCGTGGGCCGTGGTCAGGTCGTGGCCGAAGGGTTTTTCGATGATCGACGCGGGCGCCGTCGGCACAGCCGGACTTTCCGAGCGCCTCGATGACGCTGCCGAAGAGGCTCGGCGGGATCGCGAGGTAGTGCGTCGGGTGCTTCGCCGCGCCGAGCGCGGCCCGCAGCCTCGTGAACGTCGCCGGATCGGCGTAGTCGCCGTCGATGTACTGGAGCAGTGTTTCGAGCTTTCCCCAGGCCTCCGGGTCGACGCCCCCGCCGTACTCCTTCAGGCTGGCCTGTGCCCGGTCGCGCAACTGCTCGATGCCCCACCCCGACTTCGCGACCCCGATGACGGGGACCGAGAGGTGCCCGTGCTTCACCATGCTCTGGAGCGACGGGAAGATCTTCTTGTACGCGAGGTCGCCGGTGGCGCCGAAGAAGACGAGCGCGTCCGAGGTCAGCGGGGCGTCAGCGGACGCCATAGTCGTGCTCCTTGCCGTTCCAGAGGGCGACTCCTCCGAGCAGTCCCTCGATGTTGCTGATCGTCTTGACGCCCGGGGGCAGGGCGATCCGGATCTTCTCGGCGTTCCCGCCTCCGATGTAGAGACGGTCGGGGGAGAAGAGCGCCTGGAGGGAGGCGATGGCCTTCCCGAGCCGCCGGTTCCACTTCTTCTTGCCGACCTTCCGGAGGGCGGCGTTGCCGAGCTCGTCCTCGTACGTCTTGCGATTCCAGCCGGCGTGGTGCCCGAGCTCGAGGTTGGGCACGAGGCGGCCGTCGACGAAGAGGGCGGAGCCGAAGCCCGTCCCGAGCGTAATGACGAGCTCGACGCCGCGGCCGCGAACGGCGCCGAGCCCCTGGACGTCGGCGTCGTTGGCCGCGCGCACCGGCCGGCCGAGGTCCCGCGTGAGGGCGCGGTCGAGATCCACGCCGGCCCACGACGGGTGCAGGTTCGGCGCGGTTTCCGTCACGCCGTTGCGCACGACGCCGGGGAAACCCACGGAGACCCGGTCGAACCGGCCCTGCCTGGCGGCGAGCGCCTGGATGGCGGCCATCACGGCGCGCGGGGTGGCGGGTCGGGGGGTCTCGACCCGCAGCCGCTCGGTCAGGGGCCGGCCGACGGCGTCGACGACGAGCGTCTTGATCCCGGTCCCGCCGATGTCGACGCAAAGCGTCCGGCGGCCGGTCGGCCGGCTAGTCCTTCTTTTCGACATGTCCGCCGAACTCGTACCGCATGGCCGACAGCAGCTTGTCGGCGAAGTCGGCCTCGCCGCGCGAGCTGAAACGCTCGAAGACCGCCGAGGAGAGCACGTGCGCCGGAACGCCCTCGTCGATCGCGGCGGCGAGCGTCCAGCGGCCTTCCCCCGAGTCCGAGACGCGGCCCGAGAAGTCCGCGAGCTGCGGGGACTTCAGGAGCGCGATGGCGGTCAGGTCCAGGAGCCACGACGCGATCACGCTGCCGCGCCGCCAGACCTCGGCGACGTCGGGCAGGTTCAGGTCGTACTGGTAGTGCTCGGGATTGCGCAGCGGCGCCGTCTCGGCGTCCACGTCGCGCCGGCCCTTGCCGACGTTGGCGTTCTTCAGGACGTTGAGTCCCTCCGCGTAGGCCGCCATGATCCCGTACTCGATGCCGTTGTGGACCATCTTGACGAAGTGTCCGGCCCCGGACGGCCCGCAGTGGAGGTATCCGTCCTCGGAGGTCCCGCCGGCCTTTTCCCGGCCCGGCGTGCGCGGGATGTCGCCGCGGCCCGGAGCCAGCGTCTTGAAGATCGGGTCGAGCCGGCGCACGGCCTCGGTGTCGCCTCCGATCATCATGCAGTAACCGCGCTCGAGACCCCAGACGCCGCCGGAGGTGCCGACGTCGACGTAGTGGATGCCCCGCGGGCGCAGATCGTTCTGCCGCCGGATGTCGTCGATGTAGTATGAGTTGCCGCCGTCGATGAGGACGTCGTCCTTCTGCAGCTTGCCCGCGAGCTGTCCGACCGAGGCGTCGACGACCCCGGCGGGCACCATGAGCCACACGGCCCTCGGGGGCTCGAGCTTCGCGACGAAGTCGTCGAGCGAGCCGGCGCCCGCCGCGCCTTCGCCCGCGAGCTCCTTCACGCTGGCCGCGTTCATGTCCCAGACGACGCACTCGTGGCCGGCCTTCATGAGGCGGCGCACCATGTTCGCGCCCATGCGGCCCAGACCGATCATTCCCAGCTGCATCGGTGTCCTCCCCGAAACGCTGCTGCGATTATCTATCACGATGGTGCGAGAATCGGTCGTGCGGAGGCCCTCGTCGGGGCCGAGACGAACAGGAGGGAATGGATGAAGAGGAACAGGCCCTGCTCCTGGCTGTCGTATTCGCCGCGGCGAGCGTGCCGGCCGCGGCCGACGACCTGACCGGACAGACGCGGTTGCTCTGCACCGCGGTATCGGCGACGCGCTGCCTCGAGAACGGCGGGTGTTCGTCCGAGACGCCCTGGAACCTCAACATCCCCCAGTTCATCGAGGTCGACCTGGAGGGCCGCACCTTCTCGACGACGAAGGCGAGCGGCGAGAACCGCGCCACGCCGATCCGATCGCTCGTGCGCGAGGACGGATTGATCGTGCTGCAGGGCTTCGAAACCGGGCGCGCCTTCTCCTTCGTGATCGACGAGCCGAGCGGAATGGCCTCGGTCGCCGTCGCCCGCGACGGAGCGACGGTCTCGATCTTCGGGGCATGCACACCGCTGCCCGGAAAGAAATAGGAGGAATCATGAAACGCGCCTCGATCGTCGCCGTCCTCGCTCTGTGGACATTCGCCGTCGCCGGCACTCGCGTCCAGGCGCAGAGCGCTTCGGCGACCACGACGCTGGCGGCGACAATGAGCGTTTACGTTTTTCCAACGACGGGACAGTCGGCCGCGCAGCAGTCTCAGGAGGAGGCCGAGTGCTACAACTGGGCGGTCCAGAACACCGGCACCGATCCCTTCCAGCTCCAGAAGCAGGCCCAGGCGCAGCAGCAACAGGCCGCGGGCGCGCAGGCGCAGGCTTCGAAGACGGCGCAGGGCTCGGGGATCCGGGGCGCGGCGGGCGGAGCCGCGGCCGGCGCTCTCTTCGGCGCGATCGGCGGCGACGCCGGCAAGGGCGCCGCGATCGGCGCCGCGTCCGGCGCGGTCGTCGGCCGGGCCCGGGGCCGGCGGGCGCAGAGCTCGGCCGAGCAGCAGGTCGCGCAGCAGTCGGCGGCGACGCAGCAGGCCACGGCGCAGCAGCTCGAGAACTTCAAGAAGGCTTTCAGCGTTTGCCTCGAGGCCAAGAAGTACATGGTGAAGTACTGAGGCGGGACCGCGGCGCGCCAGCCTTGGCACGCCCGCGGGTCTGATTGGGCGAGGGCGGGTCACCGTCCGCCATGCGACTGGCGGCATTCGTCGCCGTCCTGACGGCGGTGCTCCCCGGACCGGCCCGGGGCCAGGAGGTCGTCGCCGGGGAACCGGCTTCGACGGCCCCCAAACGCCCCTGGAACGAGCTCGCGTTTTCACGGGTCGCGCTCCAGCTCCATGTCACGGCGATGCTCGACGGTGCGTTTTTCACACAGGACCGCGCCAGCGTCGCGCAGGTCGGCGACGTGCCATCGGACGCCCTCTTCCGGCTCGACAATTTCGAGGTGGACGGGCAGATCCATGTGCCCCTCCCCTGGAGCTTCCAGATCTCGGCGGAGTACGACGGCGCGGACCAGACCAATGCCCAGCGCGGCTGGACACTGTCCGATCTCAACGTCACCGTCCCGGTCGGGCGGCTCTTCTCGGTCACGATCGGGCAGCAGTCCGAGGGAGTCGGCATGGAGAGGCTGGCGAACAGCTACGACCTCTCGTTCATGGAACGCTCGACGATGTCCTCGGCCCTGACGGTGCCGCGCAACACCGGGCTGCGGCTCAAGGGTGTGGCGGCGGGCGGCCGGATGAACTGGTCGGCCGGCTGGTACAACGGCTGGCTCACCGACGGCCTCTCGTTTTCGGAGAGCGGCAACATCTTCAACGCCCGGGTCGCCGGGCTGCCGGTCGAACAGGATGGCGGGCGCCGGCTCCTGCACGTGGGCGTCTGGGGCGCCTATGTCGAGGCCCGGCAGCAGACACTCGAGTCGCGCAGCCGGCCCGAGGTCTACGAGGCCCCGTTCTTCGTCGACACCGGCTCCTTCCCGGGCACGAGCACCTCCACGGTCGGCTTCGAGCTCGCGGCGGTCGAGGGGCCGGTGACCGTCGCGGCCGAATACGTCGGCTCGCGGTCGAAGGCGAGCGAAGTCGGGAATCCCGGCTTTTCCGGCTACTACGTGCAGACATCCTGGGCGATCACCGGCGAGAGCCGGCCCTACCAGCGCGGCTGCGGCTGCTTCGGTCAACTCACGCCGTCGGTGCCCCTGTCTTTCCGTCACGGGGGCGCGGGCGCGTTCGAGGTAGCGGCGCGGTACTCCAACATCGACCTGAATTCCCGGGCGGTCGGTGGCGGCCGATTCGAGCGCTGGAGCGGTGCCCTTTCGTGGTTCCCGACGAGCGAGTTCCGTTTCGAGTTCAACTACGGGTACGGCACGCTCGAGAGATCCGGGCAGTCGGGCCGGACGCACTTCTACCAGCTGCGCCTTCAGTTCGAGATCTGAGTCCGGGCCGGAAAACGGCGGCTTTTGATATGCTCGCGCGCTTGAAACAAGGAGGACAGACGATGACTCGAGTGATCCGTTTCGTTGCGGCCCTCGCGGCGTTTGCCATCGCGGGAGTGCCGGCTCTCCTCGCCCAGTCGGCGAAGGCCCCCGTCAAGGTCGACCCGTCCGCGGCGTCCAAGAAGGCCGGCAGCCCCGCCCCGGCCAACGCGACCCAGGGCACCTCCGTCGGCAAGGGCAAGGCCCACGTCAACACGGCCAACTCCCCGGGAGACACGGATTCCATCTGGGCCGAGAAGATCGACATCGACGGCGACGGCAACGTGGACGACACGCAGGCCCTCTGGGACGACGAGGACAAGGTCCTCTACTACTACAAGGACGGCACCTTCACGTGTTCCAACGGCGGCACGGGCTCGGGCGGAATGCTCGTCGCGGTCTATGCGGAAGGCAACGTCTACGGGAAGCCGGCCAACTCCGGCTGGTGGGTCACCGAAGTCGACAAGGACGAGTGCCAGGCCGAGTCGGCGGGCCTCGTCGGCTGCAAGTTCGACGGCTCCGGCGCCGCGACGGCGTGCGGCGTGGCCGTGATCGACGAGAAGACCGACAGCATCACCTTCGCCGCGGCCCGGATGTAGGTACGGCTGGATTCGATTCGAAGGCCCCCGAGCCGCCCGGCCCGGGGGCCTTTTTCTTTTCCGTACCGTCCCCGCGCGCAGCCCATGACCGCCCCGCACCGCCGGGGAGTCGGCCTGGTGCCGTCGCTTCACTCTTGTTTCGGGCGGCCGATATAGACTCGCCGCAATGTCCGGTACGCGGTCGACGGGGCTCCGAACTCGTCCCTCCCTCGCCCCGGCGATCTCGTTTCCGGCTGCTCCGCCGACCAACATCGCGCAGGGCCCCGGGCGGCCCCGAGCTCGCTAGGTCGATGGAAACGGCCGTCAGCGCTGGCCCGGCGACCCGGATCGAGCTGCGGCAGGGCGGGGGCGCGGCCGCGGCCGTCCTGACGCTCGGGGGGACGCTCGACGTGTCGACCGCGGCCGCGGCACGCCGGGAAGTGGCGCGGCGCCTGGCCGGGTCCCGGCCGGCGGCGCTCGAGGTGGACGCGGGCGGCATCGATCGCGGCGACATGTCCGGCATGTCGCTGATCTACGAGCTCGCCGAGGGGCGGATCGTGCCCGGTCTTCGCGCGACCGTTCGAGGTCTGCGCCCCGAGTTCCAGACGCTGTTGGCCGCGTTTCCCTCGGGGGAGGCCCTGGGGGCTCTCGCGGCCGCTCCCGCGCCGAAGCGGATGTTCGACGAGGTCGGCGCGGCGACGGTATCCGTGCTCGCCGACGCGAAAGCCCAGCTCGCCTTCATCGGGGCCGTCATCCAGGGCTTCGCGGCCGTCCTCCGCCGGCCGCGGCTGATGCGCTGGGGCGAGTTCGCCGTGGTCTTCGAAAAGGCCGGCGTCAACGCTCTTCCCATCGTTTCGCTCATCAGCGTGCTGATGGGACTCGTCATCGCCTTCGAGGCCGCGCAGCCGCTCGAGATGTTCGGCGCGCAGATCTTCATCGCGAACATGATCGGCCTCGTGATGATTCGGGAGTTCAGCCCCATCTTCACGGCGATCATCTTCGCCGGCCGTTCGGGCTCGGCGTTCGCGGCCGAGATCGGGACCATGAAGGTCAACGAGGAGCTGAACGCTCTCGAGACGATGGGACTCGACCCCGTCCGCTTTCTCGTCATCCAGCGGGTGCTGGCGGGAACGCTGCTGATGCCCGTTCTGGCCGCGTACTCGATGGTGATGGGCGTGCTCGGCGGGATCATCGTCATGCTCGCGATGGGCTTCCCGTTTGCCCAGATCTGGTCGCAGCTGGCGGGCGCCCTCGGCGTGCACGATTTGCTCGTCGGGGTCTCGAAGTCGTTCGTCTTCGGCGCGATCATCGCGGGCCTCGGCTGCCTGCGGGGCATGCAGACGAAGGAAGGTCCGAACGCCGTGGGCGACTCGACGACGCGCGCCGTCGTGGCCGGGATCCTGATGATCATCGTCGTCGACTCGGTCTACAGCGTCCTGACCTACGTGCTCCACGTATGAACGCGGCGCCCGTGGCCATTTCCGTCGAGGACCTGACGATCGCCTATGGCGACAAGGTGGTGCAACGCGACCTCCGATTCGACGTGCGTCGGGGAGAGGTCTTCGTCATCCTCGGCGGCTCCGGGTGCGGCAAGAGCTCGCTCCTGAAGGCCATGATCGGTCTCGACCGGCCCGCGGCCGGGCGCGTTCTCTTCGACGGGGAAGACATCGTGACGGCCGAGGGCGATGAGCGCCTCCGGCTCCTGCGGAAGTTCGGGGTCATGTACCAGAGTGGGGCCCTCTTCGGATCCATGACGGTCCTCGAGAACGTGCGCCTTCCGCTCGACGAATTCACCGACCTCGGCCCGGCCGAGAAGGACCTCGTCGCCGCGGCGAAGCTGAACCTGGTGGGGCTGCTCCCGGCCTCCGTGCAGAAGCCGTCGGCGCTTTCCGGAGGGATGCAGAAGCGGGCCGGCATCGCCCGCGCCATGTCGCTCGACCCGGGGATCCTGTTCCTGGACGAGCCCTCGGCGGGGCTCGACCCGATCACCTCGGCCGGCCTGGACAAGACCATCCGCGAGCTCGCGAAGGGCCTCGGCATCACGTTCGTCGTGGTGACGCACGAGCTCCAGAGCATCTACGCGATCGCCGACCGCTGCATCATGCTCGACGCGCGGACGAAGACCATGATCGCGGAGGGAAAGCCCGCCGACCTGCGCGATCATTCCGAGAATCCCTACGTGCGGCAGTTCTTTCTCCGCCAGGCCGAGCCGGCCGGGCCGGAAGCGAAGGGGAGTCCCACTTCATGAGCGAAAAGGCGAGCCAGTTCCGGATCGGGGTCTTCGTCGTCGTGGGCGTCGCCATCGTTCTCGCGGGCCTGTTTCTCTTCGGGATACGGTCCGCCTTTCAGCCCACGTACATGTTCGAGACGTACGTCACCGGAAACGTGGACGGCCTGTCGGTCGGCTCGGTCGTCAAGCTCCGCGGCGTCGCCGTCGGCAAGGTCACCGAGATCGGGTTCAGCTGGAACCTCTACGGCGAGACGCAGCCCGTCTGCGTCATCGTGCGTGGCACGGTCGAGCAGGCCATCACGCCCTCGCAGCTGCGGGGCGAGTACTACGCCGAGGTCAAGAAGCTCGTGGACCGGGGGCTGCGCGCGGTCGTGCAGACCGAAGGGATCACGGGGACGAGCATCGTGGCGCTCCAGACCATGGATCCGAAGCTGTATCCGCCGCTCGAGTTTCCCTGGACGCCCAAGTACGCTTACATTCCCTCGGCGCCGAGCCAGCTCGGGCGCCTCCTCGCGTCGGTCGACCGGACGCTCGCGAGTCTCGAGAAGTTCGATTTCGGCGGGCTCAGCGGGAGCCTGAACCGCACTCTGGATGCGGCGACGGCGGTCATTCAGAAGTTCGACGCGCTCGACGTAAAGGCGCTCTCGCACAACGCGAACGCGGTGCTGGTCGACGCGGGGAAGGCGGTCGTCGAGATCCAGGAGCTGATCGCAGAAGCCCGTACGGACCTGCAGGGCATGAAGTTGGACACGGTCGGCCCCGATGCCGATCGCCTCGTCCAGAACCTGGACGCCCGCCTGGCCGAGCTCTTCGAGAAGCTCAACGCCATCGACGTTCGCTCGCTCAACCAGACGCTCGCGGGCACACGCGAGGCGGCGCGGAGCCTCAACGAGGCGCTCGAGGAGCTCAAGCGCTACCCGGCGGGCTTCCTGTTCGGAGGCCCTCCGCCGCCCGTCAAGGGCCTCGAGAAGGAGAAGAAGTGATGCGGCGCATCCTGAGCTATCGCGGGTGGTCGGTCGCGCTCGGCCTGGCGGTGGCGGCGCTGGCCGCATGCGTGTCGAAGCCGGCGCTCGTGTCGCAGTCCTACTCGATCGACCCGCCGGATCCGCGGGGCGGTCCGGCCGCCGACGGCGCACGGCTTCTCTGGCTGTCGGAAGTCGAGGTGTGGCCGCCGTACGGCGGAGTGCAGTTCACGTTCGACTCGGGAAACCACGCCGTCGAACGCGACCCCTATGCGCGTTTCGCCGCGCCGCCCGGGCCTCTCTTCACGGCCGCCATCCGCGGATACCTGCTCGGGGCCGATTTCGTCCGCGACGTCGAGACGACGGGCGGGTCCGTGGCTCCCGACGCCACCATCGAGGCGCAGGTGAGCGAGCTCTACGCCGACATCAGCGGGCGGGAGGCGGCGGCCGTCCTGGTCCTGCGGTTCCGCGTCCTGGCGCCCGCCGCGGGGACTGCCTCCAAACGCGAGCTCCTGCTCAAGACCTACTCGCGGCGCGAGAGCCTCCCGGAGAAGTCGGCCAGGGCCGCGGCGAGCGGCTGGAACGCGGAACTCGAGGACATCATGAAGGACTTCCTGGCCGACCTGAAGGCGGTGCTGCCTCCGCGCCGGAGCGCGGGCTAGAGGAAAGGCCGCGCCGCCCGCGATCGCCACGGACGACGCGGCGTTTCGACACGACTACTTCTCGACGGTCAGCTTGAGCCCCGAAGCCGCGACCTTGATGTTGGCGCCCCGGGTCTCGCTCTTCAGGTTGATCACGACGCCATTCGAGTTGCGCAGCGAGGACACTCCGGCGCCCTTGCCCGCCGTGCCCTGGGCCGCGGCCGCGGCGTAGACGCCGTCGAAGTCCTCGATGCTCTCGAGGTTGTAGACCTTGCCGGTCGCCTCGGCCTTCGTGATGCCGACCTCGGCGATCGAGACGCCTTCGATCTTGACCGGATAGGACTTCCCGTGGAACTCGAGCGTCCCCCGGCCCCAGTTCCAGCCGATTCCCGCGGCCACGGAGCCCTCGGAGAGATGGAGCGTGGCGTCGGGAGCCTTGTCCTCGGCCGCGAGGCCCCGCGCCGTCAGCGCCAGGGCGGCGGCCAGAACGATGGTGACGATCCTCTGGCGGTTCATACGTCCTCCTCGAAAAGGCCCACCGCGGCGGGCCGGGTCATTCCGGCCGGAGGCGGGGGCCATCCGGGGAGGGCTATTGCAATTTCGAGGCCCGGCCGCGCGGGCCCGCCGCCTCAGCGCCCCGGCGTGTACCAGATCGGGGAGGTGTACGCGCGCTCGGTCGTCGTCATGGGGACTTCCTTCGGCAGGGTGATGCCGAAGAATTTCGCGTCGTAGGCCGTCCAGCGGGGCGTCGGGATCTCGATCACGCGGCCGTAGTAGAAGGCCCGCTGCGTCGGCTCGAAGTCCGGGTCCTTCCAGACCGCGATCAGCTCCGAGGCACCGATGGAGTTCGTGTACGTCGCGTTCGGCACGTCGACCGTGTTGCCCACGGAAGGAACCTTGCCGTCGGCGCCGGGTTTGCGGCCGCCCGACCAGGCGACGTCGTAGACCTTCTCGTGCACCTCGCCCTTCGCGTCCAGCCAGCCCTTGACGATCTGGTAGCGGTCGAGGTTGGCGCCGATCGGGTCCTTCAGGGCCGCCACCATGAACGTGGGCGCCTTGCCCGCCGGCGCGGCGGAGAGATCGCCGCCCATGGGTACGCCCTTGCCGTAGCCGGTCGCGCCGGGGTTGCGGGTCTGCGCGTCCTTCGGGTCGAAGTCCCAGCCGCCGAAGAATCGCACGACCATGCGCGGACCGGTCGTCGCGTAGGTCTCGCGGCGCTGCATGGCGTCGAAGAGCGACTCGCGCGTGTTCTCCCGGGCCCAGACGGCCGCGTAACCCGAAGAGGTCTGCTCCCAGCCCATGATGACGGCCTTGTCGGTCTTGACGAAGGGGTGGTTGGCCCGGTCGGGGCTCGGCTCCGAGCTCGAGGTCTTGCCGAAGAAGTTCTCCTCCTCGACGGCGGCCAGCCCGCTGTGGGCGTCGGTCGAGCCGATCATCCCGAACTTGTACGGGTTGACGCCCAGCTGCTGGTCGAGCTTCAGGCCGTTCTCGAGAGCCCGGCGGGCGTACTCGTACTGGAGCATCTCGGGTTTCTTCAGGACGCTGAGGTCCAGATTGCCCTTGTCCCAGCGCTCGAAGTTCGCGAACTCGTCGTTGGGCGACAGGAACGGGTGCGTCTCGCCGTCGCCCTTGATCTGGGTGGCCTCGTAGAGACGCTCCCACTTCGCGCGCTCGGTCGCGTACTCGCGGTCGATCGGCTTGTTGCCGAACGACTCGATCATCGGGAACATGGTCCCGTTCGAGAGGTTGCCGTTGTGCGCGATCGCGAGCACGCGGCCGCCCGTCTTCTCCTCGAACGCCGTCATCCACCTCCAGAGGTCGCGCGGGTTGTCGCTGCCCGGCGGGTAGACCGTGAAGGGCTCGACGCGGCGCGCCACGTCGCCGTCGTCGCGGAAAATCACGTTGCGGTGGAGGTTGTTGCCGCCGGTGTTGGAGGTCCACTCGTAGCCGATGAACGCCGTGAAACGCCCGGGGTCGTTGGCCTGGTCGGCGGCCTTGATGGTCTCGAGCCAGGCGGACTTGTAGGCCGCCGTGCCCGGCAGGTACATGAGGGCGGGCGGGAACTTGTTCTGCGAGAACGCGCTGATGATCTGGAGCGCGGCCTCGGCGCCCCGTCCGGCCTGGACGAGGTCGTACCATTTCCGGCCGGTCGGGTCGGCCAGCATCTCGGGCTTGCCGGCCAGCAGGTCCGGGAAGAAGCCCATGTTGTCGGAGTGGTCCGCCACCACGAGAAAGTCGAGCGACCGCGACAGCCGCACCCGCTGCCCGCTGGAGGCGTCGATCTCGAGGCCCTTCGCGAACTGGTACGCCTGCGCGGGCGAGATGCGGCACCCGAACGCGCCCGCGTCCATCGAAAAGGCGGTGTGCAGGTGCGTGTCCCCGAAGAACGGCCGGGTGGGGAAGTCGCGCCCGGCATAGGGCGAGTAGGGCTTCTTGCGAAACGCCATCGCGGTGTCTTTGTCGAGCGTGCCCGTATCGGTGGCGACGCTCTGCGCGGAAGCGGATCGGGGCGCGGCGAGCGCAGAAGCGAACCCGGCCAGAACGAGGGTGGCGAGTCGGACGGGCATCCTCATGGCGACGTTCTCCTGTTTCCGAAGGTCATCGGGCGGACGATCATAGCGCCGATCCAGCGACCTGGCCGCGGGATGGTCGCGCGCACGCCGAGCGCACTTTCGAAAGTCGGGCCTTGCGCCGGCTAGGGAGCCGCAACCACGGTGTACACGACGCCGTTGGCCCCCGAGGAGGGCAGGTACCAGACGCCGTTCGAGACGAAGTACGTCGTGCCGTTGATCGTCGTGTGGACGGCGCCGGACGGAAGTGCGGTGACGACCGTTCCGGTCGGATGTGCGGTGCCGGACGCTCCGGACGCCACCCCGGCGTTGTAGGCCGCGGCCGTGTTCGCCGAGCCGGTCGCCACGCCGGCCGCATAGGCGTTGGTCGTCGCCGCGGCCGTGCTGGCCGAGCCCGCCGCGTAGCCGGACTGGTACGAGGCCGCCGAGGCCGCCTGCGCGCTCGAGGAGGCCGCGGCGGCTCCCACCGCCGCGCCCGCCATGGCCGCGCCGGCGACGGCCCAGCCGCAGCCGCCGCAGGAGGTCGGATACGGATGGTACGGGTAGGGATAGTAGGCAGCCGGCGGATGGTAGTAGGCCCCACCGTAGTAGGTCGGCGGGTGATAGGCCGTCGCGCCGTAGGGACCCGTGTGGTACGCGCCCGCGCCGTACGCGCCGGTGGTCGTGCCGCCGTAGACATTCGTATGAGAAGTCCCGCCGTAGTAGCTGTGCGAGGTGCTGCTGCCGTAGGCGCTGGTGTGCTCCGTGCCTTGGCCGTACTCGTGGGAAGTGGAACCGCCGTAGGCGTTGCTGTGGTTCCAGTCGCCGGCCGTTCCCGAGGTGTGGCCGCCGTAGCCGTTCGAGTGCGACCAGGCCGCGGCCGGGCCCGAGGCGAGCACGGCGGTCAGGGCCGCCGAGAGACCGATTCGGAATCTTGGACGTGAGCATCGGGGTCTCCTCAGTGGGGAGCGGGCGACGGTTTGGGCGCGGATCGGGCCGGAGCCTTCTTCGCGCCCGAGCCGATCGGGTGCGCCCCGGCCGGCGCGTCCGACTTCATCCGCGGGTTGTTGAATGGGATCCGGTCCGCCGCGGCCGCCTTGGCCGTCGTGAAACCGTCGTCGGATACGGACCGGGTCGAGCTGCCAGTCGGTGAACTGGACGGATTGCCGCAGCTGCAGCGGATCGTCGTGGAACTGGGCGCGCGCCATCCGGGGGAGCCGATCGTCCTTCCCGATCCACATCTGGATGAAGACGCCGTCGTCCTCGTACGCGACGACGTCGGTCGTCACCCCGCCGACGAGCACCGACTCCCCGACGTAGAAGGCCCCGGTCAATCCGGCCTGCATGTCGCCCCAGGGATCGGCCACGACGATGTCGGTGAACGGAAAGTACGTGCCGGAGATGTCGAAGATCTTTTTCAGCGCCTGGTCGATCGTCGGCGGCGCGTCGGCGACGGCGACGAGGTTCTCCGCCGGATGGAAGCTCATCATCACCTTGCCGTCGTCGTAGAACTCCGTGCGCGGCCCGTCGGCGACGGTGATGACCCGCAGCTTGTCGGGGCGCTGCAGTGCGACCTCGTAGATCCGGCCGTAGATGAGCGGCGGCCCCCAGAGGCTCGGCACCTCGTAGGCGCCGAGGGCCCGGAACGTCATCGACTTCGCCGCCGCCAGCTTCTGGCACGAGGCCTTGAGAATCTCGATGGCCCGGGCTTCCGGAGTCGGGCGCGGCAGCGGTGGCGTCGTCTTCGCCGCCGCGGTCCTTTTCTTCGCCGGCGACGTGGCGGACCCCGGAGCCTGCGCCGAGGCGACCGCCGCGGCGAAGCCGAGGGACGACGCCAGCGCCAGCGCTCGCGCGAGACGCGGATGCGCTGCTCATTGCGGCCTCAGGGAATCATCCCGCATTCGAACATCTTGTTGGCAATGGGGGCGGCGATTTTGTTGATGAAGTACTGGCGCATCTGCGGATCGTTCTTGAGAGCCTGGATCACGCGCTGTTCCATCGCGGCACGTTCACCCGTGGGCTTCTCGCTCTTCTGCTCCGCCAGCTGCACGCACGTCGAGTTGGTGTACTTCTCGATGATGCGCTGCGCGATCATGTCCGCCATCGGATAGGGAGACTGCCCCTGCTGCGCCTGCGGCGTCGCCGCCACGAGCAGGAAAGCGGGAACCAGGCCGAGCACGAACGAACGCTTTCTCATGTCCTCACCTCCGTGCGGCCGAAGCCGCAATCGAATGCCTCGACTCCTCGCCATCTTGACCTCGACGGCCCTGTCGTCCACCCGGATTCCCGTCCTGACCGAATGCGGCCGAATCAGTTGTTGCGGTTGAAGTTGAAGTTGGAGACCTGGAGCTCGAGCTGCTTCGCGGGGATCTGGATGTCGGCGAAGTTCATGTAGGACAGCCCCGAGGCCAGCGTATGAAAGGTCGCATTCATCGTGACCGGGCTGCCCTGGTACGTCGTCGCGATGAAGGCCTTCGCCGCCTTGTGGGTCGTCGAGTGGATCCAGAGCGTCAACGAGTCGCCCGGCGAGACGACGCTGCCTCCGGACAGGGCGAGCAGGCCGCCGGCGTCGGGTCCGCTGATGTGGGCCTTGTTGAAGAACGCGAGCAGCTGAGGGCTCGTGTCGAGCGTGTATTGCTGGAGGAGCGACTTCAACCCGCCGACGTAGTCCTTCATCTCCTTCTGCTTGGCCTCGGCGATACGCTTGCGCAGGCCGAACCGGGGCAGCGAGGGCCCCTGGTCGCTGACGAGGCTCTTCTGGTACTGGCCGTTGACCCAGTTGACCATCTCGACGCGGGTGTCCTTGACGGTGCCATCCTCGAGGACCTCCGTGCGCTGGTCCCAGGTGTACTGCTGCATGGCCGAGGCATTGGCCTGGCGGGCGGCGGTGACCTTGTTCGCGACACCGGCGCGCAGGGCCTGGTTGGCGGCGTCCTGGGCGGTCAGCGGCAGCGCGGTCAGAGCCGCCGCGAGCGGGAGTGCGATCCCGAACGTCTTCATGGAATGCCTCCTGATCACTTGGCCGTGGGAAGAAGCACGATGAACGCGAGCTGCATGCGCCAGGTGGGGCCGACGTCGGGCTTGGCCGCGTAGTAGCCGCCTCCCGCCTGGATGCTGAAGGGGAAAGGCCCGAGCTTCGTCAGCTTGCTGACGAGGAAGTTGATCGGAACGGTCCAGCGCTGATCGGGCGCCGCTTCCCAGTTGTAGGTCGACTGGGATTGCAGCGTGAAGGTGTAGGCCTTCTTGTTCGTGTAGGCGAAGAACGGCTGGATGAAGGCCTGGCTGAAGGTCGGCAGATCCGTCTTGCCGGTGTTGGCGATCGAGAACTGCTGGTTGACGAGTGCTCCCATCGTCCAGCCGCCGGTCTGGTAGAGCGCGACCGCGGTGGGTCCGATCAGCCACTGGCCGCCGCCGAGCAGCGGGTCCGACGTCATCGGCAGCCCGAAGACCGGGCCGACGCCCCAGGTCAGCCCCTGCGAGTTGGCCGGCGAGAAGAAGGTCGAAAAGGTGATCGTTCCCAGGCCCGAGACCGGGCCCACCCCCGGCCCGAGCTCGGGCTGCGAGATGTAGGGCACGATGAACCGGCCGATCATGTTCCAGTCTTTCGTGATGTGAAACGGCACGACCGGCTGGAAGTTCATGACGAACTGGAGGTCGTCGTTGGGGCCGTAACCCTCCTGCCAGTTGAACTGGAGCGGGAGGCTCACGAGGTCCGCGATGGGGTTCGACAGCTTCTTGGCCAGGGCCTCGGAGTCGTCCGAGGCGGCAGCCTTCTGGCCCGCCGCTTCCTGGGCGGCGAGCGCGCCTGAAAGGAGAGCGGCGACGACAACGAGTCCGATTCGTCGGGTCATCGGCGGGATCCGGGGCATCGGGAACCTCCTCTGGTTCGACTCTTCGTCACGGGCTCTCGGCTGCCGCCGCACGCGGGGGGCCGGCTAACAGACGCAGCGGATGCTAACCCAGCTGCCCGACGGGATTGCGATTCTGTCGACGACCTCGGAGAGAAGGGCCGGGGCGGCGCCACCGCCCCGGCCGGTTCTTGCCGTTTCTCCGCTACTCGCTCATCTTGTTGTTGCGCTGCGCGGCCTCGAGCTTCTGGATGTCCGCCGGAGAGAGCTGCGGCCGGTCCACCTTGACCGTGAGCTTGTTCAGCTTCGCCGTCAGCGCGAACGGCGGCTGGTAGTCGGCGTCGTTGACGCCGGTCAGCGTGTCCGAGCCGATATCGAAGCTCTCGTCCCACTGGAAGATGAGCGGGATCGTGTGCTCCATCTTCTGTGTCGCGACCGGCTTGCCGTCCACCTTGAGGGTTCCGGTGCCGCTCTGCCCGATGCCGCTCATGTTGTTGAAGGCCAGCGTCTCGGCCCCGAGGCCGTCGTAGTGGAAGTCGAACTCCACCGTGTGGCGTCCCGGCGCGAGGGGGTCGGGCGCTTCCCAGCGGAGGCGCTTGAGGTCGACCATGTTCCATAGGAAGACGGGCTTGCCCTTCAGGAGATAGAAGCCGTAGCCGCCGAAGCGGCCGCCGGACGTCAGGATCATGCCCTCGGCGCCGCCCTGGGGAACGTCGATGTCCGCCGTGACCGTGTAGGAGCAGTTCATCAGCAGGGGAGAGTCGCCCTGGGGCAGCCCGACCATCGGCGTCGTGTAGACGAACTCGTTGCGCCCGGCCGTGATGTTGGGACGCGAGGCGACGAGCCGGGTCGCGACCGACGCGTCGAGCGGCAGGACCTGGTACTTCCTGGCCTCCTCGAGGAAGAGCGCCTTGAGCTCCTTGAGCTTCTCGGGGTTCTTCGACGCGAGGTCCTGGGACTGCGAATAGTCGTTCGTGAGGTCGTAGAGCTCCCAGGTCACGTTGTTGAAGGGATCCGGGTTGACGGGGCCGACGACGTCCCAGGGCGACCGGATCACCTTCGTCGAGGCCATCCAGCCCTCGTGGTAGATGGCGTGGTCGCCCATCATCTCGAAGTACTGGGTCTTGTGCCGCGACGGGGCGTTGGCGTTGGCCTTGTCGAACGTGTACGCGAAGCTGACGCCTTCGATCGGCGACTGCTTGATGCCGTCGACAGAGTCGGGCTGTCGGATCCCGGTCGCTTCCAGGATCGTCGGGACCACGTCGATGACGTGGTGGAACTGGTGCCGGATCCCCCCGAGATCCGTGATGTGGCCGGGCCAGGACACGGCCATTCCCTGGCGCACGCCGCCGAGGTGCGAGGCGATCTGCTTGGTCCAGGTGAAGGGCGTGTCGAACGCCCACGCCCAGCCGACGGCCATGTGGTTGTACGTCTTGTCCGATCCCCAGACATCGTAGAAATACTTCAGCTGATCGGCGACGGGCACCTGGACGCCGTTGAACATCGCGACTTCGTTGGGCGTTCCGATGAGCTGGCCTTCCGCGCTCGTCCCGTTGTCGCCGTTCATGTAGATGATCAGCGTGTTGTCGAGCTTGCCCATGTCGTCGACGGCCTGGATGACCCGGCCGATCTCGTAGTCGGTGTACGCGACGTAGGCGGCGAACACGTCCACCTGCCGCAGGAACATCTTCTTCTCGTCGGGGGTCAGCTGCTCCCAGCGCTTCAGGAGCTTGTCAGGCCATGGCGTCAGCTTCGCGTTGGCCGGGATCACGCCGAGCCGTTTCTGGTTGGCAAAGATCTGGTCCCTCAGGTCGTTCCAGCCCTTGTCGAAGAGGTGCATGGCGCTGATCTTCTCGATCCACTCGGGCGTCGGGTGGTGGGGGGCATGCGTGCCCCCGGGCACGTAGTAGCAGAAGAACGGCTTCGAAGGATCGATCTGGTTGATCCGGTTCAACCAGTCGATCGCGTCGTCGGCCATCGCCGTCGTGAGGTTCCATCCGGGGTGCCCCACGTTCGGGTAGATCTGCGTGGTGTTGCGGAAGAGATTCGGCTCCCACTGGTTCGTGTCACCGCCGACGAAGCCGTAGAAGTACTCGAACCCCATGCCGAGCGGCCACTGGTCGAAGGGACCGACCTGGCTGGCGGTGAACGTCGGCGTGTTGTGGTCCTTGCCGAACCAGGAGGTCGAGAACCCATTGTCGAGCAGGATCCGGCCGATCGTCGCCTTGTCCTTCGCGATGATGCTGTTGTAGCCGGGGAAGCCCGTGGACTGTTCCGAGATGACTCCGAAGCCCGCCGAATGGTGGTTGCGTCCGGTGATCAGGGCCGCGCGGGTGGGGGAGCACAGCGCCGTCGAGTGCATCTGCGTGTAGCGCAGGCCGGCCTTCGCGATGCGGTCGAGCGCCGGGGTCGGGATGACGCCGCCGAACGTGCTCGGCACGCCGTAGCCCGAATCGTCCGTCATGATCAGGAGAATGTTCGGCGCGCCCTTGGGAGGCACGACGCGCGGCGCCCACCAGGCCTTCGATTCGAGGGCGTTCTCCTTGATGACCCCCCCGAACGGCGGGTCGGGCGGCGGGAGCTGCTTGCCGTCGATCGACGTCGTGGCCGCGGGCGAGCCGGGCGGGGCCGCCTGCTGAGCAAGAGCGGGAACCGCAACCGTCAGCGCCAGAAACGCGAGAACGAATCGGGACTTTCCACGTTCCATTCCGAATGCCTCCTTGGTCTTTTGGCGCTCCGCTCGAGCCCTGTCGGATCGGAGCGCTCGGTTGTCGGTACGTTAGCCTATCCTGTCGGCGAAACGCCCCTGTGGTGCTCGTGGATCAGAACCTCATCCCTCCTCGGGTTCCCCACCGAGGGCCGCCGCCGGGTTCTCTGGCGTCGCCACCGCGCGACTCTCCGGGGCGGCCGGGAATGGGGCGATGGCCGGCGAGCAGTAACGCCGCCCCGCCATCACGGCGTCGGCGGCGGGCAGGAGGTCCTCGGCCAGACTGCGCTTGAGCACGAAGGCCTGGGCTCCCGCGCGCAGGGCCGCTTCCGCGACGCTCGCCTCCGCGTGCAGGCTCAGGAGAACGATCTTCTGGTCCGGGCAGGAGGCCCGCAGGCGCCGGACGATGGCGAGGCCGTCGGGCGCGAGCGCGAGGTCCAGGACGGCGAGCTCGGGCTCGACCTTGCGCGCGATCTCGATCAGCGAGAATTCGTCAGAGACCGTGACGACGGCCTCGAACCGCGAGCCCAGGAGCCCCTGGATGCCCTCGAGCAGTCCCTGATGGCGGTCCGCCAGCAGCAGACAGCCCGACGCGGTCTCCGGCGCGCCAACCATTGAGGGAAGTCTCGACCCGCGGGCCGGCTCGCGCAGCTCGTAGTTCTACGAGTCCGAGGCTTTTTCAGGACGCCGCGATGCCGTGCTCGATGGCGAACCGGACGAGCTCGGCGCCCGTCCGCAGGCCGAGCGCCTCCATCATCTTGTACTTGTGGAACTCGACCGTCCGCGCGGACACGTGGAGCAGTGCGGCGATCTCCTTGGCGGTCTTTCCGGCGACGAGAAGCTGCAGGATCTCTTTCTGGCGCGCCGTCAGCGGACCGGCGGGATCGGGGCCGGTTCGGCGCTTGCCCGGCGCGAGCTCGCCGGCGATCTCCGGGGTCACGAAGGTCCGACCCGCCAGGGCCGCGTGGATGGCGTCGATCAGCTCTCCCGGCGCCGAGGACTTCAGGACGAAGCCCGAAGCGCCGGCCTGGAGTGCCCGGCGCGCATAGGCCGTCTCGCGGTGCATCGTGATCACGACCACCTTCGCGTTCGGGTTGTTCTTCCGGAGCAGGGTGATGGCCTCGAGGCCGTTCAGGCGCGGCATGCCGATGTCCGCGACGATGACGTCGGGCTCGAGGCGTTCGGCGGCCTCGACGAGCGCCCGGCCGTCCTCGACCATCCCGACGAGATCGAACTCGGGGTCGAGCAGGCGCTTCAAGCCTTCCGCCATCAGGCGGTGGTCGTCGGCCAGCAGGATCCGGGCCCGCCTCACGACGCGCCGCCCGGCGCCGGGGCCCACACCTCCACCGTCGTGCCGCGGCCTGGGGCGCTCCGGACCTCGAGGCTCCCGCCGAACAGGTCCGCGCGTTCCCGCATGCTCGCCAGACCCAGGCTCGGCCGGCCGCGCTCGGCGCCCGGATCGAACCCCGAGCCGTCGTCGCGAATCGACAGGCGCACGCCCGCGGCCGCCGGCTCGAGCGTCAGGTCGACGCCGCGCGCGCCCGCGTGTCGCACGGCATTGCGCAGCGCTTCCTGCGCGATGCGGAAAAGACCCAGCGCGGCGTCGCGTGACACCGGCGGGGATTCCTCGGGTGCCTGGAGGCGGACGGGAACGGATTCGAGGCGAGCGACTCGGTCGCACTCGATGCGGAGCGCCTCGGTCAGACCGAGGTCGTCGAGGGTCGACGGATGGAGCTGATAGGCCAGGCGGTGAACGTCCTCCGACATGCGGGAGAGCTCGCCGCGAATTTCCGTCGCGCCGGACTGGCTCGGACCGGAAGCCTTCTCGAGTCCGGCCGCGTCGATGGAAAGCCGCGCGAGCCTCTGCGAGAGATCGTCGTGGAGCTCGCGGGCGAGCGACTTGCGCTCGTCCTCCTGGGCGGTGATCAGACGGCGGTTCAGGGCCCGGACGCGTTCCTCGGCCCGCCGCCGGTGCGCGCGCTGCGCGAGCAGGGCCATGATCAGGAGCGCCTCGACGACGAGCACGGCCGAGCCGAAGAACACCGGGCGGCGGTAGGCCTGCCAGAGGGACGGGGGACGGTACCGGATCTCGCTGCCGTCCGGCAGGCGGTGTTCGTCGATTCCCCAACGGCGGAGCTCCCGCCAGTCGTAGGCGCTCCGCAGGGGCTCGACCGGACCGACCGGAACGCGGGAGGGCACGGCGCCGCGCAGGATCGCGAGCGCGACGGCGGCGCTCCGGCGGCCTTCGCGGTCGAAGTCGACGAGGGGGCCGCCCACGATTCCCTTCCCGAGCTCGCTCTCGAAGAGGCCGAAGACGGGTGCGCTCGAAGCGGACCGGATCGTCGCGAGTGCCTCGTTCTCTTCGTGGGCGATTCCGGCGGCATCCACGTTGAGGATGCCGAAGAGCACGGCCGAATTCGGGGGCAGCGCAGCCACCGCGTCCCGCATCTGCTGCAGGGACAGGCGATTGAGCCACTGGAACTCGACCCGGCCCTGGAACACGGCGAACTCCCGCTCGGCCTGGACGCGCCAGAACCGCTCGAGGGGCGAATCGCCGACCACGACCGCGATCCGGTTCGTTCCCGGGAGCAGGTGGAGGATGCTCTCGATCGACGAGACGAGCTCGAGGTGGACCGCGACGACGGCCTGGTTCGGAAAATCCGGCACGTCCCGCACCCGGCGCGCGTCGAGGCCCGTGATCAGGAGGGGAGCGTCGGCGAAGGTCGGCTCGCGGTGCCGCAGCGCGAACTGTGCCGCGGAACCGCCCACGGTGATCGCGAGGTCGGGTCGCCGGTTGCGCAGGAGCGCGGCCAGGTACTCCGCGAACGGGCCTTCTTCCGCCGGCTGGGCGTACCGCGCCATCTCCAGCGGCACCTCGAGAAACTCCACGGGCCCGGGCCATTGCCGCGCGATCTCGCCGCGCAGGGATGCGGTGAAGGCGTCGAACGGCGCGAAACGGTTCCCGAAGGAACCGACGATGAGGACGCGCCGCGCCGCGTTCTCGTTCTCGGCCGCACCGAGGGGCCACGCGGTCAGAGCGATCGACGCGACGATGCCGGCCGCGAGGCCGCGGGCTCGAAGCGCCGCGGCCGTGCGCGAGCTCCGATCAGAACGGGAGCGGCATCGCGAACTGGACATACAGGCCCTGGCCCCGCGTCGTGAACTTGCCGCCGTACTGCCAGAAGTAACGGACGGTCAGGGCTCCCTGGAGCGTCGTGAACTCCGGGCCGACGCCGTTGATCTGGGACTTGTTTTCCCGGGCGAGGATCGGCGCGTCGATGCCGGTCGTGGACGTCACCTGCCACTGGGCATAGCCGGCCGCGCCGACCCAGCCGCTGAAGAGGCTGTCCTTCTCGCCGTAGTCGCGGCCCAACCCCCACATGTAGGTGAACGGGTTGCCGGTCGTCCAGTCCTGACCTTCCTTCTTGGAGTTGAAGTCGTAGAACAGCGAGCCCGAGCCGTGCCACTTGCGGTCCTTGCTGAAGTAGCCCGTCACGCGAAAGGAGAGCTCGTTGGTCCACATGCCGAGCGAGGTGTTGTTCGACGCACCCGGCTCGTAGCGGCCGGTCGGGGCGTAAAAGGCATAGTGGAAGATGATGTCGGCTCCGCCCGGCGACAGGAACATCGGTTTCTCGATGTGCCAGCCGAGCATCAGCGGCACGACCCAGAGCTGGGAGAGCGCCATGCCCGTCGAGCCCGTCACGTCGAGGGTCGGTGACTCGAGCCGAACGTTCGCGAAGGGAACGGCGACGAGGGCGCCGTAGTTGGCTCCGAAGAGCTTGAAATTCGAGACGTACTGTACGAGGGGACCGAAGAGGTCCTGGGTCAGGTTCGGGCCGTCCACGACCGTTTTGTCTCCACGGACGAGCTGGTCGGCCCAGCTGACGTTGCCGAACATGCCGGCATAGAGGCCGGGGGGCGGCATGACGCCGGCCTTGTTCCCGAACTCCCCCTTGATGATCAGCTGCTGGGCCGCGGCCCGGCCGCTCGAAAGTCCGAGAACGAGTGCGAGACCGATGGCGATACGGCGGGCCGGCGTGGGCTTCATTCTTTCCTCGTGCGGTTGGCGCTGCATTTTGAAGGGCGGCCGGAGGACCCGGCCGCCCTGATGATGATGTTACCGGCCCGGGCTAGCTCGTCGGCGGGAACTTCGCGAAGAGCTTCTGCATGGCATCGTCGATCTTGCCCTGGTCCTCGCCGTTGCCCGAGACCTGGTCGGTCGCGGTTCCGCGCCAGACCATCTCGTGCGTGTCCGGGTCAACGAGGTCGATGATCAGGGTTCCGATCGGGATGTTCGTCTCGGTGGCGGTGGCCATCCCGCCCATGCCGCCCCAGCCGCGATAGCCGAAGCCGCCCATGCTGGTGGCGTTCCACTGCCGTTGCTGAGTCAGCACCACGTGCGGGTAAACGAGCAGGTCGGGATTGGTCGTCGTCGGCTGCAGTCCCTTGGATGCGAGCGTGGACGAGATCCCGTTTTCGATCCGCTTCTGCGTGAACGAGACGGGGTCCTTCGTTCCTTCCATGATCTGGAAGGTCTTGTACTTGGACCAGTTGATCGTGTGGTCGTAGTCGACGGCGGTCGTCATCGTCGAGCAGGCCACCGACAGGGCGGAGACCAGGGCCACTCCGAAGATCGCGGCTTTTCGCATCGTGTAACTCCTTGCTTTCGTCTGGCCCGATCGCCGTCGATTGGGCGGCGCTATCCTATTCCATCCGGCCGGATGCGGTCACCGGCGAAAACCGCCGCCTCCCCGGCCGCCCCAACCTCCGGACCGGCCGCCCCAGCCGCCGCCTCCCCCCCAGGAGGAGTGGCCGCCCCAGCCGCTCGAGCTGAAATTGCCCCAGTGATCGGCTCCCGTCGAGCGGGCCGAGTCCCAGCTGTCGAGGTTTCGCGAGGCGGAGCTGTTGCTGAGATTGTTCCAGGAGTTGCTGTCGTGACTCCACTGCGACCAGGCGTCGCCGCCGCCGCCCTTGTAGATGTTGCCATCATGGTCGGCGTAGACGTTGTTTCCGACACGGGCCACCCCGCTGTCGTCGCCGTGGACTCCGGCGACCGACGTCGAGTTTCCGCCGGGCCCGGTCACGGTACCGCGGCCGCCGCTGATCGAGTTGCCGGTGTAGGCGTTTCCGACCGTTCCGCGGGCCCCGGTGGCTGATGCCCCCGTGTTCGTGTTCGTCACCGTGCCGCGCTCGCCGGCGGCGTAGTTGCCAGTGTAGGCGTTGTACGCGCCGCCCCGCTGGCCCGCTCCGGCCACGCCCGTCGCCGAGTTGTAGAATGCGCCCTCCTGGCCGCGCCAGGCGTTGCCCGTCCAGGCGTTGTAGCCGCCGCCGCTTCGGGTCACGGCGGAGGTCGCGCCCCATTGGCTGTAGACACTGCCGGAGGACCAGCGCGCGTAGCCCGGGCCCCAGACGGCCCCGCCGTGATAGCCCCAGGCCGCCGCGCCGTAGTGCCCGTACCAGCCGCCGCACGCGGCGCCCCATCCCCAGCCGTAGTACCCCCACCCGTAGCCGCACATTGCGGCGCCCATGGCGAACCCGCAGCCGATGCCGAAGGCGAAGGCCCAGCCGGTGTAGGGCGTGTAGGCCATGTTGACGCCGTAGCCGTACGTCACCGGCGGGCCGTACCAGACCGTCCCGATCCACGGCGTGTAGGCGTAGCCGGTTCCGTAGACGACCACGCCCCCGTAGAGGATCGCCCCCGTGTAGCCGGGCGTGTAGCCGACGTACACGACGCTCGGCGTGGAGCCATAGACCTGGACGTACGTCAGGCTGTAGAGCGGCGAGGACGGCGGGATCGTGTAGATCGAGGCCGGTATCCAGGCGGCCACGGTCCACGGTCCGTTGACGGTCGTCGACGTGAACCAGATTCCTCCCTGGCAGGCATAGTAGGCGTAGGGGCCGGTCATGATGATCGGCGTCGAGGCGTTGACGACGTACTGCAGAGTCGTGTCGGGCACCGGCTTGAGCTCGGGCGTTCCGTCGAAGGTGATCGGCTGGATCTTGGCCGTGCGCTCGACCGTGGCCGTCTGGGGGATGCGGGCCGCGACGACCGAGGCCTGCGCCTGCGTCGTACCGGGCACCGAAGCCTTGACGTTCTCCATCGGGCTGTCGTCGGGAATCTTCGCGAAGTCCGGGGGCAGGCTCGGGTGGGGCACGTACTGCCAGGGTCCCGAGGTGTCCGGCGCGGCGAACCAGCGGCCCGCGATCAGCACGTAGGTCTTCTGGCTGGCGATGTCCTTGAACACCCGGCCGGTCGTGTTGGTGATGTAGAGCAGCTGCGTCCCCGGGATCGACTCGTAGTCCGGCTCGCCGTTGACGACGATGAGCGAGGTCGCTTGCGTCTCCATGTGGACGACCGGCGTCGGCTTGTTCTTGAGGGACGGTTTCGGCGCGCTCGGGTCCGACGCCGAGCCTCCGGTCATCGGGTCGCCGTTCTTGGCCGCGAGAATCGCCTTGAGCGCCTCGTCCAGGTTGTCCTTTCGCCCGAGGTGCGGGTCCGAGACCTTCCACGGGCCGGCGATCGAGGACGCCTCCATCCAGCCGTCGAAGAGGTGGAGATAGACCTCGCCCGACTCCGCCTTCAGCACGATCGAGCTCGTGTTGATCGCGCGCTGCAGGTCCGTTCCGGTCTGCGGCCGCCAGGCGGGGGAGCCGGCGAGGAGCACGAGCACCGCCGGGACGTTGGAGAAGATGATCTTTGGCGGCGTGTTGTCGAGCGGGCGCGACTCGCCTTCGGCGCGCGCGGCCACGATGCCGAGCTCCGCCTCGAGCCGGTCGAGGGAGATCGACTTGGACCGCTTGGAGGGCTCGAGCTCCTGCAGCGTCTGGGTCCAGGCCGCGGCGTTCTGGGGCGCCGACGGGAAGCTCGAGCGCGTGATGTTGAGGTCCTCGAGATAGACGAGGCGGTTGACCTTGTCGACCTCGGTCCGCGCCTCGAACCAGATGACGCCGAACGTCGGGTCCTTGGATCCGGCCACCTGAACCGACACCGCCGCGTGCGCCTCGAGCTGATTGTCCTTCCAGCTGTCGAGCTGCGGCTGGTAGATGAGGAACGTATCCTTGCCGCTGACGAGCCGGCGGGGCCACGGATCCTTCGTGGGAGCCTCGGCCGGGGCGGCTGCGGGCGCAGTGGACTGCTGGGCCTGGACGATGGGGACGGCCGCGACCCAGGCGGATACGATGGCGGCGACGGCAGCGCGGGTGAGTTGACGCACCATGAGCGGACCTCCGGTTTCGCGGGCGAATATACACTTGCCGGCGCTCAATTCGAGCAGAAGGAGAGACATGAGCTTGGCCGAAATCAGCACCATCTACGCGGGGAGCATTTTCGTCGGGGTTCTCGTCATGCTAGAGGTCGGCCGGCATCTGGGAGCGCGCCGGCTGGCGCGGGACCCGGACGGAGCCCGCGCCGGAGTGTCCGCCGTGGAGGGCGCTCTTTTCGCGCTGCTCGGCCTTTTGATCGCCTTTACGTTTTCCGGCGCCGCGAATCGCCTGGATATGCGGCGCAAGCTGATCAACGAGGAGACCAACGCCATCGGGACCGCCTGGCTCCGGCTGGATCTGTTGCCGGCGGAGGCCCAGCCGGCCCTTCGGGAGCTCTTCCGCAACTATCTCGACTCGCGGCTTCTGACCTACGCGAAACTGCCCGACATCCCGGCCGCCGAGGCCGAGCTCGCGCACTCGATCCAGCTCCAGGGAGAGATCTGGAAGCAGACGGTCGCAGCGGTCCGGAGCGGACCCCCGGGGCCGAGCGGTACCTCGGTTCTATCCGCACTGAACGCGATGTTCGACATCGTGACGACGCGGACGATGGCCGCGCGCACGCATCCTCCGTTGATCATCTATGCCATGCTCATCGTCCTGGCATTTGCGGCGGCCCTCTTTGCCGGCGATGCGATGGCGGGGTCCAAACACCGGAGCTGGGTCCACAACGTCGGTTTCGCCGCCGTGCTGGCGCTGACGGTCTACGTGATCCTCGACATCGAGTATCCACGCCTGGGCTTCATCCGCCTGGACGCCGGGGACCGGGCGCTCGTCGGGATGCGGCAGAGCATGAAGTGAACGGGTCCCCGGGGCGTGAGAGGATGCCGGCCATGAAACGCCTAGCTCTCTTCGCGGTGCTGCTCGGGGTTGCCGTCGCCTGCGCCTCGGCCCCCAAGGTCAAGGTCGGATGGGACCAAAACGCGAAATTTTCCACCTACAAGACCTGGGCCTGGAAGGCCGACGGATCGATCAAGGACCCGGTCTGGGAGAAACGGTTCGAGGATGTTCTCTCCGATCAGCTCGCAACGGACGGTGTGACGCAGGTCGACCTCGGCGCGAACCCCGACCTCTGGGCGGTCGTGCACGCGCGGCTCTCGGCCGAGACGCAGGTCGTCTCCTACAATCCGGGCTGGGGCTACGGCTGGGGAGTCTGGGGCCCGGACTACACTGCCGTCTACCAAATCCCGGTCGGCACGATCATCGTCGATCTCGTGGACGCGCGGCTCAAGCAGGCGGTCTGGCAGGGCAAGGCCAATGGCTACATTGCCGAGAACAAGACCAACGAAGAGCGCGAGCAGAAACTGATCGCGATCATCGCCGAGATGTTCGCGGGCTATCCGCCCTCCGGCGCGCCGCCGAAGTGACCGGCGGGCCCTACCCGCCCGTCAGGCGATAGCCGTCGGCGAGCCGGCGGTACGCGTCGACCTGGCCCGATGCCCACGCATCGTTCCGGCCGAGCTCACGGGCGAGGAGCGCCGCGGCGTCCGGGGCCGCATCGATCGAGGCCCGCGGCGTCGAGCAGGAGGCTCCGCGTCCTGCGCGACAGGACGTCTTCGAGCGTGCGCGCCATCTCGCGGCGCGCGGCCCAGACGACGAGGGCGCGCGGATAGGGCAGGCGCGGGTCGAGCGGCTCGCGCAGGCGGGGCTCCTCGCGGATGAGGGATTCGATCGCATCGGCGTCGGTGCCGTAGAGCGCCAGGACATCTCCCGGCGCCCCCGGGTCCGACGGCTTCCAGCCGTGCAGCCGCAGCGATTCGGTGGCGCACGGCCTCGGAGGAAGGCCGCCGACCTCGACGACGCGGTCCACCGTGTCCTGGGCCATGCGGCGATAGGTCGTCCACTTTCCGCCGACGATCGTCACGAGTCCCGACTTCGAGATGAGGACCTCGTGGCTGCGCGAGAGCTCCTTGGTCGCCGACTTGCCCGGCACGCGGACGAGCGGACGCTGGCCCGCGAAGGCGCACAGAACGTCGGAGCGCGCGGGATCTTTCGCCAGGTAGCGGCCGGCGTTGCGCAGGATGAACTCGATCTCGTCGGGCAGCGGCCGAGGTTCCATCTGGGGCTCCGGCATGGCCGTGTCCGTCGTGCCGACGAGCGCCCGTCCGTGCCACGGGATGACGAAGAGCACGCGGCCGTCGTCGGTGTGGGGAACCATGATCGCGGAATCGCCGGCCAGGAACCGGCGGTCGAAGACGAGGTGAACGCCCTGAGACGGCTGCACGGCGGGAGGAGCCGCCGGATCGTCGAGGCGCCGGACGCCGTCGGCGAAGATGCCCGTGGCGTTGACGACGGCGCGGGCCTCGAGGGTCCGGGTTTCGCCCGACTCGAGGTCGCTGCAGCCGGATCCCGGAGAGGACGCCGCCGCGGCTGTCGAGTCCCGTGACCCGCGTGTAGTTCAGGAGGCAGGCGCCGTGGTCGGCGGCCGTCCGCGCGAGCGTGACCGCCATGCGGGCGTCGTCGAACTGGCCGTCCGTGTACATGACTCCGCCGAGAAGGTCCGTCGGTTCGACGTTCGGGATGCGGGCGATGGTCTCGTCGCGGTCGAGGATGCGGGACGGCGCGAGGTTGAGCCGGCCGGCCAGCAGGTCGTACGCCTTGAGCCCGATGCCGTAGAAGGGCCCCTCCCACCACCGGTAGCGTGGCACGACGAACGGCAGCGTTCGGGCGACGTGGGGGGCGTTGGCGTGGAGGAGCCCGCGCTCGTGGAGGGCCTCCATGACGAGCGCGATGTCCCCCTGCTCGAGGTACCGGACGCCGCCGTGGACGAGCTTGGTGCTGCGGCTCGAGGTCGCGGACGCGAAGTCCGCCTGTTCGACGAGCAGCGTCCGGTAGCCTCGCGTCTGGGCGTCGACGGCGACGCCGAGGCCCGTCGCGCCGCCGCCGATGACCACGACGTCCCAGGCGCGGTCGGCGTCGAGGCGGCGAACCATCTCCTCGCGGTTCATCCGATGTCCCAGCGCCGGGTGCGCTCGACCGCCCGGCGCCAGAGGGCCTGCCGGGCGCGGCTCTCCCGGCGCGGCATCGCCGGCCGGAACGTGCGTTCCACCCTCCGCATCCGGGAGAGCGCGGGCGGTCCGGACCAGACGCCCGAGGCGAGTCCCGCCATGAAGGCCGCCCCGAGGGCGGTCGTCTCGAGGTTGTCCGGCCGTGCGACCCGGACCCCGAGCAGATCCGCCTGGAACTGCATGAGCAGGTCGCTCGCCGCGGCGCCGCCGTCGACGCGGACCTCGGCGAGCCGGGTCTTCGTGTCCGCCTCCATCGCCCGCGCGACGTCGGCGACCTGGAAGGCGATTCCTTCGAGCGTGGCGCGGGCGATGTGGGCCGCGGTCGAGCCGCGCGTCAAGCCGAGAATGGCACCGCGCGCGGCCGCGTCCCACCGGGGCGCGCCGAGGCCCGTGAAGGCGGGCACCACGACGACCCCGCCCGAGTCCGGCACGCTCGCCGCCAGCGCGTTGACGGCGGCCGCGTCGGGAATGATGCCGAGACCGTCGCGCAGCCACTGGACCGCCGCGCCGCCCACGAAGACGCTGCCCTCGAGCGCGTAGGTCGTCGGTCCGTCGCCGATGCGCCAGGCGACGGTCGAGAGAAGCCGGTTTCGGCTCGCGACTCGCCGCGTGCCGGTGAACATGAGGAGGAAGCAGCCCGTACCGTACGTGCACTTGACGAGGCCCGGGCGCGTGCAGAGCTGGCCGAAGAGGGCGGCCTGCTGGTCGCCCAGGATGCCGGTGATCGGAACCGCGCTCCCGAGGACGTCGGGGGCGGTTTCCGCGATTGCCCCGCCGCTCGGAACGATCTCGGGGAGAAGCGCCGCGGGAATCCGGAGCAGCCGGCACATCTCCGCGTCCCACCGTCCCGTGCGGATGTTCATGAGCATCGTCCGGGAGGCGTTGCTGACGTCGGTCACGTGCCGGCGGCCCGCCGTGAGCTTGTAGACGAGCCAGGAGTCGATGGTGCCGGCCGCGAGCCGCCCCGCGGCGGCTTTCCGGCGGGCGCCCGGGACGTGATCGAGGAGCCAGCGGAGCTTCGAGCCCGAGAAGTACGGGTCGAGCAGCAGACCGGTCTTCTGCCGGATCCGCCGTTCGAGGCCCTCGGCGCGCATCCGGTCGAGCGCCCCGGCCGTCCGCCGGTCCTGCCAGACGATGGCATTGTGGACGGGCCGTCCGGTCTCGCGGTCCCAGAGGACCACGGTCTCGCGCTGGTTGGTGATGCCGATGGCGGCGAGGTCCCGCGCGGCGAGGCCGGCCGCGCGCAGCGCCCGGCGGGCGGCGTCGCGCGTCGACGACCAGATCTCATCGGGGTCGTGCTCGACCCAGCCGGGCTGCGGGAAGTGCTGCGGGAACTCCCTCTGGGCCGCGCCGACGGCCCGCCCCCGCGCGTCGAAGACGATCGCGCGGGAGCTCGAGGTCCCCTGGTCGAGGGCGAGAACGAAGGGCACGGCGGATCGATTCTAGTGAGGACCCGACCCGGGAGCACGCTCCAGTCGGAAATCGCGCCGAGAGGTCGGAGAGCGTTAGGATGCCGCCGATGCGCAAAGTCCTGCTTTTTTCCGTCCTCCTTCTGATCGGGCTGGCGGGATCCCAGGTGCTGCCGGGCTTGGTGGGCCCCGCCTACGCCGCGTTCGGCGATCTCGTGCGGATCCTCACGATGATCGGTCTCTCGTTCATCATGATCCACGTCGGATACGAGTTCGACGTCGACAAGTCGAATCTGGGGCAGTACGGATGGGACTACGTCGTCGCCTTCACGGCCGCGAGCTTCCCGTGGGTCCTGGTCACTCTCTACTTCGTCCTCGTCCTGCTTCCTCCCGACCTCCGGGGGACCGCGGCCGCCTGGCAGGAGACCCTGCTGGCCGGCCGGTTCGCCGCACCGACGTCGGCGGGCGTCCTCTTCTCGATGCTCGCCGCGGCCGGCCTCGGCGCAACCTGGCTGTACCGCAAGGCGAGGGTCCTCGCGATCTTCGACGACCTCGACACGGTCCTGCTCATGATCCCCCTCAAGATGATGATGGTGGGCCTGGCGTGGCAGTTGGGCCTGATCGTGTTCGTGATGGCGGCGATGCTGGTGGTCGGCTACGTCCTCTTGCACCGCGTTTCCATTCCCGTGAGTTGGCCGTGGGTCCTGACCTACGCGACCGTGATCACCGTCGTGAGTGAGCTCGCCTACGCGGGATCGAAGCTGATCGACGAGTCCGTGCCCGTTCACATCGAGGTGCTGCTCCCGGCATTCGTGATCGGATGCGTGATGGCCTACCCGAAAGGCGGAGCGGGAGACGACCACCATGGCCTGGGCACCCCCGCCGAAGTCCGCGCCGCCGCCGTCGTGGCCGCCGCGTTCATGGTCCTCGTCGGGTTGTCCATGCCGCGGATCGCGGGGGGAGACTCCGCCGCGCCCGGCGGGCAGTTCGCCACGCTGGATGCATCCAGCACGCACGGCGGAGCTCCTCCGGCCGCGACGGCGGCCGCCGCGGAAATCGCGAAGGCGCAGCCGGCCGGGCGCGTCACGGCGAAGGTCCCGCCGATGAGCGGAGGTCGGATCGTCTTCCACGTTCTGGCGATCACGCTGCTCTCCAACCTCGGCAAGATGTTCCCGGCGTTCTGTTACCGGCGAGAGGCCCACTGGCGGGAACGGCTCGCCCTGGCCATCGGCATGTGGCCCCGCGGCGAAGTCGGTGCCGGCGTCCTCATCGTCTCCCTGAGCTACGGGATCGGCGGTCCGATCGTCACCATCGCGATGCTGAGCCTGACTCTCAATCTGGTGCTGACGGGCGGCTTCATCTGGGTCGTGCAGCGCCTGACGGGCCCGCTCCCGGCCTACCAGGGTCTCGACGGTACGCAAACGGCCTAGAAGCGGATCGAGAAGAGAGGCGACGACGGGCGGAGGCTCGCCGCGTCGGCAATCTCGAGAGTCTCCCCGTCGAGGGCGAGGACGTGCGGCGCATCCGGAAATCTCGGCGACGATTCCGTCGTGAGAGGATGCGAACGCTGCGGCCCCGGAGGCCCCATCGAAGACTTTCTCGTTCGCGTGTGGGAGGACCTCGTCGGCCGCGTCAGCGGACCGATGCGCTTCCGGCTCGTGCTGCAGCCGGTCGTCTCGGCGTATTTCGCCTTCCGGTCCGGGCGGCGCGACGCCCGCGAGGGGCGCTTGCCGTATTTCCGGTCCCTGTTCTCGGCCAGCGGGGCCGAACGCGCGGCGATCCTGCGGGACGGGTGGCGGGATCAGGGCCGCGTGCTCCTCGTCGCCGCCGGGCTCGACCTGGCCTATCAGGCCGTAGTTCTTCGCGCCTTTCACCCCGGCGAGGCCCTGATCGTAGCGGCGCTTGCTGGCGGTCCTGCCGTACCTCGTGATCCGAGGGGTCGTCAATCGCCTCCTCGGGCGGCGGCGCGGGTAGTCCGCTCACGGGAAAGCAAACGAGACCGCCGCCGACCTGAACCTCGGCACGCGTCCTGGTTGTCGTCGGTTGCCGGGACTGCTCGGGTGTCCGCTCGACGCGAGCGCCGACTCCTCCTCCGTCGATGTCCGCGGCACATGGCCCTCGCGCGCGAGCGCTCACGGAGCGCCGTCGCCTCGAACGGTTCATTCGACGCCCCGGGTTTCGGGTGTCGTCCGCTAGAAGCTGACGGCGAGGGAGGAGACGACCGTCGGAGGCTCGGCGTCGGCGTTGAACACGAAGACCGTCAGGGTGAGGCTCTCGCAGGTGAAGCCGACGAAGGCCCGCGCTGGACGTCGAGCGAGGTCTGGTAGGCGCGCGTTCGCTGCGACGCGAAGCCCCACCGTCAGCCAGTCCCACGGCGAGTAGCCGAGCTGCGCCCAGTTGTAGAAGTAGTCGTTGTCGGAGTCCTCGACGTCGAAGACGTACTCGCCCTCGCTGTAGAGCTCGAGGGGTCCCCAGGAGAGGGTCAACTCGTAGCCCGGGGCGACGCCCGTCGTTTTGCCGAAGACGCCGCCGGCCATCAGTGTCGCGTCGAGCCGGAGGCTTTCGCCGAAGCCGAAGTTCCAGCCGACCCACGCGGATCCGGTGTCCGATACCCTCGTAGTTGTAGCGGGCCTCGAGATGCAGCGCGCCGCGGTCGGCCATCACCGTGGGCTGGCCGTAGTCCGTGTCCTCCGGCGGGAAGTAGCCGTAGACGCTGGCCTTAAACTCCCAGGCGGGCCCTTCGGTCGGTCGTCCCGGCCGCGGCCGCGGCGCGGTTTCCTCTCTGCGCCGCTGCGACCGGGTCCCAGGGCGAGGAGGCCCGCCGCGCGAGCGAGCGGAACGCCCTCATCCGCCGAGCGCGATCGTGAGCGCGACGAGCACCACGCCGATCGCGACCATGATGAGGCCGGTCCGCCACGGGCGGTACCCCGCGTACTTCGCGTGCTCGTAGCCGCCGTAGAAGAGCAGAGCGATGGCGACAGCGTTCGAGATGCGCAGCGCGGGCATCGCATCGTGTATGACGAAGAACGGGATCACGACGGGGAACGTCGAAAGAAAACGAGCAGAAAAACGGCGAGGGCGGAGAGAAGGTCGCCCCGGGAGAGCGATGCCTGGCGGCGAGGCTCGGGGAGGGCGGGGAGGCGCCGTCGCATCGCGTCGAGCTCCTCCTCGGCCATGACCTGCGCGACCACGGGCGGGAGAGCTCCGGTCAAGACGGTCCGCGCCTGCGCCGGGCTCGCGGCGTCCCGGAGGGCCCGGAAGGCCAGGAGGTTTCGCCCGCGCCCGGCGAGCGAGTTCATGACGTACATGATCGCGTCGACGATTCCCCACGCGAGGTTGCAGCCGATCGCGCCGACGAGCATCGTCCGCACCTCCTCGCGGGCGCTCTATGCGGCCGAGAGGGAGCCGGTGAACGTGAGGACCATGATGAGGCCGAACAGGATCTCGGAGAACCGCTCGGTCGGCTCGAGGACCCGGCGCCTCTTCTCCTCGGGCATCGTGGCTCCCGGTCAGTTCGGAATCAGGTACAGAACTGCGGCGAAGATGGCGTAGACCGCGATGAGCTGGACTCCGGAGTACCAGGCCGCTTGGCCCATCGCGACGACGAAGGCGACCGTCAGCGTGGTCAGCAGGACCATGAGCACCTGGCCGCCGGCGAAGGCGAGGTCCATGGGCGCCGGGGCGAGCACATAGCTCAACAGGACGAGCACCGGAGCGACGAACAGGGCGATCTGGACGGAGCTTCCCATCGCGATCCCGACCGAGAGATCGAGCCGGTTCTTGCGGGCCGCCGAGAAAGCCGCGGTCATCTCTGCGGCGGCGCCGACGAGCGAGACGACCACGAACCCGACGAAGGACTGCGACAGGCCGAGGGACTTGCCCGCCTCCGTGACCGACCCCACGAAGATCTCGCTGACGAGGGCGATGACCACGGTGACGGCCGCGAGGGCCCCGAGGGCGGCCGGCAGCGGCCAGGGAGTCTCGCCGTGTTCTCCGCCTTCCGCGCTCTTGAAGAATTCCTTGTGCGTCTTCAAGGAAAAAGGAGGCTCAGGGCGTAGGTCCCGAGCAGGATGAACGAGATCGTGAGGCCGAGCGGCAGCTTGAAGGCGGCCACGTTGAGCCGGTCGATGCGGGCCGTGCCGGCCGTGATGACCAGGGCGATCGAGGCGAGCAGCAGCATCCCTGCCTGCACGCGGGCGTTGCGGGGATTGAACTCCTGCTCGTGATGGCGGAGCCCGCCCAGGAGGAAGGCGCCGCCGAGCATGAAGAGGCTGTTGGTCACGATGGCGCCGGCGAGCGACGCCTTGACGAGGTCGAACATGCCGGCGCGCAGGGCCGCGATGGCGATGACGAGCTCCGTCAGGTTACCGAGCGTGGCGTTCAGAAGCCCGCCGATCGCATCCCCGGTCTTCGCCGCCACGCTCTCGGTCGCGCGCGACAGCAGTCCGGCGAGCGGGACGATCGCCACGACCGACAGCAGGAACACCAGCGTGTGGCTTTCGGGTCGCAGGCGCTCCGTGACGAAGACCACCGGCACGAAAACGACCAGCCAGTACAGCGGCGTCCGGCGGAAGTCCGCAAGAACACCGCTCATGGAGACGTCCGCTCCGACCCTCCCGGGGTGGGCGCCCGCACGCTCCGCATGTCAGCTCCTTCCGATGCCGCTATTGCGCGTCCTCGGTGACGGTCCAGGTCTTGTCCGGGTTGTACGTCTTGATGGCCGGGGCGAGCTTCGCGGTTTCCGGGCCGAGGTCCTTCTGGTAGACCACCCCGTCGTTGTTCACGAGGAACGTCTGGACGCCCGTGACGCCGTAGTTCGCCGGCCAGGCGATCGCCGCGAAGCCGCCGATCATCATCCCCTTGACGATGTAGTCGCGGGCGCCCAGGCGCGCCGAGGATCCCTGGGCCGTCAGCGTTCGGAAGTAGTAGCCGTTGTACGGCTCGGCCTTCTTCGTGTAGCCGGCGGCCAGCGCCCTGGCGATCTCGTCGCCCATGGGGCCGGCCGGCTGGCCGTCCGAATCGCGCCAGGAGAGGCCGTCCTGCTTGCCGGGTGAGCTGATCCAGTGCTGTGCGTACTGGCGAACGCCGCTCCCATCGTGCAGATCCAGCGCGTATTCCTCCTGCGCATCGACGTAACCGCGCAGGAGCGCGATCGCGTCGAGCTCGTTTCCGCCGATGCGCCGCGCGAGGATCTCCTGGCGGCCCGTCTTCGCGTCGAAGCGCCACTTGCCGTTCTTCTCGACGATCGGGACCGGCATCGGCCAGTCTTCGTTCCCGACGACGAGGGTGGCGACCTTCGGATCGTCGACGTCGAAGGTCACGTTCATCTTCTGGCGGGCGTGCTCGGCGAACTTCGCGAGGTCGTTCTTGTCGCTGACGGGATCGCCGGAGGAGACGATGCCCTTGCCCTCGGCGCCGAAGATCGCGTCGACGGCGGCCATGTCGCCCGCCTCGGCCGCCTTGACCAGGGCCTCGGCCGCCTGCTGCGGCGTGTCGAAGGCGCGCGGCGCCGCGGCCGGGTTGGCGGCCCGGGCCGGGAAGGCCCAGAGCCACGCGGTCGCGATCGCCAGCGCCGCCGGGAGCTTCGAGACGCGAGACGGATTCGAAAATGGGTTGTTCATCATGTTCCTCGCCCTTACCGCCGCCGCCCGCCGCCGCCGCGCGACATCCCGCCCATGCTCGACGATCCGCGCGAGCTCGACGACCTCGCGCGGCTGCCGCTGTAGGACGATCCGCCGAACGCGGACGAGCCGCGGGAGCTCGAGGAGGGGACGTTGCGGCTGCCGACCTGGCTGGAGCGGCTCCCGCCGCGGTCGAAGCTGCTCGCGCCCGCGCCCGACCGGTTGCTCGCGCCGCCGCGATCCATGCTCTGCGCCTGGCGCTGGCTCGCCCCGGCCTGCCGGGACGCGGAGTCCCCGCGGGTCCCGCCGCCGTACTTGCTGGCCGTGGCCCTGTCCTTGTACGGGGCGCCCCCGCGCTGCTGCGCGTTGTGCTGCCAGTTGGTGTTGCCGCTCCGGTTGCTGATGTTGTTCTGCCGGTTGCTGTTGTTGACGAAGTTGTTGTTGTTGTTGATGTTGATGGTGTTTCCGCCGCCGTGCCACCCGCAGTTCCAGCCCCAGCCGCCGGAGATCCCGATTCCGACGGCGATCCCGACGCCGAACCCGATCAAGGCTCCGCCGGCGTAGTAGGGCGGGTAATACATCGGCGGATACGGGTAGACCGGCGGTCCCCAGATCACCGTCGGGCTGTAGGTGGGAACGTAGACCACCTGCGTCGACGCGGGCTGGATCTCGATGACGGTCTTCGATTCCACGGTCTTCGTTTCGACCTTCTGCTGCTCGGTCGAATCGAGCTTGCCGGCGTCTTTCGCCTTCGAGCGCAGGCGCTGGACCGCCTCCATGACGTCGCTCTCCTGCGCCAGGAACGCGTCGCCGAGATCCTGCGTCCACTTGATGTTCTCCGAGAGGACCTTCAGGGCCTCGGGCAGCAGCACCAGGGCCTGGACGCTCGGGTCCCACGGCTGCTGCTCCGCCGCCTTGGTCAACGCCTCGCCCTTCAGGGTCTCGTTCTTGGCCAGCCACTGCTGCGCGGCGACGACGTCGATCGGATACGTCGACGCCACCAGGCACTGGGCGAGCAGCGGGTCGGGGTAGAGCGCGATCGGCGCCACCAGCGAGTCGAGCTGGTCGGGCGAAAGCTTCGCGGATTCGGGAGTTGCCGCCGCGGGGGCGGCCTGCGCGTCCTGGGCCGGGAAAGCGCCGGCCGGAGCGGCGAGCAGCGCGCTGAGCGTCGCGACGAGCGCCACGCCGGAGACGCCCGAGAGCCTCGCTCGAAGCGGCTGGAGAGTTGTCACCGTGTCCTCCTCGTGTTCTGAATGCACATCCTATCGGCGGAAGGGCCCGGACCAAAGTCCTATTGGCGGAGAGGGTGTCGCGCGAAGAGGTCGCCGCCGCGCCGACCGGGGTCAGCGAGGCTGAGGGGTCGGCTGCGGGGCGGCCTTCGGCACGTCGCCGGGCGAGTCGACGACGGCGGAGGGCGGCGCATAGGCGTCCGTGACACCCGGCTGCCCCTGGTACGTCCAGTTGCCCTGCGCGGGCGGCGGAGCCGCCTGGGCCGCCGGTGCGGGCTCGGCCGCCGGAATGACTCTGACGTTGCCTCCGCCCTGCATCGGGAGGTCCGCGTTCAGGGCCGCTCCGCGCTCCTCCTGCTGGATCCGGAAAGCCGCGATGCCCGTCACCTTCGTGATCTTCCGGATGTCGGCCTGGCGCATGCTCATGAGCGTCCCGTCCCGCCAGGTCTTGAAGACGTAGGTGGTTCCCTTCAGCGTCGGGTTCTCGCGGGCGATCATGCGGCCGGTCGGCACGAGGTCGATCTGGTAGACGACCTCGTGGTCGAGATCCTTCGTGCGCTGCGTGATCTTCTTGACCTTCGACGGGTCCAGACGGACCATCGTCCGCTCCGGCCAGGCCTTGAAGACGTACGCGCCGCCCTCCAGCACGGGCTTGCCGAGCGCGAAGGCCGTTCCGGAGGGATCGAGGTCGATCTGGTAGATCGCCAGGAGCGCCTCGCTCTTTGGGTCGGCGGGCGCCTGGCTCCCGACCTCCGGCGCCGCCTTCGTCGGTGCTCCGGCGGGGCCGGCGGCCTGCTGCGCACGGCTACCGGCCGAGATCAGCAGAGTGACGATTGCAAGCACCGTCATCCGCCGCATCACGATCGACGGTAGCACACGGTGCCACGGCCTTGCACTCATCCGCGGAAGCGTGCGATCTCGCAACGGGAGGTCGCCGCAGCCGGCGCATGATGCGGTCGAACCGCGAATCCTCGCTTCGTCGTCGGACGGGACCGACGCTAGCGATCGGGGAGGGACATGGGAGGCCGAGATTAGTTCCCGAACCTCATTCCGGAGGTCGCTGGATGCCCGTCGCGACATCGGGGCGCGGGTGAGCCGGGGCGCCGACCGGCGCACGACCGCCGCCCGGATCGCGACGCTCGCCCTTGCGGCAGGGCTCTGGCTCGTGTCGCCTCCGGACGGCCTGAGCGTCGCGGCGTGGCACCTCTTCGCCATCTTCGCGTGGGCGATCCTGTCGGTCGTCACGGGCGCCTTCCCGATCCTGACCGCTTCGGTCCTGGCGCTGGCCGCGGCCTCTCTGTCGGGCATCCTCTCGCCGGCGCAGGCCTACTCGGGGTTCGCGAACCCGACGATCCTCTTGATCGTCGTCGCCTTCCTGGTGGCGCGGGCCGTCATCACGTCCGGTCTGGGTGAGCGCCTGGGCTACCACGCGATCCGCCTGCTCGGGAAATCCACGCTCGGACTCTCCTACTGCATCTTCGTCGTCGACGCCGTGATCGCCCCAGCCTTTCCGAGCAACACCGCCCGGTCCGGCGTGCTCTACCCGCTGGCGGTTTCGGTGGCCGAGGCGGCGGGAGCGAAGCCCGGCGGAGAACGCCCGCGGCTGGGCCGATTCCTGATGTTCTCGGGCATTGGGAGCCTGACGCTCTCCTCGGCGCTCTGGCTGACGGCGATGGCCGCCAACCCGCTCGGCGCCGAGATTGCGAAGACTCATGGAGTCGACATCGGGTTCGGGTCGTGGCTGGCGGCGGCCTCTGTGCCGACGCTCGTTGGGATCGCGCTTCTGCCCCTGCTTCTCTACCGGGTGATCCGGCCCGAGGTCACCGCCACGCCGCGGGCCCCGGCGGCGGCCCGGGCGGCACTCGCGGCGCTCGGGCCCGCGACCCGGGCCCAGAAAATCGTCGCCGGAACGTTCCTCGGAATGGTGGTGCTCTGGGCGACCGCGGACAGGCTTGGGATCGACACGACGGCGGTGGCTTTCCTCGGCCTCGGCCTCCTGCTCGCCTCCGGCGTCCTGACGCTCGCCGACATCGCCAGGCAGGGCGACGTCCTCGAAACGTTCATCTGGTTCGCCGCGCTCTTCACTCTGAGCGGCGAGTTGAACCGGCTCGGCTTCATGGGATTCGTCGCGGAGCGGTTGGCCCGGCCGCTGGAGGGCGTGTCGCCGCTTTTCGCCGGCGCGCTGCTCGTCGTGGCCTACGTGCTCCTGCACTACCTCTTCGTCAGCCAGACGGCGCATCTCCTGGCCCTCTTCGGCGTCTTCCTCGGCGTGGGGATCCGCCTCGGCGTGCCGGCGCTTCCCCTGGCATTCCAGCTTCTCTTCGCCTCGAACTACTTCTCTTCGATCACGCCGCAGGGCTCGAGCGCGAACTTGCTCTTCGCGGGAAGCGGCTATCTCTCGTCGGGAGACCTGTACCGCCTGGGTGCGATCACGACGGCGTTCGGGCTGGTCGTCTACCTGCTGGTCGGGACGCCCTGGCTCCTGCTGGTGGCCCGGTGATGGGCCACCGGGAGACGCCGTGAAAGGATCCGGAAGACCCGGCGGCGCGATGGTGGCGTCTCGGCGCCGAAGAGGAAGCGTGAGGACGAAGTCACGGAAAGGAGACCGCGCGGTGCGGAGAAGGCGGACCCGGGAATCGAGGTCGATGACCTCGTCGACCGGGCGCGAAACCTGGCGCGGCGCTACCGTGTGAAAAACGGCAAGGGATTCCGCATCGACGACGTCGATCCGGGCGACACGGCGTGGCTCCAGGCAGAGGACAAGCCCGTGGTCAGGGAGGCGGTGCAGAGGGGGTCGAGACGCTCGCCGAGCTGCAGGACGTTCTCTACGCACAGGACCGCTGGGCACTGCTCCTGATTTTCCAGGCCATGGATGCCGCCGGGAAGGACGGCGCGATCAAGCACGTGATGTCCGGCGTCAATCCTCAGGGATGCCAGGTCGTCTCGTTCAAGGCGCCGTCGTCCGAGGAACTGGATCACGACTTCCTCTGGCGCTGCCCGCGACCTGCCCGAGCGCGGGCGCATCGGCATCTTCAACCGTTCCTACTACGAGGAAGTGCTGGTCGTCCGGGTCCATCCGGCGCTGCTCGAGAAGCAGAAGATCCCGCGCGAGCTCGTCACGAAGGACATCTGGGAGGAGCGGTTCCGCGACATTCGCTCCTGCGAGCGATATCTCGCGCGGCAACGGCGTGATCATGCTGAAGTTCTTCCTGCACGTCTCGCGCAAGGAGCAGAAGCGGCGCTTCCTGGAACGAATCGAAAGACCCGAGAAGAACTGGAAGTTCTCGGCGAGCGACGCCCAGGAGCGCGGCTACTGGAAGGACTACATGCGCGCGTATGAGGACATGATCCGGAACACGGCCTGGACGCGCGCGCCCTGGTACGTCGTGCCCGCCGACAACAAGTGGTTCACGCGGATCGTGGTCGCTGCCGCCGTCATCGACGCGCTCGCTTCGCTGGAGCTGCAGTACCCAGAGGTCGGGAAAGACAAGCTCGCGGAGCTCGCGCGCGCGCGCAAGATGCTGCTGGCGGAGAAGTAGCGAGCGGATCCGGCTGTCAAGCCCTCGCCGCTACGGGCCGGGGGCGGCGGCCCGAGGGAGCGGATCCGGTTCGACGTGATCGCCGGACTGATCACCGCCGCGGTGGTCGTTCCCAAGGCGTTGGCCTACGCGTCGATCGCGGGCCTGCCGGTTCGGGTGGGACTGACCACGGCGCTCGTCCCGATGGTGATCTACGCGGTCCTCGGGACCTCCCGGGTGCTCTCCATTTCGACGACCACGACCATCGCCATTCTCACGGCGGCGGCGCTGTCCGCGGCCGCACCCGACGGCGATCCGGCCACCCTGGTCAGGGCCGCGGCCGTACTCGCCCTCCTCGCGGGAAGCGTTCTCGTGGGCGCTTCGTTCTTGCGGCTCGGGTTCGTCGCGGACTTCATCTCCGAGCCGGTGCTCGTCGGATTCAAGGCCGGGATCGGGCTCGTCATCGTCCTCGACCAGGTTCCGAAGCTCCTCGGCGTCCACTTTCCCAAGACGGGCTTCTTCCGCAACCTGGCGGCTCTCGTCCGAAGCATTCCCGAGACCTCGTGGCCGACGCTCCTCGTGGGTGCCGGGACGATCGCGCTGCTCCTCGGTCTCGAGCGATTCCTGCCGAAGGTCCCGGCGCCGCTCGTCGTCGTGGCCGCTGGGATCGCCGCGATGGCCCTCCTCGGCCTCGGCGCGCGGGGCGTCGAAGCCATCGGGACGATCTCCGCGGGCCTGCCGTCGCCCGTGCTTCCGGACCTTTCGCTGGTCGGACGGCTCTGGCCGGGAGCCCTCGGCATCGCCCTCATGAGCTTCACCGAGACGATCGCCGCCGGGCGGGCGTTTGCCCGGACCGACGAGCCACTGCTCAAGCCCAACCGCGAGCTTCTCGCGACGGGCCTCGCCAACGTCGGCGGAGCCTTTTTCGGCGCCATGCCGGCGGGCGGCGGGACGTCCCAGACGGCCGTCAATCGCCGCGCGGGAGCGCGCACGCAGCGCGCCGAGCTCGTGACCGCGGGCGCGACCCTCCTGACGATGCTCTTCCTCGCGCCCTGGATCGGCCTCATGCCCCAGGCGACCCTGGCGGCCGTCGTGATCGTCTACTCGATCGGCCTGATCGAGCCTTCCGAGTTCCGCGCGATCCTCGACGTCCGTCGGACGGAGTGGGCCTGGGCCCTGACCGCCTTCGCCGGAGTCGTCCTGCTGGGGACGCTGCGCGGGATCCTCGTCGCCATCGTGGTGTCGCTCGTCGCCCTGTCCCACCAGATGGCCAATCCGCCGGTCCGGGTCCTCGGGCGAAAGCCCGGCACCAACGTCTTCCGGCCGCGGACGAAGGAGCACCCCGAAGACGAGACCTTTCCGGGCCTTCTGCTCCTGCGGCTCGAAGGGCGGGTTTTCTTCGCGAATGCCGGCCGCATCGGCGAGAAGATACGGGCGATCGTCGCCGAGGAGAATCCGAAGGTCGTCGCGCTCGACATGAGCGCCGTCTTCGACATGGAATACACCGCCCTCAAGATGCTGATCGAGGGCGAGAAGAGAATGCGCGAGCGCGGCGTGTCGGTGTGGCTCGTGGCCTGACCCCGGAGGTGCTCGGCGTGATCCAGCGTTCGTCGCTTGGAACGCTCCTCGGGCGCGAGCGCATGCACTTCACGCTCGAGGTCGCCGTCGCGAAGCACCAGGCGCGGAGCGCGGATGCGGCGGTGTTTCCGGCAACGAGCTGAGTTCCGTCCGCTTGCGTCAATTCAGTCGGAACGACAGCGCGACGCTCAGGATCTCCTTGGCCGCGAACGGGCTCGAGGTCCAGGCGATCGTCGGCGCCTGGACGAGAATGTCGATGATCCCCGCATTGAAGGCGACTCCGATGCGCGAGCCGGCCTGGAAGTAGTACTGGTTTCCCGAGGTCTCCGCGGACTCCGGGGGAGTCGTCGAAGACGTCGCCCCCGCGGACCTTCGGTCCGCCTTCCACCCGGACCGGCGTCAGCGACAATCCGAGCACGCGGAAGGGGTACCAGCGCAGGTCCAGGGCGAAGGCTCCCGTCAGGTACGCCGAGTCCCCGACCGTCCGCCGGGCGGCGATCGCCAGCGAGCCCGCCGGGCGCCCACACGAACTTGCCTCCCCAGCGGTCCCGATCCCACAGGACCATGGCGCCGACCGCGCCCTCCCCGTACTGCCGACCCGCGACGGCCACGGTCGGCGGCTCGACCGTCGTGACCCCGGTCCCCACGTACCAGGAGGCCGTCCGGCCTTCGAGCCGCCCGTACGGCGCTTTCGGAGGCGACCACGTGGCGTCCGACCGCTCGACCTTTTCGGTGTGGTGCTCGATCAGGGGCCCTCCGGCGAACCTCGGCGAGCGTCAGGGCCCAGGCCACGCCGAGTCCGACCGAGAGCTCCGCGGCGGGTCGGCGCCAGTCGATCTCGAGGGGGCCATGGAGCGTGAGGGCGAGACGGCTGTCGATGACGTAGTCGAATCGGAAGAAGTTCGTGGTGACCTCCGATCCGGTGCGTTCCCCGCCGAAGGCGACGCGCCAGGCGGCCGGAGTGAAACCCAGCGCGACGCGCCTTCCGATCGGCAGCGCGAGGTCGAGCTCCAGGCCGACGCAGGCCGGCCCCCACGCCGTTGTCGTAGCGGCGATACCCGACCTCGCCGGAGAGCGCGTAGACGAAGGGATTCAGCTCCCAGCTGTACCGGAAGAGCGTTGCCTTGCCGGTGACGTCGACGAACCTGCGCGTGAAGTTGTAGGTCGTGTCGAGACCGAGGAACGCGTACGCGCCGGGAGAGACGTCGGTGGGCTGGCGCACGCCGGCACTCGTCGCCCCGGCAGGAGTAGGCGGCCGCGAACCAGCGATCCTTGAAGGAACGCCATTCTTCGGACTCGCTCCGGGGCCGGCTCGGGAGGGGCCGCGGATCCGGGGGCGGGGCCGCGGATGTTTTTTCTGCGCGACGCGGAGGTCCCGAACGACGATGAGCAGCTCGACGACCGCCTGTCTTGCGTCGTCGCCCTCCGCGGAGAGGCATTCGAAGGGCACCTTGTACGGGTAATCGGTGAGGTCCTTGCAGTGGTGCCCGTCGAAGAGGACGCGTTCCTCGACGACGTAGGTCTTGTCGCGGTGGTCGTCCCACTTGTGGAACGCGGAGTCGGGGATTCTCGCGACCTTCTCGGGCGCCAGTCCCGGCAAACGCGTCAGCGGCTTCCAGACGCGGAGCTCTTCGATTTCGTCGCGTCCCCGGACGGCGCTGCGAGTGGGCTCCCGAGAACGAGTCGCCGACGGCGTGCATCAGCTCGTAGAGGCCGTAGCCGCCCTTGCGCGCCCCGGGCCCGCCGTCGATCACGACCTGGCGCATGAGGTTGTCGAGCAGGTCGCGGCAGCGGACGAACGCGGAGGTCGCGAGTCCGCGAGGGATCGCGGTTCCCGTCGATGTCCGGCGATTCGGCGTCCTCCAGCTGCGCCATGAAGTGGAAGCACTGCCCGGCGTCGCTGAACTGCCGGCGGAAGGCCGCGTCGGGCTGGTCGGTCAGGGGCCTGGGCCAGTCGGCGAGCGGGTTCTTCGTCGCGGCGTCGTCGCAGAACGACGGGGGATGGCCGTCCCAGCCGAAGCAGAGAGGCGGCGCGAGGGCCCCGTCGTTGAAGAGGTCGCGCAGGACGTCGGGCCGCGGCTCCCTGGCCGTCGTGTCCCTCGATGAGCGTGCGGTAGGCGAGCGCCTCGATCACGACGTGCCCCTTGCTGTCGAAGGCCGCGGCCGGCCCGGTGAAGATCGCCGCGGAGAGCGCGAGCGCCGCGGCGCGGAGGGCTCGTCGCGACGGCGCCCGGCTTCGCGTCGTTCCTGCGGCGATCGTCTGCTTTTTCCCCGTTACGGACCGGGCGGCGCGGCCGGCGGTGCCCCGGCCCCCGCGGCGGCCGGCGAGAGCCAGGTGGGATTGGGCTCCTCCGGCTGGACGTTCCAGCCGCCGCCGAGCGCCTTGTAGATGTTGACGTAGTCGTTCAGGAGGTCGAGCCGCGCCCGGGCGCGGCTGATCTCGGCAGGGAAGAGCAGCTGCATCGCGTATAGCACTTCGAAATAGTTCGAGAGCCCGCTGTTGTAGCGGAGCTGGGACAGGCGCACCATCTCGCGGTAGGCGTCGACCGTCCGCGTCGAGCTCGGCCACGGAAGCTTCGAGTTTCGCCCGGGCGTAGAGGACCGACGTCGTTTCGGCGAAGGCGCCGGTCACGGTCTGTTCGTAGACGGCCTTGGTCTGCTCCCACTGGGCAAAGGTCGCGTCGTACTCGCTGCGGAGCCTCCCGCCCTGGAAGAGGGGTCCCAGGAGGCCGGCGGCGATCGACCAGGTCTTTCCGGCCGGGTAGAAAAAGTTGTCGAGCTCGGGCCCGACGGCTCCGAAAAACCCCGTGAGGCTGATCCGCGGGAAGAAATTCGCGGTCGCCACGCCGACCTGGGCGTTGGCGGCAATGAGCTGCTGTTCCGCCTGGCGGATGTCCGGACGCCGCTGCAGGAGCTCCGACGGCAGGCCGGCCGGCACCTTGGGCGGCACGGGCTGCTTCTCGATCGAGTCGCCGCGCGGGATCGGCGCCGGATTCCGGGCCAGGAGGAAGTTGAGCTGGTTCTCGGTCGCCTCGATCCGCCGCTCGATCTCGGGGACCTGCGAGGAGACCTGTCCGAGAGCGGCCTCGGCGTACGAGGTCTCGAGCGCCGAGGCCGCACCCTCGTCGAGCTTGCGCTTGAACAGGTCGTAGGTCTCCTGGAAGGAGGCCACGGTCTTCTTCGTGATCTCGAGCTCGGCGTCGAGCTCGCGGAGGGTGAAGTAGGTTTGCGAGACCTCCGACACGAGGGACAGCAGCACGCCGCGCCGCGCGTCCTCGCTCGAGAGGTACTGCGCCTTCGCGGACTCGTTCAGGCGCCGGATCCGGCCCCACACGTCGAGCTCCCAGCCGAAGTTCACGTTGACCTGGTTGGAGTTGCCCGTGGCCGGGCTGTAGGGCGGGGTGTAAATGGAGTTGCGGCCGCGGGCGGACTCGGCTCCGTAGTTGATCGATGGGAAGAACTCCGAGCGCGCGATCCCCGCTCGCGCCCGAAATTCGTCGACGCGCCATGCGGCGATCCGAACGTCGTAGTTTCCGGTCAGGGCTTCGTCGATGAGGCCGTGCAGAACGGGGTCGCCGAAGACGTCCCACCAGGGCTGGTCGGCGAGCGAGGCCGCCGGCTGGGGCGGGCCCTGGACCTCCCGGTACTGGTCGGGGGTCGGGACGACCGGCGCCTGGTAGTTGGGGCCGACGGCGCAACCCGAAAGCACGGCAGCGGAGAGGACGGCGGCGACGAGCTTCTTCACGTCAGTGACCCCCGCCCGCGGGGCTGCTTCCCGGCCCGACCGGCGCGGCGCCCGCCGGAACGGCCGACTCGGCCTTCCCCCGGTGGGCGAGCTTCTCGATCATCACGAAGAGGGCCGGGATGATGAAGATCGCGATGCCGGTCGCGGCGAGCATTCCCGTGATGACGACCGTGCCGAGGATCTTGCGCGACTCGGCGCCCGAGCCGGACGCGATCCACAGCGGAACGCAGCCGAGGATGAACGCGAAAGACGTCATGAGAATGGGGCGCAGGCGGAGCCTCGCGCCCTCGAGGGCGGCGTCGACGATGCTCTTGCCGTTCTTGAGCTCCAGGACGGCGAACTCGACGATCAGGATCGCGTTCTTGGCGGCCAGGCCGATGAGCATCACGAGGCCGATCTGCGCGTAGACGTCGAGGTCGAAGCGGCGTCCCATCAGGCCGACGAACGCTCCGAGGACGGCGATCGGCACGGTCAGGAGCACGGAAAACGGCAGCGACCAGCTCTCGTAGAGCCCGGCGAGAATGAGGAAGACGAAAACGAAGGACATCAGGAAGACCATGCCCCCCGTGCCCTCGGCCGCTTTCTCCTGGTACGAGAGGTCGGACCAGGAGTAGCCCATCTCGCGCGGCAGGGTCTCTTTCGCGACCTCCTCGAGGGCCTTCATCGCCTGGCCCGAGCTGTATCCGGGCGCGGAGTTGCCGACGATCTTGGCCGCCCGGTACAGGTTGAAGTGGTTCGTGTATTCCGGGCCGGACGCCTTCTCCGTCGTCAGGAGGGCCGAGAGGGGCACCATGTTCCCGTCGTCGTTGCGCACGAAATAGTTGGCGATGTCGGTTTCCTTGTTCCGCTCGGAGCCCTCGGCCTGGAGGAAGACCATCCACTGGAGGCCGAACCGGTTGAACTGGTTCAGGTAGAGGCCGCCGAGATAGGCCTGCAGCGTCTGAAAGACGTCGCCGAGCGGGACGCCCTGCTTCAGGACCTTGTCGCGGTTGACGTTGGCGAAGACCTGGGGGACCCCCGCCGAGAAGAGGGGCACCGGGCGGGAGAGCTCCGGCCGCTTCTCGCAGGCCGCCAGGAACTTCTGCACGTTCTGCGCGAGGAACTCGACGCTCCCGCCGCTCTTGTCCTGGATCCAGAACGAAAAGCCGCCGGACTGTCCGAGGCCCGGGATCGAAGGCGGAGGAAACGCGAAGGCGAACCCTTCGGGAAGGCCGATGGCGAACTCGGCGTTGAGCTTGCGCATGATCGCGCTCGCGTGCAGCTCCGGCTCCTTGCGTTCGTCCCAGGGCTTGAGCGCCACGAAGGCGAAGGCGTAGTACGTCGCGTTGGTCTGGGCGAGAAGGCTGTAGCCGACGATGGATGTCGTGTACTCGACGCCCGGCGTCTTCTTCAGGATCGCCTCGACCCTGCGCGTGGCCTCGTTCGTGCGCTCGAAGGAGGCGGCGTTGGGCAGACTCATGTTGAGAAAGAAATATCCCTGGTCTTCCTCCGGGAGAAAGCTCGTGGGAAGCCGGCGGCCCACGAGGCCGTCGGCGACCGCGAAGCCCGCCAGCAGCACGATCGCGATCAGCGTCTTGCGGACGAGGGCGTGGGACAGGTTCACGTACCCGTGGGTCATCTTCGTGAAGCCGCGGTTGAATGCGCCGAAAAATCGGGCGAGCGGGCCCTTCGACTCCTTGCGCGGCCGCAGAAGCATCGCCGAGAGCGCCGGCGACAGCGTCAGGGCGTTGAACGCGGAGATGATGACCGAGATCGCGATCGTCACGGCGAACTGCTTGTTGAGCCGTCCCTGGATGCCTCCCATGAACGCGACCGGGATGAAGACCGAGGAGAGGACGAGCGCGATGCCGACGACCGGGCCGGAAACCTCCTCCATGGCCTTGAACGTGGCGTCCTTGGGCGACAGGCCGTGCTCGATGTGGTGCTCGACCGCCTCGACGACGACGATCGCGTCGTCGACGACGAGGCCGATCGCCAGCACCAGGCCGAAGAGCGACAGGGTGTTGATCGAGAAGCCGAGCATCGGGAAGACGGCGAAGGTCCCGATCAGGGAAACCGGGACGGCGATCATCGGGATCAGTGTCGCGCGCCAGTTCTGGAGGAACAGGAACACGACGATGATGACGAGCACCATGGCCTCGAAGAGGGTGTGCTCGATCTCCTTCATGCCCTCGGTCACGGGCAGGGTCGTGTCGAGCGAGATGACGTAGTCGAGGTCGGACGGGAACTGTGTCTTGAGCCCCACGAGGGCCTTCTTGATGCCGTCGGCGACCGCGATCGCGTTGGACCCGGGAGTCTGGTACAGGGCGATGGCCGCCGTGGGCTCGCCGTTCATCCGCGCGACCTGCGAGTACGAAAGCGCTCCGAGCTCGATCCGGGAGACCTCCTTGAGGCGCACGACGGACCCATCGGGGTTGGCGCGGACGACGATCTCGCCGAACTCTTCCGGCGTCGTGAGCCGGCCCTGGGCCTTCACCGCGTAGGTCATCTCCTGCCCGGGCGGGCCGGGCCGGCCGCCGAGCTGGCCGGCCGGGTTGACCGTGCTCTGCTTCTGGACGGCCTGGTAGAGATCGGGCACCGTGATGCCGAGCTTGGCGAGCAGGTCCGGCTTGACCCAGATCCGCATGGCGTAGTTGCCGGCCCCGAAGATCGTGATCTGGCCGACGCCCCGCACGCGGTAGAGCGGGTTGTTCATCGTGATCGAGGCGTAGTTGGCGAGGAACAGGGCGTCGTAGCTGCCCTTGGGCGAGTAGAGCGACACGACGAGCAGCGGGATGCCCATCGACTGCTGCACGGTCATTCCGTAGTTGACGACCTGGGAGGGGAGGCTCGCCGTCGCCTGCGAGAGCCGGTTCTGGGCGTTGACCTGGTCGATGTCGACGTTCGAGTCGATGTCGAAGGTGACCTGCAGCAGCATCGTCCCGTTGTTGGAGTTGATGGACTGCATGTAGAGCATGTCCTTGACTCCGTTCATCTGCTGCTCGATGGGCGTCGCGACGGCCTGCTCGATCGTGACGGCGTCGGCGCCCGTGTAGGTCGCGTTGACGCTGATCAGTGGCGGGGCGATGTTGGGAAACTGCGCGATCGGCAGGTCCTTCATCGCGACGACTCCGGCGAGGACCGTGATGATGGCGATGACGATCGCCACGATCGGGCGATTGATGAAGAACCTGGCCACGGTCCTAGTCTCCCTTCGCGGGTGGGGCCGGCTTCGGCTCCGCCGGAGGCGCTTCGGGCGCAACCACCCTCGGGTTCACCTCGAGGCCGGGACGGACCTTCTGGGTGCCCTCGACCACGATGCGGTCGTCCGGGGACAGGCCCTTCTCGATGACCCAGAGGCTGCCGATCCGCGGCCCCGTCTCGACGGCCTTGATCTCGACCTTGTTGTCCGGTCCCACGACCGCGACCTGAAACACTCCCTGGAGCTCGGTCACGGCACGCTGCGGCACGAGAAACGCGCCTTTCTTGACGTCCATCGCGACGCGCACCTTCCCGTACTGGCCGGGCCGCAGAAGGCTTCCCGGATTCGGGAACAGGCCCGCGAGCTGGATGGTGCCTGTCTTCACATCGACCTCGCGGCCGGCGAGGTAGCCTCGGCCGCGGTGCCCGTAGACGGATCCGTCCGCGAGGATGAGCTCGAGATCGCCTTCGGTGTCCCGGAGGGCCTCGCTCTGCCGGTTGATGGGGCCGTGCTGGCGGACCCAGGCCATGTACTGCTGCTCGCTCGGGTTGAAGTACGCCTTGATGGGGTCGACCTGGGAAACGGTCGTCATGAGCGTCTGGCCGCTGACCAGGTCGCCGACCTGGGCCTTGGCGATTCCCGAGATCCCGTCGACGGGGGAGAGGACCTTCGTCCACTGGAGGTTGAGCTGCGCGTTTTCGAGGGCCGCCTTCGTCGACTCGACGTTGGCCCGGGCCGTGCGCTCGCGCGTTTCGGCGTCATCCAGCTCCTGCTGGCTGATCGCCTTCTCGGCGGCGAGCGGCTTGTAGCGGGCGACCGTGGTCTTCGCGTTCGCGAGCTGGGCCTCGTACTGGGCGAGGTTGCCCTGCGCCTGATCGTGGGCGGCCTGGAACTGGCGAGGATCGATCTCGAAGAGCAGGTCCCCCTTGTGGACCAGCGAGCCTTCCTTGTAGACCTGCCGGAGGAGATAACCCTCGACCTGCGGCCGGATCTCGGCGTTGACGAACCCGTCGAGGGTGCCGATCCACTCTCCGTAGATCGGGACGTCCTGCTGGATGACCGGCGTCACCTCGACGACGGGCGGCGGCAGCTTCGGCGGTTCCTTCTTGTCGCAGGCCGACGTGGCAACCAGGGCGAGCAGCACGCCGGCTGAGAGTGGGAGTCGACGCCCGCGCAGCGGCATGTTCCCTCCGAAGTTCGAGGCTCTATCCCGGTTCGGCGATTGGCGGAATATATACCGCCGGGCCGGCAGCTTCCGTCCGGTCGTGTTCCCGGGGTCGTGGCGCCATTCGCGCCGGGCCGTCGCGTGAGATAGGTTTGCCGACGTCCGGGGAGGACACCACCGGTGCGGATGACTGCAGGCCCTTCATGAAGATCGAAGTTCTCGCCGACGCGGATGCGGCGGCGCGCCGGGCGGCCGAGGTCATCGCCGCCGACGCGCGCGACGCCGTCGCGGCTCGCGGCCGGTTCGTCATGGCGGTCAGCGGCGGCCACACGCCCTGGGTGATGCTCCGCGACCTCGCGAACGAGGACGTCCCCTGGTCCGGTGTCCACGTGTTTCAGGTCGACGAGCGGGTCGCGCCGGCGGGCGACCCCGATCGCAACCTCACGCACCTGCGGGAAAGCCTGCTCTCCCACGCGCCGCTGCCCCCCGAGAGGATCCATGCGATGCCGGTCGAATCGGCCGACCTCGAGGCCGCGGCGGCGGTCTATGCCCGCCTCCTGGAGGAGGTCGCCGGCACGCCGCCCGTCCTCGACCTCGCGCATCTCGGCCTCGGGCCCGACGGCCACACGGCCTCGCTCGTGCCGGGCGATCCGGTGCTCGCGATGACGGACCGCGACGTGGCGCTGACCGGCGTCTACATGGGGAGACGCCGCATGACGCTCACGTATCCGGTGCTCAACCGGGCTCGCCGCGTGTTGTGGCTGGCCACGGGGAGCGAGAAAGTGCCGATGCTCGCGCGGCTCCTGTCCGGGGACCCGACGATACCGGCCGGGCGGGTGGAGAGCGCGAACGCGCTCATCGTCTGCGATCGCGCGGCCATGGGGGATCCCGCGCCTTGAACGCCCGAGGCGCCCGGGCTCTGGCCGCCGGCGACCTCGAAGCCGTGTTTCTCCCCGGCCGCGGGATGCTGGGCGCGTCGCTGAAGCTTCGCGGCCTCGAGCTGTTGGGGCGTGTCGCCGACCTCGAGGCATCGGCGGCGAAGGGCTCGACGGCGGGCATCCCGCTCCTGCACCCCTGGGCCAATCGGCTGGCCGGTTCGACCTATCGCGCCGCGGGCCGTGACGTCACCCTCGACCGGGCCTCACCGCTGCTGCGTTTCGACGCGGCCGGGCTGCCGATTCACGGTGTGCCCTGGTCCCGGCTCGCCTGGGAGGTCGAGGCGGCGGCGCCGGACCGTCTCTTCGCCCGGCTCGACTGGGACCGGCGCGACCTGCTGTCCGTCTTTCCATATCCCCACCGACTCGACATGGCCGTATCGATCCGTCCCGACGGGCTGACGATCGGCACAACGCTCACGGCGGGCCCGGAGGGCGCCGTGCCGGCCGCCTTCGGCTTTCATCCCTACCTCGCAATTCCCGGGAGCTCCCGGCGGGAGTGGCGGCTGGAGCTTCCGGCGATGCGCCGCCTCCTGCTCGACGCGCGAGGGATCCCGACCGGAGCCCAGGAGCCGTTCGGGCCGCTGGAGGGAACGCTTGCGCAACGCGGGTTCGACGACGGCTTCGACCTCGCGTCCGAGCCGGCCCGGTTTTCCCTTTCCGGAGGTGACCTGCGGATTTCCGTCGCCCTTCTCGAGGGCTTTCCCTACGCCCAGGTCTTCGCGCCCTCGGCCGAGGAATCCGTCGCGCTGGAGCCCATGACGGCGCCGACCAACGCGCTGGCGAGCGGGAGCGGCCTGCGCCTCGTGCCGCCCGGCGAGTCACTCCGCACGGTTTTCCGAATCGAAGTCGACGTGATCGGGCGTTGACCGCCCGGTGCGTCGCTGCCTGCAACCTTCTGCTCCCGGACCGCCACTCATGGGCGACCGAAAAGGAGGTTGCCCATGCGCATCGCGGTCGCTCTCGGAGTCTGTTCCATCGCGGCGGCGTCCCTCTTGAGGGGGGATGACCCCGCCGGCACGGTGCCGGCCACGCCCGAGCTTTCGCGCGCCGCCTTCGCCCGGTTCCAGTCGATCGACGGAAACTGGGTCGGGAAGAGCACCAAGGGATGGGAGGAGACCCTCCGGTACCGGACGATCGCCGGTGGCGCGACGGTCCTCGAGACCTCCTTCGACGCCCATCCCGGAGAGGAGATGGCGACGGCCTTCTATCTCGACGGGGACCGGCTGATGCTGACCCACTACTGCATCGCCAGGAACGCGCCGAGGCTCGAGGCGACGGCCTTCGCCGACGGCGGGCGGACGGTCGTCTTCACGTTCGTCGACGGCGCCAACCTCCCGACACGGGACCGGGGGCACATGGACAAGGCCGTGTTCCGTTTCGAGACGCCGGATCGCATCGTCTCGCGCTGGACCTGGTACGAGAATGGGACGGAGAAATGGTTCGAAGAGATCGTGCAGACGCGCCGGCCGTGAGCCATCCGGACGCCTTCGAGGACCGCGCGCTCGTCGCGCGGTTTCTCGCCGACCGCGACGAGGCCGCGTTCCGAGTGCTGTACCGACGGCACGCCGCGTTTCTCTACCGGTTCCTGCTGCGCCTCTCGGGCGGTGATGCCTCCGCGGCCGACGAAGGCGTTCAGGAGACCTGGGTGAGGGCCGCGCGCGGCCTCGCGGGATTCCAGTTCCGCTCCTCGCTGAAGACCTGGCTCGCGGGGATCGCGATCCGGTGGTGGCGCGAGTCGGTGCGGGCGGCCGGGCGCGAGACGGAGCTTCCGGACGAAGCCGACCTGCCGGCGGCGGAGCCGGTGCGCCACCCGATCGATCGGCTGGACCTGGAGCGGGCCCTCGCCTCACTCGCGCCGGGCTACCGCCGGGCGATCCTGCTCCATGACGTCGAGGGTTACACGCACGAGGAGGTCGCCGAGCTGACGGGCGTCGACGTCGGCACGTCGAAGAGCCAGCTTTCCCGGGCGCGCAGCGCGCTGCGCACGCGCCTTTCGAGGAGGTCCCCATGAGCGAACATGACGACCTGACGCCGGAGGAGAAGAAAGCGCTGGACGCGCTGACCGCCGGCCCGGAGGCGCCCCATGGGCTGGAAGACGCGGTGGTTTCGCGCCTGGCGGCTGACGGGCTGATCGGGAGGCGAAAGCCCGCCCGGGTTTCGCGCACGGTCGCGGTGGCGGCGGGCCTGGCGCTCTTCGCGCTGGGCCTGGCCGTCGGATCGCGTCGCGCGCCGAAGCCGGCGGCGGTCGCCGCGGCCCCGGCCACGGCGCGCTACGTCCTCTTGCTCTACGACGCGCCGGACGAGGAGGCGCTCTCGGAGTCCCAGATGCAGGCGCGCGTGTCCGAGTATCGGGACTGGGCGATCGGCTTGCGCCGGGCCGGTAGCGACATCACCGGCGAAAAGCTCGCGCCGGAGAGTCTCGACCTCGGTTCCGCCGGAATTCCGGCCGGACCGGAGCCTCTCGGCGGCTACTTCGTGTTTTCGGCGAAGGACGCGGCTGCGGCTCGCGAAATCGCCCGGTCCTGCCCGCATCTGCGGCACGGCGGCCGGGCCGCGCTCCGGCCGATCGAGGAGACGTAGGTGTGAGTTCGCAAGACGTTGTTCACTGCGCCGGATCTCTCTTCTTGAAGCGACCCCTGAGACCGTCGCGCCCCGGCGCGACCGGAGTCTCACCCCGCCGCGGCGAATGAGGGACCTGCTGAGAACTGACACGCCGGGCTCCGCAGGCCCGAATCCGCCTAGCTTTTCTTGCGCGTGTACTGGATCTCGATCAGCTTGGTCAGTCGGCCGTTGGGCGCTTTCCCGACGAGCTCGAAGGTGTAGTGGTCGTTGTCGACGATGACGAGCTTCGACTCCACCGGAAACGGCTTTTCCCGGACGGGGTCCCACATCGTGGAGCGGCCCGTGATCGTCTTGCCGGACGCGTTGGCGGTGCCCGTCAAGTACAGGATCCCCGTTCCCGCCGTGTCCATCCACACGGAAACGAACTTCTTCTGGATGTTGTCGTAACCGGCGTATCCGATCCCGCTGAAGGGCTCGCCCATCATCGTTCCATCGAACTGTTGTTCGACGTAACGGCCGCCGAGGACCCAGCTGTTGACCGAGGTGGCCACGGAATCCTCCGGGGGGTGGGTCGGGTCGAGCCGGGACCGGACCTTCGCGTCGAAGGTTCCGACGATGGCTTCGAGCCTCTTGTGGGCCTCCCCGGGCGTCGACGCACGCTGCCAGGCCTCCATCCGGGCCCGGTCCTCGTCGGACCCGCCCTTGGGCGAGGCCTCCTGGGCCGAAACCGTGGCCGCCAGGCCAAGGGCGAGCGACACCAATGCAAATCCGGGCAGCCAACGGGTCATCCTCGGTCCTCCTCGCGTGGGATTCAGTGGGATTCTATGCCGGTGAGGTATCGTTTCGAGCAGTGAAGGGGAACGTCATGAAGATCGCGAGTCCGACCGTTTCCGCCGCCCGCCCGTTTCCAGGCCGGCGTTTCCGAGGAGCCCGTTGATGCTGGCCGGCGTCGTTCTGGCCGCGCTGCTCGCATCCTCGCCCGCGCCGGCCGGAGAGTCCGCGCTCCCGTTCATCGAGGACGACTACCCGAAGGCCCTGGCCGAGGCCCGGGCCCGGAAGCTTCCGATTTTCGCCGAGGTGTGGGCGCCGTGGTGCCACACCTGCCGCTCGATGCGGGCCTTCGTCTACACGGACAAGGCCCTGGCGAAATACGCGGGTGACTACGTCTGGCTTTCGATCGACACGGAAAAGGCGCAGAACGCGGCCTTCTCCCAGAAGTATCCGATCCGCGCCTGGCCGTCGATGTACGTGATCGACCCGCAGAAGGAGACGATCGCGCTGCGCTGGGTCGGCGGCGCGTCGGTGACACAGCTCGAAAAGCTCTTCACCGACGGCGAGCGCGCCGTTGCCGGTGGTCCCCGGGGCGCGGCCCGGGCCCTCGCGGCGGCGGATGCGCTCTACGGCCGGGGCGAGTACGCGAAGGCCGTCCCCGCCTACCGGGACGCTCTGAAGGGTATCGCCGTGAGCTCGCCGGAGTATCCGCGGGCGGTCGACGCGCTCCTCTTCAGCCTGATAGTGACGAAAGAGTACGGCGAGTGCGCGGATCTGGCGAAAGCGGCCCTGCCGCGGCTGAAGACCGGGCCGTCGGCCGCGTCGGTCGCGGGCTCGGGACTCGACTGCGCGCTCGAGCTGCCGGCCGGCTCTCCGGGCCGCGCGGAAATGGTCGCTACCTTCGAAACGCAGGTGCGCGCCATCGTCGCCAACACGCGGTTGCGCCTGACCGCCGACGACCGGTCCGCCCTGTACTCGTCGATCGTCTCCGCGCGGGAAGACGCCGGAGACGAAGCCGGGGCGAAGGCGGAGGCGCGCGCCTGGGTCGCCGACCTCGACGCGGAGGCAGCCGCCGTCGAGTCCCCCGAACAGCGGACGGCTCTCGATCCCAACCGGCTCGAGCGCCTACGCGGCGGCCGACGAGCTCGCGAAGGCCATCCCGATGCTCGAGCAGTCCGAACGGGACTTTCCCGGCGACTACAATCCTCCCGCGCGGCTGGCATACGTCTACGGGAAGCTCGAACGCTACGCGGAGGCCCTGACCGCCTCGGACCGGGCGCTCGAAAGAGTCTACGGGCCGCGGCGGATCCGGGTCCTGACGGACCGCGCCGCGATCTACGAAGGCATGGGCGATTCCGCCGCGGCGCGCGCGACGCTCGCCGAGGCCGTTCGCGTCGCGGAGGCCCTTCCCGCCGGCCAGAGGTCCGAGACGCAGGTGGCCTCGCTCAAGAAGCGGCTGGACGCGGCCGGCGCCCCGCCCTCCGCCGCCGCCGGAAAGCCGTGAGCTCGGTCCCCGTGGAGCCGCGGAGGGCGGCCGGGGCGCGCACGGCGGTGCAGGCCAGGAACCCGGCGACGGGCGAGGCGCTCGACGGCGAGTTCTTCGAGGCCACGGCCGGCGAAATCGACGCGGCGGCGCGCGCCGCCGAGCGCGCCTTCGAGCCCTACGCGGCGCTGCCCGCCGCGCGGCGGGCCGAGTTTCTGCGGGCGATCGCCAAGCAGACGATGGCGCTCGGCGACGGACTGCTCGCGCGGGCCGGAGCCGAGACGGGTCTGCCGCCCGGGCGCCTGGAAAGCGAGCGCGCCCGGACCGTCGGGCAGATCCTTCTCTTCGCCGACCTGATCGAGGAAGGGTCCTGGGTCGGCGCGCGCATCGACCGCGCGGTCGCGGAGCGCAAGCCCCTGCCGAAGCCCGACCTGCGCCGGATGCTCGTGCCGTCCGGCCCGGTGGCGGTCTTCGGCGCTTCCAACTTCCCGCTCGCATTCTCGGTCGCCGGCGGCGACACGATCTCGGCGCTCGCCGCCGGCTGTCCCGTGATCGTCAAGGCGCATCCCGCGCACCCCGGGACCTCGGACCTTTCGGCCTCTGCGGTTCGCGCGGCGGCGCGCGAATCGGGAATGCCGGAAGGCGTCTTCGCGATGGTCCACGGCGGCTCGCCCGAGGTCGGAATCACGCTCGTCACTCATCCGGCCATCCGCGCTGCCGCGTTCACCGGCTCGCTCGTCGCGGGGCGGACGCTCTACGACGCGGCCGCGCTGCGGCCGGACCCGATCCCGGTCTTCGCCGAGATGGGCTCGTCGAACCCGGTGTTCCTCCTGCCGGGCGCGCTCCAGGAGCGGGGCGAGGCGATCGCGCAAGGATTCGCAGCCTCCGTGCTGCTCGGGTCCGGCCAGTTCTGCACCAACCCGGGCCTCGCCGTGCTCGTGGACGCCCCGGTTTCGAGCGCGTTCCTCAAGGCGGCCGGCGAGCTGCTGGGGGCCGCCCCGGCCGGCACGATGGCGCATGCCGGAATCAAGGCCGCGTTCGACCGGGACATCGCCGAGGTCACCCGCATCCCCGGCGTCGCGGTCGCCGCCCGGGCCCAGGCCAACGGCGCGCACGCGGAGACGGCGGCCCATGCCGCGCTGCTGCTGACGGACGCGCGCACGTACATGGCCAACCCGCGGCTGCGCGCCGAGATCTACGGCCCGGCCTCGGTGGCCGTGCGCTGCGCGTCGCGCCTCGAGATGCTGCAGCTGGCTCGCGGCCTCCAGGGGCACCTCACCGCCACGGTGCACGGCAGCGAGCGCGACCTGGAGGAGTTTCCCGAGCTCGTCGCCGTGCTCCGCCGCAAGGCCGGGCGCCTCGTCTTCAACGGCTTTCCGACCGGGGTCGAGGTCGGCCACGCGATGCACCACGGCGGCCCCTATCCGGCGACGACCGACGCGCGGGAGACGTCGGTCGGCTCGGCCGCGATCCTGCGCTTCGCCCGGCCGGTCTGTTACCAGGACTTTCCGCAGTCGGCGCTGCCCGACGAGCTGCGCGACGAAAACCCGCTGGGCATCTGGCGCATGGTCGACGGCGCATGGACGAAAGACGCGGTGTGATCCGTTTCCCGGAGTCGATGGACGTCGTCGACTCGCACACGGAAGGGGAGCCCACCCGCGTCGTCGTCTCCGGGTGGCCCGAGCTCGAGGCCGAAACCATGGAGGCGCGGCGCGAGGAGCTCGCCGAGCGGTTCGGCCCGCTCTGGCGCGCGGTGATCCTCGAACCCCGCGGGCACGATGCCATCGTCGGCGCCCTCCTGACGCCCCCGGTCTCCCGCGGGGCGGTCGCCGGGGTCGTGTACTTCGACAACGTCGGTCCGCTCGGGATGTGCGGCCACGGAACCATCGGCGTCGTGCGGACGCTCGAGTTCCTGGGCCGCATCGGCCCGGGACAGGTGCGGCTCGATACTCCGGTGGGCCCGGTCGCGGCCCAGCTCGACGTCGACGGTCTCGTGACGATCGAGAACGTGCCGGCGCGCAGCCTGGCCCGGGACGTCGCGGTGGACGTCCCGGGCGTGGGGCGGGTCGTCGGCGACGTCGCCTACGGCGGCAACTGGTTCTTTCTTGCCCGGGACGGCGTCGAGCGGGTGGCCGGCGACAACCTCGAGCGCCTGCGAACCGTGACCCTGGCGATTCAACGGGCCCTGGCCGACGGCGGGATCACGGGCGAGGGGGGTGCCGTGGTCGACCACGTCATTCTCTATGGGCCCGCCTCCCGCGTGGACGCCGACAGCCGCAACTACGTGATGTGTCCGGGCGGGGCCTACGACCGTTCCCCGTGCGGGACGGGGACGTCCGCGAAGATGGCGGCGCTCCACGCCCGGGGAGACCTCCCGGCGGGCCGGCGCTACCGCCAGGAATCGATCACCGGGAGCCTCTTCACCGGATGGCTCGAAGAGGACGGCGGCCGGCTCCTGCCGCGGATCCAGGGACGCGCGTTCGTGACGGGACGGACGACGCTGCACTTCGATCCGCGCGACCCGTTCCGGCACGGGCTCGCCACGGGAGGGGATGCCCGCCCCTGACGTCCTCGTCGTCGGCGCGGGCATCGTCGGGGCGGCCTGCGCCGACGCGCTCGCCGCGGAGGGCCTGTCGGTCGAAGTCCTCGACGCGCGGTTCGCCGGTGGCGGGGCCACGGCGGCGGCGATGGGCCACATCGTCGTCATGGACGACTCGCCGGCGCAGCTCGCGTTGACCGAGCGCTCGCGAAGACTCTGGACCGAGCTCGCGCCCGAGCTGCCGCGCTCCTGCGAGGACGAACCGACGGGCACGCTCTGGGTCGCCGCCGACGAGGAGGAACGGGCGCACGTGGCGAAGAAGGCGGCCCTCTATCGCGAGCGGGGCATCGAGGCCGAGGCGCTTTCGGGCGCCGAGCTGTCGCGGCTCGAGCCCAACCTCCGGACGGGTCTCGCCGGAGCCCTCCGCGTGCCGGGCGACCGCGTTCTGTACCCGGTCAACGCGGCGCGCTGGCTCCTCGGCCGGGCCGCGCGGCGCTCCGTCATCCGTCGCGAGGGCGTCGAGGCCGTCGCGATCTTCGGCCGGCGCGTGGAAACGCGACAGGGGACGCTCGAGGCGGGGGCGGTCGTCAATGCGGCCGGTACGGCGGCCCCGCTCCTGACGCCCGGCCTTCCCGTGGCCCCGCGCAAGGGACATCTCGTCATCACCGACCGGTATCCCGGGTTCTGCCGGCACCAGCTCGTCGAGCTCGGGTATCTGAAGAGCGCGCACACGACGGGCCCGGAGTCGGTGGCGTTCAACCTTCAGCCGCGGGCCACCGGACAGATGCTGCTCGGCTCCTCGCGCGAGTTCGTCGGCCTCGACCCGTCCATCAACCGGCGGCTTCGGGCGCGGATGATTCGGCGGGCTCTCGAGTTCATGCCCGCCCTCGACGGCCTCTCGGCGATCCGGACCTGGGTGGGCTTCCGCCCGGCGACGCCGGACAACCTCCCGCTCATCGGCTGGTACGAGCCGGCACCGGGCGTCTTCATCGCCGCCGGCCACGAGGGGCTCGGCATCACCACGGCGCTGGCGACCGGGGAGCTCGTGGCCGACGCCATCCTCGGGCGGCCGAGCGTGATCGACCCGACCCCCTATTCGCCCATGCGCGCCTTTCCGGGCCGCCACGCATGAGCCCCGGTCCCGGCCCCTCGCGTTCGGTCGCGGCGCTGCTCGAGAGCGAGGGGCGGGGTGTCCTGCGGCGATCGGTCTCGGGCGAGCCGCGCGGGGTCCTCTGCGCGATGGGGATCTGCTTCGAGTGCCGCCTGGCGATCGGCGGCGTCGAGCATCGCCGCGCCTGCATGGAGATGGCGGGCGGGAACGGGATCGGCGAATCGGCTCGGGAACGGCACGCCGAAGAGGCCGACTGCGACGTCGCGGTCGTGGGCGCCGGGCCGGCGGGGATCGCCGCCGCCTGCCGGGCGGCCGAAGCCGGATCGCGGACGATCGTCCTGGACGAGAACCCGGCGGCCGGGCGGGCAGATCCACCGCCACCGGCCGGGCGAATCGGCGCCCGAGGCGGCCCGTCCCTGGCTCGCCCGCCTGGCGGCCTCCGGCGCACAAGTGCGAAGCGGAGTTTCCGTCTTCGACGCCGAGCGCGCCGGAGAGGGGTTTCGATTGCTCGCGGAGACCGGGGCGGGGTCCGTGCTCGCGGTCCGCGCCCGCCGTCTCGTGATCGCGACCGGCGCGCGGGAGCTCTTCCTGCCCTTCCCCGGCTGGACGCTGCCCGGCGTGATGGGCGCCGGAGGGGCGCAGGCCATGCAGAAGATGGGCGCCGACCTGCGCGGCCGCACCGCGGTCGTCGCGGGCTCGGGCCCGCTGCTGCTCCCGGTGGCGGCCTCGCTCGCGCACGGCGCCGTCGCGGTGGCCCTGGTGGCCGAACAGGCCCGGCTGGCGTCGCTGGCGCGATTCGGCCTTTTTCTCGCGGCGCATCCGGGCAAGCTCGCGGAAGCCGCGCGCCACCGCGCCGGTTTCTTTCCCGCACGCTACCGTGCCGGGACCTGGATCGTGGAGGCCCTCGGCGCAGAGCGGCTCGAGGCCGTCGTCCTGACCGACGGCCGGAACCGGTTCACCCTGCGCTGCGATCTGGCGGCCGTCGGATACGGGCTCGTTCCCAACGTCGAGCTCGCGCGGCTCCTCGGCTGTCAGCTGACGCGCCGGGGCGGTCGTCGTCGGCGCGGGCCAGACGGCGAGCGTCGACGGCGTCCACGCGGCCGGGGAGCCGTGCGGCGTCGCCGGGCTCGACGTTGCACTGGCCGAAGGCCAGCTCGCGGGGCTCGCGGCGGCCGGGCGCGCGCCGCGACCCGCCGAGCGGCGGAGCCTCGCGGCCGCGCGCGTCCGCGGCCGCCGGCTCGGGCACGCGATCGACCGGGCATTCGCACCGCGCGAGGAGCTCGCCGCGGCGGTCCGCGCGGACACGATCGTCTGCCGGTGCGAGGACGTGCGCCTCGAGGCGATCGCGGCGTCGGGCAGCGCCCGCGAGGCCAAGCTCTCCACGCGGGCGGGAATGGGGCCGTGCCAGGGCCGCGTCTGTGGCCCCGCGCTCGAGTTCCTCTTCGGCTGGGATTCGGATACGGTACGCCCGCCCGTCAAGCCTGCCGCCCTGGGCAGCCTCGCGGCGATGGAGGATCTGGAATGAAATGGCAGGGCGTTTTTCCCGCGGTCACGACCCCGTTCCGCGAGGACCTGTCGATCGACCTCGATTTGCTGGCGGGACGGCTCGAGGCGATGCTCGCCGCGGGCTGCCGCGGGTTCGTCCCGCTGGGCTCGCTCGGGGAGTCCGCGACACTGACCTTCGCCGAGAAGGGCGCGGTTCTCGAGGCCTGCCGCCGGGCGCTCGGCACGCGCGCCCCCCTCGTCGCCGGCATCGCGGCGTTGTCGACCGCGGAGGCCGTCGCGACGGCCCGACTGGCGGAGGAGAAGGGCTGCGACGGGCTGATGGTTCTGCCCGCCTACGTCTACCGGACCGACGCCCGCGAAACGGCCGCCCATTTTTCCGCCGTCATCGGCGCCACGCGATTGCCCTGCATGCTCTACAACAACCCGATCGCCTACGGGACGGACGTGTCGGCGGAAGAGCTCCGGGATCTCGCCCGCGCCCATCCGAATCTGGAAGCCGTCAAGGAGTCGAGCGCCGACGTGCGCCGCGTGTCGGCGATCCGCGCGCTGCTCGGCGACCGGCTCGCCATCCTGGTCGGGGTCGACGACCTCATCGTCGAGGGCATCGCGGCCGGGGCCGTGGGCTGGGTCGCCGGCCTGGTCAACGCGCTGCCGGCGGAATCGGTTCGCCTCTTCGATCTGGCCGCCGCCGGCCGGGCGGCCGAGGCCCGAGCCCTCTACGAGTGGTTCCTGCCGCTCCTGCGAATGGACGTCGTGCCGAAGTTCGTCCAGCTGATCAAGCTCGTGCAGCAGGAGACCGGCGCGGGTTCCGAGCGCGTGCGGCCTCCGCGGCTGACCCTGGCGGGGAAGGAACGCGACGAGGCGCTCGCCGTGATCCGGGAGCGTCTCGCCGCGAGAAAACCGAAAATCTGAGGCGCTAGGGTGGGGGCGGGCCGGCCAGCGAAGGCAAACCGCCGGCAGTAGGCAACGCCGGGCACAGCCCGGCGGTAACCCCCGCCCCTACTTCACCTGGAGCGCCGGCATGTTGTCGAGGATCGACAGGCGCATGATCGTCGTCAGATAGTCGTCGATGTGGTAGAAGCGGCCGGCCGCCTTGGCGCCGAGCTTCTGATTGACGATCCCGAAGTACTTCATCCGCAGGTCGGCCGACTGCTTCTGGAGGTCGTTGGCGGCGTTGGCCATCTTGACGATGTCGGCGTCCGACAGCGTCGCGAACTTGTCGACGTATCTCTTCAGAAGGCTCATCCGCGAGGACATGATCGTGTCCTTCTCCTTCTCGAAGTCGGCGTAGATCCCCCAGAAGACCTCCTGCTGCTGGGCGGTCAGGCCGCCCATCCCGGCGGCGAAGAGCTCGCGGCGCTTGGTCGTCAGAGCCCCCTCGAGCCGGGTCATGTCGACGTCGGACTTGGACATCTCGGGCAGCGCGGCCTTCGTGGCCGAGCCGGTACCGGGCTGCTGCGCGGCGGCCGAGGCGGCGATTCCGAGAAAGAGAACCAGGGCGAGAGCCTTCTTCATGAGTCGTCTCCTTACCGATCGAGTGCGATTTCGCCGGCACGCGACGGCGTGCGGCTTTCCTGCGGCGGCGAAATCTATCACGCGGGCCACCGGGTCAAACGTGGCACGAGCCCCCGCCGCGCTTCTCGAAGTACCGCTGGTGATACTCCTCGGCCCTCCAGAAGGGGCCGGCCGCGGTGATCTCGGTGACGATCGGCCGCGAGAAGCGCCCGCTCTTCTCGAGCCTCTCCTTCGAGGCCCGCGCCGCGGCCTCCTGCTCGGGCGTGTGGAAGAAGATCGCCGACCGGTACTGGGTGCCGACGTCCGGTCCCTGGCGGTTCATCTGCGTCGGGTTGTGATTGGCCCAGAATACGTCGAGGAGCTCGTCGTACCCGACCCGCGCCGGGTCGTACTCCACCTCGACGACCTCGGCGTGGCCGGTCGAGTCCGAGCAGACGTCCTCGTAGGTCGGATTCTCGGTGTGGCCGCCGGCATAGCCGACCGCGGTCCCGACGACCCCGGGCAACTTGCGGAACTCCTCTTCGACACCCCAGAAACACCCCGCGCCGAACGTCGCCTTCGCCATGCCCTCGCCTCCCTGGTAAGGAGCGATTAGAACACCGGAGAACCGGTCCGTGTTCCCGCGACGTATTTCGGGCTGCCATGACGAAGACACGGTCGGTTCGCCGCATCGCCCCTGCGGTCGAGACGCTCGAGGGCGCCGGTTTCCTGGTCCATCGGCCCTTCCCCAACGCGAGCCTCGATCAGATCGACCCTTTCCTGCTCCTCGACGAGATGGGCCCGTCCGATCTGGGCCCGGGCGAGGCCCGGGGCGCGCCGGACCACCCGCATCGGGGCTTCGAAACGGTGACCTACCTGCTATCCGGGAGCATGGAGCATGGCGACTCCCGGGGCAATCGGGGCAGGTTGACGCCGGGAGACGTGCAGTGGATGACGGCCGGCTCCGGGGTCGTCCACTCCGAAATGCCCGAGCCGGGTTTCGCGGCGCGCGGCGGACGGATGCACGGCTTTCAGCTCTGGGTGAACCTGCCCCGCAGGGACAAGATGATGGCTCCGCGATACCAGGAAATTCCGGCGGCCGAGATTCCCGTGGGGCGGTCGGAGGACGGACGGGTCCTGGCCCGGGTCATCGCGGGAGAGGCACTCGGAGCGAAGGCCGTCATCGACACGCGCACGCCGATCGCGTATCTCGACCTCGAGCTCCAACCCGGGGCCTCCCTCTCCCAGCCGCTTCCGGAAGACTTCAACGCTTTCGCCTACGTCGTCGACGGCCGGGGCCTCTTCGGCGACGAGGCCCGGGCCGCGACCGCCCACGAGCTCGTGCTCTTCGGCCGGGACGGCGCCGACGTGCGGGTGGTCGCGCCGCCGGACTCTCCGCTGCGGGTCCTCCTGATCGCCGGCCGGCCGATCGATGAACCGGTGGCGCGCATGGGCCCGTTCGTGATGAACACCCGCGCCGAGCTCATCCAGGCCTTCGAGGACTTCCAGAGCGGACGGCTCGGCTAGACTCGCGTCTCGGACCGTCTGCGCGGTACACGCCTTGCACGGTCCGGCTGACAGGAGGACACGATGAGTGAATCCCGGAAGCCCGGGGACCCGGGCGCGGACGCATCGAATCCCCGCGACGCCTATGGTTTTCAGGAGGTTCCCGCCGAGCAGGGTCTCAAGAAGCCGCCGACCGATCTCGAGGTGGGCGAAGACTCCGGCGAGTGGACCCGGGGAGGCGGATCGGACCCCAACGAAGAAGGCACGAAGCCCTAGGCGGAGCCCCTTGTCGGGTCGCCTCCGCATCGGCGGATGCGGTCTGCCTCTGGTGGTCGGCTGAAACCGTCACAACCCCCCACGGAGGTCGACGGTTCGATCCAGCCGCAGCGCGGCCCTACTGGTCTCGATCCTGGAAATAACCAGAGCGGGAGGTTGGTGGAGCTGAACGGGATGAACGCCAGCCTGCGGCCGACGTTGCCTACTGCCGGGGGTCTGCCTCTGGTGGTCGGCTGAAACCGTCACGCCTCGCTTCGCTCGGGTGACGGATCCGTCAGCGCCCCGGGCGGGGGGCGCACGGCGCCCCCCGAACCCCCCACGGAGGTCGACGGTTCGATCCAGCCGCAGCGCGGCCCTACTGGTCTCGATCCTGGAAATAACCAGAGCGGGAGGTTGGTGGAGCTGAACGGGATCGAACCGTCGACCTCCTGAGTGCGATTCAGGCGCTCTCCCAAACTGAGCTACAGCCCCACGCGAAGAGGGCGCGGAGGATAGCACGCGCCGGGATCGGGCGGCAAACGGGTCACGCCGGGGCCGCCGTCGTCCGAGCGGACAGGGTCTCGACGAGCCAGACGGCGCACGCGACGAAAACGAGGTCCACGAGGGCGTCGAAAACGTAGAGGTGGCGGACGAGCTCGATGTGGGCGTCGGCGAATGCGCAGACCGCGAGTTCGAGCGCCGCCGTCAAGGAGAGCAGGACGAGACCCTCGCGCGCCAGGCGCCCGCGCGGCGACGATCGCCGCCACGTGGCGAGCGCGGCGGCCGCGGTTCCCGCGAGGAGGGCCGTCCAGACTCCGAGCATGGCGGGCCGGGCGAGAAACTTCAGGTCGCTCCAGAGCGCGAATTGCTCGGCCGCGGCGCGCGGCGGCCGGCCCGCCGCCTTCGGATAGTTGCCGAAGAAGGGCGGCCGCATGCGCGCCCCCTTCCACGCGGCGCGGCGCAGGACCGACGCGATCCGTCCGGGATCCGAGACGTAGATTCGGGCGAGCGCGAAGTAGCCGACCCGCGCGTCGAACGCCGCCCGAAAAGCCGGATCGCCGAGCGCGCTCTGCGGGTCGTAGGCCGTGGTTCCCGAAAGCCGGAGAAGGTCGCGCGGGAGCCCGAGGCGATCGAGGTCGCCGCCGGGATCGGGGGAGTGGGGCAGCAGCTCGTTGAAAACGGCATGATAGATCGCGACGCGCCGCAGGGATGGCGGGGTCGCGCGGAAATAGACGACCGCGGCGACGAGCAGGGAGCCGGCGAGGACGGCCGCGGCGATCCGCCCGCGCACGGGCCCGGTCCAGGCCAGGCGCAGACCGAAGGCCGCCAGGAGCGGCGCCTGCAGGCTCTCCTGGGGTTTCGAGCAAACGAAGAGCGCTGCGAGAAGAAAGTAGGCGGCCAGGGCCCCGCCCCGGAGCGCGCCGCGCCGCACCGCGAGCGCCGCCACGCCGGCGGCGAGCATCAGGAAAACGAGCGAAGCGGCCTGGCCGTAGAGCGAATTGAGCGGCGCCGCGTAGGCCACGTCGGTGAAGACGAACGCGAGGAGGGCCGCAGCCGTCCAACGCGCGGCCGGATGGAGGTCGCCGCAGGCGAGGATCAGCAGCGCCAGCGCTGTCACCAGGAGGGCCGCATGGAGGGCGCCGAGCGCGCGGATGTCGAAGTCCCGGGCGCCCAGTCCCTTTGCGATGCGGGCCGCGGCGCCGGCGAGGAGCGTTTCCGAGGTGTGGTAGCCGCCCGGATCGGGCCGGGCCGGCGCAAACGCGAACTCGGAAGGCGCGAATTTGAAGTGACGGTCCTCCGCGGAGTCCGCGTAGGCGAGGCCGGCCGGGGCCATGACCTTGACGAAGTCGCCGTTGTCGGCGAGCCCGACGAACCCTGGAACGAGCAGCTGCGCCGCGAGAAGGACCGCGGCGGCGCCCGCGCCGAGCGCCGCTGCGATGCGATCAGGCCGCACGGACAGCCGTCCGGCGCATGGCGGCCGCCTGCACGATCCACGCGAGGTCGGCGACCAGGATCAGGTCGCAGAGCGCGTGAAAGGTGTAGAGGTGCCTTCGGGTCTCCACGCCGTCGCCGAGCGTGACGACCAGGAAGGCGCCCGCGGCCATCGCGACCAGAATCGCCAGCCCCTCCCGGAAACGCCGGCCCCGAAGCGTCGCGCGTCGGTACCCCGCGGCGCAGGCCGCGAGCGTCGCGCCGAGCAACGCGGGCGGCCAGAAAAGCGGGAAGAGCCGCAGCCGCAGGTCGCTCCACGCTCCGCGCGCCTTCGTGAGCGGCGGGGCCCCCGACTCTTTCGCGAAGTTACCGAGGTCCTCCGGCTGGAGCGCGGACGCCGATTCGAGGGTGCGCGCCAGAACCGCGACGAGCCTCTCCGGATGCCGGAAGTACAGCAGCCGCGGCGACGGCCGGCCCGAGCGCGGGTCGAAGAACCACTGAATCGCCGGATCGCGGGTCGGCGAATCGGGTCCCCACGGAGCGACCCCCGCAAACTGCGCGAGCGCCGGGTCGAGGCCGAGTTCGCGGAGGTCGCGCTGCGGGTCGGAGGAAGAGGGGATGATCTTCATGAAGAGCATGTTGTAGCGCGTCACCCAGCCGATCGAGTTCTGGGCGCTCCGGTAGTAGCGCCAGCCCAGGGCTGCCAGCGCGAGAGCGAGAAGCACCGCGATCGCCCGCGTGCGACGCGAGCCGGACCAGGCGAGCCGGACTCCGAAAGGCCCGATCAGCAGGGCCTGGACGGTCTCCTGCGGTTTCGACAGGACGAAGAGCGCGGCGCAGAGAAAGTAGGCCGCCAGGGCGGCGCCCGCGAGGGTTCCGCGCCGCACGGCCTCCGCCGCCACGGCCGTCAGCAGCAGAAGAAAGAGGAGCGAGGCCGTCTGGCTGTAGAGGGACTGGAACGGCGCCACGTATCCCGGGTCCGTGAAGACAAAGACGAGCAGGGCCGCGGCGCCGGCTTGGGCCGCGGCGGAGAGGCCGCTGCAGGTCCCGACGAGGAGGCCGAGCGCGAGAAGCAGAAGCCCCGCGTGCAGGGCCCCGAGGAACCGGATGTCGAAGCGGGGGCCGGGAGCCAGAAGCCGCCCGGCGCCGCTCGCGATCTCGACGAGCGGTAGCTCCGAAGTCCGGTACGCGGAGGGATCCGCCGTACGCGGGGCGCGGAGGAAGCGCGGCTGCATCCAGCCGAAGAACCGATCTCCAAACTCTGCGCTTTCGGGCGCGAGTCCGGCGGGGAGCGAGATCCGTTCGAAGTCGCCGTTGTCGGCCAGTCCGACGATCGGCGGCACCATGAGGTGCGCCGTCAGCACCACCGCGGCGGCGGTGAGCGCGGCCGCGGTAAGCAGGCGGCTGCGCCTCCGCGTGTCCTCGACCGGCATTTGGCCGAGCCTAACCCGAATCCGCTACGATGCGGCCCATGGAGCACGGCATCGACTTCGGCGCGGTTCTGCTGGCTTTCGGCGCGGCCCTGGTGGGCGCGAAGCTCTTCGGGGCGATCGCGGAGCGAGTGGGCCAGCCCGCGGTCCTCGGGGAGCTTCTCGCCGGCGTCATTCTCGGCCCCTCGATTCTCGGGATCGTGCCGCTCTCCGAAGGCGTTTTTCTGCTCTCGGAGATCGGGGTCGTGCTGCTTCTGTTCGAAGTCGGCCTCGAAACGGACCTCGCCGAACTCTTGCGGGTCGGCGGGCCGGCGATGGCCGTGGCTCTGGCCGGCATGGCGCTTCCCTTCACCGGGGCCTACGCCCTGACGCGGGCGCTCGGATACGAGGCGCTGACCGCGATCTTCGTGGGCGCGGCGCTGACGGCGACCTCCATCGGCATCACGGCGCGCGTCCTGTCGGAGCTCGGCGTGCTCAAGACGAAGGAGGGGCAGATCATCCTCGGCGCGGCCGTGATCGACGACGTTCTCGGCCTCGTCGTGCTCGCGATCGTCAGCAAGATCGCGCAGACGGGCTCCCTCGAGCCCGCGGTCGCCTTCAAGTCGGCCGCTTTCGCGATCGGATTTCTGACGGTCGCCCTGGTCGCCGGAATTCCGCTCGGGATCTGGCTGATCCGGTTCGTCAGCCGGTCGAGCGTGCGCGGAACGCTCGTGGCGGCGTCGGTCGCCTTCGCCTTCCTCGTCGCGTGGGGCGCCAAGATGGCGGACTCCGCGCCGATCGTGGGCGCGTTCGCGGCCGGGCTGGCGATGGCGCGGACCAACCGGCGGCACGACATCGACGCGGCCTTGAAGCCGGTCGTCGACATCTTCGCGCCGATCTTCTTCGTTTACGTCGGCGCCGAGGTCGACGTGCGGCTGCTCAACCCGGCAGTGCGCGAGAACTGGCCGGCCCTGCTGCTCGGACTGGGGCTGACGCTGATCGGGTTCGTCGGAAAGTTCATCGCGGGCTTCTGCGCCTGGGGCAACGTCCGGCGGTCTTTCATCGGGGCCGGCATGGTGCCCCGGGGCGAGGTCGGGTTGATCTTCGCGTCGCTCGGGCTGGCCGACAAGGCCCTGTCCGGGCCGGTCTTCGTGGCGGTCCTCGTCGCGGTGTTCGCGACCACGTTCGTCACGCCGCCTCTGCTCAAGGTGCTCAGCCCGAAGGCGGCTTAGGGCTTTCCCCGCGCGGCCTCATCTGCGTGAGAGTCGTCGAGAGCAGCGCCCGCCGTTCCGCGGCGAGGCGGTCGAAGAGGGGCTCGAGCATCGTCGCGACGCGGTCGTGGCCGTTCGGGTTGACGTGGAGGAGGCCGGGCGAAAGGGCGTCGATGACCCGCGCGACGGTGATCTGCCGGTTGGAAACGGCGAGACGGTAGCCGCCGGTGGCGTCCCCGTCGATCAGGCCTCCCGTCTTCAGGTCCTCGAGAATGGCCAGAGTCTCGGCGGTCGAGCCGTCGGGATTGGTCTCGAGGTCCTTGAGCGGTGAGGGGTCGACCGACGACATCCGGAGGAGCATTCGGATCGCCTTCTCGGCGCGCCCCTCGCGCCGGCCGACCGCTTCGGCTCCGGAGGTCGTTCGCTGGAGGACGTGCGTCAGCTCCACGCCGAAGAGAATCAGCGCCCAGGCGAAGTAGAGCGAGACGATGGCGAAGAGGGCGAAGGCGAGAGATCCGGTGATCAGGCTCATGCGGAGCAGTGCGTCGACGTAGATTCCGAAAGCCAGCCGCAGGATCTCGAGGCCGAGCGCGCAGGTCGCACCCGCGATCGCGGCCGGAATCAGGCGCACCCGGGCGTTGGGGAGATACCGGTAGAGCAGCGTCAGGAAGAATGCCTTCAGGAGAAACGGCACGGCCGCGACCGCGGACGTGGAATTCAGGATCGAGCCGGTGCCGGGCGATCGGATGGCGCGCATGAACGCCCCGATCCCGCCGAGGACGAGGCCGAGAGCGGCGAGTCCGAAGGTATAGACGAAAACGCGGACGAGCGGCGCCTTGCGGCGGGGGGCCCCCCAGACCGCATTGAACACGCTTTCCACGACGAAGATCAGCCGGACCGAGGCGAAGACCAGCAGGACGAGGCCGATGCCCGAGATCGCCTTCGACTCGACGAGGAATTCCTGGATCGTCGCCGAGAAACGCGTTGGGGAGTAGGGGATGATGGCGTTGAGGACCGCGAGGATCTCCTCGTCCCGGTCTTCGAAGAAGTTGACCAGGACGAGCGAGAAAGTCGCGAGCAGCGGGACCGTCGTCAGGATCGTCGTGAAGGCGAGGGATCCCGCCAGATCCAGGCCGCGATCGGCGCGGAACCCGCGAAAGGTGTCGGCGAAAACACCGCCAACGGTCCATGCCGCACTCGGGCGGCGGCCGGGCGTCGGGGTCGCGGCCTCGCCGCTCAACGATTCTCCATCGGCAAGCCCATCAAGGGTATATGATTCGGCCTCGAACCGGAGGTGGTCATGGCGAAAGAAACCCCGTTTGACCGGGCTCGCGACTTCGTCGAGGAAAAAATCGATCGGACCAAGGAGACGCTGGGCGATTCCTATGCGAAGGCCCGCGACCAGTTCGACGACGTGAGCGACGACGTCCGCAAGTCCGTCAAGTCGACGGCCAAGAAGATCGAGAAAGACTACGGGTACCTGTGGGACGACCTGCGCGGCTACGTCCGCGAGAACCCGGGCACCGCGCTGGCGATCTCGGCCGCCGTCGGCTTCGTTCTCGGCTTCCTGCTCCGCGGCGACGACGACTAGTTCGGCGAGGTCCCGGCGGCGCCGCCGAACGGCAGAAGGGTGGCGCCTTCCGGGGCGTCGGTGACAGATGACGAACCCGCTCCTATAATCGCCGTCGTGCCCCCCGCCCCGGCGCCTCATCGGCCGCTTTCGACGTTCGCTTCGAGCGCCGGCTGCGCCTGCAAGATCGGCCAGTTCGACCTCGCGGCGATCCTCGGGAACCTGCCGGCCGGGACGGACCCGGACCTCGTGGTCGGCAACGCCGACTCGGAGGATGCGGCGGTCTACCGCATCCGCGGCGGCCAGGCGATCGTTCAGACGATCGACTTCTTCACGCCCGTCGTCGACGACCCCCGGCTCTTCGGCCGGATCGCGGCGACCAATGCCCTGTCCGACGTCTACGCGATGCGCGGTCGTCCCGTCCTCGCCCTCGCCGTCGTCGCGTTTCCGATGCAGGTGCTGCCGCATTCGGTTCTCGAGGAGATTCTGCAGGGCGGCGCGGAGAAGGTCGCCGAGGCCGGCGCCGTGATCGGGGGCGGGCACTCGATCGACCACGACATCCCGCTCTACGGTCTGTCGGTCACGGGAGTCGTCGACGAGGCCCGCGTCACCCGCAACGCGGGCGCTCGCCCCGGGGACGCCCTGGTTCTGACGAAGCCCCTCGGGATCGGCGTGACCATCCGCGCCGGGCGCGCGGACTCGGCTTCCGGCGCCGGAGGGTCGGCCGCCCGGAAACTCTCCGATGCGGCGCTCGATGAGGCCATCACGGTGATGTGCACGCTGAATCGGGCCGCGGTCGAGGCCATGGAGGGATTCGAGATACACGCCGTAACCGATGTGACGGGCTTCGGCCTGCTGGGCCACGCCCACGAGATGATGTCCGCCTCCGGGACGACGGGACGGATCTCCGTGTCGGGCCTCCCGCTGCTCTCCGAGGCGCGCCGCCTGGTGAGCGAGGGTGTGGCGCCGGGAGGCTCGCGCAACAACGCCAGGGCCATGCGGACCCGCGCGGAGGTCGCCGACGGCGTGTCGGACGACGACTTCCTCCTGGTGTGCGACGCCCAGACGTCGGGCGGCCTGCTCGTCGCGCTTCCGGAGGGCGAAGCCGAGGCTTACGGTGCGCGTTGCCGGGAGCGGGGCGCTCCCGCCGGGGCGGTGGTCGGACGGGTCGTGGAACGACGCGGCGCGCCGTTGCGCGTCGAGAAGTAGGAGCAGCGCGCATGGCCGACGGCGAAGAGTGGGTCGAGGTGGCAGCGGTGGGAGACGACGAGGAGGCCGAGATCATCGCCGGGCTTCTCGAGTCCGAAGACATCCCGTGCGAGATCGAGGGGGCTCCGTCCCCGTGGCCCGAAAACCTCGGCGCCCTCGGCGCCACGCGCGTTCTGGTCCCGCCCGACCGGGCGGACGAGGCGAAGGCCCTGATCGCGGAGCGTGAACGCGACGCGGAGCGGAACCTGACGGACTCGACCGGGGAATGAGCCTGCTTCCCCCGGGCTCGAAGCTCGGGCGCTTCGAAATCTCCGGCGTTCTCGGCCAGGGGGCGATGGGCGTCGTGTACCTCGCCCACGATCCGGACATCGACCGGCCGGTCGCGCTCAAGACCATCCGCTCCGGGGCCGCTCGCGAAGACAACGCCTCCGAGTTGGAGGCGCGGTTTCTCAAGGAAGCGCGGCTGGCCGGCCGATTGCAGCATCCGAATATCGTCACGGTTTACGACGTGGGGCACGACGGCGACCTGCTGTTCATCGCCATGGAGTATGTCGACGGCCGGCCACTGACGCGCTACCTCGCGGCTCCCGACGATCTGCCGCTCGCGGTCCGCGTCGGCATCATTCGCCAGGCGGCCGAGGCGCTCGCGCACGCGCACGAGCGCGGCGTCATTCACCGCGACGTGAAGCCGGGAAACATCCTCGTCTCCAAGGACGGTCGCGTGAAGGTCACGGACTTCGGGATCGGAAAGTTCGCAGGCGCCGAACCTTCCGATCTGACGCGCACGGGGCAGATGATCGGCAGCCCCGCGTACATGTCGCCCGAGCAGGTCCGGGGCGAAAAGATCGACGGACGATCCGACCTCTTTTCCCTCGGCGTCGTGCTGTACGAGCTGCTGACGGGCGTCCGGCCGTTTCCCGGCGAGTCGATCACAACGCTCGTCTACCAGATCCTCCACACCGAGCCCAAGAATCCGCTCGACATCAAGGCGGGACTTCCGCCCGCAACGGAGGAGGTGATGGCGCGCCTCCTCGCCAAGAAGCCGGACCGACGGCCGGCCGACGCGGCGGCTTTCATTCGGGACCTCTCCCGGATCGAGAAGTACCAGCGGGAATCGGAGATGACCCGCCGGGCCGCGCCGCCTCCGCCTCCTGCCCCGGCCGCGCCGCCGACCCCGGGGTCGCCGTCGCCGCCCCCCGCGCACAGCCGCGCCGGACTCGCGATGGCGGTCCTCGCGATTGCAGCCGCTGCGGTCATGGCGGTGCTGTGGATTCGGGAGCGCCGGAGCACGGCACCGGCTCCCGTGACGGTGGCGACCGCGCCAACCCCGGCTCCGGCGGTGACCGCCGTTCCGGAGCCCGAACCGACCGTCGTCCTTCCGACGCCGGGTCCCGAAGAGGCCGCGGAAGCGACGGTGGGCGTGCCGCACGAGGCGGAACGGCCGGCGCCCCCGCCGACGGCCAGGCTTCGCCCCGTGCCGACGCCGACGAGCGCGCCCCGGCCCGTGGCGGCGCCCGCACCGGCACCGCCTCCGGTGCCCTCCCGGCCCGAACGCGTCGACGCCGTGTACGAGACGCGGGGGAGCGTGCGCTTCACGTCCAGCCCCGAGCAGGCCCGGCTGACCGTCGACGGCGTCTACGTGGGTATCGCCGACGATTGGGACAATCGCGGCGGCGGCCGCGCCCTGCCGTTCGGCAAGCCCGGACCGCATTACGTGCGGATGGAGCTGCCGGGCTATCGGCCGAAGGTTCTGCAGATCGACGTGATCCCGGAGGCCGACGACTCGATCTCGATCGACGAAGAGCTCGACCGGCGCGAGCGGCTTCCGTACGAGAAGCTTCCGACGGTGGCCGACCGCACGACGTCGGCCGTCGAGTTCTCGGGGGTCGAACCGGCCGATGCCGGCGTCTCGGAAGAGGGGAGGGCCCTCGGCGCGGCCTCCGCGTTCGGCCCCGCGTCGCCGCTGAAGCTCTCGGGTCCGAGGGTCCACGATCTGATGCTCTCGGCCCCCGGCCACAAGCCGAAGCTCGTCCGCATCCTCGTTTCGCCCAACGCCGGCAAGGACCTCGCCAGGGTCTCCGAGAAGCTCAAGCCTCGATAGACTGCGCGCAGGCGCCGCTCGGTATCGACTCTTCCGCCACGGGGCGCTAGCCGGGACCGGCCAGGACCCTCCAGTTCGCCAGCCGTTCGGCCGTCTCGACCGCGCGGCGAGCGGCCAGCCGGCAGAGCAGCGCCGAGAGCTCGGCGCAGCCTTCCGGGTCGGAGGCCTCGAGGGCATCGAAGCGTGTTCGCGACAGCTCGAGCACCACGGCGTCCTCGTGAGCGCGCGCGTCGGCGGATCGGCCCGAGCCGGGATCGAGCAGGGCCATCTCGCCGAAGATCTCGCCCGCGTCCAGAAACGCGAACGCTTCCTCGCCGCCGCCGATCTGTCGGGAGATGCGCACGCGGCCGCGCGCGATGACGTAGATCGCGTCGCCGGCGTCGCCCTCGCGGAAGATCACGGCTTCGGCCGGGTAGCTCTTCTCTTCGGCGAAGACCGCGAAGAGGAATCGATCGGATTCGGTCAGGCCCACGGTCGTCAGGGAACGGGAGCGATCCTCGAGCGAGAGGGATTCGCTCGCCGCGACGGCGGGGTCCGCGGTCCGGGCGCCCGACGGGCGCCGCTCGTCCGGAAAAAAGTGCCGGAAGAGATCGTTGAGGCGCGCGAGTCGCCGGGCGAGGCGCACTCGCAGATAGCGCAGCCAGGCCGCGCGGTCGGGATCCGAAGAAAAGAAATCGACCGTGAAGCCGAGAAGCGTGACCGGACCCCGCGCCCGCGCGTCGGAGGTCCGGGGCGCGGCGACGAGCGCTTCTTCGCCGACGAGGTCGCCCGTGAGGGCCTCTCCCATCGGTTGGTCGCCGACCGGGGTCGGCCGCACGAGGTCGATCGCGCCCTGGACGACGAAGGAGATTTCCCCGGCGGCCTCGCCCGTCCGGTAGAGCGCGCTCCCGGTCGCCAGCCTCCGGAGCTCGCCCGCCTCGGCCGCCGCGAAGAGCGCGCTCTCTTCCAGCCCCTGGAGTGCCGGCATCTCCGCGAGCCGGCGTGCCCGATCGAGCGCGCCCTGCGTCCCGGCGCCGCCGCGCCGGATCAGGGCGCGCAGGAGCCCCGCGGAGCGATCCGGCCAGGCGACCCCGGGGGCGCGGCGCTCGGCCTCCCCGGCCAGGCGGTCCCGGGCCGCCGCGACCGCCTCGTTCCAGCCGGGGATCCGGCCCGCGGCCAGCGCCCGAGCGGCCCGCAGGAATCGCCGGTCGCTGGCTTCGGGAACGCCGTCCGGGCGCAGGAGGGCGGCCTCGAGCAGGTCGCCGACGGCTTCTCCGAACCGCTTCTCGAGAAAGCCCAGCCGGCCGCGGGCGGAGGCGATGCGCGGGTCGAAGGGGTCCCGGCAGCGGGCTTCGTCGAGCAGGCGCCGGGCCTCGCGAAAGTCGTGCGCCTCCAGCAGCAGGCGGGCGACGAGCACGGGATCGCTCCCGTCGAGGGCGTAAGGGCGCGCCTGGTCGATCCGCCCGGCGGAGATCAGCACCCGCGCCAGGGACGCGGCCGCCGCCGCGCGATCCTGGGCCTCGAGCGTCTCGGCCAGCCGAAAGAGCATGTCGGCCTCGGCGCCGAGGCCGGCCGCTTCGCAGTTGCGCGCAGCGGAACGCGCCCGCTCCGCCGGCGAATCCGTCACGGCTCCCCGAGCCCGAGCGAGTCCATGCGTCCTCCGCAGAAACCGGGCCGATTCTAACCGGCGAACGCCTTCCGCGCGGCAAGCCTGCCGCACCCGCCCGCCATTGTGCTAGTTTCCCTCTCTGCATGGCCGCTCCCGCGGAAGCTCCCGCCGCACTCAAGCGGACGCCGCTCTACGACCTTCACCGCGAGCTCGGGGCGCGCATGGTCGACTTCGGCGGCTGGGAAATGCCCGTCCAGTACGCGGGCATTCTCGAGGAGCACCGGGCGGTGCGCGAGCGGGTCGGCCTCTTCGACGTCTCGCACATGGGCGAGCTCGAGGTCCGCGGCCGGGACGCTCTCGCCAGCCTCCAGTGGTTGACGCCCAACGACGTCGCGAAGCTCGCCGACGGGCGAATCCACTACACGGCGTTCCTGACCGAGCTCGGGACGTTCGTGGACGATCTGCTCGTCTATCGGAAGTCGGCCGAGGACTATCTCCTCGTGGTCAACGCCGGGAACACGCCCAAGGACTTCGCCTGGGCGAAGGGCCGGGCGCGCGGCGACGTGCGCGTCGAAAACCACAGCGACCGGTACGCCCTGATCGCCGTCCAGGGTCCCCGGGCGGCCGCGCTGCTCGCCCGAACCTCGGACCCCGACCCATCCGACCTCGCCTACTACGCCTTTCGCGAAGGGAACGTCGCCGGAGCCCCGGCGCTCGTGTCGCGCACGGGCTACACCGGCGAGGACGGGTTCGAGGTCTACTGTCGGCCCGAGGACGCCGCGGCGATCTTCCGCCGGCTCCTCGAGGAGGGGCGAAGCGACGGGGTTCTCCCGTGCGGCCTGGGCGCGCGAGACACGCTGCGGCTCGAGGCGAAGATGGCGCTCTACGGCAACGACATCGACGAGACCGTGACCGCTTTCGAGGCGGACCTGGGCTGGATCGTCAAGATGGGCAAGGGCGACTTCCTGGGCCGCGAGGCCCTCGCGGCGCAAAAGGCGGCCGGCGTGCCGCGCCGGCTCGTCGGATTCGAGATGGTCGACCGGGGGATCGCCCGGCACGGCTACCCGGCGACGACGGCGGCCGGCGCGGGGATCGTCACGTCGGGCACGCACTCGCCCACGCTCGGCAAGCCGATCGGCCTCGCGCTGCTCCCCGCCGCCGCGACGGCCGTCGGGACGGAATTCGCAGTGGACATCCGCGGGCGCGGCGCGGCCGCGCGCGTCGTGCCGACACCGTTCTACAAGAGGAAGGGAGCTTGATGGACGACCTGCATTACAGCGAAAGCCACGAATGGGTTCGCGTGGACGGGGACATCGGCACGATCGGAATCACCGACCATGCGCAGAAACAGCTCGGTGAGATCGTGTACCTCGAGCTGCCCGAGGTCGGCCACGTGTACAACGCGGACGACGAGTTCGGAACGGTGGAGTCCGTCAAGGCCGTCTCCGAGCTCTTCATTCCGGTTTCGGGTGAAGTGGTGGAGATCAACAAGGGCGCGGTCGCCGAACCGGGCATCATCAACGACGACCCGCAGGGCGACGGCTGGCTGATCAAGGTCAAGCTCTCGACCGACGAGGAGATCGGCAAGCTCATGACCGCCGAAGCCTACGCCGAGTACGTCCGCGAGGAAGAGCAGCAGAAGTGAAGTTTCTCCCGGTCTCCGACGCCGAACGGCGAGAGATGCTGGCGGCGATCGGCGCCGCGTCGGTCGACGATCTGTTTGCGACGGTCCCGGCCGCGGTCCGGCAGGCACCCGATCTGCCGGAGCCGCTGTCGGAGATCGAGATCCGGCGGTTTCTCGGCGGCCTCGCGGGGCGCAACGCCAACGCCCGCGACACGGCGTTCTTTCTGGGGGGCGGCGTCTACAACCACTACGTGTCCGCGATCGCCGACCAGATGCTCTACCGCGCCGAATGGCTGACCTCCTACACCCCGTACCAGCCCGAGATCTCGCAGGGGACGCTGCAGTCGATCTTCGAGTTCCAGACGCACGTCTGCCTGCTCACGGGCCTCGAGGTCGCCAACGCTTCCCTCTACGAGGGGGCCTCGGCCCTGGTGGAGGCCCTCCTGATGGCCGAGCGGCTTTCGAAGGGCCGCCGGCGCGCCGTGCTCTCGGCCGGCATTCACCCCGAGTATCGCGAAACCGTCCGGACCTACTTCTCCAACCTCGGCCTCGAGATCGTCGAGGTGGGGATCGGCGCCGACGGCGCAACGCGACCCGCGCGCGCTCGCGGAAGCCGTGGATGCGTCGACGTTCGCCGTCGCGGTTCAGTCGCCCAACTTCTACGGCGTGATCGAGGACTGGAACGTCGGATCGAAGGCCGCCCGCGCCGGCGGAGCTCTGTCGGTGGCGGTCGTCGCCGAGGCGGCCTCGCTCGCCCTGCTCGCGCCTCCGGGCGAGGGTGGGGCGGACATCGCGTGCGGGGAGGCCCAGTCGCTCGGAGTGCCGATGCACCTGGGGGGGCCGCTGCTCGGGTTTCTGGCCTGCCGCTCGGAGCACCAGCGCCAGATCCCCGGGCGCCTCGTGGGCCAGACGCGGGACGCCGAGGGGCGGCGGGCTTTCTGCCTGACCCTGTCGACGCGCGAGCAGCACATCCGCCGGGAGAAGGCGACCTCGAACATCTGCACGAACCAGGGACTGATGGCGCTCGCCTCGAACATCCACATGTCCCTTCTCGGCAAGAAGGGCCTGCGCGAAGTCGCCGCCCAGAGCCACGCGAAGGCCGAGTACCTCAAGGGCGAGATCGCGAAGATTCCGGGCTTCCGCCTCCCGCTCCCCGGGCCGACCTTCAACGAATTCGTCGTGGAGGCGCCGGAGGCCGCGGCCCCGCTGCTCGATCGCCTCGCCGCCCGAAGGATTCTGGGCGGGATCCCGCTGTCCCGGTACGGCGGCGACCCGCGGCGGTTCCTCGCCGCGGCGACCGAGATGAATACCCGAGCCGAGATGGATCATTTCGCCGCGGCCCTGGCCGGGAGGACCGCATGAGCGTCGAGATCGAGGAGACGACGACCGCCTCCGTTCAGGTCCGCCCGCAGCCGCGGGCCGAACCGCTCGTCTTCGAGCGTTCCGGCGAGGGCAAGATCGGGTACCGGCTGCCGCCGCTCGACGTTCCCGAGGCCGATGCGATCCCCGAGGCGTTGCGGCGGGGTGAGATCGCGGGCGAGACCGAGATCAGCGAGGTCGAGGTCGCCCGGCACTTCACGCGTCTCTCCCGCCTGAACTTCTCCATCGACGAGGGCCTGTACCCGCTCGGTTCGTGCACGATGAAGCACAACCCGCGAACCAACGAGGAGATGGCGCGCCTGCCGGGGTTCGCGGCGGCGCACCCCCTGGCGCCCGAGTCGGTCTCCCAGGGCGGCCTGGAGCTCGCGTGGCGGCTCGAGCGAATCCTCGCAGAGCTGACGGGCCTCTCCCGCGTCACGCTGCAGCCCTCGGCCGGCGCGCAGGGCGAGCTCGCCGGGATCCTCATGGTGCGGCGGGCGCTCGAGAAGGCGGGTCGCGCGCGGACGACGGTGCTGATCCCCGACTCGGCGCACGGCACGAATCCCGCCTCGGCGCACTTCGCGGGATACAAGGTCCGGGAGCTCAAGTCCAACGCCCACGGCACCATCGATCTCGCGGCGCTCGACGCGGCGATGACCGAGGACGTCGCCGCCCTGATGCTGACCGTGCCGAACACGCTCGGCGTCTTCGAGGATCGGATCCTGGACATCGCCCGCATCGTCCACGCCAAGGGCGGGTACCTCTATTGCGACGGCGCGAACTTCAACGCCTTCGTCGGCGTGGCGAAACCCGGGCTCATGGGCGTCGACGTCATGCACATGAACCTCCACAAGACCTTCTCCACGCCGCACGGCGGGGGAGGGCCCGGCTCGGGGCCGGTGGCCGTCGGGGCCGGTCTCGTTCCATTCCTGCCGCGGCCGACGGTCGAGCGGCGCGACGACGGGACCTTCTTCCTCGACTTCGACCGGCCCGACTCGATCGGCCGGCTGCGGACGTTCCTCGGCAACTTCGGCATGTTCGTGAGGGCGCTCTCGTACATCGCCGCGTACGGGAACCGCATCGGGGAGGTCGCCCGCGGCGCGGTCCTCAACGCGAACTACATCCGCGCGGGGCTGTCCGGGACGTACCACCTCAAGTACGACGCGCCGTCGATGCACGAGGTCGTGCTGTCGGACAAGAAGCAGGCCGAGCACGGCGTCTCCAACATGGACATCGCCAAGCGGCTGATGGACTACGGCTTCCACCCGCCCACGGTGTCGTTCCCCCTGATCGTTCACGGGGCGCTCATGATCGAGCCGACGGAGACGGAGGGAAAGCCCGGGCTCGACGCATTCATCGACGCCATGCGGGCGATCGACCGCGAGTGCGCGGAGGCGCCGGACGTCGTGCACGGAGCGCCGCACACGACGCCGGTCAGGCGCGTGGACGAGGTCGGCGCGGCCCGCAACCTGATCCTGCGCTGGCGGCCGTAGGCCCCGGGAACGGCGCGGCGCCCACGGGTCCGGTCGCCTCGCGCTGCTGATATCCTCGCCTCACGGTTGCCATGAGCAGCGACGCATTCCATCGCAAGTGCCCGCTGTGCGGGGGAGAGATGCTCCGCTCGAGGTCCAACACCTCGGGCTACACGTCCTACTTCTGGAAGAAGCCCTGGAAGACGGGCCTCTTCGCGTGGGGCGTGGAAAAGGTCTTTCCGTGGGCGTGCATGGGCTGCGGCGTCGTCCTTTTCTATCTGGACCGGCTGCCCGCCGTGGCCGAGGAGTATCGCGGTTCGCGCAACGCCAGCCGCGCGCCGGACGGCTATCCCGCGACGATCAAGCCTTGATCGCGATCGGCTACCTCGACGGCAACCGGCTCTCGCGCGCGGTGATCGCGGGGGCGCACTTCGTCGGGGAACGCGCCGAGGCGCTCAACAAGATCAACGTCTTCCCGGTCGCGGACGGGGACACGGGAACCAACGTCGCCTCGACGCTCCAGAAAGTGGCGGCCGGCATCTCCCGGCTCCGCCTGCGCCACGTGGGCGAGATGTCGAAGGCGCTCGCCGACCAGGCGATCGGGGGCGCCCGGGGCAACTCCGGAGCGATCCTGGCGCAGTTCTTCTGCGGCTTCTCCGACGGTCTGCCGGATGCGGCGCGGATCACGACGGGCGCTTTCGGCGCGGCGGTCGTGCGCGCGGCCGAATCGGCCTACGGCGCGATCGCCCGGCCGGTCGAGGGCACGATCCTGACGGTCATCCGCGACTGGGCCCGTCACGTGGCGGACCGGGCGGCCGAGGTCCGGGACTTCGGCGTCCTCCTTCCCGAATCGCTGAAGGCCGCCCGCACCTCTCTCGAAAACACCCCGAAGCAGATGAAAGTCCTGCAGAAGGCGGGCGTCGTGGACGCCGGGGCCCAGGGGTTCGTCTATCTGCTCGAGGGAATCGTGCGGTATGTCCGCGAGGCGGCACGCTTCGCGCCGCCTCCGGTCGAGCCCGAGGAGGTTCGCGCCGCCGTCTTCGACAAGACGCCTCAGTCGATCCTCTTCCGCTACTGCACGGAGGCGCTGCTCGAGGGAGACGGGATCGATCGGAACGCGTTGCGCCGCGAGGTCGCCCTGCTCGGGGACTCGATCGTGATCGCCGGGGGTGCGCAGCGCCTGCGGCTCCACGTCCACACCAACGAGCCGGAGAAGCTCTTCGCGCTCGCCGCCCGGTTCGCCGAGGTGGCCCAGACGAAAGTCGAAGACATGCGCGCCCAGCACGAGTCGCGCTTCGACCAGAACCGGGCGGCCCGCGTGGGGATCGTGACCGACTCGACCTGCGACCTCCCGGCGGCCATGCTCGAGGAGTTCGGCGTCGGAGTCGTCCCCGTGCGCGTGTTCTTCGGCTCGGAGAACTATCTCGACAAGGTGACGATCACCCCGTCCGAGTTCTACGCCCGGTTTTCCGTGACGGAGGAGGCCCCCAAGACCTCGCAGCCGCCGCCGGCGGACTTCACCCAGGTGTACGAGAACGTCGCTTCCCACGCCGGATCCATCGTTTCGGTGCATCTGTCGGCTGGCGTCTCGGGCACGTACCAGGCCGCGACGGTCGGAGCGCGCCCGGTCGGGAAGACGAAGATCACCCATGTCGACAGCCGCAACGTTTCCGTCGGCCTGGGACTCGTCGTCCGGGCGGCCGCCGAGTCGGCCGCGGCCGGAAAGAGCGCGGAGGAGGTCGCGGCCGTCGCCCGCGAGACTGCGGACCGCGTCCGCACCTTCGTCGCCGTGCCCACGCTCAAGCACCTGGTGCGCGGAGGGCGGGTCTCGCCGCTGAAGGGCCTGATCGCCAGGGCCCTCGGGCTCCTGCCGGTGCTGACGATGTCGCGCGAGGGCGTTGCGGTGCCGGCGGGCAAGGCCCGGGGCTACGTTGCCGCCCGCCGGAAGATGCTCAAGCTCCTCTTCGACGAGGCGGGGGAGCGCGTCAGCACCTCCCGCCGGTTCGGTGTCGCCCACTGCGACGCGGAAGACGCGGCCGAGGAGGTCGCCCGGGAGATCCGCGCGCACTATCCCGAGTCCGACGTGATGATCGTCGAGTGCGGGCCGGCGCTCGGCGCGCACGGGGGCCCGGGGGCGCTCGCCGTCTCCGTCCTGCCGTAGCACGCGCCGTTCGCGCGGGCGGCGGAGCGCCTCCGGGGCAGTCCCCTAGAGCCGTTTGGCGGCCAGCAGCAGAACGTCCCGATCGCCCGGCGTGATCCCGGTCTTCTTCCACTCGGCCACGAGGGCGGCGAAGGCGGCCGAGGCGGACTGCGTCTCGCAGGCGCGCGCGAGCCTCTGAACGGCCTTCTCCGGCGAGGGAGGCCTGGCCGCGGCGCGCAGGCCGAAAAACCCGCGCGAGGCGAGAATCAGCAGGTCGCCCGGGGCGGTTTCGAGCGTGACCTGGGAGAGTCCGCCAGAATCGCTCACGGCGAGCGGGACCGGCCGCCCGAATCGGAGCAGATAGGGCACCGGTGCACCGCGCGCCGCCAGGGCGATGCGATCGCCTTCCCAGCGGGCGGCGGTGACGGTGGTGCCGGGTTCCACCTCGCCGGCTCGCCGGACGATCTCGGCAGGAGCCGCCGTCCCGAGCAGCGGCCGGGCGAGGCGGGAGGCGCGCACGAGGGGGCCGACCGCTTCCTCGAGCTCCCGGTCGTCCTCGACGAGCAGCAGCGACAGGCCACCCGCGTGCGGTTCGACGGCATAGATCACCAGGCCGGGCACGTCCGATCGCCAGCGCAGCGGTGCCGACTCGAAGCCCGGAGTCGCCGGCCAGGTCGAGGGGTTCAGCAGCGGCGCGACGCCCTTCAGAATCGCCGCGGCGCCGTCCCGGCGGGCTTGCCGGACGGCCGCCTCGTGCTCCCGCACGCTCTCGACGGCCAGCGCCGCGTGCGTGCCGACCTCCGCCAGGAACTCCTCGTCCTCCTTCGTGAAGTTGCGGCGGCGCTTGTTGAGAACCTCCACGACGCCGACGATCTCCCCGCGGGGCGTGCGCAGGGGCGCCGCCACCATCGAGACCGTCTTGAAGCCCGAGGAGGCGTCGGTGCGCTTGTCGAACCGGGAGTCCTGGTAGGCGTCGCCGGTGCTGATGACCTTTCCGGTCCGGGCGACCGTTCCGGCAATACCGGTGCCCACGGGGAGCCGGATCGGCTGGACCGAGCCGCCTTCCAGGATCTGGCTCACGAGCTCGTCGGACCCCGGCTCGCGCAGGAAGATGGTCCCGCGCTCGGCGTCGGTCTCGGAGATGGCCGTTCTCAGAATGATCCGCAGCGTCTCGGTGGGGTCGAACGTCTCGGCGAGGGACTTGTTGGCCTCGAGAATCACCATCAGCTTGACCATGCGCGCGCGGGTCACCGAGACCTCGGCAAGAACGCGGTCGAGCACCTGGCCTTCGAACGCCGAAATCGCATCGGACAGCGCCTCGGCGTCGGGAAAGCGCGTCTCCGGGTCCTTCGCGATCGCGCGCTCGAGGATGTCCCGCAGCTCGGGCGGCAGGTCGGGCCGGAGAGACTCGACCTTCGGCGCCGACTCGCTGATCACGCGGCGGACCAGCCGCGCCGTGTCGTTGTCGTCGAACGGCACCCGGCCCGTGAACATCTCGAAGAGCAGGACGCCCATGGCATAGACGTCCGTCTTCGGCGTCGGCATGTCGCCGCGGAGCAGCTCCGGGGCCAGGAACTGCGGAGTTCCGGGAACCGTGTCGCCCTTTTCGCCGGCGTAGACGGCCGACTCGACGGCGATGCCGAAATCCATCAGACGCGGCTTGCCGTCTTCGCCCACGATGACGTTTTCCGGTTTCAGGTCCCGGTGCAGGACCCCGATGCGGTGGGCGGCGGCGAGGCCCCCGCACAGGCCCTTGGCGATGGCCAGGCCGCGGCCGAGGGGCAGCGTCTTTTCCCGTTCCTCGATGTCCTTGAGCGTTTCGCCCGGCAGGTACTCCATCGAGACCCATTCCTCGCCCCCGATCTCGACGAGGTCGTAGACGCGGCAGACGTTCTCGTGCGTGACTTTGCGCGACAGGATGATTTCGCGCCGCAGCGTCTCGCGGCGTTCGGGCGAGACGCGGTCGGGCCGGATGCGCTTGAGCGCGATCTCCTGGTCGAGCCGGAGGTCCCGCGCGCGGTAGACCACACCCATGCCGCCGAAGCCCAGCACGGCGTCGATGCGGTAGCGCTCTCCGAGGACCGTTCCGACGGTGACGGGCCTTTCCCGGGCGCCGGCGCCGGACTCGGATCCCTCGCGCGTGGGCATCTCGTTCTCGGGGGACAACAGGTGGATTCTAAGGTCCCGGAGGTCGCTCTTCCTTTGACATTCCATCCGCCGAGGTCTAGATTTCCGGCCAGCGTGGGAATCGAGGGTTTCGCCCAAGTGTCCCAATACAATTCGGAGGGAGGAGCATTGTGAGACAGCGACATCGCGTCCTGGTGCCACGTCTCTGCCTGGCCCTGGCGGTCGTGGGCCTTCTCGTCAGCGCTCCGGCGCTCCCATCGGGATTCCAGGTCATGACCCACGGCGCGCGCGCCAGCGGCATGGGCCTGGCCTATGCCGGCGTGGGCGGCGACCCGACCTCGATCTTCTACAACCCTGCGGGCATCGGCTGGATGAACCACTTCGAGGGGTACCTCGGTGTGAACTTCCTGACGCGGACCGCCGGCCAGGTCGACGGAGCCAACCCGTACCCCGGCGAGGGCGCGGTCGCGAACGAGGAGCAGAACTGGTACTTCTTCCCCGACGGATACGCCGTGCTTCCGCTGACGCAGGAGCTCAAGGTCGGGGTGGGCGGGTTTGCGCAGTACGGCCTGGGGCTGAAGTGGCAGGACCCGAACACGACCTACAACGGCATGTTCATCTCGCAGAACTCGGTGGTCCAGTCGCTCGACACCAACCTGGTCTTCTCCTACCTCCTGTTCCCGCAGCTCTCGATCGCCGCCGGCGTCGACTACCGGTTCTCCAAGGTCCAGCTCGAGCGCAACCAGGGGGCGATCAATCCCTTCACGGGAGCCGTCGTGCCCGTTGCGCACGTCAAGCTCAACAGCACGCTGCTCTCCAACGGCGGCTGGGGCTGGAACGTCGGGCTCATGTTCAAGCCCGTCGAAGCCCTCTCGATCGGCGCGGCGTACCGGTCGGGTATCAACGTCGACTACGACGGGGAGGCCACCTTCACGCAGAGACCCACCGGCAACGCCGTCCTCGACGCCCTGGTCGCCGCGTCGCTGCCGACCGGCAATCCGCCCGTCCAGACCTCGATCGATTTCCCGGCGAGCATGAACCTGGGCTTGGGCGTCCAGCTGCCGGCGGGCTTTCTCCTGGCCCTGGAGGCGGACTGGACGGAGTGGTCGTCGTTCCAGAGCCTGGCCATCACCTTCCCGACGCTCGTCGGCCGCGACATCCTCCGCGTCACCGACTGGTCCGACTCGTGGGCCTACCGCGTCGGACTCGAAAAGTCCTTCGGGGCCTGGGCGATCCGGGCGGGCTACTACTACGACAACACGCCGCAGCCGGACTTCGACGTCGGCCCGCTGCTGCCGGACTCCGACCGCAACGTCTACACGGCCGGCTTCGGCTACAACACGGAGCGATGGGGCTTCGACGTGGCCGCCCTCTGGATCGCGTTCAAGGACCGGGCGATTCTCACGCCGCCGCAGACCGACAACTACTTCGGCACGTACTCGGAGACCGGCCTCGTGCTGACGGCCGGCATCCGGTTGGCCCTTTAGGCCGGAGGAAGCCATGAACACGAAGGCACTGCGTCCCCTCGCGCTGGCCGCCGCGGTCTCCGCCCTCGCGGGAGCTCCGCTCCAGGCCCAGTTCGATCACTACGTCGCGCTCGGCGACAGTCTGACGGCCGGAGTCGAAGGCAACTGCCTGGTGGAGCGCAATCAGGAAAGCTCCTTCCCCGCGATCATCGCGCACCAGCTGAACCAGGCGAGCTTCCAGCAGCCGCTCGTCCAGGAACTCGCCCTGACGAGTCCGCTCGTCGGGAACCCCTGTCTCGGCACGGTCTTCATCCCGCCCTCCACCGTCACGGTCGGCGCCGTCTCGCAGCAGGGTGCCCCGCTCAACGCCCTGCTCGCCCGCCCCTACGACAATCTCGGGATCCCGGGGGCCAACGTCGGCGACCTCGTCAACCTGACCCAGGGCAACCTCAACGGCGACACCGCGGAGCAGTTCGCGGTCCTCGTCCTGCGGAACATCCCCGGTTCCCCGTTCGACGGGCTCAACGCCGTGACCGAAGCCAACGCCCTCGGTCCGGACCTGGTCACCCTTTGGATCGGGGCGAACGACATCCTCCCGGCCGCCCTCTCGGGCCTCTTCCTGCCGGGCGTCACGGTGACGCCCGAGGCCCTGTTCGAGCAGAACTACGCCGAAGTTCTCGACGCCATCGCCGTGCCGGGGCGTCTGATCGTCGCCGGCAACGTTCCGAACGTGACGGCGGTCCCGTTCACGACGACGGTGCCCTCCCGGATCACGATCCCGGGAGGCTCCGTCCCGGTCCTCGGGCCAGGCAACGCGACCTATCCGTGCACACCGGTCCCACCCGACCAGGGCTGCCCGGTGCCCGATGGAACGCTCGTGACGCTGCCGGCTTCCTCGCTGCTGGCCCAGGGCATCGGCGTGCCGGTGGCCCTCGGCGGCACGGGCCAGCCGCTGCCCGACGGCCAGTTCGTCCCGCCGGCGACGGTGGTGCCGGGCGTCCTCCTCTACCCGGACGAGATCGCGCAAATCCAGTCGTACATCGCGTCCTACAACGCAACGATCGCGGAGCAGATCGCCAGCGTCGGCGGCGTTCTGGTCGACGTGAACGCCATCTTCGATGAGATCAGCGCCCACGGCTACCACATCGGCGGAATTACGCTGACCTCGGGCTTTCTGACCGGCGGCATCTTCTCGGCCGACGGCTTCCACCCGTCCTCGATCGGCTACACGATGGTGGCGGACGAGTTCATCCGGGTCATGAACGAGCAGCGGGGCCTCGGCATCCCGCGGCCCGACTTCAGCCACGTTCTGTTCACGCCCAACGTCCCGCAGACCGGCACCGCCGTCCGCGGCGGCGGGGCCTGGAACTACTCGATCGGGATGTGGCGGCAGCTGCTGACGGGCACCAACGCGGCGCGCGGGTTCTCGGTGGTGCTGCCCGACGCCGTTCGAGCGCGCGACCCGGGGCGACGGCGCCCGGAGGGTCGTGACCCGGGAGTAGTCTCCCCGGAGCAAGGCGGATACGGCCCCGGGGGCGGTCCCCGGGGCCTTTTTCGTTGGGCTCCCGGTCCCGGGCTCGAGGTGGACGGCGCCGCCGCGTTCTGTTAGTTTCGCGGTCTTTTTCGAGGGGTAATGTCCTATGGCGATGATTTCGGCGACACAGCTTCGAAGCGGCATGCTGATCATCCACAACGGGGAACTGCACCGGGTCCACGACATGGTCCACAAGACCCCGGGCAACCTTCGCGGATTCGTCCAGGCCAAAATGCGCAACGTCCGCTCGGGCTCGATGAACGAGCACCGGTTCGGGTCGACGGACCGGGTCGAGAAGGCGTCGCTCGACGAGCGTGAGATGGAATACCTGTACTCCGACTCGGCCGGCCACCACTTCATGGACCAGACCTCCTTCGACCAGGTGACGCTTTCGGACGAAGTGATCGGCGAGCAGATGAAGTACCTGCTGCCCAACACCGTGATCCACGTGGATTTCTTCGAGGAGAATCCGGTCGGAATCGAGCTCCCGAACACGGTGACCCTCGAGGTCACCGAAACTCAGCCGGGGATGAAGGGGGCGACGGCCTCGGCCTCCTACAAGCCGGCCACGCTCGAGACGGGCCTCCAGGTGATGGTGCCCCAGTTCATCGAGGCCGGCGTCCGCATCAAGGTCGATACCCGCGACGACAGCTACCTGGAGCGGGCGTAACCGTCGTCCGCAGGAAACGGGCGCGGCTGTTCGCACCGCTATGCTGATTCCGCATAAACCATAGATTCCCAAGGGCTTTTTTGATTGACGACCTCCCCTCGCCCCCGGATAATCCCCGTCGTGCGTAAGGCGTCGGTCATACCGGCGGCAGCTCTGGCCGCCGTTCTCATCTTCGGCTTTTCTTCTCCCTCGGAGGGGAAGAGTGCCGCCCCATCGAAATCGACCGTTTCGAATGGCGGAAGTTCGCTCCGGGCCGGCGCGTCGAAGAAGAAATCCTCAGGCCACAAGGCCACCAGGAAAAAGGCCCGCCATTCCGGCCGCAAGGGCGGTGCCGTCCGGTCGGCTTCCGTGGCGAAACCGGAGCCCTACGGGCCGTTCCTGCCGCTCGAGATGGTGGACTACCCGCGCCCGCTCTGCCAGCCGATCGACGTCGTTCTCGTGGCACACGTGCACGAGGCCGATGCCCGAACCCCCGAGCCGGACGCCATCACCGAGGGCATGGCGGACGAGACCGACGACACCCCGGAGGCCCTCCCGAGCACGCTCGTCCGTGCGGCCCGAAGCTTCGGCTCGTTCCTGCGCCCGAAATCCTCCGAGTCTCGGATGCGGCCGGAGGACGTGGACCTCTCGGAGCTGATGTCGGCCGGCGTGCGGATCCCGGTGGAAGGGGTCGACGCGAACGGCCTGCGGGACTCCTTCCTGAACTCCCGCGGCCGTCACCGGAAGCACCTGGCCATCGACATCGGGGCCCCGAAGGGAACGCCCGTGCTCGCGGCCGCCGACGGCGAGATCGTGACGATGCGCCGCGAGCGCCGGGGCGGCATCACGCTCTACCAGAAGGACCCCAGCGGGAAGTACCTGCTGTTCTACTGCCACCTCTCGAAGTACGCGAGGGGACTCAAGGCGGGGGACCGCGTGACCCGTGGCGACGTGATCGCCTACGTGGGCCGGACCGGCCACGTGATCGGGGGGGCCCACCTGCACTTTTCGATCACCCGCCTGCCCGAGGACGACGACAACCTGAAGGCCGGCGTCGCGATCAACCCCTACCTGCTGTTCCTGGCCTCGGTGCAGTAGACCGTCGCCTCCGCTTGCCCGGGAGTCTGCGTCCTTCGGACGCACCGGCTTGCGGATCGCGCGGATGCGCGCTCGACCGCAAGCCTGACTCCCGCGCAGCGCTCCGGCTCCCGCGGCGCGAGCCTCCTCCCTCCCTTCGGTCGGGAGACTTCTCGCGCCGCGAGGGTTGGGGTCAGACCCGGCGGGGGTCGTCTTCCCGGAGCAGCCGGTCGATCCAGAGGTTCGTGAGCTTCTCGGCCACCGTGTTCTGCCGGAGCCGCGCCGCCAGGTTGCCCCAGTCCATCTCGTCGAGCTTCTGGTCCTGGTTGAAACACGAGAAGACGATTTCCTCCCGGCCGGTGGCGGGGTCGACGTGTTTCTGGAGGCACTGGGCGCAGACTTCCTTCATCATGCACTGCATGGGGGAGTTGATCGACGCGATCCCGACGTGCCCGGGCGAGAGGTGGGGCGCCAGCGCGTCCCGGCGGGCCCGGGCCACGGCCGACATCATCCGGTCCGAGCCGATGACGATGAGTCGCTCGGCCGACGACAGGGGAATCGTGATCTCTCCCAGGCGGCCGGTCGCGTAGGCCACCATCGCCTCGACGATGTTGCCCACGAAGCTCCGGTCGCCCGCGCGGCGGGCCGGGATCGCCTCCCCGCGGTCGACCGACAGGACCAGCACGTCCGCCGCCGCCTCGAGATCCTCGCGCTTGTAGAAATCCTCGGCTTTCTTGTAGCCCGCGAAGTAGACCACCCGATTCCCGCGGGCCCGCGCCTTCTTGCCGATCGAGAAGAGCACGGCGTTACCGAGCCCCCCGCCCGCCAGCATGACGGTGGAGTTCTCGGGAAGCTCGGTCGCGGCGCCGGTCGGTCCCATCGCGACGACGGGCTCGCCCGGAGCCAGAGCGGCACACAGGCGCGTCGAGCCGCCGATCTCCAGGGCGATCATCGAAAGCAGTCCCTTCTCGGCGTCGACCCAGGCTCCCGTCAGCGCGCACGGCTCGATCAGGAGGGGAGAGCCGCCCCGGCGCGGCGACCGCGCCTCCAGGTTCTGCAGCCGGAAGAACTGGCCGGGCTCGAAGTTGCGGGCCGCGGCCGGCGCCTTGACCACGACCTCGACGATCGTCGGCGTCAGGCGGTGGACGGCGACGACCTCGGCCGAGAGGTCCTCGCGAACCCTCCCGGCGAACCCGTCCCAGTCGGCATCCGGCGCCGTCGCGACCGATCCGCCGTCGAGCACCTCGGCGATCGCGCGGTAGCCGTTGCGGGCCGATGCCATCGCCTTCACGACGTTGCCGTTGTAGGCCGGGTGGTTGTCGCCGAAGAAGGTCACGAAACGGCCCCTCCGGGAGTAGCCCGTGAAGAAGGCGTGCTCGTCCTCGGCCGGAGCCGGCTCGAGCCGGAACCCGACGCCGTCCCGGACGGCGCGGTGCGGCGCGAAGAACCGGCGCTTGGCATCGAGGGGCAGCGCCTCCGGAAACTCCTTGGCGTAGGTGATGTTCGGCGTCGTCCCGGCCGCGACGAGGCAGGTGCGCGCCGGAAGCTCGACCGTCTCGCCGGACCCGCCGCGCAGAAAGCGCATCGCGCGGAGCTTGCCGTGCTCGTCCGGGACCGCTTCCTGCGGCTCGAGCCCCTCGATGAACGAGATCCCTTCCTCCAGGGCCTTCACGATTTCCTCGTGGTTGAGGCGGTAGGCGGGGGAATCCTCCATCGCGCGGCGGTAGGCGATCGAGACGCCGCCCCACCCGCGGCAGAGCCGCGCCAGGTCGGGCAGCGAGCCTTCCCTGTGGGCCCGTTCGCGTTCCTTGCGCACGGACAGACCGTGCGCGAGGAACCGGTCGAGGATGTCCCTCTCCTCGGGGTCGAACGTCGCCCGGACCGTGTCCTCGCCCTTCTCGGCGCAGAGCGCCTGGTACCGGTCGAGGGTCTTTTCGGCCTGGAGCGGGTAGTAGGCGAGCAGCTCCGTGGCCGTGTCGATCGCCGTCAGGCCTCCGCCGATGACGACGGCCGGCAGCTCCATCTGGAGGTTCGCGAGGGCCTCGTCCTTGAAGGCGCCCGTCAGCTGGAGGGCCATGAGGAAGTCCGAGGCCTTCCGGACGCCTCGCATGATGTTGTTCTTCATCGGGATGATCGTCGGCCGGCCGGCTCCGGCGGCGATCGCGACGTGGTCGAAGCCGGCATCGAAGGCCTGGTCGGCATTGATCGCGCCGCCGAAACGGACGCCCCCGAGGATCTCGAACCGGCGGCGGCGGGCCAGCGTCAGGTGGATGAGCGTCAGGAAGTTCTTGTCCCATCGGACCGTGATTCCGTACTCGGACACGCCGCCGAACCCCGCGAGCGGGCGGGCGTCGAGCGGCACGGCGATTTCGCTCCAGTCGCGCACGGGCCGGATACCGGCGCCGTCGGCACCGGTCAGGTCGCCCGGGAGAGGCTCGATCTTGAGGCCGTCGATTCCGACCACGCCGCAGCCCTCGTTGAGCAGGTAGTGGGCGAGCGTGTACCCGGCGGGGCCGAGCCCGACGACGAGTACCTTCTTGCCGGTGTATGGCCGGGGGACCGGACGGGACGGGTTCAGGGGATTCCAGCGCGTCAGGAGCCCGTAGATTTCGATGCCCCAGGGCAGCCCGAGAACGTCGGTCAGCACGCCCGTCTCGATCTGAGGAATGTTGACCGGATCCTGCTTCTGGAAGATGCAGCCCTTCATGCAGTCGTTGCAGATCCGGTGGCCGGTGCCCGGGCACATCGGATTGTCGATCGCGACCAGGGCCAGGGCTCCGATCGAGTCTCCTTCCCGCAGGAGCTGGTGCATCTCGGAGATCTTTTCGTCGAGTGGGCACCCCTTCAGCGCGACGCCGAGGGGGTTCTTCTGCCAGGCCGCGGTCTTGGGGTCGAAGAAGCCCTTGGAGCAGGAGTCCTTCTCCCGGTCGTGGCAGAGGAGGCAGTAGTGGGCCTCGCCGAGGACCTCCCGGCGCGTCATGCGCGGATCGGTCAGCTTGAATCCCTCCCGGCGACGGTGGCTGCGTTCCGGGCCGATCCGCTCCTCGGGCAGCTGCGGGTTCGGTCGGGTCGTCGAGACCAGGTTCTGGTAGTCGACGGTTTCCGGCAGCTTGAACGAGACCCAGCCCCGTACACCCGGTTGGAGCTCCGGATGCTTCCGGAGCAGGTGACACCAGAGCGCATACCGCTCCAGGAGGGCCTGGACGAAGGCGAGGAGGTCCTCGTCCCGGTCGCCGGAGGCGCGGGGCAGGTCCGGCACGGAGCAGGCCGCGGCCGTGCCGGCCAGTCGCCGGGCCTCGTCGCGAGACGACGCGGCCACCTCGGGCACCTTTTTCTGGCGGATCGCGGCGATGAAGTCCGCTTCCACCTCGAGCAGGCCGACGGCCATCCGGGCCGTCGCGAGCTCGGGATCCGCATCCCAGGGAAGGTCCGGGTGCAGGTCGCGCTCGATCGCCCCGGCGACGGTGCGCATGGCGGGGAGGTCCGTCGTCGCGGGGTCCGGCAGTTTGGTCTTGACGGCCCGGCGCACGAGGAAGTCCCGCCGGAAGCGGAACAGGACGGCCTCGGGTCCCGAACGGGCGCCCTGGGCCCGCCATTCGTCCTCGATGTCGAAGAGGCGGGCGATGAACTCCCCGAGGGGATGCGCGGCCGCGACGAGCAGATGCGACCGGCCCAGCGCGTCGAGCGAGGCGGGATCGGCGCGGTAGGCTGCCAGCCGATCGTGCAGCCCGCGATCGGTCGCCGCCAGTCTGGCGAGGAACGCCCGATCGAGATCGGCGAGTCGGCCCTCCCGATGGAGGTCCTGATAGCTGAATCCGGCCTCGCCCAGCGGAAAGTCCCTGGCGGCGGGGATCGTCTCGGGGGAGGTCGACAAGCGGCGTCGATTCTAGAGGCTGAAGCGGGAAAAGACGAATGGTTCGAGCTCCGGGGGCTTGACGGAGCGAACGGAATATCAATAATAAAAGCTATTACTGTTATGTTGACTGACCGGCCTGCCGCCCGCCGCTCGACCCGCCAGCGGCGGCTCGTCTACGAGACCGTGATGGGGACCGAAAGACACCCGACGGCCGAATGGGTGTACGAGCAGGTCCGTCGGGTCACTCCGCGCATTTCCCTGGGCACCGTCTACCGCAACCTCAAGGTGCTGGTCTCCGAGGGCCGCCTGCGCGCCTTCGTGCGCGGCGGGCGGACCTGTTACGACGGCGACGTGGCGCCACACGACCATTTCTCGTGCGAGCGCTGCGGCTTCCTGATGGACATTCCCCGCACCACGGAAGCCCTTTCGGCCGAGCGCCGGCTTCGCGCCACCGGACATGCCGTCATGGGACGCACCCTGGAATTTTTCGGAGTGTGCCCGAGCTGCCGGCGCGGCATCCAATCAGAAGGAGGACTGGAATCATGCCCAAGCTCGCCAACACCAAGACCCACGAGAACCTGAAGCACGCGTTCGCCGCCGAGTCGCTGGCCAACCGCCGGTACATGTATTTCGCGCGCCGGGCCGATATCGAGGGCTACCCGGATGTCGGCGGTCTCTTCCGCGACACGGCCGAGGCCGAGACGGGGCACGCGTTCGGGCACCTCGACTTCCTCAAGGAAGTCGGCGATCCCGCGACCGGCTTTGCGATCGGCGGAACGGACCTGAACCTCAAGTCGGCCGTCGAGGGCGAGACCTACGAGTACACCCAGATGTATCCCGGATTCGCCAAGACCGCCCGCGAGGAAGGGCTCACCGAGGTGGCCGAGTGGTTCGAGACGCTCGCGCGCGCCGAGAAGTCCCACGCGGGCCGGTTCCAGAAGGGCCTCGACACGCTCGGCAAGATCTAGTGCCTGGAAGAGCGCGGCCGGGGAGGCGGGGTTGACCTTCGATCCTGCTGCCCCCGCGTTCTTCGACCCCGGCGCCGTCCACCGGGAGCTTCGGCGCGTTGCGGACATCTGCCACACGTGCCGGCGCTGCTACAACCTCTGCCCGTCCTTCGACGTGCTGTTCCGGGCTCTCGACCGCCCGGAGGTGGACGGCGAAGTCGAGCGGATGCCGGCGAAAGACCTCGGGGCGTTCTCCGATCTCTGCTACCAGTGCAGGCTCTGCATTCCGCACTGCCCGTACTACCCGCCGCACCGCTGGGACGTGGACATCCCGCGCATCGTGCTGCGCGACCGAGCCAGCCGCGTCCGGAGCCAGGGCAAGCCGGCGTTCCACGAGCGGGTGCTGGCGTCGTCGGACGCGATCGGCCGTTTGGCGACGTTCGCGGCCCCGGTCGTCAATGCCCTGCTCGACAGCCGCCTGGCCCGCGTCGTGATGGAAAAGACCCTGGGAATCCATCGGGACCGGCTCCTGCCGACCTGGGCGGACGAGACGTTCCTCGAGTGGTGGGCCGCGCGCGGGGGAGCGACCGAGCCATCGCCGGATGCGGACGGGCGGGAACGGGTGGCCCTTTTCGTGACCTGCGCCATCAATGCCTCGGCTCCCGAGGTCGCACGCGCCGCCGTCGCCGTTCTCGAGAAGAATGGTTGCGAGGTCGCCGTCCCCGCCCAGCGCTGCTGCGGGATGCCGTTCCTGGAGAGCGGCGACCTCGACTCGGCCCGCGAATGCCGTCGCGACAATCTGACCACCCTGTCCCCGTTCGTTCGCGCGGGCTACACGATCGTGTCGCCCGGACCGACCTGCAGCCTGACCCTGAAGAAGGAGTACCCCGTCCTCGGGCCGGAAGCGGAAGCCGGCCAGCTCGCGGCCCGGACGCTCGATCTCTGCGAGTACCTCATGCGGCGGCACGCCGCCGGCCGGCTGGCCACCGACTTCCAGCGGTCGCCCGGCCGGATCGTGTACCACGTGCCGTGCCACCTCAAAGTGCAGGACATCGGGTTCAAGTCGCGCGACCTGCTTCAGCTGATTCCGGGCAGCGAGGTCGTCACCGTCGAAAAGTGCACCGGCCACGACGGAACCTGGAGCATGAAGACCTCGTACTTCCCGCTGTCGATGAAGGTCGGCAAACCGGTCTTCGACGTGGTCGAGCGGGAGCGCCCGGACCGCGTCGCGACCGATTGCGCCCTCGCCGGGCTGCAGATCCGGCAGGGCACGGGCCACACGCCGAAGCACCCGATCCAGATCGTCGCCGACGCGTACGGCCTCCGGGACGAGGCATGACACGGGGAGTGAGGCCGTGAAGCCGTTGTCGATCGACGACATCCGGAACCTGCACGAGTACGAGCTCGAGCGTCCCGCCTTCCGGAGCCGGGTCATCGACCTGAAGCGGGCCCGCCGGGTCGCTCTCGGACCGCTCATGACGCTGGTCTTCGAGAACCGCGACACGGTGCGGTTCCAGATCCAGGAGATGCTCCGCGTGGAGCGCATCGTCCAGCCCGACAAGGTGCTCCACGAGCTCGAGACCTACAACGAGCTGCTGCCCGGGCCGGGCGAGATCGCGGCGACGCTGTTCATCGAGATCACGGACCAGGCGCGGATCCAGCCGATCCTCGACGGGTTCATCGGTCTCGACGAGCCCGGCCGACTGGTCCTGCGGATCGGGGGGGAAACCTGTCCGGCCGCCTTCGCCCCGGGACAGAGCCGCGAGGATCGGATCTCCGCCGTGCACTACATCCGATTCGGGCCCGGCCCGGCGGGACGCGACGCGCTGGCCGCAGGAGCCGAGGCGGCGCTCGAGGTGTCGCAGGGCGACTACCGGGCCCGACAGGTCGTTTCCCCGGAAACGATCCGGGCCCTCGTCGAAGACCTGAGCGCTCCGGCCTAACGCGCGCGGACGCGGCTCGCGGCAGCGATCCAGACGGGCGTGCCCGCGGGGAGCCCGATGCCTCGGGGCAACGCCGCGGCCGTGAGGACCGCCACCAGCTCGACGGGTTCGAGCGCGGACCAGACGACGCCGGCGCGGGTCAGCGCCGCGAGGGCGCGGGATCCGAGCCGAACGTGGCGCGCGCTTTCGACGATCCAGTCGCGCGGCTCCGAATGCAGTGCGGAGCGGGCGCGAGCGGCGTCGATGGTGCCTTCGAGCAGCAGGGCGCGGCGCGGTCCGGAGCCGCTCCGTCGCATCGAAGGCCCCCGCGGCACGGGTCGGCGCTGGGATTCCGATCGCAGGCCGACGATCGCGTCGAGCAGATCGGGGGCCGGAGGGGGCCACAGCAGCCGCTGGAGGGCTCGTGCGAGGAATGCTCTCGCGGGGGCGCCGGGCTTCCCGGTGACGCAGAGCACCACGCGCGAGGGGGCCTCGGCAGATCGCAGGTAGCCGTCGAGCGAATCGGGCGCGAGAACCGCCGCCGGAAGCTTTCGAAGGATTTCCCGAGCGGCGGAGACCGCTTCGCCCGTCGTTGCGGCGAGGACCGCGACGCGCTCGGGGCCGGCTTGTCCGATGGAAATCGCCCCTCGCCGCGTTAAACTGGCGGGCAAAACAGCCCCATGCCACAAGCTTATCTTTTCTCTCTGGTCGTTCAGGCGGCGGGTACCGTCCTCCTGTTCGTCGTTTTCCTGCTCCTCTACCGGAAGTTCCGGCGGCCGGCGTTTCTCGACTGGATCGCCTCGTGGGGCTTCTTCCTCATCGGGCTCATCCTGCTCGGAGCCGTTCAGGCGAGCCAGGCCCGCGAGTCCCGGCTCGGCCTGCTCGCCCTCGCGTCGGCCCTGATGGCCCACGTCTTCTTCCTGCTTCGCGGCGTCTGGCGGTTCCGGCAGGAGTCGCCCGTTTCGCAGCCGGTGGAGATGCTCTGGGCGGTTCCGATTCTCGCCGCCGCCTGGTGGCTGTCCTCCCTTCCGCTGGTGCCGGCGGCGACCTGGGCGGCGCCGATCTCGTTTCTCCGATCCGCGGCCTACCTGGTCACGGCGGTCGCGTTCGCCTTCGCGCCCGGCTCGGTCGGGGGCCGGGCGATCCTGTCGTCGTCGTTCTTTCTCTGGGGGGTCGAGCGGGCCGTGCTGGCCTTCGCGTACCGCCGCTACGGCGACATGGAGGCGATGCCCGACGCGCTGCAGTACGCCTACTTCCTCGAGATGTTCCTCGAGATGACCGTGGGGGTGGGCATCATCATCCTGCTCTTCGAGGCGAGCCAGGCGCAGCTCCAGGAGGAGATGCAGCGGCTGGTCGAGTCCGATTCCCAGGCCAAGGAGATGGGCATCCGGGACCGCCTCACGGGGCTCTACAACCGCCACTATTTCAACGACGTCATCCGGCGCGAGCTCGCCCGGTCCCGGCGCCACGGAACGAGCCTCTCCGTGCTGCTGATCGACGTGGACCGCTTCAAGGAGATCAACGACGTCCGCGGGCACCAGATCGGTGACGAGGTCCTGCAGTTCGTCGCCAACTACCTGACGGCCTGCCTGCGCGAGACCGACCTCGTGTTCCGTTGGGGCGGCGACGAGTTCCTGATCCTGCTCTCCCACTCGGACGAGGCGTCGGCCGCGCAGAAGGCGGAGGAGATGGCCCGCCGGCTGCCGCACATCCCCGGGGCCGAACAGCTGCAGCCCACGCTCTCGGTCGGCTGGGCCACGCATCGGCCCAAGGCCGAGTTCCCCAAGACGCTCGCCGAAGCCGACGCGCGGATGTACGAGATGAAGCTCAACCGGAAGCGAGAGCGAGAAGCGCGAGAGCGGGATCTGGGGAGGCTCTGAGAAGGCGGTAGACGGTCCGGGCGGGCAGGCCCATCACGTTCGTGAACGAGCCGTGGATCTCCTCGATGAACCGTGCGCCGAGTCCCTGGACGCCGTAGGCGCCGGCCTTGTCCCGGGGTTCCCCGGTCGCCACGTACCAGGCGATCTCGTCGTCCGCGAGCGGAGCGAAGCGGACCCGGCTGATCTCGGCGGCGCCCCGCGCCGGCCCGGCGCCCCGCCGGAGGCAGACCGCGGTGACGACGCCGTGCTCGCGGCCGGAGAGGCGGCGCAGCATCGCCGCCGCCTCGTCGGGGTCGCGGGGCTTGCCGAGGATCGCGCCATCGATGAAGACGAGCGTGTCCGCCGCGAGCACCCACGCCGCGGGCTCCCGGCCCGCCGCGGCGGACGCCTTTTCCGCCGCCAGCCGGACCGCGGCCGCTTCCGCGGTCTCGCCGGGAAGCGGTTCCTCCGGGATGTCGACGGGCCGAGCCGTGAACGGGATTCCCAGGGAGCGCAGGATCTCGGCGCGGCGGGGGGACGCGGACGCGAGGAGGAGGGTCGTCAAAGCGTCGAGGAGTCTCATCGGGCCGGCCGACGCCGGCCAGCGGTGAAATCTAGGGGTAGTACCCGCTGATGGTGCGCGCTTCGAGGTTCGACGGCTCCACCTTGATCTCGACCTTCCGCCAGCGGTCTTTTTTCTCGGTGTTCGACGAGTAGTAGGTCAGCAGGTACTGGGCGCGCAGGTCCTCGTTGATCTGGCGGTAGACGCCCTCGAGGTTGGCCGCGCTGTCGACGTAGAACGTCTGGCCGCCCGTCAGCTGGGCGATCTTGTTCAGCTTGTACTTGACCTCCAGGTCGGTGCCCGAGATCTTCAGACCGATCCCGTAGATCGCGATGCCGGACTTGCGCACGTACTCGAGCAGGGTGTCGTAGTCGAACTTGGACGCCGTGTCCTTGCCGTCCGAAAGGATCACGAGCGCCTTCTTTCCCTTGACCGACGTGAACTGGTAGAGGCCGTAGACGATGGCGTCGTAGAGGGCGGTGGACCCCTCGGCCCGCAGTCCCGAGAGCGAGCGGACGAGCTTGTCCTTGCGGCCGGTGAGCTTGGAGAGCAGGTACGGCTCGTTGTCGAAGGAAACGATGAAGGCCCGGTCCTTCTGGGCGATCGAGTAGTCCAGGAACTTCAGGGCGGCCTGCTCGGCCTCACGGAGGGATTCGAGCATGGAGGCCGACGTGTCGATCAACAGGCCGACGCTGATCGGCAGGTTCTTGACGTACTCGAAGCCCTGGATCTTCTGGAGCTCGCCGTCTTCGAAGACCTTGAAGTTCGAGGCCTGGAGGTGGGTCACCGGCTTTCCCTTCTCCGTGACCGAGGTGTAGAGCTCGACGGCGTCGACCGTGACTTCGGAAACGAAGTCGGGAGCGTTGACGTAGCGCAGGTCCTCGGCCACGACGCCGTCGTCGAGCGTTCCGACGACCCGCACGTAGCTCGAGCGACTTGGAGTCCTTGATGGACACGGTCTGCTCGTACGGGGCCTGGTACAGCGTCGCGACGCGGGCCTCGTTCGAGTAGAACTCGAGCTTCTGGAGCGTCTTGCCCTCCGGGACCACGACCGCCGCGAGGACGCGCGTGGGTCCCGAGACCCGGGAGCCCTTCTCCGGCGTCAGGATGCGGACCTTGAAGACTTCGCGACCCTCGTTGACGATGTATTCGTCTTCGCCGACCGAGCGTCCGGTGGGGCCGTAGGCGACGACGCGCACCGTCTGCTTGCGGGGCAGCGGCCCCATGTTCAGGTCCGCGTCGAAAGGCGCCCGCGTCCGGGTCATCACCTTGGCGCCGTTCAGGTAGAAGTCGACGGCCTTGACCCCCTCGGAAGTCTTGGTCTCGAAGCGCTGGAGCCCCGTCACGATCTCCTTGGCGACCGGCAGCAGCGAGATCGCCGACGGCAGCAGGCCGACGTCCTTGATCTGGCTGATGACCGCCTTGCCGTCGGCCCGGGCCGAGGCGATCTGCGGCGGCGGCGCGTCCGGCTGCTCGGGAACGACGAGGGCCTCGGTGATGCGGCCCTCGGCGTTCGCATTGCCGTCGGAAATCTTGAGGATCAGCTTGTAATCGCCGGGATAGAGGTAGCGGCGGACGGTCAGCGGAATCTTTTCGCCGCCGATCTCGTCCGTCGGGATGTCGAACCGGTACTTGAAGTTGTCGACGAGCCTCTCGTCCTTGACGACCTCGCCGATCACGTCGACGTTGTAGAAGGTTTCCTCGCCGAGGGCCCGGGCGTGCAGCTCCGCCTTCGGAACGAGCAGGGACAGGTCCATTCCGATCTTGTTGGCCCGGAGCTCCGGAAACCTCACGAGCTTGGCCACGCCGATCGACGAGGAGCCCTCGTGGAGGTCCGTCGTCATCGTCAGGATCTGCTCGACCCCTTCGGTCTCGACCTTCGGCGGCGTGAAGAGCTTGCTCGCGCCTTCCAGCGAAAACGCTCCGGAGCCGAGGGCGGCGGTCGAATACTGGATCGCCTGCTCCACGGTTCGCCACTCGAAGCAGAGGGAGATGTCGGGGATCCGCGCGCCCATGGCCATGCCGGGCGAGGAGTTGACGCCGGCCAGCAGGACGCCGCGGCCGTCGATCGGGAGCCAGAGCTTGTAGGGGCCGGTGCCGTAGGGCTCGTAGAAGATGAGGTACAGCTTGGTCTTGAGGGCCTCCATCCGTTCCCAGTACCAGATCTGGAGGGGGTTGTAGATGTCCTGGCAGTCGATGGGGATGACCGCGTCCGGAGGCCCCTGGAGGACGAAGACCTTGGCGCGGTCGTTGTGGAGGTCGCCGAACTGCTCGAGGGCCTGCTGGACGCGGCGCGTGTAGACCGCGCGGTAGTCCGTGCGCATTCCGATCGAGTCGAGGGAGCGGCGCTTCCAGAAGTTGTCGATGAACTTGTCGCGCTGGTAGTCCTCCTTGATCTGGAGGAAGACCTGCTTCTCCTCGTCGGTCATGATCAGGGAGGTCAGCGTCACGAAGTCCTGGTACTTCTGGGGCAGCGCCTCCGTCAGCGACCGCATCTCCTTCTTCGAGAGCTTGCGGACGGTGGGGGCGGGGTTCGACGCCGGGGCCGTGATCGACGTGACCTTCGCCGAGGGCGAGGTCGGCACGGTGGCGTCGCCGGACGGGCCCTCGACCGCGAGCGAAGTCGCCCCCGCCTGCGGCAGCGTCGCGAAGCGCGCGGCGAGCTTGTCCAGGCCTTCGGTGTCGACCGGCGGCGGAGTCGACATGGCGAGCGCGATGTCGGCGACGCCGCGGGCCCGGATGCGCTCGATCGTCATGACGATCGCGCAGGCCGCGTCGCAGGTCTGCGCCACGGCGTTGCTCGGGCAGTCGGACCCCGTGCCGCCCCGGGTCCCTGCGCGGCGGCAGGCGAGCGTGGCGCTCGACAGGCAGGACGCCGGGGCGAGGAGCTCGCGGTCCGGAATCGCCGGATACCAGAGCTTGCGCGGTCCGCCGAAGGACGGCCGATAGAAGAGGAACTGGAGCTCGGACTGGAGTCCCGTGCCCCCCGTCTGGTTGGGGAAGGTCCAGACCTCGACGGAGCGGAAGACCTCGTTGCAGTCGCGAAACTCCTGGATCTGCGGAATGCCGTGGATGATGACGACGCGCCCGGCGTCGCTCGTCAGGCCGTCGAACTCGGAGGCGGCCGCCTCCCGGAAGCCCTGGTACCGGTTGCGGTATCCCGGGCCGAGGGGATCGGGAAGCCCGGGCTGCTCGCGCCGCTGCCAGAACTCCTGCTTGAAGATCTCGAACTGGTGGGGTTCGGTCAGCTGGAGAAAGAGGTTCTTCTCGTCGTCGAGGATGATGGGGGCGACGTAGTCCTCGAGCCACGCGCGCTCGTCGGCCGGCAGGGCCTGGATCTTCGCGGCGCGCTCCTTGGCCGTCAACTGCGGGATCGCGCGCGCATCCGCGCCCCCGCACGCCGCGAAAATCGCTGCCGCGAGAACGAGCGAAAGCGTCCGAAGCTTCATCCGATGTCGATCTTAACTCTCGATCGCGTTACGGCTATTCCTCGATAAAAGTTTCTCGGCGCGGCCTTTCCGGAGGGATAATTTGAACTCATCCGAGAATCTGAAGCCGTGATTTACCTCGACCACAATGCTTCGACGCCGCTCGATCCCGAGGCCTGGTCGGCGATGGAGACCGCCTCGACTGTCCACGGAAACGCTTCTTCCGTCCACGCCGAGGGACAGAAGGCCCGGCGCCTGGTCGAGGAGGCTCGGGACGAGGTGGCCGGTCTGTTGGGCGCCCGCCCGGAAGAGGTCTTCTTCACCTCCGGCGGAACCGAATCCAACGCCCTGGCGCTCTTCGGCGGGACGGCCGGCCGGCGAGGCCGGGTCGTGATCACCGGGGTCGAGCATCCGTCGGTCCGGGAGGCGGCCGCGAGGCTCGCTGCCTCCGACCGGTTCGAGGTGGTGACGGTCGATCCGGAGCCCTCCGGGGCGATCGCTCCCGAGCGGGTTCTCGAAGCGGTCTCGCCGGGCGCGGCGTTCGTCTCCGTCATGGCGGCCAACAACGAGTACGGCGGCGTGTTTCCGATCGCCGAAATCGCCGAGGGCGTGAAGCGGTGCGGCGCGATCTTTCACGTGGATGCGGTCCAGGCGGCCGGGCGGATCCCGGTCGATGCGGCTGCCTGGGGCGTCGACCTGCTTTCCCTCTCGGCGCACAAGATGTACGGGCCCAAGGGGATCGGCGCCCTCTACGTCCGCCGGGGCCTGACGATCGAGGCCCACACGCCCGGAGGCGGACAGGAAAGGCGGTTGAGGGCCGGTACGGAGAACACGCTCGCGATCGCGGGCTTCGGCGTCGCGGCTCGGCTGGCGTTGCGCCGCGGAGCGGTCGAGGCCCCGCGAATCGCCGACTTGCGGGATCGGTTCGAGCGCGGCGTCCTCGAAGCGGTGCCGGGCGCGCGCGTGATCGGTGCCGGTTCCCCGCGCCTGCCGAACACGTCGGCCATCCTGTTCGCGGGGGCATCGGCCGAGGCTCTGCTGATCCGCCTCGACCTCGAGGGCGTGGCGGTGTCGGTGGGGAGCGCCTGCTCCAGCGGCACCATGGCGGCGTCGCCTGCGCTGCTGGCGCTCGGCTTGTCGCGTCGCGAGGCGGCGAGCGTCGTCCGGTTCTCGCTCGGTCGAACGACGACGGAGGCCGAGATCGCCCATGTCCGAGAGCTGCTTCCCGCGGCCGTGGCGGATGCGCGGGACGCGATGGCCCCGGGGCACGCCGCGGCGGCGGCGATTCGAGGTCGGACATGATCGTCGAGTGCGAGCGATGCCACGCCCGGTACCACTACGACGAAGATCGCTTCGCCGGGAAGGCCTCCAAGAAGCTGCGCTGTTCGAAATGCCAGGCCATCTTCGAGGTCGTCAACACGCGGGCCTTCGAGGCCGGCCCTCCGATGCGCCCGCCCGTCTTCTCCGGCGACACGCATCTGCGGCGGTCGAAGGACGGCCCGGCGGGCGCCGCTTCCTCGGCCGGGCAGCCCGCCGGGCCGCCGGCGCCCGCGCGCATCCGGGGCGAACCGCGGTTGCCGGACGACCTCAAACTCTCGCTGGCCGTGATCGCCGGGCCGGATGCCGGGAAGATGTACGTGATCGACAAGCCCCGCGTCGTGATCGGCCGGGAGGAAGTGGACTTCGCGCTGGACGATCCCGAGATCTCGCGCCAGCACGCCGCCGTCGAGGTGAGCGGCAGCGAGGTCGTGCTTCTCGACCTCGGTTCGACCAACGGCACCCTCGTCGACGAGGTCGCAATCCAGGAAGTCCCGCTCGAGAATCAGGGCGAGTTCACGATCGGCGGCTCGACGATCATGCTGATCGTCACGCCGGCCTGAGCCGAAAACGCTGGTAGGTTTGCCTCCGTGCGCATCGCCGTCGCCATGTCGGGAGGGGTCGATTCCTCCGTCGCCGCGCTTCTCCTGAAGGAGCAGGGCCACGAAGTCGTGGGCCTGTCGATGCAGCTGTGGGACCATTCCGCCGAGGCGGGCCGCTCCGGGCGTTGCTGCACTCTCGACGACTTGACGGATGCCCGCCGCGCGGCGTGGGCGATCGGGGTCCGGCACTACGTCGTCAACCTGGAAGAGGAGTTCCGCCGCGACGTGGTGCGGCCGTTCGTGGCCTCCTACCTGTCGGGCGAGACCCCGATACCCTGTTCGGCCTGCAACACGAAGGTCAAGTTCGCCACCCTCTGGGACCGCGCACGCGCCCTGGGCTGCGCGGCCGTCGCCACCGGGCACTATGCCCGCGTCGAGCGGGACGCCGCGACCGGACGGGCCGTGCTCAAGAAGGGCGTGGACGAGGCCAAGGACCAGTCCTACTTCCTCTACGACCTGACCGAGGAGCAGCTCGCCGCGGCGCGGTTCCCGGTCGGCGGCCTGGCGAAGGCCGAGGTGCGTGCCCGGGCGCGACTCGCCGGCCTGCCGACGGCGGACAAGGAAGAGAGCCAGGAGATCTGCTTCGTCCCGCCCGGGGTGCGCGCCGGCGAGTTCGTCGCCGTGCAGGCGTCCCGCATGGGACTGGCGCTGCCCGCGGCCGAGGGCCGCATCGAGGATGCGGCGGGGGCCCGGCTCGGAACGCATGCCGGGCATTTTCGCTACACGATCGGCCAGCGGCGGGGCATCGGAGTGGCCGCCACCGAGCGCCTCTACGTTCTGTCGGTCGATGCCCCCGGTAATCGCGTCGTCGTGGGTCCGGGCGCGGACCTCGAGAGCCGGGAGGCGCTCCTCGCCGACCTGCGTCTCTCCGCCGCGGCGCCCGCGGGCCCTTTCCGCGCCGGCGTTCGCATCCGCCACCGCGCGGCCGAGGCACCGGCGACCGTGACTCCGGGTCCCGATGCCACGGCGCGGGTGGCGTTCGATGCTCCCGTCCGGGCCGTCACTCCCGGGCAGTCCTGCGTTTTCTACGACGGGGATCTCGTGCTGGGCGGAGGAGTGATTCGGGGCCGGCCGGGGCCGGCGGCGGCCTGAGGCCGGCGTCCGTCAGTTCGTCTTCGTGTCCGTCGCCTCCGGGGCCGGGACCGGGAACTCCGAGCGGATCTCCCCGTAGGCGCGTTCGTAGAGATCGATGTTCTCGCGAAGCGCCCGCAGGAGCTGCTTGGCGTGGAACGGAGTCGTCAGGATCCGGCTGATGACCTTGACCTCCGGGCGGCCGGGCACCGCGCGTCCGAAGTCGAAGACGAACTCGGTCGGGTTGTGAAGGATGTTCGCGAAGTTGACGTAGCGGCCCTGCGCCGTGGTTTCGTCGATCGTCACTTTCACCTGGACGGGTTTGGCCTCGCTCATGGAATCCTCCGCCGGGCAGTCTACCTCCGGGGATCGAGTAGACTGATCCGACACATGGGATCGACCACCCGCGCGGCCGCGACCTTCGTTCTGGCGATGGCCGGAGCGGCGTTTTCCCTCGGTCAGCCGAGTACCGGAACTTCGCTCCCGGACCGCACGCTGATTCCGGGTGCGCAGTCCTCGAATCCCCTCGTTTCCGAAGGCGACCGCATGTATCTGCGACGCCAGGAGGGCCGGGTCGGTCTCGTCGCGAGCGCGGGCCCGATCAACCAGGCCATCGCCCTCTATGACAAGGCCACGCAGGCGCCGGACCTCGTCGACGCGCGCTGGAAGCTCGCGCGCGCCCTGTACTTCAAAGGCGTCTACACGGGACTCGACGCCGATTCGCGAAAGGCCGTCTTCCAGAAAGCGCGCCGGGTCTCGGAGGACGCGATCGGGATTCTCGGCCGCAGTCTCGAGCAGAAGGGCATCAAGGGGATTCTCGACCTCGCCCCGGAAGCGCTGGCGGGCAAGCTCTCCGACCGTTCGGATTCGGCACCGACCTACTTCTGGGCCTCGGTCTGCTGGGGCCAATGGGCCCTCTCGATGGGGAAGATCGAGGCCGCCAAGACCGGAGCCGCCGACCGGATCCGCGACTACGCCCTGACGGTGATCGGGATCAACCCTCAGTTCGAGGAAGGGGGCGGCTATCGGGTGCTCGGACGCCTCAACGACGAGGCACCCTGGATTCCGTTCATCACCGGCTGGGTCTCGCGCGAGGAGGCCATCCGCGCGTTGCGGCTGGCGAACCAGGTCAATGCCCGCAACTTCCTCAACCGCCACTTCCTGGCCGAGGCTCTTTACCAGGGCGAGGACGACGAGAAGGCCGAGGCGGTCAAGCTCGAGGAGGCGATCGTCGCCGACTCTCCCTCGCCGTTCCACCTCGTCGAGGATCTCAATACGCAGGAGCAGGCGAGGAAAAACCTCGAGGCCTGGAAGAAAGGCGCCTGACTCCGGGCCGGCGGGGGAGCCGGCGCATCGACTCCGCGGCCGTGCGCCCGGAGTGGGGGTGTCTCCAGCCGGGGGCGATCTCCCTAAGCGGCGCCGAGGACGAAGCGCCGCTCCTCCATCCGCGGGTGGGGAAGGATCGGATCCTTCGACGCGCGGCGGATCCCCTCGATGTCCAGGATGTCGACGTCGATCTCGCGCGGCCCGTTCCGAAAGCTCGGCGTCCGGCCGACCGTGCGTTCGATCGTCCGGGTCTCGCGCAGGAGCCGCTCCGGCGAACCGTTCCAGACGATCGCGGCCACGACGTTCCAGAAGGCCGGCTGGTCCGCGAATCCCACGGGTTCCGTCCGGTAGTGGGAGGACACCGCGAGGACGGTGGCGCGCCGGGCGATCTCTTCCAGCGCGCGTCCGATGTTTTCGCGGCGGTTGCCGCGGTTCGAGCCGAGGCCGAGCAGCGCGACGCGCGCGCGCGGGAAGCTCAGTAGACCTCGTCTTCCTCTTCTTCCGCGTCGGCGGCGTCGTCGCCCTCCTCGAGCTCGTCGTCGTCGAGGTCGCTCTCCTCAGGCTCCGCGGGACCGCTGCTCTCTTCACCGAACTCGGGCGGGTTCTCGTCGGGAATCGTTTCGAGGAGCATCGAACGGCGCGGCGGGCGCGGCACGGGAGGCGGCGCCTCGTCCGACTTCGCGTTCTTCTGATTGGCTCCGCACTTGGGACAAATCGCCTCGGGCTTGCCGAGGTTGTAGAACTTCGTGTGGCAATTGAAGCAGTCGTACTTTTTTCCGAGATCCGGCATTTCCCCCTCGAAAGGCGGCCAAACCTAGCACGCGTGTTTTCAGGGGTCAACCAAAGCCCGATGCTAAAATCCGGATCCATGAAAAAGCTCCGCCGCCGGCTGTCCCACGTTGCGCTGGTCGTGTTGCTGTGGGTCCTGGCCGCTCCGGCCGTGGCCCAGTTTCCGTGGGCCGGAGCCCGGGCGATGGGCATGGGCGGGGCACAGGTGGCGGCGGTCGACGACAACTCCGCGGCATGGTCCAATCCGGCCGCGCTCGCCGCCCTGAAGGGGTGGAACTTCCAGGTGCTCGCCGGCTTCGGCGCGCAGAACCGCAACAACCTCGTCGGCACGCTGGCGAACCTCGCGGACCTCCCGTTCGATGAAATCGCCGCCGGCGACCGGCCGGCGCTGGTACCCGTGCTCGTCGCGGGGATCGCCAACCTCGCCCGTCCCGGAACGGCCGTGGTCGGCTCGGGCACGGCGGGCATCGTGGCTTCCTACCAGGGGTTTTCGCTGTCGATCGGGGACGTGCCGTACACCGGGATCTATCCCGTCATCGACCTGGACCACGTCATTCCGGGCGGCGGCCCCGACAACGGCCTGCAGTACAACGCGACCGGCCTGTACCTGGCGGGCCTGTCCGCGCGCGAGGCGCGCCTGGCCTACGGCCACGGGTTCCTGGAGGGAATGCTCGAGGTCGGCGGCGCGGTGCGCTACGTTTCCGGCGTCACGTACTTCGGCCGGTGCGCCGTTTTCGGGCCCGACAGCTGCCAGGGCAAGGACCTCTCGGAGCTCATCAACGACGTCTTCGACCAGAACGCCCGGACCACCAACAAGTTCACGTTCGACGCCGGCGCCCGCCTGAACCTCGGCATCGTCAAGCTCGGCTTCCTCGGGACGGCGCTCAATCAGCCCGAGTTCACCGTGGCCGACGTCGGCGGAAGCCCCGGCACCCTGCCGCTGCCGCGCCAGCTGCGCGGGGGCGTCGCCGTATCCGTCCTGTCCTTCCTGACGCTGGCGGCCGACGGCGACTTCATCAAGAGCGACACGCTGGCCCCGGACGTCCAGAGCCAGCAGCTCTCGCTCGGTGCCGAAGTGAAGATCCCGCTCTTCGCCTTCCGCCTGGGCGCGACACGCGACTTCGCTGCCGTCGATCCGACCTGGGCCTACACCTTCGGCGTCGGATTCGGGATCCCGGTCATTTCCATCGACGTCGCCGTGATGTGGGGGCCGACCGGCGGCTTCAACGTCAACAATCCCGACCGGGAAGCGCTCGGCGGCTCGGCGGCCGTACGCCTGCACTTCTAGCCGCGTCTTCGTTGTTCGCGCTCGAAGCCCGCGACTCCGCCTCCTCGGCCCGGAGCGGGCGGCTCGCGACCCCTCACGGCGTGATCGAGACGCCCTGTTTCATGCCGGTCGGCACGCGGGGCGCGGTCAAAGGCGTCGCGTTCGACTGGCTCGAGGCCTGGGACTGCCGGGTCGTCCTGGCGAACACCTACCACCTGATGGTGCGGCCCGGACTGCCGACGATCGAGCGGGCGGGGGGACTCCACGCGTTCATCGGATGGGACCGGGCGATCCTCACCGACTCGGGTGGTTTTCAGGTCATGAGCCTCTCGTCGCAGCGCAGGATTCGCGAGGACGGCGTCGAGTTTCGCCTGCCGGAGGACGGATCGAAGCACTTCCTGACGCCGGAGCGCGCGATGGAGCTCCAGGCGGGCTTCGGCGTCGACGTGGCCATGGTCCTCGACGTCTGCCCGCCCTTTCCGGCCGAGCGCGCCGAGGTCGAGGAGGCCTGCCGGCTGACACTCTCATGGGCCGAGCGGTGCCGGCGCGCCTGGTCCGGGACGGGGCTCCTCTTCGGCATCCTGCAGGGCGGGACGCACGAGGACCTCCGCCGACAGAGCGCCGCGGCGCTCACGGATCTCGATTTCCCGGGCTACGCCATCGGAGGCGTGGCCGTCGGCGAATCGAAGGAACGGATTCGCGAAATCACCGCGCTTTGCGGGCCGCTTCTGCCCGATGGCCGTCCGCGGTACCTGATGGGCGTCGGGACGCCGGCCGACCTGCTCGCCTCGGTCCGCAGCGGCATCGATCTCTTCGACTGCGTGCTGCCGACCCGCAACGGGCGGATGGGGCACGCCTACTCGCGCCGCGGCGAGATCGCGATCAAGCATGAACGCTTCAAGGACGACCTCGCGCCGCTCGATCCGGAATGCGGTTGCCCGGTCTGCCGCCGGCACAGCCGGGCGTATCTGCGCAATCTCTTCGTCCTCAAGGACTTTTCGGCACCGATGCTGCTCTCGATGCACAACGTCCACTTCTATCTGTCCTGGATGCGCGAGATCCGGGAGGCCATCCGGCAGGGGCGGCTCGACTCGCTCGCCGCGCCGCCGGAGGAGAAGCTTCCGGACGGAGCTTGAACCCTCGCCGGCGTTTTCCCGCGTCGTTGCTAGTATCGCGAAAGAGGGGGACGCAAGCCGTGAAGCTCAACGTCAATGGCCAGGTGCGGGACGTCGAAGCGCCGCCGGACATGCCGCTGCTCTGGGTGCTGCGCGACCTGTTGGGCCTGACCGGGACCAAATACGGATGCGGCATCGCGCAGTGCGGTGCGTGCACCGTGCACCTCGACGGCGAGGCGCAGCGTTCGTGCACGCTGACGGTCTCGGAAGCGGTCGGGCATGCGGTCACGACGATCGAGGGGCTCGGCGCGGCCGGGCTTCACCCGGTGCAGAAGGCCTGGATCGAGGCCGACGTCGTGCAATGCGGCTACTGCCAGCCGGGCCAGATCATGGCCGCCGCGGCGTTGCTCAAGATCACCCCGAAACCCACCGACGCCGACATCGATGAGGCGCTCTCGCCGAGCCTCTGCCGGTGCGGAACCTATCAGCGCATCCGCCAGGCGGTTCACATGGCCGCCGCCATGCCGGCCCCGGAAGGCAAGTCGTGAGCGCGCGCGGCGGGTACTCGCGGCGCCGGTTCCTGAAGACGTCGGCCGGGCTCGTGATCGGCTTCACGATCGCGCCCAAGGAGAGGCTCCTGGCCCTGCAGGGTGCGGGGTCCGCCAGGCCGCTGCCGCCCCCGAACGCGTTCCTGCGGATCGGCGAGGACGAGACGGTAACGGTGCTGCTGGCGCACTCCGAGATGGGACAGGGGATCTGGACGACGCTCCCGATGATGGTCGCCGAGGAGCTCGGCTGCGACTGGGGAAAGATCCGGGTCGAAACCGCGCCGGCGGCCCCCGTCTACGCGCACCCGGCCTACGGCGCGCAGATGACGGGCGGTTCCACCACGACCTGGTCCGAATTCGATCGCTACCGGCAGGTGGGTGCGATGGCGCGCGAGATGCTCGTCGCCGCCGCTGCGGCGCAATGGAAGGTGGCGCCCGCCGACTGCCGCGTGGAAAAGGGGTTCGTCGTCTCGGGAATTCGGCGCGCCTCGTACGGATCGCTCGCGAAGGCCGCCCAGGCGCGAAAGCCGCCGACCTCCGTCCAGCTGAAGGAACGAAAGGACTGGACCATTCTCGGCAAGCCGACCAAGCGCCTCGACTCGCCGCAGAAGGTGACGGGCGCGGCGCAGTTCGGACTCGACGTCCGCATGCCGGGGATGAAGGTCGCGCTCGTCGAGCGTTCGCCGGTCTTCGGCGGCAAGGTGAAGGCCGTCCGCGCCGGGAAGGCGAAGGCGGTTCCGGGCGTCCGCGCGGTCGTGCAGGTACCCTCCGGCGTGGCGGTCGTGGCGGACCACTTTTGGGCGGCGAAGGTCGGGCGCGAGGCCCTGGAGATCGACTGGGAGCTCGGGTCCGGAGCCGCCGTGGACACGGAGAAGCTGAGCGAGGAGTACCGATCGCTCGCCGCCCGGGACGGGCTCAAGGCCAAGGCCGCCGGCGACGTCGAGACCGCGCTCGCCTCGGCGTCGAAGTCGGTCGAGGCCGACTACGCGTTTCCGTTCCTCGCTCACGCGGCCATGGAGCCGCTCAACTGCGCCGTGAAGATCGGGCCCGACTCCTGCGACGTCTGGACGGGGACCCAGTTCCAGACGGGCGACCAGGGCGCGGCCGCGCAGATCACGGGCCTCAAGCCCGAGCAGGTTCGGATCCACACGATGTTCCTGGGCGGCGGTTTCGGTCGGCGGGCGAACCCGACGAGCGATTTCGTCGCGGAGGCCGTACACGTGGCGAAGGCCGCCGGCATTCCGGTCAAGGTCGTCTGGACGCGCGAGGACGACATGCGCGGCGGGTACTACCGTCCCATGTGGGCGCACAGGTTGCGCGTCGGGCTCGGGCCGAAGGGTCTGCCCGTGGCATGGCGCCAGCAGATCGTGGGTCAGTCGATCATGGAGGGTACCCCCTTCGCCATGATGATCAAGGACGGCATCGACGAGACATCCGTCGAGGGCGTCGTCGACTCGCCGTACGTCGAGGCGACGCCGCACCATTTCGTCGGTCTGCACTCGCCGAAGTCGCCCGTGCCGGTCCTCTGGTGGCGTTCGGTCGGGCACACGCACACCGCCTACGTGATGGAGACCATCGTCGACGAGCTTGCGGCCGCGGCGGGAAAGAGCCCCGCCGACTACCGGCGCGCGCTCCTCGAGGCGTCGCCGCGCCATCTCGGCGCCATGGAGCTCGCCCTGGCGAAGGCGGGTGCGGCACCGCCCGCGGGTCAGTCCCGCGGTCTCGCCGTGCACAGGTCCTTCGGGAGCTACGTCGCCGAGGTCGCGGACGTCTCGGTCGAGAAGGGGAGGATTCGGGTCCACCGGGTCGTCGCCGCCATTGATTGCGGCATCTGCATCAACCCGGCCGGCGTCACCGCGCAGCTGGAGTCGGCCATCGTGTACGGCCTTTCCGCCGCCCTCTACGGCGAGATCACCCTCAAGGCCGGCCGCGTCCAGCAGGGCAATTTCGACGACTACGAGGTCCTGCGCATGGACGAGATGCCGAGGATCGAGGTCCACATCGTCGCCAGCGGCGAGAAATCCGGCGGAGTGGGGGAACCCGGCACGCCGCCGATCGCCCCCGCCGTCGCCAACGCCGTCTTCGCCGCGACCGGCAAGCGGCTGCGACAGCTCCCGTTGAAGCTTGCGTGAGATGCGAGGCGGATCGCGGCCGGCGCGCCCTGCCCGACGCCCTGAGCGCGCGGCCGGGCGCGCGCCGCTGCCCGGCGCGGAGGCCGTCAGGTCCCGATTCGGACGAGGACCTCCTCGAGCGGCTTCTTCTCGATGACCGGCACCTGAGCCCCGGCGGCCGGATAGCCGACCGGGATCAGGAGGTAGGCCTTCTCGTGCGCGGGGCGTCCGAGGATCCGGTTCAGGAACCCCATGGGTGAGGGCGTGTGCGTGAGCGTGGCGAGGCCGGAAAGGTGCAGCGCCGCCAGCAGGAATCCGCAGGCGATGCCGACGGACTCGGAGACGTAGTAGTTCTTGCGTTTGACGACCGTCCCATCGTCGATGCCGCCGCCCGCGTCGACCGGCTCGAAGTCCATGCGGAAGACCGCCACGAGATACGGCGCCGTTTCGAGGAACGGCTTGTGCCAGTCGGTCCCCAGCGGAGCGAGGGCCTCGAGCCACTCTTCCGGCATGCGGCGCTCGTAGCTTTCCCTTTCTTCCTCCTCGGCGGCGAGACGAATCTGGCGCTTGACCTCCGGGTCCGAAACGACGACGAAGCGCCAGGGCTGGCGGTTCGCGCCCGACGGGGCGAGCGCGGCGGCGCGGACGGCGTTCTCGACGAGCGCGAACGGCACGGGCTCGTCCGAGAAGTCGCGGACGGTCCGGCGCGTCGCGATCCGCGAGAGGAATTCCTCCGAGTGTCGCGCCATCTCTTCCGGCGCGAGGCGCTCGAAGTCGAGCGGTTGGAAACGGGGAGGCGTTCGCATGGCGCTGTTATAGCCTGTCGCGCATGAAAAAACTCGGCTGGGCCCTCGCTGCTCTGCACGCGCCGCGGCCTCCGTCGCCGCCGACGACCTTCACGAACGCGCGATGCGGCTGCACCGCAGCGCGATCGTGCTCGATACGCACGAAGACCTGCCGGAGGAGCTCGAGCATCGCTGGAAGGACCTCGGCGTCCGCAACACCGTCGGGCACATCGACATCCCGCGCTGGCGGGAGGGGGGCGTGACGGCGCCTTTTCTCGCCGCGTACGTCAACGCGGATTTCGCGAAGTCGGGCGGGTCGGCCCGGAAGGCCCTGGAGTTCATCGACCTGATCCACCGCCTCGCCGAGGCCTACCCCAGGGACCTCGTCTTCACCGACTCGATCGCCGGCGTGCGCCAGGCCAAGAAGGACGGGCGCATCGCGATCCTCATCGGCATCGAGGGCGGACACGCGATCGAGGACTCGCTCGGGACCCTTTCCGCCTTCTACCGCCTGGGCGTTCGCTACATGACGTTGACGCACACGAACACCAATTCCTGGGCGGACTCGTCGGGCTCGTTCTACGCCGTGGACGGCTACGATCCGAAGGCCTCCGCCGTCCACGGCGGGTTGACCGAATTCGGCCGGGAGGTGGTCCTCGAGATGAACCGGCTCGGCATGCTGGTCGACGTCTCGCACGTGTCCGACGAGACGATCGCCGACGTCCTCGCGGTGTCGAAGGCGCCGGTCTTCGCCTCGCATTCCTCGTGCCGGTCCCTGTCGGGACACCCGCGCAACCTGACGGACGACCAGATCCGGGCGATCGGGGCGGGAGGCGGCGTGGTCATGGTCAACGTCAGCTCCATGTTCCTCTCGCAGAAGGCGATCGACGACTACCTGGAGGCCAAGAAGGCGCTGATGCCGCAGATCGCGGCCGTCCGGGCAAAGTACGCGGACGACCCGAAGACGCGCGATGCCGAAATCACGAAGCTCACGGACACGATCTCCTACCCGCCGGCGGACTGGACTCTGGCGGCCGATCACATCGAGCGCGTCCTGAAGCTGGGCGGGCCCGTTGCCGCGGGTCTCGGCACCGACTTCGACGGGATCACCGATCCGCCGGCCGGCCTGGAGGACGTTTCGATGCTGCCGAAGCTGACCGAGGAGCTGCTGCGGCGGGGCCATTCGGAGGAGGTCGTCCGGGGCGTCCTCGGCGAGAATTTCCTGCGGTTCTGGGCGAGGGCCGAAGCCGCCAGGGCGGCGATGCCGCCGCGAACGGCCCCCCTGCCGTTCTCCAAGCCGCAATAAATCAGGTGTCGGGCGGGACGGGGGTGGACGCGATGGACCCTTCAAACGGGCGACTGGCGGGACGGGTCGTTCTCGGCGTGTGCATCCTGGCGGGCCTGGCTCTGGCCGGGTTTTTCGCCGGCCGTGGCGTCGAGCGGTTTCGGTCCGGGAACCGGACGGTCACGGTCAAGGGCCTCGTCGAGAAAGACGTCAAGTCCGACCGCGCCGTCTGGACGTTGAACCTCCGGCGGGCGGGCGCGGACCTGAAGGGAGCCGAGGTGAAGATCGGCGCCGATCGGGCGGCGGCGCTCGGCTTCCTCCGGAAGCAGGGGTTTCCGGACTCCGAAATCGATCGGTCGCCGATCCGCACGATCGACAAGCGGGCGCGCGAGTACGGACAGCCGCAGGGGTCGGACCCCCTCCGCTACATCCTGACGGCCTCCTACGGCCTCGCTCGTCGTGACGACCGGCGACGTCGATCGCGTGCGGACGGCGCTCGGGTCGACCGACGAGCTGCTCGCGTCCGGCGTTCTGCTCGACGGCGGGGAAGGGGGGCCCGCGAACCCGCGGTACGTGGTGTCGCAATTCAACGACCTGCGGCCGCAGCTGCTGGCCGAGGCGACCAAGAACGCGCGCGCGATGGCGCAGCAGTTCGCCGCCGACTCGGGAGCGCGCGTCGGCACGATTCGCTCGGCGAACCAGGGGATGATCCAGATCTTCGGGTCCGACGGAAACGACGAGTCGGGGCCGTTCAGCCCGACGAGCACGGTCATGAAACGGATCCGGGTCGTCAGCACCTTCGAGTTCGCCCTCGAGTGAGGCGGGGGCGTTGATATGATGCGGGGATCATGCTGAATTCGCTTCTTCAGACGGCCCCGGCGCCGGGCGGCGCGGCGGGAGGAATCATGCAGTTCCTCCCCATGATCTTCATCTTCGTCATCTTCTACTTCCTCCTCATCGCGCCGATGCGCAAGAAGCAGAAGAAGACGCAGGAGATGCTCGCGAAGCTGAAAAAAGGCGACGAAGTCGTTACCGGCGGCGGGATCTTCGGTCGCATCACGGCGCTCGACGAGGAGCGCGGCTTCGTGATCCTGCAGATCTCCGACAACACGAAGGTCAAGGTGTTGCGCACCGCGGTCGCCGGGCTGGCCGGAGAACCCGAGCCAACTTCAACCACGACAACCACTTAAGGTCTGACTCCGGTCGCGGCTCGCTCCGGCTCGTGCCGGCGCCGTCGCGCGGGGCGCTCAAATGACAGCGCACGCCCGGTTCCTGTAGACTCCGGCGTTCTTTTTTTCTGGGAGGACCGTTGGGCAAGAAGCTTCGCTGGCGAGTTTTGTTGATCGTTCTCGTCGTTTCGGCGGCCGCTGCCGGCTACGTGTTCACCGGCTACTCCCATGCCCGCAAGGAATGGGTCGGGCCGGGCTCGCCGACCCTCAAGGACGCGCTGAAGAAGGCCATCAAGCTGGGTCTCGACCTGCGCGGAGGCATCCACCTCGTGCTCCAGGTCAACACGGCCGACGCGGTGAAGGCCGAACGCGACGACGCGGTCGAGACGCTCCGGACCGAAACGAAGGACATGGGCCTCGGCGCGGTCGAGCTTCCGACCAACGACGCCTTCGCGGTGGCCGTTTCTCCCCAGACGGACCAGGCCCGGGTCGAGGAGACGGTCAAGCGCTTCCTGCCGGACTGGACCTACAGCGCGGCCGGGGGCAAGTGGACGTTCGCGCTCAAAGACGTCGCCCGCCGCCAGATCGAGGACAACGCGGTCGCGCAGGCCGTCGAGACCATCCGCAACCGGATCGACGAATTCGGTGTGGCCGAGCCGCTGATCGCGCGACAGGGCAAGGACCGGATCCTCGTCCAGCTGCCGGGCATCGACGACCCGAGGCGGGTCAAGGACCTGATCAAGAACACCGCGTTTCTCGAGCTGTCCCTGGTCGAGAAGGGCCCCTCGACGCGGGAGGCGCTGCTGGCGGAGTATCCCGGCGGCCTGCCCGATTCGCTCAAGCTGGTCGAGATGAAGGCCGTGCCGGGGACGCGGGAACGCTCGTTCTACGTGGTGCGCAAGCAGGCGGTCATCACCGGTCGCGACCTGAAGAATGCGCGGCCGTCGCAGGGCCAGTTCGGCGCTCACTCGGTCTCGTTTTTCCTGACCGCGGGCGGGTCGCAGAAGTTCGGTGCGGCGACCGGCGCCAACATCGGCAAGCAGTTGGCGATCGTCCTCGACAACCGGGTGCAGTCGGCGCCCAACATCAAGGACCGGATCACCGAGCAGGGCGTGATCGAGGGATCCTTCACTCCCGAGGAGGCCAACGACCTCGCCCTCGTGCTCCGGGCCGGAGCCCTCCCGGCCGGCCTCACGTACCTCGAGGAGCGGACCGTCGGACCGTCCCTCGGTCTCGATTCGATCCGCAAGGGGATCACGGCGTCGGTCGCCGGCGCGCTGCTCGTCTTCGTCGCGATGGCGATCTACTATCGCCGGGCCGGCTGGAACGCGATCCTCGCCTTGATCCTGAACGCGCTGCTGCTTGAGCTCGGCCATGGCTCTTTTCGAGGCGACGCTGACCCTGCCCGGGATCGCGGGATTCATCCTGACGATCGGCATGGCGGTCGATTCGAACGTGCTCGTCTTCGAGCGGATCCGGGAGGAGCTGCGCGGCGGCCGGGCTCCCCGCGCCGCCATCGAGAACGGGTTCTCGAAGGCTTTCGCCACGATCATCGATACCCACGCCACGACGATCATCTCGGCTCTGTTCCTGCTCCAGTTCGGCACGGGCCCGGTGAAGGGTTTCGCCGTGACGCTGATCATCGGGCTTCTGATCTCCATGTTCACGGCGGTCTTCGTGTCGCACACGATCTTCGAGCTCGAGTACGGGCGTCGTCAGCACATCGACACGGTGTCGATCTAGAAAGCAGAGAGTCATGGAGTTTTTCCGCCAGACCAACTTCGATTTCCTCAAGTACAAGTGGTGGGCCATCGGCGTCTCCTGGGTGCTGATCGCCGTGGGCGTGTTCACGATCTTCGTGCACAAGGGCCTGAAGTTCGGCATCGACTTCTCGGGCGGCACGGCGATCACCCTTCGCCTTTCGGCTCGTCCCGACATCGACCGGATGCGCAAGATTCTCGACGGCGCCAACCTCGGCGAGATCGGCATCCAGCGATACGAGGAGGCCGATAAGAACGAGGTCCTCATCCGCGTCCAGCAGCAGGCCAAGGAGGGCCGGGACGTCGCCGGCGAGGTGCTCGGAGCGCTCCGGCAGGGCCTCCAGGCCGAGATCGATCCCGGGAAGATCGACCTCAATACGGAGGGCAAGGCGACGCTGGGGCCGCGCCTGGCGTCGGCCGACCCGGACCACGTCGCCGGCAAAGCGGACGTGAATCCGGGGGACTACTACGGCCAGGTCGCCGAGCGCGTCATCGCGCGGCGGTCCGAGCTCGGGCTCTTCCGGGCGCCCGCGGACGTGGACTCGGTCCCGGACGTCTCCGACACCGTCAAGGCCTGGGTCAAGGCGAACACCGTGGCCGGGCCCTTCGTCCTGCTTTCGGCGGAGAACGTCGGACCCCAGGTGGGCGCCGACCTCCAGCGGAAGGCCCTTCTCGCCATCGTCTGGTCGACGATCGGGATGCTCGCCTACATCGCGTTCCGCTTCCGCTCGCTGCCGTTCGGCGTCGGAGCGATCGTGGCGCTGATCCACGACACGCTGATCACCGTCGGGTTGCTCGCCCTGTTCGGGCGCGAGTTCAACCTAGTCGTCGTCGCCGCCCTCCTGACGCTCGTCGGCTATTCGGTCAACGACACCGTCGTCGTCTACGACCGTGTCCGCGAAAACCTCCGCACGCCGAAGAAGGAAGCGCTGGAAGCCGTCATCAACCGCTCGATCAACCAGACTCTCTCGCGGACGATCCTCACTTCGGGCGCGACGATGCTGGTCGTCGTGGCCCTCTATTTCCTGGGCGGCGAGGTCCTGAACACCTTCGCGCTGACCCTCATCATCGGCATCATCATCGGCACGTACTCGTCGATCTACGTCGCCGCGGCGATCGTCGTCATCTGGAAGGACTTCCGCGGCGGCAAGAAGCTCGCGGTGGTTCCGGTCGCCCCGGTCAAGGCCGAGGCGGCGCCCTCCGCGCCGGCGTCCGCCGGGCGCAAGAAGCAGAAGGGGCGCTGACGGCCCCGCGACCGCCTTTGCCTTCGCCGGCCTGAGGCCGTACCCTTGATCCCGTGATCCATTTCGAGGAGATCCTCGAGAAGGTCGAGGCCTACAACCCGAACGCGGACCAGGAGCTGCTCCGCCGGGCCTACGTCTTCTCGGCGCGCGAGCACAAGGGCCAGGTCCGGAGATCCGGCGAGCCGTACCTGGTGCATCCGCTCAACGTCGCCTCGATCCTGGCGGACCTGAAGGCCGATGACGTTTCGATCGTCGTCGGCCTGCTCCACGACGTCCTGGAAGACACCCTCACGACCAAGGAGTCGATCGCCCAGCAGTTCGGCGGGGAGGTCGCCGAGCTCGTCGACGGCCTGACGAAGATCGGAAAGTTCTCCTACGTATCCCGGGAAGAGGAGCAGGCGGAGACATTTCGCAAGATGCTCCTGGCGATGATCTCCGACCTCCGGATCGTGATGGTCAAGCTCGCCGACCGCCTCCACAACATGCGCACGCTCGGCTTTCTCCCCGAGGGCAAGCGGCAGGAGATCGCCCGCGAGACCCTCGACATCTACGCCCCGATCGCGCACCGGCTCGGCATGGGCAGCGTCAAGGGCGAGCTCGAGGATCTGGCGTTCCTGTATCTCGAGCCCGAGGAGCACCGGCGCCTGGCCCGCGAGGTCGCCCGCCGGCTGAAGGTGTCGGAGGGAATGATCGGAGACATCCGACGGCGGATCGAGGCGCGCCTGGCCGATGCGGAGGTGTCCGCGGAGGTCTCGGGTCGGATGAAGCGCTACTACTCGATCTGGTCCAAGATGAAGCGGACCGGGGTGGAGGCCGCCCAGCTCTACGACATCCTGGCCTTCCGCATCGTCGTGCCCGACACCCGGGATTGCTATGCGGCCCTCGGCATGGTGCACCAGCTCTGGCGGCCCGTCCCGGGCCGGATCAAGGACTACGTCGCCATGCCGAAGCCCAACTTCTACCAGTCCCTCCACACCACGGTGATCGGCGAGACGGGCCAGCCCTTCGAGATCCAGATCCGCACCCGCGAGATGGACCTCATCGCCGAACGGGGCATCGCGGCGCACTGGAAGTACAAGGAGGGCCGCCTCGGCCCTCATGCCGACGACGCCCGGTTCCAGTGGCTGCGGCAGCTCGCCGACTGGCAGAGCGATGTCTCGGATCCGCGCCAGTTTCTTTCTTCGCTCAAGGTCGACCTCTACCCGGACGAGGTCTATACGTTCACGCCGAAGGGCGAGGTCTTCGCGTTTCCCCGCGGAGCGACGCCGATCGATTTCGCGTACCGCGTCCACACCGACGTCGGACACCGTTGCGTGGGGGCCCGCGTCAACGGAAAGCTCATGCCGCTGCGGACGCCGCTCCAGAGCGGGGACATCGTCGAGATCCTGACGGGTCCGGGCCAGACGCCCTCGCGCGACTGGCTGTCCTCGGTCGTCACGAGCCGGGCCCGCCACAAGATCCGCCACTTCATCCACGAGGAGGAGAAGCGTCAGGCCGTCGAGCTCGGCCGGCGCCTGCTCGAAAGGGAGCTGAAGAAGTTCAAGCGGACGCTCAAGAAGCTGACGGCCGACGGGGTCCTCGGCCGCGAGTTGCATCACTGGGGCTTTTCCCGACCGGACGACCTCTACGCCGCGATCGGCTACGGGAAGCTGGCGCCTCGCAACGCGCTGGAACGCTTCGTCCCCGCCGATGAGCTCGCGCGTCCGGAGCCCGAACGGAAGGAGTCGGCCGTTTCCCGGGTCGTGCGGCGGATCCTGCCGTTCGGCGCACCCGACATCGTCGTGGTGGGTCACAACGACCTGCTCGCGACCCTGGCCAAGTGCTGCAACCCGGTTCCGGGCGAGAGGATCATCGGCTACGTCACCCGCGGGCGCGGGGTCTCGGTGCATTCGGAGAACTGCCCCAACGTCAAGAATCTGCTCTACGATCCCGGCCGCCAGATCGACGTGGCGTGGGCGGGCGAGAAGAAGACGTCCTACGCCATCGAGCTTTCGGTCATGACGGAGGACCGGCCCGGCCTGCTCGCCGACGTGACCCAGGCGATCGCGGGCGAGGGATCGAACATCCGGCGGATCGAGGCCCGGGTCGAGGAGACCCGCGACGCCTGCGTGACGGTCGCCCTCGAGGCGACGGGCCTGAAACAGCTCGAGAAGATCGTCGGCCGGATCCGGGCCATTCCGGGAGTCCGCGACGTCGTACGGAAGTACAACGTCGCCCGGGCGGGCGAGAGGGACTAGGACTCTTAACAGGAGTTTCGAAAGCGCCGTCTGGCCCGAGACAAGACGTGTGGCTCTGGCACTGCAGGACTTGCTGCGCCATTCTCGCCCCGAGGTTGATATCGAACCGGCTGTTACAGGACACCAGGAGCTACGTCTCCCGATCCGTCGAGGGAGAAGCCGGCAGAATCCCGTCGTATGGGTCCCACCCGGCTCGAGACGACGGACCCCGAGGCTGGACGGACGGCTAGGCGGTTTTCGCCTTGGGCCGGGGGGCCGGCTTGCTGACCTTCCCCGACCGGATGCAGCGCGTGCAGGCGGAGATCTTGCGAGAGACGCCGTCGACGACGGTGCGGACCGTCTGCAAGTTGATGTGCCACTTCCGATTGGTCACGTTGTTGGCATGGCTGACACGGTGCCCCGACATCGGGGTTTTTCCGCAAAACTGACAGTGCTGGGCCATCGGTCTCCTTGCCTCGACTTCCGGTCGAAAAAACCCGCGAAGCCTACACTGGACTCGGGATCGACGCAACAAAGAACAGCTGGCCCATTCGTGAGGCACCTGTCCGAGAGGCTAAGTCTTTGCCAGTTCGGACGTTCGGTCACTTCTCTCTCTTGACCACGGAATAACCTTTTGCTATTCTCGAAACCAGCCGAATAAGTCCAAGTCAAAGCCCGTAACCGTCTTTCTTTTTTCGGTGGGGCGAAGCGTGCTGTTTAAGAAGTCCAAGAACCTAGTGGGTCTGGACATCGGGTCCTCGGCGATCAAACTCGTCGAACTCAAGGACTCGAAGGGTGGAGGCTATCGTCTCGTCAAGACGGGCCTGGAGTCGCTGTCCCCCGAGGCGATCGTGGACGGAGCCATCATGGACTCCTCCCTGGTCGTCGACACGGTCAACCGGATCGTGTCCTCGCTCTCGGTGCGGAACCCGGACTTCGGAACCTCGCTGTCGGGGCATTCGGTGATCATCAAGAAGATCTCGCTGCCGGCCATGTCCCCGGAGGAGCTCGCCGAGTCGATCCGCTGGGAGGCCGAGCAGTACGTGCCGTTCGACATCAACGACGTGAATCTGGACTACGTCGTTCTGGAGTCGGGCGGCGGCGAAACGATGGACGTCCTGCTCGTGGCGGTCAAGAAGGACAAGATCGGCGACTACACGAGCGTGATCACCCAGGCCGGGAAGACGCCGGTCCTGGTCGACGTGGACGCCTTCGCCCTGCAGAACGCCTACGAAGCCAACTATCCGGTCGAGCCCGGCCGCGTCGTCGCTCTGGTCAACATCGGCGCGTCCGTGACCAACGTCAACATCCTGTCCGGCTCGAACACGATCTTCTGGCGCGACATCTCCTTCGGCGGCAATCAGTACACCGACGCCATCCAGAAGCAGCTTTCGCTGTCGTTCGACCTGGCCGAGTCCCTGAAGAAGGGGGAATCCCCCGACCAGTCGATTCAGGACATCCTGCCCGATCCTGCGCTCGGTCTCGGACGACCTCGCCCAGGAGCTGCAGAAGACCTTCGACTTCTTCCTCGCGACGACCTCGACCGAAAAGATCGACCAGATCTTCATTTCCGGCGGGGCCTCGCGGGTGGTGAACCTCGATTCGCAGCTCAAGGAACGTTTCAACCTCCCGGTCGAGATCCTGAATCCCTTCCGCCAGATCGACATTGCGGGCGCGCCCGTCTCGGGTGAGTGGCTGACCGACAATGCGCCGAGTCTGGCGGTTGCCGTCGGCCTCGCGATTCGGCACCTCGGGGACGAAGCGGCTTGATCAGAATCAATCTCCTCACCGAAGCCAGGGCGGCGGCCGCCAAGAGGAGGGGGCCCGCCCTTCCGACGGGAGCCAAGCTCAACAACCTGCTGCTCATCGGCGGTCTGGCCCTCGGCCTGATCTACATCGGGACGATGTTCCTGGTGCTTTCCTCCAGAAAGCGCCACCTCGATGAGGACATCGGAAGGGCCCGCGAGGAAGTCGCCCGCCTCAAGTCGATCATCGACGAGGTCAAAGGCTACGAGGACAAGAAGCGCAGCCTCGAGGAGAAGATCGCGCTCATCAACAACCTCAAGACGAACCAGAAGGGCCCCGTCCGGCTGATGGACGAGGTCTCCAAGGCGCTGCCCGACCTCGTCTGGCTGACCGAAATGCAGATGCAGGGGGACCAGCTGACGCTCAAGGGCAAGACCCTTTCGCCCAACGCCGTCGCGACGTATCTGGAGAACCTGAAGAAGAGCCCCTATTTCGCCGAGCCGGTCTTCAAGAACCTCGGGCGCGAGGCGGGGCCGCAGGGAATCTACGTCTGGGAGATGAACGTCAAGTTCACCCACGGAAAAGGCGCCGCGGCCCAGGCCGCGGCAGGCGGCGCGGCGCCCGCCCGGACCCCCGGGGCGCGGGGGCAGGGGTAGACCATGGCCCTCTTCGGCTTCAGCGTCGACGAAAAGCCCTGGTACTACGCGCTGGGCGTCGGCGTGTTGGTCGGTGCGCTCCTCGCGGGGGGCGTGCATTGGTTCTGGTTCAAGCCCATGCAGGAGGAGATCGCGGCCAAGAAGGTCGAGCTCGAAGGCCTCAACCAGGAGATCGCCAAGGGCCGCGCCGCCGAGCGCAAGCTCGCCCAGTTCCGCGAAGAGGTCAAGCGGCTGGAGCTCGAGCTCACCAAGCTGCTCCAGATCCTTCCGTCCAAGCGCAATACGGAGGAGCTCATCAAACGCATCGAGACCCTGACGCGGCAGGGCGACTTCACGCTGAAGAAGTTCACTCCCGGCGAGTTCGTCCAGCGCGAGTTCTACGCCGAGTGGCCGATCGACATCCAGGTGGAAGGCACGTACCACAACCTCGCGCTCTTCTTCGACCGGATGAGCCGGTTCTCCCGGATCGTCAACGTCGAGGACATGAAGATCACGGCCCTCGACAACGTTCCGGGCAAGTCGATCGCCGCGAGCTTCGTCGCGAAGACGTTCATCTACACCGGCGAGGAGCCTGCGGCGCCGGGCGCCGCACCCGCGGGTCAGGCGGGCGCCCCGATCGGGAAGGCCGGCGCCGCCGCCCAGACCCTGAAGGGTCGCGCCGAAGGCGGAGGTGTGGAATGAGGCGCGCCGCCCTTCTCGCCGCTCTGCTGGCGTTCGCGGCGGTGGCCGCGCGGGCGCAGACGCCGGCCCCGGCCGCCGCCGAAGCGACTCCGGTCGCGACCCCGCCGGCGGTCATCGCGCCCGTGCCCGAGTCCCCCGGCCAGAGCCTGCTCGACCAGGACGAGTCGGCGATGTCGGGGCGCGCGTACTCGTACGATCCGGCGGGACGCCGCGATCCGTTTCGTTCGCTTCTCGTCCGCGAACAGAACCGGGGAGGGCCCAATCGGCCTCCGGGAATCGCCGGGATCGCGATCGATGACATCGTGATTCACGGCATCTGGAAGACGAAGGCCGGGTATGTCGCGCAGATCCGCGGGACGGACAACAAGAGCTACCTGATCCGGGCCGGCGATCTGCTCTACGACGGCGAGGTGACCCGGGTGGGGCCGAACGAAGTTCAGTTCCGGCAGAATCTCAACGATCCTCAGAGCGTGAAGCCGTTTCGGGAAGTGACCAAGCAGCTCAACGCGACGGTCAAGCCGTGACTCGGGATCTTCAGGTGAAGACGCTTTTCCGCGCGACGGGAGGAACGATGCGAATCGCATTCAGAGCAACCGCGACGGCCACGGCGCTCGCGCTGTCCTGGGCAGCCGCCGTAGGCTGCTCTTCCGGGGGCCACAAGACCCAGAGCCCCGCAGACAAGACGGCTGCGGCCTCCGCGGAGACCAGACCGGCTGCGGCCAACGCGGTCACTCCCGCCTCGGCCAAGATCACCCAGGCCGCCCTGAACGAGGACGCCGACGGCGCTCGAGTCGTCCTGTCCGCCAACGCTCCGCTTCTCTACACGTCGTACGAGCCCCGCCCGGACCTTCTGATCATCGATCTGCGCGATGCGACCGTCGCGTCCGGTTTCCAGACCCCCGCGACCCCCGGCGGCGGACTGGTCGAGTCGATCAAGTTCGAGGAGCTCGACGAACTCGGCAAGCGGATCACCCGGCTCTCGATCGCCCACAACCCCGAAGCCAAGCCTGACGTCCGGTCGGTCGGACAGGGGCTGGCGATCGCGTTCGACGGTGCGGCCCCGGTTGCGCTGGCCGAAGCGTCGGCGCCCGCCGAGGCGGCGCCGGAGGCTTCGAGCGCCGCCGCGAACGCGGCTCCGGCCGCCGAACCGGTCGCGAGCTCCGCTCTTCCCGAGACCGCTCCGGCCGCACCGGCTCCCGCAGCGGCTCCGGAACCCGTAACCGCGACCTCCGTCGCCGCTCGCGGTGAAACCGCCCATGCCCTCGAAAAGATCTCGGTCGAATCGACCGACGAGCGCGTGTCGGTGACCCTGCTCGGCGACGGCTGGTTCTCGCCGAAGGACTTCGTTCTCGCCAACCCGCCGAGAGTCGTCCTGGATCTGCCAGGGGTCAGGAACGAGATGCGGCAGCGCTCGATCGCGGTGCGGGGCGACCTGGTCACCCGTGTCCGCGTCTCGCAATTCCAGTCCTCTCCGGAGCTGGTGACGCGAGTCGTCATAGACCTCGCGCGGCCCGTGGCCCACGTCGTCGTTCCCAATGGCGAGCAGCTCGCCGTCGTCGTCGGCGATGGGGTTTCCGTCGCGGACGCGCCGGTCGCGCCGGCGCCGAAACCCGAAGCCGCCGCCGCCGAGACCGAACACGTCGCGGCCGCGCCGTCGACCACGACTCTGGCCGCCGAGGCGCAATCCCACGAAGCGCCGGCTGCCGCGCCGGTCGAACCGGCTGTCGTGCCGGCGGTCGTCGCCCACTCGGACCCGGTCCCCGTTGCTCCCGCGTTCCAGGCTCCGGCCGTCGACGTCGCTCCCCCCGTAGAGACCGTGGCCGCGGCTGCGCCGGTCGCACCAGCGCCCGCTCCCGCACCGACCATGCACGCCTCCGAGCCCGTCGCCGAACCGCCGGCCCGGATGGCCGAGACCCGCGTCGCGCCGCCTCCGGTTCCCCCGCCGGCGCCCGCTCCGGCTCCCGCCGCGGCGCCGGTCCGTTCGACCGCCAAGCCCCCGGCCACCCGAGGCGAGGCTTTGTTCGAGGCGGCCGCCGCGGCGCTCGACGCGGACCAGGCGGCCCAGCCGGCTCCCGGATCCTCCTACCGTTCACGGACGATCTCCGAGGCCCAGTCGCAGTTCACGGGAGAGCCGATCTCCCTCGACCTGAAGGATGCCGACATCAAGGACGTGTTCCGGACGATCTCCCAGTTGACGGGCCTGAACATCGTCATCGATCCGGAGGTTCGAGGAACGGTCACCGTGCAGCTCGAGGACGTTCCCTGGGACCAGGCGCTCGACCTCATCCTCAAGCAGAACAGCCTGGGCTACGTGCTCGAGAACAACATCATGCGGATCGCGACCACCTCGAAGCTCCAGTCCGAGGAATCCGATCGGGCCCGGCTCGCGGAAGCGCGGCAGGCCGCCGAGCCGACGCGCACCGTCATCAAGAAGCTGTCCTACGCCAAAGCCTCCGAGATCGTGCCGACGCTGCAGAGCGTGATGTCCAAGCGCGGAGCGATCGTCGTGGACCAGCGGACGAACACGCTCATCATCCGCGAGATCCCGACCTACCTTCCGGCGGTGCTCCAGCTGATCGACAATCTCGATACGGCGACGCCGCAGGTGGTCATCGAGTCCCGGATCGTGGAAACGACGAAGAGCCTCGGCCGCAGCCTCGGCATCAACTGGAGCGTGCGCGGCAAGGCCGACACCGAAACCGGCAACACGACCAACCTGATCTTCCCCAACAAGATCCTCGGGGGGATCGACGTCGGACTCGGCAACGGTCCGACGGTGGCCTCGCTGGTGCTCGGCAACATCCTGAACACGTTCAACCTCGACGTCGCCCTGACGGCCGCCGAGAACCAGGGTCTTCTCAAGATCATCTCGTCGCCCAAGGTGACGTCGCTGACCAACACCCCGGCGCTCATCCAGTCGGGCGTGCAGATTCCGGTGCAGACGACGGTCAACAACACCACGACGGTCATCTACGTCGACGCGACGCTCAAGCTCGACGTGACGCCGCAGATCACGGCCGAAGGCACGATCCTCCTGACCGTCAACGTGACCAAGCGCGAGCCGGCGGTCGCCCTCAACCTGTCGCTCGGCCAGAACGTTCCGTTGACGATCCGTGAGTACCGCGGCCAGGTTCTCGTGAAGGACGGCGGGACGACCGTCATCGGCGGCATCTTCCAGATCAACGATCAGGACCAGAACAACATGATTCCGGGCCTGTGGAAGATTCCGGTGCTCGGAAACCTGTTCCGCAACAAGACGCGGACCGAGAAGCACGACGAATTGCTCATATTCATCACCCCCCGGATCCTCAGGTCGTAAGGGAGAGTCGTTCATGAAGAACAAAGTCCTGCTCGGAATTGCCCTCGCGGCCGCGCTCGTCCTCGCGAGCGGGTGCACCAACACACAGGGCGAAACCGAGTCGCCCGTGTTCATCACGGTCAACATCGAGCTGCAGCCGGGATTCATCAACGTCGCCAACGTGGCTCCCGTGCAGATCGACACCATCACGCTCCGGTCCGCTCTGAAAGATCCGGCGGCCGTGGACACCCGAGGCTTCGCCGACACCCAGATCAACAGCTACCGGGTGACGTTCACGCGGACCGATGGCGGCACGCTCGTGCCGCCGGCCCAGACGTTCGGCGCCGGCGTGGTGGTTCCGGTCAACGGAACGGCGACCCTCGAGAACTTCCCGGTCCTGTACGGACCGGCGCTTCAGCAGTCGCCCTTCGATCAACTCCTTCCGTTCAACGGCGGGATTGACCGCGAGACCGGCCGGGACGAGATCGACACGGCCTTCAACCTGACCTTCTACGGTCAGACCGTTTCCGGCCACCGTGTCGAGAGCGATACCGCGAGCGGACTCCTGATCTTTCGATACTCCGCCGCCGCGACGGCGGCCAGGTAAGGGGGTTCCATGCGCCGCATAGCGATCCTACTGTCCCTCGTCGCGGCCGTCGCCGGGCTGCACGCCTGCGCGGCGGACGCGCCGACGAACCCCGGCCCGGGCACGGGAGGCGGGGGAACCGCCCTCCAGATCGTGCTCATCACGAGCGACTCCAACCCGAAGGCCGGGACGTGCACGCTGATCGAGGCGCTCGTCACCGTCAACGGCAGCAGCGTCCCGGACGGCACGAGCGTCAACTTCTCTTCGGACTTCGGATCGTTCTCGCAGAACGGCCAGCCCCTGGTCTCCGTCGTCACGCAGAACGGCTCGGCGGTGACCGCCCTGTGCGGTCCCGGCGCGGGAGTCGCGAAGGTCCACGCCACGTCGACCTCCTCGGGAAACACGGGCTCCGCGAATCTCTCGATCATCTTCCAGCCGTCGTCGAGCACACTGCCGTTCGTGTCCTCCTGCAGCCCGAGCTTCGGTCCGAAGGACGGCGGCACCGTCCTGACGCTCAACGGAGGCCGCTTCTTCGGCACGCCGTCGACGACGCGTGCCCAGTTCACCGTCAACGGCACGACCCGCGACGGCATCGTGCAGTCGGTGACGTCGAACCAGGTGGTCGTGCAGACGCCCGGGTTCCCCGAGTTCGGGGCGCCCCAGCTCCAGGCGCAGATCGCCCTGTCTCTGGGAACGAATCTGCCTCAGCCGGTCGTGCTGTCGCTTCCGACCTGCTTCTCGTATGGCTCCGCCGAGTCCGGTCAGCCGACGATCTCGTCCCTCCTCCCGTCCTCCGGAACCAGCGAAGGCGGGACGCGAGTGACGATCGTGGGGTCCGGCTTCTCGACGACGGGCGGCGTGCAGGTCTTCTTCGGATCGCTCGAGGCGCAGGTCGTTTCGGTGTCCTATACGCAGATCGTCGTCCTGACCCCGCTGCAGGTCGGTCAGCCGACCGCGGTCAACGTCACGGTGCGCAACATCGCATCGGGGCTCGTCTCGAATGGCGTGACGTACACCTACACGGAGCCGCTGATCATCACGGCGTTCAACAACAACGTCCAGCCGCTCTCCGGTCCGTTCGTCCCGATGACGATTTTCGGGAGGGGCTTCCAGGCGCCGGTCGCGGTCAGCCTCGCGGGCTTCGGTGCCCTCGTCCAGAGCGTTTCGGCCACGGAAATCGTGGTCGTTCCGGGTCCGGCCGTTGCGAGCGGGTGCAGCGACATCACGGGCGAGATCGGCGTGACGAACATCAACACCGGCGCGAGCGTGTCCGACGGCTCGTTCACTTACGTCGTCTCCCGGCCGGCCATCGCGTCGGTCGTCCCGGCCAATTCGTGTGGGGGTCTCGGGTGCCAGGGCGGCGGATTCGGCGGTTTCCCGGGCACCATCTTCGGTGCGAATTTCCCGTCGAATCCGGCCGACGTCGAGGTCAAGTTCGGATCGGCCACGGCCTTCGTCAACGCGGCCAGCTTCGGCCAGCTCGACATCGTCGTGCCGGTCACGACGGCGGCGCCGCCGGCCTGCACCGGTGGCAATCCGGTCGGTACCCTGCAGGTCGTGTCGACCGTGGACGTCACCGTGACCGACCGGGTCTCCACCTGTTCCGTCACGGCCACGCAGGTCTTCCAGTACCTCCTGCCGTGCACGGTTCCGCCGACACCGACTCCCTGAGTCTCACCGGCGCCGCCTCCTCCGGGGGGCGGCGCCTACTTCATCGTGGCTGAACAGACGGCCGAAGCGCGCATCCGCGACCTCGAGCGAAGGCTGGATCTCGATCCGGGCTCCAGGCTCTTCGTCTCGGTGGCGGAGGAGTACCGCAAGCTCGGCCGCCTGAAGGACGCGCTGTCGGCGCTGCAGAAGGGTCTGCTCGCGCACCCGGGCTACGTCGCGGCGCAGGTCGCTCTCGGACGGGTCTATCTCGAGGCGAACCAGACGACCGACGCCATCGCGACCTTCACCCGAGTGCTCGTGGCCGACCCGGGCAACCTCGTCGCAGCCAAGTCCCTCGCCGACATTCAGCTGGGACGCGGCGACAAGCTCGAGGCCGTCAAGAAGTACAAGCTCTATCGGGCGCTCTCGGGCGACCGCAAGGTCGATCCGATCATCGCGGAGCTCGAGACCCAGGTGGCGCCGCGGCCCGTGCCGCCGCCCCGGCCCGTGCGCCAGGAGACGCCACCGCCTCCCCCCAGCTTTCAGGAGACCGACAAGGGCCGCCGTCGCGCGGCGCCGCGTCCGCCGGTGCCTTCGGCGCCGAGCGAGGATCCCTTCGAGCTGACCTCCCTGCCGTTCGAGGTCGGCGAGGATTCGGGAAAGGCGCACGTGGTGGACGGTCCGTTTCTCGTTCCGACCCGCGACGTGTTCATCGCGCCGTCCGCGCCGCCGGCCCCATCCCTTGCGGAACCGCCCCCGCCTGCGCCGGCGCAGGTGCCGGCGCCCCTCTCCGCTTCCGCGGCGGAGCCTTCGGGCCCGCTTTCTCCCGCACCGGGCCCACGAGCGCCGGAGGCCGAGCCGCGGACGGCCGCGGCCGAAGCGCCTCCCGCGAGGCCGACGGGCCGCGCCCTGGCCGACCTCTACTACGCCCAGGGACACTACGCGGAGGCCCTGCAGATCTACGACGATCTCGTCAGCCGGCACCCGTTCGACGAGGACCTCAAGCGCCTTCGCCGGGACGCCGAGGCCCGTCTCCTGCCGGCGGGCTCCACGGGCTCCACGGCGCCCGATCCCGGGCTCGAGCGGCGCCTGGCTCGGATTCGGACCCTGAAGAGCTGGCTGTCGCAGGTCCAGGCGGGATGATCGGCAACCCCCGACCGTGACATCATCCGGCTTCGCATGAACGTTTTCCAGGACACGCTTCGCCGGATCGCCGAGCGCGTCGAGGGCACGCGGGCCGTATCGCTCGTCGGCGTGGACGGAATCGCGATCGACTCCTTCGTCAGCTCGGAGGGTCTGCCGATGGAATCCCTGGCCGCCGAGACGGGCTCGGTGGTCAAGGCCGCCCGGGCGGCGCGCGCGTTGACCGACCACGGGCCGCTCCAGCAGTTGACGGTCGCTTCCGACAACGCGGCGACCATCCTCTGCCGGGTGACGGAGGAGTACTATCTGCTTCTCCTGCTGGCCCGGGACGGGAATTTCGGCCGCGGACGCTTCGAGCTCAAGAAGGCGGCCGCCGCGCTGGAGAAGGAGCTGGTCTAGGGATGCTTTCGCTCAAGGAGATCCGGGAGCTCGTGGATCTCGTGACCGAGCGCGGGCTCGCGGGTCTCGAGATCGAACGGGGAGGCTTCCGGTTGCGGATCGAAGGGCGGCGTGCCGCCACCCTTGAGGCCGCGGCGACGCATGCGGCCCCCGCGCCCGTCACGTCCGCGGCCTCCCTGCCCGTTGCGACCACCGGTCTGGAGGCCGCGCCGACGGAGGAGAACGTGCACGTGATCACGTCCCCGATCGTCGGGACGTTCTATCGCTCGCCGTCGCCGGAGGCCGAGGCTTTCGCGGAGGTGGGGCAGCGCATCGCCAAGGGCCGGATCCTCTGCATCATCGAATCGATGAAGCTGATGAACGAGATCGAGTCCGACGTGGAGGGCGAGGTCGTCGCGGTCTATGCCCGGAACGGGCAGCCCGTGGAATACGGCGAGAAGCTCTTCGCCATCCGGCTGGCTGCCTAGTGTTGTGTCACGGAAGTCTTGTTCCATGAGTATCGTGGATTGTCAGCCGCATGCCGTCGATGCTTCCGCCCTTGTGAAGCGTTCGTGCCGGCAGGTTGATAGCGAGACTTCCGGGACAGGACACTAGGCCGCGCGGCGGGCGCGGCATGTTCAAGAAGATCCTGATCGCCAACCGGGGCGAGATCGCGCTCCGGATCATTTCGGCCTGCCGCGAGCTGGGCATTCGGACGGTCGCCATTTACAGCGAGGCCGACCGTGACGCCCTGCACGTGCGGTATGCCGACGAGGATGTCTGTGTCGGGCCGTACCCGTCGGCCGCGTCGTATCTCAACATCTCCGCGATCGTGTCGGCCGCCGAGATCACCGAGGCCGACGCGATCCACCCCGGCTATGGATTTCTGTCCGAAAACGCCTACTTCGCCGAGATTCTCCACGACTGCAACATCGCCTTCATCGGGCCGTCGCCGGAAGCGATCCGCAAGATGGGAGACAAGTCGTTGGCGCGGCAAACGGTGGCGGCGGCCGGAGTGCCTACCGTTCCGGGATCGCCGGGACCGGTCGAGTCGGTGGACGAAGCCCTCGCGTTCGCGCGGAAGGCGGGCTACCCCGTGATCCTCAAGGCCTCCGCCGGAGGGGGCGGCCGCGGCATGCGCGTGGCGCGCGACGAACGGGAGCTGTCCGGGGCCTACGAGACCGCGCGCAACGAGGCGGAGAAGGCGTTTGGCAACGCCGAGGTCTATCTCGAGAAGTATCTCGAGAGCCCGCGGCACGTGGAGTTCCAGGTGTTCGGCGATTCGCGCGGGAACATCCGTCAACTGGGGGAACGGGAATGCTCGATCCAGCGCCGGCACCAGAAGCTGATCGAGGAAGCCCCTTCCGCGGCCCTGGAGGACGGCCTGCGCCGGCGCATGGGGGAGGCTGCGGTCACGGCGGCGAAGTCGGTCGCGTACACCAACGCCGGGACGGTCGAGTTCCTGCTCGACGCCGACGGAAAGTTCTATTTCATGGAGATGAATACGCGCCTCCAGGTCGAGCATCCGATCACCGAGGAGGTCACGGCGCTCGATCTCGTGAAGGAGCAGATCGCCGTGGCGGCCGGAGCGCCCCTGTCGTTCCTGGAGCGCGACATGACGCCGCGGGGCCACGCCATCGAGTTCCGGATCAACGCCGAAGACCCGGACTCGTTCAAGCCTTCCCCCGGGCGCATCGCCGTCTTCCATCCGCCCGGAGGCCTGGGCGTGCGCGTGGACACGGCCGCCTACCAGGGGTATCTGATTCCGCCGTACTACGACTCGCTGATCGCCAAGCTGATCGTCTGGGGGCGGGACCGCGCGGAGGCCATCGGGCGAGGCCGGCGGGCGCTCGATTTTTTCGTCGTGGAAGGCATCAAGACGACCATTCCGCTTCACCGGAGGATCCTCGACGATCCGGACTTCATCGAGGGGCGCCTGTCGACTCACTTCATGGAGCGCTTCGCCGCCTCGGCGTAGGCGGCCCGCGTGACGTTCCGGCTCCCGCCCGTCTACGCCATTACCGACCGCGCCGCGAGCGGCATCGAGGACCCCGCCGAGATCGTCCGCCGCCTCCTGGCTGTCGGCGTCCGCTGCGTCCAGCTGCGCGACAAGGCGTTGCCCGACCGGGCGCTGCTCGCCGCCGCCGACGCGATCGCCGGGCTCGCGCGGCCGATCGGAGCCCTCGCTTTCGTCAACGACCGCGTGGACCTTGCGAAGTTGTCCGGGCTCGGCGTGCACCTGGGGGAGGACGACCTTCCGGCCGCCGAGGCGCGGCGCATGCTCCCGGAGGGCGCCCGGATCGGCGTGTCGACCCACGACGTGCCGGCCGCCCGCCGGGCCCTCGCCGACCGGTCCGCGGACTACGTGGCCTTCGGCCCGGTCTTCGACAGCCCCACCAAGACGGAGCGGCCCGGCCTCGGCCTGCGGGCCCTCGCGGCGGCGGCCGCCGGCCGGACCAAGCCGCTGGTCGCGATCGGGGGGATCACGATCGATCGGCTGGAGGCGGTGTGGGAGGCGGGCGCCGATTCCGCCGCCATGATCGGCGGCCTTCTCGGTGGCGGCCGCGTCGAGGAGCACGCGCGTGCCGCGCTCGATCGCGCGCGCCGTCGCCGCCGCCCGGCCCGGATCTACCTCGTCGGCTTCATGGGGAGCGGCAAGACCGCGGTGGGCCGACGCCTGTCCGAGCGGCTCGGCCTTCCTTTCGTCGACATCGACGCGGAGATCGAGCGGGCGGCCGGGCGAACGATCCGGGCGTTGTTCGAGGAATCGGGCGAAGCGGCGTTCCGCGAGCGCGAATCGGTCTTTCTGGCCGGGACCGAGTCCCTGCCGGCGGCGGTCGTCGCGACGGGTGGCGGCAGTTTCGCGCAGGAGACCAGCCGGCGGACGATCGGCCGGCTGGGGAAATCCGTGTTTCTCGACGTCGGCTTCGAGATCGTCCGGGTCCGGCTCGCGGGAAAAACCGATCGGCCGCTGTTCCGAAGCCTCGAGCAGCTCGCCGCCCTCTTCGCCGAGCGGGCGGCCTTCTATAGAATGGCGAGTGTCCGCGTGGCCCTGGGCGGCGGAGAGACGGTCGAGGAAGCAGCGGACCGGGTGCTCATCGCTCTCGAGGAACACGAATCGATCGACTGACAAGGAGAGCCGACACCCGGATGCGCTATCTCATCCTGTCCGACATTCACTCCAACGACGAGGCCCTGGCCGCGGTCCTGGCGCGGGTGCGCCGAAAGCGGTTCGACCGCGTCGTCGTGCTCGGAGACTTCGTGGGATACGGGGCCAACCCGAACCACGTCATCGACCGGATCCGCGGCCTGCGCAAGGAAAAGGTGATGATCCGCGGCAACCACGACAAGGTCGTGTGCGGCCTGGAATCGGGAGACCTGTTCAACCCCGTCGCGCTGAAGGCGGCGCGCTGGACGACGGACAAACTCACCGTTCGCAATCGCAGGTTCCTCGAGGCGCTGCCCCTGGGGCCCACCACCGTCGACGGCGCCTTCGCGATCTGCCACGGCTCGCCGCGGGACGAAGACGCATACATTTTCACGGACTACGACGCCTACCTGAACTTTCGCGAGCTCGAAGCCAACGTCTGCTTCTTCGGACACAGCCACATTCCATGCGTTTTCACGCTCGAGCCTCACGGGATCCTGGTCGAGCTCGTCAAGGAAACCCGCCTTCGATACCCGCTGAAGAAGGGGATGCGCTATCTGATCAACCCGGGCTCGATCGGGCAGCCGCGGGATCGGAATGCCGCGGCCTCGTATGCCATCTACGACGCCGCGGCACACGTCGTGCACTTCGACCGCGTCGACTATCCCGTCGAGCGCGCGCGCGACAAGATCTACAAGGCCGGCCTGCCGCACATTCTCGGGGACCGACTTCTCGTGGGCGCGTAATTCGGGTCCCCTCGCCGGCATCTATGATCCGATCCGTTCTCGGCAGAAAGGCGGGGGATGCGGCGTAGCCTCGGTGCGCTCGGCGCGGTGATTCTGTCCCTGGTGGCCGGGGCTTGCTCGAGTCGGCCCGCACCGCCGCCCTCGATGCCCGAGACCCCGCCGCCGCAACCCCAAACCCGGTTTTCCTCGCTGGCCGAGGCAGAGCCCGCGCTGCTCGCGCTGGAGGATCGGCGCGCCTTCGACGCCGATGTCGTCGACGCGGCGGCCGGCTCCGCGGCGGCCGCCGTGCGCGCGCGCGCAGCACTGGCGGCGGGTCGCATCGGGGACGTTCGCGCGGCGGCGACCCTCGCCCGACTCCTTTCGGATCCCGCCTCCGAGGTCCGCGTCTCGGCAGCCTTCGCCGCGGGACTGCTCGGCGACGCTCAACTGACCGAACGCCTCGTACCGCTCCTCCGGGACCCCGACCCTTCCGTCGCCGTGCGCGCGGCCTGGTCGATCGGACGGCTCGAGCAGCCGGCGGGGGAGACGGCGATCCTTGCGGAACTGCCCGCCGCCGCCCCGGACCGCCGGGCCGGCCTGCTCATCGCTCTCTGGCCGTTTTCGACCGACGCCTCGGTCGCGGCGGCGAGCCCGTACGCCGCGGATCCGGATCCGGCGGTTCGGGCCGCGGCGCTGTATGCGCTGGCCCGCCGGCCCCGCGAAGCATCGCTGCCGCTTCTGACGGCCGGCCTGGGCGATCCCGACACCGAAACCGCCGCTCTCTGCGCCCGGGCCCTCGGCGTCCTCGGCCACGCCGAGTCCGCCGGGGCGCTGTGGGCGGCTCTCGACGGCCGGCGGTGGCCGGTCGTGATCAACGCGATGATCGCGCTCGCCGCCATCCTCGCGAAGACACCGGGGGCCACCGTGCCTCCCGACCGGGCGGCGCGCCTGGCGGCGCTGTCGGGCGACGCGAACCCCAACCTCGCGGTCCCGGCGCTGACTGTCCTGCGTTACGCGACGTCGGATCGCGAGGCTTTCCGCCGGCTCTATTCGACGGCGTCGAGCGGCCGTGGCCGGCGCCGCCAGGTCGCCATCGCATCGGTGATGGCCGCGCTGCCGGGAGAGTCGCGGGACGTGGTGGAGGCTGCCGTGGCGTCCCCGGACCCGTTCATACGAGGCGCGGCGGCTGCCGGACTCGCATTCCTCCCCGATGCGCAGGCCCGGCCACTGCGCGAGTCGTTGATGGCGGACCCGGAACCGGTCGTCCGGTTGCGCGTCCTCGAAGGCCTCGACACGCCCGAAGCCGCGCGGGCCAACATGCCGCTCGTTCAGGCGGCGCTTGCGGACCCGGATCCCGGGGTACGGTCGGCGGCCGTCGACCTTCGGGCCCAGGCCGGCGGCCCCGGGGTCTACGCCTGGCTGCGCGAGACGGTCGTGGCTTCCTACGGCGCGGCGGGGACCGACGTCCCCATCACCGCCATCGGTGCGGCGGAGAAGGCGCCGGAGGACCCGGAAGCGCGTTCGGTGGTCGAGGCGGCCTATCGCCACCCGTCCGTTCTCGTTTCCCGCCTGGCCCGGCGGTCGCTCGTCAGGACGTTTCACGCGGACCCGGCGCAGTTTCCCTGGCGCACGTACACGACGGGGCGAACGCTCGCCGACTATTCCTCCCTCCTGGCGACGGCCCAACGGCCCCGGACGGCGCGAATCGAAACCGCCCGCGGATCCTTCACGATCCGGCTGGCCGGACGGGAGGCCCCGATGACGGTGATGAATTTCGTGAGCCTCGCGCGGAAGGCCTACTTCGACGGCGCCCCGATCCACCGCGTGGTGCCGAACTTCGTCGTCCAGGACGGCGATCCCACGGGGACGGGCAGCGGCGGGCCCGGCTACGAGATCCGTGACGAGATCAACACGCTGCCTTATCTTGCCGCGACAGTCGGGATGGCGCTGGCCGGTCCCGACACCGGGGGGAGCCAGTGGTTCGTGACCCAGAGCCCGCAACCCCACCTCGATGGGGGATACACGGTCTTCGGCCAGGTGGTCGCGGGTGCGGACGTGGTCAACCGCATCGAACAGGACGATCGAATCCTGCGTGTCACGATCGCCGAGGCGAGGTCCTAGATGTACCGGCTCTCGCGCGCGGTCCAGTTCCTCGGTCTCGTCGTCGCGGGGGCGGCCTTTTTCGTGGGCGTGCTCGGCCACGACGTCCGGCGCGAACTGGTCCTTCTCGGGATCGGCGCGGGGATCTTCTTCGCCGGCCAGGCGCTCCAGCGGGGGGCCCGGTGAGCGGCGGCGTCGTGCTCGCGACCCGTGCGCTCCCGGAGCCGTTCGACGCCCTTCGCGAGGAATTCGAGGTTCGCGTGCTCGGCTATCCGGCGGGCGAGCTCGAGCTCGCCGCCGAGGTCCCGGGGGTGGATGCCCTGGTCTGCCTCGTGGACGACGCGGTGACGACGTCCGTCATTCAGGCCGCGGACCGACTCAAGATCATCGCGAGCTACGCCGTGGGCGTCGACCAGATCGACCGCGCGGCCGCCGCGGCGCGGGGGATCGTGATCACGAACACCCCCAACGCGCTGACGGACGCGACCGCGGATCTGACGATCGCTCTCCTGCTCGCCCTCTCGCGTCGCCTGATCGAGGGCGACCGGCTGGTTCGCGCCGGCGGCTTCGCCGGCTGGGCGCCGGACCTGCTTCTGGGCCGCGACCTGAAAGGCAAGGTCTTCGGGATCGTCGGGCCGGGACGCATCGGAAAGGCCGTGGCCCGGCGGGCCAAGGCCTTCGGCATGACCGTGATCGCGGCCGGGCGCACGGCTCGCGACGAGGGGAACCCGGACGATCCGCCGCGCGTGTCGTTCGACGAGCTCCTGCGCCGGGCCGACGTCGTGTCCATACACGTGCCCCTGAACGACGAGACGCGCCGGCTCTTTCAGGCCGAGACCTTCGCGCGGATGAAGCCGGGCAGCCTGCTGCTGAACACTTCGCGCGGCCAGGTCGTCGACGAGGTCGCCCTGGCGCGGGCGCTCGAGAACGGCTCCCTCGCCGGCGCCGGCCTGGACGTCTACGAGAACGAGCCGGCGATCACCCCGGCTCTGCTCGACGACGATCGCGTCGTTCTGATGCCGCACGCCGGGAGCGCGACCGTGGAGACGCGCCGCGAGATGGCGCGGATGGTCGCCGAGGACGTTCGCCGCGTCCTTTCGGGAGAGAAGCCCCTGCGGCCGGTGCCGCCCGAAGGAGGCCGCCGATGAAGACGAGCGGGCCGAAGCGAAGCTCCTTTTCCTCGCTCGACGCCGCCGCCGACGGGTTGCTGCGGCGCATGGCCCGTGGGGACAACGCCCTCGCGTGGCTCCAGGCGCGCTGGGGGCGGATCGTCGGGGAACCCCTGTCCCGCAAGATCGCGCCGACGGCGCTCCACGGGAGGCGACTGACGGTGTCCCTGCTCGACCCGTCGTGGCGTCGGCCGATCCAGGCCACGCTCTCCGAGCTCGAGCGCAAGCTCGCCGTCGAGATGCCCGAAGTCCGGCCCAAGGTCACCCTGAAGTAGCGGGGCGGACCGGCGTGCCGCCCCGGGCCCCGCGTCTAGCTTCCCGGGACCCTCGCGGCCCGGGTCACCGGCGCCATGCCCTCGTCGATCTCGAGGGCCACCACCGCGCCCCCGGCGTCGGTGACGAATCGCAGGGTCCGCACGGCGTCGCGAACCCGGAAGACACCCTCGGTTTCGGGCCACGCCTCCATGGTCACGCCGGCCGTCAGCGAGAGGTGATCACCCGACCGGCGGACCACCCAAGCATCGCCATCCGGATCGCGGTAGGTGCCGGCATACCGGTCGAGGGTCGCCGGCGGCATGGCCACGGTGGGGCGATCGTCGACCGGCTTCCCGATGAGAATCGACGCTGCGCGCAGCGCGAGGGCCCGGGGCTCCGCGCAACCGAGGCAGTTGGAGAGCACCGCCACGTAGATGCGGTCGTCGGGCAGGCGCATGTTGGCGGTCGCGAACCCGTTGATGCGACCCCCGTGCTCCACGACGGCATGGTCCTCGTACCTCCAGATTCCGCAGCCGAAACCGTAGCGGGTCGGTGTCCCGTCGGGCAGCGTCACGGGCGTCCACATCCGGCGCCGGCTCTCGGGCGTCAGGATTTCTCCCGCGTCGAGCGCCGCCTGCCACCGGGCCAGATCGTCGACGGTCGAAACCAGGCCGCCCGCCGAGAAGGTCTGGGTCATGGATGCATAATACGCGTTGACGACGCCGCCGCCGGGCGCTTTCTGATAACCCGCGACCCGGCCCGGGATGATCGGTGCCTCACCGCCATATCGCGTGTTCTTCATTCCCAGAGGCGTGAAGATCCACTCCGCGAGCAGGTCCGGATAGGTCTTGCCGGTGACCCGTTCGAGGACGGCGCCAAGCAGGACGTACCCCGAATTGTCGTAGTGCCACGAGGTTCCGGGCTCGAAATCGAAGGGCTCGTTCTTGAAGAAGTCGATCAACTGGGCGAGCGTCCAGTCCTCCCGCAGCCGGTTCGGGTATCGGGCCGGAATCTCCGTGTAGTTCCGGATGCCGGAAGTGTGCGTCAGGAGTTGTTCGATCGTGACGTGGCGCCCGCCCGTCGGGTAGTCGGGGAGAAATTTCGTCAGGTCGTCGGAAAGGGAGATCCGGCCGTCTTCGACGAGCCTCAGGATGCACGCGGCCGTGAACTGCTTGGTGACCGAGCCGACGCGGAAGACCATGTCCGGCCGGATCGGCACGGAGAGCTCGACTTCCGCGAGCCCGTAGCCCTTCCGGAGCACCGGGACTCCGTTCTGGACGACCAGGACGGCCGCCCCCGGGCCGCCGGGCGGATAGGCCGCAGGCGAAGATGCCGTCGATGCGGGCGACCTCCGCCGGTGTGGCGGCCGGGGCGGCGACCCGGACCAGGAGCCAGAGGCCGAATCCGAGGAAGCGGGATCGTCTAGGCGTACAGCCCTCGGACCATGGTGTCGTGGGCGACCCGCGAAATGCCGAGCATGTAGGCCGCGATCCGGAAGCTGACGCCGTATTTCTCGGCCATGGCGGCGACGTCCCGGAAGGATTGCACCATGATGTCCTCGAGCCGCTCGTTGACTTCGGACTCGCGCCAGAAGAAGCCGGCGCGGTCCTGGACCCACTCGAAATACGACACCGTGACGCCGCCGGCGTTGGCCAGGATGTCCGGCACGACCAGGATGTTCCGCGAGTCCAGGACCTCGTCGGCGCGCTGCGTGGTCGGGCCGTTGGCGCCTTCGACGATGATCCTGGCCTTGATGGCGGCGGCGTTGCGGCGGGTGATCTGGTTCTCGTTGGCCGCCGGGATCAGGATGTCGCAGTCGAGCTCGAGGAGGGCATCGTTGGCGACGGCCTCGGCGCCGGGGAATCCCTTCAGGGTTCGGTTCTTCTCGTAGTGGGCGAGGACCTCCGGCATGTCGAGTCCGCCGGGCGCGTGGATTCCGCCCTGGATGTCCGAGACGGCCACGATCTTCGCGCCGGCCTCGTGGCACATCCGGGCGGCGATCGAGCCGACGTTGCCGAAGCCCTGCACGACGATGCGGCTCGACCCCAGCGTGAGGCCGCGCAGCGGTGCGGCCTCGCGGCAGATGAGCATGAGCCCGCGGCCCGTCGCCTCGACGCGTCCCCGCGAGCCGCCGAGCGAGAGCGGCTTGCCCGTGACGATCGCCGTCACGGTGTGCCGGGCGTGCATGGAGTAGGTGTCCATGATCCAGGCCATCGTCTGCGGATTGGTCCCCATGTCCGGAGCGGGGACGTCCTTTTCGGGGCCGAACTGGTCCATCAGCTCGGCGGTGTACCGGCGGGTGATCTTCTCGAGCTCGGCGCGGGAGAGCGACGGCGGGTCACAGATGACTCCGCCCTTGGCGCCGCCGAACGGGATGTTCACGACGGCGCACTTCCAGGTCATCCACGCCGCGAGCGCGCGAACCTCGTCCAGCGTCACGTTCTTGTCGAATCGGATGCCGCCCTTGCCCGGTCCCCGCGCGATGTTGTGCAGGACGCGGTAGCCCACGAAGACCTCGATTCGGCCGTCGTCCATCGAGACCGGAATCGAAACTTTCGTCTCCCGGACGGGTTCCCGGAGGACCTTGTAGAGCCCGGGGTCGAGTCCGAGCTTCTCCGCGGCCAGGTCGAACCGCGACATCATCTCTTCGAAGGGGCTCGCGGAGTCGGTGCCGGTGGGAAGCGTATCGACCGTCAACCGGGGTTCGGCGCTTGTGCTCACGTCCCTCTCCCGCGGGCCGGTGCCCGATCACACTAAAATGCCGGGGGATTCTAGCACCCGGCATGCATTCCCGAATCCGTTCGGGGACCGGGAGAGAGCCGAGCGTGGAGGCGAGGGATACCGAGATCGAGGATGGGGAGATCGTCCGACGCGTGCTCGCCGGTGAGGAGGATCTCTTCGAGGTCCTGGTGCGGCGCTACCAGGTGCGGGTGGTTTCCCACGTCACGCGCATGGTCGGCAGCCGCGACGATGCCCTGGACCTCGCACAGGAGATCTTCCTCAAGGTGTTCCAGGCCCTGGATCGCTTCAACCCGGCATACAAGTTCTCCACGTGGCTCTTCCGGATCGCCGGCAACGCGGCCATCGATCACCTCCGCAAGCGCCGGCCGCGGACCGTTCCCCTGGAAACCCCCGATCCGGACGGGGCCCCGGGACAGTTTCAGGCCGAGCAGCGGTCCAACTGGCTCGACCCCTACGGGGAGCTCCGGAACACCCAGCGCGGACAGGCGATCCATCAGGCCATCCAGGAGCTTCCGCCCGATTTTCGGGAACTCATCGCCCTCCGGCACTTTGCCGGCCTGTCCTACGAAGAGATCGCCGAGCTCAAGAAGATGCCCCTGGGGACCGTCAAGAACAAACTCTTTCGCGCCAGAGTCGTATTGAAGGACAGGTTGGCTGGAGAAGTGACGTGAGACCTTGCCCGCGCCCCCTGGATCCGATTGACGCCGAGGCGGTTGCCGCGGGGGCGGAACCCCTTTTGGCGTCCGATGCGGCCGCCCATGCCCGGGAGTGCGGCTCCTGCCAGGCCCTGATCGCCGCCGCCAGGAGCCTTTCCGAGGCTCTGGAGGGGGTCTACGAGGCTTCCGAGGGGGCACCGGGTCTGGCCGACCGGGTCACCCGGCTGCGGGCCTTCTCCCGGAGGGAGCGCCGAACTTACGCCCTGTGGAATGCCCCGGTCCTCCTCACGGCCGGTCTGGCGATCGGCGGGACAGCCCTGCTGGCCCTGCCGGCCCTGACCGCCTCCGAGCAGGTTTCGCTCGGGGCCGTCGCCCTGACCCCGCTGCTCGCCCTGGCGCGCTCGGCCGCCGGCTGGGCGTCGGACCTCGTCCGGGTCGCACCGACCGCTCTGGGGGCCCTCTCCGAAGGGATGCGTCAGGATGGAGCCCTCGGGATCGTCTCCCTTCTGCTCGTTCCGCCGGTCGCGCTCGGCCTGCGGCGGGTGCTCGCCCGCGCTCGCCGGTCGTAGATGCGGCCGGTCCGCCTTTTCGCCGGAGCGCTGCTCTTCCTCCTGGCGGGCGGCGCCGCTCGGGCGATCCCGGGATCGATCACGTCGGTGCGCCGCGACGTGGTCGTCTCCCAGGCCCTTCCCGGACGGGTCGTGGCGATTCTCGCCGACGTGCGCATCGCGGCTCGGGTGTCGGGCGACGTCATCGTCTGGGGAGGCGACGTGTCGTTCGCGCCGGGGGGTTCGGTCGCCGGCGATCTGCTGGTGTTCGGCGGCCGGATCTCGCCGCCCCCCGGCCAGACGCTGCCTCCGGTCGAGGGCCGCATTTCGACGCCCGGGTCGCTTCTCCACCTGTACCTCTCCGAAATGCGGAGAGCGCCGTGGGAAGACAATGCCTTCGGCGCTTCCGTCCTTTCGGGACTGCACCTGATCGCGCTGTCCGCCTGGCTCGCCGTGGCGCTGGCGCTTCTCTGGCTCTTCGCCTCTCCGCTGGCGCGCGCGGCGATGCTCGCGGAGGAGGACTGGTCCGGCGCGCTGCTCGCCGGCGCGCTCGGCGTCCTGACCCTGTTTCTCGGCGCGGGCGCCGCGCTCTCTCTGCTGCCCGCTTCGGTCGCGATTCCGATCGCCCTCGCTGTCGGCGGCCGTCGCCGTCGTCGCCAAGGTCTTCGGGATGGCGGCGCTCTTCCTGCTGCTGGGCCAGAAGCTCGTCAAGAGCGTGGCGCCGGCCCGCCGGCCGGCGGCTCTGGCGGCCGGGTTCGCGGTGCTCGGAGGCGTCTCGCTCCTGCCCTTCGTCGGCGCGCTCGTCTGGAGCGTCGCTTCGATCGTCGCCGTCGGCGTCACGCTCGTCTCCCGCTTCGGGACCCCGCGCTATCGGCTCAGCTTCTAGGCGGCTCTCGACGGGCGACGCGAGAGAGCGCCCCGCCCCTCGGGGTCGCGTCCCGCATCGCGGGACACCGGTGGTCCGGGAAATCTCAACGCGATAGCATCCCGACCGTGATCCGCACACTCGGCGTGGTCGGCGGCGGTCAGATGGGCGGTGGAATCGCGCACGTCGCGGCGGCTTCGGGTTGCCGCGTGGTACTCGTCGACGTGGCCGAGCCCCTGCTGGCCCGGGCCCGGGCGTCGATCGAAAAAAACCTGGACCGGGAAGTCGCGAAAGGCAAGCGCACGCCGGAGGACCGCGCCGGCGCTCTCTCCCGCCTGACCTGGACGACGGACCTCGACGCGCTCGCGGGCGCCGATGCCGTCGTGGAGGCGATCGTGGAGAACGAGGAGGTCAAGGCGGAGCTCTTCGGAAAGCTCGGCGCCATCTGCGGGCCGGACGCCGTCCTCGCCTCCAACACCTCGTCGATTTCGATCACGCGCCTGGCCGCTTCGACACGCCGGCCGGAGCGCTTCATCGGCATGCACTTCATGAACCCGGTGCCGGTGATGGCGCTCGTCGAGGTGATCCGGGGCATGGCCACCTCCGACGCCACGGCCGCCGCCGTCGACGAGCTCGCGCGCCGGATGGGCAAGACGCCGATCGTCTGCAACGACTATCCGGGTTTCGTGTCGAACCGGGTGCTGATGCCGATGATCAACGAGGCGATCGAGACCCTGCGCGAGGGCGTGGCGACCCGCGAGGCGATCGACGGAATCATGAAGCTCGGGATGAACCACCCCATGGGCCCGCTCCAGCTGGCGGATTTCATCGGCCTGGACACCTGCCTGGCGATCCTGCGCGTGCTCCAGGAAGGCTTCGGCGATCCCAAGTACCGGCCGAGCCCGCTGCTGGTGCGGATGGTCGACGCGGGCTGGCTGGGCCGGAAGTCCGGCCGCGGTTTCTACGAGTACGCGGCCTGATGTACTGCCAGGTCTGCGGCCTGCGCAACTCCGACGAGGACGAATACTGCGCCCGGTGCAACTCGAAGCTCCTCGTGCTGTCGGGCGTCGGCGTGGTCGAGGAGAGCGGCGAGCCGCAGGAGGAGATTCCCTTCGACGAGCACCTGCTCGAGCGGATCTCGACGCTCGAGGACGTGGTGAAGCGGACGGCCGAGGCCGTCAAGGCGCTCTTCGAATCGATGGGGAACCTCGAAAAGAACCTCTTCGTCGCGCATACCGGCATCCTCGCTCTTCAGGAGACGCTCGAGCGGCGCGGCGCCGTGCGCACGGAGGAGGTCGTCGATCTCTGGGAATCCAAGATGGACGAGCGCATGCAGGCCGTCGAAAAGAAGGACCGCTTCCTCGAACGCCGCGACCGGATCATCGCCCGCTCGACGGGGCTCGACCGGGAGGCCTTCATGAAGCGGCTGCGGGAGGCGGAGTTCGCCATCCTGGCCCTCGACGCCGACCGGGGCATCCGCGTCCTCGAGGACCTCTACCGTTCCGACCGCTCCAACGTCGAGCTCGGTTTCTATCTCGCCGAGACGTTCTTCTCGGGCGGCGAGCTCGAACGCGCGTCGGCGTACTTCAAGAAGATCCTCGCCGTCGACCCCAGCCACTTCGAGGCCCTCGTGTACAGCGGCATCGCGGCCTCCGAGGCGGGCGACACCGAGGGCGCGGAGGTGGCCCTCAAGCACGCGATCGAGCGCCGGCCCGACGCCTTCCTCCCGCACTTTGCGCTCGGCACGCTCTGCGCCCATCTTTCGCGGTGGGACGAGGCGGAGCGCGAGCTCTTCCGGGCGATCGAGGCGGCGCCCGCGCCCTCCGCCCACATCCTGCTCGGCAACGTGCTCCGCGAGAAGGGCGAGCTGTCGCGGGCCATCCAGCACTTCGAGGAGGCCCGGCGGCTGGCCCCCGAGTCGGAGGAGGCGATTTTCCAGCTCGGCCTCTGCTATCTCGAGAAGAACTGGTCCAAGCGCGCCCTCGAGTGCTTCCAGCAGGCGCTCGAGAAAAACCCGCGCCGCCTGGAGTACCAGGAGGCCGTGCGCGTCATGGAGCGCCGGGGCGGCTACGAGCTGCCGCGGGTCGACGGACCGGGCGCCGCCGCTTTTCGGGACGCCGAGGAAAACGCCGCACGCGGGTATCTCGACCGCGCGCAGGAGCTCTATCGCAAGGCGATGCGGGCCGAGCCCCGAAATCCGACGATCCGGGTCTCCTTCGCCCTGCTCTCGGCCTCCATGGGGCGCTGGAAGGAGGCGATCGCGGCCTGCCGCGAGGTGCTCGCCGCCGACCCCGAGGACGTCGTCGCGGCGGCGGCCTGCTCGACCCTGGCCGAGGCCCTTCGCGCCGAGGGCAACCCGCGCGCCGCGGCCGAGTTCCTCCGCGAGTTCCTGGAGAAGCACCCGTCGAAGACCGCCCAGGCCGTGGGCTACTACGAGCTCGCCACGAGCCTCGCCGAGTCGGGCGAGGACCTCGACCTCGCCCTGGACTACGCCGGCCGCGCGCTCGCCGCGGCACCCGAGGAGCTCAAGCCCTACCCCCTCGCGGCCCTGGGCTGGGTGCACTACAAGCGGAACGAGTACGACCGCGCGATCGAGTGTTTGAGGCGGTCGAGCGAGCGCGCCGCGGTGCCGACGACGTTCCACCACCTGGGCATGGCCTACCTGGCCGCCGGCCGCGCGGACGAGGCCAAGGCGGCCTTCACGAAGGCCAAGACGGCGGCGCGCGGCGCCGGGATCGAGGACCGCATGATGCAGCAGGTGCGCTCGAACCTGCGTCTGGTCGAAAAGGTCGTCCCCAAGCGCAAGGAGCCCGTCTCGCCCAAAGCGCGCCACTAGGTTTCGGCCGGATTCGCCGGCGCCTGCTATTCTCGCGTCCCTATGCGCTGGTCGCGATACTTCCTCCAGACGGTCCGCGAGGTCCCCGGGGACGCCGAGGCGATTTCGCACGTGCTGCTGTCGCGGGCGGGCATGATCCGCCGGCTGGCGGCCGGCATCTACTCGCTGACGCCGCTCGGGCTGCGGTCACATCGGAAGACCGAGCGGATCGTCCGCGAGGAGATCGACCGGGCGGGCGGGCACGAGGTGGAGCTCCCGATCCTGCAGCCCCGCGAGCTGTGGGAGGAGAGCGGCCGCTGGGCCCGCTACGCGAAGGAAGAGATCCTCTTCCACCTCGAAGACCGCAAGGCCGGCGAGTACTGCCTGGCGCCGACCGCCGAGGAGGCGGTGACTTCGATGGTCCGCTCCGGCGTCACCTCCTACCGGCAGCTCCCGGTGACGCTCTACCAGATCCGGACGAAATTCCGTGACGAGATCCGTCCGCGCTTCGGCCTCATGCGCGGCCGGGAGTTTCTCATGTACGACGGGTATTCCTTCGACGTCGACGCCGAGGGGCTCGACCGCTCGTACAAGGCGCAGGATGCCGCGTATCGGCGGGTCTTCGTCCGCTGCGGCCTCGACTTCACGGTCGTGCAGGCGGATTCGGGCGCCATCGGCGGAACGGCCTCGGAGGAGTTCATGGTGCTCGCCGACACCGGCGAGGATGCGGTCGTGCGCTGCCCGGCCTGCGGCTACGGCGCCAATCTCGAGAAGGCCGAGACGGGGCCGCGGCCGGCGCCCTGGAAGGACGAGACGGAGACCCCCCTCGTCGAGGTCGAGACGCCGGGCAAGGGGGGGATCGACGACGTCGTGAACTTCCTCGGCATCACGGCGTCGCGGATGATCAAGTGCCTCGTCTACGAGACCGAGAAGGGCTTCGTCGTCGCGCTCCTGCGCGGCGATCTCGACGTGAACGAGGTCGCGTTGAAGAACATGCTGCGGGTCGAGCACCTGGCCCTCGCTCCGGAGGAAAAGGTCGAGACGGCCACCGGCGCCCCCGTCGGATACGTCGGGCCGCACAAGCTGCCCGTCGGGACGGTGCGCATCGTGGGCGACCATTCGATTCGCGACGCGGTCAACGCGGTCACGGGGGCCGGCCGCCGCGACTGGCACGTCGCCGGGTTCGTGCAGCGGCGCGATGCGAAGGTCGAGGCGTTCGGGAGCTTCGCGCAGGCCCGCGCCGGCGATCCCTGTCCCCGCTGCGGCAAGCCGCTCGAGATCGCGCGTGGAATCGAGGTCGGCCACATCTTCAAGCTCGGCACGAAGTACTCGGAGGCCCTCGGCTGCGGTTTCACGGACGAGAAGGGCGAGACCCGCCCGGCGGTCATGGGGACCTACGGGATCGGCGTGGGGCGGACGATGGCGGCGGCCGTCGAGCAGCACCACGACGCCGACGGGATCGTCTGGCCGCTGGCCCTCGCTCCCTTCGAGATCGCGCTCGTCTCGCTGAACGCGTCCGACGAGGCGACGCGATCGGCGGCCGACGGGCTCTACGACGCCCTCGTTGCGGCGGGGCTCGAGGTCTTCTACGACGACCGCGACGAGCGGCCGGGAGTGAAATTCAAGGACGCGGACCTGATCGGGTTCCCGATCCGGGTCAACGTCGGCGGCCGGGCGCTCAAGGACGGCAAGGTCGAGATCGTGCGCCGCCGCGACAAGCAGCTGACTCTCGTCGAGGCGGCCCGCGCCGTCGAGGCGGTGCGATCGGCGCGGGCGGAGCTGGCGGGGGCGTCGACGGCGACGGCGGGGAGCGAACCATGCGCAAGATGACGGCCGAAGAGGCGCTCGAGTATCACTCGCGGGGCCGCAAGGGAAAGGTCGAGGTCGTCCCGTCCAAGCCCTGCCGGACGCAGGAAGACCTCTCGCTCGCCTACAGCCCCGGGGTCGCCGAGCCCTGCCTCGAGATCGCCCGGGACCCCGAAAAGGTCTACGAGTACACGAGCAAGGGCAATCTCGTCGCGGTCATCTCCAACGGCACCGCGGTGCTCGGCCTCGGCAACATCGGGCCGCTCGCCGGAAAGCCGGTCATGGAAGGCAAAGGCGTCCTCTTCAAGCGGTTCGCCGACATCGACGTCTTCGACATCGAGGTCGATGCGACCGAGGTCGAGGATTTCGTCGACACGGTGGCCCGGATTTCACCGACCTTCGGCGGCATCAACCTGGAAGACGTGAAGTCCCCGGAGTGCTTCGAGATCGAGGAGCAGCTGAAGAAGCGCCTCCAGATCCCCGTCTTCCACGACGACCAGCATGGCACGGCGATCATCTCGGCGGCGGCTTTCCTGAACGCGCTCGAGGTCGTCGGGAAGAAGATCGAGAACGTCAAGGTCGTCTTCTGCGGAGCCGGAGCCTCCGCCATCGCGTGCGCGAAGCTCTACCTGTCCTACGGCGTGCGCCCCGAGAACCTGCGAATGGTCGACCGATCGGGTGTCATCTATCTCGGCCGCAAGGAGGACATGAACCCGTACAAGGCGCAGTTCGCCGTGGAGACCTTCGAGCGCTCGCTCACGGACGCGCTGACGGGCGCGGACGCGTTCATCGGCCTCTCGTCCGGGGGCATCGTCAAGGGCGAGATGCTCGCCGGCATGGCCCGCGACCCGATCGTTTTCGCCCTCGCCAACCCCAACCCCGAGATCACGGCGGAGGAGGCGCGGGCCGTCCGGCCCGACGTCATCATGGCCACCGGACGCAGCGACTATCCCAACCAGGTCAACAACGTCCTCGGTTTTCCGTTCATCTTCCGCGGGGCCCTCGACGTGCGGGCCACCGAGATCAACGAGGCGATGAAGCGCGCGGCTTCGCAGGCCCTGGCGGCGCTCGCGAAGATGGACGTGCCGGACGCGGTGTCGAAAGCCTACGGCGGCCAGTCGTTCCGGTTCGGCAGGGAGTACCTGATCCCGAAGCCGTTCGACCACCGCGTGCTGCTCTGGGTCGCGCCGGCCGTGGCGGAGGCGGCGATGCAGTCCGGAGTGGCGCGCCAGCCGATCACGGACATGGGCGCCTATCTGCGGCGGCTCGAGGCGATGCTGTCGCGCTCCCGAGAGGTCATGGGCGTCGTCATCGAGAAGGCGCGGCGGCACCCGAAGCGGATCGTCTTTCCGGAAGGGGAGCACCCGAAGATCCTCCGCGCGGCGAAGATCCTGGCGGAGGAGGGGATCTGCCGTCCGATCCTGCTCGCGCGGGAAACCGAGGTCGAAGCGCTCGCCCGCGAACTCCACCTTCCGATGGACAAGATCGACTTCATCAATACCAGCCGCAGCGAAAGGCTCCCGGTCTATGCGAAACGGCTCGAGGAGCTGCGGCGACGCGCCGGGATGACGCCGGACGAGGCCGCCCGGCAGGCGCGCGTTCGGAACGTGTTCGGGCCGCTGATGCTCGACGCCGGCGACGCGGACGGCGTGATCTCCGGGATGACGCAGTCCTATTCCGACACGATCCGCCCGGCGCTGCAGATCTTCGGCACGGCACCCGGGGTCGGGCGTGTCTCGGGTCTCTACATTCTGATGCTGAAGGACCAGACGTTCTTCTTCGCGGACACCACGGTCAACATCGATCCGACCGCCGAGGAGCTCGCCGAGATCGCCCAGCTCACGGCCGAGGCGGTCCGGCGCTTCGACATCGAGCCGCGCATCGCGATGATCTCCTTCTCCAACTTCGGCTCGAACACCCACGACCGAGCCCTCAAGGTCAAGAAGGCCGTCGCGCTCGTCAAGGCCGCGAACCCCGAGCTGCCGATCGACGGCGAGATGCAGGCCGACTATGCCGTCGTGCCCGAAATGCTCGAGTCCCAGTACCCCTGGGCGACCGTCTCGAACCCCAACGTGCTGATCTTCCCGGACCTCGATTCGGCCAACGCCGCGTACAAGCTCGTGTGGCGGCTGGCCGGCGCCGAGGCGATCGGGCCGATCCTGCTCGGTCTCAAGCGGCCGGTCCATGTCCTCCAGCGCGGCGTCGACGTCGCGGACATCGTCAACATGGCCGCGATCGCGGTGGTGGACGCGCAGGACGGGGAGCAGGGCAATGACCGGGTCGGTTCGGTCGCGAAGGCGCTCGCGACCGGGCTGCTCGCTGCCCAGTGAGGGCAAAAGGGCCGCTCCCCGGCGTGCATTCCATGACAGTGGAAGTCAAAACCCGACGGGCGCCAGGCCGTGCGTCGGCCCGTCAAGGGCCGCGACGGAGGCGGCAGCGAGTTTTCTCCTCTTGAGCGTGGCAGGGTGGTCCTCGCCCAGCGTCTGCTCCAGGTGCTTAAGCGCCTCGCCCAAGGACGCCTGGCCGGCCTTCGTCTCACCGCGGCTAGCTCTCGCCGATGGCGATCGGGAAGGGCGCGCGCTGGTCGGATATCTCGCGGGATTCGACAATGTTTCGACCCGAGTCCGATAGCCCGGAGGCGACGACCTCGCGGACTCGACTTCAGCCCAGTCAGAGCCCCGCGCGCGAGAGCCGTCCAACGCAAAGACGTTGAGACTGAATTTCGCCTTCACCTTGTCGAAGAGCGCGAGCGATTCGGCAAACTGAGCCCTCGCTCCCGCCGCGTCGTCCCGCGACAACGCCAGAAGACCCTCTGAGTAGGCCAGCTGCGCCCGCCGCAGGGGGCTGAACTCGGGCTGCTTCAGCAAGCGCTTCAGTTCCTCGAGCTACGCCGCCGCCCGTTCCGTCGCCCGCTCTCGACGTACAGGTCCGCCAGCTCCATCGTCGCCTCTGTCTCCAGGCGATTCATTTGCCGCGTTCGGCGGAGCGGATCGCCTCCTCGTAGAGCGGCTCGGCTTCCGCATATCGTCCCAGCTGGTAGAGAACTCCGGCATAGTTGAAGAGCGACGTCGGCGCCTCGGCATTTGCGCCTTCGATCGAGCGACGAGCTCCAGTGCCCGCCGGAAGCGGCTCCGCCTTCCCGATGTCCCCCTGATAGTGAACGAGCCCCCAGTTGTTCCAAGCGTCCGCCGCGGCCGTCGTGCGCTCCCGCCCCGTTTCCTCCAGCGCCTTCATCACATCTGCATAAGCCTCGTCCGCCTTCTCATTCTGGCCATCCAGGTAGTAGCCGTACGCCAGCGCCCCCTGCGCTCCGATTCGCGCCGGTTCGGCCCGGACGGCGCCGTGTCGAGCAGCGCAAGCGCCGCCGCCGCCTCTCGAATCGTCGTCTCGCCCTCGTTGGTCATGTAACCGAATTCGCTGTATCGCGTCAGGCACTCCGCGCTGGTCAGGGCGTTCTCGGAATTCTTCGGGAGGCTCGCCAGCGCTTCCGCCATGATCGCTTTCCCTTCGGCTCACTTGCCGAGGGCCATCTTCACCAGTGCCAGGGACAAAGCGCTCTCACTCGCAGCGCCGGATCCTCCGACTTTGCGGCAATCTTTGCCGCACGCTTCAGAACGGTCGCCGCTCTGTCGTAACGTTCCGGCCGTCATGTACTGTTCTCCGATCGCGGCAAGCATCTCCGCACGCAACGGATCGTCCTTCGCAAACTGCTTCTCGACCGCTCTTTCGCCCTCTTCGAGCAGATCGCTGGCCGGAAACACGCGCTCGGTCGGCGCCGCCGCGCCCAGGAGAAGCCCATGAATTCGTTGGTCGCCGTCGCGCGGGCGAGCTGAGCCTGCGCGGCGTCACGCTGCTTTCGCGCCTCGCGCTCCTTCCCGACGATCACCATCGTCCCCGCCATGACCCCCACCACCGCGAGGGCTGCTGCCGCCACCCCGCCACGATGTCGTCGCACGAATTTCGGGCCCGGTATGCGAGCGTGTCCGGGCCGGCGCGGATGGGCTCGTGGTCGAGTAGCGACGGATGTCGTCGGCGAGGGCCGCACCGAGGCGTAGCGCTCCGCCGGGTTCTTCTTCAGGCCTTCGCCACGATCGTCTCGAGATCGCCCTCGAGCTGCCGGCGCAGAGCCGTCGGACGTCGTGGCTCGCGGCGGCCGGGCTCGCAGTCTCGCCCCGCGCGCGTCGGAGAGTCGCCCGGATCCGTCTCGACGATGGCCTTAAACAGCAGGACCGCCGAGCGCAGCGGCGGCCCGGCGGGATGCCGGCCGGTGAGCAGCACATAGAGGAGAGTACCCGAGAGCATAGACGTCCGTCGCCGTCGTGATCGCGCCGCCCGTCACCTGCTCCGGGGCCGCGTATTCCGGCGTCAAGGCCCGACCCCCTTCGCGCGTCAGCGCCGTCGCGTCGCCGCCGCTTCCCTCGCCCTCGAGCAGCTTCGCGATGCCGAAATCGAGGAGCTTGACGCTGGCCGTCCCTGCCGACCAGGACGTTGGAGGGCTTGATGTCCCGGTGGACGATCAGGTTGGCGTGCGCGTGGCGACCGCGTCGACGACGTCCAGGAAGAGCCGGAGGCGCGCCTCGACGTCGAGCCGCTTCCCGGTCGCAGTAGCGGTCGATCGGCTCGCCTTCGACGTACTCGAGCACGAGGTAGGGCTGGCCCGCCGGGCGAGACGCCCGCGTCCGATCAGCCGCGCGATGTGGGGATGGGCGAGGCGCGCCAGGATCGTTGCCCTCGCGCCGGAAACGCTCTTCGCCCGCGCGCCCGACGAGGCTCGCGTTCAGGAGCTTGACGGCCGCCTGGCCCTTCGAAACGCCCGTCGCTTCTTCGGGCGAGCCAGACGTTGCCCATGCCGCCCTGGCCGATCAGGCGCGATCAAGCGTGTAGGCGCCGATCGTCTGGCCGGCGAGGCGACGCCGGCGCCGGCCGGGCGGAGACGTTCGAGGAAGCCCTCACGCTGCGAGCGCGCTCGTGATCCGCCAGGAGCCGCTCGACGTCGGCGGCGAGCGTCGGGTCCTCGCGCGCGCAGGCGCCTCGAGCCAGGCCGCTGCGCGTCGCCCGGCAGCTCATGTCGAGCGCCCGGTCGAAGAGCGGGCTCACGGCTGGCCAGCGGTCCGGCGCTTCGAGAGCGGCTCATCGCGGTCAGATCGGACGCGTCGCGGATGGCGCCGTACAGGTACTTCCGCGCCTTTTCCCAGTGCCGCTGCACCGTGCGCTCCGAGACGCCGCGCATGCCGCCGATCTCGGCCGAGCGAGAAGCCGCCGAAGAACTTCAGGTCCACGAGCTCGGCGAGCGGCGGGTCGACGGCCGCCAGCTCGTCGAGCGCGGCGCCGATCTGCGTCGAGCTCGCCGGCGTCGGCCGACCGGCTCGGCGACGTCGTCGTCGCAGGGACGTGATCTCGAAGCCGCCGCCGCGCTTCTGCGGCCTGGCGGCTCGCGCGCGTAGTCGATGATCAGGCCCCGCATCACCTTGGCCGCGTAGCCCATGAAGCGCGCGCGGTCGGGGAAGCGCGTCCCCTCCCTGCCCGGAGATGTTCAAGTAAGCCTCGTGGAGCAGGTCGTGGTGCCGAGAGTTGCGCCGGGCCCCCGGGAGAGCTGGCGCCTCGGCCAGCTCGTGCAGCTCCGCGTACAGAGCCGCGAAGAGCGCATCCGCCGCGGGGCGGTCGCCGCCCTCGGCCGAGCGCGATGAGCGACGGAGATCGTGCTGGCGCCACGGGATTTCAAGCCCTAAAGAGTCTTGCTCTCCGGAGGCTAGCACAAGGCAAGTCCGCGCGGGTGTCGGCTTTCGGCGCGCCTACTCCCGATCTCACAAGTGGAGGGAAACCGATGCTCAGACGAGCCGTCTTGTCGACGATGTTCTCTCGTTCGCGAGCGGGCGCCTGCTCGCTCAGTACCAGCGCGATGAGCGAATCCCCGTGCGAGACCCCGACCGGCTCCAGGCGCTTGGCTTTTCCCCCGACGCGACGAACGTCTACGTCTGGTCGAAGGCCGACTTGAAGGCGTCCGGCGCTCGAACACAACGCCAGCGCCAAGCCGAAACTTGGGGTACGGCCACCGGCTACACAACCTTACGCGGCTTCGAGTTCCAGAACGCCTAGATCGACTGGATCACGCTCTGGAAACCTCGATGTACTGACGTGTGTGACCACTCGAGTTTCGAGGACTTCTCGCCCTCCACGGCCTACGCAGAGATTCTCGCACCCGACGGCGCAACTCTCAAATTGTTCAAGATCTGGGGCTTCGACTCCACCCCGCTCGTACATCTCCTTCCAGCTCTTCGAGACATGCCGAACCGCGTGGAGCCAATCCTCCGGTAAGCACCTCTTCGCCGATACGCGAACTTTCAGCGCTATCGGCAACTACTCGCTCTTCACGTCGCTCCAGAATCTCACGGTCACAAGGAGAGCGGTTTCTACACGGTTCGCGTGCGCTCGCGCCGGCTGCAACGAGGACTGCGGGACAGTCACAGGCTTTGCCCGAAGATAAGGTCAGCTGGGTCCGCCCGGTCAGCCCCCCCCGGCGGCGCGACGTTCGCGGACGTGTCGACGAGTCACCCCTTCTTCCAGTTCGTCGAGGCCCTCGCAAAGTCCGGGCGTCACGGGCGGCTGCGGCAACGGGCAACTACTGTCCCGACGCAACCCTGACGCGCGGGCAGATGGCCGTGTTCCTTTCGAAAGCGCTCGGGCTGCAATGGCCGTGAACGCAACCAAGGAGGTTCCCGTGAAACGAACCCTCACTCTCTCTATCCTCGTCGCCCTGCTCGCGATGCTCCGCCGCGTGCCCGCGCAGGGTATGTCGTGATTCACAATTTCACCGAGGAGACCGTACCGCCCCGTCTCACTCTTCGTTCAGATTCAACGCTTCTTTTTCACCGCGTCTGGGGCACTACGTGCCGAACCGTCTTCGTCACGCACACAACTTCGTCGTTCTTCACCATTCACAGCGCCACCACGCAGCCCGCGCATTTGATCCTCATCACGTTATCTCTATTAACACACAGCTACGGCATACGCCGCACATCTACCTCACATACGACAACTTCTCCGCCCTCCATACTTCGATCGCGCCTTTCCGTACATCGAGCTTGTTTCTAAACCACACGTCGCCTCACCGTGTTCAAGAAGTCTTCCGATACGCGATTTTCCAACTATTCCATCCTCTACCCATTCGCGCCTTAGAGAGCCAGCACTTTGTGCTGGCTCCACGCTCCTCTATTCACACCGTCTCCGCCACATCTTCCACTCGCCACGCTTCATTCGAACTCTTCAACTTCGACGACCCGCCCAGCCATTATCGAAGACCGACGGTTCCTCTACGGAACAGCAGTCAGCGCGGCAGTATTCGGCGCGCGTGTTCAAGTTGCGCAAAGATAGAAGTTCGTTTGCTTTCATTCACGACTTCCAAGCAGCGAGACTTTTCCCGAAGCATCGTACCCAAGTCGCCGAGTATTGCTGTACGAACCGCCTCCGCGCGAACCGTGTTAACCATCTTCCGCCTACTACTTCCGCGCCCTCTTCGCGCGTCCATACTTCACACCCACGCGATAGTCCGCGCGCGCCCTCCTGCAGGCCAGACTGCTCTTTACGAACACCACGAGCGCACAGCGCGCAATAGCGTCGTCTACCGCTCTCCATCCCACATCGCTTCGGTCTCGCCCTCGTCCGACCGTCCGGGGAGGCACCCTCGTCACCATCTCCGGAAGCGGCTTCCAAACCGGGCCGCGTCGCGATCAGCGGCAGCCTGGCGGGAGCCGTCATCAGCCCGAGTGAGATCACAGCCAACTCGCCTCCGTTGTCCGCCGGCAGTTTGTACGACGTTGTCGTGACGAACCCCGATGCAACGCTCGCCCTGCACCAGGGCGCCTGGCTCGCCGACTTTCTGGACGTCCCGCAGGCCGATCCGTTCCACGACTTCGTCGAGCAGATCGTCCGCCACGGAATCACCTCGGGTGCGGCGGCGGCAACTACTGTGGAGACGATTCCGTGACGCGAGCGCAGATGGCGGTCTTTCTGCTGAAGGCGAAGCATAGTCCGAACTACGTTCCCCCTCCCTGCGGCGGCGTCTTCCCAGACGTCGACTGCCCCTCGCCCTTCGCCGACTGGATCGAGCAGCTCGCGGCCGAGAACATCACCGCCGGCTGCGCCAGCAGCAACTACTGCCCCGGCAATCCCGTGCACCCGCGCCCAGATGGCGGTCTTCCTGCTGAAGACCGAGCACGGCTCGTTCTTACCAGCCGCCTGCTTCGCACCGGGACTTCTTCGATGACGTTCCGTGCCCGTCGCCGTTCGCCGAACTGGATCGAGCGCCTCGCCGACGAGAACGTCACGTCCGGCTGCGGCGGCGGCAACTATTGTCCCGCCAACCCCAACACGCGCGCGCAGATGGCCGTGTTCCTCGCGAAAACGTTCGGGCTCCTGTCATGAGGCGCCTTCTCCGCATCGCCATGATTGCGTTTGCCGCTCCCGCAGTCGTGCCGGCGGCCACGTTCCTCGTGACTACGACCTCCGACTCGCCCTGGCTCGCTGCGCGCAGCGATCCTGAACGCGAACGCGACTGCCGGCCCCGACACGATCTCCTTCGGCATCCCCATCGGATGTCGCACCGATCGTCCTGACCGGCGTCCTCCCCGCCATCACGGAAGCCCTCGTGATCGACGGCTTCACGCAGCTCGGCTCGGATCTCAATACCGATCCCATCGGCATCAACGCGTTCTGAAGATCGAAGTCGCAGGCAACGTGAGCATGAACGGATTCTTGATCCATGCGGGGCCATCCACGATTCGCGCGCTGGCGATCTTCGACTTTTTCGGGCGATCTTGATCGACAGTGCGACGGGGCCGAATGTCGTTGAAAGCAATTTTCTCGAGTCGATGCCGCCGGCTCGCCGATGGCAATTTCGCCGGTGTCGTCCTGAAAGGGAGCAGCGTCGACACGGTCGGCGGTTTGGCTCCGGCGTTCGCAATCTCCTCTCTGCCAACCTGATCGGTGTCCAGGTCGATTCCGGCCACAACAAGCGAATCCTCGCAACCTGATCGGAACGGGTCTCACCGCACGGCCGCCCTCGGCAACGAGGTCGGTAGTGTGGGTCAAGGATTCCGGGGCCTCTCTCGTCAGCGAAGCGGATCCGGCCGCGCGCAACGTGATCTCGGGGAACCTCCAGAGCGGGGTCGTGATCATCTGACAAAGCAACGCGTCGTTGCGAAACTTCATCGGGCCGGACGCGACGGGCTTCGCGCCGCTGGCAACGGGGTCGGGGCGTCGGAGGCCGAGGTCTCGGCGTCACGACGATCCACTCCAACGTGATTTCGGGCAACGGCTCGGACGGGGTCTTCCTCGGCGCTTTTGTCTCGGGGCCGTGCACCTCAACCACATCGGGACGGACCCGGTCGGCATCAGCGGGATGGGAAATCTGGGGGCCGGTATCCGGGTGGACTCGGCGGCGTGCGTGATCGGCGATGCGGTCGAAGGGGCAACACGATCGCGACCAACCAGGCCGGCGTGTGGTCCTGCCGGGCCTGCCCCTCTACTCGATCCGTGCGAACTCGATCTCCTCCAACGGGGGCCTCGGGATCGTCGGCGGCCCCGTCGCCGGTCATTCGTCCGAATGCGGCGGGCTCCCTCGACAACTTCCCGCTCATCATGTCGGTAACTTCCGACGACGCGTAGCACCACGATCCAGGGGGTGTACCGGGGAGCGCCGAACTGTCCGGTGGCGATCGATTTCTTCGCGAGCCCGGTCTGCTCGCCCCGGCCGCGCGACTTCGAGGAGGGCGAGACCTACCTGGGCTCCGAGGACGGGCAGTCGGACGCGAGCGCGAGTTCGCATTCAACGTGACGCTGCCGCTTTCCATCGAGGACAGTCGCGTGACGGCGACCGCCACCGCCGGTCCCTGCCCGTTTCCCCTTTCGCCGGATGGGGCGTCCGCAGACCCGAAACAAACGTCGCAATTTTCCCAGCGCCTCCCGTTCTCGCTCCACCCCTCGAGCGGACCCGTGGGCGGCGGGACTGAGGTGACGATCTTCGGGACGGATTTTCTGCCCGGAGCGTCGTCACGATCGGCGGCGTGCCCGCGGGGAGCGTGTAGCGTTCTCGACCCACCGAGATGCAGGCCTCGTCGCCGGCGCTGCCGGCGGGCACCACCAACGACGTCGTGGTCACGAACACCGACGGAACGCACGGGACGCTGGCCCTGGCGTGGATCGCGGACTTTCTCGACGTGCCCCCGGCGCATCCGTTTCATGATTTCGTCACGGCGGTCGTCTCGAACGGCATCGCCGTCGGCACCGGAGGTGGAAACTACGGCGTCGAGGCGACGACGCTGCGTCGGCAGATGGCGGTCTTCCTCGGGAAAGCGAAGCATGGTCTCTGCTACGTGCCCACGGTTGCGCGGGAGTCTTCGCAGACGTTCCGTGCACGTCGCCCTTCGCTCCGTGGATCGAACAACTGGCCGCGCAGGCATCACCGGCGCTGCGGGGAGGCAACTACTGCCCGGACAATTCCGTGACACGGGAGCAGATGGCGGTTTTTCTCTTGAAGTCGAAGCACGCTCGGCTACGAGCCGCCCGCCTGCGTGGGAGTTTACGGCGACGTGCCCTGCCCCTCGCCCTTCGCCGACTGGATCGAGCAACTCGCGGCGGAGGCAATTACCGGAGGTTGCGCGGCGGCAACTACTGCCCCGCAAGCCTCAACACGCGGACAGATGGCGGTCTTCCTTCAGAAGACCTTCCGTTTGCAGTAGAGACCGCGCGCTCGCAGGCACCGGATTGCCGCGGGAGAGGTTCCCGCGGGAAGCTCGACGCACGCGCTTTAAAGCGATCCCTTGTGAGCGCCGACCTGCGTCGCGTTGCCTGCTGCTGTGGTCTGTCTCCGTCGCTCGCTCGGGATACACGCTCGCGCTCTTGTCATCCCGAGGAGCGGAGCGACGAGGCCCTCTTACCTCGCTGTGGCTATCTCAAATATCCCCAATTGTGCAGCTTGTCCGAGTCCTCGGCCCAGCGCTCGCCGATGTCGTCCCGGTAGTACATGTTCGGAATGAGGATGTTGCGCACCCTCGAATAGGCCTGCTCGCGCGCCTGCTTCATGGTCTGCCCGAGGCCGACGACGGTGAGCACGACGCCCGAAGTCCCGGCGACGAGCCACTGGCCTTCGACGATCTTGGTGTCCTCGATGTGGACCTCCTCGGGCGTGCCGCGCTTGAAGACGATGACGGCGTTCTTCGTGAACGACTCGAACGTCGCCTCGTCGTCGAACGGAAAGGGCGGCATCACGATCCGCACGCCGACCTGGAAACCGCTCTTGACCTTGAGCCTCGGATCGCGCCCGTGGGCGAGCTCGTCGAGGAAGATCCCGATCGGCGTGATCATGCCTTCCTGCTGGATGAAGATCGTCGGATAGCCGAAGCGGGAGGTGAACTCCAGGGGATAGATGCCGTTGTTGTTGACGATGCAGTTGACGTCGATGTAGCCGACGTACCCCTCCATGGCGAGTTGGGGAGCCATCTTCAGGAGCGTCTGCTCGAAGATCTTGTTGGGCTCGGACCAGAACATGGTCGTGCCCATCTCGCCGGTGGGGGGGCCGCTGTTGCCCGGGAAGAGCTTCTTGTGCTCGAAGTTGGTGTTGATCGGATAAATGAAGCTCTTGCCGTTGAAGAAAGCGCCCACGGCGACCTCGACGCCGACGACCCGCTTCTGAAGCTGGAACACCTTGATTTCGTCGGAGAAGGCCTTCTTGTACGCCTCGAGCATCCGGACGACGTCCTGCCCGTCCTCCTCGTCGCCCACGAAGAGCCGCCGCTTGACGTTGCCGGCCGCGCCGGAGGGCTTGATGACGTAGCGCGTCGGGTTCTCCTGGACGTAGGCGATCGCCTCGTCGAAGTTGTCGAACTCGCGGTAGGGGATGATCGTGACGCCCGCCTTCTTGAGCTCCTCCTGCCCGAAGGAGCGGTCGTCCTCGAGCCGGTCCGTGTAGGGCGTTCCCCCGACGACGGCCTTGCCCTTCTCCCGCAGCGCAACCGCCTTCTCGCCCTGCCCGAGCGTGTCGTCGAAGACGATCACGTCGGCCCAGGGGACGTCCTTTTCCCAGTCGTCGGTCTTCGGTACGAACCCGTCGGCGATGTCCTTCTCTTCCGGGTCGCCGATGAAGTAGCGGACCTCGTGGCCCTCCTTGAGGACCTGCCAGGCGATGTCGCCGACGAGACCGGTCAGCGAAACGAAGAGGAACTTGCGCTTTTTTTCCATGAAGTGGCGGGATTCTACAGGAGGCGGATCCCGGGGCGCGTCCGATACGATTCCCGCCATTGGGAGGTCTTCATGAAACGGAGTTCAGGATTCTTCGGCGCCCTGGTTCTCTCTTCGGCGGTTCTGAAGGGACAGTCCCCGACGGTTGTCGGCAGCGCCGAGAGCTACGGACTCGGCTTTCAGGCGATACACGTCGGCGCTGCCGCCTTTCATCCGACGACGCCGGCTTCGCAGTACGTTCTTCAGACGTTCACCTCGGGCTACCTCAACAGCAACGACTCGATCACTCGATACTACGTTGCCCCCGTGACGCTTCCTGCGGGCGCGGAGATCCACGGCCTCTGCATATATGCCTACGACGCGAATCCGAATCTCGGCGTGCGAGTGCAGCTGAAGGCGACGAAGCTCGTCCCCGGGGGCGTGTCTCAAGGGGTCGAAGAGATCTCCACCCCCATCATTACGAATTGGAATACCGGGGCCGGTGTGATTTGCGCGGACATCGTGCCGCCGTACGTCTATACCGAAACATCGGACCAGGACGGAGTGTTTCTTGCGCACTACCTGGAGGTGTTCCTGGAGCCGTCGACGGGAATCGGCGGAGTCAAGGTGCTCTGGCGCAGATCGATCAGCCCGCCCCCGGCGACGGCGACGTTTCCGGACGTGCCCCCGAGTCATCCGTTCTTTCAATTCGTCGAGGCTCTGTACGCGGCCGGGATCACCGGCGGTTATGGCAACGGTTTCTACGGCGTGAACGACCCCGTCTCGCGGGGACAGATGGCGGTATTTCTCGCCAAGGCCCTCGGACTGCACTGGCCGGGCTGATCCCGGCAGCGGGTGCCCCGGCTCGGGGATGCTCGGTCCTTTCGGGCTGCGGGGGCGTTCCCGCACGGGCCTCCTGGCGCTCCGTGACGCGGTCCGGCGTCTTTTGGCCGCTCAGGCCGACCTCGAGCATCGTCGGCCACGACGAAAGAAACGAATGTCCGGCGGAGACTGGTCGGAGGTCACGCCGGGGGCTTTGCCTCGATGCGCGCTGTCTTCAGTAGCGCCCGTGTTCGCCTCGTTGCCGGATGTTCCGGGCCGAGCGTCTGCTCCAGTTGCCCCATAGCGGCCTGCAGTGTCGCTTGCGCGAGCTCCCGCTGGAGTTTGGCGAGCTGGACCTCGCCGAGGGCTTCCTTCGCGAGCCCGACGAGATAGGAGGGCGAATCTTTCTCCACGAGCGACGCGGCGAGCGCGTTGGCGCGAAGGGCCGTCGCTTCTGCCGCATCCCGGTGGCCGTTGGCGAGCTGGGCCTGCGCGAGCCCGGTGAGGGCGAACAGGCTGTAGACGAACTTGGCGTTGATCGTGTCGTAGAGGCGGACCGCTTCTCCGAACCGGCCTTCCGCCTCGGCGGAGTTGTGACCTTCGCGCGCCAGGACCCCGCGAGTGTAGGCCAGGTAGGCCAGCCTCAGATTGGAGAACACCTTCTTGCCCATGTACGGGTCGAGCGTGGCCAGTGTCTTCGCGGCCTCTTCCAGGCGGCCGGCCTCCGCCTCGAGCGCGGCCAGCCCCAGTGTCGCGTCGATTTCGAACCGCTCGTCGTGGCGGGCGCGGGCGACCTGGATGGTCTGCCGGTAGTACGGCTCGGCGTCGGAGTAGCGCCCGAGCTGGTAGAGGACGCCGGCGTAGTTGTGGAGAATGCCCGGGCCGACCGCGTCCTGTCCCTCGATGGAGCGGTGAAGGTCGAGGCAGCGGCGATAGAGAGGCTCGGCCTTCCGGATGTCGCCCAGAAAATAGACGAGTCCCCAGTTGTTCAGCACGTCCGCCGCTGCAATGGTGCGGTCTCGGCCGGTTCGCTCCAACTGCTTCATGAGCGCGGCGTAGGCCTCCTCGGACTTCGCGTTCTGACGCGTCAAGTAGTAACCGTACGCAAGCGCGCCCTGGGCGTCGAGACGCGTCTGGCGCGCCGCGAACGGCCCGCGGTCCAGGATGGCGAGGGCCTCGGTGGCGTGCCGGATCATGGGTTCGCCTTCGTCGGTGAGGTACCCGAATTCGCTCTGGCAGGTGAGGCACTCCGCGCGCGCCAACGCATAGCGGGAGTCGTCGGGGAGGGAGGCGAGCGTCCGCTCCATGAGGGCCTCGCCGTCGGGGCGGCGCGTGACCGCATGGTAGGCGAGCGCCAGCGGGCACTGGGCCCGCGCCTGCAGGCCGGGGTCCCCGGACTGGCTCGCGATCCGCGCGGCACGCTCGAGAACCGGGATCGCCTTCTCCCATCGCTCCGCTCCGACGTACTGGTGACCGATCGCGGCCAGCAGCTCGGCATGCAGCGGCACGTCGCCGGGGAATTCCTTGTCCACGACGGCCTCGCCCTGTTCGAGCAGGTCGGCCACGACGAACTTGCGCCCCGGCGGGGCGGCGACGCTCAGGAGGAAGCCCAGGAATTCGTTGGTCGCGGTGGCCCGGGAGAGCTGGGCCCGGGCCTCGTCGCGCTGGCGCCCCGCTTCCCGGGCCTGCCAGAAGATGGCGATGGCGCCCGCCAGGGCCGCCCCCGCGGCCACGAGCGCCAACGCCGCACCGGTCCGGTGTCGCCTTACGAACTTCGCGCTGCGGTAGCCGAGGGAGTCGGCGCGGGCGGCGATGGGCTCGCTGGCGAGATAGCGCCGGATGTCGGCCGCGAGTGCCTCGACCGAGGGGTAGCGCTCGGAGGGATCCTTCTTGAGCGCCTTCGTGAGGATCGTGTCGAGATCGCCCCGCAGCTGGCGTCGCAGGCCGTCCCGTGTCGTGGAGCGCGCGGAGGCGTCCGAGTCCGTCGCCACCTCGGAGAGTCGCTTCGGGTCGGTGTCGACGATCGCCTTCAGCAGCAAGGCGGGCGAGGTGCGGGCCGGACCCGCCGGGTGATGGCCGGCCAGGAGGAGGTAGAGCAGCGTGCCGAGCGCGTGCACGTCGGTGGCGGTGGTTACGGTCCCGCCTGTCAGCTGCTCGGGGGCGGCGAACTCCGGCGTCATCGCGCGGCCGCCGTCGCGGGTCAGCGCCGTGATCTCGCCCGATCCGGACTCCTCCGCGATGAGCTTGGCGATTCCGAAATCGAGAAGCTTGACCTGGCCGTCCTTCGCGACGAGGACGTTGGAGGGCTTGATGTCACGGTGGACGACCAGATTCGCGTGCGCCTGGGCGACCGCGGCGCACACGTCGAGGAAGAGACGCAGGCGCGCCTCGACGTCGAGGAGTCTTGAATCGCAGTACCGGTCGATCGGTTCGCCGTCGACGTACTCGAGCACGATGTACGGCTGGCCCGAGCTCGAGACTCCCGCGTCGAGGAGGCGTGCGATGTGGGGGTGAGCGAGGCGCGCGAGGATGGACCCCTCGCGGCGGAAGCGTTCCTCCCCGGCGCGGCCGACGAGGCTCGCGTTGAGCAACTTGACGGCGACGCGCCCTACATATCGACCGTCGCTCCGGCTCGCGAGCCAGACGCTGCCCATGCCGCCCTGGCCGATCGGCTCGATCAGGGTGTACGAGCCGAATGCCTGGCCGGCCAGGGAGGACGCGGAAGGGGCCTCGCGAGCCGCGCCTTCGAGGAAGGCCCCGCCCGCGAGCTCGTCCCGCTCCGCCAGGAGCGACGCGAGGTCGGCGGCCACACCCGGCTCCCGCGATTGCAGTTCCGCGAGCAAGGCCTGCCGGCCCTCGCGATCCAGCTCCATCGCGCGGTCGAGGTGCGGCTCGACGGCCCGCCAGCGATCGCCGTCCAGAACGGACACAGCTACCCGAGCGCGCCTTCTCGAATGGAGCGGTGGAGAAAGAGGCGCGCCTTCTCCCAGTTGCGCTGGACCGTCCGCTCCGATGCGCCCCGAAGCGCTGCGATCTCGGCGAAGGAGAATCCGCAGAAAAACTTCAGGTCCACGACTTCCGCGAGCGACGGGTCGACCGCGGACAGGCGCTCCAGGGCCGCGTGGATCTCTTCGAGGTCCTCCGCGCCGGGCATCGCGCCCGCCTTTTCTTCGTCCAGCGTCGTGATCTCGAATTCTCCGCCGCGCTTCTGCGCCCGCCGGTCGCGGGCATAGTCGACGATCAGGGAGCGCATCACCTTGGCGGCGTAGGCCATGAAGCGACCCCTGTCGGGGAAGACGGTGCCTTCCCGCTGCGACATGTCGAGGTAGGCCTCGTGAAGGAGCGTGGTGACCCCGATCGTCAGGCCGGAGCCCTGGCGGGCGAGCTGCCGCTGCGCGAGCCCGTGGAGCTCGCCGTAGAGGGCGGAAAACAGGGCGTCCGCGGCGGAGCGGTCGCCCGACTCGCTGGACGCGATCAGCACGGAAATCGTAGGTGCCACGAGGTTTCTCGAAGTTCGGGTGGACGGGAAGGGTAGCACTTTCGGAGCGTCGGCCGGCTCCGTGTCGCCTTTCGGGCCGGAATTCCGCTTTCCAGCCGGGGGACAAATGACGATGTGCCTGCGGTGCGTTGGGCTTTCCACGGGCTTGCTTTTGGGTGCGATCGGTCTGCACGCTCAGGCGAGCCCCGGGCGGCGGGTTCCCGTCACGGACCCGGCCGAGCTCGCCTCGCTCGAGATGTCTCGGGACGCGACGAACGTCTTTCGCTGGGTGAACCCGGGGGCCGATTCGCCCCGATCGAAGGGCGCTCCGGCCAGTCGCTCTCCGAAGACGTGGGGCACCGCCGAGGGCTTCACCACGGTGTCGCCCATGGACCTCGTCGACGAACATCAGAGCTTCGTCCGCAAGCAGCCGGAACGAGCCTACTGCGCTCTGGGCGCGGGGGGCGAGGGTTCTGCGCAGGAGGCGCTCGCGCAGGTCCAGCTTCCGGAGGGGGTCGGCCTCGACTACCTGGAGCTCTGGGGATACGACGATGAGCCGACCTACGGGATGACGGCGACGCTCTATGAGTTCTGCCAGGGGGTCGGCTTCAATCCACCCACCACGACGCTGATCGGATCGATCGGCACGCTGGGAGCGAGCGGATACACCTATGACGCCACGCCCCTTTCGGGATACCCGATCAACAACCGCGAGTGCGGGTACTCGATCCGGATCATCTTCATCCCGGGCGACGCCACGTGCCGCAGCGACCACATCCAGTTTCGCAAGGCGGTGCTCCTGTGGCATCGCCGCGTCGGCGACGCTCCAGCGACGGCGACGTTCAGCGACGTGTCCCCCGACCACCCGTTCTTCCAGTTCATCGAGGCCCTGGCGAAGTCCGGCATCACCGCCGGCTGCGGCGGCGGCCGTTTCTGCCCCGACAGTCCTCTGACGCGAGGGCAGATGGCGGTCTTCCTGGCCAAGGGGCTGGGGATGGGCTGGCAGTGACGCCGCATGCGAAAGGGGCGGAAATGATCACAACGCGACGGACGACTCGCCGGCCCCGGCTCCGCCTTGCCGCTGTGGCCCTGGCCGCCGGCATTGGAGCGGCGAGCCTCGCGAGTGCGGGCGAGAGCTCGGGCGGGTGGGGAACGGGTCCCGGCGGCACGACGGTCATGGGCTATCAGCTGCGCGCCATGGATTTCGGGTACGCGTGGTATTCGCGCTCGATTGGCGCCACCTACTGCGGCTACGGATTGAGCGGCGGCGAAGGCGCCGCGCCGCTCGACCTTCCGGACGGGGTCAGCCTCGAGCAACTCCAGTTCTGGGCCTACGACACGGATCCCGCCAACTGGCTCACGTTCGACGTCTTCGAAGACTGCCAGGCTCCGGGCGCCAGCGGCGAGCCGACGGTCACCCTTCTCGGCGAGGGCGAGACCTTCGGGTCGGCGGGAACCTACTACGGCACGGCCTCTCTCGGCGGACACACGGTGGACAACGTCCGCTGCCACTACTCCGTTCGGGTGGTCTTCGTGCCGCCGGGTGTCGCGTGCGTCGGGCCATCCCTCCAGGTGCAGAAGGTCCGGATCTCCTGGGTCCGCCAGGTCAGTCCGGCGCCCGCCGCGGCCACGTTCAACGACGTTCCCACCGGCGCCCAGTTTTTCCAGTTCGTCGAGGCGCTTGCGAAGTCCGGGATCACGGGCGGTTGCGGCGCGGGTGCTTACTGCCCGACCCAACCCCTGACCCGAGGGCAGATGGCGGTCTTTCTGGCCAAGGGGCTCGGGTTGGTGGAACCGTGAGGCCGGAGTGGGGCGATCCGCGCGCCGACGAATCGGCGCAGGAGGATTCGCATGGCTCGCTGGGTTCTCGTCGCGGCGGGGCTCTTCGCGGCCGCCGCATTCGCTCGCGGCCAGGCGGGGCCGGCATCGGCTGGGGCTGTCGCGACGCCGGGGGCCTGGGGCGCCTCGGGCGGATCGACGACGCTCATGGCCCACGACCTGTCCGAAACGTACACGTACTCGCGGCAATTCGACTCCGACCGGCTGGAGCATTTCCTGGGGGCGACATACTGCATCGCCGGCATCGGCGGCGTCGACGACCCCATCCTGGCGAATGGACAGATCGATGCACCCGACGGGGCGACGCTCTCCCAGATGCAAATCTGGGCCTACGACATCGACCCCGTCGACGGGTTGACGGTCGAGCTCTGGGAAACCTGCCAGGCGGCCGGGTTGAACGCGCCGGTGTCCCATCTTCTCGGCGCGGTCGACTCCGTGGGAGCGATCGGGACGTACTTCGGGTTCACGCCTCTCAACGATCACCGCGTCAACAACCGCGACTGCGCGTACACGGTGCGAGTCATCTTCAACCCGGGATCCGTCTGCAAAGGCAGCGCGATTCAGCTCCAGAAGGTCGAGGTCAGCTGGGTGCGCGACGTGGCGCCCCCCCCGGCAAGCGCGGCTTTCTTGGACGTGCCGACGAGCCACCCGTTTTTCCAGTACGTCGAAGCCCTCGCGGGCTCGGGCGTCACCGGTGGCTGCGGCTCCGGCAACTACTGCCCGGACGCGCCGCTGACGCGCGGACAGATGGCGACGTTCCTGGCGCGGGCGCTGGGGCTCCAATGGCCGTAGGCGGATCGCCGCGTCCGATCGGACGCGAAGGAGGCAGGGCGATGAGGCGAGCGGCGTGGGTTGCAGGACTCCTCTTGACCGGGGCGTCCCTCGGGTTCGGACAGGCACCCGGAGGACGCAGCGCACGAGCCACCGCTCCGAGCCCCGAACCTGGGGAACGGCCTACGGCTATTCGACACTGATGGGCTACGAGTTGACGCGCGAGAACGACGATCTACTTCGAGAAGGAGCCGGGTCAGCACCTTCTGCTCGAACGGGGCCGCTCGATCTCACGCCCAGGCGCTGATCGGCCAGTTCCAGGTTCCCGACGGCGCCCGGATCGACGAGATGGACATCTGGGCCTTCGACAGCGATCCCGACTACTTCCTGACGTTCGACCTGCTACGAGTTCTGCCAGGAAGTCGGCTTCAACGGCGCCGACCATCCTCTCGATGAGCACGGCCATGACGACCGGCTCCGGCGGGGGCCAGTACATCGCGAGCCCGGTTCCCGGCCACACGGTCAACAATCGCGACTGCGCCTACTCCGTGCGCGTCGTCTTCGCGCCCGCAACACTGCCGTGCCGGTTCGACAAGCTGCAGCTCCAGAAGATCGCGCTGCGCTACTCGAGGCAGGTCAGTCCGGCGCCGGCGACCGCGACTTTCGCGGACGTCCCGCCCGACCACCCGTTCTTCCAGTTCGTCGAGGCGCTTTCGAAGTCGGGCATCACCGGCGGCTGCGGCGCCGGCAACTTCTGCCCGAACCAGACGGTCTGACCCGCGGACAGATGGCCGTCTTCCTCGCGAAGGGTCTGGGGCTGTCGTGGCCATGAAGGCCGGTGGCCGCCGTCCGACGACCGGAAGGGGAGGCATCATGCAGTGCGTCCGATGCTCTGGGCGGGTTCGAGTGCTCGTGGCCGCGTCCTGCCGCGCAGGCGCCGTCCGAGAGCGGATTCCGTCGCGACCGAAGGAGCTCCAGGCGCTCGCTGCCGCGACGGAACGTCTACCGGTGGTCGAAGGCCGTTACGGATCGCGGCTGGCCGACGACCAGCGGCGATTCGGCCCGGAGTCCTGGGGCAGCGCTCCCGGCTACACGACGTGATGGGGAGCAGCTCGCGGCCGCCTATTCGCCAGGCCAACGACAACATCTACCTCTGGCGGGAGCCCGACAAGGCCTATTGCCGCGAGGTGGCCGGGGTCTTTCCGGTGATGGAGGCGATCGCGCCGGTCGACGTTCCCGACGGAGCGGCCCTGTCCGACTTCAAGTACTGGGCCTACGACGAGGAGGCGAACTACAACCTCACGTTCAACCTGCTGGAGACGTGCACGACGACCGACGGCCTTCCGCCGAGACGACGTCCTCGACGTCCGCCGACACGTTCGGCTCGGCCGGGCTACTACTTCGGGTTCAAGCCGCTCAACAACTACGTCGTCCACCGCGATCGCTGCTCGCTGACGGTCCACGTCCTCTTCTCGGAGCCCGACGTGACGTGTCACAGCGACCGCCTGCAGGTCCAGAAGGTCCAGGTGTCGTGGGTGCGGCAGGTGAGCCCGGCCGCCCGCCGCGGCGACGTTCAACGACGTGCCGACGAGCCATCCATTCTTTCAGTTCATCGAGGCTCTCGCCAAGTCCGGCATCACCGGAGGCTGCGGGGCCGGGAACTATCTGCCCGGACCAGCCGCTGACGCGCGGCCAGATGGCCGTCTTCCTCGCGAAGGGCCTGGGGCTGTCGTGGCCATGAAGCCGATTTCGAGAAAGGAGGCCGCCATGTTTCATCGCACGGCTGCTGCTCGGTGGAGCCCTCGCCCTGTGCGCCGGGCCTCGTCGTCCGGCCAGGCGTTCGGAACGGCCGCGGGCTCGACGACGCGTGATGGCGCACGACTTCGTCTTCGAAGGCAACTCGCCGCTCGCGCATCTACTACGAAGGCGCTACTGCTGGACTCCGGGCTGGACCGACCCGGCGGCGGGGATCGCGGCCGTCCCCCTTCCCGACGGCGCCCTGCTCCAGCAGCTCCAGTTCTGGGGCTACGACACCGATCCGGACTGGCTGACGGTCAGCCTGCTCGAGACCTGCCAGGGCGTCGGGTTCGATCCGCCGTCGACCGTCGGTCGTCGGATCCGTCGACAGCTTCGGCGCGATCGGGACCTACTTCGGATTCACGCCGCTTGAACGGCCATCGCGTCGACAACGAGCACTGCGGCTACACCGTGCGGGTCCACTTCAACCCTGGCGGCGCCTGCAAGCTCGAGGCGCTGCAGCTCCAGAAGATCCACGTCGGCTGGGTCCGCGACGTCAGCCCGGCGCCCGGCGACGGCGACCTATTCCGACGTCCCGACGAACCACCCCTTCTTCCAGTACGTCGAGGCGCTCGCGAAGGCCGGGGTAACGGGCGGCTGCGGCTCCGGCAACTTCTGCCCGGACTCCCCGCTCACGCGCGGCCAGATGGCCACGTTTCTCGCGCGGGCGCTGGGATTCGAGTGGCCCTGAGCGCGGCCCTCGCGGCCCTGGCCCTGGCCGTCGTTCCCGGCGCGCGCGCGCAGGCTTGGCCTCCCGCGCCCGATGGCCAGGCGACGCCCTGCGTCGTCGAGTCGTTCGATTCGGTCACCCCACCGGCGTTGCCGGCCGGTTGGACCGCGTGGAACGCGGTCGGCGGCGGCTCCCTCTGGACCACCGTCGCCGGGAACTCCGATACGTACCCCAACTCGGTCTCCGTCGCCACGCCGTCCGAGGTGGCCGACAAGCGGCTCGAGTCGCCGCCGATCCCGATCATGTCGAGCGGCGCCATCCTCTCCTTCCGGCAGAGCTTCGACTTTCGCATCTCCGTCACGACGATCGACGGCGGCGTTCTCGAAGTCGCGACGGATGACGGGGCCTTCCACGACATCACCGAGGACGCGGCATTTCTTCAAGGGGGGTACAACGGGATCCCCGGCGGTCCCCTCGACGGTCGGCAGGCATGGATCGGGTCGTCGTCGGGTTGGAGTCAGGTTGTCGTGGATCTCGGTTCGAGCCTGGCCGGCCACACCGCACGGTTCCGGTGGCGGCTCGGCGCGGGCGGGGGAGGGCCGCTGGCCTCGTCCTGGTTCCTCGACTCGATGGAGATCGTGCAGAGCTGCGGCGTGAAGCCGCTTGCCGTTCGGGTCGACGAGCAGGTCTTGCCGACCGTCGCCTCATCCGCGCTCCAGAACGGAATCCTCGAGCCGGGGGAGACCGTCGTGATCGACCCCCTCTACCAGGCGACGGGACAGAACGGGGTGTTGCTGTCGGGAACGGCCACCGCCTTCACGGGTCCCGGCGGAATTCCGTACACGATCGTCGACTCCGCCGCGGACTACGGAGGGATCGCCGCCGGCGCCGTCGGAGATTGCTTTCTCGCGACCGGTAATTGCTATCTCGTTTCCGTCGGGGCGACGTCGGACCGGTTCGCGAGCCACTGGGATGCGGATCTCGCCGAGTCGCTCTCCAGTGGCGCCGTGAGGCACTGGAAGCTTCACATCGGTGAAACTTTCTCCGACGTCCCACCCGCGCATCCGTTCTATCGGTTCGTTGAAACCATTCTGCATGACGGCATCTCGGTGGGATGCGGATCGAATACCGACTATTGTCCGGAAGAGGCGACGACCCGGCAACAAATGGCCGTGTTCGTGCTCCGGTCGAAGTTCGGGGCCTGGTACGCACCGCCGCCCTGTTCCGGAGTCTTTCTCGACGTGGCCTGCCCGGGGCATATCACCGACTGGATCGAGGACCTCCACGCGCGCGGCATCGTGGCCGGATGCGGTCCGGGCCCGACCTACTGTCCCGGCGCTCCGGTCACGAGACAACAAATGGCGGTCTTCCTGCTGAAAACGTTCCAGGGAGGCGACTACGTCCCGCCCGCCTGCGCCGGGGTCTTCACCGATGTCCCTTGCACGAGTCCGTTTGCTGCCTGGATCGAGGACCTCGCGAACCGCCACATCACCGGTGGATGCGGGGGAGGCGCCTATTGCCCCGGCCATCCGACGACGAGAGGACAGATGGCCGTGTTCCTCGTCAAGACATTCGGGTTGACGCTCTACGGCCCCTAGCCGGAGCTCACGCTTCCCTCGGCTGAGCGGAGGGGCCGCCCCGTCGGATCAAGGCGAGGACTGGTGGACTCGAGCCGACGCGCGGGCCGATGGCGGTGTTCGGGGCCAGGGCGCTGGGAATGGAGTGGCCGCACACCGTCATCGCCGGTACGCATCGGATTCCCGGATCATCGTCTTGCCCGCTCCGACCTGCCGGCGCTCCGTGTCGCGGCCCGACGGCCAGTGGATCTCGACCCGGTCCGCCGTCTCGTGGTCGCCGAGACCGAAATAGAGCGCTTTCGGGCCGGACGACAGGAACGAGTACCCGGCCGAGACGACCTGGGTGCGCGAAACACCGCCCACGTCGACGGTGACGGTCGCACCGAGCGCGTCGCGGGTCGAGCGGTATGGGCCCCCGGCATCGGGGTCGCCTTCGAGCGACACGACGAGCGTCTTCGCGCCGGACGGATTGCGGTTCAGCCACAGGGCGTTCGGCTGCAGGAATCCCGCGGCGAAGATGTCGGGCGCACCGTCCGCAGTTGGCGTCGACGACGACGAGGCCGCGCTGGTTGGCGTCCGATTCGAGCCCGGCCACCGCGGCGAGCTCGTCGAAATGGCGGCCGTCGCGGTTGCGGAAGAAGCGCTTGGGCGGCCGGCCCCAGAGCGAGTCGTCGCCGAACTCGGCGATGGGGATGCCCTTCTCGAACTTCTTGAACTCGACCGACATGAGGTTCCAGAAGTCGATTTCGCGCTCGGTCGCGTTCTTCCCCGTCACCATGCCGTTGACGACGAAGAGGTCCGGACGCCCGTCGAGATCCGCATCGAGGAACACGCATCCCCAGGACCAGGAGGTGTCCGCGACGCCGGCCTCCTCGGACGTGCGCTCGAAGCGGTCGCCGCCAAGATTGCGGAAGAGGGAGGACCCGCGCGAGAGGGCCGTGAGGCGGCGCCAGACGAAGGGACGGCCGAGCGAGTACGGGAAGGGCGGCATCGGGTAGCGCGGGTCCTTGAGGAACCAGTTGAGCGGAAACGAGTAGTTCGAAACGAAGAAGTCGAGCCGTCCGTCGCCGTCGTAGTCGTCGACGGCCACACCCATGCCGAAGCCGGGATCGAGGACTCCGGCCTTCTTCGCCATGTTCCGGAACTTCCCGTTGCCGTTCGTTGTGAAGATAGGCGTGGTTGCCGAAGTCGTTGGCGACGTAGATGTCGGGCCAGCCGTCGCCGTCGAAGTCGGCCGACTGGAGCGCCAGACCCCAGCCGTGGTCGTCGGCGCCCGAAGCCTGTGAGACGTCGGTGAAGGTTCCGTCGCCGTTGTTCCGGTAGAGGTGGTTCGGCGGCGCGTTGTCGCCGTCGAGCGTGGGGCCATGGTCCGGGTGGCCGTACACGAGCACATAGAGGTCCGGCCGGCCATCGCGGTCATAGTCGAGGGCGGCGGAGGAGGTGGAGTACTCGTTCAGGCCGACTCCCGCCCGCACACCCACCTCTTCGAAGGTGCCGTCGCCCCGGTTGCGGAAGAGAAGGTTCGGGCGGAACAGGTACGTGACGTAAAGGTCCTGGCGGCCGTCGTTGTCGTAGTCGAACGCGAGGGCGCCGGTGGCTTCGCCCTCCTGGCCGGCGACGCCGGCTCGGGTCGCGGCGTCTTCGAACGTGCCGTCGCCGCGATTCCGGTAGAGGCGGTTGCCGTCGCCGCTGCAGACGAAGATGTCCTGGAGCCCGTCGCCGTCGTAGTCGAGGACGGCGGCGCCGGGGGGCAGGTGCTCGCCCGGGACCGGGACGTTCTTCGCCGCGTTGGGAAGGTACGCGCGGTGCGGCCGGGTGAGGCCGGCCTTCTCGGCGACGTTGTCGAACAGAGGTTGCGCGGCCGAGGCCGCGAGCCAGCTTTCGACCCGGCCGGAGGCCATGCGCCATCCGGTGCCGGACGGCTCGAGGTCCAGCCCGAGCACTCCGCCGGTCTGGCGGAGCTCGCCGCCGGCTCCCCGCCCGGACAGGAAGACGGCCAGCCGGATCTCGCGCTGCGAGCCACGGCGCCCGAAGCCGACGATGGTCGCTTCGCACCGGCCCAGCGTCGCTAGGGGCCGGCGCAGGGCGTCGAAGGCGTATCGAATGTCGGCGGGCGTCGCGCCGGAGGGGCCCGGCGTCTCGACGCCGGCCGAGAAGGCCGCGACCCTCAGCGGCGCAGCGGCGGCGATCGGCGCGAGGGCGTCGCCGGGAAGTGGCCCGTTCCAGCGCGCCTCGGGCGAGAAAAGCGACCCGGGGACTGCGCCGGACCTCCAGCCCGCGAGAAAGTCCTCCGCCCAGGTCGAGGTTCCGTCCGAGTACTCCTCGTAGGTCGGAAGCTTTCCGTCCGTTCGGGATGCGCACGCGACGGAGAGCAAGACCGCGGCCGAAAGAAGGCCGGATCCGAAGCCGCGCGGCCGCATCGCCGAAACTATAATCCGCAGTCCAGGTGAAGCCACTGGCCGACCGGCTCCGCGAGCGGATCGCGCGCGAGGGACCGATCTCCTTTTTCGATTTCATGGAGGCCGCGCTCCAGGATCCGGAGGAGGGCTACTACGCCCACTCGGCCGCCATCGGGGAGCCCGGGGACTTCGTCACGTCTCCGCACGTCTCGCCGGCGTTTGCGGGCGCGGTCGCGCGCATTTTCGCGGTCGACGCGGAGAAGCTGGAGGGCCCCGTCGATTTCGTCGAGGTGGGAGCCGGGGGAGGCCAATTCCTGGAGGACTTCGCCGACACGCTGAGGATGCTCGATCCCGGACTGCACGGGCGGCTGCGCCTGACGGCGGTGGAGGCGTCGGCCCGCGGGCGGGAGGCGATCGCCGCCCGCTCCATCGAACCCGCGCCCCGCCTGCTGGCGCGCATCGAGGACCTCGCCGAGGGCTCGGTTTCCGGGTGGATCTTCTCCAACGAGCTCTACGACGCTCTGCCGGTCGTTCGGGTCATGGGGTCGGATGCGGGCCTCCGGGAACTGCGCGTCGGCGAGGGCGGCGGCCGATTCGCATGGGTCGTCGTCCCGGCGGGCGAGCCGCTGCGGCGTCACCTCGAGGAATTCGGTGTCGCGCTCGTCGCCGGCCAGAAGGGCGAAATCTCGCCCGGACTCGCCGGAGTGCATCGACATCTCGCGCGCGCGCTCGCGCGCGGTTGGCTCGTCGCGTTCGACTACGGGCATCCGGCGCGCATCCTTTATCATCCGTTCGCGCGCCCCGAAGGCACTCTGGCCGTGCACATCGGCGGACGGCGCGGGGGCGATCCGCTGGAGGATCCGGGCCAGCGGGACATCACGGCGCACGTGAACTGGGACGTGCTGCTCGCGGCGGGCGATGCCGAGGGCCTGCGCACCGAGAGCCTCACGCGGCAGGGCATGTACCTGACGGAAGCGGGCATCTTCGATTTCGCCCGCAGCGACGCGGAGAAATGGCGCATCTTCCGCCTCGTCGATCCCGGGGGCATGGGCGAGGAGCTGTCGGTTCTCGTTCAGTCCCGGGGAGTGGCCGCCCGCGGCGCGACACTGTAGGCGAAGCCGGCACACGGGCTGCGGGAGGGGTTTGGTTTCGCCTCTCGCGTCCGATAGAATGCGGCACCGGTGGGTCACTACTTCCCCATCCTGATTTTCGCGGTGCTCGCCGCGGCTCTGCCGCTCGGGACGATCTTCGTCGCGAGGGTCGTGCAGCGCCAGCGTCCCAACCCCGTCAAGCTCGAGCCCTACGAGTGCGGCGTCGAGGCCACGACCGAGGCCTTCGATACGCGCTTTTCGGTGCGCTATTTTCTGATCGCCGTGCTCTTCGTCGTGTTCGACGTCGAGACCATCTTTCTCTTTCCCTGGGCGATCATGTTCAACCGCCTGGGCCTCTTCGGCCTGATCGAGATGGTCATCTTCCTGGCGATTCTCGTCGTCGGGTACTTCTACTGCTGGAAGCGGAAGGCCCTGGACTGGGCGTAGCGCCCGGCCGCGGGGACGAGGGGAGCGCATGGGCCTGATCGACAATCGGTTCGAGGAGAACGTCGTGACCACGACGGTCGACTCGGTCATCAACTGGGCGCGGAGGTCTTCGATCTGGCCGATGCAGTTCGGCCTCGCGTGCTGCGCCATCGAGATGATGGCCGTCATGGACGCCCGGCACGATCTCTCGCGGTTCGGCGCCGAGGTCTTCCGCGGCACGCCCCGTCAGTCGGACCTGATGATCGTGGCCGGAACGGTCGTCGAGAAGATGGCGCCGATCGTCAAACGCCTCTACGACCAGATGCCGGAACCCAAGTGGGTCATCGCGATGGGCTCCTGCGCCACGTGCGGCGGCCCGTACCGCACCTATGCCGTGACGCAGGGGGTCGATCGGATCGTGCCCGTCGACGTGTACGTGCCGGGCTGTCCGCCGCGGCCCGAGGCCCTGATCTACGGGATCATGGCCCTTCAGAAGAAGATCGACCGGATGAAAGTCATCCGCAAGGCGTCCTGATTGGCGGGCGAGGAGAAGACACCGCCGGGCGAAAAGCCCCGGGAGCCCGCGAAGGCGAAACTCGAGGCCGTCGACGCCTCGGAGCACTCCTGGGTGCGTTCCATCCGCGCGGCGCTGCCCGAGACCGTGATATCCGCCAAGCAGTTCGCGGGTCAGGTGACCGTCGTCGTCGCCCGCGAGCAGATCGCCCGCGTGGCGAGGCACCTGAAGGACGCGGAGGATTTCAAGTACTGCGTCGACGTGACGGCCGTGGACTGGCGCGACCGGCAGCCCCGGTTCGACGTCGTCTACCACTTCTATTCGTTCTCGAAGAACGACCGCATCCGGATCAAGTGCGGCGCCGGCGACGGCGAGGAAGTCCCGTCGATCGCCTCGGTGTTCCTCGCGGCCAACTGGTGCGAGCGGGAGACCTGGGACATGTTCGGCATCCGTTTCTCCGGGCACCCCGACCTCCGGCGGATCCTGACCTGGGAAGGCTTCAACGGCCATCCGCTCCGCAAGGATTTCCCGCTCGAAGGCATCGACACCGGGGCCGCCATCTATCCGGAGGAGTGGCCCGAGGGCGGCGGGCCCCCGAAGACGGATCCGAACCGAAAGGTCGTTTCCTGAGATGACGGACGACAAGATCTCCCAGGCCGAGAGGGACGAGGCGGCCTACTTCGCTGAGCGCGCGAAGGCGCAGGCCGCGGCGGTCCCCGCGTCCGCTCCCGGCGCGCCCCCGCACGCGCCGACGCTGTTCGACGTGCAGGAGATGGAGCTCAACTTCGGGCCGCAGCATCCCTCGACCCACGGCGTTCTCCGCGTGGTCCTCAAGGTCGACGGCGAGAAGATCGTCGACGCCCGGCCCGACGTCGGGTTCCTGCACCGCGGCACCGAGAAGCTCTTCGAGACCGAGACGTATCCGATGGGGATCCCGCACACGGACCGCATGGACTACGTCGCGGCGGCGACGAACAATCACGCCTATTGCCTGGCGATCGAGACGCTGCTGCAGGTCGAGGTCCCGCGGCGCGCCCAGCTCGTTCGGGTCATCCTGGACGAGCTGCAGCGGCTCTCCTCGCACCTGGTCTGGCTCGGGACCTCGGGCATCGACCTCGGCGCCGTGACGCCCTTCTGGTACGCCTTCCGGGAGCGCGAGCAGATCCTCGACTTCTTCGAGGAGTACTGCGGCGCGCGCCTGACGCTCAACTGCATGCGGATCGGCGGCCTGCCGTTCGATCTGACGCCGGGCTGGACCGACCGGGTCGGCGAGTTCATCTCGGACCTGCCGGCGCGCATCGACGAGTACGAACAGCTCCTGACGGACAACCGGATCTGGAAGAAGCGCACCGTCGGCGTCGGGGTGATCTCGGCCGAGGAGTGCGTCGAGTGGGGCCTGACCGGGCCGATTCTTCGGGCCTCGGGGGTCGAATGGGACCTCCGGCGGGCGCGCCCCTACGAGTGCTACGAGGAGCTCGATTTCTTCGTGCCCACGCGGCAGAACGGCGACACATACGACCGATACGTCGTCCGGGTGCAGGAGATGCGCCAGAGCGCCCGCATCATCCGCCAGTGCCTCGAGCGGCTCGAACCGGGGGAGATTCGCGGTAAGGTCCCGCGCGTGATCAAGCCGGTGGCCGAGGAGGTCTACGCGTCGATCGAGTCGCCCAAGGGCGAGATCGGGTTCTACTGCGTCTCCAACGGCTCCAACAAGCCGTACCGGATGCACGTGCGCCCGCCGTCCTTCATCAACCTCCAGGCGCTGCCGCGGCTGGCGCGGGGACACCTCGTTTCGGACCTCGTCGCCCTGATCGGGACCATCGACATCGTGCTCGGGGAGGTCGACCGGTGAGGCTGCCTCCCGAGTTCTGGACCTACCTCAAGGTCGTCCTGCTGGTGGCGACCGTGCCGGCGATCGTGGGCTTCGTGATCGTGCTCGCCGAGCGCCGGATCATGGGATTCATGCAGGCGCGGCTGGGGCCCAACCGCGTCGGCCCGCAGGGGGTCCTGCAGGGCCTGGCCGACCTCCTCAAGCTCGTGACCAAGGAGGACATCACCCCGGCGAAGGCGGAAAAGGCGGTGCATTTCCTGTCGCCCGTTCTCGCCGTGATCCCGGCGCTGACGGCGCTCGCCGTGATCCCGTTCGGGCCGCCCGTGAGGATCGGAAAGACGCTCGTTCCCCTGTGGGTGGCCGACATCAACATCGGCCTGCTCTTCCTGCTCGCCATCACGTCGATCGGCGTCTACGGGATCATCCTCGGCGGCTGGTCGTCGAACAACAAGTACTCGCTGCTCGGCGGCCTGCGGTCGGCGGCGCAGCTGGTTTCCTACGAGGTGCCGATGGGCCTGGCCCTCGTCGCCGTGCTCCTCATGACGCGCTCCCTGTCGCTCGTCGAGATCGTCCGGCGGCAGGAGGCGACGCACCTCTGGTTCTTCTTCCCGGGGATGCTGGCGTTCTTCATCTACTTCGTCGCGGGCGTGGCGGAGACCAACCGCAACCCGTTCGACCTGCCCGAGGCGGAGTCGGAGCTCGTGTCGGGCTTCAACACCGAGTACTCCGGCGTGAAGTTCGCGTTCTTCTTCCTCGGCGAGTACACGGCGATGATCATCATCTCGTGCGTGGCCGTGACGGTCTTCTTCGGCGGCTGGCTGGCGCCGTTTCCCCACGTCGCGGCGTTGAAGTTCCTCGGCGCGATCCCGGGAGCGTTCTGGTTCCTGGCGAAGGTCTCGGGATTCATCTTCGCCTACATCTGGTTCCGGTCGACGTTTCCCCGGTACCGGTTCGACCAGCTGATGGCGCTCGGCTGGAAGTGGCTGATCCCCATCGCCCTCGCCAACATCCTGATCGTGGCCTTCGCGATCCTCCTGTTCCCGGGGCGGACGACCGGGCTCGTCGGCCTGTCGTGGATCTTCGGCGGCCTCTTCGTGGTCATGTACCTGCTGGCGAAGCTCCGCCAGGCGCTGACCCGGCGCGACCGCCTCGCGGCCGAGCCGCAGACGGCGGAGGGATAGGCCGTGGCCCTGAAGAAGTGGCTGGACCGTCTCACGCTCCTGGATCTCTTCGACGGACTGTCGGTGACGGGGCGTCACCTGTTCAAGAAGAAGGTCACGATCGAGTACCCGGAGCAGAAGAAGCTGCCGTCGGACCGTTTCCGCGGGATGTTCCGGCTCGACGAGGAACGCTGCATCAAGTGCACGCTCTGCGCGATCGAGTGCCCGATCAACATCATCTACATCGACTGGCACAACGAGAAGAACGAGGCCGGCAAGAACGAGAAGGTGCTCGACCGTTTCGACGTCGACCTGAAGCGGTGCATGTTCTGCCAGCTCTGCGAGGAGGCCTGCCCGACGGTGCCCAAGTCGATCTGGCTGACCACCAAGACCTACGAGATGGCGGCCTACGAGCGCAACGAAGCGTTGTACCTCGACATCCGGAAGCTGACCGACTGGCGCGAGGCTCCGAACGTCAAGCCGTTCACCGTCGTGGAGCGGGGGTAGGGCTTGGCCGGAGGCGCGCTTCTGACGGGCACGGCCGGCTGGCTCTTCGTCGGCTTCGCCGTGCTGGCGCTGGTCTCCGCCGTCGCGGTCGTCGTCGCCCGCAACCCGGTCCACTCGGCCCTTTTTCTGCTCCTCTCGTTCCTCCTGGTCGCCTGCATCTTCATCCTCCAGCAGGCCGAGTTCGTCGGAGCGGTTCAAATCCTCGTGTACGCGGGCGGGATCATGGTCCTCTTCCTCTTCGTGGTCATGCTCGTCAATCCGCGGACCGTGCGGACCCTTCCGTCCTTCCAGCACCAGTGGGACGTGGCCCTGGTGCTGTTTCCGTTCTTCCTGATCCCCTTCGCCTACGTCCTCTGGACGGACAAGTTGCCGGAGATCGCCGCCAATCCGGATGCGTTCCGGATGGTGCGGGGTCACGTGGCGGGCAACACCGAGGCCGTGGCCTGGTCGCTCTTCCGGGACTACCTGCTGCCGTTCGAGGTGGCGTCGGTCTTCCTGCTCGTGGCGATGATCGGCGCCGTGGTGCTCGGAAAGCGTTCGCTGGAGAAGATGGACTGATGGACGGCCGGTTCAATCGCCATCCTCGAGTCCGTGGCTGGAGAATCCGTCCGTGACCGTCACGATCAACCACTATCTGATCGTGAGCCTGCTGCTGTTCGCGATCGGCTTCTTCGGCGTGCTCGTCCGGAGAAACTTCCTGACGATCCTCATGTCGATCGAACTGATGCTGAACGCGGTCAACCTGAATCTCGTCGCGTTCTCCCGGCGGCTGTCGGACCTGACCGGCCAGGTCTTCTCGATCTTCGTGATCACCATTGCCGCCGGCGAGGCCGCCATCGGCCTGGCGCTGACGATCTCGCTCTTCCGCCAGCGCAAGACGCTGAACGTCGACGAAGCGGACACGCTGCGGGGATGACGGCGTGAAGGAGCTGATCTGGCTGATCCCGCTGGTGCCGCTGGCGGGCTTCGTGATCAACGGGCTGCTGTACCTGGTCTCGCATCGGACGAAAGGGGTCCCGCACGGCAGCGAGCCGGACGGACACGGCGAGGCGCACGCGGTGCCGCCGGTGGTCGGGAGCCACGCCGCGTCGGTCCACGAGCCGGGCGACCACGAGGTTCGGATCCCGTTCAAGGCGGTCCACACCGCGGTCGGCGTCGGCAGCGTCGGCATCGCGTGCCTGCTTGCGTTCGGGGCGATCTTCGACGTCGGCCTGAAGGCGCTGGCCGCCGGGGCGGCGCACGCCGAGACGCTCTACCGGTGGATCCCGCTCGGGGTGAACCAGTCGATCGGACAGATCCCGGGGCCGGCGCGCGAGTGGGTCGTGGACGTGGCCTTCCGGCTCGACGCGCTCTCGGCCCTGATGCTCGCTTTCGTGACCTTCGTGGCTTTTCTCATCCACGTCTATTCGACGGGATACATGGCGCACGAGGAGGGGTACGGGCGCTACTTCGCGTACCTCAACCTCTTCATGTTCGCCATGCTGCTGCTCGTCCTGGGCGCGAATTTCCTGATGCTGTTCGTGGGGTGGGAGGGCGTCGGGCTGTGCTCCTACCTGCTGATCGGCTATTACTACGAGAAGAAGTTCGCGGCCGACGCGGGCAAGAAGGCGTTCGTCGTCAACCGCATCGGGGACTTCGGGTTCATTCTCGGCATCTTCGGCGTCTTCGCGTTGTTCGGGTCCGTCGACTTCGCGACCGTGTTCCACGCCGCCGCGTCCGATCCCTCCGCCTACACGCCCTACCTGACTCTGATCTGCATCCTGCTCTTCGTGGGCGCCTGCGGCAAGTCGGCGCAGTTCCCGCTCCATGTCTGGCTCCCGGACGCGATGGCCGGCCCCACCCCTGTGTCGGCGCTGATCCATGCGGCGACGATGGTGACGGCCGGCGTCTACATGATCGCGCGGTGCAACGTGTTCTTCCGCCTCGCGCCCCACGCGATGATCCTCGTCGCGGTCATCGGGGCCTTCACGGCTCTCTTCGCGGCGACGATCGGAATGGCGCAGAACGACATCAAGAAGGTCCTGGCGTACTCGACGGTTTCGCAGCTCGGCTACATGTTCCTGGCCTGCGGGGTCGGGGCGTTCGCCGAGGGCATGTTCCACGTCACGACCCACGCCTTCTTCAAGGCCTGCCTCTTCCTCGGGTCGGGATCGGTCATCCATGCCCTTTCCGGCGAGCAGGACATCCGCCGGATGGGCGGCCTCGCCTCCCGGATCCCCACGACCTACCGGACGTTTCTGATCGCCACGCTGACCATTTCGGGCGTTCCGGGCCTGGCGGCCTTCTTCTCGAAGGACGCGATCAAGGCCGCGGTGTTCCATGCCGAGTTCGAGGCCGTTCCGTGGCTGCCCAAGGTGCTGTACGCGGTGGCCCTGTTCACCGCCGGGCTGACGGCGTTCTACATGTTCCGCCTCCTCGGGCTCACGTTCTGGGGCCGGTTCCGCGGCACGCCGGAGACGGAGGCGCACGTTCACGAGTCGCCGGCTTCGATGACGGTCCCCCTCGTGATTCTGGCCGCCCTCTCCGTGGTCTCGGGTTGGATCGGGATCCCGATCGTGCACGGCGGCAATCGGATCGGCGAGTTCCTCAAGCCCATCCGTCTGCCCATCGCGGCGCTGCACGAAAAGGGTCATCATGCCTCGCTGTCGGTGGAGTTCGCTCTGATGGGCGCCGCGGTCGCGGTCGCCGCGATCGGGATCTATCTCGCCTGGTCCTGGTACGTGAAAGGCGAGGGGCGCACGCCATCGCGCCTGGCCGGCGAGTGGCCGGGCGTCTACCGGGCGGTCTCCAACAAGTACTTCGTGGACGAGGCCTACGAAAAAGTGTTCGTCCGGGGTGTCGCCCTCGGCGGCGGCCGGGCGCTCTGGGAGGTCGACGCGACGGTCGTGGACCTGATTCCCAACGGCGCCGCCGCGCGTGACCCGGGCCTTCTCCTGGGTGGCCTCGTTCTTCGACCAGTATGTCGTCGACGGCCTCGTCAACGGCATCGCAAACACGCTGCAGGCCCTCTTCCAGCTCTTCCGCCGCGCCCAGACCGGCCGCGTCCAGAACTACGCGTTGGTCATGGGCGGGGGGCTCTTCTGCCTGGTGGCCGTGTACCTGTTGTTCCGATGAAGCGAGACAAGTAAGGAAGACGCATGAACCTGACAACCCTGCCGATCCTCTCGATCGTCACGTACATCCCGCTGCTGGGCGCACTGGCGATCGTCTTCCTGATCCCGAAGGAGAAGACGGGGGCCATCAAGGCCTTCGCCACCTTCGTCGCGGTCCTGGACTTCGCGGTTTCGCTGCCGCTCTGGTGGGCGTTCGACCGCGCCGGAGACGGCTACCAGTTCGTCGAACAGGCGTCCTGGATCCCGTCGCTCGGCGTCGAGTATCACTTCGGGATCGACGGCATCTCGCTCGTGCTGGTGCTGCTCACGACGCTGATGGGCGTCATCGCGATCGTCTGTTCCTACACCGCGATCTCGGACCGGCAGAAGGAGTACTACGTGCTCCTGCTCCTCCTCCAGACGTTCATGATCGGGACGTTCTGCTGCCTGGACCTGTTCCTCTTCTACGTGTTCTGGGAAGTGATGCTGGTGCCGATGTACTTCCTCATCGGCGTCTGGGGCGGCCAACGACGCCTCTACGCGGCCATCAAGTTCTTCCTGTACACGCTGGCGGGCTCCGTGCTGATGCTGCTCGGCATCATCGCGCTCTACTTCATCAACACGACCGGCTTCCTGTCGTACAAGGGGCTCGGCAACGCTCCGACCTTCTCGATCGAGAAGCTGACCACCGTGGCGCAGGGGATGCCGGCCGAGCTCCAGGTCTGGCTCTTCTTCGCGTTCTTCCTCGGTTTCGCCATCAAGGTGCCGATGTTCCCGTTCCACACGTGGCTGCCCGACGCCCATACCGAGGCGCCGACCGCCGGGTCCGTGATCCTGGCGGCGATCCTGCTGAAGATGGGGACCTACGGTTTCGTGCGCTTCTCGCTTCCGATGTTTCCCGAGGCGGTGCGCAACAGCCGTGTCATCGGCGTGATGGTCACGCTGGCGATCATCGGGATCGTCTACGGCGCCATGGTCACCCTGGTCCAGAAGGACATGAAGCGCCTGATCGCCTACTCCTCGGTGTCCCACCTGGGCTTCGTGATGCTCGGGATCTTCGCGCTCAACATGGCCGGGCTGCAGGGCGGGATCCTCCAGATGATCAACCATGGCATTTCGACCGGCGGGCTCTTCCTCCTCGTCGGGATCGTCTACGAGCGCCGCCACACGCGGATGATCGCCGAGTACGGCGGACTCGCGAAGCCCATGCCGATCTACGCGACCTACTTCATGATCATGGTCCTCTCGTCGATGGGGCTGCCGCTGCTGAACGGGTTCATCGGCGAGTTCACGATCCTGCAGGGCGCGTTCGCGAAGAGCTTCTGGTGGGCCTTCTGTGCCGCCACGGGAATCGTGCTTGGCGCGGCCTACCTGCTGTGGCTGTACCAGCGCGTCTTCTTCGGAGAAGTCACGAACCCCGCCAATGCGAAGCTGCAGGATCTGACGCTGCGGGAACAGCTCGTGCTCGCGCCGCTCGTCCTTCTCGCACTCTGGATCGGGCTGTACCCGAAGCCGATCTTCGAGGTCCTGCGCCGCCCGTCCGAGAAGATCGTCGCGATCGTCGGCGGACCGACGGCGGAGGCGCCCGCCATGGCGGTCAAGGCGCCCCTCGAGGACGCTGCGGGGGCCGAGCGCCCATGACCTTTTCCGCGAAGGCCTCGGACTGGATCCTCCTCTCGCCGGAGCTGTTTCTCACGGCTGCGGGGCTCCTGATGCTGGTCGCCTCGGTCTTCTTCGAAAAGGCGAAGGAGGAGTTCCTGGGCTTTCTGGCGACGCTGTTGGTCGCGGTGACGGGAATCCTCGTGGTCTTCGTGGCCTCGCGGCCGGACCGGGCGACCCCGATCCTCGGAGGCGCCTTCGTGGTCGACAACTTCGCGCTCTTTTTCAAGGGCCTGGTCCTGCTCTCCATCCTGTTGACGATCCTGGCTTCGGTCCGTTTCGTCGGCCAGGCTCCCTATCCAGGCGGGGAGTACTACGCGCTGCTGCTCTTCGCGGGCGTCGGCATGCTGTTCATGGCGTCGGGCAACAACCTGATCACGATCTACGTCTCCCTCGAGACGATGGCCCTGTCCTCCTACATCCTGGCGGGATACTTCAAGGGCGAGGTCAAGTCGACCGAGGCCGCCTTGAAGTACTTCATCCTCGGGGCGTTCTCCTCGGGCGTCCTCCTGTACGGGCTGTCGCTCGTCTACGGCGTATCGGGCAAGATGGGTCTTCCCGAGCTCGCGAAGCTGCTGGCCACGACCGAACGGTCCAACATGCTCATGCTCGGGATCCTCCTGATCCTCGCGGGCCTGCTCTTCAAGATCGCGGCGGTCCCGTTTCACGTGTGGACCCCGGACGTCTACGAGGGCTCGCCGACGCCGGTCACGGCGTTCTTCTCGGTCGGACCGAAGGTGGCGGCCTACGCGATCCTGGCGCGGATTTTCTACGTCGCCTTCGCCCGGTTTCACGCGGACTGGGGGCTCGTCGTGGCCCTCGTCTCGGCGGCCACGATGATCGTCGGCAACGTCGCGGCGCTGCTCCAGTCGAACGTCAAGCGGATGTTCGCGTACTCGTCGATCGCCAACGCGGGCTATGCGCTGCTCGGCGTCCTCGGCTTCGCGACCGACTGGGGGCTGTGGGGGATCCTGATCTACCTGCTGGCCTACACGTTCATGAATTTCGGCGCGTTCACCCTCGTGATCCTGCTCGAAAGCAAGGGGTACGCGGGCGAGTCCGTCTCGGATTTCAACGGCCTCGCCCAGCGCAACATGCCGGCCGCGATCGTCATGCTGCTGTTCCTCCTCTCGCTCGCCGGGATCCCGCCGACGGCGGGCTTCATCGGCAAGTACTACCTGTTCACCGCGGCCATGAAGGCCGGCTACGCCTGGCTGGCGGTGCTCGCGGTCTTCATGTCGGCGGTCTCGCTCTTCTACTATTTCCGGATCGCCGCCGCGATGTTCTTCACGCCGGGCGCGGCGACGAAGGTGAAGAGCTCGTACGCGCTGACCGCCGTCGCCGCGATCTGCGCCACCGGAACCCTCGTGATCGGCGTCGCGCCGCAGCCTTTTCTGGCGGTCCTGAAGAGCTGCGTCCTGACCCCCTGAGGGCGGATCATGCCGGGCCCGTCGCGCCAGGGGCTCATCGCCGAAGCGACCTCCGCGGGCCTGCTCTTCCTCCTCGCCCCGGCCGCCGGCTACGGGCTCGGCCGGTGGATCGGAACGGCGCTGGGGTGGGGGAGCGTCCCGTCGTGGGTCGGCGCGGCGGTCGGCCTCGTGGCGGCGTTCGTCCACCTCCTTCGCCTGACCGCAAGGGCTTCGCGGTGAGCGACATCGACGCCGTGATCGGGCGCGTCCGCCGGCGCGCGTTCGCAATCGGAGCGGCCGCGGTCATCGGCGGATTCGCCTTCGGGCCCCGGGCCGGCGCTTCATTGACAATTTGCGCGGCCGTGGTAATTTCCAGCTTCCTGGTCCTCGAGAAAGCAACGCAGCGTCTGGTCCCCGGCCTCGGCAAGGCGGAAAGGCGAACCCTGATCCCCCTCCTGCTGGTGACCCTCGCGAGTTTTGCGCTCCTCGGGGTGGTTCTTTGGCGATGGAAGGGATTCGACCCCCTGGCGGGGGCCGTGGGCCTGTCCGTCGTCGTCGCCGCGGTCGTTCCGGAACTCTGGACGAGGAGGTAGGCGCGCTTGCAGGAGCATCACTCCATACTCTGGCACCCGATCAACGCCCTGTTGATCCGGTTGCTGGGCCACCCGCCGGTCGAGAAGCTGTCCCCGGCGATGGCGAAATTCTTCTTTCCCGACGGCCGGGAGGCCTGGATCCCGGACCCGGCGATCATGGCCCTCCTGCTGACCGTCCTCATCGCGATCCTCTTCCCGCTGGCCGCGAAGCGGTTCGACCGCTACCGGCCCGGGGGCGTCCAGAACTTCCTCGAGATGCTGGTCGCGTTCCTGCGGGATCTGGTCGCCGAGGCGATCGGGGAAAAGCACACCCGCCAGTACCTCCCGATCATCGGCGTGCTGTTCGTCTTCATCGCGATGGGCAACCTCTTCGGGCTCTTCTTCTTCCTGCAGCCGCCGACGGGGTCGCTGTCGGCCACGGTGGCGTTGGCGGTCGTGTCCTTCGTTTACTTCAACATCGAGGGAGTCCGCGAGCACGGCGTGGGCGGGTACCTGAAGCACTTCATGGGCCCGTTGATCTGGATCGCGCCCCTCTTCTTCGTCATCGAGATCATCGGGGCATTCGCGAGGATCCTGTCCCTGTCGCTTCGACTCTTCATGAACATTTTCGGCGAGCACACGACGACCAACGTGTTCGCGAGCCTGGTGCCCATCGTGGTGCCGTGGCCGATGATGGCCCTCGGGATCTTCACGGCCTTCCTGCAGGCCTACGTTTTCGCCCTCCTGTCGGCGGTCTACGTCGGCGCGGCCGTGGCGCATGAGGAGCACTGATCTCCCCGCGGATGGAGGGCCCGTGATAGGTTTCGCCGACCGTTTTTCGCCAAGACGGCGTGAAAAAGAAAACAGAAGGAGATTTGCGATGCTGAAGAAGTCGCTCGTGTTGTTTGCGCTGGCCCTGGTGCTGGCCATGCCCGCGATGGCCCAGGAGCCGAGCGCGGCGGCCGGCGCCTCGGGTGGGGTGAAGTGGGGGGTGATCGGAGCCGCCTTCCTGCTCGGCCTGGCGGCGGCGGCCGGAGCCACGGCCCAGGGAAAGGCCACCTCGGCTGCGGCCGAAGGCATGTCGCGTAACCCGGGCGCGGCCAAGGACATCCGTGGCATGACGCTGCTCGGCCTGGTTCTCATCGAGTCGCTCGTCCTGTACGCGCTGCTGATCTGCTTCCTGATTTACGGCCGCTGAGGCCCGGGGTCGGCGCCGGGTTGGGGGACCGGGCGCCCCTGATCCGGCGTGTTGTCCTCTCCCGGAGACAGGCTGACCCCCACGGGAAACCTTCCTCGGGTTTTCGACGTACTTTTGCTGGAGAAAGAAATAAACGCGCGGGCGGGCTAGCCCGTAGAAAAGGCGGAGGTTAGCCCGGTCCGATCGGTGGCGTGGCGTCATCGGTGCGGCCGGGCAAGCATTTTGCGATTCCTGGAAGCCATGAAGGCAAACGTGCAGCAAGCCCTCGAGTCGGGCGGAACGAAGCCGGTTTCGGCCTGGGATTTCAATACCCAGGTCATGCCGTTCGTGGACTCGCTCTACAACACGGCATACCGGATGACGCGCAGCGCCGAGGACGCCGAGGATCTGGTCCAGGAGACCTATTTCAAGGCCTACAAGTACTACGACAAGTTCGAAGAGGGCACGAATCTCAAGGCCTGGCTCTTCAAGATCCTCAAGAACACGTTCATCAACAACTACCGCAAGCGCAAGCTCGAGCCGCGCAGCGTCGACTTCGCCGAAATCGAAGACTCCTTCGAGCGGATCGTCCGGCGCGACGCCTCCGAGCCGCCTTCGGATCCCGAGTCGGACTTCTTCTCGAGCGTCCTCGACGACGACGTCAAGAAGGCCCTGGAGTCGCTGCCCTACGACTACCGGATGGTGGTCGTCCTGGCCGATCTCGAGGACTTCTCCTACAAGGAAATCGCCGAGATCCTCGACTGTCCGGTCGGGACTGTCATGTCGCGCCTCTACCGGGGCCGGAAGCTGCTCGAGAAGGCCCTCCTCAAGTACGCCCGCAAGCACGGCTACATCCGGGGAGCCGAGCCGACCAAGATGCGGACGCGCCCGAAGTCGCAGCCGGCATAGCGACCCCGTCCGGGGGCTCCCGGAGGGGTCTTAAGGCGGAATAAGGGGGCCGGGGGAGCCGTTTTTCCCCACGGCCCGATGAACTGTTCGACCGCGCGATTCCTGCTTTATGCCTACCTGGACCGTGAGGTCCCGCGTCCGGAGGCGGAAGCGCTCCAGCAGCACCTGTTGATCTGCCGTCCGTGCGCCACTCGGGGCCGGTCGGCCCGGGGGCTCGGCCGGCTCCTTCGGACCCGCCTCGACTACGCACGGGCCCCGATCGGCCTGCGGGAGCGGCTCAACGCCGGCATCTCGGCGAGTCGCCTCCGGCCGACCCAGGCGACCCTGGGCATCGCGGCTTCCATCCTCCTCCTCATCCTTCCGCTCGTGGCCGACCAGAAAGGGCCCCGCACCGCGGTGATGTCCCTGGCCGGTTCGGTCGCCGTCACCGCCCCGGCCGCGCGCGTGGTCCCGGTCACACGCAAGATGACCGGGACTTTCGTCTGCCTCCAGTGCGAGGCGCAGCACGAGCCCGGCGCGGCCTGTCCCCTCGAGGAGTCGGTTCACGAACTCGGCTTCTGCGCGGACAACGGCGAGCGCTGGCGGATGATGACCACGGACCGCGAGTTCGCGAGCTCTTCGGTGGGCCAGACGGTCACCGTCGAGGGCGTCGCGTTCCCGGAGTCGGGCTTCCTCCGCGCATCGCGGGTTGGCTACTAGCCGTCGCTCGCGCGCGCTCCGTATCTGCCTTCGGCACCGCCTTGCGGCTCGCCCGGTTGCGGGCTCGACCGCAAGGCTGATCCGTCGCTTCCGCTCGCTCCCGCGGCGCGAAGCGCCCTCCGCTGCGCTCGCGGAGAATCTTCGCTCCGCGAACGGATGCTGCCTCTCGAGGCGGTGACCGTACAATCCGGAGGACATGGCGGAATGGATTGAGGCGAGTGCGCCGGCGAGGGTGGACCTGGCGGGCGGCACACTGGATCTGTGGCCGCTTCACGTGCTGCACCCCGGCTCGGTCACGGTCAACCTGGCGATCGACCTGCGGGCCCGATGCCGGGTGCGGCCGGGAACCTCCGGGTTTCGGGTGACCGTTCCGGCGCTCGGCTACGAACGCTCGGTCGAGGAAGCCCGTCAGCTTCTCGCCGACCCGCGGGGAGCGCTGGCCGGGGCGGTTCTGGAGGCGCTCGACATCCGGGAGCCGCGGGAGATCGAGCTTTCGACGGACGTCCCGTACGGCTCGGGCCTCGGCGGCTCTTCGGCGCTGACCGTCGCGATGGCGGCGGCCCTCTCGGCGAGCGTCGATCGACGCTTCGACGGCGCCGGGCGGGTGGAGTTCGTTCGCGACGTCGAGACCCGCGTTCTGGGAAAGCCCGCCGGGACCCAGGACTACTACCCGCCCCTGGCGGGCGGGATTCATGCACTGCGCTTCGAGCCGGGACGCGTGGCGGTCGAGCGGCACGACGTGGACGCGGGGGCGTGGATCTCCCACCTGACTCTCTTCGACACGGGGGCGGCCCATTCCTCGGGAATGAACAACTGGGAGATCTTTCGGGCCCGCCTGGAGGGCGACCACCTCGTCGCGGCGCGGCTCGAAGAGGTCCGCGAGGCGGCCCGTGACATGGCGGAGGCTTCGGGGGTTTCGGACTTCCCGGCGATGGGCGCCGCTCTCGGCCGCGAGTGGAAGGCCCGGCGGCGGCTGGCCCCGGTCGTGTCATCTCCGGGGATCGAAGAAGCGATCGGAGCGGCGATGTCCGCGGGCGCCTGGTCGGGCAAGGCCTGCGGCGCCGGCGGCGGCGGGAGCGTCGTGATCCTCGCTCCGGCCGGCCGGACCCCGGCGGTGCGGGAAGCCCTGGGGAGGCTCGGCACCGGCCGCCTGCTGCTGGTCGCGCCCGAGAATGCCGGGCTCCGGGTCCGGCGCGCGGCCTGAGCCGTCGGCCCGGCTGCCGGCTAGCGGGTCCGCATCCAGGCGACGCAGGTCTCGAGCTGGCGCCGCATCTCCCGCGCCGAGGGTGCCCGGTAGCGGCCTCCGTGGCCCGGCAGGACCCACTCGAAGTCGTAGTCGAGCAGGCGCTCCATCGAGCGGATCGTCTCCGGCCAGGAATACCAGTTGGCATCGCGAAAGGCCACCAGATGCCCGCGCCGGCGCGACCAGGCGAGGTGATCTCCGGTGAAGAGATAGCGGTTCCGGTACAGGAGCACGGCGTGTCCGCGCGTGTGACCGGGGGTCGGCACCACCACGAGGTCCTCGTCGAGCCGCACGGGATCGCTCCCGGTGATCGGCTGCTCGACGCCGCGCGTGTCCGCCGTCAGGTCGTCGGCGTGCATCACCCGCCGGCAGCCGAAGCGCCGTGCGAGCGTCGCGTGGTCGGCGACGTCGTCCCGGTGAGTCAGGAAGAGGGTGGCCACGCCGCCGCGCCGGTCGAGGGCCGCCATCAGAGGGCCGGCGGCCCGGGGCGAGTCGACGAGCACGTTGCCCGCGGGGCGCTCGATGAAATACGACCAGGCGCCGAAGGAGCGTTCGGACGTGAAGCCGCAGAAGGCGACGTTCTCGTCGATCGTTTCGGGGAACGCGCGGGAGCCCTCCGAGGCGTCGGTCTTCGATTCGGTTCCGATCGACGACGTCGGGCAGGCCACCAGGGCCATGAATGCGCCGGCGCCGCTCCTCGTCATCGGCGGGCTGCTCCCGGACGAACGAGTGGCCGGTGCCTTCTTCGAAGACGGACGGCGCCACGCGGCGGCAGGTGTCGCAGTCGATGCAGGACGCGTCGACGTAGAAGTTGCCCGGGGCGTTGTCGGGGAGCCGCGTCGAGATTCGGGCCATGCGCTCCGGCGTCAGATCCGCTCGAGCTCGGCGACGGTGCGTTCGCTCGTGACGTTGCCGGTGTTGAGGGTGCCGGCCGGCTCGATCAGGACGATCCAGCACTCTTCGGCCGCCGAGGGCTTGTGCTCCACCCCGCGGGGGACGATGAAGAGGTCGCCCTCGGAAAGCTCGACGTCGCCCGTGCGCAGTCCCATCCGCATCCGGCCCCGGACGACCAGGAAGAGCTCGTCGGCATTCTCGTGCTGGTGCCAGACGAAGTCGCCCAGGATCTTGGCGACCTTGACCTGGTGGTCGTTGAGCTCGCCGACGATCTTCGGCTGGAACGCTTCGCGGAAGAGACCGAACTTCTGCATCAGGTTGACCTTGTCCATCGAGGCCTCCTTCACATCCGCGCGGGCTCGGGGATGCCGAGAAGCCCGAGCAGCGAGGACATCTCCCTGCGGAAAATACGCGCGATCGCCAGCCGGCGGTTCCGCACCGCCGGATCGGCCTCCTGGGCGATGGGCTGGCGGTGGTAGAAGTGGTTGAACTCCTGCGCGAGCCCGAACGCATGGCGTGCCAGGTTGGCGAGCTCCAGGGATTCCACGGCCCGCTCGGCGACGTCGGGCGTCGAGGCGGCGTCGAGAGCGATCGACCAGAGCTCGTCGTCCCACCCGTCGTCCGTCAGCGTCGCCGCGTCGACCTCGGCCGCGATGCCCTTCTCCGAGAGCTTGCGGAAAATGTTGTCGGCTCGGACGAGCGAGTACTGGAGGTAGGGCCCGGTGTCCCCCTCGAAGCTGATGGCTTCCTCGAAATCGAACGCGATGACCTTGTTGCGGCCCACCTTGAGCAGGAAGTACCGGAGCGCTCCGATCGCGATCGCGCGGGCATCGGCGTCGGCGGCTTCGACCCCGCCCGCGTCGCCCCGGCGAGAGGCCACCTCGGCGCGCGAGCGCTCGAGGAGGATCTCGACCAGGTCGTCGGCCTTGACGCCGAGACCCTTGCGGCCCGACATCTCCACGTACGGCTTCTTCTCGTCCTCGGCCGACAGCCGGTACTCCTCGCCGAAGCGCTCGGCCAGCGCGCGCGCGGCCTTGGGGGAAAGGGCCACGATCTCGTAGGAGAAGTGGATGGAGGCGTCGGCTGCGGCGTCGTGGCCGAGCGTCCGCAGGCCCTCGCGGACGACCTTCTGCGGGTACGACTGGCGGACGTCGATCACGTTGTAGACACGGGTGGCCCGGCCGAACGCGGGCGCTCCGGGCGAGCCGCCGGCGTGAGCCGTGCGCCAGATCGGGTGCTCCCGGACCGCGAGGGGGATTTCGGAGTCGCGGACGGCCCCGCAGTCCCAGTCGGGGCGGAACCGCTCGTAGTCGAAATCGATCGGCAGAAGGCCGAATTTCCACAGCTGATAGGCGATGTCCTTGCCGGTGTACGTCACGATCCCGTTGGAGCGGACGAGAATCTTGTCGGGCTCCTCCATGCCGGCGAATTCCGCCGAGTCCGTCAGCCTCAGGACCCAGCAGCCGGCGTGCTTGCCCTCGGTCTCGAGGTGGATCGCGCCGGCGGCCTTCAGCAGCTCGAAGGCTTTCGCCCAGAAATGCTTGTGGAGGATGTCGCTTTCCCGCGGGAGCAGGTCGTAGGCGATCCCGATGCGGCCCATCGTCGAGAGGTGCGCCTGCGACACCGCTTCCGAGACCACCGTCGCCACGCGGGCCGTCTCGTTCGCACCCGCTTCCATGGCGTGGAGGACTTCGTCGCGCCAGGCCTTCGTCTCCGGGGCAGCCGCATACGTCCGTCCGACCTCGGCGTAGAGGTCCCAGCAGAGGTAGGCGAATCCTTTCGGCTGAACCGCTCCGCCGGGGAAACGGCGCTCGGCGACGACTTTCCGGGCGGCTTCCGCCGTTGCGACGCCCTCCAGGTGCACGAGGCCGGCCACCACGTCGGCCACCTGAACGCCCGTGTCGTCGAGATAGTTCTGGACCTCGACCGCGTGGCCGAGATGTCGCAGCACCCGCACCAGAACGTCCCCGAGGACGGCGTTGCGAAGGTGCCCGATGTGGGCCGCCTTGTTCGGATTGATGTTCGTGTGCTCGACGATGATCTTGCCCGGCTGCGGCGCCGCCGGATCCGGTCCTGCGAGGAGGTCTCGGACGACGGGCCCGCGCTCGAGAAAGAAATTGAGGTATCCGGCGCCCTCCACCCGGACTTGCCGGACGCCCGCCGGCAGCGTCATGCCCGCCGCGAGATCCGCCGCGATCGCCCGGGGGGCCCGGCGAAGCGGCCGCGCGAGGTCGAAGGCCACGGGACAGGCGAGATCGCCCAGCGCGATCTTGGGCGGCCGTTCGAGGACGACGCGCTCGACGTCGACGCCGAGCTTCTCGCGCGCCGCGGAGCGCACGGAATCGGACAGGTTCGCGCGAAGGGCCGCCAGCATTGGGGCGCGAGTATATCGGTGGGGATTAGAATGCCGGGATGAGTGCCGCCGTGGTCCGTTCCATCGCCGTCCACGCCACCGCCGGCGAGGTCTTCGATGCGTTCACCCGAGTCTCCGACCTGTTGTCCTGGCTCTGCGAGGGAGCGCTCGTCGGTCTTCGGCCCGGTGGCAATTGGGCCGTCGGCTTCACCAACGCACGGGGCATGACCGAGGCGACGGTCCTCGGCAAGATCGCCGACTTCGAGCGGGGACGGCGGCTGGTGGTCGAGGAGATCTCCTACGAGCCCGCCCGGGGCGAAGCCCTCTCGGGGATCCGTCTTGCGCTGACGATCGCCGAGCAGGAGGGCGATTGCCTGGTCACGATCGAGCAGGATGTCCCGGATTCCGGGCCGGCCTACACGGCCTACCGGGGAGAAGCCGGGCCGGGCTGGGAGTCGAACCTCGTCGAACTGAAGAAATACCTGGAAGGGCCCAGGCACCGGCGGATTACGATCGAAGCGGGATTGCCGGCGAATTGAACGGAGGACGGGAAAGAGGGTGACGGCGGCCTTGGAAACGGAAACCTGCAAACTCTGCGGGGGAGCGGGCTGGGTGCTCGACTCCGAGGGCGGCCGCAAACTGGCCCATCCCTGCGCCTGCCGCGGCGCGGCGATCGCCCGCGCCCGGCTGGATTCGGCCGGAATTCCCCAGCGCTATCGCGACTGCACGCTCGAAAATTTTTCCGACAACACGGTCAGCCTGACGGGTGCACGGGCCCGCGCCCGCGAGTTCGTGGATGCCTATCCGGCGATCGAGGCCGGCCTGCTTCTGGTCGGGCCGTCCGGCCGGGGCAAGACGCACCTGGCCTGCGCGATTCTCTCGGAGCTCGTCGCGACCAAGGGTGTCACCGGCCTGTACGTCGATTTCTCGGATCTGCTGATGAAGATCCAGACCTCGTTTCGGCCGGACGCCGACTTTTCGAAGGAGTCCGTCCTGACGCCGTACGCGGAGGCCGAAGTCCTCGTTCTCGACGAGCTCGGCGCCTCGAAGCCCCATCCGTGGGTGCTCGACGTGCTCTACAGTCTCCTGAACTCCCGCTACAACCGCAAGAAAGTCACGGTCGCGACGTCGAACTTCGAGGACGAGGTCGATCCGTCCTCGGGCGAGCGGGAAAAGCTCGAAGACCGGATCGGCTATCGGCTGCGCAGCCGCCTCTACGAGATGTGCCTGATGGTGCCGCTGCGCGGGGGCGACTTCCGGAAGGACGTCCTGGGAACCCGGATCCGGTCCCGGTTTTGAGACACCGCATCTCCCGGCGCGCGTTGCGTCTCCTGCTGGTCCTGTTGCCGGCGGCTGCCGCATGCACCTCCACCCCGACGCCTCCGGCTCCGCTGCCGTCGCCCGTCGAGGCGCCGATACCGGTGCCGGCCATGCCCGTCGCGATCCCGCCGTCGGAGGCGCGCTCGGGCGTGCTGTATCGGGTCGGCCTCAAGAGCGATCTGTCCGAGTTCTCGACGGGCGCGCCCGGCACACTCTGGGTCGTGGCCTCGGGCGCCCGGGCCGAGCTCGTCCAGGGACCGGTCACGTTTCGGTCGGGCGGGGGCCCGGGCGCCCCGGCGTCGTTCCTGGTACAGGCCGGCGCCTTCTCCCAGGAGGAACCCGCGCGGCGCCAGGCCGACCGCCTCTCCGCCGGGCTCTCGACGACCGGAGAGGTCGCCTTCTCGGCCGATCGCGGCGTCTATCGCGTGCTGCTCGGAGCCGGTTCGTCGCGCGAAGCCGCCGAGGCCCTGCTCGAACGGCTCAAGGCCCAGGGTCAGGATGGATTCGTCGTTCCGGGGGCACCTCCTCCGGCAGCCGTTCCGGCCTCGATCGCGGTCTCCGGCGCGACCGGCGACGCCCTCACGCTCGCTTCCCCCGTGGACGTGTACGCGCCGGCTCCGGACGTCCGCGTGTCGGTCGACGGGGCCCCGTATCGCGGGAGCCTGCGCGTGCTGATCAACCCGCGCGGAACGCTCAACGTCGTCAACCGCGTCGACCTCGAGGAGTACCTGCGCGGCGTCGTGCCCGCGGAGATGGGTCCCAAGCGCTTCGACGCGATCGAGGCGCTCAAGGCGCAGGCGGTCGCGGCCCGCACGTACGCCTTCGCCCATCGCGGGCAGTTCGAAACGGAGGGCTACGACATCTGCCCGGGCCCCAAGTGCCAGGCCTACGGCGGGGCCGCCAGCGAGGACCCGCTCTCGACCGCGGCGGTCGACGGGACGCGCGGTCTCGTGCTCGCCTACGATGGCCGATTCGCCGACGCGCTGTACGTATCGACCTGTGGCGGGGTCACGGAGAACGTCGAAAACGTCTTCTCGGGAGGGCCGGTGCCGTACCTCGTCTCCGTCGAATGCGGAGAGCTCGCGACCGAGGAGATCGCGGGCGCGGCCGTTCCGAGGGACGGCGGCGCCGAGCAACGCACGGCCCTGCAGTGGCGAGGCTACGTTCTCCGCCGCCTTTCGCCGAAGAGGGCCGCAGTGCGTGCCGCGGGTCTCCAGACGGCCCAGCGGCTGGCCGGCGTGCCGCAGCGGGGGGCGCCGCCCTCGCGCCTGACGCCGGCCGCCGTCTATCCGTCGCTGGTGGCCGCGTTCGATCTGACCGAGGCCCGGACCCTGCAGCTGACGCGTCGCGACGAGGCCTACTTCGACGAGCCTCCCGGCGCGGCCCGGGGGCTCACGGGAGCCGCCCGCGGCGCCTACGAGTTCCTCCTCCGCTTCCGGTTCGCCGGGGACGCGCTTCCGCCGGCCGACCGCGAACTGACCGAGGAGGAGTATGGCGGCCTCGCGTTCTCGATCGCGCTCCGCACGCTCGGCGTGACGGAGGGGAGCGGGCGGTTCCTGTCGCGCGAGGGCTCGAACCTCTGGGTCAAGGCCCCGGAGGGCCGCGTCGGCGTACCCGTGGACCCGGACGTGCCGCTGGCGCGCCGGATCGGGGACGCGTTCCATCCGACGGGCGTCCTGCGCCTGCGTCCCGGCGACCGTGTGCGCTGGTACAAGGACGGCAACCGACTGCTCGCCTTCTGGGTGGAGCTCGATCCCGACGGACCGACGTACGAGCGCGAGTCGGCCTGGACCGAGTGGGTGCGGCGCGTGGGCGCGCGGGAGCTCGCGCGGCGCATGGCGGGCCGGGTCGCGGGCAACGAGGTGCGTGAGATCACAATCACGAAACGCAGCCCGACGGGGCGGGCGATCGAGATGCGGGTCAAGACCGACCTGGCCGAAGCGACGTTCCGGAAGTTCGAGCTCCGCCAGGCCGTGGAGATGCCCGAGATGCTGTTTTCGGTGACGCGCGTCGACGATCCGGGAGCGGAGAAGGCGTTCGTCTTTCTCGGCCGCGGCTGGGGACACGGCGTGGGCCTGTGCCAGAACGGCTCGTACGGGATGGCCCTGGCCGGACAGACCTACGATCAGATCCTGCGGCACTACTACACGGGAATCGAGATCGTGCCCTCGGGGACCGTCTCGGCCGCCCCTCCCTCGACCCGCTAGGTCGCAGGCGGACGTCGCCGCGTTAGAATCGTTCCGTGAGCACCGCCGTCACCGCCGAACGCGCCGCGATCGTCCGGACGGTCCGCGAATTCTGCGAGGCCGAGATCCGCCCGCACGTGATGCGCTGGGACGAGGCCCAGGAGTTCCCGCGAGACGTTTTCCGGAAGTTCGGCGACCTCGGGTTTCTGGGCGTTCTCGTACCGGAGGAATACGGCGGGTCCGGGCTCTCCTACATGCTCTACGCGGCCATCGTCGAGGAGATCTCGAGCTTCGACCCCTCGGTCGCCCTCTCCCTCGCGGCGCACAACAGCCTCGGCCTGAACCACATCTTTCAGTTCGGCACGGAGTCGCAGCGGCGGCGCTACGTTCCCCGAATGGCCTCGGGCGAGTGGCTCGCGGCCTGGGGCCTGACCGAGGCGGAGGCCGGGTCGGATTCGAGCGGCACGAAGACCACGGCCGTCCGGGACGGCGACGGGTGGGTGCTCAACGGGGCGAAGAACTTCATCACCAACGCCTCGGTGGGCTCGGTGGCCGTGCTCATGGCGGTCACGGACCGCGAGCGGGGCAACCGCGGCATTTCGGCGTTCATCGTCGAGCTCGACAATCCGGGGATCCGGGTCGGCAAGAAGGAAAACAAGCTCGGGATGCGCGCATCCGACACGTGCACCCTGGTCATGGAAGACTGCCGCGTCCCGGCCGATGCGTTGCTGGGCGCGGAGGGATCGGGGTGGGTCGATTCGATGAAGATTCTGGACGGCGGCCGGATCTCGATCGCGGCCCTCTCCGTCGGCCTCGCGCGCGGAGCCTACGAGGCGGCCCTGCACTATTCCAAGGAGCGGCGCCAGTTCGGGAAGGCCATCAGCGAATTCGAGGCGATTCAGTTCTACCTCGCCGAGGTCGCGACCGAGATCGACGCGGCGCGCCTGTTGACCGAGCGGGCGGCGGCGACCAAGGACGAGGGAAAGCCGGTGACCCGGTTCTCGGCGCAGGCCAAACTCTATGCCTCCGAGATCGCCGTGCGCGCGACCGACCGGGCCCTCCAGATTCACGGCGGGTACGGGTTCACGAAGGATTTTCCGGTCGAGAAATACTATCGGGACGTCAAGCTCTGCACGATCGGCGAAGGCACGAGCGAGATCCAGAAGCTCGTGATCGCCAAGCAGCTCCTCGCGGACGGCGCATGACCTCCGGGCCGGGCGCCGGGCCCGAGGAGCTCGCGCGCGGAGTCCTCGCCGGGCGGCCGCGGTCGATCGGGCGCGCCATCTCCGAAGTCGAGCGGGACTCCGACGTCGTTCCGGAGATCCTGCGGCACCTGTACCCGCACACCGGCCGCGCGCGCATCCTGGGAATCACGGGTCCGCCCGGAGCCGGCAAGTCGACCCTCGTCCAGCGCCTCGCCCAGGCCTACCGCCGGGCCGGCCGCACGGTCGGAATCGTGGCCGTCGACCCGTCTTCCCCGTTTACCGGCGGCGCGATCCTCGGAGACCGGATCCGGATGACCGAGATCTACACGGACCCGGGGGTCTTCATTCGATCGATGGCCACGCGCGGCGCCCTGGGCGGCCTCGCGCGGGCGACGAGCGACGCGGCCGACGTCCTCGATGCCGCGGGCTTCCAGATGGTCCTGATCGAGACCGTGGGCGTCGGCCAGGACGAGGTCGACGTGGTGCGCGCGGCCGACACGACGGCGGTCGTCCTCGTCCCCGGGCTCGGCGACGACATCCAGGCCATCAAGGCCGGGATCCTCGAGATCGCCGACGTCTTCATCGTCAACAAGGCCGAGAGGGAAGGTGCCGACCGGGCCGTGGCGGAGCTGGCCATGATGCTGGACTTTTCGCCCGACGGCGGCTGGCGACCGCCGATCGTGCGGACCTCGGCGCCGTCGGCGGCGGGCGTGCCCGAGGCGATCGAGGCCCTGGAGGCGCACGGCCGGCACCTGGCCGGCTCGGCCGAGGGAGCCCGCCGGCGTTCCGTCCGCGCCCGGTCCAGGCTGCTCGCCCTGCTCGAGGGACGTTTCCGGCGGACGGTCGAGGCCCGCGCGCCCGAGCCGCACGGCCTCGAGGAGGCCGTCGCGGCGGTCACGGCGCGCCGCGAGGATCCCTACTCGGCGGCCGCGCGCCTCTTCGACCGGTTCGTCCGCGCCGGGGACGAAGCCGCGGCCCGGAGCGGCGCGTGACCGCCTACAAGATCGACCACCTCGGCGTCGCGGTCACGTCGATCGACGAGGCGCTGGCGGTATACCGGGCCCTCGGCCTCGTGGAGGTCAAGCGCGAGGACGTACCGACCCAGAAAGTGACGGCGGCATTCCTGCCGGTCGGGGAGAGCCGCATCGAGCTGCTCGAGCCCACGTCGCAGGACTCGCCGATCGGGAAGTTCCTGGCCCGGCGCGGCGAGGGGATCCATCACGTCTGTTTCGCGGTCGAAGATCTCGACGCGGCGCTGGCGGACCTGGCCGGCAAGGGCTTCCGCCTCATTCACTCCGCGCCGGTTGTCGGCGCCGACGGCAAGCGAGTCGCCTTCCTCCACCCGGAGGCCGGCCGGGGCGTGCTGATCGAGCTCGCCGAGAAGGGGGAAACGCCATGAAGGTCGGCGAATACGTCCTCGTCCACCTCGTGAATCCGCGCGAGAAGTTCTGGGGACTCCTCAAGGACCGGGACGGATCGGGGCTGACGGTGCGCGGCCTTTCGCTCGAGGGCTTCGAGGGGTGGCTTCACGAGATCGCGCGCCGGGAGACCGTCACGGTCCTTCCCGCGACGGTCTTCTTCCCGCTCCACCGCGTCGAACGCGTTTTTCTCGATGAGACCGCGGGCGACTTCGTGTCCTTCGCCGACCGCTTCAAGCGGACCGTGGGCGAAGATGCCCGCTACCACCTGACTCCGATGCCCGAAGAGGGGCTCTAGCCGGCGCGCGCTCAGGCTCGCAGGTGGTCCGGCTGCCAGTCCCGGACCCGCTTCTTGATCTCCCCTCGGTCCCGGAGGCCCGTCTCGAGCACCTCCCGGACGAGGGACGGCAGCTCCGCGTCGGAAGCGAAGCGCAGTGCGATCAGCTGGCCGACGGTCAGCTCCGGGATCCGCGGCCGCAGCTCGCCGGGGACGACCCGCTCGAGCCGAAGCCGCATTTCGAGTCGAATGACCCGATCCTGGACGGTCAACGCGAAGATCCGCATGTAGAAGAAGAGTCCCAGGAACGCGAGCGCCATCGCGACGCTCCAGGCGGAGGCGAAGGAAAAGGCGCGGATCGCCTGCACGAGGGCCCAGATCAGGTTGACGGCGAGCACGCCGAAGAGCGCGAAGTGGTACAGGGGAACGATGCGCCCGTGGTGGGCGTAGCTCTGCGGTCTCGCGCCACTCACAGGGCGACGTTCTTGACGAAATAGTCCGCGGCGGAAATCTGGCCATTGACGAGCAGGCGCGCCTGATCCGGCGACATCTCCATCGTACCGGCGGACTCGCCCGAGGACGTGGTCAGGACGATCTTGATCGTTATCGGAGACGCCACGGCTGGACGGATCCGAAAGCGCGCGCGCGGTCGCGTTGATGGCATTGAACGACGGCGGATTCGGTGTTCGTGGTGACGAGAACGCCGGTCTTGCCGCGGAAGTTCGTCAGCTTGTACTGGGTGATCCCCGCACCGTCGAAGACCTTGGCGAAGGCCGTCTGGAGCGCCGGGTCGACCGTGCCGAACGACGGGCCGGAGCCATCGGCCCCCGCCTTGCGCGCGCCGGTTTCGGGGAGCTCGATGTGCGGCTTGTTCTGCCGGATGTAGTCCTGGAGGCGAGGCGGCTGCGGCGCCTCGGGGACCGGCGTGGGCTTGCGGCTGTCGGGCGTGTCGATCGCGATCGACGTTGCCGAAGTTTTCCCTGTTGTATTTTTCCGAGCCCTCGACGTCGATCTCGTCGAGCTTGATGGCGGTGACGGTTCCGTTCTCGAGCGTGATGATCGCTCGGTCGCCCTTCACCGAGTACTTGTTGCGGGCGAAGATCAACGAGCCGTCCTTGAGCTTGACGACGTAGCCGAAGGCAGCCGCCGAGAGGCGCGACGAAGACAGCAACGGCCAGAAACAGGCTCTTTTTCACGTCGACCGACCCTCCTCCGGCTCCCGCCGGGCCGGGTTTGACACGATCTGCCGGTGCCTCAGATGATAGCACCCCCATGCTGATCGTGATGGACGCGGCCGCCTCCGCGGAGGACGTGGCCCGCGTCGTCGACACGGTCTCCGGGCTCGGTCTCCAGGCGCACCCGATTCCCGGCGCGCAGCGCACCGCGATCGGGATCACCGGCAACCGCGGGACGGTCGATCCGGGCGCTTTCGAGAACCTGCCCGGTGTCGCCGAGGTGATTCCGGTCTCGGCGCCGTACAAGCTCGTCTCGCGCGAGGCCAAGCGCGAGACCACCGTGGTGTCCGTGGGCGGTGTCCCCGTCGGGGGACCGGCCCTGGCCGTGATCGCGGGCCCCTGCGCCATCGAGTCCGAGTCCCAGGCGCTCGAGATCGCCCACCGGGTCCGGGCCGCCGGCGCGACGCACTACCGCGGGGGCGCCTTCAAGCCGCGCACGTCTCCCTACTCCTTCCAGGGCCTCGGGGAAAAGGGCCTGGCGATTCTTTCGAAGGTTCGCGCCGAGACCGGCTTGCCCGATCGTCACCGAGGTTCTCGACACGGAGACCGTCGAGGTCGTCGCGGAACACGCCGATTGCCTCCAGGTCGGCGCGCGCAACATGCAGAACTTCTCGCTCCTCAAGCGGCTCGGCCGCCTGCGCAAACCGGTCCTGCTCAAACGCGGCATGTCGGCCACGATCGAGGAGCTCCTGCTTTCGGCCGAGTACCTCCTCGCGGAAGGCAACTACCAGGTCATCCTCTGCGAGCGGGGCGTTCGCACCTTCGCCGATCACACACGCAACACGCTGGACCTGTCGGCCGTGCCGTACGTCCAGAGGATCTCGCACCTTCCGATCATCGTGGATCCGTCGCACGGGACCGGTAAGCGGGCGAAGGTCCTGCCGCTCTCGCGCGCGTCGGTCGCGGTCGGGGCCGACGGCCTCCTCATCGAAGTGCACCAGGCTCCCGAGCAAGCCCTTTCGGATGGTCCGCAGGCGATCCTTCCGGAAATGTTCGCGGAGCTCGTCGCGGAAATGCGGCGCCTGGCGCCCGTCGTCGGCCGAACGGCGTGAACGGACTGCTCGTTCTCGAGGACGGGACGGCCTACCGCGGCGAAGCGATCGGTCGGCCGGGGACGTCGTTCGGCGAGATCGTCTTCAACACCGCGATGAGCGGATACCAGGAAGTCCTCACGGACCCTTCGTACGCCGGGCAGATCGTCGTGATGACCGCCTCGCACATCGGCAACTACGGAATCCGCGCCGACGAGGCGGAATCCGGAAGGGTCCACGTGGCGGGGTTTCTCGCTCGCGACTTCCCGTCGCGCTGGAGCGGGAGCGGGGGCGAGCAGAGCCTCGCCGACTACCTGGAGGCCGCCGGGGTCACGGGTCTCCACGGCCTCGACACGCGCTCCCTCGTGCGCCGGATCCGGAGCCTGGGCGCCATGCGCGCCGGGATCTCGACGGAGATCGACGACCCGGCCGAGCTCCACCGACGGGTCCTGGCGTCCCCGCAGATGGTCGGCAGCGATCTGGCGCTGACCGTCTCGACGGAAGAAACCCGCGTGGCCCCCGGCGGCCGCGGGCGGAAGAAGTACCGTGTCGCCGCCGTCGACTACGGCATGAAGCGCAACATCGTCCGGCTGCTCCAGGCCGGTTCCTGCCGGGTCACGGTCTTTCCCGCGACGGCGCCGGCGGACGAGATCCTCGCGAGCGGTCCCGACGGCATTTTTCTCTCGAACGGGCCGGGCGATCCGGCGGCGCTGCCGGGTCCGATCGCCACCATCGAGGCCCTCATCGGCACGGGCAAGCCCATCTTCGGGATCTGCCTCGGCCACCAGCTGCTGGGCCTCGCCTTCGGGGCCAGGACCTTCAAGCTGAAGTTCGGGCACCGGGGCGCCAACCATCCCGTTCAAGACCTCGAGTCGGGACACGTCGCGATCACGGCGCAGAACCATGGTTTCGCCGTCGATGCGGACACCCTGCCGCCGGAGATCGAGGCGACCCATCGCAATCTCAACGACGGAACCCTCGAGGGCTTTCGTCACCGCTCCCTTCCGATTCTCGCGGCGCAGTTCCATCCGGAGGCGGCGCCCGGACCGCACGACGCCAACGTCCTCTTCGAGCGGTTCCTGGAGTCGATGCAGCAGGCCCGGCGGTGAAGAGCCTGCCCCTCGAGGTGGCCGTGCGATACCTCAAGTCGCGGCCCTCGAGGCTCGTTTCCTCGGTTTCGCTCCTTTCGATGTCCGGCATCGCGCTCGGCGTGGCCGCGCTCGTCGTCGCAATGGGGCTGCTTTCGGGGTACCGGACCGAGATCCGCGAGAAGCTGATCGGGGCAAACGCCGAGATCGTCGTGTTCCCGTTGGTGCCCGGCGGCGACCCCGATCCCGCGGCACTCGAAAGGCGCGTGGCGGCCGTCCCCGGCGTGCGGGCGACGGCGCCCGTGATCTACCAGACGGGCATCGCGGCCTCCGCCGCCTCGCCCGACGGCGCGGATGCGGTCCTGAAGGGCGTGGATCCCGCGGCCGAGCGCCGGGTCTCGGAGCTCGATGCCTACCTGCCGGACGCCGAGCGGATCGTGACGCGCGCGGGGGAGGGCGCCCCGGCCGGTGTGGCGATCGGAGCGGAGCTGGCCCGGCGGCTCGACGTGAAGGAGGGGGACGCGATCACGCTGTCCGTGGCCGACGCGTCGGGCGAGCCGGGTCGCTTCGTTCCGCGCACCGGCCGGTTCCGGGTGGCGAAGATCTTCCGGACGAATTTCTCCGAGTACGACACCGAGTGGGTCTTCCTCGACCGGGAGGAGCTGCGCCGGCTGGGGCACATGGTGGGCAAGGCCAACGTCGTCGAGGTTCGCCTCGAGAGTCTCGGGGACACCGGGGCGATGGCGGCGGCGATCGGCCGGGCGGCCGGCAACGGCTACTCGGTTTCGGACTGGCGCTCGATGAACGGCGGACTCTTCGCCGCGCTCGCGATCCAGCAGACGACGCTCTTCCTGGTGATCGGGTTGATCGTCGCGGTATCGACGTTCAACGTCGTGGCGACCCTGGTGATGACGGTGCAGGAGAAGAAGCGCGACATCGGCGTGCTGACCACGCTCGGGGCCGAGCCCGGCTTCTTTTCGCGCGTCTTCCTCGCCCTCGGGGCGCTGCTCGGCGGTGCGGGCGTTCTCGCCGGGGTGGTCTTCGGGGTCCTCGTCTGCTGGGCCATGACCCGTTTCCGGCTGCTGTCCTTTCCGCCGGGAGTCGCCGAGATCTATTTCGTCTCGTACATCCCGTTTCTCGTGCGGTGGCGGGACCTCGCGGCCATCGTTGGATTCTCGGCGCTCGCCATTCTCGTCGCCGCATGGATTCCCGCCCGGCGCGCCTCCCGGATCGACGTGGCCGAAGCGCTGCGCTACGAGTGATCCCGGCTAGAATCCGCGCCATGAAAATCCGGATGTTCGCGGTCGGCGCCCTGGCGCTGCTCGTCCTCGCGGCGGGGCCGGCGCGCGTCGGCTCCTCGCTTGACCGCTTTCATTACCGGCCGGACCGGATCCGGATCGGCGAGGTCGCGCACTACGTCAAGTCCAACGTCGACGGCTCGAAGCCGTTGCGCATCTCCATCTTCGTCGCGGCAAAGGACCGGCTCGAGGTGGCCAAGGTGGAGAAGGGCACCGGCGACGCGGCGTGGGTCCGAGCCCACTTCGACTGGAAGATCTTCACGGCGGATCGGATCCAGGCGGCCGTCATCGACCTGGGCGGCTCCGTCGAGGAGCGGGCGGTCTTCGCGGCCGACGCGAAGGCCGGCGTGGTGAACGTCCGGGTCGGGGAACGGACCGGGTCGGCCGCATGGCGCTGGGTGCCCTTTCACGTCTACAACTTCGACTTCGCGAGCCTCAACTTCGCGTGGCGGCAACTCGACGATCCGCGGTCCTCGTTCACGGTCGGCGTTCTCGATCCGAACTTCGGCGAGGGGGACGACATCGTCTTCTACCGGGGCGACGCCCGGATCGAATACGTGCGCGACGAGTCGCTCCACGGCAAGAGCTGTCCGCTCTACCGGATCTCCGGCCCCGGGATCGGGGGGACGACCGGCTCGATCTGGCTCGACCCGAAGACCTCCTGGCTCGAAAAGGTCGAGATCCCGTTTCCCGACAACCCGGCCTGGAAGAGCTTCCGGCTCGAGCTGCAGGGCACCGAGACGATGACTCCCGAGGCCTGGAAGAAGTTCATCGCCGACTCGCTGGCGAAAGCGAACGCGAAGGGCTAGTTCGGCGGGGCGGTTCCGCTCCGGCGCGCGACGAACTCCTCCTGCTTTCGGATTGCGTCCGCGCGGATCGCGGCGAACTCCGCGTCCTTCCGAAGGGAATCGAACAACGGGTCGTTGTCCATCGCGGGATAGGCGAGGTAGTTGCCGTCCACCGCCTGGCGGAGCAGCCGGAGCGCCCTGTCCCGATAACCGGCGAACGCGAGGGTGCTCGCGACGTAGTAGTGGTTCTCGGGATCGCGGTCGGGCCGGGAGAGCGCTTCGAGGGCGGCCGCGGCCCGGTCGCGCTCGGCTCGGGGAGCGGTGGGGAGCGTGAGCAGGGCGGCATCCGTCATTCCGAACTCGCGGTACAGCCGGGCGGCGTCCTCGAGGCGGCCTTCGCGCGCCAGGAGGCCGGCCTCCCGGCGTTTCGACCAGACGGAGGCGGCGTCGAGCCGGAGATAGTCGCGGGAGCGCGCGAATTTGCCGAGCTGCTCGAAGACCAGATAGCAGGAACGGAAACCCGGGTTGCGCGGGTCGAGCGCGATCGCGGCGTCGCACTCCCGCGCGGCCTCGTCGGTCAGACCCGCATAACGCAGCACGTAGGCTTGCGCGAAGCGGGCCTGGGCATCGCCGGGACGGCGGCGCACGAGGTCGCGCGCTTTGGCGTCGGCCTCGTCGAGCCTCCCGCCTTCGGTCGCGAAGATGATCAGCCCCTGGGCCGCAGCGGTGAGGTTCGGGTCGAGCGCCAGCGCTTTCGCGTACGCGGCCTCGGACCGCTCGATGAGAGCGGCGCTTTCCGGGGTGGCCCGCTCGGTGCCGTGCGAGGCCTCGTTGCCGTACGAGGCCTCGTAGTAGTCGCGAAGAGCGAGGTCGTTCCAGGCCGGAGCGAAGTCGGGATCGAGGGCGACGGACCGTTCGAGCATGGCGATGCCCTGGCGGTTGGGCTCGGGGTCGCTCGGCAGCGACTTGCTGCGGAGGTACAGGTCGTAGGCCTCGGCATTGCGGGGGCGCGTCGAGGCCGCCGTCTCGGCGACCGTTCCGCCGAGGAGCGGAAAGAGCCCCTGGCGCAGCCTCGCGGAAATCTGCTCCCGCAGGCCGATGAGGTCCCCCGACCGCGCGCTCGACGTGTCGCGCCAGAGCAGGCGGTTCGACTCGGTGTCGATCATCTCGAGGGTGACCCGGAGCTGGTCGCCCTCCTGCTGGAAGTGGCCCGTCAGGACGTCGGCGACCTGGAGCTCCTTCCCGGCCTTCTGCGGGTCGACGTCTCCCTTCGCGTACTTCTGCGTCGCGGCGAAGGGACGGATCGCGAGCGTGGGGATGTAGGAGAGCGTCGTGGCGATTTCGTCCGGGAGCGCCAGCCGCAGATAGTCCGTCGCGGCGTCGCCCCCGAGGTTCTGAAACGGGAGGATGGCAATCGTCGTCTGGCCGCCGGGTCCGGAGGCGGTGGAGGTGCGTCGGTGGGTCGCCCACCAGCCCGCGGCCCCCGCGGCCACGAGAATGGCCGCCGTGACTGCCAGAATCTTCCCGCGGCCGCCGCGCGCCGGAGCCGTCGGGGCGGGCGCCGCTGCCGCGGTCCTGCCGCTCCGCGCCGAGTCCGAGTCGCGCTTCAGGCGCTTCAGGTCGGTCTTCAGCTCCGCGGCGCTCTGGTATCGCAGGTCCCGGTCCTTTTCGAGGGCGTTGTTGACGATGCGGCCGAGCTCCTCCGGCAGCTCCGGGTTGAGCTTGACGGGCGAGACCGGCGCGCGATTGAGGATCGCGTCGAAGATGATCGCCGAGGTGTTGCCGGCGAACGGCTGTCGGCCGGTCGCCATCTCGTAGAGGACGGCGCCGCACGAAAAAATGTCCGTCCGCGCGTCGAGCGGCTCGCCCCGGGCCTGCTCGGGCGACATGTACGCGACGGTGCCGATGGCGGTGCCCGGGCTCGTCAGGTCGGTCTCGGCCATGGCTGTCGGCTGGGCGGTGTTGCCGGCGGAGCTCCCGCCGGAGCCACCCGCCTGCTTCGCGAGGCCGAAGTCGAGCAGCTTCGCCTGCCCGCGCTTCGTGACGAATATGTTGGCGGGCTTGATGTCGCGGTGGACGATGCCGCGGGCGTGGGCGGTTTCGAGGGCGTCGGCGATCTGGGCGCCGAGGTCGAGGAGGGCCTCGAGCTTCAGCGGGCCGGGGGCGAGCCGGTCGCGCAGGGTCTCGCCCTCGAGCAGCTCCATCGCGATGAACGGCCGTCCCGCATCCTCGTCGACGTCGTAGATCGTGCAGATGTTCGGGTGCTGCAGGGACGAGGCGGCGCGCGCCTCGCGCTGCAGGCGCTCGAGGGCCTGCGCGTCCCGCGCGAGCTCCTCCGGCAGGAACTTGAGCGCGACCCTCCGGCCGAGCTTCAGGTCCTCGGCCTCATACACGACACCCATGCCTCCGCCGCCGAGCTTGGAGACGATACGGTAGTGGGTGACGGTCTGTCCGATCAATGGTTCTCCGGTTGGCGCCGATTCTACCGTCCTCGTCGACGGCTATACTCCCGCCCCGGGTGGGAAAGCGCGACGACATTCGATCGATCCTCGTCATCGGATCGGGGCCGATCGTCATCGGCCAGGCGTGCGAATTCGACTATTCCGGCACCCAGGCCGTGCGGGCGCTCAAGGGCGAGGGTTACCGGGTCGTGCTCGTCAACTCGAACCCGGCGACGATCATGACCGACCCGTCGATCGCCGACGCGACCTACGTCGAGCCGCTGACGGTCGACTTCCTGGAACGGATCATCGACCGGGAGCGGCCGGACGCGATCCTGCCGACCGTCGGCGGGCAGACGGCGATCAACCTGGCCCTGGCGCTGGCCGAGCGCGGCGTTCTCGAGAAGCGGGCCGTCCGGCTCATCGGCGCCAACGAGCGGGCGATGCGGCTGGCCGAGGACCGGGACCTCTTCAAGACCGCGATGTTGGAGATCGGGGCGGAAGTCCCGCGCTCGGGTCGGGTCCGATCGCTCGCCGAGGCCGAGAAGGTGCTCGAGGATATCGGCCTGCCGGCCGTGGTTCGGCCGTCCTTCACCCTGGGCGGCTCGGGCGGCGGCGCGGCCAGGACCCTCGAGCAGTTCCGCTCGATCGTCCGCAATGGACTCCGCGAGTCGCCCAGCCACGAGGTGCTGATCGAAGAGTCCGTCGAGGGCTGGAAGGAGTTCGAGCTCGAGGTGATGCGGGACAACGCCGACAACGTCATCATCGTCTGTTCGATCGAGAATTTTGACGCCATGGGCGTCCATACCGGCGACTCGATCACCGTCGCCCCCCAGATGACCCTTTCCGACCGCCAGTACCAGGCGATGCGCGACGAGGCCAAGGCCGTCATCCGCAAGGTCGGTGTCGACACCGGCGGATCCAACATCCAGTTCGCCGTCGATCCGAAGACCGGGCGCCGCGTCGTGATCGAGATGAACCCGCGGGTCTCGCGGTCCTCGGCGCTCGCATCCAAGGCCACCGGGTTCCCGATCGCCAAGATCGCGGCGCTGCTGGCCGTGGGATACCACCTGGACGAGATCCCCAACGACATCACCAAGAAGACGCCCGCCTCCTTCGAGCCCTCGCTCGACTACGTGGTCGTCAAGATCCCGCGCTGGACGTTCGAGAAGTTCCCGCGCGCCGACAACCGGCTGACGATCCAGATGAAGTCGGTCGGCGAGGCGATGGCCATCGGCCGGACCTTTCCGGAGGCCCTCGGCAAGGCCATTCGCTCCCTGGAGATCGGTGCCGACGGGCTCGACGACGGCCGCGGTGACCTTCCGCCAGAGGAGCTGCTCGCGAAGCTCGAGGAACCGACGGCGGAACGGCTCTTTCACCTTCGGCGCGCGTTCCTGTCGGGGATGAGCGTCGACGAGGTCTCCCGCCACACCCGCATCGATCCGTGGTTCCTGGACGGCGTGCGCCGGATGGTCGAGGCCGAGGAGGCTCTCGCCGGCCGGAGCATCGACTCGCTCTCGCGCGAGGAGCTGCGCTCAGCCAAGCGCTTGGGCCTCTCCGACCGCAGCCTCGCCCGACGGATGGGATGCGACGAGGCGGCCGTGCGCGACCGCCGCAAAACCCTCGGCGTCGTTCCGGTCTACAAGACGATCGACACCTGCGCGGCCGAGTTCGAGGCGCAGACGCCGTACTTCTACTCGACCTACGAGGACGAGAACGAGTCCGTCCGCACCGAGCGGCCCAAGGTCGCGATCCTCGGGGGCGGGCCGAACCGGATCGGGCAGGGCATCGAGTTCGACTACTGCTGCGTCCACGCCTGCTACGCGCTGTCGGAGGCCGGTTTCGAGACGATCATGATCAACTGCAATCCGGAAACCGTCTCGACCGACTACGACACCTCCGATCGCCTCTACTTCGAGCCCCTGACGTTCGAGGACGTCTCGGCCGTGCTGGACAACGAGCGGCCCGACGGAATCCTCGTCCAGTTCGGCGGACAGACGCCGCTCAAGCTCGCCCGGTCGCTCGAGGCGGCGGGGTACCCCATCTGGGGAACGTCGCCGGAGTCGATCGACCTGGCGGAGGACCGTGGGCGCTTCGGGCGTCTCCTGGGCGAGCTCGGGCTGGCGGCACCGCCGCACGCCGAGGCACGGACCGAGGCCGAGGCGATCGAGGCCGGCCGCCGGATCGGCTATCCGCTGGTCGTCCGGCCGTCCTACGTCCTCGGGGGCCGTGCGATGGCGATCGTCTTCGACGAAGCGCGCCTGGCGTCGTACATGCGGATGGCGGTGGCCAGTTCCCCCGAGCACCCGGTGCTGATCGACCGGTTCCTCGACGACGCGGTCGAGCTCGACGTCGACGCCCTCTGCGACGGCGAGGCGACGTGGATCGGGGGCATCCAGCAGCACATCGAGGAGGCCGGGATCCACTCGGGCGACTCATTCTCGGTGCTGCCGCCGTGGCGCGTACCGCCGGCGCTGCTCGACGAGATCCGGCTGGCCACCCGACAGCTCGCCCGCGGTCTCACGGTGCGCGGCCTCGTCAACATCCAGTTCGCGATCCAGCACGGCCGGCTCTACGTGCTCGAGGTCAACCCGCGTGCCTCCCGCACCGTTCCCTTCGTGTCGAAGGCCATCGGCGTTCCGATGGCCCGGGCGGCGGCGCTGCTGACCGTTCCGGGCCGGACCCTCGCTTCGCTGGGCCTGCCGGACGAGCGGGATCCCGTGGACTTCTTCATCAAGGCCCCGGTCTTTCCCTTCCGCAAGTTTCCGGGGGAGGACGTCCTGCTCGGCCCGGAGATGAAGTCGACGGGCGAGGTGATGGGGATCTCGCCGCGCTTCGGCGACGCCTTCGCCAAGGCCTGCGAGGCGGTCGGGAACCCTTCTGCCGCTCTCGGGACGGGCGTTTCTGACGGTCAATCCGTACGACAAGGCAGCGATCGTCCCCATCGGCCGGGAACTGGCGGACCTCGGGTTCGTCGCTTTGCGCGACGGAGGGGACCCGCGAGGCCCTGAACGAGGCCGGAATCGAAGCGGAGCAGGTGTTCAAGGTCGACGAGGGCAGTCCCAACGCGGTCGACCGGATGGAGGCGGGGGAGATCCAGCTCATCGTCAACACGCCTCTCGGACGCGAGTCGCGGTTCGACGAAGCGGCGATCCGGGCCGCGGCCCTTCGGCTGTCGATCCCCTGCCTGACGACGCTCTCGGCGGCGACCGCCGCGGTCGAAGGGATTCGTTCGCGGCAGGAAGAGGCGACGGGCGTGGCGCCGCTGCAGGAATACCACCGCGTATGAACGGCGAGCCCGCGCAGCGCCCCGGCGGCGTGGCGCGCCTGGCGGCGCTGGTCGTTACGATCGCCGGGTTCTTCGCGGTTTTCTCCCTAGGATTCCCGCCGGCCGCCCGGGACCGGCTCCCCGTCCTCCTGCTCGCGCTCGTCCTCGCCCTGGCGGCGGCGTGGAACCCGGCCCGCGGCCTCCTGGCGTTTTCCTTCCTCTTCCCGCTCGCGGGCCTGGGGGACCGCGCGTTCGGCGGCGCCGACGCCGTGGCCTGGCCCGTGCTGCTCTTCGCGGGCTTTGCCGCGGGCTGGACGTTCCGGTTTCTCTACGACTTCGAGAGCCTCCCGGACCCCTCGCGCGCCGACCGCTGGCTCCGTTCGCTCACGGCGGTCTGGGCGCTCGCGACGCTTCTGTCCGTCGTGCGCGCGCGGACCCTCTGGGCCGCCGTCCACGGCCTCGGGCTGCGCGCCGTCAACGTCGAGGGACTCCTCGACGCCGCGGCCATCCGGGACAGCGTGCTGTCCCTGGCGGCGCTGGGGGCGGGCGTCGGGTTCTTCTTCATCCTGCGCCGCTCGGGTCCGGTGCTGCGGACCCGGGCGCTGCAGGCCGCGCTCGCCGGCTGCGGGCTGTCCGGCGCCGCGGCCGTCGCCGAGCGGCTGGGCCTGGCTCCCGCCGAAACCAGCGGGTTCTGGCGGATGACCGGCCGGCTCTCGGGCGGAGCGATCGATCCCAACGCGCTCGGCATCCTCTGCGGGCTCGCCCTGGTCGCGGCGGCGGCTGCGCTTCTCGGCGGAAGATCGGGGCGCGGCCGGACGGTCGCGGTGACGGTCGCCTGCTCGGCCGGGCTCGCGCTCTCGGGCTCGCGCAGTGGGATGCTCCTGGCCGGCGTGGGGGTGGCGGCCTTGCTGCTGGCGCCCGGCCTGCCCGTGCGCCGACGGCTCGCCGCGGCGCTCTTTGGAGCGGCGGTGGTCGTCCTTCTCGGGACCCTGCTGCTGCGTGGGGAACGCGGCAGCCTCGGGACCCGAATGGCAGAGCTGGCGGACGCCGGCCTCTCCGCCGAGGCGCGCATCTCATCGCGTCCGGTGCTGTGGGCGAGCGCTGCACGGCTCTTCGAAAAATACCCCGTCGAAGGCGCCGGCCTCGGGGCGTTCTCCTGGCAGCTTCCGACCCTCCTCGCGGAGCGAGGGCAGGCCCTGCCGGTGCGCGACAACCCCGGAAGCGGCTACCTCCAGGCCCTCGCCGAAACGGGCGCGATCGGATTCCTGCTGACGCTGACCCTCGCCGCCGTGCTGGCGCGCGAAGGCGCCGCGGCCCTCGCCCGATGGGCCGAGGATCCCGCGGCGGCGGGAGCGGGGGCGGCCGTGATCGGATTCCTCGCGGCGCTCGTCGTCGGCTCCCATTGGTTCGCGCCCGATGCGGCGCTTCTGTTCTTCCTGTGCGCGGCCGTCGCGGCACGGCCGGCGCCGGAGCGGGAAGGGGCGCGCTGGGGCAGGCGCCTGCGCGGGTCGGCGGTCGCCGTGTATTCCGTGGCCCTCGTCATGGCGGCCGTGGGAACTCTCTCGGCCGAGGAAGCGTTCCGCTACCGCCGGGGGATGGGCTTCCACGGCAAGGAGGAAGGGCCGGGGGGAACTTTCTACTGGACGCAGCGCCGGTTCGCGATCCGCCTCCCGCCCGGCGAGACCATGCGGCTGAATCTGGCGCACTACACGCCGGAAGGGCGAAACGTGGAATTCTCCGCCGAAGCCGACGGCCGGCCCGTCTTGCGCCGGGAGCTCGCGCCGGGACAGGGCCTCGCCCTCCGGCTGGCGGCGCCGGCCGGCCGGGCGCGCGTCGTCCGGTTTTCGCTTTCGCGCGCCTTCGTGCCGCGACGCCTCGGGCTCTCGTCGGACCGGCGCGAGCTAGGAATCGTCGCGGTCTTTCCGCCGGGATAGCGTGGAATTCCAGTTCCATCCCGCCTCCCGCCGCGGCGCGGTGCGCACCATCGTCCTCGGCGAGCGCGGGGAGAAGGCCGCGCTCATCCTGGTCGGAGCCGCGGCGGTGCTCGCCCTCTCGCTCTGGGTGACGGTGCCGATCGTGGCGGTGCGCTCGCTGCGCAGTGAATCGGCGGAGGCCTTCACCGCCGATTCGGCGGCGGCCGCCGAGGATTTTCGGAACGCGGCGAGGCGCGTGGCCGGCGTCGCCGACCGGGCGCGGGACGCGGGAAGCCTGCTCTCCCGCATCGCGTTTCTCTATGGCGTCTCGCCGGCCGAGTGGCCCAGGGGCCTGAACCCGGAAGCCGGGCTGCTCCCCGCCGGAGATCCCGAAGCGCTGGCGGCGGGGCTTCCGCGATACGTCGCCGAGCTCGAGCGGGCCCGCCTCCTGCTCGCCGCGAGGGAGGAGGCCGTTCCCGGGCTCGCCGCGCGTACGCCTTCGATTCTTCCGGTTGCCGGCGAGCTCGTCGAGCCCGCGGTCGTGTTCGGTCCCCGTCTCTCGCCCTGGACCGGCGTCGCGGAGTTCTTCCACGGTCTCCAGCTCGCGGCGCCGGCGGGTGCGGGGGTGCTCGCCCCCGCCGACGGCACGGTCATTTTCACGGGCAAGGTGGCGCCGTCGATGCGGTCGAACTGGTCGCGCTACGGCAACCTCGTCGTCCTGTCGCACGGCGGGGGCGTCTACACGGTCTTCGGGCACCTGGCAAAGGTCGAAGTGCGTCGCGGTCAGCGGGTCCGGCGCCGGACGCGCCTGGGGACGGTCGGCTCGAGCCGCTGGACGATTTCGCCCGCGCTCCACTACGGCCTCTGGCGCGACCGCGGCCGGGGACCGTCTCCCACGGATCCGCGTTTTGCGATTCTCGACCGGCGGCTCGGCCTGACCGACCTGTCGCTCGAGAAGATGACGGCCACCTCCGCCCCGCCGCCGACCGGGCCCCTCCCGGCGCGATAGCGGGACGGCCCCCGCCCGCGCTATGCTGGACGGACCGATGACGGAGACGTTCGACCTCGCCGTCGCGATCGCCTATGCGCGCTGGAAGCGCGCCGTCGGTCTCCTGGTGCGCGAGGTCGTCCGGCGCCGCGAGAATCGTCTGGCCGAAGAAGAGCGCAGCCGCGCCGAGCAGCGGGTGAAGAATCTGCGGAGGATCGTCCGCAAGGCGCTCTCCGAGTACGGCCGGCTGCAGCGTTCCCGGCAGTAGGCGTCCCTTCCGGAGCGTCTTCGTCCGGGGCCCCGGTGCGGCGGGTCAAGCCTCCCGCGGGTAGCGTTGGACGCGCCGTCGATGGTCGGCGAGGCGCCCGGTGACGTCCTCCATGCGGTCGCCTCCCGTCAGCTCGAGCAGGGCGTCGGCGAGGACGAGCGCGAGCATCGCCTCGCAGATCACTCCGCAGGCCGGCACCGCCGTCACGTCGCTCCTCTCGTAGGCCGAGCGCGCCGCCTTGCCCGTTGCCAGGTCGACCGAATCGAGGCCACGGGCGAGAGTCGAAATGGGCTTCATGTAGGCGACCGCCACGACGTCTTCGCCGTTGGTCACGCCCGCTTCGAGGCCCCCGGCCCGGTTGCTGCGGCGGCGGAGCGTGCCCCGGGGGCCCGGTTCGATCTCGTCATGGGCGCCGGAGCCGGGTCCCCGGGAGGCCTGGATCGCCGCGCCGAGCTCGACCGCCTTGACCGCCGGAACCGAGAGCAGAGCCTGCCCGATGCGGCCGTCGAGCTTTCGATCCCAGCTGGCAAACGTGCCCAGGCCGGGAGGCACGCCCCGCGCCGCGACGAGGATGGCACCGCCCAGGGTCTCGCCGTCCTTCCGGGCGGCATCGACCGCGGCGATCATCGCCGGCTCGAGCGCCGCGTCGACGGCTCGGAGGGGAGAGTCTTCACGGACGTTTTCGAGGGAGGCGAACGCTCGCGGAGAGACGTCGTCGATGACCGGACCGAGGCTGAGGACGCCGCTCCGGACTTCGATGGCGCAAGCGGACAGGAGCAGCTTGCAGACCGCTCCGGCTGCGACTCGGGCCGCCGATTCCCGGGCCGAGGCGCGTTCGAGGACGTCGCGCAGGTCCGTGGCGCCGTACTTCATCCCCCCGGCCAGGTCCGCGTGGCCGGGCCGCGGACGGGTGACGCGCTTTGCGGCCGCCGCTGCGGGATCGACCGCGAGAGGCCCCATCGCCGACTCCCAGTTGGCGTAGTCGCGGTTGAGGATCCCGATTGCGATCGGGGAGCCGAGGGTGCGGCCGCCCCGCACGCCGCCTTCGATGACGGCCGCATCCCGCTCGATTCGCATCCGGCCGCCGCGCCCGTAGCCGTGCTGGCGTCGCGCGAGCTCGCGGTCCAGGAATCGGGGATCGACGACGAGCCCCGCCGGAACGCCCTCGAGAATGGCGGTCAGGCGGGGCCCGTGAGATTCCCCCGCGGTCGAAAGGCGCAACGGCACCCCGAGAGTCTAATGCGGGGGTCGAAGCGCCGCGTCCGCACTGCGTTGAGCCGGGACGAGTACTCGGAAACAGGAGTTTCGATGGCGCCGTCCGGTCCGAGGCAAGCCGCGTGGCTCTGGCACTGCAGGACTGGCTGCGCCATTCTTCGCTCCGAGGTGGATATCAAACCGGCTGTTTCAGGTCGCTAGCCCTCGGCGCGAAGCCAGCGATCGAGCTCCTGGAGACGGCGTTGGCCGCGGCGGCCCTCGCGCGTCTGGAGGGCCAGAGCCTTGTCCTGCTGCTCGGTCGTCAGGATCGGCCAGATCTCGGAGCGGATCCGCGCGCGGAGCACGGCGGCATCCGCCCGGGCCCGGCCGAGCTCCAGCGCGAGCCGGCGGATCTCCGACTCGTCGGCCGGGAGCGCCAGCGTCGCCGCCCGCAGCGCCCGCCGACCGGTCGCGCCGGCCCGGATCTGCGCTTCGATCTCGTCGGCATGGGACCGGAGAACGCTCCGGATGCGAGTCTGCTGGTCGTCGGTCAGCCCGAGCTGCCGGATCGCGCGACGATACGCGCGCGGCGCGCGGCCGTCGGGACCGGCCCCCGGCGAGTGGGCGGACAGGGCCGCGGCCAGCAGGCCGGACAGGACCAGCGTGCCGGCGGCGGCGGCGATCCGAATCGAGCGGCGAATCGGGACGGTGCGCATCGAGTCCTCCTGTTCCGCATGAAAGACGAACCGGCGGACCCGCGGATTACGCCGGAGGGCTAAACTGCCCGCGTGGAGCGCAAGTACGTCCTGAAGACGCCGGCGCGGCTGAAGTCCTACCGCGTCGACTACGATCGGGAACTGAACGACGAGCAGCGCGAGGTCGTCCTCGCCGGGGGAGGGCCGCTCCTGGTGATCGCCGGCGCCGGCTCCGGAAAGACCCGGACCCTCGTCTACCGGGTCTCGCGCCTGATCGAGTCGGGTCACGACCCGTCCCGTGTGCTGCTGCTGACCTTCACCAACAAGGCCGCCCGCGAGATGCTGCGCCGGGTGGAAACGCTTCTCGCGGTCGACACGCGCCGGCTGATGGGCGGGACCTTCCACTCCGTCGGCAACCGGATCCTCCGGCGCTTCGGCACGCGACTCGGCCTGGGGGCCAATTTCACGATCCTCGATCCCGAGGACGCGCGCGAGATGCTCGAGGCCGCGACCTCCGACCGGCGCATCGCGACGCTCGAACGGCGATTTCCCAAGGGTGACGTCCTTCTCGACCTCTACTCCTTCACGATCAACACGGGCAAGCCCTTCCCCGAGGTCCTCGCCGCGCACGCCCCGCACTTCGCCGAGCTCGAGACGGAGATCGTCTCGGTCTTCCAGCGTTATCGCGAGCGCAAGCGGCTCGCCAACGCCTGCGACTACGACGACCTGCTCCTGATGTGGAAGCGGCTCCTGGACGAGGTCCCGGAGGCGGCCGCGCAGCTCGCGGCGTCCTACGACCACGTCCTGGTCGACGAGTACCAGGACACCAACCGCCTCCAGGGGGAGATCGTCGACGGCATGGCACGCGTCAAGCGCAACGTGACCGTCGTCGGCGACGACGCGCAGGCCATCTATTCGTTTCGGGGCGCCTCCTTCGAGAACATTCTCGGATTCCCCCACCGCTATCCCGAGGCGCAGACCTTCCGCCTGACCCGCAACTATCGTTCGACGCCCGAAATCCTGGCGCTCGCCAACGCGTCGATCGCTCACAACACGAAGCAGTTCCCGAAAGAGCTGGCCGCGGCCCGCGGGCCGGGAGGGTTGCCCGCGGTCGTGGCCCTGCCGGACATCCCCGACCAGGCGCGGTTCGTCGGTCAGCGCCTGCTCGAGTGGCACGACGAGGGGGAGAAGCTCGCCGATCTCGCCGTCCTCTACCGGGCGCACTACCAGGCGCTGGAGCTTCAGATCGAGTTGACGCGCCGCGGCATTCCGTACGAGATCCGGTCGGGCACGCGGTTCTTCGAGCAGCGACACGTCAAGGACGTCCTGGCGTTCCTGCGCATCGTCGTCAACCCGAAAGACGAGCTGTCCTGGAAGCGGGCCCTCAAGCTCTTTCCGCGCGTGGGCGAGCGATCGGCTTCGGCCGTGTGGACGGCGATCGGCTCCCGGCCCGACCCGCTGGCCGCGTTCCGCGCGCTCGACGGCAAGGCGGCCGATCTCGGACGCGGCGCGGAGGCTTCCCTCAAGCCGATCCGGTCGCTGTTGTCGAGACTCGACTCGCCGGCCGTCCGGTCATCGCCCTCCGAGGCGATCCGGTCCGTGGTGGAGGAGGTCTACCGCGACTACGCCCGCGCCAAGTTTCCCAACGGGGACGCGCGCCTGGACGACCTCGAGCAGTTCGCCCAGTTCGCGCAGACCTACGACTCGTTGCCCGCTTTCCTCGAAGAGGTCACGCTGTTCAACGAGCTCTCGGGCGAGGAGGTCGTCGCGGGCGAACCGGACGACGACCGGGTGGTGCTCTCGTCGATCCATCAGGCGAAGGGCCTGGAGTGGAGCCGGGTCATCGTCATGGGGCTCTCGGAGGGGCGCTTTCCGAACTTTCGCTCCGTCGCCACCGACGAGGGCCTCGAGGAGGAGCGGCGCCTGTTCTACGTCGCGGTGACCCGGGCGAAGAACGAGGTCGCTCTGGTCTATCCGATGCTCGCCCGCGACCGTTACGGGGTCGACGTCATCCTCGAGCCCTCGCGGTTTCTGACGGAGCTTCCGGAGTCGGTCTTCGAGCGCTGGACGATCGAGCGGGAGCCGTCCTCGGAAGAGGTCGAGGGTGCGGCGGGGGAGACGGTCCACTGACCGTCGCTCGCGTGCCGTTCGGGGTCTGCGCCCTGCGGGACGCACCGGCTCGCGCTCGGCCGTTCGGTGGTCGCCTGCCCCGCGCCGCGAACGGAAGGCGCGGAGAGGCGTAAAATGGGCATGAGCAAGCGATGAAGGACGACATCTATTCGGCCATTTGTCGGGAGGCGCTGGAGTCGAGGCAGCGGGATCTCGGGTCGTTCGTCGACAACGGAATGGCCGGGCTCTCGACGCGCCTGGAAACGACGCTGTTGAAGCTTCCGGCGGGGCATTTTCTGCTCGGCCTGGGGCCGTACAACGCGGGCCTGGTCAAGCTCGACTTCGACGAGCTCCTGATCGGCCGCGAGGTGCCGGAGTACATCGGGGTCGGCATGCCGGTGACGGGCTTTCGCGTTTCCTCGCCCGACGCGTTTCTCAACGTCGAGGTGTCGCGGCTCCATGCCAAGGTGATTCGGCAGTTGAACCACGACGGCCCGCGCTACCGGCTGGTGGACATGCGCTCGACCTGCGGCACGTATCTCAACGGCGATCCGATCCCGGCGCCGGACGACCTCGCCGGGGTCCTCGAGGAGGATTGCGCCCGTCCGCTGACTTCCGGCGACTTCTTTTCCCTCGGCCCATCGGCCGTCAATCTCTTCCTCTTCTTCCAGAAGTGATCGGCGCCCGGGCCCTCCGGTTCGCCGGAGCCCGGCCGGCCTTCCTCGTCGGACTCTTGGCTGCGTACGTCGGGGCTGTCGACCTGGCACGCAGGATCGGCCCCGCCCTCCTGCGGGATCCCGAGCCGGCCTGGGCGCCGTGGCGTCTCCTGCTCGGCCTTGGCGCGGCCGGGGTCGCGGCCACCGCCGGGGCGGCGGCGGCGGCGCTGTTCCTCGCGTGGGCGCGCACTCGGGCCGCGGCCGAGCCCCTGGCGCCCCTGCCCCTTCGGCGAGCGACGCTCGTCGGGATCGCGGTCGCGGCGCTGGCCGCGGGCGCGGGCCTGCGCTTCTGGGAGCTCCAGCGCGTACCGGAGCCGCTCTGGGTCGACGACCTCTCGCTGATCCGGCCGGCCCTCGAGCTCTCGGGGGCGCCGGCGGACTTCGCCGATTCGGTTCGTGCGACGCCCTTCGGTGTCCGGCGTCCGTACGGCTCGATCGGAGTTCTCTATCTCGAGGGCTACCGGGCGATCCTGAGGCTGTCCGGGACGACGGTCCTCGGAGTCCGCCTGTCGTCCGCGCTCGCCGGTACGGCCTCGCTCGTGACGGCGGCCCTGCTCGGCCGGGCGCTGCTGCCGGCCGGCGGGGGCATGCTGTCCGCTCTGGTCCTCGCCGGTCTGCGCTGGCACCTGATCCTCTCGCGGTGGGCGTGGAACATGATCGTGCTCGCGCCGATCGTCGACCTCGCGACGCTCGCGCTCCTGGTCTCTCGCCGCCGGGGACGCGCGGTCCCGGCGCTCCTGTCCGGCGTCCTTGCGGGCATCGGAGCCCACGTGTATCTCTCGGCCTGGCCGGCAGCCGCGGGCCTCGCGTTGTTCGCTCTCTGGCCGGCGGAGCCGGGAGAGCCCCGCCGCGCACCGGCCCTCCGGTCGGGCGCCTTTCTCTTCGGCTTCGCGTTGTGCGTGGCGCCGCTCTTCCTCCTGCGCGAGGGCCGCGCCGCGCCCTATTTCGCGCGGACGGCCGACCACAACGTCTCCATCGAGATGAAGCGGGAGAAGTCCTGGCTCCCGCCCCTGGCCGCGGCGGCGGACGCACTGATCTCCCCCTGGCTGCTCGCCGATCCGTCACCGCGAAACGATCTTCCGGGCCATACGCGGCTCGGCTGGATCTACGGCGTGCCGGTTGCCATCGCCCTCGGCCGGGCCCTCCTGCGCCCCCGGGACGCGCTCTCGGGCCTGCTTCTGGCCCACGCGGCGGCATTCTTCGCGGCCGTGGTCGCGGGAGGACAGGCCGACAACCCGAACGGATCGCGATTCGCCTACCTCTCGACGCTCACGGCGGTGGCGGTGTCGGCCGGAACCCTCTGGATCGTGGGTCGGGTGCCGCCCGCCGGCCGAAGAGCGGCCGCGATCGGCGCCGTCGGTGTGATCGGGATCGTCGGTGCCCTGGGCTCGCGCGACGCCCTGCTCCGATGGCCCGGCCGCATCGAGACGTTCGTCGGCTTCCACGGCGGGGACACCCGGATCGGCCGCGCCGCGGCCCGTTGGGACCGCTACGGCACGGTCGAGGTCGCCCCCGGCGTCGGGGACTCCCGGCTCGCAGTCGAGGCGGTCTGGCGCTTTCGTCTCGACCCGGACCTCGCGACGGACGCGCCGCGGGGTTCCCGGAATCGTCGGATCCGGATCGTGGCGCCCGGCGCGCCGCCCGCGCCGGCCGAGCGGGCGGTCGAATGGCTCCACGACCCGCGCGGCCGCCCGCTGGCCGTGGTCCTTGCCCGGCGGGTACCCGTAGGCTAGAGCTTGCTTTCGGCGGACCGGACACGGACGGCGTCGGCCAGCACGTCCGGCCCGACGTCGAACGCCGAGGGAACCACCGAGATCAGGCCCGATGCGTCCCAGACTCCCATCGTGCGCAGCGGTGGCCGATAGATGTGGAGGGAGACGGCCCGCGCACTGGACGGAGCGAGTCGATGCAGCGTGGTCGGGCCGATGTCCGAAAGATCGCCCTCGGGCCGCTGTCGGTTGTCGGACAGCTCGGGGCGCTGGTGGGGCGTCGTGAATCGCTCCTCCGCGAGCGTTCCGGACAGAACGGCCATCCCGCCCATGACGCCGCGATGGTCATGGATCGGCGTGACCTGCCCGCTCTCCCAGGCGATCAGCATCACTTCCCAGTCCTCCCAGAGAAGAATGGGGTGGCGCAGGTATCGGTCCCGGGCAAACAGGATGCGGTCCAGATAGCGCTCGGTTTCCCGGGCGACGTGTCCGCAGAGACTTCCGGGCGTCGGCCGTTCGGCAGCGTTCGACGCCTCGAGGATGACCTCGCGGACCGCTTCGGCGAAGGTCATTGGCTGGATTCTATTGCCGGATCGGACCGGAAGGGCAAGGGGCCCGGCCGGCCGCGCACGGGAAGCGGCCGGCCGGCCCGGGACTCTGCTATCTTGCGCGCGCTCATGAAAATCGCAATCGTTCCGGGCGACGGGATCGGAGTCGACGTCACGGCCGAAGCGGTCAAGGTCCTGGAGCGCGTCGCCCGGGTCCGGGGGCTCGCCTTCGAGCCCGTGTTCTTCCCGTGGAGCGCGGACCACTACCTGAAGACCGGGGTTTCGATCCCGGACGGGGCGTTCGACGACCTGTCCCGCGGCTACGACGCCATCTTCATGGGAGCCTTCGGAGACCCGCGCGTCCCGGACATGAAGCACGCGGCCGACATCCTCCTCGGGGCCCGGTTTCAGCTCGATCTCTACGTGAACTACCGACCCGTACGATGCCTCGACGACCGCCTTTGCCCGCTCAAGGGTTTCGGGGCCCGCGACGTCGATTTCGTCGTGTTTCGCGAGAACACCGAAGGCTCGTACGTCGGGGCCGGGGGATACCTGAAGAAGGGCACGCCGGAGGAAGTGGCCCTGCAGGAGGACGTGTCGACGCGCATGGGCGTCGAGCGCATCATCCGATACGCCTTCGAGTTCGCGCAGTCGCGCGGCCGGCGGCGGGTGGTGATGTCGGACAAGTCCAACGCCATGCGGTTCGTGGGCGACCTGTGGCAGAGAACCTTTGCCGAGGTGAGGCGGGAGTTTCCGTCGATCGAGGCCTCCCACCTCTACATCGACGCCCTCTGCATGCAGATGGTCAAGGACCCGCGCCAGTTCGACGTCGTCGTGACCAACAACATGTTCGGAGACATCGCCACCGACCTCGGGGCGGCGCTCCAGGGTGGCCTCGGTATGGCGGCTTCCGGCAACCTGCACCCGGGCCGCGTCTCGATGTTCGAGCCGGTGCACGGGTCCGCGCCCAAGTACGCAGGCACCGGGAAGGCCAATCCCTTCGGTGCGATCCTGACGGCCGGGCTCCTGCTCGACCACCTCGGCCACCGCGCCGAGGCCACGGCCGTCGAGGCGGCGGTGGCGGCCTGCGTGCGCGATGGTCGGGCGACGGCCGACGTCGGCGGCTCGCTGTCGACCTCTGCCGCCGGGGACGCGGTGGCCGACCGACTGCGCTTCGATTGAGGCCGGGGCGGGCCGCCCGTCCTGCTACAATTCCACGACGAAGGAGAAAACGTACATGGCTGCTTTCGCACGCCGGTTGCTCGCGGTTTCCGCCGCCGGGTTTTTCGTCCTCTCGCTTTCGACTCTGACCGCCGCCGACACGTTTCTCGGTTCCGACGATGCCAAGGAAAGGGACGAACCGCAGAAGTTTCTGCCCGACTACGACAAGCTGGTCAAGGGCAAGGACGCCGATTGGGTCTACTTCCCGAAGGGCAGCCTCAAGAGCTACAAGACCGTGATGGTCAAGGACTTCGAAAACAACGGCAAGGGCCGCGACTCTCGCGACGCCGCGCGGGACGGCAAGGAGTACGCGGAACAGTGGCTGCAGAAGGAGGGCTTCGACGTCGTCGAGAAGAACGCCGATCTCGTCGTCGAGGGCAACGTCTTCAACGCCTGGGAGCCGAGCGGGGCCGCCCGGTACTGGGGCGGGTGGGCCGCCAACCCCGGCGTCGGAATCGAGCTTCTGATCAAGGACAAGAGCGGGGCCGTGGTCGGCGAACTGCGCCAGAAGGCCAAAGGCTCGACCATCCCCGACGCGGTCGAGAACGGCCTCGAGGACATGTGCAAGTCGATTGCCAGGGGCAAGTAAACGAGAAGAGGTTTTTGGCGCTAAAGCATTGCCTTTGAGATATTTAAGTCGCGACATCCGGGCCCGGTCGATGGGCCGGGCCGGTGTCGTGGTACCGTTTACCGCCTCAAGGAGCAGCGCCGATTTCTGAACCCAGCCACGCCGTAACCCTGCCCGAAACCGGACTGACCGCGCTCTTCGGAATCGCCGACGAAAACCTGCGGGCCATCGAGGACGCCTTCGGCGTCCGGCTCCAGGCTCGCGGCAGCGAAGTCGCGGTCGTCGGGGGCGAGGCCTCGGCCCAGGACGCCGCCCGCCGGCTGCTCGCCGGCCTTTCCGACCTGCTGGCGGCGGGGTTCCCCCTGCGCGGCGGCGACGTCGCGACGGCGATCCGCGTCGCGCGTGAAGACCCGACGGCTTCCCTCACGGAGTTCTTCACCGACAGTCCCTTCGGCCCGACCCTCAAGTCGGTCGTCACGGTCCGCAACATCAAGCAGCGGCTCTACGTTCAGACGGTGGATCGGCACGATCTCGTGTTCGCGATCGGTCCGGCGGGAACCGGGAAGACCTACCTCGCCGTCGCGATGGCAGCGGCGGCCCTGCTGGAAAAGAAGGTCAAGCGCATCGTCCTCGCCCGGCCCGCCGTGGAGGCCGGAGAGCGTCTCGGGTTCCTTCCCGGAGACCTGGTCGAAAAGGTCAACCCGTATCTCCGGCCCCTCTACGATGCGCTCTACGACATCCTGGGCTACGAAAGGACCGCCAAGCTGCTCGAGCGGGGCGTCATCGAGGTGGCGCCGATCGCGTTCATGCGCGGCCGGACGCTCAACGACGCGTTCATCATCCTCGACGAGGCCCAGAACACGACCCCCGAGCAGATGAAGATGGTGCTGACCCGCATCGGGTTCGGCTCCAAGGCGGTCGTGACGGGGGACATCACCCAGATCGACCTGCCTCAGGGCCGGACGTCGGGTCTGCGCGAAGCACAGCAGGTCCTGTCGCGGATCGAGGGGATCAAGTTCGTTTTGTTCGATGAACGCGATGTGGTGCGCCACTCGCTCGTTCAGTCCATCATCACGGCCTACGAGGCGCTCGACCGCGAGCGCGAAGCTGCCGCCGTCAACGGCCGGCCCGCTTCCGCCCGCTGAGGACGTCGATGCCGGACGACGCGCCCACCGGGCGCAGCACGAACCTTTTCGGTCGGACCAGTTCGCCGGCGGCCGACGGCACCCGGCCGCGCCGGGAGGGCCTGAGGCCCTGGCTGTGGGCGATCGCCTACGTGCTCGTCACGACGCTGGCATTCTCGCCGACACCGTCGTTCCGGGACAGTCCGGTCACGGCCGGGATGATCGCGCCGAGCGACGTCGTGGCGCCGCGCGATCTCATCGTCCCCGATCCGGAGGCGACCGCGCGCCGCCGGGCAGAGGCGGCGGCTGAAGTGCTGCCCGTCTACGAGGCGGACGCGAGCGCCGCCTCGCGGTTCGAAGAGGAGCTGCGTGCGTCGTTCGAACGGTCCCGGCCCGTGGCGGCCCGCACGCGCCCGCGCGGCACCGTGACTCCGGAGCTGCGCGACGCGTTCACGCTTCCGATCGGCGACGAGGCCCTGGCCGCCCTCGCCCGCCAGGGCTTTTCGAAGGAACTCGAAGACCGGTTCGTCGCGATCGGTCTCGACCTCTATCGGAGCGGGGTCGCGGATCACCGGGACCTCCCTCCGGAGGGCCGCAGCCGGGGCATCGTGGTCCTGGACAGCGCTTCCGGGCGGGAGACCCGGCGTCGCGAGGCCGGGGCCATCGAGTACGGAAACGAAGCCAAGTCGGTCGTCGCCACGCAGCTGGTGGACACGCCGCTGACCGCGCGCGAGCGGGCGGAGGCCGCCGTCTTCCTCGCCGCGATTCTGAGGCCCAATCTGACCTACGACGCGGGCCAGACGGCGGCGCGGCGGGACGCGGCCGCGAGCTCGGTCGAGAGCGTGTTCACCCGCATTCCGCGCGGCAAGGTGATCGTGCGGCGCGGCGACGAGGTGTCGGCGCGGGTGGCCCAGTGGATCGCCGCCGTCCGCGCCTCGGCCTCCGACCCCTCGTCCTGGGTCAAGGTCACGGGCGTTCTCATCCTCCAGATTCTCGCGGCCGTCGCCTACTGGCTCGACGCGCGACGCCAGCGCCGGCGCAAGCGCGAGCGCTCGGCCTCGGTGGTGTTCGGTTCGGTGCTCGCGACGGGGATTCTCTTCGCGCTGATCACGCGCGGCGGGTTCGCGCTCGCGCAGGCGCTGTCGCCCTCGCTCGAGAGGGCCTCGGGCGCCGTCAACTACGCGATCCCGTTCGCCGCAGGTCCGATCGTCGTCAGCCTGGTCGCGGGAATGGGGCCGGCCCTCCTCGTCGCGCTCGTCCACGCCGTCGGCGCGGGCGTGCTCATGGGGCTGTCGTTCCCCTTCGCCCTCTTTTCCGTGGTGGGTTCGCTCGCGGGCATCTACGGGCTCGGCAAGGTCCGGGCCCGCAGCGTGCTGCTCGCGATGGGTGGAATGGTGGCAACGGGCAACCTCGTGGCGATTGCTTCGATCCACTTCCTCGCCGCCGGCCCCTGGGGTTGGGAGTTTCTGTACGACGCGCTCGCCGGCGTCGCGGGCGGCCTGACCGTCGCGATGGTCGTGGCGCTCTTCCTGCCGGTCTTCGAGCACCTGTTTTCGGTGGTCACGGACATCCGGCTGCTGGAGCTCTCGAACCAGAACCTTCCGCTGCTGCGCAACCTGGCGCTCGAGGCGCCGGGCACCTACCAGCACTCGCTGATGCTGGGTCACCTCGCCGAAGCGGCGGCCGAGGCCATCGGCGCCGACTCGCTGCTGGCGCGCGTGTCCGGCTACTACCACGACATCGGCAAGACGAAAATGCCGGACTACTTCATCGAAAACCAGTCCAAGGGCTTCAACCGGCACGATCGCCTGGAACCCTCGATGTCGGCTCTCATCATCGCGGCGCACGTCAAAGAGGGCGTCGAGATGGGCATCAAGGCGCGCATGCCCGAGCCGATCGTGACGGCGATCCGGGAGCATCACGGCACGAAGCTGATTCGCTACTTCTACCAGAAGGCCCTGGCGCGCCACGACCCGGCGCAGGGGCCGGTCCAGGAAACCGAATATCGCTACCCCGGGCCGAAGCCCTCGACCCGGATCCTCGGAATCCTGATGATCGCCGATGCCGTCGAGGCGGCCTCGCGCACGCTCGTCGAACCGACGCCGGCCAAGATCCGGGCGATGATCCAGACCATCGTCGACGATTGCCTGCGCGACGGACAGTTCGACGAGTGCGACCTCACCATGCGGGATCTCGCGATCATCGTGGATGCGCTCGAGCGGACGGTGACCACGGTCTTCCACCATCGGATCGACTATCCGGGCTTCGACTTCAACCGCGAAAAGGCCCGCCGCCGCGGCGGCCCGGGCACCGGGGCTTCCGAGGCCGCGGGGCCGAGGGCCGTGTGATGCGCGTCGAGGTGCAGTCGCAGGCGGGCGGCGCGCCGCCGCCCGCGCGCGTGCGGAGACTGCTCACCCGCGCCGCCCGAGCGGCGCGCGCGCGGGGATCCGAGGTTTCGGTGCTCTTCTGCGCCGACGCGCGGATGCGTTCGCTCAACCGCCGATACCGCGGAAAGGACCGCTCCACGGACGTGCTCGCCTTTCCGTCGGGCGGAGCGGCGGGCGACCTCCTCGGGGACATCGTGATCTCCGTGCCCTACGCCGCCCGCGAGGCGCGCCGCCGCGCGGATTCGAGCGGTCGCGAGATCGACCGCCTGCTCGTTCACGGCCTGCTGCACCTGATGGGCTACGATCACGAGACGGACGACGGCCAGATGGACGCCCTCGAGGGCCGGGTGCGCCGGCGGCTCGGAATCGCGGACCCGACGGTCGTCGGCCGCCGCGGGTCGAGGGGAGGCGCGCGATGATTGCGGTCGTCACCGCCGGACTCGGTTACGCCGCGTTTCTCCTGTTCGAGACATTCGCGCTGGCCCTCGACCGCCTTTCGCCGATCAAGGTGCGGGGGCTCCTCGAGGAGCACCCCGAGCGCGCCCGTCTGCTCTCGGGAGCCGGCCAGGTCGAGATCGTGCGGACGACCACGAAGGTCTTCGTTCAGGCCCTGCTCCTGACGGGCCTCCTCACGACGGTTTCCGCGATGGAGAGCTTCGGGGTTCCGCGTCCGTGGCTCTGGGGGGGAGTCTCGTTCGTCACGGGCTGGCTGCTCACCGAGCTCGCCCTGCTGCGACGCGACGCGAACCGCGACCCCGAGAAGATCGTCGCGCGCCTCCTGCCGGTGATCACGGCGGCTTCGTGGCTCCTGCTGCCGATCGCGTTTCTGATCCGCCGGATCTTCGCCGGCCGCTCCGCGTCGACCGAGAAGCCCGCCGAGGCCACGGAGCAGGAAGTGCGCGCGTATATCGACGTCGGACGCCAGGAAGGCATTCTCGAGAAGGACGAGGAAAAGCTTCTCCTGTCCATCGTGGACTTCGGCGACACGCGGGTCCGGGAGGTGATGACACCGCGCACCGACGTCGTCTGGATCGACGTCGCGGCGTCCCTGACCGTCCTGTTCGATCTCTACGTGGAGTCCAAGTATTCGCGAATTCCCGTGGTGCGGGGTTCGATCGACACGGTGCTGGGGGTCGTGCACGTCAAGGATGCGCTCCAGGCGATGCGCGCGGGCGCGAACCGGTCGATCGCGGAGCTCATGCGCGAGGCGTACTTCGTGCCCGAGACGAAAAAGGTGTCGGAGCTTCTGCGGGAGTTCCAGCGCCGACACCTCTGGATGGCGATCGTGGTCGACGAGTACGGAGGCGTCTCGGGCGTCGTGACCGTCGAGGACCTTCTGGAGGAGATCGTCGGCGAGATCTCCGACGAGCACGAGGACGAGCGGGAGCCGGTATCGCGGCTGAGCGAGAACGCATACTCGGTGTCGGGAAAAGCCAACGTCGAGATCATTCGGGATCTCTTCGGCCGCGGCCCGGAGGACGAGGAATTCTCGACGATCGGCGGCTTTCTCTCCAGCCGTCTGGGCCACATCCCGAAGGCCGGAGAACAGCACACCGAATCCGACCTGCGGTTCACGGTCGAGGAGGCGGACCGGCGGCGCGTGTATCGCGTGAAGGTGGAGCCGGGAAACGGTCCGCCGCCGGCATTCGGGGCCGCGCCGACCACCTCGCGCAGCGCCGCGGTGCGGCTCAAGGCCGATCGCTGAGGGGTGGGAGGCCGGCGGCTTGAAGGTCGGCACCGTCGCCGTCGTCGGACGCCCCAACGCCGGCAAGTCGACGCTCGTCAACGCCCTGGTCGGCGAGAAGGTGGCGATCGTCTCGGACAAGCCCCAGACGACCCGCAAGCGCATCCTCGGCGTGGCACGGCCACCCGGAGCCGAGGTCGCCCTGCTCGATACACCGGGCATCCACCGGCCCGAGTATCGGATGAACGCGGCGATGGTCCGCGACGCCACGGACGCGCTGGCCTCGTCGGATCTCGTGCTCTTCGTAGTCGACGCGGCGGGCGAGCGGGGGCCCGGGGAGAAGTTCATCCAGGGTCTGATCGCGCGGGCCGGGGTCCCCGCGATCCTCGCCCTCAACAAGATCGACCGGATCCGCAAGGAAAAGCTGCTGCCGCTGACGGCCGAGTTCGCCGGCCGCCACGACTATGCCGCCGTGGTGCCGATCTCGGCCCGCACCGGTGAAAACGTGGACCGGCTCCTGGCGGCGCTGGCGGCAAGCCTTCCGGAGGGGACGGCGGCCTATCCGGACGATTTCCTGACGTCGACCCCGGAGACGGAATGGATCTCGGAAGTCCTTCGCGAGAAGCTCCTCGAGCGCACGCGCGACGAACTGCCGTTCGCTCACGCGGTCGTCATCGAATCGGTTCGCGAGGCGGAGGGCAAGGACATCACCGTCGTGACCGCCTCGATCGTGGTCGAGCGGGAGGGCCAGAAGGCCATCGTCGTCGGTCGCGGCGGGACCATGATCCGCGACATCGGCCGGGCGGCGCGGGAGGAGCTCGAGCAGGAGCTCGGGCGCCGCCTCTACCTCGAGCTCACCGTGCGCGTGAAGGCCGACTGGCGCAACGACGAGGGGTTTCTGGCGAAGCTCCGCGGGGGACCGGAAGGCTAGGCGCGCGGACCCGGTCCGCCCCCGGCGGTCACTCCCGGACGCGGCTGCGGACGCGCTCGGCGAGGTCGTGGAGGGATTCGGCGAGGTTCTCGCGCAGCCGCTCCATCTCCGAGAAGAGCATGGCGTCCGATTCGTGGCGGCGGACGCGGTCTTCGAGCAGCGGCGCGATCTGGGAGCGGATGTCCTCGGCCTCCCGGCGTCCGAGCTGCGTCTTCTCCTCGAACGCCGAGGTCAGGTCGTGGAGGTCGCGGAGGACGGCCTCGATGCGCATTTCGAGATCCGGATACCTCTCCGCCGCCTGTCGCGCGGCGTCGAGCTCGGCCTCCAGCGGGAGGATCCGTTCCGCGAGCGCGGCGACGGCGGCCAGTCTCTCGTCGTGGGTCGCGAGGCGCCCGAGCGTGCCCGAAAGCTCGCGTTCGACCGCCTGGGCGCGCTCCGTCAGCCCCTGCAGAGCCATGCCCACGTCCTCGGAATCCTTGCGCTGCCGGCCTGCGTCGCTGCGGGACTTCTCCTGGAGCTCCGAGACCGCGGATTCGAGCCGGTTGAGCCCCGTCTCGAGGTCGGCGGAGCGGCCGCTGAAGGCCTCGATCTGCGTGAGACGCTCGAGCGACTTCGCGAAAGACTCCTGCAGCCCGCCAACGCCGCGTTCGAGCGACGAAAACCGCTCGGCGAGGGCCGACAGGTGCTCGGTCGCCGCGGCCACCCGGTCTTGAATCACGGCGACCGCCTGGGAGAGACGCTCGGCCGCCTCGCGCTCCCCCGCGGCGTGGCTGTCGGCCTCGCGCAGGCGCTGCTCGAGGACGTCGATGCGCGGGTCGTGCGCCGCCTCCGCCGGGAGGAAGCCGGGCTCCTCGGGCTCCCGGGGCGACGGGCCGTCGATCTCGATCTCGTCGGCCGCCGACAGGACTTCGGGCGGCTCTTCGCGCGGTTCCTCGGCTCCCAACGCGGAGTCCTCCGCGGCGCCCGGAGACTCCAGGTCGAGGGGGACGACCGGCATCTGGATGGTGGCCGCCGGACTCAGGGGGTCCGAACCCGTCGATGGACCCGCCATCTCGGGGGGAGCGGGAACGGAGTAGGGCGAGACGGATTCGTCGTCGTCCACGCCCCGACCGAGCTCGGTCGTGTCGAAGGGCGCATCGTCGGACGCCGGCCGGACGAGGGACAGGGGACGGGACGGCCGCTCGACCGCGGGCTGCGACTCCCGCTTGAGGAGCGAATCCTTCCAGGTCTGCAGGTCGTCTTCGCGGACCGCGTCCGCGGCCGCACGGGCCGCGCTTTCTTCCTCGGCGCGACGTCCCTGCAGCCGCCGGAGAAGGTCGACGAACGTCAACTTGGAGATGAGCTTGAAGGTCTCGGTGACGCCGCGGCCGGCCGAGGCGACCGCCTCGACGAACGGATACGAGGACAGTCCGAGCGCCTCCTGCATCGCGTCGACGGCGAGGATGTCGGCGAGGTCGCGTTTGTTGTACTGGACGACGACGGGGATGCTTTCGAAGTTGATCGCGTTGACCTTGAGGTTGTCCTTGAGGTTTTGCCAGGCCTCCAGGTTCTTGGGAAGCATGGTCCACTGCGAATCGGCCACGAAGACGATGCCATCGACGCCCTTGAGCACCACGCGCCGCGTCTCGTTGAACGCCGTCTGGCCGGGCACCGTCGCGAGCTGGAATCGAATCTTGTAGCCCTTGATGTCCCCGAGCTCGACCGGCAGCAGGTCGAAGTAGATCGTCCGATCGGTCTGCGTCTGGAGATTGAGGAGCTTGCCGGCCGTGCCCGGCTCGAGGCGGTCGTGGAGGACCTTCAGGTTGGTCGTCTTGCCGCAGAGGCCGGGGCCGTAATACACGATTTTGGCCGTCAGCTCGCGGGTGGCTGCGTTGTATATGACCATGGCGGCTTTGTTTGCACTCCATTTTAGCGCCGTTTCGGTGCCTCGCGGCACGTTTTCCTGCCGTTCTTGACGGGGCAGGACCGACCCCATAGACTCGCGCGGATTTGACAGAAGACCTGATCCGGAAGGCCAAGATCCTCGACGCCGACCGCATTCGGCGGATGATCGACCGCATGGCGCACGAGATCGCCGAGCGCCAGAAGGACCTCCAGGAGCTCGCCCTGATCGGAATCCGGACCCGGGGCGTCCCGCTCGCCACGCGCCTGGCCGCCCGGCTGGCCGACCTCGTCCAGAAGACCTTTCCGGTCGGGACCCTCGACATCACCCTCTACCGGGACGACCTTTCGACGGTCGCTCCTCAGCCCCTCCTGAAGAAGACCGAGATCGACTTCGACCTGAACGGCCGGACCGTTCTGCTGTGCGACGACGTGCTGTATACGGGCCGGACGATCCGGGCGGCGCTCGACGGCGTCATCGACCTCGGGCGGCCGCGGGCGATTCGCCTCGCGGTCCTGATCGACCGGGGGCACCGCGAGTTTCCGATCGAGGCCAACTACGTCGGCAAGGGCGTGCCGACGGCGAACCGGGAAGTGATTCAGGTTCGGTTCCAGGAAACCGACGGCGCGGACGAGGTCTGGATTCTGGAGAGGCCCGCCTGACGGCCGTCAGTCTTCGCTCCAAGGATCTGCTCGGGATCGAGTCGCTGACCCCGGACGAGATCACGCTTCTCCTGGACACGGCCGAATCGATGCGGTCGATCGGACAGCGGTCGATCAAGAAGGTACCGGCGCTGCGCGGCCGGATGGTGGTCAATCTCTTCTTCGAAGCCTCGACGCGAACCCGGTTCTCCTTCGAGACCGCCGAGAAGTGGCTTTCCGCCGATTCGCTCAACTTCGCCGCCAAAGGAAGCTCGGTGGAGAAGGGGGAATCGCTGCTCGATACGGCGCGGAACCTCCAGGCCATGTCGCCCGACCTGATCGTGATCCGGCACGGCTCGCCGGGGGTCCCGCACTTTCTGGCGCGCCATCTCAAGGCGGGCGTCGTCAATGCGGGCGACGGCGCTCACGAGCACCCGACGCAGGCCCTGCTCGACGCCCTCACGATCCGGCAGCGCCTCGGGCGGCTGGAGGGGCTCCGGGTCGTCATCTGCGGCGACATCGCTCACTCCCGCGTGGTCCGGTCGAACATCTGGCTCCTGACGAAGATGGGCGCGAGGGTCACCGTGTGCGGCCCCCCGACCCTGCTCCCGGACCGCATCGCCGAGATGGGTGTCGAGGCGACGACGGATTTCGACGGGGCGCTCGAGGGGGCCGACGTCGTGATGATGCTGCGCATGCAGCTCGAGCGGCAGGGCCGGTCTCTCTTTCCGTCGATCCGGGAGTATTTCCGGCTCTACGGGCTCGACGCCAGGCGCCTGGCGTCGGCCGCGCCCGGAGCGGTCGTCATGCACCCCGGGCCCATGAATCGTGGCGTCGAGATCTCCTCCGAGGTCGCCGATTCCGAGCAGTCGGTCATCCTGGACCAGGTCGCCAACGGCGTGGCCGTCCGGATGGCGGTGCTCTACCTGCTCCTCGGCGGGCACCGCTGGGAGGGGGAAGCGTGAGCCGGCTGCTCCTGCGGGGCGGACGACTGGTGGACCCGGCGGCCGGGCGCGACGGGCGCTTCGACGTCTTGCTCGAGGACGGCCTCGTCGCCGAAGTGGCCGACCGGCTCGAGGCCGGCGACGCGCGTGTCTACGACGTGTCGCGGCTCTGCGTCTTTCCGGGCTTCATCGACCTGCACACGCACCTGCGCGAGCCCGGACGCGAGTACGCCGAGACGATCGCGACGGGCCTGGCGGCCGCCGCTGCCGGAGGATTCACGGCGGTCTGCGCGATGCCGAACACCAGCCCGGTCAACGACGGACGCGAGGTGTGCGAGTTCATTCGGGCGCGGGCGGCCTCGGCGGGCGGCGCGCGGCTCCACCCCATCGCGGCGATCTCGAAGGGACAGAAGGGTCTCGAGATGAACGCTCTCGGCGAGCTCGCGGGGGCCGGAGCCGTCGCCTTCTCGGACGACGGGACGTGGCTCGCCGACGGCTCGCTCCTGCGCCATGCGTTCGAGCACGCCCGTTTGTTCGGGAAGGCCATCGTCCAGCACTGCGAGGATCGCACCCTCTCCGAGGGTGCGCCGATGCACGAGGGCGCGGTTTCGGCGCGGCTCGGGATGGCGGGCCAGCCGGCGATCGCGGAAGCGGCGGCAGTCGCGCGCGACCTGCTCGTCGCCGAATGGACGGGTGGGCGTCTTCACGTCGCACACCTTTCGACGGCGCGTGCCCTCGAGCTCGTGCGCCGGGCGAAGGCGAGCGGAATCGCGGTCACCTGCGAGGCGACGCCGCACCACCTGCTCCTGACCGACGAAGAGGTCGCGTCCTCGGGCTTCTCGACGCGGATGAAGATGAACCCGCCGCTGCGGGAGGCCTCGGACCTGACGGCCCTGGTCGCGGGCCTTTCCGACGGAACGATCGACGCGATCGCGACCGATCACGCGCCGCACCATGCCGACGAGAAGGCCGTCGACTTCGATTCGGCGCCCTTCGGGATCGTGGGCCTGGAGACCGCGGTCTCGGTGATTCACGATCGCTTCGTGGCCCGGGGCCGCCTCGGCCTCGACCGGTTCGTTTCCCTGTTCTCCGCGGGCCCCGCCCGCGTCTTCGGTCTGGCCGGCGGAACGCTCGCCCCCGGATCGCCCGCGGACGTCACCCTGTTCGATCCGGAGGCGCGCTGGAAGGTCGACCCGAGCCGGTTCGTGTCCAGGGGACGCAGCACGCCGTTCGCGGGTTGGGAGCTCACGGGCGCCCCGGCGGCGACGATCGTTGGCGGAACGGTCGTCTGGCAGAGGGTCGAGCTCTAGTGTTGTGCCACGGAAGTCCGTTCGATGAGTATCGCGGAGAGTCGTCCCCATGCCGTTGATGCTGCAGTCCTCATGAAGCAGTCGTGGCAACGGGTTGATAACGAGACTTCCGGGACAGGACACTAGCGAGATCCGGTCCCGAGCCGTGCGCCTTCTCCCGAGAGTCCTGTCCGCCGTTCTGCCGTTCGCGCTCGGCCTCGCCTCCGCCGTGGCCGGCGCAGGGCCGCCCGGCCGCCGGGTCGTGATCCAGGCGTCGCCGGGCATTCCGTCGCAGGCCGTGGACGCCGTCGCGGCGGGGGCGCGGGCGCGGGGCATCGAGATCCGGGTCGCCCCGGAGGTGGCCGATGTCGAGGCCGGCTACGTCCTTCTCCGTATGTCCACGATCCCCGCCTCGGCCGCGGTGCACGACGCGGTCCAGGTCTTCCCGATCCGGATCGAGCGTGCCGGCTTCACATTCGACGGCCGCCGATATTTCGGCGTGGACGAGGCGGTCCGGCTGAATGCGTCGACCGGCGGCGAGGTCATCGTGCTCGGAAACTCCCCGGACGCCGTCCTCGCCCTCGCGGGCCGCTGGCTGGCGACGCCCGGATCGACGGACTACGAGGTCGCGTCGGGCGCCGTCGCGCGCGACGGCCAGTTCGAACGCCGGGACGGGCGGCTGGTCGTGGACCGCGCTTCCGACCGCGACCGGATCGCGGAGCGCGACGCCTTCCTCGGTGCGCTGAAGCGGAGGACCCGGGGCGGCATCGTCTGGGAATATCCGGATGCCGCGCAGGGCGCGGCGGCGAAATGGGAGAAGATCGCGGCGCGCTTCCTGCGGAAGGGCCGGCTGACGGTGCGGGTCTACCCGGACGCGGTGACCAAGGCCACTCTGACCGGGTCGGCGCGGCCGGCCGATCTCACCGGCGATGCGGGTGCCGTCCGGGTGGATCTCGACGGCTCGGCGCCGGCCCAGCCCGACCTCGTCACGCCCGTCCTCGCCGCCGCGGGGCTCGCGGCGGCGGACCCGTCGCTTCTGAAGCGGCCGGTCCTGCTCGCGGCCGGCGGGGCCCGCCGGGCGGGCCGCTGGTGGGGCCGTGAAGTGAAGACCTTCGCGGCGTTCACGCGCGCCGCGGCCGTCGATCCCTCGATCGCCGCCGTGCTCGCTTCGGCCGCGTCGCTCTCGCCGGTTCTCGACGTTGGAACCGTGGCCTCCTGGCTCGATGCCGGAGCCCGCCTGGAGAGCGAGTCCGCCGTGGAGAAATCCCTCGGACGGCCCGACGCCGCCCTTGCGCCGCTGCTCGACCGCTGGCGCACCTGGGCATTGCGACAGACGGTTCAACCGCCCCCCCGGCGCCCGCTTCCCGCCGCGTTCCTGCGGGGGGTGAGCTATCCGTCCCCGGAGGGGCTCGAAGACGCGTTCGTTTCGGCGCGATCGCGTGAGGCCCTCGCCGGCCTCGCGTCGGCCGGCTTCGGCTCGATCGCCCTGCGGCCCGGAGCGCTGGTGCGCGATCCCGAGGGCAGCGAGATCCTGTTCGTGCGGCACGGCGCCCGGGGCGAGACGGACGAGGGGGTCGTGCACGCCATCGAAGACGCGCATGCGGCCGGCATGACCGCCGCGGTCATGCCGGAGCTCGTCGTGGCCGGAGGATCGCCGGCGGCGGAGATCGCCATGGCGAGCGAGGCCGGGTGGTCCGATTGGTTCTACTCTTACCGCCGATTTCTGGTGCACGAAGCGGTGGTGGCGGAGGCGGCCGGGGCAGACGTTCTCGTCGTCGGAGCGGGGCTGACGTCGACGGAGGAACAGAAAAACCAGTGGAAACAGGCGATCGCCGCGGCACGGCTCGCCACCGGGGCGGCCCTGACGTACGGGGCGGCCGCGACCGCCGCCGTCGCGGACGTCCCCTTCTGGGACGGCCTCGACGCCATCGGCGTCCAGTTCCTCGAGCCCCTCGCGCGCACCGAGAAGGCCAGCGACGCGATGCTCGTCGAGGGGGCGCGCGCCGGCGCTCGGCCGCTCATGGACCTGTCGAAGCGGCTCGGAAAGCCCGTCGTCTTCACGCGAGCGGGATATCCCCCCGTCCAGGCGGCCTGGATGACGCCTTCGGACGGGTCGGGCCGTCCCGCCTCGCCTGCGGACGCGGCCCGGGCGATCGAGGCCGTGTACCGGGCGCTGTCGGGGCAGGCCTGGTGGCGCGGCGTCTACTGGCCGCGCTTCGATGCGAGCGCCGCCCCGGCCGAGCAGGCCGTCGTCGACGGCTTCCGCCGGATCGAGGCAGGCGCGCCGTGAGCCGCCTGCTCGACGCCGCCGTCGAGGCCGCGCTGGAAGGCGGCCGCGTTCTCCTCGCCAACTGGCGCAACCTGCCGCGCGGATCGGTCGAGGAGAAACACAAGAACGATTTCGTGACCCACGCCGATCGGGAGAGCGAGGAGCGCATCATCGCGGCGCTGAAGGGCCGCTTCCCGGAGGACGCGTTCCTCGCCGAGGAGGGCGGGGCCCGCGGGGTGGCCTCCGGCGCGGACGCCCGCGTCTGGATCATCGATCCGCTCGACGGGACCTCGAATTTCGTGTCCGGGTTTCCGTTCTGGTGCGTGTCGATCGCCGCGCGCGAAGGACCGGACCTCGTCGCGGCCGTGATCTGGGATCCCCTGCGCGAGGAGTTGTTCACCGCCGAGCGGGGCGGCGGGGCCTGGCGCAACGGCGAGCGGCTGGCCGTTACGGGGCGCCCGGACCTCGAGGGAGCATTCGTCGCGACGGGGTTCCCGTTCCGCAACCGGCACCGGATCGACGCGTACGTCGCCCTCTTCAAGGCGGTGTTCCTGAAGGCGCGCGCGATCCGGCGGGCCGGTTCGGCCGCGCTCGATCTGGCCTACGTCGCCGCAGGAGTCTTCGACGGGTTCTTCGAGTTCCGGCTGGCGCCCTGGGACATCGCGGCCGGCGCGCTCCTCGTCGAGGAGGCCGGTGGCGTCCTCTCGGACTTCGACGGCGGGAAGCGCTACCTCGAGCGTGGCAACGTCGTTGCGGGTCCGGCCGGGGTCGTGGACGGCATCCGGCGCGCCGCGGCCGGCATCGTGACCGAGGACGACCTTCTCTAGGACTCGAAGGGCGTCGCGGCCGGCGGCTCGCGGAGACTGTCCAGGTATTCCCGGTCGAAGGCCGCGAGCAGGCTCTCTTCGCGCGAGTACGGCCCCGGGGCGTAGGCGCGGGAGGAAACTCCCTTCTGCGCGAGCTCGCACATGTGCCAGTCCTGACGATTCGTGGCGTCCCACAGCGCGACGCCGTCCGACGGATCGAAGCCCGGAAGCGCCGTCGATTCCGGCGAGAAGAGCCAGTCGCAGACGACGCGCGTCCGGTCGACGCCCGTCGGGATGAGTCGGGTCGCCATCGCGAAGTCCGGCTGGATCGTCAGGAGCAGGGACGGGAAGACCGAGTAGTAGTAGACGCGGCGACGGTCCTCTTCCGGCAGCCCTGCGGCGGGAATGCCGCAGGCGCGGCCGCTGACCGTCAGACTGCCGCCCGGCGAGTCGATGAGCATGTAGCCGCCGAGAACGGGGCCCTCCCGCAGGTCGTTCGCGCCGCTCCGGTAGTGGGAGAGCCGGGCGAGCGCGGGGTGCACGGACGGGCAGTGATAGCACTCGGAGAAGTTCTGAAACAGGAGTTTCCAGTTCGCTTCCACGTCGTACTCGATCCGGCGCACCGATCGCCGTTCGGACAGCTTCCACGGCGCGAATCGCCCGAGGAGGGGCCGCAGCGCCTGCGCGAGCGGCTCCGGGCCTTCGGCGAGATGGACGAAGAGGAAGCCTTCCCAGGCGGCCACCGCGGCTTCGCGCAGCGGATACTCGCTGCGGTCGAACCCCGGGGCGTCTTCCATGTGCGGCGCCCCGATGAGCCCGCCGTCGAGCCCGTAGGTCCAGGCGTGATAGGGACATCGGATCGCGCCCGCGAATCGCCCGCCGGGCGACTCGCAGAGACGCGTGCCCCGGTGCCGGCAGACGTTGGAGAAGGCGCGAAGCCGCGCGTCCCGGCCGCGCACCAGAAGGAGGCTCTCCCCGGCGGCCTCCCGCAGCGCGTAGTCGCCGGGCTCCGGCAGGCCGTCGGCGCGTCCCACGCAGATCCAGCGCTTCGCGAAGATCGCCCGGGCCTCGAGAGCGTAGACGTCCGCGGACGTGTAGTACCGGCCGGCGAGGGTCAGCGCGCGCTCGGCGAGGGCGTGACCCCGGAACTCCATCGGCCAAGCGTAGCCCGGGGGCCGGCCGCCCGGCAAGGTAGACTCCCACGACCAGTCGCACGCAGCAGAGGAGGGAGAGATGCCTCGACGGTTCACACGGCGGGATTTCGTGAAGACGTCTACGGCGGCGGGAATCGCGGCGGCAGCGCCGCGGGGAGCCTTCGGAAAGGCGCCGGCGATCGCTCCGGGGACCGCCGCTCAGCCGGTCGTCATCGCGTCGGCCAACGGCAACTGGTTCAAGAACGGCGGCACGCAGACCTGCGTCGAGAAGGCCTGGATGGGCATGATGGCCGGCGGCGACGTCCTCGACGCCCTCATCGAGGGCGTCAACATCGTCGAGCTCGATCCGGAGGACTACAGCGTGGGCTACGGCGGCGTCCCCAACGCCGAGGGGGTCGTCCAGCTCGACTCCTGCTGCATGCACGGTCCCCTCAAGCGGGCGGGCGGCGTGGCCGCGCTCGAGGGCGTCCGGACGCCGTCGCGGGTGGCCCGCGAGGTGATGAACCAGACCGACCATCATCTCTTGGTCGGCCAGGGTGCGCAGCACTTCGCGCGGAACATGGGGTTCACGATCGAGGACGACCTCAACACGCCCCTCTCCCGCAAGCTCTGGCTCGAGTGGAAGCAGCGCACCGATCCGAAGCACTACCTGACGCCGAAGGAGCGGGAGATCGCGTCCATGGAGGCGCGGCGCCAGATGGCCGCCGAAGGACTGTTCCCGGCGTCCAAGATGTACGGGACGATCAACTGCGACGGAATCAACGCGAAGGGAGAGATCTGCGGGGTGACGACGACCTCGGGGCTCTTCTTCAAGATCCCGGGCCGCGTGGGCGACTCGCCGATCCTCGGCGCGGGCCTCTACGTCGACGGCCAGGTCGGCGCGGCCGGCTCGACCGGGCGCGGCGAGGCGAACCTCTACAATCTCTGCTCCTTCTTCATCGTCGAGTGCATGCGGCGCGGAATGCACCCGAAGGACGCCGGCATGGAGGCGCTCAAGCGGATCAAGTCCAACACCGTCGAGAAGCGGCTCTTGAACACCCGCGGCAATCCCAACTTCAACGTCAACTTCTACGCCCTGAACGCGAAGGGCGAGTACGCGGGGGTGGCGATGTACGCCCTCGAGGACGACGAGCGGGGCTGGGCCGGGGAGACCGGCCGGCGCGTGCGCTACGCGGTCTGCGACGCCCGCGGGCCGCGGACCCTGCAGGTCGAAGGTCTGCTGCCCGGATCGCCCTCGGGCGCGTAGGGGGCGGGGTTACCTCCCGGAGGAGCCCCCGGGATGCCGTGACCTACTGGTCCGACCTGGACCGGCACGGTTGGGACGAGATCTGGATGAACCACCCGTCCGTGCGCGCGCGCATCAACCGGCGCGTGACCGGCGACCCGGGGCGGTGGCCGATCGCGTGGCTGGCCGACATCGTTCCGGACCGCGTGCCGTTCCGCCGGGCGCTGTCGATCGGCTGCGGGGTCGGGAACCTGGAGCGCTCGCTCGCCGGTCTCGAGCTCGTCGAGCGGGTCACGGGCGTCGACGCGAGTCCCGAGGCGATCGCCGCCGCCCGCCGCGCCTGCGCCGATGCGGGGCTGGCGAGCCGGATCGACTACGTCGTCGCCGATGCCCGCGAGCTTCTCGCGTCCGTCCGGGAGTGCGACGCGATCTTCTTTCACTCCTCGCTCCATCACTTCGACCGGCTTCCCGAGTTTCTCGGCCTCGTGCGCGGGGCGCTCGCGCCGCGCGGGGTCCTGTATCTCGACGAGTACGTCGGTCCTTCACGGGGCGAGTGGACCTGGAGGGACCTGCTCCGCTGGAACGCGGCGTACCGGCGGCTCCCCGCCGCCGTGCGGCGCACGCGGATCGTCCGGCGCCCGATCAATCGCGAGGACCCGACGGAAGCCGTCGAGTCTTCGGGCATTCTCCCGGCGGTCGAAGCGCACTTCCGGGTTCTCGCGCGCAGGGACTACGGCGGCAACCTCCTGGCCGTGATCTACCCGAGCCTGCTGCGCCCGGACCAGCCCGGCGGGCCCGTCCCGGAGGTCTTCGACGCGACGGTCGAGCGGTTGCTGGCGCACGAAGACGCCCTGCTCGCGCGCGAGCGGGGCTACTCACGCCGTCATCGTGGCCGAGCCACGGTAGCCTGGCCCGGCGGCTACGGGCCCTTGGGCAGGTACTCCGTCGGGATCGGGTTGTCCTTCGTCTCGTCGGTCCAGATGGCGTTGGCGATCCACCAGCGCCTGCCGTCCCAGAAGAGCTCGATCGGAGTTGATGCCCCGCCTGATGACCGGGCCCTCCGCCGTCCGGCGCGACTCGTACGTGCTCCAGACGTGGGCGATCGGCCCGAAGCGCTCGGTCACGCGGTGGATCTCCTTCTCGAAGAAGCCCTCGGTCTTCGAGCCGCGTAGGCCGAATCCACGAACTGCTGGTGCGTCGAGATCCGGGCCACGATCCGGCCGTCCTTTCCGACGTCGACCGGCACGAAGCGCACGTCCGGGATGTAGAGCGTCCGGTCCCGCGCCCAGTCGCGGGGCTGGCCCTTCGGGCCGGAGACGACCTCGTAGAACGCACTGATCATCCCGTCGATCGTCGCGACGTCGCCCGGGGCGCGGGGCGATCGTCCGGACCTCGGTCGGCGGTCCGGCGGAAAGGGCGGCGGAGACGGCCAGGGCGAACAGACGTGGCGGCTGGCGACCCGTTTCCTCATCGACGCTCCTTCGTGTCGATGATGACTCCCGCATATCCAACGACGCTCGAGGTGTCCCCGGTTTCGTCGCCGCTGTCGCGCCGGGCGACGACGCGCGCCGGGCCTGCGCCGGCGGCGCGGGCCGCGAAGAGCAGGGCGGTCGCAGGCAGGAACCCGCACATCGAGATCGATTCGGCCCGGACCGTCCGAAACAGCCCCTCGGGATCGAGGCCGCTCGACGCGCGCGAGCGCCAGGTCGTCCTTGCGCGCGGCCCTCGTCCCGGCTCTCGTAGTGGTTCATGTCGGACGAGGCGATGAGCAGGGGCGGCTCGGCCTCCTCCGACGGCCGATCGGCGGCGAGGGCGTCGCCGATCTCGCGGCAGAGCGCCAGGCTGCGGCTCGCCGAGGCAGATCGGGACGATCGCGACGTCGGGCCGCACGGACCTGGAGGAAGGGAAGCTGCACCTCGAGCGAGTGCTCGCCGCGGTGTGCCACGCGCATCCGGCTTCGAGGGACGGGGCGAGCGCCGCGAGCGCGTCGTGCCAGGGCGGCGTCGATCGGCGACATCGCCGAGCGGCGTGCGCCAGGCGTCGGACGGGTCGACGGCCGCGCGGCGCGCGCCGAAGCCCGTGTGGTTGGGGCAGAGGATCACGCAGGTCGGCGGAACCCGAATCCGCGCGTAGACCGCGCCGGCCACGCGGCCCGAATAGACGTACCCGGCGTGAGGCACGATGGCGCCGAACGCGGGGCGCGGCGTCGCCGCCGGCGGCGTCGAGGTCGCGAACGGACGTCCCGGGCGAGGCGCTCCGGCCGCGCGTCGTAGAAGGTGCCGGCGAAGGCCGGAGGCCGGACGGGCATTGCGGGATCCTCCGCGCGGGGTCAGTTCACGATCAGCGTCGCCTCGGCGGACGCGCCGGCGAGCTCGGCCCGGATCGTGGCGGCGCCGGCCTTGCGGCCGTTTGCCACGCCGGCCGAATCGACCGAGGCGACGGTCGGGATCGGAGGACTGGAAGACCCCGGAGACCTCCGGGATCGCCGTGCCGTCCGGGCGCGAACGCCGTGAGCCGGAAGTGCTGGGTTTCGCCGACGTGGACGAGCGCGGTCAGCGGCCGGAGTTCGAGCCGCCCGATCGGCGTGCAGGCTGACGGTGACCTCGCAGGCTCCCTGGATGTCGCCGATGCGCGCGACGATGCTGGTGGTGCCGGGCCCCACCGACGTCACGAATCCAGCGTCCGAGACCGCGCGCGACCTTTTCGTCCGCGGACGACCAGACGGGTGCGATGTCGACTTTGTGACCGGCGGAGTCCCGAACCGTCCACGTCACCGGGATGGACGTTCCGGCCGGCCCGGCCAGAGCATACGACGGCGAGGGGAACTCGATCGGCGTTGACGTCCACGACCTCGACGGGGACCTGGGCGCTGACGCTCCTGGAACGAGGCCGTCATCGTCGCCTTGCCGGCCTTCTTTGCGACGACGCGGCCGCCCGGGTCCACGTCCGCCACGCCCCGGTCCGACGAGCTCCATGTGGCGAGCGCCCGATCCGAAGGGCTGGCCCTTGGCTTCCAGGATCCGGGCCGATAGCCGCTGCGATCGATCGAGGCCGTAGATCTTGAGGGTCTTCGGGGCCACGTCGATGGAGGCCGGCTTCTTGGAACAGGCTCGCCGCGGCGATCGCGGCCGCGGCGAGGAACCCGAACGTACACCGCCGGAAACGCATCCGATCCACCTCCGAAAAAGCGAGAGCTTTCAGAATAGCACCGCGGCCCGTTCACATCCAGCGCAGGATCCGCCGCGCGCGGCGGGACACGCGGTCGGGGTGCTTGACGGGATCGTAGATGCGGGGCGACGGGATCACCGCGGCGAGCGTCGCCGCCTCCTCGCGCGACACGTCGGCCGCCGACTTGCCGAGGTAGCGGCGGGCCGCGGCCTCGACGCCGAAGGTTCGCGACCCGAACTCGATGACGTTCAAATACAGCTCGAGGATCCGCTTCTTCGAAAGGCGCTGCTCGAGCCGGTGGGCGATCGCGAGCTCGCGCAGCTTCCGCCAGGGCGTGCGGGCGGGCGAGAGGTACAGGTTCTTGGCGAGCTGCTGCGTGATCGTCGAGCCGCCGACCTTGAGCTCGCCGCGCTTCCAGTCCTGCTCGAGCGCGCCCCGCATCGCCTCCCAGTCGACGCCGTCGTGCTCCCAGAAGCGGGCGTCCTCGGCGACGACGACCGCGCGCCGCAGGTCCGGCGCGATCCGCGACAGGGGCACGGGTTGTCCAGTCGAGCCGCGGGCTCTTTCCGTCGCGCACGAAGCGGGCCTTGCGCCGCTCCATGAAGGCGGTGGTCTTCGGCCAGGCCGTCGCGAGCGGCGTGACGTCGGGCAGCGTCGCCCAGAACAGCACGACCGCCGCGCCGAGGGCGACGGCCGCCGGAATGACGATGCGCCGGAGCACCGGATCCGGACGCCGGCTACTTCGGAGCGGAGAGACCGGCGCGCCCGTCCCGCCGGCTCACGAACGCACGGCGGAAATCGCCCGCCGGAGCTTGCGGACGCCCTCGTCGGCCTCGTCCTTCGAGAGGACCAGGTGCGGCCGGAAGCGGATGGCGTTGGCGCCCGGAGGCGAGTCCCATCATGCCGTTCTCGAGGCAGGCGGCGAGCGTGCGGTCGCGGGTTTCCTTGTCGGGCAGGTCGAAGGCGATGAAGAGGCCGCGGCCGCGGACGTTGGTCATCACGCCCGGGAATCTCCGCCGAGAGCTCGCCCAGGCGGCCCTGGAGGTGCTCGCCGACGACGCGGGCGTTCTCGATCAGGTTGTCCTCGGCGATGATCTCGAGGTATTCGGGCACAGCGGATCATGTCGACGAGGTTGCCGCCCCAGGTCGAGTTGATGCGGGAGGAGACCTTGAACACGTTGTCCGGAACGTCGTCGATCCGGTGGTTGGAGGCGAAGCCGCAGACCTGCGTCTTCTTGCCGAACGCGAACATGTCCGGTTCGACGCCCATCTGCTGCCAGCACCACATCGAGCCGGTCAGGCCGACGCCCGTCTGGACTTCGTCGAAGATCAGGAGGAACTCGAGCTCGTCGGCGAGCCGGCGCAGCCGCTGAAAGAACTCCGGTCGGAAGTGGTTGTCTCCGCCCTCGCCCTGGATGGGCTCGAGGATCAGGGCCGCGATGTCGTCCGGGTTCGAGGCGACCGCCGCCCGGATTTCGCGCTCGACCGTCTCCTCGGCGGCCGCCACGTCGCGGATCACCCGCTTCGGTGACGGGAAAGGAGAGGCTGGGGCAGGAGAGCCGTGGCCAGTCGAACTTGGGGAAGTACTGGGTCTTGCGCGGGTCGGCCGTGTTGGTCATCGACAGCGAATAGCCGGACCGGCCGTGGAAGGCGTTCTTGAAGTGCAGGATCTTCGTGCCCTTCTCACCCTTGCCGCGCGCCAGGTTCCTGCGGATCTTCCAGTCGAAGGCGGTCTTCAGCGTGTTCTCGATCGCGAGCGTCCCGCCCTCGACGAAGAACATGTGGTCGGAGTGGGAGGGCGGGACCGCCAGGGCCGAGAAGGTCTCGACGAAGCGGGCGAAGTGCTCGGTGTAGATGTCGCTGGTCGACGGTTTCGTGAGCGCCGCTTCCATGAGGGCCTCGCGAAACTCGGGGTCCTGCATCTTCGGGTGGTTGTAGCCGACCGGGATCGTGGCGAAGCAGGAGAAGAAGTCGAGGATGGGCCGGTCGCTCCGGGCGTCGTAGAGGTAGGAACCGCGGCTGCGCTCCATGTCCATCACCACGTGGTAGCCGTCGACCAGGATGTGGCGGCCGAGGACGTCGAGGACGTTCTTCGGAGAGAGTTGCTCGCGGGTCACAATTTGCATCGTGGAGCTCCTCGGAGGCGCAAAAAGGGCGAAAGTCGATCGCGGAGAGAGAACGCTAGCAGGACGTCGAGGGAGGCGTCAACCCCGGGTTAGCTGGAGAGCGCGGGAACCCGCGCGTCCTCGACGCTCGCGGCCGTACAGCGATCTTTCCCGTGTTCCTTGGCGCGGTAAAGGGCCGTGTCCGCGGCCCGCAGCAGCTCGTTCTTCTGCTGTTCGACCGAGGCGCCGGGCGTGGCGTGGGAGCGGATCGAGGACACCCCGAGCGATCCGGTGATGACGCCGTGGAGGTTCAAGGCCGGCTCGTTGAAGCCGTAGGGCCGGAACAGAAACGTGGCGCTGCGGATGGCCATGCGGATCGCCTCGGCGACCTCGACGCCTTCCTCGAGGGTGTGGCCCGGAAGGATCAGCACGAACTCGTCGCCCCCGTACCGCGTCAGCGTCGCGCGCTCGTCCGTGACGGTGCGTCGCAGGATGTAGCCGACTTCGCGGAGGACCTGGCTTCCGGCGAGGTGGCCGTGCCGATCGTTGACGGACTTGAGGTTGTCGAGGTCGAGAAAGATCACCGACAGATCGCCGCCGTCGCGGGAGATCCGGGAGAGCTCCTGCGTGAGCCTGAGGTGGAGGTAGCGCTCGTTGTAGAGCCCGGTCAGGCCGTCACGCTTGGCGACCTCGTAGGCCCGCCGCGCGTCCAGGAGGTTCTGGATCGAGATCGAGGCGTAGTCGGCGAAGATTTCGAGGAGCCGTCGGTCCTTCTCGCGAAAGCCGACCGGGCCGGATTTGTTCACGAGCTCGAGGACGCCGCACACCGACGACTCGATGCGGATGGGAACGCAGAGAACCGATTTGGTCTGGAAGCCATTCGTCAGGTCGAGGGTCGGGTAGAAGAACGGATCGTCGACGACCTCGTCGGTCATGTAGGCCACGCCGGTGGCATAGACGTGGCCGACGATTCCCACGCGCGCGTTCATCCGTTTTCCGAGCCTCGCCTCGCCGTGGGCGCCGTAGGTCGAGATGAAGACCAGCTCGTTCTCGAGGCGATCGTCCGAGTTCTTGGTCATCGGATCGTCGAGAAGAATCGAACCCGCCTCCGACGGAACGAACTCGTTGGCCTTCTGGAGAATCTCTCGGAGGAAGCGGTCGATCTCGATTTCGCCGGTGTAGGCGTAGTACGCCTTATGGCGTTCGAGAAAGTTCTCGAGCCGACGGTTCTCAAGAGTGAAAACCTGAAGGGCGCCCATCCGGATCGCAAAAATTCTACCATCTGATAGCCTCGGGCGCCGTGCGGACCGGGCGAGACGATGCCGTCACAGCATGAGCGCCGGGCCGGCACGCGGCCCCGCCTGCCGGCCCGCAAGCGCTGGGGTCAGCACTTCCTGGCGAGCCCCGAAACCGCGCGCCGGATCGTCGACGCCGCCCGCATCGCCCCGGAAGACTGCGTGCTGGAGATCGGGCCCGGGGATGGGGCGCTGACCCGTTTCCTGGCCGGAGCCGCCCGCCGGGTCGCCGCCGTCGAGATCGATCCGTGGCGCGCCGAGGCGCTCGCCGCCGAATTCGCCGGCGACGCGCACGTCCGGATCCTTCCGGGCGACGTGCTGTCGCGTCCGATCGTCGACTGGCTGCGCGCGGCCGGCTGCGAGGGCGAGGCGCTTCTGGTCGCCAACCTCCCGTACAACGTGGCGACGCCCATCCTCTTCGCTGCGATCGAGGCGCGCGGCGTGGTTCGCCGGGCGGTGGCCACCGTGCAACGCGAGGTCGCCCAGCGGTTCGTCGCGCGACCGCGCGAGGCGGGTTACGGATATCTCTCCATCCGGACGGCGATGCACGCGTCCGGGCGGATTCTCTTCGACCTGCCTCCGGGCGCCTTCCGCCCGCGGCCGCGGGTGACTTCGTCGGTGCTCGAGCTGACGCCGCGGCCACAACCGCTCGACGCGGCGTGGTCGCGACGCGCGCTGACCCTGGCGTCACTCGGCTTCAACGCGAGGCGCAAGACGCTGGCCAACGCGCTCTCGTCGGCGGGCCCACGGGCGCAGTGGGAGGGTGCGCTCGAGACGCTCGGCCATTCCGCCCGGGCGCGGGCGGAAGAACTGTCGCCCGAGGAGTTCCTGGAGCTCGCGCGCATCTGGCGGGCGCCGTGACGGCGGCCGTCGAGGTCGTCCCGCTCGGCGGCGTGGGCGAGTTCGGCAAGAACATCCTCTGGCTCCGGTGCGAAGGCGCCGGGATCCTCGTCGACGCCGGCGTGGCGTTCGCCGACGACACCCTGCCGGGCATCGATCGGATCGCGCCGGACCTCACGGTGCTCGACGGCGAACGCATCGTGGGCGTGTTCCTGACGCACGGGCACGAGGATCACGTCGGGGCGCTGCCGCTCCTGCGCGAACGGTGCGCGGCGCCGGTCCATGGCTTCCCGTTCACGCTGGCGATGGCGCGCCGGCGACTCGAAGAGGCGGGCGTCCCGGTGGAAGGCCTGGCGGAGGCCCGGGAACGCGAGCCGGTGGAATCGGGACCCTTCCGGGTGACCTTCTTCCGGGTCTCGCACTCGGTCCCGGATTCGGCCGCGCTGCTGATCGAGGCCGGAGGCATTCGCATCATGCACTCGGGCGATTTCAAGCTCGACGACGACCCGCCCGACGGCGAGAGGACGGACCGGGAGGGGATCGCCGCGGCGGTCGGCGCGGGCGTCGATCTCGCGCTCGTCGACTCGACCAACGCCCAACGGCCGGGCCGCTCGCTCTCGGAGCGGGTCGCCGGCGACGGAATCCGGACCGCGTTCCGGCACGCGCGGGGCCGCGTCGTCCTGACGACCTTCTCGAGCCACGTCGCGCGGCTCGCGCAGGGCGTCGACGCGTCGCTCGCGGCCGGGCGCAAGGTGGCGATCCTCGGGCGCAGCATGCGCAGCGTGGCCGAAATCGCCGAACGGCTCGGCCGCCTGCGGGTCCCGACCGGCGCGAGGCCCGCCCCGGCCGATCTGCGCGCGGCCGCGCCGGCGCGTCTGACGTGCCTGACCTCGGGCAGCCAGGGCGAGCCGTTTTCGGCGCTCCACCGCCTGGCGCTCGGCGAGCACGCGGACCTGGAGCTCTCCGAGGGAGACCTGGTTCTGCTCTCGGCCCGCACGATCCCGGGCCACGAGCGGTCGGTCAACCGCATGTGCGACCATCTCGTTCGCCGCGGAGCGCGCGTCGTGCGCGATTCCGAGCCTCCGATCCACGTCTCGGGCCACGCGCACCGGGAAGAGCTCGCCGAGTGGATTCGCATGGTCCGTCCGCGCGCCGTGCTGCCGGTCCACGGCGACCGCCGGATGCTCGCCGCGGCGGCGGAGGTCGCCTGCGCGGCCGGCGTCGCGGCGGACCGGGTGTTCCTGGCGGACAACGGGGACCGGCTGACGCTCGGACCCGGGTCGGTTGGCCTCGAGCCGGGAGCGGTCGACTGCGGCGTCGTCTACCTCGACGAGCGGTCCGAGGCCGTGGCGCCGCAGGTCCTGCACGACCGGAGGCAACTCTCCCAGGAGGGGGTCGTTCTGGTGCTCGTCCGCGGCACCGAGATCGACGTGGTGTCGCGCGGACTCGCCGCGGCGGAGGCGGAGCTCTCCCGAGAGGTCTCTCGCGCGGCCCGGGGTGTGTTGTCGCGGGCGACCCCGGAGGAACGGGCCGACCGCGAGTGGATGCGCGCCGAGATCGCGCTGGCCGCGCGGCGCGCCTGCCGCCGCCTCTTCGGGGCCCGGCCGCTCGTGATCCCGGTGCTGACCTGAGCCGTTCCGTCCGCACCGCGCTGAGCCTGGTGGCCGCGGCGGTCGTCCTGCGGCTTGCCCTGCACGCCGTCTACCTGCCGGCGTTCGAGGGCCCGGACGAGCCGCATCACCTGGCCCGCGTGCTCGCATGGGCATCCGGGCCAGTCGCGTCGGCGCTGTCGGGCGCGTTCGTTCCGGCCGAGATCGTGGCCGCGGTTCGGGCGCATCCCTGCGGGCCCGCAATGGCGGCGGCGTACGGCTGCCGGCCCTTCCCGGACCGGGAGGCAGCCTTCAACCTCGTCCGCGGCACGGTCCGCCCGATCCGGGGCTCGGCGGTCGGAAACCCGGAGGCCAACCAGCCGCCGCTTTTCTACCTGCTCGCGGGCGTTCCGTTCCGGCTCGCCGACCCACCCCGGCCGGAGACGCTTCTCCTTCTCGTTCGGCTCGCCAACGTCCTGCTCGTGGGGATCGCGATCTTCGGGCCGCTCCGGGCGCTCGCCGCGGACCGCCCGCCGGCCTTCGCGGCGCTCGCCCTCCTCGCCCTTCTGCTGCCGGGCGCCGCCGAGTCGCTCGCCCGGTGTTCCAATGACGCGGCCGTTTTTCTCTGGTCGGCGCTGGTGCTCGCGGCTCTGGAGCGCCGGTCCCGCGGACCCGTCCTCCTGCTTCTGCTGGCTGCGGGCCCGCTGCTCAAGCTGACGGCGATCCCGGTCGTGGTGCTGGCCGTCGCCGTCCTGGTGGGGGAGCGGCGCGTCCGGCTCGCCATCGCGGGTGCCGGCGCCGCGTGTGCGGTCTTCGCGGTCCAGGCCTTGCGGGGCTGGGCCTGGGGAGGGACGGTCGAGTTGAACCGCGCGACGCCGCCGATCGGCGGGAGCCCGGGCGAATTCGCAATCGGCCTGGCCCGATCGGCATACACGTTCGTGAAGACCACGTTCTGGCTCGGAGGGTGGAGCTTCTTCCGTGCCCCATGGCCGCTGGTCGCCGCATTCGGGCTGCTGATCCTGGCATGGGCCGCCGCGGCGCGTCGGCGCCCCGAAACCGGCCGCGCGCTTCCGCATGCCGCGGCGGCCGCGGCCGCCTTCGCCGGATTCCTGACCTTCGCGATCGCGAACCGCCGGCTGTACGGCGTCTGGGGCGGCGTGGGGGGCTGGTATGCGTGGGCGTGGTGGCCGTGGCTCGTGGTCGCGGCCGCCGACCTCACGGTGATTCCACCGAAGGCGGTCCGCGGACTCGTCGCGGCGACCGCGGTGTTCGTCGTCGGAGCCAACGCGGCGTGGTTCGCCGCCGCGGCGGAGCGATACGGTAGTCTCGCGCCGTGAGCTGGCTCGAGGCGGTTCTCCTCGGCGTCATCCAGGGGCTGACGGAGTTCATTCCGGTCTCCTCCAGCGGGCACCTTTCGGCGGCGGAGATGCTGATGCCCGGCTTCGGGCAGGTGGGGCTGCTCTTCGACGTCATGGTGCACGCGGGCACGCTCGCGGCGATCGTCCTCTACTACCGCTCGCTCCTGCGGTCCGAGATTGCCGGCCTCGTCTCGGCCGACGCCGGCGAGCGCCGCCGCGCGTGGCGCCTGGCGATGCTTCTCCTGGTCGCAACGGTGCCCACCGGCATCGTCGGAATCCTGATGAAACCGTACGTCGAGGCGACCAAGGGAAGCCCGCGGTTCGTGGGAGCGATGGAGATCTTGAGCGGGCTCTACCTCCTGGCGTCGTACCTGCGAAAGGACGGCCGGAAGGACCGCGAGACCATGTCGTTCCTCGACGCCCTCGTCATCGGGGCGGTCCAGGGTCTCGCCGTCCTGCCCGGGCTCTCCCGATCGGCATCGACGATCGCCTTCGGGCTGCTGCTCGGGTTCGCAGGCCGGTGGGCGGCCGACTTCACGTTTCTGGTGGCGATCCCGGCCATCGCCGGCGCCGCGGGGCTGGAGATCCTGTCGGCCCTGCGACACCAGGGCGCGTCGTTTTTCGCGACCCCGGACTTCGGCCGGTACCTCGTCGGAGCCGCTACGGCCGGAGTCGTCGGCTACCTGACGATCGGATTCCTCATCCGGATGGTTTCGACCCGGCGGGTGCACGCCTTCGCGGTCTACTGTTTCGTCTTCGGACTCGTCCTGATCTTCCTGTTCCCCGCTTTTCTGGGCCGCTAGCGTCCGGTCGCGGAAGGCGCGATCCCCATCCCGTCGCCGGACAATGCACGATCGCCGGAAGAACGAGGGCCAGGGTGCCCGTCGGGAGCCGCGCGGCGCTGGCGGGATTTCTGCGACGCTAGCGGGGCGGCCGGCCCTCCGTCCCGCGGCGCGCGTGGCGGGCGCCGAGGCGGATGGTCGCGTAGACGAGAAGGCAGCAGGCGAAGTCGATCACGAGACCGAGGTCCATGCGGTTGGGCTGGTTCTGGAGCGCGGGCGGAAGGCCGGGGTGCAGGACGGTGAAGTAGATCGCGTTGCCGGCGACGACCGCGATCAGGTACTCGATCCAGCGGCGCTTGGTCACGCCCGAAATTTATCGCGAGTCGGCGGGTGTGGCGCCGGAAAGGCGGCCGAGCGTGATTGCCAGGTGACGCTGCGACAGGGCGCGTCCCTCGGCCAGGCCGTTGCGCTCCCGGATGGCGACAGCCTCCGACAGCGCGGCGGCGCTGCCCTCGAGGTGCGCGCGCGCCCGGCCCGGATCGAGCTCGGCGCGTCGCCGCAGCGCGAGACCGAGGTTGTGCAGGGTTACGCCGCGGGCGATCTCGCGCTCCGACGTCCTCCAGCGCAGGGCCCCTTCGAAGAGCTCGACCGATTCGGCGAGCTCCGGCTCGGTCGAGCCGAGGTTCGCCAGAGCCGTGGCGAAGTTGTGGAGGGCGCGGGCCCGCCAGCCGGAATCGTCGTCCGCGGCGAAGTGCGCGAGCGCGGCGCGAAACAGGACCCGGGCCCGCTCGAGATCGGCGGCGGGCCCCGGGCTGCCGAAGAAAACGGCCGCGTTGTGGACGAACCGGGCGCGTTCCTCTTCCGCGGGGAAGGGGAGGGCGGGCAGGCGATCCCAGAGGTCGTCCGCGAGCGCGCGGGCACGCTCCGCGTCACCGGCCTCGCGCAGCTCCTCCTGGGCCCGGAACCAGTCGCGATAGGCGCCGCGCGGATCGGCCGCGAGGGCCTCGCGAAAGTGTCTCCGCAGAGCGTCGAGGTCGGTCACGGACCGCACAAGACTATCCGGGCAGCGCAAAGTAGCTCCGGCCGTGTCCCGGGCTGTTTTCGTGGCCGATCAGGAGGCTGTCGATGCCCGGCGGGTCGCCGACGAAGAGCCGCGGATCCCGCAGGTCCGGCGGCACCGTGAAAACGAAGGTGGAAGTCGCGTCCTCCCCCGGAGCGAGCGGCCGGCCGAACGGCGCCGAGGGACCGTGATGCGCCTCCCAGTCGCGGGTCGCCGCCGGGGAGGGCGCGAACCGTCGGCCGGAGGCGTCCACGAGAGTGACCGTCCGCGGGTTCGGCGTCAGCGGGGCGTTGCCGCGGAAGGCCGCCGTCGTCGAGGGATCGAACCAGGTCCGGACCGTGACGGCCAGAACCGTGGGCGCGGGGGACGCGGCGGAGGCGACCGAATAGGCGATGTGGCAATCCATTTCGCAGAAGTACTTCCGGTCGCCGACCGCCAGCGTGCGGTCGCGGGACGCCAGCGCGGCGCCGAAGAGCAGCACGGCGTAGGTCGCGCCGACGCCCAGGCCGGCGAGCCCGAGGCCGCGCGCGAGGGGGCCGCGCCCGGAGGCCGCCGAGAGCGCGGCCGCCAGGGCGAGTCCGAAGAGCAGGAAGCCGGTGCCGAGGAACGCGAGCAGGACGAGCGGGGCGAGCGGGGGCATGAAGACGGCGGTGGGCGACAGAGGGCTTTGCATTGTAAAGCTAACCTCCAAAAAAAATCAGCGCGTGCGCGCGTACGCGATGAGGGCCTCGAGATGGCCGAGATGTCGCTCCAGGGCGCGCCGTCCGGCCGCGGTCAGCCGGAAAGTCGTGCGCGGCACCCGGCCGGCGTATCCCTTCGCGCAGTCGACGTAGCCCGCCTCCTCGAGCCGGCGGGCGTGGATCGAGAGGTTTCCGTCGGTCGTCTTCAGAAGTCCCTTCAGCTCGTTGAACGACAAGGACGGACTCGCGGCGAGGGCGCTGACGATGGCCAGGCGCATCCGCTCGTGGATGACGCGGTCGAGGTCCGGCAGGGCGGCGCGCGCCGGCTTCGCCGCCGGTTCCGCGAGGCCCGTGGACCGGGGCCGCGCCTTGGCCCTAGCCACCGTGCCTCCGCGCGATCACGAGTCCGTACGCGATCTGGAGGCCGCCGAAGCCGGCCGCGAGAAATGCCGTGCCCCAGTTTGACGGGCACGCGAACGCCGCGGCGCCCAGCGCCATGAACAGCGTACCCATCGCGAGCACCGGGCGAACGGACGTCGCTCCGCCCGTGACGACGGCCGTCCCGTAGAGGAGGAGCCAGACCCCGGGGAGCAGGTCGACGCGTCCCGATCGGGCCAGAGCGAGCGTGAGCAGCGCGCCGGCTGCCAAGGGCGCCGTCAGCGTCAGCAGGAAGCGCTTCGCCGCGCCGGCGAAGAGGTCCGTTCCGGTGCGCCGGGCCTTGCGCGCCATCGCCACGCTCCCGATCGCCAGCGCGACGCACGCCGCGGCGAGCCAGACGCAGAGCCAGGCCGCGGGCGTCCGCGTGGCCGACGAGACTCCGGCGGCGACGAGAGCCGTGGCACCCATTCCGACGCCGCCGAGGCCCGGCACCGCCGTGAAGGACCCGGCGCGTTCCATGGCTTCGCGGATGTAACGGATGTCTTCGGCCGCGTGTCTCTCGAGCCGCTGCACGGCGGAAGTTTCCGGCGGCTCTCGACCCATGTCAAGTACTTTGTGTCACAGAGTTCAGGTCGCGTCGAAGAGACCGGGCTGGGCCGGCCCCGGGCGCCGGAAGCGACTGGACCGGGCACGCGCTTCGCCGGAGCCCCGGTTGAGTCCCAGCCGCCGGCACTCGATCTCGAAGAGATTCTCGATGGCGGCCCAGCGCGGGCCGACCCCCTCCATCCGCGCGCCGAACCGCGACTCGTTGGTCCGGCCCCCGCGCGCCTGCCGGAGGTTCGACCAGACGCGGGCGGCGCGATCCGGAAAAGCCTGCGCGAGGCGTTCGCGAAACACGGGCAGGACCTCGGCCGGCAGGCGCAGGAGGGTCAGGAAGGCGCTCGTCGCTCCGGCCTCGCGGGCGCGGGCGAGGATGCCGGCCAGATCGCTGTCGTTCAGACCCGGAATCACGGGAGCGACGGCCACACCCGTGCGGATCCCCGCCTCCGAGAGCCGTGCGATGGTCTCGAACCGCAGCGAACACAGGCTCGCATTGGGCTCCATGAGCCGGGCGGTGCGATCGTCTGCGAATGGAATGCTGACGTAGACCATCGCGCCGGCCTCCCGGGCGAGCGTCGCGAGCACGTCCGCGTCCCGGCGGACGAGGGCGCCTTTCGTGACGATTCCGACGGGGTTGCGAAACTCGGCGCAGAGCTCGAGGCAGCGGCGTGTGATCCCGTAGACGGCCTCGAGCGGCTGGTAGCAATCCGTCACGCCCGAGAAGACCAGCGTGTCCCCGGTCCATGAGCGCCGCATCATCTCCCGGCGCAGCAGGTCGGGTGCGTTGACCTTGACGACGATCTTGCGGTCGAAGTCCGTCCCCGCGCCCCAGCCGAGGTACTGGTGCGTGGGCCGCGCGTAGCAGTAGGCGCAGGCGTGAAAGCACCCGCGGTATGGATTGACGCTGAAGCGAAAGCCGATGTCCGGGCTCTCGTTCTCCGTGATGATCGACCTCGCGTCTTCCTCGAAGACCTCGAGCCCGGCCTCGGGCGGCTCGCCGAGCCATTCGGCGTGGACCGTGCTCCAGGGGTTCGGGGGATTCGAGATGCGCCGTGCCACGGATCAGGCGGACTTGGCGGGCCCGGACTCCTTCGCCGCGGCTTCGGCCAGGCGCTTGAACTCCCGGAGACCATCACCCGTCAGGAACGGAGCGGCGAGACGTATCAGGTCCGCGCGGAGACGGCGGAAGGCCTCGAGGGGGTCCTTCGAAAGGCCCGGATAGCGCATGAGCGATTCGACGCCGAGCCGCTGCATGTAGTCGGGATGCAGGAGCCGCCGCGACCCGGCCTCGTAGGCGGCGATCACGACGCCCGTGCGGACCTGCAGCTCGAGGGCGCGACCCCGCCGCGCGAATCGCGCTTTCGCCCCCGATCGCCCCCCGACCTTTTCGTCGCCGACCGCCTCGGGCCGGAAGCCGTGGGCCCGCATCACGTCGGCGAGCAGCGCCGAGCCGTCGGCGACGAGATCGACGTCCTTGCGACGGGGGTGAGTGCGGCGCAGGGCTTCGAGGAGGGAATCGATCCGGCGGCGCAGCTCGTCCCGCGTGGCCCGAAAGGCCGCGAGGCGGGTCGCCTCGTTGCCGCGCACGAAGCTCGGATCCTCGATCGACCAGTGGACCAGGTGGTGCGCGCCGGGCCAGCTGGGGCAGTCGGCCGCCGCCGAGTCGCAGACGGTCACGACGAGGTCGAGCGCCGCGTCGCGGAACTCCTCCGCGGATTTCGAGCGGGCGTCGTCCATGTGCACCCCGAGCTCCTCGATCACCCGCACCGCCAGGGGGTGCACGAATCCCGCCGGACGGGAGCCGGCCGACACCGGATCGAGGAGATCACCGTAGTCGAGCCGCGCCAGGGCCTCGGACATCTGGCTGCGCGCGGCGTTGCCGGTGCAGAGAAAAAGGACACGCTTGCGCTCCGACGGCACGCCGTTGTTATACAGCGAATTGGCGGGTCCGGGCGCGGGCCGTCCGGGCCCGCCGGCCTAGCCGTTTGCCCGATTCGCCCTCATAATGGGACGGATTGAGCGAAGGATCCTTCTGGAAGAGCCGCCTCGCCGGTGAGGCGATCGGGGTAGTGCTGCTGCTCGCGGGCGTTCTCGCGGCGCTCGCGCTCCTTTCCTACGATCCGCGGGACCCGAATATTTTTTCGTGGACGGCGGGCGGAGAGGCGGCGGCTCCGAACAACTGGATCGGCGGATTCGGCGCCTCGCTCGGCGCGGCCCTCTATGCCCTGTTCGGCCTGGCCGCCTGGGGCGTCACCGGACTCGTCTTCGTCCTCGGCTGGCGGCGGTTCTGGGGGCGGCCGCTCCCGAACCCGGCCTCCAAGGCGGCGGGGACGGCCATCCTTCTCTTTTCCCTGCCGATGCTCATCTCCCTCGCCTTCGGCCGCCAGCGCCTGTACGGCGAGGAGGCGGAGACCGGCGGCATCGTGGGCCGGGCGCTGGCGGATGCCTTCCGGGGGCGGATCGGGACGACCGGAGCCGTTCTCGTCGCAGCCACGCTGGTGCTCCTCGCGATCCCTTTGGCGACCCAGGTCTCGCTCGGTGACGTGTTCCTGAGACTCCGCGTTCGGTTTGCCGGCCTGCTCTCGCGGATGACCGTGGGCTGGGCCCGCCGGCGGGATCGCCGGACGAAGGAACGCCTGCGTCGGACGGTCGTCACGCGACACCTGGAGAAGGCCAGGAAGGGGGAGATCTCGCTCGACGAGATCCCGTTCGCCGCCGAAGACGCGCCTCCGATCGTTCGCGAGCTGCCCGGTCCCGGCAAATTCTCGATCCGCAAGACGACCGCCGCGCCCGTTCGGCCCCGGACGACCGCCGCCCCGAAGCGCAAGCCCGACCCGCAGCAGAGCCTGCCACTGACGGTCGCGGGGTACACGTATCCGCCCGTGTCGCTGCTCGAGAAGCGCGACCACCTGGCCGCGATCGACCGGAAGGCCCTCGCCGACACGGGCCGGCAAATCGCCGCCAAGTGCGCGGAGTTCGACGTCGAGGGCGAGGTGGCCGAGTACCACCCCGGCCCGGTCGTCACGACGTACGAGTTCCGCCCGGCCGCCGGCATCAAGGTCAACCAGGTCATGGGGCTCTCGGAGGACCTCGCCCTCGCCCTCTCGGCCGAGTCGATCCGCGTGGAGCGCCTGCCGGGGCGGGCGAGCGTGGGCATCGAGGTCCCCAACCCGGGGGGCGGGGAGATCATCGCGATCCGCGACGTGGTGGAGTCGGAACGCTTCCGGAGCTCCCGGTCGCTGCTGACGCTGGCGCTCGGCAAGGACATCCACGGCGAACCGGTCGTCGACGACCTGCGCGCGATGCCCCACCTGCTGATTGCCGGCACCACGGGCTCGGGAAAGAGCGTCGGCATCAACGCGCTGATCACTTCCATTCTGTACAAGGCGCGGCCGGACCAGGTGAAACTGATCCTCATCGATCCCAAGATGGTGGAGCTCGAGATCTACGAGAACCTCCCCCACCTGGCGACGCCCATCATCACCGACCCGAAGAAGGCGTCGAACGCGCTCAAGTGGGCGGTCGCCACGATGGAGGAGCGGTTTCAGACGCTCTCGGACTTCGGCCAGGTCCGCAACGCCGAGCAGTACAACGCCGCGATCCAGGATCCCGAGGCCGTGGCGCGCGTGCGCGCGCAGCACCCGGACGACCCGGACCTGAAGCTCGAGCCGATGCCCCTGATCGTGATCGTGATCGACGAGCTCGCCGACCTGATGATGACGGCGGCCAAGGACGTCGAGGAGGCGATCGTGCGAATCGCCCAGAAGGCGCGTGCGGTCGGGATCCACCTCGTCGTCGCGACGCAGCGGCCGTCGGTCGACGTGCTGACGGGCGTGATCAAGGCGAACCTCCCGTCGCGCATCGCCTTCAAGGTGTCTTCGAAGATCGATTCCCGCGTGATTCTCGACGGCAACGGCGCCGAGCGACTGCTCGGGCGGGGCGACATGCTGTACCTGCCGCCGGGAACCTCCCGCCTGAAGCGCGTCCACGGGGCGTTCGTCTCGGTCCAGGAGACAGCCGCCCTCATGCGCTTTCTCAAGAAACAGGCCAAGCCCCAGTTCGACGAGGAGATCACGAAGGAGCGCACGGAGGCCGTCCAGCGCGACGACGCCGGCGACGAGACCGATCCCCTCTACGACGACGCGGCCCGCCTGGTCGTGCGCGAGAAGATGGCCTCGATCTCGTTCCTCCAGCGGCGGATGGGCGTCGGTTTCTCGCGCGCCGGCAAGCTCATCGACATGATGTCGCGCGACGGCCTGCTCGGCCCGCCGCGGGGATCCAAGCCCCGGGAAGTGCTCGTGGCCGAGGACTATTTCGAAGAAGTCGATCGGCAGCCGCGATGACGCGACCCATGCGCTACCTCGTCCTGGCGACCGCGGCGGCGCCGATTCTTGCCTGGGCCACCTACCGGCTGGCCCGGGGCCTCGGGTTCCTCGACCCGCCCTGGAACCCGGAGCACGAGCAGCGTCGGACCATCGTCGCGGCGCTCTTCGCCTTCGTTTTGTTCCTGTCGATTTTCCTGTTCGGCTATTCGTACGCCTGGCCCCGCGTCTGGGCGTGGTTCGGCGTGATCAACGGTCTGGCCCTTCTGGGCTTCGGCGGCGCCGGGATCCTCGCGGCACGCCGTCTCTGGAAGCTGCGACACCCGAAAGCGCAGGCCTCTCCCGAGCCGCCGACGGCGACCCGCGACGTCGAGAGTCCGGCCGAGAAACCGCTGGTCTGAGTTCCGGGCCTCGACCCTCGGACACGAGCCGCAAGCCATGACCCACGACCCGCGGCCCCGGACGGTTTTCTTCGGAACGCCGGAGTTCGCCGCCGTCGCGCTCGAGACCCTTCTCGGCGCCGGCATCGATGTTCCTCTCGTCGTCACGCAGCCCGACCGTCCGGCGGGCCGGCACGCGGAGCCGCGCCCGTCGCCGGTTTCCGAGCTCGCCCGATCCCGGGGGATCCCGGCAGCGAAGCCGCCGACCCTGCGCGGCAACGCGGAATTGGTCGAGTCGCTGACTCGCGCCCGACCGGAAGCCATCGCGGTGGTCGCCTACGGGCGAATCCTTCCCCGGGAGATCCTCGAGCTCGCGCCGCTCGGCTGCGTCAACGTTCACGCCTCGCTCCTGCCGCGCTGGCGCGGCGCCTCGCCGATCCAGGCCGCGATCCTCGCGGGCGACGCGGAGACCGGCGTCGTGACGATGCGGATGGAGGAGGGGCTCGACACCGGACCGGTCTATCGCGTGCGCCGCGTGAGGATCGGCGAGGACGAAACCGCCGGCGAGCTCTCGGGCCGGCTCGCGGCCATCGGCGGCACGCTGCTCGCCGAGACGCTCGCCGGCCTCGCGGCCGGCCGGCTGTCGCCGCGGCCGCAGCAGGGCGAGGCGACGCTGTGTCGGCCCATCCGCCGCGAGGACGCGCTCGTCGACTGGCAACGGCCCGCGCCGGAGATCCTGCGTCGGCTGCGCGCCTTCACTCCGTGGCCCGGCCTCTACACTTTCCTCGAGGGCGAGCGGGTCAAGATCCTGGAGGCGCGGCCGGGGCCCCCGGTCGGCGACGCCGTGCCGGGCGCCTTCGATCTTGCTTCGGGCGAGCTCGTGGTGGCGGCCGGCGGGCGCTCGGCGCTCGCCGTCCGGCGGCTCCAGCGCGCCGGGCGCCGGGCCGTGACGGGCGCGGAATTCGCCCGCGCCGCGAGGCTGCCCGGGCGCTTCGGGCCCGCGCGGTGAGACGGTGAAGTCGAAGCGGCGTCCTGCTCCGACCGCCCGCAGGCGCGCGGTCGAGGCGTTGCGCAAGGTGCTCGGCGGCGGGCGGCTCGCGGCGCCGCTCGTCGGGGAGCTCGCCCGCGGCCTCTCGGCGGCCGATGCGGACCTCCTGCGCGAGCTCGTTCTGGGCGTCCTGCGGTGGAGGGCGGGACTGGACGCCGAGATCGCCGGCGTTTCGCGGATCCCGCTCCCGAAGCTCGCACCGAACCTGCTGGAGATCCTCGAGGTCGGGCTCTATCAGCTGCGCCACCTCGACCGGGTCCCGCCCTACGCCGCCGTGAGCGAAGCGGTCGAGCACGCGCGCTCGAGCGGCGGCGAAGGCGCCGGCAAGCTCGTGAACGGCATCCTGCGCGGCATCCTGCTGTTGCCGCCGCCGGCGGCTCCCGTCGGCGACGTGGCGGCGGAACTCGCACGGTTCTACTCGCACCCGCGATTCCTCGTGGAGCGCTGGCTCGAGCGCTTCGGAGCGCGAACGACGCGGCGGGTGCTGGAAGCCGACAACGTCCCGCCACGTCTGGACGTGCTCGTCAATCCCGCTTTCGGAACACGCGATGCGATTCGGGCGGCCCTCTCGGCCGACGGCGTCGAAACGGAGATGTCGCCGCTCGCCCCCCTCGGCCTGACCGTGACCTCGGGACGCCTGCTGCGGTCGTCGCTCCTGGCGTCCGGCGGGTTCAGCGTCCAGGACGTGGGCGGCCAGGTGCTGCCGATTCTCCTGCCGGAGGGCGAGCTGCTCGTCGACCTGGCGGCGGCCCCCGGAGGCAAGTCGCTCTCGGCGCTCGCCCACGGCCGGGCGCAGCGTGTGCTGGCTTTCGATGCCTCGCTTTCGCGGTTGCCGCGCGTCGCCGAAAACGCGCGGCGGCTCGGCGCGGCGATTCGGCTGGTTGCCGCCGACCTCGGGGCTCTCCCGCTGCCGCCGGGTCGGTTCGACCGCGTGCTGCTCGATGCGCCGTGCAGCGGCACCGGGACGCTGCGGAAGAACCCCGAGATCCGTTACCGCGTGAGCCGGGAGGCCATCGAGCGCCTGGCGACGGCCCAGGAGGCGCAGCTGGCTTCGGCGGCGGCGCTGCTCGCGCCGGGCGGGTTCCTGCTGTACTCGACCTGCAGCCTGGAATTCGAGGAGAACGAGCGGGTCGTCGAGCGCGTCTGCGCCGCGACACCGGGCCTCGCCCCGGCCGCCATCACCGCCCCCTCCGCTCTCGCGCCCTTCGTCGACGGGGCACGGTTTCGCCTGCTTCCCGACGACCGCGTGGACGGATTCACGGCGCACCTGCTCCGGCGGGACGCGCAGGCGGCCGGAACGGGAGGTCCGTAGACTCGATGATGGCGCCCATGCGGATCCGCCGTATTTTCGGAGCGGCACCCTCGCGCCCGGCGCCCTGCGCGGACCGTCCGGCGGCGCCGGTACAATCCCGCCCGTGAACGCGGCGCCGATCCCTGTCCTCGATCTGACGCGTTACGACGAGGACCTGAAAGCCGAGATCGCCCGCCGCGTGGCGGAGGTATTCGCCTCCGGCCGATTCGTCCTCGGGCCCGCCAACACGGCCTTCGAGGCCAGCCTCCGGGAGCTCCTCGGCGTCCGGCACGCGCTCGGCGTCTCGTCGGGCACGGACGCGCTCCTGGTGTCGCTGATGGCCCTCGGCGTCGGCGCGGGAGACGAGGTGGTGACCTCGCCGTTCAGCTTCTTCGCGTCCGCGGGGGCCGTCGCGCGGCTCGGCGCGCGTCCCGTTTTCGTGGACATCGAGCCCGGCACGTTCAATCTCGATCCCTCCCGCCTGGAGGCGTGCGATCACGCCGCGCACGAAGGCGATTCAGCCGGTGCACCTCTACGGCCAGTGCGCCGACATGGATCCGATCCTGGAGATCGCCGCGGCGGCGCGGGATTCCCGTTCTCGAAGACGCGTGCCAGGCGGTCGGCGCGCGGCATCGCGGCCGGCCGGCGGGGTCGATGGGAAGCCTGGCGGCGTTCTCGTTCTACCCCACGAAGAACCTCGGCGCGGCCGGCGACGCGGGCGCGGTGGCGACCGACGACGACGAGCTCGCGGCGCGGGTCCGGAGCCTGCGGCTTCACGGATCGACCACGACGTACCTCCACGACCGCGTGGGCGGCAACTTCCGCCTCGACGCCGTGCAGGCGGCCGTGCTGTCGGCCAAGTTGCCGCGGCTCGAGGCGTGGACCGAGCGCCGGCGCGCGATCGCCGCGCCGCTACGACGCTCTCCTCGCCGACGCCGCCCGTGCCGGCCGGGTCCGTCTGCCCGTGGAGGCGCCCGGCCGGCGCCACGTCTACCACCAGTACGTCGTTCGGGTCGCCGATCGCGACGGCGTGAGGGCGCGCCTCGCGGAACGCGGAATCGGGATCGTCGGTCTTCTACCCGGTGCCCCTGCACCTGCAGACGTGTTTCGCGGGCCTCGGAGGGCGCGAGGGCGATTTCCCGGAGGCCGAGAAGGCGGCGAAGCGAGGTCCTGGCGCTGCCGATCTTTCCGGAGATGACCGACTCCGAGGTGGAGCGCGTCGCCGCCGAGGTCGACCGGGCGACGCCGTAGCCCGGCCCGGGTTTCAGCCGCCGGTCTTTTCCCGAACGAGAAATCCCTTTCGCGCCCGGCGGCGTCGAGCGTGCGCCAGAGGTACTCGCCCAGGACGCCGAGCGAGAGCAGCTGCACGCCCGAGAAGAAGGCGAGGCCACCATCAGCGAGGTCCAGCCCTGGATGGGCTGGCCGTGGATCAGCTTGTAGGCGACCAGGAAGACGGCGTAGGCGAAAGCGGCGAGCGCGAGCATGGCGCCGGCGACCGACATCCAGCGCAGCGGCGCGTAGGAAAACGAGATGACGGCGTCGAGGAAGTACTTGAGCTTCTTGGCGAAGGTCCAGCGCGACTCGCCCTCCTCGCGCGCGGCGCGGTCGTAGGGGACCAGCGCCGTCGCGAATCCACCCCAGAGCAGCAGGCCCGGCAGCGACGTGTGGACCTCCCGGCTCTCGACCAGGAAGTCGATCGCGGGCCGGCCGACAGGAAACAGTCGAAGCCGCCGGCGGGCATCTGTGAGAAGGCGAGGCGCCGGAGCGTGCGGTAGTAGAAGCCGGCCGCGGCCCGGGTCGCCATTCCCTCGGGCCGGCTCCGGCGCACGGCGAGCACCGCGGTGGCGCCGCGCCGCCAGGCGGACACCATCTCCGGCAGCAGCTCCGGCGGCTCCTGAAGGTCGGCCGAGAGCACGGCGGCCGCCTGGCCCTTCGCCTCGGCGAGACCGGCCGCGATGGCCATCTGGGAGCCGAAGTTGCGCGTCAGGCGCAGGCCGCGGGCGGCCGGCCAGACCCGCGCGATCTCCGAAATTCGCTCCCATGAGGCGTCCGTCGAGCCGTCGTCCACGAACACGACCTCCATGTCCCAGTCGGCGCCCCGCGCGATCGCGCTGAGCCGCTCGGCCAGCCGCGGGAGGCTCTCCGCGTTGAAATAGACGGGCACGACGACCGAGACGAGCTCGCGACTCACGCGCCGGCCTTCGAAGAACGCGCGGACGGCGTCGACCACGGCCTCGACCTGCCCGTCGGACAGCATCGGGTGGATGGGCAGCGACAGGACGCTCTCGCAGGCCGCCTCCGAGACGGGAAAGTCGCCGCGGCGGCCGCCGAGGAACGCGAAGGCCGGCTGCAGATGGAGCGGCACCGGGTAGTGCACTCCGGTCTCGATGCCGCGCGCCCGGAGGTGCTCGGCGAGGGCGTCGCGCTTCGCGTGGCGGACCGGGTAGAGATGGCGCGCGGGCACCGCACCGGGGCGCGTCGAGAGGAGCTGGAGGGGGAGCGCGGCGAACGCGGCGTCGTAGCGGCCCGCGATCTCGATCCGGCGGGCGTTCTCGCGGGCGAGGAAGGGGAGCCTCGCGCGAGAGGATCGCGGCCTGGAGCTCGTCCAGCCGCGAGTTCCAACCCTCGCGAATCGGCGAAGTCGCGCCGGCTCCAGCCGTACTGCCGCAATTGCCGCAGGGCGTCGGCGGTCCCCGCGTCGCCCGTCACGACCGCCCCGCCGTCGCCGTAGGCGCCGAGGTTTTTCGACGGGTAGAAGGAAAAAGCCGCGGCGGCTCCGAAGGTCCCGGCGGCGCGGTCCTGGAACAGCGCGCCGTGGGCTCTGCGCGCAGTCCTCGACGAGCGTCAGCCGCCTTTCCGCGGCCAGCGGGACGAGGCCGGGGAGGTCGGCCGGGCCTCCGTAGAGGTGGACGGGCAGGACGAACCGGACGGCCGGAGTCAGGACGCGCTCGACGCCGGCCGCATCCAGGGTCAGCGTTTCCGGATCGACGTCGGCGAGCACCGGCCGCGCGCCGGCCATCCGCACGCCGGCGAGCGTCGGCGCCGCACGTGTTGGCGGGAACCACCACGGCGTCGTCGGGACCGGCGTCGAGCGCCCGGAGCGCGAGGGCGATCGCCTCGGTTCCGCTGGCGCAGGCCACCACGTGCTCCACGGCGAGGAACTTCGCAAACGCCTCCTCGAACGCCCGGACCTCTTCGCCGAGGATGAACCAGCCGCGCTCGAGCACCCGGGCGATTCGCCGCGTCGATCGCCGCCTTCTTGTCGCGGTAGTCGAGAGCGAGAGCGCCGAACGGCACCTTCGTCGGGGCCGCCGTCTCCGCGCTCACGCCGTCTCCTCGATGTCTCCGCCGGCGCCTCTCCGATAGCGGCGGCCGCAGGCGCATCCCGCGCCGCCGTCGTCGAACCGGAGCGTCTTCCCGCAGCGGCAGACGTGGCCGTGGACCTGGGCGGGGGAGCCGTAGACGAGGGCGAAGTCCGGGACGTCGCGCGTGACGAGGGAGCCGGCCCCGACCATCGCGAAGCGCCCGACCGTCATGCCGGGCAGAAGGATCGCTCCGGCCCCGAGGCTCGCTCCCTGGCGCACCGTCGTCCGCGGATACGAGTCCGGGTGGTGGCCGCTGCGGGGCCGCGGGTCGTTGGAAAACGTCACGCCGGGGCCGACGAAGACGTCGTCTTCGATCGTCAGCGCGTCGTAGAGGGATACCCCGCACTTGACGGTCACGCGGTCGCCCAGAACCACGTCGTTTTCGATGAAGCAGCGGTCGCAGACGTTGCAGTCGCGCCCGATCCGCGCCCCGCCCAGAATGTTGACGAACGCCCAGATTCGCGTACCGTCGCCGATCGCCGTCGTGGCGACGAGGGCCGTCGGATGGATGGAAATCATGAGCGGGGCTAGCTTAATGGAATCGAGGCGCCGGGCGGCGCTTCAGAAGTAGTCGGAACGCCGCTCCCGGTAGTACGCGACCGTGCGCGCCAGGCCCTCGCGAAGGCCGACGTGCGGCTCCCAGCCGAGAAGACGGCGGATCTTCGCGATGTCGGAGACGAAGTCGCCCGGCTCCTGCGCCCGGCGCTCGGGAGTGAAATCCGTGAACTCGAGGCTCGCCCCGGGCACGAGCTCCCGCAGGATCTCGGCGACCTCCAGGAACGTCGACGGCCGGTCGTGACCCACGTTGAGGATCTCGCCGACAGCCGCCGGGGAGGATGCCGCGGCCAGGAGGGCCGCGACGCAGTCGTCGACGTAGAGGAAGTCGCGCAGGATCTTTCCCGTGCCGAAGATCGGAATCGGCCGACTCTCGAGCGCCAGCCGAACGAACCAGTTGACGACGCCGAACTGGGAGTGCCGCATCTGGGCGCGCGGGCCGTAGACGTTCGTGAGGCGCAGGGGCACCGTCCGGATGCCGTGGATCCGGGTGTAGGTCCGGCAGATCATTTCGGCCGAGAGCTGCGAGATCTCGTAGATGCCGCGCGGGTCCGAGGGCGTCTCCTCCGATACGGGCAGCCGGACCGCCGGCCCGTACTGGCCCCGGGTTCCGGAACGCACGACGACGGCGTGCGGGTTCCGGGCGCGGCACGCCTCGAGCACCACGGCCGTGCCCTTGATGTTGATGTCGATGTCCGGATACGGGTTCGAAAGGGACATGACGTGCGAAACCTGGGCCGCGAGGTGGAAGACGACGTCGCGCCCGGCGACCAGACGGGCCATCGCGTCGGCATCCCGGACGTCCGACCGGTCGACCTCGACGCGCGAGGCGATCTCGCGGATGTTCGCCGGGTTGCCGCCGTAGCCCTCGATGAGCGCGTCGCAGAGAGTGACGCGGGCCCCCTCGGCGACCAGCCGGGCGGCGAGGTTGGAGCCGATGAACCCGAGGCCGCCGGTGATCAGCACGTTGCCGTTGTGCCAGTCCATCAACGTCTATCCTAATGCTAAACTCATGTAAATCAATGTGTTGCGGCATGATGGAGAGGCTACTAGCACTCGTACGAGACGAGTGCTAGTATTGCCCTCCGCCTCGAGCCATCCCCTGGGGGACGGCCGGAGCGGCAAGCGAGGCCACAAACACTTCACAGGAGGCGAAGTTCATGAAGATTCGGCCACTCTACGATCGGATTCTGGTCAAGCGCCTGGAAGAGGGCGAGAAGAAGCGGGGCGGGATCATCATCCCGGACACCGCGAAGGAAAAACCGATGGAGGCGGAGGTCGTCGCCGTCGGCAAGGGAAAGGTGAACGAGGAAGGCAAGCAGTTCCCGCTCGACGTCAAGAAGGGCGACCGCATCCTCATCGGCAAGTACGCCGGCACCGAGATCAAGATCGACGAAGTCGAGCACCTGATTCTCCGCGAGGACGAAGTGCTCGCGGTCGTCGAGAAGTAAGGAGACACACACAATGGCAGCGAAAACGATCATTTACGGTGAGGAGGCGCGCCAGCGCGTCCTCCACGGTGTCAACAAGCTCGCCGATGCCGTCAAGGTGACGCTCGGCCCGAAGGGCCGCAACGTCGTCATCGAGAAGAAGTTCGGCTCCCCGACCGTCACCAAGGACGGCGTCACGGTCGCCAAGGAGATCGAGCTCCAGGACTCGCTCGAGAACATGGGCGCCCAGATGGTGCGCGAGGTCGCGTCGAAGACCTCCGACGTCGCGGGCGACGGCACCACGACCGCCACGGTCCTCGCCCAGGCGATCTACCGCGAGGGCATCAAGAACGTCACGGCCGGCGCCAACCCGATGGAGTTGAAGCGCGGCATCGACGCCGCCGTCAAGGCCGCGGTCGAGTCGCTCGACAAGCTCTCCAAGCCGGTCGAGGGCAAGGACATCGCGCACGTCGGCACGATCTCGGCCAACAACGACGCGGAGATCGGCAAGATCATCGCCGAGGCGATGGACAAGGTCGGCAAGGACGGCGTCATCACGGTCGAGGAGGCCCGCGGCCTGGAGACGACCCTCGAGGTCGTCGAGGGCATGCAGTTCGACCGGGGCTACCTCTCCCCGTACTTCATCACCGACGCGGAGCGCATGGAGTGCGTCATGGAGAACGCCAAGGTGCTCCTGTACGAGAAGAAGATCTCGAACATGAAGGACCTGCTCCCGATCCTCGAGCAGATCGCCAAGCAGGGCAAGCCCCTGCTGATCGTCGCCGAGGAGGTCGAGGGCGAGGCGCTCGCGACGCTCGTCGTCAACAAGCTGCGCGGCACGCTGCAGGTCTGCGTCCGTCAAGGCCCCCGGCTTCGGCGACCGCCGCAAGTCGATGCTCGAGGACATCGGGATCCTGACGGGCGGCAAGCTCATCTCCGAGGACCTCGGCATCAAGCTCGAGAACGTCAAGTGGGAGGACCTGGGCGACGCGAAGAAGGTCACGGTCGACAAGGACAACACGACGATCGTGGTCGACGACCGCTCCAAGAAGAAGCAGGAGGCCATCCAGGGCCGCGTGAAGCAGATCCGGACGCAGGTCGAGGAGACCACCTCGGACTACGACCGCGAGAAGCTGCAGGAGCGGCTGGCCAAGCTGGTCGGCGGAGTCGCCGTCATCAAGGTCGGCGCCGCAACCGAGACCGAGATGAAGGAGAAGAAGGCCCGCGTCGAGGACGCGATGCATGCGACCAAGGCGGCCGTCGAGGAGGGCATCGTCCCGGGCGGCGGCGTCGCGCTGCTGCGCGCGATGGAGGCCGTTTCGAAGAAGGCCAACGACCTGACGGGCGACGAGAAGATCGGGGCCCGGATCGTGATCCGCGCGCTCGAGGAGCCGACGCGCCAGATCGTGGCCAACGCCGGCGCCGAGGGCTCGGTGATCATCAACGAGCTTCGGGCCAAGGGCGGCAACTACGGCTACAACGCCGCCTCCGAAAAGGTCGAGGACATGCTCAAGGCCGGCATCATCGACCCGACCAAGGTCACCAAGAACGCGCTGCAGAACGCGGCGTCGGTGGCCGGCCTGATGCTGACGACCGAGGCGCTCGTCTCCGAAATCAAGGAGAAGGAGAAGGCCCCGGCCGGCGGCGGAATGCCGGGTGGCATGGGCGGGATGTACTGATCCCGCTTCCGATTGCGTTTCCAAGCCCCGGCGCGAGCCGGGGCTTTTTTTATACTGGGGACGAGTGAGTCCTCCCGGCGACCGCGTTTCGGCCGTCATCGTCCACTACCGCACGCCGGCGGAGACCGAGCGGGCGGCGCGGGCGATCGCCGAATCCTCGCCCGCCTCCGAGATCGTCGTGGTGGACAACGCGTCGGGCGACGCGATCGCCGAGACGCTCGCGGGCCGGGTCCCGGCCGCGCGGGTCGTCGCCGAGCCGGCCAACCGGGGCTACGGAGCGGCCTGCAACCGCGGGGCGCGCGAAACGACCCGCCCGTACCTCCTGTTTCTCAACTCCGACGCCTACGCGCGGCCGGGGGCCGTCGAGGCCCTCGTCGCGGCGCTCGACGCCGATGCCCGCGCCGCGGCGGCCGGACCGCGCCTCGTCTTTCCCGACGGGCGGCTCCAGGCGTCGATTCGCCGTCTGCCGACTCCGTGGCGGATCTTCTGCGAAAGCTCGGGTCTGGGACGCCTGGCCGGCGGGAGGGACCCGTTTTCCGGGCACACCGCGACGCGCCAGGACCACGCCCGGCCGCAGGCGGTGGAGGCGCTGATGGGTGCCGCGCTGCTGGTGCGGCGGTCGGCGTTGGACGCCGTCGGCGGTTTCGACGAGGCGTTCTTCCTCTACGCGGAGGAGACGGACCTCATGGCGCGTTGGGATCGCTCCCGTTGGCGCGTCCTCTTCGCGCCAGCCGCCGAGTTCGTACACGAAGGGGGACGCTCGGGCGGGGACGAGCTCTTCGGCCAGCTCCATGCGTCCCTGGCGCGCTACACCGCCAAGCACCATGGTCGGACCGCCGAATGGCTCGTCCGCGGGACGCTCGCGGCGGGGGCCGCGGTGCGCTACGCCGTGGCGATCCTGACGCCGGGCGAGACGGGCCGGCGCCGACGGCGGCGCTACCGCGCCGCCCTTTCGAGGTCGGCGCGATGAAACCACTCGTCGTGAGCCTGCTTCCGCGGCCGCCCCACGCCTCGCGCGACGGCCTGGCGATCCGCAACTTCCACCTGCTGTCGGCTCTCGCCGAGCCGTTCCGGGTTCGCGCGCTCGCGTTCTCCGATCCGGAGCGCCCGTACGAGGGCGAATGGCCCGAGGGCATCGAGGCGGAGATCGTTCCGCAGGCTCCTCGCAGGGCCCGGAGGGTCGTGGCCGCGGCCGGGAGCCTGGCGGCCGGAGGCGCATACTCGGAACGCCTCTACCGATCGGCGAAGCTCACCCGCCGGCTCCGTGCCCTGATCGACGAACGGCCGGCCTGGATCGTGGCCCACGCGTATCACGTCGCGCCGGCCGCGCTCGCCGCGGGTGCCCCGGCCTGGATCGACTTTCACAACCTGGATTCCGAAATCTGGCGGCGCACCGCCGAGACGGCGGAAGGCGGCACCGTCCGCCGCTTCGCGCGGCTCCAGGCGGGCCGTGTCGCCGCCCTCGAACGGCGGCTCGTCGCGGGGGCCGCCGGCGTGTCGGCCGTGTCCGCCCGCGACGCACGCGCTCTCGAGGCGCTCGGCGCCGCCGCCGCCGCTGGTCGTTCCGAACGGGGTCGATCTCGACCGGTTCCCGCGGCGCGCGGCGGCCCCGGCCGGCGAGTTCGTCGTTTTCGTCGGCGACCTGTCCTGGCCGCCGAACGCGGACGGCGTTCGCTGGTTCCTTCGGGAAGTGTGGCCGCGGGTGCGTATCCTGCGTCCCGACGCGCGCGCGGAGATCGTCGGGAGGGCGGCCCCGCCCGACCTGGCCGGGCTCGCGGGGCCGGCCGCGGCGCTGCTGGGCGAGGGCGGGGATGCCCGCGCGCACTGGGCGCGGGCCGCCGTGGCGGCGGTGCCGCTGCGCGCGGGCGGAGGCACCCGACTCAAGATCCTGGAAGCCGCGGCGGCGGGCGTGCCCGTCGTCGCGACCTCGATCGGGGCGGAAGGGCTGGAGCTTCTTCCGGACTCCGAGATCCTGCTGCCGTGACGAGGCGGGTGACTTCGCCGAGGCCGTCGCCTCGCTGCTCGCCGACGCCGGCGCCGCCAGGCGCCAGGCGGCGGCGGCGCGCGCCCGCGTCGAGACGGCGTATGGATGGGGCCCGATCGGGCGACGCTTCGCGGCCGAGCTCGCGCGGCGAGCGAGGGATCGCGACGTGACGGTCGTCGCCGCGGGCCTGGCGGCGGTGGCGGTCTTTCTTTTCGCGTGGTCGTATCTCGTCTACCCGCCGCTCGTCCTCCGGCTGGCGGGGCGGGGGCGGGCGCCGGTTCCATCTTCCGTGACACCGCCGAGTTCCGTAGAGGTGGTCCTCTCGGCGGCGGACGAGGAGGGCGTGATCGGCGCCCGGGTGCGCGACCTGCTCGCGCAGACGGGACTGCCGCAGTACCGCGTCACCGTCGGCTGCGACGGGTGCCGCGATGCGACGGCCGCCCGCGCGCGGGAAGCCGCGGCCGGTGCTCCGGCGGTGTCGGTCGTCGAATTCCCGGAGCGCCGCGGCAAGGCCGCTGTTCTCAACGACCTGGTGGCCGCGTCGACGGCGGAGGTGCTCGTCTTCACCGACGCGAATACCCGCTTCGAGCCCGGAGCAATCGCGGAACTGCTGCGAGCCCTCTCCGCGCCCGGCGTCGGCGCCGCATGCGGCCGGCTGGTGTTCGATGCGCCGGGGGGCGTTCCGGCAACGCCCGAGTCGGCGTACTGGGACCGCGAGACGCGGCTCAAGGAGGCCGAGGGCGCGCTCGGTGCGTGCCTCGGCGCCAACGGTGGAATTTACGCCGCGCGCCGGGCCCTGGTCTGCGCCGCTTCCGACCGACACGACCTCGATGGACGACTTCCTCATCCCGGTCCGGCCGGCGCGGTCGGGCGCGCGCGTGGTCTTCGCGGACGGCGCGGTCGCCCGCGAAGACGCGGCCAAGGACGTCGAGGCCGAGGCCGCCCGGAGGCTGCGCATCGGCATCGGGGCCGGCCAGGTCCTGAGGCGCGAGCTCTGGCTCTGGAACGCCGCGGCGCACCCGGCCCTCACGCTGGCGTTCGCTTCGCGGAAAGCCGCGCGCTGGCTCGCGCCGGTCGCGGCCCTGGCGGCCGCCGCCGCGGCGCTCTTCGTTCCCGAGCTGGCGCCTGCCCGCCGCCGCGGTGCTCGGCCTGGCGGTCCTTCTCCGGCTCTCGGCGCGGGCCCGGCCGGTCCTGCGGGGAACGGCCGGGAGGCTCTATTATTTCGCCGTGTTGAACGTGGCTCTCGCGCTCGGCGTCGCGGCGGGTCTCTCCGGCTACAGCCGTCCTTTCTGGGCGCGGACGGCGCGTTCCTGATGGCGGCGCGGCGCCCGTCCGCGTTCCGGGCGGTGGCGCTCTTCGGCGACGTCGCGATCGCCGTCGGGGCCCTCGACGCCGCCTTCCTGCTGCGGACGCACGTTTCCATTCCCGGGCACCCTGAGCCTGCTGCCGGCCGGCAGCGTCCGCTTCACGTTGGGAAACATCCTCTTCGTCGCCGCGGTCCAGGCCTTCGCGCTCTGGTTCTTCGGGCTCTATCGCGATCACGAGCGTTTCCGGGAGCCCCTCGCGCGTCTGCTTCTGCCGGCGCTGTTCGTCGAGCTCCTGACCCTGGCGTCGGTCTACTTCCTCGCCCAGCCGTACTCGTTTCCGCGCTCGGTGCTGATCGTCTACATCGTCATCAACGGCGTCGCTGCTCGCGCTGTGGCGGGCCGCGCTCGACCGGCTGTTTCCGCAGCCGCGCCGTCGGGCGATGATCGTCGGCGGCGGCCCGGCCGCGGCCCTCGTCGCGGACACCATCCGGCGGCACCCGTGGACGGGAGTCGAGCTCGTGGGCGTGCTGGGAGACGCCGGCGGCGCCCACGGTCTCCCGGTTCTCGGGTCCGAGGAACAGCTGATCGAGGTCGCGCTGGCCCGGGGGATCGACGAGGTGATCCTGATGCCCGAGGCGCCTTCCTGGCGCGACCGGCTCCCGGAGAAGATCCCGGAGGGCTTCGAGGCGGATCTCCTGGTGTGGCCCTCACCGTTCGAAACGATGATCGGCCGGCTCCGCTTCCGGATCGTGGGCGACCTGCCCCTGCTGGAGGCGCGGGTGCGGCCGCTCGACGGCGCGGCGGCCTTCGCCAAGCGCGCCTTCGACTTCGTTGCGGCCGCCGCCGCGCTCCTGCTCCTCGCCCCGGGGCTCGCGCTCGCGGCCGTGCTCGTCGGGCGCGACGACTCGCGGGGGGCGTCTTCTTCCGCCAGACCCGGATCGGACGCGACGGAAAGCCGTTCGCATTGTGGAAGCTCCGCACGATGCGCGAAGGCGCGGAGCTCGAGACCGGCGCGGTGCTCGCGGTTCCGGATGATCCGCGGGTGACCGGGATCGGCCGGGCGCTGCGCGCGGCGCGGATCGACGAGATCCCCCAGCTCTGGAACGTGCTGCGCGGGGACATGAGCCTGGTCGGGCCGCGGCCGGAGCGCCCCGAGTTCGCCGAGCGATTCTCGCGCACGGTGTCGGGCTACGGGCTGCGCCACGCCGCCCGGCCGGGGCTCACGGGCCTCGCGCAGGTGTCCGGAGAGTACTCGACGGAGCCCGACATCAAGTTGCGTTACGATCTGGCGTACTTGAACAACTGGTCTTTCGGTCTCGACCTCGCGATTCTGCTGCGCACGCTGCCCGTCGTTCTGACCCGCCGTGGCATCTGAGCCGTCGCGTTCCCGGCGGCGCGTCGCCGTGGTCATGCCCGCCTACAACGCGGAGAAGACCCTCGAGCGCACGTACGCCGACGTCCCGAAGGACTGCGTGGACGACATCATTCTGGTCGACGACCGGTCGCGCGACCGCACCGTGGAGATCGCGCGCGGGCTGGGGATCCACACCGTCGTCCACGAAGAGAACCGGGGCTACGGCGGGAACCAGAAGACCTGCTACGCGACGGCCCTGGCGCGGGGCGCCGACGTCGTCATCATGGTGCACCCGGATCATCAATACGATCCGACCGTCATTCCCCACCTGCTCGCGGCGCTCGAGGGCGGACGCTTCGACGCCGCTTTCGGAAGCCGCATGCTGGGCGGACGGCCGATCCAGGGCGGGATGCCGAAATGGAAGTATCTCGGCAACATCCTGCTGACCGCGATCGAGAATGCGACGTTCCTGATCTATCTGACGGAGTACCACAGCGGGTTTCGCGCCTACACGCGCAAGTTCCTGGAGTCCGTCAACCTGGAGGCCAACTCGGACGGTTTCGTCTTCGACACCGAGATCATCGCGCAGGGAATGGCCAGGGGCCTGCGGATCTGCGAGATTCCGATCGAAACGCGCTACTTCGACGAGGCCTCACAGATCGCCTTCGGCCCGTCGGTGCGCTACGGACTGGCCATCCTCAAGACGATGCTGCTCTACAAGCTCCACGTCTGGGGGATCTGGTCGGGCCGGATCTTCCGGCCCCGGGCCGGCGCCTAGCGTCGTGTCGCGGGGGCGGTGACCACGAGACTTCTGTGAAAGGACGCTAGCGCCTTTCCGGTTCCGGCAGCGGCGGCGGCGCCGTCAACGTCCCGTCCGCCAGTTCCCGCGACAGCTGGCCGATCCGGGCGAGCAGCGGGTCCCGCGACTCCGCCGGGATCGAGGCGAGGATCTCGGGGCTGACCCATCCGGCGCGCAGGAGCGCGGCGTCGGCGCTTTCCCTGCGGCGGGCGAGCGCGTAGGCCCGACCCAGGTTGAGGTCGATCTCGGCCCGCTCGCCTGTCGCGAGGGCCTGGCGGTAGTTCTCGAGAGCCCGCTCGGGTTGGCGCGTCACCAGGAAAGCCGAGCCCGCGACGATCCAGGGCCGCGGGTCGCCGGGCAGGCCCGGCACCGCCGAAAGCGCGAGCCGGCCCACGCCGAGAATGTTCGCGGAGGCCCCGGGATCGCCCGCCCGCTCGAGAAGCTCGCGAAACGCGGCCGTTGCGAACCCGACGCGCCGCTCGGCCGCGTAGCGGCGAAACTCCGGCCAGACGAGCGCGGCGAGCACGGCGAGGGAGGCGGCCACGACGAGGGCGCGGTGCCGCCTCAACCGTCCCCCCCGTCGTCGGGAGGCTCGCCCGCGATCTTCCATGCGCGACCGGCGGCGAGCAGGAGCGGCACGGCGGTGATCGGGCGCTGGAGCGGGAACCAGGTCAGAGCGGCCGCCGCGCCGGTGGAGAGCATCGCAGCCAGCACGATCGCTTCGGGCGTCCGCCGGCGCCACGCGTTGGAGAGAGCGAGGGCGACGAGGCATCCGACGGCGCCCATCGCCAGCAGCCCCGCCGGAACGCCGGCGTCGCAGAAGACCTGGAGATAGTCACAGTGCGCCTCGGCGTACGAGCTGGTCAGGAGGGGATTGACGAAACGGCGCCCCTCCCGGATTTCGGCGGCGAGCCGGTGCGGCACGTACTCGGCACCGAAGGTTCCCGGCCCGAAACCGAGGAGGGGCCGCTCGCGCGTCATTTCCATGGCGGCCGCCCACGGACCGCCGCGGAAGGAAACGACGGCGTCCCAGTTCTTCGCGGCGGCCGCACGCGTCAGCTCCTGCGCCCGCAGACGCAGAGGGCCGTACGCGGCGACGGCGACGGCGACGGCGGCGACCGCGGCGGCCATCGGCACCACCGCCCGCCTTCGAAAGCGCAGGACCAGAAGCGTCGAGGCGCCTGCGAGGACCGCCATCAGGGCGGTGAGGTTCTGGTTGACGATGAGGCCCGCCGCCTGGACGGCGAGCCCTCCGGCCGCGATCCCGCGCAGCCCCCGGCTCTTCGCGGTCACCAGAATGCCGAGCGACAGGACGGACCCGAGGGCGAGCGCGATCGCGAGGTAGCCGACGTTTCCGGCGAAGGCACCGGTGTTCTGCCGGGCGCCCAGCGTTTCGAGGCGGAACGGGCTGTAGACGCCGGTCGCCTGGAGCACGGCCACGCCGGCGTTGACGACACAGCCGCCCAGGTAGACGATGACGAGAGCTCGCCGGGCCCGGGGCAGAACGCGTGAGGCTCCCAGAGGCAGCAGCAAGATCATGACCCCGATCGCCCGCATCGTATCGAGCGCGAGGTCGCGCCGCGGGGAGAGGATGGCCGAGAGGAGCGCCAGTCCGAACGCGGAGGCCGCCGTGGCCAGCGCCGCCCGGCGCAAGGCCGGCCCCCCGCGCCAGGCACCTGTCGCCGGGTCCGCTCCCGCGAGCGCGGCCGCGGCCGCGATCGCCGTTCCGACCAGCGCCACGAACCGCTTGGGCGCGTCGAAGGCCGCACCCGCCAGCGTGTCCACGGCGAGCGCGGTTCCGGCCAGAACGGCGCACAGCGCGAATCCGGCCACCGCCGCGGGAAGGTCGCGGCTCGGAGTCGGCGGGTTGCTGCGCTTCTTCCTGGCCACGCGGGCGGGATGTTACACGGCGCCGGGGCTGCGATCGCGATTTCGGGCGGTATGCTGAGCGCCCGTGACTCCCGCGAATCCCGGCAATTCTCCGGCGCAACTGGTCTCGCTGCCGCACTGGGTGTACCGGCACCGCAAGCCGGTTCTGGCCGTTTTCGGCGGGTTGATGCTGGGCGGGGTGCTCGTGCTGGCGAGCTTCACCTCCAGGGTCGTGGCGCGATTCGATGGTCGGCGCTGGGACCTCCCATCGCGGATCTACTCGGACCTCTACGCCCTGCGGCCGGGGGATGCGGTGACGACCGAGGATCTCGAGTCGAAGCTCGCCCGGCTCTACTACCAGCCGGTGGACGCGACGCCGGAACGCCCCGGCCACTACCACCTCGAGAAGGACGCGGTCGAGATCCATACGCGGCCGTTCCGCTACCCCGGCCGGAGCTTCGCCGGCCGGCGCCTGCGACTGACCCTGAGCGGCAAGCGCCTCAAATCGATCGTCGATGCCGCCGGCCAGGACGTGCCGGCTCTGATCCTCGAGCCGGAACTGCTCGGTTCGGTTTTTTCGGCCGACCTCGAGGACCGAACCGTGATCCGGCTCGCGGACGCGCCGGCGTCGCTCATCGACGCGGTGCTGGTGACGGAGGATCGCGACTTCTATCGGCACAGCGGGGTGTCGGTGCGCCGCTTCCTCGGCGCGCTCTTCGCGACCCTGACCGGCGGCATGAAGCAGGGCGGCTCGACGCTGACGCAACAACTCGTCAAGAACCTGTATCTCTCGCCCGAGCGCACCCTCCGCCGAAAGGCGAACGAGGCCGTGATGGCCGTGATTCTGGACGCGCGCTATTCGAAGGACGAGATTCTGGAAACGTACCTCAACGAGATCTATCTGGGCCGGCGCGGCTCGATCGCGATCACGGGCGTCGGCGAGGCCGCCCGCTACTACTTCGGCAAGCGGGTCCCCGACCTCGACCTCGCCGAATCGGCGACGCTCGCCGGAATGATCCGTGCTCCCAACGCCTACTCGCCGTTCCGCAACCCCGAGCGCACGCGGGAGCGTCGCAACCTGATCCTCCGCCTGATGAAGGAGGAGGGGAAGATCGACGCCTCGGCGATGGAACAGGCCGTGGAGGAGCCGCTCACGCCGCGGACCCGCGTCGAAGAGCGGACCAAGGCCCCCCACTTCGTCGATTTCGTCAAGGGTGAGCTCGCCGAGCGCTATGGCGAGCAGTTGCAGACCGAGGGCCTCCAGATCTACACGACCCTCGACGTCGACCTGCAGCAGGCGGCGCAGCGCGCCGTGACCCGGGGGCTCGAGACGCTCGAGAAGAACTATCGGCGGCTGGCTTCGGCGTCCAAGCAGGCACCCCTCCAGGGCGCGCTCATCGCCATCGAACCCCAGTCCGGCAGCGTTCGGGCGCTCGTGGGCGGGCGGGACTACGGCCTCTCGCAGTTCAACCGCGTGACGCAGGCCCATCGCCAGCCCGGGAGTCTCTTCAAGCCGTTCGTGTACCTCGCGGCCTTCGCCCGCCGCGACCTGGACCCGCCGGTGACGCCGGCCACCGTGCTCATGGACACGCCGATCGTCGTCGAGTGGGGCAGCCGGACGGACGAGGAGCAGTGGACGCCGCGCAACTACGACAATGACTACCGGGGCCGGATGACGGCGCGCCAGGCGCTCGAGCAGTCGATCAACGTCCCGACGGTGCGCGCCTCGCTCCAGGCCGGGCTCCCGTACGTCGTCGCGGCGGCGCGCGATGCCGGCATCGCCTCGCGGCTGCGCGCCTATCCGTCCGTGGCGCTGGGCGCCTTCGAGACCTCGCCCATGGAAATCGCCGGAGCCTACGGCGCTCTGGCCAACAGTGGGGTCCGCGTGGCGCCCAATGCGATCGTGGGCGTGATGACCGGCGAGGGCCGGGTCCTCGACCGGAAGGCGACGCAGTTGATGCCTTCGCTTCCCGCCGACGCGGTCTTTCTGGTCAATTCGATCCTCCAGGGCGCCGCCAGCCGCGGCACGGGCGCCGGGGCCCGGGCCCGCGGGTTGCGCGGCGTGCTGGCGGGGAAGACGGGCACGACCAACGATGGACGCGACGCGTGGTTCGTCGGGTTCTCTCCACGGTTCCTGTCGGTCGTCTGGGTCGGCTACGACGACAATCGCGGATTGAACCTGTCGGGAACCCAGGCCGCCGTTCCCATCTTCGCGGATTTCTCCCGCTCGGTCCCGGCCCAGTTGTTCGCGGAGTCGTTTCCGGTTCCCTCCGACATCGTCACCGCGGAGATCGATCCCGACACGGGCTTTCTGGCGGCGCCGGGATGCCCGCGGACGATGACCGAGGTCTTCATCGAAGGCACGGCGCCGATCATGGTCTGTCCCCGGCATCGGGGCGGGCATCCCGCAGGGACCCAGTGAGCCCGGTACCGCCCCGGCCGGGCGTTCTGGTACATTCGATCGTTTGAAGCGCACGTCGAAAAACCCCGCCGCTCCGTCGATCCGCATCCGGGGCGCGCGGACGCACAATCTCCAGAACGTCTCGGTCGACATTCCCATCGGCCGGCTGACCGTCATTACCGGCGTGTCCGGCTCCGGGAAGTCGTCGCTCGCGTTCGACACGCTCTACGCCGAGGGCCAGCGGCGCTACGCGGAGTCGCTGTCGACTTATGCCCGGCAGTTCCTCGAGCGGCTCGATCGACCCGACGCCGATTCGATCGAGCCGGTGCCGCCGGCCATCGCCCTCGAGCAGAAGAACGGCGTGCGCAACGCGCGATCGACGGTGGGGACACAGACCGAGATCCACGATGCGCTCCGACTGCTCTTCGCGCACGGCGGGACGACCGTCTGTCCGGATTGCGCGCGGGCCGCCGTCCCCGGAGGCGTGGATCGCGCCGTCGAGGAGCTCTGTGCGTCCGAAGCCGGCGCGCGCGCGATTCTCGTCGCTCCGGTCGCCTGGAAGGACTCGCCGGCCGCGGCGGGCGGGCGCCGCAAGCGCGGCAAATCCGATGCCGCGCGGATCGCCGAATATCGCCGCGCCGGGTTCTTCCGGGCCGTGACGCCGGAAGGGGAGACCGTCGAGATCGGCGAGGAAATCGATTCGCTCCTCGACGGGGAGGGCCGCCTGCCGATCGTCGTCGGACGCTTCGTGGTCGGCGAATCCGCGCGCCCGGAGATCGCCGCGGCCGCCGAAACGGCCTTTTCGCTGGCGGGCACCCTCGAGGTCCGGATCGAGGACCGGCTTCGGGTCTTCCGCCGCGGCCTGCACTGCCCGGCCTGCGGGCGCGACTTCCGCGACCCGACGCCGCCGATGTTCGCCTTCAACTCGCCGCTCGGTGCCTGCCCGGCCTGCCAGGGATTCGGCCGCGTCATCGGCGTCGACCTGGAAAAGGCCATCCCGGACCGGAGCCTGACGCTGGCCGAGCGGCCGATCGCCCCGTGGAATACGCCGGCTTACGAATCCGCCTACGACGATCTCTTCCGGGCCTGCCGGCGCTACTCGGTCCGCATGGACGTCCCGGTCTCGCGCCTGTCGGCCCACGAGCGGGAAGTCCTGATCCGCGGGCGCGGCGATTTCTACGGCGTCATGGGCTTCTTCGACTGGCTGGAAACGAAACGCTACAAGATCCACGTCCGCGTGCTGCTGGCGCGTTACCGCGCGTACACGCCCTGCGAAGCCTGCGGTGGCTCGCGCCTCTCGCCGCCGGCTCTCTGGGTCCGGTTCCGGGACCGGACGATCGCCGAGCTGGCGGATCTTCCGCTGTCGGAAATTCAGCGATTTTTCTCCGGCCTCCAGCCGACGCCGGCCGAACAGGCGAAGCTCTCCTCGGTGCTCGCCGAAATCGGCTCGCGGGTGCGCTACATGAACGAGGTCGGCCTGGGATACGTCACGCTCTCACGCCCGGCCCGAACGCTTTCCGGCGGCGAGGCGCAGCGCATCGGGCTCGCCTCGGCCCTCGGGGGCTCCCTGACCGGGACGCTCTACGTGCTCGACGAGCCGACCATCGGGCTGCATGCGGTGGACACGCGGCGGCTGCTCGCGATTCTGCGGCGCCTGGCGGATCGCGGCAACACCGTGGTCGTCGTCGAGCACGATCCGGAAGCGATGGAGGCCGCGGACCACCTGATCGACCTGGGACCGGGCGCCGGGAGCCTCGGCGGGCGGGTGCTCTTCGAGGGGACGCCGCGCGCGCTGGCCCGCGTGAGGGGTTCGGCAACCGGAGACCTGCTGCGCCGGCGCCGGGAGGCCGGCCGCGGCAGGCCCGAATCCGGGGCGCGCGCGGCGGCGGCCCGGAGGTCGGAGCCGGGGCGAGCCGTGTCCCGACGCGTCGTTCCGTTCCGGCGCGCCGAAGGCGCCATCACCATCGTCGGGGCACGGCAACACAACCTGCAGAACCTGACCGTCCGCATTCCCCTCGGCCGGCTCGTCTCGGTGGCCGGGGTGTCGGGGTCCGGGAAGTCGACGCTGGTGCGCGACGTCCTGCACAACGCGTATGCCCGGCGGGTCAAGGGCGCGGCCCAGTTCGAGGTCGGCGCGCACGACCGGATCGACGGCCTCACGTCGATTTCGGATCTCCTCCTGGTCGATCAGAGTCCCCTCGGCCGTTCGGCGCGCTCGAACCCGGTGACCTACACCAAGGCCTGGGACGAGATCCGGCAGGCCTTCGCCCGTTCGGGGCGCGCGGTTTCGCGCGGCATTTCGGCGCGCGACTTCTCGTTCAACTCCGCCGGAGGGCGGTGCGAGGCTTGCCGCGGCACCGGCTGGCAGACGATCGACATGCAGTTTCTGGCGGACGTCACGGTGCGCTGCGACGTCTGCGACGGCCGGCGTTTTCAGAACCGCGTGCTGGCGATCCGCCTGCGCGGCCAGAACATCGGCGACGTGCTCGACATGACCATCGACGACGCGGCCGTCTTCTTCGCGGGGGCGGAGAAGATCGTGCGCCGACTCGAGCCTCTCCGCGAAGCGGGCCTGGGGTACATGCGCCTGGGTCAGCCCACGGCGACGCTCTCCGGCGGCGAGGCGCAGAGGCTCAAGCTCGCGGCGTTCCTCGGCATCCGGCCGGCGTCCGCGCGCGGCGCGCTCTTTCTCTTCGACGAGCCGACGACCGGCCTTCACGCCCGGGACGTGGATCGCCTCCTCGCGACGCTGCGCCGACTGATCGCGCGGGGCCACTCCGTGCTCGCGGTGGAGCATCACCTCGAGTTCCTCGAGGCGTCCGACTGGATTCTCGAGCTCGGTCCGGGCGGTGGAAGCGAGGGCGGTCGGGTCGTCGCCGAGGGGACGCCCGAGGATCTCCGGCGCGATCCGAAGAGCCTGACCGGCCGGTTCCTCGGCGACCCTCCGGCGCGGCCGAGCGCCCCGGCCCCCTATAATGCGACCGAAGCTCCCTGACTCCGCAATCGTGCCGAACTCTACGAGGCGATCCGCTCCCGGCCCGCTTTCGACCCTTCTCGCGGTCGGCCTGTCGTTGCTCGCCTCCGGGTCCCTCGCCGCCGGGCCTCCATCGCCGGGGCTGGCGCCCTTCGACGGCCGCTCCGAGTTCCGCACCTACACGAAGGACGAGGGTCTCGAGGATCTCTCGGTCGAGTGCGTCCTCCAGGACAGGATCGGGTTCATCTGGGTTGGCACGGACGATGGTCTCTTCCGCTTCGACGGGTACCGTTTCCGGAAGTTCGGCCACGAGGACGGCCTGCCGCGCCTGCGCATCTTCCAGATCCACGAGACGGCGAACGGCCGCCTCTACGCGGCCACCGGCGGCGGTCTCGCGCGGTACCAGGCCGGGCGGTTCGTCGTGCTCGGCGAGAAGGAAGGCCTCGGAATCTTTGCGATCGGGCACCAGGGCCTGGCATCCGATGCCTCGGGCACCCTCTACGTGGGGACCGATCGCGGCCTCTATTCCGGCAGGGACGATCGCTTTCACGCCGACACGGAAGCGAACTCGCTCGGCTCGGGCCCGGTCACCGCGTTGCACGTGGACGCCGGCGGAGCGCTGTTCTTCGCCCGCAACGGCCTGCTCTACCGAAAGGAGTCCGGCCGCGCCGTCGAGTTCGGGCGGCCGCGCGGCCTGCCCTCGGACGAGACGCTCGACGAGGTCGAAACCGATGCCGAGGGGCGGCTCTGGGTCCGCACGGTCAAGCGCCTGTTCGTTCTCGCCCGCGGTGCGCAGCGCTTCGAGAGGGCGGACGACGGCCTTCCCGAGTCGAGCGAGGTCGGGCGTCTCGGGCTCGACGATCGGGGCGAGATCCTCGTTCCGACCGTGCAGGGACTCGCCTGGCGCGACGGCGCCCTCTGGCGCCTGCTCGGACGCCGGGAGGGCTTGCCGGTCGACACGGCGCTCGCGGCGATCGTCGACCGGGAGGGCTCGCTCTGGATCGGGCTTCTCGGGGGCGGGCTCGCCCGCCGGGTGGGCCACGGAGAGTTCACGAGTTGGTCGACCGCCGACGGCCTCTCGCATGAGGTCGTATGGGCCGTGACGCGGCAGAAGGTGGGCCCGGCCGGACCGGGAGCCATCTGGGTCGGAACCGAGCAGGGGCTCAATCGGATCGATCCGGAGACGGGGGCGGTCCGTATCTACCTGGACCGCGACGGAATGGCCGGCAATACCGTCAATGCGCTCGCCGCCGGCGAGGACGGAACGGTCTGGGCCGGTTCCTGGCCCGGCGGCGTGACCCGACTCTCGGCCGACGGGCGGGTTCGGGTTCTGACCGCCGACGACATTTCCAACGAGCAGTTTCGCGTGGCGGCGATTCATGTCCGACCGGACGGCGAGGTCTGGGTCGGCGCGGTCAGCGGCCTCTACCGGCTGCCCGCGGGCTCGCGCTCGGACCGATTCGAACGGGTGTCGATCGGGCGCGAGAAGCCGGACAACATCCGCGGCTTCGCCGAGGATCCCGCCGGCGTTCTCTACGCGGCCAGCAAGCAGGGCGTTCTCCGCGTGAACGGCCCGAACCCGCGGCGGTTCACGGTGCGCGACGGTTTGAAGGAGGACTTCATCTCCTCCATCGCATTCGCGGCCGACGGCAGCCTCGTGATCGCGTATCGGGAGTCGATCGGCGGGGCCAAAGTGATCCTCCAGGGCGATCGCCTGACCGTCCGGCCGATCGACGTCTCGACCGGCCTCGTGTCGAACAAGGTCGTGCTCGTCGGCCGCGACGTTTCCGGCGGCCTCTGGCTCGGAACGGGATCGGGCGCAGACGTCTACGGTCCCGACTGGTCGCTGGCGGCACGGTACGGCAAGGTCGACGGGATGATCAGCGACGATCTCGACCAGAACGCCTTCTTCGCGGACGCGGACGGCACGGTGTGGCTCGGCTCCAGCCGCGGCCTCATCCGATTCCAGGCCGGTGTCCCGCCCGCCCCCGAACCGCCCCCCAATGTCGTCATCACCGCGGCCACCACGGGCGATCGCCCGCTGGCCTCCACGGCGGGCGCCTCGCTGTCTTCCGGAGAGCGCGACTTCAGCGTGTCGTGGGCGGGACTGACCTTCGTCGATCCGCGCCGGGTCCGCTACAAGCATCGGATGGCCGGGCTGGTCGATCAGTACACGGAAACCGAGCTCACGGAGGCCCGCTTCCCGGCGCTGCCAAGCGGAAAATACCGGTTCGAGGTGCTCTGCGTGTCGGCCCGGGGGAAGGAGTCCGCCGCGCCGGCGGTCTTCACGCTGGACGTGCGGCCCGCCTGGTGGGAAACGCCGTGGACGCGGATTCTCGGGGTCCTCGCCGCGGCCATCGCGCTGGCCGCCTTCGTGCGCTGGAGGACACGCCACCTCGAGGCGGAGAGGCGGCGCCTGGAGGAGGCCGTGGCGGCGCGCAGCGCGGAGCTTGCGGCGGCCAACCGGGAGCTGCGCGAAGCGTCGTTCACCGATGCGCTGACCGGAGCGCGCAACCGCCGATTCTTTTCGACGGTCATCGAGGACGACGTCAACCGCACGCTGCGCGTCCATTCGACGCCGGCGGCGAACCGGCCGCGCAACTGCGACCTGATTTTCTACATCGTCGACATCGACCACTTCAAGGAGATCAACGACGAGTTCGGCCACGACCGCGGCGACGGAGTGCTCGCGGAGATGGCGCGGCGCCTGACCAGCGTCGTGCGCGACTCGGACCGCCTGATCCGTTGGGGCGGCGAAGAGTTCCTGCTCATTTCCCGCGACGCGGACCGGACCCGGGGAGACGTTCTGGCGGGGCGCGTCATGACGGCCGTCGGCTCCGAGCCGTTCGACATCGGCGGAGGCCAGAAGGTGCGTCGGACCTGCTCGGTGGGATGGGCGCCCTTCCCGTGGTACCCCGACTCGACCCGGACGTTTGCGTTCACCGAGGTTCTGAAGCTCGCCGACCGGGCCATGTACCTGGCCAAGCAGTCGGGACGCAATCGCTCGGTCGGGGTGGTACCCGCCGGGCCCTACTCCGAGGTCGGCGGGAGGAACGGCGACTGGTGGGAAAAGCCCCTGTCGGACGCGGAGGACTCGGCCGTGACCATCGTCCGTTCCGGCGGCCCCATCGTCGTCGCGCCGGACGATTAGTCGGCCCGTAACCTCCCTCCGCTTCCGGCGTATCCGGAGGCGGAGGTGGCCATGGCGACACGACTCGGACGGACACTGGCCCTGGCGGCGGCGCTGGGATTCTGGGCGGTGTCGGCGCAGGCCGGCCATCGCAACCGGAGCGTTTCCATTCACGACGGCGCCGACCCGGTGCGCTGCGAGGACCTCCGCATCGAATTCGACGACCGGCCGGCCGCGCGGGCGGAGGAACGGATCGTGGTGCCCGGGCGCACCCTTCGCCTGGAGTCCGCGCGCCATTCCGGTGTCCGCGTCCGGGAGGCGGACCGCGGCGACTTCGAGGTCGTGGCCTGCAAGGCGGCGCCGACCGAGGCGGGGCTCTCGGGCATCGCGCTGGAGCGCTCCGGCGACTCCGTGACCGTGCGCGGACCGTCCGGGAGACGACTGGGTCGGGTACCTGCTGGTCGTGGCGCCGCGGGGGGCCTCCCTGGAGATCGCGGCGTCGAACGGCCCGATCGGTCTCGTCGGTCTTTCCGGCCGCGTGGTCGCGAACACCCGCAACGGCCCGATCTCCGTGCGCGACTCGGCGGGTGATCTCGATCTGCACGCCCAGAACGGACCGATCGAGTTCGAAGGCGCCGGGGGCAAGCTCCGCATGCGTACGGAAAACGGACCGATCGAGGTCGAGCTCTCCGGCGACTCCTGGACCGGCGAGGGACTGGATGCACGCGCCGTGAACGGTCCCGTGAGCCTGGCGATCCCCGCCGGCTACCGGACCGCGGCCATCGTCGAATCCCGGGGCCATTCGCCCTTCCGGTGCCGTGGGGGCGCCTGCGCCGGCGCCCGGAGGACCTGGGACGACGAGCATCGTCGCATCGAGCTGGGCGACGGACCCGCACGGGTGCGGCTCTCGACCGAAAACGGGCCGGTGTCCGTGCGTGCCGGAGCGGGCGCGGCGGCCCTGGACGCGGACGAGGACGACTGAGGCGGGAGGCCCGCCCGGTCGCCTAGGGGCGGGCCGGCTCCTTCAGGAACTCGACGAGGGCCGCCCGGTTCCGGTAGCCCTCGTGTTTGCCGATCAACCGTCCGTCGGGTGCGGCGACGACGAGCGTGGGAAAACCCGAAATCTCGTAGCGGCTCTGGAGCTCGGCGACGTCCGGCACGTTCTGGCCGTCCTCCCGGGCGCGGTCGACGATCCGGACCGGAACGAAGCCCGCGTTGACGCGTTCGGCGATCTCCGGCTCCTCCCAGTCGCGATCGATCAGCTTGCAGGGCCCGCACCAGGCCGCCGTGAAGTCGTAGAGGATCGGCTTGCCCGCGCTGGCGGCGCTCGCAGCGGCGTCCTCCCGGGGCTGCCAGCGAATCCGGCCGGTTCCGTCGGTGCCGCCGCGGTCCATGACCGCCGTCACGACCCGAAGGACCACGGCGGCGAGGAGCACCCAGAAGAGAATCGGCGACAACCGCGACTGGGATTGCTGCGGAGCCGCGGCTTCAATCCCGTCCATACGCGAACTCCCTCCGGGCGAAGATGGCCGCCGCCGCCACGAGAAAGACGACCGCCGCGAGGACCCCGCGGCCGGCCGCGGCGAGAGCGGACGGCTCGCCGCCGAAGACCTTTTCCCAGGGCACGACGGGCAGGACCTGGCGACGGATGGCCCGTGCGGCCTCCTGATAACCGGGAGCGGTGGTCTGGACCGAGAGCAGGATTTCGATGCCGAGCACGGCGATGACGTCGCCGTAGCCCGGCAGGAAGGTGGAGAAAAAGACGAGGATTGCCGCGATCTGCGCCGCCCAGAGGGTGCCGTAGCCGAGGTTCGCGAGGGTCGCCAGCGGAGAGAACGGCGTGCCCCCGGCTCCCCAGATCGCGTGGACGAGGCCTCCGAGAAGGGCGCAGACGGCGACGAACGCGGCGAAGGCGGCGACGATACCCAGGTAGCGCCCGAACAGATAGTCGGTCCTGCGGATCGGCCGGGCGAGGATCATCTGGAGGCCGCCGCTCGAGGCGTCCTTCGAGACGGATGCCGCGCCGAGGACGAGGAGGACGAGGTAGCCCTCGTTGCCGAGCCCGGCGTGCCCGCCGGAGGCTGCCACGGTCAGGGCGGCCACCGCGGCGAACAGACCGAGCACGACGAGCGTACCGACGCTTCGCGACTTCTGCCGCACGAACCGGCGCGCCATCTCGATCAAGACGGCGAGGCCTCGCGGAAGAGCTCCTCCAGCTCGGCGGAAGACCGCACCTCGAGCACCGCGACGTCGGCGAGGGAGAGCGCTTTGATCGCGGCGGCGACCTCGGTCGGACCGGCCTCCGAGAGGCGCAGACGCCCATCGGGGTCCGCTTCGGCCGCCAGGCCCAGGGTCGCGAGGATTTCGAGGGCCCGGGCGCCGTGCGCCGGTTCGACCCGGATCGCGGCGCGCCTGCGCGAGGCGGCCTCGCCCGTCAGGGTCTCGGATCGCGTCAGACGGCCATGGTCGATGAAAACGACGCGGTCACAGACTCTCTCGACCTCGGGCAGCTGGTGAGAGTTGAGCACGATGGTGGCGCCGCGCGCCTTGGCCTCGAGGATCCGTTCGCGCACCGTGACGACGCCCACGGGATCCGTGCCGGAAGCGGGCTCGTCGAGGAAGAGGAGTTCCGGGTCTCCGAGCGTCGCCTGCGCCACGCCGATACGCTGCAGCATGCCCCGGGAATAGGTTCGCAGCTTGCGCGAGAGGGCGGCGGGTTCGAGGCCGACGCGCCCGGCCGCGGCCCGTGCCTCCGCGTCCGCCCGGGAGGCTTCTCCGCCGGCGAGCCGCCAGTGGAAGCGAAGGAAGTCCGAGCCCGTCAGGTCCCGGTCGAATCCCAGGCGCTCCGGCATGTAGCCGGTGCGCGCGCGGGTCCGAAGGTCGTCGACCGGGAGCCCGCCGATCCGGATCGTGCCGGAATCCGGGCGCAGGAACCCGAGCAGGCAGGAGAGGAGGGTGGTCTTCCCGGCCCCGTTGGGGCCGATGAGGCCGACGGTCTCGCCCCGGCGCACCTCGAGGGAGACGCCGTCGAGCGCCGGCGGGCGCCTCCGCCGACGGCCGTACGTCTTGGACACGTTTTCGACGGAGATCACGCCCGGAATGATACGCGAGGCGGGTTTTCTTTTCGGGAATATGCATTATCCTTCCGCGATTTCTAAGCGCGGTTCCCCGGTGACTCTCACATGATCGAAGTTCAAAACCTTTCGAAACGGTACCCGACGCGGCTCGCGGTGGACGACGTGACGTTCTCCGTTCGCGAAGGCGAAATCGTCGGCTTCCTCGGCCCCAATGGCGCCGGAAAGACGACCACGATGCGCGTCCTGACCGGCTTCCTGCCGCCGTCCTCGGGGACGGCGCGCGTTTCCGGGCACGACGTCGTGGCGCGGCCGAATGCGGCGCGGGCCTCCCTGGGCTATCTGCCCGAGTCCGCCGCGGCGTATACCGAGATGCGGGTCTCGGAGTACCTGGCGTTTCGCGCCCGCCTCGAAGGCGTTCCGCGGTCGCAGGTGAAGGCGCGCGTCTCCGAGGCGCTCGACCAGTGCCTGCTCGGCGAGGTGGCGAGCCGCCGGATCGAGAATCTGTCGAAGGGCTTTCGCCAGCGCACCGCGCTCGCCGGGGCCCTCGTGCACCGGCCCCGTGTCCTGATTCTCGACGAGCCCACGATCGGGCTCGACCCGGTCCAGATCATCAAGATCCGGGAGACGATCCGCCAGCTCGGCAAGGATCGCTCCGTGCTCCTGTCCACGCACATCCTCCCGGAGGTCGAAGCCGTCTGTGACCGGGTGCTGATCATCGACCGGGGCCGGATCGTGGCCGAAGGCACGCCCGCGGAGCTGCGCGGCCGGCTCGCCGGGACCCCCGTGGTGCGGGCGGTCTTCCGGGGCGCCGTCGACGCGCGCGAGGACCTCGCCGGGCTCTCCGGCGTCTCCGTGGTCGATCTCGAGGACCGGCCGGACGAAACGCGGGCGCGTCTGACGTGCCGGGAGGGTTCGGACCCGCGCGAGGACGTGTTCCGCCTCGCCGTCGCGCGCGGCTGGGTTCTGCGCGAGCTCGCGAGGGAAGCGATGTCTCTCGAGGACGTCTTCGTGCGCCTCACGCGGCACGACGCGGCGGCGGAGGAGGCCGTTGCGGCGCAACCCGTGGTGCCGGCCGCCGGCGAGGAGCGGCTCTCGTGAGAAAGCTCTTCGCCATCGTCGGCCGGGAATGGCGCGCCTACTTCCTCTCGCCGCTCGCCTACGTCGTTCTCGCCGCTTTCCTCCTGATGAACGGTTTCATCTTCACCGTGATCGTGAATTTCCTGAACTCGCCGCAGGCGCCCAAGGGCCAGGCGCTCGTGCTCCTCTTCTCGAACACCTATTTCTGGATCTTCAACCTTTTCGTCGTCCCGATCATCGCGATGCGTCTCTTCGCGGAGGAGCGCAAATCCGGCACGCTCGAGATGCTCCTGACCTCGCCCGTTTCGGAGGGAACGGTCGTGTTCGGCAAGTTCCTCGGCGCCCTCGGCTTCTTCCTCACGCTCTGGCTCCCGACCCTCGCGTACGTGGCGATCCTGCGCTGGCAGACGCCGATCGACCTGGGCCCGGTCGCCTCCGCGTATCTCGCGGTCGCACTGATGGGCGGCTACTTCCTTTCGGTCGGCATGTTCGCCTCGACGCTGACCAAGAACCAGATCGTCGCCGCCATCTTCGCCTTCGCCATGCTGATCGTGATCTTCTCGGGCGGACTGCTGGAGTCGGCGGTGAACGCCCCGGAGAAGCGCGAGTTCTTCTCGTACTTCAACGTCTGGGAGCACATGGAGGACTTCGCCCGCGGGTCGGTCGACACCCGGCGGATCGTGTACTACGTATCGGCCACGGTCTTCTTCCTGTTCCTGACGACCGTGTCCGTCTCGGCCAAGAAGGAGACCCCGTGAAGGCCCGGGCCGTGCGCGCCGGGACTTCCGCCATCGCCGTGGTGCTCGGCCTGGCGATCCTGATCGCCGTCAACTACCTCTCGGCGCGCCACTGGGCCCGGTTCGACTGGACGTCCACGCGGATCTACTCCCTTTCGGAGCAGAGCCGGAAGATCCTGGCGGACCTGAAGGCCCCGGTCCGGGTGACCGTGTTCATGACGTCGGGCGCGCGGCTCTATCAGCCGGTCCGCGAGCTGCTGTCCCGCTACCAGGCCGCGTCTCCGAAGATCGAGGTCGAATACCTCGACCCGACGCGCAACGTCGCGCGCGCCGAGGCCCTCCTCAAGGAGTTCGGCGTCCGCCAGAACACGGTCGTTTTCCGCTCCGGAGACCGCAAGAAGTACGTCGAGGAAGACAAGCTGGCCGACTTCGACTTTGCGGCCGCTCAGATGGGCGGGACACCGACGATCAAGGCATTCAAGGGCGAAGAAGCCTTCACCTCGGCGATCCTGGCCGTATCCGAGGAGAAGCAGCCGAAGATCGTGTTCACGCAGGGCCACAACGAGGCCTCGCTCGACTCCGGCGACCGCGGCCGCGGCTACTCGGAGGCCAAGCAGCTGCTCGAGCGCGACAACATGACGGTGTCCACCTGGGCCTCGCTCGGGAAGGACGATCTCCCCGCCGGGACCGACGTCGTGGTCGTCGCGGGACCCCGGACGGCTTTTCTCGACCCGGAGGCCGGCGCGCTGGCGAAATACCTCGCGGGGGGCGGTCACGCGCTCGTCATGCTCGACCCCGTTCTGCCCGGCCCGGGCTCGCCGCCGGCCGACCTCGGCCTCGGCGGGCTGCTCGCCCGGTACGGCCTGCGCCTCGGCGACGACATCGTCGTCGATCCGGCCAACGCCCTGCCGATGGTGGGCGCCGAGACGGTGCTGGCCAACCGCTACGGGAGTCACCCGATCGTCAAGTCGCTGTCGGCCGAAGAACTGCCGGTCGTCTTTCCGCTCGCGCGGTCGGTGACGAAGGCGGAGAAACCGCCGGAGGGCGTGTCCGAGACGATGCTCGTCGAGACCTCGCCGGAAGGCTGGGGCGAAACGAACCTGAAGGCCCTCGCCGAGGGCAACGGCGCGATCCAGAAGGAGCCCGGGGACACGCCCGGCCCGGTCTCGATCGCGGTGGCGGTGGGTCCGGCGGACGACAAGGCGACGGGCGGGACGTCCGCGCGCCTCGTGGTGATCGGCAACTCCCGTTTCGCGGGCAACGGCTCGGTCGCCAACGGCGGCAACGGCGTGCTGCTGGCCAACGCCGTCCACTGGCTGACCGGGAGCGAGAAGCAGATCGGCATCGCGCCGAAAACGATCGAGCAGGCGTCGCTTTCGCTGACCGATTCCCAGGTGCGCCGCATCGGCATCTTCGCCGTTGCGGGACTGCCGGGGCTTGCGATCCTGCTCGGTCTCTGGGTCTGGTACCGGCGCAGGGACTGATCGGACGTGTCCGCGAAGAAGCTCATCGTCCTGACGGCCGTCGTCGCGGCGCTCTTCGCTTTCATCCTGCTCTTCGAGCGCAAGATGCCGTCCACGGCGGAACGGCAGCGCAAGGGGGACCTGTACTGGGACCTTCCGGAAGAGCGCCTGACGCGCCTCACGTTGACGCGCGGCGGCGAGACGGTCGAATTCGAACGGACCGAATCCACGCGGTGGCGAATGGTCAAGCCCGACGCGTACCCTGCGGACCCGTTTGCGGTCAACGGTGCCGCGGGCGAGCTGACCGATCTCAAGCGCGCCTCCGTGGACTCGGCGGAGGCGAATCCCGCCGACTATGGCCTCGAGAAGCCGGTGGCGACGGCGAAGCTGACCTGGACCGATGCCGGGGACCCGACGGTCGTCCGGACGAGGGCGATCGAGTTCGGGGTGGACATTCCGGGCACCGACATCACCGCGGCGCGGGTTCAGGGCCAGACGAAGGTGCTCTTCGTACCGAAGACGGTGCTCGCCGCGGTCCGCAAGCCGGTCGACGATTTTCGAAGCCGCGACGTCTTCGACGGGTCCACCGCCGGAGTCGATCGCGTCGAGATTCTACGGGGACGGGGCCGGCTCGTGCTCGCCCGCCGGGACGGGGCCTGGTGGCTCTTGGAGCCGATGTCGGACCTGGCCGACACCGCCGAGGCCGATCGCCTCGTCGGCCAGCTGACGGGGCTGCGCGCGAACGCGTTCCTGCACTCCGGCGAGGATCTGGCCGCGCTGTCTCTCCGGCCGCCGCTCTACAGGGTCAGTCTCACGGGGGAGAAGGGGGCCGTCGCGGCCGTCGACTTCGGTGCGACCCGTTCGGACGGGAACTCCATCTACGCCCGGCGCGACGGCCAGGTCCTCACGGTGGAGCGGGACATCGTCGACGAGCTGTCCAAGGAGGCCGAGGCCTTCCGGAGCGGCGCGCTCGTCGCGTTCAACCGGGGCGACGTCTCGGCGGTCGAAGGCACGTTCGGAACCGACCAGTATTCGCTCAAGCGGGGCAACGCCGGCTGGACCGCCGGGGAGCGGACGGTGCTCGCCGCGGCGGCCGACGACGTCCTCAACGCGATCTCCGCGGTCAAGAGCCGGAGCACCATCGACGACGCGCAGGCCAAGGCGCTGCCGGCGGCCGATGCGACGGTGGTCGTGCGGACCCAGGCGGGGCACGCCTGGACGATCGCCGTGCATCGGCGACCAGGCGACGCCGTGGCGACCGTCTCCTCGCGGCCCGGCGGCTTCGTGATCGATTCGGGCGCCGCCGGGAAGATCCAGGCGGCGTTCGCGAAGGCGTTCAAGCCTCCGACCCCGGAGCCGACGAAGAAGCCCTAGCGCCGCCCTACCGCTTGCCGGTCAAGTGGGGGGCCTTCTTCGACGCTTCGGCCTCGAGCTCGGCGATCCGCCTCTGGCGCTTGGCCTCCTTCTCGTCCGAGGCCTTGCTCTTCTTTTCCTTGGCCTTCGAGAAGGACGTCGAAAGTGAGAAGAGCATGCCGTGGCCCTTCGGAGGCTTGGCCCGGCGGGCCGTCGCACCCCAGAAACGGGTTCTCTTGAACACCGCCTCGGTAAAGTCCGAGTTGGCCAGGTCCGCGCCCTTGAGGTCGGCGCCGGTGAAGTTCGCGCCGATCGCCCGGGCGAACCGCAGGTCGGCGTCCTGCAGACTCGCGTCGGTGAAATTGGCTCCGATCAGCAGCGCTCCCGACAGGTCCGCGTCGAAGCCCTTGCTCCCGGAAAAGTCCGCCCGCTTGAGGTTGGCCTGCCGGAAGGAGCCGAGGGAGAGGTCCGCGCGCGAGAAGTTGACACCCTCGGCCTGGACCTCCGCCAGGTCCGCACCGGAGAACGACGCCCCGACGAAGGAGTAGGGCTTCAGGTTGGCGCGCCGCAGGACGACCTTGGAGAGGTCGGCATTCTGAAAGTTGGCCTTCTCGAATCGCGCGGTGCGCAGATCGACCTCGGTGAGCTTGGCCTCGGAGAAGCTGACGTCGGCGCCTCCCGCGTCGAGGAAGACCGCGCGGCGCAGGTCGGCCTTGCGGACCTTGGCCCGGTCGAAACCGGCGGCGGTGAAGTTGGCTTCGACCGCCGAGACGAGCTCCATGTCGGCATCGGTGAATTCGGCGCGCTCGCAGTCGGCGGCGTTCATGGCCGCCTGGCGTAGCAACGCTCCCGCGAAGTTGGCCTTCCTCAGATCCGCGCCGGTCAGGTCGGCCGTCTTGAGGTTGGCTCCGGAGAAGTTGGCGTTGGGGAACGATCCCCGCACGGCCGAGACGCCCTCGAGCACGGCGCGGGAGAGGTCCGCGCCGTCGAAATGGGCGCCGGCGACCTTGACGCCGCGAAAGTTCACGTCGCGCAGGTTCGAGCCGGCCAGGTTGGCGTTGGAGAGGTCGGCGCCCTCCAGCCGCGTGAACGAGAGGTCGGAGCCCGCGAGGTCCGCTCCGACGAACGTCGCACTCTGCAGCGAGGCCGAGCGAAAGCGCGCTCCGGCCAGGAAGACGCCGGAGAAATCGAGAAAATCGAGGGCGCAGTGCTCGAGGACGGCGCCGGGCGCCTGGGCCCCGGCGAACCTGGCGTTGTGAAGCGTCGCCCGCGTCAGGTCGGTACCGGCGAGGGTGGCCTTCGAGAGGTCGGCCCGGGTCAGGTCGGCACGCTTCAGATCCTTGCCGGAGAGGTCCTTGCCGGCAAGCTCCGCCCCCGTCAGATCCGGGGTGACGTTGGGGTTTCGAGCGCGCCAGTCGTTCCACTCCGGTGACTGGAGCATGCGCAGATGTTCGGGATTGGCCATGCGTCGCCATTGTAACCGGCCCATCGCGGAAGGCGCGTTACAATCCGACCGATGAGCACCGTCGCGACGCCGATGCCGATTGCGGCGCCCACCAAGGCCATGGACCGGATTCGGAAGGCGCTTCTCGGTGGTCATCCACTCGTCTACGTCCTGACGTGGGAGGAGACGCGCGTCGAGCGCTTCACGCAGCACCTCGCGAAGACCTTTTACGGAGCGCCGTGCCCGTACGGCGTCTGGTCCGTGGTCGAAGGCCTCGTCGTCGACGGCACGCCCGTGCCGGGCACCGAGGATCCGGTGCGGGCGCTCGAGGCGATCCTGAACGCGACCGGCAAGGGCTTCTACCTGCTCAAGGACTTCCCGGTGACGGGGGACGGGCGGCCGGAGATCGTTCGGCGGGTGCGCGATCTGTACCGCGCGCTCAAGGACCGCGGGCGGCACGTCCTCTTCGTTTCGCCGCGCCTGGCGATCCCCGAGGAGGCCAAGAAGGAGATCTACGTCGTCGAATACGAGCTGCCCGACGACTCCGAGATCGCGAAACTCCTCGAGGGGCACCTGCGGCGCCGGCTTTCGGTCGACATCGACGAGGCCTCGATGCGCCGGCTCGGCCTGGCGATGCGGGGGCTCACGGCGGACGAGGTCGGGCACCTCGTGTCCAAGATCTTCGCCTCCCGGAAGGCGTTCGACGAGGCGGCCTACTTCGAAGTGCTCGCCGAGAAGGAACAGATGTCGCGCAAGGAAGGCGTGCTCGAGTTCGTGCCTCCGCGCTTCTCGCTCGAGGACATCGGAGGCTACGACGTCCTGAAGGAATGGCTCCTGAAGCGCCAGGCGCTGTTCTCTCGCGACGCCCTCGACGCCGGGATCCCCATCCCGAAGGGGGTCCTCCTGATGGGAATCTCGGGTTGCGGAAAGAGTCTCTGCGTCAAGACGATTTCGACGCTCTGGAACCTGCCCCTCTTTCGCCTCGACATGAACGCGGTCTTCGGGACCGACAACGCGGAGATGACCTTTCTCCGCGCGCTCCGGGCCGTGGAGGCGGTCTCCCCGGCGGTGCTCTGGATCGACGAGATCGAGATGGGCGTGGGCGGATATCGGGAAGGGCAGGACGCGTCGATGTCGCGGATCTTTTCGGGCTTTCTGACGTGGATGCAGGAAAAATCCGCGCTCGTTTTCGTGGCCGCGACCGCAAACCGGATCCACCTCCTGCCGGCCGAGATCATCCGCAAGGGCCGGTTCGACCAGGTGTTCTTCGTCGATCTTCCGAACGAGGAGGAGCGCAAGCAGATTTTCGCCATCCACCTGAAGAAGGCCCGGTGCGACGTCGGTCGCTTCGATCTCGTCTTCCTCGCCAAGGCCACCAACGGATGGAACGGCGCCGAGATCGAACAGGCCGTCGTCTCCGCCGTGGTCGACGCCTACGCCGAGAGCCGAGCCCTCTCCGAGGACGACATGTACCGGATGATCTCCGCCACGGTCCCGCTGGCCGTGACCATGGAAGAGCAGATCAAGCAGATCCGCAGCTGGGCCCACGAACGCGCCCTGAACGCGTCGCGGAACTGATCGGCGAAGCGCCGAGCGATCCCGCGGACAAGCGCCGGGGGGCTCTCGAGTTCGGGATCCGGACTTCGACCTGGCGGGGCGTCTCGAGTTCGGGATCCCTCGGGCCTGCGGCCCTCGGGATGACGTCCGCCGGCGCCTCGCGCGACGGACGTCAGTTCCGCCGCGGGTCGAGGTCGGATGGCCGGAACGGCTCCAGGAACCGCAGGCGACTCTTCCACTCGAGCATTCGCCCGGCGAGGGTCTCGAAGCGCGCCGCGACGGAGTCGGTCTCGAGGATCGACTGGAGTTCCGCCGGAGCGTAGCGCAGACGGAGGGCAATCTCGGAAGCGAGGCGTTCCGGGGAGAGCGACTCGTCCGGCAGCGGCGGCAGGCCGAGCTCGCGGGCGATTCCGCCGAAGAGCGCGCCGGCGGCGCGGGTGACGCGGCCCTCTTCGGCCGGATCGGTGAAGGGAACGGACCGGACCGGCTCGACGCGGGCCGTCCGATAGGGGTCGGAGGGCGATTCCTCCACGATCCGATACCGGAAGCGGCCCTCGAGCAGGATGTTGAATCGGCCGTCCTCCAGCTCTTCCGACTCGACGATCTCGCCGGCTCCGCCGATCGGGTAGATCTTCGGGTCGTCGGCGTCCGAGGCCTCCCACCCGGGGCGGAGCATGGCCATGCCGATCGTGCGATCGCCGGCGAGCGCATCGCCCACCAGGGCCCGGTAGCGGGGCTCGAAGATGTGGAGGGGCAGGATCGTGCCGGGCAGGAGAACGACGCCGGGCAGGGGGAAGAGCGGGATTCTCATGGCCTTGCGCCCGTCGCCGGTCCTGCACCGTCGACCGCGCCGGTCCCCGAGAGAGCGAGCACGTAGGCCACCGTCTGCCGGATCTCCTCGTCCGTCAGTTTACCCTCGAACTTCGGCATCGGGTCGTGCCCCTGGCGAATCTGCCTTTCGATCGCGCCCGCGGTCCCGTCGGATCGCCACCGCCCGTCGAGAAGGTTCGCGTACGGGAAGTGGCCGGCAACGATCGTCTTTCCGTCCCCGTTCGTGTTGTGGCACGAGGCGCACTTGCGCTCGTAGATCCGCCGGCCCGCCGCCTGGTCGCGGTCGGCGCGCGCCCCGTCCGGAAGCGGGGCGTTGTCGCATGCGGCCGACAGGCTGCCCACGACCAGCGCCAGGAGTGCCCGCGCGCGCACGCGCGGGAGTCTAGCCCAGGGATCCGGGCGGCCGCCGCCCTTGACGCAACCTTCATTTGGCCCGCATCCGGCGCCGTGCTAAGGTTCCCGCCCTCGTGGCGGACCGCAAGGACAAGGTGGCGGAAAGCGTCGCCGGAAAGTACTACGTGGACGCGCAGTGCATCGACTGCGACGTCTGCCGCGTGACCGCCCCCGCCAGCTTCCAGCGCAACGAGAACCGTGGCTACTCCTACGTCGCGAAGCAGCCCGAAACGCCGGACGAGGAGGCCCAGTGCCAGGAGGCCATGGATTCGTGCCCGGTCGAGGCGATCGGCTGCGACGGCGCGGAGGGGTCGGGACCCTAGTTCGGGCTTCGGGCGTCGGCGGGCAGGCCGCGAAAGTACTCGATCGTGCGCCCGAGACCTTCCTCGAGCCGGATCCGGGGCTCCCACCCGAGCCGCGTGCGCGCTTTCGTGATGTCGGGCTGTCGGACCTTCGGGTCGTCGACCGGCAGGGGCTTGAAGACGATCTCGCTCTTCGTGCCGGTGAGGCTCCGGATCGTTTTCGCGAAGTCGAGAACCGAGAGCTCGGCGGGGTTGCCGATGTTGACCGGTTCCCCGGCGTCGGAATGGAGCAGCCGGTAGATGCCGTCCACGAGGTCGGACACGTAGCAGAAGGACCGGGTCTGCGAGCCGTCGCCGAAGACGGTCAGCGGCTCGCCGGCCAGGGCCTGGCAGATGAGGGCCGGGACGACGCGGCCGTCGCGCGGCCGCATGCGCTCGCCGTACGTGTTGAAGATCCGGACGATGCGCGTATCCACTCCGTGGGCGCGGCGGTAGGCCATCGTCATGGCCTCCGCAAAACGCTTGGCCTCGTCGTAGACGCCCCGGGGGCCGATCGGATTCACGTTGCCCCAGTAGGACTCCGGTTGCGGGTGCACGAGCGGGTCGCCGTAGACCTCGGACGTCGAGGCGAGCAGGAATCGGGACTTCTTGGCGAGGGCGAGGCCGAGGGCATTGTGGGTGCCGAGCGACCCCACCTTGAGCGTCTGGATCGGGTGCTCGAGGTAGTCGATCGGAGACGCGGGGGAGGCGAAGTGCAGCACCGCGTCGACCGGGCCGTCGACGAAGATGTATTCGGCGACGTTGTGCCGCACGAAACGAAACCGGCGCTCCTCCTCGAGGTGCGCGAGGTTGCGCATGTTCCCCGTCAGGAGGTTGTCCATCGCGATGACCTCGTGGCCCTCGTGGAGCAGCCGGTCGCAGAGGTGGCTGCCCAGGAATCCCGCGCCTCCGGTCACCAGGACGCGCATGCCCGTGTCTTTCATCATCCCCGTCCGACCCCCGTGTAGGTCCAGCCGAGCCGCCGCAGCTCCGCCGGCTCGTAGACGTTTCTCAGATCGATCATGGTCCTGGAGCGCATCCCGGCGGCGAGGCGCTGCAGGTCGAGCTTGCGGAACGCGTTCCACTCCGTGGCCAGGACCAGAAAATCGGCCCCCGTCGCGCACGCATAGGCGTCCCCGGCATAGTGCAGATCGGGGAAGACGGCGCGGGCGTTGGGAATTGCCGCCGGGTCGAAGGCCCGGACGCGGGCGCCGGCCGCGAGGAGGTCTCGGACCACCACGAGGGCGGGCGATTCCCGGATGTCGTCGGTCTCGGGCTTGAACGACAGGCCGAGGACCGCGGCGGTCTTTCCGGCGAGGGGCCCGACGGCCGCCGCGATCTTGTCGATCATGCGCGCCTTCGTCTTCTCGTTGGCGCGGATGGCCGCCTCGATGATCTCGAACGTGTAGCCGTTTTGCCGCGCCAGGTCGGCCGCCGCGGCCGTGTCCTTGGGGAAACACGAGCCGCCGAAGCCGGGGCCCGGGTGGAGGAACTTGCCCCCGATGCGGCGGTCGAGGCCCATGCCCCGTGCGACGTCGTGGACGTCGGCGCCCATGAGTTCGCACATCGTCGCGATCTCGTTGATGAACGAGATCTTGACCGCCAGGAAGCCGTTGGATGCGTACTTGATGAGCTCGGCCGATGCGACGTCGGTGATGACGAAGGGCGTTTCGACCAGAAACAGGGGGCTGTAGATTTCCTTGAGGACCTCGACCGCCCGGGCATCGCCGGCCCCGATGACCACGCGGTCGGGCCGCAGGAAGTCGGCGACGGCGGACCCCTCGCGCAGGAATTCGGGGTTCGACGCGACGGAGAATTCATGGCGGCCGTTGCCGCCGCGGATGATTTCTTCGATCATCCGGCCGGTTCCCGTCGGGACCGTCGACTTCGTGACGACGACCTTGTAGCCGTTCATGTGCTCCGCGATGGCTTCCGCGACCTGCCGAACGAACGTCAGGTCCGGGGAGCCGTCGGGCTTCGGCGGCGTCCCGACGGCGATGAAGATGGCGAGAGCGTCTTCGATTCCGGCTTTCAGGCCAGTCGTGAACCGCAGGCGGCCGGCACGCTCGTTGCGCGCGATGACCTCTTCGAGCCCGGGCTCGTAGATCGGGATCCGCCCCTGCTGCAGAGCCGCGATCTTCTCGCTGTCCTTGTCTACGCAGACGACGTTCATGCCGAAGTCGGCGAGGCAGGCCCCGGTGACCAGCCCCACGTAGCCCGTCCCGACCATGCAGATGTTCATGACGCTTTCGCGCTCGGGGTCCCGGGATACGCGGAGCGGTGCCACGCGACCGACCGCCGGAGCCCCTCGGGAAGCGGCACGCGGGCGCGGAAACCCAGGAGCCGCTCTGCCTTCTCCGTCGATGCGAACGTGACCGGAACATCGCCCGGCTGGTCGGGCTGGCGCAGGAGCCGGGCCGTGCGTCCGGTCGCGGTTTCGACGGCTGCGACGAGCTCGTCGAGGGTGACCGGGCGGGCGCCCCCGAGGTTCACGATCTCGAACCCGAACGTCCGGTCCAGGGCTGCGAGCAGGCCCTCGCCGATGTCGTCGACGTACGTGTAGTCCCGCCGCGAGCTTCCGTCGCCGTAGAACGGAACGGACTCCCCGGCCTCGACGCTTCGAATGAACCGCGCGATCGCCATCTCCGGGCGCTGGCGCGGGCCGTAGACGGTGAAAAAGCGCAGGCAGATCGCCGGCAGCCCGTGAAGGTGGTGGGCCGTGAAGACATGGAGCTCGCCGGCGCGCTTGGTTGCGGCGTACGGAGACGCCGGCCGCTCGATCGGGATCCTCCTCGGAGAAGGGGAGCTTGGAATTGAGGCCATAGACCGAGGACGAGGACGCGAAGACGAAGCGCGGCCGGCCGTGCGCGACCGCGGCCTCGAGCAGATGCAGGGTTCCGACGCAGTTGACCTCCTCGTAGAGCACCGGCTGCGCGAGGGACGGGCGGACGCCCGCGCGGGCCGCGAGGTGCGCGACCGCATCGAACCGCTCCTCGGCGAAGAGCCGGAAGACGAGGGCGCGGTCCCGGATGTCGCCCTCCACGAGCCGGAACGCCGGTTGTCGGGCATGGACTGCGGAATTGGCGCGTTTGAGGGCCGGGTCGTAGAAGTCATTGAAGTCGTCGAGGACCGTGACGCGGTCGCCGCGCGCCAGCAGGCGGTCCGTCAGGTGCGAGCCGATGAAACCCGCACCCCCCGTCACGAGGACTCTCACTCGGGCATCGGCTCGATTTCCCCGGCCTTGACGGCGTCCTTGTATTCCTTCCGGATGCCCGATTTCTGGCGGTCCTTGACCAGCCAGCGCAGGATCGGCGACTGGTCCACGCCAACGACGAGCCGGTGCGCGGCGTCGAAGACCGAGGGATCGTTGATGAGCTTGCCCGCGGTGCCGTCGCCCTCGTCGAGTTTCTTGCTGATCGAGTCGAGGTGCATCGAGAAGCTCTGGAGGTTCTTGGTGAACTCCTTGCCGAACTGCGGGTCGTTGAGAAGGATCGGGATGGCCCCGCTGCCCTTCTCGAGGTTCTGGGCGACCACGGCGAGCCCGGCGGCGGCCGTGGCGAGATCGTCGACGAGCGCATAGACCTTCTTCTTGCCTTCCGGATCCGAGAGGAGAGCCGGGATCGCGCCGTTGCCGGTGCGAACGCCCTCGTCGATCTGCGCGAGCAGGGACTGCACGGAGCGGATCGCTCCGGCGAGGGATTCGCTGGTTTCCCTGGCGTACCTCTCGTCGACGAGGAGTTTGCCCACGAGGCCCTTGCCCTGGTCGATCTTCTTCAGGATCGCGTTCAGGGAGTGCAGGGCGTCGTTGAAGCTGTTGCCGAGCTCCGCGCTCTCCGGGCTCGCGGAGGTCAGCGCGCCGAGCAGGCCCTCGCCCTTCTCGGTCCGGCCGAGGATGGCCTTGAGCGACTTGGCGATCGCGCCGAGGTCGGTCAGCAAGTCGCCGCTGCCCTCGAGGAACTTTTCGATGCCGGCCCCCGGCGCCGCCGGGATCTCGCCTCCGATCGGCACCTCCGGCTCGTCGGGTCGGCCGCCGGCGAGCTCGATGTACTTGTCGCCGAGCAGGCCCCGCGTCTTGATCGCCGCGGTCGTCCCCTTGCGCAGCATCGGCGCCCAGCGCCGGACGACATCGTAGACGACCTCGACGGTGCGGTCGGCGGGGTCGCCCGAGAGGTTGACCTCCATGACGTTGCCGACGACGACGCCGTTCAGGGTGACCACGTTGCCCCCCACGAGGCCCGCCGCCGACTCGAAGCGCGTCGTGTAGGGGAACTTCTTTCGGAAGAGGTTGGCCCGCTGGCCCACCATGAAGACGCCGATCATCGCCACCGCCAGGGCGATCATCACCACGAGGCCGACGCGAAAGCGGCGGCCGACCTGCGTTTCTCCGGCCACGGGCTATGGTCCTTTCGGCGCTGGCACCGTCTGGAAGACGCCGGTGCCGCACGGAAAGCCCATGGAGCGAAAGTACTCCATGAGCACGGGGTGGCCGCCCTGCGCGGCCTCGTCGAATGTTCCGATGAACTGGAAACGCCCCTGGTGGAGGAACGCCAGGCGGTCGGCGACCGTGCGCGCCGCGACGATGTCGTGGGTGACGACGATCGAGGTGGTCTCGAGGCGGACGTTCAGGTCGACGATGAGCTGGGCGATCTTCTCGGACGACAGGGGGTCGAGTCCGGTCGTCGGTTCGTCGTAGAGGATGATGTCCGGGTCGAGCGCGATCGAACGGGCCAGGGCCACGCGCTTGCGCATTCCGCCGGAGAGCTCCGAGGGCATCTTGCGCTGAATGCCGGGCAGGCCGACCATGGTCAGCTTTTCGGCCACGATGGCCGCGATCTGCTCGGGAGACTTGTCGGTGTGCTCCTTGACGGGAAATGCGATGTTCTGCTCGACGTTCATGGAGTCGAACAGCGCGCCGCCCTGGAAGAGCATCGCGGTGCGGCGCCGCACGGGCGAAAGCTCCTCCTCCGACAGTCCGACGACCGACTCCCCGAAGACGAGCACGTCGCCATTGTCCGGCTGGGTCAGGCCGTTGATGTGGCGGAGGGTCACGCTCTTTCCGGTTCCGGAGGGTCCCAGAATGCAGAGGACCTCGCCCCGCCGGATCTTGAGGTTGATCCCGGCCAGGATGTCGCGGCCGGAATATTTTTTCCAGACCTCGCGGAACTCGACGATCGTGTCGCCGAGGACGTGACCGGCGGCCCGCGGGCCCGTGGGGGTGACGGCGGCGCTCATCAGATGGCCAGGAAGAGCTTCGTCAGGAAGAAGTCCGACACGAGCACGCAGATCGAGGCGAGCACGACCGTGCGGGTCGTGGCCTGTCCGACGGAGGCCGCGCCGCCCTGCGCCTGCAGGCCGTTGTAGCAGCCGATCGCCGCGATCTCGAGGCCGAAGAAGACGGTCTTGCTCAGGCCGCTGAAGATGTCCGCAATCGAGAGCTGCTGCCAGATGCTCGTGATGTAGTCCTGGGCGGTCATCTGCAGCTCGAGCACGGCGATTCCGAGGCCGCCGAGGATTCCCAGAGCGTCGGCGATTGCCGTCAGGACGGGCATCATGATCACCGTGGCGAGCACGCGCGGCACGACCAGGCGGCGGACGGGCGAGATCGCCATGGCGCGGAGGGCGTCGACCTGCTCGGTCACGGTCATGGATCCGAGCTCGGCGGTGATGCCGGAGCCGACGCGGCCGCCGACCATGAGCGCCGTCAGCACCGGGCCGAGCTCGCGCACGAGCGAGAGCGAAACGACGCGGCCCACGAACATCTTGCCGCCGAACGCCTCGAGCGAGTAGGCGGTCTGCAGGGCGAGGACCATGCCCGTGAAGAGCGCCGTGATGCCGGTGATCGAGACCGACTTGACGCCGAGCTCGTCCATCTGGTCGAGCAGAGCCGCGGAGTAGAACGGCCGGCTGACCGAGGCCGCGAAGGTCTGGCCCATCAGCTGAGCGAGGCCACCGATGTACTCGACGAGCTGGGAGCCTTTGCGGCCGAAGCGATCGACGAAGCGCAGCCAGCGGAGGTTGCGATAGAAAATCGCGGTTGCGGACGGTTGCGGTTGCGTCATGGGAACGGGGCATTCTACGCCGTGACTCCACACGGTGTAAACGCAGGAGGTTACGAGAGTTGTCCCTCTGCTACGATGCCGCGCCGTGCGATTTCTTCGCTCTCTGTACTGCTGGATCGTGATCGCCGGCGCGACCGTCTTCTGGGGCCTGCCGGCGATCCCGATGGGGCTCGTGCCTCCGCGCGGGAGGTGGTCGATGCTCTTCGGGCGCGCCTGGTCGCGCACGATCCTGTCGGGAACGGGCGTCCGGGTGCGCGTTCTGCACCCCGAACGGTTCGGCCGCGGCGAGAGCTTCGTGGTCGCCGCGAACCACGAGAGCTTTTACGACATCCTCGTCCTCTTCGCGCGGCTGCCGATGAAGATCTCCTTCCTCGCCAAGCGCAACCTCTTCCGCCTGCCGATTCTCGGCTGGTCGATGGCGGCGGCCGGCTTCGTGCCGGTCGATCGCGGCGAGCGCCGGCGGGGCGCGGCCACCGTCGACGCGGCGCTCCGGCGCGCCGGCAAGGGGGCCTCGCTGATCGTCTTTCCCGAGGAGACCCGAACGCTGACGGGGGAGCTTCTTCCGTTCAAGGCGGGCGCGGCCCTCCTGGCCATTCGCTCCGGGCTGCCGATTCTCCCGATCGGCATCGGGGGCACGTTCGGCATTCTGCGGCGCGGCGGGTTCACCGTCGTGCCCTCGGAGGTCGCGATGTCCGTGGGCGAGCCGATTCCGGTCGAGGGCCTCTCGCGTCGGGAGCGCGGGGAGCTCACCGAGCGTGTGCGCGAGCGCGTCGCGACGCTGCGCGAGGAAGCGCGCGCGGCGGTGGCATACAATCCGAAGCCGGAGCAGCCATGAGCGCGACAGCGGAACTGACGGAAGAGCGGGTACTCGAAGCGCTGAAAGCGGTGCGATTCCCGGGCCTCTCGCGGGACATCGTCTCCTTCGGCTTCGTCAAGGAGCTCGCCGTGGGCGGGGGAAACGTCTCCTTCCGCCTGGAGATCACGACCGAATCGCCGAAGGCCGCCGAGGAAATCCAGCGCGACGCGACCGAGACGCTGCGCAGCCTCCCCGGCGTGAACGCCGTGACGATTCGCCTGGACGTGAAGCCGCCGTCCGCCGCGCCGGCGCGCGCCGCGACGCCGGCCTCCGCGCCGGGGATCCTGCCGGACGTTCGCTTCAAGATCGCCGTGGCCTCGGGCAAGGGCGGCGTGGGCAAGTCCACCGTGGCCGCCAACCTGGCGCTCGCGCTCGAGCGGCTGGGCCACCGCGTGGGTTTGATGGATTCGGACATCTACGGGCCGTCCCAGCAGATGATGATGGGCATCGACGAGAAGCCCTTCATCGACGCGTCCAACCAGATCGTGCCGATCGAGCGCCATGGGGTCCGGGTCATGTCGCTCGGATTTCTGATGGACGTCGACCAGCCCGTGATCTGGCGCGGCCCCATGGTGATGAAGGCCGTCGAACAGTTTCTGCAGGACGTCGCGTGGGGGCGCCTGGACTTCCTCGTCATCGACCTGCCGCCCGGTACGGGCGACGCGCAGCTGACGTTGACCCAGAAGATCCAACTCTCCGGTGTGGTCATCGTGACGACGCCGCAGGACGTGTCCCTGATCGACGCCCGCAAGGGCCTCGCGATGTTTCAGAAAGTCAACGTGCCGGTTCTCGGAATCGTCGAAAACATGTCGTACTTCGTGTGCCCCGGCTGCGGCCGTCGGGAAGAGATCTTCAAGCACGGCGGGGGGGAGCGCACGGCCGGCCAGCTCCAGGTTCCGTTCCTGGGGGAGATCCCTCTCGATCCGAGGGTGACGGCCGGCGGCGACTCCGGCCGTCCGATCGTGGTCGGCGAGCCGAAGTCGGCCGTGGCCGAGGCGTACATGCGGATCGCCGAAGCGGTCGCGAAGGCCATGCAGGTCTAGGAGTCCCTCGAAGCCTCCCATGGGTGTGTCGATCGATCTCGCCAAGGCGGACATCACGTCGATGCCGGTCGATGCGATCGTCAACGCGGCCAACGAGGCGCTGCAGCTCGGCTCGGGGGTCGCGGGCGCCATCCGGCGGCGCGGCGGACCCTCGATCCAGGAGGAGTGCGATCGCATCGGCACGTGCGCCGTCGGGCAGGCGGTGGTGACCAAGGGGGGAAAGCTGCATGCCCGCTGGGTGATCCACGCCGTGGGCCCGGTCTGGAAGGGGGGCGAGTATGGCGAGGAAATGCTGCTCGCCTCCGCCGTTCTCCAGGCGCTCCGGCGCGCCGAGGACATCGGCGCGGCCTCCGTCGCCGTCCCGGCCCTGTCGACCGGGGCGTTCGGCTTTCCGCTCGAGCGTGCCGCCGAGATCACGGTGGCGGCCGCGCGCTCCTTCGTGCCCACCGCCGAGTACGTCCAGAGGATCGTGTTCTGCCTCCTCGACGACGACGCGCACGCGGCGTTCGAGGCCGCTCTCGGCGAAACGGCCCCGTCGGGATAACGTGCTCATCGCGCTGCTCCTTCTCGCGACGGGCGCCGCGCCGCTCCCGCCCGCGGAGCTCTCCGCGCTCCAGTCCGACCGAAACGTGGGCCTGGCCGCGCTCGAGGAGGGCGACCTCGCCGAGGCCTCGCGCCGGTTCGCGCGGGTCCGCAAGGCGGCCCCGTCGGATCCGCTGGGGTGGGCCGACGGCGCGGTGGCCGCCATGCGCGCGAAGGACCCGGCGGCGGCCGAAACGCTGCTCGCAGGTGCCCTCCGCCTCGCGCCGGACGATCCGCGCCTGATGGCACTGGAAGGCGTCCGGCGGGAGCTCGCGGGAGACCCGCGCGGCGCGGAGGAGGCGTTCGTCCGCGCCGCGACGGCGGCGCCGTCCAACGTCTCCTCCTGGTGGGCCGCGGCACGGCTGGCGAGCGGGAGGGGGTCCGAGGGGCGCCGCCTCGCCGCACAGCGGGTCGAGGCCGCCCTCGCCCGGGCTCCCGACAACCTGTTTCTCATGGTCCGCCTCTCCGAGCTCGAGCGCGGCAACGGCGATGCGGCTGCCGCGGCCGCGCTCGACGAGCGCCTGGCGCGGCTCGTCGCCGGAGAGCCGCGGCTCGATCGCGCGCTGGCGGAGGCGGCCACGGCGGATCGATCCGGGGACGCGAAGGCGGCGGATCTCAAGCATCGGATCGTCGAGAACCTGCTCCGGACCCTGCCTCGATACCAGCAGTCGCGCCGCGAGGCGGAACCCCCGATCGTCGGGCTGCCCATCGACGACTGGTCGTCGCCGCTGCGGGACGCCATGCGGGCCGCCGCGGGCCGGGCGATCCCGGTCCGGTTCGCTCCGCTTCCCGACGCGGGACTTTCGGGGGTCGATGGGGCGACGGTCGTCCGGTCGGCCGGGGCGAGCGGCCGGGATCTCGTTTTCGCGGGGCGCGACGGCCTGCGGCCGGCCGCGGCAGACGGAGCCGGCGGTTATCGACTCGGGGCGGTCATTCCGGGCTCGGCGGCGCCGGATGCCGCCGTCGCCGACGTCACCAACTCGGGCGAGCTCGACATCGCCACGCCCGGCGCCCTGTGGATCCGCGAGGGAGCCGCGTACCGGAAGTCGCCGATCCCCGCCGGCGAAAGGATCGTTCCGTTCGACGTCGACGCGGATGGCGACCTCGACCTCTACGTCGCCGGGCCGGGCGGCGACCATCTGCTCCGCAACAACCTGGACGGGACTTTTACCGACGTGACCGAGGCCTCCGGCTTGCCGAAGGGCGTCGCTTCCCGCTTTGCCCTCGCGGCCGACTTCGACCGGGACGGGGACGTCGATCTGCTGCTGGCGCCGATCGGCGGCGGGTTGGCGCTCTACGACAACCTGCGCGGCGGGCGACTCGCGCTTCGCGATGCTGCCCTGCCTCGCACGGGACGCATCCCGGCCGCGGCCGCGGGCGATCTCGACGGCGACGGGCGCCTCGACCTGGTGTGGGCCGCCGAGGCTTCGACCTTCACGGCCCTCAATCGCGGCGACGGCACGTTCCTCGAGCCCCGGGCGCTTTCGCCCGGCGATTCGCCGGTGCTGTTCGACTTCGACAACGACGGCTTCCTCGACGTGCTCGTGCTCTCGAGCCGCGCCGCGTCGACCCTCTGGCGCAACGACGGGTCGGGGCGTTTCTCGGAGGCTCCGGTCGGCCCGCTGCCAGCCGCGGCGGCCGCGGAAGCGGTCGACTTCGATGGCGACGGCGATCTGGATCTGGCCTTCGTCGCGCCCGGCGGAACGGCGAGTCTGTACGCCAATTCCGGCGGGAACGCCAACGGCTGGATCGACGTGGGCCTCGAGGGCCTCCCGACCGGCTCGGCCAAGGTCAATCGGCTCGGATACGGCTCCGAGGTCGAGGTCCGGGCCGGAGAGCTCTACGTCTATCGCATCGCGTCCCGCCCCGTCACGCGGCTGGGTCTGGGCGATCGCCGGCGCGCCGACGTTCTCCGGGTCGTCTGGACCAACGGCGTTCCACAGAACGATCTCGACCCGAAAGTGCGGACGGTCCTGCGCGAGGTCCAGCAGCTCAAGGGCTCGTGCCCTTTCCTCTACGCCTTCGACGGCTCGCGGTGGCACTTCCTGACCGACGTCCTCGGGCGGGCGCCGGCGGGCCTCCTCTACGACGGCGTCCATCAGGCCGCCGGCCGATACCCGCGAGTGGCTCGTCGTACCGGCCGCCAGGCTCGGGGCGTCCGGCGGGCGGCTCACTCTCGACCTGACCGAAGAGCTCTGGGAGACGGCCTACATCGACCTGGCGGAGCTTCGCGCGGCCGACCACCCCGCGGGAGTGGAGCTGGTCCCTAACGAGAAGATGGTCCCGCCCCCGTTTCCCGAGAAGAGGATATTCACGGTCGCGCGTCCAGCCGACGCCGCGGGCCTTCGACGAGGCCGGACGCGAGCGCACCGCCGAGATCGCCGCCGAGGACGGCGTTTTCCTCGGCGGCTTCCGGGCCACGGGCTACCAGGGCATCGTCGCTCCGCACGATCTCGTTCTCGAGCTGCCGGCCGCCCGCCGGGGCCGGTCGGTGATGCTCTTCCTGACGGGCTGGATCCAGTACGCCGACACGTCCATCAACGTCTCGCTGTCGCAGCGCCGCGATCTGGCGGCCGAGGGCCCGATCCTCGAAGTGCCGGACGGCCGGGGAGGCTGGAAGACCGCCATCGCTCCGATGGGGTACCCGGCCGGCAAGACGAAGACCATGCCGGTCGACCTCTCCGCGGTCCTGGACCGGTCCGATCCGCGCGTCCGGATCCGGACCAACCTCGCCATCTACTGGGATCGAATCGTCTACACGGTCGACGACGACCCGGAGCCCCTGCGCCTGACCCCGGCGCCCCTGCTCTCGGCATCGCTCTTCGAGCGGGGCTTCTCCCGCATGACCCGGGCCTCGGCGGAGAGCCCGCACGTCTTCGTGCACGACGACGTCGCGGGCGGCCCGCGCTGGGCCGACATGGCCGGTCGCTACACGCGCCTGGGCGAGGTCCGGGAGCTCCTGCTCTCGGCCGACGACCGGTACGTGGTCATGAAGGGCGGCGACGCGGTGCGCCTCGTGTTCGACGGCTCCGGCGCTGCCGCCGCTGCCCGATGGCTGGGTCCGGGACTGGCTCTTCGTCTCCGACGGATGGGACAAGGACGCCGACAAGAACACGGTCGCCGGGCAGACGGTGGAGCCCCTGCCGTTCCACGGGATGGACGACGGCCGCTACGGCGAGCTCGCGTTCCCGGAGAGCCCGGCGCACCGAGAAGTTCGTTCGGGAGTACCTGACGCGGCCCGGCGGACCGGACGCGTTCCGGGACGCCGTGCGGAACGGTTCGCAGCGTTGAGGAGGCTCCTGCTGGCGGCGGCGCTCGGACCGGCGGTCTGCGCTGGCGGCGGCCGGTTCGAAGCCGGTCGGACTCTTTCGCGACGCCACGAAATCTTCGGGCATCTCCATGCACGTGCACGCGGACCTGCGGCGCCTCAAGCTGATCGCCACCATGATCGGGGGCTGCGCGGCCGCGGACTACGACGGCGACGGGCGGCCCGACCTCTACGTGACCGACTCGATCCCGCGCTGGGGCAAGCCCAACACGGACCATTGCGGCCGACTCTTCCGCAACGTCGGCGGCCGTTTCGAGGACGTTACGCAACGGTCCGGGATCCGCGCCTGCGGACTCGGCATGGGGGCGTTCTGGGCCGATCTCGACGGGGACGGCCGGCTGGATCTGTACCTGACCAGCGTCGGGCCGAATGCCGTCTGGTGGAACCGCGGCGACGGGACGTTCGAAGAAGGGAAGGAGACCGGACTCGAGGACCCGCTTTTCTCGGTCGGAGCGGCCATGCTCGACTATGACGGCGACGGGAGGCTCGACGTCGCCGTCGCCAACTACCTCGATTCGACGCCGGAATGGGAAGCCGCGCAGCCCCAGTTCGAGCTGCGGGTCCCGGAGGACTACCGGGGCGAGCCCTCGCACCTGTTCCACAACGCGGGGGGCCGGCACTTCCGCGACGTGACCCGGGTGGCCGGACTCGACCTGCCTCCGGCCGACACCAAGACGCTCGGGGTGGCGGTCCTCGACTACGACGGCGATGGCCACCCGGACCTGTATTTCGTCAACGACCGCGTCGAAAACCGGCTCTTCCGCAACCTCGGCGACGGCCGATTCGAAGAGGTCACGGCCGAGACGGGGGCCGGGATCCTGGGCGAGCGGCCGCGGGCGGGCATGGGGGTCGCCGTCGGCGATCCGTTCGGTGGAGGGCGCGACTCGATTTTCGTGACGAACTTCGGCGCCGAGGAGAACAGCCTCTACCGGAACCTCGAGGGCGTCGTGTTCGAGGACGCGGGCGCGGCGACCGGCGCGGCGAAGATCGGCCTGCCCTACGTGCGGTGGGGAACGCACTTCGCGGACTTCGACAACGACGGCTGGCCCGACCTCTACGCGGCGGGCGGGCACCTGGCGCCGCGCATCGTTCGCCTGCTCGGCCACTACAAGAGCGGTCAGGCCGCGTACGTCGAGGCGGGGGACCGCGCGTTCACGCAGAAGACCGTCGTGCTTCGCAATCTCGGCGGCGGCCGCTTCGCCGAGTGGACGGAGTCGGGCGACCTCGCCCGGCTGCGGATGGCCGCGCGCGGGACGGCGGTGGCCGACTTCGACGCCGACGGGGCTCTGGACCTCGCCGTCGTCGACATCGACGGCCCCGTGCGGATCCTGAAGAACTCGGCCTCCGGAGGGCACTGGATCGAGATCCTGCCGCTGCCGGCCGAGGACGGGCGGACCGTGCTGGAGACGCGGGTCGACGTGACCGCCGTGGGCCGCACGCAGACCCAGATCTACCGTGTGTCGCCTTCGTACGCCTCGGGCTCGCTGGTACCGCTTCACTTCGGCCTGGGAGAGGCGGAGACGGCCGACGTCGAGATCCGCTGGCCCGGCGGAGGCCGCCAATCGTTCAGCGGCGTCGCAGCGGACGAGACCCACGCGATCCGCCGGCTCGCAGGATCGGACGGTATGATCGGGACCGCCGCGGAGCCGCACCCATGATTCCCATCGGCGACGACAACAGCGACCGCCGGATCACGCCGTTCGTGACGTGGCTGCTGATCGGCCTCAACGTCTTCGTATTCGTGGTGTTCCAGGGGCTCGGTTCGAACGAGCGTTTCACCATGGCGTTCGCCACGGTTCCGGCCGAGATCCTGACGGGGCGCGACATCGCACAGGCGATCCCCATCCGGGACGAATACGGCCGCTCGGTGGGCTCCCTCGACCTGCCGGTCACGCCGATCCCGGTATACCTGACGCTCGTGACGGCGATGTTCATGCACGGGTCGCTGATGCACCTGCTCGGCAACATGCTCTACCTCTGGATCTTCGGGGACAACCTCGAGGACGCGATGGGGCACGGCCGGTTTCTCGCGTTCTACCTGCTGACCGGGATCCTCGCGGGGCTGGCGCACGTGCTCGTCACGGCTCTCTTCGGGATGAACCCGCTGGTGCCGTGTCTGGGGGCCTCCGGAGCGATCTCGGGCGTGCTCGGCGGCTATCTCGTGCTCTTTCCGCACCGGCGGGTCCGCGTGATCTGGCTGTACCAGATCATGCAGGTGCCGGCCGTCGTGGCGCTCGGGGTCTGGTTTCTGTTCCAGCTCTTCAGCGGCGCCGGTTCCGTCGGATCCGGCGGCGGCGGTGTCGCCTACGGCGCGCACATCGGAGGGTTCCTCGCGGGGGTCGTGCTCGTTCGCCTGTTCGCCCGGCCCCGGCTCGCGTATCAGGCCGTCTGAGTCGGGCCGCTCGCGGCCTCGGCCGCCGCGGAGGACGCGTCGATCGCGACGGCCACGAAACAGACGATCAGCAGCGACGAATACTCGAACCCGTTGCGTCCGCCGCCGACCACGAACCATCCTTCGCGGAAGTGAACGAGGGCGATCCCGAAGAGAAGCTGGATCGCGAACCAGGCGCAGAGCGGGCGGACGAAGCGGCCGGACACGAGGAGCAGGCCCCCGGCGATCTCCACGGCGGTCAGGAGTCCGGCCACGCCGTGGCCGAACGGAACGTGCTGGCTGGAGAGGAATTCTCCGAAACCGGCGACACCGCCGGTCGCGGCGCGGAAGGTCCCGTGGACGACCATCATGGCGGCCGCCGCGATCCGGACCAGTACGATGCCCCGCATGGCGCGCACTCTACAACGCCTTCTCCAGCACGTGCTGGGCCTTGATCCGTCCGAACCCCTCCCGTTCGTAGAAGCGCAGTGCCCGCTCGCGGACCACGTTGGTGCGCACGCGGAGCGCGCGGCAGCCCCGGGCCCTCGCCCAGTCGGCGGCGGCGGCTACCAGCGCCGCGCCGATCCCGGCGCCCCGGCGGGATTCGTCGACGACGAGGCCCGCGATCTCCGCTCCGCCCGGCGATTCGAAGATGCGGGGGACGCTCGCCTGGATCCAGCCGGCGAGACCGCCGGGAACCGCCGCCACCAGGAGGACGTGGTCGGGATGCTCCGCGATCGGGGCCAGCTGCCTCCCGGCGTCGGCGGCCGTCGTCGCGTACCCGAGCTGCGTCGCGAGGCGCGCGAGCTCGGCGGCGTCCTCGGGGGCCGCGCGCCGGATGGCGACGGGCCGCGGGTCAGTCAAGGCTCTTGACGTAGCGCAGCGTCTCGGGCCGGAAGCCGCGCTTCTCGTACACCGCGCGCGCGTGCCGATTCTCCTCGAAGACGTTGAGGGTCAGCCGGCGATGGCCCAGGCCGCGCGACCAGGTCTCGGCCGCGGCGAGAAGCGCCCCGGCGGCGCCCCGGCCCTCGGCCTCGCGCGAGACGGCGAGCTCGGCGACGTGGCCGTGCGGCTTCCGGTCGAAGTAGTCGACCTGGGTCTCCAGGTAGGCGAAGCCCAGCCGCTCGCCGCGCTCGCCCTCGGCGATCAGCAGGGCGATGCCCGGGCCGGGCGCGTCGAAGAACGCATGCAGCACGCGCGACTCCGCGGTGACGACCTCCTCGACGGTGCGCCAGGGCGGCGGACCGAAGTCGGCGAGCCTCGCGGCCGTCGCGAGGACGAACGCGCGGTCCTCGGGCCGGGCCGTTCGGACGGCGACGGTGGGCCTCGGCGTGGCGCGCGACATCAGCGACGGACTCTATCGCGCAGACGGGGCGCCGGCGCCCTCAGGCCGGCTGCCGCACGGTCAGCCGCGCTCCGCCCGGCACGTTCTCGAGGGTCTGCGTCGCGCCGTCGGGCCAGCGGATCTCGAGCGTGTCGATCTTCGGCGCGTCGCCGAGGCCGAACGTCAGGACCTTCTCGGAGGCGGAAAGGTACGACTGGCCGCCCGAGACCTGCTGCGTGAGCGTCCGGCCGCCGATCGTCGCCGTCGCACGCGCGCCGATGGCGTCGCGATTGGACTTGCCGGAGCCCTCGAGCCGGATCCGCACGCTGCGACCGGGCGCGTCGGTGGGGTTGAGATAGATGCGCGCCGGCCCCCCGTTCTCGACGAGCACGACGTCCACGTCCCCGTCGCCGTCGAGGTCGGCGAAGGCCGCGCCGCGAGCCACCAGGGGCGCGGCCAGATCGCCCGACCGCTCGCCGAGCGCGACGAAGCGGCCCTCGCCGACGTTCCGGTACAGGACCGGAGACTGGCGATAGGCCACGTCCTTCTGCACGGCCTGCACGGTCGGCTCGACGTGGCCGTTGGCGAGCAGGAGGTCCATGCGGCCGTCGAGGTCCGCGTCGAAGAACAGGACGCCGAAGGTCAGGTCGAGCAGCGAGGTCGGTCCGACGCCGCTGCGGGGCGACTCGTCGAGGAAGACTTCCCCGGAGTCGGTCCAGTAGAGGGACTTGAGTTCGTTCGAGAAGTTCCCGATCGCCACGGCGAAGCCCGGACCGTTGCGGGTGTCGGCCCAGGCCGCGCCCATGGCGCCGCGCGCGCGGCCCGCGTCGTCCACGGCGACGCCCGCGGGGATTGCGACGTCCTCGAAGGTGCCGTCCCCCTGGTTGCGGAAGAGGTTGTTCGGCGCCGTGTCGTTGGCGACGAGCAGGTCGATACGGCCGTCGCCGTCGAAGTCCCACGGCGCGACCCCGAGCGCCTTCTGGTTGGCGTTGCCGGTCCCCGACGCGTTGGTCACGTCGATGAAGCGTCCGCCGCCGGCGTTGCGGTAGAGCCGCGACGTCACGCCGGGGTAGCGCTCGGGCGTGCAGTAGGACTTGGTCTTGCCGTCGAGCGTGCAGAAGAGATCCTTCGCCGGGCTCCAGTCGACGTAGCGACAGACGTAGAGGTCCGGCCGGCCGTCGGCGTCGAAGTCGAGCCAGGCCGAGGAGGTGCCCCATCCGGAGTCCCGCACACCGGCCTTCGAAGCGATCTCTTCGAACCGCCCGCCCAGGTTGTGGAAGAGGAAGTTGCGATTGAGCGCCGTGACGTACACATCGTCGCGGCCGTCGTTGTCGTAGTCCGCGACGGACGCCCCCATCCCGTAGAAGACGCGCTCCAGTCCCGCTTCGCGAGTGGCGTTGCGAAAGCGGGGGAGACCGTCCGGGCCGGTGCCTTCGTTGCGGTAGAGAGCGAGCGCGGACTTCTGGAGGGTGGCGCGCTCGTCGCCGGGCCAGTACGCGCCGGAAACGAAGAGGAGATCGGGCCGGCCGTCGGAGTCGTAGTCGAGCACGGCGACGCCGCCCCCCATCGTCTCGGGCATCCACTTGTCGCCCCGGGCCCCGCTGACGTGCCGGAAGTCGATCCCGGTCGCCGCCGCTTTCTCGGCGAACGGGAGCGCTGCGGTCGGCGTCGGGACCGGCGGGACGGCGGCCGACGGGGCGGGCGCCTCCGCCTTGCGGCAGGCCGACGCCGCGGCGCCCGCGCAAAGCAGGATCCCCAGGGCCGCGGCGCGTTTCATCGGCCGGCGGCTCCTACGGCGCCGACGGAACCCGCGGCGCCGCCGCGGGCTTCCGGCCGCGGTCGGCCGTTGAATACGCCCACTGGTCGCGCTCGCCGGGAACGGGCGGGTGCGCGCGCGTCAGGTATCCCTCGGTGGTCTCGTAGCCTTTCGGTCCCATGTCCGCGGCCCACGGAGCCGGCACGGCCGGGGGCGGTGCGGCCTCGGCGTGGACGTGGATCGGCAGCGACTCGCGGTTGGCCCACGGGTTCTGGAGCCGGTACCGGCCGGCGACGGCCCGGATGGTCTCGTCGGCCTTGTACTTCCGGTACGCGACGTCGTGCAGGTCGGCGTTCTTCCGGTCGCCCGTCGCGCGGTACGCGCGCATGAGGTTGTAGTGGGCGTTCAGGTCCTCGGGATCGATCGCGAGGGTCGTCGCGTACGCGCGGATCGCCTCGGGGAAGCGTCCGCCGAGCCAGTACGCGAGGCCGAGCGCATTCCACGCCACCCGGTCCTGAGGGAATCGTGCGACCACCGAGCGCAGGTCTTCGACCGCGTCGTCGAGCCGCCCCTCGTCCTTGGCGACCATCGCCCGGAAGAAGGCCGTCTTGCCCCAGCCCGGGCGGCGCCGCTCGGCCTCCTGGAGGGAAGCCTTCGCGTCCGGGAGGCGGCCCTCGGCGATCTCGGCCCGCGCCCGGTTCAGCGGCCCGTCGGCTTTCTCGGGAGCGAGGTCGGCGACCTTCGTCCAGGCGGCCGCCGCGCCCTTCAGGTCTCCCTGGAGAAACAGTCCGATACCGTAATCGTTCCAGCGGAGCCAGAGCGGATCCGGGTTGCCTCTCGCTCCCGGTTCTCCCGGCGGGGGGGCGAGGGACGGGTCGAGCGGGGAGACCCGCAGCGTCACCGCGTCCTGCGCGAGCGTCGTCACGGGGAGCGACGGATGGGCCGCGCCGAGCGAGAACGTGGTGTAGTCCCGGCTGAACTTCCGATAGTGCGTCGCGGCGGAAAGCGTCACCGCCCCCCGCGCGGTTTCGGGGATGCGCAGGCGGTAGTGAACGACCCGCGCCGCGCCCGGACCGATCCCGTTGTTGTACAGCGGCGTGCGGATGTCCTGCGGCTGCCGGCGGTCCATGGGGTCGCCGGTCTCGTCGATGATCAGCGTCGAGAGCCGATCGGCGCCCTCGTCGAGGCGGTCGTTTTCGTCCAGGACGCCGCTGGCGAAGAACCGCCCGCCGTCCGACGCGGCCTCGAGCGACACCCACGTCTCGTTCGAGTCGGCGGTGCCGTTGGTGTAAGGGTGCCCGACCCCGCGGGTGCGGACGACGACCTCGACGTCGACCGTCTCGCCGGGCCGGACCACGGGCGGTTCGTTCCCGAGCACCGCGAGCTCGCCGCCCTCGCGCCGGAGGGCGAACAGATCCACGGAGAGGACCTTGTTCTTCAGGAACTCCTGGATCGTCTTCTGCGTGGCGGCGTCGGAGCGGATGAACGGGAGGGCCGTGTTGGCGGCGGGGAACAGGTGATCGTGGACGAGCCCCTTCCGGTTGCCGAACTCCGCGGACGGGTAGGCCGGCAGGTGGCAGTCCCGGCAGGCCTTGGGCTGCGGCGGATCGTAGAAGGAGCGGACCGCGCGCCCGGAAACGCCCGAGTCGTACCAGGAGTCGTAGTGGTCCTGGCCGCGCAGCCAGCGGTAGCCGTTCAACGCCGGGATGAGCGCCACCTTGTGGCAGGTCGCGCAGAACTCGGGCGTGCGCATGAAGGGTTTCATGAACGTCTTGCGGTGGAGCGAGGGTTCCATCCGGATGAGGAGGCGATTGACCGCCCGCAGCGTCGCGCTCTCGGAAAAGGCGAACGGGTACTGTTTCGATTCCTCGATCACGTAGCCGCCATTGCCCTCCACGCCCTTCACCTCGGAAATGGCGTGGCACGACATGCAGGTCAGGCCCTGCTGCGCTTCCCACGAATCGTAGGAGAAGGCGGCCTGCGTCGCCGCCCCCATCTGGCCGGTGAAGAGGACGACCGGATCGTGGCAGCCCGAGCACCATTTCGTCCGCTCGCGCCCCACCCGGTCGGCCATCAGCTCGACGCTCTTGCGGTAGAAGGGATTGTTGAACGAAGAAAACCGATGCGCGGACCGCTCCCAGCGGTGGAAGGAATCGGGGTGGCATTCCTTGCAGTAGGCGTTGGCGGCGAGCCTGCGGCCGTCGAGGAGGCCCTGGTCGAAGGTCTCCGAGGACGACGGATAGAACACCGTGTCGCCGTTCACGTTGACGATGCGCTTCGGCGGCCTTTCGAGCCTGGCGAGAGCCGCCATTCCCGCGAGGAAGACCGCGACCGCTCCGCCCCAGGCCAGCAGCCGCCGGAACTGCAGCCGGTGGGTGTGGGCGCGCCGGTGGAGGATGAAGGCGACGAGGGCGAGCGGCACGGAGGCCACGTGAGCCACCCAGACGGCCCGGTGGCCGAGCGTCGCGCCGCGAAACGTCATGAAGACGCCGGTCGCCACGCAGACGATGGCCAGCGTGAGGATCGCGAGGCCGGCGGCGCGGGCCCGCCGATTCCAGGTCCGGATCATCCGGCGCGCATGCGTGGCGGCGAACACGAAGAAGGGAATCGCGATCAGCACGCCGAGGGCCAGGTGGAGGAGCAGCATCGCGTAGAAGAACGCCGTGTCGCGCGTGAACGCGACGATGAAGATGGAGTTGGCCGCGATCAGGCCCAGGGGGATCAGGAGGAGGCGGTACAGGCGCCTCTGCCAGGGACGAAGCACGCCCGAGGGCCGGACGGGCGGGGGAGCCTGCGAGACCATGGCCGCCATTTTATGGCGAGACCGCGCGCGCCGGAACGCCGCCGCCGCTCCCGGTGCACCCCGCGGGCCGGGGTATCTTTGCGCCGATGCCGACGCGTGCCGTTTTCGCCGACTGCCACGTCGGCCGCCGACCGGGCGACGAGGAGCCGTTCCTCGAGGCTCTGGAGACGGCCCGCCGGCGCGGGGCGACGCGCATCACCCTGCTCGGCGACATCTTCCATTTCTTCATCGCCCATCCCAAGTTCGAGACGCCGGCGATCGCCCGATTCCTGGATGCGGTCCGGAGCCTCGCCGCGGCCGGCGTGTCGGTCACCTACGTCGAGGGGAATCGCGACTTTTTTCTGAGGGGCAGTTACGTCGAGAAGGAGTTCCATGCGGTTTGCGACGAGGAGACGTTCGAGGCCGGAGGGACGCGTTTCCTCGCCACGCACGGAGACCGCCTGAACGAGCGCGACCTGCCGTACCGCTTCTGGCGGCGGCTGTCGAAGAATCCGGTCTCGCGCTTCGCGCTCAACTTCTTCCCGAAGGACGCCGGCAACCGGCTGGTGTGGAAGGTCGAGGCGCGCCTCTACCGGTCGAACTTCAAGCACAAGTCGCGTCTGCCCGTCGAGATGATTCGCGCGTTCGCGGGCCGCCGGTTCCGCCAGGGCGTCGACGTGCTCCTGCTCGGCCACTTCCACAAGGCGTGGAGCGAGCGGGTCGACGGCGGACGGGTCGAGATTCTGCCGGCCTTCGTCGAGGAGCGACGCTGGATGGAGATCGCGGAGGACGGAACGACCTCGCTCGTGTCCCTGTAGGCTCCGATGGCCGATTTCCTCGCGATTCCGCCGGCGCGCTCCCTTTCGGGAACGCTCCGGGTGCCGCCGTCCAAGAGCGCGACGAACCGGGCGCTGCTCGCCGCGGCCCTGACCGCCGAACCTCTGGAGATCCTCCGGCCGCTCGAGAGCGACGACACCGCGGCGCTGTGCCGGTGCCTCGCGGCGATGGGAGCGAGAGTCGAGCGGACGGCGGGAGGGCTGCGGGTCACGGGTCCGGCGGCGGGATCCGGCGGCCGCCCGACGGAGCTCGACGCCGGCGACTCGGGGACCGCGGCGCGGTTCCTCACGGCGGCGTGCGCGGCGGTCCCGGGCCGGTTCTTCCTGACCGGCTCGGCGCGCCTGTGCGAGCGGCCGGTCGGCGAGCTCGTCGACGCACTCTCCCGGGGCGGGGCCCGCCTCGCCTACGCGGGCCGGCCCGGATTCCTGCCGCTCTCGATCGAGGGCGGGTCGCTCGTCCGGGGCGAGTTGTGGGTCGACGCCTCCCGGTCGAGCCAGTTCCTATCGGCGCTGCTGCTCGCGGCGATCGCCGTCGATGGCGGCCTGACGGTGCGGCCCTCCGGGCCGGTCGCCTCCGCGCCGTACGTCGCAATGACCGTCGAGACTCTGCGCGAGCTCGGACACGACGTGGACGAGCGCGCGGACGGCGCGATCGGCGTGCGGCGCGGGCGGAGCGGCGCCGTGCGCTTCGAGGTTCCGGGCGATTACTCGTCGGCCATTCCGCTGCTCGCGGCGGTTGCGGCCGCGGGCGGCGCCGTGCGCCTCGAGGGCCTGCGCTGGCCGTCGAACGACGCCGATGCGGGGGCGCTCGGGCCGCTCGAGGCGATGGGCCTGTCCGTCTCGGGCGGACCCGACGGGCTGGCCGCGTCCGCGCGCGGCGGCGCCCTCCGGCCCGTCGCAGTGCGTGCGGACGCGTTCCCCGACGCCGTCGTGTCGCTCGCGGCCGCCGCCGCGCTGGCGGATGGGACGAGCCGCTTCGAAGGCATCGGGCACCTGCGCCTGAAGGAGAGCGACCGCATCGCGGCCCTCGCGGAGCTCATCGCCTCCGCCGGGGGTCGGGTCGAGGCCCGCGGCGACGTCCTCGTGGTCGTGGGTCCGGCCCGACCGCCCGTTGACGCGACGCGCCTCCGGACCCATCGCGATCACCGGATGGCGATGGCGGGCGCGATCCTGGCGATGCGGCTGCCGGGGCTGCTGATCGAGGATCCGGACTGCGTGGCGAAGTCCTACCCGGCGTTCTTCCGGGACCTCGAACGCCTTCGCGCCTGAACGGAGCTCTCGCCGCCCGGCCTGACGACAATAAGAAGTCAGACCTTCGTCGAGATTTTCGTGCAGCAATCGCGCGCCGCCGGCGCTCCGGAGAAATTTCGCATCGCTTCGTTCCGGGAGCGGTGGCTGGAATTCCTGGACCTCGAGCACGAGACGCTGGCCCGGGCCGTCGACTACGGCGTGGACGGGGACGCGCTGATCGTCTGGCGGGAGGCGGTGCGGGGCCGACCCCTCGTCGGGGGCCGGATCCCGCGGCCCTTTCGCGCGCCGCTGCTGCTCCAGGCGGCTGCGGCCGCCGCGTTCTTCGCCTCTCGCGGGTTCCCGTTGCGCGCGGACGACCTCGACGCCCTCCTCTGGGACGCGTCCGGCGGCGTGGCTCGGCTGTGGCTGACGCGGACGCCCGCCGCCGTCCGGGCGCCCTCCGAGACCCCGGTTTCCGAGCTGCTCGGCCTCGCGATGGTCCGCATGTTCGCGCCCGCCGGCGGTCGTGTCTCACCGGCGGCGGCCAGGACCCTTCTCGCGGGCCTCACCGCGCGCGATGCGCCGGTGCGCCGGGCCGAGCACTGGATCGCTGAGACGATTCGGGCGTTCCCGGAGCTCGCGCACCCGGCGTCCGCCGGAGCGCGGGAGCGCTGCGTCGGCCTGGGGGACGCGGCCCTGCGGAGCGTCTCCTCGAGGGCCCTCGTCGAAAAGGCGCGCGCCATACTGCGGGGCAGGGCCCCGCGGCTCTTCGAGCCGGGTCCGTCACCGCTGACGCCCGGCGGGGCGCTGCGGCTCGTCCCGCCGGCCGAGGGCACCGCCGAGGCGGCTCGCCGCCTGCGCGGACTGGCGGTCGCCCGCGACGGGCGAGGCCCGCTGTGGGTCGCCGTCGCGCCGGAGACCTGGGATCCGGTGTCGCGCCGGGCGTTCGATTCGGCGCGCGTCTCGCTCGGCGCGGCCGTCGAGGTGGTCGTCGTGGCGGACCGGCTGCCCCCGCCCGAATCGCCGGCGGATTGGCGCCGCGCGATCTGGGCACCTTGCGGGAGCCTTCCGGCCTCGGTCCGGTTCTACGAGTGGTTCGCGGAGGCGGCGGGTCGAGCGCCGGACCGGGCCCGCGCGCTGCTCCGGCGAACGCTCGGCTCGCAAGGCTGGGCGGCGTTCGTTGCCGACCCCACGGGAGACGCGCCGATGCCCGCGGCGGCGGAGGTCGGCGGAGGCGATCCGGCGGATGCGCCGAAACACCGCCGCGGCGAGGAGCGAGATCCCGGTCGCCGCATCGAGATCCTGCTCGGTGAGGGGCAGCCGAACCTCGCCCTGCGGGAGGCCGAGACCTGGGTGCGCCGGTTTCCCGCGAGACCGGCGGAGTCCTGGTTCGTCCTCGCGGCGCGTTTGGCCTCCGCCGTCGTTTCACCGCTGCCGCCCTGGCTCGAGTCGATCGAGGCCGAGCGCGAGATCGCCGGCGGACGGCCGCACGCCGCGAAGCCGCGTCTCGAGCGCGTCGTCCGCGCTCCCGATTCGGCCCCGGAAGAGCGGCGGCGAGCGCTCCTGCGGCTGGCCGAGCTCGCCGTCGTCCTGGGGCAGCCGGCGGAAGCCGCCCGGCGGGCCGCCGAATGGCGTCGCGCGCACCGCTCGGCCCCTCCCGGCGAGGCCGTGCGCGCGCTGCGGCTGGGCGCGACGGGGCTGTCTCGCGAGGGGCGTCTGGACTGCGCTCTCGCGCTGCTCGACGAGGCGGAGGTCCTCGGCGCCGGCCTTCCCGTCGCCGAAGTCGTCGAGACGGCGCTGACGCGCGCCCGCGTCTTCGCCCTCGGAGGCCGGTTCGAGGAGGAGGCGGCCGTCTACGAGAGTGTGCGCTCGACGGCGCTCGGCAAGCGGGGAAGACGGGGTGGCCGCGCGGTTCCTCGCGCAGGAGGCCCGCGGACTGATCGACCGGCGCGAGCATGCCCGCGCGATCGTCCGGCTCGAAGAGGCGATCGGTGCCTGCGGGAGCGAACCGGCCGAGCGGGCGGCGCTGCGCCTCGACCTCGCGGCGACGCGATACCACGCCGGCGATCCGGCGGGCAGCGAGGCGGCGCTGGGCGAGACGCTCGCGGAGGCATCGGCGGCGGGCCGCGAGGACCTCGCCCGCATCGCCCGCTCGAACCGCGTCGAGCTCCTCGTGAACCGCTGCGCGTGGATCGAGGCGGAAGAAGAGATCGCCGCGCTGGAGCGCAGCGCCCGCGCCGACGGAGATGCGACGGGCCGGCTGGTGGCCCTGCATCATCGGGGCCGCCTCGCGCTCCGGCGCGGGTTTCTGGCGGACGCCGCGCGCGACAATGCGGAGGCGCGCCGACTGGCGTCCGAGATCGGCGACCGGCTCGAGATCGGCGAACTGTGGCTCGAGGAGGGGGACCGCCGCTTGTACGAGGGCGATCGAGAGGGGGCCCGGGAGGCCTGGGAAAAGGCGGCCGGAGTACCGCCGGACCGATCGGACCGGGACCGCGCGGCGCGCGAGCGCCTGTCAGAAATCGGGTGGACCGAGAGCGCCGGCCCGGCCGAAGACGCGCGACACGACGTCGAGGCCGCGTTCGCCGGGGACCCGTATCGGGCGGCCGAGCGCGTGGCGCGGTGGCATTGTCTGTTCGGCGGGGCCCGCGTGCCCGAGTCGCTCCGGGACCGTGCGGCGCGCGTGCTGCGTGAGCGTGGAGGGTCGGAGCTCGCCGCCGCGGTCTTCGGTGCCGTCTCCGTGCGCGTCCCGCACGAGGCGCTGCGCCGGGTGCGCTCGGCCGCCCTCGCGGCGCTTGCCGGAGAGTCGCCCGCCGACGACGGCGCCCTCGCGCGGCTCGGCGTCGCCGGCCTCGCGGTGCGCGACGGCTCCGGCCGCGAGATCCTGGCTCTCGGCGACTCGCCGGTCCCCGCCGGGATCGCCTGGAGCCCGGTCGAAGCGGGCGCGGGCGACTGCGCCCTGGCCGTATGGCCCGCGACGGCCCCGGACACGGTGGCCGAGCTGACGCTGCTGCTGGAGACCGTGCTCCTGCGCGGCGCCCCGCCGGGTGCGTCGGCGGAGTTCGCGCCGGGGTGGAAGCGCCTGGGAATCGTCACGGCCGACGCATCGATGGAGGAGCCGTACCGGCGGCTCGCGCGCTTCGCCCCGCAGGACGTGACGGTCCTCGTGCTCGGCGAGTCGGGTTCGGGGAAGGAGGCGGTGGCGCGCGCGATCCACGGTCTGTCGAGGCGCAGCGCCGGGCCCTTCGTTCCGGTCAACGTCGCGGCGATTCCGTCGGGCGTGCTCGAGAGCGAGCTCTTCGGGCATGCGCGGGGGGCCTTTTCGGGCGCCGACCGCGAGCGCCGCGGCCTGCTCGAGGAGGCCTCGGGGGGGACGATCTTCTTCGACGAGATCGGCGATCTCGCGCTGGAGCTGCAGGCGAAGCTGCTCCGCGCGCTCCAGGAACGGGAGCTGCGGCGGGTCGGGGAGAATCGGGTCCGGCCGATCGACGTGCGGGTCGTCTCCGCCACCTCGCGCGATCTCCCGCGCGAGGTCGAGGCCGGGCGCTTCCGCGAGGACCTCTTCTACCGTTTGCACGTGGCCCTCGTCCGCCTCCCGGCGCTGCGCGAGCGGGGCCGGGACGTGGTGCTGCTCTCGCGCTTCTTTCTCGACCGGTTTTCCCGGGAATACGGTCGGGGCGGCCTCCGGCTCGCGCCGGAGTCCGTGGCGGCGATCGGGAGCTATCCCTGGCCCGGCAACGTGCGGGAGCTCCAGAACGCGATGGCCCAGGCGGCCGCGCTCTGCGAGCCCGGCGGTCTCGTGACGCCGGCCCTCCTGCCCGAAGCCGTCCGGCCCGCGCGGGAGCGGCCGGCGGCCCGCAACGGCTGCTATCGCGCGCGGGTCGATGCCCACCGGCGCGACCTGATCGCCGAGGCGCTGGCCCGTTCGGGCGGAAATCGCAGCCGCGCGGCGCGCGAGCTGGGTCTGTCGCGACAGGCGCTGCTCTATCTGATCCGGGAGCTCAAGGTCGACGTTCGCCGGCCGTGAGTCGTCCGCCTCGCGACGGCGGCTCCTGTATTCTCCCGCCGTGATCTCGCTGCTCGACATCGTCGGCCCCGTCATGGTCGGGCCGTCCTCGTCGCACACGGCCGGTGCCTGCCGCCTGTCGCGGGTGGCCCGGGCGCTGCTCGAGGAGGAGCCGGTCGAGGCCCGGTTCGAGCTCCACTCCGCGTTTGCCAAGACGATGCGCGGGCACGGGACGGACCGGGCGCTCGTCGCCGGCGCGCTCGGGATGGAGGTCGACGATCCCCGCCTGAAGGATGCCCTGGAGCTGGCGCGGGAGCGCGGGCTCGCCGTCCAGCTGAAACCGAAAAACATGGGGCCGGAGGCCCACCCGAACAGCGTCGCCATCCGCCTGCGCGGCGCGACGCACCGGATCGCGATTCTCGGAGCCTCGATCGGCGGGGGAATGATCGAGATCCGGGAGGTGGACGGGTTTCCGGTGTCGCTTTCGGCGAAAGACCCCTGCATCCTGCTCTTCTACGAGGACCGTCCGGGCATGGTGATGCGGGCCTCGGAGATCATCGGCATGCGAGGCATCAACATCGCCTCGATGGAAGTGCTGAGGCGGGGCAAGGGGGATCAGGCGTTCATGCGCATCGATCTGGACGCGCCGCTGCCGCACGACGACGTCGCGGCGCTCAAGGGCATGCCGGGCGTCCGGCGGGTGCACGTGCTCGACCGCGTCGCCGGTGCCGCGCGCATCACCTAAGGAGGCACTCGTGGACCCTCTGGACAGCTTTGCCGACCTTCTCGCAACCGCTTCCGCGACGGGCCGCCCGATCGACGAAATCTTCCTGGAGCGCGAGGCCGCCGAACGCGAGCTCTCGCGCGACGAGGTCTTCCGGATCTTCCTCGAGCGCTGGGGCATCATGAAGGACTCCGTGCGGCGGGGCCTCGCGGGCGGCAAGTCGCTGTCCGGGCTGGTCGGCGGCGATGCGCGGAAGGTCATCGAGTTCACGCGCGGCGGCGACATCGCCGGCGGCCGCCTGGTCGCGCGGGCGATCGCGTATTCCATCGCGGTGCTCGAGGAGAATTCGCGGATGGGCATCATCGTCGCCGCGCCCACGGCCGGCGCCGCGGGAATGGTGCCCGGGACCCTGCTGGCCATCTCCGAGGAGCGTGGCTTCGCGGACGAGAAAGCCGCGCGTGGCCTGGTCGTCGCCGGCGGGTTCGGCGCCCTCGTCGCCGCCCGGGCGGAACTCTCCGGCGCGGCCGGCGGGTGCCAGGCCGAGCAGGGCGTCGGCGCGGCCATGGCGGCCGGAGCTCTCGCTTTCCTTCTGGACGGGACGCCCGCGATGAGCGTTCACGCCGCGGCCCTCACGCTGCAGAACACGCTCGGCCTCGCGTGCGACCCGGTCGCGGGCCTGGTGGAGGTGCCCTGCGTCGTGCGCAACGGCTTCACGGCCATGCTCGCCCTCGCGGGAGCGCAGACTGCGCTGGCCGGCGTCGAGAGCGTCATTCCGATGGACGAGGTGGTCGAGGCCATGGTCAAGATCGGCGAGGCGATGCCGCGCTCGCTCAAGGAAACCGCGGATGGCGGCCTCGCCATGACCCCGACCGGCTGCCGGATCCGGACCCAGCTCTACTCGATCCGGTGATTCGCGGGCGCCTTCGGCTCTCCTGGGCGCTTCTGCTCGCCGGGGCGTGCCTGCTCGTCTACGCGAACGCCCTGACGGGGGAGTTCACCTACGACGACAAGGCCATCGTCCGCGACAACTTTCGCATCCGGGCGCCCGGGCGCGTCGACGAGATCTTCGGGACCCAGTACTTCGGAGGGCCGCCGGGGACGGGCACGGCATACCGGCCGCTGCTCCTGCTGTCGTTCGCCGTGGAGTGGTGGATCCACGGCGCGGACCCCCTTCCGTTCCACGCCGTCAACCTCCTCCTTCACCTGGCGGCGACGCTGCTTCTCGCCCGGCTCCTTCTGCGCCTCGAGATCCCGCCTCCCGCCGCCGTCGGCGGCGCCCTGCTCTTCGCCTTGCATCCGATCCACGTGGAAGCCGTCGCGAGCCTCGTCGGGCGCGGCGAGACGCAGGCCGCGGCGTTCGTGCTCGCGACGCTCCTGCTCGCGCTGCGCTTCTGCGACGGCGGGCGGCGGAGGTGGCTCGCGTTGTCCCTGTCGATGCTCGCGTACCTCGCCGCCAACCTGACGAAGGAGGGCGCGGCGGTGGCGCCCGCGCTCCTCTTTCTCTGTCTCGCGTGGGCGGCGGAGGGAGGCCTCGCGGCGCGCGCCCGCGAGGCGCTCCGCCGGGGGCTGCCCGCCTATGCCGCTTCGGCCGCCGTGCTGGCCGCGGTCTTCGCCGTCCGGGCGCGGGTGCTCGGCGGCCCGCTCAAATCGGCGGCCACCGGAATCTTCGAGCTCGAGAATGCGCTGGCGCCCCTGCCGCCGCTCGTCCGGGCGGCCAACGCATGCGCGCTCTTCGTTCGGATGCTCGGCCGCCTGGTACTTCCCCTGCGCCTGTCGTCGGACGAGTCGGCCTGGTCGATCCGCCCGCTCGACGGGCACGACGCGCTGACCTGGGCGGCGCCGGTGCTCGTCGCGGCGCTCACCGCCCTGGCCCTGCGGAGGTTTCGCGAGCGCTCGGTCCCGGCCTTCGGATTTCTCTTCTTCGGGGTCGCGGCCCTGCCGACCGCAAATCTGCTCTTTCCGACGGGCACCATCTTCGCGGAGCGCCTGGCGTACCTCCCGTCGGCCGGGCTCTGCGTCGTCATCGCCGCCGGGATCGCCGGTGGGGCCGCGAGCTTCGCGGCCCTTTCGCGCACGAGGCTCGCGGCGCTCGCCATGGCGGCCGCCGTGCTCGGCGCACGAACGATCGTGCGCAACCCCGTCTGGCAATCCGACGAGACCTTGTTCACGAACATGGTGCGCGTCTCGCCCGAGAGCGCCAAGGCGCACTACGATTTCGCCTACATGTCCGCGGAGCGGGGCCGGCGCGAACGGGCCCTCCGACACTACACGCGGGCGACGGAGATCTATCCCCCCTACTGGGACGCCTGGGCGGGACGGGGACGGATGCTGCGGGAGCTCGGAGACCCCGCCGCGTCCGAGACGGCCTACCGGGAAGCCCTGCGGGTCCACCCCGGCTACGAGAACGGGTACTTCGGCCTGGGTCTCACGCTCGAGGCCGTCGGCGACTCTGACGGCGCCGAGCGGGCGTACCGGGAGGGCCTCCGGCACAACCCGCGGTCGCTGCCGCTCGCCTATCGCCTCGCCCTGCGACTCGCGGCCCGCGAGCGTCCCGAGGCGCTCTTTGCCTGGCGCCGCGCGCTCGCGATCGAGCCACGGTCGGCGGCCTCGAAACGGGGGCTGAAGGAGTGGATGGAACGCGGCGCGCGCGTCAGTGGATCCGCTGGTCGGGGGGAAGCGCCGTAGGCTTCGCTTCCTCCGGCAGCGCCCTCTCGCGCCGGCGCCGGGCGGCGCGCTCGGCGACGCGGGGATGCCGGCGGTGGTAGAGGTCGAGAGCGCCGCGCATCAGCGCGTAGGCCACGACCGCCACGACCGCGGCGGCGAGGGTGGTTCCGACGAGAAAGGACGTGAGGCGGGGCTGGAATCCGGGCCCGCGGAACGAAACCCAGAAGTCGTTGTGGAGGATGCGCTCCCACCGAAGCGGGGGCACCCGGGCGGGGTCGTAGCCGAGGATCGCGCGGCCGACGCGATACCCGACGGCGAAGAACGGCGGCAGCGTCCACGGGTTGCCGACGAGCGATCCGAGGACGGCGTCGAGCTTGTTCAGCCGGAAGGCGAACGCGAGAACGATCGCCAGGATGAAGTGGAATCCGATGAAGGGCGAGAGGCCCACGCCCACGCCGAGCGCGATGGCCGCGGCGACGCGTTCCGGCGGCTGCTCGCGTCCCATGAGGTCGAGGAGAAGCTTGAGGCGGCGGCGTTTCCAGGACCAGCGCCGGCGGCGCGCTCCCGAGGCTTCGGGCGGGTCGAGCGGCCGAGTCATCGCGCGACCTCGAGGTGATCGTGTCCCAGGTCGGCGATCTCGCGCGGCCCCCCCGGGCCGTCGAGGACCGCTCCCGCTCCGGCCTCGACGCGGCCGATGGCCCGCACGGGGATCCCGAGAGAGGCCGCGCCCTCCTCGACCCGCGCCGTGTCGGTTTCGCGGACCGAAAAGAGCAGCTCGTAGTCGTCGCCTCCGCGGATCGCCAGGTCCACGGGGTCGATCTCTTCCATGGCCGCGAACGCGACGAGGGCCGTCGACAGGGGCAAACGCGAATGCTCGAGCAGGAACCGGACCCCCGAGGCGCGGGCCGCGCGTCCGGCGTCGACCCCGAGCCCGTCCGAGACGTCGATGGCGGAAGTGGCCAGGTCCCCGGTCGCCAGGAGCAGGCCGAGGGGCACGCGGGGCACCGGATCCCGGTAGGCGCCGAGGAGGCGTTGCTGGTGCTCGAAGGAGAGCTCGGCCACGCGGGTGGCGGGCGAACGAAACGCGGCGATCAGCCGCGCCAGGCGCAGGCCCGCGGCGGCTTCCCCGGGATGGCCCGACACGTAGACGACGTCGCCCGCCCGGGCGCCCGAGCGGGTCAGCGGGCGGCCGACCGGGCGGCCCCAGAACGCAACGGTGATCACCAGCTGCGGTGCGGAGGACAGGTCGCCCCCGACGAGCCGGCCGCCGAACTCGGCCGATCGGCCGCAGGCCCCGCGGGCGATCGCCAGCGGCAGGGCCTCGCCGCGCTCGGGCGGAAAACCGATCGCGAGCAGGAAGAACTCGGGCTCGGCTCCGATCGCCGCCAGGTCCGAAAGGTTCACCGCGGCCGCCCGCCGCCCGAGACGTTCCGGATCCTCGTCCGGCAGGAAGTCCACACCCTCGACGAGCATGTCCGTCGTCGCTGCCAGCAGCCCGGCCTCGCGCGCCACGACGGCGGCGTCGTCGCCGGGCCCGATCCGGATCGCCGGGTCCGGGGGCGTCAGCGCGGCCAGCTTCTCCACGAGCCGGTCTTCCGGTTTCACGCGCGCGGCGCGTGCGGCGCCCGCCGGCGGGACTCAGCGGAGACCGGGATCTCCCGCCCCGGCGGCTCGGCCGGCTTCTCGGGGGCCGGGTCCGTTCCGGCGGTGCCGTCCTCCCGCGACATCAGCGCGATCGCCAGCACTTCTTCCATGTTCTCGACGTAGCGGAACGTGATCCCGTGGAGGATCCGGGGCGATATCTGGGTGACGTCGCGGCGATTCATCTTCGGGAGCACGATCGTCGTGATTTTCGCAGCCCGCGCGGCGAGGACCTTCTCCTTCACGCCGCCGATCGGGAGGACCTCGCCGCGCAGCGTGATCTCGCCGGTCATCGCGACGTCGCGCCGGGCCTTGCGCTGCGTGAACGCGGAGATCATCGCCGTGGCGATCGTGATGCCGGCCGAAGGCCCGTCCTTGGGGATCGCGCCCTCCGGAACGTGGACGTGGACGTCGTGGGTCTCGAAGTAGTCGTGCTGGATGTCGAGCTCGGAGGCATGGGCTCTCGCGTACGACATGGCCGCCTGCGCGGACTCCTTCATGACGTCGCCGAGCTGGCCCGTCAGGCGCAGGCCCCCCTTGCCGCGGACGGCCAGGGCCTCGACGAAGAGGATGTCGCCGCCCACGGAGGTCCACGCGAGCCCGGTCGCGACGCCGACCTGATCCTTCTTGAGCTGCTCGTCGCGGAAGTGCTTGACCGGTCCGAGCATCTTCTCCACCGAGGCTCCGCCGATCCGGTACTTGCGGCCCTTGCCCTTGGCCACCGACACGGCGACCTTGCGGCAGATCGAGCCGATCTCGCGCTCGAGATTGCGCAGCCCGGCCTCGCGCGTGTAGGCCTCGATGACCTTCTCGATGCCGGACTCGGTGAACTCGACGTTGGCGTCGGTGATTCCGTTCTCCTCCATCTGCTTCGGGATGAGGTGCCGGCGCGCGATCGCCCTCTTCTCCTCGAGCGTGTAGCCGGAGAGGCGGATGACCTCCATGCGGTCGAGGAACGCCGGCTGGATGGGGTCGAGGACGTTGGCGGTGGCGATGAAGAGGACCCGCGACAGGTCGTACGGGACCGTCAGGTAGTGGTCGCGGAACGAGAAGTTCTGTTCCGGGTCCAGCACCTCGAGCAGGGCCGCCGACGGGTCGCCGCGGTAGTCGGCGCCGATCTTGTCGATCTCGTCGAGCATGAAGACGGGGTTGGACGTCCCGGCCTGGTGGAGGCCCTGGATGATGCGCCCGGGCATGGCGCCGACGTACGTGCGGCGGTGGCCGCGGATCTCGGCCTCGTCCCGGACGCCGCCGAGCGACAGGCGCACGAACTTGCGGTCGAGGGCGCGCGCGATCGAGCGGCCGAGCGACGTCTTGCCGACTCCGGGGGGGCCGACGAAGCACAGGATGGGGCCCTTGAGGCTCTGCTTGAGCGCGTGGACGGCGAGGAACTCGAGGATCCGCTCCTTGACCTTCTCGATGTCGTAGTGGTCCTCGTCCAGGATCTTGCGGGCCCGGTCGATGTCCTTGGAGTCTTCGGAGGTCAGCCCCCAGGGCAGGCCGGTCATCCAGTCCAGGTACGTCCGGATGATGGCCGTTTCCGCGGAGTCGGGATGGCTGCGCTCGAGCCGCTTGATCTGCTTCTCGATCTCGGTCGCCGCCTCCTGCGGGATCTTCTTGTCCGTGATGACCTTGCGGTAGGCGTCGAGCTCTTCCGAGATCTCTTCGCCCTCGCCGAGCTCCTGCTGGATCGCCCGCAGCTGCTGGCGCAGGTAGTACTCGCGCTGCGACTTGTCCATCTCGCCGCGAGCCTGGGTGGAGATCTCCTGCTGCATGGTCAGGACGGTGATCTCCTTGGCCAGGTTCTCGTTGACGAGCCGCAGCCGCTCGATCGGGTCGGTGGACTCCAGGATCCGCTGCGCCTCCTCGAGCTTGAGCTCGAGGTTGGAGGCCGCCAGGTCCGCCAGCCGCGCCGGATCGTCCAGGTTGCCCGCGATGACCATGACCTCGGGGGAAATGCTCTTGCCGAGCGCCACCGATTTCTCCAGGTTCTGTTTGACGCTGCGGAGCAGGGCCTCGTGCTCGGGTGGCAGCTCCTCGGAGGCGGGAGCCTCCTCGAGGCGCGTGATCTTGGCCTTGAGATACGGATCCTCCGAGAGAACGGTGTCGATCCGCGCCCGGGACAACCCCTGGACCAGCAGCCGGATGCGTCCGTCGGGCAGCTTGAGCATGCGCATGATCGCCGCGACGGTGCCCACCGGATAGAGCTCGTCCGGCCGCGGCGCGTCGTTCTGCGCATCGCGCTGGGCCACGAGCATGATGATCCGCTGCTCTGCGAGCGCGGCATCCACCGCGTTGATCGACTTCTCGCGGGAAACCGAGAGCGGCAGGATGATGAACGGGAAGACCACCACGTCCTTGAGGGGCAGGACCGGCAGGATGTCGGGGATCGGAAGGTCGGCGTCGCGCTCGGAGGCGATGTCCTTGTCGTCGATCTCGGCCATGAGCGGGTTGCCTATTCCTCGGGTTCCGCGGCCACCGGGATGTCGATCTCCTTCTCCCGCAGGTCGGGCACGCGCGGAAGAACGACTTCGAGAATGCCGTGCCGCATGCGGGTCTTCGCGTGGTGCGAATTGACCGGGCGGGGCAGGGGAACCGACTTCACGAACGCTCCGAAGTAGCGCTCCATGCAGAAAAAGCGCATCCCGTCGCGTGCGCGGATGCGCCCCTTCTTCGTTCCGCGGATCATGACGACCTTGCCGCGGATGGAGACCCGAACGTCCGCGGCCTCCACCCCCGGCAGCTCGACCAGGATGCGGATGGCCTCGCCGTCGTCGAGGACGTCGACGTTGGGGTCCCAGGAGGTCCCGGCGGCCGCCCCGGTCGCGTTGTTGGTCTCGACGAAAGCGGCGAAGAGACGATTGAGCTCGCCCTGCAGACGCGAGAGCTCCACGATCGGACCGTAGAAACGGGCGGTGCGCTTCACCACGGGGACGGCCTCACGAGGTCACCTTTTCCCCGCGACCGATCAGGGCCTTCAACTCGTGGAGGAACTCGTCGACGTCCTCGAACTTCCGATACACCGAGGCGAACCGGACGTAGGCGACCTTGTCGAGCTCCCGCAGGCGGTCCATGACGATGGCCCCCACCCGCGACGTGGCGATTTCCCGCTCCTCGGAATCGTGGAGGAGGCCTTCGATCTCGTCGACGATCTTGTCCAGGCCGACCGGGGAGACGGGGCGCTTCTCGCAGGCCTTGACCAGGCCGGAGCGCAGCTTGTTGCGGTCGAACCGCTCCCGGCGGCCGTCGTTCTTGACGACCATGTAGGGGATCTCCTCGATGGTCTCGTAGGAGGTGAAGCGGCGCCCGCAGGCGGTGCACTCCCGCCGGCGGCGGATGACCTGTCCCTCGCGGCTCTCCCGCGAGTCCACGACCCGGTCGTCCACCGCGGCGCAGAAGGGGCACTTCACGTCCCGAAGACTATCGCTTTTGGGGCTTTTCGGCCGGCGGGCCCGGGTCCGGCCACGCTTCGCGGCGCCAGGGGCTCGTCGCGAACAGGGCGAAGCCGATGATCGAGATGGGCACGAAGGAGACGGCATGCGCGATCAGGGCCACGCCGGTGGCGGTGGCGACCGGCACGCGGAAGATGTCCGTCAGGGCGAACTGCACGGCGGCGTGGTATCCGCCGACCCCGCCCGGAGTCGGCACCGCCAGGCCCAGGACCGCCGCCGTCGTCACGACGTACGCGGCGGAGAGGGGCAGCTCGAGCCCGAAGGCCCGCATCGTGCAGTAGATCTGGACGTTGATCACGAGCCACATGGCGAGGGAGCCTCCCGCGACGAGCGCGGCCAGGCGCGGCGTTTTCAACGACGCGAAACCATCGAGAAACGTGTGCGCGATGCGGCGGGCGGGCGGACGGAAACGCTCGGGAAGGACGCGGAAGAGGGCGTCGAACAGACGCTCGGTCGCCGGGCGCCACACGACGGCGAGCAGGGCCATCAGGATCGCGGAAGCGGCGACGGCGGCCGCGACGAACCGCACGCGGCCGGAGGAGAAGGCGCCCATCCCCGCGGCGCCGGGTCCGGCGAGGGCGATGCCGAGGAAGGTCAGCTGGGCGAGCGCGTCGAGGACGCGCTCGAAAACGATGGACGCCAGCAGGGCGGCAAATGGGAGGCCCCGTTCCCGGGCCAGCAGGGCCGGCCGGAGAACCTCGCCGGCCCGGGCCGGCAGGACCGTATTGGCGGCGAAGCCCGCGGCCGTGGCGCGAAACGCCGGGAAGAACGGCACGCGGCCGACCGGCCGCAGGATCCAGACCCAGCGGAGGGCGCGCATGACGAACGTGAGCAGCGAGAGAACGATGCTCGCCGCGAGCCAGCCGGGGTCGATCGCCGCGATCTGGCGCCCGATCTCCGGCAGGGGGACCCGCGACAGGAAAAAGGCCAGGAGGCCGACGGCGAGCGCGATGGAGGCGGTCGCCTGGAAGCGCCGCGACCGGAACAGAGCGTTCATGAAGTGATCGGCGTCACGCCGGGCAAACCGGGCCGCCGCCGTGACGCGAAAAGCCGTCCGGGGGGTTCCGAGCGGCGAGGGTGCACGGAGGCGTTGTAGCATCCCATGGCGCCGTTTGCCTAAAAAAATGAGGCGAACACCTGATACCGCTTGACTTTCCGGCACATTTTTCACATTCTTTTCTTAAATTTTCGGGGGAGGAAAGCGCATGTTCAGGAAGGCGCCCCGGCTCTTGGCGCTTCTCGCATCGTCCGTGTGGTTCCTGGCCAGGGGAGCCAGCGCGCAGCCGATCGGAGGCATCGACACCCCCGTGAACGGCCAGACGGTCAGCGGGATCGTGCGGGTCTCCGGCTTCGTACTCGATTTCAGCTCGGTCGACCTGATCGAGCTGGCGGTCGACGGCGTGGTCGTCAACCAGGCTGACATGAACCTTCCCCGTCCCGACGTTCTCGAGATCTTCCCGACCTACTACAACAGCGCCACGCCCAATCCGGGGTTCGTCACCTCGTTCTACGCGCGGAACTACGACGCCGGGGCCCACACGCTCCAGGTTCTGGCCCGCGAGTCGGTCAACCAGCAGCTCTACAGCATCGCGAGCATCGTCGTGAACGTCGATCCTCTGATCAACCAGGCGCCCTTCGGCTTCATCGACATCCCCGGGCCCTCGGGCCTCGAGGGCGCCAACGGGTCGTTTCCGGTCGCGGGCTGGGCGATCGACGACGTCGACATCGATCACGTCGACTTTCTCGTGGACGGCCAGATCGTGGCGGGCTCGGTCGGCCGCGGCGAACCCTCGACGGCGATCTACGGCACGACGCGGCCCGACGTCGCCGCCGCCTTCCCGGACGTGCCCCTGGCCCTCTACTCGGGCTTCGTGGCCAACATCGACACTTCCCAGTTCATCAACGGGATCCACGTGATCTCGGTGCGGGCGACCGACAACGAAGGCGCCTCGCGCCAGATCGGCACCCGCCGCGTCCAGATCGTCAACAACGGGCAGAACCTCGCTCCCTTCGGCCGGATCGACTTCCCGCTCGACAAGGCGTCCCTGTTCTGCCTGTCGAGCCCCGAGGGGTTCCCGTCGCCCTGCACGCCCCAGGTCTGCTTCCCGTCGACCTTCAACGTCGTCGCCGGATGGGCTTTGGACGTCGGGTCGGCGCTCGATCGCGGGCAGGTCTCCTACGTGGAGTTGCTGCTCGATGGCCAGATCGTCGCCAACACGCGGTCGGACTGCACGCAGATCGGCGGCGCGCTGACCAACTGCTACGGCATCAACCGGCCGGACGTGGCCCGCAACTACTCCGGATACGTCAATGCCGACAACGCCGGCTGGAGCTTCTCGTTCTTCCTCGGCCGCGACACCCAGAGCGGACAGATCGAAATCCTGAGCCCCGTGACGGGCGCCGATCCGGTCCTCGTCGGCTACACGACCGCCGGAAAGCACACGATCGCGATCCGCGTGGGCGACGAAGAAGAGACGGTCGCCCAGATCGGCGCGATCTCCGTCGACATCCTCTGCGACGTGGACACGGGCAACCAGCCGGCCATCGGTTACGTCGATACGCCGCTCGACTACCAGTTCATCAACGGCGTGTTCGAGGTCTTCGGATGGGCCTACGACTTCCAGGGCGTCTCGCGAATCGAAGTCGACGTGGACGGCCAGGTCGTCGGCAACGCCGTGTACGGGCTGCACCGGCCGGACGTTCCGGCCAACGACTTCCGGGTCGCGACCGCCAACGTCGGGTTGTCCTACTTCCTCGATACCACGCGCCTCTCCGACTCGGCGCACGACCTCGTGATCTACGTGGTCGACCGGGCGGGCAGCCGCACCGAGATCGGCCGGCGGAAGTTCGTAGTCAACAACAACGTACCGACCCACAACTGAGGAACCAACGGGGGGCACCCCGAGAAACCTTCGCCCCGCCGGAAGGCGGGGCGTTTTTTTTAGTCGCGATCGCGCGGCGCGGGAACTGCGCCGCTGCGGGCGCACCGACCTGCGGCTCGGCCACGTCGCTCGCGCGTCGTGCGGGGCCTGCGCCCTGGGGGCGCACCGGCCTGCGGCTCGTCCCACGTCGCTCGCGCGTCGTGCGGGTCCTGCGCCCTGCGGGCGCACCGGCCTGCGGCTCGTCCCACGTCGCTCGCGCGTCGTGCGGGTCCTGCGCCCTGCGGGCGCACCGGCCTGCGGCTCGTCCCACGTCGCTTGCGCGTCGTGCGGGTCCTGCGCCCTGCGGGCGCACCGGCCTGCGGCTCGCTCACGTCGCTCGCGCGTCGTGCGGGTCCTGCGCCCTGCGGGCGCACCGGCCTGCGGCTCGTCCCACGTCGCTCGCGCGTCGTGCGGGTCCTGCGCCCTGCGGGCGCACCGGCCTGCGGCTCGCCCGGGTGCGGGCTCGACCGCAGGCCTGGCCCGGCCCGGCGCGCACGCTCCCGCGGCGCGGGGCTCCTCCCTCGTGTACTTCGGGAGACTCCCCGCGCCGCGAACCGGATGAAGCGGCGCGGCGCAATCTGCGCGATTCCGGCGGTAGGAGGAGGCGGGATGCTCGAGGGCATCGCGGCGGGGCGGACGGACCGGGTGTCCGGGTACGTGGGGGCGGGGAATCGCAGCGGGGGCGGCGGACGGCTCCGGGGGGCCCTCGCTGAGGGCCTGGGCGGCCCGCTGGGGCTGCGGAGCGGGTGCCCCAGAAGCGGCACCTGAGGCCGATGGGGCCGGGCTACGGCTACGGCTCCGGCGCGGGGATGGCGGCCGGTCGGCTCGGCCGCCCGCTCGGGCCTACTGGCCGCCGGCCTTGACCGCGAGCTCCCGCTTCTTCTTCGGGAGCGAGGCGATGCGGGCCGCTTCCCCGAAGAGGGTCAACCCCTTCTGGATCTGCGGGTCCCCGGCCGCGTAGGCGCGGCGGCCGGCCTCGGGTCCGAAGCGGGCGTTCACGATCTCGGTCTGGATGGCCAGATCGATGAGGCTGCGGTTCTCGTCCTCCGCGTAGGCCTTCCTGAGGTCGGCCGCGGTCGAGTACTTCGCGGACTTCTCGACGAACTCGAAGAATTCGTCCCGGATCGCCGGCGTGACCGTGAAGTTCTCCGCGATCTTGGGATGGCGCGCGAGCCAGTCGACGGCGAAGTTGAAGAAGGCGTACCGCACCAGGAGCTGTTGCAGCAGCTTCGAGTCGCGGTCGTTCCGGACGATGACGTCCGGCGTGATCCCGCCCTGGGCGTAGACCACGCGGCCGGCGTCGGTGTAGAAGACCGCGCTCTCGGCCGACGGGTGCGGCGCGTCCTCGCCCTTCTCGGCGGAGGAGTCCGGGTCCCCGGGGTTTACGTAGGCGAGCAGGTCGCTGTAGTCGCGCTGGATCCAGCGGCCCGAGGGCGTGTAGTACCGCGCCGTCGTCAGGGCCAGTCCGGCGCCGTAGGACAGCGTGTACACGCTCTGGACGAGGCCCTTGCCCCACGTCCGCTGGCCGACGATGACGCCGCGGTCGTGGTCCTGGATCGAGCCGGCCACGATCTCCGAGGCCGAGGCCGACCCCCGGTTGACCAGCACGACCAGCGGATGGTCGAAGTGGGCGCCCTCGCCCGGCGCGTAGTATTCCTGGGCCGAGGAGGCCGTCCGGCCCCGGGTGTACGTCACCATCGAGCCCTTCGGCACGAACACGTCCGAGACGTCGACCGCCTGCTCGAGAACGCCGCCCGGGTTGCCGCGCAGGTCGAAGACGAGCTTCTCCATGCCCTGCTTCTCGAGCTTCTCGATCGCCTCGTAGAGCTCCCGGTTGGACGTGTGCGTGAAGTCCGAGAGCATGATGTAGCCCACGCCCGGCTCGAGCATGAAAGCGTAGCGGACGGACTTGGTCGGGATCTCGGCGCGCGTGATCGTCATGCGGATCGGCTCCTCGAAGCCGACACGCGCGAGCGTGATCGAAACGTCGGTGCCCTTCGGGCCCCGGAGCCGGCGGACGACGTCCTCGGTGGTCGTGTCCTCCTTGAGCTCCTCGTCCCCGATGTGGGTGATCACGTCTCCGGCGCGGATCCCCATCTTGTACGCCGGTGTGCCCTCCATCGGGGCGATCACGGTGATCTTGCCCATGCGCTTCTGGATCTGGATTCCCAGCCCGTAGAAGGAGCCGTGCTGCTTCTCCTTCATCTGCGAGAACTCGTCGGGCTCGAGAAAGGACGTGTGCGGGTCCAGGCGCGAAAGCATTCCCTGGATGGAGGCGTAGACGATCTTGTCCGGCGGCACCGGCTCGGGGGCCCAGTCCCCGAGGGTCGTCAGGATGTCCGCATACTCGTCGAGGGAAGGGGTGTCCTTCTCGGGACTGGCCGACAGCTTGCCCGCGAACGCTCCGCCGAGCAGCGTGGCGCCGGCGACGACCGCCGTGGCCGCGAGAAGCCTGGACTTGTGAGAACTCAAGGGCACTCCCTTCTGGAGTCTGGCATTGTGGCACGGAGGCCGCCGGAAAGTCTCGCCGGCCGGCCCGGCCCGTCGTAAAATCCCCTCTGCGGAAGGACAGAACATGTTCGGCTCCATCGGCATGCCCGAATTGATCCTGATTTTTATCGTGGCGCTGCTCGTCTTCGGCCCGAAGAAGCTGCCCGAGATCGGCAAGTCTCTCGGCAAGGGGCTGGCCGAATTCAAGAAAGCCTCGGAAGACCTGAAGCGCACGATCGAGGATGAGATCGAGCAGGGCAAGCACGAGGCCGAAGCCGTCAAGAAGGAGGTCGCCGGGGTCCAGTCGACCCTCGCCAGCTCCGTCGCCGAGGCCCCCCGCCCCGCCGAGGGCTCGGTTCCGCGGACCGACACGCCGATCCGCCCCGCTTGAGCGGCTTCAACCCCCGGCACCTCCTCGACGGCGCGGTCGGCCGCCCGCCGGCCGCCGAGAACGACGAGCTGCCCCGGATGGGGTTCTTCCAGCACCTCGACGAGCTGCGCAAGCGGCTGATCGTCTCGATCGTCGCGGTCTTCGTGGGGTTTCTCCTGTCCTGGTACTGGGCGCCGGCGCTGTTCGACTTTCTGGCCCGGCCGATCCGCAGCGTCCTGCCACCGGGCCAGAGCCTCGCGTACACGACCCTGACCGAGCCCTTCATGATGTATTTCCGGGTGGCCCTGCTGGCGGGCATCCTGATCTCGTCTCCCGTGGTCCTCTGGCAGCTCTGGCTCTTCATCTCGCCCGCGCTGTACCGCCGTGAGAAGCGCTGGGTCTGGCCCTTCGTGACGTTCGGAGCGATCTTCTTTCTCTCGGGCTGCGCCTTTTCCTACTACGTCGCCTTCCCCCTCGTCGTGGGGTTCCTCGTCGAGGTGGGCAAGCCCTTCCAGGCCGTCATCACGATCAACGAGTACCTTTCGATGGCGACCAAGCTGATCCTGGCCCTCGGCCTGTGCTTCGAGATGCCGATTCTGGTGTTCTTCCTGGCCCGAATCGGAATCGTCTCGGAGCGGTGGCTGCTCGCGAAGTTCAAGTACGCCGTGCTCATCATCTTCATCGTCGCGGCGGTCATCACGCCGTCGGCCGACGTCGCGACCCAGTGCGTGTTCGCGGTGCCGATGATCGTGCTCTACCTGCTCGGGATCCTCGCGGCCTGGCTGTTCCGCCGGCGCGACAAGCCAGCCTCGTAGCCCCTCCCATGCGTCTGACCGTGCACGACAGCGTGCTGGCCCTCTTTCCGGAGGTCGTCATCGGCGCCGTCGCCGTGGGGGGGCTCGTCAACGCGGGCGAGGACGAGGTTCTGACCGGGCAGCTGCGGCGCGCCGAGGCCGGGCTGCCGGCGCGATTCGCGGGGACGCCGCCCGCCGAGCACCCGCGCATTGCGCCCTGGCGCGAGGCGTACCGCCGGTTCGGCGCGAAGCCCAAGGACCATCCCTCCTCGATCGAAAACCTCGCCCGCCGGGTCCTGAAGGGCTGGACGGTCCCTCACGTGAACCGGCTCGTCGACCTCTACAACGCGGTGTCCCTCGAGACGCTGCTGCCGCTCGGGGCCGAGGATCTCGACGCGATCGTGGGCGACGTGGCCCTGACCGTCGCGGGAGAGGACGAGCCGGCCGTCCGGCTCCTCGGGGAACCGGAGGCCCGGCCGCCGAGGCCGGGGGAGGTCATCTACCGGGACGAGGTCGGTGCGATCTGTCGGCGGTGGAACTGGAAAGAGGCGGACCGCACGAAGCTCACGGATTCGACGCGCCGCGCCCTGCTCGTCGTCGAGGGCCTGCCGCCGGCCGGCCGCGACGAGATCGGCGCCGCCATCGAGACGGCGTGCCGTCGGCTTCGCGAGCGCTGCGGCGCCGAGGCCGAGTCGGCGATCCTCGACCGCGCCCGGCCGGTCTTCGAGTTCTAGCGAACGGGCGGATGCGTCCCGCAGGCCAATGGTCGTCGGGGCGGGGCTCGTCCCCGCCCGGAGGCCACCGGGGCGTCCCGATGCTATGTGGGCCGGTGCGTGACGACTCGCGACCGCCCGTTGCGGGCCAGGATCATCTCGATGAACTCCCTCACAGCGCCCCGGCCCCCGGCGCAGCGGAGGACGACCGTCGCGGCGCGGCGGGCGGCGGGCGTGGCGTCCGCGGGGCAGGCGGAAAGGGCCGTGGCCTCGAACATCGGGATGTCGGGCTCGTCGTCTCCGATCGCGGCGGCCTGCGACCCCGAGAGGCCCAGCCGGCGCAGGACCGATTCGAGGCGGGCGCGCTTGTCGCGGACGCCCTGGTAGCAGTAGGGCACGCCCAGCTCCCGCGCGCGCCGCGCCGTTGCGGGCGACGACCGCCCCGAAATCCAGCAGAGGGTGATGCCGGCGGCGGCGGCCTTGCGGATGCCGTGGCCGTCTTTCGTGTTGAAGACCTTGAGCTCCTGGCCGCGGCTTCCGAGGTAGATCAGGCCGTCCGTCAGGACGCCGTCCACGTCGAGAAAGAGCGCGCGGATCTTCTCCCGTCGCCCGGGCCGGGCCACCTAGAACCCCGCCGCCAGCAGGTCGTGCATGTGGAGAGCGCCGGTCAGGCGTCCCTCGGCGTCCACGACGAAGAGCGACGTGATCTTGGAGCCCTGCATGGCCTCGCGCGCCGCGGAGGCGAACTCGTCGGCGGCGATCGTCCGGGGCTTCGGCCGGCAGGACTCGCCCGCGGTCCGCTGGAGCTGCGTCGGGTCCTTTTCGAGCATCCGGCGCAGGTCGCCGTCGGAGATGACCCCGAGCAGGCGCCCCGTCCCGTCCGCCACGGCCGTGATGCCCATCATCTTCCGGGACATCTCGTGCAGCGCCTCGGTCATCGAGGCGCCCGCCGGGACGACGGGCAGGCGGTCGCCGACCCGCATCACGTCGCGGACCTTGAGGAACCGCCGGCCGAGGCTTCCGCCCGGGTGCAGGGCCGCGAAGTCCTCCTCCTTGAAGCCCCGCCGTTCCGAGATCGACAGCGCCAGGGCGTCGCCCATGGCGAGCATCGCCGTCGTCGAGGCCGTCGGGGCCAGGTTCAGGGGGCAGGCCTCGCGCGGGATGGCGACCGAGATCTTCATTTCCGCGGCCCGGCCCACCGAGGAGGCCGGGGACCCCGTGATGGCGATCGTGCGGATCGCGCGCTGCCGGGCGAACTCGAGCAGCCGCACGACCTCGGGGGTTTCACCGGAGTAGGACAGGGCGAGCACGACGTCGCCGGCCATGAGCATGCCCAGGTCGCCGTGGCTGGCCTCGCCGGCGTGGAGGAAGTAGGCCGGGGTGCCCGTGGAGGCCAGGGTGGCCGCGATCTTCTGTCCTATCAGGCCGGACTTGCCGATGCCCGTCACGCACAGCCGCCCGGTCGAGGTGTCGATCGCGGCGATCGCTCGCTCGAAATCGGCGTCCAGGTTCTCGATCTGGCGGCGGACGGCCTCGGCTTCGACCCGGAGGACCTCGCGGGCGGTGTCGATCGACATTGCGCGTATCTTAAGGCCTCCGCGCCGCATCGAACGGACGGCTCTCGACTATGATCCCCGACCCATGGCGCAGCTGACGCAGTACGTCGTTTCCTACGGGCTCCCGCTGATCTTCGGCATCGTGTTGCTCGAGCAGCTCGGCGCGCCGATTCCGGCGATCCCGGTCCTCGTCGTCGCGGGCGCGCTCTCCGTCGAGCGAGACCTTTCGGCCGGGAAGGTCGTCGCCGTCGCTGTGGTCGCCTCGCTGATCGCCGACAGCGTCTGGTACGCGCTCGGCCGCGCCCAGGGCAACCGGATCCTCAAGACGCTCTGCCGCATCTCGCTGTCCCCGGACTCGTGCGTGCGGCAGACCGAATCGGTTTTCGAGCGCTGGGGGCTGCCGTCGTTGCTGATCGCCAAGTTCATCCCCGGCTTTTCGACGGTGGCGCCCCCGATGGCCGGCTCGATTGGCGCGCGGCTCCCCGCGTTCCTGCTCTACGACGGGGGCGGAGCGCTGTTGTGGGTCGGCGCCGGTGTCGCCGGCGGAGCGATCTTCCACTCGGCGATCGACCGCGTGCTCGATCGGCTCGCCTCCCTCGGTAGCGGCGCGCTCGTGCTCCTCGGCGGAGCTCTCGCGGTATTCGTGGCGCTGAAGTGGTGGCAGCGCCAGCGGTTCTACAAGGTGCTGCGGATGGCGCGCATCACGGTCGAGGACCTGCGCCGCCTCATCGAGGAGGGCCAGAGCCCGATCGTCGTCGACGTGCGGACGGCCGGCGCCCGGGCGCGCGACCCGCGGCGGATTCCGGGGGCCCGGGTCATGGAGGCCTCCGAGCTCGACCTGCGGCTCTCGGAGCTTCGGCGCGACCGGGAGATCATTCTCTACTGCACCTGACCCAACGAAGCCACGGCGGCCCGTGTGGCACGCATGCTGATCGATCGGGGGTTTTCGCTGGTCCGGCCGCTCGCCGGAGGGCTGGACGCCTGGATCGAGGCCGGCTTCGAGGTCGAGGCGGAGCCGCTGATCGCGATCCGACCTCCGGGGGCGGCTGCCGACCTGCCCTCGTCCTGAGGGCGACGGGCTCCGGCTAGGGCCCGCCGGCCGCCTTCCGGACCGCCAGGAGCTCGCGGATCAAGCCGGCGACGATCTTCACGTCGAGCTGTGTCGAGCGGTCGGAGAGCGCGTGGTCGGGGTCGTCGTGGACCTCGAGGAAGAACCCGTCGACGCAGCCGGTCGCCGCCGCGGCCCGGGCGAGGATGGGCGCGTACTGCTTGAGGCCCCCGGTTTCCTTCCCGGCGCCCGGCAGCTGGAGCGAATGGGTCACGTCGTAGATCACCGGGTAGCCGAGCGCCCGCATGATCGGGAACGACCGCATGTCGACGACCAGGTTGTGGTACCCGAAGGAGGCTCCCCGCTCGCAGAGCAGGATCTTCTCGTTGCCCGCGGCGCGGCACTTCTCGACGACGTGGGACATGTCGTCGGGCGCCATGAACTGGCCCTTCTTGACGTTGATCGCCCGGCCCGTCGCCGCCACGGCGGTCACGAGGTCGGTCTGCCGGACGAGAAACGCCGGGATCTGCAGCACGTCGAGGACCCGGGCCGCGTCGGCCGCCTGCTCCGGCTCGTGGACGTCGGAGATGACGGGCAGGCCGGTCTTCGCCTTCACCGCGGCCAGGATGTCGAGGCCCTCCTGGAGGCCGGGGCCGCGGAAGGAGTCTTTCGACGACCGATTGGCCTTGTCGTAGGAGGACTTGAACACGATCCGCGCGCCGGTCTCCTCGCCGATCGCCTTGAGCCGGTCCGCCATCGCGAGCGAATGCGCGCGCGATTCGATGACGCACGGCCCGGCGAAGAATATGGGCTCGCCGCCCCCGGCGGTGTAGCCGGGAGCGATCTCGACCCGCCGGACCGGGCTCAGGCGGTCTCTCCGGAGCGCCCGGCGGAGACCGGCGTGGCGGCCCCGGCGGACGCCTCCTCGCCGACGGCGGCGCGGTGCGCCCGCGCGGCCCGGATGAAGTCCTTGAAGAGCGGGTGGCAGGCGAACGGCTTGGACTTGAGCTCCGGGTGGAACTGGCAGCCGAGGAACCAGGGATGGTCCTCGTGGAGCTCGATGATCTCGACGAACTTCTTGTCGGGCGACATGCCGGTGAACGAGAGGCCGGCTTCCTTCAGACGCGGCAGGAACTCCTGGTTGACCTCGTAGCGGTGGCGGTGGCGCTCCCAGATCAGCGGCTCGCCGTAGGCCCGCGCCGCGAAGGAGCCGGCCGACAGCTCGCACGGGTACTTGCCGAGGCGCATCGTTCCGCCGAGCGCCTCGACGCCGATGAGGTCCCGCAGCTTGAAGATGACCTTGTACTTCGGGTCCTCCTCGAACTCCGTCGAGTTGGCGTCCTCGAGACCCGCGACGTTGCGCGCGTACTCGATGACGGCGGTCTGGAGACCCAGGCAGATGCCGAAGAACGGGACCTTCTTCTCCCGGGCGTACCGGATCGCCCGCATCATTCCCTCGACGCCGCGGCGGCCGAAGCCCTCCCGGCACGAGGATGGCGTCGGCCCGGAACAGGACGTCGGGGTAGTGGTCGCCCTCGAGCGTCTCCGCGTCCACGTAGTGGAGCCGCACCTTGACGTTGTTGGCGATGCCGCCGTGCGCGAGGGCCTCGTTGAGCGACTTGTACGAGTCGCCGTAGTCGACGTACTTCCCGACGACGGCGACGTCGACCTCGCCCGGCCGGGTTCTTGATGCGGTTGACGAGGCTGTCCCACTTGGAGAGGTCGCGGTCGTAGTGCGGCAGCGAGAGCAGGTCGAGCAGGATCTCGTCGAGGCCCTCCGCCGCGAAGTGGAGCGGCACCTCGTAGATCGAGGGCACGTCCTTGGCGTTGATGACGGCCTCGACGGGCACGTTGCAGAAGAGGGCGATCTTGCGCTTGACCTCGGGCGGCAGCGCGCGGTCCGTCCGGCACAGGAGGACGTCGGGCTGGATTCCGATCGAGAGCAGGTCCTTGACGGAGTGCTGCGTCGGCTTCGTCTTCAGCTCGTCGGAGGCCTTGATGTACGGGACGAGGGTCAGGTGCACGTTGATCGCGTTGCCGCGGCCGGCCTCCTGGCGGAACTGGCGGATCGCCTCGAGAAACGGCAGCGACTCGATGTCGCCGACGGTGCCGCCGATCTCGACGAGCACGACGTCGGCCTCGGTCCCCACGCGCCGGATGGACTCCTTGATCTCGTCGGTGATGTGCGGGATGACCTGGACCGTCTTGCCGAGGTAGTCCCCGCGGCGCTCCCGCTCGATCACCGTCGCGTAGATCCGGCCCGCCGTGGTGTTGTTGATCTTCGCGCCCGTCATCGAGGTGAAGCGCTCGTAGTGCCCCAGGTCGAGATCGGTCTCGGCGCCGTCGTCGGTGACGTAGACCTCGCCGTGCTGGAAGGGCGACATCGTCCCCGGGTCGACGTTGATGTAGGGGTCGAACTTCGCCATCGCGACCGTGAACCCCCGCGCTTCCAGGAGCGCCCCGATCGAGGAGGCGGCGATGCCCTTGCCGAGCGAGGACACCACCCCGCCCGTGATGAAAACGTACTTCGTGCTCATGTCACCGCCTCCTGTTTCAGACGCCGCTCGGCGTGAGCGAGATCCTCCGGCGTGTCGACGCCGATCGAATCTCCGGCCGCCTCTCCTACCCAGATCGTATAACCCGCCTCCAGCCAGCGTAGCTGTTCGAGCGATTCGGCCCTCTCGAGGGGCGACGGCGGCAGCGCGGCCAGCTCCGCGAGCGTCTCGGCGCGATACGCGTAGATGCCGAGGTGCTTGCGGTAGGACGGCTCCCCGTTGCGGAAGTACGGAATCGCGGACCGCGAGAAGTAGAGCGCCCGGCCGTCGCGCGCGACGGCGACCTTGACGGAATTCGGATCGGCGGCGGCCTCGGGGCCGGCGGCGATCGCCAGAGTCGCGATCGAACGCCCGGTGCCGGCGAGCAGGGCCTCGACCGCGCGGTCGACGTTTTCGGCCGGCATCAGCGGTTCGTCGCCCTGGAGGTTGAGGTAGGCGTCCGCCGGGATCCGGCGCGCGACCTCCGCCACGCGGTCGGTCCCGCTCGCGGCGTCGGGGGAGGTCATCATGGCCTCGCCGCCCGCCTCCTCGACGCACGCGGCGATGCGGGCATCGTCGGTGGCGACCACGACCCGGTCGAGCCGCTTCGCCGACCGGGCCGCCCCCCAGACGTGCAGCACCATGGGGCGGCCGGCGATGGGTGCGAGGGGCTTTCCGGGGAAGCGGACGGAGGCGAAACGCGCGGGAATCACTCCGATGATCAACATGAAATCATCGGGACTCAATAGTATCGTTTCGGTCGCTCTTGCGTCAAGAAACACGTCCCCCCGAGCTCCTGGCGCGCCCCGCCGCGGCGTTCCTGTACGTCCTGGCCGCCCTGGTCGTCGGCGGCGCGGCCGCGCGCGCTCTGGTGCGCGCGCATACCGATCGCATGAGCCTTTCGACGGGCCGGGCCGAATGGATCTGGTACACGAGCGGCATGACGCAGCCCCGGCCGCTGCGCTTCTACGCGACACGGGATTTCCTGCTGGCGGAGAAGCCGCGGCGCGCCCTGGCCAAGGTCTTCGTGGACCGGGAGCACGTGCTGTACGTCAACGGCGAACGGGCCGGCGGCGCCGTCCAGCGCCCGGGCGATCCGCTGGCGATCTACGAAGTCGCCCGGCTCCTGCGGGAGGGAGAAAACCGGATCGCGATCGAGGCCGCGAGCCCGACCGGAATCGGCGGCGTCCTGTTTTCCCTGGACGTGGAAGGCCGGGGGAGGGATGCGCTCGTCAGCGACGGCCGATGGCGGGTCGATCTTTCCCGTGAGGCCATCTCTGGCACGGCGCGCTACCGCCCGGTCGTCTGGGGCCGTCCGCCGCAGTATCCGTGGCGGTATCCGAGGATGCCCCGACCGGCGGAAGTTCCTCTCCGGGGGCCTGGAGTCTAGAGGGTCGCGAGCTCGGTACGCTGGACGAGCAGGTCGAGGGCTTCGCGCGCCGCGACGCACTGGGCGTTCTGGCCGTCGTAGCCGGCCAAAGCGATCACCTTGCGATAGGCCGTGACGGCGGCCTCGAAGTTGCCGAGCCCGCGGTCGTAGATCCGGGCGAGCAGAAGCCGGGACGCCAGATGCCGAGGCGCCACCTCGACGGCCTTGGCGCAGAAGACGAGTGCCACGTCGTACCGCTCCTCGGCCGCCGCCAGGCAGGCCCGGCGGTAGTAGAGATCCGCCTCTCCGGTCGGATCCGATTGGCCTGGAAGGAGTTGCGAGAGATTTCGGAGCGTTGAGGCGAGGGTGGACCAGCTGTGTCCGTTGGTTGCCATCTGGTGAGAGTGTACGACATTTGCGACAGATCTCAATAAAATCTTAGAAGGAATGGCTAGAAATCCTTCTTTTGTATGGGCAGTTTCGAGCAGCAGGCGACCCTAATTAAATAAGGAAATTTATCTACATATCCTAAAAAACTAAGGCGATCGACGGTGCGTCAGCGAATGCGGTCGATGACCGATTCGGTCGCCAGCAGCAGGCCTTCCTTGGCCTCCGAGTCCGGGAACGCTCCGAGGGCGACGCGGGCGGCGCCCGCGTAGTCCCGGGCGAGCGCGCGGGTTCCGGCGATTCCCTCGTAGCGGTCGACGATCGACAGAATCTCGGCGGGCTCCACGCTGCGGAAGTCGCGTTCGCGCAGCACCGCGGCCACCTTGTCGCGTTCGGCGGCCTCGGCCCGCGGGAGCGCGAGCAGCAGCGGCATCGTGAGCTTGCCTTCGCGCAGGTCGTTCAGGACGGGCTTGCCGACCTCCTCGACGCTTCCCGTGTAGTCGAGCAGGTCGTCGATGAGCTGGAAAGCCATGCCGAGGCACCGGCCGTACTCGGCGAGACGCTCGGCGGCGACCAGGTCGCCGAGGGGAGCGAAGTGGGCCGGGAGCCGGCAGGCCGCCGAGAACAGGTCCGCCGTCTTGCGTCGGGTGATCTCGAGCGCTTCCTCGCGGGAAACATGGAGGGAGCCTTCCTTCTCGATCCCGAGGATCTCGCCCTCGATCATCGAGAGGGTCGTGTCCGAGAGCACCTTGAGGATCGTCAGGTCGCCCTCGTCGAGCGCGATTCCCATCGACATCGTGTAGAGGTAGTCGCCGAAGAGCACGGTCAGGTTGTTGCCCCAGCGCGCGTTGGCCGAGGTCCGGCCCCGGCGCAGGCGCGCCTCGTCGATGATGTCGTCGTGCACCAGGGTCGCCGTGTGGATGAACTCGATCACGGCGGCATAGCGGACGTCCTTGTCGCCTTCGCGGTAGTCGAGCAGGCGGGCGGACAGGAGCATCAGGGCGGGCCGGATCCGCTTGCCGCCGCCCTGGGCCAGGTAGGCGCCGATCCGGTCGATGGTCGGGATGGGCGAACGGAAATGCAGGAGCAGCTCCTCCTCGACCCGGGCGAGCTTGTCGCTGATCAGGTCGTAGGCCCGCTTGAGGCGGAGGTTCTCGATCGGCGACGGGCTCATCGGCTGTCCGGTCGTTCAGCGGTAGTTGGTGAACTGGAGCGGCACGCCGAAGTCGCGTCCCCGCAACAGCGTCTGGACCGCCTGCAGCTCGTCTTTGGCCTTGCCGGCGACGCGCACCTGGTCGGCCTGGATGGAGGCCTGGACCTTGAGCTTCTGATCTTTGATCGCCCGCACGATCTCCTTGGCCTTTTCCGAGGCGATGCCCTGCTGGATCTTCGCGACCTGCCGCACGGTCCCCATCGCGGCCGGCTCGACCTTCTGGTAGTCCAGCGACTTGACGGCGATCCCGCGCTTGACGAGCCGGGTCTCGAGGATGTCGATCACGGATTTGAGCTTGTGGTCGTCGTCGGAAATCAGGGTCAGGGCGAGCTCCTTCTCGTTCCACTCGATCTTCGACTTCGAGCCGCGGAAGTCGAAGCGCGTGGCGATCTCCTTGGCCGCCTGCTGGACGGCGTTCGAGACCTCCTGCAGGTCGACCTTGCTGACCACGTCGAACGAGAACTCCTGGGCCACGGGGGGATTCTATGAGAGGTCGGGGCGGGGGCTTGCCTTTCGAGTTCGGGACCCCTCGCTTTGCTCGGGGTGACCGCGCCGGGCTGCGCCTGGCGCGGTCAATTCTCGACGATCCGGGTCCCCCTGGGCCCGACGATCCGGTAGTCGGCGGCCGGGCGGGCTTTCGAGGTCTTCCAGGGGCCGAAGCGAAACTCGCTGCGGTTGCCGGCGGTGTCCTCGTAGGAGAGGTCCTCCACCATCCCCGTCGGGAGAATCCCCAGGCGCAACCAGGCGAGGTCCGAGTCCGCCGCCCGGGGCCTGAGGCGCACGGCGCCCGAGGCCTCGCGCTCGATCTCGTAGCGCGCGGCGAGGTCCTCGGGCCTGCCGAGAAAGACGAGGGGCAGGCGCGCCTGTTCGTCCGGCGTGAGCATGCGGACCGACAGCTGCCGGTCTTGCGGGGAGTAGAAACGCCCTTCCCCCGAGTCGTAGGTGTAGGTTTTCTTGTCGGGCGCGGCGTAGTCGAACCGCAGCCGCTGGGGCGCCTGGATCCAGACCTCGCCGGACTCGCGCCGCGACGTGGCGAATCCCGCCGGCGTGTAGATCTGCGTGAAGGGTGCCGAATGGGCCGAGCCGTCGCCGTAGGCCGAAGCCGCCCGGGTGAGCAGAGCCATCGCCTCGGCCGTTGCGTCCGGCGGGGCGGCGAGGGCCAGGGCGAGGAGCGCCGGGGCCGCGAGCACTCTAGTGCCGGAAGTGACGCCGGGGTGCCATGAGGAACGCCATGTTGCGTTCGTCGGCCGCGGCGACGATCTCGGAGTCGCGGATGGATCCGCCGGGTGCGACCGCGGCCGTCACGCCCGCGTCGGCCAGGATGTCGACGCCGTCCCGGAACGGGAAGAAGGCGTCGGAGGCGGCGGCGCAGTTGACGATCGGAAGCACGGGCTTGGTCACGGCGAGGCGGCAGGCGTCGACGCGGCTCATCTGGCCGGCTCCGATGCCGATGGTCTGCCGGGCGTTGGCGAGGACGATGGCGTTGGACTTCACCCGGCGAGCCACCCTCCAGGCGAGCTCGCAGGCCACGCGCTCGACGGCCGTCGGCTTGCGCTGGGAGACGAGCTTCCAGCCCGCGCTCGAGTCCTGTTCGGAGTCGGCGTCCTGCAGCAGGAGGCCCCCCTCGATCCGCTTCCAGTCGAGACCCGGCACCGGCCGCCGCGAAACGCTGACGCGCAACAGGCGGATGTTCGGCTTCTTCGCGAAGTAAGACAGGGCCTCGTCGGTGAAGTCGTCGGCCGCGACGACCTCCACGAAGTGCTGGAGGACCAGGGAGGCGAGGGCGCCGTCGACCTTTCCGCGGATCGCGATGATGCCGCCGAAGGCCGCCAGCGGGTCGCAGGCGAACGCCCGGCCGAACGCCTCGGAGATCGTATCGCCGACGGCGGCGCCGCAGGGGTTGTTGTGTTTGACGATGACGGCCGCGGGCCCCTCGAAGTCGCGGGCGAGCTGGACGGCGGAGTCGAGGTCGAGGAGGTTGTTGAAGGACAGCTCCTTGCCCTGCAGCATCTGGAATCGGACGAGGGCGTCCGGCGGCGCCGACGGAAAAGCATAGAGCGCGGCGCGCTGGTGCGGGTTCTCGCCGTAGCGCAGGGCGCCGAGGCGGTCGAAGGCGAACACGAGGCTTTCGGGAAAGCCGTAGGGCTCGCGGACCGACCCCGCGAAGTAGCCGGCGATCGTCGGCGTCGTAGGCCGCCGTCCGCGAGAACGCGCGGGCGGCCAGCCGTTCCCGCGTCGAGAGCTTCGTCCCGCCGCTCGACGCGATCTCTTCGAGGATGGCGTCGTAGTCGGCCGGGTCGACGAGGACGGCCACCCGGGCGTGGTTCTTGGCGGCGGCGCGGATCATGGCCGGCCCGCCGATGTCGATCATCTCGACGACCTCGGAGCGGCCCTTGCCCGCGGCCACGGTCTTCTCGAACGGGTAGAGGTTGACGACCACCAGGTCGACGGTCTCGATCGCCTCCTGCGCGAGGTCCCGCGCGTGATCGTCCCGGGAGTCGTCGGCGAGCACGCCGCCGAAGATCTTCGGGTGGAGCGTCTTGACGCGCCCCCCGAGGATCTCCGGGAAGCCCGTCTTCTCCTCGACCAGCGCGACTGGCACGCCGGCCTCTTTCAGGTGCGCCGCGGTGCCGCCCGTCGAGACGATTTCGACGCCCCGCTCGGCGAGGGCGCGGCCGAGCACGGCCACGCCGGTCTTGTCGTACACGGACACGAGGGCGCGCCGGATCGGCGTCACCGCGGACGGCATGGGGATCGGCTCGGCCATGCGCGCGGACTATAGCAGGGGCGGCGCGATGTTTCGGCGCACCGACCGGAGGCCAGGCGCCGTCCGCAGGTTACGGAAGATCGAAGGCCTTCACCAGGAAGACCGCCATCTGTCCGCGCGTGTTCGGGTCGGTCGGGCAGTAGAGCAGGGGACTCGCCGAGCAGCCTCCCGTCACCGCGTCGGCATAGATCTTCTCGATCCAGTCGGCGTAGAGCGACGGGCAGGCGACGTCGTCGAAGATCCCCGCGCAGACCGGCGGCACGTAGGCCGATCCGTTTTCCGTGCGCAGCAGGAAGACGGCCATCTGCTGCCGTGTGACCGCGGCGTTCGGGCAATACAAGCCGGGCCCGCAGCCGGCCGTGATCCCCTCGACCGAGAGCTCCTCGATCCAGTTGGCGAAGGTCGAGGGGCATGCGACGTCGGTGAAGATTCCGGTGCATGGCGGCGGTGCGAAGCTCGAGCCGTACTTCGATTTCAGGAGGAAGACGGCCATCTGCGCGCGCGTGACCGGGTCGTTGCGACAGTAGTTGCCGCCGCCGCAGCCGGCGGTGATGCCGGCGCGCGCTACGCTGATCACGAAGTCGTGGAACGGATCTTCGGGTGGAACGTCGAGGAAGTCGACCTGGATGGCGAAGGCGGCCACGGGCGACGTACAGCCCGCGTTGGTCTCGGTGACCGACAGCAGCATCGTGGTGCCCGCCCCGCCGGCGTCGAAGGTGACCTGGGACGTCCCCTGGCCGCCCGTGATGGTGCCGCCCGTCAGGGTCCAGTTCCAGGCGGACCCGGCGTTCGAGACCACGCTCGCCCCGTTGGCCGTGGAAGCGACCGGCACGGAGGCCGGGGCCGTGATCGTCGGCGCCACCGGCGTCGCGTTGACCGCCAGCGTCGCCGCCGTCGACGTCAGGGACTGCCCGACGCCGTCGGTGACGACGACGTCGTAGCTGCCGGCGTCCCCCGGGATCGTCTGGGCGATCGTGAGCGTGTCGGTATGAGAGCCGCCGATCCGACCGCCGTCGGAGAGCGGGGTCCCGCCCAACCGCCACTGGTACGAGAGCGGCGCCTGGCCCGTGGCGACTACGGAGAACTCGGCTTCGGCGCCGGCGCAGAGTTCCAGGCCCGAGGGTGCCGAGACGGCGAGAGGCACTCGCTCGTGCGCCCCCAGGTCCACGATTGGCGGCGTGCCCGCGCCGGTGTCGGGAGCCGCCGGGTCGTCGAAGAACCGCGGCAGTCCGGCGACGTCGGTCGTTACCCCGACCGGGACGGCGGCGTTGTTGCCGGCATCGACGACCGGCGAGCCCGGTCCCGGCCGCAGGTCGCCCGGGGGCGCCAGGAACAGCGGGTTTGCGCTGATGTTGCCGGTGCCGGAAAGGACACCGCCCTGCGTGTCGCAATAGCTGGCCGAGACCGACGAACTTCCATCGTTGAAGATCCCGTCCGTTCCGTTGCCCCAGATCACGGTGTTCGTCAGCGCGTTGGCGTTGCTTCCGAAGAGGCCGATGCCGTAGGCGGAGTTGTAGGCGACCGTGCAGTTCTCCAGCGTGTGGTTGTCGTTGGAGAGGTGCATCCCGTTCGGAGAGTTCTGTGCGACGATCGTGTTCACCAGCGTCAAGCCGCCGCCGCTGCTGATGCCGCCGGATCCGACGACCGCGCCCGAGACGCTGTTGGAGCGGAAGACGCAGTTCCGGCAGGAGGCGGTGGCCCCGACCTCGAGGCTGAGACCGCCGCCGACGCCGCCGAACGCCACCGAGTTGGACTGGAACACGCAGCGGGTCATGGCCGCCGACCCGCTCGAGACGCGCAGGCCGCCGCCGGCGGTGCTCGCGAAGTTGGAGACGAATCTCAGGTTGGCGAGCGTCGGCGAGCCCCCGTTCATCCACATGCCGCCGCCGCGGACGTGCGGGTCGACGCCGTTGGCCTGCCCCGCCGTGACCGTGAACCCGTCGAGGACGGCCGAGAGCGTAACGGTCCCGTCGGTCGTCACGACATGGTAGCTGTTGTCCGCCGTGCTCGCGGGCACCCCGATGTCGCCCGACAGGATCGTTACGTTCGCTGCCGGGTCACGCTCCGTGCGCATGGCTTCCGTGCCGTCGAAGCCGCCGTAGATCCCGACGCCGTCCCGGAGAGCGAAGGAGATCGTCCGGTCGGCCGTGTCCGTCGGCAGGTACGTCCCCGCGGCCACCCAGATCTCGTCACCCGAAGTCGAGGCGGCGATGGCCGCCTGGAGGTCGGGGAAGGCGTCGGCCCAGGTCGTGCCGTCGCCGGCACCGGTCGCGCCCGCGTTGACGTAGATGACGTCGGCCAGGGCCGCGGAGGACAGAAAAACGCACACCGCGGCGGTCGTCAGGGCTCGGCGCATGGAACCTCCTCGATTTTGCGGGGACACGGACGATTGTCGCACGCCTCGGCGGAAATCGGTAGGTGCCGGGTGGTCAGGTGCGCTGGCGGCGCGGCTCGCTAGAAAACTTTCAGGAGCTGAACGTTGAGCGTGAGCCCCTGGACGCCGTGCGCGACGACCGGGTAGCCGACCTCCGCGCGGATGCGGGTCGAATCCCACGGGCCGTTGAACTGCGTCGCGACGCCCACGCCCGAGAAGTACGTGTTCGTGTAGCCCGACTGGGGCTCCGTGATGAGGGCCTGGTCGTACCCGATCTCGAAGCGGACCACGTTCTCGACGTTGATGCCGTACGAGAGGTTCAGGATTCCAGCGCTGTCGGCGCGCACGCTCCCGCCCGGGAAGCCGTACAGGCGCGATTGGCCGAAGGGCCCGAAGTCCCACTGCGAGAAGCGGTCGAGGTTGGCGCCGTTGAAGTAGGTCATGGCGACGGCGAGCCGGCGAAAGTCGGCGAAGTGAAACGTCTTCCGGAGGTCGACCGAGAGCTTCCAGTAGTCCTTCTGATCGGGGTTGTAACCGGAGGTCTCGGGATTGCCCCAGGGCTGCCAGTTCGCCCGCGAGTAGTAGCCGTTCTTGACGGCCAGGTTGTAGCCGTTCTGGTTCCAGGTCAGGCGCAGCTCCGCGCCGTAGGTCCACGTATCGACGGGTGTGACGAAGTCCGGGCCCGTGTCGGAGTCCCGCTGGTAGTTGTCCCACTGCGCGGAGAGGCCGAGCGAGGCCTTCAGGTACGTGCCGAGCGGGTGGCCGAGGTTGACCTGGAAGAACTCGGGGAGGTGCTTGATCGTCTCCGGCTTGATTTCCTGCCCGTCCACGTAGTTCTGCTCGACGAACGGGAACGCGACGCCGAACACGTCCGCGCCGAGGTCGAAACGGGTGCCCAGGAACGAGGGGTCCGTGTAGTTGCCGAAGAGGAGCGCCCCGGCGAAGAAGACCGAGAGCTGCTTGTTCTTCCCGAACATGTCGAAGTCGAAGTACTGGACGCCCAGCAGCGGCACGGGGTAGTCGGAAGAGCGCTGGTAGAAGGCGCCGACGAGGCCGAACAGGCTGCGCCGGGTCATCTTGTTTTCGACGATCCGCTCCCCGGGGGCCGCCTTGTCGGGCACGAGGTACCGCAGGCCCTGGTCGGTGTCGCGGACCATCTGCGCGCCCGACGCGTAGGCCTCCGCCAGGCGGGCTTCGAAGTCCGGAGGATCGAGGTGAACCTCGGTCATCTGGATGTACCGGGTGACCATGGTGGTCCGGCCCGCGGTCGAAAAGACCTGGTTGGCCCGGATCTGCAGCGGCAGGACGACGCCGGCCTCGCCGGGAACCGGCAGGTAGGTCTCGGTCTGGACGTTCGACAGAGTGTCGCCCTTCAGGTTCAGCTGGATCGACTCGCGCTTGAGCAGCGCGAAGGTCTGGCGGTCGATCCAGGCCTTACCGCGGTAGATCGGCTTGTCGCCCACCTCGCCCTTGGGGCGGAAGTCCACGCGGTAGGCGGGTCGGCCGTCGACGTCGGTCTCGCCGTCGAGCTCGTACTCGTACTCCTCGGTCAGCCGGATCTCGAGCGGGAGGGTCGTGACCTTGTCGGGCTCGAGGATCGGCAGCTTGGGGATGGTGCGACCCTTCCACCGGACCCCGTTCAGAAAGAACTCGTCCCAGCGCCAGTCCGGCGCCTTGCCGCGCGCCCAGAAGAAGGGGCCGCGGATCGTGAGATCGATCGAGTTCTGGAACTCGGCCACGCGGAAGATGAGCGAGGTCTCCATCTGCGCCGTGTAGTTGCGGAACTTTTCGCGCTGCCCGGCTTCCCACGCGCGCTCGCGCGCGATGATCTCGCCGGCCGTCAGGCCCCGGGTCGCCCCGACGTCCACGGCGGCTTTCGTCTCGCCGCCGGCCTTCGCCGCCGGGGTCAGCACGACCGCCAGCGGCCCCCGCGAGAGGTCGAGGGTCAGCACCGGGGCGCCGTTGAGCTCGAATTCGCGGTGGGCGCCGCTCGCGAGGTTCTCGACGGCGGCCTTCTCGAAGGGCCCGCCGGACAGCGCGATGCGCGCTTCGCCGGCCGGGTCGTCCGGGAGCAGAAGGATCGGCGTGAACGCCTTCGCGTCGAAGTAGCGCAGGACGGGCGCGGCCGACCCGTCGCGGCGCGTCCGGGTGGTGGCGGTGGGGTCGGAAGAGACGTCTCCGCGGAGGTAGCGCGAAAGCCTCGCGAGCGCGTCCACGTCGGCGGCGGAGACCTCGCGCCCCCCGGCCGAGACGGCCAGGACCCTGGCCGACGGCGTCGCCTGGAGCGCGGCGAGAACGGCGGCGATCGGCGCCTGCGACGGCGACGCGGAGGTCTCGATCCACACCGGATGTGTCGATCCCGGCGGGGCCGCGCCTCCGGGCGGCAGCACCAGGGCGTCGACGTACGCCGCGAGCTCTTCGTCGGCGTCCGCCGGCAGGGGCTCATTGCGGCCGAGGCCCACGAGCCCGGCGGGAGAGGCTCCGCGAAACGCCGACGACAGGCGCTTGACGGCGTAGATGGTCCGTTCGATCTCGCCCGGGGGGATCTCGAGGATCACGGCGGGCGAAGCGCTCGCCTCCGCGAGCCGCGTGGACGCTCCGTCGATCTGTGCATCGCTCAGGTCCCGCAGCTCGAGACGGACCGCGCATCCCGCCGCGCTCTCGGCGGCGGGGGCTCCGGCTTCGAGGGTGCGCAGGCCGAGAATCGCGTCGGGCGAGGCCGCCGGACACGGAGCGCCGACGCGCTCGAGCGCGAAACGCACCGGCTCGGCCGGGCGCGCGGCCGCCGGGACGGCGAGCAAAAGAAAAGCGCCCGCGAGCCGGCGGGCGCGGAGGGGCAATTGCATCGTCATCGGGAACGCGAGTAAAGCAAAGGTTGTTCCCGAATGCGATCTCTGTCGACGGGCGCTCTAGCGCCGGGCCTTTTCCTTTTCCTTCTCCTTGACGGCCTCGGCGATCGCCGGAGGCGGGGCGGCCGGCGCCGCGGGGGCCTCGGCACCGGGGATCCCCAGGCTCTGCCGGAGCTTGCGTTCGATCTCGGCGGCGAGCTCGGGATTGTCCTTCAGGAACTGTTTGGCGTTCTCGCGTCCCTGCCCGATGCGCAAGTCGCCGTACGAGAGCCACGCGCCCGATTTCTCGACGATCTTGGCCTCGATGCCCATGTCGATGAGCTCGCCGGCGCGGGAGATGCCCTCGCCGTAGTTGATGTCGAACTCGGCCTGGCGGAAGGGCGACGCGACCTTGTTCTTGACGATCTTGACCTTGGTCCGGGATCCGACCACCACATCGCCGTCCTTCAGGGACGCGATGCGGCGGATGTCGATCCGGATCGTCGAGTAGAACTTGAGCGCCCGGCCGCCGGTCGTCGTCTCCGGATTGCCGAAGAGCACGCCGATCTTCTCGCGGATCTGGTTGATGAAGATCAGGCTGGTGCGGGACTTGGAGACGATCGCCGTCAGCTTGCGCAGGGCCTGCGACATCAGCCGCGCCTGGAGGCCCATCTGCGCCTCGCCCATCTCGCCCTCGATCTCGGCCTTGGGCACCAGGGCCGCGACCGAATCGATCACGATGACGTCGATCGCGCCCGAGCGGATCAGCATCTCCGCGATCTCGAGGGCCTGTTCGCCGTTGTCGGGCTGCGAGACGAGCAGGTTGTCGGTGTCGACCCCGAGCTTCTTGGCGTAGTCGGCGTCGAGCGCGTGCTCGGCATCGATGAAGGCGGCCAGGCCGCCGGTCTTCTGGGCCTGGGCCACCACCTGGAGCGAGAGAGTCGTCTTGCCCGAGGATTCGGGCCCGAAAATCTCGATTACGCGGCCGCGCGGAATTCCACCGACCCCGAGCGCCACGTCGACGCCGAGGGAGCCGGTGGGGATGACGGCGATGGCCTGCTCGGGGCGCTCGCCCAGGCGCATGATCGAGCCCTTGCCGAACTGCCGTTCGATCTGAGTCAGCGCCGTTTCGACGGCGCGCCATTTTTCGGCGGATTTCACGCTGGACATGTCCTCACCTTTCTGGATGGAAGAGAAACTCCGCGCGTTCTGCGCGATTATAGACTTCGGAAAGGGCACCGCAGGACGCGATGAGGACGAAGGAATCTTCTCTCCGGCACGATCCCGTGTCAATGTCGCAGGCCCGCCGCGCCTTCGGCGCGCACCCGGTCGCGGCTTTCGTCGCCACGGGTTTCGGATCCGGTCTCTCGCCGGTCGCGCCGGGCACCGCCGGCTCGGTCGTCGGGCTGGCGGCCGGTTGGCTTCTCGCGTCTCACGGGTCGATTCTGGGCTCGCCGGTCGGACTCTTGATGTCCGGGCTCGCAGTCGGCCTGCTGGGAGTTGCGGTGTCCGGGCCGGTCTGCCGCGTCCTCGAGTCGAAGGACCCGGGGTGCATCGTGATCGACGAAGTCGCGGGCCAGCTGGTGGCCTGCGCGGGAGCCGTGCTGATTCCCGGGGCGCCCCTCTGGGCGTGGGCGGCCGCGTTCCTGCTCTTCCGCGCCTTCGACATCTTCAAGCCGCTCGGGCTCGCCCGGATCCAGGACCTGCCCGGCGGCTGGGGAGTGGTCGCCGACGACGTCGGGGGCGGCCTGTACGCCGCGATCCTCCTCGCGGCCGTCTCCCGATGGATGTGAGCCTGGCGCTCTCGCCCCGGGAAGGCACGGTCGCGGAAAACGAGCCGCTGTCGCGGCACACGACGTGGAAGATCGGCGGCCCGGCGCGCTTCTTCTGCCGGGTCCGGACCGAGGAGGGGCTGGCGCGCATTCTGACGACGGCCTCGCGCGAGGCGATACCGATCGCGATCCTCGGGATGGGCTCCAACATCCTCGTGTCGGACGCGGGGTTTCCCGGCGGCGTCCTGCGTCTCGAGGGGAACTTCCTGAAGGTGGAGATCGCGGGCGAGCGGGTTCTCGCCGGCGGCGGCGCGGCGCTCGGCGGCGTCTGCGCCGGGGCGGCCCGGGCCGCGCTGTCGGGCATCGAGGCGATCTCGGGGATCCCGTCGTCGATCGGCGGGGCCGTGCGGATCAACGCCGGAGCCTACGGAGGCGAGATCTTCGACGTCCTCGAGAGCGTCCGCCTCGTTTCCCGGACCGGGGAGCGGCGCGAAGCGGCCGCGGCCGAGGTTCCGCACGGATACCGGTGGTCGAAGCTCGTCGAGACGGGGGAGATCGTGGCCCGCGCCACGCTCCGGCTCCGCCCGGCGCCCCGCGAAGAGATCCAGACGAAGACGCGGTCGGTCGCCGACCGTCGGCGCGGGGCGCTGCCCTCCGAGCCCAACGCCGGAAGCGTCTTCAAGAATCCCGAGGGCGATCATGCCGGACGCCTCATCGAAGCCTGCGGCCTCAAGGGCGAGCGGTCCGGCGGCGCCGTGATTTCGCCCCGCCACGCCAATGTGATCGTGAACACGGGGGGCGCCCGCGCCGAGGACGTGCTGGTCCTGATGAAGAAGATGAGAGACACAGTCGAGGCGAGGTTCGGGGTTACCCTGTTGCCCGAAGTGGAAATGCTGGGAGTGCAATGGGATTGAGGGGAGGGGCGCCGCAAGGGCCGCCCCTGCGCCCGGGGGCGCGGACGCTTCTCTGCGGCGGTGGTCGGGGCGGGGCGCGCCCCCGCCCGGTTGCCCCATGAGGATTCTCCTCATGGCCGGCGGGGGAGGCACGCGCCTGTGGCCCCTCTCGACCGAAGCGCGGCCCAAGCAGTTCCTGCCGCTGCTGTCCGAACGCAGCCTGCTCGCCGAGACGTACGCCCGGATCCTGCCCCTGTCGCGGGACGTCTGGGCCGCCACGTCCGCCCGGCACGCCGATCTCGTCGCCGCGGAACTGCCCGAACTGCCGCGGGCGCGCATCCTCGCCGAGCCCGCGCGCCGCAACTCCGGCCCCGCGATCCTCGCCGCGGCCGTCCGCTTCGCCGCGGATGGAGATCCCGTCACGGCGACCATCCCGACGGACCAGACCGTGCGGGACGACGAGGCATTCCGCCGGGGCCTCGCGGCCGCCGCGGCGGGCGCCGACGCCGCGACGGTCGTGATTCTCGCGGTGCCGCCGACCCGGCCCGAGACGGACTTCGGGTACGTCGAGGTCGAAGGCGGGCAGGTGCGGCGGTTCGTCGAGAAGCCGGACCGCGACGAGGCGCGCCGGCTCCTGGCCTCCGGCCGCCACCTCTGGAACGCCGGGATCTTCGTCTTCCGTCCCTCCCGCCTGCTCGCCGAGGCCCGCCGCGTGGCGGGCGAGCTGCTTTCGGGCGTCGAGCGCAGCGTCGCGGGCGGCGCGGACGCCGCGGACGCCGCGTGGGCGGGACTGCCCGACATCTCGTTCGACTTCGCGGTGATGGAGAAGGCCTCCGGCGTGCGCGCCATCGCCCTCGACGCCGGATGGAGCGACGTCGGGACCTGGCGCTCGGTTCGCGACCTCCGGGGCGGCTCGCCCGAGGGAAATCTGATTCTCTCGGACGTCCCGGTGCTCGCGCCGGGCGTGAGAGATACGGCGATCGTGGCGGGCGCGGCGGGCATCCTCGTGATGCCCTTCGAACGGGAGGCGGAGCTGCGGGCGGCGGTGTCGAAGCAGCGGGAACGGGAGCCGTCGGCGCGATGACGACTCCGACCGCCGCCGCCCTGTCGCGGTTGCGTGACAACGTGGGCCTCGCCTACCGGGGGGAGCCGCGGGCCGTCGATCTCCTGCTGACGGCCCTGCTCTCGCGGGGCCACGTGCTCATCGAGGACGTTCCGGGCGTCGGCAAGACGACGCTCGCCCGCGCGCTCGGGCGCAGCCTCTCGCTCGACTTCCGCCGGATCCAGTTCACGAGCGACACGCTGCCGGCCGACGTGATCGGCATCTCCGTCTTCCATTCCGGCCAGGAACGGTTCGAGTTCCACCCGGGCCCGGTGTTCGCCAACATCGTGCTCGCGGACGAGATCAACCGCGCCACGCCCAAGACGCAGTCGGCGCTGCTCGAGGCGATGAACGAGGGCGCCGTGACCGTCGAGTCCCAGCGGCGCGTCCTGCCGCAGCCGTTCATGGTGGTCGCGACCCAGAACCCGGTCGAGTACCTGGGGACGTATCCGCTTCCGGAGTCGCAGATGGACCGCTTCTTCCTCCGCCTCTCCCTTGGCTACCCGGCCGAGGAGGAGGAGAAGATGCTCCTGCGGCGCGGCGGGACCGAGCGGGTGCTCGCGGCGATCCCGTCCGTGCTGACGCCCGAGCAGGTCCTCGAGCTGCAGGAGTCGACGGAAAAGGTCGCGGTCGCCGACCGCCTGCTCGACTACGTCCATGCCCTGGTCCGGGCCTCGCGCCAGACGGCGGAGCTGCGCCTGCCGGTCTCGACGCGCGGCGCGCAGGCCCTCTACCGGGCGACGCAGGCGCATGCGCTGCTGCACGGCCGCGCCTACGCCACGCCCGACGACGTCCACGCGGTCGCCGAATCCGTGCTCGCGCACCGCATCCTCTCGGTGTCCTCCGACGGGTTCGGCGCGGGAGGCCGGGAGCGGGAGATCGTGCGGAAGATCCTGGGCCAGGTGCCGGTTCCCGTGTGACGCGATGACGCGCCTGATCCCCGACTGGGAAATCCGGATCACGAACTTCGGCCTCGGCTACATCCTGATGTGCCTCGTCGTCGCCATCGCGGCCACGAACACGGGCAACAACGGCCTGTACATGGTGCTCGCCGCGATGCTCGCCGCGATGATCGTTTCGGGGGTGCTGTCGCGGCGCAACGTGCGCGGCGTGTTCTGCGAGATCGAAGCCGTCGGCGAGGTCGTCGCGACGCGGCCGGCCTGGCTGCGGCTCCGATTCGAGAACCGCCTCCGGGCCGGCCACGCGCAGGCGCTCTTCTTCCTCCACGAGTCGCTTCCCGGCCCCCTCTGGATCGACCCGCTGGCGCCCGGAGAGAAGCGGGAGATCGTGGTGGAGGGGACGTTTCCGCGGCGCGGCGTCTTCCGCGAGGCCGACGCCGGGCTGCTCTCGCGGTTTCCGCTGGGGCTCTTCCGCAAGTACCGCAAGGCGCAGGCTCGGCCGCGAGATCGTGGTGTACCCGCTTCCGATCGCCGCGCCGGCGCCGGAGGTCCCCCCCGAGGACGCGCGCGGCGGTCGGTCGCACCACCGCGCCCGGGGCGGCGGATCCGACATCCGCACGCTGCGCGACTTCTCGCCCGGCGACGACCCGCGCGATCTGCACTGGAAACAGTCGGCGCGCATGCGCCGCTGGATCGTTCGCGAGCGCGAGGCCGAACGGGACCGGGTCCTCTTCCTGGCGATCGACAACGCGCTGACCGCGCCGGCAGATCCGGCCGCGCTCGAGCGGTTCGAAAAGGCCGTGGCGCGCTGCGCGGGCCAGGCGCTGCTCCTGCTGTCGCGCGGCGGCGAGGTCGGTTTCCACGCGCGGGGCGTGAAGGTGCCGGCCCGCGGCGGCCGGGCGCAGCGCGTCCGCATCCTCGACGCACTCGCGCGGCTGGAGCCGGTCCCGGCCGCCGGCGCGCCGGAGTTCCCGGCCATGCGCAAAGGAGACCTGCGGTGGTTCGTTTCCTGAGCGGCGGATCGGTCCTGCCCGAGGGGCTGCGCCGCGCGTACGTGCTGGCGCTCGCGCCGGCGGCCCTGGTCGCCCCGCTGCCCCTGCTCTGGACCGGCGCCGCGAGCCGGAAGGCCGTCCTCGCCTACGTGGCCGCCGTGGCGCTGATCGCGTGGCGGGCGCGCGCGGGCCGGCCCGTTCGCCTGTCGGACGCCGCCCAGAACGTCCTCGGCCTCGCCTACATCGGGTGGCTCGCCTACTCGGCGGTGACGCTTCGCACGGGCCTTCTCCCGTCGGTCGCCCACCTGCTGCTCTTCACCGCGCTGGCCAAACTCGCGTCCATGAAGCGGACGAGCGAGGCGCGCCTGGCCCTTCTGATCGTGTTCCTCCTGAGCGCTGGCCTCGGCGTCCTCTTCGACGCACGTGTCTTCGCTCCTCTACTTCGCCGTCATGTGCTGGCTCGCGCTTCCGCACGCTCGCCCGGGTGGCGGTCCTGGCGGACTTCGATGTCGCCCCGCCCGAGCGCGTCCTCACGAGCGTGCCGACGGCGGGGATTTCGGCCGTGGCGCTCTGCGGCGGCGTGCTGGCGGCGGTGCCGCTCTTCTTCGCGTTGCCGCGCCTGCACGGCCCGTTCGTGATGGCGCCCTTCCGCATCGAGGACGCGTTCGCGAAGACGCTGGCGGCCGACCGCGTCGACCTGGAGTCTTTCGGCGCCGCCAAGCGCAGCGACCGCGTCGTGCTCCGGCTGACGTCGCGGCCGGACATCGCGCGGGACGCGCCCCTGCGGCTGCGCGAGTCGGTCTTCACCGACTACGAGCAGGGCAGCTGGATCCGGGAACCCTGGCGCGGCTCGCGCCGGGGGGCGGCGCCGGTCTACGGCGCGGCCGGCAACGCCGGCGCCGGGGAGATCGGATGGGTCGTCGACGCCGATCTCTACGTCTACGGCCAGGGGTTCCTGTTCCTGCCGTACGGGACCTCGGCGGTGAGGGTCGAGCGCAGCCGCGCCGCCGAGATCCCGGACGGCGTGATGCAGGTGGCCTCGGGGCGGGGTCCGGTCCACTACACCGCCGAGGTCCGGCGCGGGCCGGAGCGCGGGCCGGGGGAGAGCGCGATCCACCGGGGCGACGTGCCCGATGAGGTCCAGCAGTACGCGCTGCGGCTGACGGGCGACCTGAACGATCCGGCCGCGATCTACAAACGGATCGAGGACCACTTCGCGCGGGACTTCGTCTACACCCTCGATGCGCCGAAGGCGCTGGGCGACCCGGTCGCCCATTTCCTGCTGCGCTCGAAGGCCGGGCACTGCGAGTACTTCGCGTCGGCGGCGGCGATGATGCTTGCGACCCGCGGCATCCGGGCGCGCCTCGTGACCGGCTCCTACGGCGGAGAGGAAGGCCTCTTCTCCTCGTCGATCGTCGTGCGCGCCGAGAACCTGCACGCCTGGGTCGAGGCGGACCTGGACGGCACGGGATTTCGGATGCTCGATCCCACGCCCGCGGCCGGGCTTCCGCCCGCGCTGACGACCTTCTCGATCCTGTCGCGCCTGACCGCGCTCGCCCGGGAGATCGAATTCTTCTACGACCGGCGCGTGCTCGGGTTCGACGCGGGAGACCAGCTCGGGGCCGTCGAGTCGATGCGGCAGTCCTTCGCGGACGCCGCCGCCGCCCTGGCGTCGATGCGGGACTCCGCCCGCGACCTGCTCTCGGCGCGCACGGCGGCCGGCCTGCTCGCCGCGGCCGCCCTGGCCTGGATGCTCGTCCGCTTCGCACGACGGGCGGTCGTGCGCACGCCGGCGGCGACCCGCGCCTACCTCGCCCTGCGGCGCCTGCTCTCCCGGCGCCGCGGACCGCTCGCCCCCTCGGTGCCTCCGGCCGAGGTCGCCCGCCTGCTCGCCGAGGAGCTGCCGGAATCGCGCGACGACGCGGAGGCGGTCGTGGCGATCTACTGCGCCAGCGCCTTTGGCGGCTCCCGGCTGCGGCCGGGGGCCGAGCGTGACCTCGCCGAGCGGGTGCGGCGGTTGCGGCGGCTCGCCTAGGTTCCCACGCGCGTGGCCCGGGCGGCGACGACGGTGATGTCGTCGAGCTGCGGCAGCCCGGCCTCGAAGGCGTGGACCGCCTCGACGATGCTCTCGCAGAGCGACTCCACGGAGGACCCGGCGCGCTCGCGCAGAATGCGCTCGAGGCGCGCCTCGCCGAACTCCTCGCCGGCCGGATTCGCGGCCTCGGTGACTCCGTCGGTGAACACCAGCAGGAGGTCGCCCGGCGCGAGCGTCGTCGCCGCCTGCCGGTAGGAGGCCACCGGCAGCGCGCCGAGCGGCGGACCGCCGGCCGGCAGCCGCTCGAGGGTGCCCGCCGCGCGCAGGAGCATCGGCGCGTTGTGACCCGCGTTGACCCAGGTCAGGCTCCGCTGCTTTTCGTCGTAGACGGCCCAGAAAAAGGTCGCGAATCGATTGATCTCGGTCAGGGCGTGGATCTGGACGTTGAGGTCGCGCGCGAGGCTCGCCGGGCCGTCGTCCGACATCGACGCGAAGCTGCGGACCGCGCCCTGCAGGCTCGCCATCAGGAGCGCCGCCGAAAGGCCCTTGCCGGCGACGTCGCCGACCGCGATGCCGACCCGCTCGGCATCGAGGCGCAGGAAGTCGTAGTAGTCGCCGGCCACCCCCCGGGCCGCACGGCACGCGCCGTGGCAGTCCAGGCCGCGGATCTCCGGATCCTTGCGCGGGAACAGGCGCACCTGCACCTCGTGCGCGATCTCGACGTCGCGCTCGAGCCGCTCCTGGGCGGCCTGTCGCTCGCGCTCGAGGGCGCGCTTCAATTCGGCGACCACCCAGACGAAGAGCGCGAGAAAGGCCGCGCGGACGGCGAGGTTCCAGTCGGTGATGCGCAGAACGATCGTGGGATGGGCGTGGGCCGAGAAGATGTCCTCCCAGGTCCAGAAACCGGCGCTGACGGCGGCGCCGAGAAACCCCGCGCCCGGCCCGACGAACCAGACGAGGAAGAGCACCGGAGCGACGTAGAAGGTGAGAAACGAGATCTCGAGCGGCGCGACGTAGTCGAGCGCGGCGAGCACGGCGATCCAGACGAGACCCAGGGCGACGAGCACCCAGCGGGGTTGCCGCCGGAAGAACGCCACGAACCGCGAGGTCACGGGTTCAGTATGCGTTCCGGTGGCGCAGGCCGTGGCGCAGCGTCATCCAGAGGATCTTGATGTCGAGGGAGAGCGACCAGTTCTCGATGTAGTAGAGGTCGTATTCGATGCGCTTGGACAGGCTGGTGTTGCCCCGCCAGCCATGGACCTGCGCCCAGCCCGTGATCCCGGCCCGGACCCGGTGGCGCAGCATGTACTGCGGGAACTTGTCCTTGAACTCCCGCACGAACTCGGGACGCTCGGGCCGCGGACCCACGAGCGACATCTCGCCGCGCAGGACGTTGACGAGCTGGGGCAGCTCGTCGAGGCTCCAGTTGCGCAGGAACCGCCCCAGGCGCGTCCGGCGCGGGTCTTCGGGGCTCGCCCAGGTGGGCCCCGACTCCTCCTCGGCCCCGACGACCATGGAGCGGAACTTGAGGATGTCGAACGGGCGGCCGTCCAGGCCCATGCGGCGCTGCCGGTAGAGGACGGGGCCCCGGTCGCCGAGGCGGATCGCCGCCGCGATGGCCCCGTAAACCGGCGAGAGGACGGCGAGCGCCGTCGCCGAGATCGCGACGTCGAGGGCGCGCTTGACCAGGCTCATCCAGCCGGTCAGCGGCACCTGCGTCAGATGAACGACGGGCAGGCCGTCGAGGTCCTCGACGCCCGCCCGGAACGTGATGTACTGAAGCAGGTCCGGCACGACGCGCACGTCGGCGACCGTGCGGCCGACGTCCTGGAGGACGGCGAGCATCGTGCGGTGCGCCTCGAGGGGAAGCGCCAGGAAGACGGTGTCGACCCCGCGCTCGTCGACGATGCGGGCGACTTCGGCCGTCGTGCCGAGCACGGGCAGGCCGCGGTGGCTCGAGCCGAGCTTCTCGGGGGCGTCGTCGACGAAGCCGACCGCGCGCAGGCCCGCCTCCGGGTGCTCGAGGAACTTGTCCACGACGGCCCGGCCGAGGCGCCCGGCCCCGACGACGAGAACGTGCCGCACCCCGACGCCGTGGCGCCACGCCTCCTCCAGGTAGCGCCGGATCGCGGTGCGGCCCGCGAAGACGAACAGCACGTCGAGGACGAAGAAGAAGAGCAGCACGAGGCGCGAGTAGGAGAAGCCGCGGTAGAAGGTCGCCAGACCCGCCAGCAGCAGTGTCGCCAGGCCGGTCGCGACGAAAACCGAGAGCCCTTCCTCGACGCGGGACCGGTTCCGCCGCACCTGGTAGAGACCGTAGAAGTAGTAGACGATCGGCCAGAGCACGGCCATCAGCGGGAAGAGGCTGTAGTAGGACGAGGCGTCCGGGATGCCCTTGGTGACCGGAACGATCTCGGCGCGGAAGCGCAGGAAGTAGGCGGCGATCAGGGCCGCGAGCGTCGCCCCGACGTCGGAAACGGCCAGCAGGACCGCGACGCGGCGCATGGACTTTCGGATCACCGCAGCAGGTCTCCCACCGCTCGGCCAAACCGTTCCGCGAACCGCTGCGGCCGGAAGGCGAGCGCCGAGTCTCGCGATCGAGTGTAATCGAACTTTCCGGACTCCGCGCGCCGCACGGCCTCGGCGAGGGCGGCCGCGCCGTCGCCTTCGTAGAGGATCCCGTTCTCACCGTCGCGGACGATGTCCCGGGCCCCGCCGCGCGCGCGCGCGACGACGGGAGCGCCGCAGGCGATCGCCTCGACGGCCGCGATGCCGAAGTCCTCCTCTCCCGGCTGCAGGTACGCCGCGCAGGTCCGATAGAGCCGGCGCAATTCCTCGCGGCTGCAGGCCGACAGGAAGTTTACGGAGGCGGAGGCGCGGGCGTGGAGGCGCGCCTCCTCCGGCCCCGTTCCGACCAGGACGAGCCGCCGGCGAGAGCCGCGCCGCCGCGTCGACGGCGTCCTCGAAGCGTTTGTAGGGAACCAGCGCGCCGACGGCGAGCAGGAAGTCCTCGCGTTCGCCGCCGCCGCGCCTGGAAGAACTCGACGTCCACCGGCGGGTGGCAAACGTCCGCCTCCCGCCCGTAGTGGCTCCGGATGCGCTCGGCGACGGCCGTGGAATTGGCGAGATAGCGCGTCGGGCGGGAGGCGGTTGCGACGTCCCACCGGCGCAGCCGCGCGATGGCGGCGGCCTTGAGCGCGCGCAGCCGCGTTCGCCCGGGCGGAAAGTAGGCGTCGAATTGCTCGTAGGCGTATCGGACCGGCGTGTGGCAGTAGCAGAGATGCGGCGCGCCGGGCCGGGCGACGGCGCCCTTGGCGACGCAGTGGGAGGAGGAGACGACCAGGTCGAAGCCGGAGAGGTCGAACGACTCGACGGCCCGCGGAAAGAGCGGCAGGTAGTTGCGGTAGCCGCGGCGGGCGCCGGGCAGGCGGTTGAGGAACGAGGCGACGATCGGGTGGCGCTCGATCTCCGGCGATACCGACCCGGGCACGTGGAAGAGCGTGAAGATCGTGGGGTTCGGCACGAGCGGAAGGATCGCCTCGAGCACGTTCTCGCCGCCCCGCATGCCGTTCAACCAGTCGTGGACGACGGCCGTCCGCGGACCGGTCATGGCGCGGGAGACGGGAGCGGCGGGGCGGCCGGCCGGGTCCCGGCCAGCGCTTCGGCGTAGATCTTGAGCGTTTGCTCCGCGGCCCGGTCCCAGGAGAAGTCGGCGGCGCGGCGCTGGCCGAGGTCCGCGAACTCGGCCCGCCGCGCCGGATCGGTCGCGAGGGCGACGATGCCCCGGGCGATCGCGCCGACGTCGATCGGGTCGACGAGGTAGGCGTAGCCGCCGGCGACCTCCTGCAGCGCCGAGGTCGACGAGGTCAGCACCGGCACGCCGCAGGCCATCGCCTCGATGACGGGCAGCCCGAATCCCTCGTAGAGCGTGGGGTACAGGAACGCGTCGGCCGCGGCGAAGAGGCCCGGCAGGTCCTCGTCGGGCACGACGCCGGGCCGGAAGACGCCGGCTCTCGAGGTCGAGCGCCGAGATCAGGGCCTCGACGCGGTTGCGGTTCTTCGGCATCGACCCGGCGAGCACCAGGGCGTGCGGCAGCGCGCGGTCGCGCCGCGCCTCGGCGAACGCCCGGACGACGTTGCGGACGTTCTTGTGCGGCTTCTCGCCGCCGAGGAAGAGCAGGTAGGGCCGCGGCAGCCCGTACTTGGCGACGACGCGGTCCTTCTCGGCCCGCGGCACGTCGGGGCGGAACCGGGGCGCCACGCCGTTGTAGACGACTTCGATCCGCGCGGGCGCGATCCCGAAGTAGTCCACGAGGTCCCGCTTGCTGTTGTAGGAGACCGTCAGGATCCGGTCCGCGCGCTTCAGGGCGCGCCGGATCATGACGCGCGCGTAGAGGAGCGCCGCCCGGTTCGGCAGAAACTGCGGGTACAGGACGTGGATGATGTCGTGGATCGTGACGACGGCGCGGGCCCGCGCGAGCGGGGGGATCACGTAATGGGTGGCGTGGAAGAGGTCGAGTCGGTCGCGCATCAGCCGCCACGCGAACCGCGTCAGCTCCGAGACCGAATACCCCGGCGAGTCCTCCTCGACGACCGTGAAGTTCTCCGGCAGCTCCGGCAGCGCCGCGCGATCCTCGCGGTGGACGTAGAGGCGGAAGGCGTAGGCCCGGGCCTCGGGCCGGCGGGCGATCGAGTCGACGAGGTTGCGGACGTACGAGCCGATGCCGAAGTCCGTCAGCTTGCGCGCGTCGATCCCGACGCGGGGCCGCGCGGGGCTCATCGCGCCTCCCGGGCGGCCTCGAGCACGGCCTCGGCCGTGGCGGCGGCGCCGGTGTCCCAGGGAAACTGCGCGGCGCGCCGCAGGCCCGCCTCCTGCAGCCGCTCGCGCAGCGGCGCGTCCTCCAGGGAGCGCTCGATCGCGCGCGCGAGCGCCTCGACGTCGCGCGGCGGGGCGTAAGAGCGCGGCGTCGCCGCCGACCTCGACGAGGGCGTCCGCCGTCGAGGCGACGACCGGCGTCCCGCACGCCATGGCTTCGAGCACGGGCAGGCCGAAGCCCTCGGCGAGCGACGGGTACACGAACGATCTCGGCGGCGCGGTAGAGGTCGCGGGCCGCGTCCCGCGCGGCATAGCCGGCGACGTGGATCTTGTCGCGGAAGGGCGAGCGGACGATCCGGCGGTGGAGGCCCGCGGTCTTCCAGCCGGCGCCGCCGGCGAGCACGAGGTCCGGCCGCGAACGGCGCCGTCCCCACATCCGCTCGCACGCGACCACGAGCGCCTCGACGTTCTTGCGGGGCTCGAGCGTGCCCAGGTAGAGGATGAACGGCTGTCCGCCGGAGTACCGCTGCCGCGTCCGCCGCCGCGCGGCCGGATCGTCGGCCGGAGAGAAGAAGTCGAGGTCGACGCCGTTGGGCGTCACGCGGACCCGTGTCTGGGTCTCGGGGTAGCGGGCGATCGAGGTCGTTGGCGGTCGTCTGCGAGACGCAGAGAAACCGGGCCGCGCGGTCGACGGTCCGCTCCCAGAGCGGGAGGAACCCGACGAGGGTTCGCGACGCGTGCCACTCCGGGTGGGTCAGGGGCGTCAGGTCGTGAACGGTCGAGACGAACGGGGTGTCGCCCCGGGCCGGGCCGATCGTCAGGGCGGAAACCAGAACGTCGGCCCCCCAGCGGACGATCCGCCGGGGCAGGGTGGACTGGAGCCAGACGATGCCGAACGGGTGGTGGTCGGTCTGGAGGCTGAAGTCCCCGGAATCGCCGACCGCGGCCGGAAACGGCCGGGGCGCGAAGAGGCCCACGGACAGGCCCGGGCGGGCGGCCAGGCCCCGGGCGATGGCCCAGGTGTAGGTCCCGATGCCCGTCCGCTCCTGGAGGAGGGCGCGGGCGTCGATGGCGATCTTCACGGGCGGGAGTCTACAAGGGGGGGGCCGGGATTTGACTGCCGCGCCCGTACGGCTAAAATGCGCGGTTCTGCCGATGACCACGACCACGCGCCCGGATTCCGTGTCCCTCGAGTCGGTGCTCGACGAACCCGTGAGGTTCGGCGGCGAGCTCGGCGTCGCCCTGTCGGCGATCGACCGCGAGCCCCTGCTGAAGATCTCGCCGCTGCGAATCTCGGGGGAAGTGCGGCGCATCGAGGGGGGATACGCGCTCGAGGCCGAGCTCGTCTACTCCGGCGAGCTCGAGTGCAGCCGATGCCTGGCCGGCTACCCGTTCGAGGAGGACGAGACTTTTTCGCTCGTCCTGTACCCTCGGGCCGGGGCGCCGGCGCCCGAGGTCGAGTTGTCGCGGGGCGACCTCGACGTCGTCCTCTACGACGATCCGGTCGTCCCGCTCGCCCCGCTGGCCGAGGAACGCGTCCAGATGGCGCTGCCGATGAAACCGCTCTGCAAGCCCGACTGCCGGGGGCTGTGTCCCTCGTGCGGACAGGACCTGAATCTCGTGGCGTGCGGCTGCACGCGCGAAACGATCGATCCCCGCTGGGAGGCCCTGAAGGCCCTCAAGGAGAAAGTGTAGGACCACGATGCCCAATCCCAAGAGACGCCACAGCAAGGCTCGCCGCGACAAGCGCCGCGCGCACGACGCGCTGACGCCGCCGGCCCTCTCGGAGTGCCCGAACTGCCACGAACCGAAGCAGCCGCACCGGGTGTGCGCGCGCTGCGGGTACTACAAGGGAAAGCAGGCGATCAACACGTAGAAGTTGGGGTCAGGTCTGTTTTCTTCGGACTTTCGCCCGGTGACCGAGCGGGCGCGGAAATCCGAAGAATTCAGACCTGACCCCATATAATCCCGGGGCTCGTGTTTCCATCAGGGCAGAGGAGCTGACGTGCGGATCGCGGTCGATGCCATGGGGGGCGACCACGCGCCGCGCGTCAACGTCGACGGCGCCGTCGCCGCGGCCCGCGAGTTCGGAATCTCCATCCTCCTGGTCGGCCGGAGCGCCGAGCTCGAGCCGCTGCTGGCCGATTCCGGCTACACGGGCTCGGCCATCGAGATCGTCGACGCCGCCGAGGTCGTGACGTTCGACGACCCGGCGACCGCCGTCATCCGCAAGAAGCGCAACTCCTCGATCCGCATCGCGGCCAACTGCGTGCGCGAGGGCCGGGCCCAGGGGCTCGTTTCCGCCGGCCACACGGGCGCGGCGATGGTCGCGGCCAAGATGGTCGTCGGCACGATCGCGGGCGTCGACCGGCCGGCCCTGGCGACGGTCCTGCCGAACCTGACGGGCCACAGCCTCCTGCTCGACGTCGGCGCGAACCCGGACCTCAAGACGCCCCACTTCAAGGAGTTCGCCGTCATGGGCTCGATCTACGCCGAGCTCGTGTTCGGGAAGAAGAACCCGTCGATCGGCCTGATGTCGATCGGGGAAGAAGACTCCAAGGGCAACGAGCAGTCGAAGGAGGCCTTCAAGACGCTCAAGGAGACGGGCCTGAACTTCATCGGCAACGTCGAGGGACGCGACGTTTTCAACGGCGAGGTCGACGTCATCGTCACCGACGGCTTCACGGGCAACGTGATCCTCAAGGTGTCCGAGGCTCTGGCCGAGATGGTCGAGAACATGCTGCGCGAGGAGATCAAGCGTACGCTCCAGGCCTCGGTCGGCTTCCTGCTCTCGAAATCGGCGTTCCGCCGGTTCAAGCAGCGGATCGACTACTCCGAGTACGGCGGCGCGCCGTTGCTGGGCGTCAAGGGCTGCGTGATCATCTGCCACGGCCGCTCCTCGGCGAAGGCCGTCAAGAACGCCATCCGCTTCGCGGCCGAGTTCTCGCGCCAGGGTCTGGCCGAGAAGATCCAGGCCCAGATCGCGGAGCTCCACGAGCGCGAGGCCCGGCTGGTGAAGGCCTGACGGCGTGAGCCGCGCGCGCGTGGTCGGAACGGGCTCCTACGTTCCGAAGAAGATCCTCTCCAATCCGGACCTCGAGAAGCTCGTCGAGACCTCGGATGAGTGGATCACCTCCCGCACCGGGATCCGCGAGCGGCACATCGCCTCCGACACCGACCGGTTCTCGGACTTCTGCACACGCGCGGCCGAACAGGCCCTGAAGCGCGCCCACGTGAAGGCCGAGGAGCTCGACATGATTCTCGTCGGGACGATCTCGGGCGACATGCCCTTCCCGGCGACCTCGTGCCTCGTCCAGCGCAACCTCGGGGCGACGCGCGCCGCCGCCTCCGACGTGGGGGCCGCGTGCGTCGGATTCCTGTATGCGCTCCACCTGGCCGACGGCCTGATCCAGTCGGGCAAGGCCGGCAACGTCCTCGTCATCGGCGGCGAGATTCTCTCGCGATACGTGGACTGGACCGACCGCAACACCTGCGTGCTCTTCGGGGACGGGGCGGGGGCCGTGGTCCTGCAGCCGACGAAGGCCGATCACGGCATCCTCGGCAGCCTGATGAAGTCCAACGGCAACTACCACGACTTCATCTGCATGCCGGGCGGGGGTTCGAATCACCCGGCCAACGACCCGAAATCGATCGAGCAGAGGCTGCCCTTCATCAAGATGAAGGGCAACGAGACGTTCAAGGTCGCCGTGAAGGCGATGACCGACGTGGCCCAGGAGCTCCTGACCGAACAGGGCTTCACGCACGAGCACATCGACCTCTTCATTCCGCACCAGGCGAACCTGCGCATCATCGACGCCGTCGGGGAGCGCATGAAGATCGACCCGAAGAAGGTCTACAAGAACGTCGACCGCTTCGGGAACACGTCGGCCGCGTCCATCCCCATCGCTCTCGAGGAGTGCGTCCGCGAGGGTCGCGTGAAGACCGGCGACCTCGTGCTGATGACGGCATTCGGAGCGGGACTGGTCTGGGGATCGGTCCTGGTGCGCTGGTAGGGGAACCCCCGACGCGATGACGCTGGCTCTGCTCTTTCCCGGCCAGGGCTCCCAGGCCGTGGGCATGGGCCGGGCGCTTTCCGCGTCGTCGCCCGCCGCGCGCGCCGTCTTCGACGAAGCCGACCGGGTCCTCGGTTTTTCGCTCTCGCGGCTGTGCTTCGAGGGGCCGGAAGACGAGCTCAAGCTGACGGCCAACACGCAGCCGGCCATCCTGACGCACTCGGTCGCCGCGTTCGCCGACCTGCGCGCGAGCGCGCCCGAGAAGCTGGAGGGCGCCGCGTTCGCGGCGGGCCACTCGCTCGGCGAGTATTCGGCGCTGGTGGCCGCGGGCGCCCTGGCTTTCGCCGACGCCGTGGCCCTCGTTCGCGCGCGCGGACAGTCCATGCAGGAGGCGGTGCCTCCGGGAGCGGGGGCCATGGCCGCGATCGTGGGGCTGCCCCCCGAGGCGGTCGAAGCCGCCTGCCGCGAGGCGGCGCAGGGCGGGACGGTGGCCCCGGCCAACTACAACTCTCCCGAGCAGACCGTGATCGCCGGGGACGCCGCCGCGGTCGGCCGGGCATCGGAACAGTGCCTCGCACGGGGGGCCAAGCGCGCCATCGCGCTTTCCGTCTCGGCCCCCTTCCACTCGCCGCTCATGTCGCCGGCGCGCGAGCGGATGCGTCCCTTGCTCGAAAAGGCGGCGTTCGCCGCGGCGTCGATCCCCGTCGTCACGAACGTGGACGCGGTGCCCGAATCCGGGGCCGCGAAGCTGCGCGACGCCCTCGTCCGGCAGATCGATTCGCCGGTCCGATGGGTCGAGAGCGTGCAGCGCCTGGCCCGCGAGGGCGTCGACCGGGCCCTCGAGATCGGTCCCGGCAACGTGCTCGCCGGCCTCGTGCGGCGGATCGATCGGTCGATCCGGGTGGAAGGCCATGGGTAGGGCTCCGCTGCGCCTCGTCGCGGCGCTGTCTGTCCTGGCCGCCGCGTGCGCGACGTCGCTTCCGACCGCGCCCGGCACGCCCGCGGCCTTCGACGCCGCGGTCGGCGCCGCCGAGCGGCGCTGCCAGTGCCGCGTCGGCGTCTCGGCGAAACACCTGGAGAGCGGGCGGACGTACGCGCACAACGGGAGCGTCGAGTTCGAGTCGGCCTCGGTCATCAAGATCGCCGTCCTGACCGAGGCCATGGCCCGGGTCGAGGCCGGGCAGGTCGACCTGTCCGAGCGCTGGGAGCTGACGGACCGGAACAAGGCCGACGGCTCCGGGCTGCTGATGATGCTCGATGCCGGACTCCAGCCGACCTGGAACGATCTGGCGACGCTGATGATCGGTCCCTCGGACAACACCGCGACCAACGCGTGGATCGCGCGGCTGTCCGTCGAGGCGATCAACGCGCGCATGCAGGCCCTCGGTTTCACGCACATCCGCCTCTTCGGAACGATTCCGCGACTGGACCAGAGAGACGATGACCCGTCGCCCTGGAAGGGGTTCCAGCTCGGAGCGATCACGCCCGACGACGTCGCGCGCTGGATGGAGATGGTCGCCCGGGGAGAACTGCTCGACGCCGCGTCCTCCCGGCGCGTCTTCGAGTACCTGGACAAGGACCCGAGCCGCCTCCGGATCGCGCGGCGCTTTCCGCCGGCCGATCTCTGGGCGGGCAAGACCGGTTCGATGTCGGGCGTGCGCAACGACTCCGGCATCCTGCGGACGACGAAGGGCCACTTCGTCCTGGCCGTCTTCACCGACGGCAGCCAGGCCCCCGGCTGGGGCGCCGACCATCCGTCCGTGATCGCCATCGCCGACCTCGCGAAAGCCATCGTGGACGGCTGGAGCCGGGACCTTCCGGAGATCACCCCGAAACCCGAATGACCCGAAGACGGCCGCGGTCCCTCTCATGCCGTCATCCGGAGGACCTCTGACGCCGCCCCGCGGGCGCCATCGCGCCGTCATTCGAACGCCCTCGCCCGTCATCCCGAGCGCAGCGAGGGATCCCGGACGCGCAACGGTTCCCGGGAATTTCGGGATCCCTCGTCGCTCGGCTCCTCGGGATGACGCGGGAAGGTAGAATCGCGATCTCCATGAAGCGCTTCGAGAACAAGATCGCTCTCGTCACGGGCGCCTCGCGAGGAATCGGCGAGGCAATCGCGAAACGCCTCGCGGCCGAGGGCGCGACCGTGATCGCCGCGGCGCGCTCCGTCGACGCCCTCGCGCGCGTGGTTTCGGAGATCGCGGGCTCCGGGGGCCGGGCCGAAGCGCTCGTTCTCGACCTCGCCGATTCCGCCTCGATCGAGGCGGCCGTCAAAGGCGTCCTCGCGGCGCACGGGGAGATCCACGTTCTCGTGAACAACGCCGGGGTCACCGACGACAACCTGATTCTGCGGATGAGCCGGGAGGCCTGGGACCGGGTCCTGGCGACGAACCTGACCGGCGTCTTCCTTCTGACGCAGGCCGTCGTCAAAGGGCATGGTCCGCAAGCGGTACGGGCGGATCGTCAACGTGACGTCGGTCGTCGGGTTGATGGGCAACGCCGGCCAGGCGAACTACGCCGCCTCCAAGGCCGGCCTCGTGGGGTTGACGAAGTCGGTGGCGCGCGAGCTCGCTTCGCGCAACATCACCTGCAACGCGGTCGCCCCGGGCTTCGTCGGCACGGCGATGACGGACAGGATGACCGAGGACGCCAAGGCGAAACTGACCGGCCAGATCCCGCTCGAGCGCCTCGGCACGCCCGATGACGTGGCCGCCGCCGCGGCCTTTCTCGCCTCGGACGAGGCGTCCTACGTGACGGGAACGGTCATCAACGTGTCCGGGGGCCTCTATATGTGAACCCGGCCGGGCTTCCGGCCCGGCTTGCCCCCGGGGGGCATCTAGGGAAGAATACGGCGTCTTTCGATACCTGCCGATTCGAGAAAGGGGAGAGGAATGGCCGTCGAAGAAAAGGTGAAGAGCATCATCGTCGAGCAGCTCGGCGTGGACGCCAACGAGGTGACTCCGGAGGCGTCTTTCGTCGACGATCTCGGCGCGGACTCGCTCGACACCGTGGAGCTCGTCATGGCCTTCGAGGAAGCCTTCAACATCGAGATCCCGGACGAGGCCGCCGAGAAAATCCAGAAGGTCAAGGACGCCATCGACTACATCGAGAAGAACTCCTCGAAAAACTGAACCCGATGCCCCGAATTTCCACGCCGCGCCGCGTGGCCGTGACGGGGGTGGGCCTCGTCTCGCCGCTCGCCATCGGAAATGCCGAGAACTGGGACGCGCTCACCGCCGGACGCTGCGGCCTCGGGCCCGTCACCCGCTTCGACGCGTCCCGTTTCACCTCCCGCATCGCCGGAGAGGTGAAGGGCTTCGATCCGGCCCTCTACATCGACCGGAAAGAGATCAAGAAGATGGACACCTTCATCCACTATGCGATGGGGGCGGCCCACCTCGCGATGGAGGACTCGGGCGTGCCGGTGACCGACGCCAACCGCGACCGTTTCGCCGTCGTCGTGGGCTCGGGCATCGGAGGCCTGCCTCTCATCGAGGAGACCCAGAGGCGCTACGTGGAGGGGGGCGGAAACCCGCGCGTCATCTCGCCCTTTTTCATCACGGGCCTGATCGTCAACGAAGCTGGCGGAAACATCTCGATCAAGTACGGCCTGAAGGGACCCAATCTGACCACGGCGACCGCCTGCACGACCGGCGCGCACGCGATCGGCGAGGCGTACCGGATGATCCAGTACGGCGAAGCCGATGCCGCGATCGCCGGCGGCACCGAATCCGTCATCACGCCGCTTGCGATCGGCGGATTCGCCGTCATGAAGGCGCTCTCGACGCGCAACGACGACCCCCTGCACGCATCGCGTCCCTGGGACCGGGACCGGGACGGCTTCGTCATCGCCGAGGGCGCGGGCCTGATCGTGATGGAGGAGCTCGAGGCGGCGAAGAAGCGCGGTGCCCGGATCTACGCGGAGCTCGCCGGCTACGGCATGTCCGGCGACGCGTACCACATCGCGGCCCCCTCCGAGGATGGCGACGGGCCGGCGCGCGTCATGCGCAACTGCCTCGCGGACGCGGGGATCGACGGTGACCGGATCGACTACATCAACGCCCACGGCACCTCGACGCCGCTCGGCGACAAGGCCGAAACGCTGGCCATCAAGGCCGTCTTCGGCGCCCACGCCCGAAAGCTCGCCGTGTCCTCGACCAAGTCGATGACCGGCCACCTCCTCGGCGCGGCCGGGGGGCTGGAGACCGCGATCTGTGCCCTCGCCGTTCACCACGGCGTGATTCCACCCACGATCAACTACACGACGCCGGATCCGGAGTGCGACCTCGACTACGTGCCGAACACGGCCCGCGAGGCCCGGCTCGAATACGTTCTTTCGAACTCCTTCGGCTTCGGCGGCACCAACGGCTGCCTGATCCTGAAGAGGATGGACTGACATTCCATGAACTCCCTGGTCTGCATCGCCTACGTTCCCGACACGGAAACCAAGATCAAGATCGGCGCCGACGGCAAGTCGATCGATGAAACGGACGTCAAGTTCATCGTTTCGCCGTACGACGAGTACGCCCTCGAGGAAGCGCTGAAGATCAAGGAGGCGAAGGGCGCGGGGACCGTCACCGTCGTCTCGGTCGGTCCCGAGCGGGCGAAGACGGGCCTGCGCGAGTGTCTCGCCCGCGGCGCCGACGAGGCGATCTGGATCGACGCGACGGGCGTCGGGCAGCTCGACGCCCTCGGGACCGCGAAGGCGCTCGCGGCCGCCGCGAAGGGCGGTGCCTACGACTTCTTCTGGTTCGGCCAGAAGGCGGTGGGCCTGGACGAGGGGTTCGTCGGCCCGATGTTCGCCGAGCTCGCGGGCGTGCCCCACGTGGCGAGCATCGTCCGGCTCGAGCTCGGTGAGGGCAGGGTCACCGCGCATCGGGAGATCGAAGGCGCCCACGAGATCGTCGAGTGCCCGCTGCCGGTCGTGCTGACCGCCCAGAAGGGCCTGAACGAGCCCCGCTACGCGTCGCTGAAGGGCATCATGGCCGCCAAGAAGAAGACGATCGCGGAGAAGAAGCTCGCCGAGCTCGGGGTGCCCGAAGCCGATCCGGCGCAGGCGAAGACACGCTGGAGGAAGCTCGAGCTGCCGCCGGCCCGCCAGGCCGTCAAGCTGGTGCCCGCCGACGATCCGGCGGCGGCCGGCAAGGAGCTCGCGAGGTTGTTGAGGGAAGAGGCGAAAGTGATTTAGAGCCCGCGAGAGTAGGGGCGGGGCCCGCCCCCGCCCTCGCGGCGGCCGCAAGGGCAGCCCCTACGACCGGGGCCGGAAGGAATCCAACCGACATGAAATTTCTCGTTTTCATCGAGCAGCGCGAAGGAAAGATCCGCAAGGCATCGCTCGAGGCCCTGTCGCTGGCCCGCCGGCTCGGCGGCGGACCCGCGGCGGCGGTGATTGCCGGCCAGGGCGTCTCGGGACTCGCGAAGGACCTCGGCCGCTACGGCGCCGGGACGGTCTACGTCGCCGACCGGGAGGAGCTCGCGCTGTACTCCAACAAGGGCTACGTCGGCGCTCTCGACGCCGCGACGAAGGCCTCGGCTCCGGACGCCGTGCTGATCGCCGCGACGGCCATGGGCAAGGACCTCGCACCGCGGTTCGCCGCGAGGCACGACGTCTCGGCCATGGCGGACGTCATGGACCTGCGGGTCGAGGGCGACCGCCTCGTGGGATCGCGGCCCGTTTACTCCGGGAAGGCCCGCGCCGAGGTCGACTGCGGCGCCGCGAAGCTCCAGATCGCCACCACGCGGCCCAACGTCTTCCCGGCCGAGGCGCAGGACGGCGCCGCGGAGCCGAAGGTCGAGACGCTCGATCTCGGGGATATCGCGCCGCGCGCGAAGGTCGTCCGCGTCGAAGCGTCCGAGTCGAAAGAAGTCGACGTGTCCGAGGCCGACATCATCGTGTCGGGCGGCCGCGGCATCAAGGGCCCGGAGAACTGGCCCGTCGTCAAGGATCTGCAGGACGCGCTTCACGCGGCGCTCGGCGCCTCGCGGGCCGTTGTCGACGCCGGCTGGATCGACCACCAGCACCAGGTCGGTCAGACCGGCAAGGTCGTGTCGCCGACCCTCTACGTCGCCCTCGGGATCTCGGGCGCCATCCAGCACCTTGCGGGGATGGGCACGTCGAAGGTCATCGTCGCCATCAACAAGGACGCCGAGGCTCCCATCTTCAAGGTCGCCACGTACGGCGTCGTCGGCGACCTCTTCCAGATCGTCCCGGAGTTCGCCAAGGCGGTTCGCGCGGCCAAGGCGGAATAACCGTCGCTTCGCGCGCGTCGGGGGTCTGCGCCCTTCGGGCGCACCGCCCTGCGGCTCGCGCGGATGCGCGCTCGACCGCAGGTCTGACCCCCGCCGCGCGCTTCGCTCCCGCGGCGCGAACCTCCTCCCTCCCTTCGGTCGGGAGACTATTCGCGCCGCGAACTCGATTGGCATAGCAGAGTGGGATGTCGCGATCCTCCGGAGGGTCCGGAGTGCGGCAAAGCCATTCGCCCCGCCAGAGCGTCAGCGGTCTGCGGGCGCACCGACCTGCGGCTCGCCCGGATGCGGGCTCGACCGCTCGCCTGATCCCTCCCTCGCTCTCGCTCCCGCGGCGCGAACCTCCTCCCTCCCTTCGGTCGGGAGACTATTCGCGCCGCGAACTCGACTCACAGCGCTGCTGGAGAGTCTCGCTCAGGGGTGGGTGCGGGGCGGGGGGCGGTTGCTCGGGATGCGGAAGAGGTCGCCGCGGTCGGCGGAGGCGACGGGGGCGACGGAGCGCCGGACGTAGATCTCGCCGACCGTAGGGCTCTGGCGGTAGTCGGTCCAGGCGGCGTAGGCGCTTCCGCCCTGCACGGCGACGCCCTGGTAGTCACCGAACTGGATGAGACTGGTCGTTCGACTGGTGACGCTCGACAGACGCAGCGCCGGCGCCCACGACGCGCCTCCGTCGCTCGACCGGCGCAGGTAGACGTCCGCCCCCAGGCGCTGGGGATCGTTTCTCGAATCCTTGTATGCGACGGAGACGGCGCCCGTGGAAGGATCGACGCGGATCCACGAGTGGTACCGATCCACCGCGCCGGTCCCCTCGTCGTCGACGAGCGCCGGTGGCGACCACGTCTGCCCGCCGTCGTCGGACCGGCTGAGGTAGACGTCGGGGACGCAGAACGCCGGGGCCCCGCACACAGCGGGACATTGTCCGCGGTCGACGCCGACCGGGTAGTCGGACCAGGCCGTGTACACGGCGCCGCGCCGCGGGCCCGGGGATCGATCGACGGACACGGAGGCGTGCACGATGACCGGGCGGATGCATTGCGACGGCGGGACGAGGTACCAGCCGGCGCGCACCGGGGCGGCCTCGACCGCAGGCTCGAAGGATTCGCCGCCGTCCAGCGACCGCATCACCCGAATCGAGCTCCGCGGGTTGTCGTGGAACGCGAGATAGATTGCTCCGTCGCCGTCCACCGCGAGGTCCAGGCCGGTCACGACGGCCTGCTCGACGAGGCGCGGAATCGAGAACGTGCTGCCGGAGTCGAGCGAACGCGAAAAGAACACGCCGCCCCTCGGCCACTTCCAGGCCACGTACACCCGGTCGCGGAACGGGCTCTCCGCGTCGTCGTCAACGGCCAGCGCGACCTTGTCGTTCGTTTCGAGCCCGGCGATGCGGACTGCGGGCTGCCAGGTCCGGCCGCCGTCGGGGGAGCGAACGACGTCGATGCCCGTGCCGCCGGGGCCGGCGGGGACCCGGGCGAGGTAGGCCGCGCCGCGGGTGTCGAACGCGACCATGGGGTCGTTGTCGAGGCTCGAACCCGCGCCGAGCGGAACGGGGACCCGGGTCCAGGTCGCTCCGCCGTCCCGCGAGGACATCGCGAGGATGCTCCGGTCCGAGAGACTCATCGCCGCGGCGAGCACGACGGAGGGGTCCGACGGGTCGACTGCGATCGAGACCTCGGCCTGGGTTCCGGGCCACTCGCTGGCGTTGCGGTCGACGTCGCTGTCGAAGTCCCCATCCGCGCGCGCGGAAACGCGAATGCCGACGGCGCCGATGAGGACGGCCGCGGCGAGGACCGGGACCGCGGACCTCAGGGGTCGGTGGCGCACGGTTCCTTCGCGTACCGGCGCCGCTCGCGGCCGGCGTCCCGTCCGGAAGTCACGGCCGGACGCCGGGCCGGCGCCTCGCCGGGCGCTCGACATCGCCGCGCGGGGCGAACGGGTCGCCGTAGAAGAGGCGCCGGACGTAGATCTCGGAGGCATTGGCGACGTCGCGGTAGTCGGCCCATGCCGCGTAGACGTTTCCGCCGGCGGCGGCGACCCCCTGGTAGTCGCCGTACTGGAAGGGGTGCCCCGACCGACTGGTGACGCTCGAGAGGCGCACGGAGGGTTCCCAGCTCGCTCCGCCGTCGGCGGACCGGGAGAGGTAGACGTCGGTGCCGAGGCGGGCCGTCGGATCGTTTCGGGTGTCCTTGTACGCCACGTAGACCGCGCCGTCGGTCGGATCGACGCGGAGCCACTGGTGGAAGCGGTCGACCGGCCCGGGACCGGTCTCGTGCACCCGCGCCGGGGCCGACCACGTCGATCCGCCATCGTCCGAATGGGCCTCCCACACGCTCGGCGCGCAGATCGCCGGCGCGGTGCAATCGGTGGGGCAGGTGTTGACGGAGACCCCCGGGTTGGAGTCGGCCCAGGCAGCGTAGAGGCGGCCGTGCCAGGGCGAGTCGGACCGGTCGACGCCGATCGACGCATGGACCAGGGCGGGGCGCGAGCATTGGGCCCGCGGGACGACGTACCAACCCGCGCGCACGGAGGCCGCCGGCTGGGACGGCGCGAACGAGTCACCGCCGTCCGAAGAACGCATCACGCGGATCGAATGGCGCGGGTTGTCGTGGAAGGCGAGGTAGAGGGTTCCGTCGGCCGCGGTGGCCATGTCGAGACCGGACACCACCGCGGATTCGATCTGCCGCGGGGGCGAGAACGTCGCGCCCGAGTCGAGGGAGCGGGAGAAGTAGACACCGCCTCCGGGGAATTTCCAGCCGACGTACACGCGGTCGCGGTACGGACTGTCGGGCTCGTCGTCGGCGGCGAGGATAACCTTGTCGTCGCGCCCCGGGTTTTCGCTGATCCGGTGCACGGGGCCCCAGGTCGCGCCGCCGTCGTCCGAGCGCAGGACCTCGATTCCGAGGCTGGTGTTGGCGGTGTCGACCGGGATCTTCGCAAGGAACGCGCGGCCCCGCGAGTCGAATGCGGCCATCGGGTCCGCGTCGACGTAGGAGCCGGCTCCGGGCGGCAGCTCCGTGCGCGTCCAGGACGCGCCGGCGTCCGACGACGCCATGGCGAGGATGCCGCCCGAGTGTAGGTTCATCGAGGCCGCGAGCACGCGGCCCGGGCGAAAACGGTCCACGGCGATCGAGACTTCGGCCTGTTCGGCGGCGAGCTCGCTCGCGTCGACGTCGGGCCCGGCGATGAAGGGCTCGTTCGCCCCGCGGATCGTTGCCGCGAGCGCCGCGATGGCCACAGCGCAGCAGAGGACGGCAATGGGCACGGCGCCGCGAACCCGGGAAAACGGCACGCGGCAATTGTAGCGAAGAGGCTCCTCGCTCGCCCTGGAGATCCTCGGGAACTTCTTGGGCCCGCCGGCTGTCGTCGGGTTAAACTCGCGCCCGCATGCCCCCGCTTCCCACCGAACGGCTGGTCCTCGGCCTTCCGGGCCGGGCGGTGTTCGGACTTCTCGTCCTGGCCGCGGTGGCTTTTTTCGTCTACTCGATGTCCCGCCGGATCCGGGTGCTCCTGGCCGGACGGCCCGACGGCCGCTTCGCGCGGATCCCCGAACGGATCGGGAAGACCCTCGAATACGCCTTCGCCCAGAGGCGGATGTTCCGCGACCCGTTCGCGGGCTTCTTCCACATCCTGATTTTTTCCGGCTTCATGGTCCTGACCGTGCGCTCGCTCGCGCTCGTCGTCGAGGGGCTGGTGCCGGGTTTCGTGCTGCTGCCGGGCGCCCCGGGCCACGCGTACACGCTCGTCAAGGACGTCTTCGAGGTCCTGACGCTGGCCGGCGTCGCCCTGGCCGTCTTCCGGCGCGCCTTCGCGCGCCCCAAGCGTCTCGACCTCACCTGGGACGCCTGGCTGATTCTCTTCCTGATCGCTTTCCTCATGGTCACGGACCTCATGGCGGAGGGCGCGCGGACGGCCCTCGCGCCGGCGCACGTGACCCCCTGGGCGCCGGTCGTTTCCGCCGTCGCCGGGATGCTGGCCGGTGCGGCCCCGGCGGCGCTCCAGGCCGTCTACGAGTGGTGCTGGTGGCTGCACCTGGCGGACCTGCTCTTCTTCGGCAACTACCTGCCGTACTCGAAGCACTTCCACATCATCGTCGCGATCCCGAACGTCTTCTTCATGAACCTGGAACCGATGGGCCGCCTGGCGACGGTCGACCTCGAGAACACCGAGCGCTTCGGCGCCTCGCGCGTCGAGGACCTGACGTGGAAGCAGATGCTCGACGGGTACACGTGCACCGAATGCGGGCGCTGCCGCGTGGTCTGCCCGACGGCGCTGACGGGCAAGCCGCTCGACCCGCGGCTCTTCATCGCCGCCGTGCGCGACGCCGTGTACGAGGCCACGCCGTCGATCCTCGCCACCTCGTCCGGGCGGGGCAACGGCGACGCCGACACGCCGCGGAAGGACCTGATCGGCGGCTGGCTCTCCGAGGACACGATCTGGGCCTGCACGATGTGCGGCTTCTGCACGACGGCGTGCCCCGTCTTCATCGTGCCGGCCGTCGACAAGATCGCCGAGATGCGCCGCTACCTCGTCCTCGACAAGGCGGAGTTTCCCAAGGAGGTCCAGAACGCCTTCCGGGGGATGGAGACCAACGGCAACCCGTGGAACATCGCGGCCTCGACCCGCGCGGACTGGGCGAAGGACCTGCCCGTGGCCACCATGGCCGGGGCCGAAGGGCGGGAGGTCGACGTCCTCTTCTGGGTCGGCTGCGCCGGCTCCTACGAGGACCGGGCGAAGCGGGTCTCGAAGGCCCTCGTCGAGATCCTCGATGCGGCCGGCGTCTCCTTCGCGATTCTCGGCAACGCGGAGACCTGCACCGGCGACTCCGCCCGCCGCCTCGGAAACGAGTACCTCTTCCAGATGCTGGCCCAGCAGAACGTCGAGACGCTCAACGCCCACAAGATCCGGAAGATCGTCACCAACTGTCCCCACTGCATGAACTGCCTGAAGAACGAGTACGGCGACTTCGGCGGCCACTACGAGGTCGTGCACGGCTCGCAGCTCGTCTCGGAGCTCGTGCGCGACGGCCGCGTGAAGCTCGGCACGCCGATTCCCGAGACGATCACGTTCCACGACCCGTGCTACCTCGGCCGGTACAACGGCGCCTACGATGCGCCGCGCGAGATCCTCCGCGCGATCCCGGGTCTCGAGCTCCGGGAGCTCGAGCGGTCGAAGGAGAAGGGCCTCTGCTGCGGCGCCGGCGGCGGCCGCATGTGGATGGAGGAGAAGCTCGGCTCCCGCATCAACCAGGAACGCATGCGGGAGATCGCGGCCTCGGGAGCGTCCTCGGTCGGAGTCTCCTGCCCCTTCTGCATGGTCATGATCGGCAACGCGAAAGACGAGCTCGCGGTCGCGACCCAGCCCTTCGACGTCCTCGAGCTCGCCCGCCGCGCGATGGCGTAGGGGAGCCGGCGTCTCAGCCGGCCAGCAACGCTCCCAGCCGTTCCAGGACCTCGGCCACGCCGCTTGCCGGAAGTCGGCCCGCCCGCTCGACGCGTCGCGCCCGCCAGTCCAGGCTCCGGACCTGATCGGCGAGGATTACACCCCCGATGTCGAGCCCGGTCGGAAGAGCGACCTCGAATGGGTAGCCCTTGACCTGGCTCGTGATCGGGCACAGCAGCGCGAGCCCGACTTTGCCGTTGTAGCTTCGTGGCGAGACGACGAGGGCCGGGCGTCGGCCCGACTGCTCGTGCCCGGCCTGCGGGTCGAGGCTGACCCACACGACGTCGCCGCGCTCCGGAACGTACGGCACGGGCGGCTACCAGACCTCACGGCCGACGCGGCGGCCCGTCTCGATCTCCGCGTGCAGATTTCGGCGGGAGACCTTTCGGAGGAGGTCGGTCAGGCTCCGACGGGGCCTTACGGCCGAAACCTGAAGGCCCTCCGCGGTCAGGGTCATTTCGACTTCCGCACAATTCCGGAGCCCGGCCTCCTCGGCAAAGGGCTTGGGGATTCGGACCGCCAGGCTGTTGCCCCACTTCTGCACCCGCGTTCGCATCGCCGCCTCCGTATACACAAAGAGTCTACACCCGGCGGGGCCCGGCCGGGTTCGGCCCGCCTTTCTCTCTATTGTCGCGAGCGCCTCGCGACAATAGGGATGCGTGACACCTCGTGTTCTCCTCGACCGGATCCTGGCGGCGCTCGACCCCGCACGGCCGCCCCGATACCGCGGTTCGCGCGGGATCGGCCAGCGCTGGGAGCGGCTGGCGGCAAGGCGGCTGCGGGCGGCCGGCTACGCGATCCGGGAGCGCAACTTCCGGGGCCGCGCGGGCGAGATCGATCTCGTCGCGGAGGAGGGCGGAGTCCTCTGCTTCGTCGAGGTCAAGGGTCGCGGCGGCTCGGGGTTTGGCGCGCCGGCCGAGGCCGTGACCGTCGACAAACAGCGGCGCATCGCGCGGGCCGCCGAGGAGTACCTTCGGCGGCGGCGCCTTCCGGCGTCGACGCGGTGCCGCTTCGATGTCGTCGCGATCCTCGAGGCCGGACGGCGGGTCGAAGTGACCATCTTCCGCGACGCCTTCCCGGTGCCCGAGGCGCGCCGCCCGCGCTCGTGACGCGCCCGCGCGTGCTAAAATCGCACCATTCGGACATGAGCGCGGTCAACGACGAGGATCTTCGATACACGTTCTCGTGTCCCAGCTGCGGGGGCAGTTTTTCGATCAGCCTCGCCAAGATCCCCCCCGTCCAGGCCCGTTTCAGCTGCCCGAAGTGTTCCAAGGCCATGGACTTTCCGTCGCGGGACGAGGCCCGGGTCTACATCCAGCTCGGCGGCGGTGGGGGAGAGCCCGCCGCGGCCCAGTCGCCTGCCCCGCCTCTGCCTCCGCCCGCGGCTGCTGCGCCGCGTGCGCCGGTCGCTGTCGCGCCGAGTGCGCCGGTCGCTCCGGCGCCCCCGCGTCCTGTCCCGGCGCGTGCTCCGACTCCGCCTCCAGCCCTCACCGATCCGATGGACGGTACGGGAACCCAGTCCGACAAGACCTACCGCCTCGAGAAGAAGGGGTTCGAGAACGACGAGTTCGACCGCCGCGCGTTGCGCAGTTTGATCCGCACGCAGGCGCTCGACGAGGGCGACATGGTCGCGGCCGGGACCGCGCCCGCCGCCCGCGCCGACTCGATCCCGGAGCTTCGGTCCCTCTTCGAGCTGCGCAAGACCGCCAGGAACGTCCCTCCGCCGATCTGCCCCCGGCACACCGACCGCGTGGCGCACTACCGGTGCAACGACACCGGGCGCGCCCTCTGCGAGGAGTGCGCGGAGGAGAAGAAGTTCGGCGGCGCGAGCGTTCGCGTCTGCGCCCACTGCGGCGGCGCGGCCTCCGACCTCCACGAAGCCCCTGGCGACCTCAAGTAGCTGTCGGCCCGCGGGTTCCGGTTTCTTGACCCCCGACCCGGCGGTCGGCTATCCTTCGCCTCCCCGAGCGGGAATAGCTCAGCGGTAGAGCGCCACCTTGCCAAGGTGGATGTCGCGGGTTCGATCCCCGTTTCCCGCTCCATTCCCTGCCGCGCGTTTCGGCTCTACGGCCGATAGAGCAGCAACTCGAAGGTTTTCTGGAGGAAGACGGCCATCTGTCCGCGCGTCGTGACGGCGGTGGGACAGTAGTTGCCGGACCCGCATCCGCCCGTGATTCCCCGGTTGTAGAGGTCCTCCACCCAGTCGGCGAACTGGCTCGGACACGGCACGTCCGCGAAGGTGCCGGTGCAGACGGGGGGAGCGTAGCCGGCCCCCAGGTGCGTCTTCAGGAGAAAGACGGCCATCTGCTGGCGAAGCACCGGAGAGTCCGGGCAGTAGTTGCCGCCGCCGCACCCGGCGACGACGCCGCGGTCGGCGAGCTCCTCGATCCAGTCGGTGAACGGCCCGGGGCAGGGCACGTCGGCGAAGACCCCGGTGCACCCGGGCGGCACGTAGGCTGCGCCTTCCTCCGCCTTGAGCACGAACACGGCCATCTGGTCGCGGCGCGTCTGGCCGTCCGGGCAGTAGCTGGAGCCGCCGCATCCTCCCGTGACGCCGTTGTGGAGGATCGTCTCGATGAAGCGGTAAAAGGGGTGCGAGGTCGGCACGTCGGCGAAGCTCTCGCCGATGTGGATCCGCCACAGCTTGGTGGTGGAACCCGGGGTTCCCCCCTCCGGCGTCGTCGGAGACGACGTCAGCGTCGTCGCCTCCGTGGCCGCGGCGTCGAAGTGCGAGACCGCGGGGCGGGCGCCGGTGATCTGGAGCAGGAAGGTCTGGCCGGAGCTATCGTAGCAGTTCACAGTTTCCCCGATCGCGAGCGGCCCATAGGTGGCGAACGGCTGAACGATCGTGTACGTGGGTCCGGCCATGCCGGTGAAGTCGGTCAGCTCGCTGGCCGGCAACCAGATCGGAATCCCGGCCGTGTTGTTCCAGGCCGGAGCGAACTCGAAGGTCTCGCCGACTTCCGCGACCCCATTCACGTTGGAGACCGACCCGAAAACGGCGTGCGCGTCGGCGTAGACGGGCGCCGCCGGCGTCGCGGTCGCGCACGAGCAGAGTCCGAGGCCCAGAGTCCAGCCATTGAGGGTTCCGGAGTCTCCGGACGTGTCGTCGGAGATCGTCAGCGTCCAGATGCCGCGCGGGTCTTCGCCGGCGAAAACGGCCAGAGACTCCTCGGGCGCGAGGTTGGCCACCGCCACGCCGTCGGCGTACGAGTGATCCGTCGCCAGCCCGTCGTTGAAGTCGTACGGCACCTGCCCTCCCGGGTTGGCGAAGTTGCTCCAGTTGGTTCCCGCGAAGACGTCGTCGTTGGTCCCGCCGTTGTCCGAAGTCAGGGTCGCGACCGTCCCCGCCGGGGACTCCAGCGTGACGTCCAGGTTGGAGGCGTTGGTGTGCGTGATGTTCGTGTGGACGCCCACGCCGCTGCAGAGGCGGGTGCCCGGCGCGTTCGAGAAGTCGACCGTCGAAGTGACGACGGCGGGCCCCGAAGGGATCGGCACCGGACCGGCGAGCTCGGAGCCCCAGCCGAAGACTCCGACGAGATCCGGCAGAGTCGTGATCTGGAGCGACCAACCGAGCAGCGCTCCCTGGTCCTGGGCCGAGTCGTCGCTCATCGACAGGGTCCAGGTGCCGTTGGGGTCGGTGGCGTAGAGGGACGCGAGGGGCTCCTCCGGCGCGAGCCAGGGCGCGACGACTCCATTCACGTACGGATGGTCGGTCGCAAGCCCGGCGTTCGTAGTGTATGGCACCTGGCCGCCCGTGTTGGCCTGGTCGTCCCAGAGTGTTCCGTGGAAGACGTTGTCGTTGCCCCCCCCGTTGTCGGTCGTCAAAGTCACCACGCGGCCGGACGGCGACTCGAGAGTCAGGTCGAGGTCGGCGGGAAACGTGTGGATGATGTCGGTGAACACGTTGACGTCGAAGACCCGGCTCCCGGCGCCCGAGACCTGGATCGTCGAGGTCGTCACCGTGTTGTCCGCGATCGGAATGGGGACGTTCGTCGACGTATAGACCGCGTTGGCAGTAAAGCAGGAATAGGGCGGCAGCGGGCAGAGGCCCGAAACATCCAGGATGTAGCCGCAGCCGGCGGCGGCGATTCCGAAGAGGTGGTGCACGACGACCAGGAAGGCCTGCCCGGCGCCGACCTCGAAGGAGAACGACGGAATCGCGGCAGGCGGATTTCCCGAGCTGACGCCGGGATCCGCGAGGTAGAACTGATCGACGTTGTCCGGGTCGAACTCGCCGAGGTAGGCGGCGACCATGGTGTCGCACACCGACGCGTCGTCGACGGTCACCGTCACCGAAACACACGCCGGAACGTTGTTCGCGTTGACGAACGCGTAGGAGTCGTAGGTCCGATCGCCCGACATCGCGCCGAGGCCGGGAAACGCCTTGGGCAACTCGCAGCTGCTCGCGTCGCCGTCCCGGACGATGCGACCGGTCTGAAGCCCGGTCGATCCTGCCCAGTCCGGGCTTCCCTGCCCGAGCACTCCGTGAATGCGCGGAATCGGGCAGCTCACGACTCCGGCGGGAACCTCTCGCCGACTCTGCGGCCGCGAGGCATTCTGTGCCGGCGATGCTCCGGCGGTGCGTTCCTGCGCCGCCGCGGAGGCCGGGACGGCGAAACCGAATGCGAGGAGAATGCCTCCGGCGGACGCAGCGATCGCCGGTACACCGGGCAGGAATGAGAGACGCGTTGCCGGCATCAGGCCCCCCTTTGCGGCTGGCGTTGCCGCGATCGTCCGGCATTCGCTGGCCCAAGTCAACCCGCACGTCCGATTGGCTCGAGGCCCCGCGGCGAGTTCTTCGCCGTGGCCGACGTCACCGTCCCGGCGCCTCCGCCGGGCTGACCGGCGTTCGAGTGGCCTCGCTGAGCGCCCGCGGAATCCCGACGGTTGAGTGTCTTCGACCCTCGCCCGAAGGCCCGTCCTCCGGGGGTAGCATCGAGGCGACACGCATCGTAGAGGCCTGCGAAAGGAGGGAGACTATGAGGATCTCGGCAGGGTTCGTCGCGGCGGTGGCTTTGGTTTTCGGAGGGCTCACGGCGAATCCGTGCTCGGCAGAACAGAGGAAGGGCGGCTTTGTCACCTCGCCGGAGGTCGCCGCAGCCCAGGACGCGGCTAGGGACCTTCAGCTGCAGATTGTCGAGCGGCATCGAAACGGGCAGAACGGCCCGGATTACTTCGGCACCGACTGTTGCCAGATCATGCAGATCCCGGCTGCGGCCTTTACCCCGACCGACGGAGCCGAAGGAGCGAGCACGATTTATGGTTACCTCTACCCCAGCTCGTTTGGCGGGCCCTACGATTTCTGGGCCCCCGTCATCCTGCCGACCGGCGCCCGCATCGTGTTCCTCGATCTCTACTACGAGGATACGTCCAACCTCGACTTTGTCGTGCAGTTGTGGGCCCTCTGGGGTGGATCGGCCTTCTCTGGTCCTCCCGGGGCTACCAACCTCGGCCCGGTTTCTTCGGCAGGCTCGAGCGGGTATGGCTATGCCGCAAGACAAATGAACTACCGCGTCAACAACAACGTCAACATCGACAACGGAGCACAGCTCATCCTGCGGGCGTCTTTTCAGGAAAATGACGGCAGCCAAAGCTTCAAGGGAGTCGACATCTGGTGGCGGCGGGACGTTTCGCCGGCGCCGGGGACCGCGACATTCCCCGACGTACCCACGTCCGACTTCGGCTTTCAGTACGTCGAGGCCCTCGCGGATTCCGGCATCACGGGGGGGTGCGGCGGAGGCAACTATTGCCCCGACGGTACCGTCACACGGCGCCAGATGGCGATCTTCATCGCCAAGGCCCTCGGGCTCCACTGGCCATTCTGATTCGTCCGCGCGGTTCGGTCGCGACCTCGCAAGACCGGCGTCCGTGTCCTCGGCAACTGGATCGGCGACTACGCGAATGCTCTCGTCCCTGAGAAGCCTGCACCCCGCTCCCGGACCCGGCAGAGCCCGAGCGCCTCGACAAGGGAAACTGTCATCTGACCTCTCGTGAGTGGGTGTCCGGACAATAGAGAGGCGGCGACGCCGAGCAGCCCGCCGCAATCCCGGCGGCGCGATCCGGAAGTAGCATCGAGGCGACACGCATCGTAGAGGCCTGCAAAAGGAGGGAGACTATGAGGATCTCAGCAGGGTTCGTCGCGGCGGTTTCTTTGGTTTGGGGAGGGCTCACCGCAAATCCGGGCTCGGCAGAACAGGGGAAGGGCGGCTTCGTCACCTCCCCGGAGGTCGCGGCAGCCCAGAACGCGGCCAGGGACCTTCAGCTGCAGATTGTCGAGCGGCATCGAAGCGGGCAGAGCGACCCGGATTACTTCGGCACCGACTGTTGCCAGATCATGCAGATCCCGGCTGCGGCCTTCAGCCCGTTCGACGGGGCCGTCGCGGCGGGCGAATCGACTCTTGGCTATCTCTACGCCAGCGCGTTTGGGGGTTTTTACGATTTCTGGGCCCCCGTCATCCTGCCGACCGGCGCCCGCATCGTGTTCCTCGATCTCTACTACTACGACACCTCCGTCAGCGCTGACTTCATCGTCGAATTGCGAGCCCTCTCGGGGGGATCGGCCTTCTCCGGTCCTCCCGCGGGTTCCACAGTCGCCTCGGTTTCCTCAACGGACTCGAGCGGGTATGGCTACGCTGCAACTCAACTGGACTACCGCGTCAACAACAGCGTCAACATCCACAGCGGAGCACAGCTCATCCTGCGGACGTCGTTTGTCTTCCCGGACGGCAGCCAACGCTTCAAGGGGGTCGACATCTGGTGGCGGCGGGACGTTTCGCCGGCGCCCGGGACCGCGACATTCCCCGACGTGCCCACGTCCGACTTCGGCTTTCAGTTCGTCGAGGCCCTCGCGGCTTCCAGCATCACGGGGGGTTGCGGCGGAGGTAACTATTGCCCCGACGATCCCGTCACGCGGCGCCAGATGGCGATTTTCATCGCCAAGGCCCTCGGGCTCCACTGGCCGTTCTGAATCGTCCGCGCGTTTGGCTCTCGGCGGCTTGCCGGCCTCGTGGGCGGGCCGTGACAGTTTCGGGCGCGGTGGCGCAAGGGGAGGAAAGGGGGAGCGGACCAAGCGTCCGTCTATTTGAACTCCCGGGTTTCGCGATGTGGGTCAAGACGACACGACCCGGCCCTCCCGCGCCCGCGCAACGGGATCGATCCGATCCGCACCACTCACGCACCCTTGACCGTTCTTCGCGCGGAGGAATAGTGTTCGCTTGGATGACCTCCGGTCAGGGAGGCATCGGCGGCATCCGTGGCGCGGCCCACTTCGCGAGCACGGCCGGCGCGTGGTCATCGGACCACGGCAGCCAAGGCGAAGGTCGCTCGTAGACGGCGGCGTCAGAAAAGACGAGTTTCGGATTCGCGCGCATCGACCCGGGACGTTTCTTTTTTGCTCGAAAACGGAGGTTCTGATGAGACCCTGGCGCCTCGCAGGTGTGTTGACCATTTCGGCAGCGGCTGCAGTCGCTTTCGTTGCGGTGAACCGATCGAGCCCGATCCGTCGGCAACGATATCCGGCGGAAAGGCTCGCACCATCGACAAGTTCCGACAGGATGAGGTCGAGGATAAAAAATAACATGTGGCCATGCCCGGCCCGGAACGGGAGGGCGGGCCCATGGCGGCGACGGAAGAGGATTACGCGAACCGCGCCTTCCCGGCCGCGTACATCCCGTTCCAGTTGACGACCAACGCCCAGAAGGCGTGGGGCAAGGCCAAGCCGGGGAAGAAGAACAAGGCGGGCACCTGGACACTGGTGGGTCCGAGCTCGGCGAATTTTCCGGATGTGCTGACCTTCAGCGGTGCAGCGTACACGACGTCCGGCCGCGTGACGGCCCTCGCCATCGCGCCGAACTGCGGCCAGGGCCACTGCTACCTCTATCTCGGGGCCGCCGGCGGCGGAGTGTGGAAAACGGACAAGGCGCTCCACACGAACCCCTCACAGAAGTGGGAATTCATCTCCGGCAGCTTCGCCACCAACGCGATCGGAACGCTGGTGATCGATCCGACCGACCCGACCGGTAAGACGATCTACGCCGGGACCGGGGAGCCCAACGCGTCGGCCGACTCGGAAGCCGGCTTCGGCATCTACAAGACCACCAACGGCGGCGGCACGTGGACGCACCTGGCGGCGCATACGAACGTTCCGGCCGGGGCCGGGGTGGACTGCGACGCCTTGTTCGGTCCCGGCAACGGTGGCGTTCAGGTCGCACCCGCGTACAGCGGCCCGGCGTTCGATGGCCGTTCCATTTCCTCCATCGCCGTCGATCCGTACAACCCGAGCGTTCTCTACGTCTCCTCCGCCCGCGGCGTGCGCGGCATCAGCTCCGTGTCGAGCGGCGGCGCCGTCTCGCTCGGCCCCGGCCTTCCTCCCTTCGGGATATGGAAGTCCACCGACGGCGGAGCCAATTTCACGCTGCTCAACCACCAGGACATCTGCCTGAACCCGACGCTCGCCGGCAGCGCCGGGATCGTCCAGTCGAGCTTTGGTTCGACGCGCGGCGTCAACCACGTCGAGCTCGACCCGAGTGCCGCGGGCACCGTCTACGCGGCGGCGTTCCCGCAGAACAATGCTCTGCCGGTCAACACCAAAGGGGGCGTCTGGCGCTCGATCGACGGGGGCGCGACCTGGACGCAGATCAAGACAGCGCTCAACCCGGCAGCGACAACCGACCGCGCCGAATTTGCGGTTACCCGGTTGGGCAACGGCAAGACCCGGATGTACGTGGGCGTGGGTAATCAAGGAGCGCCGGCGGCGCGGTTTTACCGCACCGACGATGCTCTGACGGCAACCAACGCCAGCTTCGCCGATATGACAACGAGTCAAAACATCAACTACTGCACCGGTCAGTGCTGGTACGACAACGTCGTCTACTCGCCACCCGGCAAGCCCGACGTCGTCTACCTGGGCGGTTCCTACGACTACAACAGCTTCGGCCTCACGAATAACGGCCGCGCGTTCATCCGGTCGGCCGATTCGGGCGCGTCGTTTACCGACATGACGTGGGACGCGACGACGAACCCGACGTCGCCCGACAGCTGCTGCCAGGGGAATCCCGTGGCGCCGAACGGCCAGCATCCGGACTCGCATGCGATCGTCGAGGTGCCGGGCACCGACGCCGCGTTCTTCGGCACGGACGGCGGCTTGATTCGCTCGAGCGGCACCTTCACGGACATTTCCTATCAGTGTACTTCGTTCCGCGGCCTCACCGGGGCAAACCTCGCGCTCTGCGAGCAGCTCCTGTCGCAGGTCCCGACGAGGCTCTACACGACCTACAACGACGGGCTCTCGACGCTGCAGTTCCAGAGCATCTCGGTGGATCCCTCGAACGTGAAGAACCTGATGGGCGGCACGCAGGACAACGGCACCTTCCACACGACCGGGTCGACGACCGTGTGGCCGCAGATCATCTACGGCGACGGTGGTCAGTCCGGCTACAATGCCAGCAACGGCGCACTGCGTTTCAATACCTTCACCGGACAGTTCAGCGACGTGAACTTCCGCAACGGCGATCCCCTGAGCTGGGTCATCGCGACGGGCCCGATCGTCTCCAGCCCGGAGGGATCGCAGTTCTATCCGCCGATCATCGCCGATCCGAATCCTGCGCGCTCCGGAACGATTTTCCAGGGCTCCCAGAGTATCTGGCGGACCCAAAATTGGGGCGGAGACCAGTCGTACCTCGAGGCGAACTGTCCCGAATTCACGACCTCGGGGGCCAACCCGGCCTGTGGCGACTTCGTGTCGATCGGCGTTCCCAATGTTCTGCCGACACTGGGGTTCATCCTGACGTTGGACCCCGGGACGCGCTCGGGAGGCAACGTCGCGGCGATCGCCCGCACCTCTGCGGACACGGGGACAATGTGGGCTGCGACGACAACCGGACGAGTCTACATTTCCAAGAACGCCGACAACCCCGCGCCGGCGAGCGTGGCATACACGCGACTGGACTCCCTCGCTGCCAACAGCCCGGCCAGATTCGTCAGCGGGATCGCCGTCGATCCGGCGAACACGAACCACGCGTGGATCTCGTACTCGAGCTACAGCTCGTTGACTCCCCCCACGCCGGGGCACGTGTTCTCGGTGACTTACAACCCGGTTGCGGGCACCGCGACCTGGACGAATCTCGATGGATCGGGCGCGACGGGATATCCGGACTTCCCGGCGACGGCCATTGCGCATGACTCGAATGGCGACCTTTACGTCGGGAACGACTGGGGCGTCCTGCGGCTTCCGAACGGCTCCGCCGACTGGGAAGTCGCCGGCACCGGCCTTCCGATGGTCGAAGTCGCGGGCCTCACCATCGTCCCGAGCTCACGGAAACTCTTTGCCGCCACGCACGGCCGGAGCGCCTGGTCGCTCGCCTTGCCCTAACGGAGGATCAGGGTGCGGGCGGGATGGGGGAACCTGTCCCGCCCGTTTCCTTTTCTCAGGCCATGTCATCATTTTTCAAGAGCGTGATTCCGGGTTTTCTCTCCCTCGTTCTGGCCTGCTCGGCGTCGGCGAATGGCGCAGAGCCGGGCTTTCTGGAAGGGCATTTGAAGATCTACTCGCCCAAGCAGGTCGACCTCGCCGATGGAAAGGCCTCGCCGAAGACTTCCGAGGACTATGCAAGGTATCCGCTGATCGTCCTGGGCCGGGACGGCAAGGAAGAAATCGCCCGGGTCACTGCGAACGCGGATGGAGACTATCGGACGGCCTTGCCCCCGGGGGACTATGTTCTGGACGTGCAGGGGCGCGGCCGCGGTCACCTTCGCGCGAAGCCGCAACCGTTCAGGGTGATTTCGGAACGGACTTCCCGCGTCGACATGGAGATCGATACCGGCGTTCGCTGACGGTCGGGTGACCGCAGGGCATCGTGGATGTCGCGGGTTCGAGGCGCGTTCCCCGCTCCATTTCACGTCTTTCCCGGTCCGTCGGAACGGCGGGGGCGGGTCGATGGGCCCGCTCCCTTTCAGCAGCTCGCCGCGACGCATTAGCCGCGTCGAACCCCGCGCCCGCTAGACTGGTACGTCCGAGTTCCAGAGAGGCGGCCGGCGCAGGTGCCAGGGGGTGGCGCGTTCGAAGGCCTGCGCGAGGGCGAGCACGCGCGGCTCCGAGAGCGGCGGTCCGCCGATGAGAAGCCCGATCGGCAGGCCCGAGCGCGAGAAGCCGCACGGCACGGAGATCGCCGGCAGGCCGCCGAGGCTGAATGCGAACGTGCAGGCGGGCTGTCCGAAGGGATCGATCGCGTCCCGAATGGTGATTGGCAGCCCCGGCAGTGTCGGGAGGATCACGAGGTCGACCTCCGCGAATGCTTCGTGGATCGACGCGCGGTGCCGCTCCAGAGCGCGGCGCAGGTCCGCGGCCGCGGCTTCGGACGCGCCTCCCGAGGCGGCGTCCGCGCGCGTCCGGGGGTCGTAGCGCCCGGGCGCTTCTTCGAGAAGCGGCCGGTGAAACGCGTACGATTCCGCGTCGATCAGCGCCCCGAGGTCCGGCATCGGGAGTTCGGCCTCGCGGACCCTTGCGACGAGCGGCCGGATCGCCTCCACCGACGCGGCGACCGCGGCCGCAACTTCCGGCTCGACGGGCACGTCGCACACGTCGCCGACGGTCCGCATCACGCCGACGCGCAGGGCCGACACCGGAGGCAGGCGCTCGGGGTCGCATTCGGCCGCGATCGAATGGTTCGTCATCGCCCGAAACATCAGCGCCGCATCCCGGACGGTCCGGGACAGCGGACCGACGTGATCGAACGACGCCGACACCGGTACGGTGCCCCGCGCGCTGACCACGCCGAAGGTCGGCTTGAAGCCCACGATCCCGCAGCAAGCCGCCGGGATGCGGATGGATCCGCCCGTGTCCGTGCCCACCGACCCGAAGCAGAGGCCGGCCGCCACGGCGGCGGCGGAGCCGCCCGACGAGCCCCCGGCGACGCGGTCGAGGTCCCAGGGGTTGTGGACGGGACCGAAGTGGCTGATCGCCGACGTCGTTCCCATTGCGAACTCGTGCATGTTGAGCTTGCCGAGGAAGACCGCGCCCGCCTCCTTCAGCCGCAGGATCACCTCGGCGTCCTCGACCGGAACGCGATCCGCGAATACGGCGCTCGCGGCCGTCGTGCGCACGCCGGCCGTGTCCACGTTGTCCTTGACGGCGATCGGAATGCCGTGGAGCGGCCCGCGCCAGCGGCCCTTGCTCACCTCCTCCTCGGCCCGGCGCGCCTCGGCCATCGCCGATTCCCGCGTCACCGTGATGAAGGCGTCGAGTCTCGGATCGAGCCTCTCGATCCGCGCGAGGCAGGCCCGAGTCAGATCGACCGGGGAGACCGTGCGCTCCCGCACCGCACGCGCCGCCTCGGCGAGGTCGAGCAGCGCCGGATCGCCCGCCGGTGTCCGCCTGCGCGAGCAGCCGACCGAACGGAGCAGAACGGCGCCCGAGCCGGCAGCGAGGCCGGCGATCACCCGCCGCCGGGAAAGCCGGTGCTCTCCTATGGTGTCCCCGCGTCCGGAAGCCGCACGAGTCTCATTGCCGCCCGCCCCCGGCGAGGGTCCACGCGTTCAGGAGCGCGACGTCCTCGGTCGAGAGCGCGGCTTCGCGGTGAACGGCCGCGTAGAACCACGGCGGCATTTCGCCGTCGCCGACCTGCTCCCGGCATTCCTTCAGCTTGCGGGCCTGCCGTTTCGCGGCGTACCCGCCCCAGTCCGAGAAATTCAGCTCTTTCCGGCCCTCTCGCACGTCCCGCGCGACGAGCCAGGAGACCGGCGCCACCCGGCTGTACCAGGGCCAGGTCGTCTCGTTGGAGTGGCAGTCGTAGCAGGCCCGTTTCAGGACCGCACGCACGTTGGCGGGCGCCTGGATTTCCGCCGCGACCGCCGGGCTCGTCCGATCCACGGGAACGAGCTGGATGACCACGAGCGCCACGGCGAGGCCGAGCAGTCCGCGTCGAAGAACGTCCTTCCGAAAGATTCCCGTCACGAGCCACACCTCGCCTTCCTTCGTGTCTCCGCCGAGCCGGCGCGGCGGCTTTCCGCGACGCCAGCGTCCCGTACCCTACCAGCGACCGGGCAAGCGCGCTCGGCTCCCTCGCGTTGCCGGAGTCCGGGCCCGTCCGCACCGGGATGTATAGTGGAAGCCCCTTCGGGCTCTGCGCGGATTCTCGGCAGAACGCAGGCCCGTCACCGCAACTCAACGAGGAGGAGGAGACATGAGAAGAGTCGTCGTCGCCATGCTCGTGATCGCAGGACTGGCCGTTGGCTCCGGTCTGGCCCAGGCTCAATCGCAAACCGAGAAGGAGGTCACGCAGACCATCATCGACTCGGCCAAGTACACCAATGCCAATTTGAAGGGAGAGGAAGGTGCCTATTCCCGGTACGGGGCGCTCGAATTCTGGTCGAGCGGGGGTCTCCTGCAGGAGGTCCCGCCAGGCACGCGGCCGGACGCGTACGAGGTCATCAACATCACCCCGAAGAACATCCGGGTCATCACGCTCGTCGAGGGCCAGGCGGCTGTCGCGAACTACTACTCGGAAGGCATGATGAAGCCCAAGGGCAGCCCGGCGGTCAACCACTACCTGACGCGGGCCACCCAGGTTTTCGTCAAGGAAGACGGAAAGTGGAAGATCCGTTCTTCGCACTGGTCTCCGATCGCCGGCGGCACGGGAACGTCGCAGACTACGCAGTAGGCCGTCCGGATTCGTCCGGGCTTTCACTCCTGGCGACCCGGCCGGCGGTCGTCAGGAGGCCCCTGGGCGAGACGCGGAATCACCCGGATGGTCGGACCGACTGTACGGGCAACGCGGCAACCATTCGCGGCGGAGGCCGCGCCGTCCGCAGTGCGCTGTCGGAGCTGTCGAATCCTCGAAACTACAGAAGTGCAGGGCTGACCCCGGGCGAAAGCGAGCCGCGGTGATGGCTCGATCTCGCTCCCTGCCGCCCGATCGTTCCCGGGCGAGGAGTTCCGCGGGCTACTTCTTTGCGGGAACGAAGCTCAGGTCGCTGCGGTACTCGATGATCTGGGAACTGATGCTGCTGACGGCGTCCCGAAACATCTGCAGGGCCGAATCGGCGTCGGCGCGGCCGAGGCCCTCTTCCAGCATCTTGGCGAACGGCTTCTCGAGCGGGGCGAAGGCCGCCCAGTTCTCCCGGGGCACGGAGAGCACGAACTCGGGACCCTCGCCGCCGTTGACGAGCGCGTACCACATGTAGTTGAGCGGCCAGGAGGTCTTGCCGATCGCCTCGTGGAATTTGGTGGCGGCCCGCGTGAAGTCGTCGGTTTTTCCGAACTTCACCCGGTAGAAGGTGATCGAGGCCATCGGCGGCGGTCCGCCGTCCTTGGGCCGGCTGATGTCGGGGAGGTACCGGTAGTAGCTGGTCACGCCCGAAGCGATGTACGGATCGGTGTTGACGGCGGTGTCGGCCGCGTCCGCCTTGCTCATGGCGGCCTCGGCGTCGAAGTCCTTCCACTGACGGTTCGGCGCGAGGCGGACGTAGGAGCCCGTCGCCGGCCCGCTCTGGATCGTCCATGTCGCCAGGGGCATCGTGTCCGACATCCTCTGGTGCCACGCATTGTGCCGTTTCAGGCCATCTTCGAGTTTGCCTTCCATGCCCGGCTTCGCCTGCCAGACCGTGACCCGGGTGATGAGGTCGTCGGCAAGCAGGGGCAGGGTGAGAATCGCGGCTAATACCGCAAGACACGCGACGCGGAGTCTATGCATGAGGCCCTCCTCTTTTTTAATGAATGTGAACCCGGTGTGAACCCTATCAGACGGTCGGTCGACGAGACTCTGACCGGACGACCCGCTGGTCGGAGGACGGTCGATCCCCGGCGGCACGCCGGTCCTCGAGATCAGGCCGGTGCTCGGGCGGGCGAGGCGGTCGTCGAAGGGGGGCGGGTTCGCTACGGCGTCGGGCGAACCCGCGGCCGCGGACTCCGGTCGCGCGACGCCGGTGACAGCACCGGGGAACGGGTGCCGCCGAGCGAGTACCAGGCGCCCCGGAGCACGACGCCCTCGATCGCCCGCAGCGCGCGGACGTCCTCGAGCGGGTTCGCGCCGACGACGATGAGGTCCGCGCGCAGGCCGGCCGCCACCCGGCCGATCTCGGACTCCTCGCCGAGAAACTCGGCGGCGCTGGACGTGGCGGAGCGTAGGGACTCGTAGGGCGTCCGCCCGGCGGCGACGAAGTCGTCGAGCTCGTCGTGGATCGCGGTCCCGGCCGCCGTCCGATCGATTCCGGCGTCCGTTCCGACGAGCAGCCGCGCACCGGCGTCGGCGAGGGCTCGGACGACGGCACCGCGATTGGCGATGACGCGGTCTCGCGCATCGGCCGGCAGCGCGTCGGCAATCATCGCGTAGATCGCGAGGGTCGGGCAGTTCCAGGTACCCGACGCGGCGGTCCGCGCGGCCAGCGCGGGGATGCGGCTGGCGTCGATGTCCGCCCAGGCCTCGGCATTGGATTGGCCGGTCCGGGTCAGCGCCCGATCGTATCCGCCGAGGTGCTCGATCGAGAGCTGTCCCGAATCGAGGGCGTGATCGATGGAAACGCGCCGCGGAACGTGGCCGATGATCCGGATACCCCGGCTCGCCGCGGCGGCGGAGATCGCGTCGTAGGACGCGGGCGACAGGCTGCTGTAGACCTTGATCCAGCGCCAGCCCGCGGCGACCTGGGCCGCGACCGTGGCGTCGGCGACCGCCGGGTCGTCGACGAGCTGCGTTTCCGGCCAGACGGCCGGCGTTCCGTCGAGGCCGGGACTCGCGGAGTAGATCGTCGGGCCCAGGAGGCGGCCGGCGGCGACATCGGCCATGACCGTCGGGAGAGTGGAGTATCCCCACATGTTGCGCACGGACGTGACGCCGCTGTCGACGTAGGCAGCCAGCTCGGTCCGGCGGATGTGGACGTGCATGTCGATCAGTCCGGGAAGGACGTAGGCTCCCCGGACGTCGACGATGCCGTTGCCCGGAGGGATGGCGACCGCGCCCACGGGCCCGACGGCTGCGATGCGATCGCCGGCGACCAGGACGACCTGGTCGCGGAGCACGCGATCGTCGTCCATCGGGACGACGGAAGCGTGGACGATCGCGAAACCGCCCGGGGCCGGCCCGGCGGCGGGGGGGCGAGCCGCGATTGCAGCGAGCGCCAGGACCGGCAGAGCGGCGGCGAGCCGCCGGGCCGCCGTGCGCTTCGGCCGGGACCGAGTCATCGCGCCAGCATAAGGCCGGAGAGGTTGGCGGATCCTCGGGAAGTTCTCGGGATCGGGGCGGCGCTCTGCTGTCTTGCGCTTCGATTCGTGGGCTGGTAGCGTGTCTGTTGTAGAAGCGATAGGGGAGAGCATGACGCGCGACCGGATCGAGCTTCCGCAGGGCACGCTGGACCTGCTCATCCTGCGGACGCTGGCGCTTTCGCCGCAGCACGGCTGGGCGATCGCGGCGCGGCTGCAGCAGATCTCGGGAGACGCGCTGCAGGTGCCGCAGGGCTCGCTCTATCCCGCGCTCCACCGGCTCGAGCGCCGCGGCTGGGTGACGCCCCGGTGGGGCACGACGCCATCGAACCGTCGCGCGAAGTTCTACGAGCTGACCGCGCGGGGCCGGGCGCTGCTCGAGCGCAAGAAGCGCGACTGGAGGCGACTGGCCTCCGCGGTCGCGCAGGTGCTCGGGACGGCATAGGGACTGCCATGCTGGACGACCTCCGCTTCAGACTCCGCGGCCTGTTCCGGCGCGACGCCGTCGAGCGGGAGCTCGAAGAGGAGCTCCGGGCGCACGTCGAGCACGAGGTCGAGCGGCAGGTCGAGGCGGGCGTGCCCCCGGCGGAGGCCCGGCGCCGCGCGGCGCTCTCGCTCGGCGGGGTGGCCCAGGTTCAGGAAGAGTGCCGGGACGCGCGGGGGGTGCGGATGCTCGAGACGGCGGCGCGGGACGTGCGCCAGGCACTGCGCCTGCTGCGCAAGGAGCCCGGCTTCGCGATCGTCGCGGTGTCGACGCTCGCGCTCGGCATCGGAGCGAGCGCTGCGGTCTTCAGCGTCATCGACGCGGTCCTCCTCGCGCCCCTTCCGTATCCGGAGGCCGAGCGGATCGTGGTGCCGTGGCGCCGGGCGCCGATCGCCGAGGTCTTCGGCAACGACCAGCTTCCCTGGGGCGCGCGGGACTTTCAGCTCCTCGCGGCGAGCGCGAAGACGTTCTCGAGCCTCGCGGCCTTCAAGCCCGCGTCCTTCAACCTGACGGGCACGGGAGAGCCCGAGCGACTCGACGGAATCCGCGCCTCCGCGCAGTTTTTCGAGACGCTCGGCGTTGCTCCTCAGCTCGGGCGTGCGTTCACCCCGGACGAAGACCGGCCCGGAGGCGAACGGGTCGTCGTGCTTGCCGACCGGACCTGGCGCGACCGTTTCGGCGGCGATCCGGGCATCCTCGGGCGGCCGATCGTCCTCGACGGGGAGCCGCACACGGTCGTCGGCGTGATGCCGCCGCTCTTTGCGTTTCCACGGGCCGCGGAGATGCCGGCGGCCCTGGCTTATCCGGCCCGCCCCCAGGCGTGGGTGCCCCTCGCGCTCGCGCCGGCACAGCGCGGTCCATCGGAGCTGGCGGTCTTCGGGAGGCTGGCGCCGGGGGGAACGCTCGACGCGGCGCAGGCGGAGCTCGACGTCTTCGCGGCCCGGCTCGACCGGGAGATCCCGGCCGGGAAGGGCTGGTGGCGTTCGCGCGCAACGCCGCTGCCGCGGCAGATTTCCGGCGACGTCCGGCGGCCGTTGAGTCTGATCTTCGGGGCGGTCGGCCTCGTTCTCCTGATCGCGGCATGCAACGTCGCGAGCCTGACGTTCACCCGGGCGCTCGCTCGACGGCGGGAGATCACGCTGCGCCGGGCGCTCGGCGCCTCGTCGGGTCGCCTGGCGGGCCAGTTCCTGACCGAGAGCCTCATCCTCGCGGGAGCCGCCGGTGCCCTCGGAGCCCTCGTCGCGAAGGCGTGCCTGTTCGCGGTGCGGCTCTACGGGCCGTCGAACGTGCCGCGGCTGCCGGAGGTGCGGCTCGACGGGCGGGCCTTCGGCTTCATGCTGGCGATCACGCTGGCCGCGGGCCTGCTCGTCGGGCTCGTGCCGGCGCTCGGCGCGGCCGGCGGCCGGCTCGTCGATTCGCTCAAGCAGGACGGGACGCGGGCCGTCGGCGCCGGTTTCGCGCGCCGCGTGCATGGGGCCCTCCTCGTGTCGGAAATGGCTATCGCCCTCGTCCTGGTCATCGCGACGGGGCTCCTGGTCCGGACGTTCGTCGAGATGCAGGAGAGCGACGCCGGGTTCCGGCCGGAACGGGTCCTGACGTTTCAGCTCACGCTGCCGGCCTCGAAGTACCCGGATCCGGACCGCATGGCGCAGCTCTACTCGCGGGCGCTGGCGGCGCTGCGGGAGGTCCCGGGGGTGCGTGCGGCCGGACTGACGTCGGCCGTCCCGATGGGGGGAGCTCCGGACAGCACCGTCATACGCGTGCCGGGCCATCCGCCGGCCGACGAGCGGGAGCGGCCGTTCGCCAACTACTCGTTCGCTTCGCCGGGGTACGTCGAGGCCGTGGGCGCCCGGCTGACGCGCGGACGCGACTTCGCGGCCACCGACACGGCGGACTCCGCGCCCGTCGCCATCATCAATGCGGCGATGGCACGCAAGTACTGGCCGGGGGAGGACGCCCTGGGCCGGCAGGTCGGCGTCGCGGACACGCGCTGGCCGGTCCGGACGATCGTCGGCATCACCGCGGACCTCAAGCACTTCTCGCTCCGGGAGGAGCCGGCGCCCGAGATGTACGTCCCCTACACGCAGAACGAGATCCGGATCTGGCCGCCGATGCAGACGCTGCAGGCGGCCCTGCGCACGACGGCCGATCCCGGGTCCGTCCTCGCCGGCGTCAAGCGGGCCCTGGGTGGCGTCGATCCGGACCTTCCGATCGCGCGCGTCGCGACGCTCACGGATCTCGTCGGCGACTCGATGGCCCGTCCCCGGTTTTCGATGACGCTGATCGCCGCTTTCGGGGCGCTCGCCCTCGTCCTGGCGATGGTCGGCATGTACGGCGTGATCTCGTACTCCGTCGCGCAGCGCACGCGGGAGATCGGCGTGCGCATGGCGCTCGGTGCCACGCGCCGCCACGTGTTCGGCATGGTCGTCGGCCAGGGCGCCCGGTTCGCCGCGGGAGGAGTCGTCCTCGGCCTCGCCGGCGCGGCCGCGGCCACGCGCCTGATGGCCGGTTTCCTCTACGGCGTGCGCCCGCTCGACCCGTGGACCTTCGGCGGGCTGTCGGTGCTCCTGATGGCCGTCGCTCTCCTCGCCTGCTGGGTCCCCGCCCGCCGCGCGGCCCGCATCGACCCCCTGCTCGCCCTCCGTTGCGACTGATCGGGACTGATCGGGGGTCAGCCCTGAAAAACTGACGTTTGGACTGATTGGGGTCAGCCCTGAAAAACTGACGTTTGGGGTCAGCCCTGAAGAATTGACGTTTGCCAGAAATCCAGTCGGCGAAACTTCAGGAATTCAGGGCTGACCCCGGAGTTCCTGCTCTCCGGCCGCCCGGGGCTCTAGTATCGTCGTGAGATGGCACTGACCGCGGGGACGCGGCTCGGTCCTTACGAGATTCTCGAGCCGATCGGGTCGGGTGCGATGGGGGAGGTCTATCGAGCCGCCGACCGCCGGCTGGAGCGGGACGTGGCGGTCAAGGCGCTGCCGGCCGAGTTCGGGCGTGATCCGGAGCGCCTGGCGCGCTTCGAGCGCGAGGCGCGGATGCTGGCGGCACTGAGCCATCCCAACATCGCCGCCATCTTCGGCTTGGAGGAGTCGAGCGGCCTCCACTGCCTCGTGCTGGAACTGGTCGAGGGCGACACGCTGGCCGAGCGGCTCGGGCGCGACGGTCCACTGCCGATCGACGAAGCGCTCCGAATCGGCCGCCAGATGGCCGACGCGCTCCACGCGGCCCACGGCAAAGGCATCGTCCATCGCGATGTCAAGCCCGCCAACGTCAAGATCACGCCGGAAGGCCGGGTCAAGGTCCTGGACTTCGGCCTGGCCAAGTCGATGCCGCGCGGCGGTCCGGGAATCGGCGAATCTCAGCTCGCCACGTACACGGGACTCGAAACGGAGCCGGGCACGGTCCTGGGAACGCCGGCGTACATGAGCCCGGAGCAAGTACGCGGCCAGGCCGTGGACCGCCGCACGGACGTCTGGGCGGTGGGCTGCGTTTTGTACGAACTGCTGAGCGGGAGGTGTGCCTTTCACGGGCCGACGCTGCCGGACACCCTGGCCGCCGTCCTGGGGCAGGACCCGGATTGGAAGGCCCTTCCGACATCCGCGCCCCGGGGGCTCGCGGAGTTGCTCACGCGCTGCCTGCAGAAGGACGCAGGCCGCCGCTTTGCGGATTGCGCGGAGCTGGTGGCCGCGCTGGATCAGGTCGCCGCCGCTTCGGCGGCCGGAACGCGGGAAGCGTTGGGAAGCCACGGAAGCCGCGCCGCCGCGACCCGCGCGCTCGTGGTGTTGCCCCTGGAAAACCTCTCCGGCGATCCCGAGCAGGAGTATTTCGCCGACGGCATGACCGACGCGTTGATCGGGGACCTCGCCAGGCTGCGAGCCCTGCGAGTCATTTCGCGCCGGTCGGCGATGCGCTTCAAGGGATCGGACAAGTCGCTGCCCGAGATCGCACGGGAGCTCAACGTCGATGCGGTGGTCGAGGGGTCCGTCGTGAAGGACGGGGGGCGGGTACTGATTCGGGCCCAGCTGATCGACGCATCCACAGATACCCATCTCTGGTCGGAAAGCTACGACCGGGAGCTCAAGGACGTGCTGATCCTGCAGAGCGAGATCGCGCGCGCGATCGCCCGGGAGATCCGCATCGCCGTGACGCCCGAGGAAAGCCGGCAGCTGGCGCAGGCGCGCAGCGTCGACCCGGCCGCCTACCAGGCCTACCTGAAGGGCCAGTTCCACTGGGGCAAGCTGACTCCCGCGGACCTCGATCGCGCGCTCGAGTATTTCGAGCAGGCGCGTTCGACGGAGCCGGCGCTGGGATACGTGGGGATCGCCGCCGTCTGGGCCGGCCGGATGCAGATGGGTCTCGCGCCGCCGGCCGTGGCCGGACCGCTGGAGCACGAAGCGGCGCTCAAGGCTCTCGCGGCCGACGACACGCTTCCGGAGGTTCACTACATCCTGGCCATCAACGCCACGTGGGGCCTCTGGGACTGGGAGGCGGCCGGAGCGGCGTTCGATCGCGCACTTTCCCTGCGCACGAATTTCGCCGACGCCCGGGCCTATCACGCTCACTACCTGGCGATCGTAGGCCGCACCGAGGACGCTTTGGTGGAGATGCGCCGCGCCCTGGAGCTCGATCCGGGCAACGACCTCTTCCTGTCCCTTTCCGGGGTCGTTCAGCTCTTCGCGCGCGACTACGAGCTGGCCGTTCGTCAGCTCCGGGAAGCGCGGCTCACGTCGCCCGGCAATCCGGTCGTCCATCGGGCCCTGTGCATGACGTTCCACATGCAGGGCCGGTTCGACGATGCGCTCGCCGAGCTCCGAGGATGGTACGCAGCGCAGGGCGACGAGGATCTCGCCCGGGCCCTCGATTCCGGGGCCGACTACGCGGATTCGTTGGGCCGGGCGGCACAGGCGCTCGCGGCGCGGGCGCGATCGCAGTACGTCTCGGCGTTCGAGATCGCCCGCCTCTACGCTTGCGGGGGGCGCCACGAGGAAGCGCTGGAGTGGTTGAGAGTCGGCGTCGAGCAGCAGGATCCGGAGCTGCCTTACATCCGCCTTCCGATTTTCGATCGTCTCCGGGAGGAGCCTCGATATCGAGAGCTCGTCCGACGCCTGAACCTGCCGGCGGCGCAGGTGGGGTCAGCCCTGAAGAACTGACTTTTGGGGTCAGCCCTGAAGAAATGACTCTTGAGGGAAAACCGGGCGCCGAAACGTCAGAAATTCAGGGCTGACCCCACCTCACCAGACGGGGCCGCCCATGTAGACGCCGCCGCCGCCCCATCCCGGACCGCCCCAGCAGCAGGGCCCGCCCCATCCGGGATAGCCGTAGCTGACGCCGACGTAGGTCACGCTTTCGCATCCGACGGCGGCCGTCGCGAGGGCCACGAGTACGAGCAGCACGAGGAGTCGAAACGGGCTCAGCAGGCGTTTGCGCATGTTCGGTCTCCTCGAGGTCAGTAGGGATACTTCTGCAAGGCCACGACCGCTCCGGTCGGGTCGGCCACCACGGCGAGCGACCCTTTCCGGAGTTCCGGCCGGGGCGCGAGGAGGACGCGGCCGCCGAGGTCGGGTACCCGGGAGGCCAGGGCGGCGGGATCGTCGACGAGGACGTAGGGCAGCCAGTTGGGCGGCACGTTCTGCTCCGAGTCCGGGACGCGGAAGACGCCCGCCCGGGCCCGGCTGGTCTTGAGCACGACGTAGGCGGCGCCCGACTCGGTCTTCGTCGTCGTCACCTCGAAGGGAACGAGCCCGTTGTAGAACGCGAGCGTCGCGTCGAGATCGTGCGTGAGGTATTCGTTCCAGAAGAAGGTGCCCGGGACGGGAGCGGCGGGGTCGGCGGGGTCGCCCGCCGTGAGATGCACGAGGCCGAACGGGGCTCCCTGAGGATCGTGCATCACGGCCGCGCGCCCGATCGAACCGATCTCGACCGGGCCGGCGAGGACGGCGCCGCCCTCGGCCTTCGCTTTGGCCACCGTGGCGTCCACGTCGGCCACCGACATGTAAGACAACCAGTGGGAGGGCGTCTTGCCGCCTCGTTCGGGGCTCGGCGTGTGGAGTCCCGCGACGGCGGTCGTTCCCAGCTTCGCCACCGTGTAGGGGCGGCCGAGGACGGTCGTTTCCACGTAGTCCCACCCGAGCAATGAGGCGTAGAACTTCTTGGCGGACGCGACATCGCCGGTCGTCAGGTCGTGCCAGACGAACCTGCCGGTATCGGTCGACGCAGGTGACGCGGCCGGGGTGGAGCCGCCCGAGCTGCATCCCAACGCGAGGAGCGTGGCGGCGGCGAGCGCCAGCGTTGCGCCGCGGGGCGCCGTGAGTGAACGTTCGAGGCTCGTGTACGGCATTGGCCGAGCGTATCGCAGCTGCCCACCGGGGCCGCTCTCCGAACCGTTCTTCGGTCTTCGCTCAGGGTCCGTAGAGCTCGAGGCCGAAGATCTTGACGAGGAACACGGCCATCTGGCCGCGATTGTTGGGATTGTTCGGACAGTAGTTGTTCCCGCCGCAACCGCCGGTGACGCCCTCGGCGGCAAGCTGCTCGATCCAGTCGGCAAATAGGCTCGGGCACGTCACGTCGGCGAAGCCGCCCGTGCACGGGGGCGGCGCGTACGCCGAGCCGTGCTCGGACTTCAGGAGGAAGACGGCCATCTGGGCGCGTGTGACGGGATTGGCCGGGCAGTAGTTGCCGCTTCCGCATCCTCCCGTGATGCCTTCCGCCGCGAGCTGCTCGATCCAGTCGGCGAAGGTGGATGGGCAGGAAACGTCGGCGAAAACGCCGGTGCAGGCCGGCGGGAGGTGGCTCGAGCCGTGCTCGCTCTTGAGGAGGAACACGGCCATCTGCGCGCGGTTGACCGCGGAGGTCGGACAATAGTTGCCGAGGCCGCAACCTCCCGTGATCCCGTTGTGGAAAATGTTCTCGATGGAGCGGTAGAACAGGCTCGAGGTCGGAACGTCGGGAAAGGATTCGCCCACGTGCAGCGTCCAGGTCTTGGTCACGCCGGTCGAAAGGGCCTCGTCGACCGTGGCGTCGAAGTGACCCGCCGGCCGGGCGCCGGTGAGTTCAACCTCGTAGCAGTTGGCCGTGGCGGCAAAACAGTCGGTGGATGCGCCGGCAAGGATCGTGGCGTAGTCTGCCGCGGCGTCGGGGATCGCGTACCCGGGGCCCGCCGGGCCGCTGAAGTTGGAAGCCGCACCGCTCAGGACGAGGTCGGACGTCGAGGGATTCGCCCAGCCCGTGTCCACGGTCACGCGCTCGCCCATCTCGAGGACTCCGTTTTCATCGGACAGGGCCGGCGCCGCAGGCTGGGTACGGACGCTCGCGGCGCGCTCGTCCACGCTCATCGGGTTCGCGTCCGGGAAGCCGCCGATCCTGGCCGCGATGCCCAGGTTGCCGGGCGCTTCCGAAGCGGTCCACGCGATCACGAAGCGACCTGTGGCGTCGATGGCGACGGACGCGGGGCTCACCTGAGCAGGAAGGAGCGGGTCGGGGTCGAACACGCCTCCGCGCCGCGAGCCGTCCGCGTGGAAGCGCTGAGCGGAAAGGCTGAAATCCTGTGGCCCAGCCTCGCCCCACCAGGTGACGAGGAAGTCGCCGTTGGCGAGCATGGCCAGGTCGGCTCCGTACTGCGAGCCCGTCGTGTAGGTGTTGACTTGAAACTCGTTGCCGAGTTTGTTGGCGGAGGCGTCGAAGCGCTGCGCGAAGACGCCGTCGTCGGAGCCGTCGGCGCCTCGCCAGGCGACGACGAACTTGCCGGAAGCGTCGATTGCCGCCTCGGCCTTGCTCTGGTCCCCCGTCGTGGCCGCATTGACTCGGAAGTCGGGTCCCAGCATTCCGCCGGAGGCGTCGAATCGCTGGGCGTAGACTCCCGCGCCTGACCCGTCCCGGCCGGCGGTCTGGGATGGATCCGAGTCGGTCCAGAGGACGAGGAAGTCTCCGGCCGTTGCCATCGCGACGCTCGGCTGATTCTGGTCGCCGGTCGTATAGGCGTTGACGAGAAACTCGCTGCCCTGTGGACTCCCGCCCGAGTCGTAGAGGCGGGCGCGGACGTTCCAATCCTGGTAGTTCGAAACGTGGTACTGCCAGGCCACGACGAACGCGCCGGCGCCGTTCATGGCCACGCGCGGCCCCCGGCCCTGCGCGGTGACCGGAATCTCGTCGCTGATCGGGCTGGCCGAGCTGTCGAAGCGGCGGGCAAAGACTCCCTGGTACTCGTCGCCGCCGTCCCTCATCCAGACGACGACGAAATTACCTGCGAAATCCATGGCGAGGTCGGCGAAGGACTGAGCGCCCGTCGTGAATTGGGTGACCGGGAACTCTCCCCCCTGGGGATTTCCCGTGCTGTCGTAGCGGCGGCCGAAGATCCCGTTGTACGAGCCGTCCTGCTTGTTGCTGTGCCAGACGACGACGAAGTTGCCCGCGGGGTCCGAACCGACGACCGGCAGGAACTGCCACTCCGTCGTGTACGTGTTGACCGGGAACTCCGGTCCCATCGGCGGAGCCTGGGCAAGGGCAAGTGCGGTCGAGAGAACGCCCGAAACGGCGAGCCCGATCCGGAAACTGCCGCGCATCTCCTCCTCCTTCGCCCTCGAGCGAAGCTCGGGTCTTCGATGCGACGGGAGGCTCAAGCCTCGCGGGGTGGCTGTTGGCTCGCAATCTACCCCAACTCCGGGGCCGCCGAGGGTCACCAAACGCAACAACGTCGGTTCGACCCCGCTAGGGCCGCGGCGTTGGAGTCGGCGGGGGCGTGCGGATCGGGTAGATGGGCATGATCGGGTCCGGCATGGGAGTCGGTGGCTCGTGAACATGCCGAGGGGGTCAGCCCTGCAAAACTGACGTTTGGGGTCAGTCCTCTCCAAAGCGGCGGTGACTCGACTTGCCCTCCCGCTGAAGTCGACGCCCAGACGTTGGTCTAGGAGGAGCCACCGGTCGCAATCTGAATAGCGAGCTCAAGCCACCTGGCTGAGTCGCGATCCTCTTGATTCGAGTCAGCCGGACATGCGCGCTCTCGACCAGGTTGCGGAGGATCCGTGGCCGTGTCCGTCGGCGCCGCCTCCCGCAATGATCCGTTGCTGGCCCTGCTCTGCGACCGGGCGTTGCGGGCGTCTCGTCACGCTGGGCCCGGATGGTAGGCTTAGGGTTCGGTCTTGGGCTGTCGTCGGGCCCCGACGCTTTCATGGAGTATCGCGGGCGGCCGGCGCGGGCGAGCCGCCTCGGTCCGTCGTTAGCGATCGGCGCGACGACTGGGTACCGCATTCACGGAGTCTGCGGTATCGCGGTGGCACCTCCATTGCAGCACTCTAAAGCGAAAGCCATGGAAAACGTGACACGAACGGCCGGACGCGGGCGCGTGATCAAGCGCGCGGCCGGGCGCGTGCTGAGGATCCTGGGCGAAACGTTCGACAACTGGTTTCGCCACGGCGCCATGACCCAGGGCGCCGCCCTGGCGTTCTACTCGTTGATCTCCCTCGCACCGGTTCTCGTCATCCTCGTGTCGGTGGCGACGGTCAGCTTCGATCGCGCCGAGGTCCGGTCGGGCGTGGTCCGGCAGCTCCGGACCTTCATGGGGCCGCGCCGGGCAGCCGCGCTGGAGGAGGTCCTCCAGAACGCGATCGCGCGCCGGGACGCCCGCCGCGCCGGGGCGCTCGGAATCGTCGTGCTCCTCTTCGGCGCCACGGCCGTGTTCGTCCAGCTGCAGAACTCGCTCAACGCGGTCTGGGAGGTCCGGCCGGAGGGGTCCTTCTTCAAGCGCTTCATCCGAAAGCGGGCGATCTCGTTTCTGCTGCTCCTCGTGCTCGGTGCCCTGCTGTTCGTGTCGCTCGCGATGGATGCGCTGCTGAGCGGTTTCGATCGGCTCCTCGCCGAGCGCTTCGGCCTGGATGTCGTCGCGCTCGAGTACGGAAACGCCGCGGTGTCCTTCGCCCTGGCCACCGTGCTCTTTGCGATGATCTATCGCATCCTGCCGGACACCGAGATCTCCTGGCGCGAGGTGTGGATGGGCGCGGGTCTGACCGCGTTGCTCCTCGGGGGTGGGCGCCGCCTGATCAGCCTCTATCTGGTTCGCAGCGCCGTGGGATCGGTCTACGGCGCCGCCGGCTCGCTCGTGGTGATCGTTTTCTGGGTCTACTACGCCTCGCTCGTGGTGCTGCTCGGAGCGGAGCTGACGCGGGTCCTGTCGCTGCGGGTGCTCGGCCGGGGCGCACACGATTCCCCGGAGGCGGCTTCCGGCCCGGAGCCGGCGGAGGCCGGGGAACCGCGTTCGTGACGCGCGGTCCGGGACCCGGCGTCGGGCGCCGCCGCCCGCTGCGCGCCGTCGTGGCCGCACTCGCGTTGCTGGTCGGCGCGGACGCCGTACTGGCGCCGCGAGCGGCCGCCGACACGGTGAAGGTGGAAGTCGAGGGCCTCGGTGGCGCGCTCGGCGGGCTGGGAAAACTCTCGCTCGAGGGCAGCGACCTGCGCCAGAACGTGCTGTCCGCCCTCGGCATCGAGGCGGCGAGGGGCGAGAAGGATCTCAGCGCGGGGCGCATCCGGCGTCTGTACGAGGACGGTCCGGGCGAGATCCGGACGGCGCTCGAACCCTTCGGGTTTTACGATGCCGAGATACGATCGGACCTGCGCGGCGAGAACGGCAAGTGGGTTGCCTCGTACACGATCGATCCGGGCGAGGCGGTTCGGATTTCCTCGATCCGCGTTTCCGTCGCAGGGCCGGGGGCGGAGGAGGAGGCCTTCCGGAAGGCCGTGGCCGAATTTCCCCTGAAGGACGGCGACGTCCTGTTTCATCCGGCCTACGAAGCCGGGAAAGCGAGATTCGAGCAGGCCGCCGCGAAGCGCGGCTTTCTGGACGGGCGCTTCGTGACCCACGCCGTGCGCGTGGATCTCGACCGGTACACGAGCTCGGTCGAGCTGCGCTACGACACGGGGCCCCGGTACCGGTTCGGTCCTGTCACCTTCCGGCAGGACATTCTGGATCCGGACCTGCTCGAGGGTTACGTGACCTGGAAGCGCGGGGACCCGTTCGACACGACTCGACTGCTGACGCTCCAGAGCGCTCTGGCCGCGTCGTCCTACTACGCGCGCGTCGAGGTTCGGATGGAAAAGGAGGAGGCCGTGGACCGCGAGGTCCCGGTCGTCGTCGATCTCGAGCCCGCCAAGCCGCACAAGTATTCGCTCGGCGCCGGATGGGGCACCGACACCGGGCCACGGGTTTCGGCCGGCGTGGATTTCCGGCGCGTCAACCGCCTCGGCCACCGCGCGAGCGTCAAAGGGTCGTACTCGCGGATCGAAAAACTGGCCGAGGCCAACTACGTCATCCCGGGAAAGTACCCGCGAACCGACGCCTGGACCCTCTTCGCGGGCTATTCGAAGCTCGACACGGACACGAGCGACAGCGAGACCTACCTCGCCGGGGGCAACTACGCCCGCTCAGTCGGGAAGTGGAGGCAGACGCTGTCGCTCAGCTACCAGCGGGAGGACTTCGTCGTCGCCTCGCAGTCGGGCGTCGCCAAGCTCTTCACGCCGGGCGCCAGCTGGACGCTCGTGCAAGCGGACGACCGGCTCTTTGCGCGCCGCGGTTTCCGCATCGACCTCGGCGGGTCGGGAGCCGTCGACGGCGTGCTCTCCAACGTGGGCTACCTGCGCCTGACCGCGCGGGGAAAAGGCATCCTCAGCCTCGACGCCGAGGGCCGGGAACGGCTGATCGGACGGGTCGACGTTGGCTGGCTGACGACCAACGACTTCGCGGCCCTCCCGCCGCGCGTGCGTTTCTTCGCGGGCGGCGACCAGAGCGTCCGGGGCTATGCGTTCGAAGCGCTCGGACCGGTCGATGCCCAGGGAGACGTCATCGGCGGGAACACGCTGGCCACGGGGAGCATCTCGTTCGAGCACTACTTCCTGGACAGGTGGGGCGCGGCGGTCTTCGTCGATTCGGGCAACGCGTTTCACGATTTTTCCGGCCCGCTGAAGACGGGTGTCGGCGCCGGCGTGCGCTGGAGGTCCCCGGTCGGGCCGGTGTACGTCGACGTCGGCTTCGGCCTCAACGGGCCGAGCAAGCCGGTCTTCGTCAGCGTGCGGGTGGGGCCGGACCTGTGAGGAGGAGCAGGTGACCCGCCGGCGGCGCATCCTCCTGGCGATCCTCGCGGGCCTCGGCCTGCTCACGGCGGCCGCCGCGGCGTTTCTCTGGTGGGCCGTGACGACGCCCGCCGGCGCCCGCTGGGTCCTTGCGCGTGCCGCGGACCGGGTTTCCGGCTCGCTTCGCGTCGAGTCCCTGGAGGGGACGCTCTCCGGACCCCTCGTGATCGAGGGGCTGGACTATCGGAGCGAGACCATGAGTCTTGCGGTCGCCCGACTCGAGCTCGACTGGCGTCCGCGGGCGCTGTGGTCGCGCCTGCTCGACGTCAGCCGGATCGACGCGCGGGGAATCCGGGTGGTCCGGAGCGCTTCGAGCGCCGAGCCGGCTTCCGAAGGGCTCCCGGCCTTTCGCCTGCCGGTCAACGTCGTCGTGCGCGAGGCATCGGTGTCGGACGTCGAGATCCTCGGCCCGGAGGCCGGGCCGCCGATCCGGATCGAGCGGATCGAGCTCGCCAGCCGGACCCAGGGCGGACGGGTCCTGGTGGATCGCTTTTCCGTACGCGGGCCGGCGGTCTCGGTCCGGGCGCAGGGCGAGCTTTCGCCCTCCGGCGACTACCCGCTCGACGTACGGTTCGACTGGTCCGCGACCCCCGCCGGATCGCCGCGCCTGGCGGGCGAAGGGAGCCTGTCCGGAAGCCTCGAGGACCTCGAGGTCCGCCACCGGCTGACCGCCCCGTTCGCCGCGAATCTCGAAGCCTCGATCGCGCGTCCCCTGCGCGACCCGCGGGTGAGCGGCCGCCTCCGCGCCGATCGGATCGAGCTCCGGGAGATCGATCCGGACTGGCCCGCGGTGGTCGCGAGCGTGAACCTGCTGGCGGAGGGCCGGATCGCGGAGCTTGCGGTCAGCGGTTTCGTCGACGCGCGTCGGGCAAGCGGGGTACCCGAGCACCTGCGCGCGCAGTTGAAAATCGCCCGCCAGGGCGACGGTGTCCGCATCGACGACCTCGCGCTCACGGCACCGGGCCGGCCCGGCCGGGTGCAGGTCGCGGGCGAGGTCTCCGCCCTCGGTTCCGACCCCCGGTTCGACCTGCGCGCAAAGTGGGAGGACGTGGGCGGCGGCTCTGCCGTCTCGACCCCGGAGGGCACGCTCACGGCGCGGGGCCGGCTGGACGACTACGCGCTCTCGATCGACGCCGCCGTTCGGCCGGAGAACGGAGCCCCCGGCCGGCTCAGCGTCTCGGCGCGCGGCGACCTGAAGGGCATGCGCATCGAGACGCTCGCGCTTCTGGCGTTCTCCGGCCAGGTCCGAGGCGCGGGAAAAGTGTCCTGGAAGCCGGCCGTGGCCTGGGACCTGCAGCTTTCGGGCGAGGGGCTGGATCCGGGCGCCGCCTTTCCCGAATGGCCGGGGCGGATCGACTTCACGGCCGCGAGTGCGGGAACAGTCGAGGACGGCGGGCCCCTCGGGACCGTGTCGCTGTCAAGACTGGAGGGCCGCCTCCGAGACGAACCCCTGTCGGGCCGGGCGCACGTGGAGATCCAGCCGGGCCGCTATGAAATCCGCGGGACGGAAGTCTCTCTCGGCTCCGCGAGGTTGACCGCCGGCGGCGAGGTCGCCGGAGGCCGTTCCGATCTCCAGTGGACGCTCGACGTGCCGAAGATCTCCGAGGTCCTTCCCGACGCCGCGGGCTCCCTCGTCTCGAGTGGCCGGTGGTCGGGCGGCACCGACCGGCCGCGCGTGCAGGGTCGTGTCGAGGGGTCGTCCCTGCGCATCGGAGACCTCGCCGCCGAAAATCTGCGGGTCGAGGGCCACGTCGATCTCGGCGAACGGGCGCAGTCGGCGATCGACCTGTCGGCGAGTGCCGTGCGGTCCGGCGGATTCGCGGTCGAGCGCGTTGCGATTCACGGCGAGGGCACGCGGGAAGCGCACACCCTGACGGCCACGGCCTCCCGGGGCACCCAGGAGCTGCGTCTCTCCGTCTCGGGCGGCCTCGACGGCCGGAGCTGGAGGGGCGAGCTCCGCACGCTCGCGCTGCGGTCGCGGGAGCTCGGCGACTGGAACCTCGAGCGTCGCGCGTCGCTCGCGATCTCGTCCGAGGCCGCGTCGCTCGAGGGGTTCTGCTGGAGCGCGGCTGGCGGTGGCCGACTCTGTGCCGGCGGGGCCTATCGCCGGGCCGCCGAGTCGGCCGTCGAAGTCCGGCTCGAGCGGATCCCGCTGTCGCTCGCTCGCGCGTTCCTGCCGGCCGGCCTGACCTGGACGGGCACTCTCGGCGGCGACGTGCGGGCGTCGATCGATGCCGCCCGCAGCGTCGAAGCGAGCGCCGAGCTTGCGCTCGGTGCCGGCCGGATCGCATGGAGCTCCGGCGAGGACGCATCGATCGCGGTTACCGGCGGCTCGCTCCACGCGGAGGTCGGGCGCGACGGGGCCCGGGCCGACGCGTCGCTGCGAACGGGAGGCCGGGGAAACCTGCAGGCGCAGATCTCGCTTCCCGGCTTCGCGGGCGCCGGAATGCCGGGAACGGCTCAGCCGCTTCAGGGGCGCATCCAGGCGGGACTTCCGGACGTCGCCTTGCTCGGTCCGTTCCTGCCGCTCGTCGAACGGCCGGGCGGCCGGTTCGAGGCGGACCTCGAGATCTCGGGAACCGTCGGTGATCCCCGGGTCGCCGGGCTCGCCGCCCTGCGCGACGGAAGCGGAGAGATCCCGGAGTATGGCCTCTCCCTGCGGCAGATCGAGCTCGCGATCCACGGCGAGGGCGAGCGCCTGCGCCTGGAAGGCCGGGCCGCGTCGGGGGACGGCCGCGTGGAGCTGCGGGGAACGGTCCCGGTGGCGGCAGTGCTCGGCTCCGCGAAGGAAGGCGCGGGCCGGCTCGAGATCTCGGGCGAGCAATTTCTCGTTTCCGACACGGAAGAGGCCGTCGTGCGGGTGTCCCCGGACCTGGCCGTCACGTTCGCCGGGCGGCGCGTCGAGGTGACCGGGGAGGTGACCGTCCCGCAGGCGCGCATCAAGTACGAAAGCCGCTTCGCGCGCATTCCCGTGTCGCCCGACGTCGTCGTCGTCGGGGGCAAGCGCGACGAGGGGGCGTCCCGTCCCGGCGCGTGGGACGTCACCGCGCGGGTGCGCGTGATTCTCGGGCGCCGGGTCGAGTTCATCGGGCTCGGCGCCGAGCTCCGGCTGACCGGAAGCGTGCTCCTCGAGCAGTCGCCGGGTGAGCCCGTGCAGGGGACCGGTTCGATCGAGATCGTCGAGGGCCGGTACAAGAAATACGGACAGGATCTCGAAGTGCAGAAGGGCCGGCTCACGTTCGCGGGTCCGATCCGCAACCCGGCGATGGATCTCAAGGCTTCCCGGACCGCCGACGACGGAGTGGTCGCCGGGATCATCGTCCGGGGGACGCTCGAGCGCCCCGAGGTTTCGGTCTACTCCGAGCCGCCGATGAGCGAGACAGACGCCCTCGCGTACGTCGTTCTCGGCCACAAGCTCGACGAGTCCTCGGGGTCGGACACCAGCCTCCTTGCCAGCGCCGCCACCTCCCTGGGCATCAAGGGGGCCAACCTCCTGACCGCGGATCTCGCGCGCAAGGCGGGACTCGACGTCGCGAAGGTCGAGACGGAGGGGACCTTCGAGGAGGCGGCGCTCGTCGTCGGCAAGTACCTGACCCCGGACCTCTACCTCCAGTACGGGATCGGCATCTTCCACCAGGAGAGCACCATCGAGATCCGCTACGAGCTGTCGCGGCGGTGGGCGATCCGCGCCGAGAGCAGCGTGCGCGCCACGGGCGGCGACGTCCTCTACACGATCGAAAAGTGAGCGAAGGCCCCCTGGGCTGATCCTTGCGGGTCGATCGAGTCGGGGCAAATTCAGGAATGCGGGGTTGAGTGTGTTCGACCATCGTCGACACCGCGAGCTCGTTCGACGCCTGAACCTGTCGGAGGGGTCAGTCCTGGCGAACTGGTTCCTCGGGGTCGGTCCTGCCGAGCCGAGAGGTTGACGGAAGGCCGGGCGGTGAAACTTCAGGGCTGACCCCAACTCACTCGACTATCGCGGCCGCGGCGTTGGAGTCGGCGGGGGTGTGCGGATCGGGTAGATGGGCATGATCGGGCCCGGCGTGGGAGTCGGGGGCTCGTGAATGCCGTCCCGGTCGATCACGACGGGAGGCTCCGGCGAAGCCGCGACGAATGCTTCCGTGCTCTCCCCGGCACCGTTGATCGCGACGTCGCGCCCACCCGCGCGGCGGCGACCGGCGGGCCGCGGCGGCGATCCAGAGTCGCGGGTGCGAAGAGTCGGTGTGAAAGTTCATCGCGGTGACACCTCGGAGTCAGGAGAAGGAATCCACCGGAAAGGTTTCGTGGGGCTGGAGCGGACTGAGCGAACGCGGATGCCTGTAAGATCCCCGGAGCGTTAGCCCATGACCCGGATCCAGCGCATCACCCTCGTCGCCACGGGCCTCGGCCTCTTCATGATCTTCCTCGACGCGTTGATCGTGAACGTCGCGCTGCCGTCGATCCAGCACGACTTCCAGGTGGGCGAGTCCGGCCTGCAGTGGGTGGTGACGGCGTACAGCCTCGGCATGGCCGTCGCCATCATGTCCGCGGGTACGCTGGCGGACATCTTACGGGCGGCGGCGGCTCTACCTCGCCGGCATCGCGCTCTTCACCGGCAGCTCGATCGCGTGCGGCCTCGCCGGCTCGCTCGACGTCCTCAACGCCGCACGCTCGGTCCAGGGTGTCGCCGCGGCGACGGTCAACGTGACGTCGCTCGCGCTCGTCTCGGCGGCGTTCCCGGACGCGAAGATGAAGGCCTGGGCCATCGGCATCTGGACGGCGATCGCCTCGACCGCGCTGGCGATCGGACCCACGCTCGGCGGGATCCTCGTCCAGCGCAGCGGCTGGCGGATCATCTTCCTGGTCAACGCGCCGGTCGGCCTGGCGGTCCTCGCGCTGACCTGGCGCTTCGTCGCCGAGTCGCGCGACGACCGGCCGCGCACCTTCGACATCCCCGGGCAGCTTCTCTTCATCGCCGCCGTCGGCGCTTTTGCTTATGCGGTCATCGAGGGGCCGCGGGCGGGCTGGACGTCCGCCGAGATCCTGGGCCTCTTCGTGTTCGCCGCGGCGGCCCTCGCCGGGTTCATCGCCGTCGAGGGCCGCAGCGCCGATCCGATGATGGACATCACGCTGTTTCGCGACCGCACCTATTCGCTGGCGATCGTGACGATCTTCGCCGTGCTCTTCGCCATCTACGGAATGCTCCTCGTCGTGACGCAATACCTTCAGAACGTGCACGGATTCACGCCGACGCAGGCGGGGCTGCTGCTTCTGCCCTACAGCGTGACGTGCACGCTCGTGTCGCTGCGCGTCGGCAAGCTGATGGCGGTCGTGGGGTCGCGCCGCCTGATCCTGCTCGGCCTCGCCTCGCAGATCGTCGGGTTCGCCCTGATGATCCTGATCCTCGGGCAGAGCACGCCGCTGCTCGTCTTCGGCCTCGTCCTCGCGTCCTTCGGAGGCTCGATGTGTCTGATCCCGATCACCTCGCTCGCAATGACGGCCGTGCCCCCCGAGCGGGCCGGGATGGCGTCCGGCATCATGAGCGCCCAGCGCGCGCTCGGGTCGACCGTCGGGTTCGCGGTCCTCGGGTCGATCCTCGCGGCGTCGCTGACGGCGACCCTCTCGGAGCATCTGGCGCAGGCCATCCCGGACCCCGTCGAGCGCCGCGAGGTCGCCGCGCGGATCATCGGCGACGCGAACCCGCGTGCCTTCGCCGCCGAGGTCGGGCCGGGCCGACCCATCCGCCATGCCGATCCCGCGACGGAGGCGGCCATCCTCCAGGCGGCCGACGGAGATTTCGTCGAGGGCATCCGCCTGAGCCTCACCGCGGCGATGGTGGTGCTCGGCCTCGTCCTCGCGGCCGGGTTCCGATGGTTTCCGAAGGGCCGCGGCGGGCTGGCCGAGGCCAGGCGTGAAGAAAAAGCCGTGGAGTTCGAGGAAACCGAGCGGGCGAGTCCGGAGGGCGCCGCGATCGGCTAGGTGGCCCGGGACGACTTCCCGGTTACGGGGGCCTCATTGGTGTGCGTGTCGGCGTTCTGGAACGCGCTCTCCCACGAGGTTCCCTCACCCCGGATCGTGATCGTTCCGAAGCTTCGCGTTCCGACCTGGAACGGCCGGCGCAGGGTGCCCTCATGCCGGGCGAATCCCCGCGCAAAGAGGCCGCCCCACCTCCACCTTGCCTCCGCCTCGGCCTGTTGGACCGTCAGTGCCATCTGCCGCTCTTTCCTTCTGGAACCCCCCACTGTAGCACCCGGGCCTGACTGACGTCTGAAGGGGTCAGCCCTGAAGAACTGAAGTTTGAAGAAGTCGCCCTGGGCTGACCGGCGGAGGCCTCGGGGGACGGCAAGGCAACTCCGGTAGCTCCAAAACGTCAATTCTTCAGGTCAGGCCCCAAACGTCAGTTCTTCAGGGCTGACCCCATAGAATGCTCGGCATGATTGAACGCGATCCGATGGTCCTGCTGATGAGCGTGTGTCTGGTGGCCGGAGTGCTCGGGGGAGGAGGCGCCGCAGAGGCGTCGCCGGTCCCGCCGGGGGGGAGCTACGACGAGCTCCTCGTCTTCTACAAGGACTTCCGGGCCTTCCAGAAGCCGAAGATGGTCGGCGGGGTGCCGGGCTACACGGCCCCGGCGATGGCCGCGCAGCAGAAGGAGCTCGAAACCTACAAGCGGCGTCTCGCCGCCATCGACCCGTCCGCCTGGCCCATCCCGCAGCAGGTCGACTACTACGTCGTCCGCGCGGAGGTGAACGGCCTCGACTTTGATCACCGGGTGCTCCGGCCCTGGGCCAACAACCCGACTTTCTACACGACCTTCTTTCTCGAGGAGAGCGACCAGCCCAAGCGCGAGGGTCCGCTCGCCGAAGGCGCCGTCGAAATCTGGAGCTACGCGCTCCCGCTCTCGAAGGACGCGGCCGCCCGCATCGGCGCCGGCGTCCGGACAATCCCCGCCCTGCTCACGCAGGCGAAGACCAACCTGACCGGCAACGGCCGGGACCTGTGGATCTACGGCGCGAAGAGCGTCCGCCAGCAGAGCGCGGACATCGCCGCCTTCGCCGCCGGGCTCGACGCCGCGAAGGCGACTCTCCGCGCCGACCTCGGCCGCGCGAAGACGTCGACCGACGAATTCGCCGCCTGGCTCGAGGCGAAGGCGCCTTCGAAGACCGGGCCCTCCGGCGTGGGGATCGAGAACTACGACTGGTACCTCAAGAACGTCCAGCTCGTGCCGTACACATGGGCGGAAGAGGTCGACTTCATGAGGCGGGAGCTCGGGCGCTCCAAGGCCCTCCTCGCGATGGAAGAGATCCGCAACGCGAAGCTCCCGGCGCAGTCCCCGGTCGCGAGCGCCGCCGAGTACGACAGGAAATTCAACGACGCCGTGACCGAGTACATGGCTTTCCTGACGGCGAACGAAATCCTGACGATCAAGCCCTGGATGGACGACGCCCTGCGGGTCCGGCTCGGCAGCTATCATCCCGGACCCCTCGAGTTTTTCAGCGAGATCGACTATCGCGATCCCGAGATCATGCGCACCCACGGCTATCACTGGTTCGACAAGGGCTGGATGGTGCACGAGACCTCCCCGAACCCGATCCGCCGGGACGTTCGCCTTTACAACCTCGACAACACGCGGACCGAGGGCTTCGCGACCGCCTGGGAAGAGCTGATGATGCAGGCGGGGATGTTCGACGCGCATCCGCGCTCCCGCGAGCTCGTGTACATCCTCGTCGCCCAGCGGGCCGCGCGCGCGCTCGGGGACCTCTACATGGTGGCGAACCTCATGAACCTCGAGGAGGCCGCCGCCTTCGCCTGCGCCAACGTTCCGCGCGGCTGGCTCTCGATGGACGGCAAACTCGTGCGCAGCGAGCAGCACCTGTACATCCAGCAGCCCGGCTACGGGACGAGCTACCTGATGGGCAAGATGGAGATCGATGCGCTGATCGCCGAGCGCAAGCAGCAGCTCGGCGACCGCTTCACGATGCGCGAGTTCATGGACACCTTCAACGCCCTCGGCCTCGTTCCCGCCTCGCTCGTCCGGTGGGAGATGACCGGCCGGAAGTCGCCCGAGCTGGAGCGGATGCTGCAGTAGATCCAGGCCGTCGCGAGCTGTCATGGGCCGTCACGGGGAGTCACGGGTTGTCACGAGGGCCAGCCCGTCATCCCGAGGAGCGCAGTGTCCGAGCCGGTCTTCCCGAGGAGCGCAGCGACCGAGCCGGCCTTCCCGAGGAGCGCAGCGACCGAGCCCGTCATCCCGAGGAGCAAAGCGACGAGGGATCCCGGACTCGATCAGGACCCCCGCGAATAAGCGCGGGATCCCTCGCTTCGCTCGGGACGGGCATAGCGAAAAGTATGGGATCCATCGCTTCGCTCGGGACGACGGCCTCGCCCCGGTTCGCGGGACCTCTATCTCCACGCTGCGCTCAAATCCCGCCACTCCGGGTTCTGTTTCTCGATGAGGTCCACTTTCTTTCGTCGGGCCCACGCCTTGATCTGCTTTTCCCGGGCAATGGCCACCATCGGATCGTCCGCCGCCTCGAGGTATACGAGGCGATGGCAGTTGTACTTGCGAGTGAACACCCCGCCGAGACCGGCACGGTGTTCAAGGAGCCTTCGTTCCAGGTCGTTCGTGACGCCTGTGTACAGGGTTCGATGGTCGCTTGCGAGGATGTAGACATAGCAGGTGCGCACACGTAGGGATTGTCGCGAGCCCTCGGCCGTCTTCCCGAGGAGCGCAGCGACGAGGGATCCCGGACTCGATCAGGACCCCTGCGAAAAGCGCGGGATCCCTCGCTTCGCTCGGGATGACGGGGATGGCGACACAGCACGGGATCCCTCGCTTCGTTCGGGATGACGGGGATGGCGACACAGCACGGGATCCCTCGCTTCGCTCGGGATGACGCGCGTGGCGACACAGGATGGGATCCCTCGCTTCGCTCGGGATGACGGGCTACTCCTCCCCGCGAACCCTGCCGCGGCCGGCCTTGATCCGCCCCCGCTGGACCTTGGCCTCGATGCGCCGCTGCTTCGCGGCGCGCGGGGGCCGGGTCTTCCGGCGCGCCTTCGGCCGCACGCTTGCCTGCCGCACCAGCTCGACCAGACGCTCGCGCGCCTCGGCCCGGTTCTGCGACTGCGTTCGGTGCGACCGGCTGTCGATCAGCAGCACGCCGTCGGCGCTCATGCGGCTGCCCGCGAGCGCCGCCAGTCGCGCCTTGACGTCCTCCGGCAGGGACGAGGCGCCGACGTCGAACCGGAGCTCGACGGCCGTCGCGACCTTGTTGACGTTCTGGCCGCCGGGACCCGACGCGCGCACGAACCTCTCGGAGAGCTCGTGCTCGCGGATCGTGATCGACGGAGTGATCTGAAGCACGTGTCTATTCTCCCGGTTCTCGCAAGGTCGACGATAGCCGAGAATCCGCCGGCGTTTCCCCGGCCGGCACCTTGTGTCGATCGGCTTCAGACGGTACTCTGGCCGGCGACCGGAATTCGCCGACATCACCACGGAGGAACGCCATGGCGACGAAACATCTCAAGCCGGTCCACCCGGGCACGGTGCTCCTGGAGGAGTTCATCCGGCCCCTCGGCCTCTCGGCCAGTGCACTCGCGAAGGCCCTCGACGTGCCCGCCGCGCGGGTCTCCGAGATCGTTCGAGGCCGGAGGGCGGTCACGGCGGACACGGCCCTGCGCCTCGGCCGCCTTCTCGGAACCACCCCCGGGCTCTGGATGACCCTCCAATCCGAGCACGACCTGCGGGTCGCGCGGCGGGACTCGGGCGAGGAGATCCGAAGCCGCGTCGTCCCGGTCCGCGGCCCGCGGCCCACGGCCTCGGTAGAGGTGCGGGAGCGGGTCGCGTCCTACGGCCTGCGCGCCCGGAAGGATCGCAAGCGCCGCCGGGACAGCCGCGGCTAGCGCGCTACGGGACCGGGGTCCCGAAACGGCGGCCCTGCCGTTAAGATCCCCCCGCCAGTCATCGAACCGAAAGGACCGCCGACGATGAAGAACCGCCTCGCCTTCCTTGCCGTTCTCCTGCTCTGTGCGTCGCCCCTGCTCGCCGAGGACCCGCCGAAGCCGCACGGCGACAAGCCGATCGCCGCGCCGGCAGGCGGCGACCCGGACAAGGAAAAGGAGAAGGAGAAGCCGAAGTGGGACGTCGCGAACCCGCCGTACCCCTTCGATGTGAACGTGGCGCTCGACGTCGACTCGGGCACCTGGATGTCGCTCGACGTGTCGCCGGACGGCAGGGAGATCGTGTTCGACCTGCTGGGCGACCTCTACGCGATGCCGATCGGCGGCGGCGCGGCCCGCGCGCTGACCTCCGGGATCCCGTGGGACATGCAGCCGCGCTATTCGCCCGACGGCAAATGGATCGCGTTCACGTCCGACCGCTCGGGCGGCGACAACATCTGGATCATCGATCGCGAGGGCAAGAACCCGCAGCAGGTCACCAAGGAGAACTTCCGCCTCCCCAACAGCCCGGCCTGGACGCCGGACTCGCAGTACATCGCGGCTCGCAAGCACTTCACCGGCACCCGCTCGCTCGGCGCGGGGGAGATCTGGCTCTACCACCGCACGGGCGGCGAGGGCCTCCAGATGACCAAGCGCGCCACCGAGCAGAAGGACGATGGCGAGCCGGCCTTCTCGCCGGACGGCCGCTACCTGTACTGGTCGGCGGACACGACGCCCGGCAAGCTCTTCGAGTACAACAAGGACCCGAACGGCCAGATCTACGTCATCAAGCGCCTCGACCGCCACACGGGCAAGATCGTCGACTCCGTGACGGGGCCCGGCGGCTCCGTCCGCCCGACCCCCTCGCCCGACGGCAAGACGCTCGCCTTCGTCCGCCGCGTCCGCGGAAAGTCGGTGCTCTTCGTCAAGGATCTCGAGTCGGGCATCGAACGCCCGATCTGGGACGGCCTCGAGCGCGACATGCAGGAGACCTGGGCGATCCAGGGCGTCTACCCGGGGATGGCGTGGACGCCGGACTCGAAAACAGTCGTCCTCTGGGCGGGCGGAAAGATCCGGCGGGTGGACGTCGCCTCGAAGCAGGCCGCGGTCATCCCGTTCCACGTCCAGGACACGCGCAGGGCCGCGAGCGCCGTGCGCTTCGGCGTCGACGTGCTCACCGGCCTCATGCAGGCCTCGGCCTCGCCCAACGTGCACACGATGACCCCATCCGGCATGTTCCCGGTCCGCATGCTCCGCTGGGTGGCGGTCTCGCCCGACGGAAAGCGCGTGGCCTACCAGGCGCTCGGCTACATCTACGTGCGCGACCTTCCCAACGGCACGCCGAAGCGGTTGACGAGCCAGACCGACCACTTCGAGTTCTATCCGTCCTGGTCGCGCGACTCGAAGTCGCTCGTCTACGTCGACCTGGAACGACGAGTCGCTCGGATCGGTCCGGGTGGCGGCCGTCCCGGCCGGGACCTCCCGCGCCGTGACGGACAAGCCGGGCCACTACCTCGAGCCCGTCTTCTCGCCCGACGGCACGAAGATCGTCTACCGCAAGGACACGGGCGGGTATCTGCGCTCGACGGCCTGGTCCTCCGACCCGGGCCTCTACTGGGTGCCCGCAACGGGCGCGCCCGGCAAGGCGACCAAGATCACCGAGGAGGCCTACGAGCCGCGATTCGGCAAGGACTCCGACCGCGTCTTCTTCCTCAAGACCGAGGGCGGCGGGGACCAGATCGCGCCGGCCAAGCGCGTGTTCGCCTCGATCGACCTCGACGGCTCGGACGTCCACGAGTACTACCTCTCGGAGCTCGCGACCGAGTTCGAGATCTCGCCGGACGGCCGGTGGCTGGCCTTCCAGGAAGGCTTCAACGCCTACGTCACGCCGTTCGTCGAGACGGGCCGCCGCGTCGACATCGGCCCCAAGAGCAAGGCCGTCCCCGTGACGAAGGTCTCGAAGGACGCCGGCGACTACCTGCACTTCGCCGGCGACTCGGCCAAGCTCTACTGGTCCTTCGGGCCGCAGCTCTTCGAGCGGGACCTCAAGGAGGCCTTCGCGTTCCTCCCCGGCGCACCGGAAAAGCTCCCCGAGCCGCCGGTCGTCGGACGGGACATCGGCTTCAATGCCCCGGTCGACGAACCGTCGGGCACGGTCGCCTTCACCGGCGGACGCGTCGTGACGATGAAGGGGGACGAGGTCATCGAGGACGGCGTCGTCCTCGTCCGGGGCAACCGCATCGAGGCCGTCGGCCGCCGGGGAGAGGTGGCCGTGCCGGCCGGTGCCAGGGTCGTCGACGCCGCGGGCAAGACCGTTGTGCCGGGCTTCATCGACGCCCACTTCCACGGCGCGTTCGGGGCCGACGAGATCATTCCGCAGCAGAACTGGCATACCGACGCCTCGCTCGCCTTCGGCGTCACGACGGTCCACGACCCCTCGAACGACACGAGCGAGGTCTTCTCCGCGGCCGAGCTGACGCGCGCGGGACTGCTCCGCGGCGCCGCGCATCTTCTCGACCGGCACGATCCTCTACGGCGCGGCCGGCGACTTCAAGGCCGAGCATCGACTCGCTCGACGACGCGATCTCGCACCTGCGGCGACTGAAGGCCGTCGGCGCCATCTCGGTCAAGAGCTACCAGCAGCCGCGCCGCGAGCAGCGCCAGCAGTTCATCGCCGGCGGCGCGCGAGGTCGGCATGATGGTCGTGCCCGAGGGCGGCTCGCTCTTCGAGCACAACATGACGATGGTCGTCGACGGCCACACCACGATCGAGCACACGATCCCGGTCGCCAACATCTACGCCGACGTCACCGCCCTGTGGCCGCCGACGAAGGTCGGCTACACGCCGACGCTGCTCGTCGGCTACGGCGGCAACTGGGGCGAGAACTACTGGTACCAGAAGACGAACGTCTGGGAGAACCCGCGCCTCTCGAAGTTCGTGCCGGCCTTCATCCTCGATCCGCGTTCGCGCCGCCGCACGATGGCGCCCGAGGACGAGTTCAACCACTTCAACGATCGCGAAGATCGCCGCGACGCTGGAGAAGGACGGCGTCTCCGTCAACACGGGCGCCCACGGCCAGCGCGAGGGCCTCGGCCTGCACTGGGAGATCTGGATGCTCGTCCAGGGCGGCCTCTCGCCGCTCGAGGCCCTGCGCTGCGCGACGCTCGAACGGCGCGAGATCGCTGGGCATGGACCGCGACATCGGCTCGCTCGAGGCGGGCAAGCTCGCCGACATCGTCGTCATCGACGGCAACCCGCTGGCGGACATCCGCCAGTCGGAGAAGGTGACGTGGACGATGGTCAACGGCCGCCTCTACGACGCGGCGACCATGAACGAGACGGTGTCGCGGGAGAAGAAGCGCGCGAAATACTGGTGGGAGTGATCCGCTCCCGGAGCGAGCTTCGGCCCCGCTCATTGTCCTTTCAGGGGTGCCGAATGATCGCGAGGACGGTGATCTGCCGGCGGTCGGGGCCGTAGCACCAGAGCACGCGGTACGCCGCCGGCGTATCCTGCTCGGCGTACGACACGAACACTTCTTCTCCGTCCGGACCCGATAGAGACACGAAGCGGTGACTCTGGAGAGCGGGGTGCCTCGGGTCGGCCTCCAGACGCGCGATCGCCTTTCGGACGGCCTTCAGGCGTTTGGCGAGACCGCGATCCTTCTCGAGCCGCTCGAGCTGGCCGGCGGCCGTGGCGGAGAAGAGGACCGAGAAAGGCACTCGCCGCTACTTGAGGAATTTCTTGAATGATCCCCGCGAGACGAGGCGCCCGGTCCTGGCGTCCACGATCCCTCTCATCACGCTCTTGAGCGCTTCCTTGTTCTCCCACAGCCATCGTTCCTCGGCGGGAATCTCGACGAACGGTTCCAGGATGATCTTCCCGTCTGCCTGCTTGCGCGCGCGATAGCTGCTGACTCCGTCGGCGAGCTTGCCCAGGGTGATGCGTCCCTTCGCGTCCGGTCGGAGCCGGTAGGCGCCGTGCGCTTTGCCAGATTCGCTCATGCACCGAACAGGATAGGCAGTCGTGGGATTCACGTCAAGTGGGATATCCTACCTCCCGGAAGCGACCACGCCCGTTCCTGACCCCGACGCGCCGGCCGTCGTGCCCGCGCTCACCATCGATCCGAGCGCCCTGGCCGTCGCACCCGCCGGCGTGGCGATCGCTCAGCCCGGGCCGGAGAAGCCGGTCGTCACGACGACCACCACGCGCGTCACGAAGAAGACCGCGAAGAAACCCGCCCACCAGCCCGTCGCGAAGCCCGCGATCGTAGCGGCCGAGGCCGTTGAGCCGGTCCCGGCCCCTGCCGCAGCCGCGATAGCCCCGGCTGCCTCGAGCACGCTCGAATCCCTGCGGCCCGCCAACGCCGCTGCGAACACCGCGTCTGCGAATGGCGCCGCGCCCGCGCCGGCTGCATTGGGGTCGATCATCCTCGAGACTCCGGCCGCAGGCACCGCCGCCACCATGGGCATCGGCGGCTGGCTGCTCGCCCTCGGCGTCGTTGCCGCGATGGCCGGCATCATCACGCTGCTCCGGCGCCGCCGGACGGTCCGCCTCGCTCCGATCATCGGGCTCCCGGCTTTGAATTCCGAGCTGAAACCGGTTCCGGTGACGCGGCTCTAGCTTCCGCTCTCCACACGGGGCGGCCACAAGGGCCGCCCCCTGCGGCCGGGGCCCGCGGCTGGCATCGCCCCGGTCGCAAGGGCGAGGCTTCTCACGGGGTTCCTCCGACGAGGACCGGCGGCTCGCTTTCTCACGGTAAGGTCACCGCGACCGGCACGATCGTCGTCTCCGCCGACGGCAAGACCCGCACGGTCATGGTCAAGTCGGCCGATCTGAAGATGACGGCATTGAACATGGCCGCGGTGTACGAGAAGCAGTAGCTCCGGTTTCCCATCGGACCGACGCCGGAGGCGAGGCCGCCTCCGGCGTCTCTGTTTGCGGCCACCGGCGGTCTTTCGCGCCGGTCGTGTGTTTCAATGTCGGGAAATCGGCAAATGGAGGTTCCCATGAAAATCGCCCGCCGGCTCCTGTTCGTCTGCGCCCTCGCCGCCGCCTCGGCCGCATCGCTCTTCGCCGAAACGGGACCCGCGCCCCGCTGGGGCACCAGCACGCAGTCGGTGCTGACCGTCTCGGCATGGTCCTTCGAGCCCAACGACTCGGCAACGACCTGGTCGTACGACTCGACCAACCTGCAGCGCTACTCCACGAGCGCCGGCGCCTTCTACACCGGGCTGACGCTGTTCGACGGGGCGCTCGTCTCCGCCATCGAGCTCGACGCATGCGACACGTCGGCCTCCGAGGAGGTCCAGGCCCTGCTCGTCCGCTCGACGCCGGCGGGCAGTCAGGGGCTCGCGCTCGTCAGCACCAGCGGGACGCCGGGCTGTAGCCGCTTCTTCATGGAGCTCCCCGCGGCGGAGACGATCGACAATGCGACGTACACTTACTCGCTCGCCGCCGTCACCGGCGCGAACAGCTCGGAGACGTCGTTCGGCGCCGTGCGCGTCCTCTATGAGCTCCAGGTCAGCCCCGCGCCGCCGACGGCCACCTTCAACGACGTGCCGACCTCGGATCCGGGCTTCCAGTACATCGAGGCCCTCGTCGAGTCCGGGATCACGGCCGGCTGCGGCGGCGGCAACTACTGTCCCGACGCCGGGCTGACGCGGCGACAGATGGCGGTGTTTCTCGCGAAGGCGCTCGGATTGAACTGGCCCGAGGCGTCGAACCTGGGCGCGGGCGCGAGGCGCTGAGCCGGCTCGCAGAGGAGCGTCCCCGGGCGCAAGCATGAAAGAGCCCCTCGGGCGGCAGGGGAGGGCTGCGGCCCCCCTCCGGGCCCCCGGCCCGTAGGGGCGGGGCTCGCCCCGCCCTCATCAGAGGTACGGCAGCGAGAACGTCTTGACGAGAAACACCGCCATCTGCTGGCGGTTGACGATGTTGGCGGGGCAGTACGTGTTCGTGCCGCAGCCTCCCGTGATCTGGCGCAGGGCGAGCTCGTAGATCCACGGCGAGAAGGGATTCGAGCAGGGAACGTCGGTGAACGTGGCGTTCGTGCACGGCGGAGGCACGTAGTCGGAGCCTTCCAGTCCCTTCAGGAGAAAGACCGCCATCTGCTGCCGGTTGACCGGGTTGGTCGGGCAGTAGTTGGTCCCGCCGCAGCCGCCCGTGATGTTCAGCGCCGAGAGCGCCTCGATCCAGGGATCGAAGCCATTTCCGGTACAGGGCACGTCGGTGAAGACGGTCCCGGTGCACGGCGGCGGCGTGTAGCAGAGGCCGTACTTGCCCCGCAGCAGGAAGACCGCCATCTGCTGCCGGGTGACGGGATTGAGCGGGCAGTAGTTGGGTCCGCCGCAGCCGACGGTCAGGCCGTTCGCGACGAGACCCCCGATGTACTGGCGGAAACCGCTGCCGCCGTCGACGTCGGCGAAATTCGACACGTACCCGTTCGGCAGCGTCCCCGAGAGCCCCGAGGGATTGGAGACGGCGACGGCGTTGATCGAGCCCGCCGGCAGCGCCGGAGCCTGGGCCGTGATGAACGTCGGCAGCACGACCTGGACGTTGGTCGCCGGGACGCCGCCGACCGTCACCGTCGCGCCGTTCTCGAACTGCATGCCCTGGATCGACAGGTTCGCGCCCGCGGGATCGCCCGTCAGCGGGCTCGACGAGAGCACGAGCCGCTGCGAGAACTCCGAGGTGCTGCCGTCGGCGGCGGTCGCCGTCGCCGTCACCCGGAGGTCCGGAGCGACCGTGACGGGGGAGAGCAGCACGTTGAACGCGGCCTTCCCCGAGCCGTCGGTCGTGACCTGGGTCGTCCCGATCCACGTCTCGCCTTCCAGGAAGTCCTGCGGGAACCGGCTGCACGCCGGGTTCTCGTAGAAGTCGAGGTCGAAGGTCGACGCGGCGGTCGAGTCGAGGCTGCCGATGATGCGCACGCCCATGCCCTCGGGAACGGCCGAGGCGATGTTGGGGAAGTTCTGCTGTCCGGCGTCGCCGTCGCCGGGGTCGTTGGGAGTCACGCCGTTGCTTCCGATGTCGAGCCCGAGGAACGTGTTGTCGTGGATCGAGTTGCCGCGCACGGTATTGGAGGACCCGTTGTCGTACACGCCGGCCGCGTTGTACGCGATGACGTTGCCGCCGGGCCCGCCGGGCGTCGCCGTGCCGACCAGCGTGCCGGTCGACGAGTTGATGTCGATGCCGATGTTGTTGCCGATCCGGGCGGTCCCCGTCGCGTCCGTCCCGAAGAAGTTGCCCTGCACGATGGTGGCGTCGTCGGCCGTCAGTCGAAGCGCCGATCTCGGTGCTGCCCCCGAAGACGTTGCCCTCGCCGGCGCCGGTGCCGCCGACCTTGAGGTTGTTCGAGAGATTGGCCTGGATGCCCTGCTTGTTGGGGATCGCGAGCATGCCGGCCGCGTCCGTGCCGAAGAAGTTGCCCTGGACGACGGCGTCGTTGCAGGACTGGAAGACGATCCCGACGCCGGCACTCCCGGAGATGACGTTGCCCTCGCCCGCGGCACTGCCGCCGACGACGACCCCGTTGCTGTTGGAGCAGTTGATTCCGTAGCCGTTGGGCATCGCGACCGATCCCGTTCGCATCGACGCCGATGAGATTGCCCCGGACCGTGCCGGTCGACGAGAACCCGAACGACAGGGCGGAACCGAAGTTGTTGGAAATGACGTTGCGATCGCCCGGGTTCGGCCCGCCGATGACGTTGCCGGCCGAGCCGTTGGCGATCGTCACGCCGGTGCCGTTGCCGAGCGCCACCGTGCCCGAAGGGTCCGTCCCGATGCGCGAGCCGAGCAGCGTCAGCGCTCCGGTCGAGGTCACGTCGATCGCGGCCCCGCACTGGTTGATCGCGAGCGCCTTGATGGTCGTCGGCGTGCCCAGGATGGCCAGGCAGGTCGAGGCGAAGCCGCCGTCGCGGTGGATCTCGATCTGCGGCGTGCCGCCGAACCCGGGCTGCGTCGTGCCGTCGATCGTCATCCCGTCGAGAAAGGAGATCGCCGGCAGGTCGGTCGCCAGCGCGATCGAGTGCGGCCCGGTGCCGGCGATGTTGAACGCGATCACGTGCGGTCCGGGGAAGGCCGCGTTGGCGTCGATGACGGCCTGGCGCAGGGACCCCATCCCCGAGTCGGCGGTCGTCGTGACGGTGTAGGTCGTTGCGGAAAGCGACGCCGCGAAGGCGAAACCGAAACCCACCGCGAGGCGCGAAGCACGCGAGGCACGCATCGATGACTCCTTATTCCGCCAGGTGGGGCCTTTCGAGTCGGATTTTATGCCAGCGAAACGGCGAAAATGCCCGCTTTTCGTCGGCTGGGAGCCGTCCCGCGACGGGGCGGACGGCCGCATGGGTCGGAGAGACGGCCGTTTCGGAAAGGACCGCCCGGTGGATAATCCGCTCTCGCCATGGGTCCTGCGCCTTTCGCCCGACGCCACCGGCACGGCGCGGCAGAGGGACCGGCGGGGCCCCGGGAACCGGCCTCCCGTGCCCGTTTCCCGGCGATCGTTTCGGACCGGACGATGGAGGAGCCCGAGACGTGAGGAGCGCACGCAGTCCGGCGTTTCTGTTCGCCGCGGTTCTCGCCGGATCGGCCATGGCGGCTCAACCGGCGCCCGAGCCGCCGCCGACGCCCTCTGTCTCCATCCAGGCGGCGGCCGCCGCCGCGTCCGCCTACACGCTCACCCCCGAGAAGCGCGAGAAAGCCATCGCCTACGCCCGCGCTCGGTACGCGCTGCACTTCGTGTCCTTCTGCTGGAGCGCGCTCGTCCTCGTCGCCGTCATCGCGCTGCGCCTGGGTCCGCGCTTTCGCGACCGGGCGCAATCCATCACGCGGCGCCGGTCGGGGCAGGCGGCGGTCTTCGTGTCGCTGCTTCTCGTCACGATTTCGGTCCTCGAGCTTCCGACCTCGATCTACGGCCACCACCTGTCGCTTTTCTACGGGCAGTCGGTCCAGGGCTGGGCCTCGTGGCTCTGGGACCAGGTCAAGGGGCTTCTCGTCGGCATCGCCATCGCGATTCCGATCGTCTGGCTTTTCTACGCGATCCTGCGGAGGAGCCCGCGCCGCTGGTGGCTGTGGTTCTGGCTCGCCCTGCTGCCGATCCTCGTGTTCCTGATCTTCGTGACGCCCGTCGTGATCGACCCGCTCTTCTTCGAGTTCGAGCCGCTCGCCCCGAAACACCCGGAGCTCGCGCGCGCGATCGAGCGGGTCACCGAGCGGGCCGGTGAGGCGATTGTGCCCGAGAAGATGTTCGCGATGAACGCGAGCGCCAAGTACACCGGCATCAACGCCTACGTCACGGGCCTCGGCGCGTCCAAGCGCGTGGTCGTCTGGGATACGACGCTCGCGAAGGCGACGGTCTCGCAGACGCTCTTCGTGTTCGGCCACGAGATGGGCCACTACGCCCTGCGGCACATCCCGAAGACGATCGCCTTTCTCTGGGCGCTCCTCTTCGTTCTCCTCGCCCTCGGCGCCGCGGTCCTCCGGCGCGTCTTCGAGGGGGGCGAGCGGTGGGGCATCCGCGGCCTCTCGGACTGGGCGTCTCTTCCGGTGCTGCTCCTCGGCCTGACGGTCGCCGGCGAGCTCGCGAGTCCTGTCGTGGCCGGCTACAGCCGGAACCAGGAGCACCAGGCCGACGTCTTCGGCCTCGAGGCGATCCACGGCCTCGTTCCCGATTCGGCGCGCGCCGCCGCAGGCGCGTTCCAGATCCTCGGGGAGACGAACCTTTCCGATCCGGACCCCAGCCCCTTCATCCGATTCTGGCTCTATGACCACCCGCCGCTCGCAGAGCGCCTGCGTTTCGCCGCCGGGTACGACCCCTGGGGCAAAGGGGAGCCGCCGAAGTACGTGAGGTGAGGCCGGAGCTGCGCGGCCGATATAGGATAATATATCAAACTTATATAGTTCCCGTATAATCTCCCCGTGGGTGCCGCCGACCTCCTCGTCTACGCCCGCCGGAGGGCCAGCCTGAGCCAGCGCGAGCTCGGCCGCCGCTCCGGCGTCACGCAGGCGACGATCTCGCGCATCGAGGAGGGCCGGGTCTCGCCCCGATTCGACACCTTCGAACGGCTGCTCGAGGCGTGCGGCCTGGAGCTCCAGGCGGTTCCGCGCGCCGGCGAAGGCGTCGACCGGACGGCGATCCGCGAGCTCCTTCGCGCGAGCCCCGGAGAACGAGCCCGCGTGGCCGCGGGGGAGGCGGCGGGCCTCGAGAAGCTCCGGCCCTCCCGGCGGCGCCGATGACCCTGCGCCCTTTCGATCCCGAGCGCCTCCTCGAGACGCTGCTTCGGCACCGCGTCCGATTCGTCGTGATCGGCGGCCTCGCCGGGCGGCTTCTCGGCTCGCCCACGGTGACCAACGACCTCGACATCTGCTACGCGCGCGACCGCAAGAACGTCGAGGCACTCTCCGCCGCGCTCACAGAGCTGCAGTCGCGCCTGCGCGGAGCTCCCGGCGATCTGCCGTTTCGTCCCGACGCGGAGACTATCGCCGCGGGCGACCACTTCGCGCTCTCGACCAGCGCCGGCAACCTCGATTGCCTCGGGACACCCGCCGGTTCGGGAGGTTTCCACGACCTCGTCGCCGCGGCGGCTCTCACGCCGGTCGGCCGCCTCACCGTTCCCGTCGCTGCCATCGAGGACCTGATCCGCATGAAGCGGGCCTCCGGCCGGCCGAAGGGCCGGATCGAGGTCGAGGTGCTCGCCGCGCTGAAGGAGGAGATCGGGCGCAAAGGAAGGAAGGGGTAGGCGGGCCGCGACTCCTCATCAGAGTCGACCTCGTTACCCCGACACCAGGAGGCTGACGTTAATCCTCTTGGCCGCAGCCGCTTGACGACATCTGGTTCATCGACTTCGCCCGGCGGCCCCTGATTTTCCGCCGCCTCGCTCTTCCCCTCGCCGACTCCGTCGGTAGAATCGATTTTTTCCAAGGAGGTCTCATGAGCGAGCAACCTATCCTGCGCAGCGCGGTGGTGGCGGCGACGATCTCGGCCTGGGCCGTGGTCGCGGCGGCGAGTCCGGTGATCCTGAACCTCGGCAACCCCGATGCACCACGCGTCAAGCCGGGTCCGGCGCCACAGTTCGGCACCACCCAGGAGAGCTTCTACTCGATCCCGGAGTGGGAGTTCGACCCGTCGTCTTCGGATACGGCGTACTCGGACCTCGTCAACGGCGGCATGAGCGCGGTTCGCTACTCGACGAGCGTGGGGCCGGCGGGGTTCCTCGCCGGACCGCACCTGCCGGACGGCGCCGTGCTGACGAGCATCACCTACCAGTTCTGCGACTCCAACGAGTTCGACGACCATCTCATTGGCGGGCTGGAGCAGTGCGACGGCCTGACAGGCCTCTGCGCCATCGTGGGCAACACGCAAACCTCGACGTCCGACGTCGTCACGCCGTGCAAGGAATACACGGATGACCTCACGTCGCTCAACGTCGTCGTGAGCAACCGCTCCCAGCGTCTGATCGTCGTGGGGATCGCGAATTCCGCCGACCATACGAACGGGATCGTCGGAGCGGTCATCGGCTACAAGCTCCAGATCTCGCCGGCGCCGGCAACGGCGACCTTCGGCGACGTCCCGACGGACCACCCCTTCTTCCAGCACGTCGAGGCCTTCGCCGGCTCGGGGATCACGGGCGGTTGCGGCGGCGGCAATTACTGCCCCGACAATCCCGTCACGCGCGGCCAGATGGCGGTGTTCTTCGCGAAGGGGCTGGGACTGCAGTTTCCGCCGGTGGCACCGGCGCTCCGGCCGTAGCAGCGATGTCGAAGGGCGGTCGCAGCGGAAGGCGTCGCGGCCGTATCCGGCTGGCAGCACGTCGGGGAGGGTCGAGTGCCATCCCCAGGCGTGCTGACGCCCCTTCTCACTCGGCGCGATACCGGGATTTCTCCGCGATTTCAGGATCGACGAGGCCGATCGTCTCTCCCGGCGCCAGGCCGAAGAGCTTCTGATACTCGTCGGGCGTCAAGACCTCGGACGCCTGGCGCAGACCCTGGGCGACCAGCGCGTTGACGTCCTCGGCGAACTGTCTCGGCGGCAGTTGCCCGCTCCGCACGCGCCGGTCGAGAAGCTGCTTCCGAGCCATGACGGTCTGGCGGATCTCCACCAGCCGCTGCACCCTGGCGGCCGAAACCTCAGGTCCGAGCTTTTCGCTTACCATCGCGGCGAGATCCGCATTCAGGCTCGCCGGCGCGGCCATGCGCATCATGGCCGCCGCGACGGGCGTGCCGGGAGCCGCGGCCGGGGCCGGCGGGGGCGCCATGCATCGGGTGATCCGCGCCTGCCACTCGCCGACGTTCGCGCCGTAGGTGCCGTACAGCCACCGCGACACGCCGTACCCCTTCGCTCCATCCACCGTGGAGGGATCGCCGGCGCCCTTCGTCGTCGCCCAGAGGATGCGATTCGAGAGCTGGTGGCAGACGCCGTCGATGCCGTACAGGTCGATGCCGCCGTGCGAGGGGCTGCCCGGCGGCAGGTATTCCAGCAGGTCCGGTGTCGCGATGCAGCGAGCGACGGCGAGATCCGCCTCGTGCGTCGCCAGCGGCCGCGCGGTCGTCCCGGGCCCGGTCGCGTGGCAGCCTCCCCAGGAGTACCAGTAGCTCGGCGACGGAGGACAGCTCGAGGCGGCCGGGAAGCTCGTCACCCAGGTGTGGTCGGCAAGGTTCGCCGCGACCCCGAGGGGATTGGCCCACGCGTAGAGCCTCGGGGTCGGATCCGGCGTCGGGACGGCGGTGGCGACGGCGACCGGCGAAGGCGTCGGCGGCGATGTGCTTTCGCGGTTCCCGCATGCCGGCGAAAGCGCGAAGACGAAAAGGGCGGCGAGAAAGGAACCGCGACGACGAGGCCTCATGATGCACCTCCGCGGAGAAGGGGAAGGGGCAACCATATCAAGGACCGAGCCGAGGGCCCCGGACGCGGAGTCCGACTGCGGAGGTAGCGCGTCCCTCATGACCGCTCGAACCCGTCCGGGCTCCAGCCCTCGCTGCCGACGCCGTTGTGGACGAAGAAGAGGCCGTCCGGGTCGTACTTGCGCTTGATCTCCGCCAGGCGCGGGTAGTGCGGGCCCCAGAAGGACGCCTGGAAGTCTTTCTCGAAGTAGCTCGTCTCGTTGAAGTACGAGCCCGAGTTCGGGGCCACCGCGCGCAGCGCATCCGCCGCCGCCGCGACGCGCTTCGCGTCGTCGCGCGCGGTCTCCACGTTCGGCTCGTGCGCCGGAAGGTTCGGGCTCCTCATCGGGCCGCCCGACGCGATGATGGCGAGCGCGAAGGCGTCGAGGACCGCCGGGTTCATCGGTGTGTCGCGGGCCTCGGCCAGCCGTTCGGCCGGCGCGCCCGCCAGGCCCTTGTTGAAGTGGAGCCCGACCTCGAACCGGCGCGAGGCGGTAAAGAGGGCGTCGCCGAAGCGGCCGATCGCGTCGGCCTTCAGCAGCGCCTGCGGCAGCCACAGCGACTCGTACGCGTAGAGGAAGAGCGTCGCCTGGGGCCCGTCGCCCTTCCACCAGGCGTTGGTCTTCGGGGCGCCGGGGCGCGGGTCGAAGACCATGTCGTCCGGCGTGTGCTCGCGCCGCCAGTCGACGTCCCACCAGTTGCGCGCCTTCGTCGCGCCGCCCCGGATCTGCTCGGCCCATTCGTAGTCCGACGGCGAGGCCGCGACGAAGTCGAGGAGAGGCTGCCACGTCTCCAGCGTCTGATCGTTGGTGAGGCCCATCGAGACCATCGAAATCTGCAGCGTGTCCTTGTCGAACTTCGCCTGCTCGCCCCAGTTCGGGTTGACGAGCGTCTTGGCCGCGAACGGCAGGAACCAGTCGATCAGGCGCTTCATCGCCGCGTCGGATTTCGCGCGGACCGCGCACCGCACGCCGCCGGCGTTTTCGGGAAGGTCGTAGGTGGCGACCGTCACCTTCGTGAGGACGCCGAACGTGCCGCCGCCCCCGCCTTTCAGCGCCCAGAAGAGGTCCGGGTTCGTGCAGGCGTTGGCGACGCGGACCTTCCCGTCGGCCGTGACGACCTCGGCCTCGAGAAGGCTCCCCGCGGCGAGGCCGAACCTCTTCGAGAAGCTGCCGAACCCGCCGCCCGTCAGAAAGCCCGCGACGCCGACCGTCGTGCAGCCGCCTCCCTGCACGTAGCGGCCGGCGCGCGTGGTGACGGCCTGGTAGGCGTCCATCCAGCGCGCACCCGCCTCGATCGTGACGGCCTTCCGGGGCGCGCCCGGGCAGCCCTGGGGCCCGAAGGCGTCGTGCATCGTGACGTCCCGCATCTCGTGCGTCCAGATCAGGAGCGAGTCGGGGGCGTTGGAGGTGCCGAGGTAGCTGTGCGCGCCCCCCTTGACGACGAGGCGCAGCCGGTGCGCGCGCGCGAAATCGATCGCCGCGGCGACATCCCCCGCATTCTTCGCCGCGACCGCGTAGACGCTCGGCGCCGACGTCCATGCGTCGAGCCAGCCGGAGATCTCGGTGGCACCGGGCTGCTCGTCCAGCCAATAGGGGTTCTTCAGCTCCGCCATGCGCGCCTCGCACGCGGCAGAGGACGGTGTCGGATTGCACGGCGCGAAGGGATCGGCGGCCGGGACGAGCCTCCCGCCGACCTGCTTCTTCAGCGCGTCCCACTTCGCGGACGACGGCCAGTCGGGGTCCGAGAGCCGCACGCGGCGAAAGGGCGTCGTGCCCCCGGCGGCCGGCGTCGCCTTCGGCTTCCCGGCGGGAGAGAGCCTCGCGAGCAGCGGCGACAGCGCCGGCAGCGCGGGGACGGTCGCGGCGTGCTTCAGGAATTTGCGTCGGTTCATCAGGACCTCTTTCCCAAGAATATGTCGAGCGGGGATCGGGTCGGCAAAACCCGGCGCGCCATTTGCTACAGGGTAGTCTCATGCCCTTGGCCCGACAGCGAACCCCTCGCGCGCCCCGTGTGCATTCCCGCCGGCGAACGGTGGGACACGTGATTCCGATCGCGATCGTCTCGGCGATCGCCGGGTACATGCTCGCCATCACGGCGGCGAAGTCGGGCGCGCCCCGGAAGACGGTCTACGAGCTGCCGCACGACTTTCGCGTGACCGACGCGACCTTTCTGCCGTCGGCGCTGCCGGGGCCGGCGATGACCTCCGGCAACCGCATCGACATTCTCGAGAACGGCGACGGGATCTTCCCGGTCATGCTCCAGGCGATCTCGGCCGCGACGAAGACGGTCAACTTCGAGGCCTACATCTTCTGGTCGGGCGAGGTGGGTTCGCGCTTCCGCGATGCGCTGGCCGAGCGGGCGGCGAACGGCGTGGAAGTGCGGGTGCTGCTGGACGCGGTCGGCTCGATGGGCTCCAAGCTCGAGTCGAGCGACGTGGACGTCATGAAGAAGGCGGGCGTCCGCGTCGAGTTCTTTCACTCGAAGAAGCCCTGGGACCTCTGGGTGGTGAACCATCGCAACCACCGGCGCGTCCTGGTGGTCGACGGCCGGGTGGGTTTTACGGGCGGCGTGGGGTTCGCCGACGAGTGGGCCGGCGACGCGGACTCGCCCGAGCACTGGCGCGACACCCAGGTCCGCGTCGAGGGGCCCGCCGTGCGGGGGCTGCAGCGCGCGTTCCAGGAGAACTGGTCGGAGGCGACGGGCGAGGCACTGGTCGGCGACGAGTTCTTCCCCGCCTTGCCTCCGGCCGGATCGCTCTCCGCCGCCGTGGTGCCGTCCTCGCCGCTCGCGGCGATGTCGGGGGCGGGCCGCGTCTACGCGATCTCGCTCGCCGCCGCCGCCAAAGAGATCTGGATCGCGAACTCCTACTTCGTGCCGGACGAGGAGACCTCAAACCTCCTGGTCGCCGCCGTGAGGCGGGGCGTGGACGTGCGGGTGATCGTTCCCTCCGACGAGCACAACGACGTGCCCGCGACGAAGGCGGCGGGCCGCGCCGGCTACGGGACGCTGCTGTCGGGGGGCGTGAAGATCTTCGAATACGAGCCGACGATGTTTCACCTCAAGACCATGGTCGTGGACGGGATCTTCTCGACGGTGGGCTCGGCGAACTTCGACGCGCGCTCGTTCCATCTGAACGAGGAGGTCAACCTCTTCGTCTACGACACGGCCTTCGCGGGGCAGATGCGCGAGCGCTACGAGCGGGACCTGGCGAAGTGCCGGCCCTACACGCTGGCGATGTGGAAGGCGCGGCCGCTGCGCAAGCGCTTCACGGAGTGGATCGTCGGTCCGATCCGGTCCGAGCTGTAGACCGGGGGCCCGACCCCTCTCGATCCGCCGCCCGGACCCCATCTGTCCGACCGCGGGTGCCACAATCCCCGCGACAGGGGAGACTCACGCCTTGGACCAGCGCTTCGTCGCCACCGACGTCTACGCCTTCACCAAGCCGTCCGAATGCGCGCGGCGGGTGGCCCTGCGCGCGCGCGGGGAGCCGGAGCAGGACACGGCCACGGCGTTCGTCGAGCTTCTCCGGAAGCTCGGCCACCGCCATGAGGCCGGCCACCTGGCGACTCTTCCCGGCATCGTCGAGATTTCCGCGCCCGACCCGGCCGAGCGCGAGCGCCTGACCCTCCAGGCGATCCGCGACGGCGCCGTCGCGATCTACCAGCCGCACTTCCGCCTCGAGCTCACGCTCGACGGCGGGACCCTCGAGCTCGTCGGCGACCCCGACTTCCTGATCCGCGACGCCGCCAGCGGCGGCTACAGGATCCGCGACTCCAAGCTCGCCCGCAACGTCAGGTCGCAGCGCCACCGAGGCATCCCGGCGCAGCTCCAGATCTACGGACTGCTCTACGAGCGGGCCGTCGGCAAGCGCCCGATCGAGCTCGAGGTCCACGCCGGCGACGGCGACATCGTCGCCCTGGCCTACGAAGGGGAGGAGGCGGTCCTCGAGTCCCTGCGCCGGCACCTCGCCATGCGCGCCGCAGACCCCGCCGCCTACGAGCCCACCGGCTGGACCAAGTGCGGCGGCTGCGGCTTCGAGGATCGCTGCCGCGGGCAGGCCGAGGCCGCGCAGGATGTCGCGCTGCTCGCACGCGTCAGCCAGAACCGCGCGCGCGAGTTCCACCGCCTGGGCATCCGCACGATCGCCGACATCCCGAAAGCCGTCGACGATCCGGCCATGCGCGACTACTTCTGGACGGGCACGCGAAAGCCGAGGCCCAAGGACTTCGTCGCCCCGCTCGTCCGGAGCGCCGAGTCCTGGATTTCGAAGACCCCCATCCGTCTCGACGACGCGCCGGAGCTCCCGCCCGGTCCCAGCTTCGCCATGTTCGATCTCGAGGGCCTCCCGCCCAACGCCGACGAGCTCGACCGCACGTATCTCTGGGGCGTCAAGGTCTTCGGCGAAAAGCCGTCGCCGTACCTGTCCGCGCAGGCCGGGATTGGGGCCGACGCAGGCGGAGGCGGCGACCGCGAAGGCTGGTTCGCCTTCCTCGCCCTCGCCGACCGCCTCTTCGCCGAGTACGGGCCCGACCTGCCCTTCATCCACTGGAGTTCCCACGAAAAGACCCGCATCACCGAATACGTCAAGCGCTACGGCGACATGCCCTCGAGTCGTCCCGGGGAGCCGAAGGCCCCTCATCCCGATGAGTCTTCGGCCCCTCATCCCGAGGAGCATTTGGCCTGTCATCCCGAGGAGCGCAGCGACGAGGGATCCCGAACTCGCAGCGCCACGCCGCCGCACTCCGTCGCAGGGGCGGGGCTCGACCCCGCTCTCCCCGGCGTGGCCGCCCGCGTCCTCGATAACCTCGTCGACCTCCTGTCCGTCCTCCGCAACTCCGTCGTCCTCCCGCTCCCGAGCTACTCCCTCAAGGTCGTCGAGGGCTTCGTCGGCTTCCGCCGCGCCAACCCCGGCGACGGCACCTGGTCCATCGCGAAGTACATCGAGGCCACCGAGTCGAACGACCCAGCCGCCCGCGACGGCGATCGTCGACGAGATCCTCGCCTACAACGAGGAGGACCTCGACGCGACCTGGGCGGTGCTGGAGTGGCTGCGGGTCTTTCGCCCCGCGACCTGAAACTAATAGATCGAACCGCTACGAGGCATACGGCAGATCCTCCGCCTTCATTCCCGCGAGGACGTTCCAGTGTCGCGCTTCGGCGGACCTGTTTTCGCGAAGCCATGCCCTTTCCGCAGCCGACATGGTCGCGCGCCCGAGGGTCGTTTCGGCGGCGAGGCGCGAGGGCTCGAGCTCCCTTTCGGCCCGCTCCAGACGCCGCACCGCGTCGGGGCGGGAGCGCCGCTGCGCCACGCCGCGGGCGACGGATACGAGGAACCCGAGCCGATTTTGAACGTCGCGCCGCCTCGCATGCTCGGCGAGCCACGCCCAGTCGAGCGACGGAAACTCCTGCAGCACCCACGGGAGAGCCGCCGCGACGCGGCCGTCCAGATGCTCCGCGGCGACCGCGTTCAGCACGACGGCTGCCGGATTGACGAGATCCGCCTTTTTCAGATGCGAGTAGCCGGGATACCCGAGGGCCGCGAGCTGCCGGGGGAGCGCGTCGCCCGCGGGAGCGGTGGCGGGCTCATCCGGAGGGCTGAGGACCGTGGGAGGCAAACCGTACAGGCGCACGGCCGCGCGCTCGACTGCGGAAGTGACCGCTCGGCGCTCCCGTTCGAGCTGCGACAGATAGGGCTGAGACAGGGCCAGTCTCTTCGCGGCCTGGACCTGCGTGAGGCCGGCCTTCAGCCGCCCCTGCTTGAGCTCCGCGCCCGTCATGTCATTCTCCGGATGGGAGTATAGCAAATATTGCAATAAATGCAGACGATCAGAACCTGGGAGGGAAATCCAGAAGCTCGAGCCGGACGCAGCGGCGGGGCGCTCCGGAAGGACTAGCCGGGAGGCATCAGATCGCCCACGTCCCAGGGATGGGAGTCCCACCGGAACCCTCCGTCCGGCGTCCCAGACGAGCCTTCCTCGTCGATGCATCAGATCCACGAACTGCGTCCCACTGGGAGGAGATGGCGTCGAGCCCCGCCGCCTCCTCGTCCGTCAGCGGCATCCAGCGCGTCCAGATGTCGTCCTCACCCCCGGCCCAGTCGAGGATCTCGTGAAACTGCTCCAGATATAGCTGTCCGCAGCGCTTGCAGCGGGACAGATCGAAGCTCGAGTGGCTTCGATGCCAGAGGTTCTCAGTTGAACGATCACGAGGTCCGCCCGGCTCGACGGCGGCTCGAGGCAGTATCGGCAGCCGAGTGTCGTCCGCGGCTTCTTCGCCTTCCTCTTCGCCGGACTCCGGGTCAGAGCTTCACCATCTCTTCGACCGTTCGCCGCAGCTCCTCGATCAACGGACTGGACCCTCGCGCCGCCAGCGCGGCCGTGACCGCGCGGTAGTACCAGAGCACCTCCTCCTTCGACGCGCTGAACCGCTCGAAGACCCGGTCGCCGATGCGCCGGTGGTCCGCGACGATCGCCCGCGCGTTGTGGAGCTTGTCGGCCGCCGCCACGAGCCGCGTCTTCGGCGGCGCGTTCTGGAGGTGCTCGACGTACGTCTTCTTGCGTTCCAGCCACTTCGGCTTCGGCTTCTCCAGGGTGTCCGTGCAGCCCTCGACGATTGCCGCCACCCCCATCCCGAACTTCGCCCGGATCTCGTCGAGCGCCTCCTGCCCGCCGTGATCCTCCGCCACGTCGTGCAGCAGCGCCGCGACGACCTCGTCCTCGCCCCCGCCGTGCTCGAGCACCAGGCTCGCTACGGCCAGGGGATGGTAGATGTACGGGACATCGGTTCCCTTGCGCTTCTGCCCGGCGTGTTTCTCCGCCGCATGGGCGAGGGCCTTGCCGTAGCGCTGGGCGGATGCGTCGGGAGTTTTCGACTGTTTCATGTGGTTCGACAGTACGTCATCCCGAGGAGCGCAGCGACGAGGGATCCCGCACTCGAAGCGCCGAGAACCTCCGGTCGCGGCCCGCAGTGGCATCGACGATCGACTTGGAACTCCGGGGTCTAAAGTCCGCTCAGCAGGGAATCCCTGCTGATCTCGCAATCCCTCAGGATTCTCGATAGCAGGCCCTTCCCGATCGTCTCCCCGGCGTGAATCGGCACGACTGTCGGCCTCCCGTCGGGATGACGAAGGAACTGATGGCTGCCGCGGGTCCTGACCCTCGAAAACCGAAGGAGGAGAGCGCCGCGACGAGTTCCCTGCCGGTGAGGATCGGCAGCTTGGTCATCAAGCCAGGGTCAGTCGCTGGACTCCAACGAATTCAAGCCCTTCGATTTCTCGCCCCTCGACCTCGAGGCATAGCTCTGCCGCCTCTCGGATTCGCTCCATGAGCTCATCGAGGGACTTCGCCTGGGTATGACATCCGGGCAGCTCGGGGATCGAGGCCACGTAGTAGCCCTCTCGATCCCGTTCGACCACGACGCTGAATTCCTTTTTCATCGGCCGAGGGAGATTGTACGCCCTGGGGTGCCGAGCCCGCGAAGGCCCGCCGCACGCACCTCGGCGAACTGCGGGTTCGCGATTCTCGTTGCCCGATTCGCAATCCCGTCACTCCGCGCCCGGCCCGTAGCCGCCCGTCGGCCAGAGCCGCAGGCTGCCGAAAGAGGCGCCGATGAGCCCGCCCGTCTCCGCCATCCATGCGTATCCGGGCGGCGGCGTCGGCAGGGAGCTTTCATCGCCCCCGGTACGCTCGAAGTAGATCCCGGGACTCTGCACGATCTCGTCGAAGGGCCGACCGTCCTTGAGGAGCTCGACCCAGAAGGCGGCATCGCTCTCCGCGTCCATCTCAGTTCACCCTCTCCGACCGCCGAAGCGCCGGGGCCAACTCCGGCAGCACTCCGCGCGGCGGAGCTTCGTCTTCGGCCTGGAGCCTCCGGCGCCGTTCCGCCCGCGCCAGCTCGACCTGGTCGGGCCTGGCCCTCAGGGCGGCGCCGCGCTGGAACCAGAAGAGCTCCCAGTCGTTCAGAACGGAGACCGGATCGAACATCTTCATGCCGGTCCGCAGGCTGTCCTCGAACGGCTCGTCGAGGGCCCTCTCGATCTCCGCCTTGAGCACCCAGGCCGGTCCCTCCGCCTCGCGCGCGATCGCCTCTTCGACGTCCTCGAGGGCGTCGCGGTCGAGGCCCCGGCGGTGACGGGCGACGGCGAGGTTGAACGCGGGCGTCGACCACCGCGGGGCGATCCGCGCGCTCTCGAGAAGGCACTTCTCCTGTCTCGCGTGGTCTCCGAGGCTCCCGTACGCGCGAGCGAGGTCGACGAGGAGACCGGCGTCGGCGCCGCCCATCTCCCGCAGCAGGCGGCGCAGGACGTCGACCGCCTTCTCGCGCATCCCGAGCTCGCCGTAGAGGCTCGCGATCTCGGTCGTCGTGTCGACGCGGTCGGGCTCCGGCAGGGCCTCCCGCGTCACCTTTCGCTCCAGCTCCAGGATCCGGGCCCGTTTGGAGCCCGGGTTGACGAGATTGGTCAGCGGGTTCTCGAAGAGCATCTCGCGCCAGGGGCCGTCCTCGACGGACAGGCGCACGTGAAGGTCCTGGTTGGCGTCGAGCCGGTACGAGACGGCGAGGGGAGCCGACCGGTTCGCCGGCTCCCGGATCGTCCAGATCTCGCTTCCGAGCGGGCGGTTCTCCGAGCCGACGAGCTCGATGCGCAGCTCCAACGGCGCCGGAAACGACGGCCGCGGCAGGGCGAGTCCGAGGTGGTGCGCCCAGCCGTCCGCCGACGGGAAGGGCAGGGGGCTGCCCGACGGGACCAGCTCGACCGCGCCGGAGGTCGTCTGGATGGCGATCCGGTCGCCGCAGACCGGCTCGACGACGCCGCGCCCCGTCAGCGCCAGCGCGAAGGCGTGCCAGGCGGCCCCCCGCGCAACGGCCGTCTGCGCCGAGAGCGCGCTCCCGAAGGAGAGCAGGTGCGCGCTGGCGAAGAACGCGCCCACCGCTTCCCGGATCTGCGGGACCTGAGAGCTTCCGCCGGCGAGCAGGACGCAGTGGACCTGGTGGGGATCGAGACCCGCGCGGTCGAGGACCTCGGTCAGCGGCGCGAAGATCGAGCAGGTCATGCGGTAGTCGGTCTCGCGGGCGTAGAGGAAATCCCGGTCGAGGAACGGCCCGAGCAGCTTCTCGAACGCGTCGACCGAGAGCGCCGGGTCGGTCAGGGTCAGCCGGCTCCCGTCGGAGAGCCGCACCGGAAAGACCCCCGGGATCTTCACCCCCGGCGAGAATCCGGGCTTCGCGACGGCCTCCGGCGGGCGAGAGCAGACGCGGTCGCAGAGCTTCGTCTTCAGCTCCTCGGCGAGCAGGCGAAAGGCCGGCAGGATGGCGCGCGCCTTGTCGTCGTACTCGAGGGTGAAGGGGGCGAGGTCGTTCTGCTTCGCGAGGAGGGGAACGAGCACCTCCTCCACGATCGCCGCGTCGATGTCGCCCCCGCCCAGGCGCTGGTAGCGCGAGACCGCCAGGGCGGAGGTCTTCAGGCGTCCGTCGCCCGGGCTCGCCGTCACGCGCAGGATCGCCACGTCGCACGTGCCGCCGCCGAAGTCGAAGACGAGAACGTTGGCCGGACGATTCGGCGCCAGGCCGAGCTCCGAGGTCCCGTGCTCCGCGATCCAGTCGAGGAAGGCCGCCGTCGGCTCGTCGAGAAGCGCCCCCTCCGGGACCTCCAGCTTCGCCATCCGCGCCGCCTCGATCGTGTCCTTGCGCTGCGCCGTCTGGAACGACGCCGGCACGCCGATCGCGATCGCATCCGGCGCCGCGGGATCGTCCGCGAGCGCCGACTCCCGGAGAAAGCGCAGGATGTGGGACGCGATCTCCGGCGGCGTCCGGAACCCCGCCGGCGCCTCCGGGTAGCTCCGCAGAAGCCCCATCTCGTTCTTCGTCCCGACGAAGACGTCCCGCTCCGCCTCGCATCCGATCTCGCCCATCCGCGCCGCCAGCCGCTTGGCCGACCAGCCCACAAGAGACGGGTGCCCCGCAGTCGAGACGATCGACGGAACCAGCGGTCCCGTGCAGTCGCCCTTGTCGCCCTGCGGGACGTCGAGGCAGCGCACCGACGGCCGCCCGCCCCGGCGCGGGTCCCAGCGGATCTCGGCGATCGAGGAGTTGGTGGTACCGAGATCGATCCCGAAAACGCGCACCGGCTTGCCGGCACGCCGGAGGTCGGCGGGCGGCTGGAGGAAGCCCGGAAGATCGTTCATGTTGGCCTCTCGTTCTGGAGAAGCAACGATCACCCGATGGGCGGGACAGATGGCGTCCGGGGGTGAAAGGGCGCAAGGGGAGTCGCCAGGCGGGGCCAGAGCCGCCTTTCGCCAGGTTCTCACGCATCCGGCGATGGTCCCCGCCGTTGGGGGCGGCCCCCGTGGCCGCCCGCCGACGCGTTGACGATTCGCGTGCCGCTCCTCGATCGGCACTCGAGGGGCCGCCGCTGGTGTTACGCTTGCAATGCTTGTATTACATGTGAGGCAAATCCATGAGCAGCTCCATTTCCGTTCGACTGGGCGACGCGACCGCCAGGGCGCTCGAGGATCTGGCGAGGGCGACCGACCGGCCCAAGACCTACTTCGTCGAGAAAGCGCTCGAGTCCTACCTGGCCGAGTACGCGGACTACCAGGTGGCCCTCGACCGGTTGCGAGACAAGGACGACCCGATCGTTTCCTCCGCCGAGATGAGGAAGCGGATTGCCCGCGGCAAGCGTTGAGTACAAGGCCTCGGTTGCCGGAGACCTCGATCGGCTCGACCGTGCGGTCGCGCTGAGAGTTCTCGGGAAAATCGAGAAGACCCTCGCCGGCGAGGGCAGAGCCGGAGAGCCGCTCGCCGGCGAGTTCGCCGGCCTCTTCCGGATCCGCGTCGGCGACCACCGCGTGATCTACGCGCGGACGGAGATGGGCTATCTCGTCCTGCGGATCGGACACCGAAGCGAGGTCTACCGTCGAGGGCGTCCGGAGGAGCTGCGAGGACGAGTGACGGTCCCGCGCCTTCCCGAGGGCCGCTCGGTACAGGAACCGCAGGATGTGCCCTACGACCCCGAGCAACACCAGCTCCCCGATGAGGATGTGGTATTCGACTCTCGGCCGATCCCTCCCGGCGTCGCGAAGGACATGCACACGCTGGAGCGGCCTCCGACAGGCATGACCGACCGCACTCTCGACGTGGCCGCCTTTGCCAGGCGCGCGACCAGCGTGCTCGACGAGATCGAGGACGCGCTGTACGACGATCTGGACGAAGACGGCGAGCTAACCGCCCTCGGCGTCTCCGAGGAGCGCAACAGCGTCACCGGAGCGAGAGGCTTGATTCTGCGGAGGCTGATGCGCCGGGGCCGCTACTCCGCGCCCCTGGCCGAGATCCTCTCGGATACGGGCCGCCTGGATCTTCGCGGCAAGCAGCGCTTCTGCGCGTTCCGCAGCGACGCGTACGAGCGCGGTCTCGACCTCTGGATCGACCAGGCTGTCGTCAGCGAACGCCGCATCCACAGTGCCATCGCCACCGCGAGCGAAGGGGAGGACAGCGAGAAGTTCTGGCACCTCGCGCGCCTCCTGGTGGCGCCCTTCGAGATCGACCAATGGCCAGCCCGTTTCTCGAGGTCGGCTGCGGGCGGCCGAGTTGAGCGAAGTGTTCCCGACGGGGGTCTACACGTCCTTCGTCCGGATCGTGATCTTGAGCTGCGTCGGAGGGTCCGTGACCAGGCTGCTCGCCGGCACGGGCAGATCGATTTCCCGCTTCGCGATATCGCTCTCCTCGACCTTGATGCTGCGACGACCCTCGGTGACCTTTTGCTCGCCGTTCAAGACCTCGAGGATCAGCTCGACGTTCTTGTCGTGGTTGCCATCCGGGTTGTAGAGCCAGACGCGCGTCTTGATCGGAACCGTTCCCTTCTGCGGGCTCTCGACCTTGAATTGGAACAAGGTAATAATCACGCGATCGCAGCGATACAACCGCATGCGGGAGAAGTCCGGCGTGGTGTACCAAGCGCCGACCTTGTTGCCCGGAAGCGCCGGGGGAAACGGGGCTTCGAGGACCATGGAGCCGGAGAACTCGGTCGGATCCTTCTCGCCCTGCTTGGCAGTGACTTGAGCATCGGCTCGGGTTTGATCACTCAGGGCGAGCACTATGAGACAGGGAAGGAGTTGCCTAACGGCGCGTTTGAGCACTCGAGACCTCCGGTGGCGGATTATCGGTCAACTTCTCGCAGGATGTCTCGGTCGAGAGTCTCGTTGGGGCGTTTCTGCATCGTCTGTGGCATGCTGTCGCACAACATCAGGATTCCGATGAAGCTCCCAGCGGGCCTCTACGACAGCCTCATCACGAACGCGCTCGCCCAGGAGTTGCGCGACTCGGACTTGTCCGAGTACGAAACTCTGAAGGGCGGGCTGGATCCAGGCGACTCCCACGTGGCGTTCGTTCGCCATTTCCGGGGTGTCCTGCAGCGCGCGCTCAAGGACCTGCCCGAAGAGGGCAAGGTCGATCGACAGGCATCGTTGTGCAATCGACTGATCGAGGTGATCGGTGCTGAGCTCGGGGCAAGCCGAAACGCTGCCGCACGCGCCGACCACCTCACCAGCCCGACCGAAACCCTTCTCGCCCTCGTTCGCCGCGCGGCCTCACTTCCGGGGATCTCGTCGATACCCGAGAGGCCCGCGATCGCGCTCTCCGTATCGGACCTTTTGATCAACGCCAGGGGCGAGCCGAGTCTGGGCCACGTCCTGGCCCGTGAGTTCGCCTCTTCGGATCGTGTCGACCTCGTTTGTGCGTTCGTCCGCTGGAACGGCTTGCGCATCATGGACGGCCCGATCCGCAGGCTGCGTGAGCAGGGACGTCCGCTGCGGGTCCTAACAACGACCTATACCGGCTCGACCGAGCGACGGGCGCTGGAATGGCTGGTCGGTCTGGGAGCCGACGTCAAGGTCAGCTACGACACCCAATCGACACGGCTCCACGCCAAAGCGTGGCTCTTTCATCGCGATTCGGGCTTTTCGACGGCCTACATTGGTTCGTCGAATCTCTCGCATTCGGCGATGATCGAGGGCCGCGAGTGGAATGTCCGGCTCTCCGAAGTCGATGCAGCAGACATCCTCGCCAAGTTTCAGGCTAACTTCGAGAGCTACTGGGCGGACCCCGGATTCGAGTCCTTCGAGCCGGTGCGGGATCGGGACCGTTTCGATGCAGCCGTACGGCGGTCGGACGGGGAAGAGACCCCGTTCGTCTCGATCGACCTGACGCCCTATCCGCACCAGCTGGAGATCCTGGAGAGCCTTAATGTCGAACGGAATCGTCACGGGCGGCACCGTAACCTCGTCGTCGCCGCAACCGGAACCGGCAAGACGCTGGTGGCCGCCTTCGACTACAAGCGGCTGCGGGCTGCCGGTGGTTACGGCCGCCTTCTCTACGTGGCCCATCGGAAGGAAATTCTGAAACAGAGTCTCGGAGCATTTCGCCTGGTTCTTCGCGACGGAGCGTTCGGGGAGCTCTACGTCGACCGCGAGCGCCCGGAGAGGGGCGAGCACGTGTTCGCGTCGATCCAATCCCTCCACCAGGACGTCCTCGACCAGATGCCGCCCGACGCCTTCGATGTTGTCGTAGTGGACGAGTTTCACCACTCAGCCGCGAGCACCTACCGGCGACTTCTTGACCACATCCGACCGAAAGAGCTCCTGGGTCTGACCGCAACGCCTGAGCGCGCGGACGGGCAATCGGTGCTCGATCGATTCGACGGGCAGATCGCGGCGGAGATCCGAATCTGGGAGGCTCTCGACCGCAACCTCCTGTGCCCGTTCCAGTACTTCGGGATCCACGACGAGACGGACCTGTCTCAGATTCGCTGGTCTCGTCGGGGCTACGACACGGGCGACCTTCAGAACCTCTACACGGGCAACGACGCCCGAGTGCAGCTGGTGATCGGGGAACTTCGTAAGAAGGTTCGGGACGTGAGGGCCATGCGGGCTCTGGGCTTCTGCGTGTCAATCGCCCATGCTGAGTTCATGGCAGGCAAGTTCAACGAGCTCGGGGTGCCCGCGGTTGCGGTGTCGGCCGACTCGTCCTCCGAGGGACGCGAACAGGCCCTGCGGCGGCTCCGGGAGCGAGAAGTCAATGTGGCATTCGCGGTCGATCTGTTCAACGAAGGCGTTGATGTTCCCGAAATCGATACGGTCCTTTTCCTGCGGCCAACCGAAAGCGCCACGGTCTTCCTCCAACAGCTCGGCCGTGGCCTCAGGCAGACCGAGGGTAAGGACTGTCTGACCGTTCTGGATTTCATCGGCCAGTCGTCCAGGCAATTTCGTTTCGATCGTCGCTACAGGGCCCTGACTGGTGCCTCTCGTTCGGAGATCAGGCGCCAGGTCGAGCAGGGCTTCCCGCTTCTGCCGGCCGGCTGCTCGATCCAGCTAGACCGTGTTGCGACCGATATCGTCCTTGAGAACATCAGCCAGGCTATCGGTTCAACATTCAAGAGCCTCGCCGCGGAGCTTCGGTCCCTCGACCGCGACCCTTCGTTGGAGGAGTTTCTCCTAGAGGCCGACGTCAACCTGGAGGACATCTATCGCGCCAAGAAGTCGTGCTGGTCCACGCTTCGCAGAGAGGTTGGCCTGAGGACGCCTCCGGAGGGGTCCGATGAAGCGGCCCTCTCCAACGGGCTTCGGCGACTCGTCGACCTGGAGGACCCGGAGTGGATCAGCCTTCTCGCGAGGGTCGTGACGTCTCCCGTCGATCCGGACGTCGCATCGATGTCCGAGCGAGAGCGCAGGATTCTGGCAGCCCTCCACTTCGAGCTCTGGGGCGCTTCGTGCCCAGTGTCGGATCTGCAAGCGTCGCTCTCCCGGCTAAGGGCGAACGACGCGATCCGGGCTGAGCTCATCGAGTTTGTTGGAATTCTCGAGGACGACGCTCGCCATCTACCGATTCCGCTTGATCGTGCGGTCGGTTGGGACCATTCGGTCCCGCTTTCACTGCATTGCCGCTACGGCCAGAATGCCACCCTAGCGGCCTTTGGTGCCTTGACGGCCGGTCAAAAGACTCACTTCCGCGAAGGCCTATATCGCGACAAGCAGACCGGTTCGTTCGCTCTCTTCATCACCCTCCAGAAGGCCGCGAAGCACTATTCTCCGACAACGCTTTATCGTGACTATGCAGTGTCGCCGGACCTCTTCCATTGGGAATCCCAAAGCACTACCAGCCTCGCGTCTCCGACGGGCCAGCGCCTGATTCACCATGTCGAGAACGATGTTTCGATCCTCCTCTTCGTGCGTGAGCGACCCGATGTCGGAGGGCGGACCATGCCGTACATGTTTCTCGGCCCGGCGGAGCATGTTTCGCACGAGGGAGAACGGCCGATCGCGATCACATGGCGACTCCGATACCCGATGCCGGCTGACTTCTTCCGCGACGCAAAGGTGGCCGCTGGATGACGACCGAGGCCCTCGAGGGATACGTCGCAAACACTGATTTTGAGTGGTATCAATTCTTGCGTGCGCGAGAGCTAGACGAGGTCAACTTCTGGTTCCCGTCGGCAGCGCAACTGCTGAGGCGCATCAGGCCAGGGGCTCCCTTTTTCTTTAAGCTCAAGAAGCCCTACTACGCCATCGCCGGCTACGGGCACTTCTCCCGCTCTTCCACTGTGCCTGCGTGGTTAGCGTGGGAATCCTTTGGCGAGGCAAACGGTGCTGCGAGTTTCGACGCCTTTCTGGCTAGGATCGAGAAGTACCAACCTCGCACCGGGTCGACTTCGAAAGGGGATCAAGAAGTCGGCTGTCTGATGATCAGTCGGCCGGTGTTCTTCTCCGAGGAAGAATGGGTCAGGCAGCCTACGGATTGGGCCCGCCAAAACGTTCGGGGCGAATACTACGACCTGTCGCAAGGGGAAGGGCGGCGCGTCTATGAAGAGTCGTTGGCGAGGGGAGGGTCCGAGGTGCACGACACGCCTCCGGTAGCGGACCCTGCCTCGGCCCGATATGGCGCTCCGATCCTGGTACGGCCCCGTCTTGGTCAGGGAACGTTTCGATTGGCAGTGATCGACGCCTATTCACGAAGCTGCGCTGTTACCGGTGAGCACTCACTCCCGGCGTTGGAGGCTGCCCATATTCGACCCTATTCAGATAGGGGAACGCATGAAGTCAATAATGGACTGCTTCTGCGGAGCGACATCCATCGGTTGTTCGACCTGGGCTACGTGACGGTGTCGCCGGATCACCTATTCCGCGTGAGTAAGCGTCTCCGTGCGGACTACTCGAACGGCAGAAGCTACTACCCCCTCGATGGCCGGTCGATAGCGCTGCCTGGAGTGCAATCCGAGCATCCCGATGCCATGTACCTGTCCTGGCACAACTCTGAGGTGTTTCGGGGCTAGTCGGCTGAGACCCGGTTTGACCACCCAAGGCGCGCGTCGTGAGCACGACTGGTCGTCGTCAGTCAGAATGCACCCATGCCGACCCCTCCACCTCCCGCCTTCGCCTCCCTCTCCCTCGACCCGCGCCTCCTCACCGCGCTGACCGCCCTCGGCTACGAGGAGCCGACGCCGATCCAGCAGGAGGCGATCCCGCCGCTTCTCGAGGGGCGGGACGTGCTGGCGCAGGCGGCCACGGGGACGGGGAAGACGGCCGCCTTCGCGCTGCCGATCCTGCACGCGATCGCGGCGACGCCGACGAAGGGCTCCGGCCCCGTCGCGCTGATCCTGGTTCCGACGCGGGAGCTGGCGATGCAGCTGGCGGAGGCGGTGCATCGGTACGGGAAGACGATCGGGGTGCGGGTGCTGCCGGTGTACGGGGGCGCCTCGATGGACTCGCAGCTTCGGGCGCTGCACCGGGGGGTGGACGTGGTGGTGGCGACGCCCGGGCGGGCGCTCGATCACGTGAACCGGAAGTCGCTGAAGCTCGAGGGGGTCCGCACGCTCGTGCTCGACGAGGCGGACGAGATGCTGGACATGGGGTTCGCGGAGGACCTGGAGGCGATCCTGGCGGCGACTCCCTCGGAGCGGCAGACGGCGCTCTTCTCGGCGACGCTGCCGCCGCGGATCGTGTCGATCGCGGGCAAGCACATGAGCAACCCGCTGCGGATCGCGATCGCGCGGGAGGCGACGGCCGCGGGGAAGTTGCCGAAGGTGCGGCAGACGGCCTATGTCGTCGCGCGGGGGCACAAGCGGGCGGCGCTGGGACGGGTGCTCGACATCGAGTCGCCGACGGCGGCGCTGGTGTTCTGCCGGACGCGGCTGGAGGTGGACGACCTGACGGAGGCGCTGAAGTCGCGCGGGCTGCGGGTCGAGTCGCTCCACGGGGGGATCTCGCAGGCGGAGCGGGACCGGGTGATGAAGAAGCTGCGCGCGGGAACACTCGAGCTCGTCGTGGCGACGGACGTGGCGGCGCGGGGCCTGGACATCGGGCACCTGTCGCACGTCGTCAACTACGACGTCCCGTCCTCGCCGGACGTCTACGTGCACCGGATCGGCCGGACGGGGCGGGCGGGGCGCGAGGGGGTGGCGATCACGCTCGCCGAGCCGCGCGAGCACTGGATGCTGAAGAACATCGAGCGGGCGACGAAACAGAAGATCGAGATCGGGAGCGTCCCGACGGTCGCCGACCTGCGGGCGAAGCGCCTGGAGTTGACGCGCGCGTCGCTGCGGGAGGCGCTGCTCGCGGGGGACTTCGACCACTACCGGGTCGTCGTCGAGTCGCTGGCGGAGGAGTTCGATCCGCTGGACGTCGCGGCGGCGGCGGTGAAGATGGCGGACGGGGGAGCCGGGGCGGTGCCGGACGACGAGCACGAGATCCCGGCGGTTGCCCCACCCCCGGCGCCGCGGGCCTCGAGGGGTCCGTCCGGGCCGGGCGGAGCGTTCGCGGACAAGAAGGGCCGCAAGTGGAAGCCGCGCGAGGCGGCCGCCGGGAACACGCGGATCTTCGTCGGCGCGGGACGGGGCGAGGGCGTCAAGCCCGGGGACCTCGTGGGCGCGATCGTGAAGGTCGCGAAGCTGAGGCCGAGCGAGGTGGGCTCGATCCAGATCTCCGAGCGGTTCTCGCTCGTCGAGGTGCCGGAGGAGATGGCGGAGAAGGTCATCGGCGCGCTGCGGGCGACGGGGATCCGCGGGAACAAGGTCCCGGTGCGGCGGGACAAGGAGCAGGGGCGGTAGTCGGGTACGGCGGCCGCGAGGCCTGACCCCGGGGACAGGGTTACGGGCGCCGCTTCCCGGCGATAAGCTCAAACCGGAGTCCTTTGGGGCGTCGCACGCTCACACCGCGCGGCGCTCGAGTGTTTTTTCGGTCAAGGAGGAATCATGGACAGACGATGGAGGAGTTTCGCGAGCCTGGTGCGAGTCGGCATCCCCGGCCTGCTGATCGCGGGCGTCGCCCTGGGCGCCCCGAAACCCCAGAAGGGTCCCACGCTGACGCCGCAGGTGAGTGGAACCACGAGCCGGCTTCAGGCGGTCAGCCCCGTCAACGACATGGTGGTCTGGGCGAGCGGCGTCGACGGTACCTACGCCCGGACGATCGACGGGGGACAGACCTGGGTCTCGCAGGTGGTTCCGGGGGCCGAGACGCTGCAGTTCCGTGACGTCGAGGGGGTCAGCGCCGATGTCGCCTACCTTCTCTCGTCCGGCGTCGGGACGGATTCGCGCATCTACAAGACGGAGGACGGGGGAGCGACCTGGATGATGCAGTTCCAGAACGTGGATCCCAACGGCTTCTACGATTGCTTCTCGTTCTGGAACGCGACGGAGGGCCTGACCTTCGGGGATTCCGTGGGCGACCGGTTCCCCGTGATCCGGACGCTCAACGGCGAGACCTGGCAGGACATCGGGGACAACCTTCCCCCGCCGGTGCCGGGCGGCGAGTACGGGTTCGCGGCGAGCGGCACGTGCGTGGCGACCGTCGGCAAGAAGTGGGCGTGGATCGGCACGGGAAGCACGACGGAGGCCCGGATCCTGGCGACGACGGACAAGGGTCAGACGTGGAACGCCTACGCCCAGCCCATCGCCACGCAGCCGTCGGGAGCCGCGGGCATCTTCAGCGTCGCTTTCCGCAATCCGGCGCAGGGCGTCATCGGAGGCGGAGACTTCATCGGGACGACCGTCGTCGACAACTTCGCCCGATCGAAAGACGGGGGAAAGACCTGGGCGCTCGCCACGAACGCCCCGATTCCGGGCGCGATCTTCGGACTGGCCTACGTCGGTACGCCGGGGCATCCGAGGGCGATCGTCGCCACGGGGCCGGGCGGCGCGGCGTGGACTCCCGACGAGGGAGACACGTGGACCCTTCTTCCGGGTGTCGAGAACTACTGGGCGGTGGCCTTCGCCAGCCCGGATGCGGGGTGGTTGGTCGGGACGGATGGAAGGATTCTCAAGGTCAGCTTCTAAGGAAGACTTTCGCGAATCTCTCCCGGGGCGGCTCGAAAGGGCCGCCCCGATGCTTTTTCGAGGCGGTGCGCTGCCGTCGGGCGCGCAACCGCCGAGGCGTCAATCACCGCACGGTACGAGAATCAGAGACGGTGAGAGGGTGGGTCAGAGCCTCGTTCCTCTGGCCACCTGACCCCGAAGCAGGAACGTCTTCGGGTACCGGCCCTCGCCGCAAACCTTGAATGAGCCGAAGTCCTTGAACCACGGTCCGTCGGGTGCTTCCGGGTTCGATTCGCGCCAGATCTTGAGTTGATAGAGATCTTCGACCGTGATCTTGCGGTCGCGCAGTCGATCGAAAAGGTGGCTCCGCAGGGCCGGCGGAAGGTCAGACCACTGGATCGTCAGCAATCACTCTCCAAAGGTCCTCCGGGCGAGCTCCTCTTTGAGTCTTGCTTGCTCGGTGGGGCTCGTCGAGCGCGTCAGCCGGTCCGCGAGTTCGAAGAACTCCTTCTTTTCCCGGTCCCGAGCTTCGAGGCCGGTTTCGATCAGCTCGACGATCACTCGGTTGGAGCTCGTGCTTTCGCGCCGGGCGATTGCCTCTACGCGGCGAAGGACCGGGGCCGGAAGGCTGACGCTTCGTCGGGAGGTGGACTTGCTCGTGGCCATGAGGGAACGGTACACCAAAACGCACCACAATGCACCAACAGGACGGGAGATACAATACACACATTGTGAGGCGGAAGCGCCTTCAGGCGCCGACTGTGCCGATCGTCAGGAGGCTCCCCACAGGCCTGACCCGCCGCCGCCCGCGCCGGTTCGCGGAATGGAAGGCTCTGCGCGGCTGGGGAAAGCTCCCGGCCTGGGAGACGGACCCGGTCGGCTACCACCTGCGCCTCTCCCGCGAGAAGGCGGATCTGACGCAGGCCGAGCTCGCGAAGCGGTTGGGCTGCAGCCAGCAGGCGGTCGCGCAGGCGGAGCGCTGGGAGAGCAATCCGACGATCGAGTTCGTTCGCCGGTGGGCGGCGGCCTGCGGAACGAAGGCGAGGCTCGAGCTCGGCTGAGCTCCCGGGGCCGTTCGGGACGGCGGCGTCCATGCGGTTGACGTCGGGTGCTTATTAGTATTCAATACTTATATGGAACGCAAAATCGTCCAGATCGGCAGCTCGCTCGCGGTCACGCTCCCGGCGGAGGTCGTCAAGGAGTTCCGACTCAAGAAGGGCCAGGACGTCGAGGTGTCGGTCCACCCGCGCACCGGCGCCGTGACGATCCGGCCGGGCGTTCGCTATTTTGCGGAGGGCAAGGTCACGAAGTCCTTCCGCGAGATTGCCGAGCGGGTCCGCCGGCGGCACGACGCGGCATTTCGCGAGCTCGCGAAATAGTGATCCTCTATCTCTCGATCGAGCAGGTCGAAGCGCTTCACGCGTCTCAGGTCGAAGGGTACGGGGGCGCCGCGGGCCTGAGGGATCGCGGAGCGCTCGAGGCCGCGATCGCCCGCCCCGCGATGACCTTCGACGGCGAGGACCTCTACCCGGATATCGCGAGCAAGGCGGCGGCCCTGATGCATTCCCTCTTGATGAACCATCCGTTCGTCGACGGAAACAAGCGCATCGGCGCCCATGCGGCGATCGTCTTCCTGCTGGTCAACGGCTCCGACCTGGAGGCGTCCTCGGAGGACCTCGTGGCCATTACCGTGGCCGTTGCCCGCGGCGAGGTCGATGCCGAGAGCCTCGCGATCTGGTTCCGGCAGCGAACGACCGAGGCGGGGTAGGGCGCATGCGCGTCCCCGGCCTGCGCCGGCCGCCGACGTGAAATCCGGGCAAACCCGTGCACCGGAGCCCGCCCGGCCGTCTCCGCGTGGATAATGCGGCCATGATCAGCTTCTGCAGGCAACGGCTCGGAGTCCTTCTCGCGGCGGCCGGCTTGGCCGGGTCCGCTCTCATCCTCTCGGCCGGCTGTTCGACGTCCCAGCCGAAGGCGGCGTCGACGCCCGAGGCGGCCCCGGCTCCGCGATGCGCGGGGACGCTCGGCATCGAGGGCGCCCCGATTTCGCGGGAGGCGCGGGAGAGGCTGAAGGTGCCCAACGCGGTTCTCGGGTCGCTGGTGACGGACGTCTGGAAAGACGGTCCGGCGGCAAAGGCGGGGATCGAGCCGGGGGACGTCGTGACGTCGGTGGGCGGCCGGCCGGTCGACAACGACTGCGAGTTCTCGGCGGCGGCGTTCAACCGGGCGTGCGGCCCGGTGACGGTGACGGTGCGGCGCGCGGGGGCGGACCTGCAGCTGCAGGTCGACGCGGTCGAGCAGGACGCGTTGATCGCGAAAGCCTGCGCGGCCGGCAGCGCGAGCGCGTGCTTCCGGCAGGGCTGGCTGCTCTGGACGCCGACGCTCGGACCGAACTCGCAGAAGGCGCTCGACATCTTCACCTCCGCCTGCCGCGCGGGATCGGCCGACGCCTGCGCGTACGAGGCGATCGAGCTGATGCACGTCAAGGACGCCTCGAACACCCCCGTCGTCGCGGCCGAGCGGGCGTGCACGCTGAAGTCGGCCGCGGGCTGCGCGCACCTGGCGTTTCTCTACGCGACGGGCACGCGGGTCAGGAAGGACGACGAGAAGGCGGCGGATCTCTACCGCCAGTCCTGCGACCTGGGAGATCCGAAGGGCTGCTACAACGTCGGCCTGATGGCGCAGGACGGCCGGGGCGGTCCGAAGGATCCGTACCTGGCGGCGGCCAAGTACGAGCAGGCCTGTGTCCTGGGGAGCACGACGGCCTGCACGAACCTCGGGTTCTTCTACGAGCGCGGCATCGGCGTGACGGAAGACAAGGCGCGCGCGTTCGCTCTCTACCAGGAGGGCTGCGCGGGGTCGAGCTGCCAGGCCTCGAACCTCGGCGGCTGCGTCAACGAGGGACGCGCCTACCGCGACGGGATCGGCACCGGTAAGGACGAGGCGAAGGCGGCCGAGATCTTCCGCGAGGCATGCGACCGCAAGCCGAACGAGGACGACATCCACTCGGCCGAGAACGGCGCGCGGGCGTGCTCGCTGCTCGGGGCGCTGTCCCTGGCGGGCGACGGCATCTCGAAGGACCTCGCGCAGGGGCGGGAGCTGACCGAGCAGGGATGCGCGCGCGGGGACTCGTGGGGCTGTTTCAACGCGGCGTCGATCTACACGGCCGGCTCGGGCGTCGCGGCGGACCCGGCGAAGGCGGCGGGCTTCCTCGAGAAGGCCTGCTCGGGCGGGGACGGAGAAGGCTGCTTCGACCTCGGCGTCGCGTACGAGAAAGGCAACGGTGTCGAGAAGGACCGCAAGCGCGCGGCGGAGCTCAAGAAGAAGGCCTGCGAGCTCGGCTTCGAGGACGCCTGCCCGAAGAAAAAGAAGAAGTAGGGGAGGGGCTTGTCCCCTCCCCGTTGCGCCGGGCCGGATCGAGTAACGTCAGCTACATCGTCAGCACCACGCGGAACCGCGCCTTGCCGCTCAGCATCCGGTCGTAGCCCTCGGCGGCGCGGTCGAGCGGGAAGAGCTCGGTCCGGGGCCGCACGCCCGTGCGCGCCGCGAAGGCCAGGACGTCCTCCGAGTCGATCGAGCGGCCCGAGGGCCAGCCGGAAATCGCGAGGCGGTTGGAGATGAGCGGGAAGACGGAGACCTGGAGCGGCTCGGCCGGGACGCCGACGATGATGAGGTGGCCGTCGGGGCCGAGGCCGCCGATGGTCGCGGTCATGGCCTCGGCGTTCGTCACAGTCGCGAGCACGAGGCGAGCTCCGCCGAGGCGTTGGAGCTCGGCCGCCGGGTCCTGCGCCTGGCTGTCGATGTAGACGCGCGCGCCGAGCTCCTTCGCGAAGGGCTCCTTCTCGGGGCCGCGCGCGATCGCGACGGTGTCGAAGCCCATCTTCGCGGCGAACTGGACGCCGAGGTGGCCGAGGCCGCCGAGGCCGAGGATGGCCACGAGGTCGCCCGGCCGGGCGCCGGAGTTGCGGAGGGGATTGAAGGTCGTGATGCCCGCGTCCATCAGCGGCGCGGCGTCGGTGGAGGCGAGCCCGTCGGGGATCCGCGCGAGGGCCTCCCACGGCGCGACGACGTAGTCGGCGTAGCCGCCGTCGTAGGCGATCCCGGTGACCTTCAGGCCGTTGCGGCAGGTCAGGTAGTCGCCGCGCCGGCAGGAGACGCAGTAGCCGCAATGGCCGCCGTGCCAGCCGATGCCGGCGCGGTCGCCCGTCTTCCAGAGGGGCGGAACGCCGGTGCCGAGGGCGTCGACCTTGCCGGCGACCTCGTGGCCCGGCACGCGCGGATACGCGATCCCCGGCAGGAGGCCTTCCTTGACGAGGACGTCGCTGTGGCAGACGCCGCAGGCCTCGACGCGCACGCGCACCTGGCCGGGGCCGGGCTCGGGGATCTCGCGCTCGAGGCGTTGAAAGGGCTGGTGGGGGGCGGGGACGGCGAAGGCGCGCATCTTGGCCACGGGGCTCTCCTGCGATGACCGGGCGCCGCATGCGCCGGCGGCCTCGTCGAGGAAGTAATCCGGCCCGCCGCGGCGGGATTCAGGCGCGAATCGGCTGCCGGGCGTCGAAACGTCAGTTCTTCAGGGCTGACCCCTTGGCAAGTTATTGGGAAATAGGGGCTTGGTGGCCGCAACCTCGTGGCAAAGCATTCGTAACACTTCTCGATTCCCTATCGCGAAGGAGGATTCATGCGCACGAACCGATTCCCGGGTCTTTTCCTGCTCGCCGCGGCCGCGGCCGTCGCCACCGTCCTGGTCCCGAGCGGCTGCGCGAAGAAGGAAGCCCCCGCTCCCGCGGCCGAGGCGGCGCCTCCGTCCACGAGCGGCAAGAAGATCCCGATCACGACCTCGTCCGAGGCGGCCCGGACCGCGTACCTGAAGGGACGCGACCAGTTCGAGAAGCTCCTCATCACGGACTCGATCGCCCAGTTCCAGCAGGCGGTCGCGCTCGACGCGGACTTCGCGCTGGCGGAGCTCGCGCTCGCCAACGCCGCGCCGAGCGGCAAAGATTTCTTCGACCACCTCAACCGGGCCGTGGTCCTGGCGGACAAGGCCTCCGACGGCGAGATGCTGCTGATCATGGCGGCGCGCGCCGGCGCCAACGGCGAGGCGGCGAAGCAGAAGGAGTACCTGGACGAGCTCATCTCCAAGTACCCGGACGACGAGCGTGCTCAGTTTGCCGTCGCGGGCTGGTATTTCGGCCAGCAGGACTTCCCGCAGGCGATCGCGCACTACGAGAAGGCGACGACGATCAATCCCGACTACACGACGGCCTGGAACCTGATGGGCTACGCGTACCGGCAGAACGGGGACTTCGCCAGCGCCGAGAAGGCGTTCCAGAAGTACGTCGAGCTGATCCCGCAGGACCCGAACCCGTACGACTCGTACGCCGAGCTGCTGATGAAGATGGGCCGCTTCGACGACTCGATCGCGCAATACCGCAAGGCGCTGGCGATCGACCCGAACTTCGTCAACGCCCACCAGGGGATCGCGATGGACCTGCTCTACGAGGGCAAGCCCGACGCGGCGGCGGCCGAGCTCGACGAGATCGGCAAGAAGGCCCGCAACGACGGCGAGCGGCGGACGGGGCTCTTCGCGCTGACGGTCGTGAGGCTCGACTCCGGCAAGATGGCGGCCGCGCTCGAGAACGTCGACCGGCAGTATGCGCTGGCGGAGAAGAGCAACGACGTCCCGGGGATGGCGTTCGACCAGGCGCTCAAGGGCAACATCCTGCTCCAGATGGGCAAGCCCGACCCGGCGAAGGCCGAGTTCGAGAAAGGCGTCGCGCTGATCGAGGGCTCCAACCTGTCCCAGCAGATCAAGGACAACGCGAAGCTCGTTCTGCACTACAACCTGGCCCGCGTCGCGCTCGCGAAGAAGGACTTCGCGACGGCGAAGACCGAGGCCGACGAGTACCGCGTCGGCGCGGCGGCCTCGACCAACGCGTTCCAGGTCAAGCAGTCCCACGAGCTCGACGGCATCGTCGCGCTCGCCCAGAAGGACTACGACAAGGCGATCGCCGAGCTCCAGCAGGCGAATCAGCAGAACCCGCAGAACCTCTACCGCATGTGCGAGGCGTACCAGGGCAAGGGCGACTCGGCCAGGGCGAAGGAGTGGTGCCGGAAGGCGGCCGACTTCAACAGCCTGCCGAACCAGAACTACGCGTTCGTGCGCGCACAGGCGAAGGCGGGCGCCGGCGGGTAGACGGGCGAGTCTCGATTGCCACAGGGAGCTGTCGAGCACGGGATCCCTCGCTGCGCTCGGGATGACGCGCGGAGGCCGCTCGGGACGACGCGTGGTGGCCGCTCGGGATCACGCGTGGTGGCCCGGAATCCTGAGGAGCGACGCCGAGCCCGCTCGGGATGACGGCGGTGGCCCGGATCCTGAGGAGCGACGCCGAGCCCGCTCGGGATGACGCGCGGAGGCCGCTCGGGATGACGCGCGGTGGCCCGGAATCCTGAGGAGCGACGCCGAGCCCGTCATCCCGAGGAGCGCAGCGACGAGGGATCCCGGACTCGATTGCCACAGGGGCCTGTTGAGCCCGGGATCCCTCGCTACGCTCGGGATGACGCGGAGGTCGCTCGGGGATGACGGAGGCCGCTCGGGATGACGCGCGGAGGTCGCTCGGGGATGACGGAGGCCGCTCGGGATGACGCGCGGAGGTCGCTCGGGGATGACGGAGGCCGCTCGGGATGACGCGCGGAGGTCGCTCGGAAATGACGGTGGCCGCTCGGGATGACGCGCGGAGGCCGCTCGGGGATGACGGAGGTCGCTCGGGGACAACGGAGGTCGCTCGGGATGACCGGCGGAGGCGCCCGGAATGGACCGCGAGGGCCTCGCGTTCGACGGTTTGAACCGGAGCCGGAGGCTGCCATGAAACCGACCGACACGTTCTCCCGCCGCGCCTTTCTGGCCTCGCTCGGGGCCGTGGGCGCGGCCGCGGCCCTTTCGCCGTCGCAATCCTTCGCGTGGCCCGGTCCCGTGCCGGCCGCGCCGCAGCCCGGGCCGATCGTGACGCGCGCGATCCCGTCGAGCGGGGAGAAGCTCCCGCTCGTCGGCCTCGGGAGCTGGATGACGTTCAACGTCGGCGACGACCCGGCGGCGCTCGACTCGAGCACCGAAGTCATTCGCGCGTTCTTCGCCGCGGGCGGCCGGATGATCGACTCCTCGCCCATGTACGGGTCCTCGCAGGCCACGATCGGCTACGCCCTGAAGAAGCTGGGCCATCCGAAGCAGGTCTTCTCGACCGACAAGGTCTGGACCTCCTCGGGCGCGAACGGGCCGGACCAGATCCGCGAGTCGGAGAGGCGGTGGGACATCGCGCGCTTCGATCTCCTCCAGGTGCACAACCTCGTGGCCTGGGAGGACCACCTGAAGACGCTCTTCGCGATGAAGGCCGCGGGCAAGCTCGGCTACGTGGGGATCACGACCTCCGACGGCCGGCGCCACGCCGACATCGAGAAGGTCATGGCGAGCCAGCCGATCGACTTCGTGCAGGTCACCTACAACGCCGTCGACCGCGAGGTCGAGAAGCGGATCCTGCCGCTCGCCCTCGACCGGAAGATCGCGGTCATCTGCAACCGACCGTTCCAGCGCGGGGACCTGATCCGCCGCGTCGAGCGCGCGCCGCTGCCCGCGTGGGCCGGGGAGATCGACTGCGCCAACTGGCCGCAGGTTCTGCTGAAGTTCATCGTCTCGCACCCGGCCGTGGCCAGCGCGATCCCGGCGACGACGCGCGTCGACCACGTCCGGGAGAACGTCGGCGCGTCGTACGGCCGGCTGCCGGACGAGGCGATGCGGCGGCGGATCGCGGAAGCGGTCGAGAAGATCTGATGTCGGAGTGGTGGACGTACCACCTCCGGGACTTTCTCCTCTTCACGCCCCGCACCTACTACCGGCTCTTCGAGCTCTACAACTCGGCGATCTGGCCGGCGCAGGTCCTCGCGCTCGGCCTCGGCGCCACCGTCGCGGTGCTCGCGCGGCGCGGGACGATGGCGTCGGGCCGGATCGCCGCGGCGATCCTGGCGGCGTGCTGGCTCTTCGTCGCGCTCGCCTTCCACGCCGCGCGATACGCGACGATCAACACGGGCGCGGTCTATCTCGCGTGGCTCTTCGGCCTCGAGGCGGCGCTTCTCGTCGGGGCGGGCGTCGTCGGGAACCTGGCCCTCGAGACCCCGCGGGACCTGCGGGGCCGCATCGGCCTCGGGATCTTCCTCTTCGCGCTCGCGATCATGCCGCTCGCGGCGCCGGTCCTCGGACGGGGCTGGCGCTCGGCCGAGATCTTCGGCGTCGCGCCCGATCCCACGGCGGTCGGAACGCTCGGCATCCTGCTGCTCTCGCGGGCGAGGCGGCGGTGGCCGTTCATGATCCTGCCCGCGCTCTGGTGCGCGATCACCGGGGCGACGCTGTACACGATGCACGCTCCGGACTTCTGGATCGCTCCGGCGGCGGCGGCGCTCGGCGTGGCTGCGGCGGCGTGGCCGCGGAAGAAGCGCCGGAGCGTCTGAGCCTGCGATTTGTGTACGCGCACGGTGCGATTCGGGCCGTGTGACCTCCGATTCTTCGTTTTCGACCGGTCAACTCCTGTATGGTGAGAGCTCGTCCCTACAGGTGGAACAGTTCCGTTCCCTCTCGCAGGCAGGAGGAATCCATGCACCGCACCCGACTCATCGCCGGCATCGCTCTCGGACTCATCATCAGTGTCGGCGCACAGGCAGATCAAAAGAAGATCAATCAGTCGAAACTTCCCCCGGCTGTCCAGAAGGCGGCCAGCGAGCAGAGCACCGGCGCGACCGTCACGGGCTACACGAGCGAGAAGGTCGAGGGCTCGATGGTCTATCAGATGGACATGCTGGTCGACGGCCACACCCGCGGAATCCTGATGGACCAGGAAGGCACCGTTCTTTCGGTCGAGCAGGAGATGGCTTGGGCCGACCTGCCGGCGGACGTCCAGAAGGACTTCTCCAACGTGGCGGGCAAGGGCACGTTCGGGGCCGTCAGCTCGATCACCAGGGAAGGCAAGGTCGTGGCCTACCAGGGCGTCCTCGTGACCAACGGCGAGCGCGCCCACGTGCGCGTCACGCCGAACACTCCGGCCCTCGAGGCGATGCCGGCCCCCGGCTCCTCCAAGTAGAAGCGGGGGAGGGGCTCACCCCTCCCTTTGAATCGCAAGGCGGCCCGAACGGGCCGCCTTTCTCTTGTCCGCGCGGGGAACTCTGTGCTCAGGCCGGACCGGAGCGACTCACGGCCACTGCAGACCCAGGGCTTTCGCGATGAAGATCGCCATCTGGCGGCGCGTGACCGTCGCATCCGGGCAGAACAGTGGAGGGGAGGCCGAGCAGCCTCCGGTGATCCCCGATGCCGCGAGTGCCTCGATGAACTGATAGCCGAAGTCGCCGGGAGGCACGTCGTTAAAGGTCTGGCCGGCCGCCGGGCTGACCTGCAGCCTGTAACCGATGCGCATGGCCGAGATCGAGTTGGTGTTGTCGAGGGATTTCGTGGAGGCCTGCAGGAAATAGTTGTGGGCCTGGTTGTCGACGGTGTAGTTCAGGCCGGTCAGGTCCTGGGTGTACGCCTTGCACGGCTCGAGCAGATCGGAGGACGTTTGGATCGAGCTCGAGAGTGCGACGCAGTTTCTCCCGAACATGTCGCACTCTCCAACGACTCCGATGACATGGTCGTCCGAGGCATTCGAATCGCAGGCGTCGAGCTCGGCGCTGACCAGCAGGGCGCCGTCCGGAAGCGGCAGCGGCGCGAGGAAGGAGCCGATACCCCCCGTCGCATATCGCGAAGTCGAGGTGGACCCGAAGCCGATGTCGTTGTAGGTCGTCGCCGAATTGAATGGGCTGAATGCCATCTCGTTGACGACGAGGTAGCTCGTCCGGGTCGTGCCGTAGGTCGACGGGGAACCCGGCGAGGGGGCGACGCGGGGCAGGCTTGCCGGATTCGTCAGGCTCTGGCCGGCCGCGGACCGGGCCAGGCCTGTCGCGAAGACGCACAACGAGACGACGATCAGCGCTTGTCGAACGGTTTGCATGGAACCTCCCGGACCTGGGGGCGACACCGACGCGGTGGGCCCCGGCGGCCTGATCGTAGCGCGGGTCGTCGGCGTCCGGCCAGGCACGCCGTCGCCACTGAACACGCCAAAAAAAAGAGGCCCCGATCGGGGCCTCGGACAAACGGGCGCGATACGCCCGTTCAAGATGGCTGACTCTTACGCGCGAGCGTAGGAAGCGGCGGTCTCGTAGGTCTCGACCGTCGGGGTGCCCTCGATCACGGTCGTGAGCTTGGCCAGGACCTGCGGGTAGGTCGAGGTCTTGTAGGCCTCGGCGCTCTTGGCGTTGTCCCAGAGGCTGATGGCGTGGACGCCCTTGGGGTTGACCAGGGTCACTTCCGACTGGAAACCCTCCTGCTTGCGCAGCATGGGAAGAACTTCCTTCTCGAACAGGCCGTTGAACTCCTGCTCTTTCCCGGTCTTGATCTGGAACTGGACGTTACGTGCGAATCGCATGGCGGTACTCCTGGGGTCCTTGGATGATTGGCCTCCGTCGGGAGATCCCCGACCTCGAAAGGAAACGACGGCAGCGACAAGGTTCCGGGGCCGAACGGTTCTTTGAAGGAAGTCCACCGTATCACAGATCGCCGCGTGGTGCCGGAGACCTCGGAGGGTTGCGCCGTCCCGCGCGCACACGTATCGCGTGCATCCCGACGATTCGAAAGCGAACAACGGCGCGCCGATGCGTTCGATTCCAGTTTGCAGCAACTTTACGAACGGTTCGCGCATCGGGTTCGTAATTCCATACAGGAGGAGAAGAACCCATGGATACCCGGGGTGGAGAGATCGATTCGCCCAGTGTGGAAACGTCGGCGCTGCAGGCCGCATTCGGGGCGGTGCGGCGGGAGGCCATCCGACCGCCGGACTCCACGCACGTCCTGATTCTCGCCGGCGGCGACGGTGTTCGGCTGCGCAGCGTAACGCGCGCGTTTGCCGGCGACGATCGGCCCAAGCAGTTCTGCGCGCTGGCGGGCCGCGAGACGCTCGTCGTCCAGGCGCAGCTGCGCGCCGCGCTCGTCGCGCCGGCGGGGCAGGTCCTGACCGTCCTCACGCGGAGACACGAGGCGTGGTACCGGGAGCTCATCGCGGGGCTGCCGGAGTCCCGGTTCGTGATCCAGCCGGAGAACCGCGGCACGGCCACGGGAGTCCTGTACGGGCTGCTGCGGATCGCGGCGCGTGCGCCGGATGCCCCGGTGGTGATCCTGCCCTCGGACCACTGGGTCTCGGACGACTCGGCCTTCATGCTCCATGCGCAGGCCGCGGTGGGGTTCGTCCAGGCGCACCCGGCCTCGGTCGTGCTGCTCGGCGTGGAGCCGACGCGTCCCGAGACGGAGTACGGGTGGATCGAAGCCGGCGAACCGGCCGTGGGCGGCTGGCGCGGGCTCTCGCGCGTCGCGCGGTTTCTCGAGAAGCCGTCGGCCGAGGTCGCGAGCGCACTCTCCGGCGACGGCCGGACGCTCTGGAACACGTCCGTGGTCGTCGGACGGGTGGAGCAGCTGCTTCTCCTCTTCGCCCTCGCGCAGCCGGCGCTCGTCGATGCGTTTCTGGAGATCTGGAATTCGCTCGGCTCGCCGGACGAAGAGGCGGCCGTCGATCGCGTCTACGCGGCGCTGCCGACGTGGGACTTTTCCCGGCACGTCCTGGCGGTTCAGCCGGAGGCCCTCGCCGTCCTGGCCGTTCGCGGTCCGGCCTGGGAGGACCTCGGCCACCTGCGCGGTCTGATCGAAGCCCGCCGGCTCTCGGCCTTCGGTACGGCGGAGCCGCCCCGGAGGCGGATCCGGACGGAGACTCCGCCCGCGGCGCGCCGCCGCGGCCCGCCCCAGGCGACGCCGGGGGTGGCCTAATCGGACCGAGCCGAAGCCGGGCGCTCATGGACGCCCCAGGCCGCCGAGGCCGAGCCGAGGAGTGCGAGCGCGCCACAGATCAGGGCGACGAGGCGGAACGAGGAGTCGAGCGAGGCGGCCACCGCCGTCTCGATCGCGCGAGCCTCCGCCGGCGGGGCGCCAGCAGGCGGCGCCATCGCGCCGAGCTTTCCCCGCTCGGGCTCGAGAAGGGCGCGGGTCGTCGCGGAGACGCCGGCCCCGTCGAGACGCCGGTCGAGCGCGCGGTCGAAAGCCGCGGCGGCGACCACACCGAGCGCGGCGATCGCGACGAGACCCGCGACGCGCGCGACGGCGTTGTTGATTCCGGAAGCCGTCCCCGTGTCCTCCCGGGGCACGGCGTTCAGGACCGTCGCCGTCAGCGGAGCGACGGTGATGGCCATGCCGAGGCCGAGCACGGCCAGAGCGGGCAACAGCGAACCCGCATAGCCGGCCCGGGCCGGCAGCGCGGCGAAGAGGAAGAACCCGGCGCCGGCGACGACGGGCCCGGCGACGAGGAGCTTGCGCGCGCCGATGCGGTCGGCGAGCTTGCCGGCGCTGCGCGACAGCAGCGACACCAGGACGACGAGCGGCAGGATCGCCGCCCCCGCGGCGGCCGGCGAATAGCGGCGGGCCTGGATGAGATCGAAGGGGAGGAAGAAGAACATCGCGCCGAGCGCGGCATAGAGGAAAAGGGTCAGCAGGTTGACGGCCGTGAATGTCCGGACGCGGAAGAGCCCCGGCGGGACCATCGCATGCGTAGAGCGCCGCTCGACGCGGACGAAGCCGGCGAGGGCGGCGATCCCAGCGGCAATCGGAGCCCAGGCGCGGGGGCTGCCCCATCCGGCGGCCGGCACCTCGATGAGCCCGTAGATCAGCGCGCCGAGGCCGACGGTCGCGAGGCCGGCGCCCGCCAGGTCGAGCCGCGCGGCTGCGGGGTTGCGGCTCTCCGGCACTTTCGCGCGCGAGATCAACAGGACGGCGGCCGCGATGGGGAGGTTGACGAGGAAGATCGCGCGCCACGAGACGACCTCGACGAGCCAGCCGCCGAAGGCGGGCGCGAACGCCATGGTGACCGACGTCAGGGCGGACCAGGTCCCGACGGCGCGGCCGCGCTCCCCGGGAGCGAACGCCGCCCCGAGGATCGCCAGGCTCGCCGGAATGAGCAGCGCGGCGCCCGCGCCCTGGACGGCGCGCGCCGCGACGATCGCGCCGATGCCGTTCGCGAGGCCGCAGGCGAGCGAGGCGCCCGCGAAGAGCACGGTGCCGATCTCGAAGATCCGCCGCCGGCCGAAGCGGTCGGCGAGCGAGCCCCCCACGAGGACGAGGGAGGACAGCAGCAGGAGATAGGCCTCGACGATCCACTGTGCTCCGGAAACCGACGCGCCCAGCCGCTCCTGGAGCACGGGCAGCGCGACGCTGACGACCGTCCCGTCGATGAAGGCCATGCTCGAGCCGAGAACCGTCGCCGCCAGGACCCAGGTCCCGGCGCGCGGGTCGCAGGGCGCTTGCGCCGGGGCCGTCCGGACGAGGGCCTCGTCACAGGGGCCCGGGCGCACCGAGGACATGGGCGGGACTATTTCACGGACAAAAAAAGAGCGCCCGAAGGCGCTCCCCGTTCCGGCCTTTCGGCGCGATCAGGCCCAGTAGGGCTTGGCTCCGTAATAGGAGTAGACCTTCGACCCGAACGTCCGGTCGGACACGTCCGGCCAGTTGTTCTTGTCGAAGCCCGGAGCGTTTTTCAGCTTCTCCTTGTCCGCGTCGAGGATGAAGCGCTTGTCCTCGCGCGAGAGCTTCAGCGTCTGCATCGGTACGGCGAAGAGCTTGTCGCCCACGCCGAGAAACCCTCCGAAGGAGAGGACGGCGTAGCTGACGCGGCCCTGCTCCGGCTCGATCATCAGGTCCTCGATCTTGCCGAGGTCCTCGCCCTTGCGGTTGACGACCGAATCGCCGATGAGCGTCGTGGCCGAAAGCGCGGTGCGGCCGTTGTGAGTGGTGGTGGTGGCGGTATTGCCCATGAAACCTCCTGAAACGAAAAGGGACCAAAATCCGGCTCCCGAGGGGTCGTGGAGAACCGAGGGAACCGCTTCCACGGGGCGAGCGCCCTGGCGGACACTCAAGCCACATTCACCTTATCGAGGATGCGTCGCTCTGTCAAACGAAGCCCCTCCGACGCAGGTCCGACGGCGCGAGAGCGTGGAAGCGGATTTGCATGCGGAGATTTCGAGGAGGAACCGACCATGCCCCCACTGGCGAAACCGAGTCCGAAACCCGCGCCCGCGCCGCTGTCGCGAAGCGACGCGGTCGCGACGCTCGCCGTCCGCGAGCTGAAGACCGCGCGGAGGTTCTACGAGGACACCCTGGGCTTCGAGCCCGAGGAAGTGAGCGAGAACGTCGTGACTTACCGCAGTGGGGACACACGCTTCTTCGTCTACGTCTCCGCCTACGCCGGCACGAACGCGGCGACGGCCGCGACCTGGGTCGTCGACGACGTCGACGGCACGGTCGCGGCTCTGAAGGACCTCGGCGCGGAGTTCCAGCACTACCACCTGCCCGGGACGAAGCGCGAGGGCGACGTCCACGTCTCCGGCCCGATGCGCGCCGCCTGGTTCCACGACCCCGACGGCAACATCCTCGCCATCGTCAGCCCGTAGAGGCCTCGAGCCGGGAGAGGCGGCCCCCGGGCGCCCGCCTGGACTCGCGCACGAGGCCTGTGGTGTGATCGCCGGCGCCAACACGCTCCACTCGAACGGAGGTTGCTCGATGAAGGCGATCCGCGCGTTCGCGTCGATTCTGGCCCTGCTCGCGGCGGCCGCGCTGCCGGCGCAGGTCACGGCCATCCGCGCCGGGAGGGTCGTGGACCCCGCCTCGGGCGCGGTCCTGCGCAACCAGGTCATCCTCGTCGAGCAGGGGAGGATCACGGCGGTGGGTCCGGACGTCGGGGTCCCGAAGAACGCGGCCGTCGTGGATCTCTCCAACCGGACCGTGATGCCCGGCTTCTTCGACGTCCACACGCACCTGTGCCTGAACCTCGACACGCAGGGCGGAGCCGGGCTGCCGGCGCTGCTGCGGTCGCTGCTGGCGGCGACGGCCATCGAGACGACGGCGTACCGGTCGATCGAAGGCGTGCAGAACGCGCTCGAGATGCTGCGCTCGGGCTTCACGACGGTGCGCGACGTCGGCAACGCCGGCAACTACGCCGACACGGCCCTGCGGCGGGCGATCGAGAACGGCCTCGTGCAGGGGCCGACGGTCGTCAACGCCGGCCGGATCATCGCGCCGTTCGGCGGCCAGTACCACGACCTGCCGCCCGAGCGCGCCGACATCGCGTTTCCGGAGTATCTCTACGCCGACACGCCGGACGAGATGGTCCGGGCCGTGCGCCAGAACATCGCCTTCGGAGCCAAGGTCATCAAGATCGTCGTCGACGACCAGCCCTATCTCTACTCGGTCGAGGACGTGAAGACGATCGTCCGGGAGGCGGCCAACGGGGGCGTCAAGGTCGCCGCCCACTGCGCGACCGATGCCGGGTCGCGGATCGCGGCGGAGGGCGGCGTGGCGTCGGTCGAGCACGGCTACCGCGCCTCGAACCCGACCCTCGAGCTGATGAAGGCGAAGGGTGTCTACCTCGTCGGGACGGACTTCACGGCGCAGGCCGCGCACGCGATGGGGATGGACGACTACCACCCGCTCGTCGTCGACCGGCTGCGCCGCGCCTACAAGATCGGAACTCCGATCGCGTTCGGGACGGACGTCTGCTTCCTCGAGGAAGGCGAGACACGGGGAACGCTCTCGATCGAGTTCATCACGAGCTTCGTCGAGGCGGGCGCCACGCCGCAGCAGATCCTCCGGGCCATGACGGTCGACGCGGCACGCCTGATGGGCATGGAGAAGGAGCGGGGCGCCATCGCTCCGGGCTTCCGGGCCGACATCGTCGCCACTCCGGGGAACCCCTACGAGGACGTCGACACGCTGCGCCGGGTGGCCTTCGTCATGAAGGACGGCCGCGTCGTCCGCAACGACTGAGCGGCTCCCCGGGCGGAAGCGGATCGGACGAACGGGCCCACGGGCCCATAGGCCTACGGGCCTACAATCCTCTCAACCGGAAAGGGGGGCCCGATGAAGAGAGAGGGTGTCCTGCCGCTCGCCGCACTGACTCTCGCCCTGGGGACGCCGCTCCTTGCGCAAGCGACGGCGCCCGCGCCGTCGTTCGGTGTCGATGCCGTCACGATCCTGAACGTCTCGGTCTGGGACGCGCAGGCGGCCGATTCCCTGACGACGTGGTTCTCGATTCCCACGATCGGCCATCGCTATCAGCTGACGAGCGGATCGCTGGTGGCGTCGGCGCACCTGCCCGACGGGGCGATGCTCGTCTCCTTCGAGCTCGAGGCCTGCGACTCCTCGAACTCGGGCGTCGCCACGGCGGTTCTCCAGGCGGATGCGGGCGGCACGACGAACCTCGCCGCGGTGACGACGGGTGGCACGCCGGGCTGCGGGCGCTTCGCCGCGCCCACCGTGACGGCCCACACCGTCGACAACGCGTCGAATCAGTACCTCGTGCTCTTCTCCAACGACAGCTACGACGGGTCGACCTCGATCGGGGGGGCGCGGATCGGCTACCGCCTCCAGGTCAGCCCCGCTCCGGCGGTGCCGAGCTTCGGCGACGTCCCGATCTCGGATCCCGCTTTTGCGCACGTCGAGGCCCTCCTGCGTTCCGGCATCACCGCCGGCTGCGGGGGCGGCAACTTCTGCCCGGACGCGGCTCTCACGCGCCGGCAGATGGCGGTATTTCTGGCGAAGGCGCTGGGGCTGCAATGGCCGGCGCCGTGACCCGTCCGGTCCTGGCCGCGGCGGCCGCGCTGATTTTCGCCGCCGGCTGCAGCTCGCAAGCCCGGAAGCCGAGTGTGCCGCCGGCTCCCTGCGTGGGCACGCTCGGGATCGAGGCGGGGCCGCTTTCGGCGGCCGAGCGCAAGCGGCTCGCGCTGCCGGCCGAGGTTCACGGCGCCGTCGTCCGTGAGGTCCTCCCGGGTGGACCGGGCGCGAAGGCCGGGGTCCAGCCCGGGGACGTGGTGGAGAAGATCGGGGACACCGGGATCGCCAACGTCTGCGACTTCGACGCCGCGGCGTACAACCGTCCCTGCCAGCCCGTGCGCGTGGTGGTGCGCCGGTCGGGCGCCGAGGTCGAGGTCATGCTCGCTCCGGAGGACCAGGCGGCCCTCTTCCGGCGCGGCTGCGACGCGGGTTTCGAGACGGCCTGTTTCCGCGAGGGCTGGCTCCTCTGGAAGCGCTCGGGGGGAACCGAGGCGAACCAGAGCCGGGCGCTCGTGCTGTTCTCGTCGTCGTGCGGTGCGGGCTCGGCCGAGGCCTGCGCGTACGAGTCCCTCGCGCTCATGGACGTGCCGGACCGCGGCGGCGACGCGCTCGCGGCCGCGACGCGCGCGTGCGAGCTCGAAAACGGCGCGGGCTGCGCGAATCTGGCGTTTCTCTACGTCTCCGGCAACGTGGTCGCGAAAGACACACCGCGCGCGGCGAAGCTCTACGAGAAGTCCTGCGGCCTCGGGGACGCCCAGGGCTGTTACAACGCCGGGCTCATGGCGGACGACGGGCGCGGCGCGCACCAGGACCATGCCGTCGCGGCCGCCCGGTACGGCGAGGCCTGCGAGCTCGGAAGTCCGATGGCGTGCACGAACCTCGGCTTTCTCTACGAGCGCGGCCGCGGCGTGAAGGCGGACCCCGCGCGCGCACTGGCGCTCTACCAGCGGGGGTGCGACGGGTCCCGCTGCCAGCCATCGAACCTGGGGGGCTGCGTGAACGCGGGCCGCGCCTACCGGGACGGGATCGGCACGTCGAAAGACGAGGCGAAGGCGGCCGAAATTTTTCGCGACGCCTGCGACCGCAAGCCCGAGGCCGACGACCTCGAGGCCGCGGAGAACGGTTCGCGGGCGTGCTCACTGCTCGGAGCCCTGTACCTCGCGGGTGACGGGATCCCCAAGGACCTCACACAGGGACGCGAGCTCTCCGAGCAGGGCTGTGAACGCGGCGACTCCTTTGGCTGCTTCAATGCCGCGGCCGTGTACGGCGCGGGGGCGGGCGTGCCGGCGGACGCGGCGAAGGCGGCGTCCTACCTCGACCGCGCCTGCCAGGCCGGCGACGGCGAAGGCTGCAACGATCTCGCCGCCGCTTACGAGAAGGGCAACGGCGTCGCGCGCGATCCGCGCCGCGCCATGGAGCTGCGTCAACGGGCCTGCGAGCTCGGGTTCACAGACGCGTGCGCGAAGCCCAAGCCGAAGCCCAAGAAGAAATCGAAGCCTTAGTCGGCGGCGGTGGCCTCGGTCACGCGCTGCGATTCAGTAGCGTCCCCCGACGGGGGGCGGAACCGCGTCGAGCTCGGCGAGCTCCGCGGCCGTCAGGACGAGCTCGGCCGCAGCGAAGTTCTGCTCGAGGTATTTCCGGCGCTGGGTGCCGGGGATCGCGAGAACGTGCTGGCCCCGGGCGAGCACCCAGGCGAGCGCGATTTGCGCGGGGGTGGCGCCGCGTCTCCCGCCGACGGCGCGGACGGCCTCGACGATTCGCTGGTTGGCGGCGACCGCCTCCGCGGAGAAGCGCGGGAGCGTCGAACGGAAATCGCCGGGGGCGAAGCGCGCGTCGGCGGTGATGGTACCCGTGAGGAATCCGCGGCCGAGAGGGGAGAATGCGACGAACGTCGCGCCGTGCGAGGCGCACCAGGGGGCGACCTCCGCGAGGTGGTCCCGCGTCCAGAGCGACAGCTCCGACTGCACGGCGGCGACCGGATGGATCGCAGAGACGAGGTCGAGCTGCGCGACCGTGGGCTCGGAAATGCCGAGCCACCGCACCTTCCCCGCGGCGACGAGGCCCGCGAGGGCGCCCCAGGTTTCCTCGAGGGGGACTTTCGGGTCGACGCGGTGAAGGTAGTAGAGATCGATCACGTCGACGCCGAGCCGCGCGAGGGAGCCGTCGGCGGATTCGCGGATGTGCTCGGGGCGTCCGTCGCGTCCATACCGGTAAGAAGCGGGGTCGTCGATGGTGAGTCCGACCTTGGTTGCGATGGTCACGCGGTCGCGCCGGCCCTGGAGGGCTCGGCCGACCAGCCGCTCGTTGGTCAGCGGCCCGTAGGCATCGGACGTGTCGAAGTGATCGACGCCGAGGTCGACGGCATGGCGGATGAGATCGATTCCGGCGGCCTCGTCAACGGAGGCGTCGTGGTACGCCCAGGAAAGGCCCATGCAGCCGAGGCCCACGGGCTGGAGGGACCGGCCGGTCGAGCCCAGTTGACGCTCTTGCATGGAACCATGCTATAGTCCCACCCGTTCTCGGTTCGCTCGCCTTTTGCCAGACCTGTTCTGTCGAACTCCGAACGAAAAACTCACGAGAATGCGGAGCGCCGCGCCGGCGGCGTCGCCGCCACAGAACTAATTCCGGCGGACTCAAGGATGGACCCGATGAAGCTCTACGTAGGTAATCTCCCGTACAACATCTCCGACGACCAGCTGGAGGCCATGTTCACCAAGTTCGGCCAGCCCGACTCGGCGCGCGTCATCACCGACCGCGACACAGGCCAGTCCAAGGGGTTTGGATTCGTCGAGTTCTCGAACGACGAGCAGGCCAAGCAGGCCCTGACGATGAACGGCACCGATCTCGGCGGCCGGTCGCTCAAGGTCAACGAGGCGCGGCCGAAGCCCGAGGGCGGCGGCGGCGGCGGTTACGGCGGCGGACGCTCCCGCTACTAAATCCCATCGATTCGCGACTTCCGAGGCGGGGGCAACCCCGCCTCTTTCTTTTGGCGAGCGGGGCGAAACGTCGATTGTTCAGGGTTGACCCCAAACGTCAATTTGCCAGGGTCAGGAACCAAACTTCATTTCTTCAGGGCTGACCCCATAGGATGTCGGGCATGACGAACTCGAGGGTGGCTCTGGTGACGGGGGGGACGCGGGGGATCGGGGAGGCGATCGCGCGGCGGCTGGCGGGGGACGGGTTCGCGGTCTTCGTGTCGGGCCGGACGGAGAAGTCGGTGCAGGACGCGGCGGCGCGGTTCGCCAAGGGCGGGCTCGCGATCCGCGGGATACCGGCAGACGCGCGGCGCGAAGAGGACCAGAAGCGGCTGGTCGAATCGGTCGCCCGCGACGGGGGGCGGCTCGACGTCCTGGTGAACAACGCCGGCATCGGACATTTCGACGCCGTCGACCGGCTCGACCCGGGCGCATTCCGCGAGGTCCTCGAAACCAACCTCTTCGGCCCGTTCTACGCGATCCACTACGCGGCGCCGCTGATGAAGAAGAACGGCGGGGGCTTCGTCGTGAACATCGCCTCGCTCGCCGGGGTCAATGCCTTCGCCGGGGGCAGTGCCTACAACGCGTCGAAGTTCGGGCTGATCGGTTTTTCGGAGGCGGCCATGCTCGACCTGCGGCACCAGGGGATCCGCATCGCGACGGTCCTCCCCGGTTCGGTCGCGACCGACTGGATGCACTCCCACGGGAATCCGGACACGTCCTGGATGCTCCAACCCGACGACGTCGCCGAGGCGGTGGCGGATCTCGTGCGCTTTCCCGACCGTGCGATCCCCTCGCGGATCGACCTTCGACCCTCGCGGCCGCCGAAGAAACCGTCCTAGCTGTCGGTTTCCCGGGCGTCGGCCTCCTCGGCGTCGTCGCGCGTGCGCTCGGAGATGACTCCCGCCTTCACCAGGCCCGCGCCCCCGGTCGCGCCCGCGACGCCGACGCCGCCGAAGCCGCGTCCGGCGTGGATGTCGCCTCCGACGCTGGGGTTGTTCGGATAGCCGCGATAGCCCTTCTTGCGGTGTTTGCGCCGCGGTTCCGGCGCCGGTGCGGCGTTCGGGTCATCCTTCGGAGTCTGGGAGTCGGTCATGGGAGGCTCCTTTCCGGGTTCTGGTCCCATCCGACCGAAACCTCCGCCGTGCCCGGTCTATTCGCGATCGCACGCTTCCTGCCGGCGCGATTCTTGCTCAGTACCTCCAGCTCGTGACGTCGCCGCCCGCGGGGGCGGTCTTCAGGATTCGCTCCACGATTTTCGGCGCGAACATCTGGTGGTAACGCAGGCGCGAGATCGCGTTGGGCCGGGTGTGGTCGCCGTTCCAACAGTGTTCGGCGCGCGGCCCGTAGTCGATCTCGCCGGCGTAGTCGGGCTGCGCCGTGCGCAGAAAGTCCTCCGCGAGGTACACGGCGTTGTTGAGGTAGTAGTTGTCGGCCTCGCCCACGTAGATGTGGAGCTTGCCGACGAGCTTCTGGCCGAGGCCGTTCGACCACCGGCGCTTCAGGATGTCGACCAGGTCGTAGTTCTCCTTCCAGTACGCCGCGACCGACTTGTCGATGACGCCGGTGCGCCGGTCCCAGATCCGCTTCGGGTAACCGTCGGGTCCCCTGGGGGAGTAGACGGCTTCCCAGATGTCGAGCTGCCCGCCCGACCGCGTCTTCTCGCCGAGAACGAGCTCGAAGCGGCTCTGCTGCTCGATGGTCGCCTGGAGGTGGCCGAGATAGTCGCGGTGCGCGGGCGTCGAGATCTTCGTCCACGGGCTCGACCAGAAAAACGCGTTCGGCTCTTCGTAGATGTTGACGGTCATGTAGGCATGAAAGTCGATCGGGTCGGGGCAGGCGGCCCAGCAGCCGTTGTACTCGTCGGGGTAGAGGATCTGTGCGGCCAGCGCCTCCCACCCGCCCGTCGAACCGCCGTACATGAACCGGGCCCAGCCGGCGCCGATGGCGCGGTATTTCTTCTCGAGGTACGGGATCAGTTCGTAGGTGATCGCGTCGCCGTATGGCCCGAGGTTCTCCGAGTTGACGGCGTAGGAGTCGTCGTAGAACGGGTTGGCGTGCTGGATCTCGATCAAGAGGTAGCGGGGATAACCGGGCGCCGTCCAGTCCTCGTAGAACTGGTGCGCGAGCTCCTGCTCGGTGCGGTTGTATCCCTCGACGCGAAATCGCTCGGAATACTTGGGCGGAAGGTCCGGGTCCGGAGGCTCGGGCCGGAAGCCCTCGAGCGTCTCCGGGAAGTGGCCGTGGTTGATGACGAGGGGATACCGAGCGTCGGGATGCGTGTCGTAACCCTCGGGGAGCAGGACGTGGGCGCCGAGGTACATCGGCCGGCCCCAGAACTTCGTGAGCCGCTCGGACAGGATTCTCTCGTGCTTGATGTACTTCGTCGTCGGTGGGTCCGGGATGGGCGGGACGGTCTGGTCGAGCGCGATCCGGATCGTTTCGGCCTTCCCGGGGTCGATCGCGATCTCGCGCGGCGTCGAATAGAGATTGCCGGGCGCCTTGCGCCACTGCTGGCCCTCGCCGCGGTCCATCGGGAGCTTGACGACGCGGCCGTCGGCGCGCCGGAAGGTCTCGTACCGGTGGAGCAGCGCCTGCACGTGATAAGTGCCGGGCGGAATGTCGGCGAGGCGAAGAGTCGGATAACCCAGGACGTCGCCTTCGAACACGGCGTCCTGTCCGGCCTTCCAGCCGTCGACGTCGAGGCCGAAGACCTGCTGGCTCCGGATCGTGTTGTCGGTGATCTGGTTGCGCGGCTCGTCGCTGCCGTCGGTCGAGAGCATCAGCAGCAGCCGGCCGTCGAGCGGCGTGGCGCTCTTGCCGGGTCCGTAGGTGACGGTGAACCGCACCCGGGCGGTCTCAGCGCGCGGAGCCAGCGCCACGATGGAGCCCGCGGCCATGGCGGTCGCGGCGCAGTAGACGGCGGGGCGCAGTCGCATCATTCATCCCTCCCCCTTCTCGGTAGAGCAAGCATAACCGCCGGAGAGGCCGCGGCGGCCTGGACAAGTCTTGGACGGCGCGGCCTTTCCGAGGGATGGTTGCGGGCGGGGTGGAGTCGATGAAGGTCCGGTGTCCGATGGCGGCCATGGTCCTGGTGGCCTTCGTGGCGGCCGCATGCGGCTCGACGCCCGAGCCGCAGACGGTCGATCGGGTCGACCTCGGGCGCTATGCCGGGACGTGGTACGAGGTGGCGCGCTATCCCAATCGATTCCAGCGCCACTGTGCCGGGGACGTGATCGCGGAGTACTCCCTGCGGCCGGACGGGAACATCGACGTCGACAATCGCTGCCGGGACGAGCACGGCGGAGCGAGACGGGCCAGCGGCGTCGCCCGCAACGTCTCGACGGACGGCTCGAACGCGAAGCTCAAGGTGCGTTTCGCGCCGCGGGTTCTGGCGTGGCTGCCGTTCGTCTGGGCGAACTACTGGGTCCTGGCGCTCGCCGACGACTACAGCTACGCGGTGGTCGGCACGCCCGACCGCGAGTACCTCTGGATCCTGTCGCGCACGCCCTCGCTGCCGGAGGCGGTTCTCGAGCGGCTCGAGGAGCTCGTCGCGGCCCAGGGCTACGATCCCGCGCGTCTCGAGCGCACGGAGCAGTCCGCGGCTTCCCCCTAGCGCGAGTGGTCGGGGATTTCGCGCCCCGGACTTCAAAACGTCAGTTTTGCAGGGCTGACCCCCTACGGGCCGTAGAGCGCGAGGCGGAACGTCTTGACCAGGAACGGCGCCATCTGGCCGCGGGTCGTCGGATTGGTGGGGCAGTAGTTGCCGCCGCCGCAGCCGGCGGCGACTCCCCGCGCGGCAATCTCCTCGATCCAGTCGGCGAAGAGGCTCGGGCACGTGACGTCGGCAAACGTCCCGGTGCATCCCGGCGGGACGTAGCCGGGGTCCTCGACGGTGCGCAGGAGGAAGACCGCCATCTGCTGTCGCAGGACCGGATCGTCCGGACAGTAGTTCGGCCCGCCCGGCGCCGCACAGCCCGCCACCGCGCCGCGGTGGTAGAGCTCCTCGATCCACGGAGCAAAGGGGTCGTTCACCGGCACGTCGTTGAAGACGCCCGTCGCGGGCGGCGGGACGTAGAACGGACCCTCGAGCGCCTTGAGGACGAAGACCGCCATCTGCTTACGCAGGGTCGCGCTGGCCGGGCAGTAGCCGCCGCACGCGCCGCCGGCCGTGACGCCGTTGTGAAAGATGTTCTCGACGAACGCATAGAAGATGTTCGAGGTCGGAACGTCGGCGAAGCTCTCCCCGACATGGAGGGTCCAGGTCTTGCCGACACCCTCGGAGAGCTGCTCCTCGAACGTCGCGTCCCAGTGCGCCGCGGGGCGGGGGCCGCCGTCGATGCGCATCTCGTAACAGTCGGCCGTCGCGTCCAGGCAGCTCGTCTCGGCGTCCGGCGCGATCGTCCCGTAGTCGGCGGTCGAGTCGAGGATCGTGTAGACGGGCAGGTTCAGGCCGAGGAGCCCGGCGGCTCCCTCGAGGGGAAGGCTGGACATCGACGCGTTGCGCCAGGTCGGATCGATGGCGACCGTTTCCCCGACCTCGAGGACGCCGTTGACGTTGGAGGAGCCGGTCGATGCGCGCTCGTCGACCGACAGCGCCCGCGCCTCGGGGAATCCTCCGCGCCGCGCGAAGATCCCGAAGCTCGTTCCGCTGTCCTGCGCGATGCTCTGCCAGGCCGCGAGAAACTGCCCGTCCGGCGCGAAGGCGAGCGCCGCGCGGCTCTGGTTGGCGGCGGTGTGGACGTTCAAAGGGAATTCCTGGCCGGGTGGCCCGTCGCCCCCGAACCGGCGGGCGAAGACCCCGCGGTCTCCGGATCCTCCGCCCTCCTGGCCGACGCTTTCCCACGCGATGAGGATGTCTCCGTCGTTCGATACCGCGATGCGCGGCGCCTCCTGGTCGCCGGTCGTGAACGTGTTGATCGCGAGCTCGTCGACGATCGGCACGTTGGCGGCGTCGAAGGCGCGCCCGCGGATCGAGTTCCCGTCGCCGTCCTGCTGGCTCTGCCAGACGACCGCGAACTCGCCGGACCCGATGAGGGCGACACTCGGCGCCTGCTGGCGGCCCGTGGTCCAGGCGTTGACCGGGATCTCGCTCGAGACCGGACTGCCCGCCGCGTCGAACCGCCGGGCGAAGATCCCCTCCATGTCGCCGTCCTGGCCGGGGCTCTCCCAGACCACGACGAACTCTCCCGAGGAGCGCATCGCAACGTCGGGATGCATCTGATTGCCGCTGGTGTACTGGTTGACGACGATGTCTCCGGAGAGCGGCGAACCGTTCGCGTCGAAGCGCCGGGCCACGATTGCGAAGCCGTTGGCGTCCTCCGAGAAGCTCTGCCAGACCACGACGAAGTTGCCGGAGCCGTCGGCCGCGACCCGGGGCTCCTCCTGGACGCTCGTCGTGAATGCGTTCACCGGAAACTGCGAACCGTCGGGCGTCCCGGCCCCGTCGAAGAGCTGGCCGAAGATCCCGGAGCCCGAGCCGTCCTGACCGTTTTCCTGCTGCCACACGACCACGAATCCGCCGCCGGTCGTTGCGGCGACGGCCGGGAGCCGCTCGCTGCCGGTCGTGTACGCGTTGACCGGAAGCTCCGCGGTCAGCGCCGCGCCGTCGTGGTCGTAGAGCCGGGCGAAGACGCCGAGCTGGTCGCCGTCCTGGCCGACGCTGTCCCAGGCGACGACGAAGTGGTCGGAACCGACCGCCGCGACGGCCGGATAGGATTGGTGGCCGGTCGTGTACGTGTTGACCTGGAACTCCGGCCCGAGGGCCGGGGCCTGGGCTTTCGCGGGAGCAGGGCCGAGGAGGCCGGCGGCGAGCGCCGATGTGAGGATGGCCGCGAGCCGGGCGGTCGGCCGTCGGTCGCCGAGGCTGAGGTTCCGAAGTGTCATGGAGCGCCCCCGCCCGATCATAGACACCGCGGCGGCGCGGCGTCTAGCCTGTAAACCGATATCCGAGGCGATGCACGGTGCGGATGTGCTCGGGTCGCGACGGGTTGGCCTCGATCTTCTGGCGCAGCGAGGCCACGTGGACGTCGACGGTTCGCGTCGTGGGCGTCGCGTCGTAACCCCAGACCTTGTCCAGCAGCTCGTCGCGTGTCAGCAGCGCGCCGCGGTTCTGGACGAAGTGCTTGAGGAGCTTGTATTCCAGTGCGGAGACCTCGATCGGGCGCCCGCCGCGAAAGACCTGGGCGGCTCGGAAGTCGATGCGGACGTCGGCGAAGGAATAGCCGTCCCCGTGCGGCGGGGCCTCGGGACGCCGCCGGCGCAGCAGCGCTTCGATGCGCGCCAGCAGCTCGAGCATCTCGAAGGGCTTGGGCAGGTAGTCGTCGGCGCCGAGCTTCAGGCCCACGACGCGGTCGGTCACGTCGCCGCGCGCGGTCAGCATGAGCACCGGGACGTCGCTGCCCGCCTGGCGCAGCTCCCGGCAGACGTCGAATCCGCTCTTGCCCGGGAGGGCAACGTCCAAGACGACGAGGTCGAATCCTCCGGCCTTCGCGGCCTCGAGCGCCGAGACGCCGTCGCCGGCGGTCGACACCTCGTAACCTTCGGCGGCCAGGCGGTCGGTCAGCGTGACGACGAGGCTCGGTTCGTCCTCGACGAGCAGAATCCGCGGCTTCATGCCGAGGCGCCCTCCGGTTCGGCCGCGGCGGCCAGCGGAAGGGTCACGGCGAAAGTCGTTCCTTCCCGCGGGCGGCTCTCCACGGCGATCCGGCCGCCGAGCCCGTCCACGATCCGGCGGACGAGCGAGAGGCCGAGGCCGCTTCCCGAGACGCTCCCGTTGGCCCGGCTGCCCCGGTAGAAGGGCTCGAAGATGTGCGGCAGCTCGGCCTCCGGGATCCCCGGTCCGCGGTCCCGGACGGCGACACGCACGGTCTTCTCGGCGGCGGACGCCGACACCGTGACGCGGCCGTTCTTCCCGCCGTACTTGATGGCGTTCGAGAGCAGGTTTTCCATCAGCGTGCGAAGCGCCGGTTCGTCGCCGGCGACCGGCGGCAACTCCGGCGGGACCCGGACCTCGATCTGCGCCTGGTTCTCGTCGGCCAGGTGGCGGCAGGCCTCGATCGCCTGCGAGACGGCGTCCGCGAGCGACGCGGACCCGCCGCGCACGCTCTCGCCGCGCGCCTCGAAGCCGGCCTGGCCGAGGGCCGTCTCGATCAGGCCGGAGAGGCGCCGTCCCTCGCGCTGGATGAGGTCGCCGTAGTCCCGGACGCGGGAGGCGTCGGACACGACGCCGTCCGAGAGGTTCTGCCCGGCGGACCGGATCGCCGCGAGCGGGGTGCGCAGCTCGTGGGTCAGGCTCGCCACGAACTCGACCTGCTGACGCGCGAGGCTCGCCGAGCGATGCGCCGAGCGGACGAGGAAGGACACGGCCGCCGCCAGGAGGAGAAGGATGGCGGCGCTGACGGCGAGGTTCCGAGAGCGGGTCGCGTCGACGGCCTCGTCGAGCGAGCCGGCACGATGCGTGGCCACGAGCACCCATCGGGCGCGGGAGGGATCACCCGGACCGGAGCCGGGCGGCGGCGGTCCGCCGGGACCCGGCCCTCCGAGCTCCGGCCGCCGGGATCCGCCTTCCTCGCGGCCGGGCCGCGGCGAGAAGAGCGGAACCTCCGCGTCGGGGGGCCGGTCCGGGGAGGGCGTGAAGTCGGCCCGCGAGCGGTACAGGATGGGCCGCGGGTCGCCGCTTCCGAGGATCGCGACGTCGTACGTTCCCCGGGACCCGAAGTGCCGCGCGACGAGAGCGGGCAGAACCTCGTCGGCGATCGTCCGGCGGTCCAGGCGGACGAGCAGGGCCCGACCCGATGCGGGCGCGCCGATGATGAAGAGGGGAGGCTCGTCGAGCACGCGCAGGAAGGCCATCCATGGCGGCGGGCCCCGCCGGCCGCGGCGGGCGCCGGACGCGGGAAGGCCGTCGGGGGTCGCCTCGGCGGAGTCGAGCGATTCTCGCGCGGCAGCGAGGTCCGCCGGCCACGGCGCCGGAGAGAGCGCTCCCGCGGGATCGAGCTCCTCGAGCGCCCAGTCCCCGGCCGGGCCGCGACGGGCGACGTCGACTCCGGAGACCATGGCGGGAAACCGCGAGTCGGCGGTCCAGCGCGAGCGGGCCGAGGCCAGGGCCGACGCGAGATCGCCGGCATCGGACGTCCGGAAGGCCTCGCCGAAGGTCCGAAGGGCGCCCGCGATCTCACGGTCGAAATCGGCCGCGACCCCGTCGGCGGCGGCCCGGGCCGACGCCTGCAGCCGTTCCCGCTCCGCGTCGCGCACCTCGCCGATCCACCGAAACTGCAGGGTCGCGAGAACCGCGAGAAGCACGAAGAGAAGCGCGGCGGCGAAAAACGAGTTGCGGATCGCGCTCGGCGCCATGCGGCCAATCTAGCATCGGGTGCGCGCGGAAAGCCCTGCGGACGCGGGGTTTTACATCCCTTACGAAGGCCTTTCGGCGCCATGATGACGCCCGGGGGGCGGCCGCGCGATCCTCGCAGGGTCGAGGGCGGCGATGCCGCGGAAAGGAGTCTGGAAATGAAAATGACGGGACGGACGGGATGGTCGGTCGTCGGGGGGCTCGCGCTGGCGGCATCGGTCGCTCTCGCGCAGAACGCGGGGGGCGCGCCACGGATGCGACCCGGCGGACCCGGGCACGGGCGCTGCGGGGATCGCCTGGTGCGCGCGCTCGACCTGACGGCGGAACAGCAGACGACGCTCGACGCGCTGCGCGACGAGATGGCGGAGACGGTCCGCCCGCTGGCCGAGCAGCTGCATGCGCTTCACGGACAGATCGAGGACGCCGCGGCGGGCGAGAGTCCGGATGCCTGCGCGATCGGGGGCCTGGTCGTCCAGGGTCGGGGACTGAGGTCCCAGATCGACACGGCGCGAAAGACTGTCGAGGCCAGGTTCGTCGCGACGCTTTCCGCCGACCAGAAGGCCAAGTACGACAGCTTCGTCGCGATCCAGCCCGGCTGCACGGCCGTCGGAGGAGGATTCCTGCCGCCGCCGCCCACGCGCGATTGAGGCCGGGAGGACGGCTGTCTTCGATCGCGTCGACTTCTGCAGGCCAGGTCCCCGACGGGGCCTGGCCTGTTTCTTGCTGCTTGCAACGAGCATGGAAACGACTGTGGGTGTCTTTCGCTCCGGCGCCGACGCGGTTGCGGCCGCTTCTACGCTTCGGGCGCGCGGTTTTCCGCCTCAGCGGGTGCAGTTGCTTCTCCCGGGCGAGGAGTCGCTGGCCGAAGCGTCGGTTCCGACCGACGATGCCGAGCAAGCCGGCGTGGCGAAGGCGATCGGCGGCGTCGTGGGCGGAGCCATGGGCGCGTCCGCGGGCCTGGGCATCGGCGCGACGGTCGCGGCACTCGCCGTGCCCGGGGTCGGCGCCGTGACGGCGGTCGGGCTCGCGGCCGCGGCGCTGTTCGGCGCCGGCGGGGCGGCGGCGGGCGTGGCCGTGGGGGATGCGCTGGAGGACCGGACCTATCACGGCCTGCCGAAGGACGAGCTCTATCTCTACGAGGACGCCCTCGCCCACGGGCGCGCGGTGCTGTTCGCCACTCCCGAGTCCGATGCCGAAGCGCAGGCGGCGGAGGAGGCTCTGGCCGACGCCGACTCGCTCGACGCCGCGCGCGAGGCCTACTGGATCGGGATCCGCGACGCCGAGAGGGTCCACTACGAATCGGCCTCCCGGGAGGCGCCGTTCGACGAGGTCGAGGGCGCGTACCGCCGGGGTTACCTCGCGGGCCGGACGGGGATCGCGGCTCCCGAGGGGGCGCTGCGCAACACGGCCGAGAAGGTCGCCTATCGTTGCGGCTTCGAGCGGGGTCGCGACATGCGGCAGCGGAATCCCGAGCCGGCCTCGCGGACGCAATAGGCGTCAACTCTCCAGACATTGTTCATTCCGCTTGCTTCCTGAAACGACGCCTGAAGGCGCCGCTCCCCGGTAGGTAAGTGCGCCCCTTGTGGGCGCCCACTTCTGGTCCATCGAACGGCGGCACGCGATTCGTCAGCGTGTCAGCGGGCGGCCACGAGGGCCGCCCCGAGGCCCGCCGGGCGGGCCGACGTCGCCTCGAAGATGTACGACGCATTGATCGCCCATTGCGTATCCGGTAGGACGCGCCGCGAGCTCGTCCTGGCAAGAAGAGCCGTAGCGGAGAAGGCCGCGGCCGCGCGATGGATCGACAGCGGAGCATCCAGCGTGTGGCCTGCCGGATGGGCAGGCCCTCGCGTGTGCGACGGAACGGGTCCGGCTCGAGTCCCGATATAGTTGCCGGCGTGCCATCGGACCGGTCGAAAGCGGTGGCCGGGATCGTTCTCGCGGCGGGCGCGTCGACGCGCATGGGCGAGAACAAACTGTTCCTGCGCGTCGAGGGCGAGACGCTCCTGCGCCGCGTGGTGCGGCGGGCGATCGCGGCGGGGCTCGATCCGGTGATCGTGGTCCTCGGCCACGAGGCGGACCGCGCGGTGTGGGAACTCGGTGACCTCGCGTGCCGACCGGAGAAGAACCCGGAGTACGCCCGGGGCCAGCACACCTCGTTTCGGGCCGGGATCGCGGCCGTTCCCGATGCCGCGCCTGCGGCGGTCATCCTGCTCGCCGACATGCCGCACGTGGACGAGGAGATGATCCGGGCGCTCGTCGTGCGCTACCGCGGGTCGGACCGGCCGCTCGTCGTCTCCGAGTACGGCGGCGTGCACGCGCCGCCGACCCTCTACGACCGGTCCCTCTTTCCCGAGATCGCCGGCATGACGGGCGACGGCTGCGGGCGGCAGGTCGTCGGCCGCCACCGCGCGGAGGCCGAGATCCTCGCGTGGCCGGCCGAAAAGCTCGCGGACCTCGACGAGCCGGCCGACGTCGAAGGGTTCCGCGGCTCGGGAGCCGCGTAGAACCGTGCGCGCCGAGCTCCTCGCCCTCGCCGGCCGCCTCGTCGCGAAGGAGGAGCCCTTCGCCCTGGCGACCGTGGTCCGCCGGCAGCCGGCCTCGAGCGCGCAGGCGGGAGACGGGGCCCTCATCACCGCCGACGGCGCGTTTCACGGCTGGCTCGGCGGCAGCTGCACGCAGCCGACCGTCATCCGCGAGGCGCTCAAGGCGATCGCCGACGGAGCGCCGCGCCTGATCGCCCTCGCCCCGGACCCGCAGGCCGAGAAGCGGCCCGGGATCCTCGTCTTTCCGATGACCTGCCACAGCGGAGGCAGCGTGGACATCTACATCGAACCGGTCCTTCCGGCGGCGCGGCTGCTCGTCTTCGGCGTCTCGCCCGTCGCGCAGGCCCTCGCGCGCATCGGCCAGGCGATGGGCTTCTCGGTCCACGTCGCCGACCCGGCGGCCGAGGCCGGCGCGTTCCCGGGCGCCGAGCGGCTCTGGACGGACCCCGACGCGCCGCTCGACCTGCCGGGCGTGCGCCCGTGGGCCGTCGTCGCGACGATGGGCGAACGCGACGAGGCGGCGGTGCGCGCGGCGCTCTCGACCGATCCCGCCTACCTCGGCGTCGTCGCCAGCTCCCGGCGTTTCGGCGAGATCCGCGATTCGCTCATCTCCGCCGGCTCCGATGCCCGGGCCCTCGCCCGCATCCAGAGCCCGGCCGGCCTGGACATCGGAGCCCGGGCGCCCGAGGAGATCGCGGTCTCGATCCTGGCGGAAATCGTCCGCGTACGCCGCGCCGCGGCGGCGGAGCCCGCGCGGGCCGCGGCGCCGGCGGCCCTGCCCGTCATGGCGGCCGCGGAGGAGCGGGATCCCGTCTGCGGCATGACGGTCGTCGTCGCCGGCGCGCGGCATACGGCGCAGTTCGCCGGACGCACCTGGGTCTTCTGCTGCGGGGGCTGCCGCGAGAAGTTCGTCGCGGCACCGTCACGCTTCACGCCCGCTGCGGGGGCGGGGGCGTGAGGCCCGAGATCCGCAAGATCCAGGAGGCGATGGAGCGGCAGGGCTACATCGCGGAGCCGGCGATCGCGACGTCCCTTTTCCTCTCCACGGAGATGGGCAAGCCGCTGCTCGTCGAGGGCGACGCGGGTGTCGGCAAGACGGAGATCGCGAAGGTGCTCGCGCGCCTGCTCGACCGGCCGCTCATCCGCCTGCAGTGCTACGAGGGGCTCGACGTCCAGACCGCCCTCTACGAGTGGGACTACCCGCGGCAGATGCTGCGCCTCCGGATGGCGGGGGAGCAGGGGCTCGACGCCGGGGCCGCGGAGCAGGTGATCTTCTCGCGCAAGTACCTGCTCGAGCGCCCGCTGCTCCAGGCGATCACGCAGAAGGACGGGCCGGCCGTTCTCCTGATCGACGAGATCGACCGGTCCGACGACGGCTTCGAGGCGTTCCTGCTCGAGGTGCTGTCGGACTTCCAGGTCACCGTCCCCGAGCTCGGGACGATCCGGGCGGAGCACCGGCCGCACGTCATCCTGACGTCCAACCGGACACGGGAGATCGGCGACGCGCTCCGTCGGCGCTGCCTCTACCTCTACGTCGAGCACCCCAGCTTCGAGAAGGAGGTCCGGATCATCCGGGCGCGCGTTCCGGGCGCGAGCGAGCGGCTCTCGGCCGAGATCGGCCGGTTCCTCGAGGCGCTCCGGCAACGCCGGCTGCTCAAGGTCCCGGGGGTCGCCGAGACGATCGACTGGGCCCAGGCGCTCGTGAGGCTTCACCGCGACGCGCTCGACCCCGAGACGGTCGAGCAGACGCTCGGCTGCCTGCTCAAGGACCGCAACGACATCCTCGACCTTCCCGGGGCCGAGCTTTCGGGTCTCGTCGAAGAGGCGCGCGGGCGGGCGGCTTCGATAGGATGACGCCGGTGGACCTGGTGGCGCACGTGGCATTCTTCGCCCGCGCTCTGCGGGAGCGCGGTGTCCGAGCGAGCCTTACGGACGAATCGGACGCCGTGGAAGCCCTGACGCTGGTGGACCTCTCCGACCGCGGCGAGGTCCGGCTGGCGCTGAAGGCGGCCCTGAAGATCCGGGCGCGCGACGCCGCGACCTTCGACGAGCTCTTCGAACGTCTCTGGGCGGGAACGGCTCCCGCCGAGCGCGGCCGCGACGCTTCGGCTTCGCGGCGGGGGCTGCCGGTCAAGAATTTCGGCGGTCGGCCCGGGTCGACCCTCCGGGGAACGGAACGCGAGGCGCGGCCGGGTTCCGGGAAGGACCCCGGCTACAGTCCGGAAGCGATGCTTCGCCGCAAGCCCTTCGACGAATGCACCGAGCGGGATCTCGCGGCCATGGAACGGCTGATGTCCCGCCTGGCGCTCGCCCTCGCCACGCGGCGCAGCCGCCGCCGGGTTCCGACGCGCGGCCGCGGCAGCGTGGATCCGCGGCGCAGCTTTCGCCGGGCCGTGGCGACCGACGGCGAGTTCCTGCGGCTGGCGCGGCGCGAGCGGGCCGTCGAGGAGCCGCGCCTGGTCGTTCTGTGCGACACCAGCGGGTCGATGGATCGGTACGTGCGCTTCCTTCTGGCGTTTCTCCTCTCGCTCAAGAAGGCCGCCCGCCGGACGGAACTTTTCGCGTTCAACACGTCTCTCGTCCGGCTGACGCCGTGGGTCTCGCCCGCCCGCATCGCGGCGACGCTCGATCGCCTGGCGGCCGGAGTTCCCGGCTGGTCGGGCGGGACGCAGATCGGCCGGAGCCTCGCCGAGTTCGCCGACCGGCACCTGGACGCGATGGTCGACGCGCGCACCGTCGTCGTCATCGTCAGCGACGGCCTCGACCGGGGGGACACGGCGGAGCTCGCGGCGGCGATGCGCGCCATCCGCGCGCGGGCGCACCGGGTCGTCTGGCTCAACCCCCTGCTCGGCGATGCGCGCTACGAGCCGACCGCCCGGGGGATGGCGGCCGCCCTGCCGTTCATCGACGTATTCGCCTCGGCCCACGACCTCGATTCGCTCGAGCGGCTCGTTCCGCGGCTGTCGGCCGCATACGGTGATGGACTTGCTTTTGGCCGACGCACGCCGATCTGCCCCTGCGATCCGGACACCGCCCCCGACCCCTCCGGATTTACCCTCGAAAGGAGATGCCATGATTCCGGCCGCATTCGACTACCACGCCCCCGGCTCGCTCGCCGAAGCGATCGAGCTGCTGGGCCGATACGGCGACGCCAAGGTGCTCTCGGGCGGCCAGAGCCTCCTGCCGCTGCTGAAGCTGCGCCTGGGATCGGCCGGCCACCTGATCGACATCAACCGCGTCCCGGGCCTCGAGTACGTCAAGGAGGAGGGCGGGTTCCTGAAGATCGGCGGCCGGACGCGGGAGACGGCCCTCGAAGGCTCGAAGGTCGTCCACGCGAAGTACCCGATCCTCTCCGACACGGCGGCCGTCATTGCCGACCCGATCGTTCGCAACCTCGCGACGGTCGGAGGCAACCTCGCCCACGGCGACCCCGCCAACGACCACCCCGCGACGATGCTCGCCCTCGGCGCGATCGTCGTCGCGACGGGCAGGAAGGGCGAGCGGACGATCCCGATCGACGAGTTCTTCACCGGCCTCTTCGAGACGGCGCTCGCCAAGGACGAGATCCTGACGGAAATCCGGATCCCGGCGCCCCAGGGCAAGAGCCGCGGGGCCTACGTCAAGCTCGAGCGCAAGGTCGGAGACTTCGCGACGGCCGGCGTGGCCGCGCAGGTTACGCTCGGCGCCGGCGGCGAGATCGCGAAGGCCGGGATCGCTCTGACCAACGCGGGACTGACACCCGTGCGGGCCGCCGAGGCCGAGAAGTTCCTGCAGGGCAAGAAGCCCGACTCCGCGACCCTCGGTCAGGCGGGCAAGCTGGCCGCGCAGGCCGCCGACCCCTCGGCCGACCGGCGCGGCTCGGTGGAATACAAGAAGGAGATGGCGCGCGTGCTGACCGTGCGGGCGCTCGAGAAGGCCGTCGAACGGGCGCGGCTTTCGGTGGAAGGAGCCTAGACATGGCGAAGCACACCATCCAGATCACGGTCAACGGCGCGGCGCGCGGGGGCGAGGTCGAGTCCCGCACCCTGCTCGTCCACTTTCTCCGGGAGACGCTGCGGTTGACGGGGACGCACATCGGCTGCGACACGTCCCACTGCGGAGCGTGCACCGTGCTTCTCGACGGAACGCCCGTCAAGTCGTGCACGGTGCTCGCCGTCCAGGCCGACGGCCGCCAGGTCATGACGGTCGAGGGTCTCGAACAGGGCGGCAAGCTCGATCCCATCCAGGAGGGCTTCACGCAGGAGCACGGCCTGCAGTGCGGCTACTGCACGCCGGGCATGATGATGACCAGCTACGCGCTGCTGAAGACCCACCCGAACCCCAGCGAGTTGGAGATCCGACAGGCGATCTCCGGCAATCTCTGCCGGTGCACCGGCTACGTGAACATCATCAAGTCCGTCCAGCACGCGGCGGCCGCCATGAGCGCGGCCCCGCAGGCCAAGTAGGGGGAGCCATGGAACCCAAGACGAGCGCCGCCGTCGGAGGGATGGGCCACTCGATCAAGCGCAAGGAGGACCCGCGCTTCATCCGCGGCCAGGGCAACTACGTCGACGACATCCAGCTGCCGGGAATGCTGCACATGGACATCGTGCGCAGTCCCTACGCCCACGCGAAGATCAAGAAGATCGACTCCTCGAAGGCCCTGAAGGTGCCGGGCGTCCTCGCCGTCATCACGGGGGAGACACTCGCGCAGTACAAGCTGCACTGGATGCCGACGCTGATGTCGGACACGCAGATGGTGCTGCCGACCGACCGCGTGATGTACCAGGCGCAGGAGGTCGCGGCCGTCATCGCGACCGACCGGTACACGGCGGCCGACGGAGTGGCGGCGGTCGAGGTGGAGTACGAGCCGCTGCCGGTCGTGCTCGATCCGTTCGAGGCGATGAAGCCGGGGGCGCCGGTTCTCCGGACCGACAAGGAGGGCAAGAAGGACAACCACATCTGGCACTGGGAGGCCGGAGACCGCAAGAAAACGGACGCCGCGGTGAAGGCCTCGGATGTCGTCGTTCGCGAGAAGATCTACATCCCGCGGATCCACGTCGCCTCGATCGAGACCTGCGGGTGCATCGCCGACTTCCACCCGGCGACCGGGAAGCTGACCGTCTACATGACGACGCAGGCGCCGCACGCGATCCGCACGGTCTTCGCCCTCGTCGCGGGCCACGTCGGTCTCTCGGAGGAGAAGATCCGGATCATCTCGCCCGACATCGGCGGCGGCTTCGGCGGCAAGGTTCCGGTCTACCCGGGCTACGTCATCGCGGTCGCGGCCTCGGTCGTCATCGGCAAGCCCATCAAGTGGGTCGAGGACCGGATGGAGAACCTGCAGGCCGACTCGTTCGCCCGCGACTACCACATGGAGGCGGAGCTCGCGGCGAAGAAGGACGGGACGATGACGGCCCTGAAGATCAAGACCGTCGCCGACCACGGCTACGCCGACGCCGCGGCGAACCCGTCGAAGTTCCCGGCCGGCCTCTTCTCGATCTGCACCGGCTCCTACGACATCCGGGACGCGTTCTGCGAAGTCGACGGGGTCTACACGAACAAGCCGCCGGGCGGAGTCGCCTACCGCTGCTCGTTCCGGGTGACCGAGGCCGTGCACGCGATCGAGCGCATGGTCGACCGGCTCGCGCAGGAGCTGAAGATGGACCCGGCGGACCTCCGCATGAAGAACTTCATTCCGCCCGACAAGTTCCCGTACCACTCCGCCCTCGGCTGGGAGTACGACAGCGGCAACTACCCGGCGGCCCTGAAGAAGGCCATGGAGATGATCGACTACGCGGGCCTGCGCAAGGAGCAGGCCGAGAAGCGCAAGAAGGGCGAGCTGATGGGCATCGGGATCTCGAGCTTCACCGAGATCGTCGGCGCCGGGCCGTCCAAGCACTTCGACATCCTCGGCATCAAGATGTTCGACTCCTGCGAGCTGCGGATCCACCCGACCGGAAAGGCGATGGCGCGCTTCGGCACGAAGTCGCAGGGCCAGGGCCACGAGACGACGTACGCGCAGATCATCGCGGAGGAGCTCGGGATCCCCGCGGCCCACGTCGAGGTCGAGGAGGGCGACACCGACACGGCGCCCTACGGCCTCGGCACCTATGCGAGCCGCTCGACGCCGACGGCCGGCGCCGCCGGCGCGATGGCCGCGCGCAAGGTCCGGGACAAGGCGAGGAAGATCGCGGCCTACCTGCTGGAGGTGGCCGAGGAGGACCTCGTCTGGGAACCGGGCAAGTTCTCCGTGAAGGGCGCCCCGCAGAAGTCAAAGACGATCCAGGACATCGCCTTCGCCGCGTACACGAACCATCCGCAGGGGATGGAGGCGGGCCTCGAGGCCGTCGACTACTACGATCCGCCCAACCTGACGTTCCCGTTCGGCAGCTACATCTGCGTCGTCGACATCGATCGGGGAACGGGCGAGGTCAAGATCCGCCGGTTCGTCGCGGTCGACGACTGCGGCAACATCATCAACCCGATGATCGTCGACGGCCAGATCCACGGCGGCCTCTCGATGGGGATGGCCCCCGCGCTGATGGAGGAGATCACCTACGACGCCGACGGCAACAACCAGGCCGGCAGCTTCATGGACTACCTCGTGCCGACCGCGATGGAGACGCCGATGTGGGAGACGGGCAAGACCGTCACGCCGTCGCCGCACCATCCGTTCGGGGCCAAGGGGGTCGGCGAGTCCGCCACCGTCGGCGCGCCGCCGGCGATCGTCAACGCGGTCGTCGACGCGCTGTCGCACCTGGGGGTCAAGCACATCGACATCCCGATCACGCCCGAGAAGGTCTGGACCATCCTCCACGCGAAGGGAGTGGCGGAGTAGCCGGCCCCATGAACGAGAGTTTCGGGGAGTACACGAAGAGAATCGAGTCGTACGCGAAGGGACGCGACCGGGTGGCGATCCTGCGGCGGACGCCGCGGCGGCTCGCGCGGCTGGTGGGCCGCGCGTCGAAGAAGCGCCTGGCGGCGCGGCCGAAGCGGGGGAAGTGGTCGGCGGGCGAGATCCTCGCGCACCTTTCGGAAGTCGAGCTGCTCTGGGGCTACCGGATCCGCGTGCTGCTGGAGAAGAGCGGGGTGCCGCTGCTCGGGATGGACCAGGAGACCTGGGCGAAAAACTCCCGTTACCGCGAGATCGATCCGCGAGCGGCCCTGGCGGCCTTCGCCGCGCTGCGGCAGGCCAACGTCCGGCTGATCTCCCGGATGCGGGGCCCGACCCTTCGCCGCTGGGGAGCGCACTCGCAGTTCGGGCGGCTCACGCTCGACCGGATCGTCACGCTCATGGCGGGGCACGACATCAACCACACGCGGCAGATCGAGTCGAACCTGGGCCGCTGACCGAGTTCCGTTTTCCGGGGGGGACGGGGGAGTCCCGCGGCGCCGACCGATGCCCTGCAGGAGCGTCCCTTCTCCGCCTGGCGCCGGTCCGAGGATCGTGTGAAGCGGCGACGCGGTTCTCGCCCACGCCCTCCCGGACGCCCCGGTGGGTGCCCGGGAACGGGAATCCGCTGTAAATTGAGGGTTCGAACGGCCGGCGGGACGGGGCATCCCGTCCGCTCTTTCCGGGAACGCCCGGCCGGCCCATGCGGTTGGACAGCGGCAAGGAGGACGGATGAGCTCGCAGAACCCGGAGCACGAGCCGGTGGCCGAGGCTCCGGGCGAGGTCTCGACCGGGCGGCCCCGCGGCCGGGCGATCTGGGTCGCCGCGGTAGTCCTCGCCGTCGTCGCCGCGGCGATTGCCATCTCCCGATCGGGCCCGGCGGCCCGCGGAAAGGCGGGCGGCCACGGCCGCGAGGCGGCGCCGGTTCCGGTCGTCGTCGCCGAGGCGAAGACCGGCAGCTTCCCGGTGTACCTGACCGGCCTCGGCACGGTGACGCCCCTTTCGACCGTCACCGTCCGTCCCCGGGTCGACGGCCAGCTGGTCTCGGTCGCTTTCCGGGAGGGGCAGCTCGTCGCGGCGGGGGACCTCCTCGCGCAGATCGATCCGCGCCCCTTCGAGGTCCAGCTTGGCCAGGCAGAGGGGCGGCTCGCCCAGGACGAGGCCGTCCTGGCGAACGCCCGGCTCGAGAACGAGCGTCTGCGAAGCCTCGTCGGCCAGGGCCTCGTCTCCCAGCAGCAGGTCGACGCGCAGGCCTCCGCCGTGGCCGAGGCGCAGGCCGCCGTCCAGACCGACCGCGCGACGATCGAGGGCGCGAAGCTCAACCTCACGTACACGCGCGTCACGGCGCCGGTCGCGGGACGCGCGGGCCTGCGCCTGGTGGATCCGGGCAACATGGTCCACGCCTCGGATCCGGGCGGCCTCGTGGTCCTGACCCAGCTCGATCCCATCGCCGTGCTCTTCACGCTGCCGGAGGACAGCCTCCAGGCCGTGCTGCAGCGGGTGCGCCGCGGGGCCGCACTGCCCGTCGAGGCCTGGGACCGGGACCTGAAGAATCGGCTGGAGACCGGGCGCCTCTTGACCGTCGACAATCAGATCGACCCGTCGACCGGTACGGTCCGCCTGAAGGCCGTCTTCGAGAACAAGGGCGGCCTCCTCTTCCCGAACCAGTTCGTCAACGTGCGGCTCCTGCTCGACACCTTGCGCGACGCGGTCATCGTGCCGTCCGCCGCGATCCAGAGAACCACCCTCGGTCCGGTCGTCTACGTCGTCGAGGCCGGCGGGACCGTTGCGATGCGTCCCGTGGAGGTCGCGCAGACGAGCGGTGACTCGGCGGTCGTCACCCGGGGTGTGGCCGCCGGGGACTCGCTCGTCGTCGACGGCGTCGATCGGCTGCAGGAGGGGTCGAGGGTCGTGCCCCGGAAGGCGGAAGAGCGGAGCGCAGCGCCGAGGCCCTCTTGAGCCCGTCCCGTCCCTTCATTCTCCGGCCCGTCGCCACCTCGCTTCTGATGGTCGGCCTGCTCCTCGCCGGAGCGGTGGCCTACCGACAGCTTCCCGTCTCGGCCCTGCCGCAGGTCGACTACCCGACGATCCAGGTCGTGACGTTCTATCCGGGCGCCGGTCCCGAGGTGATGGCCTCCTCGGTCACCGCGCCGCTGGAGCGCCAGTTCGGCCAGGTGCCCGGCCTGAACCAGATGACGTCGACCTCGGCCGCCGGCGCCTCGGTCGTCACCCTGCAGTTCGCGCTCGACCTCGACATCGACGTCGCGGAGCAGCAGGTCCAGGCGGCGATCAACGCGGCGGGGTCGTTTCTGCCGCGGGACCTGCCGAACCCTCCCGTCTACAGCAAGGTCAATCCGGCCGACGCCCCGATCCTCACGCTCGCTCTGACCTCGGACACGATGCCCCTGTCGCGGGTGCACGACCTCGCCGACACGCGGTTGGCCCAGCGGATCTCGCAGCTGCCGGGCGTGGGCCTCGTGACGCTTTCCGGCGGCCAGAAGCCGGCGGTGCGGATCCGCGCCAACCCCACGGCGCTCTCGGCCTACGGGCTGACGCTCGCGGACGTGCGCGCGGCCGTCGCGGCCTCCAACGTCAACCAGGCCAAGGGTAGCTTCGACGGTCCCAGCCACGCCTACACGATCGGGGCCAACGACCAGCTCCTGACCGGCGCGGACTACGAACCGCTCGTCGTCGCCTACCGCAACGGCGCGCCGGTCCGGCTCTCCGACGTCGCCGAGGTCGTCGACTCGACCGAGAACGTCCGCCAGGCCGCCTGGATGAACGACGTCCCGGCCGTCATCCTCAACGTGCAGCGGCAGCCGGGCGCCAACATCATCGCCGTCGCCGACCGCGTCAAGGACCTCCTGCCCCAGCTCCAGTCGTCGCTGCCGTCGGCGGTGCGCGTCGCGATGCTGACCGACCGCACGACGACGATCCGGGCCTCCGTGCGCGACGTGCAGTTCGAGCTGATGCTGACGGTGGCCCTGGTCGTGATGGTGATTTTCCTCTTCCTGCGCAACGTGGCCGCGACGATCATCCCGAGCGTCTCCGTGCCGCTCTCGATCGTGGGCACTTTCGCGGCCATGTATCTGCTCGGGTACAGCCTCAACAACCTGACGCTGATGGCGCTGACCATCGCCACGGGGTTCGTCGTCGACGACGCGATCGTGATGATCGAGAACATCATGCGCTACGTCGAGGAGGGCATGAAGCCGCTCGAGGCGGCCCTGCGCGGCGCCGAGCAGATCGGCTTCACGATCCTATCCCTGACGGTGTCTCTGATCGCCGTGCTCATCCCCCTGCTCTTCATGGGGGACGTCGTCGGGCGGCTCTTCCGGGAGTTCGCGGTGACCCTGTCGGTCACCATCCTGATTTCGGCCGTCGTGTCCCTGACGCTGACGCCGATGATGTGCGCCCGGATCCTGCGCCACCGGCCGGCCGCGGCCGAGTCGCGCTTCGCGCGCGGGGCGGAGCGCGCGTTCGACCGGGTCCTCGGCTTCTATCGGCGGACGCTTCAGGCCGTGCTCGAGCACCAGCCGCTGACCCTCGCCGTCGCCGTCGGGACCCTCGTCCTGACGATCGCCCTCTACCTGGCGATTCCCAAGGGCTTCTTCCCGGTGCAGGACACGGGCGTGATCCTCGGCATCTCCGAGGGCCCGCAGTCCGCGTCGTTCGCGACGATGGCCGAGCGCCAGCGGGCGCTCGCGCGGGTGATCCTCGCCGATCCGGCGGTCGCGAGCCTCTCCTCCTTCATCGGCGTCGATGGGACGAACGCGACGCTGAACAGCGGGCGCCTGCAGATCAACCTCAAGCCGCTCCACGAGCGGAAGGTGCGGGCGGGAGCCGTCATCCGGCGGCTCCAGCCGGCGGTGGCGGCGGTGCCGGGCATCACGCTGTACCTGCAGCCGGTCCAGGAGCTGACCGTCGAGGACCGGGTCAGCCGCACCCAGTACCAGCTGACCCTCGAGCATCCGGACGCGGCCGAGCTCGAAGAGTGGGCCCCGAAGCTCGTCGCGCGCCTGCGGCAGCTTCCGGAGCTGGCCGAGGTCGCGAGCGACCAGCAGAGCCGGGGTCTGCGGGCGACCCTCGTGCTCGACCGCGCCACGATGTCCCGCCTCGGGTTGACGCCGCAGGCCGTGGACGATGCGCTCTACGACGCTTTCGGACAGCGGCAGATTTCGACGATGTTCACCCAGCTGAACCAGTACCGCGTGGTCCTGGAGGCGGACCCGGCCTTCGCCGCGTCGCCCGGGGACCTCGCCCACGTCCGGGTGCGGGGGACCTCCGGGGCCATGGTGCCCCTCTCGGCCTTTTCGCGGATCGAGGAGTCCCGAGCGCCGCTCGCGATCAACCACCAGGGGCAGTTTCCGGTCGTGACCATCTCGTTCAATCTCGCGCCGGGCGTCTCGCTCGGCCAGGCGGTCGCCGCGATCGAGCGCGCGCGCGCCGAGGCCGGGCTGCCCCCGGGCATCCAGGCCGCGTTCCAGGGCACGGCGCGCGCCTTCCGCGCGTCGCTCGTCAACACGCCGCTCTTGATCCTGGCGGCGATCGTGACGGTCTACATCCTTCTCGGCGTCCTGTACGAGAGCTACATTCACCCGGTCACGATTCTCTCGACGCTTCCGTCGGCCGGGGTCGGCGCGCTGCTGTCGCTGATGATCTGCCGGATGGACTTCAACATCATCGCGCTGATCGGCATCATCCTGCTGATCGGGATCGTCGAGAAGAACGCGATCATGATGATCGACTTCGCCCTCGACGCCGAGCGCAAGGAGGGCAAGTCCGCGCGGGAGGCGATCTATCAGGCCTGTCTGCTGCGTCTGCGGCCGATCCTGATGACCACGTTCGCGGCCCTCTTCGCGGGCGTTCCGCTCGCCCTCGGCACCGGCACGGGGTCGGAGCTGCGTCGGCCCCTGGGCGTGGCGATCGTCGGCGGGCTGATCTTTTCCCAGGTGTTGACCCTCTACACGACGCCCGTCATCTACCTCGCGTTCGACCGGCTCGCCCGGCGCCTCGCCGGGCGGCGCGCCGCGGGAGCCGCCGGCCGGGCGCGGCGGACCGCGGAGGGCGTGTGAGCCTCTCGGACGGTTTCATCTCCCGCCCGATCGGGACGACGCTTCTGACCGTTGCCGTGGCGCTCGCCGGCGGCGTCGCCTACTTCTTCCTTCCGGTCTCGCCGCTGCCGCAGGTCGAGTTCCCGACGATCCAGGTCTCGGCAGGCCTGCCGGGCGCGAGTCCCGAGACCATGGCGTCCTCCGTCGCCACACCGCTCGAGCGGCAGCTCAGCCGGGTCGCGGGCGTGACGGAGATGACCTCCTCGAGCTCGCTCGGCGACACGGACGTCGTCCTGCAGTTCGACCTCTCCCGCGACGTGGATGCCGCGGCCCGGGACGTGCAGGCCGCGATCAACGCCGCCCGCGGCCAGCTGCCCGCGAACCTTCCGAACAATCCCCGGTTTCGCAAGGTCAACCCGGCCGACGCGCCGATCCTCCTGCTCGCCCTGGTCTCGGACACCGTCAGCAAGGGGGAGATCTACGACGTCGCCTCATCGGTGCTCCAGCAGAAGATCTCTCAGATCGAGGGGGTCGGCCGGGTCTACGTCGGCGGCGGCGCGCTGCCGGCGGTGCGCGTCGACGTCAACCCGACGGCCCTGAACAACGCCGGCCTTTCGCTCGAGGACCTGCGCGGGTTCCTCTCGTCGTCCAACGCCAACCGGCCCAAGGGCCAGATCGGCGCCGGGGAGCGGGCCTGGGCCATCGGCGCGACCGATCAGCTCCGCACGGCGTCGGAGTACCGGCCGCTCGTTGTCTCGTACAGGAACGGAGGCGCCCTCCGGCTCTCCGACGTGGCGACCGTGACCGACTCGGTCGCCGACGTGCGGACGAGCGGCGTGGCCAACGGAAAGCCGGCGGTCATCATCATCATCTTCCGCCAGCCCGGCGCCAACATCATCGCGACCGTCGACCGGATCAAGGCCCTGCTTCCTCAGCTCGAGGCCGACCTGCCGCCGTCGATCCAGGTCGCCGGCGTCATCGACCGCTCGACGACGATCCGCGCCTCGGTGCACGACGTGCAGGTCACGCTCGTCATCTCGATCGCGCTCGTGATCCTGGTCGTGTTCGTCTTCCTGCGGAGCCTGCGCGCGACGCTCATACCGAGCGTGGCCGTTCCCGTGTCCCTCGTCGGGACGTTCGGCGCGATGTACCTGCTCGGCTACAGCATCGACAACCTCTCGCTCATGGCCCTGACGATCGCGACCGGCTTCGTCGTCGACGACGCGATCGTCGTCATCGAAAACATCACGCGCCACCTCGAAGGCGGGCTGTCGCCGGTCGAGGCCGCCCGGAAGGGCGCCCGCGAGATCGCCTTCACGGTCTTCTCGATCAGCGTGTCGCTGGTCGCGGTCTTCATACCGATCCTGCTGATGGGCGGCATCGTCGGACGGCTGTTCCGCGAATTCGCCGTGACGCTTTCGGTCGCGATCCTGATCTCGATGGTGATCTCGCTGACGACCACGCCGATGATGTGCGCCCGGCTCCTGCGGCCGCCGTCCCAGCAGCGTCGGGGTCCGTTCTTCCGGGCGACCGAGCGGATCCTCGAGTCCGTTCGCGCGTTCTACGCTCGCTCCCTCGCCGCGGTCCTGCGGCACCAGCCGCTGACGCTCGGCGTCACGCTCGCCACGATGGCGGCGACCATCGTCCTTTACGTGCTCATTCCGAAGGGGTTCTTCCCCCAGCAGGACACCGGCCGGCTCGCGGGGTCGATCCGCGCGGACCAGAACTCCTCGTTCCAGGCGATGGACCAGCGGGTCGCCCGGTTCGTCGACATCGTGCTGGCGGATCCCGGAGTCGACTACGTGCAGGCCTATGCCGGCGGGGATTCGCCCAACACGGGGCGGATGTTCGTCAACCTGCGGCCGCGCGGCGAGCGCGACGCATCCGCGGACGAGATCATCGCGCGCCTGAGGCCCCGGATCTCGGGCATTCCCGGCGCCTCGCTCTACCTCCAGTCGGTCCAGGACCTGCGGATCGGCGGCCGGTCGAGTTCCTCGCAGTTCCAGTACACGCTGCGGGGCAGCGACGTGCGCGAGCTCCAGGAATGGGCGCCGCGCCTGGTCGAGCGCCTGCGTAAGGTCCCGAGCATCGCCGACGTCGACAGCGATCAGGAGGACCGCGGGCTCGAGGCGGCGCTGACGATCGACCGGGCCGCCGCGTCCCGCCTCGGGATCACGCCGAAGGCGATCGACGAGACGCTCTACGACGCGTTCGGCCAGCGGCAGGTCTCGACCATCTACACGGCGCTCAACCAGTACCACGTCATCCTCGGGCTGGAGCCGCGCTACCTCCAGGGGCCCGAGAGCCTGGAGGCGGTGCGGGTGCGCTCGTCCGACGGCTCGCTCGTGCCGCTCGCGGCGGTGGCCCGTTACGGCCCGTCGACCGCGCCGCTCCAGGTCAACCACAACGGTCTCTTCCCGTCCGTGACGATCTCCTTCGCCCTTGCGCCCGGCCACGCGCTCGGCGAGGCGGTGGCCGCGATCGAGCGGGTCGAGGCCGAGGCGGGCCTGCCCTCGACGATCCGGGGCAGCTTCCAGGGCACGGCCCAGGCCTTCCAGGATTCGCTTCGCAACCAGCCGATCCTGATTCTGGCCGCGTTGCTGGCCGTCTACATCGTCCTCGGCATCCTCTACGAGAGCCTCATCCATCCGATCACGATCCTCTCGACCCTGCCGTCGGCCGGGGTCGGAGCGCTGCTCGCCCTGATGCTCTTCCGGACGGAGCTCTCGGTGATCGCGTTGATCGGCATTCTCCTGCTGATCGGTATCGTCAAGAAGAACGCGATCCTGATGATCGATTTCGCCATCGCGGCCGAGCGGCGGGAGGGGACCGGCCCGGAGCCGGCGATTTTCGAGGCCTGTCTCCTGCGTTTCCGGCCGATCACGATGACGACCATGGCGGCGCTGCTCGGGGGACTCCCGCTCGCCGTCGGATTCGGCACGGGCGGGGAGCTGCGGCGCCCCCTCGGCATCGCGATCGTGGGCGGACTGCTGGTCTCGCAGGTGCTGACGCTGTACACGACCCCGGTCGTCTACCTGTATCTCGACCGCCTGCGCATCCGGTGGGCGGACCTGCGGCGCCGGCACTTCCGCCGGCCCGTGCTCGTGAGGAGCGAACGATGATCCGTCGCGCGGGAATCCTGGCGGCGGCTCTCGGCGCACTGTGCGCCGCGGCGGCCGCCGGCCAGACGATGTCGATCGAGGAGTACGAGCCCAAGTCGACCCTGGTGGTTCCCGAGCACCACCCGCAGAAGGCGAAGTACCCTTTCATCGACGTCCACAATCACCAGGACCGGGACATCTCGGCCGCGGACGCGGCGGCCCTCGTGGCCGACATGGACCGGATCGGCATGAAGGTGATGGTGAACCTCTCCGGCGGCCGGGGCGCCGAGCTCGTCAAGGGGCTGGCGAATCTCGCCGGGAGGTACCCCGGCCGGTTCGTCGTCTTCGCCAACCTGGACTTCACCGGGATCTCGGAGCCGGGCTGGGGCGAGCGCGCCGCGGAGCAGCTCGCCAGGGACTACGCGGCCGGAGCCCGGGGCCTCAAGATCTTCAAGAACCTCGGCATGACCGTGAAAGATGGCTCGGGCCAGCGGGTCCCGGTGGACGATCCGCGGATCGATCCGGTGTGGGACAAGTGCGGGGAGCTCGGCATCCCCGTGCTCATCCACACGGCCGAGCCGCGCTCCTTCTTCGAGCCGCAGGACAAGTTCAACGAGCGCTGGCTCGAGCTCAAACAGTTCCCGCGGCGCGCCCGGCCGCCCGACGAGTTCCCGCCCTTCGAGCAGCTCCTGACCGAACAGCACCACATGTTCGCCAAACACCCGAAGACGAAGTTCATCGACGCCCACCTCGGATGGCTCGGCGGCGACCTCGCGCGCCTCGGAAAGCTCTTCGACCGGCTCCCGAACGTCTACACGGAGATCGGAGCCGTGCTCGCCGAGCTCGGCCGCCAGCCGCGCTTCGCGCACGACTGGTTCGTCAAATACCAGGACCGCGTTCTCTTCGGCAAGGACGCCTGGGCGGCGGATGAGTACCTCGTCTACTTCCGCGTCCTCGAGACCGACGACGAGTACTTCGACTACTACCGCAAGCGCCACGCCTTCTGGAAGATGTACGGCCTGGCGCTGCCGGACGAGGTCCTGAAGAAGATCTATTACAAGAACGCGCTGAGGGTCATCCCGGGGATCGACGCCTCGGCATTTCCGCCCTGAAGCGACAGGGCGGCCGCAAGGGCCGCCCCTGCGACGACGGGATGCGTCAGTCGAGTTGGTGCTCGTTCGTCCGCGCGATCTCCACGGCCTTCCGGTAGCGGGAGTCGCCGCGCAGGTTGTCGAGGTCGTCGTCCCGGCGGATCGTGCCGGTCTCGTCGAAACCCGCGTCGAGCGCCTTGTAGAGCCAGTCGAACGCCGCGTCCTTCTGGTCGAGGCGGGCGTAGGCACAGGCCAGGTTGTACATCGCCACGGGCTTGCGGTAGTCGAGCGTCAGCGCCTTCTGGAAGGCTTCGATCGAGGCCTGGGGACTGTCGGCGGCGAGCCGGGCGAACCCGAGGTTGTACCAGGCCCGGCCGCTCTGCGGATGCTCCTGCACGTAGGCCTGGAAGCGATCGGCCGCCTCGCGCCACTTCGTCTTCTCGTGCCTGGAGCTGGCGTGCCACCAGCCCTGGTCGTAGCTCGGAAGCTCCAGGGCCCGCGCTTCCTTCCGGATCTCGGCGAAACGCGGGTCGCCGTGGAGGCTGTCGAGATCGTCGTCGTGCGCGATCGTGCCGGGCTGATCGAACCCGGCGTCGAGGGCTTTGCGCAGTGAGTCGAAGGCCCGGTCCTTGTCGCCGGCGAGAGCGTAGCCGCAGGCCTGGTTGTAGTAGGCCGTTCCGACCCGGTAGCCGCGGTCGATCGCCGCCTGGTAGGCCTGGACGGCCAGGTCGTACTGGTCCGAGCGCAGCAGGTCGATGGCGATCGCGAAGTACGGCTGGCCGCTCTTCGGGTTCCGGGTCACGACGCGCTGATAGCGGCTGGCGGCCGAGCGGGCCTCGCGTTCGGCCCGGCTGCCTCGGGCTGACCGCGCCTGCTTGCGCAGTTCGGGCCAGCGAGGATCGGAGTGGAGGTTGTCGAGATCGTCGTCGTGGAGGTACGCCCCGACGTCGAACCCCTCATCCGTCGCCTTCTTCAGCCATTCGAACGCGAGGTCGTTCTTGCCGAGCAGCGAGTACCCGCAGGCGATGTTGTAGCTGGCCGCGTCCTCGTTGTACCCGTCGGCGATCGCCTTCTGGAAGGCCTCGATCGCGCCTTCGTAGTCCCCGTCGTGGTGGAGATCCATGCCGCGCTCGTACCAGTCCTCGCCGTCCGAGGGCGCCTTCTTCCAGCGCTTGTGCTTCGAGGCCTTGACGAAGCCTTCCGCGGCGACCGTGGGCGAGACCGAAGGCGTCCAGATCGCGGGGACGGCCTTGCCGGACTCGGTGGCCTCGGCCTCGGGCGCCGGTGCCGGGTCGGGCGCCGGCTGCGGCGCGGCCTTCGGAACGGGGGCGACGGCCTTCTTGACGCAGGGCCTCTTCGTCGAAGCGGGGGCCGAGCGGACGATGGCCCCGCCGGAGGATGCCGATGCCCGGGCGGAGGACGACGCCGACTTCCCGGAACACGGGATCCACGGCGAGACGATTCCGACCGCCACGGCGGCTCCGGCGAGTGCGACGGCCGCCAGGAGCGCCTGGCCGCGGGACGCGCCGGCGTGCGAGGCGCGCGGGTCGAGGATCGTGCGTAGGCGCTCCTCGAACTGGTGCGGCCGGGCGATGGCGAGCGCCAGGGCCGGCGTCGGGTGCGCGGGGGAGCCGAGCGAACGGAAGATGCCGAGCAGGTGGCCGGCGTAGACCGACGGCTTGGTGCCCGAGGCGATGACGAGGTCGTCGCAGGCCGTCTCGGCGTCGCGCCGGACCCGGCGGCTGAGCCACCACGCGAGCGGGTGGAACCAGTAGGCGGCCAGGGCCAGCTCGGCGACGATCAGCGCCGGCCAGTCCGCGCGCTTGACGTGGGCGAGCTCGTGCAGGAGAACGACGCGCCGGCGCTCGACGGCCCACTGGCGCGCGGCCCGGCCCAGAAGCAGAAGGGGCCGCAGGAGACCCGAGGTCATCGCCACCGGAACGGCCGGACTCTCGAAGATCTCGACCTCGCGGGCCAGGGCGAGCCGGTGAGCGGCGGCGTTGCGCTCCTCGATCCATTCGAGATCGTGGATCGGACGGGCCTCCCGGCCGATGCGGCGGACACGGGTCCAGCCGACGTAGAGTCGCGCGCCGACGGCCAGCGCGCCCGCGGCCCAGAGGGCCAGGCCGAGCTCGAGCCACGGCGCGGGTCCCGTTCGCCGGGCCGGCGCGGTCGGCGGCCGCAGAGCCGCCTCACGCCTGGCGGAAGCGAGGGCGTCCGGGGCGGGCGCGATCAGGGCCCGTTCGGGGACGGCGAGCGCGAGCTGCCGCCAGGCGATCTCGCCGTTTTCGGGCCCGGACATGGCGGTTTCACGCGCCGGTTGGGCCGACGGCCGGCTCGGCGCCGGACGTACGTCCGGAAGGATGGGGACGCTGATCTGGGGCACGGCCGTCGTGAGCAGGGGCAACAGCAGCGCGGCGCCCAGGCCGAAGGTCCCGACGCGGTGGCGCGTCGCCGCGCTCGCGCGGCGCAGGAGCAGCAGGGCCGCGCCCGTCACCAGGAAGACGACCGTGGCCTTCACGGCGAGGTCGAAGCCGAGGCGGATGGCGGAGTCGAGCAGGTACCTCATGTCAGCGTCCCTCCATGCGAGCCTGGTCGATGAGCTGCGACAGGCGGTCGAGCTCCTCGGGGGAGAGTTCGGAGCGGGACAGGTCGAGCAGCGCCGCGACCGCCTTTTCCGTCGAGCCGTCGAAAAATGTCTCGAGCACGCCCGCCAGGGCCGGCTTGCCGGCGCGGTCCCGCGCGAGCGTGGGCGTGTAGACGTAGCGGGTGCCGTCGGCGACGTGCCGCACGTGCCCCTTGTTTTCGAGGATCCGCAGCATCGCTCTTACGGCCGAGTAGCTCGGCGGGTCGGGCATGGCCGCCAGAACCTCGCTCGCGGTCGCCCGGCCGTCTCGATAGAGGACGTCCATGATCTGGCGCTCGCGCCGGGAGAGGTTGGAAAGGGTCCGCTTGCCTCGCATCGTCGTTCGGCCTCCGTCTGCCCGGGATTGTAGTGCTAAAAAATTAGCAAGTGCTGTTTTTTTAGCTCCCTCGGGAAGGTTTACGCGACTCCCCGCGAAAGGTTTCGGACGATTCGACGGGGGGAAGGGTTGGGCTCCAGAGCGGAAGGCGGATCGGGAACCGCGTCGCCCCGCGCTATCATCGGAATTCGTTCCCCAAGACACTCGTGCGAGCCCAGATGAACGAGGCGCCCGGAACATCCGGCCAACCCCCGCTTCGGGGGGGAGTCCGGCCCCTTCCTGGAGCTCCCGATTTTTCGTCGTCCTGGCAGGAGCGGCTCTCCTGGCGTCCGTCCTTTCGACCCCGCTGACCGACGATGTCCTGATGTCGTTTGCCAGCGCGTTCCAGGCGGAGCACGTCCCGGCCCCGTTTCCCGTCAACGTCTACCGCTCGTGGCACCAGCGCGGAATCGGTTACCGATGCCTCATTTATGTTCTCTATCGCGCGGCTGCGGTCGTGACGGATACGACGCGGCCCGCCCGGTTCGAGCTTGTCGTCAAGGGCCTCTACTACGGACTCGTGCTCCTTCTGATCGGGGCCTCGTGCCGTCTGGGTCGATCGGCGCTCGAGCGGGCCCGGGTGACGCCCGGACAGGCGTTCGGTGTCGCCGCGTTGGGTATCCTGACGTGTTCGCAGTGGCTCCAGATGCAGGCCGAGGAGCTGGCCGTGGTCCTGGCGCTGGGGATGACTGCCGCGGCGCTCTCCGAATCGAAGAAAGCCGAGTGGCTATCCGGCCTGTTCGTGCCGCTGCTGTTTGCCTGCAAGTTCATCACGGTCGCCTACGCGGTGCTCCCGGTAGCGGCGCTCCTCGCGCTGGGACCGAAGAGCCGACCCGGAGCGCTGCGGCGGGTCCTGCTCAGCGCCGCGATCGGCCTCGCCTTGACGGCGGCGATATGGGGCATCTTTCTTCCGCTCGAATTGACCTCCGCGCGCAACGCCGCGCTGCTGCAATCGGCTCTCCGCTTCTCGGGACGCGGTGCGCTGGCAGGCTTTGTCCGCGGGCTGATCCGAGCCCTGCAGCACGCTCCCTTCGTCGCGACCGGCCTCGTTCTCGCCACGCTTCTGGCTTTTCGACGCCGCCCCGGCGCGGGGCGCAGGGCCGCCCTTCTCATCGGCATGTTCGCGGCTTGCGCGGCGGTGACCATCGTGCAATCCAAGTGGTTTGCCTACCACTATGCCGGGTTCCTTCTCTTCAGCTATCTGGCGTGCGGCCTCGTGGTGGCCTCGGCCGGGAGCGACGCCCGCAGCCGCTGGTTCGCGGCGATCGCCGGCCTGACGCTCTTCGGCTGGGCGCTTTCGACTCTGATCGTCCGCGACGGGCCGTTGCGCGACCCGGAAGCCAACGGCGCGTACTATGCGCTGATCCGCTACGAGCCGCGCATGCGGATGCTCCGCGATCTCGACACCCGATTCGACCTCAGCCGGCAGGAGTCGATGCTCTTTCTTTCGGATGGTGTGCCGAACTACGTCATCCGATGCCCGAGCTATCTCAAGTACTTCTATCCGCATCCGCTGCAGAGGCTCCGATTCAACGCGGCGCTGGCCTCGACGGACCTTCATCGGGAGCAACTCGCGGAGGCCCTGGCCTACCGCGGCCGGTATGTCCTGGTCGAGCCGGAGTGGTTCGATCTCACGCTTCTGCCGGAACTCGAGCACAAGCTCGACGCCGAGTACGAGCGCGTTTTCTTCGCGCCCCGGAACATCGCGGCGACGACGACCGTCCTGTTTCGACGCCGCCCCGGGGTCTGAACCCACGGGCCTTCGGTGGCGGGCGCAGGCGGACCGGCCCGCTTTGAGTTACCCTAGGATCAGAAGTTCATGTCCGGTCAGCCGCCGAACGCCGAGCTCAACGAGGCCCTCCTCGAGCTCCAGCAATACCTGTCGGACAACGTCCCGCCGCTGGTCGTTGCGGACGCGATCTCGACGCTCCTGAAGTACCCGCCCCAGGCGGTGGTCCCGACGATACGCGCCTGGACGGCGGGGCAGTACCGGGGAGGCGCCGGGGGCGGCGTGCCCGTCTCCGACTACCTCTTTCATGCCCTCAAGAAGATCCACCTGATGAGCGAATTCAAGCTCGTCGCCGCGGAGCCGTTGAGCGCCTACCTCGCCCAGTTGAAGCCGGTGATCATCGCGCTCTGCCCCGAGGAGGACCGCCCGATCCTGACCGAAAACTTGAGCCGTCTGGGGGAGTCGACGACGACCGCGACCGTGTCGCCGGTCCAACAGATTCACCGGCAGGCCGTCACGGAATCGGCGCCAACGGCCGCGGCGGCCGCGCGGCAGAGCGCTTCGGCTTCGAGGGGGACGGGCGAAAGCGCCGTCGCGGCGGGCGAGGCGCTCAAGGGATTGAGGCGCGTGGGACTCCTGCTGGAGCGGCTGGAGGCGCAGGGCGGGCTCTCTCTCGCCGTCGCGGGTGCGGCGGGCGCCGCCCCGGCGGGCCGTCCGGCCGCGGCGGTCGAGGCGCTGGCCTTCGCCGCTCGCACCTCGCAGTCGCGGGAAGAGCTCGATCAGGCCCTCGCCCGTCTCAAGGCGATGGGGCTCGATGCCGGAACGGGCGACCTCTTCCGGGCGCTCGCGCAGACCGTTCCCGGGTGGGTGGTGCCGGCGGGCGAGGCGGGCGGCGGACCGGCGTTCGAAACCGGTCCGATCGGCGCGATGCGGCGCATCATCACGACGGCCGACGACCCGGTCGAGGCCTCCCGCCGCTTCCACGAGATGGTCCGCACGGGGGTCGACCGGTTCAACGAGGGATCTCTCCCGCAGGCGGTCCAGATGCTGGAGCTGGCCGAGCGTCTCGTCGAGGAAAAGAAAGTCGATGCCGGCAGCGCGGAGATCGCCCGCCGCAAGCTCGGCGACGAGCTCGACTGGGAAAAGCTCAAGAAGTTCGCGGAGCAGGCGACCGATCCGGCGCCGCTTCGGAAGGTCCTACGGTTCTTCACCGGCCTCCAGGTCGAGGGCCTCCTCGACGCGCTCCCGGGCGAGCTCAAGCGCGACCGGAGGCGGCTGATCCTGCTCCTGCTCGAAATCCACGGCGAAGCTGCGCGGCACGGTGCGTACGAGCGGCTGACGCGCTCGCTCGGGCCGCAAGTGGGCGAAGAAGAATGGTTCTTCCGTCGCAATCTCCTCTACGTCCTTCGCCGGATTCCCCGCGGGGCCGACGCTCCGCCGATCGACGCCGAGATCGAGATCGTCCTCCGGCACGCGGGGCTCGGCCTGCCGCTGGTGGTCATCAAGGAGGCGGTGGCGGCGCTGGGTCAGCTCAAGGACGAGAAGACCGAGGTCGGGCTGGCCCAGATGATCGCGGACATCGAGGCGATGCTGACGAAGCCGCCCGAGAAGCCACCGTACGAGCCCAAGGACCTGCGCGCGCTGCTCGACCGCGTGGCCTCGACGCTGGCGCGCCTGCCCTCGCGCGCGGCGCGGCGGACCCTCCTCGAGCATGCCGCGAAGAAGACGGCGGCGCTCGGCGACACGATGTCGCGGCTTTCGGAGCTTTCGGCGCAGAACCTCGCCGACGACGGGGAGTCGGTGGATCAGATCCTCGAGATGCTGAAGGGCAGCCTTCCGTTCAAGGTCCTCGGCGTGACCCTTCGCCAGAACGACCAGAATCTGGCGCGGCTGGTGGAGGCGCTGTCGGGGACGCCCACGCCGGCAGTGCGGCGCGCCCTCGAGGACCTGATCGCGCGCTTCCCGGACCAGGAGGCCTCGCGGGCCGCGGCGCGGGCGATCCGGACCTGGGACCGGCCGCCGGCTTCGGCCGAGGGGCCGCGCGGCGGGGCCGCGGCTCCGGCGGCCCCTGCGTCCGAGGCCCCGGCCGCGAGCCTCCAGGGCGACCTGGAGGTCTTCGGCCTGCCATCGCTGCTGCAGAGCCTCGGCGATTCGTCGGCCTCCGGAATGCTGACGCTGCGCGAGCCGGGAGCCGAGGCCGTCTACGCCAGCCTGACGCTGCGTGACGGGAAGCTCGAGGAGATCCGGCGGGGACGGCTCTCGGGCGAGGACGCGTTCTACCAGCTGCTCGAGCGCCCGCGCCCCGGCCAGTTCGCCTTCGTCAAGGGCGCGCCACCCGCGGTCCCGGGCGCGAAGCCACGGGCCATTCTGCCGCTGACGCTCGAGGCGATGCGCCGGTACGACGAGTTGCAGGAAGCCGCGGCGCTGGTGCCCGACACGGGTTTTCTCGTCGTGACGGGGCAACCGCCCACGCCGTGCCCGGGCGAGAAGGACGGCGGCCTCCTGCAGGCCCTGTGGAAACGCGCGAGCCAGGGCGGCACCCCCGAGGATTTCGAAGAGGCCGTCCTCGCGGACTCGTATCGCATCCGCCGGGTGCTCGCCCACTGGGTGGAGCAGGGAGCCCTCAAGGCCCGCGGCAGGGAGTAACGCCCCGCGCCCCGCTACCGCCGGATCCAGAGGTCTTCGTAGGGAATGACGGAGTTGGACTGGCCGATCGTCGTGAGGCCCTCGACCTCGGGCCGGGCGAAGCAATAGACCTGGTCGTGAAAGAGGGGCAGGATCAGCGCGTCCCGGGCGATGAGCTCTTCGGCCCGGCGGTAGAGCGAGTGGCGCACGCGCGGGTCGGTCTCGATCCGCCCCTGCTCGGCGAGCTGGTCGAGCTCCGGGGCGGAGACGTAGTTGTGGAACGCACCGGCCCCCGAGTGGAGCACGCCGTAAAGAAACGTGTCGGTGTCGGGATAGTCCGCCGTCCAACGGCCGACGTCGATGTCCGCATCGGCGTCGTAGGAGAGCTTGAGGTACTCGGCCATCGTCTTGTTGGCGGGGCGGATGCGATAGCCGGCCTGGCGAAAGGCCTCGGAGAGCTCGCGAAACACTCCCGCGAACTCCCCGAAGTAGATCGGGTGGACCGCGGCGACGAGATCGATCGACTCGCGCGACACCGTGGCCTCGACCGAGCTGTCGGGAGGCGCCATCGGGCCCGAGTTGCGGCCGCCGCTCGGCCCGGCCGCCGAGTAGCCGAGGAGACCCGGCGGGATCACGCCGTGGGCCGGGATCGCGAGACGCCCGAGCGTCCGGCGGACGAGACCGCTGACGTCGATCCCCCGGAAGAGATGGCGCCGCAGCTCCACGTCCTGGAGCGGCCCCCGGCCCCGGTGGAAGACCACGAAGTAGGTCGTCAGGCGCGGGCTCTCGCGATAGCCCGAGGCGAAGCGCGGATCGTGCCGGAACTCCTCGGCATCGGCCGGCAGGAGGTCGCGCGCGAGCGACAGGCGGCCGGCGAGGAACTCGCTGCGGACCTCCTCGGGCGTGATCCCGAGGTGGAAGACGATGCCCTCGCTGCGCGGGCGCCCGGCGCGCCAGTAGTTGGGATTGCGCTCGAGCTCGAGCCGGCGTCCCGGCTCGAAACTGACGACCCGGAAGGGCCCCGTCCCGATCGCGCCCTCGCGCGCGGTCGCGCCGATCGTGCCAGTGCCCTCGGGGACGATCGCCGTCGCGGCGTAGGAAATGATGGCGGGGAAGAAGGGGAGGGGCTTGTCCAGGTCCACGTAGAACTCGGTCGGCGACACGATGTGGAAGCCGGAAAGGTCCGTGGCTTCCCCGTCGAGCAGGCGCTGCGCCCCCTGGATCACCGAGAGCACCCAGCGGATCTCGCTCTCGCGGTTCAGGAGGAGCCGCTCCCAGGAGTGACGCACGTCGCGGGCCGTCAGCCGCCGCCCGTTGTGGAAGCGGACGCCCGACTGGAGACGGAACCGGAACCGCGCCCCGTCGTTCTCCATCAGGATTTCCGACGCGAGCCACGGAATGATCCGCGTCCCCTCGACCGCCCAGGTCAGCGTCTCGAAGACGCTCGGCAGGACGTCGGCCTGCTCCACCGTGGCCGTGAACGAGGGGTCGAGGCTCCGCACGACGCCCTGGATCGGAGCGTGCAGGACGCCGCCGCCGATCTGGGCATCGGGGGCCGCCGGCGTCGAGGGCGCGGCCGCTTTGCCGAGGTCCGCGTAGTTGACGTACGGGGCGGTCGAATGGAGCTGGAGGCCCCGCACCGTCGGGTTGGCGACCCGATAGTCCACGTCGTGGAAGAGCGGGACCAGGACCCCGGAGTCGAGCAGCCAGTGCTCGAACTTCCGGTACAGGCCCTCGCGCGCGGCCGGTCGGAGCTCGGCCCGGGCTTCTTCGAGCTGGCGGTCCGCCTCGGGCGAGGAGAAGTACGCGCGCAGCCGCCCCGTCGCCGAATGGAAGAGGTTGTGGGTGAAGTTGTCGGGGTCGTCGTAGTCGGCGATCCAGCGTCCCATGAGCAGGTCGATGCCGGCGTTCTCGTGCCACGCCTCGAGAAACTCGGGCATCGTCTTCGTCGCGATCTCGACCTCGACGCCGACCTCGGCCCAGAGCCGGAACAGGGCCTGGGTCAGCGAGACGTACTGGTTCTGGAGAATCGGGTGGACGGAGGCGCGCAGGCGCACCGGCGTCGCGAGCCCGGAGGAGCGGATCATCTCCACCGCCTTCTCGCGGGCGAGGTGGGGCTGGCGCCGCCCGGGATCGTGACCGAGGACGCCCGGAGGAATGACACCGGTCGCCGGCAGCGCAAACCGACCGAGGGCTCCCCAGACGAAGTCCTGCGTTCGGGCGACTCCGGCGAGCGCCAGCCGCAGGGCCGCATTCGACGCCGCGGGGCTCGAGGCGTGGAAGACCGCGAAATAGGTGTTCTTCTTGGGCGTTTCGACGAGCCCCCCGCGGAATCGGGGCTCCCGCAGGATGGCCTCGAGGTCGCGGGGCAGCAGGTCCCGGGCCACGTCGATCTGGCCCGACGCGCAGTCCCTCGGCGATCTCCGAACCCGAGAGGGAGGCGCGAAACTCGATCCGGTCGAGGCGCGCACCCGGGGACCGCCAGTGCTTCGGGTTGCGCTCGAGGGTCGCTCCGTTCGGTGTGTGGTGGACCGCGCAAAACGGGCCCGTGCCGACGGACGCGGCCCCGGGCTCGGAGGCGGCCGCCGGCGATCGCCGTCCGGCCGTCGGTCAGCATCGACGGGAGGATCGGGACGGCGTGGGCGAGCCGGATGCGGACCTCTTCGTCGGAAACGGTTTCGATTCCCGCGACCGACTCGGTCCGACCGTCGAGAAAATCCCGGACCCCCTCGATCGCCGTGAAGGCGGCCGCCATGACGTCGCGGGAGAGACGGATCGAGCGCTCGAGCGCCGTTTTCACGGCCCAAGCGGTCAGCGGCCGCCCGTCGGAGAACACGACGCCGGGCCGAAGGTGAAGGCGCGCCGCCGAGCCGCCGGCCTCGAGGGCCCAGTGATCGGAAAGGTGGGGCGCGAGATTGCCCTGGGCGTCCATCGTGACGAGGGTCTCGAAAACGTTGGCCAGGACTTCGTGCTCCTCCGTGGTTTCGTAGATCGAAGGCTCGGTCGCGACGACGGGGTTCGGGAGCGCGACGACCAGGGTTCCGCCCCTCGGGATCTCTTCTTCGGGAGCCTTCTCCCGCGGGGTCAGAGCCACGATCTCGGACTGGTAGGCGGCCGCCTTCGCGTACTCGCCGCGCAGATTCGCGACCGTCTCGCCGAGCGAGAGGAGCTTGGCGAGGGGCTCCGGCTCGCCCGACGCGCGCGCGGCCGCGATGCCCCGCTCGACCCAGCGGCGGGCGTCGTCGATCCGGCGCGCCTGCCAGGAGGCCTCGGCGGCGAAGAGAATCGCTCCGACCGCCCGGCCAGACCGCTTCTTCTCTTCGAAGACGCGAACCGCGGTCTCGGCTTCTCGTATCGCACCCTCGACGTTGCCGGTCATCCTCTGCCCCTGGGCCACCATCAGCCGGGCTTCTCCCTCGAGCGCGGGATCCCCCTCCCACTCCTCGTCCTCGAGGAACTCGAGCGTGATCTTCGCGACGCGGATCGCATCCTCGGGGCTGAACGTGTCGAGCGACTTCTGCGCGAGCTTCAGGCCGTACTCGACCGTCTTGTCGGGCACGTCGCCCTGCCAGAAGTGGTGAACGAGCTCGGGGTACACGCGCTCGAGCCTCCCGGCGGCCCTTTTCTCGACCAGCTCGGCGTACTTCCGGTGGAGGGAGCGCCGGCGCCGGCGGGAGAGGGCCCCGTAGAGAACGTCGCGAACGATGCCGCTCGCGAAGGTCAGCCGGTCGCCGCGGGACTCCCGCTCCTCCTCGAGGATGCCCTCGAGGATCAGGCGATCGACGGCGTCCTCGACGCCCTTGGCGTCCTCGGCGAGCGTCTCGAGGTCCCGCGAGTCGAAAGTCTTTCCGACAACCGACGCGATCGACAGGAGGTCCCGGAGTTCCTCCGGCAGCCGCTCGATGCGCTTCTCGACGGCCTGCTGGATCGTCGCGGGCATGGCGTCGGCCGAGATCTCCGCCTCCTTCGAAAAGCTCCAGGCGCCCGTGTCGTCCCGCGTGATGCCGCCCGACTCCACCAGGGAGCGGATGAGCTCCTTCGTGAAGAAGGGATTGCCCTCCGTCGCGTCGCAGAGCCTCTGCGCGAGCTCGTCCGAGACCTTCGGCGCCCCGACGAGCGACTCGACGAGGGAGCGGTGCTCGGAGGGGGAGAAGGGCGGCAGCGTGAGCGAGACGAACCGCGGATCGTCCACGAAGGAGTCGAGCATCCGCGTGAGCGGATGGCGCTTGTCGGTCTCCGTCTGCCGATAGCTGCCGACGATGAGCGTCGGCGTGGGGCCGAGGCGGCGCACGATGTACTGGAGCGCCTCGATCGAGATCTCGGCGCCGTGCAGGTTTTCGAGGATCAGGACGAGGGGCTTGCCGCCGGCGATCCGCGTCAGCGTCCGGGCGAGCAGCTCGAAGATCTGAATCCGATCCTCGACTTTTTTCTCCTCGGCCGGAACGGCGATGCGCGAGTCGCCGCTGACGGCCGCCCGCAGGTCGGCGATCTCGGAGAGCTGCGGAAAGAGTGCGATCAGATCGGCGGCCAGGTCCGAGAAGTCGGGGCGCTCGGCCGAGGAAGCCGCCGCGTCGCGCGTCCGGAAGTAGTCCTGGATGAGCTCGCAGAAGCCCTGGTACGAGAAAGACCGGTCCTGCTCGACGAAACGTCCGTAGAGAACGCGGATCTTGCGCGCGAGGGCGAGGTTCTTGAGCTCCTCGAGCAGGCGCGTCTTGCCGATCCCCGGCTCTCCGGCGACGACCGCGAACTGGCAGTCGCCGGCGATCGAAGCGTTGAGCCGCCGCTGGAGCTCGGCGAACTCTTTCTCGCGGCCGATGAAGACCGAAAGCGCCGGCCGCTGGATGACGCGGCTCGCCGACAGCACCACCGACATGCGGAACTCGTCGGTCGCGAGGCTCGCCTTGTGGCGGCGCAGTGCGTCGGCAGACCTGGCCCGCCTTCGGAGGACGCTTCGCGGGGTCCTTCTCGAGGCAGCGCAGGATGATGTCCTGGAGCTCTTCCCGGATCTCGGCGCCGAGCGCGCGCGGGGGCTGCGGGATCTCGTGGACGATCCGGTAGAGGATCGACTGGATCTCCCCGGTGAAGGGAGGCTCGCCGACGAGGCACTCGTAGAGGACGACGCCCAGGGAGTAGATGTCGGAGCGCGCGTCGAAGGCGCGCGAAGCGACCTGTTCGGGCGCGAGGTATGCGACCGTTCCGACGAGCGTTCCGGTTTTCGTCAGGCGCGACTCGGTCGCGGCATGGGCGAGGCCGAAGTCCATGACCCGGACGCGCGCCCCGGAGCCTTCCTCGCGGGTGACCATGATGTTGGCCGGCTTGATGTCGCGGTGGACGACCCCGCGCGAGTGGCTGTAGTCGAGCGCGTCGGCGACCTGGATTCCGATGTCGACGACCTCGCCGAGGTGGAGCGACTGGTCGCGGATCAGGCGGAGCAGGGTCGTGCCGCTCGCCACGGGCATCACGAAGAAGAGCGAGCCCTCGTGCCGGCCGAAGTCGTAGATCGGCACGATGGCCGGGTGGTCCATCTGGGCGACGAGCTGGGCCTCGCGCTGGAAGCGCTCCTCGATGTCGGCCGTCAGGTCCGTCGAGGAGATCAGCTTGACAGCGACCTCGCGGTTCAAGAGCGGGTCGCGTGCGCGGTAGACGACGCCCATGCCGCCGCGGCCGAGCTCCCCGAGGACCTCGTAGCGGTTTGCGAGCTTCGTGTTGATCAGGCCGGTCGTCTGCGCCAAGACGTTGCGGAGTTTACGCGCAAGGGGGCATCTTCTCGCTATGATTCCGAGCATGCCGGATTTCGAGAAGCTCGGCGTCTTCTATCTCGGCAAGTCGTACGACCTCGGAACGAGGAAACGGGGGGACGGACTCGTCCTCTACGACTCGCGCGATCTCGTGACGCACGCCGTCTGCGTCGGCATGACGGGAAGCGGCAAGACCGGCCTGTGCCTGTCGCTCATCGAGGAGGCCGCGATCGACGGCGTGCCCGCGATCCTGATCGACCCCAAGGGCGACCTCTGCAATCTGCTCCTGACCTTTCCGGACCTCGCGCCGGGTGACTTCCGGCCCTGGATCAACGAGGACGATGCCGCGCGCAAGGGCATGTCGGCGGACGATTTCGCGAAGCAGCAGGCCGATCTCTGGAAGAACGGTCTCGCCGATTGGGGTGAGGACGGTGCGCGGATCCGGAGGCTGAAGGACGCGGCGGAGTTCGCGATCTACACGCCAGGCTCGAACGCGGGGCTCCCCGTCTCGATCCTCAAGTCCTTCGCGGCGCCACCGCCGGAGGCGCGGGAGGACGAAGAGGCGATGCGCGAGCGCGTCGGATCGACCGCCACGGGCCTTCTGACGCTCGCCGGCGTCGACGCGGATCCGCTGAAGAGCCGCGAGCACATCCTCGTCGTCGACGATCCTGGCCGCGGCATGGCAGAAGGGGATCGGACCTGGACCTCGCCGCTCTGATCGCGCAAATCCAGACGCCGCCCGTCGCGAGGATCGGTGTCGTCGACCTCGAGTCGTTCTTCCCGGCGAAGGAGCGGTTCGCTCTCGCCATGAGCCTCAACAACCTCCTCGCCGCGCCGGGCTTCGCGAGCTGGCTCGAGGGAGAGCCGCTCGAGGTCGGGTCGATCCTGCGGACGAACGCCGGCAAGCCGCGGGTCGCGATCTTCTCGATCGCTCACCTCTCCGACTCCGAGCGCATGTTCTTCGTGACGCTCCTGCTCAACCAGACGTCGCCTGGATGCGCGCGCAGTCCGGCACGACGAGCCTGCGCGCGATCCTGTACATGGACGAGATCGCCGGGTACTTCCCGCCGGTCGCGACCCCTCCCGCCAAGGCCCCGCTGCTGACGCTCTTGAAGCAGGGCCGAGCCTTCGGTCTCGGCGTGGTGCTGGCGACCCAGAACCCGGTCGACCTCGACTACAAGGGCCTCGCGAACACCGGCACCTGGTTCCTCGGCCGGCTCCAGACCGAACGCGACAAGGCCCGCGTGCTCGAGGGGCTCGAGGGCGCGGCGGCGAGCGCATCGCAGAAGTTCGACCGGGGGAAGATGGAGAGACCCTCGCCGCCCTCGGCAACCGCGTGTTCCTCCTGAACAACGTGCACGAGGACGCGCCCGAAGTCTTCGAGACGCGGTGGGCGCTCTCCTACCTGCGCGGCCCGCTGACGCGGGCGCAGATCAAGACGCTGATGGATCCCGCGGCGCGCCGCGCGGACGAAGGACGAGGCGCCGGATCGCCCGCCGGCGTCCTCCTCCGTCCCGGCCGGCGGGCCGCGTCCCGTGCTGCCGCCGGGCGTCACGCAGCTCTTCGTCCCGCCGCGGGGGTCGGAGGGCGGGCTCGTCTACCGCGCGTCCGTGCTCGGCGAAGCCGAGGTCTTCTTCGCGGAGGCAAAGGCCGGCGTCTCGGCGACGCAGAAGATCGCCCGCGTCGCACCGCTGTCGGCCGGGCTCGACTGGAGCGGGTCCGCGGAGCCGGACTTCGCCGCCGAAGACCTCGAGAGCGAGCCGGCGCCGGAAGCGGCGTTTGCGGACCTCGCGCCCGGTGCCGCCGGCCCGAAGGCGGCCGACGGCTGGGAGAAGGAGCTTCGCAACCTGGATCTACCGCGAGCGATCGATCGAGCTCGCGAGAAGCCCGTCGTCGGGCATGCTCTCGAGCCCCGGCGAGTCGCGAGGCGGACTTCCGCGCCCGCCTCCAGCAGGACGCGCGCGAGAAGCGAGACGCCGCCGCCGACCGACTGCGGCAGAAGTACGCATCGAAGCTCGCCGTCGCTCCAGGAACGGCTGCGCCGCGCGCGAGCAGGCCGTCGGCCGGGAGAAGCAGGAATCCATCCAGGCGGGAGTCCAGACGGCGATCTCGGTGGGTGCGACGGTCCTCGGCGCGATCTTCGGCCGCAAGGCCGTCAGCGCCACGACGATCGGCAAGGCCACGACGGCGGCGCGCTCGGCCGGCCGGACGATGAAGCAGGCCGGCGACGTCCAGCGGGCGGAGGAGACCGAGGACGCCGTCCGGCAGCAGATCGCGGCGCTCGAAGGCGAGCTCCAGGCCGAGCTCGACGCGCAGGCCTCGGCGAGCGACCCGCTCTCGGAAACGCTCGAAAAGGTCGCGCTGAGGCCGAAGAAGACCGACATCACGGTCCGGCGGGTCGGCCTCGTCTGGCTGCCGTATCGGGGCGGCGATCCCGCATGGCGCTAGAAGCCATTCGCGTCGACGGCACGTCCGCTAAGCCCGGGCGTGACGCCGAGGCCCGGGGCCTCGGTCGTGCGCATCACGCCGTTCTCGAGCGTGAAGCCGCCGGCGACCACGTCGCGGGCGAGGTCGAGCGAGCCGTCGAGGTCGAGGTAGCGGGTCGCGGGCGAGGCGAAGGCCGCGTGCAGCGCGGCGGCGATCGAGATTCGGCTCTCGTCCATGCAGCCCCACATGAGGCGAGATCCCCGCCGTTTCGGCGATCGCGGCGATGCGGAGCGCCGGCCACACGCCGCCGCACTTCATGAGCTTGATGTTGTAGATCCCGCAGGCGGGCTCCGGGCCGGCGAGCGCGAGGGCGTCCTTCTCGTCGAGCAGGCTCTCGTCGGCGGCGATCCGCGCGCGGCAGCGCGGCCGGGAGGCGACGCACGCCGTCGAAGGCCTCGCGCGCGACCGGCTGCTCGACGAACTCGATGTCGAGCGGTGCGGCACGCTCGAAGAAGGCCCGCCGTCTCCTCGAGCGTGTAGCCGACGTTGGCGTCGACGCGGATGGCGGCGCGACGCCCGACGCGCTCGCGCAGGCGGGCCAGGCGCTCGAGGTCCTCGCTCGAGCGCGTCACCGATCTTGACCTTCAGGACCCGGAAGCCGCGGCCGAGGTACTCGTCGGCCTCGGCGAGCGTCTCGGCGACCGGCTTGATCCCGATGGTGATGGAGGTCGGAATCGCCGAGTGGGCCCGGCCGAGCATCTCGACCAGGGGCAGGCCGAGGCGCTTCGCCAGGGCGTCGTGGAGCGCGATGTCGACGGCCGCGCGGGCGGCCGGGGTCAGCGGGAAACCGGTCCGCGGACTCGCGGCAGATCGCGGGAAGGGTCCGGACGTCGCGGCCGCGGAGCCATTCGAGGTTCGCGGGCGCGAGGGCCTCGCGGCAGCCCTCGATCGTCTCGCCCGTCACGTGCTCGCCCGGCGAGCCGGCGCCGAGGCCGACGATTCCGGCGTCCGTCTCGATGCGGACGACGAGGTTGCCGACGTGGGTCAGCGGGTCCTGTCCGGCGATCGCGTAGGACGGCGTGAGCGCGAACTCCTCGAGCCGGCTCTCGACGCGCGAAATCTTCAACGCCTGGCCTCGCTCCGCGAGAAACTCCCGGACGACCGGGACGAGAGCGTTCCACGCCTTCCTCGAGGGGGAGGACGACGGGAAGCCCGAGCTCCTTGCCGAGCCGGTCGCGTTCGGCGCGCAGCGCCTCCGCGGTCCGGTGCTCGCCGTTGAGCGCGACTGCGAGAGTGCGCGCGCCGAGGGTGCGGATGAGGGCGATCTCTTCGGAGAGCGGAGGAATGCGCAGGTCGAGCTCCTCGAGCCCCTCGAAGAAGGTCCGCGCCGGGCGCGTGCTGGAGGATCACGCCGCGGGCCCGGCCGGAGATCAGGAACTCCGAGCCGCACGGGCCGGACGGATTGCGCAGGGATGACTGCCCTTCGAGCAGGATGAGCTCGGGCCGCGCCGCGCGCCAGCAGGAGACGATGGCGTGCTCGAGCTCGCCGGAGACGAAGTCGTTCGGAACCGAGTCGAAGATGAAGCCGAAGGGCGCGCCCTGCATCCAGCCCGTCTGGCCGGTGAAGACGAGCTCGGTGCGGATCCCGGCGCGGCGGCAGGCCTCGAGCAGGAACCGGGCCGTCGTGCGCTTGCCGAGGGCGCAGTCGGTGCCGAGCACCGCGATGCGCGGCGCCGCGACCGTCGAAGATCTCGCCGCTCCAGAAGTGGAGGTCCTTCCGGGCGGCCGTCCGGCGGACGTCGACGATCGTGACACGCCCTTTCGGGCGGCCGCGGCCGCGAGCCCCGCGTCGTCGGCCAGGAACTCGTGAAGGCCGTTGACGACCGACATGCCGGCCTCGATCGCCTCCTCGACGAGCGAACGCAGGCCGGCGGTGAGCCGCCCGCCCGAGGTCGCCACGCCGACGACCGCAAAGTCGGGCTCGGCCGGCGGCCTGGAGGGCGTGTCCGATGGTCGCGAAGACGGGGATGCCCCGCGGTCTCCCGTCGAGGACGTCGCCGGCGTCGCGGCCGGCGGTCGGGCGCATCGATCGACTCCGAGGATCCGGTAGCGCGCGGTGCCGCGGACGAGACCGTGCGCGGTCTTGCCGTTCGGGGTCGCGAAGTAGTCCGTCGCAGAGGACGATCGCCGTTCCGTCCATGGCGCGCGCATTATGCGCCGAAAGACGGATATGCCGGGTTTCCGTTGACAGGGATCCGGTCCGGGGATACTCTCCTATAGAGCGTCTGAAGGAGGACGGATGGGTGCGGAGAAGACGGACCTGCTGCAGGGAACTCTCGACCTGCTGGTGCTCAAGGCCCTGTCCGGCGGCGCGCTTCACGGGCTCGCCGTGTCGCGCCGCATCGCCCTGATGACGCGGGGCGCTTTCGACGTCAAGCCGGGATCGCTGTTTCCAGCCCTCAACCGGCTGGAGGAGAACGGCTGGGTGGCGGCCTCCTGGGGCCGGTCGGAGAACAACCGCCGGGCCAAGTACTACACGCTGACGAAGGCCGGCCAGAAGCAGCTCGCGGCCGAGGCGCGCCAGTGGAGCCGCATCGCGGGCGCCATCGGGCTGGCGCTCGGAACGGCGTAGGCCATGTCGGCGGCGCGGCGCCTGCGGAGCCTGGTTCGCAATCTCTTCCGGCGCAAGCGCCTCGAGGACGAGCTCGACGCGGAGCTCGAGGCCGCTCTGGGTCTTCTCGTCGACGAGAAGATCGCCGCGGGGCTCGACCCCGCGGAGGCGCGGCGGCGCGCGCGCATGGACCTCGGCGGCGTGGAGCAGGTCAAGGAGGCCGTGCGCGAGGCGCGGGCCGGGGCGCTCCTCGAGACGATCGGGCAGGACGTGCGTTACGCGGTGCGGATGCTGGCGAAGAGCCCGGGCTTTTCGGCCGCGGCAATAGCGACGCTCGCGCTCGGCATCGGGGCCAACACCGCCATCTTCACGGTCCTCGAGGCGACGCTGATCGCGCCGCTGCCCTATCGCGACCCGTCACGCCTCGTCATGGTCTGGACGGAGTTCCGCGAGTCCCGCCAGCCCCGGGTGCCGGCGTCGGCCCACGAGCTGCTCGAGATCCGGCGCCGCACGCGTCAGCTCTCCGACGTCGCCGGCATCTGGGTCGGCGCCACGTCTCTGACGGGCGAGGGGGAGCCCGAACGCGTCCGGCTGGCCCAGACGACGGCGAACTTTCTGCCGATCTTCGGGGTCGCGCCGCAGCTGGGGAGGACGCTTGCGCCGTCGGACGGCGCATCGTCGGGGACGCCCGCCGTCGTCCTTTCGGACGCCTTCTGGCGGCGCCGTTTCGGCGGCGACCCTGCGATCGTGGGCCGCGCCGTGCGCCTGGACCGCGGCTCCGCGACGGTGGTCGGGGTCATGCCTCCGGGCTTCGACGTCGTTTTCGCCGCCGATTCGAGCGTGCCGCCGGGGATCGAGGTCTTCACGACCGTTGGCCGGGATCTGGAGGAGTATCCGCGCGACCTCGGCTGGCTCCGGATCGTCGCGCGCCTGGCCCCGGGCGCCACCGTGGCGAGCGCCCAGGGCGAGTTGACCACCATAGCCGGGCGCCTGCGGGAGCAATTCGGCGAATACAAGACGACCGGCCTCGATCTGAGGGTCGTGCCGCTCCACGCCGACGCCGTCCGCGAGGTGAAGCCGGCTTTGCTCGCGCTCTTCGCCGGGGTGGGACTGGTCGTCCTGATCGCCTGTGCGAACGTCGCCGCCCTCCTGCTGGTGCGGGCCGCGCGCCGCGAGAGGGAGATCGGTCTGCGTACGGCGCTCGGCGCGAGCCGGAGCCGGATCGCGCGCCAGCTGGTGACCGAGAGCCTCGTGCTCTCGGCGCTGGGCGCCGCCCTCGGCGTCGCGGTCGGGCGCGCCGGGCTCTCGGCCCTGCTGGCGTTGAAACCCGCGGGGCTCTCGCGGCTCGGCGCGGCGGGGCTTTCGACGACCGTGCTCGGCTTCACCGCCGCGCTCGCGGTGGCGACTGGCATTGCCTGCGGCATCGCTCCGGCCGTCGTGGCCACGCGCCGGGATCTTTCCCGCGCTCTCCAGGAAGGCGGGCGCACCGTCTCCGGCCGCTCCGGGCCCCAGCGCCTGCTCGTGTTCGCCGAGGTCGCTCTGGGCTTCGTGCTGCTGGCGGGGGCCGGCCTCCTCGCGCGCACGTTCTCGGCGCTCTCGGGTGCGGACCCCGGTTTCCGGCCCGGCGGGACCCTGACGTTCCAGGTGTCGCTCCAGGGCGGCCGCTACCCGGACGACGCGTCGCGGCGCCGCCGGGCCCGCGAGCTTCGCACGCGCCTCGCCGGGCTGCCTGGTGTCTCGGCCGTCGGCGCTGCCTCGCACCTGCCCTTCGACGACTATCCCAACTGGTACGAGTACTACTGGCCCGACGGCGCGCCGGCGTCCGAGCGAAACGCCGCGATGGCCGATCATCGTGCCGTTGTCCCCGGCTTCTTCGAGAGCCTCGGCGCCACGCTGACCCGCGGACGCTCCTTCACCGACGCCGACGACGCCGAGCATCCCAACGTGATCGTGGTCGACGAGACGCTCGCGAAACGGACCTGGGGCGCCGAGGATCCGCTCGGCAAGCGCCTCGTGGCGACCTTCATCCACGAAGGCTCGTTCGACCCGACGCCCGCCGAGGTGGTCGGCGTCGTGCGGCACGTCCGCTACCGGGACCTCGGCGCCGACGGGCGCGGACAGATCTACGTGCCCTACCTTCAGAGCAGCCGGCCGGAGCTGGTCTTCAACGTCCGAGCCGAGGATGCCGGCGCCGCCCGAAGCCTGGCGGGGCCGGTGCGCCGCGAGGTCGCCCGGCTCGATCCCGAGCTCGCCGTCTCGAAGGTCAGGCTGCTCGAAGACTACGTGCGGCAGGCGGGCGCCGCGGCCCGCTTCACGTCCGTGATCGCGGCCGTTCTGGCCGGGCTCGCGCTCGTCCTGGCTGCGATCGGTGTCTACGGCCTGCTCGCCTACTCGGTCGCGCAGCGCTCGGGCGAGATCGGCGTCCGCCTCGCCCTCGGCGGCCGGCCGGCCGGCATCGTCTGGCTGGTCGTGCGTCAGGCCGCCGTCCTCGTCGCCGCCGGTCTCGGCGCCGGTCTGGTGGGCGCGTTCCTGCTGAATCGATCGCTCGAGAAGTTGCTCTACGGCGTGGGTCCGCGCGACCTGCCGACCCTCGCCTGGGCGGCGGCCATCCTTGCGGCCGCGGCGGCGCTGGCCGCGTTCCTGCCCGCGCGGCGCGCGGCGCGCGTCGATCCGATGACGGCGCTGCGCGCGGAGTGAGCGGCGGCTCCGGAGTAGACTGCCTCCCGCCGAAGGGAGGAGCCGTCTGCCGTCCAAGACGACGAGACCGGGCCGGGCGGGGAGGTCCGCCACGGCCGGCCCCTGCTGACCGCCGACGATCTCTACCTCTTCAACCAGGGAACGCACGCGCGTCTCTCGGAGAGGCTCGGCGCTCATCCCGGCGTGCTCGACGGCGACGCGGGAACCTTCTTCGCGGTCTGGGCGCCCAACGCCGCATCGGTGTCGGTGGTCGGCGATTTCAACGGTTGGGACGGCGAGAGGCACCCGCTCGGGTCGGTCGGCCAGTCCGGAATCTGGGAAGGCTTCATTCCCGGCGTGGGCCGGGGCGGCGTCTACAAGTACCGCATCGTGTCCCGGGTGGCGGGCTACCGGGTCGACAAGGCGGACCCCTGCGGATTTCGCCACGAGGTCCCCCCGCGCACGGGCTCGGTCGTCTGGGACCTCGACTACTCCTGGGGCGACGGGGAATGGATGCGGACCCGTTCGGATGCCCCGTTCACCACGTCGGCCGATGTCCATCTACGAGGTGCATCTCGGCTCCTGGCGGCGGATCCCCGACGAAGGCAAGCGGTCGCTGACCTACCGCGAGATCGCGCCGCACCTGGCGGCCTATGCGAAGGCCATGGGCTTCACGCACGTGGAGCTGCTTCCGGTCATGGAGCACCCGTTCGCGGGGTCCTGGGGCTATCAGGGCACCGGGTTCTTCGCGCCGACCTCCCGGTTCGGCACGCCGCAGGACTTCATGGCCCTCGTCGACACGCTCCACCAGGCCGGGATCGGCGTCATCCTCGACTGGGTGCCCTCGCACTTTCCCTCCGACGAGCACGGCCTCGTCTATTTCGACGGCACGCACCTCTACGAGCACGCCGACTGGCGCAAGGGCTATCAGCCCGACTGGGGCAGCTGCGTCTTCAACTACGGCCGCCACGAGGTGCGCAGCTTTCTCCTGTCCTCGGGACTCTACTGGCTCGACCGGTTTCACGCCGACGGACTGCGGGTCGATGCCGTGGCGTCGATGATCTACCTCGACTTTTCGCGCAAGGCCGGCGAGTGGATCCCCAACGCGTACGGCGGGCGCGAAAACATCGACGCGATCGTCTTCCTGCGTCAGCTCAACGAGGAGGTCGGCCGGAGCTTCCCGGACGCCGTCACGATCGCCGAGGAGTCGACCTCCTGGCCGATGGTCTCCCGTCCCGTCTACGTCGGGGGCCTCGGCTTCTCGATGAAGTGGGACATGGGCTGGATGAACGACACCCTCGACTACATGGAGATCGATCCGATCTTCCGCAAGTGGCACCACGGCAAGCTGACCTTCCGCCGGATGTACGCGTACTCCGAGAACTTCGTGCTGCCGCTGTCCCACGACGAGGTCGTGCACCTGAAGAAGTCGCTGATCTCGAAGATGCCGGGGCACGACGAATGGAAAATGGCGGCCAACCTCCGGCTGCTCTTCGCGTACATGTGGGCGCTGCCCGGCAAGAAGCTCCTCTTCATGGGCGGAGAGTTCGGCCAGTGGGGCGAATGGAACCACGACGCGAGCCTCGACTGGCATCTGACCGAGCGGCCGCTCCACTCGGGCCTGCGGCTCTGGGTCCGCGACCTGAACCGGATGCTCGCCGCCGAGCCCGCCCTCCACGAGCTCGACTTCGACGCCCGGGGCTTCGAGTGGATCGACTGCAACGACGCCGACCACAGCGTCGTTTCGCTCGAGCGCCGTGCCCGGAACCCGGCGGACCGCGTCGTGGCGGTCTTCAACTTCACGCCCGTGCCACGCGCTCGGCTATCTCGTCGGCGTCGATGGCGGCGCGGACTGGCAGGAGATCGCCAACAGCGACGCGAGCGCTTACGGAGGCAGCGGTGTCGGCAACATGGGGCGGGCCGTGGCTCTCGCGGTTCCGGCGCACGGCCGCTCGCACAGCCTCTCGCTGTCCCTGCCGCCGCTCGGGGCCCTCTTCCTGAAGCCTTTGCCGATGCCCGAACCGCTCGAGATGGCGGCCGCGGCGGCTGCTGCGGCGGAGGCGGCCGAGGCGGACGTGTTCGAGATCGAGGAGGAGCCGGTCCTCGCCTGATCGGGACGGCCACTGATGGAACGCTTCGTCTGCATCCACGGCCACTTCTACCAGCCGCCGCGGGAGAACCCCTGGCTCGAAGCGATCGAGCTCCAGGAATCGGCGTACCCGTACCACGACTGGAACGAGCGGATCGCGGCCGAATGCTACGGCCCGAACGCGACGGCCCGGATCCTCGACGAAGAGAACCGCATCGTGGCGATCGTCAACAACTACGCCTCGATGAGTTTCAACTTCGGCCCGACGCTGCTGTCGTGGCTCCAGACGGCGCGTCCCGACGTGTATGCCGCGATTCTGGAGGCCGACCGGCAGAGCGCCGCGCGGTTCTCGGGCCACGGGTCGGCAATCGCGCAGCCCTACAACCACATGATCCTCCCGCTCGCGAACGCCCGGGACCGGGCGACGCAGGTCGTCTGGGGGATCCGCGACTTCGAGCGGCGCTTCGGGCGGCGGCCGGAGGGAATGTGGCTGCCGGAAACGGCGGTAGACCTGGCCTCGCTCGAGGCCCTGGCGGCGCATGGCATCCGCTTCACGATCCTCGCACCCCACCAGGCCGATGCGGTCCGCCCCATCGGGGAGTCGGCGTGGACGGAGCTCTCCGGCCGGGAGGTCGATCCGACCCGGGCCTATCGGGTGACGCTCCCGTCGGGCGCCTCGATCGCGGTGTTCTTCTTCGACGGGCCGGTGTCGCGCGCGGTCGCGTTCGACCCGGTCGTGCTGTCGAAGGGCGAGAACTTCGCGGAGCGCCTGGCGGGCGCGTTCTCGGTCGAGCGCGGACGGGCGGAGCTCGTCCACGCGGCCACCGACGGCGAGACCTACGGCCATCATCACCGGTACGGCGACATGGCCCTGGCCTACGCGCTGCGGACGATCGAGACGGGAAAGCTGGCACGCCTCACGAACTACGGCGAGTTCCTCGAGCTGTCGCCGCCCACCCACGAGGTCCGGATTCTCGAAGCGACGTCCTGGAGCTGCGCGCACGGCGTCGGGCGGTGGAAGAGCGACTGCGGATGCCAGACCGGCGCGCATCCGGGCTGGAACCAGGCGTGGCGCGCGCCGCTGCGCGAATCCCTCGACCTGCTCCGCGACGCGCTGGCGCCGCTTTTCGAGGCCGGCGCGGCGGGCCTGCTCACCGACCCGTGGGCGGCCCGCAACGACTACGTCGACGTCGTCCTCGACCGCTCGCCCGAGAGCGTCGCGCGCTTCCTCGGCCGCCACGGCGCGCCGGAGCTCTCCCCGGACGCTCGCGAGCGCGCCCTGAAACTGCTGGAGATGCAGCGGCACGCCCAACTCATGTACACGAGCTGCGGGTGGTTCTTCGACGACGTGGCCGGAATCGAGGCGCGCCAGATCATCCAGTACGCCGGGCGGGCGCTCCAGCTCGCGGGAGACCTCTTTCCCGGCGCGGACCTCGAGCCCCGCTTTCTCGAGGCGCTCGCCCGGGCCCGGAGCAACGATCCCGAGGCGGGCGACGGCCGGCGCATCTACGAGGAGGCCGTCCGGCCGGCGATGGTTTCGCTCGAACGGGTCGGCGCCCACTACGCGGTCTCCTCGCTCTTCAGCGAGTACGGCGAGGAGGCCGACGTCTACGCATACCGCGTCGAGCGGGAGGACTACCGGCTCGCGACGAGCGGAAGGGCGCGGCTCGCCCTCGGCCGGGTCCGGGTCACCTCGAAGATCACGGGTGAATCGGGCCGCGTGGTCTTCGGCGTGCTGCACCTCGGCGACCACAACATCTCCGGCGGGGTCGCGGCGTTCACCACCGCAGAAAGCTACGCGGAGCTCGTCGCCGAGATCTCGGCGCCGTTTTCCGCGGCGGACCTGACCGAGACGCTGCGGCTGGTGGACCGTCGGTTCGCGCAGAGCGTCTACTCGCTTCGGCTGCTGTTCCTGGACGAGCAACGCCGGGTCGTGCGGGTGCTGCTCCAGTCCGCACTCGATCATGCCGACGGCGTCTATCGGCGGCTCTACGAGGAGCAGGCTCCGCTCATGCGGTTCCTCTCCGGCCACGGCATCCGGCCGCCGCGGGGATTCGCGGTCGCGGCCGAGCGGGCGCTCGCGACGAGCCTCCGGGAGGAGCTCGCAGCGCCGGCGCCGGAGGTGGTCCGGATGCGCGCCATCCTGGACGAGGCCGCGCACGTCGGAATCGCGCTGCACGAGGACGGGCTCGGCCTTCTCCTGGAGCGGTCGATCGAGCGCCTCGCCGGGGACCTGACCGGGGCAGAAGGCGACGTGACGCGCCTGGAGGCGCTCGAAGGCGTCGTGGGGTTCGCGAAGGCCCTCCCGTTCGACGTGGACTTCGCGAAGGCGCAGAACCTCTACTACGCGCTGGCGCGGACGGCCCTGCCGGACATGCGCCGCGCGGCGGCCTCAGGTTCGGAGAACGCCGCGCTCTGGGTCACCCGGTTCCTCGCCCTCGGAGAGGGCCTCACGGTGCGGGCAGGGGCAGACGGCGACTAGGCGTCCGCCAGGCGGGCCCGGACGCCGCGTCTGCTAAAATCGAGCTGTTTGACACCCGTTCTCGAAAAAGCGCTCCGGGTTTCCGGCGTCCCCGAGAAGCTGCTTCCCCTCTTCGCCCTGGCCCACGACCTCCGCTGGACGTGGCGCGCCGACCTGCGCGCGCTCTTCGAAACGCTGGATCCGGATGCGTGGCGGCGGGTCCGCGGCAACCCCATCCGCCTGTTTCGCGAGGCCGCGGCCGAGCGCCTCTGGGGCGCCGCCGAGGACCCGATCTACCAGACCGAGCTCTCCGAGATGGTCGACCGCCTCGCCGAGGAGGACCGGGCGGAGCCCCGGGACCCGTTCGCCCGGGAGATGGTCGCCCGGGGCGAGAGCGTGGCCTACTTCTCGGCCGAATTCGGCTTGACCGAGGTCCTTCCGATCTACGCCGGCGGCCTCGGCGTCCTCGCGGGCGACCTCCTGAAGTCCGCGAGCGACCTCGGCGTTCCCATGCGGGGCGTCGGCCTTTTCTACCGTGAGGGCTACTTCCGCCAGGTCATCGACTCCGAGGGCCGGCAGTCCGAGGCCTATCCCGTGCTGGAGCCCGACGATCTGCCGCTTTCGCTCGCCGAGCCCCCGGACGGAAGCGCTCCCGTCGTGTCGGTGTATCTGGCGGGGCGCACGGTCCACCTTCTCATCCGCATGGCGAAGGTGGGACGCGTGCCGCTCCTGCTCCTCGATTCGAACCTGCCCGAAAACGAGCCACCGGACCGCGAGATCACGGCGCGCCTCTACGGGGGCGGACACGAGATGCGCCTCCAGCAGGAGATCGTCCTCGGCATCGGCGGGCTGCGCGCGCTGGAGAAGGCCGGACTCCGGCCGACGATTCGCCACATCAACGAGGGGCACGCCGCCTTCGTCTCCCTCGAGCGCATCCGGCGCCTCGTCCAGGAGGAGAACCTGACGTTCGCCGAGGCCCGGGAAGCGGCGACGAGCGCCAACATCTTCACCACGCATACGCCCGTGCCGGCGGGCATCGACGTGTTCTCGCCGGAGTTGCTCTGGAAATACTTCGGCGGCTACGTCGACGAGCTCGGCATCACCTTCGACGAGTTCTTCGACCTCGGGCGCGAGGTCGGCGAGCACCCACGCGAGCTCTTCTCGATGGCGGTGCTCGCGATGCGGCTGTCCACCCACCAGAACGCCGTCTCGCGGCTCCACGCGGAGGTCTCCCGCCGGCTGTGGCGCGGTGTCGCGCCCGAGCTGCCGCTCTCGGAGATCCCCATCATCCCGATCACCAACGGCGTGCATGCGCCGACCTGGACGGCCTCCGAGATCGCCCGGACCGGCGTCTTCGAAACCCCGGAGTCGGTCGACCGGGCCGAGCTCTGGCTGGCCCACGAGTCCCTCCGGGCGCAGCTCGTCGCGGCCTGCCGGGAGACGCTCGTCGAGGAGAAGCGCAAGCAGGGCGCGCGCGAAGAGGAGGTCGCGGAAGCCGCCGGCGCCCTCGACCCGAAGGCGCTGACGATCGGATTCGCCCGGCGGTTCGCGACCTACAAGCGCGCGACGCTCCTGTTCCGCGAGCCCAAGCGCCTCGAGTACCTGCTTCACCAGATCGGGCGCCCGGTGCAGTTTCTTTTCGCGGGTAAGGCCCATCCGCGCGACGAGAACGGAAAGGACTTCCTGCGTGCCGTGGCGACCGCGGCCGAGCGGCCCGAATTTCGCGGACGGATCGTGTTCCTGCCGGGTTACGACATGCGGCTGGCGCGCCGGCTCGTCGCCGGCTGCGACGTTTGGCTGAACACGCCCGAGCGGCCCCGGGAGGCGTCGGGCACCTCGGGCATGAAGGCGGCGATGAACGGCGCGCTCAACCTGTCGGTGCTCGACGGCTGGTGGGACGAGGCGCCGCACGACGAGGCCGGGTTCGTCGTCGGCGAGGCGAAGGACCAGGCGCCGGAGGAGGAGATCGTGCGGGCGCTGTACGACGCCCTCGAGAAGCGCGTGCTCCCGATGTTTTTCGACCGCGACGCCTCGGGCCTGCCGCAGCGCTGGATCGACCGCATGATCGTGGCCGCATCGCGCGTCGCGCGGGACTTCTCCTCGGACCGGATGGTCGCCGAGTACATCGAGCAGTGCTACGTGCCCGGCGCCTTCTATCGCCGTGCGATGAAGGACGGCGACCGCGGACCGCTCAAGCGTCTGGTGGCCTGGAAGGAGCGGATGCGGACCGCGTGGCCGGACGTGCGCTTCGAAAGCGTGGAGGTCGTACCCGACCCGGCGACCCTGCCGCCAGCCTCGCCGTTCGACGTGGTTGCGAAGGTCGCCCTCGGGCCGCTCGACGCCTCGGAGGTGTCGGTGGAGCTCTTCGAGGGGCCGCTGGAGGCGGACGGCAGTCTCGAGTCGGGCACGGCCGTCCGGCTCGACGCCGTCGCCCGGGAGGGCGAAACCGGGGTCTTCCGCGTGACGCACCGCAAGCCCAAGGCCGAGGCGCTCGGGTACACGGTTCGGGTGCGTCCGACGCACCGGGACCTCGCGCATCCCAACGACCTGGGTCTGATCCTGTGGTGGGGAACGAGCCGGGAGGCGAGGCGCTACACTCCCGCTTCGTGAGCTCTCCGGGGACGACCCGCTCCGCCGGCATCCTGCTCCACCCAACGTCGCTGCCTGGACCGTTCGGGATCGGCGACCTCGGCCCCTGGGTCGACCGCTTCCTCGACTGGGCCGTCGCGGCGGGGCAGACGCTCTGGCAGGTCCTCCCGCTGTCGCCGATGGGCGGCGGCGGCTCGCCGTACGGCGGCCCGTCGGCATTCGCCGGGAACCCGCTTCTCATCTCGCCGGAGCTTTTGTTGCGCGACGGCTTCCTGCCGGTGGCGGCCTTCGAGGACCTTCCGACGCTGCCCCGCGAGCGGGTCGACTTCGGCGCGGTGCTTCGCTGGAAGGACCGGATCCTGCGCCAGTCCTGGGATCACTTCGCGGCGCGCGCGGGCGATCCGGTCCGCGCCGAGCTCGAGGCCTTCCAGCGGTCGCCGGCCCAGGCCGGCTGGCTTCCGGACTGGACACTATACGCCGCGCTGAAAGCGCGGTTCTCGGGACGCTCCTGGCTCGACTGGGACCGCGACCTGCGCGAACGCAATGCCGACGCCCTCGAGCGGGCTTCGGGCGAGCTCGAGGCCGAGGTGTCGTACCAGGCCTACCTCCAGTTCCTGTTCCGCCGCCAGTGGGACCGGGTTCTGACGGCGGCGCGGGAGCGGGGAATCGCGGTGATCGGCGACATGCCGATCTACGTCTCGCTCGACAGCGCGGACGTCTGGGCGCACCCGGAGCTCTTCGAGCTCGACGTCGATCGCCGGCCGACTGCGGTGTCCGGTGTTCCGCCGGACTACTTCTCGGAGACCGGACAGTTGTGGGGCAACCCGCTCTACCGCTGGGACCACATGGCGGAGACCGGCTACGCCTGGTGGGTCGCCCGCTTCCGGGAGAATCTCGGTCTCTGCGACATCCTGCGTGTCGATCACTTCCGGGCCTTCGCGGACTACTGGTCCGTGCCGGCGTCCGAGACGACCGCCGTCAACGGGAGCTGGAAGGCGGGCCCCGGCGTGGCGCTCTTCGACGCCGTTCGGGCGGGCATCGGCGGCGGGCCGCTTCCCGTCGTCGCCGAGGATCTCGGGGACATCGGCGAGGAGGTCCGCGACCTTCTGGCAGAGCTCGGCGTCCCGGGCATGAAGGTGCTTCAGTTTGCCTTCTACGAGCCGGACGGCGAGTTCCTGCCGCACCGGCACACCGAGAATTCCGTGGTCTACACGGGCACGCACGACAACGATACGGCGAAAGGCTGGTACGCGGGCCTGAAGCCGGAGGAGCGGGAACGCGTCTACGACTACCTCGGGATCGAAAACGAGGACGAGATTTCCTGGGCCCTGATCCGCGCGGCATATTGCTCGGTAGCGCGCCTGGCGATCGTTCCCATGCAGGACGTCCTGCGCCTCGGAAGCGAAGCCCGCATGAACACTCCGGCCGTGCCCGCCGACAACTGGACGTGGCGGGCGCCCGACGGAGTCCTTCGCCCCGACGACGCCGCGCGCCTGCGGCGGATGGCCGTGTTGACGGGACGCATGAAGCCCGAGCCGGCGCCCGTGGCTGCACCGGAGCCCGACCCCGGCACATGAGGGCGCGCGCGATCATCGCGTCGATCTAGATTGGGCTCGCGGCGCGGGAAGTCTCCCGAGCGAAGCGAGGGAGGAGGCCCGCGTCGCGGGAGCGAGCGCGAAGCAGAGGGATCAGGTCCGCGGTCGAGCCCCTTTGGGCGAGCCGCGGACCGGTGCGCCCGACGGGCGCAGATCCCGGCGCGCAGCGCTCGCGACGGTCAGTCCGCGTCCGCCAGGAGCATCGAGAGCAGCACGCTGACGATGCTGACGACGAGCGCGCCGAGAATCGCGGAGAAACAGCCGTCGACGTGGAACTGGAGACCCAGGCCTCCGGCGAGCCAGCTCGTCAGCCAGAGCATCAGGCCGTTGACGACCAGAGCGAAGAGTCCCAGGGTCAGGAAGATGATCGGCAGCGTGAGGAGCTTGACGAGCGGCCGCACGAACGCGTTGAGAACGCCGAAGACCAGGGCCACGCCGAGGAAGGGGAGCCAGGTTCCCGTGTAGGTGATCCCCGGGATCAGAGCCACTGCGACCCACAGCGCCGCCGCGTTGATCAGCAGCCGGAGAAGAAAGCGCATCGTGTCCTCCACTGCGACGGCCGTCCCGCCGCGCCCGCGCATCATAGCAACGCTTCGGTGTCATGATCGTTGCGCGGGAGGCGGCGGGGAGTTCCGATGACGGTCCATTTCACCCTGACACCCAAACGTCCCTATTCGCTCGGGCTGACCGCCGAGCGCTATGCGCGGTTCCCCGAAGCCGTCGACCGGTTCGACGGCGGCGTGTACCGTCGGTTGCTCCCGATCGGCCGCGGCGTGCTCTGTGCGATCGGGCAGACGGGCCCGCCGTCCCGCGCCCGGCTCGCCATTCGCCTCGACGGCCGGCTCGCGGACTCCGAACCCGCCCGCGCAGCGGCGCTGCGAATCGCCGCCGTGGCACTCGGAGCTCGGTGCCCGGTCGCGGCGTTCTACCGGGCGCACGGAGACGACCCGGTCCTCGGCGGGCCGATTCGGGCCTTTCGCGGCCTGCGCGTGGCCGGACTTCCGTCGCTGTGGGAGGCCCTGGTCACCGCCGTTCTCGCCCAACAGGTCAATCTGATGTTCGCGTACGACATCCGGCGCGAGCTCGCCCTGCGGTACGGCTCCCGCGCGCGGTTTTTTCGGCGAAACCTGGGTCGGATTCCCGGCGCCCGCCGCGCTCGCGTCCGAATCGCTGCCGAGGCTGCGGCGCTTTCGCCTTTCGCGCTCGAAGGCGGTCGCCCTCCGCGGCCTCGCCCGCGCATTCGCCGACGGAAGTCTTTCGGAAGACGCCCTCAGCCGTCATGACCGACGAGGAAGCGATCGCGCGCCTGACGGATCTTCCCGGCGTCGGGCGGTGGACCGCCGAGATCGGCCTGCTCCGGGGGCTCGGCCGCCCCGACATCTTTCCGGCCGGCGACCTCGGCGTCGTCAAGTACCTCGCGCAGGGTCTGCTGGGGCACCCGCAGCGGGCGACCGAGGACGCCATGCGCCGGTTTTCGCAGCGCTGGTCGCCGCACCGCAGCCTCGCCCTCGTGTACGCGTACGCCGAACTGGCACGCCGGAAGGCGGCGTCCCGGCCCATCCGCAAGCCGGCGGAGGTATAGAGTCCCGCCGTGCGGGTCCTCGCCGGGACGAGCGGCTTTTCATACAAGGAGTGGAAGGGGAGCTTCTACCCCGAAGAGCTCGCCGCCGGGGAGATGTTGTCGTTCTACGCGGGACGGCTCCCGGCGGTCGAGATCAACAACACGTTCTATCGGATGCCGAAGCCCGCGCTGCTCTCGGCCTGGTCGGAGCAGGTCCCGCCCGAGTTCCGGTTCGTGCTCAAGGCCTCCCAGCGCATCACCCACCGCAAGCGGCTCAAGGATGCAGGCGAGGAAGTCGCGTACTTTTTCGCGACGGCCGCGACCCTCGGCGAGCGCCTCGGTCCGTCGCTCTTCCAGCTCCCGCCGAACCTGAAGAAGGATCTGCCGAGGCTCGAAACGTTCCTCGGCGTTCTCCCGGATGGCGCGCGGGCCGCCTTCGAGTTTCGCCACGCCTCCTGGTTCGACGACGAGGTCTTCGAGGCGCTGCGCACCCGCGGCGCGGCATTGTGCGTGGCCGAGGACGAAGAGCTGGCGACGCCGCTCGTGGCGACGGCGGGTTGGGGGTATCTGCGCCTTCGGCGGCAGGACTACGACGACGCGGCGGTTGCCGCGTGGGCGGACCGGGTGCGCGGCCAGGCCTGGGGCGAGGCCTACGTTTTCTTCAAGCACGAGGATGCGGGGTCCGGGCCGCGCCTGGCCGCGGAGTTCCTCCGCCGGATCACCTGAAGCTCAACGCCCTCGGCCGCGCTTCGATGAACAACGGGGCGCGGGCGTGGCTCCAGCGCCGGTGGATGGCTGGCTGGTTCGAGAGGCTCGGCGGCCGGGTGCCCGGAGGCCGCGCGCTCGAAGTCGGGTGCGGGCGGGGCGCGGCGATCCGCATGCTGCGCGATCGGTTCGGGCTGAGCGAGGTCGTGGGTCTCGACATCGATCCGCGGATGCTGGCGGCGGCGCGGCACCGGGCCGCGGGAGCGCCGCTGGTGCTCGCCGACGTGACGGGGACGCCGTTTCCGGAGGCGAGCTTCGACGCGATCTTCGATTTCGGGGCGATCCACTTCGTCGCCGACTGGGAGAAGGCGCTCGACGAAGTGCGGCGCATGCTCAAGCCCGGCGGCCGGTACTACTTCGAGTGGGTGACGGGCCGTTTCCTGCGCGCCTTCTACCCGCTCGCCACCCGGGGCTTCGAACGCATGCGGGCTCCGGGGGCCGAGGGGCTGCTCGAGGCGCTCGGGCGCCGGGGCCTCGCCGTGGGAGAACGCGTCGTGCGGCCGCGCCTGGCGGCCAACGTCACCGGCCTGACCGGGGACGTGATCGGGGTGGGCCTTCGGGCTTGAGCCGCGCGCCGAGGCGCGAGAGCGCCTGCGCGATGTTCGGCTTGAGCGTCAGCACGGGCGCGAGCGGATCGTCCTTCAGCTTCTTCATTCGCGCCGGCAGCGTCCTGAGCGTGAACTTTTTCGGGTCGAGCCGGCCGTCGACTTCGCTCCATCGGAGGGGCGCCGAGCAGGTGGCTCCGGGGACCGGCCGCGCGGAGAAAGGGCCGGCAATCGTCTTGCCGTGCCCGTTCTGGAGGTAGTCGACGTAGACCTTGCCCTGGCGCGAGCCCAGGGCGCGCGCCGTCGTGGCGATGTCGCCGTGCTCCTGCTCGATGACCCGCGCCAGGATCTCGCCCAGGACGCGCGACTCGGCGTGCGTGCACTGGCCGCCGAGCGGCAGCAGGACGTGGAGGCCCGTGGCCCCGCTGGTCTTGATGAAGTCGGGCAGCTCGATGTCCTCGCAAAGGGCGTGGATCGCGCGGGCGATCGCGACGACGTGCGAGAAGGGGGCGCCCTTGGGGTCGAGGTCGAGGATGCACCAGTCCGGCCGCTCCGGTGCCGCGACGCGGCTCGCCCAGACGTGCAAGGGGATCGAGCCGAGGTTGGCGACGTAGAGCAGCGTCTCGAGGTCGTCGCAGACGAAGTAGTCGATCTCGCGCTCGGCGTGCTCGCTCCAGATCCGTTCGAGGCGGATCCAGTCGGGCGCGAAGTTGGGAGCGTCCTTCTGGAAGAAGGACTTGCCCGTGATCCCGTCGGGGTAGCGGGTCATGACGAGCGGCCGGTCCGCCAGGTACGGCAGGAGCCAGGGCGAGATCGCCCGGTAGTACTCGATCAGATCGCCCTTCGTGTAGCCCTCCTCGGGCCAGAAGACCTTGGTCAGGTTGGAGAACGGCACCGTCTTTTCCCCGGGGCCGGGGTCCCGGACGGGAGGCGGCGGCGGTTCGTGTTCCGGCGCCGCCTCGAAGTCCTCGCGGACGCACTCCTCGACCCGCTTGTCCTCCCGCAGGCGAAGGAACGCCGGGTGCCGGAGCAGGCCCTCGGCGGTCCACTCCTTGAAGCGCACCTCGACGACGAGCTCGGGCTCCACCCAGACGTGCCCGCGGCCGGTCGGGACCGGGCCGCCGCAGGGGGGCGTCGGCCGTGCGAGTTTCTGGAGGCGGGCGTGGAGCTCTCGGAGTTGCTTTTCCGAGAATCCCGTCCCCACCCGCCCCGCGTAGACGAGTCCGGCATCCCGCCAGTACGCCAGGTGCAGGGCGCCGAACCCGGACCGGGCGCCCTCGGGCTTCGTGAAGCCCACGACGGCGAAGTCGGCGGCGCGGTCGAGGCGGACCTTCACCCAGTCGCCGGAGCGGGCTCCGCGGTATTGCGAGTCGGCCTTCTTGCCGACGACGCCCTCGAGGCCGAGCTTTCCCGCCGCTTCGAGCAGCTCCTCGCCCTTCGTCTCGACGTGGTCGGCGAACCGGACCGGCCCGGCGCGCGGGCAGAAGGCGCTGGAGCAGGGCCTTGCGGTCGGACAGCGGCAGCGGCCGCAGGTCGAAGTCTTCGAAGCCGAGCAGGTCGAAGGCGAAGTACGTCGCCGGCAGCTCGACCGCGGCGCGATCGATGTCGGGGCGGCGCTGGAGCAGCGCGCGCTTCTGGAGAAGGCCGAAGCGGGGCTTGGAGTTCGCGTCGAGGACGACGACCTCGCCGTCGAGCACGAACGCGTCGTATGGAAGCGCGCCGACCGCGCGCGCGATCTCGGGAAACGTGGCCGTGGAGTTCATCCCGTGCCGGTAGCGGAGCACGGGCTTTCCGTCTTCGCGCCCCGCGAGCAGCCGGTAGCCGTCGTACTTGAGCTCCCAGATCCACCCGGAACGCGAGAAGGCGGCGTCGCGCGGCTCGGCGAGCATGAGCTTGACGTCGGCGGCGCGCACCCGGCGTCTCGGCGCTCCGAGGCGCACGAGCTCGGCGCGGAGATCGGCCGCCCGGCCGGCGCCCGAGGCGAGATCCTCGACGGTCAGGCCGGAGAAGATCGACTCCTGCGGGTACGCCGCGTCGGCGCCCTTCCGGGACCAGCCGTCGCGCTCCTTGATGAGGAGCCATTCCTTCCCGGTCGTCTTGCCCTTCGTCTTCATCCGGACGAGCGTCCAGACGCCGCGCAGCTTGTAGCCATGGAGCTCGAAGAGGAGCTTGCCCTTCTTCAAGCCCTCGTCGAGGTCCGCCAGCGGAGTCCAGCGCCCCTGGTCCCACACGATGACCTCTCCGGCCCCGTAGTTGCCCTCGGGGATCACGCCCTCGAAGTCGGCGTACTCGACCGGGTGGTCCTCGACTTCGACGGCCAGTCGCTTGTCGGCCGGGTCGGGGGAGGGCCCCTGGGGGACGGCCCAGGATTTCAGGACCCCGCCCCATTCCAGCCGGAAGTCGTAGTGCAGCCGGGTCGCCGCATGTTTTTGAACCACGAAGAGATGCGGGCGATTTTCGCTCCCGCGCCCGAAGGGCTCGGGGGTCGTGTCGGCGGAGCGCTTTTCGCGGTATTTTTCGAGCGGCACGCTGCGAATTCCCCCGCCCATGTTACATTTGTCGGTCCCTAAACCTATGAGCGCAAGGCCGATAGCGTCAGGGACGATTTCCTTCGGGCTGGTCTCGATCCCGATCAAGCTCTACGCGGCCGCGGATGCCGCGGCGGGCGTCTCCTTCAACATGCTCCACGCCAAGGACGGCGCGCGTCTGAAGCAGCAGTACATCTGCACCAAGGACGGCGAGATCGTCCCCCGCGACCAGATGGTCAAGGGTTACGAGTTCTCGAAAGACCGCTACGTGACCTTTACGCCCGAAGAGCTCAAAGCGCTCGAAGAGCAGTCGACTCAGTCCGTCGAGGTCGTCGAATTCGTGCCGATCGCCAAGGTCGACCCCGTGTACTTCGACCGGAGCTACTACGTCGGGCCCGACAAGGGCGGGGCCAAGGCGTACGCGCTGCTCTCGGAGGTCATGAAGGACACGAAGCGCGTCGCCCTGGCGCGGTACGCGGCCCGCGGAAAGATGTACCTGGTCATGCTTCGGCCGTTCGAGAACGGCATCGTGATGCAGCAGCTCATGTACGCCGACGAGGTTCGGTCCGTTCTCGGAGGTGCCGCTCGAACCGGCCGACGTCAGCCCGAAGGAGCTCGATCTCGCCAAGCTCCTGGTCGAGCAGCGCACCGCCGACACGTTCAAACCCGAGACCTACGAGGACGACGTCAAGAAGCGCGTCCTGGGCCTCATCCAGAAGAAGGTCGACGGGCAGGACATCTCGATCGTCCCGGCCGAAGCCGGCGGTGGCCAGATCATCGACCTGATGGAGGCCCTCAAGGCGAGCCTCGCGAAGAAGCCCGAAGCCGCCGCCCCGGCCCCGGCCGCCAGGAAGGCGAGCGCCGAGGATGCGTCGGGCCGAAAGCCCGCCAAGCGCGCGCCCGGCCGCGTCGCCCAGATGCGCACGGAGGCCGGAAGGAAAGCGTAGAGGCGGGGTTTGCCCCGCCTGGTTTGCGCGCCTTCGCATCGCGCGTGAAGGGCTACTCGACCTCCGAAGTCGCCGGGCTCCTCGGGCTTTCCCAGTCTCAGATCCGCAGCTACGTGCGCGCGGGGTTTCTGTCTCCCGCGCGGGGCCCGGGTGGGCGCCTCGTCTTTGCCTTTTCCGACCTGGTGTTTCTGCGCACGGCCCGCGGCCTGATGTCGGCGCGCGTGGCGCCGCGCCGCATCCGGAAAGCCCTGCGCCGGCTGCGGGAGCAGCTTCCCGACGGAAGGCCCCTGACCGGCGTGCGCATCGCGATCGAGGGGACCCGAATCGTCGTCGCCGACGGAGCCCGGCGCTGGCAGCCCGAATCCGGACAGATCCTCCTCGACTTCGGGGTCGCGGAGCTGGCCCGGAAGGCCGCGCCGATCGTTCGCCGGGCGTTCCGGGAGGCACAGGAGGAGGGCGCCGGCCTCTCGGCCGACGAATGGTTCGAGTGGGGCTGCGAGCTCGAGCCGGCCTCGCCCGGCGAGGCGATCGCGGCCTACCGCCGGGCGCTCGCGCTCGACCCCTCGCACGCGGACGCCCACGTGAACCTCGGGCGGCTCCTGCACGAGGCAGGCGACGCGGCCGCGGCCGAGCCGCACTACGCGGCGGCACTGGCCGCCCGTCCGGAGGACGCGACCGCGGCCTACAACCTCGGCGTGGCGCTCCAGGACATGGGCCGCCTGCCCGAAGCCCTGCTGGCGTACCAGGGGGCGGTACGGATCGATCCCGAGAGCGCCGACGCCCACTTCAACGCCGCGGCGCTGGCCGAGCGGCTTGGCCGGCCGGCCGAGGCCCTGCGCCACCTGCGGACGTACCGGAAGCTGACCCGGCCGGAATAGAAGCCGAGGCTCGCGACGCGATGATGTGAGCCGAGCCGCGGCTCGGGACCTCAATCATGCCGGCGTCGTCATCGACCCGGAACTCATTGACCTTCTCCGCCTTCTGATCCGGAAGAACCTCGGCCATGACCTCGTCGATGCCGAGCTTCTGGCCAACGGCCTGCGCGGTCGTGCCGCTGTCGCCCGTCAGCATCACGATGCGGACGCCTTCGCGGTGCAGCGATTCGATCGCCTCCGCCGTGCTTTCCTTGATCGGATCCGCCACACCGAGAAGCCCGGCGAGCTTCCCATCCGATCGATACGAGCATGACCGTTTGCCCGTCGCGTCGAAGCTCCTCCGCACGGGCCGCGAGCGGCCCGGCCTCGACCCCGAGACTCTCCATCAATGCGCGGTTGCCGAGCGCGACGTCGCGGCCATCGACGCGCCCTTCACGCCCTTGCCCGTCACGGACTCGAAACCTTCGGCTTTCGACGGCGCGGCGCCTCGCTCCTCGGCGCCCTCCACGATCGCGGCGGCCAGGGGATGCTCGCTGCCGCGCTCGAGGCTCGCGGCGTCGCGCAGCAGCGCGGCCTCGCTCTGGCCGGGCGCCGGCTCGACGGTGACCAGCTTTGGCTTTCCTTCGGTCAGCGTGCCGGTCTTGTCGACGACGAGCGTGTCCACCTTCCTCAGCACCTCGATCGCCTCGGCGTTCTTGAAGAGCACGCCGGCCGTCGCGCCCTTGCCCATCGCCACCATGATCGACATCGGAGTCGCCAGGCCCAGGGCGCAGGGGCACGCGATGATGAGCACCGCGACCGCGTTGACCAGAGCGTGCGCCATCCGCGGCGCGGGCCCGACGAGGGACCAGACCGCGAAGGTCACGATCGCGATCACGACGACCGCCGGGACGAAGTATCCGGCGACGACGTCGGCCAGCTTCTGGATCGGCGCCCGGCTGCGCTGCGCCTCTGCCACCATCTGGACGATGCGCGCGAGCAAGGTCTCGGAGCCGACTTTCTCCGCCCGCATCACGAGCGACCCGGTCCCGTTCACCGTGGCGCCGATCACGCGGTCCCCCTGCTGCTTCTCGACCGGGATCGGCTCTCCCGTCACCATCGATTCGTCCACCGAGCTCGAGCCCTCGAGCACGACGCCGTCGACGGGGACCTTCTCGCCCGGCCGCACACGGAGTCGGTCGCCGGCCTTCACCTGATCCAGGGGGACGTCCGCCTCCGTGCCGTCCGCCGCGACTCGCCGGGCGGTCTTCGGCGCGAGGCCGAGGAGCGCTCGGATCGCGGCATCCGGTGCGGCTGCGGGCCCGCAGTTCGAGGACCTGGCCGAGGAGGACGAGCGTGACGATGGCCGCCGCCGCCTCGAAGTACACGGCCGACGACGCCGTTCGAGTCACGGAATGAGGCTGGAAAGAGCCCTGGCGCGAGGACGGCGACGACGCTGTAGATGTAAGCGACGCCGACCCCGAGCCCGATCAGGGTGAACATGTTGAGCGCCCGGTTCACGACCGAGCTCCACGGCCCGCACGAAGAACGGCCAGCCGCCCCAGAGAACCACGGGTGTCGCCAGCAAGAGCTCGATCCAGCCGCATCGCCCTCGGCGGCAGGACGTGACCGAGCGCCTCGCCCGGGAGCAGGTGCCCCATCGCGACGACGAACAGCGGCGCCGTCAACATGACGCTGACCCAGAACCGCCGGCGTCATGTCCTTGAGCTCGGGGTTCTGCCTCCTCCTCGAGCGAACGGTCCGCGGCTCGAGCGCCATGCCGCAGATCGGGCAGTTTCCCGGGGCGTCGCGCACGATCTCGGGATGCATCGGGCAGGTCCACTCGCGTCTTCGACGCCGGCGGTTGGCGGGGTCATCGGCTCGAGCGCGCATGCCGCACCTGGGGCAGCTTCGCGGGTCCGTCCCGACGGACCTCCGGGCTGCATCGGGCACGTGTAGAGAGTGCCGGTTGCCCGAGATGGATCCTTCTCGTGACGCTCATTGGACATTGCGGTTCGCCACCTTCCATCGACTCCGACGTTCTCGCCTCTCGGCCTCCGCGCGGGGCGCCCCGGTCGGCGGGAAAGAGGGGTGATTTCTTCAGTTTCAACGCTCGCCAGATGAAGTAGACGGACGGATAGACGATGAGCTCGCCGATGAAGGAGGTGAAGACGCCGCCGACCATCGGGGCGGCGATTCGACGCATGACGTCGGCGCCGGTTCCCCGCGACCAGAGGATCGGAATGAGGGAGAGAAGAATCGCCATGACGGTCATCATCTTGGGCCGGATGCGCTGGACGGCTCCGTGATCGACCGCTTGAGCCAGGTCCGCATAGGTCGCCATGCGCCCATCCGCTTTCCACTGCTCGTAGGCGATGTCGAGGTAAAGGAGCATGACGACGCCCGTCTCGGCGTCGAGACCGGCGAGGGCGATGAGCCCGACCCAGACGGCGATCGACCAGTTGTAGTGGAGCAGGTACATCAGCCAGACGGCGCCGACCGCGGAGAACGGGACCGCCAGGAGCACGATCCCGGTCTTGATCAGGGATTTCGTGTTCGCGTAGAGGATCAGGAAGATGAGGAACAGCGTGATCGGAATGATGATGCGCAGTCGGGCCTTCGCATGCTCCATGTACTCGTACTGCCCGGACCAGAAGATGCTGTATCCGGCGGGCAGGACGATTTTCCGGGCGACCTCCCGTCTCGCGCGCTCGACCCAGGTCCCCACGTCCGTTCCCTTCAGGTCGACGTAGACCCAGGCGTTGGGGCGGGCATTCTCGGTCTTGATGGAGGGAGGACCCTGGTGAACGCGGACGACGGCCAGCTGCGACAGGGGAACCTGGGCGCCCGTCGGCGCCGCGACCAGGGTGTCCGCCAGCTTCTGCGGACTGTCGCGGAGCTCCCGCGGGTACCGGACGTTGATGGGGTAGCGCTCGAGCCCTTCCACGGTCCAGGAGACGTTCATCCCGCCGATCGCGGATTGAATGACGTCTTCGACGTCGCCGACGGTCAGGCCGTACCGCGCGGCCGCATCCCGGTCGATCTGGAAGTCGAAGTAGCTGCCCCCCATGACGCGCTCGCCGTAGGCCGACAGCGTTCCCGGAAGGGACTTGACGACGGCCTCGACCTCCTGGCTCAGGCGCTCGAGCTCCTCGAGGTCCGGTCCGGCGATCTTGACGCCGACCGGGGTCTTGATGCCGGTCGAGAGCATGTCGATCCGGGTCTTGATCGGCATGGTCCACGCATTGGTCACGCCCGGGAAGCGGACGGCGCGGTCCATGTCCGCGATGAGACGGTCCTTGGTCATTCCGGGCCGCCACTGCGCCGGGTCCTTCAGCACGATCGTCGCTTCGATCATCGACAGCGGAGCCGGGTCGGTCGCGGTCTCGGCGCGGCCGACCTTGCCGAACACGGACTCGACTTCCGGGAAACGTCCGGAGGATCTTGTCCGCCTGCTGCAGGAGCTGCTTGGCGTTGGTGATCGAGACACCCGGGAAGGTCGTCGGCATGTAGAGGAGGTCCCCCTCCCAGAGCGGGGGCATGAACTCGGATCCGATCTTTCGGAGGGGAATCCACGTAGCCGCGATCAGGACTCCGCCGAGGACCATGACGAGATACCGGCGACGGAGCGCGATGTTGAGGACCGGCGTGTAGAGCCGGCGCAGCAGGCGTGAAACCGGATGGGTCTTCTCGCTGTGGATGCGCCCGCGAACGAGCCAGTACATGAGAACCGGGATCACGGTCACGGCGACGAGCGAGGCCATGGCGACCGAATAGGACTTGGTGAACGCGAGTGGCTTGAACAGGCGCCCCTCCTGCGCCTGCAGCGTGAACACCGGCATGAAGGACACGGTGATGACGAGCAGGCTGAAGAAGAGCGTCGGGCCCACCTCCTGCGCGGAGCGGAGAATGATCTCGTAGTGGGAGCGCTTGCCGGCCCACTCCTCGTAGTGCTTGTGGGCGTTCTCCACCATGATGATCGCGGCGTCGACCAGCACGCCGATGGAGATCGCGATGCCGCCGAGCGACATGATGTTGGCGCCCAGGCCCTGGATGCGCATCACGATGAAGGCCAGGAGGATCGCGAGGGGGATCGAGAAAATCGCGACGAACGCCGAGCGGAAGTGGAAGAGAAACAGGAGGCAGACGAGAGCCACGATGACCGACTCTTCGATCAGCGTGTGGGTGAGCGTTTCGACGGATCGGTTGATCAGCCCGGTCCGGTCGTAGGCGACGGAGAGGGTCACGTCCTTCGGGAGGCCCGGCCCGGAGCTCCGCGAGCCGCCTCTTGACGCCGGCGATGGTCGACAGCGTGTCGGCGCCGGCGCGAACCACGATGATCCCGCCCACGGTCTCGCCCTCTCCGTTCCAGTCGGCGAGGCCGCGCCGGATTTCGGGTCCGATCCCGACGTGCGCGACGTCGCCGAGGAGCACCGGCGTGCCTCCGGACCCGACGCCGAGGGGCACTTTCCGGAGGTCGCCGACGTCCTTCACGTAGCCGAGGCCCCGGACCATGAACTCGTGCTCTCCCATTTCGACGATGCGGCCGCCGACGTCGTTGTTCGAGCGCTGGATGGCCGTCTTGATGCGGGAGAGCGGCATGTCGTAGGCGCGGAGCTTGACCGGGTCGACTTCGACCTGGTACTGGCGGACGAAACCTCCGATCGAGGCGACTTCCGACACGCCGTCGACGGACGTCAGGCCGTACTTGAGATACCAGTCCTGGAGCGAGCGCAGGTCGGCAAGCGAGCGGCTCGGGGAATTCAAGACGTACATGAAGGCCCAGCCGACTCCCGTCGCGTCCGGACCGAGCTGGGGTGCGACGCCGCGGGGCAGCTGCGACGTCAGCCCCGACAGATATTCGAGAACGCGCGACCGGGCCCAGTACAGGTCCGTTCCGTCCTCGAAGATGACGTAGACGAAGGAGTACCCGAAGAAGGAGTAGCCGCGGACGACCTTGGCGTAGGGGACCGCGAGCATCTTCGACTCGATGGGAAAGGTGACCTGGTCCTCGACGACCTGGGGGCCCTGACCCGGGTATTCCGTGTAGATGATGACCTGAACGTCGGAGAGGTCGGGGATGGCGTCGATGCGGCTCGTGCGGATCGCCCAGACCCCTCCCAGGATGCCGAAGAGGACGGCCACGCCGACCAGGAACTGGTTCTTGAGCGACCACTCGATGATGCGATTGAGCATGGCCGTTCCCTACCTCGCCTTCCGGCCGGCGGCGACCATCTTCTGGATCGCGGCCTGGAGATTCGACTCGGAATCGAAGAAAAACTGCGCCGACGTGACCACGCGGTCGCCTTCCTTCAGTCCGCTCATCACCTGGGCCAGGTCTTCGCCGTGGGCCCCCAGCTGGACGTCGCGGGCCTCGAATCGGCCTTCGCCGAGCGCGACCACGACGACGTCGCGCTCGCCGGTCCGGATGACGGCCTGGGAGGGGAGCGTCAGCGCGTCCTTCGCGACGATCGGCGAGAATTCCACGGTCGCGTACATGCCGGCACGCAACCGCTCGTCGGGATTGGGGACTTCGAGCGTGAGGCCGAGAGTGCGGGTCTTCTCGGAAACCTGGGGCTCGATGTAGCGAACGCGGCCGCGAAACGTCTCGCCGGGAAAGTAGGTCAGCGCGATCGATGCCTGGCTGCCCACGTTGAGCCAGGGGAGCTGATCCTCGTAGACCTCCGCTTTCAGCCAGAGCGTCGACAGGTTGGCGATGTGGAGGAGCTCCATCCCCGGCCGGACGGCCATGCCTTCGAGGCCTTCCATCCGTTTCATGACGATGCCGCTCGCCGGGGAGACCAGAGAGAGCGTTCGGTAGGCCCCGCCCGTTTCTTCGAGGCGGGCGACCTGCTGCTTCGTGATGTCCCAGTAGCCGAGCCGGGTTCGGGCGGCCTCGACGAGCCCCTGCGCCCGCGCCCGGGCTTCCGCCGAAGCCTTGTCCATCCGCTTGACGTACTGGAGAGCCGAGAGCAGCTCCTGTTCCGTCTGCACGAGCTCCGGCGAGTAGATCTCGAAGAGAGCCTGTCCCTTGCGGACGGGCTGGCCGAGGTAGTTGACGAACGCCTTTTCGATGTAGCCGTTGTATTTCGTGGTCACGGAGACCATTTTTTCCTGGTCGTAGTCGAGATAGCCGACCGTGCGGATCTGCCGGACCAGGTCACGCCGTTCGACCGGCGCAATCACGACGTTCATGTTCTGCGCGATCGCGGGATCGACGGACACGACGGCCCCTTCGCCACCGTTCGAGTTTCCGTCGTCTGCGTAGACCGGCAGGTAGTCCATCCCCATCTCGTCCTTCGCCGGGACGGGAGACGTGATCTCGGCGTTCATGGGGTTCCGGTAGAACAGGATCTTGCGCTCCCGCTTTGGAGCGCCCTCCGCCGGTGCGCCCGTGGCCGGCCCGGCGGCCGCGGGACGCGGGACGGTGCCGGTCGCGAGCCCCTGGATCCAGGAGTCGATCGGGTGAATGCGCAGGCGCGCGGCGGCGACGACCAGTGCCACGGCCGCGACGCCGGTCCAGAAGAGGATTCTGTAGACGCTCGTCCGGTGTCCGGATCCGGCGCCACCGGGAAGGGCGGGACCGGGTGCTTCGTTTCTCGGGTTCACGGTTGGCTCTCCTTCCGGTCCGGCGATGGGATGGGTCCGCCGAGCGTTCCCTCCAGTTGCAAGAGGGCGATGAAGTAGTCGGTGAGCGTGCGGCTCGCCTGGATCCGCACTTCGAGGAGGACGCGCTCCGCATCCAGCAGATCCAGGGCCGCCAGCGTGCCGGACGAGTAGCCGGCCTCGGCCGAGCGCAGGGACTGATCGGCCTGGACGAGGAGCACGTCCTGGAACAGGCGCCACCTCTGCCACGTGAGCGGGATCCTGGCCATCAGGTCCCCCAGCGACTGTTCGATCGAAACGACAGCCGAACGCTTCGCGTCCTCGCTCCGCGAACGGGCCTCGAGGGCCTCCTGGAGGCCGGCCTGCAGCCGGTGCTTCCAGATCGGCAGGTTGATCGCGCCGGACAGGGCGAGGGCATCCTGCCCGTTGTCGGGAGGCGGGCTGATCAAGCCCGGGACGTCCGTGCGCTTGCCGACCGACGTGTAGCTCAGCCCCAGGGTGATGTCGGGGGAGTAGTCCTTCCGCGCGAGGTCGACCATGACGCCGGCGCGTGCGATGTCCGCGTCGGCGGCGGCGATCTCGGGGCGGTTCTCGACCGCGATTCGCCGGAGTTCGCCTCCGTCGAGCCGCACCGCGTGGGCCCCGGGCGGGAGTAGAGCCTCGAACGGCGTTTCCTGGGGCCGGTTTCTCAGGGCGTTGATCGACGCGAGCAGGGACGCGCGGCGCGTCGCGACGTCGAGCAGGCGGGCGTCGTCTTTCGTGATCTCGGCCTGGATCTTGACGATCGCCTGTCCGAGGCCGACCCCCGAGGCGTAGCGAGCCCGCGACAGCTCCTCGTAGTGGACGAGCGTGGCTCGATCCTCACCGACGATGTCCGCGAAGGCGCCGAGGAAGGCGAGCTCCTGGTAGACCCTGCGCGCCTCGGTCATGAGCCGCAGCCGGGCAGCCTCGAGGCGTGCGCCGGCGGCGAGGGCTTCTTCGAACGCCGCCTGCTCGCGCAGTTTCAGCTTCCCGAACCAGGGGAGCCTCTGGGAGATGCTGCCCATCACGTGCATGGGCCCGACGCGCGTCTCGACCGGCCAGATGTAGCCGGTCACGGCCAGCAGGGGATCCGGGAGGGAGCGGACCTGCGGCGCACGCTGGGCGGCTCCGCGGGCGGCGGCTTCGAGGCCCGCAAGCTCGGGATTCCGGTCGAGGACCTCGCGCAGCAGGTCCCGCTCCGGTCCTTCGGGAGCCGTGGTCTGGAGGGTCGCGGCCGGTGAAGCCGACGCGGGCTCAGCCGGGCCGGGTGGGGTGTCCGGGACGGGGTCCGGCGTCCGGGCCCGCATGGCTGCCGCCACGGTCGCGAGAAACGCGGCCACGCAGAAAATCGGGATGCATCGAGTCGTCACCGGTCTTGCCTCCATGAGGTCCGGACGGAGTCCGAACCGGAAGGGCGGAAGGAGTTCCGCCGCCTCGTCTCAGGAAGAGACCGATTTCAGATCAGGAGCTGGGCGTGGAGAGCCGGAAGGGCTCGTCGCGGATGCGACGGAGAGCTCGTCGACGAGGCGGCGCGCGCGGGCCGGACGGTCGTCGCGAACGCGACGCTCGTGGTCAGGACGGTGGCGGTCTCCTCGAGCGTCCGGGCCGACTCGAAAGCCGGGCTGGTCGAGCGGTCGAGTGAGGGAGCGCATGTCCTCGTCGTGGCCACCGGGCTGCAGCACCCTGGAGCGGCCAGCATCGCGGTCGAAGGCGCAGGCGCGGTTGCCCCCGGGCAACAGGTGTCGAGGCACCAGCCGGCGTTGGCCAGCACGGCCAGGGCGAGCACGAGAGCGACCGCAACGATTCTCATCGCCAGTCGTACGTTCCCGGAATCTGTACCCGTCCGCATGATGCAAGTGTACCAGCCATGGGCGACGGCGCTCGGCGTTCAGCGACCCGAGAAAACCGGAGCCGCGAGCGGCGCGTCGAGGCCGGAGCGTCGGAGGAGCTCGCGGACCTCCCCTTCGGTCGCTCCGAGCTTGTGCCGCGCCGCGAGCAGGTCGGCCGCGTCGACGGGGTACCAGTTGCGTCGGCCCGTGTCCGAGAGACCGATGACGTCGAGCGGCGCGATCGCCTCGCGCACCCGATCGAGAAGCGCGAACCGGTCGGCGGATGTCCGGGCGAGCGCGCAGCATTCGGAAAGCGCCGGACCGAACCTTCGTGGTCGCCCGACAGAAAGGATCCGGAGAGTTCCGGGCGGCCCAGCCGCCGGGCCGCCTCGGCGTCGCTCGCGGCGGCGAAGTAGAGGAGTGTCAACGCGGCGAATGCTGGTCGACGACGCGCTCGACGTATCGCTCGATCATGCGGGCCTCCCGGCCCCGCCGATGCTAACAGCGAGCGCCCGGATGCAGGCGAAGGGAGACTTCGGGCCGCCCTTCCTCTAAAATGCCGTAAATGTCTGCGCCAGCGCCGGGAGACGCGACGCCCGCGGAAAGTCGGGCTTCCGGCGGAGTCGCCGGCGCGCTCCTGTCGGCCGCCCGGCCGGCCCAGTGGATCAAGAACCTCGTCCTGCCGCTGCCCTTCCTGTTCGGCGGGGCCCTCGGTTCCGCCGGGGGATGGCTGCTGGCGGCGGCCGGGTTCGCGATCTTCTGCCTGATCACGAGCGGCGTCTACATCGTCAACGACATCATGGACCGCGAGCGGGACCGGGCGCATCCCGAGAAGAAGCACCGTCCGCTCGCGTCGGGCCGCCTCGCCGTTTCGACGGCCGCGACCGCGGCGGTGGCGATCGAGATCGCGGGTCTCCTCGCGGCCTTCGCGCTCCGGCGGGAGTTCGGCCTCTGGTGCCTCGCCTACGCCGCCCTGATGCTGACCTATTCGCTCGCCCTCAAGCGCATCCCGTTCCTCGAGGCGCTGATCGTCGCGGCCGGCATGCCCCTCCGGGCCCTGGCCGGGGCGGCCCTGGCCGAGGTCTGGCCGTCGCCGTACCTGATGGGCTGCGCCTACCTGCTCGCCCTGTTTCTCGTGGCCGGAAAGCGGCAATGGGAGTTTCTCCACGCGGGGCACAAGTCCGCAGCGGACCATCGCCCGGCGCTGGCGGCGTATCACGAGGGCGGGCTCGACTACCTCTTCCTGATCACGGCCCTCGCCACCGTGGCGGGTTATTCCGGCTACAGCGCCGCCCCGTCGACGGTGGCGCACTACGGGCGATCGCTCGCGCTGACGGTGCCCTGGGTGATCCTCGGGCTCGCGCGGTACGTCCGGCTGGTCTACCGGTGGGGCGGCGGCGGAAACCCGACTCGCCTGCTGACCGGCGATCCCTGGCTTCTCGTCATCGTGATCGGCTGGGTCGCGACGGCCGGATGGATCATCTATGGGCGCTGACCGGGAGGTCGGGGGCGTCGAGGGCCCCGCGCCGAAGGAGCGCCCCGTGCGGCTGGGCGTCGGGTTCCTCGCGTACAACGAGCAAGAGCTGATCGAAAAGACGGTTGCCGAGGCCGTCTCGTCCCTGTCGGCGATTCCGGGCCTGACCTGGCACGTCGTCGTCGTCAACGACGGGAGCCGGGACCGGACGGGGGAGATCGCGGAAGCGCTGGCCCGGAAGGACCCGCGCGTCTCCGTGGTGCATCACGACGGCAACAAGGGCTACGCCGTGGCCACGGAGACGGCACTGCGCAACGTGCCGGGCGAAGTGGTCATGGTCGTGGACGGGGACGGCCAGCACACCATGGCCGATGCCCCGAAGTTCCTCGATGCGATCGACCGCGGCGCCGACGTCGTGTTCTGCTGGAAGAAGGTGCGGCACGACCCGGTCGGCCGGCTGATCCTGTCGCGCGGCCTCCGAATCCTGTCGCACTGGATCCTCGGCTCGCCCCTCCACGACATCAACGCCGGCTGCCGCGCCTTCCGCCGCGACGTCGCCCGGCGGATCGAGATCAAGCATCGGATCAACTTCGTCGGCGACGAGATCTACGCCCGCTGCCGCATCGCCGGCTGGAAGGTCGACGAGGTCGTCGTCCAGCACTTCCCGCGCGAGGCGGGCCAGTCGATCCACCGTCCGTTCAAGATGCTCGGCACGATCGCGCGGGTCATCCGGTATCTCTTCGACCTGCGGGCCGAGATCGCGCAGTCCGAGGCGCTCAAGCGCCTGACGGCGAAGAAGAAGTGAGCGGCGAGACCGTCATCCTCGGCGCGGGGCCGACCGGACTCGGCGCGGCCTACCGCCTGGTCGAGCGTGGCGAAACCGGGTTCGAGATCTTCGAGCGCTCCGGCCAGGTCGGCGGACTCGCCACGAGCTTCACCGACCCGAAGGGCTGGACCTGGGACGTCTCCGGCCACATCATTTTTTCGGGCTACAAGTACTTCAACGACTTCCTCGCCCGGGTCCTCGGGAAGGACGGCATCCGCTGGATCGACCGCGAGAGCTGGATCAAGTTCGAGGACAAGTACGTCCGGTATCCGTTCCAGAACCACCTCTCGTCGCTGCCGGAGCAGGCGATGCTCGAATGCCTGATCGGCCTCGTCGAGTCGCAGACGATCGACAAGGACCGGGCCTTCACCAATTTCGAGGAGTGGGTGCTCGCGAAGTTCGGCGCCGGCGTCGCGAAGCACTTCATGAACCCCTACAACTTCAAGGTCTGGGCGACGCCGCTCGAGAAGATGGGCTACTACTGGATCGCCGAACGCGTCTCGGTCGTCGACTGGCGCAAGGCCATCGAGACGACCGTGGTCCCGAAGTCGACCGACTGGGGGCCCAACGCCAAGTTCGGCTATCCGCTCCACGGAGGAACTCTCGGCCTCTGGAAGGCCGTCCTGCCGTTTCTCGGCGATCGCGTCCGGTTTCACAAGCGGGCGGTCTCGGTGGACGAGGAGAAGCGCGAGATCGCGTTCTCGGACGGCACGACCCGAAAATACGACCGGCTGCTCACGACGATGCCTCTCGACGCCTTCGTCGCGCGCCTGACGCATGCGCCCGAGGCGGTGCGCAAGCCGCCGCGAAGACGCTCCTCTTCAACCGCCTCTTCTCGGTCGGCGTGGGACTCCGGCGGCCGTCTCCATCCGACAAGAACTGGATCTATTTCCCGAACCCGAAGACGCCCTTCTACCGGATGACGTACCTCTCGAACTACTCGCCCGAGATCGTTCCCGGCGGCGACACCAGCCGGTACTTCTCGGTCCTGACCGAGACGTCGTACTCGAAGTTCAAGCCGCTGCCGAAGGGCGACTTCGGGAAGGCCGTGGTGGACGGCCTCGTGGCCGAGGGCATCCTGCAGCCGTCGGACCTGCCCCTGATCGAAACGATCTTCCTGATCCATGCGGGCCACTCGTACCCGATCCCGTCGACCGACCGGAACCCGGCGCTCGAGACGATCCACGCGTACCTCGAGCCCCGCGGGATCTTCTCCCGCGGCCGCTTCGGCTCCTGGAAGTACGAGATCGGCAACCAGGACCACTCGCTCATGCAGGGCGTCGAGCTCGTCGACCGCTGGCTCGACGGGAGCGAGGAGAAGGTGTTTCGGAGCTGAGCGGTGAAAGACGGGGCCGGCCGTGGCGGGCGGACGCCCGTTCCGCGGATCCCCCTGTCCTCTCCCGTGCTAGAGTTGACGGAAAGGTAGGCCACAAGAGACCGTCTGTCGAAAAGTCGATCAGCGAACCGGCGTCGAAGACTTCCTCCCTGGCGGGGGAAAAGGAGGCGAGAATGGATCACTGGAAGCGTGCGATTCTGACAGCGTTGCTGGCATCGCTGGCGTCAAGCGTGTTCGCCCAGAATTCGATCGCTGGAGACTCGATCCGGGCGCATATCGGCGGACCGGTCGCTGCGACGCCACCGAAGGCGCTACCGCTCGGCCCCACGACGTACGGAACGACCGCAACGAGCTACTACGTCATCGACTCTTCGGAGCTCAGTCCGATCACGTCGGCCAACCAGTACAGTGGCATCAACAACTTTCAGCTTCGGTATCTGACAAACGTGGCCGGCTTGGGTATGTGGGCGCCTCTTCACCTCCCCGCGGGAGCCCTCGTCACCTATCTGGAGATCGACTATTACGACAACTCGGCCACGGGAGAAGTCCAGGCGTCCTTTGGCGTGTGCGGATACACCGGCGAGTCTTGTGCCTTTCAGGCCGGTAACCCCAGTTGCGCGGATGCCCCGATTACGATCTGCTCGGGAAATACAGCGGCGCCCGGCTACGGCTCGACGGGTACGGACATGGCGCCCACGGGAATCGTAATCGACAACTTTTTCAACCGCTACACCATCGCCGTGGGTAACACGACGAACGACGGTAGTACCGCGATCAGCCAGATCATCGTGGGGTACAGGTTGCAAGTGAGCCCGGCGCCGGGAACGGCCACCTTCAATGACGTCCCGACCAGCGACTTCGGCTTCCAGTACATCGAGGCGCTGTACGCATCGGGAATCACCGGCGGCTGTGGCGGCGCGAACTACTGCCCCGATAGCCCCGTGACGCGGCGTCAGATGGCGATTTTCATCGCCAAGGCGCTTGGTCTGCAATGGAATTGATCCGTCGTTTCTGAGCGAGTTGCGGCCGGCCTTCGGGCCGGCCGTTCCTGTCAAGGGGCGGATTCGGCTGGCGCGGCCGCAGCCGGCGCCGGAGGTTGCGACGCTCCCGATGTTCCACGCATGCTCGCTTTCTCGAGCCGAGGCCGTGGGGAACGCGGCTGTCGAGACGGGAGGCTGCACCGCATGATGCGCTGGTCGGGCAGGGCCGCGATGGCGGGCGTCGTCGCGGTCGCTGCGCTCGGGGGAGCGTGCCGCCGCGCCGGAGCCAGCGGCCCCGCGCCGGAACGCCTCGCACAGGACCGCGCCCTCGTTGATGGGCACAGCACCGTGGTGCGGCACAGCCCGTGGGACATGGGCCGCACGCAGGACATTTTCGATGCCGACCCGGCCACGCTCGCGCGGACGCGAAACGCCAATCCCGCTGTCGTCGAGATCGTATTCGGGCAGCCGCACCGGATCGAACGGGTCGCCCTGACGACCGCCTCGGCGCGGATCGAGCTTCGGTGCACGGCGACGCTTCGGGGCGGCGAGACGCGGACGTTCTCCGGGCAGTTCCTCGACCTCGCGCCGGATTCGCCAGCTCGTCCTGGAGCTGCCCGGCCTGGCCGCGCCCGTGTCCGAGCTTCGCATCGAGATCCGGGACCTCGCCCGCGCCGACGGACACATGCACATCCGCACGCTCGCGCTCTCCTGAGCGCGTCTACTCCACCAGAAGCGTCTCGAACTCCCTCCCCGGCACGACGCCGGGATGGCTGCGGTGCTCGCCCGGGAGCTGCCGGCCGAGCTCCTCGCCGCGCGGATCCCCGGGGTGGTAGATGAAGACGAGCGGACGGTCCGCGATCTCGGGCACGTTCTCCCGGGGCTCGATGTTGTTCGAGAGGAACCAGTCGCCGTCGCCGGATTCGAAGGCGAGGTTGCGGGCGTCCACCCAGTCGGGAAACGAGATCAGGTAGATGTTGTAGAGGGGCACGCCGCGTGCCCGGAACGCGTCCATCGCCCGCGCGATCGAGAGCGAGTCCTGGACCACGTACGGATACTGGCGGTCGAAGTCGACGAAGTATCGGACGTAGCTCTGCCACGCGGCCAGGGCGAGGCAGGCCACGGCTCCCGCCTCCGCGATTTGGCGCGCGAGCCCGCGTCCGGCCCGGGCGATGAGCCGGGCCAGCGGAAGCGCCGCGAGGAGCATGACGACCGGGATCGCGGTCACGCTGCGATTGATGCTCGGGTTCTCGATGGGAAACGCGATGCTGAGCGTCGAGGGGAGCGTGAGGACCGGGAGGCTGAGGACGAGGAAGAGCCATCGCCGGGATCCGCGGGCGATCCAGGTTCCCGCGACGATCAGTCCGGCAATCATCAATCCGCCGGTCATCGGGTCGAGGAACGGATCGAGGCGGACCGCGTTGACGACGGTCTCGGTCCCCCGCCAGTGGAACGCGCCGGCCATCCGCACGACGTTGTCCGCGAAGACGCCCAGCGGATGGGCGGCGACGGGCCGCTCGACGCCGGCGGCCCGGGTCGCGACGCGGTACCAGAAGAGGTCGGGCCGGGCCACCATGAACCGGAGGAGAGGCAGGAAGACGATGGCCGCGGTCGCCGCGATCAACAGGCCGTCGGCGGCGATGGAGCGGCGCCGTCGCGTACGGCCGCGGTCGAGCATCGTCAGGCCGAGCGCGAGCGGCACCAGGAGGGGAACGATTCGGAAGGGGATGTAGCCGTAGAGGCCGGCGCCGATTCCCAACCCCGCCCAGAGGGCGGAGGCGCGATCGCGGCGAACCATGTAGCGACAGAGGGCCCAGAGCACGAAGGCGATCGGAAACACCCCGTGGGTGAAGCGCAGGCCCACCCGCTCCATGGCGACGTGCCACTTGGAGAACGAGACGAGCGCCGCCGCGAGGAGGCCCAGGCGCGGGCCGCCGAGCTCCCGGCCGAGCAGGAACATGGCGGGAATCGCGAGCAGACCGAGGCAGGCGGTGGCGACCTTCAGGGTCAGATAGTTCGCCGGCAGGCCGGCCGTGACCAGAAGCGCGAGCCAGTAGAACTTCAGGGGCTCGCGCCCCGTGTTGCGCTCGAAGAACACGGGACGTTCGCCGCGGAGGACGTCCTGCACGTCGAGCAGGGTCTCCGCGTGATCGCTCGTGGGATTGCCCGGTGTGTTCGCCAGGCGGTGGAACGCGAAGAAGACTCCGACGGCGAAAATGGCCAGGAAGAGAAGGACCGTCCGGCGCGACGCGTCGGCGCCCTGACCGGGGGCCGCCGGCGCGTGTGCGCGGCGCCCGGGCCACCAGGCGCGGAACCAGAAGGCGATGCCGCCGAGCCAGGGCAGCACGGTAGCCGCGCGAAATTCTCCCGCCGCACCGAAGCGCCAGACGGCCGCGGCGAGCGCGAGGGCGGAGGCGAAGGCCAGGAGCCGCAACGGCCGCCGCTGCTCGTCCCCGGCGGCGGGGGCAGCGTCGGCAGGAGGGTCGCCAAGCGCCCGTGCGAGCCAGATTGCGGCGCCGGTCGCGAGAGCCGCCACCGCCCAGAGGGGGATCGCCTGGTGCTGCATCGGCCAGCACCCGGCGGCGAGCAGGAGCAGGCCGGCGAGCCCGACGAGGGGCGCCTGCCTCGAGTCCGGAGCCGGACGCGAATCGGATGAGAGGCCGAGGCCGACTCTGTCCGTCGTGGACAAGGTAGCTCCGTTCTCAGCGAAGGAAGTCGGACAGGCTCCAGGACACGACACGGTTCTGGCCCCGATCGGAGACGAGGAGCCGTCCGAACGCGTCCAGAGTGATCCCGGTCGGAGACTTCATGCCCTCGGCGCGGTACGACTTCACGAGATTTCCCGGCCCCGTCGTACTGCGCGATGCGGTCCTTCCAGGAATCGGTCACGAAGACGCTCCCGGACGGGCCGATCGCGATGTAGGGTTCCGTATAGAAGTCCTTCCAGCCGTACACGGGGAACTGCCGGACGAACGCCCCGTCGCCGTCGAAGACCTGGACGCGGTGGTTGCCGGTGTCCGCCACGTAGATGCGGCCGTCGCCGTCGGCCGCGATGCCGACGGGCTCGACGAACTGGCCGGGAGCGTTGCCCGCCGAGCCCCAGGAGGCGGCGACTTTTCCGTCCGCGTCGAACTTGACGATCCGCTTGTTCCCCGTATCGGAGACGTAGAGGAATCCCTTCGCGAACACCACGCCGCGGGGGCCGAAGAAGCCGCGGTCCGGGTCTTTCCATTCTCCGAGCCAACGCCCGTCCGCCGAGAAACGGACGACGCGGTGGTTCCAGGTGTCCGCCACGTAAACCTCGCCGCCGGGCCCGACCGCCACGCCGCACGGCTCGTTGAGCTGCCCCTCGCCGGCGCCCGGCCCGCCGCCGAGCAAGCGCAGGAATGCGCCGTTTCCGTCGAAGATCTCCACGCGGCTGTTCTTGGTATCGGCGACGTAGAGGTTTCCGCGGGAGTCGGTCGCGACGCCGCGCGGCTCGGCGAACTGCCCGGGGCCGGCGCCCGGGCCGCCGATCACGCGCGCGGGCGGAAGCTCCTGCCCCTCGGAGGGATAGTCGCGCGCGGACGTGTCCTGAACGGGCACCTCGAGCGGTTCGAGGATTCCGCTGCCTTCGGCGAGGTCCTTGCGCACGAAGACGGTGGCATCCTGCGAGCCGATGGGGCTCCAGATCTCGTGGAAGAGCCACCACCGCACGAGGTCCTTCAGCGTGGGCCGGGTCTTTCCGGCCTCGGTCCGGCGTTCGGGGAACCACCAGGCCCGGATGGGGACCCGCCTGGCGTCGTATTGCGCGGCGAGCTGCTTCTCGAGCGCGCCTTCGGGGTCCCAGTCGGCGACGATGACGGGTGTCGAGGCCTGCTCGATCCGGCTCGCCCATGCGGTCGGCACGTCGCGCAGATACCACGTGAGCGGCCAGGCGCTCTCGCCGGCGACCGTGATCACGTTCTGGCCGGGGGCGACGCGGGCGCGCGCCTTCTCCACGGCCGAAAGCGACCGGACCAGATCCTTCGACGTCTGTACGTAGGCGAGCATCTCGGCGTGGCCGGGCTCCTTCTGCGACGTCGTGCGCGCCGTAGCGGAAGACGGCGAGACAGGCGCCCCAGGTGTTGACGACGAGGAGCAGCCCGACGGCGGCCAGAGCCAGCCGACGGGAGCGCAGCCCCCGCTCCTCCCAGAGACGGGCCACTCCCATGGCGGCGAGGATCGTCAGCGGGAGCAGGGGATGGACGGTGAGCCAGGGGACCTTCTCCCGGGCCCACGCGTAGATCCCGAGCGAACCGACCGCCCAGAAGGCCAGGAACTGGATGAACGGCGGGAGGGTCGACTCGGGGGGCGGCTTCAGGACGAAGGCGGCCATGCCCCAGCCGGCGAGGAACAGGACGAGCGCCACGACCGCCGCCGGCCCGCCGATCGTCGGGAACCCCAGGTGCACCGCCACGTACAGCGCGAGCAGCGGGATCGTGACGAGCACGGTGCGGAGAAACGGATCGCTGCGCCAGTCCCGCCACCGGAACGCGAAGAGCGCGGCCAGGAGGATGGCGGTGTCGTAGTAGGCGAGCTGGGGAAAGTAGTACCACCAGGGGCCCGGGATCCGCGCGATCGCGTGCTGGCCCATCCAGTACTTCACGGCCTTGGGAATGGCGAGCCAGTCGCCGGGATATTTCCCGAAGGCGGTGTACATGCCGATCCAGATGACGAGGAAGAGAATCGCGGCCGTCACGATCGGGCCCGAGCGGGACACGGCCCAGCGGGTGGCTCCCGCGAGGGCGGCGCCGGGTTTCGGGCCGCGCGGCGAGGTCGCCGTGCGCGCCAGGCACCAGAACCCGTAGGCAACGAAGAGAACGCCCGTCATGTAGGCGTTCTCCTTGGTGACGCCCGCAAAGGCGAACGCGGCCGCGGAGGCCAGCAGCCAGCGGGCCCGGTCGGTCTCGAGAAAGCGTTGAAAGGCGACGATCGTCGCCAGGGTGAAGACCAGCGAGTAGAGGTCTTCACGGATGAACCGCGAGAAGTACCAGAAGTGCGCCGAGAGCAGAACGAAAACCGCGTAGGCGATGGCGGCGTTGCGTCCGATCCAGCGCCGCAGGGGGAACGCGAACGCGATGAGGAGGAGGCCGAAGGTTGCGGGCATCACGCGCGCCGTGGCGTCCGAGGCGCCGAGGACCTTGTAGACGAGAGCGTTGACGTAATAGAGAAACGGGCCGTGATACGCGGGGTCGTACCGCCAGTCGCCGCCCCGGGAGAGCGTCCAGGACTGGTAGGCGTGGATCGACTCGTCGTGGTGGAGGGGCCGGTCGCCGAGCGCCCAGAAGCGCGACACGAGGGCGAGCGCGGCGAAGAGCAGGAGCGCCGCCGCCGCGCGCCCCGGCATCCGGCGGCGCGCGCCCGTGATGGCTCCCGCGTCGTTCAAGGCGTCCTCCCGAGTTTCAGCGTGGAGATCGAGCTCGTCCCGGAGTTGACGACGTAGAGGATACGGCGTTTCGAGTCGATGGCGATGCCCGTGGGATTGTCGAAGCCCCGGCCGGACTCGTCCGCGGTCCGGCGGGCCTTCTCCCGGCCCGCCGCGTCGAGGATGACGACGCTGCGCGAGCCCGGGTCGGTGGCGTAGACGGTGCCGTCGGCATCGATCGCGAGGCCCGGCTCGACGTTCTCGCCCCAGCCGGCGAAGGGGATGGCCCGGCGGAAGGCCCCGTCGGGGCCCAGCACCTGGATCCGGCGGTTTCCGGTGTCCGCCACGTAGATCTCGCCGTCGGGAGACACGGCGATCCCCATGGGGCTCGAGAACTCGCCGGGTTCCGCGCCCTTGCGTCCGTGGATCCGGGCATCGGTCAGCAGCGGGCCGTACGAGACGACCCGATGATTCCCGGTATCCGTCACCCAGACGCGGCCGTCCGGCGCGACCGCCACCCCGCGCGGCCCGTAGAGGCTGCCCACGGAGGCGCGCAGAACGCCTTCGATCGTGTACGCCTGGATGCGTCCGTTCCAGGTGTCGGCGACGTAGAGGTCGTCGCCCCGGATGGCGACGCCGCAGAGCTCCTTGAAACCGAACTCGCCGGAACCGCGCCCTCCCCAGCCGCCCAGGCGTCCGCCGTCGGGATCGAACACCCGAAGGCGGGAGTGACCGAAGTCGGCGACCCACAGGCGTCCCCGGCCGTCGACGGCCGCCCCGCGCGGCTCCTTGAGTCCCCCGTAGGCGGGCTCGCCGGCTGCGGCCTTGGCGGCGATCGACGGCGGCTCCTCGGGCTCGTCGGTCGGCGGGCCGGTCGCCGTGCTCTCGGGCAGCGTCTCGCGGGCGGGCTCGAGGATGTCCTGTGCGGGACCGCCGGCCACGCGGTAGACCGCCGCCTGCGGGTTCTCGTAGGCCAGCTGAAAGCGCCCGGTGTCGGTCGCGAACTTCCGAAGTCCCGCCGGCGGATAGGTCTTGCGCTCCAGCCACCCGACGTAGATCCACGCGACCCGGTATCGCCGCAGGAGGGGCTCCACCGAGGCGCCGTCGGGGTTCGAGTACATCGCCCGGACGGCGAGCTTGCGTGTCTCGATCTCGCTGTCGGGGTTGCCGCGCTGCTTGACGTGGTAGTCCCAGCCGAGGACCGTCGGCAGGCCGGTCAGCATCGAGATTCGGCCGAAGTCCTGGTACGAGGGTCCCTGGGCTTCGAGAAGGACGGGCGTGCCCGGGACGTTGCGGCGCAGCCATTCGACGGCGCGGTACTCGCCCGGGCGCTGCTCCTCCAGGTACCGCAGACCGTCGAGCGACGGACCGGAGTAGGGAGCAAAGTGGCGGCTGACCGCGGCGCGCCCGGCCGTGGCGCTGGTGAACAGGGCGGCCACGGCGAGGAGCGCGGCCGCGGCCCGCAACGGCAGCGCCCAGCGGTCGATCGTGCCGCGGCGGCTCGAGGCCCGGAAGACGAGGACGGCCGTGGCCAGCGCGAACAGGAGCCACGCTTCCAGATACAGCTTGAAGAACGTGTTCATCCGGTCGACGATGTAGAAACGCTGGGTGAACAGGACCAGGAAAAATGCCGTCGCCAGGAACGCCAGGGCGAGCCGGTCCTCGCGCTCCTCGGCGAGCAGGAAGTACGCGGCGGCGAAGAGGAGCACACCGGCCAGGAAGAATGCGTCGGGCCAGCGCACGGCCACGTACGCGAGGGCCGCCGTGGCGAGCAGGCCCGCGATCCAGCGGGCCGCGCGGCCGACGCCGCGGCCGGCCAGGCGTTCGCCGACCGAGGCCAGCCACCAGCCCAGAGCGAGCAGCAGAAAGAGACCGAACACGGTCAGCTGGTCGACGCCGAGGGAGGAGGCCTCGAGGTTCCGGCCGATTCCCGGCCGGCCGCCGGCGCGAAACCACAGGGGCGTCGCGGCGAGCCACGCCGTTGCGGCGGTGACCGCCAGGGCCGCTCCGGCACGGCCGAAGGAGGACGGCGAGAGCTTCGCGGGCATCAGCGCGAGCGTCAGCGAGACCACGAGGACCAGTCCACCGAGGAGCGGCACGTCCCAGGCGTTGGTCAGGGCCTGGCAGGCCGCGACGAACCCGAGCAGCGCCGCTGCGCCCAGGCGCGTCCGCCACCCGGCGGCCGGGTCGGCGTGCACGCGGACGAGGTGGAGCGCCGCGGCGCAGAAGAGGAGGAAGAGAGGAATGGCGAGCACGTGGGCGTGGAGGTCCGCGAAGACCAGGCTCCAGAACGGATACTCGTTGATCGTGTCGCGGATGACGCGGGAGGTCGCCCAGAAGTAGTCCCAGTCGAGGTGGTGCTTCTTGAGGAGCCACTCGCGCAGGCCCGAGAGGTTTCCCACCAGGAGAACCAGCGACGCTCCCGCCACGCCCGCCCGCAGTCGCCCGCCCCAGTTGCGCGCCAGCGAGAAGGCTCCCTGGAGAATCGTGCCGCCCAGGAATCCGAAGGCGAGGTTGAACGTGAACCGCGTCGAGAGATTGGTCAGGAACGTGAGCCAGACGATCATCTCCTGGCCGAACGTGTAGTAGCCCAGCGGCGCTCCGGCGAGCCAGGGGTCCGACGGCGGGAGCGAGGGAGTCCTCACCAGGATGTTCAGGATCGAGAAGTCCATGGGCTTCTCGCCCCAGTAGATCTCGGGGTTCAGCGCGCGGATCCCGAGGAAGAGGAGAAACCCCAGCGCGAACACGAACTCGCCCTGGAGGAGCAGGCGCCGGTTCTCGCGGACGAACCGGACGAAGTCGTGTCGATCGCGCAGGAACGCCCAGGCCGAAGCCACGGCCAGCGAGGACGAGGGACACCACCGCGGTCCGCCGGCCGTTCGACAGCACGCGCAGGCGTCACGCGAGAGCGCCATCAGGTAGGTCGTCAGGACGAGGCCGAGCAGCCGCGCGAAGCCGAAGCCGCGGTCGGACAGGCGCGGGAAGGCCGCCCAGGCCAGCGGCGCCGCCAGGAGGCCGACCAGCGCGAGGGCCAGGTACCAGAGCACGCCGCGCCGACCGAGCCCGCCGCGCTCGAGGGCTCGACGAAGGCGGAGGTCTCGGCTTCGGCACGCCGGTCCGGCCGGACGGGCGCGGCGACCCGCCGCAACCCGCGCGGCCACCTCTCCCAGTCGTTCATCGTCGGCGGTGTCTTCGGAATCGCCGCCAGGAGCAGGGCCGCGCGTGCGGTCGGCCGAGAAGGCGGGAGTCTTGCGGAAGAGCAGGACGCGCGGATGGTCGTAGACGGTGAACTGCTCCTCGGCGCCGTCGTCGGGAAACCGGAGGGGGCCGAGCGAGGGATACGAAGTGAAGTCGGCGGCGCGCTCGAAGCCGAGGCGGCCGTCGAAGAGGGCCCGGTAGTAGGCGATCGACATCGGAAAGACCGAGGGGACGCGCGTCACGTTCATGTAGACGCGCCCGGACGTGACCGCGACCCAGTCCGACTTCGGTGAGGGCCTTGACCAGGATCTCCACCTTCTGCGGGCGAGTCGGGATCGAAGAGCGGGATCGCGGGCCCGGCGTAGCGCGCGGGGTCGTGGTCGGGCATCGGCATCGGCTGCCCGTCGTCCCACGTCTCGTTGGCGACGGCCTTCCCGGGCGGGACGTGGGCGTAGATCCAGCGGGTGGCCGCGACGCGGGTGTGCGGGCGGCGGTAGATCGAGGTGAACGCGACCGCCCAGAGAAACGTCGCTCCCAGGACGAGCGGCGGCGCAGGCCCGGGCCAGCCGCGGCCGGCGCGAGCGGGCCATCCACGAGGAGAAAGCGACGCCGGTCAGAACGGCGAGCGCGGGGTAGGCCGGGTAGAAGTAGCGGATCGACTTGACGATCGTCAGCCCGTGGTACAGGAACAGGAAGAAACGTAGACGGTCAGCGGCGCGAGCGTCCATGCGCGGCGGCGGACGATGGCGGCGAGGCTCCAGAAGGCGGCCGCGATCGCCGCAGACGCCGAACGCGACGCCGGCGCCCCAGAGGACGAAGTTTTCGATCGGGTAGAGGAACGTCCGTCCCGCCCACTGGAGCGCGGGCGGGAACCCCGCCACGGAGCTCGACAGCGCCTTGAGGCGTCTCAGGTCCTCGATCCAGCGGGGGTCGAGCCGGAAGGAGAGCGCGCTCGGGCCGAGGAACACGTGCGGCAGGAACACGCGCACCGTCGCGGCCGCGGCGGCCGTCAGCAGCAGGGCGCGCGGCACGGCGCGCAGCAGCGAGGGGAAGGAGCGCCCGCGGGCGGCCGCCCTCACGAGGATCGCGATGCCGATCGGGGCGAACAGGGCGAGCGCCGTGATCTTGCAGGCGGCGGCCAGCCCGACCGCGACCCCGGTCAGCGCGTCGCCGGCGATCCCGGATCGGTCCTGCGCCATCCGGACGGCACCGAGGAGCGCCGCCGCCGTGAAGGTCGTCAGGAACGTGTCGACGGCCCAGAAATGCGAGAGCTGGATGCCGAGCACGCAGAAGGCCGACAGACCGGCGGCCAGGAGCGAGGCCCGGCGGTGGGCGAAGCGCCGCGTGATCCGGTAAACGAGCCAGACGGTCAGCAGATCGAAGATCCCGGAAAGGGCCCGGCCGACGAGATGGGTCTCGCCGTAGCCCTTCTTGCCCAGCAGCGGCGCCACCGCCTTGGCCATCACGAGCGGGAGCGTTCCGTAGACGAACGAGCCCTCGCCGCGGTTGTAGGGGTTGAGCGTCGACTTCTTCGAGTCGAAATAGTCGCCGGGGCTCTTCGGGAAGGCGAGTTTTTCCTCGACCATGGAAATGAAGCGCTCGTCGGGATGCAGATGGTGCCCTTCGTCCCAGTCGAGCTTCTGGAAGCGGAAGACGGCCCCGAGGAGAAGGATCCCCAGGAGAATCGCGCGGGCGCGTTGTCGAGACAGGCGGGTCACGCGACGGGAATGCCCTTGCGGGAGAGGAACTGCGCGATCTCGTCGCGGTTGTCCCGGATCCACGCGAGGAGCCGGTCGACGCCCTCGGCCGGCGAGACGCGCGGGCGCCAACCGAGCTCGCGGGCCGCCCGGTCGACGTTGCAGTAGAAGACGCGCTGGTCACCCAGCCGGGCGGGCTGCCGGGCGATCGGAATTTCCTTCTGCAGGCGAGCGGCGAGAACGCCCATCAGCTCCTGGAGCGACATCCGGAAGGCCGGCCCGCCCCCGACGTTGTAGGCCCGTCCCGCGACGGCCGACTTTCGCTCGGCGGCCGCCAGGTAGAGGGAAACGAGGTCCTCCACCCACAGAAGGTCCCGGACCTGGAGACCGTCCCCGTAGAAAGTGATCGGCAGCCCGAAGACGGCCGCCAGGGCGAACCAGGCCACCCAGCCCTGGTCCTCCTCGCCGAACTGGCGCGGGCCGTAGATGCACGACTGGCGCAGGGCGACGGTGGGCAGCCCGAAGCTGCGGTGGTAGTCGAGGACGTACTGGTCGGCCGCCCCCTTGGAGCAGCCGTAGGGGGACTCGAACGAGAGCGGCTCCTCTTCGGAAACGCCCTGCGGGAGGTTCTGAAAGTCCCAGCGTCCGTCGCGGACGATGTCGCCCATCGAGAGGTGTCCATAGACCTTGTTCGTCGACGCGTAGATCAGCAGCGGCGCCTTCTCGGGCGTGTCGGCATGCCGGCGCCGGAGCTCTTCGAGCAGCCGGAAGGTCCCGACGGCGTTGATCTCGTGGTCGGCCGCCGGATCGAGGATCGACGTCGTGACGGCGACCTGCCCGGCCAGATGCAGCACGACGTCCCAGGGCTCGGCGAGCGCGGAGCGAAGGGCCCCGGCATCCCGGACGTCGGCCTCGAGGAACCCGATGTCCGCGTGGACGCTTTCCAGCCAGGCCCGGTTGAACCGGGACGCGGCCCGGGAGAAGTTGTCGAAGACGACGACGGCGTGGCCCAGCGCGCGGAACCGGTGGGCCGCATTCGAGCCGATGAATCCGGCGCCGCCGGTGATCAGAAACCGCATTCACTCCCTCTGTCGGTGCGGTGGGATGGGACTAAGCTCCTCATTTTACAGGAGAACCCGCTCTGCGCACGCACACGAACGCGATGCACGAGCCGGCGGCGGGCTCGGGCTCCTCCACGTGCTTTCGCAAGCGGCGCGCCCAGAAGGCGTTGTCGGTGAGCCCGGGGAACGGAACCCAGCGGCCGGTCACGCGCCGGGCCAGCAGGTGCGGCAGGCTCACGTAGTGGCTCCAGTGGAAGGCATGAGCGGCGCGCGGGGACAAGTAGTAGCGCCAGCGCACGACGTCGAGGCCGACCCGCGCGAACCGGCCCTTCCAGGTGTCCGGAGAGTCGAAGTGGAAGTGGACCGACTTCCGGTTGAACCAGCGCAGGTAGGCGCGGTGGGCGCCCGCGAGGCCGATCCGCCGCCACGCCCGCGCATCGGTCAGGAACTCGCTGAAGTGTTCGCCGATCACGGTGCAGGCGAAGGTGCCGTTGGGCTTCAGGACTCTCGCGATCTCGGCGATCGTCCGTTCGATGTCGGGAATGTGTTCGAAGACGCAGTTGGAGACGACGGAGGCGAAGGACGCCGTCGGAAACGGCATGGCGCCCGAGTCGGCGCCGACGAGCAGGCGATAAACGCCCCGGGCCGCGGCGTCCGAGAGATCGGCGATGCCAGGGTCGAGGCCCACCTCCGCTCCCTCCGGAAAGACGACCGATCCGAAGTGCCCGTCGCCGCAGCCGATGTCGAGAATCGGCCGGGGGAAGGCGACCTCCGAGAGGATCCGTGCCTCGATCGACCGCATGATCACGCGGTGGAACGGCATTTCGCGCAGGTGAGACCGCAGGATCGCCTCCCCGCGGTCGCGGGCGGTCACCGCGGGCTCCCGGCCACCGACCGGTAGACGGCCTCGTAGCCGTCGAGCGTCCCGTCGAGCGGAAACGCGGCGCGGATCTCGGCCGGCGGGCGGCGATACCGGTCCCGCGCGCCGACGACCGCGAGGATCCGCTCCGCGAGCGCTCCCGCGTCGCCGACCGGCGCGATCTCGCCCATTCCGGTGATGCGGATCGGCTGCCGGACGCCCGGAAGATTCGAGGCGACGACGGGAACGCCCGAGAGCATGGCCTCGACCTGGACGAGGCCGAAGGACTCGGTGGAGTTGATCGAGGGGAGCACGAGGACGTCGGACACGGCGAAGAGATCCGCGATCTGGTCGGGCGGGACGATTCCGGGGGCGAGGACCCCGGACGCGGGATCTTCGGCGAGCGGTTTCACCCGTTCCCACACGGTTTCGCCGGCGACCTCCTTCGCGCCGGCGAGCAGCAGCACCGCCTGCGGATACTCTCGCCGGATCGCCTCGAAGGCCGTCACCAGGAGGGGCAGCCCCTTTTCCTCGGCGAACCGACCGAGGAAGAGAATCACCGGCCCGCCCCGGATCCCGTAACGCGACCGGACCTCGTCCGCGCTTCGGCCGGTCGGGGGCGGCGGCGTCACGGGCGGCAGGATCCAGCCGACCTTTTCGAGGCGGTCGAAGAGCGGGCGCGTGTGGCGGGCGTAGTCCTCGGTGTAGGTGATCACGCGATCGGCGCGCTCGAGGGCGAAGTGCTGCGAGGCGCGGGCCACGACCTTGACGAAGCCCTGGCCGCGGGAAGGCGGGGGCTGCAGATCGCAGTGATACGTGATCACGATGGGAACCCGGAGTGTCGCCGCGAGGAACGCGAGCGGGATGGCGTTGACCGCCGGCGCGTGCAAGTGCAGGACGTCCGCGCGCGGAAGCTCGCGGAGCGCCCGGGTGACGATCGAAGGGGCGACCAGGGCCTTTCCGACGCGCAGCGCCACCGGTGCGCGCACGACCGTCACGCCGTTCTCCTCGCTCTCGAGCGGGAGCTCCGGCAGGTGACGGTCGGCCAGGACGCGGACCGCATGCCCGCGGCGCACGAGCCCCTCGGAGAGATGCTCGACGTAGAGCGTCAGCCCCGACACGTTGGGCCGGTAGTAGTCGATCGCCATCAGGATGTTCATTTTTCCGGAGGAGCGACCGCGTACACGGCGGTTTCGCCCGTGAGCACGGGCGCGAGGAAGGGCATGCGCGCGACGGCGTCGGCGCCGGGATAGGTGCGGCGTTCCATGTCGCCCACGACGACGTGAGTTACCCCGTATTTCCGGAGGGTGTCCAGGGCCGAGCCGAGGTCGGGCGTCGTGTAGAACGCCTGGATCCGCCCGATGCGCTCGCCGATCTCCGCGTCGCTGCCGCGCCACAGGCCCTCGTGGTTGGCCCAGCCGAGGACGGTCGGGATCCCGGTGTGCGAGGAGATGCGGGCGAACTCGGTGTAGGGGTCGCCGGTGGCCTCGAGCACGACCGATCCGCGCGGCGCGTTTTTCGTGAGCCAGGCGATCGCCGCGGCGTCGGCGGGGCTCCGGCGGGCCAGCGCCACCTGCGCGTCGAGCGTCCACGGGCCGTCCTGCTGCCGGATGCGCGAAACGGCCGCGTTGACGGGCCAGAGCAGGGCGAGGAACGCGGCCGTGCCGAGAGCGAGGCGAACGCCGAGGCGTCGGCGGCCCGCGATGGACCATGCCCGGCCGGCGAACACGGCACCGCCGATCGCGAGGAGCGGCCAGGCCTGGTGGTAGAACTTGAAGATCGTGTTCATGCGCTGGAGGTTGGTTCCGTAGCTGTCCTTCAGGTACACGAACTCGCAGCCCGCCGACGATCGCCAGGCCGAGGATAACGAGGAACGCCGCGTAGACGCCGTCCGCGTCGCCGTCGGGGGAACGCAGGCTCCGCCAACCGGCCCGGGCGGCGAGAAACGCCAGGACCAGGAGGATCGGCATCGCCGGCCGCTTCAGGAAGAGTCCGATCGCGAGCGCCGCGGCCGCCGCCAGCACGAGCGCGAGGTCGCGGCGGCGTCGCGCCTGCTCCGTGTCCTCGCGCTCCATGGGCCAGAGCCCGACGAGGGCGACCGCGAACAGGATCCCCCAGACCCCGAGAAATTCGAAGGCGCCGGAGAACATCGTCGCGCGTCCGACGCCCTTGTTCTCGAGCTGGAAGGAGGCGGTGTACGGGTAGAAGAGGACGAGCGAGGCCGCGAAGACGCCGATTCCGGCGAGCGCTCCCCGGATCGCCCCCCGCAGGTCGGGGAGCCGCACGCCTCCCGTCGAACGCATCAGGCCGCAGGCCAGGACCAGAATCGCCAGCGTCGGCATGTTCCAAAGGCTCGCCGCCCGGGCCGTGCCGGCGGTCAGGGCGACGAGAAGGACTCCGACCCAGCGGCGCAGACCCGTGGGCGCCCCGGACTCCATCCAGCGGTGCGCGACGGCAAACGCCGCGACGAAGAACGGAAACGCCAGAAGGTGCGGATGCAGATCGGCGTGAAAAAACGTGAAAAACGGGAACTCGTTGATCGTCTTGAATTCGTCCGGTCCGATCACGCGCGAAGCCTGGAAGTAGTCGAAATCGCGCGCGAGAGGCTTCGCCCAGGCCTCGAAGGCGCCCGCGAGGTTTCCGGAGAAGACCGTCAGGCCCCCCGCGCCCAGGCCCACCCTGAGGTTCCCGCGGGACAGACGCAGCCCGAGGCAGGCCGCGGCGACGAACGACGACGCCGCGAAGGTCGCGATCGACAGGTTGTAGGCGACCATCGGCGCCACGTCCGCGAGCTTGCGTTGCGTTGCGGCGAGCAGGTATCCCCAGTAGTAGTAGTTGATCGTCCGGCCCGACATCCAGGGATCCGCGGGGGGCATCCCGGGAAATCGCCCGAGGGAGCTCAGGAACGCGAGGTCCATGAACTTTTCCTGCCCGAGGATCGCCGGGCCCGCGGCGCGGATGACGAGCAGGACGGCCGCCGCGCCCCAGAACAGCGCGGCCGCGAGCTTCTCCTCGTCCCCCCAGACCCCGGCCCTCAGGGTCTCGTCGGTCGAGCGGCGCCGGGCGTACCATGCCGCGCCACCGACCAGCAGGAGTGCGAGGACCGTCGTGAAGCGCTGGAAACCGAGGGGCGTCAGAAGCGACAGGCCCCAGGAGACGTAGGCGACGAGCATGAGGCCGAGGGGCCGCGAGAGCAGGGCCGCGTCCCGACGGTTGCCGAAGACGCCGCGGAGGATCGGCAGGACGGCGAGGCCCAGGATCTCGGTCGTCAGGGCCCATGCCAGAATGTCCCGCATGTGTCTGGCCGCCATTGTAGACGAGCGGCGGCATTCGGCTTGCACGACCGAGACGCGTGAGCCTTGACCGGTATCGCCGAAAGCGCCGCTTCGGCGTCACGCCCGAGCCGAAGGGCCGCGCGCGCCGCCGCTCGCGCTCGAGGCTGCGCTACGTGATTCAGAAACACCGCGCCTCGCACCTCCACTACGACTTGCGCCTGGAATGGAAGGGCGTCCTCCTCTCCTGGGCGGTTCCCCGGGGTCCGTCGCTGGACCCCGCGGTCAAGCGCCTCGCGGTCCCGGTGGAGGACCACCCCGTCGAGTACGCCGACTTCGAGGGCGTGATTCCCGGCGGCGAGTACGGCGGCGGCACCGTGATGGTCTGGGACACGGGGAGCTGGGAACCGGAAGTCGAAGACGTCGACGACGCCCTGGAGCGCGGCGACCTGAAGTTCCGCCTGCGGGGCAGGAAGCTCAAGGGCTCGTGGGCCCTCGTCCGCACGCGCATGGGCGCCGGTACGCGAAAGCCCTCGTGGCTGCTGATCAAGCACCGCGACGAGCGGGCTTCCACGGGCGACGTGACCGCGACGGCGCCGCGGTCGGCCGTTTCCCGGCGCACGCTCGCCCAGATCGCCGCCGCCCACGGCGGCGACGTCGCGGCCGCGGCCGAAGGCGACCCGGCGCCGCGACGCCGCCGCGCGAGGCGCGCGTGACGGACCGGATCCCGTTTCGCGCTCGTCCCATGCTGGCAACGCTCGTCGGCGAGCCGTTCGACCGGCCCGGCTGGGTCTACGAGGAAAAGTACGACGGCTATCGGATCCTCGCGTACAAGGAGGGTTCCCGCGTGCGGCTGCTCTCGCGCAACGGCAAGGACCGCACCGCCACGTTTCGGGAGGTCGCCGAGGCGGTGCGCCGGCTTCCGGATCGGACGCTCCTGCTCGACGGCGAGGCGGTGGCGTTCGATCGTCGCAGGGTTTCACGCTTTCAGCTGCTGCAGCGCGGAAGCACGCCTCCGATGCTCGCCGCGTTCGACTGCCTCTATCGCAATGGCCGGGACCTGCGCCGCGAGCCTCTCGTAGAACGCCGGCGCCAGCTCGAGCGGGCGCTCGCCGCCCGGCCCGCGAGGCTCATCCTGTCGCGGCGCCTCGGGCGCAACGGCCTCGCCGCGTACCGGGCGGCGAAGCGGCGCGGTTTCGAAGGTCTCGTGGCCAAGGATGCCGCCTCCGCGTACGAGGAACGGCGCAGCACCCGATGGCTGAAGGTCAAGGTGCACCAGGAGGAGGAGTTCGTCGTGGGGGGCTACACGCCTCCGCGCGGCTCACGGACCCACCTCGGCGCGTTGCTGCTCGGCGCCTACCGCGGCCGGGACCTGCGCTTCGTCGGCAAGGTCGGCACCGGTTTCACCGAGCGCGCGCTGGCAGCGCTCGCGCGGAAGTTCCGGCCCCTCGAACGGGCGCGGCCCCCGTTCGTCGATCCGCCGCGCGAAAAGGGAACCGTCTGGCTCGCGCCCAGGCTCGTGGCGCAGATCGCGTTCCAGGAGTGGACGGCGGACGCGAAGCTGCGCCAGCCGGTGTTCCTCGGCCTGCGCGACGACAAGAGCCCGCGCGAGGTCCGTCTCCCGGAGGCGCCATGAGGCGCCGGCCCCCGTCCGTCCCGATCACGCACCCGGATCGAGTCCTCTTTCCGGGCGAGGGATACACGAAGCTCGACGTCGCTCTCTTCTACGACCGGGTGTTTCCGAGGCTGCGCCGCTGGGTCGACGATCGCCTCCTGTCGCTCGAGCGCTGCCCGCAGGGACTCTCCGGCGAGTGCTTCTTCCAGAAGCAGGCCCCGGCGGGGCTGCCGCCGGGGACCCCGACGAAGGCGATCCGCCACGCGACGGGGGTGACGCGATACGTCGTCGGCGGCCGGCGAAAGACGCAGCTCGCGCTGTCGAACCTCGGCTGCATCGCAGTGCACGTCTGGGGCAGCCGGGCCTCGGCGCCGCGCCGGCCCGACTGGGTCTGCTTCGACCTCGACCCGGGCGACGGGGGTTTCCCGTCAGCCATCCGCGCCGCTCTCCGGGTACGCCGCGCGCTCGACGCTCTGGAGCTCGAGTCCTACCCCAAGACCTCGGGCGGCAAGGGTCTCCACGTCTTCGTGCCGATCCGGCGCGGCCCGGACGCGGACGAGGTCCTCGCTTTCGCGCGCGAGATCGGCCGGCGCCTCGCGGAGGCGCACCCCGACGACCTGACCGTCGAGCCGCGCATCGCAAAGCGCCGCGGCCGCCTGTACCTCGACGCGGCGCGCAACGGTTTCGCGCAGACGGTCGTCACGCCGTACTCGCTCCGCGCCCGGCCCCATGCGCCCGTCTCGACGCCTCTCGCGTGGGCCGACGTGCGCGCATCGCTCGATCCGCTGAATTTCCACCTCGGAAACTTCGCGAGGAGGCTCGAGAAGCCCGACCCGTGGGACGGGTTCTGGCGGCGCCGGCAGGCCCTGCCGGATCCGGGCTAGCTGTTCCGGCGGATGTAGATCGTCTTCTCGACCGTTGCGTGCACGACGCCGCCGGCGTCGGCGAGATCCACACGGTAGATGCGGTCGATCGCGGGTGTGCCCTCCAGCAGCCGCCGGATCTCCGCGAGCTCATCCTCGGAAAGGACGAATCGGCAGTGCAGCGTGGACCGCCCGGGCTTGAGGAACCGTATCGTCGCGGAGCGGTCCCAGACGGTGTATTCCGGACCGAGCGCCTTGATCAGCATGATCATGTACATCGGATCGGCCGCTCCGTAGATGCTTCCGCCGAAGATCGTGCCGACGTAGTTGCGCGTTCGCCAGGAGAGCGGAAGACGCACGCGGACCTCCCGCCAGTCCGAGGCGATGTGGGTGACGCGGGCGCCCGTTCCCCTCCAGGCGGGAAAGAGGTTGAATCCCCAGCGGGTCATCCGGGTGCGCCAGGATTCCGGCATGCCCGATGCTAAGCTTTCGCGCGATGTACGAGCCCGGATATCGCCGTCTGCTCGCCTCGGGCGAGCTCGAGGAGCGCGTCGAGAGGCTTTACCGGCTGCTCTCGGCCTGCACGGTCTGTCCGCGGGACTGCGGCAACGACCGGCTGGCCGGCGTGCTCGCCTCCTGCGCCTCCGGCGAGCACCCGGTCGTTTCGGCCCACACGCCGCACTTCGGGGAAGAGCCCTGCCTGTCCGGGACCCGGGGCGCCGGCAACATTTTTTTCGGCAACTGCAATCTTCGCTGCGTCTATTGCCAGAACTTCCAGATCAGCCAGGACTACGGGACGCAGAAGTCGAACGCGGTCTCCGTCGAGCGGCTCGCAGAGATGATGCTCGAGCTCGAGGCTCGCGGATGCCACAACGTCGGGTTCGTGTCGCCCACCCACTTCGCTCCGCAGATGGCGAAGGCGATCCTCCTCGCCGCGCGTCGCGGTTTCTCCGTCCCCGTCGTCTACAACACCAACGCGTACGACTCCGTGGAAGTGCTGCGTCTGCTCGACGGCGTGGTCGACGTCTACCTGCCCGACTTCAAGTACGCGGACTCGGCCGCAGGGGCGCTCTACTCGAAGGTTCCCGACTATGCCGAACGCTCCCGGGAGGCGCTGATCGAGATGTACCGCCAGAAGGGCGCCCGGCTCGAGCTCGGGGAGGATGGACTGCTCAAGAGCGGCCTGCTCGTCCGCATGCTGGTGCTGCCCAACGGTGTCGCCGGCGTCTCGGAGTCGCTGGCCTGGATCGCCGAGACCCTGTCGCCGAAGGTGGCGATCTCGCTGATGGCCCAGTACTACGCCATTCACCGCGCCGCGTCGAACGAAAAGTACCGCGCCCTCTCCCGCTCGATCACGGCGGAGGAATGGGAGGAGGCGCTCGCCGCCCTCGAGTCCAACGGTTTCGCGCACGGGTTCGAGCAGCAGCTGGAGACCGCCAACAAGTACTACCGGCCCGACTTCAACGACCGCCAGACGCCTTTTCGGGACGTTCGCGACTTCGGTCGGACGGCGGGCTGACCGCCGGTCAGGGCGCACGCACGCGATCCGCTTGCCGCTGTCGGTCGACACGGGGGGAGTCGCCGTGCGAGACTGTCCGCGGACGGGAAGCCGAGGAATTGCGTGCGGGCCGGGGCCAGTGCCCCGGCCCAACTTGTCTTCTGATTGCGCGGCTAGAGCGGTGCGCAGGCGTTGACGATCGCCCGGGTGTAGTCGTCCGCGATCGTGACCCGCGCCGAAACGAGTGTCCGGTCGGAAGCACGAAGCTCGATGTGGTACTCGCCGGCCGGTTCGAGGAAGTCTCCCGTTGCGACCGTCTCCCGCAGGTCCTGCGGCTGGGCGGACGCCGGGATCTCCCGCAGAACGCGCTCCTTGCCGGCGGGTGCGACCGCGACGACCCGGGCGCCGGCGGGCGTCGGCGAACCGAGGTGGATCTCGAGCGCCAGGCTCGAGACGCTGCCCGCGAGCTGCCACACCGCCTCGCGGGACTGGCCGCCCGGCACGTACGCCCAGAGGCTGTCGTGGGTCGGCTCGTGACGGGCCCGGCTCACCGTCCCCAGCGTCGTGGAGACCTGCACCCGGATGGCGGCGGGATGCCCGTCGACGGCCCCCGGCGCGAAGCGCGAATCCCGGACCGACTTCTCGCCGAACGGGGCGAGCTCCGCAAGGCGCGCCCAGACGAGCCGAACGTCCGAGACCGCGCCGTCGGGCCCGATCACCGCCTCGTCGACGACGGCCCCGCCGATGCGCGTGGCGGTGAAGGATGCCGGCAGGTTGGCCGGTGCGGTGGTCAGGCGTCGCGGCAGCGTCACGCCGGCGCACGGCGGCGCTCCCTGCGGCGAGGCCTTCGGGGCGGGCAGGCCCACGACGGGTCCCGCGAACGCGGCGAGAAACGCGGCCGCTCCCAGGCGGGTGAGGCGCGTCATGGCGACGGAGGGACGAAGCGGAAGGTTTCGGGGTGCGTCGCCAGCCAGAACTGTCCTCCGCCGGCGTTCTGCCCGTCGACGGTGAAGCGGAGGATCCAGACGCCGTCTTCCCAGTCGGCGCCGATCGGAAGCACGACCGGAAACTTCACGTCGGTGGCGAGCGCCGGGACCGCCAGCGGCGGCTGGAACGCGGGGACGCGGCGACCTCTGGGAGATACTGCCTCGATTCGCACCGCCATCGTCCGCGGCTGGCCGGAAGGGGGAACGTCGAGGTCGACCTCGGCGCGCAGCGCCGCATCCTGGCCCTTCCGGACCGGGAAGCCGTCGGGCGCCGTTTTCGCCCCCGAGGCATCCGCGGGGAAGACGGCGAGGTCGCCCAGGATCGGGAGCGGGATTCGGCCACGCCCTTCGCCGGTGATCCGGAAGCGCACGCCGGCGTTGAGCGCGATCGGAATCGGATGCCCGTCCCGGAGCGCGGGCTCGAATCGCCAGCCCCGCACCGAATCGATCGCCGGCCGGACGTACTGTTGGGACGTCGAGGAGATGACGTGGAGGTTCGAGACGGAGCCGTCGGCCCCGATCGTCCCGATCAGCAGGACGTTGCCCTGCTGGTCCTTCTTGGAGGCTTCCTCCGGGTAGACCGGCGGCGAGAAAGCCGTTCGGTTGGCGCCGCGGGTCTGGCCCGCGGCGATGCTCGAGGCGCCGGCTGCGAGGCAGACGAGCCACGTGGCGGCGGAGCGGACGGGAAAACGCATGGATCTCCTCAGGCCGCCGGGCCGTCGAACGCGCGGCGGGCATGGTACGAGGACCGCACGAGGGGTCCGGCTTCGACGCGCAGGAAGCCCATGGCCTCGGCCCGCCCGCGGATCGCGGCGAACTCTTCGGGCGTGTAGTAGCGCTCGATCGGGAGGCGCCGTTCGTGGGGCTGGAGATACTGGCCGACCGTGGCGATGTCGCAGCCGGCCGAGCGCAGGTCCGCGAGGGTCGCATGCAGCTCGTCGAGGGACTCTCCGAGGCCGACCATGAGGCCGGACTTCGTGCGGATCGGCGTTCCCCCGCGGGCGCGCCGCGCCGAGCGGGAGAGAAGCTCGAGGGACTGCTCGTACTTCGCGTCCGGGCGCACGCGGCGGTAGAGGCGCTCGACGGTCTCGACGTTGTGGTTCAGGATCTCGGGGGCCTCGTCGAGGACGGCGTCGAGCGCGGCCCAGTTTCCCTGGAAGTCCGGGATCAGGACCTCCACGGTGCAGCCGGGGTTGCGCTCGCCGGATCGCGCGGATCGTCGCGGCGAAGTGGGAGGCGCCGCCGTCCGGCAGGTCGTCGCGGTTGACCGACGTGACGACGGCGTGGGCCAGGCCGAGCTCGCGGGCCGCTTCGGCGACGCGCGCCGGCTCCCCGGGATCGAGCGTGCCGGGCCGGCCCTTGCCGACCGCGCAGAAGCCGCAGTGGCGCGTGCAGATGTCGCCCATCAGCATGAACGTGGCGGTCCGCTCGCGGGCCCAGCACTCGTGGATGTTGGGGCAGCGGGCCTCCTCGCAGACCGTGACGAGCGAGAGCCGCCGCATCATGCGGCGAACTTCCTCGTACTCGCCGGTCGTGCTGAGGCGCACCTTCAGCCAGTCGGGCCGCTCGAGGCGCGACGCGCGCTCCGCCACGGGGAGTTCCATCCGGGTGCTCACGCGGCGATTATCTCCCGGCCGAAGACGTCGCCGAAACGGGCGCGCACCGGTTCCGCCAGGTCCTCCGGCGCGAGCCGCCCGCCGAGGCGGCGCTCGATCGTCGTCACGCCGCCGTCCGTGATGCCGCAAGGCACGATCCCCGGGAAGTACGCGAGGGGTTCGTCGGTGACGTTGAGCGCGAAGCCGTGGGTCGTGACCCAGCGGGAGACGTGGATCCCGATCGCGGCGATCTTGTCGTTTCCGACCCATACCGACGTGACCCTCTCGCGGACGGGGGAGCGTTGCGCCCGGATCCCGAGATCGGCGAGCACGCGGATCAGGACCTCCTCGAGGTCGGTGACGTAGCGCTTGACGTCCCGGCGGCCGGGGGCGAGGTTGAGGACCGGATATCCGACGAGCTGGCCGGGGCCGTGGTAGGTGACCTTGCCTCCGCGATTGGACTCGCGGACCGCGATGCCGAGCTCGCGGCAGCGCTCGGGCGTGAAGAGGATGTCCGAGCGCGAGGCATTGCGGCCGAGCGTGAAGACGGGCTCGTGCTCCAGCAGGAGCAGAGTGTCCTGCCCTGCGAGGGCGCGTTCCGCCGCCTCCGCCTGGAGCCGGAGGCCCTCGTCGTAGCCGATTCGACCGAGCCACGGGGCGGCCAGCGGGCGAGACGGGAGGGCGGCGGCTTCCATCGCGTGAGTCTAATCAGTGTCCGAGCAGCAGAACGTCCTGGGCGGCCAAATACTCCCGCCCCGGGTAATAGCCGGGCGAGTGCCACTGCAGTCGCAGGCCCGCGTCTTCGATCATGGCCACGAAACGGGCCTTCTCGTAGGCGACCGCGGCCGTCGGCCGCGCGCGGGAGCGGACCCGCGAGCCTTTCGCCACGCAATGGGGAAAGGCCCGGGCGACGGCGGCCACGGCCGCGTCGAACAGGAACGCCGTCACGACGGCCGGCCGGCCCGGCCGCAGCACCCTGCGGGTCTCGGCGAGGTACCGGCGGGCTTCGGGCTCGAGGAGGTGCGTGAACACCGACTTCGCGAGCACCAGGTCGGCCTCGCCGTCTCCGAGAGGGAAGCGGTAGCCCGATGCCGGAGCGCCCGCGGACGAGCCGTACGGCGAGGCGACCGGCGCGAGCTCGAAGACGCAGCGCGGGTCGGCGGCCCAGTGCCGCCGGCACCATCGGATCGACGGCGCATGGACGTCGAAGCCGACGTAGCGGCCGCCGGGCGGGAGGCGGCGGCCGATCTCGTCGACCATCGCGCCGGCGCCGCACCCCACGTCCAGGACGCAGCCGGCCCCGGCAAAGAGGCCGAGCCCGTCGAGCCACTGCGCCGTCTCGCGGGCCGCCCGCTCGTAGGCCGAGACCGCGCCCGTGTGGCGCCGCAGCCACAGCGGAGGCAGGTGCGCCCGCCCGGTCGCCATGAGCCAGAGGTGATCGAGCGGTCCGGCGAGCCGGAGGGCGGCCGTGCGGGCGGCGCGGAGCCCGGAGACGATCATGAGGCGGGTGCAGTGCGCGTGCGGCGCAGGACCGCCGCGACGCCCGGGACGGCGTAGAGCAGGAGCGCCGGGTCCCAGTAGGCGGCCCGGTATCGCCAGGAGGTCTCGAAAGCGAGGTGAAAGAGAAACGTGATCGCCAGGAAAGCGAGACAGAAGTCCCGGGCTCCGCGTCGCTGCGGCCGGGCCAGGCCGAGCGCGGCGCCGGCGTAGAGGAGGGTGAAGTACAGGCCGATCGAGACGACGGTCGTCGGCGGCCAGAATCTCGGGTCGGGGTAGGGCCGCAGCCACTCGCGCGCCTTCCAGAACAGAAGACGCGCCGAGCCGCGCGGGTCGGCCAGCCTCTCGGAAACGGCCGTCGTGACGAGAGCGCGTGACAGGAGGCCGGGAGATTCGCGGACGGCGGCGGGGAGGTTCGCGATGAACGCGAAGCGCCGCCGCTCGAGCTCGTCCGACGCCGCGGCGAGCTCGTCCCGCGTCCGGGCCGCGGCGAGGCCGAGAGCCGCGTCGGAATTGCGGCCGTAGAAGACGTAGCCGGCGCCGTCGTTGACGAGGATGAGCTCCCGGAAGACGAGGGCGTTGCGCACGACCCAGGGCGCCAGGGCCAGGGCGAAGCCGAGAACCGCGGACAGGGCGACGTGGGCCCCGGCGCGCCGCGGGAAGCGGCGGTCGAGGAGGGGAGCCGCGAGCAGCGGCGCGAGCGCCAGGGCCGAGGAACGGGTCAGGGCCGCGAGCGCGAGCGCGACGCCGGCGAGCACGGCGAGATTCGACGACGGGCGGTCCGTGGCCGCCAGGAGCAGGTAGGCGCAGGAAAGCAGCAGCAGCAGGAAGAGCGGCTCGGATTGCACGTCCACGGCGAGCAGGAACGTGGGGTGCACGGCGCCGAGGATTCCGGTCGCCACCGCGATCGCGCGCCGCCGGAAGAGCCGCGCCGAGAGCGCCGCGAGCAGCACGGCCGAGAGCGCGCCGGCGACGGCATTGGCGATCTTGGCGACGGCGATCCGGTCGGGCCGGCCGAGGGTCACGGCGGCGAGGAAGACCGCGTAGCCGGGCGGCCGGAAGAGGAATGCGTCGGTCCGGCGCGGGTAGTGGCCGGTCTCGACGAGCGCGCGCGCGCCGAAGAGATAGGCGGGCGCGTCGGCGAACCGCGCGGTCGAGAAACCCGCATAGGCCACCGCGGCCAGTCGTGCGGCGAGTGCGAGCAGGAAGATCGCCGCGCAGAGGCGGCGGCCGAGCCGGGGAACCTCCGGGGGGCTACCCGAGGTCGAACTCCCCCGTCTCGAGGGTCTTCTTGAGCGCGGCCATGAACTGGTCGGCGTCGGCGCCGTCGATCAGGCGGTGGTCGAAGGAGAGCGCAAGGTAGCCGGCCGTGCGGATGCCGAGCGCGTCCTGGCCGCTCTCGTCGGTGACGACGACGGGACGCTTCTCGATCGTGCCCACGCCGAGGATCGCGACCTGCGGCTGGGGGATGATCGGCGTTCCGAAGAGGCCGCCGTACACGCCCGGGTTCGTGACCGTGAAGGTGCCGCCCTGGATCTCTTCGGGCTTGAGCCGCTTGGTGCGGGCCCGCTCGGCCAGGTCCTGCGAGGCGCGGGCGAGGCCCAGGATCGACTTCTCGTCGGCGTTCTTGATGACGGGCACGATCAACCCCCACTCGAGCGCCACGGCCATGCCGAGGTGGATGTCCTTGTGGTAGACGATCGCGTCGCCGTCGATCGACGCGTTGACCTGCGGGAACTGCCGGATCGCCTGGATCGCGGCGCGGAAAATGAAGGGCAGGTAGGTCAGCTTCACGCCGTTCTTGGCCTGGAAGTCCTCCTTGTGCTTCGCCCGGATCTTCGCGATGTTCGTGTAGTCGACCTGGAAGACCGTCGTGACGTGGGCCGAGGTCCGCTTCGAGAGGGTCATGTTCTCGGCCGTGATCTTGCGGATCTTCGTCATCGCGACGACCTCGTCGCGATCGGTCACCGGGATCGCCGGCCGCGGCAGGGGAGACGGCGCGGGCTCGGCGCGGCCGACGACCTGGGCCTCGGCCGGGACGGCCGAGCCGCGCAGCGGCGCCTGGGCCACCTTCCGGTTCTCGAGGTAGGACAGGACGTCGTTCTTCGTGACGCGGTTGTGGATGCCGGTTCCCTCCATGTCGGAGATGTCGAGGGCGTTCTCCTGGGCGATCTTGCGCACCAGGGGAGAGGACTTGCGGCGGATGCGCTCCTCGATCGACTCGACCTGGCCGCCGGCTGGGGCCTGTGTGCGCGCGGGCGCGGCCGGTACGGCGGCCGGCGCGGGCTTCGCAACCGGCGCCGGCGGCGCCGCCGGCTTCGCCTCGGCCTTCGGGGCCGGGGGCGGCTCGGGGGCCTCTTGCGGCGCTGCCGGTGGGGGCGCGGGAGCCGCCGCCGGCGGCTGTGCCGAGGCCTCGCCGGCCTCGCCGATCGTCGCGACGACGGTGTTGATGGCGACCGTCTGGCCTTCGCCGACCTTGATCTCCGTCAGCGTCCCCGCCACGGGCGACGGGATCTCGGCGTCGACCTTGTCCGTCGAAATCTCGAAGATCGGCTCGTCCCGCTTGACGGTGTCGCCGACTTTCTTGAGCCACTTGGTGATGGTGCCCTCGGCGATGGACTCGCCCATCTGCGGCATGATGACGGGGGTGGACATGTCGTCGCTCTCCTGTTCGGCCCGGCCCGAGGGCGGGGGTCGTCCCCACCCGCAGACTCGCCAGGCCGGAGAATAACATCCGTTCACCGGCCGAAGACGTCCGCTGGCCGAATGGCGGTGGGCGCAACCGCAGGACTTCGGATTCGAGTGACGGTCGTAAGCAAATGACCACATCGCCCCGAGGTCCTCTCCAGCGACAGCGGAGTGCGGCTCAGCCGGCACTGGTGCGCGAGATTGAAGAGCCTGCTCTCCTCTGACCCTGGATCGTCGGTAGACTGGGCCGCCTTGCGCCGGTCCGTCCTTCTCCTGACGACTGTGCTCGCCGCGGGCGGCGGCTGCGCTCCGCCAGCTCCGGGACCCTTCTACCGGGCGCCACCCGTCTCGCTCGCGAACGCTCCAGGACACCTCATCCGGTCCGAGAAGCTCGACGGCGGTCCCCCGGGAGCCTCGGCCTGGCGCGTGCTCTACGTGTCGACGGGTCTCGACGGACGGCCGATCGAGGTCTCGGGCGTCGTGATCGCGTCGGACCTGCCGGCCCCGCTGGCCGGGCGCAACATCGTCGCGTGGGCGCATCCCACGACGGGGGTCGCGGAGAATTGCGCGCCATCGCTCCGGCGCGATTTCTTCGAATCGATCCCGCACCTGACCGCGCTCGTCGCCCTCGACGCCGTCGTGGTGGCGACGGACTACCCGGGGCTCGGCACGCCGGGGCCGCATCCATATCTGGTGGGCGTGAGCGAGGGGCGGGCGGTCCTCGATGCGGTTCGCGCCGCGCGGGAGGTTCCCGAGGCGGGTGCGGGACGGCGGTACGTCGTGTGGGGCCATTCCCAGGGCGGCCATGCCGCGCTTTTCGCCGGCGAGCTGGCGCCAACCTACGCTCCCGAGCTCGAGCTCTCCGGCGTGGCGGCCATCGCGCCCGCGACGGACCTCGCCCGTCTCCTCGAGGACGATCTCGGGCAACGCTCGGGCCGCGTCATCGCGTCCTATGCCTTCTGGTCGTGGTCGCGGATCTACGGGGCCCCGCTGGAAGCGATCGTCCCGCCCGGGGAGATCCCGGCGATCGACCGGGTGGCCGCGGACTGCATCGAGACGACGGCGCAGGCCTACCGGGCGGCCTTCGACTCACTGTCCCTGCGCGGGAATCCCCTCAAGAAGGGAGCCTACGAGGCCGAGCCGTGGAAGACGCTGGTCGAGGAGAACCGCCCGGGGCGCGCCCCGATCCAGGCCCCGATCTACGTCGCGCAGGGCGAGGAGGACGAGATCGTGCGGCCCTCGGTCACGACGGACTTCGTCGCGGACCTTTGCCGCATGGGCGAGGCCGTTGCCTTCGAGTCGCTGCCCGGCGCCGACCACATGCGCGCCGGGCGCGCGAGCGCGACGAGCGCGATCCAGTGGATGCGCGACCGATTGGACGGGAAGCCGATGCGGAACGGGTGCCTGAAGCCGTCGCTGTAGCGGGCCTGGCCTAGCTTCCGGTTCGGGGGGGCGGCGCGGGACTGGGCGTGGGGACCGGCACCGGCCTCTGGAAGATCTTCGGGTCCACGCCGGCGTTGAGCTTGCACTCTTCCATCACCAGGGTCTGGTCTTTTTCGCCGTTGGTCGACACGTCGAGGCGATGGGCGATCGGGAAACCGTCGACCGGCTTGTAGTCGGAGTAGTCGGAAACCATGTGCGCCGGCTTGCCGTCGGGAGTCGTCGTCGTGTGCTCGGTGCGCAGGATCTTGCCCGTCGCCGGATCGAGGAACCAGCGGACGTTGACGTCCCCGTAGTGCAGGTCGAGGATCGCGGCCTCGACGTCGCCGATCTTTTCGCGGCCGGCCGCGGCCGCTTCGAGCTTCGGGTCGCCCGCCTTCTGGGCCAGGTGCAGGGGGATGCGCTGGATCTGCTTCAGCAGCTCGCCGCGGACGACCGGCGGCAGGTCCTGCGAGCCGTTGGGGCCGAACAGGAAGGCCTCGGTCGGCGTCACGACCATCGCGATGCGCCCGTAGGGGGAGTCGATCTGCTGGAACAGGTGATCCGGGAAGACCATGGCGCTCTGGACTTCCATCGTCGCGTCGCCTTCGGGCGTCTTCGCCGTGAGCTGCCCCCGCGTCTGGACGTCTTTCACCGCCCGGACCTTCGTCTCGCCGCCCAACCAGACGACGACTTTTTCCAGGAGCGCCCGGCCCTCGCGGAGGTCCTCGGGCGTGGGTGTGGCCTTCGGGGCCGGGGTGACCGCTGCGGCCGGCGCGGACGTCTGGGCCGCGGCCGTGGCCGCGGTCGCGATCGCCATCGCGATGGCGACAGCCGGCAGTGTGAGACGGGGCGAACTCATGCTTCCTCCGAGCGGCGGAGCATATATCGAAGTAGCATGCGCGCCGTGTCCCGACGCGCCGAGGCCCTGCTGCGCCGACTCGAAGAGGCTCGTCATCGCCGGCCCGGCGAGCGGGAGGCGCTTTCCGCGATGCGCGCGGCGGCCAATCGTTCGTGGGGCGACGCCGAGAGCCTGATCCGGCTTCACGACGCGCTCATCTTCCTGCGCGCCTATCCCCACGGCCGCCGGGTGCGCGATCTCGCCGAGAGACTCCTCCTCACGATCGGCCGGCGCGTGGCGGCGCTGGAGGCGGCGGGCGAGGACCTCTCGCCGTTCGACGCGCCGGAGGTCGCCGGCATCGCGGGCACGACGGTCGGGACCGACTTCTCCTTCGACCTCACGCGCTGGCTGGCGCGCCGCTTCCCGCGGCGCGTGAAGATCGACTGGGCGGCCGGGGCGAACGAGGACCGGATGCGGGGGAGCTGGCCGGATTTTCTCCCCCTGCTGGAGGAGGAGGCCCTCGCCGACGCCAACGTGGCCTACCTCGACTGGCTCGCGGCCGCGGCCGGGGGGCGGCGCGACGACCCGGACTGGATTCTGCGGCGCTACGAGGGCCTGCGTGCCTCGTCCCGCGAGATCGCCGAGCGCTTCGACGCGCTCGGGGCGGCGATTTCGTGGGAGCTCGGCGAGAGTCGCGCTTCGCGGACCCTCATGCGGGTGCCGGGGCCCGCGCCCTTCTTCCACGACGAGCCGTTCCTGTCGCGGCGGGACGTCTCGCTCGACGCGATCCTGTCGGGACCGCGCCTGCGCGCTCCGGAAGCTCTCCCGCCGCGACGGCCAGAAGATGTGCGACCGCATGCGGGAGGCGACGACGGCGCGCTACCGCGAGTTCTACACGTTCACCCACGCCGACCCGACTTCCGTCGTGGCGGCGCGCCCGGGGCGGGGCGTCGAGCTCTTTCTCTGCGGCGTGCTCCCGGAGCGGCGCCTGCCGCTGCGGTCGGCCTACGGCGGCTTCGTCGTCAAGAACGGAGTTCCGATCGGATACATCGAGGGGCTGGCCCTGGCCGAGCGGCTCGAGATCGGCTTCAACATGTACTACACGTTCCGGGAGGGGGAGTCGGCCTGGATCTACGCCCAGGTCTTGAAGCTCCACCGCGACGCCCTGGGCGTGACGTCGTTTTCGATCGATCCCTATCAGCTCGGCTACGAGAACGAGGAGGCCCTGAAGTCCGGTGCCTTCTGGTTCTACCGCAAGCTCGGCTTCCGGCCGACACACGCGGCGGTCCGCGCGCTCCTCGATCGGGAGGAGCGGCGAATTGCCCTCGACCCGTCGTACCGCTCCTCGCGGCGGACGCTCGAGCGTCTCGTCCTGCACAACCTGATCTACGACGCTCCCGGGGACGCCGCAAGGCGAGTGGGACCGGTTCCACGTCCGCCGGATCGGCCTCGGCGTCAACCGGCGCATGCGGGCGCGGGGGCAGAGCGCGGACCGCTTTCGGGAGGGCACGGAGGCGCGGGTGGCCAAGGCGCTGCGGCTTTCGATGCGATCCCTCCCGGAGCGCGAGCGCCGGTTCTTCTCGGACTTCGCCCTCGTGCTCGACGGCGTTGCCGGGCCTGGCGAAGTGGACGCCCGCGGACCGGCGCGCCTTCGGCCGGATCGTCTCCGCCAAGGCCAACCGCAGCGAGCGCGAGTACCTGCGGCTCCTGCGGGGGCACGGGCCGCTGCGAAGCGCGATCCTCCGGCTCGGGTCGCGCTGACGGGAGGGCGGGGAGCAAGCCCCGAGCCCCTACGTCGGCTCAGGCCCGGGCGGTTTCGCGTCCGCCACGATCTCGGCCAGGATCGCGACCGCGATCTCCTCGGGCGAGCGGCCGCCGAGCGGCAGTCCGATCGGCCCGTGCAGCCGCGCGAGAGCGTCCCCGGCGATCCCGGCCTCGTTGAGGCGCGACCGGCGTTTTTCCTGCGTGCGCTTCGAGCCCAGGGCCCCGACGTAGAAGGCACGGCTCGGGAGCGCGGCCAGCAGCGCCGGATCGTCGAGCTTGGGATCGTGCGTCAAGCACCGCGATCGCCGTCGAGCCGTCCGGCGCGATCCGCGCGAGCGCCTTGTCCGGCCAGTCGTTGACGATCTCGTCGGCATGCGGGAACCGCTTCGCGTTGCCGAAGGCCTCGCGCGGATCGACCAGGATCGTCCGGAAGCCGAGCGTCTTCGCCAGCGACACGAGCGTGACCGCGATGTGCACACCCCCCACGATGACCAGGCGCGGCGCCGGCAGGAGCACGTCGACGAAGAGCTCCCGGGCCTCGGTCTTCACGCGCCGGCTCGCGCCCTCCGACAGCGCCGAGCGCGCCTCGGAGAGGGCCGCCTCGTCGATCTCGCCCCGGACGCTGCCGTCCTCGAAGAGCGCGAGCTTGCGCCCGACTTCTCCCTCGGGACCGCGGATCACCGTCGCGACCGCGACCGGCTTCTCGCCGCGGATCGCCGCTTCGACCGGAGCGAAGATCGCCGGATCGAGCGGCTCGACGAAGACGTCGAGCGAGCCCCCGCAGGCCAGCCCCACGCTCCAGGCCGTGTCGTCCGAGACGCCGTAGTGGAGCAGCTGCGGCTTCCCGCTCGCGAGCGTCTTCTTGCCCGCCTCGACGACCGCGTTCTCGACGCAACCGCCCGAGACCGATCCCGCGATCCGGCCGTCGGCCGTCAACGCCATCTTCCCGCCCGCGGGCCGGGGCGCCGAGCCCCAGGTCTCGACCACCGTCGCGATCGCCACCGGCTGCCCCTCGGCCCGCCAGCGCTCGATGTCGGAGAGGACGTCCCGCATGCCGCCGGGGATTATGTCTGCGGCGGCCGGTGGAGTTCCAGCGGGAACGACGAAGAGGCAAGGAGAGCGTCCGTGGATCGACGCCTCAGAAGGACACTTTCACCGCCGCCCGGAAGACCCTCGGGTTCTGGCGGTCCGGTGACCTTGCTGTACTCGGGGTTCGTCTGCTCCTGGTTGGGGTCGTAGATCGTGGCCGGGAAATCCCTCTGGCGGCGAGATGGACCAGGAATTGTCGCGCGAGATGGCGATCTGCTGGTTGAAGACATTGAAGAGATACGCCTGCAGAGTCACGATCGTGGGGCCGACCACGATCGGGTAGGACAGCTGGAGATTCGTTCCCCACAGGGTTGGCAGTCGCCCCGCCGAACCTCGAGGGACGAGAAAGACTACCGCTCCATAGCCGGAGTTGAAGAAGCCCATCTGGTTGAGGGGCGCGCCCGACTCGACGAAGACCTGGAGGCCGACCGAGAGACGCCAGGGTGTGACGTAGTAGCCGTCGAGGCGGAAGCGGTGCGGCCTGTCGAGGCCCAGAGTTCCGTAGGCGTCGTGCCAGAGTGCCGGGTAGTCGAAATCCATGTTGACACCCGGCCACGTCAGGCCTTCGGCGCCCTGGTTGACACCGCCGTCGTAGTTGCCGCGGAGCGACGAATAGACATAGCTCGCCTGAAGCCAGAGACTGTTGCCGACCGTCTCGCGGGCCATGACCTCGACGCCACGGTAGATGCGCCGCACTTCGGGCGTGGCCGGACCGCTTGTGGGATCGCACCGATACCATTCCGGATCGTCCCAGAGGCCGTTGCAGGTTGGGGCGTCCCCGCTCGCGAACTGCCCGCTCGAACCGGGATTGATCAGGGCACAACCAAAGCCGGTTTCCGCATAGTCGAAGTCGCAACGATCCTCGATCGTGCGGTTGAGACTGCGGTACGTGCCCTTGATGCCGACGATCAGCGAAGGCATGAGGATTCGCTCGATTCCCAACGTCAGCTCGTCCTGGGACGAAGCCCGGACGCCTGCGTCCACCTGGTCCTGTCTTCCGTCGGTCAGGACGACCGTGTTCCGGTGCCCGACGACGTTAGGATCCTGGGCGAGGCTGACGGGGTCGAAGTTGTAGGTCTGGAGCGTCGTGAGGTCGTTGAAGGAGAGCGCCGCAGCCACTGTCGGCAAGGCGTAAGAGAACCGTCCTGCGAAGGCGTAGAGTTTCGTTTTGCCATCCTGCCACGGGTCCCAGGCGACGCCGACGCGCGGCTGCCATTCGTTGCTAAACCGCAGCACGGTCCGCCCCGTGTAGTCGTGTGTTCGTTCTCCGTCCCACCGTAGTCCCACGTCGACCGTCAGACCCTGCGCCACTCTCCAGGAATCCTGAACGTAGAGGCCGTAGTCGAGGACCCGGGCGCTGGCTTGAAAGGTCGGGACCACTGTGGGGTCGTTCGGGCTGACCGCAAAGTAGCGATGCACGTAGTATGTTTGGCCCTGCTCGTTCCGAATCCAGACCAGTTGCTCTCCGGTCGCGAAGGATGTCGCGCTGGTCCGGCCATCCACGTAGTCGCCGCCGGCCTTAATCTCGTGATTGCCGCTGTACAGTGTGGCGCCTCCGGCGTACTGCCGCCGGGAAGAGACACTGTGGTCCGCAGGGCCGCCGACGGCGCCGTACCCCCCGGTGACTGAATTGGGCTCGGGCGGGAAAGCGCACGGGCTGCCGGGCATGCCGCCCACGCAGGTCTGGTCCACGTATCGGATCTCGATCAGGGGCAGTCGAGGGCGTTTCGATCCTTGTGGTAGGAGCCTTGAAGTGTCAGCGATCACGTTCGACCCGAAGAGTTGCGTCAGTCGCAGACCGAAATCCGTGCCACCCTGGGACCTCGAGGAGTACCAGGTCGACGGTTCGAGGCTGACGGGCGGTGCCACGTCTCCAAACCCCAGGCCCTGTCGGGGATCGGCGCCCGCCGCGCCGGACGTCGTCGAAGGGTCCGCGAAGATCGTCCCAACGGCGGTCGTCGAGGTAGCCGCATTCCAGGTCAGCTTCCCGGAATAGAGATTCTCTGCCGAGTCGAAAGGGAACTTCGCATCAGCAGGTACATGGGTTGATGCCTGCACCCGGGAGAGATCGCCTTGGAGGCCGACACGGTTGTATGCGCCGAAGAGCCACAGCCGGTCCTTCAGCAGAAACCCGCCGAGGTCGAAGCCGTAGTCGAACCGCTCACCGTCGGCCACGCGCATCTCGGCGATTCCCGAATCACCGGACTTGAACTGCTTTTCGGCGGAAGTGCCGGTCGAGTCGTAGTAGGCGAAGGCGTCGCCATGGAACTCGTTTCCGCCCGACTTCGTGATGACGTTGACGACGCCACCGAGGGCCCGCCCGTACTCGGCCTGGTAGCCGCCGGTCTTGACCTCGACCTCCTGCACGAACTCGTTGTTGATGGCCTTGCCCTGGACGCCCTTGAAGACGTTGGTCGTGTTGACGCCGTCGATGATCCACTGGTTTTCGGCCGAGGTCGCGCCGTAGATCGACAGAGCGAGGGAGCGCCCCTCCGTGACGCCCCGATCGGTCGAGACGCCTGGGTTGGACTTGACGATGTCCGCGTAGTTGCGGGCCACCGGCAGGTGGTCGATGACATCGCTCGTGTAGTTCGTGCCGGTCGTCGTCGACGACCGGTCGATGGACGGGGCCTCGCCCGACACTATGACCTCCTCGCTGGTCTCCAGCCGGAGTGTGAGGTCGGCCGCCACGGACGCGTCGAGTGTGACCGTCAACGTCATGCTGGCCGGCCAGAATCCGGACAGACTCGCCTGGACGCGGTAGTTGCCCGGCGGGATCGCCGGAAACCGGAAGAGACCATCCGGATCCGTGACGCCGGAGCGCGTGCCCTGGAGGCTCGGACTCGTGATTTCGACGGTCACGCCCGGCAGCGGTGTGCCCGAGGGATCCGTGATCCGGCCCGAGATCTTGCCGGTCGTCTGACCGCTCGCCGTTCCCGTGTCGAACGTCAGAAGACACACGAGCAGCGCGAATACGCCCGCGCCCCCTCTCCGTGTCTTCAGAAGGCACTCCCGTCGCTTCCTCGATAGCGGAGCCGGGCAGCGGCGCTGGACGAACCCGCTTCAAGTGAGAACGACTATTGGGCGAGATCTTCCGCCCGGTATCGACGAGAAGTCAATCCGGAACCGGACTGGAAGAAACGCGCCGCGGCGTCAGCCCCATGAGACCTCTTGAAGCGGGAAGAGAAGTCCCACATTAGCGAGCCTGAGCGGGCGTCGACCCGCTCCTATGACGCCGACCGATGCTGGAGCTCGAGCCGAATCGGATGATCGGAGTCCGCGAGGGCGAGCAGCTTGGAGAGCTCCTCCTCGACGATCTGGGCATCCGCTTCGCGGCCAACACGCCGATAGAGCGTGGCGAGCTTCAGGCGGTTCCTCAGCCAATAGGCGGCCGTGTTGCCCCGGATCACGGCATAGCGTCGGTCTGAGGATTCCTCGAGAATTCGGATGGCTTGGGGCACGTCACCGCCCTGCGCGAGGGCATCGGCCAGGGATTCCGAGCCGAGGTAGAAGCCCGGCCTCGCTCCGCGGTCGTCGAGCTTGAGCCCCTCTTGGAGCCTCATGGCGTCTTCGAGCTCCAGAACCGCTCCGGGAAGGTCTTTTCGGGCCAGCGCGAGCTCCCCGCGCACCGTATGGAGCTCCGCCGAGTTCTCCTGCGGCTGGAGGAATCGACGAGCCTCCGATGTCAAACCCGCCCGCGCCTGGAGGATGCTGGTCGTTTCCCGCCATGTCAGCGGAAATCCCCCTTCCGATCGCCGAGCTCCCACAAACCGCAGATGGCGGTCGAGGGCATGGGTATCACCCTTGTTGAAACTGATCTGGGCGAGCATGTCGTTGCGGGCGACCGGGTCGGCCATCTGCTGGGCCATTCGCGAAGCCTTCTGGAGTTGGCCCAGCGTCATGTAGCCGAGAGCTGTTGCGAGGCCAAACCGATCCCTGGCAGGGCCGTTGAGCGAGTCCACCTTGGCGGCGACGCGGTCGATGTCGCTCGACGCGGCTGCAAGGTCTCCCTTCAGCCAGTCCTCGGTGAAGGGGAGGAGGTCCAACCAGCTGACGAAGCTTGGAAAGTCTTCCGTGACTCCTGGGGTAACGAGTTCGGCCGCTCGATCCAGATATGATCCCGCCTGAGCTCGATCGGGCACAAAGACCACGAAGTCATACCCCGCATTCCAGTTCCAGAAAAAGTTCTTCGGGTGCAAATCCGCGAGCCTGGCCTCCATCGCCGCGCTCTTGCCCAGGGCTCGTGGGTCGTGCGCCCAGTCGTAGAGATTGACCAGGTTCCATGCCGCCCAGAGGTGGTCGGGATAAAGGTCGAGAAGAGCCTCGTACGCGGTGATGGCCTTGTCCTTTTGGCCGAGCAGCGCGTAGTAGCTCCCCCGGATGAAATACCGCTCCCGCTCGCTCGTCTCGTCCGCCAGTCGAAGCGCCGTTTCCGCGTAGGGCTGGAACTCTTCGAGAGGCTTGCCCTGATTGCGAAGCGTCCATGCGAGATGGATCCAGGCCGAGGCGAACGAGGGGTCTTCGGCGACGGCCTGTCGCAGAAGCTCCTCCGCGACTGGCTGGGAGTCGCGGAGATGCCCGGGCTGCATCAAGAGGTCTGCCCGGGAGTAGAGCTGTAGCGCTCTCAGGTTGGTCGTAGTGACTCTGGCCAGTCCGGTCGCGTCGGGGTCGCCGCGGTCGGCAGTGTCACCAAGGGCCACGCGGAGACGATCCGAAATGCGCCCGATGGCTGCGAGAGTGCCGTCCGCCCCGGCGCTCTCCTCCCGGAACCCGGCCAGAGTCGATCCCTGCTTCGGGTCCACGAGTTCCACGCTCAAGAGATAGTTGGATCCGAGCTTCTCGACCCGGCCGGTCAGCAAAGCCCGAATGCCGCCGTCCCGGAGGCAGACCTCGCGCGCCAGCCCGGCATCGATCGAAGAGTCCGGAGGCTTCCGCATCAGCCGCAGCGCGTCCGCGACGCGTTCCCTCGGGACGACGTTGACGTGGCGCGAGTTGGAGAGTTCCAGTCCGAGTGCGTAGTCGAGCGTTCCGTCGAAGAGACTGTCCCCGGTGCGGTTCTCGAAACCAGCGACCAGGATCCAGTCGCGGGGCTGGAAGGGAAGGGCCTGAAGTGTCCCCGCGGAGGGTGAAGAACCGGTCCGCGAGAGCCAGGCGACGGCGCCGACCACGAGAATCGCCAGCCCGAAGCCGGCGGCAATCAACGCGGCCCGGCGAGGCTTCTCTGTTCTGCGCTGGAGGTTCTCGAGCGCCGCGAGCATGCCTCGCGCAGACTCGAACCGCTTCGGCGAATCATGCTCGATCGCCCGACCGATCACGGCGGCGAGGGCCTTTTTCGCCGCCGGAGCCCCTTCCGCAAGATCCAACCGCTCTCCGCGCGCGTGTGCCTCGGCGACTTCCTTGACGGTCGCTCCGCGAACCGGATACGCGCCGGTGAGGAGATGGAAAAGCAGGACGCCCGTGCTGTAGATGTCGGTCCGGACCGTTGCCTGAGCCCCCTGGAAGATTTCCGGAGCGAGATACAAGGGCGTTCCTGCCGCGTCCAGGCTCGAGCCCGGAGTCTCTTCCAGCTCCCGTCCCGTCCCGAAGTCCATCAGAACGAGACGGCCGTCTCCCGTCTGCATGAGGTTCTGCGCCTTGATGTCCCGATGGAGCAGGCCCGCATCGTGAACCGCCGAGAGTGCCCGGCAGACTTCGATGCCGATTCGCGTCACTTCGCGGTCGTCGAATTTCCCTCGTTCTCCGAGAACCTGTTCCAGGTTCCGACCGTGAATGAACTCCATCCAGAGGCCAACCCGTCCTTCGATCTCGTCGGCGTCATAAACGGTGACGACGTTCGGATGGCGAACCCGCGCAAGCAGGCGCGCTTCCCTGAGTACCGTGGCGCCCTCCGGTTGCTCCTTGCCCCCGTGCAGCAGCTTGACCGCCACCTCGCGGTCGAGTTTTGGATCCCGGGCCCGGTAGACTTCGCCGAAGGACCCTCTTCCGATGCGTTCGAGGATCTCCAGCCTGCCCCAGTGTTCCAGCTTTTCCTCAGGAATCGTGCACGAGTCCGATACAAGGGGGTCGCGGGCAAGACTTCGGTGAAGCTCGGCGATTCCCGCGAGGACTTTCAGCTGCTGTAGAGCTTCGCGGTCCGTCCCGGCTGCCGAGGCTTCCGCAACCGCCCAGTCGACGGCTTGGCCGTCGAGGACGGCTCCCGCGAATTCGTCCAGAGGCCGATCTTCATCGTCCACGGGCCATCTCCTCGGCCAGGCGCACCAGAGCACGCTTCGTCGCCTTGTGCGCGGCACCCGAGGTCGGCTTCCCGAGAAGGCGGGCGAGCTCCTCGTAGGAATACCCGAGCTCGACGCGGAGGATGATCGATTCGCGTTCTTCCGGCCGCAGTCGCCCGAGAGCGTCTTCGTACCGTTCGATTTCTTCCATGCCGACAGCCTTCTCGAGAGGCGACCGCGCCTGGTCGACCTCGTTCCCTTCCAGCTCTCCGTGCGCCGGCCGCCTTGCCACCCGGCGGATCTCGTCGCGTATCCGGTTCATCACCGCCTGACGGAGGTAGGCCTGCAGGGCACCCTCCCGCTCGGGTGTGAAGACGTCCATCCTGTTAAACGTCTGAAGCAGGGTTTCCTGGACAAGATCCTGAGTGTCGGCCAGGTCCCGCGCCCATTTGGGTAGCCGCCCCTTTGCCCAGCGCTGCAGCCGGGGCAGGTGGCGCGCGAAGAGCAGTTCGAGCGCCGGCTTGTCTCCCTCGCGAAACCGCTGGATGAGCTGGAACGTGGATTCGGCCTCGCCGGCCGGGGCCCAGACACAGCGGAGTCCCGGTTGGTGGGGTCGGCAGGCGTCTTTGTAGAACGGCCCAATTTGGCGGCTATTCTAGCCCGGCGCAGCCCGCTGAACAGGGGTGTGGAGCAGCGCTGACGAGTGCCGCGGGCCGGATGCCCGACCGCTGCGCCTCCGCAACCGCCTGTGGCGACTGGTCTCTTGCCGGTTGGCCCTCGAGAGCCAGTTCCAGTGCCCGCCGACACAGCACAGCGCTTTTGTGTCGAGAAATCCCGACGGCATCGTTAGTAGACACAAGGACATGGTTGTGTACGCAACGCGGCACGAGATGGAGCGCGGTTTGGGCGCTTGGCTCCGGTCCTGTCCCTGCAAGGGCAACCCTGGGATTGCACCGCGTGCTCTGTGCGGCCGTAGCGCGAGGAGGGGAAGATGGCGGGACTGAGATCGACATTCCGACCGTTTCGGGCGACTGGGAAGGACCCGCAGAGAAGTGGCGCCGGGCCGCGCGGGATGTTGTGTTTGGCTCCTCACGGCGGCCGCCGTGATCGCTGGCGTAGTGCTGCCGGGGCCAGCCGAAGCGCAGGTTTATGAAGTGCTCTACACGTTCGCCAACAATGACGGCGGCGAGGCCGGGAATACGCTTCTCCTTGGCTCGGACGGGAACATCTACGGGACTACGCAGGTCGGCGGGAGATTCGGCGAGGGTTCGATCTTCGTCCTCAGGCCAAACGGGGCTGACTTTAGCTTCTCCACCTTTGGGAGTTTTCTGGCAGCGACGGAGCGTATCCATACACCGGACTAATCGAGGGCAGCGACGGAAGGTTTTACGGGGCGACCTGGCTCGGTGGACCGAGTGACCTGGGTACGATCTTCAGAATCGATAGTTCCGGCGCCCTTACGACGCTCTACGCGTTTCAGGAAGCGATGGCGCGGGACCCACGGGCGAACTCGTCGAGGGAAGCGACGGAAACCTCTACGGAACGACGTGGAACGGCGGAGCGAGCGACCTGGGTACGGTCTTCCGGATCGACACCTCCGGCACGCTGACGACGCTTCACAGCTTTACGGGCGGCGATGGCGCGAACCCCCACGCACGGCTCGTCGAGGGCAGCGACGGGAATTTCTACGGGACGTCGTGGGGCGGCGGGGCGAGCGGCTTGGGTACGATCTTCCGGATCGACACTTCTGGCACGTTCACGTCGCTTCACAGCTTCGCCGACAGCGACGGTCGTCGTCCCTTTGCCGGCGTCGTCGAGGGCTCCGACGGGAAGTTCTACGGGACGACCTGGAACGGGGGTCGGGACCAACGGGATTGTTTTCCGCATGGACACCTCCGGTGCGATCGCGACGCTTCACAGCTTTTCCGGGGGCGACGGCGCGAACTCCTTCGAAGGGGTCATTCTTGGCAGCGACGGGAGCTTCTACGGTCAGACCCATTCGGGTGGGGCGAGCAACAGGGGAACGGTCTTTCGGATTGATGCCGCGGGCGTGCTGACAACGCTTCACAGCTTTTCGGGCGGCGACGGTAGTTATCCTCATTCTGGGCTCGTTGAAGGCATTGATGGGAGCTTCTACGGGCGAACCTTGTGGGGTGGGGCGAACAACTTCGGAACCGTTTTCCGGGTCGACACGTCCGGCACGCTGACGACACTCCACAGCTTCGCTGCGGGCGAGGTCCGCACCGACGGTGGGTATCCATCCGCCGGGCTCGTTCAGGGCAGCGACGGAAGCTTCTATGGGACGACAAAGGGAGGCACTTACAATTTCTTCGTCGGGACAACAGAGGCGGACACTGACAAAGGGACGGTCTTCCGAGTCGACACCTCGGGCGCGCTGATTTCCCTTCACAGCTTTACCGGAAGCGATGGCGCGTACCCCGTGGCACCGCTTGTCCAGGGCAGCGATGGAAAGTTTTATGGGACTACAGCTCAAGAGGGGCCCGGCGGGAAGGGGACGGTCTTTCAGATCGACGCTGATGGCTCGCTCACGACCCTTCACGGCTTCGGAGGCCCCGACGGCGCGTCTCCAAAGGCGGGGCTCATTCAAGGCAGCGACGGAAGCTTCTACGGGACGACAAAGTCATGACGGGCCTGATGCATTTCGGGAACGGTCTTCCAGATCGACGCTCTCGGGATCTTCAATACGCTTTATGGTTTCGATGCGGGGGATGGTGCGAACCCCGCCGCTGGGCTTGTTCAGAGTGCCGACGGAAGCCTCTACGGAACGACCTCGGGTGATGATGCTGACTTCGACTATCCGTGTTTCGACTTCTGCGGGACGCTCTTCCACATCGACACTTCCGGCGCCCTGACGACACTTTACCGCTTCACCGGCGGCGACAGCGGTAGAATCCTCACGGCGGACTTGTCACGGCCAGTGACGGCAGTTACTACGGGACGACAAAGTGGGGCAGGGGCGAACGGCTTGGGAACGGTTTTCCGAGTCGATGCATCGGGCGTGCTGACCACCCTTCACAGCTTCGACGGCAATGACGGGGCAAACCCTACGGCCGAACTTCTCGAAGCCAGTGACGGAAACTATTACGGGACGACGTCGCAGGGCGGAGGGGATGGCTTTGGCACGGTCTTCCGGATTGACGCCTCCGGCTCGCTCACGACTCTCCACAGCTTTGCGGGTGGCTTCGACCAACCGACCCAACTCTACGGAGACGGCGCAACTCCTGTGGGCGGGGTCGTTCAGGGCAGTGATGGAAAGTTCTACGGGACGACACGCGCGGGAGGTTCTTGGGATTCTGGTGTCATCTTTCGCATGACAGTTCCGCTTTCGTGTTACCCCGCGGTAGCGATTTCCGCTCCGGTCTCTATCTGCGCCGGGCAAACCGCGGTTCTGGACGCCGGCCCGGGGTTCTCGTCGTACCTCTGGTCGACGGGTGCGACGAGCCGGACGATTACCGTGTCGCCGACCACAACGACGGCCTACTCGGTCGACGTCGTCGGACAATTCGCCTGCAGCAGCTCTGCGTCGACGACGATCACCGCGAACACCGTACCCGCGGTGCCGACCATCAGCCAGGCCCCCAACCCTGACGGGAGCGTCACGCTTACATCGAGTGGAGCGAGCTCCTATCTATGGTCGACGGCTGAGACGACGCAGTCGATCAGTGTTTCGACTTCGGGCGGGTACACGGTCACCGCGACCAACGGCGCGGGGTGTTCGGCGACCTCGGCTGTCACGAATGTCTCTGTTACGCCGACAGGCTCCGATGTGTCTGTCGTCAACGGCGATGTGACGACGACTTTCTCGAACGTCTCGAGCGGCGGGACCACGACCGTGGTCCCGATCGACCCGGAGACGGCAGGGACGCTGCCAACGGGCGGCTACAGCGTGTCGGACCTCGGCATCGCCTACGAGATCTCGACAACCGCCGCGATCTCCGGCGACATCATCCTCGGATTCGTCGTCCCCGGTTCCGTTGACGAGGTGACGTTGAACAGCCTTCGTGTTCTCCATGGGGAGGGAGGCAGCCTGGTCGACCGGACGTATTTCTCCATCGAGGGTTGCGCCCCGGCTCCAGCGTCACCTTGTCCGGCACCGGACTTCGCCACGCGGACGATCTACGCGCGGGTGAGCTCCCTGAGTCCCTTCATGCTCGCGACTGTTCCAACCCCTTTGTCCAGGCGATCACCGTCCCCGTGGATCCAGTGTCAGTCTCCACGACGATGAATGTGCAGGGGGCCTTCACGGATCCCGGCACGCACACGGCGATCTGGTCCTGGGATGACGGGACGACGTCGGCAGGCGTGGTCAGCGAGTTGGCAGGGCACGGCACGGTCACGGGAAGCCACGTCTACCTAGCGGCGGGGGTCTACCGGGTCACCCTCACCGTGACCGATTCGGGCGGTTCGTCCGGCCAGAGGTCCTCATCCTTTTTAGTCGTTTATGACCCGGCGGGACAAGTCGTCACTGGCGGCGGCTGGATCAACTCGCCGGCCGGGGCCTATCCATCGGCTCCCGAACTCACAGGCCAGGCCAACTTCGGCTTTGTGTCGAAGTACAAGAAGAACGCGAGCGTCCCAACGGGCGAAACAGAGTTTTCGTTTCCGACAGCCGGTCTGAACTTCCACTCGAGCTCGTACGACTGGCTGGTCGTCTCCGGGGCGAGGGCGCAATACAAGGGCCTCGGCACGATCAATGGCGCTGGCAGCTTCGGATTCTTCGTAACGGTGATCGACGGGAAGCTCAGCGGGGGTGGAGGAGTCGACAAGTTCCGCATCAAGATCTGGGACGCCGCGAACGGGAACGCCGTCGTCTATGACTCTCAAATCCCATGCGGAGACACAGCCGACAACGCCAATCCGTGCATGAACCTGGGCGGCGGCAGCATCGTCATCCACCACTAGGAATGCCCGGCCAGGGCTTTCGCCGAGGGAAATCTCGATTGAAGGAGGCACGCATGAGGAACCACAGGTTCAGTTCCCGGCTCTGGTTCGTCGTAATTCTCGGCGTGGCGTTGCTCAAGGCGCCGGAGAGCTTGGCGATGGGCCCGCCCGCCAAGCCCGCGAAGGCGACCGACATTCCGGTGACGACGACGATCAGCGACGTGGACTCGGATGGAAATCCCTACACCGTCTCGAGCGATGGCGGTGGCGCCTACTTCAATGGCGTGTCCAGCGTCATCTCGATCCTGACCCTGAATGGGTACAACGGGATCAAGAACGGCGACTGGCAGTTCAACAAGCCCGTCAGCGGCAAGAAGGGACAGCGTCAGAACGGGCGCGGGATCACGATGAGCCTCAACGTTTCCGACGCCGTCCAGCTCGGCGACCCGCACTACACGGCGCCGGCGGCCCCACCGTACTGGGGGAGCGCGACCCTGTACGGCTATTCGGAGGTCAAGTGCACGTTGGTAGGCAAGAGCATGCTGACGATGGAGTCCGACACGGCAATGACTTGCCCTCTGCTGATCAACTTCTTCCCGGGCAACCCGGAGGTCGGCTACGGCCTGCACCCCGCGCACTCTTTCAACAACTTTCCCGAGGTCACGGACGCTCAGATCACTTGCGAATCAGCGGACTCCAGTGGTTGCAATTCGTGGTCCATCGAGCCTTATTCCAACCCCGACCCCTGGGATGGTCGCGGTCCGTTCGAAGCCGTCGGTCGATTGGTCCCGCACTCGAACACGAGCATCAACCAGGGCGACTTCTACATGCGGTTCCACATCCACGTCACCCGGCCCTGAAGTCTCCGTTTTCCAGCAAGGGTCGGGCCCGGAGCGACGACACGCCGCGGCCCGACCCTCTTTTTGCGCCTACCCGCGGGCGCGTCCGGCGGCGGCCGCGAGGGCGCGTTTGGCGAGGACCGTGGCGAGGTTGACGCGGAACTCTCCGGACGCGTAGTGGTCGCTCAGGGGATCCTCGAGCGCCGCGGCGACCTGTCCGGCGGCGGCCGCGATCGAGGCGTCGCTCGGCTTCTGCCCGGTCAGCGCGGCTTCGGCGGCCGAGGCGCGGACGGGGGTGTGCGTGACGCCGCCGATGACGAGGCTCGTGCGGGCGACCTTGCCGTCCTCGAGCTCGACGAGGGCCGCGACGCCGACGACCGCGTAGCGGGACGCCGGGTGGGGATGCTTGAGGTAGGCGCCGCCGGTGCCCTTGCCGGAGGCCGGCACGAGGATGGCCGTGAGGATTTCGGTCGGCTTGAGGGCGGTCGTGAAGAGGTCGACGAAGAACTTCTCGGCCGGGACCTTCCGCGCGCCCTTGGGCCCCTTGACGAGGATCGTCGCGCCGACGGCGACGAGCACCGTCGGGAGGTCCGCCGCCGGGTCGGCGTGGGCGATCGAGCCGCCGATGGTGCCGCGGTTGCGGACCTGGATGTCGCCGATCTGGGCGGCAGCCTCGGCGAGGATGGGGCAGGCCTTGTGCACCGCCGCGGAGGCCGCGATCTCGGCGTGGGTCGTGGTGGCGCCGATCTCGAGCGTCTTGCCCTTCGCCTTGATGCCGGAAAGGCCCTTGATGGCGCCGATGTCGATGAGGGCTTTCGCCGAGGCGAGTCGGAACTTCATGGCCGGCAGGAGGCTGTGGCCGCCGGCGAGAAGCCGAGCGCCGCGGTGCTTCTTCAGGAGCCGCGCCGCCTCGGCGAGCGTCTTCGGGCGGAAGTACTCGAAGCTCGAGGAATACATGCTTACCTCCGCGCGTCCCGGATCGCGCGCCACACGCGCTCGGGCGTGAGCGGCATGTCGAGTTTCGTCACGCCCAGGGGAGCGAGGGCGTCGATGACGGCGTTGTAGACGGCGGGCGTCGAGGCGATCGTGCCGGTCTCGCCGATGCCCTTGACGCCGAGCGGGTTCACGGTGGTCGGCGTCTCGGTCATTCCGAGCTCGAAGACGGGGAAGGCGTCCGCCTTCGGCAGCGGGTAGTCCATCATCGAGCTCGTGAGGAGGTGCCCGGACTCGTCGTACGCGGCGCCTTCCCAGAGCGCCTGGCCGATGCCCTGGACGATGCCGCCGTGGATCTGGCCTTCGACGATCATCGGGTTGATGACGCGGCCGCAGTCGTCGACGGCGGCGTAGCGCTCGAGCTTGATCTCGCCGGTCTCGGCGTCGATCGAGACGACGGCGGCGTGTGCGCCGAACGGGTACACGAAGTTGGACGGGTCGAAGAAGGCCGAGGCCTCGAGCCCCGGCTCGAGGCCGCTCGGGTAGTTCCACGCGACGTTGGCCATGAGGGCGACGTCCTGGATCGTCTTGGACTTGGCGGGAACGCCCCGCACGGAGAACTTGCCGTCGGCGTACTCGATGTCCTCGACGGCCGCCTCGAGCAGGTGCGCCGTCACGATCTTCGCCTTCTCCTTGATCTTGCCGATCGCCCCCATGAGCGCGCCGCTGCCGACGGGCGTCGAGCGGCTCCCGTAGCTGCCCCAGCCCATGGGCGTCTGGGCCGTGTCGCCGTGAAAGACCTCGACGTCCTCGACGGGAACGCCGAGCTCGCTCGAGACGATCTGGGCGAAGGTCGTCTCCTCGCCCTGGCCGTGCGGCGAGATGCCGACGAACACGTTGACCTTTCCGGACGGGTGGAACCGGACGATGGCGCTTTCCCAGAGCCCGCCGCCGAAGCCCACGGCGCCCGCGACCTGCGAGGGGCCGAGGCCGCAGATCTCGGCGTAGGTCGAGAACCCGATGCCGACGTGCTCGCCCTTCCGGCGGCGCTCGTCCTGCTTCCGGCGCAGCGCCCGGTAGTCCAGCATCCCGAGGAGCTTCTCCAGGGAGCCCGCGTAGTTGCCGGAGTCGTAGACGAGCCCCGTCGCGACGGTGTGCCCGTCCGTGAAGGGCGGGATGAAGTTCTTCTTCCGCAGCTCCACCGGGTCCATCTTGAGCTTGCGGGCGAGCCGGTCCACCAGAGTCTCCACCATGAAGATCGCCTCGGGGCGTCCGGCCCCGCGGTAGGCGTCGGTCGGCGTCGTGTTCGTGAACACGCCGAAGACGTCCTCGTGGATGTTCTTGATGTCGTAGGCGCCCGAGAGCATCAGGCCGTGGAGGATCGTCGGGATGCCGGTCGAGGCCGTCGAGAGGTAGGCGCCCATGTTGGCCCACACCTTCGCGCGCAGGGCGAGGATGGTGCCGTCCTTCTTCGCGGCCATCTCGACGTCCTGGATGTGGTCGCGCCCGTGGATCGTCGCCCGGTAGTTCTCGCTGCGGGACTCGGTCCACTTGACCGGGCAATCCAGCATCTTCGACGCGAAGATCACCATGGTGTCTTCGGGGTAGTGGGGGATCTTGGAACCGAAACCGCCGCCGACCTCGGGCGCGACCACGCGGATCTTGTTTTCCGGGATCCCGGTGTCGAGCGAGAGGAGGAACCGGACGATGTGCGGGTTCTGCGAGGTCACCCAGAGGGTCACGTCGCCCGAGCCGGACTGGTAATGCGCGAGGGCCGCCCGCGGCTCCATGGCGTTGGGGATGAGCCGCTGGTTGACGATGCGCTCCTTGACGACGACGTCGGCGGACTTGAAGGCCGCGTCGACGTCGCCGCCGGAGACCTTCCAGTGAAAGGCGACGTTGTTCGGGGCCTCGGCGTGGAGCTGCGGCTGTCCCTTCCCGGTCGCCTTCTCGGCGTCGGTCACCGCGGGCAGCGGTTCGTAGTCGACCTCGACCGCGTCGGCGGCGTCCCGCGCGGCGTAGCGGTCGGTGGCGACGACGATCGCCACGGCGTTGCCGCCGTAGCGGACGACGTCGATGGCGATCGGGAGATAGGCCGGCGTCTTCGTGTCGGACCCCGGAACGACCCACGCGCAGGGGATCCCGCCGAAGCCGGCGTCCTGCATCTGCTTGCCGGTGAAGACGCCGAGGACGCCGTCCATCGCGGCCGCTTTCTTCGTGCGGATCGCCTTGATCCGGGCGTGGGCGTACGGCGACCGGACGACCGCCATGTGGGCCATGTTCGGCAGGACGAGGTCGTCGGTGTACTTCGCCTGTCCGGTGATGAGACGCGGATCCTCGCGGCGCTTGACCCGGGAGCCGAATGCGGGCGAAGCCATGGCCGCCCTCCTACGCTTTCGCCATGCGCGCCGCCGCCTGCCGGATCGACGCGACGATGTTCTGGTAGCCGGTGCACCGGCAGAGGTTGCCCTCGAGGCCCTCGCGGATCTCCGTATCGGTCGGCTTCGGGTTGTTCGCGATGAGGTCGCAGGCCGTCAGGATCATGCCGGGCGTGCAGAAGCCGCACTGCGCGCCGTGCTGGTCCCAGAAGGCCTGCTGCAGGGGGTGGAGCTTGCCGTCGACGCGCAGGCCCTCGATCGTCGTCACCTTCGTTCCGTCGGCCTGGACCGCGAGGACGGTGCACGACTTGACGGCCTTGCCGTCCATGAGCACCGTGCACGAGCCGCACTGGCTGGTGTCGCAGCCGACGTTGGTGCCGGTCAGCCCCAGGGTTTCGCGGAGGTAGTGGACGAGGAGAAGGCGCGCCGGAACGTCGTGCTTTCGCTTCGCGCCGTTGACGGTGACCGTGACCGGGTACTGCATGACGCCTCCCGCAGAGAGGCGGGAGTCTACCATCGCACGTCGCCTTCGCTCGCGATTCCGGGAGCTCCTACGTCTCCGTTTCGATGTCTTCGCGGACCTTGTCGAAGAAGGCGGACGTCAGCTTCTTCGTGACGCCGCCCATGAGCCGCGCGGCCATGCTCGCGACCGTGCCGACGACGTTGACGTCGGCGGTCCACGCCAGGTCGGTGCCGCCGCCCTGACCATCGGTCAGCGTCATGGACGTCGTCGCGTCCACGCCGGAGCCGGGAGCCGTACCATGCGCCTTCATCCGAGCCTTGTTCGGCGCGTCGAGCTCGGTCCACTCGACGTCGTTGACGAACCGGACCTTGACCGCACCGAAGCCGATGGAGGTCGTGGCGCGGAATTTCTTCCCGGGCTCGACGATCTCGAGCGACTCCAGGCCGGGCGCGCTCTTGGAAACCTTGTTCGGGTCCGTCAGGTAGTCCCAGACCTCGGCGCGCGGCGCCTGGATCTTCACGGTGCCTTCGAAGTGCATGGCGGACTTATATCGCAACGCCCGGCGCGCGACGCTGCTACCCTGAAGGCCGGTGAACCCGAGATGAGACCGGCGCCCTCGGTGCGCACGCGCGCGTTCGTCGACGCGCTGCTGGCCGGTTTCGTCCTCTTCGGCCTGGCGGTCCGGATGCGCCTCCAGGCCGGGTCTCCGCTGCCGTCGGACCAGCCGCTGCGCTGGCTCCTGCTGGGTGCGGCCGGCGACGTCGCGGTGCTGGGGCTTTCGGCGGCGTTGCTCCTCTTCCTCTTCCGCGGCCCGCGTGGCGAGGCGGTGGCGCGCGGCCTCCTCGCGGTCCTGGGGGCGTCCGTCAGCCTGCTGCTCGTGCTGTGGGGCGAAGCCATCCTTTACTTCGGGCACGCGCCGCGCCGCCAGGACCTCGAGGTCGCCGCCGACCGGTCGTTCATCTCCAACAGCTTCAGTCCGACGCTCGCGGCGGAGCTCCTGGCGGTCGGCCTCGCGCTCGGCCTCGTCGTTGCGGCGAGCGTCGCGTGGTCGCGCCGCGCGCGTTCGGCGTGGAGCCGGCCGTGGAGCCTCGCCGCTGCCGGAGCCGCCGGACTCGCGCTGGTGCTGGCCCCGCTCCGCGTCCACCAGGCGCAGACGGCGCAGAATCCCGTCGGCGTGCTGCTTTCCCTGCGGAAGGAGGCCCGCGCGGAATCTCGGGCAGCGCCCGCCGACGCCGCGCCCCGGCCCGAGGACGTTTCCGTGCGGCGCCTCGTCCGGGCGGCGGATGCGCGCTTTCTCGACGACGCGTATCCCCTCGCGATGGCCCCGCCGCCGCGCAGCCCGTCGGCGCCCGTGTTCGCGGGGGGCGGGCGGCCGAACGTCGTCTTCGTCGTGATGGAAGGCGTGCGGTCCGAAGAGATCGGCGCGTACGGGGGAAGGTCCCCGGCCTCACGCCCAACCTCGACCGGCTCGCGCGGGAGGGCGTGCGCATCGATCGGGCGTACAGCACCGGGACGCATACGCCGGAAGGGGAGCTCGCTCTCTGGTACGGCCTCCTGGCGCTGCCGCGGACCCTGGTGATGACGAACTTTCCGGAGGTCCCGATCTCGGGCCTGCCCGAGATCCTCCGGGCGGCGGGGTGGCGCGACTTTCTGTGGATCCACAACGGCGACCAGACGTTCTTCGGGCGGGACCGTTTCTACCTGCCGCGCGCGTTCCGCACGGTCGACGGCCGCGACTTCGATCCGCGCGACCCGCGCACGAACTGGGGCTATTCCGACCTCGCCCTGGCGCGGCGGGCGGTGGAGGCGCTCGACCGCCTCCGGCCGCCGTTTGCCGCCATGATGCTGACGGTCACCAACCACCACCCGTTCACGGTGCCCGCGGACGGCGGCGAGCCGCTCCGGATCGACGCGCCGTCGGAGCGGGGATTCCTTCGGATGCCGGGCCTGCGCTCGGTCGTCGGCCGTCACACCGTGCCCATGCTGGGGACCATCCACTACACGGACGAGGCCGTCGGGGATTTCTTCGAGCGCGCACGGAGCCGGCCCTGGTTCGGCGACACGGTCTTCGTCGTGACCGGCGACCACGGCCTGCCGATCGCCGCCCTCGACGGCCGGATGTCGATGAACCGGCTCGAGGCTCTTCGCCACCGCGTCCCGCTCCTCTTTTATGCGCCCGGTCACCTGTCCGCGGGGATCCGGCCGGGTCCGGCGTCCCTGGCCGACGTCCCGGCGACGCTGCTCGGGCTCTTCGGCGTGAATGCGCCGCGGGCGGGCGTCGGGTGCGACCTGCTCGATCCCTCGGGCTGCGACGCGCAGAGGCCGGTCGTGACCTGGAACGACGAGGCGCAGATGGTCACGCTCGCGACCGAGCGGTTCGTGTACCACCGGACCGTGGAGGCGCCCGGATCCGGGACCCCGGAGGAGCAGTGGCTCTACGCCCCGGCCGACGCCGCGGGGGAGCGCGACCTCGCCGCTTCCGAGGGCGCGGAAATCGCACGGCTGCGGACCCTCTCGGAGGTTTACCTGACGACCTATCCTCGCGTCGTTCTCGGGGGCCGATCGGGCGTCCCGAGGTAGGGCAAGTCGGAGCCCGTTGAGAGATGACGGCGAGGGGCCGCTAGTAGCCGGCCAGAGCCCGGGCCGCCCGGCAGACCTTGTCCGCGTTGGGGAGGAAGAATTCCTCGAGCGGCGGCGAGTAGGGAACCGGGGTGTCGGGCGCCGTGACGCGCACGAGCGGGCCGTCGAGATACTCGAAGCAGCGCTCGGAGAGGACCGCGGCGATCTCGGCGCCGATACCGCCGGTGCGGGTGGCCTCGTGGAGGAGGATCGCCTTGTTCGTCTTCGCCACGGACTCGAGGATCGTCTCCTCGTCCAGGGGGAAGAGCGTGCGCAGGTCCACGACTTCGGCGTCGATGCCCTCGGCTTCGAGCGTCTTCGCGGCATCGAGCGCGGTCCAGACCATCGCGCCGTACGTGAGGATCGAGAGGTCGCGCCCGGCCCGGCGAACGGCGGCCTTTCCGATCGGCACGACCCAGTCGCCCGGAGGCAGCTCCTCCTTGATGCGCCGGTAGAGAAACTTGTGCTCGAAGAAGAGCACGGGATCGTCGTCGCGGATGGCGGCCTTGATCAGGCCCTTGGCGTCGTAGGCCGTGGCCGGCTGGACGATCTTCAGGCCCGGCGTGTGGGCGAAATAGGCCTCGGGGTTCTGCGAGTGGAACGGGCCCCCGTGGACGCCGCCGCCGGACGGGCCCCGGATCACCAGCGGCACGCCGACGCCGGTCCGGTACCGGGACTTGGCGGCGAAGTTGGTGATCATGTCGAAGGCGCAGGAGATGAAGTCGATGAACTGCATCTCGGCGACCGGACGCATGCCCATCATCGCGGCGCCGACGGCGGCGCCGACGATCGCGCTCTCGGCGATCGGCGTGTCGATGACCCGCTCCTCGCCGAACTCGGAGATCAGGCCGTCGGTGACCTTGAAGGCGCCGCCGTAGGCGCCGATGTCCTCGCCCAGGAGAAAGACCCGGTCGTCGCGGGCCATTTCCTCGCGCAGCCCCTCGCGGATGGCGTCGACGTAGGTCGTCTGGCCCCGGGCCGCCGCCTCTCCCGACCCGCCCCCGAGGTGCGGCGCGCCGCTCACGAACGTCTCCGCGCGGGGGCCGGCTCGACCGGAGCGGGACCGCGGGCGTAGACGCCTTCCATCGCGAACTCCGGCGCCGGCAGGGGGCTCGCCTCCGCGCGCTCGACCTCGCGATCGACTTCCTCGCCGATGGCCTGGTCGATTCCCGCGAGCTCGTTCGGCGAGGCGGTCCCCGATGCGACGAGGACCTTCGTGTATCGCGCGATCGGGTCCTTCTCGCGCCACTCGTCGAGCTCCTCTTTCGGCACGTAGGATTGGGCGTCGTGCTCGGCATGGCCCTTCATGCGGTACGTCATGGCTTCGACGAGCGTCGGTCCGCCGCCGCCGCGGGCCCGGTCGACCGCGCGCCGCGCCGCGGCGTGCACCGCGAGCACGTCGTTGCCGTCCACCTGCTCGCCGGGGATCCCGTAGGCGGCGGCCTTGTCGGCCAGGCAGGCCGCGCGCGGTCTGTTTGCGGAACGGCGTCGAATACGCCCAGCCGTTGTTCTCGGCGATGACGACGAGCGGCAGGTTCTGCACCGCCGCGAAGTTGAGCCCCTCGTGGAAGGCGCCGGTCGACGTGCCGCCATCGCCGATCCACGTCATCGTGACCAGGTCCTTCTTCTGCATGCGCGCCGCGAGCGCGATACCGGCCATCACGGGAACCAGGGCCCCGAGCATCGAGATGGGGGAGATGACGCCCCGCTCGGGCTTGCCGAAGTGGAGGTTGCAGTCCTTGCCGCCCGAAGGCGAGGTGGAGCGCGCCATGTACTGCGTCATGACGTCGCGCGGGGTGTAGCCCATGACGAGAACGACCCCGAGGTTGCGGATCAGCGGCCCGACGACGTCGCCCTTGCGCAGCGCGTACGCGGTTCCGACCGACGTCGCTTCCTGGCCGAGGGAGCGGTAAAGGCCGCCGACGACCTTGCCCTGCCGGTAGAGGTTGACGAGACGCTCCTCGACGACGCGGTTCAGCCGCATGAAGCGGTACAGCTCGAGTTTCTGTTCGCGCGTCAGGTCCAAAGGCAGCTCCAAGCGATTGGAGTTTATACGACGGGGGTTCGCGCCGGAGCCGACGGCCCGCTTATCATCCAGGCGTGGACATCGCCGTCTCCGTCCTGATCGCTTCGGACCGCGTGCGGACGCTCCTGCCGGAGTGCCTGCGCTCGCTCGGCGAGGCGCGCGGCGGCGCGGAATTCGAGGCGATCGTCTGCTCGGCCGAGGCGCCGGCCGTCGACGGCCTGCCCTTCCCGGTCCGATGGGTGAAGGCGGACGATCGCAACCCGGCCCGCCGGCGCAACGCGGCGGCGCGCGAGGCCCGCGGCCGCACGCTCGCCTTCCTCGACGACGATGCCACGGCCGAGCCGGGATGGGTGGCGGCGGGCGCCCGCGCGTGCGAGGCGGCGGAGGTCGTCGGCGGCCCCGACCCGGGCCCGGGAGACGCTCCCTACGGCGAGCGGCTCTCCAACCTGCTCCTGGCCACACCGTCGATCGGCAGCGGGATCCCGGCGCACGAGTGGAACCCGAGGGGCGGACCGGTCCGGGCGGCCCACGACGTCGCGCTCTGCAACCTCTTCGTTCGCCGCGAGACGTTCGAGCGGCTCAACGGATTCGATGCGTCCTTCGGCTACGTCGGCGAGGACACGGAGTTCGTGCGCCGGGCGCTCGACGCGGGGGCCCGGGTGGTCCTGGATCCGGCGGTGCGGGTGCGGCATCGGCGCCGCGCCTTCCCCGGGCCCTACCTGGCCCAGCGGTGGCGCTACCGGGTGAAGACCGGGCGCCTGCTCGTCGAAAAGCCCGGGCTCCACGCGCGGGGACGCGTCGCGGCGTTTCTGACCGCGGCGTTCGCCGCTTCGGCCGGCGCGGCGCTGTGGGGCGGGCGCTTCCTCCTGCCGGCCGCCGCGGCGTACGGGGTCCTGACGTGGACACTGTCGTTTCCGATCTGGCGCCGCGATCTCGCGCTCTTTCCGGCGGTGCCGTTCGCCTTCGCGATCCACCACGCGACGTACCTGGCGGGCCTGCTGGCCGGTATCGGCCGCGGAGTCCTGGGGGCGGCCGCCCGGTGAGAAATCTCGATCTGGCGGCGCATTGGCTGCGGGGGAGGGAGACGCTCCCGCGCTACCTGATCCTCGGGATGACGAACCTCTGCAATTCCAAGTGCGTGACCTGCTTCTACTGGGACCACCTGAACGTGAACCGGCACCTCGAGCTCCGGCTCGAGGAGTACGATCGGGCGCTGGCGGATCTGGGCTCGCTCTACTCGGTGGTTCTCACCGGAGGCGAGCCCACGCTCAACCGCGACCTGCCGGAGATCACGCGCCTGCTCTACCGGCGACACGACGCGACGAACGTGACGATGCCGACCAACTCGATCATCCCGGAGCAGGTCGAGTCGATCGTGGCGCGCGTGCTCGAGTCCCGGAAGGACCCGCGGCAGACGTTCACCGTCGGGCTCTCGCTCGACCACCTGGGTGAGCGGCACGACGTCATCCGGGGCGCCCCCGGCAACTTCGTCAAGCTCGAGGAAACGTACCGGCGGCTCGCGGCGTTGAAGCGCCGGTCCCGGGGGTTCACGCTCAACGTGCAAACGGTGCTGGCGTCGTTCAACGGGAACGACCTGGCCGAGATCACGCAGTGGGTCTCCGGTCACCTGCCCGAGATCAACTTCCACTCTTTCGAGCTGCTGCGGCCGCCCTTCCCCGATCCGTCCATCCGCGCGCTGACCCCGGCCGAGTATGCCGAGGCCCTCCGGTTCCTCCGTCCCTACTGGGCGAAGTTCGGCAACTACAACCGGTTGCTCCGCAACCTCAAGGTGGGTGCCCGCACGGCCGAGCTCCAGACGCTCCAGCAGGAGCGCATGGTCTACCCGTGTTACGCGGGGACGATCTCCGGGGTCCTCAACCCCGAGGGGACCGTCTCTCTCTGCGAGGTCCAGTGGGAGATCGGCAACATCCGGGACTTCGACTATTCGTTCCGGAAGGCCTGGTTCTCGGAGAAGGCCGTCGACATGCGCCGCCGGATCGCCAACCGCGAGTGCTGGTGCACCCACTCCTGCTTCATGACCTCGTCCCTGCCGTTCTCCGTCAGCGGAGCCGCCCACCTCGCCCGCGAAGCCTTCCTCCCGACGCGCTGATCCTGTTTTGCCACACGGAGCCATCTGCGCGCGGCGCGAGGAGTCTCCGCGAGCGCAGCGGAGGAGCCTCGCGCCGCGGGAGGTCTGGCGCCGCGAAGGGGTCAGGCTCCCGGTCGAGCGCGCATCCGGGCGAGCCGGGAGCCGGTGCGCCGAAGGCGCAGACCACTTCGCAAGCTAGACCGACGTTTGTTGCGCCAGGTAGTTCTCGGCGCCCATGTCCTTGATCTGCTGGATCTGGGCCTCGAGATAATCGATGTGCTCCTCTTCGGAAATCAGGATCCGTTCGAAGAGCGACCGTGACCCGTTGTCGCCCTTCTGCGTGGCGAGGTGGATGCCGGCGTTCAGGCGCTTGACCGCGTCGAGCTCGAGGTCGAGGTCGACCTTCATCATCTCGGGCACCGTCCTGGCGACGTTGATCTTCATGTACTTCTGCATGTTCGGGGAGGCGTCGAAATAGAGGATCCGGTCCATGACCTCCTGGGCATGCTTCATCTCGCCGATCGATTCCTTTTCGGTGTGATCGGCCAGGCGCATGTAGCGCCAGTTGCGGAGCATCCGGGCATGGATGAAGTACTGGTTGATGGCGGTCAGCTCGGCGGACAGGACCTCCTGGAGGACCTTCAGAATCTCGGGATCACCCTTCACGTGCACCTCCCAAATGCAGCCTGCGCCGAATCTTATCGCGGCCCCGGGGGCCCGGCCGCACGGCGTATCATTCGCGCATGAGCGAAAAAGATCCGCTGGTACCGGAGGCGGTCGGGTCCGCCCGACGGCGATGGAAAGAGAAGACGCGAAAGGCCTTCGAGAAGACGCCGACCTGGAAAGACGACTGGACGACGGTCTCGGGCGCGCCGGTCGAGCCGCTCGCGGCTCCGGACACGCAGCCGGCATTCGATTTCGAGCGCGACCTCGGCTGGCCGGGCGAGTTTCCGTTCACGCGGGGCGTCCAGGCGACCGGCTACCGGGGCAAGCTCTGGACGATGCGCCAGTTCGCCGGCTACGGGACGGCGAAACAGACGAACCAGCGCTTCCACTATCTGCTCGACCACGGACAGACCGGTCTCTCGACCGCGTTTCACCTGCCCACGCTCTACGGCTACGACTCCGACCACGAGATGGCCCGCGGCGAGGTCGGCAAGTGCGGCGTCGCGATCGACTCCCTGAGGGACATGGAGGTCCTGTTCGACGGGATCGATCTCGGGCGCGTCACGACCTCGATGACCATCAACTCCACGGCCCCGATCGCGCTGGCCATGTACCTCGCCGTCGCCGAGAAGCACGGCACGCCGTGGGACCGGGTCGGCGGCACGCTGCAGAACGACATCCTGAAGGAATACATCGCCCAGAAGGAATACATCTTCCCGCCGCGGCCGTCGATGCGCCTGGTCACGGACCAGTTTTCCTTCTGCGCGAAGCACGTGCCGCGGTGGAACACGATCTCGATCTCGGGGTACCACATCCGCGAAGCGGGCTCGACGGCGCTCCAGGAGCTCGCGTTCACGCTGCGCGACGGCGTCGAGTACGTGAAGTACGGCATCGACGCGGGGCTCGGCGTCGACGACTTCGCCCCGCGGCTCTCGTTCTTCTTCAACTCGCACAACGACTTCTTCGAGGAGATCGCCAAGTTCCGCGCCGCCCGGCGCATCTGGTCGAAGACGATGAAGGAGCGCTTCGGCGCGAAGGATCCCCGCTCCTGGATGTGCCGCTTCCATACCCAGACGGCCGGCTGCTCGCTGACGGCGCAGCAGCCCTACAACAACGTCGTGCGGACGGCGATCCAGGCGCTGGCCGGCGTTCTCGGCGGGACGAACTCGCTCCACACGAACTCGCTCGACGAGACCCTGGCGCTGCCCACGGATTTCGCCGTCAAGCTCGCGCTCCGGACGCAGCAGGTCATCGCCCACGAATCGGGTGTCGCGAACACGATCGATCCGCTCGGCGGCTCGTATTTCATCGAGGACCTGACGACGAAAATGGAGCGGGGCTGCTTCGACTACTTCCGGCGCATCGACGAGCTCGGCGGGATGGTCGAGGCGATCGAGGCCGGCTTTCCGCAGCGGGAGATCATGGACGCGGCGTACGCCTACCAGCGGGCCGTCGACGCGAAGGAAAAGATCGTCGTGGGCGTCAACGACTTCGTCGACGAGGAGGAGCATCCGCTCGAGATCCTCTACATCGACGACGCGGTCGAGGGACAGCAGAAGCAGGCCGTGGCGGAGCTGCGCCGCACCCGCGACGGGAAGGCCGTCGCGTCGGCGCTCGCGGTGCTGCGCCAGACCTGCGCGGAGGCGCGCAACGTCATGCCGGCGCTGGTCGAGGCCGTCAAGACCTACGCGACGGTGGGGGAGATCTCCGACGTCATGCGGGAGGTCTTCGCGACCTACGAGGAACCAGCCGTTTTCTAGGGGGTCAGGTCTTCAATTTTCGGACTTCGGCGTGCGAAAACACCCGTCCGGGCGGCCCGGGATCTCGAAAACGTGAAGACCCGCCCCCGCCCGACCTAGAATAGGGGGCTCATGTCCGAAAAGCCTTTTGACAGCATCGAGCGGGCCATCGAGGACCTGCGGGCCGGGAAGTTCGTCGTCGTCGTCGACGACGAGGACCGGGAGAACGAGGGCGACCTCGTCCTCGCCGCCGAGAAGGCCTCGCCCCAGGCGATCAACTTCATGGCGCGGGAGGGGCGCGGACTCGTGTGCCTGGCCCTGACCGAGGAGCGCTGCGACGAGCTGGGGCTTCCCCCCATGGTCGAGGAGAACACGTCGAACTTCGGGACGGCCTTCACGGTCTCGATCGAGGCCCGCGGACGCACGACGACCGGCATTTCGGCGGCCGACCGGGCGGCGACGGTCCTGACGGCGATCGATCCGGCGACCAAACCCTCGGACCTGAACCGGCCCGGACACATGTTTCCCCTGCGCGCGAAGGCCGGAGGCGTGCTGAAGCGCGCCGGTCAGACCGAAGCGTCCGTGGACCTGGTGCGCATCGCCGGGTTGAACCCCGCGGCGGTCCTCTGCGAAATCATGAACGAGGACGGCACGATGGCCCGCGTTCCGGACCTGACGACCTTCTGCTCGCGCCACGGACTGGCGATGGTCACGGTGGCCGACCTCATCCGCTACCGCATGAAGACGGAGCGGCTCGTGCACCGGATCGCCTCGCCAAACCTTCCGACGCGGATGGGCGAGTTCGCGCTGCACGCGTACCGGAGCGACGTCACGAACGAAGAGCACCTGGCGCTCGTCCACGGGAAGATCGCCGAGGACGAGCCGGTGCTGGTGCGCGTGCACTCCCAGTGCCTGACCGGCGACGTGTTCGGTTCGGCGCGCTGCGACTGCGGCGACCAGCTCGAGCTCGCGATGGACAAAGATCGTCGAGGCCGGCCGGGGCGTCTTCCTGTACCTGCTCCAGGAGGGACGCGGCATCGGGCTCGTCAACAAGCTGAAGGCCTACGAGCTCCAGGACCAGGGGCACGACACCGTTTCGGCCAACGAAAAGCTGGGGTTCCCCCCCGACATCCGCAACTACGGCGTCGGCTGCCAGATCCTGCGCGACCTCGGGGTCCGCAAGATGCGCCTGATGACGAACAACCCGTCCAAGTACGTCGCGATCGACGGATACGGGTTGGAGATCGTGGAGCGCGTGCCCCTCGAAGTGAATCCGACGGACCGGTCGCGAAAGTACCTCGAAGCCAAGAAGAACAAGATGGGGCACCTCCTGAAGCTCGTGTAGCGAGGGGCGGCACCCACCCAACCCGAGGAGATGCCCATGGTCGGAAAGACCTTCGAAATCGTACCGCCCACCGCTTCCGGCTCCCGTTTCGTACGCAACGCGATCATCGCCCTCGTTCTCTTCGTGCTGATCATCATCGGCGGGCCGATCACGGTGGTGCCGGCCGGGCACGTCGGGGTCAAGGACTTCTTCGGGAACGTGTCCACGGCCGTCCTGCCGCCGGGCGTCCACGTCATTCTGCCCTTCACGCGGGTCATCAAGATGTCGATCCAGACGCAGGAGGTGAAGGAGAACGCGGAGGTGCCCTCCAAGGAGGGCCTGATGATGGACCTCGAGGGCTCGCTGCTCTTCCGGCTGGACCCGACGCGGGCGGCCGAGATCTACAAGACGGTCGGGCGCAACTACCAGGAGATCATCGTGGTGCCCCAGATCCGGTCGGCGATCCGGGAGATCACGGCCTCCTACGACGCGAAGGCGCTCTACTCCTCCGAGCGGGAGTCGATCTCACGCGAGACCTTCGATCTCTTCCAGAAGATGGACAAGGGCCGCGGGATCATCGCGGAGGCCGTGCTGCTGCGGAAGATCGGCCTGCCGCCGGTCGTCGCCAACGCGATCCAGGAGAAGCTCAAGCGCGAGCAGGAAGCCGAGCAGATGAAATTCGTCCTCCAGAAAGAGTCGCAGGAGGCCGAGAGGAAGCGCATCGAGGCGCAGGGCATTTCGGATTTTCAGAAGATCGTGGCCCAGGGAATCTCGGCGCAGCTGCTGGAGTGGAAGGGCATCGAGGCGACCGAGAAGCTCGCCTCGAGCCCCAACACGAAGATCGTCGTCATCGGCAACTCGAAGGGGCTGCCGCTCATCCTGGGCGGCGACAGCAAGTAGCGGGGGCGGGACGCCGTGCGTATCGCAATGCCGGCTGCCGTGCTCGCGGGCGGCGCCTCGCGGCGCATGGGCAGATCCAAGGCGGCCCTGCCATACGGGGCGACCACGCTTCTCGCGTTTCAGACGGAGCGCCTGGCGGAGATCTTCGACGGCGTGCTCGTCGTCGCCAAGGAACCACCCGGGTTCGAGACGGGCCCCGCGCGCGTCGTTCTCGACGGCGAGGCCGGGTACGCCGCAATCCATGGGCTCGTCCGCGCCCTCGAGGAAGCAGCCGACCGGATCTTCGTTCTCGCCGTCGACATGCCCGCGCTTCCCGCGGCGCTGATCCGTGCGATCGCCGTTTGGAGTCTCGCGAGCGAGGCCGCGGCGGTGCTGCCCCGGGCCGGAGACCGCCTCCAGCCCCTCGCCGGGATCTGGCGGCGTGCGGCGCTGCCGATCGCGCGTCGGCGCGTCGCCTCGGGCGAGCTCTCGCTGCAGGGCCTCGCGGCAGAGGCGGGCATGGAAGTCCTCGAGGAATCGGCGTGGCGTGAGCTCGATCCGTCGGGCGTCGCCTTCGAGAACCTGAACACGCTCGAGCGCTACGCGGCGCTGCGGGAAAGGGCATGAGCGAAGAGAAGATCTCGGCGGGGAAACCGCGCCGGCCGCGGGGCGGGACGCGGCTGCGTGGCAGCGTGCTCCACGTCGATGCGCGGGGCCGCGCGCGCATGGTCGACGTCGGGGCCAAGCGCGTGACCCGCCGGATCGCGGTCGCGCGCGGGGTGGTCGCGATGAGCCGCGCCGCCTTCGACGCGCTGGCCTCGGGGCGGCTGGCCAAGGGTGACGCCCTGGCGGTGGCGCGTCTGGCCGGGATCCAGGCGGCCAAGCGCACGTCCGAGATCGTGCCGCTGTGCCATCCGCTCGCCCTCGAGTCCGTCGAAGTCGACGTGGCGCTCGCGGCGGGGCGGCGCGAAGCCGTCGTGACCGCGACCGCCGCCATCACCGGGAAGACCGGCGTCGAAATGGAGGCCCTGACCGCGGCCGCGGCCGCGTGCCTCGCCCTCTACGACATGATCAAGGCCCTCGACCGCGCCGCGGCGATTCGGGAGATCGTGCTGCTGGAGAAAACCGGCGGCCGGTCCGGGACTTACCGGAGGGGATGAGCCCGATGCGCTATCGCTACTTCCTCTGCGACGTGTTCACCGACCGGCTCTTCGGCGGCAACCCGCTGGCCGTGCTGCCGGAGGCCCGGGGTCTCACGGACCGGCAAATGCAGCAGATCGCCCGCGAATTCAACTTCTCGGAAAGCGCATTCGTCCTGCCCGCGGAGTCCGGGCACACGCGGCGGGTCCGCATCTTCACGCCGGCGACGGAAGTTCCCTTCGCCGGCCACCCGAACGTGGGGACGGCGTTCGCGCTGGCGCGGGCGGGCGAATTCGGACCGCTCGACGGTCCGCGGACCGTGACCTTCGAGGAAAAGGCGGGCGTCGTGCCGGTCTCGATCGAGCGGGGCCCCGACGGCGCCATTCGGTGCGAGCTCGAGGCCCCGGAGGTCCTCTCGCTCGGCACCGAGGTCCACCCCGCGGACGTCGCGGCCGCCGTCTCGCTCGATCCGGGCGACATCGTCGGGCGGACGCATCCGCCGCGGGTCGCCTCGGTGGGGTTGCCCTTTCTCTTCGCGGAGATCGTCGACCGGACCGCGCTGGAGAAGGCACGGACCCACATGCCCGGCGTCGAGGCGCTTCGGGCCGCGGGAGTCGCGCCCGACGTCCACCTGTACGTCCGCAGCGCCGACGAGTTCGACCTCCGGGCCCGGATGTTCGCGCCCCTGGACGGCGTTCCCGAGGACCCGGCGACCGGAAGCGCCAACTGCGCCCTGGCCGCCTTGCTCGCGCACCACGATCCGCGGGACGACGGAGAATTTCGCTGGAAGATCGCGCAGGGCGTCGAGATGGGCCGGCCGAGCGTGCTCGAGGCGCGCGCGCAGAAGCGCGTGGGCGAGATCGTCGGCGCGTGGGTCGGGGGAACGAGCGTGCTCGTCGGGGAGGGCTGGATCGAGATTCCCTGAGCGCCGCTCGGGTTGTCTCACGGAAGTTCCATTCCATGGGCATCGCGGATTGTCGTCCGCGTGCCGTTGATGCCGCGACCCTCGTGAGGCGTTCGTGGCAGCCGGTTGATGACGAGGCTTCCGGGACGGGACACTAGCCGCCCCGGGTGTGCATCTCCAGGTGCGGGTCGCGCGCGAGCTCCGAACGCTCGAGGAGCGGCGCGCGCTCGGCGATCGCCAGGCGCTCTTCGGCGCCGCGGTCGTCCCGGCGTCGCCAGGTCGAGGCCAGGATCTCCCGCAGCTCTTCGGGGGTCGCTCCCGCGCGGAGCGGTCCCCGCAGGTCCGTGCCGCGGGTCGCGTAGAGGCAGAGGTACCACTGGCCGTCGGCCGTCAGCCGGCTCCGGTCGCAGCTCCGGCAGAAGGGCGCCGTCGTGGAAGCGATGATGCCGAACGCGAGGCCGTCCGCCAGGCGGAAGCGCTCCGCGGGCGCCGAGCCCTGGCCCGCCAGTGGTTCGGCCGGACCGTAGCGCCGGGACAGACGCTCGAGGATCTCCACGCGCGACACGACGCGGTCCCGCGACCAGTGCGTGGCCCCGCCGACGTCCATGTACTCGATGAAGCGGACCTCGGCGCCCCACCCGCGGCCGCGTTCGAGCAGCTCCGGGAGCTCGTCGTCGTTGACGCCGCGGATGACGACGGTGTCGATCTTCAGGGAGGCGAATCCCGCCGCCGCGGCCGCGTCGATCCCGGCCAGGACGCGGGGGAGCTCGTCGTAGCGGGTCAGGGCGCGAAACCGCTCGGGATCGAGGGTGTCGAGGCTGACGTTGATCCGGTGGAGGCCGGCCGCCTTCAGCGCCGCCGCGTGCTCGGCGAGAAGTACTGCGTTGGACGTCATGGACAGGTCGGCCAGCGCGGGCTTGCCGGCCAGGATGCGAACGAGGTCGGTCAGGTCGCGCCGGACGAGGGGCTCGCCGCCGGTCAGGCGCACGCGGTCGACGCCGAGGCCGGTGAAGACGTCGACCAGGCGGCCGATTTCCTCGAAGTGCAGCAGGTCTTCGCGGGGAAGCCAGGTGTAGTCCGCTTCCGGCATGCAGTAGGCGCAGCGCAGGTTGCAGCGGTCGGTCACCGACAGCCGGAGGTTCCGGAGCGGCCGGGCAAGGGCATCGGGGAGCGCCATGGGGGGTCTATATTAGTCGCGTGAACGGGGCGGCGTGAGCATCCGGGTGGCGATCGTGACGGTCTCCGACGGGGTTGCGGCCGGAGCGCGCCCCGACCGCGGCGGCCCGGCCTGCGAGGAGGTCCTCCGGACTTCGGGGGTCGAACACCGCATCGTGTCCCGGGAGACCATTCCCGACGAGCCCAAGCAGGTCGCCCGCGCGGTCCGGGTGCTCGCGGACGCCGAGGAGGCGGACCTGATCGTGCTGACCGGCGGCACCGGGGTCTCGCCGCGCGACCGCACGCCCGAAGGCGTGCGCGAGGTGGTCGAATTCGAGGTGCCGGGCCTGGCCGAGAAGATGCGCGCCGAGACCTCCCGTGGATTCCCGGCGGCCTACCTTTCCCGGCAGGTCGTCGGAGTCAGGCGCCGGACGCTCGTGGTGGCCCTGCCCGGCTCCCCGAAAGGCGCGGCCGACTGCCTGACGGCGATCCTCGGCCTGATCCCCCACGCCGTCTCGCTCCTCCAGGGCCACCGGCCGGAGCACCCGAGCGCGCCGTGACCCGGTTCTGAGCGGGGTCCGCAGGTAAGATCGCCCGCCCATGCCCAAGGTCCGCCTCGGAATCGACGTCCTCCTCGAAAGCCCGTGGCCGGTCGCGGGCCGCCGCATCGGACTGATCACCAACGGCTCCGGAATGACCTCCGGGGGCGTGCCGACCTGGAAGGCGCTTCGCGCGGCGGCCAACGTCCGGCTCGTCCGCCTCTTCGGGCCGGAGCACGGCCTGGAGGGAGGGGCGGCTTACATGGAGGCCGTCGGCGCCTCGATCCATGGCGCCTCGGGATTGCCGATCGTCTCGCTGTACGGCCCGACCGCCGAGGACCTCAAGCCCCGGCGCGAGGACTTCGCGGATCTCGAGGCGATCGTCTTCGACGTGGCCGACGTCGGAAGCCGTTACTACACGTACGTCTGGACGATGCTGCTGGCGATGGAGGCCTGCGCCGGCTCGCGGCTGCGCTTCGTCGTCTGCGACCGGCCCAACCCGATCGGCGGCGCGGTCGAGGGCGCAACCCAGTCCACCGGCTACCTGACGTTCGTCGGGCTCCACCCGATTCCGGTCCGCCACGGGATGACCGCGGGCGAGCTCGCCCGGCTCTTCGCCGCCGAGCGGCGGCTCGACCTCGACCTCGTCGTCTGTCCGGCGGCGGGATGGGCGCGCGAAATGGCGTACGCCGACACGGGCCTTCCGTGGGTGGCGCCTTCGCCGAACATGCCGACGCCGGACACCGCGCTCGTCTACCCGGGAATGTGCCTGCTCGAGGGCACGAACCTGTCGGAGGGCCGGGGCACGACGCGCCCGTTCGAGGTGTTCGGCGCGCCCTGGCTCGAGCCCGTGACATTTTCCGAGTCCCTGAACGCCCTGGCGCTGCCCGGCGTCCAGTTTCTTCCGTACCGGTTCCGGCCGATGTTCGACAAGCACGCGGGCCAGGCGTGCGGCGGCGCGCAGATCCACCTGACCGATCGGGCGGCGTACCGGTCGTTCCCGACCGGACTGCGCATCGTCGAGACGGCGCGGCGGCTGTCGCCGCTCGATTTCCGCTGGCGGACGGAGCGCTACGAATTCGACGATCGGCCGGCGATCGATCTCTTGACCGGGTCCGAGCGCTTTCGGGAGATCCTGGACCGGGGCGGGAACCTCCGGGCCGAGATCACGCGCCACTTCGACGCGGCGCAGCCGTTCCTCGCCCGGCGGCAGCCGTTCCTCCTGTACCCGGACCGCAAGCCGGCGGTCGTCGCCTTCGTGGGTGGCCACGACTCGGGAAAGACATCGATCATCGTCGAGCTCGTTCCCCGGCTGAAGGCGCGGGGACTCGCCGTCGGGACCGTCAAGCACACGACCAAGGACGCGGAAGACGACGTCCCGGGCAAGGACTCGCAGCGCCACACCGGAGCGGGTGCGGCGGCGGGCGCCTTCGTGACGCCCGGCCGCACGACCGTGCGGCGGTTCGGAGACGAAGAGGCGCTCGAGGAGGTCCTCCGGCGGGATTTTTCCGGCTGCGACATCGTGCTCGTGGAGGGCTACAAGTCGCTCCCGATGCCGAAGATCGAGGTCGTGCGGACCGGGATCGCGCGGCCCGACGTCGTCGAGCCGGCGGCGCGGATCTCCGACGGCCCGTTCGCGGGTTCGGTGCCGACCCTCTCCTTCGGCGACTGGGACGCCATCACCGCGACCGTGCTCCGCCTGGCCGGCCTCGACCGGCGCGAGCCGCCGGCCCAGCGGAAGACGACTTGAGGCGGCCTCCGTTTCTCGTCTTCGACCTCGACGGAACCCTGATCGACGGCTACGACGCGATCGGCGACGCCCTGGCGTTTGCGATGCGCGCGCTCGGCGAGCAGCCGCTGCCGAACGTGCGCGTTCGAACGATGGTCGGCCACGGGCTCGAAAGGCTCGTGTCGGACGCGGTCGGCCCGGACCGGGCGGCCGAGGGGGTGCGGCTCTTCCGTGAGCGCTACCCGGAAGTGGCCGTCGCCAAGTCGCACGTGCTGCCCGGGGTCCCGGAGACCCTCGCCGAGCTGCACGCGCGCGGCCACCGCATGGCGCTCGCGTCCAACAAGCCCGCGCCCTTCTCGCGGATGATCCTCGAGGCCAAGGGACTGGCGGCACGGTTCGAGGACATCGCCGGCCCGGACGATCAGACACCCGCGAAACCGGACCCTTCGATGCTGCGCCGGCTCATGGCCGGTGCGGGGGCGGCGCCGTCGGAAACGGTCTGCGTGGGCGACATGGAGGTCGACTTCGAGTTCGCGCGCGCGGCCGGCTGCCGGATCGTCCTGATTCCGGGCGGCTCGCGAACCCGTGAGGAACTTCTTGGCGTCGCTCCCGACGGCCTTCTCGATTCGATCGCGGCGCTTCCGGCGTGGCTCGCGTAGAATCGGCCACCGCATGACGACGTCGTTCGATCCGACCGGCGGGAAGCCGGGGCAGGTGCGGTTTTTCCTTCCCGGTCCGGTCTGGGTGCGCGAGGGGGTGCGGCAGGCCATGGCCCACGAGGCGATCGGCCATCGCGGCAAGGCCTTCGCGGACCTCTACGCGAAGATCCCGCCGCGGCTCCAGAAGGTCTTCCGCACGGAGCACTTCGTCTTCACCGCGACCTCGGCCGCCACGGGGCTCTGGGAAGCCGCGCTTTCCAACCTCGCTCCCGAGCGCGTCCTTTCGGTGGTGTCGGGAGCGTTCTCCGAGCGCTGGGCGGGCTGCGCCCGGGACCTGGGAATCCCGGTCGACGTCCTCGAGGCGCCGTGGGGCACGCCCGTCGACCCGTCGGAGGTGGCAAAGGCCCTCGGGCGCGCCCGCTACGACGCCGTGACGGTCGTGCACTCGGAGACGTCCACGGGCACGCTGAACGATCTCGAAGCGATCGCGCGCGCCGTCCGCGGGGCGTCGGAAGCCTTTCTCCTCTGCGACGTGGTCACGTCGCTCGCGGGCTCGCCGGTCGAGTGCGACGCGTGGGGCCTCGACTTCGCCCTGGCGGGCTCCCAGAAGGCCCTCGCCCTTCCGCCGGGGCTGGGCGTCGCGTTCGCATCCGACCGATTTCGGGAGCGCGCCCGCGAACGGTCGCGCGCGCACTACCTGCGGCTTTCGGAGGCGGAAGCCTTCGCCGCGAAGCACCAGACCCCGTACACGCCGTCGACGCCCCATCTCTTCGCGCTCGACGTGCAGCTCGATCACATCCTGCAGGAGGGTGTGGAGGGCCGCTGGTCCCGCCACGCGGCCATGCGCGAGCGCGTGGAAGCGTGGGCCGCCGAGCGGGGCCACGCCCTCGTGCCTCCAGCCGGCGGGCGCTCCTGGACGGTGTCCTGCCTGAAGCCCCGGGCCGGAGTCTCCGCGCAAGCCCTCGTCGCCAGGGTCAAGGAGCGCGGGTTCACGATCGGCGGCGGCTACGGGAAGTGGAAACCCTCGACGTTCCGCATCGGCCACATGGGAGACGTGGACCTCGCCTCGCTCGAGCGTCTCCTCGAGGCGCTCGACGAATCGGCGCAGGAAGCGGTCGCGTGAGCCGCGTCATCGTCGCCGAGAAGGTCTCCGGGGCGGGCCTCGAGCTGCTCCGCAAGGCCGGCCACGAGGTCGTGGACTTGACCGGCGCGCCGCGGGAGAAGCTCCTGGCGGCCCTGGCCGATGCCGACGCGCTTCTGGTCCGCAGCGCGACCAAGGTGGATGCCGACCTGTTCGCGGCGGCGCCACGGCTGACCGTCGTGGGGCGCGCGGGCGTGGGCGTGGACAACGTGGACGTCGCGGCGGCCTCGGCCCGCGGCGTCATGGTCCTCAACTCGCCCACGGGCAACGTCGTGTCGGCCGTCGAGCACACGTTCGCCGTGCTGCTCGCCCTCCTGCGACGGATTCCGGAGGCGGCCGCCTCCATGGCGCAGGGACGCTGGGAGAAGTCGAAGTTCGTCGGCACGGAGCTCGCGGGCAAGACTCGTCGGGATCGTCGGGCTCGGGCAGGTCGGCTCCCGCGTGGCGGCCCGCGCGCGCGCCTTCGAGGCGAAGGTCCTCGGCCACGACCCGTTTCTCCCGGAGGAGAAGGCCCGCGAGATGGGCGTGCCGCTGGTTCCGCTCGAGGCGCTGCTGGCCGAGTCCGACGTCGTCACGCTGCACTCGACGGCATCCGACAAGGGCAAGCCCCTGCTCGGGGCGGCCGAGCTCGCGCGCATGAAATCGTCCGCCGTGCTGGTCAACGTCGCGCGGGGAAGCCTCGTCGACCGCGTGGCTTTGACGGAGGCCCTGCGGAACGGGAAGCTCGCGGGCGCGGCCCTCGACGTTTTCGACCCCGAGCCGCCCGCGGCCGACGACCCCCTGCCGAAATTTCCCAACGTCGTGGCCACGCCGCACCTGGGCGCCTCGACCGTCGAGGCGCAGGAGCGCGTGTCCGTCCAGACGGTGGAGGCCCTGCTCGAGGCGCTCGCCGGCGCGCCGTACGTGCCCGCCGTCAACCTTCCGTTCCGGGGACCGAAGGATGCGGACGGGGCCGCGGGCTGGATGCGCGTGGCCGAGCGGACGGCGCACTTTCTCTCCGCGCTGTCGGGCGGCCGGCTGTCGCGGCTGGCGGTCGAAACCTGGGGCCTGCCCGAGGACCTCGTGCGGCCGGTGGCGGTCGCGGCGGTCAAGGGAGCGCTCGAGGCCCAGACGCCCGACGTCGTCAACTACGTCAACGCGCTCTACATGGCCTCCGACCGCGGGCTCGGAGTCTCCGACACGCGGCACGAAGGACCGGGCACCTACGCGCGCTCGATCCGCGTCACGCTCACGGGCGCGACGTCGAAGGGCTCGGCCGACGCCACGCTCTTCACGGGCCGCGACGCGCGGGTGGTCCAGGTCGACGGCCTGCCTCTCGAATTCCACCCGGAGGGCACGGTCGTTTTCATCCGCAACCGCGACGTGCCGGGAGTCGTCGGTGCGGTCGGGACGGTCCTCGGTGCCGAGGGCGTCAACATCGCGAGCTTTTCGCTCGCCCGCGGAGACGGGTCGCGTGCCGCGGCCGTCATCACGGTCGACTCGGCGCCGCCCGCCCGCCGTGCTCGAGCGGCTCCGGCGGCTCGATGCCGTCGAAGAGGTCCGGGTGGTGACCTGGTGAGCCGCACGCGGGTCGCCGTGCTTTTCGGGGGCCGTTCGGTGGAACGCGAGGTGTCCCGGATCTCCGCCCGCACGATCGCCGGGGCGCTCGACCCGGGTCGCTACGAGGTCGTGCCGGTCGCCGTCGGCGAGGATGGCCGATTCCTGACGGCCGCCGACTCGGGACGGCTGCTCGCCGCCGGGCCCGTGCCCGAGCGGTTCCGCCGGAGCGCGGACGGCGGCGGAGCGCTCGTCCCTGCGGAGATCGCGCCGGGGCGCATCGACGTCGTGTTCCCGATCATCCACGGAACGAGCGGCGAGGACGGCGCGCTGCAGGGCTTTCTCGAGACGCTCGGCGTGGCCTACGTCGGCGCCGGCGTCACGGGTTCGGCCATCGGGATGGACAAGTCGGTTTTCAAGGCCGTGATGCGCGACGCGGGGATCCCGACGCCGATCTCCGCGATCGCCGAGAGCGGGGCCGATGGCGCGCGCGCGCGGCAGGAGCTCGAGCGGGCGGGCATCGGCCTGCCGGTCTTCGTCAAGCCCTCCAACGGCGGCTCGTCGGTGGGTGTCACGAAGGTGAAGCGCTGGGAGGACCTCGCGCCGGCAATCGCGTTGGCGCTCGCGTACGACGAGCGCGCCCTCGTCGAAGAGGGAATCGACGGGCGTGAGCTCGAGTGCGCGGTGCTCGGAAACGGCGAGCCCCGGGCGACCGTTCCGGGCGAGATCGTTCCGGGGCGGGAGTTCTACGATTACGACGACAAGTACCGCGAGGACCGGGCGAAGCTCCTCATTCCGGCGCCGGTGACGGAGTCCGTCGCGCGGGATGCGCAGGCGATCTCCGTCCGCGTCTTCCAGGCCTGCCGCCTCTCCGGGATGGCGCGCGTCGACTTCCTGCTCGAGCGCGGAACCGGACGGCTGCTCGTCAGCGAGGTGAACACGCTTCCCGGCTTCACGGCGATCTCGATGTACCCGAAGCTCTGGGAGGCTTCGGGGCTCCCGCTGCCGAAGCTGCTCGACGAGCTCATCCGGCTCGCCTTCGAGCGCCGCGACGAACGGGCGCGCCTGCGCACGACCGCCCCCCGCGGAGCTCACATGAGCATGCCGCGCTCGGCCATCGTCGCCGCGGCCGCGCTTCTCGCGGGGGCCGGCCTCGCCGCGCAGGAGCCCGTCCAGGAGACGGTCACGGTCTCGCGGGTCGAGGTGACGCTCCACGTGACCGACAAGCAGGGCCGCGTCGTCCCCGACCTCGGGAAGGAAGACTTCCAGCTCTTCGTCGACGACGAGCCTGTCGCGATCGAGTCGCTGGAGTGGATCGGGTCGCTGCCGGCTGCCGTCCCGAGCCGCAGCGCGACGCTCGTCCGCACCGATGCCGGCGCTCCGGAGGCCGAGGCCGAGCCCCCGGCCGGCCCGGAAAGCCGCCTGATCGTCATGGTGTTCCAGTCGCACATCGAGGGGGTGAAGGACGAAGGCCTGATGCGGATGAAGCGCCAGGCCTTGAATTTCCTCGACACGCTCGGGCCGAACGACGAGGTGGCCCTGCTGGTCTTCGGCTCGCGGCTGTGGCTTTCGCAGGACTTCACCACCGACCGCGCCGTGATCCGCAAGGCGATCGGTTCGGCGCCGCGCAAGGAGGAGACCGAGCGGGCCGAGAACCCGCCCGTGCTCTCGATCGGCGCGCATCTTTCGCACGAGGAGGAGCGCGCGGCGACGTCGATGGAGAAGGGGCTCACGGCGATCGGCCGCGCGCTGCGGCCCCTGCCGGGCTCGAAGGCCATCCTCTTCTTCGGGTACGCCGTGGGCCGCTGGAACGCGCTGTCCGAGACCGCGGCGAACGCGGGATTGGGGCACTTCGTGTCCACGGCGGATCTCGAGGAGGCGCAGAGAGCGCTCGCCGCCGCGCAGGCCCCGGTCTTCGCTCTCGACATCAGTGCGGGCGCCCACCAGCTCGGCGCCGGGTTGAAGCAGCTCGCCTTCGAGACCGGCGGCTTCTACATGCGGACGGAGACCTTCCCGGACTGGGCGATGGGCGTCGTGCGCGAGGCGGTCAAGGGTCACTACGTGCTGACGTTCGCCAAGCCCGCGACCCGCCCCGGACTCCATCGGATCCGGATCGACAAGATGCGCGGCGCCGCTCCGTGGGTCCTGCTCTACCGGCAGGAATTCGACGACGGGCCGGCGCCGTAGCGCTTCCGGTTTCCGGCGGCCGCGAGGGCCGCCCCTACTCGGCGTCGACGCCGGCCAGATCGAGCACGAACCGGGGGACGGTGGGCTCGTCGGGAAGCACCAGGCCCCTCCCGCCGCGCGTCAGCGCCCAGCGGTGGAGCCACGAGATCCCTCCGGCCCCCGTAAACGTGTCGGGGGAGCGGTAGGCCGGGTCCTCGATCGCGGCGGCGAGCGGGACGAACGCGTACCCGCGCCCGCGCATCATGGACGCGAGCCGGCCGAAGGCGTCGGCGTTCAGGGAATTGGCGTGAATGAGGAGGACCTGTGGGATCTCGCGTCCGAAGAGCCTGCGGGACTCCCGCTCGAAGTAGTCGAACTTCGCGTCCATGTAGGGGACGTAGGCTTCGACGACGCGGCCCTGCGTCGCCGCGTCCCCGCGGTTGCCCGCCTTCGCATACGCGCTGGCAAAGATCCACTCGCCGTTGTCGTGCGTCACCGGCGCGATCGTGTAGCCCCGCGCCGCCAGGAAGCGGTCGAACGCGTGCTTCGTCTCGAGGCTTCGGCCGGTGTGGAGAAAGGGATGGCGAAAGTACCGGAGCGATTTTCCGCGCTCGGCCAGCAGGGCCCGCGTCACCTCCTCGCCCCGGACCGTGTCCCGTTCGAACTCGGCCACGGGCGTGCGATGCAGGTCGAAATGCGAGTACGTGTGGTTGCCGAGGTCCATCCCCGCTTCGAGCCAGGCGCGGAGCAGCGCGATGCGCTCCTTCTCCGCGCTCCCTCCGGCGAGGCGAGCTTGCCCTCGTTGACGAAGCCGATTGCGGGCGCGCCGGAGCCTTCACGGCCTCGAGCAGTTTCGCGGTCATCGCCTGGAAGGCCGCGAGGTCCCCGCCGACGCAGGCCGCCGGCGCGCCGGGCAGGTCGTCGATCGTGACGGCCACGCGCCGGGCAGGGCGCGCAGCCGCGGCGACGAAGATCGCCGCGACCGCCGCGAAGGCGTTCATCCGCCGAAGGCCCGGGCGTTGTGGCGCACGAAGGATTCGAACGAACGCGGAGCGCGGTCGAGGACTTCCTCGACGCCGAGGGTGACGGCCGAGCCGTTCGTCGTGCCGTGGCCCTCCTGGAACCAGGCGTAGAGCTCGAGGTACGCGTCCGCGCTCCACTCCGACTCGCCCAGCGCCATCGAGGCTGCGCCGTCCCTCGGCCGGCGGGAGGTCGACGTAACGGACCGGACGACCCGCGATCGCCGCGATGCGCCGGGCCGCTTCCTCGAACGACTGGGCCTCGGGGCCCGTCAGCTCGTAGGCCCGGCCCTCGTGGCCCGGCTCCGTGAGCACCCGGGCCGCGACCGCGGCGATGTCGTGCGCGTCGACGTCGGCGTGCCGGCCGGTGCCCGCCGGGGTCGCGAGGATTCCCTTCGTGCGGATCGCGTCGGCGAAGGCCAGGTAGTTCTGCATGAAGAAATTGGGCCGCAGGAACGTCCAGGCGAGGCCGGAGGCCTCGATGTGGCGCTCGGCGTCGCGGTGAAGCTTGAGAAACAGGGGAGGCTTGGCGGCGTCGGCGCCGACGGTGGAGAGCTTCACGACGTGCTCGATCCCGGCGGCCCGGGCCGCGTCGACGATTCGGGCCTCCGTCTCGGGCTGGTCGGGAAGCGAGTTCGTCAGAAGGAAGAGCCTCGCGAACGCCGCGCAGCGCCGACTCCAACGCGCCGCCGTCGGCGAAATTCCCCACGACGGCGTCGCCCCCGGCTTCGCGGATCGCATGGGCCTTCCCGCGCTCCGCACGAGCGCGCGAAACGGCGTGCGGGAAGCCGCAAGGAGGCGGACGAGCTCGCGGCCGATCGTGCCCGTGGCGCCCGTCACGAGGATCATGAGGGCGCGAGTTTAGCGCGGGAGGGCGTCTAGTCTCCGACGAGCTCTTCGAGGCCCTCGGTGACGAGGAGCAGCTCCTCGGGGGAGGCGGACCCGATGCGCCTTCCGAGGCGCTCGACCGAAAGTGTGCGAATCTGGCCGACCTTGACCCAGGACGGCTTCGGAAGCGCACGTTCTCGCAGCGCCACGGTCAGCGGAAAGCCCTCGCGGGGCTCGCGGCTCGTCACGCCATGGCGATGACCGTGCCGGTGCGCTGATTGAAGACTTCGTGGCTGACGACGAGGACCGGGCCGCGGCCGGCCTGCTCGTGTCCGCGCACGGGATCGAGCTCGGTCCAGTGAACGTCGCCCCTCAGTATTCGGGCCATCCCTCGAGGTCGTAGGAGGCGCCTTCTTCGGCCAGGGCCTGCTCGGCCCCCGGGTCCACCTTCGCGCACTCGCGCGCGAGACGGCGGCGCTCGACCCGTTCGATCTGCGTTTCGACCGCGAGCTGGATGGCGCGGCTTCGGCTCGGAAATCTGCCGGCTTCGACCAGGCGATCCAGCCGGGCCAGCACGTCGCGGTCGATGGAGATCGCGATCTTGGAGGTGGCCACGGTATGACGATGGGTCATACCATGGCGGCGCGTCAAGGGCCCGGGTAAGCTCTCGCGCCATGCCGGAGCTGCCGGACATCCTCGGCTACCTGGCCGCGCTCGAGCCGCGGGTCGTCGGAAAACGCCTCGAGTCCGTCCGGCTCGGCAGCCCCTTTCTCCTGCGCTCGGTCGCGCCGCCGATCTCGGAGGTCGAGGGCAAGGCGGTCACCGGACTGCGGCGGATCGGCAAGCGAATCGTCTTCGCGCTCGAGGGCGGCCCGTTTCTCGTCCTCCACCTGATGGTCGCCGGCCGGCTCCACTGGAAGAAGCGGCCGGGCAAGGTCGGCGGGCGGGGGGCGCTCGCGTCGCTCGACTTTGCCGACGGTTCGCTCGTTCTCTCGGAGGCGAGCACGAAGAAGCGGGCCGCGCTCCACGTCGTGGCGGGGGAGGCGGGCCTGGCGGAGCTCGACCGCGGAGGCATCGAGGTTCTCGACGCGGACCTGCCGCGGTTCCGCGAGGCGCTCGTGCGAGAGAATCACACGCTCAAGCGCGCGCTGACCGATCCGCGTCTCTTCTCGGGCATCGGAAACGCCTACTCCGACGAGATCCTGCACCGGGCCCGCCTCTCGCCCGCGAAACTGACTTCGAAGATGTCCGAGGAGGAGATCGCGCGCCTCCACGCCGCCGTCGGGGCGGTGCTCGGCGAGTGGGTGGCGCGGCTCTCGGCCGAGGCCGGCCGGGCCTTCCCGGAAAAAGTGACGGCGTTTCGCGAGGGCATGGCGGTCCACGGGCGCTACGGCAAGCCCTGCCCGGTCTGCGGCTCCCCGGTGCAGCGGATCGTGTACGCGGAGAACGAGGCCAACTACTGCGCGACTTGCCAGACGGGCGGGAAACTGCTCGCCGACCGGGCCCTCTCGCAGCTGCTGCGCGGCGACTGGCCGCGGACGCTCGAAGAGCTGGAGGAACGCAAGAGGCCGATCGCGTGAGGCGCCGCGCCGGACCTGGCCTCGCGCTTTTCGCCGCGGGGGTTCTCGCGCGCGGATTCGCGAACGCGGAGGATCCGCTGTCCGCGGGCCGCCCGCCGGAGTGGGGCGTCGCGGCGGGCTACGGGTTGCCCCTCGACCTGGGCCCGGGGGACTCGTCCGAGCATCAGTTTGTCCTGTCGCCGTCGGTCGGCTTCCGGCTTTCGGCCCGGCTGGAGTTCACGGCCGCGGCGGTCTTCGAGCGCTACCTGACGCCCGGGGCGTATTTCGTCGGCGTGCTTCCCGGGGGGCTGCGTCTTTCGATCGGCCACGGCTGGCTCCTGCCGTACGCCTCGCTCGGACTGGGGTTCGGATGGACCGACCTCGACGAGAAGATTCCGGAGATCAGCCGGCGATTCAACTTCCGGATCGAGGCGGCGGCCGGCCTGCGCGGGCGCGTGACGGAGTCCTCCGCATGGACGCTCGAGCTCCGGTACGCCCACACATCCAACGCCGGGACCGCGTTTCCGAACTACGGTCTGAACTCGATGGTCTTTCTCGGAGGCTGGCGGTTTCGCTGAAGCATCAGGGCGTCGCGCCCGCGAGGATCGACGCCAGAACCGCGGCGTCGATGTTGCCGCCCGAGACGACGCAGACGAGCCGGCCCGCGGGGGCGCGTTCGGAGGCCGCGGCGGCGACCGACGCGCCGGCCGCGCCTTCCGCCACGACCCGGGCGCGCGAGACGAGGAGGCGGATCGCGGCGGCGATCTCCGCGAGGGAGACGACGATCGACCCGGCGAGAAGCTTCGATGCGAGCGGCCACATGTCGGACAGGACGCTCCGTCCGCCGATGCCGTCGACGAAGCTCGGCGTGTAATCGATCGTGACCGGCCTTCCGGCGGACAGCGAGGCCGCGAACGGGGCCGCGGTCTCCACCTCGCACGCATGGACCCGGGCCGCCGGCCGGACGGCGCGCAGGGCGGACGCGATCCCGCAGGAAAGCCCGCCGCCCCCGTAGGGCACGAGCACGGCGTCGACCTCCGGCAGGTCCTCGACGATCTCGAGGCCCGCCGTTGCGTTTCCGGCGATGACGGCCGGATCCGCGAACGGGTGGATCATGAGGCCGTCCATTCCCGGAAAGCGTCGATCGACGAAGACCTGCCACCAGCGCTCGAAGGGGACCTTGACGATCCGCCCGCCGAGCCGCTCGATCGCCGAGAGCTTCGCCTGCGGCGCGCGTCTCCGGCACGACGACGGTGCAGGGCACGCCGGCGCGCCGCGCGCACCAGGCGACCCCTTGCGCCATGTTTCCGGCGCTGGCCGTCCAGACGCCCCGGGCCAGGGTCTCGGGCGGCGCCAGGGCCATCGCGCTGGCGGCCCCGCGCAGCTTGAAGGACCCGATCGGCTGGAGGCATTCGAGCTTGAGCCAGACCTCGCGGCCGGAGTCGAGCGAGATCGGCAGGAGCGGCGTGCGGGCGGCGATGCCGGCGATGCGAGAGCGGGCCTGGCGGATCTCTTCGAGCCCGACCGGCTCAATCGGCGTCGTGACGCCCCCCGCCGAACTCCACGAACTTGCCGAGGCCCGAGCCGCGCGCCTTCGAGTAGATGTGCTGGGCCGCGGCGACGTCCTCGATGGCGAGGCCGACCGACTTGAAGAGGGTGATCTCGGAGGGCGAGGTGCGGCCGGCCACCACGCCGGTCAGGACCTCTCCGAGGTCGCCACGGATGTGGGAGTCGTTTACGGCGCCCTCCCCGCGGGCGAGCAGGAAATCCCCGGCCTCCTGGAGCGCCGATTCGCGGTGGTCGACGAAGAGGCGGGAGCGCACGACCGCGGCCGTGTCGACCTCCCGCGCGGTCGCCACACTCGTCCCGACGACGTTGAGGTGCGCGCCGTCGGAGAGCCACTCTCCGCGGAGGACCGGCTCGCGCGAGGAGGTCACCGTGCAGATGATGTCGGCTCCCGAAACGGCCTCCTCGACCGAAGCGCACGCCGTGATCGCGATCTCGTGGCGCTTGCCCTCGCGCTCGGCGAAGCTGCGGGCGCGCGCGAGCGTCTTGCTCGCCACCCGCACGCGGCGAATGTTGCGCACCGCCAGCATCGCCTCCAGGTGCGTGCGGGCCTGGACGCCGGAGCCCACCAGGGCGAGATCGCCGGCGTCCTCCCGCGCCAGGACGCGCGTCGCCAGGCCGCTGACCGCGGCCGTGCGGACGGCGGTCACCGAAGTCGCATCGATGACGGCGAGCAGGCGCCCGCGCCCGGCCTCGAACAGGAGGACGGCGCCCTGGTGCGAGTCGAGGTCGGTGCCTTCGTTGCGGGGGAAGAACGTCACGGCCTTGACCCCCAGGGCCGCCACGCCCGTCAGGTGTGCGGGCATCAGGCCGAGCGCCCCGGTCTTTTCCGGCAGCCAGAGGATCCGGCGCACCGGCAACGCGGCTTCGCCGCGGGTCAGGGCGGCGAAGGCGCGCGCCATCACGTCGACGCACTCTTTCACCGGGAGGAGCCGGGGGACCTCGCTCTGGTTCACGATGAGAACTTCGATCACGCGCGACCCCCTGCCTCGACGCGAAGTGTAAGGAAAACGACGAAACGCCGCCGAGGATATTCCCTCCGGGGTCCCTACTGCCACCGGAAGATTTTCAGGGCGACGGCGAAGCTGACGAGGGCCCAGGCGACCATGACCCCCAGTTCCGGGAGGATTCCGGGGAGGGACCGGCCTTCGAGCATGATGCCCCGCAGCGCGTCGTTCAGGGCGGTCAGGGGCAGCGCCCGGATGAGCGGCTGAGCGGCCTTCGGAAAGCGCTCCGAGGAAAAGAAGACCCCCGACAGGAGCCACATCGGCACCATGACCAGGTTCATCAATCCGCTCGCGGCCTCGAGCGTGCGCGCGCGGGCCACGACGAGGAGGCCGAGGCCCGCGAAGCAGACCGCGCCGACGAACGTGGCCAGGACGAGGACCCACAGGGGACCGCGGATGGGGACCTGGAAGGCGGCGACGCCGAAGGCGAGAATCAGCCCCACCTCGCCGACGAGGAAGACGAAGCGCGACAGCATCTGCGCCAGCAGGTAGTCGCTCTTCCTCATCGGCGTCGCGACCATGAGCTTGAGGGTCTTCTTCAGGCGCGTGTTGACGATGGCGAAGCCCACGCCCCAGATGCCGGTTCCCATCAGGTTCAGGCCGAGGATCCCGGGAAGCAGGAAGTCGATGTACCGCGAGCCCTTCTCGTGCACGAGGACGAGCTTCGGCGGCGAAGGGTCGACGCGGCCGCGGGAGTTCTGGATGGCGTCGTCCGCCTCGAGGCGCGCCTGGCGCGCATCCGGGCGGGTCGGGTCGAAGTGATAGGCGAGCCCGGACGCGGCGGTCTCCTCGACGAGCAACGTGATCTTCCCGGTGCGCAGGCGCTCCAGGCCCTCCTCCCGGGTGGCGAGGGTCGTCGGCCGGACGGTGCCGGCGCCGGTCAGCGCCTCCGAGATGGCGGGCGCGGTCGGGCCGGCGACGACGCCGACGGACACCGGGTCGGCCGGCCGATCGCGGAAGGCGAATCCGAGGACGACGGCCATCAGGATCGGGAAGGCGAAGACCCAGAAAAGGGCCTCGGGCTCGCGCACGAACTCGAGGACGCGCGTGCGCGTCAGGGCGTAGAGCGGGTGGAGGCGTTTCTCACTCATCGCGAAGCTCCCGACCCGTCAGGGCGAGGAACACGTCCTCCAGCGTCGACCGGTGGGTCGAGAGCGAAACGAGTTTGGCGCGCTCGGCGTCGAGCGCCGACAGCAGGGCGGGAACGGCCTCGGCGAGGGAGTTTGCCGGGAGGAGCCACCGACCTTCCCGCAGCCGCGGCTCGCCGACGCCGGGGACCCGGGCGAGGAAGGCTTCCGACACGGTCGGCTCGGTCGAGAACTCGATGATGTGCGGAGCGTGGAGGCCGGCGACGAGCTCCGCCGGCGTGCCGAGAGCGATGATGCGCCCGTGGTCGACGATCGCGACGCGGTCGCACAGCCGCTCGGCTTCCTCCATGTAGTGCGTCGTGATCAGGACCGTCCGCCCCGCCGCCTTGTGCACGGCGATCCGCTCCCAGAGCTGGAGCCGGCTCTGCGGATCGAGGCCCGTCGTCGGCTCGTCGAGGAAGAGGATCTCGGGATCGCCCGCGAGCGCGCATGCGACGGCCAGCCGCTGGCGCTGGCCGCCGGACAGCTTGCCGACCCGCGCGTCCCGTTTCTCCTCGAGGGAGAAGTCGGCGAGGAGCCGTTCCGGGGAACGGCCGCGGACGTAGAAGGAACGGAAGAGCTCGAGGGTCTCGTAGACCGTGAGCTTTTCCGTCAGCCGGCTTTCCTGGAGCGAGACCCCCAGCCGCTCGCGCAGCTCCCGCTCGTGGCTGCCCCAGCTCCGGCCGAGCACCGCGACGTCCCCGGCATCGGGCGTCGTCAGCCCCTCGAGGATCTCGATCGTGGTGGTCTTGCCCGCGCCGTTGGGGCCGAGAAGGCCGAAGCATTCGCCGGAACGGACCTCGAGGTCGAGCCCGTCGACGGCCGTCACGTCACCGTAGTGCTTCCGCAGGCCGCGGCAGGAAATGGCGGGAGCGCTCATCGAGGGCGATTAGTGACCACCCGACAGCCGGCAGTCAACGATCAATCGGCGAACGAGCCTTCCCCGGCGTGCGAACGGCGGACGGAGGGCCCTGGCCGACGAATCATTTCGGCACGACGATGCCTTCGAAGCCGGCGCGTTCGACCCGCGCGAGCGTTTCCTCGGCGCCGGCGCGCGAGTCCAGAGGCCCGACCTTCACACGCGTCAAGCCCGCGTACGGCTCGAGGTAGACGGGAAACCCCGCCTCGCGCAGGCGGTCCGCGTGGCGGTCCGCGCGGCCGGGCTCGCCGAACGAGCCGACCTGGACGGACCATTGCCCGCCGGACGGCGCCGGGGTCGGCACGGGACCCGGCGCGACGATGGTGATGCGGACCGGCCCCACGCCGGGGCCCAGCAGACCGAGCTGGCTGGCCGCCGCCCGAGAGAGATCGATGACCCGGCCGTGCACGAAAGGGCCGCGATCGTTGATTCGGACCTGCACGCGCCTCCCGTTGTCGAGGTTCGTGACGACGACGACGGTTCCGAGGGGCAGGTCGCGGTGGGCCGCGGTCATCCGGGACGAGTCGTAGATCTCTCCGGACGCCGTCGGCTTGCCCTCGAAGCCGTCGTCGCCGCCGTACCAGGACGCGAGGCCCTCCTCGCTCCAGCCCGATCCGGCGGCTCCGGGGGGCATGGGGTGCGAGACCGGGCGGCCGGGGCGGCTCGACGTGCAGGCGGAGGCGAGGATCAGCAGAAGGACCGGGGTGCCCGCGCGGCGCGCGTTCACACGCGAACGGGTGCGCTCTCGGCGGCGGCGGCGCCGGCGAGAGCCGGGTCGAGCTCCTCGCGAACGAAGGTTTCGACCTGCTCGGCACTCCGGCCGACCAGCGTCTCGGCGCGGGAGACCCGCTCGAGCTCCTCCCGGCTCATGCCGAAGGCGGCATCGGAGGCGACGCGGTCGAAGAGGTCCGCGGGAGCTCCCGTCGCCGACCGCGCCTCGGCCGACGCCCGGGCATGGACCCGGAGCTTCTCGTGGAGATCCTGCCGGTCTCCGCCCCGGCGAACGGCTTCCATCATCACGTTCTCGGTCGCCAGAAACGGGATCTCGGCCTCGAGGCGCGCGGCGCGAGACCTCCGGATGGACGACGAGGCCGCCGTACACGTTTTCGAGGAGCACGAGGATCGCGTCGGTGGCCAGGAAGGCCTCGGGCACTGCGATCCGCTTGTTGGCCGAGTCGTCGAGCGTGCGCTCGAGCCACTGGGTAGCGGCCGTCATGGCCGTGTCCAGGGACAGCGCGATGACGTGGCGGGCGAGCGAGCACACGCGCTCGGCGCGCATCGGGTTGCGCTTGTACGGCATGGCCGAAGAACCGATCTGCGAGGATTCGAACGGCTCCTCGATCTCGCCTTCGTGCTGCAGGAGGCGCAGGTCCGTCGCGGCCTTGTGCGAGGACTGCGCGACGCCGGAGAGCGCGTGCACGACGAAGTCGTCCTGCTTGCGGGAATAGGTCTGGCCGGAGACCGTCTGCCGACGCTCGAAGCCGGCGCGGCGCGCGAGGGCCGCGTCGAGCTCCTCGACCCGGGCGGAGTCGCCGTCGAAGAGCCGCAGGAAGGAGGCCTGCGTGCCCGTCGCGCCCTTGGCCCCGAGAAAGCGCAGTCCCTGCCGGGTGGCGCGCACGTGCTCGAGGTCGAGGAGAAAGTCCGCGGCCCACAGCGCGGCGCGCTTGCCGACGGTCGTCGGCTGCGCGGGTTGAAAGTGCGTGTAGGCGAGCGCCGGCAGGTCGCGGTGGGCGAGGGCGAAATCGCGGAGCTTCCTCAGCACGGAGACGAGCCGGCGTTCGGTCAGGGCGAGCGCCTCGCGCATCTGCAGCAGGTCCCCGTTGTCGGTCACGTAGGCGGACGTGGCTCCCCAGTGGATGATCCCGCGGGCCGCCGGGGCGGCGGCGCCGAAGACCCGTACGTGCGCCATGACGTCGTGGCGGGTCCTGGCTTCTTCGACGGCGGCCGCCGCGTAGTCGACGTCGGACAGGTGCTCGCGCATCTGGGCGATGGCTTCCTCGGAGACGGGCAGGCCGAGACGGCGCTCCTCCTCCGCGAGCCAGAGCCAGAGGCGCCGCCAGGTCTCGAACTTGGTGCGGGGGGAGAAGATCCGGGACATCTCGGCCGAGGCGTAGCGCTCGGTCAGAGGGTTGACGTAGGCGTCAGTCATCGTCGGGACCGGCCTCTTCGCCGAGGTTGAACATCGCGACCTCGTCGTTGCCGCAGACGAGGCACGTGGCCTCGACGATACGGCTCCCGTCCAACTCGAAGACATAGCACGGGGTGCCGCACTGCGAGCACATGAGGTAGTCGATCTCCTGGTCCTCGGAGCGCTTCTTCGGAGGGCCGCCTTCTTGTGTCACCCTCCCATTGTCGCATCGTCGCGGGGCGGGTGAAAGGCGGCCGCCCGGACATCATTTGTCCGGCGGCGGGGCTATCCTGCAAGGGATGGGCTCCGACGTGCTCCTTGCCGTGCTGTCCTTTCTGGTGCTCGCCGCCGTGGTGGGCGCGATCGGGGTGTTTCTCGCGCGCTCCCGCGAGGCGGCCGCGAGGATCGACCGCCTGCTGGGCGAGACGGCCCGCGCCCGGGAGGCCTCCCAGTCGGTCGACCGACGGTTCGAAGATCTCCGCCGCACCATGGACACGCGCGTCGACGGGATCGAGAAGCGGCTGGCCGCGGGTCAGCAGAGCGTGGCGGACCATCTCGGCAAGTCCGGGCACCTGCTGCAGGAGCTCGGCGAGCGGCTGGGGCGGCTGCATGAAGCCTCGCAGAAGATCGAAAAGCTCGCGGGCGACGTGACGCGGCTGGAGGACCTGCTCAAGCCGCCCAAGCTGCGGGGGACGCTGGGCGAGCTCTTTCTGGAGCAGGCCCTGTCGCAGGTCCTGCCGCCGGGCGCCTTCGCCATGCAGCATCCGCTGGGGGACGGGGTGGTCGTCGACGCGGTCGTCTTCATCCAGGAACGGCTCGTGCCGATCGACAGCAAGTTCCCGCTCGAAAACTTCCGCCGGGCGCGCGAAGTCGAGGATGAGGGCGACCGTCGGCGCGCGAAGCTGCAGTTCGGCCGCGACGTCCGCAAGCACGTCGACGCGATCGCCGACAAGTACATCCGCCCGGCGAGCGGCACCTGCGACTTCGCGTTCATGTACGTGCCGGCCGAGGCTGTGTACGCCGAAATCGTCGGCGACGCCGAAGAGGGCTCGATCGCCGACTACGCCTCGGGCCGGCGCGTCATCCCGGTTTCGCCGCGCCTGCTCTACGCGTACCTGTCCACGGTGGCGCTGGGCCTGCGCGGCATCGAGCTCCAGGAGAACGCCCGGGAAGTCCACCAGAACCTTGCCGAGCTGGCTCGGCTCTGGGATCGGGCCGGAGCGCCGTTGGAGAAACTCGGTGTCCACCTCGGCAACGCCCAGAAGCAGTACGAGGAAACGTCCCGGGCGTTCGACCGCCTGGCGACGCGGCTGGAGACGATCGCCGAGAAAGCGGACGCCGAGGGCGACGGGGCCTCGAACGAGACCCGCGTCTCACTGATTCCGCCCGCCTGAGGGGGTCGTCCCTCCGGTCGGGAATCGCAGTCCCTGCCGAATCGTTTCGCGAAGTCCACCCACCCCGGGGGCGGTCACGGCTTCCGGCCCCGCCGGCCCTCCTGTAGAATCTCGCGTTCCCATCGGTGCCTGCATGAGCCTCAAAGTCACCTCCGAGATCGGCAAGCTGAAATCCGTCCTGGTGCACCTGCCAGGTCCGGAGATCGACCGCATGGTCCCGTCGATGATGGAGGAGCTGCTCTTCGACGACATCCTCTACGGCAACCGGGCCCGCGAGGAGCACCGGCGTTTTCAGCAGGTCCTCGGGTACGTCGCCGACGAGGTGCTGGAGATCCAGGACCTCCTCGAGGAAGTCCTCCAGGTTCCCGAGCAGCGCGGGGCGATTCTGGACGACCTCGGCACCATCCTCGGCTGGGGACCGGACATGGACTACCGCCTGCGGGACCTGGAGGCCGAGCAGCTCGCCTCGGCCCTGATCACGGGCATCGAGAAGCCGGCCCCGGAGATCGCGACCGCGGCCTCGGAGCTGTACGTGTTGCCGCCGATCCCAAACTACTTCTTTCAGCGGGACCCGCTCGTCGTCGTGGGCGAGCGGGCGGTCCGGGGGTCGATGGCGACGCCCGCGCGACTGCGGGAGCCGCTGCTCTCGGGCTACGTCCTGTCGCTGCATCCGCGGTTCGCGAGTCCCGAGGGCGGGAAATTCTGGTTTCAGGAGTTCTCGGCCGATTACGGCAAGCCCGCGGCATACGCCCGGATGCGGCCGACGCTCGAGGGCGGTGACGTGCTCGTCCTGCGGGAGGACCTGCTCGCGATCGGCTACTCGGAGCGCACGGAGAAGATCACGATCGAGCGGCTCGCCGAGTCGCTGAAGAAGTTGAAATCGCCCGTCAAGCGCATCATCGTGGTTGCAATTCCGCCGGCGCGGTCCTTCATGCATCTCGACACGGTCTTCACGATGATCTCGCAGGACGAGTGCCTCGTGTACGGCCCGATGATCCTGCCCGACGGCGCCGAGGAGGCCGACGTCTACGAGTGCGATCTCTCCAAGCGCGAGATCACGTGGACGACCGAGAAAGACCTGCTGTCCGCGCTGAAGGCCGCGAAGCTCGACTTGAAGCCGATCCGCTGCGGCGGCGCCGACCCGATCGCCGAGAGGCGCGAGCAGTGGACGGACGGGGCGAATGCATTCGCGCTCGCGCCGGGCGTCGTGCTCATGTACGACCGCAACGAGGCGACCGCGGCCGAGCTCGGACGCGCCGGGTATTCGATCGTCGACGAGGCCGACCTCCTGCTCGGCCGCGAGGAGCTCGAGCTCTGGAAGCCATCCAAGAAATACGTCGTCCTGCTCGCCGCCCACGAGCTCTCGCGGGCGCGCGGCGGTCCGCGCTGCATGACGATGCCGCTCGTCCGGGAGGACGTGAAGCCCTAGGGCGGACGGCCCGCGCATGAATCCGACCCCCTTCTTTTCCTTCGTTCGGCCGCTCGCCGTGGTTGCCTTCGGAGGCAACGCCCTGCTGCGCCCCGAGGACTCGGGAACCACCGCGGGGCAGCTCGAACGGGCGCGCGAGGCCGTGCGCCATCTGCTTCCCATCATCGGCAAGGGCTACGAGCTCATCGTGGTCCACGGCAACGGTCCCCAGGTCGGCAACATCCTGATCCAGGTCGAAGAGGCGGCGGAGAAGGTTCCCCCGCAGTCGCTCGACTTCTGCGTGGCCCAGACGGAGGGATCCATGGGGTTCCTTCTCGAGCTCGCTTTCGACAACGAGCTGCCGCGGGCGGGGTTCCGCAAGCAGGTCGTGACGATCATGACGCAGGTCGAGGTCGATGCCGCCGATCCCGCCTTTCTCAAGCCGTCCAAGCCCGTCGGACCGTTCTTTTCGCGGGACCGGGCGGAGTTGCTGGCGAAGTCCGCGGGCTGGACGATGATCGAAGACGCGGGGCGCGGCTGGCGCAAGGTCGTCGCCTCGCCCCGACCGCGCGCGGTGCGGGGGGTCGAGGTCGCCGCCGCCCTCATCAACCGCGGCCACATCGTGATCGCGGCCGGCGGGGGCGGAATCCCGGTCGTCGTGACCGACGAAGGCGAGGTGCGCGGCGTCGAGGCCGTGATCGACAAGGACTATTCCGCGTCGATGCTCGCAGCGTCCCTGTCCGCCAACCTCTTCATCATCCTCACGGGCGTCGACCGCGTCTCGAAGGACTTCGGCAAGCCCACCCAGAAGGAGCTCGCGACGATCGACGTCGCCGAAGCGAAGAGGCTGCTCGCCGAGGGCCAGTTTCCGCCCGGAAGCATGGGACCGAAGATCGACGCCGCCATTCGCTTCGTCGAGGCCGGGGGTCACGAGGTCCTGGTGACCCGCGCCGAATCGCTGTCCGAGGCCCTCGAGGGGAGGACGGGCACATACATTCGCGCGGCGCGATGACCGACGAAGAAGTTCCGTTCGTTGCCGACGCGGACGCCGACGACGCTGGAGATCGTACGCCGATCGCGAAGGAGCTCCCGGCCCGGGAGGCGGCGCCGAAGTCCTTTCTGGGGAAGAACTGGCCGTTCCTGGCGTTCGCCGGCCTCGTCGGGGCAACGCTCTTCGCGGTCTCCTATCTTCTGCACCCGCGAGGCGTCCCGTCGGAGGATGCCGAGGCGGCGGCCGGGACGCCGGCCTACGTCACCCTGGACGGGACGGTCGTGCGTCGCGAACCGTCGAAGGACAGCGACTCCGTGGCCGCGGTTTCCGCCGGGGCGCGGGTCGACGCGTTCGGGAGCCGGGGAGGTTGGGTCGAAGTCGCGACGGGGGCGGGGGAACGCGGGTTCGTGCCCTCGGACTCCATCGAGCGCGGCCCCGACCGCGAAGCGCGACGGCGCCGGGAGAAGACCCTCCTCGCCTTCACGCCGGTCTACGGCGTCCTTGGGGAGGCCGCCGACGTGACGCTCGCGCCGTACCCGCTCGCGGCGCGCGGCGGCCGACTCGCGAAGGGGAGCGTGATCGCGATCCACTCGGTCGACCACTCGTACTTCGCGTTTCGCGACAAGACCTGGGGCATCGCGTTCGTCAATTCCGCAGCGGTCGACCTGATCCCGCCCGATCCGCGGGAGCCCGGGATCGAGCCCGAGAAGGTGAAGCCGCTCAAGAACCTGACCATCATCGACCTGGAGGAGGAGCCGCTGCCCGAGGACGAGTCGATCGCGGAGGTGGAAGGCGGGGAGGAGCTGAACCCCGTCCTGGCGCCGCCGCCCGCGGCCGCCCCGGTGCCGACCGCGTCGTCGGGTCTCGTCGAAGGCCCCGTGGCCATCAAGCGGGTCGAGCCGGTCTACCCGGACCTCGCCCGGCGCGCCGGGATCGACGGAACCGTGGAGCTCGAAGTGTCGATCGACGCGACCGGCAAGGTCACCGACGTGGAAGTCGTGCGGGGGCTGCCGCTCGGTCTATCGCAGGCCGCCGCCGACGCGGTCCACCAGTGGACCTACAGGCCCGCCCGCAGCGCGGCGGGGCCCGTCGCGACGCGCACGAGCGTTCGGATCCGGTTCGTCCTGAAGCCGGAGTGAAGCGGACCGACGACCGCATATAATTCCGGGCAATCCATGCTCCAGGTCGCTTTACGACGCCGAGGGTCGGACCCAGGTCTTCACCCTTTCGAAGGACGTCGCGTCGATCGGGCGCGCCAACGACAACGACATCGTCCTCAACGACTTCTCGGTTTCGCGCCGCCATGCCTACCTCCGGAAGGAAGACGGCGCCTGGGTCCTCTACGACAACCAGTCCACCAACGGCGTCAAGGTCAACGAGCGAAGCGTGCCGAGCGCGCCGGTACGGGAGGGCGACCAGGCGACGATCGGCACGTTCGTCCTGCGCTTCCGCAACGGGCCCGAGGCGACCGCGGGACCGGCCGCCGACGCTCGCATGGTCGACTCGACGTCCACGCGCATCCGCCCGATCTCCGAGTTCAACCTGGACTTCGGCCTCGAGAAGGCGGTCGGACCGCCGCCGCCGGACTCGACCGCCGAGCGCAAGCGGGTCGTCCTCGACGTCGCGTACAAGAACAAGGTCTTCGAGATCCTCGTCCAGGTCGCCAAGGCCCTGATCTCCGCGGACGACCTGTCCGCGGTGCTCGACAAGGTGATGGACCTGATCTTCGAGTTCCTGCCGGTCGACCGCGGCTTCCTGCTCCTCGAAGAGGCGGACGGGACGCTCACGCTCTCGATCTCTCGGTTCCAGTCCAAGAAGCGCATGACCTCCGACGGCGCGACCCCGTATTCGCGGACGATCGTGGACATGGTCGTCAAGCAGAAGGTCGCCATCCTCACGTCGGACGCCCAGACCGATCAGCGATTCGAGAGCGGCGATTCGATCCGCATCCAGCAGATCCGGTCGGCCATGTGCGCGCCGCTGTGGCGCGGCGAGTCCGTGATCGGCGTCGTGTACGTCGACTCGCCCATGCACGCGGGCAGCTTTTCGGAGCAGGACCTGGACCTGATGACGGCGCTGGCGAATTTCGCGGCGGTCGCGATCGAGCGCGCCCGCCTTCACGACCGCGTGGTCGAGGAGAAGCGGATCCGGGGCCGCCTGGAGCGGTACCACTCCCCGCAGGTGATCGAGGAGATCATCATGGACGTGACCGCGACCGGAGACCTGAAGACCGCGCGGATCAAGGTCGTCACGATCCTCTTCGCCGACATCGTCGGATTCACGAGCTGGACCGAGAAGATGCCGGCCGAAGCCCTTTCCCGGTTGCTGACCGAGTTCTTCACCCTGGCCTCCGAGGCGGTTTTCGCCTGCGGAGGGACGATCGACAAGTTCATCGGCGACGCCGTGATGGCGTTCTTCGGCGCGCCGCTCGACCAGCCCGATCACGCGGCGAGGGCGGTCGCCGCCGCGCTGAAGATCCGCGAGGGGATGGCCGGGTGGAACCGCGAGCGCACGGGACGCGGCGAGCCGCCTCTCGAGGTGCGCATCGCCGTCAATACGGGCGAAGCCATCGTCGGGGACATCGGGTCGCAGCGGCGCGTCGACTACACGGTCCTCGGCAACGCGGTGAACGTGGCGGCTCGCCTCGAGGAGTTCGTCGCGCAGCCCGGCGACATCGTCGTCGGGCCGGACACCTGGGAGGCGGTGCGCGACCGTTTCGAGGTCGTCCAGCTCGGCTTTTTCGCCCTCAAGGGCCTGAGCGCCCAGGTTCCCCTCTACAAGGTCATCTCCTCCCGCGATCCCGGCTAGGGGTCGGGTCTTCATCTTTCAGGTGGGCCGGCACACTGTCTGCCGGCGCGCGAGTCGCCCAGGCGACAGCCGAAAAATGAAGACCTGACCCCATAGAATCGGAGGATGTCGCCCCTGCCGCTCGTCTTCGTGACGAGCCGTGCCGAGAAGGCCCGGGAAGCCGAGCGCCTCGGGTTCGTCATCGAGCGCCTCGACGTCGACCTGCCCGAGCCCCAAGCGCTCGATCCGTCGGAAATCGTGGAAGCCAAGGCGCGGGCCGCCTACGCGATCCTGTCCCGCCCCGTCCTCGTCGAGGACAGCGGACTTGCGATCGGCGCCTGGGGCGGGTTTCCGGGGGCGCTCGTCAAGTGGCTCGAGCTCGGGGCCGGCGTCGCGTCGCTCGCGCGGATGCTCGACGCCTTCCCCGACCGATCCGCGACCGCGATCTGCGCGATCGCCTATTGCGACGGCGGCGAAGTCGTGAGTGCCCGGGGGGAGACGCGCGGCACGATCGCCGCCGCGCCGCGGGGCGAAAACGGTTTCGGCTGGGACGTCCTTTTCGTCCCGGAGGGCTCGAGCCGGACGTTCGCCGAGATGCGGCCCGAGGAGAAGGACGGGGTGTCGCACAGGCGCCGCGCCTGGGATGCCATGGCCGCCCGGCTACCGCTGGCAAGGAGAGCCTGACCCCGCGCAGGCGTCCTTCGCGGGGGACTTCGTCTTCGCGATGCTCAGCGGTGAGCCGCTGATCCGTGTTCCCTCCGACCCGCCGGACCCGGGCGATCGAATTCTCCGGGTTGTCGAATCGCCGCTGGTGCATTAGATTGACCTCTTCCCGATGGAACTTGCGGAGGTCGTCGGACAGCTGGTCGGGCTGCGGCGTTTCCCCGTGCGCTCGCTCGGTGGCGAGTCGCCGGACGAAGCCGTGGTCGAAGGCTCGACGCTCGCGGGCGACCGGATCTACGACCTCTTCGACGAGGCGGACCGCATCCTTCTGAGCTCACGCGACGCCCCGTTCCTCCTGCGATACCGGGCCCGCTACATGGACGCCCTGGTGCGGGGACCGGACCTCTCGGCCTGGATCCGCGTGCAGATGCCGGACGGCGCCGAAGTCCCGCTGGTCGACCCGGCGTGGATCGAGGACGTCGCGCGGCGGCGGGGCAAACCCATGAGCCTGCGCGTGCGAAGCGACGCCGCCAGCGATCCGGCGCCGCTGCACGTGCTGTCGGTGGCGACGGTGCGCTTCGTCGAGAAGCAGTACGGCGGACCGATCGAGCCGCTGCGGATGCGGTCCAACCTGCTGCTCGACCTCCCCGACGCCCGGCCGTTCGAAGAGGACCGCTGGATCGGGCGCCAGGTCTGGGTGGGCGACGCCCTGCTGGAGATCGTCGCGCCGTGCGAGCGGGCCATCGTGCCGACCCTCGACGCCGAAACGCCCGAACGCTCGCCGGGGCTGCTCTCCGCGATCCTGCGCGCCCGCGGAGGCATGATCGGCGTCAGCGCACGGGCGCTGACCGGCAGCCGCCTGCGCGTCGGCGACCCCGTCGCGCTGGTCGACTGATACACTCGCACCCCGGCATGTCCCGACCGATCCGCGTCCTGATCGCCAAGCCTGGCCTCGACGGGCACGACCGCGGCGCCAAGGTGATTGCACGCGCGCTGCGGGACGCGGGCATGGAAGTCATCTACTCGGGACTGCGCCAGACGCCCGAGCAGGTCGTCGCCGCGGCCATCCAGGAAGACGTGGACGTGATCGGACTGTCGATCCTCTCCGGCGCCCACAACGTGCTGTTTCCCGAGATCATGAACCTCCTCAAGGAGAAGGGCGGCGAGGACATCCTCGTGCTCGCCGGCGGGATCATCCCCGAGAAGGACATCGCGCCCCTCAAGGCGATCGGCATCCGGGAGATCTTTCTGCCCGGGACGCCGACCCGGACCCTCGTGGAGTTCATCCAGCGGGAGGCGGGAGCGAAGGTCGCCCGGGCCTGACGCTCGCCTGATGGATCGGCTTCCCACCAGCGTCGACACCGCGTCTCCCGAGTTCCAGGAGCGCACCCGGTCGCTCGAGGCGCTCGTCGCCGGTCTGCGCGAGGAGTTGGCGAAGGCCGGCCGGGGCGGCTCGGGCCGCGAGCGTCATGCCCAGCAGAAGAAGATGTTCGTTCGCGACCGCGTGGAGCTCCTGCTCGACCGCGGTTCGCCCTTCCTCGAGCTTTCGCCGCTGGCCGCGCACGGCATGTACGACGGGGACGCGCCCGGGGCGGGCCTGGTGACCGGGATCGGCCGCGTGGCCGGCCGCGAGGTGATGATCATCGCCAACGACGCCACCGTGAAGGGCGGGACGTACTTTCCGATGACGGTCAAGAAGCACCTGCGCGCCCAGGAGATCGCCGAGGAAAACCGGCTCGCGTGCGTGTACCTCGTGGACTCGGGCGGCGCGTTCCTGCCGCTCCAGGCCGAGGTGTTTCCGGACCGGGAGCACTTCGGACGCATCTTCTTCAACCAGGCGCGGATGTCGTCGAAGCGGATCCCCCAGGTCGCCGTGGTCATGGGCTCCTGCACGGCCGGCGGGGCCTACGTGCCCGCGATGTCGGACGAGGCGGTGATCGTCCGGGGGACGGGAACGATCTTTCTCGCGGGACCGCCCCTCGTCAAGGCGGCGACGGGGGAGGACGTGAGCGCCGAGGATCTGGGCGGCGCCGACGTGCACACGCGGATCTCGGGCGTCGCCGACTACCTTGCCGAGGACGATGCCCACGCGCTCGAGATCACACGATCGATCGTCGGCAACCTGCACACGTCGAAGACGCTCCCCGCCGACCGGGAGACGCCGGAGGAGCCCGCCTACGACCCGAAGGAGATCTACGGCGTCCTCCCGCGGGACGCGCGCGAGCCCTACGACGTGCGCGAGGTGATCGCGCGCCTGACGGACGGGTCGCGGTTCGAGGAGTTCAAGGCACGCTACGGCACCACGCTCGTCTGCGGATTCGGCCGGCTGGCGGGGTTTCTCGTCGGAATCGTGGCCAACAACGGCATCCTGTTTTCCGAGTCGGCGCTCAAGGCGACGCACTTCGTCCAGATGTGCGCGCGGCGGCGGGTGCCGCTGCTGTTCCTCCAGAACATCACGGGCTTCATGGTGGGGAAGGACTACGAGCGCGGGGGGATCGCCAAGGACGGCGCCAAGATGGTGCACGCCGTCGCCAACGCCGCGGTTCCCAAGCTCACGGTCATCATCGGCGGCTCGTTCGGCGCGGGTAACTACGGCATGTGCGGACGCGCCTACTCGCCCCGGTTTCTCTTCATGTGGCCCAACTCACGGATCTCCGTGATGGGCGGACCGCAGGCCGCGGCCGTCCTGTCGACGGTCAAGCAGGAGCAGCTCGCCCGCGCCGGCAAGCCGCTCATGACGGAAGCGGAGGTCGAAGATTTCGAACGACCGACCCGCGAAAAGTACGAGGTCGAGGGGAATCCCTACTACTCGACCGCCCGGCTCTGGGACGACGGCGTGCTCGATCCGGCGGAAACCCGGGCGGCCCTGGCGCTCGCTCTGTCGGCGGCCTACAACGCACCGATTCCGGAAACGGAATTCGGCGTCTTCCGGATGTGACGTGAGAATTCTCCTTTCGGCACTCGCGCTCGCCCTCGCCGCCGCGCCGGCCGGCGGCCCCCTGAAGTTCGCCGTCCAGCTGGCGGGCGAGCAGGAGGCGCGCGCCACGATCTCGGGCCCCGAAGCGGCCCTGGGCGCGGGCCCGTTTCGCGGGTCGCTGGCGATCAACGGATCGTCCGCGGAATTGCCGGTCTCCGGCACCGTGACGCATGCCGACGGCCGGTGGCGACTGCCTGTGGTCGTCCGATACGCGGACGTCCCCGCCGCCTGGATGGACGGCTTCCGCACCGACACCTTCACGTACCGCCTGCGCGGCGCGGTCGCGGGCGGCCCGCCGCGGGAGTGGGCGGGAACGCAGCCGTTGCGCGACGTCGAGGTCGCCGGCGGCGACGCGGACCGCTTCCTCTCGCTCGAGCACGTGCGGCTGACGGAGATGAGCCTGCTCTCGAGCGAAGCCGTCGGGGATCTCGCGATTCTGAACCCGCTGGGCTTCGACCTGCGGATCGCCGAGGCGCGGTACGTGCTCTTCGCCGAGGGCGAGCCCGTCGGGGACGGCGCCGCGCGGGGGATGATTCTCCACGCCGGCCAGCGGAACCGGCTGAGCCTGCCGATCGAGATCGACCACGCCTCGCTGCTCGCGGCCGCCGGTCAGGCCCTGGTGGCGGGGGGCGACGTCGCCGTTCGCCTGAAGGGCCAGCTGATCCTGCGGCTGAAGGGCGGCGACCTCGTCGTGCCGCTCGACCTCTCGGGCCGGCTGACGGACGCTTCGTGAGCGGCGCCGGCTACCGGAACCTGCGATTCGAGCGCGACGGAGCCGTCCGGCGCGTCACGCTCGCGCGGCCGGAAGTGCGCAACGCCTTCGACGATGCGCTGATCGAGGAGCTGACCCGCGCCTTCCGGGAGGCGGGGGAGGACCCCGCGGCCCGCGTCGTGGTGCTCGCGGGAGACGGTCCGACGTTCTGCGCCGGGGCGGACGTCGCCTGGATGCGCAAGGCCGGAGGCTATTCGCGCGACGAGAACGAGGCCGACGCCGAACGGATGGCCCGCATGCTCCGCGGCATCGACGCCTGTCCGAAGCCCGTCGTGGCGCTCGCGCATGGCGCCGCGATCGGAGGCGGCGTCGGCCTCGTCGCCGCGGCCGACATCGCCATCGCGGCGGAGGGAACGGTTTTTTCCCTGGCCGAGGTCAAGCTCGGCATCCTGCCGGCGGTCATCTCGCCCTACGTTCTGCGAGCCATCGGCCCCCGCGCGGCCCGCGACGTCTTCCTGACGGGGGATCGCTTCGATGCGCGGGAAGCCCTCCGGATCGGTCTGGTCCACCAGGTGGTCCCCGCGGCGGACCTGGCATCGGCCGGAGCGCGCAAGGTCGCGTCGCTTCTGACGTCGGCGCCCGAGGCGGTGGGTGTCGCCAAGCGGCTGATCGGCGAGGTCGCCGGGAAGAGTCCCGAGGAAGCGATGGCGTCGACGGTGCGCGCGATCGCCGAGCGGCGCGCATCGGCCGAAGCGAAAGAAGGATTGACGGCTTTCCTCGAAAAGCGCAAGCCGTCCTGGACGCGGGAGACGAAGGAATGAAGGGGACGCAGCGGCGGATGGTCTGCCCGAATTGCGCCAAGGTTTTTTTCGCGTGGCGGCCCGACGAGCTGCCGGGCGCGCCGGTGAAGTGCTACTTCTGCGGAAACTCGTTCCAGGACGAGGCGGCCCTCCGCCCGCCGCTGGCGCCGCCCGCCCCGGCGCCCGCACCGGCCCCGGCCGCGCCCGATCCCGCGGCGGTCTCGAAAGGAGAGGCGTCGTGAGAAGAGCCCTCGCTTTCGTCATCCTCGTGGTGGCGGGCGCCGGGACCGCGGCGGCCCAGGATCCGGTCGCGACCGCCATGGAGCGCCTGACCGGACCGTCCTCGCGCATGGAGGCCGACCTTCGCCGCCTGACCGACGAGATCGGCGGACGCGTCACCGGCAGCGGCGCCTACGAGAAGGCGCTCCAGTGGGGCGTGGACGCCTTCAAGGCTGCCGGCGTGGACTCGGTCAAGCTCGAGACCTATCCCGCGCCGGTCCGGTGGGAGGCCGTGTCGGCGTCGGCCGCGGTCGTCGCGCCGGGAACGTTTCCCCTGCGCGTCGTGTCGTTCGGCCTGGCGCCCTCGACGCCGGGGCCGGTCACGGCGCCCCTCGCCGACGCCGGAGCGGGCACGAAGGCGGACTTCGATCGGCTGGGCGAGAAGGCGCGGGGCGCGATCGTGCTCGTTCGCTCGAAGCCGATGACGTCCTTCGAGGATCTTTTCGCCGAGTATCTCGGGGGACCGGAAATGATGCGGTCCGCGGTCGAGCGGGGGGCCGCGGCGATCCTCTTCGTCTCCACCCGGCCGCGCGACCTGCTCTACCGCCACACGATCACCTGGGGCCCGCTCGCGCCGATTCCCATGGCGCAGGTGGCCCGCGAGGACGGGCTGCGCCTGGGACGCCTCCTCGAGGCCGGGCGCGCGGTGCGCGTCCGGCTCGACCTGCGCAACACGATCGGCGGACCGTGGAAGGCCGCCAACGTCGTTGCCGAGATCCGCGGATCGGAGAAGCCCGACGAGATCGTGTTGCTCGGCGCGCACCTGGATTCCTGGGACCTCGGCACCGGAGCCCTCGACAACGGCGTCAACTGCGTCCTCGTCACCGAAGTGGCCCGCGCGGTCGCCGCGGGTCCCCGGCCGAAACGGACGATCCGCTTCGTTCTCTTCACGAGCGAGGAAACGGGACTCCTCGGATCCCTGGGGTACGTGCGGACGCACCGCGACGAGCTCGATCGCCACGTGGCCGTGCTCATCCACGACATCGGCGACGGCAAGGTCGTCGGCTACTTCACCGACGGCCGGCCCGAGCTCGACGCGCCGCTGCGCGCCATCCTCGCTCCGGTGGCTGCCCGGGGCGCCGACACGACCAACGACGAAGCGATTCTCGGGACCGACAACTTCGACTTCCTCCTCGAGGGCGTGCCCAACTTCGTCGCCAACCAGGACACCAGCCGCTATCTCGCGGACTACCACGCCGAGTCCGACACCTTCGACAAGGTGGACCTCGAGGCGGCCCGGCGCAACGCCGCGGTGGCCGCGGCCGCCGCGCTCGGGCTGGCCAACGCCCCGAACCGCATCGGACCGAGACAGACGCGGGCACAGGTCGACGCGCTGTTGAAGTCGAGCGGCCTCGAGCGGCAGATGAAGGTCTACGGCATCTGGGAGTCCTGGGAGGGGGGGACCGGGGGCGGGCGAAGCCTTGACGATCTCGCGGCTGCTCATCGCCAACCGCGGCGAGATCGCGGTGCGGATCGCGCGGACCGCGCGGGAGATGGGCATCGCGACGATCGGCGTCCACGCCGCTGCCGAGGACGACGCGTTTCACGTGCGCCAGATGGACCGGGTCGTTTCGCTCGGGGCGGGTGCGCCCTCGGAAACCTACCTTTCGGTCTCGCGCATGCTCGAAGCGGCGCATGCGGGCGGCGCCGACGCCGTCCATCCGGGCTACGGGTTCCTGTCGGAGAACGCGACGTTCGCGAAGGCGGTCGAGGCGGCGGGACTGACCTGGGTCGGGCCGCCCCCGGCGGCGATCGAGACGATGGGCGACAAGCTGCGCTCGCGCGAGACGATGGAGAAGGCCGGCGTTCCCGTCGTCCCGGGCTCGCGCCCCGGGGCCGCGAGCGCGGCCGACCTCGCTGCGGAGGCGAAGCGCCTCGGGTTTCCGCTGCTGATCAAGGCCTCCGCCGGCGGGGGCGGAAAGGGCATGTCGCGCGTGGAACGGCCGGAGGACCTCGATGCCGCGCTCGAAGAAGGCCGGCGCGTCGCCCGGGCCGCCTTCGGGGACGGCACGGTCTACCTCGAGCGGCTCCTCGAGGGCTGCCGGCACGTCGAGTTCCAGGTCTTCGCGGATCGGGCCGGCCGGACCGTGCATCTCTTCGAGCGGGAGTGCAGCGTCCAGCGCCGCCACCAGAAGATCGTCGAGGAAACGCCGAGTCCGGCGCTCGACCCCGGCCGGCGCGGGGCGATGGGCGAAGCCGCGGTCGCGGCGGCGCGCGCGGTCGGTTACGTCGGCGCCGGGACCGTGGAATTCCTGGTCGATGACTCCGGCCGTTTCTACTTTCTGGAGATGAACACCCGGCTCCAGGTCGAGCACCCGATCACCGAGGAAACGCTGGGCGTCGACCTCGTTCGCGCCCAGCTCGACGTGGCCGCCGGACGCCCGCTGCCGGACGCATGGGCCGGCGGGTCGCTCGCGCCGCGCGGCCACGCCATCGAGCTGCGCCTCTATGCGGAGGACCCGCGCGAGTTCCTTCCCCGGTCGGGCCGCGTCCTCCTGTACCGGGAGCCTTCGGGTCCGGGCATCCGCGTGGACGCGGGCATCGAGGAGGGGAGTGTCGTGGGCGTCGAATACGACCCGCTGCTGGCTAAGCTCGTCGTCTCGGCCGAGACGCGCGAGGCCGCGATCGCGAGGGCGCGCCGGGCCCTGTCGGAATGGATCGTGCTGGGAGTCGAGACCAACCTGCCGCTGCTCGATGCGGTGTGCGGCGCCGAGGCCTTTCGGTCGGGCCGGTACGCCACGGATCTCGTCGGCCGGCTGCCGCGTCTGGAGGAGGACGCGCCGCCGGACGCCGCCTGGATCGGCGCGGCCATGGCGCAATCGACCCGGGGCCGGGGGAGCGCCGCCTCGGACGGGCGGGCCGGGGCCCCGGATCCCTGGGCGACACTGGAATCCTGGAGGGCCGGCCGGTGAAGGCCGTGCGGCTTTCCCACCGGGGGATCGCGAGGGACGTCCGGGCCGACGGCGCCACGGCGACGATCGACGGTCGGCCGGTGGCCTTCGGCCGCGAGGAAGGGCCGGGTCCCGTCGTCACGGTGACCATTGGCGGCGTCCGGCACCGCGTCGCCGCCGTGCGGGCCGGCGACCGGACGTTCGTCTGGTGCGACGGACGGACCTGGGAGTTCGAGGACGGCGCGCGAGCGCGAGCCTCCGCCGGGGCGGATCACCACGGCGGGCTCGTTTCCCCGATGCCGGGCCGGGTGCGTCGCGTCCTCGTGGCCGACGGAGCGCCGGTGGAGCGTGGCCAGGCGCTTCTGACACTCGAGGCGATGAAGATGGAGCACTCGATCCGCGCGCCGAGGGATGGCCGCGTGCGGCGCGTCTGCGTCGCGGAAGGCGAGCTCGTCGACGCGGGCGTCGAGCTGGTCGAGCTGGACGATTGACCCGTCCCCGGTCGCGTTCGGCGCCCCCGGCGCGGCCGACGCGCGCGAGCGCGGGGGCGGTCCGGTGTGGCGGATAATCGGGTGATGGAGATCTGGGAGGAGCACGCGATCCGCCGACCGCACCTGCCGGAACACGTCACCGTCTACGAGGTCGGGCCCCGGGACGGCCTGCAGAACGAGGCCGGCATCCTCCCGGTGGCCGTCCGCGCCGAGTTCATCGACCGGCTCGCCTCCGCGGGGTTGCCCGCGATCGAAGCGGGATCCTTCGTCTCGCCGAAAGCGATCCCGCAGCTGGCGGATACCGAAGAGCTCTACCGGCTCATCCACCGGGCGAGCGGCGTGCGCTACCCGGCGCTCGTTCCGAACCTTCAGGGACTCGAGCGGGCGATGTCGGTCGGCGTGCGCGAGATCGCCGTCTTCACGGCGGCCTCGGAGACGTTCAACCGCAAGAACATCCATGCGGGCGTCGACGAGTCGATCGAGAGGTTTCGTCCGGTCGTGGCGCGTGCAAAAGAGGAGAAGATCCGCGTCCGCGGGTACGTCTCGACAGCTTTCGGATGTCCATACGAAGGGGACGTGGCGCCCGAGGCGGTGCGGGAGGTCATCCACAAGCTGCTCGACCTGGAGGTCGACGAGATCTCGGTCGGCGACACGATCGGTGTGGCGACGCCGGCGGACGTCTACGACGTCATCGAGACGCTCTACGAGTCGGGAGTGACACGGTCGGTTCTCGCCCTGCACTTTCACGACACGCGAGGCACCGCTCTGGCCAACGTCTACGCGGGTCTCGAGTGCGGGGTCACGACGTACGACGCCTCGGCCGGCGGTCTGGGAGGCTGCCCGTACGCGCCGGGGGCCTCGGGCAACCTGGCCACCGAGGACCTTCTCTACCTCCTCGAAGGCCTGGACATCGAGACCGGCGTGACGCTGACCAGACTCGTCGAGGCGTCGCGTTTCGTGTCGGAGAAACTGGGCCGGCGTCCGCCCGGCCGGTACCTGGCGGCGGTGTCGGGAGAAAGCCGTTGACAGGCCGGGGCGACCTGTGTAACCTTCTTATTTACTGAAGGTTAAGCGCGTGGCAAAACGCATTCTTCTGGCCGACGACAGCCTCACGATCCAAAAGGTCGTCGAGTTGACGTTTTCCGACAGCGAGTACGAGCTGGTTTGCGTCCCCAATGGGCAGAGGGCGCTCGACCGGGTCCACGAACAGGCACCCGACCTCATTCTCGCCGACGTCGTGATGCCGGAGAAGAACGGCTACGAGGTCTGCGAAGCGATCAAGGCCGACCCCGCGACGGCCCGGATCCCGGTCATCCTTCTCTCCGGGACCTTCGAGCCCTTCGACCGCGATCGGGCCGAGAGGCTGGGCTGCGACGCGATCGTGTCGAAGCCGTTCGACTCCCAGCAGCTCCTGCGACAGGTCGAGGCGCTGCTCGCCCGGGATCCGCGCGACGTGCCCTCGGCTTCGACCATGGCCATTCCGACCATGCCCAAAGCCCCGCCGCCCCCGGCGGAGGCGTCTGATTCGGCCGCGGCCCCGGCCGCGCGTCCGGCGGAGGGGGGCTTTTCCTCGGAGGACTTCACGGGCTCGATCCCGCAGGCGAAAAAGGTTCCGGGCGGTGCGGATCTCTTCGAAGAGGAGTACGGCCAGGCCGACGTCGAGTCGGCGATCGCCGCTTTCGAAAAGGCCCATCCCGAGTTTTCATACGTGGAGGACGCTTCCGCGACCGCGGCGATGACTCCCGACGACGAGCACACCGCGGCGCACGAGGGCCCCGGCGACGCGCCGGAGGCGCGGGACGCGCAGCCCCAGGCCGACCATGGCTGGCTTCCGGAAAACCCGGAGTCGGAATCGGAGCCGGGATCGGCCGATGCGCCGATCGCTCCGGCGCCCCCTCCCGCCCCCGCGCCCTTCTGGGTGCCGCGGCAGGCCGAACCCGAGTTTTCGCCGATCCCGTTTGCCGCGGACGACTCCGCCAGCCGGCGCACCCAGCCCGAGCCGGAGACGCCGCGGGCCGACGACGGCCCGACGCAACAGGTGCGGCTGTCGGCGGACTTCGCCTCCATGCGGCGCGAGGACCTCCCCTCCGACGGGGACCGGGACACGGACGAGACCTCGCCGTCGCTGGAGGACGAGGAACACACGGCGGAAATCCCGATCCTCTCCTCCGGCCTCGTGGCGCCGGTTCCGCCTCCCGAACCGGCCCCGGCGACCTCCGACAACGGCGCCCCGGTCTCGCGCGAGCTGGAGGAGCTGGCGTCGATCACGTCGATCGGACAGCTCAAGGAGATGCTCTCGTCGGTTTCCCGCCTGGAAGGCGGGCTTTCGGACGACGAGATCGACAGGCTCGCCACGCGGGTCGTCGAACGGCTTTCGGACAAGGTCGTGCGCGAGATCGCCTGGGAAGTGATTCCCGACGTCGCGGAGCTCGTCATCAAGCAACGCATCAAGGAGTTGGAGTCGGGCGTCGAGTAGGGCTCCCGGGGAGTTCTGGTATATGAAAGGGCTCCCAAGAGCCCTTTTTTGATGCGCGAAGAGCCGGCCGTGGACAGTCTCGCCAAGACCTTCGATCCGTCGCAGTTCGAGGAGCGGTGGTACTCCCGCTGGGAGCAGGACGGACGTTTTCAGCCGCGTGGTCCGGCCGGCTCGCCGCGATTCGTGATGGTGATTCCCCCGCCCAACGTCACCGGACGCCTCCACATCGGGCACGCCTACGGTCGCACGGTGGAGGACATCGTGGCGCGCTGGAAGCGGATGTGCGGGCAGCGCGTGCTCTGGCTGCCCGGGACCGATCACGCGGGCATCGCAACGCAGATGGTCGTGGAGCGCGAGCTCGCCCGGGAGGGGATCCGGCGCAGCGACCTCGGGCGCGACGCGTTCATCGAGCGCGTCTGGGCCTGGCGCCGCGACTCGGGCGACCAGATCCTCGCCCAGCTCCGGCGGCTGGGATGCTCGCTCGACTGGAGCCGGCTGCGATTCACGATGGATCCGGATCTCTCGCGGGCCGTGCGCCATGCGTTCGTCCGGCTGTACCGGGACGGCCTCATCTACCGGGGCCGCTACGTGGTCAACTGGTGTCCGCGCTGCGAGACGGCGGTTTCGGATCTCGAGGTCGTCCACCGCGAAACCGCGGGGACCCTCTACCGCGTGCGCTACGACGTTCGCGGCGTGCCGGCGGGCGCGGTGGTCGCCACCACGCGGCCGGAGACGCTGCTCGGCGACACCGCCCTGGCGATCCACCCGGAGGACGCGCGGACGGCCGACCTCCGCGGGCGACGGGCGATCGTCCCGATCGTCGGGCGCGAGGTGCCGATCATCGAGGACCCCATCCTGGTCGACCGGGAGTTCGGCACCGGAATCGTGAAGGTTACGCCCGCCCACGACGCCAACGATTTCGAGTCCGGCCGGCGTCACGATCTTTCCGCGGTCGTGGTGATCGGCGGCGACGGCAAGATGACGTCCGAGGCCGGGGAGTTCGCGGGCCTCGATCGGTTCGAGGCGAGGAAGCGCGTCGTCGCCCGCCTCGAAGCGGAGGGGCGTCTGGTCGGCACCGAGCCGCACCGGTACAACCTCGGGCACTGCCAGCGTTGCGACACGATCATCGAGCCGTATCTCTCGACCCAGTGGTTCGTGAAGATCCAGCCCCTGGCCGACCCGGCGATCGCTGCCGTCGAGGACGGAACGGTCCGCTTCGTTCCCGAGTCCTGGGCCAAGACGTACTTCGCCTGGATGCGCGAGATCCACGATTGGTGCATCTCACGGCAGCTCTGGTGGGGGCACAGGATCCCGGCCTTCACCTGCGACAACGGACACGTCACGGTCTCCGAGGAAGACCCGGTGGCGTGCGAGACCTGCGGATCCGGCCGGTTCGAACAGGATCCGGACGTCCTCGACACGTGGTTCTCCTCGCAGCTCTGGCCGTTTTCCGTCTTCGGCTGGCCCGACGAGACGTCGGACCTCGCGGACTACTACCCGACGGACGTGCTCGTCACCGGATACGACATCCTCTTCTTCTGGGTGGCCCGAATGATCATGGCGGGCCTGCGCTTCACGGGCAAGGCACCGTTTCATACGGTGCACCTCCACGGGCTCGTGCGGGTGGGCGGGGAGAAGATGTCGAAGACGAAGGGCAACGTCATCGATCCGCTCGAAGCGATCGGAGAATTCGGCGCCGATGCCGTGCGGTTCACGCTGGCGTCGGCCGCCTCCTCGGGCCCGACGGTGTCGGTCGAGCGGGGTCGGATGGCCGGCTCGCGCAATTTCGCCACCAAGCTCTGGAACGCGGCGCGGTTCACGCTGAATCAGCTCGAAGGCCGGCCGGCGGCGGCCGAGCTGGCGGGCCGCGCGCTGTCGCTTCCGGACCGCTGGATCCTCTCGCGGTTCGAGGCGACCGCGGCGACCGTGAACCGCCAGCTCGAGGCGTTCCGGTTCGACGAGGCGGCGGGAGCGATCTACGCCTTCCTCTGGCATGAGCTCTGCGACGGCTACCTCGAGATGGTCAAGCCCGTCCTCGGCGGCGGCGACGATGCCGCGGCCGAGACGGCGCGGGGCGTGCTGCGCCACTGCCTGGGGGGCTCGGTCGCGCTGCTCCACCCCTTCATGCCTTTTCTCACCGAGGAGATCTGGGACAAGCTGACGGGCCGGGCGGGAACGCTGATCGTGACGCCCTATCCGAAGGGCGAGGGTCCGTGGCGCGACGAGGCGGCCGAGTCGGCCGTCGAGGCCATCCGGGCGGTCGTAACGCGCGTCCGGACTTTTCGCACCGAGCAGGGGGTGTCGCCGACCGAGCCCGTGTCGGTGACGATCGATCCGAATTCCCCGGACCGAGGCCTGCTCCCGGCCGTCGGGCGGATGGCGGACCTGCTGGCGCACCTCGGGCGTCTCGCCGACCTCCGGATGGAAGCGGCCGGAAAAGGCGCCTTCGAGGATGTCGTGGCCGGGCTCGCGCTCGGCCTGTCGCTGCCGCGCGGCACCGCCCCGGGCGCCGCCAGGCGCGTCGAGAAGTCGGTCGCCGCGGCGGACGAGGAGATCGCGGCGCTGCGCGCGAAGCTCGAGAACGCGGATTTTCTCGGCAAGGCCCCGCCGCCGGTCGTCGAGAAAGTGCGCTCCCGACTCTTCGAGCTCGAGGAGAAGCGGGCGGCGCTCGTGCGGTCGTGATTGCGTTCGCGGACGGCCTGCTCGATCCGGACCGGTGGCGGGTCCTGGAGAACTGCGTCTGCTTCCACTCCGTCGCCTCGTCGAATGCCATCGCGCGGGACCTGATCGAGCTCTATTTCTCCGAGGACCAGCTCCTGCGGGCCACCGTGCTGGTGGCCGAGGCGCAGACCGGGGCCTACGGCCGCAACGGGCGGAGCTGGGCGGCACCGGCCGGTCGGGGGCTCTACCTGACGGTCGTGCGAAAGGCCGAGGCCGCGGAGCCGCTGTCGATCGTTCCGATCGCGGTGGCCCGCTGGGCCCGCGAGGTCGTTCACGCCGAGACGGGCGTGGCCGTGTCGCTGAAGTGGCCCAACGATCTCTACGTCGGACGGCACAAGCTGGCGGGGGTGATCGCCGAGTCGCGCACCCAGGGCGAGGACACCTACATCGCCGTCGGTCTCGGCATCAACGTGCTGGGCGGCCCGGGGGCGACCGGGATCGCCAACGCGACGACGATCGAAGCGGAGACCGGAAAACCCGTGGCCCTGACGCCGCTTCTGCAGCTCCTGCTGGACCGGTTCGACAGGGAGTTCGCGTCGCCGCACTGGAGCGAGGAGATCCGGGCGTGGGAGCTCGCCTCCCTGCACCGGCCGGGCGACGTGCTGACGATCCGCAGGGGCGGCGAGGAGCTGTCGGGCGAGTACCTGGGCCTCGACCCCGCGGGTTTCCTGCGCCTCAAGACGGCGCAGGGCGAGACGATCGTGGCGGCGGGAGAAGTCGCCCGGTGGTGACGGCGGTCGACGCCGCGATGCCGCTTCTGGCGGTGGACGTCGGCAATACGAACACCGTCCTCGGGATCTGGCGGGGCGCGGAGCTCGTTCGCCACTGGCGTCTCACCACCCGGCGCGACGCGACCGCCGACGAGATCGCGCTCTCGATTCGGGGCCTCTTCGCGGCCGGACCCAGCCCCGAGGAGCTCGCGCCGATGCGGGTGATCGTCGCGAGCGTCGTTCCGTCGCTGAAGTTCTCGATTCGCCAGGCGCTGCGGCAGATCCTCGACCGCGAGCCGCTCTTCGTCGAGCCGGGGATCAAGACCGGCATGCCCATCCTCTACGAGATTCCCCAGGAGGTCGGCGCCGACCGGATCGTGAACGCCGTCGCGGCCTTCGAGCGCGTGGGCGGCCCATGCATCGTGGTCGACTTCGGAACGGCGACGACCTTCGACGTCGTCACGGCCCGGGGCGAGTACGCCGGCGGCGTCATCGTGCCCGGGATCTCCATCTCGGCGGAGGCCCTGTTCGAGAAGGCCGCGCGCCTGTGGCGGGTGGAGATCAAACGCCCCGAGAAAGTCGTCGGGAAGACGACCGCGGCTTCGATCCAGTCCGGCCTCTACTTCGGCTACCTGGCCCTCGTCGACGGGATGATCGACCGCATCGTCGCCGAGATCGGCGGACAGCCGCGCGTCATCGCGACGGGGGGCCTGGCCGGGCTCTTCGGCGGCGGGTCCGGACGGATCGGGGAGGTCGACCCGCTGTTGACGCTGCGGGGGCTCCGGCTCATCGATGAGCGAAACCGAGGAGGATAGGGCTTACTACGCCGCCGCCGAGGCGGCCTTCGTCAAGCGTCGCGGCACGCCGTTCCTGCTGTCGCCGCGGGACTTTGGGCTGCTGAAGGAATGGCGGGCGCTGGGCGTGCCGCTCGAGGCCGTCGAGCTGGGGATCGACGAGGCTTTCTCGCGGCGGGAGGAGCGGTCCGCCGTCGGACGGGTCAACTCCCTTTCCTACTGCCGCGACGCGGTGCTCGAAGCGTGGGAGCGCCGGGCCGAGACGGCCCGCGGACGGGGCGGATCGGCCGACGCGGTCGGGAGCGATGCCGCCGACGTCGCATCCGCGCTCGTCCGGCTCGGCGAGCGGCTGGACGCCATCGCCGGCGCCCGGCCGGAGCTCGCCGTTCCCCTCGCGTCGGTCCACCGGGCTCTGGAGCGTCTCGCGACCTCCGGGAAGGGGCCGGGCGAGGTCGAGCAGTCGCTCGCCCGCCTCGATCGGCGGCTCGCGCGGGAGATCGGCGACGCGCTCCCGCAGAGCGAGCGCGGAGAGATCGAAACCGAGGTTGCGCGGCTGCTCGCCGGCGCCGGAGAGCGGATGGACCCGGTGACGCTCGAGAAGACCTCCCGGGCTCTGACGCGGCGGGTCGTCCGGGAACGGCTGGAGCTGCCGAGGCTCTCGCTCCTGTGAGCGCCGTACCCGGCCGGCGGGAGCCGCGTGTCGTGCGCATCGAGAAGCTCGCCCCGACCGGAGAGGGGATCGCGCGCACGGCGGACGGCGTCGGTTTCGTCGACGGCGCGCTCCCCGGCGAGCTCGTCGCGACAATGGTTTATCAGGTGAAGAAGAGGTTCTGGCGGGGGAGTCTCTCCGCCGTGCGCGAGCCTTCCCCCGACCGCGTGGGCGGTCCCCACGCCGATTGCGCCGGCTGCGACTGGGCGCATTTCGAGCCCGGGGCGGCCCGGGCCGCCAAACGCGCCCTGTTTCTGGAGACGATGCAGCGTCTGTCGGGCCTTCCGGCAGAGCTCTTCGGGGAGCTTCCGGTCGAGGCGTCGGCGGTCGGCTACCGTCTGCGGAGCCGGCTGCATCCGGGAAGAGGGTCGATCGGATACTTCGCTCCCGGCACCCACCGCATCGTGTCGGCCGCCGCGTGCGAGGCGATCGCTCCTGCGACGCGGTCGCTGTTGCCCGGAATCGAGGCGGCCGTTCGCGAGAGCGGCGCCGAGGTGACCGAGGTCGCGCTGCTGGAAGACCGCGAAGGAGCCCGGCGCCTGGTCCGGGCGACGGCTGCGGGCCCCGCGCCGCGTCCGGCGGCGGAGCTCGCGGCGGCGCTCTCGCGGGATTTCGACGGCGTGCTCATCCGGGCTCGCGACGGGTCCCGAATGGTTCGCATCGGGGACGAACGGGTGCCGCTCGACGTCGAAGGGCGCACGTTCCAGATCGGGGTGGACACGTTCTTCCAGGGCAACCGCCAGCTGGTCGGGTCGCTGTACGGCGCCGTGCGGGACGCCGCGCGGCGACTGGACGCGGGCGACGCGCTCGACGCGTTCGGCGGCGCGGGTCTCTTCGCCGGAGCGCTGCTCGACGCCGGCCACCGGGTCACCTCGGTCGAGTCGGATCCCGGGGCGGCCGGCGACCTCCTGCGCACGCTCGAGGACTGGCCCGACCGGGAGCGGTGCGAGGCCGCCGCTTCGGACGTCGCGGCTTTTCTCGGCCGGGACGACCGGCGCTTCTCCTGCGTCGTCGCGGACCCGCCGCGGGCGGGGCTCGGAGCGGAGCTCGCGCGGGAACTCGGCCGGCGCGCGTCGCGTGCGTTCGTCTACGTATCCTGCGACCCGGCGACGCTCGGGCGCGACCTGGCGATCCTGCGCTCGGAGGGTCTCGAGATCCGGGAGGCCCGACTCTTCGACCTCTTCGCGATGACACACCGCGTGGAGGCCCTGGTGACCCTCGAGCGCGTCGCGTGATCCGCCCCGTCCTCGCCGACGGCCGGGCGCCGGCGGCGAAGGCGGCGGTGCTCCTGGCGTGCGGCATCTTTTTCGGGGCGTGGTCGGCGGGAGGATCCGGTGCGTCGGCGTGGCTCGCGGTCGTGTCGGGGATCGGTCTGGCCCTTCTCGCGCCTGGCCGACGCGGGTCCGCGTTTCGCCTGGCGTACGGCGCGTTCTGGTTGTCCGTCGGGTTTCTCTCGGCGGCCGCCCGGATCGCGGCTCCCGCGCGGGCCGCGCAGCAGGCGTTGGCCGCGCGGCCCGCGGAGCGCATCGAGGCCGACGTCGTCGAGGGCCGCCTCACGGACTTCTGGAGCGGCGCGCCTCCCCGGGCACGCACGCACCCTGGCCGCGGACCGCCTCCGGTCGGGCTCGTCGTGGCGGGCTTTCCCGGCCGAGGTTGCGGTTTTCGTGTCCGGCCAGACGCCGGTCGTTCCGATCGCCGAACGCGGGGATCGCGTCCGGGTGACGGGCCGGCTCGAGCCGGAAGACATCCCGGCCTCCGCACGCGAGATCGCGCTGCCCTGGCCGCGGTACCGCCTCTCGGTCAAGAGCGCCCGGCTGGTGGAACGGCGGGACCGAACCGTGCTGTCGGCGCTGACGTGGCCCAATCGGGCCTTCTTCGCGGCGCTCGACCGGGAGCCCGGCGACGCCGCCTTCGACAGGGACGTGCGGGGTCCGATCGCCGCGCTCCTTCTCGGCCGGACGTCGGAGCTCGATCGCGGGATGGTCGCCCGTTACCGGCGGGGCGGGCTGTATCACCTGCTCGTCGTGTCGGGCCTGCACGTCGTGCTCGAGGCGGGACTGGTGTACGGCGTGCTGTCGTTCGCGGGCGTTCGGGGCAAGGGGCGCGATCTCCTGCTTCTGGCGGCCGTCGCCTTCTTCGTGCTCGCGGGAGGCGCGAATCCCCCCGCGGTCCGCGCCGGCCTGGTGGTCGGCGTATTCCTCGCCACGCGCCTGCTGGAGCGGCCGATCGGCGCAGCGCAGGCGATCGGGCTCTCGGCCCTCGCTCTTCTGCTCGCGGCGCCGGCAGCGCTCTTTTCGGTCGGGACGGTGCTGACGTTCGCCGCCGTGGGAGGGATCGCGCTCTTCCGCAGGCCGGTGCGCGCAAGACTTCCGGCGCGGCCGGCCTGGCTCTGGCCGGGGCTGGCCGTGGCGCTGGCGGCCGAGTGCGCGACGGCGCCCGTCCTTCTCTGGCGGTTCAACCTCGTCGCGGCCGGAGCATGGCTGACTTCGCCGCTGGCGATCCCGCTCGCCGCGGGCCTGATCGCCCTGGGCGGCGTTCTTCTCCTGGCCATTTTCTTCGGGATCCCGACCGGACCCTTGCCGGTGCTTTTCGGAGCGGGATCGCGCCTGCTGGAATGGCTGGCGGATCGGGCGGCGGGCGCGGCATTTCTTCGGCCCACGCCCGGCCTCCCGGGGGTTCTCGCGGTGGGCGGTCTCCTGGCGGGCGCCGCGCTCGGGCCCCGACGGCTGCGCCCGCCGCTCGCCGTGAGCGCCGCGCTGCTCTTTCTCGGCCTGTGTCTGGCGCCGGGCCGGGCGGGGCCGCCGCAGGGTCTGTCCGTCGAGGCGCTCGACGTGGGACAGGGAGACGCGATACTGCTTCGCTGGAAGAGGAGGGCGATACTCGTCGATGGAGGCGGACCGTTCGATCCGGAGGCGACGGAGTTTGGCCGAACGCACCTGGTGCCGAAGCTTCTCGACCGCGGCGTCACGGGTCTCGACGCGGTCGTGCTCACACATCCGCATCCGGATCACGCCCTCGGCCTCTTCGCGGTTCTCGAGGAACTGCCCGTGGGCGAGCTCTGGCTCCCGGCGGGACAGGACGAGGCGAGGTTCATGGCCCGTCTCGCGGAGATCGCCGCCCGCCGCGGCGTTTCGCTCCGCCGGCTCGTGGCTCCCGGCGTCCTCGAGGTCGAAGGCCTGCGCGTGACGGTGCTCCACTCGGGCGGCCCGCTGCGGAAAGCCGACGCGGTCAACAACCAGTCGGCCGTCCTGCTCTTCGAGCGCGGGGGGCGCAGCGCATTGCTGACCGGCGACATCGGCGCCCCGACGGAATCCGAGCTGGTCTTCTCCGGAGCGGTCCCGCGGGCCGATCTCCTGAAGGTCGCGCATCACGGCAGCCGGACCTCGACGACGGCCGCGTTTCTGGACGCGGCGCGGCCTCGCGTGGCCCTGCTCTCGTGCGGGCGGCGCAACCGGTTCGGCCATCCGACCCCGGGCACCCTCGCGACGCTGGAGCGTTTCGGCGTCGCGATCCTGCGCACCGATCGGCGCTCGGACTGTCTGGTGGAGCTGCGGCCCCGGTCCACGCGGCTCGACTGGCGGGGGTTGGCGAAGTGACGCGAAAGAGCCGGCCGGACCTGCTCGTGATCGTCGGTCCGACCGCCTCCGGCAAGACGGCCCTCGCGCATGCGCTGGCGCTGCGTGAAGGCGGGGAGGTCGTGTCGGCCGACGCCTTCGCCGTGTATCGCGGCCTCGACGTGGGAACCGCAAAGCCCTCGGCCGAGCAGCGCGCCGAAGTCCGCTACCACATGATCGACGTCGCGGGGCCGGCGGAGGCCTATTCGGCGGGCCGGTTCGCAGCCGAGGCGCGTCCCGTGATCGAGGACATCGCACGGCGCGGACGTCTTCCGGTCGTCTGCGGCGGCAGCGGGTTCTACGTCGCGGCGCTGCTCGGAGGGCTGCCGCCCGAGCCCGAGCGCGACGCGCGGTTGCGACCTGCGCTCGCCGACTGGGCGCGGCTCCGCGGCCCGGAAGCCGCGCATCGGTTCCTGTCCCTCAACGACCCGGCTTCCGCCGAACGGATTCCGGTCGGAAATCTCAAGTACATCCTGCGCGCCCTCGAGATCCTGCTTTCGAGCGGGGCTCCGGCGTCCGCGCGGACCGTTCCCGCCGATCGCTGGTCGGACCGGTTTCGGGTCCTCAGGCTCGGCGTGCGGCCGACCCGAGCGCAACTCCATGCTAGGATTGAAGATCGAGTCCGCCGGATGCTCGATTCCGGGTGGGACGAGGAAGTGCGGCGACTGCTCGGAGGCGGTCTTTCCCAGGATTCGAATTCCTTTCAGGCGATCGGGTATCGGGAGGTGGCCGAGTGGGTGCTCGGGCGCCTTTCACGACGAGAGGTGCAGGATCAGATCGTGACCGCAACGCGAAGCCTCGCCAAACGGCAGATGACGTGGTTTTCGCGCGAGCGCGGCGTCCGGTGGGTGAGCCCCGAGGAGGGCCTCGCCGCCGCGTCCGCGCGACTTTCCGAAGCGACCGACGAGGAGACGCGATGAACAAGGCGCCCATCAACGTCCAGGATTCGTTCTTCTACAACCTGCGCAAGGACAACATTCCGGTCACCGTGCGGCTGACTTCCGGGGAGGAACGGCTCGGCCGCCTGAGGCGGTTCGACAAGTTCGCTCTCGTGCTCGAGGTCGACGGCCGCGAGGAGATGATCTACAAGCACGCGATCGCGTCGATTCGCCCGGAGAGCCTGCCGGCCGGCTCATGACCGCGCACAGCCGCCTCTGACAGGCCCGCGCATGGGCCGCGGACGCCTCCCGGATGTGGTCGTCGCGGCGCTGTGCGCCGCAGTGCTGGCGCGCTGCGCCAGCGCCCCTCCCGCCGTTCCGCGCGACCGCTTTCCCCTCGACCCGCGCGAGGGACTTTCGGGGCCCTTCGATTCGGCGGTCGCCGACGGCTGGGAGGCCCTTCTGCGCGGAGACGCCGCGCGGGCGGAAAGGGATTTCCGGCGCGCCCGGGGTCCCTCGCAGCGTGCCGGAGCGATCGGCACGATCGAGGCGCTCGTCGCCAGCCATCGGTCCGAGGCCGCGCTCGAGCCCTGCGCCGCGACCCTGGACTCGGCCGAGCCGACCGTCCCGTTGCTCGTGGCCTGCGGCGAGGCCCACGCCCGCACCGCGGACCCGGCGGGCGCCGTCGAGCTCTACGACCGCGCCGCGGCGATGTCCCCGGACCGGCTGGGGCTGACCGAGCGGGCCGACGGACTGCGGGTCGAGGCGGCCGAGGATCTTCTGGCCGCCGCGAATCGCAATGCCGAGGAGGGGCGCCGTGCCGAAGCCCAGCGCCAGGTGGCCCGGGCCGTCGGGTGGATCTCCGGCTCGCCCGCGCTGCTCGCGCGCGCGGGGGACGTCGAGTGCGAGCTCGGTGAGCGCGAGCGGGCCCTCGAGTACTACCGGAGGTCGATCGCTCTCGGGAACCGCTCGACGGACGTCGAGGAACGGGCCGGGGAGCTCGCGATGGAGATCGGCGATTTTTCCGCCGCCGTCTCGCTGTTCGAGGCCCTCGCGGCGCGGGATCCGAGCTTCGCCGACCGGGCTGCCGAAGCGCGGCTGGCGTTTCGGATCGCCAACTGGCCCGACGCCGAGCGGCAGGCCGCGCGCTCCCGCCGGCTCACGCGCTCCGGCGCGGCGCTGCTGGCCTGGTGGGTCTTTCCCGAAGTCCGCGACGCCCGGGTCGAAGCGGCCGGCGTCGTGGCGACCGACGTTCTGGAGCGGGGCGACAGCCGGGTCATGATGCGGGCCGTGTCCCTCGGCCTTCTCGCCGTCGACCCGTACACCCACCGCGCCCGTCCGGACGCGGCGCTGACGCGAGCCGCGGCCGCGCGGATGATGCTTCTTCTCGCCGCGCGCCTGGCGCGCTCGGGCGACGGGCCGGAGTGCCTCCAGGGGGTCCCCGGCCCCGGAAAGGGCGGTCAGGAGGCGATTCGCGTGGCGGCCCGGTGCAAACTCCTGTCAGAATCGGGGGCCTCGGTCGTCAGCGGCGCGGAGTTCACGCGGGGATTGGACCGGCTCCGCTCGCTCTTCCCGGCCGGGGAGGCCGTGAATCGTGATTGATGCCGCCGTGTTTCGAAAAGTCGCGCTCTTCTCCGAGCTCGAGGCGGGGGAACTGGAAGCGCTCTCCCGCCTCGCCTCCGTGCGCCCGTTCGCCTCGGGCACTCCGATCATCCGGGAAGCCGAGCCGGGCGACCTCGTTCTTCGTCATCCTCCGCGGCGAGGTGAAAGTCTCGGTCGACTCGCCGGACGGGCGCGAGGTCGTGCTCTCGCACCTGCAGGCCGGCGACTTCTTCGGGGAGATGGCGCTGTTCGGCGGCGAGACGCGCAGCGCCTCGGTCACGGCGCTCTCCGACTGCGAGCTGGTCGTTCTGGCGCGCGCGGACTTCCTCGCCGTGCTCTCGCGGGACTTCCCGCTGACGCGCAAGATCCTGCAGACGCTCTCCTCCCGGCTGCGCAAGGCCAACGACGTGATCGAGTCGATGGCCCTTCTGGACGTGGGCGGGAGGCTCGCGCGCTATCTCCTGCGCCTCGCGGACGAGTCCGGCCACGCGCCGGTCGACGGCTACTTCGTGGTGAACCGTCCGACGCATCAGGAGATCGCCAACTCGATCGGCGCGACCCGCGAAACGGTCACGCGGATGCTCAAGCAGTTCGAGGACCGCAAGCTCATCCGCACCAAGGGCCAGACGGTCTGGGTCCCCGCCGAGGTGCCGCCCGGCGCCCGCGAGAACGAGTGGAGGCGCCGTTGAGGGGTCCCTGGACCCTGCCGAACTTCATCACGCTCGCCCGCCTCGCGGCGCTCCCGTTCTTCCTGGTCGCGATCGCCGACGGCCGTTTCGACATCGCCCTGGCCATCTTCGTGATTGCGGGAATCTCGGACGGCGTGGACGGATTCCTGGCCCGCCGGCTGGACATGAAATCGGCTCTCGGCGCCTACCTCGACCCGATCGCCGACAAGCTTCTGCTGATCACCTCGTATCTCTTCCTGGCGATCCCCTCCTACCCGGCGCGGGTCAAGGTCCCCGTCTGGCTCGCCGTGATCGTCCTCTCGCGGGACTTCCTGTTGCTTCTGGTGGGCCTGCTGCTGATCCTCACGACCGGGCGAAAGAGCTTTCCGCCGAGCTGGGCCGGGCAAGGTCACGACCGTCACTCTGATCGTCACCGTCCTCTTCGTCCTGTGCGCGAACCTCTGGAACTGGCCGCGGCCGGTGGTGCTGGTGGCGTTCGGTGCCGCCGCCACGATGACCGTCTTTTCGGGGTTCGACTACGTCTACCGCGTGGCGCGAAACCCCGAGCAGCCGGTGGCCTGAGGTGATCGACCTGCGCCTGCTTTCGCGGCCCGGCTGTCATCTGTGCGAGGAGATGCGGGCGGAAGTCGACCGGCTTCTCGCGGGCGAGGAGCACCGGTGGGAAGTCGTCGACGTCGACTCCGACGACGAGATCGCCCGCCGGTGGTCCGACGCGATCCCGGTCCTTTTCGTCAACGACCGGCTCTTTGCCAAGGGGCGCATTCCCAAGCTCGCGGCGCGCCTGCGCCTGATGCGCGCCGCCGCGGACGCCGGCCGATGACGCCCCTGCTCGCCGCCGCGCTGCTGGCCGCGGCCCGCCCCGGAGCCCCGGTTGTCGAAGGACGCCGCTTTGGCTAAGATCCGGCCCGATGCGGGCATAGTTCAGCGGTAGAACGCCAGCTTCCCAAGCTGGATGTCGCCGGTTCGATCCCGGTTGCCCGCTCCACGCCTCTGCGCAGCGTTCCGGCGTGTCCGCTCGGTTTGGGCCCCGGCGCGGTACGGTCCGGGCATCTACGAAGATCGCAGAGCGAGGAGCGGATCTCCGGCCATCGCTCGCCGCGCGGGGAGGTAACACGCGAGAAGGGCGACGAGAGCGAGCGAGACGGTCGCGCCCGCGAGCGTCAGGGGATCGGAAGGGCTCACGCCGAAGAGGATGCTGGTGAGGACACGCGGCACCGCGAGCGCCGCTGCCAGCCCGACGAGCGCCCCGGGAAGAACCAGCCTGAACCCGTCGCCGAGGACGAGCCGGAAGAGATCGCTTGGCTTCGCACCGATGGCGATCCGGATCGCGATTTCGCGCGCGCGCTGCACGACGTCGTAGGCGAGCACTCCATAGAGGCCGATGGATGCCAGCAGGAGCGCCAAAATCGCGAACGCGCCGGCGAGCTTCGACATCAATCGTTCGGTTCCGAGCGATTCGGCAGCGAACTCCGACTGCGTTTCCACGCTGACGATCGGCAGGTCTCTATCGACCGCCTGCACCTGACGCCGGATCGCGACCGCGCCGGCGGCGGCATCCCCAGCGGTACGGAGCGCGATCGTGATCTGGCCGAGTCGATCGGCGGGAGTCTGCGCAATCGGGATGTACACAGCGCGACTGGAGCCCTCGTCCCGGAGGCTGAGCGATTTCACGTCCCGAACCATACCGACGATCTCCAGTTCCTTCCCGATGTCAGTTCCATCTCCGAAACGGAATCGCCTGCCCAGAACGCCGCCATGGGGAAAGTACGCTCGCGCGAACGCCTCGCTGACCACTGCGACTCGAGGTGCCGCGGACCCGTCCGCGGGTCCGACGTCGCGCCCCTGGAGCAGCGGCACGCCCATGGTCTCGAAGAATCTGCCACGAGACGGGATAGCAGAAGGCCGTCGCCCCGTCCGGCGCATCGGCGGCTGCGCCTCCCGGAAGCGAGATCCGCCTGAGCCACCGGCCGGCCAAAAACCCGAAACGGGAGAGGCTCGCGGAACGCACACCCGGAATCGCCTGAAGCTGCTCCTGCAGGCGCGAATACAGTTGCAATTCCCTCGTTCCCTCGTATCCGACGATCGTCGGGTAAGCCCGGACGAGAAGGACCCGGTCTCGTTCGAAGCCCGGGTCCACCCGGAACAGTTCGTGGAGGCTTCTCGCGAGAAGTCCCGCCGCGACCAGCAAGACCACGGATAGCGACACCTGGAGTATCACCAGCGCCCCGCGCAGGCCGGTCCTCCGCCTGCCGCCACCCTGGACGGAGGAGTCCTTGAGCGCGGAGTTGAGGTCCATCGTCGTCGCGCGCAACGCCGGCGTCAGCCCGAACAGAATTCCGATCGCAAGGGAGAGCGCGGCGGTGAACCCGAGGACGCGCGCATCGTGGTGAAGCTCGATCGACATCGGGGCCGGTCCGCTGTCTGCGAGTTTCAACAGCGCATCGCTGCCCCAGGTGGCGAGCAAGAACCCCAGTAGTCCGCCCGCCAGCGCGAGCAACACACTCTCCGTGAGGAGCTGTCGGATCAGCCGGGCCCGGCTCGCCCCGATTGCCAGCCGGAGCGAAATCTCCTTCCGGCGTGCCGTCGCCCTCGCGAGCATGAGGTTGGCGACGTTGGCGCAGGCGATCAGGAGGACTGCCAGCGCGACGGCCATCAGGATGCCGAGCGGAAGGGAGAAATCGTCCCGAAGATCCGACAGGCCACGGCCCCCGAGTGAGCACAACCGAATCAGTGGAGACCTCTGTCCATTCGCGGAAAGGGCAGAGCCGCGCGGCTGCACCCCGGATGCCTGGTAGATCGAGTCCAGCTCGGCTTGCGCCTGATCCCGTCGGATGCCTGGTTTGAGTCTGCCCAGGATCCCGACAGACACATGGTCGTTGAGGCGGACGCGCGTCCAATGGGCCATAGGCATCCAAAGGTCCGGGGACCGTCCGGGTTCGATTCCAAGAAATCGTTCGGGCGCCACTCCGACGACCTGAACGGGATGCCCTTGAGGGTGATCGTTTTTCCCATGACGGCGGGATCGAGGTCGAAGCGGCGCTTCCAGTACCTGTGGCTGATCACCGCCACAGGGGGGCTCGCGGGCAGGTCGTCTTCGCCCGTGAGGGTGCGGCCACGCTGGGGCCTCACGCCGAGGAGATCGAAGAAGTTACCGGAAACACACTCCCCCCAGAGAACGTCGGCTGACCGTCGATGCGAGCGCTCACTCGGGTCCCATCGAAAGCGACGACGCCGGCCAGGGACTTGTTGCCGTTGCGGATCTGTTCGTAGAGGGCGAGAGGAAAGCCGCCGTCCGTTCCTCCTCTCGACACGGCCTCGAGAAAGACGAGCCGCTCGGGATTCTTGACCGGTAGTGTCCTCAGGATCACGGCGTCGATCAGACTGAAGATGGCGGTGTTCGCTCCGACGCCGAGAGAAATCGTGAGAATCACGGCCGCTGCAGAAGCCGGGGCTCCTTCGGAGTGTGCGCAGGGCAAACCGAATGTCTTGAGCGAGGATCTCCATCGGCCGGGAATTTTAGCGAGGAGCGTGCCAGCGGCCGTATCGTCTAAGTCCCTGACAAAGCGAGGACGAAGAGCTTCGAGGCGGCCCGCGAATGTCCGCTTGCGGGACGGCCATGTCCGATTCTGAACGCCGCCAGCTCCGTGTTGCCGAGGAGAAAGTTGGAGTCCTCGCTCCGACATGGAGGGGCAGAACTGTTCGCGGACTGTTCGCGCCGGGCCCTGAGGACGCCTGGGGATGACCGGGTACGGCTGGGGATGCCCGTTCTGAGCTCGGTCCCCAACGATCCCCAGCCATTCCCGGTTCCGATGCCGATCTTCCCAAGCTGGATGTCGCCGGTTCGATCCCGGTTGCCCGCTCCACGAAGTCCCGCCCATTCAGGGACGATTCGTCGACCACACCACAAGACGGCTCTCCAATCCGGATGTTCGTGCTGTCTCGCGCGCGCTCCTTCGCGGGATTGGATGAGCCGGATCGAGTGCGCGCCAGCCGGGCGGACCGTTTCCGGACTCCGGTGGCGCCGGGTACTCGCGATCCGGCCGCTTCACGCCAGGCGCCGAGGGGATTAGCATCGGCGAGAGGCGTCGCTGAGGCATGGGAAAGGAGGAAGCAGGATGAACAGGCCGACGGTGTATTGCGCTGCGGTGGTGCTGGCTTTCGGAGCGCTCTCTACGGATCCAACACTGGCGGAATCGGCCGAGGGCGGGTACCTCACGTCCGCGGAGGTCGAGGCAACTCAGGCCAGAGCCCGCGACCGCCAGCGGCAGATCGTGGAGCGGAATCGGAGTCGGCAGGAAGGCCTGGACTCCTTCGGCACCGACTGTTGCCAGATCCTGCAAATCCCGGCAGCCGCCTTCCATGCGAACTTTAGCGGGACGGTGCCGTTCGGCAACACCGTGTTCGGTTACCTGTACCCCAGCGTCTACACGGGCCCCAAGCAGTTCTGGGCGCCGGTCCAGCTTCCGACGGGGGCTCACGTCGTCTTCCTCGATCTCTATTACTACGATACCGAGGCCGCGAGCGACCTGGTCATCGAGATGATCGAGCATGGCGGCGGCGGCGGCCTGACGGGTCCGCCGTCCAGCCATTTGACGGCGTCGGTCTCCTCGACGGGCTCGGGCGGCTACGGTTATTCGGCGATGCCTGTCGACTACGTGGTCAACAACAACGTCGCCCTGGATCCGGCGGGCGCTCAATTGATTCTGTCCGCGGACTTCTCGTCCAACTCGGGCAGCCAGAAGTTCAAGGCGGTCGACATCTGGTGGCACCGCGAGGTCTCGCCGGCGCCGGCACAACCAACCTTTCTCGATGTCCCACCGAGCGATTTCGGGTTCCAGTACATCGAAGCCCTGGCGGACTCCAACATCACGGGCGGCTGCGGCGGCGGCAATTACTGCCCCGACAGTCCCGTGACGCGTCGCCAGATGGCGATCTTCATCGCCAAGGCCCTCGGCCTCCATTGGTCGCACTGACGGATGACCGCCCGTTCGATCGCGGCACCCCGTCCGCGAGATTCGAGCAATTCGGAGAACGGGTACCGAGCCCCCGCTACGGCCCGTAGAGTCGCAGCCCGAACGTCTTGACGAGGAACACGGCCATCTGGCCGCGCGTGTTGGGGTTGGCCGGGCAGTAGTTGCCGCCGCCGCAGCCTCCGGTGATGGCGCGGCCGGCGAGGTCCTCGATCCACGGGTCGAACACGCCACCGGTGCAGGGAACGTCGAGAAAGACGGCGCCCGTGCAGGCGGGCGGCGTGTAGCCGGATCCGAGGAGGGTCTTGAGGAGGAACGCGGCCATCTGGGCCCGCGTGACCGGATTGCCGGGACAGTAGTTGCCGCCGCCACAGCCTCCGGTGATGCCCCGGCCGGCCAGATCCTCGATCCAGGGATCGAAGATGCCGCCCGTGCAGGGCACGTCGCCGAAGACCGTCCCGGTGCAGGGGGGCGGAACGTAGGCGGAGCCGAGCTTCGCCTTGAGGAGGAAAACGGCCATCTGGGCGCGGGTCACGTCGTTGCCCGGGCAGTAGTTGCCGCCGCCGCAGCCTCCGGTCACGCCGTTGTGGAGGCTGGTCTCGACGAAGGGGTAGAACTGGTCACCGCTCGTCACGTCCGGAAAGCTCTCGCCGATGTGGAGCGTCCAGGTCTTCACGACGGCGCCCGCAGTCGCGGCAGCGGACACCGACGATTCGACCTCGTCGAAGGTCGCATCCCAGTGCTGCACCGGCCGCGTCCCGGTGACCTGGAGGCCGTAAGCAGTCTCCCGTGGCGTCGAGGCAGTTGCTCGTCGCGCCCGGATCCGTTGCGCCGTAAGCGGCGGTGCCGTCCGTGACCACATATGCCGGGCCGGCCGGCCCGGAAAAGTTCGCCGCCGCAGCCGAGAAGGTCAGCGTGCCCGCCGTCGGGTTCCTCCACGAAGGATCGACCCAGACGGTCTCTCCGGGCTCGAAGACACCGTTGATGTTGGACGAGGCCACACCGTTGGCGTTGGACGAGCCGATCACGCCGGAGCGCTCGTCCACGTGAAGCGGGTTCGCGGCGGCGAGGTATTCGGTTCCGAGCGCGTTGACCACGATGTGCATGTCGGGGGAGCCGTCCGGAGTGACATCGGCCAGGTCGGTGGGAATCACGATCCCGCAATCCGGCGCGGTGAGGTAGCCGGGTCCCGTCTGTCCCAGGTTGTTCGATCCGATGGCAAACGCCGAGAAGTTCACCAGGCCATCCTCGGAGGCCACGTCCACGACGAGAGCCGATCCCGAGGGGACGGTCGCGGTGATCGGCACGAGGAGAAAGCTCAGTTCCTGGTCCGGGACATCCACGACGACCGTGCCGAGCGGCGTCAGCGGCCCGTCCGGGAATGTCCCCGGTGGGGTCGCGTAGAGGTAGACCGTCACCTGCTGTGTCTCGGCGAGCGAGATTGCGGCTTCCACGGCCGCCTGGACCTCGCAGACCTCCACGAAACCGTCGATGCCGAGGTCCGGGAGATCGAAGACGCGGGTGTAGTGGGCCTCGAGCGTGAACCCGCTGGAGTCGACGCAGGCGAAGGAGTTGCCGCCGAGGATGCTCTGGCTGACGTTGTGCGTCAGGACGACCGGCCCGCAGGCGGTCCCGGTCGGCCCCGCGGCGGGCGGACCGGGCCCCCGGAACCCGATGGGGAGCAGGGGGCTCGCCGCCGAGCGGGCGGAGGCCGTCAAGCTGAGCGCGATGGTGAGAAGACAAAGGCATCGCCCGGCTTTCATGGGCCCTCCCGGTTCGTGAGACCCCTCGACCGGCGAGGGATCGCTCTTGTTTTGGGCAATTGTACGCTGGAATCCGGCGGTCCGCGTTTGGCCGCTCTTGAAAGGGTCGATCCGGTTGCGGGTTTTAGTCTCATTTCCCGCCTCTCCATCGTAGGAGGGGATTTCCAATGAATTTCACGGCGAAGAGTTCCGGGCGTCGGGCCAGGAGAATCGAAAGCACGTTACGGAGGGGGATCGGGAGCGCCCTCGTGGCACTGGCGCTCGGCGCGCTCACGGCCTCGGACCTCGGCGCCCAGTCGATCTTGAGCGCGGGCACGCAGCATCCCTACAAGCTCGCGCGCACCTCGGGAGGGAACCTCCTGCTCACGGAGGCGGGGACCGGTGCCAACGACGGAAGAATCAGTCTCCTGTCGCGCTGGGGACAGCGATTCAATCTGCTCAGCGGGCTGCCTTCGGGGACGGTACCCGAGGGCGATCAGCTCGGTCCGACGGCCGTCGCCGATGCGCACGGCACGATCTACATCGTCATCGGCGAGGGGGACGTCAAGGGGACAGGAACGACGCCTCAGGAGGGTCAGGTTCCGAATCCCAACGGCCTCTCCTCGCCGATCTTCAGTTCGGTGATTCGCGCGAGATTCGACCCCGTCCCGGACGGCATCCGGACGGGGTTCACACTGTCCCCGGCCGACATCGATTCGCTGGCGGATGGAAACGAGATTACGCTGACCAACGCCGGCGGCGAGGAAGTCCTGCTTTCGCTTCTCGTCGACTTCCGGGACCTCCGCCCGGATCCGCGGCTGCGGGTGCGTCAGGCGAACCCGTTCGCCGCCGCGCTGGTCGGCACCCTCACGACGGCGGATCTGACGGAGCTCGGCTTCGAGGGGACGTCGATCGCGGGGGCGAACTTCTACGCCCGCCTCCACTGGAATACGCCGATCGGGAGGCGCCTGGAGGAACGCAGCAAGCTCTACGTCGTCGATGCCGGCATGAACACCGTCGTCGAGGTGGCCGCCTCCACCGGCCGCGCGCGGGTCATCGCGCGCTTTCCGGACGTGACCAATACGCTCTTTCCCGGCCTGGGAGGGCCCGTGACGGATGCGGTGCCCACCAGCATGGCCGTCCGCGACGACGGCACCTTCCTGGTGACGATCCTGGGCGGGTTTCCGTTTGCGCCCGGAAGCTCCAAGGTTTACAGCCTCGACCCCGCGACCGGCGATTTCGCGCCCTTGATCGAAGGGCTGACGTCGGCGACGAACGTGGTCGAGGTCGGCGGGGCGATCTACGTACTCGAGGTCTCCACCAATCTGCTCGGCGGCGAGCCGGGGCAGCTCCTACGATTCGAATCTCCCTCCGCGACGCCGACGGTCGTGGCGGGCGGCCTGATCGGGCCCACCGGGCTGGTCTATGAACCGAGTCGCAACGAGCTGATCGTGAGCGAAACCTTCACCGGCCTCGTCAAGCGGATTCCCCTCGCGCCGTAGCGCGTACCGGCGCGGGGTCCACCGGTTCGATTCCGGTGCCCCGCTCCGTTCCGCATTTTCGGACACGGCGCCCGCCGCATGACGGGCGGCTGTCGCAGCGGCAACTCCTGTCCCGCCAACCCCGACACGCGCGGGCAGACCGCCGTCTTCTAGGTCAAGACCTTCGGGCCTGTTGCTCTACGGGCCGGAGAGACGTGATGGCTTCGGGGGCCGGGGTGCGGGCGGCATCGAACCTGCGCCCGCTTCGTTCGTATCAACCGGCATGGCGAAGTTCCTGCTCTGGGTTCTGCTCTTCCTGCTCTGCTGGCCGGTCGCCCTGGCGGCCCTCCTTCTCTACCCGATCGTCTGGCTGCTCCTTCTGCCGTTTCGCATTCTCGGGCTCGCGGTGGACGGGGTCCTGGAGCTGCTCCGGGCCCTCTTTCGCCTTCCCGCGCGGGCGCTGGGCGCCCGGCCTTGAGGCCGCCGACTGAGCCGTCCAAGAAAATCCCAAGAAGCGTCTCGCCGCCGCCGCAATGTAGGCTCCACCAAAGCTCGGGAACAGGGAGGTCACGCTTGCGCCAATCGATCCCAGCTCTGCTCGCCCTATCCGGCGCGGCTGCCATCGGGTCGGCCATCGCCTGCGCGCCGCCGGCGGCGAAAGCGCCCGCGGTCGACGTCGCGGGAATGGACCGGTCCATCAAGCCCGGCGACGACTTCTACGGTTACGCCAACGGGGGCTGGATGAAGGCGACCGTCATCCCGCCGGACCGTGCGGTCTACGCCTCGTTCACGATCATCGAGGAGGAAGTCAGCAAGCGGACGGTGGACCTGATCCAGGAGGCTGGCAAGGCCCGGGCGGTCGAGGGCTCGCCCGCCGCTATGGTCGGCGCCTACTACGACGCCTGGATGAACGAGGAAGCGATCGAGAAGCGGGGTCTGGAACCGATCCGGGCCGATCTGGATGAGATCGCCGCAATCACCGACCGGAAGTCGCTCGCCCGCATGCTGGGCGCCGGGCTGCGTGCCGACGTCGATGCTCTGAACAACACGGACTTCTATACCAATCGGCCCTTCGGCCTGTGGGTCTCGCCGGACTTCGCCCATCCGGAGCGAAACGTCGGCTACCTTCTGCAGGGCGGACTGGGGATGCCGGACCGCGACAACTATCGGAACACCGACCCGAAGGCCGTGGAGCTGCAGGGGAAGTACCGCGACCACGTCGTCGCCACACTCAAGCTCGCCGGCGTGCCCGACGCCGAGGCGCGTGCCGGGCGAATCTACGGGCTCGAGCAGAAGATCGCGGACGTGCACGTCAGCCGGACGGACTCGGTCGACGTGCTCAAGGCCAACAATCCGTGGCCGCTCCCGGAGTTCTCGAAGCGCGCTCCCGGCCTCGACTGGCCCGCCTACTTCGAGGCGGCCGGGCTCTCGGGGCAGCCCATGCTCATGGTGTGGCATCCCCCGGCGACCGCCGGGATCGCGGCCCTGGCGGGGAGCCAGCCGCTCGAGACGTGGAAGGACTACCTGACGTTCCACGCGGTCAACCGGGCCTCGCCGCTCCTGCCGAAGGCATTCGCCGAAGAGTGGTTCCGGTTCTACGGGACGGCGCTCACGGGAGCCGAGAAGCCCCGCGACCGCTGGAAGCGGGCCGTCAGCGCCGCGAGCACCGCGCTCGGCGACGACGTCGGCCAGCTGTACGTCGCGCGGTACTTCCCGGCCTCGTCCAAGGCCGAGGCCGAGGCCATGGTCCAGAACATCATCGCGGCTTTCGGCCGTCGCATCGACGCCCTGGAGTGGATGTCGCCCGACACCCGCCGGAAGGCCAAGGCGAAGGTGGCATCGCTGTACGTCGGCGTGGGCTACCCGGACCACTGGCGCGACTATTCGGGTCTCGAGATCCGCCGGGACGATCCGCTCGGAAACGCCCGCCGCTCCGAGGTCTTCGACTACCGCTGGAACCTCTCCAAGCTCGGAAAGCCCGTGGACCGGCACGCCTGGTTCATGACCCCGCAGACCGTCAACGCCGTGAACCTTCCGCTGCAGAACGGGATGAATTTCCCGGCCGCCATCCTGAATCCGCCCTTCTTCTACCCGGGCGGAGACCCCGTCCGGAACTACGGAGCGATCGGCTCGGTGATCGGGCACGAGATCAGCCACAGCTTCGACGACCAGGGCGCGCAGTTCGATGCCGACGGGCGTCTCGCGAACTGGTGGACGCCGGAGGATCTCGCTCACTTCCAGGAGGTCGCTGCGAAGCTCGTGGCGCAGTACGATGCCTACGTGCCTCTTCCCGGCCTGCACGTCAACGGGAAATTGACCCTTTCCGAGAACATCGCCGACGTCGCCGGCGTGTCTGCCGCCTACGACGGCTATCGCGCCGCGTTTCCGAAGGCTCCGGAGCTCGACGGGTTCAGCGGCGACCAGCGCTTTTTCATCGGCTTCGGGCAGGCCTGGCGCAGCAAGGACCGTCCCGAGGCGTTGCGCAACCAGGTCATCACGGACGGGCACACGCCGGCCGAGTTCCGGGCCGACACGGTGCGCAACGTCGATCCCTGGTACGCGGCGTTCGACGTCCGGCCCGGCCAGACGCTCTACCTCGCGCCGGAGGCCCGCGTCCGGGTGTGGTGATGCCGGGGCCGCCCGGCGACGAGGCGGATCGACTGCCCTTTCCGGAGAGTCTGTGTCACCGCTGCGCGGCGCCGCCGCGCTACGTCCGGACCGAGCGCTCGGTCTTCATCTACTGTCCGATCTTCCGCCGGTATCCGCCGCAGCCGGTCGGTGAGTGCGAACGCTTCGTCGCGGGGGGCGCCGGCAATGCGGACGAGCCGTGATGCTCTAGGCCGCGCTCGGCCGGCGCTCGGACCGCTTGCGCAGGTAGAGAACGAGGCGAGCCAGGAGCAGCGCCGCGAGAACGGCGCCGTAGACGGCCGGCTCGCTGACGTCCTTCTTGACGCGCAGATAGAAGTGGATCGATGCGAGGACGCCGGCGACGTACGCCAGCCGGTGCAGCCGTTTCCAGCGCGGAAACCCGAGACGGCGGACGGCCCCGGCCGTCGAGGTCGCCGCGAGCGGGATGAGGAGCAGGAATGCGGCGAACCCCGCGAGGATGAAGGGGCGCTTCGTCACGTCCGCGACGATCGCGCGCCAGGCGAGCCCCTGGTCGAGAACGGCATAGGTCGCCGGCGTGGAGGAGCGCGTAGAAGAACGCGAAGAGGCCGAGCATGCGCCGCAGGGCGATGGCCCAGGTCCAGCCCGCCACCTCTCGCAGGGGCGTGCAGGCGAGCGAGGCGACGAGCAGCACCAGGGCGGTCAGGCCGAGCTCGTTGAGCGCCTCCGCGATCGGATTGGCTCCGAGGTTGTCGCGGGCGGCATTCCACAGGATGGCCGCCAGCGGCGCGAGCGCCCCGACGAAGACGCCGGGCTTCAACCAGGAACGCCGGGCCGCCACGTCAGAAGTTGCGCCGGAGGTCCATGCCGGCGTAGAGGGCCGCGACCTGCTCGGCGTAGCCGTTGAAGGGGAGGGTGGGGCGGCGGGCGACTTCGCCGATTCGGCGCTCCGTGGCCTGGCTCCATCGCGGGTGGTCGACGGCCGGGTTCACGTTCGCGTAGAAGCCGTACTCGTCCGGCGCCGCCTGGTTCCAGGTGGTCCGCGGCTGGTCGCGTGTGAGCTCGATCGAGACGATCGACTTGATGCCTTTGAAGCCGTACTTCCAGGGAACGACGAGGCGAACCGGCGCGCCGTTCGGGTTCGGAAGGACCCGGCCGTAGAGGCCCACGGCGAGGATCGTCAGCGGGTGCATCGCCTCGTCCAGACGGAGGCCCTCGACGTACGGCCAGTCGAGGATCGGCGAGCGCTGGCCCGGCATCCGCCCCGGATCGAGAAGCGTCTTGAAGGCGACGTACCGGGCGTTGGACGTCGGCTCGACCTCCCGCAGGAGCCGCGAGAGCGGAAACCCGATCCAGGGAATCACCATGGACCAGGCTTCGACACAGCGCATCCGGTAGACACGCTCCTCGAGCGGAAATCGGCGCATGAGCCCATCGGCATCGAGCTCGATCGGCCTTTGGACCTCGCCCCGGACCGTCAGGGTCCACGGCCGCGTCCGGAAACGGGAGGATTCCCGGGCGGGATCGTCTTTTCCCGTCCCGAACTCGTAGAAGTTGTTGTACGTGGTGACATCCGCGTAGGGCGTCTGGGTCTCGGTCGTCCCATGAGGCCCGCGCGGCGCCGCGAGCAGGAGACTCTGCATCGACCGGGGCCTCCGGCGGGCCGAGTGCGTGAGCCAGAGCAGTCCCCCGCCCACGCCGGCCGCGGTCGCCGAAACGAGGAGCGAGTTCTTGAGGAACTGCCTCCGGTTCGACGCCAGGGACTCGGGCGTGATGTCGGACGGGGGCGGTGATTTCCCAAGATCGGCCATGGAACTTCCTTGGATGCAACACGCGGCGTCGCGGTTTCACTCCGCCCGCCCGGAGCGGACGATATAGAGTTTCGCCCACGCTTGCGAGAGGAGAAGTCACGATGAGGGGACGCGTTCGGATCGGTGTGCGGATCGTGCTGCCGGCGGTTCTGGCAGCCTTGCTCGGGCCGGGGCGGAGCGCGGCGCAGTCGAAGCCGAAACCCGGCTCGCCGGGACTGCCGAGCGAGATGCCGGCGACGGTCCGGTTGTCGACCGGATCCTTCGACTACGACCGCCGGATCGCGATGATCCCGATGCGCGACGGGGTGAAGCTCCACACCGTCATCCTCGTTCCGAAGGGAGCGAAGGGCGCCGGAATGCTCCTGACGCGCACGCCGTACGACGCCGACGCCCTGACGACCCATCTCCAGAGCTCCCACCTCGGGCCCTCGCTCTACGGCTACGACAACGCGACCGACGTCATCGTCGAGGACGGCTACATCCGCGTCGTCCAGGACGTGCGCGGCAAGTACGGATCCGAGGGCGACTACGTGATGAACCGGCCTCTGATCGGGCCGCAGAACTCGAGCGCCGTCGACCACGCGACCGACACCTACGACACGATCGACTGGCTCGTGAAGAACGTCCCGGAATCCAACGGAAAGGTCGGCATCATCGGAATCTCCTACGACGGGTTCACGCCGCTGATGGCCCTGATCCATCCGCATCCGGCCCTGAAGTGCTCGGTGCCGATGAATCCGATGGTCGACGGCTGGATGGGGGACGACTGGTTCCACTACGGCGCCTTCCGGCAGCAGGGCATGCCCTACATCTGGGAGCAGGAAGCGACGCGCAAGAACGACGTCAAGTGGTGGCGCAGCCACTACGACGACTACGACATGTTCATGGACGCCGTCTCCGCGGGAGAGCTCGGCCGGCTGCACGGGACGGAGCAGGTCGGGTTCTGGCGGAAGATCCTGGAGCATCCGAGCTACGACGCCTTCTGGCAGGACCAGGCGATGGACAAGATCCTCGCCGCGCGAGCCCCTCACGGTCCCGGTGCTTCTGGTGCACAGCCTCTGGGACCAGGAGGACATCTACGGCGCGCCGGCCGTCTATCGCGCGATCGAGCCGAAGGATACCGGCAACGACAAGGTCTTTCTCGCGATGGGGCCGTGGCATCACGGCCAGTCGATTCTGGACGGGTCGACGCTCGGGATGCTGCGGTTCAACAGCGACACGGCGCTGACGTTCCGCCAGGAGGTGCTGCGTCCCTTCCTCGCGCAGTATCTGAAGGACGGCGCGCCGAAGGCGGCCATTGCCCCGGTGACGGCGTTCGAGACGGGCACGAACGTGTGGCGGCGGCTCCCGGCCTGGCCGGCCGGTTGTGCGAGCGGGTGCACGCTCACGGCGACGCCCCTCTACCTCGGCGCGGGAGGGACTCTCGGGTTCGTCGCGCCCGCCGCGGGTTCGGCCGGCTTCACGGAGTACGTCTCGGATCCCGCGCGGCCCGTGCCGTACCGACCACGGCCGGTCACGAGCAGCGCCGACGACTGGAGGAAATGGCTCGCCGACGATCAGCGGGAGACGTCGGGCCGCACGGACGTGGCGGTCTTCGTGACCGACGTCCTGAAGGCGCCCGTCAAGATCAGCGGCCAGCCGGTCGCCAACCTCGTCGCGTCGACGAGCGGCACGGACTCGGATTGGGTGGTCAAGCTCATCGACGTGTATCCGGACGAGGTCGCCGGGCAGGCGGAAATGGGCGGCTACCAGCTCATGGTCGCGGCGGACGTCTTCCGAGGCCGGTATCGCGAGAGCCTCGAAACCCCGCGACCGCTCGAAGCCGGCAAGCCGCTCGCCTACAAGTTCGCGCTGCCGACCGCCAACCACGTGTTCCTGCCGGGCCACCGGATCATGGTGCAGGTGCAGTCGAGCTGGTTCCCGCTCTACGACCGGAACCCGCAGACGTTCGTGTCCAACATCTTCTGGGCGAAGCCGGACGACTACCGTTCCGCGACGCAGCGCGTGTACCACGCGGCGGCGGCCGGGCAGGCGAGCTTCATCGAGCTGCCGCTCGTCACGACGCCGTGACGCCGAGAGTCCAGCTGTCCTTGCGGACAGGTTTGCGTTACCCGAAGTAACATAAATGCCGCCGGCGATCGCCGGCGGCAACGCCAAGTGGCTGCTCTGAAAGCCGTTGTGCCGCTGGCCCCCGAATTGCGGTTACCTTGCTCGGAAAGGCCGAGAGCATGCCGCAAACACCAGCCGGGAAGGTCGAGGTCAGGGTCGGGGTCGAGCTCGATCATGCCTCGCTTCGAGGCCAGGCCGCAGGCAGCGATACGCGCTACACCGTCGCGGTTCGGGGGACGGCCGATCAGGACTGGGCCGATGCCTACGTCGAAGTGCAGCAGGCGTTGGTTCCGTATCGGCGTTTCCAGCTCGATCGGCGCACGCGGACCGTTTCCTTTTCCTGTCCTACGGTCGAAGGCCCGGCCTTCGTCTTCGAGATGCTCGAGCGGCTCGAGGAGCTCCTGGTGATCGCCGAACGGCGGGCGGGAGTCCGGAGCTCCCAGGCGGCGCCGGCGGCGCCGAGTCTGCGCCCGCTCGCCTGAGAGGTCGCCGAAGATGGCGGTTTCGCGAGAACTGGACGTTGCCGCGGCTCCTTCGCGGCCGACTGGATCGAGGACCTCGCAGCCCGCGGCATCGCCGGTGGCTGCCTGGTGGATCCGGTCCGATACTGCCCGATGAGCCCGACGAATCGCGCCCAGATGGCGATCTTCCTCGTCAAGACGTTCGGGCTGCCCTGAATTCGTAGTTCTTCTCAGGCCACTCCGCCTCGGCGTTTGTGGTGAGGACCTTCTCGCTTCCCTAGCGCTAGCCGCCCGACGAACCCCTTTTGCTAGACTAGCCGGCCTCTCGGGGGGTGGGTGGCCATCTTCGGCAAGAACGAATCGCAGGGACAGGTTTCGGCGCCCGACCGCGCGGCCGCGGTGCCGGCGGCCGCGGCCGAGACCGTCGTCGGCTCGAAGGCCCGGTTCGTGGGCGAGCTGACCGGCGACGAGGACATCGCCATCCACGGCCGTTTCGAGGGAAACGTCTCGAGCGGGCGCCGGGTCACCGTGGCGGGCTCCGGAGAGGTGAAGGGCGACGTTCACGGCCGTTCGGTCGTCGTCGCGGGTCGTGTCGAGGGGCAGATCCGGGCCGACGAGCGTGCCGAGCTCCTGGCGACGGCCGCGGTGAAAGGCAACGTACAGGCTCCCAAGGTGGTCATCGCCGAGGGGGCGCAGCTTCAGGGAAGCGTGGCGATGGCCGCGCCGGAGGCTCCGGCCGAAAAGGGAGCGAAGGAGTAGGGAATGGCCACGGAAGTCGCAGTCGAGACGCACAACCTGATCGGCGGCAAGTGGGTGCCGGCCGCCTCGGGGCAGACCTTCGAGAACCGCAACCCCGCCGACAAGGACGAATTGATCGGTCTGTATCCGAAGAGCGGGAAGGCGGACGTCGATGCCGCCGTCGCGGCCGCGAAGAAGGCATTTCCGGGCTGGAAGAACACCCCCGCGCCCCGGCGCGCCGAGGTCCTCTACGCCGCCGGCGAAATCCTCAAGCGCGACAAGGAAAAGCTCGCGAAGCTGATGACGCGGGAGATGGGCAAGGTGCTCGCCGAAACCCGCGGCGACGTGCAGGAAGCGATCGACATGGCCTTCCTCGCCGCGGGCGAGGGGCGCCGCCTCTTCGGCTTCACGACGCCCTCCGAGCTCTCGAACAAGTTTGCGATGTGCATCCGGCAGCCCGTCGGGGTGTGCGCCTTCGTGACGCCGTGGAACTTCCCGATGGCGATCCCGGCGTGGAAGTCGATGGCCGCGCTGATCGCCGGCAACACGATCGTCATCAAGCCGGCGACCGACACGCCGGCCTCCGTCGTGGCGCTCGCCCGCGTCTTCGAGGAGGCGGGACTTCCCCCGGGCGTCTTCAACGTCGTCATGGGCTCGGGCGGCGAGGTCGGCGACCCGCTCGTCCAGCACCCGGACGTGAAGGTCGTCTCCTACACGGGCTCGACCGAGGTCGGTCGGCGGATTTCGCAGGCGTGCGCGCCGACGTTCAAGCGGCTGCACCTGGAAATGGGAGGCAAGAACGCCATCCTCGTGATGGACGACGCGGACGTCGACCTGGCCGTCGACGGCGCGGTCTGGGGCGCGTTCGGCACGACCGGGCAGCGTTGCACGGCGTCGTCGCGGCTGCTCGTCCAGCGCGGCGTCTACAAGGAGTTCCTCGACAAGCTCGTCGGCCGCGTCGAGAAGCTCCGGGTCGGCAGCGGACTCGACGAGAAGATCGACATGGGGCCGTGCGTCTCCGAAAAGCAGCGGGAGACCGTCGCCCGGTACGTCGAGATCGGGAAGGCCGAGGGCGCCCGGCTCGTGACCGGAGGCGAGAAGCTCGCCTCCGGCGCGCTGGCGAAGGGATGGTTCCACGCTCCGACGGTCTTCGCCGATGCCGACGCGAAGATGCGCGTGGCCGTCGAGGAGATTTTCGGGCCCGTGACGACCGTGGTGCCGATCGCCTCGCTCGAAGAGGGAATCCAGGTCGCCAACTCGGTGGCCTACGGTCTCTCGGGCTCGATCTACACGCAGGACGTCGACAAGGCGTTCACCGCGATGCGCGACTTCGAGACCGGGATCTTCTACGTGAACTCTTCGACGATCGGCGCGGAGGTGCACCTGCCCTTCGGCGGCATCAAGGACACGGGCAACGGGCACCGGGAAGCGGGCATCGCCGGTCTCGACGTCTTCACGGAGTGGAAGTCGATCTACGTGGATTTCTCGGGCAAGCTCCAGAAGGCGCAGATCGACACGCACTGAGGGATTCGGGCCGGGGAGGGCGGGGGCAAGCCCGCCCCTGCGACGGGGAACGACGCGTCGGATTGGCGCCGGCCCGGGACGTCGGGGCGGCCCTTGCGGCCGCCCTCGGAAGGGTGGGACGCTGTTTCAAAGGGAGAGCGCATGATCGTCGGGCTGCCGAAGGAGATCAAGGACAACGAGAACCGCGTCGGCCTGGTGCCCGCGGGCGTCAAGGCGTTCACCACGGCGGGTCATGCGGTCGTGGTCGAGCGCGACGCCGGCGCCGGTTCGGGCATTCCGGACGAGCAGTACGTCGCCGCCGGAGCGACGATTCTCCCGTCCGCCGACGAGGTCTTCGCGAAGGCCGACATGATCGTCAAGGTCAAGGAGCCCGTCGGGCCGGAGTACCAGCGCCTGCGCCCCGGGCAGATCCTCTACACGTACCTCCATCTGGCGCCGGCGCGGGCGCTGACCGACATGCTCCTCGAGCGCCGCGTCGTCGGCGTGGCCTACGAGACCATCACGGCGGCCAACGGGTCGCTGCCGCTGCTGACGCCGATGTCCGAGGTCGCCGGCCGCATGAGCGTGCATGTCGGCGCCTACTTCCTCCAGAAGTCCAACGGCGGCCGCGGCGTGCTGCTCTCGGGCGTCCCGGGCGTATCGCCGGCGGACGTCGTCATCATCGGCGGCGGTGTCGTCGGAACCAACGCGGCCAAGGTCGCGGCCGGGATGGGGGCCGACGTGACGATCCTGGAGACGTCTCCGGACCGGATGCGGGAGCTCGACGACATCTTCCTCGGCCGGGTCAAGACCATCGCCTCGAATTCTCTGACGCTCGAGGAGGGCTGCCGGCGCGCCGACCTCCTGATCGGCGCCGTCTTGATTCCCGGGGCCGCTGCCCCCAAGCTCGTCACGCGACAGCTCATCGCGCAGATGAAGAAGGGCTCCGTGGCGGTGGACGTGGCCGTCGACCAGGGCGGATGCTTCGAGACCACCCGGGCCACCACGCACTCGGACCCGGTCTACACGGTGGACGGAGTCATCCACTATTGCGTGGCGAACATGCCGGGAGCGGTGGCGCGGACCTCCACGTTCGCGCTGACGAACTCGACGCTGCGCTACGGGCTGGAGCTCGCCAACAAGGGGCTCGTCCGGGCGGTCCGTGAGAATCCGCATCTGGCCGAGGGCGTCAACACCTACGACGGGAAGCTCACCTACGGGGCCGTGGCGGAGGCCCAGAGCCGGCCGTTCACGCCGCTCGCGCAGGCGCTCGGGTAGACGGAAGGGCCGCGACAGGCCCGTCGCTTCGGGCGGCCCGAACGGCGGCGCCGCCCCGTCGGGTCGATTCCCGGGAACCTGGAGTCGGCACCTGCGTATCCCCTTTCGAGGGCCCCGCCATGGGGCCGGTCCGCATTTCGAGGAGGTACCCGTGAGCCCGAAGACCGCACGCTTTCCGCTGGCCCTCGTCCTGCTGGGGCTGATTGCCCTCCCGGCCCTGGGTGAGACCCGGATCGAAAAGACCCTCAAGCTTTCCCCCGGCGGCGAGTTCCGCCTCGACACCGACATGGGCAAGGTCACCCTGGTGGGCTCGAGCGAGTCGGATGCCCACGTCGTGATCACGTCGCGGCGCAAGGACCTCGACGACCTCATGACCTTTCGCTACGACGAGAGTCCGGGCCTCGTCTCGATCACGGCCCGCAAGAAGCACAAGCTCGACTGGTTTTCACACTCCCGGAATTCCGTCGAGTACGAGGTGCGGGTGCCCTCGCAGACCCGGGTCTGGATCGACACGTCCGGGGGCGGCATCTCGGTTTCGGGAATTCAGGGCGCGGTCAAGGCGGACACGTCCGGCGGTGGCATCAGCGTGGCGGACGTGGCCGGCAACGTCGACGCCGATACCTCCGGGGGCGGGATCACGCTGCACGACATTCGGGGCGACGTCCGGGCCGACACGTCCGGCGGCGGCGTCGAGGCCACGGGAATCGCGGGCTCGATCAGGGCCGAGAGTTCCGGAGGCTCGATCGAGCTCGAGCGCGTGACGGGGGACATCGACGCCGACACCTCGGGCGGCGGGATCCGCATCCAGGATGCCGGCGGCCGGGTCAACGCGGACACGTCCGGGGGCGGGATCGAGGCCAGCTTCGCGCAGGGCAACTCGCGCGGCGGCTCGCTCTCGACTTCGGGAGGCGGCATCGAGGTCACCATCGACCCCGGTGCGGACCTGGCGATCGAGGCTTCGGGCAACGCAGTCCGTACGGACCTCCCGCTGGCCGTCCGCGGCGAAATCTCGCGAGGGAGACTTTCGGGCACGCTCGGCAAGGGCGGCAACACGCTCCGGCTCCACACGAGCGGCGGTTCGGTCCGCATCCAGGCCCTCTAACGGCGCCCGGGCGCCCGGGCGCCCGTCGATAGAATGGGCGGGTGGAAACGCCCGTCGTCATCGCCGGCGCCGGCCCGACGGGGATCGCCTGCGCGATCGAGCTCGGCCGGCGGGGGATCGCGTCGGTTTGCTGCGACCGCGGCGGCCTGCTCGAGTCGATCTCCGGCTTTCCCGAGGAGATGCGCTGGTTCTCGACGCGCGACCTTCTCGACATCGCCGGCGTTCCGTTCGGTTCGCCCGACGCCCATCCGACCCGCCTCGAGACGCTCGCCTACTACCGGGGCGTGGCGGAGCGCTTCGGCGTCGCGCTGCGGCCGGAAACGACGGTTGAGGGGGTCGAGCCGACGCCGGGCGGCGGGGTCGTCGTGACGGCGGCCACGCGCGGCGGAACCGAACGGATCGAGGCCCCGGCGGCGATTCTCGCGACCGGGTTCTTTCACAACCCGCGCCGCCTCGGCGTACCGGGCGCCGAGCTGCCGCACGTCCACGTCCGGTACGTCTCGGGATACCCGTTCCACGCCCGGGACGTCGTGGTCGTGGGCGGAAAGAACTCGGCGGCCGAGGCCGCGCTCGACCTCTATCGGCACGGGGCCCGGGTGACGCTGGTGGTTCGCGCGCGATCTCTCTCGGAACGGATCAAGTACTGGATCAAGCCGGACCTGGAGAACCGGATCGCGGCGGGGGCGATTCGCGCGCGGTTCGAGTCCCGGGTCGTCGCGATCGAGCGGGACGCCGTGCGAATCGTCGGGGCGGAGGGCGAGAGCCGGATCCCGGCCGAGGCCGTCTTCCCGCTGATCGGCTACGAGCCGGACTTCAGGCTCTTCGAGCGCTGCGGAATCCGGCTGGAAGGCGAAAACCGGGCTCCGGCTCACGATCCCGAGACGCTCGAGTCGAACGTCCCGGGCCTGTATCTGGCCGGCGCGATCCTGGGGGGTCGGGAGACCGGGAGGATCTTCATCGAGAACAGCCGGCACCATGCCGCCATGATCGCGTCGGGAATCGAGCGGAGGCTCCGGACGGCGGCCGTGTAGCCGGGCCTGCAACCCGGCGCCCTCCCGCCGTGTTCTACGGGAGGCGGAGGGCACCATGATGAGCGAATGCGTCCACACGGGGCGCGCACCCTGGCCGGAGGCGGGACGCAGCGGATTCCGGCTCGTCCTGGGGCAGCCGGACAGCCAGAGAGGCGGGAACGCGAGGATGTCGCAGGAAGACGCGCTTCGAGACCGGCTCGCGGGCGACGTCGACGGGCATTTCGAGGAGCTCGTGCGCGTCTTCCAGGACCGGCTCTACTCCTACGCCCTGCGGCTGATGGGTCGCGCAGAGGACGCCGAGGAGGTCGCCCAGGATGCCTTCGTCCGCGCCTACCGGGCGCTCGCGACGTACCCGGCGGAGCGAATCCGGACGCTCGCCCTCCGGCCGTGGCTCTATCGCATCACCCTGAACGTCGCCCGGAATCGCTTCCGTCGAAAGAAGCTCCGCACCGTGTCGATCGATCACCCGGTCTCCGCCTCGAGCGATGAGATGTGGGAGCCGCCGGCCGACCGGGAGGAAGGGCCCGACCGGGCCTACGAGCGTTCGCGCGAGCGCCGGGACATCGCGGAGCTGATGGCGGCGCTTCCGGAGAGGTACCGGGCGCCGCTGCAGCTGCGTTACGTCGAGGGCTTGCGCCTGGAAGAGGTGGCGAGCGTCCTGCGGCAACCGCTCGGCACCACGAAGTCCAACGTCCATCGAGGGATCAATGCCCTGCGCGAAGCGCTGTCGCGCTCGCGCCGGGAGGGGGTGAGGTCGTGAAGAGAATGCGAGAGGGGCTGGAGATCTCCCGGGCGCTGCGGGGTTTTCCCCTGGCGAAGGCGCCCGCCACGCTGCTGCCCGCGGTCCTCCGGCGCGTGGGGCTTGCCGATCACTACTGGCGGCTCGAGTCCCCCGTGGGGCCGGTCTTCGTGGCGCACAGCCGGGCCGGCATCTCGATGGTCACCCGCGCGAAGGCGGGAGCGGACTTCGAGCGGCAGTTCCGGCGGCGTTTCGGCCGTCCGGTCTATCCGGAGAACTCGGTTCCGCCGGCCGCCGTGCGGTCTCTGGTCGGCCGCCTGAAGGGCGAGCGCCGGCGTGAGCTCCGCTACGACCTGCGGGGCCTTTCCGAGTTCGAACGCGCCGTGCTCATGAAGGCCCTGGAGATCCCGACGGGCGAGGTGCGGCCGTACAGCTGGATCGCCAAGGAGATCGGCCATCCGGGCGCCGTGCGGGCCGCGGGCTCGGCGCTGGCGAAGAACCCGGTGCCGCTTCTGATCCCGTGCCACCGGGTCGTCCGCAGCGACGGCCAGATCGGACAGTACTCGCTGGGCGGCGCCCGGAACAAGCGGACGCTTCTCGAGCTCGAGGGGGCCCATCCCGAGACGCTCGAGAAGCTGGCCGCCTCGGGGGTGCGCTATCTCGGAAACCCGAGGGCGAGGCACTACTGCTACCCGACGTGCGGCGGGATCCAGACGCTGATCGCGTCGAACACGGTCACGTTCCACACGGACGCGGAGGCCCTGGCCGCCGGCTATCACCCGTGCGGAGGCTGCCGGCCGCTGGCGAAGGCATCCTGACGGGGCGATCCCGGGGACGGCGGGGATTGGACTAAGCTCGGGGCGGTGTACAACGACTTTTACGGCTTCCGGGAGGCGCCGTTCAACATCACCCCGGATCCCCGCTTCCTGTTTTTCTCCGACAAGCACCGGGAGGCGTTCAACCACGTTCTCTTCGGCATCCGGGAACGCAAGGGCTTCATCCAGATCACGGGCGAGGTGGGCGCGGGAAAGACCACGGTCTGCCGGGCGATCCTCGCGGAGCTCGGCCCGGCCTACAAGACCGCGCTCGTCCTGAACCCCATGATCACGGCCACCCAGCTGATGCGGACCGTGCTGACGGAACTCGGACTCGAGCCGCGAAAGCTCGACCGGACGGCGTACCTGGAAATCCTCAACCGCTTCCTGCTCGAGCAGGCGAATGCCGGCAACGACGTCGTGCTGCTCATCGACGAGGCCCAGGACCTGGATCCGGAGCTGCTCGAGCAGATCCGCCTCCTCTCGAACCTGGAGACCGATCAGCGCAAGCTCCTCCAGATCGTGCTGATCGGACAGCCCGAGCTGCGCGAGAAGCTCGGAGAGCGGGGGCTGCGGCAGCTGCGCCAGCGGATCACGGTGCGGTACCACCTCGCGCCGCTCGACCGCTTCGAAACCGCGCGCTACATCGCCCATCGGCTGCGGGTGGCGGGCGCGGACGGCCGTCCACAGTTCAGTCCCTGGGCGGTCCGGAAGATCCATCGGTACGCCGGCGGCGTGCCGCGCCTGATCAACGCCGTTTGCGACAAGGCTCTGCTCTACGGCTACGTCAACGGGACCTACGAGCTCAAGGGCCGAGCCGTGCGCCAGGCGATCCGGGAGCTCGAGGGGCAGGTGGCATGAGTCTGATCGACGACGCGCTCAAGCGCGCCCAGGAGGCGGCACGCCAGGAGGGTGCGAAGCCGGAGCGGCCGTGGACCCCCGCGCCGCTGCCGGATGCGGGGCTCGCCCGGCGTCGCGCGATCGTGCGCGGGTCGGTGTGGGTGGGAGCCGTCGCGCTGGGACTCCTGGCCGCGACGATGCTCGTTCGCGCCGTCTGGGACGCGGCGGCTCCCAAACCGGCCCCGCCCGGAACGTCCGCGCCGGCGGTGCCCTCGCCGGCACCGACGCTGGCCGAGACGATCGTCGCGACGCCCCTGGCGGCGGTCGCGGCCCCGGCCGCGGACGCGCGACCGGAGAGGCCCCGGCCGGCGCCTTCCGGGCCGACCGCCGGGCCCGCGAAGGAGGTAGCGGCGGCCGAGCCGGAGTCGGTCCGCGTCGAGCCACCGCCGGCGCGCGACGGACGGAACTACGTCGGCGCGGTCGACCTCCCCGGCGGGGGCCGCATCGAGCTCGGCGGCATCGTCTGGTCGGAAGACGAGCCACGCGCCCTGCTCAACGACCGGATCGTGGCCACGGACGCCTACGTCGAGGGCTTCACCGTCAAGAAGATCGAGGAAAACCGCGTCGTGCTCGAGAAGGACGGCGTGACGATCTCGATCTCCCTCCGCTAGGGTTGGCCGGATCGTCCGTCCGCGCTCAGCGGCCCCGAGCGAGGTAGAGGCCAGCCCAGATCTTCGGGTCGATGACGACGCCTTCGGCCTGGCGGCGCCGCGACCACTCCGGAAGCTCGTCCACGGGCACGACGTGGACGCGGATCTTTCCGACGTCGTGCGCCGCCTGCTCTCCGGAGCGCACGGCCGGGCGGGCGAGGAAGAACGTCACCATCTCGGAGCTCTGGCCGGCCGAGCCCGGGCCCCGCGCCAGATTCTCCCAGGTCTCCGCCGAATGCCCGGTCTCCTCGGCGAGCTCTCGCCGGGCGGCGTCGATCGCCTCCTCGGGCCCCTCATCGCCGATCAGGCCCGAGGGCAGGGAAACGACGGGCGCGTTCATGGGCGGGCGAAACTCCTCGGCGAGGACCACCTCGCCGCGCGCGGTCAGGGCGACGATCATCGCGGCCTCGGGGGCCGTCCGGTGCTCGACGAACTCCCAGCCGTGGCGTTCGAGCAGAACGAGGTGTCGACCCTCGTACAGGACCCGGCGTTCTTGCGACATGCCGAGAGGTTATCCCGCGGAGTCTTCGATCGCCTCGAGAAGCGCGGCCATGTCGGCGGGCACCGGGGCCACGATTTCGAGAACCTCCTGAGTGGCGGGATGGTGGAACGCCACGCGCTCGGCATGGAGGGCCTGGCGGGGAAACTCGGCGAGCCGGCGCCGCAGGGACTCGTCGCGGACGCGCGGATAGCGGGGGCGGCCGTACACGGGGTCCCCGACGACGGGAAGCCCGGACGCGGCCAGATGGACCCGGATCTGGTGGGTCCGACCCGTGACGAGCCGGCAGCGGAGCAGTGTCAGCCCCCGGGAGAAATACTCCCTCTCGATCTCGTACAGCGTTCGGGCCTCGCGAGCGGACGCGGGCGTGGCGTCGTCGAGCGGGCGGAAGGCCTTCATCTTCTTTCGGTCCCGGGGGTCACGCCCGATCGCGAGGGCGACCTCGCCCTTGCGGACGCGCGGGACGCCCGCGGCCAGCGCCAGGTACTCCTTCCGGAGGGTGCGGCGCCGCATCTGGCGGGACAGTAACTGGTGGGCGCGGTCGGTCTTGGCCACCAGCAGCACGCCCGAGGTGTCGCGATCGAGGCGATGGACGATTCCGGGGCGAATCTCGCCGCCGATGCCGGGAAGGTCGCGGACGTGGTGGAGGAGCGCGTTGACGAGGGTCCCGGACGGATGGCCCGGGGCGGGATGGACGACGAGGCCCGGGGGCTTGTCGATCGCCAGAAGCTCCTCGTCCTCGTACAGGATCGAGAGCGGAATGTCCTCGGCCTCGAGCTCGGTCTCCCGCGGCTCGGGAACCTCGACCGAGACGTCCTCGCCCGCGCGCACGACGTGGGAGCGTCGGGCCGGGGAGCCGTCGACGCGCACGACCTGTTCCGCGATGAGCTTCTGGATTCGCGACCGCGAGAGGTCGGAGCACGCGGCCACGAGGAAGAGGTCGAGCCGCGTGCCGGCGGACGGGGAGCCGACCCGAAACCGCCGGATCACGGTCCGCCTATTGTCCTGTCCCGAAAGTCACGTCATCAACCCCTTGCCGAGAATCGGCTGTGACTCCCGCAGAGCCAGAGCCCGGGTTCTGGTCAGTCGCCGTACGCCGGTAACGACACTTCGGTGACAGAACGCTAGGCCTCGGCGCGGCTGCGGCGCGAGAGGTAGAAGAGCATGCCGCCGGCGATGGCCGCGGTCACGAGGCCGATGGCCTGCGAGGTCGACAGCACGCCGGGGATGACGAAGCCGCGGACCAGGTCGCCGCGCCAGGTCTCGAGGATGCCGCGGGTGATTGCGTAGAGAAGAACGTAGAGCCAGAAGACCTCGCCGTCGAACGTCTTTCGGCGGTAGGCCCACTGGAGGATGAGAAACATGAGAAACGCATTGAGGGAGAGGTAGATCTGCGTGGGATGCAACGGCACGTTGAGCGGGGTCCCGACCGCGTCGTGGGCGAAGGGGTCGGTGAACGTGACTCCGAAGGGTCCGTCGGTTTCCCGGCCGTAGCAACAGCCGGCCGCGAAGCATCCCCAGCGCCCGATGGCCTCTCCGAGGGCGATCGACGGGGCGCCCATGTCGGCGATTCGCCAGGCGGGCAGGTCGTGCTTCTTCATGTACCAGATGGCCACGGTGGTCGCGGCGATGAGGCCTCCGTAAAAGACGCCGCCCGAACGCACGACCTCGATCAGGTCCTTCGGATTGGCCGAATAGCGGCGCCACTCGACGATGATGAGCAGGAGCTTGGCCCCGAGGATCGCCGAGGCCAGGATGTAGAGGGCGAGGTCCAGGACCTTCTGGTCCGGCAGGTGATCCGCCGTGGCCTTGCGCCGCAGGAGCCAGATCCCGGTCAGGTAGGCGATCGCCAGGACGACCCCGTAGGTCGGCAGGTAGAACTCCCCGATGTGGACGAGTCTCGGGAAAATGGGGCTAGCCCTCCGGCGCGGCGTCCGGCCGCTCCGCCGGCTCATCCTCGTGTCCGAGCATGTCGAGGAAAAGAACGGCGACGCCGATGCAGATCGCCGAATCGGCGACGTTGAACGCGGGCCAGTGATGGCCCGAAACCGAGAAGTCCAGGAAATCCACGACGTATCCGAAGCGGACGCGGTCGAGAAGGTTGCCGACCGCGCCGCCGAGAATCAGGGCGAGTCCGACCTGGAGCCGGACGCTCCGGTGCGAGGAGCGGAGCGCGTAGGCCGAAACGATCAGGAAGACGACGACGGCCACGCTGTTGAGCACGATGGCCTTGACCGCCGAGTCGACCGACGCGAAGAGGCCGAAAGCGGCCCCGCTGTTGCGAACGTACGTCAGGTCGAAAACGTCGGCGATCACGGTTTTCGACTGGTGGACTTCCATCGTCCGCGTCACGATGCCCTTGGTCCACTGGTCGAGAAACAGGACCGCCAGCGAGACGGCGAGGTAGGCGCCGCGGTAGACGGTCGACTCCCGGAGGGCGGCGAGTCTCATCGGGCGGCCCCGAGGACGCGGCGGCAGCGATCGCACAGGCCGGTGGCCTCGGCCTGGGAGGTCACCTTCCAGCACCGGTCGCATCGTCGGCCGCCGGCCTTGCGAAAGGCCAGCCGAACCCCCGGGTAGGCCTGCGACTCGCGGCTCTCGTCGGAGGCAACGGCCGTCTCGAGCGCCTCGGAGACGATGAAGAGGTCCGCGAGTCCCGTGCCGTCGGTTCCGGTGGCGCGACGGTCGGCTTCGAGCGCGGGAGTCGAGGAGAAGGCGATCGTCCCCTCGAGGGACGACCCGATCACCTTGTCGCGGCGCGCTTGCTCCAGAATCACCGAGGCTTCTTCCCTCAATTTCGTCAGCCGTTCCCATGCGGCCTCGGGAACGGAGTCCAGCGACAGTTCGTCCAGCCCGTCGAAACGCGCCAGGTGGACCGATTGTTCCTTGTTTCCCGGGAGTTCGCCGCCAGATCTCCTCGGAAGTGAAAGGAAGCACCGGCGCGGCCGCCGCCGCCAGCGCCCGGGCGATCCGGTAGAGGGCGGTCTGAGCGGAGCGCCGCTCGGGGGAGCCCGCGGCCGATGCATAGAGGCGGTCCTTGAGAATGTCGCAATAGAACGCCGAAAGCGTCGTGGCGCAAAAAGTCACGAGCTGGTGGTAGATGACGTGGAATTCGTAGGCCTCGTAGGCGGCGTGGATTCTCCTCACCACGGTCCGGGCCTGCGCCAGCGCCCAACGGTCCAGCGGAAGGAGTTTCTCCGCCGGGACGGAGTCCGGTCGCCGGATCGAAGTCGTACAGGTTCGACAGGAGGTAGCGGGCGGTGTTGCGGATCTTGCGATACGCCTCCCCGCAGCGCGCCAGGATCTCCTCGGAGATCGGGTCGTCGTCGCGGTAGTCCAGGCTCGCGACCCAGAGCCGCACGATGTCGGCGCCGTACTTCTGGATGAGGTCCTGCGGCGCCACGACGTTGCCGAGCGATTTCGACATCTTTCGGCCCTGGCCGTCGACGACGAAGCCGTGCGTGATGACGCCGTCGTAGGGGGCGTCGCCGTAGAGCGCGACCGACGTCAGGAGGGACGACTGGAACCAGCCCCGGTACTGGTCGTGGCCCTCCACGTAGAGGTCGGCGGGGCGGCTTCCGGGCGCCTTCGTCAGCTCGGGCCACGCGCCGGAGCGCAGCACGGCGAGGTGCGACACGCCCGAGTCGAACCAGACGTCGAGAATGTCCGTCTCGGCCTGGAAGTCGGCGGGCGCGAAGCCGCGCAGATCGGCCCCGGGGGGCAGGAAATCCGAGGCCGGCCGCGCGTACCAGGCGTCGGCCCCCTCCACGCGGAAGATCGCCGCGACGTGTTCGAAGAACCGCGCCTGCTCGGCGGGAGCATCGCTCCAGGGGTAGACGCCGGAGCGCTCGCCGTTTTTCATCGCGTAGAGGAGCGTGATCGGCGAGCCCCAGCGGCGCTGCCGCGAGATCACCCACTCCCGCCGGTTTTCAACCATGCCCGTGATCCGCGCCTCGCCCCACGCGGGGGTCCATTTCACCCGCGCGATCGCGTCGAGAGAACCGCGGCGGACGTCGGTCGAGGGCTCGTCCAGCCGGGCGAACCACTGGATGGTGGCCCGGAAGATCACCGGGTTCTTGCAGCGCCAGCAATGCGGGTACTCGTGGCGGAACCCGGGATCGTAGCCGGCGAGCGCTCCGACGGCCTTGAGGTCCTCGACGATCGCCGGGTTCGCGTCGAGGACCTTCTGACCCCGATACTTCGGGACCGTCGTGAAGCGGCCGGCCTCGTCGACCGGGGAGAGGATCGGCAGGTTTTCCCGTTTGCCGACGAGGAAGTCGTCCTCGCCGTGGCCGGGTGCCGTGTGAACGAGTCCGGTGCCGGCATCCATCGTGACGTGGTCGCCGAGGACCACCCGGAACGATCGCGCGTCCTCCTCGGCGGTCAGCTCGCCGCGGCATTCCTCGTGCAGCGGGTGCGCGTAGACGGCGCCGGCGAGCGAAGAGCCCGGAACCGACGCGACACGTTTCCAGTCGGACCAGCCGAGCTCCTTCGCCACCCGGTCGGCCAGGCGCTCCGCGACGAGGTAGTGGTTGCCGTCCCCGGCGTCGATCCACGCGTAGGTCTCCTCCGGGTGCACGGCGATCGCGAGGTTGGAGGGAATGGTCCAGGGCGTCGTCGTCCAGATCAGGAAGGCGGCGTTGGCGAGCGGTCGCCCGCCGACCCGCGCCCCCGTGGGAAAGGCGACGTAGATCGCCGGATCGGCCCGCTCTTCGTACTCGAGCTCCGCTTCGGCGAGGGCGGTCCGGTCGGTGAAGCACCACCGGACGGATTTCAGCGCCTGGTAGACGAGGTTGCGGGCGTAGAAGCCGCCGAAGGCGCGGGCGATCTCCGCCTCGTACGCGAAGTCCATGGTCCGGTAGGGGCGGTCCCAGAGACCCGCGACGCCCAGACGCCGAAACTCCTCGCGTTGGATCCCGATGAACTCCTCGGCGTAGGCCCGGCAGGCGCGGCGCACGTCGACGACGCTCATGTCCCGCTTTTTCGAGCCGAGCTTCTTGTCGACCTTCTGCTCGATCGGCAGGCCGTGGCAGTCCCAGCCCGGAACGTACGGGGCGTCGAACCCCATCATCGCCCGGCTGCGCGCGACGACGTCCTTGAGGATCTTGTTGAGCGCATGGCCGATGTGGATGTTGCCGTTGGCGTATGGGGGGCCGTCGTGCAGGATGAAGCGGGGACGCCCCGCGCCCTGCGCGCGACGCCTGGCCTCGAGACCCTCCGCGTCCCAGGCCGCCAGCTGCTGCGGCTCGCGGCGGGCCAGGTCCGCCTTCATCGGGAAGTCCGTGCGGGGAAGGTTGAGCGTGCTCTTGTAGTCGGGCGGGTCCGTCATCGCCGGCGCAGTTTAGCCCAAGGGTCGGATCTCCGGCCTCAGGCCCCGCCGCCCGAGGTCAGCAGCGCGACGACCGCGGCGGCGATCTCCCTGCCGTGGGTGATCGAAACTTCGCTCGAGATCACCTCGAGCGCACGGGCGCGCTCGAGGGCCCGGCCGTGAAAGGCGACGAGCGGCTTGCCGCGGGGATCGCGGCCCACCTCGATGTCGCGGAAGGCAATGCCGCGCCAGCCGAGGCCGAGGGCCTTCATGGCGGCCTCCTTCGCGGCGAAGCGTCCGGCGACGTGCTCCGCGAAGGCGCGCGGGTTGCGCCGCTCCCGCCGGATCTCGCCGTCGCGGAAGACGCGGCCGAGGAAGCGCTCGCCGTGGCGCGAAAGGACCCCGGCGACGCGGTCGACCTCCGTCAGGTCGAGGCCGAGAAGAAGGCCGACCGTACCCGGCATCAGGCCAGGCCCTTGAGCCCGAAGAAACGGGCGATGCGTGCTCGGAGCGGCTCGGGGTCGCCCGGGCCGCCGTCCTGGGTGCCGCCGAGCTGTCCGGCGGTGTGCCGGCGTCGCTCGCGGATGATCGCGTCGAGCTTTTCGACCAGCGACGGGTTGGCGCGCAGGAGGGGAGCCAGCGTGGCCTTGTCGATCTCGATCAGGACGGCCTCGTCGACGGCGCGCACCGTGGCCAGGCGCGGCTCGCCGGTGAGCAGACTGATCTCGCCGAAGGCCGACCCGGGCTCGAGAAGAGCGAGCTTCTGGCTGTCGGTCGCCTGGCCCCGGACCGAGACGGCGGCGCGCCCTTCGGCGATCAGGAACATGGACGAGGTCGACTCGCCCTCGCTCACGATGGTCTCGCCCGGGCCGAAGCGGACGAGCCGGGCGCCGCCCGGCCAGCTGCGCGCGTTCCGACGGCGACAGCGGCGCGAAAAGGACACTCGCGTCGATGGCTCCCTGTATCGCGCTCGACCGGTCGGGCCGGGGCAGCGGCCCCGCCGGGTACTGGTGCTGCCGGATGACGGGGTAGGCGAAGACGACTCCATCCCGATCGAGTTCGTACCAGACACGCTCCCGCACGGCCGAGTCGACCTCGAGGTAGCGGGCGTAGTCCTCGAGCCAGTACCGGACCTCGTAGGTGACGGCCCAGTCGGCGAAGCTCTGCAGGAAGACCCTGGCCGGAGGATGCGGGGCGAGCCCGGGAACGTCGCGGAGCGCGGCCTCGAGCGCGGCGCGCGCACGCGCCGGAGGAAGGTCGTATTCGAGAGCGACCTGCAGGGTCCGGGCCATCGGAGGGCCGCCCCGCCGATAGACTTCCAGGCGCTCCCGGCTGGCGAGGATGTTCGGGACGAGTACGGTGTGGCCTTCCATCGTCCGCACCTTGATGGCTCGCCAGGACACCTGCTCGACGAGGCCGATGCTGTCGCCCGCGCGGACCATGTCGCCGACCTGGAGCGTTCGCTCCAGTGCCAGCGAAACCCCCGAGAACAGGTTCCCGAGTGTCTCCTGCAGGGCCAGACCGATGACCGCGGTGATGATCGCGGAGGTCGCCAGGAGCGCCGGCAGGCTGGCGGCGAGCACGACCTGGAACAGGGCGCCGAGGGCGAGGCCGAAGATGAGGAGGCTGACGATCTGGCGAACGAGCGCGGGCGCGGCCGCCCCTCGGCGGAGCTCGTAGGCGACGTCGAAGAACAGGAAGTCGACCAGTCGCGTGACGACCAGGGCGCCGGCGACGCCGATTGCGAAGGCGCCGTAGTCGTGAGCCCGCGAGTCGGTGAGGGGCACATGGAGCGCGGACAGGAGGAGGACGACGCCGCCGACGATGGCGAGGATCCCGATCGCCGGAAGCACCCGGCGCGCGCCGGAGGAGGCGAGGTTCGAGAGTCGGACGGTCATCGGGCCGCGATCCTCGCGGCGGTCGCTGCCGGATCGTCGGATTCCTGGAACAGGCGGATCGCGGCGATGCCGGCGATCCGGCCGCGATAGGGCTCCAGGGCGGCGATGGTGTCTTCCCGGATTCCTCCGATGGCGAAGACCTCGCAGTGGTGCGTTTTCGGGTCGGGCAGCCGGGAAAGACAATCGGGGCCCAGGGGAGGACCGTACTCGCGCTTGGAGGGCGTGTCGAAAATGGGGCCGATCACGACGGCGTCCGCACCCTCCGCGATTGCCGCGGCCGCCTCCTCCGGGGCGTGCGTCGAAACGCCGATCCGGAAGCCGCGGGGAGTGTGCGCGCGGATCCGCGGAACCGGAAGGCCGTCGGCCGGAAGATGGACGCCGCCGGCTCCGGCCGCCAGCGCGAGGTCGAACCGCCGGTGCAGCCAGAGAGGGACCGCCGGCCCGAGGCGTTCGCGCACCGCGCGCGCGAGGTCGAGGACCCCCCGGTCGCCGGTCTCTTTCTCCCGCAGCTGAACCGCGATCGGGGCGCCCGCGAGGGCTTCGACGACCGCGAAGAAACGGCGGTCTCCCACGGCGGCGCGATCGGTGACGTAGAGGGCCTTCATTCGCGGCTTTCGGCGGGCGCCGAGTCTCCCTGCAGCGTCTGGGACAGCATCTTCAAATCCGCCGCCCCGGCGGCCAGGTGGAGCAACCCCAGGCCGGACACGAATCCGCGGAAGAAGCCGGAGCCGAAGAGGCCGGGGACCGCGGCCCTCCCCGTCCACGGGCGAAGGACGAGATAGACGCCCACTGCGGTGCAGTAGAAGACGAAGAACGCACTTCCGAGGAACGCGACAACACGGCGCACTTGACGCGATTCTAATTGGGGTCCGGTCTGCGCATTCCCGGCTTTCGCTTCTTCCATGCTCCGGCCCAAAAAAAACCGCGCCCGAAGGCGCGGGGGGAGAGAAGGAAATCTCAGGAAGAGCTGGTCAGGGGCGGCCCCGCGAACCGGAGCCCGAGGAGTGCGGCGCGCTGTGCGCCGAGGGCGGGGGGCCGGCGGGGGCCGAGCGAGGCGCGGGCGCCGGCGCGGCCCGCGGAGCCGGGGCCGAACGCGGAGCCGGGGCCGAGCGCGGAGCCGGGGCCGAGCGCTCGATCGATCGGGGAGCCTCGTTTCGCGGAGCGGGTGCCTGGCGCCCGGAGCCATGGTCGCGGGGGACGTAGACATCGGGCCGGGGGCCCAGGTCGCGGGGAGCTGCGGTTCCCGCCCGTCCGCGCTGACTCGAGGCGCCGTCGGAGGTCTGCGGGGCGCGGCGGCCCGGGACGGAGCCTTCCACGACCCGGCGTGCCGGCGGGAGGTCCGGTCGCGACCGCCAGCTTTGCGGTTCCTGTGTCCGGCCGGCCGAGCTCGGCCGGTCGACGGGCGAAGAGCGCGGCGCGCTGGTTCCCCGCCAGTCTTCCGCGAGGGGACGCTGGGACTGCGGGCGCGACCCCTCGGGCAGGCGGACCGGAGCGACGTTGGGACGGCCCCGCCAGGACTCCGGGCTCTCGGGACGCGAGACAGCCCGGCCGCTTTCCGCCCGCCTCGGCTGCTGGTCGTTTTCCGCGGCGCGCGCCCGGTCCCAGATTTCCTGGTCGGTCCGCGACCGATCGACCGTGCGGCCCGTGAGAGTGCGCGGGGCCATCGAGCTTCCCCGGGGGGCCTCCGTCTCGAGCGCGGTTCGGCCGCGACCGACGACGGTCGTGCTTCCTCGCGGCGCCATCTCCGAGGCGCCCGGGCCCACCAGCCGTCCACGGTCGGCCACGACGGTCCGCTGGATCAGGGCCTCGAGCGTCGAGGGCGGAAGCGTCTTCGCACGGCCCACGACCGGTGCCAGCCGCTGGGTGTCGACCGGCGAAGTCGTGCGTTCGATGACGCCCGGCGCCTGGCGAACGTGCTCGCGCAGCGCTTCGCGGAGGTTGCCGCCGCGATCCGACAGGACGATGGGACGCGACGAGATCGCGATGTTGCTGCCGAGGCGGTCGACCACGCGCGTTCCCGGGATCACGTCGAGCCGCCCGCGGCCTCCGAGGTTCTGCACGCCGGTGAAATTCCAGCCGCGGACGTCGACCTGGCGCGTGGAGAAGCGTCCGTTGATCGCGAACGCGACCGAATTCCGGCCCCAGCCGATGTCCCGGTAGTAGTTGTCCCACCACGGTGAGTAGAAGCCAGTACCAACCGGTCGGGCACCAGCCGAAGTAGGACGGCGTGTAGGCCCAGTAGACCCACGCCGGCGAGTAGACGTATCCGGGCGCCCAGCACCAGCTGTTCCAGCCGGCGTCGAAGAACCAGTTGCCGTAGTGGAACGGATACCAGCCCCAGGGATCCCACGACCACCAGGTCAGGCCCACCGGGGTGGAGTACCAGGAGCCGTACGAGTAGGGCTGCCAGCCGACGGCGACGCGCGGCTTCCAGACGTAGGTCGAGTAGGTCGAGCTGTAGTCCCAGTCGCCGTATCCGTCGAGCGCGGCGACGTCGCCGGCGTATTCTTCGTCGACGTAGCGGCTCGATGCGCTCTGCGGCGCGTCATAGGTCGTCTCGAGGCGATCCGCAGCCCAGAGGTCGAAGCGGTCGCGCGAAAAGCTGCCGCGGGCGATCTCCGGCTCCTGGTCGCCCTGGACGAGCAGGTAGTTTCCTGCGCGGACGGTGTAGGAGCCGGTGCGGGTGCGAACCTCGACCGACCCGGCGCGAACCACCACGGACGTGCCGCGGCGAACGTCCGAGTTGACCCGCACGCGGGAACCGGAACCCGAGTAGACGGTCGCGTCGGCCGTGTCGATCCGGGGGACCGCCCGGTCGTCGGAACTGACGACCGAAAGGATGACCGAGCCATCGGACAGGTCGATCGCGGAAACTGCGTCGTCCGAGCCCTGCTGCGCCGACAGCGACGCGAAGCGGACCTGCGTGCCCCCTCCGACGTGCAGAATGTTGCCGTCGGCAAGCGCCACCTCGGCGCGGGCGGGATCCTCGGTCTTCATCTCGTCGCCGACGGTGATCGGCAGGTTGCGCCGGGCCTCGACCTCGCCGTTGGACGGGGAGACCACGAGGACCTGTCCGCTGGTCTCCCGGACGTACGTGTAGGCGCTGCGCGTGGCCTGCGCCATGGCCGATCCGGCCGCCAGGAACGCCGCCGATGCCGCGATCAGTGCCAATCGTCTTGCAATCATCCTTTTCACCATTTCTCCCGGCCCTTCAGGATAGCGAGCACCGTGCCACGGGAGCCGGTTGCCGGCGAGCCGGGAATGTGCTTTAAATGGAGCACTTATGCGGAATCGGCGGCGAAGGCGTGCGGCGGTCTTGTCACGCAGGGGAGACAGACCCGTTGGTTGGGAGGACACGTCCCCGGCCCTTTGGGCCCTCCCGACAGGCGGTTCGTCCTCGTGATTCTGGACATCGTCCGTTACGGCGACGAACGGCTCACGGCGTCGAACGCCGAGGTCGACCCGCTCGATGAGGACCTCTCAGCCCTGGTCGCGGACATGGTCGAGACCTGCCATGCTGCGCCGGGGGTGGGACTCGCCGCCCCGCAGATGGGAGTCAACAAGAGAGTGGCCATCATCGACCTTTCGGTCGGCCGGGACCCCGGCGCGGTGATCGTGCTCGTCAACCCGGTCCTCGTCGACTCGAGCGGCGAGCAGAAGGAAGAGGAGGGATGCCTGTCGGTTCCGGACGTCGCGGAGAAAGTCATCCGTCCGGCTCGGGTGCGGGTCCGCGCGGCAGATGCCTCCGGGTCGGTGCGCGAGATCGAGGGCACCGGTCTGCTCGCGCGTGCCCTCTGCCATGAAACCGACCATCTGAACGGCACGCTCTTCGTCGAGAGGCTGCGCGGGCTGAGGCGGGACCTGACGTGGCGCAAGATCCACCGGCAGAAACGGAAGGGCGTCTGGTGAGCCTCACCGCGTTCAATACGCTCGGGCGCACGGCCGCTCTTCTCACGCCCATCGAGCCCGGACACGTCCGGCTCTACACCTGCGGCCCGACCGTCTACAACGCGGTCCACATCGGGAATCTCCGGACGTTTCTGTGGGAGGACGTGCTCCGCCGGCACCTGCGGTCGCAAGGCCTGAAGGTGACGCAGATCATGAACCTGACGGACGTCGACGACAAGACGATCCGGGGCGCCAACGAGGCGAAGCTTTCGCTCGACGAGTTCACCGGCAAGTACGCCGAGCTCTTCTTCCGGGACATCGACCGGCTGGGGTTCGAACGGGCCGAGCGCTACCCGCGCGCCACCGAGCACATCGCGGAGATGCAGGAGATCACGACCAGGCTCCTCGAGCGGGGCCACGCTTACGAATCGGAGGCCTCGGTCTACTTTCGGATCTCGACTTTCCCGGCCTACGGAAGGCTCTCGGGGATCGACCTCGAGAAGGCTCGACGCGGCGAGCGCGTGGCCGACGACGAGTACGAGAAGGAGGACGTCAAGGACTTCGTGCTCTGGAAGGCGGAGAAGCCGGGCGAACCCGCATGGCGCTCGCCGTGGGGCCGAGGCCGGCCCGGGTGGCACGTCGAGTGCTCCGCGATGAGCATGAAGTACCTCGGGCATCACTTCGACATTCACACCGGAGCGGTCGACAACATCTTCCCCCACCACGAAAACGAGATCGCGCAGAGCGAGGCCGCGACGGGCGAGCCGTTCGTGAACCTCTGGCTCCACGCCGAGCACCTGATCGTCGACGGCGAGAAGATGGCGAAGTCCAAGGGCAACTTCTACACGCTCGACGACGTGCTCGCCCGGAGAGACGACCCGGTCGCCGTGCGGTACCTGCTGCTGTCGGTGCCCTACCGCAAGAAGCTCAACTTCACCTGGGAGGCGCTGACGGGCGCCGCGTCGGCGGTGGACCGTATCAAGTCCGCCGTCGCCCGTCTCGACGACGCCGCCCGGGGCGGAGCGGCGAAGCCGGGCGCGTACCCGGCGCCCGAGCGCGCCGCCGAATTCTCGAAGGCGTTCTCGGCCGCGCTCGACGACGACCTCAACACCGCGGAAGCCCTGGGGACGCTCTTCACGTTCATCCGCGACGTCAACGCCGCCGAGGCCGATAGCTCGCTCGACGGCCCGGGTGCCGCCGCGGCCGCCGCGGCCATCCGCGGCGTCGACCGCGTTCTCGGAATCCTCCCGGCGAAAGACGAGGTCCTGCCCGCCGAGGTCGAGGCGCAGATCGCCGCCCGCAACGAGGCCCGCGGCCGGCGAGACTTCGCCGAGGCCGACCGGATCCGCAAGGACCTGGCGGCCCGGGGAATCGTGCTCGAAGACGGCCCGGCCGGCACGAGGTGGAAGCGGGCGTAGCCCGACGCGCCGCGGCGACCGGTGCCCGCCTTGACTCCCACTCCCGGCGGCGGGATGATCGCCCCGCCATGACGCGCGGAGCCCGGCAGAACTGGTGGTGGCGGGAGGCAACCCGGTAGGGCATAGTCGCGCCCTGCCGACATCCATCGGCCGGGGCGCGTACGGATCTCGAGAACGGAACCCCCGGCCCGATGGGCTCGGGGGTTTTTGATTTTGAACGTGACCGAAGAGAAGCGAGTTCTTCCGATCCCTGCGTACGTCGCCTCGCTCGCGCCGAAAGACGCCGAGCACGCGGCGCGGCTGGTCGAGCGAGTCCCTCCAGGGGCGAACGCGATCGAGTTTCGGCTGGACCTGGCCGAGCGGCCGATCCTGCCGGCGGCGCTGCTGCGCCTGGACCGGCGGCCGGCGATCCTGACGTGGAGGTCGCTGCAAGAGGGGGGCAACTTCAGCGGGTCCGCCGCGGAGTACGCGAAGCTCGTCGAGGAGGCCTACGCGGCGGGCGCGACGGTCGATGTGGAGCACGCGCGGGGGTTGCTCGCGGATCCGCGCCGGTTCGCGGGGCGCGAACGCGTGATCGTGTCCCACCATTCGCCGTTCACGCTGCCGGCGGACTGGAACGAGAAGCTGGAGGCGATGCGCCGGACGGGAGCGCGCGCGACCAAGCTCGTGGCGGGAGTCGCCGACGTCGCCGGGAGCCTGAGACTCGCCGACCTTCAGAGGAGCCAGACGGACCCGAGCGTCGCGATCCTTCCGATGGGGCCGACGAGCGCCCCGGGCCGCGTGCTCTCGGCGCTGTTCGGGGCGGCCCTCGTCTACGGGCCCGTCGAGCGCGAGACGGCGGCCGGCCAGATCGCGATCGGCGATCTGCTCGAGGTCTACGGGATCGACCGACCGCGGCTGATCGAAGCGCTCTTCGGCGTCATTGCCGGAAGCACCGCCCGGTCGCTGTCGCCCCGCCTGCACAACGCGATCTTTCGCGCGCGGGACCTTCCGTGGCTCTACCTGCCGCTGCAGGTGTCGGACTTCGACCGGGAGCGGCCGCACGAGATCGTCTTCGATCCGCCGTTTCGCGGGTTCGCGGTCACCCAGCCCTGGAAGCTCGCGGCGGCGCGGGCCGGCGTGCCCTCGGGGGACGTGCGCGTCATCGGCGCCGCAAACACGCTGGTGCGCGGAGCGGGAGCGGCCTGGCGCGCGGAGAACACCGACGTCGACGGGGTCTTCGACACGCTCGCCGATCACGGAACGGGCGAGGGGCGCAGCGCGGTCGTCGTGGGCGCGGGAGGCGCGGCGCGGGCCGCCGTCGTGGCCGCTCGCAAGCTCGGCTACGAGGTGGCCGTCGCGGCCCGCCGCAACGCGGAGGCCGACCGCCTGGCCGAAGCTTTCCGGATCGACTCTCTCGCCTGGGAGGACCTCGCCGCGAGCGAGGCGGACCTCTACGTGAACGCGACTCCCGTCGGGTGGAGGGACGAGGATCCGCCCGCCATCCCGGCGAGCCTGTTCGAGGCGCGGCCGCTCGTCTTCGACTGTGTCTACCGCCGCGACGGCCGCGAGACTCCGACGATCCGGGCGGCGCGGGCCGCCAAGTGCCCGACCGTGGAGGGCCTGCAGATGTTCGCGACTCAGGCCGTCCGTCAGGCGCAGCTCTTCGGCGTCCATGGCGTGTCCGTGGACGAGGTGAAGGGCATCCTGAGCCGAGGCTTTTCCGCGTGAACCGGGAGGCCGAGCGGCGCGACTTCCTGGCCCGGGCGCGCCCGGGCGTCCGTGTCCCGGTGGCGCGCGTTTTCCCCTCCGATCTGCTGACGCCGGTGATGCTGTTCCGGCGGATGCGGCGGGCGGGCGGCGAGGCGTTCCTGCTCGAGAGCGTGGAGGGGGGCGAGTCCGTCGCACGATACACGTTCCTGGGCGCCGACCCCTCTGCGCGGCTCACGGTGCGGGACGGTCGGACGCTGGTGGAGCGGGACGGCCGGACCGAGCCGATCGACGGGCCCCCGTTGGGCGCCCTGGAGCGTCTGGTGCGGGGAGGCGACTTCGCGGCCGACCCGGACCTGCCTCCGCTGGCGGGCGGGGCGGTCGGATACCTCGCATACGACGCAGTGCGGCTCTTCGAGTCGATCCCGGACCGGCATCCGCGGGAAGGGGAGATCCCCGACGTCCTCTTCCTCCTGTTCGAGGCGGTCGTGGCGTTCGACCACCCGCGGCAGCGCCTTCTGCTGTTGACGACGATCGACGGGGCCGACGGGGTCGATGCGGGGAATGCGGTCTCGGAGGCGATCGATCGCCTGGACACCCTCGAGGCGTACACGCGTCGGCCCAATCCGCCGGCGGCTCCGGGCCGCGCCGGGAGGACCGCGTCCTTCGAGCCGGGAATGCCGCGGGAGAGATTCCTGGAGGCGGTCGCGGCGGCGCGCGAGAGCATCGCGGCCGGGGAGGTCTACCAGGCCGTCGTCTCCCAGCGCTGGACCGCGCGGCTCGACATCGATCCGTTCGACGTGTATCGCGCGCTGCGCGTGCTCAACCCGTCGCCGTATCTCTACTACCTCGAGACCCGCGAGGCGAGCATCCTGGGGTCCTCGCCCGAGATGCTGGTCCGGTGCCGCAACGGCGAGATCGAGACGCGTCCGATCGCGGGCACGGTCCCCCGCGGCGCGACCACGGCCGAGGACGATCGGCTGGCAGCGGCGCTCGCGGCGGACCCCAAGGAGCGAGCGGAACACGTCATGCTCGTGGATCTCGCGCGCAACGACCTGGGCCGCGTCTGCGAGATCGGAAGCGTCCGCGTGACGCGCTACGCGGACGTCGAGAAGTTCTCGCACGTTCAGCACCTCGTCTCGGAGGTTCGCGGACGCCTTCGCGAGGGCGCCGGCGCGGCCGAGGCGCTGGCGGCCTGCTTTCCGGCCGGCACGCTGACGGGGGCCCCCAAGATCCGCGCCATGGAGCTGATCGACGCGCTCGAGGCGGGGCGCCGGGGAATCTACGGCGGGGCGGTCGGCTATTTCGACGCGGCCGGCAACTGCGATCTGGCGATCGCCATCCGGACGGCGGTCGTCGAGCGGGGGCTCTGGCGGGTGCAGGCCGGGGCGGGGATCGTCGCCGATTCGATCGCGGAGAAGGAGTACGCCGAAGCCGAATCGAAGGCGGCGGCCCTCCTGCGCTCGATCGATCTGGCGACGGAATGGTTCGCATGATCTTCGTCGTCGACAACTACGACTCCTTCACCTACAACCTGGTGCAGGCGCTCGGGAAGCTCGACCCGGACGTGGTCGTGGCCCGGAGCGACCGGTTCGATCCCGACCGGATCGCCTCGGAACGGCCGAAAGCCGTCGTGATCTCGCCGGGGCCCGGACGGCCGGAGAAGGCCGGGCGATCGATCGAGATGATCGCCGCGGCCGAGGCTCACCGGATTCCGCTGCTCGGAGTCTGCCTCGGGCACCAGGCCGTCGCGGCCTTCCACGGCGGCGTGGTGAAACGGGCGCCGGAGCCCCGGCACGGGAAGAGCTCGCGCATCGCGCACGACGGAACCGGCCTCTTCGAGGGCTTGTCCCGACCGTTCGAGGCCGGGCGCTACCATTCGCTCATGGTCGCGGAGGAGGGATTTCCGGACGCGCTGGTGGTCACCGGCCGGAGCGAGGACGGCCTCGTGATGGCGCTCGCGCATCGCGCGTTGCCGGTCTACGGCGTGCAGTTTCATCCGGAGTCGGTCCTGACGCCCGAGGGCGAGCGAATCCTGGAAAACTTCGTGAGGCTGGCGACGTGACGCCCGACGGGTCCCCGGCCGTAGGGGAGGGGCTTGCCCCCTCCCGCCGTCGGCGACGCGCACCGGCCCCTTACGGCAGCCGAGTCCGGACGCGATGACGCCCGACGTCGCCGACGCGCTGAAGACCATCGCCGCGCGAAAGGCGCTCCCGCGAACGCTCGCGGAGGCCGCCTTCGGCGACCTGATGGACGGCCGGGCGACGGAGGCCCAGAAGGGGGCCCTGCTGCTCGGGTATCGCCGCGCGCGGAGAGACGGCCGACGAGATCGCCGGCGCCGTGTCGGCGTTGCGCCGCCGAATGCGCCGGGTGGCGACGCGGCGATCGCCTCTCCTCGACACATGCGGACCGGGCGGGCTCGGGCGCGACCTCTTCAACGTCTCCACGGCGGCGGCGATCGTGGCGGCAGGCGCCGGCGCCGCCGTCGCCAAGCACGGCAACCGCTCGATCTCGTCGCGCGTCGGCTCGGCCGACGTGCTGGCGGCCGCCGGGGTCGAGGTCGATCTCGAGCCCGGGCGGGCGGGGCGCATCCTCGACGAGGCCGGGCTGGTGTTCCTCTTCGCTCCCGCCTTCCATCCGGCGATGAAGGAGCTCGGCACCGTACGCCGCGAGCTCGGCGTCCGCACGATCTTCAACGCCCTGGGGCCGCTCGCCAACCCGGCCGGCGCGGGCCGGCAACTGATCGGCGTCGGCCGGCCGGAGCTGGCGCGCCTTCTGGCCGACGCGCTCGCGGCGCTCGGAACCGAGCGGGCCATCGTCTTCCATTCGGAGAACGGTCTCGACGAGCTCACGCCCGGGGTCCCGGCCTTCGGAATCGAAGTCGAGGAAGGCCGGACGCGTCCGTGGAGACTCGAGGCCGACGACCTGCGGCAGGAGGCCGTTTCGGTCGACGCGCTCGCGGGCGGCGACGCGGCCGAGAATGCCGACATGCTCGCCCGTCTGCTCCAGGGCGAGCCCGGTCCCCGGAGGGAGGCCGTGCTGCTGAACGCGGGCGTGGCTCTCGTGGTCGAGGGCCGGGCCCGGAACGCGGCCGAGGGGTACGGGCTCGCCCGTTCGGCAGTCGATTCGGGGCAAGCCCGGCGGCGCCTGGAATGCCTGCGGGCCGCGACGGAGGCCGCTTGACCGACATCCTCGACCGCATCCTGGCCGACAAGCGCCAGAGACTGGCGCGCGGCGAGTACGCCTCCCGCGGGACGGCCGACCGTCCCACCGACGGCGCGGCCTTCGTCGCGTCGCTCCGGGCGCCGGGGCCGCGCATCGTCGCCGAGATCAAGGCGATGTCGCCCTCCGCCGGGCAGATCCTCCATCGGAGCGGACGGGCGGATCGAGACCTTCGCTCTCCACTACCGCCGGGGCCACGCGGCGGCCATTTCCGTCGTTGTCGAGGAGGATCACTTCGGCGGCCGTCCGGACTGGCTCCCGCGCGCCAAGAGCATTTCCGGCCTTCCGGTTCTGATGAAGGATTTCGTGATCTCCGAAGTCCAGCTCGACTTCGCAGTCTCGCTGGGGGCCGACGCCGTTCTCCTCATCGTCCGCGCGCTGTCGGAGAGCGAGCTGCCGTCGCTGGCCGAAGCGGCGCGGCGACGCGGGCTTGCGATCGTGGCGGAAGCGCACACCGAAGCCGAGATCCGGCGCGCGGCCGCCGTGGAGCCGGACGTCGTCGGCGTCAATGCGCGGGACCTGTCGAGCTTCCGAACGGATCTGGGCGCCGTCGAGGCCCTGGCGCGTGCGATGCCGGCAGGGGCGGTCCCCATGGCCGAGAGCGGCATCCGGGAACGCGCCGACGTCGACCGCCTGTCGGCGGCCGGGTACCGGGCGTTTCTCGTCGGGGAGGCGCTGCTCCGCTCCGAGGACCCCGAGGACGACCTGAGAGCGTTGACCCGATGACGCAAATCAAGGTCTGCGGCCTGACGCGCGAAGAGGACGTCGTCGCGGCCTGCGAGCTCGGCGCGGACATCCTGGGATTCAACTTCGTCCCGCAGTCGCCACGGAGAATTTCGTTGTCGCGGGCCCGGGCGATCGCGTCGTCGGCCGGGCCCGAAACCCTGCGCGCCGGGATCTTCGCGGAGGCCGGGGTGGACGAAATCGCGCGGGCCATCGACGGCGCCGGGCTCCAGATCGTTCAGCTGCATCGGCGGGTCGAGTCGGCGGACGTGGAGAGTCTTCGCGCGCGCGTCATTCCTGCCGTGTCCCTCGAGGCGGGCCGGGACGGCCTCCCGGAGGCGGCGGTCGTCGCGCGCTGTCGCGCCGTCCTCTGGGATTCGAGCTCCGGCCGGGGACGGGTCCCCGACTGGGACCTGGTCGCGCGGGCCGGCCCGCTGCCCGTCCCGGTCTTCGTCGCCGGCGGACTCGATCCCGAAACCGTCGGCGAAGTCATCCGCCGCCTCCGTCCCGACGGCGTCGACGTGGCATCGGGTGTCGAGAGCGCGCCGGGGATCAAGGACCGTTCGCGGCTCGAGCGGTTCTTCGAGGCCGTTCGGGAGGCGGACCGTGGCTGAGCGACGCGGCTACTTCGGCGAGTACGGGGGCCGGTTCGCTCCCGAAACGCTCATGGCGCCGCTCGAGGAGCTCGAGGCCGCCTTCGCGCGGTGGCGGCGCGACCGGGGGTTCCGCGCCGAGCTCGCGGACCTCCTGAGGAGCTACGCGGGCCGCCCGACGCCGCTGACGTTCGCCAACCGGCTGACCCAACGGGTCGGCGGGGCGAAGATCGTGCTGAAGCGCGAGGACCTTCTTCACACCGGGGCGCACAAGCTCAACAACGCCCTCGGCCAGGTCCTCCTGGCCCGGCGGATGGGGAAGTCGCGCGTCGTGGCAGAGACGGGCGCGGGACAGCACGGGGTCGCGACGGCGGCCGCCGCGGCGAAGCTCGGGATCGCCTGCCGCGTCTACATGGGCGTGACCGACATGGCCCGCCAGGCGCCCAACGTGTCCCGGATGCGCCTGCTCGGCGCCGAGGTCGCGGGGGTCGACTCCGGATCGAAGACGCTCAAGGACGCGATCAACGAGGCGATGCGGGACTGGACCGAAAACGTGGCGACGACCCACTACGTGCTGGGATCCGCGCTCGGACCGCACCCGTACCCGACGATGGTGCGCGAGTTTCAATCGGTGATCGGGCGCGAGGCGAGGGCGCAGTTTCGACGGCTCGCCGGGCGGGATCCGCACGCGGCGGTCGCGTGCGTCGGCGGAGGCTCCAACGCGATCGGCCTCTTTTCGGCCTACCTCGCGACGCGGGTGGCGCTTTACGGCGTCGAGGCGGGCGGACGCGGGCCCGGCCCGGGAGAGCACGCCGCGCGGTTTTCGGGCGGGTCCGCGGGGGTCCTGCACGGCACCCGAACGATGCTCCTGCAGGACGCGGCGGGGCAGACGCTCCCGACCCACTCCGTCTCCGCCGGCCTCGACTATCCCGCGGTCGGCCCCGAGCATGCCCTGCTCCACGACAACGGACGTGTCCGATACGAAAGCGTCGGGGACGCCGAGGCGCTGGAGGCCTTCGCGCTGCTGGCCGGGACCGAAGGCATTCTGCCGGCACTCGAGTCGGCGCACGCCGTCGCTTTCGCCGCGCGCCTGGCGCGCGAGCTCTCCCCCGCGAAGTGGATCCTCGTGAATCTCTCGGGTCGCGGGGACAAGGATCTCGACGAGGTCCTCCGGGTCCGCGGCGACGGACCCGCATGAGCCGGATCGCCGAGGCCTTCGTCCGGGCGCGCGGCGCGCGGCGAGCGGCGTTCGTCGCGTACCTGACGGCCGGCGATCCGTCTCCGGACGCCACGGTCGGAATGGCCCGGGCGCTCGAGCGCGCGGGGGCGGACGTGCTGGAGCTCGGCGTGCCGTTCTCCGATCCCATCGCCGACGGGCCGGTGCTGCAGCGGGCGGCCTCGCGCGCTATCGAAGCGGGCGTCACGCTCGAGGGCGTGTTCGCGATCGCCCGGCGCATTCGCGCGGAGACGGCGCTCGCGCTGGTTCTCTTTTCCTATCTGAATCCCATCCATCGAATGGGGGTCTCCCGCGCGGCGCTCGGAGCGAAGGCGGCGGGCTTCGACGGGGTCCTGCTGACCGACGTTCCGCCCGAGGAGTCGGGGCCGATCGTTCCGGTGCTGCGTGGCGCCGGGCTCGATACGATCTTTCTCGTCTCGCCCACTTCGCCCGAGGCGCGCATGCGCGAAGCGGCGCGACTTTCCAGCGGGTTTCTCTACGTCGTTTCGCGGCCGGGAACCACCGGGGCCCGCGCGGGGCTGCCGGCCGACCTGGCCGCGACCGTTCGCCGGGCGCGCCGGGTCGCCGGCGGCCTTCCGCTGGCGATCGGCTTCGGAATCTCGACACCGGAGTCGGCGCGCCGGGCCGCGCAGCTCGCGGACGGGATCGTGGTCGGATCGGCGCTGGTCGGCGCCGCCGAAGTCGCGGGCCGGCGCCGCGAGGCGGCCGTGGCCGCCCTCGCCGGCCGGCTCGCGGGGGCCTGCCGCCGGAGGGAGTGATGCGCACCGAAGGGGAGTGCCTGCGACTCCTGCGCCGGGCCGATCTGCCGCGGGAGCAGCTCGAGGAGATTCTGGCCGACCGGGCCGTGCGCCGGTACCACGCGGTTCGAATGGCGCTGGCGGCCCACCCCGGAACGCCCCGGACCGAGGCCCTGGCGCTGGTCGCGACGCTCTTCTGGCGTGATCTGGCGCACCTGTCGGCCGACGCGCGGGTCCACCCGGCCATCCGGCGCGCGGCGGACCAGGACCTGCTGAGGCGGCTCCCGGAGATGGCCGTCGCCGAACGGGTCGACCTGGCGCGCAACGTGGGCCGCGGGACCCTCCTGGCGCTTCGGCTCGATCCGGACGCGCGGGTCCTCGCGTCGGTCCTCGAGAACCGCTTTACGATCGAAGCCGACGTCGTGCAGGCCGCGGTCCAGCCGTCCGCCGTTCCGGAGATTCTGGAGCGGATCGTCTCGCACCCCCGCTGGGGGGCGCGGCCGGGGGTCCGGAGCGCCGTCCTTCGCAGCCCGAACCTCCCCGATTCGCTGGCCCTGACCCTCCTGACCCGGGCGAGCCGGGAAGATCTCCGAGGCGTCCGGGACTCGCCTCGGCGTTCCGCCTTCCTCCGGGCCTGCGCCGAAAGAGTCCTTGCGGAGCGGGCCGGCCAGGTCTAGCATCGAAGATCCGCAAGCGGGGAGACGAGAATGGGAGAGACACCGATCCTGACGTTCGGAGAAGAACTCCGCCGGGAGAGGCTCATCCGGGAGGTCTCACTCGAAGAGATCTCGGCCGCCACGAAGATTTCGATCCGCCTGCTCACGGCCCTCGAAGCGAGCGACGTCCATAAGCCTGCCGGCCCCCGTCTTCACGCGGGGCTTCATCCGCTCCTATTCGCGTCACCTGGGTCTCGACCCGGACGAGATGGTCAACGCCTACCTGGCCGATCTGGCCCCGGAGAAGCTCGAGGTCGGCGCCGCACCGAGGAAGCGCGGGGCGCGCTCGCGGTTCCTGCGCGGCCGGCGTGGCGCCGCGGGCTCGATCGTCGTCAGCGTGACGGGCATCCTCCTGCTCCTCGGGTTCTTCGTTCGCCCCGAACGGCGCAGTGCGCCGGCGGCCCCGGCGGCGGCGAGATCGGTGGCGCCGGTCAGTTTCAAGAACGTGGCCGCGTCGCCCGCGCCGGCGCCGCAGATTCAGGACCAGGCCTCGGAGTCCGTCGAGCCCCCTTCGGCCACGCACGGCGTAACGATGACGCTCGAATTCGCCGAGGACTCATGGACCGAGGTTTCGGCCGACGGAGTTTCGATCTTCTCGGGCCTGATCCGGCGGGGCGCGAAGCGCGAGTTCGAAGCGCGCGAGGGCTTCCGCCTGACGCTCGGTAACGCCGGCGGCGTTCGGGTCACGGTGGACGGCCGCGCCATGGAGCCGCTGGGAGGGTCTGGCCAGGTCGTCCGCGACCGGCCCGTGCCGGACCCGCGCCTGCAGAGCTAGTGTCTCGCCGCCGTCACCCGGGCCGGTGCCCCGTAGTGGCGTGTCGCCCGAGCGGCCTGGCCCGGTATTCCGTCGCGGCCGCGGCAGACTAGCGGGCCGGTCCTCCGCTTGTCCGACGCCGACCCCCCGACCAGAGCCGAACCCCGGGACATCGTTTCGATCGTCCGGGCGCCGGACGCGCCGCGCGATCTTCGCGTATTCGCCGCCCGGGGGCTCCTCCCGCTCGAGCGCGACGACCGTCTGCGGGCGCTGCTCGCGGTCCTCGACGACGAGGACCCCGACATCGGACCCCCTGCGCGAGAGACTCTCCTCGCCCTCCCTCCCGACGAGCTGCTGCTCTTCCTCGAAGACGGCGCGCCGACCGCCGACGAGCTCGACACGATCAGCCGCGCGAGCGAGGATTCCTTCGTCCTCGAGCGGATCATCCGACACCCGGACGCCCCGGACGAGTCTCTCCTGCGGCTGGCATCCACCGTCAGCGGGGGGCCCCAGGAGGCTCTGATCGTCAACCAGGTGCGTCTGCTGCGTCGCCCGGAGATCATCGATGCGCTCCTGAACAATGCCGAGCTGACGAGCGACGGGCGACGCCGGCTGGCGGAGCTGCGCGAAGAGTTCTTCGACAAGGAAGAGCGGCGACGGGAGCAGGAGCGCATCCGCCGAGAGGAAGACGAGAGGCGCGTCCGACAGGAAGCCGCGGGGATCGTGTTCGAGGACGCGGCCGAGGCGACAGACCTCCCGCCCGGCGCGGACGGCGTCCTCGAGGGTCGGCCGGATGCGGCGGAGGAAACCTCGGAGGCCGGCCTGGCCGCCGTCTATCGGCGCATCTCGATGATGACGGTCAAGGAGAAGGTCGAGCTCGCGCAGAGGGGATCGAAGGAGGAGCGCCGGATCCTGATCGGCGATGCGAACAAGATCGTGAGCATGGCCGTTCTCGCGTGCGAATCGATCACGCAGGGCGAGATCGAGGCCTTTTGCGCGATGCGGCATCTCGCGCCGGAGATCTTCCAGGAGGTCGCCTCGACGCGCGAGTGGATCAAGAAGCCCCGGATCCAGTTCGCGCTGGTCACCAACCCTGCCGTGCCGCTCTCCATCACGTTGCCGCTGGTGAAGTTTCTCGGCCCGCGCGACCTGCGAAACATCGGCCGGGATCGAAATCTGCCGGAGGGAATTCGCCTCGCGGCCCGCAAGATCATCCTCGAAAAGCGAGGCTGAAGGCGTGCCGTGAGCGCGCCGCTCGGCTCGCCGCGCTTGCCGGGAGGCAGGTCTTTCCCGTATGTTAACCTTCGTTGAAAAATTCCGCCGCGCGGTTGAAGGGCCCCCACAATGTCGCGAGACGCTGACTACTACGCGCTCCTCGGGGTGGCGAGGGACGCCAGTGAAGCCGAAATCCGTGAGAGGTTTCGGTCGCTGGCGCGCGAAGCCCATCCCGACCGGGCGCCGGCGGCGCGCAAGGCGGAGGCTGAAGCGAAGTTTCAGGACCTGACGGAAGCTCTCAACGTGCTCACGAGTCCCGAGAGGCGCAAGGCCTACGACTTCGATCTCGCGGCCGCGCGAAGCGCGCCGGAGGTCGGGGGCGACGCCGTCGCACACAACTACGTGACGCAGGGGATCGCCGCCTACAAGGACCGCAAGTTCGCGGAAGCCGCCGGCAACTTTCAGCTCGCGGTGCACCGCAATCCGCGGGACGTCAAGGCCCAGCACTACCTGGGCCTCGCCTCGGCCCGCGCCGGCGACATGCGAGCCGCGGTCAAGGCGATCGAGGCCGCGATTGGGATCGAGCCGCACAATGGCGCCATGCTGAAGGACGCCGGCGCGATCTTTCGGCAGGCGGGGCTCCTGCTGAAGGCCGAGAAGGCCTACCAGGAGGCGGTCCGCTGGGATCCGTCGGCCGGCGATGCGCGCAAGGCGCTCGAGGAGATTCGCGTGCAGCGGGCGGGCAAGGGGTAGCGGCGCGATGGCCGAGATCGACGCATACGGGCTGACGGACGTCGGCCGGAAGCGCAAGCACAACGAGGATGCCTACGCGCTCGACGAGGCCGAGGGCCTCTTCATCGTGGCCGACGGCATGGGCGGCCACGCCGCCGGCGAAGTCGCGGCGAAGATCACGGTCGAGACCATCGGCGAGTTCATCGCGGCCACGCGGCAGAAGGAAGAGGCAACGTGGCCGTTCAAGTACAACCACGAGCTCCACTTCAACAGCAATCGACTGGCGATCGCGATCGAGAAGGCGAACGAGCGCGTCATGTCGGCGGTCGCGGCACAGCCGTGGCTGAAGGGCATGGGGACCACGGTCGTCGCCGGCCTGATGAACGAAAAGATCCTATCGCTGGCCCACGTCGGCGACAGCCGCGCGTACCTCTATCGCGCGGGCGAGCTGACTCGGCTGACCGACGATCACTCCTGGGTGCACGAGCAGGTCTCGGCCGGGATCCTCACGGAGGAGGAGGCCAAAACGCACCCGCTCAAGAACGTGGTCACGCGCGCGCTCGGCGGCGGCCCATCGGTGGCGCCGGATCTGCGCGAGATGGAATTCGCGCGCGGCGACGCATTCCTGTTCTGCTCCGACGGGTTGACCACGATGCTCTCCGACGAGGAGATCCGGGACTCGATCGCGGGCGACGAAAGACGGACGGCCGAGTCCCTCTGCCAGGATCTCGTCGGCCTGGCCAACGAGAAGGGGGGCGTCGACAACATCACGGTCGTCTTCGTACGAATCCCGGGCCGCGCGACGCTGGAAAAGGTCGACCGGGTGCAGAAGGTCGTCAAGGCCGACGTCCCGGAGAAGCCCTCCAAGTAGGCGACGTTCCTTCCCCGGGCTCCGTACAACCGTTGACGATCTCGTGCCCGGGGTCTACCCTCAGAAGAATGCTCAGATCGCCCTCAGCAGCCCTCCTCGTCGCCGCCGTGCTCCTCGGGAGCGCGTCGCTGGCCGCCGGGGCGGCGGCGCCCTCCGAGCCGGATGCGGCGTTCGTCGACCAGGCCGTCGGGGCTTTCGTTGCCGCCGTCTCGCAGAGCGGGACGGATGGCGAGGACCTCTGGGCGTTGGCGGCGGCTCCGAACCTCGACTTTCGGGCCCATCCCGCCGCGCTGGGCCGCCTGTGGGTCCAGGAGGTCTCCTCCATGTCGCCCGACGGGAGCCTCTGGCAGCGCGCCCGCGAGGAGGCGGCGGCGACCGGCGAAACGCCGAGAGACGCGATGTCGCGTCTCGTCACCGAGCTTGCGCGCACGGACGGCCGGGTGCTGCTGCGCGCCGCGGTGCGCCTGTACGCGAGCCTCGAGGCCGAGCCGGGGCCCTCGCGGCTCCGGGTGTACGACCTCGAAGTGGGCGCGCTCGATGCAGCGCCCCCGGCCGGCCTCTCCGTGCGGCATCGGTCGATCCTGCCGGACGGGGAGACGGAAACGCTCGTGTTCGCCTGGCCCCCGGACGGCGGCGAGGGCGCGGCGGTCGTCCGGTATTCCGACCGCGCGCTTCCGCCGGACGTCGTCTTCTTCGAGCCGGGCGATCGCCGGTCGATCCCGCTCTCGGGGGTGGCCCGCGTCGATTTCCTCGTCGGTGGTTCCAACGCGCGGGTGCCTGGCCTGCGGGCGCCGGTCGACTGCACGCGCGACGCATCCGGCCCGTTCTCGGGCCTGGAGGCCAAGGCGTCGGCCGGCGCGGGCGGCCCGCGGCTCACCTGGACGACGGCCTCGCACTCGGGTCTCTGGGGTTGGGCGGTGTTCCGCGAGGAAGTGCTCGCCGACGGTCGCATCGTGCGGACCGGACCCGAGCTGGTGCCGTCCTCGGAGAACGCCGACGAATCCTTCGGCTACGCGTTCGTGGATACGACGGCGGCGCCGGGGACCTTTTACCGGTACACCGTCTGGGCCGTGACCGACGAGGGCCTTCTGGCGCGGGCGTTCGCGGCGACTCTCGAGACCGGTCGCCGCCGCCGCGACTGAGTACGGCGGCTGGCGGCTGGCCCTAGCCGCGGTGCCGGCGCCGTTTCCGGTCGCGGGCCAGCTGTTCCATCACGATTTCGCGGTGGTCGAACGCGAAGGGCAGGCGGCGCAGCTCGGCGGCCGTGTACCACTTCGCGTCGGCGGCGTCGTCGCCGCCGCGCACTTTGCCGGACAGGCGCGTGGCCCGATAGAGGACCGTGACGTTGTGGCCCCTCGGATCGCGGTCGGGTTTGGAATAGACGCCGAGGAGCTCGCCCACCCGCACCTTGAGGCCCGTCTCCTCGAGCGTCTCCCGCGCGCAGCATCGCTCGGTCGTCTCCTTCCACTCGCAGAAGCCGCCGGGCAGGCCCCATCGGCCCTGGTACGGGGGGCGGGAGCGCTGGACCAGCAGGACGCGGCCGCGGCGATCGCGGACCCAGGAGTCGACCGTGAGGCGGGGCATCCGTTTGTTCGTGTAGGGGTTTTTCATCCGTACCTCTCGAAAAACTCGCGGATCTCCTGGGCCGGCCGGCGCGTCACCAGCTCGGACGGGGTCTGCGAGTACCAGTCGCGCGGCAGGCGACTGACGTAGGGCTCTTCCATGAAGCGCGCACAGACGAGTGCGATGACCCCGCGGTCCGTCTCGCTCCGGATGAGGCGGCCGGCCGCCTGGACGACCCGGGTCATCCCCGGCTGCAGGTAGGCGTAGTCGAATCCCGCCTCCTCCTGGTCGTCGAAATAGCGGCGGAGCAGCTCGCGTTCGAAGGAGACCTGGGGGAGCGCGGGCGAAACCACGAAGACCGCCGAGAGCAGGTCGCCGGGGTAGTCGACACCCTCGGCGTACATGCCGCCGGAAACCGCGAAGAGCAAGGTCCCGCCGGGGGGCGGGGCGGAGAGGGCCCCGAGCAGCTGCTGCCTCTCGAAGCTCGTGAGGTCCGGGCGCTGGACGAGCAGCCGGGAGCGCGTCGAAGGCATGCGGGAGGAGACCTCGGCGAGGAATCGGTACGACGGGAAGAGGACGAGGTCGTTGCCTCCGTGAGCATCCGACATTTCGGCGAGCAGCGTCGCGATTCGCCCGTAGTTTCGCTCGCGGGCCGTGTACGTCGTGCGGACCCAGGGCACGATCATGACCTTGCGATTTTCGGGGGGAAACGGCGGCGGAAGAGAAATCGACGACGTGCGAGCGGGATCGAGCCCCAGGACCCGGCGGATCGCCTCGGGCGGCGTCAGCGTCGCCGACAGAAGGATGGCCGAGGAGGCCTCCCGAAAGACCGATGAGAGGGGCCGGGCCGGATCGAGGCACACCAGGGCCAGCCGGATGCCGGCGGCGCGGCGTTCGACGACCGCCGAGAAGTCCGGGCCCATCATCGCGAGGACCGCGGCGAAGCGTTGCAGGGTGAAGTGGAATTCCAGCACCGGATCGTCCACCATCGCGAGCCGGGTCTCGCGCTTCCACGCGAGATAGCTCATCAACTTCTGCTCCCAGGCCGCGCGCAGCTCGAGCAGGGCCTCGCGCGGCGGATCGACCTCGGCGATCGCCTCGCCCTCGGGCAGGTCCCCGGCGCACTCGGCGAGGATTCCGGTGAGTTCCTCGACGGAAGCCACGATGTCCTGGAAGAGCTCCCCCGGCTGCAGCCGGAGCCGGTGGGCGAGCGCGGCGAGGTCCTGCTCGAGAATTTCCGGGGAGAAGATCTGCCGGGCCCGGTCGGGGAGATTGTGGGCCTCGTCGACGAGGAGGATCGCCTCCCGCAAGTCCTCGCCCGTGAGGTGGCGAAGGGCGGCCGCCGGTTCGAACACGTAGTTGTAGTCGGCGACGATCGCGTCGGCCCGGTGGGCGAGCTCGAGCTGCACCTCGAACGGGCAGACCTCTTCGCGGCGGGCCTCTTCGAAGACGACGTCCGGATCGTGGTGGGAATACGACTCGCGAAGCCGCGTGAGCAGGTTCGAGCGCTCCATCTTCTCGGGGTAGGCGCTGGCAAACCGGCAGAAGTCCTCGTGGCAGAGGATGCGGTCGTTGGCGCACATCCGGTCCTTGGCGCGGACCTGCAGCGTGTGGAAGGCCCGCTCGTTCATGGCGACCAGGGCCGAGACCGCCATCTTCTGCTGGAGGGTCTTCGAGGTCAGGAAGACGACCTGGCGGCCGGTCGCCAGGCCCTCGGCGAGCGCGGGGTGGAGAGCCGCGGCCGTCTTTCCGGAGCCCGTCGGAGCCTCGGCGAGCAGGTGCTCGCCGTTTCGCACGGCGGTGCGAACGGCTTCGATCATCCTTTCCTGGCCGGGCCGCGGGGCGGCATGCGGAAAGGGCAGCCGCTCGGCGGCTTTCGCCTTGCGCTGGCGAGCGACCTTCTGGCCGCGCCAGATCCCGAGGAGCCGGGCGAGGCGCCGCTCGACGTCTCGCTCGACGTCCTCGTCGAACGGGACCTGAAGCGACAACTCTTCTCCGGTCTCGATGTCGACGTAGACGAGCGCGCCTCCGACGTGCCCGTGGCCCAGGCGTTTCCACAGGTAGCAGTAGCCCAGGAGCTGGCGACGGTCCCGGTCGAAGGCATAGCCCTGCGGGCGGACCCCGTCGAGCGCGAGGTTGGTGGACTTGAGTTCCTCGATCAGCCAGTGACCGGGCTCACGTTCGATGCACCCATCGAGCCGGCCCGTGAGGACCGCGGTCCAGTCCTCGACGGGAATTCGGGCCTCGAGATGGACCTCGCATCGGTAGGCGGGGTGCGCGGCCTGTCTCTCGCCGAGGACACGCGTGTGGATCTGGGTCCCGAGGCCGAGGCGCCGCCACCCGTCGCCCCGGTCGAAGCCCACGCGCCGGAATCCCTCGTCTTCGGCGAGCTCGCGCACGGAGACCTCGAAGACGCGGGAAGCTTCGTCAAAGCGCAACCCGTCGATTATAATTTGCGAGTGAAGCCCGCCCCCGGAAGACACGTTCGCGTCGCGGCGCTTCACGCCGCCCTCCTCCTTTTCGCCGTTTCGCCGCTGGCGGCCAGGCCCCGGACCTCCCAGGAGCCGCAGACGCTGCGCGCGGCCCTCGAGAGCGCGGCGATCCGTCCTCCGGCGGCCAAGGCGGGCGTGTCGATCGCCGTGACGGATCTCGCGACCGGAGAGACGATCTTCGAGAAGAACCCCGGGACTCCCGAGACCATCGCCTCGGTGACCAAGATGATCTCGACGGCGGCCGCCCTCCACTACCTCGGGCCCTCCTACAAGTTCCGCACCACCTTCTGGAGGCGCGGCGACATCCGCGACGGCAACCTCCTGGGATCGCTCCTCGTGGTGGGCGGGGGGGACCCGAACATCTCCGGCCGGTTCTACGACGACGACTCGTTTGCGATCTTCGACAAGTGGGCGGAGGGCCTGCGGCAGGCCGGGATCCTGCGGGTCACCGGCGACCTGATTCTGAACGCGAGCTCGTTCGACAAGGAATATCGGCATCCGGAGTGGCCGCCTGAGCGCGATTCGCACTGGTACCAGGCTCCGGTCTCCGCCCTGTCCTACAACGACAACGTCGTCGTGGTGTCTGTGGGCCGCGGTGCGCTGCCCGGAGCCCCGGCGAGCGTCACGATCGATCCCGACACCGACGTCGTTCAAGCGCTTGCCCGGGCCCGCACCGTGGGGAAGGGGGGCAAGGTGCGCGTCGCCGTGTCGCGGCCGACCGGCTCCGACGTCGTGACGGTTTCGGGCACGGTTCCCAATCGCTACTTCCGCTGGGCCGCGCCTCTGGCGATCGACGATCCGCCGAAGTTCTTCGGCGCCGCCTTGCGCAGCCGCCTGCACGCGGCGGGTATCGAGCTGACCGGCAGCGTCGTCGAACGGGCGGTGCCGCCGGACAACGCCTGGGTTCTCGTGGCGACGACCGAGTCCGACATCCTGCCCACGCTCGCGATTGCCAACAAGCGCAGTCAGAGCTTCTACGCCGAGCAGATCTTCAAGACCCTCGCCTACGAGAAGACGGGGAAGGGGAGCTGGACGGGGGCGCTCTTGCTGGCCAAACAGTTCCTGGGCGGCCTCGGGCTCGAGGCGGATCGGTTCGATCTGCACGATGGCTCCGGCCTGTCGGCCGAAAACCGGGTTTCGGCAGCCGACCTGGTCAGCTTCCTCAGAGCCATGGATTCCGATCCCCAGGGGGCCCTCTGGCGGTCGACCCTCGCGGTTTCGGGCGATCCGGACGGTTCCCTGCGCGCCCGTCTCCTCGACAGCCGCAGCCGCGGCCAGGTGACCGCCAAGACGGGCACCCTCAACGGCGTCTCGACCCTCGCCGGGTACGCCCAGGCCGGCTCCGGCAAGACCTACGCCTTCGCCATCCTCTTGAATGGTCCCCGGGTCAGCGAATCCCGCGGCCATGCCTACCAGGATCGGCTGGTCCGCACCCTCATCCAGAAGGGGTAGGGCGCCCGGGGGAGCCGAAAGCCCTTGACACCCCTCCGCGTGGGTGTGATCAAATGAGGTTGATTCGTGTACTGGGCCGCGTTGCGGCCCGCTGAAGTAGGTGGGAATCCTGATGTTGGAGCTGGCGTACCGGCGGAGCTTCGCTCTGGCGAATGCTTTGCGCGGTAAAGCGCTGACCTCAGGTTCAGGTTTTCGACCTGGGCATCTGGCCCGGGTCATTAGGCGAAAGGTGGCCTCGATGAATGCCCTCGGTTGTCCTATCCCCGCATAGCTAGCACCTAAATATCTGTAGGGTTTCAACTTAATGCGACTGGGCTCTGCCCCAGATCGCTAGTTGACTATTTGGCCAGGTTTGGCTATCTTCGCCCTACTGAATCAGGAAGGCGGCTATGGAAATCTCTGACGACCCGAAACCGACGCTGTCCCCAGAGGAGTTGTTTGAGGGTGAGATCGACGCCGTTTTCCAAGAGACTCTTGGTCTCGTCCACATTGCCCTCGTCTCTCACTATCTGTTGAGCGAGCAAGAGGCAAATGAGCTTGAGAAGGACCTCTTCGTTTGGTTCCGCCGCTTTTGTTACCGCCCCGGTGCCTCGCCCCGCGAAAATCGCCCCTACCTTCTCGTCGCCTGCTGCCAGTTTGCACGCGAATACCAAAAGTATTTGGTCGGAACCGGAGTTCGGCCAGCTGACGACAACCTAAACGCGTTGCTTCAGCGAGAACCATCGGACGTCGCGCATGATTTTTCTAGGAGCCTAATGCTCTACGAGTTCAGGCGGTCTGATGCCTGAGTTGGCGAAGGTCTTGGCATTTCCGACAGCGCCAGCGATGCCGCTGTCGGCTTCCGATATTCGTCGCGCGGCGGAAGAATATTTGGCAACAAGCGCTGACTCCGGAGCGGATAGTCGGCGGAGCGAAGTCGTCACCCAGCCCGACGTTCTGACTGGAGTTTGCGGCCTATTGGCTGAGTCAGCGAATACGTCGCCGCGAAGCGTGGCCGACGAAGCTGTGGCTTTGTATCGGTGCATTCGCGATGGTGCTAAGCAAATCGGTGCGTTTGATGAGACCGAGTACTTCCTGGGCGAGACGGCGTTGCTTGCTGGTACAGCGAACCGCGTTCTCGGGCAGCGGCAGGAAGCGGAGAATTGGTTTGATCGCGCAGAGGCTGGCTTTCGGCTAACCGTGAATCCGTCCCCCCTTCTTGCGAGAGTGACCTATCAGCGTCTGGCCCTACGCTGTGAGCGTGGGCAATTCCAGGAAGTTGCCGAACTCGCTCCTCTCCTCGCGACGACTTTCTCGAGACTGAAGATGACGTTGGACCAGGCGAAGTGCGTGTTTTTGGAGGGCGTGGCACTAAAGCAGGCCTGCCACCAAGATGCTGCACTGTCGGTATTCGCATCGCTAACCGGAGATTCTGCGTTAGCGCGCGAACCTGGCCTGACTGGCCTGGCTTTCGTGAACATGGCGGACATTCATGCCGCTGAGGGTCGGAACTCGCAAGCAGAAGAATGCTACTCGGACGCGATTCCATTGCTTCAAAGCGGGAAGTTGCCCGCTGCGATCGCTCATCTTCACGGGACCTTCGGAGAAGTGTTTCGGCGCCAAGGAAAATTGGCAGAAGCGCTTACGGCATTTCAGGCTGCTATCGTGGGCTACGAGACGTTGGGTATGGCTACGTGGGTGGCGTACCTTCGTGTGGTGACCGCTCAGGCGATGCTTCAAGCGGGAATGCATCGTGAGGCCGAGTGGCAGATCCTCGCCGCGCTACCGACACTCGATGAGCAGGGCATGGTGCCGGAAGGGTTCGCTGCTGTGTCTGTTCTGCGCGAATCGCTTCGGGCCCGAAAAGCTGACCCCGCGGCCCTGAACGAACTTCGCGAATACCTCCAAGCCAAAAACTAACCGGCCGTGGTCCAGGCGCCCCTCCCCCAGGGGCGGCATCGTGGTTAGCTAGCTCGTGACAATATGTAATTAGGAGTTCGTTCCTGTAGACGACTTCGGTGGGGGGTGTAGATGCGGCCGGGCCGGCGAACGGGTACCCCGGGAGCGGTGGATCCGCGAGATAGCTTGTCTGATCAGGAGCTGGAAGCCTTCTACAGAAGCGTTTTTCTGCCGCTTGTCCGACGTGCTACTTGGAAGCATCGGCTACTCCCCGAGGACGCGCGCGACATTGTGCAAGATGCGTTCCTTCTGGCTCTGACCCGAATGCGCGGAACAGGCAATCCAAGGGCCTGGCTAATCCAGGTCGTGGATCATCTCGCTATCAACTTCCGAAGAAAGATCGTTCGGCGTGCGAGGCTCACTGACAGGTGGTTATCAACGCGGCCACCCTCTGGAAAACCGTCTCAGGCCGAGGATCGTCTTGAACGATGACTTGCTAGCAAGGATACGGGGATGGGTCAACCGTACCGAGGGGTCAGACCTGCCCGATGGTCCAAGAATACCTGAGTCGCTACGGCTTGCTGCCGAGCTAAAGGACCGGCTGCGCGCATCGGGGCTGGCTCAAATTGGCGATGAGCGAGCAACGCCTGATGTCCTGCTTGCACTTTGTGAGGTCCTGAATCGAGATCGAGACCCAGACTGTCCTGGCCGCGAGGCTGATCTCCTCCAGGCATACGAATTCGTGCAGAGTTTGAGTTGGAATGACGAATTCAACGAAAGAAGTCACGTCTTGAGTTCGCTGGCGTTTCTGGCGTGGGACTTTTGGCGGAGGCGGGAAAACTACGCAGAGACTGAGGCCTGGCAAGCGAGATGCGTACGGCACCTGCTAGGGCAAGAACACGTTCGGGCCTTCCTGTCGCTTTCACCCCTCCGATGGTCACCAGCTCTCAAGAAACGGTTTCTCTCGGACGAGCCGGTGTTGCTGGCGGTCTGTGCAAGGTTGAACGGAGAGCGGCGGAATCTCGAACCTGCGATAGTGGCCGACGAGGCGGAAATTGTCTACGCGTGGCTTGAGGAGGACGGGCTGGCATTTGGGCTGCGAGAGGAATTGATCCACTATCTGGCTGCAGGTATCGCGCTAGCAGTCGCGTTCGCGGAAAACCAGATCGGCCGAGACAATAGCCGGGGGAAGTGGATAGCGAACGCGATCGCTCATTCGGAGATGGCCATTGGTGCGGGTCCTTTGCTTGCCGTAGCAGACCACGCTCGCCTGATAACAATGTATGCGGATCGTGGCTACGCCGCTGTTTGTTCCGAGAGTCCACGTCTCATTCAAAGGTTTGAGACCTTGGGAATGAAAGACAAAGCACTACGAGCGAGGCTATTGCGCGGACGGGCCATGAAGGAGCTTGGGTTACGCCATGAAGCGCTCAGCTGGACGGAACAGGTTCATTGGGAGGCACTCCAGAGTGATGACCTGTTGGTAGGTGCGCTAGCATTGTGCGATCGCGCTGAAATCCTTAGCGAGCTTGGCAATTTCGCTGATGCGATGGCGGCGTGCAGGGGTGCGACGGAATTGGCGAGAAGATGTGAGTGCGGTTGGGTGGTTGCGAACGTCCAGGGGACCCTAGGCGAGCTGCTTCGGGATCACGGTGACTTGACATCGTCGATTGACGCATATGCGGCTAGTGTGGAGTCCTACGACGCTCTTGGAATGGCGCCTTCGGCAGCGTACACGAGGGTAGTCCTTGCGGAGACGTTGCTTTTGGCCGGGATGCCAACGAAGGCCATTAGCACTGTTGTGGCGGCGCTTCCGGTTATTGAGCGGGAGAAGCTTGCAAAAGAGGGAGTGGCGGCTGTCGCGATCCTCCGTGAGGCACTCCGGCGTCAGAGCTTGGACCCCGAGGCACTCCGCCAGCTCCGGATCCAACTCCAGCAGATGAAGGAAGAGGGCCGGCTCTAAGCCCCGGCATTTGAGGCCGTCGCCCTGGCCGCTCACGGCCAGGTATTCTCCCGAGACCTTCCTTCCTCGTCCCGACCTCGATCCAGCGGCGATATGTTTCCGTCGTGAAGACGATCCTCTACCTCCACGGATTCGCGTCTTCGCCCGCAGGACGAAAGATCGAGCTCCTTCGCGACGCGCTTGGTCCGGAGGGGTTTCGCATCGTGGCGCCGGATCTGAACCGTCCGTCGTTTGCGAAGCTGAGCTTCGGTTCGATCGTGGCGGAGGCGGTGCGCGCCTGCGAGGCCGAAGGACCCTCCGTGGTTGTTGGCAGTTCCCTGGGCGCCCTGGTGGCCCTTGCGGCGTCACAAAAGGGAATTGCCACGCCCCTGGTGCTGGTGGCGCCGGCGCTCGGGTTCGGAACGCGCTGGGTCGAGAAGCTGGCGCCGGGCGATCCGGTGCGGTTCTTTCACCACGGGCAGGGTCGGGATCTCGAGGTGCATCGCCGGTTCTTCGAGGAGATGGCTGCGGTTTCGGTCGACCGCGAGCCTCCGCGGCAGCGGACTCTCGTCGTGATGGGCCAGCGCGACGAGAGCGTGCCGTTCGATGGAGTGGCGGCCACGTGGAGGCGGTGGCAGGACAGCGGGAGACTCGATCCGCGGTCACGGTTTGTCGTGATTCCTGAGGGCGACCATGGGTTGGTAGGATCGATCCGGGAGGTCACGGAGGCCATTCGGAGTTCAATACAGGAGGATCCGCCATGAAGATCCGTGTCGTTCGTTCCATTGATTGCGAGAATCGTGAACGAGTGATTTCGATCCGACGGATGTGCGGGTCACCTACTTCAACGGCGACACGGGTGCACAGCTCAGACAGTTCTCCCTGAGCTCCGTCGCTGGACACTCCCTCCAGCCGAACGAGGTCTTCCAGCTCAACAACATCTTCTCCGATCCGGCGATCCCGTCGAGTGTGCACACGATGGTGATCCAGGTGGAGGCGCAGGTTCAGGACGGTTACGCTTCCGCTTACGTCGTGCAGCTCGACAACACGACGAACGATGGATCGTTTTTCTTCCTGGAAGAGGAGTGAGCCTGCCGCGCTCGACGAGCGGATAGAATCGGCACCGAATGGTGCTGTCGGGACTGGGGCTCTTCCTGCTGGAAGCCTGCGCGGGCACGGCCTTCCTGCTGCTCTTCTTCCCGCCGAGCGTCCTGGGTCGCGGGTTCTTTTCCCTCCACGGGGCCATCGCCGCCGGCTTCGCGGCCCTGGCCGTGGCGGCTCATCCGTCGGGAATGCCTCTTGGCCCGACGGCCGTCGCGGCGGTCGCTCTGAGCATCTACGCCGTCGCCGCCCACGGCGGCCAGGCCGGCCGTGCGCGGCCGCTGCTTCTCGCGGGCGCCGCGGCCGCCGGCTGGTCGCTCGCGCGGGTCGCGCTCGTCGCGCCCCGCGAGGGCGGCGATGCCTGGACGGTCGTGGGGGCGTTCGCCGGCGGCCTCTTCTTCGGTTCGGTGCTGGTCGTGATGAACCTGGGGCACTGGTATCTCGTCTCCCGATCCCTGCCCTTCCAGCTGCTGGCCCGCGGCGCGGCGCTCTTTGCCGGGCTCGCGGTTTTCCGGACGGCTTACCTGGCCGTCGCCCTCGGCGTCCAACGGCACTCGGCGGGCGTCGAGGCGCTGGTCTCGCTCGAGCGGGACGCCCTGTTCTTCCTGTTCCGCGTCCTCTGGGGGATCGCCGGGCCTCTCGCGCTGTCCTACTTCATCTGGCGTACGGCCGAACTCCGGTCCAACCAGGCCGCGACCGGGTTGCTCTATGTCGCTCTGGTCTTCGTGCTGATCGGGGAGCTGTTGTCCTCCTACCTGACCGTGGCGACCGGGTTCCCGGCCTGATCGGAGCGCCGCCATGCGGGTCCGATACTACTGCCCGGTCTGCCTGACGGCGCGCGAGCACGCGGAAGGGGAGACCGGCGCCTACGCCTGCTCGGGTTGCGGGCGCGGCTACGATGCCGACGTGGCGAGGGTCGTGGGGTCCGAGGGCGTGGAGCACTGCGCGTTCTGCGACAATCGGGCCTTCTTCCTTCAGAAAGACTTCGACCAGAGGCTCGGGTGCCTGATCATGGCCGCCTCGCTCGCGGCCGCCCTCGTCGTCGGCTGGAAGTTCGGTTGGATCTGGTTCACGCCCGTCCTGCTCGCGACGGTGGTCGTGGACTGGATCGTGGCCGCCCGAATCCGCCCGGTCACGATCTGCTACCGATGCGACGCCGAGTACCGGGACGTCCCGGTCAACCCCCGGCACAAGGGCTACGATCCGCACGTCGCCGAGCGCTACGCGGAGCAGAAGACGGTTCGGCGGATGCGATGAGGAAGATCTTCGACATCTCGCGGCCGATCTCGGAGGAGACACCGGTCTGGCCGGGCGACGTCGGGTTCTCCTGGCGCGAAACGGCGCGGACCGGAGCCGGGACCGGTGCGCCCTGGGGGTCCACCTGCTTCACGATGAGCGCCCACTGCGGCACGCATGCCGACGCGCCCAGCCATCTCTTCGAGGACGGCAAGGCCATCGCCGAGGCGCCGCTCGCGGCCTACGTCGGGCCGGCGCGCGTGCTCGCGCTCCCGGGCCTGGGCGAGGTGGGGCCGGATGCGCTGCCGCGGCGCTGTCTCGGCCCATCGCGCGTGCTCTTTCGCACCAACGCCCGGTCCTCGCTCTCTCCGCTCGCGGCGATTCGCCTCGCCGAGGCCGGGGCGATGCTCGTCGGAACCGACGGCGTCTCGATCGACCCGGAGGACGCCGAAGACCTGCCCGCCCACCGGGCCCTTCTGTCGCGCGGCGTGGCCCTGCTCGAGGATCTCGATCTGTCCGCCGTTCCCGACGGAGACTACGAGCTCGTCGCGCTGCCACTGCGATTCCGGGACCTGGACGCGTCGCCCGTCCGGGCAATCCTGATCCGCGCCGACCGCGCCTAGCTGCTAACTAGGGGAACAACCCCCGGATCCGCGTGGCCTCTTCGACCCGGCCAACGGCGAGGATGAGCGCTCCCGTTCTCAGGTCGGTGTCGTGCTTCCGGGCGGTTTCGGCGACGTCCTCGTAGGCCCGGCGGATCGTCCGCTCGAGGTGGCTGCGAACGACGTCGGAGTCCCAGAAGAACGAGTACAGGTCCTGGACCCACTCGAAGTACGAGACCGTGACGCCGCCGGCGTTGGCCAGGATGTCGGGGATGACGATCGTTCCGTTCGAACGCAGGATGTCGTCGGCGTCCGGCGTCGTCGGCCCGTTGGCGGCCTCGGCGATGATCTTGGCCCGGATGCGCGGGGCGTTCTGCGCGGGTGATGGCCCCCTCGAGGGCGGCCGGCACGAGGATGTCGACGGGCAGCTCCAGCAGCTCCGCGTTGCTGATCTTCTGTCCGCGGGCGGCGGCGACCGTGCCCTTCTTGTCCTTCGCGGCGTTGACGAGGTCCAGCCGGAGGCCCTGCTTGTCGTAGATGCCGCCACGCGAATCGGAGACGGCGAGGACCTTCACGCCGGCCTCCTCGAGGAAGCGGGCGGCGGCGGCGCCGGCGTTTCCGTAGCCCTGGACCGCGGCCGTGGCGCCCTTCAGGCGCAGGCGCATCCGTTTCGCGGCCTCGTCGATCGCGACGAAGCATCCCTCGGCCGTGGCGTCGTTGCGTCCGGCCGACCCGCCGAGCTGGATCGGCTTGCCGGTCACGACCCCGAGAGTCGAGAACCCCTGCGTCATGGAAAAAGTGTCCATGATCCAGGCCATGTGCTGCGGCGTCGTGTAGACGTCGGGGGCCGGGATGTCGCGATCGTGACCGAGGACGATTGCGATTTCGGACGTGTAGCGGCGCGTGAGCCGCTCGTTTTCGCCGAACGAAAGCTTCTTGGGATCGACGGTGACGCCGCCCTTGGCGCCGCCGAACGGGATGTTCACGACCGCGCACTTCCAGGTCATCCACATGGCGAGGGCCTTGACCTCGTCGATCGTCACACCCGGGTGGAAGCGGATGCCTCCCTTGGAGGGTCCGCGCGCGATGGAGTGCTGGACACGGTAACCGGTGAAGACCTTGATGCGCTTGCTGTCCATCCGGACCGGAATCGAGACGATCAGCTGACGTTTGGGGCTTCGGAGGATGTCCCGCATTCCCGGATCGAGTCCGAGGTGGTCGGCGGCCCTTTCGAACTGGCGCTGCGCGAACTCGAAGGGGTTCAGGTTCTCGGGGGAAGGCGGGGGAGCCGGGGCCGGCTTCTTCGTCGGGGCGGGCGAGCGTCGGGGCTTCCTTGCCATTCGTCTCTCCTGCGCGCGAGGCGCTGTTGGAACCGGTTGGGCGTCGCCGGGTCAGGGCCCGCCCAGCGGGATCGTGGCGGCCGCGAGGCGCGCCAGTTGCCAGAGCGGTGAAGGGAAGATCCCGATGGCCAGAATGCCCGCGGCGCAGAGGGCGAGCGCGAGGCGATCCGCCGGCGAGATCGGCGGCGGGGGCTCCGGCTCGACGGGATCCCGCATGTAGAGGATGTAGACGACCTTCAGGTAGTAGCCCGACCGACACGAGGCTGTTGGCCACGCCGATGAGGGCGAGCGCATAGAGCCCGCGCTCGAGTGCGGCCTTGAAGAGGAAGAACTTGCCGATGAATCCGGCCGTGGCCGGAATGCCGGCGAGCGAAAAGAAGCACAGGGCCAGCACCGCCGCGGCGAACGGGGCCCGGCGGCCGTCGCCGGCGAGCATGGCCATGGGGTGCGGCTTCGTCTCGTCGCTGATAGAGCGCGGACACGGCGGCGAAAGCCCCGGCGTTGGAGGCGAGGTATGCGAAGAAGTAGACGATGACCGCGGCGAGCGCGTCCCGTCCGAAGACGGCGAGTGCGATCGTCACGTAGCCCATGTGGGCGATGCCGGAGTACGCGAGCAGGCGCTTGATGTCGCGCTGTGCGAGCGCCACGACGTTGCCGAGCGTCATCGAGAGGATCGCGAGGGCCGCGATCGCGGTGCGGAATCGGTCCGGCATCCCGGATTCGAAGACCGCCGCGAAGACGCGGTAGAGGACGAGCAGGCTCGCTCCCTTGGGCGCGATGGAGAGGTAGAGCACCGCCGGGGTCGGCATGCCCTGGTAGACGTCGGGCGCCCACGCGTGGAAGGGAGCGAGCGACATCTTGAAGCCGAATCCGGCGAGCAGCAGGAGGAGGCCGAAGGCGACGGAGGGATTGTCGGCGAGTCCGGCCCGGGTGAGTCCCGCGATCCTGGAGGAGCCGCTCGCGCCGTAGAGGAGGACCACGCCGTAGAGCGTGAAGGCGGAGCCGAAGGCACCCGTCAGGAAGTACTTGAGGCCGGCCTCGGACGAGGCTTCGACGCCGCGGAAGTACGCTGCCAGGACGTAGAAGGCGAGGGACAGGGTCTCCAGGCCGATGAAGATCAGCAGCAGGTCGAGCCCGCGCGTCATCAGGGACACGCCGAGGTGACCCCAGAGCAGCAGGGCGTAGAACTCGCCCTTCTCGTCGCCCGCCCGCTCGAGGTAGGGCTTGGCCACGATCACGGCCAGCGCCGCGCTCGCGCCGAGGAAGAGCCCGATGAGCAGCGTCAGCGGAGACGTCTCGAACCGGCCGCCGAAGGTCGTGCCCATCGGCGCGAGCGCCAGCGCGTACAGCGAGGCCGCGATCCCGCCCAGAGCCAGGGTGGCGAACCAGCGCCGGAGCGCCGGGGCGAAGGCCTCGAGCAGGAGGATCAGGCAGCCGGTCGACGCGAGGACGATCTCGGGCAGGATCGTTGCGAGGTCGGCGCGGTCGAACGCGATCAGCCCGGTCATGGTGTCCGGCCCGCGATCTGCCGCGTCGCGACGGTCTCCTGCAGGGACTCGACGGATGTCCGGATCTTTTCGAGGAAGTCGTTCGGCCGCACGCCGATCCAGACCATCAGGACGACGAGCACCGCGGCGGCGACGAACTCGCTCGGCCGGATCTCGCGGAGGGTCCGGTTCTCCTCGTGCCGCAGGGGGTTCCAGAAGACCCGCTGCACGAGGGAGAGCATGTAGATCGCCGAGAGGATGACGCCGGTCGCGGCCGCCACGGCCCACCAGCGGTGCGCCGAAGACCAGGTCCCGAGCAGGATCAGGAACTCGCCGACGAACCCGTTCAGGCCCGGCAGCCCGATCGAGGACAGAGTGGCGATCAGGAAGAGGGCCGTCGTCACGGGGACGACCGCCGCGATGCCTCCGTACGCCGAAATCTCCCGCGTATGCCGGCGCTCGTAGAGAACGCCCACGAGGAGGAAGAGCGCCCCGGTCGAGAGGCCGTGGTTGATCATCTGGAGGATCGAGCCCTGGAGCGAAATCGTAGTGAACGCGCCGATCCCGACGACGACCAGTCCCAGGTGCGACACCGAGGAGTAGGCCACGAGCCGTTTCATGTCGTGCTGCGGGTAGGCCACCATGGCCCCGTAGATGACGCCCACGACGCCGAGCACGCCGAGCCAGGGGGCGTAGTGGACCGCTGCACCGGGGAAGAGCGGCAGGGCGAAGCGGAGATAGCCGTACACGCCGAGCTTGAGCAGCACGCCGGCGAGGATGATCGAGCCCGCGGTGGGCGCCTCGGTGTGCGCGTCGGGCAACCATGTGTGCACCGGGAACACGGGCACCTTGATCGCGAAGGCGAGCGCGAACGCGCGCGAAGAGGAGCGTCTCGGTGCGGCCGGTGAACGTCAGGCGGTAGAGGTCCTCGAGGGCGAACGACCAGGTACCCGTCGCGCCGTGGTACCGGATGGCGATGAAGAGGATGGCGAGGAACATCAGGAGGCTGCCCGCCATCGTGAAGAGAAAGAACTTCATGGCCGCGTAGATGCGCCGCGGCCCGCCCCAGATGCCGATGATGAAGTACATCGGCACGAGCATCACCTCCCAGAAGACGTAGAAGAGGGCGAGATCCAGCGCCACGAGGCTGCCGAGCATGCCGGTCTCGAGCATCAGGAAGGCGATCGAGTAGCCCCGGATCTCCTTCTCGACGTGGCGTCAGGGAGAAGAGCAGCGCCACGGGCGTCAGGATCGTCGTCAGGAGCACGATCAGAAGCGAGATCCCGTCGATCCCGACCGAGTACGAGATGCCGAGGGCCGGGACCCAGTCGACGTTCTCGCGGAACTGGAAACCGCGCTGGAGCGCGTCGAAACGGGTCCAGAGCGGCAGGGAGACGACGGCGTCGAGGAGGGCGACGAGCAGGCCGAAGACCCGGGCCTGCCGGTCCATCGAGCGCGGAAATAGAAGCAGCAGGGCCGCACCGGCCGCCGGCAGGAACACGATCACCGAGAGCAGGTGCTCGGACAGCAGGCGTCCCATCACCATGGCCCCCGCGACGATCACGAGCAGCGCGATCAGGCCCAGGAGGAAGCTCAGCGCGTAGTTGCGGACGTTGCCGGTCTGGAGAAACCGGAGGAAGTCGCCGGCGAGCTCGACGAGGAAGGCCGAGGCGTTGAGGATCCCGTCGATGATCAGGACGTCGACGACCTTCCACAGCGTGCGCGCGAGTCCGGTGAAGGGCCGGACGAAGAGCACGCCGTAGAGCTCGTCGACCCGGAACTTGTCGGCCACCAATGCGTAAGCGGCGGGGAACCGGGCCGCGATCCGCGCCGGGACACGGCCATCTTCCTTCCCGTACCACGCCCAGGCGAGGTACAGGCCCGAGGCGGCCACGGCGACCGAGACGACCATCAGGAGCCACTCGGTCGCGTGCGGGAGGGCCTCGTGACCGGCCTCGTGGCCCGCGATCGGCGTCAGGATCGGCGCGAGGAACGGCCCGATGAGGTTGGCGTTCTCGCCGAAAACCGCCGGCAGGCCGACCCAGCCGCCGACCGTCGCGAGGATGGCCAGGACGATCGAGCGGCAGCGTCATCGATGTCGGCGACTCGTGCAGGTGGTGCGCCTGCTCGGGGGTGCCGCGGAACTTTCCGGCGAAGGTCATGGAGACCGCCCGCAGCATGTAGAACGCCGTCAAGCCCGCGGTTAGCAAGCCGACGAACCAGAAGAGCTTGCCGAGCGGCTGGTGCGTCTCGAACGCGCTCGCCAGGATCGCGTCCTTCGAGAAGAAGCCGGCGAACGGCGGGATCCCGGCGATCGCGAGCGTCGCGACGACGAACGTCCAGAACGTGATCGGCATCCTGGCCTTGAGGCCCCCCATGTGCCGCATGTCGAGGTCGTCGCTCATCGCGTGCATGACGGAGCCTGCCCCGAGGAAGAGGCACGCCTTGAAGAAGGCGTGGGTCATGACGTGGAACATGCCCACCGTGAAGGCCCCGACGCCGCAGGCGAGCACCATGTATCCGAGCTGCGACATCGTCGAGTAGGCCAGCACCCGCTTCAGGTCGTTCTGCGCGAGGGCGATGGTGGCCGCGAAGATGCAAGTGAAGCACCCGATCGCCGCGACGACCAGCATGACGTCCGGAGCGAGGCGGAAGAGCACGTTGGCGCGGGCGATCATGTAGACGCCCGCCGTGACCATCGTCGCGGCGTGGATGAGGGCCGAGACGGGGGTCGGGCCGGCCATGGCGTCCGGAAGCCAGACGTAGAGCGGGAACTGGGCGCTCTTGCCGACGGCCCCGAGGAAGAGGCAGAGGCAGATGAGCGAGAGTGCCGGCGCGTAGCGGGATGGGTCGGCGGCCGCCTTGCCGAAGACCTCGGTGAAGTTGAGCGAGCCGAAGACCGTGAAGATGCCGAACATCCCGAGGAGGAAGCCGTAGTCGCCGATGCGGTTGACGACGAAAGCCTTCTTGCCGGCCGCGGCCGCGTACTCGCGATCGAAGTAGTAGCCCACGAGGAGGTACGAGCAGAGGCCCACGCCTTCCCACCCGACGAAGAGCAGGACGAAGCTCTCCGCGAGGACGAGCACGAGCATGGCGAAGAGAAAGAGGTTCAGATACGCGAAGAATCGCGCATAGCCCGCGTCGGTGGCGCCGTCGTGGCGCATGTATCCGATCGCGTACACGTGGATCAGGAACGCGACGAACGTCACGAACGACAGCATCAGCGCCGACAGCGGATCGAGCCGGAAGGCCAGGTCGAGAGACAGGTCGCCCGCCTGGATCCAGCCCGTGTAGGTCTCGAGGACGACGCCGTGGTCCCCCTGCAGGTACGGGATCAAGCGGCTGTAGGCGACGAGCGTGGTCAGGGCGGCGGCCCCGACCCCGGCGGCGGAAACGAAGGACTTCCCGAGACGCTTTCCCATCAGCGAATTCGCGGCGAAGCCCGCGAGCGGGATGATCGGGATGAGCCAGAGCGGCAAGGTCATTGCGTCCGCCTCACCACTTCAGCACGTTGATCTTGTTCACGTCGATCGTCTCGGTGTGGCGGAAGATCGCCACGAAGATGGCGAGGCCGACGGCCGCCTCCGCGGCGGCGATGGCGATGACGAAGAACACGACGATCTGGCCCTCGCGCGATCCCATCGCGGCGCCGTAGCCGAGCAGCGCCAGGTTCGCGGCGTTCATCATCAGCTCGATCGAGAGAAAGATCTGGATGGCGTTGCGCCGCAGAAGGGCGCCCGCGATGCCGATGCTGAAGAGGGCCCCCGATGCCAGGAGGACGTCGGACAGCGGAATCGTCCCGATCACGAGCGGTTCTCCCGGCGGGCGAGAACGAAGGCACCGACGAGCGCGGCGAGCAGCAGCACCGACACCGCCTCGAAGTGGAGGAGGTAATCCGAGTAGAGCAGGCGCGCCAGCGCCGACGGGTCGGCCAGCGCCTCGGGATCGACTCCGGAGGCGCCGGGGATGCGAGTCCCCGACCCGCGGAGCGTCCCCAGGAGGAAGAAGGCAAAGACGACGACCCCGATCCCTCCGAGCAGCGTCTGGATCGGGCGGCTGCTGCGCTCGACCGGCGCGTGGCCCAGGTTGAGGAGCATCAGGACGAAGAGAAACAGGACGAGGATGGCGCCGGCGTAGACGATGACCTGGATCGCCGCGATGAAGGGCGCGAGGAGCATGACGTAGGCGACCGCGAGGCCGAAGAACGCGACGACCAGCGTGAGCACGCTGCGCACGGGGTTCTTCGTGACCACCATCAGTCCTCCGAAGAGGATCGCCACGGCGGCGGCGGCGTCGAATATCAGCCGCGCGGCCGTCACGGCGCGGCCCTCCACATCTCGAGCGCGGCCGCCCAGAAAAGATTGAGGAGCGCCAGCGGCAGCAGGGCCTTCCACCCGAGGCGCATGAGCTGGTCGTAGCGGAAGCGGGGGAGCGTCCAGCGCACCCAGACGAAGACGCAGACGAGAAGGGCGGTCTTTCCCGCGAAGATCAGGATCGAGACGATCCCGCCGAGGAGACTCGCGGGGGAGAAGCCCGGGAGCGACCATCCGCCGAGGTACAGGGTCACCGTGATCGCGCAGGCAACGACGATGTTGACGTACTCGGCCATCTGGAAGGCGCCGAAGCGCATGGCGGAATACTCCGTGTGGTAGCCGGCCACGAGCTCGGCCTCGGCCTCCGGCAGGTCGAACGGCAACCGGTTGGTCTCGGCGAAGGCGGAGACGAAGAAAATCAGGAAACCGAGGGGCTGCAGGAAGACGGTCCACCGGGGCACGAAGCCGAGCCACACTCCCTGCTGCATCGCCACGACGTCGTTGAGCCGGAACGAGCTCGCGGCCAGGATGACTCCCGCCGCGGCCGTCGTCATCGCGAGCTCGTAGGAGATGATCTGCGCGCTCGAACGGATCCCGCCCATGAGTGAAAACTTGTTGTTCGACGACCAGCCGGCCAGCACGATCGCGTAGACCGACAGGGAGGTGATCGCGAAGGCGTAGAGGATTCCGATCGAGACGTCCGCGCCGATCAGCGGAATCTGACGCCCGCCGACCGGGAGCGTCGCTCCGTACGGCACGACGGCGAACGTCGAGAGGGCGGCGAAGGCGGCGATGGCCGGAGCGAGCAGGAAGAGGGGGCGGTCGGCCGCGGCCGGCGTCACGGCCTCCTTCGTAAACATCTTGACCATGTCGGCAACGGCCTGGAGAAGGCCGAACGGCCCGACGCGGTTGGGGCCGACCCGGTCCTGGATGAAGGCGGCCCCGCGGCGCTCGATCCAGGTGATCGGGATGACGAGGACCGGAAAAATCAGCGCCGGCAGCGCCACCCGGAGGGCGACGATCAGCCAGTCGAGGGCCGTCACAGGGTCCCCGCCCACGCGAAGTCGCCCTTCTTGAGAAGCCGGCCGCCTTCCAGGTCCCTGGCCTCGATCCCGGCGTAGCCGGGGACCTCCTTCGCGATCGCGGCCAGCAGGTCGGCCGGGGTCCAGTTGCGGTCGCCCCAGCCGAGCGAGCACGCGAGCTGCAGCAGCAGCTCCCAGTGGGCGCGAACGGGAGGTTTGGGGAGGAAGGCGCGCTCGAAACGCTGCACCCGGCCCTGGACGTTGGTGAACGTGCCTTCCTTCTCGGCCAGCGAGGCCGCCGGCAGGACGACGTCGGCGGCGCGGGTCAGGGCGTTCGAGGTGCGGGCGGCCACCGCGAGAAACCGCGCCCGGCGGAGCCGGGCGACCGTTTCGGCGTCGTCGGCGATCGTCGAGAAGTCCGCGTCGGCCACGACGATGACCCCGGGGGAGGCCTTGCCCGCCAGAACCGCATCCAGCCCGTAGCCGCCGGGGCCGGGCGACAGGCCCATGTCGCGCGCGCCGCGGAAGTTCGCGGCAGCCTCGTCTCCCTCGACCCACTCCGTCTGCGACTTGATGCGGCGGACGCGCGACTTGTCCACGACGACGTCGCGGTTGGGACAGGCGACGTGGTCGGCGATCTTGCGCAGGAGGAAGTTCTCCTCGTTCGACAGATGGGCCGAGCCCGCGAAGAAGAGAGCGCCTGGCCCGCTCGATTCGATCGACTGGCGGATCTCGCGGGAGATGCGCTCGATCGCTGTGGGGACGATCGCGTCCTGGACCGAGGCGCCCTCGCGCAGCGTCGCGCGGTGGACGTCGCGCGCGTTGAGACTCTCGGACAGAAACCGCCCGTGGTCGCAGAGCCAGTAGTCGTTGACCTTCGGATTGAGCCGCGGCAGGAACCGGTAGACGACGTTGTCCTTGGATTCGATCGACGTGTTGCAGCCGACGTTGCAGCCCGGGCACACCGACTTCGCCTTGTTCAGGTACCAGACGCGGCTGCGGAACCGGAACTCGCGCGTCGTCAGCGCGCCGACGGGGCAGACGTCGGCGGCGCAGCCCGACCAGTCGTTGTCGAGCGCCTGCCCTTCGTGCGTCCACACCAGCGTACGGCCGCCGCGGTCGAGGAAGGTCAGCTCGCTCGTCCCGGCGATCTCCTGGGTGAAACGGATGCAGCGCGTGCACTGGATGCAGCGGGTCATGTCGGCAATGACGTGGGGTCCGATCATCGTGCGGTCGAAAGTCGGGTACTGGCGCTTGCGCTCGTCGTAGTGCGAAAGCTGCTGCCCGTAGCCGAAGGAGTTGTCCTGGAGCGTGCACTCGCCGGCCTGGTCGCAGATCGGGCAATCGAGGGGGTGGTTGATGAGCAGGAACTCCATCGTCGCGGCGCGGGAGTTCTTGACCTTGTCGGTCGTGGTCTTGACCGAGAGCCCGTCCTTGAGCGGCGTCGTGCAGGCGGCCTGGATCTTCGGGATCCCCTCGATTTCCACCAGGCACATGCGGCACTGGCCGACGACGGAGAGCCTCGGGTGATAGCAGAAGTGCGGGATGTCGACGCCCGCGAGCTTCGCCGCGTCGATGAGGTTGAGGTTCTTGGGCACCTCCACCGGCCGCCCGTCGAAGACCACCGTGAAGGTGTCCTTGGCCGGGGGCGGCGGCGGAGCCGGGGCGGCCGGCTTGACGGGCCCGCTGCTCACGCGTTCACCAGGGCGGCTTTCTCGCCGGACAGGCAGCGCTTGTGCTCGACGTGGTAGAGAAATTCGTCGCGGAACTTCGGCACGGCCGAGAGGATCGGCGCGGCGGCGCCGTCGGCCAGGACGCAGATCGTCATCCCGTTGTTCATCTGGCCGGCGACGCGCGTGAGCAGGTCGACGTCCTCGACGCGTCCCTCGCCGTCCTCGATCCGGGAGAGCACCCGGTGCAGCCAGGTCGTCCCCTCGCGGCACGGCGTGCACTGTCCGCAGGACTCGTGGGAGAAGAACTTGAGGATGTTCTGGATTGCCGCCACGATGCAGGTGTCCTCGTCCATCACGATGATCGCGGCCGAGCCGAGCATGGAGCCCTTGGCGGCGACGCCGTCGAAATCGAGCGGGCAGTCCTCGATTTCCGCCGGGGTCATGATGGCCGCCGACGCGCCGCCCGGAATGACGGCCTTCAGCTTCTTGCCGCCCCGGATCCCCTGCGCGTAGGCCTCGCCGTACAGGAGCTCCTTGAACTGCAGGCCCATCGCCGCCTCGTAGACGCCCGGTCGGTTGACGTGCCCGGAGACGCAGAAGAGCTTGGGACCCGTGTTCTTCTCGTTCCGGCCGAGCTTGAGGAACCAGTCCGCGCCGCGGTCGATGACGTGCTTGACGCAGCAGAGCGTCTCGACGTTGTTGACGATCGTCGGGGCCGCGAACGCCCCCGAAACCGCCGGGAAGGGCGGCTTGATGCGAGGCTGGCCGCGCTTGCCCTCGATCGACTCGATCAGCCCGGTTTCCTCGCCGCAGATGTACGCGCCCGCGCCGCGGTGGACGGTGATGTCGAGGGTGAAACCGGAACCGAGGATGTTCTCCCCGAGGAAGCCCTTCGCGTAGGCTTCCTCGACGGCCTTGTTGAGGATGCGCGCGCCGTCGTAGAACTCCCCGCGGATGTAGATGTAGGCCGTCCGGCAGCGGATCGCGTACGCCGCGATCGCCATCCCCTCGAGCAGCTGGTGCGGGTCGTTCTCCATGAGGAGGCGGTCCTTGAACGTGCCGGGCTCGGACTCGTCCGCGTTGCAGAGCAGGTACACGGGCTTGCCCTGCGTGTCCTTCGGCAAGAAGCCCCATTTGACTCCGGCGGAGAAGCCCGCGCCGCCGCGGCCGCGGACGTTGGCCTTCTTGACCTCGTCGACGACCTGCTCGGGCGTCATCCCGCCGGTCAGGATCCTGCGCAGGCCGGCGTAGCCGCCGTCGGCGACGTAAGTGTCGATCGACTGCGAGTTCGGCGTGCCGACGCGGCGGCTCAGGACCTTCTCCACCGTCAGGACTCCTTCACCGAGGCGCTCGAGCAGCTGATCGAGGCTGGCCTCGTCCATCGGCTCGTAGTACTTGGTCGTTGACCATCATCGAAGGCGCGCGGTCGCACCCCGCGATGCACTCGACCTCGACCATCGTGAACCTGCCGTCCGGCGTCGTCTCTTCGAGTCCGATTCCGAGCTTGCGGCTGCAGTGGCGGACGAGGGCTCCGGCCCCGAGCAGGTGGCAGGAGATCGACGTACAGAACTGCAGGAGATTCCGGCCGACGGGGCGGAGGTGGAACATCGTGTAGAACGTCAGCACGCCGTCGACGTGCGAGACCGGGAGCTCGAGGATGCGCGCCACCTCCTCGGACGACTCCCGGGAGATCCAGCCGAACGTCTCCTGGGCGACCCAGAGCACGGGCAGCAGGGCGGCCTGGCGGGTCGGATACCGCTTCAGGAGGGCATCGATCCGCGCCAGGGCCGCGGGCGGAAAGGGACGGGGCTCGCCGGCCGCCTCGATCCGGTACCGGGTGTGGCTCACCAGTCGAACGCTCCCTTCTTCCAGATGTACGCGTAGCCGACGGCGAGCACGACGAGGAAGGCCACCATCTCGACGAACAGCGGCCAGCCCACGGACCGAAAGACGAGCGCCCAGGGGTAGAGGAACGCGATTTCGACGTCGAACAGGATGAACACCATCGCGATGACGAAGAACTGGATCGACATCCGCTTGTGGGAGGCGTCGATGAGTGGAACGCCGCTCTCGTAGGTCTCGCCCTTCGCCTTCGTCCGGAGCTTCGGCGCGCGAGAAGGACGTTCAAGAGCTGGATCACCGCCGCCATCCCCGCGGCGACGCCCAGCAGGATGAGAATCGGAGCGAACGTGAGAGGCATGGAGCGCCGGCAACTTTTTCACAAGGGCCCGGTCGAGTCAACGCATGTCGAAGAGCCCAAAGGGGCTATGCGGGCAGCGCCCGCGTTACCATCCGCCCGTGCCGAATCGTCTTCGATCCGTACGCGCTGCTTCCCGCATACCAGGCGGAGGCGACGGTGGGATCCGTGGTCCGGGGTCTGCGGAGGTCCCTCGACCGCGTGCTCGTCGTCGACGACGGCTCCTCGGACGGCACGGCCGAGGCGGCGTCGGGGGCGGGCGCCGAAGTGCTTCGCCGGCCGGCCAACGGCGGAAAAGGTGCGGCGGTTCGGTCGGGCCTCGAACGGATCCTCGCGTCCCCGGCGACGCACGTCGCCTTCGTCGACGCCGACGGACAGCACGACCCCGAGGACGCTGCCGGCGCTGCTCGCCGCCGCGCAGGGAAGGCGACGACTTCGTGATCGGCTCGCGGATGGGAGATCCCGACGCGATCCCGCGCTATCGGTTTCGTACCAACGAGATCGGCAGCCGGGTCCTCTCGCGGATGACCGGGCTCGAGGTCGAAGACGCGCAGTCCGGCTATCGCGTCGTTTCGGCCGACCTGCTCCGCCGGCTGCGACTGAGTGCCCGCGGATACATCATCGAGACGGAAATGCTGCTCAAGTCGGCGCCACACCTGCGCCGCTTCCGCCACGTGCCGGTGCGGGCGATCTATGGGGGACGGTCACACTATCGCCCGTTCCGCGACACGTGGGTGATCTCGTGGGGGGCCGTGTACTACAAGGTCTTCGAACTGGACTGAGTATCCGCACGCCGCGGGCTGCCGCTACAATCGCGCCCTCGTGTCCGACATCCGCATCACGGCGCTGCGCTCGGCGGGCCGGGGGCCCCGCGTCCTGACGATCGACGCGGAGGACTGGTTCCACGTCTGCGGCCACGGCCAGTACTCCGACCCGCGCCGCTGGGACGCTTACGTGCCCCGCATCGAGACGACCCTGGGCGGGCTCCTGGACAAGCTGGCCGCCGGCCGCCACCGGGCGACGGTGTTCTTCCTCGGCTGGATCGCGCGGCGATACCCGGACCTGGTGCGGGAAGCCGTCCGCCGCGGGCACGAGATCGGTGTGCACGGGCACGAGCATCGCCGGGCGGACGACATGACGCCCGAGGAGTTTCGCGACGACCTCGCGCGCGCTCGCGACGCGATCGAAGCGGCTGGCGGAGCCGGCGCCGTGGCCTACCGCGCGGCCGAATGGTCGATCCGGGAGCCTGGGGCTCCGGCGCTGCCTGCGCTCGCCGGGGCCGGGTTCCGCTGTGACGCATCGATGATGCCGGTGCCGCCGCTGGGCCGCCGGTCCAATCCGCGGGGACCGTCGCGGATCGCGGGCGACGGATGGTCCCTGACGGAGATCCCGCCGCTGACCGGCTCGGTCCTGGGCGTCGCTCTGCCCCTGGGAGGGGCCTGGCCCTTCCGCGTGCTTCCGACCTGGCGTTTGGCGCGGGAGGAGGCGGCCGCGCGCGGGCGAGGCGAGCCGGCGGTCTTCACGTTCCACCCGTGGGAGTTCGACCGGGCGCATCCGGCGATGCCCGGCCTCGGCCCTCTCCAGCACACCGTGCATTTCCTGGGCCTGCCCGGCCTGCCCGGTCGCTTCGCGCGCTGGCTCGAGGGTGACCGCTGCGTTGCGCTCGAGGACGCCCTGGCGGGGCTGTCGCCGGCATGAGCGCCTCGGCGGGCTTCCTCTTCCCGGGTCAGTTGTCCGAGTGGGTCGGCATGGGCAAGGACTTTCTCGCGGGAGACCCCGAGGCGCGGACCCTCCTGCGCGCGGACCTCGCAGCGGTGCGGCCGCGACCTCGGGCGCCTGATGCTCGAGGGTCCGGAGGAGGCCCTGCGCGACAACCTCGCGGCGCAGGCCAGCGTCTACCTCGTCTCGGTCCTCGCGGCGCGCGCGCTCGAGCGGCGCGGCGTCGCCGCGGCGGCGACGGCGGGCTACAGCCTCGGCAACTACGCCGCGATGGTCGCGGCCGGCGCGATCTCCTACGAGGAAGCCCTCGACGTGCTCGTCGCCGTCTGGGAAGAGACCGAGCGCCGGGGCATCCGCGGCCGCATGGGCGCCGTCATCGGCGCGCGCCGGGAGACCGTCGACGAGGAATGCGCGGCGGCGCGCGATCGGGGGCTGCCGGTGTGGATCGGCAACGTCAACGCCTCGACCCAGTTCGTCCTGACGGGATCCGCCGCGGGCGTCGAGGCGGTGCTCGAGGCGCTGAGGCCGCGGGCGCTCTCGGTGCTGCCCCTGACCATGAGCTGGCCGATTCACAGCGAGCTCATGCGGCCCGTCGCGGAAGCGATCGCGCCGATGATCGCGGGGCTTCGAACCATCCGAAACCCGAAGGTCCCGTACTACGGCCCCGAAGGCCGGGCCGTCGCCGACGGGGCCGAGGTGCGGCGGCTGCTCGGAACCGCCTTCTGCTTTCCCACGCTGTGGAAGGAGACCTTCGAGGCCATGGTCGCGGACGGCCACCGCGTCCTGCTGGAAGTCGGGCCCGGGGGAGTTGCTCTCGAGGATGGCGCGCTGGATCGATCGGTCCACGCGGTGCGTGGCGGCCGGGACCGTCGAGGCCGTCGCCGCCGCGGTGGATATAGTCGCTTCCGAATGAAGACCGCGGTCGTCACGGGGGGCTCGCGGGGGATCGGAAAAGCCATCTCCCTCGAGCTGGCCGCCGGGGGCGCCCGGATCGTTTTGACCTGTCTGTCCGACCTCGCCCGCGCGGAGGAGACGGCCGCCGAGATCCGGCGCGGCGGCGGTGAGGCGGCGGCTCTCCGCGTCGACGTGCGCAAGGCCGACGAGGTCGCGGCGCTGGCCGACCGCGTCGGCGACGGACTTCGGCGGCACGGACATTCTGGTCAACAACGCCGGCGTCATCAAGGATGCCCTCTTTCCGTTCATGAAGGAGGAGGACTGGGACTACGTCCTGGACGTCGATCTCAAGGGGGCCTTTCGCGTCACCCGCGCTCTCATCCGCGGAATGCTCCACAAGAGCACGGGCCGGATCGTGAACATCGTTTCGGTGAGCGGCATCTCCGGACATGCCGGGCAGGCCAACTACTCGGCGGCGAAGGGCGGTCTGATCGCCTTCACGAAAGCCCTCGCGCTCGAGCTCGCCCCGCGATCCATCACGGTCAATGCGGTGGCGCCCGGCCTCGTGGATACGGAGATCATCGCGCACCTGAAGGAGCCGGCGCGCCGGGAGTTCCTCTCGCGGATTCCCGATGGCCCGGTTCGGCCGGCCCGACGAGATCGCGGCACTCGTCGGCTTCCTCGCTTCGGAACGGGCCTCCTACGTCACGGGCCAGGTCTGGCGGGCCGACGGCGGCATGGCCTGAGCGAATCTCCGCGAGCGCGCCCGGTCGCGTCTATAATCCGGAACCGGAAGGAGTTTCGATGACCCGGGAAGAACTCGCGCCGCGGGTCAAGGACTTGATCGTGCGGCGTCTGAAGCTCGAGATCGAGCCTGCCACGATCGACGACGCCGCCCCCCTCTTCGGGGAGGGGCTCGGCCTCGATTCGATCGACGCTCTCGAGCTCGTGCTCGGGCCTGGAACAGGAATTCAAGATCAAGGTCGAAGACGAGGAGGTCGGGGTCAAGGCCTTTGCCTCCGTCAACGCCCTCTGCGATTTCATCGAGCAGAAGAAGACGGCCTGATGTCCAGGGCGGCGCTCCCGCACGCGTACCCGTTCCGGTTCGTGGACACGGTGTCGCAGCGGGCCGACGAGGCGTTCGCGGGGGGCGCGTTCGGATCCGGGTCACCGCCAACGGCCGCGCGGCGATGGGCGAGGGCTGGCGGAGTCCTCTGCTCCTCGCCGAGGCGATTGCCCAGGCCGCCCTGCTTCTGGAAAGCGGCGATGCCGGCGCGGCGAGCCGCGGATTCCTGGCCGGCATCCAGGAACTGACGCTCGAGCGGGCGCCGCGCGCGGGGGAGACGCTGGAGGTCGCGGTGCGGCTTCAGGGCAGCTTCGGCCCGGTCTTTCGTTTCGACGGCGAAGTCCGCGGGGAAGACGGCGTTCTCGCCCGCGGGAGCGTCCTCGTCCGCAAGGGCGACGCGGCGCCCGCGGAGGAACCGTGAACCTGAAGGAAGATCAGAAAGGCGCGCACACCGTCCTGCGCATTTCGGGAACGCTCGCGCTGGGAGAGAACACGCGCGCGCTCCAGGAGCGGTTCGACCGGATCGCGGAGGAGCGCGCGGGCGCGCTCATCCTGGACATGAGCGGCCTCGAGCACCTCGATTCGACGGCGATCGGCGTGCTGGTGGGCGCACTCAAGCGGTTCGAGGGGCTGGGACGCCGGTTCTGCCTCGTCAGCCTCCGGGAGCGGGTGGCGTCGGTCTTCCGGATCACGCATCTGGATTCGGTCTTTCGCGTCTTTCCAACGGTCGAGGCCGCGGTCAAGTCGGCCGACCTCGCCGGCGAGGAGGCGACCAGTGAGCACTGAGGTTGCGGCGGCGTGCGAGTGTACCCACGAGCCGCCGCACCGCTTCACGATCACGGGTCGCTCGCGGGTTCGGGGCGGCATCCTGCTGACGCTCCAGCGCGTGGACGAACCGTATCCGCCGCGGGACGTCTTCGTCACCAACCGGGAGATGAAGATGGGCAACGACAACGTGCTCAAGGCCTGTTTCGTCTGCGTCGACCGCGGGTTCCGCGAAACGGCCATCGTTCTGCCCAAGGGAGACGTCGAGCTCGGACTGCCGCCGGCCTAGTGTCGTGTCACGGACGTTCCATTCCATGAGCATCGCGGATCATCGTCCGCAGGCCGTTGATGCAGTCGCCCGTGTGGGGCGTTGGTGGCGGCGGGTTGATAACGGGGCTTCCGGGACAGGACAATAGTCTCCCGGCTCCCGACAAGGAGGTCCGCTTGCGATTGACGGATCGACCCGGCTGGAAGGCCCTCCAGGCCCACTGCGCAACCGTTCGGGACGTCCACTTGCGGGACCTGTTCGCCGGGGACCCGGGGCGCGCCGAGCGCCTGTCGGTCGAGGCCGCGGGAATCTTCCTCGACTATTCCAAGCACCGGGTCACCGACGAGACGCTCCGGCTCCTGCTCGCCCTGGCGCGGGAATGCGGACTCCGGGAGCGGATCGACGCGATGTTCCGGGGAGAAAAGATCAACGTCACGGAGAAACGCGCCGTGTTGCACGTGGCGCTGCGGGCTCCGAAGGGGACGTCGATCTTCGTCGATGGCGAGGACGTCGTTCCGGGCGTCCACGAGGTTCTCGACCGCATGGCGAGCTTTTCCGACCGCGTCCGCGGCGGAGCCTGGACCGGCCACACCGGCAAGCGCATCCGGAACGTCGTCAACGTGGGGATCGGGGGGTCGGACCTGGGGCCGGTCATGGCGCACGAGGCGCTCCGACACTTCAGCGACCGGTCGATGCGCTTCGAGTTCGTCTCGAACGTGGACGGCACGGACTTCGTCGAATCGACCCGGGGGATGGACCCGGCCGAGACGCTCTTCGTCGTCTCCTCGAAGACCTTCGTCACCCTCGAGACCATGACGAACGCCCGGACGGCGCGGGCGTGGTGCCTCGCCGCCCTGAAGGACGAGGCCGCGGTCGCGCGCCACTTCGTGGCCGTGTCGACCAACGCGGAGGAAGTCCGGAAGTTCGGCATCGACACGGCGAACATGTTCGGCTTCTGGGACTGGGTCGGCGGACGCTATTCGATGGACTCCGCGATCGGTCTCTCGACCATGCTCGCGGTCGGGCCCGCGAACTTCCGGTCGATGCTCGCGGGGTTCCGGGAGGTCGACGAACACTTTCGGACGGCTCCGTTCGAGAAGAACCTGCCGGTGCTGATGGGGCTCCTGTCGGTCTGGTACGACAACTTCTTCGGCGCGCAGACCGTCGGAGTGTTCCCCTACAGCCAGTACCTGAAACGTTTTCCGGCCTACCTGCAGCAGCTGACCATGGAGTCCAACGGCAAGCACGTGACGCTCGACTCCGCCGGCGTCGGCTGGGAAACCGGCCCCATCTTCTGGGGCGAGCCGGGGACCAACGGGCAGCATTCCTTCTATCAGCTCATCCACCAGGGCACGAAGCTCATCCCGTCGGACTTCCTGGGCTTCCTGCACACTTCCAATCCCGTCGGCGACCATCACGACCTCCTGATGGCCAATCTCTTCGCTCAGACCGAGGCCCTGGCGTTCGGAAAGACTTCGGAGCAGGTCGAGGCGGAGGGTACGCCGGACTGGCTGGTCCCGCACCGCGTCTGCGAGGGGAACCGTCCGACCTCGACGATCCTGGCCGACGCCCTGACGCCCGAAACGCTCGGCCGGCTCGTGGCGCTCTACGAGCACAGCGTGTTCACCCAGGGCACGATCTGGGACATCGACTCGTTCGACCAGTGGGGCGTCGAGCTCGGAAAGAAGCTGGCGGTCAAGATCATCCCGGAGCTTCAGAGCCCGGAGGAGCCGCCCCTGCGCCACGACACGTCGACCAACGCGCTCATCCGGCGCTACCGCCGCGCGAGGGCTTCGTCGAAGTGACGGCGCCTCCCGCGGACCCTCTCGCCGCGTTCAAGCGCGAAGCCGGGGAGACGGCCGCCGCGCTCGTGCGGGACGGGATGGTCCTCGGGCTCGGCACCGGCTCGACCGCGATCTTCGCAACGCGGCGGATCGGCGAGCTTCTCGCCACCGGGAAGCTCAAGGGGATCGTGGGCGTGCCGACCTCGCTGGCGACGCGGGCCGCGGCCGTGGAGCTGGGGATTCCGCTGCTCGACGAGGAGATCCCGCGCGAGATCGACCTGACGATCGACGGGGCCGACGAGGTGGATCCGGCCTTGAACCTCATCAAGGGCGGCGGGGGAGCTCTCTTCCGGGAAAAGATCGTCGCAGAGGCGAGCCGGCGCGTCGTGATCGTCGTCGACGAGACGAAGCTCTCGGCGGCTCTCGGAGCGCGCCACGCGCTCCCGGTCGAGGTCGCGCCATTCGGCGCGAAGTCGCAGGAGCGTTTCCTGGAGGGGATCTCGGCGGGCCCGAAGCTGCGCCGCGCCGCCGATGGCACGCCCTACCAGACGGATCAGGGCAACTGGATCTTCGACTGCGCCGTGGGGCCGATTCCCGACCCCGCGGCCCTCGCGGCGCGACTGGCGGCCCGGGCCGGAATCGTCGGGCACGGCCTCTTCTGTGGTCTCGCCTCGCTCGTCCTGGTCGCGGGCGGCTCGGGCGTGCGCAGGCTCGAGCGCCCGGGTTAGCCGCGCAGCAGCCAGACGTAGGCGAGATAGCCGGCGCCAGCGGCTCCGAGCGCCGCGCCTGCGGCCAGGGCTGCCCGCGCCGCGGTCGAGGCGGACTTCCAGAAGCGCCGGCCGGCCCGATACCACCGGCGAAGGCCGAGCTCCAGCCGGTCGAGCGCTTTCGCCATCCAGAGGAACTCCTGGGCCACGAGGGCGGCGCCGAATGCGATCACGATCAGGCCGGGTCCCGGGATGACGAGCAGGATCGCCCCGACGAGTATCAGGACCACGCCCAGGGCGACGGTCGCGACGCGTCCGGCCGGGCTGCCCGAGTCTTCGCGTGCCTGGTGGCGGGCGAGGAAGCGCTTGCCCGGCGTCGCGTTTCGAAAGGCCTTCCAGCTGCGCTTCCATTTCTCGAGCATGCCTCCCGCCGTTGCCAGAAGCGCGCCAACTCCCGGTTGACCCCCGTGCCGCCTCCCGCTATCCTCCCGTTCCCCGCGAAAGTGGCGGAACTGGTAGACGCGCAGGTCTCAGAAGCCTGTGGGGTAACACCTGTGGGGGTTCGAGTCCCCCCTTTCGCACCAACGGATCGGCTCTCGCTTTCGCCTGCGTGTCGTGCGAAAGGGGAGGGCGAGAAGCCCCAGGGGAGTCCGAGGGGGCGCAGCCCCCTCGCCGGGAGTGGGCCGGCCGCGACCGGAGGTCGCGTCTCGCGCAGCGAGCGGCCGGCGCGAGTCCCCCCTTTCGCACCAACGGATCGGCTCTCGCTTTCGCCTGCGTGTCGTGCGAAAGGGGAGGGCGAGAAGCCCCAGGGGAGTCCGAGGGGGCGCAGCCCCCTCGCCGGGAGTGGGCCGGCCGCGACCGGAGGTCGCGTCTCGCGCAGCGAGCGGCCGGCGCGAGTCCCCCTTTCGCACCAAGTGCTCCCTCCGAAGGGTCGCGATCGTTGTTGCTCGAGTGGACCCTGCGGGCACAGAATCTGTTCAACTCGCAGGCCGGCCCGAGGAGGAATGACATGAAAAGGCACCTCGTCTCGCTCGCGCTGGCGCTCGCTGCGTCCACGGTCCTGGGCCAGGGCGATCCTCGCGGTCCGGTGATTCTTCCGCTGGACCGGGGCGGCGAGGGCGAGCCGGGACCGGATCCCACGGGCGTCTATTCCGGGACGGTCACGGTCTCGCAGGAAGGCCCGGCCGTCCTGACGCAGACGTGGCGCATCGCGCTGAAGGCGCAGCCCTGCTCATCCTGTCCGGCCGGGCAATACGTCGTCAGCGAGACGGACTACGCGATGGTCCGGTTCCCGACCGGAATCGAGCGGGGCTCGGTCTGGGGCGTCATCAATCGGGACGGGTCCATGTCCATGGAGTTGCGCGGCGTCAACTGCGGCTACCTCTCGCTCGGCCTGGGCGGGCAGAGCTTCTACCAGAGCGGCGCACTCGGGCCGTCGCCGGGCTCGGCGCTGCGGCTCGTCGATGGCACCATCGCGGGCCGAATCTCGGGCTACGACTGTTTCGGGCGCAAAGTCCGAGCGGACATCGTCCTGCACAAGGAGCCGTCCTCGCAGCCGAGCTCATGTCTCTACCTGGCCGACCTCTACTCGGGCGAGTTCGACATCTGCGGGCCGATCGTGCACGCGGACACGATCCCGGCGCAGTCTGGCTGCGCGTTGATGTTCTACTCGCCGGCCGCGAAGGCGGCATTCAGCGTCGTCCTGACCGGGCCCACCGAGGGAACCCTGACGTTCAACTTCACCGACGGCTGCACCGGCACGGGCACCGGAAAGGTCACGGTCTCCGGTGGGGTGCTGTCCGGGACCTACGAGGGGACGTCGGCCGGCGGCTCCGACTGCTGCCTGCAGGGACCGGTCTCAGGAACCTTCACCCTGACGCCGCATTAGAGCGAACGGGCCTACCGACCTGGCGCCGATCCGACCGGAATTACGTTGACGGCGCCCTGCATCAGCACGCCGTGGATCTGGCAGAAGTACTGGAAGGTTCCGATCTGATTGAATGTGTGCGTGTAACTGAACGGCGTATTCTGGTTGGCGGAGTTCCAGATCCCGTCCGGCGTGCATAGGGTGTTCGTGCAGCTCCCGCTGGTCGTCGAGTGGTATCCGGATACCCAGTCCCACTGGACCGTCATGCCCACCGTGATGGTCGTGTTGCCGGTGCCGCTGACCGAGTCGACGAAGGCGTTGCCGTTCTGCCCGACCCCGACGATCCGGTTCGGGTTGATCGTCGGCGTGCGCGTGACCAGATTCGTGATGATCGGGGTGCGCGTCGTCGTGGGTGTCAGCGTGATCGACGGGGTCGCGGTGATCGTGAGGGTCTGCGTGGGGGTGAAGGTCTCCGTGATGGTGGGCGTCTGCGAGGCGGTGAACGTGATGCTCGGGGTGTAGGTCACGGACGGCGTGAACGTGATCGTCGGCGTCCGGGTGATGGTCGGGGTCCCGGGCGGCGCGTCCGGCGCCCCGACGACGAAAATCGGGTCGCTCGTCGCGTTGTCGATGACCGCGGCGTAGGAGAAGACGGGTGCCGTCGCGACGACGGTGATGACGGCGTCCTGGGTCTCGAAATCGGCCACCCCGGCCGCCGTGAAGATCGCCGAGACCTGGGCTCCGGAGTGGCCCCCGACGGTCCGCGCCACCGGCAGGCCGCGGGCCCCGCCCCCGCCGTCGAAGATCTGGAAGGTGACGGAGACGGCCCCGTCGCCGGGATTGAAGACCCCCACGTTGGTGCGGAATCCCGCATCGGCCCCGCCGTTGCGGATGGAGGTCAGGACCGTCCGGACGCGGGCGGCGGAGGGCTCGAGGCCCGGAACGAACATGCCGACCGTCGGCACGGGCGCGGTGGAGTAGAGACGGCTCGTCACGACGAGGCGGTTCGGGTCGCCCGCGAACGCGAATTCGACGCCGCCGGCGGTGTCGGGCGACTGGAACAGCGTGGCGACCATGTCGTCGAAGGCCACGGACTCGCGCGGGCCGAGCCGGAAGGATGTCTCCGGGGGCGTTGCGGGGCACGGGTTGCCGATGAAACACCGGTAGGTGGCGATCACGTCGAGCGGGTCGCCGTAGGAGGTGTTGAACGCGCGGACGTCGGAATAGAACGGCGCCCCGCCCACGATCGAAGCCGCCGCGGGCAGCGTCACGACCTCGGCGCGCGCCGTGGAGACGGCGAGCAGGGCCAGCGTCAGAATCGCGGGGCGCGGCATCGTTTCGTCGTGGAGTTTAACGCGGCTATGATCGACGGATGCCCCGGCCCCAGCCCCTTCTCGTAGTTTCGGCCATCCTTCTCGTCGGATGCGGCATCGGGGCCTTGTTTGCGCCGCAGGAGATCGGCGCGCTGCTCGGCCGGGGCGAGGCCAGCGGGACGCCGGTCGCCGTGCAGCTTCTCGGGGCGGCGCTTTTCGCGCTGGGCCTGCTGGACTGGTACACGCGGTTCTCGACGATGGGCGGCATCTACGGGCGGCCCGTGATGCTGGCGAACTTCGCTTACTTCGTCGCGGCTTCGATGACGCTGACCCGCCACGCGCTGCGCTCGGCCGCGGGAGGTCCGGCCTGGTTGGCGGCCGGCGTGACCGGCGCCCTGGCGATCGGGTTCGCCCTTCGCCTGTTCGGGCCCTCGAAACGGGCGGACGCCTGAGGGGCAATGCGCCTATGATCCCGCCATGCATCCGTGGCACGACGTCGCCGTCGGCCCCGACGCCCCGGCGCTGCTTTCCGCGATCGTCGAGATCCCCCGGGGCTCGAAGGTCAAGTACGAGCTCGACAAGGCGAGCGGGCTGATCCGCGTCGACCGGATCCTGTTCTCGGCGGTCCACTATCCGGCGAACTACGGCTTCATTCCCCAGACCTACTGCGAGGATCACGATCCCCTCGACATCCTGATCCTCGGCCAGGAGGAGGTCGTTCCCCTGGCGATCCTGCGGGCCCGCCCGATCGGCGTGATGAAGATGAGCGACCAGGGCGAGGAGGACGACAAGATCATCGCCGTGCACGCGGACGACCCCGAGTACGTCCACTACACGTCCATCCGGGAACTGCCGCCCCATCGCATCGCGGAGCTGCGGCGGTTCTTCGAGGACTACAAGGCGCTCGAGCAGAAGGCGGTCATCGTGGACGAGTTCCTCGACCGGCCGCAGGCGGTCGAGGTGGTGCGGGAGGCCCTGGAGCTCTACTCCCGGCACCGGGAAGCGCTGCGTTCCGGAAGGCTTCCGTAGGATCGGGGAAGGGGGAGCGGCATGAGGAACACGCCGGACGAGGCGGCCCGCCGGGAGGCGCTTGGAAAGGCGGCTGCAGGCCTCGAGGATGTGCTGGCGTCCGTCCGGGAGGACGCCCGGGCCTACGCGGCCATCGCGGCAGCGATCGCCTTCGTGGAGGTGGCCGTCGAGCGGCTGGGGGGACCGGGACGGAGCGCCGCAACCGGGCCGCCGAACTCGGTTCCACCCGATCGGGGTCGGGGGGCCCCGTGAAGGCGTAAGATCGGTTCAGGAGCGCGCTGGCGCGATGTCGACCCCAATCCTGCCCTGGAACTGTCCCAACCCCTACTGCGAAGAACCGCACAACGCCTCGTCGGTGCCCGTCAACGGGGTCGTGCGCTGCCACTCGTGCGGCTGGGAACGCAGGATCCGGAAGCCCGAACCCGAGAACCTCGACGACTGGCCGGGGCTCTTCACGCCGATCGAGAAGTCCGAAGGGTGATCCGGGGCAGATAGACTCCCCGGAATGCTGCCGCGCGACTCCGAGGTGCTCGAGCGCCTTCGACGGAAGGCCTCGCGCGTTCTTTCCTTCCGGGACCTCGTCGAGGCCTTCGGCGTCCTGCAGGCCGAGGAGGACGCCCTTCGGGAGAAGCTCGACCTGCTCGAGCGACGCGGCGAGATCGTGCGGGTGCGGGGCGAGAAGTACTCCGCGATCGAGTTCGCGGGCATGGTCGCCGGACGCCTGACGGTTCGCCCGGAGGGATTCGGTTTCGTCCTGGTCCGGGACGGGGAGGACCTGTACGTTCCCCGCGGCGGGATGCATGGCGCCCTGGACGGCGACACCGTGCTCGCCCGGGAGGAGCGCTCACGGGCCGCGGCGGGCCGGCGGCGCGGAGGCCCGGACCGCCGCTCGGGCGTCGTGGTCCGCGTCCTCGAGCGCGCCCGGGAGAGGGTCGTCGGCCGCTTCGAGACCCGGGACGGCGTCCGGATCGTTTTTCCCTACGACCCGCGGATCGACGCGGTCATCCGGATCGCGGACGGCGCCGCGCACGGGGCGCGCGAGGGCGAGATCGTCGAGGCCCGGCTGACGTCCTTCCCGGACGGGCGCCGCGTCGCGCGGGGCGAGGTCGAGGACCGCCTGGGCTTCCTCGGCGAGCCCGGCGTCGACATCGAGATCGTCCTGCGTTCGCACAACCTGCCGCCGCGGTTCCCGCAACCCGTCGTCGCGGAATCCGAGCGCTTTCCCGAGGAGGTCCGGCCGGAGGACCTGCGGGGCCGGCGCGACTTCCGCGAGCGGCGCATCGTGACCATCGACGGCGAGACGGCCAAGGACTTCGACGACGCGATCGAGGCCGAGAAGACGCCGACCGGCTACCGCATCGGGGTGCACATCGCGGACGTGTCGCACTACGTGGCCGAGGGCAGCGTTCTCGACGACGAGGCGCGGTCCCGGGGCACGTCGGTCTACTTCCCCGGGCGCGTGCTGCCGATGCTGCCCGAACGCCTCTCCAACGGGCTCTGCTCGCTGAACCCGCGCGTCGACCGGCTGGTCCTGTCGGCGATCCTCGAGCTCGACGCTCACGGGCACGTCGTCGCGTCGGACTTCGCGAAGGGGGTGATCCGGAGCGGTCACCGCATGACCTACACGGAGGTCGCCCGCCTGCTCGAGAAGGGCCGCGGGTCCCGACGACGAGCGCCGATACGGGGCCTATCTCGCCGACTTCCGCCTGATGGGCGAGGTGGCCGCGCTCCTGCGCCAGCGGCGCGAGGCCCGCGGCTCGATCGATTTCGACCTGCCCGATGCCGACATCGTTCTCGACGACGCGGGCCTCGTGGTCGGAATCGTGCCGGAGTCGCGCAACGTCGCCCACCGGCTGATCGAGGAGTTCATGCTCGCCGCCAACGAGGCCGTCGCGCGCAAGCTCCTCTTCGCCAAGCAGCCGGCGATCTACCGGGTCCACGATCGTCCGGATCCGGACCGCCTCGTCGACCTGCGCGAGGTCCTGGAGGGGTTCGGCTACGAATTGAAGGGCGACCTGGAGGAAGTGCCGCCGAAAGCGTTCCAGAAGCTGCTCTCGGAGATCGAGGGACGGCCGGAGGAGCGCCTGCTCCACGACCTGCTCCTGCGCGCCCAGCGCAAGGCGCTCTACGCGGAGGAATGCCGCGGGCATTACGCGCTCGCCGCGCCGTACTACTGCCACTTCACTTCTCCCATCCGCCGGTACCCGGACCTCATCGTTCACCGTCAGCTCTCGCGGCTGCTCGAGAGCGGTCGGCCGGTGGCGGCCAAGGACTTCGACGCCGTCAACGACCGGATGCGCGAGGTCGGGGTCTTTTCCTCGGAGCGCGAACGCCGGGCCGAGCAGGCCGAACGCGAGAGTCTCCTGTGGAAGAAGATCGTCTTCATGAAGGACAAGCTCCAGCGCGAGTTCGACGCCTACGTGACAGGTGTGGCATCCTTCGGCGTGTTCGTGACGCTCCAGGAGTATTTCGTGGAAGGGCTGGTTCCGATGGCCGCACTCGGCAACGATTTCTTCGTCTACGAGGAGAAGCAGCATCGGCTGAAGGGCCGCTCGTCCGGGAAGACCTTCCGGCTGGGCGATTCCATTCGGGTGCGGCTGGTCGAGATCGACGAGGTTCGGCGGAGGCTGAACTTCCGGCTCGCCACCGCGCCCGGCGAGACCCGCAAACCGGCCCGGCCCGACACCGTGCCCACGCGGCCGAAGCCGCCCGCGCCGCCGGCCGAATTCGGCCGGAAGCCCCGTGCCCGGAGGCGCCGGTGAGGCGGACGGCCGCGGCGGCCGCCGCCCTCCTGCTGATCCTGGCTTGCCGCGAGCGAGGCCGCCCGGACCCCAGCGTCCGGATGGCGATTGCCCATGAGCCCACGGAGGCGGAGGCCTCCGGCGGCGCCGGTACGGAAGGCGCGGCCGCGCCGACCCGCCTCGAGGTTCCGCCGGAAGTCGCCCAGGCGTATTCGGGCATCCGGCTGCGATGGAAGGACTCCCAGACCGGTCAGGAGGGCATGCTGGAAGTGCCGCTCGGCGGTTCCAAGCCCCTGCCCGATTCCTCGATCGAGGTGCGCGCCGACGTGTTTCTTCCCGCCTTTTCGATGGCGGGCGGGGTCGTGACCTCCGAAGGGATCGAGCCGCAGAACCCGGCGGCCCGCATCACCGTGCTCGAGAAGGGCGGCGAGATCTTCGGCGGGTGGATCTTCACGCGCTTCCCCGACGTTCACCCGTTCACGCATCCCCGCTTCAAGCTCCTGCTCGACGGAGGCGTACCGCAGGCTTCGAAGTGACGGGCCCGCCGGGCCCGTTCCGGGTCGTGATCGCCGGGCGACCGAACGTCGGGAAATCCGCACTCTTCAACCGGCTGACGAAACGGCGGCGCTCCATCGTGCACGACATGCCGGGCATGACGCGCGACGTGCTCGAGCTCGAGGCCGAGCTGCCCGACGGGCGGCCGTACCTGCTGGTCGATACGGGCGGGTACGACCCCTCGGGGCGGGAGGAGATCCCGGCCGCGGTGCGCGAGAAGGCGCTCGGCGCGATCCGAAGCGCGGACCTCGTGCTCCTCGTGGTGGACGCATCGGCGGGAGTGCTGCCCGGCGATCGGGCCGCCACCCGGGTGATCCGCGAGGCCGGCCGCGAATGCGTGGTCGTGGCCAACAAGATCGACCGGCGGGAGGGGAGCGAAGGGGAGCAGGAGGCCTGGGCGCTCGGTTTCGACGAGCTCTACGGAGTCTCGGCCGAACACGGGACGGGAGTCGACGACGTCCAGGCGTCGATCGGCCGGCGCCTGCCGGAGGCGGCCGGGGCCGACGGGGACGCTGCCGAAACCCGCCCGGGAAATCGCCCTGGCCGTCGTCGGGCGCCCAAACGTCGGGAAGTCCTCCCTGGTCAACGCGCTCCTCGGGGAGGATCGGGCGATCGTGTCCGAGGTCGCCGGGACGACCCGCGATGCCGTCGACACCGCCATCGAGGGCGGCGGTCGCCGTTTCCGCCTCGTCGACACGGCGGGGATCCGTCGGCGGGGTCGGACCGAGCGCGGCGCCGAGGTGCTCTCGGTGGTCCAGGCCCGAAAACGCATCGAGGAGTGCGACGTGGCCCTGCTGGTGGTCGACGCGGAGGAGGGGCCGACCGGGCAGGACGCCAGTGTCGCGGCCCTCGCCGACAAGGAGGGGAAGGGCCTGGTCCTCGTGGCCAACAAGTGGGACCTGGCGGGCAAGCGCGAAGTCGGGACGGCCGAAGACTTCCAGACCGCGCTGGCGACCCAGATCCCGTTCGCGCGGCAGGCGCCGATCCTGCTGGTCTCCGCGAAGACGGGTCGCGGCATCGCGCGGATCCTCGAGACCGCGGCGCGGGTCGCGGACAACCGGATGCGCCGGATCACGACGGGCGAGCTCAACCGTGTGCTGGGACGGGCCCTGCGCGACAAGGCGCCCCGGACGACGAAGGGACGGATGCTCAAGGTCTACTACGTGGCCCAGACGGGCGCGGCCCCGCCGACCTTCACGCTCGTCGCCGACCGCCGTGAGCCGCTCCATTTTTCGGAGGAGCGACGCATCGAAAACCTGATCCGGGACTCGGCCGACTTCGAGGGCTCACCCATCCGCGTCCTCGTCCGGGCGAGGTCCCGCGAGGACGCGCCACGCGGCCGCGCAAAGTCCTCCCGCCGCGGGGCGACTTCGAGGTAAATTAACGCCGTGGCCAAGGGGGAAGCCGAGGTCTACCGGCCCGCGGAGGCGTGCCGGATGGCGGAAGTCGCGCCGTACGTCCTGCGCTACTGGGAGACGGAGTTCCCGGCGCTCTCCGAGGGCAAGGACAAGGGCGCCTCCAAGCTCTACACCGCGCGGGACGTTCGGATCATCGCGCGCATCCGGGAACTCCTCTACGACGAGGGGTTCACGGTGGCCGGCGCCAAGAAACGGCTGGATGCCGAGATCACGGAAGGCCGCTTCGATGACGGCCTCGCGCCCGCGCCGCCCCTGGCCGAACAGCGCAAGACCCCGGCCGCGCCGGCCCCGGTGCCGTCGAAGAAGCCGGAGAAGCCGGCCCGCGCGGCCGCGGCGAAATCCGCGCAACCCTCACTGCTCGCCGCCTCGGACCCACCGCCCGCACCTCCCCGCCCAGCGGCCGCGGACTTCGACCGCCGCAGCGTCGTGCGGGAGCTCCGGGAAATCGTTCGCATGCTGGATCGCTCCCGCGGAAAGTGACGCTGGCAGACCTCCTCGACTCGAGTCTTCGCATTGCCCCGTCCGTAGCGTAAAGCCACCGGATCCCGAACAGTTAGGAGCGCGAAATGAAAGCCACCGTGGCGCGAGTCCTCGGCGTTCTGGTTCTGTTTGCCGGCAGCCTCGTCCCCCTGGCCGCCCAGACCACGGGCTCGATCCGCGGTGTCGTGGACACGGGCGGCACTCCTCTGCCGGGCGTGACCGTGGAGGCCCGGAGTCCGAGCCTCCAGGGTGTCCGGTCTTCCGTGACGGACGGCGAAGGCCGGTTCAATCTGACGCTGCTGCCCCCGGGCGCCTACACGGTGACGGCGACGCTTGCGGGCTTCGCCGTGAACCGGCAGACCCTGCGGCTCGGGCTCGACCAGGCGGCCACGATCCGGTTCGAGCTGATCACGGCGGCGAGCGCCGAGGTCACCGTCACCGCTCAGGCCGCGACGGTCGAAACGGAGTCGAACGCGATCGGCCGCAACCTCGACGCCAACGCCTTCAAGGCGCTGCCGACCGGGCGCAACTACGCATCGGTCGCCCAGCTGGCGAGCGGCGTCAACACCGACGATTCGGACGTGCGCCAGACCTCGATCACCGTCTACGGTTCGACCGGACTCGAGAACGCCTACCTCGTGGACGGGGCCAACACGACCGGCGTCGAGATCGGGAGCCAGGGCAAGGTCCTGAACTTCGAGTTCATCCAGGAGGTCGAGCTCAAGGCCGGCGGATACGAGGCGGAATACACCGGGGCCCAGGGCGGCATTCTCAACGTCGTCACGAAGTCGGGCGGCAACGAGTTCCACGGCGATGTCTTCGGCTATTTCGACAATGACTCGCTCCAGGCGGAGAACAAGCACCTCGACGAGATCACGGCCGAGGGCATCCCGGTCGGGTTCACGCGTTCGGACTACGGCGCCGATCTGGGCGGCTACCTTCTCAAGGACCGGATCTGGTTCTTCGCAGCCTACGACCACGTCAAGAACACGCTTCAGCGGCAGGTCACGACGGGCCCGGAGACCGGAACGATCACGGACCTGGACACGTCGAGCAACTTGTTTGCCGGGAAGCTGACCTGGACGATCAATCCTTCGAACACCCTCATCGGGAACGTCTTCGGCGACCCCACCGACGACACGGGCGCCGTGGGCCCGGTCATCGGCCCGCCCTCGACCTACGACGGAACCGTCACCGTCGGCGGAACCGACTTCGGGTTCCGGTACCAGGGCACGCTGACCTCGAAGTGGCTCGTGACCGCCCAGTTCGGCTACCACCGGGAGAACGTGGACACGCTGCCGGCTCCTGGCGGCAATGAGATCTACACCGTGGACAACACCGGCGATGTCCAGGTCGCGTCGGGCGGATTTGGCGGTCCCGGCGGCGACGGGCAGTTCGCGACCAAGACCTTCACCCGCTACGACTACCTCGCCGACGCGAGCTATTTCCTGGGCGACCACGACCTGAAGGCGGGCTTCGGGTTCCAGCGCGTCGACGCCGACGTCGTCAGGGACACGAGTGGCGGCCAGTTCGTGTCGATCCTGGCGCCTTTCGAGGACGACCCGCTCCAGAGGCCGGTCTACAGCCACATCTTTTTCGCGGGTCCCGACGCGACGATCGACAACGCCACGATCGCCCCGGTCATCGCCACGCCTCAGAACAACTTCTTCGCCGCCTACGTCCAGGATCGCTGGAACGTTCTCCCGAACCTGACGGTCAACGCCGGAGTGCGGTGGGAGAAGCAGGAGATCAAGGGCCTCGACAACATCACCTACATCGACATCAACCACTTCTCGCCCCGCGTGGGCGTCACGTGGGACTTCCTGAACAACGGGAAGACCAAGGCCTACGCCTCGTACAGCCAGTTCGTGCCGCTGATCCCGATGGACATGAACGTCCGTTCCCTCAACGGCGAGCGCGACGGCGCGACGTTCAACTTCTCGCCGACCGACCTCAACTGCGACCCGGAGGCCGACACGGAAGACACACCCTGCGAGATCCGGGGAACGGCCGTCGACGACATCGACCCGAACCTCAAGTCGCCCGTACGCGGAGGAGATCCTGGCCGGAGTCGAGTGGCAGTTCGGCAACGCCTGGATGGTCGGATTGCGCGGTATCTACCGGGCCCTCGGGCGCGTGCTCGAGGACACCTACATCCCGGAGCTGGACAACTACGCCTTCTTCAATCCCGGCAGCAGCGTGCTCGCGCCCGAATTCGCGCCCGGCAAGCGCTACTTCCGTGGCATCGAACTGACCGCGCAGAAACGGATGTCGGACAACTGGATGATCTACGCCAGCTACATGTACTCGACGCTGCGCGGGCAACTACGACGGGTCGTTCCGGGCGATCGGCGGCTTTTTTGCCCGCAACCCGTTCATCACCGACGACTTCGACTATCCCGAGTTCCAGGTCAACGCCAACGGGAGCCTCGGTCTCGACCGGACGAACCAGGCCAAGCTCCAGACGGCGTACTCCTTTCCGTTCGGACTGACGATGTCGGCCTCCGGCTACTACCAGACGGGCACGCCGCTGTCACGCATCGGCTGGTGGAACGGCTACGCGGGACCCGAGATCTTCATCACGCCGCGGGGCAGCGAGGGGCGCGCCCCGGACACCTACGAGGTCGATCTGCAGGCGGACTACGGCCTGCGCCTGGGACCGGTCATCGTCCACGTCCTCGCGAGCCTCTTCAACGTGCTCAACCGTCAGCAGATCACCCAGGTCGACCAGGTCTGGGCCTTCGACCAGGGCGACAACGACCTGCCGAGCCCGACAAACGAGCAGTACGGCCTCGGCAACCAGTGGCAGCAGCCGCGCACGCTGCGCCTCGGCCTCCGGGTGAGCTTCTAAGGCGGGGTCAGGTCTTCATTTTTCGGCTTTCGGGCGTAGCTTCGGAGGCGTGAAGACCGGCCTTCCCGTCCCATGGCCACCGAGCATCAGCGTCGAGATCCGAGGCCTCGGCAAGCGCTTCGGGGAGACGCTCGCCGTCGACGCGGTCTCCCTCGACATCCGGCGGGGAGAGTTCTTCTCGCTGCTCGGCCCGTCGGGCTGCGGCAAGACGACGCTGCTGAGGATGATCGGCGGGTTCGAGCTTCCGACGTCCGGCACGCTTCGGATCGACGGGGCCGACATGACGAGCACGCCGCCGTATCGGCGCCCGGTCAACATGGTTTTCCAGCACTACGCTCTCTTTCCGCACCTCTCGGTCGCGGAAAACGTCGCGTTCGGCCTGCGCTACCGGGACCTCGACGGGCCGGCGCGGGATCGGCGGGTCCGCGAGACGCTCGCCCTCGTGCAGCTGGCGGGCTTCGAGAAGCGCCGGCCGCACCAGCTGTCGGGAGGCCAGCGCCAGCGGGTCGCCCTCGCGCGGGCGCTCGCGCTCGAGCCCCGGGTCCTGCTGCTCGACGAACCGCTGGGAGCGCTGGACCAGAAGCTCCGCAAGGAAGTGCAGGTCCAGCTGAAGCAGCTCCAGCGAGAGCTCGGCATCACGTTCGTCTTCGTCACGCACGACCAGGAGGAGGCCCTGACGATGAGCGACCGGATCGCCGTCATGAGCCGGGGCCGGGTCGAGCAGGCCGACGAGGCCGCCACCGTCTTCGAACGGCCGGCCACGGAGTTCGTTGCCGACTTCATGGGAGCCGCGAACTTCTTCGCCGGGCGTGTTGTCGCGGCGGGCCCCGACGCGCTGGAGTCGACCTCGCCGCGGGCGGGCGGGCGCGGGTCCCGGCGACGGACGGCGGAGGGGTGCCGCGGGCGGGCGACGCGGTCCGGTTCGTCGTGCGGCCGGAGAAGCTGGACCTGCGGGCGCACGACCTTTCGCGTCGCGGCGTGCCCTCGGTCGCGGTCACGGTCGAGGAGCGCGTGTATCAGGGCGTTTCGACGGTCTGGATCGTCCGGGACGGGGCGGGCGAGCGCCTCACGGTCTACGAACAGAACGAGAGGCCCTTCGCGGAGTCGTCGCGGTTTGCCCCGGGGAGCCGCCTCTTCGTCTGCTGGAACCCGCGGCATGCCGTGCTGATGCGCGGGGAGGCGGGGTCATGAGCGAATCGGGCCGCTCGCGTGCGCCATACGCCCTGGTGCTGCCGACGTGGGCCGTTCTCGGAGTGTTCTTCCTTGCGCCTCTGGTCGTCCTCTTCTTCACCAGCTTCGGCCAGCGGGCGATCTACGGGGGTCTCAAGCCGATCGACGATCTCGGCGCCTACGTGGCTTCGGGGAAGTTCCTGGCGCAGTACGCGCGCTCCCTCCACCCCATCTATCTTCAGATCTTCTGGCGCTCGACCTGGATGGCCGTCGTGACGACGGGCCTCTGTCTCCTGATCAGCTACCCGGTCGCCTACTACATCGCGGTGATTGCTCCCGCCCGGCGGCGCAACCTCCTGCTCGGTCTCGTCGTCGTGCCGTTCTGGACGAGCTTCCTGATCCGGACGTACGCGTGGATGTTCATCCTCCGGACGGAGGGCCTGATCAACCGGCTCTTGCTGGGATCGGGCCTTCGGACCCAGCCGCTCGAGCTTCTGTACAACGACTTCTCGGTGCTGATCGGGCTGATCTACGGCGAACTGCCGTTCATGATCCTGCCGCTCTATGCGTCGCTCGAGAAGCTGGACCTGTCGTACCTGGAAGCCTCGGCCGACCTCGGCGCGCCCGCCCGCTCGACCTTCTGGCGGGTCACGGTGCCGCTGACGATGCCGGGCATCGTGGCCGGAATCATCCTCGTCTTCGTCCCGAGCCTCGGCCAGTTCATCGTCTCGGACCTGCTCGGTGGAGCGAAGACGATCCTGGCCGGCAACCTGATCCAGAACCAGTTCGCCATCGCCCGAAACCGGCCGTTCGGCTCGGCGATCGCATTCGAGCTCACGGCGGCGGTGCTGCTGCTCCTCTTCCTGTACGCGTCCTACAGCCGCCGGCGGGGCCAGGACGTGCTGCTGTGAGGCGGGGCGCCGTTCTCCGGGCACACGCCTGGCTCGTCTATGCGTTCCTGTACGCGCCGATCGCGATCCTGGTCCTGTTCTCCTTCAACCGGACCAGCCAGACGGCGGTGTGGCAGGGCTTCACCCTGGAGTGGTACGGCCGCCTCCTGCGGGACGACGTCATCCTCGCCTCGGTCCGAAACAGCCTGATCGTTGGGGTGGCGGCGACGGTCGTGGCGACGGTCCTCGGGACGCTCGCCGCCCTGGCCCTCGGGCGCTACGCGTTTCGCGGCCAGGGCGCCACGAAAAACCTGCTCTATCTTCCGATCATCATCCCGGAGGTCGTCATCGGCGCGGCGCTCGTGACCTTCTTCGGGGTCGCGAACCTGCGACTCTCGCTGACGACGGTCGTCATCGCACACGTCGTCTTCAGCATTTCCTACGTGGCGATCGTGGTGCGGGCCCGTCTGTCGGGCTTCGACCGGTCGCTCGAGGAGGCCGCCCTGGACCTCGGCGCCCGGCCCCTCCAGACGTTTCTTCGCGTCACGCTGCCCCTGATCCTGCCCGCGATCGTCTCCGGGGCGCTGCTCGTGTTCACCGTTTCGATCGACGACTACGTCATCACCTCGTTCGTCGCGGGCGTCGGAGCGACCACGCTGCCCCTCCAGATCTATTCGATGCTCAAGGTCGGCGTGACGCCGGAAGTCAACGCCGTATCGACGCTGCTGCTCGCGGTCACCGTCGTCCTCATCGTCGTCGCCCAGTGGCTGCAGCGGCCGCCGGCGGAAGGGGCGCAACGGTGAAGTCCCGCCGCTGGTGGCTGACGGCCGGGTCGCTCGCGCTTTTCGGGAGCGCGTGCGGCCCGCGCGGTGACGAAGCGCCGTATCCCGGCCCGGGGGAGAAAAAGCTCAACCTCTACATCTGGTCGGAATACCTCCCGACGCCGGTGATCGACGAGTTCACCCGGAGGACGGGGATCGCGATCCGATTCGACCTCTACGATTCGAACGAATCGGTGCTGGCAAAGCTGCAGTCCGGGGTGGCCGACTACGACCTCGTGGTGCCGTCGGACTACATGGTCCGAATCCTCATCCTGTCGAAACTGCTCCGGCCGCTCGAGAAGACGCGCCTTTCCAACCTCCGGAATCTCGACCCGCGTTTTCTGGACCAGGAGTTCGACCCCGGCAATCGGTACTCGCTTCCCTACGTCTGGGGCACGACGGGATACGGCTACAACCGTGTTCGCGCGGGCCGGCGCGAAGAGGGATGGGGGCCGCTGTTCGACCCGGCGAACCGGGGGCAGATCCTGATGCTCGACGACATGCGGGAATGCTTCGCGGCCGCGCTGAAGTTTCTCGGCCACTCCCTCAACAGCACGGAGCCGACGGTGCTGAGGGCGGCAGCCGACCTCCTGAAGCGGCAGAAGCCGCTGGTGAAGACCTACAACAGCGGGGACTACGAGAACATCCTGGCGGCGGGCGACGTCGTCTACGCCCACGGCTACAACGGGCAGCTCGCGAAGCTGGTCGCCCGGGAACCGCAGACCTTCGCGTACGTGCTGCCGAAGGAAGGCGCGACGCTCTGGATGGACAACGTCTGCATCCCGGCACGGGCCCGGAACGTCGAATCCATCTACGCCTTCCTCGACTACATCCTCGAACCCGAGGTCGACGCCCGGATCGTCGACGGCATCAGCTATGCGAGCGCCAACGTCCCGGCGCGCCGGTTCATCCGTCCGCGGATCCTCGAGGACCCGGCCATCTACCCGCCCGAGGAGGCGCTCGCTCGCTGCGAGTTCGTGAGGGACATCGGCGAGGCGACGGAAGTGATGGACGAATACTGGACCGAGATCAAGATGGCCTGAGGCCGGCCCGCCGCGGGCCACGGAGGCGGTGCGGGGAGTCTTGAAACGTTGCTAGGATCGGGCCGCACAAGGAGACATCCATGAAGAGCTACAGGAACTTCGTCAACGGCGAACTGGTCGCGTCCGTGGAGGGCCGCGAGGAGCCGATCATCAGCCCTGTCGACGAGCGGACCCTCGCGACGGTGCCCACCGGGACCGAAAAGGACGTGGACCGCGCGGTCGCAGCGGCGGCGACGGCCTTCGAGACCTGGCAGGATTCGACGCCGGCCGAGCGCAGTCTGATGCTCCTGAAGCTCGCCGACGTCGTCGAGAAGAACGCGGAGGAGCTCGCGGCGCTGGAGGCCGAGAACGTCGGCAAGCCGATCGGCCTGGCCAGTTCGGAAGTGCCGTTCATGGTCGACAACCTGCGTTTCTTCGCCGGGGCCTGTCGGGTCCTCGAGGGCAAGGCGGCGGGGGAGTATCTCGCCGGATACACGAGCATGATCCGGCGCGAGCCGGTCGGCGTCGTCGGATCGATCGCGCCCTGGAACTATCCGCTCATGATGGCTGTCTGGAAGATCGGACCGGCGCTGGCGGCCGGCAACACGGTCGTGCTCAAGCCGTCGGAGCAGACGCCCCTGACGACCCTGCGATTGGCCGAGCTCGCCGGCGACGTCTTTCCCCCGGGAGTCTTCAACGTCATCACCGGCCACGGCGAGCCCGTCGGGGCTGGCCTCGTGCGGCATCCGCGGGTCGGCATGGTGTCGCTCACGGGCGACGTCGCGACCGGCAAGGAGGTGGCGAAAGCGGCCTCGGCGACGTTGAAGCGGGTCCACCTCGAGCTCGGCGGAAAGGCCCCGGCCGTCATATTCGACGACGCCGACATGGAGCTCGTCATCCCCGGCATCAAGATGGCGGGCTTTGCGAACAGCGGCCAGGATTGCACGGCCGCGACGCGGCTCTACGCGAGCGGCCGCATCTACGACAGGCTGGTCTCGGAGCTCCTGCCGGCGGTCCAATCCGTCGTCGTGGGCGACATCCAGGACGAGGCGACGAGCATGGGCCCGGTCATCTCCGCCGAACACCGCAACCGCGTCGCGGGTTTCGTGGACCGGGCGAAGGCGAGCGGCCACGTCCAGGTCCTGACCGGAGGCGGCCCGCGCGCCGGCAAGGGATTCTGGTTCGAGCCCACGCTCATCGCCGACGCGGAGCAGTCCGACGAGATCGTGAAGAAGGAGGTTTTCGGCCCGGTCATCACCGTGACGCGCTTTGCGAACGACGAGGAGGCCCTGGCCTGGGCCAACGACGTCGACTACGGCCTGGCCGCCTCGGTCTGGACGACCAACGTCAATCGGGCCCTGAATGCTGCGCGGCGGCTGCGCTTCGGGACCGTCTGGATCAACGACCACCTGCCGCTCGTCTCGGAGATGCCCCACGGGGGTTACAAGCAGTCGGGCTACGGCAAGGACCTGTCGATGTACGCCATCGAGGACTACACGCAGGTCAAACACGTGATGGCCCGCATCGCGCAGACGGTGGGGGCGAGCTTCCTGCCAGGCTAGCGGGTTTCTACCGGGAGTCATCCCGAGGGCGTCGCGACGAGGGATTCCGGGCTCGAAAGGGGCGGGATCCCTCGCTTCGCTCGGGATGACAGGCTCTCGCCGCCTAGGCCTCCCAGATCGTCTTGACGTTGACGAACTCGCGGATGCCGTGCTCGGAGAGCTCGCGCCCGAAGCCGGACCTCTTGACGCCGCCGAAGGGCAGCCGCGGGTCGCTCTTGACCAGGCCGTTGACGAACACCGATCCGGCTTCGAGATCGCGTTCGAAGCGGTCGCGCTCGGCCCGGTCGCGCGTCCAGACCGACGCCCCCAGGCCGAAACGCGTCCGGTTGGCGACGGCGATCGCCTCATCGACGCTTCCCGACGCGAAAGAGGCTCGCGACCGGGCCGAAGATCTCCTCGACGTCGGCGGGGCTGCCCGGCCGGAATGTCCGCCAGCACGGTGGGCGGGTAGAAGCTGCCCGGGCCTTCCGAGCGGCTTCCCGCCGAGCAGGACCCTGCGCCCCGGCGGCGACCGTGCGGCGGACCAGCTCGTCGACCTCGGCGCGGATCGCCGGCGTCGCGAGCGGGCCGATCTCGACCGGCCGGATCCATCGGGTCGCCGATCTTCGAGCGCGCGCATCGTATCGACGAACCGCGTCTCGAAGGCGTCGGCGACCTCCCGGTGGACGATGAATCGCTTGGCGGCGATGCAGGACTGGCCGTTGTTGATCGTCCGCGCCTTGACCGCCGTCGCGGCCGCCGTCTCCAGGTCCGCGCTCGGCATCACGATGAAGGGATCGCTGCCGCCCAGCTCCAGAACCGCCTTCTTGATCTGCCCGCCCGCGGAGCGCCCGACCGAGACGCCGGCGCCTTCGCTTCCCGTCAGCGTGACGGCGGCGATCCGGCGGATCCTCGATCAGCTCCGCCACGCGATCCGAGCCGACGAGCAGCGTCTGGAAGGCGCCCTCGGGAAACCCGGCCCCGCGGAAGATCTCCTCGATCGCCAGCGCGCAGTCCGGGACGTTCGACGCGTGTTTCAGAAGGCCCACGTTGCCGGCCATCAGCGCCGGAGCGGCGAAGCGGAAGACCTGCCAGAACGGAAAGTTCCAGGGCATGACGGCGAGGACGGGCCCGAGGGGCTCGTACCGGATGAGGCTGCGGGACGCGTCGGTGGCGACGGCTTCCTCGGCGAGGAACGCCTCGGCGTGCTCGGCGTAGTACCGGCAGACCCAGGCGCATTTCTCGGCCTCGGCGACGGCCGCGCCGATGGGCTTTCCCATCTCGAGCGTCATGCGTCGGCCCCACTCGGCTTTGCGGGAGTCCAGGGACGCGCCGGCCTTCGCCATCCGGCGCGATCGTTCGGCCCAGGACAGCCGGCGCCAGGCGGGGAATTCGCCGGCGGCGAGCGCCACGCGCCTCTCGACTTCCTCTTCGGAGTGCGGCGCGTACGTCCGGAGGGTCTTTCCGGTCGCGGGGTTGACGGAGGAGATGGACACGGACGTTCCTTTCAGCTCCAGTGGACGCGCATGTGGCGCCGCTCGAGCATCTCGAAAAACAACTCGGTCGGGACGGCGGCTTCCGGGCAGAGCACGCCGGGGGTCGCTATGGTGCGGCTCGCGAGCAGCTGTCCGGCGATCGAGAGGGGCACCCCGGTATCCAGAGATCCGGCCGGGATCCTCCAGTCGGGGTGGGGGAGCACGACCATCTCCGCGCGGCGATGGCGGACCTTGCCACTCTGGGATCCCGTCAGGTCGACGCGCAGCACGTCGCAGTCCTGCGGATCTCCGGCGGGCACCGCCTGCCGGGCGGCGACCTCGAGGAGCAGCTGGCGGGGAGAAACTCCGCCGACCTTCTCCCGGGACGCGAAGCCGAGCTCCACGAGAAAGGCGACCTTCTTCGTGAACTCGGGCTCGAAGGCGACCTTGAAGCTCGCCTCGCGCAGGCCCGGGAACGAGCGTGGGAACATGGCGACTTCGGAGTGGAGGGTATACAGGGCCTCGGACCGACCCACCGGCGGAGGAAATTCGATCGTCTCCCGGCCGCTCATCGGGGCAACCGCCTCCGCCCGGCCCGCCCGCAGCACCATCGGCTCGAGGGAGAACTCGTCGAGAACTGTGTCGAGGGCGTACGGGATCGGCAACGGGCCCGAGGCGGATCGGTCGAAGCAGCCGACCCGCACGTGAACCTCCTCCACGGAATCGAGGCCCCGGGCGAGCTCTCCGGCCATGACGTTGGTGATGCCGGGAGTCGAACCCATCCCCAGAAGCGCGGGCACGCCGGCGCTCACGAACTCCTCGTGGAGCGCGAATTGCTTCCGGGTACCGTGGTAGAGGCCCCCGAGATCGGAGTAGGGGACCCGGGCCCGGAGCGCCGCCCGCATGACCGGAACGTTGAAGTAGTAGGTCACGCAGTTCAGGACGGCGTCGTGGCCCTCGAGCAGGCGCGCCGTGGCGGCTTCGTCCCGGGCGTCGAGCGTCGCAGGGCGGACGCGCGAATCCGGGTGTGCGACGGGACGCAGGTCCGCCGCGGTGATCTCGACGCCGGGCACGAACTCGAGCAGGTCCCGCACGACGACCCCGGCCATGGCGCCTGCGGCGCCCAGGACGGCGATTCGCATCACTCCTCGTCCGGCTTGATGTCCGGCGTGTCCGCGTCGACCTCCTTGAGCGTGTCCTCGAGGGCGCTCAGGATCTCGCCGATGAGCCGGTCGGGAATGTTCAGCGCCGGTTCGATCCGAACGACTTTGGAGTTCGTCAGCGTTCCCGCCACGAGGACGCCCCGTTTGAAGAGACCCGCGACGACCTTGTAGCCGATCTCGGTGTTCACGAATTCGAGGCCGAGGAGCAACCCCTTGCCGCCGACGCGGTGGAGCAAGCGGTCGAACCGCATTTTGAGGCGGATCATCTGCGCCAGCAGGTACTTCCCCTTCCTGGCGGCCTGCCCGGGGAGATCCTCGGCGAGGGTGACGTTGATGGCCGCGATGCCGGCCGCGCAGGCCAGCGGGTTGCCTCCGAAGGTCGAGGAGTGGATGAACGGGTTCTCCTCGAGGACGCCCCAGATCTTCGGCGTCGAGATGAACGCCGAGAGCGGCATGACGCCCCCGCCGAGAGCCTTGCCGAGGCACATGATGTCCGGGACCACGTTCCAGTGGTCGACGCCGAAGAGCCTGCCCGTTCGGCCGAGGCCGGTCTGGACCTCGTCGGCGATCAGGAGCGTGCCGTACTCGTCGCAGGCCTTCCGGATCCGGGGCCAGAAGTCGTCCGGAGGAACGATCGCCCCCGCCTCGCCCTGCACGGGCTCCATGATCACGGCGGCGATGCCCTTGCCGGTCTGGTCGGCCTTGTAGAGTTCGTCCTCGACGGCTTCGGCGTCTCCGAACTCGACGAAATGGATCCCGGGAAGCAACGGCAGGAAGGGCTCGCGGTACTCCCACTTGCCCAGCAGCGACAGCGACCCGCAGCTCTTGCCGTGAAATCCGCGCAGCGAGCTGATGAAATTGGTCTTTCCCGTGAAGATGCGCGCCAGCTTGATCGCGCCCTCGACCGCGTCGGTCCCGTTGTTGATGAAGAACGAGTACTGAAGATCGCCCGGCGTGATCTCGCCGAGCAGCTCCGCGAGGGCGCCGCGCAGGGGATCGAGCAGCTCCTGGCTCGAGAGCGGCATCCGCTGGAGCTGGTCGGCGACGGCCCGCACGATCCGGGGATGTCGGATCCCCGCGCTGTAGATCCCGTAGCCGCCGAGGCAGTCGATGTAGGTGCGGCCCGAGAGGTCCTGGAAGGTCGATCCCTCGCCGACCCACTCGAGCGCAGGGTCCTCCCGCATCTCGACCACGGACTTGCGGTACTCCAGGTATCCGCGGTTGTAATAGAACTGAAAGTTGTCGACCGTATCCTTCTGGATCCGGGCCTTCTGTTCCGCGGTCAGTTCCGGCGCCGAGATGATGTCGAGCCAGCGCTGGGATTCCTGAATCAGCTCCTGGGTGTTCATGTGTGTCCCCTTCCTTCGGACGAAGCCTCGTGAACCGCCGGGGGAGGGCGGCTAAGAGTCTCCGACACAGAAGAGGTGCCGGCGCGTCCGGCCCGCCCCGTTCTCAGGCTTCCGCAAGCGCCTTCTCCAGAACGTCCAGACCCTCGGTCAGCTCGCCATCCGTGATGACGAGCGGCATGAGCGTGCGAATGACGTTGCCGTCGGTCCCGGCTCCGACGAGCAGGAGCCCGTTCTCCCAGGCCTTCCGGATGACGCGGTCGGTGCGGTCCTTGTCGGGCTCCTTCGTCCCGCGATCCTTCACGAGCTCCAGAGCCCGCATCGCGCCGAGGCCTCGGGCGTCTCCGACAAACGGGAAACGCTCGAGGAAGCCGCGGAACCGGCGCTCGACTTCCGCGCCGATCGCCCCCGCCCGCTCGGGCAGCCGGTCGCGTTCGATCACGCCGACGGCGGCCACGGCCGCCGCGCAGGCGACCGGGTTGCCCACGTAGGTTCCGCCGAGCCCCCCGACCTGCGGACTGTCCATGATCTCGGCTCGGCCCGTGACGGCCGAAATCGGGAGTCCGCCGCCGAGCGACTTGGCCATCGTCACGAGGTCGGGCTCGAGGCCGTAGTGCTCGCAGGCGAACATCTTCCCCGTGCGGCCGAAACCGGTCTGGACCTCGTCGACCACGAGCAGGATCCCGTGGTCGCGGCAGTAGCGGGCCAGCCGGGCGACCCACTCGGCGGGCGCCACGATGAATCCACCCTCGCCGAGGACGAGCTCGAGGACGACGCAGGCGACCTTCTCGGCCGCCACCTGGGTCTTGAAGAAGTCGTCGAGTTCGGCCGGCCCGGGTTCGCGGCCCCGGTAGGCGTACGGAAAGGGCATCCGGTAGATCTCGGAGGCGAAGGGGCCGAACCCGAACTTGTAGGGCCGCACCTTGGAGGTCATGCTGAGGGTCAGGAGCGTGCGTCCGTGAAAGGCATGCTCGAAAACGACGACGGCCTCCCGGCCGGTCGCGTGCCGCGCGATCTTGACGGCATTCTCGAGGGCCTCGGCGCCGCTGTTGGCGAGCAGCGTCTTCTTGGCGTGCCGGCCCGGCGTGATCCGGTTCAGGGTCTCGGCCAGCACGAGATATGCCTCGTAGGGCGCGACGGAGAAGCACGTGTGGGTCATCCGAGACAGTTGATCGGTGGCCGCCCGGACGACCTCGGGCCGTGCGTGGCCGGCGTTGAGCGTCCCGATCCCGCCGGCGAAATCGATGAAAACGTTTCCATCCACGTCGGTCAGAAGCGCGCCCCGGGCGCTCTCCGCGTAGACGGGGGTGGAGTGGCCGACCCCACGGGGGACCGCGGCATCGCGGCGGGCGGCGAGCGCCCGCGAGCGCGGGCCGGGGACGGCGGTTCTCAGGTGAATCGAAGGAGGCATGCGAACTTCCTGGGTGGCTGAGGAGCGCCGAGCCTACCATGCGGCGCGTCGCCCGCCCGGCCGGGGCGGAGCTCCGATCGCACGGAAGTCCTTGTCCCGGAGCGCTTTGCGGGGATACGATCCCGCCAGCTCATGACCGACGGACATCCGGCGGCCGCCCCGACGGCGGCGCCCCACGGACTCTCCCGGGTCCTCGGTCGGGCGGACCTCGTCCTCTTCTCCGTTTGCGCGATCCTGACGATCGATACCCTGGCCTCCGCCGCGTCGATCGGCGTGGCCTGGTTCGCCTGGTGGCTCATCACGATGGTCGTGTTCTTCGTCCCCTACGGCCTGATCACGGCCGAGCTCGGCTCGGCCTGGCCGGGTGAGGGCGGCGTCTTCATCTGGGTCCGGGAGGCCTTCGGCCCGCGCTGGGGATCGACGGCCGCCTGGCTCTACTGGATCAACAACGCGTACTGGATCCCGTCGGTCTATCTGATCTTCGCGGGCACGTTCGAGCAGATCTTCCTTCGCTCGCGCTCGACCTGGCAGGAGGCCGGGATCGCGATCGCGATGACTTGGCTGACGGTCGGCGTCGGGATCGTGCGGCTGGAGGTCTCGAAGTGGATCCCGAACGTCGGAGCCGTGGTGAAGGTCCTCATCTTCCTCGCGCTCGGAGCGCTGGGACTGACGGCGTTCGCGAGGGGCCGCCCGCCCGCCAACGATTTCTCGTTTCGCGCCATGCTGCCGAGGTGGAACGACTCGCTCGCCTACTTCCCGGTCCTCCTGTACAACACCTTCGGCTTCGAGCTGATGAGCTCGGCCGGCGAGGAGATGAAGAACCCGCGACGCGACGTGCCCCGCGTGATCCTGCTCTCGGGCGCCGTGATCGCCGTCGTTTACGCGCTCGGCGTCGCGGGCATACTCCTGGCCGTCCCGATCGGCAGGCTGTCGATCGTCACAGGCACCTGGGACGCGCTCGCCGTTCTCGGGCGCGAGTGGGGCCGCGCCGGCGACGCCGCCGTCCTCCTGCTCGGGATCGGATTCCTCTACGCGTGCGTGGCCAACATCGTGACGTGGAGCCTCGGCGCAAACCGGGTGGCCGCGGTCGCCGCCGAGGAGGGAATGCTGCCGCCCGCCCTCGGCCGACTGCACCCCCGGTTCCGGACGCCGCACGTGGCGTTCGTCGCGATGGGACTGCGTGTCGACGGCCCTGCTCGTCGGAAACGCCCTGCTTTCGAACAGCCAGTCCAACGTCTTCTGGATGACCTTCAAGCTTTCGGGCGTCTGCCTGCTCCTGTGCTACCTGCTGGTCTTCCCCGCATTTCTCGTCCTGCGGCGCAAGCGCCCGGAGCAGCCGCGTCCCTATCGGCTGGCCGGAGGGTCGGCGGGCGCCACGCTGGCCGCCTGGGTCTGCACGCTCTTCATTGCCGGAGCGACGCGTCCTCTTCTTCGCGCCGTCTCCCACGAGCCAGGAACCCGTTCGGGAGGCCGCGATTCTCGGCCTCGAGACGATCGCGACGCTCGTCGCCGGGTATCTCCTCATCCCGCGCGGGTCGCGGGACGCCGCTTCGGTATGATGCCGGGCGGCCTCGGGGCCGCCGGGCGGACGCAACCAGACGACAGGAGACGCATTTCATGGCCCAAAACCTGAGCGGCGCGCGCGCGGAATCCGCGTACGTGCTGGACCTGATCGGCCGCAAGACCCTCGCGCCGCCGGAGCAGCAGAAGGTCATCGCCGACTCGGTCCGATACTGGACCGAGAACGTCAATCCGGCGTTCCTCGAATACCGCAAGTCCGTCTCGACGGACTACACGGCCGTGGAGTGGCAGGACGAGGGCTCCGTGTTCCGCGACGTCCAGGGCAAGGAGTTCCTCGACATGCTCGGGGGGTTCGGGATCTACGTCACCGGCCACCGGCATCCGAAGGTGCTCAAGGCCGTCCGGGAGCAGCTCGACAAGCAGGCGATCCACTCGCAGGAGCTGATCGATCCGCTTCGGACCTACCTCGCGCACCTGGTCTCGATGATCACTCCGGGCGACCTCCAGTACTCGTTCTTCACGAACTCCGGCACGGAATCGATCGAGGCGTGCCTCAAGATGGCGATCCTGACGACGGGGCGCCACCACTTCGTCGGGACGCTCGGTGCCTTCCATGGGAAGTCCCTGGGCTCGCTCGGCGGAACGTCGAAGGCGGTCTTCCGCGAACCGTTCCTGCCGCTCCAGCGTTGGACCCACGTCCCCTTCGGAGACGTCGACGCTCTGCGGATGATCGTCGCCAGCGGCGACTTCTCCGGGGATCGGGTGGCGGCCGTGGTGATCGAGCCGATCCAGGGCGAGGGAGGGATCAACGTCGCGCCGCCCGGGTACCTCGCGGCCGCGCGGGAGATCTGCGACAAGTACGGCGCGATGCTGGTGTTCGACGAGGTGCAGAGCGGCATGGGCCGGAGCGGCAAGATGTTCTGCTGCGAGCACGACGGCATCGTTCCCGACCTGATGGCGCTCGGCAAGGGCTTCGGCGGCGGCGTGATGCCGATCGGCGCGTGCGTCGGGACGCCGAAGACCTGGGAGAAGTACATCGAGAACCCGTTCCTGCACACGACGACCTTCGGCGGCAACCCCGTCTGCTGCGCGGCCGCGATCGCGACGATCAACGTTCTGCTCGAGGAAGATCTCCCGAAGCAGGCCGGAGAGAAGGGCGAGTACATGCTTCCGCGGATGAACGACCTGGCGGTCAAGCACCCCAAGGTCATGGCGGGAGCGCGGGGACGCGGGCTCATGCTCGGAATGGAGTTCCAGAGCCACGACCTCGGATACGCCGTGGCCAAGGCGCTCTTCGGGCGCGGGATCCTCATCTCGGGCACGTACATCAACGCCCAGGTCCTCCGCGTGGAACCCCCGTTGACGATCGGCTATCCGGAGATCGACAAGTTTCTCGGCGCGCTCGAGAGCGCGCTCGGTGAAGTCCAGAAGGAGCATCGCCTCTAGGCGTCGGGCGATCCCCGCCCCGGGCGGCGGCGGGGCGCGCGCCGACCTCCGGCGCCTGGCGGAACGGACATGGTGGGCCACTCCAGCGCGAGCGACATGAAGCAGGCCGGGCCGGCCCCGATCGAGCAGGCCTGCTACTGGATGGCGCGGCGGCGGGTCCGGCCGCCGGCGGAGCCCCTCCGGGGCCGCGACGAGGCGGACATCGCCATCATCGGCGGAGGCTACACGGGCCTGTGGACGGCACTCTTTCTCAAGGAGCTCGAGCCCCGCCGGAAAGTGACGCTGCTCGAGCAGGGCCTGGTGGGCCAGGGCGCGAGCGGGCGCAACGCCGGGATCGTGGGTGAGACGATCGACCACTCGCACGAGCTCGCCATCGCGCACTTCGGCCTCGACGAGGCGAGGCGGCTCGCCCGGATCGGGCGAGAGAACCTGGACGCCATGGAAACGTTTCTCCGCGAGCGTGGGATCGACGCGGCTTTCGAACGTCCCGGCCAGCTGACCGTCGCGCTGACGCCGGCGCACCGGGACGCGCTCTCGCGGGGCCTGGAGGCGGCCGAACGCGTGGGCTCTCCGGGCTGGCGGCTTCTCACCGGCGCCGAGGCACAGACCGAGCTCGCGAGCCCTCTGTATCTCGGTGCCCTGCTCGCTCCGCGAAACGCGCTCCTGGACCCCGTGCGCCTGGCCGAGGGCCTGCGCGCGGTCGCGGCCCACGCGGGCGTGCGCATCCACGAGCACACGGCGGTCTCGTCCATCCGGTTTCGGCGGGACCGCGTGACGGTCGAGGCCGGAGAGGGAAGCGTCGTGTGCCGGAAGCTCGTCCTGGCGGCCAACGCCTACGCGCACAGACTGCGGCGCTCGCTGGCGCGGCGATTCCTTCCCCTCTACGACTACATTCTCGTCAGCGAGCCGTTGACGGCGGCAGAGCGCGCGTCCATCGGCTGGCGCTCGCGCCGCGGCGTCGTCGACGCCCGGACGTTCTTCAACTACTACCGCCTGACGCCGGATGGGCGGATCCTCTGGGGCACGAGCGAAGCGGCGTATTACGCCGGCAACCGGGTGGACGCGTCCTGCGACCATTCGCCGCGCCACTACGCGGCCCTCGAGGCGAGCTTCCGGCGCCATTTCCCCCAGCTCGCGAACCTCGCCTTTCCGTTTCGCTGGGGCGGCCCGATCGCTTCGACCACCCGCCTGACGCCTTTCTTCGGCACCGCGGCGGCCGGCCGTCTCTCCTACGGGCTCGGATACACGGGGCACGGCATCGCCTCGACGCGCATCGCCGGCCGGATCCTCGCCCACCGGGCCCTGGAGCTGGAGAGCGCGCTGTTCGATCTGGCCATCGTGAGGAAGAAACCCATGCCGTATCCGCCCGAGCCGTTCCGCCGCGCGGCCGTTGCGCTCGTGACGGGGGCGCTGCGGCGCGTGGATGCCGGCGGGCGCCCGGGCCTGTTGCTTCGGGTGCTCGACCGCCTCGGGATCAGCTTTTCGAGCTGACCGGCCGGGCCCGCGCGGCCGCCCTCACCGAAGCGGAACGACGAGGATCTCCACGGGCTCCTGGAGCCCGCCCGAAAGCACGTCGACGGGATCCGCGGTCACGAACTGGAGCTGCCCGCGGTCGGTGATCCGCGCCGAGATCGCATAGCGGTGTCCGCCCAGGATGCGGGTCGGGTCGTACTCGAGGGAAAATGGTATCGGCACCTGACCGGCTGACAGGATCACCTGTTTGGCGATCGGCGTTGCGAGGACATCCGGCGCGGAGACGTCGCGCAGCTCGATCTGCACCTCGGCTTCGGGCGTCAGGGCGACGCGCTGCCGGTACACGACCGTCCCGGTCAGAAAGGCCGAGGGCGGCGGAATGACCGGGCGCGGCGGCGGCGCCGGCGTCGGCGCGGGCGGGAGGACGGTCGTCACCGGAGTCGGGGCGAGCGGAGCCGGCGGGGAAGGCGGAGGCGGCTTCGGAGCCGCGCATGCTCCCGCCGCCAGCACCAGGAGGACAGCCGCCGCCCGCCGGGGCCTCATGCGGGGCGCTTGGCGAGCAGGTCGCGGATCTCCTTGAGGTAGACCTCGGTCTGGGTCGGCGGCGCCGGTGGCGGCGGCGCGGCGGCGGCCTTCTTCGCGAACCGGTTGAAGGGCACGATGATCAGGAAGTAGAGGCCGGCGGCCTTGATGAGGAACGCCACCACGGCGTTCATGAAGTTGCCCGCCGCGACGGAGCCGATCTTCCACGCCGAGAAGTCCGGCGTCCCGCCGAGCATGCCGAAGATCGGCATCATCAGGTCCTTGACGAGCGAATCGACGATGGCGCCGAACGCGGCGCCGATGATGACGCCGACGGCCAGATCGAGCACGTTGCCACGGGCGATGAAGTCGCGGAAACCTTTGAGCATCGTTGCCTCCCTTTTCGCAGGACGAGACGGGGTCTTCAGGGCTTTTTCGGCGGCGGTGGCGCCGGCTTGCGCGAGGACGTCGACGGTGGCCGCGAGCTCTGCGCCGGCGGGCGCGAGGGCGGCGGCTTCATCCGTGTGTCGGCGGCGCGTCGCCCCTGCTGATCGCGGGAGAGCTGATTGAGCGTGTGCGTATCGGTCGTCGGACGGGTCGGAGCCGCCGGACGAGTCGCGGGCTGCGCCGGACGGGTCGCAGGCTGCCGGGGTTGGGATGGCTGGGCCGGGCGCGTCGCGGGGCGTGAAGGCTGGACGGGCTTCCAGGTACCCCGGTCGTTGGTCTCCCAGGAGCCGGGGCGTCCCGGCTGCGGCCGGTAGACGTTCCCGTCGGATCCGGCATACACGTTGTCAGGGCGCGCCGGGGCGGGTCGCGCGGCTGGTCGCGTCGCCGGCTGGCCCGGCGCGGGGCGTGTCGCGGGCTGGCCGGGGCGCGTCGCCGGTTGTGCGGGCGCAGGGCGGGCTCCGGGACGGGGCGCGGGCTGGCCGGGGACGGGCCGCCCGGGCACGGGCCGCGGGGCGGGACGCGCTACCGAGCGCACGCCGGGCCGCGCGATGCCCGGGCGGTTGTACACGTTGACGTTGGTGATGTTGATGCTCGTGGGGCGGTACGGCGTCGGCCGCGGATAGCCCGGGCGGTAGTACGGCGGATACGCACCGGGACGCGGCGGCCGCGGCCGCCAGCCGTAGTAGGGACCCCACCAGGGCCGGTAGATCGGATAGTAGCCGCCCCATCCGAAACCGACGTTCCAGCCGGTCCACGGGCTCCAGCTCATGCCCACGCCGAAACCCCAGGTCCAGGGCCTCCCGTACCAGGTCGTGCCGATCCAGGGCCGGTAATACCAGCCCGTACCGTAGACCACGGTGCCCCACGGGGAATAACAGGTCCCGAGGTATCCGGGTGTGTACCCGAACCAGACGGTCGTCGGCGAATAGCGATACACGCGAACGTACGTCACGTAGTGGATCGGGCTCGCCGTCGGAATCGTGTAGATGACCGGCGGCACGACGGTCGCCACGATCCACGGACCCAGGGGCGAGGGTCCGGTGAACCAGACACCGCCCTGCACCGCATAGTACGAGCTCGGAGTGACGCGAACGATCGGCGTCGGGGAGTTGACGGCGTACTGCAGCGTGGTGTCCGGAACCTCGTCGAACGTCGGCTCGCCGTCGTACTTGGCCTCGTACGTCGCTTCCTCCCGGTTGACCTCGGCCGTCTGCGGGATGCTGTTGGCAATCACGGCTTCCTGGGCCGCCGGCGTCCCCGGCACCGTGGCGAGGACGCTCGCCTTGGGGTCGGACTCCGGGATCTTCGCGAAGTCGGGGGGCAACCGGTCGCCTTCGACGAACTGCCAGGGCCCCTTCTCGAGCGACTTCGAACGAAACCAGCGGCCCGTCAGGGTGACGTAGTAATCCTGGTCCTTCAGGTCGAGGAAGATGTCTCCGGTCGTGTTCTCGACGTAGAGGAGATCTGTCCCGGCGATCGGCTTCATCTGGGGTTTCCCGCTCGTCACGATCAGCTCGGCGGGGCCGGTGCTCACGATGATGTCGGGTGTCCGGCCCTCGGCGAGAACCGCTTTGACCTCTTCGCCCGGATCCTCGAGCAGGTCCACCTGCGTCTGGTTTTCGTCGGAGGCGATGGCGTCCCGAATGGCCGTCACCGGGGCGGGCACGGAAGAGGTCACCTGCCACGGTCCGGTCGGCGCTGGCGCGCGGAGCCAGCGATCGGCCAGGGACATGTAGCTCGTACCGCCCTCCTCGAGGATGAGGCTCTTGGTGTTGACTACCCGCTGCACTCCCGCGGCTCCCTCGACGGGACGCAAGACCGGCTCCCCGTCGATCAGAACGAGGAGGGCGGGGGTCGTGCGGTAGTAGATCGCCGGCGGAGTATTCTCGAGCGGTACGGCGGCGCCCTTGCGGTCGGCCTGTGTCACCGCCAGATTGGCCTCGATGCGGTCGAGCGAAATCGTGCGTGTCGGCTCCGCGTGGGCGCGGAACGTCTCCAGGTACTGTTCGGTCTTCTCGGGAGCGGTCGGGAAGTTGGCCTTGGTGATCTGGATGTCGTCGAGCTCGACGAGGTCGTTTTCCTTGTCGATCTGGGTGCGGGCCGTGATCCAGACGACGCCGTAGCTCGTCTGCGTCTTCTCGCCGACCTTTACGTCGACTTTGACGGCGGCGCGCGCCTCGAGCACCGCATCTTCGAACTTGTCGATCTGCGGCTGGTAGATGGTGAAGGTCGTGTCTCCGGCTTCGACGATCCGCGGCCAGACGAGCCCGTCGCCGGGCGCCCTTTCCTCCCCGGCTTCGGATGCGGTGTCCTGAGCCAGCAGGAAGCGCCCGGCCGCACCGGAGGCGAGCAGGAGCGCGAGCGCGAATCGTGCCAGGGGTCGCCGCATGGAGCCCTCCTCCGCGCCGTGTTTATCACGGACGCCTGTAGGACGCGTCGATCTGTAGCGCGGCCGAGGAGGCCCGGGGGGAGGGCCGGGCCGGCTCGGTTGCGAGGATCCGGTACGACGACATCCGGGCCGATCGCTCATCTGGTCCTACCGACGGGGGCAAGACCTGGGTCCCGGGCGCCACATCGAAGCCAGACGCACGAATTGAAGTGGCCGTAGCGGTGGGCGGCCGCCTGTAGAATCCGGCCAGAAGCTTGGCCGCTACACCCGATTCGCCGCAGGTTCGCCGCCGCGGGGCCAGCGATGAACGCAGTCCGTGGGGCTCCGAGGAGAGCCGCGACTTCCTTCAGGAGCGGATCGGGCGGTACGCCCGACTTCTCTTCTTTCTGAACGTCGGCTTCTTTCTCGCCGGCTGGATCGTTGCTCTCGTCTGGCAACCCTCGTCGCTCGTCCACGGAATTCCGGTCGCGACCCCGCATGTCTTCCACCTCGGCTACACGGCGACACTGCTGATCATGTGGCTCGCCGCAAAGAGCGGACCCCTGCCGGTGACGGTGCTCCATGTCATCGACGGAGGCGGCATCTTCCTGGTCTGCGTGCTGGTGATCGGGATGTGCTTCACGCTGCCCGTGATCTTGCGCCCGGACCTGATCGCGGCCCTGGCGATCTTCGGCCTGCTCCTCTACCGCGCCGCAATCGTCCCGAGCGAGCCGAGGCGCACGGCGTGGATCGGCGTGGTCTCGGTGGTGCCGCTCCCGGTCATGACGTACTTGATGTACTCGAGGGCGAGCCGGCCGCCCGAAATGCCCGCTCCGGCCGCCTACGCCGTCTACTCGGCCCTGTTTGCGAGCCTCGCGGTCGTCCTCTCGACCAAGATTTCGAGCGTCATCTACGGTCTCCGACAGACCGTGCGCGAGGCGCGCCGCCTCGGCCCCTACACGCTGGTCGAGAAGATTGGCGAGGGCGGAATGGGCGCGGTCTATCGGGCGAGCCACGCGCTCCTGCGGCGCCCGACGGCGATCAAGATCCTGCCGCCGGAACGCGCCGGCGAGATGGACCTCGCGCGCTTCGAGCGGGAAGTGCAGATGACGTCGCTCCTGACCTCGCCGCACACCGTTTCGGTCTACGACTACGGACGGACCCCCGATGGTCTCTTCTACTACGCCATGGAGTATCTCGACGGCATCGACCTGGAAGCGCTCGTTCGCGCCGACGGCGCGATGCCCCCCGGGCGGGTCGTGCACGTCCTGCGACAGGTCTGCGAAGCCCTCGGCGAGGCGCATGCGGTGGGGTTGATCCATCGCGACGTCAAGCCCGCCAATATTCTGCTCTGCGAACGCTGGGGCAGGTCCGACGTCGCCAAGGTCGTCGATTTCGGGCTCGTCAAGAGCGTCGCGGGGCTGGATGCTCGCGTGACGCTCGAAAACGTGGCCCTGGGCACGCCCCACTACATGGCGCCCGAGGCCCTCCGGTCGCCGGACCGCATCGATGCCCGCACGGACGTCTACGCGTTGGGCGCGACGGCCTATTTTCTGCTGACCGGCAAGACGGTTTTCGACGGCAGCCTCGGCGACGTCATGGGCAGGCTATTGGAAGAAGCGCCGGTCGCGCCGTCGGCGCGCCTCGGGAAGCCGCTGCCGACGGACCTCGAAGCTCTGGTGCTCGCGGCGCTTGCCAAGATCCCCGGGGACCGTCCGGAGAGCGTCCTGGCGTTTCGGGACTCGCTCGACCGGGCCGCGGGCATCGATCCGTGGACGAAGGAGCAGGCAGCCGGGTGGTGGAGGATGCAGGGCGCGCGAATCCGCGGGGCGCGCTCCGGCCAGCCGCGGGCCCATGCGACTCTTCGAGTCGAGCGCGCGAGCCGGACAGGCTGAGCGAACCGGCGAGTCGCCCGTTCAGGGTGTTTCGGCTTCGTGGCCGCGATAGTCCGTCAGTATCCACACGATACCGATGAGGATCGCCATGGTCCAGTAGAAGCGGCGGGCGGGTGAGCCCGGCGCGTACCCGTCCAGGTGCGGCAGGGCGGCGAGGAAAATGGCGACTACGAGCTCGACGAGGCCGTGCACGATGAACGGGACGGTCTTCACAATGCCCAATGGGTAACGGGTCAGAACGGTCAGGGCGAGGTGGGCAGCGGCGAGAACCCAGCTGATGATTGCGGGCGTGCCGCCGAGTCCGAAGAGAAACGGGGCGACGAGGAAGATCAGGATGGTCGCGACGTCGACGTATCCGTGGATCCGCGGTCCGAGGATGCGCATCGTGGTCCCTCCCGGGGGCATGCTACATCCGCGCGCTCTGAAGTTAGACTGCGCGCGCGCCATGGACGTTTCGTCGCTCGACCTGCGCTCGCTCTTCGGCGGGATCGACATCTATCTGTTCGATCAGGTTCTCCGCGGACGCATCGTTCCCGGCATGTCGGTGTTGGAGGCCGGATGCGGCCGCGGCCGCAACCTCGTCTTCTTCCTCGGCCAGGGCTACGAGGTCCGGGCGCTCGATCCCGACCCCGCGGCGATTCGTTCCGTTCAGGAACTGGCCGCGCGCCTCGCCCCGGCGCTTCCGGCCTCGAACTTCCGGGCGGAAACCGCGGAGTCCTCGACCTTCGAGGGCGCGTGTGCGGACGTCGTCGTCAGCAGCGCCGTTCTCCACTTTGCCCGCGACGAAGCGCACTTCCGCGCCATGCTGGCCGGGGCCTGGCGACTGCTCCGCCCCGGGGGTCTTTTTTTCTGCCGTCTCGCCTCGACGATCGGCATGGAATCGCGCATGCGGCCGCTCGGCGGGCGGCGCTTCCACCTGCCGGACGGCAGCGTGCGCTTCCTGGTGGATGAGGCGCTGCTGCTGTCCCTCACGGCCGAACTCGGCGGCTCGCTCCTCGACCCGCTGAAGACGACGGTCGTGCAGGACCAGCGCTGCATGACGACCTGGGTCCTCCGCCGCCGGACCTGAGGCCCCGGATCCGAGCGGCTCTCCGCCGGGCGACCCTGCCCGGATGGCCGGTGTAACGGTCGTCGGAAAGGCCTACACTTTCTCCCACAACCGGAGGAAGTCATGCGATTTTGGCAGCGGCCGGGCCGCCGTGCGGCGGCGTTCGTGTTCCTGGCGGCGGTGGCCCCGACGCTTCTGGCGGCGGCCGAGACGCGGTCGGGAACGATCGAGATCTTGACCGCCGACGACTTCGATCACGGCCGCTCCGAACGGATCGTGACCCTCGTTTTCGGGGATGGCGCCCGGACGGCTCTCGACCTTCCGCAAGGCTCGCCGGAGCCCGGGCCCGGCACGCGCGTACAAGTGTGGGGGACTCCGGGCTCCGGGCGGTTCGCGGTCGATCGTCTCGAGGTCCTCGAGGCTCCCGCGCCCGGACCGCCGCCCGCGATCAGCGGCAACTCGACGGTCATCGCCATCCTGATCAAGTTCCTCGACACGGCGAGCGAGCCTTACACGGTGGCGCAGGTCCAGTCGCGGATGTTCGGCGCGGGCAACGTCGCGGATTACTACCAGGAGGTCTCGTACGGATCCCACACCCTCTCCGGCGCCGTCACCAACTGGCTGACGGCGACGATCGCCACTCCGACGACCTGCGACCCGTACAGCGTGTCGGCACAGGCGGACGCACAGGCCACGGCGGCGGGGTACAACCCGTACGGTTACAACAAGCGGGTCTACGTCTTTCCGCACATCCCGTGCGGCTGGTCGGGTCTGGGCGGGGGCTCTCAGGCCTGGATCAACCAGGCGCTGTCCAACCTCGTGGTCGGTCACGAGCTCGGCCACTGCTTCGGTGTCGGCCACTCGAGCTCACTCGATTGCGGGGACACCGTATTGGGAAGCCCCTGCACGGTCAGCGAGTACGGCGACCCGTTCTCGATCATGGGCAACTCCCAGGCGCGGCACTTCCCCGCGTACATGAAGAACCAGCTCGGCTACCTTCCGGCGGGCACGAAGGCGACGCATGGCGGCGGCATGGCGATCTACACGCTTGCTCCGATCGAGCAGGCCGGCGGGAGCCTCTACGCCGTCCAGATCCCGCTCGCCGTGCCGCAACGAACCTACTGGATCGAGTACCGCCAGCCGATCGGTTTCGACTCGAGCATGTCGGGCAATCCCGTCAGCGGCGCGATGATCCGTCTGGCGCCGGGGTATCCCGAGTTCAGCTGCACCACGTGCCTCCTGGACATGACGCCCACCGACGCGGGCTTCGGCAACGCGGCCCTGGTCGTCGGGGAAAGCTACGTCGATGCGGAAGCGGGCCTGCACGTCACGCCGCTCTCTGCGGACACGGCGTCGCTCGTCGTTCAGGTGGAGCTCGGGCCCTCGCCCGAGCTCGGCGTCGACCGCCACGCCCTGGCCTCCAACCCGTATCCCAACGGAGTGCTCGAGAGCGGTGAGACGGCGACGGTCGAGCCCTCGTATTTCAACGGCGGGGGCGCTCCGGTCTCGATGACGGGAACGGCGACGTCCTTCACGGGCCCCGGGCCCGGCGCGACCTATTCGATCGTCGACGCGGCGGCCGACTACGGCAGCGTCCCGGCCGGCCAGCTCGCATCGTGTTTCGACGCCACGGCCAACTGCTACAGCGTGACGGCCTCGGCCTCGACGCGGCCGGGGCTCCACTGGGACGCGACCTTTCAGGAGACGCTCTCGGATACTTCCGTGCGTTCCTGGCCACTGCACATCGGACGGAGCTTCGCGGACGTACCGTCCACGCGCGGCGACTATCGCTTCGTCGAGACCGTTCTGCACACGGGGATCACTTCCGGCTGCGGAGGAACGTCGTTCTGCCCTGATGGCAGCCTCACTCGGGCGCAGATGGCGGTCTTCCTGCTCCGCGCCGAGCACGGCTCGGCCTACGTGCCCCCGGCGGCCACCGGAACGATCTTCGGCGACGTCTCCGCCGGGTCCTTCGCGGCGGCCTGGATCGAGCGGCTCGCCGCCGAGGGAATCACGGCCGGCTGCGGCACGGGCAGCAACTTCTGTCCGAACGACCCCGTGACGCGCGCGCAGATGGCCGTCTTTCTGCTGAAGGCCGAGCACGGCTCGTCGTGGACGCCGCCGGCCGCCAGCGGCGACTTCCCGGACGTTCCGGTCGCCAACCCGTTTGCGCCGTGGGTCGAGGCGCTCAAGGACGAGGGAGTGACGGCCGGCTGCGGAGGCGGTCTCTACTGCCCGAGTGCCGCGACGCGTCGGGGTCAGATGGCGGTGTTCCTGACGAAGGGCTTTCAGCTGAACCTGTACGGCCCCTAGCTGTCGTTTCTCGGTGAACAACGTCTTGAGAATTCACACCGAGTCCGAACCCTCCGGCCCGGTCGGTGTCGTGGCGTGCTGACGGCAGGACGGCGCAGCCGGACGGTCGGACGCCAGGGCTCGTCGACCTCAGCGCGGGTTCCCGGTGCCCCGGTTGTCGACGCGGAGAGCGGAGACCTTGTCGTTGAAACCGATGCTCTTCAAGCTGTTGATGCTGGAGGTGATCGTTCGGGTCTGTCCCTGGAAGTTCGGGTGCTGGTACAAGGTGACTTCGACGTTGCCGAAGATCTGAATCGAGGAGATTTCGTCCTCGACCCCTCGCGGCAGGCGCGCCGTCTGGGTCCCCAGCGACGCGCAGAAGGCCTCGCCGCGGAAATCGGAGTCCTTGTAGAAGCAGGCGCCCCTCGACGGGGTCTGGGGCCGTCCCCAGGCCCACGGGTTCGAGTCGTGCGAGCCGCCGCTCGAGCCCTGCCAGTGGCCTCGGTTGTCGACCCGGAAGGACGAGATTCTGTCGTTGAAGCCCATGCTCTTCAGACTTCCGACGCTGTCATCGACCGTGCGTGTCTGGCCCTGGTAGTTCGGGTGCTGGAACAGCGTGACTTCCGAGCTGCCGAAGATCCGGATCGAGGAAATCTCGTCTTCCAGGCCTCGCGGCATTTCCGGGCTTTCGGTTCCGGTGGGGGCGCAGAAGTACTCGCCGCGGAAGTTGGAGTCCTTGTAGAAGCACGCGCCCCGGGACGGGGTCTGGGGCCGTCCCCAGACCCACTCGTTCGAGTCGCGCGAGCCGTCCTGCGAGCCTTGCCAATGACCGCGGCGGTCGACGCGGATGGCGGAGGTCTTGTCGTTTGAAGCCCATGCTCTTCAGGCTGTCGACGCTGGAGGTGACCGTGCGCGTCTGGCCCTGGAAGTTCGGGTGCTGGAACAGGGTGACTTCCGCGTTTCCGAGGATTTGGATCGAGGAGATCTCGTCTTCGATGCCTCGCGGAAGGCGCGCCGTCGTTGTCCCCACGGGCGCGCAGAAGTACTCCCCCCGAAAGTCGGAGTCCTTGTAGAAGCACGCGCCCTGCGACGGGATCCGCGGCCGACCCCAGGTCTGGCCTCCGGCCGATGGGGCACCCCACATCAGGAACCCCCCGATCAGAAAACCGATCGCTCCGCGAGGTCTCATGGCCGCTCCCTTCTTCTGCGGGTTGCCGTGGCCGCCGTAGCCGATTGGACGTTGCCGCCGGAATCGCGATCGGGCTCGCGAAGCCGAGAGTATGCCTGAGGGAGGCCCCTGTGATTTCTCGGGAAGGGCACAGGATCTTCGCGCCCGTAGCGGAGGACGATGCTCACCAATCTACCGCCGCTCGATCACATAGGGTCCATGCCGCCCTGATGTCGCGACCGGGCCGGAAAAACTCACGACGGCCGCGTGCTGCAGCGCGGCGGCGGCTGCGATTCGGTCGCCGACTCCGTCGAACATCGAGAGGTACGGAAGCCATGGGTGGACGTAGAGGCGGCCGGGTGGCATGCGGCCGGAGCGGGGGAGCACGTTCGGCCAGAGATCGACGACGAGGGGCGTCGATGGCGGAAGCGATTCGATGCGCTCCAGGAGGGCGTCGATGCTGGGATCGTCGTTCCAGAACACGATCTTCCCGTCGAACCGATCGCCGACGACCCAGACAGCGGCGCTGGGAAGCGTCAGCGCGGCAACGAGGATCGGGGCCAGCGCCCGTGTCCAGGCGCGAGATCCTCGATGGAGGAATCGGACGACTCCGACCGCGAGGCACGGCAGGCACGCGAGGCACTCCATCGGATGGAACCGGGGATAGGCCAGAAGAAAGAGCCCTGTGGCGACCAGGAGGTGCCAGCGGGCGCTGACCGCGTAGTCTCCCGGCCTCTCGAGAGCTGCTTCGAAGAGAAGCGGAATGAAAGCCGCGATGGCCGCCATGGAGAAGAACAGTGTGGGAGCCATCGCGATCTCGCCGTGGAGCCGGAAGGGAATGAGCAGGGTCCAGCGGAGGAAGGCAGCGCCAGCCCCCAACGCCGTCAGGGCGAGCCCGGCCAGGGCGTACGGCAGGGAGGACCAGAACACGAGGGAGGGAATCTCCCGGTACCGCCGTGAGGCTGCGAAACGGATGAGCGTGGCCGCCAGCAGAAATGCGGCGGTCTGCTTGAAGAGAATGGCGACGCCAATCCAGAGGCCTGCCCGGCGAACGCGGTCGCGGCCCAAAGCGTCGGCAATCGGAAGCGCAATGGCGGCGATCGAAACCGACGGCCAGATCGAGTTGCCCCCCCAGGCGTAGAAGTTCGACACGAAGAAGGCGGAAGCCCAGACCCGCTCGGAAAGGGAAAAGCCGTTCGTCTGCCGGAGGAGCGCTGCGTGTGCGGCGAGGGGCCAGGCAATTCCGAAGAAGCGAACGGTGCCAGCGGTGACTCCCAGGAACGCAAACGCGGCGCCAAGCAATCCCATCAGGCCCGGCGTCTGGACGAACTTGATATCCCGATAGAGGACCATTCCGCGGGCAACGAGATAGCCAGGCGTCGTCACCTCGGGCCATGCGATGAGCCGCAGCCGCCACGCGATGAGCAACTGGAGGGCCAGGGCAACGAAGGCGAACGCATTCGCTCCTCGGCCGCGCAGGACGGTGATCCGCGAGGAGGTGAATTGGTCCGGATGCCGGGATTCGGAAACGAGCACAGTATTTTTCCCGTCAGTAGGTTACCCGCCGGAGTGCGAGTCGGGGTGCGAGATCGAACGGATCGTCGTGGGCGTGTTGTTGTCGAAACGTTCGATCTCGATGAATGCCCCGGCGGGGGAAGCGTATCCTCGCTCCATCGACCGGCCCTCTTCACCGCGCTTCCTGGACCTGGGTAGGCCCCTCTGCCCGAACTGCACCCAGTCTCCCGGTCGCAAGATCTTCATGACGGGACCGGTGCCGGGTCCGCCGGGGTCCACGGATCAATTCTTCGTCTGCGAGCGGTGCAAGTCGAGGATGAAGGATCGGAGAAACCGAAGCGAGACGCCGGAGGGCAGGTAGATGCGGAGTCGCAGGATTCCGTTGTGGTCGGGATGCCGGGATTCGAAAACGAGCACAGTGCAAGGCGGATCAGTACGTTAGGCGCCGAGGTGCGAGTCGGAGTGCGAGAATGGCTCCTGGTTCGGTGGCGTTGCAGGAGGCAACCGGTTGTCGGGGTCGGACCTCAGAATACGATGAGGAGTCCAGCGCCCCTGACCCGATTGCCGACGATGGGCGAAAACGCGACCTGCACGGTCCCTTCCCCCGAGCGGAGCTTCTTGTTCAGGGCCACCACCCCCCGGCCGACGAGGGTCCCGATGAGCGCCCCCGCGGTCACGTCGGACGTCCAGTGGGCGTTGTGATAGATCCGCGCGAAACCGACGAGCCCGGCGACGGTGTAGGCCGTGACGCTGACCCAGACCTGGTCGGAGTGCGCACTGATGACCGACGCGACCGCGAACGCCTGGGTGGCATGCCCGGAGGGGAATGAATTGTCGCTGCCGTGAAGGGATGGAACGACGTGCTGCTGGAGGTCTCGTTCGGGCGTTCGCGACCGATCACGAACTTGAGGGTGGGCGTGATGATGCCCGAGGCGAGGATGCTGGCGATGGCGCTGTCGAAAAAGATGTCTTTTGCCTCGGCGTCGCGAAAAACGAAGCCGGCAACACCGTAGGCTCCGACTACCGCCCAGGAATACTCGGCGCCGAAGGGCTCGACGACGCGAGTGAGATCGTCGAGAGTCGCGGTCTGATGGGCCTGCGTCTTGTTGCGCATCGGAATGTCGAACGCGAAGCCGACCGCCGCCACGCCGGCCGCGATCCCACCGACGACGAGCCAGTTGTTCAGATCCCAGTGCAGGGGAGCCCCGAGCGTGGCGAGGGTGTCCTTGAGCGCGATGGTGCCGATGCCCGGCGGGGATTGTGCTTCGGTCGTCGCCGGTTCGGGGTCGACCACCGCGTCGTCGACGCAGGGCCCGAAGTCGTCGCTCACCGGTGCCGCCCCGGTCGCGGCGAAGAGAGACGCGGACAACATCATCATGCCGGCGAGCGCCGTGATTCCGATCCGTCGCATCGTCGTCCATGTTACGGCCCCGCACGCCCGACGGCGAGCGCCGCATTTATCCGCCGTTCATCTCGACGCGGGCGCGAAGGTCGTTCGCTCGGCCAGCGTGATGCCGGAGGAACCGCGATTTACGGTGCGTTCACACTCGGATCGCTACAGTGGCCGCGTGGCCGTTCCGCACAGTCCGATCCAGCAGAAGGTCGGACGCATCGTCACGCGGTTCATGATGCGGAGCTCCATCCGAGCGACGGCGGTGGGCCGCCGCACCTACGCGAGGATGTACCTGGCCGGCAAACACCTCGCCGAGCGTCGCGAGCAGGAGCTGTTGCGCCGGTATCTGGCACCCGGGATGACCGTCTTCGACATGGGCGCCAACGTGGGCTTCTACACGGAGCTGTTCTCGCGTCTCGTCGGATCGGCGGGCCGGGTCCACGCCTTCGAGCCGGACCCCCTCTGCTCCGGGATCCTTCGCGATCGCGTCCGTCGGCTTTCGAACGTCGAGGTGGAAAGCGTCGCCCTCGGCGAGCGGGCGGGCGAGGCGACCCTCTTCTGCAGCAACCGGGACCGGGCGGAGACTCGAACTCATCCGTTCGAGCCTGGCGTTCCCGCGGAGATGGTACGGGTTCCGGTTCTCACGGTCGACGGCTATTGCCGGAGCCGGCACGTGCAACGGCTCGACGCCGTGAAGATGGATGTCGAAGGGGACGAAGTCCGTGTCCTGCGCGGCATGAGCGAGACGATGGCGCGGATGCCTCCGGCCTGGATGTTCATCGAGTTCTGCCCGGTGCAGCTGCGCGGCGTCGGCTCCAGCGCCGGAGGAGTTCTGGGCGCTCCTGGCCGAGCGAGGCTATCGGCCGTATTCGATCGCGGGCCGCGGCGAGCTTCGTCTGATTTCCGACACGCCCGCCTTCACCTCGACGCAGGCCCTCAGCTTCACGAACATCCTGGCCTTGCACGAGGCAGCGGGAGCCCCGGAGAGCTGCGCCGGAGGTCCCTAGGGACCACCACCAGCAGCGTGAAGCTTCCGGGCACGATGCTCGGCCTCGGATGGGGCTGATCGGCGGTTCGCCGGCGGAGGCGGCCCGAATTCCGCGCTCACCAGGAACACGCGGTGGGTCTTCTCGTCGAGGGCCATGGTCCGGGCCCCGCGCATCGTCGCGACGCTCTCCGCGGTGAAGGATCCGCCATCCGGGCCCGGCCGCGCCACCGTCAGCGTCCCGTCGCCGTTGGAGCTGAACGCGATGCCGGTCTCCGGATCGAAGGCGTTGCCGTCGACGCCGCCGCCGATCGGGATGGTGGTGGCGACCCTGCCGGACGACGCGTCCACGACGGCCATCATCCGGTTGCCGCAGCCCACGAAGAGCCTCCGCTGGGCGCGGTCGATGGCCATGCCCGAGGGCTCCTCGCAGGGCGCGAGGGCCGAGCGACCGGCGACTTCGCCGCTTTCGGGCGTCGAGCGTGACGAGCTCGCTCTTGTCCTCGAGGTTGACGTAGACGCGTCCCGGCGAGATCCGTCGTCGCGAACTCGGGCTTTCCGCCGAGAGCGATCGTCGACTTCACCTTCGCCGTTGACCGCGTCGAGCACCGTCGCGTTGGCGCTCCGGCCGTTGAAGACGAAGACCTGGCGCGAAGGAGGGTCGTAGAGGATCGCGTCCGGGTTCTCGCCGGTGACCTTCACCTCTTCGACGGGCTTGAGCGTCTTGAGGTCGAAGACCGTCACGCGTGGCGGCCTTTCCGTTGCTGATGAATCCACGCCCGAGATCCGGCGCGAGCGCGACGCCGTGCGCGCCCGCCGTGTTCGGAATCTCTCCGACGGCCGCGAGGGAGTCGGCGTCGAAGACGAGGACACGGGTGCCCCGCGTCACGTAGAGCCGCCGCGCCGCGGAGTCGACGGCGAGATAGTCCCACCCTCCGTCCCCTCCCACCTTCAGCCGCCGGACGACCGCTGTAGGGCCGGCCGGAGCGCGCGAAGCCGACGGAGGCGGCGAGGCCGAGGGCGGCGACGAAGGCGGATGCGATTCGCGGAGCGCGCATGGGAGATTTCCCTTCGAGCCGAACTCTACCGCTCGCGAAACTAAACGCCGGCTAAACGCGCCGGGTCGCGGATCCGAAAGTCGGAGTGTGGCCGGTGCCGCCGCGACGATAGGATTCGCACACGATGAAGACCGTGCGTGTCACGCTCGGAGTCGTAATCTGCGTGCTCGCCATGCACGCCGGGGGCGCCACGCCCATCGGGCCGTGCTCCATTCATCCGAAGAAGGGATCTACGCCAGCGCAACTGCGGGCGTTGGCGAAGATCACCGAGAACGAGGCTCGCAAGGCGGCCCTCGGTTCCCTGAAGGATCCCTCGAAGGGCACGGTCCGGGAAGCCGAGCTCGAGTCGGAGAAGGGGTGCCTCGTCTACTCCTTCGACATCGCGGTCGCGGGCGCGAGCGGCGTTCAGGAGGTCCTCGTGGACGCAGGCGACGGTCAGAGTGCTTTCGAGCAAGCACGAGGACGCCAAGGCCGAAGCGGCCGAGAAGGCCCGAGACGCCAAGACGCACGGCCCTACCCGGACGGCCGATTCGGATGAGCCTGAGCCGGAGCGCGCGACGGGACCATGTTGCCCTCTGCGCCGCATGGCTCCTGGTCGGGTGCGCGGCCGAGCCGGGCGGCCGGCGGCGAGCTCGTGAGCCTCGAGGTCGGCCCTGCGGGAGGCGCGGGCCGCCAACGCACACCTTCCGCTCCCGGCTCTCGACGTCGACATCGCCGGCGAGAGGCTCAAGGAAGCGCGCGCGGAGAAGTGGCTGAAGGTGGCCCTCGAGGGGGAGTTCGTTTACGCGCCTCCCGGGTATGCCGAGCCCCTCACCAACCTCGGCAACGCGCGGCTGCAGGCGGTCGTTCGGCAGCCGCTCTACGCGGGCGGAGCGCTGAAGGCGGCGGCCGCGAAGGCGGAGGCCGGAGTCGAGGCGGCCCGGGGCCGATACCGGATGGTCGAGAAAGACCTCGACCTCGACGTTCGGGGCCGCTTCAGCGAGTTGCTCGCCATCGACGCCGAGATCTCGATTCGAAGTGTCGGCCTCGAGGAGCTCGAGGAGCTACCGGGGCTCCCTCCGGAGCCGGCAGGCCTCCGGGCAGGGCGTCGCCGCCGACCTGCTCAAGACGGACGTCCGCCTCGCCCTCGAGGAGGCCACGCTGGCCGAAGCCGAACAGCGCCGCGACGACGCACGCCTCTCCTTGAACGAGCTCATGGGTCGGGACCCGGCCTCGCCGCTCGAGCTCGAACCGCTTCCGTTCTCCCGAGCCGCCGGGGGAGGCGGCGCCGGCCCCGTGGGAGGGCGCCCCCGAGGTCCGCGTCGCCGAGGCCGCGGCCAGGTCGGCCGAGGCGGAGGTCGTCATCGCCTAGGCCGAACGCCGGCCCGCGGCTGCTCCTTGCGGCCGACGCCGGCTTCTGGACCGACGACACGACGCACCTAATTCCCGCTTCTGGGACCGCCTCTGGCGGGACGCGGGCTACTCCTTCGGGCTCGTCTTCGCCTGGAACCTCTGGGATCCGGGCGCGGCGCAGCGCGCGCATCGCCGAGGCTGGCCTCGGCCTCCAGCAATCGCGCCTGGAGCTCGAGGTCGGGAAGCGGGATGCCCGCCTCGCCTGGGAGAAGGCGCGCTCGGCCCTGGCCCATGTCTACCAGCAGATCGAGATCCTGTCCCGCGCCCTGCCCGCGGCTCGCGACTCGTACCTGGACGCCCAGAGCCGCTATCGCGGCGGGGCCGCCACCGCGCTCGAGGTGCTCGATGCGCACGCCGCGGCCTCGAGACGGCCGTCCGACGCAACGACGCCGTGGCCCGCTACCGCGTCGCCGACGCCGTGGCCATGCGCTGGAGCGCGCCTTGAAACGGCTCGTCCTCCTGTTGCTCGTCCTGCCGCTCGCCGGCTGCCGGGAGAAACCGTCAGCGCGGCCGCCGGCGGCCGACCCTGCGGCCGTCGCGATCCCCGTGACCGTCGCCCCGGTCTCTCGCGCGACCCTGTCGGAAGTGGTCTCCGGCCCGGGCCGGACCGTCGCGCTGGCTCAGCAGAAGCTGCGGGCTCCGTTTGCCGGAACGCTGACCGAGCTGTCGGTCAGCGGACGGAGACCGTGTTCGCCGCGGAGATCGGGTGGGAACGATCGTCGCCCGCGACAGCGAAGCGGCGCTGACCGGAGCGCGACAGATGGTGCGGGAAGCGAAGACCGAGGCCGAGAAGAGCGACGCGGCCCGCGCACTTGCCCTCGCCCTGGACGGGCTGGTCCGAGCGCCGATCTCGCGCCCTTCGGACGGAGTCGTCGTCGGCCCATGCCGCCGCCCGCGGCGACCGGCTCTCCGAGGACCAGGAGATCCTGACGATCGCCGATGCCACCTCGATCGCGTTCCTGGTCGACGTCGACCCAGAGCGACCTCTCGCGGATTCGGCCCGGGCCAGTTCGTCGACATCGAGATCCCGGGCCAGCCGGCGCGCCTTCGCGGGGTCGTGCACGACGTTCTCCCGGGGGCCAACACCGCGGACTTCACGGCCCCGGTTCGCGTGGACCTGCGCGAGCTCTTCGAGCGTCCCGCCCCTCGGCCTTTTCGGGACGGCTCACATCACCGTCGCCGAGCATCGCGGCGCGATCGTCGTTCCCGATTCCGCCCTCGTGCGCGACGATCTCGCGGGCACCTCCCGCATCGCCCTCGTCGAGAACGGCGGCGGGCCCGCTGGATCGACGTCACCGTGGGGCTGCGCGGAGCCGGCGGGCACCGAGATCACCGCGCCGCCGCTGTCGCCCGGCCAGCCGGTCGTCGTTGCCGGACAGGTCGGACTGCCCGAGGGCGCCGAGGTCGCCGCTGCGGCCGTGAGTCTCGTGCACTGGGCGCACGACCGCGCGCTCGCCCTGATGGTCGTCGTCGTGCTGCTCGCGATCGCCGGGCTGCTCGTCGTGAGCGGGATGCCGCTGGCGATCTTTCCGTCCGTCACCTTCCCGGTCGTGAAGATCATCGCCGACGTCGGCAACGAGCCGGCCGCGCGGATGATGCCGAGCGTCACCCGGCCGCTCGAGCAGGCGCTCCTGCCGCTGCCCGGCATCCGGCTGGTCCGGTCGACGACCTCGCGCGGATCGACGGAGCTGTCGGCCAACTTCGCCTGGGGAACCGACATGCAGATCGCGCTGCAGCGCGTCCAGGACGCCGTCGCGCGGCTGGCTCCGGACCTTCCGCCCGACACGCATCGTGGACGTGGCGCCGATGAACACGGCGCTGTTCCCGATCCTCGGGTACGCGCTGACTTCCGAGATGCAAAGCGAGGCCGATCTCTGGGAGCTCGCCGAGTACACGCTCAAGCCGGAGCTCGTTCGCATTCCCGGCGTGTCGCAGGTCCAGGTGCAGGGAGGCCGCCGCCGGGAGTTCCAGGTGCACCTGGACCTCGAGGCGCTCGCGGCCCGGAAGCTCGCCGTGACCGACGTGCTCGCCGCGATCCGGAAGAACAACCAGGTCCTCTCGGCCGGGCTGACCGAGTCGAACCACGAGCTCTACCTGTCGCTCGTCGACGGCGTCGTTTCGGACACGGCCGGCCTCTCGCGGATTGCGATCCCGGTGCCCGGCGGCGGCGTCCCGGTGCTGCTCGGTGACCTCGGCGACCGTGGGCGTGGCCGAGGCGGTCTCCTACATCCGGACCACGGCCGACGGCCGGCCCGCCGTCCTGATCAACCTGACCCGCCAGCCCTCGGCGAACACCGTCGCCATCGCGGCAGGCGTGCGGCGCCTCTTCGCGGAGCGGAAGGACCTGCTGCCCAAAGACGTCCGCTGGACGACGTTCTACGATCAGGCCGAGTTCGTCTCCCTTTCCATCCGGGGCGTGCGCGACGCGATCTTCATCGGCGTCGGGCTCGCGGCGCTCGTGCTGCTCGTCTCCCTTCGGGACCTGCGCATCACCGCTCGTCTCGGTCGTCGCGATCCCGGTCACCGTCGCCGTCGTGCTGCTCGCGCTCGGCGTCACGGGCCAGACGATCAACCTGATGACCCTCGGCGGTATTGCCGCCGCGCTCGGGCTGATTGCCGACGACGCGATCGTTGTGGCCGAGAGCATCCAGAGCCATCGCGAGGAAGGCTCGACCGCGCCGACGGTGACCGGGACTGCGCGGCATCCTCAGGCCTCTGATCGGTTCGAGCATGTCGACGGTCGTGATCTTCCTGCCCTTCGCCCTGCTGACGGGTGTCGTCGGCGCCTTCTTCCAGCCGCTGGCGCTCACGATGGCGCTCGCGCTGACGGTGTCCTTCTTCGTCTCGGCGATCGGCGTCCCCGTCGCTCTCCGCGCCGCCGGAGGCGGCAGGGCGAAGTCGTCCGCGAAACCGGCACCTCCCGCGCCCGCGCCGCTTCGGGCGCGCCGGGCCTGGATCGCAGGACTCGCCTGCGTGGCCCTGCTCGCGGCGGGCGGGCCTCTCTACCAGAGGCTGGGAACCGACTTTCTCCCGGCGATGGACGAGGGCTCGATCATCCTCGACTACTGGACACCGCCGGGCACGTCGCTGACCGACACGGACGCGATGCTCGGCAGCCTCGAGAAAGTGCTCCTGACGATCCCGGACGTCATCGGATACTCGCGTCGGACCGGGACGCAGCTCGGGTTCTTCATCACCGAGCCCAACCGCGGCGACTACGTCATCCGGCTGAAGCCGAGACGGGACCGGCGCGGCGTCGAAGAGGTCATCAACGACATCCGCGATCGCGCCGCCGCGATCGCCCCGGCCCTCCGCACGGACTTCGGTCAGCTCCTCGAGGACAACATCGGCGACCTCACGGGGGGTGTCCCGCAACCGATCGACATCCACATCTTCGGCGAGAACCAGGCCCTCCTCCAGGACCGTCGCCCGCCGGGCCGCCCGGGCTCCTGGGCGGCGTGAAGGGCGTCGAAGACGTTTTCGACGGCATCGTCATTGCGGGCCCGGCCCTGACGATCCGCGTTCCGCCGGAGGAACCGGATTGGATGCGGCAGGGTCCCCGCGCGGCCGCGAGATTCGGCCTGACGACCGAGGACGTGCAGGCGGCCGTGGAGCCGGCCGTCGCCGGGACGGTCGCCGGCAACATCCGGATCGGCGAGAGGCTCTACGACCTGCGGCTCTTCGCCCGCGATCCGCGCGGCCTCCCGGCCCTGAGACTCCGCACGCCGACCGGGGCCCTCGTGCCGCTTTCGGCCGTCGCCACCGTTTCCACCGGACCGCCGGAGGCCGAGATCGACCGGGAGAACCTCAAGACCTTTCTCGGCGTAACGGCCCGACTCGAGGGCCGCGACCTCGGCGGGGCGATCGCCGAGATCCGTGCGGAGCTCGATCGCGCACTCGACCTGCCTCCCGGCATGCGCGTGGCCTTCGGCGGTCTGTTCGAGCAGCAGCAGGACTCCTTTCGAGAGCTCTTCCACGTCCTTCTCGGGCGGCCTCGCTGCTCGTTTCGATCGTCCTGCTCTTCCAGTTCGGGGACTGGCGGGCGCCGCTGGTGACCGTCGTCATCTCCGTAGCGGTCCTGGCGGGGGTCTTCGGCGCCCTCCTTGCCGCAGGAATGACGCTCAACATATCGAGCTTCGTCGGGGCCATCATGATGGTCGGTATCGTCGGGGAAAACGCCATCTTCGTCATCCACGAGGCGCGCGAATCCCTCGAGCAGGGCGTCACTGCGCGCGAAGCCTGGGCGCTGGCGGCGCGGCGGCGTCGCCGCCCGGTCGTGATGACCATTCTCGCGAGCGCCTTCGCGCTGGCTCCCCTCGCCCTCGCGCTCGGAGAGGGTTCCCAGCTCCAGCAGCCGCTCGCGATCGCCGTGATCGGCGGATTCGTCCTGTCCGGGTTCCTCGTGTCTGTGGGTCCTTCCGGCGCTCTACTGCGCGATGGATCCGGCGCGGCCGACTCGCCCGCCGGAGGGTCGGGCGCCGGCGCGTGACGGCGGCGTCCCGGGCCCCGACGCGCCGGTCAGGCGGCGTGGCAGCTCGAGCACGAACGTGTTTCCTCCGGTTGTGCGCGGTTCGACCCGAGCACCGCCGCCGTGCAGCATTCCGGCCCATCGCACGATCGCGAGCCCGAGTCCGCTTCCCGGGATGCCTTCGCTGCGGGACTTCTGCGAGCGATAGAAGCGCTCGAACACTCGCTCGCGCTCCGGGCCGGAGAGGGTGGGCGCCTCGTCGAAGACCCGCAGCTCGACCCGGCTCGCGCGCGCGAGAGAGGGCGACACCCACTGTCGCCCCCTCCGGGGAAAACTTGATCGCGTTTTCCAGAAGGTTGACTGCGGCCCGCCGCAGCAGCCTCTCGTCGCCGCGAAACTCGAGCCCTTCCGGTGCTTCGATCTCGACGCGGGTTCGTCGCGCGGCGGCGACGCCCCGGAGCGAGCGAGCGACGTCGTGGACGAGCTCCGAGAGGTCGAGAAGCCTGGCGCTCGAGCGGCTGTTCGAGGAGCTCGCCTTCCGCCAGCAGCGTCAGGTCGCTGACGAGGTCCGAGAGGTGCGTGCTCTCGATGGCAGATTGCCCGCAGCGCCTCGCGGTATTCCTCGGGGCTGCGGTCACCCGACAGGGCCAGCTCCGAGCCGACGCGGACGATCGACACTGGCGTCTTCAGCTCGTGAGCGGCATCGGCGATGAAGCCCTTCGTTCGGTTCATCGAGGACTCGATTCCGCTCGAGAAGCAGGTTGAAGGTCGCGGCCAGGCGGCCGAGCTCGTCGCGCGAATTGGGGACATCCAGTCGCCGGGCCGTCGTCGACGGAGAGGCGGCCGCCATTCGGCCGGCCTGCCTCGTCATCGCGTCGATCGGACGCAGGGCCCGCGTCGCCAACCAGTAGCCTCCGAGAACCGCGAGAAGCAACCCCAGCGCTCCGTACCGCAGGAGGGCCCGCCGGATCGACTCGAGCGTCTCCTCGACCGGAGTCGTATCGCCTTCCACGAGAAGCAGGATCGGGTCCGTGCCGCCCTCCGGCTGGAACGCTGCCGAGGAGCGCCTGCCTCGAGCCGGCGAGCGAGATCGATCGCGTCCGGCCCGAACTTGCCACGGCCTGCCACTCTTCGCCCGACAACGGCGTCGGATCTCCTGCGGGGCGGGCGCCGGGGAGCCGGGCCAGCATGGTCTCGCCCAGCGTGTCCCTGCCGGATCTCGGCGTAGAGGCCGTTGAGCCGGAACTCTTCCAGGGCCTGCTCGGCAGCGACTCGCAGATCGTCCTCGCGCGTTACAGGATTGCCCGCGTTGTCGTGGACACCGCGTGTCTCTCGGATCTCGTCCGCCAGAGCGCCCTGGAGGATCCCGAGGTTGTTCTTGAGGTCGTTTTCGAAGGACTGCCACGCCGCGGCGTGATAGCGAGCATAGGTGGCGACCGAGAAGAGGACGAGGATCACACCCAGGACGGCCCCGTACCATAGAGTGAGCCTCCAGCGAATCGGAAGGCGGGTCAGGAAGACCCCTGCGGCAGGTCCTCCACGAGGTACCCGACTCCGCGCTTCGTGGTCAGAAAAGACGGCTTGTGCTCCGCCGCGGTGCCATCGATCTTCTGCCGAAGCCGGCCCACGTAGACCTCGATCAGGTTCGAGAACGGGTCGAAGTGATCGTCCCAGACGTGCTCGGCGATCTCCTGCCGGGTCACGAGACGCCCGCGGTTCAAGAGCAGGTACTCGAGCAGCGCGTATTCCTTTCCGGTCAGTTCTACGATCCGTCCGCGCACCTCGACCGATCGCCGCCCGCGGTCGAGGCGGACGCTGCCGACCGTGAGCGTGATGTGCGGAGGCAGCAGGCGGCGGCGCATCAAAGCCGCCACCCGCGCGCGCAGCTCCGACACGGCAAACGGCTTCGGAAGATAGTCGTCGGCCCCCAGCTCCAGCCCACGAACGCGGTCCGCGATCTCGGAGCGCGCCGAGAGCATCAAGATGGGCGTCGGAACGACGGCCGCGCGCAGGTCCCGGCACACCGAAAACCCGTCCTTCCCCGGCAGGAGGATGTCGAGGACGACCAGATCGTAGGGCGTCATCGCGCCTTGCTCGGCCGCCACCGCGCCGTCGCCGACGACGTCCACCGCGTATCCGGATTCGCGCAGCGCGCGCGAGACCAGGCTGGCCATCCGAGGATCGTCCTCGACTACCAGGATCCGCATGGAAATTGGATTATAGAGGCCGACATGCGTTCGGCAGATGAACGCGCGATAAACGGGTCCATGGCGTTTCCTGGATCGCAACCGCGAGGCCGACCGCGGTTCACAAACTCGAGCAAATCCCGACCTTTGAACGAGTAGGGAAACGAGAGCGAGCCCGCAAACCGTCCGGCCCGGACGGCGTCGCGGCTTCCTGGCTGCCGGCTTGCGCCGGCTGAAGGATCGGACGAACGCCGCGGCTTGCGACCTCAGCGCGGGCCGCTTCCCCGGTTGTCGACGCGGAAAGAGGAAGCCCGGTCGTTGAAGCCCATGCTCTTCAGGCTGTTGATGCTGGAGGTGATGGTTCGGGTCTGGCCCTGAAAGTTCGGGTGCTGGAACAGCGTGACTTCCACGTTGCCGAAGATCTGAATCGAGGAGATCTCGTCCTCGACCCCTCGCGGCAGGCGCGCCGTTTGGGTCCCCAGGGGCGCGCAGAAGGACTCGCCGCGGAAATCGAAGTCCTTGAAAAAGCACGCGCCTTTCGACGGGGTCTGGGGCCGTCCCCAGGACCACGGGTTCGTGCCGTGCGGGCCGCCGCGCGAGCCCGGCCCCTGACCGAGGTTGTCGACGCGGAAGGCGGAGATCTTGTCGTTGAAGCCCATGCTCTTCAGACTGCTGACGCTGTCATCGACCGTGCGTGTCCGGCCCTGGTAGTTCGGGTGCTGGAACAGCGTGACTTGCGAGTTGCCGAAGATCTGGATCGAGGAAATCTCGTCTTCGAGGCCTCCGGGCATTTCCGGACTCTCGGTTCCGGTGGGCGCGCAGAAGTACTCGCCGCGGAAGTTGGAGTCCTTGTAGAAGCACGCGCCCCGGGCCGGGGTCTGCGGCCGTCCCCAGACCCACTGGTTCGAGCCATCCGAGTTGCCCTTCGAGCCTTGCCAATGACCGCGGCTGTCGACGCGGAAGGCGGAGGCCCTGTCGTTGAAGCCCATGCTCTTCAGGCTGTTTACGCTGGCGGTCACCGTGCGCGTCTGGCCCTGGAAGTCCGGGTGCTGGAACAGGGTGACTTCGGCGTCGCCGAGGATCTGGATCGAGGAGATCTCGTCTTCGACCCCTCGCGGCAGGCGCGCCGTCGTGGTCCCCACAGGCGCGCAGAAGTACTCGCCGCGGAAGTCGGAGTCCTTGTAGAAACACGCGCCCTGCGCCGGGATCCGCGGCCGACCCCAGCTCTGGCCCCGGACACACGGAGCGCTCAAGAGCAGGAACGTTCCGGTCAGAAAACCGAGCGCTCTGCGAAGTCTCATGACCGCTCCCTTCTTCCGCGGGTCGCCTGTGGTCGCCGTACCCGATCGGGCGGTGCCGCCGGAAGTCGCGATCGGGCCCGCGAAGCCGAGAGTATGACGGAGAGAGTCCTCGGTTTTCCCTCGGAAAGTTCTCGGGAATCGGCGCTCGGGCGGGAGGACCCCGACGGTCCGGCGAGGGGTCCGAGGATATCCTGCGGGCATGACGTGGATGATTGCCACGGCGATTGAACTTCCGAAGGCGCACCTGAAATGACTCGCGAAATCGGAAAGGGCGCCATAAGCCTTCTCATCGAGATTGCGTCGAGCGACCGGCACCGCGCCGCGCTGGAATCGCTGGAACGCGAACGCGAGCAGCGCAGCCTCTCAGCCATACCAACAACCGCAATCGGCTGAGAGCCTTTGCGCGGGGTCTCAATAGTCCTGCGTCGTCATCGTGATTCTGAGCTTGGTCAGCGGGTTCTTCTTCAAACCATCGGCTGCGAGAACAATCTCGCCTTCTTCGTCACTCACTTCCTCATTTCTTCGCCAGTTCTGTTTGGCTTTAAACCTGAAGGTGGTCTGAGCTACGAGGGCATCGCCGTTGTGCGAGTCGGGGTGCGAGAATCGTTCCGTCTCCGACCCAGGAGACCGGGGCCAATCAGGTCACCGTGCCAAAGAAGCAGCGCCTGGCGCGGCGACTAGCGTGGCGCCAAAGACTTGGTCGTCTGCGGCAGGGGAGCCTCGAAGACCCCAGCCTGTGTGCCGGCGTGAATTGTTCCAGTCGAAACGTCGATGGCGAGCGAGGTGACGGAGAGATTCGAAAGACCGAAGTTCATCGGGCCCCAATGTTCTCCTGCGTCCTGGGTGCGGAACACTCCCTCCGATGTACCGGCGAAGACCGAGGCCGAGGACCCGGGGTCAACCACGAGGGCGGTGGCGACAAGCGACAGTCTCGTCGGCAGCCACGTGTCACCGCCGTCCGCGCTCCGAAACACTCCGGCGCTCGTGCCCGCGTAGACCATACCGTCAGCTCCCGCCGCGAGCGATTGAATGGGAAACCCCTCCATCCCCCGACTAGAGAGCGTCCAGTTCATTCCCGAATCGATGCTCACGTAGACACCGTCGAAGCTCGCGGCGTACAAACGCGTGGTCAGGCTTGGGTCCTGCACGATCGAGTAGAAACCGTTCGGCGGAGGGCGGTCCATGAGGTTCCACGTGACTCCGGCGTCCGCGCTGCTCATCCCGAGGTGCACGGGTCCCGGGCGGATGGGAGTGGGGGGGCCGGGAAGGAAGTATCTCGAAAAGTCGGCGTACAGCCGAGCCGCGTTCGCAAGATCGACCGTGAGAGCACCGACCGCGCCGGGGGGGGCTGGCAGGGTGATCCAGCTCTCTCCGCCATCCACGGTCCGCCGCAGCTCGGCGAAGCAGCAATAGCAAAGGCTGCCGAAACATGCGCCTCTCCATTCGTAGACCACTCCGGCGTTCGAAGGGTCGATGGAAAGGTGTACGGCTATCGGATCTTGCAGGACGTCGCCTGTCACGTCGATCCAGGTGACCCCGGAGTCCCGGCTGCGAAAGACCTGCGGACGCGTGTCGAAGGTCGCCGCATACAAGCTGCCGGGAGTCTGCGGATCGACAACGACGCTGGAGATCCGGACGGCGATGGGCCCGTGAGTAACCCAGCGTTTGACGGGCATGGGCTCCCGGGGATTGGCCACGCTCCGAGCACCTGCTACCAGGAAAACAGCAGTCGCCATGAGCCCGCGAGTCATCCAAGGAGTATACGGAGGAGGAGGCGCCATCGCCGAGACCGCAGAGGCTTCGGACCGGATCGAGATACTCGCGGCATGTGTTCCGCACTGCTGTTGCGCCATGGCGTCAGCGTCGGCGATGGAGGCATCCTCTGGAAAGTTTGGCGGAGCGATGTTCGTGCTCGCCGTGATGATCGCCCCGCTTTCATCTCACGGGCTCGTTCTCCTTGCGCACTTGACCGGCTTGGTAGCTCTGATCTACCTGATTCAGGCTAAGGAGGTTTCGGCAAGCAACAAAGTAGGTATTGCCAGAGTTGGAGTGTCGATTACCCGCAAAGTCCCGGGGTCTTACCCGCGGACGGACCGGGCAGGGTTCTTGCTGAAATAGGCCGTCATCGGAATCGAGGTGGCGACGGTACCGCCCGGGGTGGTCGCTTCGTGTATGCTCTCGCCAGAACCAAGAGAGGCAGAGATTGACCAGACTTCGCAGGGCGTCGCTCCTCGTGACGGCTGTGCTGTCCTCCGTGTTCGCAGGCGGCGCCGTTCGTCTAGCGCAAGATCAGTGCGGTCCCTTCACCGACGTCTCCCTCGCGCTTTGCCCCTACGTCCTCGAGATGTACTACCTCGGCATCACGGCCGGCACGTCGCCGACGACGTACTCGCCCGACAACACGATGACGCGCGGACAAGCGGCCGTCTTCGTCTCGAAGGGTGTCAACCAGGCACTTTCCCGTTCGTCGCGACGAGCCGCTTTGGGGCAGTGGTGGACGACGACGCCCCACTACGCCATCGGCCTCGGCGTGACGGGCGACGCGTACGGCCAGATCGCCTGCGATGGCGCGAACGTATGGGTAGGATCCAGCGGGGGGGTCAGCCGCGTACTCGCCAGCGACGGCCGGGCCCTCGAGACGTGGTCAGGGCCGGGAGGCGGGGCCCTCGTCTCGGCGATGGGGCGAATATTCATCGCGGCGGACTCAACGCCCGGCCAGGTCTTCATGATCGATCCGTCGCAGCCGGTCGGCAAAGCCGTCCTCGTCGCGGACGACCTTGGCGCACAGCCCCAGAGTATCGCGTTCGACGGAGCGAAGTTGTGGACCGCGAGCCGAGACGGCTCGATTTCGATCATCGAGCCTGGCGCGACGACGCCGTGGCTTTCGACCACGCTGACTCCCGGCTTCAAGGAGGCTCTTGGCCTCGTCTTCGACGGCAGCAACATGTGGGTCACCGATCCTCCCGTCGGGAAGATCCACAAGCTGGATTCACAGGGCGGCATCCTGGCGAGCTACGCGGTCGGCGACGGCGTCCAGTATCCGATCTTCGACGGCGAGAACATATGGGTACCGAACTGTTGCGGTGTAGCGCTTGTGCGCCCGGCCAGCGGCGCTTCGGTAGCCTACCTTCAAGACCCCGGCACTTCGGCACCGCAGCGCGTGGCGTTCGACGGGCAGCGTGCGCTCGTCCTGAGCGGAAATACCGATGTGGTTTCGCTATGGAACGCCGCGACTCTCGAACGTATCCAAACGACGTCGCTCGGAACCGGGGCGACACCGCAAGGAGTGTGCAGCGACGGAATCAACTTTTGGGTAACGCTAGGGAACGGCGAGCTCGCGCGCTACTAGGCCAGCCATGAGCAGGCTCCTCCGCCCTTGTTTGCCATCGAAGGAAGCTCGCGAATCGAAAGGGCATACGAAGGAAAGCGACGGATTAAGCTTCTGGCTCGTTTTGGCCAGCGCCGACTCCGGCGCGCTCGGGCGTTTCTGAAAGTGCGGCGGCTGGCCATCTTCCCGCTGAGACTTGCGTCCGCCCTGGCGGGTGCGGTGGCACAACTTGTCCAGAACGTGGCCGTGTCTTTTCCAATGGCATCAGCGGGCTCCGACGGCTCATCGACTTTAAGGAGGTCGGATATGCGACTCCGGACTTCGGCGATCCTGGCCTCGATGCTCTTCCTTGGGAAGCTGGCAGCCCTGGCCCAGGTGGCGGTGCCGCGGTGGGAGGATCTCTACCGCCCTCCTTCGCCCGGGCCCCAGGCTGCGCGTGCTGTTGCCTCCCGGGAGCTCGCTGACGGAACGGTTCTGGTCGTGACCGAGCGATTCGAGTGCGTGCGCTACGACCACGCCGGCAACCCTCTTTCGGCTGCGCAGCTTCGTTTGGCTGGCAGCGGCAGACAGGCCGTCTCTCGGGTCTCCGGAGGAGGAGGCAACGTTGCTGCCGAAACGGCGCCTCTCGGCTATGGCCAGGTTCAGGCTGCGATCGACGGATTCGGGAGGGTGTTCGTTTCGTTCGTTCGCAACCCGTCCTTCGATCCGTTCACCATGTTTTCGGGTGACATCGAAACCAACAAATTCGACGGTTTGACAGGGGAGCCCCTGTGGCCGGCGCCCCAGGTGTACGGTGGATTCGGGCCGCAGTACCCGACCGGTCTCTTTGTCGACCCATCGGGAGACATCGTTGTCGTCGGCCGCACCAACTCGGGTGGTAGCAGCCACGTGACGATCAAGTACGACGGGCAGACTGGCGCGGTCGTCTGGGGCCCTAACGTCATCTCGGGACACAACGGAGTGGCTTGCCTCGGCGCCGGCGGCGAGGTGTTCGTCAGCGTGGAGCGCATTGTCTCGTCGACGTACCAGATCGCGACCCTCGCCTACTCGAATAGCGGCACCATTTTCTGGGGTCCTGTCACGGGCTACTCATCGCCGGATGGAACCTACCCGACGGCCTGCGTTGTCACACCAAGGGGTGACGTCGTCGTGGCGGGGCAGTCGGGTGCACGGCGATTCGTCGTCGTCGAGCACGGACAGGGATCCGGGAGCCTCAAGTGGGGACCCGTCACCTTCGACCTGCCGCCGGACACCGTAGGCGGCCGGCCCACGAGTCTTGCCACGGATGCCGAGAGCAACGTGATCCTGACGGGCGAACGCCACATCTTGTCGGGTGCCACGTTTTACGAGACGCGGAGGCTGGACGGGGCGGACGGCTCGCTCCTTTGGGGACCGATCTCGGTTCCAGACGGGGTCGCGGACTCCTTCCCGGAGGCGTTCGTGTTTGGCAATGGCGACGTCCTACTCAAGGTCCTGCTCGACACGGGCACGCAGCATGACCTGCTGTTCTGGCGCCTCCGCCGGGCCGATGCCTGGCCAGAATGGGGACCGGTCGATGCGGGGACGGCTCCGCAGGGCTTCCCCTTCGTGACCTATCTCGTCTCGTCGATCCTCTCCGACGGCATCGTTTTCGGCTCGGCCGTTCTGGACCCCACAGGGCCGAGCGCATTCGCACTCGATGGCGCTACGGGAGCCTGGCTGTGGGGACCCACGCCCTTCACGGTTCCGGCCGTCGGGAGCGCCGCCTTCGACGACCTTGCTACGGGTCCGGACGGAGACCCCGTCGTGATCGGCGATTCGATGGGGAAACTGATCACCGTCAAATACGACCGCACGACCGGGAATCCCATCTGGGGTCCTGTGACGGTCGATCCCGGCGACTCCACGAGCGGGTGGCAAGTGCAGGTCGACGCGAATGGAGATGCGATCGTCATGGCGAGCACGTCCGCGCCTCCGGGCGGAATTCTGCTCGTCAAGCACGATGCCGCGACGGGCTCGGTGCTCTGGGGGCCAGTCATCCTGGCCGACTTGTCGTCCCCCCAACGCCTCGAGCTCGACCCCGCCGGCGACGCCTTCGTTCTCGGTCTCGGATATGCCTCTGACAACAACGCCGCGAGTGCGCTGACGAAGGTCTCGGGCGCAACGGGGGCAATCCTCTGGGGTCCGGTGCTGTTTCACAGCGGCGAGTTCCACTCCGACTTTCCACGCGCCCTCGCAATTGACCCGACGGGCGATGCGTATGTCGTTGGCGACTCGCAGCCCACGCCCCTCGGCACCTCCTGGTTCGTCCTCAAGTACTCCGGCGGTTCCGGATCACTTCTGTGGAGCTCCACGGACATGATCGCCAACCAGCCCGCCGCGGTGGCCTCGGACGGCGCTCGGGTTTTCGTCACAGGAAGCAGCTTGTCGTCGATGACGACAGTCGCGTACGACGTTTCCGACGGGTCCATCGTGTGGGGCCCGAATGGGATTATCGGCAACCAGCCGTACATCGACTCGGGGCATGCGCTCGCGATCGACGGCGCAGGGAACGTGTTCGCGGCCGGGACGATCTACAACGTGGGCACGGGTGCGGACTTTGCCACGATCAAGTACGCGGGAAGTGACGGTGCCACACTCTGGGGTCCGAGCGTCTTCGACGGCAGCGGCCTGGGTGACTCGGTCTATGACCTCGGGCTCGGGCTGGATGCCGCCGGCAATCCGGTCGTCGGGGGAAATTCGTACCGCTCCCCATTGAACTCCGACATCCTCCTGCTCAAGTACGACGGCACCACGGGCTCGATCCTCTGGGGCCCGGTCTATGAGGGAGGACCCGGGAACGAGTTGCTCTACGGGTTTTCTGTGCGCGGTGCAGAGGTCAGCGTTGGGGGTCCCAGTGCCGGCGCCATGCTCACGACTCTCTACGACGAGGCATTTGGTATCGCCACGTCGGAGAACGGTTTGCCCACGGGCTTCTGTGGTAGCGCCTACACGTTTGGCCTTGTTGCCCGAAACGGCGTGACTCCCTACGCCTGGAGCCTCGTCTCCGGGTCACTCCCGCCAGGTATTCTGCTTTCAGCCACCGGAATCCTCTCCGGGGTGCCGACGGAGGAGGGGATGTTCTCGTTCCGCGTGCAAACCTTGGACTCGGCGGCCGGGAGCGTGGAACGCGATCTTACGCTGTCGGTTGCGGAGGGGCCTTCGCCGTTCCATCTCATCCGCGTGGCCGATGGTGAACAGTGTGTGGTCAACCTCTATGTTACGGGCACCCCGACCAGCATCGTGTGGCTCCCCGGCGGAGAAACCACGCCCGGGATCGCTGTTGCGCCGACCGAGACGACGACCTATGGAGCTATCGTATCCGGCCCTGACGGGTGTGAGTACCGGCTCTCCATCACCATCGAGGCGACCAAACTGCAGGATCCCGCGTGCCTGGCCCCGAGCGTGCTCTCGATCGATCCTACGAGTGGTCCCAACGTGGGCGGCACCGCTCTGACGGTGACGGGCTCAGGATTTCAAGCCGGAGCCAAACTGTACATAGGGCTCTTTCCAGCGACCAGCGTCGTCGTCGATCCGACAGAAATCATTGCCGACTCTCCGGCCACAGCCGCCGGCGCTCTCTACGACGTGATCGTCATCAATCCGGACACCGGGAACACCGCGCTCTACAACGCCTGGTTCGCTGACTTTTACGACGTTCCGGCAAACGACCCGTTTCACGACTACATAGTCACCCTGTTCCGAAGCGGCATCACGGCTGGTTGCGGCACCGGTAACTACTGCCCGGCGCAGGCGGTGACGCGGGCCCAGATGGCCGTCTTTCTCTTGAAGAGCCTGTACGGTACGTCCTATGCTCCTCCGCCGTCCGTTGGCATCTTCGCCGACGTTCCGGACTACGACCCCTTCGCGCCATGGATCGAGAAGCTCTACGACCTCGGTGTCACGGTGGGCTGCGGTGGCGGCAACTATTGCCCTACAGCCCCCATCACGCGTGGCCAGATGGCGGTGTTTCTCTTGAGAACCCGGAATGGGGCGGCCTACGAACCGCCCCCGGCCGTCGGCCTATTCGGCGATGTCCCGTCCACGGATCCGTTCGCAGCCTGGATCGAGGATCTCTACAACTATGGAATCACCACCGGCTGCAACGCGTCGCCGCTGCTCTACTGCCCGGCTTCGAGTGTCACGCGAGGGCAGATGGCCGTGTTTCTCGTGCGGACGTTCGACCTTCAATGATCCCATCCGTTTTGCCGCACGGTCCTCGAGGAGGGCAGCGTGATGGCTCCAGATCCGCCCAGGCCTGCCGGAGTCCCGCGGACCATTGTGAGTGAGGGCGGCCCTCCCATCCAGCGCTATCGGGTCGCCACGGCGGCGGAATCGAAGAGATTGACCGATTCCAACTCCAAGAGCGCATTCGGCGTGGCGAGATCAGCGCATCCTCGGAAATCGCGCCGGTTGGAACGGAAGACTGGCGGCCAGTTGGGTCCTACCCCGAATTGGCCCGATACCTTGAGCTGGCCGCCGCCTCGCCGAGATCGAGTGTCGTGGTCGCCGCTAGAACCGTACCGGCCGAGAGTGTGGCGTCGAGAGTCGTCCCTGCGCTTCGCTATCCCGTCGCGGGGGGCGAAATTCTGGTCGTCGTTTGTCTGGCTGTGCTCCAGTCTCTTCCGGGCATCTCGCTACTCGTGATTCCGGTTGCGACGGTCTACATGTTGGCGATCATCAGGTCCTCCTCCGAAGGAAGGACGAAGATGCCCGCCATGGTCGAGACGGATGACATTCCGGCGATGTTCGCCGTGTGGGTCAAGACTCTCGTGGTCACGGTGATTTCACTCTGGCCGATGCTCGCCTGGCTCGCAATCTGGTATTTCGCCACAGACCGGGCGGGTCCCCGCGCACAGGTTTACCTGGTCGTCGGCCTCCTGATTACCGGCCTGGCTTCCCTCGTCTACTACCCAGCGTGTCTTGCGATGGTCGCAGTCTGGGACAGCGTGGTTGGGGCCCTCAACCCGGCACTCGTCGGGAGGACCATTCGCGTCATGGGAAGCGACTACGGCGTGGCGGTGGTGGCGTGGGCCGCCGCAACGGGCCTCGCGCTGCTTGCCGCCAGGCCGCTCGCCCTGCTCCCCGTCGTTGGAGGGGTTGCCGGAGGGGCGCTCTGGATATGGGCGCAATTCTACGGCTCGCACCTTCTCGGATGGGCCGTGCACAGGCACGCCGTTGAGCTCGGCTGGACCTAGCCACAGGAAGAGTGGCGGCCGAACGCGCCCTTGGTTAGGTGCTTCGCCTCGGAGACTCGACGCTGGGTTCTACCGGCGGAGTTGGGCCCGGCCCGGTTCAGATCCACCAGGCGACGGCGGGTGAGAGGTTCCGTCGTGAGGCCCGGGTTCTCGGGTAGTCGCTCCGGGACTCCTGCTCCGCTGCGAGCAACTGGTGTGGCTAGCCGCCGCCGCAAGCGGGTACCAGCGATGCTCAAAAAAGATCCGCCCCTACACGATGGGTGAAATCGACACCGATGGTGCACCTGGTACCACCCCCAGGTCCTCCAACCGAGGACGTCAAGCGTTCCGCTTTTAGTTCCGCTTTTGGACCTCGCGAGCTCCAACTTTCGGACGTTCGAGCCGATACGGCGCAATCCGACGAAGCCGCGAATTGCCAGGCTGGCGAGCTCGTTTCGGCGTGAGGCGTTGGAAGAAGTCAGTGAGCGTTTGGTCGGGATGCCGGGATTCGAACCCGGGACCCCCTGAACCCCATTCAGGTACGCTACCAGACTGCGCCACATCCCGACCGGGAAGCGCATTTGAGCAGGGTCCGCCGAACCTGTCAACACGGAGCGCGCGCGCTAGAATCGCGCCGATGAAGGTGCGGCTGCTCTCCTCGTCCCATTTCTCGGCGGCGCACCGGCTGCACCGGGAGGACTGGGACGAGGCGACGAACCAGCGGGTCTTCGACAAGTGCAACAACGTCAACGGGCACGGGCACACCTACGGGCTCGAGGTGACGGTCGAAGGCGACATCGATCCGGAAACGGGCTACGTGATGGACTTCGGGCACCTCAAGCACACGGTCGACGAAGCGGTGATCCGGCGGCTGGACCGGCGGCACCTGAATTACGACGTGGACTTCCTGTCGGGTGTCAATCCGACGGCCGAAAACATCGCGGTGGGGATCTGGCGCCAGCTCGCCGGGCGCGTGGCGCCGGCGCGGCTGGTGCGGGTGACGCTGCAGGAAACCGAACGCAATCGCGTGGTCTACGAGGGAGGCGAGCCATGACGGAACGGAAGCTGACGCGGTCGAGCCGGCACAAGATGATCGCCGGGGTCTGCGGCGGACTGGCGGAATACTTCAGCCTCGACCCGACGGTGGTGCGCGTCGCCTACGTCCTGATCTCGATCGTCTCGGTCGCGTTCCCCGGGATCCTCGCCTACATCATCCTGATGTTCGTGATGCCGCCTCCGGAGGGCGCCGTGCCGCCGGCCGCATGAGCCGCCCTCGGATCCTCGTCACCAACGACGACGGCGTCTTTTCCGAGGGCATCGAGCGGCTGGCGGCCGCGCTCGGGGAGGTGGGCGACGTCTTCACCGTGGCGCCCGACCAGGAGCGCAGCGCGGCCGGCCACTCGCTGACGCTTCATCATCCGCTGCGCGCCAAGCTGATCGGGCCGCAGCGCTGGTCCGTGGACGGCACGCCGACGGACTGCGTGAACTGGGGCGTGCTGCACCTGCTCCGCGACGAGCGCCCGAAGCTGCTCTTCTCGGGGATCAATCTGGGACTGAATCTCGGCGACGACGTGACGTACTCGGGCACGGTCTCGGCGGCCTTCGAGGGCACCCTGATCGGGATCCCGTCCGTCGCGATCTCGCAGGAGATCGAGACGGGATTCACCTTCGACGCCGCGGCGGCGTTCGCGGCGAAGCTCGCGCGGCTGCTGCTCGAGCAGCCGCTGACGCCGGGGACGCTCATCAACGTCAACGTGCCGGCCGAGACGCCGCGCGGCGTGCGCGTGGGCCGGCAGGGCCGCCGTCGCTACGGCGAGGCCGTGATCGAGAAGATCGATCCGCGGGGGCGCCCCTACTACTGGATCGGCTCCACGCCGCCGGCGGGGAGCTCGAGCACGGTACCGACCTCTCCGCGGTCGAGGACAACTACATTTCCGTCACGCCGCTCCACCTCGACCTGACGCACTACGAATCGCTGTCCCTGCTCGAAGGGATCGCGGCGCGCCTGGGCGATCGCGGCACCTCGGGCGAGTAGCCGGCTCCTCTTCGCCGGGGTTCGGACCTCAGGCCGGTGTCCGCGGAGCGGCCGGGACCGCGCGGGCGCCGCCTCCGCGCATGAGCCTCGGGACGAGCAGGAGCGCTCCGCCGTAGAAGACGAACGCGACGAAGAGCGTCATCGGCGTTCCCTGGGGCAGGTCTTCGAGGAGGAGTTTGATGCCTCCGGCCACCAGGGCCAGGTACGCCAGCGTCCTCAGCTCCCGGCGCCCGGTCGAGCGCCAGAGGAACGCGAGCGCATACGCCGAGAGGGAGACGACCATCGTTCGCAGGGCGGGCAGCGGGGCGTCGAGAACCGCCGCCGCGGGCCGGTCGAGCAGCAGCACCGCGAGGGCCCCGATCCCCAGTGCCGCGAACAGCGTCGTGAGAAACGCCGGGAGGGCCCCGGCGGCCGGACGTTCGCAGAGCAGAAGCGTGGCGGCGACCGTCAGCGCCGCGAGCGCGGCGAGGGCGGCGCCGGAGGGCGCGGCGAGCGCTGCGGGCCGGACGGTGAAATTCCTCACGGAAGTCCAGAGAAGGCCCGACGCCGTGGCGGCGGCGGCCGCGAAGATGGTGGCGTGCGGCTGCAGGATCGCCGGCTCGAACCGGCGGCTGCCGACCGCCGCGGCGAGGCAGGCGAGGCCCCACGCCAGCGCCGGGACCGGCGCGGGCAGGAGCACTCCGCTGCCGATGACGGTCAGGGCGAGACCCAGCCAGGCGAAGTAGAGCCGGCTCGACCGGGCCTCGGGCGCCTTCTCCCGCAGGAAGGCGAACAGGTAGCACCCCGCGCCCAACGCGAGGGTCGTTGCGGCGTGCATGGCCGCGCGCGGTCCGCGGGCCGCCTCCAGTCGCAGGGCACCGCCGACGCCCACGGCGATCGCCAGGATCGTCTGGAGGACCGCGATGCCTCCGACGCGCGGGCGGTGGACGAGGGCTCGGAGGAATACGCCCCCGCACCAGAGGAGGGGCAGGCCCAGCGCGAGGGGCAGCGCGAGGGCGACGCCTCCGCCGCGTGCCGCCGTCCCGCCGGACAGCGCCACGGAGGTGGCCCAGACCGACAGCGCCGCGGCGCCGAGCGTGGGTGGCAGCGCGAGCAGACGCCAGCTCCAATGGGCGGCGCCGAGCCAGGAGGTCGCCGTCGCCAGCAGGAGGAGGAAGAGGCCCGAGGGCGCCGGGGCTCCGTTGAGCAGTGCCACGTAGACCGCGGTGGCCGAAGCGGCGAGCGTTGCCGTCCAGTCGAGCGCCGGAAGGTCATGGCGCCGGCCCACGGCCAGGGCGATCGCCGTCGCGACGGCGAGGATCGCCATGCCCGAGGAGGGCGCGAAGATGGCGAAGCGGGTCGTCGTCTCGGCGACGATGGCGTTGGCGATGAAGGCTCCGGTCGATCCGAGGAAGGCCCCCATCAGCCGGTTGCCGCGAACGGATGCGCGATCGGCGAGAAGGATGATCCCGAGGGCGTAGGCGAGGCCGAACGCCACCCCGGGGTCCGTCGCCACCGCGCCCCGGTCGGTCAGCGCGCGGATCAGGAAGGCGCCGGCCAGCGTCAACACGCTCCAGCCGGTCTGGGCCAGGACGTCGAGGATCAGCGGCGAGGCACGGGCGGCGCGCTGCCGCAGCGGCGGGCCGAAGTGCTCCGCCGCAGGCTCGTCGGTCTCGGGGAGGGCGGAGGCGGAGGAGCCTGCGTGGAACAAGGCCTCCTCGAGGCGTCGGATCCGCGCTTCGAGCTCGTCCAGTCGCGCGTCCGGGGAAACCGGCACCGGCGGGGTCATTGGGGCTAGCCTCCGGTAGGCCCTGGCGGACCGCGAGATGCAAACGAATCAGACGGCTCGGCGGGCGCGTCGCGGTCTCGGCTAAGATGCCCGGGGATGAAAAACCGGCGTCCGTTCTGGATCGAAGCGCGTGGTGTTCGTGGTCCTGGCCGTGGTCGCGGCCGCGATCGCCAACGCCGTCGCCGGTCCCGAGCGCAAGCTCAAGTGGATCGGCTCGTACCAGGCGCCCGGCGGGGCGGCGGCCGCGCGGCCGACGCCGCCGCCTTCGACCGCGCCGACGCCGGCGATCGGGGTCCCGGGAGGGGGAGACTTCCCCCCGCACCCGGACAAGGCCTGGGCGGAAATCAGCGGCGAGCAGGCCGCCGAGCTCCACGCCCGCAAGGCCGTCCCGTTCCTCGACGCCCGGCGCACCAGCGTCTACCGGGACGGACACATCGCGGGGGCGCGGCCCTTCTCGGTCTGGGAGGCCGACATCGACGACAAGGTCAAGGCCTTCTTCGCGGAGGGCACCGACCAGAGCGCGCCGATCGTCGTCTACTGCAGCGGAGGCAACTGCGAGGACTCCCACATGCTCGCCGAGAAGCTCTATTTCGTGGGCTTCGACAACGTTCTCGTCTACAAGGACGGGTATCCGGACTGGGTCGGGCGTGGGCTCCCGGTGACCCAGGGGGCCCAGCCTTGAGCGGCGGTCTCGCGTCTCCCTGGCTGACGATCCGGGTCCAGTTCGTCCTGGCGGCGTTCTTCGTCGTCGCGGGCTTCGCCAAGATCGCCGATCCGCCGGGCTTCGCTCACGAGGTCCACAACTACGGCCTCGTGCCGGCGGCGGCCGTCAACGCCATGGCCCTCGTCCTCCCGTGGCTGGAGGTCGTGGTCGGCCTCGGCCTCTTCTTCGGACTCGCCCGGCGCTCGGCGGCGAAGATCCTGGCGATCCTGCTGCTCGTCTTCATCATCGCGCTCTCGATCAACCTGGCGCGGGGCCGGCCGGTCGACTGCGGATGCTTCGGCACGGCCACCGTCCATCGGACCGACGCCGAGCGGCTCGACGAGATGAAGCTCGTCATCCTGCGCGACGTCGGCCTGCTGCTGCTGGCGGGCCAGATCCTCCACGCGACGCGTCGGGAAGAGCGGATCTAGTCGTTTCTAACAGGCACGCCACGGCGGGTAGCTCGGCCGTAGGCGGCGGGCCGCCCGTCCCCGCTACTCGCGGGCAACGGAGGACGCAAGGGGCGCCCCTACCTGCGGGCGGGGCCGATGGGGGTCGCCTCGAGGGAAGCCGGCGCCGGCGGTCGCGGGGAGGCCTGCCGCGGGGGCCTCATTTCCGGACGAAGCGGGCCTCCAGCAGGTCGCACGAGAATGGCGGCGGGATAGAGGATCTCTTCCTCCTCCTGCGCGTGGGCGACCATGCGCTGGGCGAGCCTGGCGAAACCCGGGCAGGTTCTCGGCGGTCGCCGCCCGGATCAGGTCCCGGAGCGCCTCGACGATCCGCGCGTGCTCGGCGAGCATCCGGGGGAGCTCGGTCCGGAGCGGGCCCACCCGCGCGACAGGACCGAGGCCATCTCGGCGGTCAGGCGGCCCTCCGCCGCCGGCCGCAGAAGCGCGAGCGCCGGCGCCACGAGCTCCTCCTCGCGCGCCATGTGGGGCTGCAGCACTTTCATGACCGCGCCGGCAGCCTCGCCGGTCCGGCCTCCTGCCTTCATGGCACGGGCGAGCTGCTCGTGGATCTCCTCGTGCTCCATCTGGATCGCCTGGTGGAACTTTCGTCTCCATGGACCCTCCCTCGCTTGCCTCCCGCCCGGGCGGGATCGGTCGGCCGCGCCATCGACTCTACGCCGTCCGCCGGGGGGCGGCTCTGGGGCATTTGCATCAGGTGGGTCGCCGGGCGGAGGCATAGCTTGGATCGGGATGCTTTCGCCCGTCGAACTCGAAATCGAGCTCTTCTGCCGGGGCCTGCGCATCGACGCGAGCCCGCGGCGAGGACGACGGGCGGCGGATCTCCCGGACGCGCGCGGGCCTGGGCTCCGGACTGGAGCTCGTCATTCCCGTCGCCCCGCAAGCCCATCTGGGTCAACGTTCCCGTCGTCGAGGCGTTTGCCCGGCACCTCGCCCATTCACGCTCGTGCGCGGCCGGCGCGGGCTACGGCGTCGTCGACGGCCGCATCCGAGGAGTCCTACCGCGTCCTGATCCCCGAGGAGCCGGCCTGGTACGGCCGGACGACCTCTTCCGGCATCCCGATGAGCCGGATCGGCGTTCTCCAGGGCAACTACCTCGGTGTCTACGTCTCCAACGGATGCCTCTACTGGGCCAGGAACCAGGCCTGCCAGTTCTGCACGACGGGCAAGAACGTGGGCGTCAACGAGCAGGGGCGCAAGAACGTCGAGGATGTCGTCGAGGTCGCTCTGGCCGCGCGCGACGAATCGGGCTCGGTGTTCACGCACCTCAACACGGGCTACCACTACGAGGAGGTCGACCGCCTCGAGCCGATCCACGGGCTGCGCCAGTGCGAGCCGTTCGTCCAGGCCCTGCGGCGGGAGGTCGGCGGGTTCATCGGCGTCCAGGCGCACCCGGTCCCGCGCCGAAAGTTCTCCGAGTACGACGCGCTGATCGAAGCCGGGACGGACCACTTCTCCTTCTGCTACGAGTTCGAAGACCCCGCATGGTTCGAGCGCATCTGCCCGGGCAAGGCCGCGACGGTCGGACAGGAGGGCTTCTTCGAGGCCATGGAGTACACGGCGGACAAGCTCGGACGGGGGAGGGTCTCCGGCGAGATCATCGCCGGCCTCGAGCCGATCGAGGCGACGCTGCGGGGGATCGACCGGATCGTGGCGGCGGGCGCGTTTCCGACCGTCTGCATCTTCCGTCCGACGATCGGAAGCGAGCTCGAGAACGCGCCGCCTCCGGACCCGGGCGCCATGCGGGAGGTCTTCGCCCACCTCTACGAGGCCTGCCGGGACGCGGGCCTTCCCATCGGGATCCTGCCGATCGAGGTGTCGCTCGTCGTGCAGCCCGAGGAGGCGGCGGGGCTGGTCCGGCCGACCATCGCGTCGCGGCTCTACGAGGCGAAGCTCTCGGCTTTGCGGCTCCTCGCCCGGCCCTACGTGACGTGGAAGGGGCGCCCCACCGTCGGATCGGAGCCCATGTCAAGATTCGGGGTATGAAGCGGGCCGACTCCCCGACATTCGACCGCGAGCGCAACGACTCCCGAGGCCTGGGCGAAGCTGACGGGCCTGGGAGCGCTGTCCGCCCTCTGGTCGCTGTTCCTCTGGGCGGAGCTCGTCCTCTCGCGGTCGGGCGGGGGCTCCTTCTGCGGGTTCGGCGGCCGGTTCGACTGCACCGGCGTCTGGAACGGCGCGCTGGCGACCGCGGTCCACCGCCTCACCGGGTTGCCGGTCGCGGGCTGGGGCCTCGTCTGGAGCCTGGCGGCCTTCGCGCTGCCGCTCGCGGGGCTGACGCGCCTGGCGGCGGGAAAATCCTCGGCCGCGCTCGTGTCGGCGGTCCGCATCACGGCCGCGCTCGGCCTCCTCGCGGTCGCGGTGCTGCTCGCGGCGAGCGCCGCCGCCGGAGCGTTCTGCGTCGCCTGTCTCGGGACCGATCTCGTCGTCGCGGCGTACGCCGGCATCGCGCTGCTCGGCTGGCGCCGCGCGGGACTTCCCGAGGCCGGCCGCGGCTGGACGCTGGCGCTCGGCTGCGTCGCCGCGGCGTTCGTGCTCCTGCTCTACCCCGGGCTTCGCACGCCGCACTCGAGCGGGGAAGCGGGCCGGCGGGCCGTGGCCGAGGCCGCCCTGGCCTCCGGAGGGGCGACCCCGCAGACGCCGGCGTCCGCCGGAACGGGAGATCCGATCCGGGACCGGAAGCTCACGGAACTGATCGAAGCGCTCGATCCCCCGGGCCGGCAGACGCTCGCGGACTCGCTGGCGATCTACCGAAGCGCCCCGCCGGCGATGCTTCCGGCGCCGCGCGCGCTCGTCGGCTCGCCGCTCGCGCCGGTGCGAATCACGGAGTTCACCGACATCCTCTGCGAGCACTGCGCCTCGCTCCAGGAGACTCTGCAGACGCTGCGCGAGCACACGGACCCCGGCAGCTTCAGCGTGGACGCCCGGCAGTACCCGCTCGACGGGCGCTGCAACCCCGCTTTCGAGGGAGGCAAGGGCGATGACGTGCGATGCGTCGCGGCCGCCGCGCGGATCTGCATGGAGCCCTCGGGCAAGGAGCCCGAGTTCGCGGCGGCTCTCTTCGCGCGCCAGGAGGGCCTGACCCGGAACGCGGTGCTCGCCATCGCGGCGCCTTACATGACCCCCGAGACGCTCGCGGCGTGCCTCGCCTCGCCCGAGACGCGGGCCGAGCTCGATCAGGACCTCGCGGCGGCGTCCCAGTTCGATTCCGACGGAACGCCGATCGTCGCCGTCAACGGCCGCCGCGGCACGAGCTACGGCCCGTTTCTCTACGCGATGATCCTGACCCGCGGCAACGCCGACCACCCGGCCTTCGCGGTGCTTCCCGCGGGCAACCCGACCGCGCACCTGCACTGAGGCGCCGGGCGGGCGCCACTATTCGACGGGGGCGAGAGCGCGCAGGGCCGCGATGCGCGGAATTCGAAACCCGTCCTTCTCGGTCTCGACCAGGCCGTCCTTCTGCCAGCGGCTCATGATGCGGATCGCCGTCTCGACCGTGGTACCGGCGAGGTCCGCGATCTCCTGTCGGGAGAGATGAATGGGGACGAACACGCCGCCGTCCTCCTTCCGGCCGGCGCGCTCGGCCAGGGTCGAGAAGAGCCGGGCGGCGCGGTATTCGACGGAACCGGTCATGTCGGCGAGCCGGCGATTCAGCGTCATCAGACGCAGCGTGAGTCCGGCCAGCAGACGCCGCGTGATCTCGGGTCGCTTCTCGATGAGGCGAAAGAAGTCGCGCTCGGGAATCGAGATCGTGCCGCACGGCTCCAGGGCGACGGCCGAGGCCGGATAGGGCCGCCGCTCGAAGACGGCGACCGTGCCGACGGGCTCTCCGGGGCCGAGGATCTCCAGGATCAGGTCGCGTTCCGGCGCGGCCTTGACGATCTTGACGCGGCCGGCGAAGAGGAACTGGATGAAGAGCGCCGGCTGCCCCTCGTCGAAGAGCACGTCGCCCTTTTCGTACGCGCGCAACTCGCAGAGGGGGTCGAGCGCCGCGCGATCTTCCGCGGTCAGGGGGGCGAGGATGGGAATCGCGTGGAAGGGGACGGGGGGGCGCGGCGCCACGCCGCGAATTATCGCACCGGCAACGTCGAGGCGAAGGCTGGCCCGGCCGGCCGGCCGGGGAGTCTCGCCGGGGCGGGTCGAGCCCGCATGGTTCGGACCAGGTTGACGACGAAGAGCACGAGCGCCAGCACGACCGGAATCCCCATGTACGAGCCGATCTCGTAGAAGACCGGCAGGAACGCGGCCGGGTACTGGAGCAGGCGCATCGCGGCGCCGAGGAGAAGCAACGCGTAGGTTGCGTGCGCCAGCCGCGGAGACCAGAGCGTCTTGCCGGAGAAAACCGGAAGGATTCGGAAGCTCATCCCGACGATCAGGAGGGTCAGGAAGCCGATCGTGAAGACGTGGCGGGCCGCGTCGGCCCACCAGAGGTTCTGGGCCGGCAGGCGGGTCAGGCGCGTGAGCAGGACGGCCGAAACCTCGAGGACCGCCCAGAGCCCGAGGGAGGCGAAGGCGGCGCGGATGGCGAACGTCGGATTTCCGGGAGTGCGCAGCATCGGGAGGTCGCAGCGGCGCCAGAGAAAGCCGTTGCCCCCGAGGAAGACGAGCGCCGAGAGGGCCGCCAGGCCGAGCCCCGCGTCGCGCAGGGCGAGGGCCACGGAGTCCGGAACGCCCGGCACCCAGGAGGCCGAGTAGAGAAGCACGCCGGCCGTCTGCGCCGCCAGCGTCAGCGGGGCGGCGAAACGCGCCGCGGGTCCAACCCCCAGGAAGAGCGAGACGAGCCGGTGACCGAACCCGTAGATCCACGCGAGGAGGAACCCGTAAAGCGCGATGAAATAGAAGGACTCGTTCAGCGACGCCGGCAGGACCGTGTCGACGTTGCCGACGAGCCAGAACCCCTGCGCGCCGACGACCGCCATGGCGGCCGCCAGGAAGAGGGTCCCGGCCCGAACGAAACGCAGGAGCGGGTCCTTCCGGTCGTACTTGCCCTCCCGGACCCGCGCCAGCAGAGCGAAGACGAACCGGATGAAGAGCACGGCCGACGCCAGCTCCATGGCGGCCGAGAGCAGCGAGAGCAGGCGGCCCCAGGCGTGGAAGCCGAACGGCTGGCCGGTGTTGCGGAGGATCACGCCGAAGAACATCAGCCAGAAGCTCGCCCGGACGGCGCGTCTCGGGGCCGCGGCGGCGGGGACGCCGAGGATCCGGGGCAGCGCGTGGTAGGCGATGCCCATCAGGAAGAGCGCGGCGAAGCCGAGGACCTGCGTGTGTCCGTGGATCTGGCGGTGGTCGATCGGAACGTCGCCCCCGGCCGCGATGCGGAGCAGGTTGACCATGCCGGTCGTCGCGCCGAGCGTGAGCGTCAGGAAGAGCGATCCGGCCACGAAGTGCGGCGAGAAGAGGCTGACGGGCTTCGCGCCGGGGTCGGGCGGCGCCGCGGCCGCGTCTTTGACCGCGGCCGCGCGCACGTCGCGGAGGAAGTCCTCGAGGGGCAGCCGGTGAACGGTCGCGAACCAGGCGAGCGGCTCCTCCGGCCCTTCGGGCCCGCCGCAGTCGTCGAGGCCGTAGCTATCGAGGACGGGACGGGTCGCGGGGAACCGGCGCGTCATCTCGCGGATCGACATCGTCGGGGGAACGATGCTGTGGGACTCGACGGCCTCCCAGGCGTCCTCGAGGTCCCGCAGGACGTCCTCGAGCGGGATCCCTTTCGCCCGGCAGGCATCGGCCAGCGGATGCTCGCCGCCGCAGCAGGAGTCGAGGCCGTGCGCCGCGAGCGCCGAGGAAAGTTGCGGGTGCTTCGCGAGGATGTCGCGGACGGGAGTGGAGGGGTCGAAGCGGGTGGTCGGATTCATGGCCTTATCGTGACCTCGGAGACGGGCCGGGGACATGACGCCCGTCATACGGGCGGACCGGTCAGTAGGCCAGCACCCTCCGCGCCGCCTCGAGCACCTTGTCCGAGGACGGCAGGATCGCCCGCTCGAGGACCCGGGAGAACCCGACCGGGGTGAATTCGGAGCCCACGCGCCCGATCGGAGCGTCGAGCGATTCGAAGGCACGCTCCTGGACCTGGGCCGCGACCTCGCCGCCGAACCCGCCGTGGACCTTGTCCTCGTGGGCGACGAGCACGCGGTTCGTCCTGCGCACGGAGGCGAGCACGGCGTCCCAGTCGAGAGGCAGGAGGGAGCGGAGATCGACGACCTCGGCCGAGCGTCCCTCCCGCTCGAGGACCTTCGCGGCCTCGAGCGCGAAGTGCACGGGCGTCCCGTAGGCGAGGATGGTCAGGTCCGTGCCGGCGCGCCGGACCCGCGCCTTGCCGAACGGCACGGCGAACTCCTTCGGCACCTTCGCCCGCGCCATCGGGTTGTTGTAGAGAAACTTGGGCTCGAGGAAGAGCGTGATTCCCCGCGACCGGATCGCCGTGCGAAGAAGACCCGCGGCGTCGTCCGCGAACGCGGGCACGACGATGCGGATTCCGGGCAGCGTCGCGAGCCAGCCCTCGAGGTTCTGCGAGTGGTAGAGGCCTCCGCCGATGTAGCCGCCCGAGGGCAGGCGAACCGTGACGTTGGGCACGAACTGGCCCCGGGTCCTCCAGTATTCGTGCGACATCTCGACCATCTGCTCGGCGGCCGGCCAGAAATAGTCGGCGAACTCGGCGCCCTCGACGACGACGCGGATCCGGTCGTCCAGGCGCGAGAAACCGTCGGCCGTGCCCATGATGTGGTCCTCGGCGATCGGGGCGTTGAAGACCCGCGTCGGCCCGAACTCCGGCTGCATGCCTTTGGTGGCGTTGAAGACGCCGCCCTTGTCCCGGTAGGCGACGTCCTGGCCCCAGATGTACGTGTCGGGGTTGTGGCGGAACTCCTCCCGGAGCGTCTCGTTGATCGCGTGGACGAGCGTCATCTCCTCGCCCGAGCCGTCGGGCAGGCCCTCCGGCCAGGCTTCGGGGACCCAGGGCTCCGGAACCAGGAACTCGTGAATGGTGGCCGGGTCCGGGTCCGGAGCGGCCTTCGCGGCGTCGACGGCCTCTTCGTAGGTCCGCGCGTTGTGGGCCTCGATCGTGCGCAGGTCCTCCTCGGACAGGAGCCCGGTCTCCAGGAGCAGGCGGCGGAAGCGCGGCAGGGGATCCGCCGCCCTGGCCTCGGCGAGTTCCTCGGGGGTGCGGTAGAGCTCCTGACGGTCGGAGTTGGAGTGGGAGTGGATGCGCACGCACGTCGCGTGGACGATCGCGGCGCCCGCTCCCGAGCGTACGTAAGCGGTCGCTTCCCGCATCGCGCGGAAGGAGTCGAAAACGTCCAGACCGTCGCAGTGGATGATCTTGAGGTTCTTGAAGCCGGCGAAGTTGTCCGAAGCGTAGATGTTGGCGGTCTGGTCGGACTTGGGCACCGAGATGCCGTAGGCGTTGTCCTGCACGACGAAGACGACCGGCAGCTTCTCGCGCGAGGCGCCGTTGACGGCCTCGTAGAAGTAGCCCTCCGAGGTCGAAGACTCGCCGACCGAGCAGAAGACGATGGCGTCCTTGCGATACGTCTTGATCGCGCGGGCCAGGCCCGCCGCGTGCTGGGCGTGGTTCGAGACGCAGGAGGAGACGTTCTGGATGCCGATCGAGGGCTTGGCGAAGTGGTTGGACATGTGGCGGCCGCCCGAAGCGACGTCGGTCGCCTTGGACATGCCGTTGAGGAGGATCTCCTCGGCGGTCAGCCCGGCGGCGACGCAGGTGGCGAGGTCCCGATAGTAGGGGAACAGATAGTCCCGGCCGGGCCGGAAGGTCATCCCCAGCGCGAGCTGGATCGCGTCATGCCCGGCGCAGGGGGCGTGATAGCTCCAGCCGAGACCCTGCTTGAGGTAGTTCGGCGCCTTGTCGTCGAGCACGCGCGAGAGGTGCATCAAGCCGTACCACTTGCGCACCTCTTCCCGCGAGACACCCGCGATGCGGGTCTCGCGGCCGGCCTCGGCGACGTCCTGCGAACTGTTCAAGCCCATCCTCCGGCGAATCCGAGAATCAGCCGCACATTCTACCGGGAGACGACAACCGCCGGGCGCGTCGCGGGATTCCGGTTCGAGCCGGCGGCCTGCTATCATGCCCGCGATGCCCTCGCGCGACGCCCGCGTCCCGGCCTCCGGCCGGGAAGACGCCCAGCGGCGCGAGATGGTCACCCGGTTCGTCGAGACGCGCGGCGTCGACGATCCGCGGGTGCTCGCCGCCATGCAGGAGGTCCCCCGGCACCTCTTCGTGCCGGGGCCCCTGCGGTCCCAGGCCTACGGGGACCACTCCCTGCCCATCGGGTTCGGCCAGACGATCTCGCAGCCTTACGTCGTGGGCGTCATGACGCAGCGGCTGGGGGTCTCGCCCGAGCACAAGGTTCTGGAGATCGGCTCGGGCTCGGGATATCAGACCGCGGTCCTCGCGCGTCTGGCGCGCAGCGTCTATTCCCTCGAGCGCATCGACGAGCTCGCGCGGAGCGCTTCGGCGCTGCTCGCCTCGCTCGGCTTTCACAACGTCTCGATCAAGGCCTTCGACGGGACGTACGGTTACCCGGCCGCGGCACCCTACGACCGGATCCTCGTCACGGCCGGGACCGAGACCGTGCCCGAGCCGCTGCTGGCGCAGCTCGCCATGGGCGGCCGCCTGGTCGTGCCGATCGGGCCCAACGGAAAGCAGCGGCTCCGTGTGATCCGGCGCCGCAAGACGGATTTCGCTCAGGAAGAAGGGGAGGACGTCACCTTCGTCCCCCTGCTCGGCCGTTTCGCGGGGACGCCGGCATGAGCGCGCGGCGCGCCGTCGTGCTGGGGCGCGTCCAGGGCGTCGGCTTCCGGTTCTTCGCCGAGCGCGCCGCGCGGGAGCTCGGCGTGCGGGGCTGGGTGCGCAACCGCCCCGACGGTTCGGTGGAGGCCCTCGCGGAAGGCGACGAGCAGGCGCTCGCGAAGTTCCTCGACAGGCTCCGGCGCGGCCCGCTGACGTCGCGCGTCGACCGCGTGGAGGTCGCGGAAGCGTCCGACCAGGGCTTCGAGACGTTCGAGATCACGCGATGACGGACTTTCGCGCCTTCGTCCACGACGTACCGGATTTCCCCGCTCCCGGCATCCTGTTCCGGGACGTCACGCCGCTGCTCGCCTCGCCGCAGGCCTTCGCCGACGCGGCGAAGGCGATGGCCGACCCGTTTCGCCGCGAGCCGCCGGAGAAGATCCTCGGGATCGAGGCGCGCGGTTTTCTGTTCGGCACCGCGCTGGCGCGCGAGCTCCACGTCGGCATCGTGCCGGCGCGCAAGCCCGGCAAGCTGCCGCGTCGGGCGGAACGGATTTCCTACGGGCTCGAATACGGCAAGGACAGCCTCGAGGTCCATGCCGACGCGTTCCGGCCCGGCGAGCGCGTTCTCGTCGTCGACGACGTGCTCGCGACCGGAGGAACGGCGAAGGCCGCCACGGACCTGGTCGAAAAGCTCGGCGCCCGCGTGATCGGCATCTGCGTCTTCATCGAGCTCGTCGCGCTCGGCGGGCGCGCGAAGCTCGGGGCGCACCCGTTCCACGCGGTCCTGATGCTATAATCCCGCGCCTCCCCAACCCCATGGCCGCAGAGCGCATTCTCATCGTCGACGACGACGAAGACGTCCTCCTCATCGTCCAGACCATTCTGGACAACGCCGGCTACAGCGCCGTTCTGGCGCGCAACGGCCGCGAGGGGGTCGAGAAGGCGATCGAGGGCAGGCCCGACCTGATTCTGCTCGACGTCATGATGCCCGAGCTCTCCGGCTGGGAGGTCTGCACGACGCTCAAGAGCGCGCCGGAGACCCGCCAGATTCCGATCGCGATGCTGACCGTCAAGAGCGAGATCCGCGACCTGATCACGGGCATGCAGGTCGGCGCCGACGACTACATCACCAAGCCGTTCACGCGCAAGAAGCTCCTGTCGACCGTGCGCCGGCTCCTCGACGAGAAGCGGGACAGGCCGCCGGCGTTCCTCGGAACGGACAACGAGGAAGTGCGCTTCCAGAACCTCCTCTTCGATTCCGTGACCGAGTTGCCGACGGTCCCGGTGATCATCGACGCGCTGCGCGACCGCCTGCTCGACAACCGCGACATGGGCGTTCTGTACATCGACGTCGAGCAGTACAGCCACATCGAAGAGACCTACGGCTGGGAGGTTTTTGACGGGCTGCTCAAGCACACGGCGAAGACCCTGCGGCGGATGGTCGGGACCGTATTCGCGACCGAGGACTTCGTCGCGGTCAACCGGGCCGGAGGGTCGGACTTCTACGTCTTCGCGACGCTCGAGGCGGGTGAAGAGGCCGCGGTCCGCCTCCAGCGCAAGGCCCGCCAGGTCGAGGAGTCGCTTCGGGGCTCGCTCGACGAGGCCTTCGGGGCCCGCATCCACAAGCGGATCGGCGTCTTCGTCGGCCACGCCCTGCTGCGCCCCAACCCCCAGATGCGCGTCGAGCGGCTCGTCTATCGGGGTCTGCGCCAGGCGATCGCCGTGGCGACGACCAAGGAGGAGGAGCGGCAGGCGCACCTGCGGGAGAGCTTTCGCGACATCCTGCGGCGGGGCCGGATCCGGTCGGTCTACCAGCCGATCTTCCAGCTCGAGAAGCTCGAGATCTTCGGCCACGAGGCCCTGACGCGCGGACCCTCCGACACGGCCTTCGAGAGCCCGGAGCTGCTCTTCCAGTTCGCCGGGGAGAACGAGTCCGTGTGGGAGCTCGAGCAGCTCTGCCTCGCGTCGGCCGCCTCGCGCTACTCGCCGCCCGAGCCCGGGCGTCTCTTCATCAACGTCGAGGCCGACACGGTCGCGACGCTTTCGAAGAGCGGCCCGGAGGCCGTTCCGCCGCTCTTCACCCAGAAGCACTCGATCGTCCTGGAGGTGACGGAACGCTCGGCCATTCGCGACGTCGCCGGGTTCCGCAACGCCCTCGCGCGCCTGCGGGAGCTCGGTTTCCGGATCGCGATCGACGACGCGGGCTCCGGATACGCCTCGCTCCAGGCCATCGCCGAGCTCCGGCCCGACTACATCAAGGTCGCCAACACCCTCGTCACGGGCCTGCGGACCGACTCGATCAAGCGCGACGTGGTCGAAATGCTCGTCAACCTGTCGAGGCGCATCGACGCCGTCTGCGTCGCCGAGGGCATCGAGACGCCCGAGGACCTCGAGGAGTGCCGGGCCCTCGGAATTCCGTACGGCCAGGGCTTCTACCTGGGGGTTCCTTCGGAGAAGCCCGCCGCCGAACCCGCGCGCGAATTCACCGGGCGGATCCGCACGGCGCGCTGAGCGCGCGACACCCGGGCAGCGCCCGCCGAGTCCCGGCCCTCACTCGGTCCGAAGCGCCTCCAGGGGCTCGAGCCGGGCGGCGCGCCGCGCCGGCAGCACGCCCGAGGCCAGGCCGACCAGCACGCTCACGGCGAGCGCCGCGACGACGAAGGCGGGTGCGGTGTGGAGCGGCAGTCCCGGCAGCGCCAGGCGAAGCAACCCTGCGATCCCGAGCCCGGCCGCGATCCCGATCGCGCCGCCCGCCGCCGAGAGCAGCGCCGCCTCCACGAGGAAGAGCTGGAGGACCTGGCGCCGCGTCGCGCCGATCGCCCGCACGAGGCCGATTTCGCCGGTCCGTTCGCCGACCGAGATCCACATCATCGTCAGGATCCCGATGGCTCCCACCAGAAGCGAGATGGCCGCGATCCCCCCGACGGCCAGGCTGACGACCGACAGGACGCGCCCGAGCACGTCGAGCATCTCCGTTTGCGTGGTGATCGTGAAGTCCTCCTCCCCGTGCCGATCCATGAGGACGCGCCGAATACCCTGCCGGACCCCCTCGGCCGAGACCTCGCGCGAGAAGACGACGTCGATCTCGGTCAGCTCGTCGCGGTGGAAGAGGGCCTGGGCCCGGGCGACCGGGACGTAGGCCGTGTCGTCCATGTCGAAGCCCAGGAACTGCCCTTTGGGCTCCATCACTCCGACGACGAGAAAGCGCGCCCCGCCGATCCGGACGTGCTCGCCCAGCGGGTTGGCATCCCCGAAGATCTCCTGCTTGAGCCTTGGGCCGAGGACCGTCAGCGGCGCGCCGCGGCGCGGGTCCCCGGGCGGCAGGAACCGTCCCTGCCGCACACGAAACCGCCAGACGTCGGGGACCTCGGCAGTCACGCCGTAGATGATGACGTCGCGGCCGCGCTCGCCCGCCTCGACGCGGGCGGACCCGAAGGCCACCGGCACGAGCTTTTCCACGCCCGGCACCCTCCGCAGCGCTTCGGCGTCCTCGATTGTCAGTTTGCGAACGGTCCCGCCGATCGCTCCCGGAATGCCGCTCGTCGTCGTCTTCCCCTTGTTGATCGCGATCAGGTTGGTCCCGAACTGCGAGAACTCCTCGAGGATGTAACGGCGCGTTCCCTCCCCGAGCGCCGTGAGGAGGATGACGGAGGCGATGCCGATCACGATTCCGAGCACCGTCAACCCGGACCGCAGCCGGTGCGCCGCGACGGATCCCCAGGCCAGCCTCAGGAGTTCGCGCGTGCTCATGCCGTCACCGCCGCGAAAGGGCCCGGATGGGATCGAGCCCGGCCGCACGCCGCGCGGGCATGGCCCCGAAGAGGAGCCCGACGGAGAGGGACACGATCACGGCGGACAGGACGGCCCATCCCGGGGGCTCCACGGGGAAGGCCGGGAACAGGCCGCGGAGGACCGCGGCGACGCCGAACGCCGCCGCGAGGCCCGCCGCCCCTCCGGCGGTCGACAGGATCGCCGATTCGACGAGGAAGACGGACACGATCTGCCGCCGCGTGACACCCAGCGCCTTGAGAAGGCCGATCTCTCGCGTGCGCTCGGACACCGCGACCAGCATCACGTTCATGATCCCGATGCCGGCCACCGTCAGCGAGATCGCGCCGATTCCCGCCAGCGCCGCCGTGAGAATCGCCAGGATGCGGCCGAAGGTCGCCAGCACGGAGTCCTGGGTCAGCAGGGTGACGTCCTCCTCGCCGGCATGGCGCTCGCGAAGCACCGTCCGGATCGCCGCTTTCGCGGCCGGGATCTCGGCGTTGGTCCGGGTCTCGACCAGAATCCGGAAGAGGCTCGACTGGTTGAACATGCGGAGGGCCTGGGAGACCGGAATCTGGACGATGTCGTCGAGGTCCATCCCGATCGACATGCCCCGCGGCGCCATGACCCCGATGATGCGAAACCGCTCCTGGCCCAGGCGCAGCACCTCCCCGAGGGGGTTCCCGGCTCCGAAGAGCTCGCGCTGCACCTTGGCGCCGATGACGCACACCTTCTGCCCCCGGGCCGCGTCTCCCTCCGGCAGGTAACGGCCGACCCGGAGCCGAATGTTGCGGACGCCCAGGAAGTCCGAGGTGGTTCCGGCCACGGCCACGTCCCGGCTGCGCTCCCCGAAGCGGGCCGGGGCCGTTCCGAAGGCGAGCGGTGCGAGCCGCCGCACCTGGGGCACCCGCCGTCGGAGGGCTTCGCAGTCGGCCAGCGTCAGATCGTGCGGGGCCCCGGAGAGGAAGGGGGTGACGCCGGTGGTCTCCGTTCTGCCCGGGAGGACGATGACGAGGTTGCTTCCCAGGGAGGCGAACTCGCCCGTCACGTAGAGGCGGGCTCCCTCGCCCAGGCTCGTCAGCAGGACGACCGAGGCGACGCCGATGGCCACCCCGAGCAGGGAGAGGCCCGTGCGAAGGCGGTGGCCCCGGAGCGCGCCGGCCGCAAACGCCAGGACGTCGATCGGGCTCATGGGCGCCCCGCCTGCGCTCCCGCGGCGTCCCGTTCCTCGGAGACGACCGCGCCGTCGACCAGCCGGAGCCGGTGCCTGGCGCGGCGGCCGACGTCCGGGTCGTGGGTCACGACCACCAGAGTCAGGCCGCCCGCGTTCATGCTCTCGAGCAATCGGACGATCTCGGCGCCCGCCGCGCTGTCGAGATTGCCCGTCGGCTCGTCGGCCAGCAGCACCGACGGTCCCATGACGACCGCGCGGGCAATGGCCACGCGCTGTCTTTCGCCGCCCGAAAGCTGTTCCGACAGGTGCCGGGCTCGAGCGGTAGTCCCACGGACTCGAGGGCCCGAGCCACGCGGCCCGCCCGCTCTCGCCTCTCGACGCCCGCGAAGATCATCGGCAGCTCGACGTTGGCCGCGGCCGTCAGCCGCGGGATCAGGTGGTAGAACTGGAAGACGAACCCGATCCGGTGGCCGCGGATCCGGGACAGCGTTTCGTCGTCCAGCTGCCCCACGTTCTGGCCGTCGAGGCGATACGTGCCGCGGGTCGGGCGGTCCAGGCAGCCGAGGATGTTGAGCAGGGTGGACTTCCCGGACCCCGACGGCCCCATGATGGAGCAGTAGTCGCCGTCGGGGATCGACAGGTCGACGGCCTGCAGGGCGTGGACCACCGCGTCGCCCACCCGGAAATCGCGCGCGATGGCCTCGAGCTCGATCACCGCGGGGCTTCCGCCGCGATCATCGCGCGGGCTCCCTCCTTGACCTCGGCCCGGTCGAGCGAGACGACGACCGGGTCGCCGGCCTTCAACCCCGCCTTGATCTCGACGAACTGCCAGTTGTGCAGGCCCGTTTCGACCTTTCGCTCCTCCAGACGGCCCGAGCGGACGACGAGGACGCGTCCTCCCTCGAGCAGCGCGTAGCTCGGGATCCGGAGCACGCCGTCCCGCTCGTCGAGGATGACCTCCACGTCCGCCGAAGTCCCGGGCAAGAGCCCGTGCGCGAACGCGCGGTCGTCGAACTCCGCCTCGATCTCGAAGGTCCGATTCTGCTCCTGCGTGTCGGTCACGTACGAGGCCACCCGGGTGACGCGCCCTGAAAGCGCGCGCCCGGGGTAGGCGTCGAGCGTGATGCGGACCGTCTGCCCGGCGCGGACCTTTCCGACGTCCACCTCGTCCATGGGCGCGCTGACGTAGATCGAATCCGTGTCGAGCAGGACGATCACGGGAGGAATCGGCAGGCCCGGCGGGGAAGGGGTGATCCACTCGCCGAGCTCCGTCGTCACGTCCGCCACGACCCCGTCGAACGGCGCCTTCAGGACGGTTTTTGCGAGGTTGACCCGCGCGACGTCGAGCGAGGCTTCGGCCTGGCGGATCCGCGCCGCCGCGCCCTCGCAGGCCGCGGCGGCGGCGTCGCGCTGGCTCTGGAGCTGGTCGAGCAGCTCCGCCGAGACGAGTTTGTCGCGGGCGAGCGCCTGGTTGCGCGCGAGCTGGCGGCCGAGCTGGTCGGAGGTCCGGCAGGCTTCGACCCGGGTCGCGCGCGCCGCCGCGAGGCCGCTCTGGGCGACCTCGACCTGCGCGCGATAGTCCATGTCCGCGACCCGCATGAGCACGTCGCCGCGCTTGACGGCCAGTCCCTTGCGGGCCGGGAGCTCCACGACCCGTCCCCCGATCTCCGAGGAGAGCGTCGCCCTCCGGCGCGCCTTGATGGTTCCGGCCTTGCTGTTGGTGACGCTGTCTTCGACGCGGCCCGGCGCGACGCGAAAGACCGTGACCGGCACGGCCTTCGGCCGCAGGACCGTCAGGCGGAGAACGACGACGGCCGCGGCGAGCCCGGCGACCCAGAGGAGCCAGCGCCATCGCCGGGCGCGTCGAGGAGGCGTCGGCGGCCCGGTCTCCACGCCGGCTACCGCTCGCGCTTTCGCTGTTCCGTCACGGCCGTCCCATTCTAGCGCCCACGAATTCGGCCTGGGTCCGGACTCGGCGGCGCCTTCCGCGACGAATCGGAGAAACGAACGCAACGGAGAATACCGATTCGTGCAATCATCGACGACTCGAAAAGGGGCCGTAGCTCAGCTGGATAGAGCAAGAGTTTCCTAAACTCCTGGATCCCGTCCCGAGACCGCTTCTCCTCAAGGACTTGCCCGACTGCTGCGTTCGTCGTGCAACTCTGGTGCAACGCTTCCGGAACTTAGCGGAACCGTTCTCCGGGAGAGAGCGAGCCGCGGGAATCGCACCTCTTCAATTCGAGGGCAACCCTTTCTGCCCCAGCCTTCTGCAAGTGTAGGGTGCAGGGTCCAGATCGGCATCCCCGTTTCGAAACTCCGTGTTAACTGCGCGAAACGTAAGGTCGCAACCCCCGCTGAAACCATCAAAAATCAACCGATTCGGAAAAAAAATGCGCCTGGGCATGAAGGGTAGGTGTGGAGGTTTTTATGCCCAGACAGTGCGGCGTCTGCAAACACGCCGAGCGGGAAAAGATCGATTCTGACCTCTTGAGGGCTACGCCGCTGAAGACGCTCGCCGAGCGCTATCACGTCTCGACGGCGGCGCTTTTCCGCCATGGGAGGGCCCACGTCGCCGAGCGCCTGCGGAAGGCTTTCGAGGAGGGCGAGGCCTCGAAGGCTCGGAGCCTTCTGTCACAGATCGAGGAGTTGACCGGTCGGGGTCGCGACATCCTCAACAAGGCTGAGGCGGCCCGGGAATATCGCACAGCGTCTGGGGGCAATGCGGGAATTGCGCGGACTCTTCGAGCTTCTCGCGAAAATGACGGGGGAACTGAAGTCAGCCCAGATCCGTGGGCTTGTGATCGCCGAGTATGACGAATCGACACTCATCCAAATGGCCGAACTTTTCATTGCCCGAAGGAGGAAGACCGAATGAACATTGCAATGCTTCTCGACGAGAGGCCCGAGCAGCTCTTGGCTCTGGGCCGTTTCGATCTCGCGTGCTACGTGATTGCCAACAACCCGGGCCTCCAAGCCCCGTGGCACATCCGGCTGCTTGATCGAAAAGCTTGAGGCTGTGGAGAAGGGCGAGATCAGGCGCCTTGTGATCATGCTGCCGCCTGGGCATGGGAAGAGCACGATGGCCTCGATCTACTTCCCGTCCTGGTACATCGGCCGGCATCCGGAACGCCAAGTCGTTTGCGCATCGCACACTCAGGAATTGGCGGAACGTTTCGGCAGAAGGGTGCGGGGCGTGATCGCTTCGCCTCTCAATGAGGCACTCTTCTCCGGACTGCCGGATCAACGATGACGACGCAGCTGCCCACCGGTTCTCAACCCTTGCAGGAGGCTCCTACACCGCCGTGGGACGGACGGGAGCTCTCACCGGTCGCCGGGCAGATCTCTTGATCATCGACGACCCTATCCGCGATCGCGAGGACGCCAACAGTGAGGTCAGCCGCCAGTCGGTGAAGGACTGGTTCTCGGAGGTCGCGTACACGCGACTTACTCCACGGGGAGCGATCGTCCTGATCATGACTCGGTGGCACGACGACGACCTGGCCGGATGGCTGCTGAGGGAGCATGCTGAGGACGGATGGGAGGTGGTCAGCCTTCCCGCGATTTCCGAGCACGACGAGGACTCTCAGGAAAGAGGGTGAGGCCCTTTGGCCGGAGATGTTTCCGCTTCCCGACCTTGAGCGCATCAAGGCCCAAATTGGCGGCGCAGCCTTCGCATCGCTTTATCAGCAGCGGCCTACCATTGCGGAAGGGGCGATCTTCCGGCGCTCGTGGTGGCGCAGCTACGATCAGATCCCTAGGTTCGTTCGGATCCTCCAGAGCTGGGATACCGCGTTCAAGACCGGCAGCGAGAACGACTTTTCGGTCTGCACTTCGTGGGGCGTAACGGCATCGGGATTCTTCCTGCTCGATCTCTGGCGGGGTCGTGTTCCCTTTCCGGACCTCAAACGCCAGGTTGCAGCACTAGCGCAGAGGTTTCGTCCCCACGCCATTCTTGTGGAGGATCGGGCATCAGGCCAGTCTCTGGTGCAGGAACTCAAGGATCGGGTCCACGCTTCCGATCATCCCCGTGAAGGTAGACTCCGACAAGATCACGCGCGCCCAGGCGGTGACCCCGTTGATTGAAGCCGGCCGCGTCTTCATCCCGGACCGGGCCGCCTGGCTCGACGTGTTCCTCAATGAGATGGCCGCCTTCCCCGCTGGAAAGCACGACGACATTGTCGATAGCGTCGTCCAGGCTCTCGCCTATCTTCGGTTCAACGACGGGGGCGAACGCGACACCCGGGTTATTGGCGAGATCCTCGACTACCTGATTGAGGGTCGCCGCAGGCGGGAGCATTAGGCGGAAACTTCCGCGTGGAGCCTGAAGGTGCGGGCGGCCGGTTTATCCGATGATAGGAAGCTCGTTGCTTGAAAGGTTTACTTTCGCCTCGATGGGAACCAAGGCGCCGGAACTCTCCTTGACCGATTCCGTGAGAGCCTTCTTCCGTGAGCGGACCTAACACCTCATTGAAGTAGGCGGAGTCGCTAGATGTCCTGCGGCGGAAAGCATCCTGGGAAGGTCTTTCGGCGATTCGCTGACGAGCCGCTGCCGGAGACTTGGGACTATGACTGCGACGGGGGAGTACTCCATGTCCTTCGATGCAAGCGATGCGGCTTCTCTCGCGAGTACTTGATTAGGCGGCCTAAGGACTCACTCGAGGAGGAGTGGACTGACATTGAGAACCCTGATCGCTGTCCACACCCCGAGAAAATTGCGTTCGCATCTGAGGGAGAAGCACGATCGGCTGCGAGGGAGAAGGCTTCGTTTCACAGCTCGGGGATGGATGTGTACGCCTGCCGGTGCGGTTCTTGGCATATGACGACGGCCCCTTAACCGACATTTCCTCGGTCCTCATAGGGACGTACATGAACGCTGTCCCGAGTTGGCAGAGAATCGGAGTCGCTTCGCCGGGGTTACGGATCCGTCGGGCATTTCTTGAGCGGAGGGCCGTGCCCCCGGGGCCTCCGGAGGTCGACGATCCAATCCAGGGGAAGTGGCGGGGCCGCACCCATGCTGAAAGGTACGGAGGGAGCGGACCAGGATCGAACCGTCGACCTCCTGAATGCCATTCGGGCGAATCTAGGCGTCCCGCGTCGTCCCGCTTCGTCCCGGTCAACCGTCGCGCAACGAAAGCACGGCCGTCGAGTCGGGACACGTTGGTACTAGTTGGGTCGAACGCTCGGCGCGAACCTCGGATGAACCTTCTTCGGCCGCAGATTGTCTGGAGCCGCGCTAGTGTTACGTGGGATCACGATTCCGATCGTCACGTTTCGGGGGCTCCAGCCCTCCGGAACCCCCTTCGTATCATCGGACGGGAGGCGAATGACAGGTCGGATCCTCCGGGCTGTCGGTCTCATCGCCGAACTCCTGTCGCCGTGGCTCTCGCCTGCCCCCGCTCGATACTCCTGACCTGCGAAGCAATTCCCAAGAGACTCAGGAGGCATGTTTGGATCGCTTGCCATGGCGTCTTGCCTTTCGGATGGGCACAACCCCGGAAAGGTGCAAGAATGAAGGCCTTCGACCCCGTCGACGCACTGTCAAGGAGGATGAGCCACGTGCTGCGAAATGCACTTCCGTAGGGCGCTCCTCGAAGACTGCCCATGAATCCCCGAGAGATGAGGCACGCCATTGGGAACGACACGCCACCCGAGGGCCGAGGCTCGGGCGGCTGGCCGGGTCCCTCGATCGACCCGCTCGAATACTGCCGGGGCCAGCTCGCGGCCCTGTCGTACGTCTCAACCACCGCTGCGCGCGAGATTCACATCCTCAGGCTCCGGAACTCTTTTGAGCGAGCAGGAATCGGGCCTCAACTGAAATATTCGCTCTGGGCGCTGAACCTCATGCGAGAGGCGCAGGAACTAGGGGGCGGATACTGGTTTCCGACGCCCCTACGCGTGGTGCCTCTCGATGAGCAGGGAATCCTGGTCGGAGCAATACCGACTCACGAGCTGGGGCGCCACTTCCGTGGCGTAGCTCGGGCCGGCTACACACGGGTCTCAAATCGAGCGGAAGTTCAATCGTTGCCGCAGCAGGACTTAGACGACTGGTTGAAACTTGAGGTTCGAGATACCGTTGCTTGGAGTCAGGCTCAGGTCGCGATCGCTGAGGCGGGCATGGGCCGCACGATCTCTTCGCCTGGTATTCAGTTCTTCACGGTTGAAACGACACGAGCGCCATTCGGCGATGCTACCAAGCCGATGTGGACTGACGACGCGCGTTCTTCACTCACAGGGCCTGTTGTCCTGTGCAGAGAGCGAGTCGCTCCCGAACGCTACCGATACCTCCTCGGCAGAGTGAATGGCCGACGACTTACGGCCGAGGGTCCAACTCCTTGGACGTGAAACGCCTGCAATTCGGGCTCGCCGCGCTTGCCGGCAGGCCGCTAACGGTTGATATCGTCTCGAGGCACGGCGAGTTCGTCTTCCGCTTTTCTGCTGCGATCCCGCGACCCGAAAACCAGCTAACGCTCGCGCTAGGTGTTCGGGATTTGACGTCATCAGGAAAGGCATACCGGGTGAGCAATGAGACCTACAGTGATGCGATCGCTTCGAGACTCCGTCACCTTGGTTGTGAAGTGAGGTCTACCGGTGCCTGAACCCGGAGCCTATTCCGCAAAAACGGTCTTCGACGGCTTGAGGCGGACGTTTCAGCAGTACCTCGAAGCGCAGTACCACATCTGGGACGAGCGCCTGATCTCCGAGCGGGGTCGGCTGCTCGACTCTCCGGGGGTCTGCTTCCAGGAACCTCAACTCGAAGCGACACCCTCCTACGCGACCGGCAAGTCGTACCACCAACTGGCCATTCCCAAGGCTGCTCAGGAAATCCTCACACTCGCCTCGGCCAGGCCCAACGTCGGCATTTATCCCGAGCCTTACGCCCACCAGGCCGAGGCCCTCCAAGCCTTCCTAGGCCGCGACGAGGAGATCATCGTCGCGGCCGGCACGGGATCTGGCAAGACGGAGAGCTTTCTGATGCCGATTCTCGGGTCGTTGGCGCTGGAAGCTGCGGAGCGGCCGGAGTCTTGGAACACTGCGGGCTGCAGGGCGCTGCTCCTTTACCCGATGAACGCGCTCGTAAACGACCAGATGTCGCGCTTGCGTCGCCTGCTGGGCGACACCGACATCGCGCACGCGCTGCGAGGTCGTCGAGACCGCAGGGTAACTTTCGGAATGTACACGAGCCGGACGCCCTACCCGGGGTGTATCTACGCCTTCGAAAGACCGGGAACGGATCGGCGTGCTGCTTAGCCGGCTCTATCAAGGTCTGTCTCCCGAGGCTCGGGCGCTGCTTCAAAGGGAGGGGAAATGGCCGGCAAAGGACATCGAACGCTTCATCGAGTCTTCCTTCAACACTGGGCCTGAGGATTCGGAGCTCCTTTCACGCCAAGAGATGCAACTGTCTTGCCCGGATCTGCTGATAACGAACTACTCGATGCTGGAGTACATGCTGCTTCGGCCGATCGAAAGGTCGATCTTTGACAAACTGCCTGCCGCCTCACCCTCAACCCGGAGAACCGCTTCCTCGTGGTCTTGGATGAGGCACACATGTATCGAGGTTCTGGGGGAGCGGAAGTGGCGTACCTGTTGCGCCGGCTCCACTCCCGGCTCGGCGTAAGCCGCGAGCGAGTGAGATACATACTCACAAGCGCTAGCTTTGGCAGCAGCGCAGAATCGGAGCGACGGATCAAGCTCTTCGCTGCCGACTTGACGGGTCTAGAGCGCTCTGGACGCAGCTTCAGCCTGATCAGGGGCGAACCCCTCAAAAAGATGGGGGAGCGCGTTGCCACGTCGAAGGAGGCCGACGCACTCTCCGAGTACGACTTCGCCTCACTTCATAAGATCTACGAGACCGCCGCGCCGGCCGAGGCTGCCCTTCGCCACCTGTTCACCGTGCTGGGCGTCAAGGTCCCTAACGGCCCTCTTGATTTGGAGGCCCTCCAATCGCTGGCACACCAGTGGCTCGTGTCTTTCGGACCAGCGGCATTGGCTACCAATCTCATCACCTCGCATCCTCAGCCCCTTAAGTCCATCGCAGGCGTGGTCTTCCCAAGCGGAAGACAGTCTGGGCGTTCGCTGGAGAGCCTTCTCGCTCTCATGTCCTTTGGGCGCGAAGTTGGCACTGACCGCGTCTTCGCTCCCGCACGGTTGCACCTATTCTTCCGCGGCTTGCCGGGGCTGTTCGCCTGCGTAAACCCGCGATGCGCTGGTCGGTTGAGTATCGCGGAACCTTCTGTTCTCGGCCGGCTCTCGGCAACGCCGCAGCTGCGGTGTGAATGTGGCTCGCGCGTCTACGAGCTGCTCACTCATCGAGATTGTGGCGCAGCTTTTATCCGCGGCTACCTTCGCGACGAGAATGGCGATTTCTTATGGCACGAACCGTCTGCCGGGCTGTGGTCGGGCGGCGGGCTTCGCGAAGCCCACTTTCTTGTCGAGGTGGGTCGCCAATCTCGCCGCGATTCCGCCGAAATTGAGGGATCGAAGACTTGGCTGCACAGGGAGACGGGCCGCCTTATGAGCCGCGAGCCCGGACCTGATCTCAGAGATGAGTACCTTCCCCTTATCCGCCCCGCCGGACTCGTGGACGGGCCCTCCGGCCGGATCCTTTCGTTCGACGGAGAATGCCCCGTCTGTGTGCGGCGGTGGCAGGGTGATTCAAAGATCATGGATCTCGTCACAAAGGGAGAGGCGCCCTTTGCGCACCTCGTTCGGCAGCAAGTGCGCTTGCAGCCCGCCACGCGTCCGGCCACTGAGCAATCACCGAACGGCGGACGCAAGTCCCTACTCTTCTCGGACGGGCCGCCAAAGGGCCGCACGACTTGCGCGGGACATTCCTCGCGAGATCGAGCGGGACGTGTTTCGCCAGGTCCTGATCCTTGCCGCTGCCGAACTCAATAGGGGCGGGCGGGAGGCGGTGCTCAGTCATTGGATCTACGTTGCGTCCCTTGACATCCTCGCGAAGACGGGACTGCAGCTCTTTGACGGTGACGACCGGCATGCCCTGCAGCGCGATGTCCGAAAGTACAAGAAGTGGCACGAGGGCGACCTTGCCGGCGCCATTAGCGAGGGTGGCTTCGCGCCTCCTTCCCGATACATGGTCCTGCTGCTCCAGCAGCTTGGCTCGCCTTCTACTCCGTCAACGCCCTCACACTCGCTTACCTGAACCCGACAAGCAGGGCGTCGCGGGTGATTGCGGAGGGAATACAAGTGGCCAAGCCATGAAGACACTCTTGCGGTCGCTGTAGTGTGGCTTCAAAGTTTCGCCAATAGATTCGCTTTTGATCCTGCTGTGAAGCCAGGCGTTCGCTACCGGGCCGCGGGATATCCGGTCACCGGGGGGCTGAGCACAACCGGAGGCCTCAACAAACGGCAGAAGCAGTTCCTTACAGAGCAGCTTGGCGATTTCAATCCGCTCTTGAGCGCGTTCGCAGAGGCCCTCTGCGAAAAGGATGCAGGCGGCGGGCTCTTCCTCTTGCCGGAGCGCGTGAGGCTCGAGGTGGCTGTACAAAAGCTCTGGTATCAATGCGCAGCGTGCACCGCCGTATCTCCAGTTGCCTGGTGGGGTCACTGTCCCAACTGTCTCTCTCCTGGCGCTTCGGCAGTGGACCCGTCCGCAACCTCCTCCTCATACCTAAGGGCGAGGAAGGCGTTTTGGCGAGATCCCGTGGCACGCGCCCTACAGGGCCAGGAGACGCCCTTCAACCTGACCGTGGAGGAGCACACGGCTCAGTTGTCGTACCGTGACCTGGACGATCCGAATTCAACCACCGAGGAGTTCGAGCGACGTTTCCGGGACATCCTATCAGAGACGATACCTCTGTCGACGTGCTAAGCAGCACGACGACGATGGAGGTCGGCATCGATATCGGCTCCCTCGTGGCCGTAGGACGGCTTCGCCTTCACTTCTTCGGCATGCTCAGCTGCAGCAGCACTGCAGCAGGATGCATGTCGGCGCCCTAGCCCTTGGCGAGGAAGTAGAGAACGAACCCGATGAGGGCCAGCGCCTCTGCGAACGCGATGCCGAGGAACATCGTCGTGCGCACGTTGCCGGCCATCTCGGGCTGGCGGGCCATGGCCTGGACGGACTGGCCGACGAGGTAGCCGATGCCGATGCCGGGGCCGATGGCCGCGAGGCCGTACCCGATGCCGGCACCAAATGAGGCCGTTCTTCAAGCTCTCGGCCTGTCGGTGACGGCGCAGTAGCGAGATCGTGCTTCCAGTGTCTCCTAGTGCTCGGCGTGTAGTGAATCGGCGATGTAGACCGCGGTGAGGATGGTGAAGATGTAGGCCTGCAGCACGGCGACGAGGATCTCGAACCCCGTCATCGCCGAGTGCATGAAGAACGGCCGCCGCGATGATGGCGATCTGGTACGCACCGCTGTTGGCGGGGAGCAGCGCCAGGCGCGGTGAGCAGCATGTGGCCGGCGACCATGTTGGCGAAGAGCCGGACCGCGAGCGAGAAGGGCCGGATGAACAAGATCGAGATGAGCTCGATCGGTGCCACGAGGATGTACAGCGAGCGGGACGCCGGGCGGGAAGATGGCCTTGAGGTTGTAGATCGGCCCTGCTTCTTGAAGCCGACGACCATGAAGATCGAGCCACGTCGGAGGGCGAGGTAGAGCGGGATGGCGATCCGTGAGGTCGCCGGGAACTGGATCCCGGGGATGACCTCCCAGATGTTGATGAAGAAGATCCAGAAGAACAGCGTGGCGAGGAACGGCGCGCACCTCTTCCGGCCTCCTCGCCCATCACCTCGCCCGCGATGCTCTGCTCGACGAGCTCGAACCGGACTCGGCGACGTTCTGGACGCCGCTCGGAACCAGCGCCCGCTTGCGGCTCCCGGCGATGAAGAGCACCGAGCAGATGATCAGGTCGAGACGAAGCACATCAAGCTCGTCTTGTTGAACGCGCCGAACGGGCCCGTCGAAGCGTGTCCCCCAGGGGAACAGCTCGTTGACCCCCGAAGGGGAAGAGCCCGAGACTCACCGTAGACTCCTTCTTCTTGTGCGTCGGTCTTGGGACGGGCGGGGCTTGCAGGCCGGGCGCGCCCGGCGTGAGCCCGAGCTTCGGGAGCTCGAGGAACAGGAGCGCGAGGTGCACGAGCGCGACCGTGAGCACGAGCTCGCGAAGGTCGGGCGAGATGCTGCGCAGGGCGCACCGCCATGAGCGTGATGACGATGATGAGCACCGCGTACCGCCGAGCATCGCGGCCGAAGGCGGTCGCCTGGGCGACCGGCCTTGGCGCCGGTGGCCATGAGTCGGGCGAGAGGAGGAAGTTCGCCCCCACGACGACGAGCCCGAGCACGGCACCGACGACGCCGGCCCAGCCCGGGCGAGCCCCGCGACGAGCAGCACGACCGGGGTGGGAGCAGGCGTGGCGGGCCATGTCGTGGGCGATCCGCTCTCGTTCGCCCGGCTCCTGGGCTACCGCTGGCGTCGTGTCCACGGCTTCCCCTCTTCCTCGGCCTGCGCGACCTGGTATACCGGAAGTAGTTCGTGAGCGACGACACCGATGAAGCCCAGGACGCCGAGGGCGACCATGAACAGCGGTGCCGTGTCCCGAGCCGGCCGTCGAGCAGCCAGCCCAGGAACCCGAAGAGCACGGGAGCGACCACGAACTCGGCGGCCTGCGCGAGCCCGTCGTGACGCCCCTGCTCCGGCTGCGCCCGCTGCTCCGAGGTCCACCCCCGAATGCTCTCCCCCGCCGGCCCGACGACGCGCCTCGCGACCTGGCCCGACCCGCTTGTGAATACTTTCGCAATCTATTGCAGCCCGGCCGGGCCGTCAAACCGTGGAGGGAGGACCGGCCGGGCGCGCGCCTCCTGCTCCTATCCCGACCCTGACGGCGCTCGGTGAGATCGACCACGTCGCCGCCCGACTGAGGGAGTCGCGGGCGCTCGGGTGGGAGCTCCTCACCCCCCGCATTCCTTGGCCCCCTTGCGGTCTGCCCGGGGCGAAGACGGCGAAGAGCGCCGAGGGCGAGGGCGAGGATCCCGACGGGCACGTACGCGTTCGCCTCGCTCGTGTAGAGCGGCAGCAGGGCGAGGCCCGACAGGAGGGCGGTCCACAGCCAGAGGATCACGACCGTGCGGCGCGGGCCGTGCCCGAGCCGCATCAGCCGGTGGTGGAGGTGGTCCTTGTCGGCCACCGAGAACGAGCGGCGGCGCAGCACCCGCCGGAAGAACGAGAACGCGGTGTCGAGCAGGGGCACGCCGAGGATCACGAGGGGGATGAACAGCGGGGCGAAGAAGAAGTACGTCTGCCCCGAGTACTCGTAGTCGGCCCGGCCCCCGAGCGTGATCGTGCACACCGCCATGAGCAGCCCGAGGAACATCGCGCCGGCGTCGCCCATGAAGATCCGCGCCGGGCTGAAGTTCCAGGGGAGGAACCCGACGCAGATCCCCACCGCGATCATCGCGACGAGCGGGGCGATGTTCGAGCCGGTGAGGAAGCCGTCCTTGAAGAGGCGGTCGGAGTAGAGGAAGACCGCCGTCCCCGCGATGGCCACGATCCCGGCTGCGAGGCCGTCGAGGCCGTCGACGAGGTTGATGGCGTTCGCGAACAGCACGACCGTGAGCACGGTGATGAGCGGCGCGAGGTCGGGCGAGAGCACGACGACGCCGAAGAACGGCACGCGGAAGAACAGCATCGACACGCCCATGAGCGAGAGGATGCTGCCGCTCAGCACCTGCCCGGCCACCTTGGCCGGGGGCGACACCTCCCGCAGGTCGTCGAGCGCCCCGACCGCGAACATCACCCCGGCGGCGAGGATCAGCCCGGCCGGCTCCGACGATCACCTGGAACATCTCCTGGAACTGCGGGATCTGGCTCGCCACGCCCATCGCGACCAGGAAGCCGACGAACATCGCCGCACCGCCGACCGTCGGCATCGGCTTGGTGTGCATCGTCCGCGTCCGCTCGGCTGGTAGAGCGCGCCGATGCGGATCGCGAGCCGCCGCACGAGCGGCGTGCACGCGATGATCGTCACCAACGACGCCACCGCGAACACGACCGCGTAGCCACCCACCGGGCGTGCTCCTACCGGCCGGCGGTCGGAGGTCGGGGTACGGCGTGAACTTCGAGCAGAGACGGGCGGCGGACTCGCGGGACCTCGCGCCCGACCCCGACGTGTCGTCGACGTCGCGGAGCACCGTGCGATCAGGCCCGCGATCCTCGGCCATCTCGGGCTCGCCCATCCCGGCGGTGGTCACCGCCGCGGTGCCGAGGCGCAGGCCGCTCGTGACGAACGGCTTCTCGGGGTCGTTCGGGATCGCGTTCTTGTTGCAGGTGATGCCGGCTTCGTCGAGCGCCTCCTGCGCGACCTTGCCGGTCACTCCGAAAGGGCCGGAGATCGACGAGCATGAGGTGGTTGTCGGTGCCGCCCGACACGATCCGGAAGCCTTCGGGCCCAGCCCGCTCGCCAGCGCCCGCGCGTTTCGCACCATCTCCGCGGCATACTCCCCGAACTCCGGCCGCGCCGCTTTCTGGAACGCGACCGCCTTGGCCGCGATGACGTGCATGAGCGGCCCGCCCTGGAGACCCGGGAAGACGGCCTTGTCGATCGCCTTCGCGGCCTCGCGGCACAGGATGCGCCGGCCCGGGGGCCGCGGAGCGTCTTGTGGGTGGTGAAGGTGACGACGTCGGCGTAGGGCACCGGGTAGGGGTGCGCCCCCCCGGCGATCAGGCCCGCGATGCGCGCGGCATCGACGAC
>CAWCPN010000001.1:0-10614 GCA_963797495.1 uncultured Acidobacteriota bacterium | reverse complement strand
GCAGCCAGGGCACGTCTCGCTGCGGCCGGCACACCGCCTCCCCAGAAGGGCGCCGCGAAGATCAGGCCGAGGAGCAGCACGACGCCCACGGTTTCCCATCGGCTCGTGCCGGTGGGCGAGATCGCCAGGCGTAATTTCCGAGCGGCCCGATGAAGCGATTCGCGCAAGTCCTGTCCCTCGCTGCGGCGTTGATGATGCCACCCCTGCTGGCGACGGGGGAGGAATTCTACGAGGCCCGTCTTCGAGACGGAGAGTCCGCGTACCGGCAGAAGAAGGTCCCGGAGGCCGAGGCGAGCCTCAAGATCGCGGCGTTCGGGCTGCTCGAGAGGCCGGTTCTCCTCTCGGAGTCCCTGGCCTACCTGGCTCTCGCCGAGGCTGCCGCCGGCGAAGGCGCGGCGTCCGACGCGACGCTTGGAGAGTTTCTCGAGGTGGAACGCCGTTTCGCGGTGTTCGCAAAGGTGCCGTTGGATCCCGCGGTCGCGGCCGAGTTTCAGGTTCTTCTGCGGCGGCGCGTGGCCGAGGCGACCCTGCTCTCCTACCCGGGTCTCGCGGGACTGGTCGAGACCGAGGAGCAGCGCCTCGCGAAACTGCCTCCGCGCGAGAGAACGAAGGCCTACGAAGCCGCCATGCGGCGCGAGCCGCAAAGCCCGCGTTGGCCGTTGGCCCTCGCCCGGGACGCCGCCGCGCGCAACGACTCGAAGGCGGTGGTGGAGTGGACGGGAAAGGCGCTCGAGCTCGAGCCCGGCAGCGGCGAAGCCCGCGCGCTGCGCGCCCACGCGCGGACCTCGCGCGGAGAATGGACGCTCGCCTGGGCGGATCTCCAGGCTTTGCCGCCGGACGATCTCGACTCGCGGCCGGACCTGGCCGCCGACCGCTTCGTGGTTCTGGTGGAGCTCAAGCAGTGGGCGCCGGCCCGAGACGCCGCGGCCCGGTTGTCGGCCGCCGACGGCTCCCGGCCGGACGTTGCCAGAGCCCGGCAGAAGCTGGCGGCGGCGCCGTCCTGAACGGGCAGACCTGACCGAGAGTACAGGTTCTTAAGTCATTGGAAAGTTGTGTCTTAGGCGTTCAGGCGAGGAATTTTCCGGACCCCGTGCGTTGACATCCCCGGGCGAGGACCGTACCCTGAGCGCTTCCGGTTTCGAAGGGAGTGCTGAAGGTGAGGCGTCGGTTTCGGGCCTCGGGTGTCTCCGCGCCCGTATCCCGGGAAAGGCGTCGAGCGCCAGCTAGAATGGAAAGTCTCGCGATGACACGACGCTCGGTGATTCGCGCGGGCCGGCTTGGCGCCGGGATCGCGGCTCTGCTCGGCTTGGCCGTGCCGGGCGCCTTTGCGCAGATCACCAACGACTCGGTGCCCCAGGAGCGCACAGTACCGGTCAAGGAGCAGATCGAGAGTGAAATTCAAAGCGCCCGCTGGAAGCTCGGGCCGTTTCGGTTGCTGCCGCAGCTTCGAATCACCGGCCCGACCTACGACAACAACGTCTTCGGTGCCAGCGGCGAGGAGCCGAAGGTGTCGGACTGGTACGCGATCTTCGGCGCCGGGTTGGGCGTCGTCCTCCCGATCGGCCGTTCGGTCTACGTCCGGGGCGTCGCCGTGCCCCAGTACATCTGGTACGACAAGCTCGCCGACCGCCGCCAATGGGGTGGCACCTATGGCGGCCGACTCGACGCTTTCGTCGGGAGGGCGGCGTTCGAAGGCGGATACGACAAGACCCTCACGCCGACCTACACCAATACCGAAGAACTCGTCCAGGTCCTCGGCGATACCGATCGGGCCTCCGGGCGGATCGAGATTCCGATCGCCGGCGCCGTGTCTCTCTTCGGGTCCGCGATCTACCAAACGATCAACTACCGTCCGCTCGGCACGGACGTTCCCGCGGACCTGAATCCCTTGGCCGAGCTCGATCGGAAGGAAGGGGCCGTTCGGGGAGGATTGCGATACAAGATCTCGTCGGCCTTCGACGTCGGGGTCGGCGTCGAAGGGACGCGGACCGAGTTCGATCAGGATCCCCAGGACGGAGACAACGAAAGCACAGCGTACCTGGCGTCGATCTACTACAATCGCCCGCGCCTCTTCGTGAACTTCAACGGTGGCTACCGCCTGGGCAAGCCCATCAACGGCTCGTCGTTTCCGGAGTTCTCCACGTTCACCGGTTCGGGGTACCTTTCCTACGAGCTGCTGCGGCGGCTCGAGCTCAAGCTCTACGGAAGTCGAGGCGTCGAGTACGGCCAGTACTTCCAGAACCCGTACTACTTCGGCAGTCTCGGTGGCGCCGGTCTGTCCTTCAAGATCGGATACCGCCTGAGCCTCCGGGTGTACGGCGAGCTCGGCCAGAACGTGTATCCGGTCGCTGTCCCGGACGCGAGCGGCGCCCTCGTCAAGCGGGTCGACGACACCACGACCTACGGCGGAGGCCTCGAGCTGCTGCTCTTCCGCAATCTGAGTGTCACGGCGAGCGCCTACAACACCGACTACAATTCGAACCTCCCGGAATTCGATCGGTCCGTCCTCCGTTTTACGACGAGTTTCGTGCTGGGGGTTCCGTTTCCATGATGCGGACTTCGATCGTTCGGTGCTGCGTTCTTGCCCTGTTCGCCGGGGCCTGGGCGTGCGCGCTCGCCGCCCAGGAGGCGAGTTTCGACTACCGTCTGGGCCCCAAAGACCTGCTCGAGATCCGGGTCCTGGAAATCCCCGACCTCAACGTGGAGCGCCGGGTGACCGACAACGGGGCGATCGACATTCCCCTTCTCGGGGATTTCTCGGTGGCCGGACTGACTGCCTCCGAGGTCCGCACACGACTCGAGCAGATGCTGACGGCGAAGTACGTCAACCGCGCCAACGTGTCGGTCGTCGTGAAGGAGTACGCGAACAAGCCGGTGTCGGTGGTCGGCGCCGTCCGGTCTCCGGGCTCGCTCAACATCTCGGGCCGATGGACTCTCCTCCAGGCGATTTCCGCGGCGGGGGGCATGACGGCAGACGCAGGGCGAAAGATCTACGTCCTTCGGCGGTCCGAGAACGGGCTGTCCGATACGCTCGAGATCAACACGGAGGACCTGTTCCGGGCGTCGTCGCCCGTGTGGAACATTCCGATCTTCCCGGCCGACGTGATCAACGTGGCCCCGCGCACCCAGATCCGCGTTTTCTGCCTCGGCGAAGTGAAGAATCCGGGCGCCCTCGATTTCTCGAGCGAAGACCGGCTGACGCTGCTATCCGTCATCGCCCGCGCCGGAGGTCTGACGGACCGGGCGTCCAAGAGCATTCGCATCAAGCGTCGCGAATGCCGAGGGCAAGGACGTCGAAACCGTGGTCAACTTCGGCCGCGTCCTGTCCGGCAAGGATCCGGATCCCGCGATCGAGGGCAACGACGTGATCGTGGTCAAGGAGTCGCTTTTCTGATGAGCGCCCCGCCCGGCGATTTCTACGACGAGTCCGTCGCCTCCGCCGAGCCTTCGAAGGAGGTGCATCTCAGCGAGTACTGGGCGCTGCTCGTCAAGCGCCGAAAACTCATCGCGGCCTGCGTCTTTGTCGCCCTCGCCTATTCGATGATTTCCGCACTCCTGCAGAAGCCGGAGTTCGAAGCGACGGTCGTTCTCAACGTCGAACGCGATCGCGGAAGCCTTCTCGACGTCAATTCGCTGGATCAGGTCGGCGGCTACGACCCCGAGTACCTGCCGACCCAGATGCGTCTGATCAAGAGCCGCGGAGATCGCCGATCGCGTCGTGCAGAAGCTCGACCTGGCCGCCGATCCGGTCTTCAATCCGCGGAAGGCGACGGTGGGCCAGAAACCGTCGGCCGAGGTGGGCACCGAATCCCTGCGGGGAGCCATCAACCGGAGCGTCGGGCGCGTTCAGCGCAGTCTCTCGACGGCCGCGATTCGCGGGACCAACCTGGTCGAGGTCACGTGCGTAGCGCCCTCGCCTCGCCTGGCTGCCGACATCGCCAACGCGGTCGCCGAGGCGTACATCGACTGGAGCCTGGAGGCCAAGTTCCGCATCGTGAACCAGGCTTCGCTCTTTCTGGCCGGTCAGGTCGAGCAGCTCAAGGCCGAGCTCGACGAGAAGGAGAAAGGCCTTCTCGCATACGGCCGCGAAAAAGACATCATCTCCGTCGATCCCCGCGCCAACGTGACCATGCAGAAGCTGGAGACCCTCAACCGCGACTACGCGTCGGCGGTCGCCGAGCGCGTGGCGAAGGAGGCCCGGTACTACGAAGTCCGCAACGCAACGCCCGAAGCCCTTGCCAACACACTCTCCAGCGGCCTCGTCAGCCAGCTGCAGGCGGACCTGAACCGGATGGAGCGCGACTACGCGGAGAAGCTCAACCTGTTCAAGCCCGAGTGGCCGGCGATGCAGCAGCTGAAGATCCAGATCGACAAGGAGAAGCAGCATCTCCAGGACGTCATCGACGAGAGCGTGACGAAGGCGCGCGAGGCGGCGCGCTCGGACTACTTGACGGCGCAGCGTCGCGAAGAAAGCCTGCGCTCGGTCCTCAATTCCCAGAAGACCGAAGCGATGAACCTGAACACCAACGCCGTCGAATACAACAACCTCCGGATCGAGGTCGAGGCGAAGCGCGCGCTTCTCGACAGCGTGACGAAGAAGCAGGCGGAGACGGAGGTCATGTCGCGGCTGCGCGGCGAGCGCGTGTCGAGCATCCGGATCGTCGACCGCGCGTTGCCCCCGGCGGGACGCAGCTCGCCGTCCTACCGGCGCAGCGCCCTGACCGGCGTGCTCGGTGGCGCCTTCGCCGGGATCGGGCTGGCGTTCTTCCTCTCCTACCTCGACCGAAGCCTCTACACGATCGAGCAGGTCGAGCAGTTCGTGCAACTTCCGGCCCTCGGGGTGATCCCGGCCTCGGGGGAGTCGCCGCGCAAGCGTCGCCCGCGGTTGCTTCGTCGAAAGCGGGCGGGACCGGCGGAGCTCTCCTCGGGAGCGGCGATCGAGCTCCTGCCGCACCGCGACACGCGCTCGGCGGTCGCCGAGGCCTATCGGGCCTTTCGCACGGCGCTGCTGCTCGCACGGGCGGGGGGCGTGCGCTCGATCGTCATCACGTCCTGCTTCCCCGGGGAAGGGAAGACCTCGACCGCGGTCAACCTCGCGGTCGTTCTCGCGCAGCTCGGCAAGCGCGTGCTGGTCGTCGACGCCGATCTCCATCGTCCTCGCGTACACGAGGTGTTCGGCCTGACGAACAAGGTCGGCCTCGTGTCGATCCTCGCGGAGGGCCTCGAACCCTCCCAGGCCATACTCAAATCCAGCGTTCCCGGGGTTTTCGTCGTGCCGGCGGGTCCGACCACGCCGAACCCGTCGGGTCTCCTTTCGTCCGAGGGAATGACGAAGTTTCTGGAACTGGCGCAGATGAACTTCGACTGCGTCGTCGTGGACACCCCGCCCATCTTCCCGGTCTCGGACGTGCTCGTGTTCGCGCAGCAGACCGACGGTGTCGTGCTGTGCGTGCGCGCGGGCGAGACGCCCCGGGAGCAGGTCGTTCGCGCTCGGGATCGAATCCTCCGCAGTCGGGCCCTGGCCCTCGGCGTCCTCCTGAACGATCTCGACCTCGCCGCGTCCGGATACCCTTACCGGTATGCCTATTACCGCAGCGCCCCGGAAACCGCCGACGAGGAGCCGGGTCCGCGGGCGGTGCGCACCAGCTGACCGAGAGGGCCGCGTGACACGCGGACTTCGGCGCGAGGGGCCACGGTGAATGTTGCGAGCGAATCCTCTCCTCCCCCCTGACCGCGACAGGCGGCGAGAGTCGCGGCCTCCGGATCGTGGCCGGAATCGCTTGCGTCCTCCTCGCGGCGGGTGCCGTGGCTGATCTGGTGCTCGACCGTGCCTCGCGTCGACCCGCGGAGAACTTCACCCGCCGATACGGCCTGGATCGTCGGCGTCCCCTGGAGGTTGCGGCGATGCGCCTGGCGACGTGGTCAGACGGTGCGGCGGCGGCGGCGACCGATGCAGCGCTGGAGGCCCTGGCGAAGCGTGACGATCCGCGGGGAGCGCCGGCCACCAGCGGCCCGATGGCCGACTCGTTGCCTCCGGCGGCGCTGGAGGACGGGCGCGACCTGATGCTCGACGCCGTCGCCCGCCGTCCGGGCTGGGGTCCCCATCGCTTCCTGCTCGGGCGGATTGAGCGCGAGCGGCAAGCCCGTCTGAGACCGGCCGACCGCCGGCCGCTCGATTGGTTCGTTCCTCTCGACCTCGCCGGCGTGGCCGCACCCGGAATGGACCCTGTGTACGCGACCTTGAGCGCGGCGATCCTCGAGTCCTGGCTGGAGCTGCCCGCGCAAGCGCGGCAGGAAGCCCCGGCTCTTCTCCGCCGGGCCTTTCTGGACGAAGGTTCCGTATCGCGGGGATTTCTGTCGGCCCGCGTCCGGCTCGGGCCCGATGCGGCCATCGAGCTTCTTCCCGATTCTGCCGGCCCCTTGCTTGCGGCGTCGCGCGCCCTGGTCGAGAGCGGCGAGGTGATCGGCGCGGCGCGGCTGCTTCCGGCGCTACGCGCCGCCTCGTCGCGTGCGCGCGACGAGGACCTGCAGGCCATCGCGCGCCGCCGTGCGGCCGGCGACCTGTCCGTGGCTCGGTATCTCTGCGAGAGGTCCTACGAGAGATTCCCGCCCCGCGACTTCGACGACGGCCCCGGCCGGGCTCAGTCGGCCCGACTGCTCGCACTCTGGCCGAACGACGTCGGCGGCATCTGGAGGACGGATCCCCGGGGGGACCTCGTCCGCTTCTTTCTCGATCGGCGGGAGAGCGACGCTCCGGCGGACGCCATGCTCTCCGCCGTGGAGGTGCTTTCGGCCGTGCCCGAGACCGTCGAGGCGCGCGTGCGCCTTCTCGCCGGCGACGAATCCGGGGCCATGGACATGATGCGCCGGTCCGGCGCGGCGTCCGCCTACGAGTGGGTTCCTTTCCGCGTGGCGGCGGCCCGTGCCGAGTTGGAAGGTGGCGATACCGGGAAGGCCCGGGCGCTCCTCGGCGGACTCTCGGCGACGGCCGCGGAGGGTTGCGATGCGCTCGCGTGCCGGCGCGACGTGGCCAGGGCCCTCGGCGATGCGGCCGAGGTCGCTTATGCCGAGGGACGGCTGGACGCGATGGACCGGACCGCGTTTCCGCCGGAGGCCTGGGCGGAATCCGGATCGATGACAGTCTGCGTTCCGAAGCCGGGCGTCCGGCGCCTGCGCGTCGAGATCGAGGCCGCACGGCCGGCCATCGTTCGATACGGTCGCGAGGGCGGGCGATCCGGAGCGATTCTCGTGCCCGCCGGTGCGGGCTCGTACGCCTTTCCCATCCAGACCTCGGTTGGCCGCCAGATCCTGTCCGTGTCGGCCGAGGCGGGGGGGCCGATTCGGCTCGGTGCCGCGACGCTCGATCCAGGCGCCTGAGTCCCCGGGCCCGTACCAGAGCACGGCCGGAACCTGTCCCCGAGGACAGGTTCCGGCCCCGGAAAAGGGCCTCCCTGTGGTACCATCTCCGCTCACAAAAACTGACACCTGCCTCCCCCCGGGGAGGATGGGGAGGGAACCTCGGCGATGCCACTTTTGGGGCGCGAACTGGAGATTTTTCCTCAAAACGGTATCGAGTTGCCGTCCGAGGAGCTCCCCTGGTGGGTCGCGCATACCCGGAGTCGGCAGGAAAAGGCGCTCGCGCGCATGCTCCGCCCCCTCGGCGTTCCTTTCTACCTTCCCCAGTGGGAGAAGTCCCAGAGCCGCGGAGGAAGGACTCGCTCCTCGTTCCTTCCGCTCTTTCCCGGTTACGTTTTCTTCCGTGGTGGAGCAGCCGAGCGGCAGGCCGCGCTGCGGAGTAACCTGCTGGTCCGGGTGTTGGAAGTTCCGAACCAGCAGCAGCTTGGCCACGAGCTAGGCCAGCTTCGCGCACTTCAGAATGCCGGCCTTTCCCTGGTGCCGCTCGTGGAGTTCCGACCCGGGGACCGGGTTCGAATCGTGGACGGGCCCTTCCGGGGCCATGATGGGGTCATTCTTCGCGGCGAGGAAAAGCCACGACTCGTCGTGTCGGTCTCGATGCTTCGGCGGGCCGTCGCGGTAGAAATCGACCGGGGGTTCGTGGTCCAGACCTCGCCACGCCGGTTGGCAAGGGAGGCTCGAAGCGCCGTCGCCTGAGCGACGAAGCTCGGTGCCTTCGAAAATTGATGCGGATCCCGTTTCGGTGGGCGCCTCTGAGCGTTCGGTCACCGACGGGGGCGGAGCCTGAGCAACCGTATGAAAAGCCGAATTCCTGAGTCCAGTCCGCTGGAGACGCCTGTCGCGGCGTCCGACCTTCGCCGTCGGATCGACGAGCGCACGGCCGTCGTCGGCGTGCTGGGGCTCGGCTACGTGGGTCTTCCGCTGGCTCTCGCATTTGCGGAGCAGAACTTTCGCGTGATCGGCTTCGACGTCGAGCCGGCAAAGATCGCCGATCTTTCGGCGGGGCGCATGTACATCCGGCACCTGGAACCGGGACGTCTGACGGCGGCCATGGCCTCCTCCCGGTTCGAGGCGACCTGCGACTTCGAACGCCTCGCGGAGGCCGACGTCCTCGTCATCTGCGTGCCGACGCCCCTGACGCGGCAGCGGGAACCGGACATGCGTTTCGTCGAAGGAACGACGCGGGAGATCGCGCGGCGGCTGCGCCCGGGCCAGCTCGTCGTTCTCGAGTCGACGACGTACCCGGGGACGACCGACGAGCTGGTCCGCGGGATCCTCGAGCGGCCGGGCCTGACCTGCGGTCGAGAATTCTTCCTGGCCTTCTCGCCCGAGCGCGAGGACCCGGGCAACCCCCGGTTCGGGACGACGACGATTCCCAAGGTCGTCGGCGGGGTGGACCGGGCGAGCGGCGATCTCGCCCAGGCGTTCTACGACAAGGCCATCGCCCGGACGGTTCGCGTGCGCGACGCCCGCACGGCCGAGGCCACCAAGCTCGTCGAGAACATCTTCCGCGCCGTGAACATCGCCCTCGTCAACGAGCTCAAAATGGTGTTCGACCGGATGGGAATCGACGTCTGGGAGGTCCTCGACGCGGCCGCAACGAAGCCTTTCGGCTTCATGCGCTTCAATCCCGGCCCCGGCTGGGGCGGCCACTGCATCCCGCTCGATCCGTTCTACCTGGCCTGGAAGGCGCGCGAGTACGGAGCCTCACCGAAATTCATCGAGCTCGCGGGCGACGTCAACGTGGCGATGCCGCGCTACGTGATCGAGAAGCTGCAGCTCGCGTTGAACGGGCGGGGCCGCGCGGTTCAGGGAAGCCGCATCCTCGTGCTCGGTCTCGCGTATAAGAAGGATATCGACGACCCGCGCGAGAGCCCGGCGTTCGAGATCATCGACCTGCTGCTCGGTCTCGGCGCGTCCGTCGGCTACCACGATCCTCACGTCGCTCTGGCACCGCGGATGCGCACGTCGCCGGAGCTGCCCCCGATGACCTCGCAGCCGCTGACGCCGGAGATGCTCGGGGCCCAGGATGCCGTCGTGCTCGTCACCGACCACTCGGCAGTGGATTACGCCGCAGTCGCGAAGCACGCACCGCTAATCGTCGACACGCGGGGCGTCTACCGGGGGGAGGGATATCCCAACGTTGTCCGGGCCTGAGGATCCGCGGAGGGCGGCGGCCGATGGCGGCTGGACCGGGTTCGGAATGGACCTGCTGCCGCTCGTGGTGATCGTCGGAGTCTTCACCGCCGGCGCGGTGCGCGCATTTCCCAGATGGACGATGGCGTTCTCCTGCTCCTTCTCAAGGAACGCGGCCCGGCCGGCATCCCGCGGGCGAGCCTCGACCGTCCGCTCGTCGGGGCGCTCTGGGAGAAGGCCGCGGATCTTCTGGGTCCCGGGGGCTTCTGGAGCGCCGGTTTTGCCGCTCACTTCCTTCTTTGGGTGGCGCTCGGGTTGATCGCGTGCCGGCTCTGGCGGCGGCTGTGCCCGAGCCTCGGCGCTGCCCGCCGGTGGTCGGTGCACTGGCCGTTGCGCAGATTCGCGTCCGGACGCAGCTTTCGACAGTCACGGTGACGGCCATCTGCATTCTCAGCGTCGTTCCCGCTTATGCTGCGCTTCTGGCGGCGCTCCGGTACCTGGAGGTGCGTCGCCCGGGTTGGCTCGTCGCGGCGGCCGGCCTCGTGGCGGTCGCCGGCCTCCTGACCGAATACGGCGTCGTCGCGGCGGCTTCGGCCGCGGCCCTGCTCTGGTTCTGGCCACCCGCGCCGGACCCGGGGCGGCGACGGTTCGCGGCGATGATCCTCGCGGCCCTTTCGGTCGCGAGCTACGGAGCGTATCTCGCACTCGCGGACTTCCGCCTGCGTCCGAAGCTCGAGCCGAGCGGGTATCTGGAACCTTCGCGCTGGATCCGGGTTCCCTTCAACGCCGCGACGCGGTTCTGGGACGCCGTCATCGGCGAGCTTGGTCGAAGCTTTGCCAACATGGATCTTCAGTGGACGTCGCACGCGTCGCTTCTGGCTGGATTCTTCGGAGCCATCGTGGCTGCTCTCCTGTGGTGGGCCCAGGGCCGGGCGAGCAGTTCCGAAGAGCGGCCCCCGCGCGGGTGGATTCCGGCCCTGGCCTTCGCTCTGGCGGTCGGCGTGCTTCCGATCGCGCTGCTCCGGCCGATCTACCGGACGGGGTTCGGGTCGAGATTCCAGA